>CAVVBW010000011.1:0-146240 GCA_963746665.1 uncultured Acidobacteriaceae bacterium | reverse complement strand
ATAACAATATGGGGCCATGTAACGTTAAACCGTTACCGTTCGTATTGTTTTCACCGGATTGATCGCGTAGACATCTTCGAGTAAGGCTCTGCCAGTCTGCAAAGTGCGCCGACAATCGTTGCATAGGTGCAGAGATCACGCGTAACGCGCAGCATCGTTTCGTCGGTTCGGGCAGGACGGTGTGCAACGTTAACACAATCGGTTTTTCGACTTGCCGCAGAATATCGACGAGCCATTCGCCGCGCTCGCCGCCGAATAATCCGTATTCGTGTTGAATGTTGAGTAGTTCGGAGGGATGTTGATTGATAAGCGCAGCAATCTCCGAATACGATTGCCGATCTTGTTCTTGCAATCGCGCGACAACTTGCGGAGAATAACGGCGTACGTCGCCACCCGGTTCATCGACGGCGATCACTTCGCTGAACGTTCCGTAGGCACGATCGAATGAGTCGACGACATCTTTCGTGAATGTCGCAATTCCGCACTCGCGCGGGGGAAACGAACCCAGAAACAACGCGCGCGGCACACCGGGCACGCGCGCAAATCCATCGCAATCACGCACAATTTCTCCCCATTCGAAAATTAGGCAGTCGAGGTAAAAAGCGAAGGCAGCGACTGAAGCAGCCCGCCTCCTCGTGTCCCGTCGTACAACCAAATTATACCCGGGGAGGTTGCGAAGCAAACCACCGCGCGCACTTGCTTCCCTGCTCAGGTTACTACTTTAATGTAGCTTAAAGATTACGATGCAGGTTAACGTATTCCTAAGCGCGGCAGGACCGATGCGGCCGCCTCTCCATCACCGTGTCCGGGTTCGACGACCATATCGTGCCCGACCACCGTGCCCTTTCCGAGCCTGGCGTTGGCATCCGATCTTTGCACGGCTCGCGATGATGCACTCATCGATCACGCACCGTCACCGATTTCGACCTCCTCCCACAAGACCGATTCCCGGACGTCCCCCCGGTCGCCGATGCTGCATGCCTTTGCCGATGACGACGTTCGGCCCGATGTGGCGGTCGGCGCAAGGTGCACGCCGTCGTCAAAATGGACCGGAGGCACGAGGTTCGGCTCCCGCGCCGGATCTGATCCAGGGTCGCCGCCGCAACTTCGTGGAGATGGGTTCCCGGGCCGGTGATCCCGGGTTCGAGGGTCAGCGGCAGTTCGAGCGGCATCTTGCCGCTCAGGATATCGCGGTGGGCGGCTAAGGTAATGTTCGGGGCGGCCAAGATCGATCCAGTAGTCATCGGTCGTGTATGCGTACATTTGTTTGCCCTCGGCCAGGATTTTCGGAAAGGTTTCGCGCTCGATCGAGACGTTGCGTCCGGCGGGAATCATTCGCAGTACCTCGGTTCGAGGAGGTACGTGCCGGCGTTAATCTCTTTGCTCGGCTCGGTGCCGTGCGGTGGCTTCTCAACGAACTGCGGGATGCGCCCGTTCTTCGTGAACGACGCAGCCAAAAGCCGACGGATCTTCGACGCCTACAAATGGAGAACCCGAGCCCGCCTTTGCGTTTGTGGAACTCCATCATGGCGCCGAAGATCGAGGCTAGTGAGAATGTCGCCGTTGAGAACGAAGAACGGGCCGGTGATATACTGCTCGACGTTTTTGATCGCGCCGGCGGTTCCGAAGCGGTTCGTCTTCGATGACGTAGGTGATTTTCATATCGAAGCGCGAGCCGTCGCCGAAATAATCCATGATTGCCTGCGGCATGTAGCCTGCGGGGAGAATACATCGCGAATCCCGGCCACGTACAGGCGCTCCATGGTGCGGGCCAGGAACGGCACGCCCATGATCGGCACCATCGGCTTGGGCGTCCCATAGGTCAAGGGGCGCAACCGGGTCCCCTCACCGCCAACGAGCACGATTGCCTGCAACGAACCTCCTCCCGGCCAGCCGCTAAGATGCGGGAAGCTAGTATGCTCCACTCGCCCCTCTTACCCGCGCAACCCGGCCTTTCGCCCACGCCCCTTGCATGGGTGAGCGGCGAGATGTGTAGTATTAGCCGCGAGCCCGGCAGAAAACGCTCGAAAACCCAATCCCGGTTGGTGAAGTGGTATCACGCCTCGCTCTGAATCAGGTATCCGTGGTTCGAATCCATGACCGGGAGCCAGCATGGCCCCATCGTACCCGGGTTCGTTAACAGAGGCTATTAAGTGGCTCTGTTAAACCTTGGGAGTATGGCGAGCCCAAGCCGCACTATGGGCGGCGCTCTGACGGAACGGCGGCAACGCGCTCGTGCGGCCGGTCTTTGCATTACTTGCTGCAGGGAGCGTCCCAGTGGCGGGCGGGCCATCTGTAAACCATGTGCCAAAAAAGCAACAGTCCGAACCGCACGCGGCGGCAGTCTTCGCGTCAGCGTGCCAATCGCAGCGTGTTGTCGAAGCGCACGAGCGCGCCGGTGATGTGGTCAAGGAGAACCATCTTTACGAAGCTGCCGCACGACATTATCAAGATGCTTTGAATATCGTTAGCATCACTCCTGAAGCATTCAATCGTATTTCAGAAAAATTGGTGTACTCACTTCTCGTAAGCAGTGAACCTAATACCGCAGGTCCTTGGCACAATCGTTTGTTGGCATCGTATCTTTCAACCCCAGGTAACACCTCGAAAATCGTTAGTACCCTCCTGACGATTGCACGGCAACTGTGGCTTGATGCGAAAACGAAAGAATCATTACCGGTTATTGCTCAGGCTATAAGTTAGCGGAAACGATCGGCGATAACGATCTCCGGAGGCTGGCGAATCTCAAGATGAACGAACATCTCCGTATTTTGGGGCACCACGATGAAGCTGAGCCATTTTTGAAAGCTGCGGGTGATGTACGCGGTAGAAATCCCAGACCCTACGCGCAGCCTATTTCAAGAACCATGCTACCATGGCAGCTGCATTCGGAAATGCAGCAGAAACCGACTATTTCGCTCGCACGCTCTCCCTCGCCAACGAAGAGGAAAATGTCTACGGGATTGCGACATTATGGCAAAATTATGCGGTGTGCGCAATGACGTTAGGAGATATTTCTCGAGCGAAATCCTGCGCTGAGCGCGCTCTCTTGATATCCCGCCGAAATCGCATGGGTTGGTATATTGCCGATATGTGCCTAATGTACGCCTCAGTTCTCGCATGGGTAGGCCAGTATAGTTCGGCATACAAGTATTTACTGGAAGCGCTTTCATACGATAGCCACGTCCAATTGTGGAGATGGCCCTCGCCGAGATCGGCATACCTTTGGCTTTACACATGAAAGACGAGGCAACACTCGCAAAATGCGCGCGTCCTTCTGCGCTGACGTACGCGTTTTTCCAGTCGCAAGAATCGTGCACCATTGGTCCTGTGGCCGCCGCATTTGCGAAGCTCTACCATGCGGAAGGGCGGAGGAAGAGTCTCGAGCGCTCCTTCATCGCGCAGTCAATGCGGTCTCGCCCATTGACTACTGCTGGGCTCTTCCACTCGAAATTGCGCAGCGGGAGCGCCGGCTGATATACCTGCGGCGCGGCGATTACTCGAGGAGCGCATATCTTTGCCGTGCTCCGATGTACCGAACGCATGTTTAAGACTCTTCGACGCGCTGGTTGCACAACGCGAAGGCAAAGTCATCGTTCCAGGATCTTGCAAAAGACGCAATCGAAAAATTCGAAGCGCTGCAGTGGTATGAGTACACGATTTTGCTCGCACATTGCTGCCCAATCGAGCATCGCAAACTCCCCGCGTTATACGTTCCACTGAACCTTTTGAGGTGCAAGTCAGCTCACTCCACGCGAACGGCAGGTTGCCGCACTCGTACTGCAAGGATTAACAAGCCGTGCAATTGCCGATGTGCTTAAAATAAAAGAACCCACCGTTGAATCACACATGGGTTCCATCATGAACCGGCTGGGCATTCGCTCGCGCCATCAACTCGTCGATATCTTTTCCGAGCCTCCCGGTAGGGTTCATATCCTGGATTCCGGGATTGCAGAGATCACTCCCTGGTACCATCGAAACGCGGGGGGAATATGATTTGCGCCATAGGCGTTTCTATCCGAGGAGGACGACCGTGCTGAAAGCGATCTCTCGAGTAAGCGCCCTTGCGGTGCTCTTTTCCGCTCTATTCGTACGCGATGCCGGTGCACAGATTGCACCGGGTGTGACCCAATCGGCGGCACAGACCGCGACGATAACGGGAAACGTGCTCCAGAGCGACGGGACCCCGGTCGCAGGAGCAGACGTGCGCCTGAACGGTCCCGCGCAACTCGTGACAAAGAGCGATGCGCATGGCGCCTTCGCCTTCACAAGCGTTCCGTACGGCGTCTACACGATCGTCGCCAACGCGGCAAATTTGGGCACCGTGACACGCCCCAACACGGTTGTTAAAGGCGATATCACCGTCGCCATTCAGTATGAAACGCAAGGCAACAGTGGACTCAAAACCATTGCGCATGTATCGACCACGAGTGCCGGTGCGCAAATCAACGTTACGCCCGCCAGCATCGCCTCGGTGAATCCGAGCGATTACGCCTTCCAGGGAGATACTTCGTGGCAACAGTTGCTCAATCAGATTCCTGGGGTAACGGTGGGCGGAGATCTCACCGGTGGAAACTCTGCTGTCGACATAATGCCCGGCTTGACCTTCTTCCGATCATCCTCTCGATCAATGGTTCGTTGCCTTACGAAACGTCGACAACCCTCGACGGCATGCCGTTGTATAATGTGTCGTTCGGCAACTCGTTACAGGCGGGCTGCGGTACAAATCTTTCGTTTCTCCCGATGCCGAGTTTTGAAACAGCCGATGTCGTGCGCGGCCCTGGGGCGAACGCACCGAGCATCGTCGATTCGATCGGAGGCAGCTTCGTCGTCCATGCGCCGGGGCGCGTTGACCATAACCAGTTTGAGTTTTCCATAAGTAACGACCCTTATGGCGGGATTGTTTCTAATGCAAAAGCGGCGCTACGGTTTGGCCGGCTGTCAGCGACGATCATTTACGGGCTCAACAACAGCCCAGGTCCGCTCGGAAATCAAAACGTTATACCGCTACCCTTGAGTCCACCCTTAACGATCAACGGACAAACCCTTGAAAGCGGTGGCTTCACCGGCTTTGCACCCGATCCGGTCTACGGGATTTACGGCCAAGGGCTTGCCCAAACTACGCTATTGTATTGTTGCGTCCCAACCAGCTCAGTTGTGGGTGCAGCACAGCGGTTATCTGGCCTTTAGTACAGCATCACTCCCTCTATTACCGCACAAGTCTTTTATGCGGGATCGGCGTTCTCGCAGCAATCACCAGCGTGACGGGAATTGGGCGACGGATTTTCAACCGGGTCCCGGATATACGGGAAGCCTTGCTCCGGAGCGACAGGCTCATTTTCGCAACACCAGTAAAATTGGTGAACGCGTCGTCTTCCAGTTTGCTCGAGGAGCGAATCACCGCGTACATGGGGAATGGCGTTCTCCGGCTTTCGGCGCTCCAAAATAATTCGTGGATCATACAATCGTATCCGTACTGCGCTCCCAATGGGGAGTACACGTTCTACGGGACGGCGGGCGTAGGGCCGACGTACCCGGGCACGACGATGGTCTACAACGGAACGCCTGCGTATCTCACGTTTTCCCGCTTTCCGAAAATACGAAAGATTGGATTAACAATCGCGATCTGCTGGGAAGTTACGCGCTGCAGATTGGATCGGCATCGAGCGTCGGCATTTCGTACGTGAGTTCGTACTTTAATAACCCTAACGCATACTCCTTTACGGGCGCGTTCACGGAGAATATCGGCTATCCGCCGTCGATCTCCCAGACTACCAACGAAGTGCGTCTGAACGCGAGTACCGAAATATCAGGCAGGCTCTCACTCGATGCCTCATGGTATTTCGCACGCGGTTCATATCATATGCCGAACCCTGCAACGTTTGTGCCTTTGTCCAATCCAAGTTCATTTATCGATAAGGATTTTCCATATAACGCCCCACGGCTTGGCGTTACCTGGCGTGAATCCGGATGCCGTAATTCGCTTTGCTGCGGGCGGTGGCTTTGCGCTTCCACCATTAGCCGAGCTCGTAGGCGCGACCGGCGCGCCTACGTGTACTCTGGGAATTTGTACCTCCACCGCGCCAAATCTCAACCTCATGCCAGAGAAGTCGTTCGGATTCGATGTCCATTGATGTGCGGATGCATCGTGATACGGTTCTCTCGCTCGATCTCTATCGAACGAATCTCTACGGGCAGTTCTTTCAATCAGCGACTCTTACCGGAACATATCTCGGTCTTCCGCTGTTCACAGATCAATATCGGAATCTGTCGCAATCGCGATATGAAGGTGTCAATTTCGATATCCGGCACGACGTTCCGCGTGGTATGTACTGGCACACCGGGCTCGGCCTGACGCGCGCCTATGTCGTCAGCGTTCCTGCCGGATTTTACAACGGTACAGCCGGATTCCCGCCGACGTATTGCACGAATCCGCGAGAACAGTTACATCATTCCCGGGATCAATTTCGATGGCGCGTTCCAGTCAACGGCACCCTATGCAAATGGAAGCGCGCAAATCGGCTACCGTTGGTCTCCGGGGAAATACGTTGACCTCTCACCGACGTACTACGGCAATGGAAACCCATACTTCGTACCTGCATTTCTCAAATTCGACGCGCATGTTGGTTATGCGTTGACAAGATCTGTTTCGTTGCTTGCCAACTTCAGAAATATCACCGGAATCTACGGGCAGAACTTTGCGACGCTCGGTCCCACATTTCCGTTGGGAGCACCAACCGCTTTCAGGAATCCTCTCCCGCTCAACGGTGTGCCCTACGGTCCCCGGACCGTCGTCGTAACCGCCAACTTTAATTTATAACAAGGTCTCCGGTTCGGTGCTGAAACGTCTTTGCTCGGTCGTTCTTCCGTTGCTGTTGCTGGGGGTTGCGGGTTCTGCCTCCGGTCATATCTTTTACGGTGCGCGACTCGATTGAGATGGCGCACTTCCTTTCGACCCCATCCGCGCCGACGCGAAGGCAGCTTTCTCCCCGGACAATCGCTACTTCGCAGTCGTTACCTACAAAGGTATTCATTCGGCTCGAATGCGATCGCGTCGACGATCTGGCCGTTTTCTTCAACCGGGTCCGTACAGATCTCCACCTGGGAAGTCGTAGTAAAGTTCCCAACAGCCACGCGTCATAGCGCTCGTGGGAACTGCCGTAGCCACGGTAACGGATAGAGGACGATCTGTTCCTATGAACCGGCGATCTTTGGGTTGCAATGGCTTCCTGGATCCGACACGGGGTCCTGTATTACCAAGCAGAGGGCCCGGCATCAAAAGTGAACGCCGTCTCTATAAGGCCGATCTGATTTCAGGTTAGATCCGCATGTCTGAGGCCCCCAAGGCTTACGACGTTCAAGAGAGTTCGCTGCTGCACGGGAATTCCATAGTGTATGAAGCTACGCCACCAGTAACAGTTTCATCCAGGCCGGATGAACGCATCAATCCTGGATGCATCGATATAACCGGGGAGTGATCGTACGTATTCGGTCCTCCTTACCCCTATGGGCAGTCCAAATGCTCGGTAACGTGGAAACCGATTACGATATCCTGTGGGTTGTTCGAAACGGCATAGACGACGAGATAGGTACACATGGAAGATCCGCGCATCCTCTTCCAATGCCGGTACTTGACCATGGTTCGCGTTCGCTCCTACCGGGAGTGCTGTGATCATCTTGCTCCCCGTCGCTAGCAGATTCCATCGTCGTGGAGCCGCATACGAACCAAATCCTCAGCAGACGTCATTCTTCGGTTCAAACCAGGAGATCATCAAACCGCGACGCCACCATCGACTGGCGCCCTTTTGTCTATACGGCTCGTCGACCTTTGAGACAGGAAAAGCCTACCGCCTCTGATTCAGGCTCCAAATGGCCGGCGTTCTCGGCTCTAGATGGCTATGAATGGTGCGGCGTGGTCGCCGATCGGACGGGAAAGGCTTCTTATTGGACACGTTCCTGCCCCGTTCGAAGGTGTCGATGCAGCAGAACAAGCGCGACGACGGTATCCCTGCATTGCAGCAATTGTAGATGTGATTCGATCACAGACTTCAGTTGTCTGGCGTTCGATGGATTCGCGTTTGACGTAAAAGGCCTACATAAGCGCTACTGGCAACGTTTGGGAAAGAGCGACGATGATGTCGTTCTCCATGTGGAAAAATGGTCCGATCACACATATACGGACGAGCACTATCATGTTGAAAACTGGCCAATGGAGACTTGTTGCGAGATCGAGGGTAAGCAGTGCAGAATGGTCGCGCCTTCGAGCGGATCCTTATCGGTGACGATACGGCAGAGCCTCAATGTGCCGCCGGCGCTTTGGGCAGCGGATCAGCGTACCGGGATTGCTAAAAAATCTATGGGATCCAATCCGCAACTTGCACGTATGCAGCTTGGCGATGAGTCCATCATACGCTGGAAGGATTCAAGCGGACTATTCATGGATAGCGGGGCTGGTAAAGCCGCCGGGGTATGTCAGCCGGCAAACGCTATCCCTTGGTTATCCAAACGCACGGGTTGATCCAAGCCGCATGATTTCATGACGGACGGATCGTATACGACGGCCTTTGCAGCCCAGAGAGCTTGCCGGTGCAGGGATGATGGTGCTTGCAAATGGTGAGCGAGTGATGGGCATATGGTATCTCCTCAAGAGGCTTCCGACGATCATTCGTGGGTTCGAATCGGCAATTGCGCGATTGGATGCAATGGGATTGATCGATCCGAAGCGAGTCGGGGCCATCGGCTTTAGCCGAACATCCTACTATGTAGAGAGCGCACTGATCGAGGATCCGCAACTCTTTTTGCTGCCGCTCCATCACCGATGGTATCGATGAAAGTTACATGCAATATCTTGTTTTCTATCGGCTTTGGATCAGGTTCGTCCGGAGGAAGAACAGATTTACGGTACACGCTCCATTTGGGAAAGGGTTGACAGTACTGGATAAAAAACGCCCCGGAATTTCAACTGGACCGCGTACATGCGCCGCTCTTGATTGGAGCGGAGGGCCTGTCTCGCTCCTCGGTGAATGGGAGACCTACGCATCTTTGCGTATGCAAAAGAAGCCTGTCGATATGATGTACATTCCCGATGGGCAGCACATTTTACAAAAACCGTTGGACCGTTTAGCATCGCAGCAGAGCAGCGTTGACTGGTTTCGTTTCTGGCTGCAAGGCTACGAGGATCCTAACCCTGCGAAGAAACCGCAATATCGCCGTTGGGAAGCACTTCGTCACCTTTAAGAACAAAATCAACGTTAGTGGCATAGAACACACGTTCGCACCACGCCCCCGCCAGGGTCCAACTATGGCCAGGTTATGGCCCCGGCTTTTAACAGTTGCATGAGAGTTGAAAGGTCGCGTAGTATTAGCCGCGTGCACTTTTTTTAGTTCGAATAGAGCGGTTCGTATTTAGCGTGGCCCCATCGTATAGTGGCCTAGTACGCCGCCCTCTCACGGCGGTAACACCGGTTCGAATCCGGTTGGGGCTACCAATCGGGAGCGGTCCTTGACCGTCCTTGGGCTGGTGATATAGTCAGACCAGGTCAGATTAGATTGGAGCAAGCATATGGCTACACAAGGTTATCCTCCGGACGCCGCGGCCATAGGCATGGACGTTGACGGAAGCCAAAGCAAAGTTTAGCAGCCTTGTCGACAGTGCACTCAGGGGCAAGCCTCAGCGCGTCATTCGGAACGGTCGTGAAGAGGTTATTATTTTGGATGCAGTGAGCTATAAGCGCATCTTACGCCCCAACAGCCGCTCACGAAACTCTTTTCGGCTCTTCAAGGATCCGATATTGAACTCGATCGTCCGCAAAGCGATTCGCGTGAGGCGCCAAGCTTTTGAGCGGTTTTCTTCTCGATACATGCGTTATTTCCGAATTTAAAAAGCCTCGCCCTGATGCAGGGTTATTCGCATGGCTGGAATCGGTGGACATAACGACAACCTATCTCAGCGCGCTACGGTCGGCGAACTGCGCTACGGCATTAGTCTCTTACCTAGGGTAAGCGTACCGAGCTCGAGCGTTGGCTTGCGTCTGAAATCGTTCCGGCCTTCCCCGATCGAATATTGCCGATGACGGGTGACGTTACAGACCGATGGGGACGTATCCGTGCGCAGTCCCACGCTTTAGGCAAAACGCTCTCGCCTCTCGACGCACTGATTGCGGCAACCGCGGTACATTACAACCTCACTATCGTTACTCGCAACGAGAAACACTTCCCAGAGGACGTCTGATAATCAATCCCTGGACAAACGCGACACCACGCGACAAATGATCCTACCAAACGAGAACGTCGTCACTTCGAGGTTCGTTGATATGTGGTGACGTTTCCGAAATGGCAGATGGCGCGGTAGCAGCCGTCTGAACTTCCTTCTGAACGGCTGGGCGGATGCGATGTTGATAGCGTGGATCGGCAAAATCATCGGCATAGACAAGATACTCAACGCCGTCGCTTCGTTCGACCGTTGCGTACGGATGGTTCGCAGCAAACGCGGAATACCACTCGTCGTGGGTTGAGAGCGACGCATTACGCGGCACACATGCGAGCGCGTGGCGTGCATCGGTGAGATCGTAATAGTTAGGTTTCAGGTAATGCACCGGATGCATCGGATTGACTGCAACCAGGAAAAGAACGCATAAGCCCATCGCCGCATTCGTCCAAACGATTGCGGTTGGTTCGCCCCGCCGCCGCGCAAGAGCTCCTGTGCCGAGACCTGCAGCGATCAATAACCACGGAATCCAAAGCGCGGCGTAATGATCCCCCATGCGCCATACATATCCCGAGTTTGCAAGCAGTACCATGATCGCGCCGGGAACCGCCAGCAGCACCCATTCCGAAATGAGCGGGAGGAGCGCCAAGCAAATCAGCTCTTCAACGTAGCCGATACGCCCAACAGTTACAATAGCGCTTGCAAATTGCAACGGGTGAAGTATGCTCGACGCCAGCACATTTACAGGCCCTTGCGCGAAGGCGTACCGGTAGAAATGCTGCGATCCCCAGCTACCGAAATGCGGCACGATGAAATCGAAATAGGCTACGAAGGTTGCCATCGCGGTTACGAACGTGAGCGCACCGGCAGCGATGAGTGTGCGCGGTTTGGCGCAAAATCAAAAATACCGTTGCCCTGCGTTCGGGCACATCTTCCACCCACACGAATAACAATCCGAGCAATGCGATTTGCAGGCAAACGTCCTCACGCAATCCGATCGCGAATAACGCGCAAACTGCATATATCCACCAACGTGCGCGATCGGCCGCAAGCACCATTCCGATCGCGATCGGCGGACATTTCGTGAAACTCACCGAAACCGAGCGAGATGAGCGGCGGATATAGCAGCGCTATTAATCCGATGCGAAACGCGAACGCGCTGCCGATATACGGACGCAGCAAAAGATACAGTAACGGTGCCGTCGCGACAGCAGCCGCAGCTTGCAGCAGTTGCAGTCCGAGCGCGCTATGCGTGAATGCCACCAAAGGCCAAAGTAACGCCAACACGGGCGACCAGTGGAAATGGAAGTGGGAGCCTTTTTCTACGCCGTCGTGCATCCCGCTCGGTGCATTTGCTATGAGCTGGGCAAATATTCCAGTATCCGCACCGTATGTCCACAAGCGCGTTCGCACGATAGCAACGATAGCGAGTACGGAGAATCGAACTCCGCTCCACCAACGCAACGCCGAAAGCGGGACTTAATAAACCCCTCTCTCATAATGCGCTATTGTGGAGTAAAATCGTAATGTAGGGAAGTTCTTCCATGCGTTGGGTCGATTCATCGAAGATGAAACAGGAAGAGAATGGTTTCGCGTAAATGTGAAATTGAGACTGCGCGATCGTATTCCGGCGAAACGGCGACGCGGTGGATGTCGCGTTCGTTGCCATAACGGAAATCAGGCATACCGAGCGTGACGTTCGGCATGGTGGTGAGATGTTCGAGAGTGGCTTGTACGGCTGCGCGTTTGCCGGATATCTGCCGGTAGTCGTCGATGACGAAGGCACCGGTATGTGCGACCATCCAACAGTATCTGGCCGGCGTGATCGTGGATCGGCGTAGCGCTCCCGCGAGGCCGGCGTAAAGGCAAGGATCTCGACGTTATCGCTACGATGGATGACCGAACGCGTGTAATGCAGTGTCGTCAAAGTGAAGAAAGGGTGCAAGCTCGGCGTCGCTCAGGCGGCCTTTCGTCAAGCAATACGGCGGTGGTGGCCGGGCGCGACTACGTATTGCTGACCCGCCACAGCCTGCCGGCCTCCGCTTCGTCCGGCCGGATTTTCTCTCGCAACGCCGGCCATTCCTATACAATGTCGATACACCCTAGGTCTTCGGGAGGAGTTCAGGTGAAGGAAAATGGTGTTGTGAAGTGGTTCAATGGAGCCAAGGGATATGGATTTATTCAGCGATCGACTGGGGAAGATGTCTTCGTACACTTTTCCGCGATTCAGGACAATGGCTATAGAACGCTGAACGAAGGGGAGGCAGTCGAATTTGAGTGTCAGCAGGGCCCCAAGGGACTCAATGCGGCAAACGTAGTGCGCAATAGCTGAGGTGTCTGGCCGGGGATTTTGGCGTTTACTTACCGGGCACGACGGGACCGGCCTCGCTCCCGCCAGGGCCCCAGCCCTCCCGGCCAATTGAGGATGCCCGACTTCTCTATCTGCCGGTGGCCCACACAGCCGCTTCGGCGAGCACCGGGTCACTCCCTTGAGACCACTCCCGCAGCTTTGGCAAATAGCGCCTCAAGCCGCTATTCCCCATGGCGATCGCGACGTTGCGCAAGAGGCCCGAAAGCTTGGCGCGGCTCATGGGCGAATGGCGGAAAAGCCGATGAAAGCTTTTCGGGATCAAGCTCCGCCAACCACTCCAATGCCGGATTCACCAACTCCTGGCGTACAGCCAATTCGGCATCGCCGCTGACAGGCGCGCGGCGGTTCCAGGGGCAAACATCCTGACAAATATCACACCCGAAGACCTGGCGGCCCATCGCGGAACGCAGCGGCTCGGCGATAGGACCACGCTTCTCGATCGTGAGGTAGGAGATGCACAGACTCGCATCCATTTCGCGGGGAGCGATCAGTGCATGGGTAGGACACGCATCGATGCATCGCGTGCAACTGCCACAGCGATCGGCTACGACGTTGAGGACTCTCCCCGGCGGATCGAGATCCGTGAGAATTACGCCCAGAAAGAACCATGATCCAAGCTCCTGGTTGAGCACGCAGGTATTCTTGCCAATCCATCCGATCCCCGCATATTTGGCGTAGACCCGTTCAACGACGGGGCCCGTGTCCACGTAGCAGCGAGAAGTGAATGGGCCCAATTCCCGCTGCAAGGCCCGTTCCAGATTCTGCAGCCGGGCGAGCAACACCTCGTGATAATCGCTCGGAGGCAGGGTTGTGGGCTTCTGCCCCTCCGGCGCGGAAGTGGAATAACCAGTCCACGCATAGCGGGCGACCCATGCGCTACCCTCAGCCGCCGGATCGATGGATTTCACTTCGTCCGCTTGATAATTCGCGGCGCAAACGATCACCGACCGCACCCAGGGAAAGGGAATGCGCAAGGAGGAGCGAAGCAGCTGGCCGTTTTCATCGCGGCGCTTGAGGTATTCCATCTCGCCCGCATAACCGCGGCCGATCCAATTGTCGATTTGATCCAACTCCGGGTAGCCCTCGCCCGGTGGTGGAACGGGAGCGATCCCTGCCCGCGAGAAGCCAGCTTCAAGAGCCAGGGTTGCGATCGTGAGATCCGATATCCCCCGATTCGGGATGGCAGAGGCAACGGGGGTGGAAGGCTGGGTCATGCGCGGCGGTAGGATAAAGTGTTACATGTAGAGTGGGATTTGGGCGAGATCCCGGCACGCGGTCGAGCGAACGACAGCGTCGCACGTTCCTGAAGCTTGACGAAGTCGTGCTGGCGATCCTGCAAGCGATGAGGGCGAAATGTTATCGACGAAGCCTCTCGTAAGCGTCATCGTTCCTTGCTACAACGAGGAAGAAGTGCTCGGCGAATGCCACTCCCGGCTCACCGAGGTGCTGACAGCCTGTTGCGGCGAGGACTACGAGTTGATCTATGTCAACGACGGCTCGAAAGACGGCACCGAAGCACTGCTGCGATCGTTCCATGACCTTTCCGATCGGACGCGGGTGGTCATGCTCTCCAGGAACTTCGGGCACCAAGCGGCGGTCACCGCCGGCCTCACCGCGGCTACGGGCCAATGCGCCGTGATCATCGACGCCGACATGCAGGATCCGCCCTCGGTCATACCGCAAATGCTGGATCGCTGGAGAGAGGGGTATGAAGTCATCTATGGCATTCGCGAGTCCCGCGTGGGAGAGAGTAGTTTCAAATTGCGGAGCGCGCGACTTTTCTATCGCCTGATCAATCGCCTCTCCGATGTGGAGATTCCGATGGACAGTGGAGACTTCCGGCTGCTCGACCGGCGCGCCATGAACGCCCTGTTGTCGATGCCTGAGCGGCATCGCTTGTTGCGCGGCATGTCGAGCTGGATCGGCTTCAGGCAATTCGGCTTGAAGTATGCGCGGGCCGCCCGTTTTGCCGGGTCGACGAAGTATCCGCTGAACAAAATGCTCAACCTCGCGCTGGATGGAATCTTTTCCTTCTCGACAGTACCCTTGCGCTTCGTGACGATCCTCGGCTTAGTCACGGCGGCGTGCTCCACACTGGGCATTCTCTATTCTCTCGCCGTGCGCATCTTCACGCCGCACTGGGTGGCAGGGTGGGCAACGCTTATCCTGGCCGTGCTCTTCATGGGCGGGGTGGAAATGTTTTGCTTCGGTATCCTGGGCGAGTACATCGGGCGCATCTACACCGAGATCAAGCAGCGGCCGCTCTTTCTGGTTAGAGAAGTGCTTGAACAAGACATGAACCAGGATCGAGACATGAACCATCATCAAGAGGATCAGCAGAAAAGAGAACTGAGCGGTATCGCCTAGCAGGCTAGAGTTAACCAGGCCCATTGAGCAAACGTCCCCCATCCAAATGACCACACCCGGCACGGCATCCATGCACCCGGCCCCACGCGCCCAGGAGCATCCGTTCACAACCGGGTCCAGGCTGACGTCTCTTCTGTTCGCCGCTCTGGTCGTGGCCTTCTGCGGCTGGACGCTGTCTCTTCCTCTGTTCCCCACGCAGGATGGCCCGATGCACAAATATTATGTGCACGTGATCGCCTCGTTATTGTCGGGGTCGCACACGTATGGAATGTATTTGATCCGCCACCCGCTTCCACCCTACGCGATTCACTATGCAATCCTTCTTGGCCTGACCAAGTTCCTCTCCCTCGACCTCGCGGAAAAGATCTTCATTTGCCTGATCTTTGTCTTGACCGCTTACAGCTTTCGCTACTGCGCGCGGTCGATCGGCCCCAGCGGCGATTTGCTCTCGCTCTGTATGGTCCCCTTGGTGCTTCACTGGTCGGTGGTGATGGGCTTTCTGAATTATTCGCTGGCCGTCGGACTGTTTTTCCTGGCTGCGGGGTTATGGATCCGCGCAGGAGGGATCCGTACAGAGGGGATGAGCACGGGCGCGGGCCAGACCCGATTGTGGCTGCCCTTTGTGATCACCGTCATTGTTTTGACGTTGACTCATCCGGTACCGCTGCTGCTTCTGATTTCATTTTGCGGGCTGGACCTCGTGATCAGAGTCTTCGAGGACTACCTCAACGATCACAGGCCGGGCGGGGAGAGGCCAGGCTTCTCTCTCGGAAATTACCGCTGGCCGCTGTTCGGATTTATCGTTGCCTGCCTCAGCTTTCTGTACCCATTGGCGAGCGCCGACCGCTCGCGATCCGTCGCCAACATGCACAGCACCGCCCTGCACCTGGACGGCGTGATCAGCAGCATCGCACTCGCCGGCATCTCCCCGTTCGACACGCGATCGACCAACCTGCTCATCGATCTCTATCGGCTCGGCCTGTATGCGATCCTCTTTGGATGCCTGGCGCTCGGGGCGCGGGGTTGGGCTGGGCGTTGGCGCTCGCGGGCGCTCGGCCCCGGCGACACCCTGCTGCTTGGCGCCATTGCCGTGCTGATCGCGATTCCCATTCTGCCCCAGGAGATGAACGGCTCCGACTACTTTGCCCAGCGCCTGATGATTTTCCCGTGGCTTGCGGCCATTGCCGCCGCCAGCAGCTACCCGTCACCGCGCCGGCTGGTACGCATCGCGCCAGTATTTGCCGTAGTGATGGCCGCCCTCACGCTGATCCCGGCCGAAATCTTCATCCGGCCGGTGGCGCGGCAATTGGCCTCGCTCGAAGCTCAGCCGCTTCCAAAGGACACCGGCGGCCTGGCCATTCTCGACCCGGCCATGCTCAAAGCCGTCCGTGTCGAACACCAGTTGGGCTTCAACCCCTATGTCTGGAGCGCCGCTCTTCCCTTCATCCATGCCGACGACGTTATGTTGAACAGTCCCTGGATGGATCTGACAATCATGCCGATCGAGGCTGCCGAGGGAGGCCATCTGCTGATCGACGAAATGAGCTCGACCGGGCAAGCAGCGCGCATCATCAACGGCAACATCGATCTTCCTGAGATGCCGCCCGAGTTACGCTCTCCCCTGCTCGCTTCGACCGACGTGATCGTTTTCATTGGGATTCCCGCGGACGTCAAGCGGGGACTGGCGCCGCTCGTGGGCACCGGCCAAGCCGCTCGCTATGCGTGCACGGACCATGCCTGGTATCTCGTCTGTTCTAGGGCTTCGCGGTGAAGCTGCTCTCGCCCTCTTGCTTTGCTCGCGCCTTGCCAGCGCTCGCTCCGCAATTCACCCTTTCCCTAAGATTGGGGGCTTCGCGGTGAAGCTGCTCTCGCCCCCTTGCTTTGCTCGCGCCTTGCCAGCGCTCGCTCCGCAATTCACCCTTTCCCTAAGATTGGAGGCTTCGCGGTGAAGCTGCTCTCGCCCTCTTGCTTTGCTCGCGCCTTGCCAGCGCTCGCTCCGCAATTCACCCTTTCCCTAAGATTGGGGGCTTCGCGGTGAAGCTGCTCTCGCCCTCTTGCTTTGCTCGCGCCTTGCCAGCGCTCGCTCCGCAATTCACCCTTTCCCTAAGATTGGGGGCTTCGCGGTGAAGCTGCTCTCGCCCTCTTGCTTTGCTCGCGCCTTGCCAGCGCTCGCTCCGCAATTCACCCTTTCCCTAAGATTGGGGGCTTCGCGGTGAAGCTGCTCTCGCCCTCTTCCACCCCAGCAAGCACAGCTTGCCGGGGACCCCGGTTTGCCAGTGAGCCCGATTCCAGGGGCTCACTGGCAATTCACCCCTTACTTCATTGATCATCGCGCCGTAGCGCCTGCTTAGTCGACGCGGATCAGACCTTCTGCGGCCAATTGATCGAGCATCTCCAACACATCCTGCTCGATCAAGCCGGGTGCGGCCTCATACTGTTCGCTTAACTCAGCGACCAGGTCCGCCACGCGAACCGGCGATGCGAGCTTCTTCCAGATTTCGCTGCCTATTTCACCCAAACCGTAGCAGCGGCCGCGTTCCAGGCTCATCAACACTGTCTCGCCAGCCACTTCGGCAGCCACAGGATTTGGAATATGACAAACAGTCGATACGAGATTCACGTGCGTCATGTGCACTCGCTGCCACTGGCCCGGACAGCTCTTTCTCCGTTTCGGTATACCTGCCGGATTCCATGCTAGCAGGACTGGCCCCAGCTCCCTCCGGCTCTGCTATCGTTTGAGGCATGCCGGCGCCCCCCAACGATTCGAGCGCGGATTTTCCTCAGGGCTCGCAGGCGCCCCTTGGAGATGGGCAGAGCCTCCCCGGGGAGCGTCACGGCTCTTTGACAAAGTCCCTTCTGCGCTATCTTGCCAGCCTTATCGAAATCTCGCGCTGGCGCCTGCTTGCCGCGGTGGTGATGATGGCGATGACGTCGCTTACGGAAGGATTGGGCGTCGTGCTGCTCTTTCCCATTCTGCAGGTCGCCGGCTTCAACCTGGCAAATCAGGGACATGTGGGACACTATACCGCCGAGGTGCAGCAATTTCTCCGGCTAAGCGGACTGCGCCCCTCTCTTTGGCTAGCCACGCTGCTCATGCTCTTCATGCTGCTCATGGCGCTTCGCTCGCTCTTCAGCCGTACGCAGTCGGTGCTCACTTCAAGCACTGTGCTGAAGTACGAGATGACGCTGAGCCGGCGGCTCTATGAAGCCGTCATCAATGCGGATTGGCTCTTCCTGGTACGCCGCCGCTCGTCGGATTTCACGCATGCGTTGACCGCGGAGCTGGCCCGGGTATCGACCTGTACGCTGCTTTTGATCGGCACCCTTTCGAACGCCACGCTGGCCCTTGTCTATATCGCTGTCGCACTCAAGTTATCGGCGGGAACAACGCTGATGGTGCTGGGCGCCGGAGCCGCGCTTCTGCTGGTCTCGGGCGGCTGGATGCGCACCGCGCATGAAAGCGGAACCGCCTTGTCCGATAGCGTCAGCGAAGTATACTCGGCAGCCATCGAACATCTGCAGAATCTGAAGGCGATGAAGACATACGATGCCCAGAACGCGGACCTCAAGATGTTTACCTCGCTCGAGGCGTCGGCCCTCGAACAGAGCCTGCGGAATACCAGGACTCAGGCTGCGGCTGCCTTTTGGTTCGAAGCCGGATCGCTTGTCGTGCTGGGCGCCGTCATCTTTGTCTCGCTCCAGGTCCTCCGCGTGGGACCCGCGTCGATTCTGCTGTTGCTCGCCGTCTTTACCCGGCTGATGCCGCGGCTGGCTGCGGGGAACAGCCAACTGCAGGCATTTCTCACCGATCTGCCAGCCTTTGAAAATGTCAGCCGGATTGTCGAGGAGTGCCGGGCGCATGCGGAAGCGAATGACGAATATGCTCCAGGCCCGGCATTTGCCCGTGAACTTCGCTTGGAGCGCGTCTCCTTTCGTTATGAATCCGAGCATCCCCTGGTGCTCGATCAGGTGTCGCTCACCGTCGCGGCAGGAAGCATAACCGCGATCGCGGGTTCTTCGGGAGCAGGCAAAAGCACCCTCGCCGACCTCATCAACGGTTTGCTCTTGCCCGAGAGCGGACGCATCTTGGTGGATGACATGGAACTTACGCCGCAACTGGCGCGAGCATGGCGCCGCCAGGTCGGCTATGTCGCCCAGGACACGGTCCTCTTCCACGACACTGTCCGGGCTAATCTGCTCTGGGCTTTTCCGGGCGCGTCGGAAGAGGGTTTGCGCGAGGCGCTCAAGCTGGCCGCTGCTGAGTTTGTTTTCGATCTGCCCGCCGGCCTCGAAACCCTAGTGGGCGATCGAGGAGCCCTTTTGTCCCACGGACAACGGCAACGGATTGCGTTGGCTCGCGCGCTCTTGAGGAAGCCTGCGCTGCTGGTTCTTGACGAAGCGACCAACAGTCTCGATCCCGGAAATGAGAAGCGCATTCTGGACGCCATTGTGCAACTCAAGGGACGGACTACGGTATTGATGATCGCGCACCGCGCTTCCGCGCTTGAACGAGCCGAAGCGATTTATGTGGTCGAAGATGGCGGGGTGATCGAAGCGGGCAATTGGAACTCGTTCAGTAGCCAACCGGCGAGCCGCGCTGGATTCCTTTCTCGCTTGCAGGATGCACCGGCTTAGAGCGAAAACTGGACAGCGAAACCCACTCAGGCGCGAGCCATTTGCCGCTTATCGCTCTGGAAGCGCCACAAAATCCGCGCCAACAGAAAAAGAGCCAGCACCAGGGTGATCGTGATTGGCGTGCGCACTCCGGTCTTCACAATCCACCAGTAGTGGAGCACACCGAGAATTGCCGACAGGTAAATCAGCCGGTGCAAGGCTTGCCAACGCTTTCCACCCAGCCTCCGCATCGACCACTGAGTAGAAGTAAGGGCGAGCGGAAGCATAAGAGTCCATGCGGCTGCGCCGGCCATGACGTAGGGCCGCTTGGCGATGTCATCGATCATGGTAGATACGTTGAAAGCGGCGAAAAGCCCTATATATGTGAGCAGATGCAGGCATCCATAAAAGAACGCAAAGAGGCCAAGCATGCGCCGCAACCGTATCAGCCAGGACAGACCTTTGTAGAGACGCCGAAGGGGCGTGATGGCGAGCGTGATCACCAGCAGGCGCAGCGTGGCAAAGCCGGTGAAGTGCGTGATCGTGGCAATCGGGTCCGCCCCCAGGTTGTTTTCAAAGGCGTTGTAGACCAGATAGGCGAGCGGCGCCAGACAGGCGATGAAGACGATCACCTTGAGCCTGCGGATGGCTTCTTTGCCCAGGGAGCCGCCCGGCGCGCGAGCGACGATACGGGATTTTGGATCTTCCTCTACAAGCATTTGGCATTTATTTGAGGGCCCGCGCTAAGGCGCTTTGCCCTCTTGCTCTGCTCGCGCCTTCCCAGCGCTCGCTCCGCAATTCACCCTTTCCCAATATTCCAAGGCTTCGCGGTGAAACTGCTCTCGCCCTCTTGCCGGTTCGCCCGATCCAGGGCTTACCGGCAATTCACCCTTTCCCTAAGATTTCAGGGCTCCGCGGTGAAGCCGCTCTCGCCCTCTTGCTTTGCTCGCCCCTTCCCAGGGCTCGCTCCGCAATTCACCCTCTTCCCTAAGATTTCAGGGCTCCGCGGTGAAGCCGCTCTCGCCCTCTTGCTTTGCTCGCCCCTTCCCAGGGCTCGCTCCGCAATTCACCCTTTCCCTAAGATTTCAGGGCTCCGCGGTGAAGCCGCTCTCGCCCTCTTGCTTTGCTCTCGCCTTCCCAGGGCTCGCTCCGCAATTCACCCTCTTTCCCTAATACTCCGGGCTTCGCGGTAAAGCCGCTCTCGCCCTCTTCCACCCCGGCTTGCTTTGCTCGCGCCTCGCCAGCGCGGCCAGCACCGTATTCCGTTCAATACCCAGGCTCTCCGGCGCGCAAGCAACCACGAATGGCCGCGAAGCGGCGTCTGCCTGGATGGCAAATCCTAAAAGTACTTTTTCAGGTCCATGCCGGCATACATGCTGGCCACCTGATCGCCATAACCGTTGAACATCAGGGTGGGTATATTCGCTTTCCAGAATGGCAAGCCGATGCGGCGTTCGGTCTTCTGGCTCCAACGCGGATGATCGACGTGGGGGTTCACATTCGAGTAGAAGCCATACTCATTGGGAGCCATCTGGTTCCAAGCGGTGGGGGGCTGGCGGTCGGTGAAATGAACCCGAACGATGGATTTCGCGCCTTTGAAGCCATACTTCCAGGGGATCACGATGCGTACCGGGGCGCCGTCCTGATTGGGCAAGGGCTCGCCATACAACCCGACCGTGAGCAGGGTGAGGGGGTTCATCGCTTCATCCATACGCAGACCTTCGGAGTAGGGCCAGTTCAGGTCGATTTCCCTCATTCCATTCATCACTGCGGGATCGCTAAGCGTTAAGAACTGAACGAATTTTGCCGTGGGCAACGGCTGCGCCCAATTGATGAACGCAGAGAGCGAGTAGCCGGCCCAGGGTATGACCATGCTCCAAGCCTCGACGCAGCGATGACGATAGACGCGCTCTTCGATCGGACTTAACTTCAGGATGTCATCGATGCCGATCGTTTTCTTCTCTTTCACCAGCCCATCGACGGTCACGGTCCAAGGTCTGGTCTTCAGGCGCCCTGCGTTTCGCGCCGGGTCGTCTTTATCGACTCCGAACTCGTAATAATTGTTGTAGCTGGTAATATCTTTTAGCGAAGTCAGCGTCTCTCCGGTATCGGAGAGCTTACTTGGCACTGTTTGGAGCTTCTCGTCGGCGGCGACGATTTGCCGGGGATCCAAGATCCGGGCGATACGGTTTGCACCCAGACCCACGGCGCCCACTGCGGCGGCTGCGGCGATGAAGGAGCGCCGATTCAGATACGCGCTCTTGGGTGTGATCTCAGACGATGGAATGCCGCTTGATTTCTTAATGAGCATAACTCTCCCCGAGCCTTTTGCTCCGCGCCGCTTCAGCCATCCAACTCCGACTTTACTACGTCCAGCAGAATGAATTGTCATCGAAGCAGCGTGAGCAGCCTGCTAGTGACTCAAGTAATCACTCCATCTGATGCTCGGCACCGGCGGAGGTTACAGCGAGGCGTTTTTCGTCTCTTCGCGATCTGGCATTCTTCTCCCCTTAACCCCTGCTTCTTCTCTTCTTAACCGCTGCTTCATCTGTTCTTAATGCCAGTTTCTTCAGGCTTTTACGCTGCCCTGCGATGCTTGGCTGCAGTAAAAGAAAGCTCCTTAAGGTCTTATCTCCCGAAAGGGATGGGGGAAAGTGCGGCGGGCCTCGCCCAGACCCGATTTCGCATAGGCGAAATCGTGGTCTAAAGGCGCCTGTGTCGGAAGCCGTCGTCCTAGGAAGATTCCCGACAGCTAAATGCAAACAATCATCGCAAAAAAACAGAGAGGCCAAATGAAGACTCATCTGAAGACGCTAGCCACGCTGGCGCTTCTCTCCGGGTTGGCTGCGGGATATGCGCAGACCACGGCAAAGCAAGCAGCGGCAGCTCAGACCGCGACGGCGCAATCGTCCACGCAGGAGCCGCAAACCGTCAGTGCGAAGACTCAGGCGCCTAGCAGTTCCCAAGACACAGTCGCCAGCAATATGGGCGACCCCTCTCCGGCTCCGACACCGGCACCCGCTCCGGCACCCGCAGCCCAGGCAGATCAGGCCGCCGCGCAACCGGCGGAGGGCCCGGACGCGATTCGATTCAAGGGAATCACGCTCTCTCCTACCAACAGCTTTCTGGCGGGTGAAACAGTGTGGCGCAGCGCCGCCACGGGCGGCGGTATCAACACAGCTTTTACCGGCATTCCTCTGCAGAACTCCGAAGCCGGCCAGCTGAGCGAGTTCTTCGCTTCCGGCCGCCAGTCCCGCATCGCCCTCAAGGCTGTGGGCAAGCTCCCCAACTTCACCCTGACCGGTTACTACGAAGCTGACTTCCTCAGCGCCGGCACCAGTTCCAACAACAACGAGTCCAACAGCTACACCCTGCGCCAACGCCAGGTCTGGGCTGACGCCAAGACGACCAGCGGCTGGGACTTCTCCGGCGGCCAGGGCTGGTCGCTGGCTGCGGAGACCACCCAGGGCCTAACCCGCGGAACCGAAATCCTGCCGTCCACCATCGACCCACAGTACGAAGCCGGCTTCGTGTGGGACCGCCAGGAGAGCTTCCGCGTATCGAAGGATATCGGCAAAACCTTCTTCTTAGGTATCGCCGCTGAGAATCCTGAGACCCTGAACCCGGGCGGTAACAATCTTCCCTTGAACCTGCTCATCGGCTCCGGCGGAACCAGCGGCGGCCTCTACAACGCTGGCTCCAACCCGACCACGGGTACCGCGCTCGCAAACTACAGCTTCAACTACGCTCCCGATCTCATCGTCAAGGCGGCCATTGAGCCGGGCTGGGGCCACTGGGAGGTGTTCGGCATACAGCGCACCTTCCGTGATCGCATCTATCCCGGCCTGACCTGCTCGTCCACCGGCACGCCAGCAATCACCACCTGCACCGGCAGCACTTCCGGCGCGTACAACGATAAGGAAATTGGCGCCGGAATTGGCGGAGGCTTCCGCGGTCCGCTCCTCAACAAGAAGCTCACCGTTGGTCTGAAGGGTCTTTGGGGACAGGGCATGGGCCGGTACGGTTCCTCGACCATCGCGGACGTGACGATTCGCCCCAGCGGCATTCTCTCTCCGCTCCATGGCTTCTCGGCACTGAGCACCGTCGAACTCAATCCGACCGCGCGCTTGAACATCTACCTGAACTACGGCGGGGATTATATCAACCGTGATTATGTGCTGAACGCCTCTGGCACCCAGGTTGGCTACGGCAACCGCTCCGCAGCGATGTCGAGCTGCAACCTGGAGCCGAACCCGGGTAATGGCGGCGTCAACCAGTCGGCGGCTCCCACCGGCGCGGGCAGCAGCTGCGCCGGCAACAACAAGGACGTGCAGGAAGCGACCGCCGGCTACTGGTTCAACTTCTACAACGGACCGATGGGCCGTCTCCGCCAGGGCATCCAGTACAGCTACATCGTCCGCAATCTCTGGTCGGGCAACGGTGGCGCGGCGAATCCCACTAACTCCGCCGAGGGCACCGATAACATGATCTTCACCTCGGTCCGCTACTACCTCCCATAACTGAAAACGATCAACCTGGCAGAGGAGAAGGCGCCCTTTTGGGCGCCTTCTCCTTTTGTGACGCCTCTTGTTCTGCCGCATCAAAAGCCTTCGCCTACCCGGTGTTATCCTCGGGGCAGGACGCAAGGAATGAGTGCCATGAAAACTTTATGGCGACCAAGCTGCGCGCTGATTTTCGCCGGAATTTTGTTTGGCGCACTGTATGCGCAGCGTCCCTTCCGTGAATACCCTTCGGTCGAATATGGCGAATCCGTTCCTCTGCCCCCGGACTGGCAGCGGCAGGCCGAGTGGACCTTCGCCCGGTTGATGTATCCGCCTGGCCCTTTGGACGGCTACCGCGGCAGATTCGATGGCGACTGGCGGCAGGGGCTCTCCCTTTGGACTCAGGACTATCCTCGCGCGGACCGCGCCTTCGCGCAGACGGTCCGGCGTATGACCCGTATCGACGCTCGGTCCGTGGAGGAGTCGGTGAACCTGGACGATGGCGATGAGATCTACAACTGGCCCTGGCTCTATGCCGTCCAGGTTGGCGAATGGGGGCTGACCGAGCCCCAGGGAAAGAAACTTCGCGACTATCTGCTTCGCGGCGGCTTCTTCATGGCCGACGATTTTCATGGAACCGAGGAACAGGCGTATTTCGAAAACACCATGAAGATGGTTTTTCCAGACCGCCCCATCGTAGATATTCCGAATGACGACCCGATCTTCCACACTCTGTTCGATTTGGACGATCGATACCGGATCACGGGCGCGGAGCACTTAGCGGTCGGCTACAAAAAAGATGGAAAGGTCGCGCGCTGGGAGGCCATCCGTGACGATAAGGGCCGTGTCATGGTGGCGATTTCCTTGAATTCGGATATCGGCGATTCTTGGGAATGGTCCGACGACCCCTGGTATCCCTTGAAATTTTCCGACCTCGGGATGCGCATCGGAGTGAATTACGTCCTTTACGCGATGACCCACTGAACCTGCACTCGTTTTTCCGTAGCCTGGTAAGAGCGTGCCGCTACCTATGACCACCCGAGGACGAACCGCCCGCCGAGCCTGCATGTCCCGCGGAACCGGAGCCCAACGTACCTGAGGCCATCGAACTTGAACTCATAGAGCCGGAGCCCATACTCTCTCGCCCCGCGCCGCCAGAAGAACTCCGGCCTCTTTCGGCGGAGTGCGAGTTGATTTCCGTGGCTCCCTGGCGCGTCGACAAACTTCCATTCTCGGCGCGAGCGGAGATGGGGTAGGAAGAAACGGGTACGCTGGCGGAGCCGTGCTGTGCCGCTCCGACGGAGAATCGACTCAATTTCCCAAGATCGCCGCGAGGAACTCCCAGCCCAGCAGAATCGTTTTGGAAGACGAAAGTGTTCTTCGCTCCCAGCTTGGACATCTGCAGCTTTTCGCAGGTTGACAGGCAGAAGCGTGGATTCGCCGGCAAGAGGCGCGTGCGCGGGACGACCGGGGTAACCCAACCCCCGGCCCCCGCCATTCGGCGGGGTGAAAGCTGTTCCTGGCACGTTGCTCAATCCCATCCAGGAGCCGCCCGGCATCCATCCCCATCCACTGCCTGAACAAAAGCTCCAAGAACCGTAGTGGTAGGGTGTCCAGCCCCAAGGGTAAGGAGAGACCCAGGAATAGCCCGCGCTCGGGTACCATGCCCAAAGACCGCTTCCATAGGGATTCCAGCTCGCGCTGGCAAAGTAGGGCCGCCACATCGATCCGCATCCCCCAGCATCGGAGAAGCTCCCGTAGTAATTCATATCGCTAGTGCCATAGGCGTAGGGAGAGCTGCTATATGCACTGGTGTTCGCATACGTCTTCTGATAATCAACCGCTCGGTGGTCCCAAGAGTCGTAGTCGTTCTCAGCCACCTCCTTCGTCTGGGCAGGTGGGCTCGGGGTTGTCAGATCGAAGGTCAACGTTTGTTTCTTTCCCACTGTTTTTCGATCCGCGGCTTCGTCTACCTGGACGTCCCCGTCGAAGACTGAGAGGCTGGCCTTGCCGGCTGTCATTTCGAGGCGGACGTGGCTTGCCGGCAGCAGGCTTACCTTCTCGGAGCCGAAGTTAAGCGTGAATTCATTGCCCTTCGTGTTCGCAAGGCTGGCATAGACGGTCCCGGCCTGCACGTGGATGGTTGTCAGCTTCGCTCCGGACGGCTCGAGTTCGAGCTGGGAAAACTCGATCAGCGTGCCGGGCGTGACGCGCAGTGCGCTGCTGTCTTCGAACTCGACCTCGGCGAGGCCATTGTCTGTCTTGAGCTTTGCGCCCTCGGTGACCGGCATGTTCTGCATCGCGGGTTCAAAACCGTGCCCGGTGTTTCGGTCCATCTGGACGGCGCCGTTCACTTGGCTCAGGCGCACAATGCGCACTTTGGAGTTGGCAACCGCGGGAGCGGTGGTGGAATCGACCGCTGCCGGAATCGGCTCTACTGTAGCTGTGGTTTGCTGGGCTGAAGATGCCGCTCCAAATAGCGCGAGCACCAGCAGAGCCGCGAGGCTGGCTGCGAAAGTGGTTCTCATGTCCGCCTCCTCTTGCTTCCCGGGGGCACCGTGCGTGAAAGGGACGCTCAAGCGGCAGAAAAGGCTCAAGTCGTCACCTAGAACTGTGGCTGTCCATAACGAGGAAAGTCAATCACTTTCTCACGATCAGGCGCTTTCGGAGTTTGCCCAATCAAAGCGGCCGCGCGCGGAGCGAAATGGAGATCCGGGACAGGCTGCAGTGGGTGGCCCAGGGTACCGGCTTGGTCAATGACGCCTGCATATCAGCCGTCCACCGCTCAATCGCCATTCCCTTTCACCAGCAAACGGGAGGAAAGTCATTGGTTTGGAGCAGTCTCGAGCGAAAGGCAGAGATGAGTGGTCAAAATTCAAAACGAAGGCGCGATCCAGCCTCCTAAAGATCACCAACCCACTGCGTAGCCAGTGCGGCGAGGGTCAGCACCTGCGGTCATCGTGCCAGTCGTTTGATCGACGACAACAGCCTGCATGCCACCGACTGCAGCGGTGAAATCCCCGCCGGGCTTCAGGTCATACCCCATTCTTCGCAGGGCGTCCAGCGTTGCCGCAGGGACGCGACTCTCAATCGTGATTGAGATATTCGCGCCGGGCTTATAGAAATTGGGATTCGCATCAATGGCGAATCGGGGATTCTCAACGGCCTGCTGCACCGGAAGCTTGAAATCGATGAGATTGACCAGCATCTGGAATTCGGTTTGGCCAATCGTTTCTCCGCCCGGCGTCCCGTAAACGATCACGACCTTACCGTCTTTCATCACGATGACCGGCGAATTATTCAGCAGCGGCCGTTGTCCTGGTTTCACATAATTCACGTTATCCGGGTAGGGAGACGTCGATCCCAGCCGCATGCCATTATTGAGTAGAAGACCCGTTGTTCCCACAACCACGCCGTTTCCGAAGCCGCCGCCGATGGTAGGAGTGCAGGAAACAGCGTTCCCTTCCGAATCGATGATGGAGAAGCTTGTAGTGTCGTGTTCGATCTCGTACTTGTCTGGAAAGACCGGACCCCTGGGCTTTTCGAGCGAGGCGGTCGTGACCCCGGCGATTTCTCCCCAAGTTGGGTAAGGGATAGATTTACCAAGTTCGATTAGCTTGTCACGCTCCGCGGCAAACTGTTTGGACAGAAGATCCGCAGTAGGCACCTTGGTAGTTCTCGTGTCAGCTACATAGTGGTAGATATCCGCCTTCGAGACTTCAATCGCCTCCATCTCAAGGTTGAGGGCCTCAGGGCTTTCATTTCCCATTTTCGCCAGATCGTAGGGTTCGACTAGATTGAGGGCCATCTCGAGTTCGAATCCGCCTCGCGATGACGCCGGGTTGCTGTAGATATCGTATCCGCGGTAGGTAATATGCAACGGCTCAGCCCACTCCGGCTTCACCGCGGCCAGGTCCGCCTTTGTAATCAAGCCGCCGTTCTCCTTGAAGAAGCGATCAAACTCGTCGGCGATATCGCCCTTGTAAAAGCGATCATAGGCGGCTTGAATTGCCTGCTGCCGCGTCTTGCCCTGTTTGAGTGCCTGCTGCTCGGCCTCAACCAACTTCTTGAGCGTGTTTGCCAGGTCTGGATTCTTGAACAAATCCCCGGCCTTTGGAGTCTTGCCATCGGGGAAAAACACCTTCGCTGTCGTAGGAAACGCCGATAGCTTCTTTTGTGAACCAGCAAGCGCCGTCGCGAGCGTACGATCCATGGGATATCCGTGTTCCGCGTAGTCAATCGCAGGAGCCAGAACTTCCTTGAGGCTCATGGTGCCGTATTTCTGAAACTCGACGAGGTAACCGCCAATGTTTCCCGGTGACACACCAGCCTTAATTCCCCAATCAAGCGTCTCGGCAGTCATCTCGGATGGTTTCAGGGCGATCGGCGCCGCTCCGGCCATAGCTAATGAGACGACCTTGCCTTCCTTCTTGGGGTACAGCGTCATGAATCCGTTGCCAGCGATGGAGTTCATCTGGGGCTCCATCATATTGAGCGTGGCGCCAACGGCAATCGCCGCGTCAAAGGCATTGCCTCCCTTCAACAGCATCTGCAATCCGGCCATTGCGGCAAGCGGATGCCCTGCAGTTACGATGCCATGAATTGCCGGAACGTTCGGGCGGTATGCCGGCAATGCCCGTCCCCGGCCGCTTCCGCCGTCAGGGTCCTGACCAAAGGAGCGCAGACCAGCCCCTTCGGCGAGGATGAACAGCACCAAGACAACCGAAAAGCGTGTGCGAAATGAAACGCGATCCACGGGGTTGATTCCTCCGATTCGTCAAAGGTTGCGAACAGACCGACCCATCGTCAATTTCTACGGACTTGTGAGAGGGAATGGATGACCAATCAAGAAAAGTCCCTCCGGCATATCGCCGCATTACACCCCTGGTCCCCAGGGGTGTAATGCAGATGGCGGCCAGAGACGGCCTAGTTCAGCATGTATCACAGAGCATACAATCCTAAGCCCATATGTCATATCTGCTTACAGTCAGATGGGGGTACCCATAAGCAACCATGGTGGGCGCGGACATCGGAGGGACGGTTCAGGATCAATCTGGAGTCGCTATCCCGTATGTCTCTGTCTCATCTTAAGTTCTGGAGCTCATATTTCTCCTCGGCCCCCGAATCAGAGCATCTGGATAGCTAGAAAGTAATCCTCCCTCCGAGCTGAATGATTCTGCCGAATCCGAGTGAGGTTGTGATGACACCTGTCGACGAAGGCGTGGTTGACGCCGATGTAAGGGTATAGCCAGACGGAATGACGATGGTATTCGCTCCGCTACCGGTCAACGCCAATTCAGGAGTATTCATTGCATTCAAAGCCTCTGCACGGAATTGGAAATTAACCTTCTCCGCGACCTTGAAGTCCTTGAATATCGAAATATCCTGATTGTCGTATCCCGGCCCTTGACAGGGAAGTGTTCGCGGTGCATCGCCATAGGTATATGGAGGAGCGGCCGTAAATGCACTCAGGTTGAAGTATGGATGGGCAACAGTATCCCGACCCTGTGGACGTCCGGAGTAGCAGGGATTGACGCCTGGCACCAGGTTAGGTCTCTGCGTGGTACCGCCGACTCCTGTGGCGCCGAAGGTTCCGCCACTGTTCAGATTCGTCTGGATAACGGCAATCGGAGAACCATTCTGAGCGATCCACTCATCATTGATCTGCCATCCGCCCACTGCGTAGTCCAGCCAGCGATTTATATCGTTGAAGTACTGCTTGCCCCGGCCAAACGGTGCTTGATAGGTCACCGCCGCGGTAACGCGATTGGGCATATCATTGACGGAACGCGCATACTCGGCCTTCAGGTTGTAATTGTCCTGCAGACCCGCGGTACTCTCGTTCAGCGTGCTCGTTGTGTTATAGAGGTTGTCCCAATTTGAGGACCAGGTGTAGGTAGCCAGTATCGTGAATCCTTTTGACATCTGCTTTTGTAGCTTAAAGTTCATAGCGTTGTAGCGGCTCTCGCCATTGCTCTCTTCCAAAGTAACACCCGAGAACTGCGGGTACGGAAGGAAGGTCTGCGCCCGGGCGACTGTAGTCCCTGCAACCGTTCCGGTGGAAGGATAACCCCCAATTGTCGGGGCATAGTACGGGTTTGTAATTTTTGTTGCCAGGCTCGTACCCGCATTTGCTCCACCCGCTGCGTAGGAAGCCATTGTGGCATCCGGTACCTGGTCGATGTTCACGGGTTGACCCCAGTTCCTGGCGTGGGCGCCAACCCAACCTAGGGTCATGACGAATCCGGCTGGCAATTGTTGCTCTACATTCAAGGAGTACTGATCTACCAGGGGGAATCGGCGGCCAAATGCCTGTGCGGTAACGGACCCACCTACGCCGCTCAGCGGTCCAAGCGTATTACCCGTAGGAGTAAGTAGTCCGGCGGGAAACGGATTCGACAGCCAAGCATTCGTCCCAACGTTGGTCACGGGGGCGGTTGTGGAGGAATTGGTGTATGCCGTCACCTGGCTGTAACCGGTGGAATATGGACTCAGCCCAACCCCGGCAAAGAACACGCCCGCCCCGCCCCGGAGAACCGTCCCCGGCTTGACCTGATAGGCAAAGCCTCCCCGGGGAGCAAATTTGAGATCGCTTTGGTTGCAGCAATGGATCGGATATTTACCTACACCGGCAAAGGCCAAACCGCCATTGACAGTGGGAGCTGCCGAGCTGGGAAAGCCGTAAGAAATCGATGGGTCAAATCCAACGTTATACCGGTTGGTTGCTTCGCGCTGTCCCGGTTCATACTCATAGCGCAGGCCGGCATTGATCGTCAGCTTCTCACTCACGCGGTAATCATCCTGGCCGTAAAGGGCATAGTAGTGCGCGTTCATATTCAGCCCAACTGCGTTGATCGTTGTCGTGGCAGCATAAGGGCTGCTTGATGAAATAGAACCGCCTGGAAGACCCATAATCAGATCGGCGATCGAGTAGGGAGAATTCGTGGATGGGGCGCCGGTCGCGTCGCTATACTGCCCACTGAAGTTGAAGGACCCGTTTCCTCCGCTGGCCGAAGAGACGAAATCGTTCATGCTGCGGAAAACAAACCCGCCCTTCAGGCTGTGTTTGCCCAGTGTTTTGACAACACCCACCACCAGATTCTTCGAATACTGAATCGTGGGCCCGGACGTGGCCGCTCCCAAACCGGTTGCGTTCGTCACGCTGCTCAGTGAGATGGTCGGGAAGGTGTGCGACTGAAGTTGGCTCACATAACCCTGAGGAAAACCCGAGCCGCCAAAACCGTTCGTCTGGTTGAACCCACTGCTGTACTGCAGCGTGTCGCTGTAGTAACGGTTGAAGCCATATCCGGCGGTCAGGATGGTCGTCGGGTTTAGCGTAAAGACGTTATTCCACGCCGTCGCATCATTGAAGCGGTGAATCACGCCATCGCTCTCGGCAAAGACGTTCAGAATGCTTCCATTTGGCTCCTGCGTCGCAAGATGGACGTAGGAGGCCGAAGAGGACCACCAGGGGGCGAAGACATGGTCAAGCTTGCCGCTGTACATATCGGAGCGGGTCTTGAAATCATTGGACCCAGAGAAGTTGTATGGAGCGGCACCGTACGCTGTACAGGTCGTGCAAGCAGGAAACTGGTTCACAATATACTGGCCGATTGGACTGATCAGCGCTGGCGGAATGATATTGCCTGCAAGCGGCACGCGGGGAAATGTTCTCGGATCGTAAAGGGTAATACCGTCCGCAGCAAAATTGCCCATCCGCTCCTGCGGAGTCGGAACGTAGTAGGAAGTGGTTGTAGCGGTATACGGCTGCGCCTGACGATAGCCTTCCTCGCTGACCCAGAAGAAGGTGTCGTTCAGATACTTGATCTTGTGGCTGAAGGGCACCACCGGGCCTCCGAAGGCTCCGGCGTAGAGGTAGGTGTCGCCATCGGGACGGGCGATACCGACTGAGTTGTTCGCCCACGTATTTGCCAACCAAGGTGTCTGGCGTGTCTCTCCGTAGAGCGTTCCATGATACGAAGACGAACCGGACTTTAAAGTGGTGTTGAACACACCACCGCCGGCGCGGCCTATTTCGGCATCGTAAGTATTGGCCTCCACTTTAGCATCCTGAATAGCTTCGAGCGAAGGAATAAAGGTCGCGCCGCCAGACGAAGTTGAAACCGGAATGCCGTCTACCACGTAGTTGTTGGAAGCATTTATGCCTGAGCCGCCAACCGGAGCGCCGGCCACAGAGACGGCCGTGGTGCCGCTCTGGTCCTCGGCGCGTACGAAGCGGGGATCGCCGGTCGGCGTAACGTTATTATCCAGCTTGTCGAACACAAACGGATTGCGGCCCAGGTTGGGAAGGTCCTGCAGCTTTTGCTGATCGAATGTTTGTCCTAACGACGCCGATGCCGTGTCGATCAGGGGTTCAATCGCTGCACTGACTTCAACCTCCTGGCTCGCCTGTCCGAGCTCCAGTTTAAAGTCGAGCGTCTGGGTGGTGCCGATGCCGACAGTGAAGGGCGCTTGCTCCAGCTTCTTGAAGCCCCTGTCCTGGATGGTAACCACATATGTGCCAGGATCGACGGCGGTGAAGAGATATTCGCCGGAATTGTTCGTTGCGGTCATTCGGGACACATCCGTATCCTGATTAACCAGCGTCACGGTGGCACCGCTCAAAACGGCGCCTTGGGGATCATTCACCAGACCGCGCACGGCTCCATAGTTCGTCTGCGAACGCGCGTGGATACAGCACAACACAATGAATGTAGCCAATAAAAATACCCTGGGGACTCGCGTATGAAGTAACAGCATATGATTCCTCCTGTAGCAGAACACCCGAACTAATTTGGAGTCATCTCCGGCCTTTTGACCATGCCAGAAGTTGCGGTGAGCGGTTCAGAGAGCACACGATCAGCTAATGAATATGGATCCGGTGAATCAACGTAGAACGTGAGTCCACCACGGAAAGTGAATTACGAGAAGAGAAGACACGCCGCCTAGCCGGCACTGATCGGCGAAGAAACGAAATCGCGAGGATTGCCAACGGCTTCCAAGGTTTGCCTCGGCTGCCCGTAAGAAATTTCTTCCGTGGGGACAAGGTGACTATGCCATAGGAAAGTGCGGGACAAAAGCACACTTTTGTAAAGACTTGTAATCGGCATCTGCTAGCTGCGTAACGATACGATGTTAGTTATAGGGAGCGAGTAGATAGAGCAGGCATTGATCAGTTGTCAGTTGTCAGTTATCAGCTGTCAGTTATCAGTTGTCAGTTGTCAGTTACCGGTTATTCTGAGCATTCCCGCCTTTTGCGCTAAGAATCCTCTGTATTGATCCCTATCTCCCGCCAAGTGACTGACAACTGGCGACTGATAACTGGTGACTGAAATTGAATCCAAACAAAACAAGACCCCGGTGAGATCATCGCCGGGGTCTTGTAGTTCGTGTAGAGGAGGGGCTTCTAGCCGATATATGACGGGAACGGAATATCGCGATCGAGTTCGGACGGCATACGTAGCGCCGAGTGAAGCGAAGCGCCTTCCGCTTGGGGCGGTAGCTCCATGCACTTCACGAAAGCGGTCTGAAACTTCGCCATCTCCTCCTTGGTGCCCACCGTGACGCGAACATAGGTCGGCATCGCCGCCCAGGTACGGCCAATGGCAACATTCTCTTTCATCATGGCCTGTTGAAACTGATGTCCCGGACGCCGGACATCGACCATGAAGAAGTTCGCCTGAGATCCCGGAACGAGCTTATAGTTCTTCTTGTCGAGGAATTCCAATGTGGACTCCCGGTTATCGGAGTTGATCTTGCGGCGCGTAGGAACCAGATCCGGGTCGCGCAGGCTGGCGCCAGCAGCGGCCGCAGAGAGCAGCGAGACTGAAGCGACATTGCGCAGGCTGATATCCGGCGAGATGGTCTGAAACTTCGCCAGCAGGTCAGGCCGCGCGAAGGCAAATCCGGCGCGAATGCCCGCCATGCCATATATCTTAGAGAAGGTCCGCAAAACGATGATGTCCTTGTCCGCGGCAACCTGGTCGATGATCGACTCATCGTTCGAGAAATGAAAGTACGCCTCGTCCACGATGACTATTGAACCGGCCGGCTTATTTTGGAGGAGCCAAAGGATGTCTTCTCTCGGCGTCATCGTGCCCGTCGGGTTGTTGGGATTCACAATGTAGAACGCACCCGCTTTCGGGTCAGCGACCGCCATCGCTCGCACATCGTGCGCATAGGTCTTGGTGAGCGGAACTGATTTCAGCGGGGCCTTACAAGCGGCAGCTGCGCGGGGCCCCTGCTCATAGCTAGGGTCTCCAACTACAAGACCGTGCTCCGGGCTGATGTTCGACATTAGCGCCATATCTAGTGGGCCGCCGGAACCGGGATAGAGTTCCACGTAGCCCGGCTTCAGGCCGAACTGTTCAGATATCGTCTTGACAGTAGCGTTGGCGACGCCAAATTTGTCATAGCGGCCGCCCGAAACACCGACCGAAGAAATCGCCATCAGAGCAGAATTTGCCGGTCCAAGCGGGTTCTCGTTGGAGCTGATAATGACGGTGTCTGACGAGAGGTGCATCTGGCCCATGCCGCCGCGGCCCCTAGGCGCACCTGCGGGCTGCTGGGCAAACGCATTCTGTACGAGGTTGGGCAGCGTTGTGGCGGCAGCAGCTCCGGCGCCAAACAGGCGCATGAAGTTACGGCGGGATACGGACGAGCTAAGCTGATCAATGCTCATGAAATATCTCCTTTCGGAAGAAGCTGGTTGTAACGGCTACACAATTGAGTCCAACAGCTAGACGACTGCCTTACCGTAGAGAGGTATTAAGGATTCTTATGGAGCCCACTCTATACGGCAAGTCTTTGAACGTTACTTGCGCTTGACCGCGATGACTTCGATTTCCAGGAGGGCCCAGGGAGCGGCGAGCGCGGCTGCCTGAAACGCCGATCGCGCCGGTTTGTAGGGCTCGTCCTTGGTTCCAAAGTACTTTACATACTGGGACTGCATCCCGGCGAAGTCGAGCTTGCCGGTCTTCGGGTCAGGCCCAAGAAACACGGTCAGTTTCACGACATCCTTCATGTCCAGGCCCTGCGTCTGCAACGCCTTTTGGATTTTCGCGAAGACGCTCGCGGCCTGCGTCGCCGTGTCGCCATACTCCGCCGCGGTTCCCTTGGCGGGATCCGCGGGAGTTATAGGATCAGCCAGCTGCCCGCTCAGATAGAACGTGTCGCCCGCCCAGACTCCGGTTGCAATCGGTGACTTGTCCGTTTGGATATTCTTGACCGCGACTTGCGCCTGCGCCACGCTCAGGCCGGTCATCAATGCCGCCACCATCAACCCTGTTCCCCACTTTGTCATCGACTCTCCCATGTGTCTTTAGTTCGAACACCGCTGTTTCTCTACGCCGAACGCGCGCGGTCGCCTTCGCGACCGGCCAGCCTCGCCGCTTTCGTCTTGTCACTCAACAGTTGCACCGCGCGCAGAGCGCTCAGCGCAGCTCCCTCCTGCCAGGCCACGACGCGCGTGCAGTGATCGCCCGCAATAATGATCGGGCCATCCGGCTGGAGAAGAGTTTCGTAACCAGTGTTTGCGTTGCTCCCCTCACCGCCACCAACATCGCTCCCATAGCTCCTTATCCACGAGCCTTCGTTATAAGGGACCTTGCTCCAGCCCACGTAGATCGGTTTCTCGAGTTCCTTACCATGGCCCGGATGCAGACGTTCGATCGACTTGCGGCTCTCCTCGCACTTCTCGGGCAGGGTCATTTGTCCGAACGCCGAGCGCGACTCATCCGTGTATCCGCTGAGCACGATGCCGGTGTCGGTAAACATTCCCCAGGATGGGAACCAGATCGGACTGGGCCCTACGCTTACAAATTCCATGCCGCCATAGATGTTGTAGTCCTGTTCCCAGAAACGCCGGCTCTGCCAAGCGAGCTTGTAGGCACCGGCGTAGGTACACTCGTCGATCACCTTCTTATAGGGCGCGCTGAGGTCGTTGGGTATCTTCCTCATGATGTTGAGCGGTAAGGCGCAAATACAGTAGTCCGCCTCGATCGTCTTCGGCGATCCCTTCTCGGTATAGCCGATCCTGACGCCCTTCGCCGTCTTGCGAATCTCGGTGATCGGCGAATTGTACTTGATCATCGGGCCTAGCGCTTTGGCAAACGCATAGGGGATGCGGTCCATCCCTCCGACGGGCTGGAACATCGTCGCCTGCATGTCGAACGCCTCGGTGTAGAGCATGCCCTGCCAGAAGTTATCGTCGAGCAGCGTGTGCATGTCGATCGGTTTCTCTAGAACGCCGGTGTCATTGCCGGCTCCCGGCCACTGCGAATACCCTGCCCGCGGGCTTCCGGTGTACTTGCCCGCCTGGTCCAGCTCGCCGTAGATGCGCAGGAAGCTGAGCATCCGGTCCCGGTCTTCCTTAGACATATCCTGATCGAGAGCCCCCTGGTTGATGCACTTCGCGAGCAGCTCGCTCACATGCCCGCGCGTGTCATTATCCACGCGGCGAAATACTATTGGCTCCTTGTCGCGTGCGTTGTCATTCTGCAGGTATTCGGAGGTCGTGACGTTTACTTCGACCTCGAGCTGCACGCCGAGCTTTTTACAATAGCCCAGGATCGTTTTATGGATAGACGGCAGACGCGCCGGCCCGACGTTCTGGTAGTATCCCTTGTCCCATGAGCAGGTCTGCGTCGAGCCATCGATGAACCTCACCGTTTCGCCGTTGCGAACCGACCAGTTGCGGCCACCCGGCCGCGACCGCGCTTCGAGTATGGTGCAGTCGTATCCCAGCGCTCGCAGTTCATAGCCGGTCACCATCCCTGCGATTCCCGCTCCCAGGATGGCTACCTTGATGCCTTTGCCCGAACCCGGCGCAGCCTGAATCGCCGCCGATTGAATCGCATGTGCCTCCGTCAGGCCCAGCCCCTGCATGGCCAGGAAGGCGGCGCTATACCCGCCCGCCCGACCGACTCGCATCAAGAAATCCCGCCTGCTAATCCCCATCGAAACTTAACCCTTTCTTTTTGGAACAGACTTCGCCGCCATGCCAACAATCCTGTTAGTCATTATGGGAAATCGCGAGCGGAAGCCGACGGTTTCCAATACAAAAAGGGACTGGCTCCCCGATTTTCAAATGCGCGGGTTACGCTGTGAGTGGTGGTAACAGACAGTGCGGAGCCGCAAGCGAAAGGAGCCAGTCCAGGAGGAAAACACGATCTATTGGTTTGGATTTTCATGCCGATACCATTGCCATCGTGGCGGAACTCGGCGAGTAATCCCGCCTAGCCGGCGATTACCGGCGAAGACAAGGAACATCAAATCTTGCTATGGCTTCCAAGGTCTTTCTCAGTTGCCGTGAGATGTACAAAGTAGGGTACTTTCTGGTGACAGGTTGACTATGTCATAGGAGAGCATGGGGCAAAAGGACATTTTTGTAACGGTTTGTAAACCGACCTATGCCAGAAGTGGTCTGATAGATAGGTTCAGCTTTTTCGGATGGCGCACGAGCCCCGCTTTAGCGGCGGGTCTCGCCCATGGCCGATGACAGTTTCACGGAATTATGAGATCAGTTCCAGCCAGAATGGAGTGACCGGTCCGATGCGCCATCGGAGGTACAGCCACGACGCAGGTTTCACAGTTACCGGGGCACATTTGGCTGCGCGGGGCAAAGGGCGGCGCCGGCATTTATTTTGGCGAAGGGAGCAGCCACCTGCGCAACGCTCCACAGGGAGCCGTTCTTCATGACGCACTCGACCCGGGTGGCATCCTTGATGTCTTCGAGCGGATTGCCCGCCGTGATGATGAGATCGGCGAGGCGCCCGGGCTCGAGCGTACCCAGATCCTTGGTCAGACCGTAGGCGCGCGCGGGAAGAATGGTGACCGTTTCGAGCGCCTGCCAAGGCGCCATGCCGAACTTGACCTGCGCGCGCAGGTTGAGGTGAAGGCTGGTCGCCGGGATATCAAGGGGCGAGTCGGTGCCGGCGAGAATGAGACCTCCGTTGCGGAAGACGTCCGCCACCGTTACTTCCTCGTCTTTCAGGTGCTGGTAGGCCGACCCCAGATTCTCGTGCTGCGCGTTCGAAACTGCCGTGCGCAGGCGCTTGTTCTCCCACGGTGGCGCTATCCCCTGGCGAGGATCGGTGGCCATGCCGGGATCGTCCGCGTAAAGTGACTGCGAGAACGTCGTCGAGATGGTCCACATGCCTGAATCGATCATCAGCTTGTGTACATCTTCGTAGCTGCGTCCGGTCAATGATCGGGAGTAGGCCCAGCCAGTACGGGCGGTGGCGGAGATATGGGTCATGCCGTCTTCGCCCAGGTCGACCGCGGGCAGCAAATAGTGACTCGCCGATGGAACGCCCATCTGCTCATGGCCAAATTGGGCACCCTCCGCGGCCCACGCGTACGGCAGCCGGACGTAGAGTTTGACCAAATCGAAGTCCAGGGCCTTGAGACGTTCAAGCTCACGATGCAACTGCTCTTCGGAGGTGGTCGGGATCATCATCGGGTAGTAGACGCGCTCTCCATCGATCGCCTCGCCAGTGTCGAAAAGCCTTGGCCCTACCGCGACTCCGGCGGTATAGGATTCTTTGTGTTGGACGGCGCGATAGGCGTTGTCAGCGAGGCCGCTGAGTTCGGTGATACCGTACGCCAGCCATATCCGGCCCATGCGATCGCCATAGTAGATGCTGTTGTCCGAGTCGGGGTGAGCATGGGTTTCCCAAAGGCCCGGAAGCACAGTGGAGTCGGGGGCCTCGATAACTCGCGTGACTCCCGGCGGCTTAGCGGAGTGCGGCGTCACACTGGTTATGCGATTGTCCGTGATCAGGATGTCGACGTTTTTCTGCTCAACCGGTCCTTCGCCTTTCCAGAAGCGGCCGGCATGAATCAGAATCTTCTGCTGCGGCTTTGCCGGCGTGTAGGTGAGGTCGACGGCAATTGGAGTGATCTGCCTTGTCGCGCGATCGATCAAGCGCAGTTTCCCGTCGGAAAGATACAAGATGTGCCGCGAATCACCGCTGTAGGTGACGGCGTCTGTAGTTTCGTTGTTGAGGGCGGCGGCTTTGCCGGTGGGATGACCATCTGCATCGACCGGCATCGTGTAGAGAAGGTCATCCATTACGAAGGCCATCTCTTTGCCGTTCGGAGCGTAGATGGGACCGTCTTCGGTCCGCGTCGTCACTGACTCGAACGGCGCAGGCGCAAAGAATTGCGTGTGACCACTGGCTAGATCGACCGTGAGGATGGAGCTGGTACCCTCGCGGTATCGCTTGGTGTACGGCTTGATCGTCGCGATTGCCACCGTCTTTCCGTTGGGAGTGAAGGCAGCGCGGCCGGGAAAGAAGGTGCTTTCTGTAAGCCGCGTGATTTTGCCGGTCGCCAAGTTCGCGATCATCGTCGACATGGTCTGGTCTTGGAAGGCGATCAGCTTGCCGTCCGGCGACCAGGCGGGCATAATCTGCGCCGACATGCTGGGAGCGGGGCGGCGGTCTGTCGACGAATCGGGAGAAGACATGGAGTGCAGATAGATATTCTCGATGCCGTCGCGATCGGAGACATAAGCGAGCGTCTTGCCGTCCGGGGACCAGGCCGGCCCCTGTTTAAAGAAGGCGTCGTGCGTCACAGCGACCGGCTTACCGCCGAGACGCATGACATACAACTGATTGAGCGCGACGAACGCCACCTGTTTCCCATCGGGCGAGAGCGCAGGTGCGAAGATTCCCTTCACGGCGCGCGGTGCTGTCGAGTCGAATTCATAGCGCTTGTGCGTATACTGCGGCCGGAAGGAAGGTATCGCCGCAGTGAACGAGATTGCCGTTTCGCTGCCGGCTGCGAGATCCGTGCGCAGGATTTTTCCGTCAGCGGTATAGACCAGTTGGCCGTTCGAAAGCCATGTGGCCGGAAATGGGAAGGTGTCGATGGCTTTGCCGGTGTAGCTGGCTTTGCCTCCATTGACACCGAGAACCACAAGGTGGGCGTTATCCAAAGACTGGCCGGCGCCCCCAAACCGGATATAGGCGAGTTTTTTGCCGTCCGGGGAAAAGCTCGGAGCCTCCAGCCGTCCCGCCGCCGGATCAATGGAGGCGAGCGTGCTTTGATGGCCCGACGAAAGTTCGATGTACTCGATGGATTTCCCTACAATGCCGGTGCCACTAATGAAGGCAAGTCCGCTGCCATCAGGCGACCAATTCGGCCCGTACTCGTCGGCCGGCGCTGAGGTAATTTGCTTCAACTTGCCGGTCCCGAGGTCAACCGTCCAGATGTCGTAGGAGCCTGCAAAAGAGCGGTCGGAGGTGAAAGCGATCGCCGTCCCATCCGGTGAGATACGCGGTTCGCGGTCGTCTCCGTGTCCGAAGGTGATCTGCTTCAGGCCGGTGCCGTCGGGGTGCATCGTCCAGATGTGGAAGGTACCACCGGCATAACACTGCAGCGCGACCAAGCCGCCCTTCGCCGACCAATCAGGATGCGAAGCCTCCTGTATGGGCATGGTCAAAGGTCTGGCTGCTCCACCCGCAAAAGGCAGCGAATAGATGATGCCTTGAATGTCGGCGAGGATCGTCTTGCGATCGGGCGAGACCGTGACCTGCATGTTGGTCGCCTGAGTTACGGTGATCGTCTTGCGGGGTGGAACGGCCGCGTGGAGAGGGAGAAGGCTGGCAATTAGAAAGACAGATGATTTGGCGGCGTTTCTGAGCCCAAGAAGCGGCATCGATATTTTCCCCAATCTTTTCGGCGGCGTGGCTCCGCGAGTTGACCTTACCCTTACCTGCGCCGGTGGGAAGGACCAACGGTGCGATAGAAGACGCATACTCTGGAAACCGAGAGGGCGTCACAGAGTAACACATCACGATGAAGCTGTTTTGCTTCAGGTTTAGAAACTGAACCGCCCGAAGAACTGCAAGTTGCGGCCGAAGTATTCGAGCGATGCACCTTCAGTGCTGACGGAGGTCTGGTGACCGTAGGCGTTCGCGCCAGTTCCCGTGGTCGCGGAGAGGGCGAAGTTGCCGTAGTTGCTATGGTTGAAAAGGTTAAAGGCTTCGAATCCTAAAATCGCGTTGTAGCGTTCCTTAATCGTGATTGTTTTCTGCAGGCGCGCGTCCACGCGGTTGTATGGTGTGCCGCGGAAGCTGTCGCGCTGGAGGATCCAATACCCGTATGCCTGGTCGTAGTAGACCTTGGAAAGCGGAGCATAGATCGTGGTGCAACTTGAAACCGGGCAAGTCTGGCCGGGCGCGATCGGCTGGCTGGTGAAGGTGCGTGTGCTCGAAGCGTAGCCGTTGATGGTCGAGCCGCTGGTGGGGGCGAAAGCCAAACCCGATCCGAAGTGGTACAGGCTGGAGAGTTGCAATCCATACCTCCACCTATACTGCCCCGTTACAGTCAATGTATGGCGCTGGTCGTCGGTTCCATTGGCCCACTCCTGCTGAATGCCGGGCTTGAAGGGCTTGTTGGGATAACCGAACGCGCCGATGGTGGAGTCCTTGGTGCGGCCCCACGTGTACGCAATGGCGCCGGTAAAGCCGTTTGTCATGGCGTGCCTGATGGAAACCGCTAGGTTGTCGGAGATATCGCCGGCCCCTGGATAGACGGTAAAGTTGCGCACAGACGCGCCGAACAACTGGTTGCAGACCTGCTTCGCCGCCCCTCCACCGGGTGCGTCGGTCGAGAGCGTGCCGACGTTAAGCGTGTCGAGCAGAATACCTCCGTTCCCGCAAACCCGCTCCCCGTAAACAGTCGCATTCATGGTCGAGCTGGGATTCAGGTTCTGCTCAGGATTGGCGGGATTTTCCAGCAGGTTTCCGCTCAAGGCAATAAAGTCGTCGTAGACGCGCACGTGGAAAAAGTCCATCGTCACCGTGGTCTGCATAGGAAGCTCTCGCGCCACGCCGAGGGATGCTTGCAAAGCATACGGCGTCTTGGCGCCCCGCTGCACAGGCTGCGGCGAACTGACGTAGTTCTGCGGGTCCGAGTCCGGACTCTGTCCAGCGAAGGGAGTGGGAAGCGCAAGGCTTGTGCCGCTGAGCGTGGCTTGCAGGGCCCGCGCCGTACTGCTGTACAGTTCTTCATCAATGATGGCGTTGGCCACCTGATCGGCATAGTACATGCCGGCGCCGCCACGAATCAACGTCTTGCCATCTCCCAAAGGATCGTAGGCGAACCCGAGACGCGGCCCAAAGTTAAAGTTGGGATTGGTGTTAGGAGTCAATAAACCGGGGGTGGGCACGTAAGAGGTGTTATACGCGCCAAGGTCGTTATCGTAACGCAGACCCAGATTGAATGTCAGGCGAGGGAGGATCTTCCAATCGTCCTGAGCCCAGACCCCGATAATATTTCGTGCAATTCGGATGTTGTAGTTTCCATAGGCTTGCGTGTAGGACTCGGCCTCGTTGCAATATTTGTTGATCGCGGCGTAGTTCCAGGTGGAAGGGTCAAGCGTACCGCTGGGGAAGAATGAGTTGTAGAGCGCCTGCGATGCCGGGACCGTGGAAGAGCAGGACGTCAACCCGCCGCGCAGATACTGCGGAAATGCGCCTCCGTGCAAGGTATAGAGATACTCGCCGCCTATTTTGATGCTGTGCTTGCCCTTGAGCCAGAACAGGTCGTCGCGATATTGCTGGGTATCCTGACTGAAGACCTCAGGCTCGTTATATGGCTCTCCGACCGTTGCCTCCGGCAGGTCAAGCACAATGGAATTGTCTGAGAAAAACGGGAAGTTTCCGAACTGAAAGTAGTGAAATCCGGCGTGGAAATCGTTGATGAGGTTGTCGTGAATGGTGCGGTTCCAATCGAAGACGTATCCCGCGGTGGTTACGGTCGAGTAGTAGGACTGGCTGGGATCCGATGCTCCTACGAAACTTGTGTCCTGCGTAAAACCGTCGCCGCGCAGGAAGAAATGGTTTTTATCGTTCATCTGATAATCCATGCGGCCCAGATACTCGTTGACCTTGTAGATGGAGGAGTGCGAATAGACGCTGCCGGCTGTCGTCGTAATGTAGGGTTCCGACGAGACGGTGCCCGGCTGATGCTCACCTTCATAAGAGCCAAAGTACCAAAGCTTATCCTTCCTCACCGGTCCGCCGAGAGTGCCGCCGTACTGTTCGTCCGAAAACGGGAGAACTTTCCCGGTGATTGGGTCGGCGGCGTTGAAGAAGGAGTTGCGGAAGTACCCGAAGGCGCTGCCGTGCATCTGGTTGGCGCCCGTCTTCGTCTGAACGTTGACATAGACGCCCGCCGAACGTCCGGCCGTCGCGTCGAAGCGGTTGGTGATGATTTGGAACTGCGAGATGGCATCTTGCGAGACTTTCGGCTGCCCAAAGCTCGATCCCACCGAATCCTGCGAGAGTTGCAGGCCGTCCAGAGTGACCTGGAACTTGCCGGTTTCCTCATCTCCCTCTGAGGCACCGCCAGGCCCGGACACCGGAGCATTTCCGAAAGCATTCCCTTTGATGCCGGCGACCAGTGACGAAAGCGCAACGTAGCTGCGCCCGTTGACAGGAATGTTCTGTACTTCATCGGGCGTCACATTCCCAGCAACGATCGACCCCGTGGTATCAATCGCGATCTGCGCGCCAGCCTCGACCACCAGCGTGGCTGCCGTGCTGGCCACAGGAAGCGAAAGGTCGACCTGCGCGAGTTGGCCGACCAGCAGAAGGGTCCTCTTCTCCACGCTGGCGAAGCCCGGTGCGCTGGCCGTAATGGTGTACTCGGCAGCGATCAGATTTGGCACGACATAGACACCTTGCGCGTTGGTGATCGCGGAGAAGGTGGATCCGCCGGTCTGCTGTACGACTACCTTTGCGCCTGGAATGACCGCACCCTGGGTATCGGAGACCACGCCGCTCAGACCTGTCTCTTGTGCAAACGCCGGCAAGTAAGAGAAACCAAGAACTGCAATGACAAGAACGAGGATTGAGGTGGACTTAAATCGCATTGATTGTGGCCTCGTAACTGATTTGTAAACTGATGACAGGATTCTGCGGCGGCACGGGGAAGGATTCAGCGGCAACTAAACACACGCCGCCCTTCGGGCAAAGACAAGGAAGATCCAATCCTGTTTTGGCTTCCAAGGTCTTTCACGGTTGCCATGAGACGTATAAAATAGGGTACTTTTAGGGGACAAACTGACTATGGCATAGGAAAGCACGGGGCAAAAGCACACTTTTGTAAAGACTTGTAACAGACATTCTGCTAGCTGAGTAACGATACGTGTTATTAGTCCCCAGTTGTCAGTTGCTGGGCGGTAGATAGGGATCAATACAGAGGATTTTTAGCGCCAAAGGGGGGGACGCTCAGAATAACTGGTGACTGACAACTGGTGACTGATCAGTTACCAGTTGTCAGCCCCTAGTTGTCAGTTACTGGGCGGGAGACAAACCGCTCTTATTGCTTCCTTGAACGTTACTTGCGCTTGACCGCGATGACTTCGATTTCCAGCAGGGCCCAGGGGGCGGCGAGCGCGGCTGCCTGAAACGCCGATCGGGCCGGTTTGTAGGGCTCGTCCTTGGTTCCAAAGTACTTTACATACTGGGACTGCATCCCAGCGAAGTCGAGCTTGCCGGTCTTTGGGTCAGGCCCAAGAAACACGGTCAGTTTCACGACATCCTTCATGTCCAGGCCCTGCGCCTGCAACGCCTTCTGGATTTTCGCGAAGACGCTCGCGGCCTGCGTCGCCGTGTCGCCGTACTCCGCCGCGGTTCCCTTGGCGGGATCCGCGGGAGTTATGGGATCGGCCAGCTGCCCGCTCAGATAGAACGTGTCGCCTGCCCAGACTCCGGTCGCAATCGGAGAGCTGTCCGTTTGGATATTCTTGACCACGACCTGCGCCTGCGCCACGCTCAGGCCGCTCATCAATGCCGCCACCATCAACCTTGCTCCCCACTTTGTCATCGACTCTCCTATGTGTCTCTAATTTAACTCAACGGATATCATCTGTGTCCGCCGCAGCCACCAGTGGCAGGGTGATCTCGATGACGAGTCCTCCTACGGAACGATTGCGAGCGACGATCCGTCCCGCGTGCAAGCGCACGGTGCCTTCATCCAACGGATTTCGTCGGACTGGGAAACGTCGATCTTGTGCCCCAGCTCAATCATTGCCGGATCCTTGGAGCGGGTCTTCAGCAGTTCGGTCATTTCCACGGCCTGGCCGTGGTGCATGATCATGCCCTGCATGAAGTCCACGTCGGCTTTGGAGGGCGGCAGACTTCTCAATCTTTCAAGCACACGCCGATCACCGAGAAGGTCAACAGCGAGTTCCGCGTCGAGACTTACAACATTCTCAACCAGCATAACTTTGCTAATCCAGCAGTCTCGAATGTCGGTAGCGGCACATTTGGCGAAATCACAAACACTAAAAACGGCTCGGGTGCTCCAGGTATTGGCTACGGAGAGCCGTTCAACATTCAATTTGCGATGAAGCTGATTTTCTAGCCCCGTCACCCCGCCATCGCAACGAGAATTCGCTCGCGTGAACGCAATCACAGCCATAATCCTGGCGGTCGTCACGGCCGCCAGATCGCTTACGGCAGCCCAGGATGGCGGAAAGGAAAAGGTCTCCCACGGAGAAAGAGATTGAAGGTCTGCGGATCGAAATGATCCGCCATGTACTTCGTTATCCGGACGAATGACGGGATTTCGAATCAGGCCTTGACCACTTCAGGGCGCGCCATTAAACTTGCCGGGAATTTCTTTCCCTAAAAACCAGATTCCTCGCAATAACTGCGCTTTGCGCAAATCTCAGCTTCAGGAGTGACACATGGCCCATCGTTTGGCTTATGCGGTAGCTATCGGCTGCCTGGCGGTTCTCCCAGCGATAGCTCAAGCGCCTGACCTGGCAACGGTCGATGCCCAGTTACGAGCGCAGGAAACCAAGGATTCGCAACTGATGTGGTGGCTGCACGAGATTGCCGATGTTTATGGTCCGCGCCTCACCGGCTCGCCCGGCCTGCGCGCGGCCCAGGACTTCGCGGTGGGTCAGATGGTGAAGTGGGGCTTTTCCAACGTCCACCTCGAAGCCTGGAACTTCAACCATCCCGGCTGGCAGAACTTCGATCTGGAAGCCAACGCGATATCGCCATTTCAGCAGCCGCTGACGGTGCGGGCAGTCTCCTGGACGCCGGGTACGAATGGCCCGGTGCAGGGCCCAGTGGTGGTGGTCGAGCCTCCCGAGCCGCCGGTGCCCACCGGTTTCGGCGCGCGGGGCGGCGGCTTTGGCGGCAGGCCCAGCCATGACACCCGAGCAGTTGGCGGCCATCCAGAACCCCGGCACCTCGCCGCCTCCCATGCCGGCCGCGACGCCGGTCGAGAAGAAGCCCGTGACGCAGGCCGACCTCGACGCCTACCTGGCGACCATCAAAGATAAGGTTCGCGGCGCCATCATCTTCTACGGACCGCACATTCAGGTGGAAGAGAACTTCGTACCGGCTCCATTACGCCGCCCCGACGATTCCTGGACTCAGCCCCGCGCCGGCGGCTCGCCGCCGTCGCGGCGCAGGCGAGCCCACAGAGGGCCTGAGCGCAGCCGAGATTGCTCAGCAGGTGAATAAGTTCCTGGTCGAAAACGGCGCCCTGGTCAAGATCACCGATGCAGGCCGCCCCTACGGCGTCATCGTGCAGCAATCCACCGCAGGTTACGACGAGACCCCCAACAACCCCAACTTGCCCATGCTGATCATGGGCAACGAGGACTACGGGCGCATCTACCGCACGGCGACAATCGACCACATCCCGGTTATCTTGCGGATCAACATCCACAACGAGTTCTATCCCAGTGGGCGCACCGTCTACAACGTGGTGGGCGAGCTGCCCGGCACCGACAAGGCCGACGAAGTGGTGATGGCCGGCGGTCACTTCGACTCCTGGAACCCGGCCACCGGCGCCACCGACAACGGAGCCGGCGGATCGGTGGCGATCGAGGCCTTGCGGCTGATTCATACCCTCAACCTGCCCCACCGCCGCACCATCCGCGTCGCGCTCTGGAGCGGCGAGGAGGAAGGCCTGTATGGTTCGATAGCCTATGTGGCGCAGCACTTTGGCAGCGCCGAAAACCCCAAGCCGGAGTGGTACAAGCTCGACGCCTACCTGAACCTCGACGACGGTACCGGCAAGCCGCGCGCCGCCAGCGTCTTCGGGCCGCCCGAGGCCGCAGCCATGGTGCAGACCGCGATGGGCAACTTCAAGGACTGGGGCTTCTATCAGGTCAACCCCACCCTCGGCCGCCAGACGGGCGGCACCGACAGCACCTCGTTCAACAACGCTGGGCTGCCGGGTGTGGGCTACAGCCAGGATCCGTTCGACTACAACACCTACACCCACCACACCAACTTCGACACCTACGAGCGCATCTACGAGCCGGACATGCGCGAGGCCGCGGTGGAAGAGGCACTGACACTCTACGCTCTCGCTAACGCCGACCAGATGGTACCGCGCTGCTCGGCTGCCACCATGCCTCCGCCTCCGGTACCGAGAGCCCCCAGCGCCGACATGGCCCGGCTTCTCGGTAGTGGGCCCAAGACGCCAGTTGCGGAGTTTACATTGCCGGCTGGGATGAAAGAACCCGAGCGTCCAAGCCCCTGCACGGCGGCGCTCCCATCCCAAGCCGCGCCGGTTTCCTGGCCGGCGGGGAGCACATCTGGCCACTAGCATTCAACAACGTTGGTAAAGACGGAGCCGGCGGTGGAATCAGGATCCACCGCGAACGCCGGAATCTGAATCGCCAGGGGGCGCTACGCCAGCTGCTGCGGCTCTGGCACCCATCGTGGCGGGTTGCAAGAGGGGGTTAAGCTCCGTCTTCGCCAAAAATACGCTTGTCTATGTTTCAGACCGTTTATGCCCTTGATATTTCGTTTGATCAATGGCGTGAATCCGCATTAAAGATCTGTTCGGAGTTATTTTGTCGAAATTCGACGCGTGATTGCCGATGGGGGACAACTACGCCACCCAGAAGCACCCCCGGGTACAGCGATGGCTCAGCCGCCATCCCCGCTTCCACATGCACTTCACGCCAACCGGTTGCTCGTGGCTGAACATAGTGGAGCGATTCTTCCGCGATCTAACCGAGAACCGATTGCGCCGCGGCGTCTTCCGCAGTGTCGAGGAACTTATCGCCGCCATCGACGACTACATCGACCGACACAACGAAAATCCTAAGCTGTTCATCTGGACTGCCAAAGCCGCCGATACTCTGGCCAAAGTTAAGCGTGCCCATGCCGCCCGCAATAATCGGCAGTCTGCATGACGCACTACACTAGGAGGAAACGCCGCAGGGGTCGCATTCTCTGCGGGCGGCGGCATTCAATGGGCTGCCACAAGGTGAACCCTGCATCTCCATTTATGACTCGAATCCAGATCCCCCTCCACAACTCAACGGATATCCTCTGTGTCCGCCGCAGCCACAAGTGGCAGGGTGATCTCGATGACGAGTCCGCCTACGGAACGATTGCGAGCGACGATCCGTCCCGCGTGCAAGCGCACGGCGCGATCGGCTATCGCCAGGCCAACGCCAAACCCGCCAGTGGACTCCTGCCCAGGCTCATCGACACGATAGAACGGCCGTAGGATCGCGCCGAGCTCAATCTCAGGCACGCCAGGCCCCCCGTCGCTCACTTCGAGCAACGCAAATCTTTCCTGCCCCCGCATCTCTCGGCTGAGCGTGACGAAGATCACCCCTCCTCTCGGTGTGTAGCGGATGGCATTGCGCACCACGTTCTCCACTGCTTGCCGCAAAAGCCCCGCATCGCCGCGCATATAGCATTCGCTGGCCAGCGTCGTTTCAATTCGCCGGCTCCGTGCCTCGGCCTCATAGCGGAGGTCGGGTAGCAATCCGCTGACCAGCCCGGTCAACGAAAAGCTTATCGGCTGCAAGATTTCCTGGACGCTCTGCATGTAAGAAAGCGAGAGAAGCTGCCCAATCAGCTTGTTGATGCTGGCGCTTTCCCAGGCTATACGGTCCAGGTGCGGATTCATCGGCTCCGTCGCTTCCCCACGAGCCAGCTCGAGGCCCACGTCAAGCCGGGCAAGCGGAGCCCGCAGCTCATGGGCGACGTCGCGCAGGAGCATCTTCTGCGCATCGACCAGGGCTTGGAGCCGATCGGCCATTTCGTTGAAATCGTGTACTAACCCCGCGATCGCACCGCGCGGAACGCTATCCTTGTTTGTTTCTCCCGATCCTTCCGATCCTTCCGATCCTACGCGCGCATTCAGGTTCCCGGCCGCGATTTCGCGGGCCGCCGACCGCAGCTCGCTGATAGCCTTATTCCCCGACAAATCGCCCTTCTGCGTCATAGCCAGTCGTATTCATCGCCAGAAGCATATTGAAGAACAGATTGATAGCCTAACGGCAAACAATGTCTTGGACAATTCAGCGGGAGAGGACAGGGGGTTAGGCGTCGTTTAGGGTCAACAAATAGCCTGCGCTGCGAATGGTCTTGATACGGCTTCCCGAATCCTCGAGCATCTCCAATTTTCGACGCAAACGGGATACGTGCATATCCAGACTGCGGTCCAGGGGATGGAAGGGACGCCGGAGAACGCGGATCGCCAGTTCTTCGCGGCTGAGGACCGTTCCAGCGGACTGCAGCAACTCCTCGAGCAGCGAAGACTCAATGTCGGTCAGTTCCAACTTTCGGTTCTTATACCGCACTGTGTGCGATACGAAGTCCATGATGAAGTCGCCGACCGCCAGCCGATCTTTGACGCCCTCGGGCGGAGTTGGGGTCAAACGCCGCGGGCCCCTGCGCAGAATCGCCCGGATGCGCGCCAGCAATTCGCGAAGGTTGAAGGGCTTGGACAGGTAGTCATCGGCGCCATACTTGAAACCCGCTATGCGATCCGCATCCGTGTCGAGCGCAGTAAGCAGCAATACTCTCAGGTCGGATCCCCGGCGGCGCAGAGATCGCAGCACTTCCAGCCCCTCCATGCACGGCAGCGTCAAATCCAGCAGAACGATGTCGTACTGATCGGTCAAAGCCGATTCGAGCCCATCGCGGCCATTGTTCCTGACTTCCAGATGCATTCCATTCCGCTCAAGGTACTGGCGCAGCATGCCGCATAGCTCCACATCGTCGTCAATGATCAGCACCGATTCCATAGGCTATTCATTGCCCCGAAGCCGCCTGAAGATCTCCTTCACGCTCGAATGCGATCAACTAGTTTTCGTATGGAGATCTCGATAGTCTCGAGAATACTGCGATTAGCTCCCGTCAAGAATCGGAAGCTAAAGATCTGTAACAAACTTACAAGCGACGCTGAGGGCTCCGGCCCGGCGCGTCAACGTGTATCAAAGTGCGTCAGGGCACTGTGCGTCAAAGCGCTGAGGGGAAAATACTTGGGCCGGTTGCTCTGAGGGAAACAGTATGACAGGCCTCGACGCTTCTGAGATAAGTTTCTTGTAACTATTTGTAACAAGACTTCCAAACGGTGAAAACGATCTGGCCCAATGCTGTCATGGCGCGTTCGTGCGATGGTCTTTTGGCGCTAGACTGTGGGCTAGCGCTCATTTGATGTGGTTGATGTGGCGGCGATCATTGCCGAAAAACCGGCATAGCGTGCCGGCATAAACCGGGACCAACGATTTTCAAACCTAAGTGAGGATGCGATGCGCTTTTTGCTTGCGATGGCGGTTACGGGTTCGCTGATGACCACGGCGGCTTTTGCTCAGGCCCCGCGTGGCCCGGCCACTCCTCCGGTGGTGGGCGTGGTGAAATCTTTCGATGGAACGGCTCTGGTGGTGGATGCCAATGACGGCATGGCGATGAGCTCGGTGGTGACGCCGACCACAAGGATCACCGTCAGCGTGCCCAAAACGGTTGCCGACATCAAGCCAGGGGACTTCATCGCCTCGGGCGGCACGGTCGGGCCTGATGGCAAGCTGCGCGCGAACGAAATCCGGATCTTCCCGGCTCCCGCCGGAGAAGGACAGTTTCCGATGTCACAACCCGGTCAGACCATGACGAACGCGACGGTCACCCAAGTCATGACCAACGCGACCGTCAAACAAGTCGGCGGCGGCGGAGATCCTGTCATCAAGCTCACCTTTCATGGCGCGGGCGCACCTGGTTCCGCGAGCTGCACAGGGCGCGCGGCAGATGCGCCTGGAGGCGCGGGCAAGGGTTGCGTCGGCGAGACCGAGTTTGAAGTGCCCGCCAACGTGAAGGTGGTTGCCCTGCTTCCCGGAGATGCCTCCATGCTGAAGCCCGGCGCCAAGGTCAGCGTAAACGTCACCAAGACCCCCGACGGCACGGACTCGGCCGCCCGCATCACGATCTCGCAGTAAATCTTCAGTACGATTTTGCTTGTTCCTTCCGGTTTGGGCGGCGTGCTGACCATGGTCAGCACCCGCATCCCGGCCGTATTGCCGTTTGTTTTTGCCCGCGTTGATCAGCTTCTTAACTTGCCAGAGGCTTCCGCCAGTGCTATGCTGGGCAAACTTTACCGCAAACTTTTATTGTTCCGATGGGCCCGGGAATCTCCAGTCGTTCCCAGTCAGAGGAACTTATGCTCTCGTTCGACGCAATTGCTCCTTCCCGCCTTGCCACTCTTCTTCTTCTGTCTTCTTGTATGCTGCACGCTCAGACGGCTGGCACACCCGCCAGTATCCAGCAAGCCCTCGTGTCGCAATATACCTTGACAAAGGCAACCGCCGACAGAAGCGATATCGTCACGGCCGGGACTGTTCTTGTCCTCAAAAAAGATGGCTTACTCATGTGCAATACCAGCAACGCCAGCCCTCCGCAAAACACCTACAAGGATGGAAAATTCTCTCAAGGGATGTGGAAGGTGGCTAAGTTGCCGGGATTTGGCGGCCTGATGGCCCATGCAAACACCAGCGCGACGGTCCAGACCCGTACCTTCGTTGCCGGCGAGAAATTCTGGGTAACCAACGTCTCTGTTCATGACGATGGAGTGGTTTTCGATCTTATTAGCGACCCCATCTCGGATGTACGTTACTATTCCACCCTAAAATTCCCCTTCCCGAAAGGCGCATATCCAGCCACGGATCAAGTTGCGAGTAACGTCGCCGAAGTCCTCAGCGCTCAACCAGCAGATGACGCTGCGGCTTCGGGAACGCAGCCCGCATCAAGCCCCGCTCCTGCAGCGCCGGCTGCGGCACCCCCATCCGCACCGATGGCCCCAATCGCACCGCCTCCTCCTCCAGCCGATGCCCCTCCACCGGCGCCCAAGACGATTGCGCTTAATCAGACCAAAGACCAGGTCATAGCCAACTTTGGCCAGCCCACCAAGGTGGTGAAGCTGGGGACCAAAGAGATCGACTACTACCCGGATATGAAGGTCACGTTTGTCAACAACAAGGTCACGGACGTTCAGTAGTTCCCACGTTCCCTGATTCTGGGCTAGCTACCACCAGCAGAGGCAGTTTAAGGAGCCCGTCGTGTCCCTCTCAAGCTTTCGTGCGTCTCAATCCGTTCGGCATCTGATTGTCTTGCTCATTCTCCTGATCGGCGTGGCCTGCGCTGCAAACGCCCAGACTTCAACCACCAAGAAGACTGTCCCTGCAAAACCAGCAGCCAAACCCGCTGCTGCCGCAGCCAAGCCGGGCGCGGTGACGGCGAGCCATGTTGCGACCACCGGGGCCAGAACTACCATGACCACCACCTCGCGCACCACGACGACCGCCGCACACACAGTGGGTAGCCCCGCAGGCCGTGCTCCGGTAGGCAGCCATGAGGTCCGCACAGCCAACGGCAGCGTGGTTCGCACTCGTGCCAACGGTAGCCGCGCCGATGTCCACGACGCCCGGCGCGGCATGGATATCCATCACGGACTCAATGGCAACCGTCGCATCTCGGTCGAACGGGCAGACCACTCCCGCGTCTTTGCGGAGCGCGGCGGTCGAAGCTACGTACAGCATCCATACATGTACCACGGCCACGAGTTTGGTCATCGCACTTACTACGAGAACGGCCGCTACTACGACCGCTACTACAATCGCTATGGCTACCGTGGCGCCTATCTGGACGTGTATGCGCCTGGCCGCTATTACGCGCCAGGCTTTTACGGCTGGGCCTATAACCCCTGGGCCGCTCCCATAGCCTACTCGTGGGGCTGGGGCGGTAGTCCGTGGTACGGCTACTATGGTGGCTACTTCGCTCCCTATCCCGTTTACCCCAGCGCCGCCTTCTGGCTGACCGACTATCTCATCGCCACCAGCCTTCAGGCCGCCTACGCTGCCCAGGCAGCCAATGCCCAGCAGGCTGCGATTGCTGCCAACGGACCGCCAGTTCTGTCGCCAGACGTTAAGAGTCTGGTCTCCGTAGAAGTGCAACGTCAAGTGGCGCTCGAAAACTCCGAGGCTCAGGCCAACGCCCAGGGCCAGGAAATCGACCCCGCATCGAGCGGCATCGCCCGGATGTTGAGCGACAATCAGGCCCACGTTTTCGTCGCCGGCTCCGATCTCGATCTGATCGACGCTGCGGGGCAGGAGTGCGCCATCAGTCAGGGTGACATTCTAGAGGTCACGTCCGCTCCGCCAGCCGACGCACCGGGAGCGACCGCTATCGTGCTCGCCAGCAAGGGCGGGAATGAGTGCGTGAAATCCGACAACGTCACTGTAGCCTTCAACGACCTGCAGGACATGCAGAACCACATGCGCGAAACCATCGATCAGGGCATGGGAGATCTACAATCCAAGCAAGGCCAAGGTGGACTGCCTCCAGCGCCGCCTTCCGCTCAGGCGGCCCCGGTCCAGGCTGCGGTCGCCGCGGCAGCTCCGCCTCCCGATACCAATGCAGCAGCCGAGATCGCCCAGCAGACCCAGGCTGCCGACCAAGCCGAGCAGGAGGTTGCCAGCGCGGCTCCCGCACCGGTCCCAGCGGATGCTGCTGCAGCTCCCATCGCGCCACCGCCGGCAGCTCCTCCCACCATTGCTCTGGGACAGACGATGGCTGAGGTGACCGCCGGAGTGGGAGCACCCTTGCGCATCATCGATCTCGGCGCCAAGAAGATCTATGTGTACAAAGACATGAAGGTCACCTTCAATGCCGGCAAAGTAACCGACGTCCAATAATCCGCTCGGGCTGGTTCTCGGGCCGGCCTGGGACCAACCCACCGGGTTTTCGCGCCATATGTTTATGTCTCGAGGGCGGCTCGACCGCGCTCGATCGATTCGCGCACCATGGTTGCCGTGATTGAGAGATACGGCTCGCGAAACATGGTTTCGTGTGTGCCGGGGGCGAAGAAGACATCGACGCCCGCGGTGGTCAGCTGGCTCCAACCCCAATCATCGGTTGAATTGGGAATGTTGTCGGACTCGGCGGCGCGTATGAGTGTAATGCGATTGGGGATGCTATCGCCTCGATGGGAGTTGAGCGCCGCGAAGGTTCTATAGCTGACGTTGTGCAAGAAGTCGGGTAGCTTGAACCCGAAGCGCTTGGACAGGCGCTGGAGAATCTCCCAACGACGAGTGAAGAAATTGGAGCGAGCAATCTCGAGGCGATGGACGAGCTTGTCTTTGAGATAGGCGAGCTTTTCCTTGAATGACAGCTTGCCTAAGCGGTCCGCATGGAAGCGAAGTTTCTCGATGGCCGGATGCATACGGAGTGAAGTGCGCGCTCGCTTGTTTGCGGTGGCCATCTCCTCTTCATAGCCGGGACGGATCGAATCGAAGAGGAGCGTGAGAGCAACCTTTTCTCCCGCCTTGGAGAGCTGGCCCGAGGCTTCGACGGCGATGGGGCCCGCGGCGCTCCACCCGGCCAGGTAGTAGGGGCCATGGGGCTGAAGCTTCCTCATCTCGGAGATATATCGTGCGGCGCGCTCGCGGATGCTGATATCTCCGTCATCCTCGAGTTCGCGTAGACCATAGACGGGCTGGTCCCGACCGATGGCTTCGGGCAGCTTGCCATAGAGCAGATAAGAATGAAGGAAGAAGAGCGGCGGCTTTGTTCCCCGCGTCTGCACCGGCACCAGCGCGGAATGTATGGCGCGCCCGCGAAGCACGTCCGCCAGCTGCGCGATGGTGGGCGCGTTGAAGATGGTAGTGATGGGGAGAGAGGTCTTGAAAGCTTTATTGATGCGCGTAAAGAGACGCACGATGGTGAGCGAGTACCCATCGGTATTGAAGAAGTTGTCTTCTATCCCGATGCTTTTTCGGTCGAGCACCTCTTCCCAGATAGCGGCGAGCTGGCGCTCGATGTCGTCGCGGGGCGCAACGTACTTCGCCGAGCTCTCGCACTGCGGGAGGGGCAGGTTGCGACGGTCCACCTTGCCGTTCATCGTCCGTGGAAGTTCAGCGAGCGGCACGATGGCGGCGGGCTGCATGTAGGACGGCAACCTGGCGCGGAGCTGGGTGCGGATGTCCGCGATGAGTTGCGCCTTGTTGGCGAGCGCTCCCGACGCAGGAACGACGTAGGCGGCGAGGCGCTTGTCACCGGGAACCGCGGGGTCTTCGTAGACAGTGACAGCGGCGGAAGAGACTAGCGGAAGGCGCTGAAGCGCAGTTTCAATCTCACCGGGTTCGACGCGGTAGCCTCGGATTTTGACCTGATCGTCGATGCGCCCAAGAAATTCGATGAGCCCATCCGGGCGATAGCGGGCCAAGTCGCCCGTTCGACAGAGACGTTCTAAGCCGACGCCTGGAAGCTCGACGGCGAGAAATCGTTCTCGCGTGAGTTCGGGTTGGTTGAGATAACCGAAGGCGAGTCCATCCCCAGCCACGCAGAGCTCGCCGGGTATGCCGGCGGGAAGCGGCTGGGAAAATGCATCGAGGATATAGACGCGTGAATTGGAGATTGGCCTGCCGAGCGGGACGCCGGTGGGAAGAAGCGTCTCCCGGGTGATGAGATGGCAGGCGGAGAAAGTGGTATTTTCCGTAGGTCCGTAGCCGTTGATGAGGCGAAGATGAGGCAGGTGTTCGAGTACGCGGCGGACGTGTGCAAGGGAGAGCGTATCTCCACCGGCGAGCACCTGGCGCAATGGACGCAAGGCTTCGAGATGTTCCGCCACCATGAGGTGGAAAAAGGCTGCGGTGAGCCACAGGGTAGTGATGCCGTATTCGCGAACGACCTGTGTCAGCACCTCGGGGTCGTTGCTTTCAGTTGGCGCGATCACCAGCTGCAAGCCGTTGAGGAGAGCGCCAAAGATCTCAAAGACGGATGCATCGAATGCGAGCGGAGCGAGCTGGAGGAAGACCTCGCCGCGGTCAAAGCTGGCATAATTTGTGTTGCGGACGAGACGTACGATTCCCCGGTGCGGCACGAGCACGCCCTTTGGTGTTCCGGTAGAGCCCGAGGTATAGATCACGTATGCAAGATCTTCCGCGCTGCCGTCGATGACGGGGGGCGTTTCGGGCATGAGGGCCACCGTTGGCCACTCCGTATCGAGCGGCATCAGCGGGAGACCGAAGGGGATAAAACGCGAGAGGTATGCGCTGGAGGTGAGGACAAGCTCCACCCGGGCGTCACTGAGCATGTACTCGATGCGGCTGTCCGGGTAGCTTGCATCGATTGGGATGTATGAAGCGCCAGCCTTCAAAACTCCCAAAATAGCGATGATGGACTCAATGGAGCGTTCGAGTGAAGTTGCCACGCGGGCTCCGCGCCAGATGCCGCGCTCAGCAAGCCCGTGGGCAAGCTGATTCGCTCTGGCGTCCAGCTCGCCATAGGTAAGCCGCGTATCTCCGAAGGTGAGGGCGATGGCGTCGGGCGATGCTGCCGCCGTCTCCTCAAAGAGCTGGGCGACCGTCTTATCGTAGGGATATTCGGTCGCAGTTTGGTTCCATCCTATGAGGATTCTCTGACACTCGGTATCGTCCATGAGTGGAATGCGCCCGATGAGGGTTTCACCTGGAAGACCGAGGTGGGATGCGATTGTCTCGAAGTGCCGCGCCCATCGGTCGACCGTGGAGCTATCGAGGATGGCCTCGTTGTAACGGATCGTGAGCGAGAGATCGCCGGCCGTCTGTCGAAAGTCGAAGGCGAGATCGGCCTTGGGCTGGGGAGCGGATCGTATGCCCTTGACTGCGGGGGCGGTGGGCTCAATTTCTGCAAAGCTGAACCCCACTTCAACCAGGTCGGCGCGCGATGGGTCGGGGGTGCGAGCGGCGAGCGCGCGAATTTGGTCGTAGGAGATGGCCTGCGTTTCCGCCTCGGAGAGCGCTTGCTGCGTTCCCGAGAGCAGTTGGCTCAATGTGAGCGAGACGCCGGTGTCGCTCACAATGGGGAGCATCGCAGCGCCGCCGCCTTGCCGGGGAACGTACCCGATCACAAGGGAGTTCTGTCGCGTAAGGCGATTGAGCAGAAGAGCGTAACAGGAAAGCAGGACCGCCGGCACGGACAGTTCCAGGCGGAGGGCTGTGCGGCGTACCTCAACCCAGGTGTTGGGCGCAATGGAGTAGTGGTTTAGGGCAATCCTCGCCGACCAGACGGAGCCGCGCGGGCGATCGAGGGGCAGATCGATCAATGGAGGCCATGTCGCAACCTGTGAGCGCCAGTACTGGGCCTTCTCGAGAGGCTGGATCGAGGCGATGGGAAAGCCTTTGCTTTGTCCTCGCTCCGTGGTTCTTTCCATGCACCTTCTCACTGGGCAAAGCCGCCTCGCGGCAGCCGCTTGATCTCACCTTGTGGCCCCATTCATGGCCCAATTCATGGCCCAATTTAGGATAGAAAAGACCCATTCGCGCTGAAGTTGCCTGGCAATTCTCCGGTTGGTTAAAACAATACAGGCTAAACGATGTTTACGTAAGGAAACGCTTCCAGCTCTTGGATAGCTCCGGATCCCGTGATGTTGTCTATCCAACAATCCAACAGTAATCCAAACGAACAGGGTCCTCTATGCAAAAAGGCGGCATGCTGGTCACCCAGAGTAGAGCGGTGAAGCCGCATTTTCGTAACGTGGGGTGAGCATTCCGAAGAGCACTTCGCCGGTCCTTGGATTGCGGGGGGGACCGCGGCGGACAGCCGCAGCAAGCCCGATTCTGATTGCGTTCCCCCTCTCTATGAGCTCCGGGTTTGCCCGCGCGATGCGAGAACATTTGAAGCGCGTCAATACGCCTCCATCACAGGCTCTTTGTCCGGACGGGACTGGCAGCTGAACCATTGCGAGGCGTATCCAAGCGTTGGGTCGTCTTCATTTTCAACGAGTTATGATTTGCGCGGCCTCGTTCAGACCGATCAGACAGGCACGCGTCGTCCGTCGGGCCAACAAAACTCTTTTCATCAGCGATCGTCCTCGGCAACAAAACAATCGCCGGCTCGAATCCTCCGCTCGAGAGCAGCCTGCCAAAGATCGCGGGCGCCAGTCTATGAAAGAAAATAGGCAAGAGCAACGGTAACCGCCAAATTGTTGACTAGGGCAAACACAGATTGGCCGTATCTGCCCCAGTATCTGCCATGTCATCTGGGAGAACGAGATACGCGCGGTTTTTCATTCCGCCGATAGCAAAGATGCTCTATTATCACTGGGAGTGCTCGATCCCCCTGTTCCATTTTTCTGGGGCAGGCCGGGACAGTGGCAGGCGCTTTCCTGGTGGATGAAATCAACCATGCCATAGACCCACGGCAGGCTCTCCGGGAAGATTCCCCCAGTGACGCGCTGATCCGTACGGGTGGGGGCATCTCTATGGCTGAATCGGAATCCAAATTGAAGAAGGAGGACAAGTAAATGAAATGGATACTTGTTCCCGGGATAATCACCGGGCTTTCCCTCGTTTTTGCGTTATCGTCAAGTGGTCAGACCCAGAGCGCCGCTGCCAGCAACTCTTTAACCCTCCCCACTACCACTCGCAACTTGCCTGAGGACTCGTCCTATCAGTACGATTTCATTTCCAAGGGATATGTCTGGAGCAACAAACCGCTCAACACAACTGCCGGCAAGATTTGCAAGACCATGAAAGACCGGGCCTTCACCGAGACTCCCTACGGGATCACGAGCGACAAGGACTGGAATTCATGCCTCGACACGCAGATTCGCAGTATTGGCTATCTGCGTTGGTTGCGGAACAGCGGCTTCAAACTAAATTCAAAAGACCGTAAGAACGCTAAGGTGTATTTGCAAAAGACCTACACCATGGGTCCATGGGGAAGCTACTCCTTCGCCGAGCTCCGACAGGCGTTCCAGGCTTCTAAAGACCAGAAGTAACGGCAGTATTCGCAGAGCCTGAACCACACAAATCACCTGTTCGAGAGGAGGGGCGAATGGCCAATGCCAAGACCCCTGCCCCGAATCAGGACAGGGCCTAATATTGCAGGGCTTCGCGGTACTGCCGCTCTCGCCCTCTCGCTCTGCTCGCGCCTTGCCAGCGCTCCCAATATTGCAGGGCCCGCGCTAAACCGCTTCGCCCTCTCGCTCTGCTCGTGCCTTCCCAGGGCTCACCTGCAATTCACCCTTCCGCAATTCACCCTTTCACCTAATATTGCAGGGCTTCGCGGTGAAACCGCTCTCGCCCTCTCGCAGGTGAGCCCAGTTTCGGGCGCTCACCTGCAATTCACCCCTTCCGCAATTCACCCTTTTCCTAATATTGCAGGGCCCGCGCTAAACAGACGACGGGAAAACAGATCGACGGCCTGTTGAATGCGCAAGACCTAGCGTGACTCATTGCCGATCCAGACATTCTCTAGCGCCTCGCTTGTTGCTTCGGCGCGTTTTCCCGCAGTCTGTCGCGCTTTGCCCTCTTGCTTTGCTCGCCCCTTCCCAGGGCTTCCAATATTGCAGGGCTTCGCGGTGAAACCGCTCTCGCCCTCTCGCAGGTGAGCCAGTTTCGGGCGCTCACCTGCGATTCACCCCTTGCTACTTCCCTTGGGGCTTCGGGATGAAAACCGCTCTCACCGGCTCGCCGGCTCGCGCCTTGCCAACGGGCTGCCAGTAGAGCGAACAGTGGAAACTGTCAAGATGCCGATTAGGGGTGACAGACCCTGCCTCTTTCGGGGAAAGGTGCGGAACGAGTCTCTGCCCTAGGATGGGTTAACACGATTATCTGTATTGCTTCCTGGGAGATACTGTGAAAGCGATTGCTTTGCTCTTTGCATTTGTAACGGTGGGCATGGCATCTGCCCAAGCGAACGCGAGCTGCAAACTGCCTTTGTACATCGAGGCCGTGGACGGCACCGCTCACAGCACCATGGACAGCACCGGGAACTTGTTCCTGTACGGTCTCAAATCAGCGGTGAGGGAACATCAGGGATGCATCGTCGATAAAATGGCCGATGCCCATCTGGGCCTCTTTATCACTACCTTGAAGATTGCCAATGATGAGGGACGGAGCGACTCTTCAGTCATTGCCGTGGCGCTGGCTGTACCGCTGAATGGAATCCTCGTCTATATGGATCACTATGTGCTGGTCGTCCGGGATTCGGACAGTGTCGATGGGCAAGTGAACGCACTGCTACAGAGCATCGGCGAGACCCTGGACAAAGATGGCTCAGGCCACGAATGAGATCTATCACGATAGGTTTTCTGGCGCTTGAGCTCCGCGGGCGTTTCGTCTACTGAGAGCAGACACATTCAGTCCCAGCCGGGAGTTCCCCCACTCTAAGAATGTTTTCAACGAAATAGGGCGATGACGACCTCATTGCCCGCTCTCCATCCGCACTGTTCTGGTTCCTCTCGCCGACTCCCTGACCGGCGGCAATTTCCACAAAACCTCCGATGACGCCGAACAAACTATGCCGGTGACGTTTATCCCGCGGATGCGCCTTTTTTGCGCTCGGAGGCAACCATTTGGCCCAGGCGGGCGACTTAACCATTATCGAGTTGGTGCCCTCATCCCATCTCTAGCATTCAGCGGCAGTTACTAGCAAAGACACAGCCGGTGTGACAATTCCCCCGGGCAATTATTTCCCGGATTTCCACCGATGTTTGCTTGAGGGAAAGCACGATCGAATGCATAATGTGTGCGGTTTTGAATTTCCCGTTTTCAAGGACAGCAGGAAATCCAAGCACTCGGAGTTCGCCCCCTACCCTGGAGCCCACGGTCATGGTCGATAAGAAGGAAGATTGTCCCCTACGCCTGCAATCAGAAAAGCTCCTCATCGAGGAGCTGCCCAGCGAATTGATGATTTACGATCCGGAGCGCAGGAAGGCATTCTGCCTCAATCAAACCGCTGCATTTGTCTGGAAGCAGGCTGACGGCAAGACGCCGGTAGCCGAGATGGTAAAGCGGCTGGAACGGCATTTTGGCAAGCCGGTGAACGAACAGGTGGTCTGGTTCGCTCTGGATGTGCTGTCGAAGGATGGCTTGCTGGCCTCGGCTGCGATTCCGCCGCCCGCGGCCGCTGGCGTGACGCGGCGGGATTTGTTGCAGAAAATGGGAGTAGGGGCGATGGCGTTGCCCGTGGTCACGGTGCTGTTCGTGTCTCCAACCAGGGCCCATGCCTCAAGCATGGCGCCAACCGCGCCTCAGAATCTCCCCGTGTCCGCATCGCAAAATGCCTCCAGCGGTTTCTGGAAGTGGCTGGAAAACCTCTTCTAATTCCCAATTCTATGATTCGCGGGCGATGTGGAGTCCAGCATCACGCTTAGGGCTGAAGAGGCGGGTTGAAATGAGCGACAACGACATAACACCCTACAGACTGGATCCCAACGCCGAGCGCGATCGGGAGCGCGAACGCATGGATCGAATCGTAACCATTCGAGCACTGCTCATTGAGGCGGGAGCTTTGGTGTTCCTTTTGTATTTTGCTTGGCTGCTCTTGGCAAGTCGCAGTGCTTAGAAGGAGTGCCGCCTGACCCCTTCGGGGTTCGCTAGAGGGGGCCGCTACGATAGGAGTCCGCGGGCGTCGTCCCACAACTGCCGGGCAATGATGCCTGCCGGTTCAGCCCGCGCTAATTTGGCCGCCTGCCCGGCCCATAGTTGCATCCGGTCGGCATCTCCAGTTTGCTGCGCGGATTTTCGCATCGCGGAGGTGAGCCCGCGCTGAACGGGGTAGGGCGCCGGAGAAGCAGCATTCAACGCGGCACGGACATACGCTGTCGCCACGCTGCGCCCGGGCCGGCCGCTAAATGCCCGCGTGACGATCGTCTCGTCAGCCTCAGTCTGCGCAAGCCTATCCGCATAAGCGGGATTCACCTTCGCTTCGGGCGATCGCAGAAACCCGGTCCCTATCTGGACCGCGCTGGCACCCAGGAGCAACGCCGCCGCGACACCGCGCGCATCGGCGATTCCGCCGGCAGCGACGACGGGCACGGTCACGGCGTCGGAAACCTGCGGCAAAAGAGCGATCAGTCCGACCATTTGACGATCCGCCTGCTCCGCATCGAAGGCTCCGCGGTGTCCGCCAGCCTCCATACCCTGGGCAATGATCGCATCCGCTCCCGCCTCTTCAGCAGCCTTCGCCTCGGCAACGGTAGTAATGGTGGCAAGCCATAAGATTCCGCGCGCTTTGAGGTCCGATACGAAGGCTGGGCCGTAGAGCCCCATAATCGAAGAGAGGACCTTCGGCGCCACGGCGAGCACGGTCTGACATTGCGCCGCAAAATCTGGCAGGGCCGCATCGCCCGCTTCCGGCGGAACAGGAGGTCCCCACATCGCAAGGAAGTCGCGCTGCCGTTTTTCCAAAGCGAAATCCCGCGCCGGCGGCACCTGGGGAGTCCAGAGATTTATTTGGAATTCGCCTTGACTGCTTCTGCGAAAGTCGGCGCTCCAGGCGCTGATTTCATCCGGCTCCATCAACAGAGCTCCGCACCCCCCCAAACCGCCTGCGTTGGCCACGGCGATCGACAGGGACGGAGGACACGCTCCCGCCATGGGGGCAAGCAGAATCGGCAGGCGAATGCCCAGGCGATCTGCGAAAGCCTCGGCGCGCGCGCGCGGAGACGAATGCTTCTGGATGGACATACTGGACGCCTCAGGATTGCCTCTAGGATAGGTTGCACCTTCCAGCAAATATTTTCACCCTAAGAGCTTGCCTCGTAATATCTTATGTATGGTTTCAGCTTTTTCCGGATAACACACGAGCGGCGTTACGGCGGCGGGTCTCGCCCGTGGCCGATAACGGCTCCGCAGATTTATGAGACACCTTCTGGAGAATATCGATGGCTCGCCCATTCTGGTCAGGACAAATTCAAATATCCCTGGTTTCCTTTGGTGTAGACCTCTTTTCCGCGACAGAAACCAAGAGCGCGATCCACTTCCACCAGCTCAGCCGGAAGACCGGCGAGCGCATCAAACACCAAAAGGTGTCGGGGGAAGAAGGTCCGGTCGAGAACGCGGATATCGTCAAGGGCTATGAAGTCAGCAAGGGCGAATACGTCGCTATCGAACCGAGCGAAATCGAGAACTTGCGCATCCCCTCGCGCCGCACACTCGAAGTGACCCAGTTTGTCGATTCGAACGATCTCAATCCCGAGCTCTTCGAAAAGCCCTATTTTGTTGTCCCTGAAAACGAGAGCCAGGCCGCCGCGTTCGCCGTTGTCCGCAAGGCCCTTGAGGAAACGCACAAAGTTGCACTTGGGAAAATTGCCTTCGGAGGCCGCGAACACCTCGTCGCGGTGGCATCGACTGCCGACGACAAGCTCCCTGGCATGATGGCCTACACTCTGCGCTATGCCGAAGAGCTACGCAATCCTGCCGACTACTTCGCCAACATCAAGCAGGTCAACATCGAGGAAGAACAGCTCTCCCTTGCCAAGGAGCTGATCAAGCGCAAGGCTGCTAAGTTCGATCCGGGCAAGTTTACAGACGAGTACGAGGCTGCTCTTCGCCAGTTGGTCGAAGCCAAAGTACAGCATGCGCCCATTCCCGGACCCGAGCCCGCCCGAAAGACCACAGTTATCAACCTGATGGACGCCCTCAGAAAAAGCATTCGGGAAGGCCAGGGAGAAGCCCCGAAGAAGAAGGCTCCCGGCAAGGCCGCCGCTGCGGGCGACGCGAAAAAGGGCATCGCGCTGATAAAGGCCGTCAAGGGTCGCAAATCGGCGTAAGTTGTCGGGGATTTCTTATCTCATTTCTCACCTGGAAGCTGTTTGCCTCTGGAATATCGGGTCGTACTCTCGATGAGGATGATGCCGAGCCCGGCAAACAAAACGATTCCTCTCGCGCGCTCTGTTATCCCAACGTGGGGCAGCACCAGGCGCACGATTCCCAGCCAGACCAGGATGGCGAGGGCGAATTTACCATCGTCCACAAAGAGTCCGAAGACTTCGCGAAGAATGTTTTTGATCCAGCGCACTGCGCTCTCCTATTGCATTTAAGACTCGAAATTCAAACCGCGGCCGTGGCCCGCGTCGCCGGTCGACAAAGCGAAACCAGGACAAGCCCGAGAATCAGATAGGCGGCGGCCAGGCCCAGAATGGACCAATCCGCCGCCGGCCAGACAAGGCCCATTCCCTCGCCGGTCCAGAAGGTCCCAAAACCGGAGAGCAATATGCCAACAGCGAACTTCAGCGTGTTCTCCGGAACCCTAGCCAGCGGACGGTGCACGATGAAGCCGAGGGCAGCCACGACGAGAAGGGCGGCTACGGCGCCGAGGCTGGCCGGAAGCAGCATGCCCGTTCCGCCGGCTCCAATCCCAATGACGATGAACACGACCTCCGTGCCCTCAAGCATTGTGATGTTGAAGGCGGCCGCGAAGGCGACTCCATCCAAGACTCCCCGGCCGTGGGCCAGATTCTTCATCGCTTCGGCGTTCTTCAAGAACGCCGCCTGCTCGTCGTGAAGTGGAATGAGGCCGGCGGATCTCAGGATGGCCTTGCGCAACCATCTCAAGCCGAATAGCAGGAGCAGACTACCGACAATCAATTGGATCGTGTGGAGCGGAACGCGGACGAGCGCCCTTCCAAGCACCACGATGATCGCGAGCAGCAGAACGATCGCGGTAGCGCTGCCGCCCAATGCGGCCCGCCAACCTCGTGTGCTTCCGACGGCGAGAACAACGGTCAAGGCCTCCACGCATTCGACAAGAGAAGCGAGAAACGATGCTAGAACCGACGTTCCCAGATGTGTCCACGCTATTTCCATAGCCTTAGCCTCTCCACGAAAAATGCCCAAAGAGCTCGCCTGCGATCGAGCACCAAGCCGATACCCACTCCTTACTTCGCAATCAGAAGAAGACTGCCTAAAAGCGCCAGGGGCATGGCGAACATGCCGGCCTTCAGAAATTGCCAGGCAGTGATCTCGACTTTCTCTCTGCGCAACGCGATCAGCCATAGGATCGTGGCCAACGAACCGGTTACGGAAAGATTCGGCCCCAAATCTACGCCGATCAGTACAGCATTCGCGAGTCCGCCTGTGGCGTGCGCCGCCCCGACCGCCGCACCACCGATCAGTCCGACGGGAAGGTTATTCATTCCATTCGAGAGCAGCCCCACCGAGAACCCAACCGCAAGGTTTGCCAGTATCCTCGAAGTGCTGGCCAATGCATGAAGGCTCCGGACGGCGAGCGAAAGCATGCCAGCTTGCTCTAAAGCCTCAACGATCACAAACAGTCCAGCGACCAAAGGCAAAATGGTCCAGGACACTCCTCGGAAGACCCTCAACGGCATCGTACGATCTCGCGGTAGGACGATCAACATTGCGACGAGCGCCGCTCCGCACGTGGCCGCGCCCAACGCGAGGCCTAGAGCCGATGCTGCGATCAAAGATCCCGCAGCCAGCAGCAATCCCGACAACGCAAGTTTTCCCTGAAGCGAAAGCCGCACCGGCGCCTCAAGTTCTTCGATGTGTCCTCGAAGCTCCGATCTGGACAACCAGCGGAGGGTAACAAATGTAATTCCCACAGACGCGGCCGATGGAAGGATGAGCATGGCGAGCCACTGGATGAGAGGCGGCATGTGACGGGCATAGATAACCAGATTCGCAGGATTCGAGATAGGCAGAACAAAGCTCGCGGCATTGGCAATCAGGGCGCACGCGAGCAGATGGGGTTTGGGTGGGACCTTAGCGCGGCGCACAACCGCAAGCACGGCGGGGGTCAAGACGACGGCTGTGGCGTCGTTCGAGAACAGAGCCGTAACAATCGCGCCGGCGCAGTAGATGAGCAGGAAAAGACGCTGTGGCGACCCTTGAGCATGCCGTCCCGCGAGATCGGCGATCCAGTCGAAGACTCCCTCCTCACGCGCCAGCTCGGCAAGAATCATCATGCCAGCGAGGAACAAATAGACATCCAAGCCTGCGGCCACCGCGTGCCCCGCCAGCCGCGCCGGCAGCAGGCGGCTTAGAACCAGGAGAAGGGATCCCCCGCAGACCCAGTAGGCTTCCGCGATCCCGCGGGGGCGGATGAGCATGCACAGGATGCTGAGGAGAGAGATGCTCCAGGTCAGGGTCAGGGTCAGGGTCGTGGCAACGTGCATGAGCGGGTCAGTACCCTATAAGTTCATAACAGGCTCTATGTAAAGAGCGACCGATATTCGGCTCGGAGTGCCGCCTTCTGTACCTTACCCATTGTGTTGCGGGGCAGGTCGTCCACAAAAATGACACGCTTCGGTTGCTTAAAGCGCGCCAAGCGCCCGTTCAACGCCTCCATAACCGTGACCTCGCTGACAACCGAATCACGGGCATAGGTCGCCACGGCAACCACCGCTTCGCCGAAATCGGGATGCGGTACGCCAATCACGGCCGATTCCCCTATCCCTTGGACGGCATCGATGAGCAGTTCGATCTCCTTCGGATATACGTTGAAGCCTCCTGAAATGATCAGGTCCCTGGCGCGGCCAATGAGACTCACTCGGCCATCACCGCTCAGAATGGCGATGTCGCCGGTTATGAAATAACCGTCGGAGCGGAATTCTTCGGCGGTTTTCTCCGCAAGCTTCCAATAACCTCGAAAGACATTGGGGCCATTCACTTCGAGCACCCCCGGCATTCCTTCGGGCACGGGCGCTCCCTCCGCATCTGCAACGCGAACGCTCACGCCGGACAGCGCATAGCCGGCCGTACCGGGCAACCTCGGACCATCGTACGGATTCGATGTGATCATGCCCGTTTCGGTCATGCCGTAGCGTTCGAGAATATCGTGACCCGTCCGCTCGCGGAAACACGCGAATGTCTCCTCAAGCAGCGGCGCCGAGCCGCACGTGAACAACCGTATTCCGGAACATGCATCGCGAGTGAGCCCAGGCTCTCGAGCAATCGTGTATAGAACGTCGGGATGCCCATAAATACAGTCGCCCGAGCGAAATCCGCCAGGACCGCATCGGCGTTGAAGCGCCGGTGAAAGAGGATTGTAGAGCCGTTGAGGAGAGCGCCATGGAGCGCCACGAAGAGTCCGTGCACATGGAAGATCGGCAGCGCGTGTAGCAAAACGTCGCCATCCTCCCAGCGCCAAAGAGACTTCAACGCCAATGCGTTCGATGCCAGGTTGCCGTGACTCAGCATTGCTCCCTTGGAACGTCCGGTCGTCCCGGAGGTGTAGAGGATGCAGGCCAGGTCATCCACGCCGCGCGGCTCGATCGGACAAGAATGATCTGCCCGAAAGACCATTGGTCAATTCACCTCCGTCCCCCGGGTCACCTCCGTCATCCGGGTCGAGTGTGAGCACCGATCCCACCCCGGCAGCCTCCGCAAGATCTTCGAGCTCGGTTCGGCGCCGGGAATCGCAAACCAGAATCGCCGGCTCGGCGTCCGCAAGAAAATAAGCGACTTCGTCTCTGGTATAGGCCGTATTCAGAGGCACAAATACAATGCCGGCGCGGAGCGCCGCCAGATAAAGCACGACGGCAGAGATCGACTTCTCGACCTGGACGACGATCCGGTCACCCGAACGAGCGCCCGCATCGCGCAGTTTCTGCGCCATTCGTCCCGTCAGGGAATCCATCTCGTCATAACGTAATCGAACCCCGCCACTGTCAACCAACATTGGGCGGGAGCCAACCCGTGAAGCGGCGGCCTGAAACAGGTTGTAGATGTTTTGGCTGTCTTTGGCGCCGCCTTCGTCCGGCATGACCACGCTCCTCGAGGATATTCAACATCCTAACGCGGAGGCGCACTACCGGCGTCACCGCATGGCCGCGGTCGCAACAATTGCGATGGAGAGAGTAACCGCGCTGAAGGCTGTACTCGCGACCAACGTGGAGCTGGCTTCGACGGAAGCGACGCCAAATGTTGCGCCAAAAACAGTACCGAAAAAGCCCGCGGGCAGGGCGGCCAATAGAATTGCCTGACGTGCAGACGACGCCGGCAGGTGAATCACACGGAGGAGGGCAAACATGATCGCGGCCTGTCCAATGTTTTTTAGCAATACGCCAGTGGCTGCGCTTGCTCCGAGCCGGAAGGGTTGAGCGGAAAGAATCAGTCCGGTTAGAAAGAGAGCGAGACCCGCGGTGCTATCGCCGAGAAGTGTGAGCATTCGCCCGGCAAGCAAGGGCGGATGAAGACCGGCTAGAGAGACGGCCATGCCGGCGAGCGGCGCTAGAACGACCGGACGCTTGAAGGACTGAATCATCGCATAGGCAAGACGGCGCGACGCGGGCATGGCGCTGGCTTTATTGGTCCCCGTCTCGAGGATCACGAGCGTGACCGGGGAGATGAGGATGGCCCCCACCGCGATCGCCGCAGCGACAGGTACAGTTCCCTCAGGACCAAAAAGAGTGGCGAGAAGCGGCAGCCCCACCGCAACATTATTCGCGAACGATACCGTCAGCGACTGCACGGCCGCATCGTTTGCATCCGCATGGAATAGCATGCGTTCGACAATCCAGGTGAGCGCATACGTTATAACCATGGCCAGCCCAAGCGCGAGCACAAGCGGTTTTTGCTCGAGCAGGACGGCGCTCGAAGTTCGCGCAATCGCCACAAACAAGGAGCACGGAAGCGCGAAGTCCATCAGGGTGCGGTTCAGCTGAGAGACGTTCTTATTGTCAATAAGCTTCCGATACCCGGCGAAAAAACCCAGGATCAGAACGAAGAAGACGGGACCCAGTGCATTGGCGATCGTGCTGCCCATTGAACTTTCGGCCATACACCTCTCGTGACTTCGTCCCCTTATGTTATAGCCGGTCCGTCTAAAAACCAGCCTGACGGAGCGGTAAGATAACACCCATGGGGACAACCTCCACCTCTCGCTCAAGTCGCCGCCAAGGTCGCAGGGGGCATGCGTATTGAGCGTGAGGACGCGCGTTGGCTTTGGGAGAACGCCTCCGGCGCCGATCTGCGCTCCCTTGCCGGCGCCGTGCGCGGCCGCTTTCATCCGCCCGGCTCCTGCACCTATATGGTGATGCGCATTATCAATTACACCAATATTTGCGTTGCGCAATGCGATTATTGCGCCTTCTACAAGCTTCCCAACCAGGCCGGCGGTTACGTGCTCGGCCAGGATGAGGTCTTTGCCAAACTGGACGAGCTGCTGGCTTTGGGCGGAGACCTTGCGGCGTTTAACGGGGGTTTCAATCCCCAGCTTCCGCTGAGCTATTACTGCGAACTCTTCTCTGCGATTCGCGCCCGCTATGGCGACGCACTCGAGTTCTATGCGCTCACTATCGCTGAGTTCCTCTATCTGGCCGACCATGCCAAGCTGAGCTATGCGGAGGCCGCCGCGCGATTCAAAGGATGCGGGTGTGCGCTGGATCACCGGCGGCGGCTCGGAGATTCTTACTGAAGCCTTCCGCGCCCGGCACTCGAAGTTCAAATACACGGTCGAGGAATACTTCGGCGCGCAGCAGGCGATCATCGATGCCGGCCTCAAAACGACCGCGACCATGGTTATCGGGTTCGATGAGACCATCGAGGAGCGCCTGGAGCACCTCGAGCGAACGCGTAGCTTTCAAGATCGCACAGGAGGTCTCTCGAGCTTTCTTTGCTGGACCTTTAAGCCATACTTCACGGAGATCGGCGGCATCGAGATCTCCACAGCGGAGTATCTGCGGCATCTCGCCCTCTGCAGGATTTATTTAGACAACATCCCGCGCATCCGAACCTCTGTCCTCACCCAAAACGAGCGGGCGCTCGATGGGTTGAACTATGGCGCGGATGATTTCGACCTGCCGATGGAAGACGAAGTTACGCAAAAGGCCGGCGCCACCATCAGCTTGGACTTCGATCGCATCCTAAACTACGCGCGCGCGATCGGCTATTCGCCTCAATATCGGCATGTTCGTCTTTCCCACACTCCGGCCCGCACGTCAGCCAACGAGCAGGAATCCATTCCATCCTGAGCAGCGGGAGCCCAGCGAGGTTACCACTAGAGCCGCAGATGGCGTGCGGATGCGCGATGGTTGGGCTACACTGGGACAATACACCGAATGCTGATTCTTGCTGTCGCTTTAAGAGCCCGGTACGGAATTTGTGCCGACCGAACATCGCGGTCAACCCTGTCGTTGAACCGAAGCCGGCCTCGCCTTGAGGCCCCCAGTCCGCCTAGGCGCAGGCTGGTCAAAAAGGACCTTCAGCTCGATGCAGGGGGGAATTGATGTCTCAAGTAGTGCCGCTTTCACACGTCCAAGTCTTCACTTCGGAGGAGATCGGCGGATTGATGGAGGGCGGCAGCAAGCCCGCGGAGACGCTATCCCGCGTCGTTACGCTCATCGCCGACCGCTTTCGTGGCGACGTTTGCTCGATCTACCTGCTCGAACCGGATCGCGCGCATCTTCTTCTAGCCGCCACCATCGGTTTGAAGGCTGAATGTGTCGGGACGCTCCGGCTCGCGCTCAATGAGGGACTGGCCGGCATGGTCGCCGAACAAGTACGTCCCGTCGCCGTGGAGCAGGTCAAACATCATCCTCGCTTCAAGTACTTTCGCGAGGCTGGCGAAGATGCATTCCAATCTTTCCTCGGGGTGCCTCTGGTGGATCGGGGAGTTCTGCAAGGCGTGCTCGTCCTCCAGACCAAGAAGACGCGAGTCTTTCACGAGCAGGAGATCCAGACGATTATGGAAGCCGCGGCAGAGATCGCGCCCATCGTCAGCGAAGCCCGGAACCTCGACCGTTTTATTGCCCCGGCGCAAGAGAGGCTCTGGTCTCTCGCGCGCAATTTGTGGTGGAGCTGGGATCCCGATTCCAATTCCCTCTTTCGCGATCTCAACCCGGCGGCTTGGAAGAGCTTCAATCAGAACCCCATCGCCCTGCTGAACGAGATGCCGCTCTCCGCCATCGAGCAGCGAGCCGGCGAGCTCATGCTCCACAGCCGCATCAACTATGCCTACCGGCGCCAGCGCGAGTATCTCCAGGAGGACAGGACCTGGGGCGCGACGCATGCCGGCGTTCTGCGGCCCCGGCCCGTCGCCTACTTCTCCGCCGAGTTCGGACTGCATGAATCGTTGCCCATCTATTCCGGCGGATTGGGCGTACTTGCCGGCGATCACATCAAAAGCGCCTCGGACCTCGGCGTTCCCTTGATCGGTATTGGCTTGTTTTATGGCCAGGGCTACTTTCGCCAGCGGCTCAACAGCGACGGTTGGCAGGAAGAAGACTATCTCGCCACCGACGTCAATCAGGTACCCATGGAACAGGCCATCGGGCCTCGCGGCGAGCCCATCGCGATCCGGATCGAGACCCGTGGCGGCATCATCCATGCCAAAGTCTGGCGTGTGAGAGTGGGCCGCTGCGATCTTCTGCTGCTCGACTCGAACGTCGAAGGAAACGCGCCGGAAGACCGCGAGTTGACCTCGCGGCTCTATGGAGGAGACGCGCGCACCCGAATCCGGCAAGAGCTGCTTCTGGGCGTCGGCGGATTTCGCGCGCTCAAGGCCATGGGCGTCACTCCCGGTGTTCTCCATCTGAATGAGGGACACAGCGGCTTCGCCATCCTGGAGGCCATCGCCAACAGGATGCAGGAGGAAGGCGATAGCTTCGACAGAGCGCTGCCGCGCGTGTCGCGTGAGGTTGTCTTTACCACGCACACCCCAGTCCCGGCCGGCCACGACCGCTTTCCCAGCGGCCTTATCGAGGAGCACTTGGGACCCCTACGCGAGGCCTTGGGAATCTCGCACGACCGTCTCATGTCTCTCGCTCGCGAGGTTCCCAGCGACCCAGAGGAGACCTTTTGCATGACGATCCTCGGCCTCAGGCTCTCCCGCCGCGCCAATGCGGTTTCGGCCTTGCACGGGCAGGTTTCGCGCAACATGTGGGCTGGGCTCTACCCGGGCAAGCCGGAAGACGAGATTCCCATCGGCCACATCACAAATGGGGTCCATGTTCCCAGCTGGCTCGCTCCGCAGATGTCGCGCCTCTACGATCGCCACCTCCGTGCGGGCTGGCAGGCGCGCAGCGGCGAGGCCGAGACGTGGGAAGGAATCGAAGACGTCGACGATGGCGAGCTCTGGGAGACGCACCTCTCGCTCAAGTCGCAATTGCTCGACTTCGTGCGCGATCGCGCGATGGGGCAAGCCACCGCGCGGGGCGAAGACCACGACGCGACCTTGCGTCTGGGCAGGCTCTTCAGTCCCGATGCGCTCACCATCGGCTTTGCGCGCCGCTTTGCCACCTACAAGCGAGCCAACCTCATCCTTGCGGATATTGAAAGGCTGGCCTCCCTGGTGAACAATCCCAAGCAGCCCGTTCAATTTGTGTTCGCCGGCAAGGCGCATCCTCTCGACGACCCGGGCAAGCGGGTCTTGCAACAAATCGCCGGTCTTATGCGCGACAGCCAGTTCGCGGATAACTTCGTCTTCGTCGAAGACTACGACATCAACGTCGGCCGTCATCTGGTGCAAGGTGTCGACGTCTGGCTCAACAATCCGCGGCGGCCGTTCGAGGCTTCCGGCACCAGCGGCCAAAAAGTGGTCTTGAACGGCGGGCTCAATCTGTCAGTGCTCGATGGCTGGTGGGCCGAGGCTTACGACGGCCTCAACGGCTTCGCGATCGGCGCCGGGAGAACGCATGCCAGCATGGACGTCCATGACACCCGCGATGGCGACGCTCTCTACCGGGTATTGCGCAAAGAAGTGATTCCGCTCTACTACCAGCGCGATGTCGACGGCCTGCCGCGCGGATGGATCAAGCGCATGAAGCGCACGATCCGTACGCTTGGCTGGAGGTTCAGCGCCAACCGCATGGTTATGGACTACGCGCTGAAGTGCTATATCCCCGCCGCGGGAGGGACCTCGAGCGACATGCGCATACGCTGACCGCGCGAAGGCGAAGGTAGCGGTGCACTTTGCAAGAGCTCGGCCTCAGGGGCTAAAGTGTCCGCGTGAGAACGCCGAGAGGTACTTGTAATCCACTGCGGAGTTGGGCGACAAGAGAGGCATGTCGCGATTCAAGGTTTACAGTCCGGATCAGGCATATCTACTGCCGCCGAGCGTGCGGGATGAGTTGGGTGAGAAGCACCTGTGCTTTTTCGTTCGCGAGGTGATTGAGCGGCTGGATATGAGCGTGTTTGAGCAGAGCTACAGCGAAGAAGGCGGGGAGTTGTATGGGCCCCAGCTGATGCTGGGAGTGTGGCTCTACGCGTACGCACTGGGCATCACCAGCGCGCGGCAGGTGGCGCGTCGTCTGGTGGAGGATCTTGCGTTTCGCTATCTGGCCGCCGGCGAGCGGGTGGACAACCGGGCCCTGAGCGCGTTCCGCCGCCGCCACAGTCACGCGCTGAACGACGCCTTTACGCAGGTGCTGGAGTGGGCGCAGTCGCAGGGCATGGTGAAGCTAGGTCGGGTGGCGATCGATTCGACACGCATCGCGGCCAACGCCAGCCGGGACCGTGTGGACAGCGAGCAGGCGCTGCGCGATACGCGTGCGCGGTTGCGCTGCCAGGTGCGCGCCTGGCAAAAACCGGCCGACCGCGATGACCAGGAGCCAGGCGGGCTGGAGGTGGCCATCACGGAGCTTAACCAGGCCCTGGCCGAGATGCCACGGCGCCTGCAGCGATTGAAGAAAAGCGGCCTGAAGAAGCTGTCGCGCACCGACGAGAATGCGCGCTTTCTGCGCCAGCGCGGCGGCCAGTTCGCTCTTGGCTACTCGGCCGAGATCGCCGTCTCGGACGATCATCTGATCGTGGCCCAGCGGGTGACGCAGAACGCGACCGATAACGCGTCGCTCCAGCCCATGCTGGACCAGGTCGAGCAGCGATGCGGCGCCCCGCCAGGCGCGGCTCTGGCCGACAGCGGGTTCTTCTCAATCAGCAACCTCCAGCAGCTGGAACAGCGCAACATCGCCGCTTACCTACCGGACTCGAATATGGCGCGCGCTCTGAATCTGGGCACGCGCTGCCGCACCCGGGCCTGTGCCCCGGCCCATCGCCGCATGCGCGCCAAATTGCGCAGCCCGGCCGGGCAGGCTGCATATGCACGGCGCAAGGCCATCGTCGAACCGGTCTTCGGAGTCCTCAAACAACAACGTGGAATGCGCCAATTTCGTACCCGCGGATTGAATCGCGTCGCAAACGAATTCACCCTGACCACCATGGCCTACAACATTACCCGGCTGCACGCCATGCGCGCCGCCTGAAGCAAAATCCTTACCCCTGCTGGGCAAAACTCAAAACAAGACCGCCGCTCCACAGGACCAACCGCGTTCTCACGCGGACACTAAAGCCCGCATTGTGAGGCATTGTTCTGTGTCGGGGTTAAAACCCCGACCTACCAGCCCGTACCTACCAAACTGCTCCACCACCGAAGGCGAGGGTTACTTGCCTGGCACGAGCAGGCCGGCATTGCGCAGGATGCGTCTCACCTTCTTCGGTGAAATCGACAGCCTTTCGGCCACGCGCGAGACCTTCTTTCCTTCTCTGCTCCACACCTTGGGGATAACAATCTCCGCGAATTCCTCGGTCACTTGCTGGAAGGTCTTGTCTCCAACCATCCCTTCGGACCACGCGCGTAGAGTCTCATCGACACCCGACACGCGGAGGATGCGCGACTTCAAGGCCATCAGCTCTTCCCAGAGGTGGTCCCGGTCATCGGAGCGCAGCAGTGCGGTTGCCCGGGAGAGGCACTGCTTGGCCTCATCCCACTCCTCAAAAAAGTCATTGGCCGCGGTCATGCCGCGAACGATATAGGCGCCGGCCAACAGGCGCCGGTTCTGGGTGTGCTTGGCCAGCGCGATCGCCTCATCGGCACAGCGGCGGCCCTCATGGGCATAAGCCGGCATGTCTCCGTCCTCGCCGAGCTGCTCGTCCACGCGCTCATTCTCCGCCGAAGCTTGCACAATGCGCGCGCGGGCCATGAGGATCTGATCGTGCTTGTCGCGGCCGAGGTTGTAGGCCTTCAGGGCCTCGGCCAAGGCGCGATCGATCTCTCCCATGTCGAGATGCAATTGCCCGGTATTGACCAGAACCGAGCCTTCGCCGCCATGGTGCTCGTGCAAACGATAGATCTCGCCGGCGCGGCTCAGCTGAAGCAATGCCTCGCGACATACTTGCGCGTAGTGGGCATTGCCGTTTCGATTTTCCCCCTTCTTTGCCGGGGACCGGCCGTGGTCGCCGCCCGGCCGGGTATCGATGCGCTTGCGGAGATGCAGGGCCAGCAATCTCTTCACATATGCGGCGTTGACCAGGGTCCGCGCCAGATTGCGGTGGTTCGGATCGAGGCGGCCGTAGATGGCAATCGCGCGGTCGTAGTGCTCCAGCGCCAACCGGTATTCACCGGTTCTACGCACAATGCGCCCGCGCGCCGACTCGATGTTGCCAAGAGAGATGGCGTCGTCGGTGTCCTTGAGCTGCTGCTCGGCATGGGCCAGCAATGCAAGCGCGCCCTTGGCGTCTCCTTTTTGAAAAATGAGCCACGCCTCCTGCACCTCGATCGCCGCGGCCAGCTTTTCCGCGCACGTCGTCTCCGCCCTGCGGCGAGCCTCCACGATATCCTTGAGCGCCGCCTCATATTCGCCCTTCTTGCGGTGGGCTCTCCCCTTCCAGAAGTGGGCCATGACCATCAGCCGCTCATCCGCCAGTTCGTTCTCCGCCTTGAGAACGAATTCCAGCATCTCGATCGCGCGGTCGGCGTCCTCCGCCATCAGTGCCTGAAAGGCTTCAGCTAGACGGAGCAGGAGATACTCGCGCAAGGGCATCGCGGAGCGAAACGTGGATGGAAATCGAGCGAGCAACGCGGACACGCTCTTTTTATCGCGATACCCCACGTCCAGCCATTCGACCGCGCGCAGCGCGATGGCCGCGCCGCCGTGCTCGACATCGGGCGAGGTCCAACCCTCTCCGGCATGCTCGAGCATGTGAATGCCCTCCGCAATACGCCGGTTTGCGAGTGCATCGTCAAGTTGCTCGAGAAAGTGGAAAGGCAGCAAGACAGCCCCCCTGGGACAGGTGATCCGATTCGGTCGAGACATTCTACACCAGACGCGAGGACCGCGCCCGGGGCCGTCGCTTTTTGGCTTTAACAGTGGGCAATAGCCATCGAAGTCTCCCACGGCGCGAAGGAGCTCAGTGTCCACTTCGGACTTGTCTCCGATCGCGCAGGGATTCTTCCGCCGCAGAAACTGAAGCGTGAGGAGGATGGCCCCTTGCACTTGACAGTGATGCTGGACATAGCCAAATCCGAGGAGCTTGTGCAGCTTACCTGCGTAGACAAACTGCACAGATAAACTGCTTATATGGTACGGTGGAGACATGGGCAATCGACGACCTCCGCCTCAGGCCGAGCGCGCCTCTGCTCTCGCAGCGGAACTCCGAACTATTATTGGCAAGCTCAAGCGCCGGCTACGCGAACACGGGAGCAGGGGTGATCTGACGCTGTCCCAGGTATCTGTGATTCTTCGTTTAGAGAGCGAGGGCTCTGCCACGGCTTCAAGTCTGGCGCGGGCAGAGGGCATGCGTCCGCAATCGATGGCCGCGGTGATTGCCCCGCTCGAGACTGCGGGTCTGGTGAGCGGCGCGCCAGATCCGAGCGATGGACGGCAAACCCTCTTGTCACTCAGCAAGACGTGCCGGAAGTGGATCGAAGAGGGTCGAGCGGCGCGACAAGACTGGCTGACCGGAACGATTCAGTCAAAGCTCTCCGCTCAAGAGCAAGAGAAGCTCGCGGCAGCAATCGAATTGCTTGCACGACTCGTAGAGGACTAACGCACTCCTTTGCGCTCGCCACATGCAACAGGACCCTCGATCTACTCGCGAAGAGGAGCGCTTAAAAATGAACTGGCTGCATTCCGTGTCCTACTTTTTCGGAGGCATGTTTCTGGCCAATGCCGTGCCGCATTTCGTTAGCGGCATTATGGGAAAACCCTTTCAGACACCGTTCGCGAAGCCTCCGGGGAAGGGCCTCTCTTCCTCGACAGTGAATGTTTTATGGGGCTTCGCGAATCTCGTCTTCGCCTATCTGCTTCTCGTGCGCGTGGGACTTTTCGATCCGCGATCCATCGCCTGCATCGCGCCGTTTGCAGCTGGCGCACTCCTCATCAGCCTCCTGTTGGCGCGGCATTTCGGTGAGCTACACGGAGGCAACACCACGGAACGCCCATGAGCAATCCGCTCGCCAGAGCTTTCCGCGCTCTCGAGAACTTCAACTTTCGCTTGTGGACAGCGGGCGGTCTGGTATCGAACATCGGGACCTGGATGCAGCGCGTGGCACAAGACTGGATCGTGCTGACGCAACTGACCCACCATGACGCGACTGCTGTCGGCATTGTCACGGGACTGCAGTTCGCTCCGCAGCTGCTGTTGCTGCCCTGGAGCGGTTTGGCAGCCGACCGTTTCAACCAGCGCAAGCTGCTGATGCTGACCCAAGCATCCATGGGTGTGCTTGCGACCGCGCTGGGAATCCTAACGATCTCAGGTCACGTCCGGCTTTGGCATGTGTATGTGTTTGCCTTTGTCTTTGGCGCGGCTGCGGCGCTGGATGCGCCGGTGCGGCAAACCTTTGTTGGGGAGCTGGTGGGTGACGAACACCTGCCCAATGCAGTCGCGCTCAACTCGACCTCGTTCTTCGCCGGCCAGATGATCGGCCCGGCTGTGGCCGGTCTGGTCATCGCAAAGATCGGGACCGGCTGGGCATTTCTCCTAAACGGGCTGTCCTTCGGTGCTGTCCTGCTCTCCATGTATCTGCTGCGCGTCCAAGAGCTCAGGACAAACGCGAGAGCTTCCCGCGCGCCGGGTGGCTTCATCGAAGGACTCCGTTATGTATGGGCTAGACCGGACCTCCGATCAATCCTAGTCATGCTCTTTCTGATCGGGACATTCGGTCTGAATTTCCCGATCTTCATCTCCACCATGGCGGTGAATGTTTTCCATACCGATGCGCGCGGATTCGGTTTGCTGTCGTCGATCATGGCGATCGGCACAATGAGCGGAGCGCTTCTGGCGGCCGGACGCGACAAGCCAAAGTTTGGGACGCTGCTCCTCGGCTCCGGAGTCTTTGGAATCGGTTGTACGCTTGCCGCGTTCTCTCCCGGATACTGGTGGTTCGCTGCGGCCCTCGCGGTGATCGGAGTGGCCGCTCTCACCTTCACGACCGCGACGAACAGCATGATGCAGCTTTCGACCACGCCCACCATGCGCGGCCGGGTGATGGCGATCCGTGTGGGCGTGGCGCTCGGGGGAACAGCGATGGGGGCTCCCATCGTCGGTTGGGTAGCGAATCATTTCGGCCCGCGCTGGTCGCTCGGTATAGGCGCGGCGTCAGGCTTCGCAGCGACTGTAGTTGCGGTTTATGTCATGACGTCCGAGGCTCGCCAAGCCCGAAGATGGGAAATCTCCAACTCCACTCGGGAAAATTAACTCCCGTCGCTGCCGTCCTAGAAGTTAAGAACAGGCTCTAGAATCATTGAATGAGCAAATCGCCGGTGAGTACCCATTTGAATATTCGCGGCACCCTCGAGCACGACTTCGCGGACGTCTTCACCCCTAAGGTAAAAGGAGCATTGACAGCTCTGTGGCCCCTCGATCAAGAACGCCAATCGTTGATGCAGGCCCGCATCGAGCGCCGGAGCGAGCGCGCACGCGAGCGGCAGCGCATCTTCTTCCTGGACGCCAAGGGCACCATTCCGCAGACGCAAATCAAGGTTCAGGAGGCCCGGGACGGCGGGTTTGTGGGCAGCGCGATCCCGCTCGATCTGCGCAGGCAATGGATTCAAGGAACCGGTCCGGCCTCGCGGCCCAACGTTCCTATCGAAAAAAGCATTCGCAACGTGGCTTACGCTCTGCTATCGGGCGCCGACGGCTGGATGTTCGACGGCGAGGATGCCCTGGGCCAGGTGTCCACAATGTCATTGGAAAACCAGCGTAACCTGAAGCTCGCGTTCGACCAACACGAAGTATTTCTAAAGGCCGCCGAAGAAGTTTCCCGCGAGATGAATCAGTGGAGCGAGGGATTTTTCGGGCGCCGAATCGTGGACGACTGGAAGGCCCAGCTCAATTTCACGACGAAGATATTCCGGGCGCGAGGGCTGCATCTCGACGACCGGCATGTCGAGTGCGAGGACGGTTCGGGGTTTTCCGCCTCGATCGTCGACACCGTTCTCTATGTAGTCAACAACTATGAGACGCTCGAAAGGTCCTCGGCGTCCGTGGTCCTCTATCTGCCGAAGATTCAGACTGCCGAAGAGGCTGCGCTGTGGAACAAGATACTGGTTGGGCTGGAACAGTACCTGGGAATGGCCGTTGGCACGATCAAGGTATATGTGCTCGTCGAGCAGCTGGAGGCGACGTTTCAACTGATGGAAATTCGTGCGGCGCTAGGCACGCATTTCGTTGGATTCAATACGGGACGATGGGACTACATCCACAGCGTTGTCGATGCCATGGCATGGGACCCGGCGTTTATTCATCCGAACATCGATGCCATCACGATGACCTACGGATACATGTCGAAGTATGAAGATCGCGTGCGCCGGGCAGTGAACACGCCAGATCGTCTTGGCCAATACGCGTTGTGGCAGGGAGGCATGGAGGCCAATATTCCTGTCGGTTCCGCTTTGGGAGTCGAGAACAGCATGAAGCGCGCCGTGGCCGGCGCCGAGCGGGAGCAGAGGGAGGGCGCGAGCGGAAAGTGGGTCGCGCACTGGAAGATGGTTCATATCGTACGTCCCGTCTGGGAGAAGGAAGGCGAGCCGAACCAGCTCGGCCGCAAATTTCCGCCACTCACGTATACCCAGGAAGACGCAGATGGCCTGCTGTTGCTCGATCCCGCGCCGCGGACGATCCAAGGCGCCCGGGCGTTGCTGAGCGTCGCCTTGCAGTACGGGAACGCTTTCGAGCAGGGCTTTCAGGCGGCCGCATTGAAGCCGGCGGATTATTTCGGGAACGACGATGTGCTTTACCTGATGGAAGACATGGCGACGGGAGAGATTCGCCTGAGCATCCTTTGGGAATGGCTGCACAAGAATGCAACCATGACCGAGAGCGACGACTCGGCTGGCGTCAGAGCCGGCGACCGGTTCTCTCAAGAGATTTTCCACCAGCTGCTGCGGGAAGAGTACGACAAGCTGCTGAGAGCCGATCCGCGCGACGTGTATGAAGAATCGAAGCGCACAACGCTCCCGATCGCTCGCGAGATCGTTGCGGCCTACGTCGAGGCGCCCTTCAAAGCGCCCTGGTATATCGACTTGCTGAACCTCAATCTCAATAACTACGATCTCGAAATAGCGCGCCAGCGCGTCTCCAGCTTCATGACGGCATTTACCAGGGATGGAACGCGGATCATCAAAAACCTGGATTTTGAAAACCCGGATTTTGACCCGCAGAAGCGAATCGCCCGCTGATTTGGACCCATATCTCCCAACGCTCTTCGTTGGGAGATATGGGATGCCGCAGTTCTCGATGCACGCTGTGTCCGTTTCCCACATCTGGCGAAGAACCGCCAGATATGGGGCACCCGTGCTCCCCCTTCACTAAGAGGAGAAATGCTCTAGCTCTGGGCTTGATCGGACATCGGCCCGAATCGGACTACCTTCATTGCGCCGCGCTGATCGGGCGTCTAAGGTCGACCGTGGAGAGTATCGCCAGCGAGCGGATTGCCAGCTCACGCCAACTCTAGTAATGCTCTCCAGGAGCTTGTTGAAAAGCACTATTGATCGCTGAACCAGCAACAATGGCTTGGGCCATATTGCGGCAACAGCCACAATATCTCGCGCCTCGCTCGTTGCTTCGGCGCATTTTTCAACAATCTCCGCCGCGGAGGAGACGATCGATGGCCGGGCTCTATGCTGAAATAGCTCAAGAAGGTATCGCAGCTCAACCAGGCATCGACGAGACCATCCTATCCGCGCAGGCAGTCGTATTCCTTCACGCCTTGCATTGCCGATTTCGAGCGGGCCGCCAGGATCTACTGACCGAGCGCCTCTGGCGACAACGGCAGTTCGACCGGGGACACTTCCCTGAGTTTCTTCCGGGCATAGGTCCGGGGCACGATCCCGAATGGACTGTCGCCGAGATTCCCCAGGCGCTTGCCGAGCAGAAGGTGATGGTCACCGGGCCGCCCTGGGGAGACGCCGTTTCTCGCAGCCTCAAATCGGGCGCGAGCGCCTTCGTCGCGGACTTCGACGATTGCTCCTCGCCGGTGTGGACGAACTGTCTGAGGGAACATGCCAATTTGCGAGAGACAAACGAACGCCTCCTCGCCTCCCGGGCAGACGGAGCCCGGCCCCCGTCGCGACCGACGGTCCTTATTCTTCGACCGCGCAATTGGCTCCTCGAGGAGAAGCATTTCTCGATCGATGGGGCGCCTATCTCCGCGTCGCTCTTTGACTTCGGCCTGTATTTCATTCACAACGCCGCGACGCTCTTGGCGGGTGGAAGTACGGCCTGCTTCTCTTTGCCTAAGCTTCAAGGCCACATGGAAGCCCGGTTGTGGAACGAGATCTTTGCCTTTTCCGAGGAGTACGCCGGCATCCCTCATGGGTCGATTCGGGCAGTCATCACGATTGAAACCCTCTCCGCCGCATTTGAAATGGAAGAGATCCTCTTCGAGCTGCGCGACTATGCGTTCGCGCTCGGCTGCTCTCCCTCAAATTACCTCGCAGGCTACATCCAGGCTCTGCGGGCGCACCGCGAGTATTTGCTTCCCCAATGCAACGACCTCTCCATGGAACAACCCTTTCTCAATGCCTACCGGGAATTGTTGATCCACACCTGCCATAAGCGTGGGGCTCACGCCATAGGAGCTTGCCATCCGCAACTCCCGGTCTATGACTATTTGAGAAGAAATCAGTGGGCAAAGACGGCGGCGCGCGTGAATGCAATGAATGAATCCGAAATGGGGTTTGACGGAACCTCTGTCGCAGAAGCGGATCTGGCCCCCGCCGTCCTGGCCGCCATCGCAGACGAGATCAAGGACCATCGGCCAATCAAGCCCAAAAACGATCTGTTGAAGCGGCAGTGCTATATCTCGGCAAGCGACCTGATCGGTCGTGCCCGCGGTCAAATCACACCCGCGGCCATCCGCGAAAATGTGGCAGCCGCGCTCGGGCATCTCGAGGCATGGCTCTCCGGCCACCCGGCCATCGATCGCGACCAGCGCGCCGGAAGCATGGCGACGGCGGAATTATGCCGCGCTCAGCTCTGGCAGTGGATTCGCCACTCCGCGCGTCTGGCGGCGGGAGATAAAGTCGATCGAGGTCTGGTTGAATGTCTCATCCGCGATTTCTCGGCAGCCGCGGCATGCCGCCTTGGCGAGACTGAATTTGCCGCCTCCAAGTTCTTGACGGCCGGCGAAATCCTGCTCGACGCGTGCACGGGTGATTTCGAATCTCCTTTGGCGATTCGCGCCTACGCGCACGTTGCTTAATCCTAAGATTGGAGGGCTTCGCGGTGAAGCCGCTCTCGCCCTCTTGCTCTGCTCGCGCGCTATCAGCGCGAGCGCCGCAATTCACCCTCTGCTTTTATTAGGAGTTACGCGCTAAACAGATTACGGGAACAGATCGGCGGCCTTTTGAATGCACAAGACCTAGCGTGACTCATTGCGGTCCTAATATTTCAGGGCCCGCGCTAAAGCGCTTCGCCCTCTTGCTTTGCTCGCGCCTTGCCAGCGCTCGGTCCGCAATTCACCCCTTCACCTCAATCCAGACATTCTCTAGCGCCTCGCTTGTTGCTTCGGCGCGTTTTCCCGCCGTCTGTCGCGCTTTACGCTCTTCCACCCCAGGTTGCCTGCGTCTCTTGGCGCACGGACCTGTGGGTCAAAACGGACGCCCGCCCGCCGCGAACGGGACAATTTGTATCTCAAACGCTTACCGGCTTTACTGACATTGCGACACTTGGCAGAGTTCCGCGTTTGATGGCCGGGACACGGCTCTCGATCTTCAATTTCCGGGCTCTTGATTTTCAATTTCCGATGGAGGCTCTATGAACCTGAAAGTAGCCAGAACGCATTTCATCTATCGCTTCGGCGGCAAGGTAGCGGACGGTGACGGGTCCATGCGTGAGGAGCTTGGAGGCAAGGGCGCCGGACTGGCCGAGATGACGAAACTCGGCATTCCCGTGCCGCCCGGCTTCACCATTTCGACGGATGCCTGCAGATTCTATCTGGAACATGGAAGAACGCCCGAAGCGCTCGATGAAGAACTTGAAAGCGCAATTGAATGGCTGGAACTCGAGCAAGCACAGCATTTCGGCGGCGAGGACAATCCTCTCCTGGTGAGTGTGCGTTCCGGTGCGGCCGTCTCCATGCCGGGCATGATGGACACCATTCTCAACGTCGGGATCAATGAAACAAACATTAGCGGCTTGGCTCTGCGTCACCAGAATCTTCGATTCGCGCTCGATTCGTATCAACGCCTGCTGCAAATGTTCGGTTCCGTGGTATTGAATGTGCCGAAACAAGCATTCGACTTGGCAGTAAAGGAATCCCGGCAACAAAGCGATCTATTACTTGACCCCGTTTCGGGGGCGCTTGATACGGATGGCGGCGAGCAGGCGCTGCGGCGGAGAATCGCCGCTTTTCTCGCACTGATCGAACATTACACCGGGGAAGCCTTTCCGAGCGATCCGCGCGTCCAGATGCGCAAGGCGATCGATGCCGTCTTCCAATCATGGAACAGCGAGCGCGCCCGGCATTACCGCCGTATCCACAAGATTTCGGATCTCTCAGGCACGGCCGTAACGGTGCAAGCGATGGTCTTTGGCAATCGCGGCCTTGAGAGCGGTACGGGAGTTGGCTTTACCCGCAATCCCTCAACCGGCGCCAACGAACTTTTTGCCGAATTCCTGGCCAACGCACAAGGAGAGGACATCGTTGCCGGCATTCGTACGCCGATGCCGATCTCCGAGCTTGAGCGGACCATGCCCACGGTCTATGAACAGCTGCGAGCCGTCGTCTCGAAGCTCGAGTCTCACTATCGCGATGTGCAGGATTTTGAATTTACCGTCGAAGACGGCGATCTCTTCCTGTTGCAGACCAGATCGGCGAAGAGAAGTTCGCTCGCGACCATTCGCACCGCCGTCGAGATGGCGGAGGAAGGGCTCATCACGCGGGCAGAGGCGCTGCGGCGAGTGCGGCCCACTGACATTGAAGCAGTCTCTTCCCGGCAGCTTGATCTTAGCGCCCCGGGTCTTGAGCCCATTGCCAAGGGACTGCCCGCATCGCCCGGCTCCGCGGTCGGCCAAGTGGCGCTCAGCGCCAACCGGGCGGTCGAACTTGCGGGCAAGCACAAAGAATCACCGATTATCCTGGTCCGGCAAGAGACGACGGCCGACGACATCCACGGTATGGATGCGGCAGTCGGTTTTCTTACAGCCACGGGAGGCGCCACAAGCCACGCCGCCGTCGTCGCGCGCGGAATGGGCAAGTGCTGCATCACGGGAGCCAGCGGAATCCTGGTCGATGAAGCCGCGGGCGTGGCCCGCATCGGACAGTACACTCTCCGGGAAGGAGATTGGCTCTCTCTCGACGGCTCGACCGGCCGCGTCTTCCTCGGCAAGCTGCCGCTGAGCACCGAGGGCGTCGCAGCGAATCTCTCTTTGTCGAAACTGCTCTCCTGGGCGAGAGAAACCGGATCGATCGCGGTGCACGCGAACGCCGACACGCCTCAGGACGCCGCACGGTCGCGCGATGCACAGGCAAAGGGGATCGGTCTCTGCCGCACCGAGCACATGTTCTTCGCTCCAGATCGCTTGCCCTACGTTCGCTCCATGATTCTCGCCTCCACTCTCGAGGCGCGCCAACGCGCTCTCGATGTTCTCCTCCCGATGCAGCAAGCCGACTTCGAGGAACTTTTCCAGGCAATGTCCGGCTTGCCGGTTACAATCCGGCTGATCGATCCGCCGCTCCATGAGTTTCTCCCTACCGAGATGGTGGTAAAAGAGGAGCTTCTGCAGGCGCGGCAGCAGGGCGCCGCTCCTGAGAAAGTGCTTGAGCTCGAGGCCCTTCTGGCCCGGGTCCAGGAGCTCAGCGAATCGAACCCCATGTTGGGCCTTCGCGGCTGCCGCCTGGCGATTGTCTTTCCTGAGATCCTTGTCATGCAAATTACAGCGATCTTGCAGGCGGCGCTCAAGAGCCAGGCCGAGGGCTTCTCACCCTTGCCGGAGATCATGGTTCCACTCGTCGCCATGGTTGAGGAGATTCACTACCTCGGCCGGCTCATTGAAGAAACCGCCGAAGCCGTATTCCTCCGTGAAGGGCGTCGCATCGACTACAACGTGGGCACGATGGTGGAGCTGCCGCGCGCGGCGGTTTGTGCCGGCTCGATCGCCAAAGAAGTCGACTTCCTCTCCTTTGGCACCAACGACCTCACCCAAATGACCTTTGGATTCTCCCGCGATGATGCGCGAAAGTATCTGGACACCTATCTTGAGCTGGGAATTCTGAAGAACGATCCCTTCATGACGATCGACCGTGAGGGCGTCGGTTCTCTGATCCGCTCAGCTGTCCTTGAAGCCAGAGCGGCCAACCCGAAGATCAAGATCGGCGTCTGCGGCGAACATGGAGGCGATCCGGCTTCTATCCAATTCTTCGAAGAAATAGGCGTGGACTACGTATCCTGCTCGCCGGCAAGGATCCCTATCGCGCAGCTCAGCGCGGCGCAAATCGTCCCATCCACCTCGCGGGCTCATGAATATGCCGCGGTGCCGGCGCGCGCGGTAAGCGCCTAGTACCTAACGGGGGATCCCCCTTATACGAGGATCCCCCTTATTGTGTGCCGCCGAGGGAAACGCCGGGCAGATTGATGGCGGTGTTCGAGGAGCTGCCGCTCACCGGCGCCGTAAGGCCTCCCGTCAACACGAAGTTCTGGAGCGCGGTCGCATTGGCCCAGAGGTCATCGAGCGCCGCGAGGTAGCCTATCTGGAGCTCAAAGAGCGTCCTTTGCGAGATAAGGACTTGAGGATAGGCCTGCGCCATGCTCTGATATTTCGCCAAATACAGCTGATAGGCTCGCTGCGCGCGGGGAATCAGTTCCGTGCGATAGTGCTCTGCCGTATATTGCGCGGCAAGGTACGACTGCGCCATAGGCTCCGCGGCTCGCCGGATTTCCAGACGCGTCCGCTCGACCTCCTTCCCCGCCTGCTCCAACTCCGCGTTGGCGGCAGCGACGTTGCCTTGATTGCGGTTCCAGAGCGGGATGTTTATGCCGGCGGTCGCAAAGCTCTGCATCCCTACCGCCTTGGGCAGGGGCTCCGTCGTAAGTTGCTCGCCATTGTATTCTTCCCCGGCACGCAATTCGAGGTCGGGCACCGCCTCCCGCCTGGCATCGCGGAGCTTGGCTTCAGCCACCGCCGCCTCCTGCTCGGCTCGCTTGACCCCGGGGCTTGAACTCACGATGCTTTCGACTTGCTGCTCTGCATTCAGCTGTGGAGCGTTTTCGAGCGTTCCGCGTAGCGGGCTTAGGGGAAGATCCGGCTTGCCTGCCAAGGTGGCAAGAGCACGAAAGTCCTGCATGAATCGGCGCTGGGCTTTCAGGAAGTCCACCTTCGCTTGTTCGGCTTCCACCTCGGCAGCGAGAACATCGGGCGCATCCGCCTGGCCGACATTCGAAAGCTGATGGACAGTGAGGACCGCATCCGAGGCGACTCCCAGTAATCGCTGGCGTATCACGACGGCGGCCTGCGCAGTCAATGCGGCATAGAAGGCCTGGGTGACATCGTTGCGCACGCGAGATGTCTGTTCCTCGACACCGATCTGGTCGGAGCGGCGCTCTTGCTCATAGACCTTGCGGCGTAGGCCCCGCTTGCCGCCGAGCACGATCGTCTGTTGAACAAAGGCTCCCTGCTCGCCACCGCCGTACTCGCCTCCGCGAATCTGCTCTCCCTGGTAGCCGATGGTGGGATTGGGATACAGGCCCGCCTGGTGTGCCTGCGCCTCCGACCGGCGAACGAGAGCCGTGGCCTGGTCGAGCGTGGGGTTCGTGCGGCTGGCCAGATCGAGAAACTCGGCCAATCCCATCTCCGGACGCCTGGCCACGTCCTTAAGCAGATCTGGGACCTGATCCGAAGCGGGGAGATTCTGTCCGGTTTGCCGAGCCGGGTCATTCTGTTGCTGCATCGTCATGGCCAATGGCATTTGCGGAGATTGTTCGAGGTTCACGCCGGGCACGCTCTTCGCCGGCGCTTCTGGATTCGGTCGCTTCTGCTGCGCTCTGCCGGAAGATGCGAACAGCACGGCCACGGCGGCCAGAATTATGGAGTTTCTCATGACTCTTCTCTCCTACATGCTGGTGAGCAGCGAAGCATACGGATCGTCCGGCCGGTTGGCTTGCTTCATTCGCAAGATCACCGCGTCATAGCGGTCGGGTGGCAGAACGCGGATGTAGGTCATCATGCCCTGCATGTACCGACTCCAGCCCGGAACAAGACTGTAGTTCTCCGGCCGGGCTACCCGCTGGTCCACGGTCATCGCCGGCCCCTCCATATAGGCGTCCTGAGGGAAATTCGGCACATCGTTCGCATTGGGAGCGATCTCGGGGGCCATGCTGCCTGTCCCATTCATTTGCGTCCCGGTCGGGGAGCCGGCCATGGCCTTCGGCTGCGATAGAGGTCCATTCGTCTCTCGATTGTCCGAAGTGCTTCCGAAGCCCATGCCGCGGCCCAGGCTCTGGCCATAGTCTTCGCTCATGGGAACGCCGGGAACGCCTCCCAGAATGCCCATGCCCGTTCTCATGTCCCCACCGGCAGGCATGCCCACCCCTGCCTGGCGCGTCATTTGGCCGGCGGTCGACGCCATCTGGTTCATCATGTGGTGAGGCAAATGGCAGTGCAGCATCCAGTCGCCGGAATTGTTGGCGAGGAACTCGATATCCCGCGCCTGGCCAACGCCGACCAGCACCGTATTGCCCGGCCACCATGCCGACTCGGGAATGCGCCCTCCCTCCGTGCCCGTGACATGGAAGGTGTGGCCATGTATGTGCATCGGATGATGGTCCATGCCCAGGTTCACGAAGCGAATGCGTACGCGGTCGCCCAGTCTGACGATGAGCGGAGTGACGTCTGGCCCTGCTTTGCCATTGAGCAGCAGCCAGTTGTATTCCATGCTCATTGTGTTGGGGATGGTGCTGTCCGGCAGCACGGCATATTCCTGCAAGTGAATCAGGAAGTCTTTGTCGCAGTGCGGCTGACAGGGATCTTTGGGATGCATAATGAAGCCGCCAAGCATGCCGGTCATCTGTTGCAGCCCCATGTGTGAGTGGTAGAAATACGTCCCTTGCTGGTGGATGGTGAATTCGTAGATAAAACGGCCGCCTGGTTTCACGGGTGCCTGAACGCCCGGCTCTCCATCGTCGTCGATTGAATCCTCGAAGCCATGCCAATGAATGGAAGTCTGCTCGGGGAGTTGATTGTCGAAGACGACCCGTACACGGTCCCCTTCGTTGACTTGCATCGTGGGTCCGGGCGCGCTGCCGTTGAAGCCCCAAAGATCGAGCGTCTTATCGAGCGCGATCTTTTGCCGCACCACCTGCGCTACCAGGTGGAAGACCTTCACATTTCCATCCATGGTGAAAGAGAGGTCGCCGACATCGGTCGTCACGACCGGCGTGGGGAACGCCGGAGCTGAGTGTTCGCGGCCATTCTTCGTGCTTACAGCCGCGCCAGGGAGGGAAGATCCGGCTGCTTCGGCGGCATTCAGAAACTGGCGCCCTGCCAACACACCAGCGCCTACGCCAAAGGCGCGTCGAATAAACGAGCGACGGTTGCTCATAAAATTACTCCTGATTTGAGGTGCTGGCCGCACGGCACGCGCGCCTTGCGGCGCAAATGCGATAGGGTCTTACGCGAGAGCGGCTGTACCGCGAAGCCCTTGAATCTTGAATATGGAAGGCAGGATTAAATGCGTAGGGTCGAGAGCAGAGGAGAGTACGCGGACGCGGACGCCGGTTGACGGGAGATGTCGAGGAGAGAGATTTTCCCTTGTGGGAGCGAGCCGGAAACAGAGGAAGCTGCCAGCACAAGAGGAGCGGAAATCGACCAACGTGAAGACGGTGCGCGTCTCAACACGACCAGGCCGCTCGCGGAAGAGCATGGCACACCCATGTTCGTGGGCGTGATGACCGCGGCTGGAGGCGACGCGGACAATGTGCCGGGGCCGCGCTCGATCGGCGTGACACATCCGGGCTGCTGCACGGACTGAGCGACCTCAACTTGAGCCTCTACGGAGTGAGCCGCCATGGAATCTGTGCCCGTGGAATGAGTGCTCATGGAGGCATCCTCGACCTTGCTTCCCTGGCAATCACCGCCGGCAAGACCTTGAAAGCCACAGGAAATTTCACAGGTAGCCGCCCACGACGAGGAAGCCGTGAACAAAAGCGCCATGAAGGCCGCCAAAATGCGGATTGGCCCCAGGGATTTCACCCCTACCCACACTTTCTTGGTCGATCTAAACAAACCCACTTTACCATGCACGCGGAACCTATTTACGTACTTTGGCGAAACGATAGAGAATGCCGACCGAAATGGCGAACTCCTTTTGATAATTGCCGCCGAACCGCGTCACCAGGATATCGGGCGAAATCCGGAGAGCCAACTTGGGCGAGCGGTTCAGATCGACCGATCCGCCTCCCGCGGTGGCAAAGGCGAAACCGTTACTGAAAAGCCCTAGGCTGCCTGGGGTCTGGCCGGGGTTCAAGGCGGAATTAAAGACGCCGTAAGAGCCGCCCGCCAAAACGTGGAAATCCAACGCTGCGTGCTCGGTCTTCGGACCCCGAAAGGTTACGCCACCCATCAGTTGGTGCTCGTAGATGAACGGTCCGTGGGTGTTGGTGTCGTTCGGGATTACTCCGTTTGTCCCATAGTAGCCGCGGACGTTGGCAGTGGCGCCGAAGAGCTTGCTGAGCCAACGCGTGCCCTGAATATCAAAGCCGCCGAGGTTCGAACCCGCTACCAGGGCCGGACCGGGGTTGAAGTGGGAGTAAGCCGGACCGCCCGAAATTTCATACAGGTTGTTATACCGGAGACCCTGCAGCGCTTCATTCTCGAGTGTGGGAGTCTGTTGTATCGTCGGCGACGGTGGAACCGGGACTGCTTGAGCTCGCGCCGTGCCGCTAAGAGATCCTGCCAAGGCCAAGAGGACCATTGCGGTTCCCCACTTCCATCGAGCCACGTTGATTCCCTTCAACCAAACCTCCAGAACCTGCCGCGTGCCGGCGTGCGCGCAGCACCAGTTCATAAGATACATTGCGCTTGGCTTCCTGTCAGAGCAGCTCTTTCCCCGCATCGCTGAAGACGATAATCTAGAGCCTGTTAACACTATTAGGACGGCAGCGAAAGGAGCGAATTTTTGCGAGTGCGAGCAGCGAGGCGTGACAAATACCGGGTGTATTTTAGCGACGAGCGACAAAGCAATCGGGAAAGTTCGCCCTTTCCCGTTGGGTTGCGGCCAAGATCAGGCCGGACTTCGTTGTCGTCCTCGACTGGGGACCTGCCACAGTCTTCGGACTCCGCCTTGTCTGGCCTGATCTTGGCCTGCAACGCTGCTCGCCCTAATAGTGTTAACAGGCCCTAGCTGTATGAGCGCCAGGGACAAATTAGCCGAGACCATATTCGATTCCGTCTCCGCCATGATGGCCGCGTACTCCGAGGAAGCGATTTGCACTGCGCGGGTGGATCACCGGCAGCATCTCGACCTGAGCGAGTCGTCGATTGAGTGTCTGGACGCCATACTGGAAGGCCAAGCCCCCACGGATCTCGATTTCCAGACCCGCGTTTGGGGAAGCTATCTCGGCGAGGTGATCCGGCGGCGCTTTGGGGGTGAATGGGAGTTCACTCAGTACCCAGGAGGCATCACCGCCGTACCGACACTGCTGATCGGCGGCTCCCGGCTCTACCCGCTCATGAAGGTCTATCGCCGCCTCACCATGGGCGAAGGGGAAAGTCTCCCGGCGTTCTACCGGCTGATCTCGAGCCGGCTTCGTGAAAGCCTCGACGCCAAGAGCGGATAACCTGGATTGGATAACCTGGACCGGATAACCCGGATTGGATAACCTGGACCGGATAAGCCGCATATTGGGGATTCTGCCATCCAAAATCCTCGTTCAGGACGTACTATGGATGGGCACGCCGGCAAGTCGCCGATGTGCGACAATAGAGATATCGGAGGAGATCCCGAGGCCTTCTGGGAGAGAAGCTGTCTCTTCCGGTAACGGCCAGGAGGAATTCCACATGGGCGAACTACTTACACCTACGCATCTCGTCATAGTTCTGGTTGTTGCTCTTCTGCTTTTCGGTCCCCGCAAACTGCCTGAGCTCGGCAAGGGACTGGGAGAAGGTCTGCGTGGCTTCAAAGAGGGCATCAAGGGAACGACAGATGCCGCCAAGCAGGATGCTCCCGCACCGAAAACAGAAGTCACCACTGATGCGAAATAGTCCCACTCCGGAGCGGAGCGCTCAGCCCGTCTTCGACAAGGGTTGAGCGCTGCGGAATTGCCTTTCTCCCTTTCCCCAGAAACATCTTTGAACTCCCGCAGATTCGTCTTTTGTTCTCCTACGCTCGCCCCGTGCTTCATCCTCTCTTTGCATTCCATTCACGCGATTCTGGGGCTAGTTGCTTAAAGCCACGCGCCGACCCACAAATGGCTGCGAAATAGCTCCGTTTTTGCCAAACGTCTGATGGCAAATTCTTTCCAGTTTTTGATTTCAGCGTCGGCGCGGAAGAAGCGCTTTGGCAGGATCCACGCCGAGCGGGATCCCTGGTAGATCAGAAAGGCAGTCTTCGCCTCATCGACGCGATGTACGAGTACCCACGTGATTTCACCGGAGAAGCTCAGCCCACGCAGTTGAATCCCGCTATCGGTGAAACGAAATTGTATCGGCTCCCGAAGATTCAACTGGCGGTGGTACTGCCTTCTCGCCATCAGATAGGGATTCGCGAGCATGACCGGCGCCCAGCTCAGTGTGGCAGCGCAAAGGAAGCCAAGGCTTGCGCGGCCTGTTATGGCGCCACTCCCCAGCAAAAACTGCGATGCCGCCAAGAAGCGCGATCCAGAGCACAAGAACGGTGATCGTCCGTACGGGCCAATCTCGACGAATGGCGTCGAAGTACTGGAATCGCACGATGTCGGTAAGAGTGAGAGTGCCGGCGAGATGAAACAGGTCATCGTTATCGAGCATTCGGACCTCATAGCGCCTGCAAACTGGCACGAAGAGCACTGGTTTGGGTCAATCGCATACAATTCCGGTCATGCTTTTGCTCCTCCTTCAGGCTGCTCAACAAGCTCCCGCGCTTGCCAGACAGGCGGCTCCACAGGTCTATGTGACCGTCCAACAGCCCCGGGGCGGGATGCCAGAATGGCTGACGATCCTGATCACGGCGACAGTCGGCGCGCTCGTGGGCATCGTCAGCAATATTGCAATGGAGTATGTGAAGCCGTATATCTCGACGAGTCTACTTAGAAAGAAGGTGATTACGCAATTGTCAGCTGAGTTGATGAAAAATATGAGTTCTGTTGAAGCCGGCCGGCGTGTACTCGAAGGCGCAGAGAGCAAGTCAGTGGAGGAGCGCGAGTATACTCTGAGCGTCGCTCGCGTCCTGGCGGCGGGCGTCAAACATGATCGATTCGACTTCTACTTTGCGAACGAGAAGGCCCTCGTCTATGAAATCGATGAGGCCGATATTCTCGGTACGGTCTATACCTTAACCAGTCAGGTCCTAGAGACATTCAAAGAAGACAAGCATTATGAGAGCGCCAAGCGCGCTTTTATAATGGCGGCCGGATTGGGAAAAGGATTCATCGAGCTGAATGAACTCGCCTACGAGCCAGCCGAGAGCGTCGTTGAAAAGGCATACAACCAAGCCTCGGCCGCTCCCGCGGAAGAGGCGCCCGAGCGGCGCTAGAAGCTGTCTGATCAAACCAAAGTGCCCGCTGAGGCCAAGAGTGAGACCCGCCACCGAGGCGGGTCTCAGGCGCCCGTCCGGATAGGGTGTATCGACATATAGGGACGACCGGCGACGGGAGCCATTTTTTCTCAGTTTGAGGAGTGAGGAGCGACAGATACCGAGTGTATTTTAGCGACGAGCGACGAAGAAATGAGGGGAAATGGCCCCGTCCCGATGGGTTGCGGTGAAAATCCGGTCGCCCCTATATGTCGATACACCCTCGGCAAATGCTTCGCTATATTTTCCGGTGCACAGTAGGAGTAAAACTGCTCTAATTGCCCCGGAGCAGGACGTCGCAGCAGCTCGGCCATAGGAGCTCGCATGCTGGGAACGTTACGTTCGTGGGATTCCCCATTTTGGATTCAATACAACGTTAGTTACTATTAACGCTCCCCCAGCAGCGGCTTTTCCTGACTAGAATGGTCCCCACCGGAAGGTAAATTAGTATGCTTACGGGAGCCCCCCTCGACTACTTACCGCACGACTCCGGAACTCTCTCGGATGGCGTCCCGCCTCCCCAAATTGAGACGGATGTTGAGACGGAACTAAAGTCCCATAGCTCCCCGCGGCACAAGCCCCTGGCTGTGAGTGGCCGAGGGTTGAAAATGCTGCGCCATGCCACTGACTACCTTGCCGATGAATATGCTTTGAGCGCCCTCGATACGGGGTCTCTCGATATCGCAGATCCGCGTATAGAAGCCATACAGATACTGACGGAGATCTATTATTCCTGCCCCCGAGCGATCCCTCTATGGCGGCGCATCATGCTTTGGCTATTGAGAAGCAGCGTCGTCTGCAATGACTTCGACCAGGTGGTACATTCGCGCATCCCAGATAGCCGGATTGGGGATAGCCGGATTGCTGATAGCCGCATTGCTGATAGCGACAAGCGCTCGAACTTACACTGACAGACAGCGATTTTCTGAGACCTTCCGATCGGCGAACCTACCGGGGCCGGTGAACCCTCGCGCGGGTTCGGCGCATCAAAGGGGGGTGAACAGGAAGGGGAGCTGTATGGGGCGAGTATGGGCAATTGCGGTTGGCGTACTGCCAGGTGTGATCATCGGGTGGCTCTTTTATGATGCTCGGCTTAGAAGGAACCGCGCCAGACAAAAGGCTGGCGAGGTGCTGGAGCGCGCCATCGAAGGCGGCCTGGTCTCCTCTCCGGTCCTGGTTTTTCCAACATCGGCGCGTCTGACTCGAAGTGAGGGATTGCGCAAAGCCAGCGGGCGTTGATGCCGTTGCTGTCCTGTTGATCGTTTGATCGTTACTGGATCTCGTATCTTATAGCTTCCGAGTTCAGCCCTGAACCGGTCGGTCGAGTAGATCCAGTCGAATAGACCCCACCGAATAGACCGTCATCGGCCCAAGCTGGGACCAGATCCGACGTCCTGGCTCCTTACCTGAAAGTACCTTTAATTTCAGTAATTTACCTTCAGGCGAGCGGCATATATTGCAGGCGGCCGGCGCCAGGTTTTGTCAACTTTACATCTGCTCCGAACAACCTGGACGAATTCCTACGCCGCGACGGCTTGACGCGATGGTTTGCCCGGAATCGCTAACAATGCAATAGACTAAATTCGTTCCAACTGGTCCCAGCCTTCATCGGCGGCACAACCGGCGGCACAACCAAAGATCGTTCTGGAATGACTGGAGTGACTCATGTTGAAGTCTTCCCTTGGAGTATTTGGAGTATTTCTGACGCTCGGTCTAGCCGCCACTTGCGCCATGGCGCAACAGGTCGACTTCAAAGCCGTTGGCGCTCCACTCAAGCCCGCGCCCGCCGATCCTGAAATCAGCGCGGCGCTGAGTGCCGTTTCGACGGAACGCATTCACCAAACCATCGAGAAGCTCGTCAGCTTCAAAACCCGCAACTCGCTTTCCAGCATGGAGGAGATGCCGGAGGGCACCGGCATCAACCTGGCGGAGGAGTGGATTCGCTCGCAGTTCGAAGCCTATTCGAAAGATTGCGGAGGATGTCTCGAAATCAAGTCGGATGTCTTCATCCAGCCGCCCTCCTCCAATCGCGGCTCGCGCATCCCGAAGCCCACCAAATTTACCAATATCTACGCCATCCTCAAGGGCTCGGATCCCGCAGAGGCCCAGCGCATGTACCTCATCACCGGCCACTATGACTCCCGTGCGACCGACGTGATGAACCCTAAACTCGACGCGCCGGGAGCCAACGACGATTCCAGCGGCACCGCTGTCAGCCTTGAATCCGCCCGCGTCCTCAGCAAGCATCATTTTCCCGCGACGCTGGTCTTCGTCGCCGTTGCAGGCGAGGAGCAAGGCCTGGTCGGCAGCGGACACCTCGCCCAACTCGCTCAAAAGGAAAGCTGGGATCTCGAAGGCGTCCTCAACAACGACATCGTTGGCGGAAACACTACGCCCGGTGAGACCCTGCAAAGCAAGACCCTCGTGCGCGTCTTCTCTGAAGGCATCCCATCGACTGCGACCGACGCCGAGGTCAAACACCTTCTCTCGATCGGAGCCGAAAGCGATTCACCGTCCCGCGAGCTCGCGCGCGAAGTCCTCGATACCTCGCGTACCTACTTACCCTCGCCCGCGGGCCCATCCACGCTCAAGCCTGTCATGATCCTCCGCCTCGACCGATATCTTCGCGGCGGCGATCATCGCTCCTTTAACCAGCAGGGCTTTGCCGCTGTCCGCTTCACGGAATGGCGCGAGGATTACAAGCACCAGCACCAGACCGTCCGCATTGAGAACGGCGTCCAGTATGGAGACCTGATCGAGTACGACGATTTCGGATACATGGCGAAGGTAGCCAGAATGAACATGGCCGCGCTCGCTACCATGGCTTCGGCTCCTGGCAGCCCCAAAAACGTGAGCATGTCCACCGCCGGCTTGGACAATGACTCCGTACTCAAATTCCAAGCCCCCGACGGCGCCCCCGTAGGCACTTGGTACCAGATCGTCTGGCGTGAAACCGACGCCTCCGACTGGCAATACGGCGGTAAAGCCTCCGATTTCAAGGAAAGCGTCGCCGGCGATGAGCACACCGTGACCCTCCCCATCTCCAAGGACAACGTTTTCTTTGGCGTGCGCAGTTGCGACATCAAAGGCCAGTGCAGCGCCGCTGCCGCTCCGCTTCGCAGCGAGGCTCGCAACAACGATTGAAGTCGGCAGCCGGAGTGAAGGTCTATTCAGTCATGGCCGGCTTGCCGGCTGGGGCTGCGCTGGTGGAGACGACACGAGCGCCTTGGTGATGTCATCCAGATAAGCTGGTGTTCCTGCTACGCGCTCGAGAGCCGGATAGCGCTCGCCGTCGTGGTAATCGATCTCGGCGGTCGAGACATAAGTGTCCGACTGCACGATGAGCTGGATCGGCTCGGTGTTGCCCTTGGCGTCGCGAATCGCGCCTCGAAGGCGATCGTTCGAGAAGACCTGCCCGTTGATCGCGAGGATCTTCTGTCCCGGCGAGAGGTTTGCCTTGTCGCCGGGACCGTTCCAGCGGACATCGGTGATGTCGCCCCTGGCGTTGACGCGGAGGCCAATGGAGTACCAGGCGTTGACGCCGCTTGGATCGGGGCCGCTGTTGGCGGAGATCGTCCTCTCCGAATCGTTGGGCTTGTCGGTGTAGACGAGTTTGTAGCCCCCCTGTTCGATGCCGGCGAGATCCGCGTGGGGGTTGATCTTATCGACGCGGTCATGGAGAAAGGTTGCCCAGTCGTAGGGCACGACCTCATTCAGGTCGCGGACTAACTCGTCAAAGGTGTAGGTAACGATGAGCGGACCGGTGTTGCCGCCCTGGCCCAGGAAGATCCGCAGAAAGTCATCGAGCGACTTCTGATCGTTCGTCATTTTGCGGATAAGAGTGTCGGCGTCGAGCCAGAGGAGCTCGCCTTCCTGGTAGTAGTCCTGTCCGCGCTTCCAGTTGGCCCAGGACGAGTTGCCCCCGCGAAGAATGCTGGCGGCGACCGCCGTGTCCTCTGTCGAGCGCCAATCCCGGCCGGGCTTGTAGTCCAGATTCGCAGCGGACGTAGCAAGGATGTCGCGATATTGCGCCTGCGATTTCAGCCCGGAACGCGCGGCGAGAACATTGCCGAGATACTGCGTCATGCCTTCGTAGACCCAGAGTAGGGCGCCTTGTTGGGGAGTTGCGAAATCGGGCTGGTAGAGTCCAACAGGCCGGCGGTACTTGCCGTTCCATGAATGTGTGAACTCATGCGCGAGCAGGTCGGATTCCGAGAGCTGGTGGGCCTGATCGGAGAAGGTTTTCTCCCGGACGCCATTGTCCGAGGACTGGCCATGTTCCAGGCCCTCGCCGCCGGCGACATCGGAGAGCGTGAGCAGGAAGTGGTACTGGTTGTAATGGTGAGAACGATAGAGCGCGTCCGCTTCGCGAACTAGATTCGCGATCTCCCCAAGCGCCTCCGGACGGAGGTTCGAGTCATCCGGCTCGTCGGAGACGACGTCGATGAAGTGCTTAGGCGAGATTTCAGGAGCCAGGGGAAATTCGTGGAAGTACTGGCCGGTGATGATCGGCGAATCCTGGAGCTGCTCAACGTTCGTCGCGGCAAAACGCGTGGTGCTGCCTGCGGCGGGAACCGGATAGGCGCCAGAGCCTATCGGGGTGAGAGCGGTGCCGATGCCCCATCCGGCGGGAACAATCAGCGAAGGCTGGATGGGAATATCGCGGACCGGTGTGTTGGCCGGATAAAGGAGAAGCTTCTCCCATTCGAGCACGGCCATCTTTTGCGTGACGCGCGCCGTAACGATGCAATCGAGATGGGCGTGCAGCGTGGTGACTCCTTTGGGGATCGTGAGGTGAAACTGATAGAGATCCACGTCGTCGCGGCGCCAGGCGATGGGTTGGCCGTTGGCGGTGAAGACGACGCCGGTGATGCTATCGGCGGGACCCGTGGGGCGGTGGTTGCCCGGAATCCATTTGGGAGTGGTGAGGGTAAGCGGGCCGGCGGTCACCGGCAGATCCACCTCGGCGTGATAGAGCCTGCGCGGAGCGTCGGCGAGGTTGGCGGTGATCTGGATTGGGGCCTTTTGGCTCTGCGCCCTGGCCAAGATGACAGATGAAGTCAACAAGACGCTGAGAAAGATTGTGCTGAGAAATGAGCTGCGATTCAGGCGCATTCGATAGGTCCTTCAGTGTCAAGAGTCGCGTTTCGTTGATGGAAACAGCTATTCCGTCTATTTGTCCAGACCCCGTCCGGGATAAACAGTGGCAGGAGAGCCAACTTCCACTCTTTACCTACAAGCTATCTCATATATGCCTTTGCGGCTCCGGGCAAGCGCCTGAGACCCGCCTCGGTGACGGGTCTCACTCGTGGCCTTACCGGGTACTTTTGGTTTATGAGACAGCTTCTAGCCGCTTTTCAGGCGTGCCGAGCCATTGCAAGGTCGACGATCTCCTCGATCATTTGGGTATAGGAAAGGCCGGATTTCTTCGCGGCCATGGCGAACTCCTGTCCGCTCGAGAGCCATGGGTTCGGATTCGCTTCGATGACATAAACCTCGCCCTTGCTCGATATGCGCATGTCAATGCGGCCATAATCCCGCAGCTTGACGGCACGATAGGCTTTGACCGCGATCTCGGTGAGCTTGGTTACGGTTTCTTCATCGAGGCCTTCGGCGATCGCCGATTTCGTCAGCTTGTAGGCTTCCGTATCTCTCTCGAATTTCACATCCTGGCTGGCGATCTTGGGCATGCCCTTGGGAAGCTTCGAAAGGTCAAGTTCGACAAGCGGAAGTGCATGTGCGTTCTCGTAATTGCCGAGGATCGCGGCGTAGATCTCGCGTCCTTCGATGTACTCCTCGATCAACGCAGGCGAATCGAATTCCGCCTGTATATAGGAAACCCGCTCCATCAACTCCTTCACGCTGGTAACCACGGCAGCGGCATCAATGCCGGCGGATCCATCTTCGGAGGTGGGTTTCACGATGAGTGGGAACGAGATGTCATGTGCGTGGTCGATGGTGCCGCGATAGGCTGTCGCGAAGTAGGGCGACTGAATCCCATAAAAGGCGAACATCTTCTTGGCGATCGATTTGTCCTGCGCAAGAATGTTCGCGTGCGGTCCCGCGCCGGTGTATGGAATATCGAGCAAATCCAGGAATGCAGTGACATGCATCTCCTTGGTGTCATCGCCCGCATAGGATTCCGTGAGGTTGAAAATGAGATCGGCGCCGCATTTGGCGAGTCCGAGCAGCGATTGCGGGCGGCCGTCGAGAACGTAATACGACGGCTCATGACCGAGCTTCTCCAAGGCTTCGAAGATCTCTTCGCGGTCGTGCTTTACCGGCTTCTTCTTGCGCTTCTTTTGCCCCTTATGCTTGCGCGGTGCGGGAACTTCTTCCTGCACTTCAGCAGGTTCTTCTTCCCACAAGTCGTACAGCACGGTGACTTTCAACTTCGTTCCAGTCATGAGGCCTCCAATCGGAGTGACGGCAGCGGCCGGCACTCCTCAGAGCCTGCTATTAACTTTCCCGCCGGTGGGAAAGTTAATAGCAGGCTCTACGGATGAGTGAACTTCCCACGGATCAGGTAATTCATTGAGAGTGCGGTTGTGTACACCGTGAACTCCGTGAGGTACTCGGACTCGCGTCGAACGTCCACGCGCAGACCTAGGTCCTCAACACGCTTGCAGATGGCTTCCACTAGCCGCTTGACGATCGGACGTTGCACGCCGCTCCAATACGCGACTTTGTCGACAACCGGCTTCCGGTACTGACGCAGCATCTCGTGCGCGGGCCGCACGCCCTTACGCCGCTTGGGGGAGATATTGAAGATGTCCGCCAGGTCGGCATCGAGCGCCAGTTCCTCAAGAGGAATCTCCTCCGGCAGGCTGAGACGATAGAACTCGCCGACCGTCGATTCCATCTCATCGACGGTGATGTCGGTGCGGCCGCGACGCCGGATAGGTTCGACATCTCCGACTTTTCGCGCGATGCGATCGACGTATTCGAGCTTGGCCAGTGCGCTCCAACCTTCGTAGCGCGTTCGCCATTGCGAGCGAGGCGTGAGCCAGACCGCAAACGTTTCGGCAAAATCTTCATCCGGATGCTTCTGCGCGTACCATCCGGCTATGTGGCGAACAAACTTCCGCGAGAACGGTATGGGACGGTAATTATCGCGATATGCGCGGCGAAACGGACCGAAGAGATCGCGCCACTCAGCCGACTTGTATAGCTGGTACGCGTAATTGAATGCGTGCCCTGCCTCATGACGCATGTACATCATGATCTCGCGAGCGTCTTCGAGGTCGTTCATATCGCGCTCAAGCTGCGCCAGGTGCGGGTTGGCCAGATAGAACGGAATGCCAATGACGGGCTCGCCGGAGGGACATCCCCACTCATCGGTGAGATAACAAAGTGGACGGAACTTGTGGATGCCCTTGGCCTCCAGTTCGCGATAGAGCTGCTGAACGAATCGTTCGAGCGGAGAACCCTCGAGTTTGAGCCCGAGCTCGCGAATGGGCTTGGCGAGTATCTCCTGGAACTCCGTTCGGGTTTTCTCGAAATTGTGCACTGGGCTATTCAGAGTTCTATACCACGGAACCAGATTTAGCACGGCAAAGCTGCGATTCTCTGTTTTTGGGTCCGGGAGTAAGACGGTGTTGGCGCCGGGTAAGTCAATCAAGATCTGGTGCGCCCTTCGGAATCATAAGCCACGCAACAACAGAGCTGACTAGAGACAGGCCGGCGCAAATCAACATCACGATTCGGAATCCAAACACAAATGCTTCCGCAATCGATTTCTTCATAGCAACAGTCGTAGCAGCAGTGAGGCCAGCGGGCACTGGCAAGCCGGCGAGCTTGATTTCTTGGGACTGCACCACCTTCACAACGCCGGACGGCAGCAAAAAGTGAGCCAGGCTGCGATTTAGGTGCCACCCAAAGGCGCTCACCATCACAATTCCAAGGACCGCGATCGAAAGAACTCCCGCGACGCGCGCAACCGCATTGTTGATTCCAGACGCCGCCCCAACACGATCCTGGCCCACTGAATCCATGACGACCGTGGTGAGAGGAGCAATGGTAATCGCCATGCCGAGACCAAGAATGATTACCCCAGGGAAAAACGACTTCCAATAGCCGCCGCCTATCGAGGGCACATCAAACAGGACAAATCCGAGCGCGACAACGAGCGGGCCAACGAGCAACGGAAGTCTCGAGCCGTAACGCGCCACGAGACCTCCGGACCAGCGGGAAAAAGAGAAGACCAGGAGAATCATTGGAAGCACTGCGGCGCCTGTGGCGGTTGCCGAATAGCCTTGAACTTGAATCAGGTTCAATGGAAATAAGAAAAAGAAAATTCCTATCGCGGCATAGAGGAAGAGCGTAAACAAGTTGGCGCCACTAAAGCTGGAAGATCGAAACAGCCTCAATGGAACCATTGGCGAAGCTACGTGGGCTTCGAGTAGCAGAAACAGAATGAGACAGCCGCAGCCCGCAATCAAGCTGGCCAGCACGAGCGAATTTTCCCAACCCAGGGCCGCCGATTCGATGAATCCGACAACCGAGCCCGCCAGTCCGAAAGTGGCGGCCAAGGCTCCAAGCCAATCGACGTTGCCGCCATGCGCGCTGCGGCTTTCCGGAATGTGCCAAAGCGAAATGGCGATCACCGCGGCGGCGAGCGGGAGATTGATGAAAAACACCCAGCGCCAGGAAGCATTCTGGACCAGCCAGCCGCCGAGAACCGGCCCCACGGCGGTTGTGATCGCCGTGAAGCCGGACCAAGTGCCGATCGCCTGGCCGCGGATCTTCTCGTCGAAGGACGCGCTGATGATCGCCAGGCTGCCCGGCACCAGGAGTGCGGCCCCGACACCTTGAATGCTTCTCGCAACAATCAACAGGCGGATGTTCGAGGCAAATCCGCAACCCATGGAAGCCACGGCGAAAATCGCCACGCCCAGCACGAACATCAGACGACGGCCAAACAGGTCGCCGAGAGATCCCCCGATGAGAATCAAGGCCCCCAGAAACAGTCCGTACGACTCGACCACCCATTGCACACCTACTACCGATGTGTGAAAGCTGGTTTCGAGCGCAGGCAGAGCTACATTGACGACCGTACTGTCGATGAAGGCCATGCCGGAACCGATGATGGTCGCGGCAAGGATCCACGTCTTTGCTCCTGCCGCACGCGAAACTTCGACATCTCCAGACCGGATTACGGCTTCGTCGGACGGCGGTCTCATGGCAGCCTTGGTTCGTTGCCCGAATCGAAATAGCGCGTGCCGGTCGGACCGGAAATTTCCACGATTGCGGGGCCGGCAATTGTGGGCCGGATGAGCATGGAGCGGTCCTTTCGCATCGACGATTAACAATCTTGTGGTCGGCCACGCACCTGCTCAATAACCGTCAGAGAAACCTTTGCAGGGCTTCCGTGGTCTCTTTAGGCCGCTCCTCAAGCACCCAGTGCCCCGTGTCTTTCAGTACAAGGACCGTCACGTCGGTCGCAACCAGCTTGGCCTGTTGCCCTAGCGCTTCTCCCAAAGATTTGTCACCGCCGATGGTCAGTACCGGCATGGTCAGCTTGATCTGAGAGAGTTGAGCGAAATCTTTGGCGGCTTGCTCAAACGAAACAAAATATGCCCAGCCTCCGTGCATGCGTCCCGGCCGCGCGTAGGCTACTGTGTACGCTTCGCGATCTTCTTCTGGAATCGAATGATTTTTGTCGGCTGCGAGGTCATTCCAGAAAAAATCGAAGTAGATACGCTCGCGGCCCTGAACCAGGGCTTCGGGGGTCGGCCCGTTGAAGCGGAAATGCCATATGTTGGGATCGTTGTAAATGGCCTCCCATCCGGCGACACCCGGGAGGAAAGCATCCATCAGGGCGAGTTTCGTCACTTCCGCCGGGAACTGCGCGGCATATGCATAGGCGACCATCAGACCGATGTCGTGTCCCACCACCTTGGCGTTCTCGACGCCCAGCGACTTCGCGAGGTCATGAATGCGGATGGCGGCACTCTTCATATCCAGACCATCAGCGGGAATGTCGGAGTCTCCAATACCGGGCAGGTCTGGTGCGATTACGGTGAAGCGTTCGGCCAGAACGGAAATGATCGGCTTCCACATCCGTGAGGTCTCCGCATAACCATGCAACAGGATGAGCGGTGGACCGTGGCCAGCGGTCATGTAATACAGCTTGACACCGTCGATTTCCGCGGTGCGCGAGACGATCGTTTTCATAAAAGACTCCTGAGGTCGCGTCGGTAAATCCTTGGCAGGTAGCTATATTAGCAAGTGTTCGATCGCGGGAAATTCGACCCCTATCTTGATCAGCAATCACGCCGCGAGTTTATCGCGCTCATCCGTGGCAATGTTCATCTGTTTGCTGTACAGAATTCCGACCTGATGGCTGTCGAACCACCCTGCCGTGATCCCATGGATGCCCCGTTCCTCGCGCTGACTCTGGTTGCCGAAGCCAACATAGTTGTCAGCAGTGATGAAGACCTACTGGTGTTGCATCCCTGGCGCGGCCTAGCGATCGTCACGCCTGCGGAATTTCTGTCCCGGTCCAAAGTTTCACGGGGAGCAGAGGAGGGCACATGAATTCGGATTGGCGGGCGTCGCTACGGGCCTGGCTTTCGGTCACGTTCATTCGAGATGCCGATTCGCAGCCGATTGACGGTTGCGGTGCGCTCGTATTCGAGAGTGTCGGCAAAGCCGCGGATAAGCTGGATGCCGCGCCCGCCAACCGAAATCTCACCCTGTTCATCCAGCAACGGCGTTTCCGGGGCCAAGAGCGGGTTGAAGGGAGTGCCGCCGTCTTCGATCGTGAAGACCAGATATCCCTCGCGAGGTTCCGCGAACTCCAGCATCACTTGAGAGTCTGCCTCACCGGATATATAACCATGCCGGATGACATTTGAGATTGCCTCTTCGAGGCACAGGTTGATGGCAAACTGCACGCTCTCGTTGGGTGGAGGGTGAATCACGAGCTTCTCAACCCACGGTGGAATTTGCGCTATCTCGGAGAGCGCCCTCCGAAGAACGATGCGGTTCATGATTTGGTAGAGCCATTCTAAACATCACAATGTCATGAATTTGTTAAACCCTTTGCTGCTTGGCGTTTGCGCTCACCCGGGGGTCACCCAAGGCAAGTTACACATTACTTTACTGGTTGCGGCTTCCACCCTCAAACACCAGGTGGGCATTGCCGGTCGCCGGATTCGTCAGCAGTACAGGGGATACGTCAAACGCCGTGCGCAGATGGTCTCCCGTGAGCACCTCTCTGGTGCTGCCATCGGCGAGAATGCGGCCCTGGTGGAGCAGGAGCAGGCGATCGGCAAATCGCGCTGCCAGGTTAAGGTCATGCACCACGCCTATGACGAGGACATCCTGCTGCGACGCAAAGGCCCGCACCTTCTCCATGAAATCGATCTGGTGACGAATATCAAGGAAGGTCAACGGCTCATCGAGGAAGAGGTGGCGATTTGAGCCGTTGAGCGGCCGCCAAATCTGTGCCAGTACGCGCGCAAATTGGACGCGCTGCTTCTCCCCGCCACTGAGCGTGCCATAGCTGCGGTCCGCCATATCGGCCACGTCGAAGAAGCGCATGACTTCTTCGCAAATCTCGAGGTCGTCTGCGCCCGGACGGGCTCCGAAATGGGGGTACCGCCCCATCATCACCAACTCGCGAACAGGGATCGAGAACGCAACCTCGACAGCCTGCGAAAGCACGGCTCTGCGTTTGGCCAGTTCCCGCTCGCTTGAGCGCGCCACGTCGTCGCTCTCGTAGAGTACGCGCCCGCCGGCGGGCCGAAGCAGCCGCGCCAGCAACTTGACCAGTGTGGACTTTCCCGCGCCGTTTGCGCCCATGATGAGGTGCAGACGCCCGGGTTCGAAGCGTGCTGAGAAGTGGTCGATCAGCACTCGCCCACTGGCTCGGAAGACAAGATCAGTCGCGGTCAGCATGATTCAGGAGAGATACTCCCTGCTGCGAAGCAGCGAAAGAAACACGGGCACGCCCACGACTGCGGTGACGATCCCGATCGGCAGCTCAGCCGGACGCACCAATACGCGTGCAATCAGATCGGCGATGCTCAGCAGCGTACCACCCAGAAGCGCACTGCCGAGGACGAGAAATCGATTGTCGGGTCCGCGAAGGATACGCAGAATGTGCGGGACGATCAGTCCGACAAAGCTGATCACCCCGGTGAAAGCCGTCGCCACGGCCACCATCAGCACGTTGATGGTGAGCACCATCCACTTCAGGCGCCCGACGTTGACGCCGAGCGCCACCGCCTCGTCTTCGCCGATCATCAACGCATTCAGAGACTTCGCGAAGACAATGGCCGGCACGATTCCGAGGACCGTGGCCACGCCAACCACGAGGACCGAATTCCAGTCGGCGCCCGAGAGCGTGCCCAGGTTCCAGTAGATGATGGAGCGGGCCGCCGGATCGCGAGCCACATAGGACAGAAATCCAATCCCGCTCATAAAGAGCGCGTTGATCGCCAATCCCGTGAGCAGAAGACGCAGGATCGAACTCCGGCCCTCGCTTTTTGTATGCGCCAGCGCAAACACCAGATAGGTCGAGAGCACTCCACCGATGCAGGCGGCCAGCGGGAGCGTCCAGCCGCCGAGAGTCACCTTGAGCAGGGCGCCGAAGACGTAGAAAAGAGCCGCGCCGAAGGCCGCGCCGCTCGACGTCCCCACAAGGCCGGGCTCGACGATCGGATTGCGAAACAGCGCCTGCATCAGAGTTCCGCCGACTCCCAGGCAGGCCCCGACCAGCAGGCACAGGATGGCGCGGGGGACACGCAGCTGAATAAAGATCCTCTGATCGAGCGGCAGGTCGCTACGCCCCGAGAGCTTGCCCCACACTGCCGCTGCCATGTCATGCGACGAAAAATCCATCGCCCCAAACCGGATTGACACGGCTGTGGTAGTGATCATGAGGAGCAGCAGCAGCAACAGCCACCAACGATCCGCTCGACGCGGATTCATTGATGGACGAGCCGCGCCAGCCGGATGATGCTCTCGCCCGTGTCAGGACCGAAATACATCAGATCGTGCTCCGGCACCCTATAGATCCGGTTATTCTTCGCTGCGTCGGTTTCGGCCACGCCGGGCAGGGTCTTCGCCTGCTCGACCGATCCGAGACGGTCGAAGCCGTACTCGGTCATCAGGATGACCTGCGGATTGCTCTTCGCGATGATTTCGGGCGATACCATTCGCTGCATGCCATGCTGTTGGATGGCCATCTGGCCGCCGGCCAGTTCGACCATTTTCCCCGCGGTACTCGCGTCCCCACCGCCGCCGTTGCCGACGAGGAGGTACTCGTTTGAAGCGCGCCCAAAATGAATGACTGCGACACGCGGGGTGGTCGGATATTTTTTTACATCGACCGCGGCGGCGGCCATTTCGCGGTCCATTTGGGAGCAGAGCTCCTCGGCGCGCTGCTCCTTGTGGAAGAATGCGCCCACTTCGCGCAGCAGCGCCTTTGTCCCTTCAATCGAATCGTTCGTCGCCTGGAAGGTTTTCATTGGGATGTGTAGCGCCTGCAGCTGCCGCACCACGTTATCCGGTCCGATGTTGTTGTCGTCAATGATCAGGGTCGGCTTGAGCGAGAGAATTCCTTCGGCGCTGAGGGCGCGGTGGTATCCGACTGTGGGCAGCTTTTTGATCTCCGGCGGATACGTACTGGAGTAATCGACGCCGACGAGGTTCGCCTGCGCGCCCAAAGCGTAGATCATCTCGTTATAGGCTTCGCCAATACAAACAATTCGCTGAGCGGCCACTTCGCCGGTCGCCTTACTCCCGAACCGGCCGCAGCCCATCAAGAGACACGTGAATACAATGGCCAACGGGATTTGAAGGCGATTCATTGGGATTGCCTCAGGATACACAAGGCAGGGGTCCACCGCCAGGGACGCAGGCGTATGACGACCGGGAGTCCAATTGGGGCTCCGCGCTCCCTCTAAGTCTATTGAAGCGCCGCGACAGCCGTCTCAAGATCGCCGCACACAAGGATCACCGTGTCGATTCCGCTTGTCTTGAGCACGGTTGCCACCATCTCGTTTGGTCCAAAAAGCACCATCTTGCCGCCGCGGTTTTTGATGGCCCTTGCCGGGGAGACCAGGGCCCGCAAACCCATCGATCCAAGGAACGTCACCTGCTGCAAATCCACCAGCACAGCCCTGTGGGAGCCGGCAATCACGTTCATCCGCAGATCGATGACAGCAGCGCCTTCGATATCGAGGCGTCCATCCAGAATCACCCGGAGAATCCCACCGGGCAGATCTTCCGTTACCATTCCCATTTAGCCAAACTCCTCGCCCACGCACGCCCGCGGTATCGCGTTCGTTTCGCTGTCATTCTACATTCATTCCTGGAGCGTTCATTTCCGGAACGAAACGGCCAATTTCGGGCGAATGACACGACCATACTTGGCGAAGTTTAATGCAGTGTTACGACCGTCGCGCGCGATGCCCGTCATTTCAAGGAAACGACGATCTCGCTGTCTGAATAGAGGTCGTGCGGCATCCTGCGTTTGCGTGATTGGCTTTGAGACGCAACTCCACCCTTAGTGATGACGTCAATCGATGCTTCCCTGCCGGCAGAGAGGTTGGACATAAGAGTGATAAAGTACGGCTATCCTATTGTTCTATAATTTCGAGCTCAATTGTGGTGATTGCTTCTTGATGCGTGGCGTCCGACCCCAAAATCAAGCAACGACGACGTGGGTATCCTGCTCCGCATCATGAGCGGCGGGGGCGATCTGCTGCGCAACGAACTGAAGCGTAAGAAGCTCCTGGCTGGAATTCGCCAAGGCGCCGAGAAAACCATCCCGGAGAAAACCATCTAGGATAGCTGCATGCGCAAGATCTTGCTCTTAGTCAATCCACTGTATGAGTCGCGTAGGGGGCGGGACCTCGCCCGTATCTTGCATGTCTTTGAGGAGGCCGGGGCCAAGGTCGAGGTTCTGGAGAGTGGTCCAAACCGCGCCGCGGGTGGTAAGGCAAAGCGGGCTGTTGAGCAAGGTGTGGACGCCGTTATGGTCTGTGGCGGCGATGGAACGGTCTTTGATGTTTTGCAGGGACTTGCCGGATCGAATGTTCCCATAGGCATCTTTCCCTTTGGGACGGGAAATATCCTGGCGCAGAATTTGAAGATCCCCAGCGATGCAGCCGAGGCGGCGCGTTGGTTGCTTGCCGCAAGGCCCCGCAGCGTGCCTTTGGGAGAGATCACCTGTTGCGTTCCCGGGGGCAGAGAAACCTGGTTCTTCGCCATGTCTGCCGGGATGGGGCTGCACGCAGCCATCATGGAGGAGGCCGAGCACTTTAAGAAGGACCAGACGGGACGGTTGGCCTATTTCGCTGCCGGATTCAAGGTACTTTTGTCGCATCCGGTACAACCGTTCGAACTCGAGATCACCACCGTCGAAGGGAAGGTTCTCCACAGGCTGGCATCCGAGATGATTGCCGTGCGTGTAGCTGAACTAAACATCTGGCGCCCGGGAGGCGATCTGGACTTCCCGTTTCTCCGTCTCGCGAGCGTTGAGGGTAAGTCGACATGGAGTCTTGCCAAAGCCGCCGTTCAGGGGTTATTTTTCGGTGCAGGCCGGCGCGACCGCCGACTCATTGGAGACGCGGCGGCCCGCTACGAGGATGTGTTGCGCGTGGAATGCAGGCCCATTCCAGGTGTGAAGTATCAAGTTCCGATTGCGGTCGAGGCGGATGGCGAAGTCTTGGGAGCCTCCTCGGCCACGATTGGAATGGCCGGCGTCAGCGTGATGGTGTTGGCTTCCCCGGCGACTGACACGGTGACCGATCGATCAATGGAAACTCATGTTCTGCTGCGCTGAGCGAAGCTCGAACTCTTGGGCACAGTCATTGCCATTTTGTATTCGTCGTTTATTCATCAGGTTATTCATCCGGTTATTCATCCGACGCATCCTTGCGTCTATTAGCAAGCAGGGTTATCGGAGCGCAACGATTCATTCCACCGTAATAGTTCTCAGGTACAAAGCGGGCTGATAGGTTTTCCAGGAGCCGATGCGTAAGCTAACGATCGTATTCTTCGACGCCGGCGCCGGTCATCGCAACGCTGCCAACGCCCTCAAAAACGTCGCCGAGCTTCAAGGGCGCTCATGGCAGATTGAGCTCCTCAACTTACAAGAGTTGCTCGATACGATCGATCCCCTCAACAAGGTTGCGCATATCAGGCTCCAAGACGGATATAACCTCCTTCTACGTAACGGCTGGACGCGTTTCACACCGCAGTTGCTCGCGGTGCTGCATAGTACCGTCCACATGTTGCATCGTCCTATTGTGCGTGTTCTCGAAAGGTATTGGCAGCGGCATGACGCCGACTTGGTACTCTCGGTCATTCCCAACTTCAATCGCGCACTTTCGGAGAGTGTTCGCCACGCGCTGCCGAAGGCTCCCTTCGTGACCTTAATGACTGACTTTGCAGACTATCCCCCGCACTTCTGGGTTGAACGTGAGTCAGAATACGTCATCTGCGGGACCCAGCACGCCGTCGATCAAGCGATCAGTATAGGGACACAACCTGAGAAATGCTTCCTCGTTTCGGGGATGATCCTCAATCCTCGGTTCTACGAACCACTGTCTCTCAATCGGGTAATCGAGCGGCAACGGCTGGGATTGCAGCCAGATCTGCCTACCGCCCTTATTCTCTTCGGCGGACAGGGCTCCTCCGTCATGCTCGACATCGCCGAGGCACTTCAGCAGTCACAAATGCCCGTGCAGATGATCGTGATATGCGGACGTAATGAGAAATTGGAAAATCGAATCCGGCAGATCCGTGGACCCAAGCCAATGTATGTTGAGGGATTTACCGAGAAGGTCAACTACTACATGTCGCTTTCAGATTTTTTCATAGGGAAACCTGGACCGGCAAGCATCAGCGAGGCACTCCATTTCAATCTCCCAGTCATCGTTGAGCGAAACGGAAAGACTCTGCCGCAGGAGCGGTATAACACAGATTGGGTTCGAGCAAACCAAGCTGGAGTCGTACTTAAAAGCTTTCGCGAGATTGAGTATGGGCTGCGCGACCTAGAAAGCAACGGCGGGCTTGAGCACTATCGAAGCAACGTCGCGGCCCACCCGAACCGCGCCATATTTGAGGTCGTTGATATTCTTTCCCGCTTAATGCCCCCCGCCGATCCAATAAGTTAAGAACAGGCTCTAAGCCTGTTCCCCTTGTTCCCCTCAGTCGTAGGACGCAAGTGCGAAAACATCCTCATCGTACAATTCCGGCACTTCCTCGTCGGGGTTGCCGAAGTCTTGTAGGGCTTCAGACGCTTCTTTGGGAACAAAGCGTCTGATTTCAACTCCGTCGTCGTCAATGGTGATGTAACTGCATTGTGAGCCATCAATCCATGATCCGGTGTTGTAATAACAAATGCCGTTAAGCTCGGTCTTGAGGGCGACATGCGTGTGCCCGCAGAAAACGTGATCTGAGCGATGTTCCGCGGCATACGCTAAGCCACCGGCGGCAACCTTGCCGGAAAGTCGCAGCCAGCTTGTATTCAATCGATCGAGATAAAGTGAAATCACTTTTTTCCCGAAATCGATCTTCTGTATCCAAAGAAAGATGGCCTGGCCGATGCGGCTGATAAAAACATTGTTAATTGCGAAGCGGTCGAACTGATGTCCATGGATTGCCAAATATCTTTGACCGCGATATTCCCACACATAATGCTGGTAAACGGGGACTCCTACCAGGTGCGACATCAAATCCGAAAGTCCGAGATCGTGGTTCCCTTCAACCCAGACGACTTCTACGCCCCGTTTGGGATTCGAGAGTTTTCGAATATGTGAAAGAAACTCCCAGTGTTCTTTCTTGAGCCGGCGAAAATTCAGGTCATTGAACATATCGCCGAGCAGGATCAATCGCCGAAACCTAGCAGACTTTAAAAGCTCCAATACGTCGCTTGCCCGGCTAATTTCTGATCCGAGGTGAAGATCGGAGAGAATGAGCGTGTCGTAGGTGGGCTCCATAGTTCAATTGTGAGGAAGGCTTAGGTTCTCTTGGTGAATTTTCCAATAATTTTGCGAATTTGCCTATTTATTAACAATCTTTCCACCGGCCGTCATGCTAACCCGAATGGCCGTGCATAGCGCCTGGTCTTAACTTCTAGGGCGGACAGCATCTGGCCCCGTGGCAATCAGGTCATGACCGAAGCCGACCTCGAACCGGAGCGCTTCTACCACGAAACCGCCATCATTGGCGGACCGGACACCGTCGCTGAGCGCATCGCCCACTTGCGCGACACCTACGGTATCCGCTACATGAACCTGCTCTCCTCCTTCTTCGGGATCATGCCCAACCATCTACTCCGCTCCTCCCTCGAACTTTTCGCACACGAAGTCATGCCCGCTTCGCCCCCGCCGAAGCAGGCGTGCAGCCAGCGATCGGCTAGGCCAGGGGTGTGGGCTACAATGGCAGGCGGGCAACAGAAGTGTCACGAGTATCACTGCGACGATGCTGGCCCTTCGTTTCTTCGTTCCGGGAGATCGCAGAGAGCCGCCGAATCGCCGACGCATTCCGGCTTTTCGCGCCATTGCCGCTGCTGCGGCCGTAAGCGCTGCGGTCATGGTTTATGCAGAGAGGCCCACGCATCCGTCTTTCGAAGTGCTCACGCACCGCATGGATGTCGACGTCGATGGCGCTCCCAATGCATATGGCCCACCCGGCAAGCCGGCCCTCGACGTTCCGATCGATGCGCACTATCTCGAGCGTGCCGACCAGAGGATCGTCGGTTACCTTATCGATGACAAGCAACGCCCCATCCTGCAGGGCCCGAAGGATCCCTACCCCGGATACTACATCTCGCAGACCGCCTTCACCGATATTGCGAATCAAAACGAGCGCGATCCACGACGCTACGTCGACGCCCGTAACATCAACTATGTTGTGCGTGGCAACGACGCCCGCCGGCGCGGCGTGAAGGTAGGCGACTTTGCAGCCGTCTACTCGAAGCGCACTCGCAAGGCCGTTTTCGCCATCGTTGGCGACACCGGCAACCCCACCGGCGACGAGGGCTCTCTGCATCTGCTGCAGGCGCTCGGCTACCCCTTTCATGACGGCGTAAGCGACTCGGTCGAGCAGCCTGAGATCGTTATCCGCTTCTACACGAATTCCAATTCGAAGCACCAGTTCTTCTTCACCCAGGCCGCACTCGACGAAGCTGCTACAAAACTTGGTCTTAGCCGCGACTTCTCTGATGCGCGCGCCGCCAACCACGTTCGATAACACGAGGAGATGGTGATTGAAACGAGTGCCAGCGCGTTAGGAGCTTGTCAAGCAGAAGCTTTCGTCGACGGCGATAGTACGACCGATGCCTCGCTCGTCAGGACGCGGAAGGTGCAAGTTTCCTCGAGATAGAGCCGAACGACCGCATCCGTGTGGCTTAGGTAGCCTATCGAGATATCCTGCCCAACATTGAGCTCGAAGTCACCGCCTCGCATCGTTAGTACAAAGGCGCCGCCTATGGCCGGAGCCCAGATAATGTCGCCATCCACGATACGCTTGACGTGTTCCAAGACCGGATATCCATGATCGCGGGTCTCTGCAAGCTCCGTATACTCATCGGCTCCAAGGACAACTGAATACGGCCCATTTACACCGACAAGCCGTAGTTGGCTTAACGCCTGGGCAACCGCATCGGGGTAATCGCGCACGTCGGCGGGCAGAGCCTTGATCGGATTGCTGGTGCCTTCCCGAATGCCCTGAATATTCGCTTCGCTATAGCCATCGAAGATGGCCCTGTCTTCTGCGAAGGCGATCTTCTTGGCGGCATCTTTAGCGGGCTGCCAGTTGGAATCCTCCGAACCCCGCTCCACATCATCGATTGCCTGGCGGGACAGCTCAAACGGCACGCGCAGTTCGACTAGGGATTTGACCTCACGCTGGTTTGCGATGATATCTTGGGCGGGCGGCGCAATCGATAGCAGGTGGCCGGTTGCGACGCCGGGCAAAGCAATTCCTCCTGGAGACGGGACATCGACGACGCGCCGGCCGGCGAGATACCTCTTGAGCGTTCTTTTCGTCTCCTCCTCGATCTGCGCCCACGCCGCGTCCGAGATTGGTGCCAACTCCCGATGGAGGTTATTCATCCTTAACTCCTTTGAGTGATCCTATTCCAAGTGATGTGTCGCGCACGGTTGGAGCAGAAGCGGGTTCGGACTCTACCGGCAGAGCGGAAACTGCCAGGACTTCCGGCCCGGCTTCACCGATACCATCGAGAAATGTCGCCGAGGGCGCGAAAAACAGATTCCCCGTGACTGCGCGGCTGAAATCCAGCAGCCGGTCATAGTTGCCCGGCGGCCGGCCGACAAACATGTTCTCAAGCATCGTCTCCGTAATGCGCGGAGTGCGGCTATAACCGATGAAATACGTACCGAACTCACCGTAGCCAGGCCGCCCGAAGGGCATGTTGTCTCGCAGGATCTTGACCTCTTTGCCGTTCTCCTCGATGACGGTCAGCGCATTGTGCGCCGATATTGGCTTCTCGGCATCGTCCAATTCCACATCGGACAACTTTTTTCGGCCAATAATGCGCTCCTGCGCTTCAGTGGAAAGAGCATTCCAAGCCTTCATGTCGTGAAGGTATTTCTGGATGATCACATAGCTGCCGCCGGCAAAAGCAACATCCTCATCACCGACGAGAGAGGCCTCAAGGGCCGCATTGCCTGTTGGATTTTCCGTGCCGTCGACGAATCCGATGACATCACGGTCCTCAAAATAACGAAAACCTTGCACTTCATCGACAGTCGAAACGGCGTCTCCCAGGCTCTGCATAATCTGTGTCGCAAGCTCGAAACACAGGTCCATCCGTTTCGCGCGAACATGAAACAAGATATCGCCGGCAGTGGAGACAGCATGACGCCCGCCTGAGCGAATCTCTCGAAAAGGATGAAGCTCGGCAGGCCTTGGGCTTCCGAAGAGCTTGTCCCAGACATCGGAGCCGAATCCTACGACACAAGTGAGAAACGCTTCGGGGTCACGGGTGCCCACTGCGCGAATAAGCCCGCTCAAGTCTGGGCAGAACGATCGAACTCGCGCGAAACTCGCGCGCTCCGGCTTGATACATACAATCAAGAAGATCGCAGCGCGAGTAAGCGGCGCAAGCACGGGTTGAGGAAGCGAGCCACTGGGTACCATCATCTGATTTGTTTCAAATGTCTCCGACTGCGGCAAATTGGGCAAGAGATCTTCGCGGGGATATCTAGTCAGCTTGCGGAAGCGGTAAGAAAGACCGGCTTCACCAGCGCTTCAATCTTGGCAGCCATCTCTTCAGCGGGAATGCGGTCGGGTGTCCGGTGCCACCGGCGGGCGGCGCCGAAGATGGCCCAGGCAGCCGTAGTCGCCAGCAGCGCGGAATCGGCGCCGGGCGCCAACGCGTGATTGGCTGCGCCTTGCTCGAACATACCCTCGACGACCGGGATGATGGAGCCTTCGAGAGCCATCTTCGCCAACTGCCCAGGGCAACCCGCACCCTCGGCGAGATAGTCGCAGACCCCTAGCGCAATGGCGCGCAATGCACCGTCGCAATTTGTGAAGGAAAGGCCGCGGCGCGCGATGAGGTCGCTGAAACGTGCGGCTGTCATTGCCTGCAGCAGGGCGTTCTTGTCCGGGTAGTGGAGGTAGAAGGTGGCCCGGTTCAGCGTGGCCTCGTCGGCGATTTCCTGAACGGATATGTCGTCGAACTCCTTTTTATTCAATAGCCTATCCAGAGCCTCCATGAGCATGCGGCGGCTGCGCAGGATGCGGGGATCGGTGGTTTCCGTCGTGCCATCGGATTGGAGCGCTAGAGGCATTGCACTTTGAGGATAGCTCCTTCTGAGGAATAGATGCGTAAACGACACCTGTCGATTTATTTGAATCGACATTTGTTGCTTACACATCAGTTGTTGCACAGGAGGTTTTCACCATGCCCACACTTCTTCATATCGATTCGAGCCCGCTCTATGGGCGGTCCGTCTCGCGCCAGCTTAGCAATGCGTTCGTTGACCAATGGAAGTCTTCTCACCCGGATGGGATTGTTGTCGAACGTGACCTCAATGCGACCTCGATACCCCCGATCAACGCCGCATGGGTGGGCGCTGTCTATACACCGGAAGCGGCCCGAACCCCGCAACAGAAGGAACTGCTTTCGCTTTCCGATTCGTTGCTCGCCGAGCTCGAACAAGCCGATGAGTACGTCTTTGGCGTGCCGATGCACAATTTCGGGGTGCCCTCGGTGCTGAAGCTCTGGATCGACCAGATTGCGCGTGTCGGAAAGACCTTCACCTATGCGGACGGAAGGCCGAAGGGCCTGATGATCGGCAAAAAGGCAACGTTCATTATTGCGACCGGCGGTATGTACGATGCCCAGACGCAAATGGCGTCGTTCAACTTTGTGGAGCCGTATTTGCGGTCGTTGTTTGGCTTTCTCGGCCTGACCGATGTGACGTTCCTGACCGCCGGCGGAACCAGCGCGCTCAACCAAGGGCAGGATCGCGATGCGTTTCTCGCCCCTCACCTTCAGGTCGTGCAGGAGGTCGTGCAGGCGCAGGTGCAGACGATTTAAGGGAGGTGAAGCATGAAGATTGTATCCGTAGCTGCGCGTTATCTTCTCGGGCTGATATTTGTGGTCTTTGGCCTGAACGGGTTTCTTAACTTTATCCACCAGCCACCGCCGGCGAATCCACTGGCACAACAGTTCTTGATGGCCGTCATTGCATCGCACTTTGCCGCGTTCTTCTTTGCGCTGCAGGTTCTTGGTGGGCTGCTGCTGCTCTCCGGCTTTTTCGTGCCCCTTGCGCTGACACTGCTTGCGGCGGAGCTCTATAACATCCTTGCGTTTCACATAACGCTCGCCTCGGGCGCCGCTCCGGCGCTGGTCGCCTCCGTGCTGTGGGTGGTGGTTTTCCTTGAGTATCGCGAAAGCTTCAACGGCCTTTTAGGAGCGAAGCCTGCGACGCAGGGATAATCATTTCGGTCGAATGACGAAGGGTGAGGCCGCAGCCTCACCCTTCGTCACGACCGTTCCTTCCGTTATTTCGTCAGCGGCGCCGGCGTTGGGATCCGGGGCAGCATCTCTGCTCGGGTCGCTGAGTTATAAGCAAACCATGCTTCGATCATGGAACCCTGCATCACATCGTCCTTCTGCACGCGGTCATAGAGGTCCATGTTGGAATGGTGGGTACGTGTGCCATACTCCAGCCCATCCTGCTGGAAACCAATGCCGTTCAGGCCGATCCATGAGAAGCTGGTCGAGTCCGTGCCACCGGGTTGCAGGGTGGGTCTGAAATTCGAGCCCGAAACAGCAACGATATGCTGGTCTTTGATGGGCTCAATCCAGGACTTGAAGATGGCCGCCATCTGCGGACTGCCCCCTGCCGATACTCCGCGGAACCTGCCCGAGCCCCCGTCGTCGTTGAAGTACACATCCAGCTTGTCGTACTCCGGAGTTTTCTTCATGGTGTCGCGTGGAGCAAAGTGCTGCTGCACGTAGGCGATCGAACCATACAGACCTTCCTCTTCGCCGCCCCACAGGGCAACGCGGACCGTGCGAGCCATGGGCTTGTGCAGCGTAGCGAGAATGCGCATGGCCTCCATCGCCACCGAGGAGCCAGTGCCGTTGTCGGTTGCGCCGGTGGCGCCCTGCCAGCTATCGAAGTGACCGCCGAGCATCACAACCTCATCCGGCTTGGTGGTACCCGGAATCTCACCAATCACGTTGACAGCCATCTGGTCCTGGGTCTGATAGTCCACAGCGATATCGAAGGTCAGTTTAGGCGTGACGCCGTGCTCGAGAAGACGGACGATGCGGTTGTACTGCTCCGGCGTAACGGCAACCATCGGAGGTGGAACCGGATCCTTGGGATCCTGCGAGCCACCGTATGTTGAAAAGATAGTTCCGCCGTCTCCGTTGTACCCCGGCGTCAGGGCCACGGCCACACCTTCTTGCTTCAGGAAGGCGTTGACCTCGTTGCGCAGAAGATGGTTTTTCTCCTCCGCCAAAGCAAGCGACGTCGGCGTGTACTCCCATGTCCCTTCTCCGGCTCTACCACGACCGCGCGGGGCGGCGGGGGCGCCAGCGGCGGCGGGAGCACCAGCGGATTCAGCAGCGGCAGCGCCACCGCGCGGCGCGTCTGCGCGTGCCAGAATTTCGTCATCCGTTGGAGAACGCGCCGCTTCCGGCTGGGTGTGGAGCGTGAGCTGAGGTGGGTCAAACATCAGCACAACCTTGCCCTTCAGCTTGCCTCTGTATTTGGCGAAATCTTCCTTCGAGTGAATGGGCGCCCACATAGCATCAGCTGTGATGGGGCCGTTGGTTCCGGGCGTCCATGCTAGCGGGAAACCAATCAGCGCAGCGTAAGCCGGTGTCTCCATCGCAGCGTAAAACTTCTTGATTTGCCACCCATCGCCGAAGGGGAACTTTTCCAGGTGGACGTTCTTCAGTCCCCACGCCTTCATCCGCTGCATGGCCCACTCGGCAGCTGCGCGATGGTTGGGGCTGTTGGTCACGCGCGGACCATACACCTCGGATATGTAGTAGAGGTTTTCCATCACTTGCGAGTGCTGAAACGCCTCGCTCTTGATCTGGTTCAAAACATCCAGATCGACTTTGTCGCCACCCATGTCCTGCGCGGGTGAACTCGAGATGAGCAGCAGGGCGGCACATGTGAGTGCAGCCTTCCTAACGGCGAGCAGGTTCATCGGGAGTCTCGCTTTCACAATAGGAATCTGGTCGAAAAGGACAGAAAAATAGCCTGCTACATCAGGACGGCACGCTGTCAAGGGGACTTTTTAGATGTTGCAGTGGCGCTATGATAGCGAATTCGCGTTCGCGACGCAACAGAACTTGTCGGCATGGTAGTGTCCTAATTTGTGTCCACATTAGGACCCAGCGATTCCAAAATCGCTGCCTGCTGTGCCTCAGCGATTCCGGCCTACGAGGTCTGCGAACGCGTCGCTGGCGACATAACCACGGCCGGGGCATCCTTGGAAGACGGCCGAAAGCGAGGGAGCCGCTTGGTTCTTGCGAGTGTTTTACCAATCCCTTGAAATAATGTCGAGACCATCGCATCCGCGGCTCTCTTATTGAGAGGAGCGTGACCAAGAATTAACCGATAGATCATAGGTCCAAAGATCAAATCGAGTATTAGCTCCCGATCTAGCTTCGGGTCAATCTCCCGGTTCTTCACAGCACGTTCCAGGATTTCCGCCGCCCTTGCGCGCCGTGGATTCAGAAACCGCTCTCGAAGCAAGGCTGCAAATTCAGGGTCACTTTGAGATTCAGCGAGAAATTGGCGGAGGATCTGACCGGTTGGATTGGAATAGAAAGTCATAATTGAGCCCAGGTACTCCGCCAAATCAGACTCCGCGTCACCTGTGTCGGGAATCTGTATTGTCCTGTTTATTTTCCTGGTAAAGGCGTCCAAAGCGACATAAGCCTTGCTAGGCCACCATTTGTAGATCGTCATCTTGCCAACGCCGGCCATCGCGGCGATCGCCTCGATGGTGATATCGCGCAATGGCTTCATTTTCAGCAGCTCAAGGGTCGCAGTAAGAATGGCCTCTTCCGATTCACTGCTGCGCCGGCTGACGTTTTTCGATTCCGTCATGGATTCCCTTCGGCGCTCTTTCATCAAGCGGCCCATCCCTTTGCCTCAGATGATTTTGACAGCAAAGTTAGTTAAACCGCCACTCAAAAACCTGCATCCTCGGCACTGCTTCGGCATCTCATTTGCTATGCTAGACGATACGTCTAGTATAGCCATAGAAACCCATCAAGACCAATTGAGACCAATTGAGCTGCTCGTGAACGATGGGGCGGAATCGAGGAGATAAATGTGGATCGTCAGAATTGCGCTGAACCGGCCTTATACGTTTATTGTTCTGGCGCTGCTCATACTCATTCTGAGCCCGGTTGTGATTCTGCGGACACCGACCGACATCTTTCCCAGTATCAATATTCCTGTGGTTGCCGTGGCCTGGACCTATTCCGGCCTGAACCCCGAGGAGATGGAAGGGCGGGTTACCACTGTCTATGAGCGCGTTCTTACGACACTGGTCGATAACATCGAGCACATCGAGTCCACGACAGTAAACGGCACTGCGATCGTGAAGATCTATCTTGCAGCCGAACGCCAGCATTGACCGCGCGAATGCGCAGATCACAGCTGCCTCACAGACCATTCTCAAACAATTGCCTCCCGGATCGCTCCCTCCCTTGATCGTCAACTACAACGCTTCCACTGTCCCAATTCTGCAGCTCAGTCTCTCCGGGAATGGTCTCACCGAACCTCAGTTGAACGACATCGCGCTGAACTTTCTGCGCACGCAGTTGGTGACCGTTCCTGGCGCTGCGATTCCATATCCTTATGGAGGCAAAACGCGTCAGGTCATGGTGAACCTCAACCCCGATCTGTTGCAGGCCAAGGGACTTTCGCCGAACGACGTGCTGACCGCGCTCGGCAATGAGCAGCTCATCTTGCCGGGCGGCACTGCCAAGATCGGCCAGTTCGAATATGACGTTGACCTCAACGCAGACCTGAAGAAGGTATCGGAGTTTAACGATCTTCCCATCAAGAGGGTGGGTAATACCATCATCTATCTTCGCGATGTAGCCACGGTAAGCGACGGTTTTGCACCGCAGACGAATATCGTTCGACAGGATGGCAAACGCGGCGTGCTGGTAACGGTCTACAAGGCCGGAGATGCATCCACGATTGATGTCGTTAAAGGAATCCGGCAGATCCTTCCAAGAGTCGCCCAAACCCTTCCTCCCGAGCTCAGGATTCAGCCCCTCGCCGATCAATCCATCTTCGTGCGCGGAGCAATCAATGGGGTGATTCGTGAGGCTGTTATCGCCGCCGCACTCACCGGTCTGATGATTCTCCTCTTCCTGGGCAGCTGGCGCAGCACCTTGATCATCGCCGTCTCAATCCCGTTATCCATTCTGACGTCGGTTATCGTATTGAGCTTCCTGCACGAAACCATCAACATCATGACGCTAGGCGGACTGGCTCTAGCTGTTGGCATCCTCGTCGATGATGCGACAGTGACCATTGAAAACATCGAACGGCATCTCGAAGAAGGTGCTGAACTGCATGACGGCATCCTGGAAGGCGCTGCCCAGATCGCCGTTCCCGCTCTTGTCTCGACGTTGTGTATCTGCATCGTCTTTTTGCCGATGTTTTTGCTGAGTGGCGTGGCACTTTATCTTTTTGTTCCGCTCGCCGAGGCGGTCATCTTTGCCATGATTGCCTCCTATATCCTCTCCCGCACGCTGGTGCCTACCCTGGCGATGTACCTGTTAAAGGTTCACAAGCACGGAGGCGCGCCTTCTCGTAATTTCTTCGCCCGTTTCCAAAGAGGATTTGAGCAGCTCTTTGAGAAAATTCGCTCGTCCTACTCCTCTCTGCTGGCGCAGCTTGTTTCGGTTCGGCTCACCTTCGTTCCATGCTTTGTTGTTGTCTGCCTGCTTGCGTTCGCTCTAGTTCCGTTTCTCGGCCAGGATTTTTTCCCGGATACCGACAGCGGCCAGTTTATTTTGCATGTGCGCGCGAAGACGGGAACCCGCATTGAGGAAACCGCCCGTTTGGCGGATCAGGTTGAGGGCAGTATTCGCCAAACGATTCCATCCGGCGAGATGGACAACATTCTCGACAACATAGGTCTTGCCGTACAGCAACATCAACTACATCTATAACCGCTCGGGGACAACCGGCGCAGCGGATGCAGATATCCTGGTTTCTCTCAAAGAGAAGCACCACCCTACCGCCGATTATGTCCGCACTCTTCGTGACAAACTGCCACAGGAATATCCCGGGGCCACGTTCTACTTCCTCCCGGCCGACATTGCCACCCAGACTTTGAATTTCGGGTTGCCCGCTCCCATCGATGTCCAGATCGACGGAGCAGATGTTATCGGAAATGCCCGCGCTGCCGACAAGATGCTCAAAGAGCTCAGCCATGTCCGCGGCATCGCCGACTTGCGCATTCAACAGCAGGATGATTATCCAAAACTTCACATTGATGTCGATCGCACGAAGGCGCTGGAAGCCGGATATACGGAGCAGGACGTTGCCGACAGCGCGCTGATCTCATTGAGCGGGAGTTTCCAGGTAACGCCCATGTTCTACCTGAATCCCCAAAATGGCGTTAACTACAACCTCGTAACTCAAACGCCCCAATACGACATTCAGTCCGGCCAGGACCTCGAAAACATTCCTTTGACCGGCGCGAATCAAAAGCTGCCTGGGATTCTTGCGGACGTCGCGTCGATCCAGAGGACCAGTGAGCCGCTCTCTATCAACCACTACAACATCCGTCGCGTAGTCGACATCTATGCGTCGGTTCAGGGCAGAGACTTGGGCGCCGTGGGACGTGAGGTGGGCGGCATCGTCGACGCTAACCGCAAACTACTTCCACGCGGCAGCTTCGTTACCCTTCGCGGTCAATACGGTACGATGCGAACCTCTTATATAGGACTGATTGGCGGCTTGGGTTTCGCAATCATTCTGGTGTACCTGCTGATTGTCGTCAATTTCCAGTCCTGGCTTGACCCTTTCATCATTATCACCGCATTGCCCGCGGCCCTTGCGGGAATCATCCTCTTCCTTTTCATTACGCATACGACACTCAGCGTTCCTGCGCTCATGGGCGCCATCATGTGTATGGGAGTTGCCACTGCGAACAGCATCCTCGTGGTCGCCTTTGCAAAAGAGCGGCTGCAGCATCACGGCGACGCGATGCTGGCGGCGCTTGAAGCCGGCGCCACGCGCTTTCGCCCCGTAATCATGACGGCACTGGCCATGATCATCGGCATGATCCCAATGGCGCTCGGATTGGGCGATGGTGGCGAACAGAATGCTCCCCTGGGCCGCGCCGTTATCGGAGGACTCCTGTGCGCGACTGTCGCCACTCTGGTTTTTGTACCTTCTGTTTTTGCTCTCCTGCACGGCCGGTCTCGACATGCGGATTCGCAAATGGCCGGGGAAGCGCAAGATGAGCCAATTCACGCGTAGTCGTGTCCATAGCAACGGAGGCAAGCGATGAGCAACACTGAAACCGATTTGATTCAAGCTTCGCAAAACAGCTCTGTCGAACGACCTCAGATCGAGAGGCAACCGCTGTCCCGCTCGCTGTTCGTCGGGTTGGGGATCGCAGCCCTGGTGCTTGGCGTAGTCATCTACTCCGGCATTCACCAGCGGGCGATGGCGGCAAACAATCTTGGAGCTGCGACAGAACGCGCTGCCATTGCAATGGTAAACGTGGTAGAGCCCAAATCTGGAGCCGCCCTCAACGAGATTGTCTCTACCGGGCACCACCGAAGCGTTCATCGACACGCCAATCTTTGCTCGTACCAATGGCTATCTCAAACAGTGGTACTTCGACATCGGCGCGCACGTACAGCAGGGGCAATTGCTCGCCGTGATCGAAACTCCCGAACTGGATCAGCAACTGGACCAGGCACAAGCGAATTTGAAAACCGCGCAGGCTAACGAGCGGCTTGCTGAGATCACGGCGACACGCTGGCAGAACTTGCTCAAGACAGACAGCGTTTCCAAACAGGAGACCGACCAGGCAGTCCAGGATCTGAGCGCAAGACAAGCGACTGTAGACTCGATGACTGCCGACGTTCAACGTTTGGAACAACTGCAATCCTATGAGAAGGTATACGCTCCTTTTTCGGGCGTGATCACGGCGAGAAATACGGACATCGGCGCGCTCATTAACGCTGGGGCCGGCGGAGCGCCGCAGGAGCTGTTTCACATGGCGGCAATCAATCGGCTACGCATCTTTGTCGCTGTACCGGAAGTTGACGCCGAGGCAGCGCAGAATGGCGCCAAAGCAACGCTGACGCTTGACGAATTCCCCGGAGAGACATTTCAGGGGACGATTGTGCGCAACTCGGATGCAATTGATCTCAACTCGAGAACGCTGAACGTTGAAGTCGATATCGACAACCGCGATGGACGCATCAGGCCGGGTGCATACGTCTTTGTGCATTTGAAAATTCCCGACAAGTCGAAAAATGCGGCTGCGTCGCTCACCATTCCCGCCAATACGCTGCTGTTCAGATCTGAAGGACTTCGGGTTGGAGTCGTTCGCGGCGATCAGGCCGAATTAGTCCCGATCACCATTGGCCGGGACTATGGTTCGACCGTCGAGGTGATCAACGGACTCAAGCCAATGGACCAAGTGATCGTCAATCCGTCGGACTCGCTTACCACGGGAACCCCGGTCCGAATCGCTGCTCAGGCGGCAGGAGTTTCCAAATGAAGACACACCTCACTCGACCTCTGTTGTCATTGACGGCCATCATGCTCACTGGCTGCATGGTCGGGCCTAACTATGTGAAACCGTCGACGCCTATGGCGCCGGCCTTTAAAGAAGAAGCGCCAAATTTGTCTCCGGCGACTGACGGCTGGGAGTTTGCTCAGCCGGGCGATCAAACACCGCGGGGGAACTGGTGGGAGATTTTCGGCGATCCTCAGTTGAATGCGTTGGAGGCGCAGATCGATTCGGCGAATCAAACACTCAAGATTGCCCAAGCGAACTACCTTGAGGCGCGCGCTGCCATTCGCTTCAATCGTTCAGCCGAGGCGCCGACCGTCGGAGTTGCACCGAGCACTTCCGCAGTGCGTGACTCTGCGAACCAGCCCTACTTTCCAGAGACCCAGGCCAACAACGGAAGCGGCGATTTCACACTCCCAGTCGATTTGTCCTGGGAGATTGATCTTTGGGGAAGGATCCGGCGCAGCGTCACGGCGGCGAAAGAACAGACTCAGGCAAGCGCGGCGGACATGGTTGCAGTGCAATTGAGCTTACAGGCGGATCTGGCGTACGACTATTTCGAGCTGCGGAGTGCAGATGCGGAGAAAAAGCTGCTCGATGAGACAGTGCAGGCCTATAGCAGAGCGTTAGGGCTTACGGAAAACCGGTTCGAGGGCGGAGCTGCTCCCAGATCGGATGTTGCGCAGGCTCGTACGCAACTGGAGGATGCCCAGGTTCTCGACACAGACATCATGGTGCAGCGCTCCGAGTTCGAGCATGCGATCGCTATCCTGGTTGGCAAGCCACCTGCAAACTTCAGTCTGCCTCCCAGCCCAATCGATCTCCAGAGACCAACGATTCCCGCGATTCCACAGGTATTGCCGTCTGAGCTGCTCGAGCGCCGGCCGGACATAGCGGCGAGCGAGCGGCGGATGGCTGCCGCCAATGAACAAATCGGTGTTGCCCAGGCTGCTTACTATCCCACGTTGAACCTAAGCGCCTTGGCAGGATTTGAGGGAACCTCGGTCCTCAACTGGTTTAACTGGCCCAGCCGCTTCTGGGCAGTTGGTCCGAGCTTTTCTGAGACGCTCTTTGACGCCGGGCGGCGGCGGGCGACTAAGGAGTCAGCTGTCGCCGCCTATGATGGGAACGTAGCGAATTACCGCCAGACGACCCTTACAGCTTTTCAGCAGGTCGAGGACAATCTCGCCGTTCTGCGCATTCTCGCAGGAGAGTCGCAACAGCAGCACAGTGCAACTACGTCGGCCGAAGATACCCTTCGTTTATTTATGAACCGCTACACCGGGGGCGTAGATACCTATCTTCAGGTTGTGACGTCGCAAACGACCGCTCTTAGCAACGAACAGAATGACATCGATATCCGGCGCAGACAGCTCGACGCGAGCGTCCTGCTCATCAAGGCTGTCGGGGGAGGTTGGAATACGACCAAACTGCCAAAGCTCTGAGGCAGAGTCATTAGAGAGCACGCGGCCGTTCCTACCGAAAGAGAGCGAGCGCCGCAACGCCAAGGGCGACTGCATCTTCAAGCAGAGCAGCTGGTAGATCACGTCCAAACTTCCTTGCTAAAAGGCCCCTAGCCTTAGCTCCTCCGAATGTTCCGGCCACAGCTCCAATCATTCCTGCCACCAAGCCAATGATCATTCCATTGCCAGAGACCCCTATCGCAAAACCGCACAGAGCACTCATCGCGATTCTGATGATGAACTGAGGAGGTATCAATCGGCTTGGAGTCTTCGGAAGCTTGTCGTTGACCAGCTCTCCGATCGCCATGAGGGTCAAGATGTACGGGGTCAGCGCGTAGCCCAGGAAAGCAAGCGAAGTGTGGTTGAGAGGCAAGATGCCCAAGTGGGCGGCCCAACTGACCGCGGCCAGTCCAATCAGGGCTCGCAGCCCGGAGGCGATCCCTATAAGAAATGCGTTGATGAAGATAAACATGAAAACCCCTTGTAAGCTCGTCCGAACGTTGTTGGCACGTCTCCTAGTACGGCTGTCAGATTGTGAGAACGACCCTCCCGAAGGGGCGTCCGTCTACGAGGTAACGAAGAGCATCAGCCGCTTCTGCGAGAGGAAAGGTCTTCGCCACGATCGGTTTGATCGCACCGGATTTGAGTGATGAGACGATCGCGTTCCAAGCGTTAGTAACGGTCGCTTGCGGCTGACGAAACATATTGAGACTCCGGATGGTGGCTTGTGGCACGATGAGATCTGTCACGTCAATGGTCGTCTTACGGCTCGCAGAATACCCCAGCGTTGTGAGGCTTCCTCCTAACGCAAGCGCTTTGAGCGCTTCGCTCAAGACTTCACCACCGATCCCGTCGATGACAATATCCGCGCCGTAGCCGCCGGTGAGACGACGTACGCCGTCACTCAACTTCTCCAAAGAAGTGTCGATGACCTCAGTGAATCCGAGCGCCTTCGCCTGCTCGGCTTTCGCATGGTTGGTCGTGCTCGATATAGCGTGCTTTGCTCCCATGGCGCGCGCCAATTGTGTCACCGCGTTGCCGACCGATCCTCCAATCGCTGGCGCCAGAACGGTTTTGCCGGGACGAAAACCAGCCAGGTTAAGAGCCACTTGCGCGGTGAGATACGCGACCGGAATGCCTGCGGCGCTTACGTCATCGACACCATCGGGTATCAGGCAAAGATCTTCCTTCCGTACAGCAATCCATTCGCTATAGGCTCCGTCTTCAAAAGCTCCATAGGTGCCCCAGAACATCACACGTGAGCCGACAGGGAAATCCGTCCCGCCCCCCTCCTCCACCACGCCCGCTCCTTCATTGCCCAGGATTAGCGGCACCTTCGTCGTGTGAAATTCGCCAGAGAGAATCGTATGGTCGAGCGGCGTCACGCCGGCTGCCGTGATCCGCACCAGTACTTTTCCGTCTGTGACCGCTGGTTTGGGAAGCTCGACGAGCTTCAGCGCTTCATAGCCAGTAAATCGCTCCGCCCTCATTGCACGCATGTTGGTTCTCCCTTTTCCCATGTCACTGCTGGCCTGCGCCGCTAGCAGGCTGAGGAAAAACGAGTAAGTGGACAGCTGAGCATACAAGATCTAGCGTGCCTCATTGCCGGCCCACACATCCGTTAGCGCCTCGCTCGTTGCTTCGGCGCATTTTTCCGCAGCCTGCTAGGCCGCAACCCAGAGATTGTTAATGTTGATCGAGACCACCAGCAGTTCGCGAATTGGTTGGTCGTTGGTCGTTGGCCTTCACTGAGCAGACCATGTAGATTATTTTTATAATCCACATACAGGATTAGATTCTTAATCCTGCTTTGGTCGCATTATTTTGTCGGGTTGTTGCCAGGCAAGGAAAAGCGCAGGGCAAGGTCGAGAGCGATCTGAGCGCGACCAAGCCGGACAGCTTCAGCAGAGCGGCTCTCGATCAGATTTGCCCTCTGCCGCCATCAACGAATAGCTCGATACCGGTGACGAAACTCGAGTCATCGGAAGCTAGAAACAATGCCGCCTTGGCAATTTCATCGGGTTCCCCCATGCGGCCCATCGGAATGGTTGACACAATCCGTGCAATGGCGTCTGGAGGTTGCCCATCGATAACCGGTGTATCGGTCGGACCAGGGCTAATAACATTGGAGCGAATATGGCGATCCTTGAGATCGGAAGTCCAAGTTCGGACGAAAGAGCGGAGGGCGGCCTTCGTCGCGCCGTAGACGCCGAAGGCGGGCGTCCCTTTCACGCTCGCGACCGAGCCGTTGAGAATGATAGAGCCACCGTCATTGATGAGAGGAAGGGCCTTTTGTACCGTGAACACCGTTCCCTTGACATTGATGTTGAATAGCCTGTCGAAATGCTCCTCCGTCATCTTTTCCAAGGGAGCAAATTCAGCTACGCCGGCGTTGGCGAAAACAACATCGATTCTGCCCTTCTTCTTGACAATCTCATAGAGACGATCAAGGTCGGTCAATTTGGCAATGTCTCCCTGAACACCTGTAACGTTGGCGCCGATTGCCCGCACGGCCTCGTCGAGCTCCTTTTGGCGGCGGCCCGTGATAAATACGTAGGCCCCTTCCTTAACGAAGAGCTTTGCTGTAGCCAACCCTATCCCGGTTGTGCCACCAGTAATCACTGCTAGCTTTCCTTGCAGCTTCTTAGTTTCGGTCATCGGTGGCCTCCTCACGTTGCCAGTTAAAGCTTCGAACCGCCATCGACAGCAATACTCGCGCCCGTGATCCAGCGCGCCCCGTCGGACGCCACAAAAGCGACTACGTCGGCAACATCCTCTGGTTTGCCGATTCGCTTCAGCGCCTGCATTCCCAGAGTGACCTCGCGGCCCACTTCCGTCTTCGTAAAATTCGACATATCCGTGTCGATGACCCCTGGTGCGACCGCGTTCACGCGTATGCCGCTGGGCCCGAGAATGGCGGCCCAGTTCTTGACCAGAGTCTCAAGCGCCCCTTTGGTAGAGGCGTAGGCAAGAATTGAAGGAATATCCACGCCGGGCTTGCCAACCACCGTACGTGCTACGACAGAGGAGATAGCAACAATGCTTGAACCCTCACCTAGAATGGGCAGAAGTTGCTGCACTAGGAAGAATGGGCCTCGGACGTTTGTCGCAAAGAGGTTGTCAAAATCCTCTACCGTGTGATCCGCGACGCGGGCCAGCTCGCTGACTCCGGCGTTGAGCACAAGCACATCCAATCGATCGCCGACGATGGAGCGCACCTTTTTCGCGAGCAGCGCGGCACCCTCCGGAGTTCCCAGGTCCGCCGAAATTGCATTTGCGCGTCCGCCTTTCGTTTGGATCTCGGCGACCAGAGATTCAGCTTCCTGTGCGGAGCGGCCATAGTGAACCAGGACGTGGGCCCCAGCCTCAGCAAGCGCTGCTGCGGTTGCGCGGCCAATTCCTCTGGATGCGCCCGTCACGAGCGCCGTTTTGTTTTGAAGCGTAGTCATTGTCCTCTCCCCTGTTTCTCAGGCATTTGTTCCGCCATCAACGGTAAGATTCGCCCCGGTAATGTAGGAGGACTCCGGACCGGCGACGAACCCCACTAACGCGGCCACCTCATCAACAGACCCGTAGCGGTCGAGCGCCGTGGCGGCCTTTTGAGGCGCCGCCCAATCACCCGCCGCGGGATTCAAATCCGTGTCGATCGGGCCCGGCTGTACGTTGTTGACCGTGATGCCGCGGCTCCCGACCTCTCTGGACAAGCCCTGAGTAAACATCTTCACGGCTCCCTTCGTGGCCGAGTAGGGCACCAGTCCGGGCGTCATCATACGCTCGCCCACACACGAGCCGATCATGATGATGCGACCGCCATCATTCATGTGCTTGAGCGCGGCCTGCGTCGCGACAAATACGCCGCGGATATTGATGTCAATTATGCGATCCATCTCTTCCAACGTCGTCTCTTCGAACTTCTTGGGGATGGCCGTCCCGGCATTGTTTACAAGCACATCAAGCCGGCCGAAGGTCGCGACGGCCTTTTCGACCGCGGCCTTGACTGCTTCGACGTTGGCAGCGTCCGCCTGGATCGCGATGGCCCGTCCGCCGCCGAGTTCAATCGCTTTGACTACGGCCGAGGCCGCGCTCGAGTCCTTCGCGTATGTGATGGCTACGCTTGCTCCATCGGAGGCCAGACGCTTCGCGATCGCTGCGCCAATGCCGCGCGAACCGCCGGTAACGAGTGCCACTTTATTTGCCAGCTTAGACATAAATCTCCTTTGATTCCCAGTGAACGATTCACTACTCCGCGGATTCAACTGACCTCGACCCTGTCGGGCCTGCGAGGCGGCTGTAAACCGCTTAGGAACCTCTTGGTCTATACGATGACGGGCGCAGAGCGAGGATGCATCGATATTGAACTATTTAGTTCTTTATATGAAAATACGCACATGGGGCGCCCGAAGAGCTTTAGCCGGGAGGAAGTGCTGGAGAAGGCGATGCCTGTCTTCTGGAAGCACGGATTCGCGGACACCAGCCTCCAGGAACTGGAACGAGCCACGGGCGTGAACAAGTCAGGACTCTATACCGAGTTCCGAGACAAGGAAGATCTTTTTGTGGCGTGCCTTCGGCACTACCTCGAGAGCCAGGAGAAGAGAGGATTTCTCACAAGACAGCCTCTTGGCTGGAAGAACGTCGAGACTTTTCTTAAGCATGGTCCTCTCAACAAGGGGGAACAGCAGGGGTGCTTTGCCGTCAACTCCATGCGGGAGTTCGCTATTCTTCCGGAGGAGGCTTATGGGGTCGTGGCGGAGAATCGGGCCCTGATGCAGCGCCTTCTCGCGATGAATATCGAAGCGGAAAAGCCCAGGATGGCTCCTTCTGCAATTGCGGAGATGGTGCTGTCTTTCTTCTCCGGGTTGTGCATTGAGCGCAACCTTAAATCCGGCAAAGCCTCGTCGACCCGCAAGATCGAAAACCTTATGACAGTCCTTCGCAGTCTCTAATCGTGTGATCGAATGATGACTTTGCTGAAGTCGAGATCTAATGTACAGCGATCCGGCACAAGGAGAAATACGTCATGAAAGCAGCGGTGATCACAGCAGCGGGAAAGACACCGGTATTCGGTCAATTTCAGCAACCAACCGGCACAGAGGAGTTGGCAGTCATCACAGTAACCGCGGCCGCGCTCAGCCAGTTCAGCAAGTCGCGCTCAGCCGGTTCACACTACAGCGCAGAAGGGATATTCCCGTCCATAGCGGGCACGGATGGAGTGGGACTCACGGACGATGGACGCCGCGTATATTTCGTCCTTCCGGAAGCCCCCTATGGAGCCCTCGCAGAGAAGTCCCTCGTTCGCAAGCGACAGTGTGTTCCGCTTCCCGACGGCCTCGATGACAAAACCGCTGCTGCCATCGCTAACCCTGGTATGTCGGCCTTGGCGGCTTTGGTCGAGCGCGCCCACCTAAAACCGGGAGACACCGTATTGGTCAATGGCGCAACGGGTACGGCGGGCGCCCTGGCCGTACAACTCGCCAAATACCTTGGAGCCGGCAAGGTGATCGCAACGGGCCGTAACGAAGTCGAGCTTCAATCGCTGTTATCTGCGGGCGCGGATGTGGCGATCCCGTTCATGCTAGGTATGCTGCACCCGCGGGGAGCGGCATCGTACGAAGAGGCGCTCAAAGAGGAGTTCGCAAAGGGAATCGATGTGGTTCTCGATTATTTGTGGGGCGAGAGCGCGAAGACAGTTATTATCGCCATCGCAAAGGCGGCGGAGGACGCAACACCCGTGCGATTCGTGCACGTAGGCGGAGCAAGCGGTGAGGACAAGATCGATCTCCCCGGCGCGGCTCTCCGGTCGTCCGCCATTCAACTGATGGGCAGCGGCATCAAGAGCGTTCCACTGCCCACGCTGCTCGACTGCATTCGCCAGGTATTTGAAATTGCTGTGCCGGTTAAGCTGCGGATTGCGACGAAGGTCATCCCGCTCTCAGACATTGGAGAGGCTTGGGATGCTCCAAATAAACCACGCATCGTGGTCGCCATTTCTTAGGCTATCGACCGCACTGCCGGCTGCCTTATTTGTGATTCCTGACAAAAAGGCCTGCTGGACACGGTTGAAGCTGCGTCCGCGCAGAACAGCGGCGACGATGGTGCGAGTTGCGCGGGCATCGCTGAGGCGCACATAACGGCAGCCGGCGTTCCGATCTATGGCTATTTCGGGGACGAGCGAGATTCCGAAGCCAGCGGCTACCATTCCAACGAGGCTGCTGAACTGGCCACTCTCGAAGGCGATGCGCGGCGTGATGCGGGCATGGGCGCAGGCGGCGAGGCTGTCGCGCGACAACTAAAAAAATACGTCAAAAGACCTTAGAATTGCGTCTATTACCATGGAACTTCAATGCCTTTTCCCATCAAAGTCTGCGCGATCTGCTCTGAAGAGTTCGAACTGAGGCCCGATAAACCCGGCTTCGCCAACCGCTGCCCCGCGTGCAGCACCCCCGAAACAACAGAGCCCATAACTCAGCGCGGCAGGAGTGCGGACGAACGCAAGGCTGAGAGTGAAGCAAACGAGGCTCGAAGGAAAGCGATACGCGAGCTCCTCTACCGCAAGGATAGCTAGCCTAAGGCTCCCCAACTTGGTGGATGAATGGATCTTTAGAGAGATGTTGAACGGATCCTGAATGGATTCTGGGTAAATACTCGATGAATTCCCCGGCCGTCTTCAGAGATTTCCCCGCGCCGCCTGCTCGCGTTCAATCGCCTCGAAGAGGGCTTTGAAGTTTCCCTTGCCGAAGCTCCGGCTACCTTTGCGCTGGATGATCTCGAAGAACACCGTAGGCCGGTCTTCGACCGGACGAGTGAAGATTTGCAGCATATAGCCTTCATTGTCCCGGTCCACCAGAATCCCCAGCCGCTCCAGTTCCTCCAAAGGCTCGTCGATTTCGCCGACACGATCTTGGAGTTGGGTGTAGTAGCTGTGTGGGACAGTGAGGAAGTTCACCCCTTGCCGCTGCATCTTCGCGACCGCTGACAGTATGTCATCGGTCGCGAGAGCCAGGTGCTGTACGCCTGGACCGTTGTAGAACTCGAGATACTCCTCGATTTGCGACTTGCGGCGGCCTTCGGCCGGTTCATTGATGGGGAACTTGACGTAGCCGCTTGCGTTCGCCATCACCTTCGACATCAGAGCGGAGTACTCCGTGGAAATATCGTTGTCGTCGAAGTGCTGATAAAGCGAGAAGCCCATCACGCGCGAATAGAAGTCGACCCATTCATCCATGGCGTGCCAGCCTACGTTGCCGACAATGTGGTCAATGTGCAGCAGCCCAACCGGTCGTGCGACCGTGTCATCGGGCACTGCTTGGTAGCCGGGGAGAAACGCACCGGAGTAATCCTTACGTTCGACGAACGTGTGCAAGGTATCGCCGTAGGCGGCGATGCTGGCGATGACGGCGCGACCGTGTTCGTCGGAGGATTCCGCAGGTGGCTCTACGGAGCGGGCGCCCCGGCGAGTCGTCTCGCGCCATGCGTCCGCTGCATCATCTACACAAAGGGCGATGGCTCGAACCCCGTCTCCGTGTTTGTGGACGTGCTCGGCGATTTTGGAATCAGCGTGGAGCGCGGTAGTCAAGACGAAGCGAACTTTGCCCTGCTCAAGCACGTATGAAGCGCGATCGCGCAGGCCCGCCTCAGGTCCGGCATAGGCAATCAGCTTCATGCCGAAGGCAGCGCGGTAGAAATACGCAGCCTGGCGGGCATTGCCAACGTAAAACTCAACATGGTCGGTGCCGTTGAGAGGAAGAAAATCCTTTTCTTTCTCGGATAGGTTTTTGGCCACTGTTGCCATCTCACTTCTCCTTCAACATCCCGTGCGGCGCAACATGCCGTGTGGCGGCGGCACACTTCGAGCAGTGCCGGGGGCAGCACAGCACAGCATCTCTCTCTGATCGGAGGGCTGTCAAACGGCGCCCGCGGCGGGCAGGATCCTCCCCCGGCACTCGCCGAGACTGATGCGGGGAAAACCCTCTCTTTCGCAGAATCCCCGCAGAATGACTTCGTCGCCGTCTTCGAGGAACGTGCGGGTCTCTTCGTCGGGGAGACGAAGCGGCGATGCGCCTCCTCGCGTGATTTCAAGCAGGCAGCCTTGCGAACCCTCATGAGGTCCGGAGACAGTTCCGCTGGCAATCAGGTCTCCTTCCACAAGATTGCAGCCGTTGCTGGTGTGATGCGCGAGCATCTGAGCGAACGTCCAATAGAGATCGCGAAGGTTGCTGGTGCTGAGAAGAACCGGAGCAAGCGACGCTTGCCGCGTGCGGTTGGTGGAGAGCAAGACCTCGAGCTTCATGTCGACTCCACCAGCCTGATCGGAAGACGGGTCGCCAAGGTAGGGGAGCGGCGCGGGATCGTTCGGCGGCCGAGCTTGCAAAGGAACTCGGAACGGACGCAGCGCCTCCATCGGGACGACCCAGGGCGAGATGCTGGTGGCAAAACTCTTGCCGAGAAAGGGGCCCAGCGGCTGATACTCCCATGACTGCACATCGCGCGCTGACCAGTCGTTCACGAGCGAGAGGCCGAAGAGGTGGCGATCGGCTGCGGTAATTGAGATTGGCGCAGCCAGAGCGTTGCCCATGCCGATGTAGGCAGCGACTTCGAGCTCGTAATCCAGCTGCGAAGTCGGACCAAACTGCGGGATGTCCCCGCCCCTCATCCTGGTTTGACCATGCGGGCGACGGATGCCGGTTCCACTGATCACCAGTGAGGATGCGCGTCCATGATAGCCAACAGGTAGCCATTTGTAATTGGGGAGAAGCGGCTGATTGGGCCGAAAGAGGCGGCCCACATTCGTGGCGTGGTGAACGGAGGCGTAGAAGTCCGTGTAGTTTTCGACGGCAACAGGCTTGAGAAAGCGCGTACCCTCCGTCGGTACCAGTGATGCTTCGATTTGGCCGCGTCCGGCGAGGCTTGCATCCTCCCTAAGCAGCTCGATCAACACTTGGCGCAACGCGGACCATGCTGGCGGTCCACAACGCATGAGCGGGTTGAGTTGTGGGGCGAGGCATGCTGCCTGGGTGTTCGAGTCCAATGGAGAAAGCAAACCGGCGCGGCTGAGTTCATGTAAGTCCAGAATGAACGAGCCGATCCCGACGCCAAGGTGAGCATCTCCGTCGCGATCTGTCGACGAAACGAACGAACAATATGGAAGGCACTGCAGGGCCGAGCCGGCAGTGGGGTCGTTCGCCGACTCCACCCAGCTCTTCCAACTCCAAAAGCCATCCGCCATCGGGCTAGTCCTGTTTCTAGAGGCTGTTCTCCTAAATAAACAACAGTCTCTAAGGTTGGCCACCGGGATAGTGACGTTTCAGTCCTTGCCAGCACTCGTAGTACTCGTGCTGAAGTATCTTTTGTTCCAACGCATAGAGAGTCGGGCGAACGGCCAGGCGCGTCTCGAACATGAAGGCCAGAGTGTCGCCAATGTGTCGTGGTTTCAGTTCGTCATTGCTGGCGCGCTCGAAGGTCTCGGTGTCTGGGCCGTGGCCGGACATGCAGTTATGCAGACTCGCTCCGCCGGGAAGGAAGCCCTCGGCCTTGGCATCGTATTCGCCATAGATCAGGCCCATGAACTCATTCATCATGTTGCGATGAAACCAGGGCGGTCGAAAGGTGTGCTCGGCGACCAGCCATCGCGGCGGGAAGATGGCAAAGTCCACGTTTGCCGTGCCATGCAGATGAGAAGGCGCAGTCAATACGGTGAAGATCGAGGGATCGGGATGGTCAAAGCTCACCGTGTTGATGCAGTTGAATCGGGCCATGTCGTAGATGTACGGTGCATAGTTTCCATGCCAAGCCACAACGTCGAGCGGCGAGTGGTTATAACGAGCTGACCACAACCTGCCGAGGAACTTCGAAACGACTTCAAATTCGCCTTCTCTGTCATCAAAAGCGGCGACAGGGGTAAGAAAATCGCGCGGATTGGCCAGGCCGTTCGCTCCTATCGGGCCAAGGTCGGGCAGTCTAAAGGGCTGGCCGTAGTTTTCGCAGATATAGCCGCGCGCGCTCCCGTTGAGGAGCTCGACGCGGAACTTGATTCCGCGCGGAATCACTACCAGCTCCCCAGGTTTGGCCTCGAGAAGGCCGCATTCTGTGGCGATACGAAGGCCGCCTCTCTGGGGCAGGATCAACATCTCGCCGTCGGCGTTGTAGAAGAAGCGCTCAGCCATGGAGGCGTTTGCGGCATAAATGTGGATTCCCACGCCTTCCTGCGCGGCGGGATCTCCGTTGCCGCCAATGGTGACGATTCCTTCGATGAAATCCGCTGGTTCTGTCGGGATTGGCAGCGGATTCCAGCGCATCTGATTCGGCGGGGTTGGCGCCTCGTCAAATGGACCGCTGCGCAGGAGCGTTTGCTTCGCAAAGGGCTGATACGGTTCATGCACGACAGAGGGGCGGATTCGGTACATCCAGCTCCGTCGATTCTGACCTCGCGGAGCAGAAAAGGCGGAGCCGCTTACCTGCTCGGTATACAGGCCCAGGGGGTGCTTCTGTGGGGAGTTCTGGCCGACCGGGAGCGCTTCCGGATGCGCCTCGGTAGCAAACTCGTTTCCAAATCCCGATTGATAGATCAGAGGGGTGAGTTTCGGCATGGAGGACCTCTTCTGCGCTCGGAATATCGGGCACCGGAGAGTATCGCACGGAAGACTGCAAGTGGTCTCATGGATCCACGGAGCTTCCATTGACCCCGAGCGAGACTCGCCGCCAAAGCCCGGTCCCCGGCAAGCTTGATTGCCCCTCTGCCCTAATTTGTGATTCCTGACAAAAAGGCCTGCTGGACACGGTTGAAGCTGCGTCCGCGCAGAACAGCGGCGACGATGGTGCGAGTTGCGCGCGCATCACTGAGGCGCACATAGCGGCAGCCGGCGTTCCGATCGATGGCCATTTCGGGGACGAGCGAGATGCCGACGCCAGCGGCTACCATTCCAAAGAGGCTGCTGAACTGGCCACTCTCGAACGCGATGCGCGGCGTGACGCGGGCATGAGTGCAGGCGGCGATGCTGAGATCCCGGAAGCAGTGGCCATCGCGCAGCATGACGAAGGACTCTCCGCGGAGATCCTTGAGGGCAAGCGATTCGGAAGCGGCGCGGGGATGATTCTTGGGGAGCACGGCGAAGAGTGGTTCGGTGCGAAGGGGAAACAGCTCCAGATCTTTATGGCGCAGCGGCAGGGCAAGAATCGCAAGATCGATCGACAGGTCCCGCAGGCTCTCGACCAGGATCGGCGTTGTTTCTTCAACGATGCGCAGCTTGGCATCAGGATACTTTTTCGCAAAGGCCGTTGTGTAGCGCGGCATCAGGTAGGGCCCGATGGTCGGGATAACGCCCACGGATACGCTGCCGCGAACGTCCGCGCCTTTATCGGCCACGCTTGATCGCGCCGTCTCCATCTGACTCAAAATTGAGCGGGCGTGGGGCATGAAGGCACGACCAGCCTCGGTGAGCCGGACGCTGCGGCCCAAGCGGTCGAAGAGCTTTGTGCCCAAATCTTTCTCAAGCTTGAGAATCTGCTGCGAGAGCGAGGGCTGGGCAACCTGGCAGCGCTCGGCGGCCCGGCTGAAACTGCCTGTATCCGCTATCGCACAGACGTAACGTAGCTGGTGAAATTCCATAGGTGATGCCTATACTTCGGATGGGAACTATATATTGGAACTATCCATAGCCATGATGCTACATTCATGGGGGTCGAGACAAGCGGGAATGTGGCCGCAACGAACGGGGCCAGTTCCACGCGTATTTTGTCACCCGGCTCAAAAAGAATCGCGGATGAAGGCAGCAGGGGATGACGGCGGACTCGGGTCGATCCGCATACAGGACCGGCAACCTGTTGAGAGCTGACATTCCATTCGATGCCATGAGGACGGATACGACCTGGCCGATGCCCGGGTTCCGGACTTAATAGTTAAACGCAACCACCCAAAAGGAGAGCAAGCATGTCAACCGAAGCGAAATGCCCGGTCAATCACACCGGGAGCGCGGGCACGTCGAACCGCGACTGGTGGCCGAACGAGTTGAACCTGAATATTCTGCACCAGCACTCGTCCAAATCCGATCCGCTGGACCAGACGTTCAACTACCGTGAGGAATTCAAGAAGCTCGACTACGAGGCGCTGAAGAACGACCTGCGCATGCTGATGACCGATTCGCAGGACTGGTGGCCAGCCGACTTCGGCCACTATGGCCCGCAATTCATTCGCATGTCCTGGCATAGCGCCGGCACCTATCGCCTAAGCGATGGCCGTGGTGGCGCTGGTCGCGGCCAGCAGCGTTTCGCTCCGCTCAATAGCTGGCCGGACAACGTGAACATCGACAAGTCGCGCCGCCTGCTGTGGCCGATCAAGCAGAAATACGGGCAGAAGATTTCCTGGGGGGACCTGCTGATCCTCACCGGCAACGTGGCGTTGGAGACTATGGGCTTTCGTACTTTCGGCTTTGCCGCTGGACGAGAAGACACCTGGGAGCCCGATCTGGATGTGAACTGGGGTTCCGAGACCACTTGGCTGGCTCACCGGCCTCTCGAAGAATTCGAGAAACCGCTCAGCGCCACCGAGATGGGCCTGATCTACGTCAATCCGGAAGGCCCGGCTCGCAGCGGCGATCCGGTTTTAGCCGCAAGTTTCATCCGTGAAACTTTTGCTCGCATGGCGATGAACGACGAAGAAACCGTCGCACTGATCGGTGGCGGCCACACCTTCGGCAAGACCCACGGCGCCGCGCCCGAGTCGCACAAGGGGCCGGAACCCGAAGCCGCCGGCCTGGCAGCGCAAGGCCTTGGCTGGATCAGCGACTATGGCACAGGCAGCGCCAATGATGCCGTGGGCAGCGGCCTGGAAGTCATCTGGACGCAGACGCCGGCGCAATGGAGTAACCACTTCTTCGAAAACCTGTTCAAGTACGAATGGGTGCAGACCAAGAGCCCGGCCGGCGCCATCCAGTGGGAGGCCAAGGACGCTGAGGCGAACATCCCTGACCCCCACGATCCGTCAAAGAAGCGCAAGCCGACCATGCTGACGACCGATCTGTCGTTGCGCGTGGACCCGGTTTACGAGAAGATTTCGCGCCGCTTCGTGGAGAATCCTCAGGCCTTCGCCGAGGCGTTCGCCCGCGCCTGGTTCAAGCTGACCCATCGCGACCTGGGCCCGCGCTCGCGCTATCTAGGCCCGGAAGTGCCTAAGGAAGAGTTGATCTGGCAGGACCCGGTGCCCGCGGTCGATCACCCGTTGATCGGCGACGTGGAGGTAGCTGCACTCAAGGCCAAAGTGCTTGCCTCAGGTCTGACCGTGTCCGAACTGGTCGGCACTGCCTGGGCCTCGGCCTCTACCTTCCGTGGCGGCGACAAACGTGGCGGCGCGAACGGCGCCCGCATCCGTCTGACACCGGAGAAGGATTGGAAAGCCAATCAGCCTGAGCAACTAGCGAAAGTGCTGAAGACACTCGAAGGTATCCAGAGCGAGTTCAACAGCGCCAAGTCCGGCGGCAAGAAGGTCTCGCTCGCCGACCTGATCGTCCTGGCAGGTGACGCAGGCGTCGAGCAGGCGGCAAAGAATGCCGGGCTTCAAGTGACCGTTCCCTTCACACCGGGACGCACGGATGCCTTGCAGGAGCAGACTGATGTGGACGCCATCGCGGTGCTCGAACCAACCGCAGATGGCTTCCGTAATTATCTCAAAGGCAAATACAGCATACCGGCCGAGGTACTGCTCATCGACAAGGCGCAATTGCTAACGCTGACCGCGCCTGAGTTGACAGTGCTCGTTGGCGGCCTGCGTGTCCTGAATGCCAACGTCGGACAGGCAAAGCATGGCGTCTTCACCAAACGGCCGGAGGCGCTGACCAATGACTTCTTCCTCAACCTGCTCGATATGGGTACGGAGTGGAAGGCGGTCTCAGACGCCCAGGACGTCTTCGAAGGCCGCGATCGCAAAACGGGTGAACTCAAGTGGACCGGCACGCGTGTCGATCTTATCTTCGGGTCACACTCCCAACTCCGGGCCCTGGCCGAAGTCTACGGAAGCTCGGACGCGCAGGACAAGTTCGTCCATGACTTTGTAGCGGCCTGGAGCAAGGTGATGAACCTTGATCGTTTCGACGTTGCGTGATTTCGGAAGGTAGGCCATAGAGCCTGTTATGAACTTATAGGGCGGCAGCGACGGAAGCTAATTTTCCCGAGTGCAAGGAGCGAGGAGTGACAAATACCGGGCGTATTTTAGCGACGAGCGACACAGCAATCGGGAAAATTCGCCCCGTCCCTTCGGGTTGCTGCGAAAATCGAGCCATACTTCGTTGTCGTCCTTGCATGGGGACCTGCCACACGCCGCGGACTCCGCCTCGTCTGGCTCGATTTTCGCTGGCAACGCTGTCCGCCCTATAAGTTCATAACAGGCTCTAAAGTCTTACACCGCTCGAACCTCGACCTAACACCCGGGTTATCCCGGACTAGGTTGAGGTTCGAGTAGTTCCTGCTTGCCCGGATGAGCGCGTGAGCAGGGTGGACACAATCACCGGGTTTGCTGCGCTCTGGATATGCGTGAACTGAAAAGAGGGCGGGTACTTCAGGCCGTACCCAAGGACCCGGTCCAGGCCGATGTGGCCGATCCAGATTAGGCTCATTTCCCCGAGCAGGGCGCTGCTAAAGAGAACGGCGAATATACCCAGGAGAGCGGGGAGTACATAGCTGTGCATCACGTTGTAGACGATGCTGGCCACAGCATTTGGTCCCCGAGCATACGTCAACAAACTCAGGTCCGGAGCAAGGAACAGGCACGCGAACAGCACCCAGTGATGGGGAAACACCAGGTGGTATGCGCCACATGAAGCGGACAGGACGCATAAAGCCTCGGCGCGCAGGAGGTAGGCGGGGCGGGAGAAGGGCGGCTGACTCTGCATAACCTACAGCGTAAGCCTTGGCCGCCGAATCTCCCCCGAGAGTACGAACTCTTCTGGTTAGACTTGGGCAGTGCCGCCGTCGACGAAGAGCTCGATTCCGTTAACGAAGCTGGAATCGCTTGAGGCGAGGAAGAGAGCGACGGTCGCGATCTCTTCCGGACGGCCCATTTCGCCGCGCGGGATCAGGGACTTGAAGATCTCCTTCGCATCCGGGCCGAGAGGATCGAGGATGGGCGTGTCGATGGTGCCGGGACTGAGGATGTTCACGCGGATTCTGCGCTCTTTGAGTTCGAGCAGCCAGGTGCGCGCGAAGGAGCGCACCGCAGCCTTGCTTGCGCTGTAAACGCCGAAGGCCGGGAACCCCTTGATGCTGGCGATCGATCCGTTCAGGAAGATGGAGCCGTTGTCGTTGAAGAGCGGCAGCGCCTTCTGAACGGTGAAGAGTGTGCCGCGCACGTTGAGATCGAAAATCTTGTCGAAGTGTTCCTCGGTGACCTCTTCGAGCTTGGCGAGTTCGCCCTGGCCGGCGCTGGCGAAGAGGATGTCGATCTTGCCCTTCTCGCGCTTGACGGTCTCGTAGAGGCGGTCGAGATCGGCGAGATTGGCGGCGTCACCCTGTACGCCGGTGACGTTTCGGCCGATGAGCTTTACGGCCTCATCGAGCTTGTCCTTGCGGCGTCCGGTGATGAAGACGTACGCGCCCTCTTCGACGAAGAGCTTGGCCGTCGCCAGCGCCATGCCGGAAGTCGCTGCGGTGATGACTGCGATTTTTCCTTCGAGCTTTCCCATGAATGTTCTCCTTACTATGTAGTGGGTTTGCCGCGGGAGCCCACCGCTCGATCCCTGTCGGCAGTGGGCCACGGAAACGAGGAATTAGCGAAGGCCGCCGCCGGCGAGGATGAGTTCGCCGGTGATCCATTTGGCAGTCCTCGGAGGCGAGGAAGGTGGCGACGCTGGCGATGTCGTCAAGCTGGCCGATGCGAGCCGAGCGGCGTCTGCGCGACGAGCGCCTTCTCGAAGTCAGAGCCGATGAAGCCTGCGGCTGTGCGGCCCTCGGTTTCGACCATGCCGGGATTTACAGAGTTGACGCGGATCTTCTTTGGGCCGAGCTCCTTTGCGAGCACGCCGGTGATGGCGTCGACCGCGCCCTTCGTTCCGGTGTAGACCGCGCTGTTGGGCGGGGTGAGGCTGCTGACGACCGGAGCCGATGTTGATGATGCTGGCGCCTTCGCCAAGGTGTTTTGTCGGCGGCCTGCGTGGTAAGCAAGACGACCGAGGACGTTGATGTTGAAGATCTTGTGGAACTGCTCTTCGGTTACGGCCTCGATGGGGAGAACTCGTAGACGCCGGAGTTGTTGACCAGGATGTCGAGGCGGCCGAAGTTCTTGATGGCGGCATCGATGATGCCCTGTGCCTCGGCGGCCTTGGAGACATCTCCACCAACGGCGACGGCTTTGCCACCCGCGGCGGTGATGGCGTTCACCACGGCATCCGCACCGGCTTTGCTGGAGGCGTAGTTGACGATGACGGAGGCGCCTTCAGCGGCCAGCGATTTGGCGATGGCGGCTCCGATACCTTTGGATGCGCCGGTGACGACTGCGACTTTACCTGTGAGCTTGCTCATGTTTTTATCCCTTTTCTAGAACGCGATTGACCTCAAGCCTTCAAGGCTGCCTCACTGCGCCGCCTCTCGCTCGGGTTCTGCTGGATAGATGGAGGGCGCCTTAAAAAACGATTCACCAGTTCCGGATTTATGAACTATTGAACCGTTTTCCTCGAATGACTACTCTTATAGGTATGCGGCCCCTGTTCCATCCGTCGATCGAGGAGATTACGGTTGAGGGAATTCTCCACGCCTTGTCCGACCCGGTGCGGGTGGCGATCTATGCGGATATCGTGGCGCAGGAGTGCTCGCAGAACTGCTCGACCTTTCTGACAGTTAGCGACAAGGCGATTCCGAAATCCACGCTCTCCCAGCACTTCAAGGCGCTGAGGGAGGCGGGGCTGATCCGCGGCGAGCGGCACGGCGTGGAAATGCACAACACCTCACGGTGCACGGAGATCGAGCAGCGTTTTCCGGGGCTGATTCGGGCCATTGTCAACGCGCATGCCATCCAGTCGGCGGACGAAGCCCGAGCGAAGAAGCCTGTTGCTAAGAGACCCGCCAAGCGGGCAGCGGCGAATAAGTAGAGAAGAAGGGTAGCGCCAGCGCGCAGCGAAGCTCCAACCCACCCATCCAGCGGTTTTGCGGTCCTCAGCGGAAGTTCACTTCAGGAATGGGTGAAGCCTTGGCACCCCAGTTCACATCCAAGTCACAACACGATGAACGTTTCGGCCCCACATTTCGAGAGCGAAGCGCTGCTAGACAATCCGATTTGGAATTCACTTGCCACGGGTCATGCCCACCTCGCCATCGGCGCGCATATAGGCCGTGGTCTTGCTCGTCGCTATCCTGCCGATATAGGTCCCCTATCCGCCGTTCAAGAACTTACTTCCGAGGCGTACGCGGACCTCGCGGCAATTGTGCCGGAGGACGATTTCGCGGTTCTCTTTCTTGAAAATTCACTCGAGATTCCTGGGGGCTGGCAGCTTCTTCGCGATGGAATGCTGGTTCAGATGGTCTGTCCAACAGTTCCGGATCGGCCACCTCTCGCCGAGGCGATCCTACCGATGAAGTCCGCGGATTTCCCCGAGATGGTAGCCCTCGCGAGCCTCACAGAGCCTGGGCCGTTCCGCGACCATACTGCGAACCTCGGCGGGTTCGTGGGGATTCGCGTCGATGGCCGCCTTGCTGCAATGGCAGGCCAACGATTGGCCCCGACCGGCTTCGCGGAAGTGAGCGCCGTCTGCACGCACCCTGACTTCCGCGGCCGCGGCTATGCTCAGGCTCTTGTCGCCGCGGTCACGCGCAACATTCATTCCGAGGGCCGCACGCCATTCCTGACCTCGTTTGAGGCCAACGCGAGAGCTGTTCGCATCTATCAGCAGGTCGGCTTTGTCCATCGCCGCACTTTCCAGCTAGCAGTCCTCAAGCCGCCATTACCTCCTCAATTGCCACGGAATCACGCCTGCCGACCTTGAAGCACGCTTAGTAAGCAGTTAGAAGCGTTGCAGGCACATTGGTCAGTTCCACTTGATCGTCGTAGCTAGCTTCATCGGCTGTTAGAGAACGCGGCGTCGAGTTGCTCCGGCGGCTATATTGCTTCGGCGAACAGCCCATTTCCCTCTTGAAAGCTTTGCCGAAGGCGCTTTCGGATTCGTAGCCGAGCGATAAGGCAATCACGGAAATGGAATCGTCGGAATTCTTCAGCCTGTCGCCGGCCACGAGCATCCGCCAACGTGTCAGGTACTCCATGGGTGTCTCCCCTACCGTCTCTTTGAACCTCAGAGCAAAGATCGATCGTGACATGCCAGCGCGCTCCGCCAGTTCCTGTAACATCCACCGATGCCCTGGATTGTCGTGCATGCATGTGATCGCTGTGCTCATCTGTTTATCGGCCAGTGCGAAGAGCCAACCGACGCCACTTCTCGCCCCATCCGCCAAATGAAGTCGAAGAGCCTGAATGAGCATCATATAGGCGAGTTGCTGTGCGATCAGAGATCCGCCCGGCCGCGGATCGCGCAACTCCTCCTTCATTCGTTCGAGCGACCAACGCATCGCCGCCTTATCCGACTCCTTCCGGATATGAACGATGGGCGGCAAAGACCCCAGCAGCATGCTGGCATGGCCGCCGGCAAGAATGAAGTGCCCGCCCGCAATATAGCTCCCCCCAACTTCATTGTTTGAGACCGCGGCGCCGCCCGAAATCTGCGCTGCGCGAAGTATGTGGAAGTCGACAGGCGTGAGTGAGAGATCACTCGCTAGGCGGAAAGGCAGCCCACGCGGCAAAAGGAAACAGTCCCCCGCCGTAATGAGCACCGCATCCGGCACGCCTTCCACAGACAGCCAGCACTGGCCTGACAGCATGGCATAACATTTGACGCCTTGGTGTTTTGGAAATTGGATGGCTATGTTGCCATCCACCGCGAAGCCGCCCGAGACATAGCTCTGTAGTTTCAGCAATGACAGTACATCTGAGAGGGGGTCCATGCAACCTCCGGACGATCGAGCCAATAATGCGGACTTTCAGTATAGATCGTATAAACCCCATGCCACATCTAGCTTGTAACAGGACGCGAACGCGCCCTTTCACTCAAGCGAGGAGACCATCATGCGTATTTTTCTCACCGGCGCTACAGGCTTTATCGGTTCTGCCATTGTTCCGGAACTCATCCACGCTGGCCATCAGGTACTCGGATTGACGCGGTCGGATGCGGGCGCCAAGTCTCTCATCGCCGCCGGAGCCGAGGTGCATCGCGGGGATCTTGAGGACCTGGAAAGCCTGCGCAGCGGAGCAGCCATATCGGACGGCGTCATTCACACTGCCTTCAATCACGACTTTTCGAAATTCGTCGCAAATTGTGAGCAAGACCGAAAGGTCATCGAGGCGATGGGCGAGGTGCTTGCCGGCTCGGATCGCCCGCTGCTCATCACCTCCGGGACGGGAATGGGGACGACTGTCCCGGGCCAACCTGCGACCGAAGATAAAGTCAATTTTAGCCACCCGAATCCCCGTATCGCTTCGGAGCTCGCAGGTGCCGCAGTGGCGGAGCGTGGGGTCAATGTGTCGGTGGTGCGTCTTCCTCAGGTCCACGACACGGTCAAGCAGGGCCTCACCACCTACCAGGTCCAGCTGGCTCGGGAGAAGGGAGTCTCGGCGTACATAGGTGATGGACTCAATCGCTGGCCGGCGGCGCATGTTCTCGATGTTGCCCGTCTCTACAGGCTTGCTCTGGAGAGGCACGAGGCAGGCAGCAGGTACAACGCGGTCGCTGAAGAGGGAATATCGATGCGCGAGATCTCGGAAGTCATTGGCCGTGGCTTGAAGGTGCCGGTGGTCAGCATCTCGCCGGAGGAAGCGCCAGCTCATTTTGGCTGGCTCGCGACGTTCGCGGGCTTCGATATGCCAGCTTCAAGCGCACAGACCCAGCAACGGCTGGGATGGCGCCCAACCGGCCCCGGGCTGATCGAAGATCTCAACAACATGCGCTACTTCGAAGCCTAAACAGACTGCGCCATCGTCTTTTCAACTTCCCTAGGTTCCGCTTCCCTCTATGGATTTCAGCATCCTGGCTCTTCGACCGGCATCAAAACGGTATTTATCCAAGAAAAGAAGGCAGGTCTTTAGTGACAAACGAAGAAATCCTCGCCATCACCGCGCTCAACTCATGGAAACTCGTGATTGGGCGCATCGATCAGACCCTCACGGGGTGGACCGACGAGCAACTCCAGAATCGGGTCGCCCCCGACAAGAATCGACTCTTCTACCTCGTCGGTCACTTGACTGCCGTGCATGATCGCATGTTGCCGATGCTCGGCGTCGGCGAAAGACTGCATCCGGAGCTGGATGAGGTCTACATTACGAACCGGGACAGAGCGCTTGCCGATCCGGTTTCAGCTTCCGAGCTCAGGAAAGCATGGGCTGAGGTCAATACCGAGCTCACCGCCGGCTTCGAAAAATTCACGCCCACAGATTGGCTGCAAAAGCACGCCGCTGTCTCCGCCGATGATTTTGCCAAAGACCCCACGCGCAACCGTTTTGCCGTTGTGATGAGCCGAACCAATCACGCTGCCTATCATGCCGGGCAGGCGGTGCTCGCAAAATAGTCCGGCTGGAGCGCCGAATTAGCGGCCCGGACCGCGCGGCGGCGGAGGCGGCGGAGGCAGTTCACCGCCTTCGGCCAGGATTTTCATATTGTTGATAGCGCGGGTAAACTGTGCGGTCCGTTGCTGAATGTCCTTCTCGCGAGCCGCATCGTCGGCGAGCATCGAATTGTCGAAGACCAGCGTGTAAACGATCTTTGATGTGGTCGCGGTAACCGGAACCGCCTCGACCGTACCGTGATAGAGGTTGTACTGCTGGCCCTGACGAACCGGCTGAGTGTAGGTGTAGGAGAGCGCCGTCTTTCCGACCATGATCTCAAGGATGGCGCCGTTCAAGAGGGAGCGCACCGCGCCGAGTTCTCCTTCCTTGCCCGCACTCACGATGCAGGGAAGATTCAGCCATTCCCCGATATCGCAAAACTTGCCGACGCGCTTCCAGACTTCATCGGCCGGACGATTCACAGCAACTTCGAGAGGAATGGAAACGTAGTGCGGGTTCGGCGTCTGCAGCGGTGGCGGAGCGGGCCTCTGAGCGAGAGCGGTGGCGCATAGGGCAACGACCGCGGCCAGTCTCATCACGGTTTGTGTGGAATTTGTCATGGTTTCAACGAGCGAGCTATTTTAACAGGTTCTAAAAATGAAATGCCCGATACCGGTTCTGTAGATAGTGGCAATAGGCGAATTCACGAGCGCTTTGGGAGATTGTCCGCGCTGCGTGAGCCGCTGTTCAGTTGCTGTCGAAGCGGAGGATTTCGAATCGCCTTTGATCAATCGTCCTCCAGGGCTTCCAGAACTCCACATTGCGCGAAGCCGAGCGCCCGAACACGCTTGATGAGTTTGACCTGGCTGATCGTCGACTCCGCAAAAAGCCGGTACGTACTCGCCAAGGGAACGGACGGCCCTGGGCAACAACCCTCTGCGCTCGTAGTAGCGATTGTTGCGGAC
>CAVVBW010000010.1:0-28910 GCA_963746665.1 uncultured Acidobacteriaceae bacterium | reverse complement strand
ATCAACACAGTGCTCTTTGAAGAAGCGCGCCGTAATCGGTTGACCGCGGAAAAGTTCGCCTACGACGGCACTCATCTCGCTACCGGCGGCGGCAGCCACATCGTGATCGGCGGAGCGACCTTACTGGACAGCCCTTTCCTGCGCCGCCCGGATCTGCTGCGCAGCATGCTGGCCTTCTGGCAGAACCATCCCTCGCTTTCGTATCTGTTTTCCGGCATGTACGTCGGCCCGACGAGCCAGTATCCGCGGGTGGACGAGGCGCGCATGGATGCCCTGTACGAGCTGGAGATCGCCTTCAGTCATTTGCCTGCGAGCGAGTGCCCGCCGTTCATTGTGGATGGACTGTTCCGCAACCTGCTGGTCGATGTCACGGGGAACTCGCATCGCGCCGAGTTCTGCATCGATAAGCTCTATCCGCCCGGAGGGGCTCGGGTTGCGCCTGGGCCTGCTCGAATTGCGTGCCTTCGAAATGGCTCCGCATGTCAGAATGGGGCTTGCTGGAGATGCTGCTGATTCGCGCTCTGGTCTGCATGTTTTGGAAACGGCCGTTCGAAGGCGGCCTGGTCCGTTGGGGCACGGCGCTGCATGACCGTTTTATGCTGCCGCATTTTGTCAGGCGCGACTTTTTCGATGTGCTCGGCTAGTTGCGCGGGTCGGGCTACGACTTCGAGGAGAAGTGGTTTGCTTCGCACCTCGAGTTTCGCTTTCCGAAGATCGGCTCGATCGCGGCGGAGGGAGTCGAACTTGAGCTGCGGCAGGCCCTCGAGCCCTGGAATGTGCTCGCGGAAGAAACCACTTCCGGACGAACCGTTCGCAGCGTGGACTCCTCGCTGGAACGGATGCAGGTGAAGGTGTCCGGGTTCACGGCGGAATCCCGCTACGTGGTCGCATGCAATGGGCGCAGGGTGCCGCTCCATCCCACGGGTGAAGCCCGGTGAACGGGAGCGGTCGCCGGCGTACGCTTTCGCGCCCGCCGGCTCTCGGCGGCGTTGCACCCGACCATTCCGGTGCATGCGCCGCTGGTCTTCGATCTCATCGATCGCTGGAATGAGCGTTCGATTGGCCGATGCATCTATCATGCGGACCGCCCGACGGTCGCGCCTACACAGCCCGGCCAGTCAACGCAGCGGAGGCCGAAGAGCCGCCGCCGGAACGCTTCCAAACATCTGATCGTCGCCTCGGCCGATGCGACGCCGGAGGAAGAGACCAACCCGATCTTTCCCATGACTCTGGACTTGCGGTTGCCGCCCCGGACAAAAGACCTCATCGAGAAGTCGCGGGGCTTGTTCCATGACCGTGGATCTCTATCAATCGCCGCTCCGCTACGGAGACGCCTATGACGAGTTGTCGGCCGATGGCGTGACTCCCCGGCCGCACTGGGCGCACCTGATGGAGTCGCTGCGGGCGATCGGCCCCGAAGAGTTGGGACGCCGCTGGGCCCGCGCCGAGCGCCGCATTCGCGAAAACGGAATCACCTACAACATCTACGGCGATCCGCTCGGGGCCAATCGGCCTTGGAGGATCGATATCGTTCCGCTGCTGATTCCGGCGGACGAGTGGCGCTACATCGAAGCGGGCATCATTCAGCGCGCCCAGTTGCTGAGCCTGCTGCTCGAGGATCTCTACGGAGCGCAGGACCTGGTGGCGAACGGCCATTTTCCCGCCGCGCTTCTCTATGCCAATCCCGCATTTCTTCGGCCGCTGGTGGGCGTGCATGTTCCCGCGCACAGCTATCTGCATATGCTGGCCGTGGATCTTGCGCGTTCGCCGGACGGCCAGTGGTGGGTGCTGGCCGATCGCACGCAAGCGCCTTCGGGCAGCGGCTATGCGCTGGAGAACCGCACCATCGTCTCCGATGTTCTGCCGGATCTCTTCCGTACTTCGAACGTATTGCGCCTCGCCCCATTTTTCCGTGCGCAACGCGAAGCGCTTACCAGTCTCGCCCAGCGCGACAATCCGCGGATCGTGTTGCTGACTCCCGGACCGCTCAACGAGACCTATTTCGAACACTCCTATCTCGCGCGATATCTGGGATTCACGCTGGTGGAGGGAGCCGACCTGACGGTGCGCGACGCGCGTGTATCTGAAGACAGTCGACGGGCTGGAGCAGGTCGATGTGATCCTGCGCCGCGTGGACGATAGCTTTTGCGATCCTCTCGAACTGCGCGGCGATTCGCTTCTGGGCGTGCCCGGCCTGGTCGACGCCATCGTCGCGGGAAATGTGAAGGTGGCAAACGCGCTGGGAAGCGGAGTGATTGAGACTGCCGCGATCATGCCCTTTCTTCCCGGCCTCTGCACGCAATTGCTGGGCGAGAAGCTCAAACTTCCTTCCGTCGCCACCTGGTGGTGCGGGCAGAATTATGCGCTCGATTGGGTGCTCGACCATCTCGACTCGGTGGTGGTGAAACCGGCGTTTCCCTCCCGCGGCATGGAGCCGGTCTTCGGCGCCGAACTCCCGCAAGCCGAGAAGGGCAAGTTTGCCGAGCAATTGCGGGCCCGCCCCCACGAGTATGTCGCGCAGGAGCAGGTCGCTCTGTCCACCGCGCCGGTGTGGGACAACGGATGTCTCAACTCGCGCAGCGTGGTGCTGCGCACTTACGTGCTCAATACCGGCAGCGGGTGGATTGCGATTCCGGGAGGGCTGGTGCGCGTCGCCGAAGCGGAAGGATCGGTCGTCTCGATGCAGCGGGGCGGCCACAGCAAGGACGCATGGGTACTGTGGGACAGCCCGGTCGATACGTTCAGTATGCTGCGTCCGCGCAATGAGCCGGTGGAGTTGCGCCGTGTCTCGCGGGTTGTGCCGAGCAGCGTCGCCGACAATTTCTTCTGGTTGGGCCGCTATGCCGAGCGCGCCGAAAACATTGCTCGGATCTTGCGCGCCATGATCCCTCGCGTACGGCGCGCCGAGGAAGCAGAGCTGGTCTGCCTTATCCGCCTGCATAGCTGCCTGGAGTCGCGGCACAGCAAGTTGCCAAAGCCGAAGCACAGGCGGCCGACCTCGCTTGAACTCGAACAGGAAATGATCTCACTGTTGACGGATGCCAAGCGGCCCGACAGTCTGGCTTCGCACTCTGGCGGAGGTGTCCCGGATTGGCGGCAATGTTCGCGAGCGCCTGTCGGCCGATATGATGTTCCTGATCGGCCAGCTGCGGGACTCGATTCAGATCGGGCATGGCACGCCGTTTCTCGAGTATCCGGCGATGCTGACCGATTGTCTGGAACTGCTTTCGGCATTTTCCGGAATGGAGCGGGAAAACATCAACCGCGGATTGGGCTGGTTGTTCATGACCATCGGCCGGCGTCTGGAGCGCGCGATCTATCTGACCAGGCAACTGCGCGAGATCACCACGCCGCTGACTGAGCAGGACTGGTCGCTTTTGGAATGCCTGCTCGAGGTTGCGGATAGCTCCATGACCTACCGGACTCGGTACTACACAACCCTGCAGCCCCTTGCCGTGCTGGATGTGCTCATGGCGGATGAAACGAATCCCCGCTCTTTGGACTTTCAACTGAGCCATCTCGCGGATCTCTATCAAAAACTTCCTCGGCATCTGCCGGTTGACTTGCAGGCAATGCGGGCGGCGCTGGAATTGTTGCGCAGTTTCGATTTGCGCAAGCTGAAGTACCCATTGCCGGGCTCCGCGGTCACGAATGGTTCCGATGGGCTCTCCCGGCTCGCGAGTTTCCTTGAGGAGGCTGGAAGGATTGCTGCCTTCCTGGTCGAATAACTTATCGAGCAGGTACTTTAGCCACGCTCGCACCTTGCCGATCACCATAGGCCAATGATCTTCTTCTGCATGATATGATCTATAAAATCGTTCACCGCACCACTTACAAATACAAATATCCGGTCTCGGTCGGAACCCACGTGGCGTGCCTGAAGCCGCGCGCTTTGCCGCACCACCAGTTGGCGCACAGCGAGTTGCGCATCCAGCCGCGCCCGGCGACGCGCACCGAGCGGGTGGACTTTTTTGGGAACCCTCTCTGCTTTTTCACCATTCAGGAGCCGCACAGGGAATTGGTGGTAGAGGCGCGGAGCGAAGTGATCATGGAGGAAGAGCCGGCGCCGTGGCCGCAACTGCCGACTGCCTTGGGAAGAAGCAGTCAAAGTCGCTTCCCAACGATCACAGCCGAGCGGGCCTCGAAGCCTACCAGTTTGGATTTGAGTCGCCGCGCATCCGGGTACGGCCGGAGTTTGCCTCCTATGCGCTCCAGTCGTTTACCCCCGGGCGGCCAATGCCGGAGGCGCTTCTCGACCTGACCGCACGCATCCACAAGGACTTTCGCTTCGATTCGAAAGTGACCAACGTTCGGACGCCAACCGAAGAGGTCTTCAAGAAACGGCGGGGCGTGTGCCAGGATTTCGCACACTTGCAAATCGCCTGCCTCCGCTCCCTGAATCTCGCGGCACGTTATGTAAGTGGATACCTTCGAACCTATCCACCTCCCGGGCAGCCGAGGCTGGTGGGTGCCGATGCATCCCACGCCTGGGTATCCGCCTATTGTCCAGGAATCGGCTGGCTTGACGTGGACCCCACGAACAACCTTGTCCCCTCGAACGGCCACGTGACGCTTGCCTGGGGCCGGGACTACGGAGATGTGAGTCCTCTGCGCGGCTTAATCCTAGGCGGTGGGGCTCATACGCTCCACGTCGGCGTTGACATGGAGCCGCTCGATTCCTAGAACAGATCTCGATTTACTGTGTAGGGAAGGAAGGAACGGGAAGGGCACGGCTTCAGCCGTACCGCTGAGGCCCCAACGGGCTCCGGCTTTAGCCGCTGAGGGCACGCGCTGTATACCATCACGAGAAATGCCCTAGCCAAGCTGCTGCAGATTTTCCGCGATTTCATCCGTCCAGACCTTGAAGCTCTCCAGCGTGTTTTGACCGAACGTGGTCGCGATGGCGACATCGGCCGCGTCGCGGCCTCGCGCGATGAGCACTCGTCCAACTCCGGGGCACGTTGTTGCGTGGGTCGAATGTGTGCCAGGCGCCACCGAGATAGACTTCAATCCACGCTGCAAAATCCATCGGGCCATAAGGCGGCAGCGTCCCCATGTCGCCCAGGTATCCAGTGCAGTACCGCGCCGGAATATTCATGCAGCGGCAGAGAGCGATAGCCAGGTGCGCGAAGTCGCGACAGACGCCCACACGCTCGTTGAACGCCTCCCAAGCTGTCCGCGTGGGGCGCGCTTTCTGATAGTCGAACGCGATATGGTTGTGGACAAAATCGCAGATCGCCTGAACGCGCGACCATCCCCGCGTGGTCTGACCGAATCGCGACCACGCCTCCCGTGACAGTAGATCGGTTTCGCAATAACGACTGCCCAACAGAAAGACCAGCGTATCTTCTGGCAAGTCTTGTAAAGAGTGTTGTTGAGCGGAGGTCGCGACCACGTCGGGTTCTCCCGAGTCTCGAACCACCCCGGTGCTTTTCAGGCGAATCCTCCCGATTGGCGCCACAATCCGGTTGCACCAGTTTCCGAAGCCGTCCCGATACGCCGTGATTGGCGTTTCCGGATCGGTAGTCAGGCAATCGGGAACGACGATATCCGAGGCGCGGGAGTAATGGATGTTGACCATGAGGATCATCGGCGTACTTTGTGGACAGTTAAACACTACTTCATAACCGACCTGAATCAACATGCAGGTTTCCTTCCGCCAACGATCTCAGACCCTCAGTTGTCGAAGACCGAAATGGCGCACTTACGAAGATTCAACCGAACGGCTCGTCCAACAAGCCGCTCCCGCGGCCACTCCGACCGTTGTAGAAAATCAGCTTCGCTGCTACAACTTCCAGCCACGACCCTACCTTATTCTATAGAGCTCAGACCCCTACTCTGACAAAACTGGGTCTGCGGTGTACCGCTGCTCGCAAACTCCGCCACATCGGATGGGTGCAGAAACTTTCTGTTCTCCCACTCATCCGGCCACTTCAACTGTCCTCGAGCGGGTGTGTTGGTCAGACGCTTACATTCCACCTAAGTGGACCATTAGCTGCTGTTATGCCTGAGTCGTGCAAGCTGGGCAGGTATGGAAGGCACGAGAACCCGAATATCCGTGGCAGGAGCGAGACGCAAGCTCGATATCTGCGTAATCGCTGAATGATTCAGCCGCGCTGTATGGCGCTATTGCACAATTCGATCGTTTGTGGGCTAACCGGAGATTGAGCGGTGCGAGCCGTAACTTCCAGCTTGCCGACGATGCAGGATCTGCAGATGAACACTAGCGCGTTTGAACGAAGCCGCTAGCGCGGCGGATGCTGCGGTTGAGGAGGGCACGGGCGTTAGCTGGGTCTAGGGTGTGGATCACAAGGAGGTTTTCCTGTGACCCGTCTTCGCCAGAGGATGCTGGATGAGCTCCAGCGCCGTAACTACTCTTCCAACACCGTTCGTTCCTACATGCATGCGGTGGAGGAGTTCGCCAGGTATTTCCGCCGGTCGCCCGATCAACTTGGACCAGACCATATTCGCGAGTATCAGGTTCATCTGTTCCGCGATTGCAAGCTTTCGCCACGCACGATTGAAGGACAGACCGCAGCGCTACGGTTTCTGTTCGTTAAGACGCTTGGGCGATCCTACCTGCCCGATCAGATTCCGTTTCCCAAGTGCCACAAGCGCCTGCCCACCGTTCTGAGCCAGGAAGAAGTAACCAGGCTGATCGACTCGGCCAGCAGTCTCATGCACCGGGCGATGATCATGACGCTCTACGCGACGGGGGTTCGTCGTGCAGAGCTGTGCCGGCTGAAGGTCTCCGATATCGACAGCGAGCGCATGGTGCTTCACATCCAGCAAGGCAAGGGCGGTCGCGACCGCGATTTGCCCTTGAGTGCCAAGCTGTTGGGGATCTTGCGAGAGTACTGGCTGTGGATGAAGCCGCGGACGTATTTGTTCCCAGGCATGGAGAACAACTGGCGCGCCGATGTTCCCATCACGGAGAAGGTCGTCTGGACAGCCGTAACCGCGGCGGCGAAGAGGGCTGGTCTCACCAAACGAGTCTCACCCCATACACTGCGGCACAGCTTCGCAACGCACCTGCTGGAGGCCGGTGCGGATCTCCGAACGATTCAGATGTTGCTCGGACATGCCAAGCTCGCTGATACCACGGTCTACTTGCATTTGTCGCGGCGGCATCTGCAGGCGGTTGCCAGTCCGCTTGAGGCCATCGATGTTTCGAGGGCCAACGAAGTCAAGCACTCCAGGAGACGCGCGAAGCGATGAGCCGGCCCACCCTCGAGGTGGCAGACATCATTCGCAGATCGGGCAGCAACTTCTGGGAACGGCAGGGATCGCATCTGGCCTGGCAGCACCGCAAGGTCATGGATGCTATCGTTCGTTGCCGCACTGCGGCTCTCGGAGGTCATCGCGATCAGTGTCTGCGCTGCGGCCATCAGGCTATCTCCTATAACTCGTGCCGCAACCGGCACTGTCCCAAGTGCCAGGGCAACACACGCGCCAAGTGGCTGGCCGAGCGTTCCGCCGAGCTGCTTCCCGTGCCCTACTTCCATATCGTCTTCACGCTGCCGCACGAGTTATCCGCGCTGGTCCTTCAGAACAAGCGGCTGCTCTACGACCTGCTTTTCCGCACCAGTGCCGCGACGCTGCTTGAAGTGGCTCGCGACCCGAAGCACCTGGGCGCCGACATCGGATTGCTCAGTGTGCTGCACACTTGGGGACAGAACCTGCAGCATCATCCGCATGTCCACTGCGTAGTCCCGGCCGGCGGTCTAGCGATCGATGGCACTGGATGGATCGCCGCGTCTCCACGGTTTTTCCTGCCCGTCCGCGCTCTCAGTCGGGTCTTCCGCGGCAAGTTCACGGCTGCTTTGAAGCAGCTCTCACTTCAAGGCAAGCTACGCTTTCACGGCTCGCTCCAGGAGCTTGCGAGACCTGAGTGCTTCCGGCTGTTCCTACGCCAGCTCTTTCTCAAGGAGTGGGTCGTCTATGCCAAGCCACCCTTCGGTGGAGCGGAACACGTTCTCCACTATCTGGCCCGCTACACTCACCGCGTCGCCATCTCCAACCATCGTCTCCTGGCGTTCAAGGAGGAACGCGTCTCCTTCCTCTGGAAGGACTACGCCTGCGGTGGCAAGCAGAAGGTCATGATCGTCTCTGCAGACGAGTTCCTGCGACGCTTCCTCATCCACGTTCTGCCGAAGGGTTTGGTCCGCATTCGTCACTTCGGACTCTTCGCGAATCGCAGACGAACCGCATCGCTCCTGCGTTGCCGCGCGCTGCTAGGCACGCCCTCATCCTCGCCGCAGCTTGCATCAACTAGTCAACTGAGGTGCCCGTCGTGCTCCGGGCCGATGATCATCCTCGAACGAATGACCAGCTCACAACTCCACTTCCGTTTATCTCTCACGATGCATAACGCGCCGCAGTGCGACCTCGACAGCTCCTGATCTAACCATGATTCGCACCGCCCCGATCAACGTCTCTTGTAACCGTGCTCGCACACGTAAAGGCGAGCCATGCCCATTTGCTTTCCTTGGCTTCAATATGGGTCAGCACAGACTCCCCATGAACATCGACATTCCTTATCGTCGGCGACATGCAAGGCCACTGGCAGCTCGCTTCACCCCTGCCCAGCACCCACCGAAGCTCTTCCCGCCCATCCAAATCCCATAGCCCTACCGCATCCACCGCGCCAACGGCTTCCTTCAAACGGCCCTATCAAAACTGCCCCGAGAAAAATCTCCGCGAACCCTTGCCTCATCGAGCGGGGCAGCCCTGATAGGGTCCTATCGTTTCTCAGGACTGATCCGCTATTAACTTCCGGTTTGCCCAATCACGGCACCCTGCCCGTTATTTCCGGATAGCCGGTCACTCGCCCCGAATCCAGGCATTGACGGATTCGGGGCGGGGCACGCCTCGATCAGCCAGTGCTTAGCCTGCGCGGGGGGATCGGTACCGGTAAACACAAGTTCACCAGGATTCCTTGATCTGCACGAGTTGCCGGGTTCCCTGACGTCGGTCGACCTTGGCGGACAAATCTCGCAAATCCCGCTAAACCACGCACCGTAAAACGATTACGTATATGAGCGGCCGTTCGGAAGTTGCGTTATAGAACAGGCGCTTGCGTTTGCATAGATTGCCGAGGGGCGCAAACCGGGTTGAAAGGCAGTCGCGAAAAATACCTCATCACTAAAGAGCTATATAGCTCAGACGGCGATGATTCCAAACCGCTAGAGTAGCTAACCAGGAAGCCAAAATGGAAATCCCGGCTAAGACCGAAGGCTCCACCAAAACGAGGAAGCGACAGATGACTCGATCCAAGCGCCTAACAGCTATTCTTCTGACCGCCGTCGCTACGCTAGCCATTGGCGGGTGCCACACCACCGTGGTCGAGCCTGCGCAGAAGCACGATCCGCAGCTGGCCCATCGGGACGATCATCATGACGATCGGAATCAGCCGCCACCGCAGGCGCCGGACCACGGCGACGATCGCCGGTAGGCAGCTCAGTCTCGGGACACAGATTCCCGCACAGGCGCGGGAGGGGGTTCCTCGGGGTGGGGTCGGCGGAGCCGACGTACTAGAAACCGGGGCGGGTGTTTTTACAGGCGCGTGAGGAACGGGTTTCTCCTCCAATAGCTTATCTATCGCAGCATTCCCGGCTCAGTTGGCGAGAACGGGCCGATGAGAATCATCCACCCGTCTGCCCAACGTGTCTCCGCGGTTCGGGGCGGATTGTCGCCAATCCGGAAGTTTGATCGACCGTAAATAGGTCCTGTGAAGTCGGCTTGTAGGAAGTTATGCATGACTCCCGAATCACGGGCAACTTCGAAGTTACTCCGGTCGCCAGTAGGGGTGATCTGCGATTCCTGCTGACGTCTAGCGCCTGACCACTTCAAATCGGGCCGTATAGAAAGTGAGCGGCGGGTGAGAATGCAGATTCTCACCCGCTCGCGCTTTGGGACGCCGTCAGGAAGGTTCGGCAAAGTTCATCGTGCTGACTTCGACCATTACACCGCCCGGGGCGTCGTAGTAGAAGCCGTATGCCGGCGGCCCGCCGCGCTCGAGCTTCGCCGGCTTCACCGTCTACCGGGCTGCTTGGCGTGGGGCTGGGAGGAGACACATCGCCACGCATGATCGCGTTTCAGGGAAGAATCGAGTTCTAGAGGCAGGGGCAGCTCTTGCTCCACGCTGCGCTTCTCAATTCGGCGTCGCCTGCTCGTCGATATGATCGAAAAACAGCACCTGCTCCGGCCGCCTTTCTTTCACGAGCTTCAGGCCAAGTTCCTTGCTTACCGCGTCATAAAACGACAGCGCTCCATTCGGATCTGACGCAGTGCCGGTTTGGGAAGTCGGCGAACTCTGTCCTTCGATGCCCGGCATTAAGTCTCCCGAGCTCCAGCTCAGCGTAAAATCCCAGCCTCCCTTGAGTCCGGTCTTGTCGACGATAGGGTTGCGAATATACCAGGCAGCGAAGGTTGGGAATAGCTTCGCGGCCTGCGCCATGGACACATTCTGGCAGGTGACGAGCATGTTCAGCACGGGGTGGGTAGGCCGCGGATCCTTGCCGTCCGGTCCCGGACCCTCCTTGCACTGCGTCCGCTCCGTCGGGTCCGCCTTGGTCATCTTCGGATTCACGCTCACCAGCGTGTACGCGTCCTCGGGCCGGTCCTCCATGTGCGCCTTGATTTCAAAGCGATCGATCAAGAGCGACTTTAGCATCTCCCGCAGGTCGTCAATCGCTACTGGCGGTCGTCCCTGTCCAGTGCCCCCTTCGATCAGCTTGTCGGTCACCACCTTGGCTTCCAGGTCGATCTTGTCCGAGTCCACCCACTTCGGCGCGCCCACGAGTTCATCGTTGGGGTTCAGATCCCAGGCAAGAGCGATCATAGACTTCAGCGGCCAGGCATGGATGTTGACCTCGTCACCAGCGATCCTGCCGCCCGGTTTTTCGTCGGGCGCGCTCGGCTTGATGGTAGCGACGTCAAACTGGGGTGGCGGCAGCGGTGGCATGCGCTTTGCGAGATCGGGCGAATTGGGCGTCGGCGCCTCATTCACGCTGTCGACGATGAGCACCGGCCGGGGTGCGGTTTCGAGCGTCAGCTTAAGTCCCAGTTCCCGGTCCACGGCATCGAAGATAGAGATGCCGTCGGCTCCGGCGCGAGCGAGCAGTCCCCGCCCAGTCCACTTAAGGTCGAAGTCATACGCTCCCTTGAGCCCGGTGGAATCGACGACCGGGTTGGTCAGGTAACCGCCCGCCATCATGTGCACATCCTCGGCAAACTTCTCCATGGTCTCGTTGCGGCAGGTGTACAGGATCTGCGGAATGGCGCCGGCGGCCTGGTTGGCCGGCGGAGGCTGATACTCACAGCTCGGATCGTCCGTGCCCTCCGATTCTTTCAGTTTGGCTTTTCCCTTTGGAGCGGTCAACACGTAGGCCGGCATGGGCGCGCCTCCTGTATGGACCACAAGGCTAAACCTCTGCGCCAGCAGCGACTGAAGCATCTGCTTCGCCGTCGCCTCAGTGGTTCCCGGCGGAACCTTCCCGATCACGTCCCACCGATCCCATTCCAGCCAGCTCGGGCCTCCGTGCACGTAGCTCGAATCCTTCAGCCCATAGGCCGTCGTGATCAGGTCGGCCAGGGTTGCCTGCGGCACGATGTACCGGCCATCTTGGTGAAACGCCCCCTCGAAATAGGGAAACCGGCGCGGCCGGCTCGCGTGAATGTCCGCAATCTCAAACTCGACCGGTGCCGTGGCCGCCGCCGAAGCCGGACCCTTCGCAGCCGCTCCGGCCGGCGCCGTAGCTGAAGGAGTGGATTGTCCGAAAACCACCCCGGCCAGAGCCGCAAACAAAACCGTCCCTGCAACCGTTCGCATCCTCAAGGCAACCTCCCGTCCCCGACCCCGCTTTTCCACCCGCCGGATGCGGAGCTGAGGGAACCGCGGCACTCCCATGATTGCGGCTTACCGGGGCAGAGGCAATCAGTTCAGCTTCGAGATGCGCCAGTCATTCATACCGTCTGGAATACCGTCTGGCAGTTGGTTCGCTCACCGCGGCATTGTCACCTGTGACTGGTCCACGCAACTATCACCGGACACTTTGGTCCATGTTCCTCGAAAATCTGGGAGGTTCTCCTTTGACACGAAACCGACTGCCAACTTGGAGCCATCGTTCGTCATGAATCCGACCAAATGCTGAATAGGATAAAAATCGTCGAATGCATGAAGCTCGATCCCTACGAAGCCATCTCTTCTCAGTTGGATATTCAATAAGGAGCCATATTGCTGCAGAAGAGTCTGCGGGCCGGGACCTTTGGGATTGAAGCTGATTCGGCCTGGCACCTGAAGGATATCTGACCATCCAGTAAATCCGCCCTCGCCATTCGGGAAGATGTGCATGCAACCAAGCACTCCTTTGCTATCTTCCGTCCAGGTACCAACCAATGAACTGCCGGTGTTACCAACACTCGATGTTGGGCGGCAGAGCAAGACCACCGAATCGAAGTCTCCGCGATGAAGGCGGCCATGCCAGCAATCGTCCGGCTGCTGGAGGAGGTCGAGATCGATGGAGGGGAGCTTTACGCTCTTTGACACGAAGTGAACACGAAGGCGGCCTCTTTCAAGAGTGACTGGGCGGTCATCCGGCGGGTCACTGAAATAATTCTCGTCCCCGGATACAAATTCACTGCCCCTGCGCTCAAAGACGCTGACTTGGAGGCGCGCCCATGACTGCGGAGTCCAGATGGGTGCATTGATATGAAGGGGCACGGTCGTCATCAGGCGCAGATGAATTCCAACGGCGCCACCGTGGCCATCGGGAGTTTCCCACACGCCAGACAGCGCTTCTGGGTCATCGACGGGCCTGCCGGTGTACAAACTCCGGTGCGCCTGATGTGTATCGATTTGCGTCGCAATGCCAGACTGCCCCTGAACGGCGACTCCGGCAAACGTAAGCAGGATGCCCAGAATTGCGTAGCGCATATCCATCTGGCTCCTCTCAGATCGATATACAGTTTAGGCCAGATTATGTATGTGTTGAAGAAATGCGCCTTTTTTTGCGGTTGCGACCAGATTGTCGGCAATTCAGAAGTAGTCACATCGTTGAGAAGCCGGGCCTACATAAGGAAACCCGGAGGACACGCTGATCCGTGATCTGAATCAGCCCTGACGCTGCTTCAGTGGAGGAACCGGCGCCCTGCCCAGAGCGATTGTGAGAAATGCAGGCTAGTGTGGTGTCCCGGAAGTTCGATGCAAAGGTCGAGGGAAGGTGTGCGCAGTGGATATTGCTGAAACCACAGATCTCTCCACTCCGCTGCGCTTCGGTCGAGATGACAAATTTTATCGATCGAACCTAAGGGACAGCCTGCTAGCGCCTGACCACTTCAAAGCGGGCCGCGTTCTGAAATGGGACCATCCACCCGGGATATTCGGGAGGAAGCGCGCTGACCTCGTCGAGCCGCCCGATTTCATCGGGGGAGAGCTTGAGCTCCGCCGCAGCGAGATTGTCATGGAGCTGATCCGACCGTTTCGCGCCGATAATGACGGAGGTGACAAAGGGCTTGGCGAGCAGCCAGGCGAGCGAGACGCGCGCCGGCGTGGCATCGTGGGACTTGGCGATGGGAGAGATCGCATCCAGGATCTTCCACGCCCGCTCTTTATCGACGAGGGGAAAGTCGAAGCTGGAGCGGCGGGAATCCGCGGGTTTTTGGTTCTCGCGAGTAAACTTCCCGCTCAGAAGCCCACCGGCAAGCGGGCTCCAGACGAGCAGGCCCACCTTTTGATCCTCGAGGAGAGAAACAATCTCCCGTTCAAGGTCGCGGCCGGCGATCGAGTAATAAGCCTGGAGGGTATCGAAGGAGCAAAGATTCTTGAGCTGGGAGATGCCAAGAGCCTTCATGATGCGCCACGCCTGCCAATTGGAACAGCCAATGTAGCGGACCTTTCCATTGTTGACGAGGGTGTCGAGGGCGCGGAGCGTCTCTTCGATGGGGGTGACGAGATCGGTCGCGTGCATCTGGTAGAGATCGATGTAATCGGTCTGGAGGCGGCGGAGGGAGGCATCGACCGCGTCCATGATGTGGCCGCGAGATGCGCCCACGTCGTTTTTCCCAGGCCCCATGCGGGAGTAGGCCTTGGTGGCAATCACGATATCTTTGCGGGCGATCCCAAGATTTTTGAGGGATTGGCCGAGGATTTTTTCCGACTGCCCCTCGGAATAGACGTCGGCGGTATCGACGAAGTTGACGCCAGCGTCGATCGAGTCGCGGATCAACGAGTCCGCTCCCGCTTGGTCGACGGAGCCAATGTTCCTCCAGAAACCTTCTCCCCCGGAGAAGGTCATGGTGCCGAGACAAATCTGGGAAACGAGGAGTCCAGTGTTGCCGAGCGTCTTATATTGCATGGGAACCTTCCGCGAACGGGAATAACATCCCTCGACAAATTGAATTGTGTCATAAAAACCGGGATTCATCTTTGCACAGAGGTAAAACAATCGCGCTCGATATAGAGCTCAGTGGGCGAGCCATTCCCGGTGTTGTTGCAGGATATAGTTGTCAGTCATGCCGGCGATGTAGTCGGCCACCACGCGCGGGGCGCCTTGCTCGACGGCCTGACCCGCATAGGCCGGCGGCAAGAGCGACGGATCGCTCACCCAACAGGCAAAGAGATCGCGAACCACCCTCGAGGCGTCGCCAACGTCGCCTTCGAGCTCCGGACTTGAGTAAAGCGCGCGATAGAGATACTCCTTAGCCTCACGCCGCATTTCCTCGATATCGGGCGAGAAGGCTACCAGCCTTTCAGGAAAGCCGCGGATCTGGTCGAGGCTCTCCATGCCAGCGCTTTTCACCCCACGCGCGGTTTCCTCGATCAGATCCCCGACGAGCGCATTCAACATCCTCTTGAGAGCTTCGTTGAAGACCAGCTTCCCTTCCGCGTGGGGATACTCGCGCTTCATGGCGTCAAAATACTGTTTGAAAATGCGCACATGCGCGCAAATATCTTCCGGCTGCAGCATGCCTGCCTCAAAGCCATCTTCGAGGTCCGCCGAGAGATAGGCAATCTCATCGGCCATGTCGATCAACTGGGCTTCGAGCGGAGGCCGCCGGTCAAGAAAATACCGGCTCAGCTCAGGATGCTCTTCCGCAGAATAGTCGCGCGAGTGCTTGACGATGCCTTCGCGCACGCCGCGCGTGAGGTTCAAACCGCGGAAAGCCGCATAACGAATCTCGAAGTACTCGACAATGCGCAGAGCGTGGAGGTTGTGGTCGAAGCGCAATCCGAAGCGGCGCATGGAGTCGTCGAGCGCCTTTTCACCGGCGTGGCCAAAGGGAGGATGTCCGATATCGTGGACCAGGGCCAAAGCCTCGGCGAGATCTTCGTTGAGCTCAAGAGCACGGGCAATGGCGCGGGCGATCTGGGCCACTTCCATGGTGTGAGTGAGCCGGCTGCGAAAGTGATCGGAGTAACGGTGGGTGAAGACCTGAGTCTTACCGGCCAGCCGCCGGAAAGCGCGGGAGTGAATGACGCGAGCGCGATCGCGCTGAAAGGGGTCGCGATAGGAGTGTTTCCGCTCGAAGTGCTCCCGCTCGGTCAGCTCCGGGTCGGCCGCGAGGACCGCGCAGCCCGGAGGCAGCGCCCAGATGCCGCTCGGGATTCCGGGGCTTTCTTCATCGCTCGTTGTCACGGGCTAGCACAAAAAGAACAAGCTATTGGTTGGGGCTGGCGTTCATCGCTTCGCCCTTGGCCAACTTAATCCGCGCGGTCTCGAGCTTCTTCTGCACCTTGCTGATATCGGCCGGCTCCGCATCCGCGGCGACGGTGTGCGAGTATTCCTTCAGGCTCTGCTCCCACTGCGTCTCGGCCATCTTTAAGCGGCCCGTCTTCTCATAGAGGTCGCCGAGATGGTCGTGCACGGTCGGGTCGGTCGACATGCGTTCGCTTGCCTTGCGAAGATTGGCTTCGGAAAGCGCATATTGGCCCATCTTGAAGTAGACCCAGCCGAGTGAATCCAAGTAGGCTCCATTTTGCGGATCCTGCTCGACGGCCTTCTGCACCATGCTCAGCGCATCGTCGAGTCTGACTCCGCGATCGGCGAGCATGTAGCCGAGATAATTCAAAGTCATGCTGTTGTTTGGATCGATCGCCAGGATTTTGCGGAACTGTTCCTCGGCGGCATCGTAGTGCTTCTGGCGCTCCTCGAGCGCGCCACGCATGAAATCAAGGTAGATCTTGTCGTCTGGCTTTGCAGAGAGGGCGTCGGCCTTGTCCAGCTCTTCACTGGCTTCTTTGAAGCGGCGCAGCCGGGTATACATCTGCGCCAAGGTCATCTCGACATCCCGGTCCCCGGGAGTTCCGTCGAGCTGCGCCTGGGCCAGCTTGATTCCATCCTCGGGTTTGCCGGTATCGGCCAACTGTCCGGCCAGCATCAGTTGGATGGTCTTGTTCTTGGGCATCTCCTGGGCTGCCTGTTGGGCAGCCTGGGTGGCCTTGTCATACTGCTTGGCATCGCGATACGAATCCACCTGGCCCTGGTAACCACGCTCCGCATAGTCGCCGCCCATCGCGGTCATCTTCTGGTAAGCCTGTACAGCCTGATCGGTTTTGTTCTGCTCGCGGTTGACGTTCGCCAAGCGGTCGAGGAAGATCGCGCGGTTGTTTTTTTCCGCGTCGGAGTATTGACCATTGGGATGGTTGGTCTTGATCACCAAGTCTTCGAGAACGACGGTCGCTTCTTCGTAATGGCCCAGGGAATCGTCGATCAATGCTTCGTTGAAGCTGACCTCGAGCGAATCGGAGCCGAGGGTCTTGGCCTTCTTTAGGGTAGCCAGCGCCTGATCGTATTGACCCTTCCGCCGCTGGATCTCGGAGATGCGCAAATAGCTCTGCGAGTCCTGAGGGTCGGCCGCGGTAATCGCTTCAAACTGCTTCAGGGCGTCATCAAGCTGGTTGCCATTCAGGAGCGCCTGCGCCAAACCGCGCGCGGCATCCAGATTGTCCGGATCAAGGTTCATGGACCGGGTATAGGCGTCGATGGCGTTCTTGTTGTCCTTCAGCTGATCGTAGCTTGCGCCCAGCGTGAACTCCATCTTGGCCGTACGGTCTTCTTCCGGCACTGAATTCAGCACGGCGATCGCCTGCTGGGTGTTGCCCGAGTCGCTATAAAGCCGGGCGAGATTCAGCACTACATCTTCGGAGTTTGGATCGATCTTCTGCGCGGCCTTGAACTGCTCGGTGGCGTGCAGCGTGTCGTGGTCGAGGGAATAGAGCTGGCCCAGCAAGAGCCGGCTTTCGATATCGTTGGGCTCGAGCTGAACGATCTTGGTGTACTCGGCGAGCGCCAGCTGCAATACCTTCTCGGAGGGCCCCTGGCTCGACATGTCGCCCAGCGACTGCAAATAGACGCGGCCCAGCAGCTTATGCGCTTCGAGGTTATCGGGATCGTTCTTAAGCGTGGCCTGCGCGGCCATGACGGCTTCGCGGATGCGGCCTGTGCGCAAATAGAGTTCCGCGAGGCCGCTGTTCAGATACTTTGAATCGGGATCGGCATTGAGGGCTAATTTGTACTCCTCAATCGCGCGCGTGGCGTACTCCGGCCGGCCATAGTTGGTGGCCATGTCTTCGTAAATATGAGCCAGGCCGAAGTGGTAGTATGCCGCTGCCCGGTCGGGCTGCTGCCCGGCCGTTGCGCCCGGCGCCGGGGTAGCCGCTGCCCCCGCGGGAGGGGCGGCTGAAGCACTTGTTTGGGGGGTCGACCGGCCGTCCGTGCTCGATGCGGGAGCTTGTTGCGCCCACAGGGATCCGACGCCGAATGCCACTACCGTTACCAAGACGGCTTCTACGCCACGGAAGGCCGCGACGCGCATCGCGCTCATCAGTTCAGGTTTCGCCTTGTTGGTCATCCTGTTGGATCCTGTGCCCCCCGGCTCTGGTTCGCTTGAACTCCCGCTAGGGCGCCCTCCGCTATCAAAAAAGAAACCCGCGTCTTACAGTTAAGTCTCTGTCATACACGCACGCAAAAACCCTGTGGGGACACATCTCGATCTAACAGCAATTGTAACGCGACTTTCTCGCTCAGCAGCTCCAGGATCGGCCTTTACACGCTGGTTTTCCGCCCTAAGAAGCGTCATCGGCTTTCCCCCAAAGGTGGGAGGGCGGTGGTTGCAGTTCGGCAACTGGCGGTTGCAGTTCTTAGTTTTCAGTCCTCAGTCCCCAGCTTCGTCCTTCGCAAGCGCAGATCACAACTGGTGATTCAGTGCCGGAAGTGCCGTATGCCGGTAAAAACCATGGCGACCCCTAAATCGTTGGCCTTGGCGATAACTTCGGCATCACGCAAGGAGCCGCCAGGCTGGATCACGGCCGTCGCGCCGGCTGAAACCGCCACCTCCAATCCATCGGGGAAAGGAAAAAACGCGTCGGAGGCAGCCACGCAATTGGCCAGCGGAAGAACTGCCTTCATCGCGCCAAATTTCGCCGCATCAACCCGGCTCATTTGCCCGGCCCCGACGCCCACTGTCTGCCCGTCGCGAGCATAGACGATGGCATTCGACTTGACGTGCTTGGCTACTCGCCAGGCAAAGAGGAGGGCCAGCATCTCGTTTTCCGTTGGCGGACGCGTGGTGACCACCTTGAGCTCGCTTTGGGTCACTTGTGCGCGGTCGGCATCCTGCAAAAGCAGGCCGCCCGAGATCTGCTTGATCACCCGGCTCGGCTGCGCGTGTGTGACCTCGAGCAGGCGAAGATTCTTTTTCGTCCGGAAACGCTCCTTCGCTTCGTCACTGAAGGACGGCGCCGCGATGGCCTCGACAAAGAGCTGGGCGATCTCGGAGGCGGCCTCGGCATCGACCTCGCGGTTGACGCCGATGACGCTGCCATAGGCCGAGACGGGATCCGTCGCCAAGGCCTTCCGGTATGCCTCGCCGATCGAGCCCGCGATCGCGGCGCCGCATGGGTTGGTGTGCTTGATGATGGCCACGGCGGGCTCGGTGAACTCGCGCACCAGGTCCCAGCATGCATCGAGATCGACTAAATTGTTGTAGCTGAGCTCTTTGCCTTGGAGCTGTCTCGCCCCAGCGATGCCCTTGCCCGTGCCGTCTCCGTAGAGCGCGGCCTTCTGATGGGGGTTCTCCCCATAGCGCAGATCGACGATTTTGGGATAGGCAATGCGCAGTGTTTGCGGAAAGGGAGCGCTGCTCTCGGGAGCGAACTCGACCAGGATTGAGTGGTTGGGTGGGGAAACGATCTTCTCGAGCGTTTGCGCGATGGCCCAATCGTAGGCTGCCGTGACGGCGAAGGCTTGCTTTGCCAGACTCCAGCGGGTTTCCCCGCTCAGGGCTCCGTGGTTTTGGACCAGCTCCGAGGCGACCGCCCCGTAGTCCGCGGGCGAGGTCAGGACGGCGACATCCTCGAAGTTCTTGGCCGCGGAACGCACCATCGAGGGACCGCCGATATCGATGTTCTCGATGAGGCCGCCGAAGGAAACACCGGGCTCCTGGGCCGTCCGCTCAAAAGGGTAGAGGTTGACCACGACCATGTCGATGGGCTCGATCTCATGCTCCGCGACCGCGGCGCGATGTTCTTCGTTGGCGCGGATGTGAAGAATGCCGCCATGCACCTTGGGGTGGAGCGTCTTCACGCGGCCGTCGAGCATCTCGGGAAATCCCGTCAGGTCGGAGATATCGCGCACTTCGAGGCCGCCCTCACGCATCGCTCGCGCGGTTCCGCCGGTTGACACCAACTCCACGCCCAGGCTCGCCAATTGACGGGCAAAATCGACTAGTCCCGCCTTGTCCGTCACGCTCAATAGGGCCCGTTGAATTTTTTTGAATTCCGTCAAAACCTCGCTCCTCGCCGTACATCAAGAGTCGCATAAATCCAAGAGTCGCATTTGAAGATGATGCTTCTCTTAATATGAAATACAGGGATCCTTCCCCCCTGCGGGCTCAGGATGACCGCGGGGAGACTCTGCCCAGCAGTTAAACTACCCCACTCAAGCTAACGGCGTGTTCAGTTCCATGACATCCTTTCCAGCGTGTCTCTAGACATCCTTTACACTCCGGGCGCGAGCCGAGCGAGCGCAGGGAGTGTCAGAACGATGCCTTGGAAAACGATGGATGTGCGAGAACAACGAGTGCGATTTGTGGTGAGGGCATTGGGCCGCGAGCGGTCCTTCAGCGGTCTGTGCAGGGAGTGCGGGATTTCGCGTCCCACCGGGCGGCTTTGGCTGGAACGGTATCGCGCCGGTGGTGTTGAGGGCATCGCCGAGCGCAGCCGGCGGCCGCTGCATAGTCCGCGGCAGACCGCGCCGGAGTTGGAACAGAGGGTGATCAAGCTACGCGTGCGCTATCCCGACTGGGGAGCGCGCAAGCTTCAGATGTTGCTGGGCCAGGATGGGATTCAGTTGCCGGCGAGCACGATTCATCGCATCCTGCTTCGCCATCACCTTATTCAGGAAGAGGACCGGCATCGTCCGGCACAACAGCGCTTCGAGCGAGCTACGCCCAATGAGCTGTGGCAGATGGATTTCAAAGGACCCAAGTCGTGGCATCAGCCCGTGGGACCGCTTTCGGTACTGGATGATCACAGCCGTTACGTGATCGCACTGGAGGCACTGGGCAGCACGCATGCCGAGCCAGTGCGCCAGCGGCTGGAACAGGCGTTCCTGGAGTGCGGGGTTCCGCAGTCGATGCTGATGGATCACGGGGTGCCGTGGTGGAGTTGGGCTGGGCCGGCGGCGGCCCCAACCGGATTGTCAGTGTGGCTGATCAAACAAGGCATACGGCTGTGCTGGAGCGGCATCAGACATCCGCAGACCCAAGGCAAGGTGGAGCGCTTTCACGGCGCGCTACAACGTGCCCTCGCCAAGCGTGGATTGAATGGCCAGTCGCCACAGCATTGGCTGGACCGTTACCGCTGGGAGCACAACTACCTGCGTCCGCATGAGGCCCTTGGCATGCAGACTCCAGCCAGTCGCTGGCATCCCAGCCTGCGGCGCTACGATCCCAACCCGCCGCGCTGGCTATATCCCGAAGGTGCCTGGGTGCTCAAGGTCGACTGTCAAGGCAAGCTGGACATCGCTGATACTAAGTGGCGAATTGGTCGTGCTCTGGCCGGGGAATGGGTCCGGATCCTTGAAGTCGACCAACGCTTCCAAGTCTATTACTGCAACACCCTGATCCGGGAACTCGACCCGGCGATCCATCGCTCAACCATTGTCCAGCGATGGATCCCGATCGCTGCCATGAAGGGAGGAAAAGACGGCGGCGTAGCCGCCTTGGAAAACGCTTCGCGTTTCCCACTTTCCCTCCCTCTCGGCGGCCACTGAATTGGAAAGGATCTCCCGGAACGTTTTGTAAACCATCTCGTGGAACTTGACATTGTGTTGGCTTGAGTGGGCCACCCGCCCGTGCGGCCAATGGCCGCGAAGCGGCGCCTGCCTGGATGGCAAATCCACCCTTATTTGTCAGAGCGCTCCGCTGCGGTTAGCCTGTCATTCACAGATGTTTTCCATGGATAAGAATCCCGAGCAGCGCAAACAGGTGTACGTGGACCCCGAGATTCTGGCTCCGCAAAGCCGCGATCCCCGCTATTCCCCAGTGCACGATAACGAGCGGATGGAGATGCCGGCGCCTCCCCCACCGGGTTCTCCCCGGCGGAGGAGCGGGGGCCGCTGGGCCTCGGCGCCCGCTACATATGCCCTGGTCGCGATCAATTGCCTGGTGTATCTGGCTATGGTCCTGGACGGGGTCTCAGCGAACAATCCAACCATCCAGGATCTTCTCCGCTGGGGAGCCAATGCGGGGCCCTACGTGCTGGGCGGTCAGTGGTGGCGCCTGGTGACTGCCGCTTTTGTCCATGCGGGCCCGCTGCACATCGCTACAAATATGTGGTGCTTGTGGAATCTTGGGCTGCTCGGAGAGCCTTTGCTTGGCGCCTTTGGCACCGTCGCCGTCTATCTGCTGACGGGGGTGGCGGGCAATCTGCTCAGCGTGGCCATTCACCCCGGAGTCGCGAACGGCCCCGAGGCAATCGTCGGGGTGGGAGCTTCGGGGGCCGTTTTTGGATTGGCCGGCGTATTGATCATGTTGCTAAAGTCGCCATTGCTACCGGTGCCTCGCGGGGAGTTGTGGCAGCTTAGGCGCAGCGTGATTTATTTCGCGGTTCTGAACTTCGTCATTGGCGCATCAAGCCTCTTTTTTCAGAGCTTCATCCGCATCGACAACATGGCTCATTTGGGTGGATTTCTCTGCGGCCTGGCCCTGGGAGTTCCTTTGCTGCCGAAAATCGGCGCAACCAGGGAACAGTTCGTCTTTCGCCGGCGGTTGGCGTATGGCGGCGGAACCGTGCTGCTATTGCTTTTCGCCTACGGCGTCGCATCCTTTTGGGGTTAGAGGTCCTGCGCGGACGGCAGGAGCTAGCGCACGGCGGTTGCCGCAAATTTTTTCACCATGGCCAAGAGCAGCTTGCGGTCGCTGTCATTGAGGTTGGTAGAGTAGCGGCGAATCTGGGTGAGGAAGCGCAACTCATCGTCGGTGAGCTTTTGGGTGTTCATCTCACGCCCCAACGAGTCTTCGGCAAAAAACTGCGCGAGAGGAAGGTCGAGAGCCTGGGCGATCTTGGCAAGAGTGTCAATAGAGGGAACAGTGTGACCGTTCTCTACTCGGGAAAGATAACAGCGTAGGAGACCGGTACGCTTCTCGATATCTCCTTGCGATAAACCCTTCTGCAACCGATATCCGCGAATCGTCGTTCCGATTTTCATAGGCTATTGCCTTTGTGCACACTTTCCCTTGCTGTCCAAAAGCAAACTCAACCGTTTGTACAAGGATGTTAGCTGCATAGTTAACACGGAGCACCTGGCACAAGCAAGAAGTTTTTTCAAGTTTGAGGGTACGGGGGGTTGGTAGTCGAGGAAGTGGCGACGGCTCCCGCACCTAGGACGGAGGTCTAGCCCTCGGCAGGGGAAAGCTCGGGAGGTTTATGAAACACGCTCTCGCATTTACTCTATATCCAAATCTTTGAAACTTTGCCGTAGAAGGAGATCCATGTCGACTGAGTATCGCAATTTTCTTGCATTGAGCTATGAGGAGCTGGAAGAGCTGAACTTGAAGGCAAAGTCCGAGCGCCTAAACCGCGTGGCGCCGGATAAGATCCGCGAAGCGCGCATGAAGTATCTGACCGATGAGAAGCGGATCAAGGCGGTTACGGTTTTATTCTCCGACCTCGAAGGCCGCCTGCATCTCCTGGATTATGACAAGAAGTTTCTGCTGGGAAGCTACGACAATCTGACATTCGACGGATCTTCGATCCGCGGTTTTACGGCACAGAAGGAGAGCGATCTGCGTCTCTACCTCGACTGGAGCGCCTTCTACTGGGTTCCGGCCGACGTCTTCGGAAATGGCAAGGTACTGGTTTTTGGATCGGTGATCGACAAGGACGGCACCCCGTACGCCGGCGATCTGCGCGGTGTGCTCAAGGGCTACTCCGACAAGCTCTACAAGGAAAAGGGCTATACGCTGAACGCGGCCAACGAGATTGAGGGCTTCCTGTTCGCTGGTCTCGACGCGGAGAGGAACTACCACAAGACGGCCAAATTCGACTTTGTGAACACGGGCGGCTACTACCACTCTCTGCCTCTGGATCCCCTGCGCGCGTTCATCGACACCTGCGCGGAAGTGCAGCGCGCGATGGGCTTCCAAAATGAGAAGGACCACCCGGAAGTCGCTCCCAGCCAGTTTGAAATCAACTATGGCTATGGGGAGGTGGTGGCTGCCGCGGATCAAATCCAGCTCTACAAGCTGCTGGCGCGTCAGGTTGCGGCAAACCGGGGGTACACGGCCTGTTTCCTGCCTAAGCCCGTGGTCGGCGTAAATGGCAGCGGCATGCACACGAATCTCTCGGTCTCCAAAGACAAAGTCAACTTGATCTGGGACGAGAAGGGAGTGGAGAAAACCTCCGTCTTCGGATGGGAGTTTGTGGATCGTGTTCTGACCCACGCCCTGGACCTGTGCCTGATCATGAACTCGAGCGTCAACTCCTACCGCCGTCTCGACCCGCACTTTGAAGCACCGAATCAGATCAAGGCATCGGCCACCGACCGCGGGGCGATGATCCGCATTCCCATTGGGAACTCGAAGTCGGCTCGCATCGAGCTACGCGCCGTAGCCCCCGATGCGAACCCCTACCTGACGCTTTATTCGGTCTTTAAAACCGGACTTGAAGGAACGACGGCAAGCATCGAAGGGCTGCGCCAAGCCCAGCGTTATCTGCCGGACAACATCCAAACCGCGATCGAGGATTTTCGTTCGGCGAGCTGGATCAAGACGATTCTCGGCGAGGACGTGCAGGGCCGCTTCGCGGACCTGAAGCAAGCCGCGGCCGATCGCTGCCCGCGACTGCTCGGCACCTTGGTGAAGCCATCGGAGCTGCAATTCCACCATGAAATCTACAATCAGTACTTGTGGAACGAATTCTAGGTGGGTTTCATATCTGGCGGGCTCTTCGAGGTCTGTGGTATCCCACATCTCCCAACAACGAGCGTTGGGAGATATGGGGCACCCATGATTGATAGATGATGGATGGATCTTCCCGCTATCCAAAATCAGGATCAGCCTCTTGCTAGACGAGGATAAAAAGCCGATGCAATTCGCAATCGTGATCATGGCCGCAGGCAAAGGGACACGGCTGAAATCAAAGCGTCCTAAGGTGCTCCATGAAATTGGCGGCAAGGCTTTGCTGCGCCACGTGGTCGATGCCGCGCGACAGATTACGCTCCCTCAAGATATCTACGTCGTCGTCGGACACGAGGCCGATCAGGTCAAGGCCTCCGTGGCCGGCTTAGGGGTCAATTTCATTTTCCAGCCGGAGCAGCAAGGCACCGGCCACGCCATTCAACTGGCGCGCCACGCGGTCCAACCCTACGAGAATCTTATTGTGCTTTCCGGCGACGTGCCCTCCATCCGGCCCGAAACCATCGCTCGCATCCGCGATTTCCATCTTGCCGAGAGAGCAGCCATGACGTTGTTGACGGCCGAGCCGCCGATCCCGCTCGGCTATGGCCGGGTGATGCGCCGGGCGGGCAAATCCAATGAGGTCGAGGCGATCATCGAGCAGAGGGATCTGAATGCGGAACTGGAGCAGGTGCGGGAGATCAATTCCGGACTCTATGCATTTGCCCGGGAACCGCTCTACGCGCATATCGACCGCCTGGAAGCACACGGCGGCCAGGGCGAATTTTATCTGACCGACATGGCCGGCATCCTAGTGAAGGCCGGCTTACGGGTCGTGGCCATCAAGGCAGAGGACACCAACGAGGTTTTGGGAGCGAACACGATCGAGGAGATGATGCAGCTGGATGCAAATCTCCGGATGAGGAATGCCCACCGCCTCATGGCCAATGGAGTGACCATCTTCCGGCCCGAAACCACCGTGATCGATGCCGATGTGATGGTCGGAGCGGACACGGTGATTGAGCCTTACGTGCAGCTGCTGGGCGCGACCAGGATCGGGGAAGATTGCCGCATTCGATCCTATTCGGTGCTGGAGAACGCGGTCCTGGGCAATAAGGTTCTGATACGCAATGCTTGCACGGTGAGCGAGTCTCACATTCGCGACGGCGCGCTCGTCGGACCCTATGCCCACCTGCGGCCCGGGAGCGATATTGGCGAAGGCGCACATGTCGGCAACTTCGTCGAAACCAAGAAGACGCGGCTGGGGAAGGGATCGAAGGCCAATCACCTGAGCTATCTGGGAGATAGCGAGATTGGCGAACAGGTGAATATCGGAGCGGGCGCGATCACCTGCAATTACGATGGCGTCACGAAGACCGAGACCATCATTGAGAACGGGGTATTTGTGGGCAGCAACTCCACGCTGGTGGCCCCGTTAAAGCTGGGCAATGGGGCCTACATCGCCGCCGCTTCCTGCATCACGGAGGACGTCCCGGAAGATGCATTGGCGTTGGGACGCTCGAGACAGACGATTAAGGAGGGCTGGACGAAGCGACGCCAGGGGAGGAAATGAGCTCGAACGGATCGCCTCCGTCGTCAGGCGGCTTCCGGGGTAGCACTGGCGTAGGCAACAAGCGTCTGACGGAGACGAAGCCGGGCGGAGAACGCAGTGCGTTCGATCTGGGGCAGCGGCACCTCGAGAAGCCTAGCCGCAGCCTCGGTCGAATACCCCTCGACATCGCGCAGCAGGAAGACCAGACGCTCATTGGCGGGAAGCCCTAGGATGGCTGCTTCGAGGTCATTTCGATGGACATTCGCGCAGCCCAGACCCGGACCCTGGGGGATGACCGCTGCCGACTGCTCCTGGCGCAGAGAGAAGCGCTTCGCGAGCTCGCGCACGAGAGACGAATCCACTTGAAAACCGTCCGGCTCCGGATCTTTCCGGAAAGCCCGGACAAAGGTTTTGGCAAGGATTTCTTCAGCCTCGATCTCGCTGCCCGTCATGTAAAAAGCCACGGAGAAGGCTCGGTGCCGATGACTCTCGAAGACGTCTCGTTGGCGCTGCTCCACGGATCGCTCGGCGGCCTCTGTAACAGCGATGGTCGCCGTTTCTAGAATGGAGAATTCGTGCTCGAATTGGAACAAGCCCACCCCACTCCGGGTTTTCGACGCCAACCCGTTTTATGAATTGAAAAATCTCAAAGTCATTCGTATATTTCGATGAAGAACGGGCCCGGGGGCTGAGAAGCTGAGTATACCAGTTTGTCTGCAGAGGAAATCTTCTCTTGAGCGGGTAACATTAGACTTCGCTTCCAGAGCCTGTTATTAACAGTAGGAGAAGCAGTTCGGAGTCTGGCATGCCAAACTGCCGATACGCATGGCAACAGCACGCATATTAATCGTCGATGACGAGGCGCATGTTCGGACGGACATGTCGGCGATGCTCGAACCGCCCGAGTATTCGACGGTGCTTGCCAGCAGCGGCCAAAAGGCCGTTGAGCGAATCCAGCAAGACCCTCCATACGATCTGGTGCTGTCTGACATGATGATGCAAGGCGTGGATGGGATGGATCTGCTGGAAAGAGTGCGCGAGCTGCATCCCGATACGCCGATGGTCATGGTAACCCCCATCCATGATGTCGCCGTGGCCATGGCGGCGATACGAAAAGGCGCGTATGACTACCTGCTGAGACCCTTTGAAAAAGAACAGTTATTGAGCACGGTAAAGCGAGCGCTCGATTATCGGCGGCTGGTGCAACAAAACGCCATGTATCGCCAGAATCTGGAGCAGTTGGTGACGGCCCGCACGGGAATGCTGAGCGAGGCAATCACCGATCTCGAGCGTTCCTACGACATTACGCTTGAGGCTCTGGGGGACGCGCTCGATTTGAAAGATGCCGAGACGGAAGGCCACTCCAAGCGGGTGACCGCCTTCACCATCGCCTTGGCGCGCGGCATGGGGATTGCCGCGGATCAAATACGGGTCATCGCCCGCGGCGCCTTTCTGCACGATATCGGCAAGATGGCCATTCCCGACGCGATCCTGTTGAAACCCGACGGCCTTAAATCGGAGGAGCAAAAGGTCATGCGCGAGCATTGCGCCCGCGGGTATCAGATCCTGCGCAAGATCCCCTTTCTGCAAGAAGCGGCGGAGATCGTCTATAGCCACCAGGAACACTACGACGGCTCGGGCTATCCCGGAGCTCAAGCACGAGGAGATCCCGCTCGGGGCCCGGATCTTCGCGATCGCCGATACGCTCGACGCGATCACTTCGGACCGCCCCTACCGCAAAGCAAAGAGTTTCACCGCGGCGCGCGAAGAGATCAAGCGATGTTCAGGCACCCAATTCGACCCCAACGTCGTCGAAGTCTATCTGAGCTTGCCGGACCAGATCTGGGAGGACCTTCGGGCGGAGATCACCCATAAAGCCAAGAGATTCTCACCATTCGCCTTTACGGAAGGCAAGATCCGCAAGCGCTTCATCTAGACCCTGAAACAGCGAGCGTAACGGTGTGTTGAAACAAGTGATTTCGAGCGCGAGGAGGAACGAGCTTTGAGCCTATTGAGTGCGGAGAAAGTCCAGGAAGAGTTGCGATCGCTTCCGGGATGGAAGCTTGAAAACAAGGAAATCGTGCGCAACTATGAATTTCCCGACTTCCTGACGCCATTCAGTTCGTTCGTCAGGTGGCGGAGAAAGCCGAAGCCGCCGGACACCACCCCGATATCGATATCCGGTACAACAAAGTGAGGCTCGCGCTGTCTCCCATGATGCGGGCGGCCTCACCGATCGCGATATCGCGATGGCCCGAAGCCTCAATTTACTGGATTGACGGCGGCGCGGAGCTTTGGGCCGCTAACCGGCCTAATCCCCGTGCCAGCAGCCTTATCAATGACGTCATCCTCATGAATTCCCGGCGGGGCGGCCCTGGATTCATACTCCTGGCGAATGCGGGCCAAACTCCTGCGATTCCAAATGGCAACAGCGATGCCGCCGAGCGCCGCCGAGCTGGTCAACAGCAGCCCGGTTCGCCAAAAACTCCTGTTCTTCGATGGCTGGCACAGACGTTTCCGGCCTCTTCGGTTCTGACGCCAAGAGGTTCAAGTTGTTCAATCCGGGCAGCCACAATGACATCATAGCGCCGCCTATGGTTGGCGCGCCGGGCCAGCCCGATGCGCGTGATTCCACCACTTTCAATTATTTCGGGAGAGAAACTTTTCCCGCGAAGCCGTGTTTCTTCTAGTGAGAGTTGCTTTGGAAAGAACCCCAGGGTATACTCGGCAGTAATCGAGGGAGATGAACCGATTCGGGGTGCCACAAAAGTTATTTTATTTTTGGGCTTTGAGTCTTGGCCGATCCGGTTTGCATCTGATATGGTGTAGAAGCTGTGAGAGAGCCTAGCTCCTCCAGCAAGAGATTAAGTTGCGTCACTGGCCTCCCGGCACGGACAAACCACCGTTCGTGCCGCCTTTTTTTTGAATTTTCGGCCGGATCATTCCTCCCCCAATCACA
>CAVVBW010000009.1:0-187151 GCA_963746665.1 uncultured Acidobacteriaceae bacterium | reverse complement strand
TTACACTGATCGTGAGATTGCGCTATAGTTGCGTCCATCTATGCGACGGGCGGGTCAAACGCGGCGCCTCAATTCTTCCAGGCGCATTTTTTTCGTAGCCCTCTTCGCAATCCTTCTAGTCTTGAGCACTACCGCACAGCTGACTCACGCTCATGCTGACGGCGCCGACCATGCAGATTGCGCGCTTTGCCAAACGACGCATTGCGCAGTTCGGCCCTCAACGGCGCCCTGCATTCAGCAGGTATTCGCCGTTACCGCCCGTATCCAAGTTCCGTTTGAGCGGCCATATCGCGAGCACGCCTTTTCTTTCTCCCACTGGAACCGACCCCCGCCTGATCAGACTGCTACTTCCTAAGCAGGGCTAACTCAAAAAATCAGTGAATTCCAGGAGGTTCGACCATGCGCACGTTCACGCGCACTATTCTCTTTTGCCTATCCGTCTTTCTATTTTCAGCGATATCCTCAACGATTTACGCCCAGTCTAACGCCGGCATCATCACTGGAGTCGTTACCGATCCATCGGGAGCGGTCATTCCCGGGGCGGCGGTCGAGATCCAAAACCCCGTTAGCCAATACGCGAGAACCGCGATCACGGATAGCGCAGGCCGTTACCAGTTCCCGAATCTCCCGTTTAACCCCTATCACTTTACGGTCACGATGAATGGCTTCGCCTCGTTCGTTCAGGATGTCGATGTCGCCTCCACAGTACCCGTAACTTTGAACGTAGCTCTCAAAGTCGGTACGGCGTCCAATACAGTCACGGTAGAAGCAGCCGGGGATCTGATAGAGAATGATCCGACCTTTCATACGGACATAGACCGTGACTTGCTCCAAAAAGTGCCGCTGGAGAGCCAGTCTTCGTCGCTGAGCTCCCTGGTAACCCTGACTTCTCCCGGCGTCGCCGCCGATTCGAACGGTCTCTTCCATGGATTGGGCGATCACGCATCGAATTCATTCTCGATCGATGGCCAGCCCATCACCGACCAGCAGAGCAAAGTCTTCTCAAACCAGCTTCCAGCCGACGCAGTGCAGTCGCTGGAAGTCATCAGCGGCGCGCCGCCCGCCGAGTACGGAGACAAGACCAGCCTCGTGATCCAGGTGACCACGCGTTCGGGGCAAGGCATCACCACGCCCGCCGGCAGCATCACCAGCTCCTATGGGACATTCGGTTCAGCCACGGGCGCGTTCGATCTGAGCTACGGCGGCCAGAACTGGGGGAACTTCATCGAGGCCGATGGACTGAACACCGGACGATTTCTCGATCCTCCCGAGTTCGTGGTCTTCCATGACAAAGGCAATGAAGAAAATATCTTCGACCGGGTCGACTACAACTTCACGAAAGTCGATGCGGTTCATATCAATCTCAACTACTCGCGTTCCTGGTTCCAGACACCGAATGCGTATGACAACCTGAATATCTCGAATGTCGTCGATGGCGGCTCCAGCAGCAATCCCATATTTGGCGATGTCGGCAATACCGATCAGCGATCCAAAATCGAGACCTACAATATCGCGCCAACCTATACGCGCTTGGTCAGCAACGACTCGGTGTTCAACTTCGGCGGCTATGTCCGGCGCGACGCCTATAACTACTACCCGAGTGGCAACCCTCTTGCCGATCTCGGTCCGCCAAACCTGCAAACCTCGTCCATTTCTCAGTACCGAACGCTCACCAATGCCGGACTCCGTTCGGATTTCTCTTACGTCAAGGGAATCAATAATATAAAGGTAGGCGCGGTGTATGAACAAACCTTCCTCCGGGAAAACGACAAGCTCGGCGTTGTCTACCCAACCTATAATTCCCCATGCGTCGATGTGAATGGCAACCCCTTGCCTGGATACTCCGACCCATCCCAGTGCCCGGGCGGCGCTTCAGGCCAGAACCCCGCGTACAATCCCGTTCTCGCGCCATACGACCTTACCCGCAATGGCAGTCTCTACAGCAACTTTGGCCAAACCGATATAAAGGAATTGGCTCTCTACATCGAAGACCAGATCAGGACCGGAAACTGGGTCTTCAACGTGGGCATACGCGGCGACCTATATAACGGTCTGGCCGTCGCTCGGCAAGCGGAGCCGCGCGTCGGGATCTCGTATAACATCAAACCATCCAATACTGTACTCAGCATCTCCTATGCGCGCACGCTCGAAACTCCATTCAATGAGAACCTTGTTCTATCGAGCGAGGGTTGCTCGAACCCGGTGCTCGCTCCCTTGCTCCTTTGCACCCCTGGGGTACAAGGGATCCTCCAGCCGGGCTTCCGTAATGAGTTTCATGCCAGCTTCCAGCAGGCTGCCGGCAAGTACTTCGTCATCGGCGGCGAGTACATCTGGAAATACACGCACAATGCCTTCGATTTCAGCGTGCTGGGCAACACTCCCATCACCTTCCCCATCGACTGGCACAACTCGAAGATCCCCGGATTCGCGCTGCACGCGGATCTCCCCAACTTCCACCACGTCAGCGCTTATGTCGTCATGTCTTCGGTTGCCGCCCGCTTCTTCCCGCCTCAGGTAGCCGGGGCCGGAGCTACGGTGGAGAGTGGAGGATATCCTTTCCGGATCGACCATGACGAAAGATTCAATCAGACGACGCATGTCCAATATCAAATACCAGCGAAGGGATTCCTGGCGCCGTGGATCGGTTTCAATTGGCGGTATGACAGCGGCCTCGTTGCCGGGGCGGTGCCGTGTTATGGGTTGGCGTCAGCTGATCCCAACACTCCGTGCGACGGCACATCGACAACCCTCAATGGACAACCAGCGGTCGACCTGAGCGGCCTGACCGCCGACGAGGAATTCCAAGCGGGACTTACCTGCGAGGGTGTCAAGGCCACTCCGTTTACACCGTTGCCAACTCCTTGCCCCGCATCGGAATACACCTCAAACCTGGTGAAGATCCCCGCACCGGGGACCGGCAACAATGACCACAACCCTCAGCGTATCCAACCGCGCAGTCTCTTCGACGCCTCGGTCGGCGAGGACAATCTCTTTCACGGCGACAAATACAAATGGAGCATGCAACTGACCGGCATCAACATCGCCAACAAATACGCTCTGTATAACTTCCTCTCTACCTTCAGCGGAACGCACTACGTGACCCCGCGGGCTCTAACCGCGCAAGTCGGCTTCCACTTCTGACCGCTTGCAGTTCCGACTGCTCGCAGTTCTGATTGGAAGACCGGCTTGTCTCTTCGCTTGCATTCCGGGGCAGCGCACGAGCGCTGTCCCCGAATGCGGTTTTAGGAGGGAGGCAGTTGTGTCGCGACGGTTGAAGCTTAACCAAGGCAGCAAGCGGCGCATTCAGCAGATTCGCTGGACGCGCCGCGAAATCGTCAGCGCAGTGATTCTCCTGCTTGCCATGGCCGTCTGTGGCGTTTTCCTTGCTCTTTGGGCGGCATTCCATGACCTTGACTAGTGAACGCTAGAAGCTAAGATTGCGAGTACCATCCCGAGCAAGGCCGGGTATAGAAGACGATGCATCACGATATCTCCTAGGCGATTGCAGGAAGTTGCTTCTGGCTAACGTTTTTGCCTTTTTCTCTGAGGGGAAGCAGGCGTGTCGAATTCAGGATGAAGGCCAGCTCCGAGGTAACGTGAATCAAGGTCGCGAAAAGCGGCCGCGCTGACATCAAGGCACATTAGGCACCATTCACTCTGGCAGCGCGACAGAGGTACTGCTCTGGCTGCGCACCCTTCTCCACGCGCTGCACCGCATCTCTGCTACCGGCTGAAGCCTATGCGGAGATATGCTCTTCCATCCACTGCGTCGTCCATATCAATCGAGAGAGCGGCCGTCGCCATATTTAGGAAATCCTGGAAGTATCGTCGTAGGGTCCATGCGGCGCGCATTTAGAACCCGTTGACTTCCCAGCCTCTGTTGGTGAGATGAAGGCCGACTATCTGATTTATGTTTGTCTCATCCACGGTTGCTTTGATAACTGGAAATGCCCGATCAATATCCGGCTGGTTTGCCCAGCCCGCAATCTGTTCGAGCTTAGAAGTGTATGTCACTGCAGTGACGAAATCTGTCTCCTGCTTGGAAGGTGCATCCCATTTCACAATGGAGTTGACCTGCCCCCGGAAAACTCTACCAGTTGAAGCTGGAGTTCTCTCGTAAATTGAACGGGAGGACGGAGCATGAAGAAGAGCCGATACAGCGAAGAGCAGATCATCGGGATTTTGAAGCAACATGAGGCAGGATTGAAGACGGCGGATCTGTGCCGGGAGCATGGGATAAGCGCGGCGACATTCTACGGCTGGAAGGCGAAGTACGGTGGCCTGGAGGTGAGCGAGGCTCAACGGTTGAAGCAGATGGAGGACGAGAACCGGCGGCTGAAGCAGTTGGTAGCCGATCTGAGTCTGGACCGCGAAGCTCTGAAAGCGGTGATAAGAAAAAACGGCTGGAGCTTGCCGGGCTGAGAGAAGATGTTGCGTTCGTGTCAGTGGAGTTCAAGCGGAGCGAGCGTGCAGCCTGCAAGCTGCTGGGTGTGGATCGGTCGAGCTATCGTTACGAGCCGAGGCCAGATCGCAACGCGGAGTTGCGCGAGGCGCTGATCCAACTGGCACGGCAGAAGCCGCGGTACGGCTACCGGCGTCTGCACGTGCTGCTGGAGCGTCGGGGCCGTGAGGTGAACGTGAAGCGGGTCTACCGGCTGTATGCGGAAGAAGGGCTGGCGGTGCGGCGGAGGAGGCGCAAGCGTCTGGTGCGCGATCCGTTAACGGCGCCGAGACTGCTTCGGGCCAATCAGGAGTGGGCAATGGACTTCGTCGTGGATGGACTGGCGAACGGCCGGATGGTTCGCATTTTGAGCGTGGTCGATGCTTATACCCGCGAGTGTCTCGCTCTGGAAGCGGACGTGAGCCTGGGCAGTGGGCGGGTGACACGGGTGCTGGATCAGTTGATTGAGGAGCGCGGCCATCCGGAAAGTGTGCGCTCCGATAATGGGCCGGAGTTCTGTTCCCGGCAGATGCTGGGCTGGGCCGAAGAGCAAAAGATCGCCTTAGTCCATATCCAACCGGGCAGACCAATGCAAAATGGGCATGTCGAAAGCTTCCATGGGCGCCTGCGTGACGAGTGCTTGAACGCGCACTGGTTCCGGACGTTGAACGATGTACGAAGCACTCTGGCAGACTGGCAGCAGGAGTATAACTGGGAACGCCCGCATAGTTCGTTGGGCTATCGGACGCCGGCCGAGTTCCGGCAGAGTACAGGCTATGCGGATATGGAAAGCCAAGAGCGCTTCCCACATCCGCACAGCCTCGACGGCGGCGGAGGGATATTTCCAAAGCCAAACCTAAATCGAGAATCTACAGTTATCACTGGTTGAGAAAAACGGGGCAGGTCAGATAGACCTGTTCCTGTCCATAACAGAAACCGTTCATCGGTCCGATCAGTGTCAGATATTTCCGGAAGGATTTCTGGCCCTCTGCTGTCAGCTCATAGCGTTTGACTGGCCGCGCTGGAGTAGGTCCGCGCAAGGCATCCAGCATCCCGTCGGCAACTGCCATCGTATTGCTGGAACGCAGCAATCCCGCTTTCTCCAGAGCAGCCATTTCCAGTGGCGTTCCAGACGACTCATTGAGTCGTGCCACCGGAATATCGGCCGGAAACGATTGCACGACCGGGATGCACGCCTTTCCATTCTTTGACAGGTACCGGTTGATGGCTGCTCTAAAGTTGGATTCACTCGGTTTCTTCGGTCCGCCGCAACCGGAAACCAATACGAAACCCAAAATGAAGAAATCAATCGAGCGCTTCATCCAAAATTTCTCCTGAGTATCTCGATTCCTCGGTCGTACGTTAATGATCTGTCTGTATCAATGCACACCACTTGAGCGGTGTGCATCGATATATCTAGGTCCTCAATCCCCTTGTGACATTGGTGTTTCTGCGTTTAGGGTTCGTCCGAAGGTGCAGAAGCTCAGATTCCTATAAAGAGGCACCAAATCAAGCATTCTCCCCAAATTGGTCGGAGGTGACTTTGGAAAGAACCGTACTGGCTCCGTTTTAATCTAAGCGAAAGAGAAGGCCGCCACTACGCGATTAAAATGCTAATCGATTAGTATTAGCGATGCAAATTGATTAGTCGATAGCTGAAATTTAGCAAATATCGGGGGCTGTCTCCAGTTCATTGTGTTATCGCCGCATAGGCATATCCATGCTCTTGTCGGTCTTAGAGGCCCCTGAAGGAGAATCCATTTCTGCAGCCCCACCCGCCCTCGACCTCCAGGCATCGGATACCTGTGACGGAAGCCGGTCCATGTGGCTAAGAAACGCAGTCGTCTGCCACACTTCCTGCTCACTGAGAACCTGCTTCCACGCGTGCATTCCGCCCATCCGTATACCATGCTGGATGATGTAAAAGTTCTGGTTTTCCAGGCATATCCGGTGCGTCCTCGACAGATTGTGGAGCGCGTGGATAGAAGTCGTCTCCATTGCAGCGATCCTCGGAGATTCGGTCCTTACCAATTATGGCGAAGCCGGGCATCACAATCTGCGGTGGTGTCCTGCTGATGCCCCTCACACTTTCAAGGGCTCCACCCTCCATAACTGCCGAGTTATAAAGAGGAGTAGCCACAGAAGCAGGACCTTACCTATCAATCGAACCAGCAGAATTCCCGAAAATCCTTCTCGCTGCTTCAGATCATCCCGATTGACACCAACGAGTCTTTGACGATTGTCCGCCGTCGATCAGAGCCTCGTGACCTTCATATCTTCTCCCGGCTCACAGAACGAGGGTGTTGTCTCCGTGACCCGAGCCGCCACTCAGTTGCTATCGAAGCGGAGTATTCTGGCGCTGTTGGCCACCACGGCAAAGACGGCCACGCTCTGGGCGAGAGCGCCTTTCAAGGGATCGAGGATGCCCCACGCGGCGAGCGCAATGAGAACCACGGAGAGGCCGAAGGCAAGCCATACGTTTTGCCCAATGATCCGGCGCGTGGTGTCGGCCAGTCCAATCAAGCGTGGAAGGCGCCCGAGGTCGGTTCCCAGGAGGGCGACGTCGGCTCCTCCGAGAGCCACCTCATTGAGTTCTGCGCCGATGGCCACGCCGACATCGGCGCCCTTGAGCGCCGGCGCATCGTTCACGCCATCTCCAACCATCATGACCGTGCGTCCGGCGGACTGCTCGGCGCGCACAACGTCGAGCTTCTGAGCAGGCAAAACCTCTGCGACAACATCGTCCATACCGAGAGCTTCGCCCACCTCCTCAGCCGCTGCTGCGCGATCGCCCGTGAGCAGCACCAAGCGGCCGATGCCGAGTTTGCGCATCGCGGCCAGAGCCGCCCTGGCCTCGCCGCGCGGCTTATCGCGAAGCACAAAGCTGCCGAGGAAGCGGCCGCCGTATGCGACCCAAGCCTGCGAAACGTCCTCGCCATCTTCGAATTGGACTGGTATACCGAGATCCTCAAGCAGGGCTAAGCGGCCAAAGGCGGCCTGTTGGCCATCCACCATCGCCGTCACGCCGAGCCCCGGCAACTCCCGAAGATCTGCCGGAGGAGCAATCGCGAGTCCGCGCGCCGACGCCTCGGCCACGACGGCGCGAGAGACCGGATGAAGAGAACCGAAGCCGCAGGCGGCCGCAACCGCGAGAAGCTTCTCTTCGGACTCACCTTTTACCGGCCAAATCTGCGTCACCACCGGCGCGCCCACGGTAACCGTCCCGGTTTTATCGAGGATCAGCGTGTCGACCTCTGAAGCGCGTTCAAGAAAATCCGCGCTTTTGATGAGGATGCGAAGGCGGGTGGCCACGTTCATCGCCGCAACCACGGCGGCGGGACCGGCAACCACCAGGGCAGTGGGGGTGGCCACGACCAAGACTGCAATGGCGCGCGAAAGATTACCGGTGAAAAACAGCGTGGTGGCCGCGAGTGTAAGAACCAGTGGCAGCCACACTCCTGCCCGGCGCTCGAACAGACGCAGCACGGGCACCGAAGTGCGCTCGACTTCGGCCAGCAAGCGGACAACTCTACCGAGAACGGTATCGGCGCCCGCGCCACGGACCTGAATCTTGAGCAATCCGTCGAGCGCTACGGTCCCGGCAAAGACCGGGCTTCCCGCGCCAACGTCTTCGTAAACCGACTCGCCGGTGATGGCCGACTGGTCGACCGCCGACCGGCCTTCGAGCACGGTTCCATCGACCGCGATGCGTTCTCCGGGACGGACCAGGATCTCATCTCCCGGCGCCAAGTCGTTGGGGTCGACCCGCTCCTCGATACCATTGCGCCATCTCACGGCATCCCGTGCGCCAAGCGCGCGAATGCCGTCGATCGCGGCCCGCGCGCCGAGCGAGCTTCTCTCTTCGAAGAGACGTCCCAGTTCGAGGAAAAGCGGAATCAAGGTCGCCGTTACGAAATCGCCGGTTGCCGCCGAAGCCAGAATCGCGATCGCCACCAACTGGTCGGTGGCGCGCCGTGTCTCGCCGGTGACAATTCCACGAATCCCGGAGACAAGCGTCGGAATCCCCACGACAGCGGCGGCCAAGCCGCGGCAGAGTTCTCCGATCTGCCACTGATCGGGGACGAGATGAACCAGCAGCGTTCCCAGGCCGAGAAGACCGATCCCGGCGAGTCCCGCACCAAGCCGAGTGCTGATGCGGCGTCGCTCTTCGCGATCGAGTGCGCCGGTGATGCTCTCGGCGTCAAGAATACCTGGTTGAATGCCGGGTTGGATTGCGGCGTCGCTCATCATTAATTGTCGTCGCTTTCTACTGCTGCCAGGGGTGCGGCACCGGGTGGCCCAACGTTGACAATGAAGCCGTGGTACTTGCCGGATTCCGGGGGCGGCACCCACCGAACCGTGCCTGCCGCGGAGATGGCCTGTTCTACACCGTCCCGATAAAGGCGCTCGCCGACTACCGCCGGGTCTGCTCGATATTCCTTATCCAGAGCGCGAAATGCTTCGGCGTCTCCCTGGGCGGCAGCTGAGTCCGAGTCAGCCACTCCATGGGCGGTCTGTATGGAACTATCCGCCTCGGCCTGGGCCTCGGGAATGGCGCTTTCCGCGTAAGCCTTGGCGGTGTTCTGACTCGTCTGCGCTTGGATAAAAGCGGTCTGCACTTGGTCAAAGACGGGCGCTATAACGTCTGGAGGGGCAAGACGGGTGAGCTCGAGAGAGGATAGCTCAATGCCGGAGTGCGCGGCATCGAGTCCCGCTTGCACACGGCGGGCCACCGTTGCGACGAGAGTCTTGCGGCCATCCGAGAGCACGCTATCGACTCCCATCTCTCCCAGCGAGCGGACCATTGCCGCCGTGACTTCAACGCGCAGTACATCGTCGGACTTGGGGCCATAGAATGCCCATGCTGCCGGATCCTTGACTCGATAGCGAGCGACCACATTCGTTTGGACGATGTTCTGGTCTCCGGTGACGGCATAACCTTGCGTCAGAGAATCGAGCGTGAGTCCCTGATCCTCTATGTCTTCCGGGTCCTCGTCGAAGCCCCCGGGTGCTGGAGCGAGCGTGGTCACTTCGACCTCCCACACGTGCTTCACCTGTACGCGCACCACCTGGTCGATCGGCCGCGGCAGGGCGAAAAGCAGGCCCGGTCCGTGCTGCTGCAGCGCCGGCGTGGTCCCCACAAGATGTCCCCAGCGCAGGATGATCGCAGTTTCATCGGGCCTGACGATGGTGATCCCGGAGAGCAGGTAGAGAACCGCCATAAAGGCGACCCACCAGTGCATCCGTTGCCATGCTCCGTCGAGCAGATGGGCAAGCGGCGCCGCGAGGCGGCGGATTTCGGAGGGTGGACCCTGGTTTCTCATTTTTGCCCCTTGCTCTGGAGCAGGGAGAAGGGATCCGAGTCCGTGCGGAGAATCAGCGACGAATTTGTGGTGACGATTTTGTCGAGCGCGTCGAGAGAGCGCGTAAAGCGATAGAGGTTGGGATCGACGCGATGAGCATCGGCGTATGTCTTTGCCACCTGCGCCGCCGATTCCCCACGGATGCGCGCGGTCTCTTCGATTCCTTTGGCCCGGATCTGGGCCGCTTGGAGGTCCGCTTCGGAATGGATCTTGCTCGCCGCCTGCTCTCCTTCCGCCTGATACTTCTCGGCGAATTGACGCCGTTCCGCGCGCATCTGATCGAAGACGGCGGTCACGTTTTCCGCGGGTAGCGCGATCCGTTCGATTCGAACCTGTTCGATATCCACCCCATAGCTACGCAGCGCAAGCGGAGCCGTCGCGGCCAGCAGCTCAGACTCGATTTGATCAACCTGCAGATCTTTCGGATTGGTGGACACCAGCGCCGACAGATCGTGCTCTCCCAAGGTCCCGATCGCGGCGTTCGCCAGCAGGCCGTCGAGCTTGCCTTCGGCAGCGCTCTGATCGCCGACGGCCTGGGTGAAGGCGAGCGGATCTCCAATTCGCCAAATTACGAAGGTGCGTGCGATGATGTTTTTCTTGTCGCGGGTGAGCATCTCCGTCTGTCCGGTTTCATAAATGCGGCTACGCATATCGAGCAAATAGGTTCCGTCGATGGGCCAGGGAAGCCTCCAATGCAAGCCGGGTTGCGTGGCCGCTCGCAGGGGGCGCCCAAAGCGGGTGATCAGCACCGCCTGGCCTTCTCTCACGACGATCCCCATCGCGCTGAAAATGATGGCGACGAGCGCCAGCGTGCCGACAATCGCCCTCAACCGGCGCTGTACCTTTATCGAGTCAGCCATATCTCACCCCCGTCCCGCAAAAAGCGGGAATCCACGACCGTGAACCTGTGCTGCGGAAGATCCTTCTCTAGAGTCTCCAGCCGCCGGCGGAAGAGAAACTCCTGCGGGTCGGCACGATATTGCGCCTCCAGTGTCCGGAAACTCCATGCTTGTCCAGCCGCCAGGGCAAGAGCCGCGGCTCCCTCGGCGCGCGCCGTATTTTCGCTCTCGAGGGCGGAAGCTTCCGCCTCGGGCACGATCTGATTGCGATAGGCTTCCGCGTCGCCCGTAGCGGTGGCCTTCTCAATCTGGGCGGAGACGACAGCCTCATAGGCGGAAGCCACCGGGACTGGCGGATGCATTCCGCCCACGGTAAAGGCGATGATCCGGACGCCGAGTCCGAGAGCATCGGCCTCCTTCTGGACCTGGTCGCGCATTTGGTTAGCCAATATCTTCACGTTTTCCGACAAGGCGTCGGAAAGCGTAAGGTCTACGGTGGATCGCATCACCGCCCGGTAGGCTATCGCGCGGAGCGCGACCGCTGGATTCTGGCTGTGATAGCGCCAGGCCCGCGCATCGACGATGCGGTATTGGACCGCGGCATCCACAGTAATGAGATCCCTGCCGTTGCCGAGCAGCAGCGTGTACTCGTTGGGGGCGTGCTCTACGGCCCACAGCACATTTTCCGGCCCCTCTTTTTCCTCGCCTTCGTGGCCGACTTGCACGGCTTGCACGCGCTCCATCGGCAGCCGATAGACCTTGTCCACCGGCCATGGCCAGTGCAGATGGATGCCTGGCCCGAGCGTTGGGCCGCCAACCGCTTTGCCCAGCCGCTCCACCAGACCTTGCTCCTGCACTCCGACCACCGTCAGCGATGTCGACAGCCATGCCAGCAGGCATAGGCTAATGACCAGCGGTTCGACGCTGTGGCGGACGATCGTGACCGCCCAGGTAGAGCGCAAGTCGATCCCGAGTTGGCGCTGCCCGGCATCCAGAATGCTCCCCAGCGTGTTCACCCTGCTTCCAAGGACCGAGAGCACTCCCAGATCCAGGGGGATGGACCTGGGAATTCCGGATGGCCTCACGGTGAGAAGGCCGAAGCACACCGTCGCATCGACGGCCAGGATGACAAAATGCAGGATCCGAAGAGCCGAATACTGCTGCGCCCAAAACAGGCTCGTCGAAACGCGGCGGCTAGCAGCAGGATCCAGGCAACCACCCGCGCCCCCCGGCACAACCCCAGCGCCTCCGGAAACCGCGCGGGCTCAATCTGTGCCAGGTAACGTGCCGTGACCGCGGCTAAGCCGGACGCCGTAAGCAGCAAGGCCGCTGCTATCCATAGGTCCCGGGCAACCAGCGGGAATGTTAAAGTCATCCGAGTCGGCCCCAGCAGCACATAGAGGATCGCGACTAAACCCAGGGGCCCGATCGCTACTCGGGTCAGGACCAACTCTTCTTCGGGATCTCGCAGCCATTGCCAAATCAGAACCGAAACAGACCTTAGACGAGCCCAAAGCCGCGAGACCGTTTTGAATGACTGACCGCGAGTGCCGGGCGATGGTTCGCTGGGCGCCGTGAGATCCGGCTCCCAGATCTCCTCCTTCGCCTCCGGCAGCTTCAGTCGCATCGTCTGCGCAAATGCCACTGCAATCAGCACGCAAGCTGAAAGCCCCAGGGTTAGCGCTACATCCATCAGCACCGGGTTCCCAATCCATCGAGTGGCGGCGACGCTGCCTGCCGCGCCAAGCAACGATGCGGCGACAAGCACAAGGATTGACGCACGGTATGGATCCCGGCTGGAGCCCGGCTCTGGGCCGAACGATGGTTCCGGAACCGGTATCCTTGCGCCGTTTCTTGGCAATATAGGTGGTGACTCTCGCTGAAACCGCCTGAGTAAGCCCGGGAGCAGGTTGCTGGGCATCGCACGTCCCTCCAGTAGCCGATACAAACCGATAGGCCCATAGGCACCGGCCGATCGAGATACAACGATCAACCTGGTGGCTTGGCTTCTGATATCAAACTATGTGCGGAACCTTCAGATCTGCGGCGGGGCGCGATCCTGATTCAGGGAGGGCTGGACGTTGGCTGGACCGAAGCTCTTGGGATGAATAAGAAGGGCGGCGCGAACGGGAGTAAATTGCACCGTGACAATCGAAGCAACAGCTGCGTGCGTAGCAGTGTGCGCGACCAGGCATAGCGCGCAGTGAGACTGCTCGACTGAAGTTACATCGGGATGGCTGTGCGCCAGCGTGGCGGTTGAGACTACCAGAAGAGCTAGGGTAGCTAGGACAACCAGCGTCCGGCGAGTCAGAGAAAGTTTCATGAGAGACTTCAGCCTAGGATAGTCAATATGCTGATGGTCAGCTCTGTTGTCAAGATAATTCGAGAAGTGGCTCTCGACCGGCTTCTAACATCACTGACCCTCGCGGCGCTGCAAGGTTGGCCGCCCGTCGTCTGTCTGGGTTTGGCCGGGATCATTGGTATCGCCATCCGAAGCGCCGGCCCTGCGTAATGTCGGCTTACTGTTGCTCTCGCCAGGCTTCAGCCTGCGCTTGTTTTCGATACGCGCCAGCCGCGCTTTGACATCCTGGAATTCCGAAGTATCTACCACGTACTGGTCTCGTGGAGGAAGAATGCGGGCGATCTCCCGTTGTGTGGCCTCGATGCGATCCGGAGTTTGAGGATGATCTTCGAAAGCCTTCGCCACGAGGCCGGGTTTCGTCTTCTCGAGCGACTCGACTTTCTCGAAAAAGGAAATAAAGGATTGCGGATCATAGCCGGCCTTATACATGTATTGAACGCCGAGATAGTCAGCTTGCGCCTCAAACTCTCGCGAGAACTTCATGAAAGTGATCGGAATCCCGACATTGGCAACCTCGTAGATGCCGTATCCCGTCCAGCCTCCGATGAAGATCAAGGGGATGGTTCCCATTTGCGCATAATAGGCGCGGGTCATCTGGCGGGCTGCATGATGGGCGATGACATGAGACATTTCATGGGCCATGACCGCAGCCAACTCGGATTCCTCATCGGCCGCCAGGATCAACCCAGAATTGACATAGAAGAAACCGCCTGGGAGGGCGAAGGCGTTCACTTCGTCGGAATCGATGACCTTGATCGTAAACGGGACCTTGGCATCGGAGTTCTTCACCAGGTTCTGTCCGATTCGATTGACATACTCGTTCACGACGGGGTCGGTTATGAACTTCGTAGACTTCTCGATCTGGGCGGCATACTGCTTTCCCATTTTGATTTCGGAATCGACGGAAAACCAATTTCCAACGCCACGGCCGCCAATATCCCGCGTTCCAATCGCATTGACATCGTCGATGCTGCCGGGCTTGATGTTGGCAGCAGGTGGTTGGTCGACGGATGCGGTCTGTCCGACCGTGCCGATGGGCATGAACAGGACGGCAAAGAATAGCGAGAATAGAACCCTCCGACCTGCGATTCTGACGCTCGTTTCTGCTTGAAGAAGCGGGGGCGCAAACGAAAATTCATTCGATGCAGTCGGCCTTTTCAGTGGGCGCAAAAGGCGACACCACACGATTTCAGATGGAATAGATCGCATGCGCGCACATCCCTGCAGATTTGGAGAGTATACCATGCTAGTGCGAATGCGATAGCGGTAACGGATCAAAGCCTCCAGGGCCTCGCAGCAACGCTCGATGCCTTCCTTAACCGCTGTGTTGCGCCCGTAATAGGAACCCGATAGCATCAATGTGATGGAATGGAGAACACATTCCGGCAAGACGCTCGCTGTGACGCTCTGTGTTCTCCTGGCCATCTTCATGACGGCTGAAGCCGCTCATCATCACGCGCCGCCTGGGGTTTTGCAGCACAACTCCTGTTGCTGGTGCTTGAGCTCGCATAGCGCGACAATCCAGATCTTCGTCCTTCCGTCTGGACCTTCGGAAAATGCCGGCGAAACCGTCGTGTTTCTGGAGCGTGCTGAAAAGTCGTTGCTTTTGATTCCCGTCCAACTCATCCGGCCACCACCAATTTCTTTTGAACGATAGGACCCGAGCTATGACATCCAATGGAAATAGCGGAACGAGAAATACCAAGCAGAAGAATGCGATCCGCACGGCCTTCGTCGAAACCGGACGGCCTTTATCGCCCGAAGAAGCGCTCTCCTATGCACAGCGGAGCGTGCCCGATCTGAGTATCGCAACCGTATATCGCAATCTCAAGGCGATGGTCGAGGAAGGTTGGCTAATAGCCGTCCAGTTGCCTGGAGAGTCCTCGCGGTACGAGATTTCAGGGAAGGCCCATCATCATCATTTCCGCTGCGATGAGTGCGGGAAGGTCTATGAACTGGAAGGATGTAGTCCTCAGATAAAGACGAGGTTGCCCCGCGGCTTTCGTGCGCTTCACCACGACTTTCTTCTATACGGTATCTGCGCCGCCTGCGTTCCGAAACACGCCTAGCAGCAAGGGGCCGAGCGTCTCGCTCATCCATATTCCGTATCTCGAGAATTCGACGCTGCGAGTGTGCGCCCGACGGTCTTCCGAACCTTGATGCCCGTTCTTTCGCGGCTTCCTCCCTTTCCGGGGCTGGAAGCTGATCATTTATGCAAAGCCAACATAAGGAGCAAGTTTGCGGGTCATCTCATTGGGATGCAACTTCGGGAGCGGCCCGATCTCCGATTTCGTTATGTGCACCTTGGTCTTTATTACGGATTGATTGATTCAATAGAGTCTGAAGTTGAGAAGTGACCGGTTGCGAAAGTGCCACCTCTTCGCATTCGACGAGTCGTGTCATGACAGTCTCGTTTGATTATCTGAACGCACCTGCTGCTAGATTGAAGAGTCGATATCCGCAATACTACAAATTCATTTCAGTGGCGATTTCCGTCAGACGCTCTCGGCATTACCGCATCAGCGGCCCGATGGGCCACCCGCGGCTGAACCGACCGCCGGATTAACAGCCGAGCTCAGCAGGTTGGCCATGATGCGGTAGGAACCAGGAACGCCCTCGGGCAGCTGGCGATAGAGGGCGAGTGCGTCGTAGACATATTCACCCTTCCCGTAGCGAGCGATCAGCAGGCCGCCCTTTTGGGGCTCCTGGCCCTGGTCGTGCATTTCGAAAGGCGCCTGCCATTGCGGATCCCAGGAAGCGGCAAAACCGTGGCCGCGTTCCTCGACCCAGCCGGTGAGATCCTGCGGGCTGATCTTGTTCGGCCAGTTGAGGTCGGCAATATCCGGCAGCAGCACCTGAACAGCGGAATCCTCGTCGGAGATCGTCGCGTTAGACCCTGTGCCGACTGTGAGCGGGTAGGGGCCGTAGTTATGGTTATAGTCGCCCGCCTGATATTGCACGATTAGCGTGCCTCCCTGGTGGACGAAGTCGAGCAAGCGCCGGTTGTAGGTGGCCAGATCGGGCCGGACCGAATAGGAGCGCTCACCGAGGATGATGACGTTGAATTTCGACAAATCGCCGGAGGCGATGTCGTCGGGACTGAGGAAGGTCGTTTGGATGCCGATCGAAGCGAGCGATTGCGGCAGCTGAGAGCCTGTGCCCGGAACGATACCAACCTTTAGTCCCGGAGCGACCTTCATGTTGACGCCGCTCGCGGCGTAAGTGGCGGGGCGATAGAGATAATAAGGACGCAACCCAGGGTAGCCGGTCTGTTGGTAACCGTCGGAATATTCGCGGCCGTCATAAGTGGCGACGGCGCGGATCTGGTAGGGCTTCGCCTCGACGCCGGTGGGGTGAACCGCGAACTGCACGGTTTCATCCTGGCCGCTCTTGGCGATCGAGAATGGCGCTGATTCGGGCTCGGAAGTCCAGCCCGTCGGCAAGTCGAGTTTCACCGTTCCCGTGGCCGCGCCTAGAGCGTCGCTGTGGACAAGGACGGAAAGCGGAAAGGATGTGGCTCCGATCGGCACCACGCCGGCGCTCGTGGGAAGCCAGAGCGAGATGGCCGGAGCCACAAGGAGCGGATCGGTAACCTCGCCGTATCCGACTTCGCGCTGGGACGTTTGCGCCACCTGGCCGATTTGCACGGGCACGCCGTCATATTCGAATTCCATCCAGCCGGAAACCGGATAAGGTTCGAAGGGCAAATTCAGGTATTTCGGATCGTTGATCGTGTAGACGTTTTCGTGGAGGTTCTTGCGCGAAAAATAGGGCTCGGTGGGCTTGGCATCGTCGGCGACCTGGATGCGGTACCGCTCGGAGGCTACATGGTTGGCGTCGAGCGAAGCAGGCGCTTGTCCCTCGGGCGATACGGTCCACGACTCTCCCTTCGGCGTGTCGATCCAGACGCGCTTGACCGTGACGGGAAGGCCGCCCACGTTAGCGCCGCGCACAGTGACGTAGATCGCTTGTCCGGGAATTGCCACGCGTGGGGCTGCGGGCAAACCGCGGCCACCGCCCGCTGGCGCCTGCGCCGGGGTTACCCAAGCATTCACCGAAAGCCCGAGCGATTGGGCCAAGGCCGTGTTAAATTGGGCCTGCTTGACGTTCAGTTCGTGCAAGACGTTGTATTTCGCTTCGCCCGTGAGCGAACTCGACTCCACCTGCTGGATGAGGGCGAGGTTGGCCTTGGCTCCGGCCGCCAACTGGGGTGCAATCGAATCGAGATGCTGAGGATCGAATTTTTGCGTCGCCTGTTCGACAGCGCGGTTCATTTCCGCCAGGCCCGTCTTCAGAAAGGCGTTGTCCTGTCCCGCGGCCAGATCGGCGATGCCGGCCAGGGAAACGTCGATGCCGGCGAACATCGAGTTGGCGTCGGCGGGGGCCTGAACGCGCGAATTGAACAGGTGATAGGCAGCGTTCTGCGGGCCAGGCGGCGGGGGTGTGCCGCCGCCGTTCTGCGATTTCTGGTACCCGAGCCCTTGCCGCGAAATCTCCACGAACGAGCCGCCGAGCATTGGGTCGTATTGGCCTTCGGGGACAGTGAGATCGGTGGAAAGCATGCCGTCGATCCATTTGCCGGTGGTGTAGTTGAAGAAGCGCAGGGGATAGGTCTGGCCACTGGCGTAATCAAAGATTTTGCCGAAGCCCACCGCGCCCTCGTCACCGAAGCCCACCGCACTATCTACGTTCGTAGAACGGGGCACCCCGGCGTAATCCTTGAGAGGGGTCCAAGGCATCAATCCATCGCGGATCTGATCGGGGAACATCTTGGGATCGCCAGCGTCCCTGAAGGCCTCCTGGGCCAATTGGCCGGAGGCCTGGTGATGGCCGTGGCCGTCGGTGGGTCCACCGACAAAGACGGAGGTGACAACGAGCGGGCGAACCATGCGGACAACGCGGACCACCTGGGCGAGGGCGCGATCGTGGCCCCACTTATCGAAGGTTTCCTCTTTCGACTTGGAGAAGCCGAAATCGATCACCGGAGTGAAATATTGCTGCGAGCCATAATATTGGTCCGAGTCGAGCAATTCCTCGCTGCGCACCTCGCCCAGGGCATCGAAGAGGTCCGAACTCATCAGGTTCTGGCCCCCTTCGCCGCGGTTGAGCGTGAGCAGGGCGACACGGGCGCCCTGGCCGCGGGATGCGTAGGCCATCAGGGCGCCATCCTCGTCGTCGGGATGGGCGTCGATCATGATCATGCTGGCGCGCGTGTGGAGTTTCAGAAGGCTCTGCCACAGTGCAGCGGCCCCGCGATCGATGCCGATGGCGCGCTCGCGCACCTCCGGCCCGATGCTTGTCGGCGCGGGCGCTTGCGCGAGCAGGCGGCGAGCGACGGTTCCGATGACCAGCGCGAGCGCGCAGGCCGGCACGGCAAAACGCATGAATCGCCGGCTTTTCATTTCGTTCCTCCCAGATGGAAACTTTCTGCCGGCGCGCTTGGCGAGCAAGCCGCCGCAAACGCAGTTCGGCGGACCGAAGAGCTTTCTTATATATTATAACAATCTGCTATCGCTATTGATTAGTCACTAGTGATAGAGAGCCGATGAGATGGACAGATCGGGAGCACCCTCGATATGGAGCGATGCCACCGTAAATTTTTTGAACGTTCGGATTGCGGCACGCTGTTATTGATAACAGACATGCAATAGATAGGCTATAAAAGCCACAGGCCTCCCACCGGGGCCTAAAATTCAAGTCATCAAGATGCCACAAGGGAGGAAGCATCAGCGCTTCCTTTCGCAACGCCTTAAACAACGTGAATCCTGCAACGCCGTCAGATGCCGGAAGGCGTGTTGCGCGCGTAATAGGAACCCGATAGCATCTATGTGATGGCATCGAGATCAAATAGAAGCAATGGAACGAGAAACACCAAGCAGAAGAATGCGATCCGCACTGCCTTCGTCGAAACCGGACGGCCGTTGTCGCCCGAAGAAGTGCTCTCATATGCACAGCGGAGCGTGCGCGATCTGAGTATCGCAACCGTATACCGCAATCTCAAGGCGATGGTGGAGGAAGGTTGGCTGATAGCCGTCGAATTACCTGGCGAGTCCCCGCGGTACGAGATTTCCGGGAAGGCCCATCACCATCATTTCCGCTGCGATGACTGCGGGAAAGTTTATGAACTGGAAGGATGTAGCCCTCGGATAAAGACGAGGTTGCCCCGCGGCTTCCGCGCGCTTCACCACGACATTCTTCTATACGGTACCTGCGCCGCCTGCATCCCGAAGCACGCCGCCTAGCAGCAAGCAGCCGTAGAAGGCGCCGGTGACTACCCTAAGAGAGCAACTCTGTCCGGACAGATTTTGCATGGCCTGCCAGAATTGTTTGGAGGGCATTGTTGGACTTGTGTTCCTGTCTATTAATGATAGGATCATCGCAATAACCACATATGATTTCCTCCATGCTCTCACACATTCGGGACCGTCGCCCGGATTGGCCCTATTCCCTCTTCTGGAACGATGGCTGGCTGGCGCAGATTATACATCGCACGCCGATATTGATTCTGGTTACTTTCAGCCTGTTCGCAACCGCCGGAGGACAGGCTCGGAATCCGTCATCCTCCGCTAAGAATCACCTTCCAGCATTGAATCCACGGTATCTGGATACGACAACGGACCCATGCTCAGATTTCTTTGAGTACGCATGCGGGAACTTCAGTAAGCTGCATCCCATTCCCGAAGATCGATCGAGTTATGAAGTACTTGCGATGGTCGCCGACCAAAATCAACAGGTACTGCACTCGCTGCTTGAAGAGTCCGCGCGCCCGTCCCGCAATCGCAATGCGAATGAACAGAAGATCGGCGACTTCTATGCTTCGTGCATGGATACCTCTGCCATTGCCCGGAGTGGCCTTAGGCCGCTCGAGCCCGAACTCAAGCGCATCGCGGCTTTGAAGAGCAAGGCGGGATTGGCAGAACTGCTGGCACATGAACAATTGATCGGAGTAAACGCGTTTCTGGGATTTGGCGAAGCACAGGATTACAAGGACGCGCGAAAGCAGATTGCTGTTCTCGATCAGGGAGGTCTCGGTTTGCCGGAGCGAGACTATTACTTCAGGACAGGAGCAGCGGCAGAGACTACACGCGGGCAGTACGTGCGGCACATTGCCAGCATGTTCAGGTTGCTGGGTGAGACGAAGGAGCAGGCAAAGGCGGATGCACAGAAGGTGATGGAGGTCGAAACCTCGCTGGCAAAAGTATCGATGGATGTGACCGCAGAACGCGATCCGAACAAGGTGTACCACCTGACGCGGACGGCGGATCTGGCGGGGCTGGCTCCGGACGTGCCGTGGGACCGGTTTCTGACCGGCGCCGGCGTGCCGCAGGTCACCGAATTGAATGTAACCAACCCGGCCTTCTTCAAAGGCCTGAGCGCATTGCTGGCAGCGACGGACCTCCCGACGATCAAAGCTTACCTGCGCTGGCAGCTCCTCAATGCCACACCCGGCTACGTGTTGCCTGCCCGTTTTAATGCGGAGAACTTCGATTTCTATGGCCGCCAGCTGAGAGGTCAGCCGCGGCCGAGAGAGCGATGGAAGCAGTGCGTTGATGCCACTGACGAGGCGTTAGGCGAAGCGCTCGGACAGGTCTATGTGGCACAGCAGTTCTCCGCATCCAGCAAAGCCGGGACGCTTGCCATGGTCCACGACATAGAATCAGCGATGGACCGGGATATCGATGCAGTCGACTGGATGAGCGCGCCGACGAAATTGAAAGCTAAGGAGAAACTTCATGGCGTGGCCAACAAGATCGGATACCCGGACCGGTGGAGGGATTACTCTTCCCTCACGATTGTTCGCGGCGATGCCTTCGGCAATGCAGAGCGCGCAGTTGAATTTGAGAACCGCCGTCAGTTGGCGAAGATCGGCAAGCCCGTCGACCGAAGCGAGTGGGACATGAGCCCTCCGACCGCGAATGCCTACTACGACTTCAGTATGAACAATATTAACTTTCCGGCAGGCATTCTACAGCCCCCTCTCTATACCGGAGATGCATCGGACGCAGAGAACTATGGGCACATAGGCGCCGTGATCGGGCATGAATTGACCCACAGCTTCGATGACCAGGGGCGTCTGTTCGATAAGGATGGAAACCTCGCCGACTGGTGGACGAAGGACGATGCGAGTAACTTTCAGGAACGCACCTCCTGCCTGGTCCACGAGTATGGGAGCTTTACGGCGGTCGACGATGCTAAGGTGAATGGGAAGCTGACATTAGGCGAGAATACCGCCGATAATGGAGGCTTGCGGTTGGCCTATCTCGCATTTTTGGACGCCGCCGCAAAGAAGAATATAGACCTCAACCTGAGACAAGAGGGCTATACTCCGGTCCAACAGTTTTTCCTTTCCTTTGCTCAGGATTGGTGTGGCAGTACGCGGCCCGCGCAGACCCGATTGCAGGTTCAGACCAATCCCCATTCACCAGAGGAGTTTCGTGTCAATGGTGTCGTCCAGAATATGCCGGAGTTCGGGAAGGCATTCGCCTGTACTGTCGGGCAGCCGATGATGCCGAAAGACAGTTGCCGGGTCTGGTGAAGCTGCGGTTCACTTCCGCGTGCAATAATTCCACGGCCGCCGACGGGGCCGCGTCAACGATTCGACCACCCGGGTGATGTAAATGGCTCACGCTTCTGGAAGTTTTCGCACATGGCTCCCGCCATCTCTCGCACCTGCATTTGTGCCTTTATCTGCTGGCAAGCCAGCCTTGGCCGATGAAATACTCAAGTATGGTCGATCAAGTGTGCTTGCAGGGCTTTCACAGTCGCCTACCAAAGACTCACGTCGTAAACTGAGCGATTTAGGTAGACCCAGCAGCCTTCACGGCGGCGCGCCTCCGTTGATAAATGGTCAACCTAACAAATGCCGCTCGGAGCAGTGGCGCGGAGAGACCGTGTTTCAACCCGCGTTCTATAAGATCGCCAAGAATACTGTCCACCTCGACAGGCGCTTGTTCTTTGAGATCGCGATACATGGACGTGGTCAACGTAGAACCAGGGGCAGTAAGTTGACGGCTTCTTTCTTCCAGGAATGTCTCCGGGAGCGGATAGCCACAAGCACCCGCGATTGCGGCGCATTCGCGAAATACCGAGAGCGTTAAATCAGCGCCTCCGGGGACCCCACGATTTCGCCGATGTTTCCGTCAAGCAAACACGTGACAGCTCCCAGGCTGGCCAACAACACCCACTTCTGCCACATGTCCCGCAAAATGTCTTCGGAAATTGCGGTGTCAAATCCAGCTCCGCGAAAAGTATCATGCACTGCTTCAATCCGAGAGGTTTTCTTGCCGTCCAGTTCGCCGTAGGTGAGGCTCTGGAAATCGGCAAGCTGGATTATCTGGCCTTGCGCATCGATTTCAGTGGCAACGATGCAAACCCCGCCCAGCACGGATTTCTCGCCAAACCTCTGGCTCAGCACGTCCATGTGATGCATGCCGTTCAGCGCTGGAATGATCACCGTCCGTGGCCCGACTGCGGGCGCGAAATCATCGATCGCGGCGGCAAGACTGTAACTTTTTACGCTCAGAAGGATAACGTCGTACGGGGACGGAATCGAAGCTGCGTTAATTGCCCTGGGTCGAACGGTGAAGTCGCCATATGTTGGGCTCAGGATCCGCAACCCCTGGGCCTGGATTTGCTCGGCTCGTTTTGGCCTGACTAGAAATGTGACGTCGCGCCCCGCCTGTACCAGGCGGCCTCCGAAATAGCCGCCAACGGCGCCTGCACCAACCACCAATATCCTCATGATGCTGTCCTCCTCGTCCCCGCAAGGGTCATCTGGTCATCTACCCTGATACACCGGCGCACGCCCTTGAGCTTCAGCTTCTACTCCCTCCTGAAAGTCTCGCGTGTGAAAGAGCGCGGCAAACTGGGCATCCAGTCTGGACAGAGCGTCGGTTTCGGTGGGATCGATCGCGAGATGGGCGGAAAGCAGCGTTGTTTTAATTCCGAGCGGCCCACACGCGGCGATCTTGTTTGCGATCTGAATTCCTGCCTCCAGCGCCTTCTCTGGTGTTGGTGCAACTTGCTGCACTTCTCCCATCCGATATGCTTCTTCAGCACTCCAATGGTCTCCCGTTAGCATGTAACGCATTGCATTTCCCCATCCCGCTTCACGAACGAAACGAACGGTGGATCCTCCACCTGGGAATCGGCCGTGAGTGTTCTCGTCCTGTCCAAAACGAGTGTCCGCCGATGCAATCCGAATATCTGCAACGAGAAAAAGCTCATGAGCCATATTCCACGTGTCGCCTTGCGTGACTACTATGAGGGGCTTGGTGAGGTGCGGAGCACGCTTTTGAAGAGGATCTATCGTCCCAGTGCTCGCGATCCAGGGCTTGCCCGTCCCTGCGAGAGACTTAAATCCCTCAACGTCGATCCCTCTTGAAAAGTTCTCCCCGTGGCCCATTAGAATCGCGGCACGCAGCGAGGGATCGTGGTCATATTGGTAATATGCCTCGGCCAGTTTTTCGAAAGTCTCAGGATCAATGCGGTTCTGGATGTAAGGACGATTGATGCCAAAAAGGACGATCTGCCCGCGGCGCTCGATCGTGACCTTGGTATTTGGACCGGCTGGAACATCCTCAAGTTTTACGTTCGGCAATGCGGCAGCCGGAATCTCACTTCCTTGAGCTGCCCCGGGAATAACGGGCGCGATTACAGCCAATGTTGATAGTCCTCCAAGGGCTGCAGCCGCCTTCAATATGCTACGTCTTTCAACGGTTCCTGAATTACCCATGTCGTGTGTCCTCCTCTCAGCGCGCAGGCCGGGATTGATCTCAGCCATTCCATGCTGCAACGGCGTCATTCACCCCATTGCCGCACAGGCATCACCAGGTATAGTTCGGTGCGATGGGGTAAATGCGCCACGTAGGGCATTCCATTCGATGGATCGCGATTGAACCCCAGAAACTCGTCCTGATTGGGACTCACGATCATCAGGTGCGGGCCGACGTGGAACTCATGGCCCGAGGAACCATCTTTCGATTGCCAGGCGCCAGCATACATGTATGAGATGCCGATGCGATCAATCTGCGGCGTTCGGCCGGCAAGGCTGTCCTCCATCCAACGCAGGAATATCGGGTCGAAGCACCCTGGCTCATCGTGCGGATACCCAGGAATGGACGGGAGGCAAGTCCATTCGTTCGACCCCTTGCGAAGGAGCCTGTATTCACCTCCAGGGGCCGAGGGCCAATCGCGCACAGTCGCGTCCCTGGTGATGAAAGCGGGACCGGCGCGCAGTGCATCCGCGATCTTCTCCGCGTCAGTCACGGGCAATCGATCTCGGGACTGAGCGAAGGCGGTGGCCACGGTCAAGAGAACGGTTGTGAGTAGCGTCATGGCAGCGTGTGAATTTCTCATTTTTTTATCCTCCGTGTTTCGTGTTCGGCTGCACTCTTTCGCAGCACACCAGTTCGATGACCGCGCGACCGGGCAGTTGCGCCACCACTGCATCAGAACGAATCATTCGCGTGAAATTCGACACAGAAAAGCGCTTTTAAATACAAGTCAATGCCACGAAAATTCTGTAGAGACCGCTCGGGCGGGGCGGATGCGGAGATATTCCGCTGCAACCGACTGGTCTCGCCGGGAATCCGACTGAATGTGGCTGCAAATAGCCCGGGTCGTTTGATCGACTGCAAGGAGAGCCAACACGTTGTGGTGCCCCCTTCCGTCGATAGGGTGGCGTGGAGGATGTCTATGAACCAGGGACTCAGTTTCATCTCACAGCCGGCCCCGTTCGCCATTCGGCAGACAGCGAAACCCGAATTCATGCCGGTAGATGTGGCCGAGGTAGCGGCACCTCGAGGAGAATGGATCCTTCCGGCAGTGAGCGAAGTCCGTCTTGGCCTGATCCTCTCCGATTACTCTGCAAGCTGGCATAGGTCAAGGGGCCCGCTATCGGTAAACGCGAGCGCTGGCAGCCTGTCGATTTGCGAATTCAACCAACCGCGGCACATGGAGATGCGAAACCCGGCAAGTGTCGCCCTCGTGCTCTTGCGGAATGAAATCCTGGAGCAAGCTCTGCAGGATAGCCGGCAGCCGCGAGTCGAACTCCGGGAGCGTCACGCGCTTCAAGATCAGAGCATGCGCCATCTCATGGAGATTCTCCTTTACGAAAAGCGCCGGGGTTTTCAGAGCGGCGCCTTCTTTCTGGATAGCATAGCGGCGGCGTTGGCGAGTCACCTTATTCGTTGGTATTCGGCAGATACGCCAGTTATGATGAGCTCTGTTGGCGGAATGGCGCCTTCTACTCTGCGTCGATGCATCGCGTTGATGGAGACACGTCTGGAGGGAGACCTTGGGCTCGTTGAGTTGGCCAGCGAAGCTGGATTGAGCACATCGCACTTCATTCGCAGTTTCCGCGAGAGTACCGGGAAGACACCCTATCAATTCCTGCTTGACCGGCGAGTGCAAAGAGCGCAAACCTTGATGCGCGATCCCCGTGCTTCGCTGACTGAAGTTGCCAAGTCGAGCGGCTTCGCCAATCAGCATCACCTGGCTTCCGTCTTCCGGCGCATTACAGGGATGACGCCAAGCGCCTACCGTGGGTCGTTGTAATGACGCCGATGCCAGCCAAAATGTCACCCCTTGATGTTTAGGGCAGACAACCTGAGTCATGGGACGATATACTCCCACTTCGATCAACTGAGACAGGTGAGCCATGAACATCAGCCGTTCTCTCAAGTCGTTTGGTCTCATCCTTGTTATTGCATTTTCCTCTCCGCTGCTGCATGCAACTGGAAATCCCGAGGTCGCGCGCTGGGAGCGAGAGGCAGCCAATGTCACCATTATCCGGGACAACTGGGGAATCGCCCATGTCTATGGCCGAACGGACGCCGACGCAGTCTTCGGCATGGAGTATGCCCAGGCTGAGGACGACTTCAATCGCGTCGAGATGAACTACATCAATGCCATGGGGCGGCTAGCCGAGGCTGATGGAGAGTCCGAAATCTATCAGGATCTTCGCATGAAGCTATTCATCGATCCCGCCGAGCTGAAGAAGGAGTACGCAGAGAGCCCGGTCTGGTTGAAGACATTGATGGACTCCTTTGCCGACGGGCTGAACTTCTACCTGCTCAAGCATCCCGAGGTGAAGCCGAAGGTCATCAAGCATTTTGAACCGTGGATGGCTCTCTCCTTTACCGAAGGCAGTATCGGCGGCGACATCACGCGTGTAAACCTCAAGCAGCTTGAGGCGTTCTACAGCAAAGCGCCTACGATCGCGGCATGCAGATGCCCGGCACCCACCGTCCAAACGGCCTTGGTCCATGACAGCGACCCTCCGGAGCCCTCAGGCTCGAACGGCATGGCCATTGCGCCCTCGAACACTGTGGGACATCACGCATTATTGCTGATCAACCCACACACCTCCTTCTTCTTCCGTTCAGAGCTCCAGATGGTCAGCGATCAGGGGTTGGATGCATATGGAGCCGTCACATGGGGCCAGTTTTTTGTCTATCAAGGCTTCAATGAGCACATTGGCTGGATGCACACGTCGAGCAACGTCGATGCGGTCGACGAGTATCTCGAGAAGGTCGTGAAAAAAGGCGATCGCTTCTTCTACAAATATGGCAACGAGGAGCGCCCACTGATCACAACTCAAATTACTGTGCCATATAAGACAGACCACGGATTGGCCGAAAAGACCTTCACCGTTTACCGCACAATCCACGGACCTGTCATCCGTCAGGAAAATGGAACTTGGATCAGCATCCAGCTCATGAACTTGCCGATCAAAGCATTGATTCAGTCGTATACCCGCACCAAAGCCACCGACTACAAGTCCTACTGGAAGACCATGGAGATCAGGGCGAACTCGTCGAACAACACCATCTTTGCCGATGTTGATGGCGACATCGCCTACTTCCACGGAAATTTCATTCCGCGTCGCGACACCCGCTTCGATTACACGAAGCCGGTTGACGGCAGCAACCCGGCGACGAACTGGCAAGGTCTCCTTACCGTCGAGGAGACGCCACATCTCCTGAACCCAGGGAGCGGCTGGCTTTACAACAGCAACAATTGGCCCTGGTCCGGGGCCGGGGTCAGCAGTCTCCGCAAAGAAGACTACCCCGCTTACGTCGAAACCGGCACCGAAACTGCGCGCGGCCTGCACGCAATCAGGGTCCTCGAAAACAAAAAGGATTTTACGCTCGACTCCCTTATCGCCGCCGCCTATGACAGTTACCTGCCGTGGTTCGAGAAACCAATGCCTGCGCTGATCAAGGCGTGGGACGAGGCTCCCGCTTCCGATCCTCTCAAGGCGAAGCTGGCCGATCAGATCGGCCTGCTGCGCACTTGGAATTACCGTTGGGGAGTCGATTCGGTTGCCACCTCGCTCGCGGTCTTCTGGGGTGAGGACATTCGGGGCTTCGCTGCCGCTGATGCGCGAAAGGCGGGAGTTTCCGCCGAAGAGTATATCGGCACCATGGTTCCGGCACATCAACTCCTCCAGTCCCTCTCCGCGGCGAGCGATAGACTCAATTCCGATTTTGGCACCTGGAAGACGCCATGGGGCGAGATCAATCGATTCCAGCGTCTCACCGGCGACATCGTTCAGCCGTTCAGTGACGCCGGCCCGAGCATTCCTGTCGGGTTTACTTCTTCGCTCTGGGGCTCGCTTGCTTCCTTCGGCGCTCGTCCATACCCAGGGACGAAAAAATGGTATGGCACGACCGGCAACAGCTTCGTCGCCGTGGTCGAATTCTCGAAAAGAGTGCGCGCGAAGGCAGTAACGACCGGTGGAGAAAGCGGCGATCCATCTTCCCCGCACTTTGACGATGAAGCGCAGCGCTATAGCACAGGCAACCTGCGCGACGTCTATTTTTACCGTTCTGATCTTGAGGGCCACATAGAGCGGGAGTACCATCCGGGAAACTGAAGCTCTCGCTATCTCCAATTGCAGTCCCAATTGCAGTCTTAGATATTGGGGAGATACGCCACTTTTCGAGGTAGATGCCGAAGTATGAAAACGCTCATCGGTTGGCTGGCTGTAAGTTTCGTCACGGTCTCCTGCCTGGCGCAGCAAGGGGAGCCGGTGAAGGGTGTGGTGGTGCTCCACGCGGCGCGGATGCTGGACGTTGCCGGAGGAGGGATTTTGACGCCGGGCGAGGTGCTGGTCGAGGGGGAGCGAATCGTTGCGGTTGGCGCTCACGTGGACCGGCCGGCCGGCGCTCAGGTGATCGATCTGGGGGATGCAACGTTGATGCCCGGTCTGATCGATGCGCACGTGCATCTCTTTCTGCATCCCGGCGATGAGGGAATGCAGACAGTGCGAGAGAGCGTGCCGGAAAGAACCCTGACTGCGGCAGGGGCGGCGAAGGCTGACCTGATGGCAGGCTTCACCGCAGAGCGCGACATGGGTACCGAAGGGGCGGGATCAGCGGACACCGCAGTGAGAAATGCAATTAACAAGGGAATGATTCCCGGCCCAAGGATGCGTATTAGCGGGAATGCGATTTCAATCACCGGCGGACATGAGGACGCCATCGGGTTCAACCCGGAGCAGCATGTGCTCTCGAACGCCACTTACGCGGACAACACAGAGGAACTGGTCAAGGTGATCCGCGAACAGATCAAGCTCGGCGCAGACTTTATCAAAATCTACGAGACGGGCGAGGATTCCTACCAAGACGGGGTCTTCAAGACACCGTACCAATACACCGCAGCGGAGCTGACAGCGGCGGTAGCGGAAGCTGCCCGCGAAGGCACGGTCGTGGGGGTGCACTGCACGGGTGAACCTGGAGCGAGCTATGCGGTGGCGGCTGGCGTCGCTTCAGTCGACCATGCCTACCAACTCAGCGACGCGACGATGCGCGCAATGAAGGAGAAGCAAATCTACGCCGTGCCGACCTTTGCCATCGCCGAGTACTTTGCCGATCATGCGCCGAATCCGAAGAGTGCCGAGCGCCGCCGGGCGGAGCAGGCATTCCACGCGTCGGAGTTCAAGAAGCAACTGGCCGCCGGGGTTCCGATGGCGGTGGGTAGCGACGTGGGGCCGTTTCCTCATGGAACGCAGGCGAGAGAGATGGAACTAATGGTGGAGTATGGAATGAAGCCGGTAGCTGTGCTCGAGGCCGATCTGTTGAATGGCGCAAAGCTGCTGGGATGGAAGGGGCAGATTGGAGAGCTGAAGGCCGGTTATTATGCGGACGTGATTGCGGTGCCGGGAAATCCGCTAGAGGATATCTCGGTGTTGAAGAAGGTCAAGTTTGTGATGAAAGGTGGTTTGGTCTACAAACAGTGATGGCTGGCTTTGCCAATCTTTAGCTATTGAAAGGCAATCATGGCCGTGTTTACGTTCATTTCGTGGATTTCGTTAGCAATCGCCTTCGCTTGCGCTCTCGTCGTCGCCCTCGACGAGATTCGACACCCGCAACAAATGTGGATCATGAACGTCGTCTGGCCCATCACAGCGCTCTATCTCAGCGTGGTCGCCTTGTGGAGCTACTTCCGTATTGGAAGAGGCATGACAAAGGGCGCCATGCATGGCATGTCAAAGGACCAGATGGAGCCGCACAAGCACGTACAGGGCGCTCAGGACTCACACGACCCGACCTGGCGCCAGATCGCCGTCTCCGACAGCCACTGTGGCGCCGGCTGCGTGATCGGCGACATCATCGCCGAGTTCGGCTTGTTTGCGCTTGCGTGGACCCTCTTCGGCTTACCCCTATATGCCGAGTACGCCGGAGACTTGCTGCTCGCCTGGCTCTTCGGCATAGTCTTTCAATACTTCGCGATCGCGCCGATGCGCAATCTTTCGCTCGGCCAGGGGCTGATTGCAGCGGTCAAATCCGATACCCTCTCGATTCTCACTTTTGAAATCGGACTCTTCGCCTGGATGGCCTTGACCTTCTTTGTCTTTTTTCCTCACCCGCATCTCAATCCAACCGAAGCCGGTTATTGGTTCATGATGCAGATCGGAATGGCTCTTGGGTTCTTCACGTCCTACCCGATGAACCGCTGGCTCATAAAGGCCGGATGGAAAGAAGCGATGGGATGACTAGAAGCTGTCTTTACGGCATTATGCTCACAGTCACCTGCGAGCTATGAGTCGGAACATTCGCGCCCGCCGAGGTAAGCGTCATGGTAAACCTATCGCCGTTGGACGTGTAACCGCATCCTGACATCCAGAGCGCCCCCCGACTAGCACCGCCGCCATCGCTATCCGGATTGACCAAGCGGCAGCGCGCGATCGCTTCGTGCGTTTCGACAAACCAAGAAGAGAAAGAATTCCCCACGGCATCACCAGTCCAAGAGCCAGCTTGCCGTGGTACCCATCCTGAGGAGTATCGTTCAGCGCTGCGGCGGCAGACGAAGCTGTCGATATGCTGACCGTGCTCGACACCGGCGTGCCGTTGGGCGTAATCGTCGCCGGGCTGAGAGTGCAACTGGTCCCCGCAGGCATTCCCGAGCAAGTTAAATTCACCGGTGAATTGAACCCATTTTGTGGGCTCAGTGTCACGATCAGATTGGCGATCTGGCCTCGCGTCACAGTGATATCGGAGCTGCTGACAGACAGCACGTATTCCGGAGTACCGGTCGAAGCCACAGTGACGGTGACCATAACAGCCATGGATGTTGAGGCTGCGTTGAATGTGTCGCCGCTATACGTCGCTGTGATGGTGTGGGAGCCAGCGGCCAGCGACGTCGTGCTAAAGCTCGCGGCGCCCCCACTCAACGTAACCATCCCAACAGCAGTCTGGCCGTCAAGGAATGTCACCGTGCCCGTAGGTGTTCGGCTAACGCCTGCGACGGTTACGTTGAACGAAACGGATTGGCCAACATTCAGCTGACTGGCGGACGCCGTCAAGGTGGTCGTTGTCGCTCCTGGAACAACCTGAGTCGGTGTAGGCGTTGGAGTTGGTGTAGGTGTCGGTGTCGGCGTCGGGGTTGGCGTCGGTGTTGGTGTTGGTGTCGGTGTCGGCGTCGGCGTCGGTGTTGGGGTTGGTGTCGGCGTTGGTGTGGGCGTTGGGGTTGGAGTCGGTGTCGGTGTCGGCGTTGGAGTCGGTGTCGGCGTTGGCGTCGGCGTCGGTGTAGGTGTTGGCGTTGGCGTCGGTGTAGGTGTTGGCGTTGGCGTTGGCGTCGGCGTCGGCGTCGGTGTTGGAGTTGGGGTTGGTGTCGGTGTTGGCGTCGGCGTAGGTGTTGGAGTTGGGGTTGGTGTAGGTGTAGGCGTCGGCGTTGGTGCCGGCGTCGGCGTAGGTGTTGGTGTCGGCGTCGGTGTCGGTGTTGGCGTCGGCGTTGGTGTTGGTGTTGGTGTCGGCGTCGGCGTTGGTGTTGGTGTTGGCGTGGGGGTTGGTGTTGGTGTTGGGGTTGGTGTTGGCGTTGGCGTCGGTGTTGGCGTCGGAGTTGGCGTCGGTGTTGGCGTCGGAGTTGGTGTCGGTGTTGGTGTCGGAGTTGGCGTTGGTGTTGGCGTCGGCGTAGGCGTTGGCGTTGGTGTCGGTGTTGGCGTCGGTGTCGGAGTTGGTGTCGGCGTCGGTGTTGGAGTTGGGGTTGGTGTCGGTGTTGGCGTCGGCGTAGGTGTTGGAGTTGGGGTTGGTGTTGGTGTAGGCGTTGGCGTAGGTGTCGGCGTCGGCGTAGGTGTTGGTGTCGGTGTCGGTGTCGGTGTCGGTGTTGGGGTCGGCGTTGGTGTTGGTGTTGGTGTTGGTGTCGGCGTCGGTGTAGGTGTAGGTGTTGGTGTTGGGGTTGGTGTTGGTGTTGGGGTTGGTGTTGGCGTCGGTGTCGGTGTTGGCGTCGGAGTTGGCGTTGGTGTTGGCGTCGGAGTTGGCGTTGGTGTTGGTGTCGGCGTAGGCGTTGGCGTTGGTGTCGGTGTTGGCGTCGGTGTCGGAGTTGGTGTCGGTGTCGGCGTCGGTGTCGGAGTTGGTGTCGGTGTCGGAGTTGGTGTCGGTGTCGGCGTCGGTGTCGGAGTTGGTGTCGGTGTTGGTGTCGGTGTTGGTGTCGGTGTTGGTGTTGGGGTTGGCGTTGGTGTCGGTGAATTCGATGAAACCCCGGCCGCTGAATAGATAGCGACAATGTCGGGATCGTTTGGCGTATCCCAGAAGTCCACGTGCCCCATCAAAATGTCCCCGTGAGAAACTGCCTTGGTGAGTTGGGGAGTATATTCGGTCAGCAGTGACGAGGACACATCGTTGATCAAGATTGCCGAGAATGCTTCAGGGTAGTAGTTATAGGCCGAAGCTGGTGTTCCAAGGCCCAAATTGTCAATAAAATTGGAAAAGGGCGCATCATACGCGAAATCCTGCGGCCAAGATTCTTCAGGCATCAATAATACGTTTGGATAATCCTTCGCTACTTGCTGAAAGATGGAAGGATCCAAAGTGCCGCCTAAAGCGTTTACTGTTGAATCAGTGTAAAAAAGCGTGATTCCCCATCGGTTATAAGCATAGGAAATCTTCCGTTCAAGCTCACTGATAACTGCCGCGTCGGTAGGTTGCGTGACTTGACTAGCGGTACTGTTCGCGCCTAGGGTAAACGCCTGCGGTCGAATACAAACTCCGAGCTTAAATCCCGCCGACCTCATAACCGCAAAATAACTATCGTCCAACTTCTTTCCATAGTATGGAGAAGCCGTATCGGTTATCGTGCTTTCCATCTCCGGCGCGACGGTCGAGATCTGATCGGGGGAGCAGACGTAGCTGGTGGGCTGCGGGTACTCTTCCCCTTCGAGGTCCCAGGTGATCACACCTTGCGCATTCAGCGCGTTCGCGTTGTCGACGTTGGTCTGCGCCTGGGCGAGGATGCGGTCCTGAAATGCCTGAAGGCCCGCCGCCGTGGTGATATCGACAGTGGGGTCGTTGAAGTAGCGTCGCGGATTGGTCGGATATCCGCCAGGCTGGGTATCGTCGCTGCCGTTAGGAGAACTGGCGAGGTAGGCCGTCCCGATCGCGCGATGATCGGTCCACGTCACGATGGAGGGATAGGTTGCGGCGAAGCTTGAATAGGCATCGGCCGCCAAGGGCGCCGATCCAGATGCTGCGAACCGGAGCGAGACGGTGAAGGTATCGGCCTCTCCTGGCTGGACCGGCCGCTCCTGCTGGGGCAGAAAGGGGGCGAGGAAGTCGGGTGGGGTGCCGGAGATGAATGGAGTGTAGTAGGCGGCGCCCTGGTTGAGAAATCCGGTGTAGAGGGGCTTGGTCTCGTCCGGCACAACCGAGGTCACCTCCCCGCTGCCGTAATCGGCGACAGTGACGCTCGGCGCAACCGTGTTGTAAGCGAACTGCGTGGCGCCAGAGAAGCCGGCTGGATCGGAAGGGAAATGCAGACCTATCGGATAGATCGTGGCGCCGTCAAAAATCACCCCTGACCCGGCGTTGTTGGTCGAGGTCACGGTCATGTTGAGATTGTTGCCACTCTGGGAAAATTGCGTTGAGATCGTGCCCCAGGAGAAGGTATAGGTGAATGTGTTTGTCGCAGCGTTCCAGACGCGCCCTTCGTTCGTTTCTCCCCAGTCATCGGCCGCGATAACATTTCCGCTGAGATCCGTCACCTGCATGTGCCAGATGTGGAAGGCATCGGAAGGATACTGATTCAGATCCTCTAACAGAACGCCCTCATACGAGAGCTGCTGCACTCCATTCGAACCGTAGGAGACGTTGAGCTGGGCCTGGGCGAAAAGCCGGCTATTGAAGGCGACAGCGGCCAGGGCGGCCACAAAAAAGACCCACAGGCGCACCTTCACACGCAGGGAGAAGGTGAAGCGAGTCCACCGGGGGTTGGACATGCTTGTGTTGCTCCTCGATCCAAGAATGAAATTGGCAGACGCGCAGCTCTTCCCAGCGAGCGAACGCTAAAGCCCGTTAACAATCACGCTTGAGACAAACCGAGGAGATCAGCTCGACAAAAAAAAGAGCTTCTGGAAACAAACAGTGGTACAAGTCAGGATGTTCTTGTGGAGTATAGGAGCGAAGGTGGATATTGACTTACGACTGGCGTATCACTATGACACACACTAAAGTTGTAGGAGCATGCTGTCGGGGGCGGAAACCTGAATCTCCAAAAAACGGAGACTGGAAGGACGCCGCACCGAAGTCCCTTGCGAAGAAGAAACCTGCGACAGGATGGCCAAAATGATGCCGGATGGTATGAGGATGGCAATCTTGCGAACTGTCCAATGGTTAGGCGATCTTTCTCCGGTTCGGCAGGCTATGGTCGCCGTTGCGTTTCTTGCATTGCTTGTGATCTCCGTCTCCATCGGCGTGCACTTCGGGCTGCTCCCGACCAGGCAACACCACTACGACCGAATATTCAACTGGTAGCTAAACGATCCCGCAGTTGATCTTTACTGCATGCCCCATCGGACGTCCAGGCGCGGCAAACCATCCGTATCGAAACGAGCATAGCAAAGCCTGTCCGCGATTCGCCCTCCGGGTAGCAGGTTGGCTGCCCGCTGAATCCCTTCAAGGGTAAAGCCAAGCTTCTCGGCAATGCGGCGGCTGCCATCACTGCCACTTGAGTGCGTAAGCCCGACCCGACGCATTCCAAGCGGACCGAAGGCATAGTGCAGCATGCCGTTCGTTGCCTCTGTCGCGATGCTGCGGCCCCCTGGGCGCTCTTGCGAACCCAGTACCCCATGTCACACTGGCGGGCCTCCCAGTCCATGTCGTGAAAACCGGACCAGACAACAGCCTGACTTGTGGCGATCTCTATGCCGAGCAATTCAATGCCCTCACGCAGGAGGCACCTCGCCATAACCTGCCGATTACGAAGCTCCATATGCTCGGACGTAAATGAGTTCAGGTCCTTGGCCCACCGCACCCATTGATGCAGATCGTCCCAAGTCTCCTGGTGATTCTATATTTACCCTTGGTGCGCCGGAGGATGTTCCTATTCCGGGGCGATGCTGAGAGTGGCACGCATCGTGTGCTCTTCCCCTGGCGCCAGCGATACCGCAGAGCTGAGGACGTTACTGGCTTCGACGCAAGTCATCTGCCGCCATTCATCCTCTCCAAGATCGGAAAGAGATGCCGCTCCCTGCTGCCACGGGTTCCAGACGACGGTCGTTCGAGAGTTCTTTTTCTCCGTGCGGACCGTGCGGCGCAGGATCGGATCGATCAGCTCCGTAGCGCTCAGAGTATTGAGGTAGGCGTTGTCGGTCGTTCCAGTCAAAACCAGGTCACCGGATTGAGTCTTTTCGCGATTCTGATCTACGTTGTCGAGATAGCTGACCCCGTTGAGGCCACGCACGCGCACACGTTCGACCTGGCCAACCCGGAAATAGGTATGCAATGCCTCTTCGAACGAAAGAGGCGCAGATCCTGTGTTGGTCGCAGTCAACTCGAGACCAAGAGTACCGCCGATCGCGATCCGAAGCGCCAGACGAAACTCGTGTGGCCACCATAGGCGCGTGGAGGCATCGCTTTCGGTCGAGAAGACAGCGATCACAGATCCGTCTTCTTTCGAAATCACGGAGTCAAGTTGCCATTCCCGGGTGCGCACGACTCCATGGGCCGGCGCCTTAGGGTTGTCTGCCTTGGCCCGAAACCAAGGGAAGCAGACCGGAATCCCTCCGCGAATCGCGCGGCCGTCCTCCCAATGCGTGTGCTGACTGAGAAAAATCACCTCTTCGGCGCCTGCTGGCCGCCAGGAAGTGACGTGAGCACCGTGCAGGTACATCTCCGCCGAAGCCGACTTGGTCGTGACCTGCAGCTTGGCCAGTCCGCCGCCCCCGGGAATCACCTGCGCAAGTCCGGGGATCCCGAAGCGGCGATTCAGAGCGTCTGTTCGCGACTCATCAGCCATCACAGAACGAATTCTATCCGAAAGTGGCGGCCCCCTGACTGCGCTTAGGTTTGGAACGCTTGCCGAAACCATTCGCTACGCAGACGTGTTCAAATTGATCAAAGTTCTGTGTCATCTCACTTCACTATGAATCCACCTGATTCCCTGATCGCTCCCGCCTCTCCATTCCAGCCCTCCGGCGCCAGCAAGCGTCTTTTACCGTGGCTGGTGGGGGTTGCGTTCTTCATGGAGTCTCTGGACACTACCATTCTGAACACAGCCGTTCCGGCGATCTCGGCGGCCCTCCATGTCGCTCCTCTCAGCATGAAGGCCGTATTGGCAAGCTATACGTTGAGCCTTGCGGTCTTCATTCCAATTAGCGGCTGGATGGCGGACCGATTTGGAACGCGTCGTGTCTTCACATCCGCGATCGGCCTATTCACGCTTGGATCGTTTCTTTGCGGTATATCCAGCGACATTCATCTGCTCGTCGCGTGTCGCGTTCTGCAAGGTTGTGGCGGAGCGATGATGGTCCCGGTAGGCCGGCTCACTCTGGTACGGTCATTCGACAAATCCGAACTCCTCCGCGCCCTGAGCTTCGTAGCGATTCCGGCGCTGGTCGCTCCGATGCTTGGACCAATCGCTGGAGGCTTGATCGTCGGTTATCTTCATTGGCGGTTTATCTTTTTTCTGAACATTCCGATTGGCCTGACCGGCTTAGTCCTCGTCTATTTGCACCTGCCCGACTTTCGCGAAGAGCGAACACACCCGCTCGATGTGGTTGGACTGATCTTGTTTGGCTCGGGAATCGCTTTGCTGTCGTATGTTCTGGAGATATTCGGTGAACACACGCTGAGTGCGCGTGAAATCTCCGGGCTGTTGGCTATTTCTCTTGTGCTGCTTGCGGGGTATGGAATCCACGCGAAACACAGCCCATTCCCGTTGTTGGAATTGAACCTGTTCGGCATCCGCACCTTCCGCGCCGCCGTGAGCGGCAGCTTCTTTACCCGTCTTGGAATTGGGGGAGTGCCGTTCCTCTTGCCGCTCCTCTATCAGGTCGGCCTCGGCTTTACGCCGATTCAATCAGGCCTGCTCATCACGCCTCAGGCAATCGCGGCCATGAGCATGAAAATGATCATGCCCCGGCTTCTGACACTGATCGGGTATCGTGGCGTATTGATCTCCAATACCTTGATTCTCGGTGCCTGGCTGATGCTATTTGCGACGATCGGACTGCACACACCGGTTTGGGTCATCGTGCTCTTGGCATTTTTCTATGGAGCCTTCACGTCGTTGCAATATACAAGTATGAACGCCCTTGTCTATGCGGACACCACCGAAGAAGAGACCAGCAATGCAAGTTCCATCGCGAGCACCATGCAACAGATGTCGATCAGCTTCGGCGTCGCGGCTGCGGGATTAGCCACAGCGTTTTTCATTCCGAGCACTCCCAGCACCAACCCGCTCGAAATGATCCATGGGATTCATAAGGCGCTCTTCGTTCTGGGAGGATCAACGATCGTCTCAACGATTGTCTTCCGTAGCTTGAGGCGCGGAGACGGTGATGCGGTGACCCAGCACAAAGTCTTCCATCCCGGTGGATAGCCGGCTCAGACGGGAATGCAGTCGGCCCCCTTCGCCGATGCTTCGAATAGATGTGGGCATCGCCGCTCTGAACGCCCGCGCGAGCATCTTGGGAGTTGAACCTCTTCCGCGCTCAGGATCCTGCTGCCATCGGGAGACCACTGCAACTTTTGTGCGAGTGTGCTTGGGTTGGAGGGCAAATATCTATAGGAGGGTACGGATGTAACGCGAAATTTGAGGAGAAAGACATGCGCGTGAAACTTTTCTCGATGTTCGTGGCGGTCGGAATGCTGTCGGCATCTGGTTCCGGAGCGATGCAGGCGGAGGTTCCGGGACCCCATCCGGCCTATATGCATGCTTTGAGCGATCTGCGCGCTGCCCGCCACTACCTGAATGATGGATGGGCCTGGCAACCGGTAAGGCGTGACGATAACGTTGCCATTCGCGAGATCGACGCAGCAATCGATGAAATCAAGAAAGCATCGATCGACGATGGAAAGGGATTGAATGATCCGTTCCCGATCGATTCGCGGTTGAGCCCTCACGACCGGTTCCGAAAGGCAAATGAACTGCTGTGGTCGGCACACAATGACTTGACAAAGGCCGAGGACGTGCCGCAGGCACGAGGGTTGAGGGACCGGGCGATCGCGCACGTTGACCTGGCACATCAGGTTGTCGACAACGCACAGCGCACAGCGCACTGGGAATAACTGCGTCATCGATATGGCGTCACTGAAGTAGAGCGATCTGGCGAAGCGCCTGCCGAGTTGATTAGGGCCAGTTTTCAAAGCGAGCGCGTCATCCGGACGATGGGCAATTTTTCACCGTTGGCGAGGGGCAGATCGATGCGTTCCTGCTCAACATAGCCGTGGCGGCGGTAGAGCGGAATGCCGGTGAGCGTAGCGCCCATCTCGAAGCGCGTAAAACCCTCGGCGCATGCGGCTTCTTCGCAGAGGGCCAGGATGCGGCTGCCGATACCCTGCCGGCCCCAGGTGGGATGGACGAAGAAGGCGCGGATTTTGGCGGCGTCGGTGCGGGGATCGAGGAAGGAATCGTCGCGGCCGGGACGGTCATCACTGCCGTAAGGTGTCCTGCGGCGCGACCAACCACCGCAGGCGACGAGGACGGACGGATCGGCGATGGGCTCGACAGCAAGATAAGTGCCGTCGGCGATGAGTTGGGTGTCGAGGCCAAGCCAGGTGCCGAGGGCCTGATCGATCTGCGACGGCGAGTAATCATTTGCCTGGAGGCCGCGGACCGAAGCTTCGATGAGTGCGATGAGGCGCGGAACATCCGGCGCTGCGGCGAGGCGGAAGCGAAGGCGGGCGAGACGATCGGGCATCGGATGATGGGATTATCGCAGGAAGCAAGCCGGTGAAAGAGGGCTCTATTGATGTCGGGCCAGAACTCTCTTAATGCGAAGGTCGCGTCGTCCAGGGAGACGTTCATCAGCCAGCGCTGACCTGTTTTTGTCCATGTGCGCTCCTGCCTCGGATAATAGAAGTCCGAAATTCCCGAAGCTGCGCCCGCCCCGACGATCTCCGAGAAATTGACGGTTTCGCTTCCGGAGTCTGTTCGTGTAATCAGAGCTCTGGATAAGGAATAGGCGAGGCGTTTCGCGATTCCCTCCGGTGCTCATCACCGTTGGCGCGACGGCCTTCGCTCTCGTTCCTTTGGCACTCCATGGTGGCCCGCTCTGGGAGCCGCTGTGTTACGCGCAGATCGGAGGGCTGCTGCTCTCCGCAATCGTGACCCTGCTGCTCGTTCCCACGATCTACGCATTTGTAGTCCTCGACCTGAGATGGATTCCATGGAAAGCCCAGCCATCGGCAATCTCCCAGCTGGCTGCACTCTCAAGTCCCTCAGGAAGCTTCGCATTCGCAATCCGATCTCCTGGGAATGAAGGAGCCCATTGATGAACCTCGCATATCAACGGCGCGTGCCATTTCTTCGGTCACTGTTAGTTCTTCCAGTTCACAAACGCCATGCCTGAACATAATGTTGCCTCAGGCTCCAATCGTTAATGCCTAAAGGAATAAATGGGGATAAAACCATGTCCTATGTTCGTGCAGCTATTTGTGCAGTAGTGTTGCTGGGGGGAGTCATCGGAACTGCGCAGACGGTGATTCGCGTCGCGCCACCTCCGCCCGCACGAGTGGGAGTGGTTGGACGGGCACCTGGACCAGGTTACGTTTGGGTCGGCGGATACCAGCGCTGGAATGGAAACAGATACGTGTGGGTGGCCGGAAGGTGGGTTCGTCCGCCACGTCCCGGTGTCGTTTGGGTGCAACCCCATTATGTCCACAGAGGAAGCAACTGGGTATTTTATAAAGGATACTGGCGCTAGCGAAAAATCCGCCGAATCCCGGCCTCTACTGCATAAATGATGCAAACAGAAAAGACCGAGTGACAAGTTCTGCGCCGTGTGCCTTCCGGCGTTCATTGCCGTTTCCCCGCTGCAAGTGCTTGAAAAGAGTGGCTCCTCACGAACAGGCTCCTCTCTAGAACAGCCTGCATCTTACTCAATGAGTGGGCAGTTCGAGCATTCGTTGAGCGCTAGAAGTTTGTTCGGTCCGTATCCGTCCGCGGACGTCTTCAGATACTTCCGTTGATTGTGCGAGGCGACGACGATTTCGGTCTCTCGACCGTTGATGCATCAACCGTTATGACGCTCATTGGCGATCGTTGCAAGCGGATAACCCCATGCCCGGGGCGCCTTCGCCCTGAGTCCCCCATTGACAACGGCGCAAAGCCGCGGCGCGCGCTCATGGGCGTCGAGCAAAGCCGGGAACAGGTGGTTACGGAGGCATTGAAAGCCCTCGATAGCCATGGCGGTCTTGTCATACCCGGCGCGATCAACAAGTCCGTGGCTTTCGCGGAGCGCCTGATTCCGCGCAGCGTCATAGCAAAGCTCGTGGCCAGACTATCGCGGCCCGCCCCGGCCAGTGGATGAAACGCCGGCACGGCCTCGCCGAACGATAATCCTGTTCTCACAACTCCTTCCTGATTTCCTTGAGAAGGCTGAGGACTCGGTGAACGAGGGGGTCTACATTGCCACTCGACCATAAGGCAAACGTGTCCAACGGTCCGACAGGAAAAGCTGGAGTTCGTAACACGACCCCATCAGGAACAAAGTCCTTTGCCGAAGATGGAAGGAACGCAAATCCCACGCGGGCATTTGTGAGGTTGACCGCGGTCTGAAAATGTTCCGCGATCTGATATCTGTCCAGCGGCATGTGATTTTTCAGAAAGGCTGTCGCAATCATTTGATGGATATTTGGCAACAACTCCTTCGATGGCATAATCAAGAGCTCACCTTCAAGGTCTCTTGCGCCCACATACTTTTTGCGAGCTGCGCGATGCCCTTTCGGGAGAGCCACAACGAGTCGCTCCCGAATCAGCAGCAGGTTCTCGATTTGGTCGTAGGTACGGCTCAAATGACCAATGCAGACATCAAGGGCTCCCGAACGTAGTCCTGTGATTTGGGGGGCTTCGTTCCCTTCTTTAAGCTCCACGTTCACCAGAGGAAGAGTGCTTCTGATCTTCTCGAGTAGCCGGGGAAGAATATGGAAGCCCGCAGTCGGAATGAACCCGAGCCGGATTGTTCCAACCTCGCCGCTCCCGGCATGAAGTGCCGCTGTCGACGCCTGCTTCGTCTTCAATAGGATTTCTCGTGCCGCAGACAAGAAGACTTCACCTGCCGGCGTGATCTCCACCCGCCGCTTTGATCGCCGAAACAGGGGCACACCCAGTTCGTCTTCAAGTTGTTTGATTTGGACGCTCAATGAAGGCTGGGAGACATGTAGCTGTTTGCTTGCCTGCCGAAAACTCAAGGCTTCGGCAACGGCAACGCAATATCGCATGTGCCTGAGTTCCATAGCTGATATCTCCAGCCTATCAGAGTGACAGAAATAAACTACCACACCTTATCACTAGGCAAACGAATCTTAAACACTGTAACGCCAACGAAAGTGGCGAAATCAACAGGAGAAGATTATGGCAATCGCATATCCAACCGAAGAGAGGAGATTGGTCATGAAAGTAGGATTTATTGGAGCCGGAAACGTGACAGGCACGTTCGGCCGTCACTTGATCAACGCTGGTCACACCGTCGTTGTATCCAATTCCAGAGGTCCGGAGACACTGGCTGATTTTGTCGCTGATCTTGGTCCAGGCGCCATCGCCGGCACAAAGCAGCAGGCGGCCGAATGTGACGTCGTTGTTCTTGCTGCACATTGGGTGAAGGTGCCTGAGGCCCTGAAAGGTATCGATTGGAGTGACCGAATTCTGATCGATGCGACGAACGCGCATATGGATCCTAAACCCGATATCACCCTGGCGGGAGTCACCCGATCGCGGGCCGCGTTGAAAGGGCGCACATCGAGCGAGCTGATCGCCGAGATGGCCGTTGGCGCACGGCTTGTAAAATCGATCAGCAACATGCCGATGGCCTGGATACAGGACTTCTCGCCGAACAAACCCCGTACCGTAATCTTTACATCCGGCGATGACATCGAAGCCAAACAGCTAGTGATCGAGTTGATCAACAGCGCCGGCTTTGTCGCCATCGACCTCGGATCGCTCGTAACGGGTGGTGCAATGCATGAGGTCGGCGCTCCATTATCCGGTATCGAACTCCACTTCGTCCGGCGGCTTCGTTGAGAGTGCCCTCCCGCGACTGCTTCGCGTCTTGAATTGTCTGTCCCGAACGCGCCTCTCTGGCGTCGACCGCTCCAACCCTGCCCGGAACCCGGCTGCCGCCGCCACCCACCCGGAAACAGCCCTTTCCTGCCTGCCGAACATCCAGATAGAAAACGGAAACAAAAGAATGGCCTGGCGGAGACCGATAGGCATATAGTGTCTCCGGGCCAAAAAGCGTAATGGAAATGGCAGGCTATTACGGTCCGCAGAAGAGGCATCGCGAGCTGACGTAGGAGCGAGGTCCGTGACGAGAATGGCCAGCACGGAGGCATGAGCCACCATGAACAGACAATCACGACGATCTTTCCTCATCGGTTCCGCTTCAGGGTTGAGCTCCGTCTGGCTTGCCACGAACTGGGCTGGAATTCTGGAGACCTCGGCGTATGCGCAGCAGGCAGCCGAATCGGGGCAGTCGGCCCGCTTCGTCTTCTTCACCGGCGAGCAAGCCGCCGACATCGATGCGATGGCGTCCCAGATCATTCCCACCGATGACACGCCGGGCGCGCACGAGGCTCACTGCGTCTACTTCATCGACCGGGCGCTGACGACCTTTCTCCGCGAAAGCCAGCCCGTCTACACACAAGGGCTCGAGGATTTGCAGGCGAAGACAAAGGAGCTTTTCCCAGACGCCGGCAGGTTCCCGGCGCTGACCTCCGCGCAGCAGATTCGACTGCTCACGGCCATCGAGAATACCCCTTTCTTCAGGACCGTCCGCAATCACACGATCATCGGGATGTTTGCCAGTCCGGCGCACGGCGGTAACGATAGCAAGGTCGGCTGGAAGCTGATCGAGTTCGACGGCGCGCTGAACTTCAAGCCGCCATTCGGCTACTACGACGATGTGAGTAACTCGGCCCGCTAATCCGAGACTGGAGAAGAACCTGTGATTCGATACAAGCCAACAACCGAAGTTGATTTTGTCGTCATCGGGTCCGGAGCCGGCGGCGGCATCATGGCCAAGGAGCTGGCGGTGGCCGGCTTTTCGGTGGTGGTGCTCGAGCAAGGCAGCGCGGGCGCATACGGCCACGAGCACGACTACAACAAGGACGAGTTGCTGAATATGTACCCGCCGACGCCTGACGACTATTTGATGACGAACCCGGTAACGCAACCGAACACCTTTCGGCGGAACGATAAGGAAAAGGCGGTTCGCGGCACTCACAGCTATGGGTGTGTGCTGGGAGGTGGGACTGTCACGTACGGTGCGAGTAGCTGGCGACACCTTCCATACGAATTTCAGGAGGCTACTCACGAAGGTACAGTCGCCGGTTCAGGCTTGGCGGACTGGCCGATCACTTATGACGAGATCGAGCCGTACTATACGAAGGCTGAGTGGGAGATGGGAATCTCGGGCCCGCGCGTCGATACGCCGTTCATGGCTCCGATGTCGAAATCTTATCCGGTAGAACCGCTGCCTCTAAAGGCTTCCGGCGCGCTGTTCAAAGTGGCCGCTGCGAAACTTGGACTGACCGTGGTACCCAATGTAGCGGCGATTCTCACGCAGCCTTATCAAGGCCGCTCAGCGTGCGTCAGTTGCGGGATGTGCCAGGGCTATGGGTGCCAAGTGAAGGCCAGATCGAGTTCGGCCGTCACGATGATTCCAATCGCCGAGAAAACGGGCAAATGCGAAGTCCGGACTCGCGCCTACGTGCGTGAAATTCCGGTCGATAACAGCGGTCGCGTGACCGGGGCCATCTATTTTGACGCGCAGAAGCGGGAAGTTTTCCAGAAAGCCAAAGTGGTTGTGCTGTCCGCGAACGGCACAGAAACGCCACGCTTGTTGCTGCTGTCGAAGTCGGCACGGTTCCCGGACGGCCTCGCGAACTCGAGCGGCGTCGTCGGCAAGTATCTGATGAGCGGCAACATAGGCGGTGCGAGCGGGCTTTTCGAACACCCGCTGAATGAATTCAAGGGCTGCGTGACTGGAGCCGCCATTCTGGACTATGTCCCCAACGACCCCAAGCGGGGGTTTTATGGCGGAGGGCGCATGACCGCGCGTGGTCAGGAGCATCCCATTCAATACGGGCTTTCAGGCCCGAACGATGCCCCGAGGTGGGGAGCCGCATACAAGAAGGCTCTGATGGAGCAGGCCAACCACAAGTTGACCATCACGAACTTCATGACGCAGTTGCCGGTCGAGACGAATCGAGTGGATCTCGATCCAGACGTGAAGGATGCATGGGGTTTGCCGGCAATGCGGCTCACAATCACGAGCCATCCAGACGACTTCAAGAGCATGGAGTTCTTCAAGCAGAAATCAGTGGAAATACTGCAAGCGGCTGGAGCGACCACAATATGGGCGGCTCCAGTAAACGATACGCGCGGAGGAGCCCATAGCCGTGGCACATGCCGGATGGGAAACGATCCGAAGACGTCGGTGGTCGACAAGTACCACCGCGCGCACGATGTCCCCAACCTGTTTATCGTAGATGGCAGCAGCTTCGTCACCGGCGGCCGCAATCACCCCACCATGACGATCCAGGCTCTTGCTTTCCGCGCGGCGGACCATCTTGTCGGGCAGGCGAAGAGCGGAAGGATTTAAAGGTTCGATTAGTACGGGAGCGGCCGCTTGGTGAACTTGCGGCCGATCTCAGCTGTCTCGGGGCTGGCCGGCCCTACCATGACGCCTTCCTTGATCATATCGACCACGTCGTTGGATTCGAATTGATTCAGAAAAAAGATGTGATTTGCCTTACAGGCCGCGAAAACTTTCGCTCGGGCCGCCTTCATCCTGGGGTCTTGCAACGCTCGAGCGCCCTGTTCACGGATATCAAGCGACAAGGCGGTATCGCCGGGTCCCCATTCCGCGATGCCAATACCCGGAACCTTGAGGTTTTCTGCCACATTCATCTGCGCGTACTTGTCTTCCTCTTTGACGCCAAGCAGCAGTTCGCCGTTCGGATTCAGCGGCCATGGATCCGCCTTGTCCAAATATTCCTCTTCGGAGACTCCCCATATCTGGGCTGCCGTCGCGACACCGTGAATTCCCCGGCGTCCCTCGGCGAGACCGTCGATACCAACCCCTTGTTTGTGGATAGGAAAGCGCACGGCCTCGACAAATGCCCGGATCGCGCCGGGGTTGTCTGCATGTGTCAACGTGATTCCCATGACACCCGTAGCGAGCACTTGATGGAACATCCATGCGTTCGCATGAACGGCTGCATAATCCAATCCGTTGACGGGCACATTGACGATGACGGTTGGGATGTGGTGTCCGCTCCGGTCCGGGCCGCCTGCCGCAAGTCCTCGCATGTAGTCCTCGAGCCCTTTGATATCGTAGGGCGCGTCCTCCATGTCATAGGAAATGTAGTCCGCGTAGGTCTGTGAGTCTTTGAGTCCCTGTTCGTAGGTGCCGTTTGTGCCGGAGTGGGACCCGGTGTAGTAGACCGGCTGACCTTCCGCGAGGAGCTCGATCGCCTGATTCAGCCTCTTCTGGTTGATCTGCCCTGGCTTCTGAATCTGGGCGATCGTTGCCGGAATGCCGGCAGCCAGTAGGGCGCAAATGCCTGCCAGGAATACGGGCTTCGCAATGCTTTTCACGAATGACTCGCCCCCTTGAACCCTTCATGCGTCAGCGCGTAGGTATTTCGATTGCTGGACTATGGCTGATTCGGAGTTGTCTGGGCCAGGTGCGCATCGAGGGCCCAGTAACTTGTTCTGGCCACGACTCGCGCTGCATCGTTCTGCGCCATTTTACATCGATCACATGCAAACTCTACTCAAACTCAAGCACGACAATCTCAGGATTCGATCCCAGCCGCAGCGGCGGTCCCCATGTTCCTGCTCCGCTCGAAGTGAAAACCTGCATCTTCCCGATCCGGCTTAAACCGTAGACAAACTGCCGGTAAATCCGCCGCGCCATCCAGCTCCAAGGTATGAACTGCCCGAGGTGAGTATGCCCGGATAGCTGCAGTGAAACGCCCGCAGCTTCCGCGATTTCCGGATGGTCGGGCGTATGTATCAATAGAATGCTAGCGCGGCCAGGATCCAAACGGATGGCGCGCAGCACAGACGCTAACTGACCGTCCCCTATCGCGTTTCGGTAAGGCACGCCGATAATTTGCAGACCGTCCACTTCTACTTTCTCATTGCTGAGTACGCGCACGCCGGCCGCCGCAATGGCGCCCAGATATTTGCCATCGTCCCGAAATTGCTCGTGATTTCCCGCAACAAAATACACGCCGTGTGGCGCCGTCAGGTCGTTCAATGGCTCTGCTGCTCGTCCCGCGTCGATGGCCGTGCCGTCATACAAATCTCCGGCAATAAAAATCGCGTCCGGCTCTTCCCTCAAAATCTTCTGGACTATGCGCCGGAGAAAACTGCCGTTTCGCACGTGCCCTAGGTGCAGATCGCTGATCAGGACCGCCCTTCGCCCGCGCCACGGAGCCGGCAAGTTCGCGAGCCGCACTGTCGTTCGCGTGATTCGCGTCCAGCTTGCGTTGAAAACCCCGCAGAGTCCGGCCACAACCGCGGCACCGAACAGCAGTTCCACGGTGCGATGGAAGTTCACGTCCAACCCAACCAGCCGGGCAACTCCGAAGATCACCCAGGAGGAAACTGCTGCGAAGATGAGAAAAGTCAGCAGACCCAACCAAATCGCCGCGACCCTATAGAGCGCGCGCAGAGCAGCATTTGTGTAGAGAAACGCGAGTAACGAAGCGGCAACGAAGCTCACCGACAGAAAGCCGAGGACCAGTTTGATCCACAACGACGAATGAGTATCACTTCCCGCGAGAGAAAATTCCCAGGTCTCGTAAAGAAACAAATGCGCCAATAAAAGAACAGACTGAATAATGGCAATAAAACTGAGGAGGCGCGTTCGGATCCGCATGGTGCATTAGATTCCCCAACCCGCCATTCGATGCGGAGATCAAGACCACGCGATGGTCTCAGATCGACTATTCGAAATTGATTCTGACGGTTGGCAAGAACAAGAACAGGAATCCTCTCTTCCGGAAACAGATCTCTTCGATGCTGTTGAGAACGAGGAATAGAGGGAATCTCCCAAGCAGCGGCTACCGCTCTACCAGGTCTTCTTGATCAGAGTATCTACCGCAAAACCGCCGCTTTGATCTCGCGTCACACTCATCGCGACCCGGGGCGAAAGCTGATATTGGCCCATGACGACCTGATTCTGCGTCGACGCCACGTTGGTTGAGAACGTGACGAAGAGGTTTCCCGTAACCCGCTGCTGAACGGTGATGTTCGCGCCCGGGGGCCCCTGGGTCGTGCCACCGGCCAATACCGGATTGATCGAGAGTTGCGAGATGCCGGCGATCTTCGAGACCCGGTCGGTAATCTGGCTGCTCACCTGCGACGCCACCAACGACTCCGCTTGCTGGTTCGCCGGGGTGGAGGCATTCGCGCTGTTTGCTTCGGTGGTCTGCCCGAATGCCAACAGGTTGATAATGTCAGCCGCCGGCAAGGACGGATCAGACGAATAATCAGTGCGTAGTCCGTCGATCGGCCCCTTGAAACGCATCGTGATGTCGTATTGCTGGATTCTGGTATTCAGGGCGAGGTTGACCACTGGCTGCGTCTCGGACGAATTGACGAATTCGATGGTCCCGCCATTGACGACGAACCGATCGCCGTTAAAAATGATGTCTCCATTGTTGAGGCTCACGCGCCCCAGAATCACAGGCTCCGCGGCGGTGCCCCGCAGCTGCAGATTGGCATTGCCGGAGATGCTGAGCGTCCTGCTCACCAGGTTAATGTCATTGCTGGCGCGCACGGCCACGTTCAGGCGAAGGTTCTGTGTGAACCCCGGCGTCGGCGGCGCCGCAATACCCCCGGAAAACTGATTCATGAAGTTCGTCAAATCGAAGGCCGGCGTAAAAGAAAGATCGGAAATATTCACCGTCCCGCCCAGAAGGGCGTCGTCAATAGAGCCTCCAAGCCGGAGGTCTGCATTCACGCTCTCGCGAAGCCCCTGCGGATAAAGCATGCGAACATCCTTGACCGCCAACCCCAGGTCAAATCGAATCTTCGGCCGATAGGCGACTCCGCCTTGGGCGGTGAGCGTGCCATTGCCAACGGTAGCCTGAAATTTCGTGATATTGAGCCGGTCCTGAGTCAACGTCAGCACGCCATTCCCGTGTTGCAGGCCCACCGGCAAGTCGCTGCGTATGAAATTCGCGTCCACGATCTCAATCTGGCCATTCGGACTGGAGCCGTTCCCCGATCCGTGCGAGCTGATGTTGAACTTCAACTCGCCGGAACTCTTGACCTCCGAATCGAACATTTGCGCAAGTTGGAGATTGACGGTGCCCAGGAGCAGGAGAGACATAGGTGCTCTGCCGGTTAGGGGAAACGTCCCCTGGAACTGCAAATCAGTATCCGTGCCGCGAATTTCTGCGCGCTCGAGAGCCAGGAGGCCGCCCTTATAGTCGACGCGGATCGGCGAAACCGCTGCGAGTTGGATGGCATTGCCGTATGCCAGCTTCAATGTCGGAATGGCGATGTGCGCTTCGACCGTCTTCCAATTCTTCAGCGGACCGTGCAGCGTCCCGTGCAGCTCAGTCTCTCCCGTCAGGCCGTCGGCCTCGGAGGAAGCATAAAGCGTGAGCAGCGGTTCAAGAGGAATGGACGAAGTATCGAGCGTCGCGTCTGCAACATAATCTCCGCTAAGATTCACCTTTACATCCGCCCGCATAGAACTGCCGACCGCCGCGGACGTGAGGTTCGCAGTTGCGACGTGATTGGCCACGTTCATTTGCAGATTCAGGCTGGTGATCGTTTGCTTCTGAATCTCAAGTTGCGGGATTTGCACCGTCGCCGTGAGCTGCGGATTTTGAAATGACCCAGTGCCGCTTGCATGGAGATTCACGGCGCCATTTGCATCTATATCCCTGGACTTCAGAGTTCGCAACCGATCCAACCGAATCTGCTGCGCAACGAGCTCAATCGAATAGTCCTTCTCCCGCGGGCGAATGCTTATCTTGCTCTGCACATTCCCGGCGGGAAGCTGAATGGAGAGATTGCCTTGCACCTGATCGCCAGTGCCGGAGAAAGTCAGCTGCGCGGATTGGAGGGGCTCGTCATAGATCTTCGCGCGGGTGAGCGAAAGTTTGCCCGTCCCGGCAGGACTCAATTCGCTTCCCTGCACCTTCACGCTTGCGGTTAACAAGCCAGCCAAAGGAATCCGGGCTTTCGCAAACTTCGCCAGGTCCGAGATATCCAACGTCGAGGCATCTAGAGTGACTTGGACAGGGCTGGTGTTCGTGAAAGACCACTGCCTCAAGCCGGTGCTTGCATCGAAGGTGAGCTGCCCATTGGAAGCCGGCAGCAGGTTTCCGTGCCGCAGGGCGGCGAACGACGGACTAAGGTCCACATCTACCTGCAACCTGCGCCATGCCGTCCCGTTGACGTGGAGATCGGATGCGATCAAGTGGCCGGTTAAGTGCGGCGTTGCAGTCGATCCCTGAACGGCTCCGCGGAACGACGCTGTACCTGCGAGACCGAGCCGCGGGGCGGGCTGTCCAAAAGCAGGCGACGCTATCCCGGCAACCGCTTCCATTTCGCTCAGGTCGTTGGTCTGGAACAGTAGAGCGAGATCCGAGCGGTTGCTTACCGTCCCATTCATGGTCAGCGTCGTTTGGGGCAGGCGGATGTAGCTATCGAGGAACGTCAGCTGCTTGCTGGCGGCAGAATAGGCCCCGTGGATGACGCTGTTTACCGGAATTGTGCCGCTGTCCCCTGCATGAGCATTGGCGATCCGGCCGTTCACTGTAGCGTTAGCATGAGCTACGAGATCGTCTAAGCTGCTTCCCCAAGCCGCATTCGCTTGCGCATTCAACACGCCGCCCAGATCGATTTTCTGCGGCCGCGTCGATGGCTGGATCGTCTGCCTTAAATTATTCAGGGAAATTCTGCTAAGAGAAACCTCCAGGGTGGACCGCGAATGGCCGCCGATCCCAGCCATCTTTCCCGAAGCCTTGATCTCCCCGCCTAGAAGGTAGGCGTGTAATTCCTGAATCGTCGCTTCCCCGTTCTCGAGCGCGTAACGCACAGTCAAATCCTGAATGCGGGCACTCACCTTCGCAGTGTGTACATCGAGCTGGCGGCTGTTCATGGATCCGTTCAGCACGAGCGAGTCGAGCATCGAGCCGGTTGCAGTGTTGTGATAACGCAGTACGCCATCGGCGTTGATCAGCCCCATCGGCACCGACGGGCTATTCAGGATTTGACGGATCTCGCTTCCGTCCAGCACCGCCCGGTAGCTAGCCTGAATCCTTGGACTGCCATAGTCCTCCAAACTTGCAGTGATCACAAGCTGGGATCGGCCGCTGGTCAACGTGGCCTTGGTCAAAGATAAGGTAGTGGGCGTGGCGTCGAATTGGGCATTGAGGCTGTGCGGAATGGATTTGAGCGAGCCGGCGATCAGATGGCCGTCAACATAACTCAGTTGCCCAGAGTATTTCTGTAGGCTGCTGTCAAAGGAAGAAGCAAACTCTACATCATGAAGGTCAGCCTCGAGCGAGGTTTCTTTGCTGTTGTAATCAACCTCCCCTTGATCCAGCACCGCATGGCGGATGGCAAGGTCGAAAAGAGTGTTGTTGCTGTTGCCGCCGCCACCGCGGAAGGCGGGGATCTTCGAGACTCCGCGCCCATCGACGAAAACCCGCAGAATCGGACGGTCAATGCGCAAGTTATCGAGATACCATTTCCGGTGGAGAACGGAGACCACACGCACGCCCACCTCGACATGCTGCACCAGAAGTAAAGGCGGGCTCGAGTAAGGGGCGCTACCGCTGACAGTCAACCCGTAGAGATCCGCACTCAGATTTCGCAGATGAAGGGTATAGTTCTGCACCTGCACGCGGGTGCCGAGCCGGGCGCTCGCCTGCTTCTCCAGAGCATTCAGGACATAGTTGTGGAATTGCGTGCTGCGCAGCACAACGGCAACTACGGAGGCCGCCAGCACCAGGAAAAGTGCCAAGCCAACTGAAGCCCAGGCAGCAAACTTCAGCCATCGCCGGCGAGGCTTGGTCTCCGGGTTGCTGGGCTTGTCGGGAGATGGCTCGGCAATATCCACGAAAATCCTCGCTCAAAACGCTTGGCCGATGGTGAAGAAATACTGCGTCGCGTCGATTCCCGGAATGGGGTTTAGGTTGCGGCCGATGTCGAACCGCACCGGACCGACCGGAGTTGCGTAACGCAGCCCCAAGCCCACATTGTTGGAGTAGAGCGACGCGAAGTCGTGAAAGCCAACGTTGGGAAAGACATTTCCCCCGTCATAGAAAGTAACCAGGCTCAGCCCCTTTTTCACCGGCAAGGGAATACGCAGCTCGGTATTCAAAAGCAGCAGTTCATTTCCGCCCGTGGGAACCTGAATCAGGGTGCAGTCTGTGCTCGAGCCGGTGCTGCACGCCGGAACCTGCCGTTGCGGACCTGCGCCGTCCAGGGGAAAGCCGCGGAGCGTGTTGCCGCCGCCGGTAAAGAACTCTTCACTGAGTGGTACGAAGCTGCCGCTGAAGGCTTCCGCCAAGCCGACGCGAATGCTATTGGCCCAAACCACCTGGTGAAAAATCTGCTTGTAGTACGCGCTCTGGGTGGTCAGCTGGGCAAAATCCACGCTCGCGCCCAGCTTGGTCGAATTGAAGTCCAATTCCACGCTTTGCAGCATCCCTTTATGCTCGTCTAGGGGATTATCGCGCGTGTCGCGGGTAAAATTGGCCGCAAGGGTGGAAAGCCGGACGTCCCGATCTTGAGGCGGCACCAGCGCGGGGATTTCAATCCGCGTCAAATCCGTCTGGCTGAAGCTGTATCGCAGAAAGAGAGTGTCGGCCTTTGCTTGATCTAGCGATCGTTGAAGCTGATAGCTGGCGAGTTCCACCTGTGAGGAATATATGGGGTTCTCCTCGTCGCGCTCGACGGAGATCGAGGTTGTGGATCTCCACTTCGACCACAGAAAGGTCGGGTCGATGTAGTAGGCCGCACCCCGTTGGTCAAGGCGTCCGGCAAAACCGGTAAACGAAAGCGACGATCCATTTCCGCGCACATTGTTGAGTGTGTACTGAAATGTTCCCCTCGGACCGTAGAAGGTCTTCTGGTTCGTCGTGAAGCTCGAAGGCAGCCCGATCGGAGGAAGATTGGGCAGAACGACCGTGCCGCCGGGCACGCTTCCCCCCCGATTGATCACCTCAAACCCGAAGCCGTAGGTGATCGCATGCCTTTCAGCCTCATGTAACTTGACCAGAACATCTTCCTTGGTCTGCGTCGTGATCTGGCGCTTGGGATCGACCTCGGCCCAGTCGATGACGCCGGTATGGTCGTAGAGCTTACTCTCCGCGGTGAGCAGTTGCGTTTCCGTCAGGGGGCTGCCGGGCTTGATGGATGCAATGTCCCGATCGACTAATCGTGGCAGCGTGTGGACGCGCCCCAGAGTGATCACATGGCCCGTAACCACTTGCGGACCCTCCTCAATGTGGTAGATAACATTGATCGAGTGAGGCTCGCTTTTGGAAACTGCCGTCGCGGTTTCCCGAAAGCTGGCAGTCAAATATCCCGCCTTGAGATAGTTGGCAACAATGCTCGCGCGATCGTCCTGTATAAGCTTTTCCGAATACGGCTTGCCGGGCGCCAGCTTTAACCCCTGGGGCGCAAACTTAGCTTCGGCAAATGTTTGGGCGCCTTCAATGCGCAGCGACTTCACTATGTCCTGTGGACCTTCATCGACTTCGAAACGTACAGTGACGTCGCCGCCGTGATTGGTGACCTGTCGGGGTCACTCGAACGCTGCTGAATCCCGTCGGACCGGTAAACCGCTGAAAGATTCTCTGCGCTGGCATGGACAAGTTGTTGACTATATTTTCCGTGAGAAAGTAAGTGACTTTTTTTCACGGTTAGATGAGGTAGTAATTGCGAACTAGGCAAACTCCTATTTCCCGCCAGCATGACTTGCGCCACTTTATGTTTTTTCCCCTTCGTGATTTGGTAGACGATCGTTTCAATCGCATCCTGGTTTTGCAAATGCGAGTCGACCTTGGCATCCAGGTAGCCCTTGGCCTGAAAATACGATGCTAGCGCCTGATTTCCTTCCTCTACTAGTTCGGGATCGACACCAACCCCCTGATATATGGGGAGTAGAGACTTGCGTTTCCAACTCCACAGGTGAGCGCCCTCAATCCGAACATGGACCAATGGGCCCTCGCTCACCTGGAAGTGAATATCCGCGCGATTGGTGACCGCATGGTATTCCGCGCCGTCAAGTTTTACTTGGGCCGCCAATCTGCCTTGTTTCTCCAATTTAGACTGAAGATATTTGGGAGCGTTTGTGAGAGTGGTGCGCCGATAATTCTTTGCTGGCCGTATTGCCGCGCCGCGAACCCGTGCCGCCAGACCGCGAAGACTGTGCGCTAGATCATCGGCCTCTCGGGGCGCGATACCGGCGATGTCGACTTCTCCGAACTTGGCGCGCCGGTTTAAGGTGGCTTGGAAGAAGATATTCGCAATTCCCTGCTCCTCATCCACGTTTGTCTCCGGGCGAACCTCAGCCTGAAAGAAACCCTCCTGCCTAAAAAAGGAAAGCAGACTCGTTTGATCCTGCTGGATATCGTCAGCATTGAAGGGCGCCTCGGGAGGATAGTTCGCTACCTGAAGCAACCGTGAGTATGCGAATCGCTTCGCTCCGGGAAATTCAAACAGGCCAAAGTAGACAGCAGGCTCGGCAACAAGAAGAACCTGCACTCCGTCAGGTTCCGGCACCACCTGGATCTGAACTTCGGAAAATTTGCCCGCAGCTTTGATGGCGGCGACGGTTTGCTCGACCTTCTGCCTGGAGAAAGGCTCGCCGGTGTGCTGCACAAACAGGGGCGCAAGTTGGCTGACGTTCAATCCGGGTCTTCCGGCAATCTGAATCGACGTGACGTTCTGGCCTTCGTACGAAGATAGGAGGAGCTCGGTCGCGGCAGCTGTCTTCGGTGGCTCGTCGGCAGAATCTCGTTGGGTTTGTTGGATCTGCGCCAGCAGCGGGAAACAGAGGGTCAGAATGAAAAGCCCCGCCGCGGCTTTTCGCGCGCTATCGAGAATACCCGCTTTCCGACCGGCATCTGATTGTGCCGCCATAGAGTGTCCCATCGGATAGCCGAACCGTGCGCCATCTCTGCCAAGTTGGTTCGATGCCTGGGTTCAGTAGCAGGTTTTATTGTTGGCCGGGCGTCTGACGAACGATGACGGCTGTTTCCGGCGGTCGCATTGGCGCCAATTTCAGGCCTCGCGAAGATCGCAGACTACGGAGCGTCCGCAGGTTGCGAGACATGGTTGGAAACGACTTTGGGAGCGATCACTCCCGCGGATGTGAGCTCCCGCTCTTTGACAGCAGCCTCAATCTCGCTGTTGATCTCCCCTCCCAGCAAGAGCATGAGACCGCTCAGATAGAACCAGGTCAAAAGAATAATCACGGCGCCGAGAGAACCATAGCTTGTGGAGTAGCCGGGAAAGATATGTACATACATACGAAGACCGAGCGAGGCCAGGAACCAGCCCAGAATACCGATCGCAGAACCTGGCGTGAGCCAGTGCCAGCGGACGGCCTTGAGTCCGGGGCCGAAATAATAGATGAGCGCGAAGAACAGAGAAAGAAGGGCTGAGGCGAGCAGCCAGGAGAAAACCCGCAGCAGGATCACGACGGAAGCGCCCAGGAAGTGGTGGGCTATCTGATGGCGGGCAAGACGTGCCAGGAAATCCCCCCAGAGGAACGAAGTGAGGATGAGAGTAACGAGCGCAGCGAGCACGACGGTGACTCCTACGGCCGCGAGCCGAGCCTTCCAATATGGCCGGTGCCCCTTAACTCTATAAACGACGTCGAGGCTGTCCTGAATCGCTGAGAATCCTACAGAAGCGGACCACAGCGCGGCGACCAGACCAAAGGTGAGCTTTCCGGTGGTCGAAGCTGCCGCGGTCTGATTGAAAGTCTGCAAAACAGTCCCCAGGGCAGAAGGCGGGACCACGATCGCCAGGTATGCGAGAAGACTGTCATAGATTTGGGGAGCGGAGCGGGCAGCCAGGCCAAGGATCGCAGTGGCCATGAAGAGGGTGGGAAAGAGCGCAAAGAGAAAGAAAAAGCCCAGTTCGGCGGACCGGCCCAGCAGGTCGTCGGCGAAAAGGGACTTCCAGGTATTCCTAGCGATGACACGGGCGGGCACACCTTCGAGATTCCAGAGCGAACGCAAGGGAGAGCTGGAGACATAGCTCCAGATAGATTGACGTGCGTTGAAAGGAGCTTTGTCCGGCGTGCCGCCGGTTGGGAGGACGACACTCTGCTGCGGCTCCGGTGGCCCCGGGCGCCGTATGTCAGCGGATCTGATCCACCGCTTGACCACGGGAAAACTCCTGAATGGTTAAGATGCCCGCAGACAGAAATCTCTTCTAACAAAACAACCGCGCAGTTGCGAGCCGTTCGCCGTGTGCCTGTAGGAGATCCGCTCCGGGGTTGCAAACAAAACGATTGCAAACAAACAATTGCACGCAAATCGCCGGGCATTTTGCGGATTCCGGGACGCGAGAGAAATTTCGTCGATCATCCCTTGCTGGAGGCGTTTTGGTTTGCCGCTTGTGTTTGGGCTTAGATGGACTGGTTCAGCACCCGGTTCAGGCGCTGGACGAAGGTGGCGGGGTCTTTCAGCGGCACGCCTTCGAGCAGCAGTGCCTGGTCGAAGAGGAGCCACGCGGCGTCTTCTACCTTGCTGTTGCTGGGGTCGGCGAGCAGCTTTCTGATGATCTCGTGATCGGGGTTGATCTCGAGTGTGGGTTGCAGCTCGGGCAGGTTCTTCTGGCCCATGGCCTGCATCATCTGGCGCATGCGGGCTGAGGGCTCGTCCTCGTCGGAGACGATGACGGAGGGGCTGTCGGCGAGGCGCGATGAGGCGCGCACCTCTTTGACGGCCTCGCCGAGCGTGGCCTTGATCTTCTCGAGCAGGGGCTTGAGCTCTTCGGCCTTCTCGGGCGTGGAGTCGTCCTTGAGGTCGTCGCTGGTGGTGGACTTGTTGACGGCCTTGAGGTCGATGTCGCCGTACTTGGGGACGGAGGAGAAGACGATCTCGTCGATGTCGTCGTCGAGGATGAGGACCTCGATGCCCTTCTTCTTGTAGATCTCGAGCAGGGGCGAGTTGCGGAGCATGCTCTCGGAGCCGCCGGTGATGTAGTAGAGCGCCTTCTGCTCGGGCTGCATGCGCTCCTTGGCCTCGGCGAGCGAGGTGAGGCCTTCGACCTTGGTGGACTTGAAGCGGACGAGGTCGAGCAGCGTTTCGCGATTGGCGAAGTCGCCGTAGAGACCCTCCTTGAGGGGACGGTTGTATTCGGCGATGAACTGCGCGTACTTGTCCTTGTCGTTGGCGGCGATGGTCTTCAGCTCGGAGAGGATCTTCTTGACGCTGGCGGTCTTGATGCTGGTGAGCACCTTGTTCTGCTGCAGGATCTCGCGCGAGACGTTGAGCGGGAGATCTTCGGAGTCGATGATGCCGCGGACGAAGCGGAGGTACTGCGGGAGCAGCTCCTTGGAGTCGTCCATGATGAAGACGCGCTTGACGTAGAGCTTGACGCCGCCCTTGTAGTCGGCCTGGTAGAGATCCATCGGGGCCTTGGCAGGGATGTAGAAGAGCGTGGTGTACTCGAGGGTGCCTTCGGCGCGGGTGTGGAACCAGAAGAGCGGGTCTTCCCAGTCGCCGGTGATCGACTTGTAGAACTCCTTGTAGTCGTCGTCGGTGAGCTCGGACTTGGGGCGCTGCCACATGGCGCTGGCGGCGTTGACCTGCTCGGTGACGCGGGTCTTGTCGGACTCCTTCTTCTCGGCGTTCCACTCGCTCTTGTCGTAGGTGAGGAAGATGGGGAACGCGATGTGGTTGGAGTACTTCTTGACGATCTCCTGCAGGCGCCAGGAGTTGGCGTACTGCGCGCCCTCATTCGTTGAAGTGGATGAGGACGGTGGTGCCGGCTGCGGAGCGAGCGTTGTCGCCGGTGGCCTCTTCGATCTCGAAGCCGGTCTTGCCATCGGAGGTCCACTTGAAGGTCTTGTCTTCGCCGGCCTTGCGGGAGAAGACCTCAACCTTGTCGGCGACCATGAAGACGGAGTAGAAGCCGACGCCGAACTGGCCGATGAGGTTGGAGTCCTTCTTGGCGTCGCCGGAGAGCTGGGCGAGGAAGTTTTTTGTTCCGGAGCGGGCGATGGTGCCGAGGTGCGAGACGAGGTCTTCCTCGTTCATGCCGATGCCGGTGTCGGAGATGGTGAGCGTCTTGTTGTCTTCGTCGAGTTCGAGGTCGATGCGCGGCGAATCGATGCCGTTGCCGACGAGCGCTTTGTACTTATCGTCGACGAGGGTGAGGTGACGGAGCTTGTCGAGCGCGTCGGAGGAGTTGGAGATGAGCTCGCGGAGAAAGATCTCCGGATGGGAGTAGAGCGAATGGACGATCAGTTGGAGGAGCTGGTTTACTTCAGTCTGGAATTGTTGCTTGGACATAACGTCCTTAATTATTGCCAAAAACAGGAGCGAAGGGAAGGTGGGTCGAGTCGGCGTTGCCGGAACCGAGGTTAAAAGTTTTTTGAAGCTACTGAATCACTATAGACCCCCGGGGAACATAGTGACGACAAACGCTCAACTGTTTATGTGACGTGGGGCAGTTCGGGTTCCATCCCAATCAACTCTTGGACTCCCATAGGATGCTCTCCTCGCCATCTGCTTTATAGGCGGATGAGTGCAATGCCGGACTGAGGGTCGAATTCTTTCTGAAGGTGTCGTGGGCTCTCAATAATGACTATTTCGCAAGTCGGGCGAACGGTTGCGCTCAGAAGGTGCCCACCGTGAGCGGTTCCGTCCCTGCGCCCAATGATGAGATGCGAATGAACCTGCGGCTCGTCATCTTTCAAAGCGATGTCCCCGATCAACGAGAGTAGCTCGACCTGCTCCCTGAAGCTTGACCGCCGTCTGATACTTCTTGGTCTCCCAATTGAACCAACCAAGTTCGGCATCGCTCAGGGCGCCGATCGCCTTGAAACTGCTGGCAGCTAAATGTTTCCTTCGAGCGAACTGTTTGAGCGACGAGAGAATCTCGTCTCCCGTGTCGAGTATGACTACAAAGGTTTTGGGATTTTCGCCAATCTGTTTCGAACGCATCTCGCTCTCTCGACCGTTGGATGCAAAACGGCTGGAGCCGTGTTTAGTGAGACCGCCAGATTAGCGTCCCCGAAGTTATCTCGTTTTGCTCGCCTGTTTCGGTATCAAACCCAGAGAGCAAATGCGCGTTCAGGCCCGTGTCCAGCGGGGCAGGACCATCCCGTTTCCGGAGGCCCCTTGCCCGCACTCGGGACCAAGTACCAGACGGGCGCACCGACCCGCGGAACTCGGTCCCTTTTTTTTGCGGGGAAACCAAGGCCCGCTCGGGAAGCAAGCCTCGGGTTCGGATCACGCCTTCACTGCGTTTCCGCGGCAGGACGTGTGCCCACATTGGCAGCTAATTTCCGTCGTCCCTTTTGTACCCTCACAGTGGGCGCTGCAAAACTTGTCGTTATTGCGTGGAGTACAGCTACAGGCTGGGTTGGCGCACTTCTTTACGTCGGCCATGAATTCTCCTTCGTCGCTTTTCGTCTATGCCTTGAATGGACATACGAAAATTAGGATGCAGAATCATAACGGCGCGTGGTAACTGATTTGGCCCCGCCTAAGCACCAAATCTCGACTAACTCATCTGCTCCCCACGCGTTAATACCTTTCTGCTAATTAAGACCGGCTATAGCGATTCAACTGCATCCAAGCTGATGGAGGCCTGTCATGAAAGCTCTTCCGTTGATCGTTGTGGGTGTCGGCGTAGGCCTATTGGCCTATATCGCATTTAGGAATCGGGAACTGTGGTATGTGATCGAAAGTGATGGCATTGAGAAAGCTGCTCGTAAGACTTTCGGTTGGGGAACAAGACAGCGCGCGGCCGGGACCGGCGGGCAAGTCATTGGAAAACTAAAGGAAGGTCTGGGCAGACTCTCTGGTAATGACGACCTTGCAGCAGGGGGCCTCGCAGATCAGATAGGCGGGGCGGCCAAAGGCGCTGTTGGAAGCGTGGCCCAAACCGCCGCAGAGACGATGCACGACCTCAACCGCTAGCGGCGCGTGTGACCTCTTGGCTTATAACGCACTTCAACCCATGAAAGATGAGGCTCTATGAAACCCTCGATGATAGTAGGCATTCTTCTTATCGTCCTTGGAATCGTCGGATTCGCGATGGGCGGAGTCACTTTTACCCATGAGAAGAAGGACGTTGATGTGGGTCCTCTGCAGGTCTCTCACAAGGAACATAACACCCTTCCAATGTCCCCAATTCTCAGCACCGTCGTCCTTGTCGCTGGAGTTGGGGTACTCGTGGCCGGAGGACGGAGCAAGTAGCGTAAGGATGGCGACGGACTAACAACAGAACATTCACCCCCTATGGCCGCGGCCCCCCCCTAGGTAACCCTGATGTCGATGGAGCGAGCGAAGGCAGAGTGACCTGCCCCCGGAAAACTCTACCAGTTGAAGCTGGAGTTCTCTCGTAAATTGAACGGGAGGACGGAGCATGAAGAAGAGCCGATACAGCGAAGAGCAGATCATCGGGATTTTGAAGCAACATGAGGCAGGATTGAAGACGGCGGATCTGTGCCGGGAGCATGGGATAAGCGCGGCGACATTCTACGGCTGGAAGGCGAAGTACGGTGGCCTGGAGGTGAGCGAGGCTCAACGGTTGAAGCAGATGGAGGACGAGAACCGGCGGCTGAAGCAGTTGGTAGCCGATCTGAGTCTGGACCGCGAAGCTCTGAAAGCGGTGATAAGAAAAAACGGCTGGAGCTTGCCGGGCTGAGAGAAGATGTTGCGTTCGTGTCAGTGGAGTTCAAGCGGAGCGAGCGTGCAGCCTGCAAGCTGCTGGGTGTGGATCGGTCGAGCTATCGTTACGAGCCGAGGCCAGATCGCAACGCGGAGTTGCGCGAGGCGCTGATCCAACTGGCACGGCAGAAGCCGCGGTACGGCTACCGGCGTCTGCACGTGCTGCTGGAGCGTCGGGGCCGTGAGGTGAAACGTGAAGCGGGTCTACCGGCTGTATGCGGAAGAAGGGCTGGCGGTGCGGCGGAGGAGGCGCAAGCGTCTGGTGCGCGATCCGTTAACGGCGCCGAGACTGCTTCGGGCCAATCAGGAGTGGGCAATGGACTTCGTCGTGGATGGACTGGCGAACGGCCGGATGGTTCGCATTTTGAGCGTGGTCGATGCTTATACCCGCGAGTGTCTCGCTCTGGAAGCGGACGTGAGCCTGGGCAGTGGGCGGGTGACACGGGTGCTGGATCAGTTGATTGAGGAGCGCGGCCATCCGGAAAGTGTGCGCTCCGATAATGGGCCGGAGTTCTGTTCCCGGCAGATGCTGGGCTGGGCCGAAGAGCAAAAGATCGCCTTAGTCCATATCCAACCGGGCAGACCAATGCAAAATGGGCATGTCGAAAGCTTCCATGGGCGCCTGCGTGACGAGTGCTTGAACGCGCACTGGTTCCGGACGTTGAACGATGTACGAAGCACTCTGGCAGACTGGCAGCAGGAGTATAACTGGGAACGCCCGCATAGTTCGTTGGGCTATCGGACGCCGGCCGAGTTCCGGCAGAGTACAGGCTATGCGGATATGGAAAGCCAAGAGCGCTTCCCACATCCGCACAGCCTCGACGGCGGCGGAGGGATATTTCCAAAGCCAAACCTAAATCGAGAATCTACAGTTATCACTGGTTGAGAAAAACGGGGCAGGTCAAGAGATCGCTGGCCATCGCTTGTTGCCTCCAAATAGGAAGGGCTTGCCACTGTGGGCAAGCCCTTGGATCCCCCGAGATAACCACGCTTCTGATCGAGGCTATGCTGCCCTCTGGGCTTTGTTGTTGACTGCTTTCGAAATCTGAGTCAACTTTTGATCGGCTGCCTTTTCTTCCTTCAAGGTTGCATCTAGCAATTTGACAACGTCCGGATGTCCTAACAGTTCCGCAAAGGCCCGCACAGACCCATAGCCTGCCATTTCATAATGCTCGACCCGTTGCGCGGCAGAGATCAAACCAGCATCGCGTACATCTCCCTTTTCAACTTCTCCGATGATTTCTGAACCTTCTGACAATAGACCCTTCATTCCCTCGCAGGTTTTGCCTTTGCCGCTGTTTCCCAGGGCTTCAAAAATCTGTTCAAGTCGGTCGACGTGTCCCTTTGTCTCTTCGAGATGGCTTTCGAAGGCCTGCCGTAGCTGCTCTGTCGAAGCGGCTTTTGCCATCTTCGGAAGCGCTTTGGTGATTTGATGTTCCGCTGAATACAAATCCTTCAGTTCTTCTAAGAAAAGATCGTTGATTGTTTCTACACCCATGAAACTCATCTCCAGGTTCGGATTTAGTGACGCGCATGCTTTAGCGCAGAAAGAAGTACTTCGAGCTATAAGGATAGATGCTCGTTTTCATGTTTCCCGATGGCTGGGACGGGAATACAAATTAGGCGGCCCACTCTGGGTAATATTCATCCCCATTCATACGAATTGGAATTGAGGGCCTGGCGGCACTTCGAGCATTCCAGCCTGTGCTTCACTTCGGCCCTGTGGGCTAGGGTGAGACGCGCATAGATCAACTGGTTTTCCGTGTTCAGCGCGCGGTGCATACCAATGCCGACGACGGCTTCTACCGCTTTTTGTCGCTCGTATCTAAGCGCTGCCAAACAGTCACATGCCGGTCCCGGCTTCGGATGATGAGTTCCCATCTAAAATTCGATGCATTTGCTTGCTAAAAAACTGCCTCCTGGGTACTCAATAAATAAACCCGCGCCTGCAATGCACGCTCAAGCGGCCCGCACTAGCACGCGACTCGACAGCCTCGGGTACCCATCTCTTACTTGCCATGCTAAGCAGGCTTCGAACCGCGGTTTAGTCTGCACTTAGAAACCCGGACTACAACGGCGGGCAACGCTTCGCTCTGATCGAGCGTTGCCCAGTGGTCATACCACCTTGCGCCCCTTCCGGCTCATCTAAATAAGAGTGTCTAATTTGAATTTCGAGGAGGGTACGACCTATGAAGCGCCAAAATCCCACACTTGCTATGCTCGCGGTCGCGGCATTGATGGCGGGAGTGACAGTAAGCCCGATGGCAGTACCACACGCAAATGCTCAAATCAGTATCCACCTTGGATGGCAAGACCCGCCCCGGGAATATAACGATTTACAGCAGCAGGGATTCCACGCGGGAATCGAAGCCGCGCGGCACGATCTCGACCACGGAATGCCACCTGATCCGAACCGGCATTCGGACTTCCGGCACCAGCGTGAGGACTTCCGTCGCGGGTTCAGCGACGGCTACGAGGTGGCGTATCAACACCGCGGCGAGTGGGACCCCCACCATCACGACTGGGGTCAGCCGCACTAGTATCGTCTATCTAGTTCTTTTGCAAGACTGAGGCGGCGCGCCTTCGCTCGTCCGGGAGCGCCGCTTGAGATTGCATTGCCGATCCGGCCCATGTCCCCGTTCAAGGATTGCTCTACGGCAGAGCATCTGTATTAACGCGATCTTTCTTCAGACTTTTTGACTCAAGATTTGGTTCACCAATTCCTGCCCCGTCGGCAGGAACACGGAGAAGACGGTCCAAGTCAGCCCAGGCTGCGCGCTGCTCTTCACACGAATCGATCCATGATGTCTCTGCACGATGTTCGTGCATACCCAAAGCCCCAGGCCCGTTCCCACGTCTTTCTTGGTAGTGAAAAACGGCTCGAAAAGCTTCGACCGGGCAGACGGTGTAATGCCCTGCCCCGAATCGGCGATGGTAATCCGTATTCCAGTTGGATTGCGTCCATTCAATCTATTCGCGTCGACTCGAATTCGAATCAGGCCGCCGGAATCGACAGCGTCGATACTGTTGTTTAGAAGATTTGCGATGAGCTACCGGATTTCACCCGCTACGGCGTAAATCTCCGGGTCCTGCCGGATTTCAGACCGGATCTCGATCCCCTTGTTCCGCAATCGCATACTGAGCAGAGAAATGACCGAGTTCAGCATCTCTCCGACTTTTACCGCACTTGGAGCGATTGTTTCGCGATAGAAGCCAAGAGTCTGCTTTGTTATATGGGATATACGGTTCAGTTCCTCCTCGATTGTACTCAAGTAATCCCGCACGTCATTGCGCGCGGCGACGCTCTTCGCGAGATAGACCAGATTTGTCACAGCTTCGAGAGGATTGTTGATCTCGTGAGCGACTGTCGCAGCCATTCGGCCAACAGAGGCAAGCCTTTCAGTCATTCGCAAGGCCTGTTCTGTCTTCCTCAGTTGAGTAATGTCGCGCGCAGTCTTTGAAGCTCCAATCACTCTGCCCGCTTCATCTCTTACGGGAGAAACGGTGAGGGATACATCGATTGGCTCACCGCTCTTGGTTAGTCGAACTGTCTCAAAGTGCTCGACGCGTTCCCCCCGCCCAATGGTCTTCAGGATCCTCCGTTCATCCTCATGCAGCTCGGCCGGAATGATCGTGGTAATCGGCCGTCCTATCATCTCCTTCGCCGAATAGCCAAACATCTTCTCCGCACCCGAATTCCAACTCGTCACAATTCCGTCCAGATCCTTGCCGACGATCGCATCATCGGACGATTCGACAATGGCGGCCAGGTGGCACTGTGCTTGTTCCGCATTCTTCCGCGAAGTGATATCGATGTTGATGCCGGTCATCCGCGTTGGCTCACCTGACTTGTCCCTCAAGACCTGCCATCTTCCCAAAATCCAATGAATACTGCCGTCAGGCCAGATTGCGCGCCACTCCGCTTGCACCGGGGCGCCGATCTGAAAGCCCATCTGCACTTCTTTGATTGCGGCAGCCCTATCGTCAGGGTGGAGCATCTGCTCCCACGCTTCCTGAGTGCCGGAAAATTCTCCCGGCTGCAGGCCATAGATGGCTTCTAACTCGGGCGTCCAGCGGTTCACATTGGTTCGGACATTCCATTCGAACGTGCCCATGGTCCCCACTTGCTGTGCGAGACGCAGTCGCTCTTCGCTCTCCCGAAGTGTTTCCGACGCAATGCGAATCTTCTCCGCCGCCTCTTTTTGATCGTTTATGTCCAGGCAGCCGCCCACGTAGCCCTCAAAGGTTCCGTCGGGTGTGTAGCGCGGCACGCCATGATCGAGAATCCATCGGTACTGGCCGTTATGGTCGCGCAGCCGATACTCCATTTCAAACGGCTGACGGCCATCGAAGCTTTCCACATAAGTGTGGAGGCAGTCCTCGAAATCATCGGGATGCACATTCTCAGCCCAGCCATTTCCCTGCTCCTGCTCGAGAGTGCGCCCGACAAAGTCTAACCACCCCTTATTGAAGTAGTAGCAAATCTTGTCCGTCCCGGACATCCATACCATGATGGGCGCAGCTTCGGTGATCATTCGAAAGCGCTGTTCGCTCTCCCGCAAGGCCTCTTCTGCGCGTTGCCGTTCCGTGATATCGAGAGTCACGGCCAACTGCACACAGGACCCATCGGCAGTTTGAAGTGGAGCGCCATGGGTTTCCATATGCCGCCGCTTACCCTTCAATCCCACGATGTCGAATTGCGACGACGCTCGCTCGCCCCTGCAGATTCTCTCGTTGAACTCCCGGTACGACTCGCGATCCTCCGGTGCAATGAGGTCATAGACGCACTTGCCAATAACTGCCTCGCTAGAATCGGCCTCGATCATGTTCAAGCCAACCGTGTTCATGTGCAGCAAAGTGCCATCCGCGGCAACCAGCTTGACGCATTCAGGAGTCGTTTCAACAATGGCACGGAAGCGCTTTTCGTTTTCTTCCGCCTGGGTTCGCTGCTTTTGGATCGCCTCGACGAGGCTAACATTGTCAATGGCGATAGCAGCTTGTTTAGCAATGCCCTCCACGAGTCGTTCCGCCCGTTCCGTAAAGACGCCTACCTGGGAATGGCCAAAGAAAAGTCCGCCAATCACTTCACCTGAACGTGAGATCACCGGAACGGCAAGATAACTGCGTACCGGTAGGTGTCCTGCAGGTATGCCGTGATGGAGGGGGTTCTTGCCATACCGCGGATCCCGCAAGATATCGGCAAGCCGCACAGCTCGTTCGCCTCGAAACATCGGTGCAAATACATCGGTATTCCGCGGCATGGGGTAGTTTCTGAACGCCTCCTGAGGTGCTCGGGACAGGGTATAGAGGAGATATTTCTCGCCCTCCGCATCCGTGTCGTTATAGAAGAACGCGCCAAATTCGGCTTGGCTCAATTCCCGGCTTGCGTCGGTTACCGTTTGTACGAGCTTTTTCAGGTCGAGTTCGGAGGACAGGGCTCCTCCGACGCGATGGAGGATTCGCAATTCCTCCTCACTCTCGCGCAATGCATCCATGGCCTTCTTCCGCTCAGTGACGTCCTGAATGGTGATGAGCGTCATCTGTCCGGCACGATCGCCTCGGTTCAAACGGCGAGCGTTCAACAATAACGCTCGGCGTCCGGCAGCCAATTCCTGGTCACACTCCAGGGATCCCAGGTCGTCATACGAAGCGGAAATCCTATCGATCAGTGAGCGGAGCCGGGGAATGTCCCAGTCCCCACTCCCTAATTGATCGAAGGTTGCTCCCTGGGACCGTTCACGTGAGGTTTGGAATAGCGCGTAAAAGGCCTGATTGGCCGCTTGGATCCTAAGATCTGTGTCGACTATCACTAAGGCATCGGCAATGGTGTTGACTACAGCTTTGGTGTACTCGCGTTCCTCTATGGCCTGTTCCAGGCTTTCGCGAAAAGCAGTCACGTTGGTGAGCGTAAGCACGGCGCCCTTGTTATCTTGGTTCGTCTTATAACAGCTGATACTGAGAGAGAACCACGACCCGGCGCCGTCCGCTACCTCCAGTCGGTGTGAGGACCCACTGGCAATGACGTGCTCGCAGAGACGCTCAAGGTTCTTAACTCCGGTGATCTTTGGGACTCGCATCGCGAAGGAGACTGCGCCACGGTTCCAAACCATCGGCGCCGTGCCCCTCACCCGCGCAGATATGGGGAGAGCTCGTTGTGGACCTGTGAGGTTGTCGTGTCGAGCTATTCTTAGAAGAATTCATAGTCGATCCGCTCCCATTGGTACCTGTCCGGCGTCCACTCAAGCAAGTCGTCACTGCGCGGCATTCCGGCATTGTCGGAATTTGCTCAGGCTTCTCCGGACATCGGCTCTGAAAATGTCGTCAAGTGTCGTCGGATTGCTGATTCAGGCCGCATCGTTTGTGCGATCGGGAAAGAACGGCGAAGGCGGTGCCCTGGCGCCCATGCTACACGCTACTTGAGGGTATATAAATGCCTTGCGTCGGCGTCGGTTGTCTCAAGTGTGGCCTCGGTTTAGCCGGTCCTAGCCGGTTTCAACGCAAGGGACTTGCAACGCATGTCTCCGGTCCAAGGTGTAACGGACGTTCAGGTGCACTCTAGGCGGCATTCAGGAGTCTGCCAAAGAATGCCCGATAGCGTTGCAGCGCCAGACGCAGATCCTCGGTTGATGCGTCGTTGCCGCTCTCCCATTGATTCTCCAACGACGCGCGTTCGTTCGCAAAGCCATCCGCCAGACGCTTGATCGCTGTCGCAACTAGCTTATCGGCTTGCTCGACGGCACGGCGCGGCTCGTCTACAAATTCCGCCTGTATGTTATTCCAGCGAGAGCGCAGGTCGCCAATTTCGGATTCGGAGAGCAATGAAGTCGCACTGCCGGCGGCATCCTGCACACGGTTGTCGGGTGTGGTTAGAGGTGACGGCGCGACGCCGGAAGCTCGCACGTCTTCATCGTGTTGTAAAGTTACGTTTCGCGCGAGCCTCGGCCTGTCGGGGCCTGCTGTTTGGGAATCGTCACACACCATCGCCTCCCCCGGGGTCAACTGATCGCGGGAGTTTTCCATGTCTCCGACGAAATCCTCCTCTCTCGGTTGATCCTGCGCCCTCTTGAGTTCTGTCATTACGCCACCTCCATCTTGTGCTTCCCAAGTGTTGTCTCAAGCAAATCGTCAAACAACGAGCGGTAATAAATCACCGCGTTGCGAAGGTCCTCGGTAGTCGCCTGTCCTTCCCGTTGCCGCAACGCAATCTGACGGGCGGCGCGATAGTTGTCCACCGCCCCTGGATGGCCCACAGAGATATCGGCGGCGCGTTGCTCGAAGTCGCTCTTCGGGTATCCTCTCGCCCGCATCAACCGGTCCAACAGCGCGTCTGCGGCGCTGACCGCTCCGCCGGGATCGTCAACAAACCGTGATTGCACGCCCCTCCACTCAGTTACAAAACGCTCGCGCTCCTCCGCCGTGAGCTGGCGAAGCGAGAACCTTTGGACCCGCTTTTCCCGTTCCAGCAAGGTCGATTCCGCTTTCTGCGGCCCTTTCTCTCGGACCACCCGGTCGTATTCCGGGCCGAAACGTGTCCGCAATTTGGCTGTTCTCTGCTTTCGCGTGACTAGCCACGCGATCATGAGAACCACTATGACCACCACAGCTATGACAGCGATTAGCTCAATTAGCTTAGGATCCATGGTCCCTCCTAGCATTAGAGAGATGCTTCACCAAGGCTGTGATGTTGCACGCGCCCGCTGTTATGAGATCGGCGGATGCTTTCAGAACAGATTTTATCCCGCAGCTCGTGGCACCACGCCAAACGTAAGACCTTGACATAGTTGATAGATATAGAAGACATGCGTTGGTAAATATAGAAGATATGCAGCCGGGACCCGGCCCTTATTCGGCTAAACCGCCAGATACCACGGGCTGCCCTCGAAATGCATCTCAGTACATAGAGGTGTCGCATGGAGAAGGAACACGTGAAAGGCGCAGTGGAAAAGGTCGAAGGCAAGGTTAAGGAAGCTACGGGCCACGTCACGGGGAACAAAAAGCTTGAAAATGAAGGCAAGGTTGATGAGGCCAAAGGAGCCGTTCACAATGCGGTCGGTAATGCGAAAGAAGCCGGCAAAGACGCCATCGACAGCGTGAAAAATGCACCTAGCAGGCCGTAAAGTCCGAGTTGCCTTGCGGATAGGGGAGGCCGGTGTCTAGGGAGGACATCCCCCAAAAGAAGAGCTGCCCGCAGTTATGACGCCTGGATGGCCGTAGAGTCTGCCTCCAGGCAGGCCTTTCAGCGCCCTAGTTGTGACATCCATCTGCAACAACCTACGAAAACCTACCCTCGTTCGCCCTGTTAGGTCCAGGCGACAATGACGGGCCGGCGGCTTGTAGGCGCCATGTTCGATGAGGGGAATACGCCATGGAGCACGAAAGGCTGAGAAGACTGTTTGTCCTAGCAACCGTGATTTCTGGGATTGCTGCGGCATATTTGATGTATCGCCGTGGCGCATCACTGGGCGCGATTGCTAAAAAGACGCTTATAAATCCAGTCGGTGCACTGGCTTCAGAGGTTGGGAACATTCTAGAACCCGGCGGATCATGGCAATACTGACGGCGAGACCAAATGCCGGCGACAGACCACAATCCGAAAATCGCGCCGATTCGCATTTTCCCTTATTAATCCACCCGGAAGCCGCAAGCTGAAGCTGCATGAGCGCTTTACCTTGCTCCAGTTGTCTGCCCCGCCCGGTTCTTGACGTCAGCCATCTGCGGAACGATGGAGCAGTTAAAGCTCCATCAGCTGTTCGAGCAACTTGAGAGGATGAATGGGCTTCGCGATCATGGGGAAGATGAACCCGCGTTGCTTTCCCGAGTCAAGAATGTCCGAAATGCCGGCCTGTCCCGAGAAGAGGAGAATCTTCACCGAGGAGCAGATATTGCGAGCGGCAATGGCTAGCTCTACACCGTTCATGTGCGGCATGAGCACGTCCGAGACGAGGTAATCGGGCGCGAAATGAGGGATCGCTCGCAGGGCGGCCCAGCCATCGTAAGCAGCGACGGCATCAAACTCGTAAGCCCGTAGGATTTCGCAAAGTGTGTCGGCGATGCGCTTTTCGTCGTCAACAACGAGGACTTTCCGTCTTCGGATTTGTGGGTCGGCGGATTGCGAGCCACTCGAGAAAACTGTGGGGTCCGAACCTTGCCTTGGTTCATTTGCAGTATGAAAGCCGCTGATTTCTTCCTGCAACATCGATGTCCTCAGGCAATGTGCGCTCTACGCGTGACTTGGAAAAGCAAATGGTATGAAAACAGTTATGGTGGTGCCGTGGTTGGCTTCTTCAATGCTGCTCGTTGCTGAAATCTGACCTCCGCGCGCTTCGATAAGTTGCTTCGAGACCCATAGACCGATTCCCGTACCCCGTTCGCCTTTCGTGGTAAAAAACGGCTCAAATATCTTCGGTAGATTTTCCGGGCTTATGCCGCTACCACTATCACGGATCAGGACCTCGAGGCCGTCGCCTCCCGGTAGTAACACCTCGCGAGTAGCAATACACAGCGCACCTCCGCCGGTCATCGAATCAACGGCGTTCGCGATGATGTTGGAGAACACCTGAAGCATTTCGCCTTTGCTGGCAACAATCTTTCGTTTGTCATGAAAGCACAAATCGGCCGCAATGCCGGCGGCGATGAGTCTTGAGTTGTACACGGTGAGCACTGTACGAACGACCTCATTCAGTTGGACCTCAGTCGGCGCACTCGTGTCTCGATAGTAGCCGAGCGTCAGGCGCGCCAGATGAGAGACGCGTTCTAGTTCCTCCTCAGCCGTCAGAAGGTAGCCGTGCGCCTTATGATCGGGTCCGGTGTTCAGGCGCGCCAGGAAAATCAGATTCACGAGCGATTCGAGAGGATTATTGATCTCATGTGCGATGGAGGCCGCCATGCGTCCCGTCGCCCCTAGTTTCTCACTCTGAAGAATAAGTCGCTCCATATTGCGCCGGTCGGAGATGTCACGCGCGATCTTCGAGGCGCCTGTGATCTGTCCGGCTTCGTCGCGGATCGGCGAGATGGTGATAGAGACCTCAATCTTTTCCCCACTCTTCTTCATACGCGTCGTCTCGTAGTGATCGATGCGTTCTCCCAACCTAAGTTTGGACAGGATTTGATCCTCTTCGTTGTGGAGTTCTTCGGGAATCAGCATGAGGATTGAGCGGCCAATCGCTTCCTCGGCGCTGTATCCAAACATCCGAGATGCCGCATGGTTCCAGCTCTGGATGATCCCGTTCAGGTTTTTGCTGATGATGGCATCGTCGGCGGAATCAAAGATGGAAGCAAGTCGTGATTGACTTTCTTGATGTATTTTATGATCGGTTACATCAATGGCAGCACCCAGCCACTCGGTGATTTCGCCACTTGCATTCAGCAAAGGAATTGCCCGCGAGAGATTCCACCCGACACTGCCGCCAGCTCGGCGAACGCGATGCTCGAGGACGAACATACTCTTCGTTCGGATCGCCTCGCGAACGGCTTGCATGACCCGTGGCTGATCCTCGGAAACGATGTATTCGTTCAGCCAGTTTTTATTTGGTTTCTCCGTATTTGCAAGAAAGCCCGCTCCAGTCAGCTGCCACATCTCCGACCAGTCGGGACTCATGCGATAGGTCGAATAAAAGGCTGCGGCGGCAAGAGCCCGGAACCGCTCTTCACTCTCACGCACACGTTGCTCTGATTCGCGACGGAGGCGGGCAAGCATGAGGTGACTCTCAACGCGCGCCAGTAGTTCCCGAGCCGAGAACGGCTTCACCAGGTAATCATCGGCCCCTGCTGTGGCTCCTTCAACAACTGACTCTTCGCCGGCACGTGCTGACAGCAGAATGACCGGTATCGAAGCCGTGCGCTTATTCGCGCGCATCGCCTTCAGGAGAGAGAAGCCATCCAGTCTTGGCATCATCACGTCAGTGACAACCAAATCGGGGGGCTCCTGTAACACGCTCGCCAGAGCCGACTCTCCGTCTGCCAATACTGTCACCTGATAGGAGCTCTCCAGCAAGTGCCGCAGATAGTCACGCATATCGCTGTTATCGTCGGCAATGACAATGCGATTGAGCGGCGGGGTTGCGAGAGAGGGCACAATGGGCGAGCGCGACTCGGCCGGATCGACCCAGCGCGACGCCTCGTGCAGGTAAGCATCGGGATTGATGGGGGAAGATGCCGTGCGTGTCGCGCTGATGCGCTCTTTAGGCAGATGCGCTGATCCAAGGGGGATCGAAACCATGAAAGCGCTGCCGAGGTTTACTTTGCTCTCGGCTCGGATCTCGCCCCCGTGTAGCTTGACCATCTCCCGCACAAGGGCCAGCCCGATACCGGATCCTTCATAGCTGCGGCCGCGGCTATTCGTCACGCGATAAAACCGCTCAAATATGTGCGACAAATCGTCCGGCGCAATGCCGGTCCCAGTATCGCGCACCGTGAGTTGCACTTGCTCCTCCGCGGTTCGCAGTCGAATCTCTATCCAACCGTCGAGCGTGAACTTGAAGGCATTGGAAAGCAGGTTGAGCACGATCCTTTCCCACATCTCCCGATCGACATAGACCTGCTGATCGAGCGGTGGGCAGTCGACGATGTAGGATAGCCCCGCCCCTTCGATCGTTGAACGGAAGAGGCTGGCAAGTTCCGTGGTGAGCGCGGCAAGATTGATGGGCTCGTAGATGGCTTGGACGCGGCCGGCCTCGATGCGGGAAAAATCGAGAAGGGTATTGACGAGCTTGAGAAGTCGCAGACTATTGCGGCGGGTCAGTTCCAGGCTTTCGCGTTTCACCGGAACTGGATCGCCCGCCTGCTTGAGGGCATCCTCAACAGGGCCCATCATCAGCGTCAGAGGCGTGCGGAATTCATGACTGACATTGCTGAAAAACACCGTTTTCGCGCGATCGATCTCGGCGAGAGCATCGGCGCGCCTGCGTTCTTCCTCATATGCTTTGGCGTTAGTAATGACAGTCGCAATTTGTGACGAGAACAATTCGAGAAAACCACGATAGGAATCGTCGAAGCGGAGTCGAGAGCTGATTCCGGCTATGAGGAATCCTGCAGGCTGGTCGGCAATGCTCGACTGAATGGGAACAATGACCGCGGTATGCGGAGGGTCGGACCAAGGTCCCCGTGGGACCTTACCGACTCTGCTTTCGAGATTGTTGAGGATCACAATTCCATCTTGTTTGCGGTAAGAGGCGAGTGGCCACAGGAGATCCGGCTTATCGGACAGCTCCACCGTTTCTGGCCGAACGGCTGGGAATTCGCCCAAACCCGCTTGGCAAGCCAGGCGTGCGACGTCGCCTTTTTTGTCGGTCAGATAAATCAGAGCGAATGGGATATCGAGTGGATAGTGAACCAGCGTGGAAGCCGCAATATTGCAGGCTGCCTGGACCGTTTTGGCCTCGAAGGAGCGTGTACCCAGCTCTCGAATCGCCGAAAGACGCCTGTCTCCCAGAACTTTGTGTGTAATCTCATGGACAGTCGCCAGCACTCCCCCGATACCATTTGGAGCTGTGGGGTCGGGGACGGCGCTGTACCCGATCGTAAAGTGAGTCTCTTCCATAAACCCGAAGCGATTCACTTCAAGCGGAATATCCTCCATCCATGTCGGAGGCCCGCCTTCGAAGGGGGTTTGGGCAAGAGGGCCGAGGATATGAAAGACCTCAGACCAGCATTCCCGAAACGGGCGACCCAGCGCAGCTTGCCAGTGCTTCTTGCCCAGCACCGGACGATACGCGTCGTTGTATAGCTGCAGAAAATCGGGTCCCCACCACAACAGCATTGGGAAGGAATTGGCGAGCAGCATCCGGGTCATTGCCTGAAGCGTAGGAGACCAGGACTCAGGGGGGCCCAGAGGATTGTTGGACCAGTCGAATGAACGCATCACCGCGCCCATTTCTCCGCCTCCGGGAAATATTAGGTGGTTGCGAGACGGATCGCTCGCATCTGGACCACGCGAGCTTTCAGGGTCCTCAGCAACTTCCACCGGTTGACGCACTTGCCCTCCCCAATTTAGGACCTGCTCTTGAGCGCCGCCAATGCAGCCATGTCCCTTTGAGCACATAATTGTATCGAAAGGACCGAACTTCCGTAGCCAACGGCTCAGGAAGCCGTGTTCCGTCTCTTTCTGCGGGCTCGCGGGCCACCGCGGCGTCAGTTCGCCCTGGCGGATGAATATATTCTCTAGGTAATATGCCCAACCAACAGCCACCGATATCCATAATGAAAGAATCCGTCACATGGCTCTATCCTCCGATTGAGCCCTACAACACTGGCCGGCTCCAGGTCTCACCGATCCATGAGATCTACTTTGAGGAAAGTGGCAACCCATACGGCAAGCCAGTGGTGTTTCTGCATGGTGGTCCAGGCGGCAGTTCCGATCCTAAACAGCGCCGCACTTTTCACCCGCAAAAATACCACATCGTCATCTTTGATCAGCGCGGATGCGGCAAGAGCACACCTTATGCATCCCTTGAAGCCAATACCACCTGGGACCTTGTCGCCGATATCGAGAAACTCCGCGAACACCTCGGCATTGAGCATTGGCAGGTATTCGGCGGGTCCTGGGGTTCGACCCTCGCCCTTGCTTATTCCGAATTGCATCCCGATCGCGTTACCGAACTCATTCTGCGCGGCATCTTCCTTTTCCGCAAGCAGGAGATCGACTGGTTTTATCAGCGTGGCGCTTCTGTCCTCTATCCTGATGCTTGGGAGCCATATATCGCCCACATTCCGGAGAACGAGCGCCGCGATCTTCTCGCGGCCTACTACCGCCGCCTAACCAGCGAAGATCCGGAAGTGCGGCTCGCCGCCGCGAAGATTTGGAGCGGATGGGAAGGGGCCACCTCGAAACTCCTGCCTGATGCCGCCTTTACCAAACAATATGAAGAAGACGAATTCGCCCTCGCCTTCGCACGCATCGAAGCGCATTACTTTATCAATAAGGGCTTTCTAGAAACCGACGACCAATTGCTGCGTAACGCGGAGCGGATTCGCAACATTCCCGGCATCATTGTCCAGGGCCGATACGATGTTGTCTGCCCCATGGAAAGCGCGTGGGCGTTCCACCGCGTATGGCCCGAAGCCGAATTCATTATCACGCCCGATGGCGGCCACAGCGCCACCGACCCTCCAAATAGTCGTGCCCTCGTCGCGGCGACCGACAAATTCGCAGATCGTTCACGATGAATATACGGCAAAGTGCGACTGATATCGCTCATCAAGATTTGAGGCGCCTGGGTTTAGAGGCCGGCGCTATTCACCTGCCATCCGGAGGTCGTATTGGTCATGTTTACGGAGGCAGCTCTTGGTGCACCTGACAGATCAGCCTGCACACGCGGGTAAGCTGTCTGCGTTTCTGGGGCACTCGCCCAGGCTGGTACCCCCGCGAAGCTGTAGTGGTACTGAACCGTTGTCGTGGCGCCGGGCTGATCATTTGTCGGCGTGTAGCTGTCGATGCTGTTTACGTTTCGATGACCGTAGCAGAAATTGCCGTAGCCCGGCTGCGCGGGATCGGGCGTCCAAGCGCTTCGGCCTTTATCGGATACGTCATAGTTGTTTTCCTGCTTCGAGACAATAATGATTTTCTTCTCACTGCTGGTCCGCGTCAGCAAACCCTGATCGACCAGAGCATCGAACTGTGCGGCCTTAGGGTCACTGTGGCCGACCTGGACTGGAAACTGTTGCGAGCTGGGCCATAGGCAGGCGGGATGCGCCTGATAATAAGCATCGATGGCGGACTCGAAATTGGGCTTGTTGTCAGCGGTCTTCTTGCAAGCCGTGAGCATGAGGGCGAGGTTGGCAACGCCCACAACTGCTACTCTGAAGCCGAAGCGAGTTAGTTTTTTGTCCATAACATCTACTGGGATGCATAAACGGATCAGAGAGTACTAAGAAGATCTTGAGAGACCTGGATATGAGAAAACAAGGCTGGCTGCAGGGCGCCGCAGTGCGCATGGCGAAGGTGCTAGAGAAGGACTGGAAGCGCTATCGAAAGATTTGATAGCCGTGATTGTGCCCTCCAGGGCGAGTGTTACCATTGCAGCGTGTTCAAGTTCGGAAACCCAAGAACGCCTGGCCAATGGATTATTCACGTAGTCGTCGCAATGATTGCTCTTTTCCTGATTTGGTGGATGCTGCGGACCTTTGTTCTGTGATAACTTGCCCCGGTTCATTCCGGCCAACCAGGGTTGTGTTGGCCGATTTCTTGGGCACTCATTTCCGGGGCTAGAGATCCGGTCGATGGGAGATGATGTGACTGGGAAGCTGGAGGCGGCATTGCTCGGAATCCTTTGCCGCCACTGGCTTTTAGGCTGCAGCTTGAAAGTTTACCCGGTCGGCGAGGTCAGAAAGAAGCTCGTCGGCATTGACCTCTTCTCTCTCGATTGACTCAATGATTAGTGCATCTTCCGGCGAACCTAAGATCTCTGCCCACCGCCGTAAGGTTCCATAGACGGCGATCTCATGATGCTCAACCTGCTGAGCGGCGCCGATGAGGGCGATATCTCTGATGGATGTGTCTGTCACATCCTTGATCGTGTCAGACGCTTCGGTTGTCAGTCCATTGATCACCTTGCAGGTTTCCGTATCGATTTCACCGCTATTGCGTTCGATCAGGCTCTCAATCTTTGCAACGTGTCCTTTCGTTTCTTCAAGGTGGGTCCGGAAAGCCGCGGAGAGTTCCGGGTCGGCCGACTTCTCAATAAGGTCTGGAAGAGCTTTGGTGATTTTCCGTTCCATGTCCAGTGCTTTCTTGAGATTGGTTACGTAAAGGGTGCGTAGGTCTTCGATGTTGGCTGAAAAGAGCTTCATGAGTTATCTCCTTCGATATGTGGTTGAACGCTGGGCTGTAGAAGATGGTGATTAGTGAAGGACAGCCGATGATCACAACAAATCTATCTACTAGGATGCACACGCCAGATGTGAGTTGCGTTTGTCCGAACGACGTCGCTTCTTTAGTTTGCATCTGAATACGCAGCGTAGTTCGAAGCTGTGCGCCGCCACGCGATCGCCAAGAACTCAAACATCCGAAACGCATGGAACGGACTCTTCTTCCCGGCAAGCCATATCCTCTCGGCGCGATGCCCACTCCTAAGGGCACCAATTTTTCCGTCTATTCTCGGCACGCGACCAGCGTATCCGTCTGCTTCTTCGACGAGGCCGGCAATCAGACCGACCGCGTGGCTCTTCGGGAGCGTACCGCCTTCGTCTGGCATGGCCTCATTCGCAATATCGGGCCAGGCCAACGCTACGGCTTCCGCGTCGAGGGTCCCTGGGAGCCCGAGAACGGCCTCCCCTTCAATCACAGCAAGCTTCTCGTCGACCCCTATGCTAAGGCCCTTACCGGCAACGTCGACTGGAAAGCCCCGATTTTCCCCTATCTCCTCGAAACCGGCGACGACCTTACCCGCGACGAGCAGGACTCCTCCCGCGGTGTCCCCAAATGCATCGTGGTCGATCCGCACTTTGCCTGGAACGGCGACAGTCCCCCCGAGATTCCCCTTGCTGAATCTGTCATCTACGAGGTCCATGTCCGCGGCTTTTCGATGCTCAATCCCGCTGTCCCCGAACACCTCCGCGGGACCTACGCCGGACTTGCCTCCGAAGCCAGCACCGCGTACCTCAAACAGCTCGGCGTCACCGCCGTCGAGCTGCTTCCCGTGCACCACTTCATCGATGAAGGCCACCTCATCGATCGCGGACTCCGCGACTACTGGGGCTACAACACGCTCAGCTACTTCGCGCCTATGGCCCGCTATAGCTCTGCCGGCGATACGGGCCAGCAGGTCGTCGAGTTCAAGCAGATGGTCAAGGACCTCCACAAAGCGGGCATCGAAGTCATCCTAGACGTCGTATACAACCACACCTGCGAAGGCAATCGTATGGGACCCATGCTCTCCATGAAGGGCATAGATAACCTGACCTACTATCGCCAGGTTAACGACAACCCCGGCTATTACATGGATTACACCGGCACCGGGAACACCCTCAATGTCATGAATCCCCAGGTGCTCAAGCTCGTCATGGACTCGCTGCGCTACTGGGTCAGCGAGATGCACGTCGACGGCTTTCGCTTCGATCTTGCTAGCAGTCTTGCCCGCGAGCTCCATGCCGTATCTAAACTGTCCAGCTTCTTCGACACCATCCATCAAGACCCTACGATCGCCGATGTCAAGCTCATCGCTGAGCCCTGGGATGTGGGCGAAGGCGGCTATCAGGTCGGTAACTTCCCCGTGCTTTGGGCCGAATGGAATGGCCGTTACCGCGATACCGTTCGCCGCTTCTGGAAAGGTGACTCCGGTCAGCTGTCCGACTTCGCCAACCGTCTCACTGGCTCTTCCGACCTCTATGAGATGGACGGTCGCAAGCCATACGCGTCTATCAACTTCGTAACCGCCCACGATGGTTTCACACTCGCCGACCTCGTCAGCTACAACCAGAAGCACAACGAAGCCAATGGCGAGAACAACAATGACGGCAACGACAGCAATGATTCCTGGAACATGGGAGCCGAAGGCCAGACCGAAGACCCCCTTGTCAACGAGATGCGCGAGCGCCAGATGCGCAATTTTCTCTCGACGCTCATACTTTCACAGGGCGTTCCCATGATCTGCGGCGGCGACGAGATCGCACGCACCCAGCAGGGCAACAACAACGGTTACTGCCAGGACAACGAGATCAGCTGGTTCAACTGGGAGCTCAACGAAGCGCGGACGCGCCTACTTGAGTTCACCTCGAAGCTCGTCCACCTTCGTCTCGAACATCCCAACCTACACCGCCGCAAGTTCTTCCAGGACCGGGTCATCCGCGGCTCTCTAGTCAAAGACATCGCGTGGTACAACACGGACGGCAATGAGTTATCGGACGAAGCGTGGGGAGCGGCATGGAATCGCGTCCTCGCCGTCATGCTCAACGGCAAAACCCTCGCAATCACCGACGAGGACGGCCACCCTATCTATGACGACAGTTTCCTCATCATGGTCAATGCAGCAGACGAAGGTGTGGAATTCGTTCTACCCATCGCTCCGGCGGGCACTGCCTGGATTCAGGTCGTCGATACCGAAAACGGGAAGGATCCCTTCGCCAAAGTCCAGCCGCGCGAAAAGGTCATCCTCGGCGGCCGTTCTCTGCGCATTTTCCGCGAGCACCCGGCCCAGTAGTGATGTCTGGTTTTTGTAAATCGGCACCTAACCACCTGGTAACTTACATGTTCGGTCCGAAGAAAGGGTGTAGCCTGTTTTCGTGAAGAAGGACGAAGCCGCCCTGGTGTTATCGATCGATCAGCGCGAAGTGCGCGTGACGCACCCCGACAAGCTCTTTTTCTCCAAACAGACGAAACTCTCCAAACTAGACGTCATCCGCTATTACCTGTCGGTTGCGCCAGGCGCTCTAACCGGAATTCAGAATCGGCCAATCGTTCTCAAACGTTTCGTAAATGGCGCCCATGGTGAGGCCTTTTACCAAAAGCGTGCGCCCACCGAGCGTCCTGTATGGCTGCGGACGGCGACGCTATCGTTTCCTTCAGGCCGCACAGCCGAAGAGATTGTCGTTGATGACGCTGCCGGTCTTGTCTGGATTGTTAACCTGGGCTGCCTCGAGCTTCACCCGCATCCCGTGCGCGTCGGCGATCTCGAGCATCCGGATGAATTGCGCGTCGATCTTGATCCTGGTCCCGGGGTCTCTTGGGCAGATGTGCGACAGGTCGCCCTCGAGGTGCAATCACTTCTCGAAGACGTGGGGCTACGCGGATGGCCCAAAACCAGTGGTTCACGGGGCATGCATGTGAACGTGCGGATTGGACCGCACTGGAGTTTCAGCGAGGTGCGCCGTGCGGCAATCGCGTTGTCCCGCGCGGTCGAGCGGCGCATGCCCGGACAAACCAGCTCAAAGTGGTGGAAAGAGGAGCGTCACGGCGTCTTTCTCGATTACAACCAGAACGCAAAAGATCGCACGACATGTTCGGCCTATTCTGTACGGCCGCTTCCTGACGCCCGCGTCTCCGCCCCGTTGCTCTGGTCCGAGATTCCCGACTGCGACCCGGCTGACTTCACGGTGGCTACAATGCCGAGCCGCTTCGCGAAGATTGGCGACCCCCACGCAGGCATCGATGCTGCGGCTGGCTCGCTTGAAGCGCTGCTCGACCTCTCCGCGAAAGACGAGGCCGCCGGGCTTGGTGACGCGCCATGGCCACCGCACTTCAAAAAAGTGGAAGGGGAGGGACCACGCGTGGCCCCTTCGCGAGCCAAGTCTTCCGCTAGAAGTCTCGCAAAGAAACCACGAACGAAGATGCCGCTCCTGGTGGTCGCGAACTCTCCTAACAGAGACGCAGCGCTCGCCGGGCTCGAGAGGTGGAAGGATAACCACGCCGAGGTCGCCGCCCACCTCGCTGTGGATGATGTGCTAGTCGACTCCATGCGAGGCCGGTCCTCCTCCTGGACCCGGATTCGAGTGAACCTGCGTCATGTTCCCGAAGCCTCGCGGCCGACACAGGGGACGCCCGATCCGGATGAAGATCCGACGCGGGAATGGCGTTCAAAACGGCCTTCGAAGAGGAAGGACACCTAAGCGCTCGTCTCGCGAGCGTCAGCGGCCGCCAGCAAAAATCTCCATGAGCTCTTGCGGCGGAATGACTTCGAGCTGGGCATAGGTACAGCTACCTGGCTTCTTGTCCGTACGCCATCTGCGGAACTGTGCCATGTGGCGAAATCGACTGCCCTGCATGTGTTCATAGGCCACTTCGACAACCAACTCTGGTCGCAGCGGCTCCCACGATAGGTCCTTGCCGTGACTCCAACGGCTTTGGCCACCTGGCATGCGATGCTCAGATTCGCGGGTTACCGCTCCAGGATCCGCCCAATGGCTCCAAGGGTGATTCACAAGTGCGTCCCGGCGGTAGGGGGCGAGAAACTCCACGAGCTTTCGTCGCTTCTCTTGGGTGAAACTGGCGCATACACCCACGTGCTGCAGGGTACCTGACGCGTCGAAAAGGCCCAGCAAGAGGGAGCCAATTAGCACGCCTTCACCTTTCTTGTGCCAGCGGAAGCCGGCAACGACACAATCGCAATCGCGCTCGTGCTTAACCTTCAGCATCACGCGCTTGTCAGACTCGTAGGTGCCAGCAACCGGCTTGGCTATGACGCCGTCGAGACCCGCACCCTCGAAGCGACGAAACCAGTCGCACGCTATACCCCTGTCCGAAGTCGCGGGCGTGAGATGGATCGGCGGTGCCGCGGAGGAAAGCAGCAATTCCAGCTTCCGGCGGCGGCTTTGAAAGGATTCGTCCCGAAGATCCCGGTCTCCCTCACAAAGCAAGTCAAAAAAGACGATGGATGCCGGGATTTCCATTGATAACATTTTTACCCTCGATGCTGCGGGATGAATGCGGAGCTGGAGTTCCTCGAAGTCGAGTCCATCATTCTTGGCTAACACGATTTCGCCATCAAGCACGCAGCGGGCGGGTAATTGCGCCCGTAACGGATCGAGCAGCTCGGGAAAATAGCGATTCAATGATTTTTCATCGCGACTCTGAATCAGAACCTCGTCCCCATCGCGAAAAATCAACGCGCGAAACCCATCCCATTTCGGCTCGAAAATCCACATATCGCCAACTGGCAACACGTCGACGCGCTTGGCGAGCATCGGCAAGATCGGCGGCTTGACGGCAAGATACACGTTCCAAGTTATACGCCAGCCCAATGCCATAGGAGTTCGGTTGTGCAGGAGTGGGACCCGGTGTAGTAGGCCGGCCTTCCGAACTGCCGTAGCTACCGCAACTGTCCTCTAGGTGCTTGGGGAGGGTGGTCGAGCGTTACTCCGGCCGACGCGTGGGCGTTACGGTCATGTCGATGAGATGAACGCCGCGCATTGCCATGAGGGGCAAGCGTTTTCCCACCCGGTCTGCGGAAAGGAGCCGCTGGAGTTCGTCGATGCCGCTCACGCTCTCACCGGCGAAACTCACAATGATGTCTCCGTCGCGCAGGCCCGCCTTGCCCGCCGGGCTCTCCGGATCGACGCTGGTCGCCATCACGCCGGAAGAGGCCGGAAGTTTGTACTCATATACGAGGCGGCGGGGCAGGGGAACATTTTGCACGGCGATGCCAATCCAACTCCGTTGCACGCGCCCGTGCTGCAGAATCTGGCTGGCAATGTGCTTTGCAGTGTCGATGCCAACGGCAAAACACAGCCCTTGCGCGCCCATGATGGTGGCCGTATTCACGCCGATCACGCGGCCTTGCGAATCGACCAGTGGACCTCCCGAATTGCCAGGATTGAGTGCAGCATCCGTCTGGATGATCTCTTCCATCATCCTTCCTGAGGAAGACCTCATGCTGCGGCCCAACGCACTCACAACGCCAGCCGTTACGGTGAACTGGAAGCCGAATGGATTCCCGACGGCGATGGCCAACTGGCCCACCTTCAGGTCCTTAGAATTGCCGAGCACAGCGGTCGGAGTCAGCATGTGATCCGTGCGCAGAACAGCAATATCAGTGTCCGGATCGTCACCGATGGGCATTGCATCGGCCTTTGCGCCATCGAGAAAGGTCAGTGTGATGCGGTTTGCCGCGTGGACGACGTGGCTGTTGGTCAAGACGAGGCCGTCCGGGGTAAAGACAAATCCCGAGCCGGACCCGCCGCGGGCGCGGCCGTCACTCACGTCGATCTTTACCACAGCGGGACTCACCCGCCCTACCGCATGGGTGACGGCGCGCGAGTAGGCGTCGAGCAACTCGTCGTCGCCAACAGAAGGAGTGAAAGCCTGCTCCCCGGCCGAACTCCACCCGGGAGAACTGAGAGAGAGATAAAAGTCGTCCATGGATGGGCCCCGAACCTGACTTAACACCGTGGCCAATAGATGCGCAAATCTCCCCGCAGGATTCATTGCGGCCTGTGCTGGACTCGTGCTGCAGCGCCGTCTGGCCGGCACGGCGGGGGGGCCTGGGCCGGCGCTACTGCCCAAGAAGAGCGGAAAGCGTAACGATGCCGTCCCAGAGATTCCCCAAGCGAAGGTTCTCATTGTTCGTGTGCTGATTGTCGTCGTAGTTAGCCAGCGACATGCCGACAACCGGCAGGTGCAGTATCTGAATGAAAGGCGTTGCGGGCACGCTACCGCCAAGTGTCCGGATCTCCACCAACTCGCCGTGCGAACTGCGCTCGAGCGTGTCCCGGACTGAGAGAACAATGGGTATATTGGGGTCGGTGCGCCAGGCTCCGCTTTCGCCGTCGCGTGGGACGTGGTAGGTGATCTTCGCCACACGCGGATGGTCGGCGAGGGTCGCCGTATCCGGATCATGATCGACCACGAAATAGCCTTGGGCGCGGATGTGATCGATCACGCGGTCAATCATGACTTGCGGCTTGTTCTCCACAACCAGGCGCATGGCGATCTGCGCGGTGGCCCGCGCCGCGATTACGCCGCCGGCCTCGCCGCCTTGCATCGTATGAATGCTGAAAGAAGGCAGGTTCAAGTCCTCCTGCAGGGTGCGGCCTACCGCGTCCGGCTGGTGGACACCAAACATGTGCTGCATCGTCGCGCCGGGATCGGGAACGCGGTCCAGCATGCGCTGCACGTCCGGCGAAAACGCAGGCACATCCGCGTAGAAGTCCTTGATGGTGACCCGGCCCTCCCCCGAAACCATCGATGCGATCAGCTGCGCCAGGCGGACATTGGCGTCCGGCATCCAGTTGCCGTAGTTGCCGCTGTGCATCGCGCTGTTGGCGGTATAGACCGTGACTTCCAGGCCGGCGCCCCCGCGCGCCCCGTAGTAGATTGTCGGCCGGCCGCTGGCGTGCTGCGGCCCGTCGAGCAGCAACATGACATCGGCGGCGAGTTCCGCGGCATGTTTCGGCAAGACTTCCTCCAGCGATGGTCCACTGCCCTCCTCTTCCCCATGCAGAAAGACCTTGACATTGACCGAGGGTTGATCGGCGATGGCATCCATGGCAGCGCAAAGTGCTTCAATCGGCAACTTATCGTCGCCGGCGGCGCGCGCATAAATCCGCCATTGTGGCGGAAAACTCTCAGCGTGCGCCGCATCGACAATCTTGCCGCCGGCCTCGATCGAATCGTTGCGCAGCACGGGGATGAAGGGATCCGGCTGCGCCCATTCCTTTGGAGAGACAGGCTGGCCATCGAAATGGATGTAGAAGAGCAGCGTCTTCTTCGCGCCCGGAGTGCGATGTTCGCCAAAGACGACTGGCGCGCCGGAGGTATTCCATATCTGCGCTGTGAATCCGTGGCGGTTGAGCATCGCCTGCAGAAAGGCTGCGTTCTGCTCGAGGTGCGGCACGTCGCCATGCACATCGGGAATGGCAACCAGCTGGAGATACTCCTCGACAATCTGGCGCTGATGCGCTGCTACCCAGCCCGGGACGGCGCCCGGCTGCTGCGCAAGCGCTGGAGAAGCCAGAATGGCTGCCAAAACAAGACCCCATCGTGACCGCAATCGCGGCAGGCAAACGATTTTCATAGGCACACCTATCGATTCAGGTAACCGGAGCGATTGTTCACAATGGATTTCCGAAACCAGTTGTATCACCGGAAACGGCAGCCGATGGAAAGAAAGTTCCATGCGGCAGAGAGGGACCGATGGCTCGTTGGCGAAGGAGATCCGAATAGCTGTCCGATGCGCCGTGCGAGTTTACTTTAGGACAACTCCCGCTCATCCGGCAGGCACCACGCGAAGAAAATACACATTGGCGCGGCGACGATAATCGTTATAGGGGTCGTCGGGGCGTTTTTTCCGATAGACCTCAAACACTGCGTCGGACTCGGCCTTGTCGGAGATGAGAAACGCCTTGCCATCGAACACTTGATCGCCCAGTTTTAACCGCACGTTTGGGTTCCGAGCCACGGCGGCGGTCCAGCTTTTGCCGCTGGGAAAGCTCCCAGGGGCATAAATCGGCGGACCATAATCCACATGCAAATAGAGGTTGCCTTGAGAAGTCATAAAAGAGATGTTTACCGAGTGAGGGATGAGGTACCAGGGGTGGGTCTCGATCATAATCGTTCGATACTTATCCGCGAACGTCCAGTCGGCTGGGAAGCTCTGCACGTTCCCTTTTAGCCACAGCCCAGGCCTGCGTTGATTTGGATCGAGGCCGGTGATACTGAGGACCACCAGCGCCAAGATCATACACGCAACGATCCCTCCCACGGCTCTCACCAGTATCTTCATCGCCGGCTTCCAAACGCGTGTGGATAAACTTCTTCGTAACGAACAAAGGGAAGTCGAAAGGAGCCTTGATATCCACGCCGCCGCCTTTATACCGAAAACAGACCCGTTCTGCAAACCCGCCGTCGACTTTCTGCCGCGCAATTCCTCGGGAAAGTTCTTCTCTTTGGCGTGGCCTCCTGTTGAGCCGTTTCAGGCGGAGCGCCATGGCGTCGATGGCGCGCAACTTGCTGCCCAGCTTGTTGCTACTGAAGGCGAGGTCAATCGCGGGAACGACATGAGTAGAATTGGTGCCATGCAAGAACCAGACTTGATCACATTATGGGAAGAACACACGCGGGATGAGTTCACGACGCGCGATGTCGAAAGCACACTCGCAACGATGGTTGAGGATGCCTACGTCAACCACATTCCGGTGATGACGGGTGGCTCGGGAAAGATTGCTCTACGCACCTTCTATGGACGGGATTTTATTCCCTGCATGCCACCGGATACCACGCTGACTCCTATCTCACGCACAGTGGGGAAAGACCAATTAGTTGACGAGATGGTTTTTTCTTTCACGCATACGCAGGAGATGCCTTGGATGTTGCCTGGAATTCCACCCACGCATTGCCGGGTAGAGATTCCTCTGGTAGCAATTGTTCATTTTCGTGACGGCAAGTTGGCGCATGAGCATATCTATTGGGATCAAGCATCAGTTCTCAAGCAGATTGGTCTGTTGAACGACCCTGCGCTGCCTGTCTTTGGGGTTGAAACGGCGCGGAAACTGACTGATACCAGGGTGGACCCTCGCGACTGACAGGTATCACTCTCTAGGAGAGGGCAATAAATGGAAACAGGCCACCCTATAAAGGCGGCCTGCTTTTCTTGATCAGTTGCCCGAAGGCAGGCTATAGGCGATGTACTCACCCGAGTAATTGCCGCCCGAAACCGCAACGATAATGTACTGCTTGCCGTCATAGCTGTAGGTCATGGGCGAACCGCTCTGCGGCGCGGGCATCCATACTTGGCCCACCTCCGCCCCGGTTTTCTTGTCGTAAGCCCGCAACATCGCCCCGCGGGGATGATCGGCCGTGGTCGTGACCTGAGGATCGCCCATGATGACGAGGGTTTTGGTGACCACCAAACCGACATTGCCAATCTGACCGGTCTTGGGAATGTTGATCCCCTTGAGGCCCGGATTGTTCCTGATATCGTCCGGGGTATCCCCTGCCGGCACGTGCCAGCGGAAATCGCCGGTGTTGAGATTAATGGCGGTCAGCGTGCCATAGGGCGGTTTGACAAGCGGCAGGCCGTCAATGTTCCTAGGCGGCCGCGGCCCCACGGGATGCTCCGGATGCGCGGCCAGGACAGCGGCCAATTTTTGGGCTTCGATGCTGACCTTGGGGGCATCAGAGGCCACGCCAAAGCCGGGGCCGTTCCCGACCGTGAACGCCTGGCCGGCCATGCCCTCTAGATAAGGCTCGTCCGACAACCCTTCCGGCGGAGGCACCAGGGACTTGAAAGTTTGGGCGGCATCATTGCCCGGCACGAAGACGGTCTGGGTTTCGGGATCGAATCCGCCGCCCGGCCAGTTGGTGCCGCCGGTCCCACCAGTCCCTCCATACAGGGCAAGCGGGAAGGGGGTTTTGCTCTCCACCGCCGGCGTGAACATGGGGCCGAGCTTGTAATACTTCTTGATCAGGTCAATTGCCCGCTGATGCAGTTCCGGCGTGAAGTCGATCAGGTCGTCATAGGAATTGACAAACTGGCGGGCATAGGGCGCTGGCCTCGTGGGGAAAGGCTGGGTCTTGGAGGTCTTCTCGCCCGGCACATCGCTTTGCGGCACGGACTGTTCTGGCATCGGCCAGATTGGTTTGCCCGTGACCCGGTCAAAGACATAAAGCCAGGCCTGTTTGGTCGGCACCGCCACCGCCTTGATCGGCTTGCCGTCTACCGTGACATCCACCAGGAGCGGCGGCGACGATATGTCATAATTCCAGATCGGGTGATGCACCAGCTGGAAATACCATTTCATCTTGCCGGTATGCAGATCCACGCAGACCAGGCTGTCACCGAACAGATCGTTGCCCGGACGGGCGCCGCCATAGTCGTCGTTGGTGGGATCTTCGATCGGCAGATAGACATTGCCCAATTCCTTATCCACGGTGATGCCGGTCCAGGTGCCGGTGTTGCCGTTATCGTCGGCGGAGTTGTTTTCCCAGCTGTCATAGCCGAACTCACCCTTTTGCGGGATGTTGTGGAAGGTCCAGAGCACCTTGCCGGTCTTGACGTCAAAGGCGCGGCTGAGACCCTTGGTGTTGTTCATCGTCAGCGGTTGGGTGCCTTCTCGCATGGAGGAGCCGACAAGAATGATATCGTCCACCACCGTGGGCGTGGAATGCAGGCCGATTTCGCCCGTCGTGTAATCAATCTGCTTGTAGACGCCGGGCTGACCGGGCACGCCGGTATAAAAACCGGTCCTCATGTCAACCTTGCCATGGTCGCCGAAGGACTCGATTGGCTGGCCGGTATGGGCATTGAGTTCGATCAGCCCGAAACCCATGCTAATAAAGATGATACGGTCATCGCCCTTGCCATCGGTCCAGTAGGAGACACCGCGGCCCGAAAGCTGGCGGGGCGAGATCGCTGCGCGCTCGCCTTCGTTGAGGCTATAGACCCATTTCAGCTCGCCGGTCTTGGCATCCAGCGCCACCACGTCGCGGCGCGAACCCGCGGTGGTATAGATGGTGCCGTTGATCTCCAGCGGGGTGCCTTCCAGCTTATATTCCGGCCGGGCGCCCAGGGAATCGGTCTTGAAACGCCAAGCCACCTCCAGCTTGCCGAAGTTGGAAGCGTTGATCTGGTCCTGGGGCGAATAGCGCGAACCGGTGGGATCGGCAAAATAAATCGGCCAGTCGCCTTTGGCGGTGGAAGGCTGTCCATAAGGCTGGCCGCCTGCGGATTGCGCCCAACTTTGCGCCGTTACCAGAAAAATAGCAGAAAGCGCGACAAACTGATAAAGCGACTCGCCGAAACCCGCTGACCCCATGGGTTGCTTCATGCCGAGAGTCGAGCGAGCCAGGAGACTGTTTCCACAATTTGAGGACACCATGGCACCTCGATGAATGGCCCTGGAGCTCATCTCTTCCCGCTGGATGAAGGGGTATTGAAACGAGCAATTATGATCCTGGGAATGACGCTTTGTCCAGTAAGACGTATCCTCGCAGACACAGCGCCAGGCCGATTCGGCGATCAACGGAGCGGCTCCAAAGAGGAGAACCCTCGAGGTTGAAACTCAATTGGACCAATTTGGACAAAGCACTGAAGGAAGGGTGGTTGTAAGTGCTTGGAAGAATTGGCTCCTCAGGTAGGACTCGAACCTACAACCCTTCGGTTAACAGCTAGAAATCCGCTTTTTACGCAATTGCTCAGAATTGCTCTATGTCACCCATTTTCAGCAGCTTATGAGGATTTCAGCCTCAACTGAAAATGCCAGAATTACCCGGATTTTGGCACTTTTTTTAAGGGTAGTCCCTACAAAAGTCCCTACAGTGATTTGGCCCCGATCCACACGTTATCGAACTAGTTACAGCATGCTGGCTTCGAAGCAATGAGGGCCAGTTGAACCCGCGAACTCCGTTCCCCGTGGTTTGCCGTGGTGAGCGATGCCATGGTAAGATTTCCTTGTTTCCTTGAATGAGGGAATCATGCTGGCTAAAAAGACCGTCAAGAATCAGATCACCCTTCCCAAGACAGTGGTCACTCGTTTCGCCGGGGTTGAATACTTCGATGTAAGTACGGATGGGCAATGCATCGTTCTGCGCCCACTGCAAAGGAGCCGCGCCGATGAAGTACGCACCCGGCTCGCGCAGCTCGGAATCGCAGATCAGGATGTTACGGACGCGGTTTCCTGGGCGCGTGAAACCAAGTGATCCGGCGTGTTGTCTTCGATACGACGACCGTCGTATCGGCTCTTTTATTCGAGAATGGTCATCTGGCGTGGTTGCGGCAGCATTGGCGGGAAGGTGGCTGTATACCTCTGATCTCTCGCACCACAGCTTCGGAACTGACTCGGGTCCTTGGATATCCAAAATTCCGGCTCACATCGGACGATCGGCAGGAGCTGTTGGCCGAATATCTTCCTTATTGCGAAGTGGTGGAGTTAACAGAGAAATGCATATCTGTATGCCGCGATGCAAACGATCAGCCATTTCTCGACCTGGCCCAAAGCGGTAAGGCTGATCTACTGGTTAGTGGCGATCAAGATTTGCTGGCACTCGCCGGGCAAACAACATTTTCCATCGAAACTCCGGAAGCATATCGCCGCCATACGCCACCGCTTTAATTGCGCGATTGCGGATATAGCGTCAGATCGCGCCAATTACAGGTAAATCGCGCCATATATGTGGCGCGATTTTGAGTGTATATGGCGTGATTTCCACATTACCGCACCATTCTTCCTAGGAACGAAGATGGAGGCGTTTCGAGGGCGTGGCAACATGGACTATCAGGCCAGCCACGATCTCGAAGATTTCGTGGCAGTGATTGAAGGACGAGACAATGTGATTCAGGAGATCGCTGAATCACCACTAGAGCTTCGAGAATACCTCGCCGATGCGGCAAGGAAGCTTCTTGGAGAATCCAAGTTTCGTGATGTGGTTCCGGGATTCGTGCTGCAGGACGAACGAGTACCTTTAGTCGAGAAACGGCTGGCAGCTATTGGTGAACTCTGACGATAGGGAGCCAGTTGACGGCTCGCGCTTAACTCGAAGCACGAATCGCTTTGCGTTCTCGGTGACATGACTATCGCCAAGCGCGATTTATCCGCACAAATATCTTTCGCGGACAGTCGGTTCCGGCCCAGCTTAGTCAAGGCTGAATATGATGAGCTGCTCTATGCTTGCTCACGAAACTGCAGTTGGCGGGCGGTTCGGAAGGAAAACTGAAAAACAAGTGCCGCCGTTGTCAGGATGCACCCTGCTGCGCATTCGGATGGAACCGCCAAGCCGATCTGCAATTCCGCGAGCGACCCACAGACCAAGCCCAGTCCCGTTTTCTCCCTTGGTGGTAAAGAACGGTTCGAAGATGCGACTAGCGTTATGGGGCGGAATTCCGCAGCCGCTGTCGGCGAGAGTGACGCGAAGCCCGTCGACTGTCGGGGTCTTCCTCCAGTCAGCGGACTGGCTAATGCGTAGTGCGAAGCGCCCACCGACCGGCACAGCGTCCATTGCATTGATCAGCAGAGTGGAGAATATCTGTCGAATCTCGCCGGGATAGCTGATGATCGATGCCCCATCGGCCTGATATTGCTTTGTCACCGTGATGTTTTTCGCCGCAATCCGCTTTCGCGTACAAATCCAGGACGCTTTCGATCTCCTCTTTCACGTTCACCAGCTGTGGGGGAGACTCGACTCCCGGTAGAAACGTAAAGACTGCTGCGTCAGGCGATTTACGCGGCTTAGTTCATCGGCCGCTGTCCTTACGAATTCCTGGTCTCGCGAATCCATGTTCGGAGATTGTCCCAATAAAGCCACCAGGTTTGTCACGGCTTGCAATGGATTATTGATCTCATGCGCCAGCACAGCGGCCAACCGTCCTGCGGCGGCCAGCTTTTCGGACTTAATCAGGGCCGCTTCCGTCTGCTTCCGTTCGGTGATGTTCCGTGCGATTTTCGATGCACCGACAATCTGACCGGTGGCATCGACAAGAGGTGAAATCGTCAGCGAAACGTTCAGCAAGCTCCCGTCCTTGCGGCGGCGGACAGATTCGTAATGCTCGATGTGCTCGCCGCGACGGATATGCTCCAGAATGCGCTCCTCTTCAGAGAGCCGGTCGGCTGGGAAAAGCATTGTGATGGGCTTGCCAATGGCTTCTTGCTGCGTATAGCCGAAGATCCGCTCTGCTCCAGGATTCCAGGTTTGGATTATTCCGTTGAGATCTTTCGTGATGATGGCGTCGTCCGAGGATTCAACCACAGCAGCCAGCCTCGCCGAGGTAGTCGCCGCGAGTTCGCGTTCCGTTACGTCTTCGATGGCGAGGAAGATGACTGGGGGAATGGCCCCACGGACGTCATCAACCCGCTTCCCGCTGACCAGCATCGTTCTCTGGCCGATCTCTGGAAAGTCGTGCGTCACGGAAAAGTCCTTCACCGCCGTCTTCTCCGGCAACACCTTTTCCAGCAATTGTCTAAGCTGTGGAATATTCCATTGCTCATTTCCCAACTGGTAGAAATGCCGGCCCACAGTGTCGGTTTGTGACACGTGGAACTCCGAGCAAAAGGTTGAATTTGCCAAAAGCACCTTCAATTCCCCATCGAGCACCAGAAGAGAGACGGGCATATTGTCGATGATCTGTTTTAGATAGTCTTCAGTGTGTTTCAGGCGATCGATGTCCGGCAGCGCCACGACCGCGCCTTCGATTCGATTGTCCGCCGTGCGGTATGGCCGGATTTCAAGGGAACGCCAATGGCCCTCTACGTCCTGCACTTCGCGCTGGATTGGACTTAGATTGGTGATCGTATGCCGAATCAGCTTTGCCAGATCGGGCACCTGAAGATTGTCCCGGATGTCCGTGATGGGCCGTCCCACATCGGACGGCAGCACGTGGAAAATCTCCGTCGCCAGGGAGGTAAGCCGCCTGATGCGCAGATCGGCGCCGACGAGAAGGATGGGAATTCGGATCGCATCGAGCAGGTTGGCCAGATCGTTGTTCGCCTGACCCAGTTCGAAGTTGCGATTGCGGAGTTCGTCATTGAGCGTGTTCAGTTCTTCATTGGTCGATTGCAGCTCTTCCTTTGAAGTTTCCAGCTCCTCGTTCGTGCTTTGCAACTCCTCGTTGGCCGAGAGAATTTCCTCGTTCGCCGACTGGAATTCCTCTTTCAGCGCATCCTCCGATTCAATGGCGGAACGCAGCGCTTCCTGCGCGTTGGCAAGTTCCTGCCGTAGCCGTTTCAATTCCGGCTTGTTCTCGTGAACTTCTTTCGTTTTGCGATGCGGAGTGCTCCTGGCCGTGGCGGACACAGGCGGGGTAACGTCGTCGAACAGAACCAGGAAAAAGTTTCTGCCGTTGGAGCCCTTATCTCCCAGCGGTGTGACCGATAGGTTGAGGATCGAGGATGCCCATTGCCGTTGAAGGAGACGCCCTCTCTCTGAATGGGAGCATCTTTTTTTATCGCTGTGCCGATCAGCGTTCGCAGTTCGATCGCAAGTCCATTGCGCGCCAGCTTCAATACATTCAGGCTCGGTTTGCCGGGCGCGGGTTCCAGGTAGGGGGCCGTTCGTCCCCGGAAGTGGACCACTTCCATCGCGCGGTTCACGACCACGCCGGCGGGCGAATGATTTTTCAGTACGATACGATCGGCCTCGGCCTGGACGTCGATCTCGTGCTCTCGGGAACTCTGGAGCTTTTCTGCCCTGCGGGACGATTCGATGATGCCGCTTCCGGCCGGTAAGTACGGACAGACCAAAGTCATACGGCAGCCTGGATGCCGCCGGTTTCTTGCTGTAGATTTTGTGCTTCTTATCCACGATGGAGAACAGATCGGGAAAGGCGGAGAGGCTTTCTGAGCTGCCCAGAACAAGAAACCCGGAAGGTTTCAACGCATAGTGCAGAATGGGGATGATCTTCTTTTGCAACACCGGCTGGATATAGATGAGCAGATTGCGGCAGGCCACCACGTCCATCTGTGAGAAGGGCGGATCGCTTGCGAGGTTTTGCCGCGCGAAGATGCACATGTCGCGGACCGCTTTGTTGACCCGATATCCTCCTTCCACCTTGAGAAAGAAGCGTGACATGCGCTCGGGCGATATTTCCTCTGCGATGCTCTCCCGGTAAATGCCGGCACGCGCCTTTTCAATCCCTTTTTCGTTCAGATCGGTCCCAAAGATCTGCACCTGGAAGCTGGGTGCCTTGTCGCCGAGAAACTCCAGCAGCGTCATGGCCAGCGAATAGGTCTCCTCCCCCGTCGAACAGCCCGGCGCCCACATTCGTATGGCGTTTTTCTTGCTCTTGTCCTTCACGATGGCCGGGTAAACCTGCGTCTTCAGCGCTTCAAAGGCCTCAAAATCGCGGAAGAAGCTCGTCACGGGAATCAGTACGTCGTCAAAGAGCTTCTTGGCCTCTTCGGGATGCACCTTCAGGTACTGCGCATACTTGTTCAGTGAGTCCAGCTTCAGGATCACCATGCGCCGCAAGGTGCGACGATGAATGGTATTGGGCTTGTACTGGCTGAAATCGACGCCGCTCGATTTGCGCAGTTGGTCGAGGACGGCAGCTAAATCTTTTTCAGGACCGGCCTGGGGAGCCGCTGAATCTTCCAGATCTTTGCCCTGCTCGGCCTTCGTTTCTTCGTTTGCGAGGAGATAAGGATGGCGCCGAATCCGCTCGATCTCTTTTGCAATGCCCTTGGGCGGCAAAACGAAATCCACGCAACCGTTGTCGATGGCACTGCGCGGCATGCCGTCGTACCGGGCCGTGGAAGGCTCCTGGGCGAAGGTGATGCCGCCTTCCGCCTTGATGTTTTCAAGGCCCAGCGTGCCGTCCGCCCCAGTGCCGGAAAAAACGATACCGATCGCACGGATGCCGTGGCTTTCGGCCAGCGAGCGCATGAAGAAATTGACTGCCAGAGTGCGGGCCAGGTCCTTTGCTCCGCGGTGTCAGCGTAAACGTGCCTTCGGAAATCGAGATGAAAGCGTTCGGGGGAATCACATACACGCAATCCGGCTTAATCCTTACTCCCGACTTGACCTCCTCTACCGGCATCGCGGTGGCTTTCGCAATGATCTCCGTCAACATGCTGTGGTGGCTTGGGTCAAGGTGCTGTACCAGCACAAACGCCATTCCGGTGCCGGACGGCAGCGCGTGAAAAAATTCCTTGTATGCCTCCAACCCGCCCGCCGAAGCCCCGATGGCCACAACTGGGAAAGTTCCGCTATGCACAGCAGCGTCCTTATCAGGAGAACTCTTTTTGGCAAGGGCACTCGATTTGGAGGATTTTCGATTCATCATCTCTCGCGCAACCACTCATTCTAGCCCGCAAAGGCTCGTTCCCCGGTTTCTTTGGATGCCGGTAAACCGTCGAGGGACAACACTTTCCAGGTCAAAATTGGCATCGTCAGGATGGCATAGGTGCATCACAAACGTGCTCAACCGAACCACGCTTGTGGGACTTCCTCACCCGCTTGCATGTCGGGTATCGCCTTCCGATACTTCAGATCAACCGACATGCAAATCTTTCGTTCTTGAACCGCACCCATGCCCAAATGAGGCAATGTACTGGTTCACTCTTGCAAAAGGCTGGAAATGGGGTAGCCCACAGATACCCACGATCTAAAATTGAAACCCTTATCCACACATATTAAGCGGATGCCCGACGCACAGGCAGAGCCGCCTGCAAGTCTTGCTTAGCGGGCCGGAAGCACTCCCTTGCTGCTCTGTCATACAATACTTTGTCATGACGACAGAGATTCATTGGCCTGCGATTGCCCTCCGGCTCCTTCTAACGATTATTGCGGGAACGATATTGGGAGCGGAACGTAGCAAGAGTGGTCATCCCGCCGGACTGCGAACCACGCTTCTTGTGACATTGGCCGCATCGATCTCCATGATCCAGATGAATCTGCTGATTCAGACCAACGGGAAACCGCCTGATTCCTATGCCGTGATGGATCTGATGCGCCTGCCGCTCGGCATTTTGACCGGCGTTGGCTTTATTGGGGCAGGAGCCATCGTCCGGAAGGGCGAGATGGTTCTTGGTATCACCACCGCAGCAACCATGTGGTTTGCAACCGTTGTTGGACTCTGTCTGGGCGGCGGACAGGTAGTCCTGGGAAGCACGGCGACCTCATCGGCTTCTTGGTGTTATGGGCATTTCGTTTTGGGGAGCGACATCTCGAGACCCACCAGAGAGGTGCATTAACGGTTGTCAGCGATGAGAAGAATGTTTCTGCGCAATCATTGTCCCGCCTTCTGCGTTCTGAACAGATCCACATTAAGTCTGCGTCCGCACGTTATGGGGCTACGGAACATCGGAACAAATTCCAATTCGAAATAAGGTGGCAAAGAGAAGATCCCGCTGACATGCCTGACGTCATAGAGCGACTGCGTCAACTTCCTGGCGTCCTATCATGCGAATGGAGCGGTACAGGAAAGCCGATGAAGGAATAGCGAAACCACCGCGCACACCTGCAAAACTCTAGTGAGTAGCAAGCGTCCTGGCGGCGTTGACAAGTGCTATGTGGGATAGGGCCTGCGGGAAGTTTCCCATGAATCGACTGTGATCCGGGTCATATTCCTCCGAAAGCAATCCCACCTCATTCCGCAGACTGATCAGCCTTTCAAAGAGTTTCTCCGCGTCATTCCATCGTTTCGCTCCCGCAAGGTTCTGAACCATCCAGAAAGAACATGCGATGAAGGCCGATTCGCGATCCTTTCGGGAATTCGGCGAAAGACGATAAATAAATCCGTCTTTGCCGAGTCGTTTCTGAATCACTTCCATCGTGCTTCTCACGCGCTCATCACTGAACGGAAGAAATCCAAAGATCGGTAGAAGCAACACCGAAGCGTCCAGAACGGTAGATTCGAAAGACTGCACAAAGCTACCCAGCTCCCGGTTGAATCCTCTCCTGCATATCTGGCGATGCAAACGATCGCGTATCGCTTTCCATTCCAGAGCTTTTCTTCTTTTCGTGCTCTCGACCCCATGGTGAAGGGCTAACCATGCCATTGCTTTGGAGTAGGTATAGTGCTCCTGCCGATCCCGCTGCTCCCACAACCCGGATGCCGGAAGGTGACAGAGGGATGCGACGCAATCCGTGAGTCCGCTTTGCAGAAGGAGAAGGCGTTCGTCCAGGTGCAGGCCTGCCCGCTTCATGCTCACGATGGCATCGGCCACTTCACCGTAAACGTCCAACTGCATCTGTTCCGAGGCTGCATTGCCCATCCGTACCGGCTGCGAGTTTCGATATCCTTGCAACCACGGAAGCTCGCATTCGGGGAGATGTCGTTCGCCTCGCATGCCATACATGATCTGCAGTTCTCGCGCATTGCTGCCAACGGCCTGAAGAAGCCAGTCCTGCCAGGCCCGAGCCTCGTCGCGATAACCAACTGAGAGTAGAGATTCAAGCGCGAAAGCAGCATCCCGCAGCCAGCAGTAGCGGTAGTCCCAGTTCCGGTCTCGGCCGAAGTATTCAGGCAAAGATGTCGTGGGAGCAGCGACCATGCCGCCGGTAGGCCGATAGGTGAGAGCTTTGAGTGTAATCAGCGATCGCTCCACGGCTTCCTGCCACGCTCCCTCGTAGCTGTTTGAGGCGCACCACTCTCGCCAGAACTTTTCTGTCTGCGACAGCGCCTTTTGTACATTGATTCGTCGGGGCGGAGGGTCTTGCGACTGACCATGCGTCAGAACAAAAGAGCGATGCTGGCCGTGATTCAGGGTAAATTCGGCAACCGCGATATCGTCCTTCGTTTCAACCTTTTCTTGTGTGCGGAGGTACGCGATACTGGAACCGGCCGCAGCCGCCCAGGCATTTTCTTCTCGGGCGCCCGTCCACGGAATGGTACGTCCATAGTCAAAACGAATACAGAGTTCCATCTGAACCTTTACGCTGCCTTCCAGACACCGCGCAATCCGCACAACATCGGAGTGCGTCTCCCTCACCGGCATGAAATCTGTAACGAGGAGAATGCCCGAGGCTGTCTCGAAACGGGTCTCTAGAATCAACGTATGCTCGCGATACCGCCGCGTGATTCTTTTGCAGATATTCTTTGGCGCGAGTAGCCATCTGCCATTTTTCTTGGTCCCAATAAGGGCGGCGAAACAGGCTGGCGAGGAGAAGTCCGGCCAGCACAACCAGTCGATCGATCCGTTCTTTCCAATAAGCGCTGCGGTCTCGCAATCGCCAATCAGCGCATAATCTTCAATCCCAAGGGCCACGCGCGCTATCCTCGCTCATCCAGAACACTTCCGAAGCGTTAGATGCTATTTCGCCTAGCTCTGCCTGCATCTAAGCTCTCGGAAGGTATTACATGGAGACCGGTAGGATGCCCAATCTCACTGTGGTCATTACGGGAGCGTCAGCGGGGCTCGGACGGGCCATTGCTCATGAATTCGGCAAGACGGGTGCCAACGTTGGCTTGATCTCGCGTGACCTGCCGGCGCTCGAAGCGACCGTGGAGGAAGTTGAACGGCTCGGAGGCACAGCGGCCACATATGCAGCCGATGTGAGCGATGACAAGGCTGTCGAGGCGGCTGCAGCGTCTTTTGAAGAACGTCTAGGTCCCATCGACGTTTGGATCAATAATGCGATGGTGTCGGTATTCTCTCCCGTCAAGGAGATGGACGCTGCGGAATTCCGCCGCGTCACCGAAGTGAACTATCTTGGATACGTCCATGGCACGCTTTCCGCACTGAGGCGGATGCTTCCGCGCAATCGAGGCCGAATCATCCAGGTCGGCTCGGCTCTGGCAGTGCGAAGCATCCCTCTCCAAGCAGCTTACTGTGCCAGTAAACACGCCATCGTAGGCTTCACCGATTCGCTACGTTGCGAGCTGATTCACGACAAGAGCAAAGTAAAGGCCATCGTGGTTCACATGCCCGCGATGAATACGCCTCAGTTTACCTGGGTAAAGAGCCGGCTTCCGAATTTGCCACAGCCAGTACCTCCAATCTATGAACCCGAGGTCGGCGCAAGAGTGATCCTGCACGCGGCCCTGACATCGTCGCCGCGACGCGAATATTGGGTCGGAGGGTCAACTGTAAAAGCCATCATGGGACAGAAATTCTTTCCAGGCTTGTTGGATCTCTACCTCGGAAAAACGGGCTACAAAGCGCAGCAGCGAGATGAGCCAGATTCGCCGGAACGACCCAACAATGTGTGGCACCCCGTCTCGACTACGCTGGGTGCGCATGGGCCCTTCGATAAAAAATCACGACCCTTCAGTCTCGAAGCACAAGTATCGAAACACCGTGGCTGGTTTGTATTCGGATGTGGACTCCTGGGCGCGGCTCTTTGCACCAGAAAATTCCTTAGGCGTTAGGCGATACGAGGATTCCCTTTGAACCGTGTGTAAGGCGGGCTTAGATCGTACCGAATCCCAGGCTCGTTCAGCTCGCGGCGATTGGAATAAAAGATCGCGTCCCCTTGCTTGATCAGGTAATCCGCCGTCCTCGCAGCAAGAGCCTGTATGGTAAGGCCGGGGTTCGCTGAGCCCTGGGTAGGCAGGATGCTGCCATCGCAGACAAATAGGTTCGGGATGTCATGCGTGCGACCAAACTTATCGACGACCGACGTGGATGGATCGCTTCCCATCCTCGCACCACCGACCAGATGAGCGAACCTCGATTCCTGGACCACCTGCTTCGCTCCCGCAGCCCACATGATCTCCATTACCTTGTTTTTCCCAAACTCGATCAGCTTCTTATCGTTGTCGTGCAGATTGAACATGACCTTCGCGACCGGCAGACCATGCTGATCCTTTTCTTCTGCCAGTTCGACGCGATTGTCTTCCCAAGGCAGAATCTCTCCCAGAACACCTAAGGTGGCCCAGTGGTTGTAGTCCATCATGACCTGGCGTATACCCCATCCCCAGGCTCCCATCGCCGCGACCATCTGCTTTGCAAACGCCACCGGCAGCGGTCCAACTGTCTGCACGGCAAATCCGCGGGCGAAGCCGCGCCGTGGATCGGTCTCGTAAAACTCTTCGCTCAGAGCGTGCGCCGGTGGCGCTTTATAAAGACGAATGAGTTCTTCGAATCGGCCGGCTATGACATTCCCAGCCTGAGCCATCAGATATTTGCCGAGTGTCCCGCTGGAATTTGCCAGACCGTGCCGATGACCAGGACAAGCGGAATTGAGCAGCAATCGCGGCGTCTCAATCGCGTAGCCTGAGACGATGACCGCACGGGCTCGCTGAAAGTGCTCTTTACCGTCATGATCGAAGTAGACCACCCCATCAACTCGGCCATCGTCACGGAGACTGATGCGAGCAGCCATAGAATGTGCGCGGATCTCGGCGCCGTGCGTGATGGCATCTGGCACATGTGTAATGAGAGTGCTGGCTTTGGCTCCGACCTTGCATCCTTGGAGGCAAAACCCCCGATAAATGCAATGGGGCCGGTCGCCATGCGAAGCGGAAAGAATTGCGACCGGACCACCGGCAACGGATCGGATGCCGAGATTCGTGCAACCGCGCACCAGCACGTTGCCTACGCCACCAAGCGGATGCGGACCATAAGGGTGACCATGCGGATCACCCCAGGGAAACCATGCCGGGCCGGCAACAGGAATCTCGCGTTCGAGCAACTCGTAATAAGGCTTCAGGTCCCAATAAGACATGGGCCAATCGACGCCGACACCATCTTCGGAGTACACGCGAAAATCGGAAGGGTGAAAGCGCGGTGCGAAGGCGGCCCAGTGAACGGAACCTCCTCCCACTCCCTTGCCGCTGTTGTTCGCGCCGAGCGCGAGCGGGTCGGTTCCGCCTGTGATGCGCAGATCATTCCAATAAAGCTCGTGGGATCCTTTTTCGTCGCTGACCCAGTCCTTCTCCGTGTCCCAAAAGGGACCGGCCTCGAGCGCAACTACGCGAAATCCCGCTCGCGCAAGACGTTGCACTAATACTCCGCCTGCGCTTCCAACACCGACGATGCAGTAATCGACAGTTTCATTGTCGGCAAATCTTCGCATAGGCGAAGGAAGGGTTTGCATCGGGCCAAGTCGATGCGACATCAGTGGCTTCCTCTGTGGCCGTGCAGTGACCCATGTTCAGGGGGAGTGCCCTTTTCCTCTAGCTGGGATAGTGAATCGACCGGCGCATTCCACTCGTATCGCTGTTCGTCCTTTTCCCAGGGCTCCGGTAGGCCGTTCTCCAGCCGCATGTATCCTCGCGGATAAGCGGGTCCACCGAAGCCGATCTCATCCCATGCCCAGGGATGCGAATAATAAGCCGTTACGCAGTCTTCCATGAGCATGGCCCAAAAGCGATGTACCGGCATTCCTTGCCAGATCGCGTGATCGGGCTCAGGCTTTCCATCATGCAGCGATTTCAGTATGAGCTCTTGCCGATGCACGGTTAGCGCCGGAAACGATTGTCCAAAACGGTCGCGCGCCATCTCGTCGATCGCTTTGACCGCAAGCCGGTATGCCTCCTGATCCGGCGGCATATCCTCATAGCGAAAACCGTTGAGCGAATTCTTATAGAGACGTTCGTCGAGAACGGGAAGAATTGGAATCGTTCGTTCTTCCGTGCGATCATCCTGTGGCATCACCCGATCGATCACTGCGCCGAGCAGTGTGGCTTCCTGTTGGGAGAAGAAACGAATGGATGGAGTCTTATCGACGCGCTCGGTCACTGCCTTTCGCGTTGCTTCCTCCCAATTCTTCTTCTGGGCCATCGTGCTGTAGCCGGTGTAGTAACCCGGTTGTTCGAGTTCTTTGAGCTCGCCGCCTACCGCTAGACATGGAAAAGATTTTCTTGTCATCTCTTCTCCCTTCGGAGAAGACTGGCCATGAGGCCGAGAAATCCGCACGCCGCGAACAGAAGAGGAGCAAAGATAGGAGGGCCATAGAGGGTGTTGTAAAGCGGCTTTTTCATGCCCCCTGGCCTCATAACGATGCCGCGCGCATGGTAATAAAAGCCGACGGCACCATCAGCCAGAGCCAAAGCAGAAACGATCGGCAACGCAGTGTTCGCAATGCGGCGGCTTTTCACGGCGCCGGCGGCTGCGGCCATCACCAAAGGTGTCAAAAGCACGGGCGTCCATTGAGCCTTATAGCGAAAGTTGGACTTGTAATGGGAATAGAGAGCTTCAAAACCACTGAAGAATGCCCATAGGACAGTCACCGCTGAAAGATGCTTCTGGAATCTTCCGTGGCGGAGATTAGTCCGCCAGTCGGAGCTTCCTGACTCGACGATTCCTCCAAGCCGGCCTACTATCCGATTCAAGTCTTCTTCGCGGCGAAGATATGAGGCCATCAATCCCAGATAGGCACTTGTTCCAAAGAGCAGTGGAGCGAAGATCGGCGGTCCCATCACAATGTTCGTGACCGGGAGTCTCCACCCGCCAGGCTTTCGTGCAACTCCGCGGATGTGAAAGAAGAATCCAATGATCCCATCGGCGAGCGTCGCGACGCTGACCCAACGAAGAACGGTGCGAGCGGTCACGCGGCTGAAGGCTCCTAACAGTCCGACTCCGGCGAGTGCTCCGCTCAAAACTACCGGTGTATACATCACCGGATTGCTGTAGCTGCCTTTGTAGTGCTCATAACCAACTTCAAGGCCGCTGGCGACGCTGGTCGTGGCAACGATCAGACAGAGGCTGCGCTGAAAACAGCCGTTTCGTAGGTGTTCAAGCGCCGCAGTCACAGTCGCAGATACCGGCGCGGGCAGATTGCGATCTGCACTCCGCTCTAGTGCGTCAGTCAGGATGAAGGTCATCCCATCTCCCCTTCATCCCAGGCAACAGCCCGAGTCCATGCGCCCCCGGCGCCCTGGATCAGCACGGGAAATGCGGCAAAATGCCGCGTGCGTCCATCGAGCATTGCTTCCGGCACGCGAAGATCTTCAATGATGAGTTTCTTTGCCCCTAGCAGGATTTTGTGGGCGGCCGTCTCCTTCTCCGGATCGTCAAAGCCGCCGATGCTGAGACCCTCGATACCCACGCCGTGAATATCTCGCGAAACAAGATATTCGGCGCCCTCGCCGCTGAGATAGGGCCACAAGGTGAGGAACTCCTTGGTAAGGGCACGCTTTTCTGCCCATCCGGTTTTGAGCAATACGATCCTGCCGGCCCGAATTTTGCTGGAGTGCGGCTCCAAATCTGCCGCTACGATTCCACTGCCTGCTTGTTTATGCCGCAGGTCAAGTGCTATGCAAGGGGCATGAAAATGGCTCAGAGGAAGGGCGTCGACTGTTTCTGCGTCTGAAAAGAAATGGAAGGGAGCATCGACGTGCGTTCCGGTGTGCGTCATCAACTCCAGGCGTTCGACGTTCGCCGACTCGATGGCGGTGAGATGCGGGATAGTCATCGTAGTGGGACGGAACTTCGGCCACTGGGGCACGTTGTTGAAGAGCGGCTGGCTCAAGTCGTAAATCATTTGCTCCTCCACGTGAGGAACCGCTCCGCATCGACACGCTTGAAGATCAGACCCATGCCGGGCCGGGACCGATCGGGCTTTAGCTCTCCATCCTTGGGCGGAATGAATCCGTCGAAAAGCATCGATTCGATGCGGGCATGATCGTGGAAATATTCAACGTGGCGAAACTTTGGAACTGCACATCCGACGTGCATGTGAAGCGACGGTGCACAATGCGCGGAGATGGGGCACCCGAAACTTGCTGCGACAGCCGCTCCTTCCAAGAATCCGGTGAAGCCTTTGCAGCGAGTCGCGTCCAACTGCAGGACATCGACCGCTTCCGCCTCAACCATCCGTCGGAAATACAGGGAATCGTAACCATATTCGCCGGCTGCCACTTCCATAGCATCTGGAGCGCCAGCGCGTACGTGTCGAAGGCCCCCGAGATCATCAGAACTGACGGGCTCTTCAAACCAAGTAACGCTAAGCTCCTCAAAATCCTTCGCGAGGTTGATTGCCTGTCGCGCGTTGTAGGCGCCATTCGCATCCACAAAGAGATTCGTAGACGGTCCGACCGCCTCACGAGCCAAGCGAACCCTCTCCACATCTGTACTTGGCTCCGCGCCGATCTTCATCTTTACGCTTTTCAGACCCTCTGCCGACCCAGCCGGATAGCTGCGCAGCTAATTGTTGGTTGCTGTAGGTTGTAAATCCTCCGCTCCCGTATGCAGCTACGCTTGCATCAACTGCACCAAAGAGATCGACGAGCGAGGAGCCTAGCAGTTTGGCTTTGAGATCCCAGAGCGCGACATCCAGCGCCGAGATTGCCATGGATGCGATCCCGCGGCTGCCATCATTTCGCACCTGTTGCAGCATGGCTGCGTGAAGACCTGGGATATCGAGCGCCGCCCGATGCAAAAGACACTTATCTGCGAGGTAATCGGCTACGGATGCGGTGGCTTGATTGCCATAGCTGTACCCAAGTCCGATCTCGCCCGCTGCGTGAATCTCGCAAATGATGAGCGTTGTAGAGTCCCACCGCAAGGTACCATCGCCTTCGGGAGCATCGGTCGGTATCGTATAAGCGGAAACATTCACCTTTGCTACCGAAATGTCCGACGCTATCATATTTACGGCGGCTCCTCATCGCGTGATTACACCAGTTCGCGAACCTTATCGTGCGCATTCGTCAGCGCAATCTTCATACGGTTCGGCTCGCCGCGAACGAGAGCCTCAGCCAATTTGAGAGCCTGGCCCGCCTTGATCTTTGCCGGCATGGGAGGCGTGAACTGATCGACGACGGCCTCGATCAGCACGGGCCCTGGACGTCCGACCACACTATCGAGTTGAGTTCCGCAACTTGCCGGATCTTCGATTTGGATAGCCTCAATCCCAGCGCCGCGCGCGATCGTCACAAAGTCCGCCGGATACAGATCACAGGCATATTCGGGATTTCCGAGAAAAACCATCTGCTCCCACTTGATCTGTCCCAGGGTATTGTTCTTGATCACGATGATCTTGATGTTCAGCTTGTAGGCGGCAACAGTAATCAACTCGCCGAGCAGCATACTCAGGCCACCGTCGCCAATGATGCAGTAGACCGGCCGGTCAGGATATGCGACAGCCGCGGCAATGGCATAGGGCAGGCCGCATGCCATAGTGGCGAGATTTCCCGAGCAGCTGTGCTTCTGCCCACGCAAGGCGGGTACATAGCGCGCCCACCATGTGGTGATCGTTCCAGAATCGGAGGTGACGATGGCGTTCGACGGGATTCGCTTGCCGAGTTCCCAGCCCAACGACCTGAGGCTTCATCGGCTTATCAGGCCGCGTCCCGCGCTCTTCCATGAGCTTCTGCCACTCCGCCTTGGCCTTCTGAGCTTTCTCAAGAAAGCCCTTGTCATGCTTTTTGAGTAGTGGCAGCAGCGCGCGAAGCGTGTTTTTCGCATCTCCCACCAGGCCGACATCGGCCGGATGACGAAGGCTGATGCGTTGCGGATCGATATCGATCTGCACACACTTGATCGATCCTGGCTCTGGCAGAAATTCGATATACGGGAAAGATGTTCCCACCATCAGAAGCGTGTCGCACCCTTCAATGGCATCCTGAGAAGGTTCGGTTCCGAGCAGGCCAATGCCGCCAGTGGTGTAAGGGCTGTCATCCGGCACCGCAGCTTTACCCAGCAGAGCTTTGATGACCGGACGCCCGAGCGTTTCCGCCAGCTCTTCGAGTTCCTGGGTAGCGTGCAACGCACCTTGACCGGCCAGAATCGCGATCTTCTTTCCGCGATTGAGAATATCCGCGGCATGCTCCAGCTCGATCCGCGCTGGAAGTTGATCGAAGTAGGCTGGGACCGCCGAGGTGTGATGGATGGGGTTCCGCTCCGATCGGCCCTTCTTGATCTCCTGAACCTGCACGTCCACCGGAATCGTGATGTGGGCCACGCCACGGGAAGCCAAAGCCGTGCGGATCGCCAGATCGGCCACGCTCTCCATATGCGCGCCGCTCATGATTCGCTCGTTATAGACCGCGACATCGATGAAGAGCTTATCCAGCGCAACGTCCTGTTGGGTAAAGGTGCCCACCAGATCGCTATGCTGCAGGCCTGTAATCGCAAGGACCGGCGCATGGTCCATCTTCGCGTCGTACAGGCCGTTCAAAAGATGAATGCCTCCCGGACCGGAAGTGGCAATACACACCCCTAGCCTGCCGGTGAATTTCGCGTAGGCGCAGGCCATAAAAGCGGCGGCCTCTTCATGCCTCACATGAATGAACCGAATCCGCTCCTTTTGCTTGCGGAGAGCCTCGAAGACTCCATTGATGCCATCGCCCGGCAGACCGAATATGGTGTCAACGCCCCAGGCGATCAGGCGTTCTACGAGTATGTCCGATGCGTCACTCATATTTATCTCCGAGACAGATTGGTCCCTTCTTGACTGGACAAACGCTTGGACGCGCATTTGCGTCATTGGGGTTTGATACCGGAAGAAATGATCAAGACAGCACAGTTTCTAATGGACCCTCAACGCGTCTCCCGTCATTGGCATCCAAAGGCCCAGAGGGCGAGATGCGTTCCAAGCAAGTTGCCGAAAATCCAAAGACCTATCGTCGTCATCCTCGACACCGGGGACGAGATTCTCTCGTCTCTCAAATCCGTTGCTCAGACGGAACATCTGGCTGGCTAGCAGTTTCAAGGCGATTGGCGCCCTGAGCGATGTCGAACTTGGCTGGTTCAACTGGGAGACCAAGAAGTATCAAACCGCGGTCAAGCTTGAGGAACAGGTCGAACTACTCTCGCTCATTGGAGACATCGCGCTGAAAGACGGAAAGCCGCAGGTTCATGCACATCTCGTCATAGGACGACAGGATGGATCAGCTCACGGCGGTCACCTGCTGAGCGCGACTGTTCGCCCGACCTGCGAAATCGTTATTACCGAAAGTCCAAAACACCTTCAGAAAGAGATCGATCCTGAATCCGGCATTGCTCTTATCCGCCTATGAGCAACGGACGAGACGGGAATCAGGCTTTATCACAGGTCCGAAATATAAGGAGACATTCATGGGAATCAAAGAATTGGTTGGGATGGAATCGGAACGCAAGATTCGGTATGCAATCGTTGGACTTGGGGACATCGCGCAGGAAGACATGATGCCAGGGGTCGATCACACGGGCAATTCCGAGATCACTGCGCTCGTTACCTCAGATCCGGTTAAGGCCAATGAACTCGGGAAAAAGTACGGCGTTGAAGCAGTCTTCAGTTACGAACAATTCCAGGAAGCCCTCACCTCGGGGACATTCGATGCCATCTATCTGGCAACACCGAACTGGCGTCATGCGGAATTTATCGTTCCTGCGCTGAAGGCCGGGATACATGTGCTCACCGAGAAGCCTCTCGAAGTTTCGACCGCCAAATGCAAGGAAATCCTGGACGCCGAAGCAGCATCGAGCGCGAAACTGATGGTCGCGTACCGGCTTCATTTCGAGCCAGGCGACGCTCGACACGATTGATAAAATTCGGTCGGGCCTGCTCGGCGACGTCCATCTGTTTGCATCGACATTCTCGCAGTTCGTCGATCCGGACAATCATCGGGTCAAGAATGGAGAACTGGCCGGTCCGGTCTTCGATATGGGACCGTATCCGGTCAATGCGGCGCGGTACGTCTTTGAAGATGAGCCGACGGAAGTCGTTTCCGCAGTCGGCACGAAACATCCAAAATCCGGTTTTCCGCAGAACTTCTACGACACTGTCGCAGTGACCCTGCGCTTCCCTGAGAACAGGCTTGCCCAGTTCAACCTCTCCTATTTCGGCAATCCATCCAACTCTTTCATTGCCGTAGGCACGGAGGGAACCTTAGAACTCGATCCCGCATACACCTTCGGCAAAGGGTTAGAACAAACCATCACAATCGGTGAAAAGAAGGAAGAGCATTCCTTCAAGAACACCGATCACTTTGGGGGAGAGCTGAAGTACTTCTCCGATTGCATTCTCAATGACGAGAGCCCAGAGCCGAACGGAGAAGAAGGCTTTGCTGATGTTCGGGTTCTTGAGGGGATTATGGCGGCTCTTGAAAGCGGAAAGTCTGTGACATTGGCTCCATTCGCGCGGTCACGGCGAATCGACACGGAGCGTCAAAAGATCACTTTGAGGGCGGTTTCCACGCCCGAGCTTGTCCACGCAGGAAATCCTGGCAGAGGCGCGGACAAGAGGCCTAAAAACTGATTGCTGACCGTTATGCCCTTTAAGTACGGCAAAGCTACGACTTGTCGAATCAAAGCATCCAACTCGATCGAGGTTTGAGACGTGGCCCACCTATACACCTTGCAGGATCCGACGAAGCAATATCCTTTGCCAAAATTCAAACATCAGCCGCAGCATGTCCCTGGTTCGGACCGCAAGATGCGGCCCAAGGCCGATCACGGCGAAGAATCGTACCCCGGAAGCGGGCGTCTACCCAATCGCAAGGCGCTTGTTACGGGCGGGGACTCTGGAATCGGACGAGCCGCGGCGATTGCCTTTGCTCGTGAAGGTGCAGATGTAGTGATCAACTACCTTCCCAGCGAAGAAAGCGACGCTAAGGAAGTCGTGGAGTTGATTGAAGCTGCCGGACGCAAAGCATATTCGATTCCCGGAGACCTCAGCAATGAGGCTTTCTGCAAAAAACTGATTCAACAGGCCTACAAAAAGCTTGGTGGGCTCGATGTCCTGGCGGTCGTGGCCGGAAAACAACATGCGGTTGAAAAGATCACCGACCTCACGACGAGACAACTCGAAGAGACATACAAGGTAAACGTGTTTGCACTCTTCTGGCTTTGCAAAGCAGCCCTGCCTTTGATGCCGAAGGGTGCATCCATCATCACGACTGCGTCTATTCAGGCGACCCACCCGAGCCCAAGTTTGCTGGATTACGCTCCAACCAAGGCGGCGATCCTGGCCTTCACGCGTGCCCTTGCACGACAGGTTGCAGAGGATGGCATTCGGGTGAATTGCGTGGCACCGGGCCCCGTATGGACACCACTCCAGACGAGCGGCGGCCAGCCAGATAAGAAGATCCCGGCATTTGGTACCGAGACCCCAATGAAGCGACCCGGACAACCTGTCGAAATGGCTCCCCTCTATGTGCTGTTGGCGTCACAAGAGTCCAGCTACGTCACCGGCGAGGTTTACGGAGCAACCGGCGGTCTGGAGATTTCGTAGAGACAAACCAAGAGGAGAAATCCGTGAGACAAGAAACGCATGGACCCGCCCGAAAATTATCATTCGGTCTTTGCGTGCTCTTCATGCTGTTTGCCGTCGTGCTTTGGATCGTCTTCGTCGGTGGGACCCGCCGTAATGAGATGTTGGTGGGCGCCGGCGTCCTGCTGTTCACTGGCGCCTTCCTTTATCAGGTATGGCGAATCGAAACGCTCGATCTGGACTTCCATCTTAGTGACATCGCTCAAGGATGGCGTATTCCGTGGTACATCCTGAGCGGGGTTTATGAAATTGTTGAAATTCTCCTGAAGGAACTGGTCGGCATCAAACGAGCCGATTCGCTCTATCGCGTAAGTGGATTCAAGACAAGCAAATCAGATCCTCGACAGATCGCTCGGCGCGTCCTCGCGACCTTTTACACAACAACGGCTCCCAACTTCATTGTCATCGGAATCGATTTTCGCAAGAGCCGCATGCTGTTCCATCAATTGGAACGCAGCAGTGTGCCCAAGATGACCAAGGCGCTTGGCGCCCAGCCAGGAGCAACACGGCCATGAATATGTGGCTGATCGCTGCTGCAGGCGTATCGGCCGCTTTAATCCCCTGTGCAGACATGTGCCTGCGTGGAACTCCGGAACGCAGACTGGTGGGCCTCGAAATGGCCAGCCTGATCGTGACAATTGCTTTGGTGCTATTCACGGTTGGATTCGGAAGGACGCCATTCATGGATCTGCCGTTAGCGCTGGCTTTGATGTCGTTTGGAGGCGGACTGGTCTTCGCTCGCTTCCTAGGGAAACATCTATGAGCGTATTCCAAATGGTCCTATTAAGTGGCGTAGTGATCCTTTGCTGGCTGGGTGTGATCGGCATGTGGAAGATGAAAGAACCCGTGCAGGCTCTCCATTATCTTTCGCTGCCGGCCACGGCTGGCGCTGTTTTGCTCACTATCGCGGTCCTGATCTCGGAAGGCCCGGGGCAAGCATTTTGGAAGGTTCTGCTCATCGCAGTCATTCTCCTGGCTACCAATTCCGTCGTGACTCACGCGACGGCGCGCGCTTTCCGTGCACGCGAGCTCGGTCATTGGGAGCCGCTTGATGGCGACTCGATGGAGACCGTTCACGAGGAGAAGAAGGCATGATGTGGGTCGGCGCAGGTCTCCTTGTCTTAGTCGCGATAAGCGGTTTCGGCGTCGTCAGAACCAGAGATGTCACCAGCCAGGTCATTGCGCTCGGCTTCTATGGTGTGCTCATGGCACTCGTCTTCTTCTTTTTTCAAGCACCTGATGTAGCGCTATCGCAGATAACGGTGGGCGCAGTGGCATTGCCCCTGATGGCGATGCTTGCGATCTCTCGGATGAAGTTTCGTACAGCAAATCGACAGGACAAGGGAGAGCGTGATGCGTGAAACCACTCGCATCCGGGTCTTTCTCGTCTTCGGTGGAGCATTTCTTTTCCTGTTTTGCTATGCCGTCATAGACCTTCCGCCCTGGGGAGGCTATCGCGGCCCTTATGGCGATGTCATCTCTCGTGTTGGAGTGTACGAACGACACGCCACGGATGCGGTGAACGCAATCAACTATGACTACCGGGCCATCGATACGCTTGGTGAGGAGTTTATCCTCTTTACCGCGGTGCTGGGTGTCATGATGCTGCTGCGTCGTGACGAGAGCGTGGCGACCCGCGACACGGGTAAGGTTAAAGATCAACTGCGGCTCAGCACCACAGTTCGTGCAACAGCCATGCCGGCAATACTTCTTACCGTGATATTCGGGTTCTATATCGGTCTGCATGGACAGCTGACTCCGGGCGGCGGCTTTCAGGCCGGTGTGATTCTCGCGTCGGTTCCATTTCTTCTCTATGTCTGCGAAAACACGAATTCCTTCAGACGGATCACCTCGCAAACCGCGGTCGAAGTAGTCGAGGCGCTGGGAGCAGGTTCCTATGCGCTCATTGGTCTAGCCCCATTGGTTATGGGTATCCCGTTCCTGACAAATTTTCTTCCGCTCGGAAACACGGGCGATGTCTTCTCCTCGGGCACGATCGCGCTCATCAGCGCGTGCATCGGTTTTGAAGTCACAGCTGCGTTTCTTCTTGTTGGCTATACCTATCTCGAAGAGATCATCACCGGAGAGATTCCGGAGGAATGACACCATGCCGAATGTTCTTCATCTCCTGCCATTCTTCGTAGCTGCTTGGCTGTTCTTCTGCGGATTGTATGGTCTCGTAAGCAGTAAACATCTCGTGCATTCGGTGATCTGTCTCGCGATTCTGCAGAGTTCCACCTACATTCTTTTGCTCGGTATCGGATATCGCGTCGGTGGCGCAGCGCCTATCTTCGCAGATATACCGCCCGGGAAACTCACTGTCGATCCTGTGGTTCAGGCTCTTATGCTCACCGACGTGGTCGTTGAAGCGGTGGTCGTCGCGCTCCTGCTTGCCATGGTCGTCAAGGCTCACGAGAAGTCCGGTACCGTTTCGCCCGACGAACTCAGAACTTTCCGAGGTTGATGTTGAGCGCACTCTCTTCCTTGACACCATTGCCCGTAGCTGTGCCTCTGATAGGCGCAGCTCTTATGGCGTGCCTGCGGAAATGGCTGACTCGAGCAGCAGCAGACAGTATGGGAATATTGGTGGCCGGACTCACGCTGGCGGTCTCATGTCTCCTGCTCGCGAAGGCTATCCATGGACCAATTGTGTATTGGTTTGGAAACTGGTATCCACGAGGTTCCACAGTGCTGGGCATCAGTTTCGTCGCCGATCCGATCAGCGCCGGTCTTGCCGCCCTCGCGGCGATGTTGGCCTTGTTGAGTCTCGTCTTCTCTTGGCGACTGGTTGACGCCGGTTCAAACCATTTCCAGCCCCTTATGTTGATCTTCTTAGCCGCCATGTGCGGATTCAGTCTCACGGTCGATATCTTCAACCTGTTTGTATTCTTCGAACTAATGAGCACCGCTGCATTTGCGCTTTGCGGCTTGAAAACTGAGGAGCCGGCGCCGCTTCAAGGATCATTCAATTTTGCCGTGACCAATACCATTGCAGCGTTCCTTGTGTTGACCGGCATCGCGCTTTTGTACGCCGTTACCGGAGCTCTCAACATGGCACAAATTGGACTTGCTCTCGGCGTCCGTCACGACCCATTGGTGCTCTTCGCGTTCACGCTGCTAAGTTGCGGTTTCTTCGTCAAGGCGGCAATCGTGCCCTTCCATCTCTGGCTTCCCGATGCCCATGCCGTCGCACCCACTCCGGTCTGTGTCATGTTCTCCGGTCTAATGGTTCAACTCGGACTGTTCGCCATAGCGCGCTTGCGGTTCATCGTTTTCGGCCAGACCTTCGTCGGTCACGAGGCAGCACTGCAAGGAATCTTTCTTTCTCTGGGAACTCTGACCGTTTTGATCGGTGGCTTGATGTGCTACGCGGAGCATCATTTGAAACGGATGCTCGCGTTTTCTACGATCTGCCATGCAGGCATCATGTTGATCGCGATCGCCCTTGGAGGGCCGCTGGCGTTCGCCGCCTCGTTGGTTTATGTCGTGGCCCACGCCTTTGTAAAAGGAGGTCTCTTTCTTACATCTGGCATTCTCCTGCATCGCCTGCGAGTGATTGGCGAGCGAAGTCTCTTTGCGAAAGGGAAAGCCCTTAGGTGGACTGCATTGCTGTGGTTCTTGGGTGCTATGGGACTTGCGGCTGCGCCGCCTTTTCTTCTGATGACTGGTGAAGCCGGGATCTCTAAAGCGGCAGAGGAGATGGGAAGAAGCTGGGTCTCATGGGTGTGCGTTCTCGGTGGTGTACTGACCTCAGCCGCCGTTATGCGGATCGGCATGCATACATTCCTCGGATGGGGCACGGAACCGCTTACCGACAACGCTGCCGAAATCGGAGAGCTTCCCGAAACAGCGAGTGAAGACCAGCGCATTTTCTGGTATCAATTCGCTCCTGCAGCCATCGCCATTGCGATGCCTGTTTTCCTTTTCGCAAACCCTGTATGGCTGAGCTTCCTTCGGGATGCCAGCGCGGTGTTCGTACGGCAGTCCGCTGTCCTGCATCTGGTATATACAGGTATCCCGGTGCCCGGCCACCTTCCCGCATGGTCCGGGGATTTGATGGCGGCGTCGGTCAGAGGCACCCTTGCCTTCGGCCTGGGCTTCTTGCTGGCATGTACTTCTGTCTTCCGCGCCAGTCTCAGACGCAGTCTTCGATGGGGAGCTTTCCTCGAATCCGGAATCCGTCCACTGCGAGCCGTGCAATCCGGTCATCCTGGCGACTACGTTCTTTGGATCACGATCGGATTGGCGATCATAGGGACAGTTAATCTCGTACTGCTTCGCTTTTGAGGAACAACGTTCTTTGCGGGCTATTTCACGAATGCTTTTTGAAGTTTCTCCTTCGCCTCGCTGGATCCTCCGCGGCCCATCAGCGTGATCTCGACATCGCGGACCTTTTGATAGTTCACGAAGAAATCTTCAATCTGCTTCACCACTTTCGGTTCGACCTCAGTAAGTTCTTTTACGCTCGCATAAAGGACCGACGCTTCCGCAACGGCAATCACGCGATCGTTGCGGCTCTCTTTTCCATTTGCATCTTTCTGATGAGCTCGTAGCACACCGATGAGGCGGCACTCTATCTGGCATCCGGGAAACGTTGGCTCGTCGTGAAGAATCAGCACGTCGATTGGATCGCCGTCCTCCCCTTCGGTTCCGGGAAACAAGCCGAAATCGTAGGGAAGATCATGCCTTCGGGCAGGACCTTGGACAGCGTCATCTGGCCGGTTTCTGCATCGAGCTTGTACTTGTTGCGGCAACCACGCGGCGTCTCAACGAGAACCTGCACCGGACTGTACCTCCTTTCTGCTGGTTTTCGTATTTCTTCTGGATTGGCATATTGCCGTAAACCATCAACTTGCAAGGCGCGATGTGGCTTTGAGTAATGCTGGGTGAATCTCCGTGACGATGCCCGTCCGTCGGGGACGACGAGCTGAATCGCTCGGCAGATATTGTGCGCGAAGAGCATTCGCGCTTTTGAGGGCCTTCTTCAACTCTTCCCTGGTCCGGGAGCGAACCTGCGCGGCAATCGGGCACCCTGCTCTATGATCGAGAATTTGCGATGAAATGGCTGCCAGCTCATTCCAATCGTGCCAGAGACCAATCTGGTCTTTCACATCGCCCAATTCGGCAACGAATTTGGAATCGCTGTTCTGGCCCAACTGCAGCACGTAACGTAACTCCTTCACTTGGAGACGGAACGGATGAATGTTCTTGTCCGTAAGCGTCGGCCAATCGCGCAGTTCCTGCTCGATCTGCAGCGACGTAGCCATCGAGTCGGCCGATTTCTGCCGGCTCTTCTGAATGGCTTTCCTCTGTGCGTTGCTGGAATTTGCCACCTCGAGGCCGCTCTTGGCCGATTTGCCGCACGCCTTCAGCAAGCCGCGCGCGGTCTTCTCATGGGCGCTGACTCTCTTGCACATCTTCGCCGCCGCTTTCATCCGGCAAGCCGCGAGATGTTCGATAAGCTGAAGCCTGCAAGCTCCGTCTCCGGCGGGGTCGAGAGATGCGGCGAAGTCGATCAGCACGTCCATATCGCGGACCGCGCCGGCGGCTTGGCGAATTGGCTCCAGAGTCTTGAGGAGACTTTTACTAGGCTTCTTGTTGTCGAGCTGAAAAGCGCCGACCGTCGCCTCGATTCGGCGAGTGTGAGTACGCACATCGTGAACGTCTTTGGGCGTAGGAGAATCGGGTAACTTCTTCAAAAGCTTTTTGAGTTTCCGAAAGGGCTTTTGAACCGATTTTCGATTGAGCGCCATGCGTTTTTTGGATGAACTCGCAGAGAGGTCGGGTTGCCAATGACTAGTCCGATATCCAGTCACACACTGAGCAAACTTCATCACCCTGATGGTTGGCGATTTGGATGTATCCTCTGGATCCTCTTTGCGTTGATCCTTTGTTGCCGACTTGCTGGGGAGCGGCCCCATCATGGGATATTGGGGCCGCTCCCTTAATTGGTAATACTATGCCGCCTTTTCCGCATACGGATTGACACGGTTCGCGATCTCAGTAAGAAGATGATCGGCATGGCCTTCTTCTTTGATTGTCTGGTCAAGCAGTTCGGCCTGTGAATTCTCGCCGAGAATTTGTGCAAAATGACGTATTGCACCATAGGCGGCGATCTCATAGTGCTCTACTCGCTGAGCGGCCGCAATGAGAGCGGCGTCGCGAACAGACTCGTCGGAAGCATCCTTGATCATGCCTTCCGCTTCTTCAACCAATGCTGCTAGCACTTTGCACTTGATCGACTCGGTTTCTCCGGTCGCCTCCTGAAGGATCTGTTCGAGGCGAGTGACCTGGACCTCGGTTTCCTGGAGATGAGATTGAAATGCCTGCTTCAATTGCGTATCGGTTGCTTTCTCAATCATTTTTGGAAGAGCTTCAGTGATCTGCTCTTCGGTTGAGAGGAGCATTTGGAGTTGGTTGATATAGAGCTTGCGGAGGCTGTCGAGATTTGCGGAAAAGAACTTCATGGTATCTCCTTCGGGAAATGGGTTAGGCCGCTTTACGGCGTCGCGTCGCGGGCTCGAGTTTCACTTTGATCCATCCACGCTCATGCTCAGCGAACGAGCGATACGCGTCGATAGCAGACTGCATAGGTTCCTTCTGCGTTAAAAATTGTTCCGGGCGAATCACTCCACTCCGCACGAGCTCGATCATCTCCGGCATATAACGGCGGTGATTGCAGTTTCCGGCTTTGAGAGTGAGATTCTTTTCGAGGACCTTCTCGATGGGAAATCCCCGAACCGGTGAGGAATAGACACCGATGACCGATACAGTCCCCGCCTTTGCGACGGATTCAATGGCCCACTTCAACGACTGGGAAGGTGCGCCGCCGGGTTGAAAAGTCTTGTCTTCGGGAACTCCTTCAGATGCAATCTCTTCAAGCTCCCGTTTGAACTGCGCCGCGGCCTCCGGGTTGGCTGCAGGTCCCTTGGTCGCGGTCGCGGCGTCAACGCCGACGGCATCAATCGTCCGGTCTGGGCCCGAGCCTTGGGTTAATTCTTTGAGGACCGCAATCGGGTCTTCCTTATCGAAGTGAATGATTTCCGCCCCGTGATCGCGAGCCATCTCGAGGCGTGATTCAACATTGTCGATGGCGAAGACTCGTCCAGCCCCTAAATGTTGCGCGCATGTGATCGCGAAGAGACCGACTGGGCCACATCCAAAGATGGCAACCGCGTCGGAGGGTTTGATCTCCGCCATCACTGCAGCCATATAAGAGGTTGGGAGAATATCCGACATGAGAACCGCCTGATCATCGGTGATCTCTTCGGGCAGCTTCACCAATGTGGCGCCGGCAAAAGGAATTCTCGCGAATTCCGCCTGCAAGCCATCCAGCCCGCCCGCCGCCTCAGGACCGCCGAAGAATACGGTGCCTGCGCTCGGACCATTCGGATTAGCAACATCACATTGAGAGTGGTAGCCGGCACGGCAATAGCCGCAGCTTCCACAACCCACAGTCGAAGGGACGACGACTCGGTCACCCTTGCGAAAGTTGCGAACGGATTTACCAATGTCTTCCACGATTCCGACCGCTTCGTGGCCGAGAATCCTGCCCTCCTTCACGCCAGGAAACGTACCGCGGATGAAGTGCAGGTCGGTTCCACAAATCGCGCTTGAGGTGATGCGGATGATAGCGTCGGTAGGCTGTTGAATCTTCGGCTCGGGAACGGTTTCGAGAGCGACGTCGCCGACGCCGCGATAGATAACGGCTTTCATCGAGATTCTCCTGATTTGGATTGCCGCGGGGTCGACGTGCGACCAGTGCAATTGAGTACGACGCGTGCTATTGATTCCGATGCAGGATTGGTTGCGAAAGGAGACCTGGACTTGACATCGAGCTGTTCAGAATGGGCATCTCTTATACAAGGAGGAACACCTGATGTCGGAACAAGAGATCGTCAGACGCGCTGAGCGCGACCTTGAGGAGGGCAAATCCCCGTCAACTGCGGCGGGAGAGTTCGTGCACGAAGAGATTGAACACGTTCGCGAGGGAAAACACGGCGCTCGATCTCCGCAACAGGCCATTGCAATCGGTTTGAGCAAGGCCCGCCGGGTAGGTGTCCCTTTACCGCCCCCCAAAAAGGGCAGGACAAAAGAAAGTACGAGAAGAAGCGCCGAACGCGAATATAAAGCCGGTCAATCGGGAGCAGTCCATTCGCCCTCCCCGCTCGCTTCCCAAGCCCGAGAGCGGGTATTGCAGCAGGAGCCGCACTCGGCCGCATCCCACTCGGCGCTATCGCTGCAGACGCGTGCTTCCTCACACAAACGGAGTGCTGAAGACCGTCACGAAGCGGCGATGAAAGCGGTGCAGACGAAAGGCAAATTGGGACGGAGTGAAGCGGCAAAGAAGGCTGCTACGATGCGTGCCCGGAATCGCGCAGCATAGCCATAGGGTTGACATCAGGCAAGCGGCGCGTTCAAGCGGTCCAATAAACGACGCACAAATGCCAACAAAGTGAGGCATGCCGTGGTTACGAAAGCCAAAGCAACAAGTAGTGCTGCCCATGCCTGAAGCGATTTCGGCGATACAAATTGCGGTGACACTGCAACCGCAGTAAAAATTGACTGCAAAAGATGCTGGATGCCGTGGTCTCCAATGCGGAAGCGGAGCAAGCTGTCCTCACTGAACAATATCTCACCATCATTGAAGCGGATGCGGATCATCGCTCGAATTGAACGACCATTACCGTCATCTTTTTGACCAGAGTCCCTACAAAATCCCTACAGTGCGATTGAAAGCAATGTTCGATTCGAGCGTCGCGATGACCGAATAGAAACGCACCAGATGAGCGAGCCGCTTATCGTTCCTGTCCGGCATCTCCCCGGCCCTTTCCCTGAGGTTTGCGTCGTAGCCCGTCCACCGTCCATCACAATGCGGATGTGTAGCCCTGCACACTGCGCAGACGGACTCTCTAGGCTTCCGAGAAACCATCGAACGCCTCCCGCACGATGGCCTCGATCGAGGTCACTTCATCGTCGGTGAGTTTCTCGAATTCGCCCTCGCGCCGCTTACGGCCCAGCTTGCCTTCGTTCAGGCGGATGAACCTGATCAGATTCTCCGCCATCCTGTCCGGCATCTCGACCGTGTTCATGACGCGGCGCATCGCCTCGTCGTTGCGGCGTAGGAAATCGATCTCCCGCGGCAGGTCCTTGTCGACGGCCTGCGCGACACAGGCATAGAGAAATTCCGCCGCTTCCGTACAGTCGAAATAGCGGTAAAGGTCGGCGGTGTCGTTTTGCACTTCGACGTTGCGCTCGGGCGTCGGACGCCATTCGATGTAATCCATCAATGGGCCCGAATGCGCACGCAGCGTGTCGCGATATATATCGATACGGTCGAGCATGACCAGCGAGACAGGGAACACCATCCCCGGCGGCGTAAATTTCCGCTCCGCCAGGACGTGATGGATCAGGCAGCGGTGCAGACGCCCGTTGCCGTCCTGGAACGGGTGGACGTAGACGAATCCGAACGCGGTCGCGGCCGCCTGGAGCACGGAGTCGATTTCTCCGCCACGCATGCGCTCGTTCGCCGCGATCATTCCTTCCATCAGGGCCGGAAAATCCTGTGGACGCGCGCCGATGAATTCCGGCAGCGGATCGCCTTCGTGATCGCGCTCGCCGAGAAAAACGCCGTCAGGCCTGAGGCCCGCGCGCGTGAAACGCGTGTCCTCGATCAGCACAGTATGCAGACGCAGGATTTCATCGAGCGTCAGCTTGTTCTTTCCCGCCTGCAATACGGCCCGGCCCCACCGTTCAAGGCGGTTGCGTGGAGGCTTTTCCCCTTCGATCTCGAAGCTGGCGCGGCTGTCCGCGAGCAAAAGGAAACTCGCCGCGCGCGCGACGACGTTCGCGCCGGTGTGTCCAATGATGTCGTTCGCCTTCGCCCCGAGCGCGCGTGCGCTGAAATCGGTCAGCACTTTCGTCCTGCGAATGACGGGGCAAAAGTCACGGTTGCCGAGCAGGTTGTCGCGCACCTTGTGGCGACGTGACGGCACGGGCGCTCCCGTGAAATAAAGGCGACTATCCAGGAAGTCGGTGAAACTGACCTCGCGGGCGTCCTCTATATCGAGTGCGCGGCCGGTCATGAATTCGTAGAGGAACCAGGCGCGGCGGTTCGGGGCGCCGGTCGGGGCGCTGCGAACGAAGGCGGCAACGGTGTCCTGGGGAACAGTGTCGAATATGCGTTTCAGGACGAGCAGGTCGAGATTTTCATGGCGCAGGGTGAATCCGAGGTGATCGCCGAAGCTGTCGCCTGGCCAGTAACGCTTGTCGTAGATCGTCCACTCGCCCGCCTTCCGGCGGCTCGCCTTGACGTGCTGATCGGAGACGACGCTCGGGCGACGGACCGGCGCACGCCCGCCGAAGCTCTGAACCAGCCAGGCCGAGCCCACCAGCCGTGCCTCGGTGGGCACTGTCTTTTCCTGGAAGGTTCCGGGGCGCTCGTTATTGATGGCGTGATTTGGGGTCGCCATGGTCGAAAGTCCTTCTTTTGGGTCGATAACCAATCCGTTCTAGGCCTATTGGTCGAAAACCAATATAACAGGTTTCGGTCGAAAGCCAATCTTTTGGGTCGAAAATGGTTATCATTTGGGGATGCAGGTCGAAAATAAAAGTTCTCTTTTTCGGCACCTTCGATTACGTGGAAGCAAGAAAACCCAACACGTCTCGGAAAGACAGTTAGAATTCGCCCTCTTCAGCCTTGCTCATAATTGTCCTATGTCATCCTTTTTCAGTAGCTTACGATGATTTAATCCTCGCCTGAGAATGCCAGAATTACCCGGATTTTGGCACTTTTTTGAACCAGAGTCCCTACAAAAGTCCCTACAGTGGTTGTAGACGATTTCTGGTTTCTCAATAGAGGGTTAGGCGCCTCACAGCTGGCGTTTTTTTTCGCCGAACTACCCCTGAAACTAGGAAGTCGGGATCGGAATAAGTGATGTCAAAATACGGTATTGACATCATCTGTGCATGAAGAATAGGGTGGGATTATGCCCCGAGTAGCATTCACGCTGAGAATTGATGCGGAAGAACGCGCTGCCCTCGAAAACCTCAGCAGGATAGAACAGCGTCCCGTCAATCAACTGCTCAACGAAGCGGTCAGGAGCTTTCTGCTCCGCCGCAGGCCGAAAGAACGCAGCCTCGAAGCCAGTCTTGAGCGGTTGCGAGCTTACCGGGTGCGTGATCCACAATTCCGCCAGGCCCGCAAAGCTTTTGTCGAAGCCGAAGCGAGCGTGGACGATCCGCTTGAAGGCGAGCCGATCGAAGGACACCTGGTGAATGGTCAGGTGGAACCCATCGGGCCGGCTCAAAGCAAAATCCGAGAAATCTTAGGTGGCTAGCTGGGACCAGGACAGCCCCCAGCTGCGCCAGAATCTCAGCAAGGTTCTCGATGAGATTGTTCTCACCACCACGCAGCGGCGCGAATACCCAACCGCCGCCTCATCGAAGCGCTGGCACTCTCTCCTCATGAAGAACCTCGCTGTTCCTGATGCGCGATTTGTTGGCGCATTCCGCGGCGAGCCAGGCCTTGAAACAATCCAGGTACGGGTTGGCGCACATTACGGCGTGGGTGCGGCCGAAGTTGCCGGCGAGCTGACGGAATTTGAGCGAATGCTTCATGCGCTCATTCGCGAACTCGACGCTATGCTGCCCACCGGGCAGGAACCGGATGCCGACCAACTTGCAGCCGTGGTAGATCTTTGCGCCTGGGTTCACGCCGAGTGGGTGCGCATTCATCCATTTGCAAACGGCAACGGCCGCACGGCCCGCCTGTGGGCCAACTGTATCGCGATGCGCTACGGACTGCCGCCGTTCATCCGTTTGCGCCCCCGCCCGAATTTTGGTTATGCGGACGCCGGCGCCAGGGCGATGCAGGGGGACTGGAAACCAACCGCAGTCATCTTTCGGCAACTGCTGAACGCATTCCTTGATGAAAACCTCTGAACTACGCTCTTCCTCGACGAGTGACGGACCAGCCAGCAACAAAGCTTTTGGCCACGATGAGCCGCTACGTCCGGGAGATCATTCCTAGCGATCCAAATGCGGCTGCTTCGGTCGAAAGCCAATCTTTTGGGTCGAGAATGGCTATCATTTAGGCATGCAGGTCGAGAATAAAAGTTTTCTTTTTCGGCACCTTCGATTACGCGGAAGAAAGAAAACCCAACACGTCTCGGAAAGACAGCAGGATTAGTCCCAATAAACGGGCTTCGCGGCGATAATTCCCGCGTTGGGCCGACCTTACAATGCCAGGCTTGTGCGGTGGAAATGATGAGAAGTGGAAAGCCAGAGAACCGGCTTCCCACCCTTTCCACTCCTCTTGGAAATCCCTTCGGGATTCCCAATTCGCACCGCTTTGACGACGGGATCGATATTCCACAACAGTTTCAAAAGCAGCAGATTGCTTAGGGCTCCCGACACCGCAAGGGGCTTGTAACGAATGTCTCAGGTCCCACAACGTAACGCATGTCCCGGTACACTCACCCTACCAATCGCCGAATTACTTATGGGAAGTGCGACGTGTTTTGACCTCTTCCGTTGCTGATGGCCTCTTTTGCTTTTCATGAAACTTCCTGGTGACGGCAAGGCAGCGGTTCAGGCCGCCGTCGCCGGAGAGAACTTCCCAACCTCGCCGGACGGCGATGGCACAGATCAGAATATCGACCGTGCCGGCCTCAATGCCCTGGTTTCTGCATTCGTTGTAGACGCGCGCCGCGTACTCGTAATCAGCGGTTTCGATCGGCTCGTCGAGATATGGGTCGAGCGCGGCTTTCACTTTGTCGAATTGGGCCTTTTCCCTGATGCCTGACAGAAGCTCCTGACGGAGCAGCCCAAGCATCGCGACTCGACCATCCTGAATGGCCTGAACCAGTTCCGCCTTAAGCTTCTGTTCATCGGGACTGAGGCTGGCGGTGTTCTTGCGACGGAGCGCGAGCGACCAGACAGAGGTATCGACGAGCAGTTTCACCGTTCGTTCTCGATCTGGTCGCGGCGGCGGTTGGCCTTGTAGTCGTAATCTTCGTGGTAATCGATGGTACCGAACAGGTCGAGGATCTGCATCTGCTTGCGGCGACGGATGTACTCGTCTAAAGCCGCAGTCACGGCCTCCTTCTTCGTCCCGTGATGGCCTACCTGGCGAGCTTCCTCGATCAAGCGATCGTCAATAGCTAGATTGGTCGGCATGGGGCACCTCCTTTACGTGTAGCCTATCACACATTACAATGTGTAGCACGCTACACGTAGCCTTCTTACCTACTGCCCAGTCTACTTATCGCGCAACGATACGACGACCGTCGTATCGGCTCTTTTATTCGAGAATGGTGATCTGGCATGGTTGCGGCAGCAGATTGGCGAGAAGGTGGCTGTATTTGTTTTTCGCCAGTCCCCAGGTGCCAGGTGACAATATACAACTAGGCAAACGCTCACTTGTTGACAATAAATATATTGTCACCTGACTATTCAATGACTATATTTATATAGTCATTGAGGTACAGTATGCGCGATGAGTTCAGGAACCTTCGGTTGAAACAATTGGATCGCAGTCTGGAGCCATATCAGGTGGTCCGGAATGTCCCGCGTCCGTCAAAAGGATGGATACACACCATCCGGCAGGCCCTCGGTGTCTCGTCGGGAGAGCTCGCGCGCAGGTTGGGGACGAGTCGTCAGCTCCCGTTGCAACTGGAAAAGGGTGAGGCGGAAGATCGCATCACTTTGAAGAGTCTGCGCGCCGTAGCGAATGCGCTCGACTGCGATCTCATATATGCATTTGTCCCCCGAGCTGACAGCATGCAGCAATTGATCGAGAACCGCGCGCGCGCAGAGGCAAAGAAGCATGTCCTCGGAGTAGAGCACTCGATGGCACTGGAGAGCCAGGCCGTAGGGAGGATCGACGAAGCGGTCGACACAGAAACACGCCGGCTCATCAGAAAGCGCGCATCTCGATGACTCTCTTCACCACGGGAGATGGCAATACTCCGCTGTCTTCCGAAGAGCAGGACGCCCTCATCCCCGATCTCACGACAAAGGAAGAATTGAATGAGTGGGAGCGCCAGAACATCCTCGAAGCCTATGGGTGGGCGCTCGATCCGCGAAATCTGAATCGGCAGGACCCATTTGCGGAAGCCTACGTCAGAGAACTCCACTTGCGCATGTTTGACCAGACGTGGAAATGGGCGGGAACCTACAGAACCACGGAAAAGAACATAGGCATCCCTCACCATCAGATCCGCGAGGCACTCGCCGGTCTGCTGGGGAATGCTCGCTTTTGGGTCGAACATCAAACCTTCGAACCAGACGAACTCGCTGTCCGGTTTCACCATCGCCTCGTCTGGATACATCCATTCGCTAACGGCAACGGTCGTCATGCGCGTCTTATGGCGGATGTCGTAGCGCGGAGACAAGGCAGGCCAGTATTTACCTGGGGCAGTGCGGACATTGTGCGGACAAGCGATTTCCGGGGCGGCTACATTGATGCCCTTCGCGCCGCTGACAAGAACGACCTTCAACCGCTTCTGGCGTTTGCTCGTTCTTGATGAAATGGCTGGAGTAGTCGACAACCTCAGCCTGTTGGCGTAGATCGCCCACATATGACGCGGGCAGAAAATGAGGATGATTGATCCTCGAATTCGGCCTCTCTTCGCTGCCTAGGACGGCTGGGCTGCACAGTCGTCGAGGAAGATCGCGCAACTTTCAACCTGATCGCGCAACATTAGACAGGATCGCGCAACAAAACTTGCGCGATACATCCAACAAGAGGTAGCCTCGCTCTCCTCTTTGACATTGCTTGTCCATGTTTACAATGATTGGCATGCGCACGGCGAAAACCATTTCCATTACGCTGCCACCCGATCTCCTGTTTAAGGCACAGGAAGTTGCGCAGCGCGAGCACAGAACGATCAGCGAGCTTTTCCGCGAAGCCCTCCGGCGTTATATGACGGTGGACCCGGAATGGGAGGCTTTGCTCAGACGCACACGCGCCACAGGAACAGCCTTAGGCATCGCCAGCGAAGCAGACGTGGAGCGCCTCTCCGATGAATTCCGTCAGGAGAAGCGCTCTTCCACTCGCTGATGATCGCGTAGTCGCGGATACGAATATCTATATTTCGGCTTTGATGTTCAATGGATTGCCGGGGATTTTCCTTGGCCTTGCTTTCCAACGGGCATTCACTCTGATCTCCTCTGGCGTCCTTCTCGACGAACTCGATGACAAGCTGCTTGGCAAGTTCGCCATGATCACCGCAAACGCCCGTGCCGTGCGTGCAAAGCTAGAGAGTACGGCCCAGATCGTTGCGCCCGATTTTACCTGGAGGTTATTTCAGCCGACCCGGATGACAACCGTGTGCTCGAATGTGCAGTAGCGGGCAACGCTGAATTTGTCATTAGCGGGGATCGCCACTTGCTGCAACTTGGTTCCTATGAAGGCATTTCCATTTTGACGGTTCGTCAATTCATGGATACGATCCAGTCGATGTGAGAACTCCGATACAAGCAATTCGTAGCAGTGTCTTAACCAATCCTCTAATCTCGTAAAGTCTCCCGCCTCCATTCCAATCGGTTACAACGGAAATCCCAAAGGTTATTGGACGCAGTGAACATAGGTGGCCTACGTTCTCGCATATCGCGGCCCATTCCGGGCCGATGGAGGTACACATGCGAATGCGCACGCCGCGCCGTCTCCTGCCCACATCGTTACTTCGCAAGCGGAGGTGGACACGACCACTCTTCACTCTCATTGCCCTGACCCTTGTGGTACCCCTTGCCGCCCATGCTCAAGCCGCCGGCGGTACTCCTTTTGACACCGGATTTACAGCCATTCAAACCCTCTTCACCGGAACCATTGCTAAGGTCGCAAGCTTGGTCGCCATCGTCATCGGCGGCTACGGCTTTGCGCATGGCGAACCAGGCGCGAAAAAAGCCCTCGCCGGTGTCGCCGCCGGAACCGGCATCGCTGTCATGGCGGTGAATGTTCTGACTTGGCTCTGGGGCGTGTAATTGCCTGTCTTCCGATCTGCCTCACCACTCAACCCTCAACGGGGGGCTTATGGCCGAGCCATTGAAACAGAGAATCCGCACCAATCGGGTATTCAAAAGCCTGCATAAGCCCCTCACCTATCTGGGAGTCGAACGAACGCTGTTTTACTTCGTCTGCGTTGGTGCTGTCGGAGCTTTTAACCTCTTCAATTCCCTCCTTGCCGGTGTCGCCGTCTTTGCGGGAGGCTTCGTCTTCGGGTATTGGACGACGAACAGCGACCCGGCGTTTCTCCTGATCCTCGCCAAATCTGAGAAGTACAAGCAGCGCTACGACGCCGCCAAGCAACGGATTCCCCGCGTGGAGGTGCGCTGATGCTTCGCCTGGATAAAGTCATCAAGCCGTGGAGGGAGAGCGCGGCGCTTAACGACCATATCAATCTTTATGGCTCCTGGAATGAGACTGCGTTTCTGACCAAGAGCGGCGACGTGGGCATGATCCTCCGCATCCCCGGCGTGGACTACGAGAGCCTGGACCATGCGGAGCAGGAGTACGCAGTGAAGCGCATGGAAGCAGCGCTCAAGGCATTCGGCCCCGGCTTCCACGTCTATCAATACCTCTTCAAATCGAACCGGCCAGAGATTCCCTTTGCGAAGTATGACGACCCGGTAGTCGAGGCCGCCATCGACCAGCGGCGGCAGTTCTTTGAGGCCAAGCGTAACCAGCTCTATCAGGTCGAGATCTTCTACGCCATCATCCTCGAAGGCGCGCGCTCGAAGAGCGGCGTCGGCGTGGCATTCGCGCGCCTCCTTCACGATCCAGCCGGAGCCGTCGGGGAGCTGCGAGCGCAGTTCACCAGCAACAGCATGAAGACGCTGCTGCGGTCGCAGATTACAGATACGCAGATGCGGCTCGAAGAGAAGGTACAGGCATTCAGCCGCCAGCTCGCCGACTTTATGCAGATCGAGGTGCTGGACCAGCAGGGGCAGTTCCGATTCTTCCGCAGGCTGCTCAATTACGACGAGTGGCGCATCGCGGGCAAGCCACAGTTCACGCAGTTTCTCGACTATCAGGTGGTCAATTCCAATATCGAGGCCGAGCGCGACCATCTCCGCGTCGGCAATCATCTCGTCCGCGTGTTGACCATGAAAGAGGCCATCACGGAGACGCGGCCCCTGGTGCTCGATGCCTTGTTGAAGATCCCCGCCAGCTTCTACGTCGTCACGGAGTGGACACCGCTCTCTGCGGATAAGGCACGCAAAGAAGTGAACAAGCGCCGCCGTCACTTCAACATGAGCAAAACCGGCTTCATCTCGCAGATGGGCAACGACCCGGCAAAGACGAATCCGCGCGATGTTCTGGTAGACGAGTCCAAGCAGGCGGACATCGAGAACCTTGGCGATTGTCTGCGCGCCCTTGGCGACGGACAATCCCTCGGCGACTTTTCGCTGACGATCGTTGTGTATGCGCCGACGAAACGGGAGACAGACCAGCTTATCGGCGAGTTCACTGGCGTCTTCACCAACGCGGACGGCAATCTCTTTGTCGAGACGTACAACCAACTGAATGCTTACTTCGCCACTGTGCCGGGCGGGTACGCAACGAACCTTCGCAGGCTGTACCTGCTCAACACCAATTACGCCGACCTGTCGTTTCTCTTCACGATCCTTGCAGGTGAAAAACGCAATGCCCATCTCGGCACCGAGTACCTGGCCGTGCTCGAAACGGACAATTCGACGCCGTATTTTCTCAATCTCCACAACGGCGAAGTGGCGCACACGTTGATTCTCGGAATGACCGGTTCGGGCAAAAGTTACCTGTGCAGTTTCTTGCTACAGAATGCTCAGAAATACGCGCCACTGACGTTCATCTTTGACATCGGCGGCAGCTTCCAATCGCTCACCAAGATCTTCGGCGGAAGCTATCTCAACGTGGGCCAGGAGGCCCGCGACTTCACCATCAACCCATTCTCGCTCCCACCCACCAAAGAGAACCTGCAATTCCTCTTCAGCTTCTTTCGTGTGCTGATCGAAGGCAACGGCCAGCGTTACCGGCTGGACTTCAAAGAGGAGCGCAAGCTGTGGGACGGCATCGAGCGTATGTATGTACTGGAGCCGGACCAGCGCACCGTCTCCAACTTTGCCAATATCATCGGCGAACTGAAGGAGCGCCTGCATCGCTGGACGCGCACCGGGCAGTACGGCTTTCTCTTCGACAACGCCGAAGACACTCTTTCCTTTAGCCGGTTCCAGACCTTCAACTTTACCGGATGGGGTGATGCTCCTGACGTGCTGGAGCCACTGCTGTTTTACGTCCTCCACCGCGCCAGCAACGAGATCGCAGACCCGAAGAATCTTGCCACGTTCAAGATGTTCCTACTGGATGAAGCATGGCTCTTCATCCGCAATGAAACCATCCGCAGCTACGTGGTTCAAGCACAGAAGACGTGGAGAAAACTGAACGCCGCCATGATCCTCGCCACGCAGTCTCTGAAGGAGCTGCAAGAGTCGGGCATGTTGCAGATCGTCGCGGAGAGTTGCCCAACAAAAATCTTTCTGGCAAACCCGGAGATGGACCGCGACGTGTACCGCGAAGCATTCCATCTCAATGACACCGAGCTCGAATTGATTGCAGGGTTGGTGCCGCCCGGCCAGATGCTCATTCGCAAAGCGCAGTCTTCCAAAAAGGTCCAGCTCAACGTAGATTCCGTCTCGCACTGGACGGCGACGAATAACGCCCGCGACAACCTAAAAAAGCGCGAGTATTTCGAGCGATTCGGCATCGCCGAGGGCCTGCGGCGTCTCGCAGAGGATTTCCCGTTCCGGCCTCGCACACTGGCCGCAATCACCAACAACGCCCACTAAAGGAGTCTCCTCATGAAGCGCGTACCCATCACGATTGCCTGGCTCGCCCTGGGTTTTTCCTCCGCTGTGGCCGTCGCGCAGGATGCGTCGGCCAGCACTGTGCAGTATCACTCGCAGGACATTGTGCCCATTCACGCAAAGGTCAAATACACCACGCTCATCGAGATTCCGGCCACTGAAAAGATCATGGAGGCCGCCGTTGGCGACAAGGATTATTGGATCGTGGACGTGCGAGACAACTTTTGTTAACGCCGAATTCATCATTCGGGGTGGACCAAAATGAACCCGGCAAACTACATCAGGCTGCACAGCTCCCTCCCACATGGCGCACCGCAATCTCTGCCTTGCTTAAAGAATCCAGGATGAACCATGGATGGACCCAAGAAGAACTCGGATACCGTTCAGGCTATGATCCCGTCTACATCAATATGTTGGAAAGAGGACGAAGGAATCCGTCGATTCGTGCTCTCGTCGATATCTGTCAAGCCTTCGGCCTTCGCCCCTCGGCCTTCATCGCAGAGGTCGAGAGACGGCTAGATCCGACAGGCGGCGCGGGCAACTCGGATGCTAAGAATACGCTCCTCGATGTTGGTGATCGTGCAGGGCCTGTCAGTTCGAAATAGGTTTTTTGCGTTGCCGGGCTTACGTCGCGCTATCGGACATATCTGCACCAGGGTCGAGAGGCAGGTGTGGATCATGCAGGTAAGCGATGACGGACCCCATGAGGATTCGGGACCTCGAACTCGTCGTTGCCGTGTATGAAGCCGGCAACCTTACGCGGGCCGCTAGGCAAGTAGGCATCTCCGAACCCGCTCTCAGCAAACAGCTTCACGTCCTTGAGCGAAGAATGCGGATACACCTTTTTGACCGCGGGCGTGGCGGTGCCACACTGACGGATCAGGGGCGCGCGTTTGTGGAGCACGCTCGCGCGAGCATCCGAGAGTATCACCGGGCACTCCACGAAGCCCATGAAGCCGAAGGCGCGGGGCACTATAGATTGCGGATTGGAACCTCCGCATTTCTACCGCCGTATTTCATCGAGCTTTTGCGCTCGATTGAACTCAAACTCTACCGGGACCTTACGATCGAGGTCGTCACTGCATACTCCTGCGATCTGCTTGTGCAGCTCCAACATCACCAGATCGACCTGGCTTTAGTGACTTCGCCCCCACAGATGGCTACGCTTACGACGCTTTGCATCGCAACCAATCCATTCATGATCGTGTTTCGTGAAGGACACCCACTCGCCGGCAGGTCGTCCGTCACACTCGCGGATGTAGCCATGTATCCATGGATCTTCTTCAACCGGGATGTGCATCCGCCCCTGCACGACAGGATTCTCAACCGGTTGCAGGGGGAGAAGCGTGAGCCGCGAATCCTCCATCACATCAGTCAAGCCGACCATGTGCCCGCGCTGCTTACCGACGACTCTCTTCTGGCGTGGCTCACGCCAACGGGGGCGCAGCGCGTGGCACAGAACGGCTTGCGGTACATACCGCTGCTAGACGCCGAGATTCATCTTGAGACTCACGTTGCTTCAGTGGCGGGCAATACCTCGCCGCTGCTCAGCGAATTCGTGCGCAGCTTTAAGAAGAGGATCGAAGCGAGAAAGATAGCCACTCAGTTGCAACTTCCCATTGATTAGAGCGGAGAGGGAGCAATATGCTCGTGCCTCATCGGGTTTCGACCGCATGTGGTCACGCCCTCCAAGCGGTTCTATGCTTCTCGCGCGACAATCACAGTTCCAAATGGTTATCGCCTATTTCCAAAAGGTTATTGGACAAGACTACGGCTCTCGGTGCAGCGTGTAGCTGAAGCGAGGTGAATGCGGCAATGCACACACAATTTTTGACCGAAACCGAGGTCTCGGAACGCACCCACATTAGTCTCGGAACACTGCGTCGCTGGAGGCTAGAAAACAAAGGACCCCGATACCACAAGTTCGGTTCGCTAGTTCGCTATGCCGAAGAAGATCTGACCGATTGGGAGGATGCACAGCCCGGCGGTGGTGTAGGTTCGCCCCGGCTTGGGCCAGAGTCAACCAGACATCTGCCTCAGCTCAGAAAATCAAGTTGAATCCCACAATTCCATGCTTTTCGGTTGGCCTTTTTCCCTCTACCATCTATGAAGTTCGCGATCGGCTGCCCCGATTCGACAGGTGAAGGAGGCTAATCGATGTCACTCTTTCGACGCGGCGACGTTTGGTGGTATGAGTTCTGGTTCGCGGGACGGCGTGTTCAGGAATCGAGTAAGAGCACATCCAAGACCATCGCCAGAACGGCGGAACAGGACCGTAAGCGTGAACTGGAAAAGGGGTTCAACAACTTTACGGACACGCGCCATGAGCGAATCCGGAGCTTCAGCGAAGTGGCAACCGACTTCTACGATGGCTATAAGCTGCGGCTTCCCGATTCGGCTGTGTTTGCTGATTATGCGATCGGCCATCTCAAACGGCTCCTCGGCAGCAAGATGGTCGTGGATTTCAACGAAGCAGTGGTCATCAAGTACCAGAACGATCGGCTGGATGAAGGCACGGCCCCGAAGACGATCAATGAAGAGGTCGGTTTTCTGCTGCGCATCCTGGGCGAACCGGGCGACATTCTTCGCGCTCGCCTGCGCAAGAGGAAGATGCTCAAACTGAAGGTCCACACGACCATCGGCAAGGCATACAGCGAAGAAGAAAAACAGCGGATGCTCGTTCGAGCGCGTAAGGCGAGGTCCCCTCACATCCTTTTTGCATTGATGCTCGCCCTCTATGGCGGAATGCGGAAAAAGGAAATCATCACGTTGAAATGGCCTCAATTCAATTTCGTGAAGAGATTTGTCCAGACCTGGAGGGCCAAAACGGAGGGTGGCGAAGGGCGGATCATCCCCCTCAATTCGCTTCTGTTCGCGGCGCTACTCGAATATGTCGAATGGTACGAGAAGAAGTTCGGAAAGATCCGGCCGGAGTGGTATGTTTTCCCGTTTGGAAAACCTCAGCCGACCGATCCCACGCGCCACGTAACAACACTGAAAACGGCGTGGGGCAATGTGCGCGATGAGGCCGCGGTGACGGGACGTTATCACGACAACCGGCACACCCTCATTACCGAGTTGGCGGAGAGCGGCGCCGGGGACCAAACGATCATGGACATCGCCGGGCATGTCTCGAAACAGATGCTCAAGCACTACAGCCACATTCGTATGGAGGCCAAGCGGAGGGCTCTCGAATCCATCGTCGAAAAGCCGACTGTCAGCGACGCGTCGGACGAGCGCGCGCGGGCAGAGGGGTCCCTACAAAAGTCCCTACATGAGTTGCAGAACAGAGCTTCGCGGTCCACGAACGATCACGCGACGACGCAGCCCGCGAACCCGGCCGAAGCAAAAAAAACGGAACAGGATTGCTCAGAATCGCCAATGATTACGCAGCATTTTGAGGGGGAGTCCCTACAAAAGTCCCTACAGTCTTGCAATTTTGGGGGTCATCGGGGTACTGGGAGGGGAGGTAAGTTATTGAAAAGATTGGCTCCTCAGGTAGGACTCGAACCTACAACCCTTCGGTTAACAGCCGAATGCTCTGCCATTGAGCTACTGAGGAGTATCAGGCGGATGGGAGCGCAAGAGCGCTCGGACACTCCCTAAAGTTTATAGCAAACCGGGTTCTGGCCGTCAAAAATCCAGCCTGCCGCGCCGCTCACGAAGAGGCGCGGCCAGCAGCGGGAAAAAATATACTCCCGGACCCTCATCCTCCCATCCTTAATAGAGCATCACGGCAACGTGATACGTGGTAAAGCCCTGTCCGGGAGTGCTCGAATCACAGGCGCCCACCGCGGCCGTATGAAAGCGGCCGCTCTGGATCTGATCTTCGAGCTGCTGCGGCAGTCGGGTCAGATCCGACCCCTCCCAGCGCATCACGAACTTCGGCGTTGAGCCGCCCGCCGACCCATGCTCCATCTCGCAGGTCTGGCGCGCATCCCGTACCGATCCCGTGGGCTGAATTCCCTGCTGCGCTAAGAGCGCTCCTACCTTTTTCTCGATCTGCTCCGGGCTCAGTTCCGCCACGCCGTCGGCAAAATCCTCAACGGCATAGTAGGAACCGCCCTTCTGCACGATCCCAATGCCGATGACATTCATGCGCGGGTCGAGGATGTTGGCCCGGTGAGGTGCGGAGTTCATCCACTCCTGCTCAATGGCCTGCGGGCTGGGACCCAGCGCGACGTTCTCCGCAACCGAGCGGAAGTGCGCGCCTTGCTGTCCCGCGCGCGTGACCAGATCGGCCTCTCCGGGATATTGGTGCGAAAGCTCGGACTCGCCGGCCATTCTCTGGGCGTGGGCTTGCGCAGCCTTGGCCAGCGCGGCATCCCATTTAAGCGCCCCTAGCCCCTGCGCAACACGATCCGCATTGGTTTCGGCCATCATCTCCAGAGTCGTCACTTCAGGCTGAGATGGATCCGCTGGAGTGGGAAGGCCCTGGGAGGGAACCCCGCGCCCGCCGACACTCTGCGCCCACGCCTCCCTCTCCCCCAACGGCGCCGCCACAAGAAGTGCACCCGCCATCACCAGGACGGAAAGTCTGTTCTGTTTCCCCATCGTTCCCCCTCCTTATACAAACGCATACGACCGTTCAGACAGCATACTCAATATGCGATCATGGCAACGAGTGACCATCGTGCGCACCCTTCGCCACCAACCGCTTGCCATCATAGGGCTCTTGCTGCTCGTCCTTTTTGTCGTCATGGCGCTGCTCGCGCCGTGGCTCGCGCCCTTCGATCCGGCAGCGATCAACCTCAACCAACGCCTGGCTGCTCCTTCCATTGCTCACTGGTTTGGCACCGATGATTTGGGGCGCGACATCCTCTCGCGCATCGTCTATGGCGCCCGCATCTCGCTCGCGGTCGCGGTTTGTGTCGTCGGTCTCTCACTCTCGCTTGGACTCGTGCTCGGGGGGCTGGCCGGCTTCTACGGCAAGACTGTCGACACTATACTCAACGTCTTTGTCATGAATGCCTTTCTTGCCCTCCCCGGTATTCTTCTCGCAATCGCCTTCGTCGCCTTTCTTGGACCCGGCCTGCTCAACCTGATCCTCGCCCTCTCGATCGGAGGCTGGGTCGGTTATGCGCGGCTGGTGCGCGCGCAGGTCCTGGCGGTAAAGGAACGCGAGTTCGTCGAAGCGGCCCGCGCGCTCGGCGCCTCCGATGCCCGTATCTTCATCCACCACATTCTGCCCAACATTCTTCAACCCATTATCGTGCAGGCGGCTATCGGCATGGCGGGCGCCGTCCTCGCCGAAGCAACCCTCAGCTTTCTCGGGCTCGGCGTCCCGCCCCCCGCGGCAAGCTGGGGAGGAATGCTTAACGACGCTCGCTCCCACCTCTTCGATGCACCGCACATGGTCGTCTTTCCCGCGATCGCGGTCATGCTCTGTGTGCTCTGCTTCAACTTTATCGGCGATGGCCTGAGGGATTTTTTGGATCCGCGCACTCGCCTCTCGATTGGTCTATGAACAGGCCGCCACCGAAGACGATCTTGCTCGGCATCCTCTCCGACACCCATGGCCTGCTCCGTCCGGAGGCCCTCAATGCGCTCCGCGGCGTCGACCACATTCTCCATGCAGGCGACGTCGGCGACGCCGCGATCCTCGACAAACTCCGCAGCATTGCTCCCGTGAACGCAATTCGCGGCAATATCGACCAGCATGGGCCATGCGCGCGGCTGCCTGCAACCGCGGTCGCCGAGTTCGCAGGCCACACTCTCTACATGCTGCATGATCGCAACGCGCTCGACCTTGACCCTGCCGCGGCGGGCCTCTCCGCGGTCCTCAGCGGGCACTCCCACAAGCCGATGATCGAGTGGCGCGGCGACGTGCTCTACTTTAACCCCGGCAGCGCCGGCCCACGGCGATTCTCACTCCCCATCTCGCTTGGTCTCTTGACCATCCGCTCCGGCCCACCCGGCGAAAAGCGGCAGACGGCCCTTCAACCAAAGTTGATCGAGCTCTAGGCGGATTTGCCATCCGGGCGGACGCGCCTGACGGCGCCATTCGTGGTCGCTGGCGCGCCGGAGAGCCGTCGTATGAAACGGAAAGCGAGTTGCTAGCCGCTAAGCACTGACAACTGAGCACTGAAAACTGACAACTGTCCAGGCGCGGGCCCTGCAATTTTAGGGAAAGGGTGAATTGCGGAGCGAGCGCTGGGAACGCGCGAGCAAAGCAAGCCGGGGTCCCCGGCAAGCTGTGCTTGCTGGGGTGGAAGAGGGCGAAGCGCGACAGACTGCGGGAAAACGCGCCGAAGCAACAAGCGAGGCGCTAGAGAATGTCTGGATCGGTAATGAGTCACGCTAGGTCTTGTGCATTCAACAGGCCCCCGATCTGTTTTCCCGTAGTCTGTTTAGCGCGGGCCCTGCAATATTAGGCACGGATGCGAGGATTGGCCACTGTGTAGAGCACATCCGTGAGCAGGTTGACCAGAATATAGGTCAGCCCCACAACCAGGATGCAGCCCTGCACCAGAGGATAATCGCGGTTCGAAATGGCGGAGATCGTCAGCCGCCCGACCCCTGGCCAGGAAAAGATCGTCTCCGTCACAATGGCGCCGGCCAGCATGGCGCCAAATTGCAAGCCCACCAGCGTCATCACCGGAATGATTGCGTTGCGCAGCGCGTGCCGGTAGACCACCACATACTCGGGCAAGCCTTTCGCCCGAGCCGTGCGAATGTAGTCCTGACCCAGCTCCTCGAGCATCGCCGTGCGTACCATGCGCGTGAGAATCGCCGCCAGGGCGCTGCCCATGGTGATTGCCGGAAGCACAAGATGAGCCGGCGAGCCGGCGCCGGAGACCGGCAGCCACCCGATTTCGATCGAGAAAATCAGAATGAGGATCGGTCCCAGCGCGAAGCCTGGGAAGGAGAGCCCTAGCAGACTCACCACGCCCACGGCGCTGTCCTGCCATCGCGCCCGGCTGAGCGCCGCCGTCACACCTGCCGGTACAGCCAGCAACAGCGCCAGCAATAGCGCCGCCACGGTCAACTCCAACGTATATGGATAACGCGTCAAAAGCAGATGAGTGACCGAGTCGTTCAGGCGCAATGACCGCCCCAGGTCTCCATGCAGCACTCCCCGCCAGTAGTGCACATATTGCACACCGAGCGGCTGATCCAGTCCATATTGATGGCGCAAGGCGGAGATGTCCGAAGCAGTGGCGCCTTCACCCAGCATCTGCTGGACCGGGTCTCCCGGCACCAGATGGATCAGCAGAAAAACCATTGACACCACCAGCCAGACCACCGGCAGCGTATACAGCAATCGCTTGAGCAGCGCGCGCAATTCCCCCACCGGAGTCTAGCCCTCTCTTTCGCGGCGGGGAGGCGGCGGCCCAACCTGCTCGCCAGCCATTGCGTTGGGATGGGGGCCGGAACCGGCATCCACAATCTCCGGATCAACACGTACCTGGCTAATGCGGTGGCCGTTCATTTCGAGCACCGTAAACTTGCGTCCCTGAAAAACCACGATCTCTCCTCCCGTGGGAATCTTGCCCAAACGCGTCAGCAAGAACCCGGCCAGCGTCTCCACGCCGCCGTCCCTCGGCAAATGCCAGTTCATCTGCGTTTCCAGGTCGCGCAGGTTCACGCCCCCATCGAGCACCACGGCCCCCGAGGCCATATGCAGAGGGGTGAGCCCGATGTCGAACTCGTCCTCCACTTCTCCGATGATCTGCTCAATGGCATCCTCTACCGTCACCAGTCCCACGGTCGACCCATACTCATCGACCACAATCGCAATATGCCTTCTCCGCTGCTGCAATTCCATCAGAAGATCGAGAACCGGCTTGGTCTCCGGCACCACCAACACGTCATGCATAACCTGTCCCAAGCGAAGCCGGGAAAAGGGCGTTTGCGCAAAACGCGGCGGCGTCGTCATGCGGACGTGCATCAGACGCGAGAGATCCTTCGAGTACACGACTCCGACAATATTCTCCGGCCCATGGGCCGCGTCGTACACCGGCACGCGCGAATGTTGCTCCTCGATCACTTTTGCATTCGCCTCTTCGATAAGCATGTCGGTTGGGAGCGAGAAGATCTTCTGCCGCGGCGTCATGATCTCCCGCGTCGGAATCTGGTTGAGCTCGACGGCGCGGTGAATCAGCGCCTCCTGAAAGGGCGGCAGCATGCCCATCTTGCGCGCCGCGCTCGCGATCAGCTTCAGTTCATCGGGAGAATGGACCTCTCCCTCCCGCATCATCTCCACACTGAAAAGCCGCAGCACCACGCGCGCCGACCACTTCATCAACCGCACCACCGGGCGCGTGATCCGGATAAAGAAATCCATCGGCCCCGCCACGGCCACAGCCATCTCCTCGGCCTTGCGCAAGGCGAGGGACTTCGGCACCAGCTCGCCCAGGAGCACATGTAAATATGTGATCAGGGCAAAGGCTACCGGTACGGCAATCAAATGCGAGTACAGCCTGGATTGAGGCAGCTGCCGCGGCATGCCGTTCAGCCAATGCTCAAAAACCGCCGCAATCACCGGCTCGCCAATCCAGCCCAAAGCCAGGCTGCACAAGGTTACGCCCAGCTGCACGGCGGGTAGAAAATCCTCGAGATTCTCTTGCAGCCGGCGCACCGCGCGGGCGCCCGGGCTCGCCTGCGCAATCAATTGCTCGATGCGGGTTTCGCGCACGCTCACCAGAGCGAACTCCGCCGCCACAAAAAATCCATTCCCCAGAATCAGCAGGACGATGGAAACCGCTCGAAAGAGCATCAACTCAAGCATAGGAGGACTCGCCGTCCAGACCGCTGACGAGCGACGCAGCGTCTCTCCACACACGCAGCGCCGGTTGCGCTCAAGTCTAACAGCGCCTTCGCGGCATCCCACATACCGGCCGACCGATATCCATCTTCGCGCGCAAAGCTGCCGCTGCAGGGTGAATCAGGTAGCATCTAAAGATCCAAAGATATAAAGATCTGAAGCCCCATAGAACCAAGCCCCAAAGATCCATGCGCCGGACCAATACACAGGAGCCCAGTAAACCCGAACGAAGATGGGAAGATTCTCTCGAGCTGCGAGGACAATGGCCGGCCTGAGTCTTGGGTTTGGGCTCGCGCTCCTGCTAACGGCATGTAACGGATACAGAGCGGCCAGCCCAAAAAACTTCACGCGGGCCTTGAATGTCTATTTTTCGAATCATGAAGAGTGCCTCTACTCCTCCGCGCTCAGCTTCCCTTACGAGGTCAGTCTGACGAGAACGGACGCATTCACCAGGGCGCTCGATGCCCTGACCGACGCGAGATTGCTCGAACGCACCCAAGAAATGGGGATTCAGGTCAAGCGCTACTCGCTCACCCCCTATGCCACCAATCATTTGGATCCCCGCTTCTGCTATGGACACCGGGAGGTTACCAGCATCGATTCCTTCACTCCCCCTTCCGGCCCGCATGGCCAGCAGACCTCGCAGGTGACTTATCACTACAAGGTGGTTGATCTGGCCGCCTGGACGAAATCGAAGCCCATGCTCGCCGCCTTTCCCGCTCTGGTTAAGGCCACCACGGGAGAACCGCGCGATACGACCACATTGCTGCTCACGGTCAACGGCTGGCGCGTGCCGGAGTAGTCCCGCCGCTATCGCTCCAGAGTGCTGTAGCAGGCTTTAAAGTAGAGGCATGGTCAAGTGTTTTCGCGTCATTCCCGCGGCCTCGCTCCGCTTGTTGGTCTTCGATCTGGACGGCACCCTCATCGACTCTCGCGAGGATCTCTGCTCCTCAGTCAACGCTATGTTGCGGCACTTGAACCGGCAGCCGCTGCCGGACGCCGTCATTGCCAGCTACATTGGCGACGGCGTTGGGCTGCTGGTCCGCCGCGCGCTGGGCGACCCCAGCGACGGGGCCTTCTTCGAGACCGCCCTGGCCTACTTCCTGGACTACTACCGCGAACACAAGCTCGACAGTACTTACGTTTATCCCGGCGTCTTCGAGGCACTCGATCGGCTCCGTATCGAAGCCGCGGGAGCTCCGCGCCGTATGGCCGTCCTCACCAACAAACCTATCGTCCCCTCGCAGGCCATCTGCGATGCCCTCGGCCTGAGCCCATATTTCTTTCGCATCTACGGCGGCAATAGCTTCGCGACAAAAAAACCCGATCCGGAAGGGCTCGAAACTCTCATCCGCGAAGCCGGAGCCGCGCCCGAAGAAACGCTGATGATTGGCGACACGAATGTCGACATTCTCACCGCCCGCAACGCGGGCGCCTGGAGCATCGGTTGCTCTTACGGACTGGCGCCGCACACCCTCGAGGACGCCGAGCCCGATTGCATAGTCGATTCCGCACTCGGTTTGCCTGTTGCGCTGGCGAGCACCAATACAACAATTCTCCGATAGGGACTAGCGACTGGGTATACCGTTCTCAATTACCATTGCTATCTTCCGAAGGAGTCTCCATGGTTCGACGGGTCTCCCATGTCTGCTCCATGTCTGCTCCCGGCTCATGCTCGCGCCGCTTCTCGCGGTCTTGTTCGCCCCTGTAGCCGCCCGGGCGCAGTCTCAACCAGTCATGGCTCGCGCGCGGAGCTGGGTTGCGCGCCTGGAAAGCCGGCTGAAAGCAAGCCGCCTGACAAGACCTGGCGGCAATGCCTTCCGCTTTGGCCGCGACCTAGCGGTCAATAACGGCGAGAGTCTCAACGACGTCGCCTGCATTCTCTGTTCCACACACATCGACGGCGCGGCCGAAGGAGATCTTCTGGTCTTCGCCGGCAACGCCTATCTCAACGGGCCAGTTCAAGGAGACGTCGTCGACCTCGGTGGCCGGGTTACGCTCACCGGCAAGGCGCGCATCGGCGGCGATCTCATCGTCTTCGGCGGCCGGCTCGAGCAGGACGCCCAAAGCACCATCGGCCGCAAGCGTCTCATCGTTGGGCCCATCGTCTTTCTGCCGATGGTGCTGATCATCGGCGTGCTCATCGCCGGACTGATCCTTCTGCTCCGGATTCTCTTCGGACGCTTCGGAACCGAGTATTGATCTCTGCCCGAATTTCCTGTAGGGGCTTGTGGAACCGGCAAACTTCATGCGGCTTTCCTTACAGAAACCCGCATACGCGGCCCTGAGTGATGCCGCGCTGTCGGAAATTCGGGGTTCGCTTCGGTCGAGATGACAATTGCCGTCGCTTGGTGCTGAGACACCACATGACCTCACCGGTGTAGAGTGAGAAAAGGTGTGCCCACCGACGCCCTCGGGCGGTCTTTCTGGGTTCGCCACGGAGACGAGCATTGGATTTCCAGCTGGTTAGCAACTACAAGCCTCGCGGCGATCAGGGCCGCGCCATCGAGGAGCTGCTCTCGGGCCTGGCGGCGGGCGAGCAGCACCAGACCTTGCTCGGAGTCACCGGATCGGGCAAGACCTTCACCATGGCCAAGATCATCGAGCGGCTCAATCGTCCCGCGCTCATTCTCGCTCACAACAAGACGCTCGCCGCCCAGCTCTTCCATGAGTTCAAGCAGTTCTTTCCCGGCAATGCGGTCGAGTACTTCGTCTCCTACTACGACTACTATCAGCCCGAGGCCTATATCCCGTCCGGCGACCTCTACATCGAAAAAGAAGCGACGATCAACGAGGAATTGGACAAACTCCGTCTCTCCGCCACCCGCTCCCTCTTCGAGCGTCGCGACGCCATCATCGTCTCCTCAGTCAGTTGCATCTATGGTCTGGGCTCGCCCGAAGCCTACTATGGCATGCTGCTTCTGCTCGAGCGCGGCCAGAAGATTCGCCGGGAAGATATCACGCGCCGCCTGGTCGAGATTCTCTATGACCGCAACGACTCCGACTTTCGCCGGGGAACCTTCCGCGTTCGCGGCGACGTTATCGAGGTCTACCCCACCTATGATGAGATGGCTTATCGCATCGAGCTCTTTGGCGACGAGATCGATGCGCTCTCGCAGATCGATCCGCTCTTCGGCACTGTCCGCCAGAAGTATTCCCGGCTGCCCATTTATCCCAAGTCGCATTATGTCGTCCAGCCCGAGCGCAGAAGTAACGCCATCTCCTCCATCCTCGACGAGCTGGCTTGGTGGGAAAAGGAACTCGAGTCGCAAGGGCGGCTGGTCGAGTCGCAGCGCGTGCATCAGCGCACCCGCTTCGATCTAGAGATGATCAAGTCCATGGGCTACTGCCACGGCATTGAAAACTACTCGCGGCATTTTTCCGGACGCCTGGCGGGCGAGCCCCCACCCACACTGCTCGACTACTTCCCTCGCGACTACCTGGTCTTCATCGACGAATCTCACGCGACCGTTCCGCAACTCCACGGCATGTGGCATGGCGACCGCTCCCGCAAACAGAACCTCGTCGATTATGGCTTCCGTCTGCCTTCGGCCATGGATAACCGCCCGCTCAAATTCGAGGAATTCGAAACCCGCGTGAATCAGACCATTTATGTCTCGGCCACGCCCGGACCTTACGAGCTCACCAAGTCCTCCGGAGTTGTCGTCGAGCAGATCATCCGTCCCACCGGCCTCATCGATCCCGAGGTCGAGATCCGCGCCATCCGCGGCCAGATCGACGACCTGCTCGCCGAGATCCGCATCCGCGCGGAGCGCAACGAGCGTGTGCTGGTCACCGTACTTACCAAGCGCATGGCCGAAGACTTAGCGGGCTACTACTCGGAAGTTGGCGTCAAGTGCCGCTACATGCACTCCGAGATCGAGACGCTCGAGCGTGTTCGACTGCTGCGCGATCTTCGCAAAGGCGAGTACGACGTGCTCATCGGCATCAACCTTCTTCGCGAAGGCCTCGATCTGCCCGAGGTGTCGCTGGTCGCCATCCTCGACGCCGACAAAGAAGGCTTCCTGCGCTCCTCCGGGTCGCTCATTCAAACGATCGGACGCGCCGCCCGCCATCTCAACGGCCGCGCCATTCTCTACGCGGATACAGTCACCGATTCCATGCGGCGCGCCTTGGACGAAACCGAGCGACGCCGCACCGTGCAGCGGGCCTACAACGAGGAGCACGGCATCACGCCCACTTCGATCATCCGCTCGCTCGACATGTCTCTCGTCCATATTTTGCAGGCCGAATATGCCGACCTCACCGATCCGGACGAGGGCACGCCCGAGTTCGACTCGCAGTTGGCGCTCGACACCTACATCGACAAATTGGAGTCCGACATGCGCGAAGCCGCCAAGAAGTTTGAATTCGAGAAGGCAGCCAAGCTTCGCGACACGATCAAGGAGCTCCGCACCAAAGAGTTCCTCTTCTCATAAAGAAAATGCGGAGCAGATGCGGTTACACTTCGCGAACCTGCGAGCCCCAATTTCTTCATCACCTCTCCGTAACTGCGCGAACGTAATGTGCCCTCTCCTCCGAATCCCTCCAAAGTGATACTCCAAACTCGTGCCAGCTTCGGTAGCATGGCTTCACTGAATGACTAATCTCTCGGAGCGTTTCCGAGCGACGCCCGATCAACCTAACCGATACGAACGAGGTCGAACAATGCGTTTTCTTCCAACGTGTGCTCTATTGCTGTCTCTCGCCGCCGTACCAGCGCTCTGTCAGAGCGATACGAGCGCCACCACGGCCACTGCCCTGCCCGCGGACGCCTCCAACCCATCCGTCGATTACGCCGCCCTGCGTGAAGGTCTGGCGCAGAAAAACAAGGCCCTTCTCGATCAAGTGAACGTGCAGCGCGGAATCGTGAAGAAGAACGAGGCTCTCCTCAAGGAAGCGCAGAAACTGGACGCCTCCAACAAGAAGCTCGAGGCGGAGAAGAAGAAGCTCGAGGTCGAGAACACGACGCTCGAAAAGGCGCGCCAGGCTCTCAAAGCCGAACAGAAGCCGGTCGAGAGCGCTTCTGCCGCCAACTAGAGCAGTTTCACTTCAGGTGTATGTAAGGTAGCCACCCTCGTCGCAGCTTTTCCGTTTGAGGCGGGGTCCCCGGCGAGCCTGGTTTTGGTTCGCTGGGGTCGAAGTAAAGCCGCACCTTGCTACATTTTCCAATGCACAGTAGAAGTGAAAATGCTCTAGGAATGAAGTGAGACGCGATTCCACTGACTCCGGGAACGCGATTCCGGAGTCAGTGGCGCGACCATCGATCAACCTGCGACTGACGCGATTCCTTGGTTTTTTCTGTTGTCCGCATTCAGCTGCGAAGAACGTCATTGGATCGATCATGCGGGGTGGTATAGCACAAGCTGCCGGAACTACCCCATCGGCCCAGCTGATAAGTTATGACACCTATATCTGCGTTGTAATTGCACAGCTCCCCAGCCTGGTTAAACCGGATAGCACCCGAAAACTGGTGCACCTTGTTGACCGTGTGGTGGAGGATGCGCGAGTTGGGCAGGTGTCCGTAAACCCAACCCCATCCGCCGAGGCCGCTCTTGTGAAAGAGCTCACGATAGCTGGCGTAGTCGTCGAGCGGATTGGCGCTGGGCTCAGGATGTGGCCGGGGCTTGCTGCCGTCTAAATAACGGAGACGCGACGTCACTCCGGCGATCTTGAATTGATCCATGGCATGCCCATTGGGCGCCAGTGACCAAGGCTGACCCGAATAATTCGCGACGCTGGCGGAGCTGCCAATCTGCGGAATCGGCTCCAGCCGGCGGTCCGACTGGTTATACGAGAGATCGTGATCCTCACGGAGGCGATTGGCCCAATCCACGGCATCCGGATACACGATGCCCACCTGCATAGCCGGCGTGAAGATCGTGGACATCAGCTGCATCGCCCACTTTCCCTCATTGTTGGTAATGGAGTAGACACCGTCGCAGCGTGACAGCATATTGCCATTGCTGTCGAATCGGTTATAGGACATCGATGCCCCTACAACCACCGGATCCATGCAGAGCACTTCAAAACCCTCGAAGATGTCGTAACTGCCCGCCTTCATATAGGAATCATGGTCGGTGAATCGCTCGGGGTTCACGCTCATATTCATTGAGGGCGGCGCCTTTGCGAACAACTCTTCCGGGGTGCTGACGAGCACGGCGTTGAACTACAATCGCTACGACAGCAATGGAAAGCGGTTACTGCGTTGCGAGGGTGTCTATTCCGTAACCAACAACGATGGCCGTTGGGCGCTGCAGATGGCGTCCACCATCTTTACTCCGGCGCATATGACCGGCTTACAATTTACCGATACCATCGAGCAGGCCAAGCGCTGCCGCATTAATCATGACCTGGCCTTCCATGTCTCCGACCGCAACGTGGATCCGACGACAACGCAGCTAGGTACTACCGTTATGGTTGGGATAAACGGCGGCGCGCCGTGGATGCTGGGACCGCACGGCGAAGCTATGAAGGAGTTCCAAATGGGCGGCGTAAAGAGCCGGCTGCAGGTCACGCAGGTGACCGAGAACACGCTGCAAAAGGCGAGCTCCGATCCGGTGGCGGATTACGATTTCTATCGCGTTCTGTTTCCGCAGACCGGCGTCGGCAACTGGGGCTTCGTCTACGGAATGATTCCGGAGACGCGCATCATTCACTCCACCTTTAACAAGGCACACATGTTCTCCGGGACAATGCGCTTTACCACTTCCGGCGATGAATGCAGCTACAACACCGACTTGTCCGTGGTCACCTTCACTAAATTGCGGTGGGGGCGGGTGGCAACCCTTGCGTATACCACTCCGCATGACCGCTCCAATGACGTGCTGCCGCCCAAGCGCAGCTAACATGGCGACCTGGCCGAATGGGCCAATTTGATCGAATGGGGCCAGGAATGACCAAGGACATAAACCCCGTGGAGACAAGCTCCACGACGAAAAGCGATGCCGCGGCCTCCGCCCTCACGGGGCCGGAGAAGGCAGCATTGATTGCCACCTTCTCCGGGTGGACCCTGGATGGCATGAACGCGATGTCATACAGCCTCGTGCTGCCCGCACTGGTAGTGCTCTGGCATCTGAGCGCGGGGAAGGCTGGCCTGCTAAGCACATCGGCATTGGTGGTTTCTTCGATCGGGGGCTGGCTGGCCGGCATGGCTGCTGACCGCTTTGGGCGCGTGCGCATTTTGCAGCTCACCATTCTCTGGTTTGCCGGTTTCACGTTTCTCAGCGGCTTCAGCCGAAACTTTCTTGAGCTGATGATGACCCGCGGATTACAAGGGCTTGGTTTCGGCGGCGAGTGGGCCGTCGGCGCGGTGCTGATCGGTGAGACCATCCGCAGGGAGCATCGCGGCAAGGCAGTGGGAGTCGTACAGAGCGGCTGGGCGGTAGGCTGGGGCCTCGCCGCCATCAGCTACACTCTTCTCTTTCTTCTGCTGCCCCAGGCGTGGGCCTGGCGCGCCCTGTTCTGGATAGGCATTCTGCCCTCGCTGCTCGTTTTTTATATTGGACGTAACGTGCGCGAGCCGGAAATTTTTCATCGCAGAGCCGGGCGAACGTCACCGGCCGGCTTCTACGAAATTTTCCGGGCGCCGATCCTCAGGACCACGCTGCTCGCTTCGCTGGTCGCGGTTGGCGCGCAAGGCGGCTATTATACGGTCACAACCTGGCTGCCCCAGTACCTGAGCACCACTCGCGGGCTCTCTGTCTTCGATACCGGCGCCTATCTCATCGTCATCATCGCCGGCTCGTTTGCCGGATATCTCATCGCCGCATGGCTTACCGATAAGATCGGCAGAAAGCCGACACTCCTTGTCTTTTCCGCTGGCTCCTTTGTTGTGGTGTGTTGCTATATGACGATCCCGCTCTCCAACAGCGCCATGCTCCTTTGCGGTTTCCCGCTGGGATTTTTCCCTTCCGGCTCGTTCAGCCCGATCGGCGCCTTCTTCACCGAGCTGTTTCCCACGCGGCTGCGCGGCTCGGGGCAAGGCTTTTCCTACAATATCGGCCGGGGAATCGGCGCATTTTTCCCCACGCTGGTCGGCTTTCTCAGTAAACAAATGAGCTTGGCGATCGCGATCGCGGCTTTCGCCGGTTTCGCCTATCTCCTGATGGCCCTGGGAGTGCTCACACTCCCTGAAACCCGCGGTCGGGATTTGAACGCTTGAGGAGGAATCGGAGCATGACGCGACGGCCACGAAAATCCATGCCAACCCGATCCGCGTCCGTGCCGCGCAAGCTGACCCACGCCGATCTGAAGAAGGCGGCGAAACTTTTGTGTAATTGGGGTAAGTGGGGCAAGCAAGACGAGATCGGGACTCTCAACTATACCCGGCCTGAAGATATTGCGGCCGCGGCGCAATTAGTCGCCCGCGGCCAAGTCTACTCGCTCGCGTTGCCTCTCGATCAACGCGGTCCGCAGGGCTACGCTTCCAACTATCCACCGCTCGGACGGTTCAATCCGATCCATCTCATGCTCCGGACCGGCGCGGATGCTTATGCCGGGCTCCTCGATCATCGCGGCATCCGCACCTCCGACGATATCGTGATTCTCTCCACACAGGGCGGAACGCAGTGGGACGGTCTGAGCCATGTCTTCTACGAGAACAAGATGTGGAATGGTTATGATTGCCGCAGCGTTTCTCTCCGGCTGGAGGAATACGGACAGTGGGAGCGCGAATCCTCCTTACGCGAAAGCGTTCCCGATCTAACCCGGTTCGACGGAGTCGTTGCGGATTGACATATCCGCGGCCAGTTTGATTTTTTCCTCAGGCTCCCCCTGCTTTTCAAACGTTGAATTTAAAAAAGAGAATATCTCCGTCGCGGACGACGTATTCCTTTCCCTCGGACCGGTAGAGACCCTTCTCCTTGACGGCTTGCTCGCTTCCTAAGGCGAAGAGGTCGTCGCAATGATAGGCATCCGCGCGGATAAAGCCCTTTTCAAAATCCGAGTGAATCACACCCGCGGCGCCCGGCGCTTTGGTTCCCCGGCGAATCGTCCATGCGCGCACTTCCTGTATGCCGGAGGTGAAATACGTGATGAGGTCGAGAAGCTTATAGCCGGAATGAATCAATCGATTCAAGCCCGGCTCGGCCAAACCCAAGTCCTTTAGGAAATCCTCGCGCTCGGCAGGTTCGAGCTGCGCAATCTCGGCTTCGAGTGCGCCGCAAATCCGCACCACCTGACTGTTTTCTTCCTGCGCTCTCCGCTCGACGGCGGCCACCCATTCGCCCCCGGTTTGGAGGTGCGCTTCGTCGACATTCGCGACGTAGAGCATGGGCTTGGCCGTAATTAAATGCAGGTCGCGGGCGGCGAGCCACTCATCCTCGGTCAGATCCGCCGTTCGCGCCGGCTTGCCGGATTGGACTTGAGCAAGCAGCTTCTCCATGGCCATCGCCTCGACCTTCACTTTGGGGTCCGAGGTGGCCCGCGCATTCTTCTGTGCTTTTGCGGTTCTCTTCTCGAGCGTTTCGAGGTCGGCAAGCAGCAACTCGGTATTGATCACGTCGATGTCGTCGAGCGGGTTCACACCCCCCGCTACATGAACGACATTCGGATCGTCGAAACAGCGTACGACCTGAACGACGGCATCTGTCGAGCGGATGTGCCCTAAAAACTGATTGCCCAAACCCTCGCCTTTGCTCGCTCCTGCGACCAGCCCCGCGATGTCGATGAACTCCATTGTGGTGGCGACGGTGCGATGCGGCTTGACCAGCTCTGTGATCTTGTCGAGCCGCTCATCGGGCACAGTCACGACCCCCACGTTCGGGTCGATGGTGCAAAATGGATAATTTGCCGCAGCGGCTTTGGCAGAAGTCAGTGCGTTGAAAATCGTGCTCTTCCCAACGTTCGGCAAGCCGACGATTCCGCAATTCAGAGGCATTCGATTACGTCCTTTTAAAGTTCAAGTTGTTCAGAATCGAGGCGAGCGCCGCCAGGAAAGAAGATCCCATCGCATCGACGACCGTGTTGTCAAAGAAATTTAGGCAGAGCGGTGGTGAATGCTCCAAGCTTCGTAGCGGCTGATCATTTGATTTTATTATGCGTGGCGGCCGTTCCAGAGACTCTGTCCGAAGCATTTGCAGAGCGGATAGACTGATGAAAGTTCCCCATGATGCTGAATCGAATCCGCCGCTGGCTCCGCGATCCGCGCTTTCTGCTGGCCCTCGCCGCCGCCCTCGTCGCATTCGCCGTGCAGTCGGGAGAGTTGGGGTCGGCCGACACGCAGCATCGGCTGCAATCCACCCATTCATTCTGGACCGCCGAACCGCCGGTCTTTCCGCAGGAATATCCCGAGTTCGGCGTGCACGGCCGGGGAGGCCGGCTCGAGAGCTGGTACGGCATCGGGCAGTCGCTGCTCATGCTGCCGGCAGACATCCTTGGAACCTACGTGGAGCGAATCCCGCTCTTCGCCAACTACAACGGCAATGATCCAAGCGTGCGCAACATCATTGTCAGCTACACCACCAACATCCTCCTCTCGGTCTTGACCGCTCTTATTTGTTTCCGCCTTCTCCGCCAATTTGACTTCAAGACAAGCCATGCGGCCGCCGGCGTGCTTGCGCTGTTGTGCGCGACGACCCACCTCCATTACACGCAGAACATGATGGAGAACAACTACATCTTCCTGCTGACGCTGACCGGCCTTTCCTACGAGTACGAATGGGTGCAGAACGGCAGCCGGCGCGCATTGCTGATCGGCTCCGTGGCCTTGGGGCTCAATCTGCTCACCCGCCTCACCACGGGCATGGATCTGCTGGCGGCCGGCTTCTTCGTTCTGCTGACTTTGTGGTTGGAGCAATTGCGCGGCCGCGCCCTTTGGGCACGCTCGCTGACCTATCTCGGAACCGCTGTACCGGTTGCCGCGTTTTTCCTGCTACTCGACCGGCTGTATCAATACCACCGCTTCGGATCGTTCTTCAATACCTATATAAGCGTGCTCGCCCGGGAAGCGAGAATGCGGAATCCGGCTCTGCCCGCCAACTATCCCTTCGATGCACCCTTCCACGTCGGCTTTCTCGGGGCGCTCTTCTCCCCGGAGAAGTCGATTTTCCTCTTCGATCCTTTGCTCATTCTCATGATCCTGCTCGCCGCCGTGCTCTGGAAGCGCTTCAGCCCGGCGCTCCAGGCATATACGATCGCGATGGGCCTCCTGCTGCTTGCGTATATCAGCTTCTATGCGCGATACACGGTGTGGAGCGGAGACACGGCGTGGGGCGACCGGTACGTCTCGACAACCGTCCAGCTGGCCGCGCTGCTTGCAATTCCCTTGCTGCTCCGTCACCGCGCCCAGGAGGGAAGGCTGATTTGGATTGGAGGAATCGGGTTGCTCGGCATCAGCGCGATCATCCAGGCCGCATCGGTTTGCTTCTGGTGTCCGCTCGAGCGCTACCAAATGGTGACTCTCGGCCACCCGACTTTCGTGGTCGGTCTGCGCCTTGAGAACATCGCCGCATTCGCGCTCGGGAAAATGGATGCGTGGCATCTGACGAACCAGGCCATGAGGGAAGATCCGTGGGACTACGTCCACATCACGACTTGGAACTTTTTGCCCTTCCTGCTGAAGCGATCCGGGCGAAGCGCCGGAATGGGTCGTGACGGCGACCCTCGCGGTGTGGAGCATGGGGCTCGCCGCGTTAGCGGGCGTTCTGTGGCGCCTGCGTACCGTGGGAGACCATCACGGCGCTCTCGCTCATCAGGTGAACTGTAATCAACATGGCAGGCACCAGAAACACGAATGAGTTGAGTACCCACATGATGACCCCGCCGGCCACCTGGTCCGTCAACGCAGAGATGTGAAAAGGATTTGGCCCTGCGATATAAAACTGATAAATGGGCCGATTGCAGAAGGCGAGAAAAGCGGAAAGCGCCGTATTTACGATATCCGCCAATAAGAGGTACGGCAGGATGATCCAGCGATTGGAGCGAAACCGGCTAGGCCACGGAAGAAGAACCACCCACCAAAACAGGAGCGCCGTGGTTAGAAAGCAGATGTGCTCAAAATCATGGACGGCCTCATTGCGCAAGGCGAAGTCATAGGCAGGGGGTAAGTGCCAGCACAGAAAGACCAGATTGAAAGAGAGCCATGCGACCGCGGGAGCGGTGAGAAAGTGGCCGGCGCGACGTACCCAACGCATGGTAATCATTGGCCCCACCGCGGTCTTGACCATCCATCGCGGTAATCCACGCAACAAGGGAACTATGGGAGCGCCCAGCAATACCAACGGCGGCACGACTGACATCAGCAGAAAGTGTTGCCCCATGTGGGCGCTAAGCAGCACGTCCGCGAAACCATCGAGGGGGGAGGCAATCGCGAGCCACAGAACGCCCATGCCGCTCAAGAAACATGCCAGCCGGCCAACCGTAAAATAGGCAGGACGCGTTTTGCGGATACCATACCAGCCCCGAACATAGGCTGCCGATACGCCGGCAATGGCGATCGTCAACCCGAAGGGCAGCGACCAGGCGGAAAAAATGGCCTGAGTTTCAGTGGACATCGCAGCCCATCGAGCAAAATGTGAACAGAGCGGCCGCCATCCTCGCTCCCATTGAGCCGCTTCTCATTGGGGACGATCCTCATCGTGCGCTTCTGGTTCTGTCCCCTGGGACAAAATTCCAGCACGCAGCGAAAAGGGCAGCGATTGGAATTGATGGGTGCGAACTCGATGATGCAGATTCACCACAAAGCCCGCTACCAGGCCGAAGGCAATTTGCGAAAGGACGAACCATAGCCAGTCGATCCTCTGATTGAGGAGCGGACTCACCACCTCCAATGTGCCATACAGTAGACCTGTCCAAAAAATTGGCGCCAGAAACCCCGCGGTGAGAATTGGCCTCCAGGGGAACATCGGAAGTACGGCTCCATAGAGAAGTCCGACCAGGATCGACGCCAGAGCATGGACCCCAATGGCCACGAACAGCCCTTGCACATGAAAGGAAGCCAAAAATGCGGTGCTCCTCCCGTCCCAGCCGGGAATCGCAATCGCCGCCATAAGATTCGGCGCATACCAGATACTTCGATAGCGGATCAGCCCATAGATTGTGGCCGGCGCGATCATCGCGATCCCGCCGGCGATTCCACCCTTTACCCCAGCGCCCAGCGTATATCTTTGTATCGGAAGAAACTTCCTGTGCGATTCCGCGATGGGGAGCCGCTCCACTTGCGTGCGCGAGCTCTTGATTTCGACGATCCCGGTCATCACCCGTACGTCTTCGTTTCGCTCGCGCGGCAAGACGTTGCGGAACCAGCCGACCGAGGCGAACACCATAAGCAGGAGTCCCAGTATGCTGACTGCCCAGGTCGTCACGATTCCCCCAAACAGGAAAGTCGTGCCGAGCGCCAGCACGACCGGCCACGCCGTCGGCGCAGGCAGGTGTACCGTATGTCTCGATGGAACCGCGTTCACTGAATCGCCACTCATAGCCCGCCACTCATAGGCTCTATCCGTCCTCCGTTATCTTCCAATCACGTATACGACGAGAAAAACAACGACCCACACGGCATCGACAAAATGCCAATACATCGACAATGCGTGAAAGCGGTGGGTGTGCTCCTCGCCGACCTTACCCAGGAGTCCGAGTACCAGGACGACACTCAACAGCAGCAGTCCGATCGCGACGTGGGTGGCATGCAATCCGACCAGAGAATAAAACGTGGCACCGAACAGGTTGGTCTGAATGGTGAAATCGTGCTTGAAGATCAGATCGCTCCATTCTTTCGCGGTGCCCAGAAGAAAGATGATACCCAGCAGCACCGTGGCTGCGAGCCAGCCGATAAAACCTCTCCGGCTGCGTTTTTGGAACTGACTCACGGAGAGGTGGATCGTCAGGCTGCTTGAAAGCAGACAGACGGTGTCGAATATCGGGAGCTCGAGAACCTCTTTCGGCGTCGGGCCGCTCAGGCTCTTTCCCAGATAGAAAATATAGGCCACGACAAAGATCAGGAACATGGCCGACTCCGCCATGATCAAGCACCACATTCCCACGGTGCCCCGGTAGGGCAGCACCCATGGATCGTCCTTGAGATCGTAGGTGAAAGGAATCGTAGTCACTTGGCCGCCATCTCATTCTCCGTCCCTAATTCATATCGCCAATCCGGATCTTCCGGGTGCTTGAGGTCCCATAGCGGCCGCCGGCTGCGGACCGTCGGCTCGACGGCAAAGTTGTAGCTCGGAGGTGGAGAGGTGGTAGCCCATTCCAGGGTCCAGGCATCCCACGGATCGTCGCCGGCCAACCTGCCTTTGAAGTGCGAGTAGACCAGGTTGAAAACGAAGATGATGACGGCGATCGCCTGCACGAAAGCGCCGATGGTCACAATCATGTTCCATATCCCCCAATGATTTCCCGGCTGGTAGGTATAGATCTCGCGCGGCATTCCCAGCAATCCGGGAATATGCATGAAGTCGAACGTAAGGTGAAAGCCGAGCACAAACAGCCAGAAGTGCCACTTGCCCAGCGTTTCATTCATCATGCGGCCGGTCATTTTCGGGAACCAGTAATAGAACGCGCCGAAAAGACAAAAAAAGATTCCACCGAGAATGACATAGTGAAAGTGCGCGACCACAAAGTAGGAATTGTGCAGTTGCCAATCGAATGGCGCGACGCCCAGCATAATGCCGGTGAGGCCGGCGATGGTGAATTGAAACAGGAAGCCGATCAAAAACAGCATAGGAACCGTAAAGTGCACCTTGCCGCCCCAGATCGTTGCCAGCCAGTTGAAGATCTTAATTCCGGTGGGGACGGCGATAACCATGGTGGAAAGCACGAAGGCCGAATCGGCAACGGCTCCCATGCCAACCGTAAACATGTGATGCGCCCATACCGTGAAACTGATGAACGCGATGCCTACCGACGCCGCCACCATGGCTGGATAGCCGAAGATAGCTTTGCGGGAGAACACCGGGATGATCTCATTGGCAAACGCGAATGCGGGCATCACCAGGATATAGACCTCAGGGTGGCCGAAGATCCAGAAGAAATGGGCCCAGATGACCGCCGAGCCTCCAGCCTGCGTGTCAAAGAAGTGCGCTCCCAGGTGGCGGTCGAGGAGCAGCATGATTTGCGCGGCGGACAAGGGCGGAATCGCCCCCAGAGCCATGACCGATGTGACCAGCATCAGCCATACCAGTAAGGGCATGCGGCTTAGCTTCATGCCCTTGCAGCGCATGCATATCGTCGTCGCGGTGATATTGAGAGCAGTCCCAATGGTGCCAATTCCGGTGATGAAGATTCCCAGAGCCCAATAGTCACTGGCATTTCCCTGCGAGTAGGCGTTCTCGGTCAAAGGCGCATAGGCGAACCAGCCTGCGTCAGGAATGCTGGAGCCGCCAAAAAAACCCTTTCCGACAAGAATGCTGTAATACAAGAGCGACGCGCCGAACAAATAGACCCAAAAGCTATAGGCATTCAATCGGGGGAATGCCATATCGCGGGCGCCGATCATCAGCGGCACTAAATAATTTCCAAATCCGAAGAGAATTGGCATAGCCACGAAGAAGATCATTGTGGTCCCGTGCAGCGTGAACAACTGATCGTATTGTTCAGGCGAGAGAAACTTGGCTTCGGGCCGAGCGAGCTGAATGCGCATCAAGAGCGCTTCGACTCCGCCGATCGCCAGAAACAGCAGGGAGGCGGCGATATACATAAGACCGATCTTCTTGTGATCGACTGTGACGATCCAGTCGTACATCGTTTTCAGCCAATAATGGGGGCGCCTGGGATCAGGGGTAAGATCGACAATTGCTTCAAGAGGAACCGAATCGGCCATAGATGAGTCTTCCCTACCTGGGGCCTGTTCACACTATCCGAGTGACAGGCGTTTCGAAGCGAAAGTCCGGCTCAACGAGGCGGAGTCCGCTGGGTCTGGTCGTTCCAAATTCGAGACCGACCTTAAATCATAGGGCATTTGAGCGGGCCCTAGCGCAGCGTTACGAGATAGGACGAAATCTGGGCCACGTCCTGGTCACTCAACCCCAATGCGGGCATCAAAGACCCTGACTTATAGGCGTCGGGGTCTTTGATCCATTTCTCCAGATTGTCGCGCGTGTTCGGCAGAGTTCCCGCTGCAATCGTGTCGCGGCTCATCAGGTGTGTAAGATCGGGGCCCAAGAGGCCACTCGCCACGGTTCCCGCAATCGTATGGCAAGCGATGCAGGCGCCGTGCTCAAAGACAGCCCGCCCTTCCGCCACGCTCGGATCCTGAACGGCGGCCTTTTGTTGGTTAGCGATCCACTTCTGAAAGTCGGCTGGAGTCTGCGCATAGACACGCAGCAACATCCGGGCGTGTTCCACGCCGCAGAACTGGGCGCACTGGCCGAGATAGATACCGGGCGCTTCGGGCTGGATCCAGGCCGAGTTCACCTGACCCCCAAACATGTCGGTCTTGCCCGCCAGACGAGGCACCCAGAAGCTGTGATCCACGTCCGCTGTCGTGAGCTTCAGATATGTGGGCAGCGGGTCTCTCGGGTCATTGCTGACCGGTACATGGAGCTCATTCGCAGTGATCACTCCATATTGGGGATAGTGGAATTCCCACCAGAAACGATGTCCGGTCACTTCGACATTGACCGCCCGCTTGGGCTCCGGCGCCTGCTGAATACCAAAGATCACCCGTACCGTCGATAGAAAAAGCACAACGACAATCAAAATCGGGATAACGGTCCAGGCCAGCTCAATCTGGTTGCTTCCGTAGATCTGTGGCGGCTCACGATCGGCGTCGGTCTCTCCGGGCCGATAGCGAAAGCGGATGATCGCATACGACAGCAATCCGAAAACGGTGACAAAGATGGCGCCGCAGACGATGAGCGTAAACATGGACAGGCGGAATATCTCGTGCGCGGGGGCGGATCGGGGAGAGAAGATGCTGTTAGGAGAAGTAAACAACCGATCGAATAACCCGGAGCCCGGTCCGCCCATTATGCCGCCCAGCATCGGGCTGAGTGCGTGAATGTGAAGCTGGCCGTCCAGCCATGGCAGGCCACGCAATCGTGCACTTTCTGTCCAGCAACTCAAGAAGCCGCTCCTTTATTGCGACGCATTTTCAATGCGGAAATAATAATGCTATCGCGATGATGTCCATTCCGCTCAATATTCCTCGCATTGGCGAGCGTGTGATTCGCTTCGTGGCAAGCCGCGAAGCAAACCGCAGATCCCGCGACCGCGCTCGGGATGACAATGAATCAAGGGTGGGTGAATTTGCAGGTGAGCCCCTGGATTGGGCGAACCGCCAAGCCGGGGTCCCCAGCAAGCTGTGCTTGCTGGGGTGGAAGAGGGCGAGAGCGGTTTCACTGCGAAGCCCTGCAATATTAGGAGCGCTGGCAAGGCGCGAGATCCAGCGCAAGAGGGCAAAGCGGTTTCACCGCGAAGCCCTGAATAGTAGCAAGGGGTGAATCGCGGAGCGAGCGCGGGCAAGGCGCGAGCAAAGCGAGAGGGCGAAGCGGTTTCACTGCGAAGCCCTGAATAGAAGCAGAAGGGGTGAATTGCAGAGTGAGCCCTGGGATGGGGCGACGCCAAGCGAAGAGGGCGAGAGCGGTTTCACTGCGAAGCCCTGCAATATTAGAAGCGAAGCCCTTGAATCAATGCTGCGGTGTCTCCAAGCCGCGGTCTTTCAGCATCGGTCCCACGCTAGGCTCGGCCCCCAGCCACGCCACATACATTTTCTGCAGATCTTCGGTGTTGCCGCGCGCGAGCACCATCCGGCGAAAACGATCGCCATTGGCCCGCGTCATTCCGCCGTGCTGCTCGAACCATTGGAAGGCGTCGTCATCCAGCATCTCGGTCCACAAATAGGCGTAGTATCCCGCGTCATAGCCGTTGCCCCATATGTGCATGAAGTAGCTCGAACGGTAGCGCGGCGGCACATAGCTAAGGGAGAGGTGCGTCTTCTTGAGCGCCTCCGCCTCAAACGTATCGGGGTTTTCGAGCGGCGCGCTGGCCGGAAGCGTGTGCCACTGCATGTCGAGTTCCGCCGCGGCCAACAGTTCGGTGAGCATATAGCCCTGGTTGAAGGTTGCCGCCTTCTTGATCTTGGCCGCCAGCGCGGCCGGCATCGGCGCGCCGGTCTTGTAGTGTTTCGCGTAATGGTCGAAGACAGCGGGGTAGCTTGCCCAGTGTTCGTTGAACTGGGAGGGAAACTCGACGAAGTCGCGGGGCACGTTCGTGCCGGAAAGGCTCGGGTATTCGGTATCGGCAAACATGCCGTGTAGCGCGTGGCCGAACTCGTGGAACATCGCGGTTACGTCGTCAAAGCTGATCAGAGCCGGTTGTCCAGGGGCAGGCTTGCTGAAGTTCGCCACGTTGTAGATCACCGGCAGCGTGCCCAGCAGCTTGGACTGGCCGACAAAGTTGTCCATCCACGCGCCGCCGTTCTTGTTGTCGCGCTTGAAGTAGTCGCAGTACCACAGAGCCAGCGGCTGGCCATTGGCATCGAAGACCTCAAAGACGCGCACATCCGGGTTGTAGACGGGAATATCCTTGCGTTCCTTGAAGGTCAAGCCATAAAGCTGATTAGCCGCGTAGAAGACGCCGTTGCGCAGCACATTGTCCAACTCGAAATACGGCTTGACCTGATCTTCATCGAGATCGTACTTGGCCTTGCGCACTTGCTCCGCGTAGAAATTCCAGTCCCACGGCTCGAGCTCGAAATCCGCCCTTATCCCGATCGATCACGGACTGGATCTCTTTGGCTTCGCTGGCGGCCTTCGCCGTGCTCGCCGGCACCAGGGCGTCCATGAACTTCAGCGCGGCCTCGGGCGTCTTGGCCATCTGGTCTTCCAGGTTCCAGGCGGCGAAGTTCGGGAATCCGAGCAGCTTGGCCTTCTCGGCGCGAAGCTGGGCCAGGCGCGCGATGGTCGAGCGCGTGTCATTGGGACCGCCGAGCTCGGCGCGCGTCCAGACTCTTCTCGAAGAGCGCGTGGCGGGTGCCGCGATCGCTCAGCCATGTGAGATCGGGCTGCTGCGTGGTGTTCTGCAGAGGAATCAGCCATCCGTTCACTTTGCGATCCTTCGCGGCCAGCGCGGCGGCGGCAATCTGCGCGTCACTCAGTCCGGCGAGCGCGGCCTTGTCCGTCGTGACATATGCGGCATCTTTGGTCGCGGCGAGGAGCTTGGTGACGAAAGCGTTCGAGAGGGTCGATTCCTCTTCATTGAGCTTCTTCAGTCTGGCCTTGTCGGCGTCGTTAAGATTGGCCCCGGAATGGACGAATTTCTTGTAGTAGAAGTCGAGCAGACGCCGCGATTCCGGATCGAGTTTGAGCGAATCGCGTTGCTTGTAGAGGGTGGCGACCCGGGCAAAGAGTTTGCCATCGAGAAAGATGGCGTCTTCCTGCGCGGCCAGCTTGGGCGCCTCGATGTCCTGCACCTTCTGCAGCGCCGGGTCGGTGTTGGCCGCGGTCACGCCGTTGAAGACCTGCATTACGCGATCGAACAGCACACCGGTCTTTTCGAGCGCCACGAGCGTGTTCTCGAAGGTCGGCGCCGCCGGATTGCCGGCAATCGCCGCAACCTCTTTGCGCTGCTCGGCCATGCCGGCTTCGATCGCAGGCTGATAATCGCTGTCCTTGATCTTGTCGAATGGCGGCGCCTGAAACGGCAACTTGCTCGCCGCATAAAACGGATTCGACGGACCAAAGCCCGTATCGGCAGCCACGGCAGGCGCAGCGCTCACGCCGAGAGCGACGGCGCCCACGGCGATGAGATGAACCGCCCGCATAGTCTTCGCATTGCGCGGTTGAAGGGTGCACATATTTTCGTTGAGTCCCTCACATCCATGATTGTAGAGCGTGATTGTAGACAGTGTTTCCGCCGGCAGCCCTTTTTCTCACTTCCTCTCCCGCGACAGCGCCGCGGGTTCAAGCCGCTTGGAAGCTGTTCTTGTGCTGTAATACGCCAAAGCCTCTATGCAACTGACCGGCGATTGGATTTTGCTTCTGTTCGCTGCCCTGACGACGGCGGTCATGCTTTTTCTGTTGCATCTCACCCAGCTTGGCCGCCTTATTCATGATCACATCGAAGACCGCCCGCGGCGGCGAATGTTTCTCGCCTCGGTGAGCTTCTTCATCACCTTCCTGGCCGTGCGCCTGCTGGTCGCCGCGATCGTCCACCACATCGGGCCATTCCAATACGTGACCATGGGCGGCCGCCATATTCATCACCTGGTTTGGGGCATTCTCATCCTTTTAGCAGTCGGCTATGGATACCTCATGGAACTGGGCAGCGAGGATACACCGACCTCTATCTTTGCCGGACGGCTGATGACTATCCTTTACGGCGTCGGCGCGGCGCTCACCTTGGACGAGTTCGCCCTGTGGCTGAACCTCGAAGATGTCTATTGGGCGAAGCAAGGGCGGGAAAGCATCGACGCAGTCATTCTCTTCGGCGCTCTTCTGGCCATCGGAGCTTGGGGTGCTCCGCTCTTCGCCGCAATCATGCGCAGAAAGTAGTCAATATTGCAGGGCCCGCGGTGAAACCGCTCTCGCCCTCTTGCAGGTGAGCCCGGTTTCAGGGGCTCACCTGCAATTCATCCACGCCGCAATTCACCCTTTTCCACGATTGCCGAGTCCTTCGCTTTCGTTCTATGCCTCCGAACTCTGGCGCATGAGCGACCACGAATGGCGCGAAGCGCGTCTGCCTGGATGGCAAATCCTGCCCGTGCGGCCAGCACCCAGGGGCCTAACTGTGTTCCCCCACGCGATTCCTCTTGTTCAAATCCTCTTGCATCCGGTGGTTCCTTTTAGTATGGAATGACAAAGAGCGATTGCATTTTCACGGCCGGCGAACAGTTCTCAAAAATTCATTCCAAGGAAACGCACATTATGGCAACCCTCTCCCGAATCCCAGAATCTGAAAGTGACTTCGTGGCGTTCGTCATCCAAGGCGAAGACGTCTTTAGAATCACCTCCGACAACATCCTCCATACCTGCGGCAATGCAGGCGAATTCGCTTTTCAAGGCGTGGCCAAGCTTCGCGCGGCGGCTGCTCTCGAACAGCTGACTACGATCCACAACGAGCGTCCCGAGGAATTGCGCAAGATGGCGCGGGAAATGGCTCGCGAAGGCATGGCCCTCTTGGCCCGTAGCAGCGATGCCGGCCAGCCCACAATCGAAAAACCCGAAAGACCGCGAAATCTCAGCCTACTGAGCATCTAGGGCCTGTTCTTAACTTCCAGGGCGGACGGTGTTGCAGGTTAAAATGGGCCAGACGAGGCGGAGTCCGCAGCCCGGGGTTCAGGAAATCATGCAGTTTTGGAATGAATTGGAAGGGCGGGTCTTCGACGGTTATCTCCTGCGCCGTCTGATGCGGTCCGAAGGCCGCACCGCGTGGTTTGAGACCGATGCCGGCGATGGCCAGCGCGCCACCATCAGCGTCACCGAATCGCTCACCGACGTGGACGAAGTCATCGAACGGCTGGAGGCGGCCCAACGCCTGCAGGATCCCAACCTCGTCGTCATCTTCAAGGTGGGCCGCGCCCGTTTCGAAAAAGCCCTTTTCGTCTACGCCCTCATGGAGTACACGGAACAGAACCTCTACGAGGTGCTCGAGCAGCAATCACTCTCGAAAGAGGATGTGCAGCAGGTCGCCGAGGCCTTGGTTGGGGCGCTCACAACCATACATCAGCACGGGTTATTGCACGGACACGTAGAGCCGGCCAGCGTCCTCTCCGTGGGCGAGACCGTAAAGCTCCGCAGCGACTGCCTGCAAACTCCCGGGAGCACCCGCGCCGGCGATGTTGCCGGAATTGGAGCGACAGTTTTCCAGGCTTTCACTCAGCGCAAGGCGGAAAAAGCCGATGACGGACAAATCAACCGCCTGCCCGCGCCCTTTGCCGAGATCGTACGTAACTCGCTCAGTTCCCGCTGGAGCTTGGCCCAGGTCGCGGCCGCCCTGCGGCCCCCCGCAGCCCCCGCCGTCGGTTCTGCGGCTGCGCCGCCATCCCATGCCGTAGCACCCCCGATCTCAACTCCCAGAATCCCAAACCCCGCGGAGCCCCTTACCGCGAATCCAGCCCCTGCGGTCCCAGCTTCCGCGAAGCCGGCGGTGACGGCGCAAGAGGCGCCGCGCCCGGTCAGGTCTGTTCCTCCGCCCCCTGCTCCCCCACCGATGTCCTCAAGGCCCGTTTCCCAGCGCAAACAGGAAGAAGATGAAGAAGATGCCCCCAGGAGCTCTCGGACCATAGCTATTTATGCAGCCCTTGCGGTGGTGATCCTGCTGATTGCAGTCTGGCTCATCTTCCGGCCCCAAAATAATTCGAACACCAATTCCCGTGCAGCCAACTCCGCAGTCCCATCGCCGGCGTCGAGTCTCCCTTCCGCTGCGCCGCCCCGAAAGCCGGATGCCGACCAGCCCGCGAGACCTTCGGCCGCGCGTAGTGCGCCAACGCAAACCGCAAGATCCGCGGAAAGGCCTGCGGAGGCTGCCGCCGGCGCAATTGCGCCAGGGAACCGTCCCATTTGGCGGGTTGTCGCTTTCACATATAACCGGCAGGACCAGGCGCAGCGCAAGTCGGAGGAGATCGGCCAGCAGCACGCGGATCTTGAGCCATCCGTACTCTCCTTGCCTGCGGGCGGGCACCCGCGCTTTCTCGTGACCATTGGCGGAGCGATGAGCAGCCGCGGCCAGGCTCTGGCGCTGCGTGATAAAGCGGCTGCCTTGGGGCTGCCCGCAGACACCTATGTTCAGAACTTTTCCCAATAGACCAATAGATGTGTTGCCCTTCGAAGGGCCTGTCCGGCCGGAACTTCGCGAATCTTTCGCTGACGCTATCGCGTCAAACACGCAGAAAGCTTGGAGGGACCGATGGCTGCATATTGCGCCTGCTGCGGGGCGGAAATCACCTTAAAGGCAGAGAAGTGCCCTGTATGCGGAACGCCGCGGCACGGAATGTTACCCTCCTTGAACTTGAACGTGAAGCCCCGGCTCGCATGCCCCCCTGAGAATGCTCCCGCCGAGATCGAGCACCGGTGCGGACAAATCTGCCGGACATCCCGGGGTTGCGTCGAAGTAACCGTAGCAAGGGATTGGGATCCTATATGACCCGGCGTGTCGTTTCTCTTCTTCTTCCCGTGGCATTGGCGCTCTTTACCGCGCAATTTGCGCAAGCCCAGCGCGGCGGACATGCAGGGATCTCCGCCGGACACATGGGCGGCGGAGGCTTTGCGAGAGGATCAGGCCGCATTTTCCCCATCCTTTTCCCGATCTCCGCAGTCTTTCCGCCCGCCCTCTATGTCCTTTGGACAGGCACGCCCCTACATGAACAGTCCGTACTCCGCCTACAACCGTCAGCCTTACTCCGGCTATGGAAACAGAGGCTATGGAAACGCGGGCTATCGAAACAGAGGCTACCGAAACGGAGTCGGATACCCCTATCCCTACTACCCCTATGGATATGGCGCCTACGGGGGCTACTTCCTCCCGGACGTTCTGGACTACCCGTTCGATTCGCTTTTCGACGACGATCAAAACGGGTATGGATATGATGGATATGATCCGGCTCCGGAAACTGCTTCGCAGGCGCCTTATCCTCCGGAGAGCTATGCTCCGCCTCCCCCGCAGGAAGCATACCCCGGGAATTACGGGCCGGCAGGACCTTACCCTGGCCCGAACGAAGAGCCCAGCGCCGGTTATCGCCCGGCGTACCAGAATTCCGGCGCGCTCGAGCCGCCTTCCCCGCAACCACCGACGACTCTCATCTTTCGAGATGGCCGTCCGGCGGAGCAGGTACATAACTACGTGCTCACCAAGACGACTCTCTACGATCTCGATGCCAGCAGCCGTAAAGACATTCCTCTCGCCGATCTCAATCTGCCGGCGACGATTGCAGCCAACCGCTCCGCGGGCATCGAGTTTTCTCTCCCCGCCGGTTACTGAAGCCCGGTCATTCTAAGCGGCCCGCACTTTGGGCGCGAAGAATCCCTGTATTAGATAGCCTGTTAACAATTTTCGCCTTGACACACCTATTCATCTAGGGGTAGCCTCCTGATACCAAGTTATCTAGGGGTACGTCGCGATGGCAAAGAACGATCTCCAGGGAACCCTCGATCTGCTGGTTCTCAAAACGCTTTTCCAGATGGGGCCGCTGCACGGTTACGGAATCGTCCTGCATATCCAGAGAGCCTCCGACGAATTGCTGCGGGTTGAAGAAGGCTCGCTATACCCGGCGCTGCACCGCATGGAGCAAAGCGGCTGGATCAGCGCGGAATGGGCCTTCACGGAAACGAATCGAAAAGCGAAGTATTACAAGCTGACCGCTGCCGGACGAAAGCAGTTGCAGGAAGCGGAAAAGGACTTTGAACACCTGGTAAAAGGCGTCCGCGCCATCTTGCGATACGTGTGAGGGAATCGTATGGCGCTCTTTCGTCGAATCAAGGCTCTCGCGAACCGCACCAAAGTCGAGCGGGAGATCGCCGACGAGCTGAACTCGCATATCGAAATGCGGATAGCGGACAGCATCGCGCGAGGCATGTCTCCGGAGGAGTCTCGCAGGGACGCAATCTTGAAATTCGGCAACCCGGTTGCGATCAAGGAACGGGTAACGGCGGCAGATGCCGCGCTGGCTTTCGAAAACATCTGGCGGGAAATCCGTTATACGCTGCGGCAATTGCGCAAGAGCCCTGGATTCACTCTCGCCGCGGTGCTTACGCTGGCGCTGGGCATCGGCGCGACCACCGCCATCTTCTCCCTTGTCGAAGGCGTCCTGCTCCGTCCGCTGCCATTTCCCGAGCCGGACCGCTTGGTCCACCTTTTCGATACCATGCGCGGCGCGACCTCTGTGTCGAACGGTGTGACAGGGCCGGATATCGTGGCCTATACCCGCGATACCAACAGCCTCGCCAGTCTTGGCGGTTATAAGCAGGATGGATATGAGCTCTCCGGGTCAGGCGATCCGGAAGATATCAGAGGCGCGCGGCTCGGCGCAGGCGTCTTTCCCGCCCTCGGTGTCGCGCCGCTTCTGGGCCGCACCTTCACCCAACAGGAGGACCAGGAGCGGCAGCAAGTGGCCGTGCTCAGCTACGCGCTCTGGCAGCGACGCTTTGCCGGCGATCCGCATGTATTGGGCGACAAAATTCTCCTCGATCGCAAACCCTATACCGTCATCGGCGTCATGCCGCGCGACTTCGAGTTTCCTCTGATGCCCGGGCATCTCGATCGCAGCGAGCTTTGGGTGCCTCTCAGCCTCGCTCCGAGCGAAGTTTCCGCTGCTGCTCAAGGATCGTGGAATTACCAGATGGTGGGGCGCCTCAAACCCGGCATAACGCCCGCGCAAGCGCGGGAAGATGCCGAGCGTGTCGCGAAGCAGATTACCCGCGATCGTCCGGCCTTTATGTCGAGCCTGGGCATCAGCGCCGCAGTGGATCCACTCAAGGACGACACGGTCGCTGCGGCCGCCCCGCTCATCCACACGCTTTTCCTGGCCGTCGCTATTGTCCTGCTCATCGCCTGCGTCAATTTTGCCGGGCTGCTGCTGGTGCGCGCCATCCGCCGCCGCCACGAGGTTGCCGTTCGCCTGGCGCTGGGCGCAGGTACGGCGACATTGCTGCGCGAGACGATCCTTGAGAGCCTTCTGCTGAGCATCGCCGGCGGGCTGGCTGGCTTGGTGCTTGCAGACCTGATGTTGCGCGCGGGCTTGAGCTCCGTGCCGGAAACGATGCCCCGCATTGACGACATTCATCTTGATTGGGAGGTGGTGGCCTTTGCGTTGATCGTCGCCCTTCTCACGGGCGTCTTCTGCGGGCTTGCTCCGGCCTTCGCCACTCTGCGCACCAATGTCAACGACGCCCTGAAGGAAGGGGGACGAACGGGCATCACCGCCGCCGGCCACGCGCGTCTGCGCTCCGCCCTGGTGGTCGCCGAGATCGCCATCGCGCTCGTCCTGCTCAGCGCCGCCGGCCTGCTTTTGCGCAGCTTCGAAAAGATGCGTGAGGTCGATCTCGGATTTCGCCCCGATCACACCATCGCCGCGACCTACGATCTCCCGGAAGAACAGTACGCCACGCAGGCCTCCGTCGATGCCTTCAATAAAGAACTGCTGCCCCGCCTTCAACAGCTCCCCAGCGTCCGTGCCGCCGGGTTGACGTCCCAGTTGCCTGCTTCCGGAGACCATTCACGCTCCGCGTTCATGGCTGACGGCTACATCGCGCCCAAAGGTTCACCGCTGAATCTCGCCTGGACGTCCGATGTGATGGGCAACTATTTCCCGGCGATGGGAATTCCGCTGCTGCGCGGACGGCTCTTCACCGAGGCGGACAATGGCACATCGCAACTGGTCGTCATCGTCAACCGCAAGATCGCCGAGCACTACTGGCCTGGTCAGGACCCGATCGGCAAGCGCATCCGCTGGGGCACGCAAGAGGCGTCCACTCCGTGGATGACCGTGGTAGGCGAAGTCGCCGATATCAAGCAGGGAGCTCCCGACCAGGATGCGCACGAGCAGACCTACCAGCCGGTGAGCCAAGTACTACTCTCCTATGGTTCGCTTGCCAGTCCGGCAATCCTGGTTAGCAATAGGGGCTACATCGTCATGCGCTCCGCGCTGCCGCCCGAACAGATGGAGAATGCCCTGCGCGCCACCATCCGCTTCCTAGACCCGCAACTGCCGCTGACCCAACTGCAAACGATGGAGCATGCCGTCTCCGGCTCGGAAGCCCCGCGCCGCTTCAACACTGCGCTCATCTCCGCGTTTGCCGCCGCCGCGATGTTTCTGGCTCTCCTCGGCATCTATAGCGTCATTGCCTTCTCGGTCGACCTGCGTATGCAGGAGATGGCGGTCCGCGTGGCTTTGGGCGCGAGGCGCTCGAGCATCCGCGGGCTGATCCTGCTCTCCGGCGCGAAACTCGCATTGATGGGTTGCGCCATCGGACTGGCGGGAGTGCTCGCTGCTGCACAACTGCTCCGCACTTTCCTGTTTGACGTCAGCTCCTATGACCCCTTGGTGCTGGCGCTGGCGGCTGTCCTCGTTCTGTTACTGGCCCTGGCAGCCGCACTGGGGCCGGCCCAACACGCCGCCTCCGCTGAACCGATGCGGGCACTGCGCGCCGAATAGTTGGATTTTTTATGGATATTTCTCGTCCGGATCTGAAAGCGAAACGAAGACGGCGCCGAATCCTGACCGCCGCTGCTGCGCTCACTGCGTTGGCTACTCTCCCCTGGATCGCGATGCGGCTTAAGCCGGCCGCTCCCACCGTGGATAGCTCGACCATATGGAGAGATACCGTAAAGCGGGGCACCATGCTGCGCCAAGTCCGCGGGCTGGGAACTCTGACACCGCGGGAAGACGCGATCCGGCAGATCGCGGCACAGACCGAGGGAGCTGTGGTCCGCATCCTGGTCCTGCCTGGGTCGCCAGTGAAGGCGGATACGCCGCTCGCTATTCTGAGCGATCCCGAGACGAGCCAGAAGGCGCTGGATGCGCAACTGGCGCTCAAGGAAGCGCAGGCGGACCTCAAGAACGCAGAGGTCAAACTCGAAAGCGATCTGATGACGCAGAAATCGAGCGCCGCCACGGTGAATGCCGATTTCGAGCAGGCGCAGCGCCAAGCCAAAACAGATCAAGCCCTCTACAAGTTGGGCGTGATTTCCGGCTTGGCGTACCAGAGCTCGCAGGGCAATGCGGACGAGCTGAAGACGCGTAATGCTTTAGAAAACCAGATCGTGGATATCAATCAGAAGGCGCTGGAGTCGCAACTTGCGGTCCAGGAAGCAAAGGTTGCCCAAGCCCAGGCGGTGGCGGACTTGAAGCAGCGGCAGTTAAATGCGCTGACGGTGCGTGCCTCGATCGACGGAGTGCTCACCGACCTTCCCTTAACGGTCGGCCAAAGCGTGACCGTGGGCACGATGCTGGCCAAAGTGGTTGAACCGAACGAGCTAAAAGCCGAGCTGAAGATTGCCGAGACGCAGGCGCGAGACATTCAGATCGGGCAGCCCGCCTCGGTTGACACTCACAACGGAGTGATTGCCGGCACTGTCTCAAGAATCGATCCCGCGGTTGAGAACGGAACCGTCACAGTCGACGTAAAGCTCATTGGCGATCTTCCGCAAGGCGTCAGGCCGGATTTGAGCGTGGACGGAACGATCGACCTCGAACGCCTGAACAACACGCTCTACGTGGGACGTCCTGCTTTTGGAGACGAAAACAGCACGATCAGCCTGTTCAAAATCGAGGCAGATGGAAAAGCCGCCGTGCGCGTGCCGGTCAAGGTAGGGAGAGCCTCTGTGAACTCTATCCAGGTTCTCGAGGGCCTCGATCGGGGCGACACCGTGATTCTTTCAGATATGTCGCGCTGGGACGGCACGGATCGTATCCGGCTGGACTGAAGGTGTTTTCCAGGGCTCGAAAGTTAGACAGCACCCAAAGGAGGGCTATGACGCCGGATTTGCAACCGCTGATTGTGGTCGAAGGCCTCACCAAGATTTTCTACGCGGACGACGTCGAGACGCACGCGCTCTGCGGCGTGCACCTCGCGATCCAAAGAGGAGAGTATGTCGCGATGTCCGGTCCATCGGGTTGCGGAAAGTCCACGCTGTTGTCCATCATGGGGTTGCTGGACACGCCGACTGAGGGAAAGTACCTGCTCAATGGAGAACCCCTGGAGAACCTGAACTTCGGCGAGCGTTCGCGCATCCGCAATCAGGAGATCGGCTTTATCTTTCAAAGTTTTAACCTGATTGGCGATCTCACGGTCGCCGAAAACGTCGAGCTGCCTCTCACCTACCGGTCAGGCATTTCTACCGCGGAGCGCAAACGCCGCGCGCAACAGTCCCTTGAGCGGGTCGGCATGGCGCGCCGCGTGCGGCACTATCCGTCGCAGCTCTCGGGCGGCCAACAGCAGCGGGTCGCCGTTGCCCGAGCATTGGCTGGATCGCCCTCGATCCTGCTCGCCGACGAGCCTACTGGAAATCTCGACTCAAAGAACGGCGAAGCCGTGATGGATTTGCTCAACGACCTGCATCGCGAAGGCGTGACCATCTGCATGGTAACCCACGACCCACGCTTTGCCCGCCACGCGGAACGCAATATCCATCTTTTCGACGGCAAGATCGTAACTGAGGAAGACGCTCTGGAAGAGAGGCTGACACCCCATTGATGCACGAGATTCATCGTGGCACAAAACAAAGCGAGAAAGGCTCTACTTCGTCATGCCTGCTTCCATCTTGAAGAACACCCGCTATGCCCCACGCCAATTGAGTAGGTCGCCGGGATTGGTACGGATAGCGATCCTGACGCTTGCCCTCGGGATAGGCGCGGCGGGGAGCATGGCGAATCCACTGCCCCCCACACCCGAAAGCCAGATTGCCGATCAGACTCCTGCTCGGCCGGTCGAGCCTTTCGTGATACAGTTGCCCCATTCACACAATCCCTTCCGCGCCTATCTCCCCGCAACCGTTCCTGAACCCGATCTCAGCAACTCACCCCGGCTCGATCAACTCATCCGTAACGGAAAGCTCTATCTCTCCCTCCGCGACGCAATTGCCTTGGCTCTCGAAAACAATCTCGACCTGGCGATTGCCCGCTATACCTCGTCTATTGCGGACACGGATATCTTGCGCACCAAAGCCGGTGGGGCTTTTCGAGGCGTCAACACAGGCCTTGTCCAGAATACGCAGGGCGGCGGCTCTGCGGGACAGGCGGGAGGGGGAGCTGGGGGCACCTCGGGCGGAGCTGGGGGAGCCGGCACCGGGGCCGGAGGCCTGGTGCAGTCTACTCTGGGTTCCGGTTCACCCGTGAGCTCTTACGATCCCGAAATCTCGAGCACCTTGGATCTTGAGCACCAGGTCGAGCCGCTCTATAACCTGCAAGAGTACGGCGTGCCATCTCTCAAAGTGAACCAGGCGGTTGTCAATAGCGGCTACCTGCAAGCTTTCCCGACTGGCACTTCGCTCGAGTTCGACTTCAACAACAATCGACAGACGATCAACAGTCCCCTGGTAGCACTGACTCCAGCCTTGAACGTTTATTGGCAGTTCACTCTCAAGCAGCAGCTTCTCAATGGTTTTGGACTGGGAGCGAATCTGCGCTACCTGCGTATCGCGAAGAACAACAAAAAGATCTCCGATCTGGCCTTCAAAGAGCAGGTCATCTCAACGGTTACACAGATCGAGGAGATCTACTGGGATCTGGTGAACGCCTACCAGGACGAAGAGGTCACGATGCGCTCTCGCGACTTCGCTCAGAAGACGTTGGACGATTCAAGGAACCAATTTAACCTGCAGGCGGTTGCCTCCATTGACGTGATGCGGGCGGAGGCGGAAGTCGCCAAGCGGGATCAGGACCTCACTTTGGCGAGAACCAATCTGCAACTCGAAGAATCTCTGATCAAGAATGCGGTGAGCAGGAGCCTCGACGACCCAATCCTCGAGGAGATGCCGGTGATCCCCACCGAGACCCCAACGGCTCCGGGCGCACAGAAATCTCCGCCGGTGGAGGATCTGATCGATGAGGCATTGAAAAACAGTCCAGTTCTGGCCGAATCGGATATCAATCTGCAGAATCAGGTGATCACCCGGAAGGCCGCCCGTAACAACCTGCTGCCCACGCTAACCGCGGTGGGCTATTACGGCGGAACAGGTCTGGCGGGCCTGCCCAATCCGCATTACATCGGGGGAAGCGCCCAACTTGCCGTAGCTCCCGGTTTTGGCGACGCCCTGGGAAATGCATTCAATAATTCTGCGCCAACTTATTATGCCGGGTTGAACCTGTCGATTCCGCTTCGCAATCGAGTGGCGAAAGCCGATCAGATTCGCGCGGAGCTCGAATATCGCCAGAACGAGCTTTACGCGCAACAGGCAAAAAAGCAGATTCGCCTGAACGTGCGCAATGCGGAATATACCGTTGAACAGAGCGCAGCCCGTATTCAGGCGGCCGCCCAAGCCCGCGATCTGGCCCAGAAGATATTCGACGTCGACCGGCAGGAGCAGCAGCTCGGGGCCGGCTCAACCTACCAGACGTTGACCGCGGAGCGGGATCTTTCGCTTGCGCAGTCCGCTCTAGTCACAGCGGAAACCAGCTATGAGAAGGCAAAGGTCGACCTCGACCGAACGATGGGAAACACTCTCGATCACCTGGGCATTTCGATCGAACAGGCCAAATTAGGGATGGTCCCGCAGGATCACCCCTAATTTGTAGAACTCTCTCGCTATCTTTGGACGAATCGGAATGTGCGGTAGGAAATGCCGTCATTCTGACGCCGCCCCTGACCCTGCACGGGGGCTGGGGCAGCACAAGCGGCGGAAGAATCCCTGTATTTCCTTTACGTCCCCGCTAAAACAAAAAATACAGAGATTCTTCGTCGCGATTGCGCTCCTCAGTATGACACCCATTCTGTTCATACTTGCCTTGCTGGGATACTCACCAACCTAAAATGCTTTAGCTAGCCTGCCCGCCAGCTCCGCGGGCGTCGCCTTCTCTTTACCCGCAAGTTATTAGGGGGCCGCCTGCAGTTACCGGAGCCTCTTATTCCAGGTATCTCGCCGTCAATAACATCTCTAACTACGACAGTAACTATGAACCGATTCTCACCTCTACAACTTTCGTCGCGTAGCGTCTACTGCGGTCTAACGATCCCTGCAACCTTCGTGCGATCAGCGGTCGAGTAACAACATGCTAGCCTTGCCCTGCTATGAAGTCCTTCATTCGCATTTGCGCTTGTTCTCTCCTCTTCCTTAGCCCGGCGTCAAGCCTCGCGGGGAAGAAAGCCCCCCCTCCCCCGCAAAACAGTCCCACGGCAATTACTCCTGACGCGGCCGCTTTCCTCAACAGCGCTCTCGATGTCTTGCAGCAGCATGACCTCCGTTCCGCGTCTGTGGACTGGACTGCGCTCCGCCTGGAGGCTTTCAAGCACGCTGGGGGCGCTTTCAATCCCATCGATACCTATCCCGCGATTTACTGGGCCTTGGCCCAACTCAATGACTCCAGCAGCCGTCTGCGCTTGCCTCCCGGTCTTTTCCCCGACCAGATCTCACTGCTCCAGCAGGCGGAGAAGGATGCCAAAGCATCGGCTCCGCCGGCGGCCAGGCCTGATGCTCCGGCAACACCCTTCGCCGCCCGCTCTCTTCCAGAAGGCCATCTGGACACGGTGCAGGGCAGAAACATCGGGTATGTCGTGCTGCCCAGATGCTCGGCCAAGGACAACGACGGCCTGCTGCTCTACGCGGCCGATGTGCGCCGCATCTTGACCGACCTTTCGGCTCAGAATCCTGAGGCCTGGATCGTCGATATGCGCGGCAACACCGGGGGGAATATGTGGCCCATGCTCAGCGGCATCGGTCCAATCCTGGGCGAAGGCATTGTGGGCTCGTTCTCCTCCGCGGATGGAAATATCCCCTGGTTCTACCAGGATGGCAAGACGGGAACCCGCAACACCGCCGGGCTCGAGACGGTTTCATTGAGTCTCGAGGACGCGCCGTTGCGCATGGCCGCGCCCGCGCCCGTTGCCGTTCTCATCGATAGCAGCACAGCCAACTCCGCCGAAGCCGTCGCCATCGCTTTCCATGGCCGCGCGCAAACTCGCTTCTTCGGCCAACAAACGGCGGGCAAGTCCACCGCCGTTCAACCATTCCAACTCTCCGATGGCGCTCAGATCTACTTGACGACTGCCGTCGACGCGGATCGCGCGGGCAAGGTCTTCCCGGACGGACTCGCTCCCGATGAAGTCCTTCCCGCGGTCAGCACCCTTCCACAGCCAGGCAATGACGCGGTGATCGATGCCGCTCAAACGTGGCTGGTCGCGATCACCGCGCCGCCTCCACCGCCTCCTGCCCCTGCCAAGAAGCCGGCACCCAAGCGCAAGAAAGTGGTGATACACCAGGGCAGCTAGAACTGTTCACCTGATCGACGTTCTCCCACGCGGGAAGGGGTGCCGGCGGCTCTGCTCATACTGCCAAATGGACAGCGAGCGAAGGCCCGACAGCACCCGAAGCAAAAAAGCGCGCCAAACTAGGCGCGCTTTTTTTTTGCCTGCGGCCGATGTGCCGAATCGGCGATACTCCTATTTCACCATGGCGTGGCCCTCCTTAATCCGCCGGTTCTTCAGCTCGGAGCAAGGGGCGGCCGATCACTTCATCGCCCGCTGGATCGTGCTGCGGGCGCTCGGGCTCATCTATTTTTCTGCTTTCTTTTCGCTCGTCTTCCAAATCCGCGGCTTGATCGGTCCAAGCGGAATACTGCCCGCGAGCGCCTACTTGCGGGAGATAGAGCAATCGTTCGGGCTTCTCGGCCGGATATGGTATGCGCCGACGCTCCTGTGGGTAGCGAGCGGCCCCCACATGCTGCTCGCCATCTGCTGGACAGGGATGGCCGCGGCCATACTCGTCACCTTCAATCTCTGGCCTCGTCTCACACTCTTCGTCTGCTTTGTGTGTTTCCTTGCGTTCGTCGTCGCCGCCCAAGACTTCTCCGGCTACCAATCGGACGGCATGCTTCTCGAAGCGGGCTTCATTGCGATCTTCTTCGCCCCCGCGGGAATCCGGCCCGGCCTAGGCGCCGCGCATCCGCCCTCCCGCGCCAGCCTCTTTCTGCTGCAATGGGAGTGGTTTCGTATCTATTTTGAATCGGGGATGGTCAAGCTGCTCAGCGGCGACGAGCAATGGCGCCATTTGACGGCCATGGACGAGTACTACCAGAATGGACCGCTGCCAACCTGGATCGGATGGTACCTCCAACATCTACCGCACTGGTTTCACTGGTCGACCGCATTGGCCACGCTCGCAATCGAGCTGGTGATTGTCTGGATGCTGTTTTTGCCCCGCCCCTGCCGGCTGATCTGCTGGGCGATCGTTACGCCGTGGGAAGCGGTCGTGATCCTGACAGCCAACTACACCTTCTTGAACTACCTGGTGCTGACACTCGGTTTCCTGCTCCTCGACGACCGCTTTTTCTTGCAGTGGATGCCACGGCGCATGGAACAGTCAAGACAATGGCTCCTGCATAGGTTGCCGGATGCGGACAGGTCGCCGGATGCCGGCGAGCCGCCGGCCCCTGCCGCCCCGCCGGCGGAACCCTCGCGCGGCCGCATGCTTGACGCGGTAAGGCTAGGGGCGAGTTGCCTGTTGCTAAGCTGGGTTCTTTATGCGACAACCGCGGAGATGATCCACATCCCCTTCCGCAGCTTTCCTCTGCCCATGCAGCCGGCAGAGGCGCTCGCGCCCTTCCGCATCGCCAACCAATATGGTCTCTTCGCGGTGATGACGCGGGGCCGCTATGAGATTGAGTTTCAGGGCTCGCGCGACGGGCGAACCTGGGTCTCCTATCCCTTTCGCTTCAAACCGCAGAAGATCGACCAGGCGCCGGGAATTTATGCGCCGTATCAGCCTCGTTTCGAGTGGAATCTGTGGTTTGCCTCGCTCGGCGCGTGGCGGCAAAACCCTCTTGTGCTCGAAGCGGAGCTTCGGCTACTGCAAGGCGACCCCGAAGTGCTGGCGCTCTTTCGCAGCGATCCCTTTGCGGGCTCGCCCCCCCTTGAGGTGCGCGCCGTGCTCTGGCAGTATTGGTTTACTTCACTTCCGCAAAAGCGCGCCACCGGAGACTGGTGGCGGCGCGAGCTTCTCGGCCTCTATGCCCCGGTATTGGAGCGGCAGAGTGACGGCAAGATCGGGGTCGCGGCCATGCCCGGAGAGTTGCCGGAGCACGACTAGGACCCGTTCGGCGCTATCATTGCGAAGGCGATGTTTCTTCAGCCCCCAATGCGGTCCAGCCCCAACCGTGCTGCTGGCGTCTCGCTAGCCCTTCATGCGGTGGCGCTCCTCGCTATTGTTGTTTACGCTTACCGCCGGCCAACGCGCATTTTTAGCACTGCCGGGACGGCGACAGGCACGCATATTGAGTTGGTCTACTTGCCCGGCAGCGCTCCGGTTCCTGCTCTTACCCGTAAAGTGGCGGTCAAGCCCAAGCCCACCGCGGTCGCAGAGCTCAGGCCTTCGGCAATCGAGCCCATCGCCCCCCCACTACCCCCGGCACTCCATCTGCCGCCGCGTCCTTACCTCACTTTGAGCCCTTCCGCCACTCCTTCGAATGCGGCTACGCCTCCCGCCGCGTCCGCCGATGCGACGACCGGGTCGGACTCCTTTGGCTCGGGCAATGTCGAGATTGCCTTCACAACTTATTCTCCCAGCCCGGCGCCCGATCTCTCCCAGCTGCCCCATGGCGCGCAAGGGGATGTCGTGGTCGATGTCACCATCGACCCCACCGGCAAGGTCGCCGATCTCGAAGTTCTTAGGACTCTGGGCTACGGCATCGAATCGAGCGTCCTCGATACCGTGCGGACTTGGGTTTTTCGCCCGGCCACGAAAGATGGTGTTCCCGTCGCCAGCGTGCAAGAATTGCATTTTCACTTTGGCCCGGTCTAGAGCCCATCTATCTATCTGTAAGCAAAGACACAATCCTTGGGAAAGTTATGTTAATTGTTTATTAGTTGTTTATTATCGGAGAATCTATTTCGGGGGCATTACCCACTTTTGTCGTATTGGACAACGATTTTGGCCGTCCTTTCATCATATGCTGGTAGGGCTCTCTCACTCTTAGAAACCCGGGTACCTTGGGACTGAATGAATTCCCCGATACTACTTGTGGACGACAACCCGATTCAGGGCGCCACGCGTAAGTGCATCCTCGAGCGGTCCGGACATTCCGTCCACGTGGCCCCCGATGGACTGGCGGCGATCGAATTTCTTTCCTGCGACGGGGTGACGCGAAATCTGGGCTTGATCGTTACCGACCATCTGATGCCAGGCATGAACGGCCCGGAACTTGTCGCCGAGATTCGGCGACGCGGCATCTCCATCCCCATTCTCGTACTCAGCGGCTTGCCCGACGCGGGCGAATCGTACAAGGGATTGCATGTCACCTTCCGCCTCAAGCCGCTGCATCCGGATTCGTTGATCGAGCTCACCCGTCAGCTAATGTCGTTGCCCATCTCCCGTACCGCCTAGAGCAATCTCACCCCCCCAAAAACAACCGCAACTCCCGCGCGCCAGCCTCAACTCAATTGCCGTCGCTTGCGGCTTCTGCGACAATGGTTGAGGAAAGCGTCTTAGCGTCCTATGCCGGAATTTGGAAGTTTTGCGCTACTGCTCGCGCTCGCGCTCAGCGGATACACGCTGCTTGCAGGCTCACTAGCACTATGGCAGCTGGCAAGCGGTTCCCGTAGCCGGGTCTCTCCGGAGCGTCTGGCGGAAACAGCCCGCAGGGCCGGGATTGGCAGCTTTATCGCAGTCATCTCCGCCGCATTCGCGCTGGTCTATTCCGCCTTCGCCAACAATTTCTCCGTCTCCTACATCCTGCACCACTCCAATCGCGCGCTGCCAGGGCCCTATAAATTCGCCGCGCTCTGGTCCGGACAGGAGGGTTCTCTCCTCCTCTGGGTGCTCTTGCTTACAGGTTACGGATTCGTACTCCGCGCGCGGCATAAGGTCGATGTAAAGCTCACTGCCTATGCCTCGACGATTCTCTCGGGCATCCAGGTATTCTTCCTGCTCCTGCTCGTCTTTGCCGCTCCGCCCTTCGCTCTGGTTCAGGGACAAATTCCCGCCGATGGATTCGGGCTCAACCCTCTGCTGCAATACCCCGAGATGGTGATTCATCCACCGATGCTCTATCTCGGTTACGTCGGCTTCAGCGTTCCTTTCGCCTTCGCATTGGGCGCGCTCATGATGCGCTATCCCGGGGAAAAGTGGATTCACATCACTCGCCGCTGGACGATGGTCACCTGGCTGTTTCTCACCTGCGGCATCTTCCTCGGCGCGCACTGGGCCTACTCTGTCTTGGGCTGGGGCGGCTATTGGGGGTGGGACCCAGTAGAGAACGCCTCGTTGATGCCTTGGCTCACCGGCACCGCCTTCCTGCACTCGGTCATGATGCAGGAGAAGCGCGGCATGATGAAGAGCTGGAATGTCTGGCTGATTTTCAGTACCTTCATGCTCTGCATCCTGGGCACGGACCTTACTCGTTCCGGCGTGGTCAACTCGGTGCATGCCTTTGCCGAATCGTCGATAGGCGGTTGGTTTACCAGCTTTCTGGTGATCGTATTCGCCGTCTGCCTCTTCACCTTCATCCTGCAGCGCGATCATCTCAAGAGCGAGCACAAACTGGAATCGCTGGTCTCGCGCGAATCCAGCTTTCTGTTCAACAACCTGGTTCTGCTTGCCGCCTGCTTCACGATTCTCTGGGGCACGCTCTTCCCCGTAATTTCACAGTACTTCGTCGGCAACAAGGTGACCGTGGGGCCACCCTTCTATGACCGGGTCGAGCTGCCCATCGGCCTCTTCCTGCTTTTGCTCACCGGCATCGGCCCGCTTCTGGCGTGGCGCAGCGCATCGTTCAAAAGCGTCCGGCGCAACTTCGTTTTGCCCACCGCCGCCGGACTGGCAACTGCCGTGGTGCTCATTGCCGTGGGGCTTCGCCCCTGGCGTGATCAGTCCACTCTCTATTCGCTGGTCGCCTTCTCGCTCGCGGCCGGGGTCGTAACCGCCGTCTGTTCGGAATTTCTGCGCGGCGCTCATGTCATCCGCAGGCATACCGGTAAGAATCTCCTGGGGTCGATGGTTCAGCTTACCCGCCGGAACACGCGCCGCTATGGCGGCTATATCGTGCACTTCGGCATTGTCGTGATCTTCATCGGAATCGCCGGCGGAGCCTTCAACCAGAGCCACGAGCAGGAGATGAACGATGGCCAAAGCATGACCATCGGCCCCTACAAGCTCGTTTGCCGGAGTTTTACCCAGGAGTCGAACCCCAATTACGATACCGAATTTGCCCTGCTCGACGTTTATCGCGGCAATAAGGAAATCATTCAGCTCGCTCCGGAGATCCGTTTCTACGTCGCCTCGCAACAGCCCATCACCATGGTCGCCAACCACGAAACCTTGGCTTGGGATCTCTACGCGATCTATGCGGGCAAAAACCCCGACAGCGGTCTGCCCATCATCAAAGTTTTTCTGAACCCGCTCATGGCGTGGATTTGGATTGGAGTCGTCATCGTTGCCTTCGGAACGCTGGTCGCGCTCACGCCCAACCTCTCTGCCGCGCTGGCGGATGGCCGCGGCCCTGGGACGGCGCCCAGACTCGCCGGCGAGCGTGAACCGGTCAGCGTCGCCGGGGGGGCGACTGATGTCCCGGCGCTGGCAAACACGCGCCTTGCAGATGATCTTTGTTTCGGTCTTCGCCGTTGTGGCTCTGGGCGCAAGCGACCCGTCCGCCCGGCTTGATAAGGACAGTCACGCGTTGATGTGCGTCTGCAGCTGCAATGAGCTGCTCGGCGAGTGCAACCATGTGAGCTGCCCCAGCTCGGGCCCCATGCTGAGCCAACTGACGAAAGATATTTCCCAGGGAAAGAGCGATAACGATATCTTTCATGAATTTCAAGATCAGTATGGACCGGTTGCTCTGGCTGCGCCCATGTTCACCCCGTTCAATCACCTCGCCTGGATCATGCCTCCGCTGCTTCTCTTTCTAGGAATTGGCGCAGCTATGCTCATCGTGCGCAAATGGAGGCTCCATAGCGTGCCCTTGCCTCTGACGGCGCGGATTCCCGGCCAATCTGAAATCCGCGATCGCATCCGCCGCGAGACTCAGCTATGAGCACCGTCGCCTGCGGCCTGCTTCTGTTGGGCATCTTCGCTTACGTCTTCTATCCCGAACGCCACGTCGAGCGGCAGAGGACGAAAACGCGCTTGGACTTTCTCCGCGAACAGAAAGATGTTCTCTACGAGAATCTGCGCGACCTGAATTTCGAATACAACGCGGGCAAGTATCCCGAGGAAGACTACGCCGCGCAAAGCGCGGCTTTGGAAGATGAGACGACCGCCGTGCTCGCTGAGATCGAGCAGCTCGAGCGGCATGCTCCCTCCCGCGCATAGAGGATGAATTTGCATTCCATCATAAAGTGCCATCGCGGAGCGCGCCTTGCCGCTCTGCTCTCTCTCGCTCTCTCCGTCGCGTGGTCGCTCCCGGCCTCCGCGGTCACCATCACCGGCTTGGTCACGAACGGGACAACGGAAAAGGTTGCCGCCGGAGATCCGGTTGTACTCATCGCCCTCGACAAGAGCATGCAGGAGGTCGGAAACACCAGGACCGACGCCACAGGCCATTACTCGCTCGACGCGCCGGACCCCGGCATGCATCTGATCCGCGTCGATCATCAGGGAACTTCCTACTTCCAGCCCGCGCCCCCGAATACGCCGGTCGTGAACGTTCAGGTCTTCGATGTGGCCGCGACCGTCGCCGGGGTCGATACTGAAGCCAACGTCATGCGTATGGAGACCGATGCGCAAGGACTCAAGGTAGTCCAGAACTTCTTTGTCAAGAATGGCTCCTCGCCTCCGCGCACCCAGTTCAGCAAGCGCTCCTATGAAATCTATCTGCCGCAAGGCGCGCAGATCGAGGGCTCGGCCGCCATGGCCCCGGGCAGTATGCCCGTACAATCGTCTCCGGTATCGCTTGGCGAAAATGGCCTCTACGCGTTCTTGTTTCCCTTGCGTCCGGGCGAGACTCAGTTTCAACTCACTTATCATCTCCCTTACCCGGGCAGCCTCTCTGTCACGCCGCATCTGGCGACTGCGGTGGAGAATTTTGTGGTCATTTTGCCCAATAGCATGACCTTCAAGCCCGGGACCGGCGTCTCCTTTCAGCTGTTTCCGCCGCCGCAGGGGAACGCCGGCACGCAGACCTATGTGGCCCACAACGTCTCGGCCACGCAACCGCTCTCCTTCGATGTCTCCGGCTCCGGCGTGATGCCCCGCGACACGGCGACGGCCGGCAATCAGGCGGGGGCGGACCAAAGCGCAGACCAGGGCGCCACGGCCCCAAGCTCCTCAAGCGCGGACACGCGCCCCGGGATTGGCTTGGGCAACCCCATCGACACGCCCGACCCCCTGAACAAATACAGATGGTGGATACTCGGCAGCTTGACCGTGCTCCTTGCGATCGCCGCCGGCTTCTTCTTGCGCCGGCCGGCAACCGAGCTGCCTGTTCCTCTAGCTGCCGGACGCTCCTTGGCCTCGGCGCCCGTCGCGGTCGCCGGATCGGGGGACAATATGCTTTTGACAGCTCTCAAGGATGAGCTCTTCGCTCTTGAAACCGATCGGGCGCAAGGCAGACTCTCCACCGCCGATTACGACCATCTCAAAGCGGCTCTCGAACTGGTGCTTCGCCGCGCTCTCGCCCGCTAGTGCTCGCCGCACGGGCACACGCGCCTTCGGCGCCACTGGGCGGCTTCCTCACCTGAGAGTCGTGGTGTAGGACGGAAAGCAGGGGTGCTGGCCGCTAACTCGAGCAAGCGCAGCCCTACCATAAGCTAAAAAATTGTCATCTCGAGTGAAGACCTTGCGCAGCAAGGATGTAGTCGAGAGATCTGCGTTACCCCTCTCGCCGCAGCAATTCTGCGGTTGCTTTAGTAAGAAGTCCTCCACTCCTAAACGCGGAAGTAGTCCGCGCGCCAGTGGAGAATGCGCTGCTTGATCTGCTTCGAAGTAAGGCCCTCGTTGAGCCCCTGCGCGGCCAATACAGGCACTTCCTCATCCGAGGCGAAGCGCAAGGCGACGAGCTGGCGTTCCGAAAGCTCGGGGATGCGCGGCCGCAAGGCTTCGGGGAGCAGCAGCGCCAAGCGCAGGCGCTCCTCCAGACGGATGACGCGGTCCTGCACTTTGAGCGGGTAGGACCGCGTCTTGGCGAGCAGCAGAAACAGCCCTACCGCGACTACGATCAGCCAGCCGTTGAACCAGCTCCGGTCGCGATCAAAGTTCACCACGCAAAGGATCAGATTCAGCAGAAAGATGACGATGAGAACGTAGTGGAAGACGGGGTCTAGGCGGGTGTGGTTCTTGTAATTCTGCTCTGGCTGGCTCACCGATTGCGCCTCCTCGATTATTTTCGCTGGGTTCAATTTCGCTGGAACCACGGCAACCAATGTTGTACCACGCGCATAGCAAGCGCGGAGCGGGGGTTGTTACAATTCAAACCCAATGGTGCGAATCATGCGTCTCGTAATCTTGATGATCGAAGTGGAACAGCCGGAAGGCATCTCCGCCCGCAAGCTGCTTCTTGAAACCGCCCGTCACAACGTGATCACTGCCTATGGCGGAAATGTCGGTCTCGCGCTCTTGCGCCGCTTCCCCAATGTCGATGTCGCGGTCGTCCACACCGAGCTGGCAGACTATTCTTTCGACCAAACCGTGCGTGGCCTCAAAGCGCTGAATCCTCGTCTCCCCATCATCGGGATCACGCCGGCCGCGGGCCGGCACCCGTCTGAAGCCGATCACATGATATCGAGCCATGACCCGCAAGCGCTGTTGACATTGTTGTCGGAGCGTTTCGACGCGGCCGTCTCTCCAGAGTGACGACGCAGAAGAAATTCAATGACCCGCTGAGCTCAATACCAATAATTCGGCGCCACTACCCGCATAACCGCGCGAATTCCCCGAGAAATCGCCGTATCCGGCGAACGATTGCTCTTGTCCCTTAGGGCGGAATAGCCCACCGGATCCACGTTGCACGGGAAGCGCAAGTGGATCCCCGGCTGACCCTTGAAAGGAATCACCTTGCGGAAGATGAGATGCTCCAGCAGCCGGACATCCGTGGTGTTCATCTCGTCGCGGGAGCCGCGCAGCACGCGGTCGTAAAAGCTGTGCGAAAAGAAGAGAAGCTGCGCGTTCGTATCGGCGCCGCGCAGCGGGAAGCCGAACTTCCGGCAATCCACCATGACATCAAAGGGTTTGTTCGCGCGATCGATAGCTTTGCCCAATGCCGGAAAGGTAAGCCGCCCGGTAGCTTTGATCATGTGGGTCGTCACCTGGCGCAGCCGGCTCAGAGCCAGCCCCTCGTCCAGCATCTGCATCTCGGTATAACCGTAGTTGCGGCCCTCGGGAATCCTGTTACCGGGCACGGAAAGAATCTCCACCGCCTTGCCCAACGGGTTTTCATTGGCGGCGATCGCCCGCAGTTCCTCGAGATCCGCGCCCGAGTTCTCCAGTAGCAGAATCCGTTCCGCCGCCGCGTGCCGATAGTGGAGCCAATAGCGCAGCGCCCGCTTGTAATCGTCGAGACGAATCCGCGGATCGGCCCGCTTGACCGGAGCATTGACCGCGGGAACGATCGTCGCGGTCATTACCAGGAGATAGTGTTGGTCGGTGGTGTCCGAGCCCGCTAGAACTGGTTGCATAAATCCCCGAATTCCATTAGGGCGACATACGAGACCCGCCATCGAAGCGGGGCTCGTGCTGCTTCCAATGCGCGTGAACCATACATGCAACCAGTTCTAAGAGATGCTCCGGATTCATACACCCACACCCGGGCATGGTTCTGTCATCGAGCGCAAAGTTCCCATTCGCAATTTTGATATGTTACACAAAATTCGCGGCCGGCCAACACGATTGGGGCGGCATTGCTCACTCAAGACCCGCATTGCTCACTCAAAATAAGACATCCGCGTTCGCTTTGTGACATGATCTAAATCAGACATTACGGGTTTGCTCGGTCGATCCGAAGTGCCGAAGCGAGCAAACTGGTCAGTGGAGGAGCTTCCCTCCGGGTTCCCGACGTCCACATGGCGTTCTCTCCAGTCCAAGTCCTTAGAGGGAGTGTGTGTATGGAGGGTCGACCCAACGCTCTTCAAACTGCGGGTTTCGGCCGCTTGGCGCGGGTAGTTCTCCTGGTCGCGGCCAGTCTTCCATTGCCCGCTCTCGGCAGTTCTTCTGTCCTGCCATCTGACCTGCCTTCGACAACTCCCGTTGCTACACTCCCAAGTGCGATGCAGCCGCCCCAGCAATCGCTCATCGTAGTAGGCTTCGCGGGAGGGTTTGTTCGCAGCACCAATTCCATTCACGGCGAAGTGGAACTCGCCGCGCGTCTTCGCGAGAAATACGGCTCAAGGATTCATGCTGAAGTTTTCGAGAACCACCACGGGGACGAGGCTCGCCGCGAGATTTTGCGGCTCGTGGGCGCTACAAACAGCGCAGTGCCATCAGCCGCAAAGAGTGGGGCGAGGATCATTTTGTATGGCCACAGTTGGGGCGCCTCGGAAGCCGTAGCCGTTGCGCGCCAACTCGAACACGATCGCATCCCGGTCTTGTTGCTGGTCGAAGTGGACCGTGTTCCAAAGCCGGGACAGGACGATGGAATCATACCGGCAAACGTGGCTCAGGCAATCAATTTCTATCAGTTAGATGGTCTTCTCCATGGCAGCCGTACGATTTCCGCTGCCGATCCGGCAACCACAAAAATAATCGGTAACTTTCACCTCACCTACAAAGGCAGTGGCGTTCCGTGCCCCGGATATCCCTGGTTTGCCCGGGTGTTCACCAAGCCGCATATTGAAATCGAAAACGACCCGCGCGTCTGGAATAAAGTGGAAGCTTTGATCAGTTCAAAGCTGACGCCGTGAAATTTTTTAGGGGAGTCCCTGATTTTTCATCCAGGCCTTGTCAACCCGGCCGGTGCGATGGGAACTCAGGATTGATGGGAACTCAGGATCGATAGGAACTCAGGATCGATAGGATCGATGGGATTGATAGGATCGATCCGCTCCTCGAAATGCGTGGCCGCATGCCGGGGGGAGTTTGGATGCCGTCGATCGTCGTTCATGGTGGGCGCTGCAGGATTCGAACCTGCGACTTCCACCGTGTGAAGGTGGCACTCTACCGCTGAGTTAAGCGCCCGTATCTCGCGCCTCGCTCGTTGCTTCGGCGCATTTTTCAACAAGCTTCTAGCGCAAGTTTACACGAACGCTCCAGACCTTTTCACTCACTCCAACCACGCCGCGACGACGGCGATCGCGGTGATCGCCGCGGTTTCTGCACGCAAGATGCGCGGGCCCAGGCTCACCGGCTGCCATCCCTCCGCGGCGAGGAGCGCTTCCTCGCGCGCCGTCCAACCACCCTCCGGTCCTACCGCGACCGCAATCGCAAGCTCCGGCCAGACTCCCTCCGCCGGTTCTTGCGTGGTCTCTGTCGAGGCTGCCTGCTCCATGGCCATGCGCAGGGTGGTCAACCTCTCCTGCTCGGATAAGAGCAGGCGAAGACGGCTCCCATGCCGTTCGCTGCGCACGGCATCGCGCAAAGGGACGGGATCGTCGACCACGGGCACGCCGGATCGCCGCGACTGCTTTGCCGCCTCGCGCGCGATGCGCCGCCAACGCTCCACCCGCGTTTGCGCGGCCTGGGCCAGATGCTTCTCGCTGCGCTCCGCAATCATGGGGGTGAAGCGCTCCACGCCCAACTCGGTCGCCTTCTCCAGGATCCACTCCATACGATCGAATTTGAAGATGGAGACGAGCAGGGCCACCGGCAGCGCTCGATCCGCTTCGACCTCAGCCAACAAAGTGAAGCGGACGGTATCGCCCTCGAGCGAGGCAACCGCCGAGCGCCATACCCTATCGCCCGCGACGACATCGAACTCCATGCCGGTCCGCGCCCGCAGTACGCGAATCAGATGCGCGGCCTGTTCCCCCTTGAGCGATGCGCTGGCCTGATCCCAGCTATCGGCAATCCAGCGGCGGCGCGTCATGATTCGCTCTCATCTTTCCCTGGTGGAACTCTCTAAGCATAAAACACGCCGGGGGACGCTTTTGGCGTCCCCCGGCTGTGTTGCCTGTTACGTTGATTGCTTACTTCTTTTTCGCTGCCTTCTTCGCTGGCTTCTTGGCTGCTTTCTTCGCTGCTTTCTTAGTTGCCATTTTCCTATTCTCCCTTTTTCGATGTAGACATCGAATCTGCAACACACAACTTGCAGTTAACGAATGTATAGAGTTCTGGAAAAATTGTGTCAAGAGAAAAATCGCAAATCGTGAATCTCAAATTGCATCTCGGGATCCTCGAGGTCGTCCGGAAACATCGAAAGGTTTTATTTTGCTCCGATGTGAACGCTGTAATGCCGCAGCAACATCAGTGCCGCGCCGCTGAACGAATCGTGCCAGGCATGCGCGATCATCCCCGTTCGCAACCCACGCCTGAGGATCGTGAGCACGCCAAACATCGCGCCGTACGCGGCGATGAGCACTACTCCCGCAATTCCTTCGTAGAGATGGGCACTGCCGAAGACAATCGCGGAGAGAACCACGCCGACCCAAATGCGTCTTCCGGCGCGGCCGAATTGCTGCTGCAGGTAACCGCGAAAGACAAATTCCTCGCATACCCCGGCGGAAATGCTGAGCATCAAGAAGAGCATCATCTCGGGGCCGGTCGAGGGAGCCAATTTTTGCGTTATGTCGCCGATCTTGCGGGGATCGACGCTCGATCCCGAGATATAGAGAAGCGCCTGCGCGACCAGGGAGAGCAGCATCAGCGCCACCACCCAATAGAGGAGCGCGGCGCCAAGGTCGGCCAACCACCCACGCAAGCCCGGCCGCGTTTCACCCATCAACTGCTTCAGCGGAACGTTGCGCAAACGGAGACCCCACCATGCGATCCCCGCCAAGGCCCACTCGTAGACGATGCTTAGAGAGTAGTTCGGAACCAGGCGCAGTTGTTGACCGCCGCCGGCATGCAGTTGCCGGGCGCCGGCGGCGGAGATGCCGGCGACGAGCAGGACCAGCAGGACCGTATGCCACCAAGGTGCTATGAGTCGAGTGGGAGGCCGTGGGGCTTCTAGCTCCGCCGCCGAGGTGCTGCTTTCCGGTTCGCTATCGTTCATGGATGGAGCGCTCCTCATTCATGAATTGACTCTACATTGCCTCCGGAGCATTTTCACTTCTACTGTGCACCGGAAAATATCTCGATGTGCGGCTTTTCTTATTTCTCCCTAAGGTGTAGACCGGAGATAAGATCCATACGAGTCGCTTCAAGAGGGGAAGATGTCGTCATGGAAGAGGTAGTCATTGTCTCCGCGGTCCGTACGCCGGTTGGAAAATTTCAGGGCGCCCTGTCCGATTTTTCCGCCCCACAGCTCGGCGCGCTCGTGGTGCGGGAAGCGGTGATCCGGGCGAAGATCGATCCCGCGCAGGTGGATGAGTGCATCATGGGCAATGCCATCTCCGCCGGATTGGGACAAAATCCTGCGCGGCAGGCTGCCCTCTACGGTGGACTCCCCGCCGAGGTCAGCGCCATGACCGTCAACAAGGTATGCGGTTCAGGCCTGAAGGCTGTCGCTCTTGGCGTACAGGCCATTCAAACCGGCAATGCGGAGATCGTAGTCGCCGGCGGAATGGAATCGATGACCAATGCGCCCTATCTTCTGCCGCACGCGCGCAGCGGCTTCCGCATCGGCGACTCGACCGTCGTCGATTCCATGGTGCATGACGGCCTGTGGGATGCCTTCAACAACTATCACATGGGCATCACCGGGGAAAATGTCGCGGAGAAGCATCACATTACGCGCGAGGAGCAGGACGAATATGCGCTCGGCTCCCATCGCAAGGCCGCCGCCGCTTGGCGCGCAGGATATTTTCACTCGCAAGTGCTGCCGGTCGAAATTCCGGCAAAACAGAAGGGTCAGCCCTCGACCCTTTTCGCTCAGGACGAGGCGGTGCGCGAAGATGCGACGATCGAGGCTCTCCGCGCGTTGAAACCGGCCTTCAAGAAAGACGGAACGGTGACCGCCGGCAATGCGCCGGGGGTCAATGATGGATCCGCTGCCCTGGTCCTGATGTCGGCAGAGCGCGCCCAAACGCTCGGCATCGCACCGATGATCCACATCCGGGCGCAGGCAACGAGCGGAATCGATCCTAAATGGGTGATGCTCGCGCCCGTGCTGGGCATCCAACGAGTGCTCGGGAAAGCGGCTTGGTCAAAAGACGATCCGGATCTCTACGAGTTGAATGAGGCCTTCTCCGTCCAGGCCCTGGGCGTGATCAAAGAGCTGGGACTCGATGCGAAGAAGGTAAACGTGAACGGAGGCGCGGTGGCGATCGGTCACCCGATCGGCGCGAGTGGTGCGCGCGTGCTGGTGACATTGCTCTACGAAATGATCCGGCGCGACGTGCATCGCGGAGTCGCGGCGCTGTGCCTGGGCGGAGGAAACTCCGTCGCCATCGCGGTCGAACGATAGTGGGCCAGGGGGTGCTTCATGAAATCCGAGGTTCCCAAGGGAGCAGATCTCCCAGCAGACTGGCGGCGGCGTCTGAATCCGACAGAGCGCTTCTCTGGCAGGGCGGAGCTCTACCGCAACTCCAGGCCGCATTATCCACCGGGCATTCTGACCCTACTCGAGGAGCAATGCGGCCTCACTGCCGTCTCGCTGATCCTCGACGTGGGCGCGGGCACCGGCTTGCTCGCGGAATTGTTTCTCAAGAGCGGAAATCCCGTGATCGCGGTGGAGCCCAACGGAGCGATGCGCGACGCTTTGACTACTCTAAGGTCGAGCTATCCGCGGCTCACTCCGGTCGACGCTGTCGCCGAAGCTATCCCACTCGGCAATCATTCAGTCGACTTCATCACCGTCGGCACCGCCTTCCACTGGTTCGATTCCGCGGCAGTCCGCGTGGAGTTCACCCGCATCCTCAAGCCGGGCGGATGGGTGGTGATCGCGGTCAACGATCGCCGGCTGGGACCCGAACCCTTCCTGATGGAATATGAGCTGCTGCTGGAGCGCTTTGGCAGAGACTTTGCGGAGGTGACGGAGCTTCACCATCCGCGACGGGAAGAAGAGTTTTTTGCGCCCGGCCATTGTCGAACTCTGATCCTCGAAAATCGTCAGGAGATGGATCTCGCAGCGCTCGAAGGCCGCATCCTCTCTTCCTCGTTTATGCCCCTGCCTGGAGACGCGGCATACCCGGAGCTGCATGCGGAGATTGTCAGCTTATTCGAGCGCCATCAAAGAGAGGGGCGGGTCGAGCTGCTATATAACTGCCGCGTGCGCTATGGTCAGGTCGTCCCCGGGGTGTAACCTCGATTCGCCACAGAAGGTGTATCGCATCGCTTGGATCGCCCTGCTATACTCCGAATTCGATCGTCCCACTCGCCGATCCATCGCATGCTCTTCAAAGCTCTCAGCGCAGCTGTTTATGGAATTGACGCGCATATCATCGATGTTGAGGTCGACTACTCCGGCATCAGGACGCTGGAAGACCGCTTCCACACGGTAGGCTTGCCTGACGCCGCCGTGCGTGAAAGCCGCGACCGCGTGCGCGCCGCGATCAAAAATTCCGGCTTCGAGATTCCGCCGACGCAGATCACCATCAATCTGGCTCCGGCCGATCTGAAGAAGGAGGGCTCGGGCTTCGACTTGCCCATGGCAATCGGCATCCTGGGCGCCTATGGCGTATTAGAGCTGCGCGACCTCAGTCAGTTTCTGCTGGTGGGCGAGTTAGGGTTGGACGGCACACTGCGTTCCGTCCCCGGCGTGCTGCCGATTGCGGTCGCCGCTCGCCTGCGGGGCATTCGGAATCTGCTCGTGCCTTACGCCAATGCATCGGAAGCAGCGGTGGTAGAGGGCGTAAACGTCTATCCTATGCGCACGCTGAACCAGGTGCGCGAGCTGCTCAACTCTGCCGCCAACGGCGGCATTCATGCTCAGCCGCTCCGCGTCGATACCGAGGAGCTTCTCGGCGGACTGCGCCACTTCGCGCTCGATTTCAAGGACGTTCGCGGGCAGCAGACCGCCAAACGCGCTCTCGAAGTCTCCGCCGCCGGCGGCCACAACATTCTGATGATCGGCCCTCCCGGCTCGGGCAAGACCATGCTGGCCAAGCGGCTGCCCTCGATTCTTGCGCCGCTCCGCTTCGAAGAGGCGCTCGAGACCACCAAGATCCACTCCGTTGCCGGAGTTCTCGATGCGGAGGCGGGGTTGGTCACCGAGCGGCCCTTTCGCTCGCCGCACCATACGATCTCCGATGCAGGCCTGATCGGCGGCGGATCGGTTCCCCGCCCTGGCGAAGTTTCGTTGGCGCACAATGGCGTGCTCTTTCTGGATGAGCTGCCCGAGTTTCCCCGCAACGTACTCGAAGTGATGCGGCAGCCGCTCGAAGATGGGACGGTCACGATCGCCCGCGTTGCCATGTCGCTGAGCTTTCCCGCGCGCTTCATGTTGGCCGCGGCGATGAACCCGTGCCCTTGCGGTTACTTCAATGACAAGTCGCGCGAGTGCATGTGCACGCCGCCCATGATGCAGCGCTACATCTCCAAGGTCTCCGGGCCATTGTTGGACCGCATCGACATCCACATCGAGGTGCCGGCGGTGCACTATCGCGAGCTTCGCGCCGGATCGGCCAATGAAGGTTCGACCGAGATTCGCGCGCGGGTGCTGGCCGCGCGGGAACTCCAGCATGAGCGCTTTCGCGAGCAACGCATCCATTCCAATGCACAAATGACGACACGGCAGATCCGCACCTATTGCGAACTTACCTCGGAGGCCGAAAGCCTGCTCGAGCGCGCGATGCAGCAGCAGGGCCTGAGCGCCCGCGCCCATGACCGCATTCTCAAAGTCTCCCGCACCATTGCCGATCTCGAGGCGGCTCCCGACATCACCGTGGGACACATCGCGGAAGCCATCCAATACCGCACGCTCGACCGCAGCTACTGGAGCTAGAGCCTGTTATGGAACTTATAGGGTGGACAGCGTTGCAGGTGAAAATGCGGCCAGACGAGGCGGAGTCCGCAGCGTGTGGCAGGTCCCCATGCAAGGATGACAACGAAGTATGGCCCCATTTTCATCGCAACCCGGAGGGACGGGGGCGAATTTTCCCGATTGCTGTGTCGCTCGTCGCTAAAATACGCTCGGTATTTGTCACTCCTCACTCCTTGCACTCGGAAAAATCCGCTCCCGTCGCTGCCACCCTATAAGTCCATAGCAGGCTCCAGGATTTGCCATCCAGGCAGCCGCGCTTCGCGCCATTCGTAGTAGGTCAACTTGAACAGGATTTATCTGTCGTATTCTTCGTCGCTGACCTGCTCCATCCAATCGACGGCCTTACCGCCCAATCGTTCCTGAATTGCGATGTGAGTCATGGCGGTGGCCGGTGTGGCGCCGTGCCAATGCTTCTCTCCCGGCGCGAACCAAACCACATCGCCGGGATGAATTTCCTCGATCGCGCCGCCTTCGCGCTGAACCCACCCACAGCCTGCCGTGACAATGAGGGTCTGCCCCAGAGGATGGGTGTGCCACGCGGTACGCGCTCCCGGCTCAAACGTGACGCTGGCGCCTACAGCCCGCGCCGGATCGGGTGCTTGAAAAAGCGGGTCAATGCGTACGGTACCGGTGAACCAGTCTGCCGGACCTTTGCCTGAAGGCTGGGAGCCGATGCGTTTGATCTCCATAGCCAAATTCTAGCGCTTTGCCTGGGAGGCCAATCCTGCGTGGCGAATCGTGGACGGCCAATCCCGCTGTCATGTCCTGTACAAATGCCGCGTGACAAAGGGGGCAAGCAACGGCGCGGCGAGGACGGCAAACCAGAGATATACCGCCAAATGGGGCCGCATCGCGCCCACCGCCAACGCAACTATGAATAGGGCGAGCGCGAGAGAAGACCTGACGATTTGCAGACGAGCGGCAGCGGTGCGGTGAACCTCGATCCACAGCAGCAGATTTACCAGCGCGATCAAGCAAAGATGCGCGCCATAGACCATGACCGAACCGAGTTCTGCGCTTGACCCGGCGAGCCCCTGAAGGCTCGTCGAAATCGGCACCAGAACGATCAGGAACAAGAAGACAAGATGAAGCCAGGTTTGCCGCGCCGTGACCGAGGCGGTCATCGCCAGCCGCTGCTGCTGCGAAACCCAGTATCTGGCGGAGATCGTGAAGCTGAGCAGGACGGTGACGAGTTCCCCGACCATGCCAAGAAACATGGTGAGAACCGATCCTTGATGCGCTTGGATCGACGGCAGCAGCGTGGTTACGACCAAGGTCATCGCGACGCCGAACACTGTGTCGCTGAGGCTCGCGAGTCGATCGGAGGAGAGGAAGACCGAAACGCCCGCTTGATTGGCCTTGGCGTCCATGCTTACGCCTTTCAATATGCGGGCTGAGGGCGGCGGGGAGAATCCGCGCGTGGACGGCTTAGCGCGGGACAGCGGGTGAGGCCCCATCCGCCAGTTCCGCGCGTTGGCGCAAGGCATGGAGAACCACGCGCAGCATCTCTTCTTCCGGCGCCGGCTTTCCCGTCCAGATTTCGAACTGACGCGCGCCCTGCTGCACGAACATCTCGACACCTGTGATGACGGGAACGCCTTTTTCGCGGGCCATGCGAATGAGTGGAGTATCGATCGGGTTATAGACCAGATCGAACACGAGGCGGGCGTTGATCTCCTTCGGTTCGAGAATGTGCTGCGGCTTGACGCCGTGCATGCCGACAGGCGTGGCGTTCACGATGACGTCGAAATTGGATTTGGCCACCTGCTCACGCTTAATCGTCTTCGCCTTGGCCGCGCGAGCGAGCTTGCGCGAGGTCTCGGGCGTGCGATTGAGGATCATAACTTCAGCGCCCTTGTGCACCAGACCGAAGACCGCTGCGCGCGCAACTCCGCCCGCTCCGAGCACCAGCACCTTGGTGCCTTTGAGGGAGAGGCGCCGTTCGAGCGGGCGCACAATTCCCCCCACGTCAGTGTTGAAGCCGTAGAGCTTGCCGTCCTGGCCGCGGACGACCGTGTTGCAGGCGCCGATCTCGGCGGAAACAGGATCGGAGTTCTCCAGATGCTGAATCATCTCCTGCTTGAACGGCATGGTCACGCTCAGACCATGCAGCGGCACTTCGCGGACCAGCTTGAGCACGTCGCTGAGCTTGCCCGTCTGCAACCCGAGGTAGACCGCATTGACCGTCTCCCGCCGGAAGGCCGTGTTCATCATGATCGGCGAGAGGGAGTGCTTCAGCGGATTGCCACAGACGCCGAAGACCCGGGTAGCCGCGTCGATCTGGCCGATCCTGTAGGTATCGACCAGCGTTCGCGCGTCAATTTGACCGGGACCTGTTTCCTCGCCCGCAGTGGCCGCGGCAAAGGTGAAGAGGCTGCCCGCGCGAATTCCCAAGACGCGGCTGATGATGCCCTGATCGCCCATGCAGATGCCGATGAGGTTGGCAAGATCGCGCGTGCGCTCGAGAAAGTGCATCATGACCACGTTGTCGGAGAGAGACTTGGCAGTAGAAACGATCTTGATAAACTCCGGTTCATACGGCCGGATGCGTTCGAAAATGCCGTCCAGATCCTTGGTCGTCTGGAAGTCGTGGTAAGAAATCATGAGCGCCGCGCCCCGCGCGCGCAGCTTATCCAATTCCGAAGATTTAACCGCTTCAGCGGATTGCAATTCCAAATCGACGAGATGGAAACCCGAAGAGGCGGCCTTTTGCAGGATCTCCAACTCCGCCGCGATCGTGCCCTTGAATTTTCCTCCATTTACGGCACGGCGGCAGGTCGCGACGGCGGTGATCGTGCTGTGCTCAGCCAGAAACTGCTTGAGTTTGGGCAGAGCCGGAAGGGGTTTAGCCAGGTAGTCCAGCCGGAATTCCAAAAATGGGGTTTCGCGAGCCGCGACGGTTGCCCGATCGATCATTTCGGTAGGGGTCGCACCAATAATGGCGACGCAAACCTTCCCGGTGCGGGAAAGTAAGAACTGCGGAGACAAAGCTGTGGCCACGAAGTTCATAGGGTACAAGTCGGGAATCTTAACGGTATCGGCTCTAGTATGCAACAGAAGTATGTTCGATATCCGAGGATACATCCGAGTTCCGCTAGAACTGTTTGCATAAATCTCCGGATTCCAATGAGGCAACATACGAGCCCCGCCATCCCACCCCAGCAAGCGAGCTTGCTGGGGACCCCGGATATCGCGGGGCTCGTGCTGCTTAGACTGCTCGTGAACCCAAATATGTAACCAGTTCTAAGGTAATCTGAAGATTATGAAGGAGTGACCCCC
>CAVVBW010000008.1:0-254525 GCA_963746665.1 uncultured Acidobacteriaceae bacterium | reverse complement strand
AACTTCACCACAATTCCGAAAATTGCCGGAGAACCGTACGTCCTTTATGCCATCTTGTGCGCCCAAATCACAGCCTCTAGGGCGAACTCACGCGGTAAATCGTTTTGTGACTGGTCACCAGGGCTCCCACGCCTGCACCACACAGCAAACCGACTGCTGCGCCGATTGCGGCTGTTTCACCTCTATCAACAGGTTGAATACAGAAACTTTGCGAAGAGCATGAATGGAATGTCACTGCGCCTATTCCGGCTCCCACACCAGCACCCGCAGCAGCCCCGATGAGCGTGTTGCGCATACGGTGTTCTGTCGCCATGAGCTTCACGCTACGAACGTTTTCCTTCTGAATGGTCTGTTCGCCTGCGGTGTCCTGGTATGAAATCGCAGTGTCGGAGACACTCACGAAGGTTCCCGAATGTTTCTTCGAGTTCACTTCTACGACCTGAACCTTTTCGCCCGCATGAAGTGGATTGAGATTTGTCCAGGATGCTTGACTGGTTTGGCCCCACGAAGCGCAGGCCATCCCTAAAATCCAAATCGGGAAGAAGATCTTTCGCATGACCGGCCTCTATTCCTTCGCCGCCCTGCTCTTCGACCTACGTGCTTCGGCTGCAATTGTTGATCAGCGGATTGTACAGGACAGGTGTCAGAAATCATGATGGCCGCTCGCGATAGCCACCTGCCGCCGGTTCATCTGAACGGATTACGTCAGCTCGAGCAGCAGCCGCCACCGCCACCACAGCATGAAAAGCTCAACCGCCCCGCGCAGAAATGCCACTTAAAGACCGGGCGGCATAGTCGACGTAAATCGATGATTCTATTGGTGCCTAGAGGGGGGGCTTGAACCCTCCGCGGCCTTGCGGTCTGCGGATTGACGGAGGGAGCAACAGTCACCGCATGAATGCCGATCATACAGGAGGCGGTCCCTTCCGTTCCTTGCGCCGTCCCACTCAGGCATCCACCTTCCCACTGGAGCCGGAGTACTGGAGCCGGAGGCGAGATGATAATCTGACCCCGAATTTGGACCAAACAAGGAGCCGAGCAATGCTTGGAATGGTGTTTCTAGGCGACAGAGAAGTTCGGCTTGACGAATTTCCCGATCCGTCGCCAGGACCGGGCGAGGTAATCATTGAGATAAAGGCGTCCGGAATGTGCGGCAGCGATTTGCACAAATATCGAAGGCCGAAGGGCATAAATCCATATGTAATTGGGGGACACGAGCCGGCGGGTGTGGTAGCAGCACTTGGAGCAGGAGTGAATGACCAGATCGCGGTAGTGGGACGCAGAGTAATGGTGCATCACTATCACGGTTGCACTGTCTGCCGCCATTGCAGGACCGGTTGGCCTCAATTGTGCGCCAAAGTCCCAATGCAATTGTATGGAGGCAATGTCAACGGTGCTCACGCGCCATACTTGAAGGTTCCGGCCGACACACTTGTCCCCCTGGCTGATTCTCTAAGTTTTCGAGCAGGCGCTGCAATAAGTTGTGCAACAGGGACCGCATGGGGAGCGTTCCGGCGTATGAACCTTTCGGGGCGCGATACGATAGCGATCTTCGGTCAAGGTCCCGTAGGACTCTCTGCGACGCTGCTGGCATCAGCTCAAGGGGCTCGGGTCATCGCACTCGACGTCGAGCCTGCCCGGCTCGCGAGGGCCAAGGAATTTGGGGCGGACGTCCTGATTAATCCTAAAGACGGAAAATCAGTAGAGGCAATCAAGGATGCCACCCACGGCAGGGGAGCCTCGAAGGCGCTGGAAACGTCGGGCTCGTCGATTGCGGGAAACGATGCGCTAGCGTGTGTTGATAAGTGGGGAACGGTCTGTTTTGTGGGTTTTGGAACAGAGGTAAAGTTTGATGTGCAGCAGTTCTTCCTGTTCCAGATCACCATACTCACTTCCTGCACCATGTCGATTTTGGGGCAAAAAGAATGTTCTGATTTTATCGTCGAGCGCGACTTGGATATAGACTCACTCTTTACGAATCACTGGCGACTCGAAGAAGCAGAAGAGGCCTACCGGCAATACGACAAGCGGAGTGCCGGCAAAGAAGTCTTTGTCTTCTGAGGAGTTGGGCTGCCTTACAACCCAAATATCTGCGCCATGGTAAGCGCCACATACCGCTTTTGCCTTATAGCGTCCGCATCCGTCGGGCAAGGGAAGGTCCGACGGGGTCTCAGAAGTCGACGAGTTGGCGGGCGGCAAGCGGCTTAGTTATAACGCAATCAGACGGGCAATGTATAGGTTTGAAGGCCCTAAGAGCTTGTTGAAAAATGCGCCGAAGCACCGAGCCAGGCGCGAGATACTGTGGTTGCCGCCGCAATATGGCCCAAGCCATAGTTGCTCCTTGAGCAATCAATAGTGTTTTTCAACAAGCTCCTAAACGGTATCGTTACTGTTCAATCGCGATGGCCCCTATACAACTGGATCAATAACCCAATACCCTTGCTGGGTTCGCAGGACCAAGCGCTGAGCCCTGCCTGATGCGAGGTGGGAAGATGAAAACAATTTGGAAAGTGCTAGTTGCGATTGCAATTTGCGCAGTTGCTGCGGTCGCGGTCGAACAACAACCGGCGCCCGTGCGAACCCCGGACGCACGGCAAGGCACCTCAGATCTGGGTATGGGCCCTGGCGGGGTGCGGCTGGGGCCGGGCATGTCGGCTGCGAGTGTGGGCGACGCAAGCTATCACAACGGCGCCATCCCGAAGCGCCCCAGGGTGCTTGCATGGGCCGATGTCTCCCAGGGTTACCAGCATGATTCTGTATCTCATGCGCTGGCCACCATTGAGCGCCTCGGTTACGAAACTGGTCTTTACGACACGATCATCCGTACTGATTCGCAGCTGATCACAAAGAAGCAGGTAGTTGGGTCGGATGGAAAGCCGTTGCTGTATTCAAAGAACCTGAACGACTTCGATGCGATCTTCTTCTTTGGTGTGCGAGAAATCGATCTCAGGCCGGATCAGCTTGCCGACCTGCTCTCCTTTGTCCACGACGATGGGAAAGGCTTTGTGGCCGCTCACGCGGGACTGACCGCTCTTTTCTCCTCGCCGGAGTTCGGCAAGATGATTGGCGGCCGTTTCGATGAACATCCGTGGGGAATCATCCAGGCGCCCGTGATTGTTGAGGATTCGAAGTTTCCGGGCATGGCGCATCTACCTTACAAATTTGATCACGTGGATGAGTTCTACCAGGTGAAGGACTTTTCCCGGGAAAAGTCGCATGTGATCTTGCGCCTTGATGTTTCGCATCTGGATATGAAGGCGCCGCTGGTACATCACCATGACGCGGATTTTCCTCTAGCGTGGGCAAAGATGTATGGCAAAGGAAGAGTTTATTACTCCGCGCTAGGGCATGACCCCAGTACTTGGGACGATCGCGCCGTGCAGGAGATGTACCTTGAAGCCATCAAGTGGGCGCTGCACCTGACGGATGCGGACATCACTCCCAGGCCGATGCCAATGGAACCCGGGCCGAAGAAGTAATGCCTAGGGCCTGTTAGCACTATTGAGGCGGACGGCGTTGCTGGCGAAAATCGGGTCAGGCGAGGCGGAGTCCGAAGACTTTGGTGGTTCCAAAGTCGAGGGCGACAACGAAGTATGACTCGATTTTCGCCGCAACCCGCAGGGACGGGGTCAACTTTCCCGATTTCGTTGTCGCTCGTCGCTAGAAGACGCCCGGTATTCGTCACTCCTCGCTCCTAGAACTCGAAAAATTGGCTCCCGTCGCCGCCGTCCCAATAGTGTTAACAGGCCCTAGTTCAATATCCAGGAAAAGAATTACGGCAAGCCGATCTGTCGGACCAGTGCGACGAATCGCGGGTCCGTTGAGATGGAATCAAACCTCGGGTCGGCCTTGATGGTCGCCAGCTCATAACAACGGTCCTGGCATGCCTTGGTCAGCCGCTCAAAGCCCTCGTCTGTGCGCTTCAGCGCGAAATAAATCAAGGCTAGTTCGAAGGGAGATATATAGCGTTCTGTCGCGGTCTGTTCGAGTTCGCTCAGGATGTCAAGCGCTTCTTCCTTCTTGCCGGCCATAGCCAGTGTGCGTCCAAGAGAACCAAGAATGCGCAGACGAGGCAAGGATAGTTCGATGGCGCGCCGGAATGCGGCCAAAGCCTCATCGAGGTCGCCTCTCTGCTCCTGGACCAAACCCAGCGCCCAGTAGGCGGGCGAGAAGTGTGGGTTCTGCTCGATGGTATGGTCACAATGCTGGAGAGCGGATTCAAAATCGCGGCGATAGTAATGGTTCAGTGCGATGTCGCGGGAGACGATGGAGGAAATCGGGTCAAGCGCCTGCGCAATCTGCAACTCTTCGAGTGCCTCGTCCAATCGCCCCAGTGGGGTGAGGCAGGAGACGGCGTACCAGTGATGTGCCGTTGCATATTTGGGATTCAGCTGGATCGCCCTGCGAAATTCGTGCTCCGACCCCTCCCAATCCCACTCCTGAGTCGATTTGACGTGCGCGAATGATGCGTGGGCTTCGGCTGACTCGTCATCCAACATGACGGCCTGCGCGGCGTTTGAAGCGGCCTTTGTCCATGCATCGGCAGGCGCCAGAACACCGTAATGAGCAAGTAAGTTTTCCGCGTCAGCCAAGCCGGAGTAGGCCACCGCCATCTGCGGATCCTCTTCAATCGCCTTGGCAAAAAAATGTGCCGCGCGCGTTAGACCATGCTCGGTGCGCTGGCTGAGATGATAGAGGCCCTGGAGATACATATTGTGAGCGGCAAGATTTTCGATTTGGCGCCTGAACCCCTTCCGGTCACCACCCGCAACCAGATTGTCGCGGACAACATTCACGATCATCTGCGCCACTTCTTCCTGAAGGGCGAAGATTTCTGCTTCGCTCCTTTGGATAGCATGGGACCAAAGGTAAAAACCGCGCACCGAATCGCTCAGATGCATCGTGATGCGAAAAATACCCGCCGACTTGCGAACGCTGCCGCTAATAATCATTACTGCTTCATGGCTCAAATCTTCCTGGTCGGAATCGGCGGGAAGCTCGCGGCTGACTGTGATAATTGGTTCCACTTGCGACAAGGAATTGATGATCTCGTGACGCAGGCCCGAGCAAAAGTAGCCATTACCGCCGTCCGCGCTGTGATCCGCAAATGGCAGCACCATAACGGTATTTCGACTGAGCAAGGCCGGTGACCGGTGGCTCTTGGGGACGCCCCGTTCCAAGCGGCGGAAGGTAGGCGTATAGCCTCCCTTTGGAAGTTCGATTACGATCTCGTCACCAGGACCCTCCTCCTGGTAGTAACTTGCGATCCGCATCCTGAGCCGGCGCGCTTGGACCCTGACGATGGGATCCATGCGGGGATCGAAACCCGCCTGCTTACCAAATACGTCGACGCCAATTGGGTACTCCTTCAGTATGTCCCCACGGCCCGAGAGGGTTTCCTCCACGATATAGGCCAGGAAACGCCGCAAGCGATCAACTTGCCTGAAAGTCTTGCTCTTAACGATGCGCGCAAGCTGACGGCGAACTCCCTCATCCGTGCTTTGAGTTTCTTTTGAAAGTTCAGCTGTTGTTGTGGTCCTTGAAGGCACGGACGAATTCTACATCAGTTTACGATCGACTGGTCATCCAAGCCTCACCCTCTGCCAGCTAAGTGCCTGAATTGTGAACAAGTTAAAGGTACTACCGGGCATGCGACTAACCGCGGCGCGCAGTTAGCTTTTGAGCGTTTGGCTATACGGTATTAACACCGTTAGATCGACGAAAGGCACCTTTCCGGGTGCTAGATTAGCATCTGTGCTCTGAGAGTCGAATCAGCAATCCAGAGCAAAATTCACAGCGATAGGTGCTCCATCTTGGTTCGGAGACGCCGGGGGCCAGATATTCTGGGCTCGTGTTCAGGAGAAGGTATGGCAAAGCAGCTTACGGAAGAAGAAAAGCAGGCGCAGAAAAAGTACGTTCAGGGTTTAGTCGACCGGGCCCGCACCGCGATGAGTGCCATTGAAGACTATGACCAGGCCAGGGTGGACGGGCTATGCCGGGCTATCGGCTGGGCCACATCCAACGAGAAAACCTTTAAGCGCCTGACCGATATGAGTGTGGATGAAAGCGGTCTGGGTGACCGCACAAGCCGCTATGGCAAGCGCTTCAAGATTCAGGGCATCCTGCGCGACGTGCTGCGGCAGAAGAGCATGGGCGTTATTGAGGAGATGCCGGAGAAGGGAATTGTGAAGTATGCCAAGCCGGTGGGCGTGATTGCTTCCCTGGTGCCCGTAACCAACGCTGCTCTTACCGAGGCGGGAACGGGCATCTTCGCAATCAAGGCCAAAAACGCAGTGATTTTCTCGCCGCACCCTGCCAGCAAGAACACAACTTTTGAGACAGTGCGCATTATGCGCGAGGTATTGAAGAAACAGGGCGCGCCGGAGGATCTCTTCATCTGCATCGAGAAACCAAGCATCCCATTGGCGAACCAGCTTATGGCTGCATGCGATTTGACGGTTGCCACCGGGGGCCCGGCCATGGTGAAGGCCGCCTATAGCTCTGGGAAGCCTGCTTACGGTGTGGGTGCCGGCAACGCCACCATGCTGATTGATGAGACCGCCAACGTGGCCGAAGCGGCCCGCAACACACGCCTGAGCAAGACGTCAGACAATGGTTCGGGATGCTCCTCCGATGGGAATCTAGTGGTTGAAGCGTCCATCTATGACGAGTTTCTAAAGACGCTTCAGGATGAGGGCGGCTACCTTGTCAGCGATGAGGAGAAGGTGCTGCTGAAGAAGGTGATGTGGGATGAAGAAGGGCACCGTACGAGCCCGACCATCGCGCGCCCTGCCGCCAAAATCGCCGAGCTGGCTGGGTTCAGCATTCCGGAAGGGAAAACGTTCCTGATCGTCAAAGAGGACAAGATCGGGAAGGAGCATCCGTTCTCAAGCGAGAAACTTTCTCCGGTTCTGTCGATTTTCAAGTACAGCGGGTTTGAAAATGCGCTGGATATGATCAGCAGGATCTATAAGGTTGGAGGCCGGGGACATTCCTGCGGCATCTATTCCTTCAATGACGAACATATTGATCGCGTGGCGCGCCTGGCTCCGGTGAGCCGCATGATGGTTCGCCAGCCCCAGTCGAAGGCCAATGCCGGCGCATTTAACAACGGCATGCCCATGACTTCAAGCATGGGCTGCGGCATCTGGGGTGGCAATATCACGAATGAGAACATCTCATTGAAGCACTATATGCAGGTTACCTGGGTAAGCCGGCCGATTCCTGAAGACCGGCCTTCCGATGCAGAGCTGTTTGGTGAGTTCTACAACACGGAAACTTACTAAGCAAGCGCTGAGATTCAGCGTAGGTCGGCTCAACGAATAAGCCCCGCCTTGATGGCGGGGCTTATCTATTTGGTGAGAGGAACATCGGCTTCAGGCGCATACAGCTGCGCCTGAAGCCTGTGTGTGGTTAGAGCGTGTTTCATAAATCTCCCGAGCTTTCCCCATGCCACGAGCGAGACCCGCCACCGATGCGGGGCTCGTGCGGCGTCCGGGATCCGCTAGCCTGTATATGAAACACGCTCTAGAAATTGTACTTTAATGCGAACTGCATGATTCTCGGGGCGCCGGCGGTTGTGAAATTGCCGAAGCTGCCGTTGGTTAGAGTGACGCCAGCGGTACTAAGTCCCGATCCGGTTGCGGTGCCGAATCCGTCGCCGGTGTTGCCCTGCGTGCCTCCGAGGATCGCCTCGTTGGGAACATTGAATACCTCCCAGCGGACTTGAACGGTCTGGGAGTCAGTGTGGGGCACTGGGAAGATGCGGGAAAGCGCCATATCCAACTCATAGGTTGATGGTCCAACGATGCTGAGTGGCCGCTGCGTGGCAAAGGTGCCGGTAGCCGGCGACGTCCAGTCTGCTGCCGGAGCGAGATATCCCTTGACTCCAAAGTCGCTGCGAGCCCCGTAAGGATGGGGTGCATCGTATGCAATCTGGCTGGTTGCGGTGCCGGAGAGGGAATTATCTGCTCCGGTGAAGACACTGCTGAAACCACCTGTCTGAGCTGTGAAGATAGGGGATAATTGCCAATTTGTAGCCGCTGCTTTTAAGTAGCGGTTTGAAAATGTTGGAGAAGTGAGAACCATTGATACGTTCGCCACCTGGCGGTGGTCGGAGTCGCAGTTGCTATAGCTCAATCTCCGGCCGTTTGGATTGATGGCCTCGGGAATCAGATACGAAGGCCCGGTCAACTCCGTAGTCTCGGCCTCGCTGAGGCAGTGTGACAACGTGTAATTGGCCACGATGTTCATGTCCTTGGCGCGCCGCTGCACCGAAAGCAGCATACCGTTATAATCGGAAACGCCCTCCTGATCAAGCGTTCCGATCGTCGAATAATAGACGCCCTCTGCCGGATTTAGCTGATAAAGAAGGCGCCTGGCGTTGTAGTTGCCGGTGCTTGAGCAGGCCTTACCCGATGCAGGCAGATTCGAGCCAGACAGCGAGCCGCAGGAGCCAGCTGCGCCCGTCGAGGTGCCCGGGATGTAAAGGGCTGGGTCAGCCTCGTTTGAAGTAGGCAGGTGAACCGTCCGATTTCCGATATAGCTTGCGCCGAACAGCCACGTGCCCATTTGTCTTTGCAGGCTCAGGTCCCACTGTTCCAGATACGTCACCTTGATATTCAGAGGCATGTTGACATAGACGCCTTCCGTGGGGAACGGCGCGGTCTTCGAGAGGGTATCCAGCGCCGGGAACGGATCACCGCCTGCATAAGTTGCCCATGGGCTCGCAAAGGGTACGTCGTTGATGGAGATTGTGTCACCAAAAGGTGGTGAATTGGAGTAGCGTGTTGCGAAGAACATCTGAGGCGAGTCATGGAAGGTGCCAAAACCGGCCCGCACCGACGTCTTACCATCCCCAAATGGATCCCAAATGAGCCCGAAGCGGGGATCGAAGATGTCATAAACGGAATTGGTATAGTGGTTGCCTGACATCCCGGTGTCGCCATCGAAAATCATACCGGCGGGAGCGCTGGTAAAGACTTTGCTCGTCACCCCCGCGTTGAAGTTAGCCATGTTGAAGTTTTCGGAATGCCCGTTCGAATTATGCTCCGACAGGAAAGGCTCCCAGCGTATCCCGTAATTCAACGTTAGGCCCTTCCTTATCTTCCAGGAGTCCTGGGCATAGAGGGCTATTCTGCTCTGACCATCGTTTTCCAAATCGGGAAGGCCCTGCGCAAAGCTATCCATATCCCCCGCGAAGAAATCAGCGTATCCATAACTTGAATTACTGCTCAGCTCCTGGCCTGTAAAGGTATATTCTCCATTCGCCGGGCGATTGTTGATGGTGTCCATCAGGGCGTAGATGTAGTCCACGCCGGCAGCAAGCTCATGATTTCCGCGGATGTAATTCACGTCGTCAACGGCCTGCCAGGTAGTCGAGTTGAAGTGTCCCGGATTCGTAGTGCCTCCACCCACAGTGAAGCCGCCGGTTACTGAAAGCGCCATATAGCCCGGAATTGCGTTGTATGAGCTGATGCCCAGGGTCGACGGATCGAAGAAGGGCTGAACGACGCGCAGGTTGACGACCCGGTTTGCCGTGAGCCGCAGGGAATTGATCAGATTCTGAGAAAAAATGTAGGTGTCTCCGATCGTAATGCCCTGGTCGCGGTTATATTGGTCAACTGCGTTTTCCGTGAGGGCATCGCCAGGAGTTGCAGGGATTGGCTGATCGTTGATGCCAAGGAAATACCGCGCAAAGAGACTGTCATTGGCGCTGAGGTGGTAGTCCACGCGGCCGATTGCGTTATCCTGCCTCGCATTGCCAGGAACGGCAACCCTTACATAGCCGCAATCAGCTGTATAAACGCCCTTGGTGGCAATGGATGTGACGTCGGTGGCATTGGTGCCTGCGATCGGAATGTACTTCATCGCGGTCAACGCCTGGGCACTGAAGGCACCGGAGGGAAGCTGATTAGGGACCCCACCGATGGTTGTAAAAGGAGCGCTCAGCGTGATCGGGCTCGCGTTGCAAGCCTTCGAAGTGACGGTCGAGAAATCGCCGGCCATCATCGCCGCTGTGGGCACTTGCGTGTAGGTGGCGGTAGGAACAGCCTTGAGGATAGTATCCTCGAAGCCGCCAAAGAAGAACAACTTGTCCTTGATGATCGGACCGCCGATGGTGCCGCCGAACTGATTGCGCTTCAGACCGTCCTTGTATGGAGTCAGGGCTGAGCTGGAGAAGAAATTCTGGGCATTGAATATGTAGTTACGAACAAACTCGAATGCGTCGCCATGGAACTTGTTTCCGCCGCTCTTGGTAATTGCATTAATGGCGGCTGATGCGTGATCGCCATACTGTGCCGGCAAAGCGCTGGTTTCAACCTTGAACTCCTGCAGGGAATCGGGCATGGGTTGAGGCAAGTTGAGCCCGTTGGTGGGTTCGTTGTGGAATCCGCCGTCCAGGACGAAATCCACAGCATTCTCTAGGCCGCCCGCCACGGAGATGGCGATGGTGGGAAAATTCTTGTTCGAATTCAGATCGCCGCCGACGGCGGTTGTCGTCGCCCCAGCCAGGGCGATGAGCTGGTCGGGGTCGCGTCCATTCAAAGGAAGGTCGACAACTTGGCTCTGGTCAATGACCTGACCGACGCCGGTGCTCGCCGTCTCTACCTGGGCGTTGATACCCTGAACGACGACCTGCTGGGCCACCGACCCGACGCTCAGCTTAACATTGAACTGGGGGTTGGTACCCACCTGAAGAACAATGTGCTGCTGGATGTAGGTTTGAAACCCAGGAGCAGCTACCTGCAGCGAATATTCGCCTGCAGGCAAATCAAGGAGAATGTATGCGCCCGAAGAATTGGTGGTCGTTGCGTGGGTGTCTCCAGTGTCAACGCGCGTGATCTGTACTTTCGCTGTGGGCACAATAGCGCCAGTCGAATCGGTCACGGTTCCGGAGACCTGCGATGTAGCCAGCGTCTGACTCCATGACGCCGAAGAGCCCAGAAACGCCAACAGGACTCCCAATATAATCAAACCACTTTTCATTTTTAAATCCTTTAGTTTAAATCCTTTACTCGTCTTGCATCAGCCTGTACTTAGCCGAGGGGAATCCTAGGCTCCACATATACGAACGTCAATTGAGTTACGGTGCTGTCACGGTTCATGAGCGTGAATTCCGAAGGCGTGGAAGCCGATACCTTGCGATTGCTGAGGATCGGAACCTCCGGCTAAATCCTGGGCGCCCTGATCGCCCAGGATTGCCTCAAAGAATCTGCCTTGCAAGGCTCGTGTTATGTCACAATCAAGTCGACTGTGTTCCCCGGACAGCCGAACCGTTCCAGTACCGTAACAACCTTGGTGCTACGCTCGGAGGACCTCTAATATTCCGTATTATGTCTACTCTTGCCCATAAATCAGGCGCCTACTCCGGTCTGGAAATTGAAGACCGAAGCAACTATGTCCTACCTCAGGGGAAGGTCGGCGAAGCGGCTGCGCACGGCCGTCCGGCGGGCACTCCGGAACGAATCTCTTCGTATCTGTTGACCGAGTATCTTGAGAAACTAGGCGTCGAGGTGATCTTTGGCCTTTGCGGACACACAGTGGTGGGCCTGCTGGATGCGATAGGCAAGAGCAACATTCGATACATTACTGCTCGTCACGAGCAGGTCGCCGCTCATATGGCTGATGGTTATGCGCGGGCAACTGGGAAACCTGGAGTCTTGTTAACCCACCTGGGCCCTGGGCTCTTTAACGCGGTGACTGGTATCGCCAATGCTTCCCTGGATTCAATTCCCATGGTGATCATCGCGGGTGACGTGCCCTCCTTTTACTTCGGCCGCCATCCGCATCAGGAAGTCAACATGTTCATCGATGGGGGCCAGTACGAAGTCTGCCGGCCGTTTTGCAAACGCGTTTACCGTGCGGATCATGTTGAAGATTTACCTCGCATCATGGAGCGCGCATTTCATCTGAGCGTGAGCGGCCGGCCTGGGCCAGTCCTGGTGGATGTGCCAATGGACCACTTCTCATCGAACCTCTTCGCGGACGCATTCAGCAAGGTTCCGCCGGAAGTTGCAAAGCCGGCGCTCGACCCGGCAACCGCACAGAGAATTGTGGAGACTCTTGCGACTGCTAAGAATCCCGTACTCTACGCCGGTGGCGGCGTCACATCTGCATTGGCGGCAGGCGCACCTGCGTTGCTGGCGGAGTTGGCAGAGCTGCTTGAGATTCCTGTCGCCCACTCGCTGATGGGAAAGGGCTGTCTTCCAGATGACCATCCATTACTTGCAGGCCAAACTGGATTCTGGGGCACGCCCGTATCGAATGAACTGTGCCGCAACGCGGACCACATTCTCGCTATCGGTACCCGGCTCGCGGAATGCAATTCCAGCTCATGGGATAATCGCTTCACCTTTCAGATCCCTCCCACGAAGTTAATGCACATTGATATCGACCCGGCTGAAATCGGACGCAACTATCCAACCGCGCTCGGTGCCGTATCTGACTCCAAATTGGCGTTAGAACAACTCGTCGCCGCTGCGAAAGAAATCAAGCTCAAAAAGCGAGCGAGTTTGCGTGACCAGATCGCCAAAAGCCGGTTGGAATTCATGACCAATTTCACCGAATTTAGCAACTCGGCCCAATTTCCACTTCGCCCAGAGAGGATTCTGAGTGAACTCCGCAAGGCCTTGCCGGAAGATGGCTACGTTGTTACCGATGTTGGCTGGAACAAGAATGGCGTTGCTCAACAGTTTCCCTTCAAATACCCGGGAAGCTTCATCACTCCCAGCGGCCTCGCAACCATGGGATTCGGCCCTGCGGCGGTCCTCGGCGTCAAGTATGCCAGGCCCGATCGCGTGGCTGTGGCCCTGACAGGCGATGGCGGCTTCGGCGCCAACACCTCCGTGATCGCCACGGCAATGGAAGCCAAGATTCCTGCCGTGTGGGTAGTTATGGATAACTCCGCGTTCGGCGTGATTGCCGGCCTCGAGGAAGCGAAGTATGACTCAACCTTCGGATGCGTCTTCCTGCGCGATGGAAAGCCCTACAACGTGGACTATGCCGCCATCGCTCGGGCTCATGGCGCCAATGGGATCAATATTAATGCCGCTGACGAATTGGGCCCGGCACTCAAGATCGCATTCTCGTCCGATCTTCCCACCGTCATTCACATCCCGATGGTGAATGTTCCCACTCCCACCCCGGGACATTGGAACATCAATGACATCTACCGTCCCGGTAACTGACGGCGCGAACCTATTTTGCGGCAGGTGCTGACGCCGGCGGCGTCTGATTGGGAGTTATATCCGCATCGACCAATCCAAGCGCCCACTTGATCGCCCCAAAGTACATTGCCTGCACACGCGGATCGTCCCAGGTGGCTGGCGCGTGGCCAAGTGATGAGTAGAAGACCCTGCCCTTGCCATACATCTTGGCGTAAGCCAGTGCGTAGGAGTCTCCGGGCTTCACGCTGCTTCTGGTCATATCGAGATGGCTGGTATCCAATCGCAGTATCACGTGGGCGTCTGGAGCAAAATGACTGATCTGGTAGAACTCGTCCTTAAAATTACCGCCCGCTCCAAACTCTTTCATCCCGGGAAAATTTGGGTCGACGACAACAATGGGTGCCTCGGTGATTCCCCAGGGATGCTCATCGTACCGGCCGCCGATCAGATCTCCAAACTCAGGCCAGGACATGAATGCATTCGCTGCGGTGTGAGCGGCAACAAATCCCTTGCCGGCATCATGCACAAACCACAGTAGGTCAGCCCTGCCCTGCGCGTCCAGGTCGATCTCACGGTGACCAAGAAAAAAGATTGCGTCCACGTTGCATAAACTCGGCCCGCCGCTGGCAGGCTGGCCCGTGGTCATTTTGGGGCGCTTGGCAATGATGTTGGAATCCGTCCTGATCCAGGTGTCATAGAGCCCCGACTTGTATCCCAGCTCCTCAATCACCGCCATCGCGTGACCGATGTCATGCTGTGCGATGCCGTTGCGCGTGTCGGCCCAGATGAGCAACCGCTTCTTGAACGGGCGGGCTTCGGCCGGCGCATATCCGCCGGAACCTGCTCCGGGACCCTGTGCCTGCGCACTCCGCTGGCCGGCTGCATTGGGTTGGCCTGCTTGTCCGGGGCCACCAAGCCCCACTGGTCGCGGTCCTCGCCCCTCTCCCGGAGCTGGGCAACCGGTTGGAACCGCGGCTGCTTGTGCTAGTGCGGTTTGCCCCGCGGCTGCAACGGCTGCCCCGAAGATAGCGGCGAGAAAAAGAGTGCAACAACGACCCTTTGACATCTGAAATTCTCCAGTGTGGCACGCTCGATGTTCAGATAGATAGATAGAGATTGTGCGTTGTATCTACTACAGGGCGAAATCCTAGCACGAATGAAAGTCTCCAGGCAGCGTGAACGGTGCCGGTACCGTAATCGCATTGACAGGCCAATTGACGCGCAAATACCATCCGCAGCGATGCATTATGGAATCCCGTCCGGACGTCATAGAGCAGGGTCAGAGCGCACATGAGACAACCAGGAGCGAGCAGGAGGCTCAAGTTGAACTTGGACTGCCGGGGAGAGCCCGGGTTAGCAATGGGGTCGAAGCAGGCACGTTTTAGCAAGCTGTTGCTGGCAAGCGTGGTGCTTTGCCTGGCCGGCGGCATGGGGGCGTTTGCGCAGAAAAATGATCTTGGCGTGGCGGGCACGGTGGCGCAGGCAGCGGACGCCAAGGAATGGCCTACGTATGGTCACGACTCCGGCGGCATGCGCTTTTCGCCACTGACGCAGATCAATCCTGCCAACGTCGGCAACCTGCAAGTGGCCTGGGTTTATCACATGAAGCAGCCGGGCGACACGCTCGCTGGACGCCGTGGCTCCGGTGCTCCTGCCGGACAAGCAGCCCCCGGCGCGGAAAATCGCAATCCTAATGGCGATGCTGGAGTAGCGGGCGCCCCTGGTCCTGCAAACGGCGACCAGGTTCGAGCGCAAGCAGCGCAGGAGGGTATCTTTCAGCGCGGATCAACCGGTTACTCGGTTGCTGAAGTGACACCCCTCGTCATTCACGGAGTCATGTATATCACGACTCCATATAGCCGCGTTACCGCACTTGAACCAACAACAGGAAAAGAGATTTGGTCGTATAAGGTGCCCAGCGGCGAGCCTGCTACGCGCGGTGTGGAGTATTATCCCGGTGACAGGCAAACCCCACCGCTGATTGTTGTGGGTACCTCGGACGCTAAGCTCTTCACCCTGGATGCGGAGACCGGCGCGCTCAACACCAAGTTCGGTGTCAACGGAATCGTTGATCTGGACACCCCTGAGATCACTCACAATCTCCCCGGCGCGCACGATGGATTGACATCGCCTCCCAGCATGTTTGAGAACCTGATCATCTTAGGCGGCCAAACCACGGAGGGTGGTGGACCTGGCCCCGCGGGCGATGTTCGCGCCTTCGACATTCACACGGGCAAGCTGGTCTGGACATTCCACTCCATTCCGCAACCCGGGGAACCGAATTACGGCAGTTGGGGGGGCGACAGCGCGAAGTATCGGTCGGGGGTGAATGTCTGGGGCTCGATCACCGTGGATGCCAAGCGCGGCATCGCGTACCTGCCCTTTGGCGCGCCATCGGGCGATGCCTTTGGCGGTGACCGTCCCGGCAACAATCTCTACGGCTCGAGTATCGTGGCAGTGAATGCCAGGACGGGCAAGTATATCTGGCATTTTCAAATTGTGCATCATGACATCTGGGACTTCGATATGGAGACTCCGCCGCTCCTGATGGATGTGAAAAAAGATGGCAAGACGATCCCGGCCGTGGCGGCGATTGCCAAGGACGGGCTGCTGTATCTGCTGGATCGAACGAATGGCAAACCGATCTACGGTGTCGAAGAACGTCCTGTTCCCCAGAGCGATGTGCCGCTGGAAAAGACCTCTCCAACACAGCCCTTCCCCATCAAGCCGGAGCCTCTCGCACGCCAAAGTATGACCATGGCAGACATCGCCACCGTGACTCCGGAGCTTGAAGAGGCGTGCCGCAAGCTGGTGGAAGAAAATCATCTGGTGCTGGGCGGACCATTCCTTCCTGAGACATACAACCGCGTACGCGTAAACTTTCCCAGCGAAATTGGCGGCGTCAACTGGCCCGGCGGCACGTTCAATCCGCAGCTCGGGTATTTCTTCATCAACGTCATGGATCTGGGTCAGATGCAGGGCTATCGCGACCCAGCCAGTGGTCCGCTCAAAGACAGCATTGTAGGAACCAATCAGCTCCTCGGACGCGCAGGCACCTATCGCGCGCTTCGTCCAAGTGGCCGGTTCAAAGACAACGACTCGAACATGCCCTGCCAGCAGCCGCCTTGGGGCGAGTTGGTTGCAGTCAACGTAAACACCGGCGACATTGCCTGGAAAGTTCCGTTGGGCATTACGGAGAGCCTCCCGGCCGACCAGCAGAAGACCGGGCGCCCAGGCATCGGCGGACCTATAGCTACTGCAAGCGGCTTGGTGTTCATCGGCGCCACAGACGATAACCGCTTTCGCGCCTTCGACGCCAAGACGGGCAAAGAACTGTGGTCCGTGAAACTGGATGCTGCCGCAGGATCCGTACCAGCCACTTATGAAGGCAAGGATGGCAAACAGTATGTGGTAGTAACCAGCGCTGGCAATATCTTTGCTGCTGAGCCTGCGACGTCAGATGCTATCACGGCGTTTGCTTTGCCACGGAAGTGAAAAGTAACATGGGAAACATACGGTCACATTCCAACGTGGCGGAGGTCCAGCTAAATACGAAGGCGGAAGGCGGAGCTTACCCTCCCGCGTGGTTGTCGTGGTCTATCTGGGGCATCGCGGCGCTCTTCTACTTCGCGGGCTTTTATCAACGGGTATCTCCTGCCGTCATGACCGACGAGTTGATGCGTGCATTTGGAATTGGCGCAGCCAGCCTCGGAAATCTCTCCGCCTTCTATTTGTATTTCTATGTCGCAATGCAGATTCCAACGGGAATTCTCGTCGATTCCTGGGGCGCAAGAAAGCTCCTCATCGCTGGTTCCGTTGCGGCTGCTTTAGGCGCGGTCATCTTCGCCTCGACTAACAATTTTGTAGTTGCCTGCGTTGGCAGAGCGGTCATCGGCGGAGCCACGGCTGTCGGCTGGCTGGTTCTCCTCAAACTGGCGACGCATTGGTTCCCTGCGCGAAGATTCGCGATGCTCTCCGGGCTTGGACTATGCTTTGGAAACATTGGAGCCCTCACCGCTCTTGTGCCTCTGCGATTGGCAATTCAGCGCTTCGATTGGCGTCCGGTTGTCTTTTTCTCTGGCGGTGTCGCGCTCCTAGTTGGTTTGCTGGCACTGACCTTCGTTAAGAACGACCCGGCGGACGACGGCTTTGTAAGCTATGCGCCGGCCACAGTTCAGAGAGGCCACCTGAAAGTATGGGAGCTGATCAAGGGATTCAGAAGCATCTTTGCCTTCCGCAACACTTGGCTGATCTTCTTCGCGCAGGGCGGCTTGGTCGGCTCAATGCTCGCATTTACAGGCCTGTGGGGCGTACCCTTCCTTCGAGCTCGATACGGGCTCCCTACTACCAGCGCCGCGGCCGTTTGCTCAGTAATGGTTGTCTGTTGGGCCGTTGCAAGCCCTATCTGCGGAGCGTTGTCCGACAGGATCAACAGGCGCAAACCAATCTATGTAGGCGGATGCGTGTTGGCAACTGTAGGCTGGAGCGCCATGTTCTATATCAATGGCATTGCCTTGCCTGTCTTCATTGTCGTCGCTGCAGTTACTAGCATTGCCAGCGGCGCAGTAATCCTGGGGTTCGCGCACAGTAAAGAGTCGGTTCCAGCTCAATTCCTGGGAACGATCTCAGGAACGACAAACATTGGAAATATGCTCGGGCCCGCGCTTCTGCAACCGGGTATTGGATGGATTCTGGATAAGCACTGGTCGGGCACGGTGATGAACGGTGTGCATGTCTATAACTTACATGCGTACCGGATGGGCTTTCTGCTTATGATTGCCTGGTTGTCGATGTCGAGCCTTCTCTTGAGTTTCACCACGGAAACTTACTGTAAGCAAAGCGTATGACGCGTGCGGAGGGCGCTCTGTTCTGGACAGCGCCCTCAAAATTAAAAAAGGATGCCTGAGATGACTACCCAAGCAGTCGACGTCTTAGTAAGCGAGGTTGGCCCGCGCGACGGTCTGCAGAATGTTAAGCGCACGATGCCCACCGACGCAAAGAACCGTTGGATTGCGGCTCTCGCTGCGGCGGGATTGCGGGAGATCGAAGTAGCATCCTTCGTTCCTCCCAAGATGATGCCGCAGATGGCCGACGCTGCCGATGTTGTGCGCGCAGCCCGTACATTGCCGAGCCTTACCGTCCTTGCATTGGCGCCAAACCTGAAAGGTGCGGAACGCGCCGTCGAAGCAGGAGTGCAAGTTGTGTCCATGCCCGTCTCCGCATCCCGCATGCACAGCATGGCAAACCTCCACATGACCCCTGAAGAGGCCGTGGAACAAGTCCGGCAGGTCCGTCGCCTTTTGGACAGCCAGCCATCCGATCGCCCCGTACGGCTTGAAGTTGGTATTTCGACGGCATTCGGCTGCTCGCTAGAGGGACTGGTCTCGGAAAGTTGGGTGATGGAATTGGCCGTTATGGTCGCCGAGGCGGGCGCTGAATCCGTCGGTCTTTCTGATACCGCGGGTTATGCAAACCCCGCGCAGGTAAAACGGATGTTCATTCAGCTCAAACGCGAACTTGGAAGCAAGGCCGGCGCAGGCCACTTTCACAATACCTACGGGCAGGGACTAGCCAACGTCGTCGCGGCGCTCGATGCGGATGTCAGCACCTTCGATTCTTCACAAGGGGGATTGGGAGGATGCCCCTACGCACCCGGCGCAACTGGCAATATCGTCACTGAGGACTTGGTATTCTTGCTTGAATCAATGGGGTTGGCAACAGGCATTGACCTCGAGCGCCTGCTTGCCGCGCGCAGCATTCTTGCAGATGCTCTGCCCGGTGAAACTCTCTACGGCCATGTTCCTAATGTAGGACTTCCCAAAGTCTTCGTCGGCGCTGCCACGTCTGGTCAGTTATAAAAACCCCCATAGAGGCTTGGGCATATCCCGAGCATCGCCTGGTGACGGTTTATCACCAGCCGTTTTGTGGGGTCTCGCTGCGAATCCAGAATATCCTTCCAATCTTGCGCAATGGCGATGCAGAGGAGTGTTTAGAGCGCTGCTTCTGTTCGGATGCCGGATCGAGCTTCTCAATAAGCGCCCTGATTGTGCTCGGGGGCAACACGCGCATCGCGCATGGTCGTCCGGATGGTCTTGTGGCCGCCAACTTCTGAACCGTACAGAGGTTGACGTCCTGGTTGACTTCCTTCGAGGTGCGGGGCCCGAAGTGTCTTGGTCAATTCCCACCGATTCCGTAAGGGCAATAATATACTTGGCTGAAGTTATTTGCTACCCGCAGAGAGAAATTCCATAAAGGCGTGAACGCGATCCAGTGCCCCCCGCGCCTCCGGTTCAATGTATGTCTTTCTTGCGTGGGAAGCCTCGTTACGCCAAATATCCTTCATGAACTCGCAATGATCGGCCGCTCTTGTGTAGTACTGGAGGCGCTCCTCACTCTTTGAGTTTTTCGGCAGTTGCCGTGCCGCTGCAATTTTGTTTTTACAGTTGGTTATGATCTTGTCCCAAGTGCCATATTCTATGGGAATTTTCTTGCCGTGATCCAAGAGTGAGACTCCCATTTTCTTGGCTAAATGTCTAAGCCCGAATTCGGCAACACGCATCGAATGGAACACAACTGCAGTATGTAATCCCACGCCAAAGCAGAGCGCAGCGTCTCGGGCATCTTTCTCGGAGGCAGGGACCACCTTCCATATTGCTCCCCATCGACCGCCTAAACCGTCGAGTACCTGGGCTCCCGAGCTTGGAATGAAAACGAATCTCCGATATTCAAGATCGTTGTCTATGTCGCGCTTCAACTCGGAAAATTGATGGATGAGTTCACCGAAGGTTATCCCCCGATGCAATCCGGTGACGAACTTCTGGTCGATTCTTTGCGTGGCATTTGAAAGTTCGCATTCTAAGCATTTAGCTCGCAAATACATCAACGATGGACCAATGTGGTCAGTGACGTCCTTTGGTACGGGCTGGTCCCTGGCGATCCCCATCGAACCTTCGATCACACGGACGCAGCGGTTTACCGAATCCTCGATCAGGTCTAATGCGCGGACAAAGTGGCACACGTTGAAATATTGCATTAACTCTAAAAGGGTCCAAACCCTTGGCGATTGACTTTGGACGCACAATCTCCTACCCTTCTCTCTAGCGAGAGCAGTAGGGAGCGTGTGCCGATGAAGCCGAAACCTTCCGCCAAGAACGTAACCGGCGACTTCGACAAGTTCTCGAATTTTGCGCGGCGCATTCTTTCTGTGCCGCACTCAGAAATCAAGGCTCAAATCGACGCAGAGAAAGCAGCGAAGCGAACGCCTAAATCCGCTTCCCGCGCTTCTGGCGAGTCATCCAGCCGAACCTAGAACGTCGTTTCTCCCACCTTGCCGGTCAGTTCTGCATAGGTCAGCCGTTTACCGGCGATCTGCGAGACGGCCAGCATGAAACGGTCCGCGTCATCGAGCGGATTATCCTTGGTAGTCCGATTGTTGAATCGGAAAGACTGCTCGTCAGCATACGCGTCCAGATGGAATGGTTCCACGGCAACATAGGTGCCGGTAAGGGTCCGTTTGAGCAGACTCCAAAAATTCTCGATTCCCTGAGTGTGAATTTCGCCGCGCACATACTCTTCCATGTGATTCACGGTTTCATGAATGAACTGTTGAGCTTTCAGGCCGTCATATCCGGTCCAGCCGTCAGTGTAAACGGTTCCGGTTCCCTGAATCTGCCGGAGAATCTCCGCTTGCAGGGTTTCGCGTTTCACGTTGGGAATGACTTTGGTGCGGACCTCGCGAGTATCGCGGTCCAACATGCCCATCACAGCGACCTTGTGGTCGCCAGTACCATTCAGGGCAGTTTTCAGACGGCTGCGGCGGTCCGCATGCATCTTCTGCAGTTTTGGGCCCACGAAGGTCTCATCCACTTCGACGGGTCCGCCAGTCGAGCCAAGCTTGCGCAGTGACTTGCTTTTCATGGCTGCGCGGATACGATGCAGCATGAACCATGCAGACTTTTGGGTTATGCCTAGATCGCGGGAAAGTTCATAGCTCGATATGCCATTCTTGCAATTGGAAAGCAGCCACATGGCTGGAAACCATTTATCCAGGCCGATAGGTGAGTCCTCAAGAATGGTTCCAACCTTAAGCGAGAATTTCTGCTTTGGGTGCTTTACGGCGCAGTAGTAGACCTTAGCTTTTTCGAGCCATGCGACCTTCTCAGATCCGCAGCGAGGGCAGAGCACTTTGCCATCAGGCCAGCGCATCGCAATCATGAAATTGCGGCAGTTCTCTTCGTTGCTAAAGTATTGAATCGCTTGCTGTAAGGTCTTTGGCGGCTTCATGATGAATGAAGAATAGCAAGGAACTAAACTTCAGTCAAGTATATTATTGCCTCCGTAAGTTATTGATTCTCTGGTGCCCAGAGGGGGACTTGAACCCCCACGGCCTTGCGGCCTGCGGATTTTAAGTCCGCTGCGTCTGCCGATTTCGCCATCCGGGCCCATTCTGCTTTTGACTGGCGCAGACGCTCTTATCCTACATCTCCTACATCCGTATACGGCCTGCCAAACGCCGGCATATCACCCGGCACAAGGCGCGGCCGGCAAAATTCGCGCCAAGAGCAGACGTGCGCATGAAGCGCCGTCCGTTAACCTATGGATGGGATGGATGCCTGGGATGGATGCCTGGGATCGATGTCTGGAGAGGGGCTTGATCCTCCTGCCTGCCAGCCCGTGCATCTCCGGCTCTGCCGCTTTGCTCTTTGTGGTCCACCGGCACCGACGGCAGCGGTTCTCGGCACGAGGGCTCAAGTACATGGATCTCGAATGAGAGATAATTCCTTATTGCCGTGTGAAACCGGACCCTGAAACCGGACCCAGTCTGGCGGGGCATCGACGAAAAGCGATTGAAGTCTTGTAGCCCTGACGAGACCGGTGAATCAATAGGTAGATCAAGCGGGATTCAGGGCTCCTCCCCAAAGTACGGCCGAAGCGACAAGCGAGGCGCAAGATATCGTGTCCTTTTCCGCTGTCCTGTTAGGGCATTGTTTGCGGGTTGTGCGATCGACCTGTTTTTCCATGGTTTTCTAAACCGATGAGGCGTGTTACCGCATGTGGATTGTCAAAATAGCTCTCAACCGGCCGTACACGTTCATCGTGCTGGCGCTGCTTGTGCTTATTCTCAGTCCGGTGGCTATCCTCAACACGCCGACCGACATCTTCCCGAACATCGACATCCCGGTGGTCGCGATCGCGTTTAACTATACCGGCCTTAGCCCTGTAGAGATGGAAGGCCGCATCACCACCAACTTCGAACGCAGCCTGACCACCCTGGTCGACAACATCGAGCACATTGAGTCCACCACGATCTACGGCATCACCGTCATCAAGGTCTACCTGCAACCGCACGCCAGCATCGATCGGGCCAATGCGCAAATCACCGCCATCGCACAGACCTCTCTCCGCAGCATGCCCCCGGGCACCTTGCCCCCGCTGATCATCAACTACAACGCCTCCACCGTTCCCATTCTGCAGCTCAGCCTCTCCGGCAAGGGCCTGAGCGAGGCCCAATTGAACGACATCGCCGTCAACTTTCTGCGCACCCAACTGGTGACCGTTCCCGGAGCGGCCATTCCTTACCCCTACGGCGGTAAGCAGCGCAGCGTGATGATCAACCTCAATCTCAACCAGTTGCAGGCCCGGGGGCTGGGTCCCGAAGACGTGCTCAATGCCGCCAATCTCGAAAACGTTATCCTGCCGGGAGGCACCGCCAAGATCGGCGAATTCGAGTACGACGTGGAACTCAACGGCGATACCAAAACCGTCGAGGAATTGAATGATCTGCCCATCAAGACGGTGGGCGGCGTCACCACTTACTTGCGCGATGTCGCGACCGTCAGTGACGGCTTCACGCCGCAAACCAACATCGTCCGGCTGAACGGCCAGCGCGGAGTCACCTCCGTCATCCTCAAGACCGGAGACGCATCCACCCTCGACGTGGTCAACGGCATCCGCCGCATCCTCCCCCGGGTCGAGCAAACGCTCCCTCCCCAACTCAAGATCGCGCCGCTCGCCGACCAATCCGTCTTTGTCCGTGGCGCGGTCAACGGAGTGATCCGCGAAGCCATCCTTGCCGCCGCGCTTACCGGCCTGATGATCCTGATTTTTCTAGGCAGCTGGCGCAGCACCCTGATCATCGCCATCTCCATTCCCCTGTCGATCCTCACCTCGGTGATCGTTCTCGGCCTGCTGCACGAGACCATCAACATCATGACCCTCGGCGGACTGGCGCTCGCCGTGGGCATCCTGGTCGACGACGCCACCGTCACCATCGAGAACATCGAGCGCCATCTCGAAGAAGGCCAGCCGTTGCATGACGCGATCTTCAACGGCGCCGCGCAGATTGCCGTTCCCGCCCTGGTCTCGACGCTCTGCATCTGCATCGTCTTCCTGCCCATGTTCTTTCTCGGCGGGGTCGCCCGTTATCTTTTCGTTCCGCTGGCGGAGGCGGTCGTCTTCGCCATGCTGGCCTCCTATGTCCTGTCGCGCACGCTGGTGCCCACGATGGCGATGTATCTGTTGCGCGTCAAGGAACACGGAGCAGCGCTGTCCCGCAATCCATTGGCGATCTTTCAGCGCGGCTTCGAGCGTCTCTTCGAGCGAGTTCGTCTGGCCTACCAGTTGCTGCTCACCCGCCTGGTGTACCGGCGCATTCTCTTCGTCCCCCTCTTTCTGCTCGTCTGTCTCTGCGGTTTCATCCTCATTCCCTGGCTCGGCCAGGACTTTTTCCCCGATACCGACAGCGGTCAGTTCATCCTCCATGTGCGGGCCAAGACTGGTACCCGCATTGAGGAGACGGCCCGGCTATGCGACCAGATCGAGGCCTCCATCCGCCAGACCATTCCAGCCTCGGAAATCAGCAACATAATGGACAATATCGGCTTGCCCTATAGCACCATCAATTACACCTATAGCAACTCGGGAACGATTGGCACGGGCGACGCCGACATCCTGGTCTCGCTGACCGAAAAGCATCATCGCACGGCAAATTATGTTCGCGACCTGCGCGGGAAATTGCCGCGCCTGTTCCCCGGCGTCATGTTCTACATGCTGCCCGCTGACATCGTCACGCAGATTCTGAACTTCGGTCTTCCCGCGCCGATCGATATCCAGATCGACGGCAATGACATCGAAGGCAATCGCCAGGTCGCGAACGAACTTCTCGATCCGCTCCGCCACGTCCCCGGACTGACGGACCTGCGCATCCAGCAGGCATTCGACTACCCGAGGTTGGACGTCGCAGTGGATCGCACGAAGGCCTCGCAAGGTGGATTCACCGAGAGAGATATCGCCAACAGCATGCTGCTCGCGCTCAGCGGCAGTTCCCAGATTTCGCCGGAGTTCTATCTGAACCAACAGAACGGCGTCCAGTACAGCATTGTCACCATGAGTCCGCAATACAACATCCAATCCCGCCAGGACCTCGAGAAGATTCCCATTAACGGACCCCAAGCGGCCGGCCCCGGGATTCTCTCCGATGTATCGACACTCCATCGGGATGACGAAATGCAGGTCATCAACCACTACGACATCCGGCGCGTCGTCGATATCTATGGCTCGATTCAGGACCGGGACCTGGGCGCGGTTGGCCGCGACGTTACCCGCATCGTGGATGCGCACCGCAAATCTTTGCCGCGCGGCAGTTTTGTCACCATCCGGGGTCAGTACGGCACCATGCGGGGGGCGTATCTCGGCCTGCTGGGAGGCCTGGCTTTCGCCATCATCCTTGTTTACCTGCTCATCGTCGTCAACTTTCAGTCGTGGCTCGATCCCTTCATCATCATCACCGCGCTCCCCGCGGCCCTGGCCGGCATCGTGCTGTTCCTCTTTATCACCCGCACGGCGCTGAGCGTGCCCGCCCTTATGGGCGCTATCATGTGCATGGGCGTGGCCACGGCGAACAGCATCCTGGTCGTGGCCTTCGCCAAGGAGCGGCTGCTCGACCATAGCGATGCCGTGCAGGCAGCGATCGAGGCTGGCACCACTCGCTTCCGCCCGGTCATTATGACCGCGCTCGCGATGATCATCGGCATGATCCCCATGGCGCTCGGCCTGGGGGATGGAGGTGAACAGAATGCGCCGCTGGGGCGGGCCGTGATCGGCGGTCTTCTCTGCGCCACGGTCGCCACCCTGACCTTCGTTCCAGCCGTCTTCAGCCTGGTCCATGGAAGGCGGGCTCGAGCAGATGCCGAACCCGTCCCTGAAAGCGAGCGGCATCCACTCCATGCATAATCTATCAACGGAGCTTTCGTACGGACGGAGTCCACTATGAGTACAAGCGAGATCAACCCGGCTGAGGTTCACCCGCCGCAGATGCCGCAGGCAGCGCCCGGCCCGCCAAAGCATCATTGGTTGTTGATTGGCCTGCTCATTGCCGTGTTCATCCTGGGCTACGTTATTTATGACGGCATCCACACACGGGCCGCCTCTGAGGCCGCTCTCGTCCAGACCACCGATCAGGCCGCGATTCCTACGGTGAACGTCGTTGCGCCGGTGGCCAACGCCGCGCCGCAGGAAGTGGTCATCCCCGGAAATACCCGGGCCTTCGACGACACGCCGATCTACGCCCGCACCGACGGTTACCTCAAACACTGGTACGTGGACATTGGAGCGCATGTGAAAAGCGGGCAGGTGCTCGCGCAAATTGAAACTCCGGAACTCGATCAGCAGCTTCTCCAGGCGCGGGCGGATCTGGTGGTGGCCGAAGCCAACGCCAGGCTGGCCCAAGTCAACGCCACGCGTTACCAGAAGCTCTTGACTCAAAATGCAGTCACCAAGCAGGACACGGATACCTATGTCAGCCAGGCGGCATCGACCACCGCCTCTGTCAACGCCATGTCGGCCAACGTCAACCGCCTCGAGCAACTCCAGTCGTTTGAAACGGTGCGCGCGCCATTCGATGGCGTGATCACGGCCCGCAATACCGACATCGGCGCGCTCATCAATGCCGGCGCCGGCAGCGCTCCGCAGGAGCTGTTCCACATCGCGGCCATCAACCGTCTCCGCGTCTACGTCGCCGTGCCGGAAATCTACTCGCCGCTCGCGCAGAACGGCGCAAAGGCCACCCTGAGCTTCGACGAATTCCCCGGCCAGACCTTCCAGGGCACGATTGTGCGTAACGATAATTACATCAATCCCGCATCACGCACCTTGAACGTGGAGGTCGATATCGACAATGCCCAGGGCCGCGTCAACCCAGGCGCCTACGCCCTCGTGCATCTCAAGCTCCCCCGGGGGACAGGCATCGCGCAATCGTTCACCTTACCGGCCAACACGCTTCTGTTCCGGTCTGAAGGCCTGCGCGTGGGTGTCGTGCGCCAGGGCAAGGTGCAGCTGGTCCCGATCACCATCGGCCGCGACTACGGCGACACGGTCGAGGTAATCGCTGGCATTAAGGCCGGCGACCAGGTGATCGTGAATCCATCGGACTCGCTCATCTCGGGCACTCCGGTGCAAATAACCAAGAATGCAGCGGGGGATTCCCACTAAGTTGTCTAGCAGCCGGCAAAGAATGTCTCGGTATGGAACCTTCCACGCTCTCGAACGCTCTTGTCGCCGAACTTGAAGCCGCGGTTGGCTTCGACGGTCTAATCGTCGAGCGCAATCAGCTGCAGACTTATGAGTGCGATGGGCTCGCCGCCTACCGCACCATCCCCGCCGCCGTGGTCCTGCCGCGTTCGACGGCCCAGGTACAAGCCGTTGTCCGTATCTGCGCCCGGCAGCGCATTCCTTTTGTCGCCCGCGGGGCCGGTACCGGACTCTCCGGTGGAGCGCTCCCCACGGCCGCCGGCATCGTCATCAGCCTTGCCCGCATGACCCGCATTCTCGCCGTCGATATACCTAACCAGCGCATCACTGTCGAACCGGGTGTCATCAATGCGCACGTGACTCAGCGAGTCGCGCCCTTCGGCTACTTTTATGCTCCCGACCCCTCCTCGCAGAGCGTCTGCACCATCGGCGGCAACGTCGCTGAAAACTCCGGCGGCTCCCATTGCCTCAAGTACGGGTTTACCACCACCCACATCCTCGCCCTTGAGGTCGTTCTGCCCACCGGCGATCTCGTTCACCTTGGCTCGCCCGCGCTAGATCCGCCGGGCTACGATCTTGCCGGAGTCTTTGTCGGGTCGGAGGGAACCCTGGGCATCGCTACCTCCATGACTCTGCGCATCGTCAGGCGGCCCGAGGCCGTCGAAGTCCTGCTCGCGGCCTTCGATTCGATCTCCGCTGCCGGTCAAAGCGTTTCCGACATCATCGCTGCCGGCATTCTTCCCTCTGCCATGGAGATTATGGACCGCCTGGCGATTCAGGCGGCCGAAGCCGCCGTCCATCCCCGCTACCCTGAGTGCGAAGCGCTGCTTCTGGTCGAGATCGACGGCCCTGCCGCCGAGGTCGATCTTCAGATGCCGCGGGTCCGCGAACTTTGTAAGGCGAATGGCGCATGGGAAGATCGTCTCGCCCGAAGCGAGCAGGAGCGCCTCCTCGTCTGGAAAGGCCGTAAAGCGGCCTTCGCCGCTGCTGGGCGTCTTTCGCCGAGCTACATCGTGCAGGATGGTGTGATCCCACGCACCAAGCTTCCGGTTGTTCTCGAGGAGATCGGCCGCATGGCCGCGGCCACCGGTCTGCGCGTCTGCAATGTCTTTCACGCCGGCGACGGCAACCTCCACCCGCTCGTCCTCTATGACGCCTCCATCCCCGGCGAGGAAGAGATTGCCATCGACCTTTCCCTGCGCATTCTCCATCTTTGCGTCGACCACGGCGGCTCGATTACCGGGGAGCATGGCGTGGGCAAAGAGAAGCAGCAGGCGATGGGCTACATGTACTCCGAGCCCGACCTCGATACCATGCAGCTGGTACGTTGCGCCTTCGACCCGTACCACATCGCCAATCCCGGCAAGCTCTTCCCCCGGACCCGCCTCTGCGGCGAAAAAGGCGGTCCTCACGTCCCCCACCCGCTCGAAGTCTCAGGAGTCGCGGAATACTTTTGAAATGCTATAAAGATTCCGGCGGGTCGATATGATGCAGCGAAGCGTATTCCATACGGTTACGGATCGTCTTGCTGCCGTCGTCGGCCCCGAACATCTGCGCCCCGAACACCTGCGTCTCGATGAGGACGAGGGCTCGATCGCCATCGCTCCGGCAAACGCCGAACAAGTATCTGCCATCCTTCGCTTCGCCAACGAGAACAGCCTGGCCGTCACTCCTTGCGGAGGCGGCACCAAGCTGGACTGGGGCAAGACCGCCAATCGTGCGCTCAGCAGTACGCTCATTCCCGCGCTGATACTCGAGACCCGCCGCCTCGATACCCTCCGCGACCACACTTGGCAAGACATGACCGCGACCGTCGAAGCCGGATGCCGTTGGTCTGTCCTGCAGTCCGCTCTTGCCCGGCATGGCCAGTTCGTCGCCCTTGACCCGCTCTGGCCGGACCGCGCCACTGTCGGCGGCATCGTTGCCGCCAACGATTCCGGCCCCCTGCGCCTCAAGTACGGCAGCCTCCGCGATCTCGTCATCGGTATGACCATCGTGCTGGCTGACGGCACCATCGCGCGCACAGGCGGCAAGGTCGTGAAAAATGTCGCTGGCTATGACCTGCACAAGCTCATGACCGGAGCCTTCGGCACACTCGGTATCATCACCGAAGTTACCTTCCGCCTTCACTCTCTTCCCCGGCACACGCGCAGCTTCACAGTTACATCGCCCGCCGTCCGCCCGCTGGGTGATTTGCTCCTCAAGATCGTCGCTTCTCATCTCAGCAGCCAGTCCATCCAATTGCGCGCCGGACACGGCCGCTTCGCTCTCGATATCCGGCTCTCCGCTCTTCCCGAAGTTCTTGACGCCGAAACCGCGCCGCTCGCGGCCTTGGCGCAAAGCTTTGAGCTCACAGCCGGGAACTCGGAAAGTGCTGTGTGGAATTGCTGGCAGCAACATGCTGACCGCCAAGACGGCCACGAAGCTTTCACGGTCAAGGCGGCCATGCTACCTTCCAGGATCTCGGATTTCGCCGGGATGGTCGATACGCTCGGTGGCACCTCCGTCACCCAGGCAACCGGGATCATGTTGGCAAACCTTCCCGCCGCCGCTGCTTCACATCTCTCCTCGCTTCGCGGCGAATTTGAAGCCGCGGGTGGCTCCCTCACGATTCTGAGACTGCCGGATGGCTCGCCCCTCGATTCCCCGGGGCTCGATCCTTGGGGCACTCCGCCTGATACCCTGGTGCTCATGCGCGAGATCAAGCGCCGCTTCGATCCCAACGGCATCCTCAACGCGGGATGCTTTCTTGGCGGAATCTGACATGGCCCAGTCCACTCCACCCGAAGCGCCCAAGCCTTCAAATTTCGACTCCCTTCATGCGCCGGAAACCGCGCTGATCGACGACTGCGTCCACTGTGGCTTTTGCCTCCCCGCCTGTCCTACGTATGTGCTCTGGGGAGAGGAGATGGATTCGCCCCGTGGCCGCATCTACATGATGAAGAAGTCCTCGCAAGGCGAGGCCCCGCTCGATCGGCGCTTCGGCCTGCACATGGATAACTGCCTGGGTTGCATGGCCTGCATGACGGCGTGCCCTTCCGGCGTCCAATACAACAAGCTCATCGAAGACACCCGCGGGCAAGTCGAACGCAATATCCCCCGCCGCCCCGCCGACGCTCTCTTTCGCGGTCTCCTCTTCGCGACCTTCCCTTACGCGAACCGCCTGCGCCTGCTGGCGCTTCCTCTGCTCGCTTACCAGCGCTCCGGCCTGCAGAAGTTGGTCCGCGCCATCGGCGTGCTCCGGCTCATTCCCAAACGCCTCAGGGCAATGGAGTCGCTCCTTCCGCGTGTCCCCGCAAATCCTTTCGGCCGCCTGCCCGCCCGCGTCAGCCCAACATCGGCGCCGCGGCGTCGTGTCGGCATGCTGACCGGCTGTGTTCAGCAAGTCTTCTTTGAGCATGTCAACCAGGCCACGGTCCGCGTTCTCGCCGCCGAAGGCTGCGAGATTGTCATCCCCCCATCCCAGCCATGCTGCGGCGCTCTGCTGGTCCACGCGGGCCTGGAAGATCGGGCCGCGGCCTTTGCCCGCCGCATGATCGCGGCCTTTGCCGCCGCCGATGTAGACACCATCGTCATCAATGCCGCCGGCTGTGGCTCGACCATGAAGGACTATGGTCATCTCCTCCGCGATGATCCTTTGTGGGCAGCCCGCGCCGCCGCCTTCAGTGCAAAATGCCGGGACATATCCGAAATCCTATGCGAGCTCCCAGCCCAATCTCCCCGTCATCCTCTTCCCATGCGCGCCGCCTATCATGACGCGTGCCACCTGCGTCATGCCCAGGCAATCTATGAGCAGCCTCGCCTGCTCCTCGCCGCCATCCCCGGCCTGGAAGTTTCCGAGATCGAAGAAGCCAGCCTCTGCTGCGGCTCTGCCGGCATCTACAATCTTCTCCATCCCGAACCGGCCAATCAGCTCGGCGACCGCAAAGTTGAAAAACTCCTCGCCGCCAAATCCCAAGCGGTCATCTCCGCCAACCCCGGCTGTCTCCTCCAACTCATGAATGGCCTACGCCGTCGCGGCCTTGAGGCCATGCCCGCCTTCCATATGGTCGAGTTGCTCGATGCCTCCATCCGCGGCGTCCCCCCTGCGATCCTGCTCGAGCGGCAGAGCCGGCGTCAGTGAGGCGCCTGGAATTGCGTACCGTGAATCCTGAGCATCCAAGACAGACATGGGGACAGACATGGGAATGGTGGCTGGCCCCTCAATGGGAGATCCGCTTTAGAATGGTTTTTCGGACGCGGCAAATCGAAAGGACGCAGCATATGAAGACAAATCCCCGGGCTGGCCAACCGGCGAAAGCCTCAGATTTGGTGGATCTACCCAAGCTGATCGATGCTTATTATGAGCTGCGTCCCGATCCTCACGTTCCCGGGCAGCGAGTTATCTTCGGCACCTCGGGCCATCGCGGCTCATCGTTCGATCGATCCTTCAACGAATGGCATATCCTGGCGATTACCCAGGCTATTTGCCTCTACCGGAAACAACAGAAAATCGATGGGCCGCTCTACCTGGGGATCGATACGCATGCGCTCTCGCGCCCGGCCTTCGCCAGTGCGCTTGAAGTTCTTGCCGCGAACGGCGTCGATGTCATGCTTGACTCGCGGGATGACCCGACGCCCACACCCGTCATCTCGCACGCGATCCTCACCTATAACCGCGGCCGCAAGACTTCGCTCGCCGACGGCATCGTGGTGACCCCATCGCACAATCCTCCGGAGTCGGGCGGTTTCAAATACAACCCGCCGCACGGCGGTCCCGCCGGCGAAGAAACAACCTCGTGGATTCAGTCCGAGGCCAACCGGCTGCTGGAGAAGGCTCTTGACGGGGTCAAGCGTCTGCCCTTTGACAAAGCCCGGGTCTCTTCCACAACGCACAAGCACGACTACCGCACGGCGTATGTCGAGGACCTCGGAAACGTTCTGAATATGGAAGTCATCCGCGATTCGCGCATCGCGCTCGGAGTCGATCCACTGGGCGGCGCGGGTGTTCACTATTGGGAGCCCATCGCTGAGCGCTATGGGTTGAATCTTGAGGTCGTCAACAAGGTAATCGACCCTACTTTCTCTTTTATGACGCTCGACTGGGATGGACGGATCCGCATGGATCCTTCTTCTTCATATGCCATGCAGTCTCTGATCTCCCTCAAAGATAAATTCGATGTCGCCTTCGCCTGCGACACGGACCACGACCGCCACGGAATCGTCACCAAAAGCGCGGGGTTGTTGCCTCCCAATCATTATCTTGCCGTCTGTGTCCACTATTTGTTCTCCAATCGTCCTCGCTGGGGCAGTAATACGGCGGTTGGAAAGACTGTTGTCAGTAGCAGCATGATCGATCGCGTCACCGGCAAGCTGGGCAGAAAGCTGTATGAAGTTCCGGTCGGCTTCAAGTATTTTGTCGACGGGCTCCTCGACGGAAGTCTCGGCTTTTGCGGTGAAGAGAGCGCCGGTGCTTCGTTCCTGCGCAGCGACGGCGCCGTGTGGACCACGGACAAGGACGGAATCATTGCCGCGCTCCTGGCCGGCGAAATTACCGCGCAGACAAAAAAGATCCCGGCCAGATCTACCGCGATCTTGCCGGGCAGCTTGGCGACCCGCTCTACGACCGCACAGAGGCCGCCGCGACCATTCAACAGAAGGCCGCGCTCGAGAAGCTCGACGCCGCAAGCATCCAGGCGCCGGACCTGGCCGGCGAGAAGATCCTCACCGTGCTCACCAAGGCTCCAGGGGATGGCAATGCCATCGGCGGCGTCAAGGTCATTGCGCAGAGCGGGTGGTTTGCCGCTCGTCCTTCCGGGACTGAAGATATCTACAAGATCTACGCCGAGAGCTTCAAGGGCAAGGATCATCTTGCCCGCATTGAGCAGGAAGCACAGGCGATCGTTGGGCGAGCCCTTGCGCAGAAGGATGTTAGCGCTGCCTAGGTCAAGACGCCAACTTCGAATAACGGATTTCATGCGGCTGTCGAGGCAATCCAATGAACGATAAGACTGGGGATAAGATCGCGGCTCGGCTGCCCGAGGTTTCAGGCGCGGAAGCGCTGGCGGAACTGGCGCTGAACCTACGCTGGTCCTGGAATCATACGACCGACGAATTGTGGGCGCGCTTGGACCCGGAGCTGTGGGAGCTTACGGAAAATCCGTGGCTGATTTTGCAGACGATCTCGCAAAACAAGATGAACAGCGTCCTCGCTGACCCGGAGTTTCATCAAAGAATCGTTGACTTGCTTCATGCGAATCAACAATCGGTGAATACCCCCGCTTGGTTTCAAGAGGAGCATGCCGGCTCTCCACTCACGGCCGCGGCCTATTTCAGCATGGAGTTCATGTTGACTGAAGCGTTGCCCATCTACTCGGGCGGGCTGGGCAACGTCGCCGGCGATCAACTCAAGGCGGCGAGCAATCTGGGTGTGCCCGTGATCGGGGTTGGCCTGCTCTACGATCAGGGCTACTTCCGCCAGGAAATCGATGCGCATGGTTGTCAGCAGGCTCTCTATCCTTTCAACGATCCGAGCCTCCTGCCGATTACTCCGCTCCGCCAGAAGGATGGGGAGTGGCTGCGGCTGCAGATGGACTTTCCCGGCACGAAGCTTTGGATTCGTGCTTGGGAAGTCCGGGTCGGACGCCGAAAGCTTTATCTGCTGGATACCAACGATCCCGCTAACCCGCCCCGCCGCCGTTCGATCACGAGCCAGCTTTACGGCGGCGATGCGGAGATGCGGCTCAAGCAGGAATTGGTGCTGGGGATTGGCGGTTGGCGTCTGTTGCGGGCCTTGGGCATAGAGCCCGAGGTTTGCCACTTGAACGAAGGACATGCGGCCCTTGCCGTTCTCGAGCGCGCCCGCTCCTATATGGAGGATCACAAAAAGCCCTTCGATCTGGCTCTGACCATCACCCGGGCGGGCAACCTCTTCACCACCCATACCGCGGTTCCCGCGGGCTTCGACCGCTTCCAGCCCGAGCTGGTCGCCAAATATCTCGGCCGCTATGCCGAGGAGAAGCTGTCCATCCCGTTCGACGCGCTGATGGATCTAGGGCGGCAAGACCCCGCCGATCGTTCCGAACCTTTCAACATGGCCTATCTCGCGGTGCGCGGCAGCGGCTCCGTCAACGGCGTAAGCGAGTTGCATGGACATGTCAGCCGCCGCATCTTTCAACCGCTCTTTCCCCGGTGGCCCGAGTCGGAAGTGCCCGTAGGCTACGTCACCAATGGAGTTCACATGCCGACGTGGGATTCGTCCGCATCCGATGAATTGTGGACCGAGGCCTGCGGCAAGCAATGCTGGCGCAAAGCGGTGGATGGTGTCGAAGAGGAGATTCGTCGCCTCAGCGATTCCCGGATCTGGCAATTGCGAACAAATGGCCGCAAATTGATGATCGAGAAGACACGCAAGCGTCTGTCTCGCCAGCTTGCGGAAGAGGGTGTCTCATTACACGGAAGCGTGACCGTGGAGCAGATCTTCGACCCCGATATCCTAATGCTCGGCTTTGCCCGCCGCTTTGCCACCTACAAACGCCCCAATCTATTGCTGCATGATCCCGAGCGGTTGCTTCGCCTATTATGCGATCCGAAGCGGCCGGTGCAATTGATCCTCGCGGGAAAAGCTCATCCGGCGGACCAGGCCGGCCAGGCATTGATCAAGCAATGGATCGACTTCATTCGGCACTCTGAAGCCCGCTCCCGGGTTGTTTTCCTCGCCGACTATGACATGTCGCTTACTCAGCAGTTGGCGCAAGGAGTCGATCTTTGGATCAACACGCCCCGCCGGCCATGGGAAGCATGCGGCACCAGTGGAATGAAGGTGCTTGTCAACGGTGGCCTCAATCTGTCCGAGCTCGACGGCTGGTGGGCCGAGGCCTACACTCCCGACGTCGGATGGGCCATCGGCGATCGGCAGGAGCATGGCGAAGATGCTGCCTGGGACGCAGCCGAGGCCGAGGCGCTCTACTCGATCCTCGAGCAGCAAGTGGTCCCGGAGTTCTACGCGCGCGATTCCCAGGGCATTCCCGTGAAATGGGTGGCGCGTATCCGGGAGAGCATGGCGCGCCTGACGCCGGCATTTTCCGCGAGTCGCGCAATTTTTGATTACACAGAACGGCATTATCTTCCTGCGGCCGCATCCTTCAAGGCGCGCGCCGCGGACGGCGGCAAATTCGGTGCCGAGCTGCGTCAGTGGCGGCACGATCTCGCGGCCAGCTGGGATCGCGTCCACTTCGGTTCGACCTCTGTCGAAACCAGCGGCGACCAACATCATTTCTCGGTGCAGGTCTTTCTCAATGGGCTTTCTCCCGACGCGGTGCGGGTGGAGCTTTACGCCAATCCAACTCAGGAGGGAGAATCGGCGCAGAGAGAAATGCGCCGCCAGCCTTCCTCCGCGTCGACGGGAGAGTATCTCTACTCGTTGTGGGTCCCGGCGAGCCGGCCCGTAGCGGATTACACCCCGCGGATTGTTCCATATAAAGCCGGAGCTTTCACCCCGCTTGAGGTCGCGAGCATCTTGTGGCAACGTTGACGGGCTCTGCGGTTTCTGCGGTTCCCGAAAAGGACAAAGATGAAGACCGATGAGCCACAGACTGGTTCTCCCTTTCCTCTGGGCCCGACCCTCACGCCGCGGGGCGTAAACTTCTCTGTCCTTTCGACCCATGCTTCGGCGGTCGATATCGCCTTCTTTGACCATGACGGCGCGTCGGAACCCTCTCGTGTCATCTCATTGGATCCAACTCGGAATCGCACCTCGAGCTATTGGCATGTCTGTGTGCCCGGGATCAAGCCAGGCCAACTCTATGGATACAGGGTCGACGGTCCATATGAGCCGTCGAGAGGACATCTCTTCGATCGGCAAAAGATCCTGATCGATCCCTATAGCAAAAGTGTTCAGGTCGGGCTGAGCTATAGCCGCGGGGCCGCGTGCCGTCGGGGAGACAATTGCGCGACTTCCATGAAGAGCGTTGTGGCGGACCTCAGTACCTACGACTGGGAAGGGGATCGGCCGCTGAATCGGCCCTATCACGAGACCGTCATTTACGAAATGCACGTCGCGGGCTTCACCCGTCATCCAAACTCTGGTGTCTCCGCGGCCAACCGCGGCAAGTATCTCGGTGTGATCGAGCGCATACCCTACCTCAAAGAGCTGGGTATCAGCGCGGTGGAGCTGCTACCTATCTTTCAATTCGATGTGCAACAGGCGCCTGCGGGGTTAAGCAATTACTGGGGCTATGCTCCCGTTTCTTTCTTTGCGCCCCACCTCGCCTATAGCACCAGCAACGATCCGCTCGGCTGTCTGGATGAATTTCGCACCATGGTGAAGGCCCTGCATCGCGCCGGTATCGAGGTCATCCTCGATGTGGTCTACAACCACACCGCCGAGGGCAATGAAAACGGGCCGACACTCTCCTACCGGGGACTCGAAAACAGCTTCTATTACATCCTGGAGAGAAACAAGGTTTTTTATGCGAACTATACCGGCACGGGAAATACGCTCAGGGCGGACTTTTCAATCGTGCGGCGTTTGATCAAGGATAGTTTGCGGTATTGGGTTTCGGAGATGCACGTAGACGGTTTTCGCTTTGACCTGGCATCCGTTTTCTCTCGCAACGAGTCGGGCGAGCCCGTGGCGAACCCGCCGATTCTCTGGGATATTGACTCTGAGCCGGCTCTGGCCGGCACCAAGTTGATCGCCGAGGCTTGGGATGCCGGTGGACTGTATCAGGTCGGCAGCTTCGGCGCCGACAAGTGGAAAGAGTGGAATGGGCAATTCCGCGATGACGTGCGCCGCTTCGTGAAAGGGGACCGCGGCATGGCCCAAAAGCTGCGAGACCGCATCAGCGGCAGTCCCGACCTCTATACGCTGGGCTACATGCCTCAACAGCACGGCATCAATTTTGTGACCTGTCACGATGGCTTCACGCTCAATGACTTGGTCTCCTACAACTCCAAGCACAATGAAAAGAATCTGGAATCGGACAGGGACGGCATGGACCAAAACTGGAGCTGGAATTGCGGCGTCGAAGGCCCGTCGAGCGATCCAGCGATCGAGCGCCTGCGCCGGGCACAGATCAAGAATCTGCTGTTCCTGACTGTGCTCTCCCGGGGAATTCCAATGCTGCTCATGGGCGATGAAGTCCGGCGAACCCAGCAAGGCAACAACAATGCGTACTGCCAGGACAACGAGGTCAGCTGGTTTGACTGGGACCTCCTCGAGCAAAATGCGGATATCCTGCGCTTCGCGCGGCTACTGATCCGCTTGCGCCTCAACCTCGATCTCGCGCTGGGAGCATACATCACCGAAGAAAGGCAGCTCAGCAAAGCCCGCATTGAATGGCACGGTGTCAGGCTGGGCAAGCCCGATTGGAGCGAAGATTCGCATACACTGGCCTGCACCGTCTATAGCGCCAGCGGCTGGGTGAGGCATGCTCTTTTGAATGCTTATTGGCAGCCTCTGGACTTTGAGCTCCCGCCGATCTCTGGCAGTGCCGCGACCCATTGGCTCCGTCTGATCGACACATCTCTCGATTCCCCCGATGATATTGTCGAGGCGAAAACGGGTGTGGTCGTCCAAAACTTTCAATACCGCGTCAATCCGCGATCCTGTGTTTTATTGCATAACGGCGGCACTGGAACTGAGTGACTGCTCCAGAAGATGCCCTCCCACGGACTCCCTCGCCGCGATCGTGGCGGGTTATACTTTCTTCTTCCCGGCGCCGTAGCGCATATCGACGACCGGTGTAGGGTGGCAAATTGAGCGTTGGGCAATCGGTTTCCCTGCGAGCGGCGCTCGACTACCAGCCGCGGGAGCTAAGCTTCGGAACCAGTGGACGGCGCGGCAAGGTGATCGATCTCACGCAATTGGAGATCTACATCAATGCGCTGGCAGAGTTGGAATATCTGCAGTCGCTCGACCCCGCCGCCGGCGGCATTGTGCGCGGCGAGGAGTTTTTCTTCGCCTACGACCTGCGTCCCAGCTCCACCAGCTTCGTGGCAGAGTTCGATGGACGTGGAGAGATTGCCCAGGCGATCGTCGTTGCGATCGGCGACGCAGGCATGCACGCGGTCAATTTGGGGCCGATTCCCACGCCTGCGCTGACTTCCTATGCGTCGTCGCGAAAAAAAGGCAGCATCATGATTACCGGTAGCCATATTCCCTTTGACCGCAGTGGCTACAAGACCAATAGCTGCCGGGGCGAGCTTCTCAAGGAGCAGGAAGCGCCAATCAATGAGCACGTCCGGCAGGTTCGCGCACGGATCTACAGCCAGTCATCGGAGCAATCGCTCTTCGACCGCCTGGGCATGCTCAAGGCTGGTCACCGGACGCTTCCTGAGGAACACGGCGACGCTCGTAAAGCCTATATCGAGCGCTTCACGGACTTCTTTCGAGGATTGTCTCTTGAGGGAAAGCGAGTGCTCGTCTATCAACACTCCGCCGTGGGGCGGGATTTGCTCGGCGAGATCCTCGCACGCTTTGGCGCTCATACAATTCCGGCCGGGCGCAGCGATACATTCGTCCCGATCGATACCGAGAACATCGATGCGACTCAGATAGCCGCAATCCAGACACTCGCCGACCGGGCTGCAGCGGAACACGGCCCCCTTTACGCCATCGTCTCGACCGATGGTGACAGCGACCGTCCCCTGATGTTGGGGGTGAACCCCGGCACCGGCCGAGTGCATTTCTTCACCGGAGATCTGCTCGGCATGGTGGTGGCGGAATTTTTAGAGGCGGATGCCGTCGTCGTCCCCATCAGTTCGAATGACGCCATCGATCGCGGACCCCTGGCGAAGGTTCTGGAGCCGAAGACCTCGATCGGCTCGCCGTTCGTCATCGCGGGCATGGAGGCGGCTCTGCGAAAAGGGAAGCATCGTGTTTGCGGCTGGGAGCCCAATGGCGGCTTTCTGACCGGATCCGATATCTCGCGCAATGGAGTGGTTTTGCCGGCGCTCCCCACCAGGGATTCTGCTATGCCCATCCTCGGGGTCCTTTTTGCCGCCGCGGAGAGCGGGCTCTCTTTAGAGGATCTCTTCGCCCGCTTGCCAAAACGCTTCAGCCGCGCAGCGCTCCTCAAGCACTTTCCGCGGGCAACCGCGCTCGCGATCGTCGCTCGCTTTTCTCCGCGAAGCGATGGGAGCGATGGAAGTGATGGAAGCGATTTCCCGCCGGAGCCTGAGCTAGCCGGCATCTTTGAGCGGATTGCCAAATTCTTCACGCCGGAATTGGGCTTCGGAGCGGCTGTCCATATCGATTCGACCGATGGCGTCCGCATCCTCTTCGACAACGGCGACGTGGCGCACATTCGCCCCTCCGGCAACGCGGACGAATTGCGTATCTATGCCGTGGCAGACACCCAGGACCGCGCTGAACAGATTGCTGCCATGGGTGTCGCGGAACCGGATGGCATTCTGCGCCGCTTGGAAAGATCGCTCTATGAATAAGGGGCAGGATGATGGCGGCGTGTTGAAGCTGGAGGGCGCCGTCAGGCACTACGAATGGGGCGGCCACGATTTTATTCCCCGGCTGCTTGGTGTCCCGAACCCCCAGAAAGAGCCCTTCGCGGAATTATGGATCGGCGCGCATCCACAGAGTCCCTCGAGGACCACGATCGCCGGTGTCTCGAGGCCGCTCGACGATGTTATCGCGGAAGCGCCGGAGGCCCACCTGGGGCGCGATGCCTGCGCGCGTTTCGGTCCCAGGCTGCCGTATCTCTTCAAAGTGTTGGATGTTCGCAAGATGCTCTCGATCCAGGCCCATCCCGATCAAGCTCAGGCCCGGGAAGGTTTTGCTCGCGAGAACGCCGCCGGAATCGGCCTCGCGGCCGCCGATCGGAATTATAAGGATGACAGTCACAAACTCGAAGTCGGCGTCGCGCTGACGGACTTTTGGATGTTGCATGGGTTCCGGCCTCTCGAGCAAATCGCCGCCATGCTTCAAGAGGTTCCCGAGCTCCATGCGGTCATGCCGGAGTTCTCCGCGCGGCTCGCGCAAGCGGGGCACGATCTTGAGGCGCGCCGGCACTTGCTGCGCGAGCTCTATGGCCGGATCATGACCATGCCGCAGCAGCACGTGGACGATCTTCTGAATCCTCTTCTGGCGCGCATCGGGAGAGAAGCCCACTTCGACAAGGATCGCCCGGAGTATTGGGCCGTCGAGGCCGCGAAGAACTTCTCCCTCCCGGACGGGCATCGCGACCGTGGCATCTTCTCGATTTACCTTTTGAACCTATTGCACCTGCGGCCGGGGCAGGGCACGTTTCAGCCGGCACGCCTTCTGCACGCCTACCTCGAAGGTGTGACGGTCGAGCTGATGGCCAACTCCGACAATGTCCTGCGCGGAGGCTTAACCCCAAAGCATGTCGATGTGCCTGAGCTGCTGAAGATCCTCTCCTTCGAGAGCCATGTTCCCGATATTCTCGATGGCACCCTCATCGGCGATGCGGAGCGTATCTATCGCACGCCGGCAGAGGAGTTCGAGCTAAGCCGCATCGATCTGGCGCCGGGAAAGGAATATACGGGAGAAGCCGCGAACGGGCCGGACGCGATTCTGATCTTGCAGGGTTCGGCCACTTTAGACACCGCGGCCCCGATCGGTCCGATGACCGCTCCGACGATCGTTCCGCTCGAGCAAGGTTCCATCCTGCTTATCCGCTGCGGGACGCATTACCGGCTCGCGGCATCGAATGGCTCCCTGATAGCGTTCAAAGCGGCTCTTCCCACGCACGCGCTTTGAGAAGAGCTCGTTCTGGAACGATGATTGCACCGTGTCCGCACAGCGGAGAGTCTCATCTTCATAAAAGAGTAAAATTTGAGTTTCGGCTCGAGTTAGCCTGAGGAGAAATATGAAGACGTCGGAAGTGTTGCAGGCTTGGTCCAGCATCTTGGCCGGTAGACCGCCGTCTCTTTCAATCGAGATCACGAAGGAATGCCCGCTGCGTTGCCCCGGGTGCTATGCCTTTGACGCCGCGCATTTGGGTGGCGCGACCGAGTTGCGTCAGCTCTCCGACTATAAGGGCGATCGGCTCGTCACGAACCTGCTCGCGCTGGTCGATATGTACAAGCCGGTCCACCTGTCCATCGTTGGTGGAGACCCGCTGGTTCGTTATCGAGAGCTTGAGAGGATGCTGCCCGAGCTCGAAAAGCGAGGGGTTCACACGCAGATTGTCACCAGCGCTTTTCGAACGATCCCCGCCGAATGGGCTCGATTCCGCAAGCTCAGCGTTGTGGTTTCGATCGACGGACTGCAGCCGGAACACGACGAGCGCCGCAAGCCCGCCACTTATGAGCGCATCCTTAAGAACATCGCTGCGGCGCGGGTTACGATTCACTGTACGATCACCTCGAAGATCGCGGGCCGGCCGGGCTACCTGGACGAGTTTCTGCGCTTCTGGAGCGCTCGCCCGGAGATCGTACGGGTCTGGTTCAGTCTCTTCACGCCCCAGCGGGGCGCGACCGACGTGGAGATCCTGACTCCGGCGCAGCGTGTCTCCGTGATCGAAGATCTTCGCCGGCTGCGTTCAATCTATCCCATTCTCAATATGTCGCCAGAGATGATTGATGAGATGAGCACACCCCCGAAGAGTCCGGAGGCATGTATCTTTGCGCGCACGACGCAAACCATTTCTGCCGATCTCACGACGGCGATCACGCCATGCCAGTTTGGCGGCAACCCGGATTGCGAGCAGTGTGGCTGTATCGCTTCCATGGGCCTTGCCGCCGTGGGACACCGTCGGGTGCTTGGGGGAATTACCGCTGGACAGATCTTTCTCGCCTCCGATCGAATCGGAAAGACGTGGAAGAAGGTCAGCCGCCCGTTCAGGCCGTCCCAATTGCGCCCTTCAAGCTGATATAAAAGTTTTCCGGTCGCTGCCTTTTCGCGGAGCCTGCATCCAAGGCTATAGTCCGGTGCTGGGCATTTTACCGGCGGGCGCAGTTATCTGTGTGGAGGAGAGAGAATGACGGACAAGGAAAATAACGGCGCGCCCATCACGCGTGAAGAGTTGATCGCACTCCTGAACGAAGATTTGGCGCGTGAATATCAAGCCATCATCGCCTATGTTGTCTATTCGCAAGTTCTGAAAGGAGCTCCATACATGAACATCGCCGCGGAGCTCGAGAAGCACGCCACGCAAGAGCTGCAACACGCGATGATCATTTCCAACCAGATCGATTATCTGGGAGGCATGCCGGCCGTCGTGCCCAAGCCTGTGAAGACATCGGAAAAAGCCGAAGAGATGCTCCGCTTTGATCTGGACAATGAGAATGAGACCATCCGCAATTACCGCGTGCGCCTGCGTCAATGCGATGCGATGAGTGAATATGCAATGGCGGAACAGATCCGCGGCATCCTCGTCGACGAGCAAGACCATCAGATAGCCTTGGCGACCGCGCTTGGCATCGACCCTCCGGACGTTGGCAAGATGCGCGCTCCGTCTAGAAAGAAGTAGCGCTCCCGCGCATTTTGCCGCAGCTTAGCAAATTCAACGCTGCTCTACCCCACTCGTCATCCTGACCCTGACCCCTGTGCGAAGGGAAAGGGGAAGGATCCCTGTATTTCGTTCTTTGCCCGATGGCCCGTTTGCTCGAAGAAGGTTTTCCATCTAAAGTGATCTCAAGCGCATCCATCATCTACTCGCTCGTTCCTGGCGGGATGATGTCGGATGCACGCAATGAATGAGGATGCTCTCGCGGGAGAGATCGGATCATCGGCGCCGAAGGAGCAACCGCCCCGGAAACTCTCAGGCAAAAGGACCGCGAACAGCTCTAGTCAACTTCTGGAGAGAGGCGCCCTCGAGGCGTCCGCCGACGGGATAATTCTCTCAGGCAAACAGACAGAAGGGGCGCACAATGAGGCCGGGCCTCGGCCTCGATAAAGGGGTGTGCGTCATGTCATCGTCGGTTCGGGATACAACCACAAACAACGAAACTCGCCTCAGCCAGTCCGGCGCAGCCGTCCCTTTCTCGGGGCGGCATATCGGTCCCTCGCCGGTTGATATCTCGGCGATGTTAGAGACCGTCGGCGCCGCTAGCCTGGAAGCGCTGATGGAAGAAACAGTGCCGGCATCGATCCTCGAACCTGGCCAGCTCGCCCCCGCGCCTGCCTTGACCGAGACCGAGACGCTGGCCTATCTTCGCCAGGTCGCAAATAAGAATCGGGTGCTTACGTCCTTCATTGGACAGGGCTATTATGGAACGATTTTGCCGCCCGTCATCCAGCGCAATATTTTGGAGAACCCCGCTTGGTACACCTCCTACACGCCCTATCAGCCTGAGATCAGCCAGGGCCGTCTCGAGGCCATGCTCAATTTCCAGACAATGGTCTCCGATCTCACCGGGCTCGCCGTCGCCAATGCCTCCCTGCTCGATGAGGCCACCGCGGCGGCCGAAGCGATGGCGATGGCCAAGCGGAACGCCTCATCGGAACAAACCCGGTTCTTTGTCGACCGGAGCTGCCATCCGCAAACCATCGCCGTGCTTGAAACCCGCGCTGAGCCCTTTGGCTGGGAGTTGCTGATTGGGGATGTCGAGCGAGATCTGCGTCCGGAAGAGGTCTTTGGCGCGATCTTCCAGTATCCGGGCACGCACGGCCAGATCGTGGACTTTCGGCCTGTCATCGAGGCGCTGCATGCCCACGGGGCGGTCGCGGTCATGGCCGCCGATCCGCTCGCGCTCACTTTGCTGATGCCGCCGGGAGAGCTTGGTGCCGACATCGCCATCGGATCGACACAGCGCTTCGGCGTGCCCATGGGATACGGTGGCCCCCACGCCGCTTTCATCGCCACCAGGGACGAGTTCAAGCGCACCCTGCCCGGCCGGCTCGTCGGCGTCTCGATCGATGCTCGCGGCGCGCAGGCCTATCGCCTCGCCCTGCAGACGAGGGAGCAGCACATCCGCCGCGAAAAGGCCACGTCGAACATCTGCACCTCCCAGGTGCTTCTCGCCGTCATTGCTTCGATGTATTCCGTCTATCACGGGCCCGAAGGACTTGCCGGGATTGCCTCCGAAGTTCATCGCTTGACCGCGAAGCTTGCCGCCGGTCTCGCGCAAATGGGCTTCATCGTTGAGCCGGCGGCATACTTCGATACCCTCACCGTCATCGCGGGAGAGCGCACCGGAGAGATTCACGAAGCGGCGGTTGCGGCGGGTTTCAACTTCCGCCGCATTGATTCGCCCTCAACAGGGCCGGGGCAAAGGATCGGGATCAGCCTCGATGAAACGACAACGCCCGCTCTGGTCGAAGCCATCTGGCGATGCTTCGGGAAAGCACCGGCCTTTGCGGAAGTCGAGGCGCGCTCGGCGATTCCTCCAGGCCTTGAGCGCAGGAGCACGTTTCTCGATCATCCGGTGTTCCGGCAATATCACTCCGAGACTGAAATCCTGCGCTACATGCGCCGTCTCGCCGATCGTGACCTGGCCCTCGACCGCGTCATGATTCCGCTCGGCTCCTGCACCATGAAGCTCAACGCCACCGCCGAGATGATCCCCATCACGTGGCCGGAGTTTTCTAATCTGCACCCCTTGGCGCCGGCTAACCAGGCTGAGGGCTATGCGGAGCTGATCCGCGCGCTCGAAAAGAGATTGTGCGAGATTACCGGCTATGACGCCTTCTCCCTGCAGCCGAACTCCGGAGCGCAAGGCGAGTACGCAGGCCTGCTCGCCATCGGCGCCTACCATCGCAGCCGTGGAGAGGGGCAGCGCAACATATGCCTCATTCCGGCGTCGGCGCATGGCACCAATCCGGCGTCCGCGCAGATGGCGGCGATGGAGGTGGCCGGCGTTCGCTGTGACGAACATGGCAACGTCGATGTGGACGATTTGCGCGAAAAGGCGAAGCGCTATGCGGATACTCTTGCCGCAATCATGATTACCTATCCCTCCACCCACGGCGTCTTTGAAGAGCGGGTGCGTGAGATCTGCGAGATCGTGCACGAGTATGGCGGCCAGGTCTATTTGGATGGGGCCAACCTCAACGCGCAGGTAGGCCTTGTCTACCCCGGCAAGTTCGGCGCGGACGCCGGCCATCTCAACCTCCATAAAACCTTTTGCATTCCCCACGGCGGAGGCGGTCCCGGTGTGGGTCCCCTTGGCGTGCGACGGCATCTTGCGCCCTTTCTGCCGGGCCGTTCGGATCTCGAGAACTCGAGCCCTGTGGGACCGGTCGCTGCCGCACCCTTCGGTTCGGCCTCGATTCTCCCCATCTCCTGGGCATACATCCTGTTGATGGGCACAGAAGGCCTCACTCAGGCGACACAGGTTGCCATTCTCAATGCCAACTACATCGCCAAGCGCCTGGAGAAGGACTATCCGGTTCTCTACAAGAATCGGCGTGGCCGGGTCGCGCATGAGTGCATTCTCGATACACGCCCCATCCAGGTCTCCTGCGGAGTCACGGTCGATGACATTGCCAAGCGGCTGATCGATTATGGCTTCCATGCCCCGACGATGAGCTTCCCGGTCGCGGGCACTCTCATGGTCGAGCCTACCGAATCGGAGTCGAAGGCCGAGATCGATCGCTTCTGCGATGCGATGATTGCCATGCGAGCCGAAATCCGCGCCATCGAAGAGGGTCTCTACCCCGTTGCCGATAGCCCGCTTCGCTATGCGCCGCACACCGTCTTCGATCTTGCGGACGAAGTGTGGAATCGCCCCTACACCCGCGCTCAAGGATGTTTTCCGCCGACTTCGCGCAGAAACGATAAGTATTGGGCGCCGGTCAATCGAATCGACAACGCGTACGGAGATCGCAATCTCTTCTGCTCCTGCCCGCCGGTTGCCGACTTTTGCGAAGTGTAGTCGGAATAATGGCCTCACCGCGTTTTCGCGGCATTGGCTTGATCTTCGAGAACCGCCATCGCCGCGTTGCGGCCGTTGATCGCGATTACGCTGCCGCCCGGGTGCGTGCAGGCGCCGCACAAATAAACGCCGGGCATGCCGCCCAGACGGCCGGAGGCATGGTGGAAGCGAGTCGAGGCGGTGCCGCAGTCGAAAGGACTCGCGTTGGTTCCGATCGCTCCATGTCCCAGGTAGCCATACTGCAAAGAGCTAATGCTGCCCACCTTGAAAACGCCCTTATCGTCTCTCCTGACAATGCCTCACGCCGCACCATCAATCAGGCCGTGCGTGGGGAGTTGCGAGTGCTTGGCGTGTTGGACAAAACTACCCCGCTAAAGCTAGAATGCCGCGGCGCATTTTCTATTTCTGCGGGGTGGCGAACCTCGGGGCCGTGCCGTCCTTCCTTTGGCGGAGCGCCTGTGTCCCGCGTGGTTGTCAACCGTATGCCTATAGGAAATTCTCCGGCCCGCGTATGACGACTATGGTCTTCGATCTGGTAGACATGCGACTCTTTATAAACATCGCTGAGACCAACAGTCTTACTCACGGCGCTGAGCTCTCGTATATGTCTCTTCCTGCGGCTAGCATGCGAATAAAAAATGTCGAGGAGAGGCTCCGCACGAAGCTGCTCTATCGGAATAGCCAAGGGGTCACGATGACCACGGCAGGCGAGGCCTTTCTGCACTATGCCATTCTGATAATGCAGAACGTTGAGAATCTGCTCGGGGAAATGCAAGACCACGCCAGTGGAGTTAAGGGGCACATGCGTATTTTTGCCAACACCAACGCCATCGAATTCCTGCCCTCGGTTCTTCGCACCTTTCTGACGGCCCACCCAGACGTCAGTATCTCCCTCAGGGAGCGGTTAAGCCGCGATATTGTCCGTGCTGTGAGTGAGGGAGGCACCGACGTCGGAATCGTCGCCGGAAATGTGGACACGGGCGATTTACAGGTCTTACCTTATAAGCGAGATCGTCTTGTATTAGCCACCTCCGTCCATCACTCGCTCATGGAGCGGCAAAAGATCAGTTTTGATGAAACTCTGGAATTCGATTACATTGGCTTACTCGAGGGAAGCGCGATTCACGCGTTCATCAGTCAAGCCGCCAGAGAACTGCATAAGACTCTAAAAGTCCGCATTCAAGTGGGAAATTTTGAGGCGCTTTGCAGAATGATCGAGGCCGGCGTGGGTGTCGGTGTTCTGCCAAACTCAGTCGCGCGGCGGCATGAGAAGAATATGGCTATTCATATTCTGGAGCTGAGTGACGATTGGGCCGTGCGCAACTTAAAGATCTGCGCTCGTAGCTTCCAGTTGCTGCCTTCGTTTGCCAGGGAACTAGTCGGTTTGTTAGTCGCTGACGTTGCTGCGGACGCCGGTTAGAGCATTCTCGTTTCTACCATGGAGTGGTTTGGTTCGGGCTTTGCACGCCGCCGTTCTTTGGAGGAACGCTCGCGTCCTACCAGCTTAATGAATCATTGATTCCCTGTTCGCGATATGCAAATTGCCTGCCTCCCATAGATCCTGTATCCATTACATTATGGGACATCTTTGGCTGAATGAAGGAAAAGCCGCCAGTCCGTTTTCTCCATAACAAGAGCCCTTTGACGGTAGTGCAACTGCTCAGGGTCTGCGCAATCGTCCTTTGACCGGACGGTCGCGCTCAAACCTATCTCTCCTTCTCCAGCAAAAGTGAAACTGCTCCGGCCTCCGGTTCTCGTGAGAGGGAACCACAAACCTCCACCGGGGTATTAAACTCTCACGAGATACAAGGAGAACCCAAATGACTGCGGAGCGGCTTCCCAACCGATGGGTCACTGCGGTTGCCGCATTTTGCATGCAGATCTGCCTCGGCGCGGCCTACGGCTGGAGTGTCTTCAAGAATCCGTTGATGAACACGGAGCACTGGTCGGAAACATCGGTCCAGTTGAACTTCACCATCACGCTCGTCTGCCTCGGATTCGGCACAATTATCGGCGGCCTCTGGCAAGACCGGGTCGGGCCGCGGAAGGTTGCCAGCACTGCTGCGGTCCTGTATGGGCTCGGTTACATCGTCGCCGGGTTTGCCGCAGCGCATCACTCGCTCATGGGCATTTACCTCGGGTATGGGCTGCTAGCAGGAGTTGCCATGGGGATGGGATACATCTGTCCTGTTGCGACGCTGGTGAAATGGTTCCCTGACAGGCGTGGCCTTATGACCGGCATAGCCGTGTGTGGCTATGGGTTTGGCGCTTTGATCATGAGTCCGTTCGCGGCCTGGGAAATCATCCACTACGGGGTTCCGGCCACATTTCTAATTATGGGCATCGTCTATTTGATAGTCGTATTCGCCGCCGCACAACTCTTTGCGAATCCACCGGTGGGATGGCGGCCGGCCGGATGGCAGCCGCGTACGGAGATCTCCAAAGCTGCCAGCACAAGAGATTTCACTCTCTCGGAGGCAATGCGGACATGGCAGTTCTATCTCCTTCTGCTCTTGCTCTTTCTCAACATGTCGTCGGGAATTATGATCATCAGTCAGGCCTCTCCGATGGCCGAAGAGATGGTCGGGATGTCGGTCCTTAGAGCGGCCGGAACGGTAGGGCTAATTTCGATATTCAATGGCATAGGCCGCATCTTCTGGGCTTGGATTTCCGATTATTTGGGACGTGCTCGCGTGTATTTCCTTCTTTACTTGATTCAAGTGGGCGTATTTTTCATACTGCCGCGGATTCACGACTGGACAATCTTCGGCGTCGCATTCGCCTTAGTCGGCTTGTGCTATGGAGGCGGGTTCGGCACCATGCCATCGTTTACTGCTGATTACTTCGGAGCAAAGTCGCTCGGAGGAATCTATGGCATGATCATGTTTGCAGCAAATTTTTCTGCAATTCCGTCTCCGATTCTGATTGCTCGCATTCACCAGAGGCTGGGTGAGTATGGTCCTGCCCTTAAGGTCGCCATGATTGTCATGCTATGTTCGATGGTTCTACCGTTGACAGCCCGCACGCCGGCTAAGAAACAAGTGGCCGCTTCAGCACTAACGTCAGGATTGTGAGGCGCATCGTTAAGATTGTTGACAATGAATCAGATTGCTCGCTCGACGCGTAACCTGGCAATCTTGTCATCATCAAGACCGAGTTCCGATAAAATCGCGTGGGTGTGCTCGCCTAGTGCTGGAACTGAGCCCATGCGCGGCGCATACGCGCCCGGCGCCCCAGGCGGTATTAAGGCGGGGATCGCGCCGGCCGGTGTGTTGATAGAACGCCAACGCCCGCGTGCCTTCAGTTGGGGATGTGACCACACGTTCTCCATCTCATTCATGCGCGCGTTAGCGATCTGAGCGCAGTCGAGCCGTTCGATGACCTGCCTGCTGTGAGCCGCGAAAATACGTGGATGATAATCTCGTGCAACTCCCGTCGCGCTGTCGAGCGCTGCGCATTGGAGTCGAACCGCGGATCCGTCGCCAGTTTGGGCTGCTCCAGCACCTTATCGCAAAATATCTTCCACTCTCGTTCATTCTGAAGTCCCAGCATGACAGCCTTCCCATCGCCTGTTGAGAACGGACCGTACGGATATATCGTAGCGTGAGAGGCGCCGTTGCGTGGCGGAGCCGAGGCGCTGTCGAATGTGTAATACAGGGGATAACTCATCCATTCGACCATGCTTTCCAGCATCGATATTTCGACCCTGCATCCCGTCCCGGTCTTGTGCCGCATCATCACCCCAGCCAGGATGTTGCTGTAGGCATACATGCCGGCGGCGATGTCGGCGATGGAAATGCCTGCCTTCGCAGATTCATCGGCGGTTCCAGTAATGGACAGCAAACCCCGCCTCGCTTTGAATCAGCAGGTCATAGGCTTTCTTGTCACGATACGGCCCATCGGCTCCGTATCCGGAGATATCGCACACGATCATTTCGGGAAACTTGTTGCATAGAACTTCATAACTTAAACCAAGGCGCGCGGCCGCGCCAGGCGCTAAATTCTGAACGACCACGTCGGCGATCTCCAAAAGCTTTCCCAAGATATGTGAAGCTTCAGGATGCTTGACGTCAAGGGTCAAGGCTCTCCTTCGAACGATTACACCAGACAAAGTGTGAAGCCAGCCCGCGTACACGTTCGTCGTAGGCTCGAGCGAAATCGCCGACCTCGGGCCTCTCGATTTTAATCACGCGCGCGCCAAGATCAGCCAATTGCCGCGTACAGAGTGGTGCCGCGATGGCCGGCCCCAGTGTGACGACCGTAATTCCGTCTAAAGGACCCAACGCGCTCTCCATTCAAAACGCCCTGAAATATCCGAGCGCATCTTCGCAAGTCATAGACATATTGATTCGCTGTACTGAGCGTTACATCACAACGCCTGTGGCGGATGAAAGAGCCCGGTCAGGCCAGGGTGGCACTTGCCCCCGTCGCAAGCCAGCCATCCACGTCAGCGGCCCACAGTTCTGCAACCTTTTCATTTTCCGCGACGCGGCCAAATAGTGAAAACGGAGCAACGTCAAACAACGGTCTGACGGCACGAAACAAGAAGTGGGAGACGATCGCGTCCGGCAGGTTGCGTCTCAGCAAGTCAAGCAGCAGGGTTGCGATCAAAGGCCCGTGAACGACCAGGCCGGGATAGTTCTCCGCTTGGGTCGCGAATGAGCGGTCATAATGGATGCGGTGCGCATTGAACGTTAGGGCTGAGTAACGGAAGAGCAATGCCGCGTCCGGATGCAACCGCCGCGTCCACGTGCCGTCTCGGGGAGGTTGCTGCGGCGCCGAAAGCGACTCCCCCGTCGTGGGGTTGTCACGGTAGATGATATCCTGCTCTTCAGTCAGCGCCAGATCTCCGTTGGTCGTACTTGCGATGTATCTGCACCAGGATGAGCGGGCCGGTACGGCCCTTCTTGTAACTGACATCCGCTATGCGCGAGACCCTGGCAATGGAATCGCCCACGTGCAACGGGCGGTGGAACCATAGACGGCCACCTGCGATCATCCGGCGCGGGAGCGGCACGGGAGGGAGAAAACCGCCACGCGCAGCATGTCCATCATAGCCGAGCTCGGACATGGGAGGAGCCGACAGAAAATAAAGCCAACTCCAGAGCGGGGGCAATGTATCGCCGGCTTGCGGAAAGGGGTCGTTCCGATCGAGAGTCGCCGACAAAGCCGCTATCGGCTTTGGAGTAACTAGGTCAAGTGCCAACCCGGTTTTTCCTATCCACTTCTTCAGATGCTCAATGTCAACAGCTGCAGTCGTCGCCAATTGTCCCTCACATTCCGCCAAACTACCTCACCCCCGAAGTGGTACACAATCTAGATTTGATAAACGGCCTCTTAATTATGAATTTAAGGCTAGGGAGACTGACTGGGGTGCTCTGGATTTTAAGAAGTGGAGCGTAATGTCAGGAACTACCGGCGAAGTATCCTCCATACCAGACCTGTCACCTGCGTTTGGCATCGAGCTGGTCCGCTGGATTTCGATGAAGGCTCAATCGGCGGCAGTTTTGCGAGCGCGAAAAAAAAGGGCTTGGCCGTGGGAAAAACCAGGCGGGGCAAGAGACGAAGATCATGGCCATCGCCATTGCGAGCAGTCTTCCTCTGGCCGTCAATATCGACAGCGCCTCGCTGCACGAAAGCCAACTGGTCGGGGAGACCTTGGCGGGCAGCTTCCTCGACCAACTTCCGACGTGGCTGATAGGCGATAAGGCTTACGACTCGGATCGGCCCGACCAGCATCTACTGCGGGATCATGGCATCAAACTCATCGCCCCCAACCGCGAAAACCGCAGCAAGACCCAGGACGGCCGAAAGCTGCGACGTTACAAGCGACGCTGCGGCGTGGAATGCCTGTTTTGCTTGGTTGCACAGGTTCCGCAGGCTGGTTACTCGCTACGAATACCATACCCGAAGAGTTCTTGGTTCACCTCCGTTGCATGACCCTTTATGAGACTGGTCCATATTGGTTAATCTGAGGCGATGACCCTGTTCAGATAATCTGAATTGCAGCTCATAGTGGATTAGTGTATTGACACAAATGGCCGTTGAAAGGTGTAGGCCCGCGCTCTCAACTTCTTGCGCCCCGCGCTCTACATCGACTCTGGAGGCTGGTATGGAATTGTTGGTATCGCGAGTGGAGCGGTCCTCCTCGATGAGTCCTCACCAGAGTCCTAAACAGTCGATTCGTGAGTGTCAGCCGAGCGTGTTTATAATAGCCGCCGTACTCCTGGCCCTGATGGTCTTCGCTAACAGTCCTCGACTCACCGCTCAAGAAGACGACGCGTACCTTGACCAATTCACTTTGACTGCGACTGGGGATGCCATGCTTATGACCCCTCTTACTGTGCGGCAAAACGATCCTGGATTTATGGACGTGGTGAAGGCGGTTCGTGAGGGAGATGCAGCTTACACCAATATCGAGGAGATGTACCCCAGCCGCAAAGCGTTTCCGGCACCTACCTCCGGAAATACTTATATGGCAGCCGATCCAGCAATGTTGAAGCAATTGCAGTGGATGGGCTTCAATCTCTTTGGGGCAGTCAACAACCACTCATTTGACTATGGCATACAGGGTGTGTTGGACACGCTTCAGACTCTGAGAGAGGACGGTGCCGTCTATGCAGGAATCGGTGAGACCTTAGGTGAGGCACGAGAGCCACATTATCTATCGACTCCCCATGGACGTGTCGCAATACTCGCTTGTACCTCAACTTTTCTTGATGCTGCACCCGCGGGAGACCCGAGGCCGGACATGCAAGGCCGGCCTGGCATCAATCCCCTGCACCACGAAACAATTTATAATGTTAGCTCGGCTGATTTCAGCGCTCTCCGAAAGATACAGGATGAGTTGAAACTCGGAACGGGGAGCCAATCCTCCCCCCAAACCATTAAATTCTCCACGACAGCCGATCCATTTAATAAATACTCGCCGCTCACGTTTCAAATGAGTGAAACCCCCGGCGTCTTCACCAAGGTTGATCCCACAGACCTCGCGGAAATCACCCACTCCATACGAGATGCGCGGCAAATGGCGAATTTCGTAGTGACTTCAATCCATACTCATGAAGGAGTGCCAGGACCAGATCAAGGTAAAACCCCTCCACAATTCTTGGTGGAGTTTGCCCACGCAGCCGTAGACGCCGGTACGGACGTATTCATTGGACATGGTCCTCAGCAGCTCCGCGGCATCGAGATCTACAAGGGAAAGGTAATCTTTTATAGCCTGGGAGGCTTGTTTTATCAGGACAATATCGTGCGAGTGGAACCATCAGATTTTTATAATCGCTATGCCCTCGGTCCAGATGCGCGTCCGTCGGAGGGTTACGATGCCCGGGGAGGAGCTCTGAACGGTCTCAGCGGATCTTTTGACTCACCGCATAACGAATCGGTAGTGGCAAAGGTGGTTTTCCAAAACCGGCGGCCCAGCGAAGTTGTTTTGACGCCGATTACGATTTCAGTCGACCGGCGGCCTGATTATGGAATTCCTCGGCTCGCCGACCCGAAAATGGCGGTCAAGATCCTTACCTATCTGCAGCAGCTGAGTAAGCCTTTTGGAACAACCATAGTAATAAAAAATGGCATAGGATATATAACGGTTGAAGAATCGTACTAATACCGTCCACCGAATAAAACATCTAGGGTTGAACGCATACACCTCGCTGTCACACCATGAGGATGGAATGTTCTAGATTCAGGACGCCGGTATGCGGGGCCAACGTTCGTATCTCGTTGTTTAAATAGCCGTTCCGGCTTAATCTGCAAAGCCTTGTATCTGAAGCTAAAGCAGCCAGAGCGGCCAGATATGCGCGCTGGCTCAGCGGGGGAATTCGAGTCGAGAGATTATTCGGTCCACTCGACTTGCGGCTGAGCTACACAATAGTAGACGGAAGTATTAATTACAGAATGAGTAACGCAGTATCTAGGTGGCGCAAGAGAAAATGAATTCTCAGCCGACACGTCGACGCGTGATGCAGTACGCAGGGTTGGCGCTCGTCGCTGGCGCTTATAGCGGCAAGACGGCCCTCGCCCGCTCGGCCGATCCTCAGGAGGTCCCAAGTCCATCCAACCCGGACCAGATCAGCGGTGTGATGGAGCAGCTTAGCACTTATATGAGTCAGGCGCGCGATAAAGAGCTCACTGATCACGTGCTTGAGCAGGCTAAGTGGCACGTGCTTGACACCTTGGCCGCCATAGTTTCGGGAACAGAATTGCCCGCTGGCCGGGACGCTGTCGCGTTTGCGCGTGCGTACGGTGGAAAAAACGTAGCAACGGTTATCGGGGATACGGTGTTGTGCGGTCCAATCGAAACGGCTCTTGTGAACGGCGTGTCGGCGCACGCGGACGAAACCGACGACTCCTGGCCCGGAGGCTGGCATCCTGGGTGCAGCATCGTGCCGGCGGCGCTGGCAACTGGGGAGCAGTTTGGCATCACCGGAGCGCATTTTCTGCGCGCTGCGGCACTCGGATATGACATCGGCGCACGGATGCTATTGACTATACGAGACGGGCTTACGAAGACGCATAAGGCGACCCACTCCGTCGCAGGTATATTCGGGTCCGCAGCAGCCGCGAGCTGCGCCGCGAGTTTGACTGCCCAGCAGATGCGCTGGATGCTTGACTACACAGCGCAACAATCCTCCGGAATCGCCTATTGGTACCGGGATACTGATCATGTTGAAAAGGGCTTTGTTTACGGGGGGATGCCAGCGCGAGATGGAGTCACCTCGGCCTTGCTAGTTCACGCCGGTTGGAATGGAGTTGACGACGTCCTGTCCGGCCGGGACAATTTCCTGCTCGCCAATAATCCTCAGGCCGACGCTCAATTGCTCGTAGAAAAGCTCGGGGAGCGGTATGAAATCGCGGGTACCAACATCAAACGGTGGACCGTCGGATCTCCAATTCAGGCACCCTTAGACGCCATGGACGCGCTACTCAAGCGACATCCAATCCAACCGGACCAGGTTCAGCAGATTCTCCTGCGCTCGACCCCAGGGTCCGTTGTCGACAACAGCCAACCGCCGGACATAAACATTCAGTACGCTATGGCGTTGATGATCATGGACAAGAACGCGACGTTCCGGTCCATTCACAACAAGCAACGGATGCAAGATCCAGCTATCCTGCGCTTGCGATCGAAAGTTGTGCTGCAAGCACCCGCTCGTAGTGGGGGCGGGGGCGGAAATGGGTCGGCTCGCCCGCCTCTCCTCGAAGTGACGCTTACGGATGGCACCCGCCTCACGCAAGACACGGGACCGGTTCTCGGTACCGTTCAGAACCCCATGACCAGAGGTCAGCTTGTCGCGAAATGCGGCGATCTGATGACGCCGGTGATCGGCGGCGCAGCCAGCACGCAGCTCATTAACCGAGTGCTCGAGCTGGAGAAGGCAAGGGATATTCGCGAGTTGCGGCCGCTCCTGCAGTGGACGCGTAAGCCGGGACCACCGATCCTCGCAGATTATCCGAAAGCGGAATAACGCCGCTGCAGGGACCGGCAATCGATCGGGGTTCACCAATAGTTACTAAGGAAATTCAGCGGGCCAGCGTGATATAAGAACTCAATTTCGTGGTCTCGCTTGATCCCAAACCCCAAGGCTTGAGTCTGGACTGACCTGTCACGATTCCAGATACGGCTACCTGAGTGGCATTAGGGTGGCAATCAAGGTACAAGTGTCTCCCGCGGAAGGTGCATGGCCTTCGCGCTAGCTAGTCCTTCATCGGATCTCCCATATCCGGACACGAACCTGATAAACAAAATTGTGCTCGTGCTATGTCGCAGCTTAATGCCCTGTTAATTAGATTCAAATTGCATGTGACAAGCAACTGCCATTAGACTCCCGTTCCATTGATCCCAGAAGGTTTCTCAAAGTTGCAGGAGTTAAAAGGCCTGATCGTGTGCTTGAACGGAGGTCGACTTGAACATGAAAAGGGCAGTTTTATCTTTGATTGGGGTGGCCGCGTTTTTGTTAAGCATGCCAATGATGCAGGCGCAATTGTCGACAGGATCGATTCTCGGAGTGGTCAAGGATTCTAGCGGAGCCGTGGTGCCGGGCGCCAAAATCACCGCGCGAGAGACCGACACCGGTCAAACCCGGACGGACATGACGGGGAGCGATGGGGCTTACCGGCTGGATACGATGGCGGTGGGCAACTATTCGATCACCGTGGAAGCCTCTGGGTTTCAGACCGAAGTGCAGAGCGGACAGACGCTCGCGGTGGCCCAGGAGCTTGTCGCCAATTTCACGATGCAAGTCGGGCAAGCGACGCAAACCGTCTCCGTGACGGCGCAAACCGCCCAAGTGGATACGACGACCGGCTCCTTAAGCAGCCTGGTAACCCCAGACACGATCGCTGACCTGCCGCTCAACGGCCGCAACTACAATGATTTGACCCTGCTTCAGATGGGCATATCGAAGTCACCGAATTCCGGCATCTCCACGATCGGATATAGCGGCACGCAATTCAGCAGCAACGGCGCGCCGCAACGTTCCAACACCTACATGCTGGATGGCGGCCTACTGATGAGCGTCAGCGACAACAACGGGGCATCCGCCATAGGCACGACTTTGGGGGTCGACGGGATTCAGGAATACAGGATCATCACGAACAACTTCGATGCAGAATACGGCCTGACCATGGGCAGCCAGATGTTGGTGGTAAGCAAGAGCGGGACAAATCAGTTTCACGGCGACGTCTTCGAATTCCTGCGGAACAACGTGCTTGACGCGAGGAATTACTTCGACCTGCCCCCTTCCCAGCTCGGTGGACGCCGCAATCCTCCGTTTCGGAGGAACCAGTTCGGTGGTGCGCTCGGAGGGCCGATCCAGAAGAACAAGACGTTCTTCTTCGGGGTTTATGAAGGGCTGAGGGCTTACCTCGGGGTGACCCAAACATCGAGCACGCTTGGGACCCTCGCTAACCCGAACGGATGCCATACCATAACAGCGGGGCAAATTATCACATCGGCGCAGTGCCCACAACTTGGCGATGCCAAGGCGACCGGTCCGGCTGCGGCGCAAATGGTTCCGTTCTTGGCCCTGTGGCCGCTTCCCAATCTTCCGGGTACTAACAACGGTACCGCTAACAATTATGGCTGGGTGTTCCCTCAGGCTACGCCTGAGAATTACGGACAAGTTCGAATAGACCACACGATTTCAAACACCGATAATCTGTTTGGCCGCTACACGATTGACCAGTCGTTTCTGCCCTATTCGGGTGCTTATAATTCAAACGAAGCTTTCTCGGCCAGCCGCAACCAATTCTTCACCTTGGCGGAGAATCATATCTTTTCGGCATCCGTCGTAAACTCAGCCAGAATTTCGTTCACTCGGGAACCGTTGGATTTCGGAAACACGATTCTTGATCCTCGCCTCCTCGAACCACAATACGAGGCGGTACAACAACCCCTCGGAATGGGATCCATCAGTCCTGGCGGTGTGAGCGGTATAGCAGGTGGCACTGGCCTAAGCCCCAGAGAAGAATTTGAGAATCTCTATACTGAAGGCGACGATGTGAATTACCATAAAGGCCGCAGTTCGTTCAAGTTTGGATTTATCGTCAATCACTATGCCGAAAAAATCCAGACTCACGGTTACGACAGGGGCATCGTTGGATTTTCAGACGTAGACCAGTTTTTGCAGGGTATAACCTCGAGCTTCACCGCGACGTTACCGGATGCCAATAACCCCACCAAGTATCTCCAGTTCGCTACCATGGGATTTTATGGTCAGGATTCCTGGAAAGTCACGCCACGGCTGACATTGAACCTGGGAATGCGGTATGAACCAACCACGTCGGTTAACGACAAATATGGAAGGCTGTCCAATCTGCGGCATCCGTTAACTGACACAGCGTTTACTGTAGGGAACCCGCTATTCAAAAATCCGTCCTTGAGGAACTGGAGCCCGCGGTTCGGGTTTGCCTGGGACGTATTCGGAGACGGAAAGACAGCCCTTCGAGGCGGTTTCGACCTTTCCTACGACCTCTCCACCCTTGGGACGGCGTACATGCTTTATGCTGGTTATGATCCGCCGTTCACTCAAAATTTCACAACTTCTAGCTACTCAACAATTTTCCCGGGCCCCATCCAAATACCGGCTCTTCTCCCGGCTCTTGGTACTTTCGCGAGTACGGCCACCCCGATCCCTTGGAACGCCAATCAGCCTCATATGATGTCGTACAACCTGACGCTGGAGCGGCAGTTGCCCGGTCAAATGGCTCTGACTGTGGCCTTTGCGGGATCAAAAGGCCTGGACCTCCTCAGGGATGCGGAGTTCAATAACATACTTCCGTCCGGTGTTCCGGTTACGAACAATGGCGTGACAACCTGCGCCCAAGCAGCGCCGGGGACGGTGCTCAACAACGCAAACCAATATGACGGAGCGGCGACCTCCTGCTATTTCTACCCAACCCTCGCCAGCGTGAGCGGCTCCGTCCACCAGAACGCCGACCTCCAGTGCGGCGTTCTGGTCGGCTTAGGAACGCCCCCTAGTCCGAATTCGGGTACGTGTTTCAATCGACTAAACGACGCGTTCCCGAATATGAAGTTCCTCTCCCCGATAGCGACCTCCGTTTACAACGCGCTGGATATGAACCTGACCAAGCGTGTAACTCATGGCTTGCAGTTTACAGCCTCCTACACGTTTTCTAAGCTCATGGATAATATGCAAGGCACAGCCAATCAGGATGGCGAGTTCATCGCTGAGGAGCCACTTCATCCAGGCTCCATGTGGGGGCGGGCGCTCTTTGACCTAACGAATGTTACTCACGTCAGTGCCATCTATCATTTTCCTGACTTCGCGTCGTCCAAGGGATTTGTGAGCGGGCTCACCAACGGTTGGATGACCAACGGCATCCTGTCACTCCAGAGTGGCTACCCATTCTCGGTTTACCTTTCAAGTGACCGTGAGAACATCAGCTGGGAGCCGGGTTTTGGAAATGTTCCTGATACACCGGATGTCGTGGCAGGACGAACCGCTCACAACATTACGCACGGAACGAGTACCGGTTGCGGCTCAATTCCGGCGGGCACACCCCTTGGAACTCCACAACTGTGGTTCGACCCTTGCGCATTCTCCATCCAGCCGGCGGGATTTATCGGGACAGAACGGCGCAGCTTCCTAACGGGTCCTGGTCTCCAGAACCTGGACTTTTCGCTCGTAAAGGATACGGCGGTAGCAAAGCTGGGGGAGGGCGGCAAAATAGAATTCCGGGCGGAGTTCTTCGATCTATTGAATCATCCGAACTTTGCGCTCCCGTCGGGCGTGTCGCTAGCCTCGGGAGGCTTGTGTCCTATTACTGCGACAAACTCAGCGGGGCTTGGAGGCTGTTCGATAAGCCCGCTTTCGACCGCCGGGGTCATCTCCAGCACTCTTACGAATCCCGGGGCGCTTCCTGGCGGCGACCGCCAGATTCAGTTTGGGTTGAAGGTTATGTTTTAAGGGGGTTGGCGGCGTTCTGTGCGCAAAGTTGTCTCTAGTGCTACCCAGAACGAAACGTCACAAACAGGTCTTTGCGTATGGATCGGCACACTTTCGGTTGGACCTTTGCGCTGTGATTCTGGGGCAGATGTTTTCTTGGTGCCTGTTTCGAGGGCGGAGCAAGCCCGCAGTGGGCAAGCTGGCGATGGCCAAGAGGTTCCAGCGAACAATGTGCTGGTTCGCGTCCGGATACTGTTCTGATCTCCAGAGGCAGCGCGTACGGCAGCCATCGCGAGAACTTTCCTGACAATACGATGGAGGAGGATTTAATGGAAAGGCGAAAATTCCTGAAGGCATCGATTGCAGGATCGGCAATGGCGCTTGCGGCACCACAACTTCTCACGCAGGAAACGGAACGTAGCGGCGCGAGCAAACGCGAGTTCTATCAGCTTCGACGCTACTTGCTCTCAAGGGGACCTCAAAGCAAGCTCACCGATGATTATCTTCGCGATGCGCTCGTTCCGGCGTTAAATAGAATGCAGATCAACCCGGTCGGTGTGTTCAACGTCTCCATTGGCCCTGAAACGCCCGTGATGTATGTGCTTATTCCAAGCAGTTCTGTTGAAATTCTAGTTACAGTGGATGACCGGCTTCTGCGCGACGCTGATTACATGAAGGTGGCCGCCCCCTTCCTGGACGCACCAGGCAAAGAACCTGCTTTCGCTCGGATGGAAAGCTCGTTGATGCAAGCCTACGAGAAAATGCCGAAGATCACTCTGCCTGCGGCAAGTGTGTCGCGCAGCCCACGGGTGTTTGAGCTGCGCACGTACGAAAGCCCGAGCTACGAGGATCACTGGAGAAAAATCGAAGAGATGAGCAGCGGCGAAGCCAACGTCTTCACGAAAGCAAGTGTTCCGCAGGTGTTCTATGGCGATACGTTGATCGGACCGCGACTACCCAACATCACGTATATGCTCTGCTTCGAGAACATGGCCGAACGGGATAAGGGGTGGGATGCATTTCGCTCCTCGCCGGAATGGAAAGCTTTGTCGCGGGAGCCTCGATTCGCTTATGAGAACATCGTCTCGAATGCCACGAACATTATTCTGGAACCGACGACCTATTCCCAAATTTAGCCTATTCAGGGGGTATTCTCGTGATGGCGAAGTTGTTGAGTGATCGATTGAGCGTCCGGTGATCCACCTGATCGTGAGCTCAATCATCGCCAATCGGTCATTTGTTTATTAATTGAATGAGGGGGATCAATGATGAAGCTAACACCGCTTGTCGCGCTGTTAATAATCACGAGCATCACGAGGATCGCGCGGTCGCCGCTAGAGGCGAACGCGGAGCCAGCGGGTGCTCCACAAGCGAACGCGGAGCCCGCCCGTGCTCCACAGACGGGAAGTCCCAATTATATCGGCAACGTAACCGTTGTTGAAAGGAATGTGGTAACGCGAAATGCCCGGCTGCACTTTGAATCTGGAGCGCGGACTAAGTGGCATAGTCATGAAAACGGACAGATCCTACTCTGCCAGGAAGGGGTGGCTCGTACCCAAGTAAAAGGGGGACCGGTTATCGACTTACACGTTGGCGAGACCACCTATGTGCCTTCTCGCGTACCACATTGGCACGGAGCGTCTCCCGGACATTCCGCCACCATACTTTCCATGGATATCGGAAACGGGAAGGACATCTGGATGGACCCAGTTACTGACGCGGAGTATAACGCCAAACCTGGGAAGTAAGCTGTCGCGAAAGGATGAAATAATATGCGCCGCTCCTCTGTACCGAAGTATCGGCTCGTCGCTGCTTTGATGCGAGCGTGCGGGATGGATAGTAATCCCCCGTCGCAATTCAAAACCGTGCGCTGCGGTAGCGTCATGCTCTTTGCTGGTCTCTTGGTTGGCGTGACTTGGATAGCAGCGCATCAGGTTCGAGCCCAACAGCGCCCGCCCGTCGTATCCTCGGTCAGGTTATACGTCTTCGATTGCGGTAGGCTTAAGAGCCCGAACCCACAAGTTCTGTTGGACCACGGCGTGACGACGACGGACATGGCTGTTACAGCCTATTTGATCGTGAATCCGCATGGAACGCTCCTTTGGGACACTTGCGTCATTCCGGATGACAACATAAGGCCAGAAGGCACGACGGAATTTCGTGCAACGGCATCAAAAACGCTTCGCGGTCAGTTGGCCCAAATCGGCTATAAGCCCGAGGACATCACTTATCTCGCGCTTTCCCATAGCCATTACGACCACAGTGCGAATGCGAACGAGTTTGCCGGTTCCACGTGGATTGTTAGCCAGGCAGAACGTGATTTTATGTTTCCCGACCCACCTCCTCCTCCACGGCCAAATGCGAATCCCCCACGCGGTGTATCTCCAACTGAAACCGCTGCAAGGTACAGCGCTCTTAAGGAGAGCAAGACGAAGATTTTGGACAACGTCCACAATTTCGACGTTTTTGGTGATGGTACTGTCATCGTCGTCCCGACGCCAGGTCATACGCCGGGTCACCAGTCGCTGCTCGTGAAACTTGCTAAGACTGGGCCCGTTATTTTAGCCGGGGATTTATATCACTATCCGGCCGAATTTACCGATAGGACGTTCGATCCGTATGGAGGCAAAAGTTCCGAGATGGAGAACGAGTCCAGGGCTAAAATTGACACGCTCATCAAGGAGGCTGGAGCGCAACTATGGATTTCGCACGATCTACTCCATTTCAACACTTTAAAGATATCGCCTCAGTATTACGACTAGGCGGACTTGAAAAGTGGCAAAAACTCCGGTAGAGGAATTGGCAGAGGAAGTGGGAACCCCAATGAAGTTCATTGCGCTTGTCTCGTTGCTTTTCCCCATCGTCTGCTGGTCGCAAAGCTCAGATCAATTGCCTGCCGGTCCTGGCGAGCAACTAGTCGAAAATACTTGCCAAACCTGCCATGGACTAGACGTGATTGCCGCACAGCGCGATACGAGAGAAGGTTGGACAGCAACCGTCAATACGATGAAGTCGGGGGGCGCCGCTGGTTCGGACCAGGATTTTGAGGCCATCATAGATTACTTGACAAAATACCTAGGCACTCCTCCCGCTAAGCTCAACGTGAATACCGCGACGAGCAAGGAACTTGAATCGGCGCTCGGCCTTACGACGGACGAGTCCGATGCTATCGTCCGGTATCGGAAGGACCACGGCGATTTTAAGGATTGGGACAGCCTAGCTAAGGTCAAAGGCGTGGATCCCAAAAAGCTCGAAGTAAAAAAGGATCAAATCATATTTAATTCGCCCCAGAGCAACACAAATTAGTTCCATGCTCCGGCGCAGTAAGACATGGAGGACGAGTCAACATGTGGTATCTACGCCCAGGAACACATGTTGTAGATTCCTGCAAACAACGATGACTGACGAATAGAAAAAAGCGGCCCATGATTTTGCATTCACAATCAGAGATAGTACGCTTAGCCCCAAACTCACCGAGTGCGCCATCTTGTGCTCTTTGTGCTTAAGGAGAATTGTCATGAGGAGAGACGTGAAGAAAATAGTCCGACTGTTGATCATCACTTCAGTGGTGTGCATTATGGCAAGTGGACTGGACACTCAGGACGATCAGGAAGCCCCGGGTGCTCGGGGTCCTCAGGGTGCTCAGAGCGCGCCGGTTGCTACGGTTCCTCCGGCAATAATGGGGAAATTCGTTCCGGTCACGCAGAAAGATCTAGATAACCCTGATCCCTCGGACTGGCTGATGCTCGGTGGCAACATGGCGCATTGGGACTACTCGCCCCTCGATCAGATCAATCGCAAAAACATCAATGAACTCCAGCTTGTTTGGGCTCGGCAATTCCCAACCCAAGGCGGACGGACCGGATCATCACCGATAATACACGATGGCATCATGTCCCTCATCACCCCGACTGATATCATCACGGCAATTGACGCTGCTACTGGAAGCAAACTCTGGGAATACAGGGCCAAGCTGCCCGGACTCGGGCCGGGGCCGGGGCTCATCCATCACCACTATTACAACGTGACTCGCGGCATCGCGCTCTACGGCGACAAGATTTTTACCGTGAATGCCGACAACACAGTGGTTGCACTCGACGCTCGAACCGGCAAGGTGGTTTGGAGTATGTCGCGCGGGAACGACGGCTACGTCGCCAATAGCAGCGGCCCGATCGTTGCCAACGGCATTCTGATCGCGGGGGGCAGTTGCCAGAATGCTCCTTTCGGCTGCTATGTCACTGGGCACGACCTCGAGACTGGCAAGGAGCTGTGGCGCAATGAGGTGATTCCGCATCCGGGCCAACCGGGTGACGAGACGTGGGGAGGGGTGCCTTTCGAGAACCGCTGGTGCACGGGCGTTTGGGGTCAGATCGTATACGATCCGGTGCAGAATCTCGTCATTACGGATCGAGCGGCACCTGCCCGGGGTCGGATTGGGAGCGCGGAGTAGTCGGCAAGCATGCGACCTTGTCTGGAACCGATACACGCTGGGCGGTGCGGCCTGATACGGGTCAAGTCGTGTGGCGTCGCCAGCTGATCTCGCAGGACAACGGGACCAGGAATGCACGTTCGAGATGATGCTCGTGGACACGCCGATACACCCTAATCCGAACGCCGAGGGAATGCTCGCGGCCAATCCGAATGCTCCGAGAAAAAAGTACGTACCCTTGTTGGCATGCCCCGCAAGAACCCTGTATTTTGGGCGATGGAGGCGGATAACGGCAAGTTCTTCTATGCGCGAGAAACACTTCATGGGGCCGAGAACATCTACAAAAGCATTGATCCAGTGACTGGTGTGCCCACGATGAACCAGGATGATATTTATGACGCAGAGGGGAAGAAGATATTCTATTGTTCTTCCCATTCTGGTGGTCGGGACGGCCAGGTTGCTCCGGCTTACGATCCGAAGCGGAACATTATGATCGAAGCGACCGGGAATATATGCACGCAAGAATCTTCCCGAACGACGCAAGCCTCTTCCGGAGTACACCTATAACGTGGTTGGGAAGGAAGTCCAGAACCCCGACGTGCCCTTGATGAAGGATGGGCAATACCCCGTTGGCCAGATCACGGCCGTGGATGTCGCGACTGGCAACACGGTTTGGCAGTATCAGCAGCACGCCTATAACTACTCTGCGGTACTGGCCACGGCGGGCGGCCTAACGTTCAACGGTGACGGCGCAAGGTATTTCTTTGCTCTCGACAGCGACACCGGGAAGAAGATATGGCAAACCCGGCTGGGCTCGATGTGCTGCGGCTACCCGGTTTCCTATTCTGTGGACGGGCGTCAGTATATTGCCGTCGTAGCCGGCTATGGCCGAAACGCCTTGGCCCCTGAGATCGACAGCACTGGGGGTGACAACATGATTTACGTTTTCGCACTCCCTGAACGGGTAGCTGATCGAGGAAGAAAGGCGCGCAAATAAAGTGAATCAATCATCGTAAAGTGGCTGCTGCGACTTTCGTACGTATCCTAAACCAGGGGGGCAGTTCATACTAAGCACGGTGGTTTCTCAAAGTTGGAGGAGTTATGGCGGCCAAGTGGTTAAAGGCTATATCAGTCGCGGCCCTCTTTACAGTATTTCTTACCCTTATCACCGATGTCGTACTCGCTCAAGTTCAAACAGGTACTATCTTGGGCATCGTGACAGACCCTTCAGGAGCCTCCATCGCTGGGGCCACAGTAACGATCACAAACGTAGGAACGGGCGCCTTGCAATCCATTAAGACTGACGCGCAAGGCCGGTATGCTGTGCCCGATTTACAGATTGGTGCCTACAATGTGCAGGCCCAAATGCAGGGCTTCACCACACAAGTTGATAAGGGCGCCTCCTTGGCCGTTGGGCAGCAGATGGTAGTTGACTTCAAACTCCAAGTCGGAGCTGTAACGCAGGAGGTGACCGTTTCGAATCAAGTGGAACAGGTGAATGTAACCACTTCGACGGTAGGCACCACTGTTGGACAGCAACAAATGGAAGAGCTACCTCTAAATGGCAGAGACTACACCCAGCTCTTTACTTTGGTTCCGGGAGTCGCGACCATCCAGCCCCCGGCCACGGCGGGAGCGAATCAGGGAGCGGCACCGTCCTTCAGTATAGCGGGAATGCGGCTGAACATGGCTTCGATCCTTCTCGATGGATTTCAAATCAAAAGCTATTATGGAAATTCTGCCGGTCTCGTGATACTGGGTACTTCGCTCGGGGTGGATGGCATTGCGCAGTTTCGAGTCCTCACGAATGGCTTTAGTGCCGTGTACTCCGGCGTCTCGGTAATTAACCAGGTCACGCGAAGCGGGACAAACAATCTTCACGGGTCCGCCTACGGCTTTTTCCGCAATAGCACGATGGATGCTAGAAACTATTTTGATCCCGTAACTGGTCCGCCTCCATTTCATCGCAATCAATTCGGCGGAGCCTTGGGCGGCCCGATCAAAAGGGACAAGACCTTTTTCTTCGTGAACTACGAAGGGTTTCGAGCCGAAGAATCCTTACTGGACCACGAAGACCTGCCGGACGCGAACGCCCATAATGGGATTCTTCCCTGCTCACAGGTGATTGGCTATGGGTGCCAACCTGGGGTACCGGGGACAGCGACGATCCCTTCAACCCCAACGTTGTGCAGTTCTTGAGCTTGTTCCCTTTGCCAGCCGACACGACCGATCTCGGTAATGGAACTGAAAGTTACCTGTTGACCGGAGAAGAACCCCAAAGCGAAGACTATATCGCGACAAAAGTCGATCAGCAAATCACGAAAAACAACAGCATGGCTTTCAGATACGTCTTTGATTCCGGAGTCGAACGAATCCATGGGCTAACGGTGCTAACCCTCCCGCTCCCGGGATCGATCCGATACTTCCGAATTTCGAAACTGACCCGGAACGGAACCAATACCTGACCATTCAAGACAAACAGATCCTTTCCTCGACACTGCTAAATGTGGCGAGCCTCAGCTTTGTGAGAACGGATCAGCGAGAAAACGATGACCTCAGCAACGCGCCCCCCTTCCTGACCTTTATCCCCGGATATCCAATGGGCAGCCTGGGCATCTCTGGCGTCGCGTCTATCGGGCCCAGCTCTTATCTTCCTCTCCGGTGGCTCCAAAACCACTTTACGGAATCAGACGAAGTTGATTGGGTGCATGGAGGGCACAGTTTCAAATTTGGAATCGGCGCCGAGCGACTGCAATGCAATTGCATTCAGATTACCAGTCCGGGCGGATCATATACATTCCAGGCCAATACGCCGCTCGGGATTGGCAGCGGGCTACAAGGCTTTCTTGAAGGCACTCCTATCTCACTTACTGCCCCTGTACCAGGAGATAATGACGCCTACCGGTCGCTGCGGCAGCTCACGTTGAGCGGGTTCATTCAAGATGACTGGAGGTACCAAGAGGCTTACAGTCAATCTTGGGCTACGGGATGATTTCGTAACCAATCCCACCGACCCTACCGGTAGGATGTGGCGGTTGGTGAATCCTTTTACCGATACGTTCTACACCCACGAAACGCACTATTTTCAAAACAATCCATCTACAAGGAACATAGACCCGCGTGTGGGTTTTGCCTGGGATGTATTCGGCGATCAGAAGACGTCTCTTCGGTCGGGATTTGGCATATTCCACTCTATTCTCTACCCTCGAGACTATGCTAACGGAGACTTTTTTGCATATCCTCTGCTGTTAGCGACGCAGAGCGAGCCGGCCTTTCCTGATGCGTTGGCAGGCGGTTTTGGTTCGGCTTCCACGCTCCCCAACGCACGTGCCGCAGCTGTGTACAATTCGTGCTGCACCCCATATGCCATGGAGTACAATTTGTCAGTCGAGCGGCAGATTCCCGGACAAATACTGCTATCCGTGGCCTACCTGGGTTCTGCTGGCGTCCATTTCTGGGCGGCGGAAAACTTTAATACAAAAGCTCCCGTGATCGAACCAAATGGGCAACAATACCGTGCCTCGTCGCAGCCACCCTTTCCCAATCCTAACTGGTCTTACATCGAACAATATGTTCCCAATTCGAACTCGCACTACAATTCCTTGGAGATCACCGGAAGCCGGAATGTAGGCAGGAATCTCACGTTCCAGTCTGTGTTGACTCTTGCAAAGTGTATCGACACTGAATCAGGAAATAACACAGCGGATGTCCCCAACGATGTCAGCCCAATTAACGTATATCCGGCCCTGCCAAAGCTCTATAACCAAGCCCTTTGTTCTTACGATGTCGCTCGAAATTGGACCACGAATGCTTTGATTCCTCTGCCCTTTCACGGAAACTGGTTCAAAGAAGGCTGGCAGTTCGGCACGATCACCACACTACACAGTGGCAGCCCGACTACTCCGACGATTAGCTTCGACGAAGCAAACCTGGGTCCGTCCAATTACACTTACTTTTCAGAGAGGCCGAATTTGAATCCGGATTTCAGCGGGCCTCTTGTCACTGGAAACCCACATCAATGGTTCAACCCAAGTGCCTACACAGTGCCCTCGTTGGGTTTTATGGGCAACGCTCCACGCAATCCCATCATGGGGCCAGGGCTGATTGGTTTCGACGCTTCGTTGATGAAGGCGACTTCGATCAAGAGACTCGGCGAGAGTGGGTCACTTCAAATTCGCTGGGATGTATTTAATGTGATCAACCACGCTAATTTCGCCGAGCCGAATTCATCTGTTTTTACGAGTCCAACAACTCCAAACCCCACTGCCGGTTTCATCAGCAGTACCATCACTTCTTCCCGTCAACTGCAATTAAGCGCGAAACTAATCTTCTGAACTGCAAGGCGAAATGGTGCAGTCATTGACGAGTCAATCAGATCAGTATTGTGATGAGCAAGAACAAGCTTAGCGACGAACAGATTGAAGCGTTGAATTGACCTTACTGCCCCCGGAAGACTGAGTCAGGGGAAGCTCGAGTTCTCTCATAATGTAGACGAGAGGACGGAGTATGAAGAAGAGTCGATATACTTGAGAGCAGATCATCGTATATAACGATTCGAGGATCGCACTAATATCTGTCTCCAATGGAAGGAGGTAGACCCCACCGAGGTGGCAACACGCCTCCATATGAAACTCAGCCAATAGGGTTTGAGACTTGATTTGATCGCAACCACAACCTGGAAAGTCCAGCATCGTCTGGCAACTTCTCAGTTACCCGTGGAAATTCACTTTCCGGGATTCGGATGCCAGTATTGATACGACGCTCTTATCTGTTCGTTCCAGGTAACCGCCCGGACCGATTTGCAAAGGCTTGTGCGGTTGGAGCCGACGCGGTGATCGTCGATCTGGAAGATGCTGTGCCTCCGGCAGAAAAGATTGCAGCGCGCGCTTCGATCCAGGCTTGGTTGTCGCCCGCTCATCCGGTACTGATCCGCGTGAACGGCGTGGAGAGTGAATGGTTTCACGACGACGTGACCCTGTGCGGCGAGCCTGGAGTTGCTGGTATTGTGCTGCCCAAGGCTGAACGAGCCGATGACATACGCTTCCTTGCCGGAAAGGTGCATTCTGCTACTACGTCGATTTTGCCGTTAATCGAAACGGCAAAGGGATTCTGGAATGCATCTGAGTTGGCGCGAACCGGACTGGTACAGCGGCTGATGTTTGGGTCAATCGACTTTCAGCTCGATCTCGGCATGAGCGGAGACGAAGAAGAACTCCTGTATTTTCGCTCGCAACTCGTTCTTATTTCACACGTCACACATCTTCAGCCACCGGTTGATGGAGTCACGACAGCGATCGACTCCGCGGCACAAGTACGTAGCGACACATTGCGCGCGAAACGCCTTGGCTTTGGCGCGAAGTTGTGTATCCACCCCAGGCAGATACAGTTGGTCAATGAGTGTTTTAGGCCAACTCCCGAAGACGTGGCATGGGCGAGGCGTGTGACGGAGGCGGCCGTAGTGGCCAATGGGTCCGTAGTCGCTGTCAACGGGAAGATGGTGGATCGCCCTATACTAGCTCGGGCTGAGGCTATTCTGGCTGATCTCGATCGGTCGTTGGAATCCGGGGAATGACTCTCTGAAGACCCACCGAATCGGAGCGCCACCCGCTACAGAGCCGTTTGTTCGGAACAAATCCGGGGCCAGCCAGCCGTTAGCTCCGTCCAGATGACTTCTGCTCCTGCCCGCCGGTTGCGGATGTTTGCGAAGTGCTGTCGGAATAATGGCCTCACGGCCTCTTCGCGGCATTGGCTTGATCTTCGAGAACCGCCATCGCCGCGTTGCGGCCGTTGATCGCGATTACGCTGCCGCCCGGGTGCGTGCAGGCGCCGCACAAATAAACGCCGGGCATGGAGGTTCGTGCCGCAAGTCGCCTGCTCCACATGTTGTTGGGCAGGCAATCGCCTTGGAAAATATGTCCACCCGTCAGGCCGGTCTTCTGCTCGATGTCCGGCGGTCCGAGCACCTGTGCGTCGATCACGGCCCCGGGAAGATTCGAACAAAAGCGCCCAATCGAGTCGAGCGCCAGCTTGAGCACGCGCTCGCGATGGTCGTCCCAGCAACCCGCTCGAAAGGCGTAGGGAACATACTGCGCAAAGACGCTCATCGTAGTGCTGCCCGGCGGGCGAGGCGCTCGGGTCGTGCACGCTCTGAAAGTAGAGCTCGCACCATAGATGTTTGGGGAGTTCGCCGTTTTGCGCCGCGGCAAAGCCCGCTCTCCACTCGGCATGCGTCAGTGGAGCATTGATCTGTCCGTAGTGGTGGGGCTGATCCGTGCCGGGACGAGAGGTAAAGTTCGGCAGCTCGCTGAGCAGCACGTTCAACTTCACCGTCGAACCCGTCAAAGGGATGCGCTCGGCGTCCGAGCGGAATTCCGGGCTTGCGGATTTTCCCAGGAGCCGCAGAGTGGCTTGAGGATCGGCATTCGAGATGACGGCGGCGGCGGAGATGCGCTCGCCCGCTTCGAGCAGGACGCCTTCTCCGGGTATGATCGCGGCCACGGGAACGCCCGCCGCGACCACCGCTCCCGCCTCTCTCGCTCGATCGCACAGTAGAAACGAAATCATGCCCATTCCGCCGCGCACGTAACCCCACATGCCGGGCATGCCGCCCAGCCGGCCGGAGGCATGGTGGAAACGAATCGAGGCGGTGCCGCGGTCGAAAGGACTCGCATTGGTTCCGATCACTCCCTGTCCCAGGTAGCCATACTGCAGCCGTTCATCTTGGAGATAGTGGCCTACGAACTCGGCCATCGACCACTCCAGCAGCAGCTTCCGCGCTTCGTCGTCGCCGCCCAGGCGGAAATCGATCTCCTCGTCGCTCGGCGCATCGCCGATCCAGAGATCGCGGCTTCCCGCGGGCCGCAAGGCCTCGCGCAGGCGGCGGATCACATCGCCCATCGCGCGCCATCCCGGCACATCGCCGGGAGCGAGCTTGCGTATCTCCCGCTCACACCGCTCGTCATCCTCCCACAATTGCACGCTCGTGCCGTCGAGGAAGGGAAGAAAGAGGCCATTGACTGCTGGAGTCCAATGAAAGCCGCGCTGGACGAGGCTGAGCTCTTCGATAACGAGAGGATGGAGCAGGCCGGCAAGATAGGCGCAGGGCGACATCCTCACCCCCGGAAAGGGCTCCTCGATCGTGCATGCGCCTCCCACCCGTTCACGGCTCTCGAGCACCAGCACGCGCTTTCCGGCGCGCGCCAGGTATGCGGCGCAGGTCAGGCCGTTGTGGCCCGCGCCCACGATGATGGCGTCCCATGAGCGACGGGCGAGATCGGCCGCCGGAGCCGGCATCCCGATTTTGCCTAGAACTGCGGCGGTTGCCGAGGACTGTTCAGGTTCCGGCAAAGAGATCTCTCTTTCCGCGGCAGCACTGCCGCCTCATCCGCAAACGTAACTCAATATCTCGTCCAGCTTGGTTTCGAAACCTTGAGTCGTATCGATATCGAGCTTCGCATAGGGAATCGGCTCGAAGCTTTGTTCGATTTTCTTGTAGAGCGCCAGATCGCGATTCCGTGCCGGATGCTCCGCGGCTCCAAGCCGGAGGCGCTCCTCCGCAGTCTTGTCGGAGCAGCTCAGATGGAGAATCCGCCACGCCGCTCGCGCCGCCTCGGCCGCGCCGACCACCTCGTCGATCTGCGCTTTCTGGGAGAAGGTCCTGCCATCGAAGAGGATGAACTCTACGCGCTTGCGCCCAGTCAGATACCTCGCCGCCTCGAGCATCGCTTGGACGACCAGGTCATCCTGTTCTCGCGTGTAGTCGGTGAGAGCTTCCCCAAAGATGGCGTTCCGGATGCGGTCCTTATCGAGCGTCACGGCGTCGAGACGCTCCGCGAGCGCGTGGGCCAGTGTGCTCTTGCCGGTCGCGGGCAGGCCCGCAAGGATCACCCAGGTCGTCATGCTAGCCTGCATCACAATCCGCTTTGGGCTGGGCCGCCAGTTCCTCCACCGAAGCGGCGTCATGCTGACGAGTGTATGCGAAGGGGAAGAGGGAAGGGGAAGCATCCCTGTATTTTCGTTACATCCCGCGAAGACAAGAGCGGGAAACTGGAAACATCTAACCTTAGCCGATTGTTGAGTTTACTGCAATTACCTCAACCTCGACCAGAACAAATAGAAAACGCCGTCATTCTGACGCCGATCCTGCAGGGTCAGGACAGGCGGCCTCGATTATTCGCGAGTCATTTCGAAGAGAAACCAGCTGCGGCGCTGCGACTCGTCGATCCAGTTCTCGAGAAGACTGGCCGTCGCGACATCGCCCGCATCATCGCAAAGAGTATGGGCGGCGCGCATGCTCAAGGTCAGCGCCTTCTCGTTTTCGTGAAGCTCGCTCAGCATGTCCTTCGGGGTGACGTAGTCTGCGTCATTGTCGGAAATGCGCTGCAGGCGGGCGATCTGCCCAATCGAGCGAATCGTCGTTCCGCCGATCTTGCGCACGCGTTCCGCGATATCGTCCGTCATGGCAAAGAGCTGGTCTCCGTGATCGTCGAGCAGAAGATGGTAGTCGCGGAAGTGTGGCCCGCTCATGTGCCAATGAAAGTTCTTGGTTTTGAGATAGAGGCTAAAAACATCTGCAAGCATCGCGTTGAGCGCTCCGGCAATATCCTTCACAGACTTTGGGTCGATATCGGACGGCGTCGTTAATGGAGCCTTCTGGTGTGCCACGAGTTGAGCTTTTGTCGACATAGATTCTTTTCTCCCCTTCTTTGTCCGCATAACAGCCTCTAGGGATACACAGGCCGCTTGCTGTAATTATCCCTTGAAAATGGGGAGCACATCCGTGCCGACCGATTCCGCCCTGTCGTGCTTCGACCGCATGAACATTCAGCGCGCTTGCGGGCTCCTAAGGCGGGCTCTTAAGGCGTTGATAAGCTAGTTATTTGGCTGTACCATCCACCCGGAATTCTCCTTACAATCACCGCATGATCCGACAACGCATCTTCCTCTCCGCGGCCCTTCTCAGCTCATCTCTCTTCGCTGTCGCGCTGGCGGCAACCCAAAGCCCCGCCATTGCGAACGACCCTGCTCCCGACAAAGCCCATCCCGCCGCCATAGAATCCTTCCAACTTCCCAGCCATGGAGCCCTGCTGAACGCCTTTGTTTATGTCGCCTCCGGCGCGGGCCCCCACCCGGCGGTCATCCTCCTTCACGGTTTCCCCGGCAACGAGCGTAACCTCGATCTCGCCCAGGCAATCCGCCGCGCGGGTTGGGACGTCCTCTACTTCAACTATCGCGGCTCCTGGGGTTCTCCCGGAGGGTTCTCCTTCACGCACTCGATTGAAGACACGCAATCCGCGATCGCTTATCTTCGTGACCCCGCCAACGCCGCCAAACTCCGCTCCGACCCCGCAAACATCGTCCTGATCGGCCACAGCATGGGGGGCTTCATGGCTCTTGAAGCCGGCGCGCGCGACCCCGGCATTCGGGCAATTGTCACCATTTCCGCCGCCGATATGTCAGGCGGCCGCCGCCAGGCGGTTCCCGCGGCCAACCATGACCTTGCGGTCAAGAGCATCGCTCGCGGTCTCGCCTCCCAAGGCATGGCGCCCCTCGCGGGCACCACCCCGGAGACGCTTGCCAACGAAGTTCTCTTGAACGCCGCCAAGTGGAATTTCCTTAGCCTCGCTCCCGGGCTCGCCACCCGGCCCATGCTCGTTATCACCTCGGATGACGGCCTCGCACCATCGAACATTGCCCTCGCCGACGCCGTCAAAAAAGCCGGAGACCGGCAGGTCATCGAGGTCCACTTCCCCACCGACCATTCCTATTCCGACCACCGCATCGCTCTCGAGCAGGCGGTCCTCGATGGCCTCACCCGCTTCAACCAGAAATAGTGTTGGCCTCGGCCGCGACAGCTCACCGCCGAGGAACGGAGCAAGACCATGAAATCATCTGAACTCGCACGAAAATTGGGGATTAAGCCTGGAATGACAGTGCTGCTCAGGGATGCGCCCCCGGATTTCGCTTCACTCCTCGCGAACTTGCCCGATGGGATCAAGCTGTTAAAGGCCTCGGACAAAAGGGTGGACTGTGTAATCGCGTTCGTGCGCGCGAAAGCCGATGTGCGGGATGGGGCGTCGGCGGTGCTCAGCGCCATCGTCGAAGATGGGTTGCTATGGTTTGCGTATCCAAAGAAGTCGAGCGCCGTGAAATCTGACCTATCACGAGATGTCGGATGGGAGCCGGTTTTCGCAGGCGGCTTCGATAGCGTCGCGCAGATCTCCATAGACGAAACCTGGACCGGCTTCCGCTTCCGCCCCAAACACCTGGTCGGGAAACGTCCTCGGTAGCGTCCGTCTTTGCGTAACAGCTCTCGCATCCATGATTGTTCTCCTCATTGCCGTGCGCATGCGAGCTGCACGCGCGCGTGCCGGATGAATGCAGGCGCCCCGCTATAATAGAGAAGGAGTACTCCATCTGAATGTGGCAGATGCACGCTTGCGACCGCGCCGTGCCTAAGATCATCAAAAGACGACAGACAAATGACTAAAGCTCACCAACATCCTCTTCAAAAGATCCTCGAGAGTCGAATCGCCATCATCGATGGAGCGATGGGCACGACGATCCGCACCTACGGCATGACGGAAGCGGACATCCGCGGGGAGCGCTTCAAGGACTCGACGAAGGATCTGCTGAACAACGGCGACCTCTTCTCCCTGACTCAGCCGGAGATGATCTGTGACATCCATCGCCGGTTTTTGGAGGCTGGCGCGGACATCATCGAGACGAACACCTTCGGCGCGACCAGCATCACCCAGAGCGAATTCTTCGTGGACGATCCGCGCGAGCACGGCGGCCGGAAGGATCCCGAGTTCTACCAGAAGATCATCGACGATCCGTTCCTCAACAGCCTTGGCCTGGGAGATCAATGAGCAGTCGGCGCGGCAGTGCCGTGAATGGGCCGATCGTGTCGGGAATGCGAACCTGGCGTCAGCGGTTCGTGGCGGGGGCGATCGGGCCGCTGACCGTGTCTCTTTCGAACTCGCCCGATGCCGATGATCCGGGCTTCCGGGTGGTCACCTTCGATCAGGTGAAAGCCGCCTACATGCAGCAGGTGCGCGCCCTGATCGCCGGCGGCTCCGACCTGCTTCTGGTCGAGACGATCTTCGACTCGCTGAACGCCAAGGCGGCGCTCGTCGCCATCCGCGAGGTATTCGATCAGGACGGCAAGGAGCTGCCGGTGATGATCTCGGCGGCGGTGGGGCGTGGCGGCGAGACGATGATCTCCGCGCAGACCACTGAGGCGTTCTGGAACGCGGTGCAGCACGTGAAAGCCGCTGTCGGTGGGGCTCAACTGCTCTCTCGGCCCCGATCTGATGTATCCGTTCCTGGAAGAGCTTTCGGAGAAGGCGGACGTGGCGATCTCGTGCTACCCGAATGCCGGTTTGCCGAATCCGCTCTCGGAAACCGGGTTCGATCTGGGGCCGGCAGGACATGGCCCGTTATCTGGGCGACTTTGCGCGCGGAGGGCTGATCAATATTGCCGGCGGCTGCTGCGGCAACACGCCCGAGCACATCGCGGCGATCGCCAAAGCGCTCGAAGGCCAGCCTCCGCGAAAGCTGGCGGCCGCGAGCGTCCGAGCGTGCGCAGCGTGAGCGTGCCTGAGAGCGAGTCGAGCATGGTCGAGGCCACGGAGACGAAGCCGCTTCGTCTGTCCGGATCACAACCTTTCACCCAGCAGCCCGGCGTCTACATCATGATCGGCGAGCGGACCAATGTGGCCGGTTCGCCCAAGTTCGCGAAGCTGATTAAGGCAAGGCAAATACGAAGAAGCGGTAAGCGTGGCCCGGCAGCAAGTCGAGAACGGGGCCAATGTCCTCGACATCTGCATGGACGAGGGCATGATCGACGGCGTCGCGGCCATGACGCGCTACCTGCAGTTGCTGGCGAGCGAGCCCGAAGTCGCCAAGGTGCCCTTCATGGTGGACTCCTCGAAATGGGAGGTCATCGAGGCAGGGCTCAAGTGCCTGCAGGGCAAGGGCATCGTCAACTCGATCTCGCTGAAAGAAGGCGAAGAGAAGTTTCGCCAGAACGCCGCTACGGTGCTGAAATATGGCGCGGCGGTGGTGGTGATGGCCTTCGACGAACAGGGCCAGGCCGCGACCTACGAGGACAAGATCCGCATCTGCGAGCGCGCCTACCGGATTCTGGTCGACGAGGTCGGTTTTCCGCCGGAAGACATCATCTTCGATCCGAACATCCTCACCGTCGCCACCGGCATGGAGGAGCACAACAACTACGCGGTTGATTTCATCAACGCCACGCGCTGGATCAAGGCCAACCTGCCGCACGCGAAAGTCAGCGGCGGCGTCTCGAATATCTCGTTCAGCTTTCGCGGCAACAACAAGGTTCGCGAGGCCATGCACTCCGCATTTCTTTATCACGCCATCGCGGCGGGCATGGACATGGGCATCGTGAATGCCGGCATGCTCGAGGTGTACGAGGAGATTGAGCCTGAGCTGAAGGTGCTGGTCGAGGACGTGCTGCTCAACCGCCGTCCCGACGCGACCGAGCGCCTGGTAGAGCACGGCGAAACGCTGAAGGGCGCCGGCGCGGTCGTGAGTGAAAAGAAGGCCGAAGAATGGCGCAACGGCACGGTCGAGGAGCGTCTTTCTCACGCACTGGTCAAGGGAATCGACACCTACATCGAGATCGACGCCGAGGAAGCCCGCGTCAAGCTGGGCCGCCCTCTGCTGGTGATCGAAGGCCCGCTGATGGATGGCATGAGCGTGGTGGGCGATCTGTTCGGAGCGGGCAAGATGTTCCTGCCCCAGGTGGTCAAGTCTGCCCGGGTGATGAAGAAAGCCGTGGCGCACCTGACCCCGTTCATGGAAGCCGAGAAGGCTGCGATGGCTGCGGCCGGCCAGGTGGTCAAGGCGCAGGGAAAAATTGTGCTCGCAACGGTCAAGGGTGACGTTCACGACATTGGCAAGAACATTGTCGGCGTCGTCCTCGCCTGCAACAACTACGAGGTCATCGACATGGGAGTGATGGTCCCCTGCGAAAAAATCCTCGAACGCGCCAAGGCGGAGAAGGCGGACCTGATCGGCCTCAGCGGCCTGATCACGCCATCTCTCGACGAGATGGTGCATGTGGCCCGCGAGATGGAGCGTCAGGGTTTCAAGTTGCCGCTGCTCATCGGCGGGGCAACCACCAGCCGGAGGCACACGGCCGTCAAGATTGCGCCGCACTACAGCGAGCCGGTGGTCCACGTGCTCGATGCCAGCCGGGCGGTGCCGGTGACGACCAGCCTTCTGAGCGATGAAGGTAAGCCGGCGTTCGTGGCGCAGCATCGCGCCGAATACGAGGCGCTCCGCAAGGCCCACTCCGCGCCGCGCCAAACGATCGTCCCGCTTGAGACCGCTCGCGCCAGGCGGACTCCGATCGAGTGGCGTGCCGAAGACTTGCCCGTACCGGCGTTTACCGGCGTGCGCGTGCTGGACAACTTTCCTCTGGCGACGCTGCGCGACTTCATTGACTGGACGCCGTTCTTTCACACCTGGGGACTGAAAGGTGTTTACCCGCGCATCCTTGAGCACGAGGAGCAAGGTGAGCAGGCGCGCCAGATCTTCGCCGAAGCCAATGCTCTCCTGGATCTCATCATCGAGAAAAACCTGATCACGGCGCGTGGCGTATACGGCTTCTTTCCCGCGAACGCCGTGGGCGACGATGTCGAGCTGTACACGGACGACGCACGCGAGAATGTGCTCGAGCGATTCCACTTCCTCCGCCAGCAGGCAAACCGGGAAGGCAGCGAGCCCTGCCGGTCGCTCGCCGACTTCATCGCGCCGAAGGAAACTGGGCTGCCCGATCACATCGGCGCTTTCGCCGTGACCAGCGGGATCGGCCTGAAAGAGCTGTGCGACCGGTTCCGCAGCCGAGAACGACGACTACAACGCGATCATGGCGGAGGCGCTCGCCGATCGCCTGGCGGAAGCTTTCGCCGAATGCCTGCACAAGCGGGTGCGGGATGAATGGGGCTACGGTTGCGAGGAAAGTCTGAGCAACGAAGATCTTATCCACGAGAAGTATCGAGGGATCAGGCCCGCCGCGGGCTACCCGGCGTGTCCGGATCACACGGAGAAGGGCACGCTCTGGCGCCTGCTCGATGTGGAGGCGAACACCGGAATGCTGATTACCGAGTCGTTTGCGATGTGGCCCGGCTCGAGCGTGAGTGGGCTCTACTTCGCCCATCCGGAATCGCGATATTTCAGCCTGGGCAAGATCGACCGCGATCAGGTCGCCGACTATCACGAACGCAAGGGGATGAGCGTGGCAGAGGTCGAGCGATGGCTCGGCCAGAACCTGAACTACGATCCCGCCGAATAGCTGAGTCTCCCATCAGCACAAGTAGGAGATGCAGGGGTGCCCCATATCTCCCAACGCTCTTTGTTGGGAGATGTGGGATACCGCGGATGTGCTCTAGAGGCTGTCGTTAACTTATGAGGCGGCAGCGACGGACGAAGTCTCTTCTCCGTCACCGGCGAGAGCTGGTCGAATTGAGTCGAGACTGGTAAGTACTTCCGGCGGAAGTTGTAATGTTGCCGCTTCAAGATTCTCGCGAAGGTGGGCGACAGAAGATGTGCCCGGGATCAGCAGAATGTTAGGCGCGCGCCACAAAAGCCACGCAAGCGCAATCTGCATCGGAGTAGCATCGAGCGACGCCGCCGCGGCGTCGAGCTTCGACGATTCGAGCGGAGTGAACCCGCCGAGCGGGAAGAACGGCACATAAGGGATGCCTTGCTTCGCGAGGTCATCGATCAAGCCGTCATCTTGCCGGTTCGCTACGTTATAGAAGTTCTGCACGCAGACAATCTTCGCAATCTTCTGACCTTCCGCCAACTGCTCGGGAGAGACGTTGCTCAAACCCAGATGGTGAATGACTCCCTGGCGCTGGAGTTCGGCTAGAGCCGTCAGCGGTTCTTCGATCGATCCCTGCGATGGAGCCATAATGCCTCCAACCCTAAGGTTGACGACTTCAAGCGCTTCGAGTCCTAGATTTCGGAGATTGTCATGAACTGCATCGATCAGTTCCTGCTGCGAAAGAGCGTGAAGCCACGACTTGTCTTCGCCGCGGCGGGCGCCGAGCTTGGTGACGATCACAAGGTCATCCGGATAGGGATAAAGCGCGCTCTTGATAATCTCATTGGTCACGTGTGGGCCGTAGAAATCACTGGTGTCGATGTGGTTCACGCCCGCCGCCACCGCCTCCCGTAGAACCGCAATCGCGGCATCCACGTCGCGAGGCGGCCCCCACACTCCCGGACCGGCAAGTTGCATCGCGCCATAGCCCATGCGGTTCACGGACATCGAGGTGCCCGGCAAGGTAAAGGTTCCACCAAGATTCATCTCTTTCGTCATTCTGTTTCTCCTTTAGGCAATGCCCGCGGCGTTCCGGATAATTGGAGGGTCTCTACTATGGGATTAGAGAACCGGAGACTGTCTCCGGTCGCATAGATTTTTCATCGGCGGCTTCCATTGCTTGACGCGCTAGCCGCCGAAACGTCTCCCGCATCTCCGCCGGACTGTGCACGACAATTCTGCGTCCCATGCCGAGCAACATAGCGGCAAACATCTCCAGACGATCCCGCCCGCAGCGCAGACGCGTCCCGCCGTCCTGCTCTTCCGCAACCACTCGCATCGGGACAAAAATGCGCTTGGCCTCCTCGATGGGCATGTCGATCCAGGCATCGATCTGGTAGTCCGATTGGATGAACGGCATGCGCTCCTCGAGGTAGCGGCGCGCATCGAAGCCGGTGGGGCGGCGGAAGCCGGCGGCCGAGACCTCGAGGTCCGAGACGCGATCCAGACGAAACGTGCGCAGCGCCTTGCGTGACAGACAATGGCCGATCAGGTACCAGCGCCCATCCGTGTGCATCACGGCGTAGGGCTCAATCTGTCTGTGGGAGGCCCTGCCGTCGTGGGTCCGATACGCGAAACGAATCCTCTTACCGGTGCGGATGGCCGATGCGGCGCGGACCAGGCACTCTACGGATGTGGAGACCACCCAGGGGCCAGGCTCGATGGCCACCACATCTTCGACCGTTCGGATGCTCTCGCGCAGAGAGTCCGGCAGCACGCGCCCCAGCTTGGCCAGCGCGCCCTCTGTGGCGGGCGCAAAAGCCGACAACCCGATCTGCCGCAGCGCCCGTAGACCGAGCGAAAGCGCAAAGGCTTCCTCGTTGGTCAAGAGCAGAGGAGGCAGATGAAAACCGGGCCGCAGACGATAAGCGCCGCCCACGCCCGGTGAGGAGTCAATAGGGATATGCAGATCTTTCAGGCGAACCATATAGCGCTGCACCGTGCGCAGGTCCACTTCCAGCCGTTCGGCCAGCTCCGCTCCGGTCACGTGGTCACGCGCCTGCAGGATCTCGAGGACCGCGAGGACGCGCATGATGGGGTCGTACATATGGAATTCGATTCTTCTTTGAATTTACGACAGAATCTGTCGGGAATGTCTCGTACTCTCGAACTGAGCCCGTAAAGGGCCACACGGAGGATGGAAATGGCGACCGAGACAGCAGAAATCAACGTGGTCACAGCGGACACACTTCTCAAAAACTGGCAGGGACACAGACGGCTGACGCGCAGGGTCATCGAGGCCTTTCCTGAAGACAAGCTCTTCCAGTTTTCAGTGGGCGGCATGCGGCCTTTTGCGGATTTGGCCTGGGAGTTCATCCGCATGGCGGTGCCGATTGTAGACGGCGTCTCTAAGGGGGAGTGGAAGGACTTCAAGGGGGCGAAGCCCAGCACGAAGAGCGAGCTTCTCAGTCTGTGGGATACGCAGACGGCCGAGCTGGACGCGAAATTCCCGAAGATTCCGCCGCACCGCTTCAGCGAAGTCGACAAAGCGTTTGGCCAGTGGGAAGGCCCGGGAGTGGCGACGATTCAGTACGCCATCGACAACGAAATCCATCACCGCGGCCAGGGATACGTCTACCTGCGCGCGCTTGGCATTGAGCCGCCGCCGTTCTGGGTGCGCGACTGACTGCATCGCGAAGAACGGCTGCCGGGCCTTCGAGCATCGCTTTCGGGTCAGGCAACCGCTCTTCTTGGGGGTGGCCCATTCAAGCCGTTTTTGGCTTGAGTGGGCAGATTCGTGCTTGCAAAGAATGAGGCGCTGCAGTGGTTTCGATTACGCCGATTTTCTGGCGCCGGAGCCTACGCCTTCGCTGTGGCTAATCTGCTTCACCGGGTCGGCGACGTAGGTGAATTCCGGCTCCTGATTCCAGGGCCCACGTTGCGGCGATCCATTAGACGACAGGTGATAGTAAATGTTGACAGTTTCGTCGGGCTTCACGCTCCCGAAAGCCGGCTCTGTGAGTTTGCCAAGCGAGTCGAGTGCCTTCATGAACATATTTGTGTGAGAGATTTCGCGGGTCAGAAGATGGTGCAGCACCTTCTTTGTCCCCGCATCTTTCGCATGCTTCAACAGCGCCTCGTAGGTTTCTCTCGCGCCACCCTCGGCGGCGATATCGGCGCGGAGGTCGCGGACGACGTCGCCGCCTTCATTGATGTAGGAAGCGGTCCAACTGCTGCCGGAGTCGTCCACGAAGTGCGGGCCTCTGCCACGCAGGGCAAAGAACGGGGTGTTGTGCGCGTCGGCCTCAAGTTTGTCGACGCCTCTGGTGTGCTGCTCGATGAGTTTGCCGACCACTTCGAGATGGCTGAACTCCTCGAGGGCGATGTCCTGCAACATGTCTCGTATGCCCAGATTGTCGCAGTGAAAGGACTGCACCCAATATTGCAGGGCAGCGGTCAGCTCGCCGGTGGCGCCGCCGAACTGCTGTAACAAAAACTGGGCGTAGGCGGGATCCGGGTTCTTTACCTCAACCGGGATGATGAGTTCTTTGCGATGTAAGAACATTTAGGTCTCCTTGTGATGAGTCCGCGCCCGATGCGGATCGCAACGTCGAAACGCCGCAGCCGTCGGGTCGAAGACCCGGTCTGATCGTGCGTTGCAGTTGAACTGCTCCTAAACCTGCGTGACTGGCACAGTGATACTTGCTGGCGATTATCAGCGTGACATGCAGGCCTTCTCAGGCATCCGGCCAAGGAATGTTCATGTCATCGACAGCTGGATGGGGCCAGGCAGCAAGATGCCTGGCGGCGCAAACTTCAGCTCGGTTCTTGACCCTCGAAGCTGTCTCATAAACCCAAAGTACCCAGTGAGGCCACGAGTGAGACCCGCCACCGAGGCGGGTCTCAGGCGCTCGCCCGGAGCCGCTAACCCATATATGAGACAGCTTCTCCTTACTTGGTACGGAAATAGCACGCGAGGTGCCAATTGATTGAGAGCGAAATGCGGAATGGAAGTACCTACTGATTCAGCGTTCTTTTCGGGACGGTCGCTGCTGGACTCCTGCCACAGTGACGATGACGTGTCATCGATACCCACCGCTTGGCAGTTTTGTCGGGGAACTGCGAATGCGCCGGGTAGATTTTACCTACGGCCAGAAAGCGGCCACCTTGGGAGTGAATTCAATGGATCTTCGCTACTTCAGCGGCGCTCCGCTTCCGATGCTGAATCACTGCCAGTCTGACGAACAAAGCTAGCGATCCTCCAATGGCCGTGGCCATCGCGCGTTGCTCTGCAATGACCTCGCCCGGCAGGTTGATGAGCGAGAGCTGGAACACAATATAACCGGTAGCCACGAGCGAGTAGAGCGCGTAATTCACGTTGACAGTGCCATACGACAACCAAGCAAATAGCAGCGTGCAAATCGCGAGCGCCACAAGCGAAGGAGCAAAGTGGAAGAGGAAAAGACTGGTCAGAATCTCCCCGGCGAGTGTGCCTAGGGTGCGCGCAATGGCGTAGCTCGCCGTATCGGCAAGCCCCGGCTTGAGCACCATCAGCGCGGTCACGGGAATCCAGAAGCCGCTGGCGAAATGAAGCTCGCGATATACCTCTGTGCTCAAGCCAAGCGTAATCGCCAGGCGCAGAGAGTAGGGCAACGCGTCCGGCCACCGCGTTGCCGAGTCGGCGGCGTTCAGCACGGTGGATCGTAGGGCCGCTTGCTCGGCTCGCATCAATCGCGGTACAGCCAGCAGGTCCGCGCGCAACTGCGTCAGCAGGCGGAGCAGGATGCTCGAGCACAATAACTGGAGGACGCCGCCTGCGAGCACCAGCGAAGCGCGCGCCACTGCATATCGCGGAGAAAAGGGATAGGCCGAGGCCACCAGCAGAAACACAATGCATTGCTGACCCACCCATCCGATACCAGCCTGCCGCGTGGTGCTCAGTCCATATAGAAATGCCGCGATGGCGACAACCGCCACCAGAATAAAGTTCTTGTGGCCGGCGATCATGCCGATAAACGTCGCGGCCGCCGTGCCAATCGAAGCGAAGATCATCGGCAGCAGAGGGGAGTTGTCGATGTTGTGCTTCGCCCCGAAGCCCACCGCCATCGCTCCACTTGCGGCGATCATGCCCGCGGCAGGATGGCCCAACTGGAGGCCGAGACCAAGGCACAGCGCGATCGGCACAACCAGAACCAGGTCGGAGCCGAAAGAACTACTCTTCCAATCGAAGATGAAACTCTTGCCGAGATATGCGCGGGAAGACTCAAGCGGCGCACCGGCGGCTTCAAAGAATCTCATATATGCACCCAAGAAACTCTAACAGTTGAAGCTGGAGTTCCTGGCAAACGAAGCAGCCTGCTAGCGAGGTTCGATCCGCGCGCGGACAAGTTCCGTTGCCGGTGGACCCGGCTCGAGAGCGATGAGCCGGTCGCGAATGTCTTCGCGAAGCAGGGCGAGCGAGAGACCTCCGAAGTCCTCCGGATACGGCTCCAGCCGGCGCAGAGCGGCCTCTAAAAGCCGGATGGCTCCCAAAGAATTGTTGCGCCGAAGATGATGAAAGGCCGCGGTTACCTGAATCAGCCCTTGCAAAAAAGTTTTCTCCGGCTCTGGCGATAGGAGCCACACGCTCTCCCATTCTTCATGGGCGCGGAAGAAGTCGCCCGCCTCGTAGAGATGCAGCCCCTGCGCGAGCGGTCCTTGGGTCCAGTCGAATTCCATGCGCCGCGGCCTCCATGCCACCAAGCTAACATCGCGCCGCAGGATCCGGCGATGGCGACAGGCAGGGCATCGTCGGGGGGAAGGGAATTCGCAAAGTTACCCCGTGGATTCTCGCTTTTTCATCACGCTCAAGAAGCTTCGGGCTGATAATCACGGTAAAATCAGGTGCTTGCTTGGGCTCCCCCCGTTCCCCAGAATCGTTGAGCAACAGAGGGTGTGGGATGGTAGACCGGTTTTTTCGCTTCACCTTGCTGGCTGCGGCGCTCGGGATCGTCGGTTGTGGCAGCGTCAGCTTAAGCAGCAACAACGCGAACCAAAGTGCTCCGGCCACCCCGGCCTTCTCGCTCTCGGTTCCCGCAGAGATAGCGGTCACTCCAAACTCCTCCCAGACCATCTCCATTTCTGTTGCTCCGGCGAACGGGTTTTCGAGCGCCGTGAGTGTGGTTCTCTCAGGATTGCCGGCGGGCGTTTCTGCGAGTCCCGCAACCTTTACTCTGGCTTCGGCAACCTTGTCCGAAACAGTCGTGATTACGGCCAATGCGGACATAACGCCAGGGCCGGTCGCCTTGGTGGTGACGGCGACCTCGGGTTCTCTATCGCAATCGATGACCACGAGTACCAGTCAAGCGGATTTTGCCTTGTCGGGGCCGGGTCAGCCCATTGCGCTTGCCGCGGGGGGAACGGTGCAAGTGAGTGTCTCCGCCGCCGGATTCAACGGCTTTGGCGGGCAGGTCTCCGCGGTGCTCGCCGGGTTGCCCGCCGGCGTAACTGCTTCGCCATCCACCCTCACGTTGACCTCCGGCGTCGCGCAGACCATTACCTTGAGCGCGGCGGCGGATGCCCAACCCGTATCTGCGACCCTCACCCTGCAAGGTACGTCGGGAGTGTTATCGGGCAACCTCATGCTGCCGCTGGCTTTGAGCGCGGCCGTGACAGCGCCGCAGACGCCTGACTTCTCTCTCTCCGTGGCGCCGTCCGCGATTACCCTTTCGGCGGGAGGCAGTTCCGGCCAGGTAACGCTTTCGGCGGCCGCGATCAATGGCTTTGCCGGACCGATCAGTGTCTCTCTGAGCGGCCTGCCGAGCGGAGTGGTAGCCATGCCGGCAGGCTTCACGCTGACTCCTGGCACGCCGCAGCAGATCTCGTTGACCGTAGCGGCCACCGACACCGCGGCTGCCGCGACGCTCGTCTTCAATGCATCGGCTGGCACGCTTGCGCACACGGCGGAGCTTGCCGTGACCATCACGCCGCCTCAGCCGACTTTCAGCTTGCAGGTCACCCCGGCAACCCTGACGCTGAGTCCTGGTGGAGGGGCGCAGCCAATAAGCGTAAGCGCGACGGCGTTGTATGGCTTCAGCGGGCCCATCAACGTTGTGCTCTCCGGCCTGCCGGCGGGGGTGACCGCATCGCCGTCGAATCTCACGCTCACGCCGGGAATTGCCCAAACGGTGAACGTGACCGCAGGCTCGAACGCCGCGGCGGGCACCGCCGCGTTGAACCTTCTCGGGAGCTCGGGAACAATCTCGGGCGGCGCTACCGTGGGGCTGACCATCGATACGTCTACGCCCAATTTCGTCTTTTCCGCGACGCCATCGACGATTACCGTCACTCCCGGGACCTTCCAGCCCGTGACGCTCTCGATTGTGCCCCTCAGCGGTTTCAACTCTGCAGTTACGGTGACGACCGGCACTTTGCCTGACGGCGTCGTTGTCAGCCCGCTGATCGGGGCAGGCAGTACAGGGACGGGCCCATTTTTCCCCATTGCCGCAAACATTCCACCTCTCGCGCCGAATGTTCCCCAAGTTGTCTATGTCGGTCTACCCGCCGGCGAATCCGCGCCGGCGACCATCGATCTTCAGGCGGTTGCGGGGACCCTCTCCTATAACGCTGCGGTGACTGCGAATCCCGCAAGCACCACGAACACAAGTTCCGATTTCTACCTTGTTGGGGCACCGCAGGGTCTGCTGCTTTATCCGGGAGAGCCCGTGCCTGAAGGCTCGGCGGAGATGGAAGTTACGGGGGGGCCCTTCGGCGTGAATGAAACTTCGCCTACGCCAACGGTCACTCTTATCAGTTCGCTTCCTTCGGGCATGACCGCTACCGTGACGAATATCGCCTCAAATGGTCTGGGACTGGCTTCGCCGGGAATAGATGTGAATTTTACCGTTGCACCCGACTTGGTGGGAACGTCAGGCACGCTCGTCTTCCAAGCTACCAGCGGGTCCTCGAGCGGATCGATGACACGGGAGATCGATGTCCCTTATTCCGTCGTCGCGGCGCCCGAGCTTACCCAGTTGCTGATTCCATCGACCCTCACTCTTCCGCAAGGGTCGACCGAAGATCTCTATATCGCTCTCGCCACCACGCCGCAAGTCATCAACCCCGTCGCCGGGGGAACGATCACTGTGACAGGACTGCCCTTCGGCGTGACGACCACGGCAACAACCAATTTCGGCGCGATCCTTCCGATCCTCTTTTCCGAACCGCTCACCGCTGCTTCTACCACGGCGGTTGGTTCGACGCCGGTGACGGTGACGACCACAGCGAACGGCGGCCAGACGCAGACCTCGCAGTTCACGCTGAACGTCGTCAGTATTCCGAACTTCACGCTTACCGCGACTCCCACCACCTTCGACATGATGGAGGGAACCACGCAGACATTTATGTTGGAGGCCAATGCGATCAACGGCTTTACCGGTAACGTCAGTGTGACACTGACTGCCTCAGGCGATGTGACGGCGAGTCCATCGACCTTCACGTTGACGCCGGGAACGCCTCAGGTAATTTCGGTTACTGCTGCTGCTACTTCCGGTTCGGGTTCGATCGTCGTCGAGGCAACCGCGGGAACGCTCTCGCAGAATCTGATTGTTCCCGTGAATGTAACCCCTCCGGGCCCGAACTTCTCGATCGCCGTGCCCACCAGCATCACGCTGGGCGAAACTACATCCGGGGAGTTTGAAGCGAACAGCATCGGCGGCTTCGTTGGGACCATTACCGAGGTTCTGAGTGGCTTGCCTGCCGGCCTGCTTGTAGCACAGGGGAGCAATTCCAATGACCTCTATTACTCCTCGAATCCCTCTCCGTTAACCCTGTATGTGACATGCGGAAACCAGCCCTCACAAAGCAATCCCAGCAGCGATTGCACGCCTTACGTGTATGTAATCGACTACAACGGGGTCGCCGCGGGTACTTATCCGCTCACGCTTACGGCAACTTACACGCCGGGTGGTGTTCAACCCGAGGGCGCGCCTACCTACCCGATCACTTATACGTACCAGCTTTCGTTGGTCGTGACACCGCCCACTTTTCCCTGTTCCGCATCTCCCGCCAGTCTCACTATCGCGCCGGGCACTTCGCAGAACGTTACTGTGACGGCGACATCGCTGAGCGGCTACGAGGACCTGTTTTCGTATTCCGGCTTGCCGAGCGGCGTTAGCGCCACCGTCTATTCGTCGTCTTTTCCCATACCACCTGGCGATAACTACACAACGACGTACACACTCTCCGCCGCTGCAAATGCAACCCCGGGATCGAGTGTGCTGACCTTCACATGCCAGAACGAAATCTCGCCCCCTAACCAACCAGGGTTCGGCTTGTCTGCGTTTGCTACGGAAACCGTTCAAGTGCCGATCACCATCGGCCCGTGACGGGTGAGCAGGAGTCGCATTGCCATCGTTTCGCGAGACTCCGTGATTGCCGATTACCCATAATTGGACTACGATGCCGGTCATGAAACGCGCCATGCCGCTTCTGCCGTTTCTATTCCTTGCGTTCGCAGCCTTCGCGCAAACCGGCAAGCAGCCGCTAACGAACGCCGATGTCATTGAAATGTCGCGCCGGTGTGCCTGAGTCGACCATCATTCTCGCCATTCAGAACACGCCGGTGAAGTTCGACGTTTCGGCCGAGGGCATTCTGGCGCTGCACGCGGCTGGCATCACGGAACCGGTGCTCAACCAGATGCTTCGTGCGGCAACACCGCAGAAGCAAAGTGGTCCCTCGTTTGGTGTCGTTACGGGCACGTTTCCCGTGAAGGACGCCTCGGGCAAGACGGTACACTTCAGCGCCTGGATCAAGACCGAGAATGTTCGTAATGGCTATGCCGGCCTGTGGTGGCGCGTCGACGGTCCCGGAGAAGGCACCAATCGTCCCGTGTTGGCTTTCGATAACTCCCAGGCGCGGATCATCGATGGTACGCCGGACGACAATAATGGCACAGTTCGCGGGGCAACTGGTACCACGCCATGGACCCTCTACGAGTTCGAGCTGCCCGTCGGCAAGACCGCCTCCAACATCAATTTCGGCGTGGTCTTCACCGGTGCCGGAACTGCCTGGGTCGATGCGATGAAGGTCGAACTCGATGGTGAACTATACAGCAACCCGCAATTCGATTTCGACTTCGAATCTCCCAAGGCAGCGAAGGGCTTCTACACCGGCTGCGGTGGAAAGGCCGGCTGCACCGACTACAAAGTCGGCATCGACGACACAACTTCCTTCTCCGGCCATCAGAGCCTCAAAATGCAGTACGTCGGGACGGAGCAGCCCAAAAAGTAAGTAGTCTTTTTTCATCAAGTCCCTGGATCAAGCGGGCGATTCGTTCCAAAATCGGAAACTTCACCCGAGTCTCACCAAGAATCGATCAGTCCCGATAAGTCGGCTAGTATCATCTTCACCCTGGCCTGACTGCGTGGGACTTCCGCAATGAGGTGCTGCGCCGTCTTCTTCGTGGGAAACAGTCTCTCTTCGGAGAACCTGCTCATCCATTTCTGAGGACTTACGCTTTATGGTGTGGCTGGAGGAGGCAAGATGCCGAGTTGGGCCATCATGCCGAGAGTATCCATGATAATGCGGGTGTCCTTGATGCGGCCATCCTCCAGGCGGTCTATGACAACTCCCCAGACACGCACAGGCCGTCCTGTCGCGGGAATGCCGAGAAATTCACCCTTGTGAGTGCCGGTCCACTCGAAGGGGCTGGCGACTTTGTCGTGTTCCGCAATTTGCTCCTGGATGGAGAAGACGATATCAGGAAAACCTGTACGCATGGCGCGAATGATGTCTTTTAGACCGCTGAGTCCGGGATGCTGCCCAGGCAGTGGAACCTGTTCAATAACGTCTTCCCAAACGTATTCCGCGGCCGCTTCGATGTTTCCGTTTGTAATCACTTCGTCCGCAAAGCCGCGGACGATCGTGGCATTGTCCTGCGCCATTCTCTTCTCCTTTGGAGCCTTATCCCAGGATAATCCATGCGCTATCCGGCAAGAGCGCTGGCTGCGGTCCCTTTCCTCAACGCGGCAATTGAATTGGTCGGTATCGATAGGTCGGCTTCTCATCAGCGAATGATCGCTCACGACAAAGGCGTTTGAACGAAGCCGCTAGCGCGGCGGATGCTGCGGTTGAGGAGGGCACGGGCGTTAGCTGGGTCTAGGGTGTGGATCACAAGGAGGTTTTCCTGTGACCCGTCTTCGCCAGAGGATGCTGGATGAGCTCCAGCGCCGTAACTACTCTTCCAACACCGTTCGTTCCTACATGCATGCGGTGGAGGAGTTCGCCAGGTATTTCCGCCGGTCGCCCGATCAACTTGGACCAGACCATATTCGCGAGTATCAGGTTCATCTGTTCCGCGATTGCAAGCTTTCGCCACGCACGATTGAAGGACAGACCGCAGCGCTACGGTTTCTGTTCGTTAAGACGCTTGGGCGATCCTACCTGCCCGATCAGATTCCGTTTCCCAAGTGCCACAAGCGCCTGCCCACCGTTCTGAGCCAGGAAGAAGTAACCAGGCTGATCGACTCGGCCAGCAGTCTCATGCACCGGGCGATGATCATGACGCTCTACGCGACGGGGGTTCGTCGTGCAGAGCTGTGCCGGCTGAAGGTCTCCGATATCGACAGCGAGCGCATGGTGCTTCACATCCAGCAAGGCAAGGGCGGTCGCGACCGCGATTTGCCCTTGAGTGCCAAGCTGTTGGGGATCTTGCGAGAGTACTGGCTGTGGATGAAGCCGCGGACGTATTTGTTCCCAGGCATGGAGAACAACTGGCGCGCCGATGTTCCCATCACGGAGAAGGTCGTCTGGACAGCCGTAACCGCGGCGGCGAAGAGGGCTGGTCTCACCAAACGAGTCTCACCCCATACACTGCGGCACAGCTTCGCAACGCACCTGCTGGAGGCCGGTGCGGATCTCCGAACGATTCAGATGTTGCTCGGACATGCCAAGCTCGCTGATACCACGGTCTACTTGCATTTGTCGCGGCGGCATCTGCAGGCGGTTGCCAGTCCGCTTGAGGCCATCGATGTTTCGAGGGCCAACGAAGTCAAGCACTCCAGGAGACGCGCGAAGCGATGAGCCGGCCCACCCTCGAGGTGGCAGACATCATTCGCAGATCGGGCAGCAACTTCTGGGAACGGCAGGGATCGCATCTGGCCTGGCAGCACCGCAAGGTCATGGATGCTATCGTTCGTTGCCGCACTGCGGCTCTCGGAGGTCATCGCGATCAGTGTCTGCGCTGCGGCCATCAGGCTATCTCCTATAACTCGTGCCGCAACCGGCACTGTCCCAAGTGCCAGGGCAACACACGCGCCAAGTGGCTGGCCGAGCGTTCCGCCGAGCTGCTTCCCGTGCCCTACTTCCATATCGTCTTCACGCTGCCGCACGAGTTATCCGCGCTGGTCCTTCAGAACAAGCGGCTGCTCTACGACCTGCTTTTCCGCACCAGTGCCGCGACGCTGCTTGAAGTGGCTCGCGACCCGAAGCACCTGGGCGCCGACATCGGATTGCTCAGTGTGCTGCACACTTGGGGACAGAACCTGCAGCATCATCCGCATGTCCACTGCGTAGTCCCGGCCGGCGGTCTAGCGATCGATGGCACTGGATGGATCGCCGCGTCTCCACGGTTTTTCCTGCCCGTCCGCGCTCTCAGTCGGGTCTTCCGCGGCAAGTTCACGGCTGCTTTGAAGCAGCTCTCACTTCAAGGCAAGCTACGCTTTCACGGCTCGCTCCAGGAGCTTGCGAGACCTGAGTGCTTCCGGCTGTTCCTACGCCAGCTCTTTCTCAAGGAGTGGGTCGTCTATGCCAAGCCACCCTTCGGTGGAGCGGAACACGTTCTCCACTATCTGGCCCGCTACACTCACCGCGTCGCCATCTCCAACCATCGTCTCCTGGCGTTCAAGGAGGAACGCGTCTCCTTCCTCTGGAAGGACTACGCCTGCGGTGGCAAGCAGAAGGTCATGATCGTCTCTGCAGACGAGTTCCTGCGACGCTTCCTCATCCACGTTCTGCCGAAGGGTTTGGTCCGCATTCGTCACTTCGGACTCTTCGCGAATCGCAGACGAACCGCATCGCTCCTGCGTTGCCGCGCGCTGCTAGGCACGCCCTCATCCTCGCCGCAGCTTGCATCAACTAGTCAACTGAGGTGCCCGTCGTGCTCCGGGCCGATGATCATCCTCGAACGAATGACCAGCTCACAACTCCACTTCCGTTTATCTCTCACGATGCATAACGCGCCGCAGTGCGACCTCGACAGCTCCTGATCTAACCATGATTCGCACCGCCCCGATCAACGTCTCTTGTAACCGTGCTCGCACACGTAAAGGCGAGCCATGCCCATTTGCTTTCCTTGGCTTCAATATGGGTCAGCACAGACTCCCCATGAACATCGACATTCCTTATCGTCGGCGACATGCAAGGCCACTGGCAGCTCGCTTCACCCCTGCCCAGCACCCACCGAAGCTCTTCCCGCCCATCCAAATCCCATAGCCCTACCGCATCCACCGCGCCAACGGCTTCCTTCAAACGGCCCTATCAAAACTGCCCCGAGAAAAATCTCCGCGAACCCTTGCCTCATCGAGCGGGGCAGCCCTGATAGGGTCCTATCGTTTTTCAGGACTAATCCTACTTGCCAGAATGAAGATTCGTTGAATTTCGCATGTCGGGACGCCGGTATTCTCCGAAGCAATCAATATTGGTCTCAGTTCACTGCACCTATTGCCTGACGAGTAATTGCCGAATAGGCGACAGTCCACTCGTGAGAACAAACTGGATTGCTTATTGAGGAAATGAAGTGCAAGATTGAGTCTGTCACAGCACATTTCTTGAGGGCCGCAGCTGAGATGGCGTGGGAGCCCACCACCGCCCACCTGTCACCTCTGCCAGTCGCCCGATTCCCGCTCGCGAATTACGATACGACTTTTCAATGGGACTACGCGGAGCGCCGCTCTCAAAGAGTGCCGTATGTCTTTCTACTGGATCTACGATCTTCCTACCTGGCTCTTTGGCGTTCTCACAGTGATTGTGTTCGTGGCCTTCGGTTTGGCTGGCCTCTTTCTCCTTCGCGGCTGGGTGCAACGCATTGACACTGGGCACCATGCCTACAACCACATCGTGGGTTTCTTCCTCGCTGGCGTTACTGTCTTGTATGCGGTTTGTGCAGGCCTGCTAGCGATCGGAGCCTGGGCAACCTTCGCTGATGTGCAGGGAAAGATCGACCACGAGGCCACTGCCCTCGGCGCTCTCAACCGTGACATCGGTGCGTACCCCGAACCCGCGCGCACCATCTTGCAGAACGACCTGCGCAGGTATGCTCGCGAAGTCATCGATGTGGGATGGCCGATGCAACGGCGCGGGATCGTTCCCAATAACGCCAGCCCGGTGCTTAACGACTTTCAGGAGCATTTCATGGCTTTCGAACCTCAAGACCAGAGACAGAACATCGTCGCCGCAGAAGCCTATAGATCCTTCAATGACCTGACGGCAAGCCGAAGAGCCAGGCTCAACAGCATCCAAGCTGAAATGCCCGGACCTCTGTGGGCCTTGATGATCATCGGAGCCGCGATTTGCATTGCGAACACCTGGTTCCTTCACCCAGAAAGTTTCATCATGCACATCTGGATGACGATATTGTTTTCAGGCCTGTTGGCTCTGCTGATCTTCTTGATCGCAGTCATGGACAATCCGTATCGAGGAAAGATCGGCGTCTCTCCAGAACCCCTCGAGCGCGTCTACGAGCAGATCATGTCACCACCAAAGTGATGTGACTTCGTGTGTGGAGTGGAAGGACCATTTCAGAGAGATCGGTACGCATAAGTCGGCTTCTCGCCAGTAATCCGGATCGAATGATGCCTGTGACGGGTTAGCATGGTGATGATGATGGAGCCGCTACTCATGCCAATCCCGGCCGGCTGGTTTTCCATGGGCTCAGAGGCCGGCCAGGATGTCGAGCACCCCGTTCACCGCGTCTGGATCGATGGATTTCGTTTGGCAGCCACGCAGGTCTCCGTGGAGGAGTATGCGCGGTTTCTTGAAGCCACAGGGAGCGCGGCGCCTCCCAACTGGGGCGACCCAAACTTCAAGGATCCGCGGCAGCCGGTGACGGCGGTTTCCTGGTTCGAGGCCACTGCCTATTGCGCCTGGCTTTCCGCTGAGAGCGGTTCGTCCTATCGGTTGCCAACCGAAGCGGAGTGGGAACGGGCGGCGCGCGGCGGCGCCGAAGGATTGTTGTTTCCTTGGGGCAATGAGCTTCCGGCATCACGCCCCGGTTATCAGGATCGTTGGCAAGCTGGTCCCGAAAGGGTAGGGAAGTCGACGCCCAATGCCTACGGCCTTTTTGAGATGTGCGAGAACGTCCACGAGTGGTGCACCGACTGGTTCGCGGCAGATTACTATCGGATCTCGCCGGAACGAAATCCGCAGGGGCCCGAAGAAGGCACTCGCAAGGCCTCGCGAGGAGGCTCCTGGCGGCATCAGATCAAGATCTCGCGATCCTCCGCGCGTTCGAGCATTCCGCCGCAATTCCAATATGCCGATTACGGTTTTCGTGTGGCTTGCGTGTGATAACGCCGTGTGGTGCGACTTAGATCTGACGCTTCCATTCTTGGGGACTGACCCCGACGCGGCGCCTGAAGGCTCGGGCAAAGCTGGTCCCATTGGCAAAACCGGTTTCGATGGCGACCTCGCCGACCGTACCTGCATCGAGCCGTAGGAGCGCTTTTGCCTTTTGTAGCCGCTGACCGATCAAGTACTGGTGCGGCGAGATTCCCATGTCGCTGCGAAAGAGCCTCGCAAAATGAAATCGGCTCATTCCGGCCACCTGGGCCAGGTCGTCCAGCCGCAGATCGAGATGACTGTTTTCCGCGATATGCTCCAGGATGCGCTTGAGACGCGCTCTGGGCATGCCCCCCTTGGCAGGCTCAGGACCGGCAAGACCGGCAGGACCGGACGCATTTCTTCCATACTTCTTGAGAAGAGCGATCGAGAGAGACATGGCCAGCAGATCCCCGTAAAGAGCGCCCATCGGCCAGTTTGCCTCCGTCTCGCGTTCCATCTCGGAAAGCAAAAGATGCAGCTGTTTGTCTTCAAAAGCCCATCGGTTTCGGAATTCCGACGCTTGCTTCCGCCCCAGTTCCTCTCCCGCTCGGAGAAGAAAAGACTCATCGAGCGATACCACGACACGTCGAGAGGATCGATTCCAGCGCAGCCTATCCTTGGTTCCAGGCGTCAGGAGAATGAGGGAGCCCCGATCGGTCTCTTGCCGTTCTTGTTTCCCGTCGCAACACCACTCCATCTCGGTCGGGCCGCTCGTCTGCATGTGCAGGCAAAAGGTGGAATGCTCGTGCTCTGGGATCTCGATCGCACCGACGCTGTGCTTCTCGACAATCAGACCGTGCCAGGGAGAGAAGACGTTATTTCTCGTCGGGGCGCCCGGAAGGAGTGGAACGACCTTCTCGTTTCGGATCACTGAGATTCGGTTCATCCGTCCCCTCGCATCTCTCCGTTAGGTGAGTATCCCATCAGCACAAGTAGGAGGAAAACACCGGCTCGGCAGCGACGCTCGCTCAGACGACGACTGGCGCTGATCGAAAGCCTCTCTTCTTTTTAGCAATTGCGGACCGCTTTCAGCAAGAAATGGCGATCGTCCGAAGATTGTCGGGATACACAAGAAGAGGAGGGTATCCCATGAGAAATCCTTTCAATCTAGTGGCCGACGCTTTTATCATGACCTTCGGTATCACCCGGCCCCGTCCCGAGCACGAGCGCATGGCCACCGTTTTCATCGTATCGCTGCTCTTTCTAACCCTCTGCTTCGCCGCGGCGATGGGAATCTTTATCTTCCGCCAGATCCTATAGATCTGCCAGATCTGTCCGGGTCTGGCGTGAGGAGCGAATGCACTCCCGGCTCTAGTCGGGGGGGCAAAAGACCTTCCCGCGGAAGAGGAACACCAGCTACCCGTGGCTACCCAACTCCTCACCACGCGCTGTGGAATATCCAGAGCCGCGAAGACATTTGTTTCGAAATTCTTCCCCACCGACTCAACGGGAATTTCGGAAATGGGCCCTCCCTCGCCGATGCCGGTGTTATTCACCAGAATGTCAAACTTAATTTTGCCCGTGTGCGCTACATCATAAGTCTGTCCGATCGGGCGGGCGATCATTGCTCATAAACGATCATTGTTTATAGCATCAGCCTAATGACACTATTGACGTGAAGGAGAGCCCCCTCGGCCGGATGGATCATGTGAACTACATTGTGGTGCTGCTGATCGGATTACTGTGCGCCGTGACCGTCGTAGCAGGTCTGGCGCGCCGGTTTGCGGTGTCCTACCCCATTGTTCTGGTGGTCTTCGGATTGCTGTGTTCGCTGCTCCCCCACATCCCGCACGTTCCGCTGCCCCCCTCGTTAGTTTTCCTGGTGATTCTGCCACCGCTTGTTTATGTGGCCGCCTGGCGGACATCGTGGCGTGAGTTCAAATACAACTTGGTGTCGATATCGAGCCTCGCCGTATTGCTAGTGTTCTTCACCGCCTTTGGTGTCGCATTTGCGGCTAAGTGGTGGCTGCCGGGATTTACCTGGCAACTCGGATTTCTTCTGGGAGCGGTGGTTTCGCCGACAGACGCGGTCGCGGCAAGCTCGATCGCACGGAAAGTAGGCATGCCGCAACGTATTGTGGATTTGTTGGAAGGCGAGAGCCTGTTAAACGACGCGACCGGGCTGCTGGCTTTGCAATTTGGAGTTCAGATGGTCGTCCAGAGGACAATCCCTACCCTAGGCCGTGGCGTAGCCGTATTCGCATGGCTGACGATCGGAGGGGCACTCGTCGGTCTGACCATCGGATTGGTCGTAACCTGGCTGGAGCGCTGGGTGGACGACGGACCGGTGGAGATCGCCCTATCGCTGATAGTGCCATACGCTGCATACCTCATGAGTGAAGCGGTGAAAGGTTCCGGCGTGATCGCCGTCGTGGTATGCGGTTTGTTTATAAGCCGCCGCAGTTCGACCTTCTTTTCAGCCGGAGTACGACTGCAAGCGCAGGCTGTCTGGGACGCGCTGGAGTTCTTATTGAACGGGCTTGTGTTTGTGCTGATCGGTTTGCAGCTTCCGTATGTGCTGGACGGCATTCATGGACACGGCAACCTGAGCCTGCTCAAATATGGGCTGGTGTTTTCCGCCACTCTGGTACTGCTACGCTTGGCTTGGATGTATCCGGCAACGAGGGCAACATGGTGGGTGCGAACTCGTGTTCTGAAGCAGATATACGAAAGGCCGAAATCGAATCAGGCTTTTGTCATGGGGTGGACCGGGATGCGTGGGGTCCTCGCCCTGGCCGCGGCAAACTCACTGCCTCTCACTCTCAACGATGGAAGTCCGTTCCCTCAGCGAAGCTTGATCATCTTTCTCACCTTTTCTCTGATCCTGGTGACACTTGTTGCGCAGGGTCTTTCCTTGCCATGGCTGATACGCGTGCTTGGATTATCTGCAGGCAACGCACAACTCTGCGAAGAAGGAGAGGCCAGGTACCTGATATTGCAGGCGGGTATTGACTTCCTGAGCGAACGCAGGAAGTCGGCAAAAGGAGAACATGAGATGCACCTTTATGAAGATCTGCTGCACCAGTATCAACATCGGCTCGAAAACGTCGACCAGTGCGGGCCCGACGGGAGCGATCCGGAGAAGACCTCGCACGGCCTGACGACGAATCATCTGTTGCTCGAGACGATCACGAGGCAACGCGAGGAACTCAACCTCCTGCGGTCAAATGGAAGAATCGGAGACAATGTACACCGCGATCTCGAGCGAGAGCTCGACTTAAAGGAAAGCCTAATTGCATAGTCATCTGCTCTAGGCTCAGCAGTCAAAAGCCCTTCCCGCGGAAGAGAAACACTAGCTCGATCAACAGAATAACCAGCACTGCGGACTCGAGCACAAAAGCCCGGCCATGGTTGAACTGATCCACCATGAAACGATAGAGGTCCTCCGCCGTTTGTACTTTCTGCGTGACCAGGTCTTTGTAGTCGGGGACGCCAATTCTCGAGGCCGCGAGCTTATAAAGCCGCGCGGCAAACATGTCGCTCAGGAACTTGATGGCGTTGTCGGCGCGCTCGGTGAGTTCGGTCACGTCGAGCAACGTAGTCTGTAGCTGTGTAGCCGACCTGGCCAGCTTCCAACGGGCCCAGACGCCGGTGCCGCTGTCGAGCAGCGAATACACCCGGTCCAGCTCCCGGGTAAGAAAATCGTCATAGTGGCGGAATTCGAGCAGTTGCGAATTGGCGTACTCCAGCAGCTGAATCGTGGTCGCCGCGCCGGAAACGGAATCGTAGAGAAAGGTGGCGTTCCAGCCGATTACCGCGAGATCGTTCGTGTAGTAAGAGATGCTGGACTGTAAGACCTCGTTTAGCTCCGCGCGCGCGAGCGTGGCCGTATCGCCGCGCACCAGCTGTGCGATCTTTGCGCCATATTGCCTGATCAGCTCTTCCGCCGGAGGAGCGTCTTCGATCTCGCGCAGATGGAAGATGAAGTAATCCTCACTGAGCCAATCGCGATATGGCTTGACTAGAAACCGCGTGATCGGGAGGAGCTTGCGGCGCACGATCTCCTCCACGCGGGCGGCAAAATCCACATCCCACACCCAGCGGCTGGCGAGATGAATGAGATCGTCCCATTCTCCGCAAAACGGCAGCTCGAGCACGACGCTCACCACGCCATAGTCGTAATACTTGATCTGGCCTTCGAGCGACTCTCCCGAATCGAGCACCAGCGGCTCGAGCGGTTCGACCACCGGCGGCCTCTGGTAGCGAATGTATCCGGGCGCGGGATATTTCAATTTCGGCAAGCGGAGAGTCTCGGTCTGCAAGAGATTGCGCAGATCGTTCAGGCCAATCTCCTCGCATACGTCGAATTGCAACAGCACGGAGATCGAACCGGAAAGAGCCACGCCCTGCCATCCTTTGCTGCTGTCCTATAAGGACATAACAGGCTCTACGTTCCCCAGGTCTTGTCGCTCGAGTGGCATAGCTTTTCCAAGGTGCAGTCGACGCAGCGCGGCTTGCGTGCGATGCAGACGCGGCGGCCGTGGTGAATCATTTCGTGGGAGAAAGCGATCCACCGCGATTGTGGAATGATCTTCATCAAGTCTTGTTCGACCGGTTGCGGAGCGGTTGCCTTGGTCAACTCCAAGCGCCGCGAGAGCCGCAGAACATGCGTGTCGACAACCACCCCTTCGGCGCGGTGGAAAGCCACGCCCATAACGACATTGGCCGTTTTGCGCGCCACCCCAGGCAAGCTCAGAAGATCGTCCATCTCCTGTGGCACTTTGCCGCCAAATTCGCTGATAATCCGCTTCGCCGCGCCGGAGAGAGATTTGGCCTTGTTGTGATAGAAGCCGGTCGACCGGATCTCTTCTTCGATTTCGATCAGTGGTGCTCGCGCGAAGTCGGCTGGAGTAGGAAATCTTTTGAAGAGCTGCGGGGTGACCGCATTGACCCTGGCGTCGGTGCATTGTGCCGAGAGAATAGTCGCCACCAGAAGCTCCCAGGCGTTTCGGTGGACGAGAGCGCACTCCGCATTGGGATAAGTGCGCGCAAGCGTCTCTAGAATGGCCGCGATCCGGGCCGGAGCCAAAGGGTTGTAGCGCGGTTGGGCGGATTTTTGAGCGGCGCGCCCGGCGTCCGGCTTCGCGTCCGGCTTGGCCTTGATAGCCTTCGTGGGAAGCTTCTTGATGGCCTTCTTGGCCGCCGTTCGGAGTTCCGCCATTGTCCTTTATCCCGTCCCGCGCAATATTTTGTCTTCTGGTTCCCCATGTTAGCAAAGGCCCGGATTTGGATCCGGATTTCGAAGATCGAATGAAGATCGAATGATGACAAATCCAAGACACTCCGATGACAAGCGAGCTGCCCAGTCTTCCTATACTCGCTGGATGAGACTACATCGGACATTTGCACTCATTTTGCTTGGATTGTTCGGATCCATCCTCTCGGCCGCACTCCTTGGAACTCACGCTCAAGACACGCCGCGCACGATCGAAGTGCACGCGAAGCGCTTCTCCTTTACCCCCTCTGAAATCACGCTCCAACAAGGGGAGACGGTCAAGCTCGTCCTGACTTCCGACGATGTTACCCATGAACTCGTAATCCCCGATCTGCATGTGGCCCAGGAGGTAAAAAAGGGGCATCCCGCTGAGGTCACGATCGTCGCGGATAAAGTTGGCGACTTTCAAGGGAAGTGCGGACATTTTTGTGGAGCCGGCCATGGCTCGATGACCTTTATCGTGCACGTGAAGGGGAACTGACCGTCATGTTGGCGCGTGCACAGCTCCTTCTTTGGGCGGTCATCGCATCTCTCGGCCTCGCTGGCTGCAAGGTAAGTCCGCCAGGAGCGCTTGAAACCAGAGTTATCGATTGGGGAAAACACAACGTCACCATCGGCGGTAGTTATGCAAAGAATCCGGTGAGCGCCACCAGCGCCAATATCGAGGCCGGAAAGATCACCTTCGGATATTACTGCGTGGTCTGTCATGGCCGTGATGGACAAAATACTGGCGTTCCTTTTTCTGCAAATATGTCACCGCCCGTTCCGCCTCTTACCAGTCCGGATGTCCAGCACTACACGGATGGCCAACTGAAATGGATCATCGAGAACGGGATCGAACCTTCGGGAATGCCTGCGTCCAAAGGGATATTGGACGACGACGACATTTGGCACATCGTGGTCTATCTGCGTCATCTGCCGCCTGCTGGAAGCCTGGGGGATCCAAAAGCCTATTCAGGCGACGAGTATGGGAAACCTGTCGCCGTCGGAGATCGTTGACCTTTTCGAAGGAGAGTGGCGATGCTCGATTCCACCTTCGCCAGGCGCTCCTCCAGGCAGTAATCCCTACAGCCACGAACAGCAGCCTCTAGTATGGCGGCGCTGCGTCAGGCGGATAGTCTTCGCCAAACTTGTTCTTATGTTTTGTTCCCTGCGCGCCGGCGTGGATAAGTAGCGATCCCAGATCTTGTTGTCCCGCTGCGACCTCGACCCGGCGGCCAAGTCCATCCAATTCCTTCGGGTCGGCCCCTTCCGCCCATACTCTCAGGTCGTATGTGCCGGAAGGCACGTCGCGGATCGTCACATTGCCGTCTGGGGAAACGACCGCAAAATAGGGCGTACGCAGCGCAATCACCACCGCCCCCATCTGCGGATGAATATTGCAGAAGATATAGGAGATCCCTTCATGGTCGAAGCGAACGCTCCGGTCGCTCCCCGATTCGTACAACCCAAGATCGAATCTCTTTCCGTTGAATAGCGAGAAAACGTTGTGATAGAAGGGATCGTGGTTTGGAAAATCCACGTTGCTGCCGACGGGAACTACAAGCAGATGAGGATTGAACTCCTTATCGTGCTGCACCAGGCGATAATGCCCGAGCGGTTGCGCGGTCGGCTGCTGGGGACCATTCGCCGATAGAGAGGTGAGCCAGAGAACGGCATAGGAAGTGTTAGTCACCCCCTTATTCGGCCGTTTGCCGTCGTGCTCTATCTGCATGCGGGCCGTAACATCGGCGCCTTGAGCGAGCATGGGCTGTTCAGCCAAGAGAAGGCAAAGCAGGATAGAGGAAAGCGGCAGCTTTGATCTTAGACGTTTCATCAGTAAAGATATCCAATCGCGAGTCCTAGGGTGTGGGCGGTATCCGTTGGGGGCGTCACCTGCCGGCTTGCAATTGCACGGTACTCGAGCGAGAACAGAAGATAAGTCCGCGGACGAAAGATAATGTTACCCATGATCGTACGGTTGGACACCAGGCTGGAATAAGTTACCGCGGTGGCCACGGGCGCTTCATCGCGGACCTCTCCGGAAAATGCGCTATCTTGCCCAATGGCGGCGTTCGTTTCAATAAGGGGTGAGAATCGCACTTTCAATTGTGTCCATCCCCCTTCTGCATCCAAGCCACGAATCTCGTCGCCGGTGCCATACGGCACATAGTCTTTGAAGGCGCCTCCGCCAAGGTCGCCGAGCGCCCGCCCTCGATAGAGTTCGCCTGAAAGCTCAATACGCTTATTCAATGGCAGCTTCCAGTCCGCGGTTCCGGCCCACGGATCGATGTGTTGTTGGTATGGATAGGTTTGGCGTCCGTAGTATCCGCTTACGCCGACGATCAGTGGATAGTCGCCGGAGCCAAGTGCATAGGAGAATCTGGCCTCGTAGCTTGGCTGCTTACTGGCTTCAGCGGGGTTGGCTTGTCGCAGGGCCGAGTTGAAATATGACGCTGTCGCCGCCGGGTCGATCAAGCCAGCCTCAAAACCCATGGTTCCCGCCTGCGAAACTGAAATTGAGTGCTTGAATTCAATTTGCGGAGACCAGGTCCACAGATTCCCCGACCAGGCCATCGACGGTTCGCCTACGGTCATAAACGATGTTGGCTCTAGCGGCGAAATGAGCGGCGAAGCGAGGCTGGCGATCAGAGAGGTATTTGGCCAATCGACATGTACTTGGGCTGTACGCAGGCGCAACGTTCCTGCATTGGTTTCATAGCCGCCCGTAGGTTGTCCGCCAAAGAAATCCGCGCGCACGTCCGCTCCTGAGTGTGCTCCCCAAACGCTTGGTCCTTGAGCATCCAAGCCCAATAACGTCTGCCTCCATGTGGTCGCCAGGCTGCCGTGGGCTACTGAGTCAGTGCGAGGGAGCGCGACGACCGGTAAGTCCACGTTGTCCACGGCTCCGTCGATCAAATTAGTGCTCGAGAGCAGCATTCCCGATATCTTGATTGGATACTTTGAAGAGCTCTCTACTTTGATCTGGTCATGCTGTTTTACTTCCGCTTGAAGAATCTGGGTGTTCTCTTGCAATTGTTGAACGGCAGCTTCTAAGTTGGCCGCCTCGCGGTTGTCTTGCCCTGAAGAAACAGGCGCATCGCTCGTGGTCGACCGCGCATCGATCGCCTGCATGCGCATTTCGAGGTCGTGCATTTTCTGCCGAGACTCGGCGAGTTCGCGCTGCGTGTCTCCCAGTACCGCGAGTGCCTGATCGAGTTTGGCGGAGAGTTCGGCGTAGCGCGCGTCTTCCTGGTTTGCCCGAGCGGATGCCGGTTCCTGGGCCGCGCATGAGGCTGCGAAAAGGGCGGCGATCAGGATGGCCATCGGCGAGCGAAGCGTGGTCGACCACTGGAGTTTCATGAGATTCCCTTCCGGCTGCGAGCTTGGACTGGCCCGTCGAGCCATTCTGCCGATGTCTGGATGGTCGCGGATGCATCTGGCTGAACCGTGATCGATGAGGGATGCAGGTTCTTCGCGATCGAAAGAACAAAGACAGTTCCATCCGGCCCCGATTCCTCGAGGGTGACGCTGCCAGAGTGCTCTTGAGCGATGCGCTGGGCCAGCGTGAGCCCCAGTCCGACGCCATTCTGTTTGCCTTCGCAGACGAATGGCTCAAAAAGCGTCAAGCGGATCGAATCGGCCACTCCGGGGCCGTTGTCCTGAATGTGAAGCCGCACCCATGTCCCTTCTTCGGCCAGCGATATCGAAACCCGCGGCCCGCGCCGAGCGCGTGCGGCGGCCTGGCACGCGTTCAGGATGAGGTTGTATATTGCGCGCTGCACCTTCCGTGGGTCGAACCATATGTCCGGTATGCGAGATGCATTGAGGTGGATTTCTACCCCTGCCGCATCGGGATGGGACTTTACTAGGGCGATCGCGCGTTCGATCACCTGAGGCAAGGATTCCGAACTGAGGTGCAGAATCGTGCCCGTACGGCTGAACATCAGCAATGACTCGATCAGCTCCGTCATTTCCTGTACGGCCAGCCGGATTTCTCCCAACAGCTCGATCCGCTCCTTGTTCATGGGAGACGAATAGCCAAGAAATTCCGCGTTGGCATAGACGGCGGAGAGATGATGACGCAGATCGTGTGAGATGGAGCTCGCCATCCGCCCGATCGTTGCCAGGCGTTCCGCCTCCAGAAGCTCTTGCTGGGTCTGCCGCAACTGCAGCCGCATCCGATCGAACGCAAGGCTCAGATCGAGGATCTCTTTCGCTCCTTTGTGGGGCGTCTCCTGATCGAAATCGCCGGCGCCCAAGGCGATCGCCCCCGAGGCGAGGGACTCCAATGGCCGTGTGATGCTTCTGGCAAGATAAAGCGCCAACAGGCCGCCCGTGACCAGAACGAACACCCCAAGCCCGATAATCAAGCGGTTCAGCCTGCGCAGAAACAGGCTGGCCGCGTCATAGGACTTCAGCACCAGGAGCTGTACTTGTGGAGAATCGTCTTCAGAGAGGGGGACCGAAGCGATGAGAAAATGTTCTCGGCCCAGCCAAATGTCCCGGCCGTCCACCGATGTGCGGGCCAGAGTTGGCAGCGCCTCGAGGAGATTGGCTCTGTGAGCCGGGTCGAGCGTGCTCGCGACAATCTGGCCATCCATGCAAAAAACCACCTCTGCGGCCGCGGCCTGGCTGACCTCCTGGGATACCTGGCGATTGATTTCATATCCGCTGATCACGAACCCCAAACGCGTTCCACTGGCAACAGGGCCGAAATAGAGCGGTTGGATCGACACCTCATAGAGTCGCCCATTTATGCCAACATACTGCGGATCTGGCGTGCGCCCCGTCGCGCGCCGCAGTGCCTTCGCCGCGGCCTCCTCGTTCAGCGGAGCACCCTCGTTGTAGATGGCGATGGCTTCTCCATCGGGACCGGCGAGCGCAAGAAGGTCACTGCCGCCCACCCTCCGGAACTCAGAGCCTCCATCTCGGATCGTGCTGCGGTCCGCTGAGGTCATGAGCGCCTTCAGACTGGGCAAGTCCGCCAACAAGGCGGTGTCATGCAGAAGCATCTGTCTGCGCTGTGTCTCGAGATTATGAAAGGTATTGACTGAATTGTTGAGATCGTCGAGGATTCGCTCCCGAATTTGATGTTCGAGATTCGTCCGAATGACGAACAGGATGGCCGCGGTGAGACCGAAGGACACGGAAAGAAGTGCCAGAAGTAGCTTGGTCCGCATCCGCATCGCCGGCACCCCTTGGTCCTTTCTACTCAAAACACAAATTTGTAGCCGGTTCCATGAAGGGTGCGAAAGTGCTTCGGATTTGCGGGGTCGATCTCCAGCTTTTGGCGCAACTTAAGAATCTGATTGTCCACCGTGCGGGTTGACGGATAGAAGTTATAGCCCCATACATCGGTCAGCAGCTCTTCGCGGCTCAGAACCCGGTCTGCATTGTCGAGAAAAAATTTCAGCAGCTTAAACTCATGGGCGGTCAGCGTGATCGGGGCGCCCGGTCGCTGGACCTCCATTTTGAGAAAATCGACGGTCACGTCGCCGAAGGAGACGGTATTGGGCCGGCGCGCCCGGTCGGAACGGCGCATCGCAGCTTGTACCCTGGCCAGCAGCTCACGGGGGCTGAATGGCTTGGTCACATAGTCATCTGCCCCAAGCTCGAGGAGAAGCACCTTATCCGCCACCTCTGTCACCGCGCTGAGGACAATTACCGGCGTATTCGGGGAGTCGGATTTGAAGTCCCGGCAGAGATCCCGGCCCGAGAGCCCCGGCAGCATCAGGTCGAGGATGATCGCGTCAGGCGCAATTGCGCGAAAGCTTTCGAGCCCCGCCGAACCGTCCTGCGCCTTTGCGATCCCATAGCCCTCGGCGGTGAACAGCCGGTGAAGCGCCTTCTGGATGCGGAGATCGTCCTCAATCACCAGAATCGTCTTCATCGTGGGCTTCGTTTCCACTGTTGCCACGTCCTAGCCTCCTTTTCACCCTCCGCAGCAGATAGCTGGTGAGAAATGCGGGCCCAGGATGATTCTCCTTCAAATACAAGCCCAGATAAATGGATGCGCGACAAAGTGACAATATGGTGACAATTGTGAGACAAGTTTGGGCCGGCGTGAGAGGCGGCGGCATGCCTTGGCGAGACCGTGGTTTATCCGGCAGTGCGCGCGCTTGGTCTATACTGCCTCGGAATGACTGAGAAGATCCTGGCCCTCCTCGCGCACTTCATCGTTGCCACCATTTCGGCCTCAGGGTACCTGGGCATTACGTTGCTAATGGCCATCGAATCTGCGTGCATTCCGCTGCCGTCCGAGATCATCATGACATTTTCCGGATACCTGGTCCACGCCGGCCGGTTTCAACTGGTCTGGGTAGCGACGGCGGGCGCTTTGGGGTGCAATCTGGGCTCCGCGGCGGCCTACTGGGTGGGAGCCTATGGCGGACGGCCTCTGATCGAGCGCTTTGGCAGGTATGTGCTGTTGAGCAGACACGACTTGGACCGGACAACGCGCTTCTTTCTGAAATACGGGTCGATCACCGTCTTTGCGGCGCGCTTGCTTCCCGTAGTCCGCACCTTTATCGCGCTGCCGGCCGGCATCGCCAAAATGCCGCTTTTGCGCTTTCACATCTACACCTTCCTCGGCTCCTGGCCGTGGTGCCTTGCGCTGGCATACGCCGGCATGCGGCTGGGCCAGTCCTGGGATACCAATCCGCGCTTCAAGGAGGCATTCCATCGTTTCCATACGGCCGTCGAGCTGCTGCTCTTGATCGGGATCGTCTGGTTTCTCTGGTCGCACTGGAAGCAGCGGGCGAACTCCGAGGTTGGCATCGGCGTTGGTAAGTCAGGACTCTAGAGCTTTTCCCGCTAAGCGCGGCGAGGCGCCATTAAGCCGTGCTTTCTCCCCTTTGAGCGTTCACGGAATTGCCAAAGCCGATACGAAAGGGGAGACTAGGGTGTTTGGAGTAAACGGGCTGCGGAAAAATGCGCCGCATCCTGTTAAAACCTCCGACACGAGAGGACGGATCGGTAAGAATGTCAACACCTAAGAGCAGCGGCCAAGCACCCGCTGACGGTTCGCAGATTAAGCCCGCCACAGGAAAGTTAGGAATCATGATTGTCGGAATGGGGGCGGTTGCAACCACCTTCGTCGCCGGCGTAGAAGCGGTGCGTAAAGGCATTGCAAAGCCGATTGGCTCGCTGACTCAGATGGGCACCATTCGACTGGGCAAGCGCACCGATGCCCGTACCCCCCTTGTGAAAGAGTTCGTTCCCCTGGCACAGCTCGACGATCTTTGTTTTACCGGCTGGGATATTTTCGAAGACGACATGTTCCAGGCGGCGCGCACGGCGCGGGTGCTCGAGAACGAGCAGTTGGGGCAAATTCGGGCCTTCCTCGAAGGCATCCGGCCCATGCCCGCGGTCTTCGATCAGCACTATGTCAAGCGGCTGTGCGGCGTCAACGTGAAGAAGGGAAAGAACAAGCGCGATTTGGCGGAGCAGCTTCGCGCCGACATCCAAGCCTATAAGAAAATCACCGATCGCCAGGTAGTGATCTGGTGCGGATCGACAGAGATCTTCCTTACCCCGGCTGCCGTGCATCAGACGATCGCAGCCTTCGAAAAAGGTCTCGAAGAAAATGACGAGAATATCTCGCCCTCGATGATTTATGCCTATGCCGCTCTTCAGGAAGGAGTTGCCTTTGCGAACGGCGCTCCCAACCTCACTGTCGATCTGCCGGTGATGCAGGAGCTCTCCAAACGGAACAACGCTCCGATCTGCGGCAAAGACTTCAAGACCGGCCAGACTCTATTAAAGACGGTGCTTGCTCCGGCCTTCAAGGCGCGCATGCTGGGTGTGAGCGGTTGGTACTCCACCAACATTCTGGGCAACCGCGACGGCGAAGTGCTGGACGATCCCGAGTCTTTTAAGACGAAGGAGGAGTCGAAGCTGGGAGTGCTGGACTTTATTCTGCAGCCCGATCTTTATCCTGACCTCTATAAAGACATCTACCACAAGGTTCGCATTAACTATTATCCGCCGCGTGGTGATAATAAAGAGGGTTGGGACAATATCGACATCTTTGGATGGCTGGGCTATCCGATGCAGATCAAAGTCGATTTCCTGTGCCGCGATTCGATCCTGGCCGCGCCCATCGCGCTCGATCTTGTCCTGTTTATGGATCTGGCGTCGCGCACGCCCGAGCTCAGAGGGCTGGGCATTCAGGAGTGGCTCAGCTTCTACTTCAAATCGCCGATGACCGCCGAAGGCCTCTACCCGGAGCACGACCTCTTTATTCAGTCGATGAAGCTCAAGAACACGTTGCGGCACATCATGGACGAAACGCTCATCACCCACCTCGGTCTCGAATACTACGACTAGCGCATTTTCACTTCTGGTCTCTACAAGGTCGCCGATCCCTTCGCGGCTTTTCCTTAAGAAGCCGCACTTAGCTATATCTTCCAGTGCACAGTAGAAGTAAAAATGCTCTAGCTGTGGTGTGGATTGTCATGCTGAGCGCAGTCGAGATGATTTGTCATCCCGACCGAAGCGCAGCGGAGTGGAGGGATCTGCGCTTTCAGCAATATCCATTCCGGACACGCCCGGCTCAGGGGCCCGCTCGATAAGTGTGCTTGAGATCGCACTTGACAGTGACTCTTAAGCGGCTAAGACTTTAACCTAGAGACTCTTAAACAGCTAAGACGTTGTGGGTATTCGGACTCGGGGAAATCCTTTCATAAATGCGTATACATCTCGTCAATCCTAGCGATTCATCTTTTGGTATCGGAGTAATTACACCGCGCTGGTTGTATGTCCTGGCCGCCGCCACGCCCCTTCAGTACGGAGACCCCGTCATTACGGATGAGACTCTGGAGCCGATGCAGCCGGATCGTATCGAGCGGGGAGACATCGTCGGCATTGGCATTCACACCGGCAACGCTCTTCGCGGCATGGCGCTTGGACGCGTGGCGCGGGAGCGTGGAGCATACGTCGTCTATGGCGGGATTCACGCGACTCTGTACCCGGAAGAGGCTCTCGAACTGGGCCGAGCCCATGCTGTCGTCAAGGGCGACGGAGATGTGGTTTGGGCGCAGGTTATTTCGGATCTGGTGAAGGGCACAGCGCGCGCTATCTACGACGGCGGGCGAATCTCGGGCGATGAGTTCATCCCCGCGCGCTGGGATCTGGCGCCGCGCGATCGATATATGTGGGCTTCCGTGCAAACCGTGCGCGGCTGCCCAAAGCATTGCTCCTTCTGTTCCGTATGGCGCACGGACGGGCAAAAGCCGCGTCCCCGGGCTTATCAGGTGGTGATCGAGGAGATCGTCGATCTCCGCCGCCGCGGTTTCCGCTTTATTGCCCTCGCGGACGACAACTTCTATCCGGTGAGTCTTGAAGACCTTCGTCTCGCAGAGCAGCAGGGCGATATGACTCGTGTCGCGGAATTGCGGGCTATCCGCTCGGAACGCTTCAGTTTGATGCGCAGCCTGGCGGCGCTCCCCAGCGACATGGTGTTTTTCACGCAAATCACGATGGAGGCGGGCGAGGACATTGAGTTTCTCGACGCCATGAAGAAGGCGAACATTAAGGGCGCGCTTGTCGGCGTGGAATCGGCGACCGAAGAGGGACTCAAGTCGGTATTCAAGACCTTCAATTTGGCGGGCGATGCTCTCGCGAAGAGGCTACAGACCTTTAAGGAGCACGGAGTTCACGTCCTCGGATCGTTCATCTTCGGACTTCCTTCGGATCGGGAAAACACCTTTGCGGCCACGGCCAAGCTGGCCCGGCAAGCGGACCTTACCTTTGCGCAGTTTGTCATGCTGACCCCGTTCCCCGGAACCATCGATTTCGACCGATGGGAAAGGAGGATGAACGAAGATCCTGTCCTCGTAGATGGCACGCCAATCACCCGTTATTGGCTGATTCCCGCCTCGATCAGACCAAAGATGTTCAGCCCGCACGAGACGATGTCCACCGACGAAATCCGTGAGCGCACACAGGGCGTCTGGGATAACTTCTACAGCCTACCGGCGATCTGGAAAAGGTCGAACTGCGTGAAAAGTCTGCGCGGACGGTTGGCGTTTCTTTTCATCTCCAAGCTTTATCGGCAGATGTATGCGAAAACCGGTATTTCTACCGATAGCGCGCGCCGTCAAAAAGCAACCCGCATGGCGCGTCTGTTGGCGATCCCGTGCCGCAAGCTCTTCGACGCGAAACCGATGCCCGAGCTCCAGCTTCCCATATTCGAGGATGCTTCAACGCTGCTGTCGATCTCCCTCTCCTGATTCTGCAGGCTGCTTTGACCGCGGCGTGGTCTCGAGCGCTGCTGCGAAAGCAAAATGAACCCGCAGTCGCAAACGATGAACGACCTCCTGATTCAGCGGCGCGCGAGTCAACCTCCAAAATTCAAGCGTAAGCACCATCCGCTCCGTAGTCTCAGAAGATGACCTTCGCGCTGAATTGCAACTGGCGAGAGGAAGTAATAGTGGTGGTAAGTTTGCCAGCCGTGGGGCTTATGACAGCATTCGCGCCTGTGAAAACAGTAGCATTCGGTTCGCCAAAATTGGCGTGGTTCACAACGTTGAAGGCATCCCCACGAATCTCCACAGAACCGCCCTCCCCGAGCTTTTCCAGCTTAGTATCCTTCATAAGAGATACATCGAAACTTATAGTCCCCGGACCGCTAATCGAATTCCGAGATGCATTGCCCAAATAGCCGACTGGTTGCAGGGCGTACGCGGCCGGGTTAAACCATTCCTCTTGGTTGCCCAATATGCGAGGGCCACTGAAGTTTGGGTTTACATTAGGCCTCTGGGAGAAGTAAGTGTAGTTACTCGGACCCAAATTAGCTTGGTCAAAACTGATTAAAGGCGTAATAGGAGACCCGCTATGCAACGACGTGATCGTGCTGAACTGCCATCCTTCCTTGAACTGGTTGCCATGAAGTGGCACGGGGATTAAAGCATTCGTGGTCCAGTTGCGTGTATTGTTGAAAGCACAAAGCGCGTAATTGTAAGACTTAGGGAGGCGAGGTGTTATGAAGACAGCACTGGTATCATTTGTGGCTTCTGCAGCGTTTAGTGCTGATTGCGTGTCCATGCATTGTGCCCAAGTGAACCCAGATTGGAATGAGATTACGTTCGCTACGCTTCGCTGTGCGGTAATCGTCATGGCATTATAGTGTGAATTGCCCTCCGGAACATACTGTTGGATATATGACCAAGCCGCATTAGGGAAGGGGCCTGTTCCCTTGGCACGATACTGCTGCCCGTCAGGCAGGATCACCGGGGTCGTTGAATTGAAGTTTTGCGAATCGAACATATGGACCCCTGCCGATCCAAGGTAGCCGACTGATACCCTTATTCTGGCGGGCAGCTCCCGTTCGGCGGTCAGGTTGTACTCCATTGCGTATGGAGTGCAGCACGTATCCCAAAAAGTGCCTGCGCGGAGCGAGGGAAGCGTGGTAGAGGTGTTGCCAAACCCTCCCGCCAAAGCATTAGGAAAGCTCGGTAAACTCTGTGTAGCCAAACCGAAGGGGTACGAGAAATAGGAACCGTTGGAGTAGTCCCGCGGGTAAAGCACGGAATGGAATATTCCAAAACCGCCACGCAGAGACGTCTTTTGGTCGCCAAACACATCCCACGCAAAACCAACTCGCGGATCAATGTTCCTTGTAGACGGGTTCGTCTTGAAAAAATGCGGCTCAAGCGTGAAACCTGTATCAGTAAGAGGATTGACTAGTTGATAAATTAGAGGCGTCGCTTCGGTTGGGTTGGCGACGAAATCGTCCCGCAATCCCATATTGATTGTAACTCTCTTTGTTATTCTCCAATCGTCCTGGATGAAACCACTCAGATTAAGTTGTCGCACATATCGAAAAGCATTCGTTTGTCCAGGTATCGGAGCAGTTAACGAGTTTGGCTTGGCTTCTAGAAAGGACTGCAATCCGCTGTATAACCCTTGGGCCGTATTGGCGGCAAATGCATACGTGCCGCCAGGAGCGCTGTCCTGGACGCAGTTGCATTGAATCCTTGAAACTCTGCCACCAAACTTGAGAACGTGAGCACCATGTACCCAGTCAACTTCGTCTTGCTCTGCGAACGTGTTTTGAAGCCAGCGGAGGGGTAGATATGAGCTTGGCCCTGTTGTGGCTACGCCGCTGATGGTAAAGCCGCCCATTGGGTATCCAGGAACGAACGTCATGATCGGAGGAGCTTTACTGAGATTGTCATTTTCGCCCTGGTTGGTTCGCACAAAGCTGAAGTCCACCACGTTGAGAAGGTTCGGCGAAAATATATGCCTATATTGAGCGGTCAAATACTGATTTCGCTCGGGGTCGGACTCAAAGTTGGGAAGTATCGGATTGACGCCAGGAATGGCTACGTTGTTGCCGTTGGCCCATGGATTAGTCGCCAATCCGGAATCGAAGACAAACCGGCCGGCAAGAGAGTCATTAGTCGAAATTTGATGGTCAATCTTAACAGCTAGGTAATCTTCAGTTTGGGGCTCCTGCCCCGGCAACGTATAATCCTCAGTCCCGGTATTAGGAATCAGAGTCGCGCCACTTGGCAAAGGGTACAGAGCCATATAGGGTGCAGCGGCGGCACTCACGCCGACATTCGCCAGACTGGTCGATGCGTTGCACGTAACATTAGGCGCCAGTACGCAAGGGAGAAGACCATTATGTGCGTTAGGATCCGGCACCTCTTCTTGGTCTAATAAAGCCAATGCAGCTCGATATCCTTCGTAGTTGACGAAAAAAAATGTCTTGTTTTTCTTGATCGGACCGCCCAGGGTTCCGCCATACTGATATCGATGAAATGGAGGCGGACCTGATGCAGGATCAAAGAAGTTTCTAGCGTCCATCGCGCTGTTCCGGAAGAATCCGTACGCCGAGCCATGAAGCTGGTTGGTCCCGCTTCGCGTGACTTGGTTGACAACTGACAAGCCGCTATACTCCGCACTGAAGCTACTTGTCAGGGTTTGAAACTCGGCAATGCCATCCACACCGAGCGACGTTCCCATTATTATTAAGCCCGCAGAATTTCCCCAATAGCTCCTGATCTCAAACCCGTCCAGAAGTATGGAACCCATGCTCGATCGCATCCCAGCCATGCTGAAATTTGGTGCCAATCCTCGAGCCGCACCGCCCCCCAAAGGCAGATACGATGTCACTCCCGGAATCAAACTAAAAAGCTGCGTGTAGTTCCGGCCGTTCAGCGGCAACTCCTGCATTTGTTGTTGTCCCACGAGGGTACTTACCGCCGAGGTTGTCGTGTTAACTTGCGCAACGGTCGTGTTGACCGTCACTTGTTGAGCGACGTTCCCAACCTGAAGCGTGAAATTGGCGACCAGATTCTGCCCTACAGCAACCACCAAGCCATTAATGGTCTGGAGAGCAAAGCCTTGCATCTCCGCGTTGGCCCGATAATTGCCGATGCTCAAATCGGGTACGGTATATTCGCCCTGTCCACCTGTCTTGACTTGGCGGGCGACGCCTGTTCCTGTATTCGTTATCGTTACTGTCGCCCCTGGGACCGCAGCGCCCGTGTTATCCGTTACAGTGCCCAGTATTTCTCCGGTCTGGACTTGTCCGAACACTGTCAGCGAGCCAAACGTAAGAAGAACTCCCAACAATGTAATCGATCGCTGGATTCCACTCGACTTGCACATTGATCATGCCTCCTAAAATACCGAGCCGAGACATCTCCATGAGCACGGTTTACCCAAAAAACCCGCACGAATCCTAAAAGGGAGAGAAGATCGGCAGCAACCGTACGCGCGTCCCATGACGGTGTCAAGGAGAAAGTTTGACGGTGTCGTTAGCACATGACTTGTCCGGGTGAATGGGCACGTGATCTGTCCGCTAGGGGGTGAGGGTACGGGACCACGCGGAGCATGGACGATTATCCGAGGGCCGCGGTGAGAGCGGGCGATGAAGGTTCAGGAAGTGATATTCCGGTCCATGGCGAAGAAAATCACGTCGCGGCAGGCGGCGGAGGTTATTGGGATCAGCGACCGGCAGATGCGATGCTGGCGCGAGCGCTACGAAGAGCAGGGCCATGACGGGTTGTTCGACCGGCGGCTGGGGAAGCCGTCACCCCAGCGAGCGCCGCTGGCCTAGGCGGAGCAGGTTCTGAGGCTGGCTGTACCGGGAGAAGTACTTTGACCTGAACGTGCGCCATTTCTACGAGAAGCTGGGCGAGGAGCACGGGATCGGGTAGAGCACTCTCACTTATCCGGACTAAACCGAGGGGCAGTTCAAACGATATCAATCAAATGGAACTGCGCTGACATGAACGCTTGTTTCGGAAAAGAATCAGCAAGTCTACTTTGAGGCGAACTATTACCACAATAAATCTCTAGAGGCAAGCAAAAAACATTGCGTTCGCATTTCGCTTGAGATAACTTCACACCCGAAGGAGAACGCAGATGGCAACAATCTTAAAATATGTCCGGCTCGCGGTGGCAGCAACCGGCTTCGCCGTTGTATTTGCCATTGGGGCTGCTGTATGGCCGCAGTCGCCCGGACTCACCATTACGCTAGCCGGACAATCAATGATTCGGTCCGATCTTCGTGTTACCGCTCCTTCCGCTGTACCGACGATAGCGTCGCTGCTGAAGGGGGACGTGATATTTACGAATTTTGAAGCGGTGGTCACGGAACCAGGTCAGCCGAACGACACGACGCCGCAGCAGCGGCCGGGCGGGGGCTGGCTCGCCCCCCCTGGAACGCTCGGTTCACTGCAGGCCTTAGGCTTTAACCTAGTGTCTCTATCCAACAACCATGCGTGGGATCTCAGGGCCGTGGGATTCAGAACACGCTTCAGGAGGCGAAAGAACTGAACCTGGTTCATGCCGGGATCGGGAACACGCTGGAGGAAGCGGTAGCGCCTGGCTACCTGCACACACCGAAGGGCACGGTTGCGCTCATAGGAATGGCTTCAGGTGAAGTCGCGCCGGGAGGCGCAGCCACCCCAACGCGGCCGGGCGTGGATGAACTCCGTGTCGACAAGGGGAGTAATGGGAACGTGGTTAGCCCGGCAAGGGATAGTGGCGGGAATCCGATGGCAACGGACAGCCAGGGTAATCCGCTTGAGCGCGACGACGAGGATGCGCAACGCATTCTCCAGAGTATTCGGGATGCCCATAAGCAGGCCGACCTCGTCATCGTCTACGAACACAATCATATCTTCGATAAGCCCTTTGGGACGATCTTTTCGGAAGAGCTACCGGAGCGGTTGGTGCCCCCGCCGTGGCTCAAGAAATGGACGCACGAGGAAGTGGATGCGGGCGCCGATATCATCGTGATGCATGGTGCACCCTTAGTGCAGGGCGTGGAGATTTATCACAACCGGCCTATCTTTTACGATCTGGGGAACTTCATCTTTAATATGCCGCCGAGAGGGGGGCTTGACGAGCCGATCATCTTTGAAAGTGTAGTCGCCTATCTCCAATACCAGGGAAAGAATCTGGAATCGATTTCGTTCCGACCGATTGTGATGAATAAGATTGGCGAGGGCCAGCCCGACGCTCACGACGGGCACACGAATAACCAGTTCCTCGATACACGCGGCTTGCCAAAGTCAGCCACGGGCGACCAAGCACGTTATATCCTCGAGCGGCTGGCTGACTCCTCACGGCCTTTCGGAACAATAGTGGAGGTGAAAGGCGATTTAGCGGAGATTCGCCTGAAAGGCGGCAATTAGCACGAATCGACGCCGATCGCATCCAGATTAGTGGGCTCGCTCTGGCTTGGTTAATAGTAAGCGAGTATCGAGCCGGAACAACAAGATGATCAGGCGCGTGTGAATTTTTCACAATGGCTATGTGTGCTTTGGAACTGTTGAAAGGCAGGGGATTGCTTCTGAAACTGCGCGGTCTTTTTTTTGAATTATCGCACCTGGAGGAGAACGCAGATGGCAACAATCTTAAAATATGTCCGGCTCACGGTGGCAGCACCCAGCATCGCAATTGTATTCGCCATTGGAGCTGCCGTATGGCCGCAGTCGCCGGCGCTCACCATCACCTTGACCGGACAATCGATGATTCGGTCGGACATCCGTGTTACACGCTCCCTCCGCTGTGTCGATGATTGCGTCGCTGCTGAAGGGCGACGTGATATTTACGAATTTCGAAGGCGACGGTCGCAGAACCAGGTCAGCCGAACGAATCGACGCCCTAGCAGGGACCGGGCGCTGGGTTCCTCGCCCCACCTGAAGCGCTCGATGCGTTGAAGCCTTGGCTTCAATCTGGTGTCTCTCTCCAACAACCATGCGTTCGATCTCAAGGTGGCGGGCATTCAGAACACGACTCCGGGAGGCAAACGAACTGAACCTCGTTCATGCCGGGACCGGGAACACGCTGGAGGAAGCGGTAGCGCCAGGCTACCTGCACACACCGAAGGGCACCGTTTGCGCTCATAGCGATGGCTTCAGGCTGAAGTTGCGCCGGGAGGCGATCAGCCACCGCCACGCGGCCGGGCGTGAATGAACTCACGTGTCGAAGCCGGGAACAAGCCGAACGACGAGGATGCGCAACGCATTCTCCAGAGTATTCGCGAATGCCCGCAAGCAAGCCGACTTCGTCATCGTGTACCAACACAATCACATCTACGACAAGCCTTTCGGGACGATCTTTTCGGAAGAGCTTCCGGAGCGGCTGGTGCCTCCCGACTTGGATCAAGAAATGGACGCACGAAGAAGTCGATGCAGGAGCGGATATCGTGGTGATGCATGGCGCGCCTCTCGTGCACGGTGTGGAGATTTATCACGACCGGCCTATCTTTTACGATCTGGGGAACTTCATTTTTCAATTTCCGCCGACAATTACGGGGCTTGACGAGCCGATCATCTGGGAAAGTGTAGTCGCCTATGTCGAATTCCAGGGAAAGAATCTGCAATCGATTACGTTCCGACCGATCGCGCTGAATAAGATTGGCCAGGGCCAGCCCGACGCTCACGACGGGCACACGAATAACCTGTTCCTCGATACACGCGGCTTGCCAAAGCCAGCTACGGGCGACCAAGCACGTTATATCCTTCGAGCGGCTGGCCGACTCCTCACGGCCCTTCGGAACCACAGTGGAGGTGAAAGGCGATATCAGCGGAGATTCGTCTGAAAGGCGGCAATTAGCACGAATCGACAGTGGCACTCGCGCCTCGGCCCGAAATCGCTCGTGCCTCTTTGCACCGCATCGCCAGCCCTTCCTCTCGTTAGACCCGATACACACGTTTGGGGTCACGCTCGGAAGGATTGCGGAACTCCCATCTCCAAGCTTTATCGGCAGATGTATGCGAAAACCGGTATTTCTACCGATAGCGCGCGCCGTCAAAAAGCAACACGCATGGCGCGTTTGCTGGCGATCCCGTGCCGCAAGCTCTTCGACGCGAAACCGATGCCGGAACTCCAGCCTCCCATATTCGAGGATGCTTCAACGCTGCTGTCGATCTCCCTCTGCTGATTCTGCAGGCTGCTTTGGCTGCGGCGTGCTTGGGATCTCGAGAGCGCAAATGAAGCGGGAAAAGAACTCAAATGCGGCCGCGACCGCGGTCAATTCAACGAGCTCTCTGTCTGTGAAGTGTTGTTTGATCGCCGTCCAGGCCGCGTCATCGATGGCGTGTGCCGACGTATGCAGCTTGTCGGCATAGCGAAATCCTGCCTTCTCCTTTTCGGTAAAAGGGCCACCTTCGAATTCGGCGGTCGCTGCAACCTGCGCCGGCGACGCGCCCCGCGTACGAGCCAGAATGCTATGTGACGCGATCAGGTATTCGGATTGATTGAGCGATGCCACGCGCGTCGCGATCAGCTCCTTATACCACGGCTCCAGATCGCCCTCTGTAAAGAGCGGCTTCAGAAAGGCGGCGAAGCCGAGTGCCAGTTGAGGGACGTTGGCGACCGTCTTGAACATGTAAGGGACGATGCCGCGGTCGGCCAAGAGCTTGTCATAAAGCGCTGCCAAGTCGCCCGTGACCTCGGAGCGCTCGATCATCGGTACACGGCCTTGCGCGTCTTGAATGTTCGATGAAGGCATTGCGATCAAATTCCTCCTCGAGGATTGTAATCCGGGAATTGTATCCGCCAGCCTCTTCTACAACGTGCGCTTGAAGAGCGGAATCGCGATCAGGAGCGTGGCAAATCCAAAGCCAAAGAGACAGACGAGATCCACCCAGATCGCGGCGAACCCGGCTCCCTTGAGCAGCAGGGCCTGCAAGCCCTGAACTGCGTAAGTAAAGGGATCGACGATGGCGATCCAACGGAGCCAACCGGGAAATGCCGAGACCGGGTAAATAGCGCCGCTGGGGAAAAAGAGCAATGTGTTGAGGACGCCAAACGTGGCCCGGGGCACCAGGGGATCCTCTACGCGCACCATCATGAGGAACATCATGCCATTGAAGGCGATCGCCGTGGCCACGATCACCAGCAGCACTTCGAGAGCGGTCACAGGGTTGAAGATCGCCCCCAGGCCGGCCAGCAGGCAACCGATCACCGTCAGGACGAGACCAGCCATCACCGCCTTGATGGTTCCCGCGATGTTCAGTCCCATGACCAGTTCGAGGGTGGTGATCGGCGTCGCCAGATAGCCCTCGTGGACGCCGCGCGCCTTGTCGTCGATGTAGAGCATGCCTCCACCAATCATGACCGACACGTACATGGCGAGAGTCACCGAGCCCGAAAGAAGAAACTTCATGTATTCGATGTACGGGTAGAGCTCGACGACGCCGAGCGAGATATTGTTGCCGACTGGAGATTGAACCGTCGGGGCGTTCAGCGCATCGGCCACCGATTGCATCTCCGCCTCGACGCTGCTGCTGACAAACTGATCGGAGTTATCGACCACTAGCCCGATATCGGGAGAGTCGCCGGCGAGCACGCGCCGCGAATACTGTGGAGGGATGATGACCGCTCCGCTCAACTTGCCGGTGCGCACATCCTCGACTGCCTGGCGTTGGTTTACATAGGGGATGGTGCTGAAGGTACGGATATTCGCGCCGATCGCATCGAAGGCTTCCTGGACGCGGCGCGCCTCGAAGCCGTGATCCTGGTCGACGAACGCCAATCGCGCCCCGCGGATCTTCCCGCCGAATGCGTTGCCCAGAATGAGCAGCTGCACCAAGGGAAGAATCATCGCGGTCATCATCAAGGCCGGCGAGCGGAAAAACTTTCTGAGTTCCCGTTCGACGATAGCCATCATTCTCATCATGGCTGGACTCCGGGACGCTGGGGCATGACGAAGCCCAGCGCCTTCACTTGCTCGTCGCGCAGCTGACTCCCCGTGTAATGCACAAAGACGTCGTCCAAACTGGTGTTCTGCACGTTTAGAGATTTCATCTGGGCGCCCGTGCTCGACGCCATCTGTACCAACTGCGTGGTGGTCAGCGTGCCGTCAGAGCTGAGCACCCGGTACATGCCGGAACCCTGGGACTCTACGGCGGTCACCCCGCCAAGTTCCTTCAGCCGCGAAGGCCATTCGTCCGAATCCTGGGCAAAGGCCACCTCGACGACGTTGTTTCCCGGGACGCTTGTCTTAAGAGCCATTGGAGTGTCGAGGGCCACCAATTTTCCATGATCCACGATGGCGATGCGGTCGCATAACCTGTCCGCTTCATCCATATAGTGCGTCGTGATGAGCATGGTGAGATCGTGGCTTTTCCTGAGCCGGTTCAGCATCTCCCAAACAGCGACGCGCGAGACGGGATCGAGCCCGGTCGTCGGCTCATCGAGAAAGAAGATTCGCGGATTGTGAACCAGGCCGCGCGCGATCTCCAGGCGCCGGCGCATGCCCCCGGACAGGGTCTTGGTTGGCGCGTGGCGCCACTTGAGCAAATCGACGGACTCCAGCAGCTCCGTGATGTTTCTCTTCCGCGCCGCACTGGGGACCTCGTAGAGCTTGCGCGTAGATCGACATATTTTCTTCGACCGTCAGGTCGATGTCGCTGGTCAGCGCCTGGGGGATCACGCCGATCAGCCGGCGGACGGCATCCGCATCGGTTGAGACATCGTGGCCGCTGATGATCGGCTCGGCCGCTGGTGACCGGAATGAGCGTGGTCATCATGCGGATCAGCGTGCTCTTGCCCGCGCCATTCGGCCCCAGCAATCCAAAGATCTCTCCATCGGCGACCTCGAAGGTGATGCCCTTGACCGCCTCGAAATCGCCATACCGCTTGACGATCTTTTCAACGGAAATGGCGGCAGGCGCCTGACCAGCCTGACCGGCTGCACCGGACGGGGCCTTCATCGCTTCACCAGCTTGCTTTTGGGGAGATAAACTTCGGCGGTCATTCCCGGCACATAGCGCATTCCCGGATTATCGATCAGAAGCTTCAGTTGCACCGTCTTGATATCGCGCTTCTGGCGGCTGACGTCGCGCTGCGTGGCAAAATCAGCCTCGACCAGCTTGGCGATTACCTTCCCCTGAGTCGTCGCTCCGCTGGGCATCACGACGCGTAGAGTGTCCCCGAGCTGAACGGAATCGGCTTGGGTCTCGGGTAGAGGGGCATATACCCATGTTTGGGTCAGGTCGACAACAGTGACGATAGGCGTTGCGGCGGAAACGACTTCGCCCTGCCGCGCCGCCCGCACATCCACGATGCCGGTCACAGGAGAGAGCACTTGCGCGTAGCCCAACTCCACCTTCGCCTGATCGAGCAGCGCTCGCGCATTATTCATCTCCTCGCGGTTGGCGGCGGCCGTTTGCGTGGCAGCCTTGGCTTGGTTGGTGTTGGCCAAGGCGACCTGGAGCGATGCTTGCGCGGCAGCCACCGTATCCCGGGCCCCATCGACGGCCGCCTTGTATGCATTCAGTGACGTTTCCGCATCATCCCGCGCCTGGGCGCTCATCACCCCCTGCTGCGCCAGAGCTGCCGTGCGCCGGGTGTCGGCTTCCTGATGGTCATACTGTGCCTGAGCTTGTAGCAGGGAAGCCTGCGCTACGCGAAGCTGTGCCTCGGCATTGGTCACCTGGCTCGAAGTCTGGTCCGCCGTTTGGCGTTCCGTGTCGCGAGATCCCAAAAGCTTGTATCTTGCGCTCGCTGCGGTCGCGTCGGCCGCCGCGCGCGCCGCTTCGAGGTCTTGGCTCTGGATCGTCGCGATCAGTTGTCCTGCCTGGACTCTCTGGCCCTCCTCGACGGTTAAGGTCTGGATGCGGCCGGGAATCCGCGAGCTGACGATCACCTCGTTCGCGTCTACAGTGCCGATCATGAGCAGATCGCCCGAGTTGTGCGTCGAATAGAAATACCAGCCGGCCGAGCCGATTAATAGCAGCACTACCAGGGTGAAGATCATCCGCCGTGCTTTCATGAGTAGCTCCGTCCCATGGGAAATTTCTTCAATTTCGGCATCGGTGTTGCCGCCAGATACGCGTCCCGCGAGCTTTGCGCCGTGGCGCCGGTCGACGAACAATGCGCTGCCCAGAAACTCAATCGCGGCCTTTCGCCGCAATCGCAGCCGCGCGGGGTCGAAGAGTTCGAATGAAAGCAACAGGCGCATCATCGGCGCGCTGAGAAAATAAAAAACATTTGCTCCCAGCGCGGCGTAAATGATCTGCAGACCATCCACCGCGCATAGCTCGCCGGTTCGAATGCCCTCGCGCGTCACCTGCTGCAGCCTCTTCAACAGCGGCCCAAAGACCGATTCCACCAGCAAGGCGATGGTTTCGCTCTCTCCGCGGCGAAAGCGGACCATCTCCTGCTGCATCAGGTTTTGGAATTCGTGCTGGGAGAGCAGCCGGTCGAAGTGGTTGAGCACCGACCGCAGCAGACTTTCGCCGGGACTGCCGCCGGATTCGAGCGCAGCCATTGCGCTCTCCATGACCTTGCTTCCTACTTCTTTGATGGCCGCCGTGTACAGGCTGTTCTTGCTCTTGAAGTAATAGTAGAGAAGCGCCTTGTTCACCCCTGCGGAGTGGGCGATCGAATCTGTGCGCGCGCCCGCCAGGCCGCGCTCGCTGAATTCATGAATCGCCGCGGTCAGAATCTTCGACCTCTTGCGGGCGGCGGCGTCGCTGCCTCGCTGTGATAGATTCGCTTTCATTGATTAACCAGTTAGTTAATTTTATCGGGGTCCGTGGGTTTCGTCCAATGGAAAGGCGATCTGGCCGGCCCTGGAAGTTCGCCCCAGAAGTTCGCCCTAAAAGGGCTCTAGGCGTGTTCGCTCGGGGCGGATGCGGGAAGAACCGCCAACTCGCCTTCCCATCGGGCAATGACGGCCGATGCCAGGCAGTTGCCGATAACATTCATCGCGGTGCGTCCCATGTCCATCAGGGCATCGACGCCTAGCATCAGCAGGATGGGGGCTGTGGGGATGTGCAGGCTGGGAAGTGTCGCCAGCAGAATCACCATTACGGCCCGTGGCACTCCGGCCACGCCCTTGCTCGTCAGCATCAAGGTGAAAAGGGCGATCGCCTGCTGGGCTAGGGAGAGGTGGATTCCGCTCGCCTGGGCGGCAAAAATGGCGGCGATGGCAAGGTAGACGTTGGTGCCGTCCATGTTGAAGCTGTAGCCCGTCGGGATAACGAATGAGACGATCCATCGCGGCACCCCGAAGCGCTCCATCGAATCGAGCGCGACCGGTAGAGCGGCCTCCGAAGTGCTGGTGGCGAAAGCGATGGCTGCGGGCTCGCTGATCGCCCGTAGAAAGGCCCTTGCCGGGATGCTGGCGGCGAGCAAAACGGGCAGCATGACGCAGACAGCCAGAAAGGCAAGCGCGACATAAGTGGTCGCCACCAGTTTCGCCAGCGCCGTGAGCGTGCCGAGGCCAGTGGTTCCAATCGAGTAGGCCATGGCTGCTCCGGCGGCCACCGGAGCGAGATACATGATGATCCGGGCGTACTGAAAGATCGCCGCGGTAAAAGACTCGAGCACGGCGAGCAGCGGATCTCGTTTTGGCGCAGGCAAGAGCGCCATCGCCATGCCGAACATCAGCGAAAAAACGGCAATCTGCAAAATCTGGTTTTGCGCGACTGCAAGCCCCAGATTCTCCGGGAAAATATTCAGGATAAGAGTCTCGCTGCCAGGGTGCGCGGGAATAGCCGCTGTCGCTGCGGCGGTGGTAGAGGAAGCTACCCCTTTGCCCGCTTGGGATAGGTTGATGGCCACCATCCCGATCAACAGTCCCAATGTGGTGATCGCCTCAAAGTACAGCAGAGTTTTGAGTGCAACCCTTCCCAGCTTGCGCAGGTTTGCATGCGCGGCGATCCCGGTCGTGAGCGTGCCGAAGATCAGCGGCGCGACGGCGACGTTGATCAGCCGCAGAAAGATGGATGCCAGCACCTCGAGATGCACCGCTACCCCACGTGCATCCACTCCCAACTCCCCGCCCACCAGCATGGCGAAGAACGTCCAATAGGAGAGGGAACGCCGGCGGAGAACGGGAGCAAACAGAAGCGCCAGGGCGATCCAGCGCAGCACGGCGCCTAGAGGCCAATGGTAGATGTCGCGGTGCGTAAGCAGGCTTGCCAGGTAGAGGACCCCCCCGGCGAAGACGGTCATACGCATAGCGCGGGAGCGCCCGGGCAATGGCTCAGGCATCTCCGGTCACTCGGCCTTCTCCCAGGAGAGGGACGCGGAATCGAGTATGTTGGAATCGAGTATGTTAAATATATGCCTCGGATCTCTCATCTCGAATGTTGGCGTTGCCGTCGGGCTCATGACGCCTCCGTCCCCCAGACAGTATGCACGAATTGCACCGGTTCGCTCTATGTCCGTTACGACTTGAGTACCGCGGCAGGCATGACCGCGCGCAATGCCATCGGCAAGGCGCCCGCGGATCGCCGCTGGAGCGGTATGTGGAGATATCGCATGGTGCTGCCGGATGTTCTGCCGGTCACCCTCGGCGAGGGATGGACGCCCATGCTGCAAAGCAAGCAATATGCCGGGGTGTTTCTGAAGGAAGAGGGGGCCAATCCCACCGGCACCTTCAAGGCGCGCGGCCTGGCGATGGCCGTGACCATGGCGCGCCACTATGGCCTCAAGAAGCTGGCGGTTCCCTCGGCCGGCAATGCCGCCGGAGCATTGGCCGCCTATGCAGCCGCCGCCGGCATAGAAGCCCACATCTTTATGCCGAAGGATGTTCCCTTGGCCAACCAGGTCGAGGGCGCGATCTACGGCGCGCATGTAACGCTGGTCGATGGCCTGATCTCGGATTGTGCCCGCATCGTGGCCGAACGCAAAGAGAAAGAGGGTTGGTTCGATATCTCTACTTTGAAGGAGCCATTCCGCGTCGAGGGCAAAAAGACCATGGGATACGAACTGGTAGAGCAGCTTGGATGGCAGTATCCCGATGCTGTCTTCTATCCGACAGGAGGCGGCGTGGGCCTCATCGGGATGTGGAAGGCCTTCGAGGAGATGGAGCGGCTCGGATGGGTCACCGGTAAGCGCCCGAAGATGATCGCGATTCAGGCGGCTGGCTGCGCTCCGCTGGTGCGAGCCTTTGAGCGCGGAGAGACGGTGAGCCAAGTTTGGGAGAATGCGGCGACCTTCGCGGCCGGCCTGCGCGTGCCGAAGGCTTATGCCGATGCGCTCCTGTTACAAATCCTGCGGGCGTCGGAAGGCGTTGCCATCGCGATCCCCGACGACGAGATCATGGCCTCCCTGCGGCAATGGGCCGCGCAAGAAGGCATCTTTCTCTCTCCGGAAGGCGCGGCCGCCACTGCCGCCTACGATCGCCTACTCAATACAGGATTCCTAAAGCCTTCCGATCGCGTCGTCGTGTTTAATACCGGATCCGGCAACAAGTACACCGACGTCATTGCCGGGAGGCTCGGCCTATGAGCGGCGTCGCCGCACAGAATCGAAACGCAATCGAGCCGTCCAACGAGACCGCGCTGTTCAACGTGCTGGCGATGGTGAGCTTCTGCCATCTGCTGAACGACATGGTCCAGTCCCTGCTGCCCTCGATCTACCCGATTCTAAAAAGCTCCTTCCACCTGAGTTTTGGACAGGTAGGACTCATCACGCTGTGCTACCAGATCACGGCTTCTTTGTTGCAACCGTTTGTAGGGCTCTATACCGATCGCAGGCCGGCAAACTATTCCTTGCCGATCGGCATGACCTTCACTCTCATCGGCCTGCTGCTGCTGGCATTCGCGCCGACCTTTGGCGCCATTCTCGGTGCCGCTGCTCTGGTTGGGCTGGGCTCGGCGGTCTTTCATCCCGAGTCGTCGCGGATTGCGAACATGGCCTCCGGTGGGCAGCATGGCTTCGCCCAATCCTTCTTCCAAGTTGGCGGCAACACCGGTTCGGCGATTGGCCCGCTGCTCGCGGCCTATATCGTGTTGCCTCGCGGACAGGCCGGGATGGCATGGTTTTCGATCGCGGCGATTCTCGGCATCGCCGGGCTGATGTGGGTAAGCAACTGGTATCGCGAGCGCCGGCGAACGCATCACGCCAGTTTGAAAAAGAGTCAAGCTGGTCATACGACGCTATCGCGCAAAAAGATTGCCGGCGCCATCGCTGTGCTCATGGCCCTTGTCTTTTCGAAATATTTCTATTTGGCCAGCATCAGCAGCTATTACACCTTTTACTTAATCAGTCGATTTCATGTTTCCATACGCAGCTCGCAGCTCTATCTCTTCTTATTCCTCGGAGCCGTCGCCGCGGGCACGTTCATCGGCGGACCAATCGGCGATCGTGTCGGTCGCAAGCTCGTGATATGGGTATCGATTCTGGGAGTGCTGCCGTTTACGCTCATACTCCCCTACGCAGATCTCTTTTGGACCGGCACCCTGAGCGTAGTAATCGGCTTTGTGATCGCTTCGGCTTTCTCCGCGATTCTGGTTTACGCGCAAGAGCTGGTGCCGGGAAATGTGGGTATGATCGCCGGCGTCTTCTTCGGCTTGGCCTTTGGCATGGGAGGCATCGGCGCCGCGGTTCTTGGCGAACTCGCCGACAGAACCAGTATCGTTTTCGTCTACCACGTCTGCGCCTTCCTCCCGGCAATCGGGCTCCTTACGGGACTCTTGCCCGACCTCGAGAAGGATCGCCTGCGCAAGAAGCTCACGCTTCGTCCCGCAAATTAAATCGAATGGTTTTGTAGGGCAGGACTCGTAGGTCAGGGCTGGTAGGTCAACGCTGGTAGGTCAGGGCTTTAGCCCTGACTTTAACCTTGACTCGAGCGGACGCGAGATGACGCACGCATTCACGCCGCCAATCCCCATCGAAAGCTTGCCGGCTAAGCCCGAATCGATAGGACACGGCTCTGTAAAGACAAACTCCCGGTGCAGATCGCGGATGGCCGGGTTCAATTCGCTCTCCTTGAGCGGCGTAGGAAAAAGCTGACCTTGTTCATAGCCCAAATACTGCGCTGTCAGCTCCCATCCGCCGCCGGCGCTCATGCCGTGCCCGAAGGTTCCCTTGCGCGCCGTCACCAATACGGAATCGGGAAAGAGCAGGCGAAAGGTCGTCATTTCCGAGTAGTCTCCGGGCGTGGCCGTGGCGTGGACGTCCCATGTCTCGATGTCCTCGGCGTGTGCGTGCGCCTCGGCGAGCGCCAGTTCGATCGCCAATGTTGGGCCCTCCATCGACGGCGTGATGATGTGATGCGCGTCGGAACTTAAGCCGACGGCAATTGGTTCCATGCCCAGTGGCTTGAAGCCTTTGGCCTTCATGTACTCCATATCGCCGACAATCCAGACTACGGAGCCTCCGGAGATATGCGTTCCCTGAAGCTGGGCCAGAGGGTTCGACAAGCGCCGCCCCGCCGACAGCACGCGCGCTCCGTAGAAAGAGCCGACCGTGAGTGGGTGAGGCGCCGGATCGGTGGCGCCGATCACGACCGCCTTCGCGTCTCCTGATTGAATCGCTTTCATGGCTAGCCGCAGCGCGACTCCAAACGTGGAGCAGGCGGCGACGGGTGCGAATGCAAGCCCGGTGATCTTGCCGAGAATGGAGACTTGCGCTGCGGGAGTATTGTGAATGTTCCAGATGAGGTGGGCCGAGACCTTCCACGGCGGCTCCGGCGATCCCCACTTCTCCTGCAGCCGACCGTGTCGCTTGCTTTTTTCCCGCAGGATGTTCAGCTTGCCCTTGTCGACATCGCCCTCGATGCTGAGATTGTCGATCTCCGCGGCTTCGGCCAAATACGACTCGAGCTCAGGCGATCGGGCCATCCAAAAGGCATTCCAAACTGCCAGAGCATCTTCCCGCTGCTCCGCTGGAAGCGATTCGGGAGAAGGCGGCGCGCCTCCGATTGCCTGTCCTGCGCTTGCCTGATGGGCAGCCAATACCGAGTTGTGCGCCGGGTCCGCCCAAAAGGCATCCCAGCCCTTCTGGGTCCTGTATAAGTGGATGCTTGCCTCGTAGCTGGCATCGATGGCTCCCAGTCCGGTGCCGATGTATACGTGGGCCTGGCTGCCTAGTTGCTGGAGCAGCGTCTCGAGCCCCGGGTTCTGCCCCAATGACTGGATGAACGCGCCAATCGCGTAGAGCGAGGGTCCCTCCATCTTCTCTTTCAAGTTCTGAAAGTGGCGTGGAGCAAAACGGGCGTCGATCCACGACTTATAGGCATTGAAGTCGAATTCTGGCTCGCCGGTGAGAAAGTTGTTTGGCCCGAAGCCTGGAAATGGAGAGAGCCACGTCTCTGCCCGCGACAGGTTCTCGCGGAATGCCTCGATGTTCGGCGACTTCGGAGCGACAACGCCCCACCCAAAAACTCCTACTCGTGTGGTCTCGCCTCCTGAAAGTCTCGACTGAGAGGCAGCGTTGGCTAAATCTTCCATTGACCAAAGACTATCCGAACCGGGGCATCGGGTGCATCTGCCAATGGCATTCTTAAAACCGGGTGGAACCCCGAAAGTCTCCTCGGCATGTTCCCGCTACGTCATAGGAACAGTGATGCTCTAGAATTGGGTTTTGCTCTAGAGCCTGTTATGAATCTAAATAAAGCGCCAGCGCTCGCGGTCCTGGTTAGCATCCGGTGAGCGAGCAAGGCACGCCACCCGTCACTACCGCTCGCGGCGATCAAGCCCTCGCGCCTTCAGACCTGCAATCACCGTCAGGCAGCGGATCCTCGCCCGGACTTGTCCGTGGCATAGGGCTCAGAAGCGCCATTTCGCTGAACGTGATCAACATGGTCGGCGTGGGCCCGTTCGTCACGCTGCCGCTCATCGTTCTTGCCATGCACGGCCCTCAGGCGATTTTGGCTTGGGTCTTGGGGGCGATTTTGGCTGCTTGCGATGGGCTGGTTTGGGCGGAGTTGGGAGCGGCGATGCCCGAGGCTGGCGGCTCCTATTGGTATTTGCGGGTCATCTACGGTCCTGAGCGCGCGGGCCGCTTCGTTTCTTTCCTCTACATCTGGCAGCTCACCTTCAGCGCCCCGCTGTCGATCGCCTCCGGTTGTGTCGGTCTGGCGCAATATGCCGGCTATCTCTTTCCGGCGTTGCGCCGCGTCTATTTCGATTATGAGCTGCCGGTTCCGGTGCCGCTTGCCGGCACCTTCCATTTGGCGATTCGCTTCGGCCCTGCGGCGCTCTTGGCAATGGGGTGCTGTTTGGTTGCCACTGTCCTGCTCTATCGAAACATCCGAACCGTGGCCCGCCTCTCGAACTTTCTCTGGATTATCGTTATGGGTACATTGCTCGCGGTCATCGTCGTGGGCCTCACGCACTTTCATTCGAGTCTTGCCTTCAGCTTTCCGCCCGGCGCATTCAACCTCTCGGGAGGGTTCTTTACCGGCCTCGGTGCGGCATTGCTCATCGCGACCTATGACTATTGGGGCGCCTACAACATCGCTTTTCTCGGTGGGGAAGTGCGCGATCCGGGGCGCACCATCCCGCGATCGATCCTGTGGGCGATAGGCCTGGTTGCCGTGCTGTATCTGCTCTTGAACGTCGGAGTGCTCGGCGCGATGCCCTGGCAGGAAATTGGTTCCGGAGCGGACGCCAGGCTTTCCGTTGCTGCCGCTTTGGTCGGACGCGTGTACGGAGCTTTCGCGGGGCGCATCATCGCCTGGTTCGTCATCTGTACGGCGTTCGCCTCGGTCTACGCTCTTTTACTGGGCTATTCCCGCGTGCCCTATGCAGCCGCGCTCGATGGCAACTACTTCCGCGTCTTTGCCCACGTCGACCCGCGCCGCCACATCCCCGATGTCTCTCTGCTGACCCTGGCGGGAGTATCGATCATCCTCTGCACGCTACAATTGGCCGATTTGGTCGCGGCGCTCGTTGTGATTCGGATCCTGCTGCAGTTTTTATTGCAGCACATCGGGCTCATCATATTGCGCCACACTCACCCGGAGATGAAGCGGCCGTTTCGGGTATGGCTCTACCCTTTGCCGCCCATCATCGCGATCACGGGTTTTCTCTATGTTCTGTGTTCCCGGCCCAACTTTGAGCGGGAGCTATTTTTTGCCGCGGTCGTGATCTTGACCGGCACCGCGATTTATATGATTCGCGCCCGGGTGCGCGGGGAATGGCCATTTTTGAGAGGGGAGAGCCGCCCGGCCGGAGCGTGAATCTTCTGTGAAGGGGCTTTTGTGGCGTTCGAACAAGCTGCCAATCGACAAGCCAATCCAGGAGTGCATGGAACGGGCAAGGGCCGCTGGGCCCGGAGGATCTCGAATCTCTTCTACTCGTTGATCGCTGCCTTGGCCACGCTATGGGGCTCGATGGCCCTCTATTTTGATCTTCCGCTGGCCCAGTTTCGCTCCTTCGCGGCGGTCGCCTATGTCTTGGGAACGATCGCGATTTCATTGCTTGCCAAGCGGCCCCTTTTAAGAATGTTGCTCGCGCTGCTCTCGTGCGCGTGCCTCCTTGCTTGGTGGCTTACGCTGAAGCCCTCGAACGACGGGCCATGGCAGGCGGATGCTTCTCAAACCGCCTGGGCCGAGGTCTCCGGCAACCAAGTGACGATCCATAACATCCGCGATTGCGACTACCGGACCGATCTCGATTACACCTGCGCCTGGCGCACGCGCACCGTCTCTCTCGATCGAATTGAGGGCGTTGACCTGTTTATGGATTATTGGGGATCGCCTTGGATCGCGCACACCATCCTGAGCTTTGACTTGGGCGGTGGGGAGCACATGGCTTTTTCGATCGAGCCCCGCAAGCGGATAGGGCAAAGCTATTCGAGCATCCGCGGTTTCTTCCGGCAGTACACGCTGATTTCCGTAGTAAGCGGCGAGCGCGACGTAGTGCGTCTCAGAACGAACTATCGCCGCGGCGAGGACTTGTATCTCTACCACACCAAGGCTACGCCCAGCTTCGCGCGCGAGTTGTTCATGAGCTACATCGCGCTGACCAACCGGTTGCACGAGAAGCCGCAGTGGTACAACGCCCTGACGCACAACTGCACGACGGAGATCTACACGCTTGGCGCAATCAAGGAGCGCCCTCTGGACTGGCGCATTCTGCTCGACGGCAAGGCGGGCGAAATGGTCTACCAGCGCGGCGGCCTGGCGACGGATGGTCTTGACTGGAAAGTGCTCAAGCAACGGGCACTGATCGACTCTGCCGCTCGCGCCGCGAACAATGCCCCTGACTTCTCGACGCGCATAAGGGAGAATCGGCCGGGCTTTACCCTGGCAACGCAATAAGAGACTCTCTGTCCCGGTCCTTGGGGTGCCCCATCCTTGACGAAGTCAAGGGTGGGATTCCATTGCCGAAGAGCCCTCGCTTTTGGTTCACACCGTGGATGCCGGGGCGCTAACCTGCATTTCTCACGATCGCTCTGGGCACGGCGCCGGTTCGTTCACCGAGCGCAGGGCAAAACAAATACAGGGATCTTTCGTGGTGAAAAATCCAGGCTAGCGCTGAATCTGGGTCTCCGCTTTCGTAGGCGCGGACGTGACTCGCCCACCGGATCTTGCGAAGCTCAGGGCACCATAAAACGCAGGATCTGGCCTCCGCCTATCGGACCGTCTCCGAAGTTGGAGACATAGAGCGCTCGGTCCGGGCCGAACGCCATTCCGGTCGGAAGCGTCAAGCCGCTTACGACTGTTTCGATCGCGCCTTCGCGGGAGAGTCGAACGACTGCCCCTGCACCCGGAGTCGGGTAGCCCGCGGCTGGAGAGATTTCCAAGGCGTACAAGAGACCGTCAGGCCCGAACTTGAGGCTGATAATGGTCGTAAACCCGGCTCTGGAGGCGGCCACCTGAAACTTATTTATGTCTGCAGGCTTAGTTTCCAAGCCTGGTGTGAAGTCGAAGAAGCCGAGGTTCTTGGAAAGCGTAATGACGCGCTCTCTCTCGGTAAGAATGGGAAACAAGCCAAGATTGCCAACGTAGAGATTACCATTTGCGGATGCGATTGAGGTTGGAACGATGTGACCTTCGGAGAAGGAAAGGTCATTCACCAGGGTTGTTTCGCCATCTGGGGTCGTTTTGGTGATCTGGCCGTGGTTGGCCTCAACGGTAAACAGTGCATCGTTGAACGCGATCATAGAGTAGGGGACCCCGGGAGCCTCGAAGTCAGCTGCGTCGACGTAGGCGGCGGGGTGCTCGAGATAGAAGAGGCTCAGATCGGTGGCGTAGTCCCATTTGCCATTTTTCAGATTGACCTTGACGATCCCGTTAGGCAGGCTAGGGTTCCCGTGCGCACAACCGCCCCCGGCGATCAGGGCATAAAGAGAACCGTCGAGAAAAGTAACATCAGCAACCCCGAAGATATCGCCGCCGGCATTTTGTGAGGAGGCGAGCCCTTTGGCCAGGACGGAAAGTTGACCGGCTGGGTCTACCTTGGAGATGGTGGCCGTCATACCTCCAAGGTACGGTCCCGGCGGCCCTACCTGAGCGCAAGCGCCTGCCGTAGAGGTCGAGCCGCCCTGTCCAGCTTCCGCGATGTAGAGGGTGCCGTCAGGGCCAAAGACCAGGCCGCGGGGACCGTTCAGGCCGGAAGCGTAGACCGTGGCGGAAGCGGGTGTCAGTTGTGCTCTGCCGGAAGGCACGGCGAGGGTAAACAGTGCAAGAGAAGCCAGGGCGCCGAAACGATGTAGGGCATTCACGTTGATTCTCCTAAATAGAAGTGGGTACGCCCGCTATTCGCGGGACCTCACGCAGAATGCCCTGCAGCACCGTAGAATGTCAGTGTCAGCCCGTAACTTACGGTACGGCTCAGTCGCAACAACAAGTTACGGATACCGGCTAAGGGCATGCAACCTGTAACCAGCATCACTAATATCGAAGCCGCCGAGATTCGGTCCCAGTTGCAGCGGATCTTAAGGTCTCACGCCTTCGAGAAAGCCGGAAGAAGTCAGAGCTTGTTGAACTATCTTGTGGAATCGGCGATCGCCAATCCACCCGTTGCGGTTAAGGAGTACACCATTGCGATCGACGTTTTCGGTCGTGCGGAAACCTACGATTCGAACGTGGATGCCACCGTCCGCGTTGAAGCTGGCCGCCTCCGCAGCAGACTTCGTGAGTACTACATGGCCGTGGGGCGGGATGACGAGGTAACAATCACGATCCCGAAGGGCGGCTACGCTGCAACGTTTTCCCGACGGGTGCTCGCCGCGCCCTCGCAGGATGACGTGCTTCAGGGGGACGCGTCTTCGGCTGCTCCTGAGCCATCGGAAGCCCAAGCGGCGGCCCCATCGGTCTCGGGCTGATCGACCCGGACTGGCGACATTTTCAGTCGAACTTTCCTGTCCGGGGTCCTCACGGTGATGGTTTGCGTTGGGGGTTTACTGGCTGGACTGAGCGCGCTTCATGAGAGAGAGCTAAAGGCGGCGTCCTCAATCCAATCCATGGCCGTCCTGCCGCTGCGCAACCTATCCGGTTCGCCGGACCAAAACTATCTGGCCGAAGGGATGACCGACGAACTGAATACCGAGCTGGCGCGCATTCCCCATCTTCGTGTTATCTCCCATGACTCAGTGATGCATGAGAATTTAGAGAAGAAGTCGCTTCCGCAGGTGGCGAAAGACCTGAATGTCGATGCGGTAGTAGAAGGGTCTGTCTTATGCGCCGGGAACAAGGTACGGATCAACGCTCAGCTAACAGACGTGCGAAGCGATCGGCAACTGTGGGCGGCCAGCGTTGACGGGGATGTAGACAACTTGATCGCGTTAGAAGGAAATGTGGCTCAAGAGATTGCGTCGCATGCCCGCCTTGCTCTTTTGCCCGGCTCGCAGGGCCATGGAATGGCTGCGGAGAACCCGTCGCCTGAGGCGTACGATGCATATCTGCGTGCGCGTTATTTTTTGGACAAGCGTGATGCCAGCCGCAGCACCGAATACTTCCACCGCGCCATTGACCTAGATCCGACCTTTGCGTCAGCGTATGCCGGACTCGCGGAGGCGCTTGAGGCCGCCTTCACCTTGGGATCCGCGCAGACTGAGGACGCGAGATCCAAAGCGTTGGCCTCCGCGCACAAAGCTATCGAACTAAACCCACAGAGCGGGCCAGCGTACTCCGCGCTCGGTACCATCGAGTTCACACAACTTTGGGATTGGACACGTACGGAGCAGGATTTTCTAAGAGGCATTCAGTTGACCCCGGACGACTCCTTTCCTGTGACAATGTATGGCTTGTTTCTAGACTCCAGGAATCGTCGCGACGAAGCACTAGCGCAGATGCGGCGAGCTGCAGCCATGGATCCTCTCTCTTTCTATGTCTCCCGCAACCTTGGATCGTCTCTATATTTTGCGCGGAGATACGACGAGGCCTTGCAACAATTGAGCCGTGCCAAGGAACTGCAGCCGGAGCGATCGCAAGTAGTGGACAACTGGATCAGTTGGACCTATGAGATGAAAGGAATGCGTAACGAAGCGGTTCAGTATGATCTCGCGAGCCTGCAGCGAAGCCGCCCGGCTGAAGATATAGAACTCCTTCGACGCGCATATAGTAGGGGTGGTTGGAAGGCGTACTGGCGGTCCCGCATGCTAAGCGAGACGAATAAATCGGTGGATGGATGTGCTGCTTACGAAAGGGCTATCGACTTGTTGCACTTAGAGGACTCAGATCGCGCCGTCGCCGCACTCCAACAAGCTTTGGGCCAGCGTTGCTATTGGATGGAAATGATCACGGTTGATCCACGCTTCGATTCCCTGCGCAGCGACTCCCGCTTCGCTTCTATCATCCGGCAAGTGAACACCGGATTTGCGGAAGACAATTGATCCTTCGTCCTTCAAGCAGAGAATGTGCGTTCGAGCGCAGTATAAGGCGCCGGCTGAGAATCCACGACACGGATGCGCTAGGAACTGAATCCCAGTAGTATGAAAAACCTCCGCCCAGGGCTTCGATGGGCCGCACGTGGGGCCGATGCGCGGGCAGATGGGCCGCCGCAGGGCGGGCTCGGGTTTGGTGCTCCGCCGGGGGACTAGAGCGTTTTAGGCTTAAGTGTAGGTGTAGACGGGAAAACCGCTCCGCGTCCGTTGTCAACAGCTCCTAATCTGCTGCTCCAGGGTTAAGCTGCAGTGCCTGCTGGCGCTTCTTATGGGACTTCGGTTGCAAGCGGTCCATGTACAGGTAGATGACGGGGGTTGTGTACAGGGTGAGCATTTGGCTGACGATCAGTCCGCCGACAATGGTGATCCCCAGCGGCCGCCGTAACTCCGATCCCGTGCCCGTGCCGAAGGCTAGCGGTAGGGCGCCAAACAACGCCGCCATGGTGGTCATCATGATCGGACGGAAGCGCAGCATGCAGGCTTCGAAAATCGCATCTCTTGTGGTCATTCCGTCGTCGCGCTCGGCCGACAGGGCGAAGTCGATCATCATGATGGCATTCTTCTTCACCAGGCCGATGAGGAGCACGATGCCGATGATCGAAATGACGTTCAGGTCCAAGCCGAAGACCATCAGCGCCAGCATGGCGCCCACGCTCGCCGGGGGCAGCGTGGAGATGATGGTCAGAGGATGCACGATGCTCTCGTACAGCATTCCCAGAACGATAAAGACGGCCAAGAGGGCGGTCGTAACCAGAATCGGCTCGGTCGAGAGGGACTGCTGATAGGCCTGCAGGGTGCCCGAAAAGAAGCCGCGCACCGTCGGCGGAATTTCCAGCCGGGACTGCAATAGAGTGATCTCCCTCGTGGCATCGCTTAACGAGTATCCCGGCGCCAGATTGAAGGAGACGGTGACCGAGGGAAACAACCCGGTATGATTCACGACGATGGGAGTGGTGCCGGCCACGGCGGTTGAGACTGCGCTCAGCGGTGTCGCGCCATTGCTGGACGCCTTCGGGTAGGTATAGTTGAGGCCGTCCGGAGATGCCCAGTATTGGGGCGCTACTTCCAGCACCACGTAGTACTGATTCAGACGCGTATAGATCACCGACACTTCCGACTGGCCGAATGCGCCATAGAGCGCGCTGTCCACAGCCTGCGTGGTAAGGCCCATCCTGGCCATCGCGGTGCGGTCATAGGTCAGCTTTTCATCCAGGCCTCCATTTTGTTGATCCATATTCACGTCCTGGAAGCCGGGCAGCGTTTTCATGTTGCTCAGAAGGATCGGGCCCCAATGCGCGAGGTCGTCGACATTGTCCGATTGCACGGTGTATTGATAGAGCGCATTACTTCCCCGGCCGCCAATGCGGAGGTCCTGAGCGGATTGCAGAAAGACCGAGGCGATAGGGAGGCGGTTCAGTTTTGGGCGCAGCCGGTTGATGACCGCGTCGGCGCCGATTTTGCGCTCGTCGAGCGGCTTGAGCGCGACATAAATAAAACCGCCGTTGCCCGAACCCACGTAACCTTCTACTGCGTCGACTGCGGGATCCTGCTTGATGACACGGATCGCCGCCTTGACGGAGGCATTCATCACTGGGAAAGAGGCGTCTTGCGGGCCTTGCATGCCACCCTGGAGCGCTCCCGTGTCCTGCCGCGGGAAGAAGCCCTTCGGTATCTTTACGATGAGTACGGCGTTGAGCGCGATGGTCAAAAGCAGCACCGTGAGCATCAAAATGGAATTGTCTAGCGCCCAGAGAAGCGTGTGACGGTAAAAGGCCCGCAGTTTCTCGAAAGCGCTTTCGCTAAAGCGAAAGATCGCCCCGTGCTTCTCCGCCTCGTGATGCTTCAACAGATGGGCGCACATGCAGGGGGTGGCCGTTAGGGAAATGATCAGCGAAAACAGGATGGTGATCGAGAGCGTCACCGCGAACTCGCGAAAGAGGCGGCCCACGATACCGCCCATCATCAGCAAAGGTATGAAGACGGCGATGAGCGAGATGCTCATCGTCAATACCGTGAAGCCGATCTCCTGCGCGCCTTTCATCGCCGCGTCGAAGGGGGCCATGCCTTGCTCAACGTAGCGGGAGATGTTCTCCATGACCACGATGGCGTCGTCGACCACGAAGCCGGTGGAGATGGTCAGCGCCATGAGCGAAAGGTTATCCAGGCTGTACCCGAGCAGATACATCACAGAGAAGGTGCCGATCAAGGAGACCGGGACGGCGACGCTGGGAATCAGCGTGGCGCGCGCGCTGCGCAGAAAAACGAAAACGACCAGGATCACCAGCAGAACCGAAATCATCAGCGAACGCTCGACGTCCTTGAGCGACGCTAGGATGGTCGTGGTGCGGTCGAGAACAATCTTGGTGTCGATCCCTTGCGGGATCACTGCCATGAGAAATGGAAGCTGCGCGCGGATCCGCTTGTTGGTCTGAATAATGTTGGCGCCCGGCTGGCGGAAGACGTGGACGGTGATGGACGGATCGTAGTCGAGATAGCCCGCATTGCGGACGTCCGTGGCGGAGTTGGTGACTTGGGCGATATCGGATAGGTGGACGGCGACGCCGTTGTGATAGCCGACGATCAGAGGCCTGTATTGTGAGGCATTGAAGATCTGGCCGTTGTCGGTGATGTCCGCGGTAGTATAGCTGTTCGAAATTTGCCCGCGCGCCAGCTGCGAGTTCTGCAGGCTCAACATGGATTGAACGTTCGCCATGGTCAAGCCGTAGCTGTGCAGTTGCGCCGGCTGTACATCCACGCGCACCGCCGGCAGCGAGCCTCCCCCAACGCTTACTTGCCCCACGCCCTGGATCTGCGAGAGCTTCTGCTCGAGGATCGTCGAGGCGGCGTCATACATTGCCTCTTTATCGTATTTCTTCGAGGTCAGCCCCAGGATCATGATCGGAGCGTCCGCTGGATTGACCTTGCGATAGGTGGGGTTGCTGGGCAGGTTCGCCGGCAGATAGGTACGCGCCGCGTTGATCGCCGCTTCCACATCCCGCGCCGCGCCGTCGATATTGCGGCTCAGATCGAACTGCATCGTGACGTTGGTTCTTCCCAACTGGCTCGACGAAGTCATCTCCGTGATGCCGGCAATGTGGGTAAACTGCCGCTCCAGGGGAGTCGCGACGGAGGAGGCCATGATTTGAGCGCTGGCCCCCGGCAGACTCCCAGACACCGAGATGGTAGGGAAATCGACCTGGGGCAGCGGAGCGACCGGCAGTTGCTGGTAGGCAATGGCCCCGGCCAATGCTATCGCCGTGGTCAGCAAGGTTGTGGCTACCGGCCGCCGAATGAACGGCGCGCTGATGTTCATGCGAGCCCCCGCGGGGATTGGCGTAGCACAGCCGATCCGATATTCATGAAGGCCTCCTCCGAAGCTGAGGCCGCGTTGGGCGGCGAAGCTTTCAGATCTGGGCGGCCGTACGATCCGGTAGCCAAATTGTTAGGTTGCGGCAAAGCGCCGCGCAAGCGAGGAGCGAGGAGTACTTAGGCGTTTTGTGGCGGAGGCCTTGAGAGGACAAGCGGATAAGCGGCTATGGAAGCAGCGACCGGCAGGTGAGGCGGCGGGATTTCCGGCACGGCGAAGCGCGGAACAACGAAGGCGACAGCGATCTGGGCGGAAAGCAGGTGCGCGTTGCTGCTGGTCGGCCGGAGCACGGAGAGTCTCTTAGCGCCGGGCTCGTTATCACCTCGCCAGTCCTGAACCAACCTGGCAACGATCTTGTCGTGGACTTTTGCGGGGCAATTGCGGGAGAGCTCGACCTGCAGGCCCCACGCGAAGGTAGCCGCGCAGAGAAAAAGCACAATGAACCTGAGTGCGGGACAAGCTAGACGTCCTGTGCGCAAGGATGGCATCAACTGGCCCCGGGGACGTGCACATAGGATTATATCAAGATACCGGACGGCAAGTTTGAGGCCGCGCTCCATTACTACTGATTCATGCCCTTGTATGCCTAGTTATATGCCTAGGGTCCCCGGTATTTCCCCCGGTATGAAACAGCCCCGCTTTGCAAGCGGAGGCACGAGAGCTTTTCATCAGTCGTTCACCCGCAGTTCAAAAAGACTAGTCAGCCGCTCCGGGGTTAAGCTGCAGTGCCTGCTGGCGTTTCTTGTGGGACTTCGGCTGCAAGCGGTCCATGTACAGGTAGATGACAGGGGTTGTGTACAGGGTGAGCATCTGGCTGACAATCAGTCCGCCGACAATGGTGATACCCAGCGGCCGCCGTAGCTCCGATCCCGTGCCCGTGCCGAGGGCTAGCGGTAGGGCGCCAAACAATGCGGCCATGGTGGTCATCATGATCGGACGGAAGCGCAGCATGCAGGCTTCGAAAATCGCATCTCTTGTGGTCATTCCGTCGTCGCGCTCGGCCGACAGGGCGAAGTCGATCATCATGATGGCATTCTTCTTCACCAGGCCGATGAGGAGCACGATGCCGATGATCGAAATGACGTTCAGGTCCAAGCCGAAGACCATCAGCGCCAGCATGGCGCCCACGCTCGCCGGGGGCAGCGTGGAGATGATGGTCAGAGGATGCACGATGCTCTCGTACAGCATTCCCAGAACGATAAAGACGGCCAGCAGTGCGGTCGTAACCAGAATCGGCTCGGTCGAGAGGGACTGCTGATAGGCCTGCAGGGTGCCCGAAAAGAGGCCGCGCACCGTCGGCGGAATTTCCAGCCGGGACTGCAATAGAGTGATCTCCCTCGTGGCATCGCTTAACGAGTATCCCGGCGCCAGATTGAAGGAGACGGTGACCGAGGGAAACAACCCGGTATGATTCACGACGATGGGAGTGGTGCTGGCCACGGAGGTCGAGACGGCGCTCAGCGGTATCGCGCCGTTGCCGGACGCCTTCGGGTAGGTATAGTTGAGGCCCTCGGGAGAAGCCCAGTATTGGGGCGCTACTTCCAGCACCACGTAATACTGATTCAGCCGCGTATAGATCACCGACACTTCCGACTGGCCGAATGCGCCATAGAGCGCGCTGTCCACATTCTGCGTGGTCATCCCAAGCCTGGCCATTGCGGTGCGATCGTAGGTCAACTTTTCATCCAGGCCTCCATTTTGTTGATCCATATTCACGTCCTGGAAGCCGGGCAGCGTTTTCATGTTATTCAGAAGGATCGGGCCCCAATGCGCGAGGTCGTCAACATTGTCCGATTGCACGGTGTATTGATAGAGCGCATTACTTCCCCGGCCGCCGATGCGGAGGTCCTGCGCGGCCTGCAGAAAAATCGAGGCGATGGGGAGTCTATTCAGTTTCGGGCGCAGCCGGTTGATGACCGCGTCGGCGCTGATTCCGCGCTGGTTAAGCGGCTTGAGGGCGACGAAAACAGAACCGCCGTTGCCTTGACCCACAAAGCCTGTTACATTCGCGACCGCGGGATCCTGTTTGATAACGCGTATTGCCGCCTTGATAGACGCATTCATCACCGGGAAGGAAGCGTCTTGCGGGCCTTGCAGGCCACCCTGGAGCGCTCCCGTGTCCTGCCGGGGAAAGAAGCCCTTGGGTATCTTTACGATGAGTACGGCGTTGAGCGCGATAGTCAAAAGCAGGACCGTGAGCATCAAAATGGAGTTGTCCAGGGCCCAGAGCAGAGAGTGACGGTAGAAGGCCAGCAGTTTCTCGAAGCATCTCTCGCTGAAGCGAAAGATCGCCCCGTGCTCCTCCGCATCGTGGTGCTTCAACAGATGGGCGCACATGCAGGGGGTGGCCGTTAGGGAAATGATCAGCGAAAACAGGATGGTGATCGAGAGCGTCACCGCGAACTCGCGAAAGAGGCGGCCCACGATACCGCCCATCATCAGCAAAGGTATGAAGACGGCGATGAGCGAGATGCTCATCGTCAATACCGTGAAGCCGATCTCCTGCGCGCCTTTCATCGCCGCGTCGAAGGGGGCCATGCCTTGCTCAACGTAGCGGGAGATGTTCTCCATGACCACGATGGCGTCGTCGACCACGAAGCCGGTGGAGATGGTCAGCGCCATGAGCGAAAGGTTATCCAGGCTGTACCCGAGCAGATACATCACAGAGAAGGTGCCGATCAAGGAGACCGGGACGGCGACGCTGGGAATCAGCGTGGCGCGCGCGCTGCGCAGAAAAACGAAAACGACCAGGATCACCAGCAGCACAGAAATCATCAGCGAACGCTCGACGTCCTTGAGTGACGCGAGGATGGTCGTGGTGCGGTCGAGAACGACGGTCATTTGAATCCCTTGCGGGATGACTGCCATGAGAAATGGAAGCTGGGCGCGGATCCGTTTGTTCGTCTGAATAATGTTGGCGCCCGGCTGGCGGAAGACATTGACGGTGATCGAGGGATCGCTGTTCAAATAGCCGGCATTGCGGACGTCCGTGGCGGCGTTGGTGACTTGGGCGATATCGGATAGGTGGACGGCGACGCCGTTGTGATAGCCGACGATCAGAGGCCTGTAGAGGTCGGCGGTAAAGATCTGGCCGTTGTCGGTGATGTCCGCCGTAGTAAAGCTGTTCGAAATTTGCCCGCGCGCCAGCTGCGAGTTCTGCAGGCTCAACATGGATTGAACGTTCGCCATGGTCAAGCCGTAGCTGTGCAGTTGCGCCGGATTTACATCCACGCGCACCGCCGGCAGCGAGCCTCCCCCAACGCTTACTTGCCCCACGCCCTGGATCTGCGAGAGCTTCTGCATCAGGATCGTCGAGGCGGCGTCATAAATGTTCTCTTTATCGTATTTCTTCGAGGTCAGGCCCAGAGTCAGGATCGGAGCGTCCGCTGGATTGACCTTGCGATAGGTGGGGTTGCTGGGCAGGTTCGCCGGCAGATAGGTGCGCGCCGCGTTGATCGCTGCTTCCACATCCCGCGCTGCGCCATCGATATTGCGGCTCAGATCGAACTGCATCGTGACGTTGGTTCTTCCCAACTGGCTCGACGAAGTCATCTCCGTGATGCCGGCAATGTGGGTAAACTGCCGCTCCAGGGGAGTCGCGACGGAGGAGGCCATGATTTGAGCGCTGGCGCCCGGCAGGCCGCCCGACACAGAGATGGTAGGGAAATCGACCTGGGGCAGCGGAGCGACCGGCAGTTGCTGGTAGGCAATGACCCCGGACAAGGCTATCGCCGTGGTCAGCAGGGTTGTGGCTACCGGCCGGCGGATGAAGGGCGCGCTGATGTTCATGCACGCCCTGCCGTTTGAGGTTCGTGGACCCCATATCCGGCTGGCAGCGAACGCGAGTGACAAATCGCGACCAGTTCGTCTCGTTGGGACGCGTTGAGGATCAACTCAGTGGAAATGGCCACGGTGATATTGACGCATCTCAGATGTGTAAAGTCTATTCTGCGACATGCTTCCTAGTGCTGAATCTGGGTCTCCTCTTTCGTAGGCTTGGCGGTCACCTGCGCTTTCGTAGGAAGTTGCGAAGTATCCCAACCTCCGCCCAGGGCTTGGATCAATTCGACCGCACTGGTCATCTGCTCCACCTGCAGAGTTGCGAGTGTGTCCTGGGACGTCAAAAGGGCGGTCTGCAACGTGACCACATCGATATAAGGGTCGATGCCCGACTGATAGCGGCCCATCTCGAAATTCAGCGCCTGTTGCGTGTTGTCGACGGCCTGCCGCTGAAGCACGATCTGCTGCGACAGGATGTGGGTCGTAGACAGAAAATCTTCCACTTGTTGGAAGGCTGTCAGCACCGTTTGACGGTAGGTGTTGAGGTCCGCATTGTAGGTGGCGATGAATTGGTTGATCTGCGAACGGGTCAACCCCCCGTTGAAAGCGATCTGCGACACGGATGGAGTGGCCGACCAGATCCGGCTGCTCGCCTTCAGTAAGTTCTCAATGGTCGAGGCCTCAAAGCCTCCGGTACCAGGGATCGTCAGGGTGGGATAGTAGGCGGCATAGGCGATACCGATCTCGGCGTTGACGGCCTCCATGGCGCGTTCCGCGGCCGCTACGTCGGGCCGGCGCTCGAGCAGCAGCGAAGGCATCCCGAGGGGAATCGGCGGCGGGGCCACCAGGCTGGGACGCACCGGAATGGAGAACTCCGATGCGGGCTTACCCACGAGTGTCGCGATGGCGTGTTCATACTCCGCCCGCAGAACGCGCAGATTGGTTTGGCTCGATTGCGCGGTCTCGAGCGTGGCCTTGGCTTCGACCACGGAGAGCTGGTCGCCCACTCCGACGTTGTACTGGTTTTGCGCGTAGTCGAGCGCCGCTTGGTCTGCGACAACGGTATCTCCGAAAATCTTGATCAAGGCGTCCTGCCCGCGAATCTCGAAGAAGGTTTCGGCGAGGGTGGCCTGCTCGGTAAGCCGCTCGTTCTCGAGATCCGCCGCGCTCAGTTGCGCATTCGCCTGTTGCTCGCGCACCGTGTTCCGAACCCGGCCCCAGAGATCCGGCGTCCAGGAGATTTCGCCCGGCAGGGTGTAAAGGGTGGTGGTGTGCCCCAGGCTCGCGGCTGCGTTGGTCGAGTTCGTTAGATTGGCCGACGTTGCCGACCGGGAGTAAGAGGGCGCGGCGGTGAGCGTGGGAAAGTATTGCGCGCGGGCCTCGCGTATCAACGTGCGCGCTTCCTCGAAGTTCTCGAAGAACACCTTGATGTTGTAGTTATTGATGTTGAGCTGGCCCTCGAGATCGTTCAGTTCGGTGTCGTTGAAGATCTCCCACCAGTTGCCGCGCAGTTTCGCGTCCTGCGGCTGAGCGATCGTCCATTCGCCGGGCGCCGGCGTTTCGGGCGGCGTCTCTTTGAACGCAGTAGGCGCTTGAGTGACGGGCGGATGATACTTGGGCCCGACCGTGCAGCCCGTGAGGAGGCAGGCCAAGGCCGCTCCCGCAAGGCAGCAAACTTTGATTGACGCGTGGGATCGGTTACCGCCGCGGGAGGGTCGTACTCGCCGGAAGGGGCCTGTCGTTTTCTGCATAGAAATTCTGCATAGAAAGCTTTCCATCAATCGTTCGCTCGCTGTTCGAAGGGACTAGGGGATTGTTAAAAAACGCGCCGAAGCAATGTGCGAGGCGCAAGATACTGTGGCTTTTCCTGCTGTGCTGCCTAAGGCATTGACTGTCATGTGTAAGTCCGTTTTTCTCGAGCTCCTAATCTGCCGCTCCAGGGTTAAGCTGCAGTGCCTGCAGCCGCTTCTTGTGGGACTTCGGCTGCAAGCGGTCCATGTACAGGTAGATGACGGGGGTTGTGTACAGGGTGAGCATTTGGCTGACGATCAGTCCGCCGACAATCGTGATACCCAGCGGCCGCCGTAGCTCCGATCCCGTGCCCGTGCCGAAGGCCAGCGGCAAGGCGCCAAACAACGCCGCCATGGTGGTCATCATGATCGGACGGAAGCGCAGCATGCAGGCTTCGAAAATCGCATCCCTTGTGCTCATTCCGTCGTCGCGCTCGGCCGACAGGGCGAAGTCGATCATCATGATGGCATTCTTCTTCACCAGGCCGATGAGGAGCACGATGCCGATGATCGAAATGACGTTCAGGTCCATAGCCGAAGACCATCAGCGCCAGCATGGCGCCTACGCTGGCCGGGGGCAGCGTGGAGATGATGGTCAGAGGATGCACGATGCTCTCATACAGCATTCCCAGAACGATAAAGACGGCCAGCAGTGCGGTCGTGACCAGAATCGGCTCGGTCGAGAGGGACTGCTGATAGGCCTGCAGGGTGCCGGCAAAGAAGCCGCGCACCGTCGGCGGAATGCCCAGCCGGGACTGCAATAGAGTGATCTCCCTCGTGGCATCGCTTAGGGAGAATCCCGGGGCCAGATTGAAGGAGACGGTGACCGAGGGGAATAACCCGGTATGATTCACGACGATGGGAGTGGTGCTGGCCACGGAGGTCGAGACTGCGCTCAACGGTATCGCGCCGTTGCCGGATGCCTTCGGATAGGTATAGTTGAGGCCGTCCGGAGATGCCCAGTATTGGGGCGCTACTTCCAGCACCACGTAGTACTGATTCAGACGCGTATAGATCACCGACACTTCCGACTGGCCGAATGCGCCATAGAGCGCGCTGTCCACAGCCTGCGTGGTAAGGCCCATCCTGGCCATCGCGGTGCGGTCATAGGTCAACTTTTCATCCAGGCCCCCATTTTGTTGATCCATATTCACGTCCTGGAAGCCGGGCAGCGTTTTCATGTTATTCAGAAGGATCGGGCCCCAATGCGCGAGGTCGTCGACATTGTCCGATTGCACGGTGTATTGATAGAGCGCATTACTTCCCCGGCCGCCGATGCGGAGGTCCTGCGCGGCCTGCAGAAAAATCGAGGCGATGGGGAGTCTATTCAGTTTCGGGCGCAGCCGGTTGATGACCTGATCAGCGCTGATTTTGCGCTCGTCGAGCGGCTTGAGGGCGACGTAAACAAAACCGCCGTTGCCCTGACCCACGTAGCCTTTACATTCGCGACCGCGGGATCCTGTTTGATAACGCGAATTGCCGCTTTTATAGACGCATTCATCACCGGGAAGGAAGCGTCTTGCGGGCCTTGCAGGCCACCCTGTAACGCTCCCGTGTCCTGCCGGGGAAAGAAGCCCTTGGGTATCTTTACGATGAGTACGGCGTTGAGCGCGATGGTCAACAACAGCACCGTGAGCATCAAAATGGAATTGTCCAGCGCCCAGAGAAGCGTGTGACGGTAAAAGGCCAGCAGTTTCTCGAAAGCATCTTTCGCTGAAGCGAAAGATTGCCCCGTGCTTCTCCACCTCGTGATGCTTCAACAGATGGGCGCACATGCAGGGGGTGGCGGTTAGGGAAATGATCAGCGAAAACAGGATGGTGATCGAGAGCGTCACCGCGAACTCGCGGAAGAGGCGGCCCACGATACCGCCCATCATCAGCAAAGGTATGAAGACGGCGATGAGCGAGATGCTCATCGTCAATACCGTGAAGCCGATCTCCTGCGCGCCTTTCATCGCCGCGTCGAAGGGGGCCATGCCCTGCTCGACATAGCGGGAGATGTTCTCCATGACCACGATGGCGTCGTCGACCACGAAGCCGGTGGAGATGGTCAGCGCCATGAGCGAAAGGTTATCCAGGCTATAGCCGAGCAGATACATCACGGAGAAGGTGCCGATCAAGGAGACCGGCACGGCGACGCTGGGAATCAGCGTGGCGCGCGCGCTGCGCAGAAAAACGAAAACGACCAGGATCACCAGCAGAACCGAAATCATCAGCGAACGCTCGACGTCCTTGAGCGACGCGAGGATGGTGGTGGTGCGGTCGAGAACAATCTTGTGTCGATCCCTTGCGGGATGACTGCCTTGAGAAATGGAAGCTGCGCGCGGATCCGCTTGTTGGTCTGGATAATGTTGGCGCCGGGCTGGCGGAAGACATTGACGGTGATCGAGGGATCGCAGTTGAGATAGCCCGCATTGCGGACGTTCGTGGCGGAGTTGGTGACTTGGGCGATATCGGATAGGTGGACGGCGACGCCGTTGTGATAGCCGACGATCAGAGGCCTGTAGTGTGACGGCATTGAAGATCTGGCCGTTGTCGATGATGTCCGCGGTACGTGTAGCCGTTCGAAATTTGTCCGCGCGCGAGCTGCGAGTTCTGCAGGCTCAACATGGATTGAACGTTCGCCATGGTCAAGCCATAGCTGTGCAGTTGCGCCGGCTGTACATCCACGCGCACCGCCGGCAGCGAGCCTCCGCCCACGCTCACTTGCCCCACGCCCTGGATCTGCGAGAGCTTCTGCTCGAGGATCGTCGAGGCGGCGTCATACATGTCCTCTTTATCGTATTTCTTCGAGGTCAGGCCCAGGATCATGATCGGAGCGTCCGCTGGATTGACCTTGCGATAGGTGGGGTTGCCGGGCAAGTTCGCCGGCAGATAGGTGCGCGCCGCGTTGATCGCCGCTTCCACATCCCGCGCCGCGCCATCGATATTGCGGCTCAGATCGAATTGCATCGTGACGTTGGTTGTTCCCGAGCTGGCTCGACGAAGTCATCTCCGTGATGCCGGCAATGTGGGCGAACTGCCGCTCCAGGGGAGTCGCGACGGAGGAGGCCATGATTTGCGCGCTGGCGCCCGGCAGGCCGCCCGACACAGAGATGGTAGGGAAATCGACCTGAGGCAGCGGAGCGACCGGCAGTTGCTGGTAGGCGATGGCGCCGGCCAATGCTATCGCTGTGGTCAGCAGGGTTGTGGCTACCGGCCGCCGGATGAATGGCGCGCTGATGTTCATGCACGCCCTGCCGGTTGAGGTTCTTCGACCCCCTCGCGGCTTCTTGCCCGAGCGGAAGAGACGCCCTAACTTGTCGAAGAAGATGTAAATGACCGGGGTGGTGTAGAGAGTAAGCGCCTGGCTCAGAATCAGGCCGCCTACCAGCGAAATACCCAAGGGCCGGCGAAGCTCCGAGCCGATGCCTGTTCCAAAGGCCAGAGGAACGCCGCCGAGCAGAGCCGCCATGGTGGTCATGATGATCGGGCGGAAGCGCAGCAGGCTGGCTTCGTAAATGGCGTCGAGCGCATTCTTGCCGTGTTCCCGCTCCATTTCGAGCGCGAAGTCGACCATCAGGATGCCGTTCTTTTCCACAATGCCGATGAGCAGGATAATGCCGATGATCGCCACCACGCTGAGATCCTCATGGAAGATCATCAGCGACAACAGCGCGCCGACGCCCGCCGAAGGCAGCGTGGAAAGAATCGTGACCGGATGGATGAAACTCTCGTAAAGCACGCCGAGAACGATGTATACGATCACCAGCGCGGCCAGAATGAGCAGCGCTTGATTGGTAAGCGAGTTTTTGAAAGCCGCCGCCGTGCCCTGGAAGGACGATTGCACGCTTAGCGGAAAATGGAGATTCGTCGCGGTGTTGTCGATGGCGGTAATGGCGCTCCCCAAAGAGGAGTTAGGAGCTAGATTGAACGACACCGTCACTGAGGGGAACTGCCCCTGATGGCTGATGGAGAGCGATTCTGGTCCCTGCACAAAATGGGCGAAGACGCTTAGGGGTACGGCGTTGCTCGGGGTAGAGCTGGTGGTGATGTTGGGCGAGGTCGATCCGCTCGAATTGCCGGCCGAAACCAATCCATTCTTCGGCGGCGTGAAGATCCCGCATGAGGGCGTGAAGAGCGCCGATGCCGTGGTCGCATTCGAGCCTGCCGAAGCCGATGACGAAGCGGCGAAAGACGTAACTGCCCCGGCGCCTGATGCGCCCGACGATGCCGAGGACTGGATGTAGATCTTGTTCAGCATCTCGGGATCGGTTTGGAAGTTAGGCTGTGCCTCCAGGATCACGTGGTATTGATTGAGCTGCGTGTACATCGTATTGATCTGGCGCTGGCCGAAGGCATCGTAGAGCGTGTTATCGATGGTCGATGGGGCAATGCCCATGCGCGATGCCGTGACCCGGTCGATGGTGAGAGTCAACGCCCGGCCCCCCGTTTGCTGATCGGTGGCCACATCCTCAAGCTGGGGCAATTTCTTCAGCTGGTCCACAAAGCGGTTGGTCCAGGTATTCAGCTCGGTCGCGTCCGGATCGGTGAGCGTGTATTGATATTGGGTGCGGCTGACACGGTCGTCGACCGTGATGTTCTGTACCGGCTGCATGTAGAGCGTGATCCCCGATACCTGTTTCAAGCTCGCGGTCAGCCGGCGAATCACGTCGGAGGCGCTGAGATCGCGCTGCGAAAGAGGCTTCAGGTTGATCGAGATGCGGCCGCTGTTGAGCGTGGTATTGGTGCCGTCCGCGCCGATGAACGAGGAAAGGCTCTCGACCGCCGGATCTTGGAGAATCACCTTCGCCAGTTCCTGCTGCTTCGTCGGCCATTCCCTGGAAGGAGATGCTCTGCCGGGGCTTGCGAAATGCCCTGGATCACCCCCGTATCCTGGGTGGGGAAAAAGCCTTTGGGAATGATGATGTAAAGAAAGACCGTCAGCGCCAGCGTTCCCGCGGCCACCAGAATGGTGATGTTCTGGTAGCGAAGCACGAACCTTAGCGTGCGTCCGTAGAAAGCGATCATGCTGTCGAAGACGCGCTCCGATGCGCGATAGAAGCGGCCCTGCTTTTCTACCGGATTGTGCCTGAGGACGTGGCCGCACATCATCGGCGTGAGCGTCAGCGAGACCACCGCGGAGATGATGATGGTCACGGCCAGAGTCACGGCAAATTCACGGAAGAGCCGGCCCACCACGTCTCCCATGAAGAGCAGGGGGACGAGCACGGCGATCAAGGAGACCGTCATCGACAGAATGGTGAAGCCGATCTGTTCCGCTCCTTCGAGCGCGGCTTGCATGGGCGGAATGCCGTTTTCGATGAAGCGCGAGATATTTTCGATCATGACGATCGCATCGTCCACCACGAAGCCGGTGGAGATGGTGAGGGCCATCAGCGACAGGTTGTCCAGGCTGTAACCCAGAGCGTACATGACCCCGAAAGTGCCTACGATCGACACCGGCACCGAGATGCTGGGGATGATGGTGGCATACAAATTGCGCAGGAAGAGGAAGATCACCATCACGACCAGTCCGATGGTGAGCAGCAACTCGAATTCAACGTCCGCCACCGAAGCCTTGATGTCGGTCGTGAGATCGGTGAGTACCGTGATGTTGATGCCGCTGGGCAGATTTGCCTTGAGTTGCGGCATCAGCAGCTTGATGCTATTGACCACTCGGATCGTGTTGGCGCCGGACTGGCGCTGCACATTGAGAATCACCGCGGGCGTCGTGTTCATCCACGCCGCCTGCTTGGTGTTCTCGATCCCGTTCACCACCTGGGCGACATCCTTGAGATAAACCGGCGCATTGTTGCGGTAGGCAACGACTACATTTTCGTAGTCCTTCGCGGTCACCAGCTGATCGTTGGCGTCGATCTGATAGTCCATCCGCGGCCCGTCGAAGTTGCCCTTCGCGGCGTTCACGCTGGCAGTGGTGAGGGCCGTTCGCAGAGCCTCGAGATCGATCCCGTAGGACTTCCAGCTGCGCCGGGTTGGCCTGAATGCGCACCGCCGGCTTCTGGCCGCCGCTGATGCTCACTAGCCCAACGCCGTTCAATTGCGAGATCTTCGGCGCGAGACGCGTGTCCACCAAATCTTCCACCTGCGAGAGAGGCATGGAAGTGGAGGTGATTCCCATGGTCAGCACGGGAGCGTCGGCAGGGTTGACCTTGTTATAAATTGGCGGCGCGGGCAAGTCCGAAGGCAGAACGCTTTGCGCCGCGTTGATGGCCGACTGGACCTCTTCCTCTCCCACGTCCAACGGCAAAGACAGGCTGAATTGCAGCACGACGACCGAGGTGGCCCCGGAACTGGTCGAGGTCATCTGGCTCAGACCCTGCATCTCGCCGAACTGCCGCTCCAGGGGAGCGGTGACCGTGGTGGCCACGACCTCCGGGCTGGCTCCCGGATAGAAAGTGACCACCTGAATCGTGGGATAGCCTACTTCCGGCAGCGCCGAAACCGGCAGCTGCGTGTAGGCTACGATCCCCGCAAGCATGATGGCGGCCATCAGCAGCGAAGTCGCTACTGGGCGAAGAATAAATGGGCGGGACGGGCTCACGGCTCGTTCCCCAGGCTGCTGCTCGAGGGCAGGATCGTGGTCTTGGAGATGATCACCCTCGATCCGTCCAGCAGCTTTTCAAAGCCGCTGTTGGCAACCACGTCCCCCGCCTGAATGCCTTGTACCTGTGTCATGCCGTTGTCCGTGATTCCCGGCGTGACGTTCTTGAGGTGCGCCACGCCATTTTGGATTACGTAGACGAAGGCGAGATCGCCGTTGTGCTGGATGGCGGAAGCATCGACGATCGTCACGTTCTTCAGTGTCTTCACCAGCAGCTTGGTATTGACGAACAAGTTGGGAAAGAGGGCGCCGTTCGTGTTGGGAAAGGTCGCGCGCAGCTTCAAGGTGCCGGTGGTCGTGTCGATCTGATTGTCCAGGCTGGTCAATACCCCGCTACCCAGCTTGTTCTGCTCCGAGCGATCGTAAACATCGACCGCAAGCGATCTTCCCTGGTGCATCTCTGCCTGGACCTCGGGGACAGAGTCTTCGGCAATGGTGAAGACGACGGTGATTGGCTGCAATTGAGCCACCACGACGATGGGGGTCGTACTGTTGGCCTGCACGACGTTGCCGGGATCGACCAGCCGCAGACCGACTCTGCCGGCGATCGGCGTGTTGATGGTGCAATAGGAGAGATTCACCTTGTCGCCTTCGAGGGTGCCCTGGTCGGCCTTGACCAATCCCTCGTCTTGCACGACCAGCTTTTCCTGGTCATCCAAAGTCTGCTTTTGAATGGCGTTGTGCGCCCACGCGTTTTGGTAGCGCTCGAGATCCATCTGCGCCTGCGCCAAGAGGCCCGTGTCCCGTGCCAGGACTCCCGTGGCCGTATCCACCGCCGCCTGGTAGGGACGCGGATCGATTTGAATCAGCGGATCCCCCGGTTTTACCAGTTGGCCTTCTTTGTAATCGATTGCCGTGATCGGTCCCGTCGCCTGGGGCGTAATCGAGATTGTATGGACGGGAGTGACGGTGCCGATCGCCTGCAGATACACCCCAAGGTCGCCGGTGTGCGCGGTCGTCGTGGACAACGTCACCGGCGGGCCGTTGAGCGAAGCCCGCCGCCCTCCGCCGGGGGGGCCGCCGCCGTTGCGCTGCGGAGCGGCGCGATGGGTCATGACCACGAAGAAAACTGCGGCGAATGCTCCCAGGATGAGGACCCACATCACCAACCGGAATACGGGGGAACGGTGCGTTTTGGGTTCAGGCGCCACCAGGTGTTGTGTACCCGTGTGCGAATTTATCTTCTCTCTGTCTTTTGTCTCTTCTAGCATCGTTTACCTAAATTGCTATTTACCGTTCTGGGGGTAGGAATCGCGCCGCGTACAGGGTTCGGGGCCGCACAAACAGGCCTACCGGTTAGAAATGAACGAGGGCAACATCTCTAATCTAACCGGAACCGAGCGACCAAGGCCAGGGGTCTGAGGTAGACCCCAGCGCCCGGCTTGCAATATGCCTTGGCCGGAGTATCTGCGATCCTGCCTCGTGAGCTCCTTTAAATTTTGTGCGAATGATCTTCAAGACTCGCGGCTCTTCTCGATGCGGCGGATCCCCGAGCCTGGCCCTCCGGCATCCCGGCGCCTCACCGTGCTGGGCTCAAAAATGCGGGAATCCCACTGAGCCAAGCCACTCTGCCCGCGAAAGCCCTTGGCTTCCCAGCACAGAGTGTCCACCACAAACTGGCGTCGATCACCGTTTAAACCGTCGATCATTGTGCTGCGCAACCCCCGAAATCCGCTGCCTTGCCGAACCGAATCCAGTCTGGTGCAATCGTAGTCCATGTCTATAGACGAAACAGGTTGTCTTTGGGACGCAACCTCGGGACTCAACTTGGTGACGCAACCTGCGCTTCAATAAGAAGAAGTACGCGCGAGGACGACGGCAAATCGTCTACCGGCTTCATTTGTTCGCAGCGGACTGGCCGCTAAATGCTGCCGCTAAATCCCGCCGCTAAATCATAGACGATAGAGTTGGACCCGTGCAGTCCGAATCCCAAACGCCAGGCCAGATCGTGTCCGCTCTGGGGCTCTTCCCCGTAGACAGGCCATGCGGTAACAATTTCGTTCCGGCGGCATTTGGCGTAGACTATCCTCCCCGGGGGTTGGTTGTCCAGCATCTTTCGAGGCGGGAGGTAGTCGATGGCTCTTTACTGCGCAAATTGCGGCAACGCACTCGCCGGTGATCCTCGTTTCTGTCCTGCTTGCGGCAGCTCCGTCGGCTGCGGCCAGGGTCTGATTCGCCCTCGTTCCGGGAGAAAAATCGCCGGCGTCTGTCAAGGGTTGGCCGACCGTTTTGGTTGGGATGTCGTGCTCGTGCGGGTGATCGCCGTGATCCTTTCGGTAACTCTCTTCCCTCTAGGCGTTGCGGCTTACTTGATCTTTTGGTTGCTCGTACCCGAAGAGAAGCCGGCATCTTCATCCGCTCCATTGAATCGCGCCGAGCGCGTCTCCTAGCAGGCTGCGGAAAAATGCGCCGAAGCGACGAGCGAGGCGCTAACGGATGTGCGAGCCGGCGATGAGGCACGCTAGATCTTGTATGCTCGGCTGTCCACTCACTCGTTTTTCCGCAGCCTGCTAGAGCACGCGAGGAGCTGGTGCCCGCTGTCCGCCCTTGGAAAATCCTCGCCCTTGGAAATCTTTGGATGGCCGCGCTTGGAAAATCCTCGTTAGCCGGATAGGCTGAGTTCAATCGAAACTATCCCGAACGCACCCGAGGCTTCCCGGCGTTGAAAGCGACCTCTACTCCAGCACCTGCTGTCGCGTCTTTCTTCTATCCTCCAAAGAAATCGGTTCTGCACGTCGAGCGAATCCCGCTCGCTTCGCTCGCCGGGAAGTATGGAACCCCTCTTTATGTCTATTCAGCAGGTCAGATCCTGGACCGGTACCGGCTCTTTTCGCGCGCCTTTGCCGCGCGGCCCCATCTCATCTGCTATTCCGTGAAGGCCAATTCCAACTTGTCCATTCTCAAGTTGCTGGCGCGGCGAGGGGCGGGGTTCGACATTGTCTCCGGCGGGGAACTCGAGCGTGTTCTCAAGGCCGGCAAAACAGCGGCGCGCCGGGTGGTTTTCTCAGGCGTCGGCAAGATGGCGGAGGAGATGGATCTGGCCCTCAAGGCCGGGATCCTCATCTTCAATGTGGAAAGCGAGGCCGAGGTTGCGCTCTTGGCCGAGCGCGCCCAAAAGCTGCGTAAGCGGGCACGCATCGCCTTGCGCGTAAACCCGGATGTCTTCGCCGAGACCCATCCGTACATCTCGACCGGCCTCAGCGAGCACAAATTCGGCATCGACATCGGCTGTGCCCGGGAGGTTTATCGGCAAGCGAAGCGCTTCGCTTCCCTTGAACCGGTTGGCGTCAGCGTGCATATCGGTTCCCAGATACGCAATGCGGCGCCCTTCGGATCAGCCCTCAAACGAGTGGCCACGCTGATCCGCGAATTGGAGACGGACGGCATCCGCATCGGATTTGTCGATGCCGGGGGCGGGCTGGGTATCGAATATCGGGAAAGTCAGAATAAGGCTTTCGATCCTGCTTCCGAAGTGCGCTCCTACGCCGCTGCGATCGATCGGGCGCTCGAAGGCATAAGCGTCCGCCTGCTCCTCGAGCCGGGCCGGTTCATCGTTGCCCAGGCCGGTGCGCTCGTGGCGCGGGTGCTCTATATCAAGAAGAACGGGAAGAAGACCTTCGCCATTACGGATGCCGGGATGAATGACCTGATCCGCCCCGCGCTCTATCATGCGCATCACGAGATTCTGCCGGTGACGCGCGATCTGCAGGCGGAGAGCCGGTCGGGCACCATCGATGTCGTGGGACCGGTATGCGAAAGCAGCGACTTCTTCGCCCATGACCGGAAGATGCCGTTGTTGAAGGAAGGCGACCTTCTGGCGATTCTCGATGCCGGCGCCTACGGTATGTCCTTGAGTTCGAACTATAACTCGCGGCCGCGGCCGGCGGAGGTGCTCGTGTCAGGGAAGAAGGCTCGCCTGATTCGGCGGCGCGAAACGATGCGCGACTTGCTCGCTCCCGAGTCCGGCCTCCCGTGACCTGAATTGTCGTCCCGAGTGGAGCGAAGCGGAATCGAGGTGCTACTGAGCGATCGAGTGGACCGAGGCCAGGGTGTTGGCCGCCGGCTCATCCGATGACTCCGAGGGCGACGCGGCGGTGCTTGCCGGGCGATCTTCGCTCGCGACAACTGCGTCCGGGTTGCTGCCCGCGGGTCCAAGGCCCAAGCTGATCAGCGCCCGGCTGTCCGGCATCAATTTGGTCTGCCAGCCGTGGTCCGCCTGGTAGCGCTGCATGGCGGCTTGGCTTTGCGCGTCCCATTGTCCTGTGGGGCTTCCCGTGAGGTATTTCTGCTGGATGAGGGCCGCCTGGATCTCCGTCGCCCGGCTGGAGTCGATTGTCCGCTGGCCCTGCACCTTGGCCCTTCTGGATCTCTTTGTCGATGTCTTGCTGTGACCGGAGGTGGGAGGCCGATGAGTTTGGCTGGCGATCGCGGGGGTGACAGCCAGGGTCGCGGCGAGCAACAACACCTGGGCTGCGCGTACAGAAACCATGGGCAAACTTTGCTCCTCGGTGGGATTGTTTCAGTAACGTTAACGACTACTGATGTGGATTGCAACTATACTTCGACCGCCCGGAGGGGTTTTTTACATTCCGGTAACAGTTACCTGAGCGGTACCAGAGTGACCAGTCCGGGTAACGAAGAAGCACCTACGCCTGTTCTTCTCCTCACCGGCAAAGCCTGCAAACGCGCCTGGTTTCCAGTTGCCGGTGTGCTGCCGCCTTTGCGGATCGTACAAATGCGGCCCATTGCATTAGAAAGACGCTTTAGGCTCGCCGAAAGATGTCTTTCTGATTACTTTTTGGGAAAAGGTTCTGCGATCCGAGGAGGATCCCAGAACCCTCATGACAGGCTCTAGCCCGCACTTCTCACAATGGCTCTAGACAAGGCAACCGGGCCTGTCCACCACAATAGCGTCATGCTGACGCTGACCCTGAGAGCAGGCGAAGGGGGAAGCGGAAGCATCCCTGTATTTTCTTCCTTCACCTGCACCGCCGTCCGCTCTAGAAATCGAGAACAGCTCTAGGGAAGAGTTCCTCCCAAGTAGGTGCCGCCCGCCGTTGGATTTCTCGAGTCGAGCACGCGGAAGACAACATCCTGTCCCGGTTTCAATCCGGAAACCAGTGACTGGAATTGCTCGGCTGAGGTCACTTCTTGCCTGTTGATCTCCGTAATCACCACCCCCGATGCCAATCCGACCTCGTCGGCAAAGGACCCGGGGCGTACCTGTCCGACGAGAACTCCGTGGATGCCTTTGCTGCTTAAGGCCTGGGGAACCGCCTCGATGCTGATGCCGAGCTTGCCCTCGGCCGCGTTCGGAGTGCTTTCCGGACTACTCTGGTTATCGTTGCCATTTCCCTGGGTCGCGTATAGCTTCTCCCGGTCTTCAATGGTCAAGGTAGCGGTCCCTTGCTGACCGTTGCGCAGATAGCCAAGTTTGACTGGCGTCCCCGGCTTGCGAGAGGCAATATCCGACACCAGGGCGTCCCCGTCCTTAATCGGATTGCCATCCACCGTGACGATGATGTCGCCCGCCTTCATCCCTGCTTGGTCCGCCGGGCCATGCGGCGAGACCGCATTCACCAGTACTCCGCTCTTGAAGCCGTAGACGCGTCCGACGGCAGGCGATAGATTTTCCTGAAACTGGACGCCGATCGAGCCGCGAATCACCTTATGGGTCGGTCCAATCAGCGCGTTGTACACCTGAACGATCGTGTTCGCGGGCATGGCGAATCCGATGCCTTGATAGCCGGCCGATTGCGTATAGATGGCCGTGTTGACGCCGATCACCTGACCGGCCATATTGACCAGCGGCCCGCCGGAGTTGCCGGGATTGATGGCCGCGTCGGTTTGAATGAAGTGTTGGAACTGGCCCGCCGCGCCCGGTTCGATGGTGCGGTTCTTGGCGGAAACGATGCCCGCCGTCACGGTTTGCGAGAGTGCGAAGGGGCTGCCGATGGCGATGACCCAGTCGCCTACCTGTGCGCCATCCGAGTTCCCCAGCTTGATCGTGGGCAGCGGTTGGGTGGTCGTAATCTTGATGACTGCGAGATCAGTGTCCTTGTCGACACCTACGACCGTCGCTGGACGACCCTGGTAGCCTTCACCGTCCGTCGAGAGCTTCACATAGATCCGGTCTGCCTTGTCGACAACGTGATTGTTGGTGACGATATAACCGCGAGGGTCCACGATGAAGCCCGAGCCCAGAGAGGCGCGCACCTGATCTCCCTCGTCGGGAGCGCCACCGCCGCCGGGGCCTTGGCCGCCAAAGAAGCGATTGAAGAAGTCCTGAAAGTTCTGGTCAGGTCCTCCCTGACCCTGTTGTCCGTTATCCCCGTTGTCATCCCCATCCGGGGGCGTCGGCGTCGGCCTGCCGTTCCGTCGGGGGCGGGCATTTCCTTCTTGTTGCTCTTGCGGCAGCGTCTCTGTATTGATGTTCACTACCGCAGGACCAACCTCTTTCGCGATTTGCGTAAAGGTCGTCGACAAGCTCACAGGATTGGGAATCGACAGCGGGGCGGCGTCGGAGCTATTTACTTGCGCTTCTTTTCCGTGCACTCCATGCACTGCGATCGACCCGATAATGATGCCGGCCGAAAGTGTGCCAAGAATCGTGAAGCTTGAGGCAAGACGGCGCATGTACAGCCGATCGAGCAATGATTTCATCAGACCTAACCTCGTTTTCGAGAAACGTCGCCAAGTGGAGAAGCTGCGTATCTCAGGATAACAGTATAAAGACTTTTTGGATTGCCGTGCCTGGGCCGGTCTAAACCGTTTCGACAATGGTGTACGTCTCCCATTAGACGCCGGTACTGATATTTCCGTGTCGCCTCGCGCAAAAATCTATTTGTGAAAGTAACTCCCCCAAGACCGGTGGTTTTTCGCCCTAACTCAAAGCGGCGGAGATCGATTTCCCCGATTTCGTTGCTAATAAAGCGTCTAGTAAAGCGCCAGGAGCAGCAGAAGGATGCGTTTGAGCGCCACCTCGCGGCCGGACGCGTCATACCACTCGGCACGAGTGTGAATTCCACCCCCTTCTCCCCCGGCCCCGATACTTACCGCGGGAACTCCGAGCGAGAGCGGAATGTTGGCGTCCGTCGAGGCCACGCGTTCTTCGGTGCGGATGCCCATATGCCGGTCGACCGCGCGCAAGGTTTCGAGCAGAGGCGCACCCTCGTTCAGCCGGCCGGCCGGCCGGTCGCCAATCCGCTTGATCTCAAAGCGCAAGGGAAGGGTTCCCTCGGCGCCGTTGGGGCGGTTTTGCCAGAGTCGATTGGCTGCGAGCACCGCATCCTCGACGGCGCGATGCAGCTGGACCTCCAGCCGGATGAGTTGTTGCGCATCGAGGCTGCGCAGATCGAAGCGCGCCGTCGCCCGCTCGGGAATGGAATTGATCGCATTGCCCCCCTCGATCGTGCCCACGTTGAGCGTGGTGCGAGGAGAGCGGGGCATGGGCGTATGGCTCAGCGAAGCGATGGCTTGGCTCAGAACGACAATCGGATTCGGTATTCCAGCGTCCGTCCAGGAATGGCCCCCGGGCCCTTCGAGAGTCACCAGATAACGGCGGCTGCCCAACGCTTGCGTAACCACTACGTCGGTGCCCGCGCCATCGAGCACCAGGTTGGCGGCTATGCCGTCCCGCCAGGGCGCTGTGCGATAAAGATGGCGCATTCCCCGCAAGTCGCCTTCCCCTTCTTCTCCAACATTGCCTACAAAGAGCAAGTCCCCGGGGGCTTCGATTCCGGCGTGCCCCAGCGCGGCGGCGAGGGCAAGCATGCCCGCCACCCCCGCTCCATTGTCGCAAGCCCCCGGCGCGGTCAAGCGGTGGTGGTCGAGCACCGGCTCGACGGGAACATCTCTGGGAAAAACTGTGTCGATGTGCGCGGAGAGAACCACGCAGGGTCCCGGTGCCGGTATCCCCGTCCGTCGCCATCCGAGAACGTTTCCCTCCGTGTCGATCTCCACTTGTTCGAGCTTAAGTTCGGAGAAGCGCTCGCTCAGCCACTCGGCGCGTCGCTGCTCGCCAAACGGCGGCGCCGCGATCGATACCAGGTCATGCTGCCACTGCATCACCTGCCTCTCCTGCCGGTGGAACCAATCGAACGCCGCATGGACGCGAGCGAGCGAAGCCAGTTGACTGACCCGGGAGACAGCCGAATGTGCCACGGCGCTGTTCATTGGGAGACTTTCAGAGTAGCAGCAGCCACCAACGGCCGGTGGCCACTCAAGCCTTGTTTTGGCTTGAGTGGGGAATGAGGCACGCTCGACCACGCCCCCACCCACTGAGGCCGGTGGCCCATTCAAGCCTTGTTTTGGCTTGAGTGGGGAATGAGGCACGCTCGACCACGCCCCCCACCCACTGAGGACGGGCGCGTGAGCGGCCACGGGCAGCCGCGGAACGCGTATCGCCGTGCGCGTAGCACTAGTAGTCGACTTTGATCAGAAATAGGCCGCGCGCCGGAGCGGTTGGCCCGGCGCTTGCCCGCGCCCGCTCGCCCAGGATGCGGCAAACTTCTTCTTCGCCGAGGTTCCCCCGCCCCACTTCGAGGAAGGTCCCCACCAGGTTGCGCACCATATGGTGCAGAAAGCCATTCCCCCGCACGCGATAGATGAGCAGATCCGTGTCACCGAGATACGGGGAGGCGGCCGAGCGGCGAATCCACTCCGAGCTCGAGATGGTTCGCAAATTGTCGGGCCGCTCCGATCTCGATTCTGTCCCGTCCGGATCGCTGGCCGCGAAGGAAGTGAAGTCATGCTCGCCCAGCACCCTCCCGGCCGCCCGCTGCATTCGCTCGATATCGAGCGGATGATTCAGCGCATAGGCATATCGCGCGAGAGAGGGAGGGCAAATCTCTCCGCGAAAGATACGATATTCGTAAATTTTTCCTTTGGCGCTGTGCCGGGCATGAAAACCCTCGGGTGCATGCTGCGCCGTCAGCACGCGGATCGCGGCTGGCAGCGTCCGGTTGAGGGCGCGGGCCAGATTCCCTTCGGGAATGGGGGCGGCGAGCGCAAACGATGCCACTTGGCCCTCTGCATGTACACCGGCATCGGTGCGACCCGAACCTTGAGGAAGAACATCTTCTCCGGTGACGCGTTCAATGGCCGCGCCGAGCTCGCCTTGGATTGTCGCCCGCTGTGGCTGGATTTGCCACCCGTGAAACTCCGTGCCGTCATAGGCGAGCACCAGCTTCCAAACCTGGCCCTTGCGGGCAGCTTGATCGGGCATGGGCAGGGGCTGGTAGGTCATGGGCTGGTAGGTCAGGGCTGGTAGGTCAGGGCTTTAGCCCTGACATCCTGTGGCATCTCTTTCCGAGGCATCTTTTTGGGCGCTGCCCGATTTCCTGCAAAATTGTACAGATGTGAAGACAGAGGATATCCCAGGCTACGCCGCGGGCGCTGCGATATACTCGACTTTCTCCTGAGATTGAGTTGCGCCGCCGGGGTCGCCGCCGCGGGTGCGTCTTCGCGGCCCCGATCCTCAGAAAACTAGAGTCAAATGAGAATCTTGCCGCATCTGCCATGCGAGGCTCAAAGATTGTTTTCTCGATGGCGGAGCCGATGCGGATGTGTACCAACGGGAAAAATGGAATCACTGGACGGGGAGGGTGAATTGGCCTTTTGTTTTCGACCGCAGGACTTTGACCGGACGGGAAACCGGGTTTTTCTCAAGCTTCGAACCGCCGTGGCGATTGCCAGTCTGGTGAGCTCGTCTTTTTCTCCTCTTGCTTTTGCCCAGCAGACGGCTCAGCAGCAGACGGCTCCGCCGGCGGCGGGCGCGGCCGCCAGCCTTCCATCGGAGCCCCAGCCGAACTACACCCAGCCGTTCGATATGCGCTCCGGGGGACAGCGACTACAGCAAGCCCAACCCGGCATTTCCCAACGTCTTCAGAATCTATCAGTCGGTCTCCGTGGATCCGCCGGTATTGACCAACTCGGGCAACCTCAGCGACCTGATTCGCGACGGCAAGATTTATCTCAGCCTCTCCGATGCCATCGTGCTCGCGCTCAAGAACAACTATGACATCGCGATTCAGCGCTATAACCTCGACATCGCGGATACCGATATCTTGCGCGCTCGCGCCGGCTCGAACCTCTTAGGTGTCTCGAGCGGTGTGGTTGAGGGGACATTGGGCGGCTCGGGCGGGACCTCGAACTCGCTCAGCTCGGGCGGCGGTCCGGGGGGGACCTCGACCGCGGTAGGCGGCGCGGGAACCGGTGCTTTGGGTATTGTCAGCACCACCAACGGCACGGGTCCGACGCCGGAGCAGATGGATCCAACGCTCTCCGGAACCGTGCAGCTCCAGAAGCAATCCACCCCCGAACCGAGCCCCTTTCTCAGTGGCGGCGCCACAACGCTCGTCCAACATACGAATGAGTACAACTTCAATTACAACCAGGGCTTCGTGACCGGCACGGCGCTCGCCGTCGGCTTCGATAATTCACGCGTTACATCGAACAACGGATTCAATGTCTACAGCCCGCTTTTGCAAGCCAGCTTTCAGGCGACTTTGACCCAACATCTCCTGAACGGCTTTGGACCGGGGATCAATGGGCGCTTCATTATTGAAGCGAAGAACGACCGGCGCATCTCCGACTCAGCTTTCCGCCAGCAAATCCTCTTCACCATCAACCAGGTGGAGAACATTTACTGGCAGTTGGTTGCCGATTATGAGGACGTGCAGGCCAAGCAGGGAGCGTTGCAGCAGTCGACACAGCTCGCCGCCGATAACCGCAGGCAGCTGGCCATCGGCACTCTAGCGCCTCTGGACGTGCTGAATGCCGACAACGGCGTGGCCAGCGATACGCAGAACCTGATTACCTCGCAAACCGCGCTCGAATATCAGCAGTTGATCATGAAGCAGGCAATCAGCCGCGATCTGAACGATCCGGCTCTTTCCTCCGCGCCCGTGATTCCCACCGATCGGGTATCGCTGATCGAAACTCCGGAAGAACGCACGCCAGTCGAGCAGTTGGTGCAGCAGGCCTATGCCAACCGGCCGGAGATCGAACAGAGCGCGCTCACGCTCAAGAACGACGAGATCACTCTCAAGGGGGTCAAAAATGGACTCCTGCCCACATTGGATCTTTACGCCTTCTACGGGGGCGCCGGCTTGGGAGGCGCGCCGAACCGCGATTGCGATGTTGAGTTTCTCGGCACTGCGTGCAACGTGCCTGCGTTGGGTTACGGCACGGCGATCACCAACACTTTCAACAACAGCGGTCCCAATAAGGGGGTAGGGGTAAACCTCAACGTGCCTCTGCGCAACCGCACCGCTCAGGCGCTCGCGGCCCGCGCGCTGCTCGAGTATCGTCAGGCGCAAATGCGGCTGCAGCAGCTTTACGTCCAGGTGCGCATTCAGGTCATCAATGGGCAATACGCTCTGACCAATGATCGCGCCGCTCTCGAGGCCGCGCAGACAGCGAGCGAATACAACACCCAGGCTTATCAGGCCGAAGTGAAGAAGCTCCGGCTCGGCGCATCGACCACGGCCAACGTTCTGCTCCAGGAGAAGAATGTCGCCGCGGCCGAAAACAATGTGATCTCGACTGAAGCCACCTATGCCAAGGACCGCGCGTCGCTCGATCAGCTTTTAGCCGAGACTCTGGATCGCTACGGCATTTCCCTTACCGATGCGCTCACCGGCCAGATGACGCGTGCGCCGCAGATTCCCGGCATTGAGCCTGCGCCGGCCGCGCCCGAGCCTGCTTTGCCCCAACAGCAGCAACGTCTGCAGCAGGAGATCCAACGCCCGCCTGCGCCGCCGCCGCCCTTGACTCCAGCGCCGCAGCCCGGAGCACCACCGCAACCCGTGACACCACCGCCAGGTTAAAACCGAATTGTCATCCCGAGCGAAGTGATCTGCGGTTTATCGCTCCGAGATACGGTCGAGCAAATCGAAGAACTCAGGAAATGAGATCGCCGCGGTATCCGCTCCGCGAATCAGCGTGGCTCCTTGAGCTCGCAGGGCGGCGATCGAGAAAGCCATGACGATGCGGTGGTCCTCCCCGGAATCGATCTCCGCGCCGTAGAGCGTCTGGCCTCCGGGAACATCGAGGCCGTCCTCGAACTCTTCGACCTCCGCCCCCATGGCGCGCAGGTTTCGCGCGACCAAGGCGATCCGGTCGCTTTCTTTCACGCGCAGCTCCCGGGCGTCGCGGATCCGGATTCCGCCGCGGGTATAAGGCGCAATCGCCGCGAGTACAGGCAACTCATCGATGAGCCGAGCGGTCAACGCCCCCGAGATATTGGCGGAGCCTAAACCATCCGGTGGGGAAGTTAACTGTAGGGTTCCCGTCAGCTCGCCATGCGCCTCTTCAAGATTGAGCACGCTGATCCTGGCTCCAAGTGCTGTCAGGACGTCGAGCAGGGCCGCCCTCGTCGGGTTCATGCCTATCTGGTCGAGCACCAGGCTGGAATGAGGAAAGAGCGAGGCCGCGCACAGAAAGAAAGCTGCCGAGGACAGATCTCCCGGCACCGCCGCTTCGATTCCGTGCAGGCTTTGGCCGCCGGAGATGGCGACGAAATCCTGTCCTCGCTCAAGTTCTGCGCCAAAAGCGCGCAAGGCGAGTTCTCCGTGGTCGCGTGTGCGCACCCGCTCGCGGACGGTGGTCGAGCCCCGCGCTTGCAAGCCCGCAAAAAGAATGGCGGTCTTCACTTGCGAGCTGGGAATCGGGGTTGCAAATGAGATGCCGTTGAGTGGAGTTCCGCGGATGGTGAGCGGCGCGTGGTCGTCCGTGAGCGTAATGGCCGCACCCATCTCCGACAGTGGCTTGCGCACGCGCTCCATAGGTCTGCGGTTCAACGAGTCGTCCCCCGCGAGAGTGAACTCGCCCTCTTGCGCGGCTAGCAGACCGGAGAGCATGCGCATGGTGGAACCGGAGTTGCCGCAGTCAAGCGTCTCCGACGGTTGCCGCAGTTTGCCTGCCCGGCCTTCGATCTCGACCGTGGTTCCCCCCTCACCCTCCCGGGTGACGCGGGCGCCAAGTTGCCGTGCGCACTCGAGGGTGCTGGCGCAGTCGGCTCCCGTAGAAAAGTTCCGCAATCGCGTGGTGCCCCCGGCCACGGCGGCCAAGAGAGCGTAGCGATGTGAAATGCTCTTATCGCCAGGTATGCGGAGACTGCCAAGAATGTTCTTTGCCGGACGTACGGTACGCTCGGTGACCCCTTCGGGTCTCTCTCTCATCTGGGTGTTTGACAATCGCTGGGCTCCATTTCGTCTATCGTGTCTGTCTATCGTGTTGAGGACGAGGGCGATTCGAGCACCTTGAGCACCAGCACCGTCTCGTCGTCAAAGTGCTCGGTCGCGCCCTGAAAGCTCGTCAGCTCGGTAAAAATTGAGTCGGCCAAAGCCTCTGCTGTTCCGTCGAGATGCTGGCGCACGGCCGCGATCATCCGTTCTTCGCCAAACATCTCTTCGCTTTCGTTCAGCGCATCGACGATGCCGTCGCTATAAAACACAATGGCATCGCCTGGCCGGGTGGAGAGAGTGAATTCTTCGTAGGAGACGTCCTTGAAGAGCCCCAGCGGAAAACCTTCGGCGTGGAGAGGTTCCACTTCGCCGGCGCGGCAGACGAGCGGCTGTACGCCCCCCGCATTGGCGACCTGCAAGGTCTGATCGGCGTCGTTCCAAACCGCAAATACCATAGTGACGTATTGCGAGTCGAGCTTGCGCTCGTGCAGGGATTCATTCAACAGCTTCAGCATGGCGGCCGGCGACGGGCGCTGACCGGCGGCGGCGCGCATGATGCCGGAGGTGAGTGCCGCATAGAGCGCGGCTGGGGAGGCTTTGCCGCTCACATCCCCCATGGCGATGCCGGTCGACTGCTGGTCGTACATGATGAAGTCGTAGAGGTCTCCGCCGATGGTTCGGGCGGGAAGAAACCTGGCGGCAAAGGCGGCGTTCGTCAACTGCGGCAATCGCGGAGGCAAAAGCCGCAATTGGACCTCGCGGGCCATCGTGAGATCCTGCTCCATCCGCTGTTCTTGAAATGCCACTCGCTGGTAAAGCCGCGCATTCTCGATAGCGACGGCGATTTGCGAGGCCAGCGTGACCAGCGTGCGGTGATGGTCTTCATTGAAGTAGTTGACCCGGGTATGTTCGAGGTCGAGCACGCCGATGATGGTGCCTTTGTAAATCAGGGGCACCACCATTTCCGAGCGGGACTCGGGATTCATCATTAGGTAGCGCGGATCTTTGCGCACATCCGGGGCGTAGACAATTTTGCGTTCCCGCACCGCCGCGCCCACCAGCCCGCGGTCGAGCGAGATCTTCTGCGCTGGGACCACCGTGTGCCCAAAGCGCACCGAATAGCGGATTTCGAGCGCCTGCTCGCGTTCATTCAAGAGCATGATGCTGAACATCTGGTAGTCGATCAGCCGGCGCAGCAATTGCGCGATACGCTCGAGCAGTGGATCGAGGTCGAGAATCGATGTGACTTCGCGGGCAATCTCGTTGAGTACCGCCAGCGTCTGCGCCTGCCGGGCGACCCGGGTATACAAGCGCGCGTTTTCGATCGCCTGCGCGATTCGCGAGGCCGTCAACTCGAGCAATTGCAGATGCTCCGGTTGGAAGTAGCCGACCTGCTCGGCCTGGAGATCGAGAACGCCGATCGGGCGGTTCTTGACGATGAGCGGAACCGCGAGCTCGGAGCGAACACTGGGGTTTGCGGTGATGTAGTTTTCGGCCAACCGGACATCGTCGAGAAGAATGGATTCCCGCCGCTGGGCCACTTGACCGACAATGCCTTCTCCCATGCGAATTCTGAGCCGCTCGATCTCCGGCGTGTGACCGATTTGAAATCGCATGCGCAGGTCGTTCGAGCGCTCATTCAAGAGCAGAATGGCAAAGATCTTGTAGTCGATTACCGCCCGCACCAGTTCGGCTGTGCGGTGCAGCAGCGTTTGCAGATCGAGCGTGGTGTTCAGCGCGTTGGCCAAACGCGTGAGAAATTCGGGTTGCAGCGGGTCGACCCGCGCCGGAGTTTTGGTGGAGGCGTCGGCGCTGGGCCGGTAGTCGCCCTCGAAGGATGAGACCTGCGCCGGGGACGCCGGCGTCTCTGCCGCCGCGGCTTCGTCCTGTTTTCCGCTTTGCTTCCGAGGAGAAGTCATTACAGTTGCCAGTTCTCAGTTGTCGGTTGTCAGTTTCATCCTCCGGCTGGCCGGCTTTGGCGGCATCTGAGGATTGGTGCGCTATGATGACACGATCATTGTACTTAGAACTGACAACTGAAAACTGACAACTGCAATACTAGACGCCGAGTTCACGAACGATCGTTACGCTCGAACTCGCGCCGAGCCGCTCGGCGCCGGCTTCGAGCATCGCGCGGGCGTCCGCTAGAGTGCGAATTCCGCCCGACGCCTTGACTCGGCATCGGCTTCCGGCGACACCGCGCAGCAAGGCAACGTCGGCTACCGTGGCTCCGCCGCGAGAAAAGCCTGTGCTGGTTTTGAGAAAATCCGCTCCCGCCGCGATGGCCAGCTCCGAAGCGCGCAATTTTTCTTCTACGCTCAACAGACAGGTCTCGAGAATTACTTTGACCAGCGCGCCCGCGTCATGCGCGATCTCGACCACGCCGTGGATATCCTGCTCGACAGCCAGGTTCATTCCCGATTTCAGCAAGCCCACGTTAAGCACCATATCCAGCTCGCGCGCCCCTAATTTAACCAGCACCAGCGCCTCTTCTCGCTTGCTGGTCGAGAGGCTTGCGCCCAAAGGGAAGTCCACCGTCACTCCTACCGGTACGCCACTGCCGGCTAAAGCCGAGTGCGCCACCGCTACCCAGGTTGGATTGACCATGGCGCAGGCGAAACGGAAGGCCGCCGCTTCTTCGCATAAACTGACGATCTGATCGCGTGTCGCGTCGGCAGAGAGCAGCGTATGGTCAAACACCGACGCGAGCGTCTGGGAGTTTTTGAGTGCGTTTCTGGCGTACTCTGCGGAGTCGAAAAATCCGGAATCGAAATCGATGTCGGGCTGAACGGATTTCACTGCCATACAAATTACTCCCTTAGAGGCTATTCCTGTTATGAGGGGGAAAGTGAATCACTCCGGATGCCCGGGCGGCAGAATGCATATATCCGGCCGATTACGGTAGCGCTCCGCGTAGTCCATTCCGTAACCCACAACGAAATGATTTGCAATGCGAAACCCGACGTAGTCTGCCTCGATCCGTTCCAGTCGGCGCCCCGGCTTATCCAGGCAGGTTGCCAGCCTCAAGCTCTTGGGCTTGTGCTGCTCGAGCAGTCTGCGAAGAAAAGCGACCGTCAGTCCCGAATCTAAAATGTCTTCTACTAGGATGACGTTCCGGTCGCGGATGGGTGTATCCACGTCCTTGAGGACTTTCACCGCTCCGCTGCTTTGCTGACCTTTTCCATAGCTGGAGACGGCAATGAAATCGAAGGTCGTCTCGACCGAGATGCTGCGTGCCAGATCGGCAAGAAAGACAGCTGCTCCTTTGAGCACTCCGACGAGCAGGATGCTCTGGCCGGCGAAGTCACGGCTGATTTCTGCTCCCAACTCGGACACCCTGAGTGCGATCTGGCGGCGGTCGAAGAGCACGTCGAGATCTTGCTTTCGAACGGAGAGAGCCATAGGTTCAAGAATAGCTTGAAAGACGGACATCGTTGTCCTCCTCGCTTGAGAGCATTCTGCCCGCTCTCTGTCTCCCTTCCGTGTCCGCAAAACACTCTATACTAGAGGTTGGACCCCGTCACGCCCTGCGGCTTCCGCCTTGCCTGGCACCGTTGGCAGAAACCCTATCCATCCCATAAGCTAGTAACAGCCTCTAGAGACAAAAGACGCATTCATGTATCCCTTCATTCACATTGGACAGTTTTCACTCGGCACCTTCGGACTTTGCCTCTGGCTCGCCGCCGTCTGCGCCTGTTGGGTACTCCACAAGAATGTCCAGCGCCATGGTCTTGAGGTCGATGCAATCGGAGTGGTTAGCTATGTGACGGTGCTTGGCGTGGCAGGAGGCAAGTTGTGGCATGTGTTTGAGGAGCCGGCGCTCTTTTTTCAGCATCCGGTGAGCCTTCTCTTTGACCGCGCGGGATTTGCCTGGTTTGGCGGCCTTGTGGGCGGCATTCTCGTGCTCTATTGGCAGGGATACCGGGCGCGTATCGGCGGATTGGCGATGCTCGATCTGGCCTCGCCCGCGGCCGCTGTAGGGTATGGCGTAGGGCGTTTAGGCTGCCTCATCTCCGGCGATGGCGACTACGGAACCCCGACGAATCTGCCCTGGGGAATGAGCTTTCCCCACGGTCTTGTCCCGACCACCCAGCGCGTGCATCCAACGCCGCTCTATGAACTGGCTGCCGCGCTCCTCATCGCCTGGTACCTTTGGCATCGTGGCCGGCCGCGCCCCGAGGGGCGCTCGCAAGTTCCTCCTCTGGGCGAGATGACAAGCTTGTATCTTATCCTCAGTGGAATCGCCCGCTTTCTGGTTGAATTCATCCGCATCAATCCACGGATTGATTGGGGCATGAGTAACGCTCAGGTGGCCAGCCTCGCCTCGATCCTCGCAGGCATTCTCCTTCTGGTTTGGAGCCGCCGGCATGCCGAGGCGCATCGAGGATATGGGACGGAGCCGCTCGAGCTCGAGGCCAAGCCACAGCATTAGGATCGCGGTCGCGGCAGTTAGGGATTGCCCTTCCAGAAGTGCATAACAGGCTAGCGTCGAAGAAAACAGGAGCACCATGGCACAATCCGATCAACTTCGTGTTCCCGATCCGGTTCGTACCGATCCAAAATCGTTCGAGCTGCTGCGCGTGTGGGTCGCCCATCAAGATCAGCACATCAGCCTCCGCGCCGGAGTGTGGGAAGACCCCTCCGCCTGGGGCATGATGCTGGCCGACTTGGCGCGCCACATCGCGAACTCTTTTGAGACATATGAGAACCGCAATCCGGTCGAGGTTCTGGAGAGCATTCGCGCTGGCTTCGAGGCCGAGATTCAATCTCCCATAGACCCCGTTCGCGGTGGAATCGCTCGCTAGGTGCTGGCCGCACGGGCGGGCGCGCCCTGTTGGGCGCCATCGTGGCTGCTGACTCGCCGGAGAGCCATGGTATGAAACGGAAAGCGAAGGATGAATCGACGCCGTCATCCTGAGCCCGCAGGGCGAAGGATCCCTGTATTTCAGTCTCCAGCGAGCTGTGCTTGCTGGGGTGGAAGACTGCGGGAAAACGCGCCGAAGCAACAAGCGAGGCGCTAGAGAATGTCTGGATCGGCAATGAGTCATGCTGGGTCTTGCGCCATTCCACAGGCGGCCGATCTGTTTTCCCGTAGTCTGTTTAGCGCGGGCCCTAAAATAACAAATGACGGAATCCATCATCATTCGCGGCGCAAAGACTCATAACCTGAAAAACATCGACTGTGATCTGCCTCACGGAAAGCTCACCGTCATCTCCGGTGTTTCAGGTTCAGGGAAGTCTTCGCTCGCCTTTGACACGATCTACGCCGAAGGCCAGCGCCGCTATGTCGAGTCGCTCTCCGCATACGCCCGCCAGTTTCTCGAGCGTATCGAGAAGCCGGATGTGCTCTTGATCGATGGCCTGGCGCCGGCGATTGCCATCAAGCAGAAGAACTCGACGCGCAATCCCCGCTCGACCGTCGCGACCGCGACCGAAATCTACGACTACATGCGCCTGCTCTATGCCCGCTGTGGAACGGTGCATTGCCTGCTATGCGATGGAGTCGTGCGGCGCGATACCGTGGATGAGCTTGCCGACTCGGTTCTGGCCTTGGGCGAGGGAACCCGGCTCTATGCGCTCTTTCCCATTCAGCCGCGAGTGGAGACGTCCGCGGATGGAGCGCGGGATCATGTTTTCGAGGCAAGATTCCCGGATTCAGGGGAAACCCTCTCCAAAGTTGCGAAGAAACGCGCCAAAGCGCCGAAGAAGGCGGTCGCCGCCCAATCGGCCCGCGCCAGAGAGATTCGAGAGCGGCTGGACGAGCAGCTCAAAGAGCGGCTGGGGGAACTCCGCAAGCGAGGCTTTAATCGTCTTTATCAGAAGGGAAAGATCGTCGAATTCGCCGCGCCCGAATCGCTCCTCGATCTCGATTTCGCGCAGCCAGTTTTTGCTCTCGTCGACCGTTTGATGGTTTCCTCTGAGAACCGGGCGCGTATCGTCGACTCCGCCGAGACGGGCTATCGTGAGTCGGGCGAAATCGTCTATGAGATCGTCGCCGCCGGCGAGTGGCAGGCGGAGCCAAGGCAGTTGCGCTTCTCCCAAGCCTTCGAATGCAAGAGCTGCCACAGAACCTATCACGAGCCCGAGCCGAGACTCTTTTCTTTCAACAATCCCTACGGCGCTTGCCCGCGTTGTCAGGGATTCGGCAACACCATCGACTTCGATCTCGATCTCATCATCCCGGACAAGGATAGGACGCTCGACGATGGGGCGATTGAGCCCTGGACCCGTCCCAAGTATCGCGTTTACCAGGGAGAGCTGAGAAAAGCAGCGCGGCAGCATGGCATCCCTCTCGACGTGCCTTGGAGCGGGCTGACGGCGGAGCAGCGGGAGCTCGTGCTCAACGGCAAAGGGTCGTTTCCCGGCGTGCACGGATTCTTCGCCTACCTCGAGCGCAAGAAATACAAACTGCATGTGCGCGTGATGTTGAGCAAGTACCGCGGCTACGCGCGTTGCCCCGAGTGCGGGGGAACTCGTCTGCGCGCCGAAGCGCGCGCGGTGCGCCTCTCCGGTAAAAACATCTGCGATGCGGCAGCGCTGACCATCGCCGGCGCCAGGCGCTTTTTCGATTCGATCTCACTCACCCGCCAACAAGAGGAGATCGCCAGCGGAATTCTGACGGAAGTACGGCAGCGGCTGCTGTTTCTGGACGCCGTCGGGCTGGACTATATTACGCTCGACCGGCTGGCTTCCACCCTCTCCGGCGGCGAGTCGCAGCGCATTCAACTGGCCACCTCGCTCGGCTCGCGCCTTGTCGGGGCGCTCTATGTCCTCGACGAGCCCTCGATCGGTCTGCATCCCCGCGATACCGGTAAGCTGATCCACATTCTTGAGGAGTTGCGCGATCTGGGCAACACCATCTTGGTGGTTGAGCACGATCCCGATGTAATACGGGCTGCGGATTGGCTGGTGGACCTCGGTCCGGGAGCGGGGGAGCTGGGCGGCTACATCCTCGCGGCGGGAACGGTTGCCGAGGTGGAGAAGAATGCTGAGTCGATCACCGGACGTTATTTGAGCGGACAGCTCACGATTCCGGTCCCCCCTCGCCGGCGTCCCCCGACGAAGGAAAAGCTCGTGCTCGGCGGGGCCAACGTCCACAACCTGCGCGACCTGGACGTCGAGATTCCCCTGGGAATCATGGTCGCCATCACGGGCGTTTCAGGATCGGGCAAATCCACGCTGGTCCATGACGTCCTTTATCGCGCGATCGCGCATAAGTTGGGTAAATACGAAGGCGGCGATCCCGCGCCGCTCTACCGGGAGATCAAGGGGACGGAGTGGCTGAACGATATCGTTCTCGTCGATCAGTCTCCCATCGGCCGGACGCCGCGCTCGAATCCCATCACCTATGTCAAGAGCTTCGACGCGATCCGCGAGCTCTTCGCGGCGCAGCCGGAGGCCGAGCGGCGCGGCTTTAGCGCAGGCCACTTCTCCTTCAATGTGCCCGGCGGCCGCTGCGATGTCTGCCAGGGCGATGGAACGGTCACCGTGGAAATGCAGTTTTTGGCCGATGTCGAGCTTCCTTGCGAGGAATGCAACGGAGCGCGCTACAAAGCAAGCGTGCTCGAGGTGAAGTACAAAGGCAAGAGCATCCACGACGTGCTGAACATGACGGTCAAGGAGGCGCTGCGCTTCTTCGCCGGCCAACCGAGAATTCTCGATAAGCTGGCGATCCTCGATGAGGCTGGCCTGGGATACGTGCGGCTTGGCCAGTCGGCCACCACCCTTTCCGGCGGCGAGGCCCAGCGGGTCAAATTGGCGGCGCATCTCTCCCCTGCACGATCGGCGGGGCGAGGCGTAGCCAATGGAGCGAAGAGGGCTGCGAGCCGGGTGCTCTACATCCTCGATGAGCCAACGACGGGATTGCACTTCGACGACGTCAGCAAGCTGCTCGCGACCTTCAAGCGGCTGCTCGATGCCGGTGGGTCGGTGGTGGTGATCGAGCACAATTTGGATGTCATCAAGTCGGCCGATTGGGTCATCGATCTCGGGCCGGAGGGCGGCTCGGGAGGGGGCCGGGTCGTCGCGGTGGGTACGCCGGAACAGGTGGCGCGGACCGCGGGCTCCTATACCGGATATTGGCTCAACCGGACGCTGTCTACCGAAGAGCAGGAAGCATCTCTCGGAGTCGCTCAATGAAGCCTGCCCCAATGAAGCAAGGCTCAATGAAGAGCCATGCCGGCCTTTTGCTCGCCTGTGGGCTTCTCCTGTCCTTTGCGGCTAGCCATGCCGCCGCCGTACCTCCTGGCGGAAACCAGGCGCCGGCGAGCCCAGCCTCGAGTGAGCAACTCACAATCGCCCAGGGGGAGACCGTCGCGCCCGAGCTTGTGGCGGCAGAGGACAAGATCGAGCAGAAGGAGTTCGACCAGGCCCGGCCGCTGGTTGAGCAGTATCTGGGCAAGCATCCGGGCGACGCCCGCGCGCTCTTCGATCTTGGCTACATGGAGGATGCCTCCGGGCATGACACCGCGGCCGTGGCAAAGTATCGCCAGGCGATTGCGGCCAATCCCCAGCAATTCGAATCCCGGCTCGCCTTGGGTCTGCTTTTGCTCCGCCAGGGGAAGCAGGATGACGCTCGGGAGCAGTTGCGGCAGGCGGCATCGCTCGCCCCCTCAGCGCCCACCCCTGAGGCGCAGGCGGAGGCCTTCAGGGGGTTGGCTGAAGTGGATCGCGCCACCGATCCCCTGGCTGCTCGCGATGCCTTGATTTCGGCATTGAAAATTAGCCCGGAAACGCCGGAAGATCTGCTCCTGACTGCCGAGATCGCGGAAGCTGCCGGCGATGCCCAAACAGCCGAGGAAGGGTACCGGCGCTTGCTCGCCAATCCGCCTCAGAATGGAGGGGGCGTGGCCTCGCAAGCGGCGTCGGGGCTGGCTCAGATCTTGCTCGAGCGGCAGATGTACGGCGATTCCGAGGCCGTCATTCGGGCAGCCTTGGTGCGCGATCCCGACGAGCCTACGCTGAACGCGCAATTGGCGGCGGCCTTGATCGCGGAGGGCAAGAACGAGGATGCGCTGCCCGCGCTCCAGAAGGTCCACGACCGGGAGCCTGGGAATGCGGCCGTCAACCAGATGCTTGCCGATGCCTACGTCCAGTCCGGTCACCCGGAGAAGGCCGATCCGATCTACGCCGCCATGGTGCAGGCGCGGCCCGATGATCCCGTCCTTCTTGGCGCGCAAGGGAAGAATCTGATCCTCGAAGGGCAGTATGCCCGGGCGCAAAAGGTGCTCGAACAAGCGGTCAAGCTTGAACCCCGTGACGGAGAGGCTTGGAGCGAGCTGGCTTTTGCCGCCTCCGAAGACGGGCAACCCTCCCGGGCCCTCCAGGCTCTTTCGATGAGAGCAAAATATTTGCCGGAGAATGCATCTAGCTATTTCCTCTGGGCCACTTCGTACGATAAGCTCCATGACAATAAGGCTGCCGGGGAGGCGTACCGCAAGTTCCTGGCAGTTGCCGCGGGCCAATTTCCCGATCAGGAGCGGCAAGCCCGTCAGAGACTAGCCGCACTTGTCCGGAGTCGATAGCGCAATACGTACCGTTCGCTCTCTTCGAGGTGCGATATGCGGTTCGTGCCCATTGCTGTCAGCTTCTGCCTTCTATCCATCCCCCTTACCCTAGTCCCTCCTCGCGCCCGGGGATTGGACGACAAAGTGCTCGATCCCTCTGCCATTGCGGCGCTCGAGGTAAAGGCTGCTCAGGCCGAGCCTAAGGATCAGTGCTATCTCTATGCCGAATTGGTCCACCAGATGACCGAATTGGCGGGACGCGAGTACACCGCCGGCAAGCCTGGGGAAGCATCGGCGACGCTCAAGGTCGTCCAGCGATACGCCGAGAAAATACGCCTCAATGTCGCCGTGGACAGCAAGAAGCTGAAAGATGCCGAATTGCTCATGCAGCGGACTTCGTTTCGCCTGAAAGACATCCTCGAGTCGCGTTCCTACGACGAACGCCCGGCGCTCGACGCCACCCTGAAGGATCTCGATCAGGTGCAGAACCAGCTGATGATGGAAGTATTCAAGAAGTAAACCCTCCATCCGGTGAAGGCCCCAATGGCGCACAAGAAGACGGCGCACAAGAGATACAGGCTGGGGCTCATCCTCGCGCTGGCGGGCGTGTGCCTGGCGCCGCCGGTTCTCGCCTTCGGCCAGCGGCAGAAGGATCCCCTCACCGATCAACAGGTAGAGCAGCTGCGCGAGAACGGGGATAATCCGCTCGAAAAGATCAAACTCTATCTCGGATTCATCGAGGAGCGTACCGCGGAGATTCAGCGCCTGAATGCCGCGACGAGCGTACCGAACCAGAATCGGGACGTCCAGCTGCACAACCTGTATCAGGAGTTCACCCGGATCTCCGATGAGCTCGAGGACAATATGGACTCCTTTGCCGAGCAGCACGCCGACATGCGGAAGGTCCTCAAGACCGTCGTCGAGGAGAGCGAAAAATGGCCGTCGGTGCTGAACCCGCCGGCGCCGCCGGGCGGCGAGGACGACTTTGTGCGCAAGGCGGCGCTCGCCTCGGGCCAAAGCGTGCACGACGATGCCAAACAGTTGCTCGAAGAGCAGGAAAAGTACTTCTCCCAGCACAAACCCAGCAGCTAGAGCGCGTTCATCGCAATCGTGAAAGTGCTCTAAAGTCCTGGTACGCTGAAGGCGGTGAGTGACGGGATCGCGCAACTGTTTGAGGAAGAGTACCGGGCGCTGCGTCCACGCGCTCCCATGCCTTCGTTGGAGATTCGCTTCCGCCGCTTTACCAGCCTGAACACCACCATTCGCATCCGCGACGGTAAGATCCGGGTGCATTTATCCGACCTGCTCGAAGGCGCGCCAGAGAGCGTACTGCGCGCGATCGCCCACATTCTTTTAGCCAAGCTCTATCGCAAGCCTCTCGACCGGGCCCACACCGCGCGCTACCGCAGGTTTACATCGAGCGAAGCGGTAGTTCGGCAAACAGAATCGATTCGGCAGTCGCGGGGCCGCAAGGCGATGTTCGGCCCCAAGGGCGTCCACTACGATCTCGAAGAGGTCTTCGAGCATCTCAACGCGCGTTTTTTTCATGGGCTGCTGGGGCGGCCGCTCTTGACCTGGAGCGGCCACTCGGCCAAGCGCAGCCTGGGCCACTATGACCCGGCACACAACACCATCGTTGTCAGCCGCGTCTTCGACCGCAAGAACACTCCGCGATACGCGATCGAGTATCTGCTCTACCACGAGATGCTCCATTTGAAACATCCCGTCAAAGTGCGTGGGGGAAGGCGGTGTGTCCATCCGCGCGAGTTTCAGGCCGAAGAGCGCCTCTTCCCCGAACTCGACCGTGCGAAACAGTATCTGAAGACACTCTAACGGACTGGCCGTCCAGGCACACGCGCCTTGCGGCGCCGTTGCCACGGTCTGCTGAGCCCTGAGCCCTGTGCCCTGTACTTAGCGACGATGCAATTTGTAACTCCGGTAAAGAAAAGCCACGCTGAACCACAGGCAGAGAACGACCAGCGGATAAGTCACCAGCCGCGGAAGAAGTGCGAAGAGAATTGCCAATGCCAGCAGCGCCATCGCCGCGATAAGCATGATGCGGGCTTCGACAGGTTCGAGGACGCGGCGGTTGGTGAGGGCTGCCCCGAGGACGTTGCCGATGCGAATCGCGCCGGCGCCCGCGCGTCCAGCGCTTCCGCCGCCGCTGGTCAGAACAGGGTTGGAGTGGCGCGGCTCACCCGGAGCGATCACCCTTTGCTTTGTGTCCAGGACCACCTCCGTCGCCTTCGCCAGATCCTCAAGATACATATCTTCCATTTCATGCGCGAACGATTCTTCTTCCACCACCGCGTCCAGCTCGCAGTTCCCATACCAGCTTGCGATATTCAAGTTCGTCGAGCCCACTCGGCCCCACCGGTCGTCGGCGACCGCCGTCTTGGCATGGATCATCGTGCCATTCCACTCAAACACGCGCACACCCGCTTCGAGCAGCGGCCGGTAGCCGGCTTTCGATAACGGGCGGAGCAGAGGAATGTCGGTCGCGTTGGGCACCAGAAGACGCACGTCGACCCCATCCCTTGCCGCGGCTCTTAAAGCCTGCACATAGGAGGTGGTTCCGGCGTAATAAGCATCCGTCAACCACAACCTTTCCCGGGCGAGCGCGGCCACGAGTTCGTCCAGGCGCACCATGCCTGCCGTGGCGGGCAAACCGGCGGCGACGCGCACATTCATATGGCCTGCCGGACAGAAGGTATCTCTGGGGCTCAATTCGTGCGCAGGGATAGGTTCACCCATCATGGCCCAGATCTGCGCGAATGCCTGCTCGATCTCCCAGACGGCAGGTCCACGGATTTCAACTCCGGTATCGCGCCAGGCCTCGAGGTTCCGCTTCGGATCGCCGGCCCACATCCTGCCTACGCATAAGCCGGTGATAAAGCCGACACGGCCATCGATGGCGAGCATCTTGCGATGATCGCGCGACAACCATCCCAGCGGACTGTCCCAGCGTGGCGGGTTGTAGCAGCGGACCTCGACACCCCCCGCTCGCAGATGCGCCCAGAACCGCCGTGAAGCGCTGCCAAAGCCCCCCAACCAGTCGTAGATGAGACGTACGTGCACGCCCTCGCGCGCCTTGGCGATCAGGGCGTCTGCGAATGCTCGTCCCGTCTCGTCTTCATAGATGATGTAGCTCTCGAAGTGAACGTGCTGTTTCGCGGCGCCGATCGCGGCGAGCCACGCCGGGTAATTCTCCGCCGCGTCCTTGAGCAGACGCACTTCGTTCCCGCTGATGAGAGGCGCTCCGGCCGCTCGCGAAAAAGCGCGGTCGGCGAGCGAGCGCAATGCCAGCCGGATGTGGCGCTCGTCTCGCTTGGGTTTCAGGGAGTCGCTCATTCCCGCACAGCGTCCAGCAGAAGCAGCAGGCCCCCGACCACGATAGCCGAATCGGCCACGTTGAAGTCCGGCCAGTGATAGTGAATGATGTGGACTTCGAGAAAGTCCACGACAAAGCCGAAGCGCAAGCGGTCATACGCATTGCCCAGCGCGCCTCCGAGAATCAGGGCGAGAGCGATCGAAGTGGCGCTCAGCTTTCGTCCCAGTTTGAACAGAAAGAATAGAACCACGAGCGCCGCCACGAGCGAGAAGATCAGCAGCGTCCAGCGGACGCGCGTCGGCGAAGCCGAGTTGTCGAAGAGGCTGAAGGCCGCGCCTTGGTTCTCCGCGTGACTGATGCGGAAGACATGCGGGATCACGGTGACCGCGCTCCCCAGTTCGATTTCTTTGGCCACCAGCCATTTCGTCAACCGGTCGGAAACGACGATCAGAAGAGAGAGCAACAATAGCCAGGGGCGAAAGTCTTGATTCGAGGGCTTCGCGGCGAAGCCGCTCTCGCCCTTCAAATATTGCAGGGCCCGCGCTAAAGCGCTTTCCCCTCTTGCTTTGCTCGCGCCTTGCCAGCGCTCGCTCCGCAATTCACCCCAACTTGTCATCCCGAGCGCACCGGGGCCCCCGGCGCGCGGTCTGTGCGTGCTGGGGCGGGAAGTCGAGGGATCTGCGTTTTCCGTTCTCCGCCTCCGCTCTCCGGCGCGCCAGCTACCACGAATGGCCGCGAAATCGGGGTCCCCGGCAAGCTGTGCTTGCTGGGGTGAGAAGCGGCGTCTGCCTGGATGGCAAATCCTCATACCGGCTGCTCGCTGTAGCCCATCTGTCGAAGCGCATTGGCGCAGCGTCCGCACACGTTTGGCCAGTCGCCGAAGGGCTGTACGCGGTCTGCGCTGTCGCTGGGGTAGTAGTTCCAGCAGCGTTCGCATTTTGAGCCGTCGGCAGACTCGATGTGAAAGTCGAGGTCTTTTTCGGGTGGTTCAGACACTGAGACCTGCCCGGGCGATATCCGTTCTATGTGCATGGTATCCAGTGTCACCTGCGAAACGTTGAACAGTTCTTTGAGGCTCGAATGATATTTTTTAAGAATTGCGAGATTCGCCGACGTTCCTGCTAGCTTGATAGTTACCTTCGCCTCAAGGGCCTTTCCAATTTGCTTTTCCCTGCGCTTTTCCTCAATACTCCTCAGCACTTCTTCGCGGATGAATAGCAATTGCTCCCAATCGGCAAGTAGTGCTGGGTCGGGGCCGGGAGTGATTTCGTCTGGAGCGGGAAAGAGTTCCAGATGCACGCTTGAGCCACGTGCGCCGGCCTCGGGCAGATACTGCCAGACTTCATCCGCCGTAAAACTGAGCAGCGGCGCAACCAGCCTCACCAGGGCATTGGCAATCTTCCAGAGGGCGGTCTGCGCGGACCGGCGTTCGACGCTTACCGGGGCAAACGTATACATCCTGTCCTTGACCGCATCGAGGTAGAACGCGCTCAAGTCAGCCGCCGCGAATTCATTGAGCGCCTGATACACGCGGTGGAACTCGAAGGCTTCATACCAGGCGAGAATCTTTTCTGTCAGCTCGCGGGTGCGCTCGAGAATATATCGATCGAGCCACGTCATTTCCTCCCAGGGGACGGCATCGGTTTGCGGGTTAAAGCCGTTCAGGTTGCCCAGCAGAAAGCGAAAGGTGTTGCGCAGCTTGCGGTAGTTTTCCGCAACGCGCTGCATCAGGTTTTCACTTGCCGCGACGTCTTCCCGGAAATCGACGGAGCCTACCCAAAGACGCACGATCTCCGCGCCCATCCGTTCCGCGATATCGATCGGATCGACGCCATTGCCGAGGCTCTTGGACATGGCGCGGCCTTGTTCGTCGAGCGTCCAGCCGCAGGTTGCCGCCATCCGGTACGGAGCCGCGCCGCGCACCCCAACCGCACAGAGCAGGGAAGACTGGAACCACCCGCGATGCTGGTCGCCGCCCTCGAGGTAAAGGTCGGCGGGCCAGGGAAGCTCCGGATCCACGCCCAGCACCGCGGCCTGGCTCGATCCGCTTTCAAACCATACGTCGAGAATATCCATCTCCTTCTCGAAGTCGCCGCCGGCGGCGCCGCACGATGGACACATGGTGCCGGGGGGAGAATCTCCGCCGCGCTGTGCACGTACCAGGCGTCGGCGCCTTCCGCCGCGAAAAGTTCCACAACCCGCCGGTGCACCGCGGGGTCGTTCAAAGGCTTACCGCACCCTCGGCACAGAAATACCGCGATCGGCACTCCCCAGATGCGCTGGCGCGAAATGCACCAGTCTGGCCGCGAGGCGACCATGTTGGTGATCCGCTCTTCACCCCACTTGGGGTCCCATTGCACGCGATGGATTTGTTCGAGCGCGCGCTGGCGGAGGGTGCTGGGGGATCCGTCGGGAGCGGTCATGGGAGTTTCCATGCCGATAAACCATTGCTCGGTGGCGCGAAAGATGACCGGGTTGTGGCAGCGCCAGCAGTGGGGGTACGAGTGATGAATATCCTCGCGCCCCATTAGGGCGCCGCGCTCGGCGAGGAGGGCGATAATGGGTTCGTTCGCCTCAAAGACGGTAAGGCCTTCATACTCGGCAAGACCGTGCATGCGCCCCGCGTTGTCCACGTCGCATACCTGGCTCAGGCCGTAGCGGGCGCCGGTATAGAAGTCGTCGGCGCCATGTGCCGGAGCCGTGTGGACCGCGCCGGTGCCCTGTTCCGTGGTGACGTAGCTGGCCAGGACCCCGAGCACAGCCCGATTGAGGAAGGGATGCTCAAAGGTCACCCCCTCCATGCGCGAACCGGGAAAGCGGGCAATCTCTCGCGCATCGGTCAATCCGCAGGCCTTACGGGTGGCCTCCGCCAGAGCTTCGGCGACGATGTAGACATTTCCTTGATACTCGAGCGCGACGTATTCGAGCTCCGGGTTGAAGGCAACCGCCAGCGAAGCAGGCAGTGTCCAGGGGGTCGTCGTCCAGATGATGGTCGAGACTGCTTTGCCGGCGAGCGAGGGGTCAATCGCCTCCGGCGCACTCGTCAACCGGTAACGCACATACACGCTGGGGCTGGTATGCATCTCATACTCAACCTCGGCTTCGGCCAGGGCGGTGCGATCGTAAATGCACCAGTAGACCGGCCTCAGACCCTTGTAGACGAAGTCGTTTTCCAGGAAATGAAAAAGTGTCTCGATAATCTTGGACTCATACTCCGGCGTCATGGTGGAATAGGGATGGCGAAAACGACCGAAGACGCCCAGGCGCTCGAACTGTGAGCGCTGCAAATCCAGGTACTTGCTGGCATACTCGCGGCATGCGCGGCGCACCGCGATGGGTTCCATCTCCAGTTTTTTGCGGCCCAGCTTCTCGTCGACCTTGATCTCGATGGGCAGGCCATGGCAGTCCCATCCGGGAACATATGGGGAATCGAAGCCCGCCATGGTCTTCGATTTCACAATGAAGTCCTTCAAGCACTTGTTGAGTGCATGACCCAAATGGAGGGGTCCATTGGCATACGGAGGTCCGTCGTGCAGAATATAAACCGGTCTCCCCCGCCGCGCCGCGCGGATCCTTTCGTACAGGCCCTCCCGCTCCCATAGTGCGAGCCGCTCCGGCTCATTGCGCGGTAAATTGGCTTTCATGGGGAAATCTGTCTTGGGAAGGGTGAGAGTCGCCTTGAGTTCGGGCGCAGCGGGCATCATATCTCCGGGAAAAGAAGTAAAAATGAAGTAAAGCTGATTGTAACGTCGTGGGACGCAAGGAGAATGTTTACGCGAAGGTCCTCTCCGTCATCTAATAAGTTTTGGTGTCTGCTTACTGCCCGGGGTGAAAGGGAGTCTAATTCCGATTGAGGGTCCATCGAGAGATCCAGCCAGGGTGGTACCTTAGGAGAACGATCCGGACGCCATTCATACATAGGGAAGGGATACGTGGAAGGGGTTTGGCTGCTACCCTTTCTACAGACTGAGCCATGGCGAATCAGGTTTTGCGACCTCCTGAGGTGGATCCGAGCGACAAGCCGATTGAGTTGGGCTTCCTCAGAGGGGTCGATTACGAGCCGGCATGGAAGACCCTTGCCGGCAATATCTATGACCTTCTCTACCCGAGAAAGCTTCCGCCGCTCGAGCTGACCTCGAAACCGATCCCGGTGATAGACCGGATGGCGGTGAAGCGCAGCCCGGCTTCCTCCGCGATTTCGATCACCGTCCACGTTCTGATCATCCTCGCGATCATCGGCGCGTTCCTGCTCGGCAGAGCCAAGTTGAAAAAGAAGACCGAGCAGGTGACCAACATCGACGTCACCCAGTACATGCCGATTGCCCCGAACGGCCCGCAGATGGGCGGCGGCGGTGGCGGCGGCGCCCACGACATTCTTCAGGCGCCCAAGGGGAAACTCCCAAAGTTTGAGGAGCAGCCCATTGTGCCGCCGATGGTGGTCAAGAACGATCATCCGAAGCTGGTCGAAGATCCGGCGATCATGATGCCTAAGGACATTCAATTGCCCAACAACAACCTGCCGAACCTGGGCGATCCGAAGACCAGCGTGGTGGGGCCGGCAGCCAATGGAACGGGCGATGCCGGCGGCATGGGAAGCGGATCGGGCGGCGGCATTGGATCGGGCAATGGAAATGGATATGGCCCCGGAACCGGTGGTGGATACGGTGGCGGCCTTTACCACGTGGGCGGCGGCGTCTCGGCTCCCCAGCTGATCTTTGCTCCCGACCCGGAATTCTCCGATGAAGCCCGCCGGGCGAAATATCAGGGAGTGTGCGTGGTCTCTCTTGTTGTCGATAAGCAGGGCAACCCGCAGCGGGTTCAGGTGGTGCGGCACCTCGGTATGGGGCTCGATGAGAAAGCTCTCGAGGCGGTCCGGCAATACAAATTCAAGCCGGCAACCCTTCAGGGCCAGCCCGTGGCCGTCGAAGTCAACATTGAAGTCAACTTCCGCATCTACTAACGGGCCAAAAATCCACAGGTGCCCCATCCTTGCGTAGCAAGGGTGGGAGACCACTCAAGCCGGCGCGTAGACGGCAAAGCCGCGCGGAGGCGCGGGAAATTCCGCGTTCCCTTCGCCGTCCGTCCTTCGTTCGTTCGGCGACGCCTGATCGTGACCATCCCAGGCCAGCGGAATGAATTTCTGATTCGGCCACTTGGTCTTCACCGAAGTGCCGCTCCACTGGTTGCCCAGGTTGTTCAACACAAAGATCAGGCCGGGCTGCCCCTCATGGCCGGTGCGCTGCATGATGTAGAGATCGGGATCGCAGTGCAGAATATCTGTGTCTCCGCCGGCATATCTGTGATGCGCATCGATGAGAGCGTCGATGCCGTTCGGGGTCCTGGGGCGCGCCAGCTCGAAGTTGAAGTAGTCCAGCCAAAACACGCAAGGGTAGCCTTCATGGGTGAGGATGTACGCGTAGGCCATCATCTTGTCGTTGACGACGGCTGCGCCCTCGCTCTGCATGTCGTGGTTGTCGACAAAGGTCACTGCGTTCGCCGGACGCTTGGAAACGATGACTCCATCTTCCGTTAGCCTGCGCAGATCGTAGCTGGGCGTGTCGCACATGTCTTTGAGCCGGTAGCGAAGGGGAAAATCGAAGGCGGCAATCTGATTGTCCGAGAAGCTGTTTACCTGGGCGAGCCAGTCATCGATGCTCTGATTGTCTTCCCAGTACTCTCCCACCACGAACGGGCTTATCGGTTTGCCGTCGCGCTCGTAGCGGTATTTGGCGAGGGTTCCGACAATCCACGGACCATATCCCTTTACGAAATCGAAGCGGAAGCCGTCAAAGCCGATCTCTTCCACCAGCATCTGCGCATATTCCATCATGGCCGTGTAAACCAACGGGTTCCGGTGGCAAAGATGAGGGAATCCCGCGAAGGCTTCGCCTTCGAGCGTCTGCTCATACCGGCTGGGGTGAAAGCAGTTCCAGTCGCGAGGGAAGCGGCCGCTCTTCGGGGTGAACTTTGTCCAGCGAAGTTGTCCGTCCAGGGGATTTTTCTCTTCTTCGTCGCCGCCGGAGTTGTGATTGATGACCACGTCGGCGTAGACCGATATTCCCAGGCGATGCGCCTTCTGAATAAGCGCTTCGAGTTCCGCGCGATTGCCGAAGAAGGTCTTTACGCCGCCCTTCTGGTCATAACCGCCGAGATCGAAATAGTCGTAGAGGTCGTAGCCCATCGAGGTGACGCTGGCGGCTTTCGAAACAGGCGGCAGCCAGAGAGCATCGAACCCGGACTGATGCAAAGCGTCGAGTTTTTCGCCGATGTGGTTCCACCACTCGCCCGCTTTGTTTTCCTTCGCGGGCGAGTCCCAATAAAAAGCCTGGAGCATCACAGCCATCTTCCGGCTCCTTGAAAATCGTTGAAGAAAATGGTTGAAAAGCTCTAACTGCCCTGTTTCGCCCCAAAGTAAGTCAGAAATCCTCCGCCGACGATCGCGACAACGCCGAGAATTGGAGGGAGGGGAACTGAGTGATGCTCTGTCTTGTTGACCTGCAGAGGCCCCAAGTCGACGGCCTTCTTTTGCGTGGTAAAAGAAACGCTGCCATAGATGAGCGCCGCGACGCCGAGAATGATTAGGAGAATGCCAGCTAGCTTCATATACCCTCGCTCTCCGCCATGAAGGCCCTCCACTCCCGCGGAGAGTCAAAAGGCCGGCGGTCAAAATGCTTTGTTGTGTCTGAGATGCAGGATTGCTAGCTGGGGACGTGGCGAGGCAAGATCTTTACCTCGGCCGCCGCGGTTGTACGGCGCAGCAGTACGAGAAGCTGTGCGGCAATGGCTCCGCACAGGTCGAGGCCAACATCGACCGGCGTGCCCGTACGGCCGGGCAGAAAGGTTTGATGGTACTCGTCCGCGCTCGATACCAGCAGCGTGAACATCAGGGCCAGCACCGCTGCCCGATACCATAGTCTTCTCATCCCGCCCTCTGCCTCTAAGGAAGTCCTCCAACCATGAAAGAAGGCCAAATCCACCAACCCGTAGCCGATGAAGTGTCCGGTCTTGCGAATCAAATGGTGTACCTCGGCCCAGCGAGCCGCGCTGATCGGACCGAAGATGTGAAGCCAGACGGGGAACAGCCATCGGCTGGTATTGTCTGCCGACATCGTGGCGGTCGACTCGCCAGCGATCATGGCCACAGCGAGCGCGGCCGGCACCCAATTCAGCACCCCATGAAGCACCCTTTTTAGCTTGGAAGAGCCCATGAGCCTTTTCTTAACTTCTAGGGCGGACAGCGTTGCAGGTGAAAATGGGGCCAGACGAGGCGGAGTCCGCAGCGTGTGGCAGGTCCCCATGCAAGGATGACAACGAAGTATGGCCCCATTTCTTACCGCAACCCGGAGGGACGGAGCCAAATTTCCCGATTGCTGTGTCGCTCGTCGCTAAAATACGCCCGGTATTTGTCACTCCTCGCTCCTTGCACTCGGGAAAATTACCTCCCGTCGCTGCCGTCCTAGAAGTTAAGAACAGGCTCCAGTCTCAGGGTACGGTACTCTGGGCCGGCCGAACGGTAAGATTCTGTGTATGTCGAGTCCTTTGCAGGTTCCACCTCCCGTTCTCGAGCGCGCCAAGAAGATCAAGCTCTTCCTGATGGATGTCGATGGAACGCTGACCGACGGCGGCGTCTGTCTCATCTCGCTCCCGGACGGCGGGATTGCCGAGATGAAGGTCTTCAATTCGCAAGATGGTCTGGCGCTCAAGCTCGCACACACGATGGGAATCAAGACGGGTTTTATCACTGGACGGAAGTCCGCCGCCGTTTCCCGGCGAGCCAGCGAACAGTACGTGGACTTTGTCTATCTGGGCCAGGAGAAAAAGACGGCTGCCTTCGAAGAATGCATGCAGAGGGCCGGCGTGAGCGAAGAAGAAGTCGCTTACATGGGAGACGACCTGCCTGATATGCCCGTGGCTAAGCGCGCCGGTCTCGGCGTTGCCGTGGCCGATGCCGCTCCCGAGCTAAAGGAGATCTGCCACTATGTGACCGCGAGGCGAGGCGGCGAGGGGGCTGCCCGCGAGGTGATCGAGCTGATTCTGAAGGCGCAGGGCAGATGGGAAGAAGCGGTCCCGCAAGCCCTCGCATAGGTTTGTTTCACAAATTGTCACCGTCAAGGGCAGAGCATCGGTCTGCAATTTCAACAACATCCATCCGCCTTGGAAACACTTTTGAGAGATCCGGGTATTACTTGATAGAGGGGCATGCTCCCGCCCTGTAAAATGGGAGCGAAGGCATTGAGAGAACTTTGCGGTACGCCCCAACTTCCCGTGAGCGCGGCGATTGCCCCGGGAAGCTTCGTAACACGCAGAGGTCCACGCGCATAGCTCGGAGCTTCGCCGTCGGTGACCACGAAGCAAGCGGTGGCCTCCACTTGAGAGAGAGCCATAGCCTTGACCAGCCCAGGCGAATCCAATTTCAGTGCAGACCCCGCGGGCGCAATGCCGCGCAATGTCGATCAGCTGATTGAAATCGTTGACCGTTATGACTTGCACGTGAATGTGGATTTGCTTCACTCGCTCGAGAATCTGCGAAAGCGGACCGCGACTCATCGACTCACGTTGGCGGCCTTCGGTGATTCAAGGGAGAGCAAATCGAGCCTGCTCCGTGCTCTGCTCGGCATCACGCTCGAGGAAACTTCGATTCCGCCGAGCACCGCTGCCTGCACATATCTTGCGTATGGACTTCAGGGCGACTGTGCGGTGACGCTCGCCGACAACATGACGGCGTGGCTTCCTTTGGAGCAGTTGGCCGGGTTCGTCAGCGAGAAGGCTCCTGCGTCCAATCTGAAGAAGGTGCTGGTTCGGATCCCGAATGCCGCGCTCGAGAACGGATTGGTGGTCATCGACACCCCGGACCTGACCGATGACCCGGAGCCCCTCCTGTCGTCGACGGCGGCCGCCATTGCGGAGGCGGACGCATGTGTCTTCGTCGTCAAGGCGGACGGCGAATTGAAGGGGCCCGTCATCGCGTTCCTGCGCCGGATCGAGAGCAGGCTGGAGAAGTTTCTCTTCGTCCTCGAGAGTGCCGGCGGCGTAGAGAGTGCCGAGAAGGAGAAATCGATCGAGCTCCTCCGGCATTCGCTTGAGCAGCGCTGCGGGCTCGCCAAGCCTCGAGTTGCATTGCTCTCGCCCGCTTCTACCGGGGGGATTGAGTCGAGCCTGCGTGGGGAAGGCTCGGCGGCATGCCAGGCAATGCTGCTCGAGTTCGCGCGCCTCAGCTGGCAGAGCTTGACCGCGCATGAATTGGCCCGTCTGGCCGGAGAGGTATTGACGCAGGCGGACGGCGCGCTCAACCTCCGAGAAACGACTCCTCTCGAACGCATGAAACTGCGCCGCGTGCTGAAGACGCTGGACAGCATTTCGCGGGAATCGGCGGGGGTGGCTCTCGCGAGCGATGCGGCAATGCGTACCCTCGTCGAGCCGCCAGGGGAAACGGCGGCGGGCGAGTCTGAGCCGCCGCTTGTATCTGCTCCGGCCGTCGCCGACGCCGCGCCGCCCATCGTGCCGCCGCCTGACGCCGCCACGCCCGGCGCGCAGCAATCGCATGTGCAGGAGTCCTCTCCTCCGTCCGATTCGCAGAATGGATTTTCCTCGCCCGCCCCCGAGGCCCACCCGGTTGACGGGGGCCAGTTCTGGGTGTCCGCTGCCAACGCTCCCAAAATCATGCAAACGACGGGAACGACACAAACGATGCAAACGATGGGAACGATCGGAATGTCGCAAGCAGCGCCCTCGTTTACGGGGGAGTCCCTCGCCGCATGGGTCGTGCTCCCGTCTTCAACCCCGATTTCGGCGCAACTGCCGGCCGCTGCGCCTTCTCCGGCCACTCCCCGCCGCGCGGTCCCTCGTATCTTTGAACCGGAACCGGAACCGGATCCGGATCCCGAACCGGATTCGGAATCGTCGGAATCGGCAGCCGGAAAGGAAGAGGAGCCGGCCATGCCCCCCTTCGAATGGCGCTCCAACCGCAATGAACGGCCCTCCAACCGCGATGAATGGCGCTCCAATCGCAATGAACGGCCCTCCAACCGCAATGAATGGCTCGGCAATGAACGGCCTTCCAACAGCAATCAATGGCGCGGGCGCGATGCCGTGGCATACTACCCGTACGACGACGATGAGTTGACGCGCGGCGATAGCATCGGTCCGCTATGGAAGGTGGCCGGGTTCGCCGCCCTGCTAGTCGCCGCGCTCGTGATTGCCTGGGCAGCCGTCATCGTTGTGCGGCCCGATTCTGCGCGGCCCGATCGTGTGCGGGCCAATCTTGCTCAGCTGCTTGCCTGGCGTCCGGCTGTTTGGCGTCCGGCCGCCGCGCCTGTCGAGCCCGGCGCAAGCTCCCCGGCTGCCCCAATCGCTCCTCAGCCGGTCACACCGCCGGCTTCGGGTGGCGCCGCGTCGAGTGAGGGCGTCTCGACACCGCCTCCGGCAACACCGCCCGCCGAAGCGGCCGCCACTAATATTCCGTCCCCTAGCGTTCCATCAAAGACAAACTCCACGGTGAGCAGTGCCGGCGCTGAGAACGCGCACTCCGCGCCAGCCCAGCCGTTGGCTGCCGAGCCGCACAGCGGCACGGCCAACCACCTAAGAAATCTCCCGCCGGACGCCGCGCTTGAGAGTGCAGTCGACAAATGGATCGCAGCCTCGCGTAGCGGCAACATCCAAGCCCAAGCCTCCTGCTATGCGCCGGTGGTCGGCACGTACTTCAGCTCGCGAAATGTGACACGGCAGCAGATTCAGCGCGACAAGGAACGCGTCTCCGTCGGCGCCGCGGCAGGTGTGCAAAACTTCCACATCACCACCGTAGGTATCTCTGACCAGGGCAACGGCCAAAGGGCGGTCCTGGTCCAGAAAGATTGGGACACTCCCACCGGACGCGGGCCGGACTTCGCCGGTACTGAAATCGAAAGGCTCGTCTTCGCCCAGGTTGAAGGCCAGTGGAAGATTGTCGACGAGCAGGAGGTGAAGCTGCAGAAGCTTCACCGGGCAAGGTCCTCCCGCCAAGTGGCCGCAAATTTCTAGCTGGCATGTCGATGGAAGATCCCTTTAACCTCCAGCGCTTTGTCGACGCCCAGGCCGGCGTCTACGCCGCGGCGCGCGCCGAGCTCGAAGCCGGCAGAAAGCGCTCGCACTGGATGTGGTTCATCTTCCCGCAAATTCGCGGTCTCGGTTCCAGCCCCACAGCACAAAGATTCGCGATCACTTCACGGGAAGAGGCTCGAGCCTACCTTGCCCACCCCGCGCTCGGCCCCAATCTCCGCGAGTGCGTCTCTCTCGTCAATGCCATCGAAGGCCGCTCCATTTCCGCCATTTTCTCTTCTCCGGACGACCTCAAGTTTCACTCCTCGGTCACCCTCTTCGCGAACGCGACGGCTGAGAATGCCATCTTCCTCGCTGCTCTCGAAAAGTACTTCTCCGGCAAGCCCGACCAGGCCACGCTCGGGATCCTTCGCCATGGAGCGGTTTCGGCTTAGGCAAAACGTTGCGAAGCCAAAAGATTCGGACTACTCTGCCCCTATTGCCCCTAGATAGTTTGCCCCTACTTATGGAGAACGTTGTGATACGGAGGGCATTGTGAGCAAAGAGAGCAAGCCGCCGGAGTCTTCACCCCGCGGCGCCGCCCATCCAACCCGCAAAATGGCCGATTCTTCCCGGCGTGATTTTCTCAAGACGGCGGGTGCCGCCGCCGGTTCGGTCTTGATTCGAGAGCCGCTTTGGGCCGCGGGCAAAGCCCCGGCCGCCGGCAATCGCAAGCTTGCTTTTCCGCGCATCGACCCCCAGTACATGATGACGCCCGACCAAGCGTGGGAGTGGGCTGGGTTCAAGAGCCAGTGCGGTCCAACTTATGCGGGCAGCGCCGGCTGGAAGCGATTCACAGATTTCCTGATATCGAAAATGCCGGAGTTTGGCGCCGTCGATTTGGACTACATCGAGTTCCCCTACGATCACTACATCGTGGAGGATTGGCCCGATCGCAGAACCCACATCTATGACTCCGGCGTCGCGCTCGAGAAGCTCGTCTCTGACGGCACTCCGGTGCCGGTTGTGGCGTCCTACGGCATGACCTCGGGCTCCACGCCTCCCGAGGGGATTACCGCGCCGATGCTCTATTACGACCCGGCTCATCCGCCGTCCGCCGCCGAAATCGCCGGGAAAATCCTTGTATTTCAAACCCAGCCATACCCGGATCCGCCATACACTCATTCGTTTTTGGACAGTTACACCCTGACGGACTACGAATGGCGTTCACCGGGCAAATGGCCGCCATTGTTTACTCCGCCTCCCACCAGGGTATGCAGTTCCTATCATGGCCGTTGGGTCTGGGGTCAGATTGGCCGGATTGCCGCGATCGGCATCCATGGACATGCCGCCGGAATTGTCGTTGTCTACGATCTATCGCCCGCGGCGGCGTTCGGGCTGACGCAGCGGAGTGTCTATACGCCGGACGGAAAGGCGGGACTTGGAGCGGCCTATGTCAACTGTCCCACTCTCACGCTCGATCGTGTCAACGGATCGAAGGTGCTGGTGGACGCGAAGGCGGGCAAGACAGCGACATTGACACTCATCGCTCGCTTCCAACAGGATCCGGCCAAAGCCATAATCGCCTATTTGCCCGGCAAAAATTATGGCACGCCGCTTGACGAACAGATCCTGCTCGCTACCCACACCGACGCCATGTCCTTGGTCGAGGAGGTTGGCGGCCTGGGCATGCTGGCCATCATGTCCTACTTCAATCACATTCCCCGGGCGGCGAGGCCGCGAACGCTGGCCTTCTACTTCGATTGCCGGCATTTCATGCCGGGCGGCGAGGCCTCCTGGCCGCAATTCGACTACTACAACCTTCACCCCGAGCGCTTGAAGTCCATCGTGGCCACGCTCGGGATGGAGCACATGGGAGGCCGGCAGACCATCGAAACCGGACCCGGCGGAAACGATTACGTCTATTCGAGCGAACTCCCGGAAAATGGCGGGGTCATCACCAGCTTGATCGACGTCTACAACAACAACATCTGGTTGGTCGAAACCATCGCCAAAGCCGCCACCGACAACCAGTGGCCTCGGGTGGACGTAAAGGCCGGCAACACGCAGCCCGGTGTCAACGGCGGGTTTCAGGGTCTAGTCAAAAGCCCGATGAATAAGGGCAGGGCCTTCCATATCCCCGGGATCGGCCTCGCCGGCGACTGGCCGGGCGGCTGGACCCAAAGCTTTGCGCAGCTCGACACGGAAGCGGGGCCGCACGGCTTCGACAGCCGCTATTTCATGCAGCAGATCGCCGGCTTATCTCAATTGGCGGGGGAATTGATGCTGGTCAAACCCGTCGTGATTGACCTCGGATGGGGCGATATCAAATCGGCGCTCATCAAACTTCCAGACGCGGATTTCATTTCGCCGCAGGATGCCGCGGCCCACCGGCAAGCGCTCGTCGGCCAATACGTCGCGGCGTTCAGAAATGTCGAGGCTGGCGCCTACAATCAGGCCGGGAGCGCGCTCAAAAACCTGGCGGCCAATGTGTCTTCGTGGGTAGTCCCCGCCCAACAAGCTGCCTTGACTCGATTGGTAGAGGGCCAGTTGAAGATTGTCGGCGAGCAGGGGTGAAGCAACCTGCTCGGCGGCTATAATTCGAGATCGAGAGGATTCCCCCATGCGCATCTTTCGCCTTCCGGCACTCTTTGTCTGCGCCATGCTGTTTCTGGCGCCTTTCTCCGCCTGCGTTGCGCATGCAGCCAGCACCCCCGCCAGCACCCTTCCCGCGAGCGCCCTCATCCAGCCCGCTGATCTGGCCGGTATGTTACATGCCGGGGGCTCCCCGCCCGTAATCCTTCAGGTCGGTTTCAGCGTCCTCTATACCGAAGCCCACATCCCTGGCGCGCTCTACGCCGGCCCTACTTCCAAGGACGATGGAATGCAGAACTTGAAGAGCCATGTCGACAGCCTTCCGCGCGACGGGTTCCTCGTCATCTATTGCGGGTGCTGCCCCTGGACCCGCTGCCCCAACGTCGCGCCCGCATACGAGCAGCTTCACGCGATGGGCTTCACCAACGTGAAAGTGCTTTATCTTGCCAATAATTTCGGTGATGACTGGGTGAGCAAAGGCTATCCGGTCGTACGGGGCAACTAGGGCCATGCATCGATTTGGCAAGCTGCTACGCAACCTGCTGCCTGTCATGCTTCTTGTCCTGTCCCTGTGCCTGCCGCTCGGGGCGTCTCCAGTTCCGGCGCCGGCCAAGCTCTCCCCAGGCTCCATTGCCCCTCAATTCTCCCGACTCGATCTTGCCGGCAAACCTGTCGATCTTCACGCCCTGCGCGGGAAGGTCGTTCTCATCGACTTCTGGGCCAGTTGGTGTGCGCCCTGCATCATTGAAATTCCCCACCTCATCGACTACGAAAGACGTTATGCCCCGCGCGGTTTCGAGATCATCGGCGTCTCTCTCGACGATTCCGCGGCCCCGGTTAAATCTGTAACCCGGCGTTTCGCCTTCAACTATCCCGTGCTCATCGGGGATGCGAAATTCGGCAATCTCTACGGCGGCATTCTCGGCTTGCCTGTCCAGTTCCTGGTCGGCCGCGACGGGAAAATTCTGCACATTTGGACAGGCGAGGTGGCTCCGGCGGTTCTCGAAAAAGCGCTTCAATCGGCGTTGGGGCAAAGCTGATACGCCTTTGCCGGCATGCCGAACTTTCTAGTTGGAGGCTTTATGCGCACGATGATATTCACTCTCGCTTTCACACTTGCGGCCGCGGCAGCGTTGGCCCAGCAGCCCGCCTCGCAACCGCCTGAGAGGCCGGTCAAGACTTTCACCTCTTCCGCCGATGTCGCCGCGCTCATTGCGAAAGCGAAAAGCGACCGCAAAGAAGGGCAGGCAACTGTCATCGAACCCATGCTTGAGCTGGGATCGTACAACGGTCACCTCGAATACCGCGCGTCGATTGGCCCCGCCTCTGTCCATGAAAAGGAGGCGGAGATCTTCTACGTGATCGATGGATCGGCGACTTTGGTGACAGGTGGCACGCTCGTCAAGGAAGTTCGAACCAATCCCACCAACCTAAGCGGTTCCGCGATTGAAGGCGGAACCTCGCGCACCATCGCCAAAGGAGATTTCATTCTCGTTCCGGAAAACACGCCCCACTGGTTCAGCTCGATCGATGGCGTGCTTGTCCTGTTCTCGGTGCATGTCCCGCGCCCCTGACGGAGCTGGGATCCAGACACTGCGTCATCCTGAGCGCCTCGCCCTTGGGTGCGAAGGATCCCTGTAGTTATTTTTTCTCCGCTGGGCTATCCCGGTCGCGGTCCTTGGGTGCCCCATCCTTGACGAAGTCAAGGGTGGGATTCCACAAACACCAACCGGAATGGATTTTGCTTTCCGTTCCACACCGCGGCCCTTCGGCGAGTAAGCAACCACGAATGGCGCCGACAGGCGGCGTCTGCCTGGGACGGCAGGTCCCTGCCTGGATGGCAAATCCCTATTCGGTTGCGTTCGGGTCGACCTGATGAATCGGCAGATCCCAATGGTTCGTCGTCAGTTCCCAGCGGCGGTTTTCATCGCGGTGAAATGCCTCCTGATCCGGGAAAAGCTGCCGCCCCACTTCGGATTCGGATTGTCCGGGAGGAGCATCGTGCGATGCCCGTGTGATCACGACGCGGTAGTCCCAGCGGGAGTCTTCGCTGGTGTGGAGGCTTGGAGCCCAGATGGTGAAGTCCTTTACGTACCCAAGTTGCTTTTGTCGCTCGAGAATGGCGATCTGGTACTTCCGGAAAATCCGCCACCACTCGTCATGGTAGCCATACCGTATCCGGTAGACCCACTCCACCGTTTCGGGCTTGGGCGCCTGAGCGCTGACGGAACTGGCCGGAAGCTGGGCTGGGGTTGCAGGCACGCTTAGGGAAACAATACTGAGAACGGCGGAAGCGAAGAAAACTCTCCGAGCGAAGGGTAGGAAACGCATGCATTCTCTCCAGAATCGTCAAACCGCAACGGCAAAGGCCCGCAAGATCGCGGAGTCCAGGAGCGGAATTTTGGATGAGCTTGAAGGGCTACGGTTCGGGAAGGCACCGGAGACGTGGTCGCTCACCCAGCTATGGCTGGCCGAAGCGACAACAGCGTGACATGGTGAGAACCATAGAGTGACGCTAGCACAGCGCGAAACGGAGCGTCAACGAAATCCGGCCGGGCTCTCGTGTTCTTCCTTTGATTTTAGGTTACAGGCGCTCACTGATTGTGGATCTCAAACGGACCCACTACCAGGGCAACCACGAATGGCGCCGACAGGCGCGTCTGCCTGGATGGCAAATCCCTCGGGCGAGTAAGCAACCACGAATCGCCGCACCGCGGCGCCTGGCTGGATGGCAAATCCTTAGCCGGTGAGACGGACCAGTTGTTCGGCTACGATCCTCGGTCCGAGGATCGAAATCTTAGGAATCTCGCCGCGCGCCATCGCCACCTCATCGCAGCGGTAGAGCCGTGGGCAGCTCTGGCAATCTTTAAAGATTTTGTCAGGCAGCGCGGTGCGGTCTTCGACTACGCGAAAGCCATGGTGGAAGAAGAAGTCCGGCATGCGTGTGAAGAGGCAAACGCAGCCTACGCCGTTCTCCTCGGCTTCGCCGAGCAGTGCCTGCAGCAGCTTTCCCCCGGTGCCTTTGCCCTTTGCCTCCGGCCTCACCACGATCGAGCGGACCTCGGCCAGATGAGGACCGTAGAGATGCAGCGCGCCGCAGCCGAGAAAAACCTGTTCTGGCGATTCGGCGACCGTGAAGTCGCGAACGTTTTCACAGATCTCGGCGAAGGCGCGCCGGAGTAACGTTCCATCGTGCGACAAGCTGTTGACCAGTTCGTAGATGTTGGATGCGTCCTGAAGGCGCGCCTTACGTATTTCCATCGATTTGTCCCATGGCCGCGGAAAGCCGTTCTTGCTGCGACCGCAAAGCATCGAGCACGCGCGTGGCCGCGGTTCCGCCAATCACGTCATGACAGTTCACGGTGGCCTCGAGCGTGATGTTCGAGTAGAAGTCCTGATCGAATTCCGGAGCGAATTGTTTTAGCTCCTCGAGCGACAGCCCGTTCAACTCCGAGCCCTTTTCGAGGCCATAGCGCACCGCTTCGCCGACCTTCTCGTGGGCCGTGCGAAAGGGAACTCCCTTATGCGCCAGATACGTCGCCGCGGCCATGGCATTCAGATAACCCTGCTCGCAGGCTGCGCGCATCCGCTCGAGATTGAAGGTCAGTGCGGAGGTGAATCTCGCGAGCAGCGGGATCATCCGTTCCGCGGCGCTGGCCGCCGCGAAAACCGGCTCCTGGGTCTCCTGCAAGTCCTTGTTATAGGCGAGCGGCAGCCCCTTCAAGATCATGGCGACGGTTGCGGCCGCGCCGTGAATGCGTCCCACCTTGGCTCTTACCAGCTCCGTCAGATCTGGATTCTTCTTCTGCGGCATCGCGCTTGAACCCGTCGAAAAACGCTCGGGCAATTGCACAAATCCGAACTCGGCGGTTGCGTAGAGGGTCATCTCTTCCGCAAAACGGCTGGCGTGCAGCGCGGCGAGGGTGAGCGTTTGCAGAAACTCGAGAACAAAGTCGCGATCGCTGGTTGCGTCCATGCTGTTCGCCGTCGGCGCGGCAAAGCCCAGCTCCCGGGCCGCGATGGTGCGGTCGAGCTTAAGCGTCGCGCCAGCCACGGCTCCCGATCCCAACGGGCAGTAGTTCATCCTCGCCGTCAGATCTTTCAGCCGCGCCATATCCCGCAGCAGCATCTCCACGTAGGCTCCCAGCCAGTGCGCCACCAGCACCGGTTCTGCGCGCTGCAGGTGCGTGTAGGCGGGCATCGTGGCATCGCCCGCCCGGCTTGCTTGTTCCAGCAACGCCTTCGACCATGATCCCAGCGACAAGCCGATCCGGGCCGAGCTCTCCCGCACGTAAAGCCTGAGATCGGTCGCAATCTGCTCGTTGCGGCTGCGGCCGGTGTGCAGCTTCAGGCCCAGATCGCCGATGCGCTCGACCAGCTCGAGCTCGACAAAGTGGTGAATGTCCTCCGCTTCCGGGCGGCTCCAGATGCTGCTCGCGGGTCTCGCGGCATGGTCGTCGCGAATCGTATCGAGTGCGCTGAGAACCTGGCTGAGCTCTCCGCGAGTGAGAATCCCCGCTGCCGAAATGGTCTGTGCGTGCGCCTTGCTGGCGGCTATCTCTTGCGGAAGAAGCTGCCAATCGAAGGAAAGAGACCGCTGCCATGCTTCGAAATCCGGGTCGAGGGGCTCGCGAAAGCGGCCGGACCACATCTTCACTGAACCGCCTCTTTCTTTCTAAACAGACGCGCGCGGGTACGCGCGGGCAGGCCGAGGATCTGGATGAAGCCCTTGGCATCCTTCTGGTCGTAGCTTTCGCCCATCGTGAAGGAAGAGAGATCGTTCGAGTAGAGGGAGTAGGGCGACTGCCGCCCGGCAATGCTCACATTGCCCTTGTAAAGGGAGAGCTTCACCGAACCGGTCACATTCGCCTGCGTGCTCTCGACAAAGGCGTCCAGCGCCTCGCGCAGCGGAGTGAACCACAGCCCGTAGTAGACGATCTCGGCATATTTGAGCGAGATGTGCTGCTTAAAGTGCATGACCTCGCGATCGAGCGTCAGCGCTTCGAGCTCGCGATGCGCGGTCGTGATCAAAGTGCCGCCAGGCGTCTCGTAGGCGCCGCGGCTCTTCATGCCGACAAAGCGGTTCTCGACCAGATCGATGCGCCCGATCGCATTCCGCGCGCCGATCTCATTGAGGGATTCCACGATCTCGACCGGGGTCAACCGCCTGCCATCGACCGAGACTGGCGTGCCCTCGGCAAAACCGATTTCGACCACCTCTTCGTGGTCGGGCGCCTCTTGCGGGGACCGCGTGATCCTCCAGGTGGACGCGAGAGGTGCATTGCCCGCATCCTCGAGCTCGCCGCCTTCATGGCTGATGTGCCACAGATTGCGATCGCGCGAATGAATCTTCGTCCGGCTCGCCTCGACCTCGATGCCATGCGCCTCGGCGTAGTCCAGGCAATCCTCGCGCGACTTCAGCGTCCATTCGCGCCACGGCGCGATGACTTTCAACTCCGGCGCCAGCGCCTGATAGGCATGCTCGAAGCGAACCTGGTCGTTGCCCTTTCCGGTGCAGCCGTGGGCCACTGCTTCGGCGCCTTCCGCGAGCGCGACTTCGACTTGGTGCTTGGCGATGACCGGGCGCGCCATCGAGGTGCCCAGCAGATACTTGTTCTCGTAGACCGCTCCGGCGCGCACCGTGGGGTTCACAAAATCGCGTACGAACTCATCGCGCAGGTCGAGCACCACCGCCTTCTTGGCGCCGGTCTTGTAGGCTTTAGCCACTACTTGGTCGAGATCTTCGCCTTGCCCTACATCGGCGATCATGGCGATCACGTCCATTCCGTAGTTCTCGTTGAGCCAGGGGACGATGATCGACGTATCGAGTCCGCCCGAATAGGCAAGAACAACTTTCTTCGACATGAAAAAACTCCTTAATAAATATTGGAGGGCCCGCGCTAAAGCGCTTCGCCCTCTTGCTATGCTCGCCCCTTCCCAGGGCTCGCTCCGCAATTCACCCTTTTCCTAAAGGTCACGGATTTTGGCAGCGAAGCTGCGTCCCACCGTCAGGCGCGTGTGCCCGCGCGGCCAGCACCCAGGAGCAGCAGCATGAGAGCCTTTTGGGCGTGCATCCGGTTCTCCGCCTGATCGAAGACCACCGATTGCGGCCCATCGAGCACCGCGTCGGTTACTTCGGCATTGCGGTGCGCGGGCAGGCAATGCATGAAGACGGCATGCGGAGCGGCACGCGTCATCAGCGCCTCGTTCACCTGGTAGGGCTTGAAGATCGGCGCCCGCTTTGTCACCTCGTGCTCGTAGCCCATGCTGGTGCACACGTCGGTATAAATGGCGTCTGCGCCGGCCACAGCGCTCGCGACATCCGTGGTCAATGTCAAGGTGCTCCCGCTTTCGCTCGCGGCCTTCCGGGCCGCTTCGACAATCTCCGCCTTCGGAGCATAGCCTTTCGGTCCCGCCACCGTGCAGTGCGCGCCCAGCTTTGCCGCCGCGAGCATGAGCGAATGGCAAACGTTGTTGCCGTCTCCCACGAAGACGAACTTCAAGCCGCGCACGCTGTCGAAGCGTTCTTCCAAAGTCATGAAGTCGGCCAGTGCCTGGCACGGATGCTCGAGATCGCTCAGCGCATTGATCACCGGAACCTTGGCGTGTTCCGCCATCTCGGTGATCGTCTCGTGGGCATAGGTCCTGAGGACGATTAGGCTCACCCAGCGCTCTACGTTGCGGGCGATGTCGGCGATCGATTCGCGTTCGCCCAATGGCGACTGCGTCTGATCGACAAACATCGCCGAGCCGCCGAGCGTGTTCATGCCGGCTTCGAAGGCCAGGCGCGTACGCAGAGATGCCTTCTCGAAGAACATCACCATCTGCCGGGCGTCGAGCGAATAGCGATAGTTTTCCGGCGCCGCCTTGATGGCGTGCGCCAACTCGAGCACCGCCGCGATCCCTACCGCCGAGAGATCCGCGATCGAGCAAAGATCCCGCCCGGCGAGCGATGCGCCAATCTTGTCTCCGCCGGTTCCGTTCAGGGTGCCGGATGACGCGTCGGGACGCACCTTCTTCCTCTTTTCCGCCTTTTCTTCAAGCACAATCGCGTTGCTAGTCATCCTTGATTCCTCTCTGTCGAATTCATAACTCCGTTTGAGTCTTCTACCGTCAAGCGCTTTCGGCGGGAACCTGCATCCCGGCAAAAACTTCATCCAAGGCTGTGATGGCCCGGTCTACATGTTCCTGCTCGAGAATGTAGGGCGGCAGAAAACGCAATACATTCTCGTTGGTACGGTTGATAAGGATGCGCCGTTCCATCATCTTTGCCGCGGCCTGCTTTGCCAGCTCAGCCGACTTCAGCTCGATTGCCAGCATCAGGCCCAGGCCGCGCACATGGTCGATGACCTCGTGTTTCACGGCAAGGGCGTCCAGTTGCTCCTTGAAGTAGTTGCCGATGCGCTGGATATGCGCGAGCATGTTCTCCCGCTCAATCGTGTCGATGACCGCAATGGCTACCGCGCAAGCCAGGGGGCCGCCACCGAACGTCGTCCCGTGCAGCCCGGGATGGATCCCCGCGAGGCTTCCTCGCTCGAGAGCATTGCTCCCAAGGGAAGGCCGCCCGCCAGTGGTTTCGCCAGTGTCGTTACATCCGGCTGCACGCCATATTGTTGGTACGCGCACCACGTACCGGTCCGTCCCATGCCCGACTGGATCTCGTCGGCAATCAACAAGGCCCCGGTCGAGTGAGTCAGTTGGCGCGCCGTACGGATGAACTCGGCTGAGACCGGGCGAACGCCGCCCTCGCCTTGCACCGCTTCGATCAGTACAGCGCAGACTTCACTTGAAAAGCGGGCGCGCAGATCCTCCACATCGTTGAAACGGACAAACTCCACGCCCGGCGCCAAGGGCTCGAAGGGCTCGCGGTACTTCTGCTTATGGGTCGTCGAGAGAGCGCCCATTGTGCGTCCGTGGAAGCTGTTCTCGAGAGCGAGAAACTTTGTTCCCAACCCGTGGCCTTCGCTCCGCTTCTGCCTGGCGTAGGCGCGAGCCAGCTTCATGGCCGCCTCCCAAGCCTCGGTTCCGCTATTGCAGAAGAACGCCCGGTCAAGGCCGGTTCTCTCTGTCAGCCGCAGCGCCAGTTCGGCTTGGCCTTCGTGGAAATAGAGATTGGAGAGGTGCACCAGCTTGCGGCTCTGCCGGTCGATGGCTGCGGTGATCGCCGGATGCCCATAGCCGAGAGCATTGACGCCAATTCCGCTCAACAAGTCCAGATACTTCTCTCCCGCCTCATCGATCAGGTACACTCCTTGGCCTTCGACGAAGAGAATCGGATGCCGCTCATAGGTCGGCAAAAGCAACTTTGCCTCTGCCGCCCGGATTGCTTCCAGTTTCATCTCCACTCCTGTAACAGTTATCAGTACTCAGTGCTCAGTTCTCAGATTTTATGCATGAGGGCCCAGAGCATCTTTCCTGTTTCTTCTGCAAGCGCTTCGGCCGGTTGCGCCTGTTCCGGTTTGCCGAAGCCGAGTTCCTTAGCAATCACCAATTGTGTCTGGAGTTCCAAAAGGGAGCCCCGAGCTATCCCAACGAATTGCCGATATTCACCTTTCGATACCCGGCCATAGCCTTCCGCGATATTGCTGGCTACCGATACCGCGGCGCGGCGAAGCTGAGAAGTGAGGCCATATAGCTCCTCCTTCGGGAATCCGCGCGTCAAAGCGTAAATCGCAACCGACAACTGGATGGAGCGCTGCCATACCTTCAAATCGCGATACGATCCGCTCATGAATCCTTTCTGAGCCCTGAGCCCTGTCCTGTGTCCTGAGCACTGTGCCCTGTGCCCTGTGTCCTGGCCAGCACTGTGTCCTGCTTTTAAGCAACCATCACTTCTGTTCCTTGAGCAATCCGTGAAGTGCATAGATCCGGCAATAGTGCGGCCGCCTCGGCGGGTAGAATGCGCACCCGCTTCACGCCCGCCAATAGCGCCTCGCGGCATGCGCCCAGCTTCGGCAGCATCCCGCCGCTGACCACCTCGTCCCGCGTCAGGCCGGCGATCTGGTCCACGCTCAACCAGCGCATCACTTGACCGTTGGCCCCGCGCACGCCGGGCACATCGGTCAAAAACACCAGGGCGTCGGCCGCGCAACTGACGGCGCACGCCGCCGCCATCTCGTCGGCATTGATGTTGTAGTACTGGCCGTCGAACCCAAGCGCCAGGCTCGAAAGCACCGGCACCGCTCCCATTTTCCAGATGGTTTCGAGCCAACGCGGATCGGAAGAGACGATTTCGCCCACGAACCCGAGGTCCGGCGCGGTGCGCTTTTTGCGTGCGCGGAAAACCAGTCCGTCGCCGCCGGAGAGCCCCACCGCTGCCTGCCCATGCGCCCCCAGCGCCGCTACCAGTTCCTTATTCAATCGTCCCCCCAACACCATCAGAGCCGCATCGCGGGTTTCAGCGTCGGTCACGCGCAGCCCCGCCACAAACTCGCTCTGCTTGCCAAGCTGCTTGAGCGTCCGCGTCAGGGCGATCCCTCCGCCGTGCACCAACGCGACCTGATGGCCGCTCTTTGCCAGTTCCGCGACCGACCCGGCGCAAAGATGCAGCAACGCGGAATTTTCGAGGGCAGCGCCTCCAAGCTTGACGACGAATTTCATGCCAACCCCTCCGCTTCGTCCCATCCATACATCAGGTTCATGTTCTCGACCGCCTGCCCGGCAGCCCCCTTGAGCAGGTTGTCCAGGCAGGAGACCACAATGCACCGGCGGCCGTCCGAGGCTAGCTCGAAGCCGATATCGCAGTAGTTGGTGTGCGCCGAGTATTGAATCTGCGGCAAGTGCGCGGCCCGCTTCGCTCCTGCTTCTGCGCTCAAACCCGCTCTCAAGCCATAGATGCGCACCAGAGGACTTTGGGCATAGAAATTGCGAAAGCACGCCTCCACCTCCGCCGGCTGCTTCTTCTCCCGAAATTTCACATACAGAGTCGACAGAATGCCCCGCGGAATCGGCAGCAAGTGAGGCGTAAAAATAATCTGGTCCTCCTCGATGCCTAGCTGCTCGATCATCTCGCCGAGATGGCGGTGACTGAAGACCCCATACGCCGACAGATTGTCCGCGGCATACATAAAGTGCGTGGACGGCGTCGGCGCCTTGCCCGCCCCCGAAACGCCAGACTTCGCGTCGCATATGATGCCGTGGTCGAGATCGATCCAACCCGCGGCGGCCAGCGGCTTCAGGCCCAAAATCACCGACGTGGCATAGCATCCTGGATTGGCTACCAGCTGCGCCGTCCTGATCGATTCGCGATGCAATTCGGGACTGCCGTAAACGCTCTTCGCTTGCACCTGTTCGGCGAGAGCATCGTCGTCGTCGTGAAAGTTGTAAATCGCCCGATGCGCGGAACGCGTCAGCCGCCACGCCCCGCTCAGATCGATCACCCGCAGTCCGCGGCCGAGCGCCTCCGGCGCGTGGCTCCGCGATTGCTCATGCGGTGTAGCGAGAAAGAGCAGATCAACGCCGCGCTCTTTGAAAAGCTGCCACGAGAAGGGCTCGACCATGAGCGATCCGCTACCATTGTTATCGGCCAGTTGAGGATGGAGATCCGTCAACGGCTCCGCCTCCGCGCCCCGCCCGGCGAAGACAGGCGGCCGCCCTTCGAGATGGGGATGGCGGAGCAGCAGGCGCGCCAATTCCATGCCGGCGTACCCACTCACTCCCATCACCGCGGTCTGAATCGGATTCCGATTCATATCATTTTGGGATGTCACGGCTTCAGACCTGACATCCTGAGCATTCAAAAACATGGTTGCCTAGCCAATCATTTCTTCTATGCGGTTGCGCAAACTCGTGGCCCGTTTCTGATCCGGGCAAATAATCAACACTGTGTCGTCGCCGGCGATCGTTCCCACGACATCGGGCCAGTCCTGTTCGTCGATGGCGAGCGCCACGGGCTGGGCGCTCCCGCTGGTGGTGATCAGAACCAATTGGTTGAGCGCCTGCTTGACTTTCATGCCAAAGCTCTTGAGCATCTCGCCGATGGCTGGCAGCTCATCGTCTTGCTCCGGCTCCGCCCCTCCATTGGGCAGCGCGTAACCGTTCGGTCCCTTATAAAGGCGTAGCTCGCGGATATCGCGCGAGAGCGTTGCCTGGGTGACATCGAAGCCCTGTTTGATCAGCCGCCGGCGGAGCTCATCCTGATTGAGCACGGGGCCGAACCCGGGCCCTCCCGTGACCAATTCAAGAATCGCGTTGAGCCGCTCTTGTTTCATCGTTTGCCACCAGGCTCGAGACATTCGCTCGGCTCAAATCTTGACCGTCAACCCGGCTGATTTGCGCTTGCATAAAAATACATCCGCCTGTATAAATATACACAATCACCCGAACGAATGGGAACTTTGAATGGAAATATTGGGAATGAAAATATTGTCGTGGGCCTGTTGAACCTCTGAGGGTCTTACCTGCCCCAGACTGACTGTCTTTCAACAAACTCCTACCGAAACATTGTGGGTAGATCGAGCGCCTGCATTTTTGGGGCGATTGGATGCTGTTTTTTCTGGCAGTGTCTACCCGAATACCAAAAAAGATTTAATTCGCTGCTCACTTGCCAAAGCACTCGGGCTTATAGTTACGTATGGGTCACATTTCTCCAAACGCGGTGGGCTGCGTCGGCTCCCCCGGATCCACCCTCCTGGATTCGCGTTTCGACCATGATTCCTGCGGGGTTGGTTTTGTCGCCACGCTGCGCAATCAGCCCTCGCATCTGATCCTCGCCCAGGCCCTCACCGCTCTGGCTCGTCTGGCCCATCGCGGGGCCATCGCCGCCGATGGTAAGAGCAGCGACGGTGTCGGCATCATGACCGGAATTCCGCGGGATTTTCTGCTCGCCGCCTCCGGGCTCGCACTGCCCGCCGAGAAGCCCTTGGCTGTCGGGGTCGTCTTCCTGCCCTCTGACAATTCCATCGCTCAGCACACCCTGGAACAGGCCCTCGCCGCGCAGAACCTCGAAGTCATCGCTTGGAGAGTCGTGCCCACCCGCCTCGAGGTTCTCGGCGAAATCGCGCTGTCGAGCATTCCCGTGATCCGCCAGGTGCTGATTACCACCTCGGAGCCGGAGAGTTTAGACCGCCGTCTCTACCTCGCGCGCAAACAATTTGAGCGCGCCGTGGCTGCGGACTCAAGCGCCGGCTACCTCTGTTCCTTGTCGTCTTCCTGCGTGGTCTATAAGGCGCTTTGCGCGGGACGCTTGCTGGCCGCCTTCTATCCCGATCTCGCCGCGCCTTCCTACGTCACCCGCTTCGCTCTCTTTCACCAGCGCTACGCTACCAACGTTCTTCCCTCGTGGCATCGTGCTCAACCCTTCCGCATGTGCGCCCACAACGGTGAGATCAATACCATCTGGGGCAATCGCGCCCGGATGGAAGCGCGCGCCGCCACGATTCCCGCCGAGTGCTATCCCTTGCTGACCGAGGACGGGTCCGATTCAACCAGCCTCGATGAGATCATTGAGCTCTTGGCGCGCAATGGACGCAGTGTCGCTGAAGCGGTGCGCATGATGTTGCCCCCGGCCGGCCGTCTCGAAGACTCCGCCTTCCTGCGCTACCACGCCGACTGTATCGAGCCTTGGGACGGTCCTGCGGCGCTGGCCTTCGCCGATGGCCATCTCGTCGGCGTCGCCCTCGACCGCAATGGCTTGCGTCCCTGCCGATACTTTCTCACCGATGATGCACTGGTGGTCGCCGGCTCGGAAGCCGGTTTGGTCGATCTCGACCCCGAGCGAGTGATTCATAGCGGCCGTCTCGGCCCCGGGGAGATGCTGGTCGCCGATCTCGATGCCCACCAACTGCTTGAAGACGAGCAGTTGCTCAAGGACTTCGACCGCTTTTCGAAATACGCCGATCTGGTTGCCGATACGCGTCTCGAGCCCTCCAGCTCGACTCCCGCCCGCTTCCAATCTCGCCCAACTGCACCAAGCCTTCGGTTACACCCGCGAAGATGTGCGCATGGTGCTTACGCCGATGGCCTCCGAGGGGAAAGATGCCGTCTGGTCCATGGGCGACGACACGCCGATCACGCCGCTCGCGCGCTCGCCGCGTCCCGTCTACGCTTTCTTCCGGCAGCGCTTCGCTCAGGTCACCAATCCGGCCATCGATCCGTTGCGGGAGTCCTGCGTCATCCAACTGCGAAGCCGCCTGGGCCCCTGGGCTCATCTGCTCGATACAAGTTCGCGGATTCCCGGCCTCTCGCTCCAGTCGCCCTTTCTGTCTCTTGGCCAGGTGCATGCGCTGCGCACCGGCGAACATCCGCTATCCTCCGAGCTGCCGTTGGCGGTGCTCGATTGTGTCCTTCCACCCGGCTCGACGCTGGCTCGGACCTTAGACGATCTTTGCGCGCGTGCGGTCGAGCTGGTGCGTGGCGGCGCAGCCATTCTTATGTTGAGCGACCGCGCGGTGGCGCACTCGCAACCGCACCCTGCCCATTCCAACGGAGCATCGTCACACCGCAATGGCGGAGCTCGTGAAGCGAAGTCCGAGCTCATTCCCATTCCCATGGCCCTGGCTACCGGCGCCGTGCATCGCGCGCTGGTCCATGCCGGCGTGCGCACGCTCACCGGCTTGGCGGTCGAGGCGGGAGATTGCCGCGACCTCCATCATGCCGCCGTCCTCATCGGCTTTGGCGCGGGCGCCGTCTGCCCATGGCTGGCTCTCGAGACGGCGCGCAGCGTCCACCCGGAAAAAGGGGAAGCCAACATGATCCATGCCTTCGAGTTGGGCCTGGCCAAGATCATGTCGAAGATGGGCATCTCCGTTGTCAGCAGCTACCGCGGCGCGCATCTCTTCGACGCTCTCGGTCTTGACCAGGAGGTGATCGACCGCTGCTTTGAAGGCACGCCCTCGCCCATCGGCGGAGTAGGTTTCGCCGAGATTGAAGCCGCTCTCCGTGAGGGTTGGGCGCGCTCACAAGAAGAGGCTTTGCCCGCCCTCGTCAACGCGGCTTCTCGTCCATCCGGCCCGCTCGCCGCCGGGCGCCCGCTCGCCGCCGTTCCTGTTGCGATTCCCATTGCAATCGAGGACAAGCTCCTGCCCGACTACGGCTGGTTCCGTTTCCGCAAGGACGATCGCGCCGAGCCGCATGGCTGGCAACCGCAAACCGTGCGCGCCCTGCAACTGGTCACCGGCACCGCTCACGCCGCCTCCGCTCTCGACCCCACCCAGGCTTGGGCGCTCTTCCGTAACCAGACAGTCGATGCTCATCCCACGGTGCTCCGCGATCTCTTGGAGATTCGTCCCGCCGCGGCGCCGCTCGCCATCGATCAGGTGGAAGCTCCCGCGAACATTGCGCATCGCTTCATCGCCTCCGCCATGTCCCTCGGCTCTCTCAGCCCGGAGGCTCATCGGACGATTACCGCGGCGATGAACACGATCGGAGCGCGTTCGAACACCGGAGAGGGCGGAGAAGATCCGGCCGACTATGCCGGCCATCTTCCCGGCACGCCCGCTCTTCACAATTGCAAGATCAAGCAGGTCGCTTCCGCACGCTTTGGCGTCACTGCGGAATATCTCTCCCATGCCGAAGAGATAGAAATCAAGATCGCTCAGGGGTCCAAGCCCGGTGAAGGTGGCCAGCTCCCCAGCCACAAGGTCACCGAGCTGATTGCCCGCCTGCGCCATGCGCAACCCGGCATCGCGCTCATCAGCCCCCCTCCGCACCACGATATTTATTCCATTGAAGATCTCGCGCAGCTCATCTTCGATCTCAAGCGCGTCAATCCTCGCGCCGCCATTGGCGTCAAACTGGTGTCCGGCTGCGGTGTCGGAACCGTCGCCGCCGGGGTCGCCAAGGCCTACGCCGACTACATCGTGATTGCCGGCCACTGCCGGCGGTACCGGAGCCTCGCCGCTCTCGAGCATCAAGCATGCGGGCAATCCCTGGGAACTTGGCTTGGCCGAGGCGCAACAGGTCCTCATCCAGAACGGCCTTCGCGGACGTGTACGCTTGCGCTGCGATGGCGGCCTGCGCACGGCGCGCGATATTCTCATTGCCGCTCTCCTCGGCGCGGATGAATACGCCTTTGGCACCGCGGTCCTCGTGGCTCTCGGCTGCGATATGGCGCGCCAATGCCATCTCAATACCTGCCCTACCGGCATTGCCACGCAAAGGCCGGAGTTGCGCGCCAAGTTTCGCGGCAAGCCCGAGCATCTCATTCGCTTCTTTGAAGAGCTGGCCCGGGACGTGCAAGCGCTGCTTGCCACGCTCGGCCTGCATTCCCTCGAAGCCGCCGTTGGCCGCACCGATTTGCTCGACCAGGTTCGCTCGGCCGGAGGGCTCGACCTCAGTGCCCTCGTGGCGCCGGGTTTCTCCGGTCCTGTCTCTTGGCAGGGCGAGCGCAACCGCCGCACCGACGACCATGCCGCCATCGATGACGAGTGGATCGAACCGGCCATCGCTGCGCGCGCCGCCGGCCTCCCGTTTTCCCTCAGCAGCCGCATCACTAACGCCGACCGCACGCTCGGCGCGCGCTTGGCGGGAGAATTGGTCACGCGAGGGCTCGAGACGCCTTCTTCCTTGACCTTCAATCTCCAGGGCGTCGCCGGCCAATCCTTTGGCGCCTTCGCTATCCCGGGAATGCAACTCATCCTCGAAGGGTTGGCCAATGACTTCGTTGGCAAAGGCCTCTGCGGCGGGGAACTCATCCTCCGCGGACAGGGTCGCGCTGCCCGCCAAAGCGAGCTGCATGTGATCCTTGGCAACGTCGCTCTCTATGGTGCGACCGCTGGCGCGCTCTTTGCCGCAGGCCGCGCGGGCGAGCGCTTTGCGGTGCGTAATTCCGGAGCTCTTGCCGTCGTCGAGGGAGTCGGCGACCACGGTTGCGAGTACATGACCGGCGGTATGGTCACGGTGCTCGGCTCCACGGGCCAGAACTTCGGCGCGGGCATGACCGGCGGATCGGCTTGGGTCTTCGATGAGGACGGCCAGTTCCTCGCGCGGGCTAAGTACCATGCCGACTTCCTCGCTCCGCTAACCTTCGACAATGTCGATATCGCCGATCGCGAGGCCTTGCGCGCGATTATTCAGTTGCACGCGGAAAAGACGGCGAGCACGCGGGCTCATTGGATCCTTTCGGAATGGCCCCGGCTCTCGCCCTGCTTTGTGCGCCTTATGCCCCTGCCCCAGGCCTAGTAGGCTGCGGAAAAATGCGCCAAAGCGCGAGCGAGGCGCTAGAGCGTTTTCACTTCCGTTGACTACAATGTGGAAGACCATGACGGCCCCTCTTGTTTTCCGTTCAATACACGTCGATGCCGGGGCGCTCAAGCAACCACGAATGGCGCGAAGCGCGTCTGCCTGGATGGCAAATCCTGCCTGGATGGCAAATCCTAAGGAGAGAACACTACGATGCGAGTTGGAATCCTCACCGGCGGTGGAGACTGCCCCGGACTCAATGCGGTCATTCGCGCCGCTGTGCGCAAAGGAATCTTTCACTATCAGGACGAGTTTGTCGGCTTTCTCGAGGGCTGGCGCGGCGTCGTTGAGAACAACACCAAGCCACTGAACCTTGAAACCGTCTCCGGCATTCTGCAGTTGGGCGGCACGATTCTGCGTACCTCGCGCACCAATCCCCGCAAAATGGAGGGTGGACTCGACAAGTGCTTGGCTTCGATCAAGGCCAATCGTCTCGACGCTCTGATCACCATCGGCGGCGACGATACGCAAGGCGTCGCCAATGCTCTGATCGAGAAAGGCGTGAGCGCCGTCGGCGTTCCCAAGACCATCGACAACGACCTGAGCGGGACGGATGTCTGCTTTGGCTTCGACACCGCCGTCTCCATTGCGACAGAGGCAATCGATCGGCTCCATTCGACGGCTGAAGCCCACAACCGGGTGATCGTCTGCGAGGTCATGGGGCGCGATGCCGGTTGGATCGCCATTACCTCCGGAATCGCCGGCGGCGCCGACGTGATCTTCGTGCCGGAAAAGCCGATCGACATCGACCATGCGGTCAAGATCCTCAAGGACCGTCACCAGCGAGGGAAGCTCTTCTCGATCGTCGTAGCCGCCGAAGGCGCAAAACTTCCCGGGTCGGAGGCGCAGGCGATTCAGGGCAGCAAAGTTGACGCCTTCGGACATGCCCGCCTCAGCGGTATCGGCCAGGCTCTCGCTCAGATCATCGAAGAAAAAACCGGTTATGAAACTCGCTCGGTCAATCTCGGGCACACGCAGCGCGGCGGTACGCCGACGGCCTACGACCGGATGCTCGCTACCCGCTACGGCTCGGCGGCGATCGACTTGGTTCACCAAGGTCAATTCGGGCGTTTGGTCGTGCTGCGCGGTACCGAAATTACTCACATCCCGCTTCGCGACGCAATCGCGAAGACACGTACGATCGGCGACGATCTGATTGACCTTGCGAACGGTCTTCAACCGGTACTTTAGTTCGGATTCAGGGCTGCTGCATCTCCATGCGGTCACAATATCAGCGCAATATGGTGAATAATCTAATGTAATACTTTAACTATATCTACCCTTTGGAATCTACTCCGATACTCCCACAACTGGTTGCGCTTTATAGCTGCCGGTTACCCAAACTCTGTGACCGGCACCTCTCGAGCGAGCCCAATAAACCACCTGAAAACCCGGCGATACGCCTATCGTGCTGGAAGTTCTTGTGCTCAAAGGCGGAAACGCGGTATAAGCACAACGTCGGGTCTTGAACAAATTTCGTGTCGAGGTAGTAAACGCGAAATTCGTTCTTCTGCCTCACCCGATCGATCTGTTTGCCACATCGGTTGAAATTTAGCAGTTCGTCGGAGGAGAGCACCGCCATGAGACTAGCCCCGGTAGAACGCGAAGTTCGAGAGGTTATGGATATTCGTCAAGCATCCGACTATCTCGGTATCAGCCCTGACACCCTTTATAAATATGCTGCGGAGGGCTTTGTTCCTGCCTTCAAGTTGGGAAACCGCTGGCGCTTCAAACGCTCCCGTCTCGACGAATGGATGGATCTGCGGTCGTCCCAGGGCGCCCAGTTGGTTCAGCCTCAGCCCCAACCCGAGGCGGTGCATCCGAAGAAACCGCAATCGGTCCGGCCAAGGCAAAAGAAGAGTTTTCGCGCCACTCGCTAGAGCATTTCTCCTGAGGGTGTAGAAGGAGCAAGAGAGCCTAACGCAGTCATTCCGCCAAAGAATGACTGCATAGAACCACTCCGACCACTTCACAGTATCGGGAGAAATGCAAATACCGCCAGGACACAGTATTTGTGAAAACGGTATAGTTTCCCTCCGGTGCCCAAAAAACGCGCCCAGCCGCGCCCAAGCGCGCCGAATTCCAAGCGTGCCTAATTGAGGACTCGCCCAATCGAAGCCGTGTCCCATCGGAATACGTTGGGAGACATGCGAAGGAGAACCGATTCGGTATGCCCGTCTTGATGAACCATGCACGCCGGATGCGCTCCCTGCGCCGCTCCATGAAGAGTGAGGGGATCGCCGCCCTGCTTGTCACGCAATTGGCCGACGTGCGCTATCTCTGCGGCTTCACCGGGTCGAATGCCGTTCTTGCCATCACGTCGAAAGGTGCCCGCATGTTTACCGACAGCCGCTATACGGCGCAAGCGCAGCAGGAAACCAGCGCCGCGCGCGTCGTGATCGCGCACAAGTCGGCTGGGCGGGAAGCGTGCGCGTGGCTCGCCTCTGCCGGCGTCGACCATTGCTTCTTTGACCCGGCCTCGACCACCATCGCCGAATACGAGCTTTTTCAGAAGGCGGTGAGAGAAGAGGGAAGAAGCGCCGCCGGTAGGCGTCGCAGCCGCGGTTTCTTCAAGCCGCTCGAGACGCCGCTCATCCTGAACATGCGCCTGATCAAAGATCAAGACGAGCTCAAGCTCATGGAACAAGCCGCGCACCTTGGGGTGAAACTCTTTCAAGAGCTCTTGCCGCATATCCATGCAGGTACGACCGAGGCCGCCATCGCTGCGCGGCTGGAATCGAGCGCGCGCTTGCATGGGGCCGACGGCATGTCTTTTGAAACGATTGTTGCCGGCGGTCCGCGCTCGGCGATGCCTCATGCCCGCGCCACCTCTCGCCCCTTGCCCCGGCGAGGCTTCATGACGCTCGACTTCGGTGTTATTCTCAAGGGTTATTGCTCGGATATGACGCGAACCGTCTTTCTGGGCAAACCCACAAAGCGTGAACGCTTCACGTATGATTCTGTGCGAGAGGCGCAACAGGCGGCAGTTGCCGCGGTAAAGCCCGGCATCTCATGCGGAGAGATCGATGAAGCAGCGCGCAGCGTCCTACGCAAGGCCGGACTAGCGCAATATTTCACGCACTCCACAGGGCATGGCGTTGGCCTCGAGATCCATGAGGCGCCGCGCATTGCCGCTGCTCAGCAACAGACCCTCCTGCCGGGTATGGTGATCACCATCGAGCCCGGCGCTTACATCACGGGGCGGTTCGGAGTTCGCATCGAGGATATGGTTGCCGTTACCCAACAGGGTGCGCATGTGCTAACGCCTGCACCCACCGCCTGGAAGCAGTTGTAGATGAGAGATTCATGACTCCTGAAGAAAGCAAAGAGCTGAAGGAACTGATCGAGTTCCTCAAAGAAAACAAGATCAATGAGTTCGATTTTGAGCGTGGCGATTTAAAGGTTCGCATCAAATTTGAAGCGCAAATCCAAGGATTCGCTTCATCGGTTGCCGACCAGGCGCGTCTGTTGCAGCTGGTAGCCGCGGCCCAGACCCCGCTACCGCCCTCCGGTCCCGGACACCTGCCGTCCGCCGGCGACGCTGCTTCCCGCCCTGACAGCGATGCGCCTCCCGAAGACGCCGGACTGCACATCGTCAAGTCCCCCATCGTCGGCACCTTTTACGAGTCTCCCTCTCCGGGCGCGGCGGCGTTCGTGAAGATTGGAGACCAGGTCGAGAATGGCCAGGTCCTCTGCATCGTCGAAGCGATGAAACTCATGAATGAAATTGAGGCGGATGCGGCAGGGGAAGTCGTCAAGCGCCTCGTCTCGAATGGCCAGCCGGTCGAATATGGCCAGCCTCTCTTTGCCTTGCGGTCCCATTGATATCTATGTTTCGAAAAATCCTGATCGCGAATCGCGGCGAAATTGCACTTCGTGTCATCTGCGCCTGCAAAGAGTTGGGGATCCGTACCGTCGCCATCTACAGCGAAGCGGATCGCAATTCGCTCCATGTCCGATTTGCGGATGAGGCCATCTGCATAGGCCCCCCGCGATCGGCGGAGAGCTATTTGAATGTTCCCGCCGTGATCTCGGCGGCGGAAATTGCGGACGTGGATGCCGTTCATCCCGGCTATGGCCTGCTGAGCGAAAACGCCAACTTCGCTGAAGTGTGCCGCGCTTCCAATATCAAGTTCATCGGGCCGCCTCCCGAGGTCACGCGTCTGATGGGCGAAAAAGAGAAAGCCCGGCAAACCATGAAGAAGGCGAAGGTGCCCATTCTTCCCGGTTCGGACGGCATTCTCGAGACCCACGAAGAGGCGTCGGAGTGGGCCTCGAGCGTCGGTTTTCCCGTCATCCTCAAGGCTTCGGCCGGCGGCGGCGGACGGGGCATGCGCATCATCCGTTCCGCGGCCGAGTTGCCGCAGCTCTTTCAGGCCGCCCAGACAGAAGCCGCCAACGCTTTCGGCAACGGCGACCTTTATATGGAGAAATTCATTGAGCGCCCACGCCACATCGAATTCCAGGTTTTGGCCGACGAGCATGGGAACGTCGTTTCCTTAGGCGAGCGAGAGTGCTCCATCCAACGCCGCCACCAAAAATTGATTGAGGAGTCGCCCTCTCTTCAGGTAACCCAGAAGATGCGCGACGAGATCGGCAAAACTCTCAAACGCTGCCTGAGCGCCATCGGCTACCAAAACGCCGGCACCGTCGAGTTTCTGATGGATGAGGACGGCAAGCTCTACTTCATTGAGATGAACACGCGCATTCAGGTCGAGCATCCGGTTACCGAAGCCGTCACCGGTATCGATCTGGTCAAAGCGCAAATCCGCATTGCCACCGGTGAACCGCTCAGCGCCATCCTTCCCGAGCCGATAACCGTTCGCGGCCATGCGATCGAGTGCCGCGTCAACGCCGAACATCCTGAAAAATTCACGCCATCGGCGGGAAAGATCACCGCCTTCAACGTTCCCGGCGGCAATGGAGTCCGCGTAGACACGGCGCAATATTCCGAAGGCGTCGTTCCTCCCTACTATGACTCGCTCATCGCCAAACTCGTCGTCCATGGGAAGGATCGGCACGAAGCCATGGCCCGCATGTCGCGCGCCCTCGAGATGTTCGTAGTCGAGGGCATCCACACGACCATTCCGCTCCATCGCAGAATCCTTGCCGACCCTGAGTTCCGCGCGGGGCATTTCGACACCAACTTCATGGAACGCTTCTTTGAGCGGGAAGGCGCACGCAAAGCGGAGCTCCTATAGCGATCGCCAATGGCTGTCTTTGCTGAACTGCCGCTGCTTTACCCGATCCTCGATGCCGGTGTGCTGCTCGAGGCCGGCGTCTCGATCGAAGGTTTCGCCCACGAGCTTCGCGAGGCTGGCATCCGATTTCTGCAATATCGCGACAAGGTAGGGTCGGACACGGAAGTGCTGACGCGCGCGGCCCTTTTGCGCAGGATCTTCCCCGCTCGGGACAGCTGTCTTGTCCTCAACGATCGCGTAGCGCTAGCCCCCGCGGTTGCTTTCGATGGCGTTCATGTCGGTCAGGACGATATCGAGCCCGCGCAGGCCCGCGAGATCCTCGGCCCTCGAGCGCTCATCGGTTTCTCCACGCATGATGAGCGCCAGCTGCAATCGGCCCGCGGAAGCCCCGCCAATTACCTTGCGATCGGCCCTGTCTTCCCTACATCCACCAAGCAGAATCCCGATCCGGTCGTCGGTCTCGAGGCGATTCGCCTTGCCCGCCGCCTCACCTCGAAACCGTTGGTGGCCATCGGCGGGATCACCCGTGAAAACTGCTTTGCTGTGCGTGAAGCGGGAGCCGATTCCGTCGCGGTCGTCTCCGCTTTGCTGCCACGGGGAGGCCAGTCCGCCCGGAGCTTGGTGAGAGAGTTTCTTATGCGGCTCTAAAGCGGATCCAGCAGTTCGCGATAGAGATCGATGGTTTGATCGGCGATCGTTGTCCAGCTGAACTTCGCTTCGACGCGTCTCCGGCCCGCTTGCCCAAAGCGCCGGCACTTCTCCGGGTCATCGATCAGATCGGTGATCTTGGCGGCGAGCGCCCGCGCGAATCGATCCGGATCGAGCGGCGAAAAGGTTTCCGGGTCCTGGTCGAAGGGCACCAGAAATCCCGTTTCCCCATCGACCACCACCTCTTTGATGCCGCCTACCGCGCTAGCCACTACCGCGGTTTCGCAGGCCATCGCCTCTAGATTGATGATGCCGAAGGGTTCATAAATTGACGGGCAGCAGAAGACCCGGGCATGGCTATAGAACTGGATGGCCTCGGGCCGGCTGAGCGTCTCCTCGATCCAAATGACACGCGGATTGAAGGCTCGCGCCTCATCCACCATGCGCCGCATCTCGGCGGCAATCTCCGGCGTGTCCGGCGCTCCCGCGCAGAGAACCACCTGAGTATTCGGCGGTAGATAGCGGATTGCGTCCACCAGGTGCGTGACACCCTTCTGGTGTGTGATCCGGCCGACAAAAAGTACATACGGCAAACTGGAATCCACGCCATAGGCCGTGACTGCGGTGCTGTCCGCTGTCTTTCGATACTCGTTGAGATCGATTCCGTTATAGATAACCTTGATGCGCTCCTCTTCGACCGGATAGCACCTTAGGATGTCTTCCTTAGTTCCGCGTGAGACCGCGATGATTCGATCCGCTTCGAGAATCGCTGTTCGTTCCATCCAGGAGCTCATCGCATAGCCGGTGCCCAACTGCTCCGCCTTCCATGCGCGCAGTGGCTCGAGGCTGTGGGTGGTGAGGACAAAGGGAGTGTTGTAGAGTTTCTTGGCTAGAAAGCCGGCCATCGCCACATACCAGGTGTGGGTGTGAACCACGTCGATCTCATGGAGCGCCTTGATCTGGGTGAGATTCAGGCTCAGCGCCTCGAGCGCGCCCTTGAAGCGCTCTTCCGTGCCCTCCGCGATCTCGCGCCAAGGCTCATTGCTCCGCACATGAAGGTTGCCTTCATCGGAGTGCTGTTGACCCCAGCAGTGCACCTCGACGGAAATCTTTCTGGCCAACTCCCGGCTTAGGTAAGCGACGTGGACCCCGGCGCCGCCATAGACATGCGGCGGGTACTCCCGCGTAAACAGGCCTACTTGCAAGGCTCAACCCTCCGGCACACTTGTGAACTTGTGACACAACATTAGCAGTTATCCCGCGCACGAGCGGGGTCGTACTTATATAGAAAGCTGCCAACGGAGAAGCCCCGCGTGAGCGCGGCGTGGTAGGGTCCCTCGACCTCGAGCTGCTCAAAGCCGCCGGCGGGCCAGTTCTCGACCAGCCGGCGCATGCGTTCAAGATCGAGCATGCGTCTCGGAAGCGGCGAGCTTTCCAATCGATCGATCTCCTTCAGCATTCTTTCGCGCACGGCGCTCATGCTCACGTGCCAGTCTGCCGATTGCCGGCCACGCTGCGGCCGGTCCAGGGTCGTCGCCGGTAAACGTCCCGCCATGGCGCGCCGGGCGAGAGAGCGCAGCTTTCCAGTCCGGACAAATTGCTCGAGGGGAACGGTGAGGCAAAATTCAACCACTCGCTTGTCGAAAGTTGGGTCGCGAAAATCGAGTTGCCAGCCGCCTTGTGGCGCGATGCTGGTCTCGCTCACATCTCCAAATCTCAGCAGCGCGTTGAGCATGGGTCTGCCGTCGAGAGAGCCCGTATTGAGATCGTGAAGGGCCTGACGCTTGAGATCGAGCCTGTCAATCACTTCGGGATGGAGCGCGCAGTAGTCGAGAGAAAACCCGCGCATGTGGGGATCAGTCGCCTTGCGCAGCCAGAATGGCAGGGACGGCCAGAGGGCATGGCGAAGCATGGACTTTACGGATGCGTCCCGTGTTGCCCTGATCTCCCTCGCCACTCTTGCCAGCGTGAGCCACTGGCCGGAGCGCAGCCAAGCCGATAAGACGGGCATTCCGTTGTAGCTGAATGTGGAGTTGCCGCAATTGCCGTTCAGCAACACGGTCACCCCATCCTCTCGCGCCCGCGTCATGATGGCGTTCGACCATACTTCATTGTTCGGCCCGTAGCACGGGTGATCGTAGAGCGAGTTGTTGAGGTCGAGAACGTCGAGAAAGCTGGTCTGGCTGGACTCGACCAGCAGGTGGCGCATGTTGGAATAGAGGGCGGCAATCTCGGCGGCTGCCGGTCCCTCGTTATCGAAGTGAGTCGCGCCCATGCCGTTGAAGCCAGGCCGGGGCACGGCTGTATATGCAGTTAACTCGCGACCTTCGCTCCGGAGCAGAAGCGCCGCCGTTGCCGCCACCGAAGAGCTGTCGAGGCCTCCACTCAACTGCGCGCCTACTTGTCCGACGGTGCGCAAGCGCGAGCGCACGGCCTCATCGAAGCGCTCCCGGAAGAGTTCGAGATACTCTTCATCGGAGTTCAGTTGTATCTGCGGCAGTTTCGCGGTGTCCCAATATCGCCGGAGCGTGCTCTGTCCCATGCGGACGCTGAGCATGCAGCCGGCGGGCAGACGCTCGATACGCTCAAAGATGGTTCTCTCGATCGGCATGTACACCAGAGCGAGATAGCGGGCGATGTAATCTTCGTCCACCTCTGCTCCAACGAAGGGAAGCGGGTGCAGCCCCTTGGGCATCGATGCAAAAGCGAAGCAGCCGCCCGCGGTGGAGTAGTAGAGAGGGCGTTCGCCAGTGTGATCGCGAGCTAGGAAGAGTTGCTGCTCCGTACCGTTCCATATGGCGAAGCTGAAGGCGCCTATGAGATGTTCAACGCAATGCTCGCCCCATCGCTGCCAAGCGGCCAGCAGAATGTCGCTGTCCGCCATGACGGCTGCCGCGGCGGACCCAATCCCTAGCTTGCGAGCGAGTTCTTCGCGATTGTCGAATCGCAGATCCGCGGCCAAGGCAGTCACCGCCCCGGCGGAGAGGGGCTGGCGATCGAAGCGGTCCTCGGGGAGCAGCCGCAGCAGGCAGCGGCCCATGGCCAAATTGGGGCTTGAGTATTGAGAGGAATCGTCGGAGCCGTACACGCTCAACGCGGCAAGCATTTTGCGGCAAGCCGTGGAGACATCCGTGTTGCCATCGAATGACCAAAGACCCGCAATCGCACTCACGGAGCGGCTCGATTCCTCGCTGGAACGTGGATCAACTGTCTCGGTTCATCGAACGGCGAGCGAGAGAAGGGCCAGTCTATAAGAAAATTGAGAACAGGGACACTCGCAGGTTGGCAAATGAGCGGAAAATTCGCCCAAGACCGCAAGTGAATGAATCTATTGAAACGGCGCATTACGGAAGAGCGGAAGAGCAGAAACTAAGAACGGGTACGGCTAAAATGAGAACCGCCGCCATCAGGACGAACTGGGTTGTTCCCGTTCTCGGCGCTCTCGAGGGCAATAATCTCCACGGACGGCTTGACCCACTGCTTCTTGAGCCCCCCTCCGCGTCGATCCGTCTCGTTGTGAACTGGGACGTTGTAGCTCTTCATTCAAAGCTCCTAAAACCGATTAAATTTAAATAACGTCCTGCCGCTCGCTACAGCTAGAGCGTACCGCAGCAACCCATGACCGTCAATCGCCGTTCCACCGTATCGAGGTTACAAAGGTAGGAGGTTACAAAGGTAGATACTAAATGGTGCGCGCGGGGTTTTCTACCATCTGCAGTTAACTTGCTATAGTCCGGCCTTACACTTTCAGGGGATGAAGGGGGAAATTTGACGGTCTATCTGTTCGGCGGGATTGGGCTTGTATCCGAGATTCCGCTTCCTGAGCTTTCCCTGTGGAGATCGGATACCGCTCCTTTGCCAGAAATTCACATCCGTCTCGGCTCCGTTCCGGCCTCGTTACCCCATGGCACCGAAGTGGATCCGGACTGCTTTGCGACCCCGTCGGAGTACCTGCTGTGCGTTCAGGGCATAGCCCGTTATCTGGTCTTAGAGGGCAGAGAAGTTATCGTCGAGCCGGCGGAGAACGCGCTCGAGCTCGACGTGCGCGCTTACCTGCTGAGCACCATTTTTGCGGTCTTATGCCATCAGCGCGGATTGCTGCCCCTCCATGCCAGCGCGGTTAGCTGCGGCGGGGGCGTGATCGCCTTCCTTGGCCACTCCGGTCAAGGCAAATCCTTGCTCGCCGCGAATATGGCGCTTCGCGGTTTTCCCGTGGTAGCCGATGACATCTGCCTGGTCGACGCGCGCGGCGATGGTCCGGCGATGGTCATACCCGTTGCCCCCTGGCTCAAGCTTTGGCGAGCGTCGCTCGATCAGTTGGGGATGCCGGCGCAGGGATTGGACCCGGTCTTCAGCGAAGATGACAAGTATCGCTTTCCCGTTGACCAGGCACTCGAGCCTCAGCCGATCCGGAAGCTGATCTTTCTTGAACGGCGCGAGGGCGCGCTCGAGGGGAGCGAAGGCACGCCCGGAGCGTCGACGGAGCTCAGGGAAGTGACCCGTCTCCGCGCTCTTCCGCTGCTCATGAGCCTGACCCATCAGGCGTATCTGCTTGAGGCAAGCGGCAAGCGGGAGGAAAATTTCCGGAACTGTGGGCGCGTCGCGGCCCAGGCAGATGCCTACCGGCTGAGCCGTCCCTGGGGTTTCACCTACATGGATTCCGCAATCGATGCGATCGAGCGCATGCTGCGCGAGGAGCAGGGCTAGAGCATTTTCTATTCGCAGCCACAGCCGCTTCAGGGAAAGATCGCCAGTACGGTGAATCCCGATTCCGCCTCACCGCCAACCACAGTCCGATCTCCCACTTTGATCCACGTGTGCGCCTTGAGCTGTTGTTCTTGCCGGGCAACGCCATAAAACAGCTTGCTCGGGATCGAACGTCTGCGAAGCATGAAGTACGCGGTCAGCGATTGTGGAAAACAGACGTAGTTGAGAGGAGCGTGGCGCACCACAGCTCCGATCGCCCACTCCACCCGCCGCAGCATTGCCTTCGCCTGCGCGTCTTTCAGTTCCGGGTCCGCCGGGTTGGGATCTCCCATCCAGGCGGTGAGCCGCTGCATCGAGAGAAATTTCAGCGCCACGCGAAAGAACGTGAGCATGGCTCCGGCTTCAATCAGGAGCGCAACCTCCGACGCCCTTAAGCGGAAGAGGCGCGAGAACAGATTGCGGCGTGATTCCGTCGCGGGCTCCAGGCTTTCGCCCGGCGCCCGTCCAAGCGATGCACTGAAGCGCTGTATGCGGAAACCGAGCCACTCAAAAGGACTGAGAAGGGCATAGAGAGGAAACACGGCATCCGGAAGGTCGATCTTTTGCCACATGCGCGGCCGGAAGAGTGAGCGCCCGATCAGCTCCAGGCGATAACCCAAAGAGGAGTGCAGAAAGAGTTCGTTCCGGAACCACACGGTGGTTGAAATCTCTTCCCGCACCGGGCAATAGTCATTCGAGGTCATCAGCCTGTCAGCGAGCCGCAGAATGCGCGCGACAGTTGGATCCTCCGGACCCAGGCACTCCGCCGGGATTTGCTTTAAGCCCAACCGTTGCTGGCAAAGCAGGAGCGCCGCGCTGAACTCCGGCAAGACCCGCTGAGCGGCCGCGGCCTGTGCCATCGACCGGATTTCGTGCGGAGACGACTTGCGCAAGAGAGCCCCAATGTCGGCAAGCTGCTTGAGGCGCAGCCAGCCATCGAGAGCGCCGTGGACGCAGAGGTAGAGAAAGAGCCGCTCGGCAGGGAGAGTGGAAATGCGCTCCTGGCCCAATTGGGTCCAAGCCTCTCCAGCATCGTGAAGACTCGCATTCACGGGGAGCTTTGGATTGCGAAAGAGCCGCCAGTGGAGATCGACGGGAGCCCCGTTGTTGTTGGGGGGATCGTAGGAAAAATCTTTTTGATGAGCGGTGTAGGAGCGCATGCGCCGCGGAGTGAGCCGCCCTTGCGGCTCGCATCGAAGATAGCCGGCGGAGTTAAGAATGCGATCTGCTCTCGCGATCTCCGCTTCGTCGATGAGCAGATCGATATCTCCCGCATCGCGCAGGGTGGCGTCGCCGAAAGCGGCGAGAGCCAGAGGCGCGCCCTTCAAGACGCGAAAGCCGATTTGTTGTTCGTTGAGGAGCCGGGTGAGACATACCAGTTCGGAGATGCGCTGAAAGCAGATGCGCGCGTTTTCAACCGCGCTGGCTCTGAGGGCGGCGGCCGGCTCCGGCGGCACACTCTCCGCCGCGTGGGCTTGAAGGTTGCGGTAGGCCAGTGAGACGACTTGATGATGATGAACAATCTTGAGCAGATGGGGCCAGTCGAGCGGCTGCCGGGCCAACTGCTCAATGCGCGCCGCATCGGCTGGTTCTATGGGCCAGCGAATGCAGGCCAGCACAAGATCGAACTCAGATGAATGAATGCCTTCGCGCATATCCCCTTGAGAGTGCACGACGGACGCCGGGAAGCGCAAGTAAAACGGGCGCGCAGAATGCCCTGTTCATTACTTGACCGTCACCATTGCGCTGACGGTCTGGCTTCTTCCTCCGGCCGAAGTAAGGTTTACCGCAATGCTGTAAGAGCCATTCGCAGCGGTGGCGCTCGAATTGCCCCCACAGCCGCTGATTGCTGCGGCTCCGGCGCAAAGAACGCAAAGCAACCCAAGCATCCATATGCGCGTTAGGGGCATATTCCGCCGTTTGCGCAGGCCCGGGCCCAGCAGTCCGGCAGAGACCGGCAGCCACAGCACGCCGGCCGCCAGCATGCCGCTTCCGGCGCCGCCAAAGGACAGTAGCGAAGCCATCGGGGCTGCCGCAGTGTTCACAGTAAGCGTGTCCGTTACCGCGCCGCCCGATGCCGGCAGCGCGATCGACGGCGGAGCAAAGCTGCAGGAGAGGCCTGCGGGAAGCGTGCCGCAGGAGAAGTTCACAGGGCCTGTAAACCCGCCTTGTGACGTGAGCGTGACGGTCAAGGTTCCGGCGCTGCCCCGTGCGATCGTCAGAGTCGCCGGGCTTATGTTTGCGGTGAACCCCTGGTTCACGATGGTTTCCGTCAAAGACGCCGAAGTACTCTTTTGAAAGATCGCATCTCCACTGTAGGCCGCCTGGATACTGGCTGTTCCGGCCGTGCTGAAAGAGGTTGTGAAGGTAGCTGCGCCATTTGCCAGCGTACTGGCTCCCAGCGAAGTTGTTCCGTTGTAGAAGGTGACCGTACCGGACGGCGTGCCACCGGTTCCCGAAACCGTCGCGGTAAAAGTAACGATGATTCCTGTGCCTACGGTCGCCGAAGAGGAGGTAAGCGTTGTCGTCGAGGTGGCGAAGGCGAGGCCCGACCAGGCAGGGGTGTTGACCAGGGCGGCGACGTTGGGGCTGCCCAGGCCCGTGGCGAGATCATAGCCCAGGCCTGCTGGATATCCGGGCGAAGCGGCATTGTCCGCCGTGGACAATATGCCATAGTAGGCGGGGGTGGTGGTAAGGGAGCTGCCGTTTTGTGTTACGACGATTTCGTAGCCGTAGCAGTTCTCGCTGTTCGACGCGGGACTGGAACTCGTGTCGGTGAACGTGCCGGGAGCCGTGGCTGTCCCGGTGCAGGGTACGGCGTTGGTTCCGGTGAGAAAGGGCGTTTGCGCCTGCGTGGCAACGTTGGGATTGGGCGTGGAGCTGATGTCGTGAAAGTAGCAGGATGGCAACGCAGCGGATCCCAGATAAGCGGCGCAGGTCGCAAGATTGGGCTTGGTCGTGCTGCTGTTGAGGACATACTGCTGGCCCGCTAATTGGTAGAGAACTTGGTTTGCCTGTCCCTGGCGTCCGCTCTGCTGATTGATAAGCGCCATGATGCCGGCGAATGCCGGAGCCACGAAGGATGTCCCTCCGCCAGAGCTGGCATAGACGTTGGTGGGATTGGAAAAATCGCAGGTCGTGCCGGACGGCAGCAGCGCGGAATCGCACAAAAGGAGCGTGTGCCCCCAGGCGTATCCGCTGGAGGCGAACATGGAGATATCCGGGAGGGCGCGCGCGTTGCCCGCGGGAATGCCCACGACTCCCGTCTGCCAGGATGGCTTTGTGGAAACCGTGCTCAAGCCCCCGCTCCCCGCGAGGAGAGAAAAGTAAGGCGAGTAGCCGGTGTTGGGATCGATGGGCTGCTGGGAAGCCCAGGTGCAAAAGCCGTTCGAACCGGCGCTGCCGCTGAATGCTTGACCAAAGGTCGCGAGCACCAGAGGACTGGCGCAGCTGTCGTTCCAGGTCATCTCCGGGATGTAGGAAGTAGCGCTTTCGAGATTGGCGTTGTTGGTCGCCGACCAGTAGTTGGCCGTCGTTCCGCTGAAGGCATCGCTGAAGTCCGTGCCTCCGGCCGCGACGTTGTAGGGTGTCGATGCCTCCGCGTTGACGCCGAAGCCGGCGACAGCATAATAGCCAAGGTTGGTAAATTCATCGCACTCGGCTGCGCCCGCGTCTCCGGTCGCGACCACCACGGTCATGCCTTCGGCTGCCGCTTGTTGCCATAGCGTGACGTAGAACTGAGCGGACTCGCTGATGGGATTTTCTTCGCAGTATCCATAGCTCGTGCTGAGCACACCGATCTTTTGCGCGTGCGCCGGGTCCTCGACCATGTAAGCGGAAGCCAGGTCCGCGCCGGAGGTTACTCCTTCATCGCCGCACGCGACGAAGTCGATGGCCGCGTCCGGGGCCATCGCACCGGACCACTCCGCGTCGAGATAGCCTTCGGGGTCATTGAACGTGGCGGCCGGCGCGGGGCACACACTCGCTGGAGGATTGTCGACAAAAACCGAGCCGTTCGGTCCGAGCGCGGTAATGCCAAACTCATCGCGAAAGGTCGCGATGTCTTCGCTGGCAAGGTCGGTATCGCCGGCAACTCCGATTGTCTGACCGGTTCCCACCAGGTTTTTCGGGCCGCTGGGCGTGCCGAGGCTTTGCTGCCAAACTTGGTTGACACCGTAGATCTGCGCGAAGTCGGAAGGGCCGACAAGATAACTGGCATTCGCTCCGGAGCCGCTGGTGAGATTTCCCCCCGGTGTGAGACGTGTCCATTTTCCCGTCGCCTGATCCCGCCGGACAACGCTCAGGCCTCGAACCATGGGCTGGGGATGGAAGTTGTGCAAGGCTCGAAAACCGGAGACCACGGGGGCCAAGGCTGCCGGGATCATCGGATCGCTCGCATTCGCGAAATGCTCCTCGCCGTTCACGCGGTAATAGTGGATCTCGGTGTGAAAGGCTGCCTCTACCTGGCCTGCCGTGCCGCTGAAGTCGATGAAGCTGCCTCCCGCGGGGATCTGGTTGATGACGAATCCGTGTTGCCTCAGCCATCCCGCAACCTGATCGACATCCGCTGAAGAAGGACCGTAGAGTTCGCCGAATTGCTCCGGCGTCAGCCACTTGTGAAAGTTCGGCGAGCGAGGATTGTATTGATCGCTCATGAACTGCTGGAGCGCCTGCTCTCGCTGCGGGCTGCGCCGCAACGTCATCAGAATATGATTCTGGGGCATGGTGTCAGGCACACGGCCGGCGTCGAACGCGGCTTCGGCCAGGCGGTAAGTATTGCCCGGCAGCCGGGTCAGCGTGTTCTCGTCGATTCGCCCGGTAATCTCGGGAACGGCTGGAGGGGCGGATAGGCCGGTCAGCGCTTGCGCCGGCGCCGGGAGCGGCGCGGCCAGGAACAATAGGAGTAACAGGAGCAATGGGGCCAATGGGAGCAAAAGGAGCAACGGGGGCAAGGCGGTGAGTTTGAGCGAAAGCGGCGCATGCGGGAGAGAGGAGTTGGCAATGGTGGCAGAACAAGCGCGTGGCGCGCGAAATCCATGAGCTGCTGGCCGATACATCTGGGTTCCTCGAAAGACCTGTGAATCGCTATGATTCTAGTGAAATGATCAGCTGTCAGGGCAGCTTTTTGAAACTGTCGCGGGAGGGGACTTGTGCTAGGGTGTATCGACATATAGGGACGGTCGGCAACGCCGGCCTTCCTATATGTCGATACACCCTCGTCTCCCCGGCCGCGCGGCAAAATGCTGGAATTGCTCTCAAGGAGAATCTCTTGATCGACCAATCCAACGTTCCGAGCCACTATGGCGTTCAGGATCATCGCGAGCGCGTCCGCGAGGCGCTCGCGTTGGTTTTTCCCGAAACCGGCGCTCTGTCCTGGAGGGACCTCGAGCCTCTGGATCAATTTCATGTGCGCGGGCTGGCGGCGACCGAAGAACTCGCGTCGGGCTTGGAGATCAGTTCTCAAACGGCGATCCTCGATGTTGGCTCCGGACTTGGCGGCCCATCGCGGTATCTGGCTGCGTCCTTCGGGTGTCATGTGCTGGGCATCGATCTGAACCAATCCTATATCGATGTCGCCGAGATGCTCGCGGAGCGCACCGGCCTGTCGCACCTGGTGTCTTACCGGCAGGCTGATGCTCTGGCCCTGCCCCTGGAGGCGGCGAGCTTCGATCTGGCATGGACGCAGCATGTGGCGATGAACATCTCCGACCGGGCCCGCCTCTATAGCGGCATTCATCGTGTCCTGAAGCCTCAAGGGCGGTTGGCGATCTACGATGTGATTGCCGGAGATAAAGGCCCGATTATCTTCCCTGTCCCGTGGGCGCGGGAGGCAGGCAGCAATTTTCTGCTGGCGGCGGATGCGATGCGCGGAACACTCGAGACGGCCGGCTTTGCCGTTGAGTCATGGGAAGACAAAACGGAGGCGGGTATGAAGTGGCTGGCGCGGCAGCGAAGAGCCCGGCAGGCCCAGGCTCCCGCTCAGGCGTTGGGACTACACGTGGTGATGGGGCCCGATTTTCCGGGAATGACCTCGAATCTGGAACGGAACTTCCGTGAAGGACCGCGCACGCCTCGCGCAAGCCGTTTTACGCCGGGTTTGAGCACCCGCGCCCGCAAGCAGAAAATCGATGTCGTCTTATCGAGCGAGTGAGGTAACGAGATGCGAATCCCAATGCGGTTGCACATCGTATTCACATTTACGACCGGCCTGCTGGTCACAGTCTTAATCGCTCCGGCTTTTGCCGCGCCGGCTCGCAATCAAGAAGGTGCAACCGGCGGAGGGACGACAGAGAATCTTGACGTTCCCGGGCTCAGTCAGCCGGTCAAGATTCTCAAGGACCATTGGGGCATATCGCACATCTACGCGCAAAATGAGAAAGATCTCTTTTTCGCTCAGGGATACAACGCCGCCAGCGATCGGCTCTTCCAACTGGAGCTGTGGCGCCGTCAGGCGACCGGTACTGTCGCCGAAATGCTTGGCCCCAAGGAACTCGACCGCGACATCGGCAATCGCCTCTTTATGTATCGGGGCGATCTTACGCAGGAATTGAATTGGTACCACCCGCACGGGGCCGAGATCGTCCAAGCGTTTGTCAACGGCGTGAATGCCTATATTGAGCGCACACAAAAGCATCCGGAATTGCTCTCTCCGGAATTCAAGATACTTGGCATCAAGCCGGGCCTATGGACCCCCGCCGTTGTGATTTCCCGGTTCAATGGCTTGCTGGGGAATGTCGACACAGAGCTCAATATGGCCGTGGCGATACGCACGATCGGGGCCGATAAGGTCAAGGACCTTGAGGATTTCCAACCCGCCAATCCGAATCTGACGATCGATCCGGCGATTGACGCCTCGCTGCTCTCGAAACAGATCCTGCATCTCTACGACTCCTTCCGGACCGGGATTCACTTCACGCCGGACGAATTACCCGCGGCCTACCGGGGTGACGCGCGCGCCGTGGCGGAGGTGAACGAGTGGACCGCCACTCCGACGCCGATCGAGCTTAGCGACAACTTGGCCATGATTGGAAGCAATAACTGGACGGTGAGTGGAAAGCTCACCCCCACCGGGTTTCCATTGGTGGCAAACGATCCTCACCGGGTTCAGGAGGCGCCTTCGCTGCGCTATTGGGTGCACCTCGTGGCGCCCGGCTGGAATGTGATCGGGGCCGGCGAGCCGTCTCTGCCCGGCGTTTCGATCGGGCATAACGAAGACAGCGCTTGGGGACTGACGACTTTCGGCAACGACATGGAAGACCTCTACGTCTACGACACCAATCCAGCCAATCCGCTGCAATACAAGTACCAGGGCGCGTGGGACCAAATGAAGGTCATCAAGGAATCGATTCCGGTCAAAGGCCAAGCGCCCGTGGCGGTGACTCTGAAATATACGCGGCACGGCCCTGTTGTCTTTGAGGATTCGGTTCATCACAAAGCCTATGTTGTGCGAGCGGCATGGCTGGATATCGGTGGGGCGCCGTATCTGGCCAGCTTGAGGATGGATCAGGCGCGTACATGGCAGCAATTCCTCGACGCATGCGGCTATAGCCGGACTCCGGCGGAAAACATGGTCTTTGGAAGCGTCGACGGCGATATTGGCTATCAGGCGGTAGGGGCAGCACCGCTCCGTCCGAATTGGAGCGGACTCGTACCAGTGCCCGGAGACGGTCGCTATGAATGGAACGGCTTGCTTCCCATCCGGGAGCTGCCCCACGAGTTCAATCCCGCGAAGGGCTTCTGGAATACCTCCAACAATTATCTAATTCCGCCGCACTGGCCTTACAAAGAGGCATTGCACTATCAATGGACCGATGCCTATCGTTCGCAAACTGTGGCGGAAGTTCTCGGTTCGGGGCGGATCTTTACCGTCGCCGATATGGCGATCCTGCAAAATTACGTCCTGTCGATTCCAGCGAGGAGTTTGGTGCCTCTGCTGCGCGACGTTCAGATCCCCGACGCGGCCTCAGGGCAGGCGGCTGCAAAATTACTGGCGTGGAATGACCTTCTGGACAAAAACTCGGTGGCAGCCGGGATCTATGAGATGTGGCAGAGGCACCTGCAAACAGATATGCGTCACCTTCTGGTGCCGGCTGCGGCGCTGCCCTACATGGGCAATATCACGATGACCAGGATGGTGCAATTGCTCGAAGCGCCCGACGGGGATTTTGGCGCCGATCCTCTCGCGGGAAGAGACGCGTTGCTGATCAAGGCGCTCGACGAAGCGGTAGCAGATCTCACCAAACGCTTTGGCCCGGATATGGACAAGTGGGACCTTGGCGCCTTTCATCGAGCTCTCATTCCCCACCCCTTCAGTCCCGCCCTTAACGCCGATGAGCGCGCGAAGTTCGACGTGGGCGACGCACCGCGCAGCGGTGACGCCTACACCATTGACGCCACCGGCGGGGGTGATAACCAAACGGCGGGGGGCTCATTCAAGATTGTCATGGATACCAGCGACTGGGACGATTCGATTGGCATCAACAACCCAGGCCAATCGGGCGACATCAACAGCCCGCATTACCGCGACCTCTATCAACTATGGGCGCGAGGCAGGTATTTTCCAGTGATGTATTCGCTGCCTAAGGTGGAGTCGGTCACGGAAGAGACCATCAATCTGAAGCCGGGTTCCTAGTTTCAAGTGTTGGCGGAGAGAGAGGGATTTGAACCCCCGATACCCGTAAAGGTATGCCTGATTTCGAGTCAGGTGCATTCAACCGCTCTGCCATCTCTCCGTGGGGCTGTCTTCACAGTCTAGCAAATTTCCCACCGTGAAATGCCAGTTCGCCGCCCTTTGCGCCGCCCTTTGCAAAGATGAACGCAAGCGCGCGTCCACCACGTGGAGCATCCAAATGCAGAGATGTTCGAGATCCCGGACGAGGTTTTTACTCATGCAAACGCTAAGAGATCTTTTAGTGCAAACGGAAGACGCGGTGTCGCAATCGGACATTTCAACGTGTCCGACCTGGTCTTGTTAAAGGCAGTTTTCAGCGCCGCGAAGGACCTCAATGTGCCGGTGATCGTCGGCGCATCGGAGGGCGAACGGAGCTTTATGGGAGTTCATCAGATCGCAACTCTCGTGAAGAACCTGCGGGATGAGTTTGACTTCCCAATCTTTCTCAACGCGGATCACACGCACTCCCAGGCTGGTGCGGAGGAGGTGGCAAGAGCCGGGTTCGACTCCATTGTCTTCGACCTTTCTCACTTGCCGCTGGAAGAGAATGTTCGCCAAACTCGAGAAGCCGTCACAGTGCTCAAGGGAATCCATCCTTCCATGCTGGTCGAGGGAGAGATTGGAGATATCGGTACCGGGTCTGAGATTCATGAAACGATGTCTGCCAAATCCAAACAGCTGACAACTCCGGAAGATGCGCGGCAGTTTGTCGAAGAGACAGGCATCGATATTCTTGCTCCCGCCGTGGGAAACATGCATGGCATGTCCAAGGATATGGTGCGGGGAGATTCGAAGCAGCACCTGGATATCGACCGGATCGCAGCGATCCGGAAGGCTGCCGGAGTGCCCCTGACCCTTCACGGCGGATCGGGAACCGACGATGACGATTTTCACAGGGCCATCGCCGCCGGCATCAGCATTGTCCATATCAACACCGAAGTGCGGGTTGCATGGCGGCGCAACCTGGAAGAGAGTCTCGCCGGCAAACCGGACGAAGTCGTTCCCTACAAGATTCTCCCTCCGGTCGTCGAATCGGTAAGAGAAGTGGTCAAGTCCCGGCTAAGGCTCTTCAACCATCCAAGTCTAGCGGCAGAAACAGGTCAACCGGCTCAACGAGCCAGTTGACCTGTGTTGCACGGGTGCCGCAAATCTGGGGGGCTCTTCGCCAGATGTGGGAAACGGACACAGTGTGCATCGAGATCTGCGGTATCCCACATCTCCCAACGAAGAGCGTTGGGAGATATGGGCACCCCTGATGGACGGATGATCGATGGACCTTCCCGCTGTGATGAGAAATGCAGGTACTGGTACTGGGCTAACCCGCTGCGGTGCACCAAAGGAAAAAGGGCAACCGGCTCGTTAGGCCGGTTGCCCTTTGTTGCTTCAAACTATCCGACCCCGACCCCAGAGACCGTCACGGTAAAGGTTTGCGGGGTGGGGGTTGAAGCGGGAGCCGGACTGCCTACCGGTGTCACGGTGAAGGTGTAGGTTCCGGCGGTGGTTCCGGGGATCGTGGTTGTGCTGTTACCGCCGCCACCGCCGCAGGCTGTCAGGCTGCCGAGCGTCACCAGGAGCACAAACATGCCGAGCATAGCGCGCCATCTACGACGCCGCGCCGGGATGCCGAAAAAGACCAGCAAAGCGAGCACCGCGCCGCCGCCCGCGCCAAACAGGCCTTTGCGGCTCGCTGGCGGCAGGCTGGAGGTTTCGACAGTGGCTGGAGTGGTAGTCACGGAGATCGTAGCGGTGCCGGATGTGGCTGCGGCGCTCAACGTGATGGTTCCACTGGGCGAGCAACTAGGCAGGTTGACAGCGCCAGTGGGCTCGTTGGTGAGCACGCAATTCAGTGTGATGGTTCCAGCGTAGCCGCTGCTGCTGGAGACGGTCAACGTAGCGGTCGCGGTTCCACCCGGCGCTATGCCCGCGGGCGCAGTGATGGAAGCCAGAGCGAACGTTGCGGTGGATGTGCTTGCTCCTGTGACCGTGAAGCTGGCGGTACCGCTGTTGGGGGCATAGTTACTGTCGCCGCTGTAGGCGGCCGTCAGCGTGACGGTGCCGTTGGCTGTGAAGGTATTGGCCGGAATCGTGAAGGTCGCGGTTCCGCTGGAGAGGATCTGCGCGGCGCTGTAGCCGTTGGCGCTGGCCGACAGCGTGACGCTGCCGGTGGGCGTACCGCTCGAGCCGGCAACCGTGACGGTGACGTTGAGGCTCTGGCTCGCGCTGATGGGCGAGGCGCTGCCCAGGCTGATACTTACCGTTGCGGCTGCGGTTCCGACCGTTGCGGCCGTCCAGTTGGCGACGATGTTGGCGATATTGAGCGAGCCAAGACCCGTGGCCTGGTCGTAACCGGTGACGGCGCCATAGTTGGAGAGCGTGCCAACGGTATCTCCGGAGTTGATAACGGTGCAGTTCGGTGAGGCCACCGCGTACATTTGCGGGGTTTCTTCCCACTGCCCGGTGCTGTAATCGTAAGTTGCGCCGCCTAAGACCACCCTGTCAGTGGGGGCACAGGGCATGGAGTTGGTGCCCTGGTTGATGTCCTGGAAATTGCATTGGCTGGAATTGGTGGCGCTCTCGGCACTGCACGCGGAATAGGTCTGCTTGCTGGCGAGCGTGTAGAGCTCCGCGTTGGGGCTGCCCTGGGGCGCGCCGACTTTCTGGTTGATGAGGGCCATTACACCGGCCATTGCCGGCGTGGCAACCGAGGTTCCGCCGATCTCTTCGGCCCCGCCGGTGCCAGTGCCGGTTTCACTGATGTTGGTGCACGTTGCGCCATCGTTGGAGACGCAGATCAGCGAGGCGCTGTCGAGAGTTCCGTCGCCGGCAAAGAAGCTGACATCGGGCAGGTCGCGCACGCCGTCAGCGGGAACGCCGAGGCTTGCCGCGGCGGTCTGCCAGCTAGGCTTGGGCCAGCCATCATTAACCAGGGGGAGGTTGCCGTAGCTCGATCCGGTGCTGGCGTCAGTGGAGCTGCAGGAGCCGAGGGTCGTGGATGTCGACGTGTTGACGACGCAGCTGCTGGCGCCGCCGCTGCCGCCGACAGTGTCCGCGTAGGACATGACCGCTGGGCCGTCGGACTCGAAGTAGAGGTTCAGCGAGTCCTCGTAGACAAAATTACACGCTTCCTCGGGCGTAGAAACACCGCTCACGCCGCTGACCGTAGCTACGCTCCCCAGCAATGTTGCGTTGATCGGGTTTTGACAGGTATCGTTCCATGGCGTCTCTGGCACGTAGCCTTTGGCCGACGCGTGCGTGGTGCTGTTGTTGCTGGTGTTCCAGTAGGTCGAGGCATTTGAAGCCGTGCAGCCATTGATCGTTGTGCCGTTGGAAGCGAGGGTGGGGTTGCACCAACTGAAATCGGTGCCGCCGACGGCGGTGTCGTATGGCGAAGACGCCATAGCACTGACTGAGAGGCCGTACTGCGCGACGTAGGGGTTGCCGATGTAGTCGCCGCCTTGGTCGCAGGAGGGCGAGCCGGAGTCGCCCGCGGCGACAAATACGGCGATACCGCCGCTGGCGGCCGTCTGCCACAGATTGTTGTAGGCGACGTTCGAGGCCGTGCCGTTGAAGAGTTCGCATTCGCCGTAACTGGAGCTCAGGATGCGCGAGCCGTAGACCGGCGAGCCCTGGACGTACGCGTTGTCAATCGCCCACTGCGCGCCGTCAAAGACGGGATCGTTCGTGGGATTGCTCTGGCTGTTGTAGGCGTCGGTGACGAGCACAATCTGCGCGCCGGCAGCCACGGCGCCGGACCACTCGACGTCGAGCGAGTTCTCGTCGAGGTCGTCGCCATTGCAGGCATTGGTGCCGCCGGTGCAGATGCCGGGGTCGCCGTCGGGGCCGTGCGCGATCACAGGGGCAGTGCCGGCGGGCAGGCCGAAGGCGCTCTTGAAGCTGGCAACGTCGCTGAGCTCGATATCGCTAGTCCCAACGATGGTAATCGTCTGGCCGGCGCCGTTGGCGCTCGTGGGCCACGTCGAAGGAAGGTTGTAGATTTTGGCGAAGTCAAAAGGCGCGACGTCCTCTTCGACTCCGAGATTGTAGTTGGCGATGTAGAAGTTTGGCTTGGCCGAAGACGCGGAATTGGCTGAGGCGGCGGGAGCCCGCGCCCTCAGGGCTCCGGGGGTAAGACCGGCGCCGGACGAGCTCTGCAGCTTGACCCAGCCGTGGGCATTCGGGTTGAACTGCACCTTGCTGCCCAAGCGGTGCAGGGGATGGGGTAAGAAGTTGTGCAGCCCCTTGATGCCGACCACCAACGGCGCCAATGCGGCGGGGATTTGCGGATCTGTGACGTTGGCGATGTGCGCCTGGCCTCGAACGGAGAGGTTGTGGATCTCGGCATGGAAGGCGTTTTCAACCTGGCCGGCCGTGCCGCTGAACTGGATGGTCATGCCGTCGGGCGCGACGCTTTGGACAGCGAAGCCGTGGCCGGCAAGCCAACTCGAGAGAGTGGAGATGTCGGCCTGGGCAGGACCGAAGCGCGCGCCGATCTGCTGGGGAGTGAGCCACTGGTGGAAGTTGGGCGAGTTCTGGTCGTACTGGCTGGCAACAAAAGCGTCAAAGGCAGCCTGCTCGTCGGCGCTGCGGCTGAGGACCATAGTGAGAACCATGGGAAGATTTGCAGTCACCGAGCCGCGGTCGATGGCGCCGATGGCCGCGGGGTTCATGCTGCCGCGCATCGTGACCAACTGGCTTTCGTCAATCGGTGAGGCAATTCGGACAGCGGGTGCGGCGGCCGACTGGGCCTGTGCGCTGAGAGCAAGGATTGCGGCGAGTGGGCAAAGTACGATGGCCCGTACAAGCATCCGTTGGGAGTACAGCAAACTTCCGAGCACGGTGAGTTCTCAACCTTCCCGAACAAGCTACGGCTTTATGATTCGACTCGTTAGACACCAAAGCAGGCACATTTGTTGTTGTGAAGGAGCGATGAAATTGCAGCCCCTCAAACAGGAAGGGCTGCAATTTCGAGCAGGAGACCCTTTATTGGGGTCCGCCGCGCGCCGGCAACTCGACGGTCTTGCTTTGGTAGCCCGCGGGCACCTGGAAGAGCGAAGCGCTTGGCTCCCCAGTCTGAAGGTTATTGATGACATAGGTTGTCTGGCCAAAACGCGGATCGGTTCGCGAGCTCTGGACCACGATCTGGAGGTCGGAAGAGTACCACCGCTGCTCGGTTGTCACCAGCGCTTGATTGTTGCCGATGGCGCCGGCGGCAGTCGTCCGGATGGTTTGCGTTCCTTGCGCCGAGACTCCATCGATCGTTTTGGTGCCTAGCGATTCGGTTTGGACGCTGAACTTGGACGAATTGGTATTGGGGCGATTCCCGTGCGGCCTGGGGCCGGTTCCCGAGCCGCTGGGCGGCGGCGGAAGCATGAAGATGCGCGCCGTTTTGGTTTTGGAGTTTAACTCGATTCGCTGGTTGGCGACGGGGTCAAAGATCGTAGTGATGGTTGCGCCGGCTGTGGTGCTTCCGGCGGCGCCAAAACCGTTGAAGGTCTCTGTCCGCATGGTGCGTCCTTCGTTGTCGCGGGCGATCGAGGCGGTGATTTGCCGGGTAATGGTGGCGCCGTTGGATAGGGTTTCGGCGCTGGTCGTGACCGCTTGCCCGGAGTAGGGCTCTCCAGTCACGACTTTGGCGGGGCCGCGCCCAAAATCTCCTGGTCCCCCCATGGGTCCGGGGCCGCCGCGCCCTCGCCAGTGTCCTCCGGGCGGTGGTCCTCCCGGTCCCCCCGGGCCGTTTTGCGCCGGGGCACTGGGGTTGAAGAGAAAAGCGGCTGAGGCGGCGAAGGCCAAGCCGGTCATTAAAGATCTCACATTAAAGCTGGTCTTGTTCGTCGTTTTCTTCATGGGTAGTTTTCCTCAGGGGCGGATGATGTTGTGGTTGTCGATGTAGGAAGAATTCGTATGGCCCGGGGCAGACCGTCGTCGCCCAGCAGCAAATCGGCCGATACTTCGTCATCCGGTCCATTCGCCAGAGGAGGAACTCCCCAGGCAATAAGTTGAGAGGTAGGAACGGAGACGCGAACGGTAGTTTCAGTGCCATTGGCGATGGCAGGGTCGGAGAGGGGCAAGGCGAAGACGTTGGTAGAGAGTCCGGAATTGCCATTTTCGAAAGCCGGCGAGGAGTTGTTGTCGCTCGGCGCGAGCAAGTCCGCCGTGGGATCTCCACTGGCTGGGAGAGCAGCGTCCTGTGACGACGCCTTCCTGACGCCCATAAAGCGCAAGGCGGCGTGCACCGCCGAAGAGAGCGCCGGTGAAGACTTTGTGCGGCCGAGCAAGAGCGAAGTTCCCGCGCCCACCGCGCCTATCAAGAGAACCGCGCTCAAGACGCTCGCCAGGGTGAGAGAGAGCGCGGGCCGAGCGCGCGAGGATTGGTCGAGCAGAGTCTCGAGCCCAGCCTCGGCGAACAAACGTTGGCGCACCGCGGATGGCGCGCTTTCAGTCGAAGTCGCAGCGGCCAGTTGTGCCAGCAGCGTGTCGAGACCGGGGCCGCCCACTGGGAAATTGCATTCCGAATTGTTTTCCGATGTGTAATTCGTCATGGTTTTCCGATCGTTCATTCTGTCCGTCTTCTTATCCGCCCTGTTATCCATCCTTCTATTCATCATGGCGTGCTCTCCGCCGGAGAATATTGGCCAGCCGCTCCCGGGCGAGATTTTCCCTCGAGCTCACTCGCCCCTGCGAGTCCAAGCGTTGGGAGAGGAGCTTGCGCGCTCGCGAAAGGCGCGATGCCACGGTCCCCGCCGAGCGGCCTATGATCGCGGCAGCCTGGTCATAGCTTCTCTCCTGCAAGCAGCAGAGCACGATGGCCTCGCGATATTTCACAGGAAGCAGTTCGATGGCCGAGCGCAGCCGCTCGAGCGAGCGCGTGGCATCGATCTTCGATTCGATCTTTGCCTCGATCCTTGCTTCGCTCACCTCCGCGAGGGCGATCTTGGAGTTGACCTCTTCGCCGATCGGTTGCCATCGGCTCTGTTTTCGCATCGCCTTCCGGGTGAGCTTTCGCGTTACGCCAAGCAAGTAGCCCTCAAGGGCGCCCTTTTCGGGATCGAAGCTCGAGAAGACGCCACGGAAGGGGCCAGCCGGCTCGAGCATCAGCAAAAAAACATCCTGAGTAATGTCGGCCGCGATGCTTTGATCGCCGCTCATGGCAAGAGCGAACTGGTATACGGGGGCCTGGTAGCGGTCGTAGACCTCTACCAGAGCAGCCCGGTCCCCTTGCCGGATCTGAGCGAGAAGCTCCTCATCCAAGCTGGCCAGTCGGTTGCCGGTGTTCCTGATCGCGGGAGAAACCATGCCCATCTGACTGAGTATTGCCTGCGAGGGACAGCATTCTTCCAAAATATTTTCGCGGGAGGAAGGGATGATTCGAGCCGCGCCGCCAAAACGCGACTCATTTTGCTGCGGTAATCGAGTCTACCTGGATCGTCTTGGTTTTCGGGTCCAGCGTGCCTGTCACTTTCACTTTCTGTGCCGCGAATTTCTCCGGAGTTTGCTGGTCGCTCAGCGTATAGACGTTCTCGCCGTCATAGAGAACATAAACCGAGCCATGGGCGCTGACGCAGGCTATGGCGCAGGCGGAAGGTGTCGGGTCCATGGCCATTACGGAATGGTCGGCCTTGGGGCACTCATCCTCCGTAATGGTGCCCGTGAACGTCTGCTTGTTCGGGGCTGCCGATAGAGCTGCCACTGCGACGAGGGTGAAGAGCAGATTCTGCATCATTCCCGTTTTCCTAGAGCCCGCTACGAACAATACAGCACGGCAACCAGCCGTGCTGGGAGCAGAGCGGCGTTACCGCCGCTCGCCTGTTCTTTGAGTGAGTGAAGGCCCTTTAATCTCCGGGCGTCATGAGGTGTGCCGTCGAGGTGCCCGCATTCATAATCCACACGGTACCCGCTTTGCCATTCTCAGGCAGTCCGATCGACGCCATCGTAGCCCCCGGCACGGCGATGGTCGCGTGTATGCGAACATGGTCCGCGTCGGGACCCAATGCGTGGTACCACACCGATCCGTATACCGGTTTCACGCGGGTTCCATCCTTTTCCTCGGCCTCGAGCATCGCCTGTGACTTGGCCCTGTCGCCGAGCGCCTCCGCCTTCAGATTCTGCGCGACCCGGGGCAGGTTGTCCTTGCTGGTGCACTCAACCGAATACGCCTGCTGTAAAGGAAAGCCGGAACGGTCGTAGCAAACCAGGGTATTGGTGCCGGTCTTCAGTGTGTCGTATGTGAAATCGGGCTTCCACTTGATGACCGTCGCCGCGTTGCGCAGGAGGATCGGCGCCGCAGTCAAGGCCTTCGTGGTGGCATCGTCCGGGGCCTGTGCCAACGCACTGATCGAAACCGCCGCTACGCAGAGGACAAACAGAGAAATGCGTTTCATTCATGACCTCCAACTTGCAACTTAATATGTGCGCACATCTTAGACCTGGAAGCGGCAGAAGTGTAACACGTCAAGAGAGGTTAAAACAACGCCAGCCCATCTCAGGGTGGAGAGAGCCGTTCGACCTTGTTTCTATCGCTAATACGGAAAAGTGTCAGCCAGCTCAGACGGGCTACTCAGGCATCACCCGAAAGACAGTAACTGCCGAGACCGGCGGCACCTTCCATTGGGGATATTTTTTCCCTTTAACCTGGAGCACAGCTGCTTTTTCGGCTGGATCGTTGATAATGGACAAGTTGCGATCAAACAGTTGGTCTCCTATCTTCAGTCGCACGTGAGGATCACGCATTATATCGTCATTCCACAGTTTGCCGGGATTAGAAGTGACATAGAGATCGCCATTATAAGCAGCGCACCAAATCGTCACTGAGTGAGGCAGCAGAATCGGGGTCTGGGTCTGAATCTTGATCTGTTGAATCTTGTCCGTGAACGACCAGTCGCTGACTGGAGTAGTGACCAGTTTCCCCTTAAGCCAAAGCCCCGGCAGCTTGCATGATAAAGATCGATTGAATGGCGAGCAGTCCTTGGGCTCGAAACCGGTGATGCGCACAACGAGCAGTAACAAGATCAAGCAAACTAATATTGATCCGCCAATCCTCAATAGGGCCTTCAATGGTTCACCTCCCAGCTGGCAAATAAGAGAGTTTTATCGGAACAAGATGGCCCCATCCACTATTTCCGCACCCATTTCCGTGAGATTGAAAATATCCTTTGGATTATTGGTTAGTTAGAAGTGGTGCGCCCAGAGAGATTCGAACTCCCGGCCTACTGATTCGTAGTCAGTCGCTCTATCCAGCTGAGCTATGGGCGCACGCTTTGGCACGTCTCGAACTTTCTTAAGATAGCAACTCTGCTGTCACCGCGCAAACAAGTTGGCTGCCAAGGGAGAATGCTATCGGGGTTGAGGGGGAAGCAGGGAAACCTCTTCCACAATGGCGATTCCCGCACGGCGAAGCAGTTTTTGAACCACCTCCCGATTGAGACGCGAAGCGTCGAACTCGACGCGCACCGTCTTCTCTTTTTCGTTCATCCGAACGTGTCGAATCCCATACACCTTATGAACCTTCGCGAGCGCCCCCATGGCGGATTCGCCGGGCTGTTGCTCATAGCGGTAGAGCGCGTCCACATTTGTGGTCATTTGTTCATCCTAACAAGGCGCTATTCGGCATCTATTTTAGGTGGGAGAGGTAGTAGATGATCTCCGGGGTGGTCCACTCCTGCGGACCTATGAATTTGCGCCGGATCATGCCTCGCTGGTCGATGACGTAGGTCTCAGGGGGACGCGAGGTTCCGAAGGCAAGGTTTGACTTCTGCGAAGGATCGACAACAGTAATGATGCCAGTGACGTGGTGCTGGGCGACGAATCGGCGGTAGGCACCGGTGTCAGTGTCGAAGCTGACCGCCAGCACGACGACCTGCGGCAAGTCCTTCTGCAACTGGATCAGGGAAGGAATCTCTTCCAGGCAAGGCGGGCACCAACTAGCCCAGAAATTGAGGACAACAACTTTGCCGCGATATTCCTCGAGCGAGACCGTGCGGCTCCCGTCCACAACCGTGAAGTCCGGTGCTGTCTTTTCGATGTCGGTTGGATGCTGCCCACGGTCGCAACCCGCTGTGAAGAGCAGGCACAGCGGCAGAAAGGCAACCGATAAGAATCTCTTTTTCAAAGGGCTTAACCGCACATTTCTATAATAAATAAGAATGAATCGACCAGGATAGTTTGCCTGAGCAAAATCCAGACCGTGTTGCCTCGATGCGGCTTACCGTGATTGTGCCCGCGCGGAATGAGGAGGATGTTCTCGAGGCCTGTCTTCGCTCGCTCCTTTGCCAGTCCAGCGAAGGCTTTTTGGTGAAGCGCGATTGGGAATTGCTGGTCGTGGACGATCGCTCCTCCGACCGGACTCGCCAGATCGCCCAAGGGCTAAACGGCGTCGTGGTCCTCGATCCGGAGCCGCTCCAGCCGGGCTGGACGGGCAAGGCCAACGCCCTCTGGACGGCCGCGCGGATCTCACGCGGAGAATGGCTCCTCTTCACCGATGCCGACACCATCCACGAACCGGGCAACCTCGAACGGGCAATCAACGAGGGCGAGAAAGCGCGTGCGTCGCTCGTCTCCTACTCTCCCCGGCAGCTGGTAACCGGCTTCTGGCAGCGCGCCCTGATGCCCCTGGTCTTCTCCGAGCTCGCCCTGGCGTACCCACCGCGAAAGGTCTCCGACCCCGCCTCGCCGGTAGCTGCCGCGAACGGCCAATTCTTGATGATCCGGCGGGAGCCGTACTTTGCCGTGGGCGGTCACTCCGCGGTCGCCGGTTCCTTGCTTGAAGACGTGGACCTGGCCTTCTTATTCAAACGCCGCCATCTTGCGATTCGCTTTCGCTACGCGCCGGACGCGCTAAGCGCCCGGATGTATCGCAGCTTTGGCGCGATGTTCGAGGGTTGGACCAAAAACCTGGCCAGACTCTTCGCCAATCCCTTGGCCACCGCCGCCACGCGCGCGCTGGATCTGCTGCTGCTCGCCGGTTTGCCGGCGCTGCTCTGGTACTACTGGGGCACCTATCTCGCGCGCTACGCCTTTGCCGCCTTGTGGTTGCGGATTCTCTGGGGGTTCTATGCAAGGGTCGCCAAGTCGAATTTTTCTTGGGGGAGCTGTGCGCTCGCGGTCTTCGGATTGCCCCTGTTTTGCCTGCTTTTGGTGAGAAGCTGGTTTGCTTATGCCCTCCGGGGGCAGGTAGGCTGGAAGGGAAGAGAATACTCAACTCTCAAAAAATGAAACAGTTAGTTCTAGACGAGCATCCTTCTAACGGCGGAAACTAATTCCGTTCTCGTAAAATAAACGATGATCCTGCTGACCAGAAAAGCCGATTTTTCCGCCTCCCACTATTACTGGAGCGATCGGCTCTCACCCGAGGAAAACGCGCGTCTCTTCGGCAAGTGCGCGAACCGTAACGGGCACGGCCATAACTACACGCTGGAAGTGACGGTCCGGGGTGAAGTTGACCCCGTTTCCGGCTTTGTGGTGGATCTCAAAGAGCTCAAAGCCGTAATGCATCGCCAGGTGGTGGATGTCTACGATCATCGTCACTTGAATCTCGAAGTTCCGGAGTTCAAGGAGCTGATCCCAACGACGGAGAACATCGCCATCGCGATCTGGAAAAGGCTCGAAAGACCCATTGAAGAGCAATTGCCGGGGGCCACGCTCCACCGGGTTCGCGTTTACGAGATGGCCGACCTCTTCGCGGACTTCTATGGAGAGGCATGAAGGCTCATCTCTCTCGCCGTTACCGGTTCAGTGCATCGCATCGCCTGCACTCCCCGCAATTTACCGGCGAGGAGAATGAGGCGATTTACGGTAAATGCAACAACCCATACGGACATGGACACAACTACATCATTCAAGTGACGGTCAGCGGTCCCGTGAATGAAGTTACGGGAATGGTGTGCGACCTGGCCGATCTCGATCTCACAGTGCAAGCCAAGGTGATCGACAGATTCGATCGCGTGAATCTGAACTTCGAGGAATGCTTTGTCGATCAGGTTCCGACTACGGAGAATCTGTGCAAAGCGATTTACCGGCTGCTCGCGGAAGACCCCCATGCGCGCCCGAATGGTGTGACGCTGGAGCGCGTGAGGGTCGAGGAGACGGCAAACAATTTCTTTGAGTATTCAGGAAAGGAAGAGCATGGCTCGTCCAGCAATCGTTAGTCCAGCAATCGTTAGCAAGCCTACAGCCGCGGATAGCTTGAGCGAGTCGAGCACGCAGGAGATCTACAGCGAATTGATCGCCCGGATGGGCGAAGACCCGCTGCGCGAGGGCCTGGCAAAAACGCCGGAACGCATGGAAAAGGCCATGGCCTTTCTCACCAAGGGATATAAGGAAGACGCGGCCAAGATATTGCGGGATGCGCTTTTCAATGTGGACTATAACGAGATGGTCATCGTCAAGGACATCGAGATGTTTTCCCTCTGCGAGCATCATCTGCTGCCCTTCTTCGGGAAGGTCCATGTCGCCTACATTCCTAAAGGCAAGGTGATCGGGTTGAGCAAGATTCCGCGCATTGTCGAGGTCTTTGCCCGGCGGCTGCAAGTGCAGGAGCGGCTGACGCGCCAGATCGCCGAGTCGATCGAAGAAGCGATCGAGCCCCAAGGAGTCGGCGTGGTGATCGAGGCCAGACATCTTTGCATGATGATGCGCGGCGTCGAGAAGCAGAATTCCTCGACGGTGACCTCGGCGATGCTTGGGGTTTTTGAGAAGCAGAACACGCGCGCGGAGTTCCTGAGCCTGGTGCGCGGGCATTCGCAGAGAGATTTTTAAAAAGTGTGAACGGCCTCGTGATCGTCGATAAACCCGGTGGCATCACTTCGCACGATGTCATCAAGCAGTTGCGCCGCGCGACAGGTGAGTCATCCATGGGACACCTGGGGACGCTGGACCCGATGGCGACCGGCGTGCTGCCCGTCCTGATGGGAAAGTACACGAGGCTGGCTCAATTCTTCGGCCCGATGGTGAAGAGCTATACCGGGACCATCCGATTTGGCTTTGCAACCGACACCTACGATGCGGAGGGAAAGCCCTGTTCCGCGCCCCAGGACGTATCGTTGACGCGCGAGGAAGTTGAGGCCTGCGCCCGGCACTTTTTGGGAGCGATCGAACAGACTCCACCGCCTTACTCGGCGAAGAAGGTTGCCGGTTCGCCGGCCTACGCGGCGGCTCGCCGCGGGGAGCCGGTGGCGCTCAACGCGGTGCCGGTATTGATCGAGGAGTTCTCGATCGGCTGCATGGAAGCGAGCGAAGTCGAATTCGCGATGCGCATCTCCTCCGGCGGGTATGTTCGCTCGGTAGCCCATGAGCTCGGGGCGCGGCTCGGGTGCGGAGGGCATTTGGCTCGCCTGCGGCGCGTGGCCGCGGGAGGGTTTACTCTCGATCAGGCATCAACTCTCGAAGAGTTGTGCTCGAGAGCCGCCGCCGGGGTCCTCGAGCAAACCCTGCCCCATCCGCGCACTCTGCTGCCCGAATTGCCCTCGACGACGGCGGATCTGTGGAGCGCCGGACGAGTAAAAAACGGCAACCCGGTAAACTTGCCCGAGTTCTCTCGAGCGCCGCTCGTGAAGGTCTTTCAAGGACAACGGGAATTGGTGGCGATTGCGCGCCGGATCGCGGGAACGCTGTTTCAGCCCGTGACTGTGATCGGATGACTTATGAGGGTGAATCGCGGAGCGAGCGCTGGCAAGGCGCGAGCAGAGCGAGAGGGCGGAGCGCTTTAGCGCGGGCCCTGCAATCTATCGAGCAGCGGGAGAAGCAGCGGCACGAGATGCGCGGCGAGCAGTTGTGCGCCCTTGGCCGTGGGATGGATGCCATCCTGCTGAATTGCGCCGGGAACCGTGTAAATGCCGTCATAGAGCATGGGCAAGAGCGTGAGATGGTACTTCGCCGCCACCTCTTGATACATTCCGCTGAATTGCTGGATGTAGTCCGGCCCGTAATTGGGCGGGAGCGTGATCCCCGCAAGAAGCACTTTGCTTCGCCCCCTGCTTCCACTTTGAAGGAGCGCCGCAACGATCGTGTCCAAATTGGCGCGAGTCGCCGTGCTGGGCAGCCCGCGAAGACCGTCATTGCCCCCGAATTCGACGATGACCACCGCCGGATGGAGCGCGAGCACAGTGCTCAGCCGGTCTACTCCGTCCTTGGTTGTATCTCCGCTGACGCCCTGGTTGACGACGCGGTAATGATATCCGCGGGCATCAAGATCGCGCTGAAGGTAGTCTGGATAGCTGTGACCCGGATCGACGCCATAGCCTGCGGTAATGCTGTCGCCGAAGCAAACGATAATGGGAACGTCGCCGGGCGCGGCCGCGTGGGCAAACAGAGAGCCGCAGAGCGCGGCCAAGATAAGCGGTAGGCAACGGAGCTTCACAAGACAGGGTAACCTGCAAAAGCACGTTTGGGGATAAGGAATGATTGAAGTTCGGGGCCTGAAAAAGTCGATTCACAATGGGAACAGGATGGTGGAGATTTTGAAGGGCATCGATCTCTTCATCCCCGCCGGACAGTTTGTCGCCATCATGGGCGCTTCCGGTAGCGGCAAGAGCACATTGCTAGGGCTTCTCGCGGGTTTGGACCTGCCGACGGAAGGAGACGTGCTGATCGATGGCGTCGAGATCAGCCGTCTGCCGGAGGACAAGCTGGCGGAGGTGCGCGGCAAGAAGCTGGGATTCGTTTTTCAGTCCTACCAACTTATCCCGACACTCACGGCCCTCGAAAATGTTCTGCTCCCTCACGAGCTGAACGCATCGGGCAACGGCCGCGCGCGCGCCATCGAGCTCTTGGCCAGCGTGGGCCTGGGCGAGCGGATGGATCATTATCCCGTACAGCTTTCCGGCGGCGAGCAGCAGCGCGTGGCTCTGGCCCGGGCCTTCATTCTCGACCCTCCGATCGTGCTGGCCGACGAGCCTACGGGCAATCTCGACTCGAAGAATGGAGCGCATGTGCTCGATCTGTTGCTCGGCAGAAACCGGGCGAGCGGCGCAACGCTGGTGCTGGTAACGCACGACGCGCAGATCTCTTCGCGCGCCGACCGGCGCATTGTTCTGAGCGATGGCGCAATTGTCGAAGACACGGTCGAGAGGACCTGAGCCGGTGATGCCGCAAAAAGGGAAACCTGCGCTTCCGTGGAGCTCGGCGGCCAAGATCGCCTGGAGAGAGCTGCATGCCTCGAAAGTCAAGTTTCTTTTTGTCATCCTCTCGGTGGCGATCGGCGTTGCCGCTTTGACCGGGGTTCGCGGCTTTAGCGATTCGTTTGAGAAGACCCTGCTCGGCGAAGCGCGCACCATCATGGCCGCGGATCTTTCGGCGCGCATGTTTCGCCAGCCGACCGGCCAGGAAGAGCAACAGTTGAATGCCCTGGCCGCCGCGGGCGTGGATCGGACCGAGGTCACGGAAATGACATCGATGGCCTTGTCTCCGGCGGACCCGGTGCCGCTGCTGATTTCGCTCAAGGTGGTCGATCCGCGGAAATATCCCTTCTACGGGTCTGTCCTGCTCGACCCCGCCGGAAATCTCGGCACGCTGCTCACCGATTCGACTGTCGTCGTGGCCGAAGATCTGCTGATACGGCTGCACACACAGGTGGGCGCGCAACTAAAAATCGGCGATGCAAACTTTCGCATTTCCGCGGTTCTGGTACGCGAACCGGATCGCATGAGTTCCGGTATGGGCCTGGGCCCGCGCGTGCTGATGAGCGAAGGGGCGCTTGCCAAGAGCGGCCTATTGCAGCAGGGAAGCCGCGCCGGCGAGCGCTTTCTGTTCAAGCTGCCTCCCTCTGGAAGCAGCATTGAGCGGTCTCGCGCGCAGCTCGAGGCAATCTTGCCCGATGCGCAGGTCAGCGATTTCCGCGAGACCAATCCCGTGCTTACGCAAGGCCTGGATCGCTCGACCGGGTTGCTGAGCCTGATCTGCCTGGTGGCCATGGTGCTGGGAGCGATCGGCGTTGCCATGGCGATGCGCGCTCATCTGCAACAGAGGATTGAAGTGCTGGCCGTCATGAAATCGATTGGCGCGCGTTCCTCCGACATCCTGCGTATCTATCTGCTGCAGACGGTGCTATTGGGGGTGGTGGGAGGCCTGCTCGGCGTCTTCGTGGGGCTTGGAGTCGAGTGGGTCTTCCCCTCGCTTTTGGGGAAGCTGTTGCCCATGCAGGCGGATTTTCATATCCCCTTCCGTTCCGCGCTCGCCGGATTGGGTACGGGCGTGCTGACCACGGTTCTCTTTTGTCTGCCCCCGCTGCTCGATATTCGCAAAGTTCGGCCGAACCTGGTGCTGCGCAGAATGGTCGAAGAGCGGGCCGAGGACCCAGAGCTCTTATCGTTGAAGCGCCGCTCGGCACGTTGGCTATCGCGCCTGCGGGAGAATCGAGCGCAATGGATTGTGGCCGTGGTTATCCTGTTGGGCTTGGCCGGGATCGCCGCCGCGCTATCGGACTCCGTTGTCGTGGGCAGGTGGTTTGCGGCCGCCCTGTGCGCGGTGTTCGTCGTCATGCTGGCCGGTTCGGCGATCACCTTGCGTTTGGTGCGCGGCTTTCTTGACAGAACACGCCGCGACCTGCGGCCCTCCATCCGCCATGGCTTGGCCAATCTTTATCGGCCGGGGAATCAATCCGCGGCCGTGCTCGCCGCGCTGGGTGTCGGCGTCATGCTCATCCTGACGGTGTTCCTCATGCAGCATTCGGTGGTCGAGCAGATGAGGATGACCGCAGCTCCCGACACTCCCAATGTATTTCTTGTCGACATTGGCAGTACCGAGGTCGCGGGAGTGAAGCACCTGCTGGGGGAACAGCCCGGCGTTCTCGGCAATCTCGAAATGTTGCCCGTTGTCTCGGGCAGGATCCTCTCCCTTGACGGCCGTCGGGTGGAGGATCTCAAGCTGAGGAACTATCCCCAACGGCTGCTCCGGAGCGTTTCGCTCAGCTGGTCTCAAGATTTGCCAGCGGGGACGGAGGTGGTTCGCGGGGCGTGGTGGGGCAGAGACGACACACGGGGGATCGCGGTCACCGAGCGCGTCGCGGAACGGCTGCACTTACAAATCGGTTCCCGGATTGTGCTGACGTCGAATTCAAGAACCATCGAGGCACAGGTGACGGCGCTGATCAAGCACGATGGGGAGCACGTTTACGGGCGCAGCGACTTCATCCTTACGCCGCAGGCGCTCGCCGGGCTGCCGGTGACCTGGTACGGTGCTTTGCATGTGGCGCCGAAGCAGGTCGGAGCCCTGCAGCGGACGCTCTTCAGCGCATACCCAACAGTCACTGTGATCAATATCGCGGATATTATCGAGACGATTCAGGGTGTCGTTGGGCAGATCGCCGAGGTGGTTCGCTTTCTCGCCGCGTTCTCCATCCTTTCCGGGGTCATCATCCTGGTTTCAAGCATCGCCAGCACGAGGTTCCGGCGGCTTCGCGAGGTAGTCGTGCTTAAGACCCTCGGAGCCAAGAGGAATTACATCGTGGCTGTCTTCAGCGTCGAATTCGTGGTCCTGGGCTTGCTCGCGGGTGTGGTTGGCGTGATCTTTGCCAACCTGCTGACGGCCATTCTGGTCCATCGGCTCGATGTGGAGTTTCAGGTGGAGTGGGTGGCGAGCCTGCTCGGCATCCTCGCCACGGTGTTGCTGGCCACCTCTACCGGCTGGTTGGCCAGCTTCCGCATCTTGGGTCAGAAACCGCTCGAGGTGCTGCGCGAGGAGTAGAGCTTTCGGCGGCCCGCGCGGGCCATCGCATTGACCGGGATTCCTCCTGCTTTTACTATGGGTTAGAGCCTGTTCGTTGATTTTGGAACGGCATGTCAATGTGCGTAACAGGCAGGCTCTCGGCAAGGCGCGTTTTTCTTCGGCTGCTTCTTAAGCCCATTGCCCCCTCGTTCAATGGTAGGACAGCTGCCTCTGGAGCAGCATATCGGGGTTCGAATCCCTGGGGGGCAACCAGAATCAATAATTTAGGCTGTTGATCTTGCAAGCTTGTCTTTTGACGCGAGCATCTCTGCCATACGTTCACCGACCACGACGCAAGCGGCCATAGTGTTCCCAGTCATTGTTCGCGGTAGAACGGATGCGTCAGCAATCCGCAGCTTCTCGACGCCATGGACTTTGAGATCGGCATCTACCACCGACAGTGCGTCGGTGCCCATCTTCGCCGTACAAGCTTGATGACTGAAGTTGCCAGTAGCCTCCCGCACGAGCTCTTCCAGTTCCATCCCAGTTGATCTTCCTGGCATGACCTCTTTCCCCCGAAACCGTTCGAACGCGGGAGAGTAGCCGATCTCGCGGCAAACCTTTAGACGCTACCGCCGCGAGTGTTATTCCAACGAGCGAATTCAATGATTGCTACAGCAACCACTCCGGAAGGACTTGCCGAACGAATGGATCGCCGTGGGGACCAAGGCGCGCTAAATCATCGTCGAGCACCGACGCTTTAGGGGAAGGGCGTAGGAGAAGGCTCCCGATCACCATTCGTTCTTCCCAACCGATCGCTAATGGATTGGCGATGTCATGGGTCCGACATAGTCGTCTGATCACGGTTTCAATCCCCAACGCACAGACTCAATCATAGGAATGAATCAGCGGCGCATATAGAACGATATTGCTCAGCGCGGAATGCCGCGAGGTAATCGATAATCGTGATGATCGATCGGTGCATTCAGAAGGCGACCTTCACTAGGGATGTGGAAACTTCAAATGGTCGGGCATGTTTTGGTGGCATACGAGGCAGGACTGCTGTGCTGAACCGGGTAACGAGGACACAAGCGCATACGTAAGCCCGCGATTGCTCCACGTAATTACCTTGAAGCCATCAACGGTGTGATCATGAAACGTCAAACTGCCAGAATGAACCTCTTCTCCCCCCTCTGCGCGCGCCGACTTGTCGGATACAACAAGAAGGCTGATCCTTTGTTCCTGCATCTCATACGTGGTCAGCGCTGCATAGGCATCTTTGAAATTGACCAGGCGAGATCCAGTGAGCTGGTAGATCTGATGGCCGTTTACCGGTTGTTGCGAGTCGGGTAATTGAAAGTCAAACGGCACCTTCCCCGCAAACCATGCCGTCACGGCAGCGGGAGAGGCGCTGTGAATCTCCATTGGCAGATTGCCCTCAAGGTAGCTGCGATGCGTTTCGGCCGCTGCTTCAACAAAAGCATTTGCACGTACGTTTTGAACAACTGCCGGAATAAACAGAAACGCCAGCACGGTCATGATGGCCACCACCGCCATCCGCTTCCAGCGGATGGCCGGACGGCTGATACTCCCAGGCGGAAGAGCCAGAATGCGTAAGACACGTTGGTGCAACCGTTCTGGAGTGCGGAGGTCTGCACGCTCCTCAGAAGAGACAACGCGCGAAACCAGCGTTCGAAGAGCTTCCGGAGCTTCATAAAGTGGCCGGATCCGATGGAGAAGTTGTGACAGCGCACCCTCCTGTGCCAGAACCTTTTCGCAATCGGCGCATTCTGCGATGTGCCTTTGAAAGTCATCAACATCATTACCACTCAACTCATCGTCGAGAAAGAGAGGAACCATTGCACGATAGTCATTGCAGGGACTCATTCCGTTGCCCCCATTGTTTCCTCGCACGGATAACCCTTCGGCAAAAGCGAACATAGCAAATCACGCAACTTCGATCGCGCTCTTGCCAGACGTGACATCACCGTGCCCACGGGACAGTCAAGAACTGTCGCAATTTCCTGGTAGGACAGTTGCTCCCATTCCCGGAGCAATATGACCTCGCGCGCCTCTTCGGGAAGTTGTTGCATTGCCCGGCGAACATGGCGTCGTTCCAGCCTCCGTACATAGACATCGTGCGGATCCTCAGCGCTTTCGTCGACCAGATTGATATTTGTCTCCTCCGCATCGAAATCCACGCTCTTAGGTGCTTTGCGCCTCCGCCTCAATTCGTTCAACCAGATGTTCCGGAGAATCCTGAAGAGCCAGCCCTTCACATTGCTGTCATCCCGCAATCGCCCCATTGCTCGAATTGCGCGAACGTACGTCTCCTGGACGAAGTCCTCGGCATCCGTGCGGTTTTGGGTGAGAACGAGGGCATATCCCTACAGCCCGTCAATATGCTCAATGCCCGCGGCGCATTCTTGCTTTCCATGATGATTGGGGGACATCCAGGAACTCCAGTCTGATTAACACAGATGTAGGAAAACTATTCCCGGTAGCATCAATTTTTCCTGACTACGACAACAAATATTTCAGTTCATCGGCGGCTTCGGCTCGATATGAGGAATAGACCGAGGCGGACAGTGTTTTTCTATCGACGGCGCTCGTAATCGACAGCGATCACACGACGCCCGCGTTGAGCTATTAGAAGGATGAGTGAATTGAGAATGGCAGCAACGACAGTAGAAGTCCCATTCGGACAGCGAAGGACACACCGGCCAATGCCACAGGAACAGAAACAATTAGATCAATTCGCCAATTGGTTCTGGCGATGTTTCAACACGCTTCACTTTACAGCGTGCCTGATTTTGGGTGATTCCAAGATGGCTGAAGACGCAGTCGAGAAATGTTGGATCAGAGCATCGCAAAATCTGCCGAACTTTGAGAGCGAAGGGCCTTTCCGCAGCTGGATCATGCGAATCCTTATCGGCGAAGCGCTATCCATCCTTCACCAGAGCCGCACTGAGGCGTTTGAAAGACAACGTCCCTGAATTTCGCAAGAAGTAACTCAAAACTGACAACAGGAGAATCGTAATGACGACACGCACTTCCACCCTTGCCGTGTTTACGCTGTCTGCGGCCGATGGCGGACCTTCTCCAGAATGGGTAAAGGAGAAGCGAAAGCTCTTTCGCAAAAAGCGCGGTTAAATTCCGAGGGAACATCGGGCGAGATTTTCCTTTTGTCTCTAGGAGTAATTGTGACTTTCACGTGTCTCTTGATATGACGGAAGGACAAACGATGAGCGTCATGAACGTAGTGGCGCGTGACAGGACGGACGCGGTAGAGACATGACCGTGACGGCGCAGAGGGTGCAAATGACGACTAGAGCGGATGAGGCGCAGTGGCGGATTCATGGCGAGCACGCGCCCACGGATGATGAAACGGAAGCGGTTGCAGGTGTTGGTCGCTGACCTGCTGGGCGAGAACCAGAAGTTGCGCTTTAAGGTGGCCCAACTGGAGCAGCAGGCGCAGCGCGCGGAACGAATGCCGGCCGAAGCGAAGGAGTAATCACGACGCTCTAATTCGGCGTGGCACAAAGACGCCGGTCTTTACACCAGCAGTAAGGAAGAACATGCATCGTTTGCGAAGACGCTAGCGCTCGCAGCAAAACACCATTGCTGGATCGCGAGCCCCGAGGAGAACGCCACTATTGGACTAACGCTCGGTTAGCAGACGGCGTCAACACCCAAGAGCCTTCAGCGCTCCCCATCAGACTAACCTCCCAGCACCCCCCGCTAGAAGCTCAATCAATTGAAGTGCTAAAGTGCTTAGAGTGGAGCCTTGCCAAGCGGACCGCTGCACTTGAGCGTGCCATGCCAAATCTCAACGACAGTTGCCGGGGCGAGACGGCAGCGGCGGGGGAGGATGTTTCCGAACCCGAGGAGGGAGGGGGCGTGCTGTAAATGGGGCCCTACTGAAGCAGCGCTGTATCAGACTTAACAGGGAGAATAATGTCCAATTCATTTCCGGTTTTTGTGCGATCGTTCTGCCGAAATCCAATCCAAGTCGGAGCAGTCGCTCCGAGTTCTCCAGCCCTTTCACGGGGCATTGCTTCTCTGGTAGTCCCGAATTCTTCTCATGTAATCGAGTTGGGAGCCGGCACCGGTTCGCTCACCGAGGCGCTGCTGCTGCGGGGAATTGCTCCCGAGCGCTTCTGGGCGGTCGAAATCGACCCCTTTTTTGCCGAGCACCTTCGCTGCCAGTTTCCGGGGATTCACGTTATCTGCGGGGATGCGCGGCGATTGATGAAGCTCCTGCCCCGCGAGCTGCATCAGCAGGTCACTTGCGTTGTCTCCGGTCTTCCATTGCGGAATATGGATCGTATCAGCCGTTCGGAAGTAGTGAGTGCCGCGCTCGATGCGCTCGAACCCAATGGCCAACTTCTCCAGTTCACCTACGGACTTTCTTCTCCCATTGGGGCCAGGGGGCTGGCAGTCACCTCCGAGCGCGTGGCGCGAGTTTGGGATAATCTGCCGCCCGCGACGATCTGGCGGTACCGGAAAACCAGTCCGAAGCGAATCGCCAGGATCGAAGAAAGTGTTGCCGGTTAGAGCATCGGTTTACAGAGCTAATAGCCGAGCTTGAGCATACCCGCGGACTGCCCGTCGACCTTGCCGTCGGTAAACCATTCGAGTGAGGCTCGGAAGAGCAGCAAATGATTCTTTTCCCACATGGCATTGTGGGACGAACAGGCGAGATCGATAAAAACCTTCTCTTTCGAGCCGAGATCGGCGTAAAGGTCACGCACGCGCTCTTGCGGCACCTGCTTGTCGTCGGCGCCCGATACCATGAGAAAAGGCGTCTGCATCTTGGCCACAACGGCCTGATCGAAGCCCCATGACGGCACCTGCGGCGCACGGCGCACACCCGTTCCCCAAGTCGCGCCAACCGGATCGGAGGCGAGCATTTCAGACCAAACCGCAGCGCTCGCTTGAGGATCGTACTGGTCGGGACAACCGACCTGGCGATCCCAGTTGGCGGTGAACTCGGCCTCGGACTGAGAGGTCATCGAACCGTTCTTGTAGGAGAGGTCCTTGGGCTTTTCGCGCGGGCCATTGCGGTTATAGGCCGGCGCGAGCGCGACCAGGCGAGCCACCTTCGCCGGGTTCTGTGCCGTATAGCCGGCCGCCCGCGGGCCGCCCTGCGACCAGGCGACAAGGTTGACTTTGTCGACATGGCGCAGCACGCGCAGCTGGTCGACCACTGCGGCGATGTCGTTCCAGTCCGAATCCGCCGTCGTCATAGGATCCGGAAAGGATCGCGGGCAAGGCGCGGGGATGAGTTGAGGAATGAACTGCACTTGCTGACTATTTGAAAGATTGCACGGATCGCTCATCACCGTGGGGCGCGTGGAACGGCCATAACCGGTCATGTCCATCGCGAAGACGTCGAAACCCGCTTTGGCGAGGTAGGCCATCCAACTGTAATCCTTATAGGGAACGTCGAAGGCGACTTCGGCCGGGGTACCCGCGCCATGCACGAAGAGAACGACACGATCCGGCGCCGGACCGCCGCGCAAGGCCGTGCCCGCGAGCACGACTTCCCGCACGTAGACGAGCGCGTCCTGGCCGTTCATCGCGGGCGCGTTCGATTTCACCCTTACGTAGTGATCCACGCGAATGAGCTGCGAACTGTCCTCACCTGACGTCGAGGGCGTCGCCGCGAGCAGGGCCAAAGCGCAGAACGCCGGAAAAACGAAAAGCCAAGCAAGAAATCTGGCAACGCGGCCAACACCTGTCTCGATCTGCATCTCTCCCCCCCGAACTCCGATTCGACGCTCAAGTGACTGCCAATAATACCCCCAAAAACCGGTTCTGGGGCTTTCAGACCTTCCCGGTTTGCGACTGATCTCGCGCGGGCCGCCGGCCGCAACCTTCAGGGAAACTTAAGCGGAGTAGCATAAACAAAAGACTATGCGGGTATTGGTAGTCGAAGATGAGCCACGGCTGGCGGAGAATATCGGCGCCGCGCTTCGCGAGGGGCCGGGCTATGCGGTCGATATCGCCCTGGATGGCGTGGACGGCAGCAACCTTGGCGAAGCAGGGAACTACGACCTGATCGTGCTCGACCTCATGTTGCCCGGCTTGGACGGTATCGGCGTGCTGCGACACATCCGATCCAAAGGCCAGAATGCTCCCGTCCTGGTTTTGACAGCGGTCTCCGCCAAGGCCTCTGTGATCGATTTGCTGAATGCCGGCGCCGACGACTATCTAGGCAAGCCATTCGATCTCGGGGAATTGCTGGCCCGCGCCAAAGCCCTGGTTCGCCGCGGCAAGGGCCTGGGGCACCCGGTGATCACCATTGGTCCATTCACGATCGACACCCTGGAGAAGACAGTCGTTTCCGACGGCGCCGAGATCGAGCTTTCCCCCACGGAATACCGCATTCTCGAGTATCTAATCCACCACCCGCGCTCCATTGTCTCCAAGGAGAGGCTCCTCGAGCATCTCTACGACTACAATTGGGCGCGTCATTCAAACGTCATCGAGGCGCACATCTCCAATTTGCGCCGCAAGCTGAATCGCGGCGGAGATGAGCAGTGGATCGAAACACTGCGCGGCAGGGGCTACCGGCTGGTGGCGCAGCACCGGGAAATGGCGAAATGAAACCATACTCGCTCACGCGGCGGCTTATTTTCACCTTGCTGGCGCTCGAGTTGGCGCTCGCATTGTGCTCGACCGGAGCCGCCTTGCTCTATGAAAGACACGAACATCTCCGTACCTTCGACATCATGCTGCGCGGGCGAGCCGATTCTCTGCTGGGCGCCGTTCAGGATGCCGAAGACGAAGCCGACAACATCCTGATCGATCCTCAGGCGATCGATCTCGAACGTCTGGACCTTTGGCAGGTGAGCGAGCCTTCGGGCAGGGTTCTGGGCCACTCCGGAAGCTGGGATGCCGCGAGCGAAGGCGAGTTTGGAGCAAGCGGGAGGGGCCGCAACTTCACCTTTCAAGGCCAGTCGTATCGCGGCCTGACGATCCACGGCACCCGGCAGATCGACCAGGACGACACGAAACCCGGGATCGCGCGCCCGGTGACGATCTACTATGCGGCGCCGCTTGCTCCTGTGACCCACGCGCTCAAAGACGCGGCAAGATTTTTCTTGTTCTCGAACTCGCTTGTCCTTCTTCTGACCGGCGGCGCTTTGCTCTTGCTGTTGCGCCGTGGTTTAGCTCCGCTCGAGGAACTGAGCCAGGCCGCGGCCGCGATCACGGCCGAGCGGTGGCAGTTTCAGGCTCCCCAATCCGCCTCGGAGGTGAAGGAGCTTGCGGTTCTTGCCGCGGCCCTCGATTCCGCCATGATGCGGCTGGAGCGATCTTTCCGGCAGCAACAGGCATTCGTTCACGATGCGGCTCATGAGCTCAAGACCGCGGTGACGATTATCAAGTCGTCGCTGCAGGTCCTTACCTCCCGGCCGCGAACGGCCAGCGAATATGCCGCCGGCCTCGAGACCTGCTTGGCCGATTGCGAGCGCATGGAAGAGCTGGTTCATCGGATGTTGTTGCTGGCTCTTTTTGAGCAGGGCAATGCAGGAGCGATGGAACAGCCAACCGCTACCGATCTGGCCGCACGCCTTCGCGAGGCCGTGGGGCAGATGGAGCACTTCGCCGAGTTGCAGAGGGTGAGCCTCCGGCTCGAGGTTTCTACATCCGCTCCGGTTCGCTTGAGCGCCGAAGCCTGCGACACGCTCATCACCAACCTGGTGATGAACGCGCTGCAGCACACGGGCGCTCAGGGAACGGACTCAGGCAACCGGGACTCAGGGAATTGTGCGGGTGAGCCTGGAAGGCGACGGCGAAACCGCGACTCTCCAAATAGAAGACACCGGGACAGGCATCGGGCCGGAGGAGCTGGGGCACATCTTCGAGCGCTTCTACCGGGGCGATCCTTCCCGCTCCCGGCGGACTGGAGGCGTTGGTTTGGGGCTGGCAATTTGCAAAGCAATCATGGATTCCTGCGGAGGCGTCATTGAGATTCACAGCGTGCCCCGATTGGGCACCTGTGTCACCGTGAAACTGCCTCTGATTCCGGCAGCATCCACCGGCAACGGCGCAACGACGGTTTCCCGGGCGGAGCCCGCGCAAAAGGTGTAATTCCATCGAATCGTATTAAGAGAGGCAATGAATGAAAAAGAAGAAAGACAGCACTATCTTTCGGAATCTTGGCTGCCGGCCTTGTTGGATTTTCTGGGGCCGCATCGGTTTGGGCACCGTCTGCTTGGGCACAGGGACCCTTTCACATAGAAGCGAAATGGAAGGTCGGCGGCGACGGCCGATGGGACTATATGGCAGTCGATCCAGTCTCGAAGTTGCTGTATGTAACGCGGCAGGGTCACGTGATGGTCATCGATACAGAGAGCGGCAAAGTAGTCGCCGACATCGGGGGTCTGAATGGAACCCACGGCGTGGCCTTCGATACCAGCGGCAAGTTCGGATACATTAGCGACGGCACGGCAATCAAGTAGCCGTCTTCGACCGCAAGACAAACCGCATCATCAAGACCGTCCCCGCGGGGACCAATCCCGATGGAATCGCGTTCGAGCCGGTGACGCAGACGGTATGGGCCTTCAATGGAAGAAGCAACAACGCCACCGTGATCGAGCGACCAATCGCTGGGAGTGGTCGCGACCGTGCAGCTTCCCGGCAAGCCGGAGTTCCCGGCCGCGGACGGCAAGGGCGGGGTCTTCGCGAACATCGAGGACAAGAGCGAGATCGTCCATATCGACGCGAAGTCCCACGCGGTCGTCGCCACTTGGCCTCTGGCTCCTTGCCAAGGGCCGTCGGGCCTCGCCGTCGATCGCATGCACAACCGCCTATTTTCCGTCTGCGACGAAAAGAAGATGGCGGTTGTCGATACGACAACCGGAAAGGTCGTGGCCGTGCCCGCGATCGGCGATGGGCCGGACGCGGCGGCGTATTCTTCCCAGGACAAGTATGTCTTCAGCTCGAATGGCGACGGGACGCTGACCGTGATCCGCCAAGACTCTCCCGACAAGTACACGGTGGTCCAAAACCTGGTCACGCAAAGAGGTGCCCGTACGATGGCGCTCGATCCCGATGGCAAGCGAATCTATCTCATTACCGCGGACTTTAGCCCCGCGCCCGCCGCGACGGCGGCCGTGCCACATCCGCGTCCGAGCATGATTCCGGGAACGGCTGTGATTCTGGTCGCTGCACAATAGGGAATGCCGGAAGCTGTCTCATCAAAGAACCGCTGAGGCTCCTAGATGAGACAGCCCGGCTCACGCCGGGACATTTGTCGCCTCGGATGGAGTCTCCGAAGTGGTGCGCGTGAGGAAGTAGTAGACCGCCGGCGTCACAATCAATGACAGCGCCATCGAGATAATCAGGCCGCCAATCACGGCGATGGCCAGCGGCTGCAACATCTGCGAACCGGCTCCAAGGGCCAGCGCGAGCGGCAGCATCCCCGTCATGGCCGCGAGTGCAGTCATCAGGATGGGCCGGAGACGCCTTTGCGCCGCCTCGAGCATGGCTGTCCGCGGACTCATACCCGCCGCGCGAAATTTCTCGTCGGCATCGAGCAAGAGGATGCCGTTCTTGGCCACGATGCCGATGACCATGATCAGCCCCATGAAGGATGCAACGTTGAAAGTCGTTCCGGTGAGGAGCAGGGCAAAAACAACCCCCGCTGTCGAAAGCACGGAGGAGACAAGAATCGCCGCGGGCGCGGAGAAATTGCGAAACTCCGCCAGGAGCACTCCGAAGACCAGCACCAAAGCGAGCAAAAGCACTTGGAGCAGCTCGCGGAAGGACTGTTGCTGTTCCTGATAAGTTCCACCGTATTCAACGCGAACGCTCGCGGGCAGATGAAGATCGGCCACAGCCTGTTGGACCCGTCCGATCGCGGTGCCCAAGTCGGAGCCCTCCAGGCGTCCCGTTACGGTGATCATCTGCTGCAGATTTTCTCGCAGGATCTCGTTCTGCGGCGGCAATTGTTCGATACGGGCGAGCGAGCCCAGACTGGCGGTCTTGCCCGAGGAGCTATCGAAGATCGTATCTTCAATGGTGCTGAGCGAGGAGCGATGCGCGGCGTCCAGGCGCACGCGGATGGTATACGGGCGTCCATTTTCGATCAATGGATCGGGGGTCGTCACTCCATCCAGAATAGCGGTCGCATTTGCCGACACTTCGGCGGTGGTGAAGCCAAGCCGGGCGGCGATGGAAGGATCGACTACAAAACTGGTTGCCGGACCGCTGATGGTGTTATCGATGCCATTCTCGACATCGACCACGCCGGGCACCTTGCCGATGGCATCTCCCACGCGGGGTCCAAGCTGATTCAGCAGATCCTGGTCGGTCGAGAATAGCTTGATCTGAATAGGCTCGGGCGCGTTCGAGAGATCGCCGATCATGTCTTGGAGGACCTGGGTGAACTCCACGTCCAGTTCCGGCTCCGATGCCTTGATCTTCTGCCGGGCATCCTCCATGATTTCGTCGATAGCGCGGTCGCGATGGTCGGTGAGCATCACGGTGAAGTCCCCGGTATTTGCCTCGGTGACGGCGGCGAGACCCATTTGCAATCCGGTCCGGCGGCTGACGCTCTCGACTTCGGGAAGCGAGTGCAGGATCCGCTCGACGTGGGTAAGGACACGATTGGTTTCCTCAAGGGAACTGCCCGCCGGCATGATGTAGTCGAGCACGAAACCGCCTTCGTCCATCTCCGGCAGCAGATCGGAGCCCAGGCCTTTGTACGCGAAGCCTGTCACCGCGACCAACAGCAGGCAACCCAGCCAGAGCCACAAAGGGCGGCTTAGAGCCGCGCTCAAAATGCGCGCGTGCCAGCGCAGGAGCTGGGCCGTCCATCTGGTGGCGATGGAGAGGCGTGCCTTGGCGGCTGCCGCCGCGCTTGTGCCGCGCAGCAAGCGAAGGCCGAGACTCGGAGTCAAGGTCAGCGCGAGCGCGAGCGAAGTGAGCAGCGCCACCGACATGGTGATGGCGAGAGCCCGAAAGAAGGCTCCGGTGACGCCCGTCACCGAGATCAGCGGCAGGAAGACGACGATCGGGGTGATCGTCGAGCCGATCAACGGCTTGGTGATCTCGTGGAGCGCCTTTTCGACGGCGGCCACGCGGCTTTCTCCGCTGTCGCGATGGAGAACAATGTTTTCGACCACGACGATCGCATCGTCGATCACCAGACCGACCGCCGCGGCCAGGCCACCGAGCGTCATCAGATTGAAGGTCTCGCCGGTGGCCCAAAGAAAGATAAATGTGATCAGGATGGTGACCGGAATCACCAGGCCGGCGACGATCGACGAGGTCCAATCGTGCAGGAAGATGACCAGGACGGCGGAGGCCAAGATCAGACCGAGCAGAATCGCGTCGCGGACACTGTTGATGCTCTCCCGAACGATATGGGACTGGTCATAAAAGGGCTTCACTTCAACTCCTGGCGGAAGCGCCTTTTTGAGCTGGATCATTTGAGCGGCCACTTCATCGGCTACCTGGACGGTGTTGCCGTTCGGTTGGCGGGCGATATTCAACAGGACCGCGGGCTGGCCGTCCGCCGTCACGATGGTGTACACGGGCTCGGTCGCGGGAATGACGTCGGCGATATCGCTGAGCCTGATCGGAACCTGAGCGGCGGTTGTCTTGACCACGATTTGCGAAAGTTGTTGGACGTTGTGAACCTGATCGCCTACCAGGCCAAGAATGAGTTGATGATTCGCTTGATAGAGCCCGGGCGATTGGACCAGGTTGGTGAGCTGAATCGCATTGACAATGTCGGAGATGGTGACGCTCGAGGCCAGGAGCTTGGCCATGTTGGGAACGACGTGATACTCAGGGACCTGGCCTCCTTGCACGGTGACCGTGCTCACGCCGGCGAGCCGGTTCAGCGGCGGCTTCATTTGATAGGTAGCCAGCTCCCACAGACGGGTTTGCGGAATCGTCTTCGAGGTCAGGCTGTAGCCGAGAATCGGAAAAGTGGCAAAAGTCAGGCGGTGGGTGACGATCTGCGCCGTTGGCGGAAGCGTCTGCTGCACCCGCGAAAGGGCCGAATCGACCAGTTGCAGGGTGCGGAACATGTCGGCATTCCAATCGAAGAAGAGACTCACTTCGGCGGAGCCGCGGCTGGTGATCGAGCGGACCGTTCTCAGGTCGGGCACACTGTTCACCGCGTCCTCGACGGGGCGCGTGATGGTGACCTCCATCTGCTCGACCGGCATGACCCCGTTGTCGATCCCGATGACGACGCGAGGAAAGTTTGTATCCGGGAAGACGGAAATCGGGATGCGGAAGGCGAGAACGATCCCGGCGACGGCGAGCACGATGGTGAAGAAAAAGATAGGGCGCAAGAAAGGCAGCAGCCAGAACTTTGCCGCTTCGGGCACGTCATCGCCAATCGGAGGCCTCGGCCTAGATTCGATCTCTCCGGGTTCAACCGCTCCAGGTCCAATTATTCTGGATCCGATCATTTGGCTTCTCCCGCGCTGGAATCCGCCGCGAGTGAACTGACAACCTTGACGTGAGTCCCATCATCGAGCGCATAGGCTCCGGCAGTCACCACGCGCTGCCCGGGCGAGAGGCCGCTAAGGATCTGGGTTTTGCCGTCATCGGCGATGCCCGTCTCGACATTGGTTTGGTGAGCCGTGCCGCTGCCGTCAACGACCATGACGGCGTCTTTGCCGGCCGCCGTTGTGATGATGGCTTGCGAAGGGATCACCAGGGCCTTGCTCGATGATTTGCCGGAGAGAGAAACCTGGACCGCGGTACCGGGCCGCAGCTCACGCCGCGGATTCCCGATGCGGACCCAGACTTCGACCGTGGTGCTGCCGGGGTCGAGCGCGGGGCTGATCAGAGTGATCTTTCCCTGGACCGGTTGGTCGAGCGCGGGGACGAGCACCGACGCCGGGGCTCCATCGCGGAGCAATTGCGCCTGGGCTTGGGGCAAATGCACTTTGGCGAGCAGAGTGGAGGTATCCATCACAGTGATGAGCGGGGTTCCTGCGGCAGCCGTCTCTCCCGCGTTCAGCGGCTTCTCCGTCACCACACCGGCGATGGGACTGCGAATCTCCGAATAGCTGAGATCGGCCTGGGCTGCCTGATATTTGCCTTCCGCCGATTCGAGTTGGCCGCTGGCGCTCTTGAGCGCGGCTTCGTGGCCGACCTGCTGCATCGCCGCCAGGTGTTTCTCGGCCGCGTCATAGGCCCCCTGCGCTTGAACCAAAGCGGCTTGCGCGGTGTCCAGGTCGCGCCCGGCGATGGCTCCCTCGGCAAAGAGTTGTTTCCGGCTCTTGACGATTTCGAGGTTGAGGTCCAGATTGGCTTTCGCCTGAGCCAGGTCGAGCTCCGCCCGCTGCTGGTCTTCCGGCACTTGGGCCTTCACCGTGCTTTGGTATGCGGCTTGCGCCGCCTCGTAGCTTCCCTGGTTGTCGTGCATGACCGCGGTGAGATCCTGGTTTTCGAGCGTGGCGAGCAATTGGCCGGCCTTCACGATCGAGCCGCGCTGGACATAGAATTTCTTGACGGGCGCGGAAATCTTTGGCGCGATCGCCGCTTGCGCGACCGGCGCGAGAACCGCATCCGCGGTGATATGTTCGGTGATTGGAGCGGTCGTGGCGACGGCCGCTTCTACCTGGACCTCGACCGGCGGCGGCGCTTCGCTCTTGGCGCATGCGGCGGTGAGCGAGAGCAGAATCCCCGCGAAGCTCGCCGCGAAGATCGCGGCTGCGAGACGGCCGAGGCGCTCGTCCCGCGAATGTGGCGTATTGTTCGATTGGTTCGATTCGTTCTTCATGCTCGATTGACTCGTCCTCGATTGACTGTTCAGGGAGATCAGAGAACTCCTGTGAGTGTCTGCAAATT
>CAVVBW010000007.1:0-90665 GCA_963746665.1 uncultured Acidobacteriaceae bacterium | reverse complement strand
CGAGTTCCGCCCGGAGCGCTTCCTGGGCTCACCCCCACGGTCGCGTATCTGGCTGCCCTGGGGAGGGGGCCACAAGCGTTGTCTGGGCCAGCATCTTGCGCTGCTCGAGATGCGCACCGTGCTGTGCGCGACCCTCGCCGCTCGAGTGGTGCTGCCCACGGGCAAGAACATCGAGGGCACCCGTTGGCGCAGTGTGCTGCTCACCCCGCAGGCCGGATCGAGGGTCATCCTCCGCCGACGCCTCCCGCGCAAGCACCAGCCCACCCGCAGATCCACACGTGTGGCGTCGCGGTGATTCTGCTGATCCTCTTGATGATGGTTCATGTCTCGGTCCTGGTTCATGTCTTGTTCAAGCACTTCTCTCACCAGAAGAGCGGCCTCTGCTTGATCTCGGTGTAGATGCGCCCGATGTTCTCGCCCAGGATTCCGAAGCAAAACATCTCCACCCCGCCCATGAAAAGCACGGCCAGGATGAGCGTCGCCCACCCTGCTACCCAGTGCGGCGTGAAGATGCGCACGACGAGAGAATAGAGAATGCCCAGTGCGGCGCACGCCGCCGTGACTAAGCCGAGGACGGTCACGAAGCGCAAGGGCACCGTGGAGAAGGAAAAGATTCCATCCAGCGCGAGGTTGAGCATTTTGTTCAGCGGATACTTCGTTGACCCGGCAAAACGGGCGGCCCGCGCATACTTCAAGCCGAATTGCCTGAAGCCGATCCAGCTCGACATGCCGCGCAACAAGCGATGCCGCTCAGGCATCGACAGCAGGGCGTTCATGGCGCGCCGGTCGAGCAGCCGGAAGTCTCCACTGTCCATCGGAATCTCCATATCGGAGAGGCGATTGATCAGGCGATAGAAAAGTCGCGCGCTCCGCAATTTGAAGCCACTCTCTCCCACGCGGGACTCGCGAATGCCATAGATGACTTCATACCCCTCTCTCCAGCGATCCAGCATTTGCGGTATGACCGAGGGCGGATCCTGCATGTCGGCGTCGATGATCACGGCGCATTGGCCCGTAGCCGCGGTGAGGCCGGCGGTGACCGCCGCTTGGTGCCCGAAGTTCCTGGAGAGCATGACCACCCGCGTCCGATCGGAAAGGTCATGGAACGATCGCAGCAGTGCTTCGGTGCCGTCTTTCGAGCCGTCGTTGACATAGATCAACTCGTAGTCCTCGCCGCAACAGGCTGTCAGCACCTCGGTGAGCCGGGAGTGGCATTCGCCGAGCACTTCTTCCTCGTTGTAGCAAGGAACGATGACGCTTACGAGAGGCTTCGTCGATAACATTTCGCCCTCATCGCTTGCAGGATCGCCAGCACGACTTCGTCAAGCTTCAGGAACGTGCGACGCTGTCGTTCGCTCGACCGCGTGCCGGGATCTCGCCCAAATCCCACTCTACATGTAACACTTTATCCTACCGCCGCGCATGACCCAGCCTTCCACCCCCGTTGCCTCTGCCATCCCGAATCGGGGGATATCGGATCTCACGATCGCAACCCTGGCTCTTGAAGCTGGCTTCTCGCGGGGAGGGATCGCTCCCGTTCCACCACCGGGCGAGGGCTACCCGGAGTTGGATCAAATCGACAATTGGATCGGCCGCGGTTATGCGGGCGAGATGGAATACCTCAAGCGCCGCGATCAAAACGGCCAGCTGCTTCGCTCCTCCTTGCGCATTCCCTTTCCCTGGGTGCGGTCGGTGATCGTTTGCGCCGCGAATTATCAAGCGGACGAAGTGAAATCCATCGATCCGGCGGCTGAGGGTAGCGCATGGGTCGCCCGCTATGCGTGGACTGGTTATTCCACTTCCGCGCCGGAGGGGCAGAAGCCCACAACCCTGCCTCCGAGCGATTATCACGATGTGTTGCTCGCCCGGCTGCGGAATCTGGAACGGGCCTTGCAGCGGGAATTGGGCCCATTCACCTCTCGCTGCTACGTGGACACGGGCCCCGTCGTTGAACGGGTCTACGCCAAATATGCGGGAATCGGATGGATTGGCAAGAATACCTGCGTGCTCAACCAGGAGCTTGGATCATGGTTCTTTCTGGGCGTAATCCTCACCGATCTCGATCCGCCGGGGAGAGTCCTCAACGTCGTACCCGATCGCTGTGGCAGTTGCACGCGATGCATCGATGCGTGTCCTACCCATGCACTGACCGCTCCCCGGGAAATGGATGCGAGTCTGTGCATCTCCTACCTCACGATCGAGAAGCGTGGTCCTATCGCTGAACCGCTGCGTTCCGCGATGGGCCGCCAGGTCTTCGGATGTGATATTTGTCAGGATGTTTGCCCCTGGAACCGCCGCGCGCCTGTCAGCGGAGATGCTGAGCTGGCCGTGCGTCAGGAGCTGGTGAATCCTGCGCTGGAGTGGTTGGCGGACCTTGATCCCGAAAAGTTTCATCGGCTTTTCCGCCATTCGCCCATGAGCCGCGCCAAGCTTTCGGGCCTTTTGCGCAACGTCGCGATTGCCATGGGGAATAGCGGCTTGAAGCGCTATTTGCCTAAGCTGCGGGAGTGGTCTCAAGGGAATGATCCGGTGCTCGCCGAGGCGGCTCTGTGGGCCACAGGTCAGATAGAGAAGTCGGGCGTCCTGAATTTGGCCGGGAGGGGTGGGGTCCCTGGCGGGAGCGAGGCCGGTCTCGACGAGACCGGTAAGTAAACGCCAAAATCCTCGGCCGGGCACCTCAGCTATTGCGCACTACATTTGCCGCATTGAGTCCCTTGGGACCCTGCTGACACTCAAATTCAACGGCCTCCCCTTCGTTCAGCGTTTTATATCCATTCTCCTGAATCGCGGAAAAGTGTACGAAGACATCCTCCCCCGTCGATCGCTGAATAAATCCATATCCCTTGGCTCCATTGAACCACTTCACAACACCATTTTCCTTCACCTGAACTCCTCCCGAAGACCTCCGCAGCAACTTCCGGGTTCGCCAAAATTACGCGGCCCGGGAAACACAACGAGCCGCCGGTATGCGCCATAAAAACACGCTAACGGCAGCCCAGAAGTAACCCGAATTTCTTATGAAAGCTAAAAAACCGACACATCCAGAACTGCCTTCCAAGCCTACCCAAAAGCACCGATAAGGCCAGTTGCCATCATGTTATGGCAGGAAAACCTCATCAGCGCAAGGAGAAACTTGCAGCGAAAATCAGGCGGCCCGCTTAGGTTACTAAAGTACATATATCCTGAACCGTGCCGAAGAGAGACTCGCTTAGGGTTGCAGAGCAGGTGACCTGATAGTCATTTTGGAGTGCCCGGCGGCTTTGGTAGCATGGCCACTCCTATGCCGATTACGCCTCCCCTCCCCCCCTCGGTCGAAAATAAGCTCGAAAATAAGCTCGAAAATAAGAGCGAAAATAAGAGCGAAAATGAGAGCGAAAATAAGAGCGAAAAAAAGAGCGAAAATAAAAAGCTGGCCGGCTTGCGGCCGGCCAGCAATCCGCCAGCTGTGCCGGCGCCGGGCGAGAGTCTGCTAGATCGCCCCGTCGGGTTATTCCGGTATCTTGCCCAGACCGAAGTCCACACCTACGCATTTAGCGTCGCGGCGAACGCCATTTTGTCTTTATTCCCCTTCATCGTGATGATGTTCACCGTTGCGCGACAGGTCTTCCACTCGCGCGCGATGGAGAGTGTGATCGGGGAGATGATCCGCTATTTTCTGCCGGCCGGGCAGGACTTCGTCGTCAAGAACATGGCGATTGTCGCGCATGCCCGCAAGGGAGTGCAGTTGGCATCGCTGGTGATGCTTTTGGTCTCATCGACCGGGGTTTTCATGCCGCTCGAATGTGCCCTGAATCGGGTATGGGGCGTGACCAGGAACCGTTCCTACCTGATGAATCAGCTCGTCGCCTTCGGGCTGGCCGTTTCGATCGGCGCCTTGGCGATGATCAGTATCGCTCTCACCGCGGCACAGCGCTCCGTCCTCGAGTTCCTGTTTTTTGGCCACACACAGAATCTTTTCTATCGCATCGTGGCGCATTGGCTGCTGCAGATTTCCGCCGCCATCGCGAGTATCCTGCTCTTCTTTCTCATCTACTGGATTCTTCCCAACCGTAAACTACCCGCCCGGGCCGTTTTGCCGACTGCAATCGTTGTTGGACTTCTCTGGGAATTGGCGAAAATGGCATATGTGCTCTCGTTGCCCTGGCTGGATTTTCATGCCGTCTACGGGCCATTCTCGATTTCCGTGAGCTTGATGATGTGGGCCTTCCTGACGGGCTTGCTCCTCTTGGCGGGAGCGCACAGCTCGGCCTCGCGCTACGCCCGCCGCTTGGCGGATCAAGCGGAAGCCGGGCGGGCAAAGGATGCAGCAGACCAATTAGCGAAAACAAGTTAGATGACAGGCTTTTAGGGGACGCGGAAGGCGATCACCGCGATCGAGGTGGGTTTGCGCCCGGCCGGGAACAGCGTCAGCAGCGAGGGAGGCGTGGTCTGGGTGCGCACGGCGGCGATATCGCCCGACTGCGTATCGACGACAAACAGGAGTTGACCGTTCGTTGAAAAAGCCATCACGTCCGGACCCTCGCCGACTTTGACCGAGCTGATGAGCTTGCCGTCGTCGATGCCATAGACGCTCACCCGTCCCGTGCTGAAATCGCTCACGTAGAGAAGGGAATTGTCCGCGCTTACTAGGCCATGCACTGGGTGAGAGCCGACCAGATAGGCTCCGCCAACCTCGTTCGAGGAGGTATCGATCTCGGAGATCGTAGCGCTGTCGAAATTGGAGACGAATGCCTCTCCGCCATCCGGCTTGAGCGCAAGCTGGGCAGGTGTGTTGCCCACGTCGAGGAAGGTTAATAGTTGATCCGCCGAAGGCGGCGTGGTGGCGTCTCCCCGGCGAGCCAGGCCAACAACCATCACCTGGTGTCCTGCCGAGCAGGTGACCAGCGTCTTCGACGAGTCGGGCAGTATGATGGCGTCCGTCGCTCCCGCGCAGTGGTCGAATGTGCTTCGTACCTTGAAGGTGTGCGGATCGGCGATGCTGATGCTTCCCCCCACGCGATTGGTGACCACCAGAGAGTCCCCATCCGGCGAGATGCGTGCGAAACCCGGCGCCTGGCCTGCATCGATCACGCCTATCTCCCGGCGAAGCCCCAGATCGAGCACGGAAACATCGTTCGACCTGGAGTTGGCGACATAGGCGCGCTGGCCTTGAGCATCCACATCGATGAAATAAGGCTGGCGGCGAACCCGAATTGTAGCCGCCACGGTATTGTTCCGGGCGTTGATGACGCTGACTGTGTCGCTGCCGGAATTGACGACATAGACTTCGCGGCGCTGAGGGTTGATCGCCAACCCGCTGGGGTTATCCCCCACGGGGATGACCCGGTCCTGCCGCATGTTCACCAGGTCGAGAACAGTGACGGTGTTGCTGCCGCTGTTGGACACATAGGCATATTCGCGGTAGTTAGCGGGATAGCCGGTGAAGCCGTGCTCTTTGCAGCCGGCGATCGCGAGCGCCAAGGCGGCCACGAGAACGGCCAAACCGCGCCGCGGAATCTTGCTCAGATGTATGCCTGATCGAGCGTGCCTCTTTCTCGATACACCCAGGGTGTATCGACATGTAGGGACGGCCGGCGACGGGAGCCATTTTTTATCAGTTCGAGGAGTGGGGAGCGACAGATACCGGGCGTATCTTAGCGACGAGCGACGAAGAAATGAGGGAAAATGGCCCCGTCCCGAAGGCTTCCACCCCAGCAAGCTTTGCTTGCCGGGGACCCCGGGGTTGCGGTGAAAATCCGGCCAGACTTCATTGTCGGCCTTGACAGTGGACCCGCCACAGCCTGCGGCCTCCGCTTCGTCCGGCCGGATTTTATCTCGCAACGCCGGCCATTCCTATATGTCGATACACCCTAGGCAGAGGGCACTCCTGCTCCGCTGAGCACCTGACCGGAGATGACGATACCGCGGGGAACGCGTCGATGAACCACCGCCGCGATTGCGGAGACTTCATCCATCAGTTGTACAAACTGTTCGGGATAGATCGACTGCGCGCCATCGGAGAGGGCCTTGTCCGGCTGGTGGTGCACCTCGATCACGAGGCCGTCCGCGCCTACCGCGGCGGCGGCGCGGGCCAGAGGCAGCACCTTGTTCCGTTTCCCGGTGCCGTGGCTGGGATCGACCAGAATGGGCAAATGGCTCAGCCGGTGGACCGCGGGCACGATGCTGAGGTCGAGCGTATTGCGCGTGTGGTCGGTAAAAGTCCGTATCCCACGCTCACAGAGGATCACCTGATAGTTACCCTCGCTCATGACGTATTCGGCGGCCATCAGCAGTTCCTCAAGCGTGGCCGCCATGCCGCGCTTGAGCAGCACTGGCTTGCGGGTGCGGCCGGCGAGCTTGAGCAACGAAAAATTCTGCATGTTCCGCGCGCCGATTTGGATCACATCGGCATATCGCTCGACCAGGTCGAGACTCTCAGGGTCGAGAGCTTCGCTGACGATACGCAGGCCGAAGGCCTCTCGTACCTCTGCCATGATCTTCAGCGCGGCCTCGCCCATGCCCTGGAAGGCATAGGGGGACGTGCGCGGCTTGTAAGCGCCTCCGCGGAAGAACTGCGCTCCCGCCCGGGCGACCTCCCCGGCGATCGCGAACGCCTGTTCACGGGATTCGATCGAGCACGGTCCGGCGATGATCGCAAGGTCGCGGCCGCCAATCGTCGCGTCGGTGCCGGGAAAGGCGATGACGGTGTCTTCGTTCTTTGTATCGCGGCTGACCAGCTTGTAGGGCTTGGAGACCTCAATGACTTCGGCCACGCCGGAGAATTCCTCGAGAGTGCCCTGGTCGATTACGCCGCTATTGCCGGTAATTCCAATGGCAGTGCGCTGGGCGCCAGGCAGCGGATGGGCGCGAAACCCTCGCTGCTCGATATATTCACAGACCGCCTGGATCTCTTCCGCCGCGGCCTGCGGCTTCATGACTACGAGCATAAAAACGACCTTCCTTCGTGCACTTCCCAAAGTCCCAGTGGGAGCGTGGCTATAGCTAAGTGTACTGGGTTCTATGATCTGGCAGCAAATTTGGAGACGCTTGGATACGTCGCTGGGGACGTCTGAATCGCCGGCTTGGAGATGTTGCCCCCGCGCCCGGAAACGGTTGAAAAGCTTGATTTGACGAGGAATATGGAATGTTTGTTTTCTAAGATTCGAAACTTTGTGAGGAGCAAATCGGTCTACATATCCGAAGCGTCCACTCGCTTCTTTCGGGGGGGCAAGACCCCTTCAAAAAGCAGCAACCCTCCTCGGACAACGAAGCCATCGAACATCAATGGCTTCGTTGTTTTTTCTTTGTAGAGGGGCTCACCAGCAATTCACCCTCTTTTCCTTCTTTTTAGAGTGTTTGGCGGCGAATCGGGGTCCCCGGCAAGCTGTGCTTGCTGGGGTGAGAAGCCGCGTCCCGCCGTCCGCGCAGGACGATGGCGAATCCTTAGCGGAGGCGGTTTCGCAGAATCACCAGCAGCACCGCCGATGCGAGGCAGAGCAGTGCGATCATAGTGGTGAACGCCACTTGGCGGCGAAGCTTCTGCGAAAGTGGGGTGCTCAAACCGGTCGCGATGCGTAGCCTTTCCCGGCGAAACGACATCGCGGTCTGTTGCGTTCCCAGCACCAGCATAACCAGGGCAGCCAGGAAGCTTACCGGGAGATGCTCGCTGCCAAAGTCGCCGTAGGCGCGATAAAAAAACTGACCCGTCAAGACGGAGAGCCAGACAACCGCGGAGAGTTCGAAAACGAGAGCTACCTTCAAGAAGCGCAGCAAGCATAGCCTCCAAACCTAAGTTTAGAGCCTGTCATGCACTTCTGGAAGGGCAGCGGCGGGAGCAGTTTTGCTAGAGCGCGCAGAGCGATCGGCGCAGGACTCCTCTACAATAGGCGAGCGATGAGAGGCGTGCCGACAACAGAACAGATCGTCGAAGGCGGGTTGCGATCTTCGCTGATCGGCATCGTCATCAACTTTATGTTGGCCTTGCTGAAATGTCTGACCGGCTTGGTCGGACATTCCTTCGCGCTCGTGGCCGACGGCATTGATTCTTTCTCCGATGTCATCAGCTCTTCCGTCATCTATTGGGGGCTGCGCTTCGCCATCAAGCCGCCGGATCAGGACCATCCCTACGGACATGGCAAGGCAGAGCCGATTGCGGCCGCGCTCGTGGGTGTTGCTCTCCTCATAGGCGGCATCGCAATCGCCATCGAGAGCGTGATACTGATTCGTACGCCGCACAAGCTGCCCAAGATATATACGCTTTGGGTCTTGCTCTCCGTGATGGCCGTCAAGGCAGTGCTCTCAAGGTATGTCTCGAGATTGAGCAGAAAGATCGACAGCACCGCGCTCCGGGCCGATGCTTGGCATCAATTCAGCGATTTCATCACCTCGACGTTCGCCTTTGTGGGAATCTCGGTCGCGCTATTGACGCGCAATCCCACCGCCGACGATTGGGCCGCGCTGTGCGCAGCTCCCGTGATCGTCTTCGGGGGATGGCGCCAGCTCGTGAACCCGATGAAGGAGCTATTGGATACAGCTCCCAATCCCGAGATTGAAGAACGCGTGCGCAGGGTCGCCCGGTCTGTTCCGGCGGTCCTTGGACTTGAAAAATGTTTCGTCCGCAAGGTGGGATTTCGCTATTACGTAGACCTGCACGTTGTCACGCAGGGCGATCTGACCGTCCGCGAAGGACATCGGATAGCGCACGAGGTCGAAAACACGGTGCTCGAGCGGGTGAACCGCGTATCGGCGGTCATGGTGCACATTGAACCGGAAGAAGAGCTTCTGCGGAAGCCCTAATATTCCAGGGCCCGCTCCCAATATTGGAGGGCCCGCGCTAAAGCGCTCTCTCCCTCTTGCTAATTCACGTCCAAATTGTCATCCCGCCGAAGCCCCGAGCGCAGTCGAGAGCCTGCCCTGAGCGAAGCCGAAGGGGATCTGTGGTTTCTGTCTCGGTCACAACCCTTGGGTGCCCCATCCTCGCGCAGCGAGGGTGGGAGACCATCACGGCGCTCTCGCTTTCCGTTCTCATACCACGGACTTGGCGGCGCAGCAACCGCGAATGGCGCCGTCCGCGTATGCCCGTGCGGCCAGCACCTGCCTGCACGTCAAATCTGCAGGCGAGCCCGCTTTCACGGGCTCACCTGCAAACTTACTTCTTCTTGCTCGGCTTAAGCCGATCTTAGGCTGCTGCTCTCGGGCCGATCGCGAGCTGGACCTGGCTACCCTGGGCGAGCTTCACATTGTCCTTCTTGTCGAAACGAAGACGCCGGAATTCTGGCTTCCGATGTTGCTGTGAAGGTCCACGCCGGGTACAACGCCGACTTCATCGATCTGCATTGTCGTGTCCGTCCAGTCATTTGGCGCTGCATAGTCCATGTTGTTGTCACTCACAGGACTGAGGAGTCCGACGATCGTGGCGCGGATAGGAATGACCTTGCCATCCTTCAAGCGAGCTTGATCGAAGCGAAGAGCTAGCGTCGACTTACCCTGATGCTGCATCTCGTCTGTGACCACCTGGCCCATCAGGATCGATCCCGAGGGCAACTCAGTTCCGTCCGATAAATGCGCTTTCTGCGTGAGCCTGGCCTCGATGGCGGAGCCGGGATGGTCTTTCTTAGCGTCCAGAGCGTGAGACAGCACGGCGTCAACTGGAACCAAGCTGGCTGCTTCGGGGTTGCTGGGCGTATTCATCGCCGCGCTTTGCGCGGTCGCTGAGTCTTGTGGGGTTTTCGTATTCCGAGCGCTGGCAAGCAACGTCAGAGACAACGCGACGGTGGCAAGCGCCAATGTCTTTCCGAAGATTTTCATAACCCAACCCTTCAATGCGTAATTCGTCCACGATGCGAACTGGCCTACTTAATATCATCGTCATCGCTACTTTTCGCATTCGCTCGTTCTCTGTCGAGCTTCGATCTTTTCCCGATCGCATGGGCATCGCACCGGTCATGGACGTTTAAGGTGCGCTACATTGAGTTAGACTCACACTTCGCAGAGAAGGATTCCTACTTAGGCAGAATGTCCGCTGCGCGCAATGCTAACTTTGTCATTTTGAAGAGAGTCTAAGAATTAGTAGGAGTGGCTGAATTCCCATGTGCGTCTTGGAATCGGGCGCACATGGAAGAGGGCGGTGCGCTTCACCGCGAAGCCCTGGAATATAGATAACTCTTGAGTTAGGTTCTTGTGCGGCCTGCCGAAGTCACCAGCCCATATATCAAACTCACTTAAGGACTCCGTCGCCAATTAGAAATGGCAAAGCGCTTTAGCGCGGGCCCTGAGTCGAAGCAGCGGGTGAATTGCGGCGTGGGTGAATTGAAGGTGAGCCCTGGATCGGGCGAACCGGCAAGAGGGCGAGAGCGGTTTCACCGCGAAGCCCCGCAACATTGGGAGCGCTGGGAAGGCGCGAGCAGAGCAAGAGGGCGAAGCGCGACAGACTGCGAGAAAACGCGCCGAAGCAACAAGCGAGGCGCTAGAGAATGTCTGGATAGGCAATGAGTCACGCTAGGTCTTGTGCATTCAACAGGCCGCCGATCTGGTTTCCCGTAGTCTGTTTAGCGCGGGCCCTGAATCAACGATTCGCGCTCGAGAGCACGCATCGCGCGATATTTCAGGCCAACCAAGCTGAGGTATCCCAATTGAATGACGAAGGCCGCGACATAGGCGAGAATGAGATGGCTGTGATCCATGCTGCTTCCCACGAAAGTCGCAGCGAAGACCATAATGAAGTGACCGTCTGCCATGATTCCTCCTTGTGCCTCAGCGCCTTTTCGAGCCACCCGCTAGGATGTGAACTCGAGCGCACGCAATGCGGCGTGCTGCTCGGCCATTTGCCGCCGCCGCTCGATGGTGTAGCGGAGACTGGTGATCAGGATTCCCCAGGCGAGCCAGGCGGCGAGGTTCCACCAAACCGCGGGCCACATGCTCGGATCGAGACCAGAACCTGGTCCACCGCCAATCACCGGGCTCGGATGCTGGGTCCGCCACCAGCGCGTGGAAAAATAAACGATGGGGACATCGAGATAGCCAAAGATGGCGAGCACCGCGGCCAATGTCTGCATTTGTGGACCTGCGGCAAATCGGCGCAGCAGCAGATAGCTGACATAGATCAGCCATAGAACTAGAGTGCTGGTCAGGCGTTCATCCCATGTCCACCAGATACCCCAGACGGGCCTTGCCCAAAGAGGTCCGGTGATCAGCACTACAGTGCAGAAGACAACGCCCATCTCGGCCGATGCCAGGGCGAGCGCATCGGCGCTCAGAGCGCGGAGCGGATTGGCGCGGCGCGTGGAGAGATACACGATCGAAGCGATGAAGCTGATGAAGAAAAAAAGGAACGCCATCATCGCCGATGGGAAGTGGTAGTAGAAAATGCGCTGGATATCGCCCATCGTCGCCTCGGTCGGAGCGACGTACATGGCTTCATAAAAGCCGACGGCAAGCAGGCCGACGGTGAGGATGAGCCAAGCCCAACGGAACAGTTTCATAGCGCGACTCCCGCCCCTTAGTGTAGACCATGTTAAGACGTTAAGACCATTCTTCCGGGATTGCGCCTCCGCGTCGACTTCTTGAAGGGCCCCTCGAAAGCTCCGAGGCGCTAGCGACGCGATCACTCGGCGTGCAGTATCACCGAAAAGAGCAGAAGACCGACAGTGGTGAAGATGATGTCGTAGCCTCCCAGGAGCTTGATCCAAAGGGAGGGGTCCGCATCCCCAAGAAAGATGGCGCTCGTAGCCTCCACCATGCCCAGCAGGGCTGGGATAAAGATGGGGAAAAGGAGGAGCGGGAGCAGCAACTCGCGGTTACGAGTGCGCATGGAGAGCGCCGCGAAGAAGATTCCATTCACAACGACAGCCCAGGTGCCCAGCGGCAGAACCACCAAAAGCAGCCGGGTCTGGCCGACGGGATGCAGGTTGTAGAAAATGGCGAAAAGAGGCGCCAAAATGATCTCCACCATCGAGACGAAGAGAAAATTGGCGATGACCTTGGCCAGAAAGAGGGAAGAGGCCGGCGCGGGAGTCATGCGCTGCGCATCGAGAACCTCGTGGCGGAGTTCACGGGCCCAAGCCTGGTTGAGCGCGGACACCGAGGCGAAAAGGATCGCCGCGCACAAGATGCCCCCGGAGATCTGCCGCGAAGCGTAGGCTGTGGGATCGAATGCGAGGCTGAAGAGCACAACGATCAGCAGCGCGAAAAACAGCATGGAATTGAGCGCTTCCTTCGATCGCCACTCGATGCGCAAGTCTTTGGCGAGATGGACCAGAATGTAAGGGCGCGTCACGGGCGAGGCGCTTCTTTGCGGAGATCGGTGAGTGTGGCCCCGGTAGCGCGGAGATAGTCTCCGGGAGAGAGCAGAACCTGTAGACCGCGCGCCCCGGCAGAGACAGAGATGCAGTCGAAGAGCTCGATCGTCTTGTCCGCGAAGGCAGGGAAGTTCTTCGCTGCGCCAAATACCGTGACTCCTCCGCGAAGATAGCCGGTCAGCGGCTGAAGGTCTTTGAGGCCAACCATCTCGGCTTTGCGCGCGCCGGACGCGCGGGCGAGCTTTTTGAAGTCGAGTTCGGCATCGCCGGCAACGACGGCGAAGACATATTCCCCCACTCCAGTCGTGGTAAGCAAAGTTTTGAATACCTGCGCGGGCGGCAGCCCGATCTTGTGCGCGACGCCGATGGCGGTAAGATCGTCCGGGTCGACTTCGTATTGTTTGAGTTGGTAAGAAATGCCGAGGTTGTCGAGGATGCGGACAGCGTTGGTCTTTTTCATTGCGCTGCCGTTTCTTGGCGCGAGGCGGATGCCGAAGAAGTGGACGCGTATGCCGGACCTTGCTCGAGGGATTTCAGGCGCCCGGCCTCGAGCATGATGAAGTAGTCGGCGAGGGGCGCGGCCAGCTCGCGCTGATGTGTCGTCAGAACGATCGTGCAGCCCCCGGAGCGCAGACGCGCAAGCAGATCGAGCATCTGCTGGGCGCTCGCCGCATCCATGTTCGAGAAAGGCTCGTCCAGCAGCAGGAGCGCCGGTTGCGGGAGCAGGACCCGGGCGAGCGAGGTGCGTTGCCGCATGCCTTGGGAATACTGTCCCACGGGCCGGGTGAGAGCGGGATCGAGGCCGACCGAACGGAGAGCCTCCTCTGGTGTCAGGCAGGCGCGCGTACGGTACAGGCTGGCGAAGTAACCCAGGTTTTCGACGGCAGTGAGCTCGTCGTAGAGCATGGTCGAGTGGCTCATGTACCCGATCAGCGATCGTTGACTTTCGCTCGAGATCTCGGCTGCGAGAATGCGCGCCCGGCCGGCGGTGGGCTCGAGAAGTCCGGCAAGCACGCGCAGCAGAGTGGATTTGCCGGCGCCATTTTCCCCTAAAAGGACATAACAGCGGCCAGCTTCAAAGGAGACTGAGATGTGGCGTAATGCCGCGAATCGGCCGAAAAGGCGCGAAATATCATCGAGTTCAGCAACGATAGAGGGCATTCCTATCGAGTATAGCGGGCGGGTACGAGCTTGTTGAAAAACGCGCCGAAGCAAGGAGCGAGGGGCGAGATACTGTAGTTGTCGCCGCAATAAGGCCCAAGCCATAAATGCTGGTTGAGCGATCAATGTTGTTTTTCAATAGGCTCGTCTGGGGCGGCAGTGATGTGGCTATTGCATTGCCGCTGGCGCCGCAGCCGGCCTAAGGGATGCCGTGCCCGTGGCTGGGGCGGCCGCTGTCTTGGTTGCCGGCGCGTATTTCGAAGCGCATTTCGCCTGAAGCTCTGTGGCGTGAAAGACCCCATCCTGGCCAAAAGTACCGATGGCGAGCGCTTGGGAATCGTCTTTGAACGTATCCGGCGGGGGCTCGATGCCCTGATAGCTTACCGTGAGCTTCTTGTTCTCTCCAACCAGCACAAAGCGGGCGTTGGCGCCGTTGCGCTCAATCGACCCGGGGACGACATTGCCGGCAACCCGCAGGTGGCGCGTATACGCCTTGTTGCCCATGGACTGCAACTCGCTGATCGTGACGTAGTAGCTCTTGTCCGACCGCACTCCCGAGACCGCCAGGTAGGTAATAGTCCCAAGGACCAGGACGACGGCAACGCTGATGCGTAGAGTCTGCGAGTTGCTTTTCATAGCGTACCCCTTGATCTAACCCTCTAGCATAGGCGGATATTGTTCACCCGTCAAGACATGGCAGTTTCCGAATTTGGGCTAGGCGTTCTTCTTGACGTGAATTGCCGCTGCGGCTAGCTGCCATCTCACGAGGCCATGTTGATTAGGCCAACGGGGCGAATGGTTCATGCAGGATGTCTCTGGCGGCAGCGGATGCGAGTACGTTGATGCACACTCGAACCCACAAGAAGCGCATCGGTAGATTCCAGAAAATGGAGTGATCTGTCCGGGCGCATAGATCACGTCGAAATTGCCGTCGCTCGGGATCTGGCAGAAATACGAAGCGTTTTTGTAGTTAGGCATTTTTGCTCCCTTCGGCGGCTGCTACCGTTTTGGGTTGAACGGCGGGGGTCTTCAAGACGCCGCTACAAAATTCCTCCTGCGTTAGCAGCGACTGGCGAATCATCATCTTCATGAGGAAGGAGCCAAACTGATTCATGAGGAAGGAGCCAAACTGAGTTTTTCCCACGTCTACAGTGACCACCGCGCGTTTCCGAGTTCCGTCACCTTCGCGGACATACTGCTTGTGAGAGCCGTCCGTACGTGCGTGGACAAACCCCAGAGACTGGAGGTTCGCTTCAACTTCCCGAGGCTTGAGTTTCGGAAGCTTCCTGCTCATCGTGTGACGTCCCCGATACCCCCGCCGAGATTCTGAGCGAATTTAGGCGCACAACTCTCCCCCAAGATTTTTCTTGACTAAAATTTGAGGGGGACTTTACGATGGGTTTGCGAGACACATGTAAGTCCTCTCAGTCAAACTTTTGTCGAGAGGCAGAATCTTAGCGGCCTGCTCCGAGGAGCAGGCCGTACGTATTTTGGCAGTTGGCTAAGGGAGTGTCAACGCAATACTGCATATATAGGGCCACTCGCAGAGATCCCCCACATATTGGGGAATTTCGCCCTGGCGACACTATATTTGGCAATGTGTATACGGCGAGACTTTATAGAACCGCTGGTTCGCGCCCGCCTGAAACATCTCGAAGAACAGGGCCGCTGTCGCGTACTTAATGCGCTCGAAAAGGTAGAGGAGCCAGTGACTAAGCGGGGATCGGCGTAGAACATCCTTCATGGCTACCTGCTTGTCCTCGAACATCACAGACAGGTAGCCGACAAGTGCATCCTGCAACCCGACGATAGCCTTCTCGACCGTGCGGGCCTCCGCCGAGATATCCAGGTCAAGGCATTCAGCGATATATCCGTCTGGGGAACGGCGCACGAAGCAGCGAAGGTAGTAAGTTTCACCGCTAGACTCTCCCCCCAGAGTCCCGGAACGCAACGAAGTCCCGCACTCGGAACACCGCTGAACAGTGTCACCGTCTTCGACGGGAACAGGATTCGTAATCTCTTCGGACGTAATCATGACTCAGTCCTGGCTGCCAAGCCGGTGGGATTTGCCGCCCCACCGGGCTGCACTGGCTTTCTTGGCGATTTCAGTGCGGCGTTTCGCGCTTATGGATTTGGCCCGTGACGGGCCTCCTATCAAGCCACCTTTTCTAGCGGAGGCTCTCTTGGCTGCTGTAGGTTCATCTGGACGGGCTGAAATGGCCGCCTGAACGGTACGGAAAGCGCGCACGTTCAGATCCATGCAGCCTCCACCTTGGCTCTTGGACGCCGGGGAAAAATGCTGGTTTCGTCCATGTCCCGCAATATTACACCAATCGTCAAGCACTCTATCGGCTACCCCCGGGGAAGAGAGCATAACACCAAAGAGGGTGCCACATACCACTTAAGTAGTATGATGCCGCGCAAGCCAATAATGCAAGGAAAACTGGGTAGTCGGTCAGTTTGAATCCAAAGGCTTCGTGATTCATTTGGCACGAACTGCAGGTTTCGGTACATAATCGGTCCGTGAATAGAATTCTCCGCTGGTCGGTGGATTGTAGGGGCTGTGGCAGGACCACTGTGCTCCATCACGAAAAGCTTCTCCAAGAGTACGTATATCTAAAAGATCCAGCCACCGGAACTCGCGGCATAGCCGTTCTATGCTTTTCCTGCAAGCAATTTTGTATTTATAACGATCCCCGGGAGGTATATCGACCGGACAGGGGGGATACCTACCCCCTGAATCACTGCGTTGCTTTGCATTATCTCTTTGGTGCGAAGAACCGCGATGTGGAGTTCCCCTAGTAGGATTCTCGGGGCGCAGCGCCGATACCACCAATACAGACATGCGTAGCGAAATCGAAGACTGGATATTATGCGGTCTGGTATGCCCAGGTGGCCACCAAGTCTCCAAAAAAAGGATGCCCCTGATTCAATAGAATTTTCCACTGGCCCTCGGTTGTTAGTCGGTACGGATATAGATGCGGATGCGTGGCTCCCGATGAGCCCTTTAGCCTCATGCGATGCACTTGAGACCATCGAGAATAAGATTTCGGTTCCATCAATCTGACAAGTTCCTCAATCGTCCAGACGGTATGCGCCAGACCCAGCTTCCATCGCCGGGGTCACACCCGCAGCGTCTTGTGAAGTCAGCAGAAATTGTAGCGGATGAAGCGCCGCTACCCCGGCCGCACCGTTCTCTCCCCTCTTCGAAAACGCTTCGGGTCAGCCGCTGACCCACCACCCATCTCCGACGCTATAATCGGGAAGCGAAGCAATCTGTCGCGTAATCCTCATCAAATAACCCATACATCATGCTTTCTTGAGAGGTGATTCCAATGAACGGCAATCGGAGCGGCAACCGCAGCCAAGAGAGCTTTTCCACGGACGAGATTCTCAGGCCGCGCGCCGAGTGGATTGTGAAGCGGCGGCAAGAAGCCGTCCGTTCGGGCGACGCCAATATGTCGCAGATGCACTTTGCGCGGCAGGGCCGCATCACCGAGGAAATGGCTTTTGTCGCCGAGCGGGAAAAGCTCCCGGCGGAGGCGATTCGCGAGGAGATTGCCGCGGGGCGGCTGATCGTTCCGGCGAATATCAATCATCCCGAGCTCGAGCCGATGGGGATTGGCGTCGCGACCCGCTGCAAAATCAACGCCAACATCGGCAACTCCGCCATGGCCTCGAATATCAAGGAAGAATTGGACAAGCTGCACACCGCGGTGGGCTTCGGAGCCGACACCGTCATGGACCTGTCGACCGGCGGCGATATCCCGGAGATTCGCCGGGCGATCTTGCGCCATAGCCCGGTGCCGATCGGCACCGTGCCAATTTACGAAGCGCTCAACCGGGTCAAAAAGCTCGAAGACCTCAACATCGACGTCTATCTCGAAGTGATTGAAGAACAGGCCGAGCAAGGGGTGGATTATTTCACCGTGCACGCCGGCGTGCTCATCCAATATGTGCCCCTGGTCGCCCGGCGCATCACGGGAATCGTGAGCCGCGGCGGCGCCATCCTCGCTCAGTGGATGACGCACCACCACCGGCAGAACTTCCTCTATGAAAACTTCGACCGCATCGTCAAGGTGATGGCCAGGTACGACGTGAGCTTCTCTCTGGGAGACGGTTTGCGGCCGGGCTCGATCGCCGATGCGAGCGACGAAGCGCAGTTTTCCGAGCTCAAGACCTTGGGCGAGCTGACCAAGAAGGCTTGGGAGAGCGACGTGCAGGTCATGATCGAGGGTCCCGGTCACGTTCCGCTCGACAAGATCAAAGAGCAGGTCGACAAGGAAGTGGAGTATTGCTTCGCCGCGCCCTTCTATACCTTGGGTCCGCTGGTGACCGATATCGCTCCCGGCTATGACCACATCACCAGCGCCATCGGAGCCGCGATGATCGGCTGGTATGGCGCCTCCATGCTCTGCTATGTCACGCCCAAGGAACACCTGGGCCTGCCCAATGAAAAAGATGTCAAGGACGGCATCATCGCCTACAAGATCGCCGCCCATGCCGCCGATCTGGCCAGGCATCGCCCGGGCGCGCAAGATCGCGATGACGCCATCAGCTACGCCCGCTATACCTTCGATTGGGAAAAGCAATTTGCCCTCTCGCTCGATCCCGAGACGGCGCGCGCCATGCACGACGAGACCTTGCCCGATGACTACTACAAAGAGGCGGCCTTTTGCTCGATGTGCGGGCCGAAGTTCTGCTCGATGAATTGGTCGAGCAAGGTCGATGCCTTCAACAAGGAAGTGCATGGCTTGGAGAAGAAAGACCTGACGCCGCTGGTGGAGTCGCAGGCAAAATCCCTCTCGGCGACAAACTAACGCAGTCCTTCGAGGGTAGCCGCCGCCCGATTCAGCGCGTCGGTCAAGATGCTCATCTGCGCCTGCGCACGAACGCTGTCGTGGGCGTCGATGGCCTCATTGACGCCGGGAATCACCACCGCGGCATAGCCTGTGTATTCTCCGGGCGCATAGATGGCGTGCTTGAACCATGGCCGGCCCGGCAACCCTTCCTTTGTGAGTAAATCTTCCTCGACGGCGCGCAGACCGATGTTGAGGGTCTCCAGGCTCTCACGGGGGCTCTCACCGGGCGCAAGCTGCTTGGCATAGACGGCCGTGGCCGCCGTGGTAAAGCGGTTGGCCGCCGCCAGGGCCGCGTTGAAGTCGATCTGCTCGAGGCCGCCGATTCTGGCCCGTGCCCGGGCGGCGTTGAGGTAGGAGAGCACCTGTTTGCCATAAGTGACGTAGTCGTAAGGCAGCACGTCGGCATCCGCCATGTGCAGGGCTTCGAGGCCAAGAACGCGCGCCATCTCCTGCTCGTAGGCGAAGGAGGGATCGGCGTTCATGACAAACCAGGCGTAATCGTCGAAAGCGGAATGATAGACGCCGTATGGGCCCACCGTGCTCGAGTCCGTTGACGGCACGCCCAGGTGCTGAATGAATGGCGTGTAGTCGGAGCCGCTGCCCAGATCGCCCACACGCACCTCTGCTGCCGGTTGAGTGACGGTCCGCGTATCGTCGAAAGCATTGCCGGTAAGCGGCCGCAAGGCGGCATCGTCGCGCTTCCACGCGTCATAGAGCGTGCCGCCCTTGGGACTGGGGACTTCTCTTGCGACCTCGCGAACGAATTGGTCGAGCGAGGGAACGGCGGAGGCTTGAAAGCGAGTGCCTGAGACGGCGACATCGGTGTTGAAGTAGCCGACGGCGTTGGCCAGTTGCGCGGCGTGATCCTCGGCCCACTCGGTCGAGCCGATCAGGCCTTCTTCTTCCGCATCCCAGCTACAGAAATACATCGTCCTCTTGGGCTTCCATCCCTGTTTGAGCAGCGCGCCGATGCCGTGCACGGCTTCGAGCATCGCGACGGTGCCGCTGCTTGGATCGACGGCTCCATAAACCCATGCGTCGCGGTGATTGCCGGTAATGACCCATGCACTCGAGGACGCGGTGCCGGGGATCTCGCCAATCACATCCCAGATCGGCCGCTGCGCATAGTCCATCTTGAGCCGCATATGCACCTTGACGGCGCTGGTGCCCCCTACGTGGTAGCTGAAGGGCAGCGCTCCTTGCCAGCCTCGCGGCGCCTGTGGCCCGCCAAGATGCTCGAGGATAGGAGAGGCGTCATGATAGGAAAGCGGCATGGAGGGAATGGTTGGCAGGCTGGGGCTTTGGGAGGGCGGCAGCCGCTTGCTCGCCGGCAAATCCGGGGTGGAAGCGACGCCCGGCGTGGTCACGTCGCCTGGAAATTTGAAGAGATATTCGACCGAGCCGCGCTGCACGCCGGTCTCCGGGCGCCATGGACCCCGAGGGTATGGGTCGCCTTGGAAGTAGCCATCGTCCGCCGGATCGGAATAGATGATGACCCCGGCAGCCCCGTATTGCTGTGCGATGTAAACCTTGACTCCCCGAAAGTTGGCGCCATAGCGCACGATCACGATCTTGCCGCGTACGTCTACATGCAGGTCTTCGAGTCTCTTGAAGTCATCCGGCGTTCCGTAGTTGGCATAGACCACGTCGGCGGTCAAATCTCCGGATGGGGATGAGCCATGAAAAGCCGGCAAGATCCGGGGATCATCCTGAGACGGATCGTTGTCGACGTGCTCGCGGCTCGGGCCGGTCATCAGCACCGCGCCGTTCGCGTCCGTAGCCTGGAGGTATACCTCGCTGGGCAGGTTCATCCACGCCGTGTACTCGACGATTCGCGTTTCCAGTCCCGCAGCCTTGAATTTGTCCGCGACATAGAGCGCGGTTGTGTAGTCCTCCTTCGATCCGGCGACATGCGGAGCGATGGTGAGAGTCTTGAGTTCTTCCTGTGCAAGCTTTACGTCGGGAGCCGCGAGAAACTCCCGGTCGATATTGGCTTGCTCGCTGAAGTTCAGATATCCGAACACCTTTTGAGGAGCGGGCGGCTCTTGCGCGAAAAGAAAGATACAGGCGCAGAGGAGCAAGCAGCAATAGGCCACGCGGCGGACGACCGCGCGGTAAAAGTCCGTAGATTTTCCCAAAGGCACTTCGGCAACTCCTTGCGGTGAGAGCCTGTTATGAACTTATAGGGTGGACCGCGTTGCCAGCGGAAATGGAGCCAGACGAGGCGGAGTCCGCCGCATGTGGCAGGTCCCCATGCAAGGACGACAACGAAGTATGGCTCCATTTTCGCAGCAACCCGAAGGGACGGGAGCGGATTTTCCCGATTGCTGTGTCGCTTGTCGCTAAAATACGCCCGGTATTTGTCACTCCTCGCTCCTTGCACTCGGGAAAATCCGCTCCCGTCGCTGCCGCCCTATAAGTTCATAACAGGCTCTAAGCCGACGGCGATCGTTCAGCCGCTGGGGCAATGCCGGCCGGCGCACCGCGCTGACGTTGCACGATGCTATTTTAGAACGTCACCACGAATGGGCGCGAAGCGGGGTGAGAAGCGGCGTCTGCCTGGATGGCAAATCCTGGATGGCAAATGCATCTTAAGCGACCGGTTGTGCGCAATGCGAGCAGCGCCGGGCGGCAATCGGGATGTCGCTGAGGCACTCGGGGCAGGCCTTGGTGGCCGGGGGCGCGGCGGCCTTCTGCGGCATGAACTTGGCGAGCAGCGCATTGAGGGGGAGCACGACAAAGAAATAGACAGTCCCCGCAATGAGCAGAAAGGAGATGAGGGCATTCAGGAAATCGCCATATTTGATGATGCCGCCGTGAATCGTCAATGTGAGAGACGAGAAATCCGGCTTGCTCACAGCAGCTGCGATGACCGGGTTGATGATATCGGTGACCAGGGCATTCACAATGGCTGAGAATGCCACGCCGATCACAACGGCAACCGCCAGATCAACCACGTTGCCGCGTAGGATGAAGTCGCGAAATCCTTTGAGCATTCGTTCTCCTGGGAAGCTGCGTGTTCGAGAATCCTACGCTAGACGCCGGGAGAGGTGGCAAGATTTATTTTGCAATAAGTTGGGGAGGAGCTTCGTGAATAAGGTTGTCGGGAGTGCGGATGAAGCGGTTCGGGACATCGAAGCCGGCGCCACGGTGATGGTCGGTGGCTTTGGCCTATGCGGGATTCCCGAGAACCTGATTGCCGCGCTGGTGAAGAGACGGATAAGCGGGCTGCACACCATCAGCAACAATGTGGGCGTCGATGGCCTTGGTATGGGGCTCATGCTTGAAGCGGGAATGATCCAATCCCACATCGGCAGCTATGTGGGAGAGAACAAGCTCCTCGAAGAGAAGGTCATTCGCGGGGAGTTGGAGCTCACGCTCGTGCCGCAAGGAACTCTGGCTGAGCGGATTCGGGCCGGCGGCGCGGGAATCCCGGCTTTCTATACCCCGGCAGGCTTAGGCACCCAAGCGGCCGACGGCAAGGAAACGCGTGTTTTCGACGGACGCGAATATGTCCTTGAACGCTGGCTGAAGGCGCGGTTCGCGCTGGTGAAGGCGTGGAAGGGAGACCGCATGGGAAACCTGGTCTATCGCAAGACGGCGCGCAACTTTAATCCCATGATGGCGACCGCGGCACAGATCACGGTCGCGGAAGTCGAAGAGTTGGTCGAGCCGGGGGAGCTTGAGGCCGATGTGATCGTCACTCCCGGTATCTACGTTCAGCGGATCGTCGTCGGCCGGAACTATGAAAAACGAATCGAGCGGCGAACGACGCGCCCGCGGGTTGCCGCTCGGCCAGAATAAGTACTCGCGGAATTCATCGAGGGTGTGAACAAGGGTGTGAACAAGCCACGGCCCGTCACAAAAGCAGCAATCGAACATACGGGAAGAGCAGCAGGAAGAGAATCAGCGTGAGAACCAGCAGGTCCGTGATGAGGAATATGAGGACGCCTCCGTGATAGAAGCTCCAACGCAAGCGAAGGCAGCGCATCGTATCCAAGGTCCCAAAGCTCGCGATCGCGGCCGGAATCAGCAGCTTGAGCGATGGAGCATCGTTCGGAAACGCGAGCAATAAGGCTAGTAAGAGACCGCCGAGAACCAGGATAGTGCCCCGCGCCAGAGAACGTTTGCGGAGATTCAGTGCGCGGATCACCATAACGGGGAGCGGAGACAGCGATGTCTCCTAATTTCCTAATTTACAGATAACAGGGGCGGGGATGCAGGCGAGAGAGCGCGAGATCGAAAAGCGGGAGCGGATTGTGAAGCGCGCCGCGCGCGAGCTTCGCGATGGCTTTTACGTCAATCTGGGCATCGGGATGCCGACCTTGGTCGCCAACTACGTTCCCCCCGGCATCGAGGTCGTTCTGCAGTCGGAGAATGGGATGCTGGGTGTAGGGCCCTATCCCTGGGAGGGCGAGGAGGACCCGGACCTGATCAACGCCGGGAAAGAGACCGTCTCGGAATTGCCGGGAACCTCCTATTTTTCAAGCGCCGATTCCTTTGCGATGATTCGTGGCGGCCATATCGATTTGAGCATTCTGGGCGCGATGGAGGTCGATGAGCAGGGCGGCCTGGCCAACTGGATGATCCCAGGCAAGATGGTGAAGGGCATGGGCGGCGCCATGGATCTGGTGGCGGGAGCGCGGCGCGTGATCGTGGCTATGGAGCACACCACCCGCGAGGGACGGGCGAAGATCGTGCGGCACTGCGCGTTGCCTCTCACCGGGGTGAAGGTCGTCGATGCGATCGTGACCGAGATGGGCTGGATCCGGGTGACCGCGGGAGGGCTGGTGCTCGAAGAGATCGCTCCCGGCTTGACGGTTGCAGAAGTGGTCAAGGCGACCGAGGCGAGGCTGGCGGTCTCCCCGGGCCTAAAACTGATGGATTAGGCAATAGGTCAGGACTGGTAGCCCTGACATCAGACGACGGCCAGGCCCGCGGCCTCGCGGAGCGCGCTTTCGCTTGCCGGCACGACGCCCTTCTCGGTAATAATCGCAGTTACATATCGCGCGGGAGTGACATCGAAGGCCGGATTCTCGATGCCCACTCCATGTGGAGTGAGTTGCTTGCCACCATGGTGCGTGACTTCGGCGGCGGAGCGCTGCTCGATGGGGATGGCCTCGCCGTTGGGTGTTGCCATGTCGATCGTGGACCAGGGGCAGGCGACATAGAAGGGCAAGCCGTGCTCCTTGGCAAGAACGGCAACGCCGTAGGTGCCGATTTTGTTGGCGACATCTCCATTCGCGGCGACGCGATCGGCACCGACGATGACCGCCTGAATCTTGCCCTGGCGCATGAGGCTGGCGGCCATGTTGTCGCACAGCACGGTGGTTGGAATGCCGTCATGCATGAGCTCCCACGCGGTGAGCCGCGCGCCTTGCAAAAAGGGGCGGGTCTCATCGGCATAGACGTGAAGCGAGTGGCCTCGCTCGACCGCGGACCGGATGACGCCGAGAGCCGTACCATAGCCGCAGGTGGCGAGCGCCCCGGCGTTGCAATGGGTCAGCACCCCGCCGGACTGAGGCATCAGCGAAGCGCCGTGGCGGCCCATGGCGCGGCAAGCGGCGATGTCTTCTTCATACATGCTGAGGGCTTCCTCGACGATCGCGGCCTGGATGGTTTTGACGGTCATCCCGGCCTGGCCGGCGAGCGAGGAGAAGCAGCGGCGCATGCGCTCGATGGCCCAAAAGAGATTCACGGCGGTCGGACGCGTGGCGGCGAGCGTGCCGCTGATCGAGGTGAGGCCGTCCCCAAGCGCCGCCACCGTCTCGGCGGTGCTGTCCTTCACCCCCAGGGCTAGCCCCATGGCTGCGGAAACGCCGATTGCCGGAGCCCCGCGCACCACCATGTTGAGGATGGCTTCGGCAACCTCCTGATAGGTGGTGGCCAGCACATATGTTTCTTTGAGGGGCAGGCAAGTCTGGTCGAGGAAGCGTATGCCCTCAGGGGTCCACTCAAGGGTGGGAATCATAGTATTTCCAGTTTAGAGCCTGCAGCCCATAAAACTCCTGTTCCATCGCTCTCGCTTAGGCGTAGAGTGTTCAGCGCAGCTCTTTACAACTTGGGAGGGCGGCCAATGTCTAAGTCCTTTCTGATTCTTGCCACCTTGGTGCTCTGTGGTTTTCCCGCGTTACTTGCAACGGCTCCCCCGGCAGCAGGTGCCCAAGCACCGGCCGATGCGGCGAGCAAGGTAAACCCCGTTCATCCCACCCCTGCATCTCTCGCTCGCGCGAAGGACATCTATACCTTCGACTGCGCCTTGTGCCACGGCGCGGACGGCAGTGGCAAAAACGATGTGACGGACATGAAGGTTAAGGATTATCACGATCCGGCGGCCCTCAAGGGGCTCACTGATGGCGAAATCTTCAACGTTATCGACCAGGGCAAGGGCTCCATGCCTCCGGAACATGGGCGGGCCAAGCCCGACGAGATTTGGAACCTTGTAATCTATCTCCGCGCCTTTTCAAAGGGGCAAATGGCGACGGCAAGCCAGGCTCCCGCGGCCCAGGCTCCTGCGGCCCAGGTTCCCGCAGACCAGGCTCCTGCATCACAACCTCCAAATTAGTTTGGCGACTCTTAGAATGAGCGCCTATCGGGAGTCGTAAGGCTATGAAACGGATTGTGTTGGCGGTTCTTTTTTTGATGGCGGCGCAGATTGCTTCTGCCCAGGATTGGGCCCAGGCAAAACTCGAGAAATCGCCGCGCCATCATGAATGGATCATGGTCAAGCACGACGGGCGGACGGTGGCGACGTTTGTCGCTTATCCCGAGGTCAAAGATAAAAGGCCCGTTGTTTTGATCATCCACGAGATCTTTGGCATGACCGATTGGGTTCAGGATCTTGCCGATCAGGTCGCAGCGGCCGGATACATTGCGGTTGCCCCCGATTTGCTCTCCGGCATGGGACCGGACGGAGGCCGCAGCACCGCTTTCACCCAGGAACAGGCCGTTGAGGCGGTCAGCAAGCTCAATCCGGATCAGGTCACAGCCGATCTCGAGGCGGCAGCGGACGCTGGGGTCAAGCTTCCGGCATCGAACGGCAAACTTTATGTTGCGGGCTTTTGCTGGGGTGGCGGCGAATCTTTCCGTTTCGCCACCAATCGCCCGGATCTCGCGGCGGCTTTTGTTTTCTATGGGCCTCCGCCGGAAAAGGATGCGATCGCGCGGATCAAGGCGCCTGTCTATGGATTCTTCGCAGGCAACGACGCGCGGATTGGCGCCACGGTTCCCGGCGCGATTGAAGAAATGAAGGCGGCGGGCAAGACCTTTGTGCCGGTCACCTATGATGGCGCGGGACACGGCTTCATGCGCGCCGGCGAAGCTCCGGACGCGAGTCCGGCGAACGCCAAGGCCCGCACCGACGCGTGGGCTCGTTGGAAGAGTCTCATGACGCCAGGCAAATAGCGAAGTGGGCCGAGCCCGCTAGGCCGCCGCCCCGGCTTTCATACGTTTATTCATCTCATCCGGCGCAACGTCTTCGACGTGGGTCGCGATGCTCCACTTGTACCCGTACGGGTCGAGAAACATCCCAGATCGATCGCCATAAAACTGAGTCTTGACCGGCCGAACGATGGTTGCTCCCGCGGCTACAGCCTTTTGGCTGAAGGAGTCCACATCTTCCACATAGATCATGAGGCTGATGGGCGAGCCCTTGTAGTGTTTGGGGCCGTATGCGTCAACCTTCGGGTTTTCGTCGGCCAGCATGATTCTGGAGTTGCCAATGAGCAGTTCTGCGTGCCCGATGCGGCCATCCATCGGCATGCGAAAGAGCTCTTTCGCGCCGAAAGCCTTGGTGTAGAAGTCGATCGCTCCCTCGGCATTATCGAAAATGAGATAGGGCGTGACGGAGTGGTACCCGTCGGGAATCCGCTTGACCATCGCACAATCCTCCTTATTGATCATTTATCGCAGGGCCCGCGCTAAAGCGCTTTGCCCTCTTCCACCCCAGCAAGCACAGCTTGCCGGGGACCCCGGTTTGCTCCCCATAATCTTCGAGATTTTCTCAGACAGAGGATTGTATGCCTCCCCGCGTCGGCGGGATGCCATCGCTATCGCGAAATTGCGTGAAATTAAAAGGTGCTGGCCGCACGGGCAGACGCCCCTTCTCACCCCAGCAAGCACAGCTTGCTGGGGACCCCGATTCGGCGCCAAAACCAACGCCGTCATCCTGAGCCCGCAGGGCGAAGGATCCCTGTATTTCATATTAGGGAAGGGTGAATTGCGGAGCGAGCCCCGGATTGGGCGAGCATAGCAAGAGGGCAAAGCGCTTTAGCGCGGCCCTGCAATCCTTTACTTCTCGGGGGTGAGGAACATCGGGTCGGTCAGGCTGAAGATCACCGTCGATTCCTGGGAGACATCGGCCGCCCGGTTTTCAAACAACCAAACGCCCGTCACGACTCCCGCGCCGACCGCCGATCCCACCGCGGCTCCAACCGGACCACCGAGGCTGGCTCCCACAATCGCGCCGCCTCCGGAGCTAGCCGCCAATTCGGTGAGCGTCCGTTGCGCGCCGCTCTTGGGAACGATGTTGCCCTCGCCCGACGCCTTGGTGTTGGAGCCCTTGGTGTCGATGACCTGCGCTTCCAGACGATAGCGCGTGCCGTCGGGCAGAATGAATTCCTCCGGGCGCAGATGAATGACCGAGGAGCCCGTGATGCGGCGGCCCGTGGATGCTCGCGTGATCTCGCCGCGCAACTCACTGCCGGCGGGGACGACGACATGCCCGTCGTGCCTGAGGTCTTCGATGAGCTTTGCGCGAAAGGGTGTGCCGGGAATTGCGGTCTCAGCCGAGATATCCTGCAGCATGTTGACGCGGAAGATGGTGCCTTCCGGCAGAGCGTTGGCCGGTCCGGGAACGTAGGTTACGATGCCGTCCGCCGCATTGTCCGCCGTACTGTTCGATGCGAGCTGGGAGCGGGATTTCAGCACCGGCGCAGAGGACCCGTCTTCATCATCGTTATCCTTCGGGGCCAGTTCCGGTGATGGGGGAGCCACCGCGACGGCGGGAGCGGGTGTTGGCTTGGCTGCCGGGGCGGCTTGTGCGGGCGGCTCGTCGTTTACGGTGATGGTGTCGTCTGCGGGAGGCTTGGACACGCCCTGATAGGGACTCGGCTTAGCCGTATTGGCGGCCGGGGCGGTAGCGGGCGGGGGCGCCGATTGTGCCACAGCGGCGGCGGCGAAAAATAGGGTGGCGGCAACGGAAGCGGCCAGGGGGAGAGACTTCTTGATCATGTTGATCATGGGGCTCGACTCACTCCGGTAAACGTGCGCCGGTACTTACTTAGATTGTATGCACAGGGCAAAGGGCTGCACGCGGAGCGGGGGAGGAAGCAACTCTTTCGTACCAGAAGGGTAACCGCGCGCGAAGGAGTTCTTGTACCTAAAAAGCGATTCCCAGGGCGTTTGCTAAACTTCATTGAGAGCAGGCTCTAGAAAGGTCGTTTTTGCGAGCGACGGGAAGCATGGGAAGCTTCATCACCACGATTCACGGCCTGGGTGGCGAACCGGTTGCCGTCGATCGCCGCCCCCGGCTTGCCGACCGATTGCGGCACCGGATTTCAAGGAGCGATATGACCGAGATTTTGCAGATCCACGCGCGCGAGATTTTGGATTCACGCGGGAATCCGACAATAGAAGCCGATGTCGTCCTCGATGGCGGCGCCATGGGCCGGGCAGCGGTCCCGAGCGGCGCCTCGACCGGAGAACATGAGGCAGTGGAGCTGCGCGACGGCGACAAATCGCATTATCTCGGCCGCGGTGTCTTGCATGCCGTCGACAACGTGGAAAGCATTCTGGCGCCGGAGTTGGCCGGCATGGATGCGGCCAATCAGCGCTTGATCGACGCCACCATGACCTCGCTCGACGGCTCGGGCAACAAGGGCCGCTTGGGCGCCAATGCCATCCTCGCGGTTTCGATGGCCTGCGCCCGCGCTTCGGCCAATGCCCTCGGCATTCCCCTCTATCGCTATCTCGGCGGCGTGAACGCGTCGGTGCTGCCGGTGCCCATGATGAACATCCTCAATGGCGGCGCCCACGCGGACAACACCTTGGACTTTCAGGAGTTCATGGTGATGCCGATCGGAGCGGAGCACTTCGCCGATGCCCTGCGCTGGGGAGTGGAAGTCTTTCACACCTTGAAGGGCGTGCTTAAGAAGAAGGGCTATAGCACCTTGGTCGGCGATGAGGGCGGCTTTGCGCCTTCGCTCCAATCCAATGCCGAGGCGGTGGAGCTCATTCTCCAGGCGATCGAGCTCGCAGGATACAAACCGGGCGAAGAGATTGCCCTCGCCCTCGATCCGGCGGCGAGCGAGTTCTACGACAAAGAGCGTGGATGCTATGTCTTCAAGAAGGGCGATAAAAGTGAAAAGACCAGCGAGGAGATGATTCGCTTTTGGGAGAGCTGGGTGCGGCAGTACCCCATCGTTTCGCTTGAAGATCCCTTGGCGGAGGATGACTGGCAGGGTTGGCGGCTGCTCACCGAGGCCGTCGGCGACCGGGTACAGTTGGTCGGCGACGATATATTTGTCACCAACACCGAGCGGCTACAGCGGGGCATCGATGAAGGCATCGCCAATTCCATTCTGATCAAGGTGAATCAGATCGGGACCGTCAGCGAAACGCTGGGGGCGATCGATCTCGCGCGGCGCTATGGCTATACCTCCGTCATGTCTCATCGTAGCGGCGAGACGGAGGATACCTTTATCGCCGATCTTGCGGTCGCAACCGGTGTCGGCCAGATCAAGACAGGTTCGGCGTCGCGCACCGATCGCGTGGCCAAGTACAACCAGTTGCTGCGCATTGAAGAGGAGTTGGGCCAGGCCGCTCAGTTTCTGGGAATCGAGGCCGTGAATTTCGGGGAATAGGCGCCGCATGCTCAGAGCCTGTTACGGACTTGTGAGGTGGATCACGTTGCCGCGAAAACTGCGTCAGGCTCGATCTATCTTCTCGCCCCTCTCTGTCTTGGCGATTGCCTCGCTTGCTCTTGCCGTGGCGCGCGGGCAGAGCAGTGCGACCCCCCCGGCCGCCCCCTCACAAGAATTGTTTCCCGGCATCACGGCGACTCAGGCCAAGGAAAATTTTCCCGGGATCCCCGCAAAGCCTATTGACAGTACGCCGCTCTCCGGACCGCCTGCTGTTTTGGCCTTGGAGCATCGTCCAGCCGCGCAGATGCGGGCAGAGGACACCGCAGTGGTGGCTTCGATGACCACCGAGCTGTCGGAAAAAGCGCGCATTGCCGGGTTCGATATCAGCGGAGCGGGATGGGAATATGAGCAGATCGTTTGCCCGGCCTTCCCCGACTATGTCTTCTTGGCATTCAGCCATGGTGCGGAGGACGACGGCTCGTCGCGTTTTGTCGCCGCCCTCGAGCGGAATGCGCCGTGGGTGCGCGTTGTTTCTACGGTTTCCAGTGGAACTTTTCCTTTGGGAGCGCCCTGGTCGCGGCCCGGCGTCAACGAGATCTTCAACGCCATGCTGCGCCGGGAGCGCGGTCTGCGGCCCCTCGGTTCCGCGCCGGCATGGCTCTCGATCGCCATGTGCTATGCCGAGTTGAGCGGGCATCGCGTGCAGGTCTTCGTTCCCGAGGCCCTGCCCGACTCTACCCTCGACTTATCGCGCCTGAGCGCGAATCAGCCGCAACTGCACATCGGCTCGGACCAAAGCGCAGATGTGACCTTCAGCGATGCCTCGAAGCCGTCGACCACAACCGATTGGCTCCTGCACTTTGACCGGCGTGGCCAGATCCTCTCCGCCAGCCGCAGCGGCGAACGCCAGCCGGCGACAATCGCCCTCAAGCCCTAGTAAGGAAGGGGAAGCGGAAGCATCCCCGCATCTACTCGCTCTCCCCTAAGCTTTCTTGGGAAGTGCGCAACACACGGTCCCCCATATCTGGCGGCCTCTTCGCCAGATGTGAGAAACGGACAGAGAACTAAAAAATTAGGGCAGCGAATGCCTCCGCGCCGGGACACCCGCTATCATTGCGCTATGAATTGGATCGCGTATTTTTTTGCCGCCGCCGCCGGCGCGGCCAATCCAGTACAAGCCGGAGCGAACGCCGAACTGAATAGAAGTTTCGCAGCCCCCCTTTGGGCCGCGCTTTTTGTTTATATCTCGGGACTCGCGGGAGTGATTTTTTTAGGGGTCGTCCTGCGCGAGCAATGGCCATCGGTGAGCCGCATGGCGCAAACGCCCTGGTGGGCGTGGCTGGGCGGCGCGATCAGTATCGCTTCGACGGTCGCGGGGCTTAGTCTCGTTCAGCGCCTGGGGTCGGGCGTTTTTACCGCGCTCACCGTCACTTCTTCGCTTGCGACATCCATGCTGCTCGACAACTTCGGTTGGCTGGGTTTCCGGATACGCCCTTTGACACCCTGGCGCCTGGTGGGGACGCTGCTGATGGTCGCCGGCGTTTGGCTCGTGACCAAGTTTTAGAAGAGGGGGAAGGCCGTACAGCAAAGATCAACACGAATGGCGCCGTAAGGCGAAGAGCAGCCACGATGACGCCGTAACCCCCGGGGTGGCCCCATCCTTGACATCGTCAAGGGTGGGAGTCCACGACGGCCGAATTTCAAGCTTTCCGTTTTCGACCACGGCTCTCAGGCGAGTCAGCAACCACGATGGCGGCGTGAGGCGCGCCTGCCTGGGTGGCAAATCCCTATTCGCCCAGCATCAAGCGGCGGATGGACGAGGCCCGGCCAGATTCGCCATCGCATTCAATCACCACCGCGCACATCCTGGGATCGCCCTTCGCAGGCTCGAATTTGCCCGGCATCCCGCTGAGGAAGCGAGCCAGGACGAGTTCTTTTTCGACTCCGATGATGCCATCGTAGGGTCCGCTCATTCCCACATCTGTCTGGTAGGCCGTCCCATTTGGCAACACGCGCTCGTCGGCAGTGGGGACATGGGTGTGTGTTCCGATTACTCCGGTAACCCTCCCATCTAGGTACCATCCGAGCGCCACCTTCTCCGACGTAGCTTCGGCATGGAAGTCGACAAGGATCACTCGGGCGCGGATTTTTCCGAGCAGGGAATCCGCTGTGCGGAAGGGGTCTTCGGTGTTTCCCATGAAAACACGACCCTGTAAATTGATGACAGCGAAGTCTTGGCCGGTAGGCAGCGTTCCCTCATAAAAACCATGCCCGGGCGTGCCTGCAACGTAGTTCGCGGGGCGCAATATGCGCCGGGGCCGCTCGTGGCTGTCCCCCGGTACCGACTGCATATAATCGATGATCTCGCGCTTGTCCCAGACGTGGTTGCCGGTGGTGATGACATGCGCGCCTTGATCGAAGATCTCGTCCGCAATCATGGGCGTGACACCGAAGCCGCCGGCGGCGTTTTCTGCGTTGACCACCACCAGATCGATCGCCTGTTCCTCGATCACATGGGTGAGGTGCTCGCGGACGATCCGCCGTCCTGCTTGCCCGAAGATGTCGCCTACAAACAAAATTCGCAAAGAAAGCCCTCACCCGGACGCCCAAGCGCAGCGGAACAGCGTTGGCAAACCGGTTACCGCGATGTAATTTTGCAACTTTGGAAGTTACTAACGTGCCCACACTGGTTCATCTTGTATTTTCGCTTCTCTATGTTAGCGTTCCCGCATGGCAGTAAATTGTAGATTCGCTACTGGCGTGCATGTACTGGTTCTGCTGGCCGCGGAGCCGGATACACTGCAAACTTCGACGGACATAGCCGAAAAACTGGATACGAATCCCGTGGTGGTTCGTCGCGTGCTTGCATCCCTTCAGCAGGCGAAGCTTATTGAGAGCCAGAAAGGCCCAACCGGCGGTTCGCGGTTGCTGCGCTCTCCTAAAGCTATTTCGCTTGCCGATGTGTATCAAGCGGTTGAGACCGGTTCTCTCTTTCATGCTCCACATGTTCGTGCTTCCGTGCCGGTACGGGTGAACTCTGCGCTCGATAAAGTCTTCTCCTCGGCGATGGGAGCGCTGATGAAAGACTTTGAAGGCACTACTTTGAGCCAGGTGCTCAAGCGGGTGGGCAAATCCGGCCGCCGGTAGAACTGGTTGCATAAATCCCCCGGATTCCAATAGGGCAACGTACGAGACCGCCACTGAAGCGGGGCTCGTGCTGCTTCCAAATGCGCGTGAACCCATATATGCAACCAGTTCTAGAACTGGTTGCATAAATCCCCCGGATTCCAATAGGGCAACGTACGAGACCCGCCACTGAAGCGGGGCTCGTGCTGCTTTGAATGCGCATGAACAGCCTCTAAGCAATGGTTGCCGGGTCATCGCCACCCCCACCTGGCCGCAGCAAGGGAAATAGAATCACGTCGCGTATGGATTTGGCTCCAGTTAAGACCATGGTGAGCCGGTCGATGCCGATTCCTTCTCCTGCCGTCGGTGGAAGGCCATAGGCTAGAGCGCGCACATAGTCCTCATCCATCGCGTGCGCCTCCGCATCGCCGCGCTCCCGCTCGGCGAGCTGCTCAAGAAAGCGGCGCCGCTGTTCCTCGGGGTCGTTCAACTCGCTGAAAGCGTTCCCTAACTCAAAGCCGCCGATGTAGAACTCGAAGCGCTCCACCCAGTCGGGCTCGCCGGCCTTGTTTTTGGAAAGTGGCGAGACCGCCGCCGGAAAGTCGTAAATGATGGTCGGTTGGATGAGGCGATCTTCCGCGACCGCTTCAAAGATCTTCGCGATCGTCTTGCCGCGGGGTTCGCGGGGCTCAAAATCGATGTGGATCTTTGCCGCGCGCAGCCGTTCCACCATCTCTTCGACCGCGCTTTGGCTGTCGAAATCCTCCATACGGGGTTTTTCCTGAGCGGCCAGCGGCCAGAACTCGAGGATGGCTTCGCGCATGGAGTAGCGCCGCCACTGCGACAGATCGATTTCATGGCCGCCGAAGTTGGTCATGGTGGTGCCATTTACCTCAAGGGCCACATGCCGTATGAGCTCCTGTGTCAGTTGCATGAGGTCATGATAGTTGGCATAGGCCTGATAGAACTCGAGCATGGTGAACTCGGGATTGTGCTGGGTCGAGATGCCCTCATTGCGGAAGTTGCGGTTGATCTCGTAAACCCGATCCAGGCCTCCGACGACCAGGCGCTTGAGGTAGAGTTCGGGGGCGATGCGCAGGTAGAGCGTCATGTCGAGCGCGTTGTGATGGGTACGGAAGGGTTTGGCAGCCGCACCGCCGGCGATCGGCTGCATCATCGGGGTTTCCACCTCGAGGTAGCCGCGCTGATCGAAATAGCCGCGCACCGCCTTCAGAACCTGCGCGCGCTTGACGAAGACATCGCGAACCTCGGTGTTCATGAAGAGATCGACATAGCGTTGGCGGTAGCGCAGCTCTACGTCGGAGAGGCCATGGTATTTCTCGGGTAAGGCCAGCATCGCCTTCGCGAGAAAGGTGATGCGATCGACGTGGATGCTCAATTCGCCGGTGCGTGTGCGGAAAAGATAGCCGGAGACGCCGATGTGATCGCCCAGATCGAGCAGCTTGAAGAGCTCAAATCCCTGCTCGCCGACAGCGTCGCGGCGAATGTAGAGCTGCAGGCGCTCTCCACCTTGCTGCAGGTGGGCGAAACCGGCCTTGCCCTGAGGCCGCAAAGCCATGAGGCGGCCTGCGGCCCGGATGGCGACCCGGTTCGCGTCCAGTTCTTCGGCGCTCGACGAGTCGAAGGCACGGCGCAGCTCGGGGATGGTATGCGAGGACAGGAATTGATTCGGATAGGGTTCTTGGCCGAGCAGGGCAATCTGCTTCAGCTTCTCTTGGCGAAGCGCGAAGAGATTGCGCTCAAATTCTGACTCAAGCACTCGGGTTCCTTTCCCCCTGGACGGATCTGGACGGATCTGGACGGACCTGGACGGACCTGGACGGAAAAGTCAGTATACCCGCGGCGCGGTCGGGCGATTGCCGTGGTGTATAACAACCAGGGCGAACTCCCCAATCATTGCCATGAGCACATCCGGACAAGGCGGCGCGCAGCCAGGGGGCGGGTACACGCCTCCACCGTCGAAGCCTTCTTCGCCTGCTCCATCCTCCGGGAAAGGCGGAGCCTTGAGCGTACTGGTGCGCATCGAGAGCCTGATCCAGCTGACGCTGCTCCTGCCGGCCGCAACTTTCATCGGATGGGCCATTGGATTCGGTCTGGACCACTGGCTTCATCAGCAATGGATCTATCTCCCCGGCCTGATCCTGGGTGCGGTCGCGGGCTTTGTCCAGGTTTTCCGCGTAGTCTCACGGCTGAACAGGGAATAAGGCAGGTTCTAATAAGGCCGGTTTTAATAAGGTAGGTTCTGTGGTGAAAGAGATGGAATTTACCGGTCAGGATCTGCGGGCCGTGCTCAACCGGTCGATGCGCAATACGGGCATTGCGGCGTTGATCGGATCGCCGATTGTTTGGATGGCTTGGGGCTGGCAATCTCTGCTGCTTTTTCTAGTCGGAGCGCTGATCTCGGCGACGGGCATTCTGGAGTGGCGGCAGCTTATGTCGGCCATCCTGCTTCGCCTTGATACTGGGGGAAATGACAGCGAGGGGGATGGGGAGATACCAAGGGGAATGACACCGGGGGGGGTGCGAAGCCTAACGCCCGTCCGATGTGGCGCGTGCTCTTCTGGTTCTTTCTCCGCTTGATTCTTGCCGCCGGACTCCTTTATGTTAGCCTTAAAGTCTTGGATGGGAAGGTCTTCGCTCTCGTCGCGGGACTGGCACTCGCAATACTGGTGCTGCTGATCGAAGCACTTCGCCTCTTTCGTTCCTGGTCTGCTTAAACGCCTGCTTCAGCGTCTGTTTGAACGCCTGCTCGAGTGCCCGCTTGAATCGCCCGGTTGCATCGTCTGCTTCCGCCCCGGGCGCGCTCGGGGTGTGCGTCAAGGAAAGTTTTGGAACCGGTAGGATCGCATGGAAACTCAAATCGCCTTTGCCGCTCTTCTCAACCGTCTCTTCGGACCCTTTGTCACCGGTATCATGCGTGCCGTGCACATTGAGCCCTACGACCCGCTGCATCCGATCACCAATGCCTTCTCGATGGAGATCGCGGTCTTTCTGCTGCTGCTGCTCTTCTTCATTCTGGTGCGCGCGTCTCTCAACGTAGAGAAGCCCGGGTCGATTCAACAAGTCGCGGAGATGATTCACGGCTTTGTTTCCGACCAGGCGGATTCCGTCATTGGACATGGCAGCCAGCGCTACGTTGTCTTTGTCACCTGCATACTGGTCTTTATTCTGCTGTGCAACACGATCGGCCTGATCCCCGGCTTGGTGACGCCAACGGCCAAGGCAACGGTTCCACTCGGGCTCGCGCTGCTGACTTTTGTGTACTACCACTACCAGGGCATTCGCGAGCAAGGCGTGCTGGGTCACGCCAAGCACTTCATGGGTCCCATCTGGTGGATCGCGTGGTTGATGGTGCCGATCGAGATCATCTCGCACATGGCCCGCGTTCTCTCGCTCACCGCGCGTCTTTACGCCAACATGTTTGCCGGCGAGATGGTCACGCTGGTCGCCTTCTCGCTCATCCCCGCCATCCTTCCCGTGGCATTTCTGGGGCTGCACGTCGGCGTTGCGCTCCTTCAGGCCTACATTTTCATGCTGCTGGCGATGATTTACCTCGCGGAGGCAGCCGGACACCAGCACTAGGGGCTGCTATTGACTGGTGTGCTTGACAAGTTTCCTGTCCGGAGAGGCGCTTCCACTCCGCGCCGGGCGCCGCGAGCGTGAGGGGGCCAGCACGGTGAGCCTCAACCACCCACTGGCGGTAATTCAATATGGAAGCCAGGAGGAAGTAATGCGTAAGCTGCAATATCTGTTCATGACGCTCTCCGCCTTGTTTTTGGCGGTTCCAGCATTTGCTCAAGCCACCGGGGAGGTCAGCATTGGCGCCGGACTCACCGCAATCGGAGCAGGTCTGGGCATGGGGATTGCCTCTGGGCTGTGCGGCGTCGGCCAAGGCCGCGCGACAGCGTCCGCGACCGAGGCGCTGGCGCGCAATCCGGGAGCAAGAGCCGGCATTCTGATGCTACTGGTGCTGGGCCTCGCGTTTATAGAATCGCTCTCGCTTTATACCCTGGTCATCATCTTCGTCAAAATCCACTAGACCAAATAGACCACTCGATACAGGCTGATCGAGCCGCCCCTCTCCCGGCCCCCAGCATGCGAACTTTGCGTGCCGGGGTGAAGTGGGCCAGAGGGGCTGTAGGTCAGGGCTGGTAGGTCAGGGCTGGGTAGGTCAGGGCTGGCAGGTCAGGGTGGCAGGTCAGGGCTTTAGCCCTGACATCCCCAGCCTGCTAGTGCCTGTTATGAACTCCGGGCGCTGCCTCGCTCTCATCGCTGCCAGAGGAATGCGACGCCAAAAGCTCCGCCACCCTCTGGGTGAACTCGGCCGCGGTAAACGGCTTGGGAAAAACCTCGATGGTATGAAGGGCCTCCCGGTACTGCAGCCGGTCATCGTCGAGAAAACCATCCAGTAGCAAGACAGGCAGTCCACGACGCTTCGTGCGCAGGTAGAGAGCCGCGTCATGTCCAGCCATGCTCCTGAGATATGGGCGCACGATCAATAGATCCGGCGTGGACCGGCCCAACCAGTCCACCGCCCCCGAAAGGTTGCCTGCGGGCAGCACTACATAGCCTTTCGCTTCAAGTACCTCCCTGAGAACCTCGCAGAGAATCGCGTCGGAACACAAAAGGAGGATGGTTGCATGGTTCTTGGTCAGTGCAAGAGATTCGCCAATCACGGGGCCTCACAGATACGGAAGTATTTGGAATGATTTAGCTCATGAAGTATACAACTGAGCTTGCCCGCATCTGCTTACCACTCGAGCAACAGCATCTCTGCACAGAATCCCGGCCCCATTGCCGCAAGAATGCTGCGGGTTCCCGGCGCGGGCCTTCGGTTCGTCATCACTTCATCGAGCACCACCAGCACCGATGCCGACGAGAGGTTCCCCACCCGCTCGAGAATCTCTCTTGAGATCTTTAGCTCGCCGTTCTCGAGACCCAATGCTTCGCCGGTGGCGTCCAGCACCTTGGGGCCGCCCGTATGCATGATCCACGAGCCTATTTCGTTGCGCGTCATTCCGTGCCGGGCGAGAAAGGCATCCACATCCCGCCCCAGGTTCTCCCTGATCACCTTGGGCACATCCGGCGAAAGAACCAGCTCGAAGCCCTTTTCGGAGACTTTCCACCCCATGACATCCTCGGTGTTGGGGTAAAAGGAACATGCGCTACCGAGCACTCGTGGCCCGGGCAAATCCACTCGATCGCCAGCCACCAGCACAGCTGCCGCGCCATCGCCGAAGAGACCGGACGCGATCAGATTCGCGAGCGTCAAGTCTCCTCGCTGCCAGGTAAGCGAACAGAGCTCGACGGACAAGAGCACCGCGATCTGGTCCGGATAGGCAAGCACATAATCGGCTGCCCGCGCCAGGCCCGCTGCGCCCGCCACGCATCCCAGTCCAAATATGGGGTTTCTCTTGATCCCGGGCGAGAGCTGCATCCGGTTCACCAGACGCGCATCGATCGAGGGGCTGGAGACTCCGGTCACGGAAACAAAAAACAGCGATTGAATCTGCTCCCGGCCGATGCCTGCCTTGCTGATCACGGATGCGATTGCCTGCTCGCCCAACCGCTCCGCCGTTTCGATCCAGACGTCGTTGGATTTTCCCCAGGTATCGAGGGCTTTATACTCCTCGAGCGGACGGGAGAAATATCGCCCCCCCACGCCGGTCCGGGAGTGCAGCCGCTCGAGCACTGCCACATTTTCCAAGTCCTCTTCCCAATACGTCTTAAGCGCTTCGAGCACCTCTTGCTGAGAAAAGTAATAGGGCGGGTAGGCCGTGGCGGTTGCAACGATTTGCATGCGTTTCCGGTTTCTTAGAGGTTTAGAGCGGTCGGGCCGCTGTCCCAGCATACGGGATTCTTACCCGCGAATTGTCTCTGGGAGATGACAATCAACCCGGCTGAACGGGCGAGGGAAACTCGATTGCAGGCAAAGAGCTCGCTTCCGGCTCTTCTTCCGGCGATTCTCGCCGGACGAGCACCGCTTCAAAGGTTCTTCCCACCAGCAGCACCCGGGGAGCGGAGTCCGTTGCCACCCCGGCGAGCTCACTGAGTCTCGCCGCCTGATAGCCGGCCTCCGGCTGCGACGCGCCGCTGACGACGACGCACGGCATCGTCGGCGAGACGCCGCTCCCGAGCAGCAAAGCGGCTGTTTCGGCGAGATTCCTTCCTGGCATATAGATCACGGCGGTGGCATCCTCGGGCAACGCCGCGTCATCGATCCATCGCTCCGGCCGCTCGCCGGCGGCGTGATGCCCACTGAGCACAATCAGCTTCGAGGCGAAGCGGCGATCCGTCAGCGAGACTTCGAGCAAGGCCGACGCCGCCGACGCCGCCGTCACCCCGGGCACCGCTTCAAAGGGCACTTGGGCCTCGCGCAGCGCATCCATCTCCTCGCCGGCACGGCCAAAGATCATCGGGTCCCCGGATTTGAGGCGAACCACGGAGAGTCCCAGCAGGGCGGACGAAATCATCCACTCGTGGATGGCCGCCTGGGTAATCTTTTTGCTGCCGCAGCGCTTTCCCACGTTCACCACCAGCGCCTGCCGTCCGGCGAGTCCGACGATGGCCGGTGGAACCAGATCGTCATGCAGCACGACGTCCGCCTGAGCGAGAAGCCGGACAGCCTTCTGCGTCAGCAAGTCGGGATCGCCCGGTCCGGCGCCAACGAGGTACACCCGGCCTGTCGTACCTGTCCCGGTCTTACCTATCCCCGCCTTACCTGTGTTGGAAGCGGTCACTTCGGCACATCCTCCAACTTGCCTCCGTTGCGCTCGCCGCCCCCGGACTCCATCCTTGCGGCGGCGGCATGAAGATCCTGCCGCGCGGGGCAAGCTTCGGCGCGGCATACTTCGCGGCGCGCCAACTCATGCAGCAGGCCTCGGCGCAGCTCGCCGGCGGGCATCCGCTCGAGCGCTTCCCGGCGCAATTCTCCAAGATCCTCCAACCACCGTCCCAAATCCGGGAGCAGCTCGCGATCGATCTCCTGTCTGAGTCTCTGGGCGAGAGCCGGGCTTTTGCCGGCGGTCGAAATTGCCACTTGCAGGTCCCCCCGCTCGACAACCGAAGCGAAGAAGAAATCGCAGAGAGGCGGGTCATCGACCGTATTGCACAAGATGGAGCGGCGCGACGCTTCTTCAAAGACGGCGCGGTTTACCGCCCGGTCGGAAGTGGCCGCAATGACGACGTGACACCCTGCCAGATCTTCGGGTTGAAAACGCCGGGCGAGCCACTCGACCTTCCCTGCATCGCTCAGCAGCTTGACTCCCGGGACGGCTTCAGGGGATACGACGCGTATGCGGGCGCCCGAGCGCAGCAGCCCTTCAATCTTTTCGAGACCGACCATCCCCGCGCCGACAACGAGGCACTGTCTCTGGTCGAGCTTAAGAAACAAAGGAAAGAGCTTCACTCGAATCTCCGCCGTCACTCTCGAAGGGTGTGCCCGCCAGCACTTCCCCGGCGGCCGGTTGAACTCGCTCGGCCGCAATTACGCTGCCGGTTTTGTCACGGTGACCCGGAAGAGGTCCCGCGGTTCTCCCCGCCGCTCAATGGTGAAGCCAGGAAATGATTTATCGAGTTCCGGCTTCGCCACTTGCCAGGTTTCGTCGGTATTCGGGGCAAGCAGGCGGTCATTGATGAATACTTCCATGTCGTTCCGGTCGAACTTCAGCTTCCCGCGAAACGCATCTTCCTGTTCAAGTCGATCGCACGCTTCCAAAGCGGCGCGGTGCGCTTGTGCGAGTCTCGATTGAAAGGTACCGTCCAAGGGAGCCTTGCGGTTGTACAACAGTCCCAGGCGGTTCTCCCGGTTATCGAAGCTGTAGTTTGCCTCATGACCAATCAACAAAACGCCCGGTCCGGCGAATACCAACTGGTAGTCGGCGACATCGATCAGCATCTCTGGACAAACGTTGTCCCGAATCCACCGATGGAAGACAGGTATCGCTTCCATCATGTCAACCGCACCGGTATCGCGGATGAAGATCTTCAGATTGACGTGCTGGAATTGGTCTGGGTTGATCACACACCGGCCTTTACTGTCAGCTCTGCCGGGGCCGACGCCATCCGGGCATAGCAGCTGTAACATGCCTCAATAAATAATTGGGCCTCTTCGATGAGCTGGTGAGCCGTATCGCTTGTGCGTGGGGCGTCCGCTTGCTCGTGCGCCCGGAAGAAATCTTGCGCGAATTTGCCGCGGACAAAGGGATCGAAGAATATCTCCGTGTCGTAAAACTGCCTGCGGAACTCGTCGACGATCTTTCCCGGATCGTCGGACACCGGCAGGTGCTTGTATCTCAGCAGCGCCTGCGCGGCGTGCAACATCGATTTGTAAGCCATGCGCGCTGCCGCTTGAATGCCTCCGGCATCGAGCTGCAATTGTGCCTCGAAGACTTCGCGCTCCGCCGCCAACGAGCTCAAAGTCGATCGGAGCAATCACTTCGCCGGCGCACTCACCGACTCCTATGTCGCCGACGTTGTATTCCCGCGGGTCACCCCAATCGCTGTAGAACGACGGGTCCTGCTCGTGCGCCGGAACGTCGGTGAACTCCTCCAGCATCTTCTTGCACTCGGCCTTGCCGATGCGCTTGACATACGACTGAAACGTCTCACCTTGGAGACGTTCCGACCGATACCGGCCGGTGATGCGCTCTACCGTTTCGGGGATTCGTTTTGCCGGCACGGCGCCAATCGCGAGACCGTAGGCGCCCGCGTTGTGCTCCCACTCTCCGCCCAGCAGAACCTGAAAATGCGGCACCGTGTAGCCGTTTTTGTTGCGGCTGACGCCGTAAAAGCCCAGGTCGGCGACATGATGCTGGCCACACGAATTGAAGCAGCCGCTGACCTTGATGCGGAGTCCGCCGATCGCCTCATCCAGCTGCGCATTTTTTGCGGCTAACCGCATGCGCAACTCTGCCGCGAGCCCGCGGGAGGAGGAGATGCCGAGCTTGCAGGTATCCGTGCCCGGGCAGGAGGAGACGTCGACAATGGTTCCCGCGATCGGGGCGGCCAGGCCCACTCGCTTCAATTCGGTGTAGAGCTCCGGCAGGTCGGACTCGCTTACCCAGCGCAACACCAGGTTCTGTTCCACCGTGCTGCGGACCGTCTCCTTCATATATTTGCGCGAGACATCCGCCACCAATCGCAGTTGAGAAGCGGTAATGTCCCCGAGCGGCAAAGCGATTGCTGCCGTGGCATAGCCTTGCTGGCGCTGCCGGTAAATATTGGTGGCATACCACGCCTCGAAACCTTCCGGGCGGACCGCGGCAATCTGGAGCAGCGAGGGCGGCTTGAGCGGCTCCTCGGCGTAACCGGGGATGTCTTTCAGGTAATCGGTCCAACGTGAATCGTAGGGGAGGATTTCCCGCTCGGCCACCACCAGCCTCTTGAACTCCTCGATACCCAGCTTGCTCACCAGAAATTTGATGCGCGCGGTATTCCGGTTCTTCTTTTCCCCAAGCCGGGCGAAGACGCGGCTAATTGCTTGCGCGATCGGCAGAAGCTCCTCTTCCGGAACGAATTCGTCGTACAGTCTGGCTTGCTGCGGAACGGGACCAAGACCTCCGCCCACCCACAGTTCGAATCCCCGCCGGGTCCTGCCGTTTTCTTCGCGGGTCACCGCAATCCCGCCAAAATCGTGCAGATGCACCAGCGCGCAGGCATTGTCCCGGCAGCCTGACAGAGCGATCTTGAACTTCCTGCCAAACGCTTGAACATCCGGATGGCCCAGCAGAAAATAAGCAATCGCCTTGGCATACGGCGTGACGTCGAAGGTCTGTTCCCGGCAGACACCCGCGATGGGGCACGCGGTTACGTTGCGCACGGAATTGCCGCAGGCTTCACGGGTTGTGATCCCTACCGAGGCCAACCGCCGCATCAACGCCGGCGTGTCCTCTATGTGAATGAAGTGAAGCTGAACATCCTGGCGCGTAGTGATGTGGGCGATGCCGTCCGAGTATTCTTCGCAAAGATCGGCCAGCATTTCCAGTTGAGCGGCATTCAGGCCGCCGAATGGAATTTTGATCCGCTGCATGCCGGGCGCATCCCATAGCGTGTTCGGCCCCTTGGTGTTCGCGGAGGGATATTGCAGGATGCGCGTCTCATGGCCGTCGTACCGCTGACCATTGTCATACCGCTGGCCGTATGCGCCCCGGCGCAACCTGGTCTCGGCGAAGACGCGATCTTCGATCTTGCCTTGCAGCTTGAGCGCGATCTCGTGTTCAAACTGGTCGAGTTCAGCACCTAAGACTTCCGGAATGCGATCGCCCAACTGCGCCTTCCAATGTGGATTGCTCGCCTTCATCTTGAGAGGAAACTCCCTTTTGGCCGCCCAAATGGCGGGTTGGTATGCAATCTTCGCCTGAAAGCAGAAAGCCCGAGCGCTGTGTGAGAGACGCTCGGGCTTCCGCGGATCGATCTCGAATGACGTGGTGTTCTACGACTTACCCGTGCGTCGTGTTGGGGCACGAACAACAACAGACGCAAGCAAGCCGACGCCAAATCATCCCCTTACGGTAGTCTCCCTACCGGCCCGTGTCAATATCCGGCAGCCTTGCCGTCGGTCTCCCGCGGGTCTTCACCGCCGAGAAGCTCGCCGCTTTTGGGGTCCACGGCGATGGACTGGCCACCCCCCCAACGACGGCCGCTTTTGATCTCGTATCCCATCCCCTGCAATGCGGAGATGGTGGAGCTCTCGACTCCCGGCTCAATTTGCACCGTATCCGGCAAATACTGTTCGTGGAATCGTGGGGTGTCCACCGCGTCCTGGATATTCATGCCCTGGTCAAGCGCAGCGAGAAGAATATTGGCCACCGTTGTCGGGATGGTCGAGCCGCCCGGCGAGCCGAGCACCAGCCGCACCTTGTTGTTTTCGAGAACGATCGTAGGCGACATGCTCGAGACCGGGCGTCTGCCCGGCGCGACGTCGTTGCCCGGGCCCTGGATCAGTCCGTAGGCATTCGGCGATCCCGACTTCGACGAGAAGTCGTCCATTTCATCGTTCAAGAGAAAGCCCAGTCCTTCCGCTGTCACTCCCGAGCCGTAGCCGGTGTTGATCGTATAGGTCACGGAAACCGCGTTCCCAGCCTCGTCCATCACGGAGTAGTGAGTGGTTTGGTTCGACTCGGGAGGGGTCGGGGCATAGGTCGGCGTGGGCGGCAGAAATCCAGCCGGACGCACCAGCGAAGCCGATGGAGAGGCCGCCGTCGGTTGAATGGTTGCCCGCCAGGCCGCGGCATACGGCTTGCTGATAAGCGCCGCGACCGGAAGCTTGACGAAATCCGGATCGCCTAGAAAATCCGTGCGATCCTTGAATGCGCGGCGGTAAGCCTCGATAATATAGTGCATCTCCTCCGGCGTCTCGTTCCCCATCTTGGTCAGGTTGTAGCCTTCGAGGATGTTGAGCGTTTCGAGCAGGATGATGCCCCCCGATGACGGTGGCGGGGCAGTAATGATCTGGTACTGATGATAGGTGCCGGTCAGCGGCTTCCGGTCGACCGCCTTATACTCAGCCATATCTTTTTCGGTGATCAGGCCGCCATGCTTCTTCATATCCGCCGCCAGTGTCCGGGCAATTTGTCCATGATAAAAATCGCCGGGATCGTCCGCGATCCGCTGGAGCGTGTGCGCCAGATCCGGCTGCTTGAAAATGTCGCCGGCCTGGTAATAGTTCCCGTCACGTTGAAAAATGCGCTTGGACTCAGGAAATTGGGCAAGCTTGGAAGATTGGAGCGACTTCGCCGCGGAAGCGCTGAGGACATATCCTTTGTCCGCCAATTCGATAGCCGGAGCCATCACCTGCTTCAGGGTCAGCTTGCCGAACTTCTGCTCGGCATCGACCAGGCCGGCCACGGTACCCGGCACGCCGATCGCGGCATAACCGACGGTCGAGGCGCGGGGGATGATGTTTCCATGCTCGTCGAGATACATGTTCTTTGTTGCCGCCAACGGCGCCTTCTCACGGAAATCGACAAAGTCTGTCTTTCCGTTGGCCAGGCGCACCAGCATGAATCCGCCGCCGCCAATGTTCCCGTCGCTGGGATGGACCACGGCTAAGGCAAAGCCGACCCCGACCGCTGCATCGACCGCGTTGCCTCCCTCTTTCAGAATCTTCACGCCCACGTCGCTGGCGTCATGATGAATCGTGACGACCATCGCATGGCGGTCCCGGGTGGGCTGCGTCGGGGGGATCGAACCTTCGCCGCTCTGGGCGAAAGCGCAGCTGACCGCTGCCTGGGAGCCCACCAATACGGAAATCAGAATCATGGGCCAAGCCTTGCTCGGGGCCCATCTTCTTGCTCTAGCTTCGTTCATGTCGGCTTTCCTCAAGAATCTTGTCATTTGTCCTCGGTCGATTCCCGGACGGTCCTCACCACAGTTTGACTGAAGTCCTCGCGCTTACGCCCCGGCGCAACCGTCGGTTTGGGTTTGGGCTTCTTCTTCTCTTCGCGCTTTCCTGTGTTCTTGTTTCCCATGCCGTCAGTCTACCGCCCTTCCCTGGAGCCTGGTCGAAATTCAAGCTGTTCGACGACCGAAGTTCGGTGGAAATTCACACTGACCCACGATCCTACCATTTGGTAGTGTCAGTTGTGGCAGCTGAAAATGCTGCCACAACTATCGGTCTATATGGACCGTCAGGCCGCCGGGAGCTTCTCCCTTCTGAATCTGCCGTAGTTGGAGATGTAAGAGCATGCCGCCGGGCGGCTCGTGGCCATTCTCATCTTCGAAAGCCTCCTCCTTCTGTTCCTCTGCGACCATGTGCCGTACTTGAGGCTGCACGATCGACTGGAGGCCGAGCAACATTGCACCAATGACGAGCCCCGACATTGGGGAGATGACCAACTCGCGTGTCGCTTCCCGCGCCTTACGGCCGCGTCGCCGATGGCACAGCATATACGCTGCTGCCGATATTACGAGCAGAGCAAAGAGTATATTGACCAGCCATGCAAGAACCATCCGTCCCTCCGAGAAGTAGGCGAGGAGAGAAAGCGCACTTGCGGCCTCTAGGGGCTACAGTGCGCCTGAGAATCTCTGCGAGGACTAATTCTTGGAAGAGGGAGGAGGGCGTTGGAATAGATCTGAACGGCAGAGGACGGGAGCGGCGAATCGTTGGTCCAGAGCAGTTGACGGCCAGAGGGAACGCGGTACCAGTACCAGGCCGAAAAGAAGGACTGGCAGGAGAACGAAGGCCGCTATTTGAGTGTTCTGCGCAGCCGCGGGATGAAGCAATAGCGCGACCAGACACAATGCCAGCCCGAACGCTGCCAAAACTTGCCAGTTCAGCCTTCGACAGGGACGGTCCATACTAGTCCAAACGGAACTGCCATTTCTTGTCCGAGGACAGTTTAGCAGGCGACCGCTGCGGGCTTTCCAAGCATCTCTTAGGAGCGAGCAAATGATCTCTGGAGCTCACATCGTTGTCTACAGTAAAAACGCCGAGGCGGACCGGGCATTCTTCCGCGACGCCCTCGGTCTCAAATCCGTGGATGCGGGGCATGGCTGGCTGATCTTTGCCTTGCCGCCGGCGGAAGCCGCGGTCCACCCCTCCGATGAGAACGGAGTCCACGAACTCTTTCTCATGTGCGATGATCTCAAAGCCGAAATGGCTTACCTCGCAGAGAAGGGCGTTCAGTGCTCCGAAGCGGAGCAAGCGCCATGGGGTTCGATCACGAAGATTCGGCTTCCCGGCGGAGGAGAGCTCCGGCTTTATCAACCGAGGCATGCAACGGTTTCAGGCTAAGAGCCTCTGGTTCTCAGTCGGCCGCCGTGTTCAACTGGTGGCGCACATCGGCGCCGCGAATCCAAAAAATGACATCCGTCGCGATGCTCGTCGCATGGGCGGCGATTCTCTTGAGGTTATATGCGATCACGAACGCATTCAGCGCCTGCTTGCTGTTCTCGGAATGCTCCTGCATCACGCGCGTCAGCTCATCCTGGGCAATTTGCGTCATTTGATCGATCTGGTCATCCACCACCAGCACCGAGTCCGCCGTCTGCGGATCGGCGTCGAGCAACGCCTGGATCGCGGAACGGATCATGCGCGAGGCGTACTCCGCCATCCCGGCGATGTCCACCTGAAGATCGACCGCCGGTTGGTCGAGCAGCTGCTTGGTGCGAGTAGCGATACTCATCGATAGGTCGCCAATCCTCTCGAGATCGCCATTGATCTTGATGACCGCCACGATAAAGCGCAAATCGATCGCCATGGGCTGCTCTTTCGCCAGCAGCTCATACGCCATCTCGTCCACGTGCCTTTGCGCCGAGTTGATGGCGGTCTCGTTCTCCTGGACGTATTGGCATAGGCGTGCATCACGCAGCAGATAGGCATCCACCGATGCCTCGACCGACTGCTGCGCAAGCGCCGCCATAGCCAATAGATTGTCTTTGAGTGACGCCAACTGCAGCTGGAAATGAATGCGAGGCAACCAATAATCTCCTGGAGGCTGTTATGGACTCATGGGGCAGACAGCCTGCTGAATAAATTGTGCACCATTCTTCGTGCCCGGGAGATGAAATTACCGCGATGGCCGCCGTTTGTTACTCACCGCGTTGCAGTGGAATCCGTTCTACAGCCGTCGCTCGGCTTCGCGCGCGGCCTCATAGACTTCCTCAAAGGACTCGACGGCATAGAGGACGGGTTGCATCGCGGAGGTAGAGAACTCCTGATTGAGCACTCGGTCCACGTTAAAGTCGCGGATCTCCGGTCCGCCGTGGACCACATAGTCCGATTCACCCTGAGATGAGATCAACCCGCTCCCGTAGAGCCGGATCTCCCCCTTCTGACGGATGACCCCAAACTCCACCGTGAACCAAAAGAGCCGTCCCATGCGCTCGAGAGCCGCCCCATCGGTCAACTCCGCGCAAACCCGCCCGTAGTGCTCGAGGAAATCGGCGAAAACCGGGTGCGCGTGCATGGGCACGTGACCGAAGACATCGTGGAAGATGTCCGGTTCGGGCGTGTAATTCAGGCTCTCGCGGCCCCGCAGCCATGTGGTGGTGGGAAACTTCCGGGCGGCCAGCATTGCAAAGAAGGCGTCCGCGGGAAGAAAGCCGCTCACCGGCGTGGCCGCCCACCGGGTCCGCGGCTCCAACCGCCGGTTCACCTCATCGAGGTTGGGTATCGCGTCCGCTTCGAGACCGATCTGCGCAAATCCTTGGAGGTACTCCGCGCATGCATAGGTGGCGAGCTGGGGCATGCGTCGCTTCACCAGCTCCGCCCAGGTCGCATGCTGCTCGGCGGTGTACGCAGGCCAGTCCTGCTGAATCAAAAACCGCGCCGCAGCTTCAAGTCCAGGTGCTCTCGCGTTCATGCCTTATTCTCTCCCGAACGACTCATTTCGTCCCATTCCGTCGTCCCATTGCGCGACGAATCTTCTAGGCTGGGTAGTGGGTCAGACTGAAGTGTCATTTTGTATAGACTGCGGCCCGACCGGCGAAGAGATCTGCTAGATTTCCAACTGACAGATTACGTTATGAATACCAACGTCAGGATCGCTCAACCCGCCGATCTTCCCAAGGCGCTCACGGCCTATCAGGCCTGGAATTACCAGGTAGGGATCGGACCTGACGATAAAGTATGGCTGGCTGAATTTGCAGGCGAGTTGATCGGTATCGTGAGAGTTGTGCCAGAAGAGGGAACGCTCGTTTTGCGAGGGATGCGGGTAGCCGAGGAGTGGCGCAGGCGCGGAATCGGAAGCCAAATCCTGCGTGTTGTAGCGGAATGGCTTGGTAAACGCGAATGCTACTGCGTCCCGTACGTTCATTTAATCGAGTTCTACAGTCAGATGGGATTTTCGGAAATAGCACCCATTCTTGCACCTGCCTTCCCCGCTCGCCGCTTGGCGGAGTACAGAGCCAAAGCGCTCGATGTAACAATCATGGCGCGCCCGGCTATTTCTGCCTAGATTTCAAACTGGCCCACTACCCCAAGCCGGGTGGAGAACCACGCAGCGGCGGTCGCGCTACACTTCCTCCACTACAACTTTGCCCGCATTCACAAGACGCTCAGGATTACTCCGGCGATGGCCGCTGGACTCTCTGATCACGTTTGGAGCTACGAAGAGATTGCGGCGCTGGCAAGCTGAGAAGGAGATGAGATGAAAGCTCTTGGCCCTCAAAGGTTACGCATCGTTCTGTATTACGTTTTCTCACTGCTGCTTATGGCGGCTTTTTTCGTGGAAGGGCATATGAAGGCCCGCATGGGAGTTAGGTTGCCAACTGGACTAGGTGCGGCCTTCTTTATGCTTGCAGGACTCCACGGTCGCTATAACCTGACTGACGAACCCTATCGCTAATCCGAATTTCAAACTGAGACACTACCCCCAAGCCGCCGTAGCTTGACTCTCGAAGGGCGAAAACTTACAGTCGAATCAGCACTGGCGCATAAATTCATAGAGCGTGTTTCATAAATCTCTCGAGCTTTCCCATGCCACGAACGAGACCCGCTACCGATGCGGGGCTCGTCCGGCGTCCGGGATCCGCTAGCCTGTATATGAAACACGCTCGAACAAGCCCTGCTCCTTGTGAGTTCGCATGCACACGCCTGAGTATTTCTGGAACTATCTTCCGTTGCTGCTCGAACTCATCGTCGCCATCGGGCTGGCGTCGGGAATCGCGCTTGCTTCGCGATTCATCGGGCAGCGCCGCGGGGGTGCGGTCAAGCTGGCCGCCTATGAGTGCGGCATCCAGGCGGAAGGCGATGCCCGCGGACGCTTTTCCGTCCGCTTCTACATGGTCGCCATGCTTTTCATCCTCTTCGATGTAGAGGCTGTTTTCATGCTTCCCTGGGCGGTGGTCTACCGCGATCTCCCCAAGATCACCGGCGGATCGCGCTTTTTCGGCTTTTGGGAGATGGTCATCTACCTTGGCTTCATGCTGGTTGGCTTCTTCTACATCTGGAAAAAGGGAATCCTCGATTGGGTCTCCGGCAATGTCGATCGATAAGCCGTGACAGAGGCAGCGGATCTCTCCTCTCTCAAAGACCGAACGAGGCAAGCTCTCGCTGCGTTCGCGATACAACCTGCTCTCCTCTGAACCTTAACTTATGAATGTTAATTTAAAATGTCTCTAGAGTTCATTACAGAGAAGGACACCCTTATCAGATGGACCCCGCTCACCGGAGAGACGCTGTTCTATGCAACCAGTTCTAGAAGCCCACGCGAAGAACGCCGCCGTCGCCGCCCTGCTTAACGCGCAGCCCGGAGTCATCGCCGATGCCCGATTCGCATTTGGCGAGCTCACGCTTTGGATTGCGCGCGATTCGATCCGCGAAGCCGCAAAAATCGTTCAGTGTGCCGGATATAACTTTCTCGAAGATGTCACCTGCGTCGATTGGTATCCGAACGAACCCCGATTTCAGGTGACCTACCACATTCTTTCGCACAGCCTGAAGCAACGCATCCGGCTCTGCGCATTGGCCGGGTCGCTCGACCCGGAAATCGCCAGCATCACGCCGGTGTGGCCCTCGGCGAACTTCTACGAACGCGAAATCTTCGATCTCTTCGGTGTCAGCTTTGCCGGCCATCCCAATCTCCGCCGTATCATGATGCCCGATGAATGGCAAGGCCATCCTCTTCGCAAGGATTATCCGGTCGAGGGATACCGCTGATGCCCGACGCTGCCGATTTCACCATCGCGCAACTCTTGGAACCCCGGCCGGAGGAGGGTTCCAAAGATCACACCGTGATCCTCAATATGGGTCCGCAGCATCCCTCGACCCACGGTGTTCTGCGCTTGGTGCTCGAAATCGACGGTGAAACCGTGCTGCGCCTGGTGCCCGATATCGGCTTTCTGCACACTGGCATCGAGAAGACTTGCGAGGCCAAGTTCTATCAGCAGGTCGTGCCCCTCACCGACCGTATCGACTATCTCAGCCCGATGTCGAACAATCTCTGTTACTGTCTTGCGGTCGAGAAGTTGCTCGAGCTAGAGCTGCCGCCTCGCGCTCAATTTCTCCGCGTGCTGTTGAACGAGCTCACGCGCATCCAGTCTCACCTGGTCTGGCTGGGCACCCATGCCATGGACATCGGAGCTCTGACCGTATTCCTCTACACCTTCCGCGAGCGGGAAGAGATCCTCAAGATCTTCGAGCATGTCAGCGGCCAGCGCATGATGGGTTCCTACTTTCGTATCGGCGGACTTGCCCTTGAGCCTCCCTTGGACTTCTACCAGCGGGTGCAGGGCCTGCTCCGCATCCTCCCCGAAAAGATCGATGAATATGAAAACCTGCTAAGCGGCAATCCCATCTGGCAGAGGCGTCTCAAGGGCATAGGCTATCTGAGCGCCGCCGATGCCATCGCTCTCGGTGTAACCGGTCCGCCGCTTCGCGCGAGCGGAGTCGATTGGGATCTTCGCCGCGATATGCCATACTCCGGTTACGAGAAATTCCAATTTAAGGTGCCGGTCTCTGATGTTGGCGATGTCTTCGCCCGTTACTTGTTGCGTCTCGAGGAGATGCGCGAGTCGGTTAAGATTTGCCAGCAGGCGCTCGATGGGATGCCGGATGGCCCGATCACCGCCGATGCGCCCAAGGTCGTGCTGCCCGATCGCGAAAAGATGAAGACCCAGATGGAATCCCTGATCCATCATTTCAAGATCGTGACCGAGGGCTTCGCGGTTCCCGCGGGCCAGGTTTACCAGGCGATTGAGTCGCCGCGCGGCGAAATGGGCTACTTCGTCGTCAGCGACGGCACCGCGAAACCCTATCGCGTGCATATGCGCAACCCAACCTTCGCCTCGCTCCAGGCTCTGGAAACGATGTGCGTAGGCCGCCTCCTGGCCGACGTCGTTGCCGTCATTGGATCGATCGACATCGTGCTGGGAGAAATCGATCGGTGACCGTGACCCTTAGAGAACAGCTCCCAATCCCTCCGCCGTTCGATCAGGACGATCAGGACGCACGCGTCCGCCGGGAGGTCTGGCACTCGCTGCTCTCGATGCTCCGTGTCTACGCGTATGCCGCGAGCCTCTCCCATGGCGAAATCCTCGTGATTGAAACCGCGCCGCATAGAGCCTTGCTCGAGCACAAAGGCCACACGCTCGTACTCGCCTTCGACGTCCGCAGTGGGAAGGGTAGCTGCCATCAGCCAGGCTCGAAAAAGGTCCCGGGTGGCTTCGAGATTCTCGCCGACGGCAGGTTGCGCTTCGCCGGGATCGAAAAGCAATTGGATGAGGCGGCAATCGATTGGGTGGAACAGCTCACAGGCGCTGATTCCGAGCCTCCACAGGAGGCTTGTTGAACGAGAATCCCGTGAACCCGGTCAGCCACAGTATCTTTTCTCCTGAGCTCGGGGCGCGCTTCGATCGCCTGGTGACGCTCTATCCGGTGCCGCGGTCGGCGCTGATCCCCATGCTGCTCTACGCTCAGGACGAGGTTGGCTCGCTTTCTCCCGCCGTCATCGCCGAGATTGCCGCTCGCATCGGCATCACCGATCACGAGGTACGCAGCGTCATCAGTTACTACTCGCTGCTCCACACCAAGCCGCACGGCAAATACCATGTCCAGGTCTGCACCAACATCAGCTGCATGCTGCGCGGGGGCAATGAGTTGTTCAACCACTGCGAGCGCCGCCTGGGCATCGGCCACAAGCAAACCACGCCCGATGGGCTCTTTTCGCTTGAAGAGGTCGAGTGCATCGGCGCCTGCAGTTGGGCGCCGGCGGTGCAGGTCAATTACGACTTCCACGAAAACCTTACCCCGGAGGGGATGGACAAGATACTCGAGATGTATCGAGCGAAGTAGAGAGGAAAGCGGCAAGCGAGGGAAGTACCGCCGTCGAGGAAAGCGAAGAAGTTATGGCACAGCTCGTCTCCCATCCCGATGAAGTCAAGTTGGTCTCCTCTCGCTTTGGGAAAGGCGCAGCCTCGATCGACACTTATCTTGAGCTCGACGGCTACCAGTCGGCGCGCAAGGCAATTGAGCTTGGCGCCGCCGGCATCATCGCCGAGATGAAGGCCTCCAACCTGCGCGGCCGCGGCGGCGCAGGCTTCCCCACAGGCTTGAAGTGGTCCTTTGTGCCCAAGGAGAGCGCGAAGCCGAAGTACGTTCTGGTCAACGGAGACGAAAGCGAGCCCGGCACCTGCAAAGACCGTTTGATTTTTGAACACGATCCCCATTCCGTAATCGAGGGAGTCCTCATCGCCGGCTTGGCCATTGGCGCGAAAAATGGCTTTATTTATCTGCGCGGCGAGTATCGCTACCTGCTCACGATCATGGAGCGCGCCATCGCCGACGCCTATCGACTGGGCTTCCTCGGCCAGAGCATCTTCGGCAGCTCGCTCGACTTCGACATCGTCTCGCATACCGGCGCCGGGGCCTACGAAGTCGGCGAGGAATCGGCGCTTATGGAGTCGCTTGAGGGCAAGCGCGGCATCCCGCGCATCCGGCCGCCGTTTCCGGCGGTAGTTGGCCTCTATGGCGGCCCGACCGTCATCAACAACGCTGAGACTTTGGCGACCGTGCCGCATGTCTTCCGCATCGGCGCCGCCGAATATGCCAAGATCGGCTCGGAGCGCAACGGCGGCACCCGCCTCTTCTGCCTCAGCGGAGACGTTGCCCGTCCCGGCGTCTACGAGCTGCCCATGGGTTACAACCTTAAGAAGATGATCTATGAGGTGGGCGGAGGCATCCGCGGCGGCAGGTCGCTCAAGGCCGTCGTTCCAGGCGGCTCTTCGACGCCCGCTCTGCTGCCGAGCGAGATCGACATCGGCATGGACTTCGATCAGGTGAGCAAGGCCGGCAGCATGCTCGGTTCAGGCGGAGTCGTCGTGCTCGACGACACGGTTTGCATGGTCGAATTCGCCTTGCGCACCATGAAGTTCTATCAGCATGAGAGCTGCGGATGGTGCATCCCCTGCCGCGAAGGCACAGACTGGCTCAAGAAGACGCTCACTCGCCTCCACGCCGGCGGCGGCGTCGAGAAAGACATCGACAATATTCGCTATCTAGCCCAGAACATGCTGGGCCGCACCTTCTGTCCCCTGGGCGACGCGGCGGCCATGCCGACGATCGCCTTCGTCGAAAAATTCCGCAACGAATTTGAAGACCATCTCAACGGAAAACCCTGTCCCTTTTCGCGTGCAGGGCAAGAGCTCGGAGTAGAGCTGGGAGTATTGATTGATTGACCGGCGCATGAGTCAATCAAGTCACCTAAGGACGTTATGGCTGATGTAAGCTTCACCGTCGACGGCATCACCCTTACCGCGCCCGCGGGCACTCTGTTGATTGAGGCCTGCCGCGCCGCGGGCATCGCCATTCCGCAATTCTGTTACTATCCGGGACTCTCGCTGCAAGCCGCCTGCCGCATGTGCCTGGTGCGGCTGGACAAGGTGCCGAAGCTGCAGACCGCCTGCACGACGCCTGTTGCCGCGGGCATGATCGTGACCATCGAAAGCCCCGAGATCGTCCAGGCGCGCAAAGGCACGATCGAGCTGCTTTTGGGCAATCATCCGCTCGATTGCCCCGTGTGCGACGCTGGCGGTGAGTGCGAGCTGCAGGACATGACCTTCAAGTATGGCGCGGGCGAGTCGCTCTATACCGAGGCCAAGCAGCATCGCGAGGAACAGCAGTGGTCGCCCGTGGTTTTCTTCGATCGGCCGCGCTGCATCCTTTGCTATCGCTGCGTTCGCATGTGCGGCGAAGGCATGGACGTCTGGGCCCTCGGCGTCGAAAACCGCGGCGTCTCGAGCGTGATCGTGCCCAACAAAGAGGATCATCTGGAGTGCGAGGAGTGCGGCATGTGCATCGACGTCTGCCCTGTCGGCGCGCTCACCTCCGGCGCCTATCGCTACAAAACGCGGCCTTGGGAGATGAATCACGTCTCGACCGTCTGCACCCACTGCGGCGATGGCTGCAAAACCACCCTCGGCGTGCGCAGCGTCAACAGCGGATCGGAGATCCTGCGCGGCGACAACCGGGACAAGAGTGGCATCAACGGCGACTTTCTTTGCATCAAGGGGCGCTATGGCTTCGACTTTGCAAACCACCCCGCCCGGCTCACCAAGCCTCTGCTCCGTGGCGCGAATGGCGAGCTTGCGGAAGTAAGCTGGGAGCAGGCGCTTGAGCATGCCGGCGGCAGGCTGCGCGAAATTCGCGAGAGCCGCGGCGGAGGCGCGATCGGGGTGATCGGCTCCAATCGCACCACCAATGAAGAGAACTATCTGCTGCAGAAGTTTGCCCGTACCGTTCTTGGGACCAACAATATCGATCACCACCGCACCGCGGATTATGCCGCCTTTGTGCGCGCGCTCGATGCCCGAAGCGGGCGCGCGGCCTCGCTGCGCGAGACAGCGTCGGCGCCGGCCATTCTGCTTCTCGGCGGAGACCCCACCACGGAGCACCCCCTGCTCGCGTGGAATCTGCGCGCCAACGTACGCCTGAACGCCGCCAGGCTCTTTGTCGTCAATCACCGGGAGATCCCGCTCGAGCGGCAGGCCAAGGCTGTGCTCCGCATTCCGCGGGATGGCTATGCCAGCGCCATACGCTTTCTCGGTGGCGACGATGCCGCACACGATACCGCACACCTGGATTCGTCGCTCGACCAAGGCAGGCAATTCCGCGAGACGCTCAAGGCCGAGCCCGGCCTCATCATCGTCTTCGGCTCCGAGTACCGCGGCAGAGGCATCGATGCCCTGGTTGAATTTGGCCTCGGCTTGTCCCACTCGAGCTTCGCCTGCCTCGGCGATTATGCCAACTCTCGCGGCGCGGCCGACATGGGCCTTCTGCCCGATCTTCTGCCCGGCTATGTGCCCTTAGAAAACGCTGGAGCCTTTGCCGAGGAATACGGAAGCGCCTTGCCGCAAGCTCCGGGGATGGATCTCGTCGAGATGTTCGAGGCCGCGGGCCGCGGTGAGTTGGCCGCGCTCTATGTCGTCGGCTCGAATCCTGTCGCCCGCTATGCGGCCGGCCGCGAGACGCTTAAAAATACCTTTCTCGTCGTGCAGGAAATGTTCATGACCGAGACCGCGACGCTCGCCGACGTGGTGTTGCCCGCGGCCAATCTCTATGAAAAAACCGGCACGGTGACCAATACCTACGGCGACCGGCAGTTGGTCTCGAAGGCCGGCGATCTGGCCGGCGTGCGCGCCGACTTCGAAATGATCGTTCGCATCGCCGCCAAGATGGGAGCCGACCCCAAAAAATTGGTTCCCTTCGGCCGCGGTGTGCGCGCCGATATGGGACAGAGCCGCGGCGCTCACTCCGGCGAGGCGGATCGTCATGCGGTTTGGCTCGCTGCCCGCAACCTCGAGCCGAAATTGAGCCCCTTCGATCCCTTTGCCATTCTGGACGAGATCGAGCGACTGGTCCCAGACTACGAAGCCTCGCGGCTCGCGCTCATGGCGGGCAACGATGTACATGTGCAACCGTCGTTGGTTCAAATGGGGGTTCAAATTGACAATAGCGAGCGCGGGCGCGATCTGGTCTTGCCCGCGGAGAACACACTCTTCACTTCGGGAACATTGGGCCGCTACAGCCGGACGCTGAATTCCGTGATGGAATCCCATACCCGGGACGCTGCGGCAGCTTGGACGGCCGAGGCCGGCGAAGCCGCCCTAGAAGTGAACAACAAGCTCTTAGGAAGAGAATAGAGACGCGTGAGCCTGCTGACTTTTTTCCTACTCAGTGTCTTGAAGATTGTTGTGGTGCTCGTCATCTACTTGACGGCTGTAGCCTACACCGTGCTGCTCGAGCGCAAGGTCCTCGGACGCATGCAAAACCGTTGGGGACCTAGCCGCGTCGGGCCCTTCGGCCTTCTCCAGCCGTTGGCGGATGGCGCTAAGCTTTTTCTCAAAGAAGATCTCGTGCCCACCGGCGTCCATCGATCGCTCTATATCCTCGCGCCGGTCATCGCCCTCAGTTGCGCCTTGATCTCGATTGCCGTCGTGCCCTTCGGCGCGCCTATCACCTGGCATGGCGTCGACATGTTCGAGATCTCCGACGTCAATATCGGGCTTCTGGTGATTCTCGGCGTTACCTCGGTCGGAGTTTACGGCATCGCGCTCTCCGGCTGGTCGTCGAACAATAAGTACTCGCTGCTCGGCGCCCTGCGCTCGAGCGCTCAGGTCATCAGTTATGAGCTGGCGCTTGGGCTCTCGCTGGTCGGCGTCATCCTCCGTGCCGGGTCGTTCAACCTTCGGACCATTGTGGAGAGCCAGGCCGCCCACGGCCTTCGCTCCTGGAATGTCTTCGGGGGCTTCCAATTCGTCGCTTTCTTCATTTATCTGATGGCCGCCTATGCGGAAACCAATCGCGCTCCCTTCGATCTTCCTGAAGCGGAGAGCGAGCTGACCGCCGGCTACCACACCGAATACAGCTCCATGAAATTCGCCATGTTCTTCATGTCCGAGTACGCCAATATGATCACCGTGAGCTCGGTGGCCACGCTCGTGTTCTTCGGTGGCTGGACCAGCCCCTTCGGCTCGATCTTCCCCGCATTCGGCGGGCTCGTCCTGCGAGCTCTCGTGCCGGTGCTCTGGTTCGTTCTCAAAGTTTTATGCTTCCTCTTTCTCTATATATGGGTTCGCGGGACGCTTCCCAGGTTCCGCTACGATCAACTGATGGGCTTCGGCTGGAAGTTTCTGCTGCCCCTGGCCATCGCCAACATCGTCGCTACCAGTCTTTGGCTGGCCCTGGTATAGAAGCGGTCAGGGCTTCAATCAACGCTGTTCTACAATCTGGCTTCCTGGTACGAGTCGCAAGCATGTACATGGTTCTCTTCATCATCTTTGGTGGGCTATGTGTCGGCGGTGCTTTGAATCTGCTGCTCGAGCGTCATCCCATTAACAGCGCGCTTTCGCTCATCGTGGTCATGACATCGCTCGCCGTTCTTTATCTTTTGCTGGGGGCGGAATTCCTCGCCGCCGCGCAGGTCATCGTCTATTCGGGCGCCATCATGGTGCTGTTCACCTTCGTGATCATGCTGCTCAACGCCGGCGAGGAAGAACGCACCCATGGCAGCCGCGCCGCCTACATGGTGGGCTTTCCCGGGGCCGCGGCGCTCGTCGGCCTGCTCGCCTTTCTCTTTCTCTCCTCGCGCACTCATCTCGGTGAAGCACGGCTGGGAGATTATCTGGTGACCACCCCCGATCTGAGCAAACTGCTCTTTCGCGACCTCCTGCTCCCCTTTGAAGTCACCTCTGTCCTGATCCTCATCGCCATTCTGGGCGCGGTCGCCTTGGCCAGGAAGGAACAGTAACGGTGACCGTCCCCATCGCCTATTACCTGGTGCTCAGCGCCATCCTCTTTTCAATCGGCGTCGCCGCCTTTCTTATCAAGCGCAACATCATCACCGTCTTTATGTCGATCGAGTTGATGTTGAATGCAGTCAACCTCACGTTCGTGGCCTTTGCCCACCAATGGCATCGGGTCAACGGCCAGGTCTTCGTCTTTTTCGTGATGGTCGTCGCGGCCGCGGAAGCGGCAGTCGGTTTGGCCATCATCATTGCGATCTTCCGCACACGCAGCACTCTGAACGTGGATCGAATCGATTTGATGAAACTATGAATGGGAATCCATCGCTTCATCTCTGGCTGATTCCGTTGCTGCCATTGATCGGCTTTCTCGTGAACGGGGCTCTGGGGCGCCGTCTTCCCAAGGCGCTGGTCTCAAGCGTCGCCCTGGTCTTCACCGCTCTGCCGCTCGCCATCGTGGTCAGGATCGCCGCGGTCTTCGGCCATCTCCGGTTGCCCTACCTCGAGAGCCTGCCCTTCGAGTGGATTTCGACCTCTACCTTTCACGCGAGCTTCGCCTTCATGGTCGATCAGTTGACGCTGATCATGCTCCTGGTCGTCACCGGCGTCGGCTTTCTGATCCACGTCTACTCGGTTGGTTACATGGCGAATGAGGAGGGATACTGGCGCTTCTTCGCTTATCTCAACCTCTTCATGTTCTTCATGCTGACGCTCGTGCTGGCGGAGAACTTTTTGCTCATGTTTGTGGGTTGGGAGGGCGTGGGTCTCGCCTCGTATCTCCTGATTGGCTTTTACTTCGAACGCGGGGCCGCGGCTGCGGCCGGCAAAAAGGCCTTCGTCGTCAACCGCGTCGGCGATTTCGGATTCCTGCTCGCGATCTTTCTGCTGCTTTCGCACTTCGGCTCGCTGAGCTTCTCTCGCATCTTCCCTGTCGTCGTCAGCCATCCTGAGATGCAAGGCGGCTTCGTCACCGCCATCGCCCTGCTCTTGCTCATGGGTGCGGCAGGCAAGTCGGCGCAGATCCCTCTGTACATCTGGCTGCCCGATGCGATGGAGGGCCCGGCTCCGGTCTCGGCTCTGATCCATGCCGCCACCATGGTCACGGCCGGCGTCTACCTGATCGCGCGCTCGCACGTTCTCTTCGACCGCTCACCCTTCGCGGGCGGGGTCGTGGCCATCATCGGCGCAGCCACTGCGTTCTTTGCCGCAACCATGGGCATCGTGCAAAACGACATCAAGCGCGTGCTCGCCTACTCCACTATTTCGCAACTGGGGTATATGTTCCTCGCCTGCGGCGCCGCCGCATACTCGGCGGCCATCTTCCATCTGGTCACCCACGCCTTCTTCAAGGGTCTGCTTTTCCTCGCCGCGGGCTCGGTCATTCATGCCTTGGGCGGCGAGCAGGATCTGCGCAGCATGGGAGGCCTGAGAAAAGATCTCCCTATCACCTTCTGGACGATGACCGCGGCGATTTTCGCCATTACCGGGTTGCCGCCCTTCGCCGGCTTCTTCAGCAAAGACGCGATTCTCTACCAGGCCTTCCTCTCACCCACGGCCGGCCCCATCTTGTGGTTCGTCTCACTTGTCACTGCCTTCCTGACCTCCTTCTATATGTTTCGGCTTTGGTATTTGGCCTTCTTCGGAGAGCGCCGCTGGGCATCCGCACCAGCCGATGCCCCGGGGCATCCGCAGCGGCAGCGGGCGCATGAGAGTCCCTGGATCATGCTTGTGCCGCTCATTCTTCTCGCCGTCCTCTCGCTTGCCGGCGGCTGGATCGGCATTCCCCAGGCGCTGGGAGGGAGCGATCGCTTCAGCCAATTCCTCGATCCTGCCGTCGCCGCCGGGCACTATTCCAACCCTGAAGATCAGGGTATTCATCGCCGCTCCTTTCAAGAGATCCGCATTCAGATTGAATGAGCAGGGCGCACAACCCGCGGCGGCCGCCTCCACCGTGCGGTCTTCCTTCGATCAGGAACGGATCTTCAGCCTGTGTTCGGTGATTGTCGCGCTCTTCGGTTGGTTCTTCGCCGACTTCCTTTACCGCCGCCAACCGGAATTGGCGACGCGTTGGACCGAACAGGCGCAAGGACTCCATTCCTTGCTCCTCCACAAGTATTGGATCGACGAGATCTACTAACCGCATCTTTGTGCTCCCTGTTCTCTTCCTCTCCCGCTCTGTGCTGTCGAGTGCGGTCGAGCGCGGTCTCATCGACGGCGGCGGGCAGGCTGCGGCGGGCAGTGTGCGCGGATTGGGAGTACTGGTGCAACGCGTGCAGTCGGGAAACATCCGTTCCTATGCCGGTTGGCTGACCATCGGCGCGGCCGCGCTGCTCGCTCTCGCATATTTTGGCTTTCATGCAATTATGACCCTCGTGCTGACGATTCGCTATGACGCTTACGACCTTTATCCCCGCCGCCGGGGCTGTGGTCGTGGCGCTGCTCCCCCGGCGGGGCCGCGTCATCCAGTGGTTCACGCTCGCGGTCACACTCGCCGTCTTCGCCTGTCCTTGCATCTGCCGGCGCACTATCTCTACGGCCGGCCGGGCTTTCAATATGAGGTCAACCGTCCGTGGATTTCCAGCCTGAACATCCACTATCACGTGGGCGTGGACGGAATCTCGTTGTGGCTGGTCGTGCTCAGCGCCTTTCTCGCGGTTCTCGGCGTGCTTGCCTCCTGGAACGCCATCGCTGACCGGACCAAAGAGTTTTACTTCTTCTTCCTGCTCCAGCAGACGGCGATGATCGGCGTCTTCGTCGCGCTCGATATCTTCCTCTACTACGCATTCTGGGAGTTCACGCTTGTTCCCATGGCCATCCTTATCGCCATGTTCGGCCGGGATCGGGGAACGCAGGCGGCTCTCAAGTTCTTTCTCTATACCTTCCTGCCCTCGGCCCTCTTTCTCGCGGCCATTCTGTGGCTTTACGCAAAGACCGGCACCTTCGATTTTGTTCAGTTGCAGACCATTCTTGCCCACGGCAACTCGCCTCTTCTCGCCCCAGGCGCTCTTCTGGATTTCACTCGCCTTTCTGGCTGCCTTCGCCGTGAAGGTTCCTGTCTTTCCGCTGCACGGCTGGCTGAGCGACACCTTCAGCGAAGCGCCCACGGCGATGGCCATGGTCGTCGCCGGCAAGCTCGGCCTCTACTCCATCCTGCGTTTCAATCTCGGCCTCTTTCCCGCGCAGGCGCGGCAGGTTGCGCCGTTGATGATCGCTCTGGCCGTCGATCGGCATCCTCTATGGAGCGCTGCTCGCGCTCGTCGCAGAAAGATCTGAAGAGGCTGGTCGCCTATGGGACTCTGAGCAGCTTGAGCTTCTGCATCCTGGGCATCTTCTCCTTCTCGATTGCCAGCGTCGACGGCGCGGTCTTCCAGACCATCAACGAAGGCATCATCGGCGGCGGCCTCCTCGTGCTTTTGGGCTTCCTCTACGAGCGCTACGGCACCTTCGAGATCGACTCGCTATGGCGGACTTGCCGCACGCATGCCCAACCTCGCCACTCTTGTTCGTCATCAGCTCGCTCGGCGCTGATCGGCCTGCCGCTCTTGAGCGGCTTCGTCGGCGAGTTCCTCATCCTCAGCGGCAGCTTCTCCGCGCATGCCGGCTGGGTCGCCGCCGCCACCGTGGGCGTCATCCTGAGCGCGGCCTACATGCTTGGCGCCATCCAGCGCATCTTCTACGGCAGCAAATCCACCCTGGTGATCGAGCGAAGCGCGCCTCGACATGGCCTTCCGTGAGCATCTGGCGGTGTGGCCGATGGCCATTCTGATGCTGGCGATGGGGGTCGCCTCGCCTCTCTGGATGCGCGCCATCGATGGCGCGGTAACCGGGCTTGTCCGGCCGGCGGCGGTGAAAGCAGACAGCCTACCGGGCGTCGCGGAGAGGCAGTGATGGAAGTCGCCGGCATCTACCGCATTTTGCCCGAGGTCCTGCTCACCGTCACCGGCGTGCTCATCATGCTCATCGAGCCGCTGATGCCGCGCGGCGCCAGCCGCAAGCCGATGGGGGCGATGGCCGTTGCCGGCGTGATCGCGGCTCTGGTCGCGAGCGTCTGGCAGCTTGGCCTGCCTCCGGGTACGGCATACTTCGGCGTGGTCCAGACCGACGCCTTCAGTGTCTTCTTTCACGTGCTGATCACCGGCATCGTGCTGGTCTCGCTGCTGGTCTCGCTCGATGTTACAGATCCAAACTCCGAAGACGCCGGCGAATACTATGCCTTGATCGCCTTCGGCGCCGTCGGCATGTGCCTGATGACCAGCGCGGTCGAGCTGCTGCTGGTCTTCGTCAGCCTCGAGATCTCCTCGATCTCCACCTACATCCTGGCTGGCTTTCGCAAGAATTCGGGCAAGAGTCTCGAGGCCGCGCTCAAGTACTTCCTGTTGGGCTCCTTTGCCACCGCCTTCTTCCTCTACGGCATCGCCCTGACCTTCGGCGCCACCGGAACCACCAACATCGCCGAGATCGCCGCGCGCCTCCCGCAAAGCTCCACGCCGGCCTTCGCCTATATCGCGATGGCGATGATCCTCATCGGCCTCGGCTTCAAGGTCTCCGCCTCGCCCTTCCATGTCTGGACGCCCGACGTCTACGAGGGCGCGCCCTCTCCCATCGTCGGGTTGATGTCCACCGCCCCGAAAGCCGCCGCCTTTGCCGTGCTGCTGCGCATCGCCTACGGCGCCTATCCCGCGCTGCACGCTCACTGGTTCCTGCTCATCTGGATCATGGCCGCCATTGTCCATGACCATCGGCAACCTCGGCGCTCTGCGCCAGCACAACGTCAAGCGGATGCTCGCCTATTCCTCGATCGCCCACGCCGGCTATTTGCTGGTCGCCTTCACCGCGCTCTCCCGCGAAGGCATCGCCGCGGCCACTTTTTATACCGCCGCTTATGCGGCAACGAATGTTGGAATTTTCGCCATTGTGAGCCACGCCGGCGGCTATGAAGAAAAGCTGCTCTCGATCGGCGATTATCGCGGACTCGGCCTCCGCTCGCCCATCCTCGGCGGCGCCATGGCTTTTTTCCTGCTCTCGCTCATCGGCATCCCCTTCACCGCGGGATTCTTCGGCAAGTTCTATGTTTTCTGCCGCGGCGCTCCACTCCGGCGTTCTCTGGCTCACCATCATTGGCCTCGTCAATAGCGGCATCGCCGCCATTTACTACCTGCGGCTCTTGACTTCGGTCTACTCCAAGCCCGCCGGCCGGCGCGGCTCTTCCATCGACCCCCCAGCTCAGGCTCCCGCTCCTTTGCGCCCTGCTCATCACCATCTCCGCGACCCTTATCCTCGGCATCTTCCCCGGCTACATCCTCTCTCTCTCCCACGCCGGAGCGGCAACCTACTCTTCCACTGCTGCCTCCCAGTGATTCCGCCTCCCAGTGACTACCGATGATACTGTGGGTTGAAGAGGCCATCGTGGCAGCGGGAAGGAAACAGTCGACAACGAGCGACGCTCTGATCGTTGGAGGCGGACCCGCGGGGCTTGCCGCGGCCATCGCGCTGCGGCAGAAGGGCATGGATGTCCTCGTCGTCGACGCTTTGCGTCCGCCGATCGACAAGGCTTGCGGGGAAGGGCTTATGCCCGACGCCCAACGCGAGTTGGCCAGACTCGGTATCGCCGTTTCGCCCAAGGACGGAGCCAACTTTGAGGGAATCGCATTTCTCTCCGAGCGGGCACAGGCCGCGGCGCCGTTCGCCGAGGGCGCCGGCATCGGCATACGCCGGTTGCATCTGCACTCGCTGCTGGTGGACCGCGCAAATCAGCTTGGAGTGCGGCTGGCATGGGGCAGCCGGGTGGAGCTTAACAGTGGCCAGCCCGTGCTCCTCGATGGCGGCAAGTGCGCCTATCGTTATCTGATTGGCGCGGATGGGCAATCCTCCCGCGTGCGCTCATGGAGCGGGCTCGGCCGGGCAGGGCTCTTCAGTCAACGTTTTGGGAGCCGCCGGCATTTTCGCGTGAAGACGTGGAGCCGCATGGTGGAAGTGCATTGGGGCTCCCTGGGCCAGGCGTATGTAACGCCTATCGCGGCAGACGAAGTATGCGTGGCTACCGTCGCCCGCTCCCCGTCGAGCAGGATCGAGGACGTTCTTCGGAATCTACCGCTGCTCAAACAACGGCTGGAAGGCGCGGTCGCGGTAAGCCAGGTTCGCGGCGCTCTGACGACGACGCGCAAACAGCACCGGGTGACCGCGGCAAACGTCGCTCTTGCCGGAGACGCATCCGGTTCGGCGGATGCGGTGACCGGAGAAGGTTTGGCTCTGGCGTTCCGCCAGGGCCTGCTCTTGGCCGAGGCGATTGACCAGGACAATCTGGCGGTCTATGAAGCCGGACATGCGGCGATTGTGCGCCTGCCCCAGATCATGGCAAAAGTTATGCTGAGCATGGACCGCCGGCCCTGGCTGCGGGATCGCATCTTGGCCGCTCTGGCACGCGAGCCGCGTCTCTTTGGCCGCATGCTTGCCGCGCACCTGGGGGAGGAATCTCTTGGCAGCTTTCTGCTGCGTGACGGCGTGCGATTGGGCTGGCGCGTGCTGACGCCGCAGGCAGTATTTTCCTAGATCTCTTGCTAGACCGCTTCCCAGATCGGTTCCTAGATCGCCTTCACAAGTTCACTTCACAAATTCACATGTAGAAACTGCGGACCGCATCCCAGACGTAGATGCCTAGGATCGCCGCGGTCAACAGACATGTCGCTCCGGTGAAGACCCTTACCAGCGGCTGGAGCTTGGCCACCTTGTGCAGGACTAGGTCATTCTCTTTGTGCTGATGGTCGGAAGCGTCGTCGAGAAAGAGTTGGTCTTCCTCATAGCGGGTCAAAGTACCTCGATAGAGCAGGAGGGCCAGAAGGGTGCAGGCAAAGGCGGCCCAAACGATCCACATGAGAGGCATGGCACGCATAAAGCACCTCAGGATTCGATTTTGGCAGTCCCGGATACCGAGCGGGTCCCGGAGAGCCGGGCTCGGGGGGTAGGGGGCCGGTGCGAGGAATACTAGTCCTCCCGCGAAGCACTTTGTACTGAATTTTTTGATTTAACTAAACCGGCGCGGCAACTCCAACCGGCTCAATAGATTCCATTCAACAGGCGGAACCATATCGATCAACTGTTCAACAAAGAGATGGGGAACCCGGGCGCAAGCCAGGCAGGCAGTTTCAGGCAGTTTCAGGCAGTTTCAGGCAGCTTCAGTGTGAGTTTCAGGAGAAGATTATGCATTCGACGAGCCCCACCATTGGTCTGATTTTGGCCCTAGGCTTCATCACCGCGTGCAGCAACTCGCAGCCACCCTCAAATCAGCAAGTGGAGCAGAAGGCAGCTCAAGCGACAGAAAAGGCCAGGCAGGACTCGAAGGAAGCTCTCGCCGATGCCCGGAGTGCCGCGGCCAACGCGGAGGGAACGGTGAACGCCATCGCTTCCGGAGTCAAGCAGGGAATCCACGGAAATGTTGCTGCCGCCCCGCCTACCCCCGCCTCTCGCGTCGATCTGAACACTGCGTCCGAGAGCGATCTTGCCGCGCTGCCCGGCATCTCCAACGAAAAAGCCAGGCAGATTATCAGGCGCCGGCCCTATACCTCGGCTCATCAGCTCGTAGGGCGCGGGCTGCTCTCACAGCCTCAATTTGATCAAATCGCCCCGGACGTAACCGTGCGCTAGAGCATTTCTCACGACATCTTGGGAAAGAGAGGCAGGGGCGGGGAAGAGAGGCAGGGGTGCCCCATATCTCCCAACGCTCTTTGTTGGGAGATGTGGGATACCGCAGATCTCGATGCACACTCTGTCCGTTTCCCACATCTGGCCAACAGCCCGCCAGATATGGGGCACCCGTGCAAGCGAAGCTTCCGCAATCGTGCCCAAATGCTCTATTGCTGTGGCGCCCGCTTCAGCACAGGCATATTGTCGTCGGAGTTGGAACCCCCTTGCGCAACCCTCGACGTGGTCACGCTGACGGGTGATTGAAGATTGAAGTTCACCAGTGTTTCCGAGGGGAGTTGCACCTGCTGACCCCGGGTGATCCCATTGGTTCCGGCGCCGATTCCGCCTCCGGTGGCGGCGCCAATCGCGGCGCCCTTGCCGCCTCCCGCCATGGCGCCGATGAGCGCTCCCACCAGGGCCCCGCCGCCAGCCTTCGCGGCCGTGTTCTTGCCCCGTCCTTTGCCTTCCTTGGTATAGGTGTCCGTTACCAGAGAAAGCTCCTTGCCCTCGGTATCGAGCTTGGTTAGCTCGATTGAAATCTTCGCGCTACCGGAAAAATGGGCCGCATCCTTCACCTCGACCACCCGGCCGAGGACCGGCGTTCCTCGCGGCGCGGCGACCATGCCGTCCACGATCAAGTCCGAGGCCAGCGTGCCATGAAAGACGTCGTCGGTCTGGGTGACGCTGCTATCGAGCGCATCGGTGAGGCGAACCGGGATAACCATGCCCGCGGGGAGACTCACGGTCTTTGGCGCCGGAGGAGGCGGAGGCGGCGGTGGGGGTGGTGGGGTAATGATCTGAACAGGTTCTGCTGCAGGCGGTGGCGGTGGGGGCGCCGCTGCCATGGCAGCGGGAGGAGGCGGAGGTGGCACAGCTTTCGCCGCTAGCTTTCGATCCCGCTTGGGCTTGGCCAGCTCGATCGCCGCTTTGGATGGCTTGACCTCGAGGTTGTTGATGACCGTCCTCACGCCATCCACGGCTCCGCTATCGGCTGCGGCGAGCGAGCGGGATGCGTCGTTGTCGACGCTTCCCGACAGGGTGGCGACTCCGCCCGCAACGTTCACATCGATTCGCTGGCCATGCAATGCCGGCTCGCCTTGAATCCTCGATTGGATTTGGCCCAAAATCTGCTGGTCGTTCGAGGGTTGTAGCGGGGTTTGTGGCTGCACGGACGATGGCGCGGGCTGCTCCGCGCTTTCGGTCGCCTTCTTGCTGCAACCGGTGCTCAGCACCAGAAGGCTGCATACGATCATCCACTCAAAGCCGCGTAGAATTGAGAAATTCGTCTTCATATTTCGGTTCTCGCCTCTGCCCGATGGCCGTCAAGGCCGTTTTTATTTAGTTATCCCCGGAATACCGCTGAAAAGCCGCCATCTCTTGCTATCCCGCTATCTCTTGCTATCCCTTGGACGTACTGAGCGATAATGGGTGATGATTGCGGACTGTTTCTTTCGCTTTCAACGACAATTCTAACGCTCCTCCCTCTTCGCTTCCGGGAAAATCCCTTCCCACCGCTACCCCTTCCGGGTTCAAGACTGCAGGCTCTGGCATCACGTTTGGCGCGCAAGGCATCTATAGCTGACTAGACATCAGATTTGCTCGCGAAGGATTCATTTGCTACCATCCGGGTTTCTAAGGAACCGGATTTCTAAGGCACCGAGTTTCTAAGGCAGAATTCGGGCGGCGACTCAATGGAGGTTCACGAAAATGTCAGACAAAAATCAAGGCAGTGGATTCGGTTGGTTTCTGCTCGGCCTCGGAATAGGCGCCGCGGTGGGAGTCCTCTATGCTCCGAAGCCGGGAAACGAGACCCGGGACGATTTGATCCAGGGCGCCAAAGAAGGCGGAGAGTATCTCAAGCAGAAGTCGAGAGTCGCCGCCGATCAGATCAATAACCTGGTAGAGGTCGGCAAAGACCACGCAAGCGATTACATCGATCGCGGCAAGGATGTCGTCGACCGCGGCCGGTCGCAATGGGAGACCATTATCGACCGTGGACGCCATGTGATCTCCGAGCAAAGCGGCAAGGTCTCGGCTGCCGTGGACGCCGGCAAACAGGCCTATCGGTCGACGACCGCCGGGGAAGATCAAGTTTGAGAGTCTGTTCGCCCCGGTAGTGAAAGTTGGAACGACCGAATGGATGGAACCCATGAGTAGCACGATGCAACTGTGGCTGGTGATCTTCGTCGCCGTGAGTGCCGTTAGCCTGTTACTGCAGCTTTGCATCATGGTGGGCATGGCTGTCGCGGGCCGCCGGATGCAGAGAAGGCTCGAAGGCATGTTCAATGACCTGCGGATTCATTTGTTGCCGGTTCTTTCAACTTCCCGCACGCTGATCGAGGACCTGACTCCCAAGATTAAGACCATTTCCACAAACCTGGTGGACAGCAGCCACGATGTTCGCACCATGGCCGGGGAGATTACCGGCGTTGTCGGCGATGTGGCGGCCCGCACCAAGGCACAAGCAGCGCATGTGGAGGATATGGTCGACGGGACGCTCGACCATATTACCCACGCCGGCAATACCATCCAGCACGGGATCTCGATTCCCATGCGGCAAGTGACGGGAATCTTGAATGGGATCCGCGCGGCAATCGATGTGATGCGCGAGCGCGCCCCGCGACCGCACAGCCGGGAAAAAGACCTCTTCGTTTAAAGAACCTCTGAGGTAGGTGTCCCATCAGTATGGGGCGGGTGGCCCACTCAAGCCTGCTGTTGGCTTGAGTCGGGTAGTTTCCTCGCTACGACACCTGGTGAGAAATGCAGGTTAGCAGCTCCTAGACGATCCATCCGCCGCCAACGACTTCTTCTCCCTGATAGAAAACGGCCGCTTGTCCGGGGGTGATGGCGCGCACGGGCTCATCGAAAACAACTTCCACTTCATCGTCGCCGGCCATTTGAATCGTGGCCCAGGCGGGTTCATGACGGTGGCGGATTTTTACCTGGACGCGCGCCGCGCCGGTCAGTTCCGGGATCGAAATCCAGTTCAAGCCGCGGGTGCGCATCTCGGTGCGCATCAGGTCCGCTTCGCTTCCCACCGTCACTTGCTTGCTGTCGCGATCGATCGAAACCACATAAAGGGGCACGGCGGACGCGATTGCCAAACCCTTGCGCTGGCCGACCGTAAACGAATGGATTCCGGCATGCGTTCCCTTGATCTCGCCGCCTGCGGAGACGAGCTGGCCCCGCGAATCGGGCAGCGCCTCCCCTTGCTCCTCGAGGTAGGCCTCGATGAAGCGCTTGTAATCGCCGCCCGGAATAAAACAGATTTCCTGAGAATCAGCCTTGTCCGCGAGCGCGAGACCGTGTTCGCGGGCCATCGCCCGCACCTCGGGCTTGGTGTAATTGCCTAGTGGAAAGAGCGTGCCCGCCAATTGCTCCTGGGTTAGACCAAAGAGAAAATAGGTCTGGTCTTTGCTCGCATCGGCGGGCCGCTTCAGGATCCACCGTCCCCGCTCCGGATCGTATTCATTGCGGGCGTAGTGGCCGGTAGCGATCTGCTCGGCGCCGATCTGTCTGGCCGCCAGAAGCAACTGGTCGAACTTGAGGTGGTTGTTGCATAAGCTGCAGGGAATGGGAGTTCGCCCAGCCAGGTATTGGTCGACAAAAGGCCTTACCACGTCGCGTTCGAAGCGCTCCTCGTGATTGACGACGTAGTAGGGAATTTCGAGCACCTCGGCAACCCGCCGCGCATCGTAGACGTCGTCGATCGAGCAGCACCGGCCCTGCACTTGCTCCGGTATTCCTTCTTTCCCCGCGAGACGCCGCTGATCCCATAGCTGCATCGTCAGCCCGACGAGCGTATAGCCATCGGCCTTGAGCATCGCCGCGACCGTCGAGGAGTCGACGCCTCCCGACATCGCTACCGCTACGGTCTTCGGCTGCTGAGCCGTCACATTCTCCCCTTCAGCACCGCTGTGCCGGTCTCGCTCGGCAGCCGCGCCGGCTTCTTGTATACGGGCGAGAGCAAGCGCAGCCTCCGCACTTCGGCGGGCACGAGGTCGAGGGCATACTCGATGTCCTCCTTGGAGGTCTGTTTCTGCAGGCTGAAGCGCAGTCCGGTCCGCGCCCGCTCGACGGAGAGCCCCATAGCGGCGAGCACATGGGAGGGTTCCGTTGATCCGGAAGCGCAGGCTGCGCCTCCCGAAACCGCGAGGCCCTTCAGATCGAGCGCGATCACCAGCGCTTCTCCCTCGAGGTGGTCGAACCACATGTTGGTCGTGTTGGGCACTCGCGGCGCCCCTCGGCCATTGATGCCCGTCTCATCCACGCGGTCGAGCAATCCCTGCTCCAGACGATCCCGCAGCGCGCCCATGCGCTCCGGGGCACCGTTCGCGAGACCGTCATAAGCGAACTCCGCCGCCTTGCCTAGGCCGACGATTCCGGGCACGTTCTCCGTGCCCGCGCGCCGGCGCCGTTCGTGCGCTCCGCCGATCATCACTGGGTCCAGAGGAGTGCCGCGGCGAACAAAAAGAGCTCCGACTCCTTGGGGAGCGTGCATCTTGTGCCCGGAAATCGTAAGCAGATCGCAGCCGATGGCCCGCACATCGATATGCATCTTGCCGGCGCCCTGCACCGCGTCCACATGGAAGTAGACATCCGCCTCGGATGCTATCCGGCCTATCTCGGCTACCGGCTGGACCACTCCCGTCTCATTGTTGGCCATCATGATGCTGATCAGCTTGGTTGTGGGGCGGAGAGCCTGCCTGACCTGGTCCGGATCGATGACTCCCTGGGCGTTCACCGGCAGAAACGTTACCTGCGCTCCGCGATCGCGGAGCTTTTCGGCGCTCAGCAGCACCGCATGATGCTCCGTCGAGCTCGTGATCAGATGGTCGCCGGGCTTCACCATCCCAAAAAGCGCTAGGTTGTCCCCTTCCGTGCCGCCGCTGGTAAAGACGATTTCCGCCGGCCGGGAGCCTAGAAGCTTAGCCACGCTTTCGCGCGCACGCTCGACTGCGGCGCGCGCATGCTGGCCTTCCAGGTGGATGGACGATGCGTTGCCGAACTGCTCCAGCCAGAATGGGCGCATCGCCTCCAGCACCTCGGGCAAGAGAGGCGTGGTTGCATTCGCGTCCAGGTATACACGGCGCATGGGACTCCTCTACCCATTTTACGGGAAGTCCTGCGCGGACGGCGGGACGCGGAGCGTATGTGAGAAATCTAGCGGGCCGCGATCGGGGTGTACTTTACCGGATACTTGGGGCCGACATACTCGGCGCGCGGGCGGATCAGACGATTGTCGTCAAGCTGTTCGATCACGTGCGCTGCCCAGCCGGCGATGCGGCTGACGGCGAAAATCGCGGTAAAGAGATCCACGTCGATGCCAAGCATGGTGTAGGTTGAGGCGGAATAGAAGTCGACATTCGCGTTCAGCCTCTTCTCCGCGAGAATGTACTTTTCGACTGCGCGCGACATATCGAACCACCTGGGATTTCCCGATGATTTGCCCAGCGCCTCGGACATCTTGCGCAGATGGGTCGCGCGCGGATCTTCGGTGTGATAGACGCGGTGACCGAAACCGAAGATCTTTTTCTTCTGCGCGAGTAGCGCGGCCACATATTGCACCGGGTCGGCGCCCTCTTTGTCGATGGCAAAGAGCATTTGCATGACCGCCTCGTTGGCGCCCCCGTGCAGTGGCCCCTTGAGCGCCCCGATGGCGCCGGTGATCGCGGAGTGAATGTCGGAGAGGGTGGCTGCGATCACGCGCGCGGCAAAGGTCGAAGCGTTCAGCTCGTGATCGGCGTGCAGGATGAGGGCAACGTCCAGAGTCTTGGTCGCCGTGGCGGAAGGCTTCTCGCCCGTCAGCATCCAGAGAAAGTTTCCTGCGTGGCTGAGCGAGGGATCCGCCTCGACGATCGACTTGCCTTTGCGGATTCGATCGTAGATGGCCACGATCATCGCGATCTGCGCCGTGAGGCGATAACTCTTCCGCACATTCGCGTCGTGCCCGCTATCGCTCTCGTCCGGGTCATAGAAGCTCAGCGCCGAAACGGCCGTGCGCAGGACCTCCATAGGCGTCGCATCCTGGGGAACGGAACGCAGCAGATCGATTATTTTCGGGTCGAGCTTGCGTGCTCCCTTGAGCATCTTGTCGAACTCTGCGAGCTCGGTCTCGTTAGGTAGCCGTCCGAACCAGAGAAGGTAAGCGGTCTCCTCGAAGGTCGATTTCTCTGCGAGTTCGTGGATATCGATGCCGCGGTAGGCCAGTACGCCTGCGTCGCCGTCAATCCAGCAGATGCTGGAAGTCGTTGCCACTACGCCCTCTAACCCCTTGACCGCCACCGCTGTCGACATGCCCACCTCACCTCTATTGATCGCTTCCGCGCCCGATCTATGTTATAGCGCAGCCTTCCGAAGGTTGTCACTTGCCCACCCCCCCGGTTTCATAACACCCTCTGCGCATGGTCCGGACAGAATGACGATCGGCCTATTCTTGCTTTCTCGCGAGGGCGTACATCAACGCTCCTCCGTCGAGCGATGGCCGCAAGTCCCAGCGCGTCCAAAACGGGCTGATGTAATAGCGCAGCCGGAACAGCTTATAATTGCGCCGCATCTCGGTCGAAAGAGCCTCGTGCACGTCGAAGGCTCGATCGTCGGGCGTGGGCGCCCGCACGGCGGAGACCCACTGCCGGCCGACCAGGTCCAACGGCGTATAAGACGCTTCCTTCTCGATTTCGAGGCCGGGAACTTGAGCAAGACAGGACCGCAGGCTCTCCGGGCCAAAGTGGCTCACGTGACTGTGGGGAATCCATTTAGGGAAGCTGCCCTTCAGCTTGCGCGCCGCCCGGCTCTCGAAGTTATCGGTCATCACGATCAGGGCGCCCCCGGGACGCACATATTCGGCTAGTTCCTGAAGAAAGGGCACCGGCTCGGAGATATGCTCGATAACCTCAAAGCACGACACGACATCGAAACGAGCGCGCGGAAGGCCCACCCCGGAGAGCGAGTCGTGGATTTTGAGCCCCAGCTGCCCGCGCGCATGCTGCGCTTCCTGTAACGAGAGTTCGACGCCTTCGCCGGCAATGCCGTGGATCCTTTGCAGCCATTCGAGCAGAAAGCCGTAGCCGGTTCCCACGTCCAACCAACTCCGCACCTTGCCGAGATCGAGCAGGCGCTTCAAGGCTGTTGCGTTGGTGCGTGCATTCACCTGCTGTCCTTCAAAGTGACGCCTGCTCCCGAAGTTCTCCTGGTAATAGGCGCGCGTGGCTTCCGCGTCCATGACCCGGCCGGAGTAGAGAAATCCGCACTCCGCGCAGCGCAGGACGGGAATCTCCCGAAAATTACGGTGAACCGTGCTTTTCGTGCTTCCGCAGAGAGCGCACTTGGTTCGCTCCGCGAATATGGCCGCGGCATCTCCCAATTCGGAGACCGGGTGGGGCTGGCTCATTGAGGAACCCTCTCCACAGAGGCGGGGCGCTTTCTTGGCCTGAATGCTTCGATCATTCGATCAAATGGTAGCAGCCTGCCCGCGCTCGACGGAAAAAGAGCCGAGCGCGATCTCAGGCGCGCTTCCCTCGATTGCTTGCCGCATCACCAGCGCCGTCCCCGGGGCCAGGAGAATGCCATTGCGAAAGTGTCCTGTCGCCAGCCAGCAGTTGGGCGCCTCTGCCCTGCCGATAAGAGGCAGGCCGTCGCTGGTTCCCGGGCGCAGACCTGCCCAGCGATCGACAACCGGCGCCGCTGCAATCGGCGGCCAAAGGCTGGCAGCCAAGGCGAGCAGGCCGTCCACGGCACTAGATTCTATCCGGCGGTCGAATCCGACGCGTTCGAGCGTTGCCCCAACCACGATGCGGCCATCCCCACGGGGAACCAGATACACATCGGGCGTGCGCAGCACGTGGACCAGGTTCTCTATCGGGTTCGGCGAGCCTGTCAGCGAGACTGTGACCATCTGGCCTTTGCGCGGCTCCACTTCAGGGGCGGCTTCGCCTGACCGGCCGGAGATTCCCGACCGGCTGGAGATTCCCGAGCTTCTGGAAATTGAAGATGAGGTCTTGACCGTGCCGGCCCACGCGCCACAGCAGTTCAGAAATGCCCCGGCGCTTACCTTTCCGGCCGACGTTGTGATCTCGACCGAGGATGCCTCACCATCGACAGCCAGCACCTCCACCTTCTCTTCGAGCATGACTCCGGCGGCCGCGGCGGCCGCCGGGAGCGCCAGGCAGAGATCGCGGGGATCCAGGCTTGCTTCTTCCAGCCACAGAAATGAGCGGCTCCCGGGGAAAAGGCCGGGAACGCGTCTTACCGCCTCTTCGGCATCGATGCCGCGCCGCGTTGCGCTCGCCATCGACTGAGATCCGGAGTGAGATCCTGGGTGAAATTCGAGGTTTGGCCGCGTCGCCTGAAGGGTGCTCCGGGTGCGCAATGGCACGGAATGTCCGGACAAACGCTCTATCCTGCTTAAGTATTCCGGATAAAGCCGCAGGCTCAGAAGCGCCAGGGAAGCAAGCTCCTGGGGGTGTTCCGGGTCTTCGGCGGCCAGCATGCCGGCCGCGGCCCACGACGCCTCGGACATGAAGCATCCTCGCTCGACCACTTTGACTCTGAAGCCGCTCCGCTTGAGCTCGAGCGCGGCCGATAGGCCGATGATTCCCCCTCCGCCGATGACAATATCCGCAGTACCCACGCGACCATTGTAGGATGATTTGCGTCTAAGAAAACGTCTAGACCGCGTCGGGTCTGCTCTTGCCGGCTCGACACTCGCCCCTAAACTGCCACAGTACTCGCAGACGATGGAGAGGTCTTCCCCATGAGCGATAGCAACGACAGTAGCAGTCTTGAAACAGCGGAAAGAGCCCATTCCGGTCTCTTTGTAGCGATCGTCGGATTTGCCGCCCTGGCCGCTCTCGGCGGGCTCATCTGGAGCTTCACCCTGGAGAGCCGCCTGGAAAAATCGCAGGCGCGGGTGCTCGCCGCCGAACAGCAAGAAGCGAAACTGGCCGACCAGCTCAGCGCGACCGATGCCCGCCTGAGCGCGACCTCCGAGACGCTGGCGAAGAGCGTAGGCCTTACCCAAAAGCAACTGGAAGCGCGGGCAACGGATTTGCTCAGGAGGCAGGAGGCCGATGCCTCTCGCCTGGAGCAGCAACAGGCTGCGGCGCAGGCTGCGTCGCAGAAGCAGTTCGGCGAGGTGAACGGTGCGGTTACCAGTGTGAAGACCGACGTCGGCGGCGTGAAGACGGATTTAACGCAGACCAAGGTCCAGCTACAGGGAGACGAGGCCAAACTGCAGAGTATGACCGGCGATCTGGGCATACAGAGCGGCCTCATCGCAACTAACGCCAAGGAACTCGATATTCTCAAGCATAAGGGCGATCGCAATTACTACCAGTTCACATTGAACAAAGGCGCCAAGCCCGCGCCCTTCGCCGGTGTCAGCCTGCAGCTCAAGAGTGCGGACCCGAAACACTCGCGCTACACGCTCGAAGTCGACGCCGACGATAAAAAGATCCAGAAAAAGGATAAGGGGCTCGACGAACCGGTCCAGTTCTATACCGGCAAGGACAATCTTCTTTACGAGCTGGTGGTCAACAACGTCAACAAAAATCAGGTCGTAGGCTATCTGTCGACGCCGAAAAACGCTCCCGTACCCCTTACCCCATAGACTCGCGGAATGACCTTGTCATCCCGAGCCGAAGCCCTGAGCGAAGCCGGAGGGGGATCTGCGGTTTTCTTTCTGTCCCGGTCACGGTCCTTGGGTGCCCCATCCTCGCGCAGCGAGGGTGGGAGACCATCACGGCCCTCCTAATATTGGAGGGCCCGCGCTAAAGCGCTTTAGCCTCTTGCTTTGCTCGCGCTTTCCCAGCGCTCGCTCTGCAATTCACCCACGCCGCAATTCACCCCGACTTGTCATCCCGAGCGAAGTCGAGGGATCTGCGGTTTTCTTTCTGTGCCGGTCGCAACCCTTGGGTTTTCCGTTCAATACCGCGGGTCACGGGCGAGTCAGCAACCACGAATGGCCGCCATAGGCGGCGTCCCGGCGTCCGCGCAGGACCTAGTGGGGAAAGCTGATGACCAAGTCGTTCTGATGGATGAGCGAGACGACGATGTTGGCTGCCTTCCGCGAATCCCATTGCTGCCGCGTCATAGGAAAGGTGAAAATTGCAAGCCCTTCGGTGCTTTGCCCGGGATTCACCGTCGCATCGCGATCGAAGGGCGCCGATCGCAATGAGGCTAAAGAAGGAAAAGCCTCAAAGAGCCGGCCCGCATCCGTGGCCCCGGCGGCAGTGTTCCTCTGCTCGGTCCCGTCCGGCATCGTCACTGTCGCGGCAATGTCCTGCAGGAACAATGGGATGTTGGTCTGGTTGCGAACTCTGACCTTCGCCAGGATCAAGAGCTGATCGAAGGTCTCATTGTTCCCCTGCATCCCCACACTGCCCGCTCCGCCACTGAAAGTCGTGTGCACGGGATAGTAATTTACCTCGAGCACCTCCCCGGCCGACACCGGCGGCTTCTTGACGATATAAACGAAAATGGCGATCGCAAGGGTTACCACAACGGCCGCGATCCCGAAGGTCGCGAGCGAGCTGCGAAAAGGGTGCGGCGGGTCGACTTGCGCGAGACGTGGAACCGAGTCAGAGGGATTGGGGGATTCCGTCGATGGATTCACAGTGCCCGCATTTTAGACCCTTTCCCCCGGATGGCGTAAGTGGACCAAAGAGCCATGTGGGCGGAGATATCGATAGGGCACACAAAACCTCCCCGGGGGAATGAGAATTCACGGTTCTTCTACACTACTGATCGGAGCAACATGCGAATCTTGGTTACGGGCAGGGATGGACAGGTAGGCGGCGAACTCGCTCGCCTTTTCCCGCCTGATTTTGAAGTGGTTTCTGCCGGTAGGACGAGATGCGACTTGAGCAGTCAGCAGGCCATCCGCGATCTGGTGCGGCAGGTAAAACCCGAGGTGATTGTGAATGCCGCGGCCTATACCGCGGTTGATAAGGCGGAATCGGAGCCGGACCTCTGCTTCGCCGTCAACGCGGCGGCTCCCCGCGTGCTCGCCGAAGAGGCGGCCCGGTTGGACGCCCTCCTGGTCCACTACTCGACAGACTATGTGTTTGATGGTCAAAAGACAGAGCCTTACACCGAGAGCGACCCAATCTGTCCGCTCGGCGTCTATGGCGCTTCCAAGGCGGAAGGGGAAACGGCCATCGCCGCGAGCGCTGGCCGTTGGCTTGTGCTGCGCACAAGCTGGGTCTATGCTCCGCAAGGCAAAAACTTTCTTCGCACCATCCTGCGCCTCGCCGCCGAGCGGAGAGAGCTGCGAGTGGTGGACGATCAGACCGGGTCCCCAACCTCGGCCGAGTCGATCGCCGCGGCTACCGTGCGCCTGGTGGAGAAATACGCAACGCGCCAGGCGGCAGTCCCTTCGGGTGTTTATCACATGACGGCGAGCGGTTCGACTTCATGGTGCGGCTTTGCGCGGGCGATCCTCGACAGGGCGAACCTGGAATCGGCGAACCTCGACGCGGCCGGCCCCAATCCCCAGATCGTCGCCATCTCTACGGCCGAATATCCAACCCCGGCCAGGCGGCCGAAAAATTCAGTTCTCTCGAATGAAAAATTTGCCCAGGCCTTCGACTTTCGATTGACGCCATGGCAGGAACAACTCGAACGGGTGATCGAGCGTGTACGCGCAACAGTGCCGGGTCCAAAATAAGCCGCCGGGTGATCGAGTCCCAATTTGAACCGAGCGTGTGGAGGTGATTCAATCGAGGGATTGCGTGTCTTTGTAAGGGCCTGTTAACACTAGAGCAAGCAACTTCGGAGAATAAATGAATGCGGGGAATATCGACCAGAATCGCCGACGTCAAGGTGATCGAACCAAAAGTTTTTGAAGATGAGCGCGGGTCTTTTTTCGAAAGCTACAACCAGCGCAGCCTGGAGGAGATGGGGATTCGCGAGAGCTTCGTGCAAGACAACCAGTCCCTCTCCCATCGCGGAGTCTTGCGCGGCCTGCATTACCAGATCGAACAGGCTCAGGGAAAGTTGATCCGCTGCCTTCGCGGGGAGATCTTCGACGTCGCTGTCGATCTGCGCCGGGGCTCGCCCACATTCGGCCAATGGGTAGGCGAGTGTTTGAGCAGCGAGAACAAGCGCATGCTCTGGATTCCTCGCGGCTTCGCGCATGGCTTCATGGTGTTGTCTGAAGCCGCCGAGGTGCTCTATAAAACTACGGCCTTCTATGCCCCGAGGCATGAACGCACGATTCTCTGGAACGATTCGACGATCCACATCGAGTGGCCGATCCGAGACCGCCCGATTCTCTCCGGAAAGGATTTGGCGGGCGATACGTTTGAGGGGGCGAGCGTTTACGAATAGCTAAAAAGATCATTCAGAGCTTTCGCCGTCCTCTTCATTTCATAACGGGAGCGGAAGCAGCGCACTCCATTTTCGATCATCCGCTGGCGCTGCTGGTCTGGCATGCCGAGCAGTTGAACCATGGAGCGGTACGTGCCTTCAGCGGTGTCCGCGTTCACGATCCCGGCTTCATCCTCGACGATGTCCGGCCAGATGTTGACCTTGTTCGATATCAGCACGGGCAACCCCGCGGCCAGTGCTTCCACTGCCGCAACGCCGAAATTCTCCTGATGTGAGGGCAATACAAATGCCTCGGCGCTATGGATCGCTCCCCACTTGGTGTCGCCTTCGATCATGCCGGTCCAGTGCACGCGATGCCCCACGCCAAGCGCGTCGGCCTGTGCCTCGAGCTTGGGGCGCAGCCGCCCTTCATCGGGTCCGGCGACCACCAGATCCAGATCGAGGTATGTGGGTGCGATGCGAGCGAAGGCTTCAATCGCCAGATCGCAGCCTTTCTTAATGTGAATGCGGGAGAGAAAGAGAAAGAATCTGCGTCCGGCGAGCGCCGGAAATCGAGAGAGAAAAACCTCCCGCTCAAACAGAGGATCGCCCACCGGCGCCGAGATGCCGAACGAGGCGACCATCGCCTTCCAGCGGTTTGGCCAGAGTGTGCGGGCGGCCAAATCCCGTTCGACGGGCGTCGTGAAACAGACCGCCCTTGCGTCCCGTAGGACCCGATATTCCCGAGCCAGCCAATATGCCTGCTTTTTGAGGTGCTTGAGAGGAAAAGCCTCTTTGAAGTACGGGTCCAGCATGCCGTGGGGAAAAATCACATAAGGCGATCGGCGATGAACGGCGCGGTACGTGCCGTAGCTGTTGTATAGCCATAAACCATGAATGACGACCCCATCGAAGCGGGAGAGATTTTCGCTTACCCACGGCTGCAACCGCGGCGTGTATCCGTAGTGACCCCGGCCGGGACCTAATGCATGGACCGGGAAACTATGCCCGCGAACATACTCCTCGCGAGGATCGTCCAGGCAGACCAGCTCCATAGCGGGGTCTCCCGCCGGCGTCTTGCCGCTTGCTTCAGCAAGTTTTTCCATGCCGACAGTGGGTCCTCCCACCGCCGGATCGATCGAATGGATCACATGCAGCAGCCGTTTGTCGAAGAGAGCCCCCTGCCCGGCCGGATCTTCCCGCGCGATCGCCTGTTGTGAATTCTGTTGGTCGAATGTCTCTGCCAAGGATCCAGTTTACAGCCCACGGAGTTTACAGCCTCTGGAGTTTGAGGACCCGGTTATTCATTTAGGGGATCCCTGCGTCGTGTCATAGGGAATCGGCGCGCGCTGTCATAGAATGAGCGTGAATCGTCTCCGGCAACCGCGCGGTTCAAGACTTGGCTGGAGATGCAAAACGACAGGAAGCGACAGGAAACCAAGAGGGCGAAGCGCTTTGGCGCGGGCCCTGCAATAGAAGCAAGGGGTGAATTGCGGTGTGGGTGAATTGCAGGTGAGCCCCTGAAACCGGGCTCACCTGCAAGAGGGCGAGAGCAGTAGTACCGCGAAGCCCTGGAATATTGGGAGCGCTGGCAAGGCGCGAGCAGAGCAAGAGGGCGAAGCGCTTTAGCGCGGGCCCTGCAATATAGATAGGAGCGGTGCATTCTTGAAGCGAGCATTGGTTACCGGAATCACCGGCCAGGACGGCGCCTACCTTGCGGAGTTCCTGCTCAACAAGGGATACGAGGTGCATGGCGTCAAGCGGCGCTCTTCGCTGCTCAACACCAACCGCATCGATCACCTCTATGAGGATCCTCACGAGCAGAATCGCCGGCTCATTTTGCACTATGGAGATCTCACCGACTCCTCAAGCCTGGTGCACGTCGTGCAGAAGGTGCAGCCCGAGGAGATCTACAATCTTGCGGCGCAGAGCCACGTAAAGGTTTCCTTTGAGCAGCCGGAGTATACGGCGAATTCCGATGCTCTTGGGACACTCCGATTGCTCGAAGCGATTCGTATTCTGGGTCTCTCGGACAAGACGCGCTTCTATCAGGCGTCCACCTCGGAGATGTACGGCCTGGTGCAGGAAGTTCCGCAGACTGAAAAGACTCCCTTTTATCCGCGCTCGCCGTATGGAGCAGCCAAGCTCTATGCCTATTGGATCACCGTCAACTATCGCGAGTCTTACGGCATTTACGCCTGCAATGGCATCCTCTTCAACCACGAGTCGCCGCTGCGCGGAGAGACCTTTGTCACGCGCAAGATCACACGCGCCCTCGCGCGCATCAAACTCGGCCTGCAGCAAGTGCTCTACCTTGGCAATCTGAATTCGAAGCGCGACTGGGGCCACGCGCGGGACTATGTCGAGATGCAATGGCTGATGCTGCAGCAGAAGCAGGCCTCCGACTATGTAATCGCCACCGGCATCCAGTACAGCGTTCGCGAGTTTGTCACCCAGGCGGCCGCATGCTTGGATATATGCATCCGTTGGGAAGGCGTTGACGGAGATGAGCGAGGCTACGATCAGCATGGCAACGTGATCGTTGCCGTCGACCCGCGCTATTTCCGTCCGGCCGAAGTTGAATCGCTCTTGGGGGATGCGAACAAAGCCCGGAAAGAACTGGGCTGGGCTCCCAAGATCGACTTCCGCGCGCTCGTCGAGGAGATGGTTCGTGAAGACCTCAAAGCGGCCGAGCGGGATGCCTTGGTGCAAAAGCACGGATTCGCCGCCTACAACCATCATGAGTCGTGATCGGGAGAGCATGCGTGGAAAAGCACAGCCGCATTTACATCGCCGGCCATCGCGGTTTGGCCGGCTCGGCGATCCGCCGGAGCCTCGAAGCACATGGATTTGACCGGCTCATCCTCCGCACTCACGCCGAGCTGGATTTGACCGATAGCGCCGCGGTCGAGCGCTTCTTTGAGCAAACACGGCCGGAGTATGTGGTGATGGCCGCGGCTAAGGTTGGCGGCATCCTCGCGAACAATACCTATCCGGCGGACTTTATCCGGGAAAACCTCGCCATTCAGAACAACCTGATCCACATGAGTTATCGCGCCGGCGTCGAGCGGCTCCTCTTTCTCGGCTCCAGCTGCATCTATCCCAAGCTGAGCCCGCAGCCGATCAAGGAGGAGTATCTGCTCACCGGACCGCTCGAGCCGACCAACCGGTCCTATGCCCTGGCCAAGATCGCCGGCATCGAGATGTGCTGGTCCTACAACCGGCAATACGGTACGCGCTATCTGGCGGCAATGCCCACCAATCTCTATGGTCCGGGAGACAACTTCGATCTCAAGAACTCCCACGTGCTCCCGGCGCTGATCCGCAAGGTTGTCGAGGCGAAGACCGCGGGAGAGAGGCAGATTGTCGTTTGGGGCACGGGAACGCCGCGCCGCGAATTTCTCTTTAGCGATGACCTTGCCGAAGCCTGCGTGCTGCTCTTGAACCTGCCGGACGAGGTGTATTCGTCGTTGCTTGCTGAGGACCGCCCGCCCCTGGTCAACATCGGCAGCGGGGAAGATCTTACGATCCGTGAACTCGCCGAGACGGTCGCGGCGGTGCTCGGGTTTCAAGGGGAGCTGGTCTTCGACAGCACGCGGCCCGATGGCACGCCGCGGAAGCTCCTCGATGTGAGCCTGATCCGGCGGCTCGGCTGGCAGGCAACCACAAGCCTCGCGGAGGGAATTCGTCTGACCTATGAAGCAGCGCGTCCGCAACTGGAAGCCACTGGCGTGCACTAGTGGGCTGGTAGCTCGGGGCCCTAGTCCTCCGAGAAGAAGAGAGCCACCTGTTCGGCGCGCGGCGGCCGGGTCCATGCGCTCACGGCAACGAGCGAGACCAGGGCGGCAATCAATGCCGGGAAGATAGCATCACGTTGGGCGAGCGATGGGGGTAGGCGGCTCTTGACCAGCGCCGTGTCCCAAAAGATCGTCACGAACGTGCCTGCGGCGATGGCCGTGACCGCTCCTGCAGCGGTGGCGCGGCGAGAGTAGAACGCGGCCAGGATCACGGGCGTCAGCGCTGCCGAATAAATAGTGTATGCATAGAGTGTCTTGGCCAAAACCGACTGCGTATTGAGTGCTTGGTAGAGCGCCCCGATGCCGAGCAGGACCACCACCAGGCGCGAGACAATTAGAATCAGCCGGTCGGAGGCGTTGGGCGCGATATAGCGAATAAAGACATCGTTGACCAGATTGGTGGCCGGTGAAAAGAGATAGTTGTTCGCCGTCGAGACGATCTTCGCGAAGACCGCTCCTATGAGCAGCGCTCCGAGCACAACCGGCAGGCCATGGAGCGCGGTGTAGGCGATGATCTCGCGGGGACGCTGGTGTACCTCTCCGCCAGCGAAGAGCACCGAGCCGACGACCGCGAGCGCGACGATGATCGTTTCGAGCACCACCGTGCCCGCAACCCAGCCAATCACCGCACGGCGCGCATCCTGCTCCGATTTGGCCGAGAAGAACTTCTGGTACATCGATTGATTGCCCAGCATGAGCAAGAGCGTAGGCAGAAAGAGCTCGAAGGCCTGGATCAGAGAGAAATCTCCCAATACCTCGAAGTGCGTAGCCGGCAGGGCATGAGTGACGCCGCTCCAGCCCCCGGCGTCATTGAGCAGAAGAGGAAGCGCCAGGATGAGCATGATGGTCGCGAGCAGGCCGATGGCTACGTCCATATAGGCGACCGAAGACATGCCCGCGATCGCGGTAAAAAAGATTACGAAGACCGCGATGACATACTTCCCCATGTCGGCGCTGATGACGGCAGGGAAGATGAGGTGCAAAATGTCGCCGCCGCCGATCAGTTGGTAGCTGGTGATTGCCGTATAGGCAAAGAGGATGGCGATCACGCCCAGCACGCGAGCCGTTTGGTTGTAGCGCGCCTCTAAGAGGTCGGGGATAGTGAACTGGGCAAACTTGCGCGCCCGGGGCGCGATGAAATAGATGAGCAGCAATCCCGCCCAGCCGCCGGCTGCCTGCCACAGCGCGGCGAAGCCATGGTTGTAGGCGTTTTCCGCGCCCCCCAAGAGAGATCCCGAGCCAATCCACGAAGAGAGCAAAGTGAAGACGAGGACAAAGACGGGGAGAGAGCGCCCGGCGACCAGGTAATCCGCCCGGGTCTTGGTCTTCCCCAGCCGCGAGAGCGAAACCGTGAGCAGGCTCAGGACAATCCCGCCCAGCACCCAGGCGTAGATTGCGTGACTTGGGGCGGGAGTGGTGGGGTTCATCGGTCGATCGGCCTGACCCAGTGTATCCGTTTGCACTTTGCCGGGTGCCCCATATTTACCCGCGTTCTTTGCGGGAAGATGTGGGAGACCACAACCGCATGCCCATACGTTTTGTCATTCCGAGCGCAGTCGAGAGCCTGCCCTGAGCCCAGCCGAAGGGGATCTGTGGTTCGCAGGTCAAGGCTTTAGCCTTGACTGCCACCTGCCGGCAGGGCTGGCTCGCCTCGCGGGCGCGGTCCGAACAGACCGGTGCCGATGCGGATCTCTGTTGCGCCTTCCTCGATCGCGACCGCGAAGTCATGCGACATGCCCATCGAAAGCTCGCTGAAGCGAAGGCGGGGATAGGCCGCGGCGAATTGGTCGCGCAGCCCGCGCAGCCGCCTGAAATAGGGACGGGCCGTCTCCGGGTCTTCGCTCCAAGGCGGGACCGTCATCATTCCCCGAAGCTCGAGCGCGTCCAGAGCCGGCAGACGTTCGAGCAGTTCGCGAAGCTCCGGGGACTCGGGCTCGAGGCCGCTCTTCGACTCCTCCGGGCTGAGTTTGATTTCGAGCATCACCGGCAGGCGGCGCCGGCCTTCGGCCGCCGAGTGATTGAGCCGCTCGGCGAGATGCACCGAGTCCAGAGTATCGATCGCCGAGAAGAGCTCAACGGCGCGCGCGGACTTGTTCGATTGCAGATGGCCGATGAGGTGAACCTCTAGGAGAGAGATTGGGAGAGGAGAGATTGGTGCTCCCGGCTCGTCCTGAGTGCGCGGGGAAATATGGTAGCCGCGGCGGACAATCTCCGTGCGTTTCTCCTGAAACTCCTGCACGCGGTTCTCCCCGAAGAGGGCGACGCCGAGCGAGGCGGCCTCAAGAATTGCAGCGACAGAATGCATTTTGCCGACCGCCATCAGGGCGACTTCGGCGCGCGCCCGCCCGGCGCTGCGGCAGGCAAGCGAAATCTGCTCCTCGAGCTCGACAAATCTTTCGCTGATGGTGCGCGGATCCGCTTCGAGGCGCCCGTTCATTCTTTTGACCTTCTGCCCTCGCTCAGCGGCCGTGTTCTTCGAGATACTTCTCGACTTCCAGAGCTGCCATGCAGCCGGAACCGGCCGCCGTGATCGCCTGGCGATATCTGCGATCTTGTACATCGCCGCATGCAAAGACGCCAGGGACGTTCGTGAAGACCTGGTCGTGCGTCTGCACGTAGCCGTCCTGGTCGAGGTCTATGAGCCCGGCAAACAATTTGGCGTTGGGCTCATGGCCGATACCCAAAAACATCGCGCTTACCGGTAGCACGGACTCCTCCCGATTGACCGTGTTCACCAGGCGCAGCCCGGTCACCGCTTTCCGCTCCACTCCCAAAATCTCGGTGACCGCGGTATTGGTGAGGAAGCGGATTTTTTCATTCGCGGTTGCGCGCTCGAGCATGATGTGGGACGCGCGGAAACGCTCGCGGCGATGAATCACAGTGACCAGACTGGCAAAGCGAGTGAGGAAGATCGCCTCCTCCATGGCCGAATCGCCGCCCCCGACGACGGCGATCTCCTTGCCGGAAAAAAAGAAGCCGTCACAGGTAGCGCAGGAACTGACGCCATAGCCGATCAGAGCCTGCTCGCTCGGCAAGCCCAACCAACGCGCCGAAGCGCCACTGGCGATGATCAGCGTGTGCGTGTCAACGGATTCCTTCTCCAGATGAAGGCGAAAAGGCCGTCGTGATAGCTCCACTGAGCGGAGATGCCCCATGGTCAGATCCGCGCCAAAGCGCATCGCCTGCATTCTCATGTTCTCAATCAGTTGAGGACCCTGGATGCCTTCCGGCCAGCCGGGAAAGTTCTCGACCAGGGTGGTAATGGCGAGTTGGCCGCCGGGCTCGTGGCCTTCGAGCACAAGCGGTTTCAGGTTCGCGCGGGCAGAGTAAATGGCGGCGGTAAGACCGGCGCAGCCAGAGCCGAGGATGACAGTGTCGCGGATCGTGTCGGGCATAGGTTCTGTGCTTCTGATTCTACTCAAGTAGGAAAAGAAGCAGAGAAGTACCGGGTCGGGATCCTCCTCCTGCGGTCCGCGACGCATCTTTGACGCATCTTTACTATGAGGTGACCGTCAGCAGTGCCCCGCCAGGGAACGCGCGTCCAGAAGAGAGGTTCTGATGAGGCCGAACTCGCTCGAAACATCCGCCGTGCCGCCGGGGATTGCCAACCTCCCGCTCCGCCCTAAAGTGTTGATCGTGGGCGGCGGATTTGCCGGGCTGAACGCCGCGGAGGCGCTGGCCAGGATGCCGGTGAATGTAACCGTCGTTGACCGGACAAACCACTACATCTTCCAACCATTGCTCTACCAGGTCGCCCTGGCGGTTCTCTCGCCGGCCGACATTGCCCAGCCGATCCGCTCAATTTTGTCGAGCAAGCGGAACGTCGAAGTGCTGATGGGCGAAGTTGTGGACTTCGATCTGGAGGGCCGGCGAGCTCTTCTCAGAAGCGGCCCGGCGGTGAGCTATGACTACCTGATTCTGGCGACGGGAGCGACCCACTCCTATTTTGGGCACGACGCGTGGGCCGAGTATGCTCCGGGGCTGAAAACGATTGAGAACGCGATCGAGATTCGCCGCCGGGTACTCTTGGCCTTTGAGCTCGCGGAACGGGAGATGGTCGAGACCGGCATCGACCCGGCGCTGAACTTCGTCATCGTCGGCGGAGGGCCGACCGGAGTGGAATTAGCCGGCGCCATCAGAGACATTTCCAAGCTCTACATGAAGAAGGATTTTCGCCACATCGACCCGGGCAATGCGCGAGTCGTGATTCTCGAGGGCTCGCCACGAATTCTCTCCTCCTATCCCGAGGACTTATCCGCAAAGGCGGTCGAACAACTCGAGAAGTTGGGGGTCGAGGTGCGCGTCAACCAGAGCGTGACGGATGTGGGGCCGGGATATGTAATTGCGGGTGGACAAAGGATCGATGCGGTGGTGACCTTATGGGCCGCCGGAGTCGCTCCTTCGCCATTGGGAGCGAAGCTTGGCGTGCCCCTCGACAAAAGGGGCTTGGTGGTCGTCGATCGCTATTTGAATCCTCCAGGCCATCCGGAGATTTTTGTCTGCGGTGACATCGCCCACGTGGAAGAAGGAGGCCGGCAGATTCCGGGCGTCGCCCAACCCGCGATGCAGATGGGAACTCACGCGGCGCGCATGATTGCAGAAGACATCGCCGGCAAGCCGAGAACCGTCTTCCATTATTTCGATAAGGGGGACATGGCGACAATCGGCCGTCAGGCCGCGGTCGCCAACGTGGTCTGGCCCTTCAAGGCGCATTGGGGAGGCTTTCTGGCCTGGGCCTCTTGGCTGGTTGTCCACATCTATTTTTTGATTGGCTTCCGCAATCGGATGACGGTCCTGCTTCAGTGGGCCTTGACTTACCTAACGTTCGATCACGGGGCGGGCCTGATCACCGGAGATACGCACCTGCCCGGCTGGGGACAGCATGCGGGCGCGAAGCCGGACGCGGCCGCCCAGCCGCTCAATCTGGGGTCGTCGCCGGCAGCCGCATCCCGCCGCGATAACAGCAAGAGCCTGTTATGAACTTATAGGGCGGCAGCAACGGGAGCGAATTTTCCCGAGTGCAAGGAGCGAGGAGTGACAAATACCGGGCGTATTTTAGCGACGAGCGACACGGCAATCGGGAAAATTCGCGCCGTCCCTTCGGGTTGCTGCGAAAATGGGGCCATACTTCGTTGTCGTCCTTGCATGGGGACCTGCCACACGCGGCGGACTCCGCCTCGTCTGGCTCCATTTTTCGCTGGCAACGCTGTCCGCCCTATAAGTTCATAACAGGCTCTAGACCGGCACCGCTTGCTCGGCGCTCACTTTCACCGGCGTGAGCCAGCCATAGCGGTCCGCGCGCAGTCCGTTGGCAATGCCGAGGAACTCCTCGGAGAGTTGCTTCGTGATCGGCCCAACCTCGCCGTCGGCAACGATAATCCGGTCGACCGAGCGGATCGGCGACACCTCCGCGGCGGTCCCAGTGAAAAAGACTTCGTCGGCGATATAGAGGAGCTCGCGCGGCATGGCCTGCTCGACGACAGGGATGCCCAGATGGCGGGCCAGCGTGAGCACGGAGTCCCGGGTAATGCCCGAGAGCACCGAGTTGGCTAAGGGTGAGGTGTAGAGCACGCCGTTGCGCACGATGAAAAGATTCTCTCCGGAACCCTCCGAAAGATTGCCGTGGACATCGAGCGCGATGCCCTCGGAATAGCCATTGATGTCAGCTTCCATGCGGATGAGCTGCGAGTTCATATAATTGGCGCCCGCCTTGGCGAGCGAGGGCAGGGTGTTCGGCGCCAGGCGATTCCAGGAGGAGACGCAAACATCCGCGCCGCCGTCGCCGTGGAGATATTTGCCCCAGGGAAAGTTGGCGATAAAGACCTCTGTCGGCACACCCTTGGGGTTGACGCCTAGCTCTCCGTAGCCGCGAAATGCGATCGGGCGAATGTAGCAGGGCGCGACGCCGTTGCTCTCGACCAGATCGGTCACCGCGCTCGAAAGCTGATCGAGCGTATAAGGCAGCGGCATGCGATAGATCTTGGCCGAATCGAGCAGCCGCTGCAAGTGTTCCGGAAGACGGAAGACAGCCGCGCCCTGAGGTTGCGCGTAGCAGCGAATGCCTTCAAAAACGGATGAGCCGTAGTGGACGACGTGGCTCATCACGTGAAGCTGGGCCTTGTCCCAGTCAATGAGGTTGCCGTTATGCCAGATCTTTGCGGTGGGCTGGATGGGCATCGAAAGATGCTCCTTTCAACTGTGAACGTATTGATTATAGCGTTTGCGGCTCCAGGGTTTGCGGGTCCCAGGGATTGCGGGTCGCAGGAATTGCGAGCCTCGTTTTCAACAGCCCTGCCCTTGCGGTTCTCGATGTGGGTTGCTACTATCACTCAAGTCGTGCCGCAGGGCCTACGGGCCGTCAGCCGTTCCAAGGCGAACAATCATTGCAAGGTCGAGGCGGAAAGTATCGTCTCATCGGCAGACTTGTCCACTGCTAGTTCCATCGCGCGGAAGTCGTTCAGCGCAGTTGAGCCAGTTGCGGCTCGCGACGCAATTCGCGGATAGGCAATCGAAGACAGGCGATCGAATCTCCTGAGTCGGAGCACGGGTATTTTCCCCGTGTTATTTGCTTGAAGAGTTTGTACGCAGAGTTTGTAACGCAGGAATTAAAAGTTTTTTTGACCGCCCCAGGGAGCGCGCATTCAGGCGAGTCGAAGCACGCGGAAAGTCAAAAGATTGACGAAAGTCAAATAAAAGATTGACAAAACCGCTCTGCTTTTATAATCTTGGAAAGTTGCGCCAAAAAACGTCAGTGTGCTGCGGTTGTTGTTGCGGCGAGGCGGAAGGCGGTACAACAAGTTCGGGGACCGACAGCCTTCTAGGCTGTGGACTCGATCCAAAGCGGACCGCTCAGGCGAATCCGGTAAGGATCTTTGAAAATCCAAGTTGAACATGCCAGTCGTGAGAAAACGATGAAGTTTGGTTTGATCATTATTCTCACAATGTAATGTCTCGCGCAGACTTTCGAGTTCTCGCGAGGCTCGGCTCTCTCTTCCCGGACCTCCGTCCTGGGAATGGGAGCCGTCAGGTTTCAAACGAGAGTTTGATCCTGGCTCAGAATCAACGCTGGCGGCGTGCCTAACACATGCAAGTCGAACGAGAAAGTGGAGCAATCCATGAGTAAAGTGGCGCACGGGTGAGTAACACGTGACTACCTACCCTTGAGTGGGGGATAACCTAGGGAAACCTGGGCTAATACCGCATAATACCTACGGGTCAAAGGAGCAATTCGCTTAAGGAGGGGGTCGCGGCCGATTAGTTAGTTGGCGGGGTAATGGCCCACCAAGACGATGATCGGTATCCGGCCTGAGAGGGCGCACGGACACACTGGAACTGAAACACGGTCCAGACTCCTACGGGAGGCAGCAGTGGGGAATTTTGCGCAATGGGGGAAACCCTGACGCAGCAACGCCGCGTGGAGGATGAAGTCCCTTGGGACGTAAACTCCTTTCGATCGGGACGATTATGACGGTACCGGAAGAAGAAGCCCCGGCTAACTTCGTGCCAGCAGCCGCGGTAATACGAGGGGGGCGAGCGTTGTTCGGAATTATTGGGCGTAAAGGGTGCGTAGGCGGTCTGGTAAGTCTTGTGTGAAATCTTCGGGCTCAACTCGAAGTCTGCACGAGAAACTGCCGGGCTTGAGTATGGGAGAGGTGAGTGGAATTCCCGGTGTAGCGGTGAAATGCGTAGATATCGGGAGGAACACCTGTGGCGAAAGCGGCTCACTGGACCATAACTGACGCTGAGGCACGAAAGCTAGGGGAGCAAACAGGATTAGATACCCTGGTAGTCCTAGCCCTAAACGATGATCGCTTGGTGTGACGGGTACCCAATCCCGCCGTGCCGAAGCTAACGCGTTAAGCGATCCGCCTGGGGAGTACGGTCGCAAGGCTGAAACTCAAAGGAATTGACGGGGGCCCGCACAAGCGGTGGAGCATGTGGTTCAATTCGACGCAACGCGAAGAACCTTACCTGGGCTCGAAATGGAGTGGACCGGGGTGGAAACATCCCTTCCCCGCAAGGGGCTGCTCTATAGGTGCTGCATGGCTGTCGTCAGCTCGTGTCGTGAGATGTTGGGTTAAGTCCCGCAACGAGCGCAACCCTTATTACCAGTTGCCATCATTCAGTTGGGCACTCCGGTGAGACCGCCTCGGATAACGGGGAGGAAGGCGGGGATGACGTCAAGTCCTCATGGCCTTTATGTCCAGGGCTACACACGTGCTACAATGGCCGGTACAAACCGTCGCAAACCCGCGAGGGGGAGCTAATCGGAAAAAGCCGGCCTCAGTTCGGATTGCAGTCTGCAACTCGACTGCATGAAGCTGGAATCGCTAGTAATCGCGGATCAGAACGCCGCGGTGAATACGTTCCCGGGCCTTGTACACACCGCCCGTCACATCACGAAAGTGGGTTGTACTAGAAGTCGGTGAGCCAACCGCAAGGAGGCAGCCGCCCAAGGTGTAATTCATGATTGGGGTGAAGTCGTAACAAGGTAGCCGTAGGAGAACCTGCGGCTGGATCACCTCCTTTCTAAGAGAGAACGTCATGGCACTCATGCGCATCCGCGATCGCGGACCGCGCTTCGGGCGCGAGCAAATGTAAAGGCAAAGCAATTTGCCCACTACACTTTGCCCGGGCTCAAGCAAGGCGCTCATGGGATGTTGCCATGTACCCCTGAAATCACGTTCCTGACTTCGATTTCGGGGAGTTTGAATCAAGCCTTCTCTGCTTCTCGATCTTTCACGATGGTCAAGGGCGGCGTAGCCGCTCCGCATGTTCAACTTGGTCCTCGAAACTCTTCGAGTCATTTGGAGTTAAGTTGAAAGGCTGGCGCAGCCACGCTGTGCCTAGGTCCCTTATGTGAATGGGCCTGTAGCTCAGTTGGTTAGAGCGCACCCCTGATAAGGGTGAGGTCGGTAGTTCGAATCTACCCAGGCCCACCAAGTCAGTTTCAGTGGGGCTGTAGCTCAGCTGGGAGAGCACCTGCTTTGCAAGCAGGGGGTCACCGGTTCGATCCCGGTCAGCTCCACCACATAATTAGGGCTAGCAAGAGGGGCAAATCTTCTGCGCAAAGCGGAAAGCCCGCGCCGTTTCTGGCGATTGGGTTTTGCGCTTTGCGCAGGGTGTGTATCTTTCCGAAACCAGGGAAAAGCACATCCCGTTCAATCCACCCCAGGGTGGGCATTGGTTCGAATTCGCTTGAACCGATGTAAAGAGATGTTTGACAACGAAATCGATTGGGTAAAGAAATTACAAGGCTGAGCATTGCCTCGAGACCCATCCCCTTTTAGGGGCTGGATCGACAGGCATGTTTAGTTGAGTGTCTTTAGGATAATAAGCGTGTCCGCTCAAGGGTTTTGAGATCGTTTTTTGGTCTCGAAGCCGCGCGAGCGC
>CAVVBW010000006.1:0-793988 GCA_963746665.1 uncultured Acidobacteriaceae bacterium | reverse complement strand
GACACGGAACTGGACCTGATTGCCGGTCTGGTCCCGCCAGGACAGATGCTCATCCGGAAAGCACAGACCTCGAAGAAAGTGCAGCTAACGTCGATTCCGTCTCCCATTGGACGGCCACAAACAATGCGCGAGACAACCTAAAGAAGCGCGACTACTTCGAGCGTTTCGGCATTGCTGAAGGACTTCGCCGTCTCGCTCAAGATTATCCATTTCAACCTCGCAAATTCGCCACCTCACCGACCAACACCAACCAATAAGGAGCCCTGCCATGAAACGCGTCATAGCCTTTGCAAACATTCTTGTGATCTTCATCTCTGTGAACGCCGTGGCGCAGGAGTCGGCGCGCACGGTGCAGTATCACTCTCAGGACATTGTCCCGATCCGTGCGAAGTTGAAGTTCACTACGTTAATTGAGGTGCCACCGACCGAAAAGATAATGGAGGCGGCGACAGGCGACAAAGAGTTCTGGATTGTGGATGTTGTTGGCAATTTCTGCTTCGTGCACCCTGCCAAGTCAGGAATTAACTCCAACCTGAACCTCATCACTGACAAGGGCAACATCTATAGCTTCACCCTTCAAGACATCTCGGCCTCGCCAGACAATCCAGATTTGAAGGTGATTATCCAACCAGCCGATCAGTCCGCAATCGTCGCAGCCAGCGGCCCGCCTCAGTTTGTTCCAGCAACACAATTGGAGCAGTCGAAGCAGCAACTTGCCGCAGTGCAGACGCACATAACGCAGGCGGTGGACGAATACAAGAGCGCCTACCCGTTGAGTCTAAAGTTTGACTACGCGTTCAAAGCGAACGAGGCACCCTTCGATATTGAGTCGATATACCACGATGACAAGTTCACCTATATCAAAACCAGCGCGCCGGAGAAGTTCTCTGTCTATGAGATGAAGGACGGCAAGCCGGACCTGGTCAACTACGATCTGCGCGAAGGTACTTACATCATTCCGAAGGTTATGGATTCGGGCTACGTGGAACTCGGCAAGAAGCGCATGGAATTTTCTCGCAAGGGATAGTCACACTCAAACGAAAAGGGGCGGACAATGACTGAGACTACGATCAATGCGCAGCAGGCGGTTCCACCGGAGCCGGAACTCGTCAAAGACGTGCATGAGCCTAAGGGCGTTTTACGCAAAAATTTGAAGCCGTTCATTTATCTTGGCGCGGCACTGCTCGTTATCTTGGCTGCCGTATTTAGCGGCACGAGCAAGAAGACGCCCTCTCAACAGGCAGCGGCGCGGCATGAACCGCCGCAACCCACTGTGCAGGACAACACTGACAACAACGTCCAGGACCTCAAGAACCAGCTTGCAGCCGAGCAACAGAGACAGGCTCAGCAGGCCGGAGCTACCGGCGACCCAGCGCTTGCCACTGCAACTCCGGCTCAACAGGCTGCCGCCGCAAGATACAGTTCGACCGGCCAGACCGTTCCTTGTGTTCCTGGTCAGCCATGCGCCCAGCCAAACATCTACGGCCAGCAGGCAGGCCAGCCGTCGATCTCCCCTCAGGAGCAAGAGGCTCAGCAATTGGCAGCCAAGGAGCGAGAGCTAGCGTACAACTCGCGATTTGCATCGAATCTCGTATATACCCATCAGCCGGAGGCAGCGGTCTCGCAACAGGCTCCGGCAGGAGCTGAGGTTCCGACTGTGGCTGGCTACTTCACAAGGTCCGAATCCAAACGCTGCCGCCTCCGTGCAAACGGGTAGTAGCCTCGTCGCGGCTCGTCCTGCCGGTGACCCCGCACCAGCAGTCGGGCAAGCGGCGATCAAACATGGTCCGGAAGTGAACATCGACTCTGCGGTGGGCCAGCCCTACGTCATCTACGAAGGGCTCACGATGGACACCGTGTTGATGAACCGGCTTGACGGCGATTCCGTTGGCCCAGTGAAAGTGCTCGTCTCAAATCCTGTCTATTCGCATGACGGTCAGCATGTGCTCGTTCCCGGAGGGAACAATTGTACTGGGCGAAGCGAAAAAGATCGGCTCCAACGGCTTCGGCCAACAGCGCCGCATCGCGGTCACCTTTCACCGCATGATTATGCCTGATGGCTACTCAGTCGACCTCGACCAGTTTCACGGTCTCGATCAGATTGGTGAGGAGGCCCTGAAAGATAAGGTAAACAACCACTACCTTGAGATCTTCGGCACCTCAATTGCCCTTGGCGTTATTGCGGGCGCAGGCCAGATCACCCAGGGTGGGGGCGCGATTACGACGAGCGGCATCACAGGCGTTCACTACCGGAGCTGCCAGCGGCGTTTCGCAGTCGGCAACCACCGTCCTAGATCGGTTCATACAGATTCCGCCAACAATCACCATTCGGGAGGGTCATCGGGTCAAGGTCTATTTCACCCAGGACATGCTTCTCCCAGCGTACGAGAACCATACAATCCCCAATTCGTTCTAAGGAGCGTCTATGCGACGTACAACGGGACTCATTGCTCTGACCGCAACACTCACATTCATGCTCGCTGGATGCCAGAGCCACCAGGCAAAGGTTGATGCACTTCAGAAGGAATATGACCAACTCAACCAGCAATTTGCCAAAGACTGTTCGGCAGAGTATCTGAAAGTCCCGCCAACACTCAGCCCAAAGTGTACTGACGAGAGCAAGAAGCTTGGCGAAGCCGGCAAACGGCTTCAAGAGGAACGCGCAAAACAGTAATCATCCGGAGGACCCAATGCTAAAGCAGTTCATTCTCTCTGCGCTCATCGCGAGCGCAGCGCCGATATCCTATGCCCAATTTGGTTCGGGCATCGTGTTCGATCCAACCCAGTCGGCTCATGCCGCCCAACAGATTCTCCAGGCAAACCAGCTTTACACCACTACCGTTGAGACAGAACGGAACGTCATTGGAGCTTACAATCTCGCGCAAAAGATGGCCAATCTCCCGCAGGCTCTTTACACGTCCTACACCAATTTAGGACGTCAACAGTGGACGATTCTGACCCAGCCGCAGAATACATATGGGAACTCAATTCCGTGGATGAACGCCGCATCGGCCGGTTACGGCGCTGCTGCTGCGAACCAAACGGCCAGCATCCCACGGACAGGTCAAATCTCCGGCTACGGCTCTTTGAGCCCTCAAGGTCAACAAGCCATCGCCGCACGCGGCGCGACTGTCGATCTCTCTGATGCGGTCAACGCAAGTAGCTTGCAGACCGCAGGCACTATCAGAGCCAACTCGGCGCAGCGAGAGGCCGATATCAGCCAGCTCGAAGCGGCAACTCATTCCTCTGATCCATCGCAGCATACCGAGATGGCGACCCTGCAACGGATCAACCAGGCCCTATTGATCGAATTGCGCGCTCAACAGGACACGAATCAGATGCTTCAGGCTCAGGAACTGCAGCAGATGATCGGCCAAAAAGTGCAACAAGACAATCTCAAGTCGTTGTTCCAAACCGGCAATGGCTATCAACAGACTTTCAATACGGTGACGCCGCAACAAACGACCGCGGGCACCCAATGGGCATTCCACTACTAGGACATGCCGGAGGCAAGCGATGGACTTCTTAATCCTCATCAAGAATGGATGCGACAATCTCACGGCCACGGCCGCGCCGTCAGTCGATTCGCTCGGCCTGCATATGGTGCTATCGCTTGCCACAATCATGATGGTGTGGTTCGGCGTGCAGGAAGCGCTTGCCTCCGCGCAGGGTGGTCCGGGCTTCAATATGGCAAAGTTTCTGAATTTCTTCTTGCTCCTCACCTTCGCTTACTGCTTCGTGAAGTTCTATGACGGCTCAATTCCGGGGATCGGGTACTCGCTGAAGAGTTTCATCAGTGGGGGAACCAGTAGCCTGGTCGACTATATCGGAAACGACTCGACGCAAGAGGTACAGACGACGATCCACAATGCACTAGCCAAGGTGGGGACGATGTCACCGTCTTTGACGGAGCCCTATACGCTTCTCTGCACGTACACGGTGCAGATCATTTTGAGCATTCTGACCGCTTTGATTGCAGTCATCATTGCGTACGGGGCAATCGGGGCAACCATTATCGGCCTGCTCGGTCCCGTATTCATTCCGTGGATGGTATTCGACAAGACCGACTTCCTGTTTTGGGGATGGTTAAAGGCCTTCATCGGATTTGAGTTCTACAAGGTCGTAGCCGCAGCGACCCTCAGCGTAATGAGCCATCTTCTGATCAGCTATCTCACCAGCGGTGCGATGAACGTCGATGATCCCAAGAACCTCATTTACCTGATGCCTGCACTTCTAATGTTGTGCATTGTTGCGGGGTTCATTTTGCTGAAGATTCCGACTATGACCGCATCCCTCTTCTCAGGCCATACGGGTGGTCACGGAAGCGGAATGGGCGGACTCATTACCGCTGCGGTTTTTAAGGGATTCTAGAGGAAAACTGGAGGACATATGACGACTGCGACGAAGCCCACACCCGAGATCACACGCGCAGCAGAGCGGTATCTCGAACAATATGGAGACCCGCTCGTGATGAATACCTATCTCAAGGTCATCATCCTCGTTCTCGCGGTCGTCTGCCTCTCCCTGGCTGCGCTTGTCTTTAGAGGCCAGAAGGCGCTTGCCGATATGCATCCGTTGATCGTTCGGATTAACGACGTCGGGCGGGCCGAAGCGATTGACTATCGCAACTTCCAATACCGCCCTCAGGAGGCGGAGAACAAATACTATCTGACCCGCTGGGCAGAACTCTATTTCAGCCGCAATCGCTTCACGATTGAGCGGGACCAGACGAACTCACTCTACTTTCTCAATGGTGATGTCCAACGGGCTGTGATTGACCAGGAGCGGAAGGACAATATCATCCCTACGTACATCAAAGACAGCACCCTTCCGTATGTCGATGTCGAGGTGAAGGAAGTGGTTCTCGACGACCTTCGTCAGTCGCCCTATTCCGCCCGCATCGAGTTCGAGAAAGTGTTCACGAATCCGTCGGATCACACGGAACTGAAACGGGAACGATGGACGGCCAGCGTTACGTACGTCTTCCGCGAGAACGTGAAGAACAACGAACTGGCCGTAAATCCGCTCGGATTGACGATCGTTCGCTTCCGCGCCGACCAGGCATTCAGCTAAGGAATAGTCGGCATTCCCAAAGGAGAATCTGATTTCCACACTCGCTGCCAATTCGGCTGCTTCACCCTCTCTGTCCCTAATGGCGCTTGAAACGGCGAATCCTTGGCAGACGGCACCAGAATCCGGTGAGAATAGCCTCTCGTTTTTGGGCGGACAAGGGCGCTCGAATGGATCTGCGATTGCCTCGGATTTCTGCAGCCAAAGCACCGACGAGAACTTTGGTTCCGTGTGCGTCTGCCGCTATGTATCCCGCCTTTTGCTTGGTCACTGCTTCGGGGCCATTCCGACGCCCGGCGGCACTGCGCCGCTCTGCTTCGGCTACGCCGCCCTTCGGGTCATGGTTCCTCCCTAAAGGGCACCCTCCAAGAAAGCGCGACTTGGCGCTTGGGAGCCGGGCCCACTCGCTTGGCTTCGCCCGGTGTGACCCAAGCAAGATCGGGAAATTCAACAAACGGAGACACCCTCATGTATCAGAACAAAGTAACCCTCATCGGCTTCCTCGGCAGCGACGCAGAAGTTCGCACCAACGACAACCGCAGCTTCACCACGCTCTCGCTGGCAACCAAGTCGTCCTACAAGAAAGATGGCAAATACATCTCGCACACCGAATGGCACCGTTGCGTCGTCTTCGGAAAGCTTTCGGAGTTCGCCGGCACCCTGAAGAAAGGAGCGCATATCCAGGTCGAGGGCGAACTGCGCAGCCGCGAGTACGACAGCAAGAAGACGGACTCAAAGCAGCGCATTTGGGAGATCAAGGTCGACTCGATCCTGAAGCTTGACCGGGCCGAGAAGTCCGCGCCGGAAGATGGCGAGCAGGACGATTCTTCTAACGAGGAAGTGGCCGCTTAAGGCCCTTCCTCTTCACTCTCGGAGGCCTGGCTACCTGCTGGGCTTCCATCTCTGTGAGGCTCCCGCAATGAGTTTCGAATTGATCCTCCCATTTCTCCGGCCAATAGAAGGCCTGCTGCTCGATGACAGCATCAGCGAGATCATGGGCAATCCTGACTCATCGTGGTGGTGCGAGCGCGACGGCAAGATGCACCACGAAGATGCCGTTTCGTTCGATGCTGCCAAGCTCTTGACGGGTCTTGAAGTCATCGCCAATCAGCTCGGAAAGAAGCTCGATGAGGACAATCCCTCATTGCACGCGCAGCTTCCAGACGGCAGCAGGCTTGCGGCGTGGATTCCACCCATTGTGCGACCATCCCCAGCACTGGCGATCCGCAAGTTCACCAGTCGCAGATTCACCATCGATGACCTGATTCAGCGCGGCACCATATCACGCGCTCTTGCTGAGTTCTTGGGAGAGCAAATTCGCAATCGGCAAGACGCTGCTAATTAGCGGTGGAACGGGGACCGGGAAGACGACTCTTCTGCGGATACTGGCGGACTTCTATTCCCGACTACGAGCGGATTGTCGTCATCGAGGATACCCCCGAACTTCATATTCGGAAACCGAATATAGTTGCTGCCGGATCTCAGACGAATACCTTCAAGTCTCACGTCTCCTTTGACGACCTCTTGAAGGACGCGCTTCGATTCCGTCCCGACCGAATCATCCTAGGAGAAGTCCGGGGAGTTGAGGCGCGGACTCTGCTCGATTCCTTCAACACCGGCCATTCAGGATCGTTGGCAACAATCCACGCGAACTCTGCCGAGAAGGCCCTTTGTCGTTTTGCGAATCTCGTCATGCGCGGCCACGCTCAGACGACGTTTTCCGACACTGAAGCAGAGATCGCAGAGGCGGTTGACTTCGTTGTCCATGTGGAACGTCAACCGGGGAGGCGAACCATTCGGGAAGTACTGCGACTCACTGGTTACGACCGGCGGACGGAGCAGTTTCGGTTTGAACCCGTATACGGCTTTGAATCAGCCTCCATTTCGGGGAGCCTGAACCATGTCTAAATACCAGGAAATCGCTCGGCAATTCCTATCGGAATGGTTCAGGCCAGAAGAGACGTTTGCGCTGCTCGCTCGTTACCCTCAAGCATCGCGCACCTTGCAGCGAATCGTTCGCCTCACCGACCTGATGAAGTCCAACTATCTGGGTTGGCTTGCCTTTGAGAATAGCCGCGGTGCCAATATTTATTTTTCAATTAATCCGCTCTCTTCTGGTGCGAAGAAGCGGACTAAGAGTGCGGTCGCTGAGGCGAAGGGACTCTACCTCGATTTGGATTCGGATGGCGACCGCAGACTAGCAGCTCTACGTGAGTCGAAAGCCGTACCATCACCGACTGCTGTGATCCACACTTCGATGGGGAAATATCAGGTCATTTGGCGCGTCAAGGGATTCACGATTCCCGAGCAGGAAGTGATGTTGAAAGGGCTCGCCGAGACATTCGGCGGCGACCGTGCGTGCACCGACTGTGCAAGGGTCTTCCGCCTCCCTGGCTTTTTCAATCGAAAGTACTCTCCAGCTTTTCCGGTCACTTTGGAGATGCGGGCGAGTCAGCTGGAATATTCGCCGAGTGATTTCATGCTGGAATTGCCTACGATTGCAGACGTTCAACCTCACCACATCGACCGGCCAAGATCGCTCGGTTCCCGGACCAGATCAGAGAGCGATTGGAGATGGGTGATGGCTCAGTTGAACGCTGGCATTCCCGCTCAAGAAATCGTTCAGACGCTTGCAAATATACGGAGCGACAAACCGAATCCTCGCTATTACGCGCATCGGACCGTGGACATAGCGACCGCCGTTCAATGGGTTCGTAAAGGTATCGATCGTGAATCTCTTATCGAGGGCCTGAAAGCGCGCAATTCTGCTCTTTCGACTGACCGCGCCGCCGAGATCGCCACGACCGCTTTCAGTTTTGTTCAACGAGTTCGAATTCTGCACTCCAAGGAGAACTAACATGCCACTGCTCGAAATCACTCAAAGCCGCCAAATCAGCGCCTCGGTTCGGCTTGATGAGGCCACTGCAACCCAGGTCGATCAATATGCCGCTTTCATCAAGGCCTCTGCTGACGACGTGGTGGATAAAGCGCTCAACTACGTCTTCGCAAAGGATCGGGACTTTCAGGACTTCTTGAAGACTCCTGAGGCGAAGCAGATCAGTTCAACGTTGCGGGTCCGGAAAGCCCCGAGTTCCGAAGCGATCGAGCAGCCCGCGAAGAAGGCAGCCAGCGCAACGCTGCCCGTGGAATCAGTGCGGACGGTGAAGGCGTGATTCGGCGTTCAATTCCGGGGTGGAGCGACGACGGTGCTTCGCACCGGATGAACTGTGACACTCCACCCCTGAAAGGGTACTGCCAAGGAACTTTGGTTCCTCGTTGCGAACGTTATCAAACTTTAGACCTTAACGAAATTCACGGTTCCTTGCTAGGAACCAGTCAATTTGGAGCGACACATGCCCGAACAAGCACGAGAACACAGTGAGATAGAATTTGCGACGCCTACGGGGAAGAATGGCGCGATCCCGCAGAGCATTGGCACGAAGCTGACGCCGGATCGAGGAGCGTCAGATGCTTGGTTGCAGCCGAGGCTGATGGGAAAGCGCCGAGCGAATGGGCACGTGATGTTGTTGCTGCGCGGCGCAGTCGCTAGCAATCGCGGAGAGATGGAGATGCACATCTTCACTGAGCTTGTCGGTATCCAGATGCTCCTGATGAATGCGCTCGATCCACTTCTGCGCGGCGAGAAGATGAGCCCAAGAACAACTCGCCACGCTCTACCGCCGTGTCCAGACGACCAAGGCCACGCAAGCCCAAGAACTCCTGGCCAAGCGCGGTCAGAACAAGGAGAAATGACTATGGCGACCGTTCAACAATGGGGACGTAAAGAGTCAATTATCTGGCCGCCGCGGGGCTACGTTTACACCCTCGGAGCATTCATCTTCGCATGCATATTGGCTGGTCTGTTCATCTACATTCGCTTTCAATACGGTCTTTCGCCTCTCCAACGCTACTACCTTCCTTACTACTTGCGGACCGAGACTGCCGGCCTGACTCATCCCGTCAGCCAATACCAATTGCTATATGTTTCGGACGGCGAAAAGGCGGGGCAGAGCAGCACTGGACAGCGATGTACAGCCGGGCTCCACTCCCCAATTCGGCGGCAAGCCGTTGCCTCTAATGCTTACACCAGAGGCGTCGAAGCATGGCACGTTTTATCTGATGCGAGAAAGCCTTCGGAACTATCAAAACAAGGCGCTGCATGCATGGATTGCTCGCTGGATTTATCAGGATGTGCCGATCTACAAGCTCTTCACGATGCAACTCGTCTTTGGCCTAGTTGCCTTCGCCCTGCAGCTTCCATTCTCAATTCGTAAGGACATTCGGCGAATCAAGGATCTTCGCTATGGACGTCGACTCAAAGGCCCAGTCCTTGTGAATGGCAAGCAGTTCACAAAAGCTGTGGCCGGCAACGGCATCGGAATCACGACCAACGATTCAAAGCTGCCGTTGCGGATTCCGCGGGATGCCGAGAACAAGCATTTCTTGATCGTCGGCGACACCGGAAGTGGCAAGTCGAGCGTCATTCGCCAGATGCTCTACCAAGTCGAGGCAAGAGGTGACAGCGCCATTGTTTACGACCCGGCCTGCGAGTTCGTGAAGCAGTTCTACAATCCGCATCGCGGCGACATCGTTCTCAATCCTCTTGACGCTCGAATGCCATATTGGAACCCTTCCAAAGAGCTGCGCCGCAAGGCCGAAGCAAAGGCGCTAGCTGTCTCGCTTTATCAACCGGAAGGGGTGTCCAATCGCTTCTTTGTTGAGGCTCCGCAGAAGATATTTGCTCATCTATTGACGTATCTACCGACGCCCGAGGACCTCGTCAAATGGATGTCCGATCCTGCCGAAATTGACCGTCGCGTCAAGGGAACCGAGTATTGGATGCTGATCGATCCGAAGGCTCCGCAACAGAGAACCGGCGTTCTCGGCTCGCTGAATATGAGTGCCGACAGCTTTCGCCTGCTTCCCAAGGAGGATGAGACAAGCTCGGCCTGGACGGCTACACAGTGGGCCGAATCCCGCCGAGGGTGGATATTCATTACGTCCCGTCCGACCATGCGCGAGGCGCTCCGCCCTCTCATCAGTTTGTGGATCGATACTCTTGTGTTGCGCCTCCTTAATGAACCGATGCCCGACCAGAAACCTGTCTGGTTTGTGATCGACGAGCTAGCTAGTTTGCAGCGTCTGCCGCAGCTTCATACGGCCATCACTGAGAATCGGAAATCACAGAATCCAGTCATTCTCGGATTCCAAGGTCGCAGCCAGATGGAGGCACGGTATGGGCAGGATGCGGAAGCGATGCTGTCGCAGCCGGCCACGAAAATATTCCTGCGGACTACTGAGCCGCGAGCTGCCAAATGGGTAAGTGAAGCAATCGGGGAAGTCGAGATCGAGCGGCTTAGGGAAACTCATTACGACGGATCACGCGCGGGCAAGAACTTCGCTCTTGACCGGCAGACCGAGCCGCTCGTTCTGCCTTCAGAAGTCTCAGGCCTGGATGACCTGCGCGGCTTCTTGAAGTACGGGAATCATGTCGCGCGGTTCTCGTTCCCGTTCATCGCTCTTCGGGAGAAGAACCCGGGATTCGATGAAAGAAAGATGGACGACTTGATCATTCCGAGCACTCCTCTTCCTCCAGAGCCCGAGGAGATGCAAGGGAATCTGCTTGGCACCGGAACACGCTATCCAACCGCCCGAGCACCAGGTGGAGTAATTGCCCATGCTTACCATTTCAAAGCCATTGTCTGCGGGTCAGGCACAGACCTATCACCAGAAGGAATTCACCGCGAAAGAGCAGAACTACTGGTCACAACGGGGTGTGATCGTTGGCGAGTGGCAGGGCCGTCTCGCTGCACAATTCGGGCTTGCCGGTGCGGTTTCCGCAGAGGATTTTGCGAAAGCTCAGCCAGGGCCAACACCCGGAAACAGGCGAACAACTGGTCCGACAGCGAGCGTCATACGAGTACCAGGACGCCGACGGAAAGACCGTGAAGACGATGGAGCATCGAGCGGGATGGGACGCGACATTTTCCGCTCCCAAAGTCTGTTTCGTTGACGGCGCTCGTAGGCGGCGATGACCGCGTGCGCGAGGCGCACCGTGCGAGCGTAAGCACGGCCATTGAACAACTCGAATACTATACGCAGGCCCGGATCGGCGGGAACCATCCGCCCGAGACAACGGGCAAATTCATCGCTGCCAAATTCGAACACGATACAGCTCGCCCGGTGGATGGATATGTTGCGCCACAACTCCATACCCATGCGGTCGTATTCAATTTGACGGAGCGCGAGAATGGTCAGGCGCGGGCGATCCAGCCGCAAAGTCTTTTCGCTTCGCAGCAGTTCGCGACCGCCGTCTATCAATCCGAACTCACTTACCGATTGAAGGATCTGGGCTATGAAATCACTGTTGGCCGAAGCGGAGCGCCAGAAATCAAGGGCTACACCCAGGAATACCTTGACGCTTCCAGTCCGAGGAGCCAGCAGATTCGGGAGTATTTGGAGCGGACCGGACGCACCGGCAGGGAGGCAGCCGAGATTGCCGCGCATTCGACCCGTGACCGGAAGGAAATCCATTCGCCCGGCGAGGTCATGGCCGCCCACCGCAAGCTTGCCGCCGACTTCGGCCACCAGGCCGACGCCGTTGTCCGCGCCGCTCGTGAGCGCCAGCAGCATCAGGAAAAGCCCGCCAATACCGTGGACCGAGTGCGGGAGTCGCTGACGTTTTCGCGCGACAAGAACTTCGAGCGGGAGGCCGTAGTAGACGAGCGGGCCTTGATTCGCGACGGACTCCGCCGTGGCATGGGCGACATCACACTTGCCCAAGTTCGCGGCAATCTGAATGCTCGAATTGCGTCGGGGGAATTTCAGGCTGTAGAACGGGCGCACATGCCCGGTCGCCAATTTACAACGGCGAAAACCATTGCCGCCGAACACGAAATCATTGGCCGCGTTCGGGAGGGTCGAAACCAAATCGAGCCACTGCTAGCAAGATCCCAGGCAATCGCATTTGCCGACCAACACCAGCATTTGAATCGCACTCAGCGGAGCGTTGTGGAAGACGTCTTGAGTTCGCCAGACCGCATTCAGGGCATCCAAGGCTTTGCCGGCTCCGGTAAGACAACGACGCTTTCCGTCATTCGCAGTGCCGCTGAGGTTCAGGGGTTTCAGGTCGAGGGCTTCGCCCCAACTTCCCGCGCCGCGCGCCAACTTGGTGACGCGGGTGTGGAGGCCGGAACCCTACAAGGATTTCTGGCTAGGTCAACTTTTCCGTCGCCTCCGGAGCAAAGACATTTCTATTTCGTGGACGAATCGAGCCTAGCAAGCACCAATCAGATGCGCGACTTTCTCTCCCGTCTCTCTCCTCAGGACCGTGTGTTGTTGATCGGCGATACGCGGCAGCATCAGGGCGTCGAAGCTGGGCGACCATTTGAGCAGTTGCAGGAAGCCGGAATGCGTACGGCCAAACTTGATCAGATCGTCCGCCAGAAAGATCCGGAACTCAAGTCCGCTGTCGAAATGCTTGCGACTGGTCAGGTTTCCGCCGCGCTGGACGCTCATGCAAAAGCAGGGCCGCGTCAGGGAGATTCCCGATGCCGAAGACCGCATCCGCGCTATCGCCAGGAGCTACGCTGAATCGCCCGAAAAGACGCTCATCGTGTCGCCGGACAATGCCTCACGGCGAGAATTGAATGCCGCCGTCCGACAGGAATTGAAGGCCAATGGCACTGTCTCTCCGGAAGATCACAGCTTCCGAGTCCTTGTCCAGCGCCAGGACATGACCGGCGCCGAACGCTCCTGGGCGAGCCGCTACGAAATCAATGATGTCATCCGTTATGCGCGCGGGAGCAAGAACTCTGGAATCGAAGCAGGAGAGTATGGAAAAGTCGTTAGCGTCAATTCTGCCGCCAATCTGCTTACCGTCGAGAGGTCCGCTGGGGAACTAGCCAACTACGATCCCCGCCGCCTCACCGGCGTCAGCGTGTATCGGGAAGTTGCGCGGGAGTTTTCTGTCGGCGACCGCATCCAGTTCACTGCTCCGGACAAGTCTCTTGGCGTCGCAAATCGCGACCTTGCCGCCATCGAATCCGTAGTCGCCGGATGGACGCATCTCTGCCCGCCTCGACAATAACCGCCAAATCGAATTCGATTCCAAAGAGCACCGCCATTTCGATCATGGCTACGCTGTCACCAGCCACAGCTCTCAAGGCCTCACCGCAGAACGCGTTTTGGTCAATGCCGATACCGGCGTTCACCCAGACCTGCTTAATTCCCGTTTTGGGTATGTCTCCATCTCACGGGCCAGCCACGAGGCCGTGCTCTTTACCGACAATATGAGCAAGCTCAATCCGCGACTCAGCGCGGACGTCTCAAAAAGCTCGGCACTAGAAGTCAACGAGCCGCTATCCCTAGGGCAGAGGGTTGCAATGCATTAGGCAACAGAATAGTCGAATTCGACTACTCCTTCTCAAATCCACTATTTTCGAACTTCAACGTGCGACTATTCTCTGTCACGGTGCGCACAACCTGGTCCGGAACGCCTGCCGGGATCTCTGCATCAATATCGAGTGTGATCTTCACCTTTGAGCCTACGAGTCCGACTAGGTGAGTGATTACCTCATCAGCGATCCGGCTCGCATCTCGTCCGACACGGGCGGAATCTAGCACAACAGTACCGTGGAAACGCTTCGGTTTGGGTGATTGTACGGGGACCGTCGGCTCATCAGGCGTCTGGCCTGTTGACGTGATGGGCGTTTGAACAGAGTCGCCCGCCGTTGGTCCTTGGGATGGAGGACTGGGCTTCGTTTCGTCATCGATCTGCTTGCGAGCTACCTCGGGGCGCACGAGGAGACCGGCATCGTCACTGCTAACCGTGAATTGCATACCATAGTGAAGGCCACGATATCTCGGAATCGATTCGTCGTAGCTCTCTGCGTAGGCAAATGCGTCCTTCTCCCATGTCAAGAGCGCCAGTCCGGATCCGATAGCATCCACCAAAACCCCAGGGCTCTGCAAGCGCGGAAGATAGAGGTACCGTCCGAAATCTTCTATCAATTGCCGAACTGTGACATGATTTCCCCTCCATAGTGGTACTCGATCCATCTCCATCCGCAAACGGGAAGCAGCAAAATTCACTATTAGCAATTCATCGCTTTTCAACTTCTTACTTGCGCGCTCCGCAAGTGGATCAGGTCCGGAAAGACGGATTGACTGCCATGTAATGGCAGCTTGCGGATTCGACTGTGTGGGAACCAGGAGCCATTGATAGGTCTCAGGAAGTCTGGCGGTCACAGCACCTTCGGCCGCAGTCCGCTGGGTTTCCGCTTGCTTTACCTGATGCGGGGATAGATTGAGCTTCTCTTCTTCCTCAAGGATCGAGTTCCAGGCGAGGAACTTCCGGACAGCCTCATCCAAATCCTGCAGCCGAGTCTTGTCAGCGGCCAAGAATACCAGCGTATTGCGGAAAAGGCGCGGAGTCGTCCCGCGCGATTCGAAGATTGCCTTGGCGGCAATCTCCGCGTCACTGCTTGGCTCTTTGCTATACGGCTGATCAACGCTAAGGACGACAAGCCTCGCATCCAGATCGTCCGGTACATCAGCACTAGAGCCTGGAATAGGATGAATGCGTCTAAAATCGCCCATCTTGCGCAAGTCAATCCGAAGCCTCTGATCAAGCTCATGCACTACCTTGTCCGGATCCCGCTTCAATTGCTCCGCACGATCTTCAGCAAGCTTCGTCACTGTCGGTTGTGTTGAATACCAGTAGCGCGGCCCATCCTGATATAGATAAGTTGCTGCTGCAGCCAAGCCTGCCGTAGCGCATCACCAAACACGGCAGGCGATTCACCAGGCATTACACAACCCAGCTTGACCTGCCGATCCTCGATACCCTTGTTGGCTGCCGAAGCTGTCGGTGCGGAGCCCAGATAAATCGTTCTAGCAACCCGGCGGCAGGCCGCAAACTTTCCAAGATTTGGCACGTCCCCGTCCAGACGCAATGGCAGAGAGCTCGGGCCGTCTACGTCCTTTTCAATGATGGGCACCCAATTGTCCGAGAGATATCGCGTCAACTCGAATTGCACGCGCGGATCGTCAATCGGAATGTTGGCCGGCAGAATGAGCGGGTTCTTGTCACCTTTCTCCCACAGACAGTGAATTACCGCAGCCATCAAGCGCAGTACGCCGCGTGTTCGTTGAAACTTCACGAGCGTAGACCAGTCTGTGTAAAGGCGGTCAAATATCTCCGGATGGATCGGATATGCCGCTTTGATCCGCTTTTCGTAGTCTGCATTGCGGCATTCAGGTGGGAACTCTTGTTGCTGGGTACGATACAAATCAGCAAAGCCCCTCGCCACTGTATCCCGGTCCACAAAACGTGCCTGTTCAACGAGCGGCTCAAATAAGCGTCGCCTCACAATCTCGAATCCTTCTTCGGCGCTCGCGGGGCGCCAAGAAGACTCCACCCGCCCAACCACATTTCGCAGCCGATCCAGGGCTTCGCGGCCCCGCTGGCCACCGACTTCCACGTCATCTGCCTGTGTGTGCGGCGAGCCGGAGGTGTCTGAAGCCGGGAGGCTAATTACCAACAGGCATTGCTTGGCCAGCTTTGCCGATTCTGTCAGAACCTGCGCGAAGGTAAACTGCGTCTCAAAGCCGCCCGCAGGAAGATCGCTCTGGTCGTGAAGCTGCCGCGCGTAAGCGACCCACTCGTCTATCAGAATCAGGCAAGGGCCGTACTGATTGAAGAGTTCACGAAGTGCATCGCCCGGACTTGTGGCTTTCTCGTCGTCCGCCTGAATTCTGCTAAACGCCTTCTTAGCCTCTTTTATTCCGCCTGCGTTGAAGCCCAGTTGCCAGGCAAGTTCGCCCCAAAGGGTTCTGACTACTGTTCCGTCCGATTTCGTGACGGGATTTCCCGGCGAAATCTTGTTTCCGACCAAGACAACGCGGTTTACCTTCGGCGGTCGAGATACGTCGGCTTCTCTCAAGACTTCGTCAATCCCAGCCAGCTCTCCCGGAGCCGCATTCGAGAAGAGGTGATAAAGCGCCAGCATCGAGTGCGTCTTGCCGCCGCCAAAATTCGTTTGAAGCTGGACGACCGGATCGCCGCCTTGCCCCGCCAGGCGGCGAACAGCTCCCACTAGCATTTGAGTGAGACTGTGAGTCAGATACGTGCGACGGAAGAACTCGGCAGGCTTCCGATATTCGTCTGAACCCTCGCCCATGTGCACTTGCCACAGGTCCGCAGCAAACTCTGCCTGCTGGTAACGCCCGCTCGCTACATCTTTGTGCGGGGTCACTACCTCTCTCCAGGGCTTAAGCCCGACACTTGTCTGGCTTTCGATTGCGGTCCCGGCACTCCTGCGCTTTTCGCTACGGACCTGCTCGTCGAAGCGAACCCGCAACAACTCCATTTTTATCTTTTCGACCTCTTCCGCCTGCGGTGCCGAGACGGCCGTGAGCAGTCGGCTAGTCGAGTCCAATGCGCGGTATGCGTCGTCGCCCGTGAAGGGCTTCTGATGCGCCCAGCGATTGCGGAAGTCGCGCAACTCGCTCACGAGGGTGCGCTCCGACTGACCTAGCGTTTTTCGAAAAACCACGTTCCACTGATTCCACATGACCGAAAGCAAAGACGCCGCATCCCATTGCGGCTCGCCCTTTCCGGTGAAAAGATGCGTCTGAGTATCCGCTACTGCTCCTTGAACCTGCTCAAGCCAGAGCTGCGCGTGTTGAGCCTTCATCTCTCGTTCGACAAATGGCTGCAGACCGTCCTTCAAGAGGTCAAGCGCCTTACCAACACGTTCATGATTTGTGATCGCCATTTATCGTTCCTGTCCGAACAAATTCGACTGTTGTTCTGATGTGATCTCGCCTTCGCGAGCGAGGCGAGCTATCTCGGGCCAGCCAAGCACGAGCGCGTTATACGCCTGTGCCTCTTGCGAACGCTTTCGTTTTTCACAGATATGAAACAGCTGGTAAGCAAGATCACGTGCCATTTCCCCATTGGCACCAAATCTGCGCAGCAAGTTAGCCGTTACTACGTCGCCGGCTTTGTCATGGAAGTAATACGCCCAATAGATGATGAGTCATCTCCCACATTGACTGGCTGTCTCCGCTCGCAGCTGATCTCCAATGTTGCGGACATGTCTTCCGGCCGAAGAAGTCTAACTTTTCCGCCCTTGGAATAGATGATATGGAATTGCTGGAGACCCGACACGGAGGTCACCTTAGCCTTGCTGAGAATTTCCGCATCCCCGAATTCACCCTCGCCGAATCCATGTTGCTCGAACCATGCGATCGCCCAACGAGTTTCAAAGTCGAAATCATCTTCCTGCTCAGATAGAACTTCTGTGAGAGTTTGATTGATCAGGGTTAGCGCTGCGCGCACACCCATTGGAGTCCCGCCACTTTCGATGATCTGACTGTATCGTGAATAAATCGCCATTCCTGGACCGATTGCCGCTTGTGCGAAATCAACAGGCGCGATATTGCCTTGCTGCAGAAATCTGAGAGCCGCCGGCAGCTCACGTTTCAGCTCGGCAATGAACGTGCGACGGTCCGTTCTTGGTGCATCAGAATGACGGGCTCTACAAGCCAACACAATATATGACGCCAGTGAGTTCATCCCGATGGACATTTGCCGCCACTTTTGCGATGCACGAACGGGCCACGTCGCTGTGATTTGAAACCCAGAACCGATTAGGGCCTCAAGAAGTGTTTCCCATCCAGTTGTTGTATCGACCTGTTTTTCCTCGTCAACGTCCTCCTCGTCAGGATCCTCTGACTCGTCAGCCTGCTTGAAAGCGTAATACACAGTCATTGGAAACCGTTCATCTAGGTTGCCCCGGAGTCCACCAAAAACTCCTCGAAAACCGCTTTCAAAATGATTTCGAGCGGCATCCTTGTCACCGTCAAAGCGATACGGAGATGCAACGAGTTCCTTTGTTTTCGGAGTTAGTACCGTGTTAAATAGGTCGGGGTATAGCTTTCCAATCGTTCGCCGCAGCCATACATAAAAAAAGTCGCTGAGGTCGGAATAATCGACGTTGTTATAGTAAGGGGGATCGGTACTTACCATCAGTGGGTTCGAACGCGCAGAATGCTCGCTTGCGTTTGCCTGTTGCGCAGTCCCCGGAGCATTGCTGCCAATGAGCGCAATCGCAACACACTTCGAAATATAGTCGCTACATGCACTCCAACTCCCCACAGAATTGGCAATAATGTTTGCTTCGGCAAAATCCCATATCATTGGTATTGCTTGGCGTCCAAACGTACTCATTACCTTCTGATTCGAGGCCGACCATCGACACAGGGAATTATTAAAGTCGACACACCTATCAAGAATGAAAGCCAAAAATGTTGTGACTGAGTTAGCGTATGCCTCGCCCTTGTCGACGCCATAGACGGCTTGAGCATCGGCAACGATATCTGCCTTCTCGGCTTGCACCAGATCGCTGAAGAGCCCGAGGGAACAAAGCTGCCTGTCAGTGAATACATCCCGGAAGTGCAAAAATCCATAAAGAGGCGGACGCACCGCAAATGGGTTATGCGGCATCAGTTCACTGACAATATCGGGAGAGAGGCCAGGTAGACTCTTTGGCTCCTGCCAATCTCCGGCGGCAAAGTATTCACGGCCGTCTGCAATAACGGCAACCAACCGGGTCCCAAGACGTCCTGCTTTTCCCTCATCTCGTATGTATTCCAGGGAAATTGGCGCGCCACCGATGAGACATTTTCCGCCCCGACGTCCAATTGTTGAAACGACCGCCGGCTTCTGATCAGAGATTGTGAGTCGCCATTCGTTTGTCGATCGATCTACCACAGGTTCCAGCCACACCGAGTCCTGCTTTCGCTTTGCAATCCTGAATGACCGAATCAGAGGAACATGCGCGCCACGACACGCCGGGTCAGGACTAACAACGGTTCTGCACCAGAACCACGCCACGGCAGTTCGACCATTTGGTCCAGTGGGATACAGACAGGCGAGTTGTTTACGAGCTTTAATCAAGATGTTGGCCGCGTATTTTCGAATATCTTCGGCGAGTCCTTTTGTTCCTCGCCAACTACCATCCAACATTGCGTTGCCACGAAGACTTGGATGAACGGGTTCATGGTCAGCCCACGTGGGCGCAATCTCAAGTAGCGCCTTGTTGATCAAGACCGCAACTGGATTCAAATCTGTCGCCTGGGCATCGAAACCTAGTCGGTGGGCTTCGAGCGGAATTGAGCCGCCGCCTGCAAACGGATCCAAGACTTCTGGCAATTTTCCATCGCAGTGCTTGAGCATCTCGGAATTCGCAACAGCGTAAACCTCTGGACGATCGTGGATCTTTTTCCCCATCAACTGCCGGATTATTTCGAAGAGTCGCTCCCTCTCAGCGTCTTGATCTGCTTCTGTTGGCCATTTGTCAGGGCAGGCTCCGGGATCATCCACCACGGAGGCGAATAGGATTGCCCGAGCAGTTGGCAGCGGTAGACGCGCCCACCACTGGTGAATTCCCTTCGGATGGGGGCCGATACCCGGCATTTTGTCGTATGCCGAAGCGTCATTTATCTCAGGCAACGGCAGCGCCACTTCAATCAGTTTCTTGCGAGTTGTCATACCGAGGCTCATCCCTTAAGTTCTTTCCGCAATTCGACTAACTCTGTTTCTCTTCGACAATGTGCTGCCTTTGTATAGGAACGGAACACAGGTCTTAGGTTCCTGCGCTGGTGTCGAAGACGAGCCGGTAGGCTGCTGGGTAAAGTTTGACGGCTCCATCCTCTTTCATTGAATGAAGCTGCGAGCCTGTGAGTTCAATCGCTCGCTCCTGTGGATCAGCCAGAACAAATGCATAAGTTTCGGGGAATCTGTCAATTAGACCCCAGACCTCTGCGGCGATCTGCAGAGGCTCGTGCTCCAAACAATGATCCTTTGCCCAATAATATCGGACCACGGAGCCCCCCGCCGCGTGCCGTTCCCAGTAGGGGCTGTTGCTGGATTTTTCTATCCAACTTCCATCCTCATGAAAGAAGCGATCACTACCATCCTTTTGGAACCCGATGCCGAAGGCAAAGCGCTCCATCATGCTCAGCTTGGCGGGTCTAGAAACGTGACGCTCAGGCGGCGGTAACGTCGTGCCATCAGTGAAGCCAGCCTGATTCTGGCCGACATGCTCAGATTCTCCCAATGGGTCAATTGCCGCGGCTCCGTTATGGTCGACTGCCACTGGTACCCAAACTGGCGGCTGGACTTGTGGTGCATACTCCGGCTGGCTTGCAATTGGCTCCTGCGCAAGGGCTGGTGCTATCAACTTGCCATTTGAATCGGCGGGGGCGAGCCTGAAGTTCTCTTCCATGTATTCGCTAACGACATCAGGAGAGCGCTCAAAGCAAAACTTGATAGCGTCCGCAATCGCTTGTCGTCCAGGAAATGCCCGACTTAGCTCTTGACACACTGCCCGCGCTACTTTCGCGATCGGCCGGTCTTCAACATAAAGCACCCGCTCTTGCCAAAGTGCTTCGGCCTTTCTCGGTGTTCCGGCAGGCACTCCCCCGATATAGGGAATCAGTTCCAATCCCGGCACAGTCTGCCAAGCTGTCACTGCAAGGGATGCCGCGAGCACCCTAGTTTCCTCCGTCTGAGATTGGCCGTCATCTTCAAGGCGCTGCAAGTCCTCGCCCAGCTGACGAAGCCAAGCAGGCTGCGTCTGACCCTCAAAAAGGCTCGGGGATTTGTGGAACTGTTCATCAATCTGAGTGGCCAGGGGGGAGAGCAATGAAAACGGGACCGTCTCCGCAATTTCTACCGGAAGCAGCTGGAGATCAGCCGTCTTCTGTTTGACCCATTCATGCAGGTGACTGTAGCGCACGAGCGATTGCATACTGAGCGAATAGACAAGAGAGGTCGTCGGCGCCCATTCGCCGGCAAGGTTCAGCCAATGACCGCATTCTTGCCATATCTGAATTGGATCTCGCGCAAGTGCAGCACGAACGCGCCGGACATCACTTTGCGAGAGAACCTCCCCCGATGGCAGCATTTTCAACCAGTCGATAGTCAGTTCCATTGTGGGTCGTTCGGCAACATCGAGACGTCGCCAGAGGGCCAGATGTCGGACGGATGCCCGGATCACTTCTGCTCCGGGTACTTCCGCTTCATCGGTAGACAGGAAGACACCACCCACAGTAGTCCAAATCCCGCTTTCGGTAAGGACGATCTTCTCTTTCAAAAAGGCATCTTTTATATCGGACAACTCGGACGTTGAGCTTGTCTCCATCAGTTGATCGAGTCTGCGATACCATTTCTCAACCTCGGCTATGGGTGGCTGCGACGCTCTTGCCAATGCACGCAACCGATCAAGCAATAAATCCGGACCAGTGGGTGTGTCCCGCACGCCCAAGAGCGTCAGCAAGGCCCTGGATTTCTCACGATCCAGCCGCGCGTCCACAAATGGCTCCACGTCCATAAATGGCTCTGTTTCAGGAGTACGGAGAAGGAGATCGACCGGACGGTGATAGAAACCGCGCGTGTCGGGAAGGCACGGAACTTCCCGCAATCGCAGAATCCATGCAGGTGGCAGATCACCGACAATCGCTTGGGTGCGGCCAGTCGTGGCTGCCTGAGAAACTCGCGCGCTTTTTGCCTTCGACCAATATGATTCCGGCTGGGCAAGAATGCGCTCGCAAATACGGCCCCAGATTCTGGTGTCCTCCTTAGACAAGGCATTCCAATGGTTCCAATGGCTCTCCTCGAAATCCCAATCGTCAAGGTGAAATTGACTTGTTACGTAAGGGTAATAATGGCCTCCTGAATACCCACGTCGCAATAGTTCGGCCTCAATGCTCTTGCGACTCCAAAAATACGTTGGACGCTGACGAATCGAGATGAACCCTTGAAGCCCTGCACGTCCGGTTGAAATCCATCGAGCCCATTCTTCGCGCGTGCAAGAGCCAAACGACTCAACATAGTCGCGGTGCAGCATGTGCTCGTTACACCAGGATTTTGCCAACAGTGTTTCGATAGATCCCTCTTCGTCGAAAAGAATCTCTTTACCGATTGCCCGCAGATGAAGATCCTGGGTAACAAAACGAAATGAATCACCAGGACTTGCATCGAGTTTCGCAGCGATCTGAGCAAATTGAATGCACTCTCCCACCTTCAGGCCTTGCGGTCCAAAGAACTTTGCAGCTACTTGACTAACAACCTTACTGGCATCGCTGGATTCACCAAGACCTATTGCAGTCAAAACTGCAAACGCCGCATCTACTTCATCCTTATTTGCGGTGTCTTGGCGTTCTTCAGCAAGGCGTCTCTGATCAGAGAGGAATCTCGGCCAGTTCTGATTCAATACCAGAAGATGAGTGGCGAGGAACTCCCAGTCCGCTTCCGATTGAAGTAATCTCTTTTCAGCGAGCCTTACCACGTCGCCGGCAGAGTAGAGGACATCCTTTCCCTGTACCGGGAGCAAACAGAGATTGCGACCTTCAATCCTCGGACGATAACCAGCAATCTCTGGGGCCACATACGCCCACAGTTTCATCAACTGCCGCCAGCTCTCCGGCTTCGGCAGATGCTTGGTTTGGAGAGAAACCAAGAAATCAGATTTGCTAATTTCCTCGATGCGCTTCCAGTTGAGCAGCTTTTGCCGGTCGCTCTGAGCTACATAACGTGAAAATGTGGGCCGGTTGCTGCTGTCCAAGAGTGCTGTGACCTGTTCCTCCGACCAAATCTCCAGCAAGCGATCAGGAATAATCACACTTTCTTTGGCGCGCTTAAGGTGACCCGAATTCGTAATGAGAATGGACTGTTCGGCGATCGCGTCGCCAAAGGCCACTTCGACAATCGTCGCAGACACACCCTCCAACGAACGGTCGTCCCGATTCACATCGGGGAACAGCTTATAAGCCGCCGACCTCTCCTCCACGGAAGAGGTCTGACACTGTAGCCAGTCCATCATTACTTTGGCCGCGAATTTACCAACGCGGTCAAGAAGCCAGCGATTCGTCGGGGAAGTTTCCGGATCTTTTATCTTTAGCCGAGCGGGATCCTGAATGAACGGAGCATTGCAGGCGAAGGGGAGCTTAGTCTCTACGCCGGTCGGCAGAACAACGTACAGCCGTCCCGTGGCTCCTAGGACGATGTCTATGCTGCAGGGAGGAAAGTCTGTCTCTTCCTCGACACCAAGTGATCGCTCCTGCTTGATTTCTTCCAGCGCATCGTCGGGAAACGTTTCGGCCTCCGACCGGGCGATTAAGAGCGCATCATTGGCCGTTCCGGCGAATTTGGTCCACTCACTATTTGGAACGGGCCCATTGCCCATTGTCGTCCAATGGATTTCTCGATCCTCGATCCTCAAGTTGCGAATATTTCTGAAAAACAGCAGTGAGAGCGGGCTTCTTACCCACTCTTCAAAGTTATTTCGTATTTCCAATTCCCATTTTTGGCCTCGAAGTGGCACACGAATTTCAGTGGGATATTGGACGTTTGATGGCGAATCGAGCCATTTGGGCTCGGTAAATCTGCTTCGTTCGAAGCTGACAGAAAGCGTAGGCGTAAAGACCTTGACCGCATCTCCCAAACTGAAAACACTCTTAAATCCGATTCCTCGAAATCCGATCGTGTGCAAAGCTCGCTTGTTCGAAAATCCAAACCGACACAACGAGGTGAAATGCTCTTCGCTAAAATCGTCGCCATTATGGCCGAAAATGAATTCGCCCGCTTCGATCCGGACCGAAGCCTCCGTTGCGCGGGCATCATCCGCATTCTGTAACAGCTCCGAGAGAACGTGACGTGCGCTTTGGACCTGTCGAAAGAGTTGATGCCACGGCCCCGCCAACACACGATTTCTCTCCAACTGATCCCACAAATCCGCGGCATCAGTGCGGATGGATTCGAAATAGACTGGAGGCTCCTTCATCTAGGCGACTCGGCCCGCAATATTAGCTCCGGGAAGTCATAATTCACGCTCGTTACACCGAAGTCAGGCTCTCTCTGGAAGGGCCGACGGACATAGTGAACGCGGTGACTATCTGCGTCCAAGAACTCGACAATCGCGAGGATGAAATCGTCCGGCTTATTCAGAGAGTACAGAATCTCGTTCTTGGTGACCGTAATAGTTGCCGCACCCGAAACACGCCCCTTGACTTCGAGAAAGCGCAAACAGCCCGTGATTGGCTCGCGACTTTCGATGTCGTAACCAAGCTTCTCGAACTCGCGGTCCGAGGGTTCGAATCCAAGCGAGCGCTCGATTTCCATTACGATTGACCTAGCGCGAGCCGCGGCGGCCTGTGTGTCGACAGCCTGAGCTGAAGCCGGTAACGGGCTCCCGGTCATTTGCGCTAGAAGCCCCGCCGGCACAATCACCAGGCCACCGAGCGCGACTGGCGGCAACGCGGATACCTGAGCTTCAAGATCGAGTTGTTCCATTCGCTTTTGAAGCCGCCCTTGCAGTTCGTCCGCGCGGCGACGGGCTTCCTGAGAATTCACCCGGGCGTTTGGCCTGCCCGCCTGTTCATGAATCTTCAACTCCTCCGCGCGATGGTCCCAATATCCGATTTCCTTGGTCAGACGATCCTTAACCGCAGCGCGGGCCTTGTCGATCCAGGCGTAACGCCTGTCACGCACTTCCTTAAGGTGTTCCGGCACAACTTCCGAAATAGCGTGACCGAGCGCCTTCTGCTCCAAGTCCCGAGTGATCCAGGAAAATTCCGGACGAGAAAAGAGTGCATCTACCTTCGGTTCGCTTTCGCTCAATGGTCGATAGTCAAGGTACGGTGCGTAGTGTAAATGCCGTGCGGAACCAGCTTCGTCTAGTTCGACATAGAGCATCTGCTTGGAAATGGTTCGGCGATCACCGTTGCTAACTACACTGGCGTCCTGTACCGAGTGCTCCAGGTAGAACAGAACACGAGGAACAACGCCGGGATCGCGGTCATCTACCAGGATTGAGCCGCGTCTCAACAAATCCCGATGCCGTTCGAGGGTCAAATCCAATGTGGCATCCAGCAGAGGGTGTCCCGGACAGACGAATGCGGCTAGAGGCTCCCCTTGAGGTGCAATCAGGCTCTTCTCAAATGCAATCCGTTCGTATCTCGGAAGCACGGGTTCCCCTGTTCCGATCAAACGGTCCCGGTTTCGAATAGGCGCAGGAACGTGCGTCACTTCGTAACGACGGGGCTCGCGCTGACGCGCGGTGCCTCCGAGCTGACTGAAAGCTTCGAGGAAGAATGATTCAATATAGAACGGCTGCAAGCGTCGCGCTGCCGCGCGTTCCATGTCCTCCCGAATCCGAGCAACTCGGCTTACATCCATCACATCATGTGCCAGTGCACGCTCTTCGATGAGATTCTGAAGCTGCGAGGTGTCTACTGCGTTTGCGATCGCTTGTGTAAGCCGAGCTCGAATTTCTGGACGTTCACCATAACGGATAGCCTCAATAAGCAGTTCCCGAAGCGGCCGTCCTTCGAATTGAATCTTGCCGAGGACATCAAAGACCTGGCCGCCGAGCGCCTGACGAGCCTGTTCCAGCTTCTTCAATCAGCGTGTAATAGACATCACCTTCGCGCGTTTCCTCAGCAACCACATTCCATAGATGGCAGACCTCAGTTTGGCCGATTCGATGAATGCGTCCGAACCTTTGCTCAATCCGGTTGGGATTCCACGGCAAATCGTAATTGACCATCAAGTGTGCGCGCTGAAGGTTAATACCCTCGCCAGCTGCGTCGGTGGCAAGAAGAACCTGAACTTCTGGATCGTGCCTAAAGGATTCCTGCGCCTTCATCCGCTCTTCGCGGCCCATGCCACCGTGGATCAAGACCACTGCGTCTTTCCGGCCTAGCAGCGTCGTCACGCGCGCTTCCAGATAGCTCAAAGTGTCCCGGTGCTCGGTGAAGATCACGAGCTTTTGTCGCGGCGAAGGGACAACTCTTAGTGACGCCGCTAGAAGGCTCGTTAGGGCCAGAATCGGACGAAAATATCTCTCCCAACAAGCTGGCGAGCTCTCTCCATTTGCGGTCCTCGCCGCTTCGCCGCACTGACAACGCCAAGGATTCAAGTCGACTTAGCGTAGCGATTTCAGCTTTCAGTTCACCAATTGTGCGCGCTGCCGTAGCCTGATCGAGAACCTCCTCCTCGGCGGCTTCCACCTCGTTGTCTGGCGCATCTTCGAGGTCTTCGACCTCGTCCGCATCAAGTGCGGGGCTTACAGTGGCAAAGGCCTCCGTCTGTGCCCCTCGTTGCAGAATTTCAAGTTCACGCAATCTCTTTTGCAACCGCTCGCTTCGCCGACGCAGAGATTGGTATATTGCCTCCGGCGACGAGGCGAGCCGTCGCTGAAGGATAGTCAAGGCGAATCCGACGGTGCCTGCCCGTTTGTCATTCGCAAGGGCTTCCGCGCGATTGAATTCGTCACGCACATATTCTGTGACTTCCTTGTAAAGGCGCGCTTCGGATTCAGAAAGCCTGTAGGGAACCGTGTATGCGATCCGCTCCGGGAAACAGAGGAGTACCGTCGAACTTGAGCAGGTTCTCTTTCACCATTCGACGCATCAGGTCCGATATCTCGACCTGATGAACGCCATCACGAAAGCGGCCTTCAAACCGATCGCCGTCGAGGAGAGCCAGGAAAAGCTGAAAATCTTCTTCTTTTCCGTTATGGGGGGTTGCCGTCATGAGAAGGAAATGCCGCGTCAACCCGGATAGCAGCTTTCCTAAGTGGTATCGCTTGGTGTACTTGACTTCTCCGCCGAAAATCGTCGCCGACATCTTATGAGCTTCGTCGCACACGACCAAGTCCCATTGGCAGTCGGGGGCTTGCAGCTTTTCTTGAACGTTTCATCACGAGAGAGCTTGTCCAGGCGGGCGATGACCAGATTGTTTTCCAAAAACCAGTTTCCGGTTCGCGCCGCTTCCAGTTTGTCGTTCGTTAGAATCTCGAAAGACAGTTGAAACCGCCGATAAAGCTCATCCTGCCATTGCTCGGCCAAACTTCCCGGACAAACCACCAAGCAGCGTTTGAGATCACCCCGAGCTATTAACTCCTTGATAAAAAGCCCCGCCATGATCGTCTTGCCCGCTCCGGGATCGTCCGCAAGCAAGAATCTAAGCGGCTGGCGCGGCAACATAGCCTCGTAAACGGCGGTAATTTGATGCGGAAGGGGCTCGACGAGCGAAGTATGCACAGCCAAAACCGGATCGAAGAGATGAGCGAGTCGAATGCGGTGGGCTTCCGAAACTAGTCGAAACAAACGCCCGTCCCCGTCAAAGCTCCACGGACGACCCTGCTCGACGACTTCTAAACGAGGTTCGTCGGGGCGATAGAGTAGCTCATTGGCAACCCGCCCTGTAGGTCCTTTGTAGGTCAACTCCAAAGCCTGCGTGCCGAACCACTGGACACTGACCACCGTAACGAGTTGATCCGGCAGAATTCCGCGCACTGCCGCATTTGGCTGAAGCTCTTCGAGGCGCATTTGATTTCATTCCGCGAGAATTCAAGGATTGTTTTTCGCACTGATTATAGTTCACTTAGGTAGAGTCGCTCCCGTAGCTGAAGCGCAAAGAATCGTTCCTAGAGCTTGTGGGAGGATGTCTCCTCCCTGTCTGCGGCCCTGCGGTCCTTCGCCACCCACCTCAGCGGGCCTGTTCCTGCCCGCAACGCCGGCCCTGATCTTCTGAAGAGCAAAAGCAACAGCAAAAGCTCCTAAGGGGAGCTCCGCCCCTCGCGCCCGCAAGGGGTTTCCCCAGGCTTCCGCGCTTCGCTTGTGCAGCCCTCCGCTTCGCTCCGCCCTTTCCACTCCCGCTTCGCTTCGTTTCAAGGGTGGGAGATCCCCCTCCCCTTGCAGCTTGCTACCCCCCGCCTTCGCCAGGAGGCGTTCGGCATGTATGTACATGCCGCGCCAATTCAAGGGCAAAGGCAAAGGCAACAGCCCAAGGAGGAAGCACCCATGAACACCAGCCACCGCCGCAGCCGTCAACCAGTCCACCGCCGAACACCAACAAGCAGCAGAAGCAGACCGCGAAAGAAGTAATCGCGGCCAACGTGCAAGCCCTCATCGAGCAGTTGGAGCAGGGACACTCCGAAGCCCTCACCGCCTACCTCACCGCAATGGGCAGGTTTCACAATTACAGCTTTGGCAACATCCTGGAGATTGCACGGCAGAAGCCGGACGCAACCCGCGTTGCTGGCCTCTATGCGTGGAACCAGCTTGGCCGCAAGGTCAAGAAGGGAGAGCACGGCATCCGCATTCTCGCTCCCGTGATCGGGATTCGCCGGAAGAAGGACGAGGAAGCCGAGAAGGACATCCGCACTCAGAATCAGGCCGTTTTGGTTGGATTCCGCGCCGCCTATGTCTTCGATGTGAGCCAGACCGAAGGCAAGGAGCTTCCCGAATTCTCCGAGCGCGTCTCCGGCAGCGCCGGAGAGTACCGCGACCGCCTTGTGGATTTTGTCATTGCTCAGGGCATCGCGCTTGAGTTCAAAGAGAGCATCGCCCCCGCCCTTGGCATGAGCTACGGAGGCAAGATCGCTTTGCTTCCGGGCCAGTCTTCCGCCGAGGAGTTCTCAACCCTTGTGCATGAACTGGCGCACGAGATGTTGCACAAGGCCGAACGCCGCACCGCCACCACCAAGACCGTACGCGAAACCGAGGCCGAGGCAGTCGCCTTTGTGGTCGGAAAGACCATCGGCCTTGAGACGGGCAGGGCATCGGCGGATTACATCCACCTGTACCACGGCAACGCGGCCCTGCTCACCGAGAGCTTGGAAGTGATCCAGAAGACCTCCGCCGTCATTCTCGCCGCAATCGAAAACCCCGCAGCAGAGACAGCCGAAGAACAGGAGCCGGAACTGGCGCAAGCCAGCTAACCGCGACTTTGACGATGCGGACGGCCCCGCGCCGTCCGCTCAACTCCCCCGCACGCCCAACCGCTCAAAGGAGAGCAATCCATGAACACGAACACCGCGACTGAATACCGCAACCTTCCCCTCGCCGTCCTCACCGAGTCCGCCACCAACCCGCGCCGCATCTTCGAGGATTCCGCCCTCAAGGAACTGGCCGAGAGCATCCGCAGCCAGGGCGTTCTCTCTCCCTTGCTTGTGCGGCCTCTCACCGATCAGAGCTTCGAGATTGTCGCCGGAGCCAGACGCTATCGCGCCGCGCAGATGGCCGAAGCCCCAACCGTTCCCGTCCGCATCGTCAACCTCACCGACGCCGAAGCATTGGAGGCGCAGCTAATCGAAAACCTGCAACGCCGCGACGTTCACCCGCTGGAGGAGGCGCAGGGATTCAAAGCCCTGCTCAACTTGGAAGACCCGAAGTACAGCATCGAGCAGATCGCGGCGAAGGTTGGAAAATCGCCTGCATATTGCGCCGCCCGAGTTCGATTGACGGAGCTTGCCGCGCCAGTGGTCGAGGCGTTCTATGCCGAGGAGATCGGCGTAGGCCACGCGCTTGCTACTCGCCAAATTGCAGCCAGCGCAGCAGGAACAGGCACTCGCCAATTGCTTCCGCGAGGAGTGGAACGGAGCCGGAGCCAAGGCCAAGCGCATCCTGCTCCCGGTTCGGCACCTGCAACAGTGGATTGAGCATAACGTTCTCTTGCTCTTGAAACAGGCGCCTTTCAACAAGCGCGACCCGCAACTTGTTCCCGCCGCCGGAAGCTGCGTCGATTGCCCCAAGCGCACCGGACACAACAAACTGCTCTTTGCCGATGTGAGCGGCGAATTCCGACGCTTGCACCGACCCGAATTGCTATGCCGCCAAGCTGGACGCGCACGTAAAGGCCAAGGTTGCCGCCAAGCCGGAGCTTGTCCAGATCAGCACGGCATACAAGCAGCAGCCGGAAGGCGAGAAGACCATCCCGCGCAACAAGTACGTCGAAATCCGGGAGGAGAAGCCCGACACGCCGGAGAAGGCGAAGTGGCCGGAGTTCAAGACGTGCAAGTACACCACCGAGGCCATCGTGTCGGACGGCATCGACAAGGGCGAACTGCGGAAGGTTTGCACCGAGCCGACCTGCCCGGTACACCATCCCAAGAAGCAGACGCCGAAGGCCGATGCCAGCTTCAAAGCCGAGCAGGAGAAGCGCCGCCGCGAGGAGGCACTGGCGAACGCAACCGGAATTCGCGTCCTGCAATCCATCGTGGCCGCCGTTCCCGTCCGGCTGATGAAGCGCGACCTTCTCTTCGTTGCCGAACAGTTGCTCCCATTGCTGGACGAAAAGCGGCTGGAGATGGTCGCGCGGAACCGGAGCATCAAGGCGAAGGAAGGCGAGTCCGTCGCCAAGCTGCTAACCGCCTTTGTCCGCAAGGCCGACGAAGGCACAATCGGCAAGCTGATTGTCGAAGCCGTCATTCTGCTCTCTGCCAGAACCCAGGCGGACGGCGGCAAGACTCTCCGCGCCGCCGCCCAGGTCTACGGGGTCGATACCGATGCCGTTGCCCTCAAGGTCAAGCAGGAGTTCGCCGCGAAGGACAAGGCGAGGAAAGCCACAAAGCCGGAGCCGAAGCCAGCGGCGAAGGCAAAGCGAGCCGCCTAGGACGTTGCATATCTTCGGGCCTGCCTTCGGGCAGGCCCGATTCTTTGTTCCCGGGTGCTCCTATCGTCTCCGTCGCCGTGGAAATGCGTCGCATTTTTGAAGAATGCGCGCTCAATACGCCACTCTCGCACTTGAACTAAGCTGAGAAGCTGAGCAACGTCTCTGTACGCATGCGGCCAGCAAGCATTCCAGATTTTCCGGCATCGGGAGTTGGCAGATATCTACGAGATACGGGAAGTGATCGCTCTGAGCGTAATGTTTTCTTTAATCCCACCATTTCCGCTGCAGCTATATTGATTCCCGCGTTAGATATCGATACGCCCTTCAAGCATGAATCCCCGACGACGAGCAGTACTCGCCCACCTGTCTTTATTATCCGGGTCAGTTCGTGCAGGAATCCATAAACATCCTGAACGTACCGATGAACCATACCCAACTCTCGTTTGGGTAGCCCATTGAGATTGCCTGCCCCGCGAAGTATTTGACGAAGCATCGATTCAGACATCTCGCCTGAAGCACCGCTTTCAGAACCGATGGTAACCGACCGCAGCGCTCGAATCTTTGGCACGCTATATCCAAGCCATACTAATGAGAGCCGATGTCCGCGAAGATAATCAATCGCATTAAGATAAGGAGGCGAGGTGATTACTACATCGACCGAACCCGTCGCTAAACGGGCCAGTCTTCGTGCATCGCCGTTTTTCACCGTTGCCGAGCCTAAGAGCTTTTCAGGTGCCAATCGTGCCGCCAAGCGATTGGCGGATTGCAAAAAACCAGCATACACATCGTAGTCGTTATCAAAAAAAACGCGATGTGGGCGACTATGAGAAGTATCGCGGGCAATCGAAGCACCCCGCTCCTTCGTAATGATAATGCGACTCAGTGCGATCTTCAGTGCATCCGCTCTCTGACCTGAGGTGTTGGATAGGACAAAGGAAAGACGCCTCAATGCCTTTATTTGCTTACGACAAAACCAGAACTTGACATAAGCCCGCGTTTCCTCACAATCGTCAATCCATGGTAGGTATTCATCGCGGAGAGCTTTTGCTTGTTGCACCACATCTATCGCCGCAGCTGCGAAAGAAGTTGTGTCCTTGACCTGGGTGGTCCACACACGAGACATCAAAACCGCTAGAGGATCGAGATCATAACCTATAGCGTGATGTCCAAGCTCAGCAGCTGCACGCAGTACCGTTCCAGACCCCGACATCGGATCCAGAACGACTTGTGACACAGGCAAATCCTGCAATTCGGTGAATACTATTTCGGGTGCCATCCGCGCCGGGAATGGATGTATCGGGGATAACTTCATCGTAACTCCTTCGCGGTTTTTACGAACTGGTTCCGAGGTTTTGTGTGAATGTGACTGAGCCCTTAAACTTATAGAACAGCCGCGCCCGCCCACGCGCGTTATAGAGAATCTTGATATGGTGGACAGCATTAGGAAACTTGGTCAATTCGAGTTGGCTTTTTCCGATAAAGCCCTTGCCACGAGCAATTGACTGTTGATCAGCATCCTTGCTGCCAACAATCGACGACGCCGTATGAATCGCGAGTAATCCGGCGCCGCGGCCCACCATTGTTGCGTGTATGTACTCGATGAGGAATTGCGGGAGTGCATCATTACCGATTGCTGTTCGAAGAGTTTTGAGAGTATCGATGCTACCTTGATCATCCTCTACTAATGCATCAAATGATTTTGAATAATCGAAGATCCCAAATGACATTTCCCCTTTGTCAAGAGCCACTGTAGCCTTATCGATGCTTGCATTGGATGCGACTGAGACACGGCTATCTCCGAGCCAGATGGGAGAGCCGAGTTTGCTCTTGATCGTCTGCAATGCAAGGCGATGAAATACGAAGCATCTGTGCCAGTCTGCGTAGAGTTGCGATGGAATCGTCAACTCAAAATGTTGTAGATACTCGCCGCGGGCGCCGAACATTCTTGCTCGCTGAATGTACGTGTCTTGTTGTAGCCTGTGCTTGACGTTTCTGGTAAAAAACATTGCGAGTAAATTCGGAAATGTAACGCCCCGGGAGACGATGTTGCCACCGATAATGATGGTGAATGGCGACGAAGGCTCGGCTGCATTGTTCGCGATAGCAACCCGGTCCCGCATGCTATTAAGAACAATGAGAGTCGTTCGAGAGGCATTCGTAACTACATATTCGGTCAATTCATCAGCACTAGCACTAGGAAAAAGCAATTGAGCTTGTTCATGGACCTGCGTAACGAGCTTGTCGAAACGATTGCTTTCGCTGTCTAAGAGTGCCTCAACAGCCTGCTCGATTGTGACACGGTCGCTTTCATGATCAAGCTTCTTGCCGCTTGTATGAACCAGCATCGTGTAGTTCTTCTTCCTTTGGTCATTCACATAGAGATTCAGGAACGCGACAGTTATCAGGAAACGGACTAAAGCATCCTGCGCTTCCTTTTTATTGCCCCCTTGGTTCAGACGGGATAGCCGATAGGCTATTGGACTGCTCAGGTCTATAGGGAAGAATTGATCCTGGCCCGTATACTTGTCATGCGGCGGAAAATTGACCCAGCTAGCCGTGTCATTGCGAAGTGTATTGTTCAGGTCGAGGCGCGCTGGTGTGGCAGTCACACCTATGTAAAACCCATCATCGCCAACGACCCTGCTCACTAGCTTGTTGATGGTCGTCTTCGTGCCTGTGTTCACTTTGGAATTGGGAGTTGCATAGTCGGCCTCGTCGTCGATCACAACGCGCTTTCTCTTGCCTTTCAGGCGTTCTATCAGCTTCTCCAAATCCCTGGCATTCTTCTTGCATAGAACGACGACTTCTCTCGGACTAAGGGTGTTGGCGGACTGAAGGTGTTCCGATAGACTCCTCGGGGCTGGCGCGAGACCTGAGGCTTTGAACCTGCCTAGGTTTTGCCCAAGCAAGTTGACGCTGTCGTTCATCAAATGCACAATCGTCTGATGGCCGCTGTCCAAGAGTTTCGCCGTGAGAGCGATCATCATCTCTGTTTTTCCGCTCTGCGGCTCTCCATAGATAACCAGGGAGCGGTTCTTCGCAGTACTAAGATTAGCCATTGCATCGTTTACCGCTTTTTCGACGCAATTGGTCGTAACGCCGCTGGCGCGAAGTCGAAGAAGCTGTTTGGCATACCTGTCCATCAGCTTCGCCCGTTTTTTGAACTTCGCAAGATTGATCTTGGCAGCCATTCATCTCCTGCTTTCAAAGCCTAAAAATCCCGAAGAATCACCCATAAAACTCGGGAAAAACCGTATTCTTAGAATACTCCTAAACGGGTAATCAATTGCAATAAAAAGGTTTGCAGGCAGCTTGAGCCCCAGCGCAGAGTTCTTCCTAGGTGATTGACGCTTCCTCTTGCCCCCTCTGCCGCAAATAGGCTGCATCTTCGTCGTACAGTTGCAGGGTGGATCCGATCGCCTTCAGAACGATCTCCGGCCTCTGGCTGAGTTCGACAGAGTTCACTTGTGCGAAGACGTATCCGATCGCCATCTGAGCCAACGCTCTACACACTTCAATCAAATCGCCCTTCGTCATCGTTATCTTCTTATTAATCCTGAGCGCCGTGGTGATTGCGCTGTACTCCACGGCTTCGCCTGGAACTTCCTTCTGGAGTTCCCAGATCGTTTCAAGAATCTCCTTGTGCGGGGGCTGCTTGACGACTCGATTGGCAAGGCCTTCAATGAACAACTTGCTTTCTTCCGGGGTGCGGCATTTCCAAAAGAGGTCACGAAGATCTTCGAGGTTGATTCGCTTTAATGGAACAATTTTCACTAACCGAGCGAAATCAACGATGCGAATCAGCGAGATAGTTTTACCGGTATGTTCACGGTCGGCATCTATTTCTTGCAGCAGAACAGACGCTTCACCTTGGGTCGTGGGAAAGTCCGGCCCAACTACTACAGCGTGGTCACAACCGTAATCTCCACGTTGGCGGGCGATGCCGGCAATTCCAACACTCTTAGCGCTGACCTTCGTCCCTTCCTTTTCCTTGCTCTTGGCTTCCAGGCTAACCTTGTACATCCTCGGCTTTCCATCCGTCGATGCCGATAGGCTTGCGGTGGCTACGCCATCGGGTTTTCCTGGACCGCCCAGAGGGATAGCATCAAAACCAAGACTATTAAAGGCCGCGACCAGTTCGACCTCGAGCTGCCCCTTATTGCTGCTGGCATCTTGAAGATCACGTGCGATCATGAACGCGTTTCGTTTTCCAGTCGAGCGCGCCAGATATCGCAGCAAGCTGTCACGGCGATTCATGACGTCTCGCACTAACGCTTCATCGGATGTGATCTGGTAGAGATGTGCCTCTGTAAGAACCTCTGACATAGCCAGAAGTTCGAGCGGCAGGTTTCGTCTGCCATCCTCGAATTCATCCAGAAAATATGCCACAAAAGGGTGCAAAGTGTTGATCTGGAGGACTCCTGTCTGGCTGTTGTAGAGCGCAATGCCCAGATCTTGAGAAAGGTCCACTCGCTCTACACCGGTAACAAGTCCTGTCTCACTCTCCGCCCGATCCCGTACGATCTGTAAAAACCCTTCCTTCTCTTCGGGGGCAACATAGGTTGGGTAAGAGGTATAGCGTGGTGTGATTCTTCTATCAAACGCAGAGGTGAGGAGACCTATGATGGGCTGCCGCGTGAGACTTGCAGGGGTATCGGCAATGCGGTTTGAAAGTTTTGCGCCGGCCTGCAGAGATGCTTCATGCGCCTCAAGCTTTAGACGAGCCAAATTGAATACGCCGCGAAGGATATCGCGTGCAATCTCGGTAAGCACACCTTCACGAATGGTTTCTCGCGAGGACCGAAGTTCTTCGTCGAGTCGATCGATATATACGACCATTCGGAATCGCGAGAATGTCCCGTGGCGCAGAAGGTTTCGGTCGATGCCGAAATACTCATCCGTGAGGTTTACGAGTCGATCACGGACATATACAAAAAAGCCGTGGCTGCGTTCGATGCTGGCGGACTTCCCGGTTGTGAGCAGATCTTCATAGAGTTCCGCATAGCCGGTTATTCTGCCGAGCTTCGGATGCGTCAAACCAAAGCGAAACGGAGAATCATCTCCGACCTGACGGTCCTCCGTGACCTGCAAGTCTTCGACCTTCGGTAACTCCGTAATATCCTTTCCCAATACCCATCTTTTGATTTGCTTGCTCTGCATCTTAGAGGGGAGGATTGCCTCGCCGTCAACATACAAGTGAAAATCATCGCGAAGGGGCATCGCCGTTCGCAGAACCCAGCGAAGCTGACCCATTTTGAGGTCGGTGGCCAAGTGTTTGAGGTTGGAAAGAATCGCGACCGTCCAGGACTCCGACGCTCCATCGCCAAACAACTTTAAGGCCTGAAAGCCGGGACGGGTTCCCGATATCCACGGTGCGACAGCCTGCTGTGCCTCCGCCTCAGTCAATTCCCGCAAGGGCAGTTGCACCTTCGCGTCTGAAAAGACTTCTTCTGCTTCTGCGGAATGAACCTGCGTGTAATCCATTGTGACAGCAAAGAAGTGTCCATTCACTTTGGTCACGTGGGTCAGTTTATTTGCAAGGACATAAGTGGCTAGCTTTCCGATGCCGAACTTACCAATGGGCTTGCGACCCAGCGGCGCGTTCATTCCTTTCTTCCGCTTGCTGCTTACACCGATGATCCAGTGCCGACGAAGTCCCTCCTCATCCATGCCAATACCGTCGTCGATTACGGTTATGGTCGAGCCTTCCGCTCCTAAATCGGGATCGAGCAAGACTTGCACGTTCCTTGCGCCCGCATCGAAGGAGTTCGACACAAGCTCTTCAATCGCTTTATTTGGGGTGGAGTAGAGTCCCTCAGAGAAAAGCTCCACAATACGATTGCTGATTCGCACATCGATTGTAGATTTTGCGTTGCCGGCGGACTCAAAAACGGGCGTCTCTTCTGGCGACATAATCCTCTTTGGTGGGCGCCCAAACGGACATGGTCACGGCACAGCAACTGGCGTGCCATAGGGTTAACCCGAAGTCGTAGAATACATTCGTCTTCAAGTATAAGGGCCTAGCCTAGAACCTTGAAATTGGCGGCGCAATGTTGCTTGCAGTTCCAGGGCTCAAGGAGCATCTCCGGTCGGAATTCATTCTTCTGTGCGAGGCGCAATTCAGATTCGAATCCGGTCCAGCAGACCAATTGAGGCCTGGTCCTTCGGTCTCCAGTTCCAAAGTGAGAACGCGGACCCGTCATCCTTCATCAACCGCCAAAAGGACATTTCACATGAGCCGATGACACGAAACCGAGGAGAGAATTCGAACATATTTTCGAGCAAAAACTGCACAGCTGAAGGCCCTGGCGGATTTGACCGTCTGCGAGCACTCCGGCCTAACTGGAGGCCATCGCGAACAGGTTCATCGTGTCTATCTACGAGAAGTCCTCCCCAAAAGATATTCAGTTGGACGGGGGATGATTTACGGACCTGTTCATCGCAGCCGCGAAGTCGACGTCGTCGTTTGGGACGAACTGAACTACATGAGTATGCCGCTTTTTGATCACGCATTTTTCTTCGCAGAATCGGTCCGACTTGCACTCGAATGCAAGAGTGTATGGTCTGCCGAAGAAATGAATGACGTGATGGTAAAAACCCGGGCCATCCGGGATGTAATTCCTATCCATGAACCCACTCTGGGTGATTCCGTAATGAAATTAGCAGTTGAGGTCGAGGCTCTTCGATCTGGATCCCAGCACTCCGGTCTCATGATCACGCCGCCACACATCGGGACTGCAGCTATTTTCTTGAACGGTGGCGAGAGTTTCGGGGAAGATTTTGTTACACCGCAGATAGTGAGGGAGTGTGATGACGCTTGGCCCGATGTCCTGATCTTGCTCGGTCCCGGAAAACTCGTATTGAAGAGATATCAGCCGGGCGATCCTCCTGGAAGTTTTGGCGGAAGAGGTTGGTTGGAGTTCTATGACTGCGGAGAGGATTCGCTTTTGACCTTTACCAGTACCGTCTTGAACCTGCTGGAAGAACGTTCAGTGATAACAGAATCGCCCTTCAGCCTTATGCGATATACCCCGACCGTCGCCGAGACCGCGGCAAGCGCGACTGTTTCGTTCCCCGTGACGCGACCGGTTCCTGGGCGTGTTCCACTGTGGCGCTAAGCGGCGTCCATTGACGGTATGAGCGCGAAGAGAAATTCGGCTCGGTACTTTCTAATGCCAGTCCGCCCCAGTTGACTGAGAGCGGCAAAACGGTTTGGGCAGAGGTTTACAAGGCAGAGGTCGGGGGTCCGATAAGGGTCCAATAACGGTTACCAGGGGTATCTCAGAGCGCCAAAAGAAGCCATCCGTGACGCTTAGTTTCAATAGGTTACTGCTCTCCTCTGTACTGTCACGGCAGAGGTCGCGGGTTCGAGCCCCGTCGTCCCCGCCATAAATCAAAGAAAATCAATGGTTTATGGCAATAGATAGTTGCCCTGATTCACCCCGAGGGATGACAAGGGATTCGTGATTCATCCCTTCTTCGGTACTTCCAACTTCTCCTCCCAGAAGCAACGTTGTGTGAAGTCCACTGGCCGCGTGCTTGTCCTGCGAGACGGCGTGAGTGTAGACATCCATCGTCGTGCGTGAGTTCGCGTGACGCAAAAGCTCCTGAGCGACCTTGACATCCACCCCGAGGCTTCGCAGATTGGTAGCCAGCGAGTGCCTGAATGAGTGCCAGCCGATGATCTTGCCCGTAATGCCCGCTGCTCTGAGCTTGGGGCGAATGATCTTCTTGAGCACCATGTCGGGCGATAGGGGCTTTTCACCGTTCAGGCGTTCCGACGCGAAAATGAAGTTGGTATCGTTCGCGTAGAGAGTCGCCTTCCGCCACAGCAACAGCAAATCCCGTACCGACACTGGTAACGGAACAGGCTTCCCGCTGGCCTGTGTCTTGACACGGCCTAGCCTGCCACGAACACACGACCGCTTCACCGCGACTTCAAGGGTGACCGGATTCACGTCTTCCCAACAGAGTCCGAACAACTCGGAGCGCCGTAGTCCGGTAGATGCCGCCAGCATGACCATTGCGCGTTCCCGAAGGTCCAGCTTCTGTAGAAGCAACTGGAACTCTTCGGGCGTGAGCACGTCAGGCTCTCGCAGACGGACGGAGGAACACCGCACCTTGGCGATGGGATTGAAGGTGATCCACTCATGCCGGATACCATGACTGAAGATTGCGGAGAGGATATTCCTGATCTTCGTTTTGCTTCCGGGTGCGAGTGGAAGAGCATCAAGCCACTTCTCAACAGTGACTGTCTTAACCTCTGTTAGCTTGTGGTCTCCCCATACGGGCAAGACATAGAGCTTCAGGTAAGAGGAAACGCCGTCAACAGTGGCAAAGGCTTTCCTCTCTGGGGTCAATTCGTACTTCGAGTAGTGGGCTACGAGTTCGCGCACTGTTTCGGGTGAGCGAACCTCTGAGTTGATCTTGCAGCGAAAAGCAAGGGCGGCTTTCTCCGCATCCCGGCGGCGCGGCAGCTCGCGGACCGAGCCGAGGCGATGTTTACGATACACACGTTTCCCATCGCGGTCTTCATAAAACCGGATGAACCACGTATTGTCAGCCCTCTTGTTCTTCACCAGCACGAGGCATCCATTCTGAAATCGAGTTCCGATCAATTGATGAATCTCCTGACCGGAGCATCGACGGCTGGTGAGAGTGTACCTGTACGGCGCGAGAGCATCCACTGCTCAAGATCAGCCTTAAGGAAACGCCAGAGTCTACGCTTCCCCTCGCCAATTGGATACGCGGGGAGGTAGCCTTCGCGCGCCCAACGAGCGACCGTTCGGGAATTGAGTCCGCCGAGGAATGCCGCAGCCTCTTCAGCGGTCAAGAAAGGATTTACAGAATCCATTCATCGCGACCTTCTTTCGTTTTCCAGATTGCCGTCTTTGGCTGTCGGTGCGCCTTCGTCCACGCACTTCATCCCGATAAGCCGATACTGGACCCCTGGAAAGTTCCCACTCGGAGGCCCGTGGGTGCGCCCAATATCGCTATAGTATTTCGCTACAAGTTGGATATAAAAATTGGATAGTTGGTCGCGCTTCAAACGAGATTTTTTTATTGCGGATGTTCGTCCACAAAGTGGACAAATGGTTTCATCACCGGAGCGATACCGCTATGGTTCCAATCTCGCAATCAATCCTGGCTCATCGTTCCTAGCACTCCCCACTCGGGGATCAACCTTCCATGCTGTCATCAGGTCCGCAAGTGTCGGTCAAGTTTGAGCCGATAGTCTTTTGGTTCGACTCCTGGGCGTAACGAAGCTCTGCAAGGACAGATGGATCGCAGACGTGGGCCTTTTCGAACTGCGCGAGTTTACTCTCAGTCTCGCAGTGGGCTACCGTCTGGAAGCAGTTTGTGCAGATCGAATCCCACGTTCCATCGGAATTCCGGCGATGGGGGTATTCCATCCCAGTGGGCACGAAAATACTCCTGAAGAGGTTTTGCCGCCCATTTTACGAAATGGCATTGGCAGTTTCAAGATTGCAATTGCAGTGACGTCTAGGCTTCAGCGGTGCGCTCTTTGTCGGATCGCGCTGGTAGCGGCCAAACATAATATCAAAGTGCTCTAAGAACGATGCATTTAGCATTCTGTGCAAATGTGGAAGGGGGATCGCATTTTCCTCATTCTGCTCTGGTTTTGCACAGATTCCCGTCTGTGGAAAAGTGCTAACCTAGTTTGGAGATGGTCTGAGGCGCAATTGGAGACTCGATTAGGTCTGAGGAATCCGGAAGTTGATTGAAACCTTTGCCGGGGAAAATCAACTTCCGGAATCGAGCGAAGCGCACTGTGGAACTAACCCAGAGGGTACAGGTTCGAGTCCTGTCAGGCCATCTCCAGACTAAACCCCTTTGGCCTCTTTTGGCTCAATTCCCCACAACCTTTTTCAAGATCATCCTCGCCAGTCCAACAGAGTCCGCCACGGTGCTTAGGAGCTTTGGGCTAGGCGTGCCTATGTCATCCCGTGCCAGCCGTACAGCGGCAATGATGGACGCGGCAATGACAATCGTGGAAGCATAGCGGTCACTGGTACGGTGCTCCGCTTGCTCATGAGCGATTGCACGTCTCATCTCTCCCATGTCACCACCAAGTCTTTCCTGCCGACTGTACCGGCTTCCTCATGAGCTTCCACGATAGTCTGCCTTCAAATACCTGCGTAGGCAGATAACGGCGCTGTTCGCCACACAACGGGCAGACAGCAATGATCGCTTGAGCGGGCACTGTTTCGACGGGGGCGGGAATCACTTCAGAACAACCTTTGCAGCGGACCACGACGCGGAGCGGATTCGGAACGTCCTGGAACATGAAGGGGAGTATACCGCATAAAGCGAAGAAAAGGAGAATGTGTAACCCCACCGCTTGATGCTGTACTTCGACCTTGACTACCCCCTACATATTGGGCTTTAATAGATCGTGGGGGTATAGATCACCATGGCAGATGATTCCGTTTTCAACTTTTGGAGCGCCCTATTAGAATCCGGCGAAGTTGACGCTGTTTGGGCAAAAGGGACTGCCGTTCCCGGTTATGATCCAGCAATTTGGCGCAAAGATGAATATGGCTGGAGGATGAAGCGCTCGGAGCATGGCAACTGCGAAAGCCAATATGGTTGGGAAATAGACCACATTTTGCCCCTAGCGCTCTTCGGTTCCGAAGACATTAGCAATATGCAGCCGTTGAACTGGAAAAACAACCGGAGCAAGGGAGACAAAATTCCCCATGCTTTCGGCAACCTTTCTGGTCTATAAGGTGTCGTCTCATAGCCCTCCGTCAACTGATTCCAACGCGCTTCATAAAATGCTCCTTATAACGAAGGGAGGGACTTTAATTCAACCCCATGCAAATGTAATTAACTCCATCAGATCCCGTACCTGTGACGGTCAACGTGGTGGTGGTGGTGGTCACCTTGACCGCATTGGTGGCGGTGGCATCAGCCGCCGTGCAAATAGGGGCGGTGGTGATGCCGCTGGATGTAAAACTGTAGGCGGCCGTTCCAGACGACAGTGTGAGGTGGCCGTCCAGGTCTGTATTTGACGACACACCTGATTTGATTGGGAAGCCGGTCCCGGCAACGGTAAGGCTTTCCACTTGTAAGTTATGGGGCAGCGGAACAAAGCTGAGATACGCAACCCTAATCTGCTCCGATATTGAAGAGCTGCCGAACGTTGCGCCTATCGCGCAATTGGTAAACCCGGTTAAATCAACTACAAACGTGTAGGGCACTCCGGCGTTGGCGGTCTGCCATCCCGACCCGCTTGTCGTGATTGTGGTTGATAGCGGAGCCGAGGCCGTGCATCCTGGAGTTGCTCCAACTGCTGCATTGATCCCAAAGGTGAATGTGCTTGCTCCGCCCGTCGTCTCAAAGGCCGCATTGACGAGATATTTCCCAGCCGATAGCCTTTGTCCCGGACCGATAAAATACTGCGTCTCGGCGCTCGCATCATCCCAGAATTTTGGACTGCAACTAAAGCCGGACGACGCATTGCAGGCCGCATAACTGTGAGTGATCGGAGCTGTTGAATCAAATGTCCATCCTACAGACATGGGAAAGACATCCAATGTGCCATTCATCGAGAATGATTCGGGGGCAAAGAATCCAGACTGTGGATTGACGAATGGCGCTCCGCTCCCCGTGCCGGTGATGTTGGTATTTCCATCTGAGAACGTATGGTATGACTGCCCATGCCAAGGCTCGTTGCTATTTCCCGCGAGCATCGATCCAAATGGACCCGAGGCTGTACCAGTGAGACAACTCATTTGCGTTCCGAAACCCCAATTGAGGAATGCGCTTTGGCCGAAGATGTCGCTCGCAAAATCCCCATTGCAATTCGAGGAATTATCGAAAACGCTGCGATCTGCATAGTTTATAAACGGGAAAAGGTTTGTTCCAACTGCAGCGTTAACGTCGGATCCCGTGAAATGCTGATCGCTTCCGCCAATGATGGTATTCGCGCCGTTGAACACGAACCTGCTATAGCTGCACCCGGCGCAGTCGAGCAACATAATGGGTTCGACACCATCTTCCGTCCCGGTTTCAGCCTCTAGTTGGTAGTTGTTGATGACGCTGTCGAACACTCCCGTAATCGGACTACCGGTCGTCTCGCTCCACGTATTGGAGAAGTGGAGCCCCCCAGCAGCGCCAAGCCCGGTCGGAGTTCCAGGAGGGCCAGTCACATCGAGCGATGAGTACACATCCCAGGAATCGAGAGAGTTTGTGCCCATATCGAAGTCGCTGACGTATCCAGCGTGCACCGACCAGTTGCTAAAGGTGTTATTCACGTTAGAGATGCCGAGATTGACAAGTGCCCAGTTATTCGAGCTTGCCGACCCTTCCACAAGGCCGAACTCTGTTCCGAGGAACGAACCGGACTCGCCAATTCTGATGTGATCCCACGTTGTCGAGTAACCGCAGAGAACGCAATAAATAGCCGCCGTATGCTGCGAATTCTGGTATGTGGGTGATGCAATATTGATGTCGTGGAAGTACGCAGAAAGCGGCTGCTCAGAGCCCGAGCCCGTTGATGCATCGAGCAGCGGGTAAGAAATCGCTGCCGCCCCAACGCAGTTCCCTGGATAATATTGCGCGCCGGACGGGGTTGCCGTGGAGGAACCATTGACGGTAGGCGTAACAGGCCACGGAAGACTTGCATTGCACGGATTTAGCGGGAAGACAGCCGAGGCCGCCGCTGCTCCCACGGCTGTCGCCGGACCAGAGCGAACGGTCACGCTATAGGGCGATGAGCGGGAAACGCCTCTATAGTAAAACTGATCGCCCCCGGCATCCTCAAGCAGTCCATAGGGAGAGAAATCAGATTCCGCAAGCGGCGTTGGCGCGATGGAGTTCGTGAGCGTGATCGTGAACGGATAGGTGACAGTCCCTGCCGGTATGGAATTCACCGTAGTCTGGAGTGACGAGCCCGCGAACCACTCTTGTTGGGCGTTCGTCGCTCCCGTGTAATTGGCGGAGAGAACCACCGTATGCCCTGACACGCTGGATACGGTTGCGGTGAACGGTGGATTGATGTAGGGAAATTCGATGCTTTCTCCCACCGTTGGCGCAGTCTCGGATGAATTGACCGTAATCGTAGAATTCCCGTTTATCACAGATGCCACACCGTTGGTGCAGCCGATCACCCAACCAACACCGCCAAGGCAGGGGCTGTTAGACACGGCTGTACGAACGTCGGTCGGGCGATAGAGCGGGGCTTCTGCCGTCGAGCTGCCGGAAGCATTTACACTGTTCCACGGCAATGTTGCATCGATTGTTGGATCGACTAGCAAACTGAAGTTGCCGACATCTTCCCCGGCGGCCGCTCCGTTCCCCGAGTTTTGAAGAATATCTTCTCCCGCAAAGCTAATCAGTTGTGAATTCGGCCCTAGTCCGACGATTGAGTTCCCGGCAAATGGAAGGGCATGCACAAGGCAAATCCCTGTCGGAATAGAAAGCGTCAAACCTGTACCGGGAGCGGCGGTGCTGAGTGCCGTAGTGAATGCCGCAGTATCGTCAAAGCCTAGAGTGAATGTGGTCGGCGCTGAGATTGTGAATGGAGACGACACTGAAAGAGTTGCCGAGAACCCGCCGGTAACCACGGTAATCGTAGGGGTGAATCGTGTTTGTACGCCACTCACCGGGCCTTCTGCTACAAGCGTTCTGCCCACATCGGCAGCCGTCAACAATCCGCTTGTCACCGTGAGCGTCGAGCCGGAGATAGTGCCAATTATTTGGCGCGCATTGCAGGTTGCTCCAAACGTGGTCACCGATTCCGTTCTCACGCCAAAGCGTTCGTTGTTGATGTATACCGGCGTCGTGTTTGTAAATGGTTGCGTGGGGTAGGCGTTGGGGATCGTGACCGAATCGCCTGCTGTCAGCGTCGAAAGAAACGTGTTGGTCTGCGTGGTAGTCAGGCCAGCAGGGATCGTGAAATCGTTCGGAGTCGCGCCGATTGTTGTCATAGACCCAGCATTCGGATATGTCCCGTTTTGATACTGCGTCCCAGATCCTACCGCGCCAGTACCTGCTCCCCCTGCCGCCGCGACCGTGATCGTGCTGCCAGCAGTCGAAACGGTGATGTTCGCACCAGCCGCTACAGTAATCGCGCCAGTCCCCGCATTGACCGAGGTGACCGCGCCGCCACCAGCTTCGGTCCAAGCGTTCCCGACGCATTGATACAGGGTTGCCGGAGAGCCCGACTGGTTGGTATCGAACCAACCGTTTATGCAGCTTCCAGTCGGGGCCGACGCCGTTGTGATCCAGCAAGAGACTTCACCCGATGCCACGCACATTTTCGGCACGGTGCTATTTGTCGCAGGCGGGGTGCCGGGAGTGGCCGCCTGCCCAAAGTCCTCAACGGAAGCTGGCTGTGTCTCGACAACAAGAGCCCCCTGGTTCGGGCCACCCGCCGTCCGCCAGATCGTCTCGTGGATAGACCCAGCCGAAAACGGGCAAGATACGATCATCTCTCCACTAGTGATCGTGGTTGGACCATTTGTGATCGAGGCCGGAGTTCCTGGGAATGTATTACCATCCACATCCGTACCAGTGCACACGTATGTCCATGTCGTCGAGCCGGGATTGGCGAAGTTAACAATGCTCGGCGCGGTAATTGTTGGCGGTTGAATTGCCGCGACTACGGAGGCCAGCCCTGCCTGGAATCCCTGAATGACGGCGGAATTATTCTGCCTGGTCGAATCGAACAGATAACCGCTGTTGGTGATTGTCGCAAACCCGCCACCAGGGCCGATACCTACCTGCGATAGGAAGACATTCTCGGTATCACCGGCAAGCTGATGGACGCCGCCCACTAAATCGAAATAGGTGTTGCAGCCCACCTGGAGCGAAATATTGCTTGTCAAGTCAGTCGCTGTTGCGCAGTTAAAGATCGGCGCGGTCTGCAACGCTCCGTTGTTTGAGAGGACATAATTCGCCGCTGGCTGCGACGGATTTGAGAAATCCGCGACCACTGAGAGCACATTTGTCCCGGAGGAATAGGACGACGGTACCGTGAGATGGTATCCGCGCACGGCACCAGTAAGTGAATCACTGGAGATCCCTGTGTAGTAAATCCATTCGCCGCCGATTACAATCTCACCCGGCACGGTCAGATTGGCAACGGAAGTAAGCGGAATCGTGGTCGCGGTCGCGTTGATATTGGCGGAAAGCGTAGTTATCAGGTAGGCATTCGGGGAAGCAGAGACCGTCACCGCTCCGGTATTTGCCGAAACCTGAGCTCCTTGGCCTGCCGAGACCGACATCACACTAGAACCTGATGAGGCCAGTCCTACAAAATTGATATAGCACTGATTGTAGGGGGCGCAAACCTGCTCGATATAGTTTCCAGGAGCCAGCCAATAGGTGTAGTTTCCGTTGGCATCAGCAAAGAACGGATTCGTTGGAATTACATCTTCGGCCGGATCGGAGTAGAGCGTAGCAACGGGGGTAAGGCACTGAAGGCTGCTGTTGTACTCGCACACCTTAACCGAGGCGTTCGGGACGAGCTTGGCGAAATTGGATGAATTAGACAGAGCCGTGGCTATGCGCTGGGACAGTTGTCCGTGCGCCGCAAAAGTTAAGCTAAAAAGACATACAAATAGAAGTAGCTTTTTCACTGGACTCGAAATGCTCCTTTGACTGATAACACTTTGGGCGCGCGCAGGGATCGCGAGCCGGATCGCATGCTGCGACGAAGCCGGTGATTGCCCACGCGAGTCGCTTCATTTATGGCCCCGCCGTTTGAATTGCTGCGATCTGCCCTGATGAGAACACGCCGGGGAAGATCTGTAGGTTGCTCATCGATCCACTGTAAGCATTCGTTCCGTCCGACCTAGAGCCGACATGGATCGGTACGCCAGATGCAGTGGTCGCCGACAACGAATCCGCTAATGTGGTAGGAGATTCAAGAGCGCCGTCTATGTATAGCGATACACCAGCGGCGGTTTGCGAGCCGTCATAAGTCACGATGTAATTGCAGATAGTGGTCGTCAAACAATCATTCGCCGTTACTTCGATGTAATTGCTAGGATAGTTATTGAGCAAGTAAAAAATTAGCTGGCCGTCCAATCCAAATTCCCATCCTTGGTAATTTTCCGAAGGGACGATTGTGCCTACCAACGTGATTGCAGCTGCGACTGAAGCGTTCGACCATACGCTTATCGAGAACGGCTTCGTGCCATCGAAATTCGTGATGGCTGTTTGAGTTGCAACCGCTGTAGATGTTGACCCGTTGAACGTGGGTGACGTAACACCGGTCCCGCTACCCCACGTGATGTTCGAGGCCGTGATCGTGTTGTCGTTGCATGTCGCATCGGCGAAGGTGCTGCCGGAGCCGTCATGCATCAGCCACTGCTCAGGGAGGCCAGGAGTGCAGGCTGAAGTCGGCGCAGGGGGCACATAAGGGAAAATCTGCGCGCCGCAAAAGGGCGCGGAGGCGAGCGCGATCAATAGGAGCAGTGTTCTCACCGCACGACCCGCCAATTGAGTGTTACAGCTCCAGGAGTAATTGGGCTGCCGGACCAATTGCACACGTCGAAGTTCACATCGCCGCTCGTGGGGTATGCTGCGATGCTCAACCCGCCGCTGGTCGATGGCGTGTATCCAGTCACGGCCTTGATTGAGGCGTTGGGCGTCCAAATGATCGCGTCTGTAGCCTCGACGCCTGACGCAGAGACAGTCACGACGGTAGCGCAAGCCGCCGACGAGATTGAGGATGTCCCCAGAGTCGCGGTTCCCGATGCAATGGTGTTGGTCGTCCCCCCGCCACCTCCGCCTCCAGAGGTCAGCAGATTCCCGTGCACATCTACTTGCAGAGCCGTCCAAACCCCATCTGGATTCTGACCTCCCATTAACATCGGAGGTATGTATCCTGTAAGAGTTTGCGGAGTTCCGTCTCCCGCCGCTCCTAACAGTAAGTTTCCGCTACTGTCGGTTTGCAGAGACGTAAGCACGCCGCCGGGGTTATAGCCATATCCGTTGGTCGGAGCAACATATCCAATTAGAGTGGTTTGGGCAATAGCGGGAAGAGAAACCGTTATTGTCAAAAGAATGAGTTTTACAAGAATCTTCATCAGTAGCGTCTTTCTAGTGGCAGGCCCAACTGGACCCATTCGCGTCGGGGCGTAGTGCCAGTTGTAGCGATGGGCGAGTTTCATGAACCAGTCGGTAAATGCAATAGGGGATCATTTGGTTCCTTGGTCCTTTTACGAAAACGGGGATTTGGTTTCGTCAGGTAGATCCGGGGTGTGCCGGACAGGGGGTGAGGGGGTTGGCCGGTAGCCCTTCGGCCACGATTTGGAACCTTCTCTGACCTAAGTGAACTGAATAGCACTTAGGACCATCACACAATCCTGTCGCCCACCCCCTATGCAGGTATCCCTCTCGATTAGTCTGACGGGTGGTGCCCTGTTCCTGATTTTGCTTTAGTCGGTGATACCGTGCCCAAGGCCCAACATGGGCTTGTTATTTCTCGCTTGACTCGATCTTTTCCGTCCGTTACATTTCGTACATCGAGCGTCGTTACATACGTAAACGTGACGGAAAGAGGCTCTATGAACGGCAAATATGTGAGTTATCTCAGGGTTTCAACACAGCGACAGGGCAAGAGCGGCTTGGGTCTAGAGGCGCAACGCGAAGCCGTAGCCGGTTATCTGAACGGAGGTAAGTGGACTTTGGTATCTGAGATTGTCGAAGTGGAGTCAGGCAAGCGTAGCGACCGTCCAGAACTCGCCCGAGCGCTATCCCTATGCCGTCTGCATCGCGCAACCTTGCTGGTAGCGAAGTTGGACCGACTTGCCCGCAATGTGGCATTCATCAGTGCCCTGATGGAAGCGGGCGTACGGTTTGTAGCCGTAGATCTGCCGCAAGCGAACGAATTGACGGTTCATATCATGGCGAGCATGGCAGAGTATGAGGCGAAGGCCATCAGTGCGCGTACAAAGGCCGCTCTAGCTGCCGCAAAGGCCCGTGGAACGGTTCTAGGCGGCCTCAGGTGGGATATCAACAAAGTGGGAGCTAAAGGCCGTAGAATCGCCCTCCAGACGCGTCAGCAGAGCGCTGCGAAGTATCGTGCCGATGTACTTCCTGTCATCCAGGAAAAGCAGCGGCAAGGCGCAAAGACGCTGCGTGCAATTGCGGATGCCCTCAACGCCGATGGCACGCCCGCACCGCGTGGCGGAGAGTGGAGCGCGGTGCAGGTCCAGCGGATATTGGCTGATGCCTAGCAGGGAGGGGTGACCCTCCCTGAACGCGGCCAAGCTATTGAATCCAATCCTTACCTACCAGACTAAGTCTTGCGGCGGGAGCACTTTGCTCTGATTTTTGTAGTAAAAATTCAACGCGAGATTGTGCCACACAATAAAGCCAGTCCATCAGTGCTTCGTTGAAACATTCCAGCGGGTCTGTTCCGGTGAGAGCGGCATAATCGAAAACATCGCTGCAAAGACGTTCGAGCATTTGCTGTGCGTTCATGCGATCCTCTTTTCAGGGGTGTAGTTAATTTGTTGTCCTCATAATGCACGCACCCGCGAAGCCTGCAAAGTATCTAGAAAATTAACCTATATTTAAGTAGTAAATTGGAATTGTTCCGAAAGGACTTAGTTGCTCGAACTCACGCGGATTTATATGGACACTTGGACATTTGTTTAGGATTTCCTGGCTAAGTGAACTCTTGTCTGGTTAAACAGGCGCGCAATCTCCTCATCACTCATGTTCGATATCTTTTCCTGCGAAGGTTGAGCTTCGGGAACCGGATCAAATAGAGCTGATTTGGTGGCCTTCTTTTCCTGTTCTCGCACGGCAGCCCATGCCGCTCGCAGCAAAACCATGGTCGGGTATCTATTTGCACAGTATTTCTGCATTGCCTGCCGACGTTCGGGGCTCGGACTGTAGTCGAGCTGCGAATTTTCGAAAACGAACCATGTGGCCTTCTCAAAAACCGGACGAAGCGCGGGGTTGGAAGCAATGTCCCACGCATCCTCCGCTTCCTGAAACTCATCCATCGCCGTTTCTCCTAACGACCAGCGGATGAAATTCAAAACCGCGCCTTCCGTGTCGCCTCGTTGAGATTGTTGGCTAATAAAGGCGAGTTGCTGCTCGTTCAGCGGTTTGGCCGTTCCCGGCTTCACTTCAAGGTCACCTTTATCAAACAGGACATGGAAAGCCGCCTGTAGGGTAGCCTTTGTCATAGCCTCACCGCGATCCTGTAGATAGTTCGACAAAACGTTGAAGTTTCCGTCACAGGCCGAATATCGAGGTTCGGCGGCCACAAAGGCTCGGCATTCCCTCTCAGCGTCCTCATCTGCAACCTGTTGCAAAAGATTAGGGTTTCTCGTTGCCGTAGCGATCTCTCGAATGGCTTGGCGATCTGGGGCCATTAGGAACTTTTTGAGGTCTTTATTTGCGACATTTTCTTGAACTAGATGAACGTCATCCCCGTCCGTCCAGTCTTCAAGCTCACTCGTTTGCGGTTCAGGTTTGTAGGAATGGAAACTGTCGCGGGCGACGTTCGGATTTTCCTTGAAGAATTGTTCCCAGTCGGTTTCGGTTTTCATGCATTGCTCTTAGGTGCCTACTGTGTTCAACCTATTTCCGGTTGTAAGTGGCTAACTCTGTTCGTGGTGCGGTTGCAGGGCGAGGGACGGGGACTTAGGATGTCGCGGCGGCCTGCTTTCATTTGGCGGATTACCGTCGGCTCAGTCATGGGCGGTCTCTCCAACACAGGGTTGGCCGAGGGCGTCGGCAATCTCGGACACCATGGATTCTCCGATAGCCTTGCGATAACTCCGCCGATACATTGTCAAAGCCCTGATTACGCGGCCAAGGATCTTCAGGCTCTTAATGTGAGGCCGAACATCCAACAAGAGGCGCACGGCATCAATTGCGCCAGTCCTCGATCCTCCGCAGACCTGTGCATAGAGTAGTTCGTAATAGAGCCTGGAGGCTTGAGGTGGAAGGTGGTGCTCCTGCTCATCATCATCAGGATCATGCTTTTTGCCAAAGGCTGCTTCGACACCGGGCTCCCATTTCGGATCCCATACCGTAGGTTCGCTTTCCTTGCCGCCAAGTTCGGACAGTCCGAGTTTGGCCGACGCGATCTCCTTTTGGGTCGCGGTAGAGCGCGGATTGTCCAGCACACTTTTTAAGAGCGCTTCTTCACGGGTCGTGTTCATTTCGATTCCTTCAGAAGCATCGCAACTTCGTATTTTTTGGCCGCCAAGCTACGAAGTCGCGCCGGGGTGTCTGTGTCCCTGATTAGGTGGATCAACAGGCTGAAGGAAGGCTGGCCGATGCCTTCCAATGCGTCAAGACGGCACTTCTGCGATTGGCGCGGATCTAACACGATTTTTCGGAATACGGTGGCTGGATTAGGTAATTTCACTAAAAGTTCCTTGATACGAAACGGGACGGAACCCGAGGAGGGCTCACTAACGACGAGGGGAAGCAGGCGCTAAAAAATCTTTTTAGCATCGCTGGACGCTTTGGACGGCGCTTAGAACCGGGCGAGAGAGGGCGCAAGCCGTTTTTCAAAAACTCGTCCAGAAAATTAGCGAGACTTTCGGCGAAGGAGCCGGGTTTTCCGGTCAGGACGCTCCAAGAGGTTCATGTGTCTCTGGGGTTGCTGTCGCCAGAGAGCCGCTAGAGCGCTTTCAGGGTATCCACAGATCCATCTATACCCAGCGACGGCAGGAAGGTGGCAAAGCGCTCGATCAGTGCTTCCTTCGACCACGACTCATAGTTCATCGGCAGCTACCTCCTCCTCGATATTCTCTAATTCCTTTTGTACTTCAGCTTGTAGCTCCTGGACTTTCGCGTCTGTCAACTCCCGAAGCTGGTCTGCTTCCTGCTGCTTGGTTCGGATGGTCCGGATGAACTGATCCCCGGTTTCGACCCAATTCTTCGCGGCAAACTTCACAGAGTATTCATCCTTCAAACGACTGTAGAAATCCCGGAACCCCTGAAGGACAAGATCGGCACCGTATTCTTGAACCATCGCGGCCAGGATTGGTTTCTGGGACTTGTTGAATACCACGTCATTGCCACTAATCAATGCGATTTTATCCAGCAGTTGCTGATGGCTTTCAACGCTTGGCCGTGGTTCGTTCTGTGAAAGAGAGTAAGATCGGTCTTTTTCCTCACTCTCACTCTCACTAATACTCTCACTAATACTCTCACTAATACTCTTAGTGGCGCTCGCGTCTGTCACGCGTGGCTCACGCGTGGCGCTCGCGTCAAGTGCTTCACTCGAAACGTCTTCTGGCGGAGCAGGTAAGCTGCTCTCCCATTCCTTGACATTCGGACTTTGATGCTTGTGCCAGCTAGGGACATAGCCCAGCGTCACGCCATCAACTTCGTAGCGCACGAGAAAGCCACGCGTGGCCAACGCGTCGAGCACGCGTGAAAAGTCCACATTGTCAAACGGCAGTACATCGCATTTCAGGGTTCGCGGCTTCCACTCGAAACGGCCCGCCTTGTCGCAGACAGTCCAGAGGCCCGCATAGGCAACGCGGATTGGAAGGCCGGTTTCCACCTCTAAATCAAACAATTCTTCATTTTTGAAGAACCCTGGCTTGATCTGCCGCATACGAGGCGCACGGATAGGTGCCAGTTGGGAGTTAGCCATGTAGCACCGCCGATTCAAAGATGGCAGGATGTTTAACGAGGGTGAGGGTAGGCTGCGGCTTTGAGCACGGTTCGACGCGCCCGCTAGAAAGTGGCATTTTTGCTCCAGGCAGATAGGGGATTTCCAGGCGAAGCTTTGGCAAGCGACCCCCGGCCTGGAGTACGAGAGTCGCCTGCTATTCTGCGGGGATCAATCCGCAGAAATCAAAATTGTGAGTTGGGAGCAACCTGTCCGGAAAGTGGACAGCCTTATTCTTCAACCAGCCGAGTGCTGTGCTGGACTCTCAAGTGGTCTCCCAGCCCGGCGCGAGCACGGTCTTGGAGAGGCGTCATGCGGATCTTCAAAGGATCATTTGCGAAATAATCCCGCGCCCAATCGCAGAGCAGGCACCGCGACTGCACTCGTTCGCGTGAGAACACTTCCAAAATTCCTGTTGGATGCGCTTGTGCTTCGACATCTGCGGCCGCTTTGTGGGTGCCTGTCATCTCCTGGAATTGCTCTCGCGTCACTTCGCGGATCGGCCAGTGTTTGCGCATCTCTTCCCGCCAAATTTCCGCGTGCGCTAACTGCATTCGATTGAACCGGCGGGAACTCTTAGACACCTTGACCTTTGTAAGAAAATTAAAATGGCCCGACGCGAGAGGTCGGGTGTCTGATTTTGAATTGTTTTGGGAAACGGGAGGCTCCTCTGCGAAGCCTCTACCGCACCTTGGAAGGCGGGTGAAGACGAATTCACCCACTAACAACGCCCCAGGTGATTCACTCAATCTTCTAAGTTATTGTAACCGCTGGCCGAATCACTGAATCAAGGAATATGACTTAACCTCACTTATCAGCCTGGATACCTTTGGCTGGCTTAAGCCCAAACTGAACGCGATCTCCCTTTGGGTCCGGCCAGCTCGCGTCAAGCTCCACACTTGATTGTGTAGAGCAGAGAAAGAAGGCGACGCTTCGGGTTCAGGCAGTGGTAGACATGCACGGCAATATATTCGCGCCTCGTTTTCTTGGGTGAAGTCAGAACGCGCAATAACTGTAATTCGGCTCTGACTTGGATCGCCGGAGAATGGACAGTTGCAGTAGTCGCAGCTTCCCGGCAGTTCGGCTAACCTGTCTATTATTTCAAGGGTTTTTGCCAGCTGTAATTGCCCGCCCTGGCTGGCGTACTAGCGAGGCTTTTCAAAAAACCCCTCTACATATAGTAAAAATTGTTACCTTTTTGCACTTTTTCTGGTGCAGTTTGGAGCGATTCTGGGCAACCATGGTTACCCTAAGTCTATGAGGGACCGACCTTTAGTAGGCGAGAAAATAAATATTTGAAACTGGGATCACTTTCGTGCTTGTACCCCCATGAAGACCAGGGGAAGTACCGCCTTAGCCCTGACGCTGACCCTAAAAGAAGTGCTCAAGCTCCTCAGCCGGGAGAAAACGGTGACCCACTTGAGTCTGGGGTGACAAATTTTCCCTAGCAGGTGCGCGAGCGGCATTAAGAATGTCAATGTCGGCCCGAGTTGTACGCCAGTTTTTATACCTCATGAACGAAGCCCCGGCCCATCCCGCTCTAGAACGTCACTACTCCATTGAGGAGATAGCCGCGCTGTGGCGGCTCAGTCGGCGCACCGTGCGTCGCGTGTTTGACCGCGAGGCAGGTGTTCTGCGCTACGGCCGTGGAGACTCTTCCCACAGACGTGCTTACCAGACGCTGCGTATCCCCGAGAGCGTCTTAGTCCGGGTGCACGGGCGCATGCGTGGATGACGGACCCGATTCCGACCTCTGCTTTTTGCAGTTTGAGGGATGATTCGAGGGATGATTCGCTGAACAAGGGATGATTTAGGATGCCTTTCGATGCCGTCGATGCTCCTAGAATCAATGGGTTACACTTACAAAACCTTCTGTCACGGCAGAGGTCGCGGGTTCGAGCCCCGTCGTCCCCGCCAGATTCTAAAGGACTTAAGTCCAATCTGGCAAAGAAAACAAGGGCACTCAAAGGGCACCTCAAGACGATAGCCTTTTGGGGTGCGGTCAGCAACTTCAGTTTCAGAATTTCGGCAATCGGCAGGAGCGTAATAATAGGTGCTCTCCATCTAGGGGTCTTTTTTTCTTGAGCGCTGGGCCGATTCGCGCCCGGTCCTTCTCGAAGCTGATCGTCAGTCCGAGATCGTGGTAGTCTTCGAGCACTCTCTGGATGTAGTCGTCAACTGTATCCCTAACCTTGCTGAGGAGTTCTTGGGGATGGGGAGAGGGATGGATCAGGGTCACGCTGAGATGGGTTATCTCCTCCGGACAGCCGAAATAGTACGGCTGGTCCGAGATAAGGATGAAATGGAATCGACTTCCATTTCCGCCCATCCCTCATCGCACAGGATTCCGGGAGACGACGAAAGTCGGCCTGCGAGTTTCAGCGCGCGGGGCAGCGTGTAGGTCGTCCCACCTTCGGGATCAGTATCGGCCTTGCACACGATTGCATCGACAACCGCCCATCTGTTTCCCTGATCAACCTTGAGATAACCCATCACGCGGTCGAACGGCATCGCCTCCACGGCATGGTGATGATCGCGCCATGTCTTGATAAGGTACTTATGGTCGTGGTCTTCGAGAAATCCGGTGCTGGTCAGAAGTATGTTCACTGGAATTGTCCACGAGTTACGAGGCAGTGCTGCCGTTCCCTCCCGGCGGATTGATAAGTTGGAACATCACGCTCCACGCCGTCTCCCGTCGGCCACACCGATACTACAACCGACTCGACTCAGGAATCCTGCCTAAGGAAAGGGCCCGACGAGATACCCGACGATCGCGACCACCCAGAACATTTTGTCGAGGAAAGCCCAGCATGCCCAACACCAGGATTAAAGACGACATCTTCAGGTTATCGAGGAAAGAACCCGCCCCGCGAGCTGCATATCGCGACAACACCGACGCAACAAAGAAGGGCACCAATACCTGGATCGTCGCTGTTGCGAGCGACTATAACCGGGCAGAGCGCCACTGCCGCCAGGCGGAAATGCCGAAGACAATCGCTATTCCCGGAAGAAACACTTCGGCAATGTTTGCCAGTATCCAGTGGCCGCCGCGCGGGTGGATGGGATGGAGTAGAAACTTTGGATACCGTAGCAAGGCCCATAAAATCCGCACGCTTACAAACGCGCAAATGCCGGCAAGAAACGATCGCAGGTTTCGCATTGAGTCCCCTGGTCACCGGGGATGACCAAGGCTAACCGTCCTAAATAGGGGCGTCAATGCCGTTTCTGGAGCTAGCTGTGGCTTTGAATGGAGCAAGGGAAATTAAGGGCATTTGCATTTCTCGGGGCGCATCTAATCGAACGGCCAGACCTTCTCCTCGGTCCCGGTCGAGGATCATCCGCCGCGCGGCGGGCGTGAAGAACTTTCAGGTTCCATGGCGATGGCCGTCCCCGCGAGTGTGATCGGGATCGAATAGTACCAGCAAATTGCTGAGTGACCGGCAACTCGGATGTTTCGCAAGCAACCGGTTTTGCTTGCCACTGGTCAATAGACTAACGGAATGAGTTTACGGGCCCCTGCCGCATAGGCCTGGAAGGTGGGGCCATATTGATCGTGCAAGTGGGAATCGAGCAGTCGTTGCAGATGGACTAAACTCGTATCGTGATGCCACACCCATCATGGAATGAAAGGTACGCCTCGGGACAGCTACCCTGGGACACCGGGCAACCAGAGCCTCTGCTCGTCGAGTTCGTCACATCGGGGGCGGTCACGCCAGGTCCGACTCTTGAGATCGGGGCGGGTACTGGCACGAATGCAATTTGGATGGCGGAGCGCGGTTTCGACGTGCTCGGAGTCGATGTCTCGCCGCTAGCCGTCGAAAGAGCGCACGCCAAGATGGAGGGCCGCGCTCTGCGCTGCCGGTTTGCTGCATGGGACTTTTTGGGCGCGCCTCCACCCGACACCCCGTTCCAGTTCGTCTTCGACCGCGGTTGCTTTCACGTGTTCGATGAACCAGATGAAAGGCAGCGATTCGCTGCACAAGTCGCTGCCGCACTGGTACCGGACGGTTTGTGGCTGAGCTTGATCGGCAGCACTGAAGGTTCACCACGTGAGGTCGGTCCGCCGCGCCGCTCGGCACGCGAGGTCATCCTCGCCATTGAGCCTGCGCTGGAGATCGTCGAGTTGCGATCAGACGAGTTCCGCGGCAACAATGCAAAGGCGTGGTTTTGCCTGTCGCGCCAGCGGACGATGCCGGCGCAGCCCTCCACCCGACACGATTGAGGCTCGGCGACTACGTGTTTCCCATTCGCAATCAACGCATAATCGCCGCGTCACTCATTGTGGACCGGCGTCGTTGGCGAATGACCGGTAACCCGGAAGTTTGGAGCCGGAACCGCACGCTCCCAACTTGCGAGGCGAAAGCTCCGAAGTTCCCGACGATACGGCAACCAGCGTTTTCGAGGAATCGTGCATCGGTGGGAATGGATTCCATATACTGGCCCCGCATGCGAACGATATTCGTCTTCATCGCGACGCTTACAGTAGGCTTGGCGGCTGCTCAAGCGCCACCACATCATCCTGAGGTGCCGCTGCAAGTCTCGCTGTGTGATATTAAGGCCCATCCTGACATGTTCCTGCACAAGCTCGTGGAGTTCACTGCGACGGCCTCGCATGGATTTGAGGACTCGATGGTCGAGGACAACCATTGTCCATGGTCGGAGGGCAGGCCGGGCGTCTGGATGGAATATGGCGGTAAACGATCGACAGCGACGATGTATTGCTGCGGGATTTCGCCAAAGCCCGATCGATCAGAGACCCTTGTTGTCGATGGGCTATCACTCTACTTGCTGGACGACAATTTCTTTCGAGCTTTCGACAGGCGCTTACATCAAAAGCCCTCAAAGCCGGAGTCATCGAATACCGTTAGGGCCACCCTGCGTGGCCGTATCTTCGCACGATACGAGGGCATTGGAGGATCACAGCAAAAGCCTGAATGGAGGGGTTACGGCAACATGGGCTGTTGCATGCTGTTCGTTGTCGCGCAGGTTGTTTCAATCGATTCAGCTCAACGTTGAGGACTAGAACCTAATATTTCGCGATGCGGCGGCGCGTCTCTCCATTCGGACCGGGAGATAGGCAATATGGATGCCAGCGGGAAGGGACTGCCAAGAACTGCCGCACTGGAAATTTTCTCCACCGAATTATTCAAGCGAACAGCAATAATAATTAATTCACAAAAAATAGGGAAAAATATTTTTCGGAAAATCCGGCGCGAAATTTTCCTACACGCGGTATCAGGTATATGCGGGCCGCGCGGTGTCTCCCTAACCCCCTTGCCCGGGGGCCGTTGTTTACAACTGTGCTGGTCCCAGGCACACGTCCTTGCCGAACTCAGATCACTTCCGCTATGCCGACTTTTGAGGACTTATCTCCTTCCAAAGTGCATCTCAAACCATCACGTTAGCTAAAGGGCAAACGTCAGCATAGCCGGTAATTTCGCAGCAACAAGTGAATGTCACAATGCGACTCATCCAGATCCGGGCCGCCCAGATCCCCTTCTCGCTATTGTGCGGTCCGTGTAGCAGAGACCAACGTTGGGTATTTGACCCACAGCTTATCCAGCACGATTCCCTGCTCGCTCTCAAACTTCCGCGTCGGGATGCTTACTCTCCCGTAGATCGGATGAACGTGTTGCTTGATGCCGAAGAGGTTGAAGTGCTGCGCGGCTAGCTCGCTCCGGTCCAGCGGCTCTCGTCCGCGGCTTCACAGCCATATAGGCCGGCCAATGTGGCCGCTAGCGGTGGCGTGAAAGCCCAGGAGGGCCTGGATCTGCTCAGGTGTAGCCATTTGTTTACTCCTTTGGCGGTTGCAAAAAGGACTGGCGCGGCGCGGTCCGGAAAGAGTAGATTGGTGTTCTCCTCTGATATTCCCCCTCCTTGTATTCCTCCTGGAAATTCCCCTGATATTCCCCCTGGAGATAGCGCGCCATGTTTGGACAGCACCCGTTCAGTATTCACGCGGGAGATTTCGGCGACGGTGAGGGGAGCTTCTCCTCCCTCAGAGACAGCTTCACGCTGCCGATAAAAGGGATCATGCTCGGATCCCAGAGAGTCGCGGCCTCAGCGCTCTCCTCCGTCGAGATCGCAACCGAAGAGAGCGTGAAGAGGCTAGGCGGTACGGCTGGATGGGGACTCGCCAGCGAAGCGCTGCTGGGACCAGCCGGGATGCTTGCCTGGCTGCTCCTCGGCGGCCGTGGGAAGAAGATCGTCTTCGCGGTCCGATTCGCCGATGGGCGCAAATTCCTCGCCTCGTCAGATAGCCAGACCTTCACAGCGATTCAAGCCGCAACCTTCGATGCCGCGAAATAACTTCGGTCCCAAGAACGAGGCTCAATGAAATCACGCATAGGTGTAGGAGCATGGTTGGCGCTCGCGCTTTCGGCGCTAGGCCAAACCGCCAGCGGCCAACAAGCGGCGACGGTGCACATTTATCGGAACGGATCCAGGGGCAATGCGATCCAGGTCATGGTCGATGGCGCCGAAGTGTTCAAGCTTGGCGAACACCAGATGACAACCTTCGCGCTTCCTCCTGGACACCATGAGGTCAGCGCGCGGTATGCCGGTCAACAGCCGGCCGTCGCGATCGATGCCGCGCCGGGCAGTCAGTATTTCCTTCAGCTACTCATGGACGTGCGCCACGGGATTCTCGGAGCAGTGGGCGATCCTTCCATGGCGGTTGCGGTCACTTTGACGCGGGAGGGCGGCGTCCTCAACACAGATCAAATACGCGAAGAACCGCTGTCGCAAAACGAAAAGGACTTCATCGCATTCAAGATTGCTCAGGCACACCCGGCCGACCCGATGCGAGAAGTGGAGTTGAGCCAGGCGCCCGCTCCTCCCCCGCCGGTCACGCCGGCGAAAACGGCTGCTCCGCCACCGGCCTTCGCGGCCAGTCAGCCCGCGGTAGGCACCGGGCAAGCCTATAGCGTGAAATATGCAGGCGGCAGTATCGCGGATGCTCAGGTCGGCAAATCGCTGCAACTGCGGATCGGTGCGAGAGCCATCCAACTCGGCGCGCTATTGATCCCGAGCGATAGCGTGACGGCAATCGCGCTGAGCCAAGACAAGCATCACCGCATCGGCACGGGAATTGCGGTCTCCATGGTCACGCTCGGCGCGGGTGTCCCCATCATGTTCTCGAAATCCACCAAGGACTTCATCCAGATCACCTGGGATGATGCCGGCGCCAAGGGAGGCGCTGCATTTCAAGCCGACAAGAATGAATATCGTGGTATTCTCGCGGCGCTCGAGGGCGTAACGGGAAAAACAGCAACAATGCCAACCGGAAACTAGGAGAGAACCGAAATTGGATGAGTTCGTACTTGCTGCGCGACTGAAGAATTTTGATCCCCCGGCTCCAGAGAATTTACCGCGACGCCAAAACCATAAGCCTCGACTCAGCCGATACGCTCGACGATAACTTCCAACTTTCTGCGATACTGATCCGGACTTTCCCGCGTTACCTTGCGAGGACAGCAGCTCAACGTAACCGACGAAAGTGGACGACCATGTGACCGCATGGCTGCTCGGTCCAGCGCATGAGCACCTAGTAGGCACCGAGTTGGGGGCGCAAGGAGCGGAATCCCATCTGCTGAACGATCCAGAGGCTATAGGCAACTTGAGCGGACCGTTGACAGCGAAGCCGCATCAAATGCAGTATTAGGTAGCTTTAAGGTGACGGAGTTCACCTTTAACCGCTGTCCCTCCTTCTGGCTGGACAGATGATGACTCCTGACGAGGTTTCGTCGGGAATCTCTTGTCCACGAAAACCTCGGCAAATCTTAGCTGCACGCGCCCTTCTTGTAAGGCTGTTTGCGTACAGAGGATCGGGGTCTTTGTGAAGATAGCCATCGTTTCCGATATTCATGCCAATCTGGCTGCTCTCAGAGCCTTTCCTGAGGAGTACTTCGACCAACTCTGGTGTATGGGAGACCTGGTGGATTATGGCCCGAAACCCCGTGAGGTCATTCACTGGGTCATGCAAAGGGCCACCCTTACGGTGCGTGGCAATCACGATCACGCGGTTGGGTTCATTGAGGATCCTCAGTGCTCGGGGCCGTTCAAAAGGCTTGCCGCCCAGACCAAGCGCTATACGCAGGACGTCTGTGTGGAAGAAGACATAGAGTTCTTGAGGAACCTACCGGTTCAGCAAGAGATCTCCGTGAATTCGACCAGATTTTATCTAGTGCACGCGATGCCCACGAATCCCTTGTTTGGGTACTGCCCTGAGCAGTCGGAGCGATGGCAAAAGGAGATTGAGTGGATCGACGCCGACGTGCTTGTCGTGGGTCACACGCATACGCCCTTTATACGGAGAATTGGCCAGACAACGATCCTGAACCCCGGTAGCCTTGGACAACCGAAAACTGGACGCTCCCTTGCATGCTACGCACTCTGGGAGGATGGAAAGATCTCTTTGAAAGAATACAAGTATCCTTTGGCCGACACTATCCGCGAGATCCGCACGATGCCGATCCCGCCAGAGGATCAGGAAGCATTGATTGCGGTGCTCGAAACCGGAGCACCACCGGCGCAACGCTCAATGAGTCGATAACGATTCTCGGGGGTAGGAAGAGCCGGTCACGAGGTCGAAGCATGAGCAACCCCTTGTCGGAGATGTCTCGAGAGCAGATTGATCACTTGATCGCGGCGTTGGATTCGCTCGTGGATGGAGAGCTTGCCGTCACGATCCTTGTCGCATGCGGCCAGTCTGCTGTTCCGTACCTCGAACACTTTCTTCTGGAAGGATCTCCGAGAACGATTGCGCTACCTCGGCGCCGCGCCGCGCATGCTCTCGGAGAGCTTGGTGCCTACCCAACACTGATCTCGTATTTTAGAAAATACGACCGTCCGAGCGATGCCGCAGTTCTGTTTGCGGAGGACGCAGTTCGCAGTGCGGTGGCTCATGAGCTGTTGCGGTGGAAGTCCGAGGAAGTCTTCCAAGTCCTGCTGGAAGCGACCAGACAGCGTAGCACCACCGGTCTGATCCTCGCGCTGGCCGAATTCCGTAGGCCGGAAAGTGTCCCATTTCTGTTTGACGCGCTCGAAGACGATCTGTGTCGAGAGGAGGCAAAGGACGGGCTCAGAAAAGTGCCCGAATATGCGCACCACTATGCGATCCTTTCGATTCGGGGATTAACCGATGCGGAACTCAGCGGACCCTCTTCATTGCGCCGTCGCCGGGCCACGCTGCAGCTGCTTGGCGAATTCGGTGTCTCACGAGACGAGTGGCCAGACTTGCGAGGCTTCCTTCTTGAGGAGGATGCCGATGTGGTCATAGCTGCCGCGCAGATTGGGATGCTGATAGGTCCTGACGACGATCGAGCTCCGATCCTCAAGGCGCTGTTTCGAATATCGGACAAGATCAACTGGGCGCAGGAAGACCAAGTAGCCACCCTACTCGATACGCATCGCGGCCTTGGCTGCGAAATAGCGTTACAAATAGCCCGGGAGCGGAGCGCCCACGGCGAGCGACCAAATTGGATTACGCCATCCTGGCGCATTCTGAGGCATGTGCTGGGCCCATCCCTGGAAAGGGGGGACTGTGGCGCCGCATGACATCTCAACCCCACGCAATATCGTAGGTAGCTCAGCAGCGGATCTGAAGGAGTACGAACAGCACAAGTTCGCAATGGCTGAAATCATCCGGTCTGCGCAGGCCATGGATTCCAAGGATGGCGAGTTGCAATCGCAGTGCCGTGAATTAGCAGCAAGATTGGCGGAAGACAAATTCAACCTTGTTGTCATCGGAAGATTCAGTCGCGGCAAATCGACGCTCATGAATGCACTTCTCGGACGAGAATATCTTCCTACCGGAATTGTCCCATTGACTTCCGTCATTACTACGGTTCGCTATGGAAGCCGCAAACAAGTCGTTCTGCACTTCACTCATTCAGGTCTATCGCACCAAGTTCCATTGTCTCAATTACCGGATTACGTCACCCAGAAAGGGAATCCCGGTAATGTGAAGAAGGTCGCCTATGCGGAGATTGAACTTCCCGTTGAAATATTGCGCCGGGGCTTCTTCTTTGTAGATACCCCAGGACTCGGATCGCCAATTGTTGAAAATACCTTGACAACAGAACGCTTCCTGCCGGAAGCCGACGCTTTCGTGCTTGTCACCAGCTATGAGAGCCCTCTCTCGGAAGAAGAAGATCGCATCCTGAACAGGATTCGTGGCGCGAATAAGAAGATCTTCGTAGTTATCAACAAACAGGACACTGTAACGCAGGAGGAACGAGGGGAAGCATTGAATTTCGTCGAGGAGCGCCTTTCACGATACTCCTTTACTCAGCCTCCTCAGGTGTTTTCTGTCTCAGCGCGCCAGGCGATAGAAGCAAAACTGGCGGAAAATCGGGCCCTGCTCAGTGAGAGCCAAATTGAATTGTTCGAAACAGAGCTTCATCGATTTCTCATCGAGGAACGCGCACTGGCTTTTCTGGCAAACATGTACGAGCGTACGATGTCATTTCTAATACAGAGATCGAGGATTCCGGCGGGGCCCCTCTCCGACGCCACAAGTGGGAAATATCAAGTGCTCATGGAGCGGCTTCGTAACCTGCATGAGCCGATCTTCGGCGTAGATGGGCGCCATGCGGCGCCTCGGAAAGGGATGGAGGACGGGATTCAACCTTATGTTTTGGATATTGAGAAGCAGGCCGGGTGTTTCCTTTGTGCCGCCGTTCTCTCTTCTGTCTTCAAGTATCTCAGCAAATATCAATACACACTGTCGATCGATCCGTCTGTGCAGCGGGAACACGCGGCGCGACGCGGCTTTTGTACGCTTCATACCTGGCAATACGAAACCATTTCCTCTCCTTATGGGGTTTGTACCGCCTATCCAGAACTTGCCTATCGGCTGGCTGCGGAATTGCGCGCGATAGCACAGGAGAGCCATCAGGGCAGGTATTCGCCGGAGAAGGTCCGGACACTCCTGTCCAACACGAAAACCTGCCCGGTTTGCGGGGTGAGAGTTGCCGCTGAGCAGGAGGCGGTGGAAGAAATGGCGGCTCGAGTAAGGAACGCTGCCGGCGCAGCGGATGCGCATGCGCCAGTCCTATGTCTTCCGCATCTGACTATGCTGGCCGGTCGCTTAGGTGCAGGCGAACCCGCGGCGAGGCTTCTTGAGGGGCATGCCGAATTGTTTGAGAGAACCGCAGAGGATCTCCAGCGGTACGCGGTGAAGCATGACGCCCTGCGCCGGTATCTGACAAGCGAAGAGGAGCGCAAGGCTTCGCTATTGGCTCTTCTTCTTCTTGCGGGCCATCGCAACGTGAGTGCGCCGTGGATTATCGAATCGATTATCTAGGAGCCTGCTGAAAAACGCGCCCAATAAGGCACGAAGATGAGTCGGGGTGCGACTTCAGTTGTGGCGAAATTGGCTGCCGCGGTCCCACTCAGCTTTTCACCACCTCGTACTCCAGCCTCATGATCCCCGTCTTCGCGTAGTGCCGCTGCGTAAGCAGCTTCAAGTTCGTGCGCTCGGCCGGCGCCGGCAACAGCGGAATCCCGCCCCCCACCAATATCGGAATCAGCGAAACCTCGACGCGGTCGACCATCCCCATCGCCAGCAGGCTGCGAAGGAGCTCGCCCCCTCCAAACAGCGCAATATCTTTTCCCACCTTCGCGCGCAACTCCCTTACTGCCCCTTCGGCATCCGGGCGCACAACAACCTTCGGGTAATCCTCCGGCCTCAGGGTCGTTGAGCACACCACGCACTGTGTCGCCGGCCCAAAATCGGTTCGGCCCACGCGCACCATCACTTCGAAGGTTTTCCGCCCCACCAGAAACGTGTCAAACGGCGCCATCTTCTCCTCATAGTTCATCTCCGGGTCCTGCACGATCCAGTCGAACTCTCCCGCCGGCCCCGCAATATATCCATCCAGGCTTATCGCACCCCCAAATCGCACCAGCCGCATGAGTCCCTCCGGGCAAAACAGAATGAGACGCCGCCAGGATTCTAGCAGGCTGCTGAAAGAGTCCTGGCCCTGCGCGTTGGCGCATTTTTCATCAAGCCTCTAGCGGCGCCCCATAAGATAGTCGAGGTACAAAACATGCGCCTTGATCTGATCGCCCACCCTGTATTTAGGCAGGCACGCCATCTTCACCATTTGGAGGATGCCTCCCGGATTGCCGTCGCTCCATTGGACGAATGAGTGTACGGCGTGTTCCAGGTTGGAAGCCCGGAGTCCCGTTCTTTCGGCTTCCCTTAGAGCAAACTCCAGTGCAATCGGAGGCGCCAGGTTCATCAGCTCAACCCGTTCCGAACGATCGGCGCACATCGGTTGAAGTGTCCCGATGTCTTCCATGTGTGGTGTGCGGGCGGCAAAAAGCACCGGCGTGCGTCCGTAATAGTTCAATTCCTTAATCATGCCTGTAAGCACACGAGAAGGGCCTGACAGATGGTCGAGTACCAGGAGAAAGGGAAACTGGTCGAAGGCTCTCTGGACTATACCCTTGAGAGACGAAGTGCTCAGCGAAGCTGAATTTGCCGGCAGGGGCAGTTCCTGTTTTGCGACATGGCGGAGATTTTCAACAAGAGTAAGCATCAAATCGCGCGGGGAGTGGGTCTGGCTTACATACAGAGCGAAGGGTTGAGCATTTGCAAACGCTTGCAACAGGCGTGTCTTACCAGCTCCTTCGGGGCCGAAGACCAACATCGATTTTCTCTTCTGGGCTTGGGCGTGGAGCCGCGCCATCTCGCTCGCGCGATTTACGGCAGCGAGGTATTCGGGAGGCGGTGCGTGTTGGAGTGCAAAGGCCATCGCGGGTAACCTTCTATGCAACGTTTCCTAGCGCGAATTCATGGAAGCAAGCCCTCACAGCAGCAGGTGTGAGCAATCCTCGATCACAGATTCCAAAACGCCCATGATCGCCGTTTGCCGCTCGTCGTCCCGACGCGCGTGCAAGGCTGCCTTCAGGCTTTCAATCACTATCGTGATGGCTGCACTGAGATCGTTCTCGAATCGGGTCATGCTGAACAGAAGACGTTCCAGATAGTCACAGCGAGCGCGCCCTGCATTCATGTCGAGCAGTTGGGGGACATAATCGTGCATTCTACGAAAGACGATCGGACGCAGCAGAAAGCGAGGTAACAGGAGGAGGAATGAGTCCAGTGAATAGAATATCCGTTCAACCTTGTAGTACAAATGACTCTCTACACGAAGTGGACAGGTAATCGCCAGGGATTCAACGGGGATGCGAAAAAGCGTACCGGCAGCCTTCTCCAGGCGCCCCAAGATTTCATTCGCTTGAGGAATGAAGCGAGATGAGAGAGCATCGAGCTCCGTCTGAACTTTCTCATCCTCTCGCACTCTCCATCTCTTAAACACTCTCTCAACCTCCTTCATTAGAAAGTCTTCAAGAAGAGCGCCGAAGGCCCTGCCAGTCGCCCTTGGATATTGCGCCCGGAATAGCTTTAGGTGTTGACGCACTTCGGGAAGGTATTGCCCGACTTGTGCCCTCAGGTCCTGTTCTATCCGTCCAATGATGTCGGCCGAGCGCTGACGCAACAGCACATGTAGATCACGAATTTCACATTCCGTCTGTTCTAGCGCTCGATCGAGCGCCAGTCTCTTGCAACCTAATTCCTCCGGGCTCATCTCGCCGGCACGCACACCGATGGCGGCCGCAAATTTGAGCGTACGGGCAATACGCAAGACATCCAGCGCAACGGAACGAACAAGCACCTGCCTCTTTTCCTGAGACAGGAAGGTCTGTAATCGTTGCTCGAAGGCCGCGAGCCCACTCGAAGGCGAGGCATCATAAGCCTGGCTCTTCTCTTGAAGGGCTCTGCGCGCAGACAAGGGAAAGATCTCCGGTACTTCGATCTGGAGCCGATTCAACTCGCTCTCGAGGAAATGCATGATGTTCCATGTCTCCCCGGCCGAAGCGGTGTCGGTTTTGTTCAAAATAAAAAACAACTTCGGGATATCCTCTTTGATGGTTTTGAGGAAAAGCGATTCGACCTCGGTAATCGGCGGATCCACAGAAAGAACGAAAATCCCGGCATCCACGTGTTCGAGATAACTTTCCGTAGTCCGCGTGTTGTGAACGTGAGTGGATCCAATGCCGGGGGTGTCAGTAAGGACAATTCCACTCTCAAGAAAAGCAGAAGGATATGCGATTTCCACGGATGCAACCTGCTTCTTATTGCCCGGGTTGCCAGCCTCTGTAATGTAGTCCGCGAGCGCGCTTAGATCGACTCTCTCTCGCAGTCCACCAGTGGAAAAGACAATCGTCGCATCCGGACTCGGGCCGTACTGGATTTCAGTGATCACTGCCGTTACCGGCAGGACGCCTGTTGGGAGGATTTCGGCTCCCAGGAGTGCATTGATGAAGGAACTCTTGCCCCGCTTCATCTGACCGAGCACGGCAAGATGAAGTTGGCCTGTGGCCAGCTTCATTTCAAGTGAGTTCAGTTTTTCGCGCAGGCTTTTGTTGCCGGCGCCAGAATCCTCGATCGTGAGCAGAGCATGCAATGCCGCTTCGATTGAGTGGCGTTCCACGGTCTGATCCGTAAAGGTCATCGGTCGCCTTCCGCCTTACACCCTTTCCGCTGTTACCGTGTCCTGGTGAGATTGGAAAACCATCTAGCCGCTCACTGTGGAATCTTCTGAGGATCGCGAATAGCGAATGACTTCGACCTTGGAGCTGGCAACCAAGCCTCCCGTAATCATCCGGTCGAGATGGGGAATCAATTTTTGAATCTGCTCTTCCGTGTCAATCACGCTCACCATGATGGGAGCGTCTCTCGAGAAGGACAAACTGCGAGCGTGATAGATTCTGGCGCTGGCTCCGAAGCCTTCGAGCCCGCGGTAGACCATTGCGCCCGCAAGTCGAAGCTCCTTGCATTTCGCGATGATCGCCTTATACAGCGGCTCGCCCTCCCATTTGTCCGCTTCGGTAAAGTGGATGCGCAGCATCCTGGCCTGAAATTGTTCTCTCATGGCTCACTCCTGGCAATCACTGTCTCCGACGCGCGATGGGCATACTTGATGATGTCTACCTCGGAGAGAACGACCAACCCTTCTAGGACCATCTGGTCAACGGTGGGCAGGAAGGCTCGCAGCTTTTCCTCGGTGTCGACCACGGAGAGCATGATGGAGCAGTCGTGCGAGAGATGCAGCGGTTTGTCTTTATGCACCCTACGGTGCGCCCCGTAGCCGAGTATGCCCCGGTAGACCGTGACTCCTGCGAGATCGTGGGCACGCATGGCATGCACCAAAGCTTCATGAAGCGGCTTGTCATGCCATTGGTCACTCTCCCCGATGTAGATCCGCATCAGCTTTGCTTTGCCTTCGATCCTGACATGCTCGGGAACTGCGCTCTTCTTAGGCTTAGAGAGTTGAGCAGGCTTGGCAATTGTTGTTTCCTGCATTTCGATCATGCCCGAACCGACCATCTCCTCAAGTTTTCCAAGTAATTCGTCAATCTTCTCCCGCGTCTCAATGAATTCGATTTTCAGTGGAAGATGATCGGAAATCTCCACAAAGCTCGAGGAGTGCAGATGATGATCTGCGCCAAATCCTGCCACGCCCTTAAGAACAGTGGCGCCGGAAACGCCACGGAAGAACAAGAAATCAAGGATGCTCGAATACGTGGACATCCCGTGGTGAGTAGAGCCCTCGCTCAAGTAAATCGATACCTTTACCGCCTTCCCAGCAGTCAACATATTTTCTCCTTATGCGTGTATGCCGCGCTGCGAAACGAGAAACTCAGCCGCGTGTCCAAGCAGCCCCCACTGTGCGGCGTCGGGCTCGGACAGATCACACAGACGCGTGAGGTCTTTCACCAGCTGCGTCCGATAGCTTTCCATGATGGCACTGATCGTGGAAGCGATGACGGGGGGCACATCGCGCTTTAGCTTCGTTCCGTGAATCATGCAGAGAACTGCGTGAGACCGCAGCCATTGTGCTACCAGCTTGTGGCGAAGGCAGCTAGTGAACTCGCGAATACGAAAGTCCTCCTCTTCCTGCAACAATATGCAGAGGTCACAGGGGCCGTCGATTGCCGGACCAGGCTCTTGATGAAGAAGACTCAGAAAAAGCTCCGCGGCGGCGGATGCCCGCTGCGTTGCCGCCAAGCCCCAAGTATGGAAATTGCAGAGGTGATGAATTTGCTTGCTGCCCGGCTCCTGAAGCAGGGATGCCTGGTAGTCCTTCATGAAGCGGCAGAAGGGGCAGCCGGACTCCTGAAGCACTTGGAGAATCGATTCGTAGTTCATAACCTTGTGTGCTCTCATGAAAGTACCCTCGCGATTAGGACCCCACACCAGACAGCAACAAGACCGAGAAGAATGCTTATAACAACATACGAAACGGCGATCAAGAAGGCGCCCATCTGCAGGCTAGAGAAGGCCTCCCATTCAAAGGTCGAGAAGGTGCTATAGGCGCCCACGAAGCCAACCGGAATCAGATATCGCCACGCGGGATTCAATTCCGTGTGCCGTCCCAGAAACGCTAGGGAGAAGCCAATAGTCAAGCAAGCCGTGATGTTGATTACAAACGTCCCGTAGGGAATTCGACTTCCCATCCGGTCGGTAATCGTGGACCCAACCCAATAGCGGGCGAGGGAGCCTAATGCTCCTCCCAGCGCAACGAAAACGTATTTGTCCAAACGTATTGCCCCCTTTATTTATGCGCGCTTCTCTGCAAGCTGAGGCCTCTTGGTAGAGTCCCAGTGCAGCAAAGAAGAGAGGTCTTCCTCCATTTGGGTTACATTGACTGCATTCCCCGAAGTACCGCTGATGCGATGGATCTGTACGCGATATGCGTCCGCATAGGAGCTTACCAACCCCTCCAGCTTGCGCATAACTTGTCCGCCCCACTGGGAAAGAGCTATGCCATAGTGATAAAGTTCGTCCTTCAGCAAGGGCCCGACGCTTTCACGCAGGCTGGTCTTGATTCCCGACCGGACGACAGCCTCGCCAAGCAAATTCCAATGGCTCACTCTGATCGCATCGGGGAGCGCAGCAAGTTCGAATCGTGGCATATCGCGCAGGAGAATGTCGAAGTCCTCCTTTGCCGGGACATCCATCCTTCTCATCTCCCGTGCGATGCGCTGTAGGCTTTCGATCGCGCGATCTCCGACGCTCCGCAGCCTTTCGATAGGGGTTTGGACAAGCTTCCAGACCGCCTCGTGGACCCATTCGGCAAGTTGCAAAGGGGGGATCTGGCTCACAGAATTACTGCCTGCCCAAAGAGCTGCCTGCTCTGCCACCAGATCGAGGACTACGGCTGGAGTCTCTCCCAACTCACGAAATGCCGTTTCCAATGCGGTGCTTTGCTCGCCCACCTCACCTGTGGCAATCCGCAGCGCCGACTCAAGCTCAGGCATGTCCATCGCGTTGTCTGCGAGCGGAGAGCGCTTCTCGCGAGTGAGGCTACTTTCGAGGGCAGATGTGACGGCTTCGCGAAGAACTCCGATCTTCCTCCTCACCGAGGCTTCCCGCAGTAAGCGAGCTTGCTCGAAACGCGGAACCAACTCCCGCTCGAAGAACTGATCCAGCATAATCGAGTAGTTTGATAACGCGCTGACCGGATGGATCACCACATCGAGTCCAAGTTCCTGTTTGACCTGCTGTTGGATATAGCTGATGACCCGATGAAGATCTCCCTCTGCGAGCAAATCGGACTTGCTGAGCAGAATCAGAGCCGGAATTCCAGCCTCGTAGAGAAGCCTCAGAGTACCAATGTCCTCTTCGTTCAGCGTTGCTCCGGCGTCGATGAGAAGAAGGGCGAGATCGCACGAGGGGAGATAGGCCAGTGTCTCCAGTGCGCCCCGTTTCGCGAGGGATCCCAATCCGGGAGTGTCTACCAAGAGAATGCCCGCTCTGAGCCGTGGAGAAGGGACCTCGACAGTCGCTCGCACGACGTTCTCGAGGTTTCCAGGATTGCCCTGTTCCGAGACTAGACGGCGAAACTCTTCGATGGAAACCAAGGCGTTGCGGCCATCTGCGTAGGAGACGGCTGCCTTGAGCGTAACGCCGAAGCGAAGTTTCGTTGGAACCGCGGTAATCGGGTTAATGCCAACTGGTAAGACACTGGTGCCGAGCAAGGCATTCAGAAGAGAAGATTTCCCGGAGCTGACTCGTCCGAAGAGAGCAACCTCGAAGCTGTCGTCTTCGAGCCGAGCCGTGAGGGCGTCGATCCGTGGACGGAACTCGACCAAGCCGTTGCGAGTGGCAATTTGCTCGAGCAGACGAAGCAATACTACGTCATGACCAGTTTTCTCAAGATGATGGAGGCGCGTTTCCAAGCTGGTACCAAGTTCCTGCTTGAGATACCCTTGCATGCCGGCGACGAGCGAGCGCAATTCGTGCACTACGCCATTGAGTTCGCCGACGGCGTCTTCCGGAACTGGTCCAAAGCCTTTCATATAGCTTGGCTTGAGTTCCTCGATTGTGATGTCGACAAATGTCAGATTGGTAAGCACTGCTCGGGTTGCCGGAATTTCAGGCCGCTCAGGCTTCATGTTCTGCCACGCGATGGTACGAACCAGCTGAGAGCGAATACGGCGGGTGTAGTCCTCAAGTACCCGAATCTGCGCAGGGCTGATGTCTATGGTGAAGCGAGGGAAGGGCGACTGGGAAGTTGCCGTGTGAAGAATATCGTCGATATCGGCGAGCATCTTGTCGATGTACTGACACGAGACGCGCAGACGTCTTTGTTGGCTCTCGTTGAGTTCGCCGGGGCGTCGCGTCATCGCAGCATCTTTCACGGTCCGACTCCGGAGCAGCGGACACAAAACGGCTAGGTCAAGTTTGCATTTTGTTGAGGGATCTTGCGGGAGACATGACTCCGCGACAGGATTCCCTGCCAGGAGTCATCATCTGGCCACCCTATCGTGCTTCTGCGGATGGACAGCGGTTAAGGGTGAACTCCTTCACCGCAACACACCCTTTTTAAGGGGTGGCGCTAGGACTTGTCAAGAACCGAAGCGCGAAAATCCAAACCAGAATTTAATCGCCAAACGAGTTCCAAAGGAGTCTAGAACCTTGACAAGCGAGGGGTCTCGGTTCAAGATTCAGATTCATACAAATCGCGTCCGGTGATGAAGTCCACCTTATAACCGCCTTCCAAGCTGATGACTCCTATCGACATGAGGAGTCTTGTGATAAGAAAGAGTCTGGAAGATTTCGCTGGCCCGATCCCGCGCCAACTTCATAATGTTCTTTCTCTGATTGTCCATAGCGGCAGGAGACTGCCGTGATCCTTTCCGACATCCTTCTCCAGGTATGCCAGGTTCTTTGCGTTCTTCTGCTCGCCCCGCTGCTGCAGGGCTTCATCCTGAAGACTGAAGAGCGGATTCAGCGCAGCCGCGGCCCCAGCATTTTTCAGCCGTATCGGGACCTTTGGAAGTTTTTTCACAAACAGACTGTTGTACCCGAATCGGCTTCCTGGATTTACTTCATTGCCCCGTTTATCTCCTTCACAGCGATGTTGATCGTGCCGATCCTGATTCCTGTACTTACCGACCGGCCGCTGCCACTCTCGGATATGGGAGACCTGCTGGGCGGGGGGATGGTTCTGACACTCGGCTCGTTCGCTATCATCCTGGCCGGGCTGGACACAGGAAATGTCTACGGCGGGATCGGGTCAAGCCGCGCAGTCATGCTTACAATTCTCGCTGAGCCGACATTGATCCTCGTATTTGTGGGGATCAGTCTGCTCGCCAAGTCAATGTTGCCGTTTGTCGTCAATCATCTACTGCTGGGGAGCGCTTCCGCCTATTGGAGTCCTGCGCATCTCTTTCTGATATTGGCGTTTTTTGCGCTGCTGCTGGTCGAGACGGACCGTCTCCCCATACACTCCAGCACACACTTTGAAATCTACATGATCGACGAGGCCCGCATCCTCGAATACTCGGGGCCGTTGCTTGCCCTAGTCAAATGGGCTTCGATGATGAAGCAGTTCATCCTCTACACCATCTTTTGCAATGTGTTCTTACTGCCCTGGGGAATGTCGCAGTTCGGAGCGGTGTTTGGGCAATTCGGCTCCATTGCAACTTTGCTGCTGAAGTTTCTGCTGGTGGCTTTGACCGTTGTGGTTGTCGAAACCGTGCAGTCCAGGCTCCGTTTCTACCGGTATCAGGAGCCGTTAGCCGCAGGATTCCTTTTTGCAATCCTCGCGATTGTTTCAACCCAGTTGCTCTGAGGAGAGTTTGATGTTTCTGGCGCACTTGAGCTCGTTGCAAGCCTCGATCTTCAGCTCCCTGGCGATTGTGAGTCTGCTGCTGACCTTTGTGATGCTGGGGTCGCATTGGTTGCGCAATTACGTGTATGCGTTTGCGGTGCAATCCTGGTTGATCGCTGCACTTTCTGCTTCCGTAGGCTATTTCGCCGGGTATCCGGAACTCTATGTCATCGCTGTCCTGACGGCGCTGTTTCGTGGCTTGGTGTTGCCCTACCTGCTGATGCGCATCGTCGACAGGTTACACGTCCAACGCGAGATGCACGCAGTGCTCCAGCCGAGTTCAAGCCTTGTGGTCGGAGCCTTCCTGGTAATGTTCGCCTTTGTGATTGCCAACCACATGAGCCAGCAGGCCGCTCCCGCGACCCATGTGGTGGTGCTGGCCCTCACCATCATGCTCTCGATGAAGTTCATTGGCTTCCTCATGCTCTCTGTGCGCGACGAGGCGATCAGCCAGATTCTTGGCCTGTTGGTGCTGGAGAACGGCATCTTCCTGGGATCGCAGATTCTTGTGCCTGGCATGCCCCTGCTGATCGAGATCGTCATTCTCTTCGACCTGCTTATTGTGGTGGCGTGCTTCGGCATGCTGGTTCGCTTTCTGGTGGTGCACGCAGGCACAACCAGCAGCCGTCAACTGAATCGGCTGGTAGGCTGAGGCGCCATGACTCAGGAGCTATTCCTTATCTTGTTCCTGGCGCCGCTCGCAGCCATCGTGTTGTCGTTTGCCTTGCGCAATTCTCGTATCGCGGAATACGCAACGGTGGCAGCGGCAATCATCGATCTCGCCGTGAGCGTGCCGCTCCTCATTCGGACCCTGCAGGGTCCTGTTTTCTTCGGGCGAGGCTACGTCGAGATCGACACACTTGGCATGTGGGTCGCTCTTTGCATTTCGATCGTATATGCGTTCTCCTCGATCTACGCTGTCGGCTATATGCGGCTTCTCGATGAAGAGGAGCGCTTGCCGTTGTTCTATGGACTGTTCTCTGGCTTCGCTTTCACGATGCTGGCGGCTTGCGTCATGAACAATGCCGGCGTGTTTTGGATTGCAATTGAGCTGACAACTCTCATCAGCACCTTTCTGGTAGGCTTCGAGCGCGAAGCGGAAAGCACTGAAGCTGCCTGGAAATACATCATTGTGGTCTCTGGCGGCATCTCTCTCGCGCTTCTGGGAACGGTACTCTTTTATTGGGGTGGCTCGTTCGTGCTGGGGCCGCGCTACGCAATGACCTGGGACGCTCTCCATAGATCCGCTCCTGAAGTCTATCAACCTCTGCTCCTTATCTCATTTCTCCTGACCCTCGTCGGCTATGGAACCAAGGCAGGCCTCGCGCCCATGCATACCTGGCTACCGGATGCGCATAGTGAATCTCCGGCGCCGGTTTCCGCCATGCTTTCGGGCGCTTTGCTAAACGCATCCATGCTGGGTATCGCACGTTTTATCGGCGTTGTCGGCGGAACATCCATCAGCAGATTCGCGCATACGGCCATCGTCGCGTTCGGGATATTCTCCTTTATCATTGCGGCGCTCTTCATTGTGCGGCAAACCGGTGTCAAGCGCTTGATGGCATATTCCAGCGTCGAACACATCGGCGTACAAGCGCTTGGCCTGGGCTTTGGTGGCGTGCTCGGTGTGGCGGGAACGTTCTATCACATGCTGAATCACTCCATGAACAAGTCACTCATGTTCTTCGGCGCCGGCAATGTCATGCGCGCCTATGGCACGAAGGAAATCTCGGGAATCCGGCATGTATTGAAGACGTTTCCCGTGAGTGGAACGCTTTGGCTGTTGGGCGCCGTGGGAATTGCCGGGGCGCCTCCATTCGCGCTCTTTCTAAGCGAATTCACCATCTTGCGCGCCGGTATCGCCGGACCCTATCGCTGGGCAGCATTGCTGTTCGTGGTGTTTCTGGTTGTCGTCTTCATTGGTTTCCTCGCTCACTTCCGCGCAATGTATTTCGACGAGGCTTCTGAGCTTCAAGTACGCCGGTTGCCATGGGTCGTCTGGCGGACCTTTCCCATGTGGCTGGCCTTCCTTCCCCTGCTGGTGCTTGGCCTGTGGTGGCCGCACGGCTTGTGGAATGTGTTCACGAAGATTTCTCTCCAGATGATGGGAGGTGGGCAGTGATGAGGGGCGCGGTAGAGCAAGCAGTTCAGCCGTCCGAAGTGCCGCAAGCCTGCCAGCGTCTCGTCGAAGACGGCGCACGCCTGCAGATGGCTTACGCATGGTTTCCGGAACCTGGCGGGCCTCCCGAGGTTCTCTATCTGGCGAATCGAACTTCTCATGAGCCCTTTGCACTGTTACGATGCCGGCTTCCTGAAGGGACGAAAGAGCTCGAATCCCTCGCGACCAGCATCCCGCTCCTTGGTTGGTATGAGCGTGAAATGAAGGATCTGTGCGGGATTTCCTTTCGAGGTCATCCTGAGCCGCGCCCGCTCGTGCTGCATGAAGGCGCTCATCCTCTGATTCCGCCGCTTGACCCACGCTATCCGAAAAACGAAATGATTCCGTATACGCCTGAACCGTGGGACCTGCCGCCTGTCGAAGGCGCCGACGTTCAGATGTTGCCATTCGGCCCGGTGCGCGCGGACGTGCTTGAATCGGCGCAGATCGTCTTCTACTACATCGGGGAGGCAATTCTCCATTGCCACCCGCGTCTCTTCTTCAAACACAGTGGGATGGAAAAACGTTTCGAAGGACAGCCGCCTGCGCTGGGTGTACTCATCGCGGAGCGCATCTCTGGTGTTGACAGCGTCGCTCATTCCCTCGCCTTCTGCCAGGCTGTCGAAGCATCCAGCCAGAGTGAGATCCCCGAGCGTGCAAGGTATTTGCGGACCATCCTGGCAGAGCTAGAGCGTCTCTACAATCATCTCCACTACCTTGGCCACCTTTGCCATACGACGTCTCTCAAAGTGGGCGAGGCGCAGGGCAAGCTCTTCGAGGAACAATGCAAGCAACTGAATGGCATTTTTACGGGCAGCCGGTTCTTACGCGGGCTGCTCAAGCCGGGCGGCCTGCGGCGGGATCTCGATTTGCGTGCTCTCCCCGCGCAACTACGCGCCTTGGAACCCAAGATCGCCGAATACATGGCGGCCCTCGAAAGTACGAACAGTCATCTCGACCGCCTGATTACCACGGGCCATTTGCCCCACAAAACAGCATTCGACCAGGGTGCGACCGGTCCCATCAAGCGAGCATCCGGCATCGCACGCGATTTGCGTTGTGACCATCCCTACGCTGCTTATGACCGCCTTGCGATGGAGATACCGGTGCGTTCAGAAGGTGATGCCCACGCCCGCTCCGAGGTCCGCATGGAAGAGATCCGCAACAGCATTGCCCTTCTGCTTACGGCGCTCGAGAGGATGCCAGAAGGTCCGGTTGACACGGAAGTTGCTTTGCGGCCGCGGGGGGAAGGCCTGGGATGGTGCGAAGGCCCAAGAGGATCGATCTACTACTGCGTGCATTTCGATGCAGCAGGCAAAATTGCGCGAGTCAAGGTGAAGTCCGCGTCGTTTTCCAACTGGCGGGTATTTCCGTTCACGGTGCACGACACCAACATGATGGACTACGCCATCAACGAGGCGAGCTTCGGTCTGACTATGGCCGAATGCGATCGCTAACGATTGGAGAGGGAATATGCCGTTTTGGACCCTGTATGGCATAAAGGGCGGAATCGCAACCAGCCCATGGCCGGACAAGGAGAACGCAGGAGCTCAGCCAGGAGTGCTAGGCTTGCCGCGCTTCCAGCCGGATCGTTGCCAGGAGAATTGCAGTGCCTGTGCGGAGGTGTGTCTTCCTGGAGCGATCAAGCTCGAGAGCGTGCGAGAGGGCGAACGGCTCACTATCGATTACGGAAAATGTATTGGGTGCCAGCTCTGCACGGAATCCTGTCCGAACGATGCTTTGACAAAATCAGAGGACTGGGCCTTTGGTGTGCGAAACCGCGAGGATTTGGTTTGGGCGGAAGCACTCGCCTCCAAGCCGGCACTGGACCTGACAAAGAACATCCAGAAATGCTTTGGGCGCAGCCTGCATATCCGTCACGTGGATGCGGGTTCCTGCAACGGATGCGAGTCCGAACTGCAGGCTCTAAACAATCCCTACTACAACCTCCATCGGCTGGGAATCTTCTTCACACCATCGCCGCGCTTCGCCGACTTATTGCTTGTGACTGGATCGGTCACATATGCGATGCGCGATCCGCTGCTCGAAACCTACAACGGGATGCCTGAGCCGCGATGGGTGATGGCGATGGGAACATGCGCGGTCTCGGGCGGGGCCACGGGCGGCGGATATAGTTGCGGGCACGGCGTCGAAGGCATCTTACCCGTCGATATTTATGTGCCGGGCTGTCCGCCCAACCCGGCGGCGATGATCCATTCCTTGCTTCTACTGCTCAACCGCGCGGCACAGTCTGTCCAGGGAGGCCACTTTGCAAGGTGATCTTTTATTGGCGATGGCAGTCCTTTGGGGCGCCTCGTTTTTGGCCGCCTTGCTTGAGCCAAGCGGGAAGCTGGCGCGCACGGGAATCGTGCTTGGATGTGCTTCTGGCATCGCCGGGTGCTTGATGAGCGTGCCAACAACAGCGCCAACGTTTATGTTGGGATTCCGCGTGGCCGACACCCCGGTCGAGTTTCACTTGGATGCCGGTGGGTGTTGGCTCTTGCTGTTTGGTCTGCTGCCAGCACTCTTCGCCGCTGGTTTGAACACGACGGCATCGCCAAAGCTGTCGAAAAGATACTGGTTCGCGGGCCTTGCGCTCACCCTGCTCGGCGCATTCGGTGTCTTTGGTTTGCAGGATGCCATGTCCTTCCTGATTGCGTGGGAAGTGATGAGTGTCGGCGGAGCCGTCATGATCCTGGGCGAAAGAGTCTCAGAATCCTCCGGCGGCCCCATGCTCTTTATGCTTGCGCTGCTTGAGGTCGGAGCGGTCTCGATTCTGCTTGCGCTGCTGCTCATGGGCGACCACGCCGGTTCTTATACATTCGCAAGTCTTGCGGCGCCACAGGACTTCTCGACCCTGGGCACGTTCGTCATCGGTCTGCTGCTGCTCTTTGGCTTCGGCGCCAAGCTCGGCGTATTGCCATTCTATGAATGGTTTCCCGCCGGCTATGGCTCTGGCAGCGGCGCCACCGGCGTCATTTTCTCCGGCATCGTTCTCAATGCCGCGTTCTATTCGCTCGCGCGAGGCGTATTGCAATGGCTGCCTCGTACTGGAGTGTGGGTGATGAGCGTTGCCACCGTCATGATCATTGCCGGCGTGCTCAGTGCGATTCTCGCGATCTTCAACGCCTTTCAGGAAGACGATTGGCGCCGCATGCTAAGCCTCTCCTCGGCTGAAAATGCCGGCGTGGCGGTGGCGATTCTGGGTGTTTCGTTGCTGTTTGCTATCAGCGGATTGCCCGGCCCTGCAGGATTGGCATGGATCGTTTGCCTGCTGCATTTGGCGGGACACAGTTTGGCCAAAGGTACTCTCTTCCTCACTGCTGACGGAGTGTACTCGGTCAACGGCAGCTATGAAATTCGGCAAACGGGTCTCCTGCGAAACACCTCGCTTCCGTTCGGGATCGGAGCGCTCTTTGCGACGATGAGCCTCGCAGCGCTGCCTCCCCAAGCAGGTTTCGTGAGCGAATGGTACGCCTTTCAGACTCTCTTCCAGGGGATGCAAGTAAAGGTGATCGCCGCGAGACTTACGATTGCCTTGGCTGCGGCGGGATTGGCATTAGTCGTGGCTGTCGCTTTGGCAACCTTCGCCAAGCTCTTCGGCATTGGTCTGCTTGGAGACGGGCATGCTCATTCGACGCATCTCTCTCGAGCAAGATGCGGAAGTGTGTTCTTTCTCGGGCTATGCGTCCTGGGATTGGCAGTGGGAATGCCATGGTGGGTACAAGCGCTTGGGCCAGCGAGTCAATCTCTCTTTGGGGTCAATTCCGCGATGCACATGAAGGCTGGATGGGTGCTCGTTCCGTTGAATGGAGATTTCGCCTTTATCTCCCCGACAAAGATGATCATTGTTGGGCCGCTCTTGGCTCTCATCCCAATTGTATTTTTCCTGTTCAGCCGCCGCGCATTTCAACTCCGCCGTGTGCCTGTATGGTCGGGCGGCCGGCAGGAAGATGCACGCCGGATCGCCACGACCTCTTTGGCTTTTTCAAATGCATTGCGGACGTTCTATGGCTTCATCTATGGGCCAACCCACAATCTCGAGCGCGAGTACGATCATGGACCATACTTCGTAACGCGTCTGATTTTTAATCAGGAGGTTGCGCCCATCTTTGGACCATATCTATTCGCGCCCCTGACGCGTCTGGTGCGAGCGGCGGCCAGCAAGATCAGCGTTCTGCAATCCGGGTATCTGAACTTCTATAACGCATTGATCGGGATGCTTCTTGTGCTCATTCTCGCATTGGCATTGTTTTACAAATAGCAACAAGAGGCGGGCACTTCAGTTTCATGCCGGAGGGGGCGCTGCGGTCGTGGCATCGGGCTGCGCTCCGAATATGAGGCGATACATATCTTCGCCGTAACTCGTGGGCAACGGCTCGCCTGGGACAAGGCGGAAGGTCCGCTGGCCGTCGGCGAGCCTTTCTGCACGAACGAACAGGGAGCTGTCGAGCTTTGCGAGATAGAATCTTTGCGCCAAGTCAAACATATGAGTAACGTAAAACGCTTTGATGTCCGCTTCGAGTAGGGCGCGCAGGATTTGTCTCGATATCTCTGACCCTTCTCGTTCGTTTGTTGAGGCGAATGACTCGTTAAAAAGAACGATGCTGTGTGGGATTATCTGGTCGGCAATTACGCTCATCCTGCTGAGCTCTTCGTCGAGTTTCCCGCTCCTCATGCTGGCATCCTCTTCACGCTTGAAATGCGTAAAGATGCCGTAGCAGATATTTGCCTGGAAGGACTCAGCCGGCACGAACAGGCCGCATTGCATCATCAGCTGTGCCAGCCCAATGCTGCGGAGGAAGGTAGTTTTCCCCCCTCGGTTGGCGCCGGTGATCATAATCAGCACTTTATTGTCACCAGTCATATTGTTGCCCACGACTCTATCTTTCATCCTCAAGCTCAGACAGACGTCATAGAGGCCTTGGCAGGTGAGCATTGGCCGATCGGCCGGCGAGGGGTCGGGAAGGCAAAGCGGTTCCCGCTTCGGGACGAGTTGGTCGCGCAAGTTCAAGCATCCCACGTAGAAACCCAGCTCCAATCGCAACATGCGAAAGAAACTCAGAATATGATCGGTCGATTGACCGAGTACTGTCGCGACGCGGCAGATGCCCAGGCTCCTGAGGTCCGACAATGCCCTGAATCCCTCTTCATCGCGCTCTTGGACCTCATACGTATATTTATCGTTGTTTCTAGAGATCATCTGCTCGAGCCAGCCCTGAACCCGATCAACCCAGCTCTGCATCGTGTAGGGCGGCGCCCGCAGGACGTAGTCGACACCCTTATTACCCTGGCCGAGCTCGGCGCTGATCAGTACGCCATTGGGAAACGCAAGCCGTTCCAGATGGTCCTCGAAAGCCTGCAAATATCCGTCATCAAGCTCCACGGCTATCATCTTGAAGAATCGCATGAAGCCCTCAGAACGAAATTTGGCGGCGTGCTCATCGGCAACGTGCCGCAGCCTTTTGAGCAGGCCCACGAATATATGAAGCACCCCCACAGAACGGTGCAACGTTTCCTCCGGATACTTCCCGGCCATCCAGCCCCATACCTTCCTTTCGCGCTCGATTGCTTCCACCGCAATCGTATAAATCTCCCTGACGATCTCAGGCCTTTCCTGGCAATCGGCGAGGATATGTTGCCGATATAGGATTGCCTCCGGCTCCCTTAGACTCGCAAACAGGGCCTTCTCCGCCACTTTGAGCAAGAATTCGTCGTTAGAGGCCATCGCGTGGAGAAGGGTGTCCAATTCCAGATCTTGTCTCAAGTCCGCAGCCTTGTGCGCCTGGTTCTCTCCGAGCCCAAAATCCCGATCTCTATACATGAGAAAGGCTTTCATGACGTCCTTCGCCCCCCTGTGTTGCTGGCGATGCGCGCCCTCATGGCGTCGTATGTGAGCCGGTATTTCTGTGCGATTGCAACCGCGTACGCAAGGCCGTCGGCGGGCCTCCGGACTACCTTGAAAGTCCGCAACGCGGGATCCGTTGGGCTCACGGTACTGACCATGCTTACGGTGGTTTCGCTGAACGATGCCAGTTCGTCGAGGAATGTTACAGAGACGCAGAGCATGCCCAATCTGACGATTCGCCGCATAATCTGTTTGCTCAAGAAAAGCGCATCATTCAGCGTTGTCGATAAGAAGCTCTCGTTCATGATGAGGATGCTATTCGGGGTTGCGCACTGGAGAATCTGTTGAATCCTGCGCAGTTCATCCTCAAGTTTGCCGCTCAGGTTGCGGATGTCTTCCTCCTTCTCAAAGTGTGTGAAGAGCCTATCGAAGAGAAAAAGCCTCGCCTCCGTACCAGGCACGGGACAGCCAATACTAGCCAAATAGTGGAGCTGTCCAAAAGTGCGGGCAAAGGTAGTTTTGCCGCCCTGATTCGGCCCGGAGACGACAAGGATGCGCTCTGGGTTCTGCAGATAGAAGTCGTTCGGCACGACAGACGATCTTTCGCGACTGAGCTTATTCGCCAGAGCAAGGTCAAACACTCCACTCCCGTGGACCTCCTTGGACTGATCCGTGACATCGGGATAGCAAAAGGAAAGGCCGGTTTGTTTGAGCCGATGAATGTGCTCAAGACATGCGACGTGGAACTGCACTTCACGGTCGAACCTGGCAATTTCGCTGTTGAGATAGCCGCTATGACGAGTGCAATACTCCTCGAGGGAGGAGAAGATGTCGGGATACAGCTGAGCGACCCGATCCAGTATGGCCGCTTCAACATGATTCATGTCCGGCGCCGAACGGTACTCAAAGCGGTACTCTTTGGTTGCACCCTGGCTAAACTTCTGGAATGTCTGCAATACATCTGCGCTGTAGTCAGGTTCAGAGTCGTATTTGCTGACTGTAATGCGCTTGCCCGCTATATGAAGCGAATACTTAATCTCAGCTAGACCGGCTCTGACCTTCTGCGTTTCAGCGACAAGCGCACGAAAGTCGCTGGAGTCGACGTAGCTCGCCAGATATTCACGAAGGCCACGAAAACCGCGCGAGCGGACATTTGCCTGCGTCAGGTTTTGGATCAAGTGGGTGACCGCGGCGCAATAGATCTCCACGGCATCGAGAAACCAGCTTTGCTTCTGGTATTTATAGTAGAGTTTGTCTGCCTGAGCGAGGGCGACTCGCATCCTCCGCATTTCCTGAGCGAACGATTGGATGAATCCAGCGAGCTCCTGGCCTTCGAGATCCCGCAGAACATCGTAGCGGTAATTGACGGTCTCTACGTCTCTCAACGGCGTGTAGAAGAAGGGCTTCAGGTTGTATTCGTCTCGACCGGCAGTCATGGACTCAACGATCTGGTCGAGGTTCAGGTCGGTGAAGATTTCAGGAGCCTCCTGCTCATCGATACCTGGATCAATCTCGGATTCGACGAATAGAATGCTGCGAAATGATCCCGGGCCGATTCCTTCTGGTGTTAGACATGGCACCTGCGCCGAACCGACAGAAATGGTTTCTCGGCTCATCGTTCCCCACGGACCAATACCGACGCGCATGAAGCCGCCCGCCGGGGCTTTCTTCTGCCTAATCCTCTAGGGTGCAAGACACCACGCTTTGGAGCCAGAGCAGGCACAGTTCGACTCCTTCCGAGTCTCAATCTCGTAGGAGTCATCTTCCCCTCAGAAAAGGGGCGGTTAAGAGTGGACTCCAACACCCGCTCTAGGCTCAGTATCCTCGTGACCTGCCCCGTTTTTCTCAACCAGTGATAACTGTAGATTCTCGATTTAGGTTTGGCTTTGGAAATATCCCTCCGCCGCCGTCGAGGCTGTGCGGATGTGGGAAGCGCTCTTGGCTTTCCATATCCGCATAGCCTGTACTCTGCCGGAACTCGGCCGGCGTCCGATAGCCCAACGAACTATGCGGGCGTTCCCAGTTATACTCCTGCTGCCAGTCTGCCAGAGTGCTTCGTACATCGTTCAACGTCCGGAACCAGTGCGCGTTCAAGCACTCGTCACGCAGGCGCCCATGGAAGCTTTCGACATGCCCATTTTGCATTGGTCTGCCCGGTTGGATATGGACTAAGGCGATCTTTTGCTCTTCGGCCCAGCCCAGCATCTGCCGGGAACAGAACTCCGGCCCATTATCGGAGCGCACACTTTCCGGATGGCCGCGCTCCTCAATCAACTGATCCAGCACCCGTGTCACCCGCCCACTGCCCAGGCTCACGTCCGCTTCCAGAGCGAGACACTCGCGGGTATAAGCATCGACCACGCTCAAAATGCGAACCATCCGGCCGTTCGCCAGTCCATCCACGACGAAGTCCATTGCCCACTCCTGATTGGCCCGAAGCAGTCTCGGCGCCGTTAACGGATCGCGCACCAGACGCTTGCGCCTCCTCCGCCGCACCGCCAGCCCTTCTTCCGCATACAGCCGGTAGACCCGCTTCACGTTCACCTCACGGCCCCGACGCTCCAGCAGCACGTGCAGACGCCGGTAGCCGTACCGCGGCTTCTGCCGTGCCAGTTGGATCAGCGCCTCGCGCAACTCCGCGTTGCGATCTGGCCTCGGCTCGTAACGATAGCTCGACCGATCCACACCCAGCAGCTTGCAGGCTGCACGCTCGCTCCGCTTGAACTCCACTGACACGAACGCAACATCTTCTCTCAGCCCGGCAAGCTCCAGCCGTTTTTTCTTATCACCGCTTTCAGAGCTTCGCGGTCCAGACTCAGATCGGCTACCAACTGCTTCAGCCGCCGGTTCTCGTCCTCCATCTGCTTCAACCGTTGAGCCTCGCTCACCTCCAGGCCACCGTACTTCGCCTTCCAGCCGTAGAATGTCGCCGCGCTTATCCCATGCTCCCGGCACAGATCCGCCGTCTTCAATCCTGCCTCATGTTGCTTCAAAATCCCGATGATCTGCTCTTCGCTGTATCGGCTCTTCTTCATGCTCCGTCCTCCCGTTCAATTTACGAGAGAACTCCAGCTTCAACTGGTAGAGTTTTCCGGGGGCAGGTCACTCGGATGGAAGATCGCCTGTCAATAAAGTTGAATGGTCCCATCATCCCAAAACCGCCCCTATCAACGATCGAGCCGCGGCATCCTTGATAAATGGTCTTCGACTTCACTAAGAAAGGAAGACTAACGTCATCACAGCGCCTTGTGCTAAGGCATGACGAGAGTCAGTAGATCTGAGAGCCCGATGTTGCGATACATCTCCGCGCGGACGCGATCGGTCACTCCGTTGACGATTTCTGCACCGTCTTGTGCGGGGTCGATGTGGACGCGGAATGGACGCTTGCCGTAGGGCATGTCCACGACTTTGACGATAGCTTTGGCGACATCAGCCACATCGGCGTCGGGCGGCGCGGTAGCAGCGAAACCCTTCATAATGTCGTCGCCGAGGTGAGCGTAAGGGCCGTTGTCGTATTCGGCCTGGCGTGCCTTGTCTGCCGGTGAGCCAGCGTGTGCGAAGTGGTTCGTGCCGGAGGTGAAGGCACCGGGAACGATGATGGACGTCTCGATGCCCCATCGATTCAACTCTGCGGCATAGCTGACAGCGAGCGCGTCCATTGCTGCCTTTGCCGCGAAATAAGGCGCGAGGTATGGCGGCGTACCTCCGCGTGTGCTGGTGCTTCCGACCCAGAGAACCAGTCCCTTTTTCTGTCTGCGCAGTTGTGGAAGCGCGGCGCGGTTGACGCGCTGTGTGCTGAGCACGTTGGCGTCGAAGACCTGGATTAGCTGCTCGGGAGTGAATGCTTCGGCTGGGCCGAAGACCATGTGCCCGGCGTTGTGGATGACGACGTCGAGACGACCGTCTTTCCCGACGATGGATTTGATGGCCTGGTCGGCTGATTCCTGAGAGGCGACGTCGAGTTCGATGGTGCGAAGGTCTACTTTGTTCTCGGCCGCAAATTTTTGAGTAGCTTCCACCTGCGCGATGTTGCGGCCTGTGGTTTCGCGCATGCTAGCGTAGACGGTGTGTCCGGCGATGGCGAGAGCGCGAGCCGCAAGGGCGCCAAAGCCACTCGAAGCTCCCGTGATTACGATGACGTTCTTCATTTCATTCTCCAATGAGGTTCTTTAGACCTGCGTGAAATGTGATGACTGTGCGGGCTTGTTATGCGAAGCCACCGTTTGCGCGAAGCACCTGCGCGTCGACCCATCCACCATCGGGTCCGGCAAGGAAGGAGACGACCCCTGCGATATCGTCGGGCTGACCGAGACGTTCGAGTGGCACCATGCTGGTGATCTGTTTGATCTGCTCTTCGCTCTTGCCCTCCAGAAAGAGTTCGGTTCCGACGGGTCCAGGCGCAATGGCATTGACTGTAATTTTGTGTCCCCGAAGCTCGTTGGCCAGGACGTGGACGAGGCCTTCGACGCCTGCCTTGGAGGCAATGTAGGGGCCGTAAGCGGGGAAGTTCTTAGCAAGGACGCTGCTGGAGAAGGCGATGATCCGGCCTCCCTCGGCGACGTGTCGCGCTGCCTGCGAGAGGACGAGGAAGGTTCCCCGGAGGTTGATGGCAACGACCTTGTCGAATGTCTCTACGTCGCCTTTGGCGATAGGCGAGAGGGGCATGATGCCTGCGTTGTTGACGACGACGTCGATCTGGCCAAAGGCACTGATCGTCTTCTCGAAGAGCTGTTTGACGTCTTCAGGGTTGGCAACGTCGGCCTGGATGGCGAGGGCGCGGCCTCCAGCGCTCGTGATCTCGTTGACCACCTCTTCTGCCTTGGCCGCATTGCCGGCATAGTTGACGACGACGCCGAATCCGTCGGCTGCGATGCGAAGGGCGATAGTGCGTCCGATGCCGCGGGATGCACCGGTAACGATAGCTGTCTTTCTCATGGTGATTCTCCTTTTTGGCGTCTTCCTCGAACGTGAAGTACGTCGCTAAAGAGAGATTGAACTTTCCAGAGCTATACGTCCAATACATAATGCTAATATTTGTTATGCGTGTGACGCAGCTACGTCAGGCCGATCTGAATCTTCTCGTTGTGTTCTCGGTGCTTGCCGAAGAACGGAATGTATCGCGTGCCGCCAAGCGGTTGCTATTGAGCCAGCCTGCGGTGAGCCGCGCCTTGCAGCGGATGCGAGATACATTTCACGATGATCTGCTGGTGCGGACGGCAAAGGGTTATGAACCAACGCCGCAAGGCGAACGTGTTCTCCGAGAACTTGAGATCATGTTGCCGAAATTGGATCGGCTACTCTCCGGTTCGACATTTGATCCGGCGACAGAATATTGTTCCTTCCGGATTGCGGCAACAGACAATGCGACCTCGATCATCGCGCCGATTCTGTGCCGCGAGGTTCTGCCGGCCGCGAAACAGGTCCGCTTTACGTTCGTGAGTTGGAGGGGCGACGTCTTCGAGGATTTGAGTCACGGTCGACTGGACCTTGCTTTGATTGGCGATGAAGGCCATGTGCCCTCGCCTCTACTGACCGAGGTCATTTACGAGGAAGAGCTCGTCTGCATTGTTGCGGCGGATGCTCCCTACCAGCGTCAACTCACGCTTAAGCAATATCTCGCGGCAGAGCACATTGGTGTCGATGTAGTGGAAGGCTCGCAACATATACCTGAGAAGCGTCTCGCAGCACACGGTCATCGCCGTCGAACCGTGATCACCCTGCCATATTTCGGCGCGGCGACGCGGTGCATTCCTGGAACTAAACTAATTCTGACCGCACCCCAACGATTCGCAAGAGTCGAGGCAGAAAATCGCAAGATCAAAGTTTTGCCGGTGCCTGGTGAATTGACCGGTTTCAAGTATCTGATGATCTGGCATCCCAGAGTAAACAGCGATGCGGCGCACGCGTGGCTTCGGACTGAGATCAGGAGAATCGGTCAGACCATAAGTGCGTGATCGTCGTGGCGGAAGGTTGCTGCTTTGCGGCGAGTGTGCGGAGCCAGCCCCACGATGTATCGCCAGAACTCGTGGTCTCGCGATTCCACTGAGCAGCACAGAGGCGGAAATCAACGAACGGAGCTTACGCCAGCTTTGCAACAGCTACGACCCAGCCTTGGCCGTGACAGATCCAGTCTTTGAGGGCAGTCCTGGCCCTCACCCGGCGACTGTCGATGGTACGGCCTCGCGAAGCCGCACATGACGCGGATCGGTGTTGAGTCTCGGATCATGACCAAAGATATGGACGTTGAGACAGCGGCCCAGATTGCCGCCGGGGCGTTCGCTAGAGATCTCATGGTTTCAAATCTCGGGCAGATGCCTTATGAATCCGAATTCGGTAAGCTCAAGCTAGACGCCGTCTAGGGGCCAACCGCTCTACAGGGACTCGAGGTGAGCAGAACGTCGGAGTCGCAACCACAAACGGGGCAATCAGATTGCTGCACGCGAGCTACTCCCTTATACCTTACCTTCTGGAAAATGCTGAATTGATATTGAGGGCGGCCCGTGAGGACACCCGGGACTGATCGCAAGACGCCCTCCTGCTATGCGTTGCCTGCTCCGGGCCAATTGCCTTCGTCGATTGTGGAATAAAACCGGGGACGAAGTGTTGCTCTATCAGTGAGGGTCAAACAAACACCAGATGCCACAACCGTCTCGCGGGAGTTGTAGATCAGGCGACTGCCGAATGATGTAGCTAGGCTCACCGCATCTCTCGAGCTTACAAATCGCCCTGCAAGATCAGAAAGGCTTTCATGCAGACCATGCAGACATCGAACGAGCCAACAATTTCGGAAGCTCGCATCCTCTCGCTCGCATCGATCGGGGGCGCGTTGGAATTCTACGACTTCGTCATTTTTGTGTTCTTCGCTAACGTGATTGGAAAGTTGTTTTTCGCTGCAAGTCTACCCGATTGGGTTCGCCAAACCCAGACCTTTGGTATCTTCGCCGCTGGTTATCTTGCGCGGCCTCTAGGTGGCATCGTAATGGCGCATTTTGGCGACACTCGTGGCCGGAAGCGCATGTTTACGCTCAGTGTTCTGCTCATGGCCATTCCTACCCTTCTTATTGGACTTCTCCCAACTTATCAATCGATCGGGCTGGCCGCGCCTTTGCTTCTCCTGTCGATGCGAGTTTTGCAGGGTGTGGCCATCGGTGGAGAGGCGCCCGGTGCCTGGGTCTTCGTTGCAGAGCATGCGAGACGCGGAAGGGTTGGTTTCGCGGTCGGCTTGCTCACCAGCGGCTTGAGCTTCGGCATCCTCCTGGGATCATTGACGGCTGCCTGTCTCAACCGAATATTCAGTCAGGGCCAGATAACCGCTGGTGCTTGGAGAATTCCGTTTCTGATTGGCGGTGTGTTTGGATTCATCGCAATGTGGCTGCGCCACTGGTTGAAAGAAACTCCAGTCTTTGAGGAAATGCGGAAACGTGCAACCCTCTCCCGCGAGTTGCCTCTGGGCGCGGTTCTCAAGAATCACGGTCGAGCAGTTGCGACCTCAATTCTCAGCACCTGGATGCTTACCGCGAGCATCGTAGTTGTGATTTTGATGACTCCTTCGCTTATACCAAACTTATTTGGGATCGCACCCGCCCAAATGCAAATCGCTAATCTCGTCGCCACTGCAACACTGTGCGTCTCTACGGTGGCTATCGGCGCCGCTACAGATCGATTCGGCATTCGCCGTGTTGCCATACCGATACTACTTTTCCTGATCGCTTCAACCTATGGATTATATCTCGGTGCCGAGACTATGCCTTTCGCGCTGCTGCCACTCTATGCGTTGGCCGGAGTCGGCGCTGGTGGATCGGTCCTCACACCTGTGATGATGATTCACGCTTTTCCTGCATCTATACGGTTCAGCGGAGTCTCATTCTCCTACAACCTCGCCTATGCGCTGTTCGGTGGATTGACCCCACTATTAGTGTCCTGGCTGGTCCATTTTGACCGCATCGCGCCGGCGCACTACGTCGCGATTGTGACCATTGTCGGACTAGCTGCATTGTTAATCGCCCCAAGTCATAGGCTCAGCGATTTGAATGCGCCGCCTTTTCTTGACAAGTCTTGTGCCTAATGTCATCGCGCGAATTTTCAGGTCGTAACAGGAAGTAACACTATGGATTTGACAGGTAGCGTTGCACTCATCACGGGTGGAACAGCGGGAATCGGAGAGGCCACGGTTCATCGCATCTCTAGAACTGGCGCTAAAGTTGTCTTTGTGGGAAGAGATGAAGAGAACGGCCGCTTGATTGAATCTGAGCTCAAAGATGAAGGACGAGACGCAATCTTCCTTAGAGCGGACCTTAGCGTACCAGAAGAAGTGCGTCAAGTTGTCCCGGAAACTGTGGGCGTTTTGGCCGGCTCGATTACGCATTCAATAATGCAGGCATTTCCGGCCCGAACAGACCTCTGGCACAGCAATCGGAAGCTAATTTCGACGAGGCTTTCAGGTCAACGTCAAAAGCCTCTTCATCATAATGCAACAAGAAATCCATCAGAGGCTGCATCAAGGCTGGGGAGGTTCCATTGTAAACATGGCGTCGGTAGGTGGCATGCTGGCGAGTCCTGGAGCATCCGTATACATTGCCAGCAAGCATGCTGTCGTTGGATTGACCAAATCCGCGGCCATCGAATACGGTCCGCAAGGCATTCGCGTTAATGCTGTCAGCCCCGGGTCGATACGGACGGAGATGCTTCGCGAGGTGTTTGGAGGAGATGAGGCCCTCAATCGAATGATAGCAATCCATACGATTCGTCGCATTGGCATTCCCGATGACGTGGCAGATGCAGTAGCCTGGCTGTTCTCAGATCAGTCATCCTATTACACCGGACAATCATGGTACTGGATGGAGGCCTAACCGCACAGCGGCCCACGACGCAGATTCCCCAATCCGATGCCCCTGATAGACAGGAGTGTGTCATGTCCCACGACCGTGTGGAAGATTGAATAGTTCCTGATAGTCAGGGAGTGAATTGCTTCATATCGGTCGGCTCCAGCTGGTTGCGATAGTCCGAAGCTTGGCGGCTCACATCAGACGTCAGCCATCGACGAGCAGTTCGTGGACTGCCGATGGTCCTGTCCCCGACTCGGAACTGACAGGCACGGATGAGAACAGCGGTATAAGCCCTTCGACCAATGTGGGGTGGGTCAGGATGGCATCGCGCAGCCGCCGTATAGGGTAGTTCCGCTTTCATCGCAATCTGGACCGCGGACATAACCTCCCCGGCTCCGACACCGAAAGCCGTGAAGCCAAGGATACGATCGCTGTCAACTTCGACGAGTGCCTTTAGAAACCCTCGTGTCTCCGAGAGCGTATGCGCCCGCAAATTCGATTCCATTGGAACTTTAAACAAACGATACGGGATACCTCGCGCTTTAGCTTCGTTCTCATTGAGCCCAATGCGTGCCAATTCCGGATCCGTGAATAGGCAATAAGGAACTTGCCTGCCTGCGGTTACATGTTCAACTCCATTGAGGTTGTCATGCACGACCCGGAAATCATCCGCACTGATGTGTGTGAATTGTGGACTGCCTGCAACCTCACCGATCGCCCAAACACCAGGCGCAGTCGTCTGCAGCCGGTCGTTGACCTTGATATATCCGCGGTCGGTCAGTTCCACGCCAGCCAACTCCAGGCCGAGTCCCTCGGTATTCGGAGTCCGCCCTGCAGCCACCAGCACGTGACTGCCATCCAGAGTCCTTTCAGTTCCGTTTTGCTCGATTTCGATGCTAACCGAGTCTCCCGACCTTCCCGGACACACGCTTGATGCGCGTTCTCAGAAGAAGGTTGATGCCCTCGTCCTCAAGGAGGCTGCGAAGTGCCTCACCCACGTCTTCGTCTTCTTGGGGCATCAAGCGCTCTCTGCGGCCGATCACCGACACACTGCTGCCGAATCGGCGCATCGCCTGCGCAAACTCTACTCCGACGTAACCGCTGCCAATGACAAGTAAATGTTTGGGAATAGTGTCGAGTTCCAGTGCTTCTATGTGCGTGAGCGGTTGTGCCTCTGAGAGACCAGGAATCGCTTCCAGCTTCGCTCGTGTGCCGGTACTGACGATCACGTTCGTGCCGCGCAGTTGCCGGGTAGTTCCGTCAGCGAGAGCGACTTCCACCGTTTTCGGAGCCAGGAATCGGCCCGCTCCCAGAATGAACTCTGCACCTGTTTTCCTATAATTCTCCAGATACATCTCGTTCAGGCCGCGGACCATCGTGCGTTTGTGCTCGCGGACGCCTGACATATCAATCGTGAAGCCGTTGTGTGCGATGCCAAACTCCTTGCTCCGGCGGAAATACGATGCGACCTTGGCACTGTGAATGATGTTCTTGCTGGGCAGGCACGCGATGTTTGGACACGATCCCGCCGATGTATTTGCGTTCGACGCTCGCGACGCGCCTTCCCTCTGCAGCAAAGGTCCAGGCAGCGATCGTTGACCCGGTGCCCCCACCGAGAATCAGCAGATCAAACTTTTCCACCTGCGACTCATTGGATCGCTGTATGGACGAAGTGTTCTTGTGCGTTCATGCCGGTTCCCTCAGAGAAGGTTTTCCATCGTGGCTGGTAATATGCGGAATTCCCCGGCCGGTCGCCTACTACACTGCTGGGAGCGGCCGGATGAATTTCATATTCATGCGACTTCGGCTGCCGCAGCTTCACGTTTCGGGTTTGATTTCATTGACTTCACGAGGTCGGCCGCTGACGCTCCCTCAAGCGATAGTCCGTAGCCGACTTCCCGCACAATGCGCTCTTTTAGGGGCTGGATGAAGTGGATCCGCGTGTTGCGCCGAGTTACTTCAGGGGCCTTCAAGTAGAGCGCGGCCAATTCGCGTGCCCGGGCGAGAGCCTTACCGTTCGGTACAACCTCAGCCACGACTCCCCATTCCTGTGCGATGCGCGCCTTCAGTGGTTGCGGATTCAGAAGGAACGCTTCGGCTCGTCCCGCGCCAGCGCGATAACTCCATGTGGTAAAGATTCCGTCACCGGGTGCAACACCAGCGGCGAAGTGCGCCACATCCTGAAACGTCGCATCCTCCGCCGCCACAATAACACTGGCAAGTAGCGCGTAATCTGAGTGCACATGGGCGCGTCCCTCGATCGCCGCGATGACCGGCACGCGTATGTTGGCTATGTTTTCCAAAGCCTGAACGCCTTCGTCGTGAATCTGGCTCCAGACGCCAGGATCGGCGGCGTTGCCCCAAGATGACCAATCGACATCTGTAATGAAGTCTCCGCCTGCGCCCGTCAGGATTACGATCTTGTTCGCTCGGTCCTGCGAAATACGGTAGAAGGCCTCGACAAACTCAGTGTGCGTTTGTGCGGTCATAACGCACGACCCGCCGTTGGTGTGGAGTTGAACAATCAGCACACCGTTGGCGTCGCGCGTCAGCTTTACGCTGCGATAGGCGGTGAAGTAGTCGGTTTGAGGTGTTTGCATGGCACTGTCCTTTCAGTGTTTCGTGTTCGATGGTCAGTTTCTCTCGCGGGATTAGAGCCGCGCCCAGCGACCAAATTGCGGCTCCAAGCAGTACCAAATCTTGCAGTCTCGCAGCAAGCCGAGTGCCAGAAAGCAGCGCCAGATCGATGCTTGCGTCTAAAAGGGTTGTGCAATGGCAAATCTCGTCGTTATTCGTCAGGTGTCAAATCTCTGACGTCAAGGCGGAACGCTAATTTTGACATGTCGCGAGCTCAGTTCGCTCATGCGTTCAACCCGCTCCGTGGCCCTGGTACCAGTGCTTGCCCTGGATGTAGAATCGCGGTCATGGACGCGGGGGGTGAAAGACTCTACGAAGAAGATCGCGCTTGGTATCAGCGAAGACGAAGTTCCACTCGGCAGCCACCTCGTCCATTTCTGGCGGACGGAGGAGGAGTTCGAGTGCGGAGTTCGGTTTCTTCAGCTTGGGATAGCGGACCGAAGCCAGTATTGCGTGCTTTTCGGACACGATGAAGCGAATCAGCGGGTTGTGGAGACTCTTAGGAAGTCTTCCTCCGATCTGGATCGTGTGCTTGAGGAAGGACGGTTGGCCATTTTCCGCCGCGAGTCTTCCGCGTCCGAGACGCTGGCGAGGATCGAGGGCGCATTTTTGGCTGCTGTTCACCGAGGCGCAACGGTTATCCGATACTTGGGCAATCTTGGAATGAGCCAGCACCCACTGCCCGGAAGAGGCGCGGAAGAGGTAATCGAGCTTGAACACGGTGCAACGGCTCTGGCGCTTAAGTATCCGTGCGTCATCGTGTGTATGTATGACGTCAACACACTTTCGGGTCATCTTTTGCTAACCGCGGGGTTTGGGACACATCCTCTTGCAGTGTGGGGGCATGGATTGCAGAAAAACGAGTACTGCTCGAGCACAGAGAGCACGGTCAGATAGCTTTCGTGGACCGTTGAAGCATTGCTCCTAAATGCCTGACTGCTGCGCGGTCCAAGTTCCGTAACTAGTTTGAAGCACGGTCACGGATTAGGCTCGGTCGATCTTCGGTAACCAATCAGCGTCATGCCGCCGTAGTCTGCGATCCAGGCTGGGCTCGGTTCGATCTGTCATTCGACCAGATGTCCTCAAACATGACGGCATCTTAGAACTACTGGAGAGAGTAATATTCACAGCGTGCTGCCGATGACAAACATGGCACAAAGGCATGGCGAGCAGCTTGATTTAAGGGAGGTCATTGAGACGATTCCCGCGCTCGTTGTGTGTGCGCTGCCCGATGGCTCCGTTCACCTTGTAAATCGCGCTTGGCAAGAATACACAGGCTGCTCACTCCAAGAACTGACCGGGCTGAATTGGCAGAGTACCATCCACCCGGACGATCGGGAGAGATTCATCAATGAGTGGAGCGTAGCCATGTCGGCGGAGAAACGCTTCGAGACCGAAGCGCGCGTGCGACGCGCCGACAATCGATATCGCTGGTTCGTGGTTAAAAAGGCTCTGGCGGTATTGCAAACGGGAAATAACAAGCCGTCCTTAGGAAGCCTTATAGCCTTCGAGGACATCGATGAGCGGAAGCAGGCAGAGCAAGCGCGGCACGAAACCGAGGAGCAATGGAGAGCGGCTTTTGAGAGCAATCCGACGATATACTTCATCGTGGATTCGGCAGGCGTAATCGTAACTGTGAACATCTTCGGTGCTGGCGAAATGGGTTACACCGTAGGCGAATTGCGCGGCAAACCTATGTTGGACGCCCTTTATGAATCTGATCGAGAGGCGGTCAAGAACCGTATCGATGAATGCTTCGAGCAGCCCGGTAGAACTGTGAAATGGGAGGCCAGAAAGATCCGTAAAGACGGTACGATCCTGTGGGTTCGCGAAAAGGGCCACGTGGTCTTCTTGAAGAATCGGCCCGTCCTGCTGGCCATATCCGAGGATATTACGGAACAGAAACGCGCCGAAGAGGCGGCCCAGAGCAGTGAAAAGCACCGTAAGCAAGCGGAAGAAGAGCGGGAGAAGCTCAGGCAACAATTAGCCCATCTTGCCCATGTGGACCGAGTCAGCACGATTGGGCAGCTGACCGCGTCCCTCGCCCACGAAATCAAGCAACCGATTGGAGCTGCGGTAACAAACGCCGAGGCTTTCTTGCGATTGCTCGATCGCGATCCGCCGGACGTGGCAGAGGCACGCGAGGCTGCATTGGAGATAGCTAAAGACGCCAGGCGTGCGGCCGACATCATCGATCGTGTCCGCTCTCTCTACCAAAAAGGTTCTCCACAAAAGGAGGAGGTTGATAGCAACGATGTCATCCGCGAAATGATTGCGATGCTCCGCGACAAGGCCAATCAGCATTTGATTACCGTGCGCGCCAATCTTGCCAGCGGGCTGCCGACAGTGATGGCGGATCGCGTGCAGTTGCAACAGGCGTTGATGAATCTCATGCTCAACGGGATTGAGGCAATGCAGGACACCTCCGGTGAGCTTAGTGTTGAGTCCCAGCGAGCTGAAGATGGTCAAGTCCTAATTTCTGTCGCAGACACTGGCGTCGGACTGCCCGACGGAGACGCAGATCGCATTTTTGACGTATTCGTCAGCACCAAATCGCAAGGCACCGGCCTGGGACTGGCAATCACCCGTTCCATTGTCGAGTCGCACGGTGGTCGCATCTGGGCCACGGCAAATTCCGGGCGGGGGGCAACTTTTCACTTTACGCTCCCCAATACAGTCGCGGGACCGCCAGTCTTCAATCTGAAGAAAGCAACCTCCTCGTTCAATTCTTCAGGTTTTAAGTGACCGGTGACTTCGGGACATTTTACAAGAGCGGTGGAATGTCGCCACCCGTCGAAGTGAGGCGAACTATGACCCGGTCGAATCTACAATTGCAGCTCGCCCGCTCACCCACGCTCCGCTATTGTCTCGCCGTACTTTCCGTCTCCGTGGCGCTCGCCGGGGGGCTTCTCACCGAGCGCTTACAGCTCCACAACATAACGCTCTTTCTGTTTGCCATCGCCGTGGCCGCCTGGTATGGAGGGGTGGGGACCGCTGTGTTGGCGCTTCTGCTCTCATGCATAAGCTTCGCTTACTTCTTTGTAGAGCCTTCGCACAGTATCCCATACCTGATACTTTTCGCTTTATTCGCCTGGCTAGTCAGCTGGTTTAGCTCTGTTCGACGCCGCGTCGAGGGAGCGCTTCTGCAATCCCGCGATGAGCTTACGGAGGTCGAACATCGGGAGCAACAAATTCAAAGCCTCAACCAGGAACTTGCAAGGCGTTCCACAGAGCTCGAATCCATCAACAAGGAACTGGAGGCATTTGCCTATTCCGTTTCCCACGATCTGCGTGCGCCCCTGCGCCATATAGCTGGTTATACTGAGCTACTTCAAAAGAAGGCATCTTCCAGCTTGGATGAAAACAGCAAGCACTACCTCGTGATGATCCTGGACTCGGCCAAGCGAATGGGTCTTCTGATCGACGATCTCCTGGCATTTTCGAGAATTGGGCGAATTGAAACGCAAAAGACGCTGGTTAGCCTAGCTCAGCTGGTGACGGAGGCTCTCACCGAAGTTCGGCAAGACACAGAAGGACGGAACATTTCGTGGAAAATCGGTGCACCGCCCGATTTCTATGGCGACCGTTCGATGCTGAGGCTTGTGCTGGTTAACCTCATATCCAACGCGATTAAGTTTACGCGCACCCGCCCGCAGGCTGAAATAGAGATCGGATGCACCGACGGCAACAAGGGCGACCTGGTAATATTCGTCAGAGACAACGGAGTGGGCTTTGATATGAAGTACGTAAATAAACTGTTTGGTGTCTTTCAACGCCTGCACCAGTCTGACGCATTCGAAGGAACCGGCATCGGTTTGGCCACGGTTCAGCGCATAATACATCGTCACGGGGGCAAGGTTTGGGCCGAGGGCGCCGTAGATAGCGGCGCGACTTTCTATATTTCAGCTCCGAGAGCACAAGGATAACGATGGTGACCATGAATAGAATCGGGCGCATTTTGATGGTTGAAGACGATGCGAAGGACGTGGAGTTGACCCTCACGGCGCTTGAGGAATACAACCTCGCGAATGAGGTGGTTGTTACGCGCGATGGCGAACAGGCGCTTGATTACCTCTATGGCCGCGGCGAGTACAAAACGCGCTCCAGTGACAATCCTGCAGTTATTCTGCTGGATCTAAAGCTGCCGAAGGTCGATGGGTTGGAAGTGTTGAAGCAGATTAAGGCCGACGAGCGGCTGAGAATCATCCCCGTAGTGGTGCTGACATCGTCCAAAGAGGAGAAGGACATGGTGGCGAGCTACAGACTGGGCGTGAATGCCTACGTGGTAAAACCGGTCGACTTTCATGAGTTTGTGAATGCCATCAAGGAACTGGGCGTTTTCTGGGCAATCATCAATGAGCCGCCGCCGAGAAGCGCAGGGCAGTGAGTATCCTCAAGTATGAGCATGCGGCACCCATTGCGGATTTTATCGATCGAGGATGCTCCTAAGGATGCTGAGCTTATCCAGGGACTGCTTGAGACCGAGGGCATCGTCTGCGAAGTAACGCGTGTCGATACTCAGGCTGCGCTGCTGGCTTCCCTTGAGCAAGGCGGCATTAATCTGATTCTGGCGGATTACACCCTTCCTTCGTTCGACGGTATTTCTGCATTGAAGCTTGCAATGAAAGCCTGCCCGGAAGTGCCGTTCATCTTTGTTTCCGGAACTCTCGGAGAAGAGGTGGCGATTGAAGCACTCAAAATTGGCGCAACGGATTACGTTCTGAAGACGCGGTTATCGAGGCTTGTGCCGTCCGTGGTCCGCGCCCTGCGTGAAGCAAGGGAAAGAGCGGAGCACAAGCAAGCAGATGAGAAGCTACGCCGCAGCGAAGCCTATTTGACGGAAGCGCAGCGACTGAGTCAGACCGGCAGCTTCGGTTGCAAGCTTTCCACAGGCGAGATGTATTGGTCGGAAGAAACCTTTCGAATTTATGGATATGACCAATCCACCACACCCACTGTGGAACGTGTTCTTGAACGGATCCACCCGGAAGATAAACCGTCAGTTCAGGAGCAAATGGACCGAGCGTCGCGTGAAGGTAAGGCTTGTGATGTCGCATGCCGCTTGTTATTGCCTGATGATTCGGTCAAGCATGTTCGCATTGTGGCTCATGAAGCGAAAAACGAATCAGGAATCCGCGAGTTTATTGGCGCGGTGATGGATATCACCGCTGCGAAGCAGGCGGAAGAGAACCTGCGGCGCAGTGAAGCTTACTTAGCTGAAGGGCAGAACATAAGCCACACCGGAAGTTTCGGCTGGAGTGATCTCAGTGGTGAAATTTACTGGTCGGAGGAAACCTACAACATCTTTGGACAAGATCGAGTGGTTAAGCCAACGCTGGAGTTGATATTTCAGCGAATTCATCCTGACGACAGAGATCGCGTGCGGCGGACTCTCGACCACGCGATCAAAGAAAAGACACATTTTGATATCGAAGTTCGTTTGCTGATGCCAGACGGTTCGGTCAATCCGGGTACATCCATCAGATTCATTCACTCCGTGGGCCGGCCTATTTTGAGTCCGTCGGGGGAATTGCTGCAATTCGTCGGGGTTGCTATGGACGTAACGGAACTCAAGCGAGCGGAGGAAGAACGACAGAGACTGCGTCAGGCAGAGACGGATCTCGCACATATAAGCCGTGTGAACCTAATGGGACACCTGACAGCTTCGTTGGCTCATGAGATCAAGCAGCCAATTGGAGCGTCGGTAGCAAACGCTGAAGCATGCCTGCAATTTCTTGACCGCGACCAGCCTGATGTCGCTGAGGCTCGAGAGGCTGCGTTGGGAATGGCCAAAGACGCCAGGCGCGCAGCCGAGATCATCGACCGTGTCCGCTCGCTGTACCAGAAGGGTTCTTCACAGCTAGAGACAATTGAGTTAAACGAAGTTATCCGAGAGATGCTCCTGATGCTCCACAATCAGGCGAGCAGGTATTCGGTTACGATACGCACCGAACTCGCCGAGAAACTCCCCACCGTCATGGGAGATCGTGTGCAATTGCAGCAGGTCCTGATGAACCTCATGCTCAATGGCATTGAAGCGATGCGGGATACGACCGGTGAACTTACTATCAAATCGCAGCTGGCTGAAGGGGGGCAGCTGCTGATCTCGGTCATCGATACCGGTGTCGGACTGCCCGCCGGCGACGCAGACCGAATTTTCAATGCATTCTTTACCACCAAATCTCAGGGCACAGGTCTAGGGCTGGCGATCACCCGTTCCATTATCGCGTCGCATGGGGGCCGCATCTGGGCCACGGCAAATTCCGGACGGGGGGCAACGCTTCACTTTACGCTTCCCAATACATTCGCGGGGCCGCTTGGGGAATGCACCGATCTAAGACAGCGGGCGAATCCCACATTGCGGCCTCAACGACCCATGAGCGAACCTATTGAGTAAGGTGGAGTGCTGATGAATAAGGGAGATGCCATCTCTGACCGACTCGAAACCGGAGCAGATGCCGGTACACCGCCCCAGGTCGCGGGGCGGCGCTATGAAGCCGTACTTCGCCTCAGTGAAGCTCTTTCCCAATGTCGGGATCCCGAGGATCTCACCGCGATCCTCTCTGAAGAACTGCGCGAGTTCCTCCCGTTCTTACAGTTCTACATCGTCGTCTACAAAGAAAATTCCGACGAAGTCGAATGGGCTGTAGTCGGGCGAGAAAAGAGCCTCATCGCTGGATACGCGAATGTGCCAGTTCAAGAACGACCATCCTGGCACGCGTACAAGACCCAGGAACCGTTCTACATCCGTGACTGGGACACCGACGAGAGAGTCCCCGCACAACTGAAAAGGGGAATTGCAGATCAAGGGCTAAACGTCGGCCCGCTGGTTTTTGTACCCCTGACCACGCCGGATCGTCGTTTGGGTGCGTTGGGCATGTCCGGACCTGCCTCAACCGTCTACACCAGTGAGGACATCCGTTTCCTGCGATTGATTGGCCGTGTAGTCGCACTTAGGATTTCCGACAGCTTCAATCTCCGGCAAGCGGAGGCAATTCGCCTAGAATTGGAGCGCCAAAATGATCGGTTGCAACGCACTGAACGAGAGTTGCGCGAAGTGATCGAAACGATCCCATGTATGGCATGGTCTGCCACGCCAGATGGGAACGCCGAATTTTTCAATCGGCGCTGGTTGGACTACGCCGGGCTCACGGCGGATCAGGCGCGGGGCACCGGCTGGACAGCTGCACTTCATCCGAACGACCACAATGGGCTTGTTGATTACTGGCAGCAAATTCTAGCCTCTTTTCGGCCAGGTGAGTTCGAGGCACGGCTACGCCGTTTCGACGGGGAATACCGTTGGTTTCTGTTCCGTGCAACTCCACGCCTCGACGAAAATGGAAAAGTCATCAAATGGTACGGCACAAACATCGATATCGAGGAGCGCAAACGGGCGGAGCAGGATCTGAGGCGCAGCGAAGCTTATCTCGCCGAAGCACAGAGGCTGACCCAAACGGGCAGTTGTGCCATTCACGGAACAAGCCGCGAGACCCTGTACTGGTCCGAGGAACTGTTCCGACTTTTCGGCTTCGATCCGCAACAGGGTTTACCAAAGTTCGCGCAATGGGTGCAGCGCATACACCCGGAAGACCGCGACAAGTTCAACCTAGCGAGCGATAGGACCCTCCTGAAGAAAGTGGATTGCGACGTTGAATTTAGAATCGTGAAACCCGACGCAACAGTTAGACACATTCATGGCTTCGGCCATCCAGTTTTGAGTCCCAACGGAGAGCTTGTTCAAGTGGTCGGCACGATGGTCGATATCACGGAACGCATATGCGCTGAGGAAGCTCTAAAGCGGAGTGAAACCTACCTGGCGCAAGCCCAACGAGTGGCAAACATCGGGAGCTGGGTCTTCGACACAGTTCGAATGAAACCCGTGCATCTTTCAACGGAATGGAATCGCCTCCAAGACTTCGATCCTAAAGACGGTATGCCCACATGGGAACAAAGGCTGCAGCGAATTCATCCCGAGGATCGGGCCAGATATGAAGAGGCATTCAATCGAGCAATAGTCGAAAAATCGGATCTGGATGCGGAGTTCCGAATTCTGCTTCCGGACTCGACCGTCAGATATATTCGTTCCGTCGGCCACCCTGTTTTGGACGCACTTGGCGAAGTAACACAACTGATGGGGGTGATAATGGACGTGACCGAAAGCAGGCAGGCTGAGCGAGAACATGAGAGATTACGGCAGGAACTGGCGCATATCTCGCATCTGAACCGAATCAGCACGATCGGGGAGTTGACGGCCTCATTGGCTCACGAAATCAAACAGCCGATTGGGGCAGCCGTGACCAACGCGGAAGCGTGCTTGCGACTACTTGACCGCAAGGAACCCGACGTGCCGGAGGCGCGGGAAGCTGCGTTCGAAATGGTCAAAGACGCCAGGCGTGCGGCCGAAATCATTGACCGTGTCCGTTCCCTCTACCGAAAGGATTCTTCACACCAGGAGATGGTTGACGTGAACGACCTGATTCGAGAGATGATTGTTATGCTGCGCGACGAGGCCAATCGGCATTCGGTTACAACGCACACTGATCTCGCCGAAGGGCTCCCCAAGGTGATCGCCGATCGCGTGCAGTTGCAGCAGGCATTGATGAATCTCATGCTGAACGGCATTGAGGCGATGTACGACTTAAACGGTCAACTGACCATCCAGTCGCAGTCGGCTGGGGACGATCAACTACTGATTTCGGTAACGGATAGCGGTGTGGGATTGCCAGCCGACAATATCGACAAGATTTTCAATGCATTCTTCACCACGAAGCATCAGGGTACAGGTCTGGGACTGGCAATTACCCGTTCCATCATAGAATCGCATGGTGGCCGGATCTGGGCCACTCCAAACTCCGGACCGGGGGCGACGTTTTACTTCACACTGCCCGGAGGGGTCGCCGTATCTGCATGACCTCTCACGGAATTCCTACTGTGTTCATTGTCGATGATGACGATCGCACGCGTGCGGCCATGCAGCGTTTGCTAAAGACAGTCGGTTTGCATTCCGAGTCGTTTGCCACGGCGCAAGACTTCCTCAGTCACAAGCTTCCAGATGCCGCCAGTTGCCTTGTTTTGGATGTGCGCCTTCCGGGAATGAGCGGGCTCGAGCTCCAACGCAAACTAAACGAGAGGGGAGTCACCGTCCCTATCATCTTCATCACCGGCCACGGAGATATCCCTATGACTGTCGAAGCCATGAAATCGGGGGCGGTGGAGTTTCTGACAAAGCCTTTCCGGGATCAGAATCTCATCGATGCGATTCAGCAGGCGTTAAAGCGCGACGACGAGTTACGGCAACAACAGGCCGAGATTACTCAATTGCGGGAACGCTACGCGAAGCTGACTGCGCGTGAGCGCGAGGTAATGCGTCTTGTTGTTTCCGGCATGCTTACCAAACAGATTGCCTCCACGCTCGCTATGAGCGAGATCACCGCGACTGTCCATCGTGGGCACGTCATGCGCAAGATGCAGGCCAATTCCCCGGCCGAGTTGGGACGAATAGCAGAAAAGCTTAAGCTTCCGACAGCGACTTAACCCTCGACCAGAAAGTGCAGCCACGCCCCTGCACGATTGAGGATCGCCTTATAGATAACTATCAGCGCCCTAATCACAAACCATAATTGCGTCCTGCGGCGGTCCAATTGATCCTGGTACCTGTATGGCCACAGAGAGGATGCCAAAGATGGTGGCGGTTGTCGAAGACGATGAATCCTATCGGCTCGCGCTGCGGCGTTTGCTGAAGTCAGCGGGCTTCCCTGTGCAGTCGTTCACGTGTGCAGAAGAGTTCTTGAATTCTGGCCGGCAGCAGGAGACAGGATGTCTTATCGCCGATATCCGCATGCCCGGAATGTCAGGCTTGGATCTTCAGGCAAAGTTGAACGCGGATCATTGCCCGATTCCCATTATTTTTGTTACCGCACATGGAGACGAAAAAATGCGGTTGCAGGCGATGAGAGGAGGCGCAGTGAAATTTTTAGCCAAGCCATTTGACGGCGCAATCCTACTGGAGGGCGTTCGAGCGGCCTTGGGAAGCGAAGGCTAAGACCCGAGTTAAGCACGATTTTGACGGGAGGGATACTGTGGCCAGCTTCAAAATAATTCGGTCCGGCAACCAGGACGACAGAGATCGCCAATTTGATCAAATCATCGGACAGAGTGCGGCCCTTGAAGCGGTTCTTGAGAAGGTTGAGCGGGTTGCCTCTACCACCTCAACGGTGTTGATTCAGGGCGAGACGGGGACCGGGAAGGAACTGATCGCGAAGGCGATTCACAATATCAGTCCGCGCTACGACCGTCCCTTTGTGAAGGTCAATTGTGCCGCCATTCCTTTAGATTTGCTGGAAAGTGAACTCTTTGGTCACGAGCGGGGAGCGTTCACCGGCGCGATCTCGCAGAAAATCGGGCGCTTCGAGTTGGCCGACAAGGGAACGCTCTTTTTGGACGAGGTCGGCGATATCCCGCTGGCCTTGCAACCCAAGCTGCTGCGGGTTCTGCAAGAGCAAGAGTTTGAACGTCTGGGAAGTAACCGGACCCACCGCGTAGGTGTGCGGGTAGTGGCCGCCACTCACCGAGATCTGGAGCAGATGGTGAAGCAAAGCGAATTTCGTGGCGATCTCTACTATCGCCTCAATGTGTTTCCGGTGCAACTGCCGCCTTTGCGGGCGCGCCGTGAAGACATACCTGCTCTGGTCAGGTATTTCGTCGACTTCTATGGCCGGGAGATCGGTAAACGCGTTGAACAAATTCCCGAAGAAACGATGTCGGCGTTGCGCTCGTACGCCTGGCCCGGCAACGTGCGGGAACTGCAGAACCTGATTCAGCGCGCGGTAATCCTTTCCTCTGATGGCGTGCTTCCAAACCCCCTACCGTCGCCCCCTCTCGAGACCGTGACTGTAACGTCGAAATCCGCGGCGCTAAGAGAGGTTGACCGAGCCTTGATCTTGCAGACATTAGAAGCGGCAAGGTGGATGATCGGCGGGCCGGAAGGCGCTGCAGCCAAACTAGGGCTCAAGCGCACCACCCTGCTTTACAAAATGAAAAAGCTTGATATTTGTCGACCTTCTCCGAGCCGCGGGGTAAGGCTCCCCGTAGCAGCGCTCGAGTCCACGGAGCCATCCCCTATACTTTGCCGACCTCCCGCCGCATATTGAATGTCTCCGATCGAAACCGCGCAAGCGCGATGGCTAATTTAGTACTCACCTGACGTCGGCTGGGGGCAACAGCGTCCTTGTCATTCGATTTTCTCCATGAGACGAGAGATTCGTGCACGCTGTCTTCGACCTTTTTGCAGTTGCTTTCAACTGGCTGAGTCTCCGCATCGTCAATCTTTGGTCAGCCTTGACGTCAGAGGATCGACACGTAGTCGCGTACCCAGCCCTCACCAATTTCACAACTCACTTGAATTCAAGCGCCTTCTCTGAACCGCATCTTGGCAACCCGCTTGCTACTGGAAGATCGAACGCGAAACGATGCCACTACTAAAAACTGGGGGGTACAGCCATGAATTGTACAGACCAAGATTTGCGAATCGACAGCACCGACGAATTGCCCGTAAGGCGAGACGATCAACTCGTTAAGGCGGCCCAAGCAGGACTGCCCGGAGCCTTCGCAGAACTATATTCCACATATTCTTCGCGTCTCTACAAAACGATCCTTGCAATTACTAGAAATCCCGAAGATGCCGAGGACGCGCTACAGGAAGCATTCCTGCGGGTGCATTTGGGGCTCCACACTTTCGAAGGCAGATCCGGCATTTATTCCTGGTTAACGCGAATCGCCATCAACTCAGCACTGATGACTCTTCGGCGGCGACGCGCTCGTCCTGAGACGTTGTTCGATCCCCACTCGGATTCTCGGGAAGACACTCTCTGTTTTGAAATCAAGGACTCCTCCCACAGTCCTGAGCAAATTTGCGACTTGCGGCAGCGGAGAGGAAGGGTGCTTCACGCAATACGCAACCTTGACCCAGGACTACAGACACCAATTCGGATGCGGATGACGATGGGCTACTCCATAAAGGAGATCGGCCGCGCGTTGAACCTATCCCAAGCAGCCGTCAAGGCTCGTCTGCACCGCGCGCGTCGCCGGCTTTGCATCGCGCGAGAGGTCAGACGTCCAGAACCTTCGTGTCAGAGTGCCGATCTCACAACATTGCACCGTGGACAATTATCGAGATTCGCAAAGGAGATGGTGCATGGCATTCAAATTTGAAGGCAAGATCGCAGTCGTTACTGGTGGATCAACGGGCATGGGGCTGGCAACAGCTAAGCGTTTCGTCGAAGAAGGCGTGGATCACGTGTTCATCACGGGTCGCCGCAGGGGTCCGCTGGACGCGGCGGTAGCCGAAATCGGTAAGCACGTCACCGCAGTAGAGGGGGATATCTCCAGTCTGGCAGACCTTGACCGTTTATATGAGGCCGTGCGGAAACGAAATCGCAAGATCGACGTGCTCTTCGCGAATGCCGGGATCGCTCAGCTCGCCCATTTCGGGGCGGTAGACGAGAAGTTCTACGATTCCCACTTCAACGTGAATGTGAAGGGAACCTTCTTCACAGTGCAGAAGGCCCTTCCACTGTTGAACGATGGCGCGTCAATCATTCTCACCGGCTCCATTGCGTCGATCAAAGGATTTCCGGACATCAGTGTCTATAGTGCCACCAAGGCAGCGATCCGCTCGTTTGCACGCACCTGGAGCAACGACCTCCGTGAGCGCCGCATTCGCGTGAATACGCTCAGTCCGGGCCACATTGACACGGCGATCTTTGACACCTGGCAACAGGGCGATGCACTCGTCAAACTGAAAGAGAAACTCGCGAACAATGTTCCGCTGGGCAGGCTCGGTGATTCCGATGAAATCGCCAAAGCTGTTTCCTTCCTCGCATCCGATGAAGCGAGCTACGTGAGCGGCGTCGAGCTCTTCGTCGATGGCGGAGTGGCGCAGATCTAATCTGGCGGGTCACACACTTTCCGTTCCAGATCGTCCCTAGTCTTCCGAGCCCCGTCCGAGCCAATCGTGGAGCGAGCAATTGCGCAGCAAGAGCCAGAGTAAGAGAGAAGAGGCAGAGATGGCGCTCAACGATTCTCTTGACGCGTTTCGTTCGGAGGTCATGGCGCCGGACGAGATTCGTAAGGTTACGGCCCATTCCGATATCGAACTGGTCAACGTCCCTTGTGCGCAGTTTCTAAAGCATCGCATTCTATGCGTAGATGACGAGATTCTCGGCTCAACGATGCGCGCAGAGATTCTAAGAGGACACGGCTACTCAGTTGATCTCTATCATTCTCCGCTCGCTGCTCTGTACTGCGATCTCTCCATGTTTGAGCTCGCGATTCTGGATTTTGAAATGCCGGAGTTAAATGGCAGGGAGCTTTTGTTGCGCATGTGGGCATTAGGGGCAAGATTTCCAATTCTTTTGCTAACAGGGCGCTTGGAGGCGCTCTCGAATGAAGATCGTGTCCTATTTGCGCGATGCATCGACAAGGGTATGCCTACCCGTCGGCTGCTCGACGCAGTCGCGGAATTTCTAGATCCAGATCAGCTTTCCGACCCGTAGCCTTACGGAAGTAGGACTGCCTGATGCTGAGTGATCATGTCCGAAAAGCGCGAGTCTACTTCTTCAACAAATGAGAGAATCTGGATATGGAACTGCCTGGTCGAGAGATATGCTATCGCGCTTTGCAGAGCCGTGATGCTCGTTTCGATGGTTTGCTGTATGTAGCTGTCACTTCGACCGGCATTTATTGCCGGCCTGTCTGCCCGGCCCGAACTCCGAAGTTCGAGAATTGCCTCTTTTTCGGTTCGGCGGCAGCGGCTCAGGAAGCGGGTTTTCGTCCGTGTCTGCGCTGCCGGCCGGAGACTGCTCCAGATATGGCTTCATGGCGCGGAACTTCGAATACAGTCTCCCGCGCACTGTCTCTGATTACCGACGGCGCTCTTGATGGCCATGGCGTAGGCGTAGAAGGATTGGCGGAACGTCTTGGCTTGGGAGAACGCCAGCTCCGGCGATTATTCCTTCAGCATCTTGGAGCCTCGCCCATCGCCGTTGCACAAACTCGGCGCGTGCTTTTTGCCAAGCAACTCATTCACGAAACGCGAATGCCCATGACTGACGTTGCGTTGGCAGCCGGATTTGGCAGCGTGCGACGATTCAATGAAACATTCCGAAATCTTTTTCATCGTCCCCCCAATGCATTGCGGCGAAAGACCTCCGCGAGCCCTGCGGGCGCGGCGGCGGAAGTGACCCTCCGGCTTCGTTATCAGCCGCCCTATGACTGGGATTCTATGCTCAGCCATCTGCAGGCGCGCACGATCCCTGGCGTTGAAATCGTGGAAAACGGACGTTATCGACGTACTGTTGAGATCAACGGCTCAATTGGGAGTATCGAAGTCTCGCACCTCGCACAGCGGCAGAGCCTGGGTGTTACGATTTTCTTTCCCGATGTTCAACTTTTGCCGGCTATTGTGACCCGAGTGCGCCGTCTATTCGACGTTGGCGCGGACATTGAAACCATCGATGCGCACCTCTCTCTCGACCCGCTACTTGCTCCTTTGGTGGCGCGACGTCCCGGTCTGCGTGCGCCCGGAGGATGGGATGGCTTCGAGTTGGCAGTACGGGCCATTCTCGGCCAGCAGGTCAGCGTCTCCGCTGCCCGTCGACTCGCGGGTCAACTTGTGGTGCTCCATGGCAAGCCCGTGCCGACAGGATTTATTTGTCACCCCAAGCTGTCGCACCTTTTTCCCACAGCGGAACGTCTTGCTTTGGCAGAACCTCTCGCACTGGGCATGCCGATTGCGCGCCAAACATCATTAAAAGCGTTGGCAGATGCTGCGGTAGCTGATCCGAACCTGTTTCGCGCATTTGGAACGATTGAGGATGCGATCGCGCGATTGCGTACAATTCGCGGAGTTGGCGAATGGACGGCACAATATATTGCATTGCGCGCTTTGCGCGAGATGGATGCATTTCCTGCGTCTGACATCGGCCTGCTTCGCGGTGCAGCATTGATTGATGGAGCACGATCGACGTCAGCCAGTCTTCTTAGCCGCGCCGAAGTATGGCGACCGTGGCGCGCGTATGCTGCACAGCACCTCTGGGCCGCTGGCTCCACGTAATCCCGAATATCAGGAGCAGACATGAATGAGGTCCTGCAGTTCTTGATTGATCGAATCGACACGCCGATCGGCGAGTTGTTGATGGTGGCGGATCAGGATGGGAATCTGCGCGCAGTGGATTGGGCAGATCACGAGACACGAATGCGAGGCCTCCTGCGACGCCACTATGGCGAAGATGGATTCAGACTCGAATCAACTCGCAATCTGAATGGCTTGAAACATGCGATCAGCAGCTATTTTGCGGGGGAGCTTAAGGCAATAGACATCTTGCCGGTGCAAACGTCCGGTACGCCTTTTCAGCGTGAGGTATGGCGTTCGTTGCGGGAAATCGCATGTGGCACAACCGTTTCTTATGCGGAACTTGCCGAACGAATCGGTCGACCTACCGCAGTCAGGGCGGTTGGCCTCGCCAATGGCTCAAATCCGGTTGGGATTGTCGTGCCTTGTCACCGTGTTATCGGATCCAACGGTTCGCTCACGGGCTATGGCGGCGGTATCGAGCGCAAACGCTGGCTTCTGGAACATGAAATCGAGCATATTAATGATTAGCTAGCCGTCAGCCATTCTGCTCCGGTGCGCATCGCTCGATGGCTCAAGCTCAAAAAAACGGCGATCATGCGATCGGTCGTTACATCGAACTCATTTTGATGTAGCGGCGGATGTCAGGAGCAATGGAAATCGCCACTACAATTGCGAACAGACCAAGTACACCTAAGGCTACCTTCGTCATCGTGTCACCTCGTTTTTGTTTTTCACTCGAAACCCCGGATACCAAAATCCCTGACAGACACATCCTCCGGCAGCCTGCGCCTGGCTTCACAAATTCCTTTCCAGAAGCTGCGAAAGTGCCTTGAGGTCTTTCCTGGCCAAAATGGCACTATCTGCCCTAGCCTAGGATGCAGGAAAACGCCCATGGGTGGGCAATCGTGCGGTTTTAAGGTCCTAGATCGTATGAGGGATAGTCGGCGAAGATAGAACCTGAGGTCGCCTGGCCAAAACATCGCCTACGGCTTTGAGCGAACGCATTTTCATGAACGAAAACGAAGAGGCGCACGCACGAAGGACTATGATTTTGCGGAAGGATCGATTGTGAAGCATCGATCAGAAATTGTCCGCGGGTTCTTTAAGGACGGCACGCTAATCTATGGTCACGAATCAAGGCGTAAGCCAAACGAAAATAACGAAACAGCGAACTGCTCCGGAACCGCGCTGGCCTTCCGCCGTAGCCCTTATCGCAGTTGGAGGGCTGCATCTCTCTCTGCCCGACTCGCTAATTCTAGGTCCACCCTGGCTTTTGCTTGCCCTCGTCGTTCTTTTGCTTGCGCCGACGATAATCGCCAGGAGGCTGGGCTATTTTCGCCTGAACCAACTTCTGGGGTACACCGTGACCGGAGTAGTCACCGCCGATATGATCCTGTCTCTCGCGCTGCTGATTGGTGCTCTTCCCCGGCATCAGATAGCGCCGCAGCTCTTACTGCGTTCTGCTGCCGCTTTGTGGACAACCAACATCCTGGTTTTTGCCTCCTGGTACTGGCGTCTCGATGCCGGCGGACCGCGGGCGAGAGATCTCCGTGACGATCACAGGGATGGCGATTTTCTCTTCCCGCAAATGACGATCGATCCTACAAGATGTTGCCTGGTAGTAGATCCGCACTGGAGACCAGGGTTCATCGACTATCTCTTTCTGGCATTCAACACCAGCACGGCGTTCTCTCCTACAGATGTACCTGTGCTTTCGCGTTGGGCAAAGGTTCTCATGATGGTGCAATCCGTCATCTCATTCGCGACGGTCGCGCTGTTGGCAGCCCGGGCCGTCAACATTCTTTAGGCCGTCGCTGCTTTCTGCGTGTATAGAGCAGAAGGCAAGCTTACTTGGGTGCGCGCAAGCGGCGATAGCGATGAATCAGCGTGTTGGTGGAGCTGTCGTGTTTCAACGAAAGCTCGGATTGAGTCTCGAGCTCCGGAATGATGCGGACGGCGAGGGCCTTACCGAGCTCGACCCCCCATTGATCAAAGGAATCAATACCCCACACGACGCCCTGGGTGAACACGTTATGCTCGTAGAGGGCAATCAGGACTCCCAAAACTCGCGGCGTTAGCTTCTCCGCCAAGATGAGATTTGTCGGGCGGTTGCCTTCGCAGACGCGAAACGGCGTTTGGAAGCTGGGAGAACCTTCCGCTCTCAATTGTTCTTCCGTCTTGCCGAAGGCGAGGGCTTCGGCCTGGGCAAAGAGGTTCGCCATCAGCAAATCGTGGTGATGGGTGAAGGTGCTCAGCGGCTGACAAAAGCCAATGAAATCGCAAGGAATAAGCTTTGTACCTTGGTGTATGAGTTGGTAAAAGGAGTGCTGACCGTCGGTTCCCGGTTCACCCCAGATGATCGGTCCAGTTTGATAATCGACATGACGTCCTTCAAGGTCGACGTGCTTGCCGTTGCTTTCCATCTCCAGTTGCTGGAGATATGCGGGAAAACGCTTGAGATTGTCCGCATACGGCATGATGCCCACGGTCTGCGCACCGAAAAAATTGTTGTACCAAACGGTCAGCAGTCCCATCAGGACCGGCAAGTTCTTCTCAAGCGGAGTGGTGCGGAAATGTTCGTCCATTTCGTGGAACCCTGCCAGAAGCTCCTTAAACTGTTTGGGACTGACCGCGATCATTGTGGAGAGTCCAATGGCCGAGTCCATGGAGTAGCGGCCCCCGACCCAGTCCCAGAAACCAAACATATTGGCAGTATCGATGCCGAACTTGGCGACCGCCTCCGAGTTCGTCGATACGGCGACAAAGTGTTTGCTGACCGCATCTTCGCTCTTGAGGCCATCGACAATCCATTGGCGTGCGGTGGCAGCATTTGCCATGGTTTCAAGCGTGGTGAAGGTCTTCGAAGAGATGATGAAAAGAGTTCTGGCCGGATCCAGATCGTAGGTAGCCTCTGCGAAAGCCGCACCATCGACGTTGGCCACAAAGCGGAACTTCATCCCGCGACGTGCGTAGCTCCGGAGCGCATCAAAGGCCATTTCAGGACCGAGATAAGACCCGCCGATGCCGATGTTGATGACATTCTTGATGCTCTTTCCGGTGTGACCTTTCCATTTTCCGGTCCGCACGCTGTTAGAAAAAGCCGACATTTTATTGAGAACGTCATGAACTTGAGGAACAACATTAACGCCATCGACATTGAATACGGAGCCTTCGGGCGCCCTCAGAGCAACGTGGAGCACGGAACGCTTTTCGGTGATATTGATCGCGTCCCCACGAAACATGGAGTCCCGGCGCTGCTCGACCCCGCGTTCCCTGGCGAGCTCAAGCAATAACTGCATGGTTTGCCCCGTGACACGGTTTTTTGAATAATCCAGATACAATCCGGCTCCCTCGATCGTCAGTGTCTCGCCACGCTTTGGGTCGTCAGCGAAGAGCTGCTTGAGATGAGTTTCTTTCACTGTTTGATAGTGTGCCTCGAGGGCATGCCATGCGGAAGTTTCGGTAAGCCCAACCTGTCCAGATACCATTTGCTCAGCCATTTCGCCTCCTGTGCGCGGGCCCGTGAGTGTCGCTTATGCAGGTGCCTGATGCTGCGATGGCGAACGCTTCAACCGGCCGGCGGCCCACCCGATACTTGCGGATTCACCCAGGGCCCGTCGATACCGATAAGTTGATCAGCTTCGCTAGGTCCCCAGGTTCCCGGTTCATAAATATAAACCGGGGTTACGTTGTTGAGGATTTGCTCGACAATGCGCCACTGCGCCATAACCACTTCCTCACCGGCAAAAAGCTCCTTATTGCCACGCACCGCATCTCCCAAAAGCCGCTCGTATGGAGACATATCCATCGTAGATTGCTCTTTGAGGGTAAGCTCGACGTCTTCACCAACCATCCGCTCACCAGGCACCTTCACGCGTACACCCAAACCGACCGTAATATCAGGATTGATTCGCATCCGCAGGTGCGCAGAAGCGGCGGGCACGATCTCGCTAAACGTTTCGCGCGGCGGGCGCTTAAATTCGACGAAGACCTCCGTACACGTGACCGGCAGCATTTTTCCTGCACGAATGCAGATGGGAACGCCCGCCCATCGCCAGTTATCGATGAAAAGCTTGATGGCGACGAAAGTCTCCACAGTAGAGCTACTCGCCACTCCTGGAACAGCACGGTACCCGACATATTGTCCACGAACGACGGAATCAGGCGTGAGCGCGCAAACCGCCTTAAGCAGGACCTCTTTCTGTCCAGCCTCAGAGCCGTGAAAATTCCCGCCTGGGGGATCCATGGCGAGGTTGGCGAGAACCTGAAAAAGGTGATTCTGGACCACGTCTCGGATCGCACCGGTTTCGTCGTAAAACCTGCCGCGATCTTCAACGCCAAGGTTCTCGGCCATGGTGATCTGGATGCTCCGGATATAGTTGCGGTTCCATAGAGGCTCAAAGATGGGGTTCCCGAATCGTGTGTAGAGAATATTTTGGACCGGCTCCTTGCCGAGGTAATGATCAATCCGGAAGATGTTTTCTTCAGGGAAATATTGGTGAAGGGTCCGATTCAATTGCTGTGCAGTCTCCAGATCGTGCCCAAACGGTTTTTCGATAACCACGCGAGCCTCTTTCGCGCAGCCCGCGGCGACCACGCCTTTGGCCACAACAGAGAACAAACTGGGCGGAACGGCGAAATAGTGCAATGGGCGATTGGCCTGTTCGAGCTCCTTGGCAAGCGCGTTGAAGGTAGCAGGATCGTTATAGTCGCCGTCGACATAGCGTAAAAGGCTGACCAGCTTTTCGAAAGCCGCTGGTTCCAAGCCGCCATTTTTCTCCAAACTGTCTTTCGCTCGAGCCTTGAACTGGTCGAGGGTCCAACCCGCCTTTGCCACTCCAATGATGGGCAAGTTAAAACTCTCGTCGCGAATCAGCGCCTGGAGGGATGGGAAGATCTGCCGGAAGGCAAGATCTCCCGTTGCCCCAAAAAATACGAAGGCGTCTGAATTATTGTTTTCCATCAGGATTCTCCAGCTTAGGATGTCGGCTTTTCTTTATGGCCGCCAAACTCGAAGCGCATGGCGGAGAGCAGGCGCGCGGCAAACTCCTCATTCCCGCGCGAAGCAAAACGGGTAAAGAGTGCAGCACTGATCACGGGAGCCGGAACACCTTCGTCGATGGCGGCCTGCAGTGTCCAGCGGCCTTCACCCGAGTCGGAGACACGGCCTCCATAGTTCGACAGGTCAGGGTTGCCCCGCAATGCTATCGCCGTGAGATCCAGCAACCACGATCCGATAACGCTGCCGCGACGCCATACCTCGGCCACTTCAGGCAGATCGATGTCAAACTGGTAGAGCTCCGGATGGCGCAGCGGCGTGGTCTCAGCATCATCCTCTTGCTTGGTTTTGCCGACGTTCGCCTGATGAAGGATGTTGAACCCCTCCGCGTAGGCCGCCATGATTCCGTATTCAATCCCGTTGTGAACCATTTTGACAAAGTGACCAGCCCCGTTCATTCCGCAGTGCAGATAACCATTTTCGGCGGCAGAGGGTGTGCCCCCCATCCCGGGGGTGCGCGAGGCTGCTCCGACACCGGGCGCAAGCGCTTTGAAGATCGGGTCCAAATGTTGAACCACGGCAGGTTCCCCGCCGATCATCAGACAGTAGCCACGATCCACGCCCCAGACACCTCCGCTTGTACCACAATCGACATAGTGGAGACCTTGAAGCTTGAGCTCATTGCCGCGGCGAATATCGTCAAGATAGTATGAATTGCCACCGTCAATCACGATGTCGCCAGATTCGAGCAGAGGGCCCAGCGACTTGAGCACCGGGTCGACCACGGCGGCTGGAACCATTAGCCATAACGCACGAGGTTTGGCGAGTTTTTGCACGAACTCGGCCAGAGTTGGCGCAGATTGGGCACCTTTATTGACGAGCGACTCCATTGCTTGAGGGTGCGTGTCATATACGACGCATTGGTGACCAGCCTTCATCAAGCGCTCGACCATGAAGGAGCCCATACGTCCTAAACCAATCATCCCAAGTTGCATTTGCGTTCTCCTTCTCTTTCTCTTCATCGGTATCAGTTCGACGCCGATTGTCCTCTTTTCGCCGTTGCTCTAACCATTCAGCGCCCGAAGAGTCTATGCTGCGATTTTCATCGCGGAAACGACCGCTTGAAACACCTCTGGCGATCTGGCGTAACGGGCAGGAAAAACCGCAAACAACACGTCACCGTTGTTGAGGAATAACGCACGTCAGTTGGATGCAGCGATTCCAGGCCCTTTATCCTATTTTCTTATGATGCGGCAGGAACAGATTCTGTGAGAGCCTACGTTGTGCGAAGCCTTGCTTCGAGGCAAGCCTGCATTGATTATATTAGAGTGCTGGTGTTAAAGCCCCGTATGAGATGGATTAATAGGGCCTAATCACACGGACGCGAGCCCGCGAGATCGCCTCTGCATGAGGTACGAGGTGCGCAGCAGTCTTCCGTTGCGATCGCTAATTCAGGTGCTCTTCAGCTAGAAGCTGGCGGAACTCAGGTGTGGTGCGGAGCGTAGCGAATTCCTTGTCCTCCATCAACTGCTTGCGGTCGTTAAATCCATCATTGAGAGCCTTCCGGAGATAGTCGATGGCTTGTTGTAACTTTCCTGCGGCGGCGCATGCTCTGGCCAGATAGTAATTTGTGGCGACGAGCTGCTGGCGCGAAATGCCTTCTTCGACTGGAAGCCGGTCAGAATTGACGACTTCGGGATCCATCGCGAGGGCCCGCTGGTAGGCTTTCACTCCTTGTTTGTATTTTGATTGAGCGAAGTACGCCGTGCCTAGATTGAGGTAGGTGACGGCAGAATTCGGTGCATATTTCAGTGCGCGTCTGTATGTACGTTCAGCGAGTTTGTATTCGCGTTGACCATGATAAATGGCGCCCAGATTGTTCAGAGCATCCGCGTATCGCGGATCAATGATGAGGGCCCTCTGATATGCCTTGCGCGCCTCGTCGAATGCATAGAGGTGATGGTAGGCTATGCCAATCTTGTTCCAGACGACAGGAGACGTGAGCGTGGCGTGTTGATAGGCTCCGATGGCAGCCTCATAGCTACCGTGGAGCATCATCAGATCTCCTTGCTGCTCGGGAGAGGGTGGCTGAATCGCAGGACTCGAGTGCTCCGAAGTCTGCCCGACGCCGTCAATGACTTGGAACGAGGCTGATTCGGATTTCTGCGCGAAGGAAACGACGGCCTGCGCCCACATTAATGCGGGAACGAAAAGCCAAATGCCGAAAACCGAAGCGTGCCTGCGAAGAAGGCCATGCACGGTAGCCTCCTTTCCCGACAACTTTCGTCGGACCACTTGGGGGCCAATTCTACTCCCGATCGAGCCGCGTTGTCTTCAGCCAGGTCCAAATCATCGCTCGCTGTTGAACCCGCCGCCGGGGCACAAACAAGATGAGTCCGCCCGAACTTTCTTCTCAGGATGTAGGCTGATCGTGCCTTCCACCATCTTGCGGTCACGGTGGGCTGAACAATATGGCGGAATCAGCTTGCGTTCTTCGCCGGCATCCAAATCAGCAACATGAAGAGGAACATCAGCAATTCGTGTACCAATGGAGAGGAGTCAAGGGCCCCTCCGCGAGAGGAGCTCCGGTTCGAACACGACGCCTCGTCTTTGCCGGAGTCAAATTCACCCTTAGGCTGACAAAGACGTCGTCCTCCACGCATCCGTTGACCCCGCCTGGCGGGAAGGGGGCGTATGAAATGGATCAGCGCACAACAAGAACTGCCCAAAGAAGGCAGGCTTGAGGTGCTGGCATCGAATGGTCACACGGTGGCTCCCGCTTGGTGGGTCGCGGGTAGATTTGAATCCTTCTGCGAGCGTGGCCGAGTCCTAAAATGGGTCACTCATTGGGCAAAGTTTCCCGACCCTCCAACCGCTGGTAACGCCGACCGTCCTTGAACCCGATCGCAGGATTACGCGGGTAATGGAAAAGAAGATTTCGTGCAACTTTCGCCCATGCTCCGCGCAATAAAGGCTTTGTTATGTTTGGCTTGATTTAGCGGCAAGAAACATTTTCGTTTTAAGTCTTTTTTCTGCTGATGCCTAAACTTGGTTTTCACGAGGTCTTCGACATACCTACGTCATTCGTTGGAGTGTGTTCCCCACGCCATGAAGCTCAATATCGACTTATCTGTGGTGCAAATGTTCCGAGACAAATTCGGCCCCGGTTGGACAATTGAAGATGACCGTAGATTCTGGGCGCGCATACAAGGGCGTCAGGGTTTATGCGGACTGAAGAGGGATGCAAAAGCCCTCGAATCAATATGCAAGGAGCTCAGCAGTAATTCTATCGACCAAGAATTCATGAAGCACCGATTGCAATTGATTGGTATCTGTGTCAGCTTAAGCAGATTCGAGTCTACAGCGCGAATCATTTCCACAAAATTCCCCCATTTTTTTGCTAGATTTGTGGCAGAAATCTTTTGTGAGATGCTGGGAAGGGCGGAGTTAATAATAGAGGAAAAAGCCCCTCAGCTGCTCGGAATCTTCGGAGAAACGAATGGCCAGGCGACCGTTGCCGACACGAACAGTACGCCTCCTGGAAGAGCGGCGCCAGGAGCTCCTAGCTGACCTCCGAGTTCTTGCACCGGAATTGGTGCAAAAGCTGGAGGAAACCCTCGAAGCCCTCAAGGAACACAGTGGGGAACGGGGTGAGTACGATGGCCTCGATCGCATCGGGGTAATACGCACATATCTCGCTAAGCTTGGGCGACCAGCAGATCTGAGAGAGATCAGAGATGCAGTCGCTGCGCCAATCAGCCGCTTCGACGGTAGATCGATCTGGGATGGCGGGAAGCGGGAAGTGGAACAGGGCCGTTTGTTGAACGTGGCCGACGAGACCAAGGGGGAGGACTGGGTTCTAGCGCTACCCGAATGGGGACCGAAGCGCGGCGGCCCGTAAAGCATACTCTGTTGGTAGCTCACATTTGGGAGTGGTGGCCTTCGGCCATCTTGCTGTTGCTTGCGCTCGATGAAGCCTACACGCTACGGCTACTGCTTTAGGAGTGAGCGGCTCGCAATTTGCGATTTCTGAGGCGGATCGCAGACAGCCGGATCGTCATGGCAAGTGCGCCTCCAGTGACCGTGCGAACGGCTCCGCGTTCGGTGATGTGACGAGATAGCTATCTCGCAAATGGTGCCAGGGGGAGAACCGGAGAGGATCAAACGAGCCGTCAGATCCCTCCTGATAATTAGGTGACACCCGCTCGTTCGGGACTGACCACTCGACGAAGACGACCTTAAGCCCGCTCAAGATTCGCTATCGGACCAGTGCCGGGTCACACTTCCATCCGAGGACCTCAACCGCGGCTTCCGGTATATATATCGGTCCGGTCGCGGGAAGAGATATGGGCGGCTGTATTCGAGTGCCCAGAATTATCTGTTGGCATACGTCACTTCCCAGAGCAATGAGCTCGACCCTTACGTTTTCGCTAAATTGCTTGGAAATCCCTATGTGTTTCTCATCGACAACTTTCTCACATTCACCGAAAGCCCTGGCAGTGTCCGCCAGAGCTCGCCTCGCGTTCCTGCCCTCGACATACATGCATAACGTCACCTTCATGCCATCGTAGTAAGCTTCCGGCTTTTCTTCGTAAAAGCGACCAACGGCCATCAGGCCATCAATAAAGTGCCGTCGACGACGTTCGTGCCCCCTCACTTCCCTCCTCCGAACGTTCTAAGTAATCCACACCCAAATCTCCTCTGCAATGCACGAGCGAGATCGACCGCGCGCCGTCTAATACACACGTCGCATTCGCACAACTCACACATCTTCATATTTGACTGCTCAGTCATGTGTGCCTCGCCAACCATCTTTTCCTGCCTCACTAAATCCATGCCGTCTCCTTTTCCTCCGTCACCCAGCGATGACGGGCCTGCAACCATCTGGCCCGGCGCGTCCCTAAATTGAAATCCAGGCCGCAGTTGGCACCGACGCGGCAATCATGAGGTCCCGACCCCTCTTCGCCCGGCATCGGCGACCACGCCAGGGAGCGCTGTTCATCGGTGAATCGAGCAAGGATTACAACAATCGCATCAATGCTTCTCATAAACCGCACCGCAATCTGTGGACATCGTGACCCTCTCTCCACGGCTTACCCACCAACTCTAATTTCATCGAATTGTTCTCATGCGGCTTCCCCATGTCATCAGTCGGCTTCTGCTTGTAGCTTGCTACTCACTCAATTCCCGGTCAATATACTTCTTCATAAAAGCGTGGACTATCCATACGTAAACTTTCTGCCATCAGTCATGGTTACCTTCCAAAAGACCCTGAACCTTCCTCTCCGTTAAATCCCGCCACTATTCCCCTCTCACTCTTCCCGCTGGCTTCCAAACCTCCGCAGTTAACTCACCCTTATTCCACATCTTTCTCGACCCACAATCTTGCGACAGCTGCCGCGCCATGACATGGTTGTTTTAAAGCGGTCCTCACTCCATTGCATTCGCCGCAGTCACGGTCACGGTTTAATTTAGATACTTTGCTCGTTGCCCACATTCCTCACTCATTTAGCCACTGTTTGGGAGAATCCCAGTGAACACAACTCTTCTCTTCGCCCAAAACGTCGTCAGCAGTAAAAATCTCTATCATCTCTTTACTGCTCCGAAGCGCACCCTCGGCTGTGCAATTCTTGTAGCCGCAATCCACGATTACATTGGCAGCGACGACAACGCTCACCGAACTGCAGAATGCTTCCTCTATCCCAAGAGCCAGGAATATCGGCAACACTACGACTGGGTCGTATCCATGGCACCTGGGGTCGATCCACAGTGGCTTAGGTGTTCACTCGATCGATCCAAGCCGAAATGGATTCATAAGCGTTTTGAAAACGACTCACGCATACGCCACCGGACAACAGGACACGATGACATCCAATGGCTTTCATTCGCGCCTTCGCAGTCCGATCTACCCGGAGGCTCCACTGCGATCTGTCATGTCTCGGGCCTCCCCAACAAGCACAGCTGATAAGCATTGTTATCCATCTACAACGAGCAACCGCAATATATTGGCAACCTGAGGGTAAGACCAGAAACCTCAGCCTATAACGAGGACAATGCGTGAACGAGACCGACCTACTCGCGGCGGCGTGCAACGGCTGTAATGAAGCATTCACTCAGCTCTACAAACAGAACCTTCCCCACGTCCGAGCCGTTGGGCGGGCCATACTCCATACCAATGACGTCGACGATGTCTGTCAGGAGACCTTTCTGCTCGCTTTTACGCGGCTCAATACCTTTAAGCAAAACTCGCACTTCCGTACCTGGATAACGCAAATTGCGAGGAACCAGTGCTTGATGGTCCTTCGCCGTGGCCGCCAGATCACGAATGGCGACTCACAACTGCTGCAGATCGATAACGATCTGGCCACCGACGATATGCTTGGGCAATGTATTTTTACAGTCGAAGACAGCAACCTCTCGGGGATTCCGGCGCGGATTGACCTTTCTAAATTGCTGAGGGTATTGAAGCCCCTACAGCGAACCATCTTAGAAATGGCGTATCTCGACGATGTTGCGGACCAGGAGATCGCTGCCCGACTGGGAATGACCCTGGCGTCGGTCAAGAGCACTATCCATCATGCAAAAAAGCGCGTGCGCGAAGTTCACAAGAAGAGATGAACTTTTCGATTGAAATCCGAATCTATAACCATACAGTCCTTTACAAATGAAACCCGGATCGATGGCAAAGTTCTCGTAGACTTACCATCGATTGCGCTCCCAGCGCGTGCGACCTTGGGACTAATCTACGAGGCAGCTTAAGGCAGCATCCATTTGTATCCAGAGCGTTGCGATGCCTTCCAATAACCCACTGCGGACATTTTGTTCACCTCAATCGCGGACAGGGCTTCTATAAATGAGCAACCACGGCAAGAGCGTAATCTCTCCGTTGTCTTTGAATCATGATCACCCCGGCCAAATGACTAACAACACCGTTACTGACCGTCGTTCGAAAGTCTGTATTTTGAATGAAAGCGACACGCGATTGCTGCTCCACGCCGGCATAGAACACAAATGCAGTAGCCGACGGCACCATCACTTTGCGAAGAGTAAGGTCGAGGCCCTCGTTAAGACAGGAGAGATGATCTGGCTCGGAAAGCATCGTAAGCTAGCAACGTACCGCAACCCGCGATCATGGGTAAAGGTATACAGCAAGAACCAAGCTGGCGAGGTGCTGTCCTGCGGAATGCAGTTGGTGCATGGCGGGAGCGGATTCTAAACATTTTAGTCTGAGCGAGCCAAGCGGCCGCAAACAGTTCCATCCATCTCTCAACAGCCCACCTTGCAAAACGCTTCTTCGATCTAACTCAACCCGTAGCGGAATTTTTCTCATAACAACCATGGGCCCCCATTTGAAATTTTATTTGATCCTTTTGTCTATCCTGGCGATGCCATCGGCGCACGCCGGCACTATCGACGGTATGCTTCAGGGGCCAAGCGGGATAACTATTAGCAATGCCACGTTGAATTTCAGTCTCCAGCAAGCGGGCTTGATTATCGGCTCCGGGTCCGTGGTGCCCTTGACGACCTCTTGCTACACTTCGACCGACGGCACCGTCATAGGCATTCCAAACCCAGCCGGCAACGTGATTACGAGCATCAACTATGGCTCCGGCTCATTGCCTGCTGGCGTCTATTACGTGGAAACAACGTTCTACAGCGGCAGTCAAGAAACGTTACCCTCTCCAGAACTACGCCTGCAGCTGACTGGAAACGGCACATTGACCATCTCTCCGCAAGTCAGCTTTCCGCAGAATGCCACGGGCATGCGCGTTTACATCGGGACAGCGTCGGGTAGCGAGATGTTGCAAGGTCAAACCTCGAGTAGCACGGCACAGTTTAACCAGGGTGCAGCTCTTACATCAGGCGTCATGACCCCATCTAGCAACACGTCCGTGTGCTCTATCGCATTCAATGACACAATCATCCCCTACTCGGGATACAACGTCTCGCTGATATCCCCAACCGGCAACGCCTATCCGGGCTGGCCGCAAGCGTGGCAGTTGAACGGCGGGTTGAATGGTACGGTCAACATTTCGAACGGCGCTCCGCTGTGGAATGGTGTCATCGTTTATCCGCAGCCGATTGTCGCGCAGCCGCTCAATCACGGCCCGCAAAGCATCAGCGGCTCGCTCGGCCTGAGCGGATACAACCTCTTCAACGTGGGCGCGATCGGTTTCGGCACCTCGACACCCGGCTGGCCAGTGGATGTCGAGAATGGCGCGATCAACGCCAGTGGCGGCTATCTTTACAACGGTGTGGCGCCAGTAGCTCACATCCTGGTGGGCAACGGCACGGCGTATGTAGACAGCGCTACGATTCCGAATAGTGCACTGCCATCAATCCATTACCAAACGCTATATGCGGCTGGTACTGGACAACCGCAAGAGCCCGGCATCAATTTCGGGAGCGCCTTTACGCTCGGCGACAACCCCGGCAATTGGACCGGGGTCAACCTCGCAAATACCGGCGTCACTGCAGGAAGTTACACAAATCCGAGCCTCACGGTCAATGCGCAAGGGCAGGTGACCGCAGCGAGCAACGGCAGCTCGTTCCCTACAGTGAAAAGCCTCATCATCACGACCGGGATCTGTACTACGGCTGGTAGCGCCTATGGCTCCTGCACGTTCAGCCCGGCATGGGGAAGCGCCTTCGCGGACACGGCCTATGCGGTGACTTGCACGCCTACGGTACCGACATCGGGCGGCACAACCTCAACGCTGACGCTTTATGTCTCGACAAAGACTACAACCGGCTTTGCTCTCACACTGCAAAACGGCGACACGACTTCGGCAGATGCCACAACCGGGGCTGAAATTGACTGTGTTGGAGTGCATCCATGAATCGGGTTCGGGATGAGTTGATCGAGGCGGCTTGGGGTGTCATAGCGGTCGTGCTTTTTGCTCTGATCGCTGCGGTGACGCTGATCGCGGCCGCGCAGGGTCAGACCATCGAAGGCCAGCCAATCGCGTCGCAGTACGGTACATGGCAGGTCTCGGGTTACGCGCCTGACACGTATAACTTCGCGCCTACTTCGTGTCGCGTCCAGGGCGGCGCATCGTTCTTCGCAGCATTTACGGTAGGCACACCAATCAAAATCGTAGACGGCAATCCCAGCCTGAGCGAGGTTGTCACACCAAGCAACGTCGTAGCCAACAACAACACGTGCGCGATTGCTATCTCGCCATCCAATCATCACAATCTTCCGTTTTACTTGACGTCGGCAACGGGCGGACTTCAGGAAGCCATCAATTCAAACCTGACAAACCCAGGCACAAATACGATCATTCTCGACAATCGGTGGTACCAGTTGGGGGGATCGCCTTCAATCATCTCCAGCGTCAAGGGGAGTGCCCAGCTCGGTCTGGTTGATGTATCCACTGTGCCGACCACGTACTATACGTGGAATGGATCGGAATATGTCGAGATCAACGTTTCTGGCGCCGTGTCGTCCGTCTTTGGGCGCACCGGCGCGGTCGCGGCCGAGTCCGGCGATTACACGTGCCTCGAGGTCACCGGATGCCAGCCCAATAGCGGGCTGGGTACCACACAGCCTGCTGCTGCCTTCCAGCTTGCTTCGACTATTGGGGCAACAGATACAACGATTCCACTGACGACTTCGACGGCGGCCTTGGCGCCACAGGGTGTTGTCGTCGTCGATAGCGAATGGATCGAATACGATGGGGTTTCGGGCGATGATCTCCTCAATGCAGTCCGCGGTTACCACCAGACTATAGCGACGAATCATGCATCTGCCGCGAATGTTCTCACGGTGCTCAATGACTTCGGGAGTCTCACGCAGGCGCCGCAGAACTATGTGGTTTCGAGTAACGGCAGCTTTCCGACGATCGCGGTATTTGGATGCCCCACCTTGGACAACACCAACAATGTCACACTGCAAGTTAATTGCCCGAACGATAACGAAACCTTCATTTCGGCGATAAACGGGACAATTCAACAGGGAACCGGCGGCGGGATCAATAGATTCAACTCAGAACTCGGCATCGGTCCCGGCGGCGGTAGCGCACCAATCACAAACAGCGGATACCTATTCGACAGCACGCGGCAAAACCAATCGACTGTGCCGCAAGGCTTTGGCGCGGGCATCGCCGGTCCGGTTATATCGAATCAGCCTCTCACTGTTGCCGCGCCGAGCATTGTTAACTTTGCGGGCACCGGCACGACGACGTGGAGTTATGAGTGCACCGGGACGGACATAGATGGAAATACTTATCCCGGAACGATCGCGTCGATCACTGACGGGCCCGCCACAATAACATCCGGAGAAATCATTATTAGTTGCCCGTTCTCCGCCGGGGCGATGTCCGAGACGGTATGGAGGACGGCTGGTGGACCAAACCAAGGATCCCTCTTAACGGAAACACAGCCGGCAACGACCCCTGATTCTGGCAGTGCAGCTACTCCGGGAACTCCGCCATCGAGCAATAGCACGGTCCCAAAAATATGCATCGAGGGTGAGCAATTTTGCCAGATAACCGGCACCACTCCGACGCCACCAATTGCCTGTTCCAGCACGACCAAGGGGTGGACATTCCACAACATTTCGGCAACTGCAAGTCCGTTTGTCTATGTCTGCAATGCAAGCTCCTGGGTGGTGGCTTACTAATGAAAATGCTTCTTTGGCTTGCCGGATTGCTGATTCTCTCTGGTTGTATGCCTGAGCTATGTCCAGCGCAGAATGTCGAGGGGCAGATTATCGCGAGCCAATACGGCCAGTTTAGCCTGACAGGAACGGCGGAAAACTCGTTTTTCTTTTCACCGTCCAATTGCCAGGTATCGGGCGGAGGCAAAAACTTCAACGCATTTACACAAGGTGTACCTGTGCGGGTAATCGAGCCTGGGAATCCATCACTGAATGAGGTCGTTGTTGCCGGCCTGGTAAATATCAGCGCCTGCTCCGTGCAGCTTGCGGTACACAACGATCACCTGCCCCCCTTCTATTTGACCTCTGGCACCGCCGGATTGCAAGAGGCCATCAATGCGAATAGCAAGGGCATTGCAAATACGATTATTTTATCGGCAGATTGGTATGCATTGGGTGGCTCCCCATCGATCATCGCATCGGTAACGGGCACAACTTCGCTCGGGCTTGTGGATGTCACGACAACACCCTTCACTTGGTATGCATGGAACGGGTCTAACTACGCAATCACTGAGCCAGGTGCAGGTTGCTCAAGCGGATGTGTAACCGAACTAAATAATATCTCAGGTGGGTTGGTGCTGACTCCTGGTTCAAATATAACCATCACGCCGTCGGGGCAGACTATACAGATCGGCGCTGTAAGTGGCGTCCCGTCAGTCAATGGCGTCAAAGATGCGACCACGATTGCGGCGGGCAGCAATATCACAGTCTCGACGACGGGCAGCACGATCACGGTCGCCGCGGCAGGCGGAGCGGGGACCGGCGCAGTAGGCGCTGGCACGCAATATCAAGATCCGACTTATCCGAATGCTGGTTCAACTACGACGGTAGGCGCACTGGCGAATAGGTACACAGTGCCGACCGGTCTGAGCACAACGCAGCTTAATACGCTGTTTTCGCGATTGTCAAATAGTACCGTGGCCATTCAAAACGGGGACGGTACAACCCCGTTTGGTAATTCTAATTTTGACGCCGTTCAGGATCTGCGCGAAACCTATCCGGTCACTGACTGGAACGTAAAAGAGTCTGGTGCCCAATGCGATTTGCAGGGAGGTTTCGGGTCGGTCACACAGGGTTCACCAACACTTACCTTTACCTCTGGCTACTCCGTCTCCGCGGCGGACGTGGGCAAGAATATCGAGATGGTCTCTGAGGTTTCTGGAGAGCCGACCCGCTTCGATGCCACCGTTACCGCTGTCGATGTAGGCACCGATTCCCTTACGCTCTCGACGCCATCGCCCTTCACGGTGTCACAATACTCTGTACAAATCGGCCACCGCGATGATGCGGCCGTTGCTTCCGCCTTTGGAAACTTCACATATCACCGCCCGATCGCGTTCCCGGTTGGCAATTGCTGGTCAGACACGATTGCAGTGTATGGGCAGAGTTTCCATGGGCAAAGCAGCAGCAGGTCCATGGTGACCGGTTTAGCTGGCGACGATGTATTCGCTGGCATGGACCCAACGCAAGGCGGCTTTCAGGGCATGGCCGCAGGTATGCAAATTCATGATATGCGGTGGGAGATCGATCCCAGGATCAACGCTTCGCAGCCCTGGCAGGATGTAAATCCGTCGGGCACCGTGACCCAACACGCGGCGACGTATCGCCCCGAGGGCATCTTCACGGTTTGGGCAAACGATCCGCTGGGTCCCGGCTGGATTCAAGGACCGGGCGCAAATAACACTGGCGCCACCAACGGCGTGGCAGTAACCACGCAGAACTCCGCGCTAATTTGTATCCCCAGCAGCGAGACTGAGCCGCCCGTCGGGCAAACGATCATCTTTCCCTATTTCGCGAGCATATTCACAAGCACGGTGGCATCGCTCACGGGCTCTGGATGCGCGGGCGGCTCAAATCCGTTGACCATGGCCGCGGCGCTCCCCAATACATCGGGATACACATCCATCCAAAGTGAGTGGTTTGCCGGTACCAACGTCCAAACGATCACTCAGTCGAACGCGAGTGGAAGCTATGCGAACGGCATCCCAGCCACCGGTCGCACCTACCCGTTCTATTTGCGGCTGGCGAATAACATCAACCCGCCGGCAACCCCGAACCCACAGGGCACCGGATCGAACGTTGCTCCTTACGGGCTGGTGCAGATCGACGGAGAGCAGTTCTCTTACTTCAGCGACAGCTCTTACCCCGCAAGTACGAGCGGAACCTATTGGATTCAGATCACCGCGGGCGCGCAAAACGGCACTACGGCAGCGTCCCACGCTACCGGCGCAACGATCGTGCCCCTTAACCCGTTCCAGCCCACCTGGCCGTGGCCAGTTACACCGTCCCTCAACGCAGGGGTCATGCCCGCGAATGCCGTCTACTTCCCGGCATGGAACATCGGCAATGCGATATGGTCACAGCCTGTCTACAACGGTGTTGATTGGGTCGCAAACGCTGCCCTGTCCTATTCGGACATGCACGACATCGTCATGACGCTACCGGACTATTTTGCCGGCAGCGGTGGCGGGGTAGAGGGTGGGCCAAATGCATTCCAGCAGGGTAACGCGACCGCTGGAATGTACATCACCACATCGACATTCAAGAGCAAGTTTTCCAACATCCGAATACTCGATCCACAATTCGGCATTTTCGAGGGCACACCTTCAATCAACGCCTACGGCATGTTCGGAGCAGATTATCCCACGGCCAACGGATCAAACTGGAAGAACATCACCATCCAGTCGGCCGGCTACGATACCGAATTTATCGAAGCGCAGAATGATACCAAGGAAGACTTTCTCACCTTCTGCCAAAATGGCGGCGAGACTGGAACCTCTTGGCCTGGACAAGCTCTCGGCGTAGTTGGCTGCGGTGCGGGCTGGACCGAGAGCGGGACATACGATGACAAGGGCGGCGGGGGCAGCAGCGACAACACGAACGTCCATTCCGACAATTGGTACATAGAGGCCGAGACAGGATCGCAGTCCGGACTGCAGCCGACGTTCGAACTCAACTGTGGTCAATGCTCCTATGGTGGCGGGTTTTCGATGGGCGGAGCATCGGCCTTCATCGAAGGCTCCGGCAACAACTTCTCCGGGAATCAGATTGTCGGCCTTGGCACGACGCCGATCATCAACTATGGCGCAGCGACGACGATGCGCTTTGTGCCGAATGCGTCGCTGGGTGGCGTTAGTAACATATACGGGGAAGGGTCGCTGCTCAACTACGGGCCCAATGGGTCAATGTCGGGTCGCACCGATGGAAACGCTGGCCCATTCGGAGCCGTTGCCTCGGGCAACAACCTCGCACCGGTTACGGGCCAAACGGCCGAGATGTTCGCCACTGGAAATGATCTGGCCGGGCCGGAATACGTCAGTGGCAATTCCGCAGTCCTGTACCCGGATCAACTCCCCCTGGGAGACTGGACATTCGACGATACCGCGCCGGTAAGTCACAGCTATTCGGCGTGTACCACATCTCCGGGCCAGGGCTGCGCGTCGGACGAGTTCAACAGCAACAGCCGTGTTGTCATCGGGCCGGATCAGAAGATTGTCCCTGGCAAGTACATTGTGCACTATGCCTTCAAGGGCACCGTCGCAACCTCGTTCTTCTTTGAACTCGACGCCGTGAATGGCGGCTCTGGCGCATGCTCGGGCGGCGGGTCGCTTCTTATCCTGAACCCCTCGATTACGACCTCCTGGGTGCAGGGGTCGGCCCTGGTAGATTTCACCAATGCCGCGACATGCGATTTGCAGCTAGTTCTTCACAACTCCACTCTCGATACGACCGTGGAGATGGCGTACTTAGTCTTTACGCCGGTTTGGACGAGCTTGACCCTGCCCGTCAACACTCCGGAGGACAACGCAGCTTGCACCCCCGGTGCGTTCCTTGGATCGGACGCAAGTTATCTATACATCTGCACGGCTTCGGGCACCGTAAAGCGCGCGGCGTTGAGTGCCTACTGATGGGGACACAGATTACGTTCAATTGGGCCGAGGTGGCTGCAGTCTGCTCTCTGCTTGGGGTCTTTGCCACAATTATTGGCGTGGCATTCACGTCGGGACGCCTCACGGAGAAGCTTGGCGAAGCCGACAAGCGCATCAATTGGCACGATGAGACGCTGAAGGCGTACGGCGAGACACTGACGGACCATGAAGTGCAGCTCGGCCGGCTCAACGAATGGAAGGATGGCTACAATGCTGCGGCGCGCGTATCGGGGCAGCCACAGGTTCACTGATGGCAAACGTAAAGCAGGCCATCGACTACATTCTCCGGTTTGAAGACTCAACCCTAGCAGGAGTCATCACGAGTCGCAGGGACGCTGACGGAAATACGTGGCTGACGCGATTCGGCATCGATCAGCAGTATCACCAGGATTTGAGTAACTGCCTATTTTACGGCTCGATGGGCTCGGTGGCCGCACTGAAGATCGCGGAGTCGATCTACACCAAAGAGTATACCGAACCGTTATGCATCGCAGATATCCAGAACCAAGACGTAGCAAACAAGCTACTCTCGCTCGGCGTGAACTGTGGCGTAGTTACCGTAGCCAAGATGCTGCAAGATGCGCTGCACGTCAGCGGCGATGGGCGCATTGGACCGTTGACGCTCCATGCATTGGACGTGAGCGACCCCGAAGCCGTGCTGGGACTCCTGAAGAATGAAGCGGTGCAGCACTACAACAATTTGATCGCGGCCAACCCAAGCCTTGAAGAGTATCGCGCCGGATGGCTGGCCAGGGCGGAGGCATAGATGAACAAGCCGGTTGACATAACAGACCAGACATGGGCCTTCCTGCTGATTCTCGCGGGATGTGGAATGGTGCTGCTGTGCAAGCACTTCGGGATTGTGGATGACATAGGCTCCGGCATTATCGGAGCCGGCACGATGGCATTTACCAACGGAGTCAAGCAATCACACGAGAGCACGATCGCCAACGCGCCGAGCGCGACGGTTGTCGACTCCCCAAAATCGTAACAGGAGGCAAGATTATGAGCACCGCACCCGTAGTCAAAAAGAACACGCTTGAGACCGTCTTCACAGATATTGCCAAGATTTTCCAGGGCACGCTCAACGCGGCCGTGAACCTGAGCGTGGCAGAACAGCCGTTTCTACAACAGGTTCTGCCGGCGCAAATCTACACGCCATATATGGCAGCGGTGTCACTTGCCCAGAAGGGTCTTGCGGCGATTGAAGGCCAAGAGCCAGCAATCGGGGAGACTGCTGTTCCCTACGCGGAGAAGGTTGCCAAGATCGTAGCCCTGTGGGGGCCTGAAATCGCCCTCTTTTTGGCGCAGGCTAGCTTGAGCAATGCCCAGGCCGATGTCGAGACCGTCGTCCTCGGAGCTACTGCTCTCGGGAATATCAACAAAATCACCGCAGCTCCGGTAGCGCCGGCAAGCTAATGTCTCTCTGGTCAAGGGTTCTCTCTTTTTTCGGGGCCGATAAGGTCGTGAGCGGAGTAGTTGTTGCGACCAACCACTATCTACCGCAGCCGCAAGGTCCCGCCGTTGCCGCGATCGGAAGCGGAAGGAATGAACGCTTGGTCCAGGTGGGTCAGGCGCAGGATTTCGAGGCTTGGTCTGTGACAGTTAAGGGCCTCGACAAGCGCGGCACTGGGGTCAAAGAAGAAATCTACGTGAATTGGGATGTTTGGAGTACGACCAAAGTGGGGGACAAATGGCCGAACACATCGCAAGCATAGCCTCATCCTCGATTCCGAAGGTTGACGCAACCGCGTTTCTCGTCGCAGTGCAACAAGGCGATCTTGTCTTTTGCTCGGGAGCCGATGGAATTTCGGAACCCATCGAGAAGGAGACGAACTCGCCATTCTCGCACGTCTTGATGGCGTGGAGGCCCTGGGTTTTTTCTCCCTGGCTCACCCTCGAAGCCACCATCGACAAGGGTGTCCATGTGGGCCTGTTGAGCGATTATGTCCCGGGGTACAGCGGGGATCTTGTGCTGACATCCCGGCCAAAGCTCAAGCCGGACCAAATTGCCGCCGAACTCAATGCCGGCTTCGCTGTCCTCGATGACACTTACGACTGGCAGAGCGAAGTGACCTTTGCAGCACATAAGCTATTACGGTTTTTCCCGATCGACAACCCCAAGAAAGAGCTTTACTGCTCCGGGCTACAGCAACTGATGACACGCGCTACGCCCTACCCTATTGTCACATCGGGCCCGATCATGGCGACGCCGGAGCAGGTATGGTGTGACCCATCCGTGGCGGCAAAATGCTTTTTGGCACAGGCGAACCTATGACTCACCGCGTGTTCCTTTTCGTCTACCTGTTAGTGCTTACCGGCTGCTCCATGCGCGTTGCGGTCAAGGCTCCCGTGGCCCCCGACGTGATCGAAAGCGCGAAGTCGTGGGCTTACACGATCACGCAGGCGTTTCCGAACTACGCGGTGGAGCCGATCTCGCGATATGAGCAGCCCGAATTGCTTGCGGTTGGGCGCGACCTCTTGATGCTCCAGGGCGAGACGGACCAAGCGATCTTCGTGGAAGAAGTAGACCTTTTAAGGAAAGACTGGGGCATCCTGGTTGCCCTCGACAACACCTTGCAACAGGAAAGCGTGATCTGATGGCCGCGAAAAACTGGATCAAGAAAGCAATCAAGAAGCCCGGAAGCTTTAGCGCCGCGGCAAAACATGAGGGCAAGACGACTGCCGAGTATGCCGAAGAGAAGGACGACGCCCCAGGCACGCTCGGCAAGAAGGCTCGCCTAGCGGAGACCTTGATGAAATTGAGGAAAAGGTAAATGCGCACACGACTCATTGACATCAGCGGTAGCGGCGGGGCATGGACGGCGGTTTACGCCACGCAACCAACCCGGCGCGTTGAAATCATCGAGGACTATTCCGCCAACGCTGGCGTCGGCCAAGGCCTCGCCTATCAATTTGACGATGGCGAGACGCCCAATTTCACGACGGTCTATCAAGTGGCGCCACAAACCGAGCCAATCATCCTGGGCGACCCCATTCCGCAGAACCACGGCTACGGCCGGATTATCGGCCGCGGTGCAGATGCTTCCGGGGGGTATAGCCTGGCAGCAACGCTTCTGGCGAATTTGCGTTCGGCGAGCACGACGGCTACTGCTGTGCGGGTGACAGAGTTTGACTAAGTTATCTGCCTTGGTCCTGGCCGCCTCGCTCTGTTGCCCGCTTGCGGTTCTCGGGCAGCAGGTTGGATGTGGGGGGGTTCCCGGCCCGGTTGCACAGAAACCCAAAACTGGATGCGGGGGCGTTCCGGGCAGCGGATCTGCACCGTTGGGCCTCCCCGAGCAGTGGCTGATGCACGACGGCTCCGGTACAACGTTTGCAGACGCCACGCCCAACGCCAACACGATTACGGCCTCGAACATCACATGGGGCACGGGAACCGGCATAACATCGCCCGCCTTCAATGGTTCAACCTCAACAGCGGTTGCGGCACAGACGGCGATCACGAATTTTGACGGTACGAAGCCTTTCTCGGTCAGTGTTTGGATAAATACACCAAACTCTCTTCCGACCATGACGTTTGTAAGTACGCTCGTAACGGCATCAAATTATCAAGGATGGGAATTTGGTACGGACCCTCTTGGTAGACCGTTGTTGTATCTCATAGGTAATTTCCCGTCCGATTACATAAATATTAACGGTCAAGTAGCAATAGTCCCTAACGCTAGTACAAATCTTATCATAACTTACGACGGGTCTCAGCATGCGGCAGGAGTGACGTTTTATACAAATGGAGAAGCTGACCCTGTAACTATCACTACAGATACACTCACAACCTCTACAGCTAGCGGCATTCCGATTCAAGTTGGAAGTAGGGCCGACGGTACAGATCCCTATGTTGGATCTATGAGCAACCTACAAATCTTCTCGGACGTATTGTCATCCGGGCAGATCGCAGCGATTCAGACGGCGGGCCCCTAGTGAAACTACCCTGGATCTCCCTAAGATCGCACAACGCGATTGTCGTTCTACTGTCGACGCAGCTTGGCGAGTTGAAGGATGAGCGCAGGCTCCTCCTTGACCGCCTGGCGACGCTCGGGCTGGGTGGGCCCATCTTCCGTGTAACGACCCCCGAAGAGGGGGCTGGCGATGCAGAGACGCCAGAACTGGTTGACCTCGAGGGCGAGGCCATCGCGGAGCTGATGCGCTTTCGTCGCCGTCCGGCAAGGCTAGCGGACGAACTTACCCGCAAGGCATACCGCGATTACAGCAAGCGAAACGTTGGGCCAAAGGTGGCATGGGTACCTGCGGCCCAGGAAAAAGTCAATGCGGCTCTCGATGAAGCGGAAGCAGCGGGTAAGAGGGTGAATGGCAACTAATCCAGGCATTGACATCACACAGACTTCCGCGACCGCGATACCCCAAGCGCAGCAGGGCCAGGAGAACAACCCCTCCGATCCCATGCAGGGAACATCGTCGGAGCCGCAGAACAATGCGAACCTCACGGAAGAGGAGCAGGGCCGGCTGATCGCCCTCGTGCGCCGATATAAGGACCAGTGGTCCCAGGACCGCATGATTCTGATGCAGCGGTGCTTGTTGAACCTCGAGTTCTTCAAGGGGAACCAGTTCATATCGTTCGGGCCTGGCCAAGCGCAATTCTTCGACGCCGCCGGGTGGATGAACTCGGTGGGCGCAAACCAGAATGAGCCGAACACGGACGATAAAGACCTCTACCAGTATTGCAATAACTTCTATCAGATGTTAGCGACGGGCTTTGTCGCCGCACTGGCTCCGCAGGTACCGAAATCGCGCTGGTTGCCGGAAAACGCCGAGCACTTGACGGACGTCACAACCGCGAAGGCCGCACAGACGCTTATCGATATTGTTGAGAGGCAGAACAAAGAGCAGTCGCTGCTGAAGCAGCAGCTTCTCTATCTTTACACCACGGGCGCCGTTTTCCGGCACACGCGTTATGTAGTCGATGCGGATCGGGCCGGCACATCCCATGAGCCCATTCTTAAAGAGACGCAGACACAAATTACGCCCGAAAGGATGCACTGCTTCAGCTGTGGCGCTGACAATGATCCGAGCGTGATGGGAAACAAGGAGTGCCAGAACTGCGGAAGCAGGCTTGGAGATGAGTCATTTTTCCCTGCTGAGTTCGGGCTCACAGTCCGGAAGGTAGGCGAGGAGGAGCTCCCAAATGGGATGGTGGCACAAAACGTCTATTGCCCCCTGGAGGTGGACGTTGACCCGGCGGCGGATAACCTGCGTCAGACGCCCATTTTGAACCTCGAAGTCGAGGTTCATCTCGGAGCGCTCCGTGCGGCGTACCCAGAGATGTACAGCGAGATTGCAGCAAGCGCGACGAGCACCTTATCGTCAAATGGCAGCATCGACCGGATCGCGCGACAGCAGGTCTATTCGCAGAGCAATACGTATTCGAGCATCCTGCAGGACCAGCGGCCAACTCTGTCGCGTACGTGGATTCAGCCGTGGGCCTTCGATCTTGAGGACGATCAAGAATTCGGCGACAAGATGCGGCGAGCCTTTCCGAGCGGCCTGTTACTCGTCAACGTTGGCGATACGTTCCTCTCGGCACGTGAGGCCAAACTGGTCGACGAGTGGACCGTGGCCGGCACCCATGAGGGCTTTGGACTCTATCCGCCGTCGATTGGGGATATCGTTGTTCCGTTTCAGAAGCGGTATAACGACATGGCGAACATCTTGCATGAGTTCATGGACCGGTGCTCCTCGGGAGTGACCCTGGCCAATGCGGACCTGATTGACAGCAAGGCCATGCAGGGCAAACCGCTACTTCCCGGCGTACTGAATCTGATTAAGCTCAAGCGAACCGGCGCGGCTGGGTCGATGCGCATACAGGATGCGCTGTTTCAGTTTCAATTTGCGATGCACGAAGAGGCCTTTAACTACCTCGATAAGTTGGCATTCAACGCACAGATGTTTGCCGGTGTTCCTCCGCAGGTGTATGGCGGATCGGGCGATCCACATGTAGAGACTTTTGGGGGCCAGCAGCAACAGCTAACTTCCGCCATGGGCAAGCTCAACATTTATTGGGACAACCTGCGCGAGGAACATGCCGCGGCAGATGAACTGGCGGTGCGATGTGCCAAGGACAATCTGACAGGCGACATAAAAGAGGTTCTCGCAGAGCGTGGTTCAGAGTTCCGCAATCATTATGTTCGCCTTGATGACCTTGCGGGTAATGTGCACGCCTACCCGGATACGGATCAGGGGTTCCCGATCACGGCGGCGGAGTTGCGGCAACGTTGGATGGACTTGATGGAAGCAGCCGCACGGAATCCCGTGGCACAGGCGATCTTTGACGATCCATCGAACCAGGAGCAGGCAGCAACGGCACTCGGCGTGCCTGGAATGACTGTCCCTGGGGCGGCGATGCGCTCGAAGGTCCTGCAGAATATCGACAAGTTGATTCAGTCGCAACCGATTCCTACAACCGACCCGCAAACCGGGCAGCCGACGGGCCAGATGCAGCCCTCGATCATGCCTGACAAGGACATCGACGACTTTACCGTGCTAAAACAGGTCGTCAGACAATACTGCCAAGAGAATTGTGATATCGCAGATGACAACCCGGCAGGCTTCGCGAACGTGCTGGCTTATTTGACTGCAGCCGTCGCGATGGAGACGCAACAGCAGTCCGAGCAGTCCGCGCAAAAGCTCACGATCGCCCAGGCAGGTATGCCTATGCCATCGCGGCCGCGCGCGCCGGATCCAGTAGCACAAGACTTGAGACTTTCTCTCCTAAAGGATGCCGGACAAGCAGTCCAGAACCAACTCATGATCGGTAGCCAGCCCGCGTTGCCGCCGGGTGTCAGCCTACAGGCACAAGTTGCAGCCAATTCAGAAATTATGAACCTTGCCGCGCAGATCGAGAAGATCGACTCAGGCAAGTGATGGACATCCGTTGTCCGAAGTGCAACCGGAAGTTGATGTCGCTGACATACGAGGCGATGCGAGATCGGCTTGTGATCGAGACAGTATGCCCGAGATGTCCAAAGGGTAGCAACGGGAAACCACCGAAGGTGGACATAACCTTCCCCCATCCGTTGACGGGGAGCGAAGTCTTACCGTTCGTCGCAATGGTGTAACACAACTTCCGAGTTTCCTGAGCGCCGGGAGCGCCTGAGATCCAGAAAGAGTCCCCAACATGGCAACCGAAACAATTGTCCCCTCCGCTCCGGCGGCAGCCTCCTCTGCTCCCGCGAGCGCCCCAGCGTCTGCTCCGGCAAGTTCGAGCGCACCATCAGCGCCCGCATCGGCAAGCTTTGAGTCACCAACCCCACAATCAAGCGTCGATCCGTCGAAGTACCCCATTCGCGAGGATTATGCGCGTGAGCTGCTGAAAGAAAAGCTGGGCGCCATTCCAGCCGAGGACACCGATACGCCGGCGGTAGCCGACACTCCAGCTGCTCCCGCGGAGGCCGTCGAACCGACAACGGAAGTGGCACCGGCAGCAGAGGAAACTGCGAAGCCGGAGATACCGGAAGATGGAGAACAGGAGGAAGATTTCCAGCTAGAACCCGAGGCGATTGTCACGCCCGAAGTTCTGAGCCAGATGGTCAAAGATAATGCCGAGTTCGGCAAGTTGCTCGAGGCCGATCCAGCACTGAAAGGTCAACTCTACAAAACTGCCCGTGAGGCGGCAGAGCTGAAGCCGTACCGCGAGCTTTTCCCAGATCTTGATTCGGCGCGAGCTGCACAGACTCATTCCGCAACATGGTTTGACGTGCAGAACACGTTTATGGGGTCAGCAACCCGTGAAGGAACCGTGAAGACTCTGGCAAAGATTGCAGAGCTTTCTTATGAGCGAGACGTCAACGGCGATGTGCTCCTCGAGAACGGCGATCCACGGATCGGCGATGACTTCTACGGATTTGTCGACAACATCGTTGGTTTGGACCTTGAGCACAGAAACGCCGAAATTGAAGCACGCCTCAAGTCTAATAATTACCGCTCAGAGGAAGAGCGAGATCGGGACCAATCTGTCAAAGCAGCGCTGGATGTCCTCAGGGAAGAAACCGCCGCAACTTCCCCGGCGAAAGAGGCACTGCCAGAGTCGCTGCAACGCAAACAGGAGGAATTGGACCGAAGGGAGCACGAGCTGAACCAGCGTAAGCATAACGAGCAGGTAGAAGGGCGAAGAAGTTTTGAAGCTGGACTACAGCAGGAAGCGCAAAAGCGGATCAACGATGGCATCGCCAGGATTATTGCCAACGTTGAGAAGCAAGGCGCAGTAGTCAGTCCTTACCTCAAGAACATTCTTCCCAAGGCTATTGGCGTGAAATTGCTTCGCAAGATCCAAGCGAATCCATCATTGCAGGGACAGATGCAGGAGCTGCAGAGGCTTCCCCTCGGCGACGGGTCGCGCCAGCGACGGTTGGTGGCGATCGACCGCGCCGTTCAGCAGTATCTCCCAGACGTAGCGCGAGAGGAGTTGCGCGAGGCCGGTGTACAAATCACCACCTCGGCCGCAGCGAGGCGCGCTAAAGTAGACGCCCAGATTGACACAACGAAGAAAACCGAACCGAAGGGCTCAACAGGGCCTGCCGGAACAGGGACTGCGCTGAGCGCACACAGCGCCTTTGAACACGCTCAGGCGGAATGGCAAAAAGCCAACCCCGGCAGGCCATTCGATAGAGTCGCAAAGGACGAAATCATTCCCAGAGTTCTTCAATTGATGCAATCCAGGTGAAAGGTAAAGCAGACGCCCCTAATGCGTGCCTCAGCGCGCTTCACTAGGGCTAACCACTAGAAGAGGATTGAGTTTTCCATGGCTAATTTTCCCGGTGCAGCAAGCACTACACAAGAATTGCAACTTGAGGCACTGAACGAAGTCATCAAGCTGCTCATTGAAAAGGAGGCCAAGCTCGATTCGCGCATCTCCGAGCGTGGCTCCATCACTCCGGTCTCCCTGCGCAGCTTTCGCCTGCGTTTTCAGACCGCATTTCCCGGCAACGTCGCCATGTTCAATCTGGATGGCGGTATTCTGCCGGCCGGCAACTTCTCGCAGTGGGTTCAAGGGACCGTAACCCCGCTGGCCTATGTCATCCCAGTCGAGTATTCGCGCCTGGTAGACATCGTCGGCGAGGGTGGACCGAAGGTTGTCTCGGAAAATCCTGTAACCAAAACACTGGCCGATGTCGCGGTTCAGATGGCAAAGAACCGAGACCAGTTTTTGCAGCAAGCGGGCGACGGCCAGATTGCCCAAGTGGATGCATCTTACGCCGGAGGCGGAGCGAACCCCATCGTACTCGCCTCTAGCCCATGGGGCGCGCGGCTTATCTCGCAGGGTCAGCAGGTACAGGTGATGTCGAACACATACACTCTCCGGGGCACCTGTTATGTAACCAACGTCAACAATAAGCTCGGTGGAATCCAGTCGATTACCGTTGATACGGTTCCTTCGGGCACCGTCGCAAGCGACTTCATTATGGTGGCTGGCGTGGCTGCTACGACTCCGGTCTTCCTGTATGGGATTCCATACTTCCACAATACGTCAACAACCGGAACATACCTTGGTATCGCTCGGACGCAGAACTATGTCGTGGCGAACGGAGTGGCCGCGGGCGGAGCTCCTCTATCTCTTCCGATGCTGCGCGCCGCTCTTTCCCGCGTCGAGCAGTCACTGGGTTCCAGCGCCCTCAAGACACAGGTATGGCATGCCCACCCGTCACAAATCCAGGCTTACGAGGAGATGGGCTTCGCGAAACAGGAATACGCCAGCCCGAACGGCGATTTCACGAAGGCTCCAGATATGCTTACCGGCAATGTCGACAGCTTTAAGATTGCCGGCCGTGAAGTGGTACGCAACATTCACGCCGACAATAGCCGCATCGACTTCATGGAGTTTGGTTCCTGGCTGAAAGTCGTCTGGGGCAAGGCGCCGTTCTGGTTCAAGAACCGAAGTGGGCAGTGGGTATTTCAGATCTACGATCCGTCCTCCGGCAACCCCACAGCGAACGAAGGCTGCTACTACGTAGATTGCCGTCAGTACGCTGTCGATAACCCACAGGCAATCTCGTCTGTGACTGGCCTGAAGGTCCCTGTCTACAACTAGATCAACCTGGAACGAAGCTGCTCCGGCTAGTTGTATTCTCAAACACTCGGTGATGGAGTTAAGGCCCCAAGATAACCATTTTGGGGCCCTAACTTTTGATCAACTTCAGCGCATTAGTGCAATGGCTTTAGAATGCGTGCCGCGATGAATGGTTGACCTGAGCTCAATTCCTCAAAGTGCGCCAGCCATACCAATACGCGGGAGCGATGGAGCTCTTTACACACGGAGGATCATGAGCCACATAGTACCGAGGGGCATTCAAGAGTTTCTTACAAGGTACGGCGGCAAAAGCCCGTTTGAACAACCTCAGTGGCGGCTGCTGGTTGGGTCTGACCGCCTGGTGAAGGAAGCCGGCGTCTATCGCGACTGGGCCGATGGTCTGACGACGGCAGAAAAGGGTGGCATGCGTTTTGAGCCAACACCGAATATGCCTGGCTGCAACTTTGAGCGCTACGACAACAGGCCGATCCGTGTTGTGACCGAGATGCGCGAGGTGCGAAAGTACCCGCACGCCGACGGTTGGATTCTGGAGAAGTGGTTTCCCGCGTCGTCATACGGTACTCAAGACGAATGGTATTCGTACAAGGCCATCGACGGCTTCACATCGATGCTGGGACCGTACCCAGAGCGCGGAGACTACGAGATGATCTATGGACCGTGGGCGAAGATTCCCTCAACGGATGTACTGCAGAAGTTGATCTCCAGCTATTCGAGCGGGATCAATAACCGGAGAGGCACTCCGGAGTCGCGTGCGCAAGAGTACCTTCTGCGCTACCAGTATGAAGAGGAACTAGCGGAACGGAAGCGTAAAGAAGAGTATGCGGCCATGATGGATGACCATCTCAGCCCAATGAAGAGTGGCTCCCTTGCGGCGAGCCGTTGGAGACAAGGTCTGGCAGCAAGGACGGGCAACGGCAATGAACATATAGGAACTTTGTGAGCTGAAGCTCAGTGCCTAGGCTAAAACCAATTCACAATCTTTGATCTCCACCTTTGAAAAGGAGCCACAACATGGCCACAGTCATTATTACGCCAGAAATGCAGCGCGCAAACGCAGAAGCGCTGCTTGGCCAGGATCCAGGCAAATTTCGTGATCCTGGCCAGCGTTGGACGGCCAAACGGTTCGGGGAAATGCAGCGACTGCTGAAGCAGACGGAAGCGGATAGGCCAGTCACCATCCTCAACCTGAATCCCTTTCCGCTAAAGATCAATGGCGGCGTTTACTTTCCTGATGAGGTTCCGGCTTGTCCGCCTGGAAAGCCCTACTCTGTTCACGTTATCAAGGCGACACGTTGGGGACACAAGGATCTGGGTTGCGACGCACAGAACATGATGCAGATGGAGCCCGTTCCTGCGATTCCGGTGGTCCTGGCTGCAGAATATATTCGCGAGTTTGTCCAGCAGGAAGGTGGATTCGGGGGTGTTCTCTGCTATATAGGGGACCAGAATCCAGCGTCCTTTAAAAGGGGCGCATCCATCCGCGTTCCAGAAGTTGCATACAACGAGCTCGGCGAATTCTACGTAGAGGTATATGAGCGCGACTTTCACGAGACGCTCGCATCCGTGAAAGAAAAGCGCAATGCTTCGATCCTTCGCCGGCTGCAATCGGCGAACTCGTGGTATGAAAATGACTCGCAGCGGATGAACGTCAACGACACGCACCGCGATATGGCGCGTTTAGCTCTGGCCGACGGCCTAATCCCCGAGCTCCCACGTTGGGTTTTACAAGCGCATCAGCTTCACTCTAAGCAACCGGATCCATGCCCAAGCTGCGCTTCTCAGCCAAAGAATGGCGCCACTCTATGTGCTAACTGCGGTCATGTCTTCGATGTAGTCGCGGCATATAAAAATGCCCGCATTTCATATGGAGCAGTGGAGATGGATCGCTTAACCGCTGAGGAGTGGAAGATAGTCAACCAGATCAAGACCGAACGCGATAAAGCGAAGGGCAGAGCGGGCGCCTGATGAGCTGGACCATGGGACAGGTAAAGGCGCGCGTACGGAACTTGCTCGATGATCCGCAGGGATCGTATCTGACGGATGACTTCATCGTGCCGCTCATCAATGAAGTTTACTCGGACGCCAACTCGCAGCTTACCTCGACGCAAAGCTCATTTGACATCAATGTCGTCGAGGTTCCCGGGATCACCCCCGGCACTCCAAACATGTCGGTTTTCCAGGCGCCGGGCGGCCCTATCGCCCACCTCGCGGCACAGCCCCTGCGCATCGATTGGAAAGTAGCCGGGACCGATCCCAGCTACTACCAGCTTGTCACCAACTATGGCGTTCTGCCTGACCTGCAGCCTCAACAGGGCATGGCCGGGTGGGAGTACCGCACAAATGTGATTTGGCTCACACCGAGCTCGATCGCTGTCGACTTACGGATCCGTGGTGAGTTTGGCTTTCCCCCGCTGAGCGCCGATGACGACGTGCTGTTGTCTCATCCACGCATCGGCTATGTCGTCGCCTACGGCACGGCTGCGCTGATCGCTACCGTGCGCGGTAACCCCGGCTGGACGACGGCCTACACGGCGGCCGCGACGGAAGGCATGGACGAGATCATGGAGCAGCTTGTCCGCATGGAGCAGGGGCAGGTACGGCGCATCGGCCGCCAGACGCAAACCGGCGCATGGCGGAGCAACGTGTCGAACGCCACGCAGTAAGTTCAATTTCAAGGAGAGAACATGGCAAATCAAGTTTCATTTCTGGGCTATTCTCGCGGGTCGGGAAGGACGCCATTCCTGCGGGTCTATGAGGTCACCTTCAGCGGAAGCTACGCACAAGACAATGCCGAGGTGATTGACCTCAACACCGCCCTCAACCCGAACGGGCTGGAAGACCCGCAGGTTCCCACCTCGACGACTCCGTTTGTACCGCCGATGGTGCTGGGCTCAACCACGGATGGATACGTGCCCGAGTTGGAGATTGGCGGTACTGGCGTCGCCGGCGAGTATGGTATTCGGTTCTGGGCTGGTGGCGCTCCGCCTACGGAACTTGGCGCCGTTGCCTATTCGGGCGTATTCCCAGCGAATGGTTCCAACTATGGCCAAGTGCTGATCGGATTTCTGGCGGCGGAGTAACTCATCAACTTCGACGGCTTTCTCCCGCACGAGGTCACGCGATTTGGCGGCCTCGTGGACAATGACGATCCTACCGTGTTGCCTATCGGCGTAGCTGCCGTCTGCAAGAACTGCAGATTTCAGCTTACGACGGTGGCCACGCGGTTTGGGCTGCAGACTGCCATGCAGGGGCCTAACCAGGCCCCTATCTCCGGCATTGCCTCGCTCATCTACACGCCGGAAAACCCGGGCGAGACGCTGTTTCAGGTTCCGATGATTTTCGATACGGACGGCTATCTCCTGATCGAGACGCCTATCGGGTCGGGGCATCTGAAGCGCGTTACCGGCCCATTGGTCGCGCAACCGACGAACAGCCACGCCATCATTACGGAATGCTATAACCGCGCCCTGATCGCCTTCAGCAACCTCGAGACGCCCGTGTCGCCGCTTGAGGTCTATAGCCTGAACGCACTCAGCATCGATCCAACGACCGGGAATACTATCCCTGGTTCTGGCGCGCCCTACCTCGACCCTTACGGGCAGATGCCTCTTGGTTTCAATTGGACGGCGTCAACGGCGGTGATCGCGAACAATTATTGCCAGCCTTCGCTAGTCGCGTCGCCTGGCGGCAATGGACATCTCTACCAATGCACGCAGGCCGGCACGACCGGCGCGACTGAGCCGATGTGGCCATTGACCGAAGGTGGAACCGTAAACGACGGCACGGCCATCTGGACAGAGAACACGCCGGTCCTCGCAAATCGCCTGCCGGCGCCGAACTCGATTGCCTTGACGCGCGACTCGGGCGCAGGAAGCTTCCCTGCGGGACAGGATGTGTATGTACTCATTACCTATGTCAACGCTCAGGGCGAATCAACTCCTTCTGGTCCCGGCGTCTTGGTCAACACCGTGCTTAACGACGCGGTGCAGCTCACCCTGCCTGTGCTCGCTAGTCTGCCGGGCTGGATCCAGGGCCTCGGGCCAAGCTATATCCCAACCGGTTTCAATGTCTACGAGACGGATGTAGCCACAGGCAGTGCGGCACCGGCAACACAGAGCTATCAGCTTGTAAGCGCGGCCGCATTCGGCGCAACGGTAACGATCGGGAGCACCGCGAGCGGCGCTGCCCCCCCAGAGTCCTGCACGGCCCGCATCACGCCTGGTGGTTTGCAGCCACCCCCTACGCCGACCGTCGAGCGCGTATCGGGGGCAGGGTCTTTCCCGGCAGGGCGCGATGTGTATGTGATCGCCACGGCAACAAACGCGAGCGGAGAAACCCTTCCCTCGTTGGCTGGCGTCGTCGTCAATACGGTCTTTGACGATGCCGTGCAGGTTCCTATTCCGTCGACGCAATATCTCATTACCGGAGTCAATCTCTATGAGGCCGACGTACCTACTGGTAACCCGGCGCCTGCCACAACGGCCTACGCCTTGGTGGGCAGCTTTCAGCCGAATACGACAGCGACTATTATGGCGACGGCTGGTGGTCCTCCACCCCCAACCGTCAACACATCGGGACCGCCCGGAAGCATTGCGCCAGATACAGCCAGTCTCGACGATACCGGAGCCCAGGGATATCGATACGCTTCCATTGCTTTCACGAATCGAAATGGCAACCTATCGGGTACTGTCCCGGCATTCACGTCTGTAGACGTAGACCTTCCCGGCTTCGAGCTGTACATGGCGAATATCCCGATCGGGCCGGAGAACATCATCAACCGGACCATTGGATTCTCGATCGGTGACGGCACGAATGTGGGGCCATTCTTCTACAACCCTGCGGCTCAAGTTTCGTCGGGCGTGATGCAAACCTCGACCGTCATCAATGACAACGCGACTACGACCGCCTTCTTCAACTTCACGGACACCTACCTCGAATCTCTGACCTCGACGGATATGACGGATCGGCTGCGCGTGATTCAGCCGCCGGCGGCCGTCGATGTCTATTACTCGCCCTCGATTGATCGCGTAATCCTGACGGGCGTAGACGGATATGCAAGCGGACACTATATCAGCCTTGCGGCAGATTCAGAGTCTTACTACGTCGACACTAGCCCTATCCAAGTCGCCAACGGAAACGGTCAGAAATGCATTTGCGCTCGTGAATACCTTGGCACTGTGTACAGCCTTAAAGAACGCTCAGGCTTCACGATCAGCCCAACGGCCACTGACCCCTCAACGTGGTCCGTACAGCAGCGATGGGAGGGTGTCGGCCCCTGCGGACCCCGCGCTGTGGCCGTAACCAACGAATTTCTCTTGTTCGTGCATCGCAGCGGCGTCTATCTCTATACCCCAGGAACGCCACAGCCTGAGCTAATTACCAAGGAGCTTCCGAATCTTCCCGGCTGCTTCTGGTCGACGGTCAATTGGGACGCCGAGCAGACGGTATGGTGCTGCGTCGATGAGGAGAACAAGGAGATACGCATCGGCTTACCGGTGGGCACGTCCACCGTGCCGAATGTGTGCCTGACGCTCAACTATCAAGAAGGGTTAGAGGGGCCAATCCACTTTAGCCAGTATGTCGGCAAAGAGATCGCAATGGGCGCGGCGCGCAAGTGGAGCGTCGATGACATCGCGGGTTTCTGCGGCGTGCGCATGGAAAGAACCTTGCCTATGAATGCATCGCCGTTCGGCTCACAGCGCCAGTCACAGATTCTGATCGCCTCCTCATCGCCAGACGGCACGGTACAGGCTATCTGCCCGGGAGTCTATAACGACAATGGCCAGGGCATCGATTGCCAGTACGAGACCGTTTGCGATGCGGGCAACATGGCCGTCTCGATGCTGGGTGGCCTGAGCATCAATGCGCTGGGAAGCGGGCGCGTGAATGTCTCTGTGATGGTGGCGCGCAGCTTTGTGACTTCGCCTGGCGTCGGCGGGCAAGGCCCGATGGAAACCCGAGAGATCAAGCTCGCGCCGTTCATCTTGACCCCCGAAAACTCGAAGGGCTACTCCGGTGGCGCGAGGGGCCAGAACGAACGCTTCCGCGGCCGCTTCACCAATGGCAAGGTGCCCGATGCGTGGTTCGCGCTCAAGTACGTCAACCTGTTCACGCGCCCGCTGTTCAGCGGCAGGACTGCGGGAGGCAATTAAGTGAAGATGCAGATGCTCGGCCCAATGCGCTGGCACGCCGTAGACCTTGACGGGACGCTTGCCAAAGAGGGCGAAAATAAGGGCGCCTGGAGTCCCTACTACATCGGCGAGCCGATCCCAGCGATGGTGGACCGCGTTAAGGGATGGCTCAAGGCTGGTGACTCCGTTTCTATCTTTACCGCGCGCGTCGATCAGGACAACCCCGACCTCAAGATGCAGGTCACGCTGGCGATTCAGGGATGGTGCCAAACCCACATTGGGCAACTCCTCGAAATTACCTGCGTGAAGTCTATGAAGTTTAGCGATTTCTGGGACGACCGCAACGTGGCAGTCGAGCGCAACACGGGCAAGCCTCTCAGCGATCCGCAAGGCGCCTACCACGACACAGATAAGGATTCAGCATGAAAGTAAAACACTGCGGGGTGTGGTTTGATTTCGATTTCGACGGGGACGATGCAGAAACATCGTTTTACGGAAGGCAACCTAAACACAAATTCAGGGAGAAAAGAATGAAGCGTATTTTTACACTCATCGCAAGCATGGCGCTGATGGTTGCCGGAATTGCAAGGGCACAGACTGTCGCTAACCAGGTGATCGTATCGCAGTACAGCAATTGGAGCGTTCAGGGTACCGTTGCGCTGGCGTCGGGAACCAACACGGCCATCCCGTTCAGCCCGTGCGCGGTCTCCGGCGCAAATAAGAATTTCCAGGCGTTCACAGCATCGGTACCGGTGAAGATCGTCGATCCGAACAACCCGTCGATTGATGAGGTCGTGACGCCGTCGGCGGTTGTCTTGGCTCCTGGCAACTGCAGGGTGACCTTTACTACGGTCAATGCTCATCCGATTCCGTATTCCATCGTATCGGGCTCGGCTGGATTGCAGGAAGCCGTCAATGCTAACGCCTTGAGCACGACCCAGAACACGGCGGTTCTCGATTCTAAGTTCTATTCCCAAGCTGCGAGCATTGGCGGCGCGGCAGCGGTCATCCATGCGGCAACGGCATCTCCTACGCTTAGCCTGCTCGACTTGACCCAAGCCCCCAATGTTGCTTATCAGTCCGTGTCAAGCGTCTATACGGCATACTCGAACACGGGTGGCGCGGCTCCTACGGCCGCGGCTGGCGCTGCGGCAGGCACATCGCCTACCGGACCCGCCAACGTGGGCAATGGCAACACCTTCACCGTGTCGCTAACCACGGGCACGGCGACCACCACGGGCACGCTATTCACGGAGACATGGCCGGCGACCTTGAGCTTTGGGCGCGTTCCCAACATTACGGTGGTATCGACGGGAGCGAATGTTCCGGTCTTCACCTATACCGTCACCGGCTCGACTACCCATGTACTGACCGTGACCATGGCGAGTGCGCCTCCCACAGCAACCGCTTACACCTTCGAGGTCTCGGCACAGTAAATGGCATTGAAGCTCAATATCGCGCAGATCAACTCCGCCGCCAAGGGGAATAACGATCTGCGCGAGACCCTGACCGGGATCTATAACGAGTTTCAGTCCGTCTACCAGCAGACTGGAGCTGCGCCGATCCAGAAGGTAGATGCGACTCCGGTGAAGTTCAGCGGTGCACCGTCGCCTTGCGGGCTCTCGGTTACCGGCGCCAACGGTCAGTTTAATGTTGCGATTAGCCTACCGCAGCAAGCGGGAGGATCGAGCGCACCGCAGAACGCGACCAACACGCCGATCTATCAGGAGTTATCGAGTTCGACCGCCGTCAATTTTTCGTCGGGCGTCGTGACCTACCCTCTCAGCACAAACACGAGCTATATCTTTCCTAACCCGGGCGCATCGCTCTACTGGAGGCTCAGATCGAGTTACGACCAGAAGACATTCAATGGCTACCAAGTGCGGCCGGGGATCGTGAACGCTGGAAAGCAGACATCGAACGCCACGGAGAACAACGTCTCACTCAATCAGTCGAACTTCGCGACGGTGGACTCGGTAGCGGCCGGGAGTACGGCTACGGTAAGGATCTATGGAAGCGGCGGCGTTGGCACATCATGGTCGAGGATTTTGGGTGAAAACTCCCAAGTCTACCCCGCGGGAACGATCCTCAATATTGCCTATGGCTCGAACCTGTATGTGGCCTGGGACGGGACGCAATATCAAGTCGTCCCGTCGCTAACGCAGACATTTCCCGATGGGTGGGTGCCGGTGGGTAAGGTTTCGGTCATCGCGAACGGTAGCGGCCTTGTGCTGCCGACGTTCAAGGCGATCGTGTCCTCCGGCGCGATTGTGGCGATCCAGATCTTGACGCCCGGCAACGGCATGACGGCGAATCCAACCATCACGATTACGGATTCATCGGGCACGGGCGCGACGGCGACTTGCACGGAGAGCGGCGGCGCAGCTACGGGCGTGGCGGTGACCAATGCCGGATCTGGCTATTCGGCAAGCCCAGCCGTGACGGCCTCCGGGGGCGTTGCGGGCGGCTCTGGGGGTGGTGGCGGACCGCAGGGAACGAACGGCGGACGGCTGTACGGCCTTACGGCAAACGGGAGCTAAATGGCATACGCGATTCACGACCAATACCTCGACCGGAAGTCCGGCTTCCATGTGATTGAGTTACGCGACGAGGCCAAGAATCAGCACCTTGTCCAGATATCTGTCGGCGATGATCGTTGCCCGGCATGTGGGACGGTCTACCCAAAGCTCCTGGGCGACCTTGACCCGAAGGCTATGGCTGCTGGTGTGATCGCCGACCTGGAAAAGGTGCGTGAAGCGCAAGCCTCCTACGCTGAAAAGCACAATCTGAAGGTGAAGTGATGGAATCACCGACCGACTTTCTCATGCGCATGCTTGAGGGCGAGAACATCGAGGATGTAACCCAGGTGCTTGTCGTCAAGCGGTACAAAGACGGCGCGATCAGTGCAGAGTATTGCAATATGCAATCGGTCGACGTTCTGGGTTGCGCAAAATACCTCGACGTATCGGAGAGCGAGAATCTGCGCGTATCGCTGCAGGAGTATGACGATTGAGCAGGATTACTCTACGCGAGGCCGCGCCCGAAGATTGGCCGGCTATCATCTCATTGCACGTGGAACATCAGGCCGCGCAAGGAACGAATTATGAGTTGCCGTGGCTTTTCGGCCCGAACATCCCGATTGCGCTTGTGGGCGTCGACGAATCCGGCGCAATTCGCAATGTTGTCTATTGCGAGGCAGTTGCGGAGATGCGCTTTATTGGCTGCGACCCCAAGGCGACGGCGTATTCACGGCGGGAGATATCCGGCCTAGCGTATGTTTTGAAATCCAAGGGCTTTCGCTGGCTTGAGTGTTACGTGCCGCGCAAGCTCAAGAGGCTCATCCAGAAGCCCCTACAGAAAGCCAGCTTCAGTTGTGCGGACCGCGAACTGAGCCATTTCACACGAGATTTGAGGGATAAAGAATGAGCCGTGGTCAATCTACTGCTGCCTTCAATACGGCATCGTCGCAGAACGCGACCAACTTCGGGAACGCACAAAATGCGGAAGGCGCTGCGCAGAACGATATTGGCCAGTACCAGAATCAGCTCGCCAAGTTCGTGAGTGGCAATCCATACACTGCCGGCGGAGAGTACGATCAGACCATCAACGCCGGTCTCGCAAACGCTTCCGATGCGGGCTCGAACTCGCTCAAGGGTGAGCTGCAATCCCAAGCCTTGCGCACGGGCCAGAACTCGGCGGCAGACGCCGCCACTGCGGCGGGCAATGCCCAACAAAACACGCGCAACCTGTCGAGTGACATGGCGTCGGCGCAGCAACAGCGCATCTCGGATGAGGCTGGCTACAATCAGCAAGCCTTGAGCGCATCAGCGCAACCCGCGCAAATGGAAAGCTCGCTATACGGCACATCCGGCAGCCAGGGCAATCAGGAACTCGGCACGGAAGAGGGCGCAGCGCAGACACCAAGCTTCTGGGATACCTTGGGCAGCAGCTTCGCAGGCGGCTTAGGCAAGGGTCTCGCGGGTGGCAAATAAATGGGTGATAGCTCCTATAACGGGCCGTTCAGTTCAGATGACGATCCGCTCTGGCGAACAACTGAAATGCTACAGGGTTTGATTTCACCTGCGTCTGCGCAATCCTTAGTTGCACCGCCCACACGGGCAGCGTCGAAAACAGCAAGCGCAACTGCCGAGAAGAGTGCGGCCTTGGCCACTCCGAATCATGATCAGCACAAAGCGGGCCCGCGTATTAAGATTCGGCACGGGCTCGCCGCTTACTTTTCGGGTGGAATAGGCAACAAGGAGATCCAACCCAACACTGGTCAGGAGACGGCAGCGTTCCTTTTCCGTCGAACCAACCAACTCCAGCCATCAAAGCGAACAACCAAGGCTCCATCGCATGTGAACCAGCGGCACTCCGAAACTCCGCGAAAAACCTCCGAGAAGCGGACGCAGCAGGCTGGAGCCAACACTGATGAGGGGAGGCGCAACGCACTGCAGGCTGAAACCGCTTGCAGAGTGCCTGACCGAAGTCAAGACCCACGATATGTCAAGGTTCAATCAAGGGGGCGGATTGGATACCTACCCAAAAGCAACCTACAGAGAGCAAAGCAGCGAGACAAGGCTTTGAAGGTACTCGAATAATTAAATGGAGCCTGCGGCTGCGGTGGTCACAAAGAAAACAATGCCTGCTGCTTCTCACACCTCGATGGAATCAGCATCATCTCCATCAAGCGTCACCTACACAATGTAGTTTGGGTCTACCACCATTCTCTTTCCCAAAGCCATGTCACGCTCCAATAGAACCACACAACACATTCTCTTCGACCTTGGCTTCGAACTCGAGCCATTGAGCTCCGTGGATCCTTTGCTCAACGATCTTGGTTTCGAACCCGAAATGGCTCTAGATAAGAGGGCTGCTGGGGCGTCTCAGGCCATCGAATCCGAACCGGCCCTTCAAGGCGAGTTGCGGGACTCAACCAATCAGATCCAACCAATTGGAGCTATGGATCCCAATTCTGGACGCTTGATCACCCAACCCTCCGACAATCCTGTTATCAATCAGGCACTCGCGACAGATGCAATGCGCGAATACAGGAGTGGTTTGAAGGATGTCCTCAAGAGTGTTCCAGGGGCAAAGCTGGCGGCGAACCGCACAACCAAGAACCCCAAGCGGCTAGCGGAAAAGATTGAGCAACAGGGGCAACCGGCGGAGACAGTAAACGACTATGGTGCGGCACAGGTCTCTGTCGACTCTCCCCAGGCAAGGGATGCAGTTGTCGCAGCAGTCAAAAGAACATTTCCTGTTTTGCGTGAGGAGGATGAATTCGCTCACGGCGATCCGCAGTACGGCTATCGCTGCTACTCTATGCAGGTTCAGATGTCTAATGATGTGTCGCAAGAGCTGCAGATCGTTCCCAATGAAGTATTCAATGTAAATCAAGTGCAGCATCAGAATTATAAACGGGCTCGCGAGACGGAGTTGGCCGGGAGGAATGCCGAAACAATCAAGTTGCGGGCTAAGGCACAGAACGATGCGGCAATGAAAACATTCAACAAACGCAATGGACCTGGCACTCACCCTGGGTTGCGTAAGGGAGCAATCGTCACCCTGCCTGATGGATCTCGAGGAAAGATCTCGTATCTTGATTCGAATATGGGTATTGCCAGGGTCAGAACAGATGAGGGAAAGAATCTAACTATCAGGCGGTATCAATTAAGAGCCGGCGCCACAAAGTATGCTGGTGATGAGTTCTCCTCGCTGACTACTCATGCCAAGGACTAGACCCTGAGGCCACGGTAGGGCTCACAGTAATGTCTTTTCCCTGATTCAGAGAGTATCGCCGAAAGCTTTGCACAGAAGGGAAGGGACCATCAGATTTGCGCGGAGGCATCCACAAATAAGGCTCCCTGTCAAGGGACCGGTTCTTTCGATCCTCGTGAGCCGATACGTGAATCACTTGGAGCAAGAGTCAATGCCAACTAGGAAGAAACTGTCACCGAGAGACGATGTCTCACAGGCGCAAGAGCACGGTACCGGTAGCGACCATGCGAGAGCTCCACTCGAAAAGAGTTCCGTCAGCACTGCGATGAACTTCGCCATTTGCCGCACTCAGATTCTGGAAAAGTATTGGGAACTGGCCAATCTCGATCCCGAGGCCACGAAGGGAAACATTACCGGACAACTCAAAGCACTCGATTCTCTCTGTCAAGGACTGGACGTTGTCTCGCCTGAGGAGGCACAGCCGAACAACACGCGAGACAAAGAGAATGAGATTTATCGCTCGGCCTGGATGCGGCCAGACAAGACGGCCGGTGGGACGGACCAGAAATGAGTGACCGCTGTGCTTGGCACCCTGCCACCCGCGCGCAACAAGCAGCTCTCGATTCGGAGGCGGACATCCTGCTATTTGGCGGTTCGGCCGGAAGCCTTAAAACAGAGACGATGCTTATGGATGCGGTCCAAGAGTATCGGAATCCCAACCTCCGTGCCATTATCTTCCGCGCTTCGTTCGTGGAGATGACGGACATCATCGATAAAACGCGCAAGCTCTACACGCGATTGGGGGGCGTCTTCACCGGTTCACCGAAGTGGAAGTGGAGCTTTTCCTCCGGTGCAACGATCCGCCTCGCCTACATGAAGACGGACGACGATGTTTGGAAGTATCTCGGTCCGCGATATTCGTTCATCGGCTTCGACGAGTCGACACTGCATACTGAAAAGCAGATCCGCAATATCCTGGGTCGTCTTAGCTCGACCGACCCGACTCTGCGGCTGCGGATGCGGCTAACCTCCAATCCCGGAAATATAGGGGCAGCTTGGCATCAAAGCCTCTTTCTGCGCGAACACTGCCCGATACACAATCCTCAGCAGGCTGCGCAACCTGGTGTTCTCTACCACGATCGCTGCTGGCCTTCTGACGGCGCCCCAATTCCCTTTTCTGTCGCTTATATCCCCGGGAGACTCTCCGATCACAATCTACTGGACGCCAATTATTCAAAACGTCTGCACATGATGTCTGGCGGGGCAGCGGCAGCCATGGAACAAGGCTGCTGGTGCTCTCTGGAAGGCGCCTATTTCCCCTTTCTCAACAAAGGCTTGATTCGCCCCCTTGCCGAAGCACAAGTGGAGTGGTGGCACAATCATTTTCTTTCGATCGACTACGGATATGGCAAGTCCTCCTCCTCGGCCGGGTTATATGTGCGAGGGCCAGCTGAAACAACTAACCACAAGGTCTATATTCAGGGGATCGACTCAAGTCGATTCGAACGCGATGCAGGTCCCGTCTTTCCCCAAGGCCGGATCCGCAAGATCGGTGAGGTTGTTGTTCCGCATGTACCCGCGTATGAGTTGGCGCAGATGGTGGTCGAAGCCTTCATCAAACCCAGTCAGGGAGGGCACAGACGACGTATCGTCGCTGCGTACCTCGACCCGGCTAATTTCAAGGAAATTGGAGATGGGCACACCATTGCGGACCAGATCAATGAGGTGTTGGAGCCGTGGGAAGTGTTCTGCGAGCGAGCTTCCAACGACCGGCTAGGCGGTTGGCAACTACTCTATCGCATGCTACGCACCGGAGAGTTTGAGATCACCGATGTATGCCCAAAGACATTCGAGGCAATTCGCACGCGTATGCATGAAGAGTCAAGGCCTGGAGACATTCGTAAGGTCGCGGGGGATCCGCTTGACGACGTCGCGGATGAGACGCGCTACGCGCTCTATTCCTTCATTCAGCAAGCAGATAAGCCGCGAGAATTGCTACTTGAAGAATCTGTGAGGGGTTTAGACCTGGGCTCAGCATCGATTCGGTGGCAACAGAAGGCTGAAGAACTAGACACAAGAGAGGAACCGATCAGGATGGGGACGCGTCCTGGCTATCGCGGACGGTTTGGCACCTCCATCCGGTTTTGACAGGTACACCTCTGACCTGCCCCGAATTCTCATCCATTTCATAACTGGAGATTCTCGGTTGAGGTTTGGCTTCGAGATCACCTGGTCGCCGCCTAGGTGACCTGCCCCCGGAAAACTCTACCAGTTGAAGCTGGAGTTCTCTCGTAAATTGAACGGGAGGACGGAGTGACCTGCCCCCGGAAAACTCTACCAGTTGAAGCTGGAGTTCTCTCGTAAATTGAACGGGAGGACGGAGCATGAAGAAGAGCCGATACAGCGAAGAGCAGATCATCGGGATTTTGAAGCAACATGAGGCAGGATTGAAGACGGCGGATCTGTGCCGGGAGCATGGGATAAGCGCGGCGACATTCTACGGCTGGAAGGCGAAGTACGGTGGCCTGGAGGTGAGCGAGGCTCAACGGTTGAAGCAGATGGAGGACGAGAACCGGCGGCTGAAGCAGTTGGTAGCCGATCTGAGTCTGGACCGCGAAGCTCTGAAAGCGGTGATAAGAAAAAACGGCTGGAGCTTGCCGGGCTGAGAGAAGATGTTGCGTTCGTGTCAGTGGAGTTCAAGCGGAGCGAGCGTGCAGCCTGCAAGCTGCTGGGTGTGGATCGGTCGAGCTATCGTTACGAGCCGAGGCCAGATCGCAACGCGGAGTTGCGCGAGGCGCTGATCCAACTGGCACGGCAGAAGCCGCGGTACGGCTACCGGCGTCTGCACGTGCTGCTGGAGCGTCGGGGCCGTGAGGTGAACGTGAAGCGGGTCTACCGGCTGTATGCGGAAGAAGGGCTGGCGGTGCGGCGGAGGAGGCGCAAGCGTCTGGTGCGCGATCCGTTAACGGCGCCGAGACTGCTTCGGGCCAATCAGGAGTGGGCAATGGACTTCGTCGTGGATGGACTGGCGAACGGCCGGATGGTTCGCATTTTGAGCGTGGTCGATGCTTATACCCGCGAGTGTCTCGCTCTGGAAGCGGACGTGAGCCTGGGCAGTGGGCGGGTGACACGGGTGCTGGATCAGTTGATTGAGGAGCGCGGCCATCCGGAAAGTGTGCGCTCCGATAATGGGCCGGAGTTCTGTTCCCGGCAGATGCTGGGCTGGGCCGAAGAGCAAAAGATCGCCTTAGTCCATATCCAACCGGGCAGACCAATGCAAAATGGGCATGTCGAAAGCTTCCATGGGCGCCTGCGTGACGAGTGCTTGAACGCGCACTGGTTCCGGACGTTGAACGATGTACGAAGCACTCTGGCAGACTGGCAGCAGGAGTATAACTGGGAACGCCCGCATAGTTCGTTGGGCTATCGGACGCCGGCCGAGTTCCGGCAGAGTACAGGCTATGCGGATATGGAAAGCCAAGAGCGCTTCCCACATCCGCACAGCCTCGACGGCGGCGGAGGGATATTTCCAAAGCCAAACCTAAATCGAGAATCTACAGTTATCACTGGTTGAGAAAAACGGGGCAGGTCATAGGGTCTGCGAATGTGAAACCGATACACGCTCGGGCACTCGTCCCGCACTCGCCGGTGGAAGCTCTCCCACATGCCCATCTGTATCGACCGCCCCGGCCGGATGTGCACGGGGATAACGACAGACCCATCGCTCGGCCGTCCGCTTCTTGCACATGCCCCGTGCATACTACTCGCCTGCTCACTGACAGTGGAAGCTGTTGTCCGGAAAACCTTGTGGCTCCTGCATCTTAAACACCGCTTCATGCGACTGGCGCTGGGTGAAAGCGCCTTCATGCATGTGCTCCGGGAACACGGCTTCTCAACCCTAAAGCCCTCATACCGCCGGCGTATCGCCCTTGAGGAGCAATCTGGTGCAGCTGTGCGGCTCGGTAACGTTTGCTCTCCGAAACCAAGATCGCCATGGCCTCCTCCGGAAGGGCTCTCGCAGCTAAGCGACGGGCTGACTTTTCCGAGATGCCCCAACGATCGGCCAAATTGAGAATAGAGTCAGCGGACCGTGGACGGCCACCGCCGTGTCGTCTCCGAGGGCTCATCGTGCCTCCTTAATCAGCGGGGCGCAGCGGAAACCGGGACTACTGAGCGATTGTGAGGGCATATGAACCTCTTTAAAGTGCATATATCAGACATAACTACTACTTAATTATGACTAGTATGAACCCTCTCGAGTCACAATGGCAAAGCGCATCAGCCCAATTCCATATTGGTCAAAAGTAACGGATAGCTTCCACTTTTTATGGACACTTTTATGGATATGACGGTTTTATGACGTAATCCATCACATGGCTTCCCTTTGCCGCTAGCCCGTATATTGTTGTCTAGGAGCCGAAGCGACGACCAGCGTCCGCGCCTCTGAAGGAGTTTGCTATTTTGCCCGCTAGCAGGATTCTGTGACAGATACCCCATTTATTGAGGGGCACTAGGGAGAGAGTCCGTGCACAGAGAGCCGGGTGCCTTTACCTTTGAGCTCTTGGGAGCGGAGATCGTCCAGCCGGTTCGACGGAGTTTGCCATCCAGTTAACAGAGTAACCAGCATGGCATCATTTACGGCGATATTCAACAAGGCCTGCGGAGAGATTGGATTCAGGCACAGCACCACCGGGCCCAGACCACAGAAACTCCAGAATCGGACATTTTGTGTCCAACGTGCCGGACACCCGGGGAGAATTAGAAGACTATTGCTTCCCTGTTAGGAAAAATCTAACTCGATCTCATCGACAAAGCACCAACCCCAGGCTTCTCCAGATTCGAAAGATCGCATAATCGGGTGGCGGGTCTCGTGGAAATGTTTGGTAGCATGTTTATTCTTCGATGAATCACAGCAACCGACATGCCCGCACTGCAAACACAAACGCAGGTGGACCCAGCTATCGCCATTCTTCAAGCACTCTTCGCAGCCTTGAGGAGTATGGGGTGATACAGGTTTGATCTTATCGAGGTGTGTACAAACTGGCATGGCTTGTCTCCGTCCGCGTTGAGTCAATCGGGTTGATGGGAGATAGATTGATAGACCAGCACCGGGCGGCTATAACAATCAAATAATAAAAGAGTGTTTGCCACGCCACAACGACGGATCGAGCATCCGATCCATCGCTAAGGCCAGCCCTATGGGAGGTCTTGAATTAGCTCACCTTCCCGCTGCCGCCCCCCAGATCCGAAGGTTCGGAGGCATCCATGTGGCACCAAAAATTGGGTGGCACCAAAAATTGGCGAAACCGTCGCAGAAACCGTTTCCATAAACGACCGCCCACCGTCAACTTGGAGAACCGTAAAGATCGCCCAACACACACCCGTCGCTAGCGGGGCGGAACCTGGTCAGGCCGTTGCAAACAAGTTTACCGGCAGACTTCTATTTGGCCTGTGCCTTCCTGACGTTAGCCCAACGTCTGCGCTGAGCAGCAGCGATCTTTTTACGCGCCTCTTCGCTCAAAACACGCTTCTTCTTGTGCCGCGGGGCTGGACCGCCGTCTTGACTCGATCGAACCGTGATGCTGTGCCTAGGAGCGGTTGAACCCTGTAATAATGCTTTCACCTGTTGTAACCGTGCTATCTCATTTTCTATCTGTTCCAGAATCTCTTGACTATTCAATGCACCCTCCAGATGTAAATTTGAACCTCAAGTAGAGTACCAAACAAGCGACATTGTTGGCACCCGCCAGTCGCCCCCGCACAAGGCAATATCCCCAACCGCCGCCCATCTCCCTATACAGAGCTCATGCAGCCAATCTCCGATGGTGTGTGTTAACTTTGAGTCGGAAAGGCACAGTTCCGCCTGTCAAACTCTCGATCTTCGAGACGCTCAACGGAATTTCCCATGGTCAACAGCCCAGCCATCCAAAACTCCCTACCAGACGAATCGAGATCAAACAATCGCGGTGCGATGGCGATGGTGACGACCCTTTTCTTTATGTGGGGATTCCTCACTTCTCTGAATGACATTCTTGTCCCCCATCTAAAGGCGATCTTCGATCTCAGCTATGCGCAAGTCATGCTGATCAATTCCGCGTTCTTTGGGGCCTATTTCGTCTTCGCCATCCCAGCGGGCAAGATGGTTGAGTGGATCGGCTACCAGAGAGCCATGGTACTCGGGCTGCTTGTGATGTCAGCTGGTGCTCTGCTGTTTTTGCCCGCAGCAGATGCGCCTTCTTTTGGCCTTTTTCTTGCCGCCTTGATCGTGTTGGCCGCGGGCGTGACTACATTGCAGGTCGCCGCCAATCCATATGTCACGGTGCTCGGGTCGGCACAGACTGCTTCCAGCCGTCTGAACCTTACCCAGGCCTTCAATTCTCTCGGCACGACAGTGGCGCCTTACTTCGGAAGCCTGGTGATTCTGAGTGCCGCTCCACTTGCCGCTTCGCAGCTCCATCAGCTTTCTGCCAATGCCCTACTTATCTACCGGCAACAAGAAGCGTCCTCCGTGAAATTGCCGTATATCGGGATTGCTCTTGTTCTTGCGGTCTTCGCCCTCGCGATTGGCAGATTTAAGCTGCCCAAGGTTCAGACGAAGGAGCAGGCGGAAACAGCTAGCCTACGCGGAGATGAACAGAACCTCTGGGCTCGACGCAAACTCCTTTTGGGAGCATTGGGTATTTTTTTATACGTGGGTGCCGAGGTATCGATCGGCAGCTTTCTCTCGAATTACCTGAGTCAACCAGATATCGGTAATATGAATATCAAAGTGGCCGCTGGATTCGTCTCCTTCTATTGGTTAGGGGCAATGATCGGGCGATTTGCTGGCTCGGCGGTCCTGCAAAAGGTTGCTACCGGAAAACTCCTCGGCATTGTTGCGGTAGTGGCCTTTCTTCTAGTGGGAACCTCCATGGCGAGCACCGGGTTGCTAGCGATGTGGAGTATTCTCAGCGTCGGACTGTTCAATTCCATCATGTTTCCAAGTATTTTCACATTGGGGATTGAAGGTCTTGGGCCGCTCACAGGAAGAGGGTCGGGGCTCATGATTATGGCCATTGTAGGAGGCGCAATTATCCCAGTAGCCGAAGGCGCGCTGGCCGACCATATCGGAATTCACCATGCCTTCATTTTGCCGGCATTGTGCTATGTCTACATCGCATTCTATGGCTTCAAGGGATCGCAGAATTGGCCGGGTGGCCACGCGCTGACGGCGATGGCAGCGTCCTCAGCGCCCACGGATCGATAATCAACTCCTGGCGTTCCCAATTACGATCAATCCCTCATCACAACCGCTTCAGCCCAGTCTCATATTCGAAGCGCTGGGCCCATCCGCTGTGACGGTAGTGACCTGCCCCGTTTTTCTCAACCAGTGATAACTGTAGATTCTCGATTTAGGTTTGGCTTTGGAAATATCCCTCCGCCGCCGTCGAGGCTGTGCGGATGTGGGAAGCGCTCTTGGCTTTCCATATCCGCATAGCCTGTACTCTGCCGGAACTCGGCCGGCGTCCGATAGCCCAACGAACTATGCGGGCGTTCCCAGTTATACTCCTGCTGCCAGTCTGCCAGAGTGCTTCGTACATCGTTCAACGTCCGGAACCAGTGCGCGTTCAAGCACTCGTCACGCAGGCGCCCATGGAAGCTTTCGACATGCCCATTTTGCATTGGTCTGCCCGGTTGGATATGGACTAAGGCGATCTTTTGCTCTTCGGCCCAGCCCAGCATCTGCCGGGAACAGAACTCCGGCCCATTATCGGAGCGCACACTTTCCGGATGGCCGCGCTCCTCAATCAACTGATCCAGCACCCGTGTCACCCGCCCACTGCCCAGGCTCACGTCCGCTTCCAGAGCGAGACACTCGCGGGTATAAGCATCGACCACGCTCAAAATGCGAACCATCCGGCCGTTCGCCAGTCCATCCACGACGAAGTCCATTGCCCACTCCTGATTGGCCCGAAGCAGTCTCGGCGCCGTTAACGGATCGCGCACCAGACGCTTGCGCCTCCTCCGCCGCACCGCCAGCCCTTCTTCCGCATACAGCCGGTAGACCCGCTTCACGTTCACCTCACGGCCCCGACGCTCCAGCAGCACGTGCAGACGCCGGTAGCCGTACCGCGGCTTCTGCCGTGCCAGTTGGATCAGCGCCTCGCGCAACTCCGCGTTGCGATCTGGCCTCGGCTCGTAACGATAGCTCGACCGATCCACACCCAGCAGCTTGCAGGCTGCACGCTCGCTCCGCTTGAACTCCACTGACACGAACGCAACATCTTCTCTCAGCCCGGCAAGCTCCAGCCGTTTTTTCTTATCACCGCTTTCAGAGCTTCGCGGTCCAGACTCAGATCGGCTACCAACTGCTTCAGCCGCCGGTTCTCGTCCTCCATCTGCTTCAACCGTTGAGCCTCGCTCACCTCCAGGCCACCGTACTTCGCCTTCCAGCCGTAGAATGTCGCCGCGCTTATCCCATGCTCCCGGCACAGATCCGCCGTCTTCAATCCTGCCTCATGTTGCTTCAAAATCCCGATGATCTGCTCTTCGCTGTATCGGCTCTTCTTCATGCTCCGTCCTCCCGTTCAATTTACGAGAGAACTCCAGCTTCAACTGGTAGAGTTTTCCGGGGGCAGGTCAGTAGTATGTTGAGAACGATAGCCTCAGGACCATGCGCAGCGCGAGTAGGCAGCGCGATTCCTGCCAAATCGTCCAACGGCGCAATGCGCAGACTGGCTCCTCCCAAGTTGACGCCAATTGTTAGCCAGCGGGCTCTTTCTCCAGATAAGTGAAGCTTCGACAGCAAACCTGATCCTCCAGCCTCATTGACAGAGGCGATCCGAATGAGTATTTGCCTAACCACCTTGACTCATCGTTCAAGCTGCTTGTTAGAGTCATTGCATCAAAGTCCTGAGCTCAAGCACCGCTCTTTCTTACCGGTTGAAAGGTACACCGGTGCGCTGTACCCTGCAATTTTTGGAGTCTTGTAACCGGGTTTTTCCGTTGCAAGACACTGGCCATCGACTGCTGAGGAAGGCGCTCTGAACGTGCTACTATCGCTACGGAAGGGCGGTTAGCTCAGTTGGTTAGAGCGCCTGCCTTACAAGCAGGAAGTCGGGGGTTCGAGTCCCTCACCGCCCACCAGCGACATGTTCTCGCGATCCCACGGCCTGGACGAATGCGAAGGCTATAGCGGCGCGAATGTATACGGTCCAAGAGCCCCCCGTCGACCGGGTCCAACAGCCCTCACGCATCTTCCCACCCAACCCACGTTATCATCGGAATTCGACCCGTACCGATGATCCCTGCCGCCGACCCCAAATCGCAGCTGCGCAAGACGATGGGCTTCTGGGATGTGCTGCTCTTCAACATCGCCACGGTGCTCGGCCCGCGCTGGATCGCCGCCGCCGGCCACAACGGACCCTCCTCCATCAGCCTGTGGGCCATCGCGGCAGTCTTCTTCTTCGTCCCCGGCGCGCTGGTCATCAACGAGCTGTCGTCGCGTTTCCCCGAAGAAGGCGGCCTCTACGTTTGGGCGAAAGAGGCCTTCGGCGACTTCCACGGCTTCATCGCCGGCTGGACCTACTGGATCTACACGGTCTTCTACTTCCCCGGCTTGCTGCTCGCCAGCGCATCTATGTCGGCCTACGTCTTCGGCGGACACGGCGCGGCGCTGGCGCAGGACCGAGCCTTCCTGCTGTGGTGTTCGCTCGGGTTGCTGGTGGTGGCCGTCGCGCTCAACGTCATCGGGCTGAATATCGGCAAGTGGCTGCAGAACGCTGGCGGCGTGGGGACGTTCGTGCCGCTGCTGATCCTGGTGTTGGTGGCGGCCGCGGTGGTGCTGCGGCACGGGCCGGGGTTCGGCCCGGTCACGCACTTTACAGCGCGTGACATGTTGCCGGCGTGGGACTGGGACACGATCAACTTTTGGTCGCAGATCGCCTTCGCCTTCACTGGGTTGGAGCTCGTATCGGCGATGAGCGAGGAGGTGCGCGATCCGCGGCGCACGCTGCCGCGCGCGGTCTACGCCGCGGGGGCGCTAATCGCGTTCATATACATTGCCGGGACGTTCGCGGTACTAGCGCTGGTGCCGGCTGGGCGCATCGATCCGCAGAGCGGCGTGTTCAACGCCATCGCCGTCGGATCCACGGCGCTGAAGATCGGCTTTCTCGGCGTGCTCGCAGCCATGCTGGTGACGGTGGGCAACGCCGGCGGCGTGGGATCGACGGTGGCCGGCGTGGCGCGTGTGCCATTTGTCGTCGGGATCGACCGCTATCTGCCGAAGGCGTTCGGGAAGATTCATCCGCGCTGGAAAACGCCGTGGATCTCAATCCTGGTGCAAGGCAGCATCTCCGGTGGGTTACTGCTGGTCAGTCAGATAGACGACACGACGCGCGGGGCGTATCAGTTCCTGGTGGACGCGGCGATCATTCTCTACTTTATCCCGTTCCTCTATATGTTTGCTGCAATCATCCGTCTGGGGCGACGGCCAGGCCGCCCAGAAAATCCGCACGCGATCCTGGTGCCGGGCGGGCAGGCGGGCGTGTGGATCTGCGGGGGGCTGGGCTTCCTGGTGGTGCTGGTCGGGATTCTCGTGTCGCTCATCCCGCCGGGCGACTCGTCGAGCAAGGTCGGGTTCGAGCTGAAGCTGGTAGGCGGCACCGTCGTGTCGATCCTCATCGGCCTGGTGCTCTATTGGCGCGGGGCGAGGGCGAAGGCCGCGGAAGACTGACGGTTACGTGACCGAAAAGGCAGCGCATGATTGTTTCAGCAACAGTTCCGGAAGCTATTTCGGATTCGGCAAACAGCACGCTGCGAAAGGACGCATGGCTCACTCGGCCAGAAGACAAGAATGGCGAATGCTCCAGCCGTTCGAAATGACCCTGGAACTCATTCTTGCGGACCTCGTTGCTGGCGCGTCCAGGAGGGTGCCCAAAGATATGTTCGTTTATCCAGAGACTGCGATCTGATGCGAAGCGGCAACCTGTTGGATTTGCGCCAACCTTGAGGGCGACAAAGGATATGTCTTAAGCAGAGGTTCTCTTTATGAATCAGAATTTCGCCGCAATGATCCTCGGTGGTACTGGGCAAGTCGGTGGTGCAGCGGTCGCGGAGCTGCTAGCAATTCCGGAATGCCGGGAAGTGGTGATGGTCACCAGAAAGCCAATTGCGGCGCGATCGCGGGTGCGCAACGTCGTTCTTGATACCGGCGCTGCTGACTTTGCCGAGCGTACTGCAGCCCTTGCGCGCGAAGTTTTAAGCCAAGGTCCCGTCAGCGCCGTGAGCTGTGTGGGTGTTGGTTCTGGATCGAAGCGCTGGAGCGAAGAAGAATTGAAACGACTTGAACTCGGCGTCGTCGGTGCATTTGCGCGTGGCTGCCACTACGCCGGAATTGCCCAGTTTTGCCTACTTTCTGCGGTAGGAAGCTCAGCCCGCAGCCGGTTTCGATATGTCCGCGTAATGGGCATGAAGGAAGACACCGTGCGCAACATCGGTTTTACCCGCCTGGCCATCTTTCGCCCCGGCATCATTGTAGGCAACGCTCACACCCCGGCCTGGGTCGGTTTGTTGGGAAGCCTCGTGCCTGGGCCGTTCGGCAATATCGATCAGCGAATTCTGGGTCGCTCAATCGCCGCAGAGATAGCTTTGCACAGTCGAGAGGCCGGCGAAGTTATCCGCGAAAATGCCGCAATGAAAAAACTCGCTACAATAGCGTGACTTTGGGATTTCTACGTGAGGTCTCTAGGCTAAATTAATCGCGAGACTGCCTTTGAGATTGGTAAACACATTCCATCGACTCGCAAAATTCACCGTGTCCCTGCGCCGATTCACGCTAAAGTAAGACCACATGCTCTTTTCGTTCAGGAAACCAACTTCCTAGCAGTGACTCGCCTCACGAGATTCGAGCTAAGTCGGCCGCAGATCGCGCCAACCCACCGGGCCGACGCCCTGAGCTGCATGGCCGCGAATTGCGCAGGCTAGGCTCTCTATGGTGGTTACGATGCGCTCTCCCTCGCTAAACAACGACGGAATGGGCAGTCTGCTCTACGCTGGCGGTACCGCCCGCTTCCGCGTCTGGGCTCCCAACGCCTCCCGGGTACAGCTGTTTGGTGACTTCACGGGCGAGTTACCGGCAAACGCCCTCGACCTCGCCCCAGAGCCCGGCACCGGCAACTGGTCCGCTGACCAGATTCCCGTAGCTGCCAACGAGAAGTACCAATACATCATCACCAATCCTGGCGGCGTGAACAACATCGCCGGTACTTACTACCGCACCGACGCGCGCGCCCAGCAGGTCCAGAGTTCCGCCGCCGCTTCCCAGGGCTACGTCATCGATCCGGCCGTCTTCACACGCAACCGCCAGCCCTTCACCACACCGGCCTTCCAGGATTTCCTCGTCTACCAGCTCCACGTCGGCTCGTTTGCCGGCAAGAACGATGGCATTCCAGTTGCCAACAACATCGCCACCTTTGTAGACCTCATCCCCAAGCTCGATTACATCCGCAACCTCGGCTTCAACGCCATCGAGCTCCTCCCCATCTCCGACTTTCTCTGCGACCTGCCCGGCGCAACCCTCGGCATAGGAGCCGACGAAGGCTACGGCCCCTGCGATCTCTACGCGTCCGAAGATGCCTATGCCACCAGCCCCGATCTCGCCGTCATCGAGCTCATCCAACTCATTGACGCGGCTCACTCCAAGGGCCTAGCCGTGATCCTCGACGTGGTTTACAACCACGCTTCGATCACCGACAACCGCTACTGGCAATACGACGGCAACGACGCCGGCTATAACCGGGATAGCAGCGGCAATCTCATCTTGGGCGGCATTTACTTCGTCAATGGCCACCACACCCCCTGGGGCGAAGGTTTCGCTCTCTGGCAACACGAAGTCAAAGACCTTCTCCTCGACAACGCCCGCATGTACCTTCGCGACTACCGGGTCGACGGCCTGCGCTTCGACGCCGTTCAAGCGATCCAGCCCGACGCTCTCGAATACATCGTTCCCACCCTGCGCAACGAATTTCCCGACAAATACCTCATCGCCGAATACAACCCCAACGACGCCGGCACCTCCGTCATGCCCTGGATCGACCCCTGGGGTGTCTTTCAGTTCTGTTCCATCTGGGACATGAACAGCCCCTGGGACACCTTCAACATGCTCAACGGTTCGGGCCCCGGCGGACTCATCAACAACCAGCGCCTCTTCGCCGACCCCAACAACTGGCACTGGGTGATGTACCTGGCTGGCTCGCACGACCAGATCTACAGCGGCGAGGGTGACACCGGCCAATACATCACCCAGCGTTTCGGCGGTCGCACCAATGGCTGGGCGCTCGCCAAAGCGCGCCTCGCCTGGTCTCTCAACGCCACCCTGCCGGCGACGCCCATGCTCTTCATGGGCACCGAGGGTCATCTCGACGGCTCATGGAACCCGGTCGTCGGCCCCTGGGGCGACTTGCGCCTCGACTGGGCCAAGCTCGGCGACCCCACCGGTGCTCCCATGCAGCAGCTCGTGCGCGACATCAACCACCTGCGGTGGGGCCATCAGGCGCTGCGCTCGCCCTCCGGCTTCGTCACGCACTCAGATACCCAGAACCAGGTCATCGCCTTCAAGCGCTATAACCAGAACGGTGATGTTCTGCTCGTCTCGTAAACACCGGCAACGGCCAATGGGGATCGAACGACTATGGCGTGAGCCTTGCCGGCGACGGTGGTACATGGCTCGAGATTTTCAACTCCCAGGCGCCCGTCTATGGCGGCATCAACACCGTTGGGAACTACGGCATGTTTCTGAATTCATCCGACGGCCAGATCTGGATCAATCTCCCTAGTTGGAGCGTGCTCATCTTCGCCCGCCAGTAGAGGATTGCCTATGGAATCCACCAACCGATTCATCTCAAAACCCACAAGCGAATGGAACCCGCGCATCTACTGATGCCCACCTGTGTTCTCAACCGTAAGACTACGAGGCCATCAGCTTCACTGGGTGCCGAGGGCGAACTGCACTCTCTACGAAGATGGAGAAGCAGTTGATCGAGGCTGCTTCAGGATGGTTGAACTTTGATATGGAGCGAGCCCTATACTCAGTTCGGCGTCAAGGAAGGCAGTACCAGCGAGGCGGAAACGTCGCAGGCAATCCCTAACGGAGCACCCCATGAGCGACATTTGGAGCGACATCAAGCACTCTGTGCGCATGTTGGCCAACAGCCCCGGCTTCGCCTTTGCTGCCTTGGCCGCTCTCACTCTCGGCATCGGAGTCAACACCGCCATCTTCACCGTCGTCGATGCCGTCCTGCTCAAGCCGCTCACCTACCCCGACGCCGGCCGCATCGTCATGTTCAGGCACGCCTCGCCCCAGGGCAACAATTCCAGCGCTTCCCCCACCGACTTCCATACATACCAGCAGCAGACCGATGTCGTGCAGGATGTCGCCGCCTACGACTTCGGCGGGCCCGGCTACAATCTCACCGGCGGCCGCCCCGATCTCGTCCAGGGACTCCATGTTACGCAGCGGTATTTCGCGCTCTTCGGTGCCCCCGTCATCCTCGGCCGTACCTTCACACAGCAGGAAGACAGCCCCAACGGCGGCCACTTCGTCGTTATCAGCTATGGCCTGTGGCAGCGCCGCTTCGGAGGCGACCCACACATCGTCGGCAAGGCTCTGATGCTCGGAAATGAGCCCTATACCATCCTGGGCGTCGTCGACAAGTCCTTCTATACTGACGCTCCCGCTGACCTCTGGCTGCCCTTCCAGCTCGACCCCAACAGCAACGATCAGGGCCACTACTTCCTCGTCGCGGGCCGCCTCAAGCCCGGAGTCACCCTGGTCCAGGCCGACGCCCGGATGAAAATCGCCGCCGACCAATTCCGCCGCCGCTATCCCAACATGCTCGACCCCAAAGAAACTTATAGCGTTCAGCCCCTCCGCGATGCCATCGTCAGCGACGTGCGCTCCTCGCTCTTCGTCCTCATCGGAGCCGTGAGCTTCGTCCTTCTCATCGCCTGCGCCAACGTCGCCAATCTCCTCTTAGTCCGCGCTACAGGACGCAAGCGTGAATTCGCCATTCGTTCCGCCATGGGGGCGGGCCGCGCGCGCATCATCCGCCAGTTGCTCACCGAAAGCGTTCTGCTCGCCGTTGCCGGAGGTGTCCTCGGACTCATCCTCGGCTTCGTCGGCGTGCGTGCCCTGCTCGCCCTCAACCCCGGCGACATTCCTCGCATCGGCGAGCATGGGGCCGCCATCGGCATCGACTGGCGCGTTCTTCTCTTCACCCTCGGCGTCTCCGTGTTCACCGGAATCCTCTTCGGTCTCTTCCCCGCCATCGGAGCTGCGCGTCCCGACCTCAACACCACGCTCAAGGAGAGCAGCAACCGCGCCGGTACCGGATTTCGTCAGAGCAAGGGCCGCTCGCTGCTTGTCATCAGTGAAGTTTCGCTCGCCCTCATCCTCCTCATCGGTGCCGCCCTGCTCATCCGCACCTACATCGCCCTGCGCAACGTCAACCCCGGCTTCGACACGCACCAGGTCCTCACTATGGAAATGTCTCTGACCGGAGATAAATATCAGAAGACCGCCGGAGTCGCCCAGCTTATCCGCGATGCGCGCGAGCGCCTCAACGCCATCCCCGGCGTCGAAGCCTCTGCTTCAAGCTGCTGCATCCCGCTCGAAGGCGCTTTCGGACTGCCCTTCAACGTCGTAGGCCGCCCCACCGGCAAAAGTCCCTACACCGGCGAAACCGGCTGGATGAGCGCCTCGCCCGGCTATTTCTCCGTTTTCAAGATTCCTCTCCTCCAGGGCCGTGACTTCAGCACGCAGGACACCACCGGAGCCGCCGGTGTCCTCACCATCAATGAAACGATGGCCAAGCGGTACTGGCCCAACGGCAGCCCCATCGGCCAGCAGATCCTCATCGGCAAAGGCGTCGGTCCCGAGTTTGATGAACCCGCCCGCCAAATCATCGGTGTCGTCGGAGACATCCGCGACGGCGGCCTCAACCGCGACCCGCGCCCGCTCATGATCGTTCCGCAGTCTCAGGTTCCCGACGGTACAGCCGCGCTCATAGCCCGCATCGGCCCCATCGCCTGGCTCGTCCGCACCCACGGCGATCCCCACCAGTACATCTCCGCCGTCACCGAGCAGCTCCGCCAGGCCAGCGCAGGCTTCCCTGTCGCCCACGTCCGCACCATGGATGAAGTCGTCGTCCGCTCCACCGCACGCCAGGACTTCAACATGCTCCTGCTCACCATCTTCGCGGCGTGCGCACTCGTCCTCGCCGCCATCGGCATCTACGGTCTCATGGCCTACTGCGTGCAGCAGCGTGCGCAAGAGATGTGCATCCGCATGGCCCTCGGGGCCGACCGTGCCACAATCCGCAACCTCGTCGTCCGCCAGGGCATGACCCTCGCCATCATCGGCATCTTCGTAGGCACAGGAGCCGCCTTCGGCCTCACCCGCCTCATCGCCAGCTTTCTGTATGGAGTCAAAACCTGGGACCCGCTCGTCTTCATCTCCGTCCCCATCCTGGCCCTGGTCGCCTTCGCCGCCACTTGGATTCCCGCCCAGCGCGCCTCCAAACTCGAGCCCATGGCTGCCCTCCGCGCCGAGTAACGATAAAACGCCGCTGTCGTTACCGACCCTCTTGAAAGGGCTTTAGGTCTTTGCTTCAGCGGCACGCACCATCTCGACGAGAACAGTGCGGGTTTCGTTCGCGCTCTGGACTTCACGAAGAAAGTTAATGCGTACCCCCTTCATCCCTTCCGAGGTCTTGAGCCGAAGATGAAATCCGAGGCGATCTACAGCGGTCATCGTTGCCTCAGTGGCGTTGAGACCTGCATGGACTCTGGCCAGCACAATCATTGCAGGAACATGATCCGCGTTCATGTGTCCAAGAATCGTTGGAGCCGCCTCCGCGAGAGGATCAACCTTGGCAACCTGGTAGTCTTCCGCAGCCACCCAACCCATCACACCGAAGCCGCCGACATAGTAGATGTCGAGTGGCTGCAGAAAGAAGAAGCCGAAATCCTTATAGTCCACCCACGAACGGCTGTTTTCGTGCCGCGAAAGGTAGCGCTCACGAGCCTCGCCAACTTTTTCCTGCGGCACCGGAAGGACATCGCCGACGAGCGTTGCACGTGCGGTGCCGAGAGGATCGCCATCGCCCGCTTGTCCGACAAACAGACTTGCCCGCGGGTCCTCGCGAAGGTTCTGGGTATGCATTGCCATGTTGCTGATCAGCAAGATCGGCTGTCCGATCCCGTCAATAGCATAGGGCATGAGAGAACCGAACGGATATCCGGAGCGCTTTCGCGAGAGGGTTGAGAGAGTCGCAATGCTGCTGAGGGAAACCATCGTGCGCACACGCTCCGCATAAGTCGGCTCTGGCAGCTGCGGTGCTCTGGGATCTATGTATGCGTGCTCTTTAGGCGAATTGATCTTTGCGATAGACATCGGACCTGGACTCCCTAAGAATATGGTACGTCGCTCTAGGGCCGCATGTCCGTCAGTATCTGAATCGCCGGGCGCACTGGCGGGACTATTGTGGGGAGTCTAAACGGAAAACGCGGGCAAAGCTGGGTAATCGGACCCGTCTAAAATATTCGATTGACCCGCTAAAACAGGGCTTCTCTGGCATATCGGGTAAATGCGGGTAAAAGCATAGTCTCCGCCTTGCAAGCAGGATGTCGGGGGTCGAGTCCCTCATCGCCTACCGTCCGCTCCCATCCATCCCGGCTAGTCACTTTTTTATGTTCAAAGGGTTGGGGAGGAGCATGGCGGGGTCGTTAAGTAACACGGTGCGCAGTAGCCGCAAGGCGAGCCGCTCCCGCTGGAATGGCTCAGATTGATAGCACCGGCGTTCACGCCCAGGGCCGAAGTACCGGCGAACTGCGTGGAAGCATGCACATCCACTCCCGTCCCATCAAGTTGGATCACCGCGTTGACTTGATCTGTATCCGTGCGAATTACAGTCATATAGGGCTGGTCAGAAGCCAGGACGAAGATCTGCCCATAAGGGGTACTGTAGATTGAGGCGATAGAAATTGGATGCCCGGTGACCGGTATCGTCGCTTCCACCTGAAACGTGGTGAGGTTGACCACGCTTACGGTACTGTCATTTTGGTTAGCCACATAGGCACGGCTGCCATCGCGCAGGATGGTGAGGGCAGTCGGTCCATTGCCAACCGGGACCGTAACCGTTTGCCCGAAGGCCGCAGTGTCGTTGCCGTAGAGATTAAGGCCGACATTAATAATGCTGACGGTATTGGAGTCGTAATTTGCCGTCACCAATTGCGACGAAGGTGCGTAATAGTCGGCAAAAACCGGACCGGCGTTGAAGGGGCCAGTGTGGCCTGCAGGGGCGGGTAAGGTTAGTGTTCCGGTCGCCGGATTCATATTCTGCAAATTCGGTGTGTTGTCGAGCTGGTTGAGCTGACTGTTGATTACGGTAACGGTGCCACTGCCTCGATTGAGAATAAAGGTGCGATTGTTATCCGTTGATGCGATGCCGTAGACCGGGCAGATACCGACGGGCAAGGTAGCGGACTTGGTCAGGGTCGCAAGCTCGATTGCCTCGACCTCTCCCGGTGTCGAGACCTGCGTGGGGTTCTCACAGTTGCCAAATGCAACCTTATTCGAGCCATTGTCCTGAGAGATCGCGTAAATTCGCTGCGCGTTGGAATTGCCGGCGAAATTGATGGGACTGGCAGCGAGAGGTAATTGCTGAATGAGCTGATTGATTCCATTCGAATTGCTTAAAATCGCTGCGGCCGGAACATTCGGCAGCGCGACAAAGAGATTGGAAGTGGTTGAGAGGAGGTTTATTGGTTGCACAGTCGTCTGTCCAGGCTGCACCAGTGTGCTGCTGAGCACCTGATTGGTTTCGAGAGTGTTCAAACCAGGATTGTAGGAGTTCAGAGTGCTATCGAAATTGGAATTCGTGGCTTGGGTGCCCCCGGAATTCAGAGTCACCGCGAGTGGGCCGGTTCCGAGCAAAACTTGCCTCAGAAGCGCGCCGCCGGAGCCATCGAAGACATTCCCCAAGCCCGGCGAGGTGTTGCCCGCGGTGGTTGTCACCACTACATAGCTAGTCGGTTGCGGCGCAGGCCCTGTGGGATTCACCGGCGTGACCACCGGGCGATATTGATCCCCGCAGCCGGCAAGGGCAGCTAAGAAGAGCACGGCCAACCTTGGAAATATTCGCCCCAAGCTGGTGGTGCTTGGCGCGTTGATGTTACGGGAACGCCCCATGCGCCTTGGTGCGGTTGCCGTTTCTTCCGGATGGAATGCGCCGTTGCGATCCGGCCACTCATATCCCAACAAGAGACTCCGTTTGAGACCTTGCAATCCAGAACCCAGCGAAAGAACCAGCCCTGTGCTCCGCACTCGGGACCATACTGCTCTGTGCACTCGGAAATACCTCACTACGTTTCGCTTCCTGATCCGCGGTTCTTACGGTTGGTGCGTGCCGCGAGACTCAACTGCAGGGCGGCCTGACTTTTGGGCAAACAACTTGCTGGATCCAGCCGTCGATTACCGTCACTTCCCGACAGGACCATCCTCAATACGGGGTAGAAACATGATTGTAAACGCGATGGCGCATCCGGCGATACGCCACACGGGCAAAAAGATTGGGGATGCGGCGCCAAGAGAGTATCTTCGCATGCCCAGCTTTCTTCGACATTGGAATCTCAATGCATGTGCAAACGCCACAGCGTATAGCTGAGCATTTCGTGCATCAGGCGCTGGGTTTCCTCCCAGCGGTCCAGGGGCCGCCCCTGAGGCCGCGGGGAGGTATAAACTTCAAGGCCGAGGCTGCTGCATAACGCATGGATGCGGAAAAGGTGGGTGCCGTCAGACACAGCTAGGATACGTGTCAAGTGATTCTCGCGGGCGATTGCGGCGAGGCGCTCGGCGGATTCTTCAGTATTCGTGCTCTGTGTCTCCGCGATGATCTGCGTTCCCGAGACGTCATGAGCTACGAGGTACTCATATCCCACGCCACCCTCTGAGTCATTTGGGTCTCCGCCGCCCCCTAGAGTGATCAAAAACGGGGCCAGATGCTCATGGTAGAGCACAAGCGCATGGTCGAGACGGGCTCTCAGAACTGGCGACGGACGGCCATCGTACTCCGCGGCCCCAAAGACCGCGATTGCATCGGCTGGGCGTGCCTCATCGCGAACAGCATAATCTTGAATCTGCCCATAGACCCAGACGAACCAACCCAGAATGGCCACAGAGCAGATGCCGAGCAGAAAGCCAAGCACCGCACGGACGGCACGAGATGCCCCAGCCCCACTTCCCGATTGGGGTGCGCGGCGCAGATTCGATTCCGGGACAATCATGCGGTTTACCTGCTCAGTGCTGTAGCGCCAAAGCGATCTGGTGGGTGGCGATCGCCCCTTCGCGGAGAATCTGCCAGGAGCCATTGCCGGCGGAAAGATCGACGATGGTGGTGGGTACGCTGCGGCCGGTGGGGCCGCCGTCCACAATCAGTGGAATCCGATCTCCGATCTGGTCGCGCACGCAGGCGGCGCAATTGCACTCCGGCGCACCTTGCAAGTTCGCTGCGGTCGCGGTGATGGGCAACCCGAACCGATCGACAATCGCGCGCGGGATCGCACAATCGGGTACGCGTAGTGCAACATTGCCTGTATTCGAGGTTGAGCGTAGCGGCAGCCGTGAACCTGCACGAACGATCAACGTAAGGGGACCCGGCCAAAAGCGTTCTGCCAACCGGTCAAAGTTCGCGTCCATTTCGCGCACCAGACCGTAGGCCTGGTCGAGATTCGCGATCAAGAGCGAGAGCGGCTTGTGCTTCAAACGAGCCTTGATCTCGTAGATTCGCTCCACGGCCCGGAGGTTCACCGGGTCCACCGCCAAACCGTAGAAGGTGTCGGTTGGGATACCGACTACCTTCCCGTTTCTGATACAAGACACGATGTATTCGATTCGATCCGGTTCAGGTTCGTCCGGATGCACACGCAGAATCTCTGGAAACAAGCTCACTCCAGCATGCAAGAAGTTTGAGGGCAATGCACGGACAATGCCACCGTAAAGGAGTGCAGAGCAAACCCTTTAAGCAGTCTACGATGGAACGGCGTAAATTCCTTGTAAGTTTCGTTGGTCAGGGCGGAACGATATCGACCGATATGCCGGGCGACAGGCATCCCACCTCGGATCGCACCTGTGCGGCCTTGCCGTCATGCTGCGGGTACAATCGCCTAGAGCCGCCCTATTCGTTCATAACAGGCTCTAGTTCCTCAGCCATGACGTCTTCTGCAGAACACGGCCCCCCGAAGATCGAAAGCCGGCAGAACCCACGGGTAAAAGAGCTGCGCGCAAGCCTTCAGCACGGCAAGACCGATCGTAGTCACATCGCGATTGAGGGCGAGCACCTGCTTCAAGAAGCCATACGCAGCGGCTTGCGGATCCGTACGATCTTCGTGCGCGACGGCAGCGAAAAGCTGCTTCCCGCGCGCATCCCTGACAATGCGGAAGTGTTTTACCTCTCCCCAAAGGTGTTCGAAAGCGCCGTCTCGACCGAGCATCCTCAAGGAATTGCGGCGATCATCCATGCGCCGGAGTTTCAGTTCAAGCAGATGCTGCGCGGCACTCCGCTCGTGATCATCGCCGGCGCTCTGCAAGATCCTGGCAATCTGGGGGCGCTGGCGCGCTCGGCGGAGGCCTTTGGCGCGACGGGTTTTATCCTCTTGCCGGGCACAGTGAGCCTGTGGAATAGTAAAGCGCTGCGCGCCTCCTCGGGTTCAGCCTTCCGCCTCCCGGTGTTGGCGATGACCGCCGACGAGGCCTTTGCGACACTCCGCGCCAATGCCATACCGGTCTTCGCCGCGGTCGCTCGCGATGGCGAGACTCGAGCGGATTTTTCCGGCCCCACGGCGCTTTTGTTGGGCAATGAGGGAGCGGGCCTGCCGGAGAATTGGCTCTCGAAGGTTGATCGACGAATCACCATCCCCTTCCCCGGAGCTGTCGAGAGCCTGAACGCTGCAGTCGCCGGAAGCGTGCTCCTCTACGAGGCGGCGCGGCAGCGTCAGGGTTGTAGCCTTGGCAGCCGCTCGAAAGGCGAGACAGCATGAGCTTATTCGGAGAGATCCCGGAGCCTCCCGGAAGTGGGCCACGGCGAGATCCCAGACTGGCGCCTTTGGCAGAGCGCATGCGTCCGCGAACACTGGAGGAGTTTGTCGGTCAGCAGCATCTCCTTTCGCCGGGCAAGCCACTGCGCGTGCAGATTGAAAAAGATGATGCGGCTTCGATGATCTTTTGGGGCCCGCCCGGGGTGGGCAAGACGACGCTGGCCAAAATCATCGCAGATACCACCCAAGCCAGCTTCCTTGAATTCTCTGCGGTGCTCTCCGGGATCAAAGAAATCAAACAGGTCATGGTGGAAGCGGAAAAGGCCGCCGGTTTCGGTTCGCGCACGATTCTCTTCGTCGATGAGATCCACCGCTTCAACAAGGCTCAGCAGGATGCCTTCTTGCCCTATGTCGAGCGTGGGACCATTCGACTGATTGGGGCAACCACGGAAAATCCTTCCTTCGAGGTCATCGCCGCGCTCCTCTCCCGATGCCGCGTTTACACTCTCAAGCCGCTGACGGGGCAGCAGTTGGTACTTCTTCTCGATCGGGCACTCAAAGATCGTGAGCGCGGCTTGGGCGAGCTCGAACTTACGGCGGAGCCCGAAGCCTTGGAGACCATCGCTAGTTATTCAAGCGGCGACGCTCGCAATGCCTACAATGCATTGGAGGTCTCGGCCAAACTGGTAACAGCCAGTGTGAATACCAGCAGGCGAATTACCCAACAGATCGTAGCCGATGCCCTGCAGCAACGCGTGCTGCTCTATGACAAGCAAGGTGAGGAGCATTACAACTTGATCTCGGCACTGCACAAAAGTGTCCGCAACAGCGATGCCGACGCCGCCCTCTATTGGCTCGGCCGCATGCTCGGCGCAGGCGAAGATCCCATGTACTTGGCGCGGCGGCTTGTTCGCATGGCGATCGAGGATATTGGGCTCGCCGCGCCAGAGGCGTTGACTCTCTCCCTCGCCGCGCGTGATGCCATGCACTTTCTCGGTTCGCCGGAAGGCGATCTGGCATTAGCGGAAGCTGCGGTATATCTCGCGCTCGCTCCCAAATCGAACGCCCTCTATACCGCGCACCAAGAGGTTACCGCCGAAATTGAAGCCAATCGCGCAGAGCCTGTCCCTCTGCATCTGAGAAACGCACCCACTTCGCTAATGAGACAACTCGGGTATGGCCAGGGCTATCAGTATGCGCACGACATTGAAGATCGCGTAGCTGACATGGATTGCCTGCCGGATCGCCTGCACGGCCGTTCGTTCTACCACCCCACTCAGGAAGGCCGCGAAAAGCTTCTCTCTCAGCGCACTGAGGAGATCCGTAAAATTCGCCGCAAAAAGCAAGGCGATCCTGGCTGAACAGAACCTCGCCAAAATTCTTTACTTGATGAACCAGCCCGCGACCCGCCAGTAGGAGTCCTCATATGACAGCGTAAGCGTCTCTATGGCGCCCTTCTTGTTGACGAAGTCGGTAGAGTACTGCAGCACGACATACTGCCCGGCTGGCTCATTCTCGAGGGTCGTCGTATAGGTCGCGTCCATCAGTTTGCGGGACTGCTCTGCGCCAGCACTCGCCCGGTCCTTCTTGACTTCACTCGAAAATTGATCTTCGCTCATCTTGGAACGGATCAAAGTGGAAGTATAAGCGTAGCTTTCGGTATATTGCTCCCTGTCCAAGGCCTGCAGAAATCCCAATGCTTGTCGTTGCGCCTGTATCTTAGCGGCGGCATTTGGATCTGGCGTGGGTGCGCTCTGCTGATTCGGAGCGGATGGTGCAGCCTGTTGCGCTGCCTGTGCCAATGAGGCAGCTGATTGAACCAGACCCGCCGCGAAGATGCAGGGGACAAGGAACCCTGCCTTGAACTCAAAAAACTTCATCGTTTAAACCCTCGGGAGGGGCGAATATTGAATACACACACTATAGGGTTAGACGATCCGAGCGAGCATCTGGCAAAGTACTTGACAATACTGAACTGAACCGTTTAGTATTGCCAGCGAGGTGAGGTCTGCGTGATTCGCGTAGAAAATCTGGTAAAAACCTTTGACTCGTTTGTTGCTGTCAAGGGCATCTCGTTCGACGTGGCTCAAGGCGAGATCTTCGCTTTTCTCGGTCCCAACGGAGCCGGCAAAACCACAACGATCAAAATGCTCACCACGCTCTTGCGTCCCACGAGCGGCGTCATCCAACTCGATGGGCTCGATCCGACGCATGACGCACGAGCAGCCCGCCAGCGGTTTGGAATCGTCTTCCAGGACCCAAGTTTGGACAATGAACAGACCGCCTACGAAAATATGGAACTCCATGGAGTGCTTTATCATGTGCCGCGCAAGCTGCGTGTGGAGCGCATCGAGAAACTCCTCACTCTCTTTGAGCTTTGGGAACGAAGGGCCAGTTATGTCAAGCAGTTCTCCGGCGGGATGAAGAGGCGTCTGGAAATTGCGCGGGGGCTTCTACATACTCCCAGGATTCTCTTTCTCGATGAACCTACGCTTGGTCTCGATCCGCAAAGCCGCAATCAGCTCTGGACCCACGTGAAACACCTCAATGAGACCGAGGGCACCACCGTTTTTCTTACAACGCATTACATGGACGAAGCAGACCGCGTCGCGCATCGGATCGCCATCATGGATCATGGCGAACTGGTCGCACAAGGCACCTCCGCGGAGCTCAAGCTGCGCACCGGAACAGAATCTCTCGAGGGCGCCTTCCTTGCGCTCACAGGTTCTTCATTACGCGATGAAAACTCAACTTCGGCGGATCGGATGCGCCAGGTTGCGAAGATGTGGAGGCGATAGGCGATGAGCGCAATTTACATATTATGGCTGCGAGAGCTAAAGCGTTACGTGCGCTCGCGTGTACAAATCATCGTCTCCCTGGGCCAGCCCGTACTGTATCTGGTCGCCTTGGGCTTCGGCCTCGGTCCGGTTTTTGCGCGGGCAGGCAATGGGAGCTACCTGCAATTCATAGCCCCCGGCATCATCGGCATGACAGTGCTCTTCAGCTCGGTCTTTTCTGGCATCTCGATGTTATGGGACCGCCAGTTCGGTTTCCTCAAGGAGACCCTGGTCGCTCCGGTCCCGCGCATCTATGTCATGCTGGGCCGGGCCTTGGGTGGGGCAACCGTCGCCGTGATTCAAGGCATGCTGGTCTTTGCCGTCTGCCTCGTCGCCGGCTTCCGTCCGCTGCACTGGCTCGCCATCCCTGTCTCCCTGATTTTTATTATCCTGATCGCGACCGTCTTCTCCGCTTTGGGAACGAGCATCGGCTCGGTAATCCAGGACATGCAGGGCTTTCAACTGGTCATGAACTTTCTAGTCATGCCTATCTTCTTCCTTTCAGGCGCACTCTTCCCCCTGAACAATCTGCCCAAAGTGCTCGGCATGATCACCGGGCTCGATCCTCTCTCTTATGGGGTCGATGGCTTGAGAGGGATGTTTACCGGAGTTTGGTACTTTAACTTCGGACTCGATGCAGTCGTGTTGGCATGCGTGGCAACCGTGTTCATCGTCACAGGTGCATATCTCTTTTCGAGAATCCAGGTTTAGAGCCTGTTCTTAAGTTCTAGGACGGCGGCGACGTGGGGCGAATTTTCCCGAGTGCAAGGAGCGAGGAGTGACAAATACCGGGCGTATTTTAGCGACGAGCGACACGGTAATCGGGAAAATTCGCCCAGTCCCTCCGGGTTGCGGTGGAAATGGGGCCATACTTCGTTGTCATCCTTGCATGGGGACCTGCCACACGCTGCGGACTCCGCCTCGTCTGGCCCCATTCTCACCGGCAACGCTGTCCGCCCTAGAACTTAACAACAGGCTCTAGCATGCCGCGAGTGAAAAGTGCGCAGGCACACCGCAAGGTCCTCGAAGCGGCTGTATGCCTGTTTGCCGATCAAGGCATCGACGCCACCAGCATGGACACCATCGCAGCCACTTCCGGCGTGAGCAAAGCAACCATTTATAAGCATTGGCCTGATAAGGATAAGCTGGCGCTTGAAGTACTCTCGCACTTGCATGGCATGGACGAGGACGTGCCCGCCCCCAACTCCGGCGACCTTCGTGCCGACCTCGTTGCCGAGATCAGCTACCAGCCGGCGCGAGACAAGACACACATGAAGGAGCGTATCCTGCCTCACATGATCGCCTACTCGGCGCGAAACCGGATCTTTGGGACCGCATGGCGCGAGTTGGTCGTTCAACGCCAGTGCTCCGGACTTCGCCTTTTGCTCGAGCGTGGCATCCGTCAGCACAAACTCGTTAAGAACCTGGACATCGATCTTTGTTTCGCATTGCTGCTTGGCCCAATGTTCTACCTGCGCATCTTTGCTCCCAAAGTTGAAGATGCAGCGCGCACCAACCTTGCAGAACAAGTCGTGGATGCCTTCTGGCGGGCCTTTTCCGTGAAAGCCGCGCGCTGAGAACACTTCCGTAAATTGTTTTCATGCAACTGCCCGGTCACCGGAAGGTTCTCTATCACGGTTACTTTAGGCTTGTACGGAGCTCGTTCAGCGCATCGAAGAGGATCCCCGGGGTCAGGACCTCGGGAAGGATGCGCGCCGGCGCGCCGGGCATATAGATCACATAGGTTGGGATCCCACTTCGGCCAAGCCCATTCAGAGCCTGGGCAATCGTGTCGTCGTGACGCGTCCAGTCGGCACGGACAAGCACGAGGCCGCTGTCGCGCAGCCGCTGTTGAACGTCGGGTCGATCGAGAACAATCCGTTCATTCACCTGGCAGCTCAGGCACCAATCGGCCGTGAAATCCACAAAGACGGGGCGTCCTTGTGCACGGTAATTCTCAACCGTAGCCGCGCTAAAAGGCTGCCAGATCTCGCCGCTGGCCTTTCCAGCGCCGCCCGCCCCTCCGGCTTCCGCGGCGTTCACCTCCGGCGCGGGGAACTTTTCAAGAACATAGACTGGCACGGCAATTGCCAGCACAACAACCAGCAGGGCAAAAACCGACGCCACACGGCGCGCGGGCCAGCGTCCCAAAATCCAGCCGGCAGCCGCCAGCAGAAGAAAGGCCGTTAATAAGCCAGGTAGTACATTCACTCCGGCGGATTGGGTGAAGAGCCAGACCAGCCAAATCACCGTGCCAAAAATAGGCACAGCCATCGCCTGCTTAAGTATCTCCATCCACGCACCGGGGCGCGGCAACAGGCGCGTCCATGCCGGATTGAGTGTGAGCAGCACATACGGCGCCGCCAAGCCCAGGGCGAGAGCTGTAAAAATGACGAATGAGATCGCTGCGGATTGTGCTAACGCAAAGCCAACCGCCGTACCCATAAAGGGCGCGGTGCAGGGTGTGGCGACAATCGTGGCCAGCACCCCGGTGAAAAAGCTACCGGCGTAGCCCTGTTTCGCCGCCAGACTCGACCCTGCACCGGTCAAGGTGAGGCCTATCTCGAACATGCCGGCCAGCGACAATCCCAGAAAAAATAAGAGCAGCGCGATGACCGCGATAAAAGTTGGAGATTGAAATTGGAAGCCCCAGCCCAGGTGATCTCCCGTCGCCCGCAGGCCAAGCAAAACTGCCACCACCGCCCAGAACGAAACCAGAATGCCCAGGGTGTAGGCGGCTCCATGGGCACGCAGCCCGCTCCGCGCCTTGGTCGAGGACCCGAGCAGCGAAAGGCCTTTGATGAACAGGACAGGAAAAACGCACGGCATCAGGTTAAGCACTACGCCACCGGCAAACGCCAAAAGCGCAATGCGCAAGATATTGCCTATTCCCCCCGAGTCCAATAAGCCCGCAGCCTGAGAAACGGGCGAGACCGCGCCCGGAACGGCATGAACTTCGTACGCCTTGCCATCCGCGAGAAGAATTACGCCGTTCAGTTTTGCCACCGCACCCTGCAGGTTCTCGTCCTTCTTCAGGGAGATTTCGAAGCCGTCGGCAACCGGCCGGACAACTTGCGGAGACGGGTTGTCAATCTCAGTTTGATCGAATGGAAAGAACTCCGCGGAGGTACTCGCTTTACCATCCGGCACATTCAGTACGGCTAGCGTGAACCCCTTAGCGTTTGCCGCAAAAACTGCACGAGAACCAGACGGAAGCGGTTGAGGCAGACGCTCGCGGAATTTCGTAAACAGCGCCTGCGCGGCGGGGTCCGGTTTGCCTGGTTGGCTTGCGATGGCAAGCGGAAGCGCGAGGTCGGCCTTTCCAGGGATGCAAACCTCGCGGCAGACCAGCCAATCCACATGAGCTCGAAGCTGTGCGGTCGAAGGCGCCTTGAGCACCCCTCCAGCCTGGAGCGTCATCGGAAAGAGGACTTCGTCCTCGTAGCCGAAATCCATCAAGGGTCCAAGCGGCAAGCGCTGCGGAGCCGGAAACTGCATGGGACTCGCAGTGATGCCTGCCGGGAGTTTCCAGTCAATCTTCGGCGGCTCGCCGGAATCGCCGGCATTCACCCAGTAAACGTGCCAGCCCTTGTCGAGAACAAAATGCAGGCCTACATCCGTACTCCCTCCCGGCTGAATCGTGCCAGTCAGGGGAACGAGATCCACACTCAGGTGCTGCGCTCGAACAGCTCCAGACGCCGGTAAAATCGCGCTCTGCGCAGACTGAAACGCAAACGAAGTGGCTCCCAGCATTGCCACAGCCATCGCGGCGAAGGCAGATCGTTTCAGCAACGCGAATTGACTCGGCAAGCGCATCCTTCCGCCCCAGTTGGAATTACCCGCAACTTAGAATTACCCGCACCCTAATTGTAGACGGATAGGGTCGACGGAGGTTACGCCGCAGCCGCTTTGCGATCGAAGTACGAGTGTTGTCCTCTTGCGGCAAGCTGCCGCCCGCGCGGAGATCCTCCCCGCCATCTGGCCTCAAAAATATTAACGTTGCACCTCAAAATATCAACGCTTGCATAAGAACGTGGACGATTTGTGCACGGAAATACTTCTATTTACATGTGGTTGTCAAAGAATCACATTAACTATTTCCAGCCGCGCGGATGGCAGCTATATGTGCGTGCTCTCTGAAAATGCAGTGGTCCATCACCACCTTGATCCCCGCTGCCTCCGCCCGCTCCGCGGCTTGCTGGTCGCACACGCCTTCTTGCAGCCAAAGATAGGGAATCTTCAGGCGTATGACCTCCTCGACGATACCGGGCACATATTGTGGAGCGCGAAAAACATCGACCAGGTCTACTTTTCCGTTGGCGGCACAGGCTGCCTCGAGCGTAGGGTAGGCGTCTTCTCCCAGCACGGAAGTGAATAAGGGATTCACCGGGATGATGCGATACCCTTGGCTCTGCATATAGTGGGAAACACTAAAGCTTGCGCGATCGTGCTTAGCGGAGAGCCCGACAACCGCGATCGTTTTGGACTCCTTGAGTATCTGGCGGATCGTTTCCGGTTCATTCATCGCATTTCCCTCGGGGCTTTGCATCCTTCCTGAGCGCCCTCAATCCAAATCGGCGGAAGCGTCGACCGCCGCCGGCACGCCGCCCTGACGGCGCATCATCAAATAGCCGCGGATGAAGGGCTCGAGATCGCCGTCGAGAACCCGGTCAACGTCCCCCACCTCGACACGGGTGCGCAAGTCCTTGGCCATGCGATATGGCTGAAGCACGTAGGAGCGGATCTGCGAGCCGAAGTTGATATCGAGCTTTGAGTCTTCGAGCTTCCTCGAGACCTCTTTCTTCTTCTCGAGCTCGTATTCATAGAGCCGCGAGCGCAGCATCTTCATCGCACGATCCCGATTCTTGTGTTGGGAGCGCTCATTCTGGCACTGCACCACAATGTTGGTAGGCAGGTGCGTGATGCGCACGGCCGAATCGGTGGTATTCACGTGTTGCCCCCCCTTGCCACCGGAACGATAGGTATCCGTGCGCAGATCCTCCGGCTTGATCTCGATCTGGATAGAATCGTCGATCTCCGGGGAGACGAAAACACTGGCGAAGGAGGTATGGCGGCGCTTGGCCTGATCGAAGGGAGAGATTCGAACCAGTCGATGGACGCCGGTCTCGCCCGAAAGCTGCCCAAAGGCGTATTCGCCGGTCACCGTAAAAGTCGCCGACTTGATGCCGGCCTCGTCCCCGTCTTGATAATCGTTGATTTCGGTCTTGAAGCCATTCCGTTCAGCCCATCGCAAGTACATGCGCATCAGCATTTCGGCCCAATCCTGGGACTCAGTGCCCCCAGCGCCCGGATGCACTGTGACAATGGCGTTGAGCGCATCGGTCTCGCCACCCAGCATGGTGCGCGTTTCCAATTTTTCGACGAACCCGCTTAAGGATCGAATCTCGCGCTCAAGCTCCGGCTCGATCGATTCCCCTTCGCGGGCAAGTTCGAAATAGGCATCGATATCGCCGCTGCGGCGGGCGAGCTCGTCGTCCATCGCGAGTTGCCCCTCGAGGCGTTTGCGATCGCGCATAAGAACCTGCGACTGTGCGGGGTTCGACCAGATATTGGGATCGGAGAGCTTGCGTTCGAGAACGCTCAGTTCGCTGCGCAGGCGAGCAGCGTCAAAGATACTCCCGCAGGTCGCGTACTTTGTCGCGCACCGGAACATAAGCGAATTCGAGTTCATTCAACATTGGGTTCTAAAGCCCCGCCTTGGAGGGAGCGATTCTGGCCCTTCGGCTGCGGACGGCGATGCTCGCCATTCGAGCAAGGACCAGTAGAGAGATTATCCCACATAGTTCGGCGAAGATGTCTCCGTGCCGGGTGTAGAACGTGAGATCGCTGCGGTAACCATACTTGGCTGCCAAGGAAGTAAGCGCGTGACGCTCGACGCTGGCCGTGAGGCGTCCATAAGGATCGATCACCGTCGTCACTCCGGTGTTGGTATCGCGCAGCAACCAGCGGCGATTTTCAATGGCGCGCATCCGCGCCATGTTCAAGGTCTGCCAAGGAGCGCAAGTATCTCCATACCAGCCATCATCGGAGATATTGATCAAAACCTGGGCGCCATGCCGAACGAATTGGCGTATCTCGTCGCCAAAGATCTCTTCATAGCAGATGAAGACGCCAAAAGTGTGGCCGCCGGTGGTAAAGACCATACGGCGCCAGCCATGAGTCATGTCTCCGGCCTGCTGCGTCAGGTTCTTAGCGAAGGAGAAGAAATTCTTGAAGGGAATGTACTCTCCCCAGGGAACGAGGTGCACCTTGTCATAGCGGCCGAGCACTGTTCCGTCAGGCCCCATAAAGACAGCGGAGTTGTACATGTCGACGGAGGCTCCGTGCGGGTCAAGCGCCGTGACTCCCGCCACGATCGGAGCGTGTGTCTGCTCCGCCACCATCCGCAGCGCACTGACAAAGCGCAGGTCCTTATCGTGGAATGGAGCTGGCGACTCCGGCCACGCGATAATTCCGGGCTTGGTAGCAGTGGTGGGGCAATCGGGCGCCACAAGATACGCATCGAGTTCAGGCATGCCCGCGAGGTAGGGCTTACAGGTAAGCTCGCTGAGTCTGATGAACTGCGCGACGTGTTCGTCAAACTCTGACCCTGGCCACACATTGTCTTGATTTACATTCAGATTCTGCTGCACCAGCACTGCGGTGGCCTGGGTCGGCGCTGGACCCGGCGAATAGCGGTCGCCGTTCTGTAAGAGCAATGCCACCAGCACACCGGCCCCGAAGAGGGCCAGCCTGCGGCGTGCCGGAGAGGCAGCCAATCCGCCGGTGATCGAGGCGTTTCCAGCCATCAGCACGAAGGAGAGACCATAGACACCAGTCACTGGGGCAAGATTGGTTAACAGGAGGTTATTGACCTGCGAGTAGCCGAGGAGATCCCACGGTACCTTCGTCAGGCGCGCGGAGAGCAGTTCGACGGCGACCCAGAGGAACGGCGAGACAATGAGGGCTAGGTGAGGATTGCGAAAAACCTTCACAATCGCGGAAATGCAAAGACCAAAGATGGCAAAATAGAGTCCCAAAACGAGACTGAAGAGGACGAGGATACCCGCCGAGATAAGCGGAGGGAGTCCGCCGTAGTAGAGCATTGTCTGATAAATCCAATAGCAGTTGCCGCCATACCACAGCACTCCCATCAGATAAGCGGTAAGCGTCCCCCGAAGCACGGCGTGCGGGCGTGCAATGTTTCCGGGCGCCACAAGCACCCACAGCAGGGGCACAAAGGCGATCCAAGCAAAAAATGTGCGCCAGAAGGGCACAGGTCCAACAATCGAAAAAGGCAGCATCAGCAATCCGGCGGAAAAAATGCCAGCCAGCCAGGTTTGCCGGGTCATTTTGCTCATCGCCGCGAGTCTAACATCTCTTCTGATTTGAGCCACGTAGCGAAGGCAAACGCGTTACAATCCGGTCATGCTTCTTGTGACGATTGTGATGCGTTTTTTTGAAGTCATCTTCTTCCTGGGCTCTGCCGGTTCTGCGGTGGTCGTGGCCATAAGCTTCGTCGAGGACATGCACGAACTCTTTGCGGACTAGCAGGCTGCGGTAAAACGCGCCGAAGCAACAAGACCCACTGCAAAGCGGCGCTCGCGCACCATTAGGAAGCGGTTAAAAAAACCCGCGCCGCGGGTACTGGCCGAGATGAAGTTGCTGAATGCGGCATCTGCCGAGGTTGGTTTCAGACGTAGCCGTTCGCATACATTGACGGTGAGCAACATCGGACATACACTCACGCTGTGCGTCGATCTATACTAGCTGACTTCTTCAAGTCTTGAGGTTGACGGAGGCTTGGGCCTGCTGTCAGGACGTACGACGGAAACAGCGGCCGAGGATTTTCTCAAGTGCAACGGACGAGGAGAGACGAATACCCGGCTATTTCAGCGACGAGGGACACGGTAAGCGGGAAAATCCATCTCATCCCGCAGGATGGCGGACCACTGATCCCTCTTTCGTTGTCATCCTTGAGCATGAACGATTATGCCCTGCGGGTCTTGCCTCGTCTGGCGGATTGTCGCCTATGCTGTCCCTCGCCGGTTGTGTGAACAGGCCCTAGTCCATATCGCATGCCTTCCAAAACGACATTTAGCTCCCCCTCGAACCGGGTAAGGTTGGTCGTCGCCTCTTCGGTGATGCTTACCTTTATTTCGTTTTGGCGTGCCGCGGCAGTGGTGCTCAACGATCTGGGTTCTTCGGCTTTTTATGCCGGTGGCATTGCGGAAGAGGCCATTGGAAAATCAGCTCCCTGGTTCATCCTCGGCGTCATGCTCTTCTCCTTTGCGGTGCGAGCCGTATATGTCGAGAGTTGTTCGATGTTTACCCGCGGTGGTGTCTATCGCGTGGTAAAGGAAGCGCTCGGGGGCACCTTCGCCAAGCTCAGCGTGTCTGCGCTGATGTTCGACTACATCTTGACCGGCCCGATCTCGGGGGTTTCTGCCGGCCAATACATCACTGGGCTGCTCAATGAATTGATGAACGTGGCCGCGCTGCACGGTTGGCTGCCCGCAACGCTTCTACGGGCCGGCGATGCCGCACGTCAGCTTCCTATGAACTTCACGTCGGCTGCCTTTGCTGTTTTTGTCACTCTCTATTACTGGTGGCAGAACACAAAAGGCATCGAGGAATCTAGCAATAAGGCGCTCGAAGTCATGAAGATCACCACCGTGATGGTGGTGATTCTCCTCGGCTGGGGGATTTTCTCCGCCATTCACATGGGGGCCAAGCTGCCGCCATTCCCCATTCCGTCAAATCTGCATTTCAGCTCCGATGCGTTGGGATTTCTCAAGCACATTCCGTTGCCGGCGACCTTCGGATTGTTCGGCATCATCATGGCCTTTGGCCACTCCGTTCTAGCCATGAGCGGCGAGGAGACTCTGGCACAGGTCAACCGCGAGATCGAGCACCCCAAGCTCAAAAACCTCAAGCGCGCCGCCATCGTCATCGCAATTTATAGCTTCCTGTTTACCGGAATAGGTTCCCTGCTCGCGGTAATGTTGATCCCCGACGCGGTGCGTGTACCTGTTTATCGCGACAACCTGATCGCCGGGCTGGCTATGTACATGGTTGGCCCGCAGGTCCTGCGCATTGTCTTCCGTATTTTTGTTGTGATCGTCGGTTTCCTGATCCTCTCTGGCGCCATCAATACTTCGATCATCGGTTCAACCGGCGTGCTGATGCGTGTCGCCGAGGACGGCGTATTGACAGACTGGTTCCGCAAGCCTCATCGCAAGTACGGCACCAGCTCTCGCATCGTGAATCTAGTGGCGATCCTCGAGCTCTTGACCATTGTGGCGAGCAAGGGCAATGTCATCGCCCTAGGCGAGGCCTATGCCTTCGGTGTGATCTGGAGCTTCACCTTCAATAGCCTCGCTATGCTGGTCTTGCGCTGGAAATATAAGGGCGATCGAGGGTGGAAGGTGCCCCCCAATATTCGCATCGGCAAGTTCGAGTTGCCGATTGGACTGATGTCGGTCTTTGGCGTGCTCGCCACGACCGCCATCGTCAACCTCTTCACCAAATCCGTCGCCACCGTGAGCGGCATCGTCTTTGCGGCGACCTTCTTTACCATCTTCACCTTCTCTGAAAAGCACAACCGCAGCCGTCATGCAGCCACCGAGCTGCAAATGAAGGAGCACTTTCAGTTAGAGCACGAGGACAGCGTAAGCCGCGAGGTGCTGCAAATTAATCCCGGCTGTGTGATGGTAACCATGCGCGACGCGAGCAATCCCTTTGCCCTCAAGTGGACTCTGGCGCACACCAACACCGACGATCAGGATGTCCTCGTTTTGACTGCACGCATGATGGGCGCCGGTGGTCCGGAGTTTCTGCCCGCCTCCGAACAGATGTTCAGTGAGTACGAGCAGATGCTCTTCACCAAAGCCGTCTCCATCGCCGAGAGCTTTGGCAAGCACATTTCCTTGCTGGTGGTTCCGGCCGGCGACATCTTCGCCGCGCTCGTGCAAACGGCCAACTCGCTCGAGGCTTCCTCTCTCGTCTCTGGCCTCTCGAACAAAATGACGGCTCAGGAGCAGGCTTACCGCGTCGGTCAGGCGTGGGAAGCTTTGCCCGATCCTAAGCGGCAGATTACTTTCTTCGTCATCTCCCCCGAGGGGGAGGCGGAGGCCTTCAATATCGGACCTCATACGCCGTCGCTTCAAGCAGACGATGTGCAACTGGTGCACCGGCTTTGGTTGAATTTTAAGCGCGATCCCGAGATGCAAAACCTGCACCACAGCGACATTGTGACCTATGCGTTAACGCGGCTGGCGGCCGAATATGCTCGCGACAAACAGGAGACGCTGCGCGGGCTGCGACGCTGCGTCCAGGCCGCCGAAGAGCCCAACGCGATTGATTCCCCGCTCTCGGCGGCGCGAATCACCGGATCGAGTTTCGACTACACCGTGCGCTCGCCCAAGTCGGACGAGGACGGTTCCTAAGACGGCGTTGGGAGACGGCGGTCGGAAAACGGTGTTGGCCTCCGTGAATTTTGTTTCTGCCCGCATGCCATGAGGGCTGCGTCCCCTACGTCCCACCCTGCAAAAGCACCCCTCTGCCATCTTGACCGCCTTGGCGGCCCGGTATAGTGTAGGGCCAGCGAGGCGAACAAATGGCGAATATCGAAACAACCCTACCCCTATTTCCCATCTGGCCACAGGGAGCGGCTTGCTCGGCTTCCAAAGCTCCCACGGTTGCTGAGACTTCCCGGTCTGACCTTCGCGGTATCGCCCGGATGGCGGACTCAGGCGAAGCTCTCGGCGAGGAGCGCCTGATCGAGTTCCGCGCTCTTGAGACGCGATCTCTTTTGAATCGCACCGTCTCCAAACGAGGGCTGAGTTTCACCTGGAGCATCAACCCCTATCGTGGATGCGAGTTCGCTTGCCGTTACTGCTATGCGCGCTTTACCCATGAATATTTGGAGCTGCGCCGGCCTGAAGACTTTGAGCGCAAGATCTTCATCAAACAAAACGCTCCCTGGTTACTTGAGCAAGAGCTAAAGCGAGTGCGCGACGGGGAGGAGATTGCCATCGGCACAGCCACGGACCCCTATCAGCCTATCGAGCGGCAGGCTAAGGTCACGCAGGCGATTCTTGAGGTCTTGGCCCGGTATCGAGGGCTTCGCGTAGGGCTAGTCACCAAATCGACTCTAATTGAGCGCGACATACCCCAGCTCAAAAGGATCGCCGCGAATAACGAGCTGGTGCTGCATCTCACCATCACCACTCCAGACCCCAAGCTCGCTCGTCTCCTCGAACCGCGAGCTCCCCGGCCGGACCTCCGTCTGCGCACCGTCGCCCGGCTCCGCGATGCGGGACTCGAGACAGGCATCCTATGTTCGCCCCTGTTGCCCGGCATCACCGACACGGCCAAGGCGCTCAACATCATGGCGGCCAAGGCGAAGGATGCGCGAGCGAGCTTCTTTTCGGCCCAACCGCTTTTTCTGAAGCCTTGTTCGAAGCCTACCTATCTTGGCTTCATCCGTGAGCACTTTCCCGATCTCGAAGCAATGTATGAGGAACGTTTTTCGCGAGCGGCCTTCGCCTCTCAGGCCTATCAAACGCGGTTGAGGACTTTGGTGAAGGCGGTCTGCGAGAAATATGGTTTGAGACAGCGTGGCAGCGGCGCGCTGCTGAGACTCCGGAACTCCCCGGCAGAGCCGCGGCATGCGGTTCAACGAGCCTCCGGCGCGGCCCTCTCACTCGATTTTGGGGTTTCGTCGTGAAGTGACGCCGAGCGCGTGTGCGCGCGCAGCGACCATGCGACAAAGCCGCGTCCCGCCGTCCGTGGAGGACTAGGAGATTGTTGAAAAATGCGCCGAAGCAACGAGCGAGGCGCGAGATACTGTGGTTGTCGCCGCAATGAGGCTCAAGCCATTGTTGCTGGTTGAGCGATCAATGGTGTTTTTCGACAAGCTCCTAGCGCGTAACGATGACCTCGTACAGATTGTCCTTCGCTAGGAAGAACTTCATGTTCGCATAGGACTGGAAGATCTTTTCGATATTTCGGTTGGTATAGACGCGCTGCACAGGGTAGGAAGTGGTCTCCTGCATCTCGATGCTTTCGCCGTCGGTGATGTGATAGCGGCAGAATCCGGTGTCTGCGCCGGCCGGCTTGGTATGGAAGAGCGCCAGAATGCGGCCGCCAGGACGCATGCAGGAGCGGAGCCGCTGGACTACAGGATCCACCAGAACCACCGGGATGTAGTCAAGTGTGGTCCAGAGCAGGATCACATCGAACTCTCTACCGGCAAAGTCCAGGTTCTGATCGAGGAAGCCGTCAATATCGAACTGCGGTTCGGAGTTTTCATCCCGAACGCTCATCCACTCGCCGTGCAAGGCCTCGTATACGATATCCGCCATATAGACGCCATGACCGAGCGTGGTAAGAAAGTTGATGTTCGCCGGAGAGGTGGGACCGATATCCAGAATTCGCAGCCCTTGTTCGACCTTCAGATGCTTCAGCAAAGTCGACCAGGCGCTGGAGTGCCGCGGTACGCGTGGTCCGGTCAGAACTGTGGGGCTAACCCCGGATGAAACGGCGGTTTGTCGCTTGGCAAATGGGTTTAGGATCACGATTCATCAGTCTCGATCGCGGCCGAAATCTGGCCTGCGGGGGATTGTGGCTATTCATTCCGTCTCTGGCGTTTGCCATACTTCTGAGCCGAGTTACTTCTGAGCCGAGTTACTTCTGAGCCGAAGATCTGAGAACTGGCGCATCCGGCGTCGGAGCCCTCCCCGCCGGCGTCGCTGTCGCCTTCTCCGCAGCCTCTGCTAAGTCTACCTTGCCGCGGAAAAGCGCATTTTCTTCGATCGAGAGGCGGCCGGCGGCAATATCGCCCACCAGATCGCACCCCTGGCGCAGCTCCACGCGTCCGGTCGCCTGGACATTGCCATGCAGACGGCCTAACAGGATAACGTCCCGGGCAGAGACATTCGCAGTGACGTTGGCGTGCTGTCCGATCGTAAGACGACTCTCGGTCAGCGTGATGGTGCCTTCGACTTGGCCCTCCACCACCAGATCTTCGCTTCCCTTCACTTCTCCTCGGATCTGAACGGACTTGCCGATAACGGCGGAGGCGCCCTCTGCAACCATTTACTTTCTCCTGAACGAACTCGCTGCTGCTCTGCCCGAACTATACGCAAGAGTGGAAGAGGCCTGCAACACACAAACGGGGGACGCCCATGAGTTCGCCACGTCAATGTAAACTTATGTAGTTCGCGGCTTCGAGGCCGCGCTTCCGACGAGGCATCGCTGGGAGGACCGTAGACTCTGATCATGGGCGAGGGATTCCGGTTGCGTATCTACCCCTGGAAGATGGGCCTGTGGGCATGGGCCCGGAGCGGAGTTCTGCTCTTCGCTGGCTTCGTCCTTGCGGCGCCAATCCAGGCACAATCCATCGACCCCACGCAAGACCTTGCCAAGATCGTGCGGGATGCTTCTTGGAATGAACTGCATCCCAATGGACCGCCCCACCCCGTCCGCTATAAGCTCCTCAAAACCGACTCCAAGGGCAGTACGCTGAAAGAAATCGTCGAAACCAAAGATGGCGATGTGGCGCGGCTGCTCGAGAAGAACGGCAAGCCGCTTACTGCGGAGGAGAAGCAGGCGGAGCTCGACCGATTGAATGACCTGCTCGCGCATCCCAAGATCCAGGAGCATCGCCACAAGAAGGAGCAGGAAGACAGCGCCCGGGGCGATGAAATGGTCAAAATGCTGCCCAATGCGTTCATTTATACCTATCAGGGCATGGTCCAGGGTCCGAACGGCCCTTGCTATCGCGTGACCTTCGAGCCCAATCCTGCCTTCACCCCGCCCGACCGCGAGGGCGAGGTCTATCACGGCATGGAAGGTGAGTTATGGATCGACAAGGCGCAATTGCGGATTGGCCAGAATCGATGCGCACCTGATCTCCGACGTGAATTTTGGTTGGGGCGTACTGGGAACCCTCTTTAAGGGGGGCAACATCTTGGTCGACGATGCCGATGTCGGTATGGGACATTGGGAAACCCAGCACATGAAGCTCAGTCTCCGCGGCAAGCTGCTTATGATGAAACCCGTCGACTTCTCGACTACCGAGGAGTCCAGCGACTTTCAAGCAGTGCCTCCAGAAATGGGATATGAGGACGCAGTCCGCCTGCTTTTGCAGGGGGACCCGGCTGAAGAAGCGAAGAAGTAGATTCTAGGAAACAAGAGCCATTGCGCGCACTTGTTGCTTCCGCACCGTCAGCCGGTCGATCAATTCCATGCGAACTTCAAAACCCCTACCCGGCGTCGTCGGCACTTGAATCTCGCCTGTCGGTGAGACTTCGACCTCTGGCTCGATGATGTCCTCCGCCCAGTATCGCCGCGACGCGGAAACATCCCCAGGCAGCGTGAAGTTTTCGAGCGTCGAAAGTGCGATATTGTGCGAGCGTCCGATCCCCGACTCGAGCATCCCGCCGCACCACACAGGAATGCCGCGCTCCTGCGCCGCATTGTGGATAGCGATCGCTTCGCTAAACCCGCCCGCCCTGCCCAGTTTGATGTTGATGATGCGGCAAGACTCCATCTCGATTGCTGCCAGCGCATCCCGGCGGTTTCGGATAGATTCGTCCAGGCAAATCGGCGTCTCCAGGCGCTTCTGCAGCATAGAGTGAAAGTAAAAGTCATCGGCCCAGAGTGGCTGCTCGATCATGAGCAGGTTGAATCGATCGAACTCCACCAGATGATCGGCGTCTTTCAACCGGTAGGCGGAGTTGGCATCGCAGCTCAGCGGAATCTCCGGCCAGCGCTTCCGCACAGCCTCCAGCACGTGTAGATCCCATCCCGGCTTGCACTTCAATTTGATCCGCCGGTAGCCGGCGGCGATCTCCGTTTCCACCTGCTCCAGTTGCTGCTCGAGCGAAGGCTGGATGCCGATCGAGACGCCGCACTCGATCGACTCTCGCGTACCCCCCAGCAGTTCTGCGAGCGGCACACCGCGCACCTGCGCCTCCAGATCCCATACTGCATTCTCCAAGGCAGCCTTGGCCATGCGATGTCCCCGAACCCGCTTAAAGATCTCCGAGCATTGGCCCCCGTGCGCCGGTTCACTTCCCGCGAGCAGCGGCGCGAGTTCGTGGAGAATTACGCTCCATGCCGTGTCCGTCGTCTCGTCGCTGAAGAAGGGATGTTCCCCCGCCGTACACTCGCCCCATCCGGACAAGCCTTCGCCTTTGATCTCGACCAGCAGGATCCGGCGCTCCGTGGTTTGACCAAAGCTGGTAGTAAACGGACGGACCAGAGACATGTGCAGCTCACGCAAGAGGATGGCGTCAATCTTCATGGATACCTGCTTGATTCCGATTGAGTTGGGCCGAACTCGGTGAAGGCGCTTCCCACCAGCCTAATTGGAAAACTCCGTCACCCTCGTGCCCGATAGCGAAACCGACAACTGCCAGTCCGCGGGTAAATGCCTGCTCAAATTGTCGACGATTTTCTTTCTGAACCTCAAGAGCCAGTCTCTGTTCCGTCGCCGATTGCCTCCACCGGCCGATCGCGTGCGGAACCAGCACGGTCTGCTCGATATGCGCGGGGACCGCAGATTTGCCGCTGATGATCGAGTCTACCCGATCGCTGTCCATCCACCACTCGGCATAGAGACGATCCGTCGGCAGCGCGCCTTGCAGACGTGACGAGGATACACCATAAAGATTCGGCTCGTAATGACGGACGATCGCCCCCAACCGTGTGATATTGAGCGAGGCATTTTTGATCTCCAGGGGATCGAACGTCCATTCCATGCGGCGAATTCCCCGGGACAATGCCTCTTCCCGCTGAAAGAGCTTCAGTCGCCGTCCGATTCCCTGTTGGCGATACTCGGGACGGACCGCAAGCATGTGCGAGTGCAGGTAAGGCTCACCTTCCGCAACGCCGGGAAGCGCGTGCGAAAGCCCCGGCAAGGCCATGGCAAAGCCGATCAGCGTCTTTGCCTCTCCTCGCGGATCGGCCCCCGCCACCGACATGTCAAAGGCGCCAATCACCTGTCCGCCGATTTTCGAGGCGACCACAAAAGCCCGGCGCGGCACAATTTCTTCGTCAGCGAAACCCCAAACATCGGCTTGCAGTCGAACGCAGGCGCCCAGCTCATCCAGGCTCTGGCATTTTCGAATATGGATGGATGCGTCTTGCTGTCTCATGGCTTGGCTCGCCCCGAGCGGGTCTGCCAGGCTGTGGAAAACTGAACAGGTGGACAGTTGAGCATACAAAATCGACTGTGCCTGGTTGTCGATCTATACATCCCCTAGGGCCTCACATCTTCCTTCGGCGCGCTTTCTGCAGCCTGCTCCGCCTTCTTGGCCTTCTCCCAGAGCGATTCCAACTCCTGCGCCGGCAGGTCTTTGAGCCGCCTAAATGAATCGGCTTCCATCGTGGCGAAACGGCGGCGAAATTTTGCGTTTGTATGGCGCAACGCGAACTCGGGGTCGACCTTGAGATGGCGGGCCAGGTTGACCATCGTGAAGAGCAGATCGCCAACCTCGGAGACAACCGCCTCCGTAGCGGCCGCAGGGCGGGAAGCTTGCTCCTCTGGCGCGCCCGGTGGCTCTTCTTTGCCAGCCTCGATTTTCCCAGCCTCGATTTTCTCGGCCTCGATTTTCCCAGCCTCGATTTTCGCAGCCTCGATCGCTTGCCGCAATTCGGCTGCTTCCTCTTCGAGCTTATCAAAAACACCGCCGGCATCCGGCCAATCGAAGCCGTTCCTTCCCGCCCGCGATCCGAGCTTGCGCGCTTCGAGAAGTGCGGGAAGCGACCGCGGGATCGCGTCGAGCAGAGAGCCGGTGCCGCCACCGGAGTCCGGGCGATCCGCCTTCTCTGCCTGCTTGATGGCATCCCAATTGCGCAACACCTGCGCGGAATCGATCGTTGCGTTGGCTGTATTCTCGCCCAAGCCATTCCCCGCGATGGCCTGGCCGTCAAAGACATGGGGGTGCCGGCGGATCAGCTTGCCATTCAGGCCGGCAATCACATCCGCGATCGTGAAGCGCCCGGTCTCGGCAGCCATCTGGGCATAGAAAAGTACCTGCAGCAGGAGGTCGCCCAGCTCCTCGCACAAGTCCTGCCAGTGATGCCGCTCGATAGCGTCAAAGACTTCATACGTCTCCTCCAGGGTGTAGGGCTGGATGCTTTCGAAGGTCTGCTCGCGGTCCCAAGGGCACCCGCCGGGCGCTCGCAAACGGGCCATGATGGAAACCGCCTCCGCGAAGAGCGCGGCCGGACCGGTGGCAAAATCGCGCTGGACGTCCATAGGTTGACTCTAACCCATGCTCTTGAGGATTAGAGCCTGTTATGGACTCATCGGGTGGCGAGCCGCCGCGTATACTTCCGCTACCATCGTCTTCGCCATGCCGGCCACGATTCTCGCCATCTTCGCTGTTCTCTTGGGCCTGGTTTTTGGCAGCTTCCTGAGCGTTTGCATTACTCGTCTCCCCCGGGGAGAGTCCATCGTCCAGCCGCACTCGCACTGCCGCTCCTGCGGCCGCCCCATCGCCCATCGGGACAACATTCCCTTGCTGAGCTGGATACTTTTGCGCGCCCGGTGCAGATTCTGTGGTGATCGAATCACTTGGCTCTATCCAGCAATAGAAACAGCCACTTCCCTGCTATTCCTTGCGTGTTGGTTGAAGTTTGGACCGGGCTGGCCGCCGATCGGCTGGGCGATCTTCTGCTTTCTTCTCCTGGGGCTAGCCGTCATGGATGCACAAACCATGCTCCTGCCCGATCTCTTCACGCTTCCCGGTCTCGTGCTGGGCGTGCTCTTCGCAGGACTTCGCGGCGCATTTCGGGGCGCTGAACCGAATGCCATCGCCGGTTTGCGCTCCGCGGCAATAGCATTGCTCGCCGCCCTTCTAGCGGCCGGTATCCTCTTGCTGCTGCTTGCCGTCTATTGGTTGGTGCGGCGTCGCCAGGGTATGGGCATGGGCGATGTAAAACTGCTCGCCATGCTCGCGGCGTGGTTGGGGCCGTCCAAAACCGCCCTGGCTTTCTTTCTGGCCGTGGTTGCTGGCGCGGCTTACGGACTGCTCCTTATTGTTGTCAGGAAGCCGGAGAAAGGATCCACCGCTGGCCAACTTGCCATTCCCTTTGGCACGTTCCTGAGCTTTGCCGGGTTGTACAGCATCTTTCTTGGTGACCGAACGGTGGCCTGGTATTGGCAGCTCTTTCGCTAGAGCCTGCTCTTAGGGCCTGTTCTTAGGGCCTGTTGGGATTCAGGCGGCGAGGGACTGCGGAGGTGTGAAGGGGCCCTGGCTTGACACTCGCTTGGATCACCGCAACAGCCTGCCGCGTGACCTGCTCTCTTACCTGTATAAGCTGCTCTAGGCGGTGCATGCCGTATACGACATGGAAGCGCCTCCACTGATCGACACGCAACGGTCCCAACATGGGATGCACCGCCACCCGCTCCATGCCGAACCTGCGGCGGCACCGGTCGAGCGCCATGTCCATCTCTTCAAGCTCCCGTCGCAACAGCTCCACCAACTCGCTTCCATTCTTCGCGGGATAAAGCCCAGCCTTCGGCGATGTCTCCTCTAAGGGCGGCGCTCCCCGGGGATGGTGGCCGAAGCTCAGAACCATGAGCTGCAGCGTCCACTCAACCAGAGAGCGGTTCTGATTGCGTGTAATGCGTCCCTTCTGAAGACGAGAGTCCAGACTGTGCGTGGTCGTGCGATAGCTGAGCGCCAAATGCTCCACCACCTGCTGCACGCTCCATTGATGAGTTTGGTTGTCGGGGTGAAGTTGCGTGATTTCCTCGTCGAGTCCGTCGATCTCGCGCGAAATCCGGCTCATCAAAGTTTGCAGCACTGCGTGCATAATCTATGCCGATCCGTGAAGCGGAACGTGGGGAAGCGCAAAATAGGCTCGCTGGCCGGAGTAACTCTCAAACGGCTAGATGATATGACGAACGGCATGCTTGTGAATACCCTGTTTGTGGAATTCGTTGCGGATTTGCCTTCGTAAAGGCACCCCCTCGAACCGTAATCGCACAAGGAAAGCTGGCAGCCAGGGCCGCCGGGGCTGCGATCACCTCTGGGTATCGAGCGAATGAAGGGCCTTGGCGGCATCCTTGGCCTTCGGGCCATCCGGAACAATTTCGAGATAAAGCTGGTAATTCTGCTCGGCTTCTGGAACCAGTTTGAGTGCTCTGGCGGCCTCGGCCAGACCGAAGACCGCATCTACATTGGTCGGATCGTAGCTGAGAGCGTCTTTGTAGCGCAGATAAGCCCCACGATAATCTCCCCTCTCAAAGTAAAAGACGCCAACTTGGGTATCTTTCTTTGCGCGCGCCGGGTCCGTAACCGCGAGAGGCTTGCCGATCTTGCCGCCTGCGTTCAGTTGAGGAACGGAATTCCCATCTTCTTCCCAGTCCCGTTCCGAAGATCTGCTGGAACTCGTGCCAGGCGCCTGATCCTGTGCCTGGCCTTCGCGCTTTTGACCATCCGGATCTTTCGCAGAGGAGTCTGTGTCGCTCTTCGCCGCACTGCGGGAGACGTCTTCAGGAAAGGGATTCTCCGCGGCGCTTGGGGACGGTGCCTTCGCTGGAGAAGCCGCCGGCGCATCCGGCGGCGCATCCGGCGAAGCGGCTCGGGCAGCGTCCCGCGAAACAGCTTCGGGGAAAGGATTCTCATCCTTTGACGGTGCCCCCGACGGCGCCTGTGGAGCATCTGGTGAAGAATCGGAAGCCGTCGAAGACGGGGAACCTTGAGATGACGAGTCTCGAGCATTCTTCGGCTTAGCGGCGTCTTTTTTCTGCGCCGCCGATGCATCCGATCCTTGATCTTGCGAACTGCTTTGATCTTGGGAACTAGTTTGATCTTGGGAACTAGTTTGATCTTGGGAACCGCTTTGCCCGGGCTGATTCCGATCCTGCGCAAATCCTCGCCTGCTCACACCCATCCAGAACGCAACTGAGATCAAGACGGCGGCTAGGAGAAACCTGCGCATGCTACTAGTGTAGACGCAGCTGTCAGGCGGAGGGATGCGCCGGCTAGGGAACTGGAGTTGTTATACTCAGCCAATCGGAAAAATCGGCCGCCCGGCCCTTCGGTTTTCACCCACCGTCATGACTACGACTACGCATCGTGTTGCCACCGCTTGGATTACAGGGCCTCTCCCATGGGCCTGATCGTTCGCTCCTCTTTGATCCATGCGGCTGGCTGCTACACCACTTCGCTCATTGCCAAGGGCTCGCTGGTTGTCGAATATACTGGTCCCCGCATCACCAAAGAACTGGCGGACAAGCTTTATGAGAACTCGCCGACGACCTACCTCTTCGGCGTAGGCGACGGCAGCATGGTCATCGACGGCCATGGTACCGCGATGTTCATCAATCACTCCTGCGACCCGAATTGCGAAGCCGAGGAGCGGGACGGACGAATCTGGATTGTCGCCTTGCGTAAGATTGCCCCCGGCGAAGAGCTTACCTACGACTACAACCTGTATGACGGCGATGAGGATGACGCGCAGTGCAACTGCGGGGCACGAAGCTGCCGCCAAACCATGTACTCACCCGAAGAGGCACGCCGGCGGAAGCGAGTTGCTCAAAAAAAGAACGCTGGCAAGAAGAAACTCACGGCCAAAACCGGCAAAGAGTCTCCCGCTGGGAAAGAGCTGAAGAAGAAACCGGCGCCGAAGCCGGTCCACGGAAGGTAGGGCAAAGCGCTTCAGCGCGGAGCCCTGCAATAAGCGACTGTGCTTCCGGGGGTCTACAATCGAATTTCGGATGCAGCCGGTGTCTCGATTTCCCGCGCGCCTTCTCACATCAAACTCATGGCATATCAGGTTCTCGCCCGTAAATACCGCCCGCAGCGTTTCGCCGATGTCGCCGGACAGGAGCACGTCACCAGAACCCTGCTCAATGCCCTCGAACAAGGCAGGACCGCTCACGGATATATCTTCAGCGGTCATCGCGGCATAGGCAAAACTACCATTGCTCGCATTCTGGCCATGGCCTTGAACTGCCGGACGTCGATCGGTAGTCCGGATCGGCCTACTCCTGAGCCTTGTGGGGTCTGTCTTTCTTGTCAGGAGATCCGCGCCGGCAACTCCGTGGACATGCTGGAAATTGACGCCGCGACCAACCGCGGAATCGACGAGATTCGCGAATTGCGCGATGCGGCGCGTTATCGTCCGGCCCGCGATCGCTTCAAAATCTATCTGCTCGATGAAGCCCATCAGATTACAGATGCGGCATTCAATGCGCTGCTCAAGACTCTGGAAGAACCGCCCGATCACGTTGTCTTCATGATGGCGACGACGCAGCCGGAAGATATCCCGCAGACCATCCGGTCGCGCTGCCAGCACTTCAGCTTCCATGCGGTGAAGTTCGACGACATCCTTTCCGAGCTGCGTCAGATCGCCCTGAGGGAGGCGATTCTGGCGGACGACGCGGCGTTGGCTCTGTTGGCCGAAGCCGGCGATGGTTCGATGCGCGATGCGCTCTCCATCATGGACCAGGCCATTGCCAGTGCGCCCTTGGCCGACGAGCCTGAGCGGCGGCCCAAGCTCCTGGCGGAGCAAATCCGCGAACTGATGGGCGCCGTGCCCAACACGGTGTTTGAGCGGCTCCTCGAAAACGTTCACGCGAGCGAGAGCGCGGCTGTCATGCAGGAAATAAACGAGCTTCTCAATGCCGGCAACAGCCCCTCCCAACTCGCGCGCCAACTGGTGCGCTACCTGCGCAATTGCCTGATGGCGAAATTAGGCGGAGAGTCGACCGGTCTGCTCGAAATCTCCGCGGATGAACGAGCGCGCGCGGCCCGCTCCGCTGCGCTCTTCTCCGAAGAAGATCTCACGCGTTTTCTGCAGCTCATGCTCCGCACTTTCGATGAGTTGAACTACCGCCAGGAGCAGCGCTTCCATCTCGAGCTAGGCTTGTTGAAGCTGGTGCATCTCGAACGGCTGCTTCCGCTCGAGCAAATCCTCAGCAGCCTGCCCGGGGCATCGCGCCCGTCACCGGGGCCGGCACTCATTGCCGCCGGGGCTCTCGCCGATATGGCGGCCCGCGAAAAGAAGCCTCTCCGCCGCCTCCGGCAGCTTCCCCGGTCGAGCCCGGCCGGCTCCCGCGCCAGACGCAGGATCCACCGTAAGCGACAGAGGCGGTGGACCTCGACCGGGCACGAGACTCAGTCGTTGCCGCCCTTGCATCCAAAGGGCACAACACTGCGGCAGCTCTTCTTTCCGCGGCGCGCTGGAGCGGCGGCGAAGGTGGCGTTTTGCGGGCCGAGGCCGGCGTGAAAAAGACCTTGTTGAGCCTGGCCATGAATTCTGATGCTCTGAAGATCGCCCACGAAGCGCTCAGAGCCGACGGCATTGCCGACAAGCTTGAGATAGTTCCCGGCGAAGTGGCGGAGGGCGCGCGCAATCTCCCACCTGTTGCCATCTCCGGCAGCATTCAGGAGGAGGCGCTTGATCACCCCTTGGTGCGCCAGGCGCAAAAACTCTTCCGTGCCGAGGTTCGCAGTGTACTCGACCTTCGCGAACGCTCTCCGGACAATTCGCGGGACAAGGGATAACTTGCTTCCCCCTCCATCGATCGTCAAAGTGAACGCACCATCGAGCTTCAAAAAGAAAGGCGGCCGTGATGAACCCTTTGAACATGCAGGAGATGCTCGAGCAGGCGCGTCACATGCAGGAGCAGGTGCAGGCTAAGCTCAGCCAAACGGTTGTCGAGGCCTCCTCGGGAGGAGGCGCGGTCACGGTCACGATGAATGGGCAAAAGCAGGTATTGAAGCTGAAAATCGACGCCGCTGCCGTCACCAGCCTGAGCGCGAGTCCGGCGGATGTCGAGATGCTGGAAGATCTGGTCATGGCAGCGGTGAATGAAGCCGGGCGCCGCGCCGACGAGGTCATGAAGTCGAGTCTCTCTGGCCTCTTGGGGGGTCTCAATCTGCCGCCCGGGCTCTTCTAGCAAAGACTCTCTGCAGCGCTCGTATGGAGGAGTGGCGATTGTCTCAATTTGCAGAACCAATGGCGCGGCTTATCGAGGCGCTGAGAAAATTGCCCGGGATCGGCGCCAAGAATGCGCAGCGGCTTGCTTTTCATATTCTCCGCTCGAGCCCTCAGGATGCGGAGGAGTTGGCCGCCGCCGTGCGAGAGCTGAAGGCTAAACTGCGCCTGTGCTCGCTCTGCAACAACATCACAGACGTTGACCCATGCCTTTACTGTTCCAGTCCCACGCGCAGTCTGCGCCTGGTATGTGTAGTCGAAGAACCGGGCAATGTCGCGGTCATTGAAAAAACCCATAGCTACAACGGCGTCTACCACGTGCTGCACGGATCGCTGTCGCCGCTTCACGGGGTAGGTCCTGAACATTTGAGGACCGGCACGCTGGTGGCCCGCGCAGAGCGCGGAGAGGTGGATGAAATCATCCTGGCCACAAATCCTACCGTCGAAGGCGAGGCGACCGCGGTATACCTCGCCAATCTCCTACGCTCGGCCCCTGTTCGCGTGACCAAAATAGCCACCGGAGTTCCCGCGGGCAGCGACATCGAGTACGTAGATGAGGTCACCATGACGCGATCGATCGAGGGCCGGCGGGAGATTTGAATTTGCCATTCAGGCAGGCGCCGCTTCTCACCCCAGCAAGCACAGCTTGCCGGGGACCCGATTCGCGGTCATTCGTGGTTGCTCACGCGCGGAGATCCGGAGTATTAAACGGAATACGAGGGGCGCGAGCAAAGCAAGGCGGGGTCCCCCCCAACAAGCGCAGCTTGATGGGGTGGAAGAGGGCAAAACGCTTTAGCGCGGGCCCCTGAATAAAAGTAAAAGGGGTGAATTGCGGAGCGAGCGCTGGGAAGGCGCGAGCAAAGCAAGAGGGCGAGAGCGGTTTCACCGCGAAGCCCTGCAATATGGATCGGCAATGAGTCACGCTAGGTCTTGTGCATTCAACAGGCCGCCGATCTGTTTTTCCCGTAGTCTGTTTTTCCCGTAGTCTGTTTAGCGCGGGCCCTCAAATCTAGCTGCGAAGGCGCGCCAGAAGATCTTGCGGGTGAACAGGTTTGGCGAGAATCTCGAATTCGTGCCCTTGCACACGTGCGTGGTCGAGGAGATCGGCCGTAGCGGCCTGCCCGGAGAAGAGCAATATCTTGCAGGAGGGCAGCATGATGCGGATCTTGATCGCGGCGTCGATCCCGTTCATATCGGACATGATGACGTCGGAGATTACCATATCCGGCTTCAGTACCCGGGCAACTTCGACAGCCTTTTCGCCGCTGTAAACAGCCGTGGCCTCAAAACCGCTTTGATTCAGGATGATGGCCAAAGTATCGGCAATCACGCGCTCATCGTCAGCCACCAGCACTTTTGGTTTTGCCTGGTTATTGGGCATGCGCTCTTTTCTCTTCTAAATCTAGGGGATATCGGCCCATCCGGGCGAGCAACTGCGGTGCAGTCACTCACGGAGCCGGGCGGAGACACAAGCCCGCAAACGGAGCCAACGGCAAAAAGAACCGTAGCGCCATGATACGCCCTTTGATGGAGATGCTTCATCCCGCGAGCGATCGGAATTGCACGTGAGAAGGCAGGGCCGTCCTGGGAGGCTCAGTAGACTGGCCCTGCCGGCAAACCTTGAACTGGGGATCCTCAGCCCGGCTTGTTGCGTGGAGAGAGATGCGTTTTAGACTGCTTCGCTGAACTGCGGCTCGACACTCTCGAAGTCCAGTTCTTCGGGCGCTTCCGCGGCAACCGGCTTGCTTGGAACCGCGACCGCCGGCGTTAGGTCCACATACCCCTGCATTGAGGCATTGTCTTCAATCGAGAGGCGGGACGCCGTAAGATCCCCGATGAAGCACGCTGTCCGCTTTAGCTCGGTCCGCGCACTCGCCTTGACGCTTCCCTCGACGCGGCCGAAAACCACGAGGTCGCCGGTGATGATCTCCGCTTGAGCCAGGCCATTCGGCCCCACGGTCAAGCGCCTCTCCTCGAGAGTGATGTTGCCCTCAATGACGCCATCGAGAAAGAAGTCTTCTGCTCCTGAGATCTCCCCCCGAATGCAAATGCCCTTCCCGATCACAGTGCTGGTGCTGCTATTCATAGGACTGTCCTCCAGTTGGGGCAACTGTAAGGGGGTGGCGCGAACGGCCGCAATCACCGAAATGTCGCAGATGACCTTTGCAGGCTGTTGATAACTCAGGCGGGGGGCGAGCGAGATTCGAGAATTCAGATTCGAAATTTCGAAATTTTAATGATCCGCGTAGTATCCGGACCTGGTTTGAACTGTCAGATCCTTCTTCTTCGCGGTCAGACTGATGCTGTGGAAACCTTCCACATCGTTCTTCTCGGGGGTATAGCCCAACATATATTGAGTGCGCAACTCATCGGCGATGCTCGCGTAAATGTCGTCGACAGAATCCTTCTTCGAGACTTCGTAGAGATGGCCGCCTGTCTCGCGGGAGATCTGCTCCAGAATCTTCTTTCCGTCCACGTGGATATTCTGTGAGGGCTGACGCCCCCCTCCCGGGTAGCCGCCGCCACGTCCACCTGGATACCCGCCGCCTGGATACCCCCCGCCCGGATATCCGCCACCCGGATATCCGCCGCCCGGGTAACCGCCCCCTGGGTAGCCGCCCCCCCGGCGGCCAAAGTTGTTGTTGTTCTCCTCTTCGTGATCCGCGAAATAAATCGAATAGACGATCGTGTCGGCGCGCTGCGCCGCTTCAAGGGCGCTGGCAAGTGATTCCTTGCTGCCCCTATCCACTCCATCGGAGAGCACAATCAATGCTTTGCGTCCGGTTTGCTTCTTCATCAACTCATCCGACGCGAGAAAAATGGAATCGTAGAGCAGTGTCCCCCCGCCTCGGCGGGTTCCCTGCGAAGATCCACCACCGCCCCCGCCCTGACTGTCGTCGCTCGAGGTCTCTTGGTCATTTCGGGAGGTGTTCAGCAAATCGAGCGCGGCTTCGAGCTTGCTGTGCTCGGGCGTCAGGTCTTGGAGCAACTCCACCTCGCGATCGAAGCGGACGACAAATGCCTTGTCCTTGTTGGTTACCATCTGGTCGAGAAAGCTTCTGCTCGCCGCGCGCTCCTGGTCGAGAACCTTGCGCTGGCTCATACTGGTATCGACGAGCAAACCGAGCGTCAGGGGCAGGTTCGTCTCTTGGGTAAAATAGCGAATCGACTGAGGATGCCCATCTTGTTGAAGATCGAAGTCATCCTTTGTCAGATTGCGGACGATCTGACCCTTTTTGTCTCTCACCGTCACGGGTAGGGTGACCACCTTCACATCCACAGTGAGAGTGGTCGTAGGACCGGCCGGGGCCGCGCTCTGCGGAGTCTGTGGGGAGTTTTGTCCCGCGGCGGGTGTTGCCGGCGCGGATTGGCCTTGTGCGATCCCGGCAGCAGGCGACAATAGGCAGAGCGAGAGCAGCAGGCCGGAAAGGGATGGCCTGAATGCCGCGCGGATTGACTTGTTTGACCGATCGCATCTCAGGCAACCGCAACCCGGTTGGCGATCGGAAAAACAGATAGACTTCAGACCGAGGCTGCAGCTCATGTGGGAGGCTCGTTTGTGGCTTAGACGAGGGAAACATCAGAATAGTCACTGGGAAGATGCACTCTCTCTCCTCCCGAAACTTACCATGCGGCCGCCACGTCTTGATTCTAGCGGCTTGATTCTAGCGGAGGGTCTCTTACTCACCCAACGCAGCCCGATCCGTCCCGCTCAAGTCGTCACTTGTGACCATTGGAATCGCACATCAGTATAACAATAATGAATGAGAGTGTTCAGCCTGTTCCGACCCGCACAATGAGAAATCGCATACATTGCTTCTTTTCGCTCTTTTTGAGTGTAGCCCTTGGCCTAGCGCTCACCGCATCCACAATCGCACTCGGTCAGGAGAATAGCGGCGTCTTGCGCGGAGTGGTCACCGACCCCGCCGGCGCTGTCATTCCCCACGCCCAGATTAGCGCCACGTCCGACAATGGACAGACCAGCAACGCCGAGACCGACGCCAGCGGCGCCTACCAGGTGCGCGGACTGGCTCCAGGCGCCTATACGGTGTCCGCCACCTCGCCAGGATTCGCCGTATCCACTTCGACGGTCACCGTTTCTTCCGGCCAGCCAAGAACGGCCAACATCAAAATGCAGATCCAAACTGAGCAGCAGCAGGTCGAGGTGGGCGCCGAGCCCGGCCCGACCTTAAGCGTCAGCGCGGATAGCAACGCCAGCAGCCTCGTTCTCACGGGTAAGGATCTCGACGCTCTCTCCGACGATCCGGATGAGCTGCAGAGTGAACTCGAGGCTCTGGCCGGCCCTTCCGCCGGTCCCAGCGGCGGGCAAATCTACATCGATGGATTCACCGCGGGCCAATTGCCGCCTAAATCCGCCATTCTTGAGATTCGCATCAACCAAAATCCCTTCTCCGCGGAATACGATCAATTGGGCTATGGCCGCATCGAGATCCTCACTAAGGCCGGAACGAATCAATTGCACGGCCAATTTTTTGTCCAGGGCAACGACTCGGCGTTCAACTCGCCGGATCCCTTTGCCAAGAACATTCCCCCCTACCACACGCTGCAATACAACGGCTCGGTCAATGGGCCGATCAACAAGAAATCGTCTTATTTCGTCAGCGGGCAATATCGCGACATCGAAAACGACAACATCATCGACGCCATCGTGCTCGATTCGAGCTTCAATCCAGTCCCCTTCTCGAGCGCGGTTTCCAATCCCCAGACGCGCATCAACGTCGGTCCCCGGATTGATTACCAAATCAGCCCCACCAACACTTTTTCGGCGCGTTACCAGTTTTACGACAACTCGGAAACCAACGAAGGTGTGGGCCAGTTCAGCCTGGCCTCGCAGGCATACAACACCAGCTCCAAGGAGAGCACGCTTCAGCTCAGCGATACCCAGCTCTTCGGGCAGCGTGTCGTCAATGAATCGCACTTCCAATATCTGCATGACACCAGCAACCAGAATCCATCAACCACCGCTGCCGCCGTCCAGGTCCAAGGCGCGTTTACCGGCGGAGGCTATACCGGCCAAGTCGACCAGGACACCCAGAACCACTACGAATTCCAGAATTACACCTCGATCGCTTTGAAGAACAATTTCATCCGGTTCGGGGCGCGGCTGCGCGACGCGCATGACGCCAACAACGCCACCTCGAACTTTAATGGAACCTTCACCTTTGGCGCGCGCACGGTCAATGGCCAGAGTTTGAGCGCGCTCGATACTTACCAGATCACGGAAGAAGGCTTGGCTGCGGGCGAAAGCTTTTCGAACATCGTGGCCGCGGGCGGCGGACCTAGCCAATACACCGTCTCCATCGGCAGACCATCGACCACGGTGAATCTCTTCGATGCCGGGTTGTACGTCGAAGACGACTGGAAGGTCCGTCCCAACTTCACCTTCAGCTATGGCCTACGCTTCGAAACGCAGACCGGCATTCACGATCACGCCGACTGGGGGCCTCGTTTGAGCATGGCCTACGGCCTGGGCCACTCAGCCCGGCCAAAAACTGTGCTGCGCGGCGGCTTTGGATTCTTCTACAACCGTTTTCAGCTCCCCCAGGTCTTGCAGGCGCAGCGGCAGAACGGCATCAACGTGACAGAGTACGTTCTGCCCAACCCCAGCTTCTATTCGAACGTTCCGTCGAACATCGGCAGCTTGCCGGGAGCCGAGAGCACCATCTACCAGATCGCGCCATCGCTTCACGCGCCGATCACCAGGCAAATCGCGGCCGGGGTGGAGCAGCAGGTGTCGCGTGCCGCCACGGTTACGCTCACTTATCTGAATTCCTTCGGCACTCATCAACTGCTAACGCGCAACGCCAACGCCCCGCTTCCCGGCACCGACACCGCGCCGCCATCTTCCGTCCGGCCCAACGGCCTCAATCAAAACATCTACCAATACGATTCCGAAGCGGTCTTCAAGCAAAATCAGTTGATCGTCAATTTGAACTTGCGGCTGAACAACGCTACGTCGCTCTCCGGCTACTACCAGTTCGGTCATGCCGACAGCGATACGCAAGGCGTCAACAGCAATCCTTCCGACTCCTATGACATCCTGGCGGACTATGGCCGCGCATCTTTCGATGTTCGCCAGCGGCTCTTCCTCACTGGCACCTACGCGACGCCGCGATATAACGTCCGCTTCAGTCCCTTTATCATGGTCCAATCCGGCAGCCCCTTTAACATCACTCTCAGCCAGGATCTCAACGGCGACTCCTTCTTCACGAATCGGCCAACCTTCGCCTCCAACCCATCCTCGCCCACCGCGGTTCAGACCAAATACGGAGTTTTGAACACGGAGCCGCAGCCCGGAGAGACGACTGTTCCTATCTTTTACGGCGATGGGCCGGCTCTGCTTACCTTCAATCTGCGTGTCAGCAAGAGCATCGCTTTCGGCCCCAGGGCCGAGGGGGGCCGTGGCACCGGCGGGGGCGGGGGCGGCGGCTTTGGCGGTCCGGGCGGCGGTGGCGGCGGCGGCCGGGGCGGTGGTGGTGGCGGCGGTGGCGGCCGGCCTCCCGGTGGCGGTCTAGGTCCCGGAGGCTTGGCCGGAAATGGCGGCCGCGGGGGACGTCAAAATGTGCCCGTCAACCGCCGCTACAATCTGACCCTCAATGCGCAGGCATTGAATCTCTTCAACGACGTCAATCTGGCGCCGCCGGTTGGAGTGATCGATTCCTCGCTCTTCGGGCGGTCGAATGCGTTGGCTGGAACTATCTTTTCATCGCAGTCCGCCAGCCGCCGAATCTTCCTCCAGGCCGTCTTCGAGTTCTAACGAAGCCGCGTATCGCTATGAATCCATCCGTACCTGTCCGCGATGAACGCGGGTAGGTACGGGCACCCAGAGATAACGCGAAGTCACGGATTCCTAGCCTGCATTTCTCATCATCCCCTGGGCAGGGCGTCGGTTCGTCCACTCCTAAGTGCCTAAGGAGTGCCGAGGTGAATGACAGCCTCTGGGACGACGTGCGGCTTCTCCGCCTTGACCTTTAGCCCTACCTGCTCAACGATCTCCAGATCGAAGCCCTCGAGGGCAGGGATATGGGTTGGCGTATTCGAGAGCAGCCGGATCTTTCGGATGTTCAAGTCAGCCAGGATCTGACCTCCCAGGCCCACCTGCCGTAAGATGCGCTGATGCCGGTCTTCCGCATGTTCTTCCAACCGCTCCTCGTGGTGCAGCCGCAGCCGGTGCGGATCCACTCCGCGGTCGATCGCGAAGCCCTTACTTGTATTGTGCAGATAAACCAACGCCCCGCGCCCGGCCTCGGCAATCATCTCGAGCGAACGCCGTACGACCTCCTGGCAGTCGCATAGGGTAGCGCCGAAGACATCGCCCGCCAGGCAGTGCGAATGCACGCGGACGAGCACGGGCTCGCTGTTCACCGCCGCATCCACATCGCCACGCACCAAGGCCAAGTGGCTCTCTCCCCCGTCAATTTCGCTCTCGTAGGCGATCATCCTGAATTCCCCATAGCGCGTGGGCAAAACCGACTCTGCGACGCGGAAGATATACCGTTCGTTCTGCAGCCGAAAGCGGATCAGCTCCGCAACCGTCAACATCTTGAGGTTGTGTAGGTTGCAAAATTGGATCAGATCCGGCACGCGCGCCATGGTGCCATCGTCGTTCATGATTTCGCAGATCACGCCAGCCGGAATTAGCCCCGCCATCCGCGCCAGATCGACGGAAGCCTCCGTCTGCCCGGCCCGCACCAATACCCCCCCCCGTCGCGCACGCAGGGGAAACACGTGCCCCGGTCGGGCCAAATCCGCCGCCGTGCTGCGCGGGTTGATCGCGACTTGAATGGTGTGAGACCGGTCACCGGCCGAGATTCCTGTAGTCACGCCCTCCCGGGCTTCAATCGTCTCGGTAAACGCCGTTCCGAAACGCGAGGAATTCTGCTGTGTCATGGGTCCAAGCCTGAGATAATCGGCGCGCTCCTCCGTAAGGGTCAGGCAGATCAGCCCTCGCCCATGCTTCGCCATAAAGTTGATGCCTTCAGGGGTCGCGAACTCCGCGGCCAGCGTCAGGTCACCCTCATTCTCGCGATCTTCATCGTCCACCACCACGATCATGCGCCCCGCCTTGAATTCCGTGAGCGCGCCTGGAACATCCGTAAAGGGAGGGTTAATTTTCATCTTGTTATTGTCCCGCAGATCCGTCGCCCCTGTCATATTTCGAGCGCGTGAAGTATTCCATCGCCACAAGTAGGAATACAGAGATTCTTCGTCGCAAAATGAAACAGCCGCCCATGGGCGGCTGTTTCATTCTTGGAATGTCTTTCTTCTACAACGTCGACTCGATCTCAAAACCCCAGGCTTCCAATAGCGCTTCCGGAATGTATTTGGAGTTTTTATTGCGGCGGGCCCATTCGCGCAATCGCGTCGAACGCACATACTGATCCGGCGTCAGCTTGAATTCCTTCACAACTTGCTCAAAAGACGTAACAGTCGGTACCACCGGGCCAATCGGCTCCGGCTTACCCCAATTTGGATTACCACGACGTTTTGCCATTGATCCAGTATCCTCTAGCGAGATAAGGTACTTTCGTTTCCCCGGGAGCATGGCCACCCAAACCCGTAGCCGGCCGGGAAATCCCAAAGATCTTATTTTAAGGATTTTTTCTCCAAAAATCAATAGTCAATAGCTTAGTCAATAGCTGAAGTTGCCTTGGGTACTCGGGTAGGAAACCCCTGCGGCCGCGCTCCGCACCGATTGCCTTGCTTTGAGGACGGTCTTCCCGGCTGGAACCCGGATTCCGCCGGCTCGGCGTCCGATTTATCTTTATCAAATTCTCGGAAATCCTGCGTTTCTCTGTTGCGTTTCGCCTCTTTCGGGCAGAAACTGCGGAGAGAGCTCAACCACTGTTCCCGGGACCGCTCTGCAGTTTCGAAGCGTCTGCAGAGGAAGTTTTACCGGCCAGCGGACACAGGAGTTCTCCCCTTCATCATACAAAGCAAAGGGACCGGTGACCTATGCACCAATCGGCTTTGGAGCACGGTGCTTTCAGCACAACTCTTAGGTTGGCCTTAGATTCCTCTTCCGCGGACAGGTCAGTCGAGATGAGCCATCGCAGGCAGCTCGCCCGCTACGGCAAGTGGCTTTATCGCTTGGGCTTTGTGCCTGGTACGGCCGGAAACCTTTCCGTGCGCCTGAGCGACGACGAAATTCTCGCCACGCCCACTGGCATGAGCAAATTCCTTCTCAAAGCTTCCGACATGGTTATGGTCGATCTCGACGGCCGCAAAGTGGGAGGCTCCCGGAATGTAACCAGCGAAATTGGGATGCACCTCGCTATCTATCGTCGGCGGCCCGATATCCAAGCCGTGGTGCACGCCCACCCGCCGATCGCGACCGGTTTTGCTTCCTGCGGCCTTGCTCTCGAAGAGCCTCTCTGCTCGGAGGTCGTCATGGCCCTCGGCTCCATTCCGCTGGCTCCCTACGCAACCACGGGCACAACCGACGTTGCCTCGAGCATAGCCCCCCTGGTCGCCGATCACGACGCAATTCTTCTCGCCAATCATGGAGTCGTTACTGGCGGGGATACGCTCGAGAATGCCTTTATGCGTATGGAAACCGTTGAACATTTCGCGCATATCTGCCTGGTCGCTCGTCAGCTCGGCTGCGCCAAACCCATCTCCTGCGACCATCTTGAGCAGCTCGCTGAAGCCCGAACCCGCTATCAGAGGAATGCTCTGCCCGGCGGCTAGGAGCCTGTTCTTAAGTTCTAATCCGGAGCCTGGCCGCCCGTCCCACTACTTGGTCTTGAGCTTGTGCTCATTCTCGCGAATGAAGGTCTTGATCTCCTCTGCATTGTCCAAAACCTTCATCCACTGTTCCTTGTAGAGGGTGAGCGGAAAGCGGCCAACCCCATAGAGCGAAACGCCGCCCTTTTCGCCTACTTTGAGGGTCAATCCACGTTGTTGCTTGTTCTTGAGCGCCTCGTTTTCTGCGCGCAGCCGTTCCAATTCAGCCTGTATATTCTCGTCTGACATCTTTCTCTCCCGGGAAACGCTTTTCAGTGTAGAGCATTTCTCCCGATGCCTGTAGTGGGCAAAGGCCGCGATTGCAAAAGCCGCGATTGTGCGAATGCAAAAGCCACGATTGATAGATTGATACACTCGCTCAAGTGAAGCGCCTGATTGTCAACGCAGACGACTTTGGTCTCACCCCGGGTATCAATAACGCGATCGCCGAGCTGCATGAGGCCCGCATCCTCACCTCTTCGACGCTGATGGCGGCGGGACCTTCCTTTGCCGCCGCGGTTCACTTCGCTTTTGCGCAGACGTCGCTCGGGGTCGGCTGCCATGTCGTCCTGGTGGATGGCTCGCCGCTTTTGCCGGACAGCGAAGCCCCGTCCCTGATCGGCGGCAGCGAGGGCGGTCGCCCGAGGTTTCGCTCGACCCTCGGTCGCTTTGTACGGGATCTGTTGTCGGGCCGCATCCGCGAAGCGGAGATCGAAGCGGAGGCCGTAGCACAGATCCGCCGCATTCAATCGAGCGGCCTCTATGTTACCCATCTCGACACGCACAAGCACACCCATATGTTCCCTGGAGTGCTCCGGCCCCTGCTCCGCGCCGCGCGGCACTGCGACGTTCGAGCGATGCGCAATCCCTTTGAACCTGCATGGAGCGTGCGCGCGACACCCGGCGGCGGCCTGACGCGGCGCCTTGAAGTGCGAACCTTAGGCATGCGGCGCGTATCCTTCGCCAAAGCCGCCCGGCAAAGCGGGATCGCGACCACGGATGGAGCGATCGGCGTGCTGGCGACTGGGACCTTGGATCAACCGACACTGCGGAAGCTGCTCGAGGCCATGCCGGCGGGCGCCTGGGAACTGGTCTGCCATCCCGGCTACTGCGACAAGGACTTGGAGCGGACGGACACCCGGTTACAAGCCTCACGCGAGGTTGAGCGGCAAACGCTGCTGGCGGTTCTTCCTCAACGGCTCGCCGAGGACCCGGCGCTGGCCTTGATCAACTTCAGCCAACTTTAGGGCCTGTTAACAATGTGAAGTCCTGCGCCCCGGTTCGCTCGGGATGACAACAAATGTGTAGGAAAGGGTGAATCGCGGAGCGAGCGCTGGCAAGGCGCGAGCAAAGCAAGAGGGCAAAGCGCGACAGACTGCGGGGAACGCGCCGAAGCAACAAGCGAGGCGCTAGAGAATGTCTGGATCGGCAATGAGTCACGCTAGGTCTTGTGCATTCAAAAGGCCGCCGATCTGTTTTCCCGTAGTCTGTTTGGCGCGGGCCCTGCAATATTACGAGCTGGCGCTCAAGCGCGCCGAGGTCTGAGCGGCCAAGACCAGCTCGTTCGGAGTGATGGGGATTTCTAGCGTGACCAGTGTGCCGCGTCCCGGGCGGCTAAGCACATCGATGCGCGCGGCTGTTCCATAAAGCACTTCGAGGCGTTCGCGCACATTGCGCATGCCGATGCCTGGGGTCCGCCCGGCGAAGCCCCCGGACGGCTTGCGGCCTTCGGCCATTCCCACGCCGTCGTCCTCAACTTCGACGATCACTTTCGCGCCTTCGATGCGGCTGCGCAGGGTCACGGTTCCGCCGTGGAGGCGCGGCTCCAAGCCGTGCTTGATGCTGTTCTCGATCAACGGTTGCAGCAGCATCGAGGGCACGAGCAACTCGAGCGTCTCCGGATCGATCTCTTTCACGACCTTCAGCTTTTCCGCGCCAAAACGCACCACCTCGATGCTGAGGTAGTCATCGGTAAAGGCGAGCTCATCGTGCAGGGGCACATATGCATCGTGCTCCTTGAGCAGCGCACGCAGAATGTTGCCCAGCCTCACGATCATCTCTCGCGCCATCTCCGGCCGAAAACGGACCAGCGAAGCGATCGAATTGAGTGTGTTGAAAAGGAAATGGGGATTGATCTGCCGCTGCAGCGCGTCGAAGCGAGCCTCGAGTACCAGCCGCTTTTGCTCCTCCAGCTTGATCTCGATGCGGCTCACATTCCAGATCTTCAGCGGGATGGCCACCACCACGGCCGCACAGGCGCAGATTGCCGCTTGAATCAGCCAACCCGGCGAATCGAGGGTGAAGAGCCGGCCGGGATACATCCGCGCCAGCCAAGTGCGGGCGGCCTGCATGCCGACGATCAGGATCAGCAGAAGGATCTGGCGATCGAAGCGCGGCTTGCGCATGTTCCTGCGCACCCACCGGTAGATGTTCAGGTCGATAAAGGGAGAGAATGACCAAACCTCTTCGGATTCGACCGTTCGCCCGTAAAGCCCCGCAATGACGGCCACGAAGAGCAGAAACGGCAGAGTGAGGTATTCGTGATGGAGCATGGCGGGCAAGGACAACATCGCGCCCCCGAGGAGTGCCGGGAACGGTCCGAGAAGAATGCCGATAAGAATCACGGTTTCAAAGGCGATATCCGCGGCAAGAAAGTTGGGTACGATGACACGCACCCATACGCCGAGCGTCAGAGGAATACAGATAAATGCCAGCAGGCCCAACGTCTGCCGGGAAGTGCGCTGTTCGGCGAAGAGAAGCCGTTGGAAGGCGCGCGATCTTCCTAGCGCGCTCGAAACCGCCGCGGCAACGCCCAACTTGATCAAAAGTGAGATAAGGACGAGCTTGGGCTCATTCACGCTCTTACTTTAGAACACTTTCAACGCGGCTGGCCGCAATGAACGCGCCCGCCAGAGCATTTTAGGCTTAGGCGTAGACGAGAAAACCGCTCCCGGCGCGTTTGCCTCCATTTAATCTGACGCAATGGCGACCAAATCCAAGGGCCGCATCGCGCCGCGGATAGAACTGGACCTCCTGACAGAGAGCTTTCAGGAACAGCTCGGATCAGGGCAGGCGCGCGACGCGATCGCGTTGGGAGTAACGTTACCGTCGCTTCTCAGTCCGCGCGGACAATCGATCCGCATGGACAGATGCGTATGGCGGGGTGTGACGATCTCCGATCTCAGAGCCCAACGTCTGCGTGTACAGGACGCCCTCATTGAAAACTCCGATCTGGCAAGCATCGACCTCACGGGCAGTCTCCTTGAGCGGGTCGAAATTATCTCAACGCGGCTCACTGGCGCGACATACACAGAGGCTCAACTGAAGAGCGTCTTATTTCGGGAATGCAAGCTGAATTTCGTCCTTATGCGCACGGCGAAGCTACAAAATTGCATCTTTGAAAAGTGCAATCTGACCGATGCCGACTTCTATAACGCGGATCTCTCGGGCACTGTCTTTCGTGGCTGTGACCTGAGCCGTGCCGACATCTCTCATGCGAGGCTTGCTGGTGCTGACATCCGCGATTGCCGCTTGGATGGGATGCGCGGGACGCCCTCGAATATGGATGGCCTCCTCATCAGCCCGGATCAGGCCGCTCTGCTCATCACCCTCTTCGGTGTTCGAGTCGAATGGTGAACCCGTTACCGCGCTCGCCGGCGGCGAGACGATATACTCGAATTATGGCCTTCAAAGATCTCCGACAAGTGGCGGACGCGGATTTTCCCACACGATGGGGACACTTCCGCATCCTCGGATTCGAGGGTACGCCGATCGATCCCGAACCGTGCTCCCCGAAGGGAACGACCCGCGGGACCGAAGAGGCCGTTGCGCTGGTTCTGGGCGACATCCACGACGGCCCGCCGCTAGTTCGGATTCATTCCCAATGCCTGACAGGAGACGTTTTCGGCTCCCTGCGCTGCGACTGTGGTCCTCAGCTCGAGATGGCTCTAAAGATGATCTCCGAATCCGGAGCCGGCATTCTGCTCTATGAACAGCAGGAGGGCCGCGGCATCGGCCTGATGGCGAAGCTGCGCGCCTACGAGTTACAGGATGAGGGTCTGGATACGGTCGAGGCCAACCTGAAACTCGGATTCAGACCCGATTGCCGTGAGTTCGAGCTGCCCGCCGAGATCCTCAAGCTGCTCGGCGTCAAATCTCTGCGCCTGATCACCAACAACCCCGAGAAGGTCGCGGCACTCGAAGCCGCCGGGCTTAGAGTCATTGAGCGTGTTTCCGCCGAGGTCGCGCCGGCGAAGAGCTTTGAGGGCTATCTCAGAGTCAAGCAGCAGAAACTCGGTCACATTCTGGATCGTGCCTAGGCTTTTTCCTGGCTGCTCTCACCTAAGCCTGTCCCGCCCTGGGCCAACACAACTTTCGCGGTCGTAATTGCCTGCCCCACGTGGCGCTGCATGTGCTCCGCCACATGGATCAGGAGTCCTGCCCGGGTGGTGGGCAGCTCTCTCCGGCCGATTTTGACAGTCGTTTCGAGCGGCTGTCCGGCGAGAACTTCCAGGCGCCGCAGCCCGCGGTCGAGGCCTTGCGCGAATTCCTCGAACACAGCCTTCGCGCTTCCTTGTGGATCCCTCTCAGCAGAGTGCGCGGCCCTTTGCTCGTCGCTCAGGGAATGACCCTCGGCATAGGTGAGAAGGCGGTTGAGACTGCCCGCCATATGCCGCAACTGGGAACCAACCGAGGGCAAATGGAAAGGCTGGGCATGGATCTCCGCGTCGCCGAGGCTGCCACACCATTTGGCGACATCTTCGCGCGCCATCTCGATCGAGTAGATCAGCGACCGCACGACCGGCTCGAATTCGAGATGGGTTCCTCGCAGCCACGGTTCCTCCCCGGGTTGCGGCTGCGGTTGCGGCCTGGGCTGCGGTCCCGGTTGCGGCCATCCATCTGCACTTTTCTGGTGCATCGTGTGGACTCCTCCGTTGTTCAATTCGTGTCGGTCAAAGCATACCCGTGGATTCTCCGGCCCCACACAAGCCGCGGAAAATGCGCCGAAGCAACGAGAGAGGCCTAGCTGTGCACTCACTCGTTTTTCCGCACCCTGTCACAGCCCGTGGGCTTGACGAAACGCCCGCACCACTTCAGCCGGATCGCGATGTTCTCCATCCACTGCCTCGTTCATCTGCCGCATATCTTGGGCAGACACCTTGCCCGCCAGGTCGTCCAAGGCGGCTCTCAACCCAGGCCAGCGGCCGAGCGACTGCTGCCGTACCAGGGGCACGGCTTCGTAAGGGGGAAAGTAGTGCCTGTCATCCGTGAGTATGGTCAGGCCAAAAGCCTGGATCGGCCCGTCGGTCGAGTTACCCGCGGCCATGTCTACTTGATGCGCATTGAGGGCGCGGTAGAGCAAGCCGAGATCCATCACCTGCGGCGCCCCATCGAAGCGCAACCCGTAGGCTTGTTCGAGGCCTTTGAGACCGTCCGGCCGCTCATCGAATTCATAACCTACGCCAAGTTTCCAATTTGGGGTGAACCGCGCCGCCTGGCTCAACGTGGTGAGGCCGAGTTCTTTTGCCTGCGCTCCGCGGACTACCATGGCAAAGGTGTTTTGAAATCCCAGCGAGGGCATGACGACGACTCCATACCGTTGCAGATAGAGCCGGCGCACCGTGTCCAATACCTTTTGCGGATCCCGCTCGATGGGTTGCTTGAGGATCGCGGTCAGCGCCGTACCTGTGTATTCCACATAGACATCGATGCGGCCGGCGATAAGGGCCTGATTCGCGATGTAGCTGCCCGCCAGGTAAAAGCGGCGTTCCACCTTCATGCCCGTACGGGCTTCGATATGTTGCGCCAGAAGTTCGCCGAGCACCACCTGTTCGGTGAAGTTCTTGGCGCCGATCACAGGACGGCCGAAGCGGGGCGGGGCGCACGCGGCAATGGCCCACAGGAGGAAGCTGGCGCAGCACCAGGCCACCCAGCGGCGGATACTGGACCGGCAAATCAAGGCCGGGACGCCGGCGTCCGCAGCCGACCCTCCATCCAGCCGAGGAGCGAGTCGGCGGCGATGGCCAGCAACGCGGCGGGAATCGCTCCAGCCAGCACGAGCCGGTTGTCCACCGACGCCACCCCTTCAAAAATAAACTCACCGAGTCCGCCCGCGCCCACCGCGGCCGCGATAGTGGCAATGCCGACTGCCAGTACCGTCGCGGTGCGCAATCCAGCCAGAATGAATGTCGCCGCAAGCGGTAGCTCGACTTTCCACAGCCGCTGTCCACTGGACATGCCCAGCGCCGTGGCGACCTCGATCAAGGCCGGGTCGACGCCGTGAATGCCGGTATAAGTGTTGCGCACGATCGGCAGGAGAGCATACGCGGTGAGCGCAACAATGGCGATACGCGCGGCGCGAACCCCAATCCACGGCAGGGGCAGCAGAAAGCCAAAGAGCGCAAGGCTGGGGATGGTTTGGATCACGTTCACCACACCCAGAACGGGCTTCGCCCAGCGCGGATGCCGGGTGAGCCAGATGCCGGTGGGCACGCCGATGGCCGCGGCGAAGAAGATGGCGGAGCCGGTCAGCCAAAGATGCTCGACGGTGAGCTCGGCGATTTCCGAAGCGTGCTCGGCGAGAAAGCCGGCCATCAGCTCACCGCTCCTGAGGGAGCCTTTGCTTCTCGGCGCACCGCGCGTACATAGCCTTCGACTGCGGGAATCTTCGAGTGCAGGAACTCCTTCGCGGGCAAGTTGGCCGCAACCCGGCCGGCCTCGAGCAGAACGATCCGCGATGACAAGTAGAGTGCCTCGTCCAGATCGTGCGTAACCAGCAGCACAGTCTTATTCAGGCCGCGCAGCAGGTCGAGCAGCATATCCTGCATCTCCGCGCGAGTGATTGGGTCCAGTGCGCCGAAAGGCTCATCCATCAGAAGCAACTTGGGCTCCGCCGCGAGGGCTCGCGCCAAGCCGACACGCTGCCGCTGTCCTCCTGAGAGTTCATGGGGCAGCCGCCGGGCAAGAGTGGCATAGTCAAGGCCAACCAGCGCAAACAACTGCTGCACCCGCCCGGCAATCTCTTCTGTAGAGCTTCCGGAGATCTCCGGCACGGCGCCCATATTGCGCTCCGCGCTCCAGTGGGGAAAGAGCCCGGTCTCCTGGATCACGTAGCCGATGGATCTCCGCAAGGCAATCGGATCCCATCGAGTGGTCGGCCTTCCCTCGACCACCACCTGCCCGGCGGTGGGCTCAACCAGGCGGTTGACCATGCGCAAGAGCGTGGTCTTTCCCGATCCGCTGCGGCCAAGCAGCGCCGTCGTCGAGCCGCTCGGGATCTGGAGTTCGATGCTGTCGAGGATGGTTCTTCCGCCCGAAGTGCGCAGGCTTACCCCGTCAAACCAAATCGCCGGGGCATTGGCGTTCGAGGGCTTCGCGGTCAAGCCGCTCTCGCCCTCTTGCTCTGCTCGCGCCTCTTGAGCGCTCGCTCCGCAATTCATCCCCTGCTTGGATTCCAAGGCATCGCCACCCCTGGCTCTAATATTTCAGGGTTTCGCGGTGCCCTCTTCCAGCTTGGCGGCGGCCGCGCCCTTCACCCGTACCATGGTGATCTTGCTGAAGCCCTCTTTGAAGCTTGGCGGCCTCAGGCGTTCGGCCATTTTCCGCATCACCTCTTCGGTCACCACACGCTCCCGCTTGCGATTGCGATCCATGCAAATCTCAAAGGGAACATCGAAGAATACCGCCTGCACATCATAGCCGAAACTCTGCGCCATCTTGATCCACTGCCGCCGCTCGTGCGGCGAGAGATTGGTTGCGTCGACGTAATTCCAGGGCATCTTGGCAATCAAGCGGGCCCGCAGCAGCGAACGCAACGTAGAGAAGACTAGCCCCTGGTAGCGCTGCTCTGTGATGTCGTCAAACAGAATGCTGCGCAGCATGTCGCTCGACAACGGCATCACGCCCCGGCGCTTGAACCACGTGGTTTTTCCGGAACCAGGCAGCCCGATGGCCAGAACCACGTAGCCCTTCGGGTGCTTCGGGTTCGCTGCCTGTGCCTCGGGAGGGGGTGTGGACGGCGATTCGGGCTGGGTTTCGACGACCAGCTTGCCTTCCGCCCCCTGATCTTTGGCTTCCATGCCGTGGACAGCGGGATGGCTGCGCTCGGCGTCGGTTTGTTCGGTGGTGGCGCTCTCCCCGGCTCCCGCCTCTTCGCTGCGCGCCCGGAGGCCGGCTTTGTAAGTTGGCGTCCGGCTTTTCGTCTCCTCTTGCTCACTCGAAGAATCCCCGGGCTCCGGCGCCAGGGATTCGGTTGGTTGCTTCGCGGAGCGCCCGCGGGGGTCCTCCGGATATGCAGGCTGCAAGGGTGCCGGTTGGTCCGTGGGAAATTCCTGCCCGATTTTTCCGGTGGACTCGGAGTTGTTTGGTCCACGTTTGCTACGTCGTCTCATTCGCTGGCGCATCCATTCGCGCATCCACTCGCGCATGATGAGGATGTAACACAGACTGCGCCATGACAGCAACCTCGAGAGAGCCCTTTCAACAGGCCCCCTTTGGTACACTCATCTTTCACACTCGGCGGTCGCGGGCGTTTCCGCAGTCGGATCCCCATGACGGCTTACCTGATCCGCAGATTAATTTTCAGGCCTCGGCGGATGAATTGGATCGGCGAAGCATCAAAAAAGCTGTGCTCAACCAGGCGGCGGAAGGTTGCATGTGCTCAACCGTTTATTCATCCACTTACCGCGGCCTGAGAAACTCCACCTAACCTCAAGGAGACCCAAAGCCCTATGGCAGTGAAGGTTGGCATCAATGGCTTCGGACGCATCGGCCGCAACGTGTTCCGCGCCTCGCTCGGTAATCCGGACATCGAATTTGTGGCAGTCAACGACCTGACCAGCCCCGCGACGCTGGCTCATCTTCTCAAATACGATTCCATTCTGGGCAACCTCCATGTCTCGATCTCAGCCGACGAGGACTCGATCACGATCGACGGCAAAAAGCTCAAGGTCTATGCGGAGAGAGATCCGGCGAAGCTTGACTGGTCCTCGGTAGGCGCCCAGGTCGTGATTGAATCGACCGGCCACTTCACGGACGCGGCGAAGGCCAAAGCTCACCTGCAGGGCACCGTGAAAAAGGTGATCATCTCCGCGCCGGCGTCGAATGAGGATCTGACCATCGTGCTCGGTGTCAATGAGAACAGATACGATCCCGCCAAGCACCACGTCATCTCGAATGCGTCCTGCACCACCAACTGCCTGGCGCCTCTGGCCAAAGTGCTCAATGACACCTTCGGCATGGTCTCCGGCATCATGACCACCATCCACAGCTACACCAACGACCAGGTGATTTTGGACTTTCCCCACAAAGACCTGCGCCGAGCCCGGGCCGCGGCGCTCTCGATGATCCCTACCTCGACCGGCGCTGCGAAAGCGCTCCATCTGGTCATTCCAGAGCTCAAGGGGAAGCTCGACGGCTTTGCGGTTCGCGTTCCCACGCCCAATGTCTCGCTGGTCGATCTGACCTTCGTGTCGGCCCAGCCGGTAACCAGGGATTCGATCAACGAGGCGCTCAAAGCTGCCGCCGAGGGTCCCATGAAGGGAATCCTCGGCTATGAAACCGAGGAACTGGTCTCGAGCGACTTCAAGGGCGACCCACTCTCCTCGATCGTCGATGCACAGCTGACGAAAGTCGTCGGTAACAACATGGCGAAGGTCATCAGCTGGTACGACAATGAGTGGGGCTATTCCAATCGTGTGCGCGACCTAGCCCTGTTTTTGGCAAAGAAGGGCCTCTAGAGCTTGTTGAAAAATGCGCCGAAGCAACAAGCTCCCAGGGTGTTCGGCGGTAGAGAGGACAGAGAAGAGACCCCTCGCTTTCTACAGTAGGATCGATATAGGCTTCCATGGACAAAACGATCCGCAAAGTCTCGAGCTCCGAAGAGTCCAAGAACGAGGAGTACCGCTATTGGCAGAGCGTTCCGCCCGCCGAACGTCTCGCTGCGGCTTGGCAATTGAGCATCGACCAGTATCGCCAGAAAGGCATCGAGCCCGATGGACAAGGACTTAAGAGATATCTTGTCCGCACTCGACGCGCATAGCGTCCGGTATGTCATCGTCGGCGGCTATGCTATCGCGGTTCACGCTCAACCCCGCGCCACCAAGGATCTCGATATCTTCATAGACCGGAGGGCCGATAATGCACAGGCTGTTTACGCAGCATTGGTGGCTTTTGGCGCTCCACTCGAAGACACCACACCGGAGGACTTCGAGAAGCCTGATGCAGTCGTCCGCCTTGGCGTTCCTCCAATTTGCGTCGATATCCTTCCCGGTATCGATGGCATTGACTTCGATTCGGTGTGGCAGGCCAGTTCCGAACACACAGTAGATGGCTTCAGGGCGCGATATATCTCCGCCGAGCATCTCATTCAAAACAAGCTGGCCTCGGGCAGACCCCAGGATCTCGCAGATGTCGCTGCCATCCGCCAAGCGCAGGCAGCGAAGAAGAACTTAGAAAGTGATTCCTGACACAATGATGCGCAAAAATATCAGCGGCGGTTCTCCCTACGAGCCCATCATCGGCTTTTCCCGCGCCGTACGCACCGGCTCCTATGTACATGTCTCGGGCACCGCGCCCGTCGGGGCCGATACGGCCGATGCGGCGACCCAAACGGAGCGCATTTTCGAGATCATCCGAGCCGCGCTTGAGGAGGCCGGTTCCAGCCTCGAGCAGGTGGTGCGCACCCGTCTCTATCTCACCCACGTCGAAGATTGGGAGGCAATTGCCGCCGTCCATGGCAGGCTTTTCGGCGCGATCCGACCGGCAGCCACCATCGTGGTCGTAGCCAAATTGCTGAATCCCTCATGGCGGGTCGAGATCGAAGCCGATGCCCTGTTGCCTGAAGTCTCGCAATCCTCCCTCGAAAGCAGACACTGAATCCATAAATTTTCGGACGGCCCTCTATGAACAAACTCTCTATCCGCGATCTCGATCTCGCGAACCAGCATCTCTTCATTCGGGTTGATTTCAACGTGCCGCTTTCCGACGATGGCGCCGAGATCCTCGACGAAACCCGCATCGACGAAACGCTGCCCACCATCGAATTCGCCTTGCGCCACCATGCCAAAGTGATTCTGGCCTCGCACCTCGGCCGCCCAAAGGGCGAGCCAAACCCTAAATACAGCCTGCGCCCCATCGTCGACCGGCTCCGCGTCCTGCTCGACCGCGCGCTCGGCGAATCGATCAATGTTGCCTTCTCACCGGATTGCGTAGGTGAACTGGCCGAAGAGATGTCGCGGCAGTTGGAATCGCGCCAGGTTCTCCTGCTCGAGAATCTGCGCTTCCATCGAGGAGAGGAAGCGAACGATCCCGCTTTCGCCAAAAAACTCGCCCGCCTCTGCGATCTCTATGTGAATGACGCCTTTGGCAGCGCGCATCGCGCTCACGCCTCGACCGAGGGCATCACCCATTTCGTCAAGGCGGCGGCCGCGGGCTTCCTCATGGAAAAGGAGCTCACGTATCTCGGAAAGGCGCTCGAAGACCCCGAGAAACCGTTCGTCGCAATCCTTGGGGGCGCCAAAGTCTCCGACAAGATTCAGGTCATCGATCATCTCCTGAGCAAGGTCGATGCCCTTCTCATCGGCGGCGGCATGGCCTACACGTTTCTCAAAGCCCAGGGACAGGAAACCGGCAATTCCCTGGTCGAGACCGACAAGCTCGATGTCGCCCGCCGGGCACTCGAGAAGGCAAAGCAGAAAGGCGTCCTCTTTCTGCTGCCGATCGACCATGTGCTGGCCGACAAGTTTGCACCCGATGCGAAAATCCAGATTTTTAAAGGGGATGGTCCTTTCCCCGCTGGCTGGATGGCTCTCGATATCGGACCGGAGACTGTCGATCTCTTCGCCAAACAGATCGCCGGGGCCCGCACCATCGTGTGGAATGGGCCGATGGGCGTCTTTGAGATGCCGGCGTTTGCTCACGGCACGATGGCGGTCGCCGAGGCGGTCGCCGAAAATGCCGCTGCCGTCTCCATCGTTGGCGGAGGAGATTCCGTCTCAGCGATCAAGCAGGCAGGGGTAGCGGACCGGATCAAACATATCTCGACCGGCGGCGGCGCTTCGCTTGAGTTCCTCGAAGGCAAAACTTTGCCCGGTGTCGCGGCGCTCTCGGAAAAGCTCTAAAATGTGATCAAAGCCCCATTACCGCGTCGCCGGTGCGAGTCGTCCCCCACACTCTTACCGGACCGGATAATAGGCTGCGGAAAAAATGCGCCGAAGCAACGAGCGAGGAGCTAACGGACGTGTAGGCCGGCAATGAGACACGCTAAATCTGGTGCGCTCAGCTGTCGACTCACTCGTTTTTTTCGCAGCTCGTAAAGCTGCCCGTTTCTACGCCGAATTTATGGCCATCTTCAATCTCGAAGCGCCGGTGCTGATTCTTGTTGCCGCTCTTGTCTGCGCGTTTCTCTTCTGGCTCCTTGGCACCTTCACTCACTTCCTGCGGAATATCCGTTATCGCATCACCTTCGGAACCATCGCCTTCCCTCTTAGTGGCCTCATGGGTTTCATCTGCATGCTTAAGTTGGAATTGGAAGTGGCGGGAGCGTGGTTCTCCCAGCACTCCATTTCCCTCCTGCTCGGAATCGCCTATTGCGGCTACGTTCTCTTCGGCTTCCTGGGCTGCTGGACAGCTGTTCGCATCGCCGGACGGTTGGACAGCAAACACACGCTCTCCGTCCTCTACACTCTTCTGGAAGATCGCAAGAAGACGAATGCCAATTAGTGGCTGGAATTCACTTATGAGGCGGATAAAGGCCTCTAGGGAGACTAATTTGAAGAGAGTGCGTACCCCCCTCATTGCCGCCAATTGGAAGATGTATAAGACCCCTCAGGATGCGGAAAGCTTCCTCAGCTCCTTTCTGCCGCTGGTCGAAGCGCAGACAGAGGCGCAGGGTGATCCAGAGATCGTGATCTGCCCACCGGCAACGGATCTGACCTTCGTGCTCGAATCCGTGCAACGCTCCGCGGTAAACACCAGGGTTCGGGTCGGCGCGCAAAACATGCATTTCGCTGAAGAAGGCGCATACACAGGCGAGATTTCCGCTCCCATGCTGAGAGCTCTCAAGGTCACGCACGTGATCCTCGGTCACTCGGAGCGCCGCCAATACTTCGCGGAGACGGATGAAACCGTTCATCTCAAGCTGGTGGCTGCCCTCAACCATCGCCTGGTGCCGATCGTGTGCGTTGGCGAGCATTTGGATGATCGGGAGAGCGGTAAAACCGAAGAAGTGATCTGCCGCCAGATCAGCCGCGCTCTGGCACAAATTGATCCCGCCCGGCTTGGCCCGCTGGTTGTCGCCTACGAGCCGGTCTGGGCGATCGGCACCGGCAAGACCGCGACTCCCCAATTGGCCGCGGAAGCCCACTTCATGATCCGCAGAGAAGTGGCCCGCGTGGCTGGGCTCCCCTTGGCGGATGGCGTGCGCATTCTCTATGGCGGAAGCGTCAAGCCGGGGAACGCCGCCGCGCTCCTCGAGCAACCGGAGATCGACGGCGCGCTGGTCGGCGGCGCCAGCCTCGATCCCCACTCCTTTGCTCAGATCGCTTTCTGTGGAGACTCTCGCTAAGGCGCGAGCAGAGCGAGAGGGCGAGAGCGGCAGCACCGCGAAGCCCTGCAATCTTAGACCGAATAGGATTCGGCCGCTTCCACCGTCTGAGCGATCAGCGTAGCGATGGTCATCGGACCTACTCCGCCGGGCACCGGCGTATACGCCGAGCAGCGCTCCACTACTTGAGAGAGCTCGATGTCTCCCACGCCGCCGGGATGATAGCCGGCATCGACGACCACGGCGCCGTCGCGAATCCATTTCCCGCGAATAAACTCCGGTTTGCCCAACGCGCCTACTACAATCTCTGCCCGCCCCACCACGTCCGGCAGATACCGCGTGCGCGAATGACAGACTGTGACCGTGGCGTTCGCCGCGAGCAGCATCATCGCCATCGGCTTGCCCAAAATGGGGCTACGCCCGACCACCACTGCTTCCCTACCCTCCAGAGGAATCTGATATCGCCGCAGTAGGCGCATGATTCCCGCCGGAGTCGCCGACCCGAAGGCCCGCTCGTCCATCGCCATGCGCCCGAAGCCGTGGCTAGTCACCCCGTCCACGTCTTTTTCGAGGGCAATGCGATCGAAGCAGGCGCGCTCATCGATCTGCTTCGGCACGGGATGCTGTAGCAAAATCCCCCGCACCCGCGGATTCGCGTTCAGCTCGTCAATCGCCGACAGCAGTTGCTCCGTCGACGTTTCCTCGGGCAGCGCGATACTCTCGGACTCCATACCCACGCGCCGGCAGGCATTCCCTTTCATGCGCACATACGTTGCAGACGCCGGATCGCTGCCTACCAGAATCGTTGCCAGAATCGGCGGCCCGCCGCCGGTCGTTTTCACGAGCCGCTCCACCCGAGCCTGCAGCTCCGCCTCCAGTTCCTTCGCATACGCCTTGCCATTAAGTACCAATGCCGTCATACGTCCAGTGTACCGGCCCTTGCGGCTAGCTCCGTGCTACGCTCGAATTGAATGACCAGTCCCGCGTCTCCAGTTCCGCCTGCCGCCGCCAGCGCCTCTCTCACGCCGGACCTTTGGTGTCCGACCTGCGCCCGGCCCGTCCATGACCCTCTGGTGTGTGGGGACTGTTCTGCCGTTCTTTGCCGCATCTGCGGCACTCCACTCGAATCCGCCGACGAGTTAGCCTGCGGATAACAGGCTCTAGCGTGACCAAAACTCGCTCCCCCTTCGAGCGCCCTCCATCAGTTCCGCAATCCCCTCGCGGCGCGGCGGGCGCTCGCCATGCCGCCCATCCCGCTGAGCACCGGATGACCAGCGCCCGGTGGCTCATCAGCGCTGTGCTGCTAGCGGTATTGATGGCGGGGATCTGTATCTACGGCGCTGTCTGCATTCTCTTCTGGGAGGGGCAATGGCAGATCGTCTTTCATCCTTCGCCAGCCATCACCACCACGCCCGCCGCGGCCGGGCTGAAGTATGACGACGTCCATTTTGGAGCGACAGAGACAGGCGTTCTTGAACTGACGGGGTGGTGGATTGGCGCCGATCCGGGCGCTCGCTATGCCGGCAGCACCCTTTTGTTCCTCCGTGACGGATCGGGTTCCCTTTCCACTTCAGTGGCCCAGCTGAGAGCCTTGCACCAGCTCGGTATCAACATCTTTGCTTTCGACTATCGCGGATTCGGAGCAAGCGCGAAGACGCATCCCTCGGAAGAACATCTCTATCAGGACACCGACTCGGCGTGGCTCTACCTTACCGATACACGCGACATCGCTCCGCGATCGATCGTGATCTATGGCGAAAAACTGGGTGCGGCGGTCGCGGTTGAATGCGCTCTGCGCCACCCCCAAACCGCGGGCGTCATCCTTGAGGATCTGCAACCGCCAACGGTCGATTTACTGGCTCATAACCCTCGCCTGCGATGGCTGCCGAAGCGTTTGCTCTTTCACGACCGCTTCAACCCCGCTGGACGGCTCGCCCGCTTGCCGGCCCCGAAGCTTTTTTTGACATCGCAGCCTGCCTCGGGTCAGGGCGTCGAGCCTCTCTACTATGCTCAAGCTGCAGCGCCGAAATCCAGAATCGCGATTGCCTCAGATCCGGCGGGCCGGCCGCTCTATTTAGACAAAGACTACCTGCCCGCGCTCAAACGGTTCCTCGGCGCACATCTGCCTGCCGGATCCGGTTAGCATTTTCACTAGCAACGAGCGAGGCGCGAGATCCCGTGGTGTAGGAGATTGATTTGCTGACTTGGCTGAACCGATTCCAACCCTGTGGCACCCTGGCGATGCGTCTTGTCCTGGGCGCAATTATGGCGGCATATGGCTATCGCAAGGTTATTCCGCATGGAGCACTCCATAATTTCCTCCGCACGGTAGGTCATCTCGGGTTGCCCTCTTGGCTAGGCTATGTGGCGGCCTACACCGAGTTCTTCGGCGGCATGCTGCTGATTGTCGGCCTGTTGACTCGGATCGTCGCGTTCGCGGTCCTGATCGACATGATCGTGGCCTTCGTCAAGGTCGGCCTGCCCGGCGGCCTGACCGGCCCCGGCTCGTTTCCGCTTCCACTGGCCTGTTTGGCTCTCGCCTTGATGCTGGTTTCAACCGGAGCGGGTCCGTTGGCGCTCGACAATCTGGCGGGCAAGGGCGGGGGCGGGGGGCGCCGGAAGAGCGGCGCTCGCTGACCGGGTCAGGAATGTGGCTGGGCCAATTTATAGAAAGTTCAGGTTTATAGAAAGTTCAGGAACAGCGCTGGCCGCAGTTGCGATCCGGGAAACACCAAATCCAGGTTGTTCGCGCCCAGCGTCTTGTAGGCTGCTTCTCCGAGAACCTGCCTGAAGTCCGTCGTGATCGCCAAATCGCGGTTCTCGTAGAGCAGCTCCGGCGAAAGCCCCGGCCACCTGCCATAGACCTTGCCGCCCCGCACCGGCCCACCCAGCATAAACATCACGTTGGCGTGTCCGTGGTCGGTCCCCCCGGTTCCATTCTGTTGGGCGGTGCGGCCAAACTCCGACATGGTCACGAGCACCACGTTTTCCGCTTGGTCCCCTAAATCGATCCAGAAAGCGGCGATCGATTGGCTGAAGTCGCCGAGAACATTGGCCAGTTGGCCGGTAACGCTCCCTTGGTTCTGGTGAGTGTCCCAGCCGCCAATATCTGTAAAAGCGGCTTCCACTCCCAGATCGGCCTTCAGCAACTGTGCGATCTGCCTCATGTTGTTGCCAAAAGCAGTTTTGGGATAATCGGCGCCGGCAGCGGGCGTGTAGTGAGCAGGGTCCGCCGACTTGAGCATTTTTACGGCGGCGAAGGTCTCCGCACCGGTGGAGTGCAGCATGGCGTCCGATGAGCCGCGATACATCGCTTCAAACGCATCGCTGATCGAAGCTGCGTTCGGGGCTTTGCCGGCGACCGTAAAATCCTGTAACTGGCCGACCGCGACCGTGGGTATCTTGCCCTCAAGCGTGCGCGGCACCTGCGAGCCCAAGGCAACTGCTTGAAAGGCGCTCGCAGCGGATCCATAACGCAGTTCTTCAGCCTGGAGAGCCCGATTGAGCCAACCATCCCCGGTTGTCTTTACCCCGGGAGTACCGCTCTCCATATAGTCCTGCGCGTCAAAATGCGAGCGCGTCGCGTCAGGCGAACCGGCGGCGTGCACAATCGCCAGGTGACCCTGGTCGTAGAGCGGTTTGAAGGGTTGCATGGCCGGATGCAGACCAAAGAAGCCGTCGAGATCGATCACTTGATTTTGGGGAATGGCGATCTCCGGCCGCATCTGATAATAGCTGCTCTCCGCATGGGGAACCACGATGTTCAGCCCATCGGCGGCTCCGCGTTGAAAGATCACTACCAGTCTCTTTTTCTGCGCTTGCGCGCCTGCCGTCTGGGCAAACACCGAGCGGGCGAGAAAACCGGGCACCGCACATGTGCCAAACAGGGCCAGAGCCCCGGACTTCATAAATCCTCGACGCGTTCCTGACATTGGTGCCACCCCCACTTCCCAAACCGCCCTAGCTAGTCGAACGCTTGGCAGCGACGAAAGTTGTGCTGAAAGTCGCGCTTAGAAGCTTTCTTTTTGGTTGCCGCTCTTGGAAGAAGGGCGGATTGCCGCTTGAGCTTGTCATGAACTTATAGGGCGGACAGCGTTGCGGGTGAAAATGGAGCCAGACGAGGCGGAGTCCGCATTCGCTCCCTTCGCTGCCGGCCTATAAGTTCATGACGGGCTCTAGGGTTGCGCTCGGTTCGAGCGATGTATCCTATGGAGATATGCTTGCACTTGAAATCGCGGCCGCCCAGCTCTCGAACCAGCTTCAGTCCGGGCCCGATGAGTTCGTCCTGCTCGATGTGCGGGAGCCCTGGGAAGTGGCAACGGCAAGGATCGACCCTTCGAAGAATATCCCGATGGGGGAGATTGCTTCCCGGGCCCTCCAGGAACTCGACCCGGGAATGCATATCGTGACCTATTGCCACTCCGGTATTCGTTCACTGGATGTTGCCGTCTGGCTTCGGAGTCAGGGATTCGACAAGACGCAGTCCCTGCGCGGGGGAATCGACGCATGGTCCCGCGAAATCGACCCCACGGTACCCCGATATTAGGTACCGCGCAATGAGAGGGCTGTTATGCCCTTCGTACGGGCATGACACGCCGTCAACGCGAGCAGCGATGAGCCTCTCTTCGCCGCAGTTTCGCTGCCGGATTTCTCGGACATGATACAAGAAGAGCAACCTTTCCCTAAGGATTTGTGAAGAGTAACGAATGGGTAATGCTGAAAAAGTACTGATCGTCGAAGACGAGCTGCACGCGTTGGCTGGCTTGGCGGAGCTCGTTTCCGGCTGGGGCTACCGCACCGAGACGGCGCGAGACGGCATCGAGGGGCTGGACAAGGCGATGGAGTGGACTCCGGGTATCGTCGTTACCGATCTCAAAATGCCCCGGATGGATGGCCTCGAGCTGTTGTCTCGGTTGGGGGAGATGCGGTTGAGCGTGGCGGTCATCGTTCTCACCGCGCAAGGCAGCGTCGAACGCGCCGTCGAGGCGATGAAGATGGGCGCCTACGACTTTATCCAGAAGCCGGTCGATCCCACGCGGTTGAAAACCATCCTGGCCAATGCCAGCCGCCAGCGCGATGTGGAGCGGGAACTCGAAGTCACGCGCCGTAAGCTGCGCGATAGCGGCTTTCTCGGTTCCCTCGTCGGGGGCTCGAAGAAAATGCAAGAGATGTTCGCCATGGTCGAGCGGATCGCGCCAAGCAACGTCTCCGTCCTGATCACTGGGGAGAGCGGTACCGGCAAGGAGCTGGTCGCGCGCACTCTGCACGAGCTCAGCCCGCGGAAAAACAAGCCCTTCGTTGCGGTGAACTGCGCGGCCATTCCTGAGACCTTGATCGAAAGCGAGATCTTTGGCCATGAAAAGGGAGCATTTACGGGAGCGATGGAACGCCGCGCCGGCTGTTTTGAGCTCGCCGAAGAGGGTACTCTGCTGCTCGATGAGATTGGCGAGATGCCTGTAGGCACGCAAGCCAAGCTGCTTCGCGTGCTCGAGGACAAGAAGCTGCGCCGGTTGGGCAGTAAAGTAGAGACCTCCTTCGACGTGCGCGTGCTGGCTGCAACCAACAAAAATCCGGAAGAGGCGGTAGCCGCCGGACAACTTCGCGGCGATTTGTACTACCGGTTGAATGTTTTTAACTTGCATATGCCACCGCTGCGGGAACATAAAGAAGATATACCCGCAATCATCGAAACTATGCTGACCGACATGAACGCCAAGCACGGGCGGCAGGTCAAAGGGATCGAGGGCGATATGCTGCAACGGCTGATGGCCTTCGATTGGCCGGGCAATGTACGTGAGCTTCGCAATACGGTGGAGCGGGCCGTCATCCTCTGCGGAAATGGAGCCCTCGAGAGCCAGCACCTTCCCCCGGGATTCGGCCAGCGCGCCGCGCGGCCAGCCGCCGCCGAGAGTGCCGCGACGGCGGGCGGCGTACACGTAGAAGTTGGCACCACGGTAGACCAGGCGGAGCGCAAGCTGATTCTCAAAACCTTGGAATCGACGCGCAACAACAAGACGCGCGCGGCTGAAATTTTGGGCATCAGTCTTAAAACGCTGCACAACAAGCTAAAGGAGTATGGAAGTTCGAACGGCGTAGAGAACGCACAGGAACGGCCGCTCGCCTGACAGGCTGCGGAGAAATGCGCCGAAGCAACAAGCACCATGGGGGCCACACGACACGGAGCAAGGCATTTCACGGCGCTCATGCTTCGGATCTGGTTTTCAACAGGCTCCTGAAGTTCTGTCGCACCGGTAGGGCGCTTTCATGATCGATGGATTCACGAGCCTTCTCCGGCAAGATGCCGCAGATGTGGCTTTTCATCCCCAAAGAGCCCCTTCCTCATCCGCCTGGATACCCATATGCGACTGAAGACCAAGCTCGTACTCGCAATTACAGGACTCGTCTTCCTGATGGTGTGCGTGCTTTCCGGGATCTTTCTCGCTCAGCTCCTGGAACAAAGGGTCTCGGAATCATATGATTCGAACGGTGTCGTCGCCCATGAGATCCTCCTTGCCACCCAGAGGTCGATCGAAACCATGCGGGGTACCCCGGTCAATACCAACGACCCGGAGGCAGTGCGGGCGGCGGTAGCCAATGCCTTGCGCAAAGACGAGACGCTCACCTCGCTCTTGACCTCCGCCATCAGCCACTCCCCCACGGTCTTCGACGTCACGGTCGCCGACAGCGAGGGACGTTGTCTGATAAGCACCAATCCGGCCGACCTCGATCAGTTGCTGCCGCGGCGTCCTGAGTTTGCCGAGCTGCAGAGTGGCGGCCTCTTGCGGCTTTTGGCCGTTGTCTTTGGGCCGCCCCGCGTCTACAACATAAGCCTCCCGCTTGAGCGGTCGGGGCAACCCTTCGCCACGATCCGCGTGGGGATTCGTACGACTTTTCTGCGCTCCGTGGTCGAACCTTCGCTGATCGCCGCGCTCACCTACACCAGCATCGCGATCCTCTGTTCGTTGATCGTGGCCGCCTTCCTCGCCAATCTTGCCCTCAAGCCGATCGAGCAGATCGGCTCCCGGCTGGATGCCCTGGATCGCGCAGCGATGGAGCCGGCGGGCGAACTCGAGGCCGCGATCAGCTCGCAAGACGAGGTTCTCGTCGTCTCGAATAAGATCGAGCGGCTGGGCCGCCGCATGCGCAATGTCGAGGAGGTCTTCTCCGCCCTCAAGGAAGGTCTCGATCAGATCATGACCAACCTGCAGGACGGCATCGTGCTCTTCACACGCGATGCGCGCGCCGTGTTGGTGAGCGATTCGGTCGAACGCTTTCTCGGAATCAACCGCAAAATGATCCTTGGCGCCGAGCTGCATGAAGTCTTCAGCCGCACTACCCGCCTCGGAAGTATGGTGCGGGAGTCATTCGACGCGCGCATGGCTCTGGTGCAGGAAGAGATTACGACCGAGACCGGGCGGCACGTCGAAATCTCGTTGGACTTCATCCATGACGACCAGGGTGGCGCTCCTCAAGAGGCGCTAGGCGCTCTGTTGACTCTGCACGATCTGGAATCTGTGCGAGAGATCGAGGGCGAACTCGAGCTCTCCCGTCGTATGGCGGCGATCGGCAGGCTTACCTCCGGAGTGGGTCACGAGGTCAAGAATCCAATCAACGCCATCGTCGTGCATCTCGAATTGTTGCGCAATAAGTTGGGCGGCTCCGATGAGAAGACCCTGCGGCATCTGGAGATCATCCAGAGCGAGATTCAGAGGCTCGACCGGGTCGTGCAGACGCTGGTCGACTTCTCGCGGCCTGTCGAGCTGCAGCTCCAGGACCAGGACCTGAGGGGGGTGGTTTCGAGCGTGCTCATGCTGGCGTCAGCCGAATTCGAGACTCGCAACGTCTATGTTGAGAGCGACCTTCCCGACCGTCCGGTGATGGCCAAGGTGGACGCCGACCTTCTCAAGCAAGCGGTCTTGAACATTGTCTTAAATGGTGCACAGGCCATGACCGAAGGAGGCACGCTCAGCGTACGGCTGGCCGAAGACGGCCGCATGGTCTTGCTCAGCATTCACGATGAAGGTGGCGGCATTCCCGACGAGATACGGGATAAGATCTTCGACCTGTACTTTACGACGAAAAAGGACGGCAGCGGCATTGGCTTGGCGATGACCTATCGAATCGTCCAGCTGCACAACGGTTCCGTTGAAGTAGAATCGGGACAAAATACCGGTACTACGTTTACCCTGCGTTTTCCATTCACTACCGCCCAAGAGACAAAATTGCGCGGTTATTTGCTGTCGACCGCGAGGAGCTCAGGGGAGCCAAGCATCGCTGAGGAATCAAGGGGATGAGGCCGGCGAAAACACTTGCCTTCATGGCATTCATTACCGTGTCGCTGAGCGGCTGCTCGGTTTTCCACAGGCAGCCGCCTCCCCAGGCCCCTGCGTTGCAAACCGGACAGGGCGCCATTGAAGAGGAGCAGAAGAAGGAGCAGCAGGGTCCGCCTGCTGCACCCCTACCCCAGCCTTCCGCGGAAACAGTGCCTCCACAGTTGCCGCCTCCTAAGCCGCCCCAGGTAAAGAAGGTCAGGAAAAAGCCAACCTTGGTCCAAACCGCGCCGCCGGCTGCTCCCGCGAGCACCGAACAGGCCGCGGTGCTTCCCCCCGTCGCCGGCTCTAACTCTCCCATTGGAGACTTGACCACCGGAGACGCCGCCGCCGGCCAGCAGATGAAGCACGAGACGACAAATCTGATCGCGCAGACGGAGCAGGGCCTGGCGGCAATCAAGCGCCCGCTCTCCCACGACCAGCAGACGACGGAGGGGGAGATTCGCACTTTCCTCAAACAAGCCAAAGCGGCGCTCGACAACGGGGACAGCGACGGCGCTCATACCCTCGCCACTAAGGCTAAGCTCTTGCTCGATGAGTTGACGAAGCAGTAGATCCCCTGCGGGATGCACGTTTTTCCCCGGGTGGTCCACTCAAGCCCTGTTTTAGCTTGAGTGGAGAATTTCCTAACGCTCTCCCCACTTAAGTTTGGAGCGCAGGACATCGAAGAAGCCAGTGTCGCCCATGCGCACCAGCTTGACCGAAAGCTCCGAGCGGCGGCAAAGCACTTGATCGCCGACCTCAAGGTCAAGCGCCTCTTGCCCGTCCATGGTGAGAAGGGTCTGATCGGGAACACCTTCGACGCGAATGACTATTTCCGCGTCACCGCGTACCACCATGGGACGAAGCGTGAGCAGGTGCGGGCAAACCGTGGTCACGACCAACGCGTCCACGCCCGGGACAAGAATGGGGCCATTGGCGGAGAGGTTGTAAGCGGTCGATCCGGTGGGAGTAGAGACAATGACGCCATCGGCGCGAAAGGATGCGGCGAGCTGGCCGGAAAGATAGATGCTGAAGTCGCCCATCCGGGCAATAGCGCCTTTCGAGATCACGATGTCGTTCAGCGCCTCGAATTCCCTATGCACCGCCGCACCGCGCTTGACTTCGGCATGGAGCATGGCGCGGTCATCGATCGTGCAACAGTTCTCGCACCAACCTTCCAAGGTCGTGTATAGATCGGCTAGCCGGACCTCGGTCAGAAAACCCAAAGCGCCGAGGTTGACGCTGAGCAGCGGAATGCCGCTCTTGGCAAAGGCCCGCGCCGCCGCCAGCAAGGTCCCGTCGCCTCCGAGCACCACTACCAATTCCGGTTCGTGCATGGGAAGCTCGGCGCGGGGAATCACGACAGCGCCGGCGTCAGCGTAAGTTCCACTCGCCGGGTCGAGAAGAGGCTCGATCCCCTGCTTTCGCATCCAGACGACGAGTTCTGGAAGAAGAGCGACTAGATCCGCCTTGTGCGGCTTGGAAATGATGGCAATTCTTCGCATTGAATCGGCTGACCGAGTCCTCTAGCGCCTAGTGTAAATGGATGGCTCGCCCTGGGGCCTGTTAAACCCTGGCTCAAAAGCGGGCGTAGAGCAGGAATTCGCGATTGCCTTCGGCTCCCAGGATCGGCGAGTCGGTCAGGTCGCTCGCGAGCGCCCCGAGTTCGTTCACGGCCTGCCGCACGCGGCCGATCGCCAACTGATGCGCCGCGGGATCGCGCACAATGCCGCCCTTGCCGATGTGTTCCCTCCCCGCCTCAAACTGAGGTTTGATCAGGATCACCGCCTCGAGCGGAGTCTCCGCGGATCCTCGCGCCTCCCGGCCAATCGCCTCCAGAACGGCAGGCAAAAGCAGCGTTGCAGAGATAAAGGACACATCCATGGCGAAGAAGGTGATGCCTGGCGGAAGCTCACAGGGTGCCAGATAGCGTGCATTGGTGCGCTCCCGCAAGGTGACTCTTGGGTCGGCGCGCAGCTTTTGCGCGATCTGGCCATAACCGGTATCGACGGCGGTTACGTTCGCCGCGCCGCTCTGCAACATGCAATCGGTAAAGCCGCCCGTCGAGGCCCCAATATCGGCGCATCTGCGGTTGGCTAAGCTTATCCCCCAATGGAGGAGTGCCGCTTCGAGCTTACCGCCTCCCCGGCTGACATAGCGCTGTTCGTCGCCAAGCAGACGAAGCACCGCGCTCGTCTCCACCGGGGCGCCGGGCTTGGTGACTTTCTGTTCGTCGACCAGCACCCGAGCCGCCAGGATAAGCGCCTGCGCCCGCTCGCGCGAGGGCGCAAGCCCCCGTTTCACCAACAACCTGTCGAGTCGATCCTTCATCTTAAGCATCTTAAGATCATGGAGATTATGATTGAACCTCACCCAAATCCGACGGGCGCCCCCCAGAGTACTAACACGACAGCGACAAGTCCTTCAGGATCCACTTCCGGCGGCCCATCGCGAAGGGGCGCCGCATTCTGGACGCCTTGGCTCATCGCGGCGGGACTGGCCATCGTAGCGATCGCTCTCAGCTTCCAAGATCGTGCGCTCAATCAGGAAATTCATGACGAAGCGACCATCGTGACCAACCTCGCCGGCAAAGCTGCGCCCGCTCAGCAGGTGCTGGAGGTCCTAACCTCTCCCCGGGCCGAGCGAGCAATGCTTACGTCGGGCCAAGCGGCCCAGGAGCCTTCGGGAAATGCTATCTATCTTCCCGACCTTAGCGGCCTGATCTTCGAGGCAAGCAATCTCAAGCCCTTGCTCCAAGACAAGACCTATGAGCTCTGGGTCATTCCGGCCAATGGCAAGCCCCCTGTGCCCGCAGGCTTATTCCGCCCGAATACCCTTGGCGCCGCCAGCGTGCTCTTGCCGCGATTGCCAGTAGACGTGCCCGCAAAGGCTTTCGGCGTGACCGTCGAAAATGCCAGCGGCTCAAATGCGCCGACTTCCGCCTATTTGCTTTCGGGCACGGTCCCCAGTTCTCAGGCAGAGAATCTGCGCTGACCCTCCGGAGCATGACAGCCCTCCCAGTAGAATCTCTTCTATATGGAAAACCCGCATTTGGAGGACCCTAAGAGGAGTGTCGCGCTGGTAACGGGTGCTGCCAGGCGAATTGGCAGGAGCCTGGCATTGGCTTTGGCCGCGACCGGAAGCGATGTCGCCATTACCTACAACGCGTCGAAATCCGAAGCAGCAGAGACCGTGAACGCGCTCGAGAAGTTAAAGGTGCACGCCATGGCCGTCGAGTGCGATGTTCGCAGCCCGGAGAGTGTTCGCAACGCCGTCGCGGCAGTGGAGCAGCGCTTCCATCGGCTCGACGTTCTGGTGAACAACGCTGGATTCTTTGAGACCGCGGCTCTCGAGTCGATCAGCGTGGAGCAGTGGGACAGGATGTTTGAGACCAACACCCGAGGCCCTTTTCTCATGGCCCAAGCAGCGTACCCGCATCTGCGCTCCGCCGGAGGACGCATCATCAACATCGGCTCGCTCGGTGGTCTTCACCCTTGGCCCACGCACGGCCATTACTGCACGTCGAAGGCTGCCCTGCATATGCTGACGCAAACCATGGCCAAGGCCTTCGCGCCCGAGATCAGCGTCAACTGCGTTGCGCCAGGCATGATCGTGATTGGAAAGGGCGATCCTGACTACGATCACTTTGCCGAGAAGACACCGATGAAACGCAACGGCGCGCTTAAGGATGTAGCCGACGCGGTGATGTTTTTCGCGCGCGGTCCACACTTCATCACGGGACAAATTCTCGCCGTCGATGGCGGGCTCAGTCTCTAATATTGCAGGGCTTCGCGGTGAAACCGCTCTCGCCCTCTTGCCAAGCAACAGGAGTCATTCTGAGCGGCGCGCCTTTGCGCGCGAAGAATCCCTGTATTTACTTACGGTCCCACTCAAGCCGCTTCGCCCTCCAAATTGTCATCCCGAGCGCAGTCGAGGGATCTGCGGTTTTCTTTCTGTCTCGGTCACAACCCTTGGGTGGTGGGAGACCATCAAGCCGCATGCCAAGCAGCAGGAGTCATTCTGAGCGGCGCGCCTTTGCGCGCGAAGAATCCCTGTATTTACTTACGGTCCCACTCAAGCTGCTTTCGCTTTCCATCCATACCATGGATGTCGGGGCGCCGAGCACCCACGGATGGCGCCGCAAGGGCGCGTATGCCCGTGCGGCCAGCACTAACGTGAAGTCCCTCTGAAAATCCGGCCGAACAATCCGCCGCGCTTCTTGCTGCCGGCTTCCGGATACAGGCCCTCTGGTTCAGGCTGCGGCGGCATGGCTGTGCCGTAGAAGGCGGCACGAGGATTTTCAACGCAAAGCCGTTCCGCCGTCTCCCGGCCATATTTCGTCGAGACCAGATCGTAGGCCTCGCGGAACTTTGGAGGCCGCAACGAGACATCGTGCGCATCCGTCGCGATGAAGTGTACCCAGTTCAGGCGCAGCAGCTCGTGCGCCATCCGCTCCGCCGTCTTTCCGAAGCGGCCAGTCAGCGACGCGGCGGTGATCTGCACATAACAGCCGGAGCGAATCCACTCAGCCAGACGCTCCGGATACCGGACGATCACCTGATTGCGCTCCGGATGCGTGATGATCGACGTAAGACCGGCAAGCGCAAGGCGGAAGAAAACCTCCGTCATATTCTGGGAGATTGCGTCGTTGGGAAACTCGACCAACAGGTAGTTCTTGCCGTTGATCGAGTATTTGTCCGGATGTTGAACGGCATCTTCGATGTTGTCGAACATCAGATGGAAGTCGCAGCCCAACCCGAGAGAAATACGATCTCCCAGCCGCGCCTTCAGCGCCTCCAGGCGCTCCAGATTCAAGCGAGGATGAAACTTGAATTGCGCGCTCGAGTGCGGAGTGCAGACAATATGCGTCACGCCGTTCTCAATGGACATCTCGGCCATGGCAAGGGAAACGTCGATCTCCCTTGGCCCATCGTCCAAGCCAAATAAGAGGTGATGATGGATATCGATCAATTCACTCTCCCCCGGTCAACCTTCCTCGGGACCGCGGAGTTGGAGCCGGTCATCGACTCGGAATGAGACTGGGAGCAGGAGTCGGACTCAGGCTGGAAATCATGGACTGAAAAAGGAGCAACCCATCAGAGGAACCTAAGAGCGCCTCGCTCGAGCGGTCAGGATGCGGCATCATCCCCAGGACATTGCCTCCCTCGCTAACGACCCCGGCAATATTGTCGATCGAGCCGTTCGGGTTTGCCTCCTGCGTCACCTCGCCGTCCGGCATCGCATAGCGGAAAACGATGCGGTTTGAACGCTTCAGCTCCGCCAAGGTCTCGGGCAGGCAAAAATAGTTGCCTTCCATGTGGCCGATGGGAATCTGCAGAACCTGCCCCTTCGCGAGATTTCTCGTAAAAGGTGTGCCTACCGCCTCCGTGCGCAAATGCACCTGTTTGCAGATATATTTGAGCCCGACATTTCTGAGCAGCGCGCCGGGCAGCAGTCCGGCCTCGCAGAGAATCTGGAAACCATTGCAGATGCCCAGCACGAGGCCATCTTTCGCGGCGAACTTCTTGATCGACTGCATCACGGGTGAGAAACGGGCAATGGCTCCGGCCCTGAGGTAATCGCCATAGGCAAATCCGCCCGGTACCACGATGGCGTCGCAGTTCTCCAAATCTTCTGACTCATGCCATAGAAACGTTACGGGCTGCCGGGCGATCTCTTGGATCACGTGGTAGACATCGTGGTCGCAGTTGGAACCGGGGAAAACGAGGACGCCGAATTTCATCTCTTCTAGGCTATAGCATTTCCTACGCTATCGCATTTTCACGATTCCCAGACAGTAGCAAAGAGTGCCCGCGAGGGCTCTAAAAGGGGCCTCTTTGCGTGCTATACTCGTTTGTTGCCGCAGGAGTCGGGAAGTGTTTTTTGTTGAGACTCGGCGGCCAATCGCAAGCTGCAGAGGTTGCCATGTCCGGCCACTCTAAATGGGCCACAATCAAGCACAAAAAGGGCGCGCTCGATGCGAAGCGCGGCAAAGCCTTTACACGTCTGATCAAGGAAATCACAATCGCCGCCCGGCAGGGCGGCGGGGATCCTGATTCCAATCCCCGTCTGCGCACGGCTGTGGCCGCGGCCAAGGCGGAGAACATGCCTGCGGACAACATCAAGCGAGCCACGCAGCGCGGCACCGGCGAATTGCCGGGAGCCACCTATGAGGAAATCACCTTCGAGGGTTATGGTCCTGGAGGTGTCGCCCTCATGGTCGAAGTCACCACCGACAATCGCAACCGTACGGTCAGCGAGATCCGCCACACGTTGGCGAAAAATGGCGGCAACCTTGGCGAGTCCAACTCGGTTCGCTTCATGTTCTCGAAAAAGGGCCTGATCGCCATTCCTAAATTCGCGGCAAGCGAAGAAAAGTTGATGGATATCGTTCTCGAGGCGGGCGGCGAAGATCTGAATGACGAGGGTGACACGTGGGAGATCCTCACCGAGCCGGCGGCGTTTGAGGCAGTCTCGAACGCGGTCAAGGCTGCTGGCATCGAAACTTCTGTCTCAGAGATCACAATGATCGCCTCCACCTATACCCGGCTCGAGGGCAGCGCCGCGGCGCAAATGATCCGCTTGCTCGAGGCGCTCGAAGAGCATGACGACGTTGGAAACGTTTACTCGAATTTCGACATGGATGCCAATCAGTTCGAAGAAGTCGTCGGCTAGCGCTTATTGAAAAACTTAAGAGATTCCCGGCCGCCTTCAGTAGGCAACCGCGCCATCCCCCACACCCGCATTGCCACCCTGGCCCTTCTGGCTGCCGCCGTCCTCTGTGGACGGGCCGAGGCCCAGGCGGCGCCTTCATCTGTCTCGGCGAATGTTGCTCCGTCCACGAGCCTGCCCGTGGACCCAATCCACGATCCCGTAGGAAGCATCATGAGCCAGGATCCTTGGGAATTTGGTGCCTTCGCGAACGGCGGCCTGGGAACGAATTCGCGAGATGACTACAAGTTTTTCGACCTTGGGTTGCACGCCGGCAAGGTGCTCTTCGGGCCCGCCGGTCCGGCGTGGCTGCGCGGACAGTTCGAATATGCCGTTGAAATCATTCCTTTCTGGCAGGCATACACGCCAAAATTCCTGCGCGCCAACTGCTACTTCTCTGCTCCGGGGACGATCGCTTGCAGCGGGTTGTATAAGACCGGGGGCACGTACACAGGGGTCAGCGTCACGCCCATCATCCTCCGCTGGAATTTGCGCAAGGGTCATCGCTGGATGCCGTGGGTCCAAGGTGCGGGAGGCCTCGTCTACACCCCGCACAAGTTTCCTCCAGTCGGCCCATATCCCTACCCGGGACAGCAAGGTACCAGCGTCTTCAATTTCACGCCTCAATTTGGCGTCGGAGCTCACTATTTTTTGCGCCCGCGCGAGTCGATCGACTTTTCGGCGAACGCCGTGCATATCTCGAATGCAAGCTTGGGCGATGCGAATCCCGGCGTCAACGCCAGCGCGCAATTTTCCGTTGGATTCACTTGGTGGAGGTAGCGCCTGTGAACACCATCGGGCAGCAGCGACACGAGCCAATTTTGCCATGAACGAGTCCGTCCACGAGGCAGTCATCGAATGCGTGCCGAATTTCTCCGAGGGCACGGATCGCGAAAAAGTACTTGCGATCATCAACGCGATGCGGGTCCCTCAAGTCTCGCTGCTCGATTGGTCTCTCGATAGCGACCATAATCGCTCCGTGATCACCGTGGCCGGTCCTCCTCAAGCTGTCCTTGAGGCCGCGGTGCGGGCCGCGGGCAAGGCGGCGGAGGTCATCGATCTGACCGCGCAAAGCGGAGTGCATCCCCGGATCGGCGCCGCCGACGTGATTCCCTTTGTTCCGGTCTTTGGCGTTTCGCTCGACCAGTGTGCGCTCTTTGCCCGCCAAGCCGGCCGGGAGATATGGAACCGCTACGGCATCCCGGTTTACCTCTATGGAGCGGCCGCCTCGCGTCCCGACCGCGTGGAACTCGAAGATGTGCGTCGCGGCCAATTCGAGGGTCTGCGCGAGTTGGTATCGCGCGAAACCGCCCGTCAGCCGGATATTGGCGGCCCTGAGCTTCATCCGACCGCTGGAGCAAGCGCCGTCGGAGCGCGCAAGTTCCTTGTTGCCTATAACCTCTACCTCGACCGACCAAACGTAGCCGCGGCGCGGGCGATCGCCAAAACAATTAGGGCCGCGGGCGGAGGCTTGAAAGGAGTCAAGGCGATGGGCGTGCTCGTTCAAGAACGCGCTCAGGTCTCGATGAATATCACCGATCTCGGTCGGACCCGCGTGGGCGACGTGTATGAGGCCGTCAGCCGCTTGGCCGCAAGCCATGCAACCAAGGTGGTAGAAGGCGAACTCATTGGATTACTTCCGGAAGAGGTCTTTGAGCCAGATAGCGAATGGGTGCGTCTATTAAATGGGTTCAAGCCGGAGGAGAAGATCTTCGAGCGGAGGCTCAGCAATCCGCTCGAATGGCCCGGTTCGTAGTTACTCCATACCACTCCTCCAGGAAGGGGTGTTCCCGACCGCGAGCCACTCTCGTCGCATCCCGCTCTCATCTAGGGAGCAGGAGAAATCAGGGCAGGAGAAATGCTCTAATAAGACGAGGCCTTTAGGACGAGGCATTGACCGGCAACTGATTGTGAGTGCCCCCGGCTCCTGACCGAAGACGGCGGAAGGAAGAAGATGACTAATTTGATAAAGATTGTACGGCTAGGCGCCATGGTTATCGTGGGTTTGGCGATCGGACTACCCGCCTTGGCTGCTCAACTCGACCAGGACGCGCGAGCCGCGATCCCTAAGGATCTAACACAACTGATCGTCGTCGACTACCATGCCATGCAGAACTCCCCGGCCGCCATGGACATGAAAGCTAAAATCCTTCCGCCCGAGTTGAAGCAGTTAGAGCAGGCCCTCACTACCTCGGGACTGGACGAAAACCACGACGTCGAGGAGCTGGCCTTTGCTTCTTTCCACAACGCGGATGGAAACCATATTGTCGGCCTGGCCCAAGGTCAGTTCGCGCTCGATGACATCGTGGCCAATTTCCGCAAGCGCAAAATCAAACCGACGCTCTATCGCCAGAACCAAATCTACCCGATGGGCCGCTCCGGCATGCTCGTCGTTTTTCTAAATCCCTCGACCATGGTCTTCGGCTTGCAAGAAGCTCTCAAGAGCTCGCTCGACGCGCGCGACGGCATGGCTCCCAGCTTTCTCAATAACGGCGCCATGCTGGACCAGATGAAGTCCGTCGACACCCGTCCGGTTTGGAGCATTCTCGATCAGGAGGGCACGCAGTTCATGATGCGCTCGGTGCTGGGCGATGCCTCCCAGCTCGCGGATTATGACACCGTTAAAAAGAGACTGCTCAATTCCCGCTACTCCATGAGTTTTGAGAACGGCGTCAGGTTCAACCTGGACGTGACCACGCCAGACACCATCTCCGCAGCCACCATGGCCTCCTTGCTCAATGCCGCGGCGCTGTACAAGAGAATGAGCGGCACAGCCACCGAAAAGCAGGCTATCGATAACACCACCATCGATTCGAGCGGAGGCGTTCTCGACGTCAGCTTCGCCTCCACCGACAGCCAATTCACCAGTTTGCTCGATTCGGATCTCTTCCAGTCGGTGGTGAAATAGGGCTTCGATTCAAGGGCCCGCGAATTGTCATCCCGAGCACAGTCGAGGGATCTGCCGTTTCTTTTCTGTCCCGGTCGCGGTCCTTGGGTGCCCCATCCTTGACGAAGTCAAGGGTGGGATTCCACTGCTGAAGAGTCCCTTGCTTTCCGTTCAATACCGCCGATGTTGGGGCGCGTCAGCAACCACGAATGGCCGCGAATTCGGGGTCCCCGGCAAGCTGTGTTTGCTGGGGTGAGAATCGGGGTCCCCGGCAAGCTGTGCTTGCTGGCCCTGCACTATTAGGAAAAGGGTGAATTGCGGAGCGAGCCCTGGGAAGGGGCGAGCAGAGCAAGAGGGCAAAGCGCTTTAGCGCGGGCCTGCAATAAAGATGGCAAATCCAGCTTTAGCGCGGGGCCAGCTGCCAGGTCACGTGCTGAGCGCGATCGATCGTCACCGTCAGCGACCCTTCCTGGCCGTCGCTCACCGCGGGACCATTGGCGGTGTAGTTGTGTCCCGCGTTATCTTCAAAATGCAACGTGAGTGGTCCCGCCCCCTGGACCGCGAAGCGGTAATCGTAGACGCCGCCGGCGGGTAGCTTATCGACGCCGAAGCTGGCGCTCGGATAGTCGAACTCGAGCAGCTGTAAAGCTGGCCCCTGATTCACGATGCTGGCGTCGATCAATCGCGCCCGGCAGCCGGCAAGCAGCAAGAAAAGGCAAAGCGGCGCTCCGAGCCTCAGCCGCCTCACAAGAGGCTCTTGCGCTCAAGAATTCTTGCCGTCAGCACCGCACCCGTTTGGTTGTTGTGCAGGGTAAGAGGAAAGGCCAATACATTCCATACCCACTCTTCGCCCTTGCGGGGTAGATTGAGAAGCCCCCGATACGTGCGGTCGATATAGGTCTCGCGCTTCTCCGTAACGGTGCGCAGAATTTCCCGCCAATCCGCCGCGAATCCAGGCATCTCGTCGAAGATATTTCTTCCCTTGAACCAATCCCGAGGTTGCTCGAGCAAACGCGCGCAGCAGTCGTTCACATATTGCCAGTTGCCCTCGCCATCCAGGATCTCCAGCACCACATCGTCACCGATTGCCATGTTGATCCGAGAGTAGAAGAAATCACGCGCATCCACAACCACCGGCTTGCCGCGGCGCTTGCCTTCAAAGGAGCGTAATGCCGTCAACAGATCGTCGATTGAGCTATACCCCTTGAGCAGATGCATATCCTCCACCCCGCCGAAGCGCCGCTCCAGGGTGGCGGAAAGGATGATAATGGGCACCTCCGGACGCCGGCGGCGAAGGCTTGCCGCCACCTCCGTGCCGAACTGTCCCGCGCCCAGGTGATAGTCAAGGACGGCGATATCGATCTGATCGAGTAGCTTCTCAGCCTGCGCGATACTCCCAGCGGGTTCGGTTAAGTAGCCGTATTTTCGCAGAATGGTAGACCGCAGCAGCAGGTTCTCAGGATGGTCGTCGAGTAATAGGACTCGGATAGGGTCCGCGATGAGCTGCAGGTGCGGTCCGCCTTCCAGGTCCGCCCGGGGATATTCTTCATCTGCCATGAATTTTTTAAGATGCTTCGAATTGCCGATTCGCTGCGTTTTACCGCTCGAATCACTTGCGACTCATGAACTTTCGTTTGTTTTCTGTATCTGCTTGAGAATCTCCGGCAAGCGGTGAAAGAGCGCCGTCGCCCGCAACCAGCGGCGATTGTCCACGCCCGGAGATCCACTTAGCATCTTGCCTGGAGGAATGTCTCCGTGCAGGCCCGTCTGCCCCGTTGCGATCACTCCATCTCCGATGTTGCAATGGCCCGCAACTCCCACTTGCCCCGCCAAGACGACATTCTTCCCCACATGTGTCGAGCCCGCAAGGCCAACCTGGGAGCAGAGCAAGGTATTCTCGCCAACGCTCGATCCGTGGCCTACTTGCACTAGATTATCAATCTTGGCTCCCCGGCCAATACGTGTCACTCCGACACTGGCCCGATCGATGCACGAGTTTGCCTGGATTTCGACTTCATCCGCCACTTCCACGGGTCCCGATTGCGTGATCTTGTGCCAGCCTCCCTGGTCGTTCTTCGCGAAACCGAAGCCATCGGTGCCGATTACAGCGCCGCTCTGCACGATGACGTGGTCTCCCAGCCGGCACCCTTCGCGAATGACGGTGTGTGCATGGGCGAAAAAGTGGCTTCCGATGTGTACGTCCTGATAGATCACGACATGGGGCAGAAGGGTCGAGTGGGCGCCGATGACAACGTTATGGCTGACGACGACATAGGCTCCGATGTGGGTCGCTTCCCCTATGCTGGCCGAGGGATCGATCACCGCCGTGGGGTGAATTCCCGGTAGATACCTGGGGGAGGGAGAAAAGATCTCGATCGCGCGCGCGAAAGCGAGGTAGGGATTCGAGGTGCGCAGGGTGGCGGCCGCGATCTCGGGAAAGTTCTCGGCCACCAGAACCGCCGAGGCCCGCGTGGTACGCGCCAGGGGGCCGTACTTCGGGTTCGAGACAAAGGTCAGCTGGCCCGGACCCGCGTCCTCGATGCCTGCTACCGAGGAAATCTCCAAGTCTCCATCTCGAGCGCAGGTGGCGCCCAGTTGGCGGGCGAGCGCGGCAAGCTTCATGCTGGAGATTGTACTCGGAGTCCTGCGATGAATCGACGCCGTCATCCTGAGCCTGTAGGGCGAAGGATCCCTGTATTTGTTTGGTGCTGCGTGAAGAGCGATGGGGGAGAGCGAGATGATGCGGGGCCCCTCGCTAAGCCTCGCCTTTGAATAGACTCCCCTGAAGCGTTTGAGGAAGCCTCCCAGCCGGGCTCCCCGGAGTTCCCGCCCTGACCACCGCCAGGATCTCCACCTGGGCAATCGCCTGCCGGGGAAGGAAGATCCGCTGCGTGTTCGAGCGGGTGTCGGGCGGAATGAGCAATAGCCCGTTGTTGTCGAGCAGGCTTAAGTCATTCTGCGCCAAGCCGTCGAGCGAATCGTTGTCCTTCAACCGCGCGCGCACCCACAACCCGGGATTCCGCGGACGGCGGCGAAATGTCTTTTGCAGCAACCGCTCCGGCTGACCTTGGTCGCCGGAGGTGAAGTCCCGGACAAAGCAGATCCACTTTACGTCCTCAACCGGAACAGAAGTAACGTTACCATCCAGGCCGAGAAGTCCCACCACATCTCGTTCCAGGAAATCCACCGGCGGTAGATAGCCTGCAACGATTTCTCCGCCCCACTTTCGTACGATGACCTTTTTGCGGCTGGGAGACATCGCGAACCTAAAATGCTCTAAAAGCTTCTGCCGCTGGATTGTCGCACGCCGCTAGAAAGAAAGCGCAGCGAAAATTGTGCGATATCATAGCCAAGCGTCATCCCCTTATGGTAACTTAGTTGTTTGTGCGCCGTGTCCGGAGGCCCCTAAGGTATTCAAATGCCGAATGTTAGCCGCAAGACCGGGCGCCGTTGGAGCAGCGCGTAAGGCATGCCCGACTATATCTACCTCCTCGAAAATCGTCTCTCCCTCGATCAGCAGAATGCCCTCCGGCAGATTAGCCGGGTAGCCCGCGAAGCAGGCATGAATGTCTTTCTCGTAGGAGGGGCTGTTCGCGACCTCACGAGCGGCTCTTCGGTCCGCGATCTTGACGTTGCAGTTCAAGGAAATGCCCTCAAGCTCAAGAAACCATTGGAAAAACTGGGAGGAACACTGTGGGGCGAAGACGAAGCCTCGCATACGCTGTTCTTTCATTTTCCAGTTTCGGTGCGCGTCGAGATCGCAAGCACGCGCCGCGAAGAGTACCCCAAGCCAGGCAAGCCGGTTTATCACTGGGACAACATCCTCGAGGACTTACGCCGGCGCGATTTCACCGCCAATGCCATGGCCTTGTCGCTCAATGAGCACTCTTATGGGCTGTTGATGGATCCGCTCAATGGCGTGGCGGATATAGAAGCGCGTCTGCTTCGCTTGGTCAGTAGCTATGGCTTCCTGGAAGCGCCAGCCCGTCTTCTTCGCGCCACGCGGCTCGCCGCCCGTTTGGGCTGGGATCTCGATGATCGCACCAAAACCCGCTTCCAGAATGCCAAAGAGGAAGGCGTCATCCAATCCCTATCCCCGTTCGCTCGGGGGTATGAGCTTGAGGAGATTGCGCATGAAGAGGACGGCCTGCGCATTCTCACGGCCATGGAGGCCGAGGGGTGGATGCAGTCCCTGTTCCCGGCGTGGACAGCGTCCAAGGCGGATACGACCGGACTGACGGAGATGCACCGGCTACTCACACAGCTGCAGATGCAAGGCATAAATCCTGATTCCTCAGCAGCTTCTGTCCAACTTCTTACAGCAAAACTTCAATCTAAAGATGTGGCGACCCTCAAGAAAAGCTTTGTCCGTCCCGGCTTTGTCGAGGAGTGGAACCAACTGGACCACATCGCCAAAGACTTTGCCAAACAGCTTGCCGGCAAAGAAGCGGCAACGCCCTCCTCGACTTGGAAGCTCTTTACCTCGGCAAACCCCGGAGCCGTCCTTTGGCTGGGCCTGACCTCCACCTCGGCGCCCATTCAGGCAAAGTATAAGAACTTCTTCACCGTGTGGCCCGCCGCCCGGCAAAAAGTCCCCCATCTGCTGATGCAGGAGTTGCGCATCACCCCCGAGCTTCCCGGCTACGCGGAGATGCTCAATCAGCTCTTTTTAGAAACGATCGACGAGAAACTCGATACGGACGAAAAACTACGCGCCTTCCTCGAACCGTATTCCCCTCCGGCTCCGCCACCGCCGGTAACGGTACGCCGGAGCCGGACCTCCCGAAAGAGCAACGAGAGGGGAAAATCTGCCACCGCCGAGGCCAGCCAAGATAACCAAGACAGCCTGGATGGAATCGGCGCCGAAGACGAGCCCGAAGACAAGCCCGAGGTAGCTGCCCCGGCAGTGAAAAAGGTCTCCCCGCCGGCAAAGAAGGCGAAACTGGAGCCACTCGCGAAAGGTCTCTCTGCGCCAGCCCCGGCTCCCGCCCGTCCCGCGATGAACGAAAAGCCGGCAGCCGCCGGGTCACACGCTAAACCGGTCAAAACGAGCGCCTCGGCAAAGCCGGCAAAAGCCGCAGCCGCCACTCCGCGGCAAGGACCAACTCCACCGCTGCAAATGGAAAAAAGCTCGCGGCGGCCAAATCCACTCCTGTGAAACCGGCGAGCCGCACCTCAGCCAAACCAGCTGCAAAGACTCAGCCCGCGCAGAAGAAGGCCCACGCGGCCAAGCCGGCGCAACGGACCGTGGCCGTGGCGCACGCTCCCTCCAAGGCACAGAAGAAGCCCGCGGTCGCGAATAAGTCCAAACATCCAAAGAAGCACTAAAGCCCTCTTCGATTACAGGGCCCGCGCTAAAGCGCTTCGCCCTCTTGCTCTGCTCGCCCCTTCCCAGCGCTCGCTCCGCAATTTACCCCTTCTCCTAATATTCCAGGGCTTCGCGGTGAGGCCGCTCTCGCCCTCTTGCTCTGCTCGCGCGTTCCCAGCGCTCGCTCCGCAATTCACCCCTTCTCCATATTCCAGGGCTTCGCGGTGAGGCCGCTCTCGCCCACTTCCACCCCGGTTTGCTCTGCTCGCCCCTTCCCAGGGCTCGCTCCGCAATTCACCCCCAAGTTGTCATCCCGAGCGAAGTCGAGAACCAGCCGCTCTCGACTGATCGCCGTCCATGGGGCATTCTTGTGACAGTCCATTCGGTCTCCAGAGTTACTGCTTGCTCGTCACAAACAGCTTCTCCGGTCCTGATCGAATGGACAACCTCTTGAAATATCACAGGTGCCCCATCCTTGACCAAGTCAAGGGTGGGATTCCGCTGCTGCTGAGTCCCTTGCTTTCCGTTCAATACCGCCGATGCCGGAGCGCTAAGCAACCACGAATGGCCGCGAAATCGGGGTCCCCGGCAAGCTGTGCTTGCTGGGGTGAGAAGCGGCGTCTGCCTGGATGGCAAATCCCTCAAGTCCCGGTGAAGGGATTGGTCTCATTCGGCTTGGCCGTCGTGGGATCCACGGCAGGGGTCTTAGTTTCGAGTCCAACCTCAAGCGTAGCCGCCGGCTGCCCGGACGGTCCGGTCTGATTGGTTACGCGATAGGGGCTGCCTGAGAGGATGTGGTTTTCTTCCAAAGCGAGGCGAATGCGCCGTTGCATTTCGCGGATCGCGTCGAATTGCTGCCGCGCCCGGGTCTTGATCACAATCGGGTAGACGACTTCAGGGCCCTTGATCGAATCAACACCCAGGACCTTCGGATCTTCAAGGAAGATATCCCGGTAAGCCGGTTCATTGCGCACATCCGTCGCAATCGTCTGGAGCAGGGGAATGACCTTGTCGGGGTTCGCGGAGAAGTCGACGGAGACGTTCACGGTCGCGACAGAGAACTCACGGCTTAGGTTGGCGACGTTCGTAATCTGACTGTTGGGAATGATGTAAAGAATTCCGTCGAAGCCTCGCAGCATGGTTTTGCGCAGGGTCATCGAGTCGACCGTCCCGGTCATGCCGGCCAGTGTGACCACATCTCCGACGTTGTACTGATCTTCCATCAAAATCAGAAAACCGTTGATCACGTCTTTCACGATGGTTTGCGCGGCCAGGCCGACGGCCACTCCGGCGACGCCCGCGCTGGCCAAGAGCGGCCCAAGATTGAAATTCAGGACATTCTCCATCGCTTGGAGAAATGCGAGAAAAGCAACGATCCCGATACCGGTAGCACGCGCCACGGAGACGACTGTCCGCAGTTGCGAAGAACGGCTGCCGCCCGCCCCCGCCTGGCGTTCGGCCACGCGGAGAATCCGGCCGCTGACGAAGTTCACCAGCAGGATGAGGCCCCAGGTAAGGAGCGCAATAAAGATCAGCTTAGGCAAGCCGACATGGAGAAATTCCTGCAGGTCGCGGACCCACTCCTGATCCAAATCATGAAAGAACGTGTGAGGAAACACATTGCCCATAAACGCAAAGAACCTCAAGGGAGCGTAAAATTCAACTGGTTTCTATAATGCACGGGTGCGAGGTTCGTTGACCATGTTCAACAGACGAGGGGCCCCGGTCATGATGGTGATCGCACTTGCCGCTTTGCTTGGATTGGAAGTGACAGCGCGGTCGCAGCTGCAACAGCCGCCGACGCCGCAACAGCAAGCGCCACTGCCGACGCCGGGCCGGGCCGGCCAGCTCCCGACGCTCGACGGAGGACCGCCAGACGAGGGCAGTGTAGCGGAAAAACGCATGCAGACCAAGCAAGCTGAGCGGCGAAACGCGGATAGGCAGGCACAATTAGTTCAAGACACCAACCGGCTCTTCGACCTGGCGAAAGAGCTGAAAGATCAGGTGAACAAGACCGATAAAGACGTACTCTCCGTCGATGTCGTCAAAAAGGCCGACGAGATCGAGAAACTAGCAAAGAGTGTGCACGACAAGATGAAAGCCAATTAGAGCCGCGTCAATCTCTCAACATCTCCGTCACTCTTTCAACATCTTCAGAAGTTCTTCCGGGCTCGTGACCGGCGGAAGACAGACACTCCCGCGGCACACTAGAGCAAAGCTGCCAGTTCCCTCAAGCTGAGGTAGTTGAGGCAGTGTCTCCTCGAGCAGAGGCGGCAGCTCGCGAGAGATCTGCGGTCGCGTCAAACGAACCGTGCTCCTGTTCACGGCAAAGGGCGCTGCCGCTGCCGCCAGATCCAGGCGCTCCGCGTGCTCGTCGCCGCCCACCACGACCACCTGAAAAGGGGGCAGCAACAAGCGCTCGAGAGCCAGGCCATAGCTCCCGGCATATAGCCCAAAGTGCTCGACCACGCCGGCGAACAGCTCCAGAGTCTTTTCCGCCTTCACGCGGAAATCGTCACTGCCATTGAGCGCTTGCAGCCGAAGCAGCGCGGCTGCGGCCGTGGGATTGCCCGCTGGAGTGGGCGAATCCTGCAACGGTTTGCGCCGCGCGCCAAGCACGCCAAGCGCAGTTTCGCTCCGCGTGGCCGCGTCGAAAAACCCACCTCCGGCCGCGTCGTAGAAATCCGCAACCATGCGTCCCGCCAAGGCCTCGGCCGAGTGGTAATACTTGATCTCCCCCGTCGTCAGCCATCCATCGAGGCAAGCATGGACGAGGAAGGCATAGTCGTCCAGCAATCCAGCGATCCGAGCTCTGCCTTGGGTTCGATCCCCCTCGTTTTTGCCTGCGTCGGCAGGATAGGCAATTACATGCTTCAAGCCTAGAGCGGCGTCCCACCCTTCGGCGAGGACCCGGTCGAGCGTGCGCAGCGCAAAAGCCCGTGCATCGGGCAAACGCAGCACGCGCGATGTTTCAAGATAGGCGGAGATGGCCATGGCGTTCCAATTGGTGTAAACCGTCCGGTCGACAAATGGCGTTGGCCGGTCGCCACGCGCCGCATAGAGCTTGGCCTTCGCGGATGCCAGCAGTGCCTCGGCCTGCTCCTCTGTCTTCCCCGTCCGCGTGCTCACCTCTTGCAATGTCTGCTTCACGTGCAACACATTCTTTTTGGGATTGTGATGCATGTCCCCCAGATCGCCGATGTCGTAGTACTCGCCGGCAATGGCCAATTCGTCCGCGCTCAAGACGCTGGCAGCCTCCTCCCGCGTCCAGGTAAAGTAGTCGCCGTCGTCATCGAGATTGATATCCGCATCCTGCGAGGCATAGAAGCCGCCCCGCTCGCGATCCGTCAACCATGTATCCATCCAGCGGAGGATGTCATTTGCCACCCCGGCGGATTGCGGGTCGGCGAAGCTTTCAAAGGCATGCGTGTAGTTCTTCAAGAGCTCGGAATTGTCGTAGAGCATCTTCTCGAAGTGGGGAACGATCCACTGTTCGTCGACGGAATACCGGTGGAAGCCACCTCCAAGATGGTCGTAAATGCCGCCCTTTGCCATGCGATCGAGCGTCACGGTCGCAGCCTCACGCGCCGCTTGGTTTCCAGTGCGAACCGCTACATCCAGGAGCAAGTCGATGGCGGCCGGGTGAGGAAACTTCGGTTGCGAACCGAAGCCGCCGTGGCGGCGGTCGAACTGGTTGATCGCCGAAGCCACCATTTTGTCGATAATCCCGATGCTCAACGAGCCGCCCCGTCCGGCAAAGCCCTCGTTGTACTCAATTGCCGCGAAGACGCTCGCCGCTGACTCCACTACCTCGTCGCGGCGGTTCTTCCAGGCATCCGCCAAGGTCAACAGAACGCGCTCAAATCCCGGCCTGCCGTAGCGGTCGTCTCGCGGGAAATATGTTCCCCCAAAAAATGGCTTGCCTTCCGCGGTGAGCACGGCCGTCAGCGGCCAGCCTCCCTGGCCGCAGATCGAGGCGACGGCCGCTTGATAGCGTGTATCCACGTCCGGCCGCTCATCGCGATCTACTTTTACGGCAACGTAGTATTGGTTGATAACTTGGGCCAGCGCCGGGTCCTCATAGCTCTCCCGGTCCATCACATGACACCAGTGGCACCACACCGCACCAATATCCAAAAGGATGGGTTTGTCTTCGCCGGCCGCGCGGGCGAAGGCTTCCGCGCCCCACTCGTGCCATTGAACAGGCTGATGCATGGCGGACCGCAAATAGGACGAGGCAGACTGGGCGAGGGAGTTGGTCGAATCGTTCATCTCACTCAAGTCTAAAGCCTGTTCTTGACTTCTAGGACGGCGGCGGCCCAGAGCCGGAGAGAGCGTGTCAGCCGACCAGGCGTCCCGCTATTTCCACATAGAGGCTCACGGCGTCGAGAAGCTCGCGCTTTGCCAGCTTTTCATACGGCGTGTGGGCCACATGGATCGAACCGGGACCAAGCAGCAGGGGCTCCCCCCAGTTGTCCAGCGAAGGAATGTCGCTGGTAAAAGCAGCGATCATAGTTTCCAAGCCCTCCACTTTTTTCATTCTTATGAAAGGAAGTTCCAAGGTAAACTTCACCTCGGCCAATCCGGCAACGGCATCTTCAATCGCCTTACGGGTCTCCCCGGCCGGACCCACCAGCCTTACCAGGAGATGCGCTTCCGCGGTATCGGCGATTACATTTGGCGCGCAGCCGCCGTGAATCATTCCGATGTTGAGCGTGCTTGCTCCCACGCCTTCGGTCACTGGCAATTCGAGCGCCAGAACTCGTTCGAGAGCGTGCACAAGCTTGTTGATCGCGCTCTCTCCCAGCTCAGGATAAGCCGAGTGAGCCATCTTTCCCTGCGCGTGAATCTCTACCCGCAAGGCGCCTTTCGAGGCGAGCGCCAAACGATTGTCAGTGGGCTCACCGTTGATCAGGAATCGGCTCCCCTTCGGAGATTCATTGGCGACGCGTGCGCCCAGGGAATCGCGCTCCTCTCCCACGACAAACAACAGTCCCACCTTCACCCCCGCTTCGCGGAGCTGCTCGGCAGCCGCCACTTGAGCAGCGATAATACCCTTCGCATCGCAGGAGCCGCGTCCGTGCACGAACAGGTCGTCTTCACTGCTGGGAATAAAGGGAGGCACCGTATCCATGTGCGTCGAGAGGACCACATCCGGCCGCTCTCCGGTGCCGGCATAGACGTTGAAGCGTTCGCTGTTTCCCCCAGCCAGCCCGCGGCCGGGGTCTTCGTGGGGGACCGCCGTCCGTTCTACATGGAAGCCCCGCTCGCTGAGAAACTCCGCGAGAAAGCTCCCGACCGCTCCCTCGTTGTAGGTGATCGACTCGATATCCACGAGCCGGCGCGTCAGTTGCACGGGATCGAGCTTGGTCATCATTTTTTGAGCATACCTGAGTCCTGCGCGGACGGCGGGGCACGGCTTCGCCGCCCGGAATCTTCTTCCTCACAACAACTGTCGGGTGCCCCATCTCTGACGAAGTCAAGGGTGGGATTCCACAGTTGAAGGAGTCCCTTGCACTCCGTTCAACACCACCGGTCTCCGGCGCGCCAGCAACCACGAATGGCCGCGAAGCGGCGCCTGCCTGGATGGCAAATCCGCAGTTTCTTCTCTGTCCCGGTCGCGCTCCTTGAGTGCCCCATCCTTGGCGAAGTCAAGGGTCCGGCGCGCCAGCAATCACGAATGGCCGCGAAGCGGCGCCTGCCTGGACGGCAAATCCGCGGTTTCTTCTCTGTCCCGGTCGCGCTCCTTGGGTGCCCCATCCTTGACGATGTCAAGTGTGGGATTCCACTGCTGAAGGAGTCCCTTGCACTCCGTTCAACACCCCCGGTCTCCGGCGCGCCAGCAACCACGAATGGCCGCGAAGCGGCGCCTGCCTGGATGGCAAATCCGCGGTTTCTTCTCTGTCCCGGTCGCGCTCCTTGGGTGCCCCATCCTTGACGAAGTCAAGGGTGGGATTCCACTGCTGCTCGCTTGAGCGCGGGCCCTACAATAAAAGCCATGCTGCGCACCGTTCACGATCTCGCCGGGCCGGCTGGCCGGCTCGAAGCGCTGCTCAACGAGGGACGCCCCAACGCCCAATATTCCGTGCTCATCGGCCATCCCCATCCCCTGGGCGGGGGGACCATGCATAATAAGGTGGTCTATCGCGCGATGAAGGTTTTTCAAGCCTATTATGGATGGCCCGTACTGCGCCTCAACTTTCGCGGCGCCGGCCTGAGCGAGGGCACGCATGACAATGGAAGGGGCGAGGTTGACGATCTGCGCGCTGGACTCAATTGGCTGGAGCGTGAATTTCACTTACCCATTCTCTTCGCCGGCTTCTCTTTCGGCGGCAATGTCGGATTGCGCGCCTGCTGCGGCGATCCCCGGGTGCAAGGCATCGTGACTATGGGGATTCCGGTACACGCGGAGGGGCGCGACTATCGCTATGATTTTCTTCCTGGTTGCACTCAACCCAAGCTCTTCTTGAGCGGCGCCGAAGATGCCTATGGCCCCGAGGACGCTGTCCGGGCAATCGTCTCGACCGCCGCACCTCCAACCCAGCTCGTCTTCATCGCCGGCGCCGATCACTTCTTTACCGGAAAGCTCGAGGAACTCGATCTTTCCATTCGCAACTGGGTGGAGACGTATGTTCTTACCCCTCAGAATCAATGACTTCCGAAAGCCAGGAAGCAACACTTGCGCTGCTTCATCGGGAGGCACGGCAGATCTTTGCTCGCGCCCTCCAGGCATCAAACATTCCGCCAGCGTTTGACAGCCATCTTCGCTTTGAAGCAAGACGGCTGATCCGCCATTCTGCCGCCAGTGGGAACTCTGTCGTTTTCTCGCTCGACGACTATCAAAAAATCTATGTGATCGCTTTGGGCAAGGCGGCTCTGGCGATGCTGGATACGCTTTTCGAAAGGCTGCCGGGCGGTCTGTCTCTTGAGGGCGTTTGCTCTGCACCGGGTCTTCCCCGGCTGCGTCACCCCAAAATCCAGTATTACGCCGGAGGACACCCCCTCCCGAACGAGGACTCGTTTCGCTCGGCGCACGCCGCCTTACGCCTTCTCGAACAAGCCGGCAGTCACGCCATCGTTTTTTTTCTGATCAGCGGAGGAGGCTCTGCGCTCTTCGACGCGCCGCTCGACAAGACAATCTCCTTGGCGGATACGGTTGCTTTCCACGAAATCCTGGTGGGTGCGGGAGCAACAATCCGCGAGATGAACACCGTGCGCAAACACTTCTCCGCGGTCAAGGGCGGCCGCCTCGCCGTCGCCGCGCCAGAGGCGGCGAAGCTTTCCTTGCTGGTTGCCGATGTTCCCTTGAGCCAGCTCGATGCACTCGCCTCAGCCCCCACGTTGCCGGACTCGTCCACGGTTGAAGAGTGCCGCGAGATTCTCGCGCGCTATCGTCTGCTTGAGCATTTCCCCGCCAGTGTCCGGGCCTTCTTTACCGATCCCAATCTGCCGGAGACCCCGGGGAATAAGCGAATTCCTCACCCCACTCCCGTCGGCAGGACTTCGAGGATGGAGGAAGAGGAGACGGTAAAGCGAGGCGAAGAAATCTTCGCCACCGCGCCCGAGAAGATCGACCGGGTCTTTGCATACTCCCAGCCCCCTGGCTTTGCCCACTCCGAAATCGATCTCCTGCTTTCGAACCGCGACCTTGTCCGTGCTGCAACCGAAGATGCCCGCGCCCTGGGCTTTGAGGTTGTCATCGACAACACTTGCGACGATTGGGATTACCGCGATGCCACCCAATATCTGCTCACGCGGTTCCATCAGCTCCGGCGGGAATACCAGCGCCCTTGCCTGCTTTCTGGTGGCGAAGTGACGGTTCGCCTCGAGAGGAAAGCCGGCGCTGGGGGACGCAATCAACAGTTCGCCCTGGCCTGCGCGCTCGAACTTGCGGGTGGTGCGTTGATTGAGCCTTCCCCCAGGAGCCGGCGGGCGGCCGGCGAACCAGGTGCGCCGATACCCGGTGCACCCATACTAGGTTCGCCGATCCCAGACTCCCGGATCCCAGATTCGCCGACCCCAGACTCGCCGATTGTGGTCCTCAGCGCCGGAAGCGACGGTGTTGACGGAAACAGCCCAGCCGCGGGAGCGATTGCCGACTCTGCCACCATCGCCCGTGCCCAGATCCGTGGATTGGACGCCGCCGCCTCGCTCAACGGCTTCGACTCCTATCCGTTCTTCAGCGCGCTGGGCGATTCCGTGGTTACCGGACCGACCAACAACAATCTGCGCGACTTGCGGATTTTTTTGAGCCGTTGAGCGTTGTCTGGTTCAAACCTTATATATATAGGTTCGAATCTTTATTGGTTCATACCTTTAATAGACAAATGTCGTTTGGTTCACGCCTGAGGATCGGCAAACCACTCTCGGTTCAGTTTCTAATAGGTCAATTCCCATCCATTTTCGGTCAGGACCAGAGTGGCGTCATCGACGGGCTCTTGCTGCAATGATTTCGCCACATTCGGGAAGGCATTGCGTATTTCGTCTTGTTGAGCCCAACTGGCGCCATCTTTGAGAACGAAGTGGTACTCGACCTTGGTAAGCGGCATCCCTTGATAGTCCACCGGAGTGGTGAACTTCTCAACGCTGGTGACCTGACGGCTCCCATAGCAAAAGCGGCCGTGGCCCTTCACCTGGCTGCCTTTCTCCGTCATGGAGTAATGATTGACGATTTCCTGGCCTTCAGGACGCTGGTCGCGGGTGAGCAAACCAGCCTCGACGAGTGCATCCAGCCGGTGCCGAGTCTCGGACAAGAGCGGATTGCTCACCGAGAGTTCATACGGAAAAGGCAAAGGCTTGTCGAACAGACAATCTGCCTTTACGGAATAATCGCGGTTGAGAGCGTGCTCGAGATTGCCCTTGCTTGCCACTCTCTGATCTCCACAACCCGCCAACATGCCGATTGCCCCCGCCCATGCCGCCAATTGAAATGCCATACGCCGCTTCATAATGCTTCCCCCCAACGGAACTGTGACTGTGTTAAATGGAGAGTAATTTGGAAACGCATTTGAGAAAAGCTTACCAACCGGGTAGTTGGGGGTCCGAGCGGTGTCACTTTGGCATCATTACTAGGCGAGCGGCAGTACCCTCCTCGAATAGGTACTACAAACGAAAGGCCTTTGTTTACCAGGGTCTCGCGCTTTTGGCGATTTCGCTCGGTTTTCCACAGACCATTGAGAGCCTGCCTTCACGCGAATGAAAGAAATTATTACCTATGGCGTTTTTGCCGCGAATGCATGGGGGAATCGCGTTTGCCGCAGCTGTTCGGCTCTAATGGGCGGTATAGGGAGAGCGCAAATATTTCCTTGCTGACTCTGCCGGCGAGGAATCGGATGTCTCGTCGAGCACCACTTGGTATTCCTTGAGCGCCTGGGTTCGCTGATCGAGGAGGTCGTACATCTCTCCGGCATTTAGCTCGCAGCGGGCCTTGAGCTCCCGCGCAGTCGTCGGCTCGCCGGCGGCTCTCTCATATGACGTGGCTGCCTCGAGGTATTCCCCTTGCCCGCGCAAGGTTTCCGCCAGTCCGAACCATGCAAGCTCGAGCTGAGCGGAGGGAAAATAATTCGGTTGCTCTGCTTGGTGGAGCAGCGCCCGGTATTCGGCGATTGCCTGCGGACCGTTTCCAGAGTCCTTAGTCAAGTTCGCTACCTCGAGTCGAAAGAGGAAATCGCGGGGATATTGGTCCGCGAGCGATCGCATCACCACTTCGGCATCGTCGTACTTGGCCTCGCGGCGCAGAAATAGACTCAATGCCGTGCGGGCTTCGACCGAAGTAATCGTTCCGGTCGCCCCGGCCTCCTGCAAATCATCGATCCCCTTGGCTTTCGATCCCGTGATCCCCGCCAGACCTGCGAGGATCTTGAATCCCACAGGAAGGCTTCCCACAATATATTGGTGCACCCCGAGAACCAATTTCGCGTCAACATAACCGGGACTGAGTGCAATTACCCGTTCATCGTCGTGACGCGCTTCCAAGGCAAGATGCAGGGCGGAGACGAAACTGCGATTGACGAGGCCTATGTAAACGGCACTCAGGCTTCGGGCCCAAGCACGGTCAAACAGCGCATCGACATCCTTTGGGTCGGCTTTCAGGCGTTCTTCAGCGAGGCTAACCGCCTGCAGGGTTAGCGAGTTGACTCTCTCGGCCACGGCCGGATCGACGTTTGCGGGAGCATGTTTGCCGGTGAGGAATCCATCGTGGGCGTAAAAGGTTGTGTCGAGCAGATCGAGACGGTAGAGCTCCTTAAAGAGTACGGTGTTTAGGACGTAATCGGTTGCGATGGGGTCCGTCGGATGAGCGGCTTCGACCTTTTCAAACAAAGATAATGCCCCGTCATAGTCAAGTATGTAGAAATGTTGATAGGCTTCCCGTACCTGAGGATCGGAGTTGAGCGGGTTGCTATCAACCTTTGAAGCGGCTGTTACCGAGGCGTACAGAGTCTTGGAATACGCGAACATTAGAGCTGCGAGGCCAACGAGTAGGAAAACGATGCGCAAGGCGCGACTGGGAGCGATAGCCTTCGCGGCGGAGAGTCCAGGTGAAATTCCGGGCCGTGCAGCGCCGTTTGGCCGGGCAACGAAGCTCTTATTTTGATGCCGAAGTAGTAGCCTTTCGGATAGAAATAGTGGGATTGCTAACAGCAGCCGCGTCTCTTGGCGCAACAATGAATTGAACACACGTCTTCGGGCCAGCCGGCGAGACCCGGAGGCAGCCAATGTTACTTGCGTCGGACAGGGCTGGGGGGTGTTATGACGAAGCAGGAAATCCTCCGAATCTTAGTTCGTCAGGCACGCACGAATGGATTTGAGTTCCGTAAGTGGTACCAAACAAAGCTTGACCTTCCTTGGAAGAGTTTTGACGAGGCCATCGATTTGCTGGCCCAGGGCCGCCGTTACTATGCGCTGCTGTTCTCCCATGAGTTCGTCCGCTGTTTCTGGAAGCAGGGGTCGCAGATCAGCTTCGTGGTCCCTTCCGCCAACTACACCAGGCGGGACAAGAATGGTCACATTGTTACGATCACACGCAAGGCCTTTACCCGTAGAACCGTAAAGGCCGATGTATGGAAATACCACCTGCGTGAAATGGCTGCGCATGACGAACCCCTTCGCTATATCCGCCGCTTCCTCATGATAGAAGAAGACTTAAGTCAATCGAAGAGCGTCGCGTCTCTGGGTCTTTAGAGCCTGTTATGGACGAGCCTGGAGATACCAACATTTATTAGACGGTTCCCCGGGGAATTTTTCTTCGAGCCGCTGCCGGAAGAATCACGGGCTTCTGCACAGTACCAGCCGCGATTACGTTTTGGTGATTCCCCACTGCAACAATTTACATCGTTTGGGTGATATACGCTCAAAACCGAGGAGCCTATTCTCGGGCTGTGGGATTTGCGGCACGCGTCCGCTTTGACAGTTGCGTCTGAAATGGTAAGAGCAATTTAAGTTCAGCTCCTCACCTTCAACCAACTGTAAAGGCGATCTGGCCGCCACTCTCAAGGGCCCCGGAACGGAGTTACGCAAAGCCGTTCTTTCCCCCCTCTGAATTCGCCGAATCAGGCTCTCTCCCCAGAGCCGCGCTAGAAACAATGATTTTAGTTGGCCTGCGTTCAATGCGATTCGCGATCTCGCTCACCGCTTCCTCTGGGAGGGAGAATTATGAAGATTGCTCTGACAGCATGCTTCGCCGCAACTGTCGCCGTAGCGACAGTCTCGGGTTGGTCGCAAGATCTACCAGCCGTGTCTGTCGAGAGCATCCCAGCGGGAGTTCCCTTGCGTGTCCAGCTCGAAAAGAGCTATCGGATGCGAGTCGGAACACAGATCGAAGGCCATCTCACCGAACCCGTTTATCTCATTGACCACATTGTGCTTCCGCAAGACTCCAAGGTCTTCGGAAGCATTACCGGCAAGCACTCTGTCACTCGCCAGGCGCGCACTGCCGCAATATTCAACGGCGACCTAACTCCGCTCAAAGAAGCTGATGTCACCTTTAATGAAGTACTTACCCCAGACGGGCGGGAATACCAGATTGATACTGACGCCGCGGAGCGTACGACCAGCGTCGTACGCATCTCAAGCGAGGATCAAAAACGCCCACGCCGTTCGTTGGGTGGGCACATCGCCGCAGCCTTCCGCTGGACCAAAACGCAAACCGTTGCGGTGTTTCAGACTCCGCACAAGGCCGACGCAATCCGCCAAATCCTGTACAAGGAGGTTCCGTTCCATCCCCAAGAGGTCTGGGTAGGAACGCAATATGACGCAGAACTATTGAAACCATTGGAATTACAGGAAGAGAACTCACCTGAATCTGTGCCCGCGGCCCCGCTGAGCGAGTTGAAGCTGTCAGGCACAATTGAAGCCCGGTTGATCGACTCGGTCGACTCCGCCACGGCGAAGCCGGGAACACCGGTCGAAGCCGTACTCACCCAGCCGCTTTTTGAGGACGAAACCCCTGAAGAAGTAGTCTCAACCCCTGCGGCTTCAACGAATGGCATGCCAGCTGACGAGACGCCTTCCCAGGTTGTGGCCCACAAGCGGCACAAGCTTGTCCTGCCTGAAGGCACCCATCTGATCGGCACCGTCGTTCAGGCCAAGGCAGCAGGCATGTTTGGACACAATGGCAGCCTGAGACTCAGCTTCCGCAAGGTGGAATTGCCCCAAGGGGACGTGCGTGTCGTTCAGGGGCAGATGACCGCCGCTGAGGGAATCAAGGCCGCTCACATCCAGCTCGACGACGAAGGCGGAGTCAAGGCGACCCATACAGCCACGCGCTTCCTGACCCCCGTCTCCCTAGGCTCTTTAGCCGCCGTGAGCGGCCATGCAGGGGGCGGCCTGGTGCGCGATGCATTCACCAGCAACGGAATGGACGCAGTGACCGAAGTCGTAGGGACGGCCATCTCGAGCGCCGGACTCATAAGCGGTTTCACATACTACGAGGTGGGCAAAGTGGTCTTCGACCAGTGGATCGGCCGTGGACAGGATGTCGTCTTCGCCAAGAACACCAGGATCGAGATTGCACTGACACAACACGAAAATAGCGTTCTTGTCAGCGATCCACAGGAAACAAAAACCGAAGCAGCGCTGAACACGACCACCGGCAACCCCACGCCGGGTCTACAACAAGCTAGCCTGGAGATCGCATCGCCCGAGATTCCGCAGTAGGCGTGTTGATCCCAATCGAAATAATGCTTAAGGATCTGGCCTTCCCGCCAAAAGCAATAAGCTCTGACCTTCCCCCAAAGCAGCAAAAAGATTGAGCCCCTGAGGCTCAATCAAGCAAAAGTAATAAGAGGGCGGGTTGAGCCGCGGAGGCTCACTCAAACAAAAGTAGCAAGCTCCTAACCTTCCCCCAAAGTAGCAAGAGGATGGGTTGAGCCGCGGTGGCTCAATCAAACAAAAGTGGCAAGCTCCTGGCCTTCCCCCAAGGTGGTAAGAGGGTGGGTTGAGCCGTTGAGGCTCAATCAAACAAAAGTAGCAAGCTTCTGGCCTTCCCCAAAAGTAGCAAGAGGTGGGTTGAGCCGCGGAGGCTCAATCAAACAAAGGTAGCAAGCTCCTGAACTCTCGCCCACTTGTTTTCCATTCAATACCGCCGATGCTGGGTCGCATCAGCAACCACGAATGGCGCGGAGCGCGTGTGCCCGTGCGGCCAGCACCTTCCCCCAAAGTAGCAAGAGGGTGGGTTGAGCCGCGGAGGCTCAATCGAACAAAAGTAGCAAGCTCCTGAGCTCTCGCCCACTTGTTTTCCATTCAATACCGCCGATGCTGGGGCGCATCAGCAACCACGAATGGCGCGGAGCGCGTGTGCCCGTGCGGCCAGCACCTTACCGATTCAAGCGAAAGAGGTGATTCATTGGGCCTTTCCCTTTTCCTATGGGATAGGCGGAGCGGAGGGCTTCGGCGACGTAGGCTTTGGCGTGGGCAACTGCCGTGGCGGGGGAATATCCACTGATCAGGCCGCAGAGCAGCGAGCTTGAAAATGCGCACCCGGTCCCGTGGGTCGCTTCGGTTTGAATCTGTTCCCCGGGAAACCAAAGCTCTTCCCCGGAAGCGGTCAACAGAAAATCGTCCGGCCGGCGAAAGTGTCCACCGGTAACCACAATGTTGAGTTCCTCATTGCCGAGCTGAGCGGCGGCCTCTTTGAGTCGAGCGGCCGCAGCCGGCACCTCGTCGCGATCGAATCGATCGACGCGATCAATCGGACCGGTGCCGGTCAAGGTAGCCAGCTCGCTAAGGTTGGGTGTAATCCAGCCGACATAACCGAGCAATTCCTGCTGTAGGAGACGAACTCCCTCCGCATCGAGCAGAGGTCGGCCTGAAGTCGAAAGGAAGATTGGGTCGAGAACAACGCGTCCTCGTTCCCCATTCTTGCCCCCAGCGGCGAGAAAAGCGGCAACCTCGCGCACTACGGCGGAGCTGCCCAACATCCCGATCTTGACTCCGGAGAGGGTGAAATCCTCGGCAAGGCAATCGAGTGTCTGCCGCACGAGCGCCGGCGAAAGCGTCTCGACCGAGCGGACGCCCTGGGTGGACTGCACGGTGATGGCCGAAATGCAGGCCACGCCATAGACGCCGTGAGCGGAAAAGGTCTTGAGATCGGCGGTGATTCCAGCTCCCGAGGAGGGATCAAAACCGGCGATGGTGAGGGCAACCGGGTGGGCTGAACCTCTCCCTGCCCCGTCGCCGCCTTCTCTGGCGGTTTGCTGCGTTTCGGTTCTTGAAATGCTGCCGGTCATTGCGGTTGTTGTCGCCCTCCTCGGAGATGTAAGGTCATGAGAGCAAAAGGATTACTGATGTACAAATCGAAGGTTACGACAAATACATGAATCAGAGAGGCTTGGATTTCAACCGCTGCATCCCACTATAATAATCATGCGCAGGAGGGATATGAGCCATATCGCAACGCATTCGAACTGGCCTTTCCGCATCCTCCTTTCTGCCGGAGTTGTGCTCGCCACAACCATGGCTCTCTCCAGCCTGCCTACCGCGGAGCACGATTCAGTGCGGTTTGGCGGAGTTGGTGTCGCCCACGCAACCAACGCATATAGTCATTGGTTTCAACTGGGCCGCGCCTCCTGGTATGGCAAAGGCTTCCAGGGCCAAGCAACGGCGAGCGGCGAAGCCTTCGATATGAACGCTATGACCTGCGCTCATCGCAGCCTCCCTCTCGGGGCCCTGATTCGGGTAACGAATCTACGCAATCACCGCTCCGTGGTGGTCCGGGTCAACGACCGCGGTCCCCTGGTTCCTAGCCGAGTGGTAGATCTTTCCTATGGGGCGGCAAAACTTCTCGGGTTTCACGGCACCTCGCGAGTGAGGTTGGACATGATCGATCCATCGCCCACACCCGAGGAAGTCGCCCGAATTACGTGGCCAGAAATTAACCTGAAGACACGCTGAAGCAACTAAAATCATCTGTGATGACGCCCGTTGAGGATCTCTCCTTGAAGACCTGTGTCTTCCCTGCCGGGATCGCTCCGGCGCCGGGATCGGCGAGGGACCGGCTCATCGTTGCCCTGGACTTTGCCCGAGCGGAGCCAGCCCTTTCTCTCGTTGACCATCTCGAGGGAACTTGCCGCTGGTTCAAGGTTGGGCTCGAACTTTATCTGGCTGAGGGGAACTCCCTCATCGCCGAGCTTCGGCGGCGCGGCCTCTCCATATTTCTGGATCTGAAGCTTCATGACATCCCAAACACGGTGGAGTCGGCCGTTCACTCCGCCCGAAAGCTGGGCGTCGCCATGCTCACCGTTCACGCCGCGGGGGGTCCCGCCATGCTCGGAGCGGCCGCCAAAGCAGCCGGCCAGGATGCCGATTCTCCCCTTTTGCTCGCCGTCACGGTTTTGACGAGCATGGACGCGGCACAGCTAACCTCGACAGGGGTCGATGCGCCACCCGCGGAACAGGTCGAAAGGTTGGCGAAGATGGCCGTTGCCTGCGGCATTCCAGGTTTGATCACCTCCGTCCAAGAGATGGCGAGGCTGCGGAGCGAATTAGGCAGCCAGGTTATCCTCGTGACGCCAGGCATCCGTCCGCTTGGGGTGGAGGCAGGCGATCAAAAGCGAGTAGCAACTCCCGGTGCGGCAATCGCTTCCGGAGCGAGTTACCTGGTTGTGGGAAGGCCGATCACGCAAGCGCCCGACCCGGCCGCCGCAGTCCAAGCCATCCTTCAAGAAATGGAATCTGCGTTGAAAGCCGTAGCTCCCTAAATCCCAAGCCGACTAAAGCTTTTCGTAAAAATCACAGGCCGAGCACGAGATGTAGACTCCCCCCGGGACGCCGCGTTCGCGGTCCTTCACGCGCTTCACAATGCGCGTCGGCTTGCTGCATTTGGGACAATCCGTGCTCTTGGAAGTGTCCATTACCTTCTTGCGGTCTGCTGTCTTGGCAACCTTGGCCATCTAACCAATCTCTCCTTACAAATACCCACCCCGCGTTCGCACGAATACGAACTGCAGGAGGGGCATGCTTGTTAAGTTTACATGAGCTGGAGGGCAGACCGAAGGGGCCCAAAAATCCTCTCAAGGCGAACCATCTGGACCCGAGGACGTGGCAATTGGACTCGTCCCCGAAGAGTTCGACGGGCTTTGGCTCCCAGGCGCCGCTGGCGATGGGGACGCCGCTGGGGACGGAGATTTGTCCGAGGGCGCCGGAGGCGTATCCGACGGAGGGTCCTTTGGGGGAAGCTGAACAGGCTTCATTTGCCCAGGGCTGTTCTGATCGTTCTGATCGACCGCATCCGGCAGCTTCTCACCCGGCCGGCGCAGGGTGGGCGGTGCCGTCGGAGGCGGCGGATCGGCGTTGGCGGAATTGGTCGTATTCGGGGCAGGAGCGTCCCCGACGCGCACCTGATGAACAAATACCCCGGCAGAATAGCCGTTCGTTTCATCCTTGTCACGAATGATGAGCTTTTGACCAACATCGGCGATTTCCAGACGGACGACCCGGTCGCCGTTGAACCGCACGAACTGCACCTCATGCGGCGGCGTTCCGTAGATCCATTCCTCAAAAGGCACATCGCCGTCCTTTTCGCGGACCTTCTGATCGGGCGCGCCCATCGCGTTCGTCACCATATCCCGGTTCATGCCCACCAGGACCTCATGGTCGAGGACCGCCGCCTTCAGCTTGGGAGGGAGCGTGTCAGCATATGCCTGGACTGGAGTCTTGAGAGAGAAATCCAGTATTGGCGCGATCAACTCGCGGAGCTCGGCCGCATTCATCTCCGGGACATACTTATCGAAGACAAGCGAAAGACGGGAACCTACCGGTACATGGCCATCGTCTCGGGCCAAAGGTGCTTCGGCGACGCCCCCGCCCACGTAGACATGCTGAAGAATGCTATGGTGTTTCTCCGGTCCTCCATTGAATTCAAAGACGATGCGGTCTTTCTGGACATCGAACTTGGAGATGACGAGACGATCCCCAGGCTTCGAGGAGATCCCATTCTTCTCCAACTCATCCACATACCCGCTCCCTGACGGAGAAAGTGGTCCATTCGCATGCAGGGTGAGTCCCTGCTTGCCGAGGGGCAAAGGACGCACCGCAAAGGCTTGCTCGGACTGAAAGAGGCGAATCAATTCTTCCCGCGTGCGCGTGGTGATCGGCGTTGCGGTCAGGTGGACCGAGGTCGGTTGCAGGGTGGTGAGATTGCCAATATTGCCCCCTACATGCTCCCGCTCCACGGTAAAGACCTGGGCCGTACTCGCCGAGCAGGCGCAGAGAAGACCGCCCAGAAGAAGTGCGTTCGAGACGAGCACGCTCGAACGGCGTACCCCAAGATGCTCGCGAAGCACAGAGAGCGGATTAGCCAAGAACCCGTCCATAGGGCCCCCATATCCGATAACAAATAATGGCTCGGTTCCACAGTGATTTGCAAGAGGCGTCTCAAACGGGCGAGAAGAACTTTTGAGCACAGCAATATCCTGACTCGCCTGCAATTCACTCCGTGGTCCGGCCCTCGGGGGGGATCGGTGAGCTCTCCGTTTGGTCGGCCGCTCCGTCGTTCGAGAACGGCTCCCGCTGCCTTCCCGGGGAGCGCGGGGAAATCGCGGGAGCTTCAACACCGAGGTTGAGTTCGACGAGAGTGTCTTCTGCGGGAACTACGGCGGCGGGAGCTATAGGGGCGGCGTCGGGCGCAGCAGCTACGGGGCCCAGCTCATTGAGATTGACTGGCGCGCCTGGGGCAACGACGGCCCGTTGAGCATATTTCCCGGCATAATCGCGCGTCATCGGGAAAAGAACGATCAGCCCGATTAGCATGACCACGACGGTTACCAGGCTCGCCTCCGGACCATATTCGCCGCCCGTGATCCACAAAGGGCCGATCGTGTTGCTCTGAATGACCGGCGAGAACCGGGTGATGCCGCTCACCGGCAAGCCGAAGATCAGACCCATGCTGGCGTTCCAGGCAAAGTGCCAGCCCCAACTCATCCAGAGAGCCCGCGTCCGAATGTACGCAATCGAGAGCAGCCACCCGGCGAGGATTGCGATGATGATGCTGCGTCGGCTGGAAGCCGGGTTCAATGCGTGTGCCAGGCCAAAGAGCGTAGAGAGCACGAGCGTCGCCAGAAAAGGCCCCATGACCTCGATCAAGCGCTGAAAGGGGTAGCCACGGAAGACAACCTCTTCCCCCAACGAGGCCACCGCCAACAGAAGGACGTCGACGGCCAAAATGAAAAACTGGTGCGGCACAGCCCAAACCGTGACAATGAGCCCGCCGATAAGCACCATGGGCAGGATTGCCGCGATCATCATGCCCCAGCCAAGCGCCGCGCCCACTGTGAATTCGCGCCGCCAGCCGGCACGGCGGACCAGGCCCATCGCCTCAATGGGATGATTCTGGCGCTGAAAGACGCGCCCCATGGCGGTGTATCCGATCAACAGAAGAAAGAGCAGAATGATACGCTCGACCAACTCATACCACTCCCCTGAAGCGAGCCCGCTCGCCGCATGGGTGGCCACCGTTTGGGCAAAGAAGAAGTAGACACCGGCGATGACAAAATAGCCGAAGGCCCGCACTCGGCCGGAAGGTGTGGCTTCGATCACGCGCGATCCCCCCGGATCCGCCTGCAAGAGTTCATGGCTGCGCTCGTCTGGAGACGAGTCTTGTGCACTTTCCCTGGCATTGCCAGTTGATGAATCAAGCTTCGACCCCTTCGATCGTTTGCCGTATGGAACGAATATGCAGGTCCAGATGGAATGGATCTCAGCTCGTATAGAACTGAGCGATATTCCGGAATTTGGCCCTTCGGCGCGCCATCATTTCATCGAGCGGAAGAGCGCGCAGTTCACTAAGATGCCATTCAAGTTTAGCGTCGAGAAGAGCGATGGCGGCAGCTGGATCAAGGTGAGCTCCGCCCACCGGCTCCGGGACAACATCGTCGACGCATCCCATGCCGCTCACGTCGTCCGAGGTAATTTTCAGGGCAGCCGCGGCCTGGGCGCGCTTCCCCGCATCGCGCCAGATAATCGAACCGCAGGCTTCCGGGGGGATAACGGAATAAATCGCGTTCTCCATCATCAAAACCCGGTCGGCGACCGCAAGAGCCAACGCTCCACCCGAGCCGCCTTCTCCGGTGATGGTAGCAATCGTCGGCACACGAAGGCCCGCCATCTCGCGCAGATTGCGGGCAATCGCCTCTGCCTGGCCACGCTCCTCGGCGGCTAGACCGGGATTCGCGCCTGTCAGATCGATAAAGGTGAAGATAGGCCGGCGAAACTTCTCCGCTATTTTCATGGCTCGCAGCGCCTTCCGGTAGCCCTCCGGGTTGGGCATCCCAAAATTGCGGCGTACTTTATCTTTGGTGCCGTGGCCTTTGATATTGCCGATGGCCATCACCTCTTCGCCATGGAAGCGCGCCATCCCGCAGGTCATGGCCGGATCGTCGCCGAAGGCGCGGTCTCCATGGATCTCGGAAAAATCGGCAAAGAGGCGTTGGATGAATTCCATTGGGTCGGGTCGCTGTGGATGACGAGCAAGTTCCGTCTTCACCCACGCTGCAGACGCGGTATCCGCGGCTGCCTGCTTCTGCTCAAGAGTCGTTGCCGCCTGTTCAGTCATGAGAGGTACAGTTCGCTCTTCCGCCGCTTCGATCAAGCATGATCGGGAGCTGGTGTAAGGATTCGCTCTAGCCGGCAGAGCCTAGCCGCACCTCACCGATTGTATGGATTGGTGGAGTTTGAGACAAATAGGGACCTGCCGTCCAGGCAGACGCGGCTTCGCCGCCCATCATGGTTGCTCACACGCCCCAGTTCCCTCATATCGAACGGAGGACAAAGTTAACTCACACTGTACCGCACGGGGAGAGAGCACCCGGGTATTCCGTATTGCACCGCGGTTCTCCGGCGCGCCAGCAACCACGAATGGGCCGCGAAGCGCGTCTGCCTGGACGGCAGGTCCCTGCCTGGATGGCAAAACCCTCACTCGAAGGCCTGGACAGCGCCACGGCCGAGAAGCTCCTCTGCCCTCTCGATAAAGCCACGGTCGGCAGCCACCGAAAAGCCTTCGGGCTCGAGCATCACGCAATATTCCCCTTGCCGTTCGAGGTTGATCATCAGATGGCCCGGGCCTGGCGCCGCCGTGATCATCTCCCGCAGCGAGCCGAGCATCGCTTCGCTCGCGCCTTCGAGCGGCACCCGGATGCGAACATTCCGCGGCAGCCTGATTTTGACGTCTTCGAGCGGCTCTATGCTCGAAACGGAAAGCTTCGGCGCCGACTCATCGTCATCCGCTCGCAGCGAGCCCTTGACCAGAACCGGGACTTCCACCTTGAGGCTCTCGCTCAGACGGGCATAGTCCTTGGGAAAACAGATCAGGTCGATCTTTCCCACCGTGTCTTCGAGCGAGGCCTGTGCATACATTTCTCCCGAACGCTTCGTCTTGCCGATCTTCAGCCCGGCGATCAGTCCGGCGATTGCGATCAGGCTCTCTCCTTCACCGCTGCGGCGGCGCCCATAAACTGGCGGAGCGCACTTCATCTCGAGCGCCGTTGCTGTGTCGACGACGTTCAAGTTGCGTAACTTTTCCGCGTATTTGTCGAGGGGATGGCCGGAGACAAAAAAGCCCAGCACCTCTTTTTCTGCCTGCAGCCGCTGGTTCTCGTCCCAATCGGGGACGTTCGGCAGCTCCTCCGCTTCCTGAAAGCGTTTCGTGGCGGGGTTGTCATCAAAGACTCCAGCCAGAGAAGCAAAGAGTCCGTGCTGGCCTGCGGCGGCGTCGCGCTGAGACTTCTGGGCTCTCTCCATCGCTTTGTCGACGGCCGCCATCAGCTGTGCGCGCCGGCCAAAACTGTCCATCGCGCCAGCCTTGATGAGAGACTCAAGGACGCGTTTGTTGAGCAGGCGGAGGTCGACCTTCTCGCAGAACTCCCACAGGCTGGCGAAGCCTTGCTTCCCTTCCCCGCCCAATGCGGCGGCTTGACCGAGCTCCTCACGCCCGGAGAGGATCGAGGCGATGGCGTTGTGGCCGACGTTTTTGATCGCGGCCAGGCCGAACCCGATGGCCTCGCCCGAGTCCGTGCGCACCGGGGTGAAGTTTGCGTCGGACATCTGTACATCGGGCGGCACTACGGGAATTCCCATCTCCCGGCATTCCTTGATGTACTTCACCACGTTCTCGGGCTTCGAGGTCTCGGAGGTTAGAAGCGCGGCCATGAACTCAACTGGATAATGGGTCTTCAGATAAGCCGTGTGGTAGGCCAATAGCGCATACGCAGCCGAGTGCGATTTGGCGAAGCCGTATCCGGCGAACTGCGCCATCTGATCGAAAAGCTTTTCCGCCGCCTCCTTCGGATGTTTCCGCTCCGCCGCTCCGCTCATAAAGCGTTCGCGCTGCTTCGACATTTCGACTGGGTCTTTCTTCCCCATCGCCCTGCGCAGAAGATCGGCCTCGCCGAGCGAGTATCCCGCCACTTTCGCCGCGATCTGCAGCACCTGCTCCTGGTACACAATGACGCCGAGAGTCTCCTTGACGATCGTTTCGAGCTCGGGCAAGTCATAGTTGACTTCCCTGCGGCCCCACTTGCGCTCGATAAAATCATCGATCATGCCCATCGGGCCGGGACGATACAAGGCGTTCAACGCCGTCAGGTCCTCTACCCTATTGGGCTTATACCGCCGCAGTACATCGCGCATCCCCGGCGACTCGAACTGGAAGATACCCGAGGTGAGAGCACGGTGGAAGACTCGCTCGAAGGTAGGCACATCGTCGAGCGGGATCTTCGCCATGTCGAGGTCTTCACCGGCGGTTTGCTTGATGAGTTTCAGCGTGTCGTCGATCACGGTCAGCGTCGTGAGCCCAAGAAAGTCCATCTTGAGCAGGCCCATTTTCTCGATCGCCTTCATGTCATACGCGGTGACGACCGAGTCATCCTTGGCGCGTGTGACTGGAACAAGTTCGGTAAGCGGCCGCGGCGCGATCACCACGCCGGCGGCATGGACGCCGGCTCCGCGCGCCAGGCCCTCCAGCTTCATCGCCGTATCCACCAGTTCCTTCACCTGGGGCTCTTTCTCATAGGCTTCCTGCAACTGCGGGGAATCCTCCAGGGCCTTTTCGAGAGTCACGCCAATGGTGGCGGGGATCAGCTTGGCGATGCGGTCGACCTCGCCGTAGGGCATGTCGAGCGCGCGGCCGACATCCTTGATCGCAGCCTTGGCGGCCATCGTGTTGAAGGTGATGATCTGCGCGACCTGGTCCTCGCCGTACTTCTGCTGCACATACCGGATCACCTCGCTGCGGCGGTTCATGCAGAAGTCGATATCGATATCGGGCATCAAAACGCGTTCGAGGTTGAGGAAACGCTCGAAAAGAAGCTCGTTTTGCAGCGGATCGACGTCGGTGATCTCCATGCAGTAGGCGACCAAAGATCCCGCGGCCGAGCCGCGGCCGGGACCGACCGGAATGCCTTGTTCGCGGGCATAGCGGATGAAGTCCCACACAATCATCAAATAGCCGGGGAACTTCACTTGCTTGATGCAATCGATCTCGCGGTCGAGACGCGCCTGGTACTCGGGGATGGTCTTCTTGAGCAGGCCACGCGAACGCAGGTGTTCGATTGAGGTCGCGAGGCGTTTTCGCAACCCTTCGCGGCAAATTTTTTCGAAATAGCTGTCGAGGGTCTCTCCTTCTGGCACGGCGAACTCAGGGAAAGGATTCTCGATCTTGCTCAGCTTGAGCGAGCAGCGCTCGGCAAATTGCATCGTGCGGCTGACGACTTCGGGAGCATGGGGAAAGAGCCTCTCCATCTCCTGTGCGGTCTTCACGTAAAACTGATCGCTATCGAATTTGAACCGCTTGGGATCGTGAATGGAGCCCGCCGTCTGCACGCAAAGCAAAACTTCATGCGCGTGATGGTCGTCCTCACAGAGATAATGGCTGTCGTTGGTCGCCACCAGCGGAATTTCGAGATCCTTTTCCAGGCGAAAAAGGTCGGCGTGGATCTGCTTCTCTTGTGGCAGCCCCTGGTCCTGAATCTCCAGGAAAAAATTGCCCCGCCCGAAAATGTCCTGGTACTGGCCCGCGGTCGTGCGCGCCGCGTCGTACTTGCCGGCCATTAGATCGCCACACAATTCACCCGCCAGGCATCCGGAAAACCCGATGAGTCCCTTGGCGTGGTCGGCAAGAAACTTTTTGCTCACCCGCGGCTTGCGATAGAAGCCATGGAGAGCAGCCTCCGAGGTGATACGTACCAGATTCCGGTAGCCCTCTTCATTTTCGGCCAGCACCAGCAAGTGGTGGTACTTGTCCCCTTCCGGCGCGGCCCGATGGTCCTCCTGGCGGCAGATGTAGAGTTCGCAGCCCAGGATCGGCTTAACGCCCTTGGCCTTGGCTGCATCGAAAAAATGAACCGCGCCGTAGATATTTCCGTGGTCGGTGATGGCGACGGCCTTTTGGCCTATGCTGTCAACGCGCGCGACCAGTTTTTCGACATCGCAGGCGCCATCGAGCAGGGAATAATCTGTGTGCAGGTGAAGGTGGGTAAACTCTGCCATGGCTGAGTTTATTTTAGCGGCTATGCAAAGGAGAGCAGAAGAGGAGAGGAATGTGCAGAAGCGGGCCCCTCTTGAGGAAAAGGAGCCCGATAAAAGCCTCAGAAGATAAAAGCCTCAGAATTTGGTTGCGACCAGTTCCAGCGTCAGGCGACAAGAGTCAGGTCTAGACTTGCCTGGCGTCCGGTGAGGGTTTCGTATCTCCGCGTCACCGAGACCTGACCGTCCGGAGAGAAGTGAAAGTCATAACTCAAATGGCATTCACCGCATAGCCAAAAGTGTTCGACTTTTATCCGTTCCTCTTGTTGCCGAACGATGCGGACCACTTTACCGTCGCGGAGATAGTGAAGTTCTCTACGGCATTCAGGATTCAAGCATTCTGTTAGCACGGATACCTCCCAGTAGTGGGGCTGAGAGTGGGGATATGGGCCGGGGTTCTTTTCCCCCGGCGAAGATGAGGATCTCGATTATGCACTCACAAAAGGTAGATTGGAAAGGTTAATCCGGGGTTGCACAAATATTTTCATACTCTCGGTCCTGATACTCTCGGATCCTGAGAGGCGTGCCAAAGTTGATAACAGGCGAAAGTGCACCGAATCCGCGGCAACCCCCCTCATTGCGCCGTTGCCCCGGAGTGAAGAGCGCTCTCAATGCCGGCGGCGGCAAAGACAATGACCAGCGGAAGGCACTCCAGGGTGTACCGCGGCTCGGGCGCTGCCACTGTCAGCAGCACAAGACTGCGTAGAGCGATGTAGGTCAGCATGGCGGCGCTCAACGCTCTCGCAGAACCGTCTTTATAAAGACCACGCCAGCAAAACACTCCTCCCAGTCCAGCAAGCAGATAGGCGAGATTGAGTGCCCCATACTCCACGGCAAATCGCGTCTCAGCGCGATGCTTGGAATACTGCCACCACCGCAGCTCGATGTTAAGCATCTCCACCCGCGGCCGGAGCCACATGTCGGCGAGGCGCAAAAGCGGAAGCGTCACCCAATAGCGTAGAGGGTGCGCGCGGATCCTTTCAGCGGCCAGGCGGGCGAAGCCAGCGTCAATCTCGGGCGTGACTATATCGTGCAAATTATAGGCAGCGAAGAGGCGGCGCGTTTGTTCATATTCGGCTGCGCTGTCAAAGGCGCGGGAGGGCAGGGACTGGATCTTGATGTCGTCCCCTGGCACGTTCCAATAGACCTCGTATGTGGAGGCAAAATCCGCCATCCAGGTCCGTGTCCACCGCTCGAAGCCGGGCGAAGTGGCCTCCCCTGGATCGTTGGCATAACGCGGCGCAAGCGGTTGAAAAACATGAAAGGTGCGCCAGTTGCGAACTGACCACGCAGCGAAGGGCACGAGCGCGAGCAGAGCGGCGGCCGAGGCGAGGCGCACCGCGCGCCCGAAGCCCAGCGTGCGCCGTCCATAGACGACGAAAGCGCTCGCGAGAGAAACCGCCAGTAGAGCGCCATCGGGACGCAGCATCGCCGCATAGCTCCAGGCGAAGGCCAGAGCCCCAATTGCCAGCCAGCTGGGACGCTCGAGAATACTGACAAAGGCGTAGCAGCCCAGCGCGACACAAAAGATGGAGAGGGTCTCGGCGAGAGGTATCGCCACGTAGTTCGCGGTAAAGGGGCAAAGCGCGCCCAGCCAGAGAGCGATCATTCCCGCTCGCGGAGAGACGGCACGCCGCACACAGGCGGCAATGAGCAGGCAACTCGCGAGATCGATCGCGACTTGCGCAAAACACACGGCGCGGTAGTGCTCAACGCCGAAAAGAGCGAAGCACAGGGCCAGAAACGCGGGATAACCAGGCAAACGGATCAGCGTCGGCGAGATGAAGCGCATACCGGAACTGCTGCTGAACGAACGGCCATAGATGCCGTGAGTAAGCCAATTTTTCGCAATGTCCCCGTAGAGAAGCGGGTCTCCATCGATGCGCGTGATCCCATGGACAAAGGAGAGGCGCAGAACCGCTCCAGCCGCCAGCGCAAAAAAAACAAGGAGCAGGATACGAAAACGCGGCAATGGCATTGCGCCAATCTTATTTTATTTTGGGATTTGCCATCCAGGCCGGTGCTGGCCGCACGGGCACACGCGGCTTCGCCGCCAAAACCAACGCCGTCATCCTGAGCCCGCAGGGTGAAGGATTCCTGTATTTCATATTAAGAGAGGGGAGCAATATATTGCGCGGAAGAGGGCGAGAGCAGTAGTACCGCGAAGCCCTGCAATATTGGGAGCCCTGGGAAGGGGCGAGCAAAGCAAGCCGGGGTCCCCGGCAAGCTGTGCTTGCTGGGGTGGAAGAGGGCGAGAGCGGCTTCACCGCGAAGCCCTCAAATATTAGGGTGAATTGCGGAGCGAGCCCTGGGAAGGGGCGAGCAAAGCAAGAGGGCGAGAGCGGTAGTACCGCGAAGCCCTGCAATATTGGGAGCCCTGGGAAGGGGCGAGCAAAGCAAGCCGGGGTCCCCGGCAAGCTGTGCTTGCTGGGGTGGAAGAGGGCGAGAGCGGCTTCACCGCGAAGCCCTCAAATTTTAGACCCCCAGCGACTTTCTTGACGTCTTTGGGACGAACGCCAGGAAACGGCGCGGATTATCGACGAGAATGCCGTGGAGAACATCCTCCTTCACCCCAGCTTGACGAAGCTTCGGTACGAACACAGTAACCGTCTTCGCGTATCCGGGGCCCCCATTCCGCTTGAGTTGGTTCGCACTCGAAAAGTCCGATGAGAACATGAGGTTGTCCGCGTATCCTTCCTCGATGAGCTTCACGACCATCGGAACCTGCTGAGCGTCTCCGGGACCGCCCTGGCGATCGAAACCGATAAACGCGCCTCGCTTACAGATTGCGCTCTGTACTTTTACATCCGGATCGACTAGATTTCCCAGGTGCCCAATCACGATGTGCTGCGGCTTGACACCTCCGTTCTCCAGAATGTCGAGCTGTTCCATGGCCGATTTGCCCGGTATGCCGGTATGCGTGAAGATCGGAAGGTTCGTCGCGAGATGAGCTTTCGCGACCGCGCGGAACACCTTGCGCTCTTCGTCCGTGATCTCGTCCCAACTGCCAATTTCCCCGAGCGCACCGACCGGCTGCGTGCTCGCCTTGTGAATGAGGTCCTGGGCAATCTGATCTTCACTCCAGGTTGCGATTTGGGGCGGGTAAAAGGGTTGTGAATAAAAGCCGGTGCCCGCGACGATCGGCATGCCGGAGCGCACGCTGAGCTCCTTCAGGAAATCAAGACTGCGGCCCATGTCCTCATGACCGGCGTCCACGATGCAGGCTATGCCGTCGCTTTTTGCAGCCTTGATCTCGTCGACCATCAAATCTATATCTTGCATGAAATAGGGCTGATTCGAGGATTGCGCCGTCCCCTCCGGCCCCCCGCCGCGACCGCTCTGCCCTCCTCCAGCCGCTGTCTGCCCAGCCGCTGTCTGCCCAGCCGCTGCCTGCCCCCTTCCAGCCGCTGTCTGCCCCCTCGAGATTGCAATCCATCTCGGCATAAAATCGGCGGCAAACGACATGTGCTCATGGAACAATGTGGGACCTCCCGCGAGCTCTTGCGGACTCATGTCTTTAAGGATGGTCCGAATGATCGCGTGCTTGGGAAACTCGGGCGCAATTGCGGCCGAGGCGGCGCCCGGTGCCACCACGGTGGCCGCTGCCATCCCCAAAAATTTGAGCGCCTCGCGACGGGTGATCTGGGAGTTGCAGATATCATTCTTCATTACGCCCTCTTAGAACGTGATACGGGTACCGACCTGCTCCGCCCTCGGTCCGCCGGAAAGAAAGTTTTGAGCAGCTCGCGACGTAGGCTGGCCAAAGGTCATTGCCTGAGCGGCGGGGTTGGCGGAGAGAGTATTCAGCGAGTACGAATAACCGATCAGATTTGCAACATTAAAAACGTTGAAGACTTCGCCCATAAGCGAGAGCTGGTACCGATCCTTTAGTACACCGAAAGTTTTGGTGAGTCTCATATCCTGCGAGTATGTCGGGCGGCCGAGCTGGTAACTAGAACTAGGCGGCGAAAAGAGCTGCGGGATCGTCGCGCCGCTGGGAGTCTTCGTGCCCGCGTAGTTGTTGTTAAACTCCGTTATGGCGGTGGCCAATTGTTGCTTACCGCAACCTGCGTTCAAGCAGCCGTAACCAAGTTCCGGCAGCGGACTGCTGGACACCGCTCCAGTTCCGTCGAGGTTGACCCCGGGGATCGTGGCCGTAGCGGGCGTCCTGCTGATGATCGACGAGTTGAGCGAGATTTGGAACCCGAGCGGCAGGTTCACGAGACCGGAAACATTCAGATTGTTGCGCGCCAGCGCCGCGCCGTAGCCTTGCTTATAGTTATTGAGGTTCACCACCGCTTCGCCATTCAGATTCTGAAATGCGTAAGAGGCGACAAACTGATAACGATTGGAAAATCGCTTATTCAGGCTCACCAGCAGACCTTCATAGATATTGCGCCCCTGCGGGGTATAGATGGTGTCCGCGCCGGTTGAGCATTCCTGGCTTGCTATAAAGAGCTGTGAAGCCGCGCATTTGGGGATCACGGGGCTTTGCACGCCGTTAATATATTCGTTGTAGTGATTCCAGTCCAATTCGCCAAGCAATACGTTTTCAAACTGCCGCCTGGCCCAATCCGCGGTCAGCACCATGTTATGGCCAAGGTCACGCTGGACGCCGATAGAGGTCTCATAGGCCCGCATAAGTGGAAAATGGGATGGGTAGATCCCTGCCGCAGACTTGAGGATGTTGAGATTCGTAACCGAGTAAGGGCCGCTTGTCGTGGGCGTTGGCGGGGTCACTAGTTGAGAAATCGTTCCGATCTGCTGATTGTAAATCTGCAAGAATTGCGCCAGAGTCATGTTGCTTACAGTCAAGACCGGAAGAGAAGCGCCAATCGGTACAGGTACCGGCTTTCCGTTGGAGAACTCCACTATATTCGGGAAAATGTTGGTGAAAGCACCGGCCGAAATGTTGACCCTGCCGTTGCCGAGTGGTCCGATGTCGCCGTTATCGCTCGACCGGTCATAGATCGGCTGCGTATCCCAATACAGGCCGGCACCACCCCGGATCACTGTTTTCCCGCTGTTGCCAATGCTCTGAGCGAATCCGAAAGACGGTGCAAAGTCGAGCTTGTCCGGTTGCGTGGCTCCCAGATTATTGGCTCCGAGTATCGGCGCGAGATAGGCTGGTTTCGGCATATCGTTGTCGAACAGTCCGCTTTCATATTCATAAGCGAGTCCGTAATTAACGGATAGGTTCTTCCTCACCTTCCATAAATCTTGCGCATAGACCCTGGGACGCCAGTTCCGGCGGTCCGCATTGTAGTGATAGGCTCCGGGGGTAATCGGCGAGCCGACGCCGATTCCGCCATATAGCGACGGAGTGATGTTATAAACCGGCAAATTCAGCACGTCGGCGGTGGAAGTGATCGTCGAGGGAAGCGTGGGAAAGTAAGCGGCTTCGTTTGCCGCGCCGCCCACCAAACTCGAGAGGTACTCCGCGGGAACCACATCGAGACAGGCGGGCTGACAGAAGCTCCAATTGAAGTTATAGTACGCAAGCTCAACTTCGGCGCCGAAGTGAAAACGGTGCGCTCCCTTCTGCCACGAATACGTCTCGACTAAATCGAGATTTCTCTGAATTCTGTTCTGCGGGGCATTTTCGTTGTTGCCGAAGGCGTCGTTGCCGTTGTCGAGCAGATTGGTTTGGGGGAGGCCCGTGCCGATGCACGGAGACACGCATTGCGACGCAGACGCGATCGGATTACGGCTGCGCCAGTAGTTGTAACCGAAGCGAATATCGTTCACCATGTTCGGGTTCAAAGTAGTGGTGACGCCCACCGCGCTTTGATCCGACCAATTGTTGTTATCCAGCCAATTGGACGGCTCCGGAGTAACCCCGGCATTCTGCCCGAAAGAGACATTGCCGTCGTGCGTGTAGCGTGCCCAGACGCTCGTCTTGGCGTTGAGCGTGTAATCGAGGCGCACATTCAGCCACTTGGATGTCAGCGGGCTGGAGAAGATGCCCTCGAGTGATGCCATCGAAGGCAAGCCGGAATTCACCGTCTCCGCCTGCACCTCACTCTGATATTCATAACTCCCGAAGAAGAAGAGCTTGTCTTTCATCAAGGGGCCCCCAACCTCGCCCCCTGGATCTTTGCGCACAAAGTACGGGTTGGGGTTAAGGGGGTTCCGCGTCAGACCCGGATAGGCTGCCATATTGTGGTCGCGATAAAAGAAAAAGGCGCTGCCGTGTAAATCGTTGGTGCCCGAGCGGCTGACAATATTGACCGCACCCACGGCGCCAATGCTGGTCGACAAATCATTATTCACCGATGCAAGTTGGAACTCCTGAACCATCTCCTGAGAAAAATTGATCTGCGTGCCAGTCCCATCGTACTCATCCATGATCTTCAGGCCGTCGAGCGTAAGCAGTGTACGCCCTCCCGTGCCTCCGAGAATCGAAACGCTAATCGGGGAATTTCGGGTGCTCGTCGCTCCCGACGCCACGGTGACACCCGGCTCTAAAGTCGCGAGTTGTACGAAATTGCGGCCATTCAATGGCATTGCCTGAATCGACTGCCGTTCGATCGAGCCGGCGACCGTCTCGGTGTCGTAATTGACCTGCGCGGCGGCTCCTTGAACGGTGACGACTTGCTGGCTCTGTCCGATCGCCAGCGACACGTTTGCGGTGGTGTCACTACCCGCGAGCACCTGCGCATCTCGAACATTCGTTTGGAATCCCTGCATTTCGACGCGCACTTGGTAAGTGCCCGCCGGCAGCGCGGGGGCGCTGTAAAGGCCGTCCCCGTTCGAGACAATCGTTCGCGTAGTCCCCGTCGCCTGGTTGGTGATCGTGACCGTCGCGTTTGGCACGACGGCGCCGCTTGCATCCGTGATTGTTCCGTCAATTGCTCCCGTCCCGGTCTGGGCTTCGAGGAAGCCGGAGGCAGCCAGGCTCAAAACCAAGAGCAGCATCAAATTGGAGGGTGCGAAAACTGCAGTCAGGCATGCAGCTACCTTCTTCACGGTACTCCTTTCAAATCGTATCCATCTCAGTAACGATTCTCTTGAGCGAACTCGCGACATGCGCCAGTGGGCGGTTGTTAGCGGACACAACCTACACCTGCCTCAAGACGCCTGTCAAGGGGGTCATTGACGGTGACGTTACCTGGCGCTCGACCAGCAGCATCGAAAGCTGTTACCGCCCCAGCTGCTCGAATCGAATGCCTGCATCTTGAGCACGTAATTGCCAATACTAGGGCCACTCCACCGTGACGACATACTTGCCACCGTGATATTCTGCGCTGTCTTCCCCGGCGGTCCTTCCGGGAAAACAAGCTCCTAGTCGTTGACCAGTTTCAGAAGGAGGGATACATGTACAGACAATCAGGCTTAGGTTGGGGACGATGGAGCAGCATAGTTGGCTTGCTCCTGGCTACGCCGTTGATGGTTTTGGGGCAGGTGGCCAAGAGTGAAGCGGCATCCGGAGCGACAGATTGGCCGACGATCAACCACGACCCGGGAGCCATGCGCTACTCCGCGCTGGCACAAATTACGCCGGCCAATGTAAACAGTCTGAAAGTAGCCTGGGTCTACCACATGAAGCCCGCTCAAGAGAGTTCAGCTTCGCCTGCGCCTGCGGGACCCCGAGCTCAGAACCCCTCCGGCTTTCGAATGTCGGAAGATCAGCCTCTGGTCGTCGGTTCAACCATGTACCTCGCTACCCCGTATGGCCGGATCGTCGCGCTGGACTCCTCCACAGGAGGCGAGAAATGGGTCTTCGAGATCCCTAATCGCGACGAGGCCTCCTCGCGCGGAGCATCGTATTGGCCGGGCCAAGGAACATTGGGACCAGCGATTATCTTCGGCACCCGGGGGGGCAAGCTGTACTCGATCAGCGCAGCCACCGGTAAGCTCAATGCCTATTTCGGCGACCAGGGAATCGTCGACCTGAAAACGCCGGAGGTGATGCTGACCGGGCTGAACAAGCCCTACAGCCTGCTGACGCCCCCCGCAATTTATAAAAACCTGATCATTACCGGCGCGGGAACGGGCGAAGGGCGTGGCGGCTTGAACGGCGGCATAGGACCAGCCGGGGATACGCGTGCCTGGGACGCGCGTACCGGCAAACTGATTTGGACGTTCCACTCCGTCCCTCGTCCCGGCGAGCCAGGGCATAGCACGTGGGAAGGCGATAGCTGGAAGGATCGTTCAGGCGTCAACGTCTGGGGCTACATGACCGTCGATGCGAAGCGCGGCATCGTTTATATGCCATTTGGAGCTCCGAACAACGATCGTGTTGGCGTTGATCGCCCGGGCAACAACCTGTATGGCACCTCCCTGGTCGCAGTCAACGCAAACAATGGGAAGCTCTTGTGGTATTTCCAACTGGTTCACCACGATATCTGGGACTACGATACGCAGACTCCCCCCCTCTTATTCGATGTCAAGCGCGGCGGTAGAACCATTCCCGCTGTCGCCACCGTCAACAAGAACGCCTTGCTGTTCATCTTCAATCGTGTCACCGGCAAGCCAATCTACGATGTCGAGGAGCGGCCGGTTCCGCAAAGCAATGTGCCGGGCGAGCAAACCTCTCCAACCCAGCCCTTCCCCGTTACGCCTCCACCGCTCTCGCAAAATACGATCAGCCTGGCGAGCATGGACACCAGCCTTTCCGAGGTCTCGCCCGAGCATGAGAAGTGGTGCGACGCAGAGGTCAAGGACAACAACATTCTGCTCAGCGATGTGCCCTACCTGCCGCCGCAGCTCGACCGCTACGATATCACTCTGCCGGCCACGCAAGGCGGAGTGAACTACTCCGGCGGAGCCTTTGATCCCAAACTCGGTCTGTTCGTTGTGAACGTCAATAATCTCGGTCAACCCGTGAGGATCGTGCGCAATCCGGACGGGAGCTATTCCAACTCCGGCCCGCTCACGGGGATGAATCGCTTCTGGGATCCTAGCAATCATCTGCCCTGTATGCCGACGCCGTGGGGACAGTTGGTCGCTGTAGATATGAATACCGGCCAGATCGCGTGGCGGTCCACCTTGGGGGTCACCGACTCTTTGCCTGTTGGCAAGCAGAATACGGGACGCCCGGGCCTCGGAGGTCCCATCGTTACAGCCGGGGGCTTAACCTTTATCGGCGCCACCGACGATGGCCGCTTCCGCGCCTTCGACACCAAGACCGGCAAGGAGTCCTGGACGGTCAAGCTTCCGGCATCAGCGGAGGCCATTCCTATCACGTATGCCGATGCCAGCGGTAAACAGTACATCGCAGTGGTTGCTACCGGGGGCGGTCTCGTCGGCGCCCCGCTCGCCAGCGATTCGGTTGTGGCCTACACCCTGCCATAGCGGTCCTGCGCGGACGGCGGGACGCGGCTTCTCACCCCAGCAAGCACAGCTTGCCGGGGACCCCGATTCGCCGCCAAAACCAACGCCGTCATCCTGAGCCCGCAGGGCGAAGGATCCCTGTATTTCATATTAAGAGAGGGGTGCAATATTGCGCGGAAGAGGGCGAGAGCAGTAGTACCGCGAAGCCCTGCAATAGAAGGAAGCCCTATAATGGAAGCCACGCGGGAGTAGCTCAATGGTAGAGTAGCGGCTTCCCAAGCCGTTGGTTGCGGGTTCGATCCCCGTCTCCCGCTCCAGCACCCCAGCACGCGAAGCGGCGTCCGCCTCGATGGCAAATCGCCATCTTCGCTATTACATTCCTCGAAAAACTCTACCGCCTCGTCGAAGTCGAATCGCGAACAGAACGAGCAGAATAATGATGGTGATCCTCAGCATCAGGCCGATCGCTCCGTTCCGATTCGTAAACCTGCCAGAATGCGCGCTCGCTTGAATACATCGAGAAACATCGGGCGCGTGAGCTTGCCGGTGTTGGTGTTTTGCAGCGAGGGGTGAAAGCTGACCACGAGATGCCGTCCGCCCGAAAGCTCGTACTCAGCGCCGTGCGAAAAAGCAAAGCGCGCGGCGCTCTTATACTGCCCCTTACGCTTCAAGTGCCTGAGGTAAGCCTCAAAAGAGATCCGTCCCAGGCAGACGATCACGCGTAGATTGGCAAGCAGCGCGAGCTCCCGGTCCAGATGGTCCGCGCAGTTGGCCAACTCATCGGCTCCCGGCTTGTTGCCGGGCGGCGCGCAGCGGACAACCGAGCTAATCCGGCAGCCGGACAAGATCATGCCATCGGCGCGAGAGGTTGAGAGAGGCTGAGACGCGAAGCCTGCATCGTAGAGCACGGGATAGAGGAAATCTCCCGAGCCATCTCCCGTGAAAGGGCGGCCAGTGCGGTTGGAGCCATGCGCCCCCGGCGCCAGCCCCAAGATGAGAACTCGGGCCTCCTCGTCGCCGAAGGAGGGGACCGGCTTGGCCCAATAATCCCACTCGCGGTAGGCGCGGCGTTTGCTCTCCCCGATCGCCTCGCAGTAGCTCCGCAGGCGCGGACAGCGCTGACAGCCGGCAATCTCCCGATTGAGGTCCGCCAGAGTTGCTGCCTCTTTCAAATAGGTCACAGAGTCATTCTAGGCCCTGCGCGGACAGGGGGGACGCGGCATCGCCGCTAAACCCCGGACAGAGGCCGAAGCCCCCTTCCATTACCTGCGTAATAGTACCGAGGGGTGTAAAGCGGACTCATCTCCCTAACGAAAAAAAAGCAACTTTCCTTTCGAACACGCGTCATCTAAGAGATGAGCGCCCCCACCTCCACCGCCACACGTTGCTTGTGTTGCGGATTCAGAACGCTTTCCAAGCCCGAGGCTCTCGAGCTATGCGAAGTATGCTGGTGGCAGGATGACGGGCAGGATGACTCGGACGCGGACGAGGTCCGCGGAACGGTAAACGGCGCCCTGAGCTTGAGCGAAGCTCGCCGGAATTTCCAGGCCTTCGGCGCCGCTGATCAACGATTTGTTTCCCATGTCCGCACTGCGCGCGCAAACGAGCTGTAAAAGCCCGAGTTCAATCGCGTTATCACCATTCGGCGTGATCCTGGATTCTTTTGTTGTATGCGCCAACCCCCATTCGAGCCGCTGTAAGTTTGACCCTCCTCGCAAAGCCTCATACCATGATGAAAGACACTTCATGGCCACTCCCCACGAAGTTTAGGCGGCCGTTCAGCGGATCACACCGCGGTTCGAATAGTAAGGATGCCGGACGGGGAGGGTCTATACCCTTGGAAGGCACACGTTGAGTTCATCGGAAGCACTTGAAACCACGCCTGATCCCGAGGCAGTCGCCGCCGCAAGCGGAGAACACCGGGCGCATGAGGCTGACGATCACAGCCACTCCCATGGCGGACCGACCCTCAACCCCGATTGCACGCGCGAAGTCGAAGTCGAGGTTCCCGAAGACGAAGTAACGCGCAGTTTCCGAACCATCATCAAGCGTTACCAAAAGCTCGCGCGCATCCCGGGCTTCCGCTCGGGAAAAGTTCCCGAGGCGCTCATCCGCACCCGTTTCGCTGAAAAAATCCGTCAGGACGTGATGGACGAGGTTTTGCCGGCGCACTTTCGCAGCATCATCGCGAAAGAGAATCTGCGGCCGGTCTCGCAGCCTCAAGTTTCCAAGATCGAGCTCGAAGAGGGCAAGCCGCTGCACTTCAAGGCTGCCTTCGAAGTGGTGCCTGAGTTTTCAATTGAAGGGTACGAGAAGGTCAAGGTGGAGAAGCCGGAGACAGCGCTCACCGATGCGGAATTCGAGAGTGAGTTGGAGCGCATTCGCGATTCGCGCGCCGTCATGGAACCGGTCGAGGAAGACCGCGCTCTCGCCGATGGAGACTTCGCCGAGATCAACTTTACAGGCAGCATGCATGCCCGCGACAATGCGTCCGCGGCCCCTGAGGACCAGACGCCTGAGGCCCACACCCCTGAGGCCCACACTGAAGACGAGCCAATTGCAGGCAATGATGTGATCATCGAGGTTGGCGGCAAGAACACGCTCGAGAGCTTTACCGCCGCTCTGCGCGGATCGAAAACCGGGCAGGAGCTCAAATTCGAGACGAGCTATCCCCAGGACTTCGGCGAGCGCAAGCTTGCCGGCAAAACGGTTGCATACGATGTCGAGATAAAGGGCATCAAGAGGAAGATCCTGCCGGAGCTCGACGATGCCTTTGCGAAGGAGCTTGGGCCTTACGAAAGTTTCGCCGACTTCTCCGGGAAGTTGCGCGAGCACTTGGCCGACGACAAGCGCCGCCGCGTCGAGAACGAGACGCGCAACCGGCTGGTCGATGCACTGGCCGCCCGCTACAACTTCGCCGTTCCGGAATCCCTGGTGCAGCAGCAGATCGATGTGCGGCTTGACCGTGGATTACGAGCGCTCGCCTCGCAAGGCATGCGCACCGAAGACATGCGTAAGCTCGATTTCGACCGTCTGCGCGCGGCGCAGCGGGATCTGGCGGTGGCCGAGGTCAAGGGTACGCTTCTGCTCGACCGCATCGCGGATGCCGAGCAGGTCGAGGTGAAGCCCGACGAGGTAGACCAAGAGCTCGAAAGCATCTCGATCGAGACACGGGAACCGTTAGATGGTCTGCGCAAGCGTTTGACTGAGAACGGGGGCCTCGCTAGAATCCGTGAGCAATTACGCAGACAGAAAGTCGGCAGCCTGCTATACGAACGCTTGGCGTCCTAGAGAGTTATCAAAGGGACGGTTATCAAACGGAGGGCTGGGACGCTATGTGCCGGCCCGAGACGAGTTTAGATCCTGACCGGGAGCGCAAGTGAGTCTCCCGAAAGTGAACGCAAGGAATAGCATGGCACTCGTACCTATGGTGATTGAGCAGACGAGTCGGGGCGAACGCGCCTACGACATTTACTCTCGTCTGCTTCGCGACAACATCATTTTCCTCGGAACGCCGATCGACGATCAGATTGCCAATCTCATCATTGCCCAGATGCTCTTTCTCTCCGGCGAAGATCCGGAAAAGGATCTTCAGCTTTACATCAACTCTCCAGGCGGATCGATCACCGCGGGGCTGGCCATTTACGACACGATGCAGTTCATCAAGAACGACGTGGTGACTTATTGCATCGGTCAGGCGGCAAGCATGGGCGCGTTTCTTCTCATGAGCGGAACCAAAGGCAAGCGCTTTGCCCTGCCCAACTCGCGCATCCTGATTCATCAGCCTTCGATGGGAGGGCTCTCCGGGCAGGCGACCGATATCGATATCCACGCGCGCGAAATTCTTCGTATTCGGGAGATCACCAACCGGCTAATGTCCAAGCATACGAACCAGACGCTCGAAAGAATCGAGCGCGATGTGGAACGCGATTTCATCATGAATGCTAACCAGGCCAAAGAATACGGCATTATCGATGAGATTATTGATAGACCACGTACCTAACCACGTACCTAACGGTTTCCGGGGCAAAGGAGTTGCAGTATGAAAACGCCGAGGGGAACAGATGATACACTCCGTTGTTCGTTTTGCCACAAGTCGCAGGACGCTGTCGCAAAACTGATTTCATCGCCGAGCGATTACCCGCGCGCATACATCTGTGACGAATGTGTCGCCGTCTGCAATTCAATTTTGGAAGACGATCGGAGCGAAACACCGGCCGGCGCCGCGCCGGCGCACCTGCCCAAGCCGCAAGAGGTCAAAGCCTTTCTCGATGAGTACGTGATCGGCCAGGAGCAAACCAAAAAGAAGCTGGCGGTCGCGGTCTACAACCACTACAAGCGAATCCAGATGAACCGCACGCGCGGCAACGACGTCGAGCTTTCGAAATCGAACATCCTCCTGGTGGGCCCCACGGGCAGCGGCAAAACCCTGCTGGCGCATACCCTGGCAAAGATGCTCGATGTGCCCTTCGCCATCGTCGACGCCACCACGCTCACCGAGGCCGGCTATGTCGGCGAAGATGTAGAAAACATCATTCTCAAGCTTCTGCAGTCCGCTGACGGCGACGTGGCGCGCGCGCAAACCGGCATCATCTACATCGATGAGATCGACAAGATCGGCCGCAAAGACGAAAATCCATCGATCACGCGGGATGTCTCGGGCGAAGGAGTGCAACAGGCTCTGCTCAAGATCCTCGAAGGAACAGTAGCCAACGTACCGCCTCAAGGCGGCCGCAAGCACCCTCACCAGGAATTTACCCCGGTCGACACGACCAACATCCTGTTCATCTGCGGCGGAGCCTTCGTGGGCCTGGAGCGCATCATCGGACGCCGCGTTGGGAAAAAGGCCTTGGGCTTCAAGGCCCTCTCCGAAAAGGATCTGCTCGAGGCAGGCGCATTGCCGGCGCAGCGCGATAATGACCTCCTACGCCGGGCAGAGCCGCAGGATCTGATCAAGTTCGGCCTAATCCCGGAGTTTGTAGGCCGCTTACCCGTCATCGGAATCCTCGACGAGCTCGATGAGGCTGCGTTGGTCGAGATTTTGACCAAGCCGCGCAATGCCATTCTGAAACAGTATCAGCGTCTGTTTGAATACGAGGGAGTCCGTCTGCTCTTCAACGATGAAGCGACACGCGCAGTGGCTAGCGAGGCGCTGAATCGCAAGGTCGGCGCGCGCGGACTACGCATGATTCTGGAAGAATTGATGCTGGACCTGATGTATCACCTGCCTAGCAACAAGAAGATCAAGGAGCTCGACATCACCGCGGAGATGGTGCAGAAGCGCGACCTCTCGGTCACACTGCTCGAAAAGGCCGGCTAGCAGGCTGCGTAAAAATGCGCCGAAGCAACGAGCGAGGCGCTAACGAATGTGTGGACCGGAAATGAGGCATGCTCGATCTTGTATGCTCAACTGTCCACCCACTCGTTTTTCCGTAGCCTGCCTAGGATTTGCCATCCAGGCGGACTCGGCTTCGCCGCCGTTTGCCTCGCAGACCGGGGTCGGAGCTCAGGATGATGACTATTATGGTTCGTTGCTGCCCCATGCTCCTCGCCTGAACGGGAACGCCTGCTTTCCGTGCGATACCACGTGTGATAGGCGCGTGAGCAACCGCGAACGGCGGCGAAGCCGAGTCCGCCTGGATGGCAGATCCGTAGAAATGTTCTACCCCAAAAACGGCATTTCAACAGCAGAGGCTTAGGAAGCACACTAGACTATTAGGGAGCGCAGTAGACTATTAGGGAGCACACTAGACTAGAGGTTGTTATTCACTTAGAGGTCCGGTGCGCACTTTCATGGCCCGAACACCCGGCCGCCGGCACATTGGCTCAAACGGCTTTTTCTTTGTATAAGAAAGATAAGCGAAAGGAAATCGCGTGACACAAGCTAAGGAAACCCGGGACAAGAGCGATCTTCTTAAGCTGCCCATGATGCCGATTCGGGACATGGTCATCTTTCCATACATGGTCACACCCTTCGTGGTGGGACGCGAGTCGAGCGTCCGGGCCCTTGAAGAAGCTCTCACCGGGGACCGCAAGATCTTTCTCGCCACGCAGCACGATGCGGGCATCGATGAACCGCGGCCGGAAGATATCTACGCCGTGGGCACCATCGGCAATATCGTGCAGAGCGTGAAGATGCCCGATGGCAACATCAAAGTTTTGGTTGAGGGCCTGGAGCGGGGCAAGGCCGTCGAGATGAACGACGCGGATGGGTTTTTCGTGGCCACCATCCGGACTGGGAAGACGCAACTCGAGTCGAATCCGCAGATTGAACAGGTTATGCAGCGGGTCACTTCCCTGTTTGAGCAGTACGTCAAGCTGCAGCAGTCTCTGAACTACGAGACGATGATCGCCGCCGTGCGTATGGATGAGCCGGCCAAGCTCTCCGACACGATCGCCGCCAATCTTCAGCTTTCGATCGAGGAGAAGCAGGATCTTCTCGAGATCTTCGATCCCGCGGAGCGGCTATCGCGCGTCGCCGACGTGCTCGACGTCGAGATCGAAAAACTGAACATGGACCGGAGCATCCAAAGCCGCGTCAAGCGGCAGATGGAGCGGGCCCAGAAAGAGTATTACCTCAACGAAAAGATCAAAGCCATCCAGAAGGAGCTTGGGCGGGGCGAGAAGAGCGAGTTTGACGAGCTGCGCAAGAAGATCGAAAGCGCAGGCATGCCCAAGGATGTCTTCGAAAAGTCCATTCAAGAGCTCAAGAAGCTCGAAGCAATGCCCCCAATGTCCGCCGAGTCGACCGTCTCCAGAAACTATCTGGACTGGCTGCTCGCTGTTCCGTGGAAGAAAAAGAGCAAGGAAACGCGCAGCATCGACCGCGCAGAGAAGGTTCTGAACGCGGATCACTATGGTCTGGAAAAGATCAAGGAACGCATCCTTGAGTTTTTGGCGGTGCGGCAGCTGGTCAAGAATCCCAAAGGCTCGATCCTTTGCTTCGTCGGAGCGCCGGGTGTGGGAAAAACCTCGCTCGGCATGTCGATCGCCAAAGCGACGGGGAGAAAGTTTGTCCGCATGTCCCTAGGCGGCGTGCGCGATGAAGCGGAGATTCGCGGGCATCGGCGCACTTACATCGGCGCGCTTCCCGGCCAGATCATTCAGTCCATGAAGAAAGCGGGAACCAAGAATCCCGTCTTCATGCTGGATGAGGTCGACAAAATGGCTTCGGACTTTCGTGGAGACCCCTCCTCGGCTCTGCTTGAAGTACTTGACCCCGAGCAGAATACTCAGTTCCAAGACCATTACCTCGATGTCGAATATGACCTGTCGCAAGTACTTTTCGTCGCCACGGCGAATGTGCTGCACACCATTCCCGCCGCGTTGCAGGATCGCATGGAGATTCTTCGGTTGCACGGCTATACCGAGGCCGAGAAGCTCGAAATCGCTAAGCAGTATCTGCTCAAGAAGCAGCGCGAAGCGACTGGCCTCAGCGAGAAGAACGCGAGCTTCAGCCACGATGCTCTGGTCGATATAGTTCGCGGCTATACGCGCGAGGCGGGCGTTCGCAATCTGGAGCGGGAGATCGGCAACGTCTGCCGTAAAATCGCCCGCCGCGTGGTGAAGGACGGGCCCCAGCACCAGGAAGAGATTACCGCCGCGAACTTGAGCGAGTTCCTTGGCGTGGCCAAGTTCCGCGATTCTCAGGTGCACGAGACGAGTGAAATTGGCCTGGTCACCGGGCTTGCCTGGACGGAGGTTGGCGGAAGCATTCTCTCGACCGAAGTACAGGTATTGGACGGCAAGGGCAAACTCACCCTCACCGGCCAGCTCGGAGACGTGATGCAGGAGTCGGCGCAGGCAGCGCTCTCCTACATACGCAGCCGCGCCCAGCACCTTGGCCTGCCCAGAGACTTCTATCGCAATCTGGATATTCACGTACACGTGCCGGAAGGCGCCATCCCCAAGGACGGCCCCTCGGCGGGGATCACCATTGCTACCGCCCTCGCCAGCGCGCTGGCTAAAGTCCGCGTGCGCCGCGACATCGCCATGACCGGCGAGATTACCCTCCGCGGTAAGGTTCTCCCCATCGGGGGCTTGAAAGAGAAGCTGCTGGCTGCGCATCGCGCGGGCATCTTCGAAGCAATCCTGCCGCGAGAGAACGAGAAAGATTTGGCCGATCTTCCGGAATCGCTGCGGAGCGCCATGAAGCTCCACTTTGTCGATCAGATGGACGAGGTACTCAAGATCGCCCTCGAAGGCCCCTTGCCGGAATTGCATGAGGAAACGCCAGAGGCCTTAGCCGCTGTCCCCCCGCCGCCGGCTCCCGACCGCCCGCGCGCTCACGTGTAGAAAAAACGTCACGCCTGCGCCGGGAGGCATACGGCATGGTGAAGTTGGACCACGTGAAGCTTGCGGTGAAAGATTGGCAACAATCACGCGATTGGTATGTCGGCAACTTCGGCTTTAAGGTCGAGTTCCAGATTCTCGATGGCGGATCTGAGAAACGGGGAGTTGCGGCGCTACAGGATGACGCCGGCTTAACCCTCTTCCTGGAACAGGCCGCTCATCCACCGGCCGGATGTAACTGCGTCTTGTATTTTCAGATTGTTGATGTGGATGAGACGTACCGCACACTTCGCGCAAAGGACGTTTCGTTCCTGAGCGCCCCGCAGCACTTCTTTTGGGGCTATGGCGCCGAGCTCATCGACCCGGATGGGCACTCGCTTCGCATCTGGGACCAGAGATCGATGAATGAAAAGTGAGTGTCAAGAAAGTATCGCTGCCATCAGTGGCGTGCATCGTTCCGTGCGCCACATCGAGCGCGTGAAATCCCTTCAACATGCGACTGATTAGCAAATTTCTGCTCTCTGCCACCTCCCCGGAGCAATTCCCCGCCGCTACGGCGCCCGAATTTGCCTTCCTGGGGCGCTCGAACACCGGCAAGTCGAGTTTGATCAATGGACTGTTGGGGGAAAGGGCCGCCAAAGTCTCATCCACGCCAGGGCGCACGCGCGCCATCAACTTCTTCGCGCTACTCGAGTCGGCGTCAGCCCGGGAGCCGCGCATGCTCTTTGCCGACTTGCCGGGATATGGTTACGCCAAACTCTCGAAATCCGTCTCCGCGCAGTGGCCGGAATTTATCAATCCATATCTCGCCGAGCGGCCTAATCTGACCATGTGTATTTGCCTGATCGACTCGAACATTCCCGCGCAGTCAAGCGACCGGCAGCTGATCGACTCTCTCAAGGAGATGAGGCGCGATTTTCTTGTGGTAGGCACCAAAGCGGACCGCCTCTCCGGCAACGAACGGGCCAAGGCGCTCGCGCGATTGAAACAGGACCTCGATCTCGACGAGTTATTGCTCTGCTCCGCCAAAACGGGACAGGGGCTCAAAGAGCTCTGGACGCAGCTTCTCGGGGCGAACCTCGAACGAATTCCATCCCCATTTCGTCTTTAGAAGGATAGGCTGCCCCTGAACGGTGTAGGGCAAGGAAAATACAGGGATTTTTCGTCGCGATGGCGTTCCTCAGAATGACGACTTCCGTTTCACGCCAGGCTTCTCGGGCGAGCCAACCACCACGCAAGCCGCGAGGCGGATCCCGCCCGGGCGAACAAAACACGATGGGTTGGATCCGCTCGCATGAGGGACTCGCCTTCCTCGTTTTGAGCGCCACTTGGGTGCTTTTTCTTTATTGGAGAGGGCTTTTCAATCCATTCTCTTCCTACGATGACATGACCATGATCGTGAACAATCCAGGATTGGCTTCCTGGCATGGAATCGGTCATTACCTGCATACCAATGTGTCCTTCACTGGCGATCTCCTGGGAAGCGGAGAATCGTACTATCGGCCTCTCTTCTGGATCAGCCTTGGCCTCGACAGTATGCTTTGGGGCGGCCATGCGGCCGGCTTTCATCTAACCAACCTGCTGCTGCACTGGATGAACGGTTTCCTGCTCTTCTCTCTCTTAAGAAGATTGCGGGTCTCTCTCCCGGTCGCGGGATGCACCGCTCTGGTATGGCTGGCTTTGCCCATCAACTCAGAAGCGGTCGCCTGGATCGCGGCTCGCGCTTACGGCCTCGCGGCGTTTTTCATGCTCGTGAGCGCCTTGCTCGCGGAGCGTTTCATTGAGACCAAGCGCACTCTTTTCCTGATCCTTTATCTTCTGGCCTCCCTTTGTGCGCTGCTCTCTCACGAAGCGGGAATCCTTGTCCTTCCGCTTACCATGCTGCTTGCGTATGCGCTCAAGAAACTGACGTCAGGAGCCGCGGCAATGCTCTATGGCGCCTCCATCGCCGCGGGCTTGCTCTACCTCGGCGTGAGGCATTTCATCGTTCCTCCCGCTTATCATCAGCCCGGCAGTTTGATTCCATTTGGGGTTTTCTTCTTCAAATACATCGGATGGCTGGCGCTTCCCGTTCACATGAGTATCGAACGCTCCAGCAACACACCGGAAAATATCCTGTCCGTCCAAGCGATCCTCGCCTGGGCGGGGATGCTGAGCATTCTTGGCGCAGCAATCCTCTTGCGCCGTAAACAGCCAATGGTTGCGGCGGGGCTCGCCTGGATGTCGATTGCGCTGGCTCCGTTCTGCGGCCTGGTGCCCATCTACCAAGGCATGGCGGAGCGTTTTCTTTACTTCGCATCCGCCGGACTGGCTTTCCTGATTGTTGCACTCGCCTTCAGCATCCCGAGGCGGGCGCGCCCAATCGCGTTGAGCGTTGTTGCGCTTTGGGTCCTGTGGAGCGCCTGGAGGCTGCACGGCCGGCTCCTGGATTGGGCTGATCCGATATCCCTCTACCAATCGTCACTAGAGGCCAGCCCGCGCAGCACGAAGCTCCTCTATAACCTGGGAGCTGTTTCCGAGAAGCGTGGAGACTTGGATCGTGCGGATCTGTCATACCGGTCCGTACTGCGCCTTCAGCCACAAAATGAGGCCGCCATCGCCGGGCTCGGCAATATCCGCCTGCGGCGGAACGATCCCAAAGGCGCTATCCAGCTTTATCGGACGGCTCTCGCTATCAAGTCGGACGACGCCGGTGCAGTAACAAACTACGCCGCCTCGCTGGCGGAGCTCGGCGACCTCCCAAATGCGGAGACACAGTATAGAAGAGCGATCGCATTGGATCCCGCAAAGGATGAGGCCTACTGCGGTCTGGGCGTTCTGTTATTTCAAGAAGGCAATTCCCTCGGGGCCGCCGTTCAATTTATCAAGGCGCAGAGAGCCGACCCGTCGGACTCCGCTCCGTACTATGACCTTGCGGCGGTTTACCAGAAACTTGGGAAGCTGGATGTCGCGGCGAGCCTCTATAAAAAAGCCTTGAAACTTCGACCGGGCGATCCTGACGCCATGGCGGCTCTGCATCGGCTCGAGTTGCAACAGTGAGATTCCAGCCGAGAGTTGGGCGGGGCGCAAGATCCTTTCTCCTAGAGCCTGTTATGAACCGGGCGATGCATGGGGAAACGATCTACCAACTGGAGTAGGGCTGCCCATCGCCACCGGCCTGATCCGAGCCGCTGTGCACGTCGCTTAGGCCTGGATCGGTCTGGTCCAGGCTCTGCACCGAGTCGTCCATCACGGGTACCCAGGTATCGGAGCTGTGCGTCATCGGATCGATCGGAAGGCTCTTGAGATAGCCGGCGCTAACCAGATCGTCGAGCGACTGAGGCGCCTTGTCTTTATCGTTCGTGTAGGAGTCGATGGCATCGCGCAAGACGTGGAGATCTTCTTTGAGGACAGCTTCACGCGCCGCGCGGATCGACGAAACATACGCGGGAATCGCGACCGCGGCGAGGATCGCGATGATCAGCATCACGACCATCAACTCGATGAGCGTGAAACCCGAAGCGACGTCTGGGGCACGGCGGAGCGTTCGCCGACAAGCCGGTCGAGATCGGGATCGAGAGCCGAGCTTCGTCACAGTTCTACCAAACAGTTCTACCAATCGGAATACTTCGTGCCATCGAGCGCTGTAGCCGTTGAGGTGGAGTGGACATCAAAAACATTCTGGCCGCCCCACGAGTCGCTGTTCGAGTCGTCCTGCATGGAGCGCAATCCCCAATCCGCTTTGCCGGTCATAGGGTCTATCGGAATGCGGCGCAAAAATTTGACCTTCTTCGTCTGTACGTCCACGCCCTTCACTAATGTGTCGAGGTCGGGCGGATAGCCAAAGCTATCGACCTTAATCTGAAAGGCATTGCGATCCGCGGCGTCCTTGTACTTGTCGATCGCGTCGCGCATCTGCCACAGATCGTATCGCAACTCCTGTTCCTTCTCCCGCTTCGCGCGGAAGCGCGCCAAGGGAACCGCCGCGGAGGCGAGGATGGCCAAGATCGCCACCGTAACAATCAGCTCGATCAGCGTGAGACCGGCCTGAGAGCCGCATTTCCTGCGCTGCCAACTGCGCGAAATGAGATCCCGGTGCATCTGGAGCCTGCTATGGCCTTATAGGGTGGACAGCGTTGCGGGTGAAAATGGGGCCAGACGAGGCGGAGTTCGCAGCGTGTGGCAGGTCCCCATGCAAGGACGACAACGAAGTATGGCTCCATTTTCGCAGCAACCCGGAGGGACGGGTGGATTTTTCCCGATTGCTATGTCGTTCGTCGCTAAAGTACGCCCGGTATTTGTCACTCCTCACTCCTTGCACTCGGGAAAATCCGCTCCCGTCGCTGCCGCCCTATAAGGCCATAGCAGGCTCCCACACTTCCTACTGAATGTGTATGGTAGTAGACGCGCCCGCGACATCGACGCTCGTGGCTTGCTGCGCACTGTTCTCTACCGTGGCGCGCCTCACATTGATGACTGCGTCGCCCGGACTTTTCGCTTGAAACGTCAGGACGCAGACCGTTCCCGCTCCACCGATACCCGGCGCGCCGGGTGGACGGGAGGTCGCGATCGCAACTTCTCCGCTGCCGCTGTCGCGGTGAACCAGCGTGACGGCTTGACCACCACGGCTCAAGTAGTCGCCGCTGTCGATGTTGACCAGAGAGAGCTTCGTCTGATCGTAATGTAGCTGTATGGGTATAGAAAAGACGTTCTGGCCGCCGTCGAGATTGAGAGAGACCTGGAAGGCGCTGCCCACCTTGAATGGAGTCGGGGGAGCGGCGAGCTGCATCCTCACCGCCTGAGCCTGCGAGTTGGCCGGCGGTTGACCGGCGGCCCCGGCATTTGGCGATGCGGTATTTGGCGATGCGGCCTGCCCCGGCGGCGGAACATTTGGAACATTCGGGCGCGCAGCGGGAGGCGCGGCTGGCGTAGCCGCCGGCGGCGCGGCCGCGGGCGGCGGGGACAGTGGAGCGCTCACCTGGCGCAATTCAATATTGGCGCCCGTGCCGGTGTCGATCTCCTCGCGGTCTTGCGGGGTGATATTGGCGCCGCGGACGATATGCGGGGTGATCATGAAAACGAGTTCGTCGTCTTGAACCTCATGTGTCCGCGAGGTGAAGATGTACTTGAGAACGGGAAGCTCTCCGATCCCCGGAGTTCCCGCCACCGAGAGGAGATCCTGCTTCACCAGATATCCTCCCAGAATGTTGGTCTCGCCTTGCCTGAGGCGCACGGTCTGCTCGGCGGTTCGTTGGCTGATGATCGGTTCCGTAATGCCGCCGATAGTTGTCGAGCCTGACTCCTGGGAGGAGACGAGCTTGATCTTCAGCGTGACGTCATTGTTATAGTGCACGATCGGGGTGATTTGGACCTCAACGCCAACGTCCAAATAAGTGAACTGCGTGTTGACCAGCGAGCTGACGATGGCCGTGGCCGCGCCGGTCTGGTAGGAACCGGTGGCCACTGGAATACGCTCGCCAATCTTGAAATCCGCCTGCTGTCCGTCGGCGGCACGGATACTGGGATTCTGCAGAACCTTCGTATCGGTATCGGTGAGCAGCAAATTAGCCGTGGCCGCGCCCACGGTAACGGCAATGTCGGTTGCGTTGATATGGGCGAGGTTGTTGAGCGTGAGGTTTTGCGTCGTGGTGCCTGTCGTGGTGGTCGTCGTCGTCGACGTAGTGGTGCTGACGGAGTTAGGCGCTTGCAATTGGAAGCCGATGCTGCCCGGCAACTCGAGTCCGATGGTTCGCGTCCGGTCACGATTGACTTCGAGCAGGGCCACGTCTACTACAACTTCAGCCCGCGACCGGTCAAGATCGTCGATGAGCTTTTGCGCCAGCAGCAGCTCATCCGGTGTAGCCCTCATCACGATCGCATTCTGGCTCTGCACGGCATAGAGCCTGGCATTGGCCAGCAGGTTGCGCAGAGCCGTTTGGATATCGTTGAGGTCGTTTTGCTGCGCGATGTTCGAGAGGTAAAACGTTTGTACCGCCTGCTCCTCGAGTTGCTGGCGCTTGGCGCGCGTATCCAGCGCAACGAAGATCGTGTTGGCGGTAATAGGGTGCCAGAAGGTGCCGGAAACGGTGGCCAGGATGCGCAAGGCATCGAACAGCGAGACATTCGCCAGATCGACCTGGATGCGCTTGGAGGTGTATTCGGGATCGAAGAGCACATTGATGCCCGCGGCCTTGCCCACGGTCTCATAAATGATCTTGCTGTCCTCGGTCATGTGCAGCGTGATCGGTTCGGTCGAGACGGGTTTGAGCTGAACTGGGGGGGCGATTGAGTTAAGCTCGCTCGCTTCACCTGGCGGAATCGAAGTCTCCTGCTCCGGCTTCGGAACGGAGAGCTTCTCTTTCAACTTCTGAATGTCCTGGCGCGCGAGATCGTTGCTGGGGTCGACCACCAACGCGCGCAAAAAGTCCGTCATGGCGGCGGCGTCATTTCCTCCCTGTTCGAGAAGGTTTTCGCCGCGATCCACATACGCCGAGCCGGCCGCGGAGAACGTGCGATCCCGCGAGGCTTTGTAGCGAAGGTTTTTCGGGTCCTTTTCGAAGGCCTGCTCGTAGTCTTCGTAAGCAGTGATGATATCGCCCTTGTTCTCGGCCAGCTGACCCTGCTGATACAAGCTCTTCGCCGACGGCGATTGCGCCGCCAGACAATAGGGTCCCAGACAAAAGAGAGCGGCGAGCGCAATGGGCAGAGCCCAGTTCATCCTGCGGCAATTCATTGCATTCCAGATAGGCAAGCGTCTACTCGTGGCAAAATCTATGTGGTCGAAATCTGTTTATGGCACTCGGCCGGCCTTCGGCCTGAGCGGATCTTTGGGTAAGCAACAGCCATTCTCTTCGGGCGGGGAATATGCTGGCCCAGTATAGCATTTGCGCAGTACCAGGGCCTGTTTCGGCGACTCGAGTGAACAGCGCACAACCCGCGTGCTAGCATGAGCATTCGTACCGAAATGTATGCCGCGGCCAGCATCACGACCCACCAATCCATCCGCCACCCCTCCCAAGAAAGCAAAACCCCGTCAACCCGTGGCTTCGGGCGAAAGAGACGCTGCCGTGAACCGCGCGGCCGGACATAACTACTTTCTCCTCGACAAATTCGAAGCCGGCGTCGCACTGCGCGGGACCGAAGTGAAGTCCATTCGCGAAGGCAAGGCGAATCTCAAAGACGCCTATGGACTCATCAAGGACGGAGAAGCATTTCTCCTGAATGCACACATCGGTCCCTACTCGCACGGCAACGCCTCCAACCACGAGTCGCTCCGCACCCGCAAGCTCCTGCTGCACCGGGAAGAATTGCGAAAGCTATTGGGAAAGACGCAAGTGAAAGGCTTAACGCTCATCCCAACCAGGCTCTATTTCCGCAACGGGCGGGTGAAGTGCGAATTGGCGGTTGCCAAGGGCAAGCAGGACTGGGACAAGCGGGAGACGGAGCGGCGCCGCGAGGACGACCGCGAGGCCCGGGCGGCGATCGCGCGCAGCCAGCGCCGCGGAACCTAGGGTGTATCGGCACCCTAGTCCATTGGATGATTTTTGGGCAACCAGGAAGAGAGTGACCCATGAAGACGGAACTGATATCGCAGAAGCTCCCCAGCGTCTCGAGCGAGTTGTTGGTGGTCTTGGCTCTAGATGCCGCCGGAAAGAGCAAGGGGGCGAAACCGGACGTCCGCCTGCTGACCACGGATACGGCTGTGACCGCGGCCGCCGGCGCGGTGCGGGCGAGCGGCGAATACGCCGCGGCCAGCGCAGAGACCGTACTCGTTCACGCACCGGCGGGTCTAAGCGCCAAGCGTCTCTTGATTGTCGGACTCGGCAAGCTCAATCCGCAGGAAATCCGCAAGGCGGTGGGGGTGGCGGTTCGCTTCGCCAAACCGCGCAACCTGCGCGAGCTGTCCATTGCCCTGCCCACCGGCGAGGGACTCGACCCCCTCTTGACCGTTCGCGCCGCAGTCGAAGGCGCTTACATGGGCGACTTCGATCCCGATACGTATCGCTCGGATCGCAAAGATAGGAGCATCGAACGGCTGACGGTGGTCGTCGATGACAAAGTGGACCGCAAACGAGCGGAAACCGGCTTAGCGGAAGGGATCATCCTCGGCGAGGCGCAGAGCTTCACGCGCTCGCTGGTCAACGAACCGGGCAACCGCCTCACGCCGTCGGTGCTCGGCCAACGTGCCGCGGAGATGTGCAAGCAGTACGGGCTCAAATGCGAGGTCCACGGAGAGCGCAAGCTCAAGGAATTGAAAATGGGCGCCTTCTGGAGCGTCTCCCAGGGTTCGGAGGAACCGCCCGCCCTGATTGTCATGACCTATGAGCCCGCGGGCGCGCCCGCCCAACCCGTACTCGGCCTCGTAGGCAAGGGCATTACCTTCGACACAGGCGGAATCTCTCTCAAGCACGCCGATGGGATGGAAAAAATGAAGTATGACATGGCGGGCGGGGCAGCCATGATCGGCGCGATGCAGGCCATCGCTCAGTTGAAGCCGCTGGTCAAGGTCATCGGCATTGTCTGTGCGGCCGAGAACATGCCCTCCGGCAAGGCGCAGAAACCGGGTGACGTGCAAATCGCCATGTCGGGCAAGAGCATTGAGATCGTCAACACCGACGCGGAGGGGCGCCTGGTGCTGGCCGATGGTCTCACCTATGCCAGGCAGTTGGGCGCAACCCACCTGATCGACGCGGCAACACTCACCGGCGCCTGCGTGGTGGCATTGGGCATGGTCAACGCCGGCGCATTTTCCAACGATGACGAGACCTATGCTCGCTTCAACGATGCGCTGCGCATCTCGGGCGAGCGCTTCTGGCGGCTCCCTGCCGAGGATGACTACCAGGAGCAGATCAAGTCGAGCATCGCCGACATCATGAATACCGGCGGAAGCCGCTGGGGAGGAGCGATCACCGCTGCCATGTTCCTCAAAGAGTTCGCCGAAGAAACCCCATGGATTCACCTCGACATCGCGGGCGTGGCCTGGGTCGAAGATCAGAAACCGTGGATTGCCAAAGGGCCATCGGGAATCGCGGTGCGCAGTGTGGTCGAGTGGGTCCGCAGCTACGCCTAGAGCCTATTCTTTACTTCTAGATAGCCGCGGCGGCCGGGAGCGGCGACAGTTAATTCTCTGTGAAGACTTCGCTGTTCGTGCTCACCTCTGCCTGAGATATGAAAATCTAGCTGCCAGGGAGTTCTCTCTGTGCTGCACCCAAGATCGATAATGGGAGTGAAAATGAAAATGAAAACAAAGCTAACGAATATTTGGATGGTTCCGGCGTTCGCGCTCTGCGTCAGTCTTGGCCTTACCGCGTGTAATTCCAGCTCGGCCAGCAAAGACATCAACCTTTCGGGCGCAGGCAGCACCTTTGTCTATCCCGTGATGGGCCGCTGGATCCAGGATTTCAGTCAATCCCACCCAAATATCCATATCAACTATCAATCGATCGGCAGCGGTGGCGGCATTCAGCAGGTGAAAGCGGGCACAGTAGATTTTGGCGCGTCCGATGCTCCTCTGAGCGACCAGGATCTCAAAACGATGCCTCCCGTAATTCAGATTCCCGAGTCCGCAGGACCGGTCTGCATCACTTACAATCTCGAAGGCCTCAGCCAGCCATTGCAGCTCTCCGGGGATGCGGTGGCAGGAATTTTCCTGGGAAAGATCACGAGCTGGCAGGACCCCATCATCGTCAAGGACAATCCCGGCCAAAAAATGCCGGCGGATAAGATCACGGTTGTGCATCGCGCTGACAGCAGCGGCACTACCGATGCCTTTACAACCTATCTCGCGGCAGTTAGTCCGCAATGGTCAACCCAGGTCGGCAGAGGAAAATCGGTGAGCTGGCCGGTGGGACTCGGCGGCAAGGGCAATGAGGGCGTTACCGGCGATGTGAAGCAGTCGCCCGGCGCCATCGGCTACATCGAACTCGCCTACGCGACGCAAAACAAAATGCCTGTCGCGGCCATTAAAAACCAGGCCGGCAATTATGTGCTGCCCTCTGCGGCAGGAACGACCGCGGCCATCGATGCCTTCAAAGCCCAGCTGGCGCAGGATGTGCGCACCCCGATCGCCAACCCTCCCGCCGGCGCGGCCAACGCCTATCCAATCTCAACGCTTACTTTCCTCATCATCCCCAAAGATGGCATGGATGTCTCCAAGCGGACCGCGCTCCTGCAATTTGTGCAGTACATTATGGCGAATGGCCAGCAGGCGTCGGCGGGGCTGAACTACGCTCCCCTGCCCGACGCGGTCGTCCAGCAGAATATACAGGTTTTGAAACAAATGACGGCAGGAGGCAATCCCATCACACCGGGTACCTAGCCTTTGGGTTACATAGCCCCTGGGTTATATAGCCTCTGGGTTACATGACGTCCGGAGCGGCAACGCCCAGCCATCCGAGAGCGCGCACCAACGCATCTTCAACCACCGCCGCCGTGGCCAGCAGGAACTGCTTTCGGGCGGGGTCCTCCTCCGTGAGGATGTGATGCCGGTGATAGAAGTTGTTGAAGAGCTGGGCTAACTGGAAGGCATACTTGGCCAGGTAAGCAGGCTCCGCGGTCGCAATGCACTGATCAACTACGAGGCTGAGCCTCGCTACTTGAACCCAGAGGTCCCAAATCCCGGTTCCTGCCGGCCCGTCGAGAAACGGGCCGGCATCCATCGCGGGCAGCGCGGCTAGGACGGCTTCTGGCGTGGTCAGGCCCTTGCGGAAGATATTCCGTGCGCGCACCACGGCATATTGCACATAGGGTCCGGTCTCTCCCTCGAAGCTGAGCGCTTCGCGAAAGTCGAAGGCAATCACGGAGTTTCGCGTGAACTTGAGCATGAAATAGCGCAACGCGCCTACGGCAATTTCTTGCGCAATCCCGAGCCTCTCCTCGTCGCTGCGCTCCGGATGACGGCTGTCCACCTCCTTTTTCGCGGCCAAGACAAGACGATCGATCAGGTCATCGGCTTTTACGCCGAATCCCTTGCGTCCCGAGACCTCGATATAGGGACGGCCACGATCCTGGTCGGAAAGCTCATAGCCAAGCTCCACTGCGCAACGTGGAGTGAGCGCGACCATTTCATAGGAAAAATGGGTGTAGTTTGCCGCAGCCTGTTCGTAGCCCAAACCGCGCAACGCTTCAATCACATTCGCCTGCGGATCGGCTTGGCGGCTGTCGATCACGTTGTAGATCGCCTGCGCGTGTCCGAAATCAGGGTGCTCCGGCTGGCCTTCGACGGTCGATATCCAGGCAGTTGAATCCCGATAATTGAAGAACGGCGCATAGCCGAAGTCGCGGCCGAGGAGGCCGAACTTCCAAAGATGGTAGGCGATGTCCTTGCCGACGTAAGTCACGATTCCATTGGAACGGACAACGACTTTAGCGTCTTCATCGGGGCCGCCGGCACTATCAGGGCCGCCGGCACTATCAGAGCCGCGGGCGCTATCGGAATCGCTTTTCTCGCGCTCTCCCGGCGCGCTTGCAGAGTTTGCCGAAGTGCCGCGGCGCATCACCCAGCATCCCTTATTCTTGCCTTGCGTCTCGAGGTAGAGGACGCCCTTGGATTTCATTTGGGCGAAGGCCAGATCCCAAAAGTGGAGGTGGAGGATCTCGCTTTCGCGGGGCAGAAAGTCGTATTCGATCCCCAAGCGCAACATCGTCTCGAGATGGCGGCGCAGGACCTCGGTCGAGACCAAGCCGGCGATGTCGGCGACTTCATTGCCGCCACGCTCGATGGCGTGGAGCGCCTGAAAGCGAACCTCTCTGCGCTGCTGCTTCTGCTCGGGGTCGGCGTCGTACCACTGCGAAACACGCGCATAGAGATCCCAGCAGTAGTAGTCGATGCGCTCCCCGCGCGAGCGTAGATCTGCAAGCAGCCGCGTGACCGCGGCAAGATCGTAGCCTTCGAGGTGGGTGAGCCCCACTACGATGTCGGCAACCTGGGGGCCAGTGTTGTCGATGTAATTTTGCACATCGACGCGCTGCCCAGCGGCGCGCAGCAGGCGAACGAACGTGTCTCCGAGAATCGCATTGCGCAGATGACCGACATGCGCCGCCTTGTTGGGATTGATGCTGGTGTGTTCGACCAGCGAATGCACCCGGCTCCCGGGGTCGAAATTCTTGGCCCCGTCATTCGTGGCGTCGAGGCGTTCTTCCCCATCCCGCTCGCGCACAGCCACCGCGGCGGCGATCGTCTGAACGGCCCGGGCGCGATCGAGACGGCCATTGATATATCCTGCCCCGGCCACCTCAAAGCTCAGAAAACCCTCCAACTCCCGGTTGAGATCCTGGTTGAGAGATTGGACGAGTTCTTCGGCGATCTTCCGCGGAGCTTTCTTCAACCGGCGAGCGAGATCGAAGGCGATGGGAAGCGCGAACTCACCCAGCCCAACGTCCGGCGGGAGCTCAATCGCTGGGTTTTCCACTTCCAATTGATATTTTTCGCGAAGGATGGACTCTAAACGCTGGCGAAGCACTCTCTGTTGTTTCCGATACACGTAAGGGTCACCGTCGCGCGGCCAAAAACAATCGCGCTGTTTTCCTGCGATTCTAGCAGGGCGCGCTTGGCGCCCCATGCCTCTGCGCACGCCTCACCTGCTAAGATGAGACGATGCCCGGCCCCAGTTACGGCGCTTGAGGACCTCTGCGTTGGACTAGAGCCTGGTCTGGACGGCCAGTCTAATTCCGAGCGGCGAATGCGCGTGTCGCGCGCGCGGCGCGCAAACGAAAGACATCTATCTCCTCATGCCCGACGCTCCCAGATTTTCCATTACCACCCCCATCTACTATGTGAACGCCCGGCCGCATATCGGCCACGCCTACTCGACGATCATCGTCGACACGATCGCCCGCCACAAGCGCGCGCAAGGCTACGAAACCTGGTTTTTGACCGGTACGGACGAACATGGACAGAAGATCGAGCGCTCGGCAAAGGCAGCCGGACGAACCCCACAGGAATTTGCCGATGAGGTTTCAGGCTCCTTCCGCGCCCTGTGGGACCGCATGGGGATCCGTTACGACGACTTTATTCGCACCACGGAGGAGCGCCACCGCAAGGGCGTCCAAAAGTTCTTCCGGCTGCTTGAGCAGCGCGGCTTCATTTACAAAGGCACCTACTCCGGCCAGTACTGCGTGTCCGATGAGCTCTACGTCGACGCGCCTCCCGGCTCCCCCTGCCCCGATTGCGGACGCATTACCGAAACCGTGAGCGAGGAGAATTACTTCTTCAAGCTCTCCGCCTTCGAGCACAAGCTTTTAGAGTTCTACGACCAGCATCCCGAGTTCATTCGTCCCGAGACCCGGCGGAACGAGATCCTCTCCTTTGTGCGCGGCGGTCTCAAGGACCTATCCATCAGCCGTACCAGCTTCGACTGGGGTATTCCCGTGCCCGGCGATGAGAAGCATGTCATCTATGTCTGGATGGACGCGCTAGCCAATTACATGACCGCCCTCGGATACGGCAGCGATGCGCCGGAAGATCGAGCGCGCTTTGCCCGGTTCTGGCCGGTGGACATACACCTCATCGGCAAGGAAATCAGCCGCTTCCATTGTGTCTATTGGCCTGCGTTCCTGATGGCCGCCGGGCTGCCGCTGCCCAAAAGCGTCGTGGTCCACGGCTGGCTGCTCTTTGAGCAGAGCAAAATGTCCAAGTCGCGGGGCAACATCGTCCGCACGGAAACCGTTTTGGATACGCTGGGCGCCGACGCCCTTCGCTACTTCCTCTTGCGCGAGATCGTCTTCGAACAGGATGGGAATTTCTCGCTCGATGCCCTGGTCCAGCGCTACAACGCAGATTTGGCCAACGGCTATGGCAACCTCGCCAGCCGGACGCTGGCGATGATCGTGCGCTATTTCGCTGGAGCCGTGCCCGCAGGCCCCTCCGACCCCGGCATCGTCGAGACCTCCCGGAGGACGGCAAGGCTCTTTCTCGAGCGTTTCGATGCGCTCGATTTCTCCCGCGCCCTCGAGACGCTGTGGTCCTTCATCGCGGAGGTCGATCGATTCATCACGGAGCGTGCTCCATGGAAGGTGGCGGCTTCCTCCGAAGCGGCCGGGAGAGAGGAGCTGGCCGGCATTCTCGCGACCTGTGCGGAAGCCCTCCGCATCATCACGGCGCTGGTCTATCCGGTTCTTCCCGACGCCGCGGCAAAGATCTGGGCGCAGCTGGGGTTGGGGGACATTTCGAAGGCCGATCTGAAAAATGTGCAATGGGGGCAGCTGGCGCCCGGAACCAAGCTCGGCGAGTTATCTCCTGTCTTTCCCCGCGCAGAAAAGGACGTGATCGAACGTATGCAAGAGCTCGAAAAGAACGGCGCACCTGAGACCCTCCCATCTTCTGTCCCTCCGCAGGCGGTCTCGGCAGCGGCCCAGCCGGCGACTGCCCCTCCGGCAGTGGCCGGGGAGCCCCTGGAGGCGCAACAGCAGGCGGCGAAGATCACCATCGACGATTTCGCCAAAGTCGACCTTCGCGTCGGTCTGGTAAAGGCCGCCGAGCGAGTGAAGGGCGCCGACCGTTTGTTGCGGCTTGAGGTCGACATCGGCAGCGAAATTCGGCAAATCGTGGCCGGGATCGCGGAGACGTATGTCCCGGAGACGCTGATCGGCCGCAAGGTGGTGATCGTCGCCAATCTCCAGCCGCGAAAACTGCGCGGCCTCGAATCGAACGGCATGATCGTAGCCGCATCGCTGGGCGAAAAGGGTAAGCCGGTATTGGCTGGCTTTTTAGAAGACGTCGCGATTGGCGCGAGGCTTAAGTAGAGCCTGTTATGAAGCGATAGGTCTCAAGAAAATGCTGTTGGTCGACTCACACGCACACCTTGACAGCCCGAAGTACGACGCGGACCGCGATGGCCTGCTTGAGCGGGCGTGGCAGCAAGGCGTCCGCGCCATTCTGTCCATTGGCATTGGGGACGGGCCGGATACGATGCAGGGCGCGCTCGAGTTGGCTAGAAAGTATGCGCATGATCCGGCCAAGCCGCGCATCTTTGCCTCCGCCGGAATCCACCCGCACGAGGCCCAACTCGCCGATGAGCAGGCGCTCGGGAAGCTCGACTCTTTGTTGGCCGAGCCCGAGGTCATCGCCGCCGGAGAGATGGGCTTGGATTACTACTACGACCACTCCCCACGGGAGCGGCAAAGACAAGTCTTTGTTCAGCAAATGGAAATCGCCGCTCGCCGCAAGCGGCCCCTCGTCATCCATTGCCGCCCCTCCGATGGAAGCACCAATGCATGGGATGACACTCTGTCCACGATCGAGGAGCAATGGGCTCGGACCGGCTTGGGAGGTATTCTGCACTGCTTCACCGGCGAGTGGAAACATGCGCGGCGAGCGATGGATTGCGGCTTTCTGATCTCCTTCGCCGGCAATATCACCTTCCCCAAAGCGGAAACAATTCGGGCCGTGGCGGCAAAAGTTCCGCTCGACCGCATGCTAATTGAGACCGACGCGCCATTTCTCGCGCCGGTTCCCCACCGCGGCCGGCCAAATGAACCGGCCTGGGTCCAGGCGGTCGCCGGCAAACTTGGAGAGGTTTTGGGCGTCGAAGCCGAACGGATCGCCTTGGCCACGGCCAGCAACTTCTTTCGTTTTTTTTCAATAGCTTCCGGGGAAATCTTCTGATTACGCTGATAATCGAGAGAGGCAGGGCGGTATGGCGGCGGAAAACTCGTTTGATATCGTGAGCAAGGTAGATGTGCAGGAGGTGCGCAATGCCATCGAGCAGGCCACGAAAGAGGTGAGGGCACGTTTCGACCTGAAGGATTCGAAATCCGAGATGAAGCTCGAAGGGAACGACACTTTGGAGCTTGCCTCGGCCGACGAATATAAGCTCAAAGCGGTAACGGAGATCTTGCAGCAGAAGTTGGTAAAGCGCGGCGTGCCGCTTAAAGCCCTCGATTACGGCAAGGTCGAGCCGGCCTCGGGCTCAAGCGTGCGTCAGACCGTCAAGCTGCAGCAGGGCATTCCGGCGGAGAAGGCCAGGGAGATCGTGAAGCTGATCAAGGAGTCGAAGAAGAAGGTTCAAGCGTCGATTCAGGGGGATACGGTGCGCATCACCGGCAAGGATCGCGATACTCTACAGGAGACGATCGCCCTCATCAAGGGGCATGATTTTGGCATAGATGTGCAGTTCACGAATTACCGATCCAACTAGAGCCTGTTGCGTAAGGCTTCCAAGCGACTGGAGAACGAGTGAGCACACAAGCGATAGCGACGGCGAAGGAAGTCTTCGAGCTGCTACGCGACGACTTGGGCGCAATTGAGAAGGAACTGGTCCGCGACACTGTTTCGAACGTAGGCGTGATCACCGGGATCGCGGATTACTTGCGCGAAGGCGGAGGAAAACGCATACGCCCTTCCCTCCTGCTCTTGGCCGCGAAGGCGCTTGGCGGCCGCGGGAAAGGGATGATTCAATTGGGCGCCGTGGTCGAGATGGTGCATACCGCCACGCTGGTCCACGACGACATCATCGACGGAGCCGAGACCCGCCGGGGCAGGCCATCCGCGAACACCACCTGGGGCAATTCCAAATGCGTGCTGGCCGGCGACTGGTTCTATATGCAGGCCTTCCGTCTTGCTCTCGAACAGCGCAATTTCAAGGTCCTCGATCTGCTCATCGGTCTTACCCAGCAGATGGTTGAAGGTGAGTTGCTGCAGATGGAGAAGTTGGGCCGGATACTCGATGAAGACGAGTATTACGACCTGATCTACCGTAAGACGGGGTGCCTGTTTCACGTTTCCATGCGCTTGGGCGCGGTCCTCGCCGACGCTTCGGAGGAAATGGAAGAACAGATGGGCGAGTATGGCCGAAACCTGGGCATCGCCTTTCAGATCGTGGACGACCTCCTGGACCTGACCGCGACTGAAGAAGTGTTGGGCAAGCCCGTGGCCAGCGACTTGCGCGAAGGCAAAGCTACCCTGGCCGTGGGGCATGCCTACCAGCACGGGAGTGCCCACGACCGCGAGGCGATCCGCACCGTGCTCGAGGATCTCAATTTCGAGCGCACCAGCCACCAGCAGGTCTTGAGTATCCTGCGCCATCATGGATCGGTGGAATATGCCCTAGCGGCGGCTTTTCAATACGCCGAGACGGCACGCGCCGCGCTTGCCTCCCTGCCCGATTCCGATTATAAGCGCGCTCTGCTTTGGATGCCCGACTTTGTAGTCGCCCGGGACAAGTGAGAACGGCCATGAATGGACTACTGCCGAAGGACGAAGCGGGGGAGGATTCACTTCCCCCGCCGATTCGGGTGCTTGTCGCCAAGCCCGGACTCGATGGCCACGATCGGGGCGCCAAAGTCATTGCCCGCGCGCTCCGCGATGCCGGGATGGAGGTTATCTACACCGGCTTGCGGCAGACGCCGGAGATGATCGTAAATGCCGCTATCGAAGAGGATGTGGATTGTATAGGCCTGAGCATTCTCTCCGGCGCGCATAATGTGATCGTTCCGCGCATCACCGCTCTGCTCAAGGAGCGGGGCGCGGAAGGTGTTCTGGTGGTGCTCGGCGGGACCATTCCCGAGCAGGACATACCATTGCTCAAATCGCATGGCGTCGCTGCCGTATTCGGCCCGGGCACTTCCCTCGACACCACGGTCGAGTTCATTCGCAGTCACGTCAAGCCTCGCGGCTTGGCAGTCTAGAGCACTGCAATCTCCGTCCCTGCAATTTTAGAGATCCACCCGCCGGGACACGGTGTTTGCAACATGAAACTGGTGTAGTGAATAGCACCGTCTTCGCTGTTATTTGGTTGTGACGATTAGAGATTCACACCATTCCACAGCTTTTCCACATGTGGATAAGTCTCGGTTACCGATCTCGCAACCGCCACCACTCGCTACGATCAAATTGCCTGGGGAGCCGTGCTGGACGTCGAAATTCGTGCCCGTTTCGAGGGCTTTATCAGCGCATACGCCACAATGTTAAGGACGAATGCGGCAAAACCCGCGTAAATATAGCCGGGCGTCGACTGGTTGCGAAAAGCCAGCCAGGCCACCCAACAGACGGCGAGATGGAGAGCCAAGAGCCATCCTGCGCGGGAACGGCCTATCCCCCGAACCACCCGCGGATGGACCGCCAGGTATACGGGAAGGGCGACAAAGAAGAGCGGCCACGCGTACTCGACGAGGCGGTCAGTGCTCGCGCCCAAAAGCGGCGCCAGCAACAAGCTGATCAGGCCGTAGACGACAGAAAAACGGTAGGCGATCATCAGGCCATCCGTGACGCTCCCCTGACTGCCACGCAAGGGGAAGGACGCGCCCGAAGCACGCGCAAACGCGAGCAATGGGCGAAAGAAGGCAATCACAAGGGCGGGTCCAATCCCAAAGAGGCCGAACCAGGAGAGGAGAACCCGCGCCGGTCCCCAGGCCGAGGGCTGGCATAGGCCAATCATGCGAACCGCCCCGAAATGGTAGCCATAAGGAAGAGACGCGACCCAAACAGGGCTCTTGCATTCGGCCAGGGTATTGCTCCACGGCGGCAGCCCGAGAATATTGTGAAAGAAACTCCATCCGATCTTACCCAAGAGATACGAGGCCGAGCCCATGCCCTGCGCGCCGGGGGCGCCCAGATTGCCATAATGCCGGCTGACCAAAGCTCCGCTCGCCACCGCGAGCGCGCCGGCCACAACCGCGCGCGCGGGAACACGCCGCCACGCGGCCAAAATCAGGCAGAGAACGATCAATTGTGTGGACTCGCGCGTCACATACGCGGGAAAGAGCAGCAGCATGGCAAACGTCATGCGGCCCGAAGCAAGCAAGAGGAGCAGCGCGGCAAGAATGGCCGTGTGAAGCAGATCGGGAAGGTAGTAGTCGTGAAAGAGATCCACCCAAAAAGGCATCAGAAAAACCGCCGCGAAGACAGCGGTGGACGCCCGCCAAAACCACAAAAGCATCACCATCAGGATAAGCAGGCCAACAAGACAGACGATGCCGAAGAGGAAAAATCCGCGATCGACGCCAAGACCCGAGAGGCGGCCCAACCAACCCGCGGCCGCGGGTCCGAGAATACGGCCAGCGAAGGGGCGGACCACGGCGCCGTTTTGACCAAGGGCCAGCAGACGATAGGCAGCCGCGTCCGGGGCGTAGAAGGCCCCGCGCGCTCCCAGCAGGAGGGCCAGGCAGAGACTCACGGCAGCAAAGAGCCACTGGAAGCCTAGCTGCGGAGCGCGAACCGCCTGATGGGCGCCTGCCAATTCTTTGGCGCCTTGGTCAGGGAACATGAGTGAAGATAGCATGCACCAGGCGGGGATTCGCGGCGCGGATTAGGGTGTAACCGGGATTTGCGTCATGAACCGTTCATAAACCGTTCGAGGGCAGTTGCAAAAATCTCCGGCAAAGCAATTTTCTGCAGGTGCCGGTCCACCACCACGTGAGTCGTGTCGCCGTCGGCGAGCAGCCGCGGGGATCCAGCCTCGTCGCGCAGAACCCGGTATCCGAACTTAAGCACCGAGCGGCGCAAAGCCACAATATGGGTTTCGAGGATCAGCTCATCGTCATATCTCGCCGGGGATTTGTAGCGGCACGATGCCTCCACCACGGCGATGTGAAATTCTTCCTGAGAATCCCTCTGCTTGTAGTCCAGGCCCGCTTGGCGCAGCAGCTCGACACGGCCGACTTCAAACCAAATAAAAAAATTGGCGTGATAGACGACGCCCATCTGGTCGGTCTCAGCGTAGCGAACGCGGACCTTGGAACGGGAAATCTTGGGCTGGACGACGGACATATTTCAAACGATCTCACGCCCGACGTGAGCGCATACGGTGATGGCCATAGCGGGCGGACTTTATGGCTTGAGCTTAGTGAATACGGGGAGCCTTGAAATGTCATTGAACATGACGAAGGCAAAAAAGATGATCAGGACGACAAAGGCAGCCTGGTAAATGCGCTCTTTGAATTCCTGATTGAGATCGCGGCGTAACACCCCTTCGATGAGAAGCAGAAAGATGACGCCTCCATCCAGAATGGGAATGGGCAGGAGGTTAAAGATACCGAGGTTGAGGCTAATGATGGCCATGAGGCCAATGATCGGCTGCCAACCCGGCTCCTCAACCGCGAGCCCGGTCTGCCGTGCAATGCCGATGGGCCCCGTCAAGTTCTGCATGGCAAGCTTGTGCGTCGCCATCCGCTGCAGAACCTCGAGGATCAGGCCGGAGTTCCGCAAATTGAAATGTATGGACTGCCGCGTCGCCGCCGAAAGGGGCAACTGCTGTATCCGGAAAGGGGGCAAGTTGGGAGCAAATCCCATGCGGTAGAGCTTATGGCCATCGCCCGCATCCGCCATAACGGGACTGAGCGAGAGAGAGAGGGTCTTTTCGCCGCGCTCGACGGTGAGCTGGATAGGACGCCCATCATCCTGCTGCAAAAAGGCCAGGATCGCGTCCACAGAATGCAGGGAAAGGCCACCCACCGAGATGATACGATCTCCCGGCTGCAGCCCGGCTTTGGCCGCGGGCATATTGGATTCGACCTGCTGAACACGGATCGGGTCCTTTTGCATGCGCGGGACCAAACCAATGGTCTCGAGGTCAAAATCGTCGGTATCGCGCGGGTTGGGCACGATCAGTTTGGTCGAGATCGTCTGGCCGCCGCGATCGACTACCACTGCGACGGGCTGCCCGAGGTTGAGCGCGGACCGGATGGAAACCTGCTCCCATGTAGGCTGGCTGACCGTATCGAATTTCGTGATGAGGTCTCCCGGTTGAATGCCAGCGTTCGCGGCGGCGGTGTGCGGGGCGACATAATCCACTTGGGCCGGTTGGAAGCGGAAAGCCTCCACTTCGTTGTGCATCATGTAGAAACCAGTCATGAGCACGAGCGCCAGCAAGAAGTTGGCCACCGGACCGGCTAGTCCGATCAGTATGCGCTGCCAACGCGGATGAGAGACGAACTCGCCCGGATCGCCGGTTTTTTTCTCCCCCGGAGTTTCCCCCGACATCTTGACATAGCCTCCCAGTGGCAGGAGGCTGAGGCGATAATCGGTGTCGCCGCGGCGGAAGCCGAAAAGCCGCTTGCCGAAGCCGACGGAAAAGACTTCGACACGGACACCACATAATTTGGCCACGACAAAATGGCCAAACTCATGGACCAGGACCATGATACCGAGCACGGCAAGCATGGAGACTGCGCTAGTTAAGAAAAAGGACATAGAGGTTCAACGTATTCCACGGTCGGTGCCAATGGAGCTGACTATCCCGGCCCGCTGTTCAATCTCGCGACCGCGTGCGCCGCGACTTCCCGGGCTTCCCGGTCGAGTTCGAGCACTTCGTCGATCGTGGCCGGGTGCACGTCCGGGGTCTTCTCTAATACTAATTCGATTGTACGTGGGATGCCGGTAAACGGTATGACACCCTTGAGGAATGCCTCTACGGCGACCTCATCTGCTGCATTTAGCGCAATGCAGGCAGCCCCCCCGGCTTCCGCGGCCTGGTAGGCCAGGCGAAGACAAGGGAAACGCTCGAAATCCGGAGGAGCAAAACTCAATTCGCTCAGCGCGGCCAAGTCGAAAACCAGTTCCGAAGGAACTCGTTTTGGGTAGCTCAACGCGTAAAGAATCGGCAGACGCATATCGGTGACCGAAATCTGCGCCAAGATGCTGCCGTCTACAAATTCGACCAGTGAATGGACGGTCGATTGCGGGTGCACGGACACGCGAACGGCGGAAGGCGGCAAATCGAAGAGGCGGCAGGCCTCGATGATCTCGAGCCCCTTGTTGAGAAGCGTGGCCGAATCGATCGTAATGCGCCGGCCCATCACCCACGTAGGATGCTTGAGCGCTTGATCGACCGTGATGCGCGCGAACTCCTCGAGCGGGAGCTGGCGAAAAGGGCCGCCCGAGGCAGTGAGCCAGATTCGACGCACCTCCTCCCGGCCACCGCCGCGCATGCATTGGTGAATGGCATTGTGTTCGGAGTCGATGGGCAGCAGAGGCACATTGCGCCGGCGCGCCTCCCGGGTCAAGATTTCCCCGGCAGCCACCATCGCCTCTTTGTTCGCCAAACCGACGGGTTTGCCGGCGGCTACAGCCGCATAGGTCGCTTGCAGTCCGGCGACGCCCACAATCGCGGAGACGACAAAGTCCACTTCAGCGAGCGTGGCCGCATGCACCGTTCCCCGGGTCCCAAATACCACCTCTATCGAAGAAAGGCCGGCGGAGGCGAGGTGCGCCCTGAGCTGGTCCGCCAGCGGCTCGGTCGCCATGGACACCACCCGCGGATGCCAACGCCGGCATTGGGCAAAGGCAAGATCCAAATTCTGTCCGGCGGCCAGTGAGGAGAGGGTGAAAAGTTCGGGATACTGTTCAAGGATCGAGAGCGTGCTCGTTCCAATGGAGCCGGTAGAACCGAGAATGCAGATGTGCTTCAACGCGCGCGCGACCCACTCAAAATGCAGAAGTTGGGAGATAACTTAGAAGTACTGCTGGGCCAGTTGAGCGTACCATAGCACCGGCGCCGCCAGCAGCAGTGCGTCGATGCGATCCAGCATCCCGCCGTGACCGGGTAACATCGTGCCCGAATCTTTGACGCCGCATCCCCTTTTGATAGCAGACTCGACCAGGTCGCCGAGTTGCGCAGCCACATTCAACACGACGGCAAGCGCCAGCCACTGTCCGAGTGGACCCTGGTAAGCGACGGGGAGCGCCGGCCCTTCACTCAAAGCACCCGCACCCAAGGCGCGCGCCACGAAAAAAAGAAGAGCGGCAATCAGCACACTGCCGGCCAGCGAAGCGGCACTCCCCTCCCAGGTCTTGTTCGGGCTGATTTGCGGCGCAAGCCTACGCCGCCCGAAAGCGCGACCCACGTAAAGGGCAGCCACATCTCCGGACCAGACTACGCAGAAAAGAAAGAGCAAGAGCGATGGGCCATTCTCCTGCGCCCACAGCAACGGGAGGGTCGACAGAGATAGGCCGACGTAGATCAGACCGAAAACGGAAAATGCGGCGTCCGGCAGCACCCTCGTGGCCGGCGAACGAAACGTGCACACGGCAAACAAGATCAAGCTTGAGGCCGCCATCGCCGGCATCTCCAGATCGGCATTGCGGAAATTGGCGGCAAACAGAAGGGCGATCGCCAAGAGCACCAGCACGCGGGGCGTCTTTGCGCCGGCCGCATCCGCCAGCGAGAGGTATTCCCACGCGGCGAGCTCGGCAACCAGAGCCGTACTCAGGACAACGAGAAGAAACGTCCCCTTGAAGACAAGCAGAAAGACCAGAGCGATGAGAACCGCCGCCGTAATGACCCGTTTCATGATTTCTTGCCAGCATACAGGGGGACTGGCCGTCGAGGCGACTGCCGCTTCTCAGCCAGGACATCGCCGGCTTGATCGTCAGGGGCCAACGATCTTCATCACCAAGCACGTAATGTCATCGTGCTGCCGCGTCTGGCCAACAAATCCATCTACATCGGCCATCAACGTTTGCAAGATCGCGGCTGCCGGAACACGGGGGAGTTGTTTGACGCAGGCCGACAATCGAACATCCCCGTACTCTTCCTCGCGCGCATTGAATGCTTCCACCAAGCCGTCCGTAAAGGCGACCAGCACGTCGCCGGGGCTGAGCAACGTCGAACCCACTTCGTACTGATTTGCCCCGATCGGTATTCCAAGAGGCAGTCCCCCGGCGCTGAGGGTTTCGATTTGCCCCGTCGCCTGGCGAAGCATGGGGCTGTTGTGTCCGGCGTTGATGTAGGTCAGCTTCAGATCGTCCAGGCACAACTCGGCAAAGAACGCCGTAGTGAAGCTACGGCCATCCCTACTATGAGAGCAGGCATAGCGGTTTAGACCCGCGACGATCTCCGGCAGTGCGGCGCCAGACTCGGAAAGAGTTTGCAGGCTAGCCTGAAAAGTAGCCATCAGCAGCGCCGCCGGCACGCCCTTTCCCGCGACATCCGCCGTCACGAGGAAAAGTCGTTGGCGATCGCCGGCGGGTCCCGGTAGAAGGAACGCGTCGTAATAGTCGCCCGCGACTGTGTTTGCCGGCCTATATGCGAAAGCAATGTCGATGCCGGGTATTTGCGGCGGTTTCTCCGGGACCAGCCATTTCTGAATATCGCGTGCGATTTCCAGGTCGCGCTTCATCGTAATCCGGTCGGCCAATTCGAGCGCCAAAAGCACGACGAGCAGCAGCGCGCCGATATCTCCCGTTGCAATCACGAGATGGGTAGCTCTCAAATGAATCAAACGAATATCGGCGTTCATAATCAACAGAACGCATGCAAGCAGGAAGATCACCCGTCGCGCGGGAGTCAGCTTCATCAGCATCGCCATGAAAATGGCCCAGGCGATGCGCAGCGGCCGCTTCCACCTTTTCTGCTCGCCGATTGCGTTCCAATCGACGTCGCGCGAGTAGAAACTATAGCTCTCGCGCGCGTCGGCCATGAACTGACGCCGCAGTTGCTGGAGTTCGATTCCCTCGGTTACGCGTTCCCAGAATTGGCGCGCGGGTCTGCGACGCAGCACTCGTGTTCGCACTTCTTTGTTGCCAGGCTTGTGCGCCACGGTGGTCACCGAAGGAAGTATAGGACAGCCTGGGATTTGCCATCCAGGCAGGCGCCGGGATTTGCCATCCAGGCAGACGCCGCTTCGCGGCCATTTGTGGTTGCTGGCGCGCCGGAGTTCCGGGGTACTGAACGGAATACGAGGGCGCCGTGATGGTCTCCCACCCTCGCTGCGCGAGGATGGGGCACCCGAGGACCACGACCGGAACGGAAAGGAAACCGCAGATCCCCTTCGGCTTCGCTCGGGACGACAATTTGGAGGGCGAGAGCGGCTTCACCGCGATGCCCTGCGATAGAAGCAGGGGTGAATTGCGGAGCGAGCGCTGGCAAGGCGCGAGCAGAGCAAGAGGGTAAAGCGCTTTAGCGCGGGCCCTCGAATATTAGGTCTGCAGGACTCCGGGATTGAACTTCGCCACTTCCGGATTGAGCGACGCAGCCTCGAGCGCCAGAAGCAAGGCTTCGCGCGTCCTTGCCGGATCGATGATGGCATCGACCCACAACCGCGCGGCGGCGTACCGGCAGTCGCTCTGCTCGTCATAGGTCTTCTTGATTCCATCCAGAAGACGGCCTTTCTCTTCTTCTCCGACTTCTTTTCCCGCACGTTCCAATTGTTTGACTTTCAATTCCACGAGGGTGGCCGCCGCCGATGCTCCGCTCATCACTGCGTAGCGGGCCGTGGGCCAGGCGAAGAGGAAACGCGGGTCATAGGCCTTTCCGCACATCGCGTAGTGACCTGCGCCGAATGATCCTCCTACAATGACGGTAATCTTCGGCACCACCGAGTTCGAGACCGCCGCAACCAGCTTCGCGCCCGCACGAATAATGCCGCTCCACTCCGCATCGCGCCCTACCATAAAGCCGTTCACGTCATGCAGAAAGATCAGGGGAATCAAGCTCTGATTGCAGTCCATGACGAAGCGCGCCGCCTTTTCGGCGCTCTCCGCATAGATCACCCCTCCGAACTCGAGCCGCTTTTCGCCCGTTTCCGCGGTGTGCTTCTGATGGGTCTTCTGGTTGGCGACGATACCCACGGCGAATCCGCCGATCCGGCCATACCCGCAGATCACCGTTTTGCCGTATCCCGCCTTGTACTCCTCGAACTCGGACCGGTCGAGGAGCCGCGCAAGAATCTCATGCATGTCATAGCCATGCGCCGCCGTTTTGGCGAGATCGGGATCGAGCAACCCATAAAGCTCACTCGCCGGAAATTTGGGTGCATCTCTCCCCTCGTCATATTCCCCGCGATCGAAGGGAGCCCTTGCGCCGTGGCCCAGCTTGCCCACCAGGGAGCGCAATCTGGCCAGACAAAGTTGATCGTTCGGCTCTTTGAAGTCGACAGTGCCTGAGATCTCCGCGTGCACCGCCGCTCCTCCCAACTCTTCGGCGGTGTACTTTTGGCCAATCGCTGCCTGCACCAGGGCCGGTCCGGCTAAAAACAATCCGCTGCCTTCCGTCATCAGCACCTGGTCGGTCATTACCGGCAAATAAGCGCCTCCCGCAACGCACATGCCCATAATGGCCGTGATCTGAGGAATCCCCCGGGCGCTCATGACGGCGTTGTTGCGGAAGATGCGCCCAAAGTCGTCCTGGTCGGGAAATACATCCTCCTGCAAAGGAAGGAAAACTCCTGCGGAATCCACAAGATAGAGGGTGGGTATTCGATTCTCCATGGCGATGGTTTGCGCGCGAATTACCTTTTTTGCGGTCATGGGGAAGAAGGCGCCGGCCTTCACGGTGGCGTCGTTGGCGATGACCATCACCAACCGCCCGCTCACGAAGCCAAGGCCGGTGACGACTCCGGCTGCGGGCGCGCCCCCCCACTCCTCATACATGGCAAAAGCGGCGAAGAGGCCCAATTCGAAGAATTCCCGGCCGGGATCGAGCAGCAATTCAAGCCGTTCTCTCACCGTCAGCCGGTTTTTAGCATGTTGGTTCTCGATCGCATTGTCGCCCCCGCCGCGGCGGATCTCCGCTTCCTGCTGGCTCAGACCGGCGAGAAGGATCCGCATGGCCGCCATATTGTCGCGAGAGATCACGGCCGGGTCTCGTTGCCGGTCAAGCGGGGGTGTGGGAGCCCCGAGCGACGCGCCGGCGATGCTTTCACTCTTCTTTGCCATGGAAAAAGCCGACAGCCCGGCGCCTTTCTGCAGTGGGCGCTTTTGGGCGTGTTTGGGATCTATTTTTACTCTTTTCAATATCCCCTAAAGGTGGGATACTGCTTTCCGTCAATCTTTCGGACAAGAAGCTGCATCCAAACGATAGGTTCTTGACCGATAGATAGGGTTGAGGATGAACAAGATGTCCCCAAATCCAATCCGGCAAATTCACCAGATTTTCACTCGTAGCTGGTCGACAGCCGACGCGACCGTCGACTCATGCTCCTGGATCCACGATAACGACTATACCGGTGTCGAGGCTGGCCACTACGATGTCGCCTTCTCTTACAAGCCGGGCAACGCGGGTGAGCTGCAGCACGGGCACTTCTGCCGTTCCGGCACCCGGCAGATCGCGCCGTATCATACCGGAGAACAAATACCTATCCGATATAGCCCGAAGGATCCTGGCCACTTTCATCTTGCCGACGTCTCGCCAGACTATGAAAAGTTAGAGACGATTTTGGTGATGGCTCTCTTCGCGCTCATTGCCGGATATCTGCTTTTTACCTTCTAGCGCAGAGCCAAGCCCTCATTTTGCGCGCTCCAGGCCCAGAACCGCCGCATTCCTCTGCATAGCAACGATGCAAAAGGCGATGTGCGCATCCAGATCTACTCCTAACTGTTCCGCACCGGAAACAATGTCCTGGCGATTGATAGCGCGCGCGAAGGGTTTGTCCTTCATCTTCTTGCGGACGCTCGCAACGTCCACGTCGAAGATGGACTTCGTCGGTTTGACCAGGGATATCGCGGTGAGGAAGCCGGCAAGCTCATCACAGGCAAAAAGCGCCTTCGCCAGATGCGACTTTCTTGGAACCCCGGAATATTCCGCATGGCCCAAAATGGCCTCGCGAATTTCCTCAGGCCAGCCTTGCGCAGTGAGGATTCTGTTACCGGCAAAGGGATGCTCCGCGGGGGTGGGATACCGTTCGTAGTCGAAGTCGTGCAGCAATCCAGCGATGCAGTAGGTTTCGATGCATTTCACGGCGTCCTCTCCGCTCAGGCTACGCCTCGCCGCTTCCGTCTCTCCGTAGGCTCGCATGCAGGCCTCGACAGCCAGGGCGTGCTTGAGCAGGCTCGCCGACTGTGTATATTCCTGCAACAACTCCCACGCCGCACTTCGTGTAAATGCTTTTTCGCCCATATTCCTCCCGCAAAAGACGTATAACTTTAGAGGTTCGAGTTTTCCCGGTTTTCTTAGGGTTAATTTCGGTCTTTTTCTGGTTGACCCTATTTTTTCACTTGACAAACAAGATACCCCTGCATCACTGTAGTCATGAATCAAGCGAGGATCATCGTCAAGCTTGATCCTGAGGCAACCTTTCGGGGAAGCTCAGAATCACGAAGGCGGTGCTCTTGGCTTACGGGCTGCCCGCTCTGGCGCTCCGTTTAAAAGTATGGCAACTACCTTAGCTACCGTTCAGGCGCGTGAGGTACTTCGGTGTGATCACTGCACTTTGGTGCAGTTTCGCACCTCGAATTCACTTTGCAGACGCTGCCACAAGCCCCTGGAGATCGATGAACCGGAGCCAGCCGTTCCCCAACTCGCCGGCGCGCCGGAGGAGGCGGAGGAGGACGACAACGGGCTACAAGTCGCCCGCGCGGTACGCGATATCCGGAAGGCTCGCAACCTGAGCCAGCGCCAACTTGCCGGCCGCATGCAGGTTCCTCGCACTTACATCTCGAAGATCGAAAACAGCAAGGCAATGCCAACGCTTTCTTCGCTCGAGCGTCTGGCCAATGCCCTCGAGATCGACATCTCGGATCTGCTTCGCGATTCGCGCAGCCGCCGCCACGAGGAGACAACCGCCATTCTGAGCGATCCGTTCCTCGCGGAGATTGCGCCGTACATCGCGCAACTGGATCCGCTTCAGCGCTCGATGTTCCTCAACCAGGTTCGTGACATGGCACTCGGCCGTCGCAGGAGTGCCTAAAGCCTGCTCCAAGGACAGGGGCAACCAGGCCGCCGGCGCGTATTCGAGCTCGCCGTTGCGCTAGGCTGTCCGCACCCCGCGATATCAATCGCCGCACAGGGCTGCTCTCTCCGGGACCTGCTCTGTGCGGAGGTTCTTCGCGGGTTGCCAACAGCAGGCTTTTTTCATACAGCCTGCTTTGCGGTGAGCAGAAGCATGTGCTACGGTCGAATGCGGGAGGCAGGTATTATTTTGCGATCTGCGCTACCGAACCGCATCGAAGAGCTTTCCGGCGAAGAGCAGGCCATCTACCACCGGCTGGATCCGGCCCGTCTGCCACAACACGTCTCGATCATCATGGATGGGAACGGCCGCTGGGCGGGCAAGCGCAGCCTCAAGCGCTTTTTCGGACATCAGCAAGGCGCCGAGTCGGTGCAATATGTTGTGGAAACCGCTTCCCGCATCAACCTGCCATGGCTGACGCTGTATGCTTTCTCGCTTGAAAACAACCTGCGCCGCCCGAAGACGGAAGTCAATTTTCTGATGCGGCTGTTGCGTTCCTACCTGATCAACAATGTCCAGCGAATGAACGACAACAACGTGCGAATCGCCTACATCGGCCGCACGGATGAATTGCCTTCCGAGGTACAGGAGAAGATGCGCTGGGCCGCGGAAGAGACCGCGCGCAACACCGGAACCGTGCTTACGCTCGCGCTGAACTATGGAGCCCGTTCGGAGCTGGTGGATGCCTTCCGCGCGCTGGCCCAAGAGACGACTGAACGGAGAGTACGGCCCGACCAGATCAGCGAAGAAGATATTCGCCGCCATCTCTACACAGCGCACATGCCCGATCCCGATCTGGTGGTTCGCACCAGCGGCGAGCTTCGAGTTTCGAATTTCCTCTTGTGGCAGATTGCCTACTCCGAGATCTACGTCACCGACCGCCTGTGGCCGGACTTTCGAGGACTACATTTACTCGAGGCCATTGAGGAGTACCAGCGCCGCGAGCGGCGTTATGGGGGCTTGAGCGACGGACCGGAATCCGACGAAGCTCCACCCATATCCGAAAGCCTGCTCGCCCGGCGCTAAGGTGCTGGCCGCACGGGCACACGCCGCTTCGCGGCCTTCCCTGGTTGCTCGGCGCCTAAGATCTGTGGTGTGAAACGGGGATTTGCCATCCAGGCAGACGCGCCTGACGGCGCCATTCGTGGTTGCTTACGCGCCGGAGGGCTGCGGTCGAGAACGGAAAGCTTGAAATTCGGCCGTCGTGGATTCCCACCCCTGACGATGTCAAGGATGGGGCACCCCGGGGTTAGCTGTGCAACGAACTTCAAATCGAAGCAAGAGGGCGAAGCGGAGCCCTGCAATCTTAGGAAACGGGTGAATTGCAGGTGAGCCCTGGATCGGGCGAACCGGCAAACCGGGGTCCCCGGCAAGCTGTGCTTGCTGGGGTGGAAGAGGGCGAAGCGCGACAGACTGCGGGAAAACGCGCCGAAGCAACAAGCGAGGCGCTAGAGAATGTCTGGATCGGCAATGAGACGCGCTAGGTCTTGTGCATTCAATAAGCCGCCGATCTTTTCCCGTAGTCTGTTTAGCGCGGAGCCCTGCAATAGATGACAAACACGGTCAAAATTATCGAGTGTCCGCGGGACGCGTGGCAGAGCCTGCGGAGAGAGATCCCGGTAGAAATCAAGGCCGATTATCTGCGCATGCTGGTGAGCGCGGGGTTCAAACACCTCGATGCCGTCTCTTTTGTTTCTCCGCAAGCGGTGCCGCAAATGGCCGATTCCGAGCGCGTGCTCCAATTTCTCGATCCTCCCGACGACGTCGAGATCATTGGCATCGTGGTCAATGAGAAAGGGGCCGAGCGAGCAGCGAGGACCGATGCGGTCCAAACGTTGGGTTTTCCATACTCAATCTCATCGGAGTTCCTGCGCCGCAACCAGAAGCAAAGTCCGGAAGAAGCCCTGGAAATGGTGGAGAAGGTGGGCACGATCGCTTACAAGAAGGGGCTGGACATGGTCGTATACCTTTCGATGGCCTTCGGAAACCCTTATGGCGAGCGGTGGGAGGAACAGGAAGTGATTGCCGCATGCGACTTGCTGGCCGACATGGGAGTCAAACAAATCTCCCTTGCCGACACGGTTGGGGTGGCCACGGCGGAACAGATTTCTTCGCTCGTCAGCGGGGTGATGCAGAAGATCGATGGCGTCGAGATCGGGGTGCACATGCACGCCGTCCCGGAGGAAGCTAGAGAACACGTTGCCGCTGCGTATTTGGCGGGCTGCCGCCGTTTCGACACGTCTCTTGGAGGCTGGGGCGGCTGTCCCTTCGCTCAGGATGCGCTGGTGGGCAACGTGGCCACGGAAGCGGCGCTGGCTGAGCTCAAACGGCTCGGCGCCCTGCTGCCTCCCTTGCGGCCGCTCGATGGATTGCTCACAATAAGCGCTGGGATCGCCAACAAGTTTGGTTTGTCCGTTGGCGCCAAACCTCTCCCCCAGTAAGGACAAGATCATGGCGAAGAGCTACAGCACGGTGAATGTCGAGGAATCCGACGATATTCACCTCATTACGATGAACCGGCCGGAGCGCCGGAATGCTCTCAACCCGCAGATGATCTACGACCTCTCGCAGGCCCTGGACGCATCGGCTCACTGCTCCTGCGGGGTGGTCGTTCTCACGGGCGCCGGAACCGCCTTCTGCTCCGGGATGGACCTCGAGCATCTCCGGTCACTGCACGATCAGCGCCCGGAGGAGCAACTCTCGGACGCCGAGTCGATCATGCGGTTGATGCGTCATCTGCACGAGATCACCAAACCGACGATCGCCGCGGTGAATGGACCCGCGATCGCCGGCGGAGCCGGGCTGGCCGCGCTCTGTGACTTTACTCTCTCCGTTCACGAGGCAAAGTTCGGCTTTACCGAAGTAAAAGTCGGCTTTATCCCGGCTGTCGTCGCAATTTTTCTGCTGCCATTGATAGGGGAAAAGCGTACCAGAGATCTGCTTCTCTCCGGGCGCATCCTGGACGCCGATGAAGCCCTGACCTTTGGCCTGGTAACCGCGCTAGTACCCGCCGAAGAGCTGATGGCGCGTGTGCGCGCGCTAGGAAGAACGCTTTTGGTAAACAGCCCAGACTCGATGAGGGCGGTCAAAGAGCTGCTGAATAGCTTCGCCAAGGAACGGCTCGATCGCGACTTGGCGCGGGCTGTTCGATGGAATGAACGAATACGTAACAGTGGCGATTTCCGTGAAGGCCTGCAGGCATTTTTTGAGAAGCGCGCCGCTGTTTGGCCTTCCCGCGCGCGCCGGGGAAAGTAGGTCCTGCGCGGACGGCGGGACGCGGCTTCGCCGCCATTCGTGGCTGCTGGCGCGCCGGAAATCCGGGGTACTGAACGGAATACGAAAAGGACGAAGCGCTATAGCTCGGGCCCTGCATAAGAAGGAAGGGGTGAGCAAAGCCTTCGCGCGCTCGCGGGGCTGGCAGGCGGGTTGCTGCTGGGGGCCGTTGGCCCGGCGGTCGCTAGTGTTTGCCGCTGTTGACGGGAATCGCTTCCGGGGCGCCAGCCTTCTTGTGCAGCTGGTGATGGAGGCAGTAGAGCGCGAGCTCGAGGCGGTCGGAGACGCCGAGCTTGTCATAGACCTTGCGCAGATAGTTTTTAATCACCTGCTCGGTGGTGCCGAGCTGGTAGGCAATCTCTTTGTTGCGCTTGCCTTGCGTGATGCAGGTGATGATTGCCAGTTCCTTGGGCGAAAGGCGCGGTTGGCTTCGCGGACTGGTCAGGGCGCTGGCCTGGGAACGGTAAGCCTCGATGACCCAGTTCACCGATTGGTTATCGATCCAGGTTTCGCCGGCGGCGATCTTGCGAACACAGCGAACCAGCAGATCGGGAGAAATGGAACGGGGGATAATACCGCGAACACCTCTGCGATAGAGCTCTACAGTGTTCGACTCTTCTGTGTGCGCCGATTGAACGATGATCTTGATCTGGGGCGCACGGCGGACCAATTCAGGAATAGCGTCCGTGGTGCCTGAGATCAGGCTGCCTTCGAGCAACACAATGTCGGTAGGAAAGCGCTGAATCGCGCTGTGCAATCCCGTCAGGGTATCGACCTGCGCGATCACACGGATATCGTCCTCAAGGGCAAAGATCTTGCGCATTCCGACGCGGTAGATCGCTTGGGAATCGGCGAGGACAATCCGAATGGCGGCACCGTCCGCCCCCGGATCGGGAGCAAACGCGTCATCGGTCGAAAGCGGATCTAGGAAATCAGGCTTGGCAGCGACCATGGATTTAATGACTAAAGTAATACTTGTCAATCACAGCAGCAACGTGCCAGCCACTTTCTCCCGAGTTTGAGCGTACCACACGGCCGGTGCAGTGCACCACCACATCGGTCTGCGTGCCCATGGCTTCGGCTGGCATTTTAATCGTGAAGCCAACGGAACTCCCTACCGGCAGCGTTTCCGCGAGTTCGAAGAGAATGCCGATAGCCGAAATGTTCACGGTCATGGCGCTCTTCTCTCCCAACTCAGTGGAGATCGAGATGGGGATGCGCAGAGGAAAACGCACCGCCGCCCGGAGTTCAATAGATGGTTCCGATGGCATGGAGAGGGCCGGGTTCATGTCGAAATCATAACCACACCTGGTAACAAACGGAACCCCCCAAAAGGTGGATATTTTTCTTTTTAGGGTACGGAAGTCATAGACCCGTTATAAAAATCTCTACCTCTGACAGGCGGTCTCGAGCGCGCGCTCGCGTTCCAGGGGATTGAGGGTCGGACTGAAGGTGGCCCCATCACCGGGTTCCTGCTTTTCCCAGACGGCACAAGGGTGCGGCTTTACACGATTTTCACAGACGGTGAGTGCCTGCGGTTTTTCGACCACGGCCTATGAAGGACCAGGATTTACGGCCACTTCTACGGCACTTCCAGGCCGACCGCGCCTCATATACTGTTTGGTAATTACACGAAAGTCGTAGCGAACCGTCACATTCCAAGGTAACCTCTGGTTGGCGCAGTTCGCGCTCCAAGGAGGTTTCCCGTGAAAATGACTATTCTTCGTACACTTACAGTTGCCGGCATGGTCTTGGCGGCGGCCGCAGCGCATGCCAGCCCGCTGGCTTACTTCCTCAATATCTGGGGTTGGTAGCCCGCTTCATACCGGAGAAAAGGTAATAGCGCAGGGGTGATATAGTCGACAGCCCCTGCTCTAGGCTATGCTGCATCTGGAAAGGTGCAGTATGAACTTGGAAAAATTCTATTCCGTTGTCTTCCTGTTGGGGGGCCTGGCAGAGTTTGTTCTGCTTGGGGTCCTGCTCGTACGCCGAAGGTACCGGAGTTTTCCTGTTTTCACTGCCTATATCACCTTCAACGTTTTATCCGACATTGTGCTCGGCATTCTCGCGGCCCAGTTCTCCAGGGCGGCCGCGTCGTGGACAGCTCTCGGCTTGCTGGCTCCGCAATACCTGCTGGAGCTAGGAGTTCTCTGCGAAATTGCCTGGCATGTATTAAAGCCGGTTTCGCCTTCTCTGCCATCCAAAGCTCTCAAGATCTTCGCCTCACTGGCGGTTCTCGCGCTGGTCGGCGGGTTGTTGCTGGCTTGGCATGTGGATGTGCACGCAAGCGGGATCTATGAGAAGGTGAAGTTTCCTCTCGATCTAACCGTAGGGCTCCTACGGATGCTGCTCTTCGCCGTCGTCGCGGCTTTTGCCCAAGTGTTGGGAATCGGTTGGAAGAACCGAGTGCTGCAACTGGCGACGGGCCTTTCCTTCTATAGCGCGATCGACCTTCTGGCCAGCCTGATCCAGAGCCACTCGGGTCAAGCCGAGATGGCCTCTCACCTGAAGGGCGCCGCCTATCTGATCGAGCTTGGCTTCTTCATCTGGGCCTTTACAACTAAAGGGGTAGAGAGGCAAGAATTCACTCCCCAGATGCGCGAATTTTTGGTAACAATATCTGGACGGGCACGAAATACACGTGCCGCGATCGTACAGACCCTGGTGAAGTAGAACTTATGATCCTGCCTATTGCCCAAGTAGCAGTGGCTGTCCTTCTCATCTCCTATGCCGTGATCTGGCGCCGGCAACAAATGAAACGCCGCCGAAAGAGCTGGTATGAGATCGTGAGCCAGCTTCGAGGAAACGACTGGGGTATTGAAGAGATCACGGAGAATTATCTCTATAAGGGCGGGATCCTCGCCACCAAGGAAGATATTTGGCAGCGCATCACTGGCTGTCAAGGACTCATGGCGATGTACAACAATGCTCCCGTGCTGGTGCAACTCGCCGACTATGCTGCCGAACATGGCCAAGGGGTCGACCAAAAGATGCTGGAAAATCTGCGCAGCGACGCCTTCCAAATTCGCCTCTGCGTGATGTTGGCCTTGGCGCAGCACGTAATGTCGGCGTCCTCGCAGGGAGCATCGCTCAATGCGCACCGCGCAACGGCGACCTACAGCGAGATGCTGGTGAGTCTGACCGCCTTTATTCAGGAGTACTCGGCAAGTCTCTTCCCAAGCTATCTGGACGCAGTCGCGTAGGCTTTCCCTAATATTGCAGGGCTTCGCGGTGAAACCGTTCTCGCCCTCTTTGTTTTCGTCCCACATCTCCCCGCAAAGAACGCGGGCAGATATCCACGGCACGCCGATACGGAGTGGGGCACCCAGCTTTGCGGCAAAGCCCTCTTCCAGCCAATATTGCACCCTTATAGGAAATACAGGGATCCTTCGCCCTGCGGGCTCAGGATGACGGCGTCGGTTTTGGCGGCGAAGCCGCGTATGCCCGTGCAGCCAGCACCTTGCACAAAGCCCTGGAATCAGGAATACTTAGGCCTGGATAAGCTGGTCTCATCCGAGCCGAGTGGCTATTGTCCGCGTCGAACCGTATGGGGACGCGACAAGAGGGCAAAGCGCTTTAGCGCGGCCCTTTAAAAATTGGAAAGGAACTCAAGCACAGTGTTGATGATTCGTCTAGCGCGCTTCGGCGCTCGCAAGCAGCCCTATTATCGTGTTGTCGTGATCGAGAAGGACCGCGCCCGCAATGGCCGGTCTATCGAGGTTGTAGGACTTTACAACCCGCGCACCAAGCCGGCGACGGTGGACCTCAAGCGGGACCGCATTGCCCATTGGACAAGCCAGGGAGCACAGCTCTCCGACAGGGTTGAGAAGTTGCTTGCCGCCGCCCAGAGCCAAACTGCCGCGGCCTAAGTTCCGAGAGCGGCGAAAGCCAATCATTTTTTTCCATCTGACGCAAGCTCCCTCTGGACACATGAGAAGAAACACGGTCTAATTCCTCCACATACAAAATGGAGACCCGGGCAAACTCGGGCTCCCGTATTCTTTTTGAGCTGTTTGCCGATCGCACAACAACTCCGTGTATCGGCTGTGCATCTCTTCCGAGGGTTGTTTCCATGACGGACGACAAGAAGTACGACGATATGCAGCAACTGGTGATAGAGATCGCCAGAGCGCTCGTAGATGATCCGGACCGGGTGGAAGTCGAGGCTGTGGCGCGGGATGAAAACACGGTATTGCGCTTGCGGGTCGCACCCACCGACGTGGGCAAGGTGATCGGCAAACAGGGCAGGACAGCGCGCTCGATGCGCACCATCCTAAGCGCAGTGAGCATGAAGCTGCGTCATCGCTACACGCTGGACATTCTTGAAGAGGATGTCCAGGTTGCGCTCGAATAGAGTTCTGCCAAGGACATGGCTACGGCGGGTCAAGGTTCGACAATCCGCGGCCGGACATCTCCGGACTGGATAATGCTGGCTCGCGTGGTGCGGCCTCAAGGCCGCCGCGGCGAGGTCTTGGCCGATATTCTCACCGACTTCCCAGAGAGCTTCACCAGCCGTAAGCAGCTCTTTCTCGAGCCCCCGGCGGGCGCATCCGAGCGACAGACTCGGGAAGCGGTGGTCGAAACCCATTGGCTGCACAAGGGGAGAGTGGTCCTCAAGTTCGCCGGGGTAGACTCGATTTCCGCTGCCGACGAGCTGCGCGGCTTCTCCGTCGTCATCCCTCGGGAAGAACGCATGCCGCTTGCCGCGGATGCCGTCTACGTGAGCGATCTGATCGGCGCGCACGTCTTCGATCTCCGCGACGGCAAAGCGGAGGACGCTGGCGAGATCACGGATGTTCTGCCCGAAGGCGTAGCACCGGCGATGCTGGTGGTGCGCACGCCATCGTCAGGCGAGGTGCTCATTCCTTTTGTCAAGGCTTACCTCAAGAGGGTGGATCTCACTCTGGGAAGGGTCGAGATGGAGCTTCCCGCAGGCCTGGTTTTCATCAATTGCAGGGCTTCGCGGTGAAGCCGCTCTCGCCCTCTTGCTCTGCTCGCCCCTTCCCAGGGCTCACTCCGCAATTCACCCCTTCCCTAATATTCCAGGGCTTCGCGGTGAAGCCGCTCGGGATGACAAAATAGACCATGCGCTTCGATATTGTGTCTATCTTCCCGGATTTTTTCGCCGGCGTTTTCGAGTACGGCATGGTGCGGCGGGCCATCGAGTCCGGCGTGCTCGAGATCGGCCGCCACGATCTTCGCGAGTTTACGCATGATCGTCATCGCACGGTCGATGACCGGCCTTTTGGTGGAGGGGAGGGCATGATCCTCAAACCGGAGCCGCTGGCTGAGGCCGTCGAACATCTTGGCATCGCTCCCCGCACGGAGCGCGCCGCCTTGGGACAGATGGTGATCCTGCTTTCTCCGCAAGGCCGCCGATTCACCCAAAGCATGGCCCGCGAAATGGTGCAAATCGAACACGTCGTGCTGATCTGCGGGCGCTATGAGGGCGTCGACGAACGCGTCAGCGAGCTCATCGCCGACCGCGAACTTTCGATTGGGGATTATGTTCTCTCCGGAGGGGAGCTGGGCGCGGCGGTGATCATCGACGCGACGATGCGTCTCTTGCCGGGCGTGTTAGGCAACGAAGCATCTTCGGAGTTTGAGAGTTTCGGGTTACCCGACGCATTGCTCACAGGCGCCGCCGCCGCCCTGCCACGCTCCACGCACGGGGCGGGCGGCCTGCTCGACTATCCCCACTACACGCGCCCTGTGGAGTTTCGCGGGGTCGCGGTTCCCGAGATTTTGAGTGGCGGCAACCATGAGGAAATCCGCAAGTGGCGGCGGACCAAGGCGCTTGAAAAAACCTTGCGTAATCGTCCCGAGCTGCTTCGCTTCGCCGAGCTGACCGCCGAGGACAGAAGGATCTTAGAGGTTCTCAAACGGCAGCTTGGCCGCGCGGAAATGGAAGATTCCGTGTAGACTGAAAGTTCCGGCTTCAGTGTTGGAAAGCTTCTGAATCAACGATCGGGAATGAACCATGTCTATTCATCCAATTATGCAGCGCCTAGCGGAGAAGCTCGGCCGCACAGATCTCCCTAAGTTTTTGCCTGGCGACACGGTTCGCGTGCAAGTCAAGATCAAAGAGGGCGAGAAGGAACGCCTGCAGGCCTTTGAAGGGATCGTCATTGCACTCAAAAATGGCCCCCAGGGCAGCTTCACCGTCCGTAAAATGAGCTTCGGCCAGGGCGTCGAGCGCATTTTCCCGTTCAACTCCAAGGTGATCGATAAGGTGGAGAAGGTTCGGTCGGCGCGGGTTCGCCGTTCGAAGCTCTTCTACCTGCGCGGCCTGCGTGGCAAGGCTGCCCGCCTGAAGGAAGTCGAACGGAGCTAGGATTTGCCATCCGGGCAGGCGCCGATCCTGATATTGCAGGGCCCGCGCTAAAGCGCTTTGCCCTCTTGCTCTGCTCGCCCCTTCCCAGGGCTCGCTCCGCAATTCACCCTTTTCCTAATATTTTCCTAATATTAGAGGGCTTCGCGTTACAGCCGCTCTCGTCCTCTTGCTCTGCTCGCGTCTTCCCAGCGCTCGCTCCGTAATTCACCCTCTGGCGCGCCGGCGACCACGAATGGCCGCGAAGCGGCGGCCGCCTGGATGGCAATCCCGCGTGTGCCTGAATGGCAAATTCCATCTATACTAGGGGGCATGCGTATGCTGTATCGCCACCGGATGATGAGAGCGATTCTCTTTGCGGCAACTCTCGGTCTTGCTTTCACCGGATTCAACCTCCAGGCTCATGCAGGCGCTCCCCCCAGCCGCAAATACACCCCGCCACCGCCGACAGCGACGATCAAAGTTACCGTGCTTCGCTCGACGAATGGAAAGCCCGTTTCCAATGCCGCGGTCATCCTGCATCCTTACCGGAATGGCAAGGACGAGGGGGCTCTCGAGCTGAAGAGCGACCCGGACGGCATGATCAAGGTCGATGTCATCCCGATCGGAGATACGCTCCGGCTGCAGGTGATCGCCACCGGATGGGAGACCTTCGGTGAGGACTACAAAATCGAAACCGACAGCAAAGAGATTGTCGTCAAATTGAAGCGGCCGGGACCCCAATCTTCCACCTTTGGCCCTGGCGATAGCGCCGGCGCTACGAGCACGACGGCCCCCGAAAGCAAAACGAGCGGCGCGACGCCTTCCGATTCGACCACCCTGCCGCAGTAAATTCTGGGTGAATTGATTCCAGCACCCCCAGAAATTAAAGATCGGCTAACAATCGTGTGCATAGATATGAGCGTCTCGCGCTCATATCTTCGATTTTCCCCCTTGACAAGGCGAAGTATCCTCACTATCGTTAGCAGTTGAAGGGCGACAGTGCTAAGGCTTACTGGGTATCGTCGGTGTCCCGCCCTACTTCATTCAAAGCTTGTAATCACTATCGCGGGGTAAACCCTCGCGTCAAGGAGAGGTAACGCAATGACGACTGCAACAGCAACATCGGTAGCGACCAACTTCACTCCCCTTCACGACCGCATCCTGGTGCAGCGGGTCGAGGAGACCGAATCGGTTCGTGGTGGCATCATTATTCCCGACACGGCTAAGGAAAAGCCGCAGGAGGGGCAAGTGATCTCGGTAGGCAAGGGCAAATCGAATGATGAGGGCAAGGTTTTTCCGCTCGACGTCAAGGCGGGGGACCGCATTCTCTTCGGCAAGTATTCCGGCACCGAAATCAAGATCGATGGCGAAGAATTGCTCATCATGCGCGAGGAAGAAGTACTCGGCATTCTCAAGAAGAAGTAGTACTTGCCGTCCAGGCAACCGGGCCGTCGGCCCAAAACCTGGAGCGGCCCAAAACCTAGAGCGATAGAGATTCGCAAGCCGGGAGCATCGACTCCCCTGTTGTGAGGAGAATTGAAATGGCAAAGCAGATTCTGCACGGAGAAGACTCGCGTCAAGCGATTCTGCGCGGCGTGAACACGCTGGCGGATGCGGTTAAAGTGACGCTCGGGCCCAAGGGCCGCAACGTGGTAATTGAGAAGAAGTTCGGTTCCCCCACCATCACCAAGGACGGTGTGACGGTGGCGAAAGAGATCGAGCTCAAGGATGCGCTCGAGAACATGGGCGCGCAAATGGTGCGCGAAGTGGCGTCGAAGACCTCGGACGTGGCCGGCGACGGCACGACGACGGCCACGGTGCTGGCCCAAGCGATCTATCGCGAGGGTGTCAAGACGGTCGCCGCCGGCGCCAACCCGATGGCGCTCAAGCGCGGCATCGACAAGGCCGTGGAAGCGATCGTGGGCACTCGCGACGATCAGGGTGTGGTTCACGGGGGAGCGCTCTCTAAGTTTTCGAAGCCGGTGACCGGCGAGATGATCGCGCAGGTGGGCACCATCTCCGCCAACAGCGACCCGACGATCGGCAACATCATCGCCGAGGCCATGAAGAAGGTCGGCAAAGACGGCGTGATCACGGTGGAAGAGTCGAAGACGCTCGAGACTCAGCTTGAAGTGGTCGAAGGCATGCAGTTCGACCGCGGCTATCTTAGCCCGTACTTCGTTACGGATCCGGACCGCATGGAGGTATCGCTCGAGGAGCCCTACATCCTGATCCACGAGAAGAAGATCAGCTCGATGAAAGATCTGCTTCCGCTGCTCGAGCAGGTTGCCCGCAACGGCAAACCGCTCTTGATCATCGCGGAGGATGTTGACGGCGAAGCTCTGGCGACCCTGGTCGTCAACAAGCTGCGCGGCACTCTGAACGTGGCCGCGGTCAAGGCTCCGGGCTTTGGCGACCGCCGCAAGGCCATGCTCGAAGACATCGCGAAGCTGACCGGAGGCAAGGCCATCACGGAAGATCTCGGGATCAAGCTCGAGAACGTGAAGGTCGAAGACCTCGGCCGCGCCAAGCGCGTCACCATCGACAAGGACAATACCACCATCATCGAGGGTAAGGGCGACTCCAAGACCATCGAAGGCCGGGTAAAGGAGATCCGCAACCAGATCGAGAAGACCACGTCCGACTACGACCGCGAGAAGCTCCAAGAGCGCCTCGCCAAGTTGGTTGGCGGCGTGGCCGTCATCAAGGTGGGTGCCGCGACAGAGACCGAGATGAAGGAAAAGAAGGCTCGGGTCGAGGATGCGATGCATGCCACCCGCGCCGCGGTCGAAGAAGGAATCGTTCCGGGCGGTGGCGTGGCCCTGGTTCGTTCGGCCGCGGATGTGGACGAACTGATCAAGACTCTCCAAGGCGACGAGAAGATCGGCGCCCGGATTGTCCGCCGCGCTCTCGAGGAACCCCTTCGCCAGATCGTGGCCAACGCCGGAGAAGAGGGAGCCGTGGTGGTAGGGAAGATCTACGATCACAAGAACCCGCACTTCGGCTACAACGCGAGCACCAATAAGTACGAGGACCTGGTCGAAGCCGGCGTCATCGACCCCACCAAGGTCACGCGGACGGCCTTGCAGAATGCAGCCTCGATCGCCGGCCTTATGCTGACGACCGAAGCGATGGTCTCGGAGATCCCCGAAGCCAAGCAGGCTGCTGCGGCCGGCGGCCACGGCGGCGGTATGGGCGACATGTATTAGGATTCCACGCTTGCTTCCAGGCGCAAGCTGCCTGCGAAGCGCCAGAGAGGCCATCCACACGGATGGCCCTCTTTTTTGGTAGGTGCGCGGGATGTCGGGGATTAACTATTGGCTCACGCAGTGCAAAACAAATACAGGGATCCTTCGCCCTGCGGGCTCGGGATGACGGCGCTCTCCGGCGAGTCAGCAACCACGAACCGCCACGAAGTGGCGCCTGCCTGGATGGCAAATCCTTCGCCCTGCGGGCTCAGGATGACGGCGTCGATTCATCCTTCGCTTTCCGTTTCACACCATGGCTCTCTATATTTGAGGGCCGCGCTAAAGCGCCTTGCCCTCTTGCTCTGCTCGCGCCTTCCCAGCGCTCGCTCCGCAATTCACCCTCCGGCGAGTCAGCAACCACGAACGGCGGCGAAGCCGCGTCCCGCCGTCCGCGCAGGACCTATCTGGTTCCACGCCCTAACGCCAGACGGAGCCCCACGCGGAAGTTCAGCGGGAAGGAGGGGTAGCCGATGGGACCGATATGCTGATTGCTCGTCAGGTTGTTCACTTGCGCATAGATGGCGAGCGACGGCATCGCTTGATAGCTGCCGCCGAGGTCAATCTTGGCATAGCCGTAGTCGAGGTTGCGGTTGGGCAAGAGCAGTGAGTTCCCTCCCCAGAAGTCATAGCCGGCAAGAAAGGTCGAATCGTCGCTGCGGCTGGCGAAGGCCGCGGCGAGGTCAGCCGACCAGGTCCTGCCGACGTAGCTCACGCTGGTGAAACCGGTGTGCGGCGGCCGGCGAAAGGGCCTCGCCCCACGCAGAGGACCGAAGGCGCCTATGGGGACGCTCGCGAAGGGCGGCGCCGGACCGCCGGGCGGACCGGTGTTGAAGGAGGGTGAGAGCGCATCGGAAGTAAACGAACGCTGCACCACCGCATCGAGATAAGTGTAGCCGCCGCGCAAAAAGAGGTTGTGCAGGACAGTGAATTCCACCTCGCTCTCCGCTCCCTGCGCGCGAAAGGACTGCGAGTTCAGAGCGATACCCGGTCCGTTCATCAAGAAGCTCTCGAGCGCCACCTGTTGGGCCGGCCCGAGATTCGGTAGCAGAGTAGGCACCTCCGTTGGAGGGACAGCCTCGACCTGATTGCGAAACTGGTTGTGGAAATAGGTCGCGCGGATTACGCCGCGCTGGCTGAGAAAGCTTTGTTCTGCGCCGCCATCGTAGGCGCGCAGATCTTCCGCTCCGATTTGCGGCACATGGAACTGCTGAATCGCCGCCGCGCCTCCCGGCTGGCTGAGAAGGAAGGTGTAGAGAGAGCCGAATTGATCCTCGAGCGAGGGCTCCTGATAGCCGTTCGAATAGTTGAACTTGATCTTCGTTCCGTGCAATACGCCGTTGCCCGGACGAACCGGATAGTAGGCCACTCCAATGCGCGGCGTGCCCACGGTTCCGTAGAGCTGATTCTTCTCAACCCCTCCACCCAGGGTGTAGTAGACCCGGTTGTGGAAGTCGCCCTGAACTTGCGCGGTGTAGTCGTAGTTGGCGCGCTCGAGGGTTTGATCGATGGCATAGGCCACCGACTTGTCCGCGCCTCGCTCGTCCATAAAGCGAAACCCAATGAGGCCGGTGATGTGCGGCGTAAAGCTGTAGTCGCTCTGGAAGTAGAGGTCGTCCCGGTTGGAGACAAGTTCAAAGGTGTTGGGAAAGGTTCCGGGAAAGTTCAGCACCGCCTGGCCGGCGACCGAGTCGCCATTGGCACCCTGAATCTTCTCCGCATACCCGTAATAGTTGGTGGATGTGTATCCGTCGACGGTGGTGGGGATAGGGATTCCGGCGGCATAAAACGCGGTGTCCTCTTCCCGTTTTCGCGCCAGCCCATAGCGAACCAAGTTATGCCAGAGAGGGGTGGTCTGGTTCTCGATCGATGCTGCCAGGTACGTGTCCTGATCGGATTGTTTGCCGGAGTTCGGGAGGCCGTAGAACGAATAAGCTCCCGGCGTGCCCACGGCGGAGACGCTGTTGCGGGCGCTGACCCGAATCCCAGTTGCCGCGGAAAGGGCGAAGCCGAGGTTCGCGCTCGCCGTGTAATCGTGATACTCGTTCATGGGGATGCTGTTGGCGCTTTGAAAGGCGGAGAAGCCGCCGTAGTAGTCGATTCTGTTGTGTGTGCCGCCGAGCTCGAGCTGGTTGCGAAAGGCGTGAAAATTGCCGATGTCTCCTTCATAGAAGAGCGAGGGAAATGAGGTGCTACCCCGGGGCGTGCTCAGGTTGACCACCGAAGCGGCGGCATCCGCACCATAGAGCACGCTATTGGGGCCGCGATAAACCTCAACCTTTTCGAGGCCCATCGTGGCCACGTTGCTGAAATCGAAGACGCCGCCGATGTCTTCGATGGGGACTCCGTCCAGATTGATCTGATTGGCGCTGGAATTGCCGCCGCGAACAAAGGCGGAAACGAGGCCGCCGAATTGCCCCTCCTGAACAATGAAGACACCGGGCACCTGGCGGAGCGGGTCGGCCAGGGCAATGTGGTTACGGAAGTCGGGATTGCGCACAACCGTGGTCGACGCGCTCACCTGCGCTTGCGGCGTGGGCGTGCCCGTGGCCGAGACGACGACCTCCTCGTGCACCACGGCGGGCTCGAGAACGACGTTGGCTTCGTGGCCGTCGGCCGCGCCAGCATAGAAGCCTTCGGTAACGATTTGCTTGAAGCTGGCGGCGGAAACCACCACGTAAAAGTGTCCGGCGGCGCTGGTCGTCAGTTGATAGGTTCCATCGGACTGGGTAAGAGCGTTAGTGACGATCGTTCCATTTCGCAAGAGCGCCACAGTGGCGTGAGCGATGGGCGCGCCCAACGGATCGGTAACGGTTCCATGCACGATAGCGGCGCGCAAGGAAGGCAATGGAACCAAAAACAGGGCAACGAGCGCAACCAAAATTGCAGGGCTTCGCGGTACTACTGCTCTCGCCCTCTTGCTCTGCTCGCCCCTTCCCAGGGCTCGCTCCACAATTCACCCTTTTCCCAAGATTGGAGGGCCCGCGCTAAAGCGCTTTGCCCTTCTATGGTAATTGCAGGGCTTCGCGGTACTACTGCTCTCGCCCTCTTGCTCTGCTCGCCCCTTCCCAGGGCTCGCTCCACAATTCACCCTTTTCCCAAGATTGGAGGGCCCGCGCTAAAGCGCTTTGCCCTTCTATGGTAATTGCAGGGCTTCGCGGTACTACTGCTCTCGCCCTCTTGCTCTGCTCGCCCCTTCCCAGGGCTCGCTCCACAATTCGCCCTTTTCCCAAGATTGGAGGGCCCGCGCTAAAGCGCTTTGCCCTTCTATGGTAATTGCAGGGCTTCGCGGTGCTCTCGCCCTCTTGCTCTGCTCGCCCCTTCCCAGGGCTCGCTCCACAATTCACCCTTTTCCCAAGATTGGAGGGCCCGCGCTAAAGCGGTTCGCCCTTCTATGGTGACCCCGGGCAGATTCGAACTGCCGACCTCCGGTTTAGGAAACCGCTGCTCTATCCAGCTGAGCTACGGGGCCACGGGTCGCAACTGCAGACAACATCGTTAGTCTACGCGATCGTCCCTAGCTCGGTGCGATTGAGGCAAGTGTGGTATTCAGAACAATCCACATCACGAAGTTGTGACAACGCGTGTTTGTCCCTTATGATTTCAGGAGTTGAGGCCCTAGAGCCTTAGTGCCTTCGTAGCGAGGCGTTTCATGAGAACGGTGAGCGGGGCGGCGGGAGCGTCGATCGATGACATCGATTGCGAGATCCTAGCCGAGCTTCAAGCAAACGCGCGCATCGCATTTGCGGAGTTAGGCCGCCGCGTTGGCCTGTCGACGCCCGCGGTTATTGAGCGGGTCCGGCGACTCGAGGAGAGCCGCGTGATTCTGGGATACCGCACGCTGGTAGATCCGGCAAGGGTGGGGCTTCCCGTGCGAGCATTCGTCAAGGTCACCGTGGCCGGCGACAAACTGCAGAAATTCGCCGCGCTTGTACGCAACCTGCCCGAGGTTCTCGAATGCCACCGGGTGACCGGCGCCGAATCCTTTATCGCGCAGATCGCGGTTCGCGACGTCACGCATATGGAAGAAGTCATCGACTTGATGATGCCGTATCTGGCCACCAACACTTCGATGATTCTCGCCTCTCCGGTCCCCTGGAACAGCATCCTGCCGGCCTCCCGCTACGGCAAGAAGCCGCGGCCGCACAAGCCGGCGGCGGAATAGAGATACACGGAACAGGGATACACTGGGGGCATAGATACAACAGAGGAGATTCGAATGTCTACGCCTACCCCTGCCCAACCAACGCCGCAGCGCATTCTTGGAATGGGCTGGGGATTCGCTCCGCCCCTGGTGATTCAAGCAGCCGTTGAGAATGGCATCTTCAATGCCTTGGATCGCTCACCAATGACCGCCAAAGATCTGGCCAAGGAAACGGGCGCATCGGAGCGCGGCGTTTCGGCCATCGCCGGAGCTCTGGTAGGTTTCGAGCTGCTGACAAAAGACAAAGACGGCCGCTACCAGCTGGCGCCGGATGCGGCAGCCTTTCTGGTCAAGGGAAAACCGGGATACCACGGCGGCCTTTTTGAACACTATCGATCCGACATGATTCCCAACTGGCTGTCGCTGCCTGAGATCGCGCGGTCAGGAAAGCCAAAGAGAAGAGTGGACAACCCGGAAGACGGAGCGGCCTTCTTCGAGGGCTTCGTCGATTCCCTCTTCCCTATGAACTACCCTGCGGCGCAGGCGCTGGCGAGCGCGCTCGAGAGCGAGCGCTCCGCCGCAGGCAACCTAAACGACGAGGTTCAGGTGCTGGATCTGGCCGCCGGGTCGGGAGTTTGGGGAATTGCGCAAGCGCAGGCATCGCCCCGCGTCCGCGTGACTGCCGTCGATTTTGAGCCGGTGCTCGCCGTCACCCGGCGGACTGCCGAACGATTTGGCTTGGAGGAGCGCTTCCGCTTCCAGACCGGAGACCTGCGCACGGCGGAGCTGGGCACGGGCTATTCCGTCGCTCTGCTAGGCCACATTTTGCACAGTGAGGGCCTGGCGCATAGCCGGGCCTTGCTCAAACGCGTCTTCGCCGCTCTTCGGCCGGGAGGCACGATCGCGATCGCGGAGTTTCTCGTCAACGCCGAGCGCACCGGTCCTCCGCAGGCGCTGATTTTCGCCGTCAACATGCTGGTGCACACAACGGATGGAGACACATATTCGTTTGAGGAGATCGGCTCCTGGCTCAAGAGCGAAGGATTTGAAAATATCCGGACGCTCGACGTGCCCGCGCCTTCGCCGCTGATTCTTGCCGATAAGCCGCAGAAGGCAGGCTAGCGGTATGTATCGAGATTCGTGGTTTCCCACCTTTGACGGAAACAGCACCGTCAAAGATGGGGCACCCGCGCTTTGTTGCACTCCCATCACGGAGCGTGCGCCGGTTTCGCTTTTCTGCGGAAGCAGTTCTCCGCATGATCGTTCACAATGCCGGTAGCCTGCATCCACGCATAGACGATGACAGGGCCAACGAACTTGAAGCCCTTCTTCTTCAACTCCTTGGAAATCTCAACCGAGAGCGGAGTTTGCGCGGGGACAGGGCCATGATTCTGGATCGGCTTCCCTCCCGCCATCTTCCAAACAAACGATGAGAAATCCTCGCCGGCGTCTCGCATTTCGAGGAAGACACGCGCGCCGCGGATTGTCGCTTCGATCTTGGCGCGGGAGCGGATGATGCCCGGATCTTTGAGAAGACGTGCGATATCTTTTTCTCCGAAACGAGCCACCTTCGCAGGATCGAACCGCCGGAAGGCCGCCCGAAACGCTTCCCGCTTGCGGAGAACGGTGATCCAAGCCAGTCCCGCCTGAAACCCCTCCAACATGAGAAGCTCCCAAAGGGCGCGGCTGTCGTGTTCAGGTACACCCCACTCTTGATCGTGATACGCGCGTAGAAGCGGGTCGCTTTCCGCCCAAGAACAGCGTTGAACCTTACTCTTATCTGCTGCGCTCATCGTGGACTCGCTGTGGACTCGCTGAGGACTCGCTCCTAGTAAAATAGCAGGCGAGGTCCTATGCCAGAAATTCAACGGAGAAAGACCGTTACCGTCCGCGTTGGCGATGTGCTCGTGGGCTCCGACCATCCCGTGGCCGTCCAGTCCATGACGAATACAGATACGGCCGACGTGCCGGGCACCGTCGAACAAGTGGCCGCGCTGGCCAAAGCCGGATCGGAGTTGGTCCGGGTGACGGTGAACAATGATGCCGCCGCCAAAGCCGTGCCCCACATCGTCGAGGGGCTGGACAGGTTGGGAATCCAGGTCCCGATCATCGGCGACTTCCACTACAACGGCCACGTTCTCTTGAAGAAGTATCCGGAGTGCGCCCGGGCCCTGGCCAAATACCGCATCAACCCCGGCAATTCCTCAATCGGCGCCCACGGCGACGACAATTTCCGCACCATGGTCGAGTGCGCCGCCGAGAACCGGAAGCCGGTACGGATCGGCGTCAACTGGGGCTCGCTCGACCAGTCGCTCCTGACGCGCATGATGGATGAGAACGGGCAGCGGGCTCAGCCGCTCGATGCGCGCAGCGTGATGATGGAAGCGATGATCGCGAGCGCCATGTACTCCGCCGCGGCGGCCGAGCGCTACGGATTGCGGCATGACCAGATCATCTTGAGCGCCAAGGTGAGCGGCGTGCGCGACCTGATCGACGTTTATGAGATGCTGGCCGCGCGCTCCGACTACCCGCTGCATCTGGGCCTCACCGAAGCCGGCATGAGCATCAAGGGCATCGTGGCTTCGACCGCGGGCCTCGCCCCGCTGCTCTTGCGGGGAATCGGCGACACGATTCGCGTCTCTCTCACACCCAAGCCGAACGGCGATCGCACCGAAGAGGTGCAGGTTGCCCAGCAGGTTCTTCAGTCTCTCGGCATCCGCAGCTTCACCCCGCAGGTCACGTCGTGCCCAGGCTGCGGCCGGACCACGAGCACTTTCTTTCAGGAGCTCGCGCAGCAGATCCAGGACTATGTGCGCGACAGCATGCCGGCGTGGCGGGAACGCTATCCCGGAGTGGAAGAGCTGAAGTTGGCCGTCATGGGTTGCGTGGTCAACGGACCGGGCGAATCCAAGCACGCGAATATCGGCATTTCTCTCCCCGGCACCTTTGAAGAGCCAAAGGCTCCGGTCTATGTCGACGGGCGGCTGGTGACGACATTGCGCGGTGACCATATCGTGGCCGAGTTCCAGAAGATTCTGGACGAGTACGTGGCCGCACGCTATGGCGCGGGACCACGTGAGGAGCTGGCCGAAGTCCATTAGGGATCACAGGGCACAGGACACAGGGCTCAGGGCTCAGCAGCGTCCCGGCTGCGTTGGAATTGGCGGAGCTCGCGCAGCGAATAGAAGGTTCCCCGCCAAGTCACGCCTCCGCGCAAGAGCACGACGAACATCGAGCGCAGAAAAATGTAGAGCATCAGCGCGCTCGCGGCCGGGAACCAGATCATCTCCCAGGCAGAGAAGGGCTGATATCTCGACTGGCATCGATAGGCCAGGAAAAGCGCGATCAGCATGACGCCGGCGGCCCAATTCGCCGCTGCCGCTCCCGTCGCCAGCATGGCCAGGGGATAGAGCGTGAACAGGGCAAAGAGCAGCACGGCGCCGAGCAAAATACGGACGCGAAAACGGAAGACGGCGAAGAGATTCTTCGCCAGGTTTTCGACCAAGCCGGATGCCCCCTCGACCCAGCGCACGCTTACCAAACCGCGTCCCAGGGCAATCCGCTGGCGAAGGCCTTTTTTCTTGATCAGGGAACCCAGGGCCAGGTCTTCGACCACTTCCATCCGCAGCGCTTCCCATCCACCGATGGCGTCGTAGGCTTCTCGCCGGAGCATGTTGAACGCGCCCACACCGATCGAGTCGCGGGCTCGCGGATCGGGAATGCGCCAGGGCCGCGGCCCCCAGATGGCAATGACCTGAAGCAGCGAAACCATGATTTTTTCGCCCCAGCTCTCAAGCAAGACCGTCGGAATCAGAACGAAGTGGTCGGCTTCGCTCGCAACGGCAAAGCCGAGCCCCCTCATGAGTGTCTCGGGCGAGAAGACAACATCTCCGTCAGTAAACAGCAGCCACTGCCCAGTGGCCTCCCGCGCGGCGGCGGCCATGGCATGGGTTTTGCCCAGCCAGCCCGCGGGCAGCTCTCGGATGTGCAGGACACGCAACCGTGGATGATTCACCGCCATGCGATCCATGATGGCGCCGGTCTCGTCCGTTGAGCGGTCGTCGACGGCGAGGATCTCCAGATCGACTCCCGTGCAGTCGAGCAGGGAGCGGAGAGTGGCGGCGACCTTCGCGGCTTCGTTCCTGGCGGGCACAATGACGCTCAACCTCACTGCCAACCCGGACGGCGCCTGAGATTCTGCCGCGACGTTATTTTTAGCGAGATCGGGAACCTGCTCGAGGTGATGCCGCCATGCAAGGGCACGCAGCAGCCAAGCCACGGCGACGAACCAGTCCAAAATTAAGACGGGCCAGCGCAGCATCAGCTTTTGGGGTTGTGAGCGCGAAGCTCCCGAACGATCTCGTGGGCGGCGGCGCGAGCGGCGGCATCTTCCTCGGGAGGGAAGGAGATGGCGCCCACGCGGGCATGTCCTCCTCCGCCGTAGCGCTCGCAAATCGACGCCAGATTGAGCAGCTTCTCCGGTGGCGTCCGTGTCCAGGGATTCGTGCCGACAGCCACCTTGGTTCGGAAGCTCGACCGGCTAAGGCCAACGCTGTAGACCGCCTCAGGGTGGAGGAAGTAGGGAATGAACTTGTTGTAGCCTTCGAGCGGATGGCCAGTGATATCGAAGTAGATGGTGCCCTCGAGCAACTCGGCGCGCTGGCCGATGAGGGCCAGCGATTCCCTATGCCGCTCGAGCAGCGGACCGAGGAGATCGCGAACAAAGGGCTCCGCCAAAATCTGCTCGAGGCTCATCGCGGTCAAGAGCGGAATGAGCCGGGGAATAAATGCCGGATCGAGCGTCGACTCGATCGCGAGCGTGAGCTTCATCGCCGGCTCGGCCATGGCGACGGCGGCTTGAGGACTTTCGTAGAGCGCGCCATCGACGATGTCGGCCCAGCGAATGAGCTCGGCGAGAGGCGCGGCGTTGAAGGCGAAGCAGGTCTGGGCGATGTGGGCGATGAAGCCGGTGCAGGAGGTATAGGCGGGATCGTAGAAGAAGCGATCGCGTCCGGTCCCATCCGCCTGGCCGCGGAGAAAGCGCTCGCGATCCTCGGGCGTGAGAAACGCGCTGAGGTGATGATCGAACCACCAGGTGATGCGCGGTGAAGAGGAATATTTGAAATCGACAATCGCGTTCTCGTCGCCGGAAAAATCGTTCTCCCGGAAAAGCGCGCCGGCGCGATGCACGAGGCCATGAAACCCATAGCGCGCTTCCCTGTCGATGCACTCGCGATGGAAGCGGGCGAAAAGCGAAGCCGAACAGGCCCCATCGAAGCATTTGTCGTGATAGAAGACGCGAACATCCAAGCGCTCACCCCTTGTGATTGTAGGGCCCGCGCTAAACAGACTACGGGAAAACAGATCTAGCGCCTCGCTTGTTGCTTCGGCGCGTTTTCCCGCAGTCTGTCGCGCTTCGCCCTCTTGCTTTGCTCGCCCCTTCCCAGGGCTCGCTCCGCAATTCACCCTTTACTCCCTAATTCACACGCTTGTTCCGAACCCGAAACCACACTCGGGGAATGACTAGGATTGCCGGGAGCCGTCTCTGTGTCAAGTCAAGCCGATTTGCGATGAGACAATGGCGCATGGGAGAGAAGACTTGGCGGGCGATGCGTATTTCGGCCGTGCTGGCTATCGTCCTGGTGGTGGTGGCGGTGGCCGCCGCTATCCTCGGCGGAGTTTGGCTGAGGCGCGCCATGGGGCAGCAACTGCCCACGCTCGATGGACGACGTCCAGCTCCCCGGGCTCTCCGCTCCAGTGACTGTGCGCCGTGACGAGCATGGCGTACCGCATATCGAAGCGGCCACTCTCGACGACCTCATCGAGGCGCAAGGCTTTGTGGTGGCCCAGGACCGCCTATGGCAAATGGACATGGAGCGGCGGTTTTCCTCGGGCGAGCTCGCCGAGATTCTGGGACCCGGGATGGTCGAGCACGACAAGCTCGAGCGGGTGCTCGAGATGCGGTCGACAGCGGAGCGGTTGACCTCGACCATGCCGGCAGAGCAGCAGCGGCATTTTGAAGATTACGCGCGCGGCGTCAACGCCTTCATCGCCAGCCAGCGGCAGCGCCTGCCGGCGGAGTTCCGGCTTCTCGACTACCAACCAAAACCCTGGCAACCTCTCGACTCCTGGCTGGCGGCGCTGGCCATGGTGCAACAGCTGGACTCGTTCTACCCGGACAAGCTCAACCGCGAGCTGGTCGCGTCGAAAGTGAAAGCGAATCTGGTGGCGCAGCTTTACCCATCGACGACCTGGAGGGATCATCCGCCAACGCTATCGATGCCGGACCTGACCGCACCCCAACAGAACGTCCCCGAGGCTCTGCCGGACCCTCAGCCATCGACCGGGCAGGCGAGGCGCCATCGGCCAGCCGCCCAACGCCGCGGCGAGCGGAGAAGACCTTCTGCATCTGCGGAAGCTGCTGGGATTGACGGACTGTCCTCTCTGCCGGCCAGGTTCGAATGAATGGGTTGTCAGCGGCGCGCACACCGCCAGCGGAAAGCCGCTGCTCGCCAACGACATGCATCTCGAGCACAGCATCCCGGACGTCTGGCACGAAGAGGATCTCAACGCGGGCAGCTTCCATGTTGCCGGCGTCACCATTCCTGGAGTTCCGCTGATCATCGCCGGGCACAATGCGCACATCGCCTGGGGCTTTACCTCCCTCTATGGAGATGTTCAGGACATCTATGTGGAAAAGACCAACGCCCAGGGCGAGTATTGGTCGGGCAACGGATGGCGCGAACCTGAGCGGGTCAGCGAGCATATCCGCGTGCGCGGCGGCCTGGACGTAACGTTCGATCTCGAAAGAACGGAGCACGGTCCGGTGATTACTCCGCTCTTGCCGCATGAACAGCGCATGCTGGCTTTGCGCTGGACGCTGTACGACCCGGCGGCTCGCGGTTTGCGGCTCGAGGAACTGGATGCGGCCAGCAACTGGGAAGATTTCCGCAACGCGTTGAGCGGGTGGTGGGAGCCTACGTTGAACGTGGTCTACGCCGACGACCAAGGACACATCGGCTATCAGGCCGCGGGGCTCTTCCCAGTGCGGCCGGCGGGCTTGAGCGCCACCCCGATCGTCGAAACGGGTACGGCCGCGGACCTCCCGCACGAGTGGCAGGGATGGGTCCCTTTCGAGCAGCTGCCGAGTGTGCTCGATCCGGCGGACGGCATCCTGGCCACGGCGAACTCGCGCATCACGCCCGATGGATTCCCTTACCCTCTCACTCTCAACTGGGCCGGACCGTATCGCAACGAGCGGATATGGAAATGGCTGGCGGGAAAAGAGAAGCTGACTCCCACGGATATGCTGAGCGCTTGAAACCGACACCTACTCGGAGGTAGACCAGGAGCTCGCCCAGCGCTTTGCCTATGCAATCGACCATGCCACGAAAACCGACGCCAAGCTGCGCCAGGCGGCGGATCTGCTGCGCACCTGGAACGGAGTTGTCAGCACAGGGTCGGTCGCGGCCGAAATCGTCGCCTCCAGCAGAAGAGCGCTATGGCAGCTGGTTCTCGAACCCAAATTGGGCAAGGATTGGAAGCTCTACACCTGGCAGGACAAAATCTTTGCCCAGGAAGAGATGGTCGATAACCTCTCTCCGGACTGGCTTCCGCCCGGCTACCGGAGCTGGGACGACCTGATCGCATCCGCGATTGAGAAGGGCATGGCCGACGATCATGCACCGCTGCTACTCTCCAACTGGACCTATGGCAGCCGGCATGTCTTGCTGATAGAACATCCGCTCTATGGCCTGCTTCCCTTCTTCCGGGGATGGACAAGCGCGGGCCCGCACCCGCTCTCGGGCGACGAGACCACGGTGGATCAGACGCGCGGCAATCTCGGTCCCAGCCAGCGCTTCATCATGGACTGGAACGATGTCGATGGCTCGACCGAGAATATCTTTATGGGCGAATCGGGCGACCCGGTAAGCGCCTACTATCGCGACCAGTTCCCTTACTGGTCGAGCGGCAGAACCTTTGCCCTGCCCTTTACTCCACCTCAGGTCAACGCCGCAGCCAAACATACACTGCGGCTGATGCCGTGAACGAATTGGCAGAAGAGGGGAACACCCGGCAAGACCGGGCAACGGCCTTTCAACCCGCGCTCGCCATCGTAGGCACCGCCTTCGTTTCGATCGCCGTGCTGGTGTTCCGGGGCAATAGCTGTGGGGACGACTTCGACTTCCATCTGCTCTCCTGGATGGAAACCGCGCGCAGTTGGCAGAGCGGAATTTGGTATCCGCATTGGATACATTTAGCGAACTACGGCGCCGGCGAGCCGCGCCTGGTCTTCTATCCGCCGGCTTCGTGGATGCTCGGCGGTCTGCTGGGCCGGCTGAGCTCCTGGAACGCCGCGCCCATTCTCTTTGTGCTGGTGGCGCTCGTGGCTTCGGGATGGAGCATGTATCGGCTGGCGCAGCAGTGGGTTGGGCGAGGCGCGGCGACCGTCGCGGCCTGCCTCTATACCGCGAATCCCTACGCCCTCTTCGTCATCTATCAACGCTCGGCATTGGCTGAGCTGCTGGCCGGCGTATGGATTCCGCTCATCGTCCTCTATGCGCTCAAGCGAGACTCCCCAGTTGCCGCGCTCGCCCTGGCGGTCGCGGCGGTGTGGCTGACGGACGCGCCGGTCGCCGTGATCGCGAGCTACCTGCTCGCGCTGCTGGCTGTGGGAATGACGCTCATTGAACGGAAGGCATGGCCGGCGCTGCGGGCCGCCGACGGCATGGCGCTCGGACTAGGCCTGGCCGCGTTCTACATCGTGCCCGCACTGTATGAGCAACGTTGGGTCGAGATTCAAAGGTCAATGGCTCCGGGCATGCGCGTGGCCGATAGCTTTCTCTTCATGCGCACCGGAGACAGTTATCACGATCACGTACTCCGCATCGCCTCATGGATTGTGTGCCTGGAGATTGCCGCGGCAGCGATCGCGGCATGGCAAGGGTGGCGGCTGGTCCGCGTCCGCGCATCCTTGTCATGCGATTGGGTCGCGGGCACACGTGCAACTGCTGCTCACCGCCTTGCTCCCGCTGATTCTCTTTTTGCAGTTCCCCGCGAGCGCGGTCATCTGGAATCATGCGCCGTGGCTGAGGTTCATACAATTTCCCTGGCGCTGGCTGATGGTTGCGAGCGTGGCGGGGTGCATGCTGATCGCCTTGGCGCTCCAATCTTTGCAGAGCGGGGCTATGCAGAGCGGGGCGATGCACAACGCCACCTGGCGGCGGACCGCGGCGGCGAGCGCCGTTTTCGCCGCGCTGATCGTCTACGCCGCGCTGCTCTTTTTCCAAACTTGCGATGATGAGGATGCAGTCCGGGCGCAGGTCGCGGCCTTCCGCGGGGATCCTACGGCGGCGCACATCGAAGGCACCGACGAGTACACGCCCAGCGGAGTGGATAACTCCCAAATCCAGCAAGGACTGCCCATGGTGCGCGTGCTTAGGATGGCTGAAGATGACGCCGTGAGCGGCTCGCCAACCGCGAATCCCAACTGGCGGCCGGAGCCTTCCGCCGGCCTGGGCGCCAAAGCAACGGTAAAAGAAGACAATGCCGAGCACTGGGAGATCCGGATCGAAAGCGATGCGCCGGGGTATGCCGTGCTGCGGCTGATGGACTATCCCGCCTGGCGGGTGACGCGGAACGGGAAAAGCGCCGGCAATCGTCCCCATCGCGATGACGGATTGATGACGATTCCGGTGGCGGAGGGAGTGAACGAAATCGATGTGCGGTGGGGCACGACGGGGGATGTCCGGGCTGGGCGCGCCGCCTCCGGGATTGCTCTCGCCCTGCTCGCCGCCACTATCATTGAAGACCACCGGCGGAGGAGGAGGAAGGCCGCCGGAGGCGGCGGCGCTAGGCATGCCATCGGGTATCATGACAGCGAGATTTAGGAAACACGTTGGAGGCAAATGCTGGGAATCGTTCAGGAAATTTTGCAGTCCGGCGCGGAGTGCATCGATCGGACACTCGACCGGCTACTGCCGAGCGCGGATCAGGAACCGGTGTCCATTCACAGGGCCATGAGGCACAGCGTTTTTGCCGGCGGCAAGCGGCTCCGTCCCGTGCTGTGCATGGAATCGGCCAGAATGATTGCCGGCAACGGACAGTTTCCCGACGGCATCGAGGAGTTGGCCTCGGCGCTCGAGATGCTGCACACATATTCCCTGATCCACGACGACCTTCCTGCGCTCGACAACGACGACTTGCGGCGGGGAAAGCCTACCTGCCACGTGGTCTATGGCGAAGCGATCGCCATTCTGGCTGGAGACGCGCTGCAGACGCAGGCCTACGAGACACTCGGCAGGCTGCGCTCGCCCGCCGCGGAGACTGTAGAGATCGTGCGCCGCATCGCCCAAGCCACGGGCACGGTCGAGGGCATGATTGGCGGCCAGGTCAGGGACCTCGAAGGCGAAGAGCTCAAACCCACGGCGGAGCTGGTCGAGGCCATCCATCGCGCCAAAACCGGAGCGCTGATTCGCGTCAGCCTGGTCAGCGGCGGCATCTACGCGCGCGGCGCTCACGAGGATATTGAACGGCTGTACGCCTTCGGCAGCAAGGCTGGATTGGCCTTCCAAATCGTGGACGACGTGCTCGACGTGACGCAGAATTCGGCGCAATTGGGCAAAACGGCAGGCAAGGATCTGGCGAGTGAAAAAGCGACATGGCCGGCCGTCTTCGGTATCGAGCAGAGCGTGAAAGACGCTGAGCGGCTTATCGGGGAAGCCTTTGAGCAACTCGCCATCTATGGCGATCATGCGAATCGCCTGAAGGTGGTCGCACGGTATCTGGTCGAGCGCACGCACTAGGATTTGCCATCCAGGATTTGCCATCCAGGCAGACGCGCTTCGCGCCATTCGTGGTTGCTCAGCGCCCCGAGCGTCCGCGGTGTTGAACGGAAAGGATTTGCCATCCAGGCAGACGTGGTTTTCGCTCGCGATGCTCTGGGCAAGGCAGCCGGCTTGTCCACCAAAGTAGCGTCAAATACAGGGATCCTTCCTCCCCTTCGACTCCGCTCAGGGTTGTCAGGATGCGGCCATTCCAGCGGGGCATTAGCGCTGGGCGCGATCGACGAAGCCGCGAACCCTGTGCCCCTGGGCCGCAACCTGCTCGACAAAGCCTTCCAAACGGCCGAGGAAGCGTTCGCCTGCCTGGATACAGGACGGCAGAGCGGCCCAGGCGGTGGCGAGGCTCTTTGGCTCTTCGAGCAAGACCAACACGGTTCCCACCGTGGCGACGGTAAGCGCCGCCTTGCGTCTGCCGCTGACCAGAAGCACGGCACTGGTAAAGAGGGAGCCCGCCCCCACCATCCGTATCCAGCGGCGGTCCTGCGCGTTGAGGTTGCCAGCCCAGTCTTTCACGGCTTCGAGAGCGACTTCGGCGCTCGACGTAACTTGCTTCGGAATTTCTGCGATCGGCATAGGTTTCTTCACTCTCCGTTATTCTGGGATGCAGTCTAGTCAATCGAGATCGAAGTCGCGCAACGGCTTGCCCTCATCCGGCGACTCTTTGGCCTTGCGCAAGGCCTCTTCAAACCTCTTGTCGAGGAGTTGCTGCTTGTTCTTTTCCGCGTCGACCGACTGGCGAAAGATGCTCTCTTTGCGCTCCTCCTGCTCACGCATGGCGCGGGCAGCAGTCTCGAAATCTTCAAATGTGCGCTTGCGGGGCGCGGGAGTGTGCGAGAGAATGGCCCGGGTCTCAGGATCGATCTTCAGCAAGGCACCGCACTCGGGACAGGTGACTTCAAAGACGTGGTGTGTTTTCGCGGACATCTTCACCGCGTATTTTATAGCATTGGGGAAAGGTTGACCTCATGCTCGCCAAGCTTCACATAGGACTGCGCGCTCCCGCGTTCCGGCCCGCCGTGGCGGCGGGGCTCACGTTTTTGTGCGCGGCTGCCCTCTTTGCACAGAGCGCGGCTCCCTCCAATGCGCGGATGGACGGGGTCCTCTCGCGGCTCGAAGGGGCTCACGCGATCTTCGAGACAGCGCTCTCGCCCGATGGCCGCAAGATTGCCTGGGTGACCGGGGACGACAACGGAGCCGCGATCGAGGTGGCCTCCACCTCCGCCCCGGCAACCGCGCATCGACTCACGAACGACTCCAACTGCGTCGAAAACAACCTCTCCTGGTCGCCGGACTCAAAAGAGCTCGCCTTCACCTCCGATTGTGGGGGTGGCGTGCAATTCGACATCTATCTCGCAGCCATCGCCGACGACCCCATCCGTATCTCCGTTCCCCGCCAGATGACACACTTGCACGGCGAGGTGAGCAATCTCGCTTTCTCGCCGGACGGCAAGCAGATCGGCTTTCTTTATGTGGAGGGCGCGACGCGACGCGCCGGGGCGCTCGATGCCATGAAGCCCGCTTCCGGGGTCATTGGAGAGGAAGGCTTTGAAGTCCAGCGCATCGCCACGGCCGATGCGGCCACCGGCGAAGTCCGCCAGATTACCCCGAGCAGTCTGCACATCTACGAATTCGACTGGGCTCCGGATTCACGGCAACTCGTCTACGTCGCGGCTCCGCCTCCCGGTGAAAACAATTGGTGGGTGGCCAAGCTTTACACCCAACCGCTCTCTCAGGCAAAGCCCCACGCGATTTTTGACCCCAATCCACACCCAGGCGCTCCCGCCCATGGCCCGCTCGAGGGAATGCAGATCGCGGTTCCCCGCTGGTCGCCGGACGGCAAGACCATCGCCTTTATTGGCGGACTGATGAGCGACCAGGGCTCGACAGGCGGCGACATCTATACCGTGCCTTCGACTGGAGGCGATCCGCATCTGCTTTCAACGGGCGCCATGGCGAAGATTTCGGTTGCATGGATCCACTGGGCGGATGCTGAGCGTCTAGGCTTCTCCTACGTCTCCGGCGGCTCGAGCGGCTATGGGGAGGTGCAGCCTGGGAAGGCCGGCGCGAGCATGGAGAGCCGCTTTCTCGTGCCCGCGACGATTGGAGCCGGGCTCCTCGAGCAGAGCATCTCCTTTGCCAACGACGGCGAAGCCGCCTTGATAGAGAGCTCCTTCGACAGCCCGCCCGAGGTTTGGGCAGGACCTCTCGCCAAGGATGGGCAATCAGGCACCGGCCTGCGCCAGATCACGCACCTCAACGCCGCGCTCAAGCCCGGGTGGGGCAAGGCCGAGTCGATCGAGTGGACCGAGGACAACTTCCACGTGCAAGGCTGGCTCCTCTACCCGACGAACTACGATCCGGCGCAGAAGTATCCCATGATCGTAAGCGTTCACGGCGGCCCCTCGAGCACCGTCCGGCCTCGCTGGCCCGGGCTGGGATACAACCCTATCGTCTTCTCCGCGCTGGGCTACTTTGTTCTCATGCCCAATCCGCGCGGCAGCTATGGTCAGGGAGAAGCTTTTACAGAGGCCGACCGCAAGGACTTCGGCTACGGGGACCTGCGCGATATTCTCGCCGGGGTAGACGCGGTGAGCGCCAGGTTTCCAATCGACCAGCACCGCATCGGTCTGACCGGCTGGAGCTACGGCGGATTCATGACGATGTTCGCCATTACCCAGACGCAGCGCTTCCGGGCAGCCGTGGCCGGCGCCGGGATCTCCGATTGGCAGAGCTACTATGGGGAAAACTCGATCGACCAGTGGATGCTCCCGTTCTTTGGCGCCTCGGTCTACGATGACCCAGGCGTCTACGCGAAAAGCTCGGCCATCGACTTCATCAGCCATGCGAAGACCCCTACGCTGATCGTGGTCGGGGACCGCGATGGCGAATGCCCCGCGCCTCAGTCGTTCGAGTTCTGGCACGCCTTGCGCGCCCAACATGTCCCTACCCGCCTGGTCGTTTACCCGAACGAGGGCCACCGCTTCGTCTCACCCGAGCACCAGCGCGATGTGCTCGAGCGCGCCTTCGCGTGGTTTGAGCAATACATGCCAGCGGACACATAACGGGGGGCAGTGGCGGCTTGTTTGCATTGTTGCTACTTGGCCCTCTCCCCTCTAAACTCAGTGTTTGGTAGTCATCGACCGCCGAGATCTGGAATTCTCCGGCGGGGAGGTTTCATGCAGCGGTATTTGACGCTTCTTGTTTTGGTTTTGCTCACCGCTCCCATTGGTCTTTCTATTCAGGGCTGCGCCAACAAAAATCAGGATTTCTGCAATGGCGCCGGCTACAGCTACACCACGACGCAGCCAGTCTCGATTACCCTAGGGCCGCAAATCACAGGCATCTCCGTCGCCTACGGTCAGATTGCACAGCTAGGGACACCAAGCGCTCTTACCTGCAAGGGAACCTCGGCAACAGTCTCGACCTATACCTATGGCACTACCGACCGTACGATCGCCGATGTTTCCCCCACCGGCCAAGTCTGCGGGGGGACATGGAATCTGACCACTCCGGCCGTGGCGGCCTATACGACCTGCCTGCCGACATCGAAGCCAGGCGTTGCCTACTTGACGGCGCAAGCCGGCGGTTTCTCGAGCAATCAGGTCGCCGTCTACTCCCACCCGCCGATCACCACTCTCAACGTGGGCGGCCCGTTGGTGACAAATCCGACTAGCGGACAACAGGTCCCTGCCTGTCTCTCACAGGGTCAAACCACGCAGTTGGACGCCACCGCGTATTGCACCTCGACAGGACTTAATGCAGGCCCATGCCCGAGCCCAGCCAGTCCCACCAATCCGAATGTCCCGGAGGTTCCTGCCGGCCAGCCACTCTTGCTATGTAGCCCGAACTTTACTCAAACCGCGTCGGGACCGGTATACGGGCCAACAGATTGCAATAACGTAGTCGGCCATCTTACCTACACCGCGCCCACCAACAACATCGTAACGATCAACCAGACCGGCGTGGCCACGGCACAGCTGCCAGGCTCCACTCTCATCTATGGGTCGCTCTCGAATACGGGCAGCACGTCGGGCGAGTTCTACACCTGCCCGGCGCAAAGCATCGCGCTCAGCCTCACGTCCACCGGCCTTACGACGGGCACCCTCACGCCCAATAACCCCCAACCATTGACCGCGACCGTGACCGACACGAACGGCGTCGTCATCAACGGGCTCGATCTCACGTACGTCTCCACCAATCCAGGCAGCATCGCGGTCAGCTCCACCGGGTCCGTCACCTCGAGCTTTCCTTCGAGCTCCACGATTACCGCTCTTTGCGAGCCCCCCACGTGCAATCCCGCGCCTATCAATGTCATCGGAACGCTAGGCACCGGGGCGCCGGTGATCAGCAACTCCGTCCAAGTGTCGTCACCGGGCCAGAACAGCACGCTCGTCTGGTTGGCCAGTCCCAACTCGCCCTACTTCGTACCCATCGACCTCTCGACGGGCACCGCGGGCACACGCATCAAGCTTCCCTACACGCCGAATTCCATGGTCATGGATCAGGGCGGAAACAATCTCTATTTTGGAAGCTACTACGAGTTGATGATCTATAGCGCCGCGAACGACACGCTTGCCTCCCAAGTGCCTGCGGTTCCCGGCGTTGTGTTGGCGGTTTCACCCAACAATACCCAGGTGGTGGTCAACGATCAGCTTCGCGGGGTGATTTATCTTTACACGCTGCCTACCAGCTCTACCACCACCTCTGGCCCCACCTCTGCCACTGCCGGAAGCGTTACTTCGATCGCCGGGATCGGGCAACACGCCGTCTTCACGCCGGATGGACAGACAGTCTACATCGTTGGACAGAATGTGCTCTATATCTACAACACCTATACGGGCTGGTCGACCGAAAGTCTGCCCTCCGGTCAGGGCGCCCCAACCACGGGAATCTGCCCGGTAAACAACTCGAGTAGCCTGCCCAACAATTCCACCGTGTATCCCCCCAACACTCCCACGAATCCAAACAACGAATACAACACCTTTTGCTCGCCCGATCTCGCCGCAACCGTGCCCAGCGCCGCGGTATTTCTGAGCGGCACGTCGACCTCGGCCTATAGCGTTTGCCCGCAGACCACGGTCACGCCAGTCGTGAATTATCCCGAAGCAGCCGTCGTGGCGGCAACCTCCGACCACATCGCCGCAACAACGGATGGCAAGCACATCATCGGGGCAACGGCGAATCCGCCGACGCTTACCGACATCTCCGTGAATGTGCCCATCAATGCATGTCCCACGGCGGCCACTTCCGCGGGCGTGCAACAAACCGCGGGTAATACTTTCACTCCGGCCCCTACCTTCCCGGCCCCGATTTCGCTCGCGGCATACGGGATTGCGAACATCGACCAGGTGGTAGCCTCGACGAACTCCTCGGAGGCTTTCATCACCTACTCGAGCAATGCCACCGCCACTCCGGCGGGCGGCGCGCTACTTCCCGTATACAAGCCTGCGGCACAGGCGGGAAACATCGGTACCATCGCGAGCGTCTCGCTCGCCGGCAACGCGATCGCTCCTATCTCCGGCGTCTTCTCGCCGGACAACTCTCTCATCATTGTGAGCACCACGGGCGACAACCAACTCCACCTAATCAATACGACCACACTTACGGATACCCTCCAGATCAACCCGGGACTTATCGACGCGAACGAAAATCCTGTCGCGCCCGTGTTTCTGGCCGTGAAGCCGCGTCCCATCACAAGTCCGAGCACCAACTAAGAGGGTCTATTCACTTGTGGCAAGGTCACGACGGGAGGGGATTATCCCGAGAGCGAAGGAACGAGGTGGCCGGTGAGTCAATTCCGGGAGTCAATGCCGGGAGTTAATTCCGGATCAGCCGCTCGCCGCCCGAGGGGCACGTCTTGGCTAGGCAGGTCTTGGCTATCGAATCCGACTGCCACCCTAGCACAGCCGAAATCTGATCGGCGAGGGTGAGTGGATCGAAGGGCTTGGATAAAATCGCAACGGCCCCCAAAGCCTCAAGCTTGCGCCTGTCGAGTCCCTGCACCTTGGCGGTGAGCAAGACCACGGGGATGTGAGCCGTGTTGCCATTCTGCTTGAGGATGTGAAAGGTGGTTGGGCCATCAATGTCAGGCATCATGACGTCAAGCAAGATGGCGTCGGGCTGCTCGAGCGAAGCACGCTGAATACCTTGGGCTCCACAGGGCGCGGAGATGACCTGCCAGCCGGCCACTGTTTCCAGGGTAAGCGTGGTAACTTCGCGGATATCCGCTTCGTCGTCGATCAATAAGATGCGAGGAACCATGCGTCAGCCCTTGTAACGTTGCTTCACTCTATCGAGCGCGCTTCCGCAGTTACATAGCACTTGCTATGCATTACCTCAATGCCCATTGTGAAACTCCATTCGCCTGTTTGGGCCGTCAGTAACTTACGGTCGAAACCATTACCCTGGTCATGTTTCATCCTCTGGCAATGAGTGAGTTGGTTCGCGCCAGCGAAGTTACAAGTCAATTTTGACCAAGACGTTTCAACAAGCTCATCCGGCCGACGGGATCCGATGGGGAAGAACCACCGCCGGCTGCGGCCGCTTTGCCTCGCGCGATCGATAAGCGATGGGGTGAGCAGGCGCCATGTGCCGCGGGATGCGTGAGGCAGGCATCGGCGGGGCAAAGAGATAGCCTTGGAGAAGGTTGCAACCGAGCGAGCGCAGACACTCCAGTTGATCGCCGCGCTCGACGCCTTCGGCGACGACTTGTAAGCCGAGACTGTGGCCGAGCGCGATGATTGCCTGAACAATCGAGTAGGTTCCGTTCGACGCGGAGATCCGCTCGACAAAAGAACAATCGATTTTGAGCGTGCTGACCGGCAATTCGTGGAGATGGCTCACGGAGGAATAGGCCGTCCCGAAATCATCGACGGAAAAGTGCACTCCCGCGGCGGCGAGGGTCTGCATCTGGCTGGAGACCTCAGGGAGATCGAGCATGAGGGCGGCTTCGCTGATCTCAAGTTCAAGCATGAGTGGATCCATTTCATAGTGCGCAAGCGCACGGATCACCTGAGCGGCAAAGTCCGAGGCCACGAACTGCGCCGAAGAAACATTGAAAGAGATGCGCATGGAGGTAAGACCTTCGAGCCTCCACGCCCGGCTCTGGCGGCAAACCTCTTCGAGCACCCAGTTGCCCAAAGGAACGATGAGGCCGGTTTCTTCAGCGATCGGAATAAAGCGGTGGGGGGAAATCGCCCCGAGGCGCGGGTGGTTGAGCCTTAGCAGCGCTTCGATCCCGCAGATGTGTCCAGCCATCGAGTATTGCGGCTGGTAATGGAGCTCAAATCCACCTTCCTCAAGCATGCGGCGCATGTAGATCGCCAGCTCCTGAGTTTCGTTAGCGGAAGTGCCGACGATCTCCCGCGAGACGGCGGCAAACCGGCTCCCGCCGCCTTGCTTCGCGCAATACATCGCAGCATCGGCCTGCCGCCATAGTTCCGTGCAATCGGTCCCATCGTCGGGATAGATCGCAATCCCCATCGACGCGGAGACCCGGAACACCTGCTCGCCTGCTTGTATCGGCTGACGAATGCTTTCGAGCAAATCAGAAGCCACACGTTCGGCATCTTCCGGACAGCCCAACTCTCCCAAAACGATGATGAACTCTTCGCCGCCAGTGCGGGCCACTGTGTCCACAGCGCGCAACCGGGTGGAGATCCGCGCCGCGACCTGCTGCAGGCAGAGATCCCCGGCGGCATGGCCAAATGTGTCGTTGACCGCTTTGAAGCGATCGAGATCGATGCAGAGAACCGCCGCGCGATGATTGTGGCGCGCCGCGCGCGCGAAGGTCTGCAGCATGCGATCTTCGAGCAGGAGCCGATTGGGCAGCCCGGTAAGCGTGTCGTGTTGCGCTTGATGAACAAGCTGCTGGTGAAGACGCTGGCGTTCCGTCACATCCTGCACCAGAACGAAGCGACACGCGCGGCCTTGAAAGTCGATGACGTGCGCCGCCATGTCGACCTGAATCTCAGAGCCATCTTTTTTCCGATGGATCCACGGGCCGGCGAGTGTGAATGGCGCCGACCTCCCGGTCTCCTTGAGAATCGCGTCCGTGTCCTCAGCGGGGCGAAGGTCGCGCAGCGTCATCGACAGGAACTCCTGCCGCGAATAGCCATAGTGCCGGACCGCAGCGTCGTTGACTCTCAGAAAAGCCAGCGTCTCCGGATCGTAAATCCACATCGGATGCGGGTTGGCGACAAACAGCAGGCGATAGTGCTCGCTTGCCTTGCCGGCGGCAAGGATCTCATCTTCGAGGAGCGTGAGAACCATGCCGAAGGCGACGAAATATGTGGGTACATTCCATAAAGCGGCCGGAATCGCGGCCGATGGGATGAAGTACTCGCAGAGCAGGGAAACGGGGAAAACCGAGGCCCACGCAACCAGGCCAATGACGCTCGTCAGCACGCCCGCCGAGAAGCGGCGAAAGTCGAACCAGTAGAGCGCGGCAAAGGTCAAGAAGATCTCGGCAAGAATCGCCGAGATTCCATCTTTCGAGCGATGGTGCGCAATCGCGTAAAAAGCCCAGAACTCGCCGCCGGCAAAGGTCAGCATGATCGTCGGCAAAATCTTGCTGCGGTGGCGATAGAAGCCCCACCCGAGAACCGTGCCTCCCGCCGCGCACACCGAGGCGGCCAGATAAAGCGGCCACTCGCGAGGGCCATTGAAGAGAACATAGTTGGTATAGAAGAGCGCGGGTATGCCGATGAATGAGGAGACCAGCGTACAGCCCCAAAGATCTTCAGCAACGGGCGAGGCGGAGAGCAGAAAGCATATGCCGGACAAAATCAGGGCGCTGATGCTAAGGCTGGCGCACAAACTCTGCCGGAAGAAGGATGCAGGATGCGGCAAGAGTGCCGCAACATGCAGCAGAATGAGGACCCATCCGACGACCCACAACCGCATGCGGCCACTCGCCCGCTTGCAGTAGATGGATCCAAATAGGACAACGAGAAGACCAAGGATCAGAAGGTCTAACAGTTCAGTCCGCATATTTGCTAAGCGCAGAAAGCAGAACGAAGAAGTGAAATGGGGAGAGCCGGCGGGGGGGAACCGCTATCTTTCCCATTCACGGTATGCCGCGCTTCGGAGGGATTCAACGTCACGAAAGTTTAAACATCCGTGGGAGAGGAGGGCGGGGCCCGACTTATTGCAGGGCTTCGCGTTGAAACCGCTCTCGCCCTCTTGCTTTGCTCGCCCCTTCCCAGGGCTCGCTCCGCAATTCACCCTTTACTTCTTATTGCAGGGCCCGCGCTTAAGCGCTTTGCCCTCTCGCTCTGCTCGCGCCTTGCCAGCGCTCGCTCCGCAATTCACCCTCCGGCGAGTCAGCAACCACGAATGGCCGCGAAGCGGCGCCTGCCTGAATGGCAAATCCCAGGGCTCAGATGCAATTCACCCCTATACTTATTTGGGTTTTGGCGGCGAAGCCGCGTCCCGCCGTCCGCGCAGGACTTCGCGGTGAAACTGCGCGAGGGACGTGTGCCCGTGTGGCCGGCACCTCCGGAGCGCATGAGGCTTTAGAGCCCGTTCTTAACTTCCAGGACGGCAGCGACGGGAGCGAATACTCACGAGTGCATCAGGCTCCTAGGAAGCCTGGTTCATCAGGTCCTTTTCGGCGCGGAGCCAATCCTGCTCAGGGGAACCCTCCGGCCGGCCGCGATCATCCCAGTATCGTTGGGCAAGCTTCGCAATCTCCTGATACGAGGGCGGTGGTGGTGGATTTTTGGTTGTGGTCTTGCGCTTCGTCGAAGTTTTTGGGGCTACCAAGCCTTTGCTGCTCATCGGGGGGGCATCTCCTTCGTGGCCTATCATCAAAACGGCTACAGCTAGATGATACGAAGAAAAAATAGGCTTGTCAGCGCCAAGTTTGGACGGGTTCATCAGATTGTTACGGTATGCGACGCTGCTCTGTCTTCGAGCGCTCGCGGGCAGAACTCTCTCACTCTGTCAGAGAGCCGTGTAAGTCATTCGAATGAAAACATATCTCAAAAAACTCCCACGTGGCGGACTTCTCAGGTGCCGGAGGACGGGGTATCAAACCGATCCTGCCGCCGGGTAATCGGATTTGCCAAGGAGATGGGCAACTCGACGTGCAAGAGCTGCACGCCCCATTCACGCATGATTGGATCTCTCTGCCCCAGCTCGGCCAGGTCGGCTCTCCAGTTTCTCAGGTGCACCTTATTGTCGAGCAATCGGATCCAGAAGGAGCGGTATTCGACCAGATTCAGGCGCTCCACGGAGCGGAACAATTCCGGGTCGCCCAGCATCCATTGCCACAAGAAACGATCCTGAGAAGAAGGCTGGCGCGCCGCCAAAGCCTCATCGGCCAATTCCTCGTCGGTCGGAAACGAGCTCAGGGTGTAGCCAAAATCGGAAAAGTCGCTTTTATCCCCTGTCAGTTCGGCAATGCGCTTGAGACAGCGCGCCAGGTTATGACGCGACGGACCACGATAACTTTTCTCCTCGATCAGGCCTTTGTAAAGAGCGATGGCGCGACGCAGACCGCGGACAAAGAGCTCGCCGCGCGAGCTCGACTCGGAGGTCTCCTCGGGGACATAGAAGCGGCTGCACAGCAAAGCTTCGACGTAGGTTGTATGCCGCCAGTCCGGATCGAGGCGGCTCGCCTCTTGAAGATCAGCGAAGGCTTGCTTGGCCATGGCTTCGGTTTGCGCACGCTCCGATTTACGCAGCCATGACGGCTGCGCGTCCTGGCTATCCAGCACTTGATAGGCGGTCAACGCACGATAGGAATAAGCCTGAGCAACGCGATGGCGATCTACCGATTCAGGATGTTGCTTGACCAACTCGAAGAACCGATCGAGCCGGGCGAACGCCGCCCATAGCTCGGAGCGCGCGAGACAAGCGACCGCGGAAAGCAGCAAGCCATTGAGATAAACCGCAGCCTCAGACTGCGACGAAAGCCGCCCGAAGGACAACCGGGCGTTGCCGATATAGGCAAGATGGTCGATATCCTCGAGAACGTTGAGCGCCTTCGGAGGAAACTGTGGACCCTCTTCTTGAAAACCCAGAGGCTGTTCGCCTACATCCTGAAGCCACTGCGGTAAAGCCTGCTTGACCTCTTGCTGCGCATCCTGAAGGGGCCTCAACTGTGCCGCCATGGCTTCGACCCGTGCAATCGACTCTTGCGATCGCTGATTCCACTTCCGCAGTTGCAGAAGCTGGATCACGGCAAGCAGCACAACCAGGGCAAAAATCACCAGAAAGAGCCCACCCGCGATGAGCGTTCGCCGCTCGACGACATCGGCGTTGCCGAGGCTCTCGCGGGACTGCTTCAGCTCATCGAGCGCCGCATCGAGATCCAGCCTGACATCATCGGGCTTGGCATCCTGAGAGGAGGAGACGGGCACGATCGCCGTGGCATCCGCCGCACCCGGCGGAGCGGCCGCAATCAATGGCTGATTCTCCGGCAGCTTTACGGCGGGCGGCCGCGGCGCGCCCAAAGGTGTGCCGGTTGCCGCAGGTTTCAGACCTGACGGCGCGGAATCGGAAGTTGCAGCGGGCACCGCGCGCTTGGGTGTCCGGGGCGGCGAAGGCGCAGCCGCCGTTGAACCGGACACGCCCGGCGTTTGCGCACCAGTAGCAGCAGGGGCGGAAGGGGTGTCAAGCTGGCTTGCGGCGTGTACCCGGGGCGGAAAGCCGGCGAGGACAGAGAGCGACGCTAGGAAGCCCGCAGCGAGCACGCCCAGCGCTAGCCGGGTAAACCTTGCCCACGTGGCGGTTGCCGGCCTTCTGCTCTCCCGTTCGTCGTCCATGCCACCTCCGAAAATCGCAGAGCCAGACTTAATAGGAACAGAAGAAGCGCTCTCGCCCTCAAGCATCTGCAACCTCGTGGCAAAAGGCAATGACACTTCCGCAACACAAGAAAGTTACGGTGGGCACGGGCCGGGCAGGTACCGGGGAAGTTGCCGCCTGGACTGGCCATCCAGACAATACGGGGATTTGCCTGTCCAGGCGAACGCGCTTCGCGACTGGCCAGCAGAATACAGGGATCCTTCACGCCCAAGCGCGAGGCGTTCGGGATGCACGCGGTCTGGCGGTGATGCGAATGGCCGCGTTCAGAATGCGTCAGGGCTAAAGCCCTGACCTAGGCTTGGGGACGCTTCAGCTTCTGGCCGAGAGTACCTGCCAGCTCCGCCATGGTCTTGAGCTTTTCTGTTAGCTCCGGCGTCAGGGCGGGTTCGGTAAGCGCAAGCTGTGATTGCAGCAGCAGACCTGTCAAAGTGGATCTCAGTTCGCTTTCCAATGTCAAAGACGCGGTTCTGAGAGCAAGGGTATGCTCCTGGGCGCGGCGCGCCAAAGCGGCCCTGACCTCGCGCACCAATCGCGAACCGCTAGAAATAGCGAAGTTGATCTCGAGCGGCACGGCCAAGCCGCTATGCTTCCACACCAGGTCGGCGCCATCGGGATCGGCTTCGATCATTCCGTTATCGGCTATCACGACGGAGTACTCGCGGTGGCGCAAAGCGGCAAGCGCCGCCTTGCGCGTGGAGACGACCTCCGCCTTTAACCCCAATTGGTTCGCCAAGGCCTCCGCCCAGCGCTCCGCGTTTGCCATGGCAGTAATCATCAGAACATTTTGGCTCACAACCATCTCCTTTCGGGCCAGGCCCTGTTGTACGGGCCGTAAGCCGGTTGCGATATTACTCACTACCGGCGCCCATCGTCATCGCGTCACCGATGCCGTATTCCTTGAGCTTGCGATAGAGCGTGGTCTTGCCGATCCCAAGCAGCCTCGCCGCCTGGACTTTGTCGCCATCGAGCTTATGCAGGGTATCGAGGATCGCTTGCTTCTCAAGCTCGGCCAGAGACAATACCGGGCTCTGCTCCATACTCAGCCCAGCCATCTCCGAGGCCGCCGGAGGATCGATGTGGCGGATTGCCAGGCGGAAATTTTGCAATTGCGTGGGCAGATCCGCCATGTGCAGGACTGGACCGGAGGACAGAGTGCAGGCGCGCTCGATAGCGTTCTCGAGCTCACGTACATTTCCCGGCCAGTCATACTCCATCATGGTGCGCAAAGTATCGTCGCTCAGCGTATACGCCGTGCCCGTCTCCCGTGAAATGCGGTCCAAAAAGTGCGCCGCGAGCAGAGGAATGTCCTCTTTGCGCTCACGCAGAGGCGGGATGCGCAAATTGACCACATTGAGGCGGTAATACAAATCTTTGCGGAAGCGGCCCTGCTCCACCATCTCCACAAGATCCTGGCTGGTGGCCGCCAGGATGCGCACGTTGATGGGAATCCGCTGCACGGAGCCGGCCGGGTGGACTTCCTTCTCTTGCAGGGCGCGCAGGAGTTTGGCTTGCAAATCGAGAGAGAGCTCGCCGATCTCGTCGAGCAGAACGGTGCCGCCCTCCGCCGAGGCCAGCAAACCGTCTTTTTGCCGGGTAGCACCGGCAAAAGCGCCCTTGGCATACCCGAAGAGCTCATTCTCGAGGAGAGCGGGCGCAAGCGAGGCGCAGTCGGCGGGAAGAAAAGGGTGGGAGCGGTGCAAGCCGTTGTCATGGATGGAACGCGCGATCAGCTCCTTACCGACTCCAGTTTCCCCTACGATCACGGCCGGATGGGAGCTTTGTGCGACCTTGGACAGGATGCGATACAGCTTCTCCATCTCCGGACTGCGGCCGATGATATTTCCCAATCCCTGCTGCGAACGCAGACGCTCGCGCAGCTTGCGGCTCGCGCCCTCAAGATTTCGGCGCTCCCCCGCATGCTCGAGAGCCTGCGCGAGCTCATCCAAGGCGAATGGCTTGGTCAGGTAGTCGGTGGCGCCGGTGCGCATGGATTCGACCGCCGAATGAACCGAAGCATAAGCCGTCATCACGACGACGCTGAGCTCCGGGTCGAGCGTCATCACCTCGTCCAGCAAGTCGAGGCCCTCGCCGGACGGGGATTTCAAGTCGAGCAATAGAACATCGACACTGTGACCCCGGAGCAAGGCGCGCGCGGCGGCAATCGTAGAGACTTGTTGCGGCACGAAGCCGAGTTCTGTCGCGATTTGACAACACGCCGCCCGAACAGCGGCATCTTCATCGGCAACGAGGAGGTGCAGTTTGCCGGAGCCTTCGACGAGCGGAGAGAGAATAGACATGGGCAGAAAACGTAACTGGAACAGTACGTTCTATTCTACGCAGATCTTTTGCCCGCCGGCGATGAAGATTGACCCCACTTCCGTTGTATCGACAGAGCACCATACAATGGCTGCATGAGAAACCAGAGCACTCCTACGACGGGATTCTTCCGGCCGGAGAATCGAGCCCCCGGCCAGATGCGCGCCGTCGGCATGACCCCGAATTTTGTCGCCGTTGCCGAGGGCTCGCTGTTGATCGAGGTAGGCCACACCCGTGTTCTGTGCAATGCGACCGTCGAGACGGGGGTGCCGGGCTGGCTCAAGAACAGCGGCCGGGGCTGGGTGACGGCTGAATATGGAATGCTTCCGCGGGCCACTCTGACCCGCACGGCCCGAGAATCCGAGCGCGGCAAGGTTGGCGGGCGGACGCACGAGATTCAGCGGCTGATCGGGCGCTCGCTCCGCGCCGTGGTCGACATGCAAGCGCTCGGCGAGCGCACCGTCATTCTCGATTGCGATGTACTGCAGGCCGACGGCGGCACCCGCACGGCGGCCATCACCGGAGCCTGCGTCGCCATGTCCATCGCCTTCGAGCGGCTGACCAAGGCCGGCACTCTCAAAAAGTCTCCGCTGCGGCAACTGGTAGCAGCCACCAGCGTCGGCATCGTCGAAGGAACTACCTTGCTCGACCTTGCCTATGAGGAAGATTCCCAGGCGGAAGTCGATATGAACGTGGTCATGACCGAGGGCGGGGGCCTGGTCGAGGTCCAGGCCACCGCGGAGCGCTCCGCCTTCGCCCGCGACAAGCTGACGGAGATGATGGACCTGGCCGAGCATGGAATTCAGCAACTGATCGAAGCGCAGAGGACGATCCTCGCCAGCCAATGATGCGGTCGAACAACGCTCATCGTTCGAGCAGCCGCGGCGCCGCTCAAGCGGGCGTCGCGGCACGTCCACAGCAAAAACAGTTAGAATGAGCCGGTCGGAAGAAGGGTCCGCAAATTTCGAGAAATTCAGGAGCAGTCATATGAAGTTGACACCCGGGAAGCTGGCCGGACTCAAAGCCGTCTCCAACCCGCGCGGGGTAATTGCCGCGGCGGCCATGGACCAACGCGGCTCTCTCAAGAAGGCGCTGGTGAAAGAGACGGGAATGGCGGACCTGCCCGACTCAGCCTTGGTCGAGTTCAAGGAACTGGTCACGGACGTGCTCACCCAGCATGCCTCGGCGATTCTGCTCGATCCCGAGTTCGGTCTGCCCGCCTCGAAACTGCGGCATGATAAGGGGCTGTTGCTGGCCTATGAGAAGACAGGTTATGACGCCGACCAGCCCGGCCGGCTGCCCGACCTGCTCGATCATTGGTCGGTCGCCAGATTGAAGGAAGCAGGCGCCGACTGCGTGAAAGTGCTGCTCTACTACACGCCCTTTGAGACCAGCGATATCAACGACCGCAAGCATGCCTTCATCGAACGCATCGGTGACGAATGCCGCGCTCACGATATTCCCTTCTTCCTCGAGTTCGTCGGCTATGACCCACAGGGCCGCAGCGAGAAGTCTCTGCAGTATGCCAAGAAGAAGCCGGATATCGTTTCCGGTTCGATGGCGGAGTTCGGCAAGGAAAAGTATGGCGTCGATGTGCTCAAGGTCGAAGTTCCGGTGCAAATGGAGTTTGTGCAGGGCACCAAAGCGTTTGCCGGGGAGGCCGCCTACACCCGCGCGGAAGCGCTCGAGCATTTTCGCGATGCAGCTTCGAACACCCACAAGCCATTTATTTATCTCTCAGCCGGCGTCAGCAACGCCGTTTTCTCTGAGACCCTGGAGCTCGCGGCCGAGAGCGGCACGAACTTCAATGGAGTGCTCTGCGGACGGGCCACCTGGAAGGACGGCATTCCGGTTTATGCCAAGGGCGGCGGCAAAGCCTTCGAGACCTGGCTCAAGGATCAAGGGGTGAAGAACATTGAGAACGTAAACCAGCGTCTGAAGGCCGCACACTCCTGGTTTCCCAAGGTTGGCCTCACGGCGGTCGAAGCTTAGGGCCTGTTCGTAACTTCTAGCTCAAGCGCGAATTAGTGAATTTTGGAATCAGGAGGCAAATTGAACGCTCGATCGGATTTGACGCAATCGCACCTACGCTGGGCCTCGTTGAGCATGGCATTTTCGGTCGTCATCTTCGCGACTTGCTCCGCCTTGGCTCAACAGCCCGCCGGCAACGCCCCACCTCTGAAGTTCACCAACCTCCAGGTATTTCCCAAGGACATCCCTTCAGCCGATTTGCTCAAGCAGATGCGGCAATTCACGGTCGACCTCGGCGTGCGCTGCACCTTCTGCCATGAGGAAAACGAACAGACGCACCGGCCGGACTTTGCCGCGGATGGGAAGCCTGAGAAGGCGACTGCGCGGATCATGATCGCGATGACGGAAACGATCAATACGAAGTATCTGGCAACGCTTCCCATAGGGGAAGCGAAGGCGAGCTGCTACACCTGCCACCGCGGTCATTCCGAACCGGAGGCACAACCGCCCGCGCCCGCTGAGCCGGCTCGCGGCGCTGCCCCGGGCGGCGCACCGGCCACTCCTCCGCCCCCGCAATAGAGGGTGAAACCTACTCCCACTCGATGGTGCCGGGAGGCTTCGACGTGATGTCGTAGACCACGCGATTGATCCCGGGAACTTCATTGACGATGCGGTTCGAGATGGTCTTGAGCACCTCGTAGGGCAGCGGCACCCAATCGGCGGTCATGCCGTCTTCGGAATGAACGGCACGGATGGCGCAGGTATAGGCGTAGGTACGCTGATCGCCCATGACGCCAACACTCTTGACGGGTAGCAGCACGGCGAACGACTGCCAGATGCTCGAGTAGAGCCCCGCGGCTTTAATCTCGGTAACCACGATGTCATCGGCCTTCTGGAGCAGCGCCACACGCTCCGGCGTGACCTCTCCCAAGATGCGCACGGCGAGTCCCGGACCGGGGAATGGCTGGCGCTCAAGGATGCCCGAGGGCATCTCGAGCTCCCGTCCGATGCGCCGCACCTCATCCTTAAAAAGGTCACGCAAAGGCTCAATGAGCTGAAAAACCATGTTGCCGGGTAGTCCTCCGACATTGTGATGGCTCTTGATCGTCTGCGAAGGGCCTTTGACCGAAGAGGACTCGATGACATCGGGGTAGAGGGTGCCTTGCACCAGCCATGCGACCTCCGCACCGTCCTTCTCCCGTTCGAGAATGCGCTTCGCTTCGTCATCGAAGACGGCGATGAACTCGCGGCCAATGATCTTGCGTTTGGCCTCGGGATCGGTGATGCCGGCAAGCTTGCTGAGGAAGCGGCTGCCGGCATCGACGGCAACCAGATTCAGCTTGAGCTTCTCGCGCAGGGTTTGCTGCACCTTCAAGAATTCATCGAGGCGCAGGACGCCATTGTCGACAAAGACGCAGGTCAGCCGGTTGCCGATGGCGCGGTCGACCAGCACCGCCGCGACGGATGAATCGACGCCGCCCGATAACGCGCAGATGGCTCTTCCCTCGCCTACCTTTTGCCGAATGGCGGCAACCGTGGACTGAATAAAGTGCTGCGGCGTCCAACTAGGCTCGGCATGACAGATGCGAAAGAGGAAGTTCCGCAGCAACGCGGTTCCCTGCGGCGTGTGGTGCACCTCGGGATGGAATTGCACAGCACGGATATTGCGCGCAGGGTTGGAAATGCCGGCGATCGCATTCGCGGTGCGCGCTGTGAGGTGAAAGCCGGACGGCAACTCCACGGCATCGTCGCCATGCGACATCCAGGCGGCGAAGCATTGGGGCAATCCCGCGAACAAAGGGTCTGACAGGCCATCGACGGTTGAGACTTCGGCGTGACCATACTCCCGCTTCGCGGCCGGGCGCACCCTGCCTCCCAAGTGGTGGGCAATAAACTGCAGGCCATAACAGATCCCCAGCACAGGCAAGCCCAGGGCGAGAATCTGGGGGTCCGCGGCGGGAGCATCCGCATCGTAAACCGAAGAGGGGCCGCCGGAGAGGATCAGCCCGAGGGGATTTTGCGCCTGAATCTCCTCAATCGAAGCGGTGCAAGCGAGAACAACCGAGAAGACATTCTGCTCTCGAATGCGGCGAGCGATCAGCTGGGTATACTGGCTGCCAAAATCCAAAATCACGATCGAAGGAGTGTCCACGGTCCAGTTTTTCAGGAACCGGGGTTACCTGCAAGAGATTTGCCATCCAGGCAGGTGCTGGCCGCACGGGCAGACGCGGCTTCGCCGCCATTCGTGGTTGCTGGCGCGCCGGAGATCCGGGGGATTGAGTGGAATATAAGGGGCAAGAGGTGCTGGCCGTGGAGACAGTGTTTTCCAAGAGGAGTGGGAAGGGTGGGAAGCCGGCTCAAGGCACGCATTCCTGACGAGAAGCGTGTTTACAGGAACATATTCTCGAAAGCGCTGCATAGACGATGTAATAAAATGTTGCATGTTTCCACGTCGCCGCTTTCTTTTCGGTTCCTTCGCTGTGGCCGCATTCGAGACCTTTCCCACGGCACTTTTGCGAGCAGCAGCACCCGTCTCGAAAGCAATCCCCACCTGGCAGCCCGGCGTACTCGAAATTCATCACCTCGCGACGAATCGAGGCAATAGCGCGTTATTGATCCTACCCGACGGCACCACGATGATGGTCGATGCCGGTGCCATCTATGGCACCACGCCCTACCTCAGCGATCCGCTCCCTTCCGGCCAGCGTCGCCCCGGCGAATGGATCGGGCGCTACGTACGGCGGCGTCTCGAGGCCAGCGGGTTGACAAGCATCGATACCTTCCTACTTACTCACCTTCACGGCGATCACGTCGGCTATCTGCCGCCGGACGGTCCGCTCTCATCCGATGGCACCTATCGGCTCACGGGCGTATCTGACGTGGCCGCTATCGTTCCAATCCATCGGTTCGTGGATCGGGCGTGGCCGGACTACACCTATCCCGTACCTGCCGACATCGATTTCCAGAAGAACTACCGCGCGTTCCTTCAAGCGCAGAGCAGTGCTGGCAAGAAAGTCGAGCGTTTTCTCCCCGGGTCCAAAGACCAGTTCGCCCTGCAGCACAAAGCCGAAGCCTATCCCAGCTTTGAGATCCGCAACCTTATCGCCAACGGCGAAGTCTGGACCGGCAAAGGGGACCAAACAAGGAAGGTCTTCCCAGAACGTTCCACTCTCAAGCCTGTCGACTATCCCGTTGAGAACCCCTGTTCCTGCGCGATTCGCCTCCGCTATGGAAAGTTTGGCTATTACACCGGCGGCGACCTGACGAACGATACCAACTACGGCCGCGATCCTTGGCGCGACTCCGAGTCCCCAGCTGCCGAAGTCTGCGGCCGGGTGAGCGTCGCCGTTGCCAATCATCACGGGTACTTCAACGCCAATGGCGATCGATATGTTCGAGCGCTCCAACCGAAAGTCTTTGTCATCCCGGCATGGGATTCCGCGCACCCGACGGTCAATGTGCTGAACACACTTTTCTCCAAAGCCATCTATCCTGTAGATCGCGACGTCTTCGCAACCTTGGTCAAGCAGGAGAATCGGATCGCCAATAAGAAGACCGACGACCTCAAATCGCGCGCCGGTCACATCGTCATCCGCGTAGAACCCGGCGGGGAGACCTTCGCCGTGCACATTCTTACAAACGCAGACGAAAGCGATACCGTGACGTCCAGCTTCGGCCCCTATACCGCCTGAGGCAGGCACGCCGGAGATCCGGGGTATTGGACGGAATACAAGAGAGCCGTGATGGAATCCCACCCTCGCTTCGCGAGGATGGGGAACCCCAAGGAACGTGACCGGAACAGAAAGAAAACGCGGGCGCTGCAATCAAGCATAGGCTCGCCACAACTCGAGAAAGACCGCCAGCCTGGCCACCTGGAAGAAGTCGGATGCGGCCAGATAAAGCACGCTCACTCCCACCCACCACAGATAGAGGGGTTCTCCCGTCATCTCCGCGGCAAAGGGGAGCGGCATGGATGAAGCGACGATGGCGAGCACGATCAGCGCCAGCTTGACGATGATGAGCACCAGGTTTACCTCGACCAGCTTTCCGGCAAGAGGGCCCAGGCGGAGACTCCGGACAAGGCTGCCGCCTAAGCCCTTGCCTTCGACCACGGCGATCAGGGGGGCGACAGAGACAATCCAACTGACCAGCGCCCAGAGCACGGAAACGCCGAGGGAGAGGCAGATGACCCAAGCGAAATAAGCGATCAGGTTGGGAGCGGCGCCCTCCAGAGTGGAGTCGGCAGCCCAGTGGACAGCGGCAAACCAACCGATCGTCGCAGCCGTGAGGGCGAGGATGCGCAAGAGCTGCAGCGCAATCAGCGTGAATGGCGCAAGGCGCACGGCAGGGTTCAACCGCTTCAGCAGCAAGCTGCGCCCCATCCCCGACGCGACCGCCCAACCGATCGCCAGCGCCGGGAAAGTCCATCTAGCGAAGCCGAGCACCACGGGCAGGAGCCGGCGCCCGATGGCGGCGGCCTGGTCGGCCGCCCCTAGCGGGTCGGTAAAGGAAAAGCCAGAGAGATTCTCCCGGCTCAACGCAGGGTTTGCCAGCAAGCGCATTCCCTCGTAGCCAAGAACGGCAAGAGCGAGAATGCCAAAGCCCCAGCGCCACGTGAGCTCGATCGCCAGAAGGCCAGGCCGCTTGGCGCAAGCCCCGATCATGTGGACGAAGGATTGGGTGCCCCGCACGCGCACTACTTCACCACGATGTTGATCAACTTGGCGGGGATGAGCACAACCTTGACGATCTGCTTGCCGGCAATGGCGGCCTGCACTCTTTCCTCTTTGAGAGCGGCCTTTTGCAGCACTTCGTTGTCCGAGCCGGAAGGGACGCGCACCAGCGCACGCAGCTTGCCGTTCACCTGCACCGGCACCTCGATCTCTTCTTCGCGCGCCAGCTCCTCATCGAAGACGGGCCAGGGATGGCGCAAGATCGAATCGCTCTTACCCATCTGTTGCCACAGCTCCGCCGCCAAATGAGGAGCGAAAGGGGCCAACAGCAGAACCAGCGTAGGCAGGAGCGAGGCAAGCAATGGAGCGGAGACCTCAGGCGGCATCTCCGCCAATTGCGGCTCGGCGGCGGTGATCTCGTTGACCAGCTCCATGATGGCCGCGATCGAAGTGTTGAAGTGCCAGCGGCCGGAGAAATCCTGCGTGATCTTGCGAATCGTCTGGTGCAGCTTGCGCAAGAGCTTTTGCGCGGTGGGCGATGCCAGCGCCTGGCTCTCCTCCGCCACGGGCGAGCGAGAGCGCACTTGCTCGGAGTAGCGCATCGCCAGGCGATACACCCGGCCGAGAAAACGGCTGACGCCGGCCACCCCGTCTTCCTGCCAGTCGAGATCGCGATCCGGAGGCGCGGCAAAGAGCGCATAGACTCGCGCAGCGTCGGCGCCAAAGCGGGCGATTATGTCGTCGGGCGAAACCACGTTGCCCTTCGACTTCGACATCTTCGCGCCATTCTTGATCACCATGCCCTGCGTAAAGAGCCGCTCCGCGGGTTCGCTGTTCTGGATAAGCCCAAGATCGCGCATCATCTTCGTCCAGAAACGCGAGTAGATCAGGTGCAGGATGGCGTGTTCCACGCCGCCGATGTACTGATCGATGGGGAACCAGTATGCGATCTTCTCCCCACTGAAGGGCGCGCTCGCGTTCTTCGCATCCGGGTAACGATAGAAGTACCAGGAAGAGTCGACAAAGGTGTCCATCGTATCGGTCTCGCGCCGCGCCGGACCGCCGCACTTGGGGCAGACCGTATTGACGAACGCCGGGAGCTGAGCCAGGGGCGAGCCCCCCTGCTGCGTAATCTCAACGTTATCGGGCAAGATCACGGGGAGCTGATCATCGGGCACTGCCACAATGCCGTCGCGGTTGCAATAGACCACGGGAATCGGAGTTCCCCAGTAGCGCTGGCGACTGACGCACCAATCCCTCAGGCGGAAGGTGACCGTCGGCTCGCCAAATCCATTTTTCTGAGCGAAGGCGCCCATTTTCTGCCGCGCCTCGGCGCACCCCAAGGTGTTGTACTCCCCGGAATTGATCAGCAGGCTGTCATCTTCCGTATAAGGCAGACCGGGCTCCTCCGGTTCCCCATCAGCGGCCGGCTCGCCCACCCTCCGGGGCAACACGACGATACGGATCTCCAGCGAATGTCTCTTGGCAAACTCGTAGTCGCGTTCATCGTGCGCCGGCACCGACATCACCGCGCCCGTGCCATATTCAAGCAGAATGTAGTTGGCCACCCAAACCGGCAAACGCTCCCCGTTGAAAGGGTTGATCGCGTAGTGTCCGGTAAAGATGCCGTGCTTCTCCATCGAGCCAACCGCGCCTTCTTCGAGCGCCCTGGCCTGCTCTGCAAGCAATGAGGAGACTTCAGAGGCTAGCTTCTCATCGCTCGCGGCAAACTCCGCGACCAGCGGGTGCTCCGGCGCGAGCTGAACGCTGGTCGCGCCAAAGATGGTATCGAGGCGCGTGGTATACACGCGCACTTTGGATTTCGCCTGGCGGAAGCCGGCAAGGTTAAAGCCATCGATCGGGGGCAGAGGAACTTTTCCATGGCGGCGCGCCGCTTCGTTGTCCGGCTCCTCAGGCGGATCCTCGAGCGCGAAATCGACCATGGCGCCTTCGCTGCGGCCAATCCAATTGCGCTGCATGGTGCGCACCTTCTCCGGCCAGCCGGGCAGCTTGTCCAGGCCATCGAGCAACTCCTGCGCGTAGTTGGTGATGCGCAGGAACCACTGCTCCAGATCGCGCTGCTCGACCAGCGTCTTTTCGTGCCTCCAGCAGCATCCGTCAATCACTTGCTCATTGGCGAGAACGGTGGCGCACAGCGGGCACCAGTTCACTTTGCTCTTCTTGCGATACGCCAACCCGCGCTCGAGCATGCGCAGAAAGAACCACTGGTTCCAGCGGTAGAACTCCGGCAGGCAGGTGGTAACTTCCGTCTCCCAGTCGTAGCTCAGGCCAAGGCGACGCATCTGGCGGCGCATCTGCTCGATGTTGCCCAAGGTCCAATCCTTGGGCGGCATATTGTTCTCGAGCGCGGCATTCTCCGCGGGCAGCCCAAAAGCATCCCATCCCATGGGATGGAGAACGTTGTAGCCGCGCATCCACATGTAGCGGGCCAGCGCGTCGCCGATGCCCGCATAGTTGCGCACGTGGCCCATGTGCAACTGGCCCGAAGGATAGGGCAGCATCTCGAGGACGTAGTACTTCGGCTTGGGGCTCGATTGATCTTCGGCGCGGTAGAGATCCGGCTGCGCGTCCCAAATTTTCTGCCAGCGCACTTCAATCTCGGCCGGCTCGTAGCGCCACTTATTCTGGTTGGCAACCGGCGGGTTGACGGCCGCAGCCGTTACGGGTAAGACTGCGACGACACTCTTTTTTGGGCCTTTGGGGGACATAGTCTGGTCCGATTGTAAATGGACCCATTCTAAGGATGCGTCAGGGTGGGTCAGGGGTGCGTCAGGGCTAAAGCCCTGACCTACCAGCCCGAACCTACCAGCACCGCCTATGCCGGGTGGGCCACGAGCGAACGCAGGACGCTGAGATCGCGCAGATCGTCTCCGGCTTCATCGACGGGAGTCTCGGCAATGAAGGCCGAGTGGGCAAAACGCGGATCGTTGAGCAGGCGGCGGAAGGGGGCAAGGCCGAGGGCTCCTTCTCCAATGTGCTCGTGCCGGTCGAGATGAGAACCGCGCGCCGCCTTGGCGTCGTTCATGTGCCACACCCGAACGGTTTTGAGTCCGAGCAAACTTTCGATCTGGCCCACCGTTGCCTCGTGCCCCTCCGGGGTGACGATGTCATAACCGGCGACGTGCAGGTGGCAGGTATCGAGACACGCGGCAACAGGAGCCACGGGGCGCAGACGGCCAACCAGTTCCGCGACTTGCTCGAGAGAGCCGCCCAATGAGAACTCAGCGCCTGCCGTGTTCTCGATGAGGATGGTGAAGTCCCGCGAGGGCCAGGGAATTCCGTCGAGCGCGCGCTCAATGGATTCGCTGGCGAGCAGCAGCCCTTGCTCTCGCGTCAATCCTCTCCAGGAACCTGGATGCAAGACCAGATATTCGGCGGCGAGATCGAGCGCGCGCTCGACCTCGCCGCGAAAGGCGCGAATGGAGTTGGCGCGCACTTCATCTGACTGGCTGCACACGTTGACCAGGTAACTGGTATGGATGACCAAAGGAGAGCAGCCATAGAGCGCCCGCAACTCCTTCATCTTCGCGGCAGTCGCGGGAGGGACCGGGGCCGCGCGCCACATTCGCGGACTCGCGGAAAAAATCTGGAAGGTATTCGCGCCAATCTCATGGGCGCGCTCCGCCGCCTTGAAAACTCCGCCCGCGGTTCCCAGGTGGATGCCTACCCGAGTGCTGGCCGCACGGGCACACGCGCTTCGCGCAGCCGTATTTCCTGGGCTTGCCTCTGATTCATTCACTCCGCAATTCACTCCTTATACCTTTTGCGGCGTAGCCGCGTCCCGCCGTTCGCGCAGGACCCATAGAGCACCTAGGATCGGATCGACGGCATGCGGAAGAACGTCGACGCTGGGCAGCGCGCGGTGAAGGCTCTCGATCATGTGCTCGCGCACGATGCTCGACGAGCGCAGCACGCTCCCGGTAAACGCCACACGGGGGGCCGGCGAGAGGCCGCCTTCAAGAGCGCGCGGCGCAATCAAGCGAAGCTTGGCAAAGGCCAAGGCGCCTGCTTCGGCGAGCTCCTGGCCAGCAACGGCGAGCACTTCGAGCGAGACCCGGTCACCCTCCTCGGCGCAGGCGTTCACGATGGGGGCGATCGCGGCAAAATCCGGCGGAGGCACAGCATGCGCCCTCTCAACGATTTGCCACATGTCGGCTGCCTGCCAATGTTCCGCGACACGCTTGAGCAAGAGCGACGGCTCCCCACGATCCCAGGCGCGCAGCGCCGCGCGGAGCGCTTGCTGCCCAATCCAATAAGCGCTTCCCTCGTCTCCCAGCGCCGGCCCCCACCCGCCGACGTTCACCCGCTCGCCGGTGCTTGCGCGCGCGACCACATTCGAGCCAGTCCCGGCGATAATCAACACGCCGCTCTCTCCGGGAAAGGCGGCGTCCAGGGCGATTTCATCGTCTCCGCAAACGACGATGGGGCAGTCCACCAACTCGCTCAGAGCGGTTCGCAGCCAGTTTTCGACGGCGGGGACGCGAAAGCCTGAAATGCCCGCGCAGGTCGCCGCAATCCGGTCGAGCGGAACGTGAGCGCGTCCGGCGGCATCGGCAACCAGGGCGCGCAATGTATTCCGCGCCTGCTCCGGCGGCACGCGAAGGATCTTGATACTGCCGCCGCGCACCCGCGCGAGAATCCGCTCGTCATCGGCCAGGGCACACTCCGTACTGGTGCCGCCGGCATCGAGGGCAAGGAAGAAGGGCATGGGCAGTATCATACCGCGGGATGAAATGGCCGCCGTACTCACTCCAGCCCCAGTCTGGGCGGCCATGCTTCTTCGTCCTCGATGGGGAGAAGGTTGGCATCCTCATCGAAGCTTCGCCGGTGCAGCCAGCGGAGGCCGCAATCGAGCGCGGCGATCAGAAGTACGGCAAATGCGAGATGGCCGATACTCGCCGTCAGCCAGCGTTCCTGTTCTACCGTGGTCCAAACCAACCAGGGAAATAGCACCAGGTACGCGGGCAAGAGAAGGGCCAGGTGACGCGTTGAGCTTACGCGGGGAGCGGTAAAGGGAATCATCAGTACGTTCATAAAAAACAAGTCCACCAGCAGCAGACACAAAGCGAAACCAGCAATGCATTGCGCCGCGATGGCCTTCGCGCCCTCGAACTCTGCCGGAGCGAGCGCCCGGAGTACGACAATTGCCAGCGCGGTCAACACGCCGGCTCGAAGCAGCACCCAGAGACGCGCAGCGGCGAGGTGATCCCGCCCTGGCCGTCCATTGATCGCGCGAAAGATCCAACTGCCCCGCCGGTCCATGGGAGAAGTCAGAGTCGTGCGCAATCCGGAAACGGTCCAAAATACAACCACCGGCACGGCAAAGCGCAGTCCGTGCGGAGAGAGAACCAGCGCGACTTGATGATGCGCCACCCGCAACGCCACCGCGCTTGAGACCACGAGAGAGAGCCCCAAGCCGCCATACATGGCGAGAAAGAGCCGGTGACGCTCCACTCGCGGCAATGTCTGGCTGATGAAGTAGTAGATGGCTCGCCGCCCGGGAGTTCGCAGGATCGAGAGATTGAGCAGCGCGCTGAGTGAAGGAGAGAGCCGGTTTGGCGTCCTCTTGACCGGCGCACCTTCAACGGCCCGCAGCATCTTGCGCCGGTAGGCAAGCGGATAAGTGAGCGCCACCAAGCCGATCACGCCCGCTGTGGCCCAGCAGCCGGTCCGTGCGAGAGTGTGAAAAATGGATGCGGCCGAAGGACCGCCTAGAAGTGTTTCGTAGATGCCGAGAAACCAGAAGGGAGGAAACCACAGCACGGCATTGCCGCCTTGGGTCAGTAAAACCGGAAGAAAACCCGAGAGGAGGGGAAACAAGAAGCCTATGACGAGCAGGAGCGCGACCGCGATGCTCTGCAGCACGGGCGAAAGCGCGCGGAAAATGCGCTCGCCCAGTACGTTCAGCAGCAGACCCTCGAGCGCCACGATCAATGCGGAGGCAAATATCCCGCTTAGCGCGACCGCTGCCAGATGCGGGCCAAGATGGCCAAAATATCCCGGCGAGTACACATCCGTGGAGCGGCTCATGGTCCAATACCACAGACAAAGAAAGATCGACTCCAGCGCGCCTGTGGCGAAAAGAAAAACGCCCAGCAGCAGGCCCAGGGCGGAGATTCTGGCCAGGAATAGTTTGTACGCGGCAATCGGCAAGGTCGTCAGCACAAAGGCGTCGAGCAGGTCCGGGAAGAGCGCATCCGATTCAAAGACCGTGAACACTCCCATGACCACGAAGGTATATGTCACGAAGAAGTAGTGGTCGGCGGCCTGCGGCCAGAATGGCTTCTTGATGGGTTGATGGTAGGACGGGCTCAGCATCATCACCCAGATCAGGCCGGGAAGCCCCACAGCCGCGGCCGTCTGGGCAATACGCACCTGTACCTCATCACCAAGCGAAATGAGATCGTTGTCAAAGAAACGGGCGAAGATATGCCTTACCAGCACAGTGAACTGGGTGCGCTCCTTTCTCTCGCCCGTGCCAGCCGCGGCACGGACCGCGAGGGAGAGCACCGGGCTTTCCCCGGACTTTCTAAACATGGTTCACCTTGATCACGTTCACCAGATCTCGCGCCACGTGTCTCGTCTCCTGCTGTTCGACCAATTGTGCAAAGACACCCTCTAAGCCCGGCAACTCCATCAGCCGGGCCAGTTCGCCGGGCGCCGCGTCGGCCAGGATGCGCCCCTTGGCAATTACGATGACGCGATCGCATACTCGTTCGACAACCTCGAGAACATGCGAGATGTAGAGAATTGCCTTGCCTGCGCCCGCGAGCTCGATCAGCAGATCCTTAAAGAGTCTGGAGGAGTGCACGTCCAGACCGGAGAGCGGTTCATCAAAGATCAATAGCTTCGGATTGTGCATCAGCGCGGCGGCAATCAGAATCCGCTGCTTCATGCCTTTGGAATATGAAGAGATAGGCGAATACTGCCAAGAGTCGAGGTTGAGCAGCTTGAGCAGTTCGTTCGCCTTAAATTGAATCAGCCGTTCCTGCATCAGGCGGAGGCGGCCTACCAGTTCCAGGTATTCCAGGCCGGACAAATGCGTGTACACATGCGCTTCTTCAGGCACGTATCCCAAAACCGAGCGAAACGCCGCCGGATCCCGGCGAATATCCTTTCCTTCAAAGAGCACGTCGCCCGCGCTTGGCTGGAGCATTCCGGTAATGATCTTGACCGTTGTCGATTTTCCGGAGCCGTTGGGACCCAGGTACCCGATGACCTCACCCGCATCGACGCGAAAGCTCACATTCTCTATGGCCGGGATGCCGCGATAGCGTTTGCAGAGGTTCCTCAGTTCCAGCATGGGATTATAAGGCCCCCTATGTAGCACACTACTTATGGCATTCAAGCAAACAAACTCCGGTCTTGTCAAGTAGCATGCTACATAGCTAAACTTACTCCGTGACCGCCGAAGCCAAGCTGTCTCATACCGCAGCCATGATCCTGATCGCTATCCGCGCCGGCTGTGTCTATGGTTTCGGCGTGATGGAAATGACCGGGCTGCCTAGCGGAACGGTCTATCCCGCAATGCGGCGCCTGGAACGCGACGATCTTATTCGCTCTCATTGGGAGCAATTATCAATTGCTACGGCCGAACAGAGGCCACCGCGGAAATACTACAAGCTCACGCGCGAGGGCAGAGCGATGGCCGAGGCCTCGCTGAAGCGCTATCCGCTGCTCGGGAAGTTGATTCCCGAGGGTAAGGTCCAACAAGCATGAAAACGCCGGCCGACCATCGATATTTCCGCATGTATCTGCTTCTGTTGCGGTGTGCCGCCGTGCTTGTCCCCTGCGAACAGCGGGGCGAATGGAGGAACGAATGGAGCTCCGAGCTCTGGTACGTCTGGCAAGCGAGCCGCCGCGCGTCTGGCGCTTCTCTTAAAAGCCACGCGGTCGTGGCGAGTTTCTGCCGCGGCGCCTTCGTGGATGGGTTCTGGCTGAGGCGCAGTTGCCCGCGGCCTGCGATGCTCAACCTGACTTCCCCGAGCCGCTGTATTCTGCTCCTGATCGGGCTGCTGACCGGCAGCCTCCTGCTAGCTCTGCATCTGCCCCATGCGCGGAACGCAATCCTTCCCTCGCCCTACCGAGCGGCGGAGCATACGTTACTGATCGCCCGTGATGGATATTCCGACGCGCCGTTTCCAACGGTAGGGCTTGATGAATACGAGAGCTGGCGAAGCGGCACGCAGCAGTTCTTCACGGATCTTGCTTTCTACCAGCCGGTGAGGGAGCGAATTGCAATCGCAGACGACAACGCTCCGGAGTTGCGCGTGGCGCGCGGGAGTGCGAATCTGTTCAAGCTGCTCGGCAGTTCGGATGCCCCATTGGCTGCGCGCATTGCTCGTTGGGCTGGAAACGGCGCGACGGCGCCATCGCTGGTAATCAGTGAATCCACCTGGCGAGCGCATTTCGGGGCCGACCCGGCGATCGTTGGACGCGTGATTCAGGTCGCCGGAGAAGAGGTGACCCTTGCCGGCATTGTGCCGGATGGGTTCTGGCGATTGCCCGGTCACATGGACGCTTGGATATTCTACGGTGACCGGCGCATTCAGGCGCTGCCGGGAGACACTCGGGGATTTGTTGTAGCGCGTCTGCGCCCCTCCGCATTCACTCAAGAAACCGGCGCCGCCTGGGACATGTCTGTGGCAAATCCTTCAGCGGGCTACGACCGATTCGAATGCACCTCTCTGGCCAGTCACATCCAGCAGCCGTTCTCGATGTTCTTGTTTGCTCTGGTGCTCGCGGTCTTCTCTCTCCCCGCAACGACATCTTTGCCTCTCGGCGAATATCCTGCCCGGCGAGGAGCCCGGCCACGATCGGTACGATTGCGCCGCTGGATCTTTCTCTCGATCAAGCTTTTGCTGGTTGTGCCCACGGTTTACTTCGTGTCGCTCGACCTGGCTCAACGGTCTGGGAATGCTACCTCAATCTACGATCCATACCTGCTCGTGAGCATCCACTTTCCAGTCTCGTTTGCCGGGTGTCTTTTTGCTCTTCGCTGGGTGTTGCGCGACCAGCGGCAGCGATGCCCCGTGTGCCTACGAATTCTTAAGAATCCCGCTCGGGTGGGTCAACCTTCGCGAACATTTCTGGCGTGGAACGGCACTGAGCTCATGTGCGAGGCCGGGCATGGTTTACTTCATGTTCCAGAGATAGCCACAAGCTGGTTTGGCACACAGCGTTGGTTGTACCTGGACCCATCGTGGAAAAGTCTTTTCCCCGACGTCGTGGCATCCGTGTAGGGAATTTGCCATCCGGGCAGACGCGGCTTCGCCGCCATTCGTGGTTGCTGACGCGCCTGAGAGCGAATACAGGGATTCTTCGCGCGCAAAGGCGCGCTGCTCAGAATGACGGTAGTGCCAGACAGACGCGGAATTGAACGGAAAACAAAAGGGACTCTTCAGCAAGGGAACTACCCCGCTCCAGCCAACACAAGGCTTGAGTGGGCCACCCGAGGGACCTGCGGGCTAATCCTGCGGCGCATCCTTGAGTATGCCGGAAAGAACATTGAGGCTGCCGTCCACCTTGGGAGCATCGAGACCGAGGATCCTAGCCACCAGCGGATACACATTCACGTTCTCGAAGGGCTTGAGGGTCGAGCCCGGGCGGATGTCCGGGCCGGCGGCAAAGAAGATGGCTCGCATGGATTTCATGGCTTGGGGATCGTAGCCATGCACGCCGATCTCCGGCGGCCCCTCTGGCGCTCCAACTTTGGGGGCATGCGCGCGGATCTCATAGGGGCCGTTGGCGATGACAATCGGATCGCCCTCCCGTGCATTGGCGTCGTAGTGCAGGCCGGCGGGCACGCGCCGGCGCCGATACACCGTAAATTGATCGCTCTTGATCTTCAATTGCTGATAAGCCTTCTCCGCCGCCGCCTCCGAGTTGGGGTATAGCTCGGATCCAACGGTAATGAAGCTCGACAGGTCCGCATATTTATCAAGATCGATCCAGCCTCCTTGAACCTGCGCCATGCCATGGTCCGACACGACGATCAGGTCGATCGGCAACTGCAGTTGATTCAAGCCGGCCCAAAGCCTGCCGATCAGATCGTCCACCTCTTTCACCGCCTTGGCCGTCTGCGGGCTTTCCGGGCCGGATCGATGTCCCGCGCGATCCACATTCGCGTAATAGAGCGTAACCAGGTGCGGGCGCTCCGCGGCCGGCAAGCGAAGCCAGGCAATCACCTGATCGATCCGCTTGCGGTCGGCGATAGCATCGTCATACTTGAGGTAGTAAGTGGGCCGCATGCCGTCGATTTCAGCCTCGGATCCGGGCCAGAAGAAACATGCCGAGCGCATCGCCTGCTTTTCCGCGAGCACCCAGAGCGGAGTGCCGCCATACCAGCTTCCATCCGTGCTGCTCGCGGGATCGGTGTAGGAGTAGTACTGCTTGCGCGCGGGATCGTAAAACCGGTTCGCCACGATGCCATGGTGTTCGGGATAGAGGCCGGTCACGAGCGTGTAGTGATTGGGAAAGGTCACCGAAGGATACGCCGGGATCATCCCCTCCGGGGCCCACGCCCCCGCTGCCGCCAGAGCCTGCAAATGAGCCGCGCCGTATTTGCCGGCATAGTCGTAGCGGAAACCATCGAGGGATACCATCACGACATAGTGCTTGGCCTGCTGGGCGGCCGAATTCGGTCCATGATCTACCGTGATGACCGGCGTGATGGTCTGGGCGGCTACATGCTGAACGGCGCCCGAGAGAGCGAGCGCGAAAAAAAGCATCCACGCAACAAGCACGGCAACCGGCGCGGAACCCAGCACGGCAACCGGCGCGCGTCTCGATGGCATGGACACGGAAACAGTGTACCGGAACCAAAATAGCGCTCTCACCGCTTCTGCGCGCCTAGGCGGCAGGCTGCATCTTTTCGCCTGCCAACAACCGTTCGCGCAAACGCCTCTGTAATATCCGCCGTCCTCTGTGCAGTCTCCCCTTAAAGTTTGGAAGGTTCAGGTTCATAGCTTCTGCCGCCTCAATGTAAGAATGACCTTCGAGATCGCATAACCGAACCGCAGCTCGATACGAACACCTCAATCCTTCGATCTCCGAGCGGACGATTTCAGAAAGCTCATGCTGGACGCAGGATTGCTCAGGGTCGCCACGCGTGTCGGAAGCAATACAAGCGAAAACATCCTGATGCTCTGTCATCGGGGTGTCCAACGAAAGTTCACGGCGCCGCGAAGGGCTTCTCAGCCTGTTAATCGCCGAATGGCGAACAATGGCGGCTATCCATGTGCCGATTTGCGAGTCTCCCCGAAAACTACGCAGTTTGACGAAGGCTTTGAGCGCCGCCTCCTGTACAACATCTTCGGCCTCTTCCTGGTTTCGCATAATATGTAGCGCTATTCGTACGAGTCCGTCGCGGCGCTGTTCGAATAGCTCGGTTAGAGCGGAATAGTACTCGCTCCCCATCCCACAACCCAACTCACGCGTTATTTCGCTATTGCTCATTTCGAGGCCATCCTTTCGCAGCTAGACGGCAGGTTCCCAACGGCAGCGGATCCCAGAACATAGATTGGCCTGGAGCGAGCAAACTCGTCCAGGGCCCAGAGAGTCGAAGAGCATAGATCGACTTCCCCGCAGAGCACGACATAGCAGTCGGGAATCAATTTCAGCACATCGTCCAATTCGCCCGGCGCGATAGACACGGCATGCTTCACTGGAAAGGGGAGGGGAGCTCTTGCGCTTCCCTTTCTAAGCGCAATGAAGACGACGTTGTCGAAGTTATGAACGAGGTTCTCACACTCTCTCATCGAGATCCGCTTGACGTGATGCGTGAGTATGGTGGATGGGTGAACCATATCATTCGAGTGAAGACCTAGCGGAGGCAGCGGCATTACAGATTCCGGCAGTTTATGTCTCCTATGCCTGCCAATCTCACGAGCGGTACAGATGACGGCGACGACAACAACAATCTCAATAAGAAGCAATATGTAATCCATGGGCGATCTCCCGCTTACGAGTCATTTAGAAAAGGAGCGGACGTCTACCAGAATCACTGAGAGTGAGAAGAGCGACGCTTCTGGTGACGGGAATTTTCGATCACTTAGAGATAACGAGCGGGAGGCGAGCGGAGGGTGCTCAAGAGAAGACGGAATCTGACATGCAAGGCCGCCGCGACTGACAGGTCGAGCGGGGCTTCCGCATTGCAAGAGAAAGCGGGTTTCGAAACAACCAGAAGTTGAAAATCAGGCGTTGGCTGCGCGGTTGTCTTTGACCTGACGCATGCGCTTCTTTGTGGGCCAACCCACAATTTGGCGACGCCCACTCGCACGGAGGGAGAGGGATGGGGGCGATATAGCGATAACTTATATCCGGTGCCCCAAAGGACAACCGCAAGCGCCAAACCGATGAGGCCACAGGCGAGAAGACGGGACGTGACCCGCCGTCCTGCGTGAAAGCCTGCCGGCGACGCCAGCTGAGGGTCACATGCTAGAGCCGAGCGTAACGTCAAATTGAAGGCCGGCTCTCCATTCATTTGCGCACCCCCTGGTTGCGGCATTGTGCACGCTCCCCGACTCACCAAGCTCCTGGGCAACCAATCAGTATAAGACTCAATTTCGAAGCCCAGGTAGAAATTGAATTGATGAATGGTCAGAAACAGCGCGATAACAAGATCGAGATGATTCTGAGCATCAATCAATCGCTATCCGGTCACGGTCAGGATAGGACATGCCGCTTCGATCATAAGCTTGAAGGCTCCGGACGTTCTCATTTGCATGCCCAAATGGGCGGTCTTGCGGATACCCAAAACCAGGAGGTCGATCTCCCGTTGGCGAATGTGTTGAAGAATTTGGTTGTGGGCGTTGCCGGTCTCGACGAAAGTCCGCGGATTGCAAAACTCTCTAGCCTGCTCCGGAACGACCTTATCCAGAGCGTGGAAAAAGACCTTTTCGAGATCATGCAACCTCTCCGGATGATGCACATCTTCGCCGGGAATCACGTTGAGCACATCGATATCGGCGTTCAAGGTTTCAGCAAAAGAAACAGCATAGACCGCGGCGCGCGCCGCAGCGGGAGTGAAATCGGTGACGTAGAGAATGCGGCGGAATGGAAAGCTCATAGAAGCGAAAAGCGAGACCCGCGGGCCGAGGATAAAAGAGGGCCAGGGAGTGGACCGCAGAATCTCCTCGGCGGTCGACCCTATGAGAGCTCGTTCTACCCCGCCTCCGCCGTGAGTTCCCAACACGATCAGCGACGGCGCGTTCTCATCCGCCAGATCCGGAACCACTTTCTTTGGATCGCCCTCCATGAGGACGGGAATCGTTTCGAGCGCACCGCGCGCCAGCCGGGATGCGCTCTCGGAGAGAAGAAGCTTCAGGTCTTTTCTCTGCTGGCTTGCCGACGGTCGCCCAACCTCTGCCTCCATTGCAGCTTGCCCAAGGGTGAATGCATGCGCCACGAGAAGCTTCGCCGAAAAGTACTTGGCGAGCGACGCGGCATAGAAACCGGCATTTTGCGACCACATCGAAAGGTCGGTCGCAAAGATCACGGCGTTTATGTCGAGGTCAGGCCTCTCTCCAATCACCGGCACCGGCAGCTGCCTCCGATAAAAAGACCTGAGAAGGCGGCAGCCAGGCGGAAAGCTCTCAGCTTGAAGTTCTCGATGATTTCGATCATTTCGATCCTTTTGATCATGGAGCCGCGCCAATCTGATAATTGAGTGTCGCCAGGGACAGCCGGTATTGATATTGCGCTTGGGTATTGTCGATTTCAGCGCTGGTCTGCTGGAGCTGGGCCTGGCTGAGCTCGACGATAGAACTCAGCCCGAGCGTATACCGGGCTTGAGCGAGCTGCAGACCCAAGTTGGCTTCGGCCACCAATTGGGCGGTTACTCCCACGCGCTGATATGCGGTGTTCGCATCGAGCCATGCGGTGTGCACGTCGCGAACGATCCGGTCGCGCAGATCGCGCGAGTTCTCCGAAGCGGCGTTGGCGCGGTCTTCGGCTTCCCTGGCCTGGGAGCTATAAAGGAAGCCGTTGAAAATTGGAATCTCCATGTTCACGCCGATCGCGCCCCACCAGTTGGAGACGTAGTACTGATCGGTGCGGATGGGTACGCTCCCGGCGGTTGCCGCCGTCGTGATCGAAGGCAGCAACTGCTGCCACTCGGCGCGGGCGTACTTCTGGGACGACTGCTGGTCGAAGTTGAGCGCTTGCAGGTCGGGCCGCTGTCGGAGTGCTTCTTGGATCAGCGAATCGGCGGTCGCCGGCGGCGCCGCAAGGGGCGCCGTATCATCCACGAGATCATACTGCACCTCGTGATCGAGGCCGAGCACCGCGTCCAGCGCCGCCATCGTCGCGTCGGCATTGTTTCGCGCGTCGAGTTGGAGCAATTGCGCCTGCGACAAGTTGACATCCGCAAAGCTCAGGTCGAGAGTCGATCTCAGATTGTTCCTGGTCAGCTGGCTTATCTGGGTTTGCGTTGTCTGCCGGGTGTTGACCGTTTGGTTGGCAACCTGCAAGACTGCTTGGGCGGTCAGCGCATTGTAGAAGGCGTCATCGGTGGCCAGGACGATATCCTCCGTCGTGGCCAGAGCGTTGGCGTTGGCTGCCTCTTCCTCAAGCTTTCGCGAGAGCACCAGATTGTGGGTCCGCCCGAAGTCGGTGATGAGCTGAGTGAAGCTGCCGCCCGCTCCAGCGTGCGTCAAAAGGCGGGAAGAGGTCAGCGCTCCAGCCGACCACCGGCCGGCATCTTTCGCCTTGATCGCGGTGATGGCGCCATAGGCCGTGGGCAGCTCGGCCGATTGGGTTTCGCGCACCATTTGATGCTGGGCCAGTGCCAGCAGCTTGCTTGCGGTGATGCGCGGGTTATCGCGGATGGCCATTTGTTCGGCTTCGGCGCGGCTGAGGCGCTGGGGCTGGTTTGCGGCTGGGCTGGCTGGCTGAGAAGCGGCGGCCTGGGGAAGGAGATTCAGACCCAGAACCGGGGCGCTCGGCAAGTTAGCGGTTGCCATCGCGGACTGCCCCATAAGAGGAAGCGCAGCGCAACAGAAAAACAGAATAAAAAGCAGCCATGACTGTCTCATGCCTCTGCCCCCTTTTGGGTTTCGGCGCTCCGCTCGCGGCGTGTGTGGATGACGAGAAACACGGCGGGAACCAGGAACACGGTGACCACGACGGACATCGCCAGGCCGCCAATGATGGCCCGCGCCAGCGGAGCATACTGTTCACTCCCCGCTTCGTATCCCAGAGCCATGGGGATCATGCCGAGCAAGGTCGCGAGCGAGGTCATCAGAATCGGACGAAGCCGCATCTTGCACGCACCCACGGCCGCCTCCAGCAGGGACTGCCCCTGCTCATGCAAAATGTTCGCAAAATCGACGATCAAGATGCTGTTCGACACCACAACGCCGGTCATCATGATGACGCCCATCAGCGACATGATGTTGAGCGTGCTGCCGGTGGCGAGCAGGATCATCACTACCCCTGCCAGGCCCGGAGGGATAGCCATCAGGATGATGAAAGGATCGACAAACGAACGGAACTGAGCCATAAGAATCAGGTAAACCAATGCAATGGAGATCAACAAGCCGAGGCTGAAGCGTTCGAACGCATCGCTCATGCTGACCACGCCGCCGTGCAGGGAGAGGAGGGTATTCTTATCCGTTTTTGTGCGGGCGATGAGGCCGTCGATCCTCTTGCCTACTTGATCGAGCGCCTCGGTCCTGGTGGCGACGTAGATGTCGATGACGCGCCGCAGCTGATAGTGATCCACCTGAGTGGGCGTATTGATCTGGTGGACTTCGGCGACCGATTCCAGGGGCGTATAACTCGAGATCTTGGGCCCGCGCAGCGGGATGCTTCCAAAATCGTCCAGATTCATGCTCTGAATCTGGTGATTGAAATATTGCACCGTCACCATATAGTTGTTGCCGGTGTTAGGGTCGATCCAATAGGAAGGGGCGATCATACCGCTCGAGGTGAGCGCCGTAATCACGTTGTCTACGACCCCTTGGGCAGAGAGGCCGATCTGGCTGGCGCGCTCGCGGTCGATATTCAAAGCCAGGCCTGGATAGTCAAGATCCTGGGGAATATAAACATCGCTAACGTTGGGCATGGTCTTGATCTTCGTGGCCATTTGTCGAGCCAGAGCATAGGCGCCATTGAGGTTCATGGAACTGACCTGGATATCGATGGGCGCGGGCAGTCCTTGATTGATGACCGAGTCAACCAAGCCGCCGGCCTGGAAAAATGGGATTAACTCGGGAGTCTCCCGCGAGAGCCGGTCCCGAACCAGCGACATATATCGATAGCTGCCAACCTTGTGGTCCTCTTTGAGGCTGACCTCGACGAAGGCGGTATCCATAGAAGCGTTGCTGGTATAGATGGCCGACAGATCCGGATATACGCCTATGTTCGAGACGATCATGTCGAGGTCGCCCGGCCGCACGACCTGCCGGACGATCCCTTCTACCCTAGCGATATATTGATTGCTGACTTCAAGCCGGGTGCCGCTGGGCATCTTGATATTGATTACGAACTGTCCGGGATCGGTGCGCGGGAAATAAGCGCGGCCCAGGAAGGGAAATAGTCCAACGAGAACCAGCGCAAGTCCGAGCAAGATCCCCGCGGCCGCGAGGGCCGGCCTGGCGAGCATTCTCATGGCCAGGACTTCGTAGCGCTCGAGCATTTGCTGGAAATACTGATTGAAGCGTTCGACGAACCTCCGGAAGACAGACGGTTTGGGGCGGGGGCTACCAGCTTCTTCATGCTCAATGCGCACAAACGTGGCGCAAAAAAGCGGGACCACGCTCATCGCGAAAAAATAAGACGCGAGAATGGAGAAGACGACGCCCAGCGCCAGCGGAGTGAAGATGTACTTGCTGACCCCAGAGAGAAAAGTTACGGGGAAGAAGACAATCGATGTGGTCGAAGTCGCGGCCAGCACGGCCAAGGAGACTTCCATGCCGCCTTCTTCGGCGGCGGTTCGCGGCGGCTTGCCCATCTCCATGTAGCGGAAGATGTTTTCGAGCACGACTACCGAGTCGTCGATGAGCCGGGAAAAAGCGAGCGCCAAGCCTCCGAGAAGCATGGTATTGACGGAGCCGCCCATGGCCTTGCTGATGAGCAAGCAGACCAGCGCCGACAGCGGAATGGAAAGCATCACCACGAAAGTCGCGCGCGGGCTGCCGAGGAAAAGGAGAATCATCAGGCCGGTCAAGACCAGGCCGATCGTAGCTTCTTTGACGAGGTTGGTAATCGCCAGCTTGACGAAAATGGATTGGTCGAAGACGACCTCGGTTCGCAAAGCGGTGGGAATGTCAACAAGGTGCTGGATTGCAGCCTTCATGCCATTCACGATGGTGATGGTGTTGCTGCCCCCTCCCTGCTTGAACACGGGGATGTATACGGAGCGTTGGCCGTCGATACGGACGATGTTGTACTGCAACGCGCCCGAGTCCTCTGCGTGGCCCACGTCGGCGACCAGGACCGAAGAGTTTCCCACCGACTTCAGAGGCATGGAGTTCATCTGATCCGCGTTGGGGAATTGACTGTTGGCGTAGATGTTGTAGTCCTTGTTCCCGATGCGGACGTCACCCGCCGGCAGGATGAGGTTGGAAGTATCCACCGCTTGGACGACGTCGGTGAGGCTCATGTCGTGGGCTTCGAGTTTCAGCGGATCGACATACACCTGGATCTGCCGGTAAGTTCCCCCGTAAGGCTGGGGAACGGAAGCGCCCTTTACATTGGCAATTTGGTTGCGCACCTGAAACTGCGCCAGATCTTTGAGGCTGGTTTCGTTCAACCCCTTGCCTTCCAGGGTGACCAAACAAACCGGCTGGCTGGAAGCGTCCATGCCCAGCACCACTGGCGGCAGGGTGCCCGGCGGCAATCTCCTCAGGTCCGCCATGGCCAGGTTGGCGATGTTACTGAGCGCCGCGTTCGCATCCGTACCCGCCTTGAAATAGATCTTGATAAGACTCACCCCGGTGAGCGAGCGCGATTCGATGTGATCGATGTTGGCGCCCAGGGTAAAGAATCGCTCGAAGGTATCCGTGATATCGGCTTCGATCTGCTGCGGCGGCATGCCGGAATAAAAGGTGGCGACCACCACCACCGGCATGTCGATCTTGGGAAAAAGATCCACCGGCATGCTGGCCACACCCACCGTGCCGACAAGCACGACGCCAAGGCAGAGCATGATGATAAAAAACGGATATTTAAGAGCAAACTTAGGCATTACCGCGTGCCTCCTTGCTCCAGGCGCGGCGGGGTGTGAGCGCGACGGCTCCTCGCCTGCTCATGCTTCCGCTCCCCCTTGTGCCGCAAGCTTCCGCTCGTCGCGGGAATGAATCATCAGGTAAACCGCGGGCACGAGAAGCATGGTTAGAACCACCGACACCGCCAGTCCGCCAATAATGGCCCGCGCCAGCGGAGCGTATTGCTCGCTTCCCGCCTCGACTCCCAAGGCCATGGGGATCATGCCCAGCACGGTGGCCAGCGATGTCATCAGGATCGGACGCAAGCGCATCTTGCACGCCTCCACTGTGGCTTCGAGCAGCGGCTTGCCCTGTCTGTGGAGAATTCCAGCGAAGTCGACGATGAGAATGCTGTTCGAGACCACGATGCCCGTCATCATGATGGTCCCCATCAACGACATGATGTTCACCGTGCTGCCGGTAACCAACAGCGTGATCACGACGCCGGCGATACCGGGAGGAATCGCCATCAATATGACAAACGGATCGGTAAACGAACTGAACTGCGCCATGAGCACCAGGTAAACCAGCGCGATCGCCACCAGCAGGCCCAGTCCGAAGTCGTGGAAGGCCTCGTTCATGCTGACCACGGCTCCCCGCACATTGATCAGGGTGTTTTTGGTAAGCGGTGTTTGGGCGATGAGCTTGTCGATGTTTTTGCCGACCACACCCAGCGCTTCGGTTTTTGTGGCGACATACACATCGATGACGCGGCGAATCTGATAATGATCCACCTCGGTCGGCGTGTTGATCTCTTGAATGTTCGCGACCGACTGCAGCGGCGTATAACCGGTGATGTTGGCTCCGCGCAGCGGAATATTCCTAAAGTCCTCCATGGTCATGTTGTCGATCTGGTGATTGAAATACTGCACGGTCAACATGTAATTGTTCCCGGTATTCGGGTCGATCCAGTAACTTGGCGCGACCATGCCATCCGATGTCAGAGCGGTGATCACGTTGTCCACGACATCCTTGGTGGAAAGGCCAATGAGGCTGGCGCGTTCACGATCGATGTTCAGGGCCAGACCCGGGTAGCGCAGATCCTGGGGAATGTAGACATCGCTGACGTTGTCGATCTTCTGGATATTCGCGGCCAGTTTTTGCGCAATGGCGTATGCGCCACTCATGTCGTTGGAGCTGATCTGGACATCGATCGGCGCGGGAAGTCCCTGATTGATGACCGCGTCCACCAAGCCGCCTCCCTGGAAGTAGGTGCTCAGCTCCGGCATTTTGCGCGCAAGCTGGTCCCGTACCCGGTTCATGTACTCATAACTGCCGACCCTGTGACCTTCCTTAAGGCTCACCTGGACGAAAGCCGTATCCATGGTGGAATTGCTGGTGTAGATGGAAGAAAGGTCGGGCGTAATGCCGATATTCGAGACGATCATGTTCAGATCGTGTTCAGGAATGACCTGGCGGACGACGCCCTCGAGCTGAGCAATGTATTGATTGCTGACCTCGATGCGCGTTCCGCTCGGCATCTTCACGTCGATCACGAACTGGCCCGCATCGGTGCGCGGGAAGTACGCTCTGCCCAGGAAAGGAAAGAGCGCCGCTGTGATCGCCGTGACAGCAAGAAGAGTTACCGTCGCGGTAAAACCGGGACGAGCCATGCAGCGCATGGCGAGGTTCTCATACCAGTCCAGCATGCGCTGAAACTGTTCGTTGAACTTGATGATGATGCGTTGGAACCAGGAATGCCTCTCTGCCTCGCCGCTTTGCTGGTGAGGGCGGATAAAGGTGGCGCAGAAGAGCGGTATCACCGTCATGGCAAACGCGTAGGAGGCGAAGATGGAAAGGACGACGCCTAGGGCGAGAGGCGTGAAGAGGTATTTGCTCACTCCGGAGAGCGAAGTGACGGGGAAGAAAACGATCGAAGTGGTGACCGTGGCCGCGAGCACCGCCAAGGAGACCTCGGTGCCGCCTTTTTCCGCCGCCACACGCGGCGATTCGCCCAATTCCATATAGCGGAAGATATTTTCGAGAACGACAACGCCGTTATCGATGAGGCGGGAGAAGGCCAGGGCGAGACCTCCCAGGATCATGGTGTTGATGGATCCGCCCATGAGATCGGCGATCAGGAGGCACACCACCGCCGACAGGGGCACGGAGAGCATCACCGCGACGGTGGCGCGCGGACTCCCCAGAAAAAGCAGGATCATCAGTCCGGTAAGAACCAGCCCGATGGTCGCCTCGTTGACGAGTTCCTTCAGCGCCTGCTTTACGAACACGGATTGATCGAAGACCACGGCGGTTTTGAGCGTGTCCGGGATGTCGACGAGGTGTTCTATCGCGTTCTTGATCCCATTCACGATGGTGATGGTGTTGCTGCCCCCGCCCTGCTTGAGGATGGGCAGGTAGACCGAACGCTGCCCGTCGATGCGAACGATGTTCGTCTGCAGGGCTCCTGAATCCTCAGCTTTTCCCACATCCGCAACCAGGACAGATGCATTCCCTATGGTCTTGAGCGGAAGCGAATTGATCTCCTTGACGACGGGAAACTGGGCATTGGCGTAGATATTGAAGTCTTTGGTTCCGATGCGGACATCGCCGGCGGGCAAGATCAGGTTCGAGCTGTTCACCGCGGCGACCACGTCCATCAGCGAGAGATCGTGCGCCTCCAGTCTGACGGGATCGACGTACACCTGGATCTGCCGGTAGGTTCCGCCAAAGGGCTGGGGAACGGAGGCGCCTTGGACGTTGGCGATCTGATTGCGCACTTCAAACTGCGCCAGATCTTTGAGCCGGGTTTCATTGAGGCCCTGGCCCTTGACGGTCACCAGGCACACCGGCTGGTTCGAGGCGTCCATGCTGAGCACAACCGGGGGCAGAGTGCCCGGCGGCAATCGTCTGAGATCCGCCATCGCCAGGTTGGCGATATTGCTGAGGGCGGCATTCGGGTCGGTACCCGGCCGGAAATAGACCTTGATGAGACTGACTCCGGTGAGAGAGCGCGATTCTATGTGGTCGATATTGCTGCCCAGAGTAAAGAAACGTTCAAAGGTATCCGTGATGTCCGCTTCGATCTGCTGCGGCGGCATACCGGCGTAGAAGGTAGCGACCACGACGACCGGAATATCGATTTGTGGGAAAAGATCCACCGGCATGCTGACGATGCTGACCACGCCCACCAACAACGCCACCAGGCAGAGCATGATGATGAAGAACGGATAATTGAGCGCGAACTTGGACATTACTACTTTCCCCCCTGCTCGTCGCTCGCATCGTCTTGTAAATCGATCATGCCGCCGGTCTGGCGGGTCTGGTCGACGGTGACGGTCGATTGGAGCACGGGAACAACCTGCTCGCCCTGCTGAAATCCCTGCTGTCCGCTCAGGATCACGCGATTTCCGCTTTCAAGGCCACTTTGTATCTCCGCCAGCAGCGAGCCTTGAAGGCCCACGTGAACCGGCTGGATGCGCACGCGGTTTTGATCGGTCAACAGATAGACCACCTGCTGGCCGCCCTGATCGACGACCGCGCCCACGGGGATGGTCAACACATTGTCCACATGGGCCAGTTCGAGTTGGGTATTGGCGTACATTCCGGGATCGATCGAAAGATCCTTGTTCTCCACATCGATTTCCGTTTGCATGGTTCGTGTTTGCAGGCTGACATTGCGGGTAAAGCGGATCACCTTCCCGGTCAACGAGCGGCCGAGCGCGTCGACGCGCACTTGCATTTTGTCGCCCACATGCACATACTTCACTGCGTCTTCGGGGACAGGCATCCGCAATCGCAGCAGGCCGCTTTCAGCGAGCGTGACGACGGGCAGGGATTGGACGTCGGAGCCGGTCCCGGACTGCAGGAGCGATCCCGTGTTGGCGTAGCGCCAGACGACGACGCCGTCGAACGGGGCAATCACGTTGGTGTAGCCCTGGATGGCGCTGACCCGCTGGTTATCGGCTTGCGCGACTTCGGCTTTCTGTTCCGCCGCCGCAAGCGCCGACTTAGCGGAGTCCACTTCCGCGGCCGAGGCCAGATCTTTCGCCTGCGCGTCGTCCAGTTCCTGCTGGGCGATCAAACCGGGCTGTGTCTTCGCCGCCGCTTGCAGCCGCGTGTCATCGGCATGCAGCGCGGAGTAGTTGGACTCCGCCCGGGTAACTTCATGCTGGGCGCGAACGATCTCGTCCTTGCTTTCGGCTACCTGCGCTACGGTTCCCTGCAACTGCGCAGCAAGCTCGGGCACTTCGAGCACGGCAAGCGTCTCCCCACGGTGGACCCGATCTCCAATATCGACGTTGATATTGCGGACGAAGCCCGATACTTTGGGGAAAATCTCGACAACCTGATAGGCCTCGAACTGGCCGGCCAGGGAGAGAGTGCGAGATATCGATCCGCGCTGCACCAAAGCGACCGCAGCCGAAGGGATCGCACTTACATCCGGTGTTTTGGCCGCGGAACTGCAACCAACCGAGCCCTCCATGGAAAGGAGCCCGAGGCTCGCGAAAATCAGCAAAGTTCGCTTTCGCATATTTCAAAGACACCTAATTTTTATTTATGCAATGATGGCCGCCGGTCGCGGCATAGCTGAGCACATTTCCCACCCGGAGAATACGCCATACCGGGGCCGATAGTTGGGACCGGGCCGGGGATGCTTCAGTTTTAAATTTTAGGCTGCGAATTCAGGAAAGGCTTGGGGAGGAGGGCGAAAAAAGAAGGCATTCAAACTTGCACGGCGGCATAGGCGCCAGGACCACTCGGTATCCAGCCGCTTCGATTGCAGCTTGGAACCGCGAGGTGTCAATGCAAGTAAAGAGAAGAGGAAAATACCGGAGAGGAAGAAAATGCCGGAGAGGAAGGCAGCCCCGCCTTCCGAAGAGATCTTCGAGCGCCTCGCGAGAGTGTTGTCCACCAGCGCCGTTCGCTCCTCTGGAGAGAGAAGCTTCGCTTCAACCATTTGATGGGAAATGGACTGCGGAGGATCGTACAAGGACAATTTATATTGCAATCCCCAACTGAAGACCGCTAAGGCGAGGGGAATGAAAATATATACGATCTTTGAGGCGAAGGTCCTGCTCAACGCAATGTACTCCGAGGCTGCAACAACTTATTGGACGACCATTCGATCGCTTTGGTTGCGGAGTTTCTTGATCGATAAGACGGAGAATGTGTCCTCTTCGGCTGTATTCTATTATCCTTCATCGACATAAGCTATGGGATCTATGGTCAAAATCTCGGGAAATTCAGCTCCCGTCGCTCACACGCTATAAGTTCAGGGCCGGCGTCAGAATGACGGCATTTCCTACTTATGCTGATGGGATACTCACCTAAGTTCATCAACAAGCTCAGGCGGGAACGCAGCGTTGCTTCTGTTTCCCCAAGAGTTCCGCTTCCATCTCGACAACATCTCCGGATTTGAGGAAGCTCGGCGGCTTCATCCCCATGCCCACGCCCGCCGGCGTCCCGGTAGTAATAAGGTCCCCGGGCTCGAGCGTCATGAACTGCGAGATATAGTGGATCAGGAAGGGAATGTCAAAAATCATCTTTGCCGTCGTGCCGTTTTGGCGCAGCTCTCCATTGACCCAGAGCTTGAGGGCCAGTGCACTAGGATTCGCTATCTCGCCCGGAGCAGCAAGCCAGGGACCCAGTGGATTGAAGCTGTCGCAGCTCTTGCCCTTGGTCCATTGCCCGCCGCGCTCCATCTGAAAGGCCCTTTCAGAGACATCGTGCGAGAGGCAGTAGCCGGCAATATACCGATTGGCGGCTGCAGGCGAATCCAAATAGCGGGCTTCCGATTGGATCACCACTCCTAATTCGACCTCCCAATCCGTCTTTTGACTGCCGCGAGGGATCAAGAGATTATCATTCGGTCCGACGACGGTATTGGACCCCTTGAGAAACAAAATCGGCTCCCCAGGAATCGCCAACCCAGCTTCGAGAGCATGGTCCGAGTAATTCAGCCCGACGCCGACCACCTTTCCCGGACGGGCAATCGGCGCGCCCCAGCGCTCGTCCCCGGGCACCGCCGGCAGCCGGGAGCCTTCGCGCTCGACCAGCTCCGCCAGACGACGCATTCCTTCGCCGGCGAAGAATGCCCTGTCCCAATCCTCAAAATGCCCGGATACATCGCGGCGCACTCCGCCGCTATCGAGAATGCCAGGCTTCTCCGCTCCCACCGCGCCAAACCGCACCAATCGCATCGCGCTCTTTCTCCCGAAAAAAGTTTACTCTTTTAGGATTTCAACTCTATGAATAAGGCGCACTTGAGGGGTTTCTGCATATCAGTCCCCCGCCCAGCGGTGATAGTCTGATTTTGGATGAGCGCATGAAATCTTTACTTCGAATCACTGCCCTAACCTTATTCGCCCTGGCCAGTCTTTCCGCTCAGCAATCCAGTACCCCGACCGCGAAACCGGGGGATCTGCCCGACTCGCCGAGCTCCCAGGCGCCCATCACCATTCAACCCACCGGCCCGACAGCGATCTTCGACACCAGCATGGGCCGCATCACCTGCAAGCTTTTCGACAAGGAAGCGCCGATCGCCGTCGCCAATTTCATCGGTCTTGCCGAAGGCTCGAAGGACTGGACCGACCCTGTGACCAAGGAGAAGATGCACGGCAAGCCGTTCTACGACGGCACTACCTTCCATCGGGTTATTCCCACCTTCATGATCCAGGGTGGGGATCCCACCGCCAGCGGCATGGGTGACCCTGGATACCTCTTCGCGGACGAGATCGATCCCAATCTCAACTTCGACGTTCCCGGGCGTCTCGCAATGGCGAACTCCGGTCCCAACACCAACGGATCGCAATTTTTTATCACCGAAGCGGCCGCACCACACCTCGATCAACACTATTCCATCTTTGGACAATGCGACGACGCCGGAGTCCAGATCGTTAAATCGATCACCCGCGTGCCGCGTGACGACAATGACAAGCCTCTCACGCCTGTCACGTTGATCAAGGTCACCATTGTTCAGCCAGGCCAGCCGATGCCTGCCCCTCCACCAGCGCCGCCTCAGTCCGCGCCAGTCGAGCCCGCGAATAATCCGACACCCCCAGCTAACTCACCTTAGATGCGGAGCATCAAGAGACACAGCATCAGACACACAACGAGGTGGAGGAATGGCTGACATCACGAACGACGTGGGAAGTCTGGAAGAGCAGCCCTCGGGCAACACGGACGCAAAGAATCTGCCCGACCCGGAAGAGAAGGAGTTGGATCAGTTGGCCGACAACAGCGCGCATCGGGCATCGGAGACGACCCACCGCTACGACAGGGATCACGATATTTTCACAAAATAAGGATTTGCCATCCAGGCAGACACGCCTACGGCGCCAACTGTGGCTGCTCAGCGCCCCGACATCCTTGGTATGGAACGGAAAGCGAGAGCGCCGTGATGGTCTCCCACCCTCGCTGCGCGAGGATGGGGCACCCGAGGGTTGTGACCGAGACAGAACGAAAACCGCAGATCTCTCGACTGCGCTCGGGATGACAAAGCTTGAAGGCGAAGCCAGTTAACGCGGGATTTGCCATCCAGGCAGACGCCGCTTCGCGGCCATTCGTGGTTGGTGGCTCGCCTGAGAGCTGTGGCAAGGTGCGAGCGAACCGCAGATCCTTCGACTTCGTTCGGGATGACAAGGCCCGCGCTTTAGCGCGGGCCCTCTAATACCTCTAATATTAGACACGAATGCAAGAAGCCCCGATAAAATGCATTGACAAAATTCCACCTAATGTGGTTACCTTGCGCAAACGGCTTCGCCAGAATCCGCTCGGCCCCCGTTTTGGGATCTCGACGAGGAGGCGGCATGATGATCTTCCGGAAGTTCACCCACTTCAGTGCGATTGCAATCGCTCTTACGGTATTTCTTCTAACGGCGCTAACAGCGGCCAACGCTCAGGCACCAGCCAGCGCGATGAAAACACAGGGGCAGGTCACGTTTACCAAAGACGTCGCGCCGATCTTGCAGGAAAAATGCCAGACGTGTCACCGGGTCGGGGAAATCGGGCCGATGCCTCTGACGACCTACCAGGAGGTTCGTCCCTATGCCAAAGTCATCAAGCAGCGGGTGGTGGCGCGGACGATGCCCCCTTGGTTCCTAGACAAATCGGTCGGAATTCAACACTACTCTAACGACATCTCTTTGAGCGGCGATCAGATTTCTACCATTGCGAAGTGGGTGGATGAAGGCGCTCCTCAGGGCGACCCGAAAGACATGCCTCCTCCCAAAGTTTTTCCCTATGACGCGGGTTGGCAGCTAGCAAGGATTTTAGGACGGCAGCCCGACCTGGTTTTGGAAGGGCCTGATTATACGGTCAAGCCCGGCGATCAGGATCAATGGTTCCGCCCTGTCATTCAGGTTGGTCTCACTGAACCGCGTTGGGTGGAGGCGATTGAGGTGCGGCCTTCGAACAAGGAAGCACGGCAAGTCTTCCATCACATCACGGCGGGCTTGCAGCAGGATGAAACAAATGCCCCTAAGGCTTCGGCGAAGATCTCCTTCAGCGATGCCGCGGGCCCCGCGAAGGCTCCGCCCGACGGCGGTTTTATGGAGTACGCGATTAACAAGAACTTCGATGTTTTCCCCGAGGGCACGGGAAAGCTGCTCATGCCGGGCGCCTACCTTTCGTGGGAGTACCATACGCACCCGGGCAAGATAACGAAACCCATCACGGCCCATGCGGAGATGGCTCTCTTCTTTTATCCAGTGGGAGTCACGCCCAAGTACAGGGTCTACCACGAGGGGTTCCAGGCAAACCAATCTGCGCTAGGATCGGAACGGACGATCGACATTCCGCCGAATACCATCTTCGAGACGCAAGGGTCCACGGTGCTGAAAGCTCCGGCGCGGCTTCAAAACTTCCAGCCGCATATGCATCTGACCGGCAAGGCCATGGAAATGTCCGCCATTCTGCCGGACGGCACGACTGAAGTGCTCAGCTATGTGGATCACTTCAACTTCATGTGGATGACAAATTACATCTACGCGGACGATGCAGCGCCGGTGCTGCCGAGAGGCACCATCATCCAGATCACGTCTTGGCTCGACAACACTAAGGCCAATCCAAACGACCCCAATCCGAACGAGTGGATAGGCTACGGGGAGCGGTCGATCGACGCTATGGCGTTTGCTCACGTGAACCTGACTTACCTGAGCGATCAGGATTACCAAGACTGGCTTGCCAAGCACCCCAAGAATGGAAAAGGGCCAGAGGGGGAAGGTAAATAACTGAGCAGCCTGGGGAGAGGTATGCCGCGCATCCGAGGCAATCCTCTCCCGAATTTTTGGGGGAGAAAATATGCGATTGTGCTGGTGGGGATTGGGAAGTTTCGTGTTGGTTTCCCTTCTCGCAACTCCTGGGCTGGCTCGGGGTCAGGCTCAGGAGGGCATGCAGGGCACGCCCTTGCCAAGAGCGGGAGCGGGCGTTACTGGCGCTTTCGAAGGATGGTATCCGAACGAAGACGGCAGCTATAACCTTCTGATGGGCTACTATAATCGGAATCAAGACGAAGCACTGGACATTCCGATCGGTCCCGATAACGATATCGAGCCGGGCGGACCTGACCGAGGGCAGCCGACGCATTTCCTGGCCGCCGGCCGACAGTGGGGCTTGTTCACAATCACGGTACCGAAGGATTTTGGCGATAAGCAACTCACGTGGACCCTCACCGCCAACGGCAAAACGTCGGTAATTCCGCTCAACCTTAATGCCTTGTGGCGCCTGGAGCCTCTTGTGGACGCGACCGGCAATACGCCACCCTACATCGGATTTTCGGATAGCGGACCCTTCGTAAACGGTCCGCGCGGACAGGACGAATCGATCACTGCGAAGGTAGGGACTCCGCTTCCCTTAACGGTGTGGATCGCCGACGATGCCAAGAACGCCTTTCCCGGACGCAAGACTGCTACGGATAAACCAATTGAAGAGGTCCACTGGATGGTTTTTCGGGGCCCGGAGGCAGTGTTTGACAACAGGGAGCCGCCGCTTGAGACGGCCGAATTGAAATCGCCGCCACCTGGGACTCCATTCAATGGGAGGGCAACGACAACGGTGACCTTCAGTCAGCCGGGGGACTACATTCTGAATGTCCAGGCAGACGATAGCACCGGGGGCGGTCACGGCGCCCGTCAATGCTGCTGGTCGAACGCGAAGATAAAGGTTTCGGTTGTACCGTGAATTGTCTCCCACCCTCGCTGCGCGAGGATGGGGCACCCAAGGGTTGTGACCGAGACAGAAAGAAAACCGCAGATCCCTCGACTGCGCTCGGGATGACAATTTGGGGTGAATTCCAGCGTGCGCCCTGGAATCGGGCGCACCTGGAAGGGGCGAAGCGCTTTAGCGCGGGCCCTCGAATATTGCATATTGGGAAGCGTCGTCCGGGATCAGGGCGGCGCCATGGCGGACATCGGCGCCGTTCACCCAAAAAATGACCTCTTCGGCCATGTTGGTGGCATGGTCGGCGATGCGTTCCAGACTGCGCGCAATCAACAACAGACTGATCGCGGAGCGAGCCGACTCGGGTTCCCGGGCAATGCAGTCGAGCAGTACGCCCTTGACATGGCGATTCATGTCATCGACCGCGTCATCCATAGAGAGAACCTCCGCGGCAAGGGCGGCATCGCTGTCGGCGAGCGAGGCGAGGGCTTGACGGAGCATGGCGATCGAGAGCTCCGCCATGCGGGGAATATCGATGGGAAAGGCGTGTGGGGCCCCCTGAGCAAGATCCTCGGCGAGCAGGGCAATGGCCATCGCCTGATCGCCGACGCGCTCCAGATCGGAGTTGATCTTGATGGCGGCGAGAATAAACCGCAGATCGCCCGCCATGGGCTGCTCCATCGCCAAAAGATCGAATGCGATCTGGTCGATTTCGCGCTCAGAACGATTGATGACGAGCTCGTTGCTGCGCACTTTGGCGCACACTGCCACCTCTCCGCTACGCTGCGCATCGAGCGCTAAGCGGAGGGTCTGCTCTGCGACGCCAGCCATCTCCAAAAGGCGGTCGTGCAGCATTTCGAGTTTTTGATGGAAATAAATTCGTGTCAAGGCGAATTCTCACTTTCAAGCGGCTTCTGAGTAGAGGATTGCCTCAAGCCTGACGAACTATAGCTCTTTTAGCAGAAAATTAACATAACTATTTGGTGGGACATGCTACTGGGGAGCCGCTCTGGGCAGGAGCTAGTTCACGATTTCGGAGAAATCGGCGATGCGGGAGAAGTTGCCGAGCACCGAGGCAATGAGCGAAAGGCGGTTGTTGCGCAGATGTGCTTCGGGAGCCATGACCATGACGCTATCGAAGAAGGCGTCGATCGCCGGGCGTAGCGCCGCGATACGCTCGAGGGCGTGAGGATAATCCTGCTGAGCGCGTAGGGTTTCTACTTGCGGCGCCAGTTCCCCGGCTTCGGCATAGAGCCTGCGCTCGGCGAGCTCAATGAGGTCCTGGCTCGCGACGGAATCGCTTATGGATTCTCCCCGGCCATCCTTGTTCTGTTTTTCCCGCGCCTGGCGAAGAATATTTTTGATCCGCCTGAACGCGGCCGAGATTGCCAAGAGATCTTCCGAGCCGCGAACCTCGGCCAGAGCCCGGGCCCGCGCAACGGCGTCGGGCACGGTCGTGATCCCAGCCGCCAGGACGGCGTTGACCACGTCATAAGGACAGCTGCACGCTTCCCGAAGATAGAAATCGAGACGCTCTCGCAAGAAGCCGGCGAGCGACTCCGCGGTCCCGTCTCCGCCTTCCCCAACATTCTCGGCCACACTCTTGCCCCGAGCCGATTGCTCTACGGCGATTTGCTCGACGGCGGCAAGCGTGAGCGGCCATCCCGACTCGGCAAGTATCTTGACCACTCCGTTGGCGGCGCGGCGAAGCGCGAACGGATCTTTTGATCCACTGGGCGCAAGACCGATGGCAAACATTTCGACAATCGTCATCAACCGGTCGGCGAGACCGAGGACCCGGCCTTCCACCGTCGAGGGGATGCGATCTTCGACCGAAGCAGGAATGTACTGGGTGGAGATGGCCTGAGCCACCACTTCTCCCAGTCCCTGAGCGCGGGCATAGAGTCCGCCGATCACGCCTTCGAGCTCGGTAAACTCCTGGACCAGCCCAGTGGTGAGATCGGTCTTGGCCAAGCGCACGGCCTGCGCAAGCGCTGTCTGGTTCAGCGAGACGCCGGCGGCGGCCAACGCGGCGGCCAACGCCGTGGCGGCGCGCAGGTTGGCTTCCGTCTTGGCGAAATAACTGCCCAGGTCCTTTTGGAAGGTCACCGTCTTGAGGCGCTCGACCCGCTCGACCAGTGGGACCTTTTGATCGGCGTTCCAGAAAAAGCGGGCGTCGTTGAAGCGGGCGCGCAAGACGCGCTCATTGCCATGACGAATCGTCGCCTTCCCTTCCCCATCGGCTTCGGTGTTCAGGACGGCGAGGAAGTGAGGAGCGAGCGCGGCCTGGGGCCCCTCGACAGCGAAGTATTTCTGGTGGTCGCGCATCACGGTGACCAGCACTTCTTCGGGCAACTCCAGATACTCGGGGTCAAAATCCCCGCGTATCGCGGCCGGCCACTCCGTCAGGTGGACGATCTGCTCGAGGAGCGTTTCGTCTTCGCGCCAGCGCGCGCCAGGGATCGTGCGAGCGGCCGCATCCAGGGATTTTCGGATGCGGTGGCGGCGCGCCTCAACCTCAACCATGACGAAGGCTGCGCGCAGCGCGGCGGGATAGTCGGCCGGGCGCGCGATCGCGACCGGGGCCTCTCCATGGAGGATGCGATGACCGTAGCTAACATTGGCTGCGCGAATGCCGGCAAACTCTATCGGGAGCACCGACTCTCCGAGCAGGCAGAGAAGCCAGCGGACGGGACGAACAAAGCGTTCCGGCTTTCCGGGCCGCCAGTACATGGACTTCGGCCAGGAAAGCGAGGCAATTTCCTTGGCCAAATGCGCGGTGAGAACCGTGCCGGCCGGCTGCCCAGGCCGGTGAACTTTGGCGGAAACATATTCCCCTTTAGGCGTCGTAATCTTTTCGAGCGAGGAGAGGCCGACGCCAGCTTTTTTGGCAAATGCCTCCGCCGCGGCGGTTGGCGCGCCGCCGGAGAACGCAACTTTCCACGAGGGGCCCGTCAATTGCTCGTCGAGGCCAGGCTGCTCGAGCAAAACGCCTTGAACAAAAACCGCGAGCCTTCGCGGAGTGGAGTAGCCGGTAACGTTCAAACTTTTCGCGGGGGTGTCCGGCGGATCCGGTTCAGCCAAGCGCTCGCGCACGAGGAGGTCGTGGACCCGGCGCGCCAATTCGGCTTCGGCCGGCGGGATCATGCGGGCGGGGATTTCTTCCAGTCCTACTTCAAGTAAGAGATCAGCCATTCCAGTTCATTTTCTTTCTAAGAGCCTGTCACGCCGGTTCCATGCGGACATAGAGATTGGCGACACCGACCGCCAGGAGGCGAATGCGGGCGATGACGCCCACGCGCTCGGTAACGGAGATCGCGCCCCGGGCGTCGAGCAGATTGAAGAGGTGCGAGCATTTGAGGCAAAGATCGTAGGCCGGCAGAATCGGCAGACGGCGACTCACCTGCGCGTCCTCGGCAAGGGCGAGGAGCTCGCGGCACTCCTCCTCGTAGAGGCGGAGGTGTTCCCAAAGCTTTGCGACATCGGCATATTCAAAGTTGTAAGACGAGAACTCGACTTCTTCGAGATGCCGGACCTGGCCATAGGTCACGGCGCGGCCGCCTGGCGGGAGTCCGCGGGTCCAAAGAATGTCGTAGACGGAGTCGACATCCTGCAGGAAAGCGGCGATGCGCTCGAGACCATAGGTAATTTCCGCGCAGATGGGATCGAGGTCAATGCCGCCACACTGCTGGAAATAGGTGAACTGCGTCACCTCGAGACCATCGAGCATTACCTGCCAGCCGATGCCCCAGGCGCCGAGCGTGGGCGCCTCCCAATTATCTTCTTCGAACTTGAGGTCATGCTGGCGAAGGTCAATGCCGATCGCAGTGAGAGACTCGAGATAGATCTCGAGCACATCGACCGGCGGCGGCTTCAAGATGACCTGAAACTGCGTGTGCTTGAAGAGGCGGTTGGGATTCTCACCATACCGGCCATCCGCGGGGCGGCGGGCGGGCTGGGCATAAGCCACCGAGAACGGCTGCGAATCGAGAACCCGCAGAAAGGTCTCCGGCGCCATAGTCCCGGCGCCAACCTCAAGGTCATAGGGCTGCTCGATGATGCAGCCGCGCCCGGCCCAAAAGGTCTGCAGACGGAGGAGGAGCTCCTGAAAGGTAAGTGCGCTTGCCGGGTGGAGTGCCACGGTTGGATTCTATAGCATTTCGATTACGGCTCCGGCTCTAGAGCCTGTTCTAAAGCGGCGATTCCCCAGCCAAACGAGAAAGCGCCGTCATGGTTGTAAGTCTGCGCTCGAGATGGCGTTCCAGGCTCTGAATAACGAACCGGCGAAGATCGGCGCCGCGCTGGCGTGGCCAAGGCTCAGAGGCGAGAGCGGAGGCAGGGGTGCGGAAGATCGAGAGCGCCAGCGCCTGCGAATCCGCCGCAAGCGTATCGAGCTGCCGGAGAGGACCGGCGTCTGCCCCGCGCCCATGATCGGCGCAAAAGAGGCCGTCCGAGTGGGCGTGGAAATAGCTGGGAGCGCCGGCCAGCCGAGCGCCGCAGGAGAGGCAATGGGCGATATCGGGGAGCCATCCCATGAGCCGCGTCATCCAGAGCGCGAAGTAGGTGACCGGCATCCAGATGCAGCCGACGTGCGTCTCTGCGAGCACGGAGCGCGCGAGGCGGAAAACACCGTCTTGCGGGTCGTGATCGGGGAGCGACTCCTCCAGGATCTCGACAATGAAGGCGAGAGCGCAGGCGCGCGCGTAATCAACAGGCTCGGAGAGGGGAGAGTGGAGAATCTCGAACAACTCGAGACGGACTAGCTCCTGCTTGGGCTTTTCAGCGTAGCGGGCACGAACGAAGGTGGTCGGCTCGAGCGCCCCGCCAAAGCGGCGGCGAGACTTGGCGCCCGATTTCGCCACGCCTCTGATCTTTCCCAGGTCACGGGTGAAGAGCGAGACGATCTGGTCGGCCTCGTGAACGGGCCAAGTGCGAAGAACGATAGCTTCAGATTGATGAGCGATCATGATGCACGATGGCCGGGAGTCGCCAGGAGGGTTTCCGAGGGGTCGGTTTGGTCTCCGGCAAGCCTAGGCCGCCGGAGACATCAAGCCCGATAGAACTGCCTTAGCGGCCGTAGTGGCTGGTGTTCTTTTCCGCGAACTGGGCCCATTTCTCGGGTAGGTCGTCCCCGGCGAAAATGGCGGAAACCGGGCACACAGGGACGCAGGCGCCACAGTCGATACACTCCACGGGATCGATAAAAAGCTGGTCTACCGCAGCGTAGTCTGCCTCATCCTTCTTGGGATGAATGCAATCTACCGGACAGGCGTCGACGCAGGCAGTGTCTTTGGTTCCAATACAGGGCTCGGCGATTACATAGGCCATAGAAGATTTCTCCAGATCGCAAGGGATATCGCAAGGAATTCGCAACTAAATTGTAGCAGCATAAATGAGTTCAGCAAGGAACGCGGCCCCCACCCGCTCGTCGCCGGGCGAGGGGAGGCGGAGCTGGTTCAGAAAGTTTTGCGGCGCGCGGCGAACTCCGCAGGGGTGGGAACGGGCTCGATCTCGCGGCCGGCAAACATATCGGCAAAAAACTCGAGCAACGTCTGCTTGACCAGGCCATTGGTAGCTAAGATCTCCCGGCTCTCCAGGCGAAAGGGCGCACCGTCAAAGCCTGTCATAGTGCCGCCGGCTTCCTCGACCAAGAGCGCGCCCGCAGCGGTGTCCCAAGGGTTGAGGTTGAATTCCCAATAGGCATCGAAGCGGCCCGCTGCGCAATAGGCCAGGTCGAGCGCCGCCGCGCCAGCACGGCGGACACCGTGGGAGCGCAGTGTCAACTGCTGATAGAAGTGGATATTGGGGTTGGCATGGCGCTTGCGGCTGGGAAATCCCGTGGCCAATAGACACTCCGACAAATGGGCGACTCGCGAGACGTGGAGCCGCCGGCCATTGAGCCACGCGCCCTTTTTCCGCTCCGCGGCGAAGAGCTCGTCTCGCAGGGGATCGTAAACAACACCCGCGATGAGCGTTCCATCGAGATCCGAGGGCAAGCCCTGGGGACGGTGTTCGAGACCGAGGGAGATGCAGAAGAAAGGAAACCCATGGGCAAAGTTCGTGGTGCCGTCGAGAGGATCGACATACCAGCGGTACTCATGATCGAGGGAAACGCGAGTTCCCTCCTCGGCAAAAACGCCGTGCGTGGGAAACTCCGCTCGAAGCTGCTCCACGATGAACTTTTCCGACGCCCGGTCAGCTTCTGTGACAATGTCGACGTCGCCTTTGTATTCGAGCGCCACACCGCGTTCGTAATAATCACGCACGAGCGCTCCGGCACGAACCGCGATGCTCGCCGCCACGCGCGCAAATCCAAGATCCAGATCAGGAGCGAGTTCGTTCAACGAAGGCCCTCGCCACCGCGGATCGGCTGCCGGCCGCAGGCGCTGCGGCCATGTTCGCGGATGGTGCGGATTTGCTGCTTATAGATGAAGAGATTGGGCTTGCCTTCGCGGGTAAGGCGCACCATCCCGTCGTCGAAATATTCAATCCACCCTGAGACACTTTCGCCGTCGCGCAGCTTGACGGTAACGGGAATTTGCTTCTCGCTAAGAAATTGAAGGTAGAGTGCCTCTTGCCCGGTTTCGTCGGGCGGAGGCAATTTCTTGTTCCCGCGGGATGGAGTCTGGAAGGGCATGGGTTCCCTATCTTTGTTTGAATGGATGCTTGAACCGGTCTGAATGCTGCCACCGGAAGCTAATATTACACCGCGGCGGAGATATGGAGACAACAGAGGCCAAGGAGGATGCCAATCGCCGTGCCCGCGAGTACATCGCTCAAGAAGTGCATGCCTAAGATGATGCGGGAAGCGGCGATGCTCGTCGCGGCGGCGAGCAGGGCCAGCTCGAGATGGGGATAGAACGAGCCGAGAACCACGGCGACGGCGAAAGCAGTGATCGAGTGTCCTGAAGGAAACGAGAATTCATCGGGCGGCTGAGTCATGGACCAGCAGTGCGGCTCGAGCTCGCAGGGCCGCTGCCTCTTACTGACTCGCTTGAGAACGCGGAAGAGCAGGATGCCGAACAGCGCCGCGCAGCTGGCAGAGCCAATCGCCAGGAAGCGCGAAGGCCCTCCAAAAAAGACGAGACCTACGCCGACGGCATACCACAGCCATCCGTCACCGAGCCGCGTTGCACCGATCATGAAGATCCGAAACCATCGGGGTGCGCTCCACCGGTGGACGCGTATCATCAATCGTTTGTCACTGGATTGAATCTGGTTCCACACTACTCTGGCTACGGCCATGTCTATTCCTCCGCCTCGGGTTGTAGCGCGCGCATCCAGTAAGGCCGATTGCCGGCCTGAGGTTGGCCTAGAATTTCCTTCGACCAATGACGGACAAATTCGCGTTCCCTTTGAAAGTGCAAAACGGTGACAACGGGAATCAGCGCAGCCGCCGGCGCGAGGAGGGCGGTCCAGCGCTCTTCGCGCATCATTTCAAGCGCGATGAGCAACACATCACGCGTCAGTCTTCGAAAGCCGCCGGATCTACCCACGGCGCGGCCCATCTGCGCGCGCAACCCTGAGAAAAACTCTTCTTTATTTCGCGCTCCAGGCACTTCAGTGAATGCGGCGCCGACCGACGGCAGCGCATGCGCATCGCTCCCTCCAATTCTGATCTTTGCCGACCGCCGCGCGAATCTGTCCGCAGCGGCATTCTGAGTTTCGAGCAGCTGGCTGTTGCACGCCTCAACGGCTGGAAAGTACTTCTCAAACCAGAGAAAATCCTCCTGCGCACGCGTTCCCGTTAAACCGGAGAACACGTGATTGATGGAAAAGAAGATGCGGCGCTCGGTGAGATAGGCGAGCAACGCGGCCAAATCCTGGCGGCGCTGTTGGATCTGTACGTGCTGGATTTCAGTGATATCGAAGACCCCGGCGTGCGCGATGGCGCCGCTGGGCATGCGGCAAGTGACTTCCTCGCTCATAAAGAAATCAGGATGCCGCATGAGGCTTTCGGCGCCCTCGATCGAATCGTGATCGGTGAGCGTGAAGAGATTCATGCCAGATTCGCTCAACCGCTCGTAGACCATCTCCGGCGCGCTATAGCTCTCACGACAAATCATGGAAATAACCGGCGTAGTGCAGGGGCCGGAGAAGTAGGAGTGGACATGCATGTCGCACTTCATGACCCCCACTCTATGAAATCTTCATTGCGGCGGCGTGACCGCCGCGATAAAGTTCTGCAACCCTAGTTATAGGGAAGGTTCATTCAGGGCCTGTTAAACCTACTAACTATTATTTAGTCAGGAGCCGAATAGAAGCTGTCTCATATATGCGTTTGCGGCTCCGGGCAAGCGCCTGAGACCAGCTTCGGTGGCGGGTCTCACTCGTGGCCTCACCGGGTACTTTGGGTTTATGAGACAGCTTCTAGCGTCTCTAACACAGGTTTAACGAAGCCATAACCTGCCAAGGCCGCAGAGGAAGAATAAGCTATTGGACCACGTACGCCGGGTCCGTAGCTTTCTCGAGAAGTCCGCGAAAGGCGCTCCAGTCGCAAGGCGCCGAGTCCTGCGACTGACTACAACCAGGCAGGAAAACGGCAGCCTTGGGGGGCGGCATCTTCAGCGACAATGGCAATGCCTCGCGCATCTGATGAGGCGTTTCGACGATGTAGTAACCCCGCGCCGCGTCTTCACGCCCGGCTCGTTGCCACAATTCGAAAACAAGCGCTCCACCCGGCGCCGCGTCGTCTCTCTGATAGCCATCCACAAGCCAGTGCGCATCGAGCAGAGCCGCCACATTGTCGATATTGGTGTCGTGCCCAACTAGAAATACAACCTTGTCATCCGGCATTCCAATCGCCCCGGCCACCGATTTTTGCTGCTCGGCCTGCTCAAGGGTGTCGAGGATGTGTGCCAACAGATTCGAGGCCTGCGCGCGCGCTATGTATGGCGTGCGTTGCAGCAGGTCCGTTTCAGCGGCGTGAATCGCCATCAGCGAGCGCATCTTCGCCTCATCCACACGCCCCCAGCCCACATCGCGGTAGGGCATCCCCTCCATGTACTCGAACTGCAAGTTCACCGCAAGCGTAGCCCCTACCGCGAGCGGACCATTCAGCTGCACCAGGCGATCGCCGCTTCCCTGCTGCAAAGATGCCGGAATGTCGATCAGACGCGTCTTGCCCTTCACGGCACAAGGTTCGCCCGCGCACGCAAACATCACTTGCTGCATCAGGTCAAACTGCATTTCGTAGGCCGGCAGCAGCGCAGCAGGGTCACTTCCCATGCGCCCGGCGACCGCAGCGAAAGCAAGCTGTAAATCCGGCTTCTTCATCTTTCCCGTGATGTGAAAGAGGGGATCCCCTGCGCCTTTTGCGACCGAATGCACCTCGACCTTACAACCGGGCAACATGCCATCGGCAATGCCTCGTCCGGTTTCGAGCGTGCGTTCATCGGTATCCGCGTGAATGTATACCTTGCTTGCGTCCGAACACCCATTGGCAGAAAGCAAACCCCGATCGGCAAATGCCGCCCTGTAGTAAGCGCCGAACAGGGTCATAAGCGTCTTTCCATGGGGCGTAAGATCGCCGGGCGGGACTTTCCACTTTGGCCAAGGCTGCTTGGAATACTCATCCAGGCGCGCATTGGCCTGTGTTGGCGATCGCACACCGTGCCGGGTCAGAACCAGGACAAACTTCAGGCGCTCGCTCGAATCCTGCTTCGACTGAGCGTTCGCGATGACAGCGCCGGCGCACGCGATGGCTCCGGCAAACGCGCAGCACCACAATAAGTTCTTCAATTGAGTCTTCCTCGGCGCGCGCGATCGACATTCAGCCACACTTATTAGGGTAAATGGATTCTTGACAAAACAGTTCTATTTGCTTTGCGGCTTCCAGGGCTTTCGTGGCGCGGGCGTTCCCTGTTCGGGCGGCGCGGGTGGCGTGGGCTGCGCACTTGCAGCCGCACTTGCAGGTTCGATGGGGTGAGAATCCTGGGAAACCTGGGAAGCCTGCGGTGTAACAACCTCCGGCGCGACGATCGCCGCCGGGGCGCTCGGCGATTGCGGCACCGGCGATTGCGGGACCAGGGATTGCGGGACCATGGATTCCGGCACCAGGGATTGGCGCAACATGACCTCTCCCGACTTCCGCTCCTTCCGTTCTACGCCCTCGAGCAATAACTCCGCGACATCCTTGACCGCGATATCGCTTCCCTTGCCCGGCGTGCTTTCGAGCATGCTTTTGCAGAAGGGACAGGCGACGGCAAGCACCTTCGGCCCCGACGCCGAGGCGAGCGAGCGCTCCACTTCCCGGTAGCGGTTGTCGGAAATCCGCTCGCTGCCCGGTTCCTCTTCTTTCCAAAACTGCGCGCCGCCCGCTCCGCAGCAGAAGGATTTGGCGCGATGGCGCTCGAGCTCGACAAACTCTCCTGTAAGAACGCGCAGGACATTGCGCGGCGCGTCATAGACGCCATTGTGACGGCCGAGGTAACAGGGATCGTGGTAGGTAACGGCTCCCGGCGCCGCTTCCACTTCGAGCTGGCCTTCGGCTACGAGCTTCTCGAGATATTCGGTGTGGTGCATGACCCGGTAGTCGCCGCCCAACTGGCGATACTCGTTTCCGATCGCATTCATGCAGTGCGGGCAGGTGGCGATGATCAGCTTGGGATTCACACGGTTGAGGGTGACAATATTCTCCCCGGCGAGTTGGGTATAGAGATATTCGTTGCCCGCGCGGCGGGCGCTGTCTCCCGTGCAGGATTCCTGCTTGCCGAGAACGGCAAAATCGACCTTGGCGATGGTGAGCAACTCGACCAACGCGCGCGCCGTGCGCTGCGCCTGCGGATCGTAGCTGGCCGCGCACCCGACCCAATAGAGAACATCGGCATTGGGATTCTCCTCAACCGTCTTCACGCTAAGGCCCTCCGCCCAAGCCATGCGTTGATCGCGGCCGATACCCCAAGGATTTCGCGCGCGCTCCATGCCGCGAAAAGCGGTTTGCAACTGAGCGGGAAATTCGCCTTTCATCATCACCTGATTGCGGCGGATGTCGAGGATGTCGAGCATCTGCTCGTCCTGAGTTGGACAGACCTCCATGCAGGCGCCACAGGTGGTGCAAGCCCACAATGCCTCGGGAGAAAGAGCAAACTCGAGCAGCGGGCGCGGACTGGCGGCGCCTTTCTCAAAGGGCGAGGACCGGATGGCGAGACCACCACCGCCCGCGCCCAGGCGATTCAGCTCCATCCGTTTGTTGATCTCAAGCGCCGACGGGCTGAGAGATTTGCCGGTGGCTGTCGCCGGGCATGCGTCCTGACAACGGTTGCACTCAATACAGGCAAAGGCGTCGAGCAAACGCGGCCACGCAAGATCCTCGAGCTTATGCGCGCCGATCTCGGCTGTATCCGATTCCGAACCGGCCGAAGGATCTTCAAGTTGGAGATCCATCGCCGGCAGCCGTCCGGAATTGGCTGCGCGCGCGAAAAAATACTTGAGCGGGGCCATAAAGATGTGCACGTGCTTGGTCCAGGGGAAGTATGCCAAGAAGAGCAAGACGCTGCAGAGCGCGCCCCAGTAGCCAAAGAGCCGCAGAGCCTCCGCATGCGACTGCGGAACGAGATGGGAGACGAGGCCGGCGAAGGGCTGAAAACGATCCATCCCCGCAAGCCTGAGCTTGGCGGCCTGGCCCACGATGCGGCTGCCCACATGGAAGAGGATGAAGAGCGAAACGATGACCGAATCGCGGGTAAAGGTTCTGTGCGTCTTGCGATCGATCAGCGTCTTTGCATTGAAGTCGAAGTCGCGACGGCTGGGAAGCAGGAAGCGGCGCACCATCAAGGCGACAACACCGAGGAGCACAAGAAAACTGAGAATGTCGGCGCAAAGGTTATAGAGCGCGCCGGCGGCGTTCGACGACGGAATGGCGAAGGGGAAATATCCTTCGATGCCGTCGATCAGGTTGACCAGGAGATAGAAGGCAAAACCGTAAAAGATAAAGGCGTGAAAGAAGCTGACGACGGGACGGCCGCGGAAGGTACGCCGCTGGGTGATGGCGGTAATGAAGGCATACGAAAGCCGGCGCAGCGGGCGATCTCCGCGCTCCTCCATATCGGGACGGCCTCTTCGCATGCGCAGGTAGAGGCGATAAAAGCCCCGGGCGCCCAGCGCTCCGAGGAGGACGGTCGAGATGAGGAAGGCGATTTTTTGGTCGAGTGGCAGCATGCGGAGTGTCAGGGCATGAACAGCCCTGACCTATCAGATTACTTCTTACTTCTATTGCTTCAGCTTGTCTTCTATTGCTTGAGCTTCTCAAGGATCGCCGGAACCACCTGGCCCACATCGCCGGCAACGCCACAATCGGTAATCTTGAAGATCGGCGCATCCGGGTCGCTATTGATGGCGAGAATGTATTTGCTTTTGTTCATGCCCGAGAGATGCTGCACGGCTCCGGAGATGCCAACCGCGAGATAGGCTGTGGGCTGAACTGTTTTCCCGGTCTGGCCGACCTGCTCGGAGTAGGGCCGCCAACCAGCGTCGACAACCGCGCGGGTTGCGCCGACTGCCGCGCCAAGCCGATCCGCGAGCGCTTCGACTAGCTTTGTGAATCCCTCCGCGCTGCCTACCCCACGGCCGCCGGAGACGATTATGTCGGCATCGGAGAGCGAAACGCGGGAACTCTTCTCTGTCGTCTTCGCGGTCACCTCGACACGGCGCGGCGGGAGATTCAGCTCAACATCAAATTGTTCTCCGGCGGCGGCAGCCGGCGTGGCCGAGGGGAAGGCCCCCGGCTGGACCGTCACCACCACGACCGGGGCACGGGTTGCGATCTTTTCGGTGACGCGCGCGAGAAAGGCATAGCGCGCGGCGGTGGTAACGCCATCGGCATGCGCGAGGCTAGCGACATCCTCAAGAAGCGCCGCATCGAGCTTGACCGCAATGCGGGGACTCGACTCGCGGCCTGCGCGACTGCCGGCCATGAGAATGGTGTGTGCGCCCCCCTCCGCGGCAATCTGCGCCACCGCCGCAGACCAAAGCTCCGCATCGTATTCCGCCAGCTCGGGACGGTCGGCCACCAATACCTGTTCGGCAAGCGCCGCCGCCTCATTGGCTACCGATGCGATGCCCTTTCCCAGGACCAGAGCGGCGACGGGGCCTTCACGGCCAAGCGCTTTCGCGGCGGCAGCCAACTCGTATGCGCTTTTGGCTACCTTGCCGCCGGCATGTCTCGAACGACCAGCAGGATCATGGAATCACCCGGGCTTCGTTGCGCAGGAATTCGACAAATTGCGACGCGGCAACCTCGACATCCTTGCCATCGAGGATCTTCTTCATTCTTTGCCTGACCTGGATTTCCGAAGAGATGAGCTCGACCTTGGAGGCGGCTTGAAAGCGCTCCAGGCTCTCTTGCCTGAGCTCCTTCTTCTTCGCCTTCATGATATTGGGCACGGTCGGGTAGCGCGGCTCATTCAGTCCCTGCTGTGTGGTCACGACCAGAGGCAGGGCCACGCGGAAGGATACGCTGCCGGAATCGACATCGTGAGTGCCCGTTGCCGAATTGCCGTCAATCTCGAGCTTATGGGTCCAGGTCGCTTGCGGCCAGCCAAGCCGCTCCGCCGTTGCCGCGCCTAAGGCGTGGCTATCCCAATCCGCCTGCTGGCCACCGGTCAGAATCAGCTCTACCTTTTCTTCCCGCGCCACCTGCGCTACCACCTTGCTAAGAGCGAGGGGATCGAGCGGCAGACCAAGAGAACCGGGAAGATCGGCGGCGACTACATGAATGGCGCGGTCCGCGCCCATGGCCAAGGCCGTTCGCAACGCATCCTGAATACGGTCCGGTCCCACGGCAAGCACGATGATCTCTGAGAAGGCGCCAACCTCGCGCAGCCGGAGCGCCTGCTCGACTCCATATTCGTCCATCGTGTCCAAAACCAGCTTGGAGCTTGCAGAGATCGACCCGCCCGTCGCGAATGTGTACCGTTTCTTCCGCGTCGAGCACCTGGCGAACGACTGCCAATACGCGCATCCCGCCACTCCGATCTTGCCGCTGGAACTTCTGATGCTGGAGCCACCGTGCTAGCGGTGTCAGCAGGCCCTAATCTATCCTTGGGCGGAGGATACACGCAACCCCGCTTTAGGAGTTTCAATGAACCTACCATTGGCATCCGATGAAAGCCCGGCGATTGCACCCATTACCTCTCTCATGCAAGAAGAACGGCTTCTGCAGGAGACCGCACGGCGATTTGCGCAGCGGAAGATCGCTCCCCTGGTGCGGGAAATGGATGAGGCGCAGAAGATCGCCCCGGAGATTCTTCGCGAGCTCTTTCAGTTGGGATTGATGGGGCTTGAGATTCCCGTTGAACTCGGCGGGCCGGGAGCTTCATTCTTCAGCTCGATTCTCGCCGTCGAAGAGATCTCGAAAGTGGATCCCAGCGTGGCGGTGATCGTCGATGTGCAAAATACGCTTACGGTCAATGCCCTCTTGCGTTGGGGAAGCGCCGAGCAAAAGACCCGGTACCTGCCGCGCATGGCCTCGGGCACGGTTTGCTCGTATGCCTTGAGCGAAGCGGACTCGGGCTCCGATGCATTTGCGCTGGCCACGCGAGCGCAGGCCGACGGCGATGGCTTCATTCTGAAAGGACGCAAGCTCTGGATCTCAAACGCCGCCGAGGCGGACCTCTTCATGGTCTTCGCAAATGCCAACCCGCAGGCCGGGTACAAGGGGATCACGGCTTTTTTGATCGAGCGAGGGACGCCCGGCTTCAGCGTCGGCAAGAAAGAAGACAAACTGGGAATTCGCGCCTCCTCCACTTGCGAGCTCCTGCTCGACAATTGCCGGGTGCCGGCGGGAAACGTCTTAGGCGAGATCGGCAAGGGCTACAAAATGGCGATCGAAACGCTCAACGAGGGCCGCATTGGAATCGCCGCGCAGATGCTGGGCCTGGCAGAAGGAGCGTGGTCGCTGGCGCTCAACTATAGCAAGGAGAGAAAGCAGTTCGGCAAGACGATCTCGGAATTCCAAGCCGTGCAATTCTCGCTCGCCGAGATGGCCATCGAGATCGAGGCGACCCGAGCGATGGTTTATAACGCCGCGCGCATGAAAGTCGCCGGAGTGCCCTTCGTGAAAGAGGCGGCAATGGCGAAATACTTCGCTTCCATGGTCGCCGAGAAGGTGGCGAGCGGAGCGGTCGAGGTCTTTGGCGGGTACGGCTTTGTCAAGGATTTTCCGGTGGAGAAATTCTACCGCGATGCCAAGATCGGGAAGATCTACGAAGGCACCTCGAACATGCAACTGGCGACGATCGCCAAGCTGCTCCTCGCATAGCGGAAGCATTTTCACTGGAGCCTGTACATTGATTTGACAGTTGGGAGGGGCAAGCCGGACGGCTAGCCCGTCTCGTGGGGCGTAACAGGCTGCGGAAAAACGCGCCGAAGCAACGAGCGAGGCGCTAAGTAATGTGTGGACCAACAATGAGGCCCGCTATATCTTGAATGCTCAGCTGCGGACTCACTCGTTTTTTCCGCAGCCTGATAAGCCGTATTGAACAGGAGGCGGATTTGAATTCAACGAGAGATCTGGCGCCGGACCAAATCATGCAGATTGGCCTTGGGTTTTGGGCATCGAAGGTACTGCTGAGCGGGGTTGAAATGGGCGTATTCACCGAGTTGGCGAATGGTCCGCAAGAGTTCGGCCAACTGGCCGGCCGTCTCGGGCTGCATGAGCGATCGGCCCGCGATTATCTCGATGCGTTGGTGGCACTAGGGCTTTTGCAACGATCGGGTGGAGTATATTTCAACACGCCCGAGACCGATCTATTCCTCGATCGCCACAAACCAAGCTACGTGGGTGGCGTTCTGGAGATGGCCAATACCCGGCTCTTCGGATTCTGGAATCACCTGACAGAAGCACTGCGGACGGGGCGACCGCAGAACGAGGCAAAGGAGAACAGCGGTGCATCGCCCTTTGCGGCCTTGTATGCCGACCCGGCCAGGCTTAAGGAATTTCTCGCCGCCATGTCAGGAATCAGTCACGGTGCGAATCTGGCAATCGCAGGGAGAATTCCGTGGTCGAAGTACAAAACATACGCCGATGTGGGGACGGCGCAGGGCGATCTGGCCGTGCAGATCGCATTGGCCAATCCGCATCTGCAAGGAATCGGGTTTGACCTGGCTCAGGTTGGGCCGGTCTTCGAGGAGTATGCCAGGGTCCACGGCGTGAGCGATCGAGTGCGGTTCCAGGCGGGAGATTTCTTCGCCCATGACCTGCCCACCGTAGATGCCATCACCATGGGACACATCCTTCACGATTGGGGCCTGGAGGATAAGAAAATGCTGCTAGGGAAAGCGTATAAGGCGCTCAATTCCGGGGGAGCATTGGTGGTTTATGACGCACTCATTGACGATGATCGATCGAAGAACGCCTTCGGCCTGATGATGAGCTTGAACATGCTGATCGAGACCCCGGAGGGGTTTGATTACACCGGAGCGGACTGCATTGGATGGATGAAGGAGGCTGGATTCCGCGACGCACGGGTGGAGCACCTCGTAGGCCCGGATTCCATGGTCATCGGGATCAAGTAATACCCAATATTAAAGGGCTTCGCAGTGAAGCCGCTCTCGCCCTCTTGCCGGTTCGCCCGATCCAGGGCTCACCTGCAATTCACCCCTTCCGCAATTCACCCTTCACCAGAATTAAAGGGCTTCGCAGTGAAGCCGCTCTCGCCCTCTTGCCGGTTCGCCCGATCCAGGGCTCACCTGCAATTCACCCCTTCCGCAATTCACCCTTCACCAGAATTGCAGGGCTTCGCGGTGAAGCCGCTCTCGCCCTCTTCCGCCCCAGCAAGCACAGCTTGCTGGGGACCCCGGCTTGCTTTGCTCCTAACACTTCAGGGCCCGCGCTAAACAGACTACGGGAAAACAGATCGGCGGCCTGTTGAATGCACAAGACCTAGCGTGACTCATTGCCGATCCAGACATTCTCGAGCGCCTCGCTTGTTGCTTCGGCGCGTTTTCCCGCAGTCTGTCGCGCTTTGCCCTCTTGGATGTGAGCCCGGTTTCAGGGGCTCACATGCAATTCACCCCTATACTTATTTGGGTTTTGGCGGCGATGCCGCGCCCCGCCGTCCGCGAAGGACCTCGCGCCTTGCCCGGCCGAGCGCCTCTGCCTCAACAAAGTAAGTAAGATCATCGCAATCTCCCTTACAAAGCTAAGGAGTCCTATGGCAGCGACGCGGTTCAATCCTTCACATTTCCTTGTGTCACGCCGGCTATTCTGTTTATCCGACCGGGGCCAAAGAGTCTCCGTGCGGGGTCGCGCTTTCTCGAGCCATCTCCGGCTGGCGGCCCTCTTGGTTCTTCTCGTGGTTCTGCCTCCATCCCTGACCGCGCAGTCAGAAAGCACCACCGATCAAGTGCAGAAGCTGCAGGAGCTTGTGATGAACCTGGAATCGCGCGTGGCAGCGCTGGAGCAGCAGAATCGGCAAGCGCAGATCGCGCCAGCTCCGTCCGGGAGCACAGGGCCGCAGGCTGCGGCGGCGCTGGCTTCGGCAACCGCCGAACTGCGCGCAGCGCCCCCCGTCCCGCCAGCCCAGCAAGCGGCCACGGTCAATCCTGCTCCCGCCAATCCTGTTGCTGCCAACCCGGCTGCCGCACTGCTGCCGGGAACGCTGCCTGGCGGCGCTACTCTCAACTACTATCTCGACGGCTATTACGAATACAACTTCAATAATCCGGTCGGGCGGGTCAACGATCTCCGCGCCTACGACGTGCTGAGCAACACGTTCAGCCTCAATCAGGCGGATTTCATCTTCGATCTGGATCCTGACGTCAGCGCCCACCGCCGGTATGGGTTCCGTATTGACCTGCAGTTCGGCCAGGCCACCGATACTCTCCAGGGCAATCCAGCGAACGAGCCCCGGCCGGGCATCTACCAAAATATCTTCCAGGCTTACGGCTCATATGTGGTTCCGGTCGGCCGTGGCCTCGAGGTCGATATGGGCAAGTGGGCCAGCTCCCTTGGCATTGAGAATAATTATGCCAAGGATCAGATGAACTACACGCGTTCCTGGTACTACTACTTCCTGCCTTTTTATCACGAGGGGCTTCGCACCAATTACAAGCTGAATGACAAGGTTGCCGTCAATTACTGGCTGGTCAACGGCACCGATCAGTCTGAGCCCACGAACGGCTACAAAGACGAACTGTTTGGGCTTGCCCTGCAGCCGGCAAAGTCACTGAGCTGGACGGTCAATTACTACAACGGCCAGGAGCATCCAAACACGGTGCCGGCGACGAACTGCACTGTCCCTGTTCAGCCCGGCCTGTGCGAAGCACCGATCATCCCGGCGCCGAATGGCAAGCTCCACATTTTCGACACGTATGCGACCTGGAACGCCAGGTCGAGATTCACACTCGCAGGCGAAGGCGATTATGTGATTCAGCGTGAGTGGGCGAATGCCGCTCCCGGAGAATCGTCGGCGCCGTCGCACGTGATTGGCGGAGCAGCGTATGCGCAATACCAGCTGACACCCCGTGCCACACTGGCCACCCGCGGTGAGTATCTCTCCGACCCCGACGGGCTTTTCAGTAAGGCAACGCAAGCGCTGAAAGAAGTGACGGGCACGTATAAGTACAATTTCTCGGACGGTTTCGACGTGTTTTTCGAATACCGGCACGACTGGTCCAATATCCGGTATTTCGTCACCAACAATCCCGCCTCGCCCGCCAACCATCAGGATACGGGTGCGCTCGGACTGGTGTGGTGGTATGGCGGCAAGCAGGGACCCTGGTAAGAGGAGGTTGTTGTTGTCTCCGATTACTTCAAAATCGCGGCCGCACCGGTAGCCCCAAACTGAAACACGATCTTACCGCTGCGATTCGACTTCGAGGATTGCTTGAACGCTTCCTTGAACTGGTCGAGCGAGTACACATGCTCCACCGCGGCGGAGAGCGATCCATCCGCTATAAGGTCTCCCAGCTTCTGGTACACCTCGGCGATCTCTGTGCGGGGCGCGTTGCGTATCCAATTGATGAGCCAGAATCCGTGAAGGCTAAGACCACGGTAGATGAGCTCTTTGGGCGGCATCGCCGGGAGCTGCCCACTTTGAAGGGCGTAGACGACGACCGAGCCGCCAGGTTTAAGCGATTTAGCCAACTCGCCCACGGAAGCTCCGCCCACCGTATCGAGCACTAGGCTAAGTTTCTTCCCGTCGAGAGCCTCCTCGATGTCCTTGCGTAGGTTGTCGCCTTGGAGGACTACGCGGTCACCTCCCCAGCGCCGCACCTGTTCGGCAGCTTCTTCCCTTCGGACGACGTTCAGCGTCTTGACTCCCGCAAGCTTCGCGAGCGCAATGATGTACTGCCCCATGGCCGCGTTGGCTGCTGTTTGACCGATCCAGTCACCCGGCATGAGCGAGACGTACCGGCTCAGCAGGAGATAAGCGGTAGCAGGGTTGATCGCCATCATCGAGAGCTGCAAGGGATCTCCTTCATCGCTCAGGGGCACGATGTTTCGCACCGGGACGACAACTTCATCTGCCCATGTGCCCTGCTCGTAGGTGGGAAGAATTAAGACTCGCTTGCCCCGCAGGGCAACATTGACCTTCGATCCAATCTTCGCGACTCGTCCCACGCCCTCCGCGCCTACCGAGGATGGGAAGGCCGGCCGGATGCCATAGGCGCCACTGACGAACAAGAGGTCCGAAGGATTGACTGGGGCCGCTTCCATGGAGATGAGAACGTCCTCGTGGCCAAGAGCCGGCTCAGAGACCGTGTTGAGCTCGATGACATCTGAAGGTTCGCCGTGAGCTATGAATTGCAGCTGCCGCATAAGAATGACTCCTTTTGTTATGGATTATTGTTATAATCCACTTACAGGATTAGACTCACAATCCTGATTTAGATGCAGTTTTTTTGATGGAGGGTCACATGGGGTATTCGAAGGCTCAAAAGGCGAAGACTCATGAGCGCATTGTTAAGCTCGCGTCAAAGCGGTTCCGCGAAGAGGGCCTTGCAGGGATCGGAATCGCCGAACTCATGAAGGAGGCGGGGCTTACCGTAGGCGGCTTCTACAAGCACTTCGATTCGCGCGACCACTTAGTGGCCGAAGCGGTCAACTCGGCATTCGCCGGTTGGCGGCGTCGAGTCGATGGCGCGACAACCAGCGGTCCGCCCGTGTCCTATGAAAAGCTGATTGACGACTATCTGAGCGAAGCGCACCGGGATAATCCGGGCTCGGGCTGTGCCTTCAGCGCGCTCGGCGCCCGAGATCGCACGGAGCGATAAGCGGACCCGCGCGCTTACCTCCGAAGAGGTCCGGAACGACATTCAGTTGATTGCCGCTTTGCAGCCAGGCAAAACTAAACCAAGCAAAGATAAGTCAGGCAAAGATAAACGTTCGGCGAGATCGAGAGCCATTTTGACTTTCAGCGCGCTCGTCGGGGCCATGTCCCTGGCACGCGCCGTATCGGATAAGGCACTTTCGAGCGAGATCCTCAACAGTGTGGCGGAGCTTCTGAAGGATTCTGCCTGAGAACACCTGTCGCCCCCACGCGCTTCGCATCGCGTCAAAAACGCAGCGTCATAAAACAGAACTGAGCCCTTTAGCCAAGCGCACAAGCCGACGACACTCGGAAGACGTACTCACTGGCAATCGGAGCCAATCGCCGTCTCCTCTCCGCACGTTGGCGAAAATTCCCGCTGGATCTTCATGAAAGTGGATGAAAGCCGAGGACCTCCTGTAGAAAACTCCCCGCTTTCGTTCACGGATGCCTTCCAACCGTCGAAGCTCACTCAGCATCGGCTCAATGCTGTCCAAGGCAAGGTCACCGGCATGCTTCATGTCGTCTCTCGGTTCCGCGCTCGCATGGCAGATAGGGATTTCACGACAATGGCCTCCAACACCTGTTGGTCCACATCAGCGAGCTTTTTGATGTAGAGGCAGCCCTTGCCGGTCGTGTGCTTGCCGAGGTTTGCCAGGAGCGCCTTGGAATCGCTGGACCCGATCACGTTGTACAGAACAATGGCAGTCTTACGCGGCGAAAAACCGATAAGCGGCATGTCGCCCTCACGCCCGCTGTCGTACCTGTAGTGGTAGCTACCGAAGCCTATGATGGATGGCCCCCACATCTTCGGCTTTTCTCGAGCCGTGTCTTCGATCAACTTGACGAGCGTTCTCGCGTCTGCGCGCTTGGCCGGGTCCGTGATGGCATCAATAAACGCCGCCACACTTAATCCGGTGGGTTTGGTTTTGTTGTCCGCCATCCCCGCTGCCTTTCGTTTTTCCAAAGGCTAACCTAGACCTAGATAACGGGCAATTACAAATCGGAATGAATCTTAAGCGTCCTACCGCACGGTGAAGTCTTCGATGCTTCGAACGAGTTCCGGATGGTCCCGCTGCATGGCGACGACCGCCATGCGCTTGCCGCTTGCGGCGACAACGGGATAGTAGGCGTCCTTCTCGCTGCCGAAAACGCGGACCGTACGCGATGTCAGATCGTAGATTCCCCATTTGACAAGCGGAGAGTCGTTCACATCATCGTCCCAAGCCGCCAACGCCACGCCGTCGCCCACGGCGACTGCATGCCCGTGCTTCGCCTCCTTCTGAGCGGGATCGAGCAACGCAGGCGTTCCGAATGAGGCCCCATGATCCGTGGAAGAGGCGATATACAGACGCGGCCTATCCCCTGGGGCGGTAAACCAAACGACGTTCACGCGGCCGGAATCATCGACGCTCAGCGATGCGCCATCGGTGGGACAGCCGTTCAACTCCCACCCATCATGATGTACCACCGTAGATTGAAACGTCTTTCCGCCGTCGTCGGAGCGCGCAACCGCGATATCGCGGAACATCGGGCCGCTGGGCGGGACATAGCGGTAACTGATAAACATGCGTCCCGCGGAGTCGAATGCGAGAGTCAGCCGGCAGCACTCACAAACGTGCGAGATGATCATGCGATCGTGCGAGAACGTTTTTCCGCCGTCGGCCGACTCCGTCATCCATATTTCGGCGATGCCGTAATCGTCGCCCTTTTTGTCGCGCTGGTCGATCCAGGCGACGTAGATATGCCCTTTCTTATCCACGGCGATGGTTTCAAAACCGCGTCCGATAAGAGCGCCCGAGGTATCGGTGTTCAGATAAATGGCGGGAGAGAACGTTTTACCGCCATCCAGGGAGCGTGAGAAACGAATATTTCCTTTCCATCGCTCGCGCTCGTTGGCCCAGGCCACATAGATTTCGTTGTTCGGTCCAACCGCAACTTTGGGCGGATTCTCACTCCGAACCGCGGCGTCCCCCGGGACGTCGTTCACGCGAACGGCGGTGGAAAAACCAGCGCCGACGGGAGCGTGTTGAAAAAATACGTCGCTTTTGTCGTTTTTGCGTTGAATGTAAACGGCGTAAAAGCCGCCGTGAGCGTCGGAAATGACGAAAGGATTGAATTCGCCGTCGCCCGGCATCGCCATCGATGCATGATCGTGCATTTGCATCTGCGAATGATCGTGCGTTGGGGTCTGCGCGGGCGCCGCCATGGGGGCCGCCCAAATCAATGTCGCTACAAGCCAGAATCGAATGCTGTTGTTCATCTTCGTCTCCTGTGCGGTGGTGGTCACGTGTGTTCTCCCCCGGGCGATCCAATCAGAAATGAATGCGGAAGCCGCCGATGGACAGGCGCGGCGCTCCGACATAGAGAAGGCCGGTAGCGCTTGTAGCAAGACTGGCGCCAGAGCTTTCAACGCCCACCCCCTCAACGTTGGTGAGCACGTCGGTGGCGTTGTTGGTTGAACCTATGTAGGTGCGGTTTGCGAAGTTCAGAAGGTCGAAGTAGAAATGCGTGCGCGACCACAATCCGTGACCGGCAGACGGGTCATAGTGAATGTCGTAGTTCATCACGGTGGCGGACGGCGCGGAGAGCAGGTTGGCGTTGTCCAGCCCGAGGCTGGAGCGGTAACTCGTCTCTACGTAGATGCCGAAGTCGCCTTTCTCGGAGGAGGTATTGTCGTATGCGAGACGGACGCTGAGATTGTTGGGGATGACGCCGGGGATGCGGAGGCCGGCACGATTGAAGGATGCCGTTACGGCGGGGTAGGAGCCGCTGGCGGCGGCGTCGAGGGTCTCGGTGAAAGTGCGATAGATCTGGTCGTCGAGTTGGTAGGCGGCGCGGAAGCGAAGGCCGTTCACAAGCGATGGCAACGGATGCCAGTCGATGCCGGCAACCAGACCGCGGTGCGCGGAGGAGGGTACGTTGAAGGTGTAGCTGAGAAGACCTGCACCGGGAGTTTGCGTAATGTTTTCGTTGGCGTAACGTTCATAGAATCCGGTAGCACTGAGCGTGATGTTGCGCGCGATGAGCCAGTCCGCGCCGAAATCGATACCGACATTGGTGGCCGCCTGAAGGCTGCTGTTGTTTCCGTACACACCGGCGGGGGTGACGAAAAATGCGCTGTTCACCGGCGTTGCGTAACCGGTTCCAAGGCGGGCGTGGAAGCGGAGCGAGTTGGAGGCGCGGAGCAGGATGGCGGCTTCAGGGCTGTAGTTGTTGTAGATATGATCGGCGTTGAACCGCGCTGTGGTGGGGGCTGCGGTGGCGCTATAGCTATAGAGGGTCTCGCCGTCTGTGAGGTCGGTGTGCTCGTAGCCAAAGCCGCCAACGATCGTGGCGCGGTCGCCGAGTGAGAGTTCCTCCCGGAAGTGAAAGCCGGTACCTATGATGGTGCCAAAAGCTCCCGAGGTAAGGGCCCCCTGCGCGCCGGTGCTGGTCAGGTTGTAGCCGTATGAGTTGGTGTCTTCATACTTGAGGAAGGCGCCGGCATAGGTAGTGGAATGATGACCCCAGAGCAGGCCAGTGCGGGTAAGGTTGCTGTTGAAGATGTAGGACGGGGTCGAGCCGCGCGCCGTCGTTGCGCCGGTAGGCTGGTCGATGTCCTTGTCGTCCCAGACGCCTTGGGTGCGGAGGGTGGTGTTTTTGGTGAGATCGCGCTCCCAGCGTGCGCCAACGATGGTGCGGCGATCATGCCGGCCATTTTGCGCTACATCGGGGCTGACGTACACCTGGGCGCCTGCGAAGCCGTTGATGTATACGTGGTCGGTTGAGCAATTATTCGGGTTGGTGGCGGCGGTGTTGCTGGTGAGGGTCAATCCGACGCAGCCCCGCTGGAATGGGTTGGCGTTGAACTGGGCGGCGGAGAGCCGGACCGGAAGTGCAGTGTCGGTGTCGTTGTTGATGAACTTGAAGATGACGCGGTCCTTCTCGGTCAACGAGTAGCTTGTCAGGATGTTGGCGGTTGCGGAGTTGAACTCGAAGTTAGGAATATAGCTTTGCTTGCCGCGGGTGTTGCTGAGGAAGATGGAGTAGTCGTAGTTATCGCCTGCATTGCCGATGCTGACGTAGTTGTTGAGGAACTGATAGCTGCCGACGTCAGTGCCGAAGTCGATGCCGCCGATGCTGGCGCCGGGACGGGTGTGGAAGAAGATGGCGCCTTCGATGGCATCGTTGCCGTACAGCGTTGAAGATGGGCCCTGGACAGCGTCGATAGAGCCGTAGGCGTGGGGATCGACGAGGTCGGCGCGGCCGAGACCATCCGGCTGCGTCACTTGAAACCCATCGTCGAAGAGGATGGCGTTGCGTATGCCATAGTCCTGGCGATCGTTGGAGCCGCGTAGCGAGATGGAGATGTCGCGCGGGCCGTTGCCGGTCAGGGTCGTGACGCCGGGAACGAGCTCCAGGCTCTCCTGGATGGTGAAGTCTGCTGCGTCCTTTGTGTCCTGGTAGCCGACTGAGGTGATCGTCTGTGCCGTGGGGGCTTCAGTAACGGCGGTGCTCTGCGCGGTAACGGTGACGTTTTGGTTTACGACGTTCAGGTTGAGTACCAGCGCGACGTCGGCGGTCTGGCCAGGGGCCAGCGTTACAGTCTTGTATACCTTGTTGAAGCCCAACTGCTGTGCGGTGACGATGTAGGTGCCGGGGACAAGCCCCGACATGGTGAATTCCCCGTCGGGGCCCGTCGACGTGGTGAGGGTAGCTTCATTGCCGATAGGTTGGACGCTGATGGTGGCATTGGTAATGCGGGCGCCGGAGCCGTCAGTTACGGCGCCATGCAGCGTGGCATGGCTTGCATTTTGCGCGCAAATAGGCGAAATTCCGGAGCAGAGCAGCAGTAACGCGAATAGCAAACGATACACTTTCGGTCTCCTTGCGAGGCGACGGCGCAGCACATGGCGCTGATGGCCTGGGGATCCTTGTTCGTTAGGAACGGAGGGAAGAGCTAGGAGAGACGAACGGCAGGAGGGCCGCGCTTCTGGCGCGAGCGGTCGGAAGAGATGCGGTACTGTGCCTCGGTCTGCGCATAATAGGCGGGGTGGCTTAATGCTGCGGCGTAGAAAGTTCCGTTCCCGGGGAGAAAAGAGAAGTGCTCTTGCGCATCGACGATGGCCCACGGACAGGGCGCACATGTTTCGCTGACCGCGGATATCTGTTTGCTAGAGCTATCCATCTCCATCATCATGCCCATCGCCGTCGTGCCCATGGTGCATTGATGCTGGGTGCCCATTCTGCGGCAGGCAGCCATCGTGTGATTTGCATCCGGTGATAGTCCAAACAGCGGCGCGCTCGGCGAAGAACAGAGAATCACGAGCAAGAGCATTGCGATCAAGCGCCGCATTTTCGAAAGATCGTACATAGCTTGTCGCGCATAGCTTGTCGCGCAGTGCTGAATATACTGCGCAAAAAGATCTCTGGCGCGCGCATTTGATGCGTCAAATTGTCGCATCACGCCTTCAGCTCTAGCGTCGGTGCGTCAAATTGTCGCACCCGGCTCTCAGGTCTAGCGGCAGTATGATGGCTGCGAAGTGTTTCCGGTCTGAAAGCATTTATAACGCGGCAATTCACTGGAGCATCGCTGATCCTTGGACTATTGTTGGTGGCTTCGTTGACCGTCGCGACGTACCATGATTAGCGGCAATGGTGAATAGCGTCTCTAAGCCTCGGGAACGGCAAGACCTTGATTCGCACTTGGCTGCCGGCGAGTCGAGCGACCGGGAAGTTCTCGGGAAAGACCCAACTCCCGACCTGGCGCTACAGTGGATTGTTCGACTTCGCTACGGCATGGTCTTCGGCGGAGCCGCCATCCTGCTCGCAGTGGCCTATGCCTATTGGCCCGATCGCCTGCTTCTCTGGGCCCTGGCCCCCTTGGCTGCGGCTCTCTCGAGCAACATTGTGCTCGACTGTGTGCCGCGGATGGCGCTGCGCTTTCCTCACGAGGTCCTCGGCGCAGTGTTTGTGCTGGATGCCCTGTGCCTGACCACGGTTCTCGGGCTGACCGGTGGACCGATGAATCCGTTCAGCCTGTTGTATCTCGTACAGATCACGCTCTCCGTCGTCCTCCTTAAAAAGGTGTGGACCTGGATTCTCGGGGGGCTCTCTGCTTTTTGTTTTGGGTCATTGTTTTTCCTCCATGTTCCTTTCGCCGCGTTTCCTGTTTCCCCCGCCGAGCGAGGCGCCTCCCCTCACCTTGTCGGCATGTGGGTCGCCTTCATCGTGGCGGCCACCCTGATAACTTTCTTTACAGGCAGAGTGTCGGACGTCCTGCGGCTCCGGGAGCGCAAAGTGCTCGCGCTGCAGGAGCGCATCGCCAAGCAGGAGAGGTTGACATCGCTCGTGACCCTCGCAGCCGGTACGGCCCATGAATTGGGCACGCCGCTTGGCACTATCGCCATCGTCGCCAGGGAGTTGGAGCTTTATGCAACCAAGAGCTTAGGAAACGGCACGATTGTTGAGGACATCTGTCTTATCAGTTCAGAGGTGCGCCGATGCCGCGAGATTCTCAACCGAATGAGCCTCCAGGGAGCGGAACCGGCGGGCGAGGCTCTCGAGGATGTCGGCGTCGGGGACCTGCTCGATGCGCTGAACCACAGCCTTCCGCAACCCATGGAAGCTCGGGTTGAGTTTCCGAAGCCGGTAGACCTTCCCATCCTGAGCATTCCTCGCCACGCCGTTCTACAGGCGCTTCGCGTCTTGGTCAAAAACGCGGTTGAATCAAGCGAAGCCGAAGCTCCGGTTCAAGTCCAGGTGCAGCGGGCCGGAGAGTTCGTCCGATTCGTCGTGAAAGATCACGGCCGAGGCATGTCCCCGGAAACGTTGCGCCGTCTCGGCGAGCCCTTCTTCACTACCAAGGCGCCGGGAAAGGGCATGGGCTTGGGTATCTTCCTTGCTCGAACGCTCGCCGAGCGACTGGGCGGCCAGTTGACCTACGAATCCTCTGAGGATACCGGCACAAGAGCCGTGCTGGAGATCCCAATCACTTTGAGATCCGAGTTGGTTCGTGAGTGAGCAATGGAAGAAGAGGAACAAGTTGTTCTGATAGTGGACGACGACGACATATACCGGAACCGGCTTTGCCGCGCCTTCGCGGACCGGGGATGGAAAGCGGCTGGCGCTGTGAACGGAGCCGATGCGGTTGCAGTTGCCGCGAAAACGAGTCCGGAATTGGCCATCGTCGACCTGCGGCTCCCGGGGATAGGGGGCTTGGAAATCGTTCGTGAATTGCGCCGTCTGGATGAATCGACATGCATCATTATGCTCACCGGGTACGGCAGCATCTCCACCGCATTGGCTGCTACGAAGCTGGGCGCGAGTCACTATTTGAGCAAACCTGTCGATGTGGACCAGATCCTGAGCGCATACATGCAGATCATCGGTAACGAAAGCGAGCCGCTGAGTGCAATGACGTCTCAAACGGTGCCTAGTCTCGCCCGAGTGGAGTGGGAGCATATCCAGAGAGTGCTGGCGGATTGCGAAGGAAATATCTCGCAGGCCGCAAAGTTGTTGGGTTTGCACAGGCGGTCCCTGCAAAGAAAACTTACAAAATATCCCCCACGCTCCTAGTGCTCTACTGATCCTCCACAGCAACGGTGACCGTCGCATCTCGCCGATCCTAACCCAAGATCCTGACCCAATATGATTCCCCGTAATCTCGCTCCCCTGAAGCCACCGGACATCGCGCGACGATTACCTGTGAGGTAATTGCTGTGCCTCGCGATCCGTTCGATATTGAAGAGGTAGAGATTGAGGATTGCCGGTCACTCGACAGATCTCACAGGAGGATCACATGCCAACCTACCCGATTCACACCATCGAATCTGCGCCGGAGAAGTCCAAGCCAGCGCTCGAACAGCTCGAGCAGGCTTTCGGCGTTCTTCCGAACATCGCTGCCGTAATTTCAAATTCGCCAAAACTTGTCACCGCTCTCACTGCCGTGTTTCAGCAGGTACACAGCAAGGGCCTTACGGAGCCGGAGAATCAGATCGTTCTGCTGACCGACGCAGTCACTAACTCCTCTACGTATGCTGTCGCATTCCATACGGCGCTGGCGCTCCAACAGGGTGTGAGTTCTGAAGAGACCGACGCGATCCGTGCGCGGCGCGTCCCGACGGACAAGCGATTTGCCGCACTTTCCACCCTGGCCAAGACGCTCATCGAGAAGCGGGGGCACCTGAGCGAACAGGAACTGAATGCATTCATCGCCGCTGGCCTCACCAAGGAACAGATTCTGGAGGTCATCGCCATCGTCGCGGCCTCTACGATCACCAACTATGCTGGAACTATCGCCAATCCTCCGCTGGAGGATCGGTTCCAGCAATTCGCCTGGCGAGGATAACAGCCCAGGAGCGAGACCCCGGCGGTGATTTGGCTTCGCCGGCCCAATCCAGTTCTGACGAGAGGGAGATCGAAATGGCAACACAATCTGCTTCCGCGGTTCCCCAGCTCGGAGAGTTGTTGCGTTACTGGAGACAGGAGCGCGGCAAAAGCCAGCTCGATCTCTCGCTCGACACCGGCATCTCGCAGCGTCATCTGAGCTTTGTGGAGAGCGGGCGGAGCGCCCCCAGCCGGGATTTTCTTTCCATTGTGCTCCGACGCTTTGAACATTCCGCTCCGCGAGCGGAATGTTCTGCTGCTTGCTTCAGGCTACGCTCCGCTCTACAGCGAGCAGAACATAGATGCCGAGCAGATGGCGATCGTAACCCGGGCAATCGACCGAATGCTCGAGCAACATGAGCCGCATCCCGCGCTGGTGCTGGACCGGCACTGGAATGTGATTCGAACCAATCAGTCCGCGCCGCGATTCTTTGGCTCATTTATCGATCTGGAGGCGAGACCAAAGCCGCGCAACCTTCTCGACCTGATGTTCGATCCGGAGGGAATGCGGCCTTTTGTTGAGGAGTGGGAGAAGGTTGCGGCCGGGCTGCTGCAAAGAGTTCGGCGGGAAGCGGTTGGGCAGGTGGTGGATGCGGGGCTGGCAAAGCTGTTAGAGCGGCTGCGCAAGTATCCGGGCGTTAGAGAATTGAAGCCGCCGCTGGCGCCTCAGAGCCCTGTGCTGCCCATAACTTTTCGGCGAGGTAGCGAGCGCTTCTCTTACTTCTCGCTGATCACAACGGTCGGCACACCCCAGTGCATCACTGCGCAAGAGCTGCGCGTGGAGTGCATGTTCCCGACACATGCCAAGGAGGAATGAACCTATCGAGATCGACTACACTCGAGGTATCGAACCCATGCAAGAAGCGGCAAAAATTGTACTTTTGGTTGTCGTGACGCTCTTCCCTATCGTGGATCCGCTCGGAGGGAGCCCTTTCTTTCTGGCGTTGACCAGGGAATACTCCCCGGAAGCGCGAAGAGCATTGTCCTGGCGCATTGCCGTCAACAGTTTTTTCTTGCTGGTTGCGACGTATTTTGTCGGGACGTACGTGCTCGCCTTTTTTGGGATTTCGCTGCCGGTGGTGCAAGTCGGCGGAGGCCTGATCGTTATTGCGACAGGATGGACGCTGCTGAAACAGCGAGACGATGACGACAAACAGGACGTACAGAAAACCGTCCGGCCGCAGGACACACTCCGCCGGGCATTCTACCCCTTGACATTGCCACTGACCGTAGGCCCTGCGTCCATCTCTGCGGCGATCACGCTGGGCGCGAACGCGGCGCACGCGTTCCATCCTTTGACAACGCTCGCGGCACTCATCGGATTGGCGCTGATCGCGATCAGCGTTTTGCTCTGCTATGGATCTGCCGACCGGTTGGCGCGAATCCTGGGAGCAACGGGGATGACAGTGATCACACAATTGTCGTCCTTTTTCCTGGTTTGTATCGGTGTGCAGATTGCCTGGAACGGGACGAAAGCACTGCTCGAGTCACTGACGCTGCATATTGGCTGATCAATTGGGACGGCCGACTCGGGCTGACAAGCCCGATGGCTACCTTCTCGGCTCATACCGCATCGCCACCGCCCCCGAGCCGAACTCCAGCCGACTGACGAGCCTCAAGTCGATAGGCTTCGATAACCCCGCAAACAACGTCGGCCCGTGACCCGCTAGCCTGGGCTGCACCACGAACTCGTACTCATCGATCAATCCCAGCTCCGCCAACGCCTGCGGGAGCTTCACGCCTCCCACGAACAGTCCCTTACCCGACTCCTGCTTGAGCCGCTGAACGGCCTTCTCCAGATCTCCGCGCACGAGCTCCGCGTTCCAATCGACCCGGTCAAGGGTGCTCGACACGACGTACTTCTTTGCCGCGTCGATCGTCCGGGCAAAGGGTTCCATCCACTCAGGCCTCGCCCCAGCCCGCGCGGGCTGCCGCCACCCTGCCTCCATCATTTCGTAAGTCACCCGGCCAAAGAGGAGGGCATCGGCCTGGTTGAGGTTCTCGACCGCGTGGCGATGGAGGTCTTCGTCCGGGATGATTGCTCGATGATCGCAGCAGCCGTCCAATGTAACGTTGATGGAATACCGAAGAGGTCGCATAGCGTGGCTACCGGGCCTGATTCGCAGCGGCTTCATTGGGCAAGGTGAACTGAAAGGTGGCGCCCCGCCCGGAGTTGACGGCGGCCCACAAGCGCCCGCCATGCGATTCGATGATGGACCGGCTAATGGGCAATCCCATGCCGGTACCCTGAGGCTTGGTCGAGAAGAAGGCATTGAAGATTTGCTTCGCCTGATCCGGCTCCAGTCCCACGCCCGTATCGCCGACCGAGATCAGGAGTTGATGATTGCCGTCTTGCTGCGACTTGACCGTCAGTTCCCCTCCGGCGCCCATGTCCTTCATGGCTTCGATGCCATTGAGCATAAGGTTCATCAGTACCTGTTGCAGTTGCACACGGTCCGCCATGATCTTGGGAAGACCATTCCCAAGATCGCCGCGGATCAAAATCGAATGACGGTTTGCTTCGCTGCGGAGCAAAACAATCATTTCCTGAATGAGCTCATTGACATCGACCGACTCGCGCTCGAGAGCTTCTTTCTTGAACAGCAAGCTGATTCTGCTGATGATGTCCGCCGCGCGGGTTACCCCTGCCACGATCCTTCGCGCAGCTTCCGACGCCTCCGCGGCATCGGGCTGATCGCGATTGAGCCAACGCAAGCAGGTTCTGGCATCGGTGAGAGCCGCAGCAATTGGCTGCTTGATCTCGTGTGCAAGCGAGGCGGTCAGCTCTCCCATTGTGGTCACTCTATTGATGTGCGCGAGATCCGCCTGGGCCTGGCGCAGTCTTTCGCGCTCTTCATGCGCCTGCTTGCGTTCAATGGCGATGCCGGCAAGGTGGGTGGCCATTTTCAGCGCTTGGGTCTCCGCCGGGCTCGGAGTGCGCGGTTCACGGTAATACATCGCGAACGACCCCAGCACCTGGCCCGAATGCGCGAGTATGGGAGTAGACCAGCAGGCGCGGAGCCCATAGGCCTCGGCCACGCCCCGGTACGGTTCCCAAAGCGGATCCTGAAGAATGTCGGTGACGACAACAGGCTCTCTGCGGTACATGGCGGTGCCGCATGATCCCGCCTTCGGTCCGATCGAAAGGCCGTCGATGGCCTCGGTGTAGTCTTTAGGGAAGACTGGCGGAGGCGCCATGCCGCACGTGTTGCCCATCCGCATCGAGGAACAGGAGGGAGCAAAGCAAGCCGGCAAATTGGGCTTCCACTACGCGCACCAGGCTCTCCAGTATTTCTTCGAGCGGAGAATCGCGGGCGATCATTTCCAAAATGCGGCTCTCTCCTTCGCGCAGCGCCTTGCTCCGCTTGCGTTCCGTGACGTCAATCGAGCTACCGACGAATTCCAGCAAATCCCCGGATGCAGTTAAAACAGGATGGCCAATGGAGTAGACGTAACGGACTGCGCCGGACGGAAGAAGGATTCGGAAATCCACTTCGTAATCCGACTTTTCATCGATCGCTCGATCGATGACCTCCTGCCACTTGGCTCGATCTTCCGGATGGATGCGCTCGAGCCGTTCCTCCCAGGCCGGTAGACCCGCTTCCGGATCGAACCCGTAGATCCGATACCATTCTTCCGACAGATGCAAAGCTTTTCGTTCCTTCACCCGCCAGACCCAGCTTCCGGAGTGGCTGACTCTCTGCGCTTCGGCTAAATAAGCCTCACTCCGCAACAGGGCCTCCTCGGCGCGCTGACGCTGGAGTATTTCCCTTCTCAGTTCGACGTTGGCGAAGGTCAGCTGGCTGGTCCGCTCCCGGACGCGTTCTTCAAGTTCCTCATTCAGGCGCTTGATTTCAGCCTTGGCTTTTTTGTGCCCCGCGGTTTCAATCACGTCCCAATCACCGTGCCGCTTGGTTACCGCGAACTGATGTGTTCGCACGACATCGAGGATTTCAGCAGCGCCACATGCGGCGAGCGGGTAGGTGCATAAAACCGCCAGGCGCTGATTGGCGATTGCCTGATTGAGCGACTCTTCGTATTCACAGAAGTTCTTCCAATCCTTCTTTTCGAGCCAGGTAGTATCGCCAGTTACCCTTGCGCCGGCATAACCTCTGGCCGATGCAGACGCAAGTTTCTCGTTCCAACCGCAAATGACCCGGTTAAGATCGAACGTTCCGTCCTGCAAATACCAGTCGCGAGCCGCGACAATCTCTATGCCGTGGTCAGCGAAGTGACGATCGAAGTCCGGCGTGGCTCGCTGCAATGCGTGCTTTGCCTCTTCCACGGCGAGGGGTTCGGCAACCACCCATAGGCAGAACTCATGGTTCTCCAATCCAGCTTTGCAGTAGGAGACTGCTATTTCGAGGAGATCCGCCTTCGTTTCGTAGAAGAGACAAAAGTGCGTACCCCACGGCATGTCGCCGACAACGTCGACTCCGGTCTCCCGCAACTCGGTGATCATCGCGGTAACCCTTCGATTTCAATTGCGTAAGAACTGTCGCACGCCGGCCGGATAGCGGCGCACAAAACTGTTTTGCCGCCATCGAAAATCACGGGGCAGGAGGCCGGTGGGGAAGAGTCATGCTGGGTCATGGTTCGCTCATCGAATCGCGCGGACCCGAGTTGCCTGATGATACCGCCGTGAAACCACCTTGACAATTGTGCCCGCCAAGCCCTTTGGGACGAATGACGGGAGGCCGCCATCTGGTAAGGTAGTCTTTCGCAAGACAGGAGGAGTTCGAGATGCCATTGCCACAGGACGCGCGCATTGTTGCACTTGCCAACGATTTGCTGCAACAGTTTGATCAGATGTTTGGTCTGCATCCCGGCTTTCGGCCGGCTCACGCGAAAGGCCTGATGCTCGCCGGCACCTTCAATCCGGCATCCGAGGCGCAATCGCTCACCAGGGCTCCTCATGTGTTGCGCGAGTCGACTCCGGTAACGGTCCGTTTCTCAAACTCAACCGGGCTTCCGGAGATGCCGGACAATGTCCCCGACGCCAATCCGCGCGGTATGGCGATTCGATTCAACCTCGCGGAGCATGTGCATACGGATATCGTGAGCCACTCCACCGATGGATTCCCTACTCGTGACGGTAACGAATTTTTGGAGTTCCTCCACGCAGCAGCCGCCAGCGGACCTGACGTCCCTTCGCCCAAGCCGATCGAGCGATTTTTAGGTTCTCATCCAACAGCGCTGGCCTTTGTGCAGGCCCCTAAGCCATTTCCCTCGAGCCTGGCGCGTGAGACCTACTTCGCGGTAACGGCGTTTGCCTTCACCAATGCCGCCGGGCAGAAGAGGTTCGGGCGCTATCGTATTCTCCCTGAGTTGGGCAACGATTTTCTCACCGATGAACAGGTGTCCCGGCTTTCCGCAAACTACCATTACAACGAGATTGCGGAACGCATCGCGAAGGGGCCTATCCGGTTCCGGATTCTGGTGCAGCTCGCCGACGCGGCAGATACGGTCGACAACGCCACAGCCCACTGGCCGGAAAGCCGGGAGAAGGTAGAACTGGGCACGATCGAGTTGACGCAAGTCATGCCGGATACTCTGGTCGAGCAGAAGCAAATCATCTTCGACCCGATACCGCGAGTGGATGGAATCGAGCCCTCCGCCGATCCGCTTCTTGAACTGCGCGCGGCCATTTATCTCGTGAGCGGAAGACGGCGGCGAGCCGCGACGGTGTAAAAGGCGTCAGCCCGCAGGTTGGTTACTTTCCGTAGGCCTGACTGATCTGGCCGACAAGCTTGGCCCAGCCCATGTCCATGGCCCCATACACTTCGCCAGCCTCCGGCCGCGCATTGTCCTTGAGGATTTCCACCATCAAGGTCGCGTAATCGGAGAGAATCACGCCCGCCTGTAGCATGCGCAGGAGCCCAACTTGCCGCTTGGTCTCGCTGAATGTTCCCGAGGCGTCGACCGCCACATAGGCGTCGAACCCCCTACCAACGGCCGTGATCGCAGGAAAAGCCGCGCAGACTTCGAGCGAGATGCCGGCGAAAATCAGCTTCTTGCGGCTGGTCGACTCGATCGCGCGAGCTACGCGAGTGTCGTCGAATGCGTTGACCGATGAACGGTCGATGATCTCGACGCCAGGGAGCGCGTCCACGAGTTCGGGAAATGTCGGACCCCACATACTGTCGCGCGCCGTCGTAGTAACGACGATCGGCAACTTCAGCGCTTTCGCCGCTTTGGCCAGAGCCACTACGTTGTGTTTCAGCTCGCCGGTCGAATAGTCACGGACGCCCGTCATCAGACCTATCTGATGATCGACGAGGATAAGCGCCGCATTTTGAGGAGTGAGGGGCTCGTAGGGGCGGATTTGATTGGATGTTTGATCGGTCATGCCATTCTCCTTCGATGGTTATGGTTGCTGTGCCTTACGCCAATCCATTAACCATAACAGAGCAACAGTCCGACCTTTATCTGGCCATTTACAATAGATTGATGCGATTCAAGCAACAATAGACAATGGAAGATCTAAATGACATCTACTTCTTTGCTTCGGTCGTCCGATATGGCGGATTTTCCGCCGCGGCACGCACGATCGGGGTTGAGAAAACGCGCCTGAGCCGGCGCATCGCCGCACTGGAGAGACGGCTGGGTGTCCGTTTGCTCCAGCGGACCACCCGGGCTCTCGCTCTAACGGATGCCGGACAGCGCTTCTTTGAGCGATGTGTGGCGACCGTCGAAGGAGCGCAGGCGGCCTATGACAGCGTGGCGGAATTGCGCCAGGAACCTGCGGGGCTCATTCGCCTCAGTAGCCCGGTACTGCTGACTCAAAGGTGCCTTGCGCATGCACTCCCCGACTATATGACGGCGCATCCAAAGGTCTCTGTCTTGGTCGAGGCGACAGACCGGACCGTAAACCTGATTGAGGAGCGATTTGATATCGCCATCCGGGCACAGCCTGTAATCGAGGACGTTGCGGGGTTGGTGGCGAAGACTCTGGGTAATTCCAAACGCGTGCTGGTCGTCAGCCCCACCTTTCTCGACCGATACGGGCGACCGGAAATTCCAGCCGACCTGCCGAAGTTCCCGACCGTCGCCAGCGTCGACGATATCTTCGACCGGGGGGCGCGCTGGAACTTAAGGAATGTCGATCATCGGGCGCAACATGTCGAGTTGAAGCCGAGACTCGTAACAAGCGATCTGCGCGTGAGACTTCAGGCTGCGACACACGGCATTGGCATCGCATTGCTGCCGGAACAAGTGGTTTCCGCACCGCTAAAAGAGGGGCTTATTGAACGGGTGCTGCCGGAATGGTCCGGGGCGAAGAATATTCTGCACCTGGTTTACCCGACCCCGCGGGGAATGCTGCCGTCGGTAAGGAGCCTGATTGACTATCTCATGATCCATGTTCCAGCCTGGCTCGAGGAAAGGAGCATTTAGGCCTCGTGCAACACCCTGGCTTTTTACACGGCCCGGTTTCGGACATGGCTATTGAAAAGCGACGAAATGGCGTGTAACGTTCCACCATGGTTTTTCCAGGAGAAACGGAATGAACAAGACAGTACTGATGATTTTAGCTGTGACCGCAGTTCTCAGCGTGGCCGCAGTTCTCAGCCCGCTAGCGGTTTGGGTGGTTCGTGCTCAGTCCAAACCTACGACCGCAACTGTCATCAGCAAGGAAGAGATCGACGCGGTCGGCAAAGCTGAGCAGGACAAGCCGACGCAGGATATGAACGTGAAAGTGGTCGATCTGGGCTACGAAAACTACTCACTCGGAATTATTCACCGGGGCACAACGCATCGGCCGCCGAACGCGGCTGCCCCTCGCCCCGCGAACGCCAACGCACCGGCTCCCGAGCCGTGCGGACGTCACATGGACACGCTGCCCCCGGGCGGAACGCGGGGCGGTTTGACGCATGACGTCCAGACCGAAGGCTATTACATCATCTCCGGGGGCGGAACAATGATGCTCGACGGCTATATCGTCAACGGCCGCCACACGGACATCCCGATGAACGGTTGGTCTTGCGGAGGAACGGCCTACGGCGTGAAGAAAGTGCAAGTAAAGGTGGGCGACGTGGTAGTGGTGCCCCCAGGCGTGGTGCATGGCTGGGCGGACATCCCGGATCACGTGGACTACCTGAGTTTCCGGCCGTCGCAGAAGGCTCTCCAGGCGGGCTATGTGAATCCGCTTATCACGAACATGAAGCCCTAATTGCGGCACGCCGGTTTTGCTTGTCTCGGGCGCACCACGCCGGGCTCACTCGCGTGGTGCGCCCTGGGACGAAGCGTGGAAGCATGCTTTCGGTCGAGAAGCCTCCGCTCTCAGCCACTCCAGGCGGCGTAAGCGGCGGCGAAGAGCGCTTTCCAGCGGTAAGCGCGCGCGGCGCGCCCAGATGCGTCGTGCACTGAAGCGCATTTTGGCGGCGGCGATTTTCAGCAAACGCAGGCGGAGGGTTTCGACCTGCACCAATCGCCGAAGCGCATGCACCAGCAGGTAAACCGAGCATTCAAGCTGCTCCGCCATTTGACCAGAGTCGAGACGAAGGTTCGATTGGCGCGGGCTTCGGGGCGAAGAATATTCTGCACTTGGTTTACCCGACCCGCGGGGAATGCTGCCGTCGGTTAAGAGTCTCATTGACTATCTCATGATCCATGTTCCAGCCAGGCTCGAGAGGCCCGCTTCCATTGACAATCCATAACCATATGATTATGGTTTGAACATGCCGAGCGCTCAAAACAGTCTCTTCAAGGCCCTCGCCGATCCGACGCGCCGCGCCATTTTCGAACGGCTGACCCGCGAAGGCGAACAGACCGTTCACGCCTTGACGGAATACGCGGGTGTATCTCAGCCGATGGTTTCCAAGCATTTGTCCACCTTGAAGCGTGCCCGGCTGGTTCGCAATCGCCGCCGGGGGCGGGAGAACCATTACAGCGCTCAGCCGCGAGCACTCGCCCCGCTGGTGGACTGGATGAGTTACTACAGCCGCTTTTGGCACGACCGGTTTGACCGCCTGGAAGACTTACTGAAAGGGATGGAGCGATGAACAGTAAAACGACGGGGAATAGTGAAACGACAGGGAACACTGAAACGACGCGCTCCCTTGTGATCGAACGCGAAATGCCGCATCCGCCGGAGAAAATCTGGCGCGCTCTTACAGAAGGCCCGCTGGTGAAGGGGTGGTTGATGGACAACGACTTCCAGCCTGTGGTCGGCCATAAGTTCAATTTCCGCTCCACACCCGTTCCCAATTGGAATGGCATCATCGATTGCGAAGTCCTGGCCCTCGAACCTAACAAGAAGCTCTCCTATAGCTGGAGCGCTTTGGGGTTGGAGAGCGTGGTCGTTTGGACATTGGCCGCGACAAACGGCGGAACGCTGGTGCGCATGGAGCACTCCGGCTTCCGTCCCGACCAAGAGGCCGCGTATAAGGGCGCGAACTATGGCTGGCAGAGGTTCATCGGCGGCCTGGAACGAGTTGTTGCCGGGCTCGAATAACGCCCTGCTCCTGGCTTCATGGCTTGACCGTTCGGTCGAAGTCCGATGGACGTCTGCTATCATGATAGCTTGGAGAGTCGTCCTATGGCGCAACTTTTGGTACGCAATCTGGAAGACCAGATTAAGGGACGTTTAGAGCGCCGCGCCAAACGGCACGGCCGAAGCATGGAGGAGGAGGCCAGAGATATTCTCCGCAACGCTCTTCGGCAGGAAGACTCACCCGCGACCGGATTAGGGACAGAAATTGCCGCCCTGTTCCGCAAGGTGGGACTTCGAGAAGACATCGTTGAGCTTCGCGGCCATGCCGTCACTCCGGGAACATTTGAGCCATGATCCTTCTCGATACCAATGTCCTCTCGGCGCTCATGCGCCAGAAGCCGGATACCGAGGTAATTCAGTGGCTGGATGGGCAGCCGCGCACATCCGTCTGGACGACCGCGATTACTGTCTTCGAAGTTCGCTTCGGACTCGACGTCATGGCGGCCGGGAAGCGCCGGTCCTTGCTCATGGCGGCCTTTGACCGTCTTCTGAACAAGACGATCGAGCAGCGAATCGCCCATTTCGATAGCGCCGCGGCTCACCGGGCGGCGGACCTTATGGCCTCGCGCCATAAGGAGGGACGCTCCGGAGAACTCAGAGACACGATGATCGCCGGCATCGTACTCGCTTCTCATGGAACTCTGGCGACACGAAACGTCAAGCACTTTGAAGACATCGCGTCCTCGGTCGTGAATCCGTGGAGCCCATAAGATGAAGCCGACAAGTCGTCCGAATGGCGAGGCCGCTTCAGCAAAGATCACCCAGCGGATTCAAGAGCTGGGGGATTGGAGAGGAGAGACCCTCGCTCATCTCCGCCAGCTCATCCACGATGCCGACCCCGACATCGAGGAGGAGTGGAAATGGGAGAAGCCAAAATCCCCCGGAATCCCCGTCTGGTCCCATGACGGCGGCGTCTGCACCGGGGAATCGTACAAGCAGGTCGTGAAGCTCACCTTCTATCGCGGAGCCTCCCTCAAAGACCCGAAGAAGCTCTTCAATTCCAGCCTGGAAGGGAACGTGCGGCGTGCGATCGACTTCCGCGAAGGGGAGAAGATCGACGAAGCCGCCTTCAAGCAGCTCATCCGCGCCGCGGTGGCGGCCAACTCCGCGGCGCGTGCTCAACGGGCAGCCAAGAAGAAGTAAGCCTGGCTCTCAGGGATATGACACTCTCAGGGATATGACCTACGAACCGGCTTTCCCAACAGAAGGCTGGAGAAATCTGTGACATTTTCGTTCCGGGTGCGAATCACTATTCAGAAGCTGAGGACAATTCCTCCGAATGGGAATACCCGAGACAGAACGAAAATTTGCCGATCAGATTGAACGCCATCAGGGGATTCTGTTTAAAGTCTGCAATCTATACGGCTCCTCGCGCGAAGACCGTGAGGACCTGGCGCAGGAAATTCTGGCTCAGCTCTGGCGGTCTTTCCCGGGCTTTGACGGCCGTTGTACGTTTTCGACCTGGATGTACCGCGTCGCGCTGAACACGGCCATCTCCTGGCTGCGGCATGATTCTCTTCGCCGGCGGCATCACGAACCGGCGGAAGAACGGCTGCTGATCAGTCTGCCTGCGAAGGAAACCGATTCCGATGAACTCCGCCTGCTATATCGCCTGATTGACGGCCTTGACGCTATGCAGAAGGCGATGCTCATGCTGTACCTGGATGGCAACAGTCATCAGGAAATTGCGGACGTGCTGGGGATCACGGCTTCCAATGTCGCAACCAGGATGAACCGCTTGAAGAACGAATGGAAGCAACAGATGGGCCGAAATGATGCAGGGGAGAAATAGCGATGACAACCTTTGAGGAAATACAGGCGGCATGGGACGCGCAGAGCGCGCAGTTAAATCAGGCAACACCGCTGCTGACCGAACTGGCTTGGCGGGACCGAATTCGGCGGATCCGAATGCCTCTCCGCGGCCTGATTGCATCCCTACGCGTTGAAATCGCTCTATGTGCCATGGGCATGATCGTGATTGGAGGCTTCCTTGCCGAGCATTTCACGGAGCCTCGCTTTGTGTGGCCTGCGGCGTTGATGGATCTCTGGTTCTCTGCCACGTTCATTGCTTCGATACGGCAGTTGCTCGCGGCATCGGGAGTGAACTACGACGAACCTATCGCCAGCGCGCAAGGGCGGCTTGCGGGCCTTCGCATCCTGAGGCTGAAAACGTTCCGCTGGATTTTCCTCACGGGGCAGATTGTCTGGTGGACGCCATTCGCCATCACCGCTCTCCGGATGTTCTTTGGCATCGACGCTTACCGTTACATTACCCCGGCTTTCCTAGAAATCAATCTGCTGGCAGGGGTTGCCTTGATCCCATTGCTGCTACTCGCGGCAAAGCGGGTACCTGTCCTGAACCGGGGTCGCTGGTATGAGCGACTGGCAGATCTTATTGCCGGACACAGTCTGACGGAAGCGCAACGGCAAGCGAAAGCGTTCGCCGACTTCAAGTAGCCGCTCGGGTTCATCCTCAATGGACGCAATCACTGGACCTCGCACGCCGCCGGATTCGCGCGCGATGCGAATCTTGCGCTACACCTTTGGTGGGAGCCGGTGCGGGCACCCGATCGCGTTCAATAAAGGAGAGAGGGACGCTCACATGGCGAAGCGAATTTGGGCAGGCTTGCTGGGCATCGCGTGGATGGCAGGAGCATCGGGGGGAGCGCACGCCCAGTCGATGGAATCGAGACAGTTGGTACAGGCGACGAACAATGATCGCGCGCAGAATGGCCTCGGCGCGCTCAAATGGAGTCCGGCACTGGCACGTGCCGCGCAGGCACATGCGGATCGCATGGTGCGGGAAGGCGCATTGTCGCACCAATATCCCGGGGAATTGGATCTGGTGGAGCGCGCCGGACGAGATGGCGCGCACTTCCGCGTCGTTGCGGAAAACCTGGCAGTAGGGCCGAGTCCGGCAGCGGTGGAGACAGAGTGGATGCACTCGCCGCCGCATCGCAGAAACATTCTGGATGCACGGTTGGACCAGATCGGAGTCGCAGTCGTGCGGCAAGGGGGCAACCTGTGGGCAGTGGAAGATTTTGCCGCTGGTGTCGAGGAGATGGGCCCCTCACAGATAGAGCGCAAGGTAGAGCAGCTCTTGTCGCAACAGGGGATCCGCCCCCTAGGCTCCTCGCAGGCTGCACGGCAGACCTGCGCAATGGATACTGGCTCGGCGGGAGCAGCCCGGCCGAAGTTCATCATGCGCTGGCAGGGCTCGGATCTGGACCGGCTTCCGGATGTGCTCGAGGAGCAGATACGAACGGGACGGTTCCACACTGCGGCGGTTGGCGCATGCGGTTCTGGAAGCGAGGGGCAAGGCTTCACCACATACCGCCTGGCAGTGATGCTTTTCTAGGACGCCCGGAGGTATAGTGGCTCTAGCCGGGAAGCAAAATGATAAATTCGCTTTCGAGTTCGGTCAAGTCCGCGCGAACAATCCTTTGTGTCGTCTCTATCGTTGTGCTCCTGCTCGGTGTTTCACCGCTGTTCGCGGCGCCGAGCCCCAGAGGCTTGTGGGATGCAGTGGTCGTGACGAACAAGGTCGAGATTCCATTCCGCTTCGAGATTTCAGAGAGCGGCGGCAAGCTTCAGGGTTTTTTCTTTGAAGGAGATCGAAAGGTCGGCTCGACCTCCGGCAGCTTCAAGAATGGAACCCTGAAATTCGAATACGACTTCCTGGACACTGCTCTCGAGGCAACGTTCAAGGGCGACCGGCTCTACGGTACTTATCGCGACCTGCACCCCGGCTCAACCCCGATGGAATTTCGCGCGCGACGGTTCGCACCGCCCGTCTCCACGCAAGCTGCCTCCCCCCAGGTCGCCGGTGACTGGATTATGCGGCGCACCGCTCCAGACAATTCCAAGCTCGATGTCTCCTGGAGGCTCTACCTGCGCCAATCGGGACCTGAGGTCTCGGGCGCAATTCTGAAAACGTCGGGCGACACGGGCATGCTGATGGGACGCTGGAAGAGTGGCACGCTCACGATGAGCCACTTCGCCGGTGAGCGGCCGCTTCTGTTTGAAGCCCACCTCAACCCGGACCACACTCTCGCCATCACGCTCGATCGCCGATATACCTACCGGGCGGCGCGGACCACGGAGGCGCGCGCCAAGGGCATTCCCGAGCCTCCGGATCCTTCGCGTTTCACGAGCGTCAAGGACCCGAGCGAGCCATTCCATTTCAGCGGTCCCGATCTCAGTGGAAAGATCGTGTCCGACCACGACGCGCTATTTCAGAACAAGGTAGTGGTATTGACCATCGGCGGGACCTGGTGCCCAAATTGCCACGATGAGGCGCCCTTCCTGGTCGAGCTCTACAAGAAATACCATGCGCGCGGGCTCGAAGTCGTCGGCCTCAATTTCGAAACCGATCCGGGCCTGGCGCAGGCCCGCCCGCGGGTGCTTGCTTTCATCAAGCGCTACGGCATCGAGTTCCCAATGCTGGTGCCCGGCACGACGGACCAAGTGGCCGCGAAGCTGCCGCAACTGGTCAACGTCGGCGTCTATCCGACGACGATCTTCCTAGGACGAGATGGCCGCGTCAGGTCCGTTCATGCCGGCTTTGCCAGCGCCGCAACCGGGGCCGAACACGTGCGACTGGAAGACGAAGAGCGTGAATTGGTCGAGCATCTCCTGGCCGAGAAATCGTAATTCCCTCAGCGGCGAAAGCGGACTGGGCTTCTCTTTCTCGAAGCCCCCGCGAGAACTACAGACCAACAACTCAATTCCAATGTTTGACCCGCGGCCAGCCCGTCTGCAGGCTCCACTTCAAGCCGCGGCAATAGTAGATAGGCTTCCATTCGTACGGGATGGAAAGCGGGTCTTTGGCATTGCCTACGATCGAGTAGCTGGCGCATTCGGCCCGCACGGCGCTCTCGCGGCCCTCTCCCAACAGGATCAAGCTTTCGCCAGTGTATTGACGCGGCCCCCAAATCCAGTAGTTCTGGTGCCCTCCGATGGCCTTCGGGAGACCGAACTTGGGCCCGAAGAAGTCGATTGCCGCCGCTTCGCCATAGTTGCCCCCAACGATGGCGGTCTTCTGCTGCTCCTCAGGCGAAAGCGTGTGGTAGAACGCCGCCACACTCTGCGCCATTCCCTCCCAGCCGAACATGTCGGCGTATAGCTGCGGAAGCACTCCCAGCGGCTGGTGTTCGAACTTCTGCTGCTGGATTCCCATTTTGTGTTCGTAGGCAAGGAAGTGGGGAACACTGAGAATGGGCAGGACCGTGGGAAGGTAGAGGACCGAGACCGCGGTCATGGCGAGGGCGAGGGCTGGTTTGACCCAGATCCAGAGCCTGCGTTTCGTTGTGCCCTCAAGCCATACCGCTCCCGCGGCGAACATCACCGGATAAACCGGCGCGAGGTAGTACAACTTCCCGTGGAGCAACATCAGCTCGCCGAGAAAGACGAGATAAGCCCATCCTAGAGCGCGAGACGGCCGCCCCTGTTTGGAAAAGAAGAACAGGAGCGCGAAGAGGACGAGAAGGGCGGCGACGAAGCCAAGCATCTGGGCCTGAGCGCCAAGAAAGGGCAGCGGGGAAAGCGCAATGTCGCGGCCTTCGGCGCGGACGTTGTGCATCAACTGGAGGAACGGAAATTGGCGCCGCCACTGCCAGAAGAAATTCGGCAGCGCGATCGCCGCTGCGAGCAGGCATGCGAACCAGAACCAACGGTGACGCAGGTTTCGCCGAAGCGGCGTCAGGCACATTCCGGCGATCACCCCCGAAAGCCAGAACAGGATGCCGTACTTGTTCAGAATGCTGACTCCCACCAGCACGCCGACGAGGAGCCACAGACGTTGATCCCCGGCTCGCTCATCATTGTTCCGGCGAGCGATACGCACGATGAGATAGGCAATTGCCGTCCACAGCACCGGATCGAAGGCGTTCATGGTGAACAACTGCGACAGCTCAAGAAAGACAGGCGCCACCAAAGCCGCAAGCGAGGCGAGGAACATTGCCCAACGACGGCCTCCCAATTCACGCGCCAGCAGACCGGCGAGAACGATGGTCACGGCGCCGGCCAGGGCAGGCACGAGGCGCAGCGCCCAGAGCGACGTGCCGATGCTGTGTTCGAGCAGCCACGCCGTCCATCCAATCAGCGGCGGCTGGTCCACATATCCCCAGGCAGGATGCTGCCCGCAGGCGAGGTAATAGAGCTCATCGCGAAAGTATCCGTAGTGCGGCCCGGCAAAGAAATAAAGAACGATTCGCAGAAGGGCGAGATAGAGGACAATGGCCGTCCCGGATTTGAAGGAAGATGGCGTCCGGGCGTCACTTGTTGTAACAGTGGCGGGGGTGATTGCACTCATGCGATTCGTGTTAGAGACCGCTTTTACAACTCATTCGCTCGATCCTCAGCGCTGAGAAATATAGGGTAAATGAAATTTGAATTGTGGCTGCCCGGATAGTCAATAGCTACCAGCCGTTAATCAGCGCTGCTAAATTTTGCGGAGGTCCTAACTTCGAGGCACCCAGGGCTGCCGACCCGCACCCTCGCGACAATCCCTGGGGAAGGCTGATCCTCGGGTGTCGCACTCCATGATTCGGGGCACGGGTTGAGCGGGTAGACTTGGTAGTGGCGATAGCCATCGGGGACATAAATCGCGGTTGATGTCAGCATGTAGTTTTGAATCTGCTCCGGCGGCCGCCCATCATCGAAAACAAGCGTGACCATCTCCTGACCGCCTGGCCCGGTGTAGGGGGGCCGTCTGTTCTGAACCTCCGCTATTGGAGCACCCGAGGGTGCCGCGAATTGAGGCGGTGGGACATACCGATACCACGGAGGAGGCGGCATCCGATACCACAGAGGAGGCGGTATCACCCTCTGTACATAAGCTGGACTAGGCGGCGGAGGCGCCGGATTCACCGCGGGTGGCGGCACTGTGTACGAGCTCGGACGGCGATACAAACCTGGAGAGGTCTCCTGCGGTTCTTTCGTCACAGGCGCGCCAAGGTCATCCATCACTTTAAGGGTCAGCCGTGTTTCCGCCTTCAATGTGGGCCTGGGCCCACGGCGGGGAAGGTTGATCAGATCGATCGGCCAAAGGATTGGGATTGTCCATTCGAAGATGTCACGCCCCGCATGGCCCTTGCCCAGAATGTGTCCCTCGCGGTCAACCTTGTATCCAGAGACACCAACAACCCTCGCATGGAGCGGGATCACTTGATCGGGCTCGATCACTATGCGCTCAAACGTCAATTCCATCCATCCCTTGCCAACAAGATGCCCCGGATCCTTGTAATCCTCAAAGTGGCCGACGAGGTAACTGTCATAGGGGAGGCGGCCTGTCCTACCCTGGTCCAGGCCATAGCCGGAATACCTCACTCCACATAGAACGGGGTCTCCGACGGCTGCGGTTTTCGATGAAAATGTCGGATCGGAGATCGTGCATTCGATCAACGAACCGGCGGGGATCAAATGGTTGATTTGTGCCTGAAGCGGTGTAACCAGCAGCAGGGCGAGGAAGGGAAAGGGAACGCTCTTCATCACAGGCCTCCGGGAGAAAGGTTGAGAGCCCAATGATCGTGCGGTTTGCAACCAGAACATGCAAACTCTGGTTATTTGCGAGAGATTGTCAGATTGTCCGGCGCGGCGGAGGGGGAAGGTGCAGCACCGAGAGATCTGATGCGCATTCCTGAGTTGATGGTTATCTCAAAGCGCGTCCGTTTTTTTGAAGGGCCCGTGTTTAACAGGAGTCTAACAAAGAACGATTCGCAGAATGGCGAGATAGAGGACAATGGCCGTTTCAGATTTGAAGGAAGACGGCGTCCGGGCGTCACTTGCTGTAACAGTGGCGGGTTTCCTTCAAAGTTACCTTCACTGTTTCCTTCAAAGTTTCCTTCAACGTTACCTTCAAAAAATGTACCGCCCCGCGCGGCGCAATGGTGTTGGCCGGATCATGCTTGGAAAGGCGCCGAAAGATGGCCATTCAAAGTTTCCTTCAAAGTTACCTTCAAAGTTTCCTTCAAAGTTAACTTCACAGTTAATTTCAAAAGGTGTAACGCCCCGCGCTCACCGTTTCTTCCGCGATCTGGCGACCCAGGGCAATGGTGTTGGCCGGCTCGTGCTTGGAAAGACGCCGAAAGATGGCCATCTGGGTGCGCAGCATATCTCCCTCCGCCACCGCGGCAAGCACGCGCTCCGCGGCATTCTCGACGATGCGGAAACCGCGGGCGGCATAGTACTGAGCGAGGCGGATGGCGCTCTCGCCGCGGGCTTGCATCTTCTCCGCGCGCAGGATGGCCGATTCCATCACCAATACTTCGATGATGATATCGGCGAGCGCTCCGGCGACTTGCTGCTGGTTGGGAAGATCGGCCGCATACTTCTGGCTGGCGGCCCCGGCAGCGAAGAGGCCAAGTCTTTTGGCGGCGGCGAGAAGGGCCTTCTCTCCGGCAAGCGGTCCCGCGCTTTCCACGCGACCCACCGGGCCCGCCATGACCTCGTCCATCACATGCTTGATCGCGGGCAAGAGAGCCAAGCTGCCTTGCATGGCCCGCTTGAGCATCCAGCCGGTGACGATAAGCCGGTTAATTTCATTGGTGCCCTCAAAGATCCGATTGATGCGCGAGTCGCGGTAGCTTCGCTCGGCGGGATACTCTTCGGTGTATCCGTAGCCGCCATACATCTGGAGCGTCTGATCGACCACCCGGTCCAGCATCTCGGAACACCACACCTTCACGATCGAGCACTCGACTGCGTACTCCTCGATGCGTTTCTGCACTTCCCTGCTCAAGTTTTCCGCGTTGGGGTCGACGTCCGCAAGGGCGGCGTCGATGGCTCCGACGACGCGATAGACCAGCGACTCGGCGGCAAAGATTCCCACGGCGCACTCCGCGATCTTTTCCTGAATGAGGCCGAAGGAGACGATGGGTTTGCCGAAGGCGATCCGGTCTTTGCCGTAGCGCAGGGCGCTGCGCAGGCAGGAACGCGCGGCCCCAATGGTCGCGGCGCCCAGCTTGTAGCGGCCCACATTCAGAATATTGAAGGCGATGTGGTGTCCCTTCCCTGCCTCTCCCAGCAAGTTTTCTCGAGGCACCATGCAATTGGAGAGCACGAGCGGGCAGGTGGATGAGCCGCGAATGCCCAGCTTGTGCTCTTCCTTGCCGACGCTCAGGCCGGGGGTGGACCTTTCAATCAGAAAAGCGGAGAACTTCTCGCCATCGATTTTGGCAAAGACGGTAAAGAGATCGGCAAAACCGGCGTTCGAAGTCCACATCTTCTCGCCGTTGAGGATGTAGTGCTTTCCGTCGGGCGAGAGCTTTGCCTGGGTACGAATGTTCATGGCATCGGAGCCGGAGGAAGACTCGGAAAGCGAATAGGCGGCGACCCATTCCCCGGAGGCCAGCTTGCCCAGGTACTTCTCTTTCTGCGCCGCGGTTCCATACCAGACCAATGGCAGCGTCCCAATCCCACAGTGCGCGCTGAAGGAGACAGAGAAGCTTCCCGAGACAGCGATGTGATCGGTGATTATCGCCGAGGTCACTTTGCCTAGTTCGAGGCCGCCGTATTGCTCAGGCACATCCACCCCCAAGAGGCCGAGCTCGCCCGCCTCGCGCAGGAGCGTCCTGGTTACGGCGAAGTCTTTCGCTTCAATCTCGGAGACCCGCGGGAGGACCGAGTTTTCCGCGAACTCCGCCGTTGTTCGGGCGATCTGTCTCTGCTCATCGGTGAAGTCTTCCGGCGTAAAGACATCCTCGGGCCTGGCGTCCTGAATGAGAAAGGCGCCACCGACGGTCTGCTTGCGGGCACCGGGTTCAACAACGGATGCGGACATACTCTCTCTCCTCCCTAATTCTGCAGGTTCTCGAAGATTCCGGCAGCACCCATACCGCCGCCCACGCACATGGTGACCAACCCGTACTGGGCCTTGCGGCGCTTCAGCTCCGCGAGCAGAGTAGCGGTCAACTTAGCGCCCGTGCAGCCCAACGGATGGCCGAGCGCGATGGCCCCGCCGTTGACATTCACCTTTTCCGGGTCGAGTCCTAGAGTACGGATGACCGCCAGCGATTGCGACGCGAAGGCCTCGTTCAACTCGACGAGGCCGATCTGGTCAAGAGTGAGCCCGGCCAACTTGAGCGCTTTGGGCACGGCATAGATAGGCCCAATCCCCATCTCCTCCGGAGGGCATCCCGCGTAGGCAAACGAGACAAAGCGCGCGAGCGGCTGCAACCCCAATTGCTTTGCCTTTTCCGCGGACATGACAACAGCGGCGGCGGCGCCGTCGGAGGTTTGGGAGGAGTTCCCTGCCGTCACCACTCCGCGCGCATGGAAGGCAGGGCGAAGCGCGGCCAGAGCGTCAAAGGAGGTATCCGCGCGAGGCCCCTCGTCCACCTTGAACTCCCGTTCCGTGGCATGCGGCCGGTCATCTCCATTCACAGTGGTCAGCGTGACGGGAACCGGGACCACCTCGTTCTCGAATTTTCCATCGCGGATGGCGGCGAGCGCGTTGTGGTGACTGCGAAGGGCGAACCGATCCGAGTCTTCACGGGATATGCCGTAGTGCCGGGCGACGCGCTCCGCGGTAAGGCCCATCGACATATAGGAATCGGGGTGGTTCGAGACCAACCACGGGTTGACCGCAACCTTGTTGCCGCCCATGGGCACAAAGGACATCGATTCCGCGCCACCGGCAACCACCACCTCGGCCCCGCCGCCACGGATGCGCTCGGCCCCGAGAGCAATCGACTGCAGCCCGGAGGCGCAGAAGCGATTGACGGTCATGGCCGCTGACTCGACGGGCAAGCCGGCGCGCAGGGCGATGATGCGCGCCACGTTCATGCCCTGCTCCGCCTCCGGCATGGCGCAGCCGATGATCACATCGTCGATTTCTTTGCGGTCCAGTTCGGGCACGCGATCGAGCGCTCCGCGTACGGCGAAGGCGCCGAGATCGTCGGGACGCGTGGCCCGCAACGCGCCGCGCGGCGCTTTGCCGACGGCCGTGCGCACAACACTTACCAGGACTGCTTCTCTCATCGCTTTACTCCCTTAATTTCTCAGCGGTTTTCCGGTCTTCAGCGTAAAGGCAATGCGCTCCTGCGTTTTCGCTTCGCCGCAGAGAGAAAGGAATGCCTCCCGCTCAAGATCCAATAAATATTGCTCGCTGAGAAGGGTGCCCGGGGTGACCGCTCCTCCGCACAAGACGTTGGCCACATGGCGAGCCACGGTCACATCGTGGTCGCTGATGTACTCCGCTTCCCTCATCATGTGCACTCCCAGCTCGAGAGTGGCGAGCACCGTCTCCCCGGGCGCGGGAATATCCTTCTTGAGAAGCGGCGCGGTGTAACCGTGCCCGGCCAATTTGAGCGCCTCCAGCCTGGCGTCGCCGAGCAGGCGCTCGCGGGCCATGGTGATGGCGTCGGAATCTCGCAGCAGTCGCAAGCCGCGCGCCTCGACGGCCGAGGTTGAGACCTTCGCCAGAGCGATCGTTTCAAAGGCATTGCGAATGCTGTCGTGCACCTCGACCGACTCGCCGCGGGGGTCGGCGCGCACCTCCCGCGCTCGCTCGACGGCGCCGATCATCATCTCCTTGCAGCCTCCGCCCGCGGGCAGAAGCCCAACACCGGTCTCGACCAGTCCCATGTAAAGCTCCAGATGCGCCTGACGCGATGCCGAATGCATCGAGACTTCAGTCCCTCCGCCAAGGCAGAGGCCAAAGGGCGCGGCGACGACAGGCCGCGGACAGAACTTGATGGCCTGCGTCATCCGCTGGAAGGCACGGATATAGGAGTCGATCTCATCCCACTCCTCATCCTGCGCGGCAAGAAGCAATTGCATGAGATTGGCGCCGGCAGAAAAGTTTGCTCCGTCGTTGCCAATGACAAAACCTTGAAAAGCCTTGACCGCGCTACCCCCGGGCGAAAGCGTCTCAGCGATAAAGGTGACGATGTCCTGCCCGAGCGTGTTCATCTTGGAGTGGAACTCAATGCAGGCGATGCCGTCGCCCAAATCGACAAGCGAGGCGCCCGGATTGCTGCGAACCTCGCCATGGAGGCGCTTCTGGCCGGCCAGCGTCACCACACCGGGCGTCTGGCCGACAGGCAGATACGCGCCCGAGACAGGATCGAAGTACTCTGCTTTCCCGTTGCGATACCAGGAGTGGAAGCCCGCGGCCAGCAGACGCTCGACCGCAGGAGAGCAGGACGTCTCCACGAGCGCGCATCGCCGCCACGGTTTTATCCACTTGAGCGGCATCCCACATTTCAAAGGGTCCCAGCTCCCAGTTGAAACCCGCCCGCATGGCGCGATCGATATCGGCCAGAGAGTCGGAAACCTCGCCGATGCGATTGGCTGCGTAGATCCAGAGATCGGGCAAGATCCGCCAGTAAAAGGCCGCGGCCTTCTCTTTTGCGGGGTTGCCGGAAAGCAGCGCGCCGATCCGCTCGGGGACGGATTCAATGCTTTTCGACATCTCGAGCTCAGGAAACTTTGCGCGCTGCTCGGGACGGTACTCGAAGGTCTCAAAGTCAAGCACCAGCCGCTCTTGCCGTCCCTGTTGATCCGGCGGGCCGCCGGGCTGCTTCTTGTAGAAACCCTGGCCGGTCTTGTCGCCCAACCATTTTCTCCGGACCAACTCCTCGATCATCGGCGGCAATTGGACATCGGAGCGCTCGTCCTTGACATTCTCCGCGAAGTTCCGCGCCACGTTGGCGAGCACATCGATCCCCACCATGTCGGAGAGGCGGAAGGTGCCGGTTTTAGGCCAGCCCAGAGGCGAACCGGTCAGCGCGTCCACTTCCTCGACACTGAGGCCCATCTGCTGCATGACCCGCACCGTGTTCAGCATGACGAATGTGCCGATCCGATTGGCGATGAAACTGGGGCTGTCCTTGGCGGCAACGATGGTCTTGCCCAAATGGATTTCGGCGAACCTGGCAACGGAAGCGGTGGCTTGGGGATCCGTCTCGAGCGTAGGAATAATCTCCAAGAGTCTCATGTATCGCGGCGGGTTGAAGAAGTGCGTTCCCAACCAACGCCGCCGAAGGGCAGGCGGAAATTCCTCCGCGATCTTGCCTACGGGCAAGCCGCTGGTGTTGGTGGTGAAGATGGCATCGGGACGGAGGTGGGGAGCCGCCTTGCGGAGCAAGCCCCGCTTAATCTCCATGGTTTCGGCAACGGCTTCGATCACCCAGTCGCAGTCCTTCAGCTTGGCAAGATCGTCGTCAAAATTCCCGATGGTGATCGAAGAGTCAAGATCGGGGCTTGCCAGGGCCGCCGGCTTGGCCTTCTTGAGCGCCTCGAGCGCTTTCGCGGCAATGCGGTTTCGATCGCCCGGCGAACCCTCCGACGCCAAGTCCAGAAGCAGGACCGGGAAACCGGCATTGGCGAGATGCGCGGCAATGCGAGCGCCCATCGTGCCCGCACCGAGGACGCCGACGCGGCGAATGGGATAGCTCGGAGACGCGCCCTGCCAGGACCGGAGTGGATCTTCCGCGGCAAGAGCTGTTGCGGCAACGACGGAGGTCATAGGCTCTCTCCTTGAGGAAATGTCTGACGAATCGAAGAGATCGAGGAATATTTCAAGAGAAGCACACTGGTGGGTCAGAGCTTCAGGCCCTGACCCACCAGCCCTGACCTACCAAGCTACTCCATTACTCCATTCTAGATTCAGTCCTGGAGGCAACCGGGAGGCGATTTTCTTGGAGAAAAACAGAATTTCCGCTACCCTCGGGGTGATCGGCCATGCCACCCGCAACGATAACCGAAAACACCGGCGCAGACGAGACCTGGATCCCGAGAACAGAGCTGCCCCTCCAGCGGATCTACCAGAACGAACGGGAGCGCGGCTCGAGCGTGTTTCTCACGCAACCGGTGCAGGGTACGGTTCGCGAATGGACATGGGGCGAAGCCATGGGCGAGGCAAGGCGCGTTGCCGCTTACCTGAAGGCGCAGAACTGGCCTCCGGACTCGAGGATCGCCATCTTCTCGAAGAATTGCGCATGGTGGATCATGGCCGATTTCGCCATTTGGATGGCGGGACACACGAGCGTTCCCATCTTTTCGAGTCTGAGCGACACTTCGCTGGGGGCCATTCTCGGCCAGAGCGAGCCGGTGGCCTGCTTTCTCGGGCCGCGCGACCGGCCGGCGTCGGATGACACGCCGCTGGCGGGGCTCGATCGCATCTCCTTTCCCGGCGTCCCACGCCCGGACGGAACCGTTAGCTGGGAAGAATTGATCGAGAGAGAGAAGCCGCTCGAAGAGAGCCCGGTGCGCGAACCCCGCGATATCGCGACGATCATCTATACCTCTGGGACCACCGGGGCGCCGAAGGGCGTGATGCAGACCTTTCTGTCGCTCGCGCTGATGGTGAAATCCATTATGCCGTCTCTCGAAGCCGTCAGGAGCCCGGAGGAGCGGATGCTCTCGTATCTGCCATTGGCACATATTGCGGAGCGGGCGATCGTGGAAACGAATTCCCTGTACCTTCCTTTACACATTTTCTTCGCGGAACGCCAGGAGACCTTTCTCGCCGATCTCCACCGCGCGCAGCCGACGATCTTCTTTACCGTGCCTCGACTGCTCATCCGTTTTCAGCAGGGAGTGATGGAGAAGATCCCGGCGCGCAGGCTTGCGCTCCTTTTGCGTATTCCCATCGTCAGCGGCATGGTGAGGAAACGCATTCTCAAGACATTGGGCCTGGATAGCGTGAGGTTGGCCGCATCCGGCTCCGCCCCTTTGGCGGTTGAGATCCTGAAGTGGTATCACCGGCTGGGATTGAATCTGGTCGAGGGATACGGCATGACCGAAACCGGCATCACCCATTCAGCGCTGCCGGGAAAGACTCGCGATGGCTATGTGGGCAACGCCAGCCCCTACGCCGATACGCGGATCTCGGGCGATGGCGAGGTCGAGATCAAGGGCCCGATGAATCTGGCGGGCTACTATCGCAACCCGTCATTGACCAAGGCTTCCTTCACCCCGGACGGCTACTTCCGCACGGGCGACCGCGGTGAAATCGACGCCGAAGGCAGACTGCGCATCGTGGGACGCCTGAAGGAAGAGTTCAAGACGAGCAAGGGCAAATATGTGATCCCGGCGCAGATTGAAAAGGAACTGGACCTATCCGGGCTGTTCGCGGCCGTCTGCGTGCTCGGAGCCGGCAGGACGAGTCCATTTGCCCTGGCGGTGCTGAACCCCGAGAAGCAAGCGTTGAGCCACTCGGCCGCGACGCGGGCCGCGATCGAGGAGGAGCTCAAAGAGGAGCTGCGGCGCGTGAACCAAAAACTCGAGCACTACGAACAGCTCCGCTTTCTGGTCGTCGCAGAGCAGCCGTGGACAGTGGACAACGGCTTTCTGACGCCGACCCTGAAGGTGCGGCGGGCGTGTGTCGAAGACCTCTTCACGCCTTCGTTCGACGCATGGGAACGATCTGCGAAAACCGTCCTTTGGCTCGAACCCGTACTTTGACCCGTGCTTTGACCCGACCCATGACAGACGAATCATTCCCGATCCCAATCCAGCTCGAGTTGAACCAACGATCCGTTGAGGTTCTGCTGTGGAGGATTCCCCAAGCGAAGGACACGATCATCCTGATTCACGAGGCGTTGGGTTCGGCCTCTTATTGGAAGAGCTTCCCGGAGAAGTTGGGGCAGACGACGAGCACGAATGTTTTGGCCTACTCGCGCGCGGGGCACGGCAACTCGGAGGGGCCGCTCCAACCACGCTCGAGGGAATATTACGCATATCAGGTCGAGACTGTTCTGCCCGCGCTGATGCGCGAGTTTGAGATTGCGAAACCCATTTTGTATGGGCATAGCGAAGGCGCGACCATCGCGTTTCTCTATGCCTCGGAAGGAAAACCGGTCAAGGCGATCATCGCCGAATCCCCGATTGTGATCGGGGAGACGAGCGCGCTCGCCACCGCCGAAGCGATGGACGCGAGCGATTCCCGCAGCGAGTTAATCGAGAAACTCCGCCGCTACCACAAGGATCCTGAAGCGGTCTTCTCCTCGTGGGTGGAGGGTGTCAGGCGCTATGTGGCTCGCGAATTCCCTTCCGAAAGTTACCTCACACGCGTCGCTTGCCCCGTGCTCGCGATCCAAGGCGCCAAGGATCCCTTTGGCGGCCGCGCCCAGGCGAGAGCCCTTCAAGCAGGAATCGCCGATCTGGAATTGGCGGTACTGCCGGACGCCGGACACCTGCCGCACCGCGAGCAACCGGAGGCAGTCATCGCGTACGCGGCCGGATTCATCGAACGCCTTCGGAAGCAGCGGGATAAAATAGTGTCCGAGTGAAACATGTTTTGTGTGCAGCCATGCTGCTGCTCCTTCCGATTTGGCCGGCGTGGGTTTGCCAAGCAATGCCCGATTCCACGGAGCCTAATCCCATGGCGTCAGATCCCGCGGAGCCGGAATGCACTCTACTCATTCATGCGACTGGCTTCCGCAACCAGAAGGGGTTCGCGGGCGCAGCGATCTTCGCCTCGCCTGATGGGTGGCCGGAGAAAGAAGACAAGTCCGTCGCCCATGACGGATTCCCTATTTCCGGCAGCGAGGTGACACTGCCGTTCAAGTTGCCGCCAGGCAAATATGCCGTGGTCGTGCTGCACGATGAGAACAAAAATGAAAAACTCGACCGCAATTTTTTAGGCATTCCCACCGAGGGATTCGGCTTTGCCAACAATCCACACGTTCTTTTGACCGCACCGAGCTTCGCCCAGGCAACGGTCCCGGTTACCTGTCCGGTGACCAACATTGACGTCAAAATGATCTACAAGTAGGATTTGCCATCCAGGCAGGCGCCGCTTCTCACCCCAGCAAGCACAGCTTGCCGGGGACCCCGATTTCGCGGCCATCCGTAGTTGCTCAGCGCCCCGACATCCATGGTTTAGAACGGAAAGCGAGAGCGCCGTGATGGTCTCCCACCCTCGGCTGCACTCGGGATTTGCCATCTAAGCGGACGCGCCTACGGCGCAGGTGCCTGTGCGGCCAACACGAATTTCTGGCGGATGGCCGCTGTGCGGTCGAGCTCATCGACTGCTTCCAGGATCTTCAGCCGCAGGTCGGGGTCGATGGTGGTTTGGCGTAAATAGTCATGCACCTGCTGCGCCGCGGCCGCGGACTGCTGGCCACCGATAAATGCATCCAGCCAGTCCGTAAGGAAGAAGATCTTGCGCTCAAGCTTGATCTCGGGCAATGCCCTTAGCGCGGGCTCGAGAAAGGGCTCGGTCAGGGTTGACTGGTTCCAGTAGTTAAAGGCTCCCAGGCTCTCATCGATCCAGTCCTCCGGCCGCTCCGTGTTGTGGAGATATTCGATAAAGTAGAGCTGCTTCGAATTTGGATCGGGACGCGCGGCTTCGGCCACATAGGAGTATTTCTGGCCCTCGCCGGTCGGATCGCGCGTTTGCTCGGCCTTGAGGAAGAGATCGGCTTCGGGATCGTTGTAGGCAATGAGCGCCGTAACCAGTCTCCAACGATCCTGCTGCCGCAGTTCTACGTCCGGAACCTTGAGCTGGTCACGGAGAAGCGACTTCAGCTCCGCTCTTCCAGCTGCTCCTTGAGCGAGGCCGGCAAGGGCGCGAAACCACACAATACGCAGGTCCTTGTTTTCATCCTTGACCATGCGTTCGGCGGCAAGGCTCTCCAGGCCGGCGGTGAACCGGTCTTGCCCCTGCTGGGAGAGGTAGCGATGAATGGCCCACTCGCTATGGGAGACGATGCTCGAGCTGAGCGCCTCATCGCGCTCCGCCGGCAGCGTGGCGAGCGCCATCTGCAGATAGTCGCCCGGCGCAAAGGCCGCGAAGCGGACCGACTGCCAGAGGGAGCCCCAGAGTAGAGTGCGCTCGAAGGGATCCTTGATCGCGCCAAGATTTGGGATCGCGCTGGCCTGACGCGTGAGATAGGACCGGCTCTGCTGATCCAGCGGAAAAAGCCCATAGGCGAAGTCGTGACTGTTGGCAAAAACGTAGGCGGGGCAAGGCTGCCCCTGCGCAGCTTGAACGGTGGCCTGCCGGGTATCGAGTTGCGCGCGAAGGGTGTGATCGGCGCGATCGGGATAGCCGAGGGCAATCTCCGTCGCAATGGGCCAAAGATCGCTCGAGCCAAGCACGTCATGCTGCGTGAGCGTGAGGCTCTCTATATTGCCGCCCGCGCACGACCAGGCGAGATCGACCTGCGGCATTCCGCGATGCTTGATCCACATCGTGGCCCACGCCTGCAGCGATTGGCCGGATACCGACTCGAACGCCGCGATCAGATCGCTCCATTGCGCATTGCCATAGCGATGCTGAGCCAGGTAGAGATCCACGCCTTTGCGGAAGTTATCATCGCCCACGACGAAGGCCAACTGCTTGAGAACGCCAGGCGCCTTCGAATAGACGATGGCGCCATAAGCGGATTTTGCGTCCGTTAGGTTGGGAATATCCTGATAGATCGGCGTCGTTCCCTGGGTCTCGTCGATGGCATAGGCCGCGGGTTTGATCGCCTCGTAAAAACGCTTCCAGATATTGTCTTGCGGGCGCAATTCGTTGAGCGTCCGGTAAGCCATGTACTGGGCGAAGCCTTCCTTCAGCCAAAGATCGTCAAACCAGCGCATGGTGGTCGAGTCGCCAAACCACTGGTGAGCGAGTTCATGCAGCACCAGGATGTCGCGGTTCACCAGATCCGTTGCTGTAGGCGCGCTGCGAAAGAGGACCGACTCCTCACGCAGAAAGGTAGAGCCCGCGTGCTCCATGCCGCCATACGCGAAGCCCGGGATCAGCACCATATCGTATTTTGGAAAAGGCAACGGTTGGGCAAAATAAGCCGACATCGAGGCGATGCCGTCGGCCACGACCTGCTGCAGCTCCGGAGCCTCGCTGGCCGCCGCATCGGCCTTGGATTTGCGCACATAGAATCCGGGAAGCGAGTTGACCGGATGCACCTTGACAAAGGGTCCGGCGGCGAAGGCAAAGAGATAGGTGCTGATCGGCGGAGTCTCGGCAAAACTGATGCGCTGCTGGCCTGTGGGTGTTCCCTTATTCCTAAGCTGGCGGAGAGCGGGGGTAGTGGGAAGAGTGGTCTTCAAAATCTCGGTCTTGCCCACCGGGCCATTCGAGATGACAGTCCAGTCGGCAGGAGCCGTAATCTCGAGCGCAAAGCGGCCTTTGAGATCGGGCTGGTCGAAACAAGGGAAAGCCATGCTGGCGTCCATTGGAACGAAGAGGGTGTAGAGATACTCCGAACCGTCGTCCTTGTCGGCAAAGCGCGTAATGGCCTTTTCGGCGGGGGCGACATTGACGCTAAAGCGAACTTCGAGCTTATTTTCGCCCGTGCGCAGCTCCGGCGGAGAGAGCAAGAGATGGCCATTCTGGCTGACCGGCGGGATCATTTTGCCGTTTAGCGTCAAGGCGCTGATGCGTCCATCGCGGAAGTCGAGCAGCAGGGGCTTGGCCGCATTTTCCAGGTGGAAGCGGAGGGTTTCGTTCGCATCGAGGTCCGGCGCTTGGGGAACCAGCACGTAAGAGAGCGAATACCGCAGATCGGAAACGTTGGCCGCACGCTCCTCTGCGAGCTCGCGAGGAATGCCCGCGGGCGCTTGCGCCGAAGCAGAGATCGCGGCGCCAGCCAGGGCGAGGATCGCCGGGAAGAGTAGAAGAACGCGCAGGCTCATCGTATATTTTAGGGCTTCGCGGTGAAACCGCTCTCGCCCTCTTGCTTTGCTCGCGCCTTGCCAGCGCTCGCTCCGCAATTCACCCTTTCCCTAAAGATTGTAGGGCTTCTACTTCTATTTAAGGGCCCGCGCTGAAGCGCGGGCCCTTAAATCTATGGCGTGGAGGAAGGATAGTAGCCGGTGCGGTTGCGGATGATGTAGTTCATTTGCGGGGCGGGGTGGCGCAAATTGACCGAGATGCTGCGAAAACCGTCGTCCTGGGGGGTGTGGGCTTGCGGATAGTAGCCCAGGAGATATTGGGTGCGCAGATCTTCCGAGACCTGCTCGAAGGTGCGATCGAGCGAAGACGAATCGGCATAGTAGTATTTTCCCCCAGTCTCCTGGGAAAGAGTAATCATGGCGTGTTCGCCGGCGAGATCGCGGCCGGCGCTGGCGTAGATAGGCACATCGATGATGCTGTAGATCATCGCCTCGCCCCGCACCGCCTCCTCAAGCGCCATGTCATATGTGGTTCCCTTGACCGTATTGCCGCCATCGGAGATGAGCACCAGCACCTTGCGGCCGGAGGAGGGAGCAAGAGTCTGTGCGGCCAGATAGACGCCGCTATAAAGAGCGGTAGCCGCGCCTCCGCGCATGTCATTGAGTCCGCGATCGATGCGGTTGATGTTGTTGGTGAAACCCACGACCTCGCGCACACTGTCGGAGAACTCGAAGAGGGCAAGCCGATCGACGGGGCGGAGCAGGGCATGCACAAAGCGGTGAGCCGCTTGCTCCTCGATCTCGGAGTCCTTGCGAACGCTGCCGCTCGTGTCGATGGCGAGCACGACATTGAGAGGCATCCCGGTATCGCGCTCGAAGACAGCGATTTTCTGGGGATGCCCATCTTCGTAGACGGCGAAATCGTCCTTATCGAGGCCCGGTACGGGAGAGCCCTTGTCGTCGGTAACGTTGACGAAGACATTGACCAAGCGGACATTGACGTTGATCGTTGGAGTTTGGCCCGGACGTTCCGGTGCATTGGGAGCATTGCCGGGAAGCTGTTGCGCGTAGAGCGCGGGCAAGCACAAGAGCATTACTGGAATGAAGATTGCCTTCACGCGCCCGCGCTTCCCTTCCCAGCCAGTTGAGGAGGAAACGATTCGCCATCGGCCCAGACAGCGCCGTCTGCAAAATGCTCCTTCTTCCAGATCGGCACGGTTTTCTTCAGGGTATCGATCAGCCAGCGGCAGGCATCGAGGGCCTGCCCGCGATGGGCAGAGGCAACGGCGATGAAGATGCTGGTTTCACCGACGTGAAGCTTACCCAGACGGTGAACGATGGCCACTTCACGGACGTGGTGCGTGGCGATCGCATCGAGCGCAAGGATATTCATCTGGCGAAGCGCCATCTCTTCATAAGCCTCGTAGACCAGGAAGAGAGTGCGGCGGCCGCGCGTGTTGTCGCGCACGATGCCATCGAAAACCGCGACGGCGCCATCCGGCCCCTGTTTGATGGCGGCTGCGATCGCGGCCGCGTCGATAGGCTCGCGCACCAGGGCAATCCTGGTGGACGTCCCGGTTTCGATACCGCTCCCCCCACTGACCGGAGGCAGAAGCGCTACCTCATCACCATCCTCGAGTGCGCGCGTGAGCGATGCATACTCCCGGTTGACGGCGACCGCGAGAGCGGTCCAAAGCTCGCGCGGTTCCGGCGCGATTTTCCGGTAGTGGCTGAGAACAGTCTCGACGGTCGACCCTTGGGGCAGATCGAGCCCTTGGCCTTCGCGCGGAAGGAGATCCTGGAGCACCCCGAAAAGCAGAACCCGTATATGCATGGAGAAAAGAATATACGAGGGTTAGACGTCTCCCGCGCCAAAAACGACTACGCTTTCCAGCGGGACACGCGGCCATCCGCTCAAGAGCGTAGTTCGGGGAAAAGTGCAGTTTACTTAGAGGTCGCCTGGATGACTTCCTCGCGCGCCACGTTGTCTTGCTTGGCCTCTGCCGGCGATCTGGGCAGAGCCACAGCGAGAACGTCTTCGATGCGGCTCGCATAGTGGATGTGGACGCCGTCGGTTTGATCCGGCGTGAGGTCTTCCTCCACGCTCTGCCGGTTTTCCGCCGGGAGGATGACGTCGAGGACGCCAGCCCGCTTGGCAGCCAGAAACTTCTCCTTGATTCCGCCAACCGGCAGGACGTTGCCGCTCAGCGTGATCTCACCCGTCATCGCGGTGAGCGGACGAACAGGCCTATCCGTCATCAGCGAGACCAGCGCGGTGGCCATGGTGACGCCCGCCGACGGGCCATCTTTAGGGATCGCTCCGGCGGGGACGTGCATGTGAATATCCACGTCCTTGGTAAAGTCCTCTGCGAGCGAAAGCGAGGTGGCATTGGAACGGACCCAGGTGAGCGCCGCCTGCATGGATTCCTGCATGACTTCGCCGATCTGCCCGGTCATCGTAAAGCCTCCCTTGCCCTTCATGCGGTTCGCCTCGATAAAGAGGACATCTCCACCGGCAGGCGTCCAGGCCAGGCCTACGGCTACTCCGGAGCGCTTGGTGCGCTCGGCGATCTCGGTATCGACGCGAACTTTGATGCCGCCCAGGAACTCGTGAATCACTTCGCGGGTCACGATGAGACGCTCGTTCCTGCCTTCAGCGATGCGCCTCGCCTGCTTGCGGCAGATGGTGCCAATGAGCTGCTCGAGCTTGCGCACCCCAGCCTCGCGCGTATAGTGACGCACGATATAGCGAACACTTTCCTCGGGAAACTCGATCGCGGGGTGCCCGTGCTCATCGGTCGGAAGACCGTTCTCCTTGGTTTGCCGGGGAATCAGATAACGGAAAGCGATATGCGTCTTTTCCTCTTCGGTATACCCCGACAGGTCGATGATCTCCATCCGATCCACGAGCGGCGCCGGAACCGGATCGAGGATGTTCGCCGTGCAGATAAAGAGCACCTTGGAGAGATCGAAGGGCACGTCGAGATAGTTGTCCCGGAAGGTATTGTTTTGCTCCGGATCCAGGGTTTCAAGCAACGCCGAGGCGGGATCGCCACGGAAGTCACGGCCTAGTTTATCGACTTCATCCAGCATGAAGACCGGATCGTTGGTTTCCGCGCGGCGCAGCGACTGGATGATCTGACCGGGCAGGGCGCCGATATAAGTGCGGCGGTGACCACGGATTTCCGCTTCGTCGTGCATGCCGCCGAGCGAGATCCGCTGGAACTTGCGGCCCAGGGCCCGCGCGATACTGCGGCCAAGCGAGGTCTTGCCCACCCCCGGAGGCCCGACAAAACAAAGAATCGGCCCCTTCATATCCGGCTTGAGCCGGCGGACGCTCAAATAGTCGAGGATGCGGTCCTTGACCCGCTTGAGGTCATAGTGATCCTCATCGAGAATCTCCTTGGCCTTGGCGATATCTACCTGACCGCCGGTTGACTTTGCCCAGGGCAGCACGGCGAGCCACTCGATGTAATTGCGCGTGAGCGAATAGTCGGCGGCCATGGGAGACATCCGCGACAAGCGGTTGAGCTCTTTGGCCGCTTCCTTCTTCACCTCTTCCGGCATGCCGGCGGCGTCGATCTTTTGCCGCAAATCTTCAATATCCTTCTGGCTATCGTCGATTTCTCCCAGTTCTTTCTGGATGGCCTTGAGCTGTTCGCGCAGGTAGTAATCGCGCTGGGATTGCTGCACTTGATCCTGAACCTCGGTTTGGATCTTGTTGCGCAACTGCTGCACCTCGGCCTCTTTGGCCAGGTGCTTGTTGAGGCGATCGAGGCGCGCGATGACATCAGGAGTCTCAAGCAGCTCCTGCTTGTCGGTAGTCGACAGAAAGGGCAGAGACGAGATGATGAAATCGGCCAGACGGCCGGGATCTTCAATGTTGAGCGCGATGGTCTGCAGCTCGTCGGAAAGTGTAGGCGAAGCGGTGACGATCTGTTGGAACTGCGCCGTGACATTTCGTTGCAGGGCTTCGACCTCGGCGCTCTTCCCCGGCGCAATCTCGGCGATTTGCTCGACGCTCGCCGTCATAAAAGGCTCAATCTGATTGAATTCGCCCAGATGGACGCGCTCCGTGCCTTCGGTGAAGACAAAAAGACTCTGGTTGGGCATTTTGACGACCTTGTGTACAGTCGCCATGGTTCCAATGGAATACAAATCGCTGGGCTGCGGGCTATCCAACCGCTCGTCCCGCTGGGCGACAACGACAATCGTTTTCTCGTCTCCAAGCGACTGGATGAGCTGAATGGAACTCTCGCGCCCGACTGTCAGCGGAAGCACAGCATGCGGAAACAGCACTGTGCTGCGAACCGGGAGAATGGGGTAGACACGCCCAGAACCACCCTGCTCCCGTTGGTTGGGGTCGGTAGGGCTGATGACGCTTAGGAAATCGCTAGCCATGAGTATCCTTATATCAACTAATTAGCCATTGGATGCTATAGATCTTGGAAAGTTGCACCCAGCCTTTCGGTCGCTGCCATCCTATAAGTTCATGAGTTCATAAGAGGCTCTAGGCGCCCGCAGGGGATGCCGCGGGGTAGCGTCCCAGCTCCTTGACCACCAGGCACTCGCTCCGAAGCTGGTGAAAGATGACATCGGCGGCCGCGGCGTAAGAGGTTTTGTAATCAACGTAGAAGAGATAATCCCACGGCTGGCCTTGAACCGGGCGGGACTCGATCTTGCAGAGGTCGGCTTTGTTTTCCGAGAAAATCCTGAGAGCCGAAACGAGGGTGCCAGGACGATTTTCGACCGTAAAAGCGATGCTGACCTTATCAAAATCGGATCGCGGCCGCACGCTGCTAGCGCGACCAATGAGGAAGAAGCGAGTGAAGTTGGCAGGGTTATCTTCGATGCCGGCCAAGAGCACCTCTCCTCCGTAGCAAAGGGCGGCTTGCGCACTCGCGATCGCGCCGGAGTTGCGATCGCCGGTCTCGATCAATTGCTTCACGCTTCCCGCTGTGTCATAGGAAGGAGTGGGGCGCATCTGGGGATGCTCAAGGAAGAACCGGCGGCATTGAGCCAGAGCCACCGGGTGCGAGAAAACATGGTGGATGTTCTCCAATGGGCTGCCGGGTACGACGATCAGGTTGTGACGAATGCGAAGCGAGGATTCCCGCTCGATCTTTACGTCGTGCTCAAACAGCAAATCGAAGTGCTCGGCGACAGAACCGGCCAAAGAGTTTTCAATGGGAATTACCGCAGAGGCATCCTCTCTCTCGACCAACTGGAAGACTTCAGCAGAGACGGCGCAAGGAAGAATGGTTGCCTCCGGGTCCATCTTTAATGCAGCTTCGTGACTAAACGAGCCCAGTTCCCCCTGGATAGCAAACCGCATCGATTTCCCCGCGGAATTATTCAAGATTCCGGCAACCTCCTTCGGCACAATCGCACCATATCACACCGAATCATTAAGGAGAAAAAACCGATGCTTTGGACGATATTCGTTGTTTTGTTAGTCCTGTGGCTGGTGGGTTTCATTGGGTTCCATTTGGTGGCGTGGTACATCCACATACTTCTGCTCATTGCGCTGGTGGTACTCGTCATTCAACTAATCGGCGGCAGGCGCGTGGTTTGACTGTAGAGATGTTCGTTCCGCCACCGAGATCTACAAACAAAGGGGCAACCAACAAGGAGATAAAGCCATGAACAAAGATCAAATTCACGGCAAGCTCGATCAAGCCGCGGGGAAAGTCAAGCAGGCAGTTGGCGAAGGTCTAGGCGACCAGAAGATGGCAAATGAAGGCGCGGTCCAGCAGGTAAAGGGCGCCGCGGAAGAAACTTGGGGCAAGGCAAAGGATGCCGCCACAGCTACCGCGGACCGTCATCAGGCGGACGCGGAGCAACAAGAAAACGCCGGACGCCGGAAGGTCGTCGAAAAGGTGAAAGAGGCAAAGGAAGCCGTCAACGAAAAGCTCGACGCTCATAAAGAAAAGGAAAAAGCGCGCACCAAGACAGCCTAGCTCAGGGCTCAGGATCCAGGACTCAGGGCTCAGAGCACAAGCACCGACGTACGACTTACCGATGCGCATTAGCAAGTTTCTCGAATGGCACGGATTTTCCGTGCCATTCTTTTTGATATTCAAGCCTTGAAATTCAAGGCTTCCGCGATGAGCTTGCAACCGATCTTCCAGTGAGTGAATCACAAAATCAGTAGAGCGGATTTATGTCTCGCCATACTATTCCCATTGGACGGATCTTGGGAATCACCGTCGACCTGGATTATTCCTGGTTTCTTATCGTCGGTTTGCTGGCATGGCTTCTAGCGGTTAGTTACTATCCTGCCCAATTCCCCGAATGGAGCGCCACGGAAGATTGGTTGCTGGGCGGTGTGACCGCCGTCATGCTTTTTGTGAGTGTCCTGGTTCATGAGCTGGGCCACTCGGTGGTAGCGAAACGCTACGGAATCCCGGTTCCCCGCATTACCTTATTCCTTTTCGGTGGAGTCTCCGAGATCGCCTCCGAGCCGTCGAGCGCCGGCGCCGAATTTTGGATCGCGATCATCGGTCCACTCACTTCTTTTGCGTTAGCCGCCTTCTTCTGGGAAATGGAGAGGCTCCTCGTCTCTAGCCCGCCGTTGTTCGCCTTGGCGAAATACCTGGCTATCCTGAATCTGATCCTGGCCATCTTCAACCTCATCCCGGGCTTCCCATTGGACGGAGGACGAGTGTTCCGCGCAGCCGTGTGGGCGATCACCGGCAAGTACCGGCGCGCGACCAACATTGCCGTCCTTTCCGGGCGTTTCTTCGGCTTCCTTTTGATATTTATCGGTGTTTGGCAGGCGCTGAGGGGAGCCTTCATCAACGGATTGTGGATCGCCTTCATCGGTTGGTACCTGGAGAGCGCCGCGTCGCGGCAACTGCAACAAGAGGTGTTGAAGGACCTCATAGGCGCGCACACGGTCGAGGACGCGATGAGGCGCGACTTTCCCCTCATCGCAGGCGATGTCAGGTTACAGGAGCTCGTCGATAACTTTGTTTTGGCCGCCGACAATCGCTATTTCATGGTGAGCGGCGCCGGCGGTCCGGCGGGAATGGTTACGCTCGCGGCCATCCGGACGGTGCCTCGTTCGATGTGGCCGGCAACGACGGCCTCCGAGGTCATGATCCCGCTCCAAAAACTCGACACAACCGGCCCCGACACGCCTTTGTGGTCAACGCTCGAAAACATGGGACGCGACGGCGTCAACCAGTTGCCGGTGGTTCGAGGCAATGGGATTGTCGGGATGATTTCACGCGAAGACATTCTTCACTATTTGCGCGCGTTGCGAGCAGTTGCCGCATAGAGGCGTCGAAGGGAAGCCAATTCCACGGCGCCGCCAACGATATCTGGGACGGTAGATCGGGCCAAGAAACTCGCAAAATCGAAGGAGAATGTTATGTCTATGTTCCGCACTCACCTAAGCCGCACAGCGCTCGTGGGGCTTCTCTTTGCTCTCACTTGCTTCATGATGCCCCGGCTGGCCGAGGCTGCCTCGAATAACAATATGGAAAATCCGCAAATTCGGAACCTCCTCCACCAGGCCGCGCAGCAGGCTGACGTTCTTGACTACGATGCCGATCAGATGACGGGGTTGTTGGAAAGCGATGTGAATTGGCAACTCCATGCATCCATGTTGACTCAGGTCAGGGCGCATGTGAATGCCCTGGGCGAAACCCTGGCCAAGCTGCAAGCGGACCGCAACCTGGGCAACCAGTGGCAACAACGCGCGATATCGACACCGCCGTGCCCATGCTGCGCGAGATCGCAAACAATACAACCGATGCGATTAATCGCCTCAATAAAAATCAGACTCGCCCCGTCTCCAGTCAATATGCGGACTATCTGGAGGCCAATGCCGACACCTCGCATGAGCTGGCCGGCCTTATAAACGCGACCGCCGCTTACGGGCGTTCAAGCGAAAGGCTTAACACTCTCAAACAGGACATCGACATGGCGCAAAAGTAAGAGTTATGTGCGGCAAATGCTGTAGCAGGCTGCGGAAAAACAGATCAACGGGGTGTTGAGCATACACCGTCTAGCATGCCTCATTGCCGATCTATACATCCCTTAGCGCCTCGCTTGTTGCTTCGGCGCGTTTTCGCGCAGCCTGCTAGCGGGCCATGAGAATGGCCGCAGCGACAAAGATAAAAAAAATCATGGAGATGATGCCGTTCATCGTGAAGAACGCGGCATTCATACGGCGCATGTTCTCGGGAGAGACGATGAGATGCTCATAGAGCAAGAGTGCAGCCACGATCGCGACCCCGATCCAAGCAACGCTATTTAAGGCGAATAGCTTGAGGAGCAGGACGATCAGGACAAGCATGAAGATATGCATGACGCGCGCCACCCAAAAAGCGCTCGCGATACCGAAAGACTTCGGGATGCTATTCAGACCGCATCGCTTATCGTGCTCATAATCCTGGCAGGCGTAGAGCACATCGAAGCCGGCAACCCAGAAGATGACGGCTGCGGTCAACACCACGATGCGTGGATCGAGAGTACCTCGAATTGCGATCCAGGCCGCCGCCGGAGCAATGCCGAGTGCAAGACCGAGCACCAGATGCGACCAGCGGGTGAAGCGTTTGGTGTAGGAGTAGCCGAGGAGGATGGCCAGCGCCAGGGGCGAGAGCAGCAAGGTCGCTCGATTGAGCCGGCTCGCGGCCAGAATAAAAGCCAGCGACATGACAGCCGTGAAAATACCCACGAAGCCGCGGCTTAGGGCGCCGGCAGGAATCGCGCGCTGGGCCGTACGCGGATTCGCGGCATCGATCCGAGCGTCAGCCCAACGATTGAAAGCCATGGCGGCGGACCGCGCCGTGACCATGCAAACCACTATCCAGAAGACCTGATGCCAAGCGGGCCACCCGCCAGCGGCAAGCATCGCTCCGGTAAGCGCGAAGGGCAGCGCAAAGACGGAGTGCTCCCACTTGATCATTTCGAGCGTGACGCCAACACTCCGCAGCAAGACCATGCCCCCGTTTTCTCTTTTCCCAGTGTACCTGCGCGCGCCACCCGCGAGCTGCCGGTGCAGCGCCCAGCCACAATGCGAGAAAGACGGAGTCCCCTAGTTCTTTTCCGTGGGTTGGGTTACCTGAAGATTGTTGGTGACGCTGAAGGTGCCCGATACGCCCCGTGCGCGCATACCGGCAATGGTCTTGTCTGACTGGCTAGCGACCTGGCCCTCCAAGATGACGTGGCCGCTCGAGACAACGATACGGATGGGTTGGACCGGGTCAAGAGCGTACCGGTTGAGGGTCGGATATCCGTAAATCGCACGATAAAGCCGCATACGCAGCTGACTGTCCATCGGAGAGGGCGGGTCGATCTGAATGTTATTGACGACATCGGTGACCCCGGGGAAGCGGCTGACAAGCGAATTGGCCGAATCCGCAGCGTACGGTTGCAGAGCATGACCACTCAGGGTGACAACGCCGTTGTTGTTCACGCTTACGCTGATCGCGTTAAAGGCATTGCCGTAGCCAACTTGGTCGTATTGCAGCTTTTGAACAATCTGCTGCTGAAGTTTTTGATCGGGAACCTGGCCGGCTCCGGCGACCTGCAGCCCATTGCGCACTGCCACGACTTGCTTGATCCTTTGCACGCGTTTATCGGCATCTTCTTTCGTCTCGAAATTCTTGACCGTGCCCTCAAGATCGACGACTCCATTGCTGACAGTGATACGCACATCCTGGAAATCCGGTTTCTTGAGTGCGTTGGCAACCGCGGCATGAATGTTGTTGTCCGCCTGGGCACCGGAGCCTTGCGCATTTGCGTTGGGCACATTGGCTGCGAAGATTTGCGCGCCCGCAAGGAGAACAACCCCGGTAAAACTCAAAACGGCACCGAACGTTCTGCTCTTCATTGGAATCTCCCTCTGTGGTCTTTTGGATGCGACCCACGTCTTCGCAGATTGGCAGAAAGCCGCGGCCGTTGCACCTGTTAGAACTTACAGCGGGTAGCGACGGGAGCGAAGTGCGGGGAGAATCCCGGCGAACGGTACAGGCCCACGGGGTCCATGGGTTAATGGAATCGATTATGAATTTCGAGCACCAGGCTGAAGACTTCGGATTCGTCGCGGACGGCAACTACCGAAACGGTCTCGGTGATGTTCACCTGGGCCTGGATGAGCTGCTCCGCCGTGGTGTTCACGTTCGTTGCGTAGGTGAGCTGCACGTTGTGCGCGACGTTCTGCTGCACCGTGATGCGCGCGGTCGAGTCGCCCAGATTGCCGAGGTAGGTCGGGTCGATCTTGACGCTGCCTACGCCGAAGAGCTGTTCCATGCGGCTGCCGACAGCGGCGTTGAGCGCGCCGCCCAGCAGGGCGTTTGAGGTCGAGTCCGAGCCCGCCTGCTGTTGTTCCTGAGCGTAGACCTGCTGCTCCTCCTGGGTGCGGCCGAGGGCGAGCAGCGAGATCACATCCGCCTGCGGCAGCGGAGGCTCGGAGCGGAAGGTGGGCGTGAGGTGGCTGGATGGGCCATGCACGCTCACGGTCACGTCATATTCCGAGATCCGCGTAGTGGCATCGACGTCGATGATGGGATCGATGCTTACCGGGTTCGTGAAATAGATGTCGCCACGCTGCAATTGGTAGGTGGTTCCAGCGAAGTTGGCCGTGCCGTCAATGATGTTGATCCGGCCAAGGACTGAAGGCTGGGCAACGGTGCCGCGGACGCGAAGATCCACGCTGCCAGCCAGCTGCGCATAGGAGTTCTGGAAGTCGAGCTGCGGCGACGAGGTGATGTGAATATCCAGCCGCACTTGGTTGGAAGGCGCATTTGGATTCGGTGGCGGAGCAGCGCCGGCGCCACCGGCAAACAGCGCGAAATCGAGATTTGGCCCGATGATAAAGCGCGTAATCAGCACATTGCCGGTAAGCAGCATGTTGGTTCCCGAGCCTTGCAAGTGCATCGTGGTATCCGCGGTGGCGCTAACGCCGGAGTAACGGACGCGGACATCTTTTCCGGTCCCCGTGAGATCTCCGTAGATTCCCTGCTGGTAGGTAACGAAGCCGCCGACCGTGAGCTGGCCGCCGCCGGTCGAGCCGACGAGATTCTGTACGTCAAGACGGTCCTGATCGAAGATCAACGTGCCGTTCAGTTTGCTGATGCCGTTCGGCAGGCCGTTGAGCGCGATGGCTACGTTGGTAAGGCGCACCTGACCGGTCAACCCCGGCTTCATCAGAGTTCCGGCTGCGTTGACGTTGAAGTCCACGTGTCCCGACGAAGTGATGTTGGGATCGAAGGTCTCTGCCAGCGTCATGTTCACGGAACCACTGCCGGTAAGAGCGAGCGGGCGATCATCCAGCATGTTGAAGGTGGCGGCAACCTCGAAATTCGTGTCCTGACCGACGATGCGCGCCCGAGCAAGAGAAAACGTTCCATTCTCAAGCGAGATCACCAGAGGTTCCGGGCTGGAGAGCGCAATGTTTTCGAGCGTAACCGAAAACTGATCGATCTCCGCCTTGCCGCTAAACCGCTTTGGATCTTTCGCGGGACCAGAGAGATCGAGAGCTCCACCGATGACGGAGCGCCCGGTCACGCCGGTCACATGGAAGAGCTGGAGAAAGGGCGCAATGTCGAGATGGCCGACGGTGAGGCGGGCCTTGGTGTCGAAATCGCCGTGAAGCACGGTCTGCCCCGCGACCTCCAGCTGTGCATCAACCAGCGTCGAGCTCGAGGAAAAATAGACGGTATCGCCCTGGGTATGCGCCACAGCGTCGAACCCACCGACCGGTTGGCCTCTGACCGTAAGGCGTGAAAGATGCACACCGGCCAGAACGGAAGGCTTGTCTGGACTTCCGGAGGCGTGCGCGTCAAAATGAAGCGATCCGGCGATAGGCATGGAAAGGCCTTGCAGGCGGTGAATGCGAGCCAACTCAAAGCCGGAGGCATCCAGATTCCCGAGGAACTGTCCCGCTTTCCAGTCATAGCTGCCGTCGGCGACGATTCTGCCGCCATCGCCAAGCAGCGTCAACTGGGTAAGACCGACTTCGTGGCCCTTGAAACTCACATCGGCGTTGAGCGTTTGATACGGTTCGCCGGCCATATTGCCCCCACGAATGAGAACGTTGCCGCCTCCGCTGAGGTCGCCCAGGCTGCCGCCGGCATGGATCTGGAGATTGGCCGTACCCGTGACCGGGAGCGATTGCCCGGCAGTGGCCAGCAGATCGCTCAACGATGCGTTGTGCATCACGATGCTGAGGTCGAGGGGGGACGAATCATCAAACGTGGTTGTGCGTGGGCCGATGCGATGAGCCTCGAGCTGGCCCTGCGCTTCAATCGTCGCCCCATTGCCTGCCAGATCCGCATGCTGAACAGCAATCCGCTCAGAGGAATACTCTCCGGAGGCATCCAGCCGGTCCCAGTGAATCCTCCGGACCACGGGCGGAGGAGCAGGGCCGTTGGCATTTACGGCGGTAGCCAAAGTCCCCGCAGGTACGGCGGTGCCGGGGATAAGGGCGCCGGGGCTGGGAACGCTGAACACAGTCGTGAAATTGGCCGCAGTCAGGCGGCCTTTCACATCGGGATCGATCAGCGAACCCGTGACGAGGCCGGTAAACTCCGCTTGTCCCTCAAGCTCGACCGGAATTGCCGCGACACCTCTCTTGCCGTTCGCGGCCAGACCAAGATCGGTGAGGACGTGATCGAACTCACGAAGGTTGCCGGTGCTCAGATGAACCTGGAGCGAGGAGGGGTGAGAGATTGGGTAAACCGCGAGCTTCCCCTCGACCTGCATGTTCGTAGCCTCGCTGTGCGCCTGAAACTGGTTGATTTCGACGGAGCCGCCCCGGTTGAGGTACTTCGCATCGACGAATCCACTGAGTGGCAAATCTCCTCGAGCGGGAGAATCCGGAGCGGTGAGCTGGAGTTGGGCGGCAACGACGAGATCCTCCGCTGAACCTGTCCAATCCACATTGACGGTTCCATCGGCGACGGTGTCGAAACCGAGATCCTGAAACCTGCGTATCGTCACCATCCTCAAGACCGCAGGCAGGCCCATGCGGCGCACGCGGGCGCGAATGCTGGCGGTCATCTTGGGCGGGCGGGGGCGGGCGGATTGGGACCCGGCCGGCACGCTGGCGGCGGTGGATCCATTCCAGTGGAGGAAGCGGACGGAGCCCTCCGCAGTACCGCCTTCCGGCAGGCGCGCGCTAACGCCGTCGAGTGCAATCTCATCCGGGCTGATCCTGACGTTGGCGGCGGCGCTCAGGCCATTGAGGACCAAATAGCTGGTTTGAAAGCCGGCATTCCGCAGCCGGACATTTCCCTGCACCTGAAACTGGCTGCCGGCGGCGGTACTCTGGCTGCTGGCGGTACCTTGCCCTGCGAGGTTGAGTTCCGCACTGCCCTGGCGCAGGCCGTCAATCGCCGCCCAAGCGCCCAATTCCCGCAGGGAGACGCTGCCCCGAGCGGCAAGCTTCCATTGCGGATGGGCGAAGTTATCGAGCGACCCGGAAGCATCGAGCACGGAGCCGCCGCTGGTGAAATGGAGCGCCTTGAGCTCAAGCGCGCCGCGGGAGATCTCCACTTGAAGATCGAGTATGCTCTCGAGCGCCGGGATGCCAGGCCGTTCGAAATCAAGGTCCCCGACGCGCAGCTCGCCCAGGTAGTGATCCGTGACCGGCGCATAGGTCACGACCACACCGAGGTTGTTGGCGCGGAGGCTGAAGGGAATGGCGCGCTGGTTGACGATTGCGACACCATCCTTCACTTCCGTTCGCCCCACCTGAAGATTGAAAATCGTGTCCGCCAGCGAGCGATTGCTGCTGGGTTTGGTGTGCGGACGCGGCTGGTTTGTACTGCCATCCGGGTAGACGATCAGGTGGAGCACGGGATGGTCGGCTTCAAGATAGTTCAACACGACCAGGGGACGGATAAAAGCGAGAATCCTGGCGCGCACATAAAGCCGATCTACATGGGCATACGGCACCTCGCCCGGACCTTCCAGCCCATGAATCGTAAGATTGTCCACTTCTACCGCAAGATGCCGCAGGCTCCAGTGAAAGGCCCCGAGCTCGACCCGGCCGCCCGTCGCGTCCTCAAGAGCGCCGACGACGCGGCTTCGCACCATGTTGGCGAAGCGCGGGGTGGACGAGTACCAGAGCAGCCCGGCAACCAATAGAAAGGCCACCAGGAGGCAGGCGGCGACCGTCCCTCCGAGCCACGACCAGAGATAGAACGAGCCCGAGCGGCGGCGCTGAGGAGAGGGAGCGGAGGCGTTGGGAGATCCGTTCACCGGTAGGCTCACGGGTGGCCTCCCGATGTCTCGTTCGCGGGAGCCGTCACCCTGCCGGGTGCGCTCGAGTCATCGTTCAGGATACTTACGTTGCCCTCCTGCTTGAGGCTTTGCAGCCATTCCTGGAGGAAGGTATTCACACGCTGCTGCAGCAGAATTTCCTCAATCCGGCTGGAGACCTGGGCAAGCGGCGGCGGCTGAAGCTTTCGGCGGGCGAACTCCGGGGCCAGGTTCTGCTGATAATAGTCCTCAATTTCTGTCTGCGAGATGCGAATGCCCGTGCCAAAGCGCGACTGAATGAAAGCGAGAATGAGGATGCGCTCGCGCCAGTGGTCATCGACCTCCTGTTCGGTCAAGCCGCGCGCCTTGAGGAAAGCACGCCATCCTGCGTCGGTTTCGCAGTGCTCCTGAGCGCATTGCGGAATTTGCCTGCGCAGGTTGTCGACCTGCTGCTTCACTTCTTCGGGGGTAGGCTCAATCGTCCGCGCCTGAGTAGCCTTGATCTGCTGCAAGATCAGATAGCGGTCGATGAGGCGATCGAGAGCACTCTGTCGCGCGCTCGCGCCGGATTCGATGGCTCCCTGCAGGTCGGCGAAACGCATCTCCTCTTGTACGTCGCTTTCGAGGATAACGTCGTCGTTAATGACAGCGGCCACGCGATCGAGGATGACGGGCGTGCTGCTGGAAGAAGGCGCGGCAGATGGGGCGGGCGCCTCCGCCGGGGCAGTGGCCGGCGTCTGCGCACAGGCGGCCGCCGCCCAAAATACGGCTAGGGCGATGGCGACTCCCGGGTTCGGACCAATCAGACGCATTGCCGTCCTAGAAGTTAAGAATAGGCTCTAAAACCGGTTGCATAAATCCCCGGATTCCTAAAAGCTCTGCCCTATGCTAAAGAAGAAATTGAAGTGCTCCGCCTGTCCAACGTGGGGATTCGGCGTGGAAGAGTTGGTGGTGTAGTCATAAATAATAGGGTAGATCGGCGGGTTGAGGTTATAGCCAAAATCCGCGCGAATTGGCCCGATCGGCGTTCGGTAGCGAAGCCCGAAGCCGAGCGCATGGGAGAAGTCGTTGAAGTCGCAGGTAGTCGACGTGTTGTAGTTGGTGTATGGCACGGAAACATTACGGCAAGTTCCACTATTCGGTTGCTTGATGCGAAAGAAGCTGGGCCAGATGTCGGAGGCCGTCTCAAAGACATTTCCCATGTCGTGGAAAAGAACAAAAGAGACGGAGTTGCCCACGTAGGGAAGATTGGGGGCCGGCGTCCGCAGCTCCAGAGTATTCACAAAGACACCCGCCCCGCCGATAGGATAACCGGTCTGAGGATCGCGCGGCCCAGCGGAATCGAGGGCAAAGCCACGATGCGAAGTGGCGCCTCCAGCATAGAGCCGCTCGGGAAGAGGGATGGTCTCCTGGTCCGGTTTGCCATAGGCTCGCTCCTGTCCGTAGCGAGTCTGGCGGGCTATGACCCAATGACTGCGGCCAAAATCGTAATAGCTCGCGTTGGTGATATCGAAGCGATTGAAGTTGGCCTGCGAACCGAATCTTCCGTCGGCAAGAAATTCTTCCGCGCTGGTGAACGTACCATGGTGGGCATCGAGGGGCACATCGCGCGTATCGCGAATCCAAGCGATGCCCGGACCCCCGACGCGCACCGGTTCCGCCAGCAGAGGAATCTCCGCCAGGCTCACCTGAAGCGTATTGGAATTGACCGAGACGCGGCGATAAGAAAAAGAGTAGATCAAGTTATTCGCTTTGTTCACGCGTTCGGAGAGGCGCAAGGCTCCGGAGAGGACCCCGGCCTGATAGGTGCTGATGAATGCGCTGTTGTTGTAGCCGCCCGAGAGCGACAAATTGAGGCTCTTGCGGTGGAAGACCCCCGGGTCTTGATAGGTGAGCGTGGCCAGCTGCTCGAGGGTTCCGTAGTTGGTGCGCAAGGTGATTGACTGGTCGGTTCCCCGCAGGTTGATGCGGCCGAGGTTAAAAACAATGCGCGGGCTTGCGCCCAGATGCCCATTGGGCGTGCACTTGTAACTATTCTGGATGCCCAGAATGATTTGATCCGCGATCGAAAGGCAGCCTTCGGTTGGCGTACCTGTCTGGGCCTCGAAGCCGCCGCCATAGGTGATGTCCCAGCGCCTGGCTTCGGTCAGATTCAAGAGCACATTCTTGTAAGTTTCCGTGCCCTCCGGATTCTGGATGGCGGTGTTGACCTCACTGAAAAGCGCCAGGTCATAGAGATTGCGCTGTATCTGAAGCAGCGCCGTCTGATCGAGCGGGTCGTTGGGGTGTATCAGGACGCGTTGCTGGACCACCGCGGGCCGTGTGAAATGAATGCCCGAGACGATGACCTGCCTTACGAAGAAACGCGGACCTTCGGTAACTTTCATGGTGACATCCACCAAGTCGGGCCGCGCAGGTTCAGTTTCCTGGGCGAGATCGATCTCCGCGTTGTCATACCCCTGGCTCAGAAAATAGGTCAGAACCAGATTGCGATCCTGGTTGAGATTGACGGAGGAGTATGGCTGGCCAACCCGGACATTCAGGTTGGGCTTGAAGTGGGATAGCTGGTCCGGGCTGGCTCCGGTAATGTCATATTTCCCAATCCGCTGCTGCACGCCCTCGTCGATGAGATAGGTAATTTTGAGGTGGGCCTTCTCTTTGGGGTTTTGTGCGGAGTGGCCGAGATCCGCAATCTGGGGGGTGACCTTGACGCTGCTGAAACCGTTGCTCTGGTAGAGCCCCCGAATGCTCGCGACGTCGTGGTTGATGAGCTGCTGGCTGAAGGTACCGTGGCGATCGACGAAGTTTGCCCGATGAACGCTGATGCGTTCCTCAATGAGGTCATTGCTGAAGTATCGGTTGCCGGAAATCGCCACAGAATCGACGATGTGTTCGACCCCCCGCTTTACGTTATAGAGAACGGTTACCAGTTTTCCATTGTCCTGTGAAAGCTCTTGAGGTCCTTCGTCCGCAACCTGCGAGTAGGAGACCTGAGCATCGAAATAGCCTTGGCTCTGGTAGTAGCTTCGTAGATTTTGCGCTCCTTCATTGAGCAGATCCTGATCGATTGTGCTTTCCTCATAAATGGGCAGAAGCTTCCGGAGCGTGCCCTTTGAAATTTTTGCGCCCTCTACCCGGACATCGATCGGCGGCCCTTCGTGGGCCGAGAAGTTCATATTCAGGTGATTGACCGGGGGTACATATTGCTGAGAGGTCAAGCTGACGGAGGCGGCCAGATGCTCCCTCTTCGCATAATTCTTGCGCAAGCGCGAGAGCGCACGGCTGACCGTGTTGCGTTCGACTTTGGAGTTTAACTTGAGCTTGCCGCGCTTACGAAACTGTTGTTCCGTCAGGCCGCTTTGGCCAGTGATCCGAACATCCCCGACCCGGGCAGGCTTGCCGGTGACGACCTGGTAGTTGAGGTCGATGAGAGCGTTGGGCTGGTCGAGGGAGGTGGTGCTGGTGACCTTTGCGCTGTAAAAGCCATTGGACTGAAGCGCACTCTCGACCGAGGTCGTCCCTTGCGCGGCCTTCTCTGGTGTGAAGGGCGTTCCCGCTTGAAGCTCCGTGGAACTCTCGAGAATCGAGGAGAGCCGGGTATCTTTGACTCCGTTGACGTTGACGCGGTGGAGGAAAAGCCGTGGAACACCGGAGAAGATGATGGAAACGTCATTGCCATTGCGGACGCCAGACACCTGGATGGTCTGGTAGAGACCCGTAATATAGAGGCGGCGCAAACTGTCGCGAATTTTGGCCGGATCAAAAGGTTCGCCCGCTTGCTGAGCCAGCTCCGTGGGCAACGGCTTGAGCGTGGCCTCACTGACTCCATCAAAGCGGATGCTGGTGACGCGGAGACCGGCCCAAGCCTGAAGATTTCCCTCAGGAGGGGCCGCTTGAGCGCCACCGGCGCTCGTGGAGGGAGCCTGTGCCACGATCGCTGCCGCTGCTGGGGGCGATGGGGGAGTGTTCTGAGCCCAACAGATGATGGTTATGGGGCCGCTTAGAGCCACGCCGAGCGTCAGCAAGCCGCGAAGTCTACCCAATGGTGTCAATGGCGGCAAACATCCTCTCAGCAGCGTATCGCAAGGGTTCGTTCGTCGGGAGCCAAGGTCAACGTTTCCATTCCCTGAATATCAACCGGCAGCAGGGTTTCAATAAGATGTTACTGGAGACTCGAGTGGAATCAACTGGGGAAAGATACTCGCGCCAGGTGCTCTACGCCGGCATCGGTGAAGTGGGACAGCGAAAGCTCGCGCAGGCGCATGTTGGTGTGGTCGGGTGCGGGGCAACCGGCGCTGCCGCGGCCAGTCTGCTGGCGCGGGCCGGCGTGGGCGCCATAACACTCGTCGATCGGGATTTTGTTGAAGAGAGCAATCTGCAGCGGCAGATCCTCTTTGACGAAGCGGACGCTCGCGAGGGGTTGCCGAAGTCGGAAGCCGCACGCCGGAAGATCGCTCTCTTCAATAGCGGCATCCAGGTTTTCGCCCATGTCGCCGATCTCGTGCCAGACAATATCCATGCTCTTCTTGCCGATACCGGCATTCTTGTGGATGCCACGGATAACTTTGAGACCCGCTATCTGCTGAACGACTATGCCGTCGAACAGGGACGGCCTTGGATCTATGCGGCGGCCGTCGGAGCCTACGCGGCCACGATGAACATCCTGCCGGGGGAGACTGCCTGTCTGGCATGTCTCTTTCCCAAACCACCTGCGGGAAATCTGGAAACCTGCGAGACCGCCGGTATTTTGAATACCGCGGTCAATTTCGCGGCTTCGCTCGCAGTCAATGAAGCGCTGAAGTTCCTCGTCGGCGCTAAAGACAAAATGCGGCGGACTCTGCTCGCCCGCGATTTGTGGACCAATGAGCAATCGGAGGTCGCCGCAGGCACGGCCAGGGCGGATTGCGCGGTATGCCAAGAGCGGAATTTCAGCCATTTGCGCGGCGAAGGCAGGCCGCAAATCACCCTCTGCGGCCGCAACTCGGTGCAGATCCATGAGCACCACCGGCCCATCGATTTTGTGGAGATGGAGCAGCGTCTGGAGCCCCATGGCAACGTCAGGTTCAATCGCCTCCTGCTGCGCTTTGAGCACGCCGGATACACGATCACGTTGTTTGCGGACGGGCGTGCGATTGTGCAGGGAACGACGGACGTCGCGCTAGCCCGGAGCCTTTACGCCCGGTTTATCGGAAGTTAGAGCGGATCTCCTATGGATATGCATTGATATGTGCCAGAGCCCATTACGCCAAGGCAACTCTTCCGCACCTTTCCCCACTCCAAGTCTGTGCCATACAGATATTTGACCGTCACACGACACCTGCCGCCAGGAGAGATCCCAGCGCGTAAAATTGAGCAAAGCGTTACCGCTGCACTCATCTCGGGGAACTTCTATCCCAATGTCTCTCCGAACGGGCGAGGACATATTTTTAAGGAGAAGGACCGGCCCCCTCAGGGATTGCCGCAAAAGGAGCCAATGCCTATTCCCAGCGAAGATTTTGAGGCCCCTTCCGGACCCAGCGCTCCGGCCAGAACACCCCATCAACATTTGCGCCGCAATCCGCCGATCGCGGGCGAGTCGGAAGCGATTCAGAGAGCGCAAGCAGGAGACAGCGCCGCATTCGCGATGCTCTATGCACTGCACAAGCGCCGTGTTTATTCCCTGTGCCTGCGCATGCTAGGCAACGTTGCCGCAGCCGAAGACCTGACCCAGGAAGCTTTTCTGCAGCTTTTCCGCAAGATCGGCACCTTCCGCGGAGATTCGGCATTCTCGACCTGGCTGCACCGGCTGGCGGTGAACGTGGTGCTCATGCATCTGCGCAAGAAAGGACTGCCCCAAGTCTCGCTCGAAGAGACATTGGAGCCCTCGCAGGATGACGCGCCGCGCAAGGACATCGGAGTTCGCGATTTGATGCTTTCCGGTTCAATCGATCGCGTTACGTTGGAGCGCGCGGTCGAAAATCTGCCCCCTGGCTATCGACTGGTGTTCGTGTTGCACGATGTCGAGGGCTACGAGCATAACGAGATCGCAGATATGCTGGAGTGCTCGATCGGCAACAGCAAATCGCAGCTGCACAAGGCGAGAATGAAGCTGCGCGACCTCTTGAACTCCGGTCAAAGGAAAGAGACGACAACCCCATGACGCAGCCCGAGAGAGATAGCGGCAAGGCGCTCCCTATGAATTGCGCCGAGTTCCAGCAGCAGTTGCCGGAGCTATTCGAGTCTGGCAGGAACCTGGCGGAAGAAGAGCACTTGAAGACCTGCGAGAACTGTTCCGGACTGGTACGGGATCTGCAGTACATCGCGCAACAGGCCAAGCTCTTACTGCCGATCCACGACCCGAGTCCTGTCGTCTGGGACAATATTCAATCGGCTCTTAAGAAAGAACATCCCGACCCGTCGTAAAGCAGTTGTCAGTGCTCAGTTTTCAGTTGTCAGTGCTTCGCTTTCCGTTCAACACCGCAGAAGTCGGGGCGCGAAGCAAGGCTCGCTCCGCGATTCACCCTTTTGCCCCACCGCTCTGGCCGTTCGTGAAGACTGACAACTGAGAACTGACAACTGATTTTGGCGGCGAAGCCGCGTCCCGCCGTCCGCGCAGGACCTGCCTGGATGGCAAATCCCTTATAATGCTCAGATTGAGCAACCTGCCTCGGCAACGGTCCGCCCTTTCGTCGAGAACCGTGCGGCATCTCTCGCGCCTGGTCCTGACCGGCTTTATGGGGGCTGGTAAGTCGACTGTTGGGGCGCTTGTGGCCGAGAGCCTGGGCTGGCAATTTCTCGATCTTGACCGGGTGATTGAGGAGTCGTGCGCGCAAACCGTCAGCGAGATTTTTCGTGAGCGCGGCGAGGCTTACTTTCGCGCCAAAGAACGCGAATCGATCGAGCAGGTGCTGCGGGCTCGAAGAGCCGTGATCGCTCTGGGGGGAGGCGCGATCGAAGACCCGATGATTCTGTCGTCTCTTTTGAATTCTCCGGAGACGTGCCTGGTCTTTTTGGATGCCCCGATGACCGAGTTGCTGGCTCGCCTGCGCCATGCCCCTGAAACGCGCCCTCTGTTGCAGGAACCGGCCGACCTGGCAGCACGCCATGAGCGTCGATTGCCAAATTACCGCGCGGCGCATCTTACCGTGTCGACAGCGGGACTCGCGCCGCTCGAGGTTGCCGCCCGGGTACTCGAGCGCGCGGAGGAAGATTGGCTCATAGAAGGAAGGCCCAATAGGAACGATGGGAAACAACTTGGGTAATCCGCCAGAGGTTGGTTCCCCCGAAGGGGCTTCGCGAAATGGCGGGATAAAAGCCGTGCACGCCGACATCCTCTTTGCCTTCGCAATCGGATTAGCCCTCTTCATTGCCTACCTCGTGCGCGAGATCCTGCTGCTGGTCTATGTGTCGGCGCTCTTCGCCGTGGTCCTCATGCCCGTAATTCATGGCATCATGAGGCTGAAGATCGGCAAGCGCTCCCCCGGACGGGGCCTTGCGATCTTTCTCCTGTTGCTGATCGTCGCATGCTCGGCTTCCCTCTTTTTCGCCTTTGCCATACCCCCGGTGGCCCATGATCTGCAGGATTTTGCGAAGGCGCTCCCGTCAAGGGGCCCGCAAATGCTGTCGCGGCTGCGGGGCCTGCCGTTCTCCTCCCATGTCGATATCGACGCCCTCAACGCGAGGTTGCAGGGATATGCTTCAAACCTCGCCGAATACATCCTTAGCTCGGCTAGCACCTGGGCAAGCGGGTTGCTGAATGTCATAGCAACTATCGTGCTGACGGTCTATTTCATGCTCGAAGGAGAGTTCGCCTATCGCTGGGTGCTTTCGATCTTTCCCCGCGAGACGCGGATGCGGTTGGACGATACCTTGAAGATCGCGAAAGCCCGCATGGGCAGGTGGCTGCTCGCTCAAGGACTGCTCATGTTGATCCTGGGCCTGACCAGCACCATCGTCTTTGTCCTGCTAAAGATCCGTTATGCCTACGCGCTGGGCGTGCTGATGGGCGCGCTGAACATCATTCCGGTGGTGGGCGCCATGGTTTCGATGGCGCTGGTTCTTTTGGTGGCCGCGGTGGATTCAGGCGCCAAGGTTTTAGGCGCGCTGATCTTTTACCTGGTCTATGCGCAGGTTGAGAACTCCTATCTGACTCCGCGCATCATGCGGACCCATGTGGACCTTGCGGGCCTGGGCGTTCTGATCGCTTTGCTGCTCGGAACGAAACTCGCCGGTATCGCCGGAGCCATGGTCGCGGTGCCCACGGCGGTGCTCTTGGCCGTCCTGATTCAGGAGTACCTCGTCAAAAACGATCCACTGGTGCGATTGGCCGGGAAAGCGCCTTAGAGCCTGTTATTGCTATCATGGGAGTAAGCTACATCGATCGATGTCCAAAACTCCCAACAATTCCGACAAACATCCTATCGTGAGCGTGCTGCCGTGACATCCATCGTGGACGCGACAACCCGGGAGAGTTTAATCGTCACCAACGAGATGACGGGCGATTTAGCGGGCAGCGCGGCAGGCCGGCTACACAGCGCCGTGGCCCTCGCCTCGTCCGCCGCCAAGGCGCGGCCTTCCCTGCTGACCGACTACCAGGATCTGCTCAAAGTGCGCGTGACCGCGCTGGTGGTGCTTACGGCATGGGCCGGCTTCTATCTCGGCTCGGTGCGCTCGGGCATTCCCAGCGTGCACTGGGGATTGCTCGAAGCGCTCATCGGCATCGGGCTGGTATCGGGCGGCGCCGCATGCCTGAACGAGGTCATCGAGCGCAAGAGCGACGCCCGAATGGAGCGCACGGCGCAGCGGCCCTTAGCCTCAGGGCGCATGAGCCTTTTCCACGGATTGTCCGTGGGCATGGCATGTGTTCTGTTTGGCGGACTGATTCTCGCGTACTTCACCAATCCCGTGACCGTGGTGCTCACGCTATTGACCGCAGTCAGCTATGTGGCTGTGTATACGCCCTTGAAACGCTTCACGACGCTCGCCACTTTTATCGGCGCATTTCCCGGCGCGATGCCGCCGCTCTTGGGCTGGACTGCTGCGCGGGGAGTGATCGAGTGGCCGGCCGTAGCCTTGTTCGCCATCCTTTTCGTATGGCAGTTTCCGCATTTCATGGCCATCGCGTGGCTTTACCGCACCGACTATGCACGGGCCGGCATTCGCATGCTGCCGGTTGTTCAACCTGACGGCTGGTCGACGGTGCTCGAGGCGCTGGTTTATGCCGTCCTTATGATTCCGGTGAGCCTGGTTCCCTTCTATCTGCACCTCGCGGGACGTTTCTATCTGGCAACAGCTCTGCTCCTGGGCTTGATTTACCTGGCCTACACGATCCGCTTCGCACGCATTACCCGGGCATCGAGCACGGCAGAGTCGCGAGGCTACGCGCGCGACTTGTTGAAGGCCAGCGTGATCTATCTGCCTATTTTGCTCACGGTGATGATGCTGAACGCAACAGGAAGGAGATAGCCGCATGGCGATGGTCAGTGAACAGGCTCAGCGAACGGGTTCTGCGGCGGTCCAAAGCGGCTCTCTGTCCGCCTCACCTATCCAACTGGAGCATCTGTCGCATAACTACGGCAACCGTCTGGCTCTCGACGATTTGAACTTCGAGGTCGAGCCTGCGGAGATCTTCGGCCTGCTGGGGCCGAATGGCAGCGGAAAGACCACGCTTTTCAGGATTCTTTCGACGCTCATGGTGCCCAGCGGCGGCCATGCGCGGATTCAGGGCTTCGATGCCGCCCGTGAGCCCAACAAGGTGCGGCAGCAAACCGGCATTGTCTTTCAAGCCAGAAGCCTGGACATCAAGCTGACGGTCGCCGAGAACTTGAAGCATCAGGGACACCTATACGGATTGAGCGGCAGTTCGCTCAAGACTCGCAGCAACGAGGTGTTGAGCCGGGTTGGACTGAGCGATCGGGCCACCGAATATGTCGAAACCCTCTCCGGCGGCATGCAGCGCCGCGTGGAGCTGGCCAAGGGGCTGATTCATTCCCCCTCGGTTCTGCTGCTTGACGAGCCATCCACCGGACTCGATCCGGGCGCGCGCCGCGATGTCTGGCAGTATCTGAAAATGCTGCGGGACCAGGAAGGCGTCTCGATTCTGGTGACCACGCACCTGATGGAAGAAGCCGAGCATTGCGACCGGTTGGCGATCTTGAACGAGGGAAAACTGGTGGCTTTGGGTTCGCCGCTTGAACTGAAGGCGGCCATCGGCGGTGACGTCGTGCTCTTTGAGACGGCGAGCGCGGAGGCCGCGGCCTCGCTCGCGGAGCGGATGCGTTTGCGGTTCATGGTGCAGCCGACCGTGCTGGGCAGCACGGTGCGGTTGGAGCGCGAAGAAGGCCATCGCTTCGTAACCGGCGTCGTCGAGGCGTTCCCCGGGGAGATCGACGGCATCTCAGTGGCGAAACCGAGCCTGGAAGATGTCTTCATCCAGCGAACCGGCCACCGCTTCTGGAGCGACGCCAAGGAGGAGAGATAGACATGGCTACGATGACGGCAGCCGCGCCGCGGACAATCAACATTTCTTCGCCAGGCATTCTTGTGCCTGCGTATTCTCTATGGCTCAGGGAGATTGTCCGCTTCTATCGGCAGAAGGCGCGCGTGGTCGGCGTGATTGCCTCTCCGCTGCTGTTCTGGGTGGTTCTGGGCTCGGGCTTCGCGCATACCTTCAGCACTGGACACGGAGCAGCGTCCTCCGAGCACTACCTGGGTTATTTCTTTCCCGGCGCGGTGGCGATGATCGTTCTATTCACGGCGATCTTCAGCATGATGTCGCTAATCCAGGACCGCAATGAAGGCTTTTTGCTCTCCGTACTCGCGGCTCCCGTAAGCCGCTCGGCCATCGTGCTCGGCAAGGTGCTCGGCGGAGCGACTTTAGCGGCCATTCAAGGAATCATCTTCCTGGTCTTCGGTCCGCTGGTCGGGGCTCACATGACCGTTGGGAGCATCGGCTTGAGCATGCTGGTGATCGTAATGATCAGCTTCGAGTTGACGGCGCTGGGTTTTGCGATCGCGTGGCCTATGGATTCGACTCAGGCTTTTCACGCCATCGTGAATCTGCTCCTGATCCCGTTATGGCTGCTGTCGGGCTCGCTGTTTCCCGCAAGCGGCGCCTCCGGATGGCTACGCTTCTGCATGTTGTTGAACCCGCTCACTTATGGCGTGGAAGCGCTGCGCAGCTGTCTTTTCCCCAGTTCCCCGACGGAGTTCTCACTGCCGGTAAACCTTGCGGTGACCGGCGTTTTCTGCCTGCTGACTTTTACGGCGTCGTGGCTCATCGTCAATCGGCGCACGAACCGTCCGTCGGCCTAGGGAGGTACACCTGAAGGGTGCAACTCGCTGAATCCAATCAGAGGTCCTCAGTCGCTCTGCCGGTGACAACCATCATTGCCGTGAGCGCGGGGGCCGTCGCCTTTCTGGTGTGGCTGATTTTTGTGCATCCAGCCTCCGCCACCTCCACGCGGCTAAGATTTCTGCCCGCCCTTGATGCGCTCCTCAACGGCTTGTGCACGGTCGCCCTGCTGGCCGGGTTCTACTTTATCCGCCGCCGGAACTTCAAGGCTCATCGCAACTGGATGTTCGCGGCCTTCGCCTTCTCCTCCCTTTTTCTGGCGAGCTACATCCTCAATCACGCCCTGCATGGCGATATGCTCTTTCCCGGGCATGGAACGGTGCGAGCCGTTTATTTAACGATTCTGACCAGCCATATTCTGCTCTCGGTCCTGGCGCTTCCGCTGATTCTGATCACTTTCTTCTTCTCTCTTAGCGGCCGTTTCCGGCAACATCGCCGGCTGGCGCGTTACACGCTTCCCATTTGGCTATACGTCTCCGTGACCGGCGTCGTGGTCTATGCCATGCTGGCTAGCTGGCACTGAACGAGGCGCGCGCCATGCCACAAGCAACCCCACGAGAGATCAAAGGAGCGGTCAAAGAGCGATTCGGCACGCAGCCGGCGAAAAGCAACGCCCCCGCCGGCTCGGGCGATGGCACAAAGCAATTGCTCGAGGCCGGCTTCTTGATTTTGGCCGTTGGCTTTGCCGCCGCTCTTTTGACCAAGACCGTATTTGGCGGAATCGGCGAGCATGGACCGCATACTAATTCCGGCTGGCTCGCGCTGATCGCCGCGATGATGTGCCTGCCCTTCGGCCTGATGTTGACCGTGTTGGGGTCGGCCAAATGGCTGCGCAATCGCCAGATTGCCAAGGCGGAGCCTGCCACGCGGAATCGTTGAGCGGCTGGCGTCAACCCCCAGTCGTTATCTCTTGCCATTACGATCTTGACATCTCTTAGGGCCGTGGCCGGTCTTCCGGTCTTGATGGACGTAAGATGATCGTACTGCGCCCCCTCAGAGCATTTTTACTTCTACTCTGCACTGGAAAATATGGCGAAGTGCGGCTTTTGTGAAATTAAATTGGCCGCTGCGCGTAATAAAGGTAGCCCGGAGTGCGTATTGCGTATTCAAGATAGAGAAGTATGCTCAAACACTTGAGGGACCGGGAAAACGAGAACGAGGGATGAATGTCGCTAAGGCAGTCTTACCAGAACCATAAAGCCGCATACATCGCCGGCGCCGTCGGCCTGGTGTTGATTGTGGCCGGCATTGTGTATTTCACAATAGGAAGGTCGAAGGCTCCTAAGATCGTGACCGCGACCGTTCGTCGCGGTGACATCAACTCGGCAGTGCAGGCAACCGGCACCATCAACCCATTGACGACAGTCTCCGTTGGCTCCTACGTGTCCGGCACCGTGAAATATATCTTCGCGGACTTCGATTCTCGTGTGGAGAGTGGACAAGTACTGGCGCAAATCGACCCTGCCATTTATGAGGCGCAGCTGGTCCAGGCGCAAGGCAATCTCAAAAACGCCCAAGCCAATATGGTCACACTCGCGGCGACCGTCCAGGTGGATGAGGCAAACCTCGCAAAGTCAAAGGCCAATGCGAAATATGAGACCGCGACCGCTACGCGGTCGCAAAATCTCTTCAAATTCGGGGTCGCATCGAGCGATTCAAACGACCAGATCCAATCGACGCTGGGGCAGGCGCTAGCACAAGTTCAGGCCGATGAAGCAAGCGTGGAACAGGCAAAGGCGCAACTGGCGCAAGGTAAGACGCAGATCATCGCGATGCAGGGCGCGCTTACTCTAGCCGAGAGAAACCTTGCCTATACAACGATTATCTCGCCTATCGACGGCACGGTCGTAGCGCGGAATATCGACGTAGGACAATCCGTGGCGGCGACGTTACAAGCCCCGACCGTCTTTACCGTCGCGCAAGACCTCAAGCGCATGCAAGTGTATGCGGCCACCGACGAATCCGACACGGGGAGCATAACCGTGGGTACGCCAGTGACATTTCAAGTGGACGCATATCCCACGGAACAGTTCCACGGCCGCGTCAGCGCAGTGCGCCTGAATGCGACGACGGTACAGAACGTCGTGACCTACAATACCGTGATCGATTTCGAAAATCCGACGGAGAAACTTCTGCCGGGAGAGACAGCCTACGTCACAATTCCAACCGGCCATGCGAGCAACGCGGTTCAAATTCCGAATGGGGCGCTCACTTACGCTCCGGCGCTTTCCCATGCGCAATTCCAAGCGCTTTACGACAAATACGATATTTCCCATGCCGCGGCGGTGACCCACCTTGGCGGCTGGCAGGTGGTCTGGAAGCCGGCGCCTAAAAATCAAGCGATACCCGTGGCGGTCCAGTGTGGAATCACCGATTTTACCAACACACAGTTGGTGCAAGGGAATCTGCATGAGGGCGATGTGCTGATCACGGGAGATCAGACCGCTTTGGCCGCCGCGCGTCCCAACGGAGGGTTTCAATGAACTTCAGGGAAGTGATTCGCGTGGCGCTGCGCGCCTTGGCCCGCAATAAGATGCGCACCATCCTGACCATGCTCGGCATCATCATCGGTGTCAGCGCTGTCATCTGCATCATCGCGCTCGCCCAGGGAGCCAGCCAGGCAGTGCAGGGTCAAATCCAGGGCTTGGGAGAAAACATGGTGATGGTCCAGGCGGGCAGCGTGAACTCGAACGGGGTTCGCATGGGAGCGCAGGCCACCAAGACTCTCACCGTTCTTGATGCGAAGGCCATCCAGCAACAGGTTCCGACCATCGCCGCGATGTCGCCCGGGGTGGGGGCTTCGGTCCAGGTGGTGCATGAAAACCGTAATTGGTTTACGCGGGCGAACGGAGTCGGGCAGTCATACTTTCAAATTCGCAACTGGCCCATCACTGAAGGCAGCGGATTTTCCCAGCGGGACATGGACGTGGCGGCGAATGTCTGTGTCATTGGGACGACGGTTGCCCAGCAACTGTTCGGAGGCCAGGATCCGGTGGGGCAAACCATTCGCGTGCAGCAGGTTCCCTTTGTGATCATCGGAGAGCTTCTCGCTAAGGGAACAACCTTCGGGCAGGATCAGGACGACACGATGTTCATGCCCTACACGACAGTTCAAAAGAAAATAGCCGGGGTCAATTGGCTGCAGACCATCATTGCTTCGGCCGACTCCCAGGACGACATCGAAATTGCGGAGAAGCAGGTTGCCGCGCTCCTTCGGCAACGGCACCGCCTGCGGCCGGGCGAAGACAATGACTTCATCATCCGCAGCCCACAGGACCTGGCGGCAACCGTGGCCAGCACGACCCGTATCCTAACGCTTCTGCTCGCCAGCATCGCTTCGGTTTCATTGCTCGTTGGCGGAATTGGAATTATGAACATCATGCTCGTTTCGGTGACCGAGCGGACGCGCGAGATCGGAGTGCGTATGGCCGTGGGCGCCACCGAGCAGGACGTGCAGCGTCAGTTCCTGAGCGAAGCGGTGGTGCTCAGCTTGCTGGGCGGGTTGATTGGCATAGCCCTAGGCGCCTCCGTATCGATGACTATCGCTCATGTGATGGGCTGGAGTTCCACGGTTTCTCCCATTGGCATCCTGGTTGCGATGGTCTTCTCCGCAGCGGTGGGAATATTTTTTGGCTACTATCCCGCGCGCAAGGCGGCACAACTCGATCCGATAGAGGCTTTACGGTATGAATAAGCTCTTCCCAACCGCCGCATTCGTTCTCGCGCTGGCAATGGCAGCTTCATTTGCGGCCGGCGCACACGCGCAGGACAAGAAAGATGCAAAGGGAGAAGAATTTTTTATTGTCGCGTCGATCGATTCAGCGAAATCTCAGATCCTGCTCAAACATCCGACCGAGGTGACAACCCTGTTGAATGTGAACGGGAAAACACGTGTTCTGGGCGAGGACGGCAAGGCGATACCGCTGACCGGTCTGCGATCCGGCGATACGGTGTGGGTTATTTCCTCCGGTCAAGGGCAAGGCGCCACTGCAGTCGAAATCCGCATGGGCCCCATGACCGAGGCGGAGCTCCATCGCTATTATCTCGACTATCCGGAGATCAAGTAATTGGTCCCGGGCGCTGAAGGCCAAGTTATCGACTCTATGAACCAACCAACCTCTGCCGTGCCCTCGAGTCCCGATCGGGCGGGGACAACCCCCACAATCCGCCTCGACAACGTGCACAAGACATACGATTTGGGCGAAGTACAGGTGCACGCATTGCGGGGAATTACCCTCGAAATCTATCCGGGCGAGTTCGTCGCTTTGATGGGAGCGTCGGGATCGGGCAAATCGACTTTGATGAATGTACTTGGATGTCTCGATAAGCCTACGAAAGGCCACTATTATCTCGACGGCAGCGACGTATCGGGCCTTACCAAGCGAGAACTGGCAAAGGTGCGGAGTACCAAAATCGGATTCGTCTTCCAGCAATTCAATCTCCTTGCGCGGACGTCGGCGCTCGAGAATGTCGAGTTGCCTACCATATATGCCGGTGTGCCGATCGCGGAACGTGTGAAACGCGCGCAGGCGGCGCTCGACCGGGTTGGTCTGAGCCACCGGTCTCACCATTTCCCTTCACAACTTTCAGGCGGCCAGCAGCAACGGGTGGCGATCGCGCGGGCGCTGGTCAATAATCCATCGATCTTGCTGGCAGACGAACCGACAGGAAATCTCGACAGCCGCACGAGCGTTGAGATCATGGATATTTTTCAGAAGCTGAATGCAGAGAATGGATTGACGGTGGTTATCGTCACGCATGAATTTGACATCGCCCAGTATGCTCAGCGAGCTCTGGAATTCCGTGACGGAAAAATGAAGAATGACGTTCTCGTCCAGAAGCGGTCGATCGCCGAGGAAGTCTTGCCGACCCTGCCGGCGATTACCGACGATCTTATTGAAGGCATTTAGAAGATACGAAGTAAGCGCTCGTTTTTCCATCCAAACACGGCATCTGTGACCAGACCTTTGGAAAGGAAACAACACGATGGGTAGAAGGCCAATGCATGCAGCGATGGTGCTTTTGACGGCGGCGCTGATAGTTTCGCCGCTGTGCGCGCAATCGCAACAGAGGTCCGGCCAGAACACACAGACGCCACCGGTAACGCCCGAGCCGGCGCCGATACCACTGCCCCCTCCGCCTCAATACGAGCCGCCGCCGGTAGCGCCAGCCAGCCACGCGCCGAATCCGGTGAGAAACTTGGACCTGGGAACCGACTACTCCAAAGGGCCCCGCTGGTTCCCGGGCGTTACCGCTCCCTACCGGCCGATCGGCGTGGGGGAGCCGGCGATGACCAATACACCGAGGATGGAGCAACTGATTCAGGGCGGAAAGATGATGCTGAGTCTGGAAGACGCCCTCACGATTGCACTCGAGAACAATCTCGACGTGGCCGTGGAGCGCTATGTGCCGTTGTTGGATGAGGCGAACCTGTTGCTGGCGAAATCGGGCATCAACGGACGGATCGGTTTCGATCCTATCCTCACGGCCGCCGGATTCGATGAATACGCGGTCTCGCCCATCAACAACCCGCTTTTTTCCGGCATTTTGTCGACTTCGACCACGACCACTCCGACTCGGATCGCGACACCCGTTGCTCTCAAAAATCACATTGCGCAATACAATTTCCAGTACACCCAGAATTTCTCCACCGGAAGCCAACTGCAGGTGACATTCGACAATTCGCGTGAATCCACGAACTTCGGCGAGTTTAACCTGTTCAATCCCTACCTCCAGTCGAGCGTGACGTTCGAGGCGACTCAATCTCTGCTGGCAGGCTTTGGCAAGACAGTGAACAACCGCTACATTCTCGAGGCCAAGAACACGATCAAGGTCGGCGAATCGCAATTTGCCCAGCAGGCGATCACCACGGTCACGCAGGTCTCCACCGACTATTGGGAACTCGTGTTCGCGCGCGAGAATGTGAAAGTGGGCGAAATCGCGGTCGCGGCCGATCAACGGCTTTACGACAACAACAAGATCGAGCTCCAGGTCGGCATGATGGCGCCGCTGGACGTGATCACAGCGGAATCGCAGCTCGCGAGCGATCAGCAAGTACTCGTGCAGGATCAGACGACCCAACTCGAGGACGAGATGACGCTGCTCGTCGCGATCACACGCGATCCTATGGCGGGGCCGCTGTTGGGAGTCGAGATCGTGCCCACAACGCCGATCTTTATACCGGATAACGTGGAGGATCTTCCCTTGCCGGACGCCGTGAGGGAGGCATGGAAGAATCGGCCGGAGCTTGAGCAAGCCAGTCTCAATGTCAAGAACCAGGAGATTGAGATGAAGGCCACGAAGAATTTGCTGCTGCCGACGCTCAATGTTTATGGAGAGTTCCAGACGGCCGGGCTGGGCGGCAACCAGACGATCACCACCACGACGCCAGTCACCCGCTTCGCGGGCGGCTACGGAAACGACCTCAACGGAATAATCAACGCCAACTTTCCGACTCTCGAGGCGGGCCTCAACCTGACTCTTCCCATCCGCAACCGCGCCGCGCAAGCCCAAAATGTCACGGCGCAACTCACGCACAGCCAGCAGGAAACGCAATACCGGCAGACACAGAACACGATCGTGCTCAACGTGCGCCAAACGATGATCGCGATGGAGCAGGATCGAGCCGCGGTCAAGGCCGCAGAGGAAGCGCGCGTGCTGGCGCAGCAGAGCTACGACGACGAAGTACGGAAACTCCAATTCGGCAGTTCAACGGCCTTCACGGTCGTGCAGAAACAGCAACTCCTGACGGCTGCGCAAGGCACGGAATTGCGTGACCGGATCAACCTGATCGAAGCAGAAGTGCTTTTCAATGAGGCCATGGGCCGCACGCTTACAGTCCACAACATCACCGTCGGCGGTGTGGCTGGGAATGTCCCCTAGAGCCTGTTCTTAATTTCTAGGGCGGCAGGCTCTTAGCACCGAACAAACGCGAGGGAATCCTCACATTGCAAGCATTGGGGTAATTATGACCGAGACACTGATCCTTGATCCCAGAACGACGGCGCTGGTGCTGATCGACCTGCAGAATGCCATCGTTAGCCGCGACACCAAACCGTACTCCGCGAGCGAAGTGATGGAGCGCTCGCGCAAGCTGGCTGACGCCTTTCGTGCGAAGAATGTGCCGGTGGTTTACGTCCGAGTGGTGATGAGCGATTTTCTCTCGCTACCCGCAGACGAAGTGATGACCTTGCCAAAGGATATGCCAGCCCACCTAAGTGAGATTGCCGAGTCCGCGGGCATGCAAAACGGCGACCTGCTCATCTCCAAGCCTCATTGGGGCGCATTTGCGGGGACTGGGCTAGAGCATGAGCTGCGCAGCCGTGGTGTTGAGACGGTGGTGCTGGCCGGCATCGCCACCAACATGGGTGTGGAGAGCACACTGCGTCAGGGTACCGGGTTGGGTTTCGCGTTCGTCACCGTAGAGGACGCCTGCAGCACATTCTCGCAAGAGATGCAGGACTTCGCATTCTCGGCAATCTTTCCGCGCCTCTCCAAAGTTCGCAAGACGCAGCAGGTCCTCGAAGCCATTGCCTAACCGCCATGTAGCCCGGACAGGCTTCCTCCCGGCATCTTGCCGAAATGCCGGGCCAAGAGAGGGGCGGTCGGCGTCGATCCTCCCCGCGGACGCCGACTTCTGCTATCCTTCACGCTTGGAGCATTTTTTCCTGTTGCTATGTCCCGTCAAGAAGTGGCCGGATGCGGCTCTTCTTGACGAAAAGATGGAGAAGCTGCGTAGATCTCGACTCTCCTATCTACACCTGCATGGAAAGGGCTCCGGCCGGGAAACCAAGGAAAATCTATGGCAAAGAGCGTCAACAAAGTCACTCTGCTAGGCAATGTAGGTAAGGATCCCGAGGTGAAGTTTCTGCCCAGCGGCACCGCGGTGGCAAACCTCACGCTGGCCACTTCCGAACGGACGAAAGACAAGGCCGGGGAGTGGCAGGATCGCACCGAGTGGCACAATCTTACCGCGTACCAACGGACCGCCGAGATCATTCGCGACTACGTAAAGAAGGGCTCGAAGATTTACGTCGAGGGCCGCATTCAAACGCGCTCGTGGGACGATCAAGCATCCGGTCAGAAGAAATACCGCACGGAAATCATCGTCAACGAACTGGTACTCCTATCTTCGCGCGGCGAGAGCGAAGGCGGCGGCTATTCCCGCTCAAACACGGGCTCCTTCGACCAGCGGCCTCCCGCCGCTGCCGAGGATCTCGCGGGTACCGAGATCACGGATGACGATATCCCGTTCTAGAGCCTGTTATTGGATACCCTTCATGGACATACCGCACTCGTAACAGGAGCCTCGCGGGGGTTGGGTGCGGCCATTGCCTTGGAGTTGGGAGCACAAGGCGCAAAAGTTGCAGTCAACTACGCATCCCATTCCGACTTGGCGGGGCAGGTCTGCCGGCAGATCCAGAATGGCGGTGGTGAAGCCTCTGCCTTTCGTGCCGATGTGCGCGACCAAGAGGAGATACGCCGCCTCATCGATGAGGTCACCACTCTATTTGGAGAGATCGACATCGCCGTAATCAACGCGACGGGCCCGCAGCCCTTTCTCTCAATCGAAGAGCAAACCTGGCAGGCATATCTGGATCAGCTCGAGTTTTTTGTAAAGTCGCCATTGTTGATTTTGCAGCAGGTTGTCAGAGGCATGATCGCGCGCGGGTTTGGAAGGATCATCCAAATCGGAAGCGAGGTCGTCGAACTTGGAAACGAGAGATTTGCCAATTATGTCGCCGCGAAAGCAGCTCAGTTGGGCCAGACGCGATCCTGGGCGCGAGAGCTCGGGGGCACCGGCATTACCGTAAATTTGGTGGCGCCCGGATGGATTCCGACAGAGGGCAGCGGGGATGCCGGCAGCAAGGAGATGGAAGCTTATATTGCCCGCGTTCCCTTGAAGCACATGGGAGTGCCCGAGGACGTGGCGAAGGCGGTTGCATTTCTAGCAAGCGACGCGGCCGGTTTTATTACGGGACAAAAGATCTCAGTGAACGGCGGCAATACCTTATAGCTCTTCATAAACGAGGGTCCCCACGAGAGTCCAGGTTCAGCCAAAGATTATCTCCCTTTTGCTGGTGGCCATGGTCATCGCCGCATTAGCGGTTCGCCACGGCGCCGGTCAGACGCAGCAGCCTGAACAGCTTGACGGCCAGGCAATCCTGCTCCATCTGAACCAGGTCATCAGCTGGTACGGACACACCAAGACAGGGGTGGAGCTTACCGGCCTGCCTAGCGACGCGATCTACCAATCGGATGTCGAAACCCTCGCAACCAAGGTCGCGCAATTGGCTTTTCAGTCGGCGAAGGCGGAAGCCGCATTGATACCCGCGGCACAGAGCACAGGGGGAGCGGGCAGTGCCGTGGCCGCTTCGCGGCAAAATACCGGGACCCTCCTCGACGAGGCAAACACCCGCATCGCGGCCATTGAATCGCAGATCAGCGATCTGAACAGCAAGATGGGGCGGGCGTCCCAAGCCCAGGCCAAAGGACTGGCGGCAGAGAAAAATCAGCTGCAGGGCGAGTTAGATCTGAGAAAAGCGATGCGCACCACGCTCGAGCAAGTGGCCAGATCCGCCAGCATCAATGGGGAAGACCTCGCGGAAGGCTTGCCTGGCGCCATCGCCCAACTGGAACGCACGGTTCCCGAGCTGGCAGGCGCCCACTCACAGGCGGCAAAAGCCAATGCACAACAGATCGCGAATACGAACTCCCGGGGCTTGATTGGCGAGGTGGTCGCCGCTTATGACCAGCTCGAGAGCATGCACGAGATCACCGAATTGGCCGCGGAGACAGACCAGGTGAGGAGAACCGCCGTGGCGCTCCACGCGCCGCTCCAGGCAACTCTGCGGGCGACCATCCAGCAAGGGCAGCAGATGGCAAACGTGCCCGCGCAAGCGGCGCAGGGCGCCTCCCCTCCGCAACCTGTTGCCACGCGCCAGCAATTCGACACCCTGACGCAGAAATTCAACCAGCTCGCGGATGCATCGCTGCCTCTGACGCAAGAGGTGACGCTGCTCGATCAAATCCATTCGGATTTGATGGAATGGCGCGACTCGATCAGCAGTGAGTCCCAGCGCGCGGTGCGCTCGGTTGTGGTGCGAGTGGCGGGAATCGCCTTCGCCATCGCTCTCGTCTTGTTGCTCTCCGAGATCTGGCGCCGCGTAACCTTTCGCTATGTCAGCGATATCCGGCGGCGGCGGCAGTTTCTGCTGGTGCGGCGCATCGTGATTGCCTTTGCGATGGGTGTTGTGCTCATCCTCGGCTTTGTGAGTGAATTCAGTTCTCTGGCCACCTTCGCTGGCTTCATTACCGCTGGTCTGGCGGTGGGATTGCAGACGATTTTGCTTTCTGTCGCCGCCTATTTCTTCCTGGTCGGGAGATGGGGTATCCGAGTAGGCGACCGCATTAGCGTTGCCGGCGTGACCGGAGACGTGGTGGATGTAGGCCTGGTTCGCCTCTATCTAATGGAGCTGGCCGGTACGGGCGTGGACATCTATCCTACGGGACGCATTGCGGTTTTCGCTAACTCCGTTCTCTTTCAGGCGACCACTCCCCTTTTTAAGCAGATCCCCGGCACCGAGTATGCATGGCATGAAGTGTCTGTTGCGCTGAACCCGAGCGGGAACGTGAAAGCCGCGGAAGAGAGGCTGCTCGCGGCGGTTCGGTCGGTCTACGAAGATTACCGCGAGAAACTTGCCCGCCAGCACGGCGATGTGGAGCGCCGAACTGAAATTCACCTAACAATGCCGGAACCGCAGTCCCAGCTGCATTTCACGGACACGGGCCTGGAGTGCGTAGTCCGTTACCCGGTAGGGCTCGACAGCGTCGCGGAAGTGGACACGAGAATGACGCGCGAACTGCTCCAATTGATCGAGCATGACGGCGATTTAAAGGAAACGGTCTCCGGTCACCCCATGATTCGAACAGCCGTCAAGGGCTGAGCTTCTTGCCCCCGGAGCCTTGTTACACTCAATCAACCCATGTTTCACGAGATTGCAACAAACTCCTAACCCGGCCGATGCGCAAGACGCTCTCAGTCGCTATTATCACGTGGAACGAAGAAGCCAACCTGGAGCAGACTCTCGGCACGGTGTCATGGGCCGATGAAATCGTGATTGTCGACTCCGGCTCGAGCGATCGCACCGAAGCCATCGCACGCAGCTTCAATGTGCGCTTTTTCGACGAAGCGTGGAAGGGCTTCGCCGCGCAGAAGAACTCCGCAATCGAAAAATGCACTTGTGACTGGATCCTCTCCCTCGATGACGACGAGGCCTTGAGCGAGGCCCTGGCAACCGAGATCCAGGCACTTCTCGAAAGCGATGCAGAGTTCGATGGATATGCGATCCCTCGCCGGACTCTTTTCCGGGAACGATGGATACGCCATGGCGGCTACTATCCCGACCCGAAGCTGAGACTCTTTCGCCGCGGCAGCGCGGAGTATGAGCTTCAACCAATTCAGAAGAAGCTCCACTTTGTGGGAAAGCGAGGGCGCCTCAACGGCGACCTCATACATTCCGTCTATCCGACGCTTGGAGCCTATATGGAGCGCATGGACCGCTACAGCACTTCGGGAGCGGTGCGGGCGGCAAGCCTTGGCGGGCGCGGCGACAACATTCTGTCCTTCGTGTTCAACGTTCTTGTGGCACCCGCCGCAATTTTTCTCTCCAACTATCTTCTGCGCCTGGGATTTCTCGACGGACGCGAAGGATTGCTGGTGCACATGTATCACTCTGTACACGCAAGCTGGAAGTATGTCCGGGCCTGGGAGCTGTCGCGGATGGAGTGAAGGCGGCTGGCTGTCAATGAGTCATGTCGTAGATGATGTAATTGACGCCGATACGATATGCGAGCGATGCGAGGTGTTCGGGATATTGGGGACTGTCGGCCCATTCCCAAGCGTCGCCAACATCGGAGTTGTGACAGATCGCAATCATGATGCGGCCCTTGTCGTCGCGAATCGCGCGCCATTTGGGAACAGCGCTGTCTGGCGTGTACTGGCGGCCGCCCCAGATATAACGGGTGCCGGGGATTTGGGCCCGATCATCCAAGTCGTAGACAACGTGGAAAATTGGGTCGTCGTCATTCAACTCTTCAATCGGCCGATTGGGAAAAATCATGCGTAATCCAGCCAGTACGACTCCCCACTCGTAGTCACCGTGCGAATCATCGGCCATCAAGAACCCACCTCGAAGCAGGAACTCTCGCATTCGGGCGGCCTGTTGTTCGGAGAGACGCCACGCGCCGGGATCCTCGACATAGAGCCAGGGCCAGGAGAATATGTCGTCGCTTTTTCCATCGACCACATGCTCGGTGGAGCGCGCCTGCAACATGGTAAGACGGCGCACGCCCGTAACAAACTGCCGGTCGGATTTCGGATAATCCGCCGCCCACCTCTGAAAGCGGAAACGCCCGAATTGATAATCCAGGTCATAGTGAAAACGTGCGAAAACCCATTCGGCCTTTTCGCTGGGATCTTCGGGAGGAAATTCCTTGCCGTCCATGTCAATGATGCCGTCGCTTCTCTGCCAAGGGACTTGTGCGGCCACAAAGAGAGGCACCGCGAGGATGGCCAGCGAAATGACCATCGCGAAGCGGTTCAGTCCATGGCGCCGCTGCGGCAACAATTGTTCTCCTCCCGAGCAAAGCGGCCAGTACGGTTCGGCCTGCAGGACTACTTCAAAAATTTCCCCTGCTCAAGTTCGTCGAATGCCTGCCGCAACTGCTGTTGCGTGTTCATCACGATGGGGCCATACCAGGCGACGGGTTCCTCAAGCGGCCTTCCCGAAACCAAAAGAAACCGGATCCCGTCATCGCCTGCCTGGACTGTGACCTCGTCGCCGCGATCGAAGAGCACGAGCGAGCGGTTGTCCACTACCGCGGGAGGAGCCGTATCCAACCACTTGACCGCCTCGGTCGGAACCGCGAGGGGGCCAGACGCGTTGCAGAACTTGCCCGACCCGGCGAAGACATACGCGAAGGCATGGCTTGTTGTCTCGACCGGCAGCGTCTTTCTGCGGCCCGGGGCCACGGACACATCGATGTAGGTCGGATTCGTGGCGATCCCGTCGACGGGTCCAACCTTCCCCCAGAAGTTTCCGCAGACGATCCTAACCTCGGTGCCGTCGTCGTCTTTGACTTCAGGGATGTCGAATGCTTTGACCTCCTGGTAGCGCGGGGAGGTCATCTTCTGAGACGCGGGAAGATTCGCCCACAACTGGAATCCATGCATCCGTCCCGCATGATCGCCCTTCGGCATTTCCTGGTGGATGATCCCGCTGCCGGCCGTCATCCATTGAACGTCCCCGGCGCCGATGGCGCCGCGGTTCCCCATGCTGTCGCCGTGCTCGACCGTACCGGCGAGGACGTATGTGACCGTTTCGATTCCGCGGTGGGGGTGCCAGGGGAAGCCCGCCAGATAGTCGGCAGGTACGTCGTTGCGGAAGTCGTCGAGCAAAAGAAACGGATCGAACTCGGAGGTATTGCCGAAGCCGAAGGCACGGCGCAGGTGCACGCCTGCGCCTTCAAGGGTTGGCTTGGCTTGGATCAACCGCTTCACTGGGCGAATGGACATTTTGCCTCCAGAATCCGATGAGGTCTCAGCTATTTCCGTAAACCGGGATGGCTGCTCCGTGAATCACTTTGGCATCGTCGCTCGATAAAAACAGAATGACGCGAGCGATCTCTTCGGGCTTCGGCCACGCTGCATAATCCGCGTTGGGCATGGCCTTCCGGTTTGCCTCTGTATCGATAATACTGGGAAGAATCGAGTTCACGCGGACGCCTGTGCCCTTTGCGTCGGCGGCCAGACAATCGATCATAGCCACTGCCGCTGCCTTGGATGCGGCATAAGCGGCCGCGCCAGCGGCATGATCGAGGGCAGCCTTGGCAGCAACGTTCACGATCGCTCCATGCTTTTGCTTGAGCATCGGCACCATCGCGGCGCGCGACAAAGCGTAGCCAGCACGCAGATTCAGCGCCAGCATCCGGTCGAAAGCCTCGATATCCAGATCCCACAACTTCACACCGCCAGTGTAGCCGCCAACGGTATTCACCATGATATCTAAGCGCCCGCGCTCGGCAAGAACGCGATCGACGAGTTGGACCACGGCGGCTTCATCGGTGACGTCTACCTGACACCCGTCGAGCGATGCGCCATGCGCGCCGGCGGCGCTCTCGAGAGCGGCAAATTCTTCCCCGTTGCGATACGTGGCTACCACGTTCGCCTCTTCCTCAAGGAACGCCAGGCTCACGGCGCGTCCCAGCCCGCCGGTTCCGCCGGCCACCAACACTACTTTTCCGGAAAAGCTCACATTCATATTGTCCGCCTCAGAGGCTGCCGTTGTAAGAGCCTGTTAACAGGCGCTAGGAGGTCGATCAGTCCTATACGTCGAGAACACCCTCCAGGTTCTGCTCCAAGGATGATGGCGGGTTTTGCGGCAGAAAGACCGAAAAAGCGGTCCAGCTTCTGCCCGGCGCTACGCTGCTGTGGAGACGGAGGCTGCCACCGTGCTTCTCCACGATATTCTTGCACACCCAGAGACCGAGCCCTGTACCCACATCTTTCTTGGTCGTAAAGAATGGTTGAAAGAGCTTCGACCGGACAGCAGATGGGATACCGGCCCCGGAATCGGCCACGGTTAGCCGTACGCCCGGCCTGCCTTCCCCGTTCCATTCAGTTGCGGCAGACACGCGAATGCGGATAAGGCCACCACCGTCGACGGCATCGATGCTGTTGCTCAGGAGGTTGGCGAACAGTTGACGGATCTCCCCCGGCACCGCGACGATCTGCGGGTCCTGCCTGATCTCCGGGCGAATCTCGATCGACTTGTTGCGGATTCTTGAAGAAAACACGGAAAGCAGCGCTTCCAACACGGACCCGATCCTTATCGGTGTGGCCCCCTTTGTGTTGCGGTAGAAGCCCAAGGTTTGCTTGGTCAACTGAGAAATTCGCTCCAATTCCTCTTCAGCTCCCAACAAATATTCTTGTACGTCCTTCTGAACAGCACTCGCCTTGGCCAGGTAGACGAGGTTGATCACGGCTTCGAGCGGATTGTTGATTTCATGGGCCACCGTCGCCGCCAGACGGCCCACCGAGGCCAGCCGCTCAGCCGTATGCAAGGTCTGCTCCGTCTTTTTCTGCTCGGTGATGTTGCGCGCGATCTTAGCCGCGCCGACGATCCTTCCCGCCCCATCCCTGACCGGAGAGATGGTCAAAGATACGGAAATGCGCTCGCCGCCCTTGGTCACGCGGACAGTTTCATAGTGATGGATTCGCTCACCGCGCGCTATCGTCTCAAGGATGCGAACTTCATCGTCGCGCAACTCCGATGGGATAATTGCGACAATGGACCGGCCGATGACTTCTTCCGCTGTGTAGCCGAACATTCTTTCCGCAGCGGCGTTCCAACTGGTCACGATGCCGTTCAAATCTTTGCCAACGATTGCGTCGTCGGTGGATTCAACGATCGTCGCGAGCCGTTCGCGCGCTTCGGATACCTGCTTTCGGCCCGTGATATCCAAAACCACGCCGAGCATACGCGTGTCTTCTTCATCGGGCCTGCCACCTTTGCAGGAGAGCCAGCGCAGGCTGTCCTCGGGATGACGGTATCGGTACTCGAACTCCATCCTCCCCGACCGGCTTCCCGCTTCCATCTGATTGCGGACTCGCGGCCAGTCGGCCGGATGTATGCGCGACTGCCACACTTGCGGAAATTGTGGATCGGCGGCATCCGTACCAAAGATGCGATGGAGCTCGGGCGACAAGGTTCGGGTGTCGCGGACAGGATCCCATTCCCACGTTCCGATATTTGCGGCCGTTTGAGCCAAACGCAGCCGCTCTTCGCTGAGGGCGATCGCCTTGCGGACGGCTTCTTGGTCCGTGACCTCAACAGCATGCAAGAGAACGCCGTCAATTTTGCCTCCCGCATCCCGAATCGGCTGATAGACGAAATTGAGGTATGCTTCTTCCGGTTGGCCGCTCGCCGAACGGTTGAACTTCACTTTCATCTCCCGGCCGACCAAGGGCTGCCCGGTTTGGTAGACCTGATCCAGCAGCTCGAACAATCCTTGGCCTTCCATCTCGGGCAAGCTCTCGCGCATGGTCTTGCCGATAAACTCTTCCGCGCTCCTTCGCCCCGTGACGCGGATGCAAAGGTCGTTCACATAGGTCCAGCGGTGGTCCGGACCGCTCATGAACCCGATCAAAGCAGGGGCTTGGGCCAACAGTTCCTGAAAACGATGGCGCTCGAACTCCGCTTGGGCGCGCAATTCCGTTTCACGCTCAACCGCGTCGCGCCGGATTTTCGCCAATCTTACGTGGGTTCCCACGCGCGCCAAAAGCTCGCGGGCAGTGAACGGCTTGATGAGGTAATCGTCAGCGCCCGCTTGCAGGCCTTCGATGCGCGACTCCTCACCGGCCCGGGCGGAAAGCAGGATGACGGGAATGCTACGGAGCGCAGGATCGGCGCGGATGGCCCGCAATACGCCGAACCCATCCAGGCGCGGCATCATGACATCTGTAAGAACGAGAGCGGGGCGAAGGCGCAAGGCCGCCTCCACGGCTTCCGCGCCATTTGCCACGGCATGAACGTCGTACTGGTCACGCAGTAAGTGACCGGCGTATTCGCGCATATCGGCGTTGTCGTCGGCAAAGAGAATCAATTCCCGATCCGTTGCCGCGCCACCCCCCGCGGGCGCCAGCAGAGGGAGCTTGGGAATGGCCGTGGGTTCGAGAACGGCCTCGGATTCCACCGGCGACCAACGCAGTGCCTCTTCGACGTAAGTCTCCTCCATCATCATCGGAGCCGACGTGCCTTTCGCTTGAACGCGATCCGGCGGCAGATGGGCCATTCCTCGCGGAACCGAGACGATAAATGTGCTGCCTCTCCCCACAGCACTCTCCGCCCGGACCGCGCCTCCGTGCAGTTTCACAAGTTCCTGCACAAGGGCCAATCCAATCCCCGCACCTTCATAAGTGCGGGCGCGGGTGTTCTCGATCCTATGGAAGCGCTCGAAGACGCGCAGCAATTCATCCTGGGGAATGCCTATGCCGGTGTCTTCTACGGCCAGTTCCACGGCATCGCCTAAGATTCTCAGGCGAACCGAGACTCCCCCCTCGAATGTGAATTTGAAGGCGTTCGACAGCAGATTGAGAACGATCTTCTCCCACATTTCGCGATCGACGTAAACGGGTTCAGGGAGCGGCACGCTCTCGATCGAGAATCGCAAGCCGGCATTCCCCATCGCGGACCGGAAAACGCTGGCGATTTGTGCGGTCAAAGCGAATAGATCCGTCGGCTCATACACTGCCTTCACCCGGCCGGCCTCGAGCCGGGAGAAATCGAGCAGCGTATTGACAAGCTTGAGGAGCCGCAGCGCGTTGCGGCGGGCAACGGCGAGCTGCTCCCGATCGTCCGTCAACAAGCGGCCGCCCGCCTGATCCAACACATTTTCGAGCGGCCCCAGCATCAACGTCAGAGGGGTTCGGAACTCATGGCTTACGTTGCTGAAAAACAGCGTCTTCGCCCGATCAAGCTGGGCCAGCGCATCAGCTCGCCGGCGTTCCGCGTCATAGGCAACGGCGTTGGCCACGCTGGCGGCGATCTGGTTCGTAAGCAGCGATACAAATCCCCGGAACTCATCGTCGAATTGGAGGTGAGGATTCAGTCCGGCAATCAATACTCCAGCAGGGTGCGCTTGTCCTTGCTGCGCAATCGGTACCAGAACCGCGCGTTCTGGAGCATGCGCCCACTCTCCCGTGGGAATTTCCGTAAAACGGTCAGTGAGCTTCTCGACCAGCGTTACCTCGCTCGTCTCGATCACTTGGCGAAATGGCCAAACGATTTCCCCATCGCCGTCGAGGCTCACCAGATCGGTGGCCGCGGGGTGGCTGCTCGCGATACCGGCCTGGCTCACCCTGCGCAAGGTTTTGCCGTCGCTTTCAAGCAGATAAATCAAGCTGAAGGGCAAATCGCGCTGTGCGCTCGATAAGGATTGGGCGGCCGCCTCACAAACCTGTACGGGCGTGCGAGCTTCCGCCATCCGGGAAGCCATCTCCCGCAGCAGCCGCAGGCGGCGCTCGCCGATGACCCTCTGAGTATCTTCCGTTACCGCGCAGAACAGCCCTCCGACGCCGCCCTTGTCGTCAGGAAGCGGACTGTAGGAGAAGGTGAAGTAGGTTTCTTCGAGGTAACCATAACGCTCCATGAGCAACAACAGGGCTTCATCGTAGGTCGATTCACCATGAAATAGGACCGCGTCGGTTCGCGGCCCGATCTGGTCCCAGATCTCCGCCCAAACATCGCGAGCCGATTTACCGAGTGCATCGGGGTGTTTCACGCCGAGAAACGACCGGTAGGGATCGTTATAGAGGTTGATCAACTCCTGGCCCCACCAGACGAACATTGCATAGCGGGAGGTCAGGATGATTCGTACCGCGGTTTTTAGACTTTGCGGCCAGGCGGCAACCGGGCCGATGGGTGTTTGCCGCCAATCGAAGGCGCGCATCAGCGCGCCCATCTCTCCTCCGCCGGCCAAGGCGGTGTCGCGCGCATCGACGATGTGCTGAGAGAAGGCTTTCGGATTCTTCTTCTTCGGAGCGGAAGAACTGGGAGTCATTTGGATGCTCAATCGATTTCATGAGCGCAGCAACAACATTCCCACAGATGGGCCAGAAACTGAGAGGATTGTACAGCCACGCCGATATGAAAGGTTAGAGCAATGCCCGAGACCATCGTGTGGCGGCGTCCACCGCGCCGCCGCCGCCAAATCCTGCTACTTCTCGCTCTTCTAGCCGTCGTCGTCTTCGGTAGCCGCACAGCGCTCTCGTACTATGTCGACGCGCTCTGGTTCGGTTCGCTCGGATACGGAGACGTGTTCTGGAAGACGGTGGGCTTAGAGTGGGCGGTCTTCGCGGCATTTGCCTCGGTCACGTTTCTCATTTTGTACGGAACGTTCCTGGCTCTGAAGCGGGCGCACCTCGGCGACTTGCCGGCCAGTCGCATGATCATCTTCGGCGGCCAACCGGTAAAGCTGCCGGTCGAACCCATCCTGCGCCTCGCCGCGCTCTTGGTCTCGCTCGTCATCGGCCTTGTGACTGGCGCCAGCATGATGACAGAGTGGCCGATGTTCGCGCGCTATTTGTACGCCGCAGAGACCGCGGGCGGCGTGACGGATCCGATCTTCCACAAGCCGTTGAACTTCTATCTGTTCACCCTTCCCGCATGGGATCTCATCACCGACTGGCTGATGGTGCTAGCCGTAATTGCCCTAGGGGGCGCCGTTTTCTTCTTCCTCATCTCCGGGGGCACCCGTGCAATTTCGGGACGACGCGACAGCTACATGCCCTTGCCCCGGCGCGGGCTCTCCATCACGTTTGCGTTCCTGTTGTTGGTCCTCGCGATGCGGGCGTATATCAGCCGGTTCGAGCAGTTGCTCGGCGATCATACGATATTTTCCGGCGTGACCTACACCGATGCGCACGTCATGCTCACTGGCATGCTCGTGGTTTGCGTGGCGCTGGTTCTCGGCGCGGCGATCGCGGTGGTCAGCGCCGTGTCGGTTGCACGCGAGCGCTGGCTTGTTGGGGCGATCGTGCCAGCCGCGGTCTGTTATCTCGCCCTGCAGTCTTTCGGCTGGTACGTCAACAGCTTCATCGTCAAACCGAACGAGCTGGTCAAGGAGCAACCCTACATTGGGTACAACATCGAGTTTACCCGGCAGGCATATGGATTGAACCGAATCTCGCGGCGGGAGTTTTCGGCGGAAACCACCGTGGCGGCTGCCGACGCGGCGAACAATCAGGCTACGCTCGAGAACATCCGCCTATGGGACTGGCATGCACTCCAGGACACTCTGCGTCAAATTCAGGAAATCCGTACTTATTACGACTTTCCCGATATCGACATCGATCGTTATGAAATCAACGGCCGGATTCGCCAGGTAATGCTCGCCGCGCGCGAATTAAGCGTCGACAAGCTCCCCGAGAGCAGCCGCAACTGGATCAACGAGAAGCTGGTCTACACACACGGGTACGGTGTCACGATGAACCCTGTAAACGGGTTTACGCCGGAAGGGCTGCCAACGCTGATTCTGAGCAACATGCCCGTCCAAAGCACGGTGCCCAGTCTCAACGTGACACGTCCGGAGATCTACTTCGGCGAGCTGACCAACGACGACGTGTATGTGAAGACACGCCAGAAGGAGTTCAACTATCCGCAAGGCGAAGCCAACAGCCTTACGTCCTACGAGGGCACAGGCGGCATCGTCCTCGGGGGAATCCTCCGCCGCATCGTCATTGCGCTCGACCGCGGCGATCTCGCGAAGCTGCCTTTCAGCGACGATGTCAACCGGGATAGCCGGTTGCTGATGCAACGCAACGTGCTCGCTCGTGTGTCGGCTTTGGCGCCGTTCCTCACTTACGATTCGGATCCCTACATCGTGGTCGGCGACGATGGCAGGCTATCTTGGATCATCGATGCTTTCACGACCTCGGACAGTTATCCGTATTCACGTCATTACTCTCTGGGCAACGACTTCGTTAACTACGCGCGGAACAGCGTGAAGATCGTGATCGATGCCTACAACGGGACGACGACATTTTATGTATTCGACTCCGAGGATCCGATCATTGCGACGTACCGCCGCATCTTTCCGAATCTATTCAAGGATGCGGCGGCGATGCCGCCGGCCCTGCGCAAACACGTGCGCTATTCCGAGGTATTGCTCAAATTGCAGGCGGACGTAATTGGCCTCTATCACATGACCGATCCGGAGACTTTCTACAACCGCGAGGATCTGTGGACGCCAGCCTCCGAAGCCGGCCTGAACGAGAACGGCGGACAGACGACCCAACCTATGGAGCCGAATTTCGTGCTGATGAAGTTACCGGGCGAATCGGGCGTGGAGTTTGTGGACATTCTGCCGTTCACACCGGCCAACCGGAATAACCTGATCGGATGGATTGCAGGACGCAGCGACGGCGAGCATTACGGAACAGCCGTGGTCTACGATTTCCCGAAGACAAGGCTCGTCGACGGCCCCTTGCAAGTTGAGGCGCGGATCGATCAGAACGCGCAACTCTCAGGACAGTTGACGCTGTGGAACCAGCAAGGCTCGCACGTGAGGCGCGGCAACCTGCTGGTGATTCCAACTGGGACCGCATTGTTATACGCGGAGCCGATTTATCTGCAGGCTGAGCGGAGCCCGATGCCGGAGTTGCGTCTCGTCGTGCTCGCCCTGCAAGACCGGCTTGCCTACGGACCGACATTCGAGTCGGCGATGGCGGGACTCTTCGGCGGAGCGGCCTCATCGACGAGCGCCGCTGCCGCGCCCGCAGAACCGGCCGAACGAGCCCCGGCGCCTGGCGCCGCGCCCCGGCCCGCGACGGATCGCAACACTCTCATCACGGAAGCCGCCAAAGACCTTGCGGACTACCAGCGCCTGACCGCGGATGGCAAGCTCGGCGAGGCTGGACAGAAGCTTGAAGAGTTGAAGCACACGTTCGACGAGTTAAACGCGCCTCAAAAATGATTTCGCCTTCGCCCCCGGTGCGCGGCGTCAAGCGCAAAGCGGCTCCTCGAAGGAGCCCGCATCGAGCCTGTGAATACCCCCGCGCAGCGGTACACTGCATCTGGTGCTGCGATCGACAAGATGGACCAGATCGACAAGATCGATATACAGGGCGATGAATCGCCGATAGCCGACGTCTCGAAAGGCCGCCATCCCTCGGAAGGGGAGAAGGCTTGGGCTACCCAAACGCTCGCGCCGGCGCTCGAGAAGGCGCCGGAGCGGCCGATCGGCGCCGCCAGCGGCATCAATCAGACACCCGCCGGACAGGCGCGGTTTACCAGCATTTCCGGCGTGCCGGTGCGCCGGCTGTATACGGAAGCCGACTTGCCCGAGGACCCGACGGGCTCCTTATCCAAGGAGATAGGGCAACCCGGACACCCTCCCTACACGCGGGGAATTTATCCCGACGGCTATCGCGGCAAGCTCTGGACCATGCGGCAATTCTCCGGCTTCGCGACGCCGGAAGAGACCAACGAGCGCTACAAATACCTGCTGGCCAATGGCGGAGACGGCTTGTCGGTGGCCTTCGACCTGCCAACGCTGATGGGCTACGACTCCGACGACCCCGAGAGCGAAGGCGAGGTGGGCAAGTGCGGCGTGGCGATCGACTCGCTCGCCGACATGGAAACGCTCTTCTCCGGAATCGATCTCGCCACAACCACTGTTTCGATGACCATCAACGCGCCGGCCAGCGTCTTATGGGCGATGTACCTGGTGACGGTAGAGAAACAGGGCGGCGACTGGAAGCGCGTCTCCGGGACCCTGCAAAACGATATCCTCAAGGAATACATCGCCCAGAAGGAATATATCTTTCCCCCCGGGCCCTCGATGCGTCTGGTGGTCGACACCCTGGAGTTCGGCTCGCTCGCGACACCCCGCTTCAACCCTATTTCGATCAGCGGCTACCACATCCGCGAGGCGGGATCGACCGCCCTCCAGGAACTGGCATTTACTCTCTACGACGGCGTGGAATACGTCGAGTGGGCACTGCGCCGCGGACTGGCCATCGACGACTTCGCCCCGCGCTTGAGCTTCTTCTTCAACGCCCACAATGACTTCTTTGAAGAGATTGCCAAGTTCCGCGCAGCCCGCAAGGTGTGGTATCGCCTGATGACGGAGCGATTTGGCGCGCGGAATCCGCGATCGCAGTGGATGCGTTTTCACACCCAGACCTCGGGCGCCTCCTTGACCGCACAACAATCCAAGAACAATATCGTCCGGGTGACGATTCAGGCGCTTGCCGCATTGCTTGGCGGCACGCAGAGCCTGCACACCGATGGCTTCGACGAAGCATGGGCGCTGCCTACGGAAGACGCCGCCCGCATCGCTCTGCGCACGCAGCAGATCCTCGCTTACGAGTCGGGCGTGACCAACGCGGTCGATCCTCTGGGCGGATCCTATTTCGTGGAAGCGCTCACGCTCGCGATGGAGAAGGGCGCCTTCGACTCCTTTCAAAAGCTCGACGCAATGGGCGGCATGGTTCGCGCCATCGAGCGCGGGTTCCCGCAGAAGGAGATCGCGGAAGCAAGCTATGCCTACCAACGCGCGGTGGAGAACAAGGAAAAGATTATCGTCGGCGTCAATGAGTACATCGTCCAAGAGCACCCGCCGGAGACCCTGTATATTGGCGAATCGGCGAGGGAGTCGCAAACAGCGAAGCTGGCGCGGCTGCGCGCGGAGCGTTCGAATGAAGCCGTACGGCGGTCGCTCGACGCTCTCTGCCGCGCCGCCAAAGACCCGCCGCCGGCCGGCGGGCAAGGGCTCTCGAGCGGCAATACGATGCCCTACCTACTGGATTGTGCCCGCGCCTATGCCACGGTGGGCGAAATCTGCGCGGCCCTGCGCAACGTTTTGGGCACCTACGAAGAAGCGCCAGCTTTATAGGCGGTTTCCTTGGCGGCGCTAGAGCATATTTTTCCTGTTCAATGCGGATCGGACGGTGGGGAGGCGGGAGAAGCCGGCTGCGCCGGAGACGCGTCATAACGGCCATAGGGCGCGTTCTTCATGGCAACCTTCAACTCACACTTGTTTGTCTGGTTGCTTCCGATCTTCTGTGTCAGGATTTCAAGTTGCAGGTCCTGCTTTTTCCATCGAGCCTGGTAGAACTCGTCCTTGTGCATGTTGTGCAGAAACGGTGGATCGCAATCGAAGGTGTAGTCTAAACCGCGCGGTTGAGGTCCCAGCAAATCGGCTCTCCCATAGCCGTGGCTGCCGAAGCGATCCCAATTGCGGTTCACGACCAGAATGCGAACGTGAAGTGGATAGGCAGGATTGGGCGTCATCGCAGGACCGCTCGGCTGCGGCGCGGTATACATCTGCCCGAGAAATACAAAAAGGAGAACCACCGTCTTCATTGCAGCCTCGCCCCAGGATTGGAATAGGAATAGCCAGCCTTGTTCTGGAGTCAAAATACGCGAAAGATCTCACGGCTGCAACGGCCAGCATGACGCTGCCTCAGTGGATGAACGGGCACCCTGCTCAGAGCGATTGTGAGAAATGCACCCTAGGAGGCAATCGAATCGGCTTCGAGCATCTGCAGGTCGAGAGGAGGCTCCCGCATGGAATCGAGCTCGGCTATCTTGGCCAAGGCCTTTTTGAGCGCGGAGCCGCGGCAGGGCTCGACGGTCACGACAAAGGGCAGGTTCAACTTGGCGTATCCGGGCTTTTGCAGAAGGGCGTTGATATTGATGTGTTGCTCGGCAAGGAAGCCTGCGATCCGCGCAACAATGCCGGGCCGATCGTCGACCACGAAGCGGATGTAGTGGGGCACGACGAACTCGCCATCCACTCTGGCCCTGGTGCTCGAAATCGCCATGGGAGAACTTCCATGGGCGACGGCCAAAATGTCGGAGAGAACCGCGACCGCCGTGGGATTCCCCCCGGCTCCATAGCCGGAGAAGACAATGTCTCCCCCATACCGGCCGCTCGAAATGACCATATTCTCGGTGCCCCGCGACCACGCCAGAGGCGAATTCCGGGGGACGAGCATCGGCCCGACACTGGCGAGGAGCGCTTGATCGCGAACCTCGGCGCGCGAAATCTGCCGGATGGTCGCGCCCAGGTCTTTGGCATAGGCGAAGTCTATCGCCGAGAGGGTGCGAATTGTCGTGCAGACGATCTCCTCCGGGATCACCTCGATGCGCATGCCGATGCGCGAGAGGATGACCAGCTTGGCCCGCGCATCGAAGCCGTCGACATCTTCCGTGGGATCTGCCTCGGCGTAGCCAAGTTCCTGCGCCTGGCTGAGCGCGGACTCATAGCTCGATCCAGCCTCCATGTTGCTGAGGATGAAATTGCAGGTTCCATTCAAGATGCCCCGAAGCTTGTGGATGCGGTCTCCCGCCAGGCCCTGCTCGACACCGGGGATGACAGGAACACCGCCGGCCACGGCCGCGCCATAGCGGAGCTGGCAGCCATGACGCCGAGCCAACTCTTCAAGAGCCGGCCCCTGCTGCGCAACCAATTTCTTATTGGCGGTAACCACGGATTTGCCCGCGGCAAGAGCCTGGCGCACCCAATCGCCCGCCGGCTCAAGACCCCCAGCGACCTCCACCAGGAGATCCGCGGAAGCGAGAACTTCGTCGAAGCTCTCCGTCCACAGCACCGAGGGTGGCACCCAGGAGACGCGCTTGCGATCGATCCCTCGATTGAAGACGCAACAAAGTTTCAGTTCCGGAGGAGCAAGCTCGCACAGGATGCGGGCTAGCGAGCCGCCCACCGTACCAAAGCCGAGAATGGCAACCTTCAAGGGCCGCCCAGTTACTTTCCGATCCGTCGTCACGTGCACGCACACTCTTTCATCCGGTCTCTCAGGCGGCACCGGCCCTCGCTATTTTAAAGTCTAGAAGTGCTGCAGCCGCTCCTCGGGCATCGGCTCGACATTGGTCCGCGCGGCCTCCCGCTCAAGGGAGCGGCTGACCAGATCGCGAGACCCCAGACCGACCGCGAGAGCGAGGGCAAGAACGATTCCACCGAAGAGAACGCCGAAGGCCAGATCGACAATTTCGCCGCCGATCGCGAGATGATCGAGGACCATGGCCGCGGTGAGCACCAGGACCAGCCACTTCACCCCTTGGCTTAATAAGCGTGCGTAGTGCAGATTCATATTAACCGCGCCGATCAATACGCTGCGCGATACGAAGCGGGCAATGATGTTGCCCAGGATCAGAATGACTGCCGCCCCGACGATGTTTGGCAGATAAGCGAGTATCTGCTCGGAAATAACGGTTTCCGAGGAGGCTCCGAATGCCTCGAGACCGACGAGAAACCCCAGCAGCACCGTAGACCAGAAGAGAATCCGGGCAACCAGCACGGTAGGGGTGTAAGTCGGCGACCATTCGGCGATCATGTGGGTTCCGTGGGCCAACCGCTCATCGAAGCCTATCGCTCCCAGAATCGCACGCGCCACGCGGGCAAGCAACCACGCGATCCCAATGAAGACCAGGACGGCCACTACGAAAGCCACGATGCCGGGAAGCAGCATGGCGACGCGGCTCACTACCCGGGCCATCGATTCGTGCAGCGATTGCAAGACCTGATTCCACATAAACACTCCTCATGCTTTCCGGCCGCACTCGATTGAGAGTACTCCCATAGGAGAAATACTCAGGGATTGAAGCGGTCCGGCCACCGCCAACGCGACAACAGATACGGCTTGCCCTCCTCATAGGCACGGGCCAGTCTTTCCACTCGATGCTCCACCTCATGGGTGCGCAGACTGGCTACCTCGAGCACATAGGAAGCGACCCACCCCAGGTAGAGCGGCGTGAGCGCGCCTAGCAAATGGCTGCGGCTCAGCGTGCGCAGACGATAGGCCAAGGCAAAGTCATAGACGATGCGAACCCAAAGTTCATCGGGCATGCGGAAGTTCTCCGCGCTCAAGCGTGTCAACCGCTTCAAGTCAAGCAGGGCAACGGGCGGCAAAACCGGCGACCACACCTCTTGCAGATTGCGGAAGCCGATATTGAAGGACTCGATCATGGGCCGCACGTCGACGGTAGTGCCATCGGGCGGAGCCGCGGGCGGGACGCCGGAGATCTCGGACGGCTGCGAGCCGCGAACACGCTGCCAAGGCGCGGCATTGGCTTCCATCTCCGCAAATAAAGGAGCCACCGTCTGCGTCAAGACCGTGCTCAGGTCCACGCCTTCGGCGGCCGCGGGGTGGTGGACATCCGTATAAACCTGGCAGATTTTGCGTTCGCTGACCGCGGCTTCCGTCGCTGGCCAAAGAAGCGCTTGTCCCTGGGAAGCAACGCTCCGCGTTGGCTGCTCCAGCCCCGGCAGCAATTGAGCCGAAATGCCGAAGTCCGGCGCCAGGGGAAAACGCACGCGTCTTCCATACAGGGCACGGGTGAGCGGAGACAAAATGCTCACGTTCAACAAGCCCTCGAATTTTCCCACGGAATAGATGGGCATGGAGAGATCGCAGCGCTGCTCGAAGATGGGAACCAGTAACAGCTTGAGCAGCTCGGCTTTGAGCGAGGCGAGATCCGAGGCCACAACAGCGCATACACTGACGCCCAAGTCGCGCGCCATAGCGAAGAGCGGCTGATAGGCGCCGGCAGACGGCAGCAAAGGAATCACCGAGGGGGTAATTGGCTGCGCATAGGGCACAAATCGCAAACTGCCCTGATTCTCGGACTGATTTTCGACCTGATCGGGCGGGGTTGCGGTCCCGGAAGCCGCAGCCTCCGGCGACCCTGTCGCGCCGGGAAAGGCTACGACGGCGCGGAGGCCGGGGGGCTCGCCAACCAATCCGGGCATAGCCGGCAATCCGTGCATGGCCTCAGTGGCCCGGGCGCGCAGTTCCGCTGCGTCCACGGGAGCGGCGATCGCGATCAACAGATCGGCCGCGCCCGTTCTCGCCGTTCGATTCCTGGCTTCTTCCGCAACTTCCACTTTTGCCATGCGCCCTGTGTTCCTAAATTCTTTTCTAGACCGGCTGCGGGCTTACCGTCGAAAGCGGCAACGCGAGGATACCGGTGAGTGGAATCCTCACCCAGGTTGGCCGGTTGTTCAGTTCATAGACCAGCTCGTAGAGCGCCTTGTCGAGCAAAAAGGCCTCGAGGAGCCGCTCAAACTCGCCGGAATCCGGCGGAACCAGCGCGCCGCCCTTCACCAGTTCCGCGCTCCCTCGCACACCCGCTCGATAGGCGCGCAAGAAGGAAGCGGAAACCGATCGCTCCCACAAAGACGCCCACGGTTCGAGCCGCTGAAAATCCTCCGGGCGCCGCGACGTGTACTTCATGAGAGCCGAGAAAGCCGCGTAGCTGAACGATCGCAGCATGCCGGCAACATCCTTGAGCGGCGAATGCTTCAGCCGGCGCTCGGCGAGAGATCGGGCCGGCTCCCCTTCAAAATCGAGAATGACGAAGTCGCCTTTGGCGCGCAACACCTGTCCTAGATGATAATCCCCATGGATGCGCGTTCGCAGAATTCGATCCGGTCCGAGAGAGAGCAGCCGGAAACGATCGAGGACGAAGCGGCGGCGGCTCAGAACCAGTCCGGCAAGTTCGACAATACCGTCCGGCAACCCGGACAAGCTCTCCTTGAGAACGTCGAAGGCGCCAGAGGCATGTTCGAGCAGATTTTCACGGAGCGCGTCGACATCGCGAGAAGCGATGAGTTCGGGCAAAAAGGCCGGGTCGGGTGCGCCATCGCTCGGGCTTCGGGCAAGGGCGACATGCATCTCCGCAGTTCTTTTGCCGAGCAACGCGGCATCATCAAGATACATGCCGACGTGCTCGCGGTCGATGAGCGAACCTGCCGCCTCGCTTCTCTCAACCAAGCCGGGATGAGTCTCTTGCAACTGATCCTGCGGAAAGGTCTTGGCGGCGGCGGTCTCGTAATAGCGATCCAACTCTTCGAGCGTCCATTGCCAGCCATCGCCTTCGTTCGCGACCAGGCCCTGGAGCATTGCGATGGTCGACGGCTCCTGCCCCTGACGCTCATATTCGATCGATCCGCCAAAGGGAGCGACGTTGGTGAAGGATGTTCTCTCGGTGAAATAACGGCCGATCTCGGTGTCGGGATTCGGTCCCTGCTGCTGCCTGCGAAAGAGCTTCATGATCAGCTTGTCGCCAAAGAGAACCGAGGTGTTGCTCTGCTCGGCCGAGCTCAATCGAGGGGAAAGCGGAGCATCGCCGCGCAACCCGCCGAAAGCCGTACTTGGCAGGCCTTGGATGGTTCCATTCCGCGAGACCAACTTACCGGACCCGGCAATCAGATCGAGCAGCGTGTGGGTGGCGGCCTCGCCGAACATGCGCATCGTAGAGCGCGCCTTCTCCCTCAACCGAGTCCACCCGGGTGATGACCGCGCCGGGGTGCTTTTCCGCCAAATCGGCGGCCGCTTGTCCAAAGATCAGGCCAAGCGCCACCAGGTACATCTCGGCATCTCCACTCGCATACTGAACTTCGACGAAGGCCAGAGCGCCCGCGCCGCCGCCTAGGGCGGCCCAATCCTGAATCTTGATCCCGGCGATCTGCCGGGACTTGCCGCCAAACCAGCGCTGGCGAACGATAAATTCCGGAAAGACCGTCTCTTCGAGCTCCCGCTGACCGTTGCCCTCAAGCACGCTCCTCCAGTCGGATGGGCCTTCCACTTCGATCTCGGGCTCACGGACGTTTCCCGATCCATCGACCGATTGAGGCTGCTGCAATTCCAACCATAAAAAGCTGTAGGTTCCGAGGGTCAGGGGGTAATGCTGCTTGCCGATCTTAGGAAACTCGACATATCCCAGCATTTCGACCGGCACCATGCCGGCAAAGGCCTGGAGATCCAGTTCCACCGGTTGGGCAAAGCGCGAGAGGTTGGCGACGCAAAGCACTCGCTCGTTTTTATACTCGCGGATATAGGCAAGGACCTTGCGGTTGACGGGGTTGAGGAAGGTCAATGTGCCGCGGCCAAAGACCTGGAAGAGTTTGCGCAGCGCAATCATGTTGCGCATCCAGCTCAAGAGCGACGAGGGATCGCTTTGCTCGGCCTCCACGTTCACCGCTTCATAGCCCCACACCGGATCCATCACCACCGGGCTGTAGAGCTTGGCGGGAACGGCGCGGGAAAAGCCCGCGTTGCGGTCGGCGCTCCACTGCATGGGGGTACGCACGCCGTTGCGGTCGCCGAGATAGATGTTGTCGCCCATCCCGATCTCGTCTCCGTAGTAGATGATGGGCGTGCCGGGCAAGGAGAAGAGCAGACTGTTCAGTAGCTCGATGCGGCGGCGGTTGTTATCGAGCAGCGGCGCCAGCCTGCGCCGGATACCGATATTGATACGCATCCGCGGATCGGCGCTGTAGGCCAGGTACATGTAGTCGCGCTCGTCGTCGCTCACCATCTCCAGCGTGAGTTCGTCATGATTGCGCAGAAAGAGTCCCCACTGACAGTTGGGCGGAATCGCCGGCGTCTGCGCCATGATGTCGGTGATGGGCAAGACGATCCTCCTGACGCAGAGCCATGTAGATGCGCGGCATCAAGGGGAAATGAAAGGCCATGTGGAACTCATCGCCATCCCCGTAGTATGGGCGAACATCGGTTGGCCACTGGTTGGCTTCGGCCAGCAACATCCTCCCGGTGTATTCCTCGTCGATCTCCCTGCGGAAGCGCTTGACGATTTCGTGGGTCTCCGGCAGGTTCTCGCAATTGGTTCCCTCCCGCTCAACCAAGTAGGGGACGGCATCGATGCGCAGCCCGTCGACTCCCATATCCAGCCAGTACCGCATGATCTTGATGACCTCTTCGATCACCAGAGGATTGTCGAAATTCAGGTCGGGTTGATGGGAGAAGAAGCGGTGCCAGTAGTATGCCTGCGCCTCGGCATCCCAGCTCCAGTTCGACTTCTCCGTATCGGTGAAAATGATGCGTGCATCCGCATATTTCTGGTCGGTATCGCTCCACACATAGAAGTCCCGCTCCGGCGAACCCTTTGGCGCATGGCGGGCGCGCTGAAACCAGGGGTGCTGATCGGAGGTGTGATTGATGACCAGCTCGATCATCACCTGCAATCCGCGGCCGTGAGCCTGGTCGAGAAATTCTTTGAAATCGGCGAGCGTTCCGTAGCTGGGGTGAACGTCGAGATAGTCGGCGATGTCGTAGCCGTCATCGCGCAGGGGAGAAGGGAAAAACGGCAGAAGCCACAAACAAGTCACGCCAAGGTCCTGCGTGTAGTCGAGCTTGTCGATCAGCCCGCGAAAGTCTCCTATGCCATCGCTGTTGCTGTCCATGAAAGTGCGGACATGCATCTCATAGACGATCGCGTCTTTGAACCACAGTGGGTCGGTCGTACTTCCCGCTCTCTTCAATCCTGCCTCCAGGTCGCACCGACCTGCCTCCAGAGCTCGTCCCTATGCTCAGTTGTTTTTCCGCACTTCAAAGAGGTGCGCGGGAGCTTCCGCCGGCCGCAGCTCGACATAATTTCTGACCCCATGCCAAAGGTAGATGCGATCCGCAAGGAGATCGCGCACCTCGAACGGTTGCCCCGATCCGCTCAAGCCTAAAATACCGAGATCGAGGTTCGTCCATCCTGCCTGCACGTTGAAGGGATCCAGATTGACAACAGCCAAGATCGTGTCGCCCCCATCCGCCGTGCGTTTGGAATAGCAGATGAGAGAAGCATTGTCGGTCCCGTGAAAATGAAGGTTGTGATTGCTTTGTAACGCCGGGTGATCCCGCCGCGCCCGGTTTAGGGTGGCAATGAGGGGCTTGAGGCTCGCTGGCGAATCTAGATTCCATTGCCTGATCTCGTATTTCTCTGAGTTCAAATACTCTTCACTGCCCGGATTCGCGGGCCGGTTCTCGCCCAGCTCGAAAGCCGGGCCATAGATGCCATAGTTTGCCGCGAGCGTAGCCGCCAGTACCAGCCTGCTTCGAAAGGCAGGCATCCCGCCCGTTTGCAACGTTTCCGAAAGAATGTCCGGCGTGTTGGGCCAAAAATTAGGCCGGAAATACTCGCGCATCGGTCCCTCGGTGAGCTCGCGCATGTACTCGGTCAGTTCGTCTTTGGTGGTGCGCCAGGTGAAGTAGGTATAGGACTGGGAAAACCCGAGCTTGGCCAATCTTTCCATGACGCGGGGCCGCGTGAAGGCCTCCGCCAGCAATAGCACCTCCGGGTGCTCCGCCTTCAACTCACCGATAGCCCACTCCCAGAAAGGAAATGCCTTGGTGTGCGGATTGTCGACCCGGAAGATCTTGACCCCTTTGGCGATCCAGAAGCTGAAGACGCCTTTCAACTCATTCCAGAGTTCCCTCCAGCCGGAGGACTCAAAATCCAGGGGATAAATGTCCTGATACTTCTTGGGCGGGTTCTCCGCATATTGAATGCTTCCGTCGGGCCGTTTTCTGAAGAACTCCGGGTGCTCCATAGCCCAGGGGTGATCGGGCGAGGTTTGAAATGCAATGTCGAGGGCGATCTCGAGGCCAAGTTCGCGAGCTCGCTCGATGAGGGCAAGAAAATCGTCCATGCCACCGAGCTGGGGATGGATCGACATATGTCCGCCTTCGGCCGAGCCGATGGCCCAGGGGCTGCCCACCTCTCCCGGAGCCGCTTTGGGCGAATTGTTCTTGCCCTTGCGGAAGCTCTGCCCGATGGGATGGACCGGAGGAAGGTAAAGCACATTGAAGCCCATCTCCGCCACGTACTCCAGGCGGTCACGGACGTCATTCAGGGTGCCGTGTTTGCCTGGCGTGCTCGACCAGGAGCGGGGGAAGAGCTCATACCAGGCGGAAAACCCCGCTCGTTCCCGATCGACCACCACCTCGAGCTCAGGGGAGTGGAGGGTTTCGCGCGCGAGATCCGGATAACGCTTCACCGTCTGCGCGATTTCGTCTTCGAGCGCCACCTGAACTGTGCTGAGATCGCCGCTCTTCCGCTTGAGCACCTGGGCCCAGCGCATAAGCTTGCGAGCATCCTCTCCCTTGGCCAACCCAGCCGCATGCTTGAGAATGGCCGCGCCGGTCTCGAGCGCCATCGTGAGGTCCTGCTTCTGGAGCTCCTGCCCTGGCGCGATGCGCTTCTCGAGGTCGCTCCGCCAAGCCCCGAAGCGGTCGATTTCGCCGGCTACCGTATAGGCATACCGGCCCATACGCTCCGCCTGGAATTCTCCCTGCCATCGGTCGTTGCCGAGCGGAGACATCTCAACCCACCGCCAATCCGTTTCCTCATCCCTCTTCCACAAGAGGCGCGCGCGCACCCCATCGTGCCCGTCGGCAAAGACATCGGCCCGCACCCGGACCGTTTCTCCCACGATCCGCTTGATGGGAAAGCGCCCGCAATCTATTTCTGGTTCTATGTGCTCGATGACAACCCGGTTTCGCCCCTTACTCGGCTTCCCCATGCATACCCCTTAGGTTTTCTCTCTTCTTATTCTCCTTCGCGCCAGCTGCTTTCGCCATGCGGATGGAAAGAGAACCCGCAAAGACACCCTGCGGAGCCTATAGTTTGGCGCAAAATGACAGCTCGCAACGTCCGGGGTGTATCGACATATGGGGACGGCCAGCGACGGGAGCCTACATGTCGATACACCCTAGTAGAATTTTTTCATGTCTACCGTGGCGGAACACTATAGAAGCTTATTGGCCAAACATTACACCTGGATGTTCGGCGTCTCCTTTGAGGAGAAAGTCGCGGAGCAGAAGGCTCTTCTGGAGCAGGTTCTGAGCGATTCCGGCGCCCTGGCCGCGCCCGGTCTGGCACTCGATCTAGGATGCGGGCCGGGGTTCCAGACGATTGCCCTGGCCGAACTGGGCTTCTCCCCTGTCGTCGGCGTGGACACCAGCACCGAGCTTCTACAAGAACTGAAAGAGCACAAAGGCTCCTACGCGATTGAGACCAGAGAGGCAGACTTAGCCTCGCTTGAGGAGATCGAATTGAGTGGGGAAGCCGCCGTTGCTCTCTGCATGGGCGATACGTTGACGCATCTTCCTTCGAGGGAAGGGGTAGAAAGACTCTTCACCGCAGTCTTCCGCAAACTCGCTTCAGGAGGCACGTTTGTAATTACCTACCGCGATTTGACGAGTGAATTGAGGGGCGTCGATCGCTTTCTGCCCGTCCGCGGCGACGACCGGAGGATCATGACTTGCTTTCTCGAGTATGAGAGTGCCGATGCGGTGGTGGTGAGCGATCTCGTGCATGTGCGCGGAGAAAATGGCTGGACACTCGAAAAGAGCAGCTATCGCAAGCTCCGTCTTTCCCAGCAATGGGTCGCGGACACGTTGCGCAAGGCCGGCTTCAGCATCCAGTCGCAAGGGCCGGCCGGCCGATTTCTATTGGCCGTCGCCCGAAAACACTGAGCCTATGGCCGTACACGCGCGGCGAGCGGTTCGGCTGCGAACTCGTGGAGCCGGTGCACAATCAGCCGCGTTCTTGAGCTTAAAGGAGAGGTCCCTATGCGCTGTCTATTCCGGATTCTCCGTCGCAGGCACTACAGTGACATTCACCTTGGCGGTTGTCCAGCAGCATTGGAAGCCGTGGGCACCGCCCGATCCCGTAGAATTCGAAGCCTGAACGAACAGCACATATTGGCCGACTTCGCTGAACGTCGCCGTGTTGGTCGCCTTGAAATCAAGTTTGTCCTGATCCGTGCCTGGCAGTTGCGAATCGATTTTTTCAACCACCGGTTCGTTGTCGTTGAACTTCACCGTGCCGGGTCCCCTGTACATTCCCCATAGAAGTGTTACCGGCTTTTTCGGGGGGCCCCGTGTGGGCACAGGCGTTCCCGGAAGTGCATTGGGGTGGCCAGAATCCGCGGCCCAGACTGTCAACGGCAGCGGAACTCCTACCTTAGCAGTGAGCGACTCGGTGTTATCGAGCGGCGGCCCGCTCTTGAACGGTCCATTTTCGGAAAATCCTACATACGGCGGAGTATTGCCGTTCGCATCAATATACGGCGCGACCTGGTAAACCTCCCTGATATCGAGAGGAATCTTCGTCGTTATGCCATCGATCGTGAGGGTCCAGATGAACGATTTATTCCCGAGATCCTTGGGAGCCTTCACCACAAAGAGGCCCCACTGCCGGCTTGGGTCGAAATGAGTCGGCTGGCCTTGATCCGGGCCGCCGGGTTCGATGTTGTTGTCGGGACCGATCGGAATGTCCACGGACTTCTGAAGATTGCGATTGTAATAACCAACCAGAAGACTGAATGTGCCGTCTTTGTTAGGGAACCATCCGTCGTATGCCCCGGTGACGCTCGCACCTGAGCGATGCTGTGGCTCGAAGGGCATTGACGGGTCCTGGCCAGAGACCGTACCCCACGAGACGAGCGCGACCACAAGCGCCAAGCTTCCCAATCCCCACCGGTGCGCCACCATGTTCAAACCCCTTCTCTCCGCAAAATTGCAGGAGGGAGCCGCACCGTGGTTATTATCGGTGCAACCCCTTCCCTGTCCCGGCCTGATTACTTGGCGGACGATCCACCACCTTCACCATCCATGCTATTCACACCATGCTTGTGCGAGGCGGCGTATGCATCATAGTCGGCTTGGGTGACATAAGTGACGTTGACCCAGGCATGGTTCATTTCATCAACGGTCCGGTCACCGTATCCTACCCATTGGTTTGGATTTGGGTTGTTGGGGTTTGCGCTGGTGTTGTCATGCCACGCCGTTACGCGGATGATTGTTCCCGTGGGGAATACCGGCGCGGAGTCGGGGGCATAGATGTAATTCATCATCCACTGGAAGTGGAAATCGGGAACGTAGCTCAACATCTCGGTAGTGCCGTTCGGCAGGATCGCCTCCATCGACATCGCTTTGCCGCGAAGATGCATGTGCGGTTCGAAGCTCTCAAGCCGCGCCGGAGCCTTCAGCACCGTGAAGCCTTGGTTCTCCTGGACCGTGTTGGGTGGAATATCCAGATTGTTCTCGTCGTTCGCATCCCTCTGGCTGGCCTGGAAGCCATCGAGAAATGTCCGATACTTGGGCGTATAACCCACTGGATAGAGCCACACGGCCAACTCCGGGTGACCGGTGACGTCGATGTTCGTCGAGTGCACGTGATATTCCCACCGAATCACCGCGCCGGGCATGAGTAACTTCCCCGCGTCCGGGTGGTAGATATCGAAGTTTTTACCGATCGCCCACTCCATGAGCTCGCCACCCTGCCCACCAACGACGCCTGCCGGAGGCTTCACCTCGGCAGTGGGAGCACCCGTCTCATCCTGGTACAGGTTCGACAGGATATGATGGAATACCCTGCGGCTGTTGGTTCCCACAGGCCTCATCTCGACCGCCTGCACCCAGCGCGGCTGAGTGAGGCCCACCGGAGTGGACGGGCGGTACCACTGGTCCTGGTAATTCGCCTTGACCGTATAATCGGGCCCCTTAATGATCAAATCAGGCGGCCGGCCAAGCGTTTTGGCAACGTTCCATCCCGTGGTATTGTCGACAAAAACCTTGGCAGGAGGCATGTCCTTCGGATTCCCTTGCGGAGCGCCCTCATCGACCCACTTCGCGATTGTCGCAATCTGTTGATCGCTCAGCGAGATGTCATTTGAGAAATGGTCGATGCCGACCGTCTTGTCGATAAACCATGGCGGCATCGTCCGCGCCACCACACGCGTCTTGACCATCCGGGCATAAGCACGAGTCTGCTGATAGGTCATCAGCGCCATCGGCGCAATCCCACCGTCCCTGTGACAGGTCTGGCACTTCTCCTGCAGGATCGGAGCGACATCCTTGGTGAAGGTGACCTGCCCCGCAGGGGCAGCCGCCTGCGCGTTCGCTGGAATCGCAGCCGCTACCATGACTGCCGCGGCAAGCAGAGCTGGGAACAAACCAAGATGCGCAGACCTTCGCATGGTTTCCATTGAAGCTCCTCCCACAGATTTAGGCCGCCGAATCAGGCCGTAGATTTTGCTTCCGCGATTCTATCGTGGAAGTCTCGGTGGGAGTTAATCACGACCACAATTGCTTTGTCAAGTCATTCCTGCCCGGGAGAGCAAATACAGGGGTGACTGCGCGGCCAGGCCTTCAGGATGACCTGGGCTTCCGACCCGCGCCCGGCTTTCAGAACATAAGCTTCAACGCGAACTGAATCTGCCGCGCGGTCCCCCTGGTAGACGTAATGAGGCCCGCCGAGCCAATCGGGGCCTGCTGCTGCACCGAGCAACCCGTAAGTCCGCCGTTGATGGTGCTGGGACAGGAGCCTGAAATAACAGTGGTGCTTGGGGTGTTGAAGTTCGGATGGTTGGGGATATTGAAGAACTCCGCCCGGAACTCTACCTGTCCGCCCTCCCCGAGTAATTTCGCGGGCGTATCTTTCACCACCGAGGTGTCGAAATCGTCATAACCGGGACCCCTAAGGAAGTCTCTCGGCTGGGTCCCGACGAATCCATCGGGCTCTGTGGAAAACCCGCAGGGATCGAACCACAGGGTCTTGGTATGCAGCGGCGTGCCGGCCTTGAACGTGCCACAACCGGCGGTTACGCCATGCGTCATGTTGCGGCCGGTCCGCCCCGGCACAAGATCGGGGCTGTCGCCTTCGCCGCCGTAAGTTATGCCATTCCCGGTAGCCGAAGGGGCACCCGATACTGCGGCAGCAAATGGATCGCCCGATAGCGCCGATACAATCGCACTCATCCACCAGCCGTTGGTGAACTTGCTCACAAATCCATTGGATCCGGTGAAGTCGGGAAGATGATAGAGAACATTCACATCGAAAACATCCGTCACGTCCCAGGATTCCGGCCCACGGCGGGACGCCATGCTCAACGGCTCGATCACCGGAGTCCCTATGTCATCGGTTAACTTCCCCCAAGTGTAGGCGGCTTGCAACTGCAAGCCGTGGCTGATCCTCTTGACCAGATTCGTTTGCAAGGAGTTGTAAATGGAATCGCCATTCGAGACATAATACGGCACCGATCCGAAGTTGAGATTGTTCCGCGGAGAAGCAAGATTGGGCAGGTAGCAGGAGGTCGCCGTCCCGTCCTCCTGACTTGTCAATCCCTTCATCTCCGCGCTCGTCAAAGTGGTGGGCGTGCCCGGGGGCCCGGGGACGCACTCCGTACCTCCGTTCGCCTCCGCCAAGGGAACGCCCGTGGGAACGATAGGGTTGGCATCAGCAGCCGATCCCGCATTATTAAAAACGTTGATGCCGCGCGATCCCGCATAGGCCACGGTCAAATTCATCTGGCCGGGCAACTGCTGCTCCGCCGTCAGGTTATACGACATCAAATGAGGCTGATTCATGTGCCACGAAAACGTAGGGCCGACTTCAGGGAAGGTGCCATAAACCGGCGGCGGCCCGATCGGGATCGTCAAGGTAATGTTGGTTAGGGTGTACTGGAGGATACCCGGCGGCGAAACACCGGCGCCAAGGATGAGTCCCCCTGAACCGTAACCGGTCTGGTTGTAGAGCATGCCAAAGCCGCCGCGGAACGCCGTCTTGCCATTGCCAAAGACGTCATAAGCAAAGCCAAACCGCGGTCCCCAGTCCCTCTTAGATGGATTGAGGAACTCCGGCCCCAGCGTGAAAGCCGTATCCGTCAAAGGATTGCGCAATGCCGATGCAAAAGCCGCCGGCGTCGATAATTTCCGTTTAGCGGCTCATAGCGCATTCCGTAGATTGAGGGTCAGCCGCGGCGTCAAACGCCAGGCATCCTGGGCATAGAATCCCATCGTGTCGTAAAGAAAAGTGCGGGCGTAGTTGCTGCCGGCCAGGATGCCCGTCATGTTCGTTATCTTGCCCTCGAGAAATGCGCCGAGGTCCGCCATCACCACATAGTCTTTGTCATAGCCGGCAGCATAGATGTGGCTATTGTAGTGGTTGTAGAGCGCGCCAAATTTGAACGAATGACGGCCATGGATATAGTTCAGATCGTCGCTGAAGGCATCGATGACCTGATTGGTGATTCTGGGAGATTGTGCGTCATTTCCCAGCGACGTCAGTCCACCGATGTTGATCAGTCCCATTGGCTTGTTCGGCGCCAGTTCGTAGGGCGGAGTGTCAAGGAGCGGGTCAGTCACCACGAAGTTTTCCCCGGAAGGATTCCTGCTGTAGGAAGCCCGGGCCGTGTTCAGCACGTTGGGGGTGAAGATGTGGTTCTCCGCCAGAGTGAGGTAGTTCGCGCGGCCTATGGCTTCATCGTGGGATTCGTTGAAATTGTAGGGCACCCCCTCTGTCGAATTGTCGAACGTCCAGCGGAAAAAAGCGCTGTCCTTGGCCGAAAACGTCTCGTCAAGGCGAATCTGCGCGTAGTTCTCAACCGCGTCCTGGTTGATACACAAAGCCATATTCGTTGTTGGCAAGATTGGGAGCCGGGTAGAGCGCCTCGAAAGGCACCGTCTGCGGCGCTATCGTCGCCGTCGCCTGCCCGAGTTGGGGACATGCCGCCTCCGTGATCACCGCACCCGCCGGGCCAAGGCACGAGGGGTTAGCCGTGATGTTTATGTTGGTGGACCCCAGGGTGGACCTTAGCCCTTCATAGACCCCAAAGAAAAACGTCTTGTCCTTCCGGATCGGTCCGCCCAGCGATCCCCCAAACTGATTTCTGCGAAAGGGCGGCAGGCGGCGGCCAAGCAGAGAGGGAGACGGATCGAAGTCATTGCGCGAGTCGAGCGAGCTATTGCGCAGATACTCGAAGGCATCGCCGTGAAACTGGTTGGTCCCGCCCTTGCTCACCATGACCATCTGGCTACCCTCCTTCTGGCCGTATTCCGCGTTGAAGCCAGTCGGTGATGAGGCGGAATTCCTGAATCCCGTCTATGCCGAGCGTCGTGCCGATGCTGGAGCTGCCCGATTGACATCGGCGCCATTGTTCAGAACGGCGCCATCCAACATGTAGATGTTGGCCGGGTTGGCGCGCCGTTGGAGCTGAATGCCTGGCCGGCCCCACCCTCGTAGAGGCTGCCGGTGGTCGCGGTGGTACTGGCGGAGATACTGGTAGACGCTATGCCTGGCTGTAGCAGGGTCAAACTGATGTAATTGCGGCCGTTGAGCGGCAGGTTGGAGATGGTTGTGGGCGTTACCAGGCTGCTTAAGGAGCTGGTCGTCGTATCGACCTGCGCGCTTTGCGTCGACACCGAGACGGTCTGTGTCGCCTGCCCAACTTGAAGCGTGAAATTAGCGGCAACCTGACCGCCACCGCGACCGTCAGCCCGCTTTGCACCGCCGTCTCAAACCCGGGGCCTCACGGTAACGGAATAGTTGCCCACCGCCATCGCATCGAACCGGAAAGCCCCGTCGTTTCCCGTTGTGGCCGTCCGGCTAGCGCCAGTATCGGTCTCGTGCGCGGTGACCTTGGCGCCCGGTACGACGGCTCCGCTCGAATCTTTAACCACTCCGAGAATCGTTCCGGTAGACTGCGCCTGCATCATCGACCCGCCCAATAACAATGCAACGAAGCATGCGATTATTCGTTTCATATTTTTCATCGCTCCCCTCGAAACAGTCCGGCCCTTCAAACTCTTGCAATCTCTTGCAACATGGTCCGGTAAGAAACCCAACCGTGTTACTCCTCACGTGGGCTTCTGTCAATAAGTAATATTAAGTAATTTTCCATTTTTTCCTGCGAGGGCCAATTACTATCCCAATTGCTATCCGTGGTGGGCTCTAGATGCGGCGGTTGTAATCCGAACAGTGACGGAGATATTAGGGGATGTGCTCACACACATAGCTGCGCGGAGCTACAGGAGGCTAGCGGAGTACTTAGAGGAAATGCGCTATGCAGATAAAAAAGCGGCCAGAACTTTCCCTGCTGCACTGCTGTGGCCACCGCGGCGAGATAACCCAGCCTCTAAACTGAAACTGGAAACACCGATCTATTTAGATTAGCCAAAGGGTATCAGCTCACCCGAATGTTCAATCGCCCTATTGACTCTCAGTGTTCACAGCATAATAAGCAACCGTACCTGTCGGCACTTCCTTGAACCAGTGCGGCGTCTTTGCGGGAGTCGTAATAACATCGCCCTTGCTCAGGCGGTATGCCTCCCCGCCGTCGATGGATGCAGCTACCATTTCGGTGGAGGAGGTTCGCTTGGGGTCAACCATGGTCCCTCAGACCCCTATTGTTGCCTCGCCGTCGACCATGATGAAGACGTGGTTAGTAAGGTCGCGATATTGAACAGGACCCGCTTTCCGCCGTTGGGCCAAAACGCTTTTCTCCAACTTTGACCGCTGAGAAACAACCGGCCACCAACTTACCCGCGTCCCTTGACGGTGTCAAGGCTTCATATTGCGCAATGGGGGCGGAGTAGGGAATGAGCAAGATGAAAGACTAATTCTTCTCATCGTCGCCGTGGACACCAGCACCGAGCTTCTCCGCGAGCTCGAAGAGCACAAAGGCTCCTACCCGATTGACACCAGCAATGGGTCGCGGACACATTGCGCAAGGCCGGCTTCAGCATCCAGTCGCAAGGGCCGGCCGGCCGATCGCTATTGGCCGTCGCCCGAAAACACCGAGCCTATGACGGCACGGACAGAGCTACGGTTCCGTTGCGAACTCGTGGGGGAGGTTTACAATCGTCATCGTTCTTGAGCTTATAGGAGAGGTCCCCATGCGCGGTCACAAGATATCCAAGCTCAGTACTGGTCTGATCCTGATGTTGGCATTCGCTACGGGTATTTGCCAACAGGCTGACTTGAAATCTCTCCCGGACCCTTATCCGCCGCCTATTGAACATTGGGGAAATCTGCCGAACGGCAGATCATGGGGTAGTGTGTCTGCGATAGCGTTCGATAGCAAAGGGAATCTGTGGGTTTTCGAGCGGTGCGGCGCCAATAGCTGCTCGAAGTCAAGCTTGGATCCAATTCTTGAATTTGATTCCTCGGGTAAGCTGCTGACAAGCTTTGGCGGCGGCATGTTTGTATTTCCTCATGGCCTTTTTATTGATAGACATGACAACATCTGGGTAACAGACGCCAATGGAATGGAGGGGAAGGGGCAGCAGGTTATGGAGTTCAGCCCCCAGGGCAAGGTATTGCTGAAATTGGGCAAGCCAGGTTTGGCTGGCACTGATAACGACACGTTCAATAGGCCATCGGGAGTTGCCGTCGCGAAGAATGGCGATATTTTTGTTGCGGACGGCCATGGCGGAAACTCGAATGCGAGAATCGTGAAATTCTCGAAGGACGGCAAATTTATCAAGACGTGGGGGCAAAAAGGAACTGGCCCGGGTGAATTTGGCGAGCTTCATGCAATTGCGATAGACACCGAGGGCCGGGTCTTGGTGGCGGATAGGGGAAACAATCGGATCCAGGTTTTTGATGAGGACGGTAAGTTTATTACCGAGTGGAAACAGTTTGGCACTCCGAGCGGTTTATATGTCGACAAACACGACACACTGTACGTAGCCCGTAGAATCGGTCCCAATGGAGAGCCTGCTGGAATAACGATCGGTAGCATCAAGGACCCCAAGCCGACCGCCGTGATACCACAGCCGGAACAGGGCTCCGAAAGTGTCGCGTTGGATGCTAAGGACAACCTGTTTACTGGACAGGTGGACATGAAAGAGATAGTGGAGTATGTCAAGCAATAGGTGACCCTGTTGAGGGTCTCACAGGCAAGCAGGGCCTCGACTCTGACAGCACCTTGCCTGATCCGGATTGAACAACACATCAAGAAGTTGAGCGTTGGCGGAGAAACCCGACGCCACTTATTCGTCGTGGCTGCTCGCGCCTCTTCGTGGCCGCGAACTCCACGTTGCCGCCCAACCGCAGCGCGCAACGTCAAACCGGCACCAAAAACATCCCGCTTCGCACTCGCTTCTGCTCTTAGAGCTTCAGAGTATGAGCCCGGGCCACTTCAGAACCTCAGAATACAACTCTCGCACTGAACTGCAGTTGGCGCGCGGTGTCTGCTGTACTAGAAATATCGCCCGCGAGTGGGTTTTGTACGGGGTTACCGACAGCTCCTTGGAGAACAGCGCTGGTCGGTAAGTTAAAGTTGACGTGATTGGTGACATTGAAGAAGTCGCCGCGCAGTTCAAGACTGGCAGCCTCGCCCATTTTTGGAAGCTTGGTGCTCTTCATGACAGTGAAATCCATATCATACAGGCCAGGTCCCGTTATGCTTCCCCTGGGTACGTTGCCGAGCGTGCCCGGCGCCGGAAACTCAAAAGCAGCCGGGTTGAACCATTGAGTCTGCTTTTTTGTAATCAGCGGTCCTGTAAAACTTGGGTTCATGCTGGGCCGCTCGGTCAGATAGGTGTACTGGCTAAGATTCTCCTCATCAACGCTGCCCCCGATGCTCGGCGTTACTGGTTGTCCGGTGCGAACGCTCTGAATGAGCGCCAACTGCCATCCTTGTTTCAGTTGGTTCCCGTGGAATGGCAGCGGGATAAGCGCATTAGAGGTCCAGTTCTTTGAGATATTAAAAGCACAGGGACCGTAGTTGAGGCTTCTTGGCGGATTCGGCTCCATGTATTCCTGGCTATCGTTGGATCCGTCAAAACCGGAGACGGTTTCCGAGCCATAGTCGAGGCATCTGGAATACGTGAACCCAGAGAGGAATTGGATTCCGCCCACGTTACGCCGGACGATCAATATCATGGAGTTGTAGTTCGAGTTGATGTGGGGAAGTCCAAACTCTAGAGGCCCGAAAGCCACGTTCGGAGTGTAACCGGCACCACCTACGCCATAACCTTGAGTACAGCCCGGCGCGCATCCCGCGGTTGCACCTTTCGCAGGAGAGAGGGGACGAAACTGCGTCCCGGCCACGGGGATATTTGAATTTTCGTTTTCCTCCGAGGCCAAGTGGATACCCGCGCTGCCGACGTAACCAACGGACACCAGCATTTTCCAGGGCAACTGTCTCTCGAGGGTCGCGTTCCACTCCTCGTTATAGGGGGTGCAGCACTGGTTCCAGGGGGTTTGGTTTCGAGCTTGTTGAGACGTCCCGGTGACCAAGAGGGCGTTTGGAAAGGTACCCTCCGCACCGCCGAAACTCGTTATGCTGTCTGTAACCTCGGGATAGCCAAAAGCCCCCCCAGGCATATAAGCCCGAGGGAATATCAGGTTGTGGAAGATTCCGAACCCAGCCCGGAAGGAGGTCGACCCGTTGCCGAAAATATCCCAGGCGAGTCCCACTCGCGGATCGATGTTTCTGGTAGATGGGTTGTTGTTGAAGTAATGCGGTTCGTGCGTAAAACCAGTCGAAACGCCCGCCTCTGGCGTGCCTCCATCGCAAGCCGGGTTGTTCGAGCAAGTATATGGGTCTAGGTTGGTGATACGAAACAACGTCCCCGCCCCCGCCTCGGTCGGGTTGGTGATGTAGTCGTCCCGGATGCCAAGATTGAGCGTCAGCCTGGGCAACACCCTCCAATCGTCCTCGACAAAGACGCTCAGATTCGTCTGCCGTCCATAGCGTTGGGCATACGAGAGGCCCGGATAAGCACTCGTCGCCGGAGCCGCGCCCGTAAAAAGAGTCGGCAGGTCCTGCAAGAAGCCTTGAATGCCGCCGAAGCTGTAAGCGCCCCCGGGGGTGAGGTTCTGAGAACATTGGCACTGAAACCGTGTTACGCCTCCGCCGAACTTAAAACTGTGCGCCCCATGGACCCAATCGACCTCGTCTTGCTCTGTGAAATTGTTGACAAGCCAATCGAGCGGGTAATAGTAGGCACTGCCCAGCGTGGCCACGCTCGCAGGGGTAATTTCCCCCAACAAGTTTAACGACGTAAAGGCCTTCAGAAGGGGGGGAACATTGCTGAAATTTAACCTTACCCCCTGATTGGTCCGCACAAAGCCGAAGGACGCCACGTTGATCAGCGAATTCGAGAATATATGGCGGTCCTGGAGCGTGGCGTACCAATTCGTCTCCGGATCGGTCTCGATGTTGGGAGCCGCGATCACTAGTCCCGGCGAGGCAATGTTACCGCCATTGGGCCAGGGATCGGTCTGAGTTCCTTTATCTACTACCCAGCGAAACGAGATATTGTTCTTGTCAGAAAGGTTGTAGTCGAACTTGTTTGCAAAATAGTTCTCAGTCTGCGGCTGCTGGGCATATGTAGTGAATTGCGCAGTGCCGTTGCCTTGTTCCGTGTATCCGGGCGGAAGAGCGGGGCCGCCAGCGACGCCATAATTTGGGTACAGCGCCAAGTAAGGCGCGACCACAGGGTTCACGCCGACATTGATCAAGGTACTTGGGGCGGCGCCGGTGCAAGCAGCCACGCCTGACAGCGCCTTACAAGGAAGATAGCCAGCATGGGCCTCGGCATCCGGGACATCTTCGATATCGTCCACAGCCAAGGAGTCCCGGATCCCCTCGTAGTTCGCGAAATAGAAGGCCTTATTCTTCTTGATCGGACCGCCTACAGATCCTCCGAATTGGTCCCGATGAAAGGCAGGAGGACCGGAGGCTGGGTCGAAGTAGTTCCGAGCGTCCATCGCGCTGTTTCGGAAGAATCCGTAAGCCGAGCCATGAATATTGTTGGTCCCGCTTCGCGTGACTTCATTGACGACCGACTCTCCGCTGTACTGTGCGTTAAAGGAACTCGTCATGGTATTGAACTCAGCGACGCTCTCTACGCCCAAGGACGTATTCATGATCGCGAGCCCCGCGCCGTCTCCCCAAAAATTTCGGATCTCCATGCCGTCCAGCAGAATCGACCCTGCTTCTATCCGCGCTCCCGATATGCTCAATCTTTGGGTATTTCCGGAATTGGGTCCGCCAGAAGCCGCCTCGAGCGGTTGAACTCCCGGCACAAGAGTGACGAGTTGCATGTAATCCCGCCCGTTGAGCGGCAACTGCTGCAACTGGGTTTCGCCCACAAGCGCCCCCACCTCGGAGGTGGTCGTGTTAGCTTGCGCAGTGGCGGTCGTGTTGACCGTCACTTCTTGCGCGACTGTCCCCACCTGAAGCTTGAAATTGGCGACCAGATTCTGCCCGACAGAAAGCACCAAGCCAGTAATGGTCTGAACAGCAAAGCCTTGCATCTCTACCTTGGCCTGATAATTGCCGATGCTCAAATCGGCCATGGCATATTGGCCCTGTCCGTCTGTCTTGACCTGGCGAGCGAGGCCCGTGCCCGCATTTGTGATCGTGACTGTCGCCGCGGGAACCGAAGCACCCGTGTTATCCGTTACAGTGCCTAGTATTTCTCCGGTCTGGACTTGTCCGAGCGCCGTCAGTGAGCCAACCGTAAGAAGAACTCCCAAGAACGTAATCCGTCGCAGGATTCCATTTGACTTGAACATTGATCGTGCCTCCTAAATGCCGAACCGAGACATCTCCGCGCGTGCGAGTTTCCACTGCTGGCGCCAATGTTAAGAGCGAGAGAAAGTCGCCAGCCAATCTACTCGGCGCCCATGACGGTGTCAAGGGGAAAATTCGAAAGTTGGGAGCTACTGTTGTTGTCACATGATGTCCGGGTTAATTAGCACATGAAATGTCCGCACGAAGCGAAGAACACAGGCATGAGGCCAAGCGGGGAGTCCCGCCGGGACCGGCTTGCTCAGGTCGAGCGCGGTGAGAGCGAAAATCGTATGGAATGTTGTGGAAAAGCTGCGTCGAGCGGTGGAAGCCGCAGGGAGAAATAAGTCGTTTTCTTTCCACTGCACCGCAGGCTACTAACAACCTTGATGCCAATTAGCGGGTAATCGCGGGGACAACCGATTGGAGCTAAGCAGCAGTTATTTTGCAACCTCGACCGTGATAGTTTTGGAAGTCGTCAACTCGCTATCGTCAGCTGTTGCTATGAGAGACATAGGTGCCCGGCTGCGAGAAGTGCGCCGCTGTCGTTACCTTTCCGCCCTTGCGGTCAGATATCTTCGATCGGATCGCTTGCGTCAAAAGTCACCCCCGCTGGTCCACGATATTCGAGCCACGAGACAGTCAATCTAGGCTGACGCCTATTACCATTCGTCTGGGCCGCTCCCGTGCTTTCCGAATGGTCTTTCATCGCCGGCATAGCACCCTTAGGAAGCCCGTCATCGGTGACCGAAGCGGTCAGATCGAGCGGACGGGCAACGCTGGCGTCTTCAGGCGGCGCAACGGAGATTGAGGGGGGCTTATTGGGATCCTCCAAGCCCGGACTCAGATTCCCCTTGGCCATGAGCATGCGAGGGCTGATCTGTAAATCCCTGACGAGCCAGCCGGTGGCTGTCTCTGTCCGGCCGTGTGCAGTGAGCGTCCAAACAACTTTCTTAGTGCCAAAATCACTGGGTACTTTCAGCAAGTAGACCCATTTCTGGCGACGCGGCGCAAAAAGCGTTGGCTGGCCCTGGTCGATTCCGCCGGGTTCGACATGATTGTTCGGTCCCGGCGGTATCACCAGCTCTTCCCTATAGTTCCTGTTCATGTATCCAAAAACCAAGGTAAAGGATCCATCGTCGTTTTGGAGCCAACCGTCAAATGTTGGCACTACGTCCTGTCCCGACCAGAACTGGACGGCAGGATCATAATAAGGAGGACCCAGGTCCACAGGTTTTTGAGAATCAGCAGCCGTCTGACCAAGGGCTACAGGCGCGCTCATAGAGAGCGCGCCCCCCACAGCTAAGCAAAAGACAACTTTAAAAAGGGTTCTCATTTTCTCTACTCATGTGCGCTGCCGCCGTGCGCTTTCCTTGCAGCCACTCGCTGGTCATAGTCGGCCTGATCAATGTAATAGAGGCTTATCCAAGCGAAGCCCATCTCGTCATTGGTTCGCGCACCGTCTCCAACGAAGTTCATCGGATTGACGTCGTGTGTGTTGCTTGCCGTGTTGTCATGCCAGGTCGTTACATGCATGACGGTCCCGGCAGGCAGCAGCGGCTCGACGTCCTCAGCATAGGGATACGAAATGCTCCAGCCGAATCGATAGTCGCTGACACAACTGATCGTCTGCGTCCGGGCAGGTCCCGGCCGCGCCGAATCCGTCCGTACTTGCGGGAAGATAGCCTCCACGCACATTGCCTTGCCGAGCGTGTGGTAGTGCGGCTGGAACGCCGTAAGCACCGCGGGTTTCGGTAAGAGGAAATAGCCGTCGGTCCGAGCGAGTTGTCCCGCTGGAATGTCGAGCGACGTAGAATGGTCGCCCATGTGCTGCGTCAAAGCAATGTACTTGGGCACAGTACCCGCAGGATAGAGCTTCAGACCCAACTCAACGCTTACCGGAGTAGCTTGGCCGTCCGGGTGCATGTGAATTTGAAAGTGGATGATGGAGCCGGCCTTAATTACACGGGCCGTAGTGCTCGGATAGACGTCGGCGCCCTTGCCCACAGCGTACTCGCTCAAGAAGAGCCCAACCGGATCTGACGTGTCTTCTATGATATTGGTGTCGAAGTGGTGGACCACCTTGAAGCCCATTGTCGGCCTGGTCTGGATTTCTTGGACATACATGTCCCGCGTGAAATGCGGGTCGACGTTAATGTCGTAATATTGGTCGCCCCCACCCGCCGGTAACACGAAGGGCTTGGACATTGAGACCACCATGTCGGGTTTGAACTGCCACTGAACGCCGGGAAGGAAGGTCTTCGCAGGCGGCATATCGGCGGGATTACCCTCGGGCGCGCCATGATCGGCCCAATTCACGATGGTTGCGATCTGGGCATCGCTCAAGGACGGGTCGTCCTTGAACTTTTGTACGCCCACATTTTTATCGATGTACCACGGCGGCATCGTCCGCGTAGCCACTTTCGACTTAATCGCGCTAGCCCAGGGCTTCGCGTCCTTATACGTCATCAGCGCCATCGGCGCGATCGAGTCTTGATGGTGGCAACTCTGACAGTGGGCCTGGAAGATCGGAGCTATATCTTTGGAAAAGGTCGGAACGTGCTCGTCGGTAGTCGGGGTAGCCGCACCGAACGCCATGGATTGCGTCATGCCCACAAAGGCACCCGCAATCACGGTTGAACTCAGGACCCAGGTCAATTGGTTGAGAATCCGGCTACGCATCATGAAACCTCCTCGCCTTAGCTGGGGCTCTGACTCGACGGTCCATCAAAGTCCAATTACGATGATCCTAAATACCTTACTAGCCACAGCAGCCTGGAGGATTTCGTCTGTGTTTGCTCCCCCAGGTACGCGCTCGGAACGCTAGCGCCGTTCCCGTGACAGTGCTCCGTCGCCCTGTTACTACTACCAGTTACTACTACCAGGGGTCAATTAATCACACGGTGCGCATCTTTGTCAACACGTCTTTTGTCGACATAATTCTTTGCGCTTTTGGCTCCAAAATTAAGGCCATGCGTCAGGTTTAGCCTTCCGCACCATAGCAAGGCACTCAACATCGAGCACCATAGCTCCGGCAAGGCAACCAAATCACTCCGGCAACCGGAAGACCAGTAGTTCTCCCGTATAATTTCCACCGCTGATGGCAATCACGATGTATTGTTTGCCGTTCTAGTAGCGGTTGATCTAAAAACGGGGAAGCGGAAGTGACATTGCGGGCGATGACGAGCTCCGGGTTATGGCCGCTCGTGCCAAACTCGGCTGGCGTTCTGTAACCGAGACTGCTGTGTGGCCGTTGTTCGTCGAAAAGATTTCCAGGATCGACCAGGCGAGTAACTCAATTTGAAGGCTGGGTGTTCAGGGATGCGGAGATGTTGCCTCTCGCCGGGACCGCTTGCTCAGGCCGAGCGCGGTGAATGATCGATGGGAATGCGGTAATGGAGATGTTGTAGCCGTGATGCGTCGGACCGGTTGAAACCGCAGGAAGAAATAAGTCGTTTCTACTATACCGCAGGCTACTAACAACCTTGATGTCAATTACCGGGTCGTCGCGGGGACAACCGATTGGAGCTACGCAGCAGCTATTTTGCAACCTCGACTGTGATGGTTTTGGAAGTCGTTAGGTCGCTATCGTCAGCCGTTGCTATCAGAATATAGGTGCCCGGCTGCGAGAAGTGCGCCGCTGTCGTTACCTTTCCGCCCATGCGGTCGGATACTTCTATCGGACCGCTTTCGTCAAAAGTCACCCCCGCTGGTCCACGATATTCGAGCCACGATACAGTCAATTTAATCGGACGCCTCGTAGAATTCGTCTGGGCGCTTCCCGTACTTCCCGAATGGTCCATGTTCATCGCCGGCACAGCAGACTTAGGAAGCCCGTCATCGGTGACCGAAGCGGTCAGATCGAGCGGACGGGCGATGCTGGCGTCCGCAGGCGGCGCAACGGAGATTGAGGGGGGCTTATTGGGATCTTCCAAGCCCGGACTCAGATTCCCCTTGGCCATGAGCATGCGAGGGCTGACCTGTAGATCCCTGACGAGCCAGCCGGTGGCAGTCTCTGTCCGGCCGTGGGAAGTGAGGGTCCACACAACTTTCTTAGTGCCAAAATCGCTGGGCACTTTCAACCTATAGACCCATTTCTGGCGACGCGGCGCAAAAAGCGTTGGCTGGCCCTGGTCGATTCCGCCGGGTTCGACGTGATTGTTCGGTCCCGGTGGAATCACCAACTCTTCCCTGTAATTCCTGTTCATGTATCCAAAAAGCAAGGTAAAGGATCCGTCGTCGTTTTGGAGCCAACCGTCAAATGTTGGCACTACGTCCTGTCCCGACCAAAACTGGACGGCAGGATCATAGTAAGGGGGACCCAGGTCCACAGGCTTTTGAGAATCAGCAGCCGTCTGACCAAGGGCTACAGGCGCGCTCATAGAGAGCGCGCCCCCCACAGCTAAGCAAAAGACAACTTTAAAAAGGGTTCTCATTTTCTCTACTCATGTGCGCTGCCGCCGTGCGCTTTCCTTGCAGCCACTCGCTGGTTATAGTCGGCCTGATCAATGTAATAGAGGCTTACCCAGGCGAAGCCCATCTCGTCATTGGTTCGCTGACCGTCTCCAACGAAGTTCATCGGATTGACGTCGTGTGTGTTGCTCGCCGTGTTGTCATGCCAGGTCGTTACATGCATGACGGTCCCGGCAGGCAGCAGCGGCTCGACGTCCTCAGCATAGGGATACGAAATGCTCCAGCCGAATCGATAGTCGCTGACACAACTGATCGTCTGCGTCCGGGCAGGTCCCGGCCGCGCCGAATCCGTCCGTACTTGCGGGAAGATAGCCTCCAAGCACATCGCCTTGCCGAGCGTGTGGTAGTGCGGCTGGAACGCCGTAAGCACCGCGGGTTTCGGTAAGAGGAAATAGCCGTCGGTTCGAGCCATTTGTCCCGCTGGAATATCGAGCGACGTAGAATGGTCGCCCATGTGCTGCGTCAAAGCGATGTACTTGGGCACAGTACCCGCAGGATAGAGCTTCAGACCCAGCTCAACGCTTACCGGAGTAGCTTGGCCGTCCGGGTGCATGTGAATTTGAAAGTGGATGATGGAGCCGGCCTTAATTACACGGGCCGTAGTGCTCGGATAGACGTCGGCGCCCTTGCCCACAGCGTACTCGCTCAAGAAGAGCCCAACCGGATCTGACGTGTCTTCTATGATATTGGTGTCGAAGTGGTGGACCACCTTGAAGCCCATTGTCGGCCTGGTCTGGATTTCTTGGACATACATGTCCCGCGTGAAATGCGGGTCGACGTTAATGTCGTAATATTGGTCGCCCCCACCCGCCGGTAACACGAAGGGCTTGGACATTGAGACCACCATGTCGGGTTTGAACTGCCACTGAACGCCGGGAAGGAAGGTCTTCGCAGGCGGCATATCGGCGGGATTACCCTCGGGCGCGCCATGATCGGCCCAATTCACGATGGTTGCGATCTGGGCATCGCTCAAGGACGGGTCGTCCTTGAACTTTTGTACGCCCACATTTTTATCGATGTACCACGGCGGCATCGTCCGCGTAGCCACTTTCGACTTAATCGCGCTAGCCCAGGGCTTCGCATCCTTATACGTCATCAGCGCCATCGGCGCGATCGAGTCCTGATGGTGGCAACTCTGACAGTGGGCCTGGAAGATCGGAGCTATATCTTTGGAAAAGGTCGGAACGTGCTCGTCGGTAGTCGGGGTAGCCGCACCGAACGCCATGGATTGCGTCATGCCCACAAAGGCACCCGCAATCACGGTTGAACTCAGGACCCAGGTCAATTGGTTGAGAATCCGGCTATGCATCATGAAACCTCCTCGCCTTAGCTGGGGCTCTGACTCGACGGTCCATCAAAGTCCAATTTCGATGATCCTAGATACTTTACTAGCCACAGCAGCCTGGAGGATTCGTCTGCGTTGCTCCCCCAGTTGGGGCGCTCGAAAGGCTAGCGCCGTCCCGTGACAGTGCTCCGTCGTTCTGTTAGTACTACCAGGGGTCAATTAATCACACGGTGCGCATCTTTGTCAACACGCTTTTTGTCCACATAATTCTTTGCGCTCTTTCAGGTCCAGAATCAATAACATGCACCAAAGTTCTTGCCTTTGCGCCAGAGCAATGCCCTAGTAAAACACCCAGCAGCGAGCATGATCGCACAGGCCAGGCAAAGTCACTCCGGCAACCGGAAGGCCAGCAGTTCGCCCGTATAATTTCCGCCGCTGATGGCAATCACGATGTATTGTTTGCCGTTCAACATGTAGGTCATCGGAGAGCCACTTTGAGGCGCCGGCATGTACACCGCCCCGACCTCTTTGCCGGTCATCTTGTCATAGGCTCTCAGCATGGCACCGTGGGCGCCATTGGGCGTAGTTGAGACCTCTCCTTCGCCCGCGACAAGCAACGTTTTGGTCACGAGCGTTCCAGTCGTGCCTCCGGAGTTCGAACTACCTGTGCGTGGGATCTTAAGACCTTTGAGCGCCGGATTATTGCGTATGTTATCCGGAGTTTCTCCGTGTGGGACTTGCCAGCGGAAGTCACCCTCGTCCATATTGATCGCCGTGATGCGTCCATAAGGCGGCTTGATGAGCGGTAGGCCTTCGACGGTCAGGCCCCCGCCTTGAACTCGCCCTGCCGCATTTCCCGAGACATACTCCATATCCGACACCCCCTTGGCGGGAGGAAGCAGACCGAGCAGGCGAGGCCGGGTTTGCGAAAATATATATAACGTATGGGTCTCGGGATCGTAAGAGCCGCCGTCCCAATTCGAGCCGTCCGAGGGCAGCTCGATTGTCCCCAGCGGACCCCCCACTTTGCTCACAACAGCCGGCGTAAACAGAGGCCCTATCTTGTATTTCGAGACTAATTTGACCGCTTCGTCGTGAAGCTCGGGCGTGAAATCGATCAAATCATCGAGGGTGACGCCTTGACGGTCGTAGGCCGGCGGCTTGGTCGGAATCGGCTGGGTGGGGGAGTACCACTCGCCTGGCACGTCGCCTTGCGGAACAGGGCGCTCCACAATGGGCCAGATCGGCTTCCCGGTCTCCCTATCGAACACGTAGAGGAAGCATTGCTTGGTCGTTGAAGCGACCGCCTTGACGGTCCGGCCGTTGATCGTGATGTCGATCAGCATCGGGGGGGAAGGAATGTCCATGTCCCACAGGCCATGATGGACAAATTGATAGTGCCACTTCCGCTTTCCCGTCTTTAAATCGACCGCGACGAGGGTCTCGCTGAAGAGATCATTTCCGGGGCGATCTCCTCCGTAATAGTCTCCGGTCGCCAACTCCACAGGCAGGTACGCCAGCCCGAGACCTTCATCCACCGAGATCTCCCCCCATGCGCCGGTATTCCCCGTGGTGGCCCAGGAATTATCCAGCCAGGTATCGTTTCCGAACTCGCCCGGCCGCGGGATCGTATTAAATTGCCACAGTTTTTTGCCTGTATGCACATCGAAGGCCTGAACCATCCCCTTCGTGTTGTTGCGTGTCTTGGGTGTGCTGCCATCGCGGAAGGCGGAACCGACAAGAATAACCCCGCTCTTGGTGACTGTAGGCGCCGCGTGGAGGCCGATTTCGCCGGTTGTAAGATCGATTGACTTGCCGTCTCCGAAAACCGCGAATTTTTTCAAATCGACGACGCCATCATCACCAAAAGTCGAAATCGGGGCTCCCGTTTTGGCATTGAGGCAGACAAGCCGATAACCGATCGTGACGTAGAGAATGCGGTCGTCGCCCTTGCCGTCCGACCAGTAGGATAGCCCGCGGCCGGAGAGCTGGCGCGGAGAGGCCGCGGCTCTTTCGCCTTCGTCCTCACCATGCACCCAGAGCAACTCGCCGGTGGCGGCATTGAGTGCGATCGCGTCGCGGCGTGTGCCAGCCGTCGTATACAGCACGCCATTGACCATCAGCGGAGTGGCTTCGAGCTGATGTTCCGGTTTTGGCCCTAGGCTGTCCGTCTTGAATCGCCATGCGATTTCGAGGTTGCTGAAGTTGCTCGCGTTGATCTGGTCAAGAGGAGAATAGCGGGTATTCCCGAGGTCCCCGCCATAGGTCGGCCATTCCCCTTTGACCGCTCCCGCCTGCGCTAATGCGGGACCTCCCGCACACATCCCCACGGAAGCCAACATTGTGGCCACGACGATCCACCCATAGAGGGTCCGCACGATGTCTCACTCCTTCAAGCTGGAAGGGTCCTCAAGCGGGATCTCCAGCTTTTCTCCAACTTTAACCGCTGAGAAACAAGAGGTCACCAACTTACCCGCGTCCCTTAACAGTGTCAAGGCTTCATATCACCCAATGGGGCGGAGGAAATGGAAAGATCAAGGGCTAATTCTTCTCATCGTCGCCGTGGATACCCAGCGCCGAGCTTCTCCGCGAGCTCGAAGAGCACAAAGGCTCCTACCCGATTGAGACCAGCAATGGGTCGCGGAGGCATTGCACAAGGCTGGTTTCAGCATCCAGTCGGAAGGGCGGGCTGGCCGATTTCTATTGGCCGCTGCTCGAAAAGACTGAGGCTATGACGGCACAGGCAGAGCGAGCGGGACTGCCGCGCTCTTCTTGGGAGCACCTATGCGAACTACGGAGCACTTATGTGAACTATCGGCTCAAGGCGTGACGGAAACCTTCACCTTTGCGTTCGACCAGCAGCATTGGCGCCCAGCGGGGCCGCCTCCTGTGGTGTCCTGGGCCTGCAGATTCAGAATGTACTCGCCCGGCGCGCTGAAGGTAGCGGTCGTCGTCGCCTTACCCTGAAAGGGGGTTCCAGGGGGCGCTGCTTTCACTTTGACCTCGTCTATAAGTGGCGCATGGTTGGCGAATTTCACTGTTCCTGGCCCCGAGGTCCGGTAGAGGATCCACTCGAGCTGTACATCCTGCTTGTCGGTCGGAAGCTTTCTATTGGGGAACGGGTTCACATCATCATCTGCAGTCCAAGCTGTCAAAGAAAGCGGAACTCCGACCTTGGCGGTCATCGGTACAGTTTGGCCCTTCGGACCATTCACAAACGGACCACCTTCGGAAAACGAAAGAAAAGGAGGGGCATTGTGCTCCGCATCCTCCAAAGGCTCAAGCCGGTAAAGAGGGAGAGTGTCCAACGGAATCACGGTTGTCTGTCCGTTCGAGATAATGGTCCAAGTCAGCCGTTTATCACCGAGGGCCTTCGGTATGGTAACGGTAAACAGACCCCACTGCCGGCCGGGGAGAAAATGCGTTGGCTGGCCTTGGTCTGGATCTCCCGGTTCGATCCGATTGTTAGGACCGATCGGAATGTCCACCGTTTGGTCTAAGTTGGGATTAAAGTAGCCCATCAGAAGATTGATAGTTCCGTCCGCGTTTGGATACCATCCTTCGAATGCTCCCGAAATACCTTGCCCGTAGTCATGAAAGGGCTCTAGAGGCGATAAAGGTGGCACCACCTCCTGCTGGCCCTGCTGCTGGCCCTGGCCCAGGGCCAAACCACAACTGGCGAACACGGCCGCAAGGGCCAAGCTTCTCAAACCCCACCGATGTAATGGCATTTTAGGCAAATGCTCCCTCTACGCTAAAAGGGAGGGATTGCCTCGATTGCCGACAACCCCTCCCCGAATTGACTGATTACTGGTGCTTAGGTGCTAAGAATCGCCATGATAGCGCCGCTTCACTCCCCGTTTTTCATTTTCGCCTTATGCTTTGCCGCCCATGCTTCATAATCGGCGTCGCTGATATAGGTGACATTCACCCAGGCATGCGCCATCTCGTCCACCGTCCGCTCCCCGTAGTACACCCACTGGTTCGGGTCAGGATTGCCCGGGTTGGCGGCTGTGTTGTCATGCCACGCCATTACGTGGATGATTGTTCCCTTGGGGAACTCCGGCGCCGCGTCATCGGCATAGATGTAATTCACCATCCAGTTGAAGTTGAAGCGATTCACGGAGCTGATCATCTGGCGCGTGCCATCGGGCAGGATCGCCTCGATAGCCATTGCCTTGCCCCGAAGATGCATGTGCGGTTGGAAGTTCTCCAGCCGAGCGGCAGCCTTCAGAACCGTGAATCCCTGAGTCTCGTCGATGGTATTCGGGGGAATACTCAGCGTTGCCTTCTGATAGGCGGGAAACGCGGTCAGATAGGTCCGGTACTGCGGTGTATATCCCTCGGGATAGAAGTACACGCCCAACTGGGGATGATCGGTGATATCTACATTCGTCGAGTGCGTGTGATATTCCCAATTAATCCTGGCGCCCGGCATCAGCAATTTCCCCGTCCCAGGGGTATAGATGTCGTAATTCTTGCCGATCGCATACTCCATCAGCATGCCACCCATGGAAGAGTCGCCACCGCCCCCCCTAGTGGGGAGCGCAATCGGCACCAGCGCCTTAGGAGCATTCGTCTCGTCTTGGGTTAAGTTGGCCAGAATGTGATGGAATACCCTTCGACCAGCGGGAGTCGAAGTCCGCATCTCGACCGCCATCACCCAGCGCGGTTCGGTGAGGTTAGTAACATTGGTGTACGGCCGAGGCCACTGATCCTGATCGTGCGCCTTGATCGTGAAGTCGGGCCCGTTGATGATCAAATCTGGCTGCCGGCCGAGGATTTTGGCAAGTCTCCAATCGGTGCTGTCGTCAAAGACCTTGGCAGGCGGCATGTCCTTCAGATTGCCCTGAGGAGCGCCCTCGTCGACCCACTTGGCGATCGTCGCGATCTGTTGATCATTCAGCGAGATGTCGTTCGAGAAATGCTGGACTCCGACCGTGTTGTCAAGGAACCAAGGCGGCATGGTCTTCGCCACCACGCGGGTCTTGATGGCTTTGGCATATGCCCGGGTCTGCTCGTAGGTCAGCAGCGACATCGGTGCGATGCCTCCACTGCGGTGACAGGTCTGACACTTCTCCTGCAGGATCGGAGCGACGTCCTTAGTGAAGGTAACCTGCCCCGGAGCGGCTGCGTTAACAGGCGTCTGAGCGCTTGCGGGAGCTCCAACCGCCACCACCGCAATCAACGCCGCAGAAATGGCCGGAAACAAACCAAAATACGCGGGCTTCCACATATCTTTCATCCTCCTGATACCTTCTCCAAGGGAAAATTGACTACGGGGCCAAGGGGATCTATGCACACTGGATCTATGCACAGGTGCCTCATCAGACAGTAGGTCATATAATTTGGCGCCTTGTCAACACAATACATTGCGTTTTGTCAACCCCATAATTATCAACGCCAAACATCAAGTTTCGTCTTCAGTCCGGCAACCGGAAGGCCAGCAGTTCGCCCGAATAATTTCCACCGCTAATAGCGACCACGATGTACTGTTTGCCGTTCAACATGTACGTCATTGGCGAGCCGCTTTGGGGAGCCGGCATGTACACCGCCCCGACCTCTTTGCCGGTCACTTTGTCATAGCCTCTCAGCATCGCACCGCGTACGCCCTCGGGGTTTGTGAAGAAACCCCCCTCCCCGGCGATCACCAAGTTTTTTGTCACCACCGTTCCGATCAATCCCGGCCGTCCCGTGCGCGGGATATCCAATCCCTTGAGCGCCGGATTATTCCGGACATTGTCCGGTGTTTCGCCATGCGCAACCTGCCATAAAATTTCGCCTTTGTTCAGATCGATGGCGTTGATGCGCCCATAGGGCGGCTTCCCTAGCGGCAATCCTTCCACTCTCAGGCCACCTCCGCCTCCTTCCCCGCCGCCTTCGGCAGCAGGCGCCGCCGGCCGGCTTGTGATCGGGGCCGATCCCACGCCCGGGCGTGTGCGGGCTCCCGTGACCGCGTTCCCCTGGATATACTCCATATCCGAGATCTTGGGACTGGGCGGTGGGACCAAACCATACTCTCCGATATTGCCAGTCGAAAATGCGTAAACAATGTGATTTTCCGGATCGTAAGAGCCACCTTCCCAGTTGGTACCGGCCTGGGCGCGGGTCAGCGTGGCTATGGGACCATCGATCTTGCTCACAACGGGCGGCGTGAAGATAGGTCCCATCTTGTATTTGGATACCAATTGGGTAGCCTTTTCCCGAAGCTCCGGCGTGAAGTCGATCAACTGATCAATCGAAACGTCGGTGCGCGCGTACGGCGGCGGCTTGGTCGGCATCGGTTGCGTGGGCGAGTACCACTCGCCCGGCACGTCGCCCTGAGGGGCGGGATGCTCCACGAAGGGCCAGACGGGCTTGCCGGTCAGCCGGTCAAAAACATATAGGATGCCTTGCTTGGTCGGCTGGGCGACCGCCTTGATGGGGCGGCCGTCGACAACGATGTCGGCAAGAATCGGCGCACAGGGAATATCGTAATCCCAGATATCATGATGGACGAGCTGGTAACTCCATCTGCGCTTCCCGGTTTCGAGATCCACCGCGACTAACGAGTCTCCAAACAAATTGGCGCCGGGACGGTGCGCTCCAAAATAATCGCCCGTCGGTTCCTCCACCGGCAGATAGACGAGCCCAAGATCCGGGTCCACCGAAACCTGCCCCCACACGCCTGTATTCCCTGTGTATTGCGCGGATCCGTTCAGCCAGGTATCGCTGCCATATTCTCCAGGCAGAGGAATCGTGTGAAAGATCCACAACCGCTTGCCCGTCCGAACATCGAAACCGCGCACATAGCCTTTGACATTTTTGTAGCTATGAGGCACTCCTCCCGACCGGTGCGCCGCCCCGATGATGATCACATTCTTGGCCACGGCCGGCGCCGACTGCAGACCGATATCCGAGTTCCCCAGGTCTATATCCTGGTCGTCGTCCTTCTTCAGGTCCACGCTTCCGTTGGTCCCAAAGCTGGTGATCGGATTACCGGTCTTGGCATTCAGCGCGATCAGCCGGTAACCCGGAGTGACGTACAAAATTCGCTCCTCCTTGCCATCGGTCCAGTACGCCAAGCCACGCCCGGACAAGAGGCGCGGAGCGGCCGCGCCTCTTTCGCCTTCATTCTCGCCGTGGACCCAGAGCAGCTCGCCCGTAGCCGCATCGAGCGCGGCAACGTCGCGTCGCGTACCGGCCGTCGTATACAACACGCCGTGCACCATCAGCGGAGTGGATTCAAACTGGAATTCCGGTCTTGGTCCCAGGCTGTCCGTCTTGAATCGCCATGCAATTTCGAGCTTGCTGAAATTGCTCGCGTTGATCTGATCGAGAGGAGAATAACGCGTATTGCCTAGGTCCCCGCCATAGGTCGGCCACTCCCCGTTGCGCGCTCCCTGCTGCGCCGTTGCAGGAACCGCCGCACAGATCCCCAGAGACGCCACGGCCGTGGCTCCAACGATCCACCCACAAAGTGCTCGCACGATGTTCTGCTCCTTCAAGTCTTAGAAAAGTATCTTCAGCGCGAACTGGATTTGCCGCGAGGTTCCATTCGTAGCCGTAATGAGTCCCCCTGATGACAACGGGTTCTGCGTGGCCGTCGTACAAGCAAGGGGCGAGTTGTTACAGCTAGCTGACACAGCCGTAGTGCCCGGAAGACCGAAGTTCGGATGATTGAAGAAATTGAAGAACTCCGCCCGGAACTCTACCTGTCCGCCCTCTCCCAGAAATCCCACCGACGTATCCTTCACGATCGAGGTATCCAGATCGTCATAACCGGGGCCGGTCATGATGTTCCGCGGTTCGGTCCCGACAAATCCCGCGGGCTGAACGCTGAACGCGCACGGATCGTAAAACAGAGTTCTGCTGTGGAGCGGAGTGCCTGCCGCGATGGCGGAGCCCCCCGCCTGCCGCGTAAGCCCAGTGCCGCAACCCTTGGTGACACCATTCGTCATGTTGTGGTGGTTAAAGCCCGGGACAAGGTCCGGTGTATCCGTGCTCGCGCCAATCGTGGTTATTTCCCCGTCGTCTGTACGGGCAGAGTCCCCCGAAATCACCGCTTCAAATGGGCGTCCCGACTGGATCGACACGATGCCGCTCAGCCACCACCCATTTGAAAGTTTGCCCACAAGGCCATTGGATCCAGTGAAATTGGGCAAATGATAGATACCATTCCAGTGGAAAACATTCTCCGCGTTGAAATCGGCCGGCCCGCGCTCCGATTCATAGTGAAGCGGCTCCTCAAAGGTATCCCAACCGTCCGAATCGCCTTCGCCTTGCTGGTCATCGATGAGCCTTGAGAAGGTGTAGGAGCCTTGAAACTGGAAGCCGTGGCTCAAGCGCTCCGCCAGGTTTACTTGTACGCCATTGTAGAGAGCATTCCCTGTGGTTGGGTCAAGCGTGAGGGAATTAAAAGCCGGATTGAATCGCGGGGAGTTAAGCAGGTAGCAGGAGGTCGCCGATCCGTCGTATTGATTTGCCAGATTGGGCGTCGAGCCCGGGGGCGCCGGAACGCACTCCGTGCCTCCGTTGGCCAAGGGAACGCCCGTAGGGACTTCCGGGTTGTACTCTTTCCCCTGGAAGAGGTTCCAACCGCGCGACCCCACGTAGGATACAGTTAGCGCCATTTGGCCCGGCAACTGCTGCTCGACCGTCAGATTGGCCGTCATCAGATGGGGGTTGTTCTCCGCCCAGACAAACCCTTTCGCTGCTGGGGGGAAAGTGCCTATAGTCGGGGTCACGTACGGTAGAGTGTACGTTGTGTTGACCTGGGTGAAGGGATAGGAGAACGGCACATTGGACTCGGCGGACAGCGTCATCGCGGAGCCGGCCCAGTCGGTGTCGTAGAGCATGTCCCAGCCACCTCGGAAGGCGGTCTTCCCATTGCCAAAAACATCCCAGGCAAATCCCACCCGGGGACTCCAGTTCCTGAGGCTCGGATTCCTGAACAGCGGTCCAACCGTGAAAGATGTGTCGGTCGCTATGTTGCGTATAGCAGAGGACTTTCCATTGCTTGCCGACACCGTCGAGGTCGGCTCATAGCGCATCCCCAGGTTGAGGGTCAGCCGCGGCGTGACCCGCCAGGCATCCTGGCCGTAGAATCCATACTGGTTGAATCGGTATGGCTTGGAGAAAGAGCCACCTGGTGCGAAGCCCTCATAGCTTGACTCGAAGGCTTCATAAAAATTTACGAGGCCGGAAAACGATGCAACGCCTTTGTCATAGCCGTGCTCGGTGACGTCGTCCGTATAGAAATTGACGAGGGCGCCAAATTTGAACGAATGATGGCCCCGGTTAAGGTTGATATCGTCGCCCCCGGTGAAGAGATTTTGAGCAATCGACCTGGGAGCGACGTCGTCGGTTCCCATAGCGGTCACACTTCCGGGGTTTGCCGATCCCAGCTGATCGCCTGGCACCGTTACGTAGCCTGGTTCTCCAAGGAGAGGATTGATCAGGATGCTAGAGTTCCCTACAAAGGTCCGGCCATAAGAGACCCGCGCCGTGTTCAGCAGGTTTGGGTTGAAGATGTGGTTCTCCCCTATGGTGCCGAATTGACTCAAGCTGGAAAAGCCTGCGTAAGAATAATCAAACGCATAGGCATACGGTAGAGACGCCTTGTCGAAGGTGTAACGGACAAACAGACTATCGCTGCTCGAAATCGTGCGGTCGAGGCGAAGCTGCGTGTAGTTCTCGACCGTGTTCTGGTCGAAGACGAAACCATACTCGTTGTTCGGAAGATTGGGAGCCGGGTACAGAGCCAGGATGCCCGCCATCTGCGGCGCAATCTTGGCCGACGCGCCGTTAAGTTGCGGACATTCCGCCTGCGTGATCGTCGCACCCGCCGGGCCGATGCATGCGGGCGCCAGAGTGATGTCGGTGTTGGTGGTTCCCAGCACCGCCCTCAGTCCCTCATAGACCCCGAAGAAAAACATCTTATCCTTCTGGATCGGCCCGCCCAGCGATCCGCCAAAGTCGTTCCTGCGAAAGGGCGGCAGGCGAACGCCGCTGGGGAGCTTGGAAGGCAGCAGATCGAAAGCATTCCGCGCGTCGAGCGAGCTATTGCGCAGGTACTCGAAGGCGTCGCCGTGAAACTGGTTGGTCCCGCCTTTGCTCACAATGAGCATCTGGCTGCCCATGTGCTCGCCGTATTCCGCGTCGAAGCCGGTCGTGATGACGCGGTATTCCTGAATCCCGTCCACTCCCAACGTTGAGCCGGTGGACGATGCCGCGTTCAGATTGTACCCATTGAGTTGGGGGCCGCCATCCAGCAGGTAGTTGTTGGCGCGGAGGCCCGCTCCGTTGCTGCTGTACTGTATGCCTGCCCATCCGACAGCGGTCGAGCCGGTAGTGCTAGATTGTGTGATTCCCGGCTGAAGCAGGGTCAAGCTATTGTAGTTGCGGCCGTTGAGCGGCAGGTCGGCAATGGTTTGCGGGGCGACCACCGTGCTTAAGGAACTCGTCGTCGTACTCACTATTTCAGCTTGGCCCGTCACCGAGACTGTCTGTGTCGCTTGCCCAACTTGCAGCGCGAAATTGATAACAGCCTCCTGACCTACCGTGAGGGTCAGTCCGGTCTGCACCTCCGTCTGAAACCCGGTCGCTTCCACCGTAATTTGATAGTTGCCCACCGGCAACGCATCCATCCGGTAAGTTCCATCCGTTCCCGTCACCCCAGTCCGGGATTGACCGGTATCCGTATCGCGTGCGGTGATCTTGGCGCCTGGCACAACGGCTCCGCTGGGATCCTTGGCTACTCCGAGAACCGTTGCCGTGGTCAACTGCGCCAGCATCATCGACCCGCCCAATAACAAAGCAACAAAGCAAACGATTAGTCGTTTCATAGTTTTCAGGGCTCTCCTCGAAAAGAATTACATTGCTCATACTTCGGCGACATGCCTTTGGCAAGACGCGAACCTTCTTACTCCGCACGTGGGCGTCTGTCAATAAGTAATATTTAATTTTCTTCTACGGGGGCCAATTGCTATCCCAATTGCTATCGTGATCGGCTCTAGATGCGGCGGTTCTAATCCGAAAAGTGACTGAGATATTAGGGATGTTAGGAGGTGTGCTCACACACATAGCTCGGCGGAGCTATGCGATGCCAGCGTAGTTCCTAGAGGGAATGCGCTATGCAGATAAAAAAGGGGCCAGAACTTTCCCTGCCACGCCGCTGTGGCTATCGCGGCGAGATAACTCAGCCGCTAACTGAAACTGGAAACACCGATCTCCCTGGATTAGCCAAAGGCATCAGCTCACTCGAATGTTCAATCGCCCTATTGACTCTCAGTGTTCACAGCGTAATAAGCAACCGTACCTGTCGGCACTTCCTTGAACCAGTGCGGCGTCTTTGCGGGAATCGTAATAACATCGCCCTTGCTCAAGTGGTATGTCTCCCCGCCATCGATGGATGCAGCCTCCATTTCGGTGGGGGAGGTTCGCTTGGGGTCAACCATGGTCCCTCCGACCACTAATGTTGCCTCGCCGTCGACCATGATGAAGACGTGGTTAGTAAGGTCGTGATATTGAACAGGCCCCGCTTTCCGGCGTTGAGCCAAAACGATCCGTCCCGGGTCGTGCACCAACGATCCGCCCTTGGCCATTGTGGCCGCAACCTTGTCATGGTCGATGTAGTGGATACCTGAAGGCATGTCAGCCCCTAGCGAGTGCACGATCGCTATGGGCTAGACACCAACGGCTAACAAAACCAGCACCGGAATAAGAAGCTTCAATTTCAATTTGCTCTCCTTACCTTCATTCGGCTTGAACATGACCATGCCTCCTGAATGCCGAACCGGGATATTTCCATGCATACATTTCCCTGAAACTGGCGCTCACCTTAAGGGCGACAAAAGATAGGCAGCCAATCTACCCGCGTCCCCTTGACGGTGTCAAGGCGTATCGCGCAATGCGGGCAGCGGGGAATGGAAAGATGAAGGGCTAATTCTTCTCGTCGGTGAAGTGGAAGAAGAGGTTGTTCAGCGACTCAGCCAATGTCGGATGAGCAAAAACAGCATCGCGGAGAGCCGTGTACTTGAGCTTGCCCATCATCGCGACCTCGCGCGCAAAACACTGAGCCTTCGGACCATTCACAAACGGACCACCTTCGGAAAACGAAAGAAAAGAAAGAGGCATTGTGGTCCGCATCCTCCAAAGGCTCAAGCCGATAGCCAGGCAGAGTGTCCTTCTTTCCGCTCGAGTTAATAGTCCAAGTTAGCCGTTTATCACCGAGGGCCCCGCGATATCGTAATGGTAAACAGACCCCACTGCCGGCCCGGGAGAAAATGCGTCGGCTGGCCCTGGTCTGGATCGCCCGGTTCGATCCGATTGTCAGGACCGGCCGCAATGTGTTTGGTCTAAATTGGGATCAAAGTAGCCCATCAGAAGATGATAGTTCCGTCCTCGTTTGGATACCATCCTTCGAATCCCAAAATGCCTTGCGCGTAGTCATGAAAGGGCTCTAGAGGCGATAAAGGTAGCACCACCTCCTGCTGGCCCTGCTGCTGGCCCTGGCCCAGAGCCAAACCACAAGTGGCGAAGACGACCGCAAACGCCAGGCTTCTCAAACCCCACCGATGGAATGGCATTTTAGGGAAACGCTCCTCTACGTTAAAAGGGAGGGATTGCCTCGATTGCCGGCAAGCCCTCCCCGAATTAACCAATTACTAATTTTCAGCTGCGAGAAATTATAGCGTCAAGCACCGCCCTGGCGATCCGATCGAGCGCATACCTCTTAGAAAAGTATCTTCAGCGCGAACTGGATTTGCCGCGAGGTTCCATTCGTGGCCGTAATGAGTGCCCCTGATGACACCGGGTTCTGCGTGGCCGTCGTACAAGCAAGGGGCGAGTTGTTACAGCTAGCTGACACAGCCGTAGTGCCCGGAAGACCGAAGTTCGGATGATTGAAGAAATTGAAGAACTCCGCCCGGAACTCTATCTGTCCGCCCTCTCCCAGAAATCCCGCCGGCGTATCCTTCACGATCGAGGTATCCAGATCGTCATAACCGGGGCCGGTCATGATGTTCCGCGGTTCGGTCCCGACAAATCCCGCGGGCTGAACGCTGAACGCGCACGGATCGTAAAACAGAGTTCTGCTGTGGAGCGGAGTGCCTGCCGCGATGGCGGAGCCCCCCGCCTGCCGCGTAAGCCCAGTGCCGCAACCCTTGGTGACACCATGCGTCATATTGTAGTGGTTAAAGCCCGGGACAAGATCCGGTGTATCCGTGCTCGCGCCAATCGTGGTTATTTCCCCGTCGTCTGTACGGGCAGAGTCCCCGGAAATCACCGCTTCAAATGGGCGTCCCGACTGGATCGACACGATGCCGCTCAGCCACCACCCATTTGAAAGTTTGCCCACAAGGCCATTGGATCCGGTGAAATTGGGCAAATGATAGATACCATTCCAGTGGAAAACATTCTCCGCGTTGAAATCGGCCGGCCCGCGCTCCGATTCATAGTGAAGCGGCTCCTCAAAGGTATCCCAACCGTCCGAATCGCCTTCGCCTTGCTGGTCATCGATGAGCCTTGAGAAGGTGTAGGAGCCTTGAAACTGGAAGCCGTGGCTCAAGCGCTCCGCCAGGTTTATTTGTACGCCATTGTAGACAGCATTCCCTGAGGTTGGGTCAAGCGTGAGGGAATTAAAAGCCGGATTGAATCGCGGGGAGTTAAGCAGGTAGCAGGAGGTCGCCGATCCGTCGTATTGATTTGCCAGATTGGGCGTCGAGCCCGGGGGCGCCGGAACGCACTCCGTGCCTCCGTTGGCCAAGGGAACGCCCGTAGGGACTTCCGGGTTGTACTCTTTCCCCTGGAAGAGGTTCCAACCGCGCGACCCCACGTAGGATACAGTTAGCGCCATTTGGCCCGGCAACTGCTGCTCGACCGTCAGATTGGCCGTCATCAGATGGGGGTTGTTCTCCGCCCAGACAAACCCTTTCGCCGCTGGGGGGAAAGTGCCTGGAACCGGGGTCACGTACGGTAGAGTGTACGTTGTGTTGACCGCGGTGAAGGGATAGGAGAACGGCACATTGGACTCGGCGGACAGCGTCATCGCGGAGCCGGCCCAGTCGGTGTCGTAGAGCATGTCCCAGCCACCTCGGAAGGCGGTCTTCCCATTGCCAAAAACATCCCAGGCAAATCCCACCCGGGGACTCCAGTTCCTGAGGCTCGGATTCCTGAACAGCGGTCCAACCGTGAAAGATGTGTCGGTCGCTATGTTGCGTATAGCAGAGGACTTTCCATTGCTTGCCGACACCGTCGAGGTCGGCTCATAGCGCATCCCCAGGTTGAGGGTCAGCCGCGGCGTGACCCGCCAGGCATCCTGGCCGTAGAATCCATACTGGTTGAATCGGTATGGCTTGGAGAAAGAGCCACCTGGTGCGAAGCCCTCGTAGCTTGACTCGAAGGCTTCATAAAAATTTACGAGGCCGGAAAACGATGCAACGCCTTTGTCATAGCCGTGCTCGGTGACGTCGTCCGTATAGAAATTGACGAGGGCGCCAAATTTGAACGAATGATGGCCCCGGTTAAGGTTGATATCGTCGCCCCCGGTGAAGAGATTTTGAGCAATCGACCTGGGGGCGACCGTGTCGGTTCCCATAGCGGTCACAGTCCCGGGGCCTGCCGATCCCAGCTGATCGCCTGGCACCGTTACGTAGCCTGGTTCTCCAAGGAGAGGATTGATCAGGATGCTAGAGTTCCCTACAAAGGTCCGGCCATAAGAGACCCGCGCCGTGTTCAGCAGGTTTGGGTTGAAGATGTGGTTCCACCCTATGGTGCCGAATTGACTCAAGCTGGAAAAGCCTGCGTAAGAATAATTAAACTGATAGGCATACGGTATATACGCCTTGTCGAAGGTGTAACGGGCAAATGCGCTATCGCTGCTCGAAATCGTGCGGTCGAGGCGAAGCTGCGTGTAGTTCTCGGTCGTGTTCTGGTCGAAGACGAAACCGTACTCGTTGTTCGGAAGATTGGGAGCCGGGTAGAGAGCCAGCAGGCCCGCCATCTGCGGCGCAATCTTGGCCGACGCGCCGTTAAGTTGCGGACATTCCGCCTGCGTGATCGTCGCGCCCGCCGGGCCGATGCATGCGGGCGCCAGAGTGATGTCGGTGTTGGTGGTTCCCAGCACCGCCCTCAGTCCCTCATAGACCCCGAAGAAAAACATCTTATCCTTCTGGATCGGCCCGCCCAGCGATCCGCCAAAGTCGTTCCTGCGAAAGGGCGGCAGGCGAACGCCGCTGGGGAGCTTGGAAGGCAGCAGATCGAAAGCATTCCGCGCGTCGAGCGAGCTATTGCGAAAATACTCGAAGGCGTCGCCGTGAAACTGGTTGGTCCCGCCTTTGCTCACAATGAGCATCTGGCTGCCCATGTGCTCGCCGTATTCCGCGTCGAAGCCGGTCGTGATGACGCGGTATTCCTGAATCCCGTCCACTCCCAACGTTGAGCCGGTGGACGATGCCGCGTTCAGATTGTACCCATTGAGTTGGGGGCCGCCATCCAGCAGGTAGTTGTTGGCGCGGAGGCCCGCTCCGTTGCTGCTGTACTGTATGCCTGCCCATCCGACAGCGGTCGAGCCGGTAGTGCTAGATTGTGTGATTCCCGGCTGAAGCAGGGTCAAGCTATTGTAGTTGCGGCCGTTGAGCGGCAGGTCGGCAATGGTTTGCGGGGCAACCACCGTGCTTAAGGAACTCGTCGTCGTACTCACTATTTCAGCTTGGCCCGTCACCGAGACTGTCTGTGTCGCTTGCCCAACTTGCAGCGCGAAATTGATAACAGCCTCCTGACCTACCGTGAGGGTCAGTCCGGTCTGCACCTCCGTCTGAAACCCGGTCGCTTCCACCGTAATCTGATAGTTGCCCACCGGCAACGCATCCATCCGGTAAGTTCCATCCGTTCCCGTCACCCCAGTCCGGGATACACCGGTATCCGTATCGCGCGCGGTGACCTTTGCCCCTGGCACAACGGCTCCGCTAGGATCCTTGGCTACTCCGAGAACCGTTGCCGTGGTCAACTGCGCCAGCATCATCGACCCACCCAATAACAATGCAACGAAGCATGCGATTATTCGTTTCATAATTTTCACCGCCCCCTCGAAATACTTCAGTCCCTCAGCCTCTTGCCAACGTGGTTCACCGTGTTACTCCACACTTGTAGGCGTGTCAAGAGGTAATATTTCTTTTTTTGTTGGGTCAATTACTATCCCAATTGCTATCGCGGCGGGCTCTTGATGGGGCGGCTGTAATCCGAAAAGTGACAGGGATATTAGGGGATGTGCTCACACACATAGCTCGGCGGAGCGACAGAGGCCTACGGAATTCTTAGAGGGAATGCGCTATGCAGATAAAAAGCAAACAGAACTTCCCCTTCCGCGTAGCTCTCGCTATCGCGGCGAGATAACTCAGCCGCTAACTGGAAACACCGATCTCCCTGGATTAGTCAAAGGCATCAGCTCACTCGAATATCTCTATTGACTCTCAGTGTTCACAGCATAATAAGCAACCGTACCCACTCCCCTCGAAAGAATTACATTCGCTCATACTTCGGCGACATGTGTTTCGCAGCGAACCGTGATACTCCGCACGTGGGCCTGTGTCAATAAGTAATAGTCGATTTTTTGTGGGGTCCAAATACTGTCCTGGTGGGCCTCTTGATGCGGTGGTTGTAAGACGAACAGGGACAGAGGTATCAGGGATGTTAGGGGATGTGCTCACACACATAGCTAGGCGGAGCGACAGAGGCCTACGGAATTCTTAGAGGGAATGCGCTATACAGATATAGAAAGCAAACAGAACTTCCCCTTCCGCGTAGCTCTCGCTATCGCGGCGAGATAACTCAGCCGCTAACTGGAAACACCGATTTCCCTGGATTAGCCAAAGGCATCAGCTCACTCGAATATCTCTATTGACTCTCAGTGTTCACAGCATAATAAGCAACCGTACCTGTCGGCACTTCCTTGAACCAGTGCGGCGTCTTTGCCGGAATCGTAATAATATCGCCCTTGCTCAGGTGGTATGTCTCCCCGCCATCGATGGATGCAGCCACCATTTCGGTGGGGGACCTTCGCCTGGGATCCACCATGGTCCTCCGACCACTAATGTACCGAACCGGGATTTCTCCATGCGTACATTTCCCCTGAAACTCGCGCTCATCCCAAAAGCGAGAAACAAGAGGCCAACAACGCTACCCGCGTCCCTCGACGGTGTCAAGGCTTCATATTGCGCAATGGGGGGGCGGAGCAGGGAATGGAAAGATGAAGGGCTAATTCTTCTCATCGGCGAAGTGGAAGAAGAGGTTGTTCAGCGACTCGGCCAATGTCGGATGAGCAAAAACAGCATCACGGAGAGCCGTGTACTTGAGCTTGCCCATCATCGCGACCTCGACGACAGACATGATTTCGCCTCCCTCGAGGCCCAGGATGGCCGCACCCACGATCTCTTCGCTCCCGGCATTCACGTTCACCGCCAGCGGAACCCGTTTCGGACTCGGCCGTCCCCGCCGCCGATCGTACAGCCCGTCGAAGCCCTGAAAACGGTACTGCGCGTACAGCCGTCGCAGATGCCGCGGACTGATGCGCAGAATCTTAGCCGCCTGCCAGAACGTGATCTGTTTGCTCAGAGCCCGTAAAATCACTTCTTGTGCCTTCATCGCCCGCTCCCGTGCACTTGCTGGATATACAGCCATGGCCGCTCCTCCGGCCCCGCTGTGTATCTCAAATCGCACCCCTCCCCAGCGGACGCTTCATGTGCTAATCAAGCGACATATCATGTGCTAACGACACGAACAAACAACTTGATTTACTCAAAAGACCTTTGGGTGTATAAGCGGTTTCACCAGGCAGTTTGAATTGGAAATTCCGGTTGATATGCGTTCACAACGCCGAGCAAACAAAGGAAACGCAATGGATATCAAGTCGACGAGGTTAGTTTTCATAGTTGGTGCCGTGGTGAGTTGCGCGGTGTGGGTTGGAATTCTGGGCGCGCAGCTTTCCGCAGGGGACGGCAAGACGATCATCGCCCAGAAGTCAACAACGCCGGATAGCGTGCCCACTTTCCAGGTCGATCCCTTCTGGCCAAAGCCGCTGCCGCACAATTGGCAGATGGGTGATGCATCGGGCGTCTTTGCTGATTCGAAGGATCACATCTGGGTCGCCGACCGACCGGGGGATCTCGACGCTCAGGAGAAAGGAGCCTCATTGGATCCTTCTGCGGGAGACTGCTGCATACCTGCGCCACCGGTCCTAGAGTTCGACCCAGAAGGAAACGTGGTCCAGGGGTGGGGTGGTCCAGATCCTGCTTATGAGTGGCCCCCACGCATGCACGGTATCTACCTAGACTATAAAGGTAACGTGTGGGTTACGGCCGCGGACACTGCGGGCGCGGCGCAGATTCTTAAGTTCACGCGTGATGGGAAGTTCCTTCTGCAGATTGGCCATCAGGGCCAGAGCAAGGGCAACCGGGATACAACCAATATGGATCAGCCGGCGATGACAGCGGTCGATCCGACGACGAACGAGGTGTTTGTAGCCGATGGCCACCACGGCCGACGTGTGATCGTGTGGGACGCAGACACGGGAGCCTTTAAACGTATGTGGGGTGCTTATGGTGAGCAGCCCGAGGATGCCCCTCAAATCAAGTACGATCCGTCGCAGCCTCCGCAGAAACAATTCAGCAGCGCGGGGTCGGTTCACTGCATTCGCGAAACGAAAGAAGGCGAATTCTATGTGTGCGATCGAAATAATGACCGTTTCCAGGTATTCAAAAAAGATGGGACTTTCGTAAAGGAAGTGATCCTCAACAAGCAATCGCGGGGCTTAGGAACCGTCGCTGATATCGCATTCTCGCCGGATGAGAGGTTTATCTACGTGGCGGATTCGAGCGACGCGCATGTGTGGATACTACGGAAGGACAACGATCAAATTCTGGGATCGTTCGGGCGGCAGGGCCGATGGGTCGGGCAATTCCATAATCTGCACGGCGTCGCCGTCGATTCGAAAGGGAACATTTATGCCGAAGAAGCGACCGGTTCCAGGCGCGTTCAGAAATTCAAATTCACTGGCATGGCCTCCCGACCCTATCAGCAACAAGATTACACGGGACCGTGAAATCAATCGTGCGCATCAGTTCTCCGCGCGCGGGTTGTTCAGTGTATGTCCACTGCTGTGGCGCGGCGAGCGGTTCGATACATAGTGTTGAGATCTGCACGGCGCCGCGGTTTGGGCTGTAACTGAAGACTCAGATTGCTTTATTGATATCCTCGACGAGAGACATGTTTTGAAGCGTTTCAAGAAAGCAGCGCGGGATCTACTGAAGGTCAAGCCGGAACCGAAAGCTAAAACAAAGCATACGGCGGAACGGAAACCGAAGTCGAGGTAGCACCGTCCCCAACCACGACTCCCCGCCCGCGATCCTCCTCCGCGAAGGCAACAAAAACCGTCTCAGGACTCCCATGTGATTCTTCGAACGGATTTTGTTCAGGAGCTTTGTGAACGATACGTTCACTCTCCATCCGATGTTTTCCCAGTACTGGCATACAGAACAAACTCTGTCGGTTTCGGGCATTCCCAGGCAGAATGACGTGCCCCCGAAATCTCAGCCATTCATAACTGGAGATTCTCGGTTCAGGTTTGGCGTCGAGATCGTCTCGTCGCCACCGAGGCTGTGCGGATGTGGGAAGCGCGCAGCGGTTTCCACATCTGCATAGCCTGTTGTTGCCCGCCGGAACTCATCCGGCGTGCGATAGCCCAGCGAACTATGCGGCCGTTCGCAGTTATACTCCTGCCGCCAGCCTGCCAGTGTAACCCGCACATCGTTCAGGGTGCGGAACCAGTGCGCGTTCAGGCATTCGTCCCGCAGTCGCCCGTGGAAGCTCTCCACATGGCCGTTCTGCATCGGCCGCCCGAGATCTAAACCACGCTGCCACTACAACGCCAACCCTGGTTCACTATTGATTCTTCGCTTCGATACGAGTGACCAGATAAGTGACGGGCGAATCCAGCTTGGTGAACATATGAGGAACTCCGGGCAGGATGATCACCGATTCCCCCGGCCCGATGTGGTGAACCGTCCCGCCTTGTTGAGTGCCGCTCAGGCTTGGGCCGGCACCTTCTTTGGTGAGATCGGAAGGTTTTGTGTTGACGAGCGAGCCTCCGGTCCTGAGATCCCCAGAGCCCGTCAGCATTTGGTATATCTCGGTAACCTGGGGGTGGGTGAGAGCCGTGACCTCAGGCTTATTCCGGTGCAGATAAGCGACGGCGACAATATAGGAACCCTCATCGTCCCTTTTAATGACCGAATCGAAGACTCCACTACCTTTACCGCCACGGGCCGCCTGGGCCGCCAAGCCAGCCTTCTCCGCAGCCTTGACGTCGGCGGTCGTGACATAATCCGACGGGCCAAAAACCTTGGGCGTCGATCCTTCCTGTGACCGCACCTGAATCTCGCTGGAGATTGCAAATGCGAACAGTAAAACGAGAATGGTCATGAATGCTTTTTTCATCTTCCTTCTACCCCCCTTTCTCTCTCCCCGGGGAAAGGCTTCTGAGCAGTATTTTTCGCATTTCATAGTCCTGAGGTTCTGCCCTTCGGTTCCGATAAAGCCCGCTGGCTGTATGGAAAATGCGCGGGGGACGTACGGCATTGGCTGCCCATCGTCATGCCGTATTCCGCATCGGAGCCGCTTGTGATCATCCGATATTCCTGAATCCCGTCAACCCCCTAAACCAGGTTCAATTTAGCCTTCGGAGCTAAATTGGTGACCCACCCCGGAATACTCGGCCGCAGGAGGTTGGAAATGTCGGCCTGCGTGGCTTGATTCGTGCCGGATTACCCGGCAGATTTGCAGCCAATGTAACTCAAGCGAAGGTTTCCAGCAACAGACCTGCAGATATATCGTTTTTAAGAGTCATCCCAGCAGCCGTGCGAAGAGAAAATGGAAAGCGCGAAACGGTTTCCCAATCCGCATAGCCCTAGATATGTCCAATATTTGGGTTGGTAACCTTGGGATACAGGCACATGGCCAACTCTCGATGATCAGTAATATCTTATGTCGCAAATGCGTGTGGTATTCCCAGCGAACCTCAGCGCTGGGCATCCGCAACTTGCCTGAATCCCCTCTTTTCCGGCGCGAGGGTTATTTGTCTTCATCGGCGAAGTGGAAGAAGAGGTTGTTCAGCGACTCGGCCAATGTCGGATGAGCAAAAACAGCATCGCGGAGAGCCGTGTACTTGAGCTTGCCCATCATCGCGACCTCGAAGACAGACATGATTTCGCCTCCCTCAATGCCCAGGATGGCCGCCCCCACGATCTCGTCGCTCCCGGCATTCACGATCACCTTCATCAGGCCACGGGTTTCATCTGTTTCGATGGCCCGGGCCACGGATGTCATCGGCATCTTGGCGACACGAATCGGGATGCCCGCCTCCTGAGCTTGCTTCTCCGTCATTCCAATGCGGCCGAGCTGGGGATCCGTGTACAGGGTGTACGGAAGCTGCCGGTCATGAACGGTTCTGTAGCCGCCTTCGAGCAGATTTGCCTTCACGATCCGGTAGTCGTCATATGAGATGTGGGTGAACGCGGGTCCTCCGTTTACATCGCCCAGAGCATAGACTCCCGAGGCGGAGGTTTCAAGTCGCTCATTCACGCAGATATAACCATGCTCGTTCGTCGCGACGCCAGCCGCGGCAAGATTCAAAGCCTCCACGTTGGGCGTGCGTCCGGCCGCCAGCAGAAGGTCGGAACCTTCGACCGTCTCGACCTTGCCCGCAGTGCGCACCATAAGCGCGACGGCAGCACGTGACTTCTTCCCTTGCCTCCTGCTTGCCTTCTCCGTATTCGCGTCGAGCATGACGGTGATGCCGTCCTCGCGCAAAATTCCGAGTACCTCTTCGGCAATGTCGTCGTCTTCTCGCGGCAGAAGCCGCGGACCTTGCTGGACGATCGTGACCCGGCTGCCAAAGCGCCGGAACATCTGCGCAAATTCAAGGCCGATGTACCCTCCGCCAAGGACCAGCAAATGCTCGGGAAGGTGGTCGAGCTCCATAATGCTCTCATTGTCCAGATGAGGCACGCTCTCGAGACCCTCGATTTTGGGCACTAGATTTCGTGTGCCCGTGTCGAGAAAGATCCAGGGCGCCTCGAGCCGCCGCTCCCCGCCATCCAAAAGAGTGATATGCATCTCGCGCGGGCCGGTAAAGGATGCCTCGCCTCGCATCAGCTCGACTTGCGCCTTCTCAAGCCGCTTCTCGCTGCCGCTGCGAAAGCTGGCTACGACCGAGCGCTTTCGCTCGCGAACACGGGCCATATCTGCCGCGATTCGGCCAATCTTAACGCCATAGTCCCCCGCCCGCCGCGCCAGATATGCGACACGCGCGCTCGCAACCATCGTTTTGGTTGGGGTGCAGCCCGTATTGATGCAGGTTCCCCCAACATCGCGCCGTTCAATCAGCGCAGTTTTGCGCCCTGCGCCGGCAAGGGCCGCCGCCAGCGGGTTGCCTCCCTGCCCCGAACCGACGACAACCGCGTCGAACCGCTCCGCTTGCTCCATCTCCCACGCTCCTTAGAGACACTCTCGAGACACTGTCCAGACACACTGCTTGAAGCATGAAGCGAACAAAAAGCCGCCAGCCGCCGCAAGGAAGTCTTCGGGCCGAGGAGATTGCCGGTGAGGACCGAGAGGCTCGGGGTGTATCGACATATAGGGACGGCCGGCGACGGGAGCCATTTTTTCTCAGTTCGAGGAGTGAGGAGCGACAGATACTGAGCGTATCTTAGCGACGAACGACGAAGAGAAGAAATGAGGGAAAATGGCCCCGTCCCGAAGGGTTGCGGTGAAAACCCGGCCAGACTTCATTGTCGGCCTTGACAGTGGACCCGCCACAGCCTGCGGCCTCCGCTTCGTCCGGCTGGATTTCTCTCGCAACGCCAGCCATTCCTATATGTCGATACACCCTTCACCCTTCGTGGAGCATGCTCGGCTCTTCCGGTGAGCGTAGACGAACCAGCCGGTCGATGGCATACGGGGAACGATGCGCGGAAGTGTGATAGTGCCGCACCTGCAGTTCGCCGAGCAATCCAATGGCCAGCATCTGAATGCCGGCGAGGATGAAGATGCCGGCGATTACGAAGAGAGGACCGTGCTGGTCCATGACAGCTTGATGGGTAAAGATCTTGAGGGCTGCCAGCAGGACGGACATCGCGCCGCCCAGGAAGATGCTGAGCGCGCCAAGTGTGCCAAAAAAGTGGAGCGGACGCGACATGTATTTCAACAAAAAGCGAATGGTCAGCAGATCGAAGAATACGCGGAAGGTGCGCGAGATGCCGTAGTGCGATTTGCCGCGCTGCCGGTGCGTGTTCTTGATGGGAATCTCGCAGATGCTCGCGCCATACCAGGAGGCCAGCGCGGGAATAAAGCGATGCATTTCGCCGTAAAGCGGAATGTTGTGGATCACCTCGCGGCGGTAAGCTTTGAAGGTCGTGCCAAAGTCATGGATGTCGACGCCGGAGAATTTAGCCATCAACCAATTGGCGCAACGTGAAGGAACCCGGCGCATGACGAAGTTGTCGATGCGCTCCTTGCGCCATCCGCTGACTACGTCATAGCCTTCCTCAAGTTTCGCCACGAAATCGGGGATCTCCGACGGGTCGTGCTGCAGATCGCCGTCCATCGCGAAGATGTAGTCGCCCTGGGAGTGATCGAAGCCGGCGGCGAGCGCCGAGGTCTGACCGAAGTTGCGCCGCAGTTTGACGACCAAAACGCGGCTGTCGACGGCCGCGATCTCCTCGAGCAACTTGTAGGTGCGATCGCTCGATCCGTCGTCCACAAAAACGAGCTCGAAGCTATCGCCAATCTGCTCCATTACCGCCTTCAGGCGGTCATAGAGCGCAGTCACGTTTTCTTCCTCGTTATGAAAGGGGACGACAATCGAATACTTTGTCATCCTCACAGTATAAATCCTCGAAAGGCACCGATCGTCGAGGGCTCCCCGTTTTTCCGGGCTTAGGGTCGGCGTAAGAATGACCGGGTTGGGGTGGATGACAAAGTTGTGTAAGGAGCTTTATGTAAGGAATCGGGCGAAGACCTCGTTTGAAAAGAGCACACCGCGCGGCGTCAAGCGGACGGCTCCGCCCTGGTTCGAGACCAGCTCGAGCCCGCATAACTCCTCGACAATGGCGTGGGCGGCCAGCACGCCATCCTTCTCGGGAGCCGCTTGAAATTCAGCCTGGAGCGCGCTCCATTGAACGCCCTCACGCAGCCGCAAACCTAGAAACCAGGCTTCTTCCAATTCCTCGACCGGGCTCAACTCGCGGGCAACGATCGGAGCCGCCGTCACGCCAACATATTCATCGAAAACAGCGGTGGTTTCAAAGCGCAGCGCGGAGCCGGCCGGCGTGCGCAAGAGGGAGTGCGCGTCCAATCCAAATCCCAGATAGGGCTGCCGCTTCCAATACCTCAGGTTGTGCCGCGACTCTTGTCCCGGCCGGGCAAAGTTCGAGATCTCGTACTGATGCAACCCGCGCTCCGCCAAGCAGGCGATCGCGACCTCATAGAGATCGGCGGTCAGCTCCTCGGTGGGCACCGCTGCGGCGTGATAGCGGCCGCCGCCGGTAAGCAGTTCGCGCCCCAGCCGCGACTCCTCATCCACTTCGAGCATATAGACGCTGGCATGCCCCGCTCCTGTGCCGAGGAGCGTTTCGAGCGACTGCCGCCAACTATCCATCGTCTGGCCAGGCAAGCCGGCAATCAGGTCAATGCTGACCCGCTCGATGCCGGCGAACCGCGCCCGCGCTAGATCGCGCAGAGCAACCTCCCGCGTATGGAGCCGCCCGCTCACCGCCGCTTCGCGATCAATGAAGGACTGGACGCCAAAGCTGATCCGGTTGACGCCACACTGAACGACAGCGTCGAGCATAGAATCGTCCAGTTGCCCGGGAGCGCACTCAAGAGTGATCTCGGCGGTTTTCGCGATATCAAATTCCTGACGAAGCGCCATCCAAAGTTCCCGCCACAACTCCGGGGAAAGCAGGGTGGGCGTGCCTCCGCCCAGGTAGACACTCTCGACGCGCCGCGGTATCTCCACGCCCCACTTGGCGGTGCGCTCGGCCGCTCCCCGTATCTCCGCACAGAGACGCGCGACGTACCGCGGATGAAGCGCTGCCGGATAGACGCGGGAGGCGAAGTTGCAATACGTGCACTTGGAGCGGCAAAAGGGCACCGAGATGTAAATTCCCAACGAATCCATAACAAAAGGGACAAAAAGGCTCAAGCGACCGCGGACCCGGTCTCTATTGCCTTTATTCTGTCACCCTTTCTTGTGAGTCGCCGTTTTGGCAGCCATGCTGCCGGCTCATGAGTTCATAACAGGTCTACCCAAGTAAAATACGAAGTGGATCCTCATGGCCGATCAGAGTAGCGACAACAAGCAAAAAGCCGGGCACCAGGAAGACGATATCGTCGGCAAGGCTTACGACGGACGTCTGATGCGCAGGCTCCTCACGTACCTTCGGCCCTACAAGTGGCAGTCGGCGATTTCAATCGCCGCCATTCTGTTCAAGGCAGGCAGCGATGTGCTGCCTCCCTATCTGACCGAGGTCGCAATCGACCGCTACATGACCTCCCGGCCGGCCTTGCTTCCCTCCCGGCTGACTCGCTGGCTGAGCGCCAATCCAGTGGTGGGCATCACGGAGATCGCCGCCCTCTACCTGGGCTCGCTTCTGTTGAGCTACATGCTCGAATTTGTGCAGACCTACCTGATGCAGTGGACAGGGCAGAAGGTCATGTTCGACATGCGCCGCCAGATCTTCCGGCACATTCAGAGCATGCATGTGAGTTTTTTCGACTCGAACCCGGTGGGACGGCTGGTCACCCGGCTCACCAGCGATGTAGACGCGTTGAATGAGATGTTCACCTCGGGCGTCTTTGCCATCTTTGAAGACGTATTCGTTCTCGCCTTCATCGTGATCATCATGCTGCGGATGAATTGGTGGCTGGCGCTGATCGCTTTTTCCGTACTGCCGTTCATTTTTGCGATCACTCGGGTGTTTCGCAAGCACGTGCGCGACTCTTACCGCCGGATCCGGACCGCCATTGCGCGTATCAATTCCTACACCCAAGAGCATGTGAGCGGAATGAGCGTGGTCCAACTCTTCAACCGCGAGGAGCGCTCGTACAAGGAGTTTGAAGCGGTCAACATGCAACACATGGTGGCCTACAAAGATGCGATTCTGGCCTACGCGCTCTACTACCCGGCGGTCGAGTTGTTCAGCTCGGTGGCCATCGCTCTGATGATCTGGGTGGGGGGCGGGGGCGTGCTCGCGAACACAGTCAGCTTGGGAGTGCTTGCGGCCTTCATTCAGTACTCGCAGCGCTTCTTCCGCCCGATCCAGGATCTGAGTGAGAAGTACAACATTCTGCAGTCCGCAATGGCCGCCTGCGAGCGAGTCTTCAAGCTGCTGGATACGCCGGCCGAGGTGCTTGGGCCCGATGAACCGGTCGCGGGCGACCGTTCCGGCCGGGTCGAGTTCCGCAACGTCTGGTTCGCCTACCAGGCGCTCGCCCCCGAGCAACTCAAGCGCATTGAAACCGCCGTGAGCGCAGACGAGATCGCCGCCGCCTCAACCGGCGTCGAGTGGATCCTCAAAGACGTTTCGTTTGTGATTGAGCCCGATGAAACGGCGGCGATCGTGGGCCACACCGGCGCTGGAAAGACGACCATCATCAGCCTAATGATGCGCTTCTATGACATCCAGCGGGGCAGTATCCTGGTAAACGGCGTGGACGTGCGCGAACAGGCCATTGCCGATCTGCGCAGGAATTTTGGTGTGGTGCTGCAAGATCCTTTCCTGTTCAGCGGAACGATTGCCGCGAACATTCGCCTCGGTTCGGACTGGATCACGGATGGGCGCATGGAACGCGCGGCCGATGAGGTCAACGTCGGCGACTTTATCCGCTCTTTGCCCCAGGGCTTCGACGAACCCGTGCGCGAGAGAGGCAACAGTCTTTCCACCGGGCAGAAGCAGCTCATCAACTTTGCCCGCGCGCTGGCGCACGATCCCCGCATCCTGGTTCTCGACGAAGCGACTTCGAGCGTCGACACGGAGACGGAGATGCGGGTGCGCTCCGCCCTGGACCGGATGGTCGAAGGACGCACCTCGGTCGTCATCGCGCATCGGCTTTCGACGGTACAACAGGCAGACCAGATCCTTGTGATGCACAAGGGACAATTGCGCGAAATGGGCACTCATCAGGAGCTCCTCGGGCAACGCGGCCTGTACTGGAAGCTCTACCAACTCCAGTACAAGGACCAGGAAATCGGGCAGCTCCGGTCACAGACGAACGTAGAGCTCGACGAAAGCCTGGCGCTCGGAACCGACTGAGGGCCTGGTAACGCGATTAGGACGGCAGCGACGGGACGCAATTGGGGGGAGAGCGATGGCAAGCCCGAAGATTTTTCTCTCCGCCGGAGAGGCCAGCGGTGAACACTACGGCGCCCTGCTGATTGCCGCGCTGCGCCAGATGGCGCCTCACGCAGAGTTCTTCGGCCTGGGCGGGGCGCGGATGGAGCGGCTCGGGCTTCGCCGGACCGTGCGCGCTGAAGATGTCGCGGTCATGGGTATTACGGAAGTCGTCCGGCATATGCCGCATATTTATGCCGAATACCGCAAGCTCAAGACCAGCCTGCGCCGGGAAAGACCGGATGTCGCCATCCTCATCGATTTCCCTGACGTCAACCTGCGTCTTGCCGGTGAATTGCATCGTCTGCACATACCGGTCGTTTATTTCGTCAGTCCCCAGTTGTGGGCGTGGAAGAAACGGCGCATTCGACGAGTGGCGCGCTACGTGACGCGGATGCTGGTGATTTTTCCTTTCGAGGAGCCGTTTTATCGCAGCCGCGGCGTCGCTGCCGACTTCGTCGGCCATCCGCTGGCCGATCTCGAGCTGCCGGCCGTCTCCCGGGAGGCCTTTGCTCGCGAAAACTCGCTGGATGCGTCCAAAACCTGGATAGCACTGCTTCCCGGCAGCCGTAAAAGAGAGCTCAAGGCCAATCTGCCGCCGATGCTCCATGCCGCTCAGCTTCTGGGTCCTGCATATGAGTATCTCCTGCCGGTAGCGCCCACTTTACAAGCGCCGGAGGTGCGTGCGATGGTCGACCGAAGCCTGGCCCAAAGTCCAGGCTTGAACGCTGAGGTGCGGCTGGTAAGCGATGCCCGGGCGGCGCTTTACCATGCGCGGGCGAGCGTAGTTGCGAGCGGCACGGCGACGGTCGAGGCAGCGCTTATCGGCAATCCGTTTATCGTGGTGTATCGCGTCTCGTCGCTGACCTATGCAATCGCCAAGCGGGTGGTCAGCGTTCCCCACGTCGCCATGGTCAACCTAATCGCCGGCCGCCGTATCGTGCCGGAGCTCATCCAACACGAGTTCACGGCAGACAACGTCGTCCAATACCTGCTGCCGCTGCTCATCAACCCGCAGGCTCGTGCAACAATGCAATCAGATTTACAAGGCGTGCGGAGCTCGCTCAAAATCGACCGCAACGAAAAATACCAGACAGCTATCGAGCGCGCTGCCAGCATCGCACTTGAGTCCGTTGCCCAATCGCACCGGCTTGAGCAGCCGGCGCAATTGGTTTCCATTCGCCCGGTCGAAGAACACCCATTCCCATGACGAATCACTTGACGAGTCGCTTGACAGGCAGGTCGATGAGAACACGCGCTGAACAGGCTGCGGAAGAACCCGCGGAGGCGGCTCGGCCGAGCCGCCGGTGCGGCTTTGCTCCGCTGCGGGCTCTACTCTCCTTACTCCTGCTGGGGCTCGCTCTGCTCGCTTTGCCGCCGGCGCGGCTTTATGCCGCGAGCAAACCCAATATCAATGTCACGGGCTATGTAATTAACGCGGAACTGGACCCCGCCGCGCACACAATCAAGGCCACGGCTGCCGTCACCTTTACGGCAACCGACACGGTCGACTCCGCGGTTTTCGAGCTGCACAATGCACTCAAAGTGGATAAGATCACGGACGCGGCAAACCATCTGTTAACCGGGGAACGCGGACCCGACTCCACCATCAACATCACGGAACCCACCCCCCTGACCAAGGGGACCAAGGCAACCTATACCTTCTCTTATGGTGGCGTTCTCGGCGGGGGGGATGAGGGCCCCGTGCAAGGGCTAAGACTCGCGTCGATCGGCGATCCCATCACCTATCTTCTTTACCCGGCCCGATGGTTTCCCATGGTTGGCTACCAAACGGACCGGTTCACCGCGGAGATGCATGTGCGGGTCCCGGAGGGCTACCGCGTTGTTGGAAGCGGCAGCACGGGGGGGGCGCGCGAAGTCGCCGCCGCGGGCAAGTCATTGGAACAATATGATTTTGTTTGGAACAAGCCCGGCTTTCCCGGCACGATCATTGCCGGTAAATTCAACGCGCCCGTGGCTCTCGCCGGGTCCACAAACGTGCTTCTGTATCTCACCGACGCCCACAAGCAAAGCGGACCGGACTATGCGTCAACCGCCTCCAGGGAATTCGAGTTCTTCAGCGGGATCTTCGGGCAGCCTGAGTCCGCGCGTCTCAACGTCGTCGAACTCCCGGACGACACCGTGCCCGCGTTTTGGGCTCCGGAGATCGCCGCGATCGCCGGGGCGCAGATTGCGGCCCGTCCCAACTATCGTCTGCTGGCCAACACCATGGCGCACCAGTGGTGGGGAAACATGGTCTCCCCGGCGACGCTCAATGACGCCTGGATCACCAACGGCATGTCGCGCTATGCGGAGTTGATGTATGTGGAAGAGCTGGCGGGCGCGCAAGCTTTACAGGCGGCAGTCGTCGACGTTTCCGCAGGCGCTCTCGCCTACGACACAATCGCTCTGACCTCTGCCGGACGCCTGGACCCCTTTTCTCCGCAATTCCAGTCCATGACGCTCGAAAAGGGCGCGCTGGTCTTCCACATGCTTCGCTGGGAGATCGGCGACGATGCCTTCAAGAAAACGCTCAAGGCCATTCTCACCCAATACGGCGGCAAATCCCTTCGCACCAGCGACGTTGAAAAGGTTGCCGAGGCCCAGTCTCAGCAACAGCTGACGCCCTTTTTCTCGCAATGGCTCGATGGCACGGGTGCTCCCCAGTTCACCGATAAATACACTGTCTACCGCCTCGGCAACAACAAAGGCTTCCGCACCATCGGTGAGATCGATCAGGACCTCGATCTCTTCAACATGCCCGTCGAGCTGCGCATCGAGACCGAGGGCAAGACGGAGAATAAACGAGTCGACGTGGTAGGCACGAACTCCGAGTATGTTGTCGACACGTTTGGCCGTCCTCGTCACATCACCATCGACCCGGATCAATGGTTGCTCAAAAACACGCCGGATATGCAGGTCCGAGTGTCGATTCTCCGCGGCCAGCAACTCGTGGCTCAGGGGGATTTTCCCGGCGCGTTGACCGAATATCAGAAAGCTCTCACGGCCAATGCCGCGAGCTCCCTGGCCAGCTATCGCATTGGCGAGCTCTTGTTCACGCAGCGCAACTACCAAGCCGCCGCCAACGCCTACCGCGATGCGTTACGCGGAGACGACGATCCCAAGTGGACCGAAGTATGGAGCCATATCGCTTTGGGAAGAATCTTTGACGTAACCGGCCAGCGCGATCGCGCAGTCAACGAATATCGGCAGGCGATCCAAACGAATGACAACACGCAGGGCGCAGTCAACCAGGCGCGTGTGTATCTACAGACTCCCTACAAACAGCCTGACACCGACAACTAAATATTTATTGGAGGGCTTCGCGGTGAAGCTGCTCTCGCCCTCTTCCACCCCAGCAAGCACAGCTTGCCGGGGACCCCGGCTTGCTTTGCTCGCGCCTTGCCAGCGCTCGCTCCGCAATTCACCCTTTCCTAATATTCAAGGGCTTCGCGGTGAGGCCGCTCTCGCCCTCTTGCAGGTGAGCCCGATGTCAGGGGCTCACCTGCAATTCACCCTAATATTGCAGGGCCCGCGCTAAAGCGCTCTCGCCCTCCAAACTTGTCATCCCGAGCGAAGTCGAGGGATCTGCGGTTTTCTTTCTGTTCCGGTCACGGTCCTTGGGGTGCTCCATCCTTGACGAAGTCAAGGGTGGGATTTCATTGCTGAAGGGTCCTTCGCTTTCCGTTTATAAAAGACTACCTTTGCGCCGCAAGGCGCGTATGCCCGTGCGGCCAACACCGTCTGCCTGGATAGCAAATCCCTGCGATGTGCAAATTCTGGATGGCAAATCCCCGCCAGTACCTATTTCTGTTCGAGAGCCGCCACTACCTGTTCGGCATTCGGTGCGGCGGCGCGCAGATACTCGCTCACCCGCTTGCGCTCCTCGTAGGAGAGGGTGGGACTGAGGGCAAGAATCCGTCGCAGGGTGGTCGCAATATCATCGACATAGTTCATCATTCGAATGGCTTCGCCGGAAAGTGGCATGGATTCTTCCTCTCCGCATTATAGCGTTTTCACGGTCCCTATCACCGGACATCCCGATTTGACGGAACGGCTGCGCGAAAGACTTCATCTTGGCACACACCGGCCGTGAAGGCGCTAGAAGCTGTCTCATAAACCCAAAGTACCCGGTGAGGCCACGAGTGAGACCCGCCACTGAGGCGGCCCTCAGGCGCTCGCCCGGAGCCGCAAATGCATATATGAGACAGCTTCTATAGCATCTCAGAGGCTGTTATTAATTTAGAAGGAGATAGCGTTGCACCCGCGCGGGGCCAAACCCGCATCTAAAAATTCTTTCCGCCATGAATGAATTCGACGACTGCATCGACAAGGTGCTTCAAACAGAAGCGCGTGTACCGCTCTCGACCTATCGGGTCCAGATGCACGCCAAGTTTTCATTTGCCGAGGCGCTTGCGATCCTGGCCTACCTCGAAAAACTGGGCATCCGGGATTTCTATTCCTCTCCCATCTTTGAAGCCCGGCCCGGCAGTATGCATGGGTACGACGTTACCCGCCATGACCGGCTGAATCCGGAGCTGGGCGGCAATGAGGGCTTCGCGCGCTTTTCCGCGGAGCTCAAACGATTGGGACTCGGACTGCTGCTCGACATCGTTCCCAACCACATGGGGATCGGCAACGATTCAATCTGGTGGCAGGACGTGCTCGAAAATGGCCGTGCTTCGCGTTATGCCGAGTACTTCGACATCGACTGGAACCCGCTCAAAGCGGCCATGAAAGATAAGCTGTTGCTCCCCATCCTGGGCAATCAGTATGGCATCGAGCTCGAAAGCAAACACATTCAGGCCGCGGTCGAAAATGGACGGCCGTTGATCCGGTACTACGAACACACCATTCCGTTAAGTCCCCGCTCCCTGCCAATTCTCTTTCTCGATCGCGACGATGCGGTCAATGGAGTGCCGCAAAATTTCCGGGATCTATTAGATCAGCTGGAGCCTATCCCTCCCCATGAAACCAGCGATGACGATCTGCGCAGCCAGCGGCAGCAAGAACTTCGCGAGTTGCTGCCACGAATTCGCGAAGCCCTCCGCTCGGCAGAGTTGCAGCCGGCGCTCCAGAAGGCTATCGAGAGCATCAACGGCATCGAAGGCGATCCCCGGAGCTTCGACCGCCTGCACAAGCTGCTCGATGTACAGCCTTACCGGCTCGCGTCCTGGCGCACCTCCGCCGAGGAGGTCAATTACCGCCGCTTCTTCGATATCAACGAACTGGCCGGCCTGCGGATGGAGAATCCCGCGGTTTTCGCGGCAACTCACTGCTTGATTCGCTCACTGCTGGCCCGGCATGACATCACCGGAGTGCGCATCGACCATTGCGACGGAATGTTGAACCCGCGCCAGTACTTGATTCGTCTGCAGCTTTTGTATCTCGCCAGCCAATGTTCGGGGGAGACGCCGCAAGGCGAGACGGCAGCCAATGGCATCGAGCGCGGCATTCTCGACCCGGTCCGCGGCTACGACTGGTCGAAGAGCCAGGGACCGCTCTACGCTGTGGTTGAAAAGATCCTCGAGCCGCGGGAACATCTGCCGATGGCATGGCCGGTACACGGTACCTCCGGCTACGACTTCATCTACCTGGCGAACGAAGTCTTCATCCAAAGCGAAAATGAAAAGTACTTCGACGCCCTTTATGCGGAGGTCCTTGGCCACCCCAGCGATCCCGACACAATCGTCTATCGATCCAAGCTGCAGGTCATGCAGACTTCGCTCGCGAGCGAAGTCTATGCGCTGACGAACCTGCTGAGCCGCATCGCCACCGCCAACCGCTATGCCCGCGATTTTACCGACAATATTCTGGAAACCGTTCTGCGGGAGACGATTGCCTGCTTCCCTGTCTACCGCACCTACATCGACGATCGCGGAGAATATGGCGAGCGCGATGTCGCCTTCATTCGCTACGCCATCAGCCGGGCCAAGCGCCTGAACCCGGACGTAGACGCGTCCGCATTCGATTTTCTACGGGACACGCTGCTGCTCAAGAACACAGCGGCTGCAGGACAGCGGCAAAAGCCCGATCCGAGCGTATTGTATTTCGCTCTCAAATTCCAGCAGCTCACCGGGCCGGTCATGGCCAAAGGCGTCGAAGATACGACCTTTTACGTCTACAACCGGTTTATTTCATCGAACGAGGTGGGCGGCGCGGCAAAGTCTTTCGGCATCTCGCTTGAGACATTCCACCAGAACAATCAAGACCGGCTCAAATACTCGCCCGGCACGATGATCGCCTCTTCGACGCACGACACCAAACGGAGCGAAGACGTGCGCAATCGGCTCAATGTACTCTCCGAGATGCCCCGGGTATGGTCTTCCTCCGTCCTCCGCTGGCGGCGCACGAACGCAAAATACAAGCGAGCGCTCGAAGACGGGCGCGTGGCGCCGGATCCCAATGAGGAATACCTCCTCTACCAAACCATTGTGGGTGCATGGCCGTGGCAGATGGAAACCGAGCAGGAGTGGGAAAGTTTTGTCGAGCGCATCAAGCAATATGCCTCCAAGGCCCTGAGCGAGGCGAAGGTAAACCTGAGTTGGATCAACCCGGACCCGGCATACATGGAAGCGGTTCACAGCTTCATCGCGGCGATCATCCCCGCAGGCCCCGAGCGCGGCAAGAGCCCCTTTGTCCGATCGCTGCAGCAGTTGCTGCCCCGGCTTCGCCTCTTTGGCGCGGTAAACTCTCTGGCGGCGGCGGTCCTGAAGGCGGCGTCCCCGGGAGTTCCGGATTTCTATCAAGGCACGGAGCTATGGAATCTGGCGCTGGTCGATCCAGACAACCGCCGCCCCGTCGACTTCGATCTGCGTTCGAGATATCTCGATGGAATGATTGCCCGCGCTGCCGCGGAAGGACCGGACGCAGTATGCCGCGATGTTCTGGCCAGTCTGGCGGACGGACGCGCCAAGCTCTGGACCATACATCGCTCGCTCGACCTTCGCAACCGGGAAGAAGCCATTTTCCGCCACGGCGAATACATCCCGCTGAACGTGACGGCACGCGGCGGGACGGCGGCCAAACAAGGATCTGGGTATCGGGAAAACGCGATCGCCTTTATGCGGCGCGATCCCACAACCGGACGCAGCGTTCTTGCGGCGGTACCCCGCTTCAGCTTGAGCTTGATGCAGGGGAAGGTGGAACTGCCGCTCGGCAAAGCCTGGAATGGAACCGGTTTGGCTCTGCCTCAACCGGCCGGGAACCGGTATGTGAGCGTCTTTACCGGCGAAGCTTGGAGCCCGGAAGCGGATGGCTGGCTCGCGCTCAGCAATATCTTCGCAAGCTTTCCGGTTGCCCTGCTGCTCAGTGAAGCTTAGCTTGCTCGACGCCGGGCGGCACAGGCAGTTTATGCCGGCCGCACCCCGCCATCGCCTTCATCGCGGTCGGTAACTTCGGCCAGCTGGCCGAGCTCCTGCGCCAATCCAGCGTTCAAGGCATCGGGAGCCATGCGCCAAATCCAGTTGTTATCGGGGCTTGAGGGGCGATTCATACGCGCCTCGGAACCCAGGGACAAGACATCCTGCACCGGTAGGATACAGAGATCGGCGACCGAGGCCGCCGCCGCCCGGATCATCGACCACACTACATCGTTCTCTGCCGGGTTGAGATAGGTGTGGACCGCGGACCGCTCCTCCGCGGTAGCCTCACTTTGCCACCAGCCGAGTGTCGTGTCGTTGTCGTGCGTGCCGGTGTAGACGACGGAGTTTCTGACATAGCGATGCGGCAAATAGATATGCGCGCCGCGATCGCCAAAGCCGAATTGCAAAACCCGCATACCCGGAAAATGAAGTTCCGCGAGCAGGGCTTCGACCTCGGGGGTAATCAGCCCCAGGTCTTCGGCGATAAACGGCGTCTCTCCGAGCTGTTCGCGGAGCTTGGCAAAGAGCGCAGCGCCGGGACCCTTGACCCACCGGCCGCCGACCGCCGTCTGATTTTCGACGGGGATTTGCCAAAAGGCTTCAAAACCCCGGAAGTGATCGAGCCGCACGCTGTCGTAGAGCGCCCGGGCACGGCGGATCCGGTCCACCCACCAAGCGAAGCCATTGTGTGCAAGCACATCCCATTTGTAAAGGGGATTGCCCCACCTCTGGCCGGTGGCGCTGAAATAATCCGGCGGCACGCCGGCGACGTGGACCTCAACAAGGTCCTCATCCAGGTCAAAGAGTTGCGGATGGGTCCACACATCGGCGCTGTCGTAATTGACAAAGATGGCCACGTCGCCGATGAAGCGAATGGAGCGCTTGGCGCAATAACCGCGCAAGGCGCTCCACTGTTCATTGAATGCGAATTGAATCGCCTTTTCGCATTCCAGCTCCTGCGTATGGTCGCGCTCAAAGGAACTCAACGCCTGCGCGTCGCGGCGGGCAAATTCCTTCGGCCAGGAATGCCAGGAGGCGGACTGGTAGTTCTGCCGCAACACGTTGTACAGCGTATAGTCATTCAGCCAGAGAGCATTCTCTTCACGAAAATGTTGAAAGCGCTCCCACTGGGACGCATCGTGGTTTGCCAGGAAGTTGCGTGCCGCCTCGGCAAGCAACGGCTGTCTTGCTCCGTTCTACTTCCTCAAAGCGAACATCGCCGGCTTGACCAGGCAGGCCCGCGATCCGTTGCGGCGCAATCCATCGCGCCTCAACCAGCTTCTCCAGGCTGATCAGCAGCGGATTGCCGGCAAAGGCCGATAGCGATGCATAGGGAGAGTTGCCAAAGCCGGTAGGGCCCAACGGGAGAACCTGCCAATGCCGCTGCTTGCCCGCGGCGAGGAAATCGGCGAAGGCATAGGCGGCAGGACCAAGGTCGCCTATTCCGCCATGGGAGGGCAAAGAAGAGATATGCATTAGCAGTCCGGACGACCGTTCAAAAGGCATGCGGCAGGCACCTGCGTACGGACACAGCGAAAAACTTCGCTAGCAAAGAAGTACAAAGCCTCGGACTGACCTCGGTGGCGCCAAGCTCAGTCCGATATTCGTCTTAGCTCGGCAGTCCTTGCTGCAGGCTGCTCTGCGCATTCTTGTTGATGCGGATAAGGCCCCGCTTTTGATAACGGGTCGTCAGATCGCTGACGAAGACATCGAATATGTCGTCCCGCTGGCTACTCACCAGCCGCTCATGCGTGGCGTCGAAGTTTTTGGCGATCTCCGCGGCGGAGGGCTCCTGCTTTTCGGTTATCTTCGCGACGATTCCAGCCTGACCGGTGTTGATGGCCTTGCTGATCTGACCCACGGAGAGGGTGAACAGTTCCGGCGCCGCAGTGCCTAACTGACCGATATCCTCCACCTGGGAATCGCGTCCCACCAGATCGCTCGTCTTGATGGTCGCGCCAAGTTCCTTGGCAGCCTGGGCGAGATTGCCTTCCGCGTGGGCCTTGTCGGCAAGCTCGTTGGTCTTGCGCGCCAGCAGTTGGGGCAACTGCTGCTCGCGAAAGTCGTCGAGCAGTTGGGATTTATATTCCTCAAAAGCCGGCGCGCGGGCTGCCATGATACCGCTGACCTGAAAGACCGCGTAGCCGTCGCCGGCAGTCGCCACTTCGGGAGCCCCACCCTGCTTGGCGGCGAATGCCGAGGTAAGCAATTTGGAACTGTCCGCAAGTCCGGGTAAAACCGCATTTTGGGCAATGTAGCCGGAGGTCGTCACCTGCAAATGATGGGCCGCGGCGGTTGCGGCCAAGCCGGTCTTCGCAGCTTCGGCAGCCAGTTGCTGTGCAAAGGCCGATTGCTGCTGTGCCTCCGCTTCGCGAGTGAGCGTGGCGAGGATCTGAGGCTTTACTTCTTCCAGCGTTTTGACATGCGCCGTCTGCTTCGCCTCGACCTTGATAATGTGATAGCCGAATTGCGTCTTTACCACATTCGAGAGCTGGCCCGGCTGCAAAGCGAAAGCCGCGTTCTCAAATGCCGGTACAGTAGCCCCGCGCCGCAGGGGTCCCAATTCGCCGCCCTTGTCTTTGCTGCCGGGGTCGTCGGAGTATTTTTTCGCCAGCGTGGCAAAGTCCGCGCCGCCCTGGAGCTGCTTGAGTATGTCCTGCGCCTTTGCCTTGGCGGCGGCGTCAACCTCGGGAGTGGCGTCAGGCGCGACCTGGATGAGAATGTGCCGCACCGTCACCTCATCGGGCACGTCATAGTCCTTCAGGTGCTGCTGATAGTACTCCGCGATCTGTTGATCGGTAACTTGCGGCGCCGAGCCCGGCACTTGATTCTGGCCGAAGGCGATGTACTCAATCTTGCGCGTCTCCGGGATCGCCGTCTTATAGTGATCGGCGTTTTGCTTGAAGAAGGCCTGTAACTCGGCATCTGTCGGGTTGATCTCTTTGGCCAAATCCGCTGAGTCGATCACCGCGTAGTCGAACTTTACCTTTGCCCCTTGCTGGCGGTAGTTGTCACGAACCTGCTGATCGGAGACCATGACTCCCCCCGTCACAGTCGCTTCAAGCCGATTGATCTCCAACTCCTTCTTGAGCTGATTTTCGAAGTTCTGCGTCGAGGTGTGGAAATTGTTCTGCACGAAATCGTCATACTTGTCCGCGCCGATAAACTGACCGCCGGGAAAGAGCTGCTGCCCAAACGGGCCCGTCTGCAGCGCGTGCCGAAGATCATCGTCGCTGACCTGCAGGCCAAGACGATTGCCTTCCTGCACCAGCACTTCCCGCTGGACCAAAGCTTGGCCCGCACGCGGCAGCAGAAAGGGCAACACCTGGTCGGGCAGGTGCTGTTCCTCGGCCATGCGCTGCGCAACCTCTTGGACTTCGGGCGTCAAAATTTCGGACGACGAGCCCAAATAACGGCCAAAAATTCCTCCGCTATGCACCGTGGCGTACGCGTCGGAAGTGGTGCTGTCGTCAAAGATGCCAGGCACCAGGGTGATGACCATGGTGATCGCGGCGACCGCGATGATCACGACGAAGATGGCCTTAACTACACGGTTGTCTTTTTGCAGGAAGCGGATCATGACTGGAGAACGACCTCTCTCCAATTCTAGAGCCTGTTATGCACTTCTGGAAGGGGACGCCTTCAGGGTAGTGGGTCAGTTTGAACTGACCCACCACCTATTTTCAATACACCAGATAGAGCGCGCTCCTAGCGGCGATACCCATAGCGGTAATATCCCCGATACCCATAAGGGTATGCGTACACATAGGGATATCCATACGCGTATGGATACGGGTAGGGAGCATATCCGTAGGGCGGCGGTGGATAGTATCCCGGCGCATAGCCTGGAGCATAGGCGGCCGGGGGGTAGCCCGGACCCGGATAGCCCACGCGCGGCGCATATTGACCTTGTTGACCTGGCTCCGGCCCTGCGTTCTGCGCGAGCTGCCGTACTTCCTGTTGGGAAACGGGCTGGACGGTAACCGGCTGGGTCAAGTGGAAAGAGATGAGAGCTTCAGTGGGAATGACGCCTCTAGGACCAGGAGTGGCTGCCGCAGCGCCCAATCCTGCGGCCGTGCCCGCTCCCGCGCCGATCGCGGCGCCTACTCCACGACCGGCGATAGCGCCAATCACGGCGCCAACCGCCGCTCCGCCCACGGCGTTGCTCGCCGTGTACGCGCCCTTGCCTGGTCCATTGAGCGACCATGTATCGGTAGCCAGAGCGACAGGCTGGGGTCCTAGATTCAGGCTCGTGAGTTCAAGAGTAAAGCCCGCGCTTCCCTTAAGGTCGCCCGCCTTCTTCACATCCACCACGCGCCCCGTCACCTGCGCGCCCCGGGGAATGGCGACGGCCCTGCCTTGATAGACACTCTGGACAATCGTCCCCTGGAAGAAGTCTCCCGGTTGTGCCTTCTTGGTATCCAATGGCTCGTTGGTGCGCACCTGTAAGAGAGTTCCCGCGGGAATCGTTACCGGGCCGGAAGGGACTTGAACAGCTCCCTCGTATTGACTGTATTGACCGTATTGACCTTGTTGACTGTATTGACCCGAGTCGGATGGCGGAGGCGGAATCTGCCCGTTCTGCACATCAGGCGGAGGGCCGGCCGGGCCCCACTGCCCTGGCTGTCCCGCTTGCGGTGCTTGTTGTGGCGCTTGGGCGCCTTGAGCAGCCGGAGGCGGGGGAGGAGGTGGCGGAGCAGGTTGAACATCGTCAGTGGCCGCCGGGGCCGTGTTAGCTTGCTGTGCCACGGCGTGTGGCGCCAGAGACAAAGGCGCGAGCACTAGCCCGGCACTGACGATCCAAAAGAAAACTTGATGCAGATTAGCCAAAGACCTGTGATTATTCATTTTTATGCCACTCCCGCGGCTGTTTTTGATGCCGGCCGCTTAGTTCCAGCTCTTCCCTGTTTATTAGAACCCGGTGTCGCGGAAAAAGTTGACAAAATTTCTCCTCCCTATCTCGAACGCAGGATGAGGGTTGTAGGCAGGCGGAACGATGCGCGGAGCCTGCTGTCGGGGTGCGATGAACAGCTGCCTCAAGCGGGCCGGAAAGGGAGCTTCCGCGTTCGTGGTAATGACCCGGGCGGCTCTCTCGTGCTTAGATATTCCGGTATGCCTGTTTCGACCGAAAAAACACTGTGCCTCAGTGAAATCTCCCCGGGCGCGATCCAATCGGAAATCCGCGCCATGACCGTCGAGTGCGATCGCCTCGGAGGTGTGAACTTAGCCCAGGGAGTCTGCGACACGCCGCTTCCCGGCCCGGTGGAGGAGTCCGCCATCCTCGCCATCCGCAAGGGCCACAATATCTATACCCGCGCCGATGGCATCGCCAGCCTACGCCAAGCCATCGCAGAGAAGCTCGAACGGCACAACCACATCAAGGCCGATCCCGAATCGGAGATTGTGGTCACGTCGGGCGCCACGGCCGCGTTCTATTCCGCATGTCTCGCGCTCTTCAATCCCGGCGACGAGATCCTGCTTTTTGAGCCCTTCTACGGCTACCACGTCAATACTCTCCTATCCTTGCGCATCAAGCCCGTCACGATTCCCCTGGCCGAGGCCACATGGGAGATCGACTTTGACGCGCTCCGCGCATCGATCACCCCCCGCACGCGCGCGATCGTTGTCAACACGCCCAGCAATCCCTGCGGCAAGGTCTTCACCCTCGCGGAGTTGGAGACGCTTGCCGGCTTCGCTATCGAGAACGATCTTTTTGTGCTCACCGACGAAATCTACGAGTACTTCCTCTTCGCGGGAGCCCGCCACATCAGCATTGCGGCACTGGATGGGATGCGAGAGCGAACCATCACCATCTCCGGATTCTCGAAGACCTTCAGCATGACCGGTTGGCGCGCCGGCTACCTAACGGCAAGCAGCAAGTGGGTTCCAACGATCGCCTATTTCCACGACCTGGTGTATGTGTGCAGCCCGTCGCCCTTCCAGCACGCCGCGGCGGCGGGGCTCCGCGAGCTTCCAGAGACGTTTTACCAAGGACTGTCGATTGAATACCAAGGGAAGCGGGATTTGCTTTGCGATGGGCTTAGGGCCGCCGGCCTGCCCCCCGCCGTGCCGGGAGGAGCCTATTACGTTCTGGCCGATGTCAGCGGCATCCCGGGAACGAGCGCGAAAGAGAAGGCCCGCGCGCTGCTCCGTTCGACCGGAGTCGCCGCGGTTGCCGGTACGGCGTTCTACGGAGGCGGCCGGGGAGAGAATGTTCTCCGTTTCTGCTTCGCCAAGAATGACGCCGACCTCGAGCGAGCCTGCGCGGCCCTGCGCGGGCTGAACGCTTAAGGGCGCAAACGTTTGGCTGCTCTTCGCACAGCCTCCACGCTCGTCTTACCTGTTTCCACCCGCATGGTCCCGAGCTTCGCGTTGGGCGAAAACTCCGGAATTGGCATCGGCAGATTCTTGTTGAGCGTGTCGCTGCGCTTTTGCTGAATCTCGCCAGCCTTTGGCGGATTCTCGTCACGATGACGATTGTCCAATCCAGGTTCTTTCATAAAGTTCCTTTCCTGCATGTGGTTATGCCTTCTGGATCGAAATTTCGGATCAGGCGATAGCCGCCAGCGCCTCAATCTCTTCCAGATCAAGCGTAAAGTCGAAGACCATCTGAAGCTCTTCGCCCGCGTTGTGATTCTGGTTGTAGCTGTCCACATCCCATTTCAGTTGCCGACAATCACCCACGATCTGCTGCCGACGTTGCTGGAAGGCAATCTCCATGTGCTCGCGCGGGGCCGTCCGCATATCGGCCCAAAACGCTGCCTGCCGGCCGTTTCGCTCCACCGTCGCAACATGCTTGACTCGAACACGACGCCCCTGAGGGTCGGTGATATGCTCCTCACGCATGGCACGAGCGATCTCTTCCGCACAGCGGTCCACCACGGTCGAGCGCTGCGGTTCCCATAACCCCTGTCCAATGGCCCATATCGCAATGTCGTGCGCAGTGGCTGGAAGAGGATTCCCTGCATCTTCATACTTCTTCACGATGTGTTGAAGCCGCTCGTTATATGACATACTTTCCCTCACACTTGAAATCAAATCACCGTTGTCAAAACGCTGCCAAAGCCGTCTGTCAACGCCGCTTCCGTCACAATATGCCGCACCTTCGCCAGCATTTCACGGCTGTGTGAGTACGGAATTGCCTTGCGATGCTGAAGTTGGCCGACCACTATGCCCTGATGAACATTCAACCGAGCCGACAGGCCTTGAATCTTGGTCTTCGAGAAAAGAGGCCGGACCCTCAAGATGAAATTGTCCAAGTCACTTTTCTGAATCGAGAAGTCAGCGGCGAACTCGTCCGCGCGCTTCTCAATTGCAGGCTTTTCTTCGACCGTTCCGGCGCCTTCTCCCACCAGATCGATATCGAGTAGCCCTCCATCTTCCAGACCATCCCTGTACTTCACGTGAGCACATTCGTGCAATACCGTATGCCAGAACGCATCGATGCGATCGAAGCGCAGTGACAATGCGATTACCGGAGATTTGTCATTCAGCCACAGACATGCGCCGTCGATTCGGGTTTGCGGTAAAGTTTCAACCACAAGAAACCGAACACCAGCATCCGCCAGGACACGCGGCACCTGACGCGCATCTTCCGGATCGCGGAGCATATTCTTAAACCTCGCAAGAGCTGACGCGAACCCCATCTCAGAAAACGGCTTTACAGCCACCACCTGCGCTAGTTGACGAGTCCGAAAGAGCCACGCCTGTTCTGCGGGACGATGTTCAATATATGAGGTGGACTTCCGTGCCGCATGAGGCAGCAACTGCGGTTGCTCATCAAGAGACTTGATATGCAGGAAGTTCAGCACGCTCTTCTCCAGGACATCGATATTCTCCGTCGCCTCAATCCAGTGCCGCCGCATCATCTCCTTTACCGGTGCCTTCTCGTACAACTTTGCCCGCCGCGAAACGGAATGACTGCCATCCTGCTTGACTTGAGCGAGCCGATACGAACTTTCGAGGTTCATCCAAAACTGCGCTCCAGTATTGAAAGCCTCTCCCAATGCCTTTGCCGTTTCCGGCGTGATTGCCCGCTTACCGGCAATCAGCTCACTTACCAAGCGAGGCGGACGCCCGAGAATCTCTGCAAGTTCTACCTGGCTCCATCCACGCGCCTCGATTTCCTCCCGAATGAACTCACCCGGAGGAAACACCTCAGCCGGAGTTCTGTCCATCACCTCCACGATCATCACCTCTCTCGCTCCGTTCAGTGGTAGTCTTCGATGCTAATTACCGCTACGAGCTTGTTGGGAGCTACCCCTTCAAACTCAATGATGAGCCGCCACTGCTTGTTCAACCTCATCGAATGATGGGAGCTGCGATTGCCCTTCAATTTCTCAAAATGCAATGACTTCATGTTGTAGAAGACCCGTTCGTCTGGAGCCGCCCGGATGACCTGCATCAGCCTCCGGTAAGCCGTTACGATCGCCTGTGAAAAACCAGCGTCGTATGTTGGGTCCGTCTCCAGCCGGTCGAGCTTTGGGTCTTTGAAGCGGACTTCCATCCAATTGCTACCTGTCTTTGGCTCCGAATCCAGTATACACAAATTACACATAGTGGAATTCGTAAATGTGGAATATTTATTGTTGGATAGGGTGAGCCGAACAGGGAAGGGTCGCCGAAGCACAGGCTCAAAACTGGAGCGCAGTTAGCGAGCTCAGTTTGTATATTATTGATTTCTAGAGGTGCTTTGGTATCGCTAAGTCTTTTTGAATCAGCTTATAGTCCAAGAACTGAACGGTCATGCTTCGATGGTTCGATGTTCGATGGGCAACGTACGCGCCTACTGCTGATCGTCCATGGGCGTCTCATGGGCCATGCCCACGTGGAGACGCACAATCTGTCCCGGTTGCGCGCTCACGCGAAAGATAGCGAAGTTCCCTTTCAATGCCTGGGGCTGGGGATCGGAATCGATGTGCCACCCATCCGGCACCTCCTCTGCCACGACAAAGACGACCGGCTCGGAGTGAATGTTCTGCAACAGATAGGTCTGCTCCACGACGTCTACCTTCGCATGCAGGACAACGCCATCCACTTCCCTTGCGGCCACGTGACTGGAGCGGAGAACGCCCCTGCCATCGAGGCGGCAGACATCGGGATTGCTTTCTAACTCCGCATCGGGGGCCAGCACCCGGCAGTGATCGTCTACGTAGACCTGCTGCCATCGAGAGGACTCATCCGCGGTGGTCGACTGTGCAGCCAGGGCAAAAGCTGCTGCGTTCCAAAGCAGAAGACACAAACTCGATGCAAGGACGAACTTTGTCCGCCCGATCATGCGCAGCAGTGTAGCACCCGGTGCGGCTCTAGAAACAGGTGGTTGGTCAGTCCCCAGTCCCGCCGGCGATCGAGGGGATGACCAGCACCTCATCGCCGTCCTTAAAGGCGTACTTGTCCTCTCCGAGAAAGCGGATATCTTCATCGTTGACGTAGAAATTGATGAAGCGGCGAACATTGCCATCGCTGTCGCGCAGATGCTGCTTGAGCGCGGGAAAACTGGTCTCGATCTCGGCGATCAACTGCGGCAGATTCTGGGCCGTCGATTGGATCTCGCGCGTTCCATTGGTATGTTTTTGAAAGGCATTCGGCAGCACGACTCTAACGGACATAAGACCCCTCCGACGCCAACGCGCCTTCTTTTGCTGGTTGATCTTTCCCTTTACGGTTTCGCTCGATGAGCTCTTCGAAATCCGCCAGACGCGGGCGAATCGCCTGCTGCGGCTCAAACCTTCCTTCAAGAGCGTCTGTCGTCTTCAATCCATTGCCGGTAATCATCATGACGGTCAGTTCGCCTGGCGTGATTCTTCCGTGCGCATACAGGCGCGCGGTGACCGCGGTGGTTACGCCGCCGGCGGTTTCAGTAAACACGCCCTCGGTCTCGGCCAGTTCCTGCATCGCCGAAACGATCTCGACATCGGAAACATCCTCGGCCCAGCCGCCCGTCTGACGAATGGCGCGCACCGCGTAAAGCCCATCGGCCGGATTGCCGATGGCAAGCGAGCGGGCAATGGTGTTGGGCCGTTGCGGCTCGACCTGTTCCAGGCCCTTTTTCACGGCCTGGGCAATCGGCGAGCAGCCCGTTGCCTGCGCTCCGAAGAAGCGCACGTTTTTGGGTTCTACCAACCCCAGCTCGATGAGTTCAGAGAAGGCCTTGCGGATCTTGGTGATCAGCGAGCCCCCGGCCATGGGAACCACCATGTTGTCGGGCAGCCTCCAACCCAGTTGTTCGGCAATTTCGTAGCCGGCGGTTTTTGACCCCTCGGCGTAGAAAGGCCGAAGATTCACATTCACAAAGCCCCAATTGTAGCGGTCCGCAATCTGCGAGCACAGCCGGTTGACATGGTCATAGTTGCCATCGATGCGCACGAGATTGGCGCCGTAGACCTGTGTGTTGATGATCTTGGCCGGCTCGAGATCGGCCGGCACCAGAATGTATGTCTTCAGCCCCAGCCGCGCGGCCTGAGCGGCCACCGCATTGGCCAGATTGCCCGTCGAAGAGCAGCCTACCGTGTCAAAACCGAAGGTTTGCGCCGCGGCCAGCGCGACCGAGACCACGCGATCCTTGAAACTCAGCGTAGGCATGCACACGGCATCGTTCTTGAGATAGAGATTGGTAGCGCCGATGCGCTGGGCCAGCCGCGGCGCCGCCAAGAGCGGCGTCATGCCGGAGGGGGTAGCGGGAATAAAGCCGTCGGGCACCGGCAGCAGGGCGCTATAGCGCCACATGTTTTGCGGTCCCTGGGCAATTGCCTCGCGCGTGAAAGTCTTTTTGGCGGCGCTCAGATCGTAGGCAACTTCGAGCGGGGCAAAACAGTCGTCGCAGATCGACAGAGGTTGGCTGGGGAATCGCTTGCCGCATTCCCTACAGCGCAACTCGTAAAAAGATGCCATCGAGCCCTCTTTTCGAGAGCGACAGCGGCACGGGCAACACGTGACGATAACTCTTACTGCAAATACTCAATAACCCATGGGAAATAGCGAGATGCGCGTATAAACTTGCACCCCGAATCTCATGTTCCCCGTTTCCTCATCGGAACGCAGGAGAGAGTTGACACCATACTCCTGGATTGCCCAGGCAGGTTGTCGTGGCGTCACAGGGCCCGTCCCTCAGCCACTCTTCATGAAATTCAGGCTCGCTCACAAGGAGCAAACTTGAATGAATCGTTTTTAGCATAGTCGCCGCCCTATCGCAAGCGCCGTTGCTCAGAGAGGCGCTCGTCTTCGATCATGAGCCGCCAGCCAACAAGGGCCGCGGCCAAGGCATCTCAAAAGGGTCCAACGCGTAATCTAGAAGGACAAGTATAAGACTCGACAAACATAAGACCCTTGGCATGACCCAACCCTCCCGAAGCAGCGCCTGGCGCGAGCGCGTGGAAGCGCTGAAGAATGTTCCTCCAGTTCTCAGGATGCTCTGGGACTCAGGCCGGGCCGTGGTCGTTTGGGGCATTGTCTTGCGCCTGGCGGTCTCCGCTCTCCCGCTCGCGATTACCTATGTCGCGGCTTGGATTCTTGGCGGCGTACAAGGGGCGATTTCACATCAGGGGCTTCCCCGCCTCTTCTGGTGGGCCGTTCTCGCAGAAGTGGGACTGGCTGTCCTTAGCAATCTGCTGAACCGCCTGATCGACTTTCTCGACAACGTGATGGCCGACCGCTACACGCAGTATGTCAGCATCATGGTGATGGAGCAGGCCGCGCATCTGGACCTGACCGCGTACGAGGATCCGGTTTTCTATGATCGCCTCGAGCGCGCGCGGGTGCAGGCCACCGACCGGCTGGCGATGATTCAGCAAATGGGACGGCTGCTGCAACAGGTCATCACGACAGCCGTCTTTACCCTTACCCTCCTCTATTACTCGCCGTGGCTGGTGGTGCTCTTGATCGCCGGGATCATCCCCTCCTTTTTGGGCGAGACACACTATGCTTTTTTGGGCTACGCCAAGAACTTCCGCCAGACCCCGGCCAAGCGGCAGATGGACTATCTGCGCCAGGTGGGCGGAAGCAAGGAGGCGGCCAAAGAACTCAAGCTCTTCAATCTTTCCGGTTATCTCACCACGCGCTTTACCAAGCTCGCCGAGAAGATCTACACGGAAAATGTTGAACTCTCGAAACGCAAGCTCTTTTGGGGCGGCCTGCTGTCGATGGTCGGAACCCTGGGTTACTATGGCGCCTACGTCTACGTCATCTGGCTCGCCGTCCACGGCGCCTACCGGGACATTCACACGTATGCCTTCATCACCGGGGCGATCATCCAGGCAAGCTCCAACCTGCAACAGGTTTTTTCAACGGCCTCCGGGGTCGCGGATCAGGCCCTCTTCCTCACGGATCTGCTGGCGTTTTTCAACATGAGGCCGACCGTGGCCTCGAGGCCCGGGGCGATCAAAGTCCCTCGCCCCATTCAACGCGGCTTCGAGTTCCGCAACGTCGGCTTTCAGTACCCCGGCACGGAGCGCCTCGTTCTCTCCAACTTCAACTTTGTTCTGAGCCCGGGAGAGCGGATCGCGCTCATTGGAGAAAACGGCCAGGGTAAAACCACCATCGTCAAGCTCATTACCCGTCTCTACGACCCGACCGAGGGACAGATCCTACTCGATGGAGTCGATCTCAGGGATTACGAGCTGGACGATCTGCACCACGAAATCGGGGTCATTTTCCAGGATTTCATGCGCTACGAAATGACCGCGCGGGAAAATATTATTGTGGGACGGGTTGAACACGAACACAGCGACGAGGATGTACAGTACGCGGCGGAAAAGAGCCTGGCTGAAGGCGTGATCGAAAAGCTGGCCGGCAAATACGACCAGATGCTCGGCCGCCGCTTCGAAGGTGGCGTGGATCTCTCCGGCGGCGAGTGGCAGAAGCTGGCGTTGGCCCGCGCTTACCTGCGCGACGCGCAATTGCTTATTCTGGATGAGCCCACGGCGGCGCTCGACGCCCGCAGCGAATACGAGGTCTTTCAGCGCTTCGCCGAACTCACCGCCGGAAAAATGGCCTTATTGATCTCGCACCGCTTTTCGACCGTGCGGATGGCCGACCGCATCGTCGTGCTCGAGGCAGGGAAGCTGGTCGAAGAAGGCACTCACGCCCAGCTTATCGCGCTCGGCGGCCGCTACGCGCAAATGTTCGAAATGCAGGCGGCCAGCTACCGTTGATAACCACAGAGTTCCTGCATCAGAGTTCCTAACAGGTTCTAGGTTCCCAACAGGTTCTAGATAGGCCCAATGACAGAGACCCTTCACACCGCCGGCCCGGCTCAGGAAGCGACGCCTCCCTACTCCGACAGCTCGCTCCGCGAATTCGTCGATCGTGTGGCGCCGGGATGGGAAATCGCTCACAAACCGCGGGGCCCAAGCGATTTTGGCCAACGGATCGACACGGCCAGAGAGTCGCTCGACCAGCTTTACAGCGTGCTCGACGCGCGGCCCACGCCTACTTATGCGCCCGGCGAACCGCTGGATCCTTTGCTCGAGCTCCGCGAGAACCCCCGCCTGCTGCGGGCGGTGCTCGCGGAGATCCACTCCATCCGCAAGAAATTGGCGCGGCTGCCGCGTGTGATCCGCAAGCGCGAAGGAGATGAACCGCGCGTCGTCACGATGGGCGACGCCTACCTGCAAGCAACCGGCTCGGTCTGGGACCACGAAGCAATCCAAACCTTCATCAACGCGACGCAACAACACGACGCGATGGAGTTGCAGGAGCTGTGGGCCGTGCCTTCGGTGCTCAAATTTCTGTTGCTCGAGGAGATCATCGCGCAATCGGCAGGAGTTATCAAAGATCCAGATTCACACACGCCTGCCGCCGCCGTACTGCTTAAAACGCGGATGAAGAGCTTGCGCGAGGTGGGCTATGCCGATTGGCTCACGATGATCGAGCCCATGGTCGTCTATGAGCGGATTCTGCGTCAGGATCCCGCAGAAGCCTATCCGGCCATGGATTTTGAAAGCCGCGAAGGCTATCGAAAGCGCGTCTCGGAGATCGCCCGTTATTCAGATCGTTCCGAGTCCGGAGTTGCTCAGGCCGCGATCGACCTCGCCAGAGAACGATTGAATGAAGCGAGGATGGAAGACTCGCGCGTGCGGATGCGGCAAACACATGTCGGCTACTATCTCAACGACCGCGGCTTTCCGCAATTGGCTTTGCGCGTCGGATACCGGCCCCGCCTGATCGATCGGATCCGTCTGGCCATCTGGCGCAATGCGGACGATTTCTACATCGGCGGAATTCAGATCATCACGGTGATTCTGATCGGATTGATTCTGGTGCCTCTGGTTCCTACCTACCCAATCTTCGGCGGACTCACCTGGGCCTTCCTGTTATTGCTTCTACCCGTCACTCAGGGTGCGGTCGACTTGGTCAACAACACCATCACTGCGATTTTCAGCGCCCGCGCCTTGCCCAAACTCGACTTCTCGAAGGGCGTGCCCGAGGAGTTTACGACCTTGGTCGTTGTGCCGGCGCTCTTGGTCAACGAGAAACAGGTGCGGGAGCTTTTCAGCAATCTCGAGGTTCGCTATCTAGCCAATCAGGACCGCCACATCCATTTCGGCCTGCTCACGGATTTGCCCGACTCCATCACTCGCCCGCGGCAGAACGACACCGACCCTTTAGTCGAGCTCGCGATTCACCTTGCCAACGAGCTCAATGCGCGCTATCGATCGGCTGACGCCGGCTCATTCTTTCTGCTGCACCGGCATCGCATTTTCAATGCGCGCCAGGGCGTGTGGATGGGGTGGGAGCGTAAACGCGGCAAGTTGCTCGATCTCAACAAACTGCTCAAGGCCCAGCTCGATCCCTTCCCGGTGAAGGTGGGGAATCTCGACGCTCTTCGCCGCGCGCAATATGTCATCACACTCGACTCCGACACTCAACTGCCGCGAGGCTCGGCCCACTCTCTGATCGGAGCGCTAGCCCATCCGCTGAATCGCGCGATCATCGATCCTAAACTTGGCATCGTGACCGAGGGTTATGGGATCCTGCAGCCGCGTGTTGGGGTCAGCGTCCACTCGGCATCGCGTTCGCGCCTGGCTGCCATCTATTCCGGGCAAACCGGCTTCGACGTCTATACCCGCGCCATCTCGGACGTCTACCAGGACCTTTATGGCGAGGGTATCTTTACCGGCAAGGGCATCTATGAGATCGATGTCCTGCACAAGATTCTCGATCGCCGCTTTCCGCATAACGCGCTGCTTAGCCACGATCTCATCGAGGGCTCTTATTGCCGGGTCGGGCTAGCCACCGACATTGAAGTCATCGACGACTATCCTTCGCACTACAGCGCCTACAATCGCCGCAAACATCGCTGGGTGCGCGGCGACTGGCAAATCGCGCAGTGGCTCTTCGCCAAAGTGCCCGATGAATCCGGCCGGTATGGGCCGAACCCTATCAGCACGATCTCGCGCTGGAAGATCTTCGACAACCTTCGCCGTTCGCTGGTCGACACCTTTACCTTTATCCTGCTCATCGCCGGCTGGCTCGGCCTGCCCGGAGGGGCGCTCTATTGGACCCTGGTCACGCTCTTTCTCATGTTTGTGCCCACTTTCGTCCAATTTTGCTTCAACCTCGGCCGAGCTCTCGCCACCGGGGTGCAAGGCTCGGTGCAGGATGCCATCAGCGGCTTTTGGCAGAGCGCCTTTATCGATCTTCTCAACCTCGTCTTTCTCCCGCTGCAAACTTTGCTTGCGCTCGATGCGATCATCCGCTCTCTCGTCCGCCGCTTGATCACCGGCCAGAGGCTGCTCGAATGGGAGACGGCCGCGGAGTCCGAATCGAAGGATCGCCGCACCGCTCCGGTCGACCGCTACTTGCGGGCGACCCCGCTCGTCACGATCCTGGTCGCCTTGTTGGTCGCCTTCGACCAGCGCGGATCGCTGCTGGTCGCTATGCCCATCCTTTTGCTTTGGGGTTTTGCCGGCGCCATCACGACTTGGCTGAATAAGCCTCCCCGCGACACCCATCCGCACCTGAGCGAGAAGGAAATCCTCTTTCTGCGGCAACTCGCTCTGCGCACGTGGCGGTTCTTCCACCAATTTGGCGGCGTGAACCACAACTTCCTGATCCCCGACAATATCGAGGAAGAAGGCCTCGTTGAGGCCGCCCGGGTTTCGCCGACCAACTTCGGTCTTCTGCTCAACGCCCGCCAAGCAGCCAATACCTTCGGCTATCTCACGCTCGACGAGTTCGCCACGTTGACCGAGAGCAGCCTTGCGAGTTACGACAAGCTCGAGAAGTTCCACGGACATATGTACAACTGGTACGACACGCACACGCTCGCGCCCATTGGCGATCGTATGATCTCGTCGGTCGACAGCGGGAACCTCGCCGCGTCGTTCTACACATTACGCACCGGCTGCCTTTCCATGTTGCGCAGCCCATTGCTCGACCGCAGCCTCTTCCGCGGCATCCATGACCATTGGCGGCTTCTACAGTCGTGGCCGGAATTGACGGCCGGATTGAAGGCCGTTACTCCTCCGAGCGAAGAGGCGCAAACGGATCAATGGATCTCTTGGGCGCTCGCGAATGCCGACGCAGCGGTCTTTACCTCCCCAGGCCAGGCCTCTCCCGGCCAGGGCGCCCCGGACGAGAAAGCCTGGTGGCTCGCCGAAACCCGCCGCCGGATTCTCGCCATCGCCACATTGGTAGCCGAGACCATGCCATGGCTGCTGCCAGAGTTCGCGCCCTTGCGCGCCCTGCCGCAGATGCAGGGACTGAACTTAACCGCCGATACCATCCTTGCCGGCAACGCGGATGCCTTCGCCGCCGATCTCGATGGCCGCCTGGCTCGGGCATCGGCCAGCTTGGCCGCGGACTCTCCCGAAGTGCTGCTGGTGGAAAAATTGCGCACGGCGCTGCCTCCCGCGCGAGAACGGATCCGGACCCTTGTCCTTTCGCTGCAAAGGCTGTCATCGGAGGCGATGCGCTTTGCCACGGAGATGGACTTCGGATTCCTGGTCGATCGATCGCGCCTCCTTCTCTCGATCGGCTACGAACTCGAACGGCAACATCTCCACAAAGCCTGCTATGACATGTTATCGAGCGAAGCCCGCATCGCGGCCTTTATCACCGTGGCCAAGGGGGAGGCTCCGCAGCAAAGCTGGTTCAGGCTGAGCCGCATTCACACCATGGCCTACGGACGAGCAGTCCTAATCTCCTGGACCGGCACCATGTTCGAATATCTGATGCCATCCCTATGGATGCACAGCTATCCCGACACGCTGGTATCGCGCACCCTCAGCGGCGTGGTGGCAATTCAGCGCGCCTTCGCCCGTGAACGCGGCATTCCTTGGGGCATCTCCGAATCCGGCTGGGCTAAGAAGGATGAAAAAGGCCATTATCACTACCAGGCCTTCGGCATTCCCTCGATCGCGCTCAAGTGGGACGCCGTCGCCGGCCCTGTCGTCTCGCCGTATTCAACGTGTCTCGCCTTAGGGGTTGACCCCGTCGAGGCGCTGCGCAATCTCAGGCACATGGCAAAGCTCGGCTGGATTGGCGCCTTTGGCTTCTATGAGGCAGCGGATTATCAGGAGTCGGTCAAGACCCCGGAACTGGTTCGCGAGTGGATGGCGCATCACCAAGGGATGTCCATATTGGCAATTCTCAATCTGCTCCACGACAACCTTGTGCAAACCTGGTTCCTTGCCAATGCTCACTTACGGGCAACGGCTCTGCTCCTGCACGAAAAGCCGATACCTCAATCGACGCTAAAGGCCGAACACCGCGCGGCACAGCCCCGCAAGGGAATGCGGAAAGCCGGCTAATCGAACATGCCCTCCGCGCTCGCATGGCCCACAGCGACGGTTCCCAAAAAGATCTCTCCTGGGGAGATCCACCTCTGGGCCTGGCGGCTCGATCGTCCCGATCCCGATCCGGACGCGCTCGCCGCTTCACTCGACGATGAGGAACTTGAGCGCTTCCGGCGTTTTCATTTCGATCGGGATCGTCTTCGTTTTGCTGCTGCCCACGCCAATCTGCGAAAAATTCTAGGCGCTTACCTCGATCGATCCCCGGAAGATCTCCGCTTCGAGACCAATCCGTATGGCAAACCGCGGATTCTGGGCGAGAGTCCTTCCCAAGTTTGCCCCCTCTACTTTAATTTGAGTCACAGTCACAGTCTGGCTCTTCTTGCGCTCTCTCTCGAGACGGAAGTTGGCGTCGATGTGGAGGAAATTCGCCCCATCGAGCCGGAAGTGGCGGAGAGCCACTTTTCCGCATTGGAGCTCTCCCTGCTGAGGCCGCTCGAAGGCGAATCATGGCTGCGCGGCTTTTACCAATGCTGGACGCAGAAAGAAGCGATTCTCAAGGCCGAAGGAGCCGGTTTGAATCTGCCTCTCGATGCCTTCGATGTGTCTCTCGGCCCCGAGTCGCCGGCCGGCCTCTTAGCCACGCGGCCGCCGCTTCACTTTCGCCATCACTGGAAGCTGCACACGCTCGTGCCCGCCGCCGGGGCAATCGGAGCGCTTGCCGCCGGCAACGCGTACGCTACGCTTTCTTGTTTCAGCTTGCCGCTCTAGAGCTGCCACTTTAGCCCTCGCGCAAAGCGAGGCTGATGAGCGTCTTCTGCTCAAGATCGTGGGCCTTGGCCGAGCCGGTCGCCGAACTGGCCGCGGCGGAGCGCTTGATGCTGAGCACCGTACGCTCCGGGAGAAGCCTGCGGAGGCGCGGTAACACGAAGGAATGTGCGCCCATGTTTCCCGGCTCCTCCTGAACCCACACAATCTCGCGCGCTTCCGGATGACGTGCGATCTCCGCGCCAAGCTCTTCCGCCGGCCAAGGATAGAGCTGCTCCAGAAATACGATGCCCGTGGTGCTCGTCTTCTGCTTGGCGCGCGCCACGCGCAATTCGTGGCCGATCTTGCCACTCGCGATCAGCAGACGCTTTACTCCCTTGACTTCGGTCTCCGGCAGCACATTCAAGAAGCGCGGCGCCGAAAAGCTCGCTAGGGGCGAGCTTGCCTCGGGGTGCCGCAGCATGCTCTTCGGAGTAAAGACGATGAGCGGTTTTCGCCACGGCCGCAACGCTTGGCGGCGCAGCAAATGGAAGTATTGCGCCGCTGTCGAGGGCTGGCAGATCTGCATATTGTCGCGCGCGGCGAGTTGCAGATAGCGCTCGATGCGAGCGCTCGAGTGCTCCGGTCCTTGACCCTCATAGCCATGAGGCAGCAACAGGACAACCCCATTGAGAAGCCCCCACTTGTCTTCTCCGGAAGAAATGAACTGGTCGATGATGACCTGGGCGCCGTTCGCGAAATCGCCGAATTGCGCTTCCCATAAGACCAGCGCCTCGGGATAGTCGCGACTGTATCCATATTCGAAGCCGAGCACTCCGGCCTCGGACAAAATAGAGTTATAAACCTCGAAACCGGCTTGGTCCTTCGCCAGATTTTCGAGCGGAATATATTTGTTCTCGTTCTCAGTATCGATCAAAACGCTGTGCCGCTGATTGAAGGTGCCGCGCTGGCTGTCCTGACCGCTCAGGCGCACTGGCGTTCCCGCAAGCACTAAAGAGCCAAATGCCAAGGCCTCCGCCATGCCGTAGTCGACGGGGCGCTGGCCGCGGCCCATCTCCGCGCGCTGCTCGAGCAGTTTCTTGATCTTGGGATGGATATGGAATGCATTCGGATAGGCAGACAGGCCGCGGCTGATTTCGAGAAGACGTTCCGCGCTCAATCCCGTATCGACCTCGTACTCCAGGCCGTACCGTCCGCCGCGGTAACGCGCCCAGTATTGCGGAAGCTTCGCCAACGCCGCGGTTTGAGTCATCTTCGTGGCCTGTTTCTGAGCCGCCGCGAGCTCGCCTTGCAGTTCCTTGACGCGGAGAGAGGGGTCGACTCCAATGCGGGCGCCATAGATTTCATAGAGGGGGGGATGCGTCTTGATTCGTTCGTAGCGCAACGGCTGGGTAATGGTGGGGTCGTCTACCTCGCTGTGACCGTGGCGGCGGTAGCCGATGAGATCGATCACGACATCCGAGCCGAAGACGTAGCGGTATTCGACGGCGAGCTCGGCCACGCGAACAACCGCGTCGGGATCTTCGGCGTTCACATGAAAGATGGGAATCGGCAAGCGCTTTGCGAGATCGGCGGCAAACCGGGAGGAATTCAACTCGCTTGGGCCGGCGGTAAAGCCAATGAGGTTGTTGACGATAATCTGAATCGCGCCCCCTACGGAGAAGCCGGGCACGTTGGCAAGATTCAGAGTTTCGGCCCAAATCCCCTGACCGGCAAATGCGGCGTCGCCGTGGATCAAGAGCGGAAGAACTTTGCGCGGGCCTTCTTCTCCAATGCGAACCTGTTTGGCGCGGGCGCGACCCATTACGACCGGATCGACAGCTTCGAGATGACTGGGGTTCGAAACAAGATGCAGCCCTACCGCGGCGCCGCTCTTCGCGAGAAATTGTCCCGTTGCGCCGATGTGATACTTTACGTCTCCGCCGCCGAGAACGCTGCGTGGATTGACGTCTTCAAATTTGGAAAAGATGTCAGCCGGAGATTTTCCGACGATGTTCGCCATCACGTTCAAACGGCCCCGATGGCTCATGCCGATCACGGCCTGCTCCGCACCATGGCTGGCCGCGCGATTCAACACTTCGTCGAGGAATGGGATGAGCACGGTGACGCCTTCGAGCGAAAAGCGCTTCGTCCCCAGATAACGGGATTGAATGACCTGCTCGAAGATGTCCGCCTGGATGAGCCGGTCCAAGATCTGCCGGCGATCCGCATCCGGAGTCTGGGGGTGTTCCATTTCCAGGCGATTCTGAATCCATTGCCGCTTTTCGGGATCCGGGATGTGCATGAACTCCGCGCCGATCGTGCCGCAGTAGCAGAGCCGGGCTTGCTCGGCGAATTCGCCGCCGCCGTCGAGCTCGGCCAAGGGCAGGGGCGCGAGGTATTGTTCCAGAGGATCGAGGCGTGCTTCGAGGTAACCCCAACGGCGGAAGCTCGAAAAAATCTGATCCCGCGGTGAAACCGGAGAATCACCGGCTGAAGGAGCCAATTGAACTTCGTTTGTAGCCATAACCTACCCGTTCCTGGCTGGACGGCAAACCCCTGTATGCAACCAGTTCTACTCTTCGAGAACCGCCTTCACCAGATTGCGCGGCTGGTCCATGTTCACTCCATTTTCGATCGCCATTTGGTAGGCGAGCAACTGCAAAGGAACAACTTCCAGTATGGACGAGAGCAGATCTTCCGTAGCGGGAACATGAATGCACCAGTGAGCGATCCTGGCAGCTTCCTCGTCGCCGTCCGTGGCAATGGCGAGGATGGTCGCGCCTTGTGCGCGCATCTCCTTCATCAAATGGATCACTTTGCGGTAGCGCAACATGGCGTCGTCGTTCGATGGATCGCTGGTAGCGATGAAAACCAAGGGTGCATCCGAGCCGACCAGGGCATTGGGACCGTGCTTCAGTTCTCCGGCTGGATAGCCTTCTGCTTGTAGATAGGCGGATTCTTTCAGCTTGAGCGCCCCTTCGCGAGCGATTGCATAGTGAACTCCACGTCCGAGGTAAAGAAACGCGCGCGACTTCCGGAGCTCGGGAGCGATCGTGGCGAGCTCGCGGCGCCACCGTTCAATCGCCCGCTCGAGCAATGACGGCAGCTTGCGAAGCTCCTCGCAATGCTTTTCAACAGCGGGCAACGTCATTCTGCCGCGCAGACGCGCCAGAAAAAGCGCCAGCGCATAGAGCACGGCGAGTTGCGTGGTAAAGCTCTTGGTGGCGGGAATCGCCTGCTCGCGCCCCGCGTATGTGGGGAGCGAGGCTTCCGCTTCGATCGCCATGCTGGAATGGGGATTGTTGGTGATGGCCAGAGTGCGCAGGCCGCGGACTTTCGCCTCCCGCAGAGCGGCCAGCGTATCGGCCGTTTCTCCGGACTGGGAGATGACAAGAACGCCGGGGTCCTGAATCGTGTGCGTGGATCGATACACGTATTCGCTCGCGTACTCCACGTCCACCGCCAGCCCGGCCAAATCCTCAAGCATGATCTCCGCGGCCAACCCGGCATGGCGGCTGGAGCCGCTGGCCGCAATCACAAGACGCTCCCGGCCGCGCAGGGCATCGGCCACGGGACGGAAGGTCTCGGTCATCAGGCCGCCCTGAGGCGCATAGTGCTCTATGGTTTCTCCGAGCGCCCGGGGCTGCTCATAGATTTCACGGAGCATTGCATGTTCAAAGATTGGATCTAGGGCGCTATTGCCCATCGCGGCTCCTCGTTATCTGATGTGAGAGGCGACTGGGAGCCGCGGCACTAGCTCTTAAGAGCGTCCGCTTGCGCAACCGCCGCCTCGGCGGCCTCAAAACCGATCTTGGAGTGGGTTCCGTCGCAGAAGGGTTTATTGGTAGAACCTCCGCAGCGACAAAGGGAGACGGCCGGTTTGCCCGCGAGATCCCATTCTTTGCCGTCGGCATCCACGAGCTTGATCGGGCCCTCGACACGGAATGGACCATTCTTCCTTACAGTGATTGTTACTTTCTCATCGGACATCCGCTGCTCCTATTATTTATGGAAAGGATTGCGTTCAGGAAAGAGTCTAGAGCCCTTAAGTGAAGATGCTCTGGCGCTCCCATTGGACTCGCGACAGGTGCTGGCGACGAGGGTCGAATCCCCGGGAACGCTTTGCGAATCAGGGGTTGCGAACCAGGGGCACCCCAATCATCCCGTCGATGACAGTTGCTAGTCGCTGTTGAGATTCTGCTTGGCTGGAGGAGCTTCGTCGGGCGGTTTGGGCTGCGGATTCTGCACATCGCCCGCCAAGCCCGTGGTGGACCCTGTGACAGGGCCCGTGGCGTCATTTGAGTTCTGGCCAACTTTTTGGCCTTTCCAACCCGTTGTGCTCACGTTCTCCGTGGTGCTTCCCGTTTCGCACCCAACAGCTACCCCGCAGAGTGCGAGCAGCAAAATGACGGAAGCTCTATACATGACCTCTCCTCGAAATTTCGGATCGACGACAACGGCGAAACTGAAAGCGCGCTGCGCACAATCCGCCCTCAAGGTAGCCTAACCGGTTTTTGCCCGGCCCACAACTTTCGTTGTGCTATAGCCTGTTATGAACTTATGGGGCGGCCACAAGAGCGTCTGATCGGCAGCCTTCACGGGAAGTCGACCGAGCATCGAGCATTTGAGCGGCAAAACAAAAGGCGGCCTTTTGAGCCGCCTTTTTGTTTTAAGAACCCTTCGAATTAAAGAACTTGAACGTTCTCGGCCTGCCAACCCTTAGGGCCTTTGGTCACGTTGAACTGAACCGCTTGACCCTCTTGAAGAGTGCGGAACCCGTTCGCTTGAATCGCAGTGTGATGGACAAAAACATCCTCACCGTTCGCACGGCTCAAAAAGCCGAACCCCTTGGCATCGTTAAACCACTTTACTGTACCTTGTTCCATTTGTTCTTTCCTTGTGTAGAGATGACGCTGAATTCAATCGGGGTATCTGCAGGTAGTGCGGAACTTCAAGAGCAGAACGAGCCGAGAACCAAAATCGCATTCGACGCACCCATAGGATATACCACCGATTGCAGGATTGCAAGAAGGGATATTCCGGTAGTTGCTAGGCCCGGGGACCGGGGGTCGAACCCCGGAAACCGGGTCCGAGGAAACCGGGTCTCAGGAAACCGGATCAAAGACCCGCACGCGAATGCCCCGCGGATAAAAGAACAGTCCCAGTAATTCTTAGAAAGAAGCCGTGGCGGAGAACTGCATCGATCGCGCGGGCAGTTGATTGGTGATGCCTGCCAACGGCGCACCGAAGCCCGGTCCGGGCGTCGGCCCATTGCCATAGGTGCCGCTGTAGCCGACAAAGTTGGCATGGTTCAACACGTTGAATGTCTCCGCGCGAAAGTCAAGCTGCGCCCGCTCCCCGAGGATGGGAAAGGCCCGGCTGATAAACGGCTCTACGTCATAAATCGGCCCGCCTCGGCCGGCATTGCGACCCACGACCGCACCATTGATCACCGGCCGGTCCGTCGTGGCTCCCGTATCCCCGCTGTTCGTGGTACCGGTGACAATGTTGTACGGCAGACCGCTGGCCAGCGTCGTGAGGCCGCCGAGATGTATTCCGAGTGGAGCGGCATAGATCCCGCTCAGCACGAACCTCTGGCGTTGATCGTAGATTGCATTGCCATACTCCTGATGTCCGGTGAAGTTCGCGTCGTTCGGATTCTGACTGGTCGTATCGGGATCGACATTGTCCAGCGTATGGGACCAGGTGTAGCTCGCGAGCATCGAGAAGCCGTGGATGAAGTCGTGGCGTAAATTGACGTCGAGCGCGTTGTAGTGCAAATTGCCGTCGTTTACATCCGTCTGGATTACGCTATAAGGCGGTTGGGGATGAGTCGCGGCGAGCGAATTGCACGACGTTCCGTTCTGCTTATACCAGTAGATCCAATATGGACGGGTGCAATTCGCCGCCTGTGCCGAGCGCGTCTGCCCCTGCGCGGTCCGAATGAATGGCGTAGGCGCATCCACGTCGAGAGGACGGTTGATTCGCAACGTATGGGTCCCGACGTAGTCCATGCTCAGGATCCAGCCGGGCAGCAGCTGCTGCTCTAAACTCAGCGTCCACTGTTCCGAGTATGGGTTCAGCAGTTTGCCGGGATAGCTAATGAGCGTGGATGTCGGGAAGAACTGATTGTAGTAGGAGCTGTCGCCCGGGCGAATGTAGAGCGACCGCAACGGTATCGCCGCGCCAGCAGGAAAGGCGGGCAACGGAGCCGCTGCGACGCTCGTGGGAAAGCCCACCTGGCCGGGAGCCGCCATATAGTTGAAAACCCCCGTCGGCCCGGTCAGGGCATAGTTCGCCTCGGAGTCGTCGACGATCTGCGAGTGGTAGATGCCAAAGCTTGCTCGTAGCACCATCTCTCCCTTGCCGGAGAGGTCGTAGACGATGCCCGCGCGGGGCGCGAAGTTCAAGCGCGAGTCCGTGAACGTCTGCTGCTGATAGCGCAAGCCCAGATTCACCGTCAACGTCTTGCTTATCCTAGCGTCGTCCTGAGCGAAGACCGACCAGAGCGTGTCGTTGACCGTATAGGAGGCATTTCCGTAGCTCTGCTGATAGGTCGCCACGTTGGCGATGTTGTCGAGATAGGCCGAGCTTTCGCAAATCGCCGCGCTTTGCGTGCAAGTGTTGTAGGTGAACTCGCCCAGATAAATCGGTCCGCCAAACTCCTTACTGTTGCCGCCATTGTGGGCAATGATGGCATTGCCGCCGAAGTTGATCTGCTGGCGTCCCCACGTGGCCGAGAGGGTGTCATTGATCTGATACTGGCGATTCAACAGCAGCGCGGACTGCGAAGTGCCCGACGAGAAGGTGCCCCCGGAGGAGATCGGCACGACAAACTCGGTGCCGTAGATCACCGGATCGAACTCCGTGATCGGCGAAGCCAGCTGAAACTGCAGTCTCGCGCTATTCAGCAGATTCGAGCGCAGCAATGCTGTTTCTCCAACCTCCGCCGAGTAGGTGCGTCTGTGGAAGATACGCGCCACGCTGGGCAGCGTGTTGCCGCCTACGATTCCATTGGGGTTCGAGTCGGAGAAGGCGTCGGAGTTGCCGCGGAAGAACGCGTTGTTTTTCGCGTTCCACTGATGATCGAGCCGCAAAAAGCCCATCCAGTCGCGGTAGACGCCGATATAGTTCCCCGGAGCCAGCGGCGATGTCACCGGAGACGCGCGGTGCTGGTCGCTGTATTCGGTCGCCAGAAAGAACTGGGTCCGGCCGCCCACTCCCAGCGGTCCGGAAAGGGCCCCGGAGCCTTGCCCCAGGGTGTCGCTGGTAATGTCGTTCCCACTGGACGCATTGGCCGCGGTAAAACCGGAGAGCGAAGCCTCGGGCGCGGAAGGCCGCCAGAGCCCAACAGCCTCCCCATGCAGATTGCGGCCGCCGCTTTTGGTCACGATATTGACGACGCTGCCCGTGCTCGCGCCATACTCCGCGGAGAAACTGTTGGTCAGCACCGTCATCTCCTCTACCGCGGCGAGCGGTATATTCGTGAAGATGGTCTGACGGCCCCAGCTATCGTTTCCCGTGCTACCGTCTACTTCGAACCAGGTTTGCCGGCGTCCTGCCCCGTTGGTCGTGAACAGATCCTGGTTCATGAAGATGTCGCCCTGGTTGATTGCCGGCCGGTTCGCGGCATTCAACAGCGGCAGAAAGGTAAGCCGCCGGTTGGGCAGGGGCGTCTCTTCGATCTCGAGCGGGCCTAACCGGTCGCCAAGTTGCGGCTGATCCGTTCTCACCTCGTTCGCTGCCCCCATCACGGTCACCTCGGTCGTGCCGCCGGCCACATTCAATTCGAGCGAGATCACCGCCGTGCTGCCGCCGGCCAGCGCCACGTGTCCAAGATGCGTTTCTTGAAAGCCTTGTTTGACGGCGGAGACGTCATAGTCCCCCCCGACCGGCAGCCCTGCAATCACAAACTTTCCCTCCTGGTTGGAGATCGCGGTGCGATCAAGGCCGCTCAGCGTATTGGTCACCCGAACCGTTGCTTGAGCGACTACCGCATGAGCGGGGTCGACAACCGTGCCCGATATCGTCGCCGTATCCGGGGTCTGCGCCCACGCGCCGAGGAGCGGGAAGAAAAGAAGAGCTGCTAGAAAAACGCGAGGTCGAAACATGATTCTCCCTGAATTCGCTGAGTCCAGTTCCAGCAAAATGGAACGCTTTTCATGTTTAGAACTACGGCAAGACGCGGTCTACTACCAGAGCTAGTACCAGGGCGCTAGTACCAGGGCCGCATGATTTTGTGGTGGTGGTTCCCTCCTTTGCGCTTATCCTGTTGCAATCAATCTCAACTCATCCGATAGAGATCAGCCATTTCCAGGCTCCGGAGAATTCTTATGCATAGCATCCGCGGGTGCGCAGTGTATCTTTCTCTTGTTGTTACGAGTGCCACTGTTCTTGTCCCTGGCGCCATTGCGCAGCAGCAGGCCCTATCGCCGCACTCCATGTACGAGCCCCCTGCCGCGGCGGCTGCCGCTTCGCTCGCCGCCAGCAGCGAAGATGTACCTCCTGACCTGCTGACCACCGGCGAGAAGACACAGTGGCAACAGACAGCCACCTATGCGGAGGCAGTCGCGTTGATGCGCGGCATGGAGCGCATGTCGCCCCTGGTGAAGATGGTTCAGTTCGGCACCACATCCGAGGGCCGCGGGATGTATGCGTTGATCATCTCCTCGGACAACGCCTTCACGCCTGCCGCCGCGGCGAAGACCAATAAGGCCGTCATCCTCATACAGAGCGGCATCCACTCCGGCGAGATCGAAGGCAAGGACACCGCGCTCATGCTGGCGCGCGATATGGTCATCACCAAGCGCCCCCACCAGGCTGCGTGGCTGAAGAACGCAATCTTTATCGTGATGCCGGTGTTCAACGTCGACGGACACGAATCGCGAAGCCCCTTCAACCGCCCTAACCAGAACGGACCCGAGACGGCGGGTACGCGAGCCACCGCGCAGTTGCTGAATCTCAACCGCGATTACGTCAAGGCGGCAACGCCGGAGATGCGCGCCTGGCTAAAGCTCTATGACGCCTGGATGCCGGACTTCATGTTCGACAACCACGTGACCGACGGCGCGGACTATCAGTACGACGTTACATGGGACATGGCGCACCATGGCGATATGGGCGAGCCTACCCGCGACTGGGTGAATGACCGCTTCATCCCGGAGTTGAACAAACGCATGGAGGCGGACGGCCACCTCGTCTCTCCCTATGGGGCCCTGCGAACGATGCCCGACGGACACCGCGAGTTCTTTATCGAGGTCTTCTCTCCCCGCTATTCGCATCTCTACACCGCTCTGCTGAATCGGCCTTGTTTGCTGGTCGAGACCCATAGCCTGAAAGACCCCAAGACGCGGGCCTGGTCAAACTACGACATCATGGTGAATTCGATCGATATCGTGACGGAAGATCCGCAGAAGCTGCGCACGGCAGTTCGCGCCGCGGACGCGAAGTACGAGGCGATGGCCGGCGACCGCAACGCGCCGCCCATCTATCTCGACGGCAAGACCGGCCAGTCTTCGCACCCCATCGTCTATCACTCCCTGAAGACGGCCCCCTTCCAGTCGGAGATCACAGGCACGATGGTGACTCGCTACACAGCTGAGAAGGACGACTTCAACACCGTCATCCATGACGGCATCGACACCACCGCGGAGGCGCAGGAGCCACTCGGATTCCTGATCCCAGTGGCGTGGAAGGAGATCGCCGACGAACTCGCCCTGCACGGCATACAGATGGAGCGCACCACCAAGCCGCTCGATCAGGAGTTCGATACCTGGCGCTTCACCGATGTGAAATATGCGGCTGCCGCGTTCGAAGGCGGCATGCTGGTGAACTACACTCTGCATCCGGTGCATGAGCGGATTGCCGTGCCGGCAGGGTCGTACTGGGTTCCGATGCACCAGCAGCGGGCGCGCCTGATCATGGCGCTGCTCCATCCCGCCGCTCCCGATGCGCTGATCCGCTGGGGGTTCGCCGGCTCCATCTTTCAGACGATGGGCCGCATCGGCGCGGGACAGTATCTGACGGTGCCGATCGCGAACAAGGTCGCCGAGGAGCATCCCGAACTGATGCAGGAGTTTCAGACCAAGCTAAAGGACGATGCGGCATTTGCCGCCGACCCGCAGGCCCGGCTCGACTGGTGGATTTCCCGCTCGAACTACCAGCCCCCCGCCACAAACCGCTATCCGGTGCTCGAGGTGTGGGAGAAGAACTGGTAGGGGACCGAAACCGAGGCTGTTACGAAACTCGTGTTGTCAAGTCAGTCTGCAACCATCTCTGACGAGAAGCCGGCTTGTCACTACCAATCAGACAAACCTCGAGACGTTTCGCCATCCATTGAGAAAAATCAACTTGTGCGGCGGCCGTTCTAAGGCTACGCTGACCGCATGATGATCTAGCATCTTCTCGTTTTGGCGGTCGTGCTGATAGGTTCCCTGACAGCTTCAGCGCAAAAAACAAAACAAATTCCGCTGCCGGCTAGTCAAAACCCCTCGAATGCCGACCTTCCAGTTTCGGCGGCAGTATGGGCCGGAGACACGCTGTATGTGAGTGGATGGCTCGACCCGGACCTGAAGACACACACTGATACCGCGTCGCAAACCGTGGGTGTGATCAAAGACATCCAAAAGCTCCTCGAATCGCGAAAACTAACGCTGGGCAATGTGGTGATGATGCGTGTGTACCTTTGGGGCGATCCTGCGAAAGACGGCAAGGTAGACTTTGCCGGAATGACGGCCGGATACAGCCAGTTCTTCGGCACCAAGGACCAACCGAACAAGCCCGCACGCACCACTCTGCAGGTGGTTCTGCCCGCTGCATCTCGTGGCGCTTTGGTAGAAATCGACCTGGTCGCAGTCCGCCCAAAGTAGCATCCGGGCCTGCGGACGCGAGCAGCTGACGGCGGGCCCGGTTATATTCCGCGACGATCGCACAGCCATTGACAACCGTAAGTCCGTCAGCGAGTCTTGGATACACCTTCGCTCTCTCGATGACGAACAAGATCAAAAAGACAAAAACTGGCGGGCACGATGCCAGGAAACCCTCCAAGCGGCGCGGGGACAGTGTTACCGCGGCCTTCGAGAAGCTGCGCGAGTTGATCGTGGTGGGCCAGATCGCTCCCGGCTCCTGGGTAGTCGAGACGGAACTTGCCGAACGTCTGGGCCTGAGCCGGACGCCCATCCGCGGGGCGCTGCAACTGCTGCAACGCGAGGGGTTCATCATTGAGCATCGGGGCGGCACCAAGGTCCGCCTGCGCATCTCCCCGCTTACCAAGGAAGACGCGCAGGAGCTTTACATGATCGCGAACCAGCTCGAGATGATGGCGGGAGCGCTTACGGCGGAGCTATCGGAAGAGGCCCGGCAAGCTCTATGTACGCGTTTGCAAAGTCTGAATGAGCGGCTGCGTCACATAGCCACCGGCAAAAAGGTGGAACCACGATTCGTCTTTGAACTGGATACGCAGTTTCATCGGGAAATCGTGCTGGCAAGCGCCGGCCCCCGCTTGCAGGATCTTCACACCATGATCAAACCGCAGCTCGAGCGCTATTGGCGTCTCTATGCGCACTCCCTCATCCAGGACCTGGCTCTTTCCGTGTCGGAGCACGAAAAGATCGTCGCCGCGATTTCGAGCGGCAATGCGAAGGCGGCCGAGAGCGCTATCGCCAATAACTGGAAGCACGGCGCCGAGCGGATTTATCGCCAGATCGATCAATTTGGCGAGCGCGGCAGCTGGTAGCAGCCCCAGCTTAGAGCCTGTTCATAACAGGCTCTAAGCCCCAAGCAAACCAAGCGCTTTTGCCCGGTTCCGGGATCGGCGCGAGAGAGCGTTTTGCCGCGGTTTAGATTGCATACGAAATAGCACTCACAACCATAAACGTTCTGAGCATACAGAAAAGTTCTTGACACAGAGATGCGCCTATGGCTCAATGACTGGAAACCTCGACAGTTGGCGTGCTCCTTAACAAAAGCTTGAACCTGCTTTTAGGCGGGAGCACGGAAGACCCCATCCACGCTGATGTGGGCCGGAAACTCGCTCGGATTCGATTTTCGATCTCGACAGCCCCAAGGAACTCCAGCGCTCAGCCAGATCATGGCGGTCGCCCGTGATCCGTGTATCAATTCCCCCGGTTTCGATTTTCCACCGCACCAGGTCGACGGAAGGCTAATCCCCTCAGCAGTCGTGAGAACTGCCGCCGATCTTATTTCAAGGAGAACCAGACGATGCCCCGTTTGATGCCCCGTGCATGCTTAATCGTATTGACCTGTTTCCTCACTCTTCTACCGGCCGCAATGGCCCAAACCTTTCGTGGTCAGTTGACAGGCACGGTGACCGACGCGCAGGGAGCCGTGGTGCCCAATGCTCCAGTGAAGCTGACGGATCCTGCGACCGACAGGGTTCTGAACACCAAATCGACCGCTGCCGGGACCTTCGATTTTCCCGAGTTGGCGCCGGGCACCTACAACCTAACCGTGGCGTTCACTGGTTTTGAGACCAAAGAGGTCGACGGGATTGTGATCGACGTATCGAAGGTTACCGACGAGAATGTGCAACTGGCTGTGGGCGGGCAGACCACGGTGGTAGAGGTCCAAGCAACTGCTGTCACGTTGGACACGACGGCCAGCTCGTTGGTTTCGGTGGTCGACAACCAAGCGGTCAGAGATATGCCCATCAATGGCCGCGACTTCACGCAGATGCTCAAGTTCACTCCGGGGGACAATCTGAGCGGATCGGTGAACGGCCAGCGCACGACCAGCGTCAACTTCCAGATCGACGGCACCGACAACGTGGATGCTTACCTGGGTATCGTCGCTTCCAACCAGGGCGGCATTGAAAGCGTGCCCGGAGGTTTGGTGCCGATCGATGCAATCGACCAGTTCTCCATGCAGAGCGACGCCGAAGCCGATTCGGGACGCAACGCGGGCGCAAACCAGAACATGGTGCTGAAATCGGGAACCAACCAAATCCACGGCGACGTCTTTTACTTCAACCGCAACGAGTTTTTTGCGGCCATTAGCCCGGTGGCCCCGGTGAACTCCCGGAAAGTGCCGATCCGCAATAATCAATTTGGTTTTACGCTGGGCGGACCCATCTGGAAGGATCACACGTTTCTGTTTATTGCCTACGAGACGCAGCTTGCGACGGCCGGCAACTCGGATTCCGACACCGTGCTGAACAACGCCTGGATTACCGCGGGCACAAATTTTCTATCGTCTTACGGGCTCAAGGCAAACAACCTTTCGCTCGCTCTCTACAAGACGCTTTACCCGGCGGTAGCCAACAACGCCGGGGCCGCGCTCAACAATTGGTTCGCCAACGGGCCCGACCAGTACAACAGCTACAACATGGTCGGCAAACTGGACCATCGCTTCAACGAAAAAGAGAACCTCTCCATTCGCTACCTGGGCACCACGGGCACGCAGACGGCCGTTACGAACTCTTATTATCCGGAGTACTTCCAGACCGCCCCGATGCACATCTTCAACTTCTCGATCATCCAGAACTCGATTATCAGCAACCACCTTCTGAATCAGGTGCAGCTGGGAACGAACTATTTCCTGCAGACGTTTAACGACGCTGACCAGAGCTATTTTCCGGGGACGAACGACGGGCTCGCTCTCGGGCTGACCGGCATCATCGCCGCAGGATCGCCGACCATCTCGATCTCCGGCTTCGACGAAGTTGGCGCGACGCAGCCCTCCGGGCGTACCGATGTGACAGGGCAAATCATCGATTCGCTGCGTTGGACGAAAGGCAAGCACGACTTCAAGTTTGGCGGCGAATACCGGCACGCCAACGTGGACTTGAAGTACTTCAGCAACTCGAGAGGCACGTTCACGTTCGATGGGACGCGCGGACCCTGGGCAAATGAAACTGCGACGGACAACGCCAAATGCGAAGCAGCTTTTGGCACCGCGTGCAGCGCGAATGACACCGCATTAGCCGACTTCCTGAATGGTGAGCCGTCGAATTCGACAACGTCGAAGCTGCTGCAGGGCGACTCGGAGCGCATCTACCTGCTGAACACCATCGATTCTTGGGCACAGGACGACTTCAAGGTTTCGAAGAAGTTGACGGTGAACTACGGCGTGCGATACTCATTGCCCGGCGCCGTGTTCGACAAGAAGCACGACCTCTACAGCTTTGTGCCGGGCCAGGGATTTGTCGCCCAGCTCTATAACGACTATTTCGGCGGATTCGGCCCGCGCCTGGGATTCTCCTACGCTCCGCGCGCCAGTGGCAGCATGGTCATCCGCGGCGCATTCGGCATGTTCTACGACGTTCCCGGCATGACCAACATGGTAAGCGGCTATACGGGAAATGGCGGCGATTCGTATACGCAGAACAACCCCGCCGGACCCGATCCCGCTTACACGCTTGGGGTTTCGAACGTTCAATGGCAGCAGAATGTGGACCCATTCACGGGCGCGGCGCTGCCGCAGCTCGGCGCCATGGGGGTTCAACCGAATTATCGAATCCCCTATGCCATGAACTTCAATCTGAACCTGGAGAAACAATTCGGCAGGACCACCATGGCCACCGTGAGCTATGTAGGCGCGCAGGATCGCCGCCTGACTATACTTCGCGACTTGAACGAGCCGATCGGGTATAACTTCTCGACCAAGGCCTACGAGCGGCCGTACGATTCGCAGTTAAGCTTCCCTGGCGAGACGGTCATCACCGGGCAGCCGTTCGCCGGCATTAACCAGGTGCAATCCGAAGCAAACTCGAATTTTAACTCGCTGCAGGCGGTGCTGCGCGAGACACCCTTCCATGGACTCAGCGGGACGGTCAACTATACCTACGCCCATGCCTTCGACGATGCCTCGTCGGGCGTGACTCCCATGAATAGCTATGATTTGGCGCAGGACTACGGCCCCAGCACCTTCGACATCCGGCAAACGTTAACGGGATTTGTTAGTTACGACTTGCCCAAGTTCACCAGCTTTATGCCCCGGCTGACGCAAGGGTACCAGTTCAACTCATTGTTCGATTACAATACCGGCACGCCGCTGAGTGTTCTCATCGGCAAGGATTACAGCTTCACGGATCAAGCCCACGACCGTGTGAGCATCGTCCCCGGCGTCGACCATTATCTCGCCAGATCCATTCTCACGACCTCCAGCGGCGCCCGCAACTACACCGACCTGAACAGTGCGGCCTTCGGCTACCCGATTCCGGGAGTGAAAACCGCGACTGTCTATGGCGCCTATGGGAACGAACAACGCGATGGCGGCGGTCGCGGGCCGAGCTTCGGGGATAACGACTTCTCCATCTTCAAGCACACGCCGATTACGGAGAGAGTGAACAGCGAGTTCCGCGTCGAGATCTTCAACCTTTTCAACCAGCATAACTTCGCCAACCCATCCGTCACCAACTTCGCCAGCGGAACCTTTGGCGAAATTACCAACACCAAAAACGGGGCCGGCGCTCCCGGCATTGGGTACGGTGAACCCTTCAACATTCAGTTCGCGCTGAAGCTCATCTTTTAGGTCTTCTCCCGGTTGGCCGAAGAGCCCTGCGTGGTCTCAGCCAACCGGTGAGATGCTAGATCGGCGCCCATGGTTAAGTATTTAGTTAAGTATTTAGTTGCACTGCGGTTAGGGTTGTGTTAGAATGGTGCCAATGCTTTTTGCCCATGGACGTAACAAGCCTTTCCGCCGTCTCACGATGAATTCCTGACGGTCCCGAACGCCAGCAGATCGTTCGCCGCCGCGAGGTAGATCTCTCCTGTTGGATCGTTGCTGGAGGAGCCTTGTCTAACCCCGTTGTCCCGGCACTCCTTTCCGCCGCCGCTGTTATTTGCGCCACGATTGTCCCGTCGCAGCTGGCCGCGCAGGCACCTCAGTCACCGCCGACTATCGTTCAACCCGGCGCTCCCGGCACCGCCAACAAGGCGCTTTCCAGCAGCGCCGCGACCGCCGGCGACGCACTGAGGCCGCCCTCCCCAGCCGACGTCGACTTCATGCAGGGCATGATCATCCATCACAGCCAGGCCGTCGAAATGACCGAGATGCTTAAGACACGCACCAAGGACCCGGCGATGCTGGAGCTCGGCAAGAAGATCGATGTTTCCCAGACCGACGAGATCCGCTGGATGAAGCAGTGGCTCACCGACCGCGGCTTTCCCATTTCCGCCGATCCCATGGCCGGCATGGACATGCGAAGGGCACCGAAGGTATGGACATGAGCATGCCCCTGATGCCCGGCATGTTGACCGTCGCGCAGATGGACGCCCTGCATAAAGCCAGCGGACACACAGTTCGACCTCCTCTTTCTTAACGGAATGATCCAGCACCATACCGGCGCGCTGATCATGGTCAAAGAACTCTTTGCAAACCCCGGAGCCGGCCAAGACGCCTTTTCTGTTCGACTTCGCCAACGACGTCGACAACACACAGACGGCCGAGATCGACATCATGCACCACATGCTAAAGGAGAGACAATGAACTCAATGAATTTCCAGCGCCGGATCCCAGGCGCACTTACCCTTGCACTGGTCCTGTCATGCGGCCGGCATTCTGTGCCGCCCAGACAGCTAAGCCGTGGCCGGCGCCAACTGCCGTCAAAACACCGCCCAAGCCGCCCAGTCGTTTACGTCAATCCGCGCTCCGGCCCAGACGATCCGCGCGTCGGCCTCAAAGGCGGCCTCTACGATGCCGCCACCGCCAATCTTGGCCTGCAACTGGTACTGACCACGCCCAAGCCAGCCGGTTTTGCGCCCGACCTCGACTCCATCAAAGCTGTCGATGCCACGCCTGCGCCTCCGCCGGTCGATCCCGACGCTCCTCGTGACCGCGGTGCGCTCGTGCGTCCGACAGGCCCGCGCGCCAACTACGGCGGAACGAACTCCGACCTGGCCTTCGACTCGAAGTATCTGTTTAACGGCAATTACAACGGCGATCAATATCTACGACATCTCCGACCCGGCCCATATGACGCTGGTCACGTCCATCGTCTGCCCCGGCGGCCAGGGCGACGTCTCCGTCTATAAGAACCTCCTCTTCATGTCGGTAGAAGCCGCCAACGGACGCATTGATTGCGGCACCGAGGGCTTTCCCACCGCCATCACCTCCGCTCAGCCGCCGCCCGCACCGCCGGCTCCGACCGGCAATGCCGCAGCCGATGCTGCCGCCATGACGGCCTTCAGGACGCGCATGCCTCCGCCCAGCCCCGATCGCGTGAAGGGCGTCCGCATCTTCGACATCTCCGACATCCACAACCCGAAGCAGGTGGCTGACGTCCAGACCTGCCGCGGCTCGCACACGCACACGCTGGTTCTCGACCCCAAAGACAAGGACAACGTCTACATCTATGTCTCCGGCTCCGCGGGCGTCCGTCCTGCCGCTGAGCTCGCGCGGCTGCTCCGGCGGCGACCCCGACAAGGATCCCGATACCGCGGTCTTCACCATCGTTGTCATCAAGGTGCCGGTCGCGCATCCTGAGCTGGCCAAAATCATCAACAGCCCGCTACATCTTCTCCGATCCATCGAGACCGGCGAAATCAACGGACTGTGGAAGGGCGGCAACCACGGCGACGGCACGCAGACCACCTCGGCTACCCGGGGCTGCCACGACATCACCGCCTACTCCTGGCTGGGCATCGCCGGCGGCGCCTGCTCGGGCAACGGCATCCTGCTTGACATCAGCGATCCCGCCAACCCCAAGCGCCTCTTCGCCGTCACCGATCCCAACTACGCTTTCTGGCACTCAGCCAACTTCTCCAACGACGGCAAGACTGTTCTCTTCACCGATGAGTGGGGCGGCGGCGGCCAGCCGCGCTGCCGCGTCACCGATCCCATGGCCTGGGGCGCGGACGCCATCTACAGCATCACCCCGGACAAGAAGCTGAAGCTCGACTCCTACTACAAGATGCCCGCACCGCAGACCGCCAAAGAAAACTGCGTCGCGCACAACGGCTCGATGATCCCGGTCCCCGGACGCAATATCGAAGTCCAGTCCTGGTATCAGGGCGGCGTCTCCGTCATGGACTACACCGATCCCACGCACCCCTTTGAGATCGGCTACTTCGATCGCGGCCCGGTCGACGACAGCCGTCGCTGCGATGGGCGGCCAGTGGTCCACCTACTACTACAACGGCTACATCTACGGCTCGGAGATCGCCCGCGGTACGGACGTCTTCAAGCTCGTTCCCACCAAAGTACCTCACCCAGAACGAAATCGATGCCGCCGCCCAGATCAACCTGCCAGAGCTGAATGTTCAGGACCAGCCCCACATCGACTATCCGATGAGCTTCGCCACGGCGAAGGCCTACCTTGATCAGCTTGCCCGCGGAAGCAGCCTTACCGCAGGCAAGATCGCGGCGATCAACGCCGACATCGACGCGAAAAATACCAAGAAGCTCCGTGCCGATGCCAAGTTAGCCAAAAAGGCCGCTGCTACCGCCAAAACACCGGCAGACGTCGACCGCCTCCAGGGGCTGTCGAAGATACTCGCCAGCGATGGCGCAACCACGGCCAGCGTCAACGATGGCACATTCACCGCCAAGTCCGGCTACTAACAAACAGGCGATTACGGCTCCTGGTGCTTGATTTGAAGCACCAGGAGTCGACGCCAAATCCTGTGCCAGTAAGTGAGCGACAAACAGGCATGGGAGGGACCTGAGATGGGCAAGGCAAAGAAGACTTAACGGAAAAAGCCGCTTAACACGCCAAGCATCAAAACCAGCACTTCAATGACAGAACTTATACCTCTCAGAACTGGGGACGAATTCCGCTACGATCGGTGACCGTAGCGGAATTTTACCGTCAGGCGCATCAGGAAAATATCAATTGTCGTCGCCGAGCTCGATCTGGTCTTCGACGCCGTGATCGATTTGGCGCGTGTCGAGGCTGATGGGCTGGGCGTGATCGCGTTCCAATTGCTCGTTGAGCGCCTTCAGGTCGGTGGCCTTCAACTTCTGCCACTGGTCCAGCAGACCTTCCAGCGGCTGGGACGTGCTGCTCACCCCTTCCATCTGCGGGGTGGTGGGCGCCATGTCGGCGTTCTCGATCTCATGCTCCAGCCGGGATAACTGCGTGCGAAGCGAGGTGAGGTTGGGCGGTCCTGCCGCCCCTCCCCGGCCCCCACCAAAGCCTCCGCGCTCGCCACGCTCTGCGCCGGCGATGGCATCGAGCTTGGCTTCGAGCGCTTTGTCGGTTTCCTCGACGGCAGCCTGGCCGGCACGCGATTTGAGCTGCCCGCGCAGCACGGTAATTTGGTGGAGGGCATCGGTTGCCTGCAGCAGATCGTCGTAGATTGACTTTGCCACGGTGAACTGCCTCTCAAGCTCCGGCATAGGCGTTTTGACGCGGGGGTCCATTACCACATTCAACGGCTGCGATAATGTCTCGGCCCCGGCGATAAGACGCACCGTGTAACTGCCGGGCATGATCCAGGGTCCGGTGGCAACCGAAGGCGTATTGTGGGGCACCGCCTCCTCCGCGTCAGGCCCGGTGGACATGCCCGGCACCTGCGGATAATGCATGTCCCAGAGGAACCGGTGATGCCCGGGAACTGCCGAAAGCATGCGTGGGGGCTGCGCCCACAGCGGGGGATCGGGATAGCGCGGGTCGAGCGGCGGAACGGGATCATTGCTGTTGAAGCGCGCGATCACCTGGCCCTTGGTGTCGTCGATCTCGAGCGTGACCACGCCGGTAATCTTCGGGCCGAGGTAGTAGTCAATCACGGCGCCGTCGGGTGGGTTGTCGCCGGTTGCCATGTCCGGCGGCCAGGGCGTGGGTGGATTCATATCATTGCGGATGCGCAAGGCTGTTTGCGGGGCATACAGGTAGGCGTTTTCCCGCGCTATGCGCGCGGCGATCTGCCGCAACGGCGTTACGTCGTCCAGAATCAGAAAGCCGCGTCCGTGAGTTGCGGCAATCAGGTCGTCGTCTTTCACTTCGAGATCGCGCACCGAGCTGGACGGCATGTTCAGGCGCAGCGACTGCCAGTGGTCGCCGTCGTCGAACGAAACATATACCTCGGTTTCAGTGCCCGCGTAGAGCAACCCCTTTCGCTTGGGATCTTCTCGAAGGGCGCTGGTCGCCGCGCCATTGGGAATTCCGTTATCGATTTCCTGCCATGTCTTGCCGCCGTCGTGCGTGCGAAACAGGTGAGGCCGCATGTCGTCGAGGCGCAAGGTGTTCACCGCGGCGTATGCGGTCTGGGCGTCAAAGTGGCCTGCGTCCATGTTGAAGACCTTCCAGAACGGCTTCAACTCCGGCGGCGTCACGTTGTTCCAGTGTGCGCCTCCATCGGTCGTGGTCCAGATGTAGCCGTCGTCCGTGCCGGCCCAGATGCGGTTGACATTGAGCGGCGAGAGGCCCAGCGCATAAATCACGCCGCGGCGCGTTACGCGCGCGGCCGGCGAGTTTTTGAAAGAGTCGAGGGTGGCGGGGAGGTCGAAGGTTTCGCGGCTCAAGTCCGGGCTCACCTGCTTCCAGCTTTTGCCGCCGTCCTCGGTCAGCCACAGCGTGTTGGTGGCAAAGTAAAGCTTGTGGGGATCAGCGGGCGAAAATTCCAGCGGCTCGGTGCGCAAGGCGCGATAGCTGCGCAACGCGCTTGGCTCCACGTCCTGGATCTGCCCGGTGCGGCGATCGTAACGCGTTACTTTTCCGCCGTAGACGATGTCAGGATCAAGCGGATCGGGCGCGGCATAGCCATATTCTTCGATTCCCACCGGGTGCCAGTCGTGAAAGGTGATGCGGCCATCGTCGCTGCGGATCGAGACGCACGCGGAACCGGAGTCCTGCTGGCCGCCGCAGACGCGATAGGGAAAGGCATTGTCAGCGGTCGCGTGGTACATCTGCGCTGTTGACTGGTTGAACCATTGCGTCCACGACTCGCCGCCATTCTGCGAGATGATGACGCCTTGGTCGCTGGCCAGGGCGACAATCTTCGTGTTGTTGGGATTGATCCAGACATTCTGGTAATCGTCGCCGCCGGGCGAGCCGCGGAATGCAGTCCAGGTCTTTCCGGCATCGGTCGATTTCCACGACACCACGCTGGCCACGTACACCGTGTCGGGATCCTTGGGATCTGCCACCGGCACTGGAACGTCGCCGCCGCCAATGCGCGCCTCAGGCCGAGGATCATCCGTCTCCGTGTGCACCCAGTGAACGCCGCCATCGTCTGACCGGAAGAAGCCCACCGTCCTGTTGGGGGTGGCGATCTCCGCGTAGAGGCGCTCTGAATCGGCCGGCGAGATTGTCAGTTGCACCTGCAGAATGCTGTCCGGCAACCCATTGCCGGCGAGCTTGGTCCATGTGTCGCCGCCATCGGTCGAGCGGTAGAGTCCGCCTTCGCCGCCGTCGAAGGCGCCGTTCTCCCAAGGCGCTTCCTGCCGATCCCACATGCCGGCGAAGACGATGTTCGGGTGCTTGGGATCGACCTGCACCTCAGACGCGCCCGTGCGGTTGCTGACGAATAGCACGCGCTTGAACGTCTTGCCGCCATCCAGCGTGCGGTAGAGGCCGCGCTCCTCGTTGGGGCCGTAAGGATGGCCCTCGACGGCGACAAAGACGCGATCGGGATCTTTGGGATCGATGGCGAGCTGGCCAATCTGCTGGCCGTCGCGCAGCCCGTCGAGATGCGTCCAGGTCTTGCCTGCGTCCGTCGATTTATAGACGCCGTCGCCGACTGAAAGATCGGGGCGTTGCAAACCCTCGCCGCTGCCCACATATACGATGTTGGGATCGCTCAAGGCCACGGCTATGGCGCCGATCGAGCCGGTGGGTTCGCTGTCCCACACGCTCTGCCACGTGGTGCCTGCGTCTGTGCTCTTCCACACGCCGCCGTCGACTGCGCCCAGGTAAAACGTAGCCGGTTCGCTGGGAACGCCGGCCAGAGCACGCGTGCGTCCGGCACGCATGGGTCCGATCTCGCGCCAATGCATGTCGGAGTAAAGCGCTGAATCAACCTGTGAGTGCGCGGCGGTGAAGGATAGAAGCGATGCGACGAGCAGCATGAGACGATTGCGAGCGGTCATAACTCTCTTCTCCGAATCTTGCGATGATGGAGCGCGATCTGCAGCAAAGAGCCGACGGACGGGGCGGCGAGCGCGGCAGCTGGTAGCAGCACCAGCCTACGAGTATTTGTCATTCCTCACTCCTCGCTCTCGGGAAACATCCGCTCCCGTCGCTGCCGCCCTATAAGTTCATAACAGGCTCTAACCCCCAAGCAAACCAACGACTTTTGGCCGGTTCCGGGATCGACGCGAGAGAGCGTTTTGCCGCGGTTTGGATTGCATACGAAATAGCACTCAGAATCATAAACGTTCTGAGCATACAGAAAAGCTCTTGACACAGAGTTATGCCTATGGCTCAATGACTGCAAACCTCGAACGATTGGCGTGCTCCTTAACAGAAGCTTAAACCTGCTTTTAGGCGGGAGCATCGAAGGCCCCGTCCACGCTGATGTGGGCCGCAAACTCGCTAGGATTCGATTTTCGATCTCGACACCCCAAGGAACTCAAGCGCTCAGCCAGATCATGGCAGTCGCCCGTGATCCGTGTATCAATTCCCCCGGTTTTCGATTTTCCACCGCACCAGCTTCATGGAAGGCCAATTCCTAATGCGAACGGAGTTTAAAAAAGATGAAGATCATTTCTAAAGTGTCCTGGACACTATCTCTGTGGCTTCTTTTGTTAACCGCGCAAGTGCTAATGGCGCAGACGTTTCGCGGAGGGATATCGGGGACAGTGACGGATGCGTCCGGCGCAGTGGTGCCAAACGCGAAGCTCACCCTATTGGCCAACGACACTGAAGCCACCCACAACTCCGTAACGACCGGTGCGGGCGATTTTGCTTTTCAAGATCTGCCCCTGGGTCCGTATACGCTGACGGTCGATGCCCCGGGCTTCGCCCAAAGCAAAGTTGCCGACATCATGGTTCGTCCCGGACAGGTCTTCTCGCTGGTGGTGAAGATGACGGTGGCCGCCGCCTCCCAGGAGGTTCAGGTAAACGCCGCGGCGATCACGGTTGACACTCAGTCCGCGACAAATAGTGCGGTTGTCAATGACCAGGCGGTGCAGAACATCCCGCTCAACGGACGTGACTTCACGCAGTTGATCAAGACCGCGCCGGGCTACAACGGCGCAGGGTCGATAAACGGAACACGCACCAACCAGGACAACTGGCAGATCGACGGCGCAGACAACAACGATCTGTGGCAGAACACGGACGCGGCCAACCAAGGCGGCGTCGGCGGTATCGCCGGTGTATTAATTCCGGTGGAAGCGATCGATCAGTTCAGCCTGCAGACGCAGGGCAATGCCGAGATTGGCCGCAACGGAGGCGGCTTGATCTCCCTTGCCATCAAGTCGGGCACCAACAGTCTTCATGGTTCGGCGTACTACTTCAACCGCAACGAGCTGTTCGCGGCCAAAAGCCCGTTTCTTCCCTCGACCACGCGGAAGCCTGAGCTGCGCAACCAGCAGTTCGGCGGGTCGGTCGGGGGCCCCATCGTCAAAAACAAGTTCTTCTACTTTATGGACTACGAGCGCCAGATGTATGTCATTCAGAACCAGGCGTTCGCGACCGAACCAACCGCCGCCTATGTGACCGCCGCCGAGAATCTGCTGAGCTCGAGCGGTGTTCCGGTGAATCCGCTTTCCCTCAGCGTACTGTCCTTGTGGCCATTTGCCAACCAGAACGTCGGGCCGGCGACGTCGCAAAACTATTACGACTCACGCCCGCAGAAAGGTTATAGCGACAACGCGATCCTCAAGCTCGACTACACATTATCGGCAAAACAAAGTCTTTCCATACGCGGCTTCGTCGGTTTGGGGCAACAGTATGCGGCGGTCGGGACCAACATTTACAACTACTATCAGAACGCCCCGGACCATACGCAAAACTACACGGCGGTCCACAATTTCGCCATCTCCAGCCACCTCTCAAACCAACTGCTCTTCGGCTATGGAGTCTTCGACCAGACCTTCAACGATACCGACCATGGCTATAACATACCCGCGCTCGGCCTGGCCACCGGGGTCACCAGTCCGTTGCTGGGCGGTGCGCCGACCATCACCATCGATGGCGGAATCGACGAGATTGGACCCACCCAGCCGGAGGGCCGCGATGATATCACCTACCACTTTACGGACACGGCGACCTATGTCATCGGAAGACATCAGATACGCTTCGGCGGAGAAATACGCCATTCTTTTATGAACCTCGAGTATCAGCCGGGCACGCGCGGCACCTTTACCTTCACCGGAACGGCGACGGACACGGCAGTGTCGGGATTTACCCAACCCGTTGGCACGCCCTACTGGAATTCGCCCCAGTGCAGCACCTCCTCGACGTTGGCGATTTGCGCGCTGGCCGACTACCTGGCCGGCTACGTGGCTAACTCTTCCATCGTCCAAGGGACTCTGCAGCGCAACATCTATGTGCACTCTTTCGATCTCTTCGCCCAGGACCAGTTCCAGATTACGTCGCGGTTGTCGTTGAACTACGGCCTTCGCTACACCTACAACGGCCCGTTCTCTTCCCCCGGCGTTCTCTCCGACTTCAGTCCTGGCGCCGCGGGCGCGAACGCATTCGGTTTGGTCCAAGCCGGCCCGCAGATCAGCAACGCGTATCCGAAGGACTTTCTTAACTTTGCTCCTCGCTTCGGGTTCGCCTACACGGCGACCCCCAAAACGGTGATTCGTGGCGGCTATGGCGTCTTCTTCGACGTTCCTAACCTGAATGGCTTCTTCGACAACTCGCTCAAAAATGGCGCTACTATCGGAGTGCAGGCCAACCCAATTGGCGCCACTCCTGTCGAAACCCTCACCCGCAACTACTACCAGTGGCAGACAAACGTCGATCCGTTTACTCAGGCGACAGCGCCGGCCGTGCAAGGTTTGTCGACCGTGGCTCCCAACTACAGAACTGCCTACGTTCAGAACTTCAATCTGGATACGGAGTATCAGATCAACCCAAGCACAATTCTTCAGATCGGTTACGTAGGCTCCCTCGGGCGTCGCCTCTTTGCCTTGAAGGATCTCAACCAGGCGGTGCCGGGGTCCGGAAACAGCACCGCCGTCGAGCTGCTGCGCAGGCCCTACTATGGCAATGCGGCGATTCCCAATAGCAAGATTCTGACGGGAATCGATGAGTTTGATTCCAGTGGCATCTCGAGCTATAACTCTCTGCAGGTCATGCTTCGGACAAGCGGCTACCATGGGCTGACAGCGCAGGGTTCTTACACCTATGGACACGCCTTGGACACCCAATCGTCTACCCGCGGACTAGCTCCACAGTACACCCCCGATGTAAGCGCGGAGTACGGCAACGCAACCTATGATACGAAGCACACTTTCAACGGCTATGTTGTCTACCTAGTGCCTAACGCTACCAGTCGCATGCCGCTGCTGACCCAGGGCTGGCAGGGCAACACCTTTATCACGTTCTTCACCGGGACCCCGTTCAATATTTTGGCAGGCACGGATAACAGCGGAACGGGGGAGTTTGAGGACAGAGTGAACGAGATCGGCAACCCGGCGGCCGGAGCCGCTCGGAAGCTCGTGGCTACTTCCCCCGGCTCCGCTCCTACCTATCAGTGGTACAACAAAGCCGCGTTCGCGCTCCCCACGCAGGGCACCTTTGGCGACATGGCCCGCGATGCGGTGCGTGGTCCGAACTTCTTCACTACGGACGCTTCGCTGGTCAAAAACACGCCGCTTCATGAAAACGTCAGCCTGCAGCTCCGGGCAGAGTTCTTCAATATCTTCAATCACCTGAACTTGGCTAACCCAACCGCGACCTATAACTCGGGCACCTTCCTCGAGAGCACGGCAACCCGCAACAGCGGCAGCGCTCCCGGTATCGGACCCGGAGAACCATTCAACATACAGTTCGCCGGCAAGATCATCTTTTAGGCCCCCCCTTGCCGATAAGCCAGCATGACTCACCACGGAAAGGGGCCCCCACATGGGGCCCTTTTTCACGGTGAGTCGTAATATGTATCTTCCGGTTCTTATTCACTTGCCACAGAGGAGCAGACCATGGCCCGTGTACGGCGTTCGCTCGCGTTTCTTACCCCGCTTTGCCTCTTCGCTTTCTTCGGACTCTCCCTCACGGCCCAGGAGTCGGGCGCCGGCACAGAGTATCCTCCGAGCTTGCTCGAGGGTCTCCACTGGCGCGACGTGGGCCCGATGCGCGGCGGGCGCTCCTATGGCGTTGCCGGCAGTCCCAGCCAGCCCGACACATTTTATTTCGGCGCGGTCGGCGGTGGCGTGTGGAAGACAGTCAATGCGGGGCGGACATGGTTCCCGATCGCTGACGAGGGCATTCCTATCGGCTCGATCGGCGCCATCGCCGTTGCCCCCTCCAATCCCAGTGTCATCTATGTCGGCACCGGCGAGCCGGACATTCGCAGCCAGCACTCCTACGGTATCGGCATGTATAAGTCCGTCGATGAGGGAAAGACCTGGACCCATATCGGACTCGAAGACTCCAGTCAGATCGGACGCGTCGTGGTCGACACGAACAACCCTGAACGCGTCTATGTAGCCGCGCTCGGCCATGTCTACGATGCCAACCCCGAACGCGGCGTGTACCGTTCGACCGACGGGGGCGCCCACTGGAAGAAGGTTTTGTTCAAGGCTTCCGACCCCAACGACGTGGGCGCCGTCGACATAGCCATCGACCCCAAAGATCCGCGCGTGCTCTACGCTTCGCTCTGGGCCACGCGACGGCCGCCATGGTCGGTCTATGCGCCCTCCTATATGCCCGGCAGCGGTCTCTATAAATCCACTGACGGTGGCGATACCTGGAAGCAATTGACCGGCGGGCTGCCTACCGACGACTACGTCGGCAAAATTGGGATCGCGGTCTCGCCTAGCAACCCCAAGCGTCTCTGGGCGGTGGTCGATGATGTCGGGGCCCCCGTCGCACGCCCCAACGGCCCGGCAGCGCAAAACGCCGGCCCTGCTCCCAAGCCCAGCGGCGGCGTCTATGTCTCCGATGACGCGGGAGCCACGTGGAAACTCGTCAACTCCGAGACCCGCCTGTGGGGTCGCGGCTGGTACTTCGAATCTGTGGCCGTCGATCCTGTCAATCCGGATAAGGCGTATGTCATCAACACCTCCACCTACGTCACCAACGACAAAGGCAAAACCTTCATTCCCATCAAGGGAGCTCCGGGCGGCGACGACTACCACGAGATCTGGGTCAACCCCAGAGACGGCAAGCGCATGGTGCTCAGCAGCGACCAGGGTACCGTCGTCAGCGTGGATGACGGAAAGACATGGAGCACCTGGTACAACCAACCCACCGCCGAGATCTATCACATCGCAGCCGACAATCGCTTCCCCTACTGGCTCTATGGCGCGCAGCAGGACAGCGGCGGCGTCGGCGTCAGCACTTGGGCGCGCGAAGGCGTCCTCTCCTTCCGCAACTGGGAGCCCACTTGCCTTGCCGGTGAAAGCAACACCGTAGTCCCCGACCCCAACGACGGCAGCATTCTTTATGGCGCCGGCGCCGGCCGCTGCGATCAGACCCGGAACATCCCCGCCTCTTTGGGTGGGACGTTGCCTCCACCGGACCCGAGCGATCCCAATCGCAAGACCTGGACTCTTCCGGAGGTCTTCTCTCTGGCCGATCAAGCGCTCTACTACTCCAACCAGTTCGTCTTTCGCACCCGGGACCGCGGCCGTACCTGGCAAAAGATAAGCCCCGACCTTTCTCGCCTCAACCCCGGAGTGCCCGCCAATCTGGACCCGATTACCGCCAAAGACATCGACGAACCCATGACCGACCGTTTCGGCGTCGTCTATACCATCGGGCCCTCCCCCCTCAGCGCGACCACCGTCTGGGTAGGCACCGACGACGGTCTCATCCACGTTACCCGCGATGACGGCAAGACCTGGACCAACGTGACGCCGCCCGCCATGACCGCGTGGAGCAAAGTCTCCCAAATTGAGGCTGGCCACTTCGATGTCCAGACGGCTTACGCCTCGGTCGATCGCCATCGCCTGGCGGATGACAAGCCCTACATCTATCGCACCCACGACGGGGGCAAGACCTGGGAGAACGTCACCACCGGAATTCCCGTGGGCGCCTTCGTCAATTCGGTCAAGGAAGATCCCCAGACCAAAGGATTGCTCTACGCCGCAACGGAATTGCGGTTGTACGTCTCCTTCGACGACGGCGGCCACTGGCAACCCTTGCAGAACAACATGCCGGTCACCTCCGTTCGAGACGTCCTGGTCCATGGGGACGATCTCGACGTCGCAACCCACGGTCGTGGCTTCTGGGTTATGGATCAGATGAGTGCCCTGCGGCAAATCGCAACCAATGGCGATCAGATTGCCTCGTCGAACGCCTACCTCTTCAAGCCTGGCGCAGCCTTAGCCATCAAACAAGGCGGCATGAACGGCACGCCGCTGCCTCACGAGGAGCCGCAGGAACTGAATCCTCCCCTCGGCGTCGTAGCCTACTACTGGCTCAAGACGGCCCCCACCCAGCCGATCAAACTGGAGCTGATCGATAGCAAAGGGGTAGTACGGGCCTGCGGCGCCAGCGATACTCCCGTGCCTCCGGTCAATACCGAGGAGATCAATGTGCAAGCGATCTGGCGGGAGCCGACCGACCTGCCCCCTTCAGCCACACCGGGAATGCACCGCTTCGCCCTTGACCTCCCAGCTCAGGGAGGCTTCGGTGGTGGCGGACCTCGTGGACCGGTTGCGAAACCTCCCAAAGACGCCTGCTCTCCGCCGGCAGGCGCTCCCAGACCAGCTCCGGAGGCTGCCGTTCCCGGTGAACGCAGAGGACCTGTCGCTCTCACGCCCGGCGACTACACCGTACGGTTCACGGTCGACGGGAAGACCTACACCCAGCCAGCCACCGTTAAGCCGGACCCCCGCGGCGACCCGGTCGATAATTCGACTGGCAACACGCGCTCCTAAGAAGGGGGAAGATATGCGGAGCAGTTTCGTTCTCCACTGCTCCGTGGGGATTCATCGGGAGCAAGGAGTTACCCGCCGATCTTCTGTCGTATCGGAAGGTGTTGCATCGGATGCTGTTGGGTCGGACGGAAGCCAACGCCACGCAGCCGGTAACGAACCGCAGTTGCGGCGACGCTGATGAGTGTAGAGACTTCGAGAAAGATCTTGCCTCCGTCCAGCAGGTCAGGATGCCCGTCCTTCAAGAGCGGGTCAGTAAGGATGCTGTGCAGAAAGAGGAGTACCGCCGCGGGAAAGACGAGATAGTGCAGCTTCCGCCAGAGTGGTCGGCCGACGCGGGTGCGGAGCAAGGAACTGATGAAGACCAGCAGGAGAAGGTAAAGAGCGCCGGCTCCGGCCAGATTGATCTTCGGCTGAAGAGGCGAGTGGATTGGCCAAAGGATATCGATGACGCGGAAGCTCGGCTTATGCACAAAGAGCAGTACTGCTGGATGAGTTACGGTGAGCGCGATGGCAGCATAGGCAGTCCATTGGTGGAGCGCAAAGAGGTTGATGCGGCGATGCGGCCACTGCCGCAGAGCACTGTATCGCAGCGCGATCAACATGCCGATCAGTAGATTGAGCGCCGCGGTCCCGGCTGCGCCGAGACCCAGATAGGAACAGAGATCAAGAATGGTCAAGTGGCCCCACGGCGGATCGGTTGGTTATGGATGCCGGTTCAATAACTGCGGGTAGTTTAAAGCAATCTCACCATTACTGTGTGGTTAGAGGCTGCTATTAACTTTCCCACGACGGGCGCTGGGAGCCCATTTTTCTCAGTTCGAGGAACGAGGAGCGACGCATACCGGATGTCTGCGAGCGACGAGCGACGATGAAATCGGGAAAATGGGCCCCAGCCCTGCGGGTTGCGGGGCAAATCGGGCCATACTTCATTCTCGCCCTCGACGGTGGACCCGCCACAGCCTTCGGGCTCGGCTTCGTCTGGCCCGATTTTCCTTCGCAACGCCGGCCGTGCGAAAGTTAATAACAGCCTCTAGGATCGATAACATGACTAACCCGGGCAAAGATCCCAACAACAGCCCAACCCATCCCACGAACGCGCCGCTCGCCAGAGGACTCGGACAACGCGAGCGGGAGGTCATGTCCGTGCTCTGGGCACAAGGCAGCGCCACCGTGCAGCAGGTGGCGGAGCGTCTCAGTACTGCGCTGGCCTACACGACCGTGATGACTACGCTCGACCGCCTCTTCAAGAAGGGGCTCCTCGAGCGCGAGAAGAAGGACCGCGCCTTCATCTACTCCGTTACGCTCACCCCCAGAGAGGTAGAAGGGCAGCGCGCCCGAGACCTGATCCGCCGATTCTTTTCCGACTCCGGTGAGCGGCCGGAGATCCTCGTGTCCTGCCTGGTCGACGCCGTCCATCAATACGACACCGGCCTGCTTGACCAACTGGAGTTTAAGATCCGTTCCGCGCGAGCTCAGTCCATCGCGGCCGGCCCGAAGCCGGACAAGGAGTCCTGAGATGTCCCTTTCCTATAACCTTCGGCTGATCTGCCTTGTCGTCGTCATGACCGGCCTGCTTCAGACCGTGCTCGAACTCACCCTCTGGATCAGCGCCCCGCTTATTCTGCGCCTTCTGACATCTCTACCCATCCGGCGGAGTGAACGCTTACTCTACGGGCTGCAACTCACGCCGTTGCTGACGGCGCTGCTTGTCACCGGCTCTCTATTCGTTCCGCAATATCTCCGCAACGAGACGAACTTCGAAGCGGAGCACGTCGGTTGGCTTTGCCTGCTGCTCGCCTCCGCGGTCTCTGTCTGGTTCGGATGCGCGGCCCTCCGCGGCCTGCGTGTCGCCGCCCGAACGATGCGCTTCATCACTGTCTGCAAACGCACCGGATGCAAAGTTCAATCCATCCACAAAGGTTTTCCCGTACTTGCCCTCCCGGGAGAAACGCATTGCGTCGCCCTCGTCGGCCTTTTCAACCCGTTCATTCTCATCTCCGGAGACATGATCGAAAACGGCGGTTTCACGAGCGTCGCCCTGGAGGTGGCACTCGATCATGAGCGCTCCCACGCCAGACAACTCGACAATTGGAAACTCCTCTTGCTCTATTTCCTGCCGGGACTGTCCCTCAGGCTGCCCGGCGGCAGCACATGGATGCAGCTCTGGCAAAGCACCGCCGAGTGGGCCGCGGATGACGATGCCGTCCGCGGCGACAGCGCACGCGCCTTCCTGCTCGCGGAGGCTCTGGTCGCCGTCGCCCGGCCCGCCGCCCCGTGTCATCCCGCAATGGTCTTGACAACACTGGCCTCGGGGACGGCCGACTTAGGCACACGCATCGATCGTCTCATCTACCCCCGCTTCGGCTCTTGCTCGCCACGCTACCGCTCGATTCTCCTTGCCCTCTCAGCGATGGCTTTCGGCGTAGCGGGCGCTATCGCAAGCCTCATCCTCTGCGCGCACAGTCTCTCTGAGCACCTTCTGCACCTTGGCTAGGCCAATCTCACAATGGTGTAAGTCAACGAGCTGCGTGCACTGCGACGGCGGAATGCGCTGAACCGCGTATAACGATATACATCATTCGTGGCTCGCCTCCACGGGCGTCCTGCGTGGCGTGGCGAGCCCCCCAGGCCACCAGTTCCAATCGCCCGCCAAACGAAGGAGCGCGGGGCCGATCACAATTCGAACTAATGTGGCGTCGATCAACACGGCGACAGCCAGCGTGAATCCGATCATTTTGACCACTAGGAAATTTCCGAAGGTGAATGCCGCGAAGACCACGATCATGATCGCGGCGGCGCTCGTAATCAGGCCGGCGGTCCTGGCCATCCCCTCCGGGATTGCGTCCGTTTCACTCAGCCCGCTCCTCCTGGCTTCGAGAACCCGTGCGACCAAAAACACTTCGTAATCCATGCTTAGTCCGAAGACGATGGCAAAAGCAACGATAGGAACCAGAGGGAACACGCTGCCCGTTCCGCTAGGAACTCCCAGCAGCCTAATTCCGTGTCCATCCTGGAAGACCAGAACCAAGGCTCCGAAGGAGGCCGCGACCGAGAACAGGTTCAGTGCGATAGCCTTCACGGCGACGAAAAGCGATCGGAACCCGGCCAGAAGCGCCAGGAGCGTCGCCACCACCACCATCGCCGCGACCGGCACAACGTGGTCGTCGACGATCGTCTGATAATCGGCGTTGAGTGCCGGGATGCCTCCAACGAGTAGCGTGGAGCCGGGCACTCCCGTGAGAGCGGGCGCGCCGATCTTCCGGAGCTCCCGCACCCAGTTGACCTGCTCGCGCAGGGAGACCGAGGCTTTGGGTAACACCTCGAGCAGCGCCTCCCGTCCGTCACTACTCAAAAACGTTCGCTGCGTCTCCCGCGAGAGGTCAGTGAGGGACGCACGGTTGCCCGCCGCAAGCGTTGTGATAGAAATCACGCGGTCGCAACGTGGGTCGCTCGCGAGCCGCTTGCTGACACGATCCAGCGCATTCCATCCCCCATCAGTCCGGGCAATGGAGTCTGTTGGGAGTTCGACGATGACGCGCAACGAATAAACAACGCCCGCCCGGTCCATATGTTCCAGGGTGTGCAGCGCCTGGACCGATTCCGCCGACTCCGGAAGCCAGTCCCCTTTGGGAACACGGGTATTCAGCCGCATGGCCTGCCAGGCGAGCAGAAGCAAGGGGGCGCCTGCCAGAACGAGGGCGAGCCATGGATGGGCGACAATCACTGTTCCCCATTTCCTCCAGCGCTTTCCCGTATGTGCGGCCCGTTGCGCATCCAGCTTCGGAGTAAATGGCAGCCGGCCAGCATGAATCCGTGGGCCGAGCACCGCCAGCACCGCCGGAACGACGGTATTTGTGAGCAACACACTGATTGCCGCTACGAGAAATCCCGCGACACCGATGGAACGGATTTCGCTGATGGGAACCGTCAAGAGCGCTAGAAATCCGATGGCTACGGTTGAGGCTGAAATCAGGAGGGTACGACCGGCCTGACGTGCGGCCATGACCGAGGCAACAGGTCCGTCGTGCCCAGCGCAAATCGCTTCTCGGAAGCGGCTGACCATGAGGAGCGCATAGTCGATTCCCAGGCCCAATCCGAGCATGGTGGCGAGATCCTGAACCAGAATGGACAAGTGGAAGCGTTGGGCCAGGAACCCGGTAATCGCCAGAGTGGTCGCGATGGCAAGCTGGCCAACAGCTAATGGAATCAGGGCGGCTACCACGCTTCCGAAAGCCACCAGCAACAGTGCGAGAGTCGCCGGAATCACCAGACTTTCGCCGCGGTGCACGTCATCCGCGCTGGCTTTCCGAATATCGAAATTCAGTGGAATCTCGCCCGTGAGTTGGAGCTTCACCGCTGGATAGCGGCCCCGCAATTGGTTTTCGAGAGTGTGAGCAACCTCGTGAAGCTCAGGAACGAGCGACTCCACTGGACCTGCAGTCGACGCGAGGCCCACGAGAACGAAGGTTCCACCTCCCCTGCCCAGGAAGAGCGGATCGGGCAACCCGAGATAGGAAACGACTCCGGACACGCCGGGTTGGTCTCTCAGTGCAGCCCCGATGGTGGCTAAGGCTTGGGCGCCTTGCTCCGAATTCGCGGGTGGGAGTCCCTGAACCACCAGGACCACGCGGTCGACGAACGGCGAATGAAAGCGAGTGGCCAACTCCTGCCGGACAATTTCCGCCTGGCTGCCCTCAACACGAGTTGCCGTCTCCAGATGGCGCTCGGAGTGAAAGGAGAAGGGAAGAAGTGCAACGACGGCTGCAAGGACTACCCCGGCCACCCAGAAACGGCGCACAAGCATGACTCTCATCATGCATCATGGCATATAAAATAGTCGCCAGTTCTATATATGCCATTCTCTGTCCGTATCAAAAGACTATCGGGAGCGGGAACAGATGCCCGGTGCGGACCCTACCCGGCGCTCTGAATCTGCTAGTCGGCCCCATCGGATTGGGAGGATCCATTCTTAAATTCGCGTTGCTTGCACTGTTTGCCGTCATTCAACCGGGAGCTCCAGACCCCCGCATTGGCTCGTGGACGCTTATGTCCGCGCAGTCTACTCTGACTCCTCCCAACACACTCTCCATCACCGATGTACATGGTGGCGTGCATGTCGTCATGGCCGGCGAAACCCACCTCGATTTCGCCGCAAAGTCGGGTGGACAGGACACGCCCGTACCAGGCAATCCGGCGTTCGATCAGGTCGAGCTGCGCAGGATCAATAGCAAGCACTCCGAGGTGGAGGAGAAGAAGGATGGAGCTATCGTGGCGACGGTCAGCGAGACGGTTTCCAAAGATGGGAACGAACTGACGATCGCGACTGTGAGCATGGGCCACCCAGGCCAGATCACCGTGTGGACGCGAAGCGGAGGCGTGAAGGTCGGCCGCGACCCCTTAGCGGGCGAGTGGACGCAGGATCTCAGCAAGACCCTTCAGCGACAAGGGCTGGTGGTCAAGATCGAGCCCGACGGAAAGGGCGGCGTCCATTTTTCGGGCGGTTATAGCTACACGGCCCGTTTTGACGGAAAGCAGTACGACCTGCAAAACTCCCCCAACGATACCGTGACACTTCAACGTGTCGATCCTTACACGGTGGATGAGATCGAACGGCGCGGCGATCAAATCGCTCAAACGGGTCGGTGGGTGGTCTCCGCGGATGGCCAGCAAATGACGCTAACCGCCACGGGCACGTCGCAGACCGACCAGCACCTGACCGAGAAGCTGGTGTTCAAAAACCAGTAGCGGGTTAGGCATCCGTGCAGGCAACAGGCACAGCGGGCGTTGACGCAGGGCTGCGCTCACGAGCCGCAACCGAAATAATCCCCTTGCGATGCATGAATTTCAGAATGCCGTTGACCGTATCTTCGAGAGTCGGATCCGGGATTCCCCACGTCGAGGCATCCCGGGCCGTCTGGTAGGAGGAACTGTCATAGCGTTTGAACTCCATCGCGGAGATGTTGTCCACGGAGCCCACCAGAAAATCCAGCAGCGGAAAGAGCAGATCTTCCTTCCGGCATCGCCGGATCAGCTCGGGAACGAAATCGGAGATGCTGAATATTTCAAATTGCCGCCCGGTCGATTTGGTAATCAGCCCGGTAATATCCAGCATGTTCGCATAATCGTCCCGCACCACGTGGTACGTCTTATTCGCCGTGCCGGCAGTCGTGGAGATCGCGACGATATTGTTCGCCACAATGTCCGCGGGAACGAAGCTCACCTGGTTCAGCGCATCGACGCCGATGCCGTGATTCACCATGAACGCCACCAGGCGAACGGCGATATCGAAGTTGTTGCCTCCGCCCGTAATCGAGGGACTCACGAGCGCGGGCCGGAAGATCCGCGTGCGAAAGCCCGCGGCTGCGCGCGTCCGCAACGACTTGTTCCGCTACCCATTTGGACTGGCTGTATCCGAAATCGAGAAGCTCCATATCCCGGTTGAAGTCGGTCTCATACAGGACCGATTTGACGGCCCAGCCAAACACGAAGGTCGTCGAGACGTAATTGAATTCCTTGGACCGTCCTTCGAACGCCAGCCTCAGGACCTCGTTGGTTCCCATCACGTTCGCGTCACGCATGCGGTCGTAGTTGAACAGGTAGTTCACGGTCGCGCCGTTGTGGAACACCGCATCCATTCCGCTGGCAAGAAAATCCCAGACGTCCTGCGCCAGGCCCAGCATAGGCAGCCCGAGTTCGCCACAGATGGGAATGATGCGAGCCTCAAACATCTGCATCAGCCGGGCCGGGCAAGGCCCCATCGATTCCATCGCCGCCCGCAGCCGTTGTTTGCCCTGGACTTCATCGGATGATCGTACGAGAACATAGATATTCGCCCGCGTCTGTTCCAGTAGGCTCTTCATGAGGAACGGTCCGATGAAACCGGTGCCACCCGTCAAAAGGACATGATTCAGGACCGGGGTCTCAGGCAACGGCGCAGGTACCGGAGGCGCGAAGATGAGCTTGCTGTCGGCGCTCATCATCTCCCTTTCCGCTGCGCGCTGCTGATCGCGGAAAGCCGCCAGGGAATGACGCAACTGCACCAGTGCTTCTTCAGGCGCGCGCTCCAACTGCTCCGCCAGTTGAAACAGATCGGCTACGCTGACCCGCTGAATGACACTGATATCGACCTGCCGCGCCAGCATGTCGGCGTCTTTATCCTTCAAGAGCTCCTTGAGCTCATGCATGAACACCACAAGATCCAGGGAATCCAGCCCGGCTTCGACTAGGTTGTACGATTCCATGCCTGTCAGGTTGTACCGGGCCTTGAATCTCGTCGAAAGATGACTGCATGCCACAAGCCGACTCGGAGCATCCGGCGTCCTTCTCCCGCGAAAACTCGGAGAGAACGGTAAACTGACCCTCCAGCCACATGTGCTTGGCCTTATGGCGCATGATCTTGCCCGAACTTGTTCGCGGAATCGCACGAGGTGCGATGAAGGAGATCAACGCCACTTCCACGTTCAGATAACTCCGGACCGCGGCGGCAATCTTTCGCGCATCCGGAACCACCTTAGGATTCTTCACTTCGGCCACGATTGCCAGCCCAGGCTCGCTGTCTTCGTGAACCTGGAACGCGGCGACGCAATTGTTGCGGATCAGGCCGGACGCTCTCTCCACAACGTTCTCGATATCCTGCGGGTAATAGTTTTGCCCGCGCAGGATAATCATGTCCTTGATGCGGCCGCAAACGAAGAGTTCGCCGTCGTGGAAGAATCCCATATCGCCGGTCCGAAGATGGCCATCGTCATAGGGGCTGTCGTCCACGAGCCGCGCACGAAACTGCTTCAGCGTCAGTTCCGGATTGTTCCAGTAACCCAGACACTTGCCGCTTCCGGCGATCCAAATCTCTCCGATGTGGCCCGGCTTTAGCGCGACGTGCTGTTCCGGGTCCACGATCTTAACGTCGATACCCGCGAGCGGAGTTCCACAACTGACAATCTGCGTGGCGCCGTCGATTTCGGAAACCTCGGTCGTCATGCGCGCCTTTCGCAGCGCGAGGGCACGCTTGTTGACCGAAATGATAGTACGACCGCCGAGTGAAACCGCCAGAGTATTCTCGGCCAGACCGAAGGCGGCATAAAAGCTCTCCGACTTCAATCCGTAAGGCTGAAACGCCTCCAGAAACCGCGTGAACGTGTCTGCTTTTACGGGTTCCGCTGCGCACATCAACACCCGGAGCGAGCTGAGATCGCAGTCTTCCAGGCTCTCCTTCGATAGCCTCCCGGTGCGCAGGCAATAGTCGTAAGCGAAGTTGGGGGCCGCCGTCGCGGTAGCTCGGTAGGTTTTTATCGTGTTGAACCACAGGATCGGCCGCTGAATAAAGTCCATGGAGGCGAAGCCATACGTGGTGCCGCCCCGCAGCGCGGGATAGAGGTAGCACCCGATCAGTCCCATATCGTGATACTGCGGGAGCCAGGAGACGACCACCGGGTTAGGATGGTCGATCACGAGCGGACAGGTTTGCAGGATGTTTTCGTGCGTCACCATCACACCCTTGGGCTCCATCGTCGAGCCCGACGTGTATTGGAGAAACAGAATCTTCGACGTGCCGGCGAAGGGTTCGTCCGAAACCGTATCCACGAACTCTTCCGTGACAATCCATGGGAGAGCGGAGATGTAATCGATGTCGACGCCGGACGCCGAGACCCCGTTTCGGGTGAGATTTGTTTTCAAAGATGCGTGGTAGTCCGCGCTGGTTAAAACCCCGGACGCCTGGCAATCCTTGGCGATGTGGACCATTTTATACAGGGCGCTCTGGAAACCACGAGAACTGGGGGGATAGACGGGAACGGGGATCAATCCGGCGCGCACGCAACCGAAAAACGCGCAGATCATCTCAAGGCCCGGGGGGTAGGCGAGTAGAAGCCTGTCCTCCGCCGCAAAACGGCCATCCTTCAGCAAGTGACCAGCGACCGCCTTCGTCCGCTCGATAAACGATACGTAGGAGTAGCCTTCGATTGGATTGCCGTTCAGGTCAAGGTACGAATAAAGGAGTTTGTGCGGGTGTTCTGCTCCCAGCCTATCCAGTTGCTCTAGAATCGACGCCATAATCGATCAGCGATACCCCCGAGGTCTAATGGGAAAGCTCAGTGCCTAAGAAGCATGGAACATCTTGCCGCACCCGGTGTCGTGAGGAGGCGAAATGCGACTGAGCCTCAGAGTCCTTCTACGCCTATGCGTTGTTCGGTCCAGCTATGGTAACAGAGGCAGGATACATTGCGACAGGGCTTCGCTTCGAGGAATGAAGCCCCGCTGATCCAGACTTCCTTGATTATCCTTAAGTCTTCGCGATAGCATCAGCTCATGCCGCGGCGGGCGGGGCAAAAGATCCGCTTCTGGCCTGGGCCGTCGATGCTGCCGACCGGCTGCGCAGGGCGGGCTTGACACGATTGCGGAGGTGCCGGTGACGTCGGAAACCGAAGCGGTGAGCACTGTAAAGCCGGATCACGATCTTGTACCGTCTGAGGCCTCGCCGCAGCAGTCCGCCGGCGACCCGGCTGGCCCGTCTTCCTTTCCGAAAATCTTGCGCCGCCGCCTCGACAGGTTCTTTGCCGACCAGAACATCTCTCCCAAAGCCGACCGCACCATGTGGGTCAAGATCGCCGCGGGCCTGGCGGGGCTGATGGGCAGTTGGATTGTTCTCTACGCATTCAAGCCGGATTCATGGAAGTTTGTTGCCCTCTACGTTCTAGGCGGCCTCGCCCAGACCTTCCTTTTGTTGAACATTGCCCACGACAGCAACCACAACGCGATCTCGTCTGTGCCGTCGGTCAACAAAACCCTGAACTATGTCTTCGATGTTTGCGGAATTAACTCGTACATGTGGCGTATCCTCCATCATCGAGGCCACCATTCCTGCATCAATCTCCACGGCGAAGACGATGCGCTCACCGGACGCGGTATCTTTCGATTTACGCCCCATGAATCCCATGCGCGCTGGCACCGCTTCCAGCACATCTATGCGCTGTTCTTTTACGCTATGTTCTCTCTCGACTATGTTTTCGTAAGGGACTTCGAGGCCTTTTTCTTCCCAACCCACGACTATCTGAAACGCACCAGGCACCCGGCGCGAGAGTACGCCATCCTCTTTGCGGGGAAAGGCTTTCTACCTCACCTACATGCTCATTTTGCCGGTCGTGGTGCTGGGGAAATCGCTTCTGCTGGTCGCCGCGGCCTTCGTGCTGGTCCATTTGATCATCGGGTTGACCGTATCGCTGGTATTCCAGACTACACACACGATCGACAGCACCTACTTTCCCTCCGACCGCAGCGAGTTTGACAACGGTGTCTATCACATCTTCGCGACGACGGCCGATTATGCGACCGGCAACCCGGTCGTAGGTTGGCTCGCGGGCGGGCTCAACCATCACATTGCCCATCATCTGTGCCCTTTCGTGTGCCACACCCACTACGCTCCGCTGACCCGGATTGTGCGGGAGACCGCCGAAGAGTTTGGTGTTCCCTATCGGCAACATCCCACCATGACCCAGGCAATCTGGCATCATCTGATACTTTTGAAGCAACTAGGAAACGAAAACTAATTCTGAGTGCGTAGTCCTCTTAGCCAGGCCTACCCAACCGCTTCGGGTAAACCATATGAAATTCCCCACGGTTCTAAGCAACCATCTGGACAGCGAGGTGTGACGTTGCCCACCCCGGTACCCGCCGTTTCACGATTTCGCTCCTTTGCGGATTCGCGCGCGATGGCCGCCAATCCCGTGCAGGTGTTGTCAAAGTACACGGAACTACTCGGCGATACCTTCCGCTTCTATTTGGGCGGCATTAAAGAGGTCCATCGTTACTACCAATCCTGCCGTCATTCAGCACGTGTTGAAGACCAATGCGGAGAATTACCAAAAGTCCGAAATTCAAGTAAAGCGGATGGGCCACTTCCTGGGCAAAGGTCTTCTCACCACCCACGGGGAAGCCTGGCGCATCCAGCGGCGTCTCATCCAGAAGGGTTTCGATCGAAAGCAACTCGAGGCTCTGTCCGCGATCATGCAGGACTCGCTCGCCGAGTCGCTGCGGGATTTCGACCGGCAAGTCCGTATCGGCCCCGTCGATATCTACCCTCACCTGATGAAGATGACCTTCGCAATGGTCGCCCGTTCGCTGTTTGGCGCCAAGCTGAAGGACGAAGACATCGACATCGTCAGCCATACCATCTGCACCGTCCAGGAATTTATCGTTCGGCAAACCCTTCAGCCTTACCTGAATCCCTGGTTTGAAGTCTCGGGCGAACTGCGCCGACACGAAGAGATGCGCGCCCGCGCGGACGGCATTCTTATGGAATACATCAAGGCACGCCGCCACCAGGCGCCAGGCAACGATCTGCTGCAGACCTTGATGGATGCCCGTTACAGCGACGGCGAAGGCATGAGCGATGAGCTGGTCCTCAGCGAGAGCATGCAGCTTCTGGTTGCCGGCCACGAAACATCGTCGAATGCGCTATCGTGGCTTCTCTATCTTTTGAGTTCGCGTCCGCGATTGTCTCGAACGGATACGGCAGGAGTTCGATTCCGTGCTGGGCGATGTGCCTCTGACTTACAGCGACGTCCCCAGGTTCGAGTTTGCCACGCAGGTCATTCAGGAGGGGCTCCGCCTCTACCCGCCGTTTTGGATGATCGATCGCATGGCGGTCGCGGACGACCGCGCAGGGGATATCGCCATACCCCGGGGATCGACGGTTATTGTATACGTGTACGGCGCGCACCATGCGCCGCGCTACTGGGAAAGCCCCGAGAGCTTCGACCCGGAGCGCTTCACCAAAGCCAACGAGAAGCTGCGCACGCCCTTCACCTATCTGCCCTTCGGAGGCGGGCCACGAGGCTGTATCGGCGGCAATTACGCGATGCTGCAAATCCTCATGATTCTGAGCGATCTGCTCAGAAGATACGATTTCCATCTGACTCCGGGACAGACGATCGAAGCGCGCCCGATGGTCATCCTGCGACCGAAGCACGGAATCCGCATGTCCTTCACCCATGCAATCACACATGACAGTTATGCAATCGTTCAGAAATAGCCAATAGGGAACGGGATCCAAAGTGGAATGCTGTCATTATTGGCCGTTTTGGCTGCTTCTCAGTCGATCCCGGTCGAAACCGAGGAAACCGGATCCGATGAAGCCGGGTCCGAGGAAACCGCACCAATGACCCGCACACGAACGCCCCGCAGATAAAAGAACAATCCCAGTAAACCGGTCAGCGCATTCCAGACCCGCCAGCAGAGGAGCGCCTCGGCTCCTCCGCGCAATCCAGCAATACTGAAGAAGGCGTTGAAGGCGGTCTCGCCCACTCCCAGGCCGCCAGGGGTCAGGGGCAGGCTGTTCACGATCTCGCCCATCGGCACCATGACCAGAAGCTTTGCCTCCAGGCTCGCGGGACTCACAACCAGCAGTCCGAGGGCCAGAGTCCCGATCGCCATTAAATTGTCCGCCAGTGAAATGCCCAACGCCCCCGCCAGGATCCAGGGGCTCCGGCGATAAGCGGCAACCGTGCCCAAGGACCGCAGCACCAATTCCCTTCCCGGAAGACGCCGCAGCGGTCCCCCCATGAGCCGGTCGACCAGCGCTGGAGAGAAGAGGCACACCAGAAAAGCGGCAAGCATAGCGACGGCCAGAAGGGCCACAGTCAGGAGCGAAATGCGCACGGCCACCACCCGCAGCAGGCCGGGAAAGAACGGCGCGAGCAGCAGAGGCAAGAGCAGGAGCGAAAAGAGTCCCAGGGCGCGATCGAAGAGCAGGATGGTGACAATTTCCGTCCGCCGGCCGCTATTCTCCCGCGAGGCATAGAAGACTTTGGCCACATCGCCTCCAGCTCTTCCGGGCAGAAAGCTGGCGAAGAAGGAGCTTAGGGCTGTCAGCTCGAAAGAGCTGACAAAGGCCAGAGGCATGCCCCGAGCGCGGAAGAGGCAGCAGAGCCGCCAGGCCATCAATACCAGATCGACGAGAAGCAGCGCGATCGCGAGCACACTGATAGGCCATGAGGAGATCAGCCTGGCGAAAACGCGGGGGTCGACAACCTTGGACTCGACCAGGTACACCAGCAGTCCAATGCCGATGCCCAGCCGGAGGAGAACAAAGAGCGTGCGGCGCACGGAATCAGACCTCCCGCCGAGCTCCGGCGTGCCGGCTCACGGTCATCTCTGTCCTGGCGCGACCGCGGCCGGAGTTTCCTGCTCCAACACCGGCCGCGACGATGGAGGGACAACCCCAGTGCCCCGCCAGCTGTTTCTGTTTCGCCAGCTGATCTCGACGGCGGAGAGACCGGCCTCCTCAAACCACTGGGAAAAATCCGGCCGGCTGATGTAAAAGGCCGTGGGCGCGACAAGATGATCGAAGACAGTCGAGTAATTCTCGCGGAATGAGAAACCGGAAATGGAATAAAGATAGTCGTTATAAAAGAGAAATCGCTTGAGCGATGGCAGTTTTCGGTTGATCGGCCGATAGATCAACCGGAGCGCCAACTGCATGGGCACGGAGATCAGGAAGGATAAGGCGTTGGTCACCGCGCGCGGCGCGCGCGCCGTGATCAGCGTTCGCATAGGGGTCAACAAATGCGTAATCCACCAATTCCCTTCCTCGCCATAGACCCAGGCGCTGATACGCCCCCCCGGCTTGAGCTGCCGTACGAGCGAGAGAAAACCCTCTTTGGGGTCGGGAAGATGGTGGAGCACTCCTATGCTGTAGACGTAGTCAAAGCATGCCTGTAGCGGAAGCTTATAAATATTTGTCTGAACGATGTGGACGTTGGGCAAGTGGCGCGTGTTGGCGAAAGCGGCTTCGACGGCATCCGAGATGTCGACTCCAACCACTTCGGCGGCTCCGAAGGCCGAGGAGAGCGCCGAATGCCTCCCCTTTCCGCAGCCTCCATCGAGCACCAGTTTGCCGCGGAAGAACTCCTTGCCCACGGGCTTGATCCAGTCGAGGAATTCTGCCTCGTAGGTATCGTCGATGTGCGTGAAGTGCGTCCACTCATACCCAAAGGCATCCGCGGTGGCGCGCTGCTCGCGAGAGATCTCTCCGTGCAGCAACCGCGGCACTCCCCGCACAATGCCGTAGCGCTCGCCACAGGCTCGGCACAGCAACGCGCCCTCCATGACCTCCTCGCCCTCGCTGCGATCCACTTCCAGATCGAATGGGGAGGCGCAGGCAGGACACACAAGATAGTTAAGCAACCTGGTCTTCATCGTTAGAACAATCTCGAATTCGCGTGGGGGTGGTGGCCGCTCTGTTGCATTGGGAAATGATATCCCGGCAAACAATCCTTGGGCAGTACAGCAGAAGAGGCCGCGGTATCTTGCGCCTCGCTTGTTGCTTCGGCCAAGTCTTTCAACAAATTCCTAGCCTTCCTAGCCCTTGCCCACGACAACCAGAGCGACGCCAACCACCACCAGCGAAACCCCCAACCAGCGCTGCGGAGTGACATGCTCGCCGAGAAAAAAGACCCCTCCAAACGTTCCCGCGAGATAACTCAAAGCAGTCACGGGGACGACGAAGCTCACGTTTTCAAACGAGAGAGCGCCCAGCAGCGCGAAGAAGGCTATGGCCATCATCCCCAGCCCGGCCCACATCCATCCCACGCGCATGGCGCGCAAAATCACTTTGGCGATCGCCAAGGGGCGGAAGTCCCTGACTTCGCCAACAACCTTCATGGCTCGCGAGATGCAGAGCTCACCCGCCGTGCCGAGCACAACGATCAATGCAAATAGAATCAACTCGCCCAAGGTTCGCTATGCTCCAGATTCGCGGACTGCAGGTTCGACGGAGAGATTTGGCGGAGAGCTCCGCGGGCTGGTTCTGCCGACAACGAAAACGCCCATGCAGATGACGGCGATCCCCACCCAACGCAAGGGTGAAATCGACTCGCCTAACAAGAAATATCCCAAAAACGCGACCACGGCGTAGGAGAAGGACGAGGCCGGCTGGACGTAGCTGTAATCCGCCCAGGAAAGAACGAGGATGTAGGCGAGGAAGAAGGTGATGAGCGAGGCGACGCCGAGCCAGATCGTGCCCGAGGCAAAGACGCGCATGCCCACATGAACCAGCATCGCCGGAGGCCATGCCGCGACTGTGCCGATATGCTTCATCCCCTTGCCCAGGAGAGCATTTCCCAGGGGTCCGGCTATGACCATGATCGCGATCAGAAAAAACGTCTTGAAATGGAGCGATCTGGAGGATGTCATCTGCGGGAGGTCATCTGCTGCTCAGCAACGAACGGAATGGCAACTCACGCCTTTTGAAAATCAGGAAATCAGAGAATCAGAGAATCCGGCGGCAAGCGCCGCTCAAACGATCCTCAAGAACCTCTTCCGTTCATTGTACAGGCGAAAAGGGACCGTCCTGCCGACCATCCGCGCCGAAACAGTCGCCGAAGCAGTTATAGTAGTAGTTTAGGGACTCGTGCGGGACTGCTGCCACGCGGGATAGAGCGCCGCATGGTTTTCGATCGTTCAAGAGGATTTTGCCTTTGTGCGGCATTGCTGGCTTTACACAAAAGAGCTGGACCTCCGATCCTGATAGGATTCGCGCCGCCACCGCTACCCTGACGCATCGGGGACCCGATCAGCAGGGAGTTTTCCACTCTCGCCTGTGCTCGATGGGCGCAACCCGATTGAAGATTCTCGACCTCGCTTTGGGCGACCAGCCGCTCTTCTCAGGTGATGGCGATACCGTCATCGTCTTCAACGGCGAAATCTACAACCATCTCGAGTTACGTGGGGAACTCGAAGGCCTTGGCCACAGTTTCCATACCCATTGCGATACCGAGACCGTACTCCATGCCTTCCTTGAATGGGATACGGAGTGCTTTCGCCGGATGCGCGGCATGTTCGGCGTCGCCTTGTGGAAGAAGTCAAAACGGCGCCTCGTGCTTGCGCGCGACCGCATGGGAATCAAGCCGCTCTACCTCGCCCAGCACGGCGAAGACGTCATCTTCGGCTCGGAGCTGAAGGCGCTCCTGGTCCATCCGGAGATCGACCGCCATCTCAGCATGGAAGGTCTCGACTGTTATCTCTCGATGAACTATGTCCCCTGTCCCTGGACACTGGTGGATGGCATCGTGAAGCTGCCTCCGGGGCATTGGTATGAGTGGCGCGACGGGCAAACCCGGTCCGTACCCTACTGGAAGCTGCCGGTTCCCGGCGATGCCGGCGGTCACCCCAGCCCAACGCGGCAGGAGGAAGCAAAAGAAGAGCTCGATTTTCTGCTGCGGCAGTCGGTTCGCGAACACCTGGTGGCCGATGTACCGCTGGGCGTCTGGCTGAGCGGCGGCATCGACTCCTCCACCATCCTGCACTATGCCGCAAACGCCAGCAGTTCACGATTGAAAACCTTCTCCATATCCTTCCTCGGCCGCAGCTTCGACGAGACGGCAAATATCCGGCAGGCAGTCGCGCAGTACCAAACAGATCACCAAGAACTGGATTTGAACCCAACGGAAAATCTGGAAGAGGCCATCTCAGAGTTCGCCTATTACTCCGACGAGCCGACCGCCGATGCGGGAGCATTGCCTGTCTGGTATCTCTCCAAGCTCTCGAAAGCGCACGCGACAGTCGCCTTAAGCGGAGAAGGGGGGGACGAGATATTTGGCGGATATCTAACCTACCGGGCGAACCACCTGGCCCGGATGGCGCGCGCCGTTCCCCCGAGCGCGATTCGCCTGGCTCTCTCCGGCGTGCGCCTATGGCCCGTTTCCAATGAAAAGATCAGCCTGGAGTACAAGCTAAAGCGCTTTCTTGAGGGCTGCCTGCTCACTGCCGAGCGCGCGCACGTCTATTGGAACGGAACCTTCTCGGAATCGGAAAAAACAGCCATCCTCAAGCGCCGCCTCCCCGGCGCAATGGACGAGATTCTCCGCCCATTGCGAGACGAACTCACAACGCGCGCCGGCCTCGGCCCATATCTCGCCTTCGATCAGCAATACTTCCTTGCCGATGACATCCTGGTTAAGTCGGACCGGATGAGCATGGCGCATGCCGTCGAAGTACGGCCGCCTTTTCTCGACCACCGCATCGTCGAATTTGCAGCTGGCCTGCCGGACTCCTTTAAGATCCGGGGCTCATCCCAGAAGCTCTTGCTCAGGCAACTGATGCAAGACAAGCTTCCGCCGCCGGTGCTCGGCCGGAAGAAGATCGGGTTCGACATTCCGGCCCACGAATGGCTTCGCGGCCCGCTGCGCTCTCTGCTGGTTGATACATTAAAGGAAGGCGCCTCAGAACATGCCGGCCTCTTTGAGCCAAAAGCGATCGATCGATATCTGCGCCTTCACATGGCAAGGCGAGCCAACGTGGGCTATCACTTATGGGGTTTAATGATCCTGTTTTTGTGGATGAAAAAATGGCGAATTCAGTCGACGTCCTCGTCGACGGCAAAAGTACCTATGCTCGTGGCCAAAGGAGTTGGCATACCTATCTAGCGATTCTGCTTTTTCTTGCCGCGGCGATACACCTGCTCTCGATCCTCTCCCCTCCCTCGCTTATGGACGATGTGGACGGCGAGCAGGCACAGAACGCTCGCAACATGCTTACCTCCGGGGACTGGGTGACCTCGCATCTCGACGGGGTAATTTATCTCGAGAAGGCGCCTCTCATCTATTGGATGATGGCCGGCTCCTACAAAGTCTTCGGCCCCTACGACTGGGCCGCGCGCATTCCCATCGCGCTTTCTTCGATCGCGCTCGCTTGGTTGACCGCCGTTTTCGGCAAATGGGCCTTCGGGAAGTTGGCCGGCTTCTATGCGGGTATGTGCGTGGCGACGTGCATCGGCCTTTTTCTATTCACCCGAATCCTCATCCCGGACGTCATGCTCACCTTCACCATCGCGCTCGCGATGTGGGCCTTTTTGCGCGTCTTGGACGATGATGAACCCCATCCTCGCGCCTGGGCCTATCTGCTGGCCGCGAGCCTTGGCGTAGGCTTGCTGCTGAAGAGCCTCGTTGGGCTGGTTTTTCCCATAGGCGCGGCGGTCGTCTACCTCTTCTGTACTCGTCAGCTCTTCTCGGCGAAGACCTGGAAGCGATTTCATCCGGTTGCCGGCGTAGCCATCATCCTGCTGATTGCCGCTCCATGGCACATTCTGGCGGCAATTCGCGAACCCGCCTTATTTCGTTTTCACCCTGCACAGCGTCGAAGGCCAGTATCACGGCTTTCTCTGGTTCTATTTCATCAATGAACAACTGCTGCGATTTTTGAATTTACGCTATCCGCGCGATTACAACACGGTGCCGCGCCTCTACTTCTGGCTTTTTCACCTCATTTGGCTTTTCCCTTGGAGCGTGTACCTCCCCGCGGTCGCCAAACTCTCCTTTAAGCCGCTGGATCGGGCCGGCCGCACGCGTCTGCTGGCTCTCTGCTGGACTGGGTTCATTCTGGTGTTCTTCACCTTTTCGACCACGCAGGAGTATTACTCCATGCCCTGTTACCCCGCTCTTGCCCTGCTGCTCGGGTCCGCCATGGTCACGGGAGGAAGCTGGATCCGCTGGGGAACGCGCGTTCTGACGGGAGTGAGCGCGGTCTGCGCCATCGCCGCGGTCGCCCTGCTGCTCTCCGTGCGCCACCTGCCCACGCCCGGAGACATTTCGCAGGCTCTCAGCCACCATCCCGAACGCCTACAAGCTCTCGCTCGGTCACATGGAAGATCTGACCCTGGATTCATTTGCTTATCTCCGTATCCCTCTGGGCATGGCGGCGATCGCTTTCCTGGTCGGCGCGGTGGGCATGGTACGCGCCAGCAGCCACCGCGCCTTTCTGGCAGCCGCGGTCATGATGGTGATCTTTTTTCAAGCAGCCCGGCTGGCGATGGTGACCTTTGACCCCTTTCTTTCCTCGCGGCCCCTGGCTGACGCGATTCTTAAATCGCCTCCAGGCGGCATTATTTTCGACAGCCAGTACTACACTTTTTCCTCAATCGCGTTCTACACAAACCGCCCAGAGCTGCTCCTCAACGGGCGCTGGAACAACCTTGTATATGGCTCTTATGCCCCTGGAGCCCCGAATGTCTTTCTCAACGACGGAGAATTCAACGCTCTCTGGTCGAAACCCGCGCGCTACTACCTGGTGACAAAAGAGTCTGCCGTGCCCCGGTTGGACAGTCTGGTGGGCGGCGAAAGCTTCATTTGGTCGCGTGCCAGCGGAGGCAAGCTGGTCTATACAAATTCCTCGCTCGGCACTCCCTAGGCCTGCGGAAGCATGAGAGGCGGGGCTATCGCAACCCTTGATGCGCATAACCGGATCCGCAAATGTAAGCGTGCGCCCTGATGTTCGGAATCGTCTTAAACTTTGCCCTTGATGGAGGATCTATGAAAATTGCCGTGCTTGGCGGCGACGGCTACTGTGGCTGGGCAACAGCTCTCTATCTGTCCAACCGCGGTCATTCCGTAGCGATCATTGACAACTTTGTACGGCGCCTATGGGACCACGAACTGGGAGTCCAGACCTTGACCCCCATTCGCCCCCTTGCCGACCGGCTGAGGGCATGGCAACAGCTCACCGGCAAGACGATGGAGCTGTTTGTCGGCGATGTTACCGATTATGACTTTCTTGCCTCCACGATCAAGGAATTCGAGCCGGAGGCGGTGGTCCACTTCGCCGAACAACGCTCCGCGCCGTATTCGATGATCGACCGCAAACACGCAGTCGGCACGCAAGTGAACAACGTTGTCGGCACGCTGAACCTGCTCTTTGCCTTGCGCGAGGTCCAGCCCGACTGCCATCTGGTGAAGCTCGGCACGATGGGAGAATATGGAACGCCCAACATCGATATCGAGGAGGGCTACATCACGATCGAGCACAACGGCCGCAAGGACACCCTTCCCTTCCCCAAGCAGCCGGGCTCGTTTTATCACCTCTCCAAGGTGCATGACAGCCACAACGTGGCCTTCGCCTGTAAGATCTGGGGTCTGCGCGCTACCGATCTCAACCAGGGCGTTGTCTACGGCACGGTAACGGATGAAGCGGCGATGGACGAAGCTCTCATCAACCGTTTCGACTACGATGAAGTTTTCGGCACGGTGCTCAACCGCTTCTGCGCCCAAGCGGCACTCGGCTATCCTCTCACCGTCTATGGCAAGGGTGGGCAAACGCGCGGTTTTCTCGACATCCGCGATACCGTCCGCTGTGTCGAGCTTGCCTGCCTCAACCCCGCAGGGCCGGGCGAGTTCCGCGTCTTCAACCAGTTCACCGAGCAGTTTTCCGTATTGCAGCTGGCTCATCTGGTCGAGCAGGCCGGCAAGCAGATGGGGTTGAGCGTAGAGATCGACTTATCTAGCCGATCCCCGGGTCGAGGCCGAGGAGCATTATTACAACGCAAAACACTCCAAGCTGACCGATCTCGGATTAAAGCCGCACTCTCTCTCCGAGTCGCTGCTTGATTCGCTGATTGGGATTGCCATACGCTACCGCGATCGCATCGACCCGTCTCTTTTCCCGCCCCAGGTGAACTGGCGGCAACCTACGAACGAACGGCGCACAGAGATGTCGCCCCCGCTCGGAGTCTTCGCTAAGACAACGATCTAGGCCGAACGCCGACCAGGCACGGGTGCCCCATATCTGGCGGCTCTTCGCCAGATGTGGGAAACAGACACAGTGTGCATTAAGATCCGCGGTATCCCATATCTCCCAACAAAGAACGTTGGGAGATATGGGGCACCCGTGTGTTGCTGCACTTCCCACGAAAGACCTGCTTTCGGCGTTGACTAGATGGCCCGGATGTTTTGTTTTCGTTCTATATTTGCTCATCGATCCGCTTGTATATCGCGGACCAGGAGTTTGCCATCCACTCGCACCACCACGCCAGCCAACTGGTCCGGTGGGACATGCTCGAAGGCAAACATCATGTTTTCAGTGCATTCTCCCGACATACAAATCGTGCTATCAATAGGACTTGCTTTCTGCGCTAGCGTCGTTCCGTCCACCTTCAATACCCACGCCTGAATCTTAAGATCTTTAAGCCCTGGCCCTTCGAAGTTAGCAGGGTTGGCCAAATATTGGCCGCACACATTATTCGCACCCGGGACACCTCTGCCGTCGCACTGCGGTATTGGGCGACCCTGAATTTGAACGCCGATAATGTCGGCTTTGTGGAAAGCGTTATCTAACTGCTCCGTTACGAAAAAATCTGTGACGTCATTGGACAAAGATCGCTCGTGAAAAAGAATTTGAGATGAAGGTGGCGCTGTCTGAGCGATTGATCGTGGACCACCCAAGGGCAATATTATTGATGCCATTAGCCCCATCAGAAGCATTGAATGGGTCATCATCGATACCCTCCAATTTGCGGCTCGGACTGGGTTCAATGCATAAGCTCGATTGATGATTTTAGCCTCCTGAGAACCGAACGCGCATTTGTTCAGTTTCTTACGGCGATTTCACAAGAATGTTGTCATCTCCCACCGCCGCGAAGCTCGACTCGCGATGAGGCAGTACTTTCACCAATCAGGAACGGCGCTCCCATCCCGGCTAACTCAGACAGTTGGGAATTATCAAATAACAGATTCCATCCGTACAGGACAGCTTCCAGACGATATACACCCGGCTTCAGGTTGTCGGCAAATATTTTGGAATCGAAGCTGAAAGAACCGGTCACCGCCTGGCCCGGTTTAAGGAGCAAAGCGTCTTTTCGCATCCGCTCGGAAACACTCATCCGGTCAACGGGGTCTGGGCCCGGGCAGGAGCCACCGTAACCCGGGTCGTAATGCTTGCCCGAGCTATCCTCAAGCCGACTCCAAAGGTGAGGCGGATGCCCACACTTTATTTCCCACTGGGTTGCAGGAACGTACAGCGCACCGTTGCTTACGTTTTTGATGGTGTAGTGAATGACGACCTGGTCGCCGATGTTGTAAGCCCTGCGGTCTGTTCGGATACTGAACCGAATATCGTTACCGTGAACAAATGGTTGCTGCCCGTGCGTTTCAGCCGGGACAGCGAAGAGGAAGATTAGGGCGATTAACGCAGCCGCACTTGAGCGATGCACTAGAAGTCGCGTCACGGAGATAGCTTACGACAACAGCCACAGGCATTATCACAACTAATCCAGCCAAACGCACGCCCGGAGCACAACTGGCGTAAACGGGGCCAATGTCCGGGTGGTCGCCTACTCGGAAATTGACCGTTATTTCAACGCTGGTTCGACCGCCCGTGCGGCCAGCACCTAAACGCGCTCCGGAGTCTCTTCGGCCGCGCGCGCCTGCGCAGCGGGGTCAACCGGGACCAACTCCCCGTCGACAATGCGGTAGTAGCCATCCCGCCAGCGAATACTGTTGCGCGTGAAGCTGGCCAGCCATATGCAAGCCGCCATCAGATCCCAGGCAGGAATCATCAACCAGTTCTTGTATACCCCCGGTTGCTTGAGGCCCCAGCTTCCAATCGCTTCGGTGATCGCGATGCGAAATCCTAAATATGCTCCCAGATAAATCGCGGCAACGCCCAAAGATGGCTGCACTGCGATGGCCACAAGAGCCCACGGCAGACCGAGAGTGAAGATCAGGCCCAGATGTCCCCACGGACGCATATTGCGCATGACCACGATCCAGCGAAGCCGCTTGAGAAAAAGGTCACGCATCGATTGGAAGTCGGCAACCGTCAGGATGGAGTAGCGCAGAAGCTCGACTTCATAACCCTGTTCGGCGATCAACCGCCCCACCAACAGGTCGTCTGCCGGGCGATTCTCAATTGCCGCATAGCCTCCAAAGCTAGCCAGATGTTTCTTGGTACTGGCAATCGAAGGTCCAAGCGCAAACTTTATGCCGTCCAACTGCCTGGCGACTAGGATTCCGGCATAAAAATCGGAGAGCATCCCTACGGCCTGAAGCCGCTGCACAAATGTCTTCTCCCCTTCGATGGGTACATAGAAGCATGTGACTGCTCCCACTTTAGGATCTTCAAGCTTGGCCACCATGGTGCGAAGGTAATCCGGCGGGACGCGCACATCGCTGTCGCTCATCACTACGGTTTCATATTTGGCTTCCGCGGTCATGCGCGCCAGTTTGGCGACTTTGTCGTTGGCCGCCACGCGGCCGGAACCGATCAGCACACGAATCTGACACTTGGGAAAATCGCGGATAAGCCGCTGAATCGTTGGCAAAGCGGGGTCCGAGGTGTCGCTCACGCAAAAAATGATTTCGTATTCCGGATAGTCCTGCCGGCAAAAACTCGCGAAGTTTTCGTACGCTTCGGGGTCTATTCCGCGAATCGGCTTCAGATTGCTGACCGGCGGGGTGAAGGTGGAACGAGGGGTCTTGGGTGAACGGCGAAAAAACTGCCATGAGCTGTAGAGGACAATCGCGTAATAGATCAGCGGGAGCGCAGCGATCGCGAGAATAATGAAATGGACCAGCCTCAAAGTCATTCAGCCTCAGCCACGATGTATTGATTATCTCCTAGGATTTTGCTTTTTTTCCGAAAGCCAACAACGCTGAACTCCGCCTGGTGAAAAAGTGAGCGAATCTCGCACCCGGTCCGTCCGTCTCAGTATCTGTACCCATCTACATATGGGACGAGCACCAGCGGCGATTCGTTCCATTCCGGCAAACTTTGCTCAAAAGATTCATGAGATTCATGCGCATTTTCACGGCGTCGAAGCAATCGACGGCCAAGCGAAGAATCGGTTCCAACGGGGCCTGACGGAAGGGTCAATCTTTAGTTGACACATTTCATTGGCGCGAGTTGCTCGATCTATCGAGCTTTTTCTCGATCGACCGGATTTTTTTAGAGTTTTTCCAACAGCGTTTAGCGCGGGCGAACATACGACGAATAGGCGGCCACGGACGAGAGGGCTCCAGAGCCTTTGATGACCTATAGGGATGCCAGGCTCTAGATACCGCTCTGGAGAAACATCTGCTTAATCCCTCTCAGCGCCTGACGAGTGCGTTCCTCATTCTCAATCAAGGAGAAGCGGACGTGGTCGTCGCCATACTCGCCAAAGCCAACGCCCGGGCTAACAGCGACCTTGGCATCGGTCAGAAGCTTCTTTGAGAATTCAAGCGAGCCGAGACTCTTATAACGCCCAGGAACGGCGGCCCAAACAAACATGGTTGCCTTGGGCGTTGGCACCTGCCAGCCCGCGGCATTGAGACCCTTAACCAGAACGTCGCGCCGCTTACGATAGGTATCGCAGATCTCCTGCACACACCCTTGAGGTCCTTCCAACGCGAGAATCGCGGCAACCTGGATTGGGGTGAAAGTGCCGTAGTCGAAATAGCTCTTAATGCGCCCCAAAGCCGCGACCAGAACAGGATTGCCCACCATGAAGCCAACACGCCACCCAGGCATGTTGTAGCTCTTCGAGAGAGTGAAGAACTCGACCGCAATGTCCTTCGCGCCGGCAACCTCGAGAACCGACGGCGCACGGTACCCGTCGAAGACGATATCGGCGTAGGCCAGGTCGTGCACCAGATAGATGCCGAATTCCTTGCAAAGCGCCACGACCCGCTCAAAAAACGAGAGGTCGACACACTGGGTCGTAGGATTGGCCGGAAAATTGAGGATCAGCATCTTGGGGCGCGGATACATCAGAGGGATGCTCTGTTCAAGCTCCGCCAGGAAATTGTCGGTGCTGTCGACTTTGATGCCATGGATATTCGCTCCGGCAATCACCGGACCGTAGATGTGGATGGGATAGCTCGGGTTGGGAACAGCGACAACGTCGCCTGCCTCGAGAGTGGCCAGGCACAGATGGGCAATGCCTTCCTTGGAGCCGATGGTAACGATCGCCTCTGTCTGTGGATCGAGCTCGACCTGATAGCGCCTGCTGTACCAATTGCAAATCGCCTTGCGCAACCGGGGGATGCCTTTGGAAAGGGAGTAGCGGTGGGTTGCTGTCTTCCCTGCCGCTTCGATCATCTTGTCGACAATGTGCTTCGGCGTGGCGCCGTCCGGATTGCCCATCCCGAAATCGATAATGTCTTCCCCTCGGGCTCGCGCGGCAGCTTTCAATTCTCCGGTTATGTTGAAGACATAAGGCGGGAGTCGCTTCAATCTCGAGAAATCCTGCATGGGCTTTGTTCTCCTAATATTTGGGCCGGGGCTAAAGCGCTTTGCCTTCTTCCAGCCCGACCGTCTTTGCGCCGCAAGGCGCGTGTGCCCGTGCGGCCAGCACCCGCGAAGCGGCGCCTGCCTGGATGGCAAATCCCGGCTAGCACTATTGAATGCGCTCAAATCTGTAGCCGGCGCCCTCAAGAGCCCTTGCGATCGACGCAATATGGAAGGCGCCGCGTGTTTCAAGGGTGATGTCGATGACTGTGTCTCCAAGGTTTACGCCGTAATAGGCACGGTTATGCAAGGTCTCGACGATATTGGCCTGCTGATCGGCAAGAATTCTGGTCAATTGAAAAAGCGCTCCGGGGCGGTCCGAGAGATACACGCGTATGCGTACGCGCCGATCGTCCTTGACTAATCCGCGTTCGATAATCCGGGCAAGAAGACTGACATCGATATTGCCTCCGCAGACCAGGACCGCCGTCTTTTGATTGCCGAGCGAGGTCTTGCTTTGTAAGAGGGCCGCCAGCGCAACCGCCCCCGCCCCCTCCGCCAAGGCCTTCTCCTTTTCGAGCAGGACCAGGATCGCGTTGGCAATCTCCTCTTCATCCACCGTGACCAGCTCATCGACATAACGCTCGACAAGAGGCAAAGTGAGCTCTCCCGCGCGCCGGACGGCGATGCCGTCGGCGATGGTCGCTTCTGGGGCCAGTGTAACCGGCGCACCCTTTTCCCGGGCGCGCAACATCGAGGGTAGCCGCTCTGTCTGCACCCCAATCACGCGAATGTGCGGGTCAGTCTCCTTGAGTGCGCAGGCTACGCCGCTGATTAAGCCTCCGCCGCCAATCGGCACAACGACCGCCTCCAGGCCAGGAACCTGTTGGATCAGCTCGATCGCAATCGTCCCCTGGCCGTTGATCACATCCACATCATCGAAAGGGTGCAGAAAGACCGCTCCTGTCTCGTGTGCGCGGCGGAGCGCTTCTTCGCAGGCCTCGTCATAGTTTGCACCGTGAAGGATGACCTCGGCTCCAAATCCGCGTGTGGCCGAGATCTTCACCAGAGGAGTCATGAGAGGCATCACGACCTCGGAGCGAATGCCTCGTGCGGTCGCATGGAAGGCCACGGCCTGGGCATGATTGCCGGCGCTCGCCGCGATCACACCGCGCCGCTTTTCCTCATCCTTCAAAGTCAAAATCCTGTTGAGAGCGCCGCGCTCCTTGAAGGACCCCGTCCGTTGCAGATTGTCGAGCTTGAGATAAACCCGCTGGCCCGTCACCGCGGAAAGTTCTGCTGATTCCTGACAAGGAGAGAAGTAGATGAAATCCCTGATTCTCTTTTCGGCAAGCTTTATTTCGCTGAGCGAGACCTTGGGGACCGGCGTCATCGAGCCTCCCCTGTCGATTGCTTCACGGCTGCTTTCTCCTGCGACTTAGAGCCTGTTCTTAACTTCTAGGGCGGACAGCGTTGCAGGTGAAAATGGGGCCAGACGAGGCGGAGTCCGCCGCGTGTGGCAGGTCCCCATGCAAGGATGACAACGAAGTATGGCCCCATTTTCGCAGCAACCCGGAGGGACGGGGCGAATTTTCCCGATTGCCGTGTCGCTCGTCGCTAAAATACGCCCGGTATTTGTCACTCCTCGCTCCTTGCACTCGGGAAAATTACCTCCCGTCGCTGCCGTCCTAGAAGTTAAGAACAGGCTCTAAATGAGAAAGCCACCAACCTCGTTGCGGGTGGTGGCTTTTTTCGGAACTTGATCTGTTCTGAAGCCTACGTGCCCGCACCATCCGTTGGGCTGCTAATGGGCGCTGAAATAGCGGCCCTTGCCGCGGTCAAGCGCGCCGCGCGACTCGGCAGCGATTGGTGCGATGGGTGAGAAGCGGATGCCCGCATTTTTCGGCTTCGATTCATACCTTCTCTTGAGGGATATCAAACCACAGCTTGGGCGTCAAGCCTTTTGCGGTGCGTGGGATGGTTCAGAGCCGGCGTGATCTTTGAGAGTCAGCGTGATCGTGCGGACATCTCCTCCGGCGTGCTCGATCAAAATCTCGCCGTCGCTGCGCTTGACCACGCTGGGAAATTTTTCTCCCCATTCCACCAGGACGATAGCGTTTCCGGTAGCGAGTTCATCCAGTCCCAACGATTCCAATTGGCGCTCCCCTTCGATCCGGTAGAGGTCCAAGTGATAGAGATCGACCTCCCGCTCCTTGCCGTGCGCTTTCAGAGTGCCTTCATACTCGTGGATCAGCGTGAAGGTGGGGCTCAGCACTTCATCGGGATCCGCGGCGTCCAAGGCGTCGGCGATCCCTTTGACCAGCGTCGTCTTTCCCGTGCCCAACTCCCCGCGAAGGATGAGGAACTTGGGCGGGGTGAGTAGCTGGGCTATCTGCCTTCCGGCGTCAATCGTCTCGCTGCTGCTCTTGGTTTGAAAGCTGCGGACGCTCATCCCACCTCCATCAACATGCCAGGAACACCCTGTAACCAAACATACCCGCCTTGGTCCTCGGACCGAAAGCGAAATGCCTGATAAAGATGCTCGACCGTATCCATGGCCAGAAGTGTGTGCTGATCCTGCTCGCGCACGGCAAAATCCGCGGCCAATCCGTGAAGATAGACCGCGGCGTTGACTGCCTCGCCGGCCAGGCTGGGGTATTGGCTCAACATCGCGGCCACTATCCCTGTCAGGATGTCGCCGCTTCCGCCCTTGGCAAGGCCAGGGTTGCCGGTCGTGTTGATGGCCACGCTGCCATCCGGATGCGCGATCAGGGTTCGCCAGCCCTTGAGCACGAGCGTGACCTGGTATTTGCCGGCGAACTCCTGCGCAATCGCCTCGCGGTTCGCCTGGACCTGCGCGATGCTGGTGCCGCTAAGGCGGGCCATCTCGCCGGGATGCGGCGTGAGGACGGGGCGGCAGGCACAGTCTTTCAGCCTATCCAGATGTGGCGCCAAAGAATTTAACCCATCGGCATCGATGACCATCGGCACGCGAGCCTTCTCTAGCAGGCCGAGAAAAAAGGCCACCGCTTCCGGCTCCTGCCCCATACCGGGACCGACGGCGATGACGGACTTCTTCTCGAGCAGCGGCCCAAGCAGGGCCGCGTCGAGGTTCTTGTGCGAAATCTCACCCTTGCCGCCCTCAAGGAGAGGAATGGTCATCAATTCCGGCGTCACGCCGGCAACGCTCGGCAGGATGGATTCAGCAACCGCCGCGGTCACCAAACCGGCGCCGGTGCGGAGCGCTGCCACGGACGCCATCGCGGGAGCTCCGGCCCTTCCTCGGGCGCCTCCGATCACCAGAACGTGGCCGAATTTGCCCTTGTTTGAATCGGGGTGCCGCGGAGTGTCGGCAATTACCTTGGAAGCCCCAGCCCAGGTGAGCCTGGTGGCCGATTCAATGGCGCCCGCCGGCGAACCGATAGGCGCAACGACGATTGGACCCTGCTTGAGATTCCCCAAGTGGGTCAACTCGCCACCCTGGGTGAGCAGCCCAAAAACATGCGCCAGCTTGGGCGCGGTAAAGGTCACGACAGCATCGGCGCGAAAAGGCCCATCCGCGGTCTGGTCACGCGAATCAGCGTCCCATCCTGAGGGTAGATCCACGGCAACGACCGGCGTCTTGGGATAGCTGTTCAAAAGCTCGCGGGCCGCCACCGCCAGACCGCGCAGCGGCGGATGGAAACCGGTGCCGACAACCGCGTCGAGAAAGAGTTCACTCTGCGCAAAGATCTCTTTCAACTCCCCGTGCGCAAGATCGGACTCCTGCCGGACGCTGATGGGCGCAAACGGCAGCTTGTCGAGCGTAACCTTGGCATCGCCACCGACTTCCCCGGTCTTTCCCAAGATCACAACGGAGACGTCACAGCCCACCTCAGCAAGATGCCGGGCGGCGACGAACCCATCACCTCCATTGTTGCCTTTGCCGCACAGCACACAAATACGCCGGCATCGCGGCAATTCCCGCAGAACGAAGCGGGCAACCGCCCATCCCGCATGCTCCATCAGGTCGAGCGGTGGAATGGCAAAGCGCTCGCTCGTGGCCCGGTCGACAGCCTGCATCTCGGCGGTAGTGAGTATCTTCATACAGAACCTCACGTCGAGTGTTTCACGCGGCAAAGGCGCATTCAATGAAAAGGGCCTCCATCCGGGGAGGCCCTAAGATCAACGTGTAGGGTGGATCGTATTGCTGCGGGTGCGTTATTGGGCGATGCCGTTGACTACCGGCAGGCTAGGAGCCGGCAAGCTGGGAGCAGTATCGCTCGCTGCTCTCTGGGCAAAATAGCTATGATCCCAAAGGTTGTGGTAGAAAACGCCCGTCAACTCGGCGGCCTTGGGGCCGAAGGTCGGACGGCCGCCCTCGAGAAAAAAGACGGTCACAATGCGGCCATAGGAGGTATCGGCAAAAGAAGCGAACCAGCCGTAGCGCGTACCATTGCTCGAGCAGGTCCCCGTCTTGCCAAGAATGGGGAGGTCGGAAAAATTGGTTCGGAGTGAGCGGGCTGTGCCGTAGTCTACCGCGCCTTCCATGCCAACCATGACCGAGGGAATCAACTGCGCGATATCCAGGGTGCGCTTCACCTTAGGCTGGAATTCCCCGACTTCTTCAGGCGTCGTCGGATGCTGGAGATAGTAGAGCGTTCCCCCGTTGGCAATGGCGGCTACCATGGCCCCCAGTTGCAGTGGAGTCATGGAGACTCCCTGGCCGAAGGAGCACATCTTGCCGACGCCACCCTCGCTTGCCGGAATTGCCTCATCCGGGTAGGTGCCCAATTGTTCGCCGGGGATGTTCCATCCCGCAAGCTCGCCTAAACCAAATTGCATGGCATAGTGGCGAACGCGTTCAAAGCCGAGCTGGCGTCCCAGGGTTTCAAAGTAGAGGTTGTTCGAGTGCGCCAGCGCTTCGGTCATGTTCAGGTGGAAGTGGCCGCCAAGGTTCACTTGCGTGTCTTTGGTGACGATGCCTTCCTCGAGCGCGGCGAGGGCGACGGAAATCTTGATGGTGGAGCACGGCTCGGCGCCGCTCGAGAGCGCCAGCTTCTGGTTCACCATAGCCAGAATCCGCCCATTGCTCGGGTCAATGGCGACTACGGTGCCATTCATGTTGCCCAAAGCGTCAATTGCCGCTTGACGCACCACTGGATCTTCTCCAGCTGTGACATCGCCTTCGGCGATGTCGTCGTAAGTGAAGGAGCTCGCCGTGAAGCGTTCATAGTAGCGGTGGCGGCGGGTGCGCACGACCCCAGGGTGCAGGGTCGCTGACGTGCTGTGGACCACCGCGGTCTTTTGCAGGGTGGCAGCCGTGCTTTGGACCACCGCAGTCTTTTGCACGGTCGCAGCCGGCCGCGCACTATAGTGCCGCCGCCGATGGGTATGGGTGGTTTCAATCAGGTGCGTGCTGCGTGTGCGGCGCACGGGGTGGGTTGGCTGGGCATGAGCTCCCCCCGCGAATGCGAGAGAGACCAAGGCAATAAGAAGACAATTGAACCTGTGCTTCATAGACCGTCTGTTCCCCGTGTTTCTCATATTGCAGGGCCCGCGCTAAAGCGCTTTGCCCTCTTACTTTGCTCGCGCCTTGCCAGCGCTCGCTCCGCAATTTACCCACCCTGAAGCCCGACCCCGAGCCCCGGACGGTTACCCGATAAAGAGCTGCCGCCGATCGTTCAACTCTCGCTCGAAACTAATTTTTGGATGCTCTAGCAGCCAACTTCCCGATGATCTAGGAAGCCCCTCTTCCATCAAAGACTCAAACTAGACGACGTGCGTTGCTTTTTCTAGTATCCCAGTGATCTTTCTATTATGTCCGTACTACTTTGGAAGCACCATCGTAACCTATCTAGGAGCACCATGGAAAGTCTTCCTGTGCCGCGAAGGAGTCATAAATTGCCCCGCCGCAAAAAGGCCGGAATATCCAGGTTCTCTGCCTGCTGGTCCGTGTCCGAGGCTCCGGCAACTACATTTGTAGCCGCGTTGCGCTCCGGGCTGCGATCTGGGATCAGCCGCGCATACTCCTCTTCAAAAGGCTCGTCGAAGCCCACCTCGCTGATGATGGGGTAGGGTGTCACAGTCTTCCGCTCGGCGGCGGGGCGCGCCTCTTCGCTCGGAGCTGCGGGGCGCGGAACCGCCGGAGAAACCGGAGGGAGAACGGGCGCGGGCACGGCAGCGGCGGCAAGGGGCTCCGTAGACATGGACGGCACGGAACGCGGCGCGGGAGACGGCTGTTCTCTCACACCCACCCATTTAGTGGCTTCCTTCGGCAGATCGTTATTGCCGAGTTCTTCGCTGGCAAACCGGGGAGTGGAGGGGCGCTGCTCAATACGTACGTGGGGCATGATCGCGTCCCTGTCCATGCGATGGCCGCGGGTGAGCAGGTCCTGGCGAAAGCCGGTTGCGATCACCGTGATCTTGACCTCGTTGCCCATACTCTCGTCCAAGACCGCGCCAAAGATAATGTTTGCGTCTTCGTGGGCGGCGCTCTGAATCAGGGTAGAAGCCTCATTGACCTCGCTCAGCTTGAGGGAGCTCGAGCCACTGATATTGATTAGGATGCCGCGGGCGCCGTCGATGGCGCCGGCCTCGAGCAATGGAGAGGCCATGGCTGCCTGAGCGGCGGCGATGGCGCGGTTCTCGCCGCTGCGAACTGCCGTTCCCATGACCGCATAGCCCATGCCCTCCATGGTGGTCTTCACATCCGCGAAGTCGCGGTTGATGATCCCGGGAATTGTGATGATGTCGGAGATACCCTGCACTCCTTGCCGCAAAACGTCATCGGCGATACGGAAGGACTCGAAGAAACCTGTATCCCGGGCCACGGCGAGCAGCTTCTCGTTGGGAATGACGATCATGGTGTCGACCGCTTCGAGCAGTTCTTCCGTGCCGCGCTCAGCCTGCTGCATACGCCGCTTGCCCTCGAATACGAAGGGACGCGTGACCACCGCGACGGTGAGCGCGCCCATTTCGCTGGCTAGGGAAGCGATCACTGGAGCCGCGCCGGTACCGGTGCCTCCGCCGAGGCCGGCAGTCACAAAGACCATATCGGCACCTTCCAGAGCTTCGATAATCTTTTCTGAGTCCTCGAGCGCGGCGCGGCGGCCCACGTCGGGGTTAGCGCCTGCGCCAAGGCCGTTCGTGAGCTTGACTCCGAGTTGCAGCTTGACCGGCGCCTGCGAAAGCTGGAGCGCCTGGACATCGGTGTTGGCAGCGATGAACTCGACGCCTTCGAGCTTGGCGGCGATCATGCGGTTCACGGCGTTTCCGCCGCCGCCACCGACGCCGATGACTTTGATCTTCGCTCCGCGCGGCATCTCTTCGTTGTATTGAATTCGGATTTCCTCGCTATCGCTCACTTGATTTACTCCATTTCTCAGAGACTACCTGCGAATATAGCGCGCAGCTTGGCGCGCAAACCATGATCGCCGGCCGCCCTCAGCACGCCGGTGCGATGGGTGTAGAGCAGCATGCCGATGACGGTCGAAAACTCGGGCTGAATGAGGGTTTCGGGCATTCTGGACAGAGGTACGGGATATCCCAGCCGGGCAGGAACACGCAAGAGGCTTTCGGCAACTTCGAGCAATCCTACTAACCGTGCCCCCCCGCCAGTAAGAATACAGCCGGCGCCCAGGGCCTCGAGAACCCCTCCCTGGCGCAAATTGTCGCGCAGCATGTGGAAAAGCTCGCGGGCCCGCGGCTCTAGGATCTCGCTCAGGTAGCGCTGCTTCACCATTCGTGACGGACACCCATCCGGCCCGCCCAATTCGAGCTCGCTCGAAGAATTGACCGAGGTCACCACGCAATTTCCGTAAGTGAGCTTGAAGGCCTCGGCCTGCGGCACCGGGATGTGGAGGCCCTACGGCGAGGTCATTGGTGAAGTGGTCGCCACCAATTGGAATCGAAGCGGTGTGGGCCACGGCCCCCTCAAAGAAAACGACCAGCTCGGTCGAGCCGGCGCCGATGTCGATAAGACAGGCTCCGAGCTCGCGCTCATCGGCGGAAACCGTAGCCTCGGCGGCGGCAATCGCCTCAAAAATTGTGTCTGTCACTTCCAGTCCGGCCTTGTTCGCGCAGGTGATGACGCTTTGCACCGCGCCCGCCGAACAGGTCGATATGTGGAGATTGACCTCAAGACGGTTCCCCACCATCCCTACCGGGTCGTGGATACCAGGCTGTTCGTCCAGGATGAACTGCTGCGGCAACAGGTGAACGACCTCCCGGCCGGAGGGAAGTGATACGGAACGCGCGCGCTCGACGGCTGCCCGCACATCTTCCCGGGTGATCTCGCGTAAACGCGTTCCCAGGCTGATCCCACCCTGGCTGTTGACGCCGCGCACGTGCGGCCCGCCGACACCAACGACACAATTCGCGATGACCGCCTGGGCCATCTGTTCAGCCTGGGTGGCCGCCTGGTTGATGGATTTGCTCGCCGGACGAAGATCGCTGATGAGCCCCTTGCGAACCCCCGCCGAATCGACGATCCCATGAGCTCGATAGCGAAGAGCCCCATCATGCAGCTCGGCCACAAAGACTCTCGTCTTCGCGCTGCCCGCGTCGAGTACGGTAATCAGATCGGAGTCGTTTTGGCTCATGCCGGCTTTCGGTGCTGGTTGTGCGTCTGAGTTCGCTTTTGGGTCGAGGGTTTTGCCGGGGCCTGCGCCGTTCTGACCGGCTTGGCGGGTTGTCGCGGCGAATTCGACCCCGCTTCAGTCTTCGAGCGGGCTGCAGGGGTATAGTTGCCGTCTTGACCCGCATCCACGGTCACTCCTTTGGCCATGGCGAGAACGACCTGGTTGTCGTAGCGCATGTCGACCGACGCCAGATGCGGATATTGCCGGCGCCACTCTGCCAGATGCTGCTTGTATCGCTCGTACCGGGTGAGAAAATCGCTGTCTCCGAAGTGCACCAGAATTTCCGTGCTCTGGCTCTCCGAACTCTGAGTGGGCAAAAGAGCGCGGATATCTTCGGAGTCGGAGATGTCGACCTCGCTCAGTTGCCCGGAGACGTTTCCGCCGCCGGAATCGAGGTCGCCGATGAATCGTTGATAGAAGCGCATGCGCGCCGCGCGTTCCGACTGTGGATCCGCCGCGCTAATGCCCGTGACCACGGGAAAGGAGTAATGCTTCACCGCCATCGTCCCCGGAGGCATATCGAGCAGCACTCCGTGCGCGTCCACCAGCCCAATCGTGTTGCCATTGCGAACAAAGGCGACAGGAATGCGCTCGACGATCGCAACTCGCAATTGGTTGGGCAGCAGGCGCATGACGGTCGCGTGCGCTACCCAGGGAAGTCTTTCGAGTTCCGCCCGGCGCTCGTCGAGCGGTATAAAAAAGACATTGCGGCCGATGTCGGAGCCAAAGACCGAGAGCAATTCCGGCCGCGTGACCTGGCTGTTTCCCATGATCTGAATGGAAGAAGAAGAGTCGATGCGGAAGCGAGGATCGTGCTTAAGAAAGTCGCGCACCGCGATGCCTAGCATCACCAGCGCGGCCAACCCTAAAGCCACCGCGGCCGCCAAGCCGATGCGCGCCGCCTTGCTCTTAGGCAGAATGCCACGGCGGATCGGCACGCGGCGGCGGGCACGGAGAAAAGCGTCTTCACCGTCCTCGTCGTCGTCGTTCTTCACCCCATCGGGAAAGGGCCGCGGCTGGTTTTGCCGAAAATCGATTTGTTTCGGCAAACGAGCGCGGGTCTCCGGCGGAGCGACCGGGCGATAGAACCGCTCCATCGCTTCGTCTTGAACGATCGCCGTTTGCCGGCTGGATTGTGAGTCGTATTTTGCCACGCCCGAGTCAGGCCGTGAGATTCGCCAAGCAAACTATATCGTGCTTTCCCGGCGGCATCCGCGCGCAATTTCGGGAAACCTTGCTAGGTACCCCTGTGGGAAATAGGCGCTGGCCGCACGGGCACACGCGCTTCGCTCGAGCTTCACACGGAGAATGCTCGAACCGGCGGCCGCATCGGCCTGGCGACTGTCTCCGCCAGTTCGTGGAGCACCAGGCCGGCGACCTGCGATACGCTGCCCGCGCCAAGTGTGAGAATCACGTCGCCCTCCGCTGCCTCAGCGGCGGCCCGCGCCGCTGCTTCTCTAAATCCTTCCGCGTACGTCAGCCTCTTTCGCTTGCTTGCACGGATGAGAGCGGAAGCATCGATGCCCACGATCGGCTCCTCGCTCGCCGGATAGATGTCGAGGATCTGGACCGTGTCGGCGCCATCGAATGCCGTGGCGAACTCCTCCATCAGGTCGCGGGTGCGGGAGTAACGATGAGGTTGAAAGATGACATGGACGCGGGCAAATCCGCAATCGCGAGCGGCATCGAGCGTAGCGCGGATTTCCGTGGGGTGGTGGCCGTAGTCGTCGACCACCGCAACTCCGCGAATTGCGCCCTTAAGCTGGAAACGGCGATCGACACCGCGGTAGCTTTTGAGCCCCTGAGCAATCTGCTCGCCTGCAATCTCGAGCTGAACGCCAATTGCTACCGCCGCGGCTGCATTTAAAACATTGTGTTTGCCGGGAACGTGCAACTCGAAAGGCCCAAGCACCGCGCCTTCGATCGCAACTTCAAAGCGGGAGCGCACGCCATCCGCCGGGGACAACAGGCGCACGGCATAGTCGGCCCGAGGCGACATTCCATAGGTGAAGACCCGGCGCCGCACACGCGGCAATAGAGCGGCTAGTTGGGCATTGTCGATGCAGGCTGTGCAGGCGCCGTAAAACGGCACGCGGTTCATGAACTCGAGAAAGGCGGCATCCACGTCCTCAAGGTCGCGATAACAATCCATGTGTTCACGATCGAGGTTGGTGACGACGGAGAGGATGGGCGAGAGCTTGAGAAAAGAGCGGTCGCTCTCATCCGCTTCGGCGACAAGATACTGCGATTTTCCCAAGCGCGCGTTCGAGCCCAGAGCATCCACTCGGCCTCCGACCACCACGGTCGGGTCCAGCCCTCCGGCGGCGAGCACGGTGGCGATCATCGAGGTGGTAGTAGTTTTGCCATGCATCCCAGCCACGGCGATGCCGTATTTAATCCGCATCAACTCGGCCAGCATCTCCGCCCGCGGAATGACCGGAATCTTGCGCGCCCTCGCCTCGACAACTTCCACATTCCTTTCATCGATCGCAGAGCTGGTGACGACCACGCCCGAACCGGCGACGTTGGCCACCGCATGACCTTGAAAAATGGCCGCTCCGAGGGTCTCCAAACGATCGGTAATCGCGGAGCGCCGCAGATCGGAACCGGAGACGGCATATCCCAGAGTCAACAGGATTTCGGCGATGCCGCTCATGCCGATACCACCAATACCAATGAAATGAATGCGTTGTGCTTTGGCAAACATGGCGAGTCGGGACAATAACCTCTATCACTCTAACAGCGGACGCGAAAGCCGCGCAGAATCAACCTCCAGCACAGAAAGGAGTAACGCGCAAGAGAGCGCAAAACATGCGCAACTTTTAACATGGTTTGCTGTTCTAATAAGTGGGTGATTTGAGATTAACCGCAAATCACCAGGAACAGCGCCAAGGCCCCGGTTAGTTTGCGCGGTATGCGCTTTTGGCGAGGAGGTTCACAATGCGTTATCTACGGTATCTTCTGATTTTGGGTGCGCTGATCGTTCCGTTCTCTATCGCCCAGGCTCAAATCGGCGTTGGTGTGGGGGTTGGTCCCGGGTATGGGTACGATTATGGCTATGGCTACGGCGCCGCGCCCGTCTGCTCATACGGATACTACGGCTATGCTCCATATGCTTGTGCCCCTTATGGATACTACGGTCCTAGCTGGTTTTTGGGCGGTGTCTTTATCGGCGCCGGACCCTGGTATGGCGGCTATTGGGGACGCGGTGGCTACGGCTACGGTGGCTATGGATATAGAGGTGGAGTAGGCTATCGCGGCGGCGTAGGCTATGGCGGCGGCTATCGCGGTGGCGTCGGCTATGCTCGCGGTGGCGCGGTGGCGGGCGGAGCTCGTGGATTCGCCGGCGGCGGCGCGGTAGCAGGTGGCGCTCGTGGATTCGCTGGCGGCGGAGCTCGTGGTGGATTCGCTGGCGGCGGACACGCCATGGGTGGCGGCGGCGGTTTCCACGGCGGTGGCGGCGGTCACGGCGGTGGTGGTGGACACCGGTAACGCCCACTTAAGAGGTGAAGTGAGAAACGGCTGGCAATCATTGCCAGCCGTTTTTCTTTGTCGTGTCAGTCCATCAGTCCATCGCTCACGCGGCGCCCGGAGCAGACCAACCCGGAACCAGGCTGGCGATAATCCCGGCAATTCTTGATGCGGCATCGGGGCGCGCCAAGTTGCGCGCTCTTTTTGCCATTTGAGTAAGTTCCTCCGGGTTCTCGAGCAGCCCGCGAAGCGTGTGGAGCAGCTTGGCTCCAGTCATCTCATGCTCCAGCAACATCGCGGCAGCCCCGGCCTCAAGCAGAACTTCCGCATTTTTGCGTTGGTGATCGTCGGCGGCAAGAGGAAAAGGCACGAGGAGCGAAGGCTTGCCGGCAGCCGCCAGCTCCGCCACCGTGCTGGCTCCGCTGCGAGCGAGAATCAGGTCAGCCTCGGCAAACCGTTGCGGCATGTCCTCGAGAAAAGCTCGAACCTCCCACCGCTCCGTGGGCGCGCCGCTGGCGGCATAGGCGGCCCGCGTACTATCCTCATGCCGCGCTCCGGCCTGATGCAGGATGGTGAGACCGGTCACACTCTCCAGCAGTTCTTTGGCAATCTCCGGCATTGTTCGGTTCAGCGCGAGGGCGCCCTGGCTTCCGCCCAGCACGAGCAGCCGGGGCCCGCTTCCCGCGGCTCCGGCAGGCTTCGGCGCGAGCGATGAGAACCCGGGGCGCACCGGGATCCCCGTAACCTCCGCGTTGCGAAAGAACTCAAGCGTCAGAGGGAAATTTACCGCGGCCCGGGTCACACGTTTGCCGATCATCCGGTTGGTCATGCCGGGCACGGCGTTGGGTTCAAAGGCCAGCGTAGGCACACGCTCAAGGAGCGCCGCCAGCATCGCCGGGCCGGAAGCATAGCCGCCCACTCCGACCACCACTTGCGGCCGCCAGCGGCGAATCAGACGCATGCAGTCCATGACCGCCTTCGGCAAAGTGGCGAAGGTCTTGAGCCTGGTGATCAGGCCAACGCGGTTGAGCTGGCCAACGGCAATCAAATCGAGCGGGTACCCGGCCTGCGGCACCAAGCGCGTTTCCAACCCGCGCGCGGTCCCGACAAAACGCACCTCCGCCCCGTACGACACCTCGAGCGCGCCGGCGATGGCAAGGGCAGGGATGATGTGGCCGCCCGTGCCTCCGCCGGCAATCAGAATCCGCATTCGCATCCGCATCCGCATACTAGGGCCTGCTCTCACTACTGGGGTGACGGCGTTGCGAGCGAAGATCCGGTCAGACGAGGCGGAGTTCGCTGAATTTGGTGGTTCCAAATTCGAGGACGACAACGAAGTATGGCCGGATCTTCTCCGCAACCCGGAGGGACGGGGCCAATTTTCCCCATTTCGTTGTCGATCGTCGCCAGCAGACACCCAGTATGCGTCACTCCTCACTCCACGAACTGAGGAAAATTGCCTCCCGTCGCCGCCGCTCCAGTAGTGAGAACAGGCCCTACTCAGTCGATTTCCCGGGTGAGGTTCAGGAGCACGCCGACGCTGGCCAGCATGAAGAAGAGGGATGTGCCGCCGGAGGAGATAAAGGGAAGAGTGATGCCTTTGGTGGGCAAAAGCGCAAGCACCACACTGATATTGAAAAATGCCTGAATAAGAATGGTTGCCGTGATGCCGAAAGCGAGAAAGCGCGCGAAGGTGTCTTTGGAGAGGCTGGCGGCGCGCAGCCCGCGATAACCGAGCACGACGAACAACGCGACGATCGTCAAAGCGCCAACCAGGCCCAGTTCTTCGGCGATATTGGCAAAGATAAAATCCGTGTGCGGCTCGGGCAGATAGAAGAGTTTTTGCACGCCTTCCATAAATCCGCGGCCGAAAACGCCGCCGGTACCGACGGCGATGAGCGACTGAATCGTGTGGAAGCCGGCTCCCTGCGGATCGGCTTCCGGGTTGATGAAGGCCAGCATGCGAGCCCTGCGCCAGGGAACGCGGAAGAGCAGCAGATAGAGCACCGGCAGCGAGGCCAGGCCGGCAAGGGCGAAGTACTTGGCCTCCGCGCCGGCAAGGTACAACATCAATGCCGTTACCGCCGCGCAGACCACGGCGGTTCCCAGGTCGGGTTGGCGAAGGATCAGCAGAACGAACAGAAGGCTGGGCAGAACCGCGGGCACGAGCGTGTTGCGCCAATCCTGAATGGAGTTCAGCTTATCCTGCATGAACCAGGCCAGAAACAGCACCAGCACCGGCTTGGCAAGCTCCGATGGCTGAAAGGTAAAGAAGCCGCCGAAGCGAATCCAGCGGTGGGTATTGTGCGAATCGCGCAATAGAAAAACGCCGAGCAGCAAAAGAGTGGTGATGGCGACTGCCGGAAATACGACTGCCGCCCGATTGTACTTGCGGTAGTCGATCTGCATCAGCACAGTCATCGCGATCAGACCGAGAACGGCCCAACCGGCCTGCTTGCTCACAAAAGTGTAGGGAGAACCGTAGCGCTCATTGGCCATGACCGCGGAGGCGCTGAAGACCATCAACAAGCCGATGAAGACCAAGAGCACCGTAACGCCAAAGAGCCACTTGTCGACGCCTACGCGCTTTGCCATAACTGGCTCCCCCGGCGCGCCAATACAAGCTCCTTAAAGACGCGGCCTCGGTGTTCATAGTTTTCAAATTGATCGAAGCTGGAGCAGGCGGGCGCCAGCAGAACCACATCTCCCGCTACCGCGGCCGCGGCCGCCTGCTCAATCGCCCGGTCGAGAGTTCCCGCGTGCAATAGGGTGGCGGCATGCCCGATCTGCCGCTCGATCTTTTCCGCCGCCGCTCCGATGATATAGACGGCTTTGACCCGCTCCTTGATCAAAGGGAGCAGCTCGGTATAGTCGGAGTTTTTGTCCTTGCCGCCCAAAATGAGGTGAACGTTCGCCGGAAATGAAGCGATGGCTTTCGCGGCGGCGTCGACGTTGGTAGCCTTGGAGTCGTTGTAGTAGTCGACGCCCTGGATCTTGGCCACAAACTCCAGGCGGTGCTCAACGGCGCGGAAGGATCGAACTGCGCGGGCAATCGCCTCGCGCGGCAACTTCGCGACTTCCGCCGCGCAAACCGCCGCGAGAACATTCTCGACATTGTGCGCGCCCTTCAGCGGAATCGCTGACACGGGAAGCACCGGCTCGGGCGATTCAGTCTCGGAAGCACGGAAGACGAGAGCGTCTTTCATGAGGAAAGCGCCGCGCCGGATGATTTTGCTCCGGCTGAACCAGAAAACCTGGGATTTCGCGCGGCTGGCAGCCTGCTGTACCACAGGGTCGTCGGCATTGAGGATAAGCGCATCCTCCGCGGTCTGGCTGGCAAAGATTCTCTCCTTAATCTCCGCATAGTTGCGGAAATTTCCATGCCGGTCGAGATGGTCGGGGGTGATGTTGAGGATCACAGCAATATTTGGATGGAAGGTTTGCGTGGTCTCCAACTGAAAGCTCGAGACCTCGAGCACGGACCAGGAGCCAGCGTCGCTCTCGTCGACCATGCCGATCGCGGGCACGCCGATATTGCCGCCAACCAGCGTCTTGACTCCCGCGGCTCGGAAGATCTCGCCGCACAAAGCTGTCGTTGTGGTCTTGCCATTCGAGCCCGTAATGGCCAGAACCTTTCCCTTGAGGTAGCGCGCCGCCAGCTCCAGCTCGCCAATCACCGGCAAGCCGACACTGCGCACCAGCGCCACTTCAGGAGTATCGAATGGCACGCCAGGGCTGACCACGATCATGTCCTGCCGCCGGAAGGTGAGCAGTCCGTGCCCTCCCGTCTCGACCGCGATTCCCGCATCGATCAAGGCGGGGATTTCCTTGGCCAACGCATCGGCGCTGCGCACATCGGAAACCGTCACCTGGGCGCCGCGTTGACGCAGAAAAAGAGCTGCCGCCAGACCTGACTTACCCAGGCCGACCACCAATATCTTTTTATCCTTAAGGTCCATAATTTAAGGGCTTCGCGGTAAAGCCGCTCTCGCCCTCTTCCACCCCAGCAAGCACAGCTTGCCGGGGACCCCGGCTTGCTTTGCTCGCGCCTTGCCAGCGCTCGCTCCGCAATTCACCCTTCTCCTAATATTTCAGGGCTTCGCGGTACTACCGCTCTCGCCCTCTTCCACCCCGGCTTGCTTTGCTCGCCCCTTCCCAGGGCGCCTAACATTGCAGGGCTTCGCGGTGAAGCCGCTCTCGCCTCTTGCTGCTGAGCCCGGTCTCAGGGGCTCACCAGCAATTCACCCACGCCGCAATTCACCCCCAAATTGTCATCCCGAGCGCAGTCGAGGGATCTGCGGTTCGCGAAGACTGACAACTGACAACTGATTTCCGTAGCCTTAGCGCAGCTTCAAGGTTGTCAGCGCAAAGAGTGCAAACACGAGCGCGGCGATCCAAAAACGCACAATCACTTTCGACTCCGACCAGCCCACCAACTCGAAGTGATGGTGCAGCGGAGCCATCTTGAAGATGCGTTTTTTGCGCAGCTTATAGCTGCCTACCTGAAGTATGACGCTCAATCCCTCGATCACAAAGATCCCCCCGATAAAAGGCAGCAGGAGTTCCTGTTTGATAATCACCGCGACGGTGCTGATCGCGCCGCCGAGCGCGAGCGAGCCCACGTCGCCCATGAAGATCTCCGCCGGGTGGGCGTTGTACCAAAGGAAGCCGATGCTCGCCCCGACCATGGCCCCGCAGAAGACGGTCACCTCGCCCACCATCGGCATGCGCTGCAACTCCAGGTAGTCGGCGAAGACCGCATGTCCGCCGACATAGGTGAGCACGGTCAAAGCCCCTGCGGCAATGATGGTGCAGCCGATGGCAAGACCATCGAGACCATCGGTGAGGTTGACGGCATTGCTCGAAAAGACCAGGACCAGCGCGACGAAGGCGATAAAAGGCAAAAATGCCAGCAGTCCGAGATGAGGAATGGCGCCCAGCGCGTGGATGGAGAGATCGGGACGGAAGCGCTTCATAAACGGCACCATCAAGCGCGTTGAGTACATCCCTTGGTTTTGCATGGCGATCAAGACCACGGCGATGACGATGCTGGTCAGCGTCTGGAATCCCAACTTCTGCATCGCGGTCAGACCCATGCTGCGCCGGTGCGTCACCTTGATGTAATCGTCGGCGAAGCCGATGGCGCCAAAGGCAACGGTCGCGCCCATCACCATCCAGACAAAGGGATTGGTGAGATCGCTCCACAATAGTGTCGGCACCAGAATGGCAATACAGATAAGCACTCCGCCCATCGTCGGAGTACCGGCTTTCTTCTGGTGCTCTTTCGGACCGTCATCCCGGATGTATTGGCCGATCTGGAACTCGCGTAGCTTTTCGATGACATAGGGCCCAATGAGCAGGGCGATCAGCAGTGCCGTTACAGTCGCAAAAGCGGTGCGAAACGTCAGATACCGGAAGATACGGAAGGGTCTGAAGTAGGGGAACAGCTTCTGATAAAGGAGCCAGTAGAGCAAACTTCCTCCGGGGTGCCTTTTGCAACGGATTTGTCGCTATCTTACAAGTACCCGGCCGCGCGACCGGCGCGCATTTCTTCCTGAACCAAGAGGGCAACGGGATTTGCCATCCAGGCACACGCCGCTTCGCGGGTGCTGGCCGCACGGGCACACGCGGCTTCTCACCCCAGCAAGCACAGCTTGCCGGAGACCCCGCTTCGCCGCCAAAACCAACGCCGTCATCCTGACCCTTGTATCTTCTGGAGCAGCGGCATGAAAATGTCGCGGTGGGGGACCGATGATCTCGATCCCCCGCGGGCGGACGGCTCCCGTTGACCCTGTGGTGTTTTACCACCGCCGCTCAGCACAGGGACCGCTGCCCAAGTCACGCACGACCGGACAGTCGCATGACTTCCAATCGCACATACAAGGCAGGTTACCGTGACGCGGATCATTTGTGGAGTGGATATTTCCTCGGTCTCGCTTGAGGCTCGCATCGGCCGCGAGGGAGCCACCGGCTCCTTCCCCAACACCGCCGAAGGCATCGCCGCGCTGGCCGCCTTTTGCCAAGCTCATCAGGTGGAACTAGTGGCCATGGAAGCCACTGGCGGCTACGAGCAACAGCCCTTCGCCCTGCTGACACAAAACGGCTTGGGCGTAGCCATCCTCAACCCGCGTGCGGTGCGCCGCTTCGCCGAAGGCATGGGTGTATTGGAAAAGACCGATGCACTGGACGCCGGGCTGATCGCCTGGTTCGCCGAGGTCAAGGGTTCCCGACCGCAGTCGTTATCCTCGCCTGAGCAGCAACAACTCCGCGCCCTGGTCAACCGTCTGCGCCAGCTCACCCAAATGCGCACCGCGCAAGGCAACCAGCGCCGCCTCATCACTGATGCTGCCGTGCTCGCCTCTATCGATGAGTTGCTCGCGCTGCTCGTCCGCCAGATGCACGAGCTGGAAACGGCCATCGCCGAGCTGATCGCCGCCGATCCGCTGTGGCGCCAGCTCGACCATGCCTTCCGTTCCATCAAGGGGGTGGCCGATCGCACTGTGGCGCGTCTGATGGCCGAGATGCCGGAGATTGGCATGCTGCCGAATAAGGCCATCTCGAAGTTGGCGGGTGTGGCTCCGCTGGCCCGCGATTCGGGCAAGCATGAGGGCAAGCGCATCACTCGTGGGGGTCGCGCTTCGGTCCGTGAGATCCTCTTCATGGTTGCCAGCGTGGCGGGCCGCTATGAGCCGGATTTCATCGCTTTTCAACAGCGTCTTCAAGGAGCGGGCAAGCCCGCGAAAGTTATCCGCATCGCACTGGCGCACAAACTTCTGGTGCGGCTCAATGCGAAAGCCCGACAAGTCCGTCAGCAGATACCAGCTGCCTGCTCGCCGGCAGTCGCGGTGTCATGAGCCGGCCGCAGCCGGGGTTGTGGGAAAGCGGAAAACGCCGCATCGTTTTCCGTCTTTTCCATCAACCCTCTTGACAATCCAGACAGTCGCTGAGCGGCGCGAAGGGGAAGGATCCCTGTATTTCATATTAAGAGAAAGGAGGGCGAGAGCGGTTTCACCGCGAAGCTCCAAAGATAAGGTGAGGAGAAAGGTGCTGAGTACTGAGTACTGACAACTGACTGCTAGGGCAAATATTACAGCGACTTCAGCGCCTGCTCCAGACCGACGCCCCGTGAGGCTTTGAGCAAAACCGCGTCCCCTGGGCGCAGCTCGCCCTTGAGCCAATCGCCTGCCTCGAGCGGCGAAGCGACAAACATGGCCAACCCCCCGGCCTGCCGCACACCCTCGACAATTTGCTGGGCATGCCCCCGCACCCCGATCGTCAGATCGATTCCATGCTCTGCCGCGGCCTGGCCACATTCGCGGTGCAACCGGGCAGCCTCGGGGCCCAGCTCGAGCATTTCTCCTGCTACCAGAATGCGGCGCTTCGCCGGCACGGAGGCAAGCGTGGCAATCATCGACTTGAGAGCCTCGGGATTGGAGTTGTAGCAGTCGTTGATGATGGTGGCCCCGCCGATGAGAAGCAATTCTCCGCGCTTGTCCGGCGGGCTCAACTGTGCCGCCGCGGCGACACAGTCTTCCAGGCTGATGCCCGCCTCCAGGCCGACGGCGATAGCCGCCAAGGCATTCGAAATATTGTGCCGGCCCAAAAGCTTCATATTCACGACCGTCCGCTGGTCGAGAAATGTGAGCTCGAAACGCAGCCCCTCCGCGCCCAGCTCTTCCACTTTGCCGGCGCGAGGATTCGCGCACGGTCCCGAGCCAAAGTAGACGACCCGCCCGCGAAAATCCCGGCCAAATCCGGCGACGTAGGGATCGTCGCAATTGAGGAATGCGATGCCCTGGCTCGGCAGACCCTGGACTAACTCATATTTCGCACGCGCAATGCCGGCCATGCCTTCGGGAAAGTTCTCGCCGTGGGCGCTGCCGATGTTGGTGACGACTCCCCAATCGGGACGGGCAATGCGCGTGAGCGCGGCGATCTCGCCGAGATGCGACATGCCCATCTCAACCACCGCGACCTCATGCTGGGGCTCGAGCTTCAGCAGCTGCAGCGGCAAACCAAACGCATTGTTCAGATTCCCTTGGGATTTAAGTACCGCGAAGCGCGTGCCCAGAACCTCGGCGATCGCCTCTTTGGTAGTGGTCTTGCCCGCACTGCCGGTGACGGCGACGACGCGTTTGTTCCAATGCCTCCGCACCGCGGCCGCGAGCGTCTGCAACGCTTCGAGGGGATCGTCCACGAGCAGTAGGGTGTGAGAACGCGCAATCTCGAGAAAATTGCCGGCTTTGCGGCGCGCAATGACGGCGGCTCGGGCGCCGTGCTCGAGAGCCGGGAGAACAAAGTCGTGGGCCTCGTAACGCTCGCCGCGTATGGCGAAGAACAGATCGCCGGGCTGAAGCGTGCGCGAGTCGATGGAGTAGCCTGTCGCCGGCAGCTCCGGCGCATCGCCGCTCCAGGGCCGCAGGTCCGCGGCGGTCCAATTGGCAATCTCGCGCAGTAGCAATTTCATTGGCGTTTCCCTAGAGCTTTCATTGACCCTTCCCTAGAGCTCGCAACGCGTCAAGCGCAATGGCCGCATCGTCGAACGGTATCTCCCGATCGCGGAGGACCTGCGTCGTTTCGTGTCCTTTGCCAGCCAGCAGAACGATGTCTCCTCGCCGCGCCTCTGCGATCGCGAGCCGGATCGCCCGCTCGCGGTCAGGTTCGACCAGAACCTTGGCCTTGCTCCCTTTGAGGCCGGGGAGCACATCTTGCAAAATCAGCTCCGGCTCCTCGCTTCGGGGATTGTCGGAAGTCACAACCACCACGTCGCTTGCCCGGCCAGCCGCTTGGCCCATGAGCGGCCGCTTCCTTCGGTCCCGATCTCCGCCACAACCAAAGAGTGTAATCACGCGGCCGCTTCTTGGCTGAACGAAATCCCGCGCCACGGCCAGGACGTTCTTGAGCGCATCGTCAGTGTGCGCATAGTCCACAATCACCGCGAAGTCCTGGCCGCCGTGAACGCTCTGAAATCGCCCCGGAATGCCGGCGAGCGAAGCGGCCCCCGCGGCGATCTGCTTGAGAGTCAATCCCCGAGCCATCGCGGCCGCGCTCGCCGCGAGCAGATTGTAGACGTTGATTCGTCCCGTCAGACGGGTTTCAATCGGCGCCTCTCCCTGCGGTGTCTGCATTCTGAAGTGCATACCGGACGGCCCCATCTCCAGATCCGTTGCCCGGAAGTCTCCTTCGCCGATCCCGTAGGCCCACACCAGCTCGGACCCGGCAGAGGCAGCGATCTCGCGCAATTGCCGCCCGTAGGGGTCATCCTGATTGAGAATGGCCGCGCGCGGCGCGCGGCCTTGCCGGGGGTCAAAAAGCCTTCGCTTCGCGGCGAAGTACCGCTCCATGGTGCCGTGGTAGTCGAGATGATCCTGTGTGAGATTGGTGAAGATGGCGACGTCAAAATTCAGACCGAACGTCCGCTCCTGATCGAGCGCGTGCGAGGAGACTTCCATGACCGCTTCGCTCGCGCCCGCGTCCACACCCTGGCGAAAGAGTTCCAGAAGATCGCGCGACTCGGGCGTCGTGTGCGGCGCGGGTCTGATTTGATCGAGCACATGATATTCGATCGTGCCGGCCAGCACGCACGGCCGCCCTTGATGGCGCAGCATCGCCTCCAGCAGAAATGCCGTTGTCGTCTTGCCATTGGTGCCGGTAACGCCGCTTAGCTTGAGCTGGGCTTCAGGATGGCCGAAAAAATTTGCTGCAATCGCCGCCAGAGCGCGGCGTCCGTGCGGAACCTCAATCAGACAAATACCCGGATAAGCGCTCGAGGCTTCCTCAAAAGCATCGGAGGAATCCGTGACCAGGGCACTTGCGCCTTGCGCCACCGCCTGCGAGAGATACCGGTTGCCGTCGGTCGTGGCGCCGCGCATGGCGACAAAGAGAGAGCAGGGACCGACACGCCGGGAATCGTACTCGATACCGGCCACCTCAGCGCTCGGGCCGGCGCGGCGGATGAGATCGATTCCGCGCAATAGAGTATCAAGGTCCACTGTCGCTCATTCTCCTGCGTCTCAACGGTGAAACGCACAGGGTTGAACGCTGCCTCGCGCTCGATTCCCTCCCGGGCGGCCGTTGACCTCAGATAGTTTTCCGCGTCAGGGTGGGAATCAGAATCATAAGCTCTGCGTACCGAAAGAGGAATGACACTAAGAGCTCATTGAAAAACAGTATTGATCGCTCAACCAGCGTCTGCCCGTGCGGTCAGCACCTAACGGCTAAAGCGAACCACAACCCCAGTCCCTGCGGGAACCATGGTGCCGGGGACGGGAACCTGTTCACGGGCGATTCCGCTGCCCACGACTTCTAAACTGAGCCCGGCATTCCCCGCGGACTCGACCGCCTGCCGCACCGGTTCGCCAACAAATGTCGGGACCGCGACTCTGTCGTGCCCATCGACTACGACCGTGCCGTCCGGCATAGGAGACGGGAGGGGTTCCGCGACGCCATGCAGAGAAGCTTCAAGCGGGACTTGCTGGCCCACATTGTCGGCCGCTGCCTCCGTCGGACCGCCGTTGCCCAAGTCATTGCCTGGGCGGGGATTCGATTCCGTTCGAGCGGGCAGAGCGGGCGCCACCTGCATCTGCGCGATCGTAGTTGCATTCGCCGCAGCCGATGCGTCCCCGGTTGACGGCACCGTGGCGGATACGCTCGATGAAGGATCATTCACCGAGGCGGGCAACAATTGCTGCCCATTCACTTCCGTCCGCAATGGATCGTTGGGCGGCAGGTCGTTCACTTCATCGAAGAGAGCGGAGAGATCGCCGGTCTGGTCGGCAGGCGGCGGCTCCTCTGGCTGCTGCGCCTCCGCGGCTAGGGTCTGGGACTTCAGCTCGGTATCATGCGGAATGCCAAGGTACTCGAGAACCTGCTGAGCAACGTCACGGAAGACCGGGGCAGCCGCGGCGGTGCCATAGTAGTCCCCTTTCGGTGAGTCGATAACGACCGCGACCGTGATTGCCGGATTGCTTACCGGCGCCATGCCAACAAAGGAGGCGATATACTCCGTCTTCGAATAACGGTGTGTGACGACATCTATCTTTTGCGCCGTTCCGGTCTTGCCCCCCGCCGAGTAGCCATTCAGCGCCGCCGGTCTTCCCGTGCCAAAGAGGACCACGCCTTCCATCAATTTGCGCATCACCGCCGCCGTCATCGATGAGACCACGCGGTGCGCGCCTTCAGGCAGGGTGTCGGGCAATTCGCCTTCCGGATGAAAGGCCGCGGGAGAGAGCTTGCCGTCGCCGGGCGTGTCTTCGGTCCGCATCATCAGAACGTGAGGGGGCATGTAAACGCCGCCATTGGCGAGTGTAGAGACCATCGAAATCAATTGCAGAGGGGTTACGGCAACTTCCTGCCCAATGGCGATCGATCCAATGCTCGATCCCGACCAGCGGCTGGGCTTCCGTAACAAGCCATTCGTCTCGCCCGGCAACTCGATCCCGGTGGACGATCCAAAGCCATATGCGCGAATGTACTGATAGAAAGAAGCCGATCCCATGCGCAGCGCCAGCTTGATGGCAGCCACGTCGCTCGATTCCCAAAGAGCCTGCGAGGTCGTCAAGAGGCCATTGGGGTGGTCATCGTGGATGACTCTTCCCGCCAAGGTAATCTTGCCCCCCTGGCAATCGATCACTTCGTTCGGGTTTGTCAACTTTTGATCGAGTGCCGCGGAGTAGGTCACCAGCTTGAAGGTGGAGCCGGGCTCATACACATCGGTGACAGCGTGATCCCGCAAAAGACTTCTTGTGGCATGGCGGAAGTCGTTGGGGTTGAAGGTCGGGCGGATGGCCAGCGCAAGGATCTGTCCGGTAAAAGGATCCTGGACCACCACCGTCCCGCTCAGCGCATGGGTGCGCGCGAGCGCGGCATCGAGCGCGCGTTCGGCGATGAACTGAATATTTTCATCGATGGTCAGAACCAGGTTCTCGCCCGGTTCGGGGTCGCGCTCCTCGCTTCCCAGCACATGACGCCGGGCATCGAGCGCGGCGAGCATGCGGCCGGGGACGCCGTGCAGGTCACGGTTGAACAGGCTCTCCAGACCACCTAAGCCGTTGTCATCGGTGCCGACGTAACCGAGCACCTGCGCCGCCAGTTCATTGTTGGGGTAGAAGCGCTTGAATTCCTTTTGGAAGTACACACCCTTGAGATTGAGGGCCTTTACCTGCGCAATCTCCGCCGGATCGAGCTTGCGGGCGACCCAGGCGAAATCACGCGAGTCATTCAGCCGCGCGGCGATCTGCGGCGCGGAAGTAAACGCGTCGGTCGGGTCTCGATGCACCACCTTTGCCAGAACCGCGGCAGCGGCCTGGTACTTTGCCTTGGCATCCGGGTCCTGCTTTAGGGCAATCTCGGAGGGAACGGCATAGACCGAGTCGGCGAGCACGGTCATCGCCAGCTCATGAAGGTTGCGGTCGTAGAGCATTCCACGCCGTGGCGCGACTTCAAAGGTTCGTTGCTGCTGCCTGGCGGCGCGCTCGACAAAATCCGCATGGCGCACCACCTGCAACCACACCAGCCGGCAACAGATCGCCGTGACCCAGAAAAGGAAAAAACCGGTGATCTCGAGAAGGCGAAGACGGCGTGGAGCGATCCCTGTCCGCTGACGGCCTGCAGGAGTGGGACGGGTGGTATTCGTCGGCTGGGGAGAGGAAAATTGCAGTTTCACTTGTGCCTGCCGTCCGCCAATACTGTCAAATCTGCTGTGTCTTACACCAATCGTGAAGATGCACTAGAACTGGCTGCATAAATCCCCGGATAGGAGCTTGTTGAAAATGCGCGAAGCAACCGGGGTCCCCGGCAAGCGCAGCTTGCTGGGGTGGGAAGCAACAAGCGATGCCCGAGATACTGTGGTTGCAATAAAACTCGAGCCATTGTTGCCGGTTGAGCGATCAATACTGTTTTTCAACAAGCTCCTAGTGCAAGCCGGGCAATGTCGGCGATGCCTCCGCCAGTGTTGGCGCGCCGCTATCGAAGGCCGCTTCAGGGCGAACGACCTGGCCGGGCTGCGGTGAGTCGAGACCGAGTTGCCGCGCCATCCGGTCAATCCTCGCCGGCTCGGAGAGTTGGGCTTCACTGAGCCGCAATTGGCGGTTCTGCTCTTCGAGCACTTCCCGCTGCTGCTTCTCGGTTTCTACGCGGTATCCGTACTCGATGGCGCTGAAGTGCTGCCATCCGTAGAACATCAACAGCAGAAAGAGAGTCACGATCGCGGTCGTGAAAGTGCGCATCTCGCGCAGACGAACGGGATCATCGGCCTTGACCAGGCGCGTGTTGTCGATGCGCTTAACGAAGAATACTTCCGGAGTCGGTCCCCTCTTCGTGCGCTGCTGCTGAGCCAGCAAGGAGAGGTTCCGCTCGGCTGCCTGATGGCCGATCCTGCTGGCTCCGATCGTCTGCGCCGCCAATACCTGTGTCGCCATGTCTGCCTTCCGCGTCGGGAACCTTAGAAGCTCCCTCAGCTCTCTCTGCTCTCTCTGCCTCCCAAACCCATCGGACCAGGAACGCTAGGTGGGGGAGGGACTTGCTCATGTTCAGTTCGTTTTACTTTCACTTTCACCGGGGTTGGACGTTCCTGGCCCGATCCTCTATATATCGCTCTATACCGCCGTCCGGCAGATCCTGCCGGGGCTCAAATTCGATTCGCCGTTCTCTCGGCCGCGCGCAACTTCGCGCTGCGAGCCCGTGGATTGCGATCCGTTTCCTCTTCGCTTGCCGTCACCGGTTTGCGGGTGAGGACTTCGAATAATCCCTGCCGCGCGCCTTCGCGCAGCGCATCCTTGGCCAGCCGGTCTTCGAGAGATTGAAAGCTGATCACCACCAGCCTTCCTTCAGGCTTCAGCAGCTTCGCCGCCGCATTCAAGAGAGCCTGTATCTCGTCGAGTTCGGCATTGACATAAATTCGTAGAGCTTGAAAGATTCGCGTGGCCGGATGGATCTGGCGCCCGATTCGCTTCCCTTTCATCGCCGGGGCGGCAGCCGAAACGACTCTGGCCAATTGCGCCGTCGTCATAATCGGCCGCGCCCTGACAATGGCTCTGGCAAATCTCCGCGACCTCCTTTCCTCTCCGAATTTGTAAATCAAGTCGGCAAGTTCTTTTTCACCGGCCTGATTTACCACTTGTTCGGCGGTTACGCCCTGGCGCGGATCCATCCGCATATCAAGAGCACCGTCCGCCTGAAAACTGAATCCTCTGCGCGCCTCATCCAACTGCATCGAGCTCACTCCAAAGTCCGCCAGCAGACCATCCAAACTGCCTTCTTCGACCCACCGGCTCAGGGAGGAAAATTGCTCCCCGTGGAGGATCACCTCCGGCATTTCGCCACCGAGCTCCTGCTCGAGAGATTGAAACCGCGACTGCGCTATCCCGAGCGCCTCGGGGTCCCGGTCGAAACCGATCAACCGTCCTCGACCGCCCAGTTTCCGGGCGATTGCTTGGGAATGACCCGCCAACCCGAGCGTTGCATCGGCATATGTACCGCCGGCGCGCACATTCAAATATCGGATCGCATCTTCTAAAAGAACTGGCACATGCCGCTCGATACCGCGTGTCATGTGCTCCCCCTTGGGGGTGTATTGGAAGTTCCTTTACAGGCCGAAACCTTCCAACTCCTTCTCATCGTTCGCCGTAAGCGGTTCCGTTTCGAGCCGCTGGAGGAATCTGTCGCGGTTGACGAGTTGAATAAACGTCTGCATGCCAAAAGCCAGAGCGTCACCCGCGATATTCGCCTTCTCCCTGAGAAGCGGGTGAATCAAGACCCTTCCCTGCGCATCCATCTCCGCTGTCTGGCCGTAGTAGTTCACCAGGCTCAACAATTTCTTTCTGGCCGGGTTGGAGCTGGGAACCAATGCAATCTTTTCCTCGATCCTCTGCCATTCCGCCATGGGATAGAGGTCCACTGCCCAGCCATCCCGGCTGGTGACATAAAACTGGCTGTTGTACCGCTCATCCACGAGACGCTTGAATTCCGCAGGCAGCTTGAGCCGCCCCCGGTCGTCAATGCGTGTTGGGTGATTCCCGCGAAACATCTTTTATTGCTCTTTCCCGACTTCGAGTTCCCTGCTTGTGGGTCTTTTCGCCCTTCGCTGTTTTTGGATCTGGGGATCCGGGGTAAAGCCAAATGACCGTATTTCTTGGGTCCGTCTATTTCATTTACTCCATTTTGGACCACGATTGACCCATCTTAACGGAGTCGAATGGGCTGTCAAAGCCCAAATTCGGCGAGCCTGGACGCTTCAGAGGATGTCCTGTGGAAAGTACAATTACGGGTAGGTACCTGACAGTGGAACACCATAAGTAGTGTTACTACTCTAGGTTCGGGTCTCTCGAAACATACTTGTCAGGGGCGAAGAGACGGGATAGGCCTATAACGCTTTAGTGTTAGGAGAGCCTTAGGAGGAGACCGCGTAAGGGCCGCTCTTTTCAAAGAGCCATGGGGCTCGGGGAAGGAGTCTGGCGGTTCCGAACGCGATCTCTGACAACGTAACCAATATAGAGAACCACAAAGAGGTTGACCAAAAACAGGGCAATCTTAAATAGGGTAACGCGATGAATGATTTCATAGAGCTCCCATGGCAGGAAGGACGAGGTAAGAATCAGGGTGAAGTATTCCGCCCAGATCTGCTCGAGCACCAACCCGACCCCTTCGACGACATCGAGCCCCGCATAGAGAAAGAGTGCGAAGGTGATCTCCTTGAGAGTGTGGGGATTCAATAGAGAGGCTTGTTCGAGGAGCAAATTTACGAATCGGTTCTCCGGGTCGAATCTCAGCGCCGTGGTCAGCTCCAGAAAAATATCCGCCACATCCTTGTGCAGCAGTTTGATGACGCCAAAGCCCATGCCTACAAAGAGGACCGCTTTCAAGAGTTTCAAACAACCGATCGCGATCAGCCAGCGGTTGCGGTTTGGATGGGAATACTTCTTCAAGGTCAATCCGGATCCTTAGGGTCTATCGATATAAAGGAATGGCCGGCCATCCCTTTATGTCGATACACCCGTAGCATCGCTCGCGCGATAGTTTGTTTTTACGGTACATGCCGTCAACAAGCAAGCTTCCGGCGTCTGTACGTGGATCCACTTTCCTTTCCTGGCCGTACTACCAGTACAGCATTCAAGAACGCTTTACGGAAAGGACCCACGGATGAAGAATAGGAATCTGCTTGTAGTCCTGATGGCTCTCACGTTCGGATTTTCCGCGCTCAACGCGACTGCCGAGAAAGATCCGATGGTGGGCGGCGCAGCGATGTACCCCACCAAGAACATTGTCGCCAACGCCGTTAACTCCAACGATCACACGACGCTGGTGGTGGCCGTGAAGGCAGCCGGCTTGGTCGACACCCTCGAAGGCCCTGGACCCTTTACGGTCTTTGCTCCCACCAACGAAGCCTTCGCGAAACTGCCCGCGGGGACGGTGGACACCTTGCTGAAGCCGGAGAATGTGGATCAGCTCAAAAAGATCCTCACTTACCATGTGGTTGCCGGCAGGCTCACCGCGAAGGATATCCTGGCCCAGATCAAGGCGGGCAATGGGAAAGCCACGTTGACGACGGTCGAAGGCGGCACGCTGACGGCGGCAAAGGTGGACGGTAAAATCGTGCTGACCGACGAAAAGGGCGGTACAGCGACGGTTACGATTGCCAATGTGATGCAGTCGAATGGCGTTATCGACGTCATCAACGGGGTCCTGCTGCCCAACTGAAAATTGAACCACTTTTGCATGAAGAAAGCAGGCGTAGCCGCCGCGCCTGCTTTCGCGGTTAAGCCTAGAGCCTGTTATGAACTTATAGGGTGGACAGCGTTGCCAGCGAAAATGGGGCCAGACGAGGCGGAGTCCGCAGCGTGTGGCAGGTCCCCATGCAAGGACGACAACGAAGTATGACCCCATTTTCGCCGCAACCCAGAGGGACGGGGCGGATTTTCCCGATTGCTGTGTCGTTCGTCGCTAAAATACGCCCGGTATTTGTCACTCCTCACTCCTTGCGCTCGGGAAAATCCGCTCCCGTCGCTGCCGCCCTATAAGTTCATAACAGGCTCTAGAGGCCGCTAGCGCGCGACGAGCCGCTTACGCATGCGGTGTTCCAGGTAAGGCGCCAGCTTTTCTAGGGCGGTCTCCACACTGATACCGTATCGCGCACGCAATTGATCCACCTTGCCGTGTTCGATGAAGCGATCGGGCCAGCCGATGCGCACGACCGGCACATCGAACTGCATATCGCTCAATGCCTCGAGCACGGCGCTGCCGAAGCCGCCCATAAGAACGTGGTCTTCGAAGGTAACGAACACGCTGACACGGCACGCGTAGTCGGCAAGAAGATCGCGGTCCAGAGGCTTGACGAAGCGCGGGTTAATGACGGCGGCCGAGAAGCCTTGCTGCTCAAGAGTCCGGGCCAGCTCCTGAGCCATGGGAAGGAACGCGCCCAACCCGAGAATCGCGATCTCATCCCCGTCGGAGATAACCTCCGCCTTGCCGATCGGCAAAGCGACAGGGTGAGGCTTGACCGTCGCGCCGGTCCCGATTCCCCGTGGATAACGCACAGCGCTTGGCCCTTCGTGCAACAGGGCCGTATAGAGCATGTCGGCTAACTCATCCTCGTTCTTGGGCACCATATGGATGATGTTGGGCAGGCCGCGCAGATAGCTGATATCGAACAGCCCGTGATGCGTGGGACCGTCGTCGCCGGAGAGACCGCCGCGATCCAGGCAGAAGACTACCGGCAGGTTTTGCAGGCAGACGTCATGCACCACCGGATCGAAAGCGCGCTGCAGAAACGTGGAATAGATCGCGCAGAACGGCCGAAAACCCATGGTCGCGAGACCGGCGGCGAAGACAACGCCGTGCTCCTCCGCGATGCCTACGTCAAAGTACTTATCCGGATGATGCGGACGAAAGAGATCGAGCGCCGTTCCATTGGGCATCGCGGCGGTAATTGCAACCAATTTGCTGTTTTCATCGGCCAGCTGAACGAGAGTCTTGGCAAAGACTTCGGAGTAGGTCTGTTGGCCCGCCGGCATTGTCTCCCCGGTCTCGGGGTCGTACGGCCCAAGCCCATGGAACTTCTTCTGTTTGTCGAGCGCCGGCTGAAAGCCGCGGCCCTTTTGGGTAATGGCGTGCAGCAGGACAGGGCGGTCCTGAGCCTTCAAAAACTGAAAAGTCTCGATCAATAAGCCGATGTTGTGGCCATTGATCGGGCCATAGTAGGTGAGCCCAAATTCTTCAAAGAGGAGCGATGGCCAAAGCATTCCCTTGGCTGCCTCCTCCGCTTTGCGCACCATCTGCCGGGCTGTTTTGCCGCCAAGCTTTTCGAGCAGGCGGGCCGCGCTGTCATGCAGGTTGGTGTACCGCTCATTGGTGACAATCCGGTGCAGGTAATTGGCAATCGCGCCCACGTTGCGATCGATCGACCACTCATTGTCGTTCAGCACCACGATCAGCCGTTTGGTCTGCTCGGCGATATTGTTCAACGCCTCAAAACTGATGCCGTTGGTAAACGCGGCGTCGCCGGCAAAGGCCAGAACATGCTCTTTGGTGCCAGCGCGATCCCGCGCAACCGCCATGCCCAGCGCAGCCGAGAGAGAGGTCCCCGCGTGACCTGCGCCGTAGCAATCGTGTTCGCTCTCGGTGCGCAGCGCAAAGCCGTTCAACCCGCCAGGTTGCCGCATGGTGTTGAAACGACCGCGCCGCCCCGTCAGCAGTTTATGAACATAGGTCTGATGACTGACGTCAAAGACGAACTTGTCTTTCGGGGTTTCGAAGACGTAATGCATGGCGAGCGTAAGCTCAACCACGCCAAGATTTGGGCCGAGATGGCCCCCCGTCTTGGCCAGGACGAAGATCAGCTCGTCGCGTATCTCCTGAGCCAGGATCTCCAATTGAGGCACGGTCAACTTCTTGACGTCTGCGGGCGAGTCAATGTTGTCGAGTAACCTGCCCATATTCTCCCGTCACAGCTAATATTGCAGGGCCCGCGCTAAACAAACTACGGGAAAACCAGATCGTTGGCCTGTTGAATGCACAAGACCTAGGGTGACTCATTGCCGATCCAGACATTCTCTAGCGCCTCGCTTGTTGCTTCGGCGCGTTTTCCCGCAGTCTGTCGCGCTTTGCCCTCTTCCACCCCTGCTGCCTTTGCGCCGCGAGGCGCGCATGCCCGTGCGGTCAGCACCTCCGGCGCGGCAGCAACCACGAGTGGCCGCGAATCGGGGTCCCCGGCAAGCTGTGCTTGCTGGAGTGAGAAGCCGCGCCCGCCTGGATGGCAAATCCCTTGTCGAATAAGTATAACAAGCGGATCCCTCTCGAATTAAACCTGGGCGGCGGCTCGATATTGCAGGGCCCGCGCTAAAGCGCTTTGCCCTCTTGCTTTGCTCGCGCCTTCCCAAGCGCTCGCTCCGCAATTCACCCGTTATCTAATATTGCAGGGCTTCGCGGTACTGCCGCTCTCTTCACCGGGACCTGGACGACAGCGACAGTCAGGTGGAGAATAAAAAGCAGTTCCCTTGAGGACCTCTGAGCCGTGCGATTGCGCCTTTTGCTTCTGCCCGTTGCCTGCTGTCTTGCCGGTCTTTGCTCCTTTGCCCAGGTCTTTCCTCGAATCGACGGACTGCGCGCGCAACTTCCTCTGGATCCTCTCGCGGGACAATCCCCCGCTGCCAACCCACTGAGCGATCCATCGGTCTCGCCGGGAAGCGCATTTCTCTTCGATCTCGAAGCCAAGTTTGCTCGTGCCACAGCGGCCGGAGGAGGCAAGGCTTTTGCATCCTTCTTCGCCGACGATGCGGTGACTTTGGCCAATGGCAAGCCCGCGGTGATCGGTCGAACGGCGATTGCCGAGCAGGCAACCTGGCTGCCCTCGCAGTATCAGCTCACGTGGACGCCGGATGGCGGACGGATGAGCGACGCCGGTGATATGGGCTTCACCTGGGGTCACTATGAAGGTGACTCGAAAGATCAGAATGGAAATCCCATCGTAACCAGCGGCCGTTACTTTACGGTGTGGAAGCGGCAGCCGGACGGCTCGTGGAAGGTTGCCCTGGACGCAAGTAACATCGAGCCTGCAAATTCGGGTGACTGTTGCCGACTTCCTTGATGCAGGAAACGATGCAGGAACTTAGATCTCGGGTTAGGATGTAGTCAATCGTTCTCCCCAGAACGATGTCTTCTCCCCTTGCAAATCATACTTGCCTTTTTTCAGCATCACTTGAAAACCGTGGGCTCAATCTGCCTGCGCCCACGCTTAGTTCTGAACGACTGACTGATTCGACGATCGATTGGGGATGTGAAGACGGATGCCTTTAAGAGCCACAGTCATGCACCGGGATGAGGCAGAGCGGGTCAAGGCTCTGCTCGAGTATGAAATTCTCGATACGCTTCCCGATCCCGCCTTCGACGAGATCGCCCGCCTGGCGGCATCGATCTCGAACGCGCCCTACGCCTTCATCGGCCTGGTCGACTGGTCGCGGGTATGGTTCAAATCGCGCGTAGGATTTACCGGGCGGCAGATTCCGCGCACCCACTCGCCATGCCAGTTTGCGGTGCTGGACACCCAGCCCCTTTTGATCGGCGACGCCGCCGAGGATCACCGCTTCCCGGCGCGGGGCATTGCCCTCACGAACGATCTCTTCTGCCGCTCCTATGCGGCCGCTCCACTGATCTCTCCTTCGGGCGCGGTGATCGGCACTCTGGCCGTTTGTTCCAGTGAGCCGCATGCCTTTGGCCGGGCGGTTTTAGAAGGCCTGCAAATGCTCGCGCGCCAGGTGGTAACGCGCCTCGAACTCTATGCCAAGGGGAGCGAACAGGAGCGAGTTCTTCGCTCGCGCCAACGCGTCGAGCGGGCGCTGACCATCGAACGGAACTTTGTTGCCGCGGTGCTCGACACCATCAGCGCGCTGGTGTTGGTGCTCGACACTGCCGGGCGCATCGTCCGCTTCAACCGGGCGAGCGAGCGCATCTCCGGTTACGGCTCAGCCGATCTGGTAGGGCGCGTCTTCCCGGAAGAGTTGTTTCCTGCCGAGGACCGCGAACGCGCCATTCAGATGTTTGAGAGAGCCCGGTCGGGCAGGCTGGACGAAAACCGGGAGATCAACTGGCACTCCAGGCAGGGAAGGCTGCGGCGGATTTCCTGGACGGCAACCTCGCTCACCAGTGCGCAAGGCGAGGTCGGATTCATCATTATGACCGGGGTGGATGTCACCGAGCAGCGGGCGGCAGAAGACGCGCTGGGGAGCAGCGAGACTCGTTATCGGCTGCTGGTTGAAAACTCGCTAGGCATGGTCACGACCCACGATCTAGACGGCAACCTGCTCTCGATCAATACGCATGCCGCCGAGAGCCTTGGCTACAAGCCCGAAGAGTTGGTCGGTACGCCTCTACGCAACCTGATCGACGAAGCGCACCTGGCCGCGTATGACACCTATCTCGAGGAGATCAAGCGGCAGCACGAGCAACAGGGGCTCTTCTACCTCCGGCGCCACGACGGGCGAGTGGCGATCATTGCCTATCGCAATAAGCTTTTGGCGTTGCCTGGCGCCCCGCCCTTCGTGCTCGGTCACGGCATCGATATTACCGAGCAGACGCAGGCGGAAGAAGAACTTCACTCTCTTATGCGCCAGCATGAGTCGATTCTCGAATCCGTGGGCGACGGCATCTGGGGCATGGATCTTGAAGGCCGGCTCAGCTTTGTGAATCGCAGTGGCGCGAGAATGTTCGGCTACACGCAGGAGGAACTGAGAGGGCGTGACGTGCACGCGCTGGTACACCGCTCCCACCCTGACGGCTCGCCCTATTCTCTTGAACAGTGCCCGATCCTTAACAGTCTAAAGAGCGAAGCGCCCAGATACGTCAACGACGACCTCTTCTGGCGCCGCGACGGCACTTCGTTCCCCGTCGAGTATGTTGTCTGTCCGCTCGTCAACCGGGGCCGCATCGAAGGCACGGTTGTCGCATTTCAGGATGTAACCGAGCGGCGGCGGCTGGATCGCATGAAGGACGAGTTCATCGCGACGGTCAGCCATGAACTGCGCACGCCGCTCACGTCCTTGCGGGGCGCGCTCGGGTTGATCTCCGCGGGCGTGCTCGAGAAGCGTCCGGAGAAGGTTCCGCAGATGCTGGACATCGCCATTGGCAACTGCGATCGCCTGGTTCGCCTGGTCAATGACATCGTCGATTTCGAACACATCAGCAGCGGCGACCTGAAGCTTGAGAAAAAGGCGTGGAATGTATTCGATCTATTGCGGCGCGCGATCGATTCCGAACGATCTAGCGCCACCCGCGCCGGCCTCCGCTTTCGCATCGACGCGCAGCCGGCCGACGTATGGGTCGATGGCGAGCGCATCCTGCAAACGCTTGGCAATCTTATCCGGAATGCCATCCAGTTCTCTGAAAAGGGAGGAGAGATCCGCCTCGGCGCCTCCATCACCAGCGACACAGAGGTCACCTTTGAAGTTCAGGACCACGGGCGCGGAATCTCCCCGCAAAATTTGGAGATCATCTTCAATCGCTTCCAACAGGGTGATTCCTCCGATACCCGCGCGAGCGGCGGCACGGGCCTTGGCTTGGCGATGTGCCGCAGCCTTGTCGAGCAGCACGGCGGCCGCATCTGGGCAATCAGCAGCCCGGGAAGCGGCAGCACTTTTCTCTTCACGGTGGAGCGCTATATCGAGCCCGACGAATCTCGAGCGAAAACAGACGCCCCGCAAAGCTAGCAGCCTGGGTGAAAAACTTCCTTTTAGGCCTTGGCGGCGAAGCCGCGTCCCGCCGTCCGCGCAGGACCGGCGCCTGCCTGGATGGCAAATCCTTACTCTTCGGTTTCGCGCAGGCGCGCAATCACGCTGAAGTCCTCGAGCGTCGACGTATCGCCCCGGATCTCGCCGCCCGTGGCCAGTTCCCGCAGCAAGCGGCGCATGATCTTGCCGCTGCGGGTTTTAGGAAGGGCTTGAGTAAAACGGATGTCATCGGGCCGCGCCAGGGCGCCAATCTCCTTGGTCACCCAGGCACGCAACTCCTCTTTCAACGCCAATGAAGGCGTCTGGCTGCCTTCAAGCGAGACGAAGGCAGAGATGGCCTGTCCCTTCAGGTCATCCGGACGGCCGACCACGGCCGCCTCCGCCACCTTGGGATGAGACACCAATGCGGACTCGATTTCCATCGTCCCCAGCCGGTGGCCGCTGACGTTGATCACGTCATCCACCCGTCCCATCAACCAAAAATCGCCATCCTGATCGACCCGCGCGCCATCCCCGCTCAAGTAGCTTCCGGCAATCTCCGACCAGTACTCACGTTGGTAGCGATCAGGATCGTTGAAGATGGTGCGCGCCATCGAGGGCCAGGGTTTTTGGATCACCAGCAAGCCGCCGCTGCCCGCGGGGACTGGCTTCCCTTCGCGAGTAACAACCTCCGGAACCACCCCAAAAAATGGGCGCGTGGCGGAACCGGGCTTGGTTGAAATCGCGCCCGGCAAAGGAGCAATCATGATCGCGCCCGTTTCCGTCTGCCACCAGGTGTCGACAATGGGACACCGCCCGTGGCCGATGACCTCGCGGTACCACATCCAGGCCTCCGGGTTGATCGGCTCGCCCACCGAGCCCAGGAGCCGCAGGCTGTCAAGCCTGTGCCTCTGCGGATACTGGTCCCCCCACTTGATACAGGCGCGGATGGCGGTCGGTGCGGTGTAGAAGACGGAAACTTTATGGTCGTCGACGATCTTCCAAAGCCGGTCCGGCTCGGGATAGTTGGGCGCCCCTTCGTACATCACCGTGGTGACGCCGTTCTGCAAAATGCCGTAGAGGACATAAGAGTGTCCCGTCACCCAGCCAATATCAGCTGTGCACCAGTAGACATCGTCGTCCTTGAGATCGAAAATCAGCTTGCTCGTTAGGTAGGTCTGGACCGAATAGCCGCCCGTCGTATGCACCAGTCCCTTGGGCCTGCCCGTGGTGCCCGAGGTATAGAGGATGTAAAGCGGGTCTTCCGAGTCCAGTTGCTCGGCCGGGCATTCGGCTGGAGCTTTCTCCATGAGCTCATGCCACCACTGGTCGCGGCCCTGCTGCATCTCGACCGCCGACCCGGTCCGGCGATACACGACAACGTTCTTGACGCTCGGACAATGCGCGAGCGCTTCGTCCACCACTTTTTTGAGTCTTACCTCCTGCCCACGGCGATAGCTCCCATCTTGAGTGAGCACGGCGGCGCATGAGGCATCGTTGATGCGGTCGGCCAGAGCGTTTGCGGCAAAGCCTCCGAAGATCACGGAGTGGACGATGCCGAGGCGCGCGCATGCCAGCAGAGCGATCCCAAGCTCCGGCGTCATGCCCATGTAGATCGCGACACGATCCCCTTTCTTGAGGCCCAAGCCCTTGAGCACGTTGGCAAACTTCTGGACTTCAAGGTAGAGCTCGCCGAATGTAAGTTTGCGAACCTCTCCAGGCTCGCTCTCCCACAGGATGGCGACTTTGTCCTTTTTGCCCCCTAGGGCGTGGCGATCGACGGAGTTATAACAGAGATTGATTTTGCCGCCGGGGAACCATTTGGCGTGCGGCGGCTGCCAGTCCAACACCTTGGTCCAGGGCGCGAACCAGTGCAGTTCCTTCGCTACCTCCGCCCAAAAACCTTCTGGATCTTCTACAGAGCTCCGGTAGAGCGACTCGTACTCTTCAAGGCTCTTTATGTGCGCCTTGGCGGCAAAATCCGCTGGAGGGGGAAAGACCCTGCACTCCCGCAAGATGGAACTCAGGTTGGAATCCTGAAAAGCGACGGACATTTTTGACTCCCCCTTCGACGATTCCCCTTCAACATAACGCTACTGTGAACGCTGCTCAGACGGTCAAGCGGAGAGATCAAGCCTGCGTGCCGTAGCGCTGCCGGTGCCACTCCCAAGCGCTTTTGACGATCTCATCGAGCTCGGTATATTTGGGCTTCCATCCCAGCTCGGCGCCGATCTTGCTTGCGCCCGCGACCAGCACTGCGGGATCTCCCGGCCGCCGCGGCGCTTCCTCAACAGGAATCGGATGCCCCGTCACCCGGCGAGCCGACTCTACCACTTCCCTCACGGTGAAGCCACGGCCGTTGCCCAGGTTGTAGATCAGGCGGTCGCGCTTTTCGAGCGCGCAGAAAGCCAACAGATGAGCTTCGGCGAGGTCCTCGATGTGAATGTAGTCGCGAATGCACGTGCCGTCCGGCGTCGGGTAGTCCTGTCCGAAGATCTTGATGGCCTTGCTGCGGCCTAAAGCCACGTCGAGAATCCGGGGAATCAGATGCGATTCCGGCTGATGCGCTTCACCCCTCCCGGGAATGGCGCCCGCCACGTTGAAATAGCGCAGGCTGGCGTATCTCAAGTTATGGATTCGATTCATCCAAGTGAGCATTTGCTCGACCAGGAGCTTCGACTCGCCATAGGGATTGGTGGGATGGAGGGCGGCGTCCTCCGGAATCGGAGTCGCGTCCGGTTCGCCATAGATAGCCGCGGTCGAGGAAAAAACTAGGCGTGTCACCTCCTTGTGCAACATCGCTTCCAGTAGACTCAGAGTGGCGGCCATGTTGTTTCGAAAATAGAGTTCCGGTTTCTGCATGCTTTCACCCGCTTCAATCAGCGCGGCAAAGTGCATCACTCCAGTGAACGATTGAGCGCCGAGCACCTCCTCAAGTCTTTTGCGATCAGAGACTTCTCCTTCTTCAAAAGCCGCGCCTTCGGGCAGCATCGAGAGCTCTGAGTGGCCGAGGTTGTCGTAGACGGTGACTGAATGCCCGCGCTCGAGCAGAATTTGCGCCACGGCGCCCCCGATGTAGCCCACGCCCCCAGTAACCAAAATATTCAAGATTTCTCTACTCCTGACATCCTTGGTAGTCTAATGATGGACAATGTGAGGCGACACGAAAAGACAACCACAATGTCTTTTCGCACCTCTCAGAACAGTACCCGGCACGAGAATCCTAACAGCGATTCAGAGCGGAATTTCTCAAGGCTCCTGTGCCCGCTCGGCTTCGCGGAGAAGCCATGGCCCGCACAACTTTGCGCCCATACACTTCTGTTTCCAATTGCTCCACCTTTGGGTTACTGCGTCTCTGCCGGATCTCAGCTATCGTACGGATTGTTACCGGTACTTTGGTACCAGCCGTGGACGAGGGCGCAAAGCAGGCCGGCGCCGCCAGGCACGAAGACAGCATCCACGGCAGCCGTGAGAATTGGTTCTTTAGCTGGAGGGAGCGCTTCCGTCACCGGCGAATGCGCTCAGTACGGTTCGTATCCGCCGATTGACGATGGCCTTTAACGACTCGGACATTAGCCTCTATGAGAGAGAAAACTAGGGAATTGACTATGCCACCGGAAGATGTTGTGATTCGCTCTAACTTCGGACTTCTCCCTGAACCGACAGGCCGCTGGGGCTCATTCGGAGTCAGCATGATCTCGAACCTCGTGATCATATCGCTCTTGCTGATTTTCACCGCCGCCAAAGTCCATCAGGTTCATGAGCAGAAAATCGTAACAAATCTCGTCCTCCCTCAGGAGCCTCCTCCACCTCCGCCGCCAATCGTCGTGCCCAAAGTCAAGGTCTTCGCCCCGCCGCAACCTGAGGTCGTCAAGATAGAACCGCCGAAGATCGTGATGCCCAAGCCGATACCGGCGCCGGAGTTGCCCAAGCCGGTGAAGCTCGATACGCCGGATCAGCCCAAGCTTCCGCCTGCACCACCCAAAGCAGTAGCGCCTCCGCCGCAACCCAAGGTTGGCCTCTTTGCCAGCCCGAAGCCGACCGAGGTTGCGAATAACCAGGTGGCGCCTACGGTGAAATCCGGAGGCTTTGGAGACCCGCTCGGAGCGAAACCCAATCCGAATACGTCTGCATCTCAGATGGTTGCTGTCGGATCGTTCAATAGCGCGCCTGGGGCGAATACCGGAGCTGGGGCAGCCCGCAAGGGAGCCGTGTCAGGCACTTCCTTCGGAGCCGGGGTCGCGAATGGCGTCCCTGGAGGACATGACAAGGGAACGGTAGCCTCTGCAGGATTTGCCAACGGCGTTATCGGTGGCACAGGCAAACCGGGTGGAACCGGCAAGGTTGCGACAGCCGGCTTCGCGAATAGCATCGGCAGTGCGCCCACCGAGGTGGCCGTCAAGCAAACTGAGCCGGCATTCGTTCCTCCCGTTGTCCTCTCCGAACCGCATCCGGAATATACTCCCGAGGCCGCGCAGTTGCGGATCCAAGGGGAGGTAACCCTGCAGGTGCGTTTCCTGGCGACTGGCCAGGTAGAGGTATTGCGCGTAGTGAACGGATTGGGCCATGGTCTGGATGAGCAGGCCAAGCACGTCGCCGAACAAATCCGCTTCAAGCCCGCTCAACAAGATGGGCACCCGGTGGACCACATTACTTTGATTCACGTGACGTTCCAATTGGCGTAAGCCGCCGTAATCCCACGATCCTCGCGTTTCGCAGCACGTTCGTTCTAAGTAGAAGTTGCAAAGAATATCGAGATCCGTACAGGTAACAGGAGCAAGGAAATGACCCTGCATAAACTCTGGATGACTAGTTTGCTGCTGACGTTAAGTTTGTCCGCAGCCCAAGCAGCAAAACAAAAATACCAGCCTCCTACGCCTCTCTCTCCGGAGCAGAGCGCGCTGGTGCACAAGGCTATCGCGGCTGAAAAGGTCACCGTCAAGGAGATTCAGAAGCACACTCCCCTGGTGCAGACCTACATTCAGAACATGAAGCCTGACCAATTGCTCTACGCGGTGCCGGAATCGGATCAATACCTTTTGGGCCGGGTAGACTTCGGAAAGTCCATCAGCGACACCGCTTACAACGGCGGCGGCGACAGCAAGGGCCTCTTCAAGGGCTCGATGAAGTATGTCTCCGGATTGAGCAAGGCCTTCAAGATGCAGTACATCTCGGCCGGCTTTATGGAGATGATGTTCCTCGATCCGATCTCCTTCGACCAGCAGCACTATGACTTCAGCTACGTGCGCCGTGATTTTCTCGGTTCAGTGCGTACCCTGGTCTTTGACGTTCACCCGAAGCCGGGCAGCGGCAATGGCCGGTTCACAGGCCGCATCTGGATTGAAGACCAGGGCGGAAATATCGTTCGCTTCAATGGCACCTACACCGGTGGCAATGGCGACGACGACAGCTCCAATTACTTCCACTTCGATAGCTGGCGCGAGAATCTTCAGCCTGGCCTCTGGCTCCCGGTCGGAGTCTACGTCGAGGAGACGCAGAAGAGCGACGAGCACCCGGTTACCTTCAAGGCCCAGACATACATCTGGGGCTACAGCCTGAAGCTGCCCACGCACGAATCTGATAGCGAGTCGGTCAAGATCGACGACGTGCAGGATCAGAGTTCGCAAAACCAGGACTTGAGCCCGCTCCAGGCGCAACGGGAGTGGATTTCACAAGCGGAGGACAACGTACTGGATCGTCTGGTCCAGGCCGGCCTTCTCGCTCCACCAAGCGACTTTGACAAGATCCTTGAGACGGTGGCGAACAATATCGTCATCGGCAACAACATTCAGCTCACGGACCCGATTCACTGCCGCGTTCTGTTGACCTCGCCACTCGAGTCACTGGCAGTCGGCAATACGATCATCTTGAGCAAAGGCCTGATCGACGTACTGCCCTACGAGTCGGATTTGGCGGCGGTGCTCTCGTTCCAGCTGGGGCACATCGTCCTCGGCCATCACATCGACACCCGTTATGCGTTCAACGATCGCCTGCTCTTCCCCGATGAAGCGACCTTCTCACGCATCCATATGTCTCACACGGATGACGACAATGAGTTGGCTGCTAAGAAAGCGATCGACCTATTGAACCATTCGGTCTACTCCAGCCAGCTCTCTCAGCCCGGACTTTTCTTCGAGCAGCTGGATGCACGCTCGAAGACGCTCGTAGCTCTGAATACCCCCCGGCTTGGAGATTCGCTCCTTCGCCCCGACGGTACGCCTTGGCTAAATGCCTTGATGACCAAGGCGCCGAAACTCGATATGAACAAGCTGGACCAGATCGCAGCTCTGCCCCTGGGCAGCCAGCTGAAGATCGACTCCTGGGACGACAAGGTGATCCGGCTGAATCCTAAGCCGGCTCCCATCATGAATGCACGCGACAAGATGCCATTTGAAGTCACGCCGGTTTTCTTCCGGCTGACTCATTACGAGGCACCTGAGGCGGCGCAGCAGGCTGCGGGCACACCCGCCAGCACACCGGCGGTTGACACGCAGCAGGGAACGGCGGCTCAGGCTTCGACCTCACAGCCGAGCCCGCAGTAAACAAGCAGTTCTTACTAAAAAGCAATCCATCATAGACCATTGCAGGGTCGGAGCGGGGTAGACTAAATCTACCCCGCTTTTCTTGCGCCGGGGAAAAACCGAATGTGCGAGAAGTCTGTGGTCAAAAAATGTCTTTTTCTCTCCACCCTCTTCCTATTCGCCTTCCCTAATCCCGTTCGCGGTCAGGCGCTCCCAGCAGCCCGGGGGGGCTCGCAACTAACGGCCGGAGGCTACTTTTCCACTTTTAAGCCCGACTATGGCACGAACGAGCTACTCGGGGTCGGCGCCTATGCAGACTTCAACGTCGGTTCGCACCTGAGCGCGGAAGGCGAGGCGCGTTTTCTTCGCTTCAACCAAAAGCTCGATGTTCATGAAGACAACTACCTGATCGGTCCCAGATACAGGTGGCGCTTTGGCCGTCTACAGCCCTACGCCAAAATTCTCTTTGGAAACGGTCAATTCAACTTCCCATATAACTACGCCCATGGTGGATATTTTATGATCGCTCCTGGCGGCGGCCTGGATATCACCCTGCACCATCATTGGGTCTGGCGGGCGGTCGACTATGAGTACCAGCACTGGAGCAGTTTTCAGGGCAGCTCGCTCTCACCCAACGGCTTCAGCTTCGGCATCGCTTACCGGATCTTTTAATTCAAGGGCCCGCGATCTTCTAATTTAAGGGCCCGCACTAAAGCGCTTTGCCCTCTTGCTCTGCTCGCGCCTTCCCAGCGCTCGCTCCGCAATTCACCCTTGCTTCTATTAAGGGCTTCGCGGTGAAGCCGCTCTCGCCCTCTTCAATTGCAGGGCCCGCGCTAAAGCGCTTCGCCCTCTTGCAGGTGAGCCCGGTTTCGGGGCTCACCTGCAATTCACCCCTTGCCACTTCCCTTCGGGCTACGCGGTGAAACCGCTCTCGCGGTCGCTCCGCAATTCACCCCTTCCCTAATATTGCAGGGGCCGGGCTAAAGCGCTTTGTCCTCATGCTTTGTTCGCGCCTTGCCAGCGCTCACTCCGCAATTCACCCTCTGCTTCTTATCGCGCGCAGCGCTTATCCAAAGGTTACAATTGCCGAAGTGAGTCATTGACTCCCCACGAAAATCGACGAACCCGAGAGGCGGGTGCGCCTGCTGGCGGGTGGTGCAGGCGAGAGGTTCAGGATCGAATGAAGAAAAGCGTGTTGTTATTTCTGCTGCTGCCCTTTTTGGCGGTAGCGAGTTTTGCCCAGGAGAGCCGGCAAGATGTGAGTCTCAGCGTGAGCGGAATTTTTCCACCATTTATTGTCGGGAATGCAGTCCAGCAGCGAGGAACCTATGGACTGGGGGGGCTAGCGAGCTACCGTTTTATGCTTACCCCCAGAAGCGCGGTAGAGGCAAACTATCAATACGCTCAGAACGCGCAGAAATACTACACCAGCTTTCTCAGCGTCCGTGTCCACGACCGCATGCAAGAAGTGTCGTTTGCCTACATCCTCACCCTCAACTTCAAGCGTTTCAATCCGTTTGCCGAGGCCGGTCCGGGCGTTTATTTCTTCTCTCCGCTGGATGATGCCAGCACGACAATTTTAACTGCTAGCAAGACCACCTCTCTCGGTGGGTTTTACGGCGCGGGCTTGGCCTATGAGATCAGCCCCAGCTTCGATATCCGGGCAGAGTATCGCGGTCTGATCATGAAGACTCCGAACTTCGGTCTCACCGGGTCCGCGCGGGACTTCACCGTAGGCCGGTACTACAACGTCAACGCCCCGGCAATCGGCATCGCCTACCACTTCTAGGATTTGCCATCCAGGCGGATGCGCCTGACGGCGGTGCTGGCCGCACGGCACACGCGCCTTACGGCGCTAAAACAGCAGTGCTGAAGAGGGCGAGAGCGGCTTCACCGCGTAGCGCTTAATAGAAGCAAAGGGTGAATTGCGGAGCGAGCCCTGGGAAGGGGCGAGCAAAGCAAGAGGGCGAGAGCGGCTTCACCGCGTAGCGCTTAATAGAAGCAAAGGGTGAATTGCGGAGCGAGCCCTGGGAAGGGGCGAGCAAAGCAAGAGGGCGAGAGCGGCTTCACCGCGTAGCGCTTAATAGAAGCAAAGGGTGAATTGCGGAGCGAGCCCTGGGAAGGGGCGAGCAAAGCAAGAGGGCGAGAGCGGCTTCACCGCGTAGCGCTTAATAGAAGCAAAGGGTGAATTGCGGAGCGAGCCCTGGAAGGGGCGAGCAAAGCAAGAGGGCGAGAGCGGCTTCACCGCGAAGCCCTTAAATATTAGTCCGCTGTACACGAAATTCAAAAGGCCATCCGCGATCCGAGGAAAAGGAGCGGACCACGTTGAGAAAGGCGCCGGCCGCATGCGACAAGGTGGCCTGCTTACGGTATACCAAGCGGAAGTGGCGCTCAAAGCGGAGAGCCTCCACCGGGACCCGCACCAATTCGCCACGCTCGAGCTCACCTGCCACCGTTAAACCTGGCACCAACGCCACTCCGTTTCCCATGGCGACGAAACGCTTGATAGCCTCCAAACTGGGCAGCTCCACGCGCATGTTGAGCGGCGTCTTGTGTTTTGCGAACGCCGCGATCACCTGCCGCCGCAGAGGCGAGGGCACGTTGTGGCCAATAAAATTTTCCGCTCCCAAATCTTCGATCGTTACCTGCTTGGCGTGGGCGAGCGGGTGGTCAGGGCTCACCACAAGCGCCAATTCATCGTTGTAGACGGCAATCGACCGCAGCTGGTCACCTTCGGGCGAAAACGAGAGGATGCCGATTTCAACCGAGCGCGCAAGCACGTCTTCCGGGATTCTGCTCGCGAGCGATCTCTGCACCGTCACTCCTACCTGCGGGTAAAGGCGCTGAAAGCGATCGAGGACCTGCAACAGATACAAGCACGTGTACTCATTAGCCGCCAATTGCAGACGGCCACGCTCGAGTGTCCTTAGCTCTTCGATGGCGTTGGCCGCCTCGGCTCGCAACTTCAGCAGCCTCTCTGCATACTCGCGCAGCACTTCTCCCGCGGCGGTAAGAGTTCCTGTGCGCGAGCTGCGCTCGAAGAGCACCTCGCCGAGGTCCTCCTCGAGTTTGCGGATCACTTGGCTAACCGCTGGCTGCGTGCGGTGCAGGCGCGCCGCTGCACGGGAGAATCCCCTTTCCTCGGCTACAGCAAGAAAGGTTTCTAAGTGGTTGATATCAATATGCCGGACGTCCATAATATTTTGGATACAACTTATCCGAGTAATACTATAAGAAATACTAATTATATTGCAAAATAAAATAAGGTTGCTTTATAGGGCAGGCGCCTGGACAATCGTAGTTGCGAGGATGGTTGCGAGCCTTTTAGAAGGTTGGAGACTGGATGACGGCAAACCGCATTTCTTTTTTCGATACTACGTTGCGTGATGGCGAGCAGTCTCCTGGCTGCAGTATGACGATCCCGGAGAAGTTGCGCATGGCTCATGCGCTTGAAGACCTTGGGGTCGATACTCTCGAGGCTGGCTTTGCGGTCGCGTCTGAAGGGGACTATGCGGCGATCAGCGCAATCAGCAAGGAGATTCGAGGCCCAAGCATTGCCTCTCTCACCCGCGCCCGCGGCGAAGACATCGAAATGGCTGGTCGCGCGCTTGAGCATGCTCGCCGTTCGCGCATCCATATTTTTCTCGCCAGCTCCGATCTCCATCTTGAGTACAAGCTAAAGATCACCCGCGCCCAGGCGCTTGAACAAGCAGGCTCCGCGGTGAGCTTGGCGCGCACGTATGTGGACGATGTTGAGTTTTCGCCCGAAGACGCCACCCGGACTGATCCTGCCTTTCTGTGTCAGATCGTGGCCGTGGCGATTGAGGCGGGAGCCACCATCATCAATCTTCCTGACACCGTCGGTTATTGCGTTCCGGCTGAATATGCAGCGATATTCGAGATGCTGCAGGCGCGTGTGCCCGGGGTTGCGAAGGTCACGCTTTCGGCACATTGCCACGACGATCTGGGCATGGCCGTGGCCAATACGCTAGCCGCCATTTCTGCCGGAGCGCGTCAGATCGAGTGCACGATCAATGGCATCGGCGAACGAGCGGGCAACACCGCGCTCGAAGAGGTTGCCGCGGCTATGCTGGTGCGAGCCGACAAATTTCCATACAAGCACTCGCTGGTGCTGGAGCGTCTCTACGCAACCAGCCGGCTGCTATCGGATTTGATTGGCTTTGGCCCTTCTCCCAACAAAGCTGTCGTGGGCAGCAATGCCTTTGCGCACGAAGCAGGCATTCATCAGCATGGCGTGCTGGCCAACCCGCTTACCTACGAGATCATGACGCCGGCCTCCGTCGGAGTGCCGCACAATCGTATGGTTCTGGGCAAGCACTCGGGCCGGCATGCCCTGGCGCATCGCTTGGAGGAGCTTGGCATTACCCTCGACGCCGCCGAGCTCGATCAAGCCTATCGCCGCTTTGCCGAGCTTGCCGATCGCAGAAAAGACATCTTTGACCAGGATCTGCTCACGCTTGCCGCGAGCAGCCGGCGGCAACCGGCCAACGTGCCGGGCAAAGCGGCAGTTGTCTCCACGACGCAAGGCTGATCCCTTCTTAGAGCAGCGGGGAAGCATCAGGAGCTTATGCAATGAAATTGAAAGTGCTGGTCTTAGCCGGAGATGGAATCGGCCCGGAAGTCACCCGCGAAGCGGTGCTTGTGCTCCAATCCGTGGCGGAGTTGGGTGGCCACGACTTCGTGTTTACCGGGATGCCCATCGGCGGCGAAGCCATCGTCAAAACAGGCGCGCCCCTTCCACCACCGACTCTGGCCGCGGCGCTCGAGAGCGATGCGGTCCTGTTGGGAGCGGTGGGCGGAAACCAATTCAATTCCCTTGCTCCCGATCGCAGGCCCGAAGCCGGACTTTTGCAGCTTCGCCGGGCGCTGGGCGGTTTTGCCAATTTGCGTCCAGCCTTCGCCCATCCGACTCTTGCCGGAAATTCTCCGCTACGTCCGGAGGTCACCGAAGGCGTCGACATCCTCTTTGTTCGCGAATTGCTGGGCGGCCTCTACTTCGGCGAGCCGCGCATGTGGGATCGTCAATCCGGTGAGGCATGGAACACCATGCGCTACACCCGCGACGAAGTCGCGCGGGTTGCCCGGGTGGCCTTTGAGCTGGCCGGACAACGCCGCAAGAAGGTAACGTCGGTCGATAAGGCCAATGTGCTCGAGGTATCGCAGCTCTGGCGGGCAGCGGTAACGGAGATCGCGCAGCAATATCCTGGCATCACGCTCGAACATCAGTATGTCGACGCCTGTTCCATGCATCTGATGAACACGCCGCGGAACTTCGACGTGGTGCTCGCGGAGAATCTCTTCGGAGACATACTGAGCGACGAGGCCGCGGTCATCACCGGTTCGCTCGGCATGTTACCGTCCGCGACGATTGGGGGCGCGGTCAATCTGTACGAGCCGGTTCATGGGTCGGCGCCGGACATTGCCGGCAAAGGAGTTGCCAATCCGTTGGGAGCCATCCTCACCGCCGCCATGCTGCTCCGCTATTCGGCGAACCTCGAAGAAGATGCGCAGGCCGTTGAACTTGCCGTGCGTAGGGTGCTCGATCGGGGTTACCGCACCGCGGACCTTACGCGCGAGCCCGGCCGCTGCGTATCCACACAGGAGATGGGAAAGCTGGTGCATCAAACGCTGCATGAAATGATCGACCGCCGTCATACCTTGCACGCGGTCTAAAGGAACAGGAGAGGGCGAAGTCGCAATGCAACAACAACAACCCAGAACGCTCTTCGAAAAAGTATGGGAATCGCACGTTGTCGTCGAACCCGCGGGCGAGCCGACGCTGCTCTACATCGATCTCCATCTCATCCACGAGGTGACATCGCCGCAGGCATTCGATGGACTTCGCATTGCGGGGCGCAAGCTGCGCCGCCCCGACCGGTCGGTCGCCACGGTGGACCACAATGTTCCGACAACGGCCAACCGGCTGGTCATCGAAGACCCGATTGCCGCCAAACAGATCGAGACTTTGCGCAAGAACTGCGCCGAGTTTGGCGTCGAGCTCTACGATGTTCAGTCGCCCAACCAAGGCATTGTGCATGTGATCGGCCCCGAGCTCGGCCTCACCAAGCCGGGTATGACCATCGTTTGCGGTGACAGCCATACCAGCACGCACGGCGCCTTTGGCGCATTGGCGTTCGGTATCGGCACCTCTGAAGTCGAGCACGTTATGGCCACGCAGTGCATTCAGCAGGCGCGCGCCAAAACTTTCCGCATCACGGTGGATGGCGAGCTCTCTCCGGCCGTGACGGCGAAAGACATCGTTTTAGGCATTATCGGCCGCATCGGAACGGACGGAGCGACCGGCTACGTGATCGAATATGCCGGCTCCGCTATTCGCGCTCTTTCGATGGAAGGGCGCATGACGCTTTGCAACATGAGCATCGAAGCCGGCGCTCGCGCCGGCATGGTCGCTCCCGACGAGGTCACCTTCGCCTACCTGAAGGGACGCAAATTCAGCCCGCGGGGCGCGGAGTGGGACCAAGCAGTCGCCTCGTGGCGTGCGCTCTCGACCGATGCCGGAGCGGTCTTCGACAAAGAGCTCGCGGTTCGCGCCGAGGAGTTGTCGCCGTTCGTCACCTGGGGCACCAACCCCGCGATGGTGGTGCCGGTGACGGAGCGTGTCCCCGATCCGGCATCGAGCACCGATGAGGCGGAGCGCCGATCCTGGGAGCGCGCCCTCGAATACATGGCGCTCTCCCCTGGCACAGCCATTGAAGAGCTGGCGATCGATCGCGTCTTTATCGGCTCCTGCACCAACTCGCGCATTGAAGACTTGCGGGTCGCGGCTCATGTGGTGAACGGATATCACACTCATCCCGACGTTCGCGCCATGGTCGTGCCCGGTTCGCAGCAGGTCAAACTGCAAGCGGAGCAGGAGGGCCTGGACCGGGTGTTTCTCTCGGCGGGCTTCGAATGGCGCGAGCCTGGCTGTTCCATGTGCCTGGGAATGAACCCTGACATCCTTTCTCCCGGCGAGCGCTGTGCTTCAACCAGCAATCGCAACTTTGAAGGCCGGCAGGGCCGCGGCGGACGGACCCACCTGGTGAGCCCGGCGATGGCGGCAGCCGCTGCCGTTGTGGGCCACTTTACGGACGTCCGCAAATGGAAGTTCAAAGAAGCCGATCTATTGGAGCGGAGAAATTAATATGAAGCCATTTCGCAAACTTAGCGCGCTTGCCGCTCCGCTCGACCGCGTCAATGTCGATACGGATCAGATCATTCCCAAGCAGTTCCTCAAGCGGATTGAGCGCACCGGGTACGGAGAATTCCTCTTCTACGATTGGCGGCGCATTCAAGAGGGACCGAATGCCGGAGCTCCCAATCCTGAGTTCGTTCTCAACCAGCCGCGCTATGCCGGCGCGGAGATTCTGGTTGCGGGGAAGAACTTCGGATGCGGATCGTCGCGTGAACATGCGGCTTGGGCGCTGATGGATTATGGATTTCGCTCGGTCATCGCGCCCTCGTTTAGCGACATCTTTTATTCGAATGCCGGCAAAAACGGTGTTCTCGCGATCACTCTTCAAGAGGAGCAGGTGCAAACGCTTTTGGACCGTGCCGCTTCTCGCTTGAGCTATCGGCTCCATGTCTCGCTCGAAGACCAGACTGTCACCGATGACCACGGGTTCTCCGCCTCCTTCGCGATCGACCCATTCCGTCGCGAATGCCTGCTTGAGGGCTTGGACGACATCGGCCTCTCTTTGCGCCATGCCGCTGCGCTAGACGAATTTGAGCGGCGGCACGATCAGGTCTTCTGGGTGTCGCCACGGCCAGGCTCTACAGCGCTCGCTTCTTCGCATTCCCAGGCGAACCACTGAGGTTATATATGAAGAACGAAGGCCCCACATCCGTCGATCAGTCTACCCGGAATCAACCTGCTCGACTGACGGGCGCGGAAATCCTTTGGGCAACGCTTGAGGGCGAAGGCGTGCGCGAAGTCTTCGGATACCCCGGAGGCGCCATTTTGCCGGCCTATGACGCGCTGCGCAAGTTCCCCATCCGTCACATTCTGGTGCGCCATGAACAGAGCGCGGTACATATGGCCGACGGCTATGCGCGCGCCTCCGGCCGGGCGGGCGTGGCCATCGCCACCTCCGGCCCCGGCGCCACCAACATGGTGACCGGCATCGCCAACGCCATGCTTGACTCGATACCTGTGGTTTGCATCACCGGCCAGGTTTCGAGCAAGGTTCTGGGCACGGATGCGTTTCAGGAAGTGGACATCACCGGAATCACCCTGCCTCTGACCAAACACAACTATCTCGTCACCCGGGCGGAGGACATTGCGCCAGCGCTGCGCGAAGCCTTCCGCATCGCGACCTCGGGCCGTCCCGGACCGGTGCTGGTGGACATCACCAAAGATGCACAGCAGGCCACGGCCGAGTTTGACTTCGCTGCGGCTTGCCCGCGGCCATATCGGCCTCATCCCATGCTCAATGCTTCCCAAGCCAAACTGGCGAAGGCAATCGAGCTCATCGGGGCCTCGGAGCGGCCGTTGATTCTGGCCGGACACGGTATTCTCGAATCTGGAGCGATGCGGCAAGTGCGTGCTTTGGCGGAGCGCGCCCAAATCCCGGTCACTTGCACGCTCCTGGGCTTGGGCAGCTTTCCCGCCTCCCATGAACTCAACCTGGGAATGATGGGCATGCACGGTGAGTTCTTCGTCAACCAATCCATCCAACAGGCCGATCTTCTCATCGCCTGCGGCATGCGCTTTGACGATCGCGTGACCGGCTCGCTCTCGACCTACGCGCCTAATGCCAAGAAGATCCATATCGACATCGACCCCGCGGAGATCAATAAGAACGTGCGCGCCGACGTCGCGCTGATGGGAGACTTGGCGGAGATTCTCGATGCTCTCTTACCGCAGCTTCCCCCGCGCGATGGCTCAGATTGGTTGCGGACGATTCGGGAGTTGAAGGGTGATGCCGCTGTCCGCGATATCCAGAATCTCCCTGACAATGGTCACCTGTATGCCGCGCACGTCATGATCGACTTGTGGCACTCGACTTCCGGCGACGCTCTTATCTCGACCGACGTCGGCCAGCACCAGATGTGGGAGGCGCAGTATTACAAGCACGAACTGCCCCGCTCGCTTGTGACCTCCGGCGGACTGGGGACGATGGGCTTCGCCCTGCCCGCGGCGATCGGAGCTAAGATCGCCTGCCCCAACAAAGAAGTCTGGGCGATTGCCGGGGATGGCGGGTTCCAGATGACCAGCCCCGAGCTGGCGACCATCGCGCAGGAGCATCTCGACATCAATATTGCCGTCATCAACAACGGCTATCTGGGCATGGTTCGCCAGTGGCAAGAGGCATTTTATGAAAAGAACTATCAGTCTTCGCCCATCCTCTCGCCAGATTTCGTCAAGCTGGCAGAGGCTTATGGCATCCCCGCGGCCGCAGTCCGCACTCGCGCAGAGGTGGTGAGCACGGTCCAAGCCGCGCGCGCGCACAAGGGTCCGTTCCTGATCAACTTTCTCGTCGAGCAGGAGGATTCGGTTTATCCGATGGTTCCCGCCGGGGCCGGCTTACATGAGATGATCCGTCGGCCTCACGGCAATCCTCTCGTAGAAACCGCTTCCGACATCTAGAACTGAAAGGTGTGCATGCAGCACAGATTTGTCGCCTACGTGGAAGATAAGCCTGGTGTGCTCACACGCGTGGCATCTCTCTTTCGCCGGCTGAATATCAATATTGTTTCGGTCACCGTCGGCCGGTCTGAGCGCGCGGGTATCTCGCGCATGACGCTCGTTGCCGACGCACCGCAGGCGGCCGGTCCGCGCATCATGGCTTCCCTCTATAAACTGGAGAATGTGGTCGAGGTGAACGATGCGGCGCGCTTCTCCTCGGTCAGCCGGGAGTTGGCACTGATCAAGGTCGCCGCGACGTCCAAAACCCGCTCGCATATCTTCGAGCTGGTTGAGGTATTTCGCGCCCGAGTCGTCGATCTTACCCCGGAGTCGCTGATGATCGAGATTACGGGCGCGGAGAGCAAGATCGAGGGCCTGCTGCAGGTACTCAACGAAAGTTCGGACCGAATTCTCGAAATCTCGCGCACCGGCCAGATGCTGATGCACCGCGGACATCACACCAAGCAGGTGCTGGCGGCGCTCGGTGATCCGGGATCCTCCACAGCAAGAACGGCTGCTACGGATTAGAATGTTTTCTCCGGATACTGTGGTGTGTGGCTGGACTAGCTAGAGCGTTTAAAGGGTGAATCGCGGCACTCGCGCTGGAATCTTAGGAGAGCGGAATGGCGATTTCGGAATCCATTCCTTCCTTCACACCATCAAGACAACTCGATCGCACAAAAAAATATCATTCGATCAACAAGGAAGGTCATGCCGAAAACATATTACGACCAGAACGCCGATCTCTCTCTCATCCAAAACAAAAAAGTAGCTATCGTCGGCTACGGTTCCCAGGGGCATGCCCACGCGCTCAATCTTAAGGACTCGGGCGTCGATGTCAGGATCGCGCTTCCCGCCCAGAGCCGCTCCATCAAGAAGGCGCAGGCCGCCGGTCTTCAGGTTCTTTCCGTCGCCGAGGCCGCGGAATGGGCCGACGTCATCATGATGCTCGCGCCCGATACCTCGCAGGCCGTCATCTTCAACGAAGACATCGCGCCCCATTTCGGAAAAGGCAAGACGCTGATGTTCGCGCATGGCTTCAATATTCGCTACGGCACCATCAACCCCTCGAAGGACATCGACGTCAGCATGGTTGCGCCAAAGGCCCCGGGACACCGAGTCCGTGAGCTCTTCGTCGAGGGCGGAGGAGTTCCCGCCTTGGTCGCGGTTCATCAAGACGCTTCCGGCCACGCACACGCGCTTGCCCTCTCCTATGCCAAGGGCATCGGTTCGACCCGCGCTGGCGTGCTCGAAACTACCTTTACCGAAGAGACCGAGACCGACCTCTTTGGCGAGCAAGCCGTCCTCTGCGGCGGGGTAAGCGCGCTGGTAAAGGCTGGATTCAGCACCCTGGTCGAGGCCGGTTATCAACCTGAGCTCGCCTACTTCGAGTGCCTGCACGAGTTGAAGCTGATCGTCGATCTCATTTACCGTGGCGGCCTCAATTACATGCGCTACTCGATCTCAGACACGGCCGAGTACGGTGACTACACCGCCGGACCCCGTCTGATTACCGACGCAACCCGCGCGGAAATGAAGAAGATCCTCACGGAGATTCAGAACGGGACCTTCGCGAAGAACTGGATCCGGGAAAATGAAACCGGGCGCCATCAGTTCCTGAAGATGCGGAGCGAGGAAACCGCTCATCCCATTGAGAAAGTGGGCGCCAAGCTGCGCGCTCAGATGCCTTTCCTCGATCCAGTAACCGTTACCCTAGACAGCCAGACCGGAGCACCGCAAATTGCCGAGCCGGTCCAAACCTAACAACTGACAACTGACGACTGGATACCCCGCCATGACCACTCAAGCTCCGATTCCAGTGATCGCTCCTCACGATCCGGCGCGCACTCCCGTGATCGTCGCCGCACTCCAGAAGGTTGGTCAACTTCAAGGCCTGAACGCAAATGAGTATCTCTGGCTCGCGGAGCATGGATCCGAAAACTTCGCCGAAACCGGCGCTACCATCTTCCGCGAGGGGGAGCCCGCCTATAAGATGACCATCCTGCTCCAGGGCGAGATTCGTGTACGCAGCGACCGTAGCGGTCCCACGGCGCTCTTCATCGGGCGGTCGGGACAGATTACGGGCTTGATGCCCTTCTCCCGGATGAAGACGTACGGCGGCACCGGTTTTGCGGCCAGCCCGTCCTGGGGCTTGGAGTTCGATCGATCCCTCTTCCCCGAGATGCTCGTCGCCATCCCGTCCATGACGAGCCGATGCGTCTCCATCCTGCTCGACCGCGTCCGTGAAGTCACGCGCATTGAACAGCAAGGGGAGAAGCTGACAGCTCTGGGCAAGCTTGCGGGCAACTTAGCCCATGAACTCAACAATCCAGCGTCGGCCGCGCAGCGCTCCGCCGCCGGCATGCTCGAGGAACTGCGCGTCTATGGACAAGAGCGCTTCAAGCTCGGCAAACTCTGCCTGGAAGACGGTGAGATCAATAGGATTCTGGCCTGGGAGAACTCGGTCCGGCGGGAGTCCAAACGGGCCGGATCGCTGCGCGAAACCGAGCAGGCGCCCCGCGAAGACAAGATTCTCGAATGGCTTCGCCGGCAAGGTATCGAAGAGGCGTGGCACGTCACGCCTGAGCTCGCGGAATACGGAGTTACCCCCAAGCAATTGGATCAACTCCGCGGCTTACTGAGCGGCGAAGCCATCTCTGTCGTGCTCTCGCAATTTGCCTCGTCGCTGCGAGCCGAACGCATCGCCGACGCCATGCTCAACTCCACCGCACGCATCTTCGACCTGATCAGCGCGATCAAGGACTATTCCTTCATGGATCAGTCGCCGATCCAGGACGTGGACATCCCCCAAAGCCTGGAAAACACTCTAGCCATGGTTGCCTCGCGGCTTGAGGAAGTCGAAGTCATCCGCGACTATGAACCCAACTTGCCTTTGGTAAATGCGTATGGGAGCGAGCTGAGCCAGGTATGGACCGCTCTGATTGAGAATGCCTTGGATGCGATCGACGATCGGGGCCAGATACAACTGCGGGTCCGCGTGGCGGGAGATCTGATGGTGATCGAGGTCTGCGACAATGGGCCCGGCATTCCCAAGGAGTTGCAAGCACGTATCTTTGAGCCCTTCTTTACCACCAAGGCCCCCGGCTCGGGCCTGGGACTCGGCCTCGATACGGTAAGCCGGATCGTTCGCGTGCACCGCGGCTATGTCAACGTACGATCGGAAGCGGGCCAGACCTGCTTTGAGATAGGCCTTCCACTGGAGCAACTGCAAGCTTACTAACAGGACGGAATCCCAACCTTTACGCACAAGGCTGGGATTCCGCATACGACACCGCGCTCGACCGTTCCTGCCTCGACCATTCCTGCCAAGATCCCGGAACGCTCACGCAGGGTTTATGCAACCCGCTTGGTCTCAGTCGTGGCCCGCTGCTCCATCTTTCTTATTCCGCTCGTCATTGCACCATGAATGCCGCCGAACGCTGCCGAGGCCATTCCGAGAATCATGGCGGCGAAGAGCCAGTATCCAACAGGGATAATGGAGTTCGTCGCTGACGCTGCGCCCAAAATGCCCGCATGTGCGCTGGCAGGCCCGGACGCGAAAGACGCCATGGCCGCGATAAGAAACGCCGCGAAGATGGATACACCATAGGTGACCAGTCCGGCATACATACCTGCGATACGGGTTCCCGTAGCGGAGTATGTGCTCGCAAGCTTGCCGCCGAAATAGAGAGCAATGATGGTAAGCACCACCATCCAGATCCCGGCGCCGACGCCGGCGTTAGGGCTCGCTGCAGTCGAAGGAGCATTTGCCGCTGCAGCGAAGATGGCGGCTCCCAACACGCCAAACGTAGCTTCAATTGCCAGGAAAAGGAATGTGCCTGAAAAAATTCCCGGCCATCCGAATTTCCGGTTCACCAAGACTGAGTCCATGTATTGCGTTGACATATCATTACTCTCCTATTCTTTGCTGTCAGTTGCATATTGTGACCGGTCTGGGAAGGAGGGCACCCGGAGGGCGCAGCTATGCAACTCAGGCAGCTGCTATTCGTCGCTGCTCAAGCGGAACTTCTCGCGGCAGCAAGGAACATCGTGGCGGCCATCAGTGCGATGCCGCCTACCTTGTTAGATAGCTGTAGAGCACGCGAGGGATGCTCAGGTTTTTTTAGAGGCTCTAGGCGCCCATGAAACGGGCGCCAAACACCAGCAGCAGTGACCCTAAGATGACCCGGTAGACGGCGAAGATGACGAAACCGTGGCGGCGGACCCATAGCAGGAACCATTCCACCACTCCCAATGCCACGAGGAAAGAAACCGCGAGCCCGATGGCCAACACGATCCAGCCATGCGTGTCTATGACCAGAGGCGTGATGGCATCGCCCCCCGGCAGTTTACCCGGGATGAATCGTCTTTAGAAGTTCATAGCCCGTCGCCGCGACCATCACCGGAATCGATACCAGGAAACTGAATTCGAGCGCAGCCGGCCGGGTCATGTCTGCAGCCTGTCCAGCGGCGATGGTCGACATCGACCGCGAGACACCGGGAAATACAGCCGATGTTACCTGCCAGAGACCGATCCAGATGGCCTGGAGGGGTGTCATCTGCTCCACATCCGTCGTCTTGAGATCCCGGCGCACGCTCCAGGCATCCACGGCCCACATCACGATGCCGCCGATCAACAACGCCATGGCCATCAAATGCAGGCTCTCGAGATGCTGGCCAATCACCTTGGTGAGCAGAAACGACGGGATCGCGGTCACGACAAAGGCCAGCAGAGTCAGCGTCAGGGGATGGGTAAAGATCGTGCGATCTCCCGACTCGCCATGGGGAAAGGTACGGAAGAACTCGATGAGACGCCCGGTAAACAAGAGCAGCAAGGCCAGAATCGCGCCCAACTGGATCACAATCGTGTACATCTTCCAGTAGGGATCGGCCAGATTGACGCGCAGCAAGGCTTCCACCAATCTAAGGTGAGCCGTCGAGCTGACCGGCAAAAATTCCGTGAGCCCTTCGACCATGCCCAGCAATACCGAAAGAATGTAGTCGTTCAAGTTTCCTCCGGCTGCCGAACCTACTACTGATTCGCGCCGTAGATTGGGATTGAAGCCTGCAACTTGTATATCAGACCGGCGGTTCGCGCCGCATAGTCCGACTCCACGTATTTGCTTTCGATGGTATTCGCTATGGCAACTGCTCGGGCTTTGGCCTCCTGCGCCTTCTTATCGTCTCCGTTGGCGGTATACATGTCGTTCAGGACGCACTGCCGATAGACCGCCTCATAGAGTGCCTGCGGGGTCTTGGATGAGTCGGGATGCTCCTGTGCATATTTCTCATACATCTCGGCTTCTTTCTCCGGGCACTGCGTAGATCCCTGCCAATCGCCGCAGATTTTGTTATCCAGCATGTCCCATGCAGCCAGATCCGACCATTTGGAACGGGGATACATCTTCTCGATCTTTCTCATCCCGGTCTCGTCAATCTGTTCCCGCAGGTAGGAATCCTTTTCATGCGCGGAAGGCAATGAAAAGGCATCCGCTTTCTCGAGTTGCCACCGGATGTCCGCGCTGCGCCACGCGGCTTCAGGAGCCACCGGCGATTGGGGAAAGAGGTCGGCCGCGCGCTGATATAGAAGCCGCGCCGCTTGAGCGGCCCCGGACGGAGCATGGGGTTGACTGGCCAGAATCTCATCGCCGGCCGCCACGCCGAATAGAATCAGGTCGCCCTTGGGCGTCTCCGCGCTGACCACCCTCTTTGCCTCCATCCATCCGGAGATGGGCGTGGCTGCCGCCTCCGATCCAAAGACCGGAGCATCCTGCGCATGGGAGGTCTCCGCATCGGTATTCGCGAAAACCCGCAGCCATGGTCCGTTGTGGTCGACGATGACCATCTCCCGCCCCGCCTTGATCTCAGCCATGTGAGAAGAGCTGGTGTCGGCCGCTGCGTAAAGAGTTGTGTTGTCAATGACCGTGGCCTTGGGGCTGTTGTTGGGAGCACGCTGCTGCTGCGCTACCGCAACGGCGGCCGCGCAAGCCGCGAGAAGGCAAGAACAAAGCAGTCGATTGCGCATCCTGAACCTCGTCATAACTTGAGGCTGTTCTTCATAGCCACCAGAATACGCCTCAGAGGTCCTCTTGAAGGACCGCCGAGAGCAGCTCGGGCTCAACGTTGCCGCCGCTCATCACCGCGACCGTTCGCGGGCGGCGAGGCAGCTCTGCGCCGTGGAAGAGAGCCGCGGCCACAGTGACCACGCCGCTTGGCTCAGGAACCAGGCGCGTCGCAAAGATCGTTCTGCGCATGGCCTCGCGGATCTCCGGCTCGGTGACTGTCACAATGCCGTCGACGTAGGCCTCAAAATGGGCAAAGTTCAAAACTCCCAAGCTCTGCGCTCGCAGGCCATCCGCGATTGTCTCGGTTGTTGGACCGCTCCCCGCTTGACCGCGGTTTAGGGTCACTAGTTTTCCGGCCTTCATGCTCTCGGCCGCATCCGCAGCCAACTCAGGCTCGACGCCGAAGACCTGAACTTCGGGCCGCGACAACTTGACCGCCGCGGCGATGCCGCTCAAAAGTCCACCGCCACCAACGGGAACCAGGACCAAGCCAACTTCCGGCATCTCCTCCAGAATTTCCAAACCGCAGGTTCCCTGCCCGGCAATGATGGCGCGATCGTCGTAGGGAGGAATCATGACATACCCAAAAGCTGCGGCCAGCTCCTCGGCCTTGGCCTTGCGCTCGGTGCTGACGGGCCCGACAATGACGATTTCCGCCCCCAACGCCGCGATGGCTTTCCTCTTGATCTCGGGTGCGTTCGAGGGCATAACGACTACGGCCTTGATGCCCATGGCTCGCGCCGCATACGCGACACCCTGACCATGATTTCCGCTGGAAAAGGTAACCACGCCGCGGGCGCGCTCTTCCACCGGCAACTGCGCTGTTTTGTTGTAGGCGCCGCGCAATTTGAAGCTGCCGATGGGTTGCAGGCATTCGGGTTTCAGCCACAGACTGCCCCGCTCCGCGAGTACTTCCATCGGGATGAGTGGTGTGCGGAGGGCGACGCCGCGAAGCCGTTCCTGTGCCTCGCGCAGCTCCTCGATCGTGATCAGGCTCATATTCATCTATTACAGGGCCCGCGCTAAAGCGCTTTGCCCTCTTCTATTCCAGGGCTTCGCGGTGAAGCCGCTCTCGCCCTCTTGCTGGTGAGCCCGGTTTGAGGGGCTCACCAGCAATTCACCCGTTACTTCCATTTCGGGGCCCGCGCTAACGCTTCGCCCTCATCTATTTCAGGCTTCGCGGTACTACTGCTCTCGCCCTCTTGCAAGTGAGCCCGGTTCAGGGGCTCACCTGCAATTCACCCACGCCGCAATTCACACCCAAACTTGTCATCCCGAGCGAAGTCGAGGGATCTGCGGTTTCGTCTTTGTCCCGGTCACGGTCCTTGGGTGCCCCTTCCTTGACGAAGTCAAGGGTGGGATTCCATTGCTGCTGAGTCCCTCGCTTTCCGTTCAATACCCCGGATCACCGGCGCGCCAGCAACCACCCCTGCTTCACCGCGGAGCCCTGCAATGAAGGGGTGAATTGCGGAGCGAGCGCTGGCAAGGCGCGAGCAAAGCAAGAGGGCGAGAGCGGCTTCACCGCGGAGCCCTCCAATTTTAGATCTCCAGAATGACCGGCATAATCAGCGGCCTGCGGGAAGTGTTTTTCTGGATATAGCGCTTAAGGTCGATGCGGATTTTTTCCTTCATGACGCCGTAGTCGGCCTTTTCCTCGGCGGACGATCCCTCGAGCGTTCGGTTCACGATCTCCCGCGCCTGATCGCTGAGCGCGATCTCACCGCCGACAAAACCGCGCGTGACCACCTCGGGCGCATGCTCCACCTTGCCGGTGCGCTTGTTGATGGTGATGATGGTGAGCACAATGCCGTCTTCGCTCAGATGCTTGCGGTCCCGGATGACCAGATCTTCAACTACATCCGCGGTCGAGCCGGAATCGATGCATACCCGGCCCGTCGCCACTTTGCCGGTTTTCTCCGCCGAAGTGGCATCCACCTCGAGAACATCCCCATCCTCGAGCAACACGGCGCGGTCTACCACCCCGCAGCCGAATGCCAATTCGGCGCTCTTTTGCAGGTGGCGATAGTCGCCGTGCAGAGGAATGAAAAACTTGGGCCGCAGCAGGTTGATCATCAGCCGGAGCTCTTCCTGGCTGCCGTGCCCGCTCACGTGGATCAAACCGGAGGCGCCATCGTCGTAGATCACGTTGGCCTCGCGCCGGCACAGGTGATCGATCACCCGGTAAATGCTCTTTTCATTGCCGGGGATGACGCGCGAGCTGAGCACCACCGTGTCGCCGCGCTCGATCTTCGCGTGCTTATGGTTGTCCACCGCCGCCCGCGAGAGCGCCGACATCGGCTCACCCTGGGTTCCGCTAATGAGCACCAACACTTCTTCCGGAGCATAATCGCGAATCTGGCCGGGGTGAATCAGCAAGCCCTCCGGCACATTCAGATACCCCAGGTCCTGCGCGATCTCAGAGGATTCGACCATCGATCGCCCGACGATCGCCACCTTGCGGTGGTGCGTCTGCGCCATTTCGAGAGCCATCCCGATGCGATAGATCGAAGAGGAGAAGCAGCTGAAGAAGAGCTTCTTTTTGGTGCGGGAAAAGATCTCGTCCAGACGCGGCCGCACCGCCCACTCGCTGGGCGTATATCCGGGGCGATCCACGTTGGTCGAATCCTGCAGCAGAGCCAGCACGCCGCGCTTGCCATACTCGGCAAACGTGTGCAGGTCGAAGGGCTTGTTATCCGGCGGCGAGAGATCGATCTTGAAGTCGCCGGTATGCACGACGACCCCCACGGGAGTTTCAATCGCCAAGGCGACACAGTCGACCAGACTGTGCGTGACCCGAATCGGCTCCACGGTGAATGCCCCGAGCTGAAACTTGCGCCGCGGGGTGATCTCGATCAGCTCTGCTTCGTCGAGCAGCTTATGCTCTTCGAGCTTGCCTTCGACATAGGCCAGCGTGAACTCCGTACCGTAGACGGGCACGTTCAACTCGCTCAAAATCCATGGCAGACCGCCAATGTGGTCTTCATGGCCATGCGTCAAAATGATGGCCCGCACATGCTCGCGGTTCTCCGTCAGATACGTGATGTCGGGGACAACGACGTCTACCCCTAACAACTCTGTCTCGGGGAACATCAGTCCGGCATCGATGACGATGATGTCATCCCGCCATCGCAATGCCAGGCAGTTCATTCCGAACTCGCCCAACCCGCCAAGCGGGATGATTTGCAATTTATTCTGTGTCATCAACCTCTGATCGTACCACGTAGTGCTGGCCGCACGGGCATACGCGCAGCAGTGTGTCGCCGTGCGCGCAGCACCTAGCGCAGCAGTTCCTCGAGCGCGGAGCTGATCTCCGTCTTCTCGTCGCGATACTTGACGATCACCGGAGTATAGAGACTGATCCCCCAGTCGGCCGCGTAATCCTGCCCGGCGGCGCCCCGCTTGATGCTTCTCGATCCCGGCACAACTACCGCGCCTTCGGGGATGATCAGCGGCTGGCTGCCGGAGGCCTTCAAGACCTGGCCGCGCACGATGTCATAGACTGGCGTCCCGCGAGTCAGAATGGTCCCGGCCGCGATCACCGCCCGGCGGCGCACCAGCGTGCCTTCGTAGACGCCCGTGTTGCCGCCTACCAGCACATCGTCTTCGATAATGACGGGCGCCATATTGATGGGCTCGAGAACTCCGCCGATCTGTGCCGCCGCGCTCAGATGGACGCGCTTGCCGATCTGCGCGCAACTGCCTACCAGGGCGTGCGAATCGACCATGGTCCCTTCGTCCACATACGCGCCCGCATTCACATACATCGGGGGCATGCACACTACGCCCTTGGCCAGATACGCGCCCTCCCGGACAGATGAGCCGCCCGGCACCATCCGCACCCCATCCGCGACTGCAAAGCGCCGCGCGGGGTAGGTGCTTTTGTCGATAAATGAAAAGGCAATGCCGCCCATTTCGGTGAGCGCGCCCAAGCGAAAGCCTAGGAGAATGCCTTGCTTGACCCAGGCGTTCACCCGCCAGCCGAGCGGGGATTCAGCATCGGGCTCGGCCGACCGCACACTGCCCTGCGCTCAGCGCGGAGCGGAGCTCGAGAAAAGCCTCCATGGCGCCGGCTTGGCCGGCCGCGTCGGCTCCGGCGGCAAAGTATCGTTCTATCCTCTAGTGCAGAGGCGCTTGCTCACTCATCGTTTCTTCTTTCTTCAGGATTTCTCTTTGGGATCTCTTTTAAGGACAGGTTTTCACTTGGCTGCGAGGCTTTTTTTCACCGGCAAGCCTAGCTCCTTCACCAACTGTGCGAGCCGGGCGCGTGTCTGCCCGGTTACGGGCACCATAGGCAAGCGGTAGTTCTCCTCGAGAAGTCCCAGCATTGCCATGACGCACTTCACCGGACCGGGACTCGACTCCCAAAAATTAGCCGTCATCAACCCGAAATACTGCCGGTTCAGGCTCCGCGCTGTTTGCCAATCTCCATCGATCGCCGCGTCGATCATGCGCGACATCTCTGCCGGAATCTCATTCGACGCGACGGAGACCAAACCCGCTCCGCCAAGCGCGATTACCGGCAGCCCGATTCCATCGTCCCCGGAGAGAACCGTAAAGTCGTTGGGCAGCGAATAGATCAGCTCTGCGATCTGTTGCAGGTTGCCGCTCGATTCCTTCACGCCTTGGATATTTGGGAATTCCTTGGCAAGCCGCACTACCGTCGCCGGCTCCAAATTGGCGCCTGTGCGTCCCGGAATGTTGTAAAGCACCACCGGGCATTGCACAGCCTCCGCGATCGCGTGAAAGTGCCGGTACTGCCCTTCTTGCGTGGGCTTGTTGTAGTAGGGGTTGGCGGTGAGGATCCCATCGATGCCCCCGACAGCCTCCGCCCGCCTGGCCCGGGCGACCGCCTCGCGCGTTGCATTGTGCGTGCAGCCGGCCAACACGGGAACGCGACGCTTGGCGGCGCCGGCCACGATACCGAGAACGCGCAGCCATTCCTCATCACTGAGCGTGGGTGTTTCAGCGGTCGTACCGCATGCGACCAGAAAACGGATACCGCTTTCGATCTGCCAATCGACCAGCGTGCGCAAACCTTCTTCGTCCAGGCTTCCGTCGCCGCGAAAAGGCGTTACCAGTGCAGTGCCACAACCGCTCAGCTTCATAACAAATGGAGTCTACTAGAAACGGTCCGGACAATGTAGCAGGGTTTGGAAGGGACGGGCTCGTAGGGATGGGCTGGTAGGTCGGTGATTTACCCCGGCGTTTACCCCCTGAGATATCCTTTTTCTGGACAAATACGAAAGGGCTCTCCGATTCACACCTATTCCATCACCACGATCACCTTCCAACGAAGATCGATCTTTCTTCGCACCGCAAACGCAGAACTTTTGGTTGAAGTGATTTTCCGATATAGGGAGCAAGACCGCTTCCTTGTTCACGGGTTTGCCGTTATGCCCGAACATCTTCATGTGCTGTTGACACCGGGGAGCGGACAAACCGTGGAACGGTCTGCGCAATTGATAAAAGGAGGATTTTCCTTTGCGGTGAGGAAGCAATTTTCCGGAGAAGTCTGGCAACAAGGATTTCACGAACATCGAATTCGGGATTCGGAGGACTTCAGCAATCAGTTGGCCTACATTGCGACGAATCCTGACCGGAAGCATTTGAGGGATTATCCCTACGTGCACACCAATTATCGAGACCGGTTGGATGGAATGCCGGCACACCTCGAACCACGAGCAAAGCCAGAGTCTGCCTCAGGGGCTAAAGCCCAAATGTGAGGCATGATTCGATGTCGGGGTTAAAACCCCAACCTACCCGCTCTGGTAGGGCAGGGCTTTAGCCCTGCCATCCTGAAGATCCACAAACGCGGGCTTCAGCCCCTGAGGTATGCTCTTCACGTTTTATCGATACCGGGGGGATGGACCGTGGAACGATCCGCGCAGGCGAAATGCCGAAACGGCCTCCAGAGGTCAATCAAGAACAGAATGGAACGGCAAAACAGGCCTAACCCGCGAAAAACCTCTTCCGTCAGAAGAGTAACTCCTTGGGCTGGTAGGTCGGGGCTTTAGTGTCCGCGTGAGAACGCCGAGAGGTACTTGTAATCCACTGCGGAGTTGGGCGACAAGAGAGGCATGTCGCGATTCAAGGTTTACAGTCCGGATCAGGCATATCTACTGCCGCCGAGCGTGCGGGATGAGTTGGGTGAGAAGCACCTGTGCTTTTTCGTTCGCGAGGTGATTGAGCGGCTGGATATGAGCGTGTTTGAGCAGAGCTACAGCGAAGAAGGCGGGGAGTTGTATGGGCCCCAGCTGATGCTGGGAGTGTGGCTCTACGCGTACGCACTGGGCATCACCAGCGCGCGGCAGGTGGCGCGTCGTCTGGTGGAGGATCTTGCGTTTCGCTATCTGGCCGCCGGCGAGCGGGTGGACAACCGGGCCCTGAGCGCGTTCCGCCGCCGCCACAGTCACGCGCTGAACGACGCCTTTACGCAGGTGCTGGAGTGGGCGCAGTCGCAGGGCATGGTGAAGCTAGGTCGGGTGGCGATCGATTCGACACGCATCGCGGCCAACGCCAGCCGGGACCGTGTGGACAGCGAGCAGGCGCTGCGCGATACGCGTGCGCGGTTGCGCTGCCAGGTGCGCGCCTGGCAAAAACCGGCCGACCGCGATGACCAGGAGCCAGGCGGGCTGGAGGTGGCCATCACGGAGCTTAACCAAGCCCTGGCCGAGATGCCACGGCGCCTGCAGCGATTGAAGAAAAGCGGCCTGAAGAAGCTGTCGCGCACCGACGAGAATGCGCGCTTTCTGCGCCAGCGCGGCGGCCAGTTCGCTCTTGGCTACTCGGCCGAGATCGCCGTCTCGGACGATCATCTGATCGTGGCCCAGCGGGTGACGCAGAACGCGACCGATAACGCGTCGCTCCAGCCCATGCTGGACCAGGTCGAGCAGCGATGCGGCGCCCCGCCAGGCGCGGCTCTGGCCGACAGCGGGTTCTTCTCAATCAGCAACCTCCAGCAGCTGGAACAGCGCAACATCGCCGCTTACCTACCGGACTCGAATATGGCGCGCGCTCTGAATCTGGGCACGCGCTGCCGCACCCGGGCCTGTGCCCCGGCCCATCGCCGCATGCGCGCCAAATTGCGCAGCCCGGCCGGGCAGGCTGCATATGCACGGCGCAAGGCCATCGTCGAACCGGTCTTCGGAGTCCTCAAACAACAACGTGGAATGCGCCAATTTCGTACCCGCGGATTGAATCGCGTCGCAAACGAATTCACCCTGACCACCATGGCCTACAACATTACCCGGCTGCACGCCATGCGCGCCGCCTGAAGCAAAATCCTTACCCCTGCTGGGCAAAACTCAAAACAAGACCGCCGCTCCACAGGACCAACCGCGTTCTCACGCGGACACTTTAGCCCCGACACATAAGTTCAGCAACACCAACGCGGGCTGGTAGGCCGGGGTTTTAACCCCGGCGTTTACCCCCTGAGGTACAGCCCTTGCAGAATGCACCGGCACAATCAGGGACCCCCAACGGGATTTGTCATCCCGAGCGAAGTCGAGGGATCTGCGGTTTCGAGCGGTCGACGCACCAATCAGAACGCCCCTCCCTGCCAACCAAAATTTGAGTTGCAAAGGCTTTGTTGCCATTCATCACATAGCCGTAGTAGCATCACACATCATTGTAGTAGATGAACAGGAGAGCAGCGAGAAATGGCCGGACCCAGATTGACAAAGCTCGAGCTCGAGATCATGGAAACGCTTTGGAGCCAGGGCGAGTCCTCCATCCGTAAGATTCAGGAAGCCTTTCCGGCAAAAGGCAGACCAGCCTACACGACGATCCAGACCACTGTTTATCGGCTAGAAGCGAAAGAAGTCGTCCGCCGAGTCAAAAAAGTCGGCAACTTCCACATCTTCGCAGCTGCGGTTTCCCGCAATGCCGCGCAGCGCAGGCTGGTGGACGACCTGTTGGCGCTCTTCGGCGGACGTTCGCAGCCCGTGATGGCGCACCTGATCGAATCCGGAAAACTGACGCTCGACGACATAAAGGAAGCCGAGAAAGCGCTTCGTAAGCTGGAGAGAAAGGATAAGCCATGATCCTCGATTTTCTTGCGCCAGTTGGAAATCATCTCTGGCAATCCACGCTCTTTGCGATCGCGGCCGCAATTCTGACGCTGCCCCTGCGGAAGAATCGAGCGCAGGTTCGCTATTGGCTATGGTTTGCAGCTTCTCTCAAATTCCTCGTTCCCTTCTCCCTGCTGCTTGCGCTCGGCGGATATCTTCGGCCGATGACCGCCGCCCCCATGACCGCGCCAGTTGTCTCGGCCGTGATGGAGCAGATGACGCAGCCGTTCTCGCAGACGTTATCCGCGACTGACATTGCGTCAACGGTGGCCGCGCCTTCTGCTGCGCACGATGGTGGCCTTCTGCCAATGATCCTCCTGAGCGTATGGGCGTGCAGTTCTTTGATCGTAGCTTTCTCCTGGTGGCGCAGGTGGCGGACGATTCGTGCGGCAGTGCGTGAAGCGTCCTATATGACCATGGTCGCGGACCTGACCGTTCTGTCCTCGCCATCCTTGCTGGAACCGGGCGCTTTCGGTATCTTTCGACCCGTTCTTTTGCTCCCCGAAGGCATTACAGACCGCCTGACAGAAGCTCAATTGAGCGCCATCCTCGCGCATGAGATGTGCCATCTGCGGCGGCGCGACAATTTGACCTTTGCTGTTCACATGGTGGTGGAGACTCTGTTCTGGTTCTATCCGCCCGTGTGGTGGATCGGCGCGCGGCTGATTGAGGAGCGTGAGATCGCATGCGACGAGGCAGTTCTTCTGGCGGGCGAAGGCGCGCAGGATTATGCCGAGGGCATTCTCAATGTGTGCAAGTTTTATGTGGAGTCGCCGCTCAAATGCGTTTCTGGAGTGACAGGCGCCGATCTCAAACGGCGAATCGTTCGCATCATGAGCGAGCATGTCGCCCGCAAACTGAATTTCAGCCGGAAGCTCTTGCTCACTGCGGCTGGATTGATGGCCATCACCGTCCCGATCGTATTTGGGCTGGTACGTGCAGCACAAAGCTGGGGCCAGTCTTCGACGGACAAGGCAGCCCAGAGCATTGCCGGGACATGGCAGGGGACGGTGCACGGGGCCGACCGCGACCAACGCATGGTGGTGAAGATCACGAAGGCGGATGGCGGCGCTTGGAAAGCAGTCCTTTACAACATCGATCAGGAAGGGCCAGGCGTTCCCGCCAACACGGTCACCTTGCAAGGGTCGGCGGTTAAGGTCTCGTTTTTAGAGATCAGCGCCAGCTACGAGGGCAAGCTGAGTAGCGATGGCAAGACGATCGACGGCGAATGGAGCCAGGGGCCGACGCCGCTCTCGCTCGTGCTGACACGCGCAACGCCGGAGACCGCGTGGACAATTCCTCCACCGCCGAAGCCGATGGCTGCGGATGCGGACCCGTCAGTCGAAGTCGCCACGATCAAGCCGAGCAAACCTGGATCCCAAGTCGCGGGCTTTATGTTTCAAGGGCGTCGGTTTTCTACGGTGAGCACCTCTCTCGATAGCCTCATCGGCTATACCTACGGGATTCAACCTAAAGAGATCATAGGCGCACCGGCCTGGGCCGATTCGGATAAGTACGATCTTCTCGTGGAACCCGACGGGGAGGGTCAGCCTAGCTTTAAGCAGTGGAAGGTGATGCTGCAGAAGCTGCTAGCGGATCGCTTCAAGCTCGGATTTCACCACGACAAGCGAGAGCTTTCGGTGTACGCCCTTGTCGTCGGCAAAGATGGACCAAAGCTCACCAAGAGCGATGCCGATCCAAACGGCCCAACCATCTTTCGTTTCAGGGGACTCGGGGTGATAGCCGTAACGAATGCGACGATGGCGGACTTTGCCAAGCCGATGCAAGTGTCGGTGATGGACCGCCCGGTGGTGGATCAGACAGGACTCAAGGGGAGATTTGACTTCGTTCTGAAATGGACACCCGACGAAACCCAGTTTGCGGTCATGGGCGGCTACAAAGCTCCGGCAGCCGAGAGCGCCGACGCGCCGCCTGATCTCTTTACCGCGATTCAGGAGCAGCTTGGATTGAAGCTGGAATCCACCAAAGCTCCCGTAGATGTAATCGTTATCGATCACGCAGAGAAGCCTTCCCCAAATTAGTGGAGACGACGAGGATGATTCCTACATTCTTCTCTTCAATAGGCACACTCGTTGGGCCGGCGGCAGCCAACCACCTCTGGCAGTCGACGGTGTTCTTGGCCGCGGCCACGCTCCTGACGCTGGCTCTGCGCAAGAATCAAGCGCGGGTTCGCTATTGGCTATGGTTTGCGGCGTCATTAAAGTTCCTGATTCCCTTCACGCTCTTGATCAGCCTCGGCAGCCATCTGGCCAAGCCCAGCGCTACGGTGCAAATCCAACCTAATTTGTACTTCGCGATGCAGGCGGTCAACCTGCCTTTCATGCTGCCGACGGCATCCCTGATTTCCCCGGTTGCTCAATCGACAGCTCATCGGAGCTTGATTCATCTGCTCCCAGCCTTCCTCGCAGTGGTGTGGCTGTGCGGTTTTGCCGCAGTCCTCGGCCTATGGTGGCTGCGCTGGCGGCGAATTTCTGCGGCAATGCGGAGCGCGTCCCCGATCTCACAAGGGCGCGAAGTGGATGCGCTGCGCCAACTGGAGCAGATGTCGGGCATACGGAAACCAATCCCGTTTTTGTTGTCGCGGGATTCACTGGAGCCAGGCATCTTTGGTAATTTGCACCCGGTTTTGCTATGGCCGTCGGGATTCTCGGAACGCCTGGACGATGCGCACTTGAAGGCCATCCTCGCGCACGAGGTCTGGCATGTGCGACGCCGCGACAATCTGGCGGCTGCGATCCACATGATCGTGGAAGCCGTCTTCTGGTTTCACCCCCTGGTCTGGTGGGTGGGAACACGGCTGGTCGAGGAGCGCGAGCGCGCCTGCGATGAAGAAGTCTTGCGTCTGGGCAACCAAGCTCAGGCCTATGCCGAAGGCATTCTGAAGACCTGCCAATTCTGTGTAGGATCGCCTCTCGCTTGCGTATCGGGAGTGACAGGCGCCGATCTCAAGCAGCGCATCGTCCGCATCATGAGCGGGCATGTTGCCCGCAAACTGAATTTCAGCCGGAAGCTATTGCTCACTGCGGCTGGATTGATGGCCATCACCGTCCCGATCGTCTTTGGGCTGGTACATGCAGCACAAAGCTGGGCTCAGGCCCCAGCAAACGATACAGCCCAGGGCATTGCGGGGACCTGGCAGGGGACGCTGCGCGACGGCCGCGACCTGCGGATCGTCATCAAGATCTCGGAGGCGGACGGCGGCATCTGGAAAGCAGTCTTCTACAGCATCGACCAGGGCGGGCAGCCGATTCCAGTTACTTCGATCACGCTCGAGGGATCGGCCTTGAAAATGAAGATCGACCTGATCGGCGCGAGCTACGAGGGCAAGCTGAGTGGCGACAGCAAGACGATCGACGGCGAATGGAGCCAGGGGACGACGACGCCCTCGTTCGTGCTGACACGCGCAACGCCGGAGACCGCGTGGACAATTCCTCCGCCGCCGCCCCCGATTGCGCCCATGGCGGACAACGCGGATCCATCGCTCGAAGTGGCGGCCATCAAGCTGAGCCCGCCGGATGAGAGGCGCAAGGGATTTGGCTTCAACGGCCACGAATTTATAACGTACAACACGAGCCTCAACGACCTGCTCGCCATTGCCTATGGGGTCCACAGCAAACAGATTGTGGGCGCGCCGGATTGGGCCAACTCGGTTCTCTACAAGATCACGGGAATACCTGACGCGCCGGGACGGCCCAATCAGAAGCAGATGGGCATCCTTGTCAAGAAACTGCTGGTTGACCGCTTCCAGTTAAAGTCTCACTCCGAAACCAGGGTGCTTTCCGTATATGCCATCACCTTGGCCAAGGATGGGCCGAAGATGACAAAGGACACGGGTCCCCCGCACGTGGCGATGAGGTTCAGCTTCGCGGCTCTCGGCGACCTTAACGTACGTAACCAGACGATGAATGACTTTGCCGCATGGATGCAGATGTCCGTGATGGACCGTCCGGTTTTGGATCAGACCGGGCTTACCGGCCGGTACGATTTCCAGTTGAAGTGGACTCCGGACGACTCGCAGTTCCCTCAGCTTCGTACTGCCAACATCGTGGTGCCATCCACGAACGAGTATCCCAATGCGCCGCCTACTTTGTACACAGCGATTCAGCAACAGCTGGGACTCAAGATCGAACCGGCCAAGGCGCCGGATACAGTGCTCGTGATCGACCACGTAGAAAAGCCTTCGGAGAATTAACTACAGGCGCCGATCGACAAAGGACAAACGATATGAAGTGGTGGCGATGGTTATGGTTACTGGTGACGCTGGGCGTGCTGTCAGAAGGTTTTCACGTGGCGCTGTTTGTGGTTCCGCCGGACGCGGCGCAGGGCGATGTGGGGCGAATCCTCTACTACCATGTTCCGTCGTGGGTGGGGATGGGGTTGTTCTTTGCAATCAACTTGGTGTGCTCGCTCGCGTACCTGGTACTTCGCAACCGGAACCATGAACTGGCGATGAAGGCGGACTCGCTCGCTGTGGCCTCAGCGGAAATGGGTGTGGTCTTCTGCCTAATCGGGCTGTGCACTGGGTCGCTGTGGGCCCGTGCAGTGTGGGGTATCTGGTGGACCTGGGATGCGCGCCTGACCTCGACACTGGTGCTGTGGCTCATCTACGTGGCCTACCTGCTGCTGCGGCGCTTTGCTGCCGGTCCGCAGGTGCGGACGCTGGCAGCGGTCATGGCTATCTTCGGCTATCTCGATGTGCCGCTGGTCTATTTCTCCACGCGCTGGTGGCGGACGCAGCATCCGGCGCCGGTCTTCTTCGGCCCTGACGGGAACAGCGTCGCGCCGAGCCTGATGCCGGCAGTATGGTGGAATCTGGTGGGCTGGCTGATGTGGGGCATTTTTGTGGCGAGCATGCGCTATGTGTCGGAGTATCGCGCACAGAAGGGCGAGCAGGACGAGGGGCTGCGCCTGCTCGACGTGGGGGAGGAACTGGCCAGGGGTGCGAGTTAGCTATGGACATTGGACATCTGCATCTGGTGCTGGCTTACTCGGTTACGATTCTGATTCATCTCGTCTATGTGACGATTGTGGCCGTGAAGTACGCCGCGACGAAGAACCCGGCGAAGTGACGCTCGACGACGAAAAGGAAGCCAGAGAAAGCGCTTCGGAAACTGGAGAGAAAGGATAAGCCATGATCCCGCAATACTTGTCTGCAATATGGGCGGCAATCGCTCGACCCATGGCCAACCACCTCTGGCAGTCGACTGCGTTCTTGGCCGCGGCCTGGCTCCTGACCCTGGCTCTGCGCAAGAACCAAGCGCGGGTTCGCTATTGGCTTTGGCTGGTAGCGTCAATAAAGTTCCTGATTCCGTTCTCGCTGCTGATGACAGCGGGCGAGTGGCTGCGCTCGCTGATCGCGGCGCCGATGGCCGCACAGCCCGCACTTGCGAACCTGATGGAGCAGGTTGCGCAGCCGTTCTTGCAGACGCAGTTTTTTGATGCGACGAGCTTGCCGAGTCCGACACATCATTCGGCTTGGTTGCCGATGGCGCTGCTGGCGGTGTGGATTTGCGGGGCGCTGGTTGTTGCGATTCGTTTTGGGCGCGGGTTGCTTAGGGTCTGGAGCGCGAAGCGCGTGGCGCGGCCGCTGGAGCTTGCAGCAGGTGTGCCCGTGCTGTGCTCACCGGCGCTGATCGAGCCCGGCGTCTTCGGAATCTCTCGTCCGGTGCTGCTGCTGCCGGAAGGGATTCTGGAGAGGCTCACCCCGGAGCAGTTGAAGGCGATTGTTGCGCACGAGTTGTGCCATGTGCGGCGGCGCGACAACCTGACGTTTTCTATTCACATATTTGTGGAGACGCTCTTCTGGTTCTATCCGCCGGTGTGGTGGATCGGCGCACGGCTGATTGAGGAGCGCGAGCGGGCTTGCGACGAGGCCGTGCTCGAAGCAGGAGGCGAAGCCGAGGCTTATGCCGAGGGCATTCTCAATGTATGCAGGTTTTATGTGGAGTCGCCGCTCAAATGCGTTTCGGGAGTGACGGGAGCCGATCTCAAGATGCGTATCGTCCGCATTATGGCCCGCCATGCGGCGCTAAAGATGGACTTCGGCAGGAAGCTGTTGTTGGGCGCAGCGGCAGTTACGGCTGTTGCCATGCCTCTTGCGTTCGGATTGGTGAATGCGCTGCAAAGTCAGACGCCAGAGAACAATGAAGCGGCTAAATTACCCGAGTTTGAAGTGGCCTCTATCAAGCCGAACGCCTCCGGCGACTTGCGTACCTGGGTTGCGTTCCACCCGGGAAGATTCTCCGCCACTGGCATTACCGCGAAGCGATTCATCGCGTTTGCCTATAACGTCAAGAATTTCCAAATCAGCGGTGGGCCCGGATGGATCAACTCTGACCGATACGACGTTGAGGGCAAGGAACCGGAATCGCTGGCCGAGAAACTACCGAAGCTCTCGATGGAGGAGCGGAGCGCGAAACTAAAATTGATGCTGCAGTCGCTGCTTGCGGACCGGTTCGCCCTGAAGGTAACTCACACCACGAAGGAGCTGCCCATCTATGCCCTGATTGTGGCGAAGGACGGCCCGAAACTTCACGCCGCTGCCCCCGATAATACCTATGCCAACGGACTGAAAACCCCCGACGGCCGTTCTTCCGGCCCAGGCGGCTTGATGCGCATGGGACGCGGCGACCTCGAGGGCCAGGGTGTTCCTTTGAACCAGTTCGTGTTGCTGCTGTCAGATGAACTGGGCCGTACTGTCCTCGATCAGACCGGATTAAAAGGCAACTACGACATTCAACTGAAGTGGACGCCTGATCCCGATTCGTCGAGTGCAACGGCAGGGCCGGCGCCCGGCGGCGGTCCTGGACTCGACTCCACCGGGCCCTCAATCTTCACCGCCGTTCAAGAACAGCTTGGGCTGAAACTGGAATCGAAGAAAGGCCCAGTGGAGGTTCTCGTTATCGATCACGTAGAAAAACCTTCAGCGGATTAAGCAGGTGTCACAAACCATGACCAAACGAAAACAATGTCTACGGAAGCTTGGCCTGGGAGGAGTGACGATCGCAGCACTGTCGATGGCGCTGGCGGCTGGCTTAGACGCACAGACGAATGGGACAGCCGGCAGTGGAGATCATGGTGCTCAGGCGCAAATACCAGCTTTCGATGTGGCCTCCATCAAGGCGCACAAGGACGAGGGCATGATGATGCGGGTCGGCCTCAGGCTCACTCCGGATGGCATCTCGATCACCGGCGCTCCGCTCTCCATGCTCCTGGACAGCGCTTTCGGAGTGGCGGACAACTGCATCCTCGACGAGCCGGCGTGGGTTAAGTCCGACCGTTACGACATCGAGGCCAAAGTCGATCCGGAGGACGCACCGAAGCTGGAGAATCTGACGCGGAAGGAGCGATTGGCAATGCTTATTCCACTGTTTGAGGACCGCGCCGGGCTGAAGTTTCACCACGAAACAAAGGAAATGCAGGTTTACGACCTTGTTGTGGCCAAGGGCGGCCCCAAGCTCGAACCAGCGAAGCCCGACGAGGCTGGTGCGGGAACCAACGGGAAACCGCCGATGGGCGCCATGATGATGCGCAGGTCCACGCAGGGAATGACGATGGAAGGGCGCGGGGCAACGATGGAGCAGATTGCCGGATTCTTTTCACAACAGTTGGGCAGCACCGTAGTGGATAAGACACACCTGACCGGCAAGTATGATTACACGCTCGAGTTTGCGTCCGATATCGGCGGAGGAATGATGGGCGGACGAATGATGGGCGCCCCGCCCCTGCCACCTCCACCACCGGACGGTGGCGCCGCGCCGCCGCCGGCAGACAGGGGACCATCGATCTTTACGGCGGTCGAGGAGCAGCTTGGATTGAAGCTCGAGGAGCACAAGGAGCCGGTGGACGTGATCGTCATCGATCACGTAGAAAAGCCTTCGCCGAATTAACCGCGGGCGATGGATTCGACGTCATGGCAATGAATGGGCACTTCCACATCTTCGAGGCCAAGGTATCGCAAAGAACGACTTCTTTGAAATGAGGATGGGAATGCTCGTCATCGATCACGTCGAGCAGCCTTCGCCGAATTAGTGGAGACGAAAGGAAAGGAACGGTCAGGGTAGCAAAAGAAGCGCAAGCGTAGAGTAGGAGCGTCTAATAGGCACTTCTGAGCGTCTTTATCATCATTGTTCCAGCCGGATTGTGTATGATCAAACGTGTTGCCCGCAAACTGGATTTCATTCGAAAGCGTTTGTTGAGCGTGGCTGGGTCATTGATTGTGGCCGTGCCACTCGTGCTTGGCATAATCAACGCAGCGCAAAGCCAGGCTCAGTCCCCGGCAAAAAGCACAGCCCAGGATATTTCGGGCACCTGGCAGGGAACCCTCCAGGCCGGGCGCGGACTCCGGACTGTCATCAAGATCTCGAAGGCGGATGACGGCGCCTGGAAAGCAGTCCTCTACAGCATCGACCAGGGTGGGCAGCCTAGTGCGGTCACTTCGATCACGCTTGCGGGATCGGCGGTCAACTTTTCGATCAAGGGGATGGACGTCACCTACGTGGGAACGCTGAACCCTGACGGCAATTCAATCGCGGGCAGCTGGACGCGGAGTGGCCAGACGCAGGCGCTGAATCTGGAGCACGTCACCGAGGAGGATGCCTGGGCGATTCCGGAGCCTCCCAAGCGGATGGCGGCAGATGCTAACCCGGAGTTTGAAGTCGCCACGATCAAGCCGAGCGATCCCAGCCAGCCGGGCAGGGCCTTCACCCTTCGCGGGCGCCACGTGATCACGATCAACATGAATATGAATGACCTGATCACGATTGTCTATGACCTCCATGCAAAACAGATCGTAGGCGGACCGGCGTGGTTTGGCACCGACAAGTTCGACATCGACGGAGTGCCGGACGTGGAAGGTCAACCAAACCAGGAGCAGGCGGAGGTGATGCTTCAGAAGCTGCTGGCGGATCGCTTCAAGCTCACATTCCATCGTGACAAGCAAGAACTCTCCGTGTACGCCCTTGTCGTTGGGAAGGATGGACCAAAGTTGACCAAAAGCGCGGATCCTAATGGCCTTCCCGGCCTGATGTTTAGGGGACCCGGGGTGCTGCCCGCGAGGAACGCTACGATGGCGGACCTTGCCGGCGTGATGCAGAGGGTCGTCCTGGATCGGCCGGTGGTGGATCAGACCGGGCTCAAGGGAAGGTTTGATTTCGAGCTGAAATGGACGCCCGATGAGTCTCAGTACGGCGGCCGTGGGATTCAAGTACCGCCGCCGGTCGACAATGCCGACGCGCCGCCGGATCTCTTTACCGCAATTCAGGAGCAGATCGGATTGAAATTGGAATCTACCAAGGCTCCCGTCGACGTCCTCGTTATCGATCACGTAGAAAAGCCTTCGCCGAATTAGCGGAGATGACAGGAAAGAAACGGTTAACGTAGCAAAAGATACAATCTGTGCGGGCGAGAGTTACAAGGGCTGACCGCAGGAAAGGACTGCTCAAACCATGACCAAACGTGCTGAGCGTAAACTCGACTTCAGCAGAAAGCTTTTGTTGAGCGCGGTTGGATTGCTGGCCGGAGCAGTCCCGTTGTGTTGGGGTAGTACACGCAACGGAGAGCCAGGCTCAGTCCCCGGCAAAAAGCACCGCCACGGATATTTCGGGGACCTGGCAGGGTACGCTGCACGCCGGCCAGGACCTGCGGACGGTGGTGAAAATCACCAAGGCCAATGGCGGCGGCTACAGGGCAGCCTTCTACAGCATCGATCAGGGCGGCCAGCCTATAAACGTGGACTCGGTCACGCTCGATGGCTCGACCTTTAAAATGGTGCTCAACCTGATCGGCGGCAGCTACGAGGGCAAGCTCAGCGCGGACGGGCAATCCATCTCCGGAACCTGGACCCAAGGCCAGCCGTTGCCGCTGGTGCTGACACGCGCTGCGCCGGAGACCGCGTGGACAATTCCTCCACCGCCGCCCCCGATTCCGCCCATGGCGGACGATGCGGATCCATCGCTCGAAGTGGCAACCATCAAGCTGAGCCCGCCGGATCAGCGCGGCAAGAATTTCGGCTTCAACGGCCACGAGTTTATAACGAGGAATACGAACCTCAACGACCTGCTCGCCATTGCGTACGGAGTCCACAGCAAACAGATTGTGGGCGCGCCGGATTGGGCCAACTCGGTTCTCTACGACATCAAGGGAATACCTGACGCGCCGGGACGGCCCAATCAGAAGCAGATGGGCATCCTAGTCAAGAAACTGCTCATTGACCGCTTCCAGTTAAAGTCTCACACCGAAACCAGGGTGCTTTCCGTATATGCCATCACCGTGGCCAAGGATCGGCCGAATATGACAAAGAACACGGGTCCCGCGAACGCGCCGCAGGCGTTCGGCTTCAGGGGTCTCGGCGACCTTTTCGTACGAAATCAGACGATGAATGACTTTGCCACATGGATGCAGGCGTCGGTGATGGACCGCCCGGTGGTGGATCAGACCGGACTTACCGACCGGTACGATTTCCAGTTGAAGTGGACTCCGGACGACTCGCAGTTCACTCAGTTCCGTACTGCGAATATCGTGGTGCCGCCCACGAACGACAATCCCAATGCGCCGCCGAACTTGTATACAGCGATTCAGCAACAGCTCGGACTCAAGATCGAACCGGCCAAGGCGCCGGATGTAGTACTCGTGATCGACCACGTTGAAAAACCTTCAGCGGATTAAGCAGATGTCACAAACCATGACCAAACGAAAACAATGTCTACGCTGGGGAGGAGTGACGACCGCAGTACTGTCGATGGCGCTGGTGGCTGGCTTAGACGCTCAGACGAATGGGACGGCCGGCAGCGGAGATCATGGTGCTGGAGATCAGGGTGCTCAGGCGCAAATACCCGCTTTCGATGTGGCCTCCATCAAGGCGCACAAGGAAGAGGGCATGAAGATGAATTTCGGTTTCAGGCTCGCGCCGGATGGCGTCTCGATCACCGGCGCTCCGCTCTCCATGCTCCTGGGCAGCGCGTTCGGAGTGGCGGACGACCGCATCCTCAACGAGCCGGCGTGGGTCAAGTCCGACCGTTACGACATCGAGGCCAAAGTCGATCCGGAGGACGCACCGAAGCTGGAGAATCTGACGCAGAAGGAGCGGCTCGCAATGCTTATTCCACTGCTTGAGGACCGCGCCGGGCTGAAGTTTCACCACGAAACAAAGGCGATGCAGGTTTACGACCTTGTTGTGGCCAAGGGCGGGCCCAAGCTTGAAGCAGCGAAGCCCGACGCGGCTGGTGCGGGAACCAACCGGAGACCGCCGATGGGCGCCACGCCGATGGGCGCCATAATGATGCGGATGTCCACGCAGGGAATGAGGCTGGAAGGGCGCGGGGCAACGATGGAGCAGATTGCCGGAGTTTTTTCACAACAGTTAGGCAGCACCGTCGTGGATAAGACGCACCTGACCGGCAAGTATGATTACACGCTCGAGTTTGCGTCCGAAATGGGCGGAGGAATGATGGGCGCCCCGCCCCTGCCACCTCCACCACCGGGCGGTGGCGCCGCGCCGCCGCCGGCAGATAGGGGACCATCGATCTTTGCGGCGGTCGAGGAGCAGCTTGGATTGAAGCTCGAGGAGCACAAGGAGCCGGTGGACGTGATCGTGATCGACCACATGGAGCAGCCTTCGCCGAACTAGCCTGTTCACACTACGGGAGTCAGCGCATGTCTCGCTGGTCGATTGCCTTCATATCGGGTCTTATCATGTTGCTGTGGCTTTCGCCTGTGCCGGCTGCGGCTGCTTCCGCATACTACGGCAAGGTGACCTTCAACGGCCAGCCCCTTCCCGGCGCGACGATTACCGCCACCCAGGGCGCGAAAAAGTTTACCACCACGAGCGATGCCGGGGGCGTCTACCACTTCGATAACTTGCCGGATGGCCTGTGGGAGATCGAAGTCGAGATGCAGTTGTTCGCTCCGATCCACGCGGAGGTGACCGTGGGGCCGAAGACACCGGCGAGCGACTTCGCTTTGACACCGCTCTCAATGAGCGAGCTTGAGGCGAATGCCGAGCCCGCGAAGAACGCCTCCGAAACACCGAGTGTGGCCGTGGTGACGAAGCCGGAAAACAAGCAGGCGGCCGAGGGCAATCCGGCCGCACCGGCGCCGCCTCCTCCGGGCGCGAATGAGCTGAGCGCGGACGGAATCGTGGTGAACGGCAGCGTCAACAACGCCGCCACTTCCATCTACTCGACGAACCCAGCCTTCGGGAATGCGCATCCCGGCGGGCGCGCGCTCTATAACGGAGGCTTCGCGACCTTTCTGGACAACTCGACAACGGACGCGCGGCCATACAATGTGAGCGGCGTCCAAGCAGCGAAGAGTACTTACACGCACATGACAGACGTAGTCACGCTTGGAGGGCCGCTCCGCATTCCGCATTTGTTGCCTTACGGACCGAACTTTTTTCTGGCCTACATTTGGACCCGCGACAACACCGCGGCCATCGAGACAGGCCTGGTACCAACCATCGCCGAGCGCATGGGCAATCTGGCGGGACTGGACAATGCGCAGGGACAGCCTATTACAGTCTTCAATCCTGCTACGGGGCAGCCGTATTTGAGCAACATGGTGCCGGTCAGCCAGCAGGCAGCTTCACTGCTGAATCTCTATCCCCAGCCCAATATCGCGGGCAGCACAACCTACAACTACCAGGCGCCGGTGCTCAACGATACGCACCAGGACTCACTGCAATCACACTTTACGAAAACCATCGGCCGCAAGGATACCTTCGACGGGCAGTTCAGCTTTGAGAGCACGCGCGCCAGCAGCGTGAACTTATTCGGGTTCGTGGACAAGACTGACACGCTCGGACTGCACGGGAACATTCACTGGTTGCACCGGCTGTCCACGCGCATTTTTTTCTATTCCGGTTACGATTTCAGCCGGCTGCGCACGCAGGTGACAACGGAGTTTGAGAATCGCGTGAACATCTCGGAGAATGCGGGCATCGGTGGCAACGATCAGGACCCGGCCGACTGGGGTCCTCCGTCGCTCAACTTCACCAGCGGCTTCGCCGCCCTCAGAGATACCAATAGCGAGTTCAACCGCAACCAGACGAATGCATTTTCAGCCCATGCGCTCTACTATCACGGCCGGCATGATGTTACTGTGGGTGGCGATTATCTCAGAGAGGACTATAACTATCTCGAGCAGCAGGACCCACGCGGAACGTTCACCTTCACCGGCGAGGCGACCGCTGGCTCAGCCGGCGGCGTCTCATCTGCCGGTTCCGACCTCGCGGACTTCCTGATCGGCATCCCCGATACCAGTGGGATCGCTTATGGCAACGCGGACAAGTATTTCCGCGAGCCGGTTTATGACGCCTACTTCACCGACGACTGGCGTGTGCTGCCGACTCTGACAATCAACGCCGGGATGCGTTGGGACTACCAAGCGCCCATGACGGAGCTGTTTGGACGGCTGGTCAATCTCGACATTGCCAGCGGCTTCTCGGCCGTGGCTCCAATCGAGGGTAGCGATCCCGTGGGCTCGATTACAGGCACGCTTTACCCCTCGTCGCTCCTGCGGCCCGATCGAAAGATCTTCGAGCCGCGCATCGGAGTCTCGTGGCGGCCCATCCCCGCGTCCTCCGTGGTGGTGCGAGCAGGCTACGGTATTTACCCCGACACTTCGGTTTACCTTGGGATTGTGACCGGCCTCGCGCAGCAATACCCGCTTTCGAAGAGCCTTAGTGTACAGAACAGCGCCGCGTGCCCGCTCACACTTGCCAATGGTTTCGTCTCTTGCCCCGGGTTCACCCAGGACACCTTCGCCATCGATCCCAACTTTCATATCGGCTACGCGCAGATCTGGAATCTTGAAGTGCAGCGCGATTTACCCTTTGCGATGCAGGTCACGGGCACCTATCGTGGGACCAAGGGCACGCACGGGCCGCAGGAGATTTACCCCAACAGCTATCCCATCGGCGAGGGCAATCCTTGCCCGGACTGCCCTTCGGGGTTCGTTTACGAAACGTCGAACGGAAACTCGACACGCGAGGAGGGACAGGTCCAGTTGCGGCGCCGGCTGATGAATGGTTTTGCCGCGTCGCTGATGTACACCTACTCGAAGTCGATCGACGACGATGCGTATTTGGGTGGAACAGGCCACGTGACAGCGAGTGCTGCGGGCGTGGCGCCGTCGACCCCGAGCGGGCCGAGCGCGGCGCCGTCAACGGGGTCATCAACAAGCTCAGGGACAGGCTCAGCGGAATCGGCGATGATCGCCCAGAACTGGCTCGACCCGAAGGCCGAGCGGTCGCTCTCGAGTTTCGATGAGCGCCAGCTCGCGAGTATCACCACGCAATACACCAGCGGAGAGGGTGTCGGGGGCGGCACGCTGATGAGCGGCTGGAGCGGCCGATTGCTCAAGGAGTGGACTGTGCAAACCACCATCAGCCTCGGCACAGGACTTCCTGAAAGCCCCATCTACCCGGAGGCGGTGCCCGGCACCGGATCGAATAACAGCATCCGGCCGGACCTGACCGGTGCGCCGCTCTATAGCGGAGCCAAGGGGGCGCATGTGAACGCGGCAGCTTACGCCGCGCCGGCTCCCGGACAATGGGGAACCGCAGGCAGGGATTCTGTTACCGGACCGGGACAGTTCACTCTTAACGGCTCGCTGGCGCGCACCTTTCGCCCGAGCAGCAAGACTTATCTTGACCTGCGCATCGATTCCACGAACCCGCTGAACCATCCGGCCTTCACAAGCTGGGATACGATCCTAGGCAATACGCAGTTCGGCCTGCCCCTCGGAGCCGGCACGATGCGCAACCTCGAAACCGTGCTGCGACTGAGGTTCTAAATTATGCGAGCTCCGGTTACTCTCTCCGTTACCCTCGCTCTTTCGCTCGCAGCCGCGAGCGCCGGCGCACAGACCATCGGCACGAACTCTTCCCCCAATCAGCCGCAGGGGTTCACGCTCAGCGTCCAATCGCAGCTCGTGATCGAGGCCGTCACGGTCAAAGACAAGCAGGGAAACTTTGTGCACGGCCTCACGGCCAAGGACTTTGCGCTCACCGAAGACGGCGTGCCGCAGACCATCCGCTACTGCGAGCCCGAAAGCCTGGCTCAGAACGCAAAGCTTCTGCCCGAAGAGCCGCCGCAGGGTGACAACATCACCATCTACAACCGCCTTGCGCGCGAGCAGATTCAAGCGGAGTCGATCGAGAAGGATCAATACAAAAACCATCGCCTGCTGGCGTTTTACTTTGATATGACGACCATGCCGCCGGCCGACCAATTGCGCGCTCTCTCCGCGGCCGAGACATTCATCCGCACCAAAATGACCAGCGCAGACCTCGTCGCGCTGCTGCGTTACCAGGGCGGATCCGTCGATATCCTTGAGGACTTCACCAACGACCGCGACCGTCTGCTGAGCATTCTTGAAACCCTGGTTGTGGGCGAGGGCCAGGGCGCGACGGACACGACCGACGATGCAAGCAGCGCGGACACCGGCGCGGCCTTCGGCCAGGACGACAGCGAGTTCAATGTGTTCAACACCGACCGCCAGCTTTCCGCTCTCGAGACCGCGGCCAAGCAATTGGGGCGCGTCAACGAGAAGAAGTCGTTGATCTACTTCGCGAGCGGTTTGAAGCTGAACGGCGTCGACAACCAGGCGCAGCTGCACGCCACCGTCGACGCGGCTATCAAAGCCGGCGTTACCTTCTGGCCTATCGACGCGCGCGGGCTGGTGGCGCAGGCGCCGATCGGCGACGCCACACAGGGCTCGCCCGGCAACCAGGGCATTTACACTGGCGGCGCGACGGTTGCCGCCACATCCAACTTCCAGCAGTCGCAGGACACGCTCTACGCGCTCGCCGGTGATAGCGGCGGCAAGGCATTCTTTGACAACAACGACCTTACCCTCGGCATCATTCACGCGCAGCAGGCTGTCTCCGACTATTACATCCTCGGCTACTACACTTCGAACACTGCGAAGAACGGGCACTTCCGTCGCGTTAAGGTCTCGCTCACGAACGTGACTGAGGCAAACCTGAGTTATCGCGAGGGCTATTACGCAGAAAAGGAGTTCGCCAAATTCAACCAAGAGGATAAGGAGCGCCAGCTTGAAGACGCGCTCATGCTTGATGACCCGATCACTGATCTCACCGTCGCCATGGAGATCGATTACTTCCAGCTCGACCGCGCCGAATACTTCGTTCCCATCGTCGTCAAGATTCCCGGCCGCGAGCTCGCGCTAGCCAAGCGCAGCGGCGCAGCGGAGACATCCATCGATTTCGTCGGCGAGATCAAGGATGTGACGGGCGGTTTCACGGTGCAGAATATACGCGATCATGTGAGCAAGAAGCTCTCCGATGCGACCGCTGCGGAGCTTGCAACAGTTCCCATCGAGTACAACACGGGTTACACACTGCTGCCCGGAAACTATATGATCAAGTTCCTCGCGCGTGACGATGAAACGGGAAGAATGGGCACCTTTGAGACTACGTTCACCATCCCCAACCTGAACAAAGTTCAGGATCGCGTGGCGATGAGCTCGGTGGTGCTGAGCAGCCAGCGTGAGGCTTCGAACGCAGCCGTCTACGATACCGAGAAAGCCAAAGAGCGCAGGAAAGACGAAGCCGTGAATCCTCTCGTCGAAAACGGCGCCAGGCTCATTCCAAGCGTGACGCGAGTGTTCAGCAGAGGCCGTGCGATTTACGTCTATTTTCAGGCCTACAAGCAAACTCCCACGCCCGCTACGCAGCCTCTCTTCGCGTTCGTGACTCTCTACCAGAATGGCGAGGAGGTGTTGAAGACACAACCAGAGTCGATCGTACCCAGCGCGCAAAGCCACCTCGGCACAATGCCGCTCAACTTCAATCTCGGCGTAAGCACCCTGCCGCCCGGCAAATATGACTGCCAGGTGACGGTCCTAGACCCCACCGCGCAAAAAGCCAACTTCTGGCGCGCGCCCATTGAACTTGTGCCTTAGAACGCCCAGTTGGCGCACGAAAAATCCGAGCGGTCCCCAACCTCGTGCGTCGATCATGCAGAACCCTGAGGCCCGGATGACTACAACGCATAGTGCCCTCATCCCGCGGCGCAACCGATTTCTCCGCGCGCTCGCAGCCGCAACTATGACCCTTGCCACCCCGCTCGTCCTCGCGCAATCGAATCCGATGCCTACCACTCCGTCGGGCAAAGCACTCGCGTTTAGCATCGTCTCGATCAAGCGGCATGGAAATGCTCCGGGAGGAGGAATGGAGGGCTGCTACGTCGATCGCTGCCACTTCATCGATAGACCGCTCCGGGCCATCATCATGACTGCATACAACGACCTCACCCTCGGACACATCTCTGGCGGTCCATCCTGGATGTTGGAAGACCGCTTCGACCTCGATGCCAAAATTGATCCCGAAGACATGCCCGCCACGCCGCTCTCCTCCCGCCAACTCGCTGACATGCTGCAGCCCGTGCTCGCCGACCGCTTCCAGATCCGCATCCGCCATGAGACGCGCACCTTGCGCGTCTACAACATCGTCCTCGCCAAAGGCGGTCTCAAGATGAAGGAGTCCGCGGGCACCGCACCGCCCCCCGGACGCTGTTTCTTCGAGCCCAAGGGCAACGGCTTCCGCTCTTACCACTACTGCACCATGAACGACATCACACACATCCTCGAAAATCCCACTGGCCGCTCCCTCATCGACAAGACCGGCCTCACCCGCCATTACGACTTCGAGCTTCACTGGACCCCTGACGACACGCCCCCCGACTCGCCCCTCGCCGGCGGCCCGTCCATCTTCACGGCCGTACAGGAGCAGCTCGGCCTCAGGCTCGAACCCTCCACCGCCCCGCTCGACGTCCTCGTCATCGACTCCGCCCAGAAGCCCACCCCGAATTGATAACCTACCCGCGCCTACTTCAACCGCGGATAAACCTCGCTGAACTCGTAGAAGCCTCGCTTGTCCGCCAACCACTCAGCCGCGCGCACTGCTCCCTCAGCGAAGCCGCGGCGGGAGAATGCCTCATGCTTGATCTCGATCAGATCGTCAGTGGAGCGCGCAGTGACAACATGCGTACCCGTGGCTTCGCCTTCGCGATGCGAAGTGATGCTCACCTGGAGCTCCGGATTCGCCGACTCAAGGACGTGTTGGATCGAAATTGCCGTGCCTGAAGGCGCATCTTTCTTTCCCGCATGATGCGTCTCGTCAATGCTGATGGAGTAGCCGCGCGCCAAGCGGCCCAGGGCTTCAGCCAGGCGATACATGACCTGCACACCGACAGAAAAATTGGCTCCGTACAAAAGGCCGGCGTTGTGCTCGTCCGAGAGCGCGCGCATTTCGTCCAGCTTGTCGTACCAACCCGTAGTGCCAACGACGATGCGCGCTCCGCTTGTCAAACAGGCCCGCAGATTGGGGATGATGGCGGTGGGCGTCGTGAAGTCGATGACCACATCCACCTGGGCTAACATCTGCGGCGTCAGGGCTGCTGCGTTCCGGTTCTCCTCACCGCCGATCAGGCGAGCGGTGTGCCCGCGCTCGAGAGCCACATCGGCGATGAGCCGCCCCATCTTGCCCCGCCCAAGAACCAAGAAGACCAAAGATTTGTCCTCGGAAGATTTATCTTCGGAGCCTAAGGCGTGGATGTCGCCGCGGAAATCGATCTTGCCGCCACATCAAAGATTTCAGGATCCGGGTCGGCAAAGAAGGCGGCGTGCAACGAGCGGACCGCCTCATCCACATCGTCCTCTTCGATCATGAAGCTCATGTTGATCTCCGACGCGCCCTGCGAGATCATTCGCACGTTCACGTGGCGAACGGCATGAAAGACCTGAGCCGCGATTCCGTTTTGACCCCGGATGTTGCCGCCAACCAGGCATACCAGCGCCTTTCGCCCTTCATACTTCACATCGCCCAGCTTGCCGAGTTCAGCGGCGATCTCGGGCAGCCGCTCGCTTGAATCGACGGTCAAGGACACGCTGACTTCCGAAGTCGAAACCATATCTACCGCGCACTTGTGCCGGTCGAATACCTCGAAGATGGCGCGCATGTATCCATGCGACATCAGCATGCGGCTAGCCACCAGGTCGATGATCGTGAGCCGCCGTTTCGCCGCGATCGACTTGAAGGGGCTATTGCCCTGCGGCGCCATCGCCGTAATGCGCGTGCCCTCGTTGCCTGGATTGCGGGAGTTCAAAACGAGTACAGGAATATTTTTTTTGACCGCCGGCAAGATGGTGGCGGGATGCAGGACCTTGGCCCCAAAATAGGCCAGCTCCGCCGCCTCTTCAAAGCTGATGGTCTTTACCCGCAAGGCATCGGGACAGATCCTGGGGTCTGTCGTCATGACCCCATCCACATCCGTCCAGATCTCAATCGCCTCCGCCTGCAGGGCTCCGCCGATCAGGGCCGCGGTGAAGTCGGAGCCGCCCCGGCCGAGGGTGGTGGTGGCTCCCTCGAGCGTCGAACCGATGAAGCCGCCCAGAACCGGCACGCGTCCCTTCTCGATAAGCGGGAGGAGGAGCCGCAGGCAGCGCTCTTCAATCGCATCGTCGTTGGGAATGGCCCTGCCATGCTGCCCATCCGTGATGACACACTCGCGCGCATCGATGTGCGCTGCGGGTATGCCGCAGTTGAGAAACGCCTCCGCGACCATGCGGCTGGAGAGCCGCTCGCCGTAGCTGATGACCAGATCGTTGGTCCGCTGCGTCAATTCGCCGACCGCGGCCAGCCCGCGAAGAATTTCATCGAGAGCATCAAAATGGTCGTGAATCCAGGGGGTGAACTCGTCCATGCGCTCCGCCGGAACCAGCTGCGCGGCAGTATCGAGATGCCTCTGCCGCAGGCGCGAACTGATGGCGAGCGCATCCGCACGGTCCCCAAGCCCCGCGGCTTTCGCCGCGGCCAGCAACTGGTCGGTGACCTTGGCCATGGCGCTGACGACGACCACCGGCCGCTGGGCATGGCCGATTCGTCCTTGAACGATCTTGGCGGTTCGTTGAATGGCAGCCGAGTCTTCGACAGAGGTACCGCCGAATTTCATCAAAACGAGATTCATGCGGAAACAGTCTCTGGATTGAGTTTGTCCTTCGCGGGTTTTGACTCGTTCCCGGAAGGAACCAGCTTGCCCCGCGACTCCAGTAACTCCGCATTCAGCAGCGCAGCGCCCGCGGCGCCGCGAATGGTGTTGTGGGAGAGAACGGTGAACTTCCAGTCCAGAGCGCCGCATGGCCGCAAGCGGCCCACCGTCGCCGTCATGCCCTTGCCACGCATGCGGTCCAGCCGCGGCTGCGGACGGTCATCGGCCGAGGTAAACTCAACCGGCTGCCGCGGAGCAGACGGCAGGCGCAGGCCGCTCAACGGCGTAAATTCCCTCCATGCCGCCAGAATCTCCTCACGCGATGCCTTGGCGGTGAGCTTGATGCTGACGCTTTCGGTGTGGCCATCCTCAACAGGCACACGATTGCAATGCGCACTCACAGACGCATCCAGCGGTTCCACGCGTCCCCCGCGCAGCGTACCGAGAAGCCGCAGAGTCTCGGCCTCGAGCTTCTCTTCTTCATTCTTGATATAGGGAATGACGTTGCCCAGGATGTCGAGCGATGCCACGCCCGGATATCCGGCGCCAGTGACGGCCTGCATGGTGCTTACAAAGATGCTCTCCAGTCCAAAGCGTTCGGCAAGGGGCTTGAGCGCGAGCACCAGACCGATAGCGCTGCAATTGGGGTTGGTCACGATGTAACCGCCGGACTGCTTGCGCCAGCTCTGGCCTTCGAGCAAGCTCAAGTGATCGCCGTTGACCTCGGGAATCACCAGCGGAACATCGGCCTGCATGCGGAAGGCGCTCGAATTCGAAATCACCGCGCAGCCGGCCGCGGCGAACGCAGGCTCCATCTCTCGCGCAATCTCCGCGTCGAGGGCCGCAAAAATCACCTTGGGAGCACCCTCGGGAATGGCCGGCGACACCTTCATCGAAGCGATCGCATCCGGCAACGGCGTATCCAACTTCCAGCGCACAGCCTCGGCGTAGACCTTGCCGCTGGACCGGTCGCTGGCCGCGAGCCAGGCAACCTCAAACCACGGGTGGTTCTCGAGCAATTGAATAAAGCGCTGACCAACGATACCGGTCGCGCCCAGGATGCCAACTTTTTGCCTTGTTTGCATAGAGATATGTAGATTTTAACCTCTCAGAGCTTTAGGGTACAGCCTGCGCACGCGTGGTGAAGGTGAAGTTTGCTTGCGTGGTCTGGTGCGCGGCCACGGTGATCGACTGCTCTTTTGCTCCCAGCTTTTCCTGCTCGGCAACCAGGGTGTATGTCCCCGGCGGCAGCCCCCGGATGGTGTAATGCCCCTCGGCGTCGCTGACCGCATAAAAAGGATTGGCGGCAACGTTGACATAGGCCTCCATCCAGGGATGGAGGTTACAGCGAACCGGAATCATCGTCTCTGGCTGATTGAAGACGTGACGCACCGGGGCGCCGAACGGCGCCTGGCTGGTATTGAGCGGCGGGTTCCCGGCGGCCTTGGGCTGCACGTTGATGTTGTGCATCGCCGGATCGCTGTTGCGGAATTCGACCGGCTGCCCGGCCATCACGCCGATGGCGTGGGGCACGTAGCGGCATCCCTTTTGGTCGAGAACGGCTGGATTGGACGGCGCGGCATAGATCCTATTCCCCAATCCATCCTTGATATAGACAAAGACATTCGCCATTTTGCCGTCATTGACGACATATTCCTCGGACATGTTTGGAGCTTGACCGCTCATGACGCAGTTCGGATCTTGCCTCATGTCGATCGCGACGCGCTCGGGCGCCTTCCCGGTAAATTGGATCGCGCCTTCGACAGTGCCGGCGGTCGCCGCATCGATCTGGCTGTAGACCGCGGCAGGTTTCACGCTGCTCTTGCAGCCGGTGCTGAACAAGAACACCAGGGATGCCAGCCACAATACAACCGTACTCTTGATTCCCGTCCGCATTGTCATAGCGCCGCAATCACGGCGTCGGCAAAAGCTGTCGTCCCACAACTGCCGCCTACGTCGCGGGTCAGGGCCTTCTTTTCGATGTATACCTTTTCCATCGCGGCCTGTACGCGCGCCGCCGCTGCCTCCTCGCCAATGTGGTGGAGCATCAGAATCGACGACTGGAGAAGTGCGGTCGGATTGGCGATGTCCTTGCCGGCGATGTCGGGCGCCGAGCCATGGACCGCTTCGAAGATGGCGCACTCGTGGCCGAGATTCGCACCGGGAACCAGCCCCAAGCCGCCCACGAACGCAGCGCACAGGTCGCTGACGATATCGCCATAGAGGTTCTCGAGCAGCAGCGTATCGTACTGATACGGATTCATGACCAGCTGCATGCAAGTGTTATCGATGATCTGTTCTCCATAGGTAATCTCAGGGAAATTCTTGGCGACATCGCGGGCGCAGCGCAGAAAGAGTCCGTCGGACATCTTCATGATATTGGCCTTGTGAATCGCTTGGATCTTGCGGCGGCCGGATTTGCGCGCGTACTCGAAGGCGAATTTCGCAATGCGCGTGGAACCCTTTTCAGTAATGACTTTGAGCGACTCAACGACCCCAGGCACCACTTCGTGCTCGAGGCCGACATACTCGCCTTCGGTGTTCTCGCGCACGATGACCAAATCTACGCCGGGGTAGCGGGTATCGAGGCCCGGCAGGTTTTTGATGGGGCGGAAGTTCGCGTAAAGCTCAAATTTCTTGCGCAGGGTGACGTTGATCGAGGGGAAGCCCTCTCCGATAGGGGTCGTCACCGGTCCCTTCAGGGCCACGCGGTTGCGCTCGATCGATCGATAGAGTTCCTGGGGAATGTACTCCCGATGCGTCTCAAATGCCCCAGCGCCCACGGCAAAGGGCTCCCAAACAAATGCCGCACCGATGGCCGCGCCCACGGCTTCGAGAATACGCACAACCGCGCGTGTTACCTCGGGACCGATGCCATCTCCGGCGATCAGCGTGATGGTGTGAGTTCTTTTCGCCTGCTGCGAGTCTGCTGGGTTCATCGAATTGCAGGCCTCCGCGCCAAACAGACTACGGGAAAACAGATCGGCGGCCTGTTGAATGCACAAGACCTAGCGTGACTCATTGCCGATCCAGATATTCTCTAGCGCCTCGCTTGTTGCTTCGGCGCGTTTTCCCGCAGCCTGTCGCGCTTCGCCCTCTTGCTTTGCTCGCGCCTTCCCAGCGCTCGCTCCGCAATTCACCCTTTCCCAAATATTGCAGAGCTCCGCGCTAAACAGACTACGGGAAAACAGATCGGCGGCCTGTTGAAATGCACAAGACCTAGCGTGACTCATTGCCGATCCAGACATTCTCTGGCGCCTCGCTTGTTGCTTCGGCGCGTTTTCCCGCAGTCTGTCGCGCTTTGCCCTCCATTTCATACCACAACTCTTAGGCGAGCCAGCAACCACGAATGGCCGTGAAGCGGCGTCTGCCTGGATGGCAAATCCCGCCGTCCGCGCAGGACTCATTTCCTCTTGGCTTTGGCGCCCTCTCTCGCGTTCAATAGGTGCTCGAGTTCTTCCTTGAACTCGCGCACGTCGGTGAAGTCCCGGTAGACGCTGGCAAATCGGATATAAGCAACCGTATCGATCGCCTTCAGGCGGCTCATGATCAATTCGCCGATTTCGCTGGTAGTGCGCTCGCGCTCCGGCGAATCTACCAGGTAGGCTTCTGTGTCGTTTACGATCGCTTCGAGTTTGGCCGCCGAAACCGGCCGCTTCTCGCATGCCCGCAACAGGCCGCTGAGCAGTTTTTGCCGTTCGAATTTCTCCCGGCGCCCATCCTTTTTGACGACCATGTAAGGGATCTCGTCAATGCGCTCATACGTAGTAAAGCGCTTGTTGCAACCCTCGCACTCGCGCCGGCGGCGAATGGAGTCCGCCTCTTTGCTCTCACGCGAATCCACCACCCGATCCTGCGCGAAACCGCAATATGGACATTTCATTTCGTCTATAGAAGTTTAGCAGGAGGCGCCCGGTTTCTAGAGCCTGTTAGAGGCTCTAGGCTTCGCTGGTTGCCGGGGCGCCCTCGGTCTCGTGCGCGGCCAAGTCCTCGGACTCACGGGAAACTTCCCGCAGTGAAAGGTCCTCGACGCGCGCCCACACCATGCCGACCGGGATCACCGTCAGAAAAGTCACAATCAGCAGCATGGCGGCCGAACCAAGGGCAGGCTCGGGTTGCACGTGGAAAAGGGTCTGCATCGCTCCCAATATGACGCCAATCTGGGTAAACCATCCGATTACCGGAAGTGTGACAACCGATCCCGCCATGCTGGCCGCCATCAGGACCATGCAACGCGCCAAGGTCATCGTGGAGAGCTGGGGGGAGAGCACGAAGGCGCGCATCGTCTCGAGAAAGGAAATCGTGATCATTGCCCAAATGACAAGCGAAATTGCCAGGGAATAGAGAAAGCCTTCCCAGCTTTGAATAGCGTCAAGGCCATCCCGGAAGGCGAGAATCTTGTGTCCCAGCGAGTGGCCCAGATTGGGTGAGAGCGCGCCGATTGTTCGCTCGGCGGTGCCCGCCAGGACATTGCCCGAAGCCCGCACGGCAATGGCAAAGATACCGAGCGCGATCGCTAGCGCCAACCCAACCAGAGCAGAGCGTTGAAAGGCCTCATGATGGGGTAGGGTGGCGCGATCCGGAGCCAGCAGCAAGGCGCTCGAGAAGATCAGCGCCATGGCCGCCAGATCGAACATCCGCTCCACGGTATAGACGGCGATCTGCGAGGCGAGCGGCAGTTGGGTGCGGCGCGAAACCAAATAGGGCCGCACTAGATCGGCGAGGCGGCCAAAGAGGGCGACCGCGGCAAAACCAATTATCTGCGAACCCAAGAGCGAAGGAGCGGAGACCTTTTTCTGCGGTTTGAGCAGGACGGCCCAGCGCACGGCACGCAGTACATAACCCACCCATATCGCTGTGATTGCGATCGCAATCCGCTTCCAATCCAAATACTGCAGCTGATCGCGAAAGACATCCCACTGAAAATGAACGTGCCCATGGGCCCACCAAGCCAGCGCCACCAGCAGCGCAGCACCGCCAAGGTACGCGAACCAAGAATTCTTCTTCAAGAGGTCACTCTCTACTCGGCACCGGACTAGACACCGCCGCGGGCTGGGCCGCCCCTTGAGGACCGCGAGCGGACAATGCGGCCCGGCTCTGAGCCTCGGCTCTCTTCTGTCGATTGAACTCCAGAATTACTCGAGCCACATAATTCCTGGTTTCGCGATAAGGAGGCACTCCGTGATACTTCTCGACCGCCTCCGGGCCCGCATTATAGGCGGCTAGCGCTAACGCCAGGTTGTCATGGTAGCGAACCAGCAGGGCATCCAGATAAGCCGTACCGCCTTGTATGTTTTGTTCAGGACGAAAGCTGTCCGCTACACCCAACTGGGCGGCGGTCTGGGGCATCAACTGCATCAATCCTTTGGCTCCGGCGCGACTCACGGCCCGTGCGTTGCCGCCGCTTTCAGCTCGCACCACGCTGGCCAGGAGATCGACATCGAGGTTGTGCTGGGCGCCGGCCGCATCCAGCAACTCGTGCAGATCTGCCCGCGAGAGCACAGGCTCCTGCTTGATTGCGGCCTGCTTGGCTGGCGCAGCGGGGGGATCAGGCACGATCTCCACGCTCGCGATATCGGCTTCATCGACTTCGACGAAGTTGCCGTCACCCGCCTCGGTATAAAGCCGAATCCTGCCGGCGTTCAGGGCCCGGTGGTCGCACATCAGCTGGAAGCCGTTCTTCAGGGTGATCCGCTCGGCGGCGCGGAGAGGTAACGCCATCGCCAGCATGATCGCCAGCCAGACTCCCACCGCCATCGGTCTCTTGGACCATGTGTTGGTCATGCCCACTCCGCTATTTTATCCTTGCGGCCCGAGCCGCTGGGGTTACCTTCGGAACCCCCTCCAGGCGAGCTCAAGAGCAGGGTTTCGACGATTTGAGCGACACCATCTTCGTCGCACGATCCCGTTTGCTCCCAGCCGCGCTCGCCAGCCATGGCGAGCATCTCGTCGCCGGCATTGGCCATCAGCACCCCGCGCCCCGCGTAGTCGAGCATTTCGAAGTCGTTCAAGTTGTCGCCTATTGCCATAATCTCTTCCCGGCCAAGCCCGCGGCGCCGGGCGAGAGCCTCGAGAGCTGTTCCTTTGGAGCACCCTAAAGGCAATAGATCGAGGATGCACAGGTCCCGGGCCGCATATTCTGTTCGATGCATGGAAAGCCTGCTGCCCAGCTCACCGGCCAGCAGGCTCTCCTGAATCTTCTTCATCTTTCGCAAGCTTCCGCAGAACATCCCCTGGATTGGGGCTTCTCCGGAATCGAATGCGCGCTCGATCGGCGAAATCGCGGTGAGATAGGCCCGGTTTGCCTCCATCCACCCGTTGAGGCGCTTATCAAAGCAATTGAGATCTTCGATCACCAGCGCTCCGGGGCCCTCGCGATCAAAGGTGAAGACCAGAGTTCCATCGCCGCGCATCTGGCCGCACAATGTGCGCGCGGTTTCGATCTCAAGAAACTGTCGATCCAATAGCTCTCCATCAAAACCGCGGGTGACCGCGCCATTCGACGAGATTACGACGCCATTCTTGCGTAGGCCGAGAGGTTGAATCCAGGGCGTGGCAAAGGCATGCCTGCGGCCTGTCGCAATCACGATTTCAATCCCCTGGGCTTCGGCGGCGCGGAGAGCCGCACGGGTTCGTTGGCTAACAGGCCCGCCAGAGGACGGCAGGAGCGTACCGTCGATATCGATGGCGATCAGCCTGATGCTCACGCTATTAGTCTACCAATAGCCTAAAATGGACAAGTGAATCCAGCGATAGCAGAGCGGCCCTCCAACAGCGAGGTTGACGATGTCACCTTGGAAAGACCGTTGCCGGGAAAATCGCGGCCGCGCGTAGGCTTCGTCAGCCTGGGCTGCCCCAAAAATCTCGTTGACACGGAAGTCATGATGGGGCTCCTCAACCGCGCGGGGGCGGAGATCACCAATCAACCGGAAACCGCTGACATCCTGGTTGTCAACACCTGTTCTTTCATCGACAAAGCCCAACAGGAGTCCGTCGATACCATCCTCGAAATGGCCAAGCTCAAGGCGCGCGGGAGCGCCCGCAAACTGATCGTCGCCGGGTGCCTGGTCGAACGCTATCGCGATGAGATCCAAAAGAGCATCCCGGAAGTGGATGCCGTGGTGGGCACAGGCGAATTGGAAGAGATCCTGACCGCGGCGGGATTGAACGCAGCCGCCCTTGCAGAGCCGGCCGAGCCGCAACTGTTCAATATCCTCTCGGGCGGCTACCCGCGCTCCGCGCCCGCCTCTCGCCCTGAAGGCAACCTGCGCGAGTCGCAGGGACGTTTTGCGCGAGCGGAGTGGCAAGGCTCCCAGCCGGCGCTTCCCCAATACTTATACGATCACACCACGCCGCGCCTGCTCGCGACCAAGAAATCCTCCGCATATATCAAGATCGCCGAGGGATGCGATCATCCTTGCAGCTTTTGCATTATTCCCAATCTGCGAGGAAAATTCCGCTCCCGGCGATTCGAATCCGTCGTGGCGGAAGCCGAAGCGCTGGTGGCTCGAGGCATCCGCGAAATCACGCTGATCGGTCAGGATACGACCTGCTATGGCGAAGACCTGGGCATCCCGGACGGGTTGGCCCAACTGCTCGACCGGCTGGCGGTGATTCCCGGCTTGCAATGGCTGCGCTTTCTGTACGCCTACCCCAACAAGATCACGGGGCGGCTGCTCGATACCATGGCGCGGCATTCAACTGTCTGCAAGTATCTCGACGTGCCCCTGCAGCACGCCTCCGGTCCGGTGCTCAAGAGCATGCGGCGGGGTGGCAACGCCGAGATTTTCTTGAGAACCATTGAAAAAGTGCGCGAAGCCATGCCGGATGTGGTGCTGCGCACCTCCTTCATCGCCGGGTTTCCCGGCGAAACGGACGAAGACTTCCAGACTCTCTGCGGCTTCGTGCGCGAGGCAAGGTTCGACTGGCTGGGAGTTTTCAGCTACTCGGATGAGGAAGGTTCCGGCGCCTTCCACCTGGGCGATAAGGTAGCCGCCAAAACCGTCGAAGCCCGCCGCCGCACGTTGATGCGTATGCAACGGTCCATCAGCAGGAAGGCCAAGGCCAAGTTCGTCGGCCGCGCCTTCGATCTGCTGGTCGAAGGGGAGTCGGAGGAAACTCCCATGCTGTGGGAAGGCCGCACGGAGCATCAGGCGCCGGAGATCGACGGCACCGTTTATATCAACGACTTCGGGCCGTTCGCCGAGCTGACTCCTGGAAGCTTTTATCGATGCGAGGTTACGGAATCCCATGACTACGACCTGGTGGCCCGAATCGTTGCCGAATTGAATTAGCCTGTTCACCCGGTAGTGAACAGGCTCTGTAAGGATGAACTGGACGGAGTCATGAGCCGATCGGAAGCAAAGAAAAAGAAGATCCTGTCGTGTCCAACGTGCCGGCGGACCGTAACCGCGAAAGACCCGGATTTTCCTTTCTGCAGCGACCGCTGCAGAAAAATCGATCTGGGGAAATGGGCGAGCGGAGAATACCGGATTTCCTCTCCGGCGCTCGACCCTGAGCTGCTCGAGGAGCTTGACCATGAACTCAAGCAGGAAGCGGACCGGACCCGCAAACCATCATCTTCCGGCGACGAATCCTGGTGACCGCGCCGGTCAAAACCGAGGCGATGCGCGGCTCGGCGGGGGAATCTCCCGCGGCCGGCAAGAAGACCCTCTGGGCGTGGACGATTGGAACATTTTTCGGCGCCGGGCGAATGCGGCCCGGTCCCGGTACCTGGGGCTCCGCCGCTGCCGCTCTTTTGTGGTTCGCCGCCGCGCGGGGGCTCCGCCTCTCCCGCATGGAGCTGAACGGGCTCACGGTGGCTGCCGCACTGATAGCCGGGGCGGCCGGGATCCCCGCAGGCACGGTCGTTGAGCGCGAAAGCGATCGTATGGACCCCGGTCACGTGGTCATTGACGAGGTCGCCGGACAATGGATTGCACTGATCAATTCCCGCGCGGATTTGGCTCACCTTCTGGCCGCATTCTTGCTTTTCCGGCTCTTCGACATCTTCAAGCCGTGGCCCGCGCGGCGGCTGGAAAGGTTGCCGGGCGGCTGGGGAATCATGTTCGATGATGTTGCCGCGGGCGTGTATGCTTTGCTCGTGGCGCAGGCTTTGGGAAATTGGATCGGACGGTAGATAAACGATAGAGAGAAATAGATAGAGTGGTCCCATCTATCCGTCAGGTTCAGCACAAACTTTAGCCACTCCGGGTACTCGATCAATGCGATTCAGCAAGGAAGCCCCTATCCCAAACACCCCGAAGATCGAAGCCGCTCTTCCAGACGCGGCGCTCCCGGGCGGCGAAATTGAGATTCGCGGCTCGCATCTCGGCGCTGTTTCCTCGCGTTTGCCGATTGCTGTCGTGGACGGAGTCATCGCTCCCATCCTGCTCAGCCGCGCCGACCGGATGCTTGTCCGCATCCCCGACGATGTGCAGTCGGGCAAGTTCGAGATTCGGCAGAACGGGCGGTCGAGCAACGCCATCCAGCTCAAGATTGCCCGGTTGGTTCAGGAGAATCTGCACCCGGTAACCAATCCAGCCGTAGACGCGCAGGGGAATATCTTTGTCACTTTTTCGGGGCCCCGCGGGCAGCAGACACCGGTATCGATCTATCGCATCGCTCCCTCCGGCGAGACCCAGCCCTTCGTCAGCGGGCTCATGAATGCAACCGGTTTGGCGCTCGATGCGGACGGCTATCTTTATGTTTCCTCCCGCTATGACGGTACGGTGCATCGCGTTTCGAGCGACGGCGCAATCTCCGTCTACGCCGAAGGGATGGGGATCGCCACGGGCGTGGCCTTCGATTCGCAAAAGAACCTATATGTGGGGGATCGCAGCGGAACCATCTTCAAGATCGCTCAGGACCGGCAGATTTTCGTCTTTGCCACCCTCGAGCCAAGTATCGCGGCCTATCATCTCGCCTTTGGATTGGATGGAACGCTTTTTGTCGCCTCTCCAACGACTTCGAGTTACGACTCCGTTTATGCTATCGATCGCAACGGAGTCGTGCGCGTTTATTATCGGGGCCTGGGGCGTCCCCAGGGACTGGCGGTCGACATCGCGGGAAACTTGCATGTATCGGCGTCCTTGCAGGGCCGGCGTGGAATTGTCGAGATCACTCCAGCCGGCAAAGCGTCGCTGATCTTCGCCGGATCCGGAATCGTCGGTCTGGCCTTCGTGCCTGGCGGAAACGCGATCGTCACGACCAACAGCGCAGTCTATGATGTGGCATTGGGAATCGAAGGCGTGCGGCTCTTTTAGAATCAAATACCGTTCCCGGAATAGGCGCTGACGTTCGGATGAATTGCGAGATTATTGCCGTCGGTTCAGAACTGCTAACACCCTATCGGCGAGACACCAATTCCCTGTTTCTCACCGGCCGGCTCAACCAGCTGGGCGTCGATGTCATTTTTAAGACCATTGTTGGCGATCGGAAATCGCATCTGGCCAATGCCATCCGCGTGGCGCTGGGGCGCAGCGACATCGTGATCACCATGGGTGGACTGGGTCCCACGGAAGACGACCTTACGCGGCAAGCGACCGCCGAGGCTCTGGGCATTCGTCTTCGGCGCAATCCGGAGCTTGTCGGCGCGCTTTACGCCCGTTTTGCCGCGCGGCGGACGCAAATGGCCGAAAACAACGCCCGCCAAGCCGATGTGCTGGATGGATCGGTGATCCTTGAAAACAATCATGGCACGGCTCCCGGACAATGGCTTGACACGGTCTACGGAGAACACCGCAAGCTGCTGATCCTGTTACCGGGACCGCCCTCCGAAGTCAAACCCATGTTTGACGAGCAGTGCATGGAGAGACTGCGTGAGATCCTCCCCAAGCGGTCCATCGCCAGACGCACGCTCAAGATCGCGATGCTTCCGGAGTCTCAAGCCGATGAACGCATCGCCCCGATCTATACCCGATACCACGATGTGGAGACCACGATTCTTGCCAACACCGGCGACATTACGCTCTATCTGACTTGTGAGAAGACAAACATCGAAGCGGCACAGGTGCGGGTGGACGAGCTGGCGGGAAAAATCGAGGAGGAATTAGACGAATCCATCTATTCGTCGCAAGACGAATCTCTGGAGCAGATTGTTCTCTACTATCTGGGTATGCGGGGCGCGACGCTCGCGGTAGCGGAAAGTTTGACCGGCGGCATGGTCGCTCAACGGCTGACCAGCATCAGCGGCAGTTCACGATCCTTTTTGGGCGGAGCCGTCGTGTACAGCGACGAACTCAAGATAAGCCTCGCCGGGGTCCCGCGGCAGCAGATCGAACAGCATGGCGCTGTGAGCCGTGAAGTGGCCGGCGCGCTGGCAGAGGGAATTCGCCGCAACACTTCGGCCACCTTCGGCGTGGGCATTACCGGCATCGCAGGTCCCGGAGGAGGCACTGAAGAAACGCCTGTGGGGCTCGTCTTTGTCGCGGTTTCGGATGGCAAGCAAACGGATGTAATAGAACGCCGCTTCGGCGGCGACCGGGAACGCATTCGCTCCTGGGCCAGCCAGCAGGCGCTCGATATGGTCCGCCGGCGCCTCATGTAGCTCACCAACCAAGTGAATATCAGAATGTCTCTCCTAATCGTCGCGACGGCGTATCTCTTGGGCTCGATCCCCTTCGGCTATCTGCTGGTGCTCGCGGTGCGTAGGGAGGACATACGCGACCAGGGCAGCGGCAACATTGGCGCGACCAATGTTCTGCGCTCCGGCGCGAAAGGGCTTGGGGCGGTCACATTTATTCTGGACGCGGGCAAAGGCTATGCGGCGGTGGCGCTCGCGGAGCATTGGGCCCGGAGCGCAAGCCCGGCTCAAGGACTGAGCTCGATCGTACTGAGGAACGCGGCAATCCTGGCCGCGCTCTTCGCCATCGTGGGCCATATCTTTCCCGTATGGCTAGGCTGGAAAGGGGGCAAGGGTGTGGCGACTTCTTTTGGCGCATTCCTCGCGCTCAGTCCGTGGGCGGCCCTGTCGGCACTCGGAATCTTTGTTGTGATTGTGTTCCTCACCCGATATGTCTCACTGGCGTCCGTGCTAGCCGCGCTCTCCGTTCCCTTTTTGACCCTGCTCTACACTCGACGACCTCACACCATCCTTTTCGTCGTAGCCATCTTTCTGTGCATGGCCCTGGTGATCGGCAAGCACAGCAGGAACATCGCCCGTCTTCTACGGGGCACCGAGTACCGCTTCGGCAAGCCGGGAGCAGCGTGAGCCGCATCGCCATCGTCGGCGATGGCTCCTGGGGAACGGCACTTGCGCTCGCGCTCAACCGCCGCGGCGATCACTCCATCGTTCTCTGGGCGCATTCCGCGTTGGTGGCGCAAACCATCGAACGGCAGAGAGAGAACCTCGCCTATCTGCCCGGACACCGAATAGGGGAAGAGATCACCATCACCACCGAGCTCGGGAGGGCGGTCACGGATGCCGCCATTGTGATCAGCGCAGTGCCCTCCCAGCACGTGCGCGCGGTCTACCGGGCGCTCGCCCCTTTTCTCAACCCGTCGCAAGTGCTCGTCAGCGCCACCAAGGGCATCGAGGACTGTAGCTATCTGCGCATGAGCGAGGTGATCGTTGAAGTTCTCAACGCGGAAGTTCTTAAGGCGGAAGTTTTGGGAGCAAGCGATCGGAGAGCCAGCATTGGTGAGGTGCCATTAGGCGTGCTGAGCGGCCCCTCTTTCGCGCAGGAGGTTGCAGCCGGGTCTCCTACGGCGATCACCATTGCCTGCGCGCGAAACAACATCGCGAGCCGGCTGCGGGAAGAGCTCAACGCCCCGGGGCTTCGGGTCTACACCAACGACGACGTCGTCGGTGTGGAGCTGGGCGGCGCGCTCAAGAACGTCATCGCCATCGCCACTGGAATCGCCACCGGCCTCGGTCTGGGGCATAACAGCGTCGCGGCCATCGTCACTCGCGGCATCGCCGAGATCACACGCTTGGCTGTCGCCTGCGGCGGGCACAGAGAAACATTGGCCGGCCTCTCCGGACTGGGCGATCTTGTCCTCACCTGCACCGGACCGCTGTCACGCAATCGCTCGGTCGGCATCGAGCTTGGCCGCGGACGCAAATTGCCGGAGATCCTCATCGGACTCGAGGGCCGGGTAGCCGAGGGCGTAAGCACTACCGGCGCCGCGCTGGGGCTGGCAAAAACGCGAGGGGTTGAGATGCCCATCACCGAGCAAATGTCGGAGATTCTCGACCACGGACGGTCTCCACAAGACGCGATCCGCGAATTGATGGCTCGTCCCGGCCGGGACGAGTAAGCGCCGCCAGCCGCTCGGGCGATACACTCAGGCTAGATGATTCAAACTCTCTTTGGCAGCCTGGAAGAACCCGAAAAAAAAGGCCTCTTCGGCCGGATGAAGGAGGCGGTCTCGCGCACGCGCGAGAGCCTCAACGAGCGTCTGGATTCGATTGTCGCCCTCACCCGCGAGGTGGACGAAACGACGCTGGACGAGCTCGAGATGAGTCTCGTGGCCTCCGACCTCGGGGTGCGCACGGCCACAGAAGTCATCCAATCCCTGCGCGAGCGGGCCAAGCGGCATGGGATCCCGAACGGCGGCGAGCTCAAGGGGTTGTTGAGAACCGAGATCAAGGCCATCCTGGATGCGGAGGAAGAGCAAGACTGGTTCAAACCGAAAAATCCGCCGCCACCCGCCGTGATTATGATGGTGGGCGTCAACGGGACGGGCAAGACGACTACTGCCGGCAAACTGGCTGCCTACTTCCGCAAGCAAGGCAAGACGGTGCTGCTTTGCGCCGCCGATACCTTTCGCGCGGCGGCAATCGAACAGCTCGAAGTCTGGGGCCAGCGCACCGGCGTCGAGATGATCAAAACCAAGCAAGGAGGCGACCCGTCGGCGGTTCTCTACGATGCCCTGCAAATGGCGAAGGCACGCCACATCGATGTCCTCATTGTCGACACCGCGGGCCGGCTGCACACGAAAAACAATCTGATGGCGGAACTCGACAAGATGCGCAGAACGGCGCAGAAGGTGATCCCCGGCTCTCCGCATGAGGTTCTTCTGGTCATGGATGCAACCACCGGGCAGAACGGACTGCAACAGGCGCGGCTTTTTACCGAGTCGTCCGGAGTCACCGGGATTGTGCTGACCAAGCTCGATGGCACGGCGAAGGGCGGCATCGTGGTGGCCATCGCGCGTGAACTCCGCCTCCCTGTGCGCTATGTAGGCGTGGGTGAAAAACTAGACGATCTGCTCCCTTTCGACAGCCAGGCATTTGTGGATTCGCTGCTAGGCGCATGACGCAGAATGAACAGGATCGCCGATGGATGGAGCGCGCGCTCGAGTTGGCGACGCGATCCGTTGGACTCGCCTCTCCCAACCCGGCCGTAGGCTGCGTGCTGACACAAGGCGAAGGCCTGGCCGGGGAAGGTTTTCACCGATACGACCTGCTGGACCACGCGGAGGTCGCCGCGCTCAAACAGGCGGGCGAGCGAGCGCGGGGGGCGACCGCCTATGTCACGCTCGAGCCCTGCAGTCACCAAGGACGAACAGGGCCATGCGCCGACGCCCTGCTAAGCGCAGGCGTGGCTCGGGTGGTGGTTGCCACCAGCGACCCCAACCCGGTTGTTCTCGGCAAAGGCATCGCCAAGCTTCGCGCGGGCGGCGTCGAGGTATCGACCGGAGTACTCGAAGCGCCGGCCCGCAAGCTCAACGACGCGTTTGCCAAATTTACCCGGAGCAGACTTCCCTTTGTCACCGTGAAAATTGCTGCTTCACTCGATGGCCGAATCGCGCAAGCCCCGGCGGCATCTTCTCAAGACGCCGCGGCTACTCCGCGTCAGATCAATTGGATCAGCGGCGAAGAGGCCCGGGCGGAGGTGCACCGGATGCGGCATGCCGCCGATGCCATACTGTCGGGCGTGGGTACGGTTCTCTCCGACAACCCGTGGCTGACGGATCGCAGCAACCTGCCGCGGCGGCGCCCTCTGTTGCGGGTCGTGCTCGATTCCACCTTGCGCACGCCGCTTGATTCCAAGCTCGTGACTACCGCCCATGACGACCTCCTGATCGTTTTCGTCCGCGGCAGCGCCGCTAGCCAACGCGCGCTCGAGGAGCGCGGCGTCCATCTGCAACAAATCCGCGCGGTCGATCGAGATGGGCGAGTTCCCCTGAGCGAATTGATGAAGCATCTGGCTGAACGCGAGATCACGAGCCTGTTGGTCGAGGCTGGCTCCGAGGTCAACGCGGCCGTCCTTAACCAGGATCTCGCCGACAAACTCGTGCTCTTCTTCGCCCCCATGTTCCTCGGCCCGGATGCGGTTCCCATGCTCTCTTCGCCTCCACCGCCGCGGAGGATCGAGAGGTGCACGCTCAACACCTTCGGTGAGGACTTTGCCTTCGAAGGCTATCTGCATGACCCCTGGAAGGAAATAACAGGGCGGGAGTAATCTGACGGTATGTTCACCGGATTGATTCAATCCACAGGCTTTGTTCTGAGCGTCGAAGAGCGCGCCGGCTCGCGCCGTATTGCCATTGCCGCACCGCCGATGGGCCTCAAAACAGGCGATAGCATTGCGGTCAGCGGCGTGTGCCTGACCGCCCTCGACATCGAGCCTGAAGCGGCGCCACCGCGCTTTCACGCGGATCTGGCGGCGGAGACCTCGGCGCGCACTTCACTCTCCGGGCTCTCTCCCGGAGCAGAGGTCAATCTGGAATTGCCAACGCCGGCCGGCGCTCCCTTGGGCGGCCATGTCGTGCAAGGGCATGTCGATGGCACGGGCACGCTATTGAGTTTGGCGCCCGTCGATCCCAATGGCGACCCCGCACTCACCGATTGGTGGTTGCGGGTCGCGGTTCCCCCCAGCGTCAGCCGCTACATGGTCGAGAAGGGCTCAATCGCAATCGAGGGCATCAGCCTCACCATCGCCGGTTGGAAGCCCAAGGCGGTCGAGGGAGATGTAGTCGAAGCCGCGATTATTCCGCACACCTACGCGAAGACGAATTTGCGATCTCTCCGGCCCGGCCAACTGCTGAATATCGAAGCCGATGTGCTGCTCAAGTATCTCGAGCAACGGCAGCACGAATCCGAATCCGCACTCACCGTCGAATTGCTGGTCGCCAACGGCTACTAGGTGCTGGCCGCACGGGCACACGCGGCTTCGCCGCCACCGTGGTTGCTCAGCGCCTCGGCTTCCGCGGGATTGAACGGAATACGGGGATTTGCCATCCAGGCGGACGCGGCTTCGCCGCGAAAGTGGTTGCTCAGCGCCCGGGCTTCCGCGGGATTGAACGGAAAACAAGAGGGCCGTGATGGTCTCCCACCCTCGCTGCGCGAGGATTGCTGGCCGCACGGGCACACTCGGCTTCGCCGCCACCGTGGTTGCTCAGCGCCTCGGCTTCCGCGGGATTGAACGGAATGCGGGGATTTGCCATCCAGGCGGACGCGGCTTCGCCGCGAAAGTGGTTGCTCAGCGCCCGGGCTTCCGCGGGATTGAACGGAAAACAAGAGGGCCGTGATGGTCTCCCACCCTCGCTGCGCGAGGATGGGCACCCAAGGTTTGTGACCGAGACAGAGAGAAAACCGCAGATCCCTCGACTGCGCTCGGGATGACAAGTTTGGAGGGCGAAGCGCTTTAGCGCGGGCCCTGGAATGGTAGGTGGCGGCGAAGCCGCGTGTACCGTGCGGCCAGCACCTGAATGTTATGATGGAGGCGTGCCGGGGCCTACGCGACACAACCCCGCCAACCCCGCCAGGTCCGGAAGGAAGCAACGGTCACGGGTCGTTGCGTGCGCAGTGGGTTTCCCGGTACAAATAATCCCGCGCGACTCCCAGACACGCTGCCCACACACATTTAGACTACATCCGCCGATCGAGGACGCTCCCGCGACCGTGATCGTGCATCGCGGTCTGCTTCGATCGATTGAGGAAGCGCGAAAAAGAATTCGTTTGACAGCGATAAGGGAGATACGGCCCTGGCAAAGATATTAGTTGTGGGCAGTTTGAACATGGATTTAGTCGGGATTGCGCCTCGTATCCCCGTGGTGGGGGAAACGATTATTGGCAACACTTACTTCACCGAACCCGGCGGAAAAGGCGCGAATCAGGCATACGCCGCCGCGCTTCTAGGCGGCGAAGTGGCAATGCTCGGACGAATCGGCGACGACGACTTCGGGCAGCAGATGCGCACCAATCTCGAACACGCGGGTTGCGATGCCAGCGGGCTGGGCGTCGAACCAGGCATAAGCGGCGTCGCTCTGATATTTGTGGACGAAAAAGGCCAGAACTCGATCATTGTGGTTCCCGGCGCCAACAATACCTTCACCCCTGACCATGTCCGTAAAAATGAGCACCATCTGACGAGCGCGAAGATTGTCCTTCTGCAGCTTGAGAACCCCATTCCAACGGTTCTAGCCGCCGCGCAGGCTGCCCATAAGGCGGCGGCGTGCGTCATTCTCGACCCGGCGCCTGCCACGGTGCTTCCCCCTGAGTTGATCCAGTCGGTGGATATTATTACGCCCAATGAAACGGAGGCGGCTATCCTTGTGGGCCTGCCTCCCGGGAATCTCGAACCTGCGCAAGCCGCGGTGATTGGCCGCACGCTGGTAGACATGGGCGCTGGGATCGCGGTCATGAAGCTCGGAAGCCAAGGCTGCGTGATTGTGGGCAATGGGAGCCCCATGTTGATTGCGGCGCCGAAGGTAAAGGCCGTGGACACTACCGCGGCGGGCGACGTATTCAATGCAGGCCTCGCGGTAGCGCTCAGCGAAGGACTCGATCTGCCCGCGGCATGCCGGTTCGCAAACTTTGCGGCTGCTCTTTCCGTCACCCGGCTGGGCGCGCAAGCCGCAGTTCCTGATCGCGCCGATCTGAATGAGTTTCTGAGGTCTCGCGAGCCAATCGATGCTTTTGTAACTTTGACTGGATAGAGTGTTTCAATGACGTAAAAAGCCCCGCTCTTTGGGAGCGGGGCTTTTGTGCGTTTGAGGTTGGAATTACTGATTCGGCTCGATCGTGATTTTCTGCACGCGCCAGTTCAGTTCCTCGGCGGCGAAGACCGTGTTCTCATTCGGGCAGGCCAGCTCATGAATATCGCCGAACTCGCCGATCGTCTTGCCGGCGCTTCCGATCGTGCCCAACACTTTGCCGTCCAGGGTCATCTTGTAGATACGTCCCGGATAAGAGTCGGAGGAAAACAGATACTGTACTCCGCTCTTGTTCGGGGGGGTGATGCAGATCGCCCAAGGCGCACCGACGCTGATTGTTTTGTTGGTCACAGTCTGGCCGGGTCTCGGTGTCGGGGGTTGGCGGATCGCATGGATTACGGCAGGGAGCGGCACGTCGTTCATCGCGGTGATGATGTGCTCGAGGTTGCCGTTCTCGTCGAAGACCTGGATGCGGCCGTTGCCGCGGTCACCGACATAGATGTTGCCCTTCGCGTCCGCCGCGATGGTGTGCGGGGTGTTGAACTGACCGGGTCCCGAGCCCGGCTCGCCGAAGGAGCTCACAATGTTGCCATCTTTGTCGAACTTGGCGACGCGCGAGTTGACGTAACCGTCACTCACATAGATGTTGTCCTGCGGGTCCCAGGTGACGTCGGTGACCTGGCGAAACATGCCGGGGACGGGCGGGCGGGGCGGGTTCACATGCTGGATCGGGCCGGTGCCATAGTCGGCGGCTTCCTGCTTGCGTCCCAAAACCAGCTTCACCTGCCCGTCAGGCGCGAACTCGACGACCATGTCCGTGCCTTTATCCGTAGTCCAGATATCGTCGTACTTGTCGACGCGCACGGTATGGGCGAAGCCAAAGCCATAGAGATTGTGGCCGATTTCGCGTACGAATTTGCCCGAGGGGTCGAACTCGAGCAACTCCGCGGCGATGGAGCCGAAAACGGGGCCGGTGGTGTTGTTGCGGGTAAAGATGAAGACATGACCCTTGGAATTGACGGCCACGCCCACGGCCTCGCCCAGATACATGCCGGTGGGCAGCGTGCCGAACTTCTCGAAGTGGGCCTTAAGAACCGGTACGGCCATGGAACCGGTCGTCGACTCTTGGGCAGGGGCCGGTGCGGCGGCGGCCGGTGCGGCAGCGGCATAGGCCGCAGCCGCGGCGACAAGCAGCAGCGCGGCGGACGCGAAATAGAACTTTTTCATGGAGGCTCCTTGTGCGCGGTCGAAACCGGCAAAGTACAGCGGCTTTCCTGCGACGTTATTTCGTCGGCTACGATAATACACGTAGAGTCAAGTCCCCGGCCTCGAATTATTTGGGTGGGGCTACGGAGTGCCTGATTTTCAATTCCGTGGGTAAACGATGCGCCGCGGCGGTTCCGCGTCCCCGCGCACACGCTTGGTCAGCGAGGCAGCCCATTTTGCTCCCATCTGCTAGCCCTGCTGGAAGATAGTTGTCAGGGCCGGGGGCCGTCAGTCCGGAGACTTCGATGTCATCGAATCCAATCACAGAGATGTCTTCCGGGCGGGGCAGACCGGCCTAAACCAACGCGGCGGGAGCTGTCACACAACTCAGGTGAGAGCGCGGGCGGGAGTTTCTGTTGGCGCAAGGCGCATCCGGCGCCATCTCCAGATTCCAAATAAGATCCCAGCCACCAACAGCGCGACAAAGGCCCAGGTGATGGTATCGCCCCAATTTGTAAGATAGCGCGCCCAGACGCGCACGATCCTGCGCCCATAAGTCATTCCCAGCCATGCAATCAGACCGTAGCGAACGCTCCTGGCCACGGTAAAAGAGAGCAGGAATTTGCGCCGCGGCACTCCCAACGCGCCGGCGGAGAGCAAGAATGGGAGAAGCGGCACCGGCGGAGGGAGCAGCGCCGCTACTGCAACGGCAAGGGAGGCATGGTGTTCTACCCAAGAACTCAATCGAGCCACAATCCATTTAGGTACATAACGATGAACGGCTGCTTCCCCGCCCGCGGCGCCGGTTTTCCAGGTGAGATAGCCGCCCACGATCGAGCCCGTGGTGGCGGCGATCGCCATCAAAAGCGCATTGGCCCGCCGCGCGACAAGCACCAGCAGCAGCAAATCGGTGCTGCCGGGAATGGGCAGCGGGATGATCGAGGCATCGACAACAGACACCACGAAGAGGCCTACGCCGCCAAATCCCGCGATCCAGCGCAGTATCTGGGAGCTATGCCCACGCGCGGCGCGCCTGGCAACGTTCTGGGTAACGCCCTGTCTCATCCCATTAGGACGCGCGCCGGGTGGGTTTCGACGCTCGCGGCGGCAAGAAATCCCGAATCTCAAGCATTCCGCATCTCACGCATCCCGCATCTCAGGCTCGAGATGTGGGGCACGCGCTTCGGTTGCCCATACCATCAGAGGCTCGAAAGAAAGGACAACTGGGGCGCGAGCGGCAACGCTCGAGCTTCGGCCGCGTAGCGATAAAACGCCTCCAAGCCACGCAAGCAATCCTCATCCAACGTGTAATGAATATTTGCCGTGAGATAACGGCGGATGGTGGCCGCGGGAACAGCAATACGCGCCGACCACTCCCGAACCAGGTCTTCGACATGCTCCAGGCCATGATCCCGCGATTGTTGCAAATCCAGAATCAAAGTCTCAGGATCGGTGCCGGTCTCGTCGATCGCATCCCGGCGGAGGGCCCAAAATGCGGAGATCCAGGGAAGACCCGTGAGGGCACGCCATTCGTGGGCAAGGTCAAGGTAAAGCAACCGTTCGCCGGTTCGTTGTTCGCGTGAGTCGCGGCCTTCGAGCGCCAGCAGGGCCGGGTCGCCGATGAGCAGCGCGGCATCCGCGCCCGCGAGCATCGCTTCAAGATCGGGCGGGTAAGCTACAAAATCCGCCGGGGTCTTCCAAAAGCGCTCGAAGAGGATGCGTGTGTAGGCAGAGGAGGTGAGCGATGAATCATCCATCGCAACTCTACGGACCCCGGCGATCCCATTCTCCGGACGAACCACGAGAAGGATCGATCGCACGTGGTCGAGCGAGGCAATGGCGCAGCCCGGCACGATCACGAGCGATGGAGTGGAGGCATAGGCGGCGATGGGAACCAGACCAAGATCCGCCTTCCCCGCGGCCAACCGCGCAGCGCAGTTTGCGGGCGTGGTATATGCGATCGCATATCGATCGAGCAGACGGCTTCGCTCGGGTTCGTGCTCGAAGTCCCACATGAGCGGCGCGGGGTTGAGGAAGTCGATCGCAGCCATGCGCAGGTGGCTATTTTGCCGGTCGGTCACCCATTAGTGTAGCGTGGCTTCCTTGACAGCCAGGGCGCTCCCCTTTAATCTCTCGAAACATCGGCAACCAATCCGCCAACCCATCGTTCGCCGGACGTGCGGCGAATTTTTTTCAACAAGCTCCACGCGCATTCCCCCGTGCATGAAGGTCTTTGACGAATCCGGAGCATCCCCTTCCTTGACAGCAGGTTCCTCGAAGCTGGCCAAAGAGAGCCAGCTCGCATGGCTCTCTCTGGCGCTGACGCCAGGCTTGGGAGCTCGGCGCATCCGCAAAGGCGTGGAATTATTGGGAGATGTGACGCGACTCTTTGCGCTCTCCTTGACCGAGCTTGAGTCATTGCAGTTTCCCGCTCCCGCGGCGCAGTTTCTCTTCCATGGCAAGGCGCGGGCGGAAGCGGAGCAGGAGCTCGAGCGAGTGAGCGAGCAAGGGGGCGCCATCCTTACCTATTCGGATGGGGAGTATCCTGAGCGGCTTCGCGAGATCTTCGATCCACCGCCCGTGATTTGGATTCGCGGAGATGCGGGCCTGCTCTCCCGCCCGGCGATCGCCATCGTCGGAACTCGCCATCCCACGACGTATGGGTCTGCCATGGCGGAGATGCTGGCACGGGACCTGGCAACCCGCCGGATTGCGATTCTCAGCGGAATGGCGCGCGGCATCGATACGCAAGCGCATCGGGGCGCCCTCGAAGCCAAGGGCAAGACCATAGCGATCTGGGGCACTGGCATCGACGTAATTTATCCCAAGGAAAATAAATCCCTGGCGGAGCAGATTCTTGCGAGCGGCGGCACGATCGTCTCCGAGCAACGGCTTGGAACCTTTCCCGCACCGCAGAATTTCCCCCGGCGCAACCGGATCCTCAGTGGAATGAGCATTGCGGTCCTGGTTGTCGAGGCGGGGGAGCAGAGTGGCACCCGCGTGACGGCGCGCTGCGCTCTCGAGCAGAACCGGGATGTATTTGCCGTGCCCGGCAACGTGACCACCAAAAATGCATGGGGCCCTAACACGCTGATTAAACAAGGGGCCAAGCTGGTGGCAACGTGGGAAGATGTGTGGGAGGAATTGCCTTCGCAGATCCGGCTGCAATTGGAAGAAGAACTGGGTTTTGCATCGCCAGCCGATCCCGCTGCATCGTTATTAACGGAGCCGCCCCTCGAAGAGCACGAGAAGCTTATTGTGGGAGTGTTGCGGCATGATGAAGCCGTGCAACTGGACGAACTCCTTGAAAAGCTGGATGCTACGCTTTCATCGTCTGAGATCTTCACTGCTCTTTTTGAGTTGGAGTTGGCTGGGCGAATACGCCAACTTCCAGGCAAGAACTACGTCTTACGTTTGTAATCTGGCCTGAATTTCACTTGCAATGCTGTCTGCCCTGGAAAGTTGGGAACAGGCTCTCGTTAAGAACAGGCTCATAGTGTTAACAGGCTCCGACGTGGTAGTTTCCAGGAATATCGGTAATATGCGACCGGTCCTGAGATGCAACCACTTTGGAGCAGGTCTTAGAGCGTGTTTTCAGATATAGCGCAGCAGCTCCAAGATGCCGCACGAGGATGTCGCGCGAGGATGCCTGCACGAGGACGCCTGCACGAGGCCCGCTTCCCACCCCAGCGGGCTTGCTCGCCGGGGACCCCGGCATCGGTGGCGGATCTCGCCCGCGGCATGAGAAAGCTCTGAAGATTTATGAAACACGCTCTACCGGTAAAGGAAAACAATGACTAAGTCTCTTGTGATCGTCGAATCCCCCGCTAAGGCAAAGACGATCAACAAATATCTCGGTAAAGATTTCATCGTCGAAGCCTCGATCGGGCACATTAAAGATCTGCCGAAGAACAAGATCGGCGTGAATCTCACGGATGGCAGCTTTACTCCCGACCTGATTGTCATTCCCGGAAAGGAAAAGGTCGTCGACCGGCTCAAGAAGTTAGCGAAGTCGGCGAACGCGATTTACCTTGCTCCCGATCCCGACCGCGAGGGCGAGGCGATTGCGTCCCATCTGGAAGAGGAGTTGCGCGGCGTCGCCCAAAAAACTCGATACGGCGGGTTACATTCAACGAGATCACTCCCAAGGCGATCCGCGCGGCCTTTGAGCATTCCCGGGAGGTCGATCGGGACCTGGTGGACGCGCAACAGACCCGCCGGGTGCTCGACCGCATCGTGGGCTACCAGATCTCGCCTCTGCTTTGGGACAAGGTGCGCCGCGGCCTGTCCGCGGGGCGCGTGCAGACCGTAGCGCTGCGCATGATCGTCGAACGCGAGCGCGAGATTCAGGCTTTTGTGCCTGTCGAGTACTGGACCCTCGATGCCCAGCTGCACCCGGGGAAGGAAGCGGAGGAGTTTACCGCGCGCTTTACCGGGATCGACGGCGCGAAGGCCAGTGTGGAGACGGTGGACACGCCGTCCTTGCCTAACCAAAAGGAAGCCGACGCGGTCGCGGCCGCGCTAAAGAAGGCGGCATGGTCGGTAAGAAACGTAGAGAAGAAGGAGCGCCGGCGCAACGCCGCCGCACCCTTCACTACCAGCAAATTGCAGCAAGATGCATCGCGCCAGTTGGGATTTAGCGTCAAGCGCACCATGGGCGTGGCGCAGCGGTTGTATGAGGGCGTGGAGTTAGGCAGCGAAGGCTCGATAGGCCTCATTACCTACATGCGCACCGACTCGACGCGCGTCTCCCCCGATGCGATCGCCGAAGTGCGGCAGTGGATCGAACAGAAGCACGGCAAACAATATCTGCCCCCGGTCCCGAATGCCTTCAAAAGCAAGAAGGACGCGCAGGATGCGCATGAGGCCATTCGCCCCACGAGCATGGAGCGGCACCCCGACCAGATCAAACAATATGTCAGCGACGAGCAGTACCGCCTGTACCGGCTCATCTGGCTGCGGTTTGTCGCCTCGCAGATGGTGCCTGCCGTCTATGACCAGACTACCGTCGAGATCGCCGCTCAGGCAGACCGGCGCTATGACTTCCGCGTCACCGGTTCGGTTTTGAAGTTCGACGGTTTCCTCAAGGTCTACGAAGAAGCGAAGGACAGGAAAGACGACGAGGACGACGAGCTCAAAAACAAACTGCCTGCTCTCGAAAATGGCCAGGCTCTCACACTCAAGGCGCTCTTGCCGGAACAGCACTTTACCGAGCCCAAGCCGCGCTTCAACGAGGCTTCTTTGGTTCGCGAGCTCGAAGAGCGCGGTATCGGCCGTCCTTCGACCTACGCAACCATCATCAACACCATCCAGGAGCGCGAATACGTCACCAAGGCAGGGACCGGCAGAGGAGCGAGGTTCATGCCGACAGAGATCGGCCTGGTTGTCACCGACCTCTTGGTCGCCAACTTCCCCTATATCTTCGATCCGCAGTATACGGCGCGGCTCGAGGAGGAGCTCGACGACATCGAAGACGGCAAAGAGCGGTGGACAACGCTGTTGGGGGGCTTCTATGGCCATTTTGAAAAGGAACTCAAGAGCGCCGAGAAGCACATGGAAAATATCAAGCGGATGGAAAAGCCCACCAACGAGAAGTGCGACTTGTGCGGCTCTCCTCTGGTGCTGAAGTGGGGCAAATTCGGCTCTTTTTTCGCTTGCAGCGCTTACGACAAGAAAAACCCCAACAGCTGCACTTTTACCAAGGAAAACCTCGCCGCCAAGCCGGAGTTGAATACTCCGGACGCGCAAGAGGCAGAGCAGAACGAGGAGTATTGCGAAAACTGCGGCCGCGTCATGGTACTTAAGCGCGGGCGCTTCGGCATGTTCATGGCTTGCCCGGGCTACAACGAGGATCCGCCTTGCAAGACGACCCGCAAGCTCAACCAGAAGCAGCAGCAGAAGCCGCCTCAGCCGCTCGATGAGAAATGCCCGAAGTGCGGTGAACCGCTAGTGCTGCGCAACGGCCCTTATGGAGAGTTTGTCTCCTGCAGCGGCTATCCCAAGTGCAAGTACATCAAGCAAAACATTATCGAAGGAATGAAGTGCCCGACCTGCGGAGAGGGAGATATCGCCGAGCGCAAGGCGCGCCGGGGAAATATCTTTTACGGCTGCACCAACTATCCCAAGTGCGACTTTACCTCGAACTCAAAGCCGGTCAACAAAAAGTGCCCCGAGTGCGGCAGCCCGTACCTCGTTGAGAAGGTTTTGAAGTCGGGGGTATATTTGGTTTGCCCGAACAATCGCAAGACCTCGACCGAAGAGGAGCCGGCGAAGAAGCGGAAGGGCAAGGCGAAGGCTGAGGCAGGAGCAGGAGCCTCGGAATCCGTCGCCTGCAGCTTTATCGAGAAGCTCGCCGACGCCCAACCGGAATCCGTCGAGGCGATGCGCTACCAGATCAAGCCGGAAGTTTTACCCGTAGGCTAGAGCACCTTTTAGCAAGAGGATGGCACCAAGATGGGAATGGACGCGACGCTGGCAAACAATGCGGATGCACAACTGATCCTCAAGCTCTACGAGCTGCGCACCGAAGAAGGCTTGCGGTCCGCGCGTAAATGGGTTGTCGGAGAGTTCTGGCCCACGACCAGCGAAGAGTTTTTCGCAGTGCACCGCGCTATGGGAAGCGATCATAACGCCTATCTCCGCCAGGTGGTGAGCTACTGGGAGATGGCCGCGGCCTTCGTGCTCCACGGCGCGCTCGACGCCGAGCTCTTTTTCGACTGCGTCGGGGAGAACCTTCTTCTCCTGGCAAAGTTCTACCCCATTCTGGGAGAGATCCGGAAGGAAGTGCCGGGCTTCCTGAAGAACACCGACGAGCTGACGCGCAGGTTCCCTGCCGTGCGGCAGCGCCTCGAAGGCATAGTCAAGAGGTTGGAATCGCGCGCCGCCCTTCGATAACGGCAAGCAACGGACTCAAGCATTTTAGGTTTTACTATGAACTGGTGAGATCAACTAGGTGCGGCCGTTCTTTCACGCCAGCACGCAAAGATCGCGTGCCGGGGACCCCGATTCTCACCCCAGCACGCAAAGATCGCGTGCCGGGGACCCCGATTCGACGGAACGGCCGCGTAGGGAGTGGTTTTCTCGTCTACACCTAAAATGCTCAGCCGCCGCCTCTTGCCCACTTGCCCTCTTGTCAAGGCGGCGGCCAAAGCGTAAAACTTTCCGATGGACCCGGGCCTCCGCAACGTGCGGATATCAAGCCACTTTTCATCTCTAGACGGTGTGTGCAACAGAATGCTTCGATCTGCTAAGGTGGGTTGAGGAAAGCGAAAACCCGGACAGCCTATGGCAAAGGCAACATGGAATAACAAGGTGGTCGCCGAGAGCGACACCTATGAGATGGTGGAAGGAAACGTGTACTTCCCCGATAGCTCACTTCACCGGGAGTACTTCCGTCCCAGCTCAACCATCTCGACCTGCCCTTGGAAGGGACAGGCCAGGTATTACAGCCTTTTGGTCGATGGACAAGAGAACCAGGACGCTGCGTGGTATTATCCCGACCCAAAACCTGCGGCTCGAAACATTAGAAATCACGTGGCGTTTTGGCGCGGAGTAGAAGTCGAAAAATAGATTAAGTCTAGGTTTTTCTGTTGTTTATAGGACTGCATGCGGCCCGTCGAGCAAATCGGCGCTCTCCTGCTCTTAGGTTGCTTGCCGGCTTTCGGGCCGGCTCGGGCATCGGGTCAAAATCCCGGCTCCACAGCCCGATCCCCGGCGGGAACACAGCAGGCCAGCCCGCGACCTGCGGAGCCACCTCCCGGCCAGGCTCCTCCCCAGCAAGGGAAGGATGATCCCGCGGAAACCCGCGCCTTGCGGCAAGTCGAAGAGAACTATCTGCGGGCGGAGATGGAAGACAACGCCCAACTTGCCGCGACCCTAATCGCCGATGACTATATCGGGATCGTAGGAGACGGCAAAACCTCCGACAAGCAGGCGGTACTGGACAGGCTGAACCAACACATGCGCAGCCGTCAACCCTATCGCATTACCGCAGTCAACATGGAAGAACACGTTTTTGGCGATACGGCTTGCATCACGTACACGAAAATTTATACCCAACCCGCTGGCACGGCTACCTATAGCGAGAATGTCCTCCACATTCTCATCAAACGGAATGGCACGTGGCGTTTGCAGGTGAGCAGCCCCATTCCTTCGCCAAAGTAAGGTCCTGCGCGGACGGCGGGACGCGGCTTCGCCGCCATCCGTGGTTGCTGACTCGCCTCGGCCTCAGTGCGGTCGAACGGAAGGCAAGGGACTCATCAGCAGTGGAATCCCACCCTTGACTTCGTCAAGGATGGGGCACCCCAAGGACCGTGACCGGGACAGGTGCTGGCCGCACGGGCACACGCGCCTTGCGGCGCAAAGGCATCTGGGGCGGAAGAGGGCGCGTCTGCCCGGATGGCAGATCCCGCCTGGATGGCAAATCCGATGGCAAATCCGGTTCCTCAGGGCGCGCCCGGCTGCCGATTTTGTGCCGGCGACCCACGGGTCTGGGATAATAAGTGTGCTCTGGCTATCGAGAACCAGCCGGCTGCTCGGGATCCTTCCTGTGCGGCAAGCACCGCGGTCTGCCCCCGATGAAGCCAATCAGATTGGTACTGACCCCGACCCGCAACCGGCGCCTCAATGAGGTGATTGGGCTGGTACTGCTGGTTGGTTCAGGCCTCCTTTTCTTAGCTCTCGTCTCTTATCGCCCGACCGACCCCTCCTTAAACACCGTCGGCGGCTACGGCACAGGACGATTGGCGCACAATTGGGTTGGGGTCGCGGGCGCCACGACCAGCGATCTACTGCTGCAGGCCGAGGGAATCGCGGCCTTCGTTTTTCCTCTTCTCCTGGGGGCTCTGGGTTGGAGCTGGCTGCGCTCCCGCCCCGCAGGATCGCCCATGGCAAAGGCCCTGGGTGTGCTGCTCATCACGATTTTTCTGCCCGCGTTCTTCGGGCTGCTCCCAGGGCATCTCTACTGGTCACACGCCCTGCCGATCGAAGGCCTCTCCGGCAGGCTGGTGGAAGATTGGCTGGTCGAGTACCTGAACTTCCCCGGCGCCGCGATCGTAATCGTCAGCATGGTGGCCGTGGCGCTCTATCTCTCAACGACTTTCAGCTTCAACACGGCGCGGGAATGGCTGGCGATTCGCGTGGCCTTCTTCTATGCCTGGCGCGATCGCGTGCGCAACTGGCGGGCGGACCGGCAGCGGACGCTCGCCGAGAAGCGGCGCTTGAAACTCGAGGCCCGGCGGGAACGGGATTCGATCAAGGCGCGGAAGGCAGAGGAGAGAAACAGAAAGAAGCAACCTGCGCAACCTCGCCAAGACGAGGATGAAGAGATTCCAGCTTTCCGCCGTGGCGGGTTCGCCGATGTATCCGGTCACGAGCCTGGTTGGGGTCACGAGCGCGGAGTCGAGCCACGCTCTGAACACCCTCCGGAGTTCCAAACGCCGACGCTGTGGAACCAGATGCCGCGCACCAATATCCCCGATCCGGAACCGGAGCGGCCGATGGAGATTGAAGCGGTCAAAAATTTGCGCGGGGATTTGAGCGAGGGTCTGAGTGAGGATTCAGGCGATGATCTCGGCGAACTGCCGGCCGGCTCCCATCCCTTCTCGCCGTCATTGCGGGAAGCGCCGCGGGCGGTGATGGTTGGGGAGCGCGCCGACGCGGAACTGCGAACGGTCACCGTCGCTCCAAAATCCGTAAGCGGTTTCAAGCTGCCGCCGAGCACCCTGCTCCATCGCAGCGACGATGCCGCCGTGGTAAGGGAAGACGAGCTGCGCGAGGAAGCCACGGTGTTGGTCGAAAAATGCGGCGAGTTCGACGTACGCGGGCAAGTCGTGCAGGTGAATCCCGGCCCCGTCGTCACAACGTTCGAGTTTCGTCCCGAGGCAGGCGTGAAGTATAGCCGCGTGACCGGGTTGGCGGAAGATCTATGCCTGGCCATGCGGGCAGAGAGCATTTTGATCGAACGGATGGCGGGTAAAAGCACCGTGGGCATCCAGGTTCCGAACCACCGGCGCGAGACCATCTGGCTGCGCGATGTGATCGAGTCGGAAAACTTTTCCCTGACCAAATCGAAGCTGACCTTGGCCATGGGCAAGGACATCAATGGGCGCATCGTCACCGCCGATCTGGCGGCCATGCCGCACGTATTGATCGCCGGCTCGACAGGAAGCGGCAAATCCGTCGCCATCAATGCGATGATCATGTCGGTCCTCTACAAGGCGACGCCGGCCCAGGTGCGGTTGATTCTGGTCGATCCCAAGCGCGTCGAGCTTGGCATGTACGAAGGGATTCCCCACCTTTTTACGCCGATTATCACCGAACCGAAGCTGGCGGCGAATGCGTTGCGCAACGCGGTGCGGGAGATGGAGCGGCGCCTAAAGCTGCTGGCGTCCAAGAGCGTGCGCAATATCGAGCAATACAACAAGCTCTTCGAAAGCGGGACGCCCAGTCTCTTTGAAGAGCCGGAGATCGAGCAGCCGCTCGCTCACATCATCATCATCATCGACGAGCTCGCCGATTTAATGATGCTCGATAAGGCGAATGTCGAAGAAGCCATCACCAGGTTGGCGCAGATGGCGCGCGCGGTCGGCATTCATCTGATTCTCGCCACGCAGCGGCCCTCGGTCGATGTGATCACCGGCCTGATCAAAGCCAATGTACCGACGCGGATCTCGTTCCGCCTGGCGACCAAGGTCGACTCACGAACGATTCTGGACTCGAATGGCGCGGAAGCGCTGCTGGGCCGGGGCGACATGCTCTTTTTACCGCCTGGGACTTCGCGTCTGCAACGTGTGCACGCTCCGTTTGTCACCGAGAAGGAGATCGCCGCGGTCGTCGATTTCTGGAAGAAGCAAGGCCAGGCGAGCTATGTCGAGGGATTCCTCGAATCTCCCAAAGACGACAAAGGCCGCGACCTCGATCTCGATCCGGAAGACGGCCAGGCGAACGACGAGATGTTCGAGGATGCGGTGCGCCTGGTGCTTGAGTTCGGCAAGGCTTCCACTTCTCTGCTACAACGGCGGTTACGAATCGGCTATGGCCGCGCCGCCCACCTGATCGACATGATGGAGCGCGATGGCATCGTTGGACCCGCCGACGGATCGAAGCCGCGCGAGATTCTCAAGCCGCCGGATTGGCTCAACGAGGTCGAGGCCGCAATCCGCTAGGATTTGCCATCCAGGCAGACGCGCCTACGGCGCCATCCGTGGTTGCTCAGCGCCCCAACATCGATGGTACGGAACGGAAAGCGAGAGCGCCGGCACCCACCCACTCAAGCCAAAAAGCGGCTTGAATGGGCCACCCGCCCACCCGCCGAGGCAGAAAGAAAACCGCAGATCCCTCGACTTCGCTCGGGATGACAAGTTTGGAGGGCGAAGTACTTTAGCGCGGGCCCTGGAAGAAAAGTAACGGGTGAATTGCGGAGCGAGCGCTGGGAAGGCGCGAGCAGCGAGGGGCTTTACGCGGAGCGGGGGCTATATGGGAGCGCTGGGAAGGCGCGAGAAAGCAAGAGGGCAAAGCGCGACAGACTGCGGGAAAACGCGCAGAAGCAACAAGCGAGGCGCTAGAGAATGTCTGGATCGGTAATGAGTCACGCTAGGTCTTGTGCATTCAACAGGCCGCCGATCTGTTTTCCCGTAGTCTGTTTTAGCGCGGGCCCTGCAATCGATGACAACTTTCCTCTACTGCCGGCTTTCCCGGAGCGCCAGCCAATCCTTCTGATAGGCAAAGCTGACCGCGAGCAGCAGGACGCCCAAGGCGAGGAAGCTCAGCACCCTGTAGCCCTGGGTGAGAAAGCCGGCATCCGCCAGGAAGACTTTTCCGATGCTGAAGGCCATCAGCAACAGCGCCTGCCAACGCAGGAAGGCGCTGCGGAAAAGAAATCCCACCGCCATCAGAGCCGCTCCGTAGAGCATGAACCAGGCGCTCAGGCTGAAGCTCGCATAGACGGCAAAACGCCCGTGGGAAGCGTCATAGCCGCAAGCATCGCGAAAGAAGGTCGCGCCGCAGAACCAATAATGATGAATCTCCAGGCTGACCGCCAGCAGGGCGGTGAGGCTGAAGAAGATAGCGCTGAAGGCGGAGAGGTATCCCCAAGTGCTCAAACCCCGCGGCGCGAAGGGCCGGCCGAGACTGAGGCGAGCCGCTCCGGCGAAGACACCGCACGCAACCAAGTAGGTCGCGAAGTGGGTATTCCAAATGACCGCAAGCGGCTGGTGCGGCGGGACGATCCATTCGAGAAGAACCACGTCGAGAGCGGCGAGCGCGAGGACCGCTGCCGCGAAGACCGCCATGGCGCGATACCCGCGCGCCCGAGCCAGCGCGACGAGGCCGAGCGCTTCCGCCAGCCAGCAAAGCGTCACTACACAGCCTGCGAACTCAAATGGAATTGCGATAGTCAGGAAGAGGATCCCGAGGCCGAGATGGATATTTGAAAGAGTGCCGGTAAAAGGCCGCGGCGCTGCGATCGCCAAAAGCAGAAAGACGGCGGCCAGAGAGAACACAGCCGCAGCCCGGAGAGCATGGTGCTCCGGTCCATCGAGCAGGAACATCAACTCGATAAAGACCACGGCTGCATTGGCCATCGGGAAGACAAGGAAAAAGAGCGATTCCTCGCTCGCGAGTGCCGTCCCTCCAATCTGGCGAGGATGCGGAAGGGCAATTTTGTGAAGGAGCAGAAAGGGCGCGCTCGAAAAGGCCGCGAAGAAAGCCGCGACGAAGATCATCGTCAAGGTAAAGGACGATGGATTGTAGTAGGCGACGTTCCATAGAACGTAATAGAGCACCGTTCCGGCGAAGGCACAGGCCGCAAGGCGCTTCCATGAACGCGAGATCAGCGGCAACAGCGCGCCCGCATCGAGCATCAGCAGGTAGGAAAACAGAAAAGCCTCCTGCTGCTTTCCCGTGGAGAGCAGAGCGGGCGTGGCCAGACCGCCGGCCAGGGCATAGACGGCTAAGAGCTCCGAGTCCTGACGCCAGGCGAGCACCGCGTTGAGGGCCGTCAGGGCAGTCATGGCAAGGAAGCCGGCTGCGGGAGGCAGCAGATGGTAGACGCGCGCGGCAGCCCAAAGCGAAAGATACCCGATTCCCGTGCCGAGGGCCTTCAGGGTGTAGGAAAAAGCAGAGAAACCGTACCTGCGAAAACGCTCCGACCAAGCCACCATGGCGGAGGCACTGGCCAGGCCAATCAGGATGCGCACAGCGGGACCGATCCAGTTCCTGTCGAAGGCCAGCTTCAAAAACCACGCAGCGCCGATCAGTACGGCAAAGATGCCGACGCGATTCAGGAATTGAGATCCGATGCGGTTCTCGAGCGATTGAGAGCGCCTGCCCGCGGCCTCCCGAGCCGAATCTGCCCCATGTAGCGGCTTGGGGATCGGATTGGGAAGCGGTATGGGAAGCTGCGCCGGGGGAGGATCTGCCCGCTCCTCCGCCATCGCCGGGGAGGAACGCATGGCTTCGAGGGTGCGCTCAAGCAAAGCCACGCGGGCCGCGAGCGCGGCCAATCGCTCGTCGAGCTCTCCGTCGGTGGGCATAAGAAACAGCTTAGACCTAGCGACCTCGGGCTCTGTCCGAACAAAGCTCACGGTATACGAGAAAGAGCAGTGGGATTGCCGTCGCCATGCTCGCGATTCCATCGACGACAAGAAGACCGCGAACGCCAAAATGAGCGTATCCCCGGCCATCCGCCCAGGTCATAAAAACGATCGCGCCATTGGTCGCCGCGGCAAAGAGACCCAACTGCGTGCTGGCTACGGGGCTGTGATGGCCGACGAGTTGGAGACCGAGCGCGGTGAAAGCGGCATAGGCGATTCCGGCGATGCCGTTGTAGATCAAGACCCCGCAAGCGAACGCGGTTTGCGTATGTGGAGTGAAGGCCAAGGTCAGCGCGCAAAGGCCCGCCGCAACGCCGGCCGCGAGATACACATAGCCACGGGGCAGGCGGCCGGATAAAAAGCCGCCCAGCAAAGATCCAATGGATGCGGTGATGGCGCAGCCCGCGCCGGTAATCGCAATCACCGTTCCGGGGTTGGCATGAAAATCCGGGCCCAAGCCGGAAAACAAGTTGATGGCGGCGACGGCACTGGCGGGAGCGAGGAACAAAGCAAATCCTACCAGGCATTCGCGGCGCTTCGAAGCCAGCCAGATACCACGCATCGCATCGGAAAAGACCTGGTGGAGAGCGAAGGAAGATTTCTTTGCCGCCGGAAAAACCAACAGCGGCATCGCTCCGGCAACGACCGCCAGCGCCAGACCGAGGCCAATCCAGCGGGGAGCGACATGAGTGGAGACCGACATCACGGCAAGCGAGCCCAAAGCTCCGGCTCCGAGATTGGCAACGTTGGTCCATCCCCCAACCGAGCCGCGCAGAGACTCGGGCACAAACTCCGTGGTCCAACCACCGGCCGCGCTCGAAAATAGCACGATCGACAGCTCCGCCAACAGCAGCAGAGCGGTCATAAGCACCAGATGGTGGGGAGAAAGCACCAACATGCCAAGGGCGAGCGCGACGGCGGAAATGGCCGCCAGGATCCAACAATATGTCTGCCGGCTCAGGCCGGTATCGAGCAGAGGGTTGACGAGAAAGCCCCAAAACGTCGGAGACATGACTGTCGCACTCACCGACGCGACGTGGTCCAAGCTGATGCCCGCCCGCGTCAGCAGAAAGGGCAAAGCGGTGATGGTAAATCCGACTACGAGACCAAAGGGAATCCAAGCCATCCCTATGACCCAACCCGCAGGAATGGAAGCCGGCAGGGCGAAGCCTGAAGGAATTTGATTGGGGTCGATCGCAGCCACAGGCCCGGCGGCAACCTCAGGGGGTTGGAGGCCCTCAACGCTGCTCTGACCGCTCATCTCCGGCATCTGCAGGCAATGATCTCATATAGAGCCTGTTATTCACTGATAGGACGGCAGCGACGGGAGAGGATTTTTCCGAGTGCAAGGAGTAAGGAGTGAAGAATACCGGGCGTCTTCAAACGACGAGCGACACAGCAATCGGGAAAATCCTCCCCGTCCCAAAGGCTTCCACCCCAGCAAGCTTTGCTTGCCGGGGACCCCGGGGTTGCGGCCAAAAGGGGGCCATACTTCGTTGTCGGCCTTGAACATGGACCCGCCATGCTCTGCGGCCTCCGTCTCGTCTGGCCCCTTTTTGGCGCGCAACGCTGTCGCCCTATCAGTGAATAACAGGCTCTAGGGGTTTCCCCGAGTCTGTACATACAACTGAGAGTGAGGTGTCTTTTTCCCAAGAATGTCTTAGGATGCCAGAGCGAGCCTTTTGAGGAGACGCTTCTCTTGCCCTTTATCCGCTCATTGCCGGAAGCCGCGCCGCGCCGCGTACTGCTGGTCGACGATGATGCCGTCAGCATGGAGCTGCTGGCTCTCTTGCTCAGCCACGACGGGCATGAAGTCATGCGGGCAACGGATGGCGCGGCCGCTCTCGATCTGCTCCACAATCTAGTCGAGCACGATCTCCTCCATGGTCAACCCAAGGACGGTCTGATCGAGGATGCGGACGGGGACGCTTCTCCCGACGTGCTCCTGGTAGATTTGCAGATGCCGGGCGTCTCCGGGCGCGAGGTGGCGAAGCAAGTACGGGCGATGCACGGCCCCAAACCGCTGCTGCTGGCGATGAGCGCCACGGAGGTTCAGGGAGAGGAGCTCCTGGGCTTTGACGGATTTCTGCTCAAACCCCTAGCCCTCGACGATTTGCGCAGGGCGCTCAAGCTCGACAAACGAAGCAACGGAGTGGCTGCCGGCAGAGGTCGCGCACAGCAGCCCATAGCCTCGCAGCAAGCAGAGGCCCTCTTCTCTCCTTCTCCTCTCCTCGATGAAGGGGTACTGCGAAAGTTGCAGAACGCAATGCCGCCGGGCGCGCTTCAAGAGCTCTACGAGGTATGCCTCGCGGATACGCGAAGCCGCGCCTGCACGCTCAAGAGTCAAGTGCTTGCGGGCGACTTAACGGGGGTGCCGCGGGGTGGCCATCAGATCAAGGGCGCCGCCTCCATGGTGGGGTTCGCGCGCGTTGCCAAGCTGGCTTTATCCCTCGAATTGGGGAGTTGCAAGGAAGAGGACACCCTACGACTCTTGGACGATTTACTGAGTTCGTGCGATGACTTGGAGCGTATTCTTCTGGCAGGTAAATTCGAGAAAGCCCAATGATGACAGTCACTGCTAAGTCCAACGACCGCTTGCAACAAATCCGCATCGTGATCGCGGATGACCATCCAGTTGTCCGTATCGGCGTTCGCAATATGCTGCAAGGCGATGCGGGACTGGAGGTTATCGGCGAGGCATCCGATGGCGATGAAGCCATTACTGAAACCCTGGAGCGGCTCCCCGATATTCTTCTGCTGGACCTGCAGATGCCCAGACTACCCGGGTTGGAGGCGATGCGGGCCATCATGAGCGGCTCGCCGACAGTCAAGATTCTGCTGCTGACCAGCACCATTACCACCCAGCAAATCATCGAGGCTCTGCAGATTGGCGCGCGCGGCATCGTGCTCAAAGACGCCTTGGCCGACCACCTCACGACGGCGATCCGCGCCGTCTCATCGGGAGATTATTGGATTGGCGGCAAGCGCGTAGTGAACCTGGTTGGCGCGCTGCAGGAGTTGATGCAGCAAGCCGCCGTGCCGGAGCGCAAGACTTACGGACTCACTCCGCGCGAGCTCGAGGTGGTGGGATGCATCGTCGAAGGGTGCAGCAACCGGGATATTGCCAAGCAGTTCAGCATCAGTGAAGAGACGGTTAAGCGGCACTTATCGAATATTTTCGACAAGACCGGCGTTTCGACGCGCTTGGAATTGGCGCTCTTTGCCATTGCGCACCAACTGGTTGCCTTGCAGACCTAAAGAGCTTGTTGGCGCGATCCTTAACGGTTACTTTTTACGGCCGCATGGGCCCGGCATCCGCCCGATCAGCCACACGTGCCGGATCGTGCCTCAAAGGCTGCGATTCCCTTCTCTCGCAAAGAACAGCCTTTGATGCCCCGCATTGAATGGAGCCAGACCCCTATGATGAACGCAAGACGATATCTCTCTGCTTTCGTTATCGCCAGCGCCTGGTTGACGGCATGCGCCCCGGGACGCGCTCAGGATAAGAGCCCCATGGCGCAACCGCAACAACCGGCAACCGCTACACAGACCGGCAATGGCGTTCCTGTCTATCGCATCCAGGTGGTGGGACGCGATATCCCCACCATCAACTACTGGCATCGGAGCGGCAGCACGGAGATCGGCTTTGAAGGCACAAGTCTATTGCCGCAAGCGAAAGGGTCGGCCTCGGTCACCAGCCAGCAACAAACTTCCGTCGAAGCGAAGTTCGAAGGTTTGGTTCCCGCCAATAGCTTCGGCGAGGAGTATTTGACATACGTGTTGTGGGCAATCACGCCCCAGGGACGACCTATGAACCTGGGTGAAATTATTCCGAATGGCACGAAGGCGGAAGTCCATGTCACCACCGGGCTGCAGCAGTTTGCGCTGATCGTGACCGCCGAGCCTTATTTCGCGGTTTCGATGCCGAGCGACCTGGTCGTTCTGCAGAACACGATCAAGAAAAACGGAACGACCGGCATTATCGACACCGTCGATGCACACTACAACCTTTTACCCAGGGGCGCCTATGTGGAGGCGACCGGCCAACACACGGTTCTGAACCCGGTGAAGCCGAGCGATAAGTCTCCGCTGCAGATGTATGAAGCGATCAATGCGGTCCAGATTGCCCAGGCCGCGGGCGCCGAGAAATACACCCCGGACATTCTGGCAAAGGCGAACCAAGAACTGGCCAATGCCCAGGCGCTCGATGTGAAGAAGAGCCAACGTAAAGAGATGATCACTTATGCCCGCGGCGCGGTTCAGGACGCGGAAGACGCCCGCGTCAGCACTTGCGCAAGATCGAAGAAGAGAAGCAGCAACAGGAGACGCTGGCGATGCAGCAGGCGCAGCAGGCCGCGCAAGAGGCCCAGTTGGCCGCCAAGCAGCAAGCGGCGCAACGGGCACAGGCCGATGCGCAGGCGGCCCAGGCCAAGGCAGAGGCGGCCCAAGCGAAGGCTGAAGCAGAACTTGCAGAAGCCAGAGCTGCCCAGGCTCAGGCAGCCCAACACACTGCCCAGCAAGCGACGCAGCAGGCAGAGCAAGTTCGCGAAAAGCTGCGCGCGCAGCTCAACAATGTGCTGCAAACGCAGGAGACAGCGCGTGGGCTGATCGTAAATATGTCCGATGTACTCTTTGCCTTCAACCAATACTCGCTCAAGCCGGATACCCGCGAAAAACTCGCAAAGGTTTCAGGCATCCTTCTTTCCTATCCCGGGCTGAAAGTTCAGGTGGAGGGATACACGGACAACGTGGGTTCGGAGGACTACAACCAGAAGCTCTCGCAGCAACGTGCCGGCGCAGTCGGCGACTATCTCGTCTCACAAGGCGTACCGGCTACGGATGTTACCTCGGCCGGCTACGGTATGAGCAATCCTGTCGCCGACAACTCCACCGCGGCGGGCCGCAGCCAAAATCGCCGGGTCCAGTTGGTAGTTTCGGGCAGCGCAATCGGCATTCAAGAGACTGAGCCGGGCGCCGAAGGCCAGCCCGTCCCGCCGCCGCAGGCTGGGCCGCCGCCGCAGGCTGTCCCGGCGCCGCAGGCCGCGCCCGCGCTACCCCAAGGCCCTCCGCCCCTACCGCAAGGCGTCAGCCATCCACCGCAATAACGATCGCAAAAGGCAGCCCATTGCCGTTTCCGGTTACGATAGAACTGGGATAGAGCTGGAATAGAGCTGCGATGGAACCGCCAATATGACAGACCTCAACGGACTCACCATCCTGATTACGGGAGCGAGCTCGGGCATTGGAGCAGCATGCGCCAATGCCTTCGCCGCGCACGGAGCGCGGTTGCTTCTGGTAGCGAGGCGGCAAGCCAAGCTCGATACGCTGCAGCCTAAACTCAAAGAGGCGGGAGCGAAAGACGTTCGTTTGCTCGCGCTCGATGTGCGCGATCGGAAGGGCGTGGAAAAGGCGCTGGCGGCATTGCCTGCTTCATGGAGCGCCATCGATGTCCTGGTAAACTGCGCCGGCTTGAGCCGTGGCCTCGATAAGCTCTACGAAGGCTCGATCGACGACTGGGACGAGATGATCGATACCAACATCAAAGGCCTTCTCTATGTCACCCGGGCCGTCGTTCCCGGAATGGTCGGGCGCGGCCGCGGCCAGGTAGTGAATTTGGGTTCGACCGCGGGCGAGATAACCTATCCCAATGGCGCTGTTTACTGCGCCACCAAGAAAGCTGTCACGGCCATCAATGAAGGCTTGAGAGAGGACCTGCTCGGCACTGGAGTGCGCTCGATCTCGATCGATCCCGGGATGGTCGAGACGGAATTCAGCGATGTGCGTTTTCACGGAGACACGGAGCGAGCCGCGAAGGTCTATCGGGGATTGACACCGCTCACCGCCGAAGATGTGGCGGACACGATCGTGTGGGCCGTCAGCCGGCCGGCGCACGTGAACATAGAGCGCGTGCTCATGACGTCAATCGATCAAGCCAATTCGTTCATGTTCCACCGCAAGACCTAGGACCATCGAGATCCGCGGTATCCCACATCTCACAACAAAGAGCGTTGGGAGATATGGGGCACCTGTGATATTTCAAGAGGTTGTCCATTCGATCAGGACCGGAGAAGCTGTTTGTGACGAGCAAGCAGTAACTCTGGAGACCGAATGGACTATCACAAGAATGCCCCATGGACGGCGATCAGTCGAGAGCGGCTGGCTCACCTGGTGGTTCACGATGGCCTGACCGTTTGTGGAGCGGCAGCGAGGTTCAGTGTCAGTGCCAGGACAGCAGCCAAGTGGGTGGGTCGTTATCGGCAGTCTGGCTCAGCTGGCCTTGCCGATCGCAGCTCGCGGCCGCACTGCAGTCCGCGTCAGATCAGTTTCTTATTTGTGGAAAAGGTACTTGCACTTCGTCGCGGGCACATGCCCGGTTACGAGATTGCGCGGCGCACTGGACTGAGTCCGGCTTCGGTCAGCCGCATCCTGCGCCGGGCAAAGCTGAGCCGCTGGCGCGATCTGAACCCGCCTCCTCCTATACGGCGCTACGAACATCCACGGCCTGGCGACCTGCTGCACCTGGATATCAAGGGCATGACGCGCTTCGGCGAGGTCTCGCTGCGCGGTGACGGTCGACTGCGAGGCAAGCGTAGCCACCCAGGCTTCCTGGCCCTGCACGTGGCCGTCAACCACCACTCGCGCATGGCCTTCACCCAGATGTTGCCCGACCAGAAGGCTGAAACCACCATCGGCTTCCTGCAACAGGCCGTGGAGTTCTTCGCCCGCCACGGCATCGGCGTGCGCGCGCTGCTCACTGACAACGGCAGCAATTACCGTTCACAGCAGTTCCGCCAAGCTTGCCAGAGCATGGCCATCAAGCACCGTCGCACCAGGCCTTACTCGCCCCAGACCAACGGCAAAGCAGAGCGCTTTATCCAGACCGCTCTCAGAGAATGGGCCTACGCAAAACACTGGGTAAACTCGCTGGAAAGAGACCTATACCTGCAGCCATGGAACGACTACTACAACCGAGAACGACCCCATGGTAGCCTCAACTACAAGCCGCCCATCAGCCGCTCCGATATCGGAACAACGTCTTGATCATCTACAGCCACCCCTATGGACGGATGATCGATGGACTTTCCCGTTATCTAGGATCACGCTCTTGCTGTATCCGTCCTCGCCTGTCGTGAGAAATTCAGGCTCTAGGCGAGCAGCGCGAGGCGGGCTTCGATATCGGTCAAAGCCGCAGCCAGAGCCGCCCTGCGCAATGGGTTCGACGTGCGCTCCGAGAGGATTCGCTCCCGCTGCAGCTCGAGCTCCTGCTTTTGACGCTCGCGTTTGGCGCGGGCATCCATGTCTTGCTTAGTCCGCGCCGAATTCACGCTCACAGCCGTTCTATCATCGATCGACTGCTGCTCTTCTACCGACTTGCTTTCCCATCCGCGCGCCATACTTTCATCGTACGTCATTTTCTCCGGCCCATTGCTTTGAAGAGCGTCTGGAAGAAAGTCGCCGCCCGGTGACCTACGATGTAGCATCACTCCTGACGAGCTTCGATACGATCCTGGATACGATCCTCGATACGACCTTGGGCTCAGCGGGGGGTACAAACATGAAAATATTGAAAGTTGGCGTAGTACTCGTCGTGGTTATTGTGGCCCTGGCACTCATCACGCTGCGCATGACCGGCCTCGAGCCGCAATACCTCGACTTGAACCAGCTTCGCGCCCACCACATGGTCGCCCGGCCCGGTTTGTGGTTAAAGGGCCAGCTCGTCACCACACCCATCACGGATTGGTCTTTCGTCAACGAGGTGAAACACCCCGGACGCAGCATCAACACCATCCTGGTGGAAACGCAAACACCCTATTTCATTCCGCACTCAGTCCGCGTGATGCCGGACGTCCGCGACGGCCAGTTCTACATACGTTCGCACCAGGATCGCATGAACGTGAATTTTCCATATGACAAGACCTGGACAGCCGACGTGGCCCGCGATCCCCGCGTGCGTATAAAAATCGGCGACAAATTGTACAAAGCGACCCTGGTATTGGTCGCGGATCGCGCCCAAGCGATCAAGATATTGGGCAGAAACCCGGAGACCCTCGAGAAAGGCCCCGACGGGGAGGAACGTGTCGTTGGGTATGACCATGTTTTCCGCGTTTTCCAAAGAGATATCCCGGAGTACGGCGGCAACCAGCTATCTCTGAGTTCGGCGGGGCTTGTCCCTGACCGCAACCCTTAACAATGAGGCTTTGGAGACATTATGAAAGTTTGGCGCATCACGTCATTTGGAATCGACCATTTGGAGTTGAACGATATACCGCGGCCCGAGCCTCGACCTGGCGAGGTATTGGTAAAGGTGCATGCGGTCTCGCTGAATTATCGCGATCTGCTTACAGTCAAAGGCCTGTATAGCCCGAAGATGGCGTTGCCGCGAATTCCCTGTTCCGATGGCGCGGGCGAAGTGGTGGAGGTGGGCGATCAGGTGACCAGCATCCGCCGGGGTCAGCGGGTTACCGGAATTTTTATGCAGAACTGGCTCGAGGGCAGGCTCACCCCGGAACGCGGACAGGGAGCCCTGGGCGGCGATGTAGACGGCGTGCTCGCCGAATACGTCGTGCTCAAAGAAAGAGGCGTCGTCCCCATTCTCGAGAAACTCTCCTATCAGGAGGCGGCGACGCTCCCCTGCGCCGCTGTCACCGCATGGAATGCGGTGGTCCATGCGGGACGAACAAAAGCAGGAGATGTAGTTGTGATCCAAGGCACCGGGGGAGTCTCCATTTTTGCATTGCAATTCGCGAAGATGCTTGGAGCGAAAGTACTCGGCACTTCAAGCAGCGAGAAAAAGCTCGAGAGAGCCCGCGCGTTGGGTTTGCATGCGGGAATCAACTATCAACAATCTCCCGACTGGTCGGCATGGGTGCGCGAGCAAACCAACAATTCAGGAGCGGACCTCGTTGTTGAAGTGGGTGGAGCCGGAACACTCAATCACTCGCTCAGGGCGGTGCGCATCGGCGGCGTGATTGCCCAAATCGGCGTGCTCTCCCACTCCGATAAATCGATTGAAATTGCCTCCGTTCTGCGGCGGCTGGTCGAGATCAAGGGAATCTATGTCGGCTCGCGCGAACATTTCGAAGAGGTCAATCGCGCCATCGAAGTCAATGACCTGCATCCCGTGGTGAGCGACGTCTTCACCTTCGATCGGGCCCGGGAAGCTCTCAGAGCGATGGAATCGGGCTCGCACTTCGGGAAAATCGTAATACAAGTAGTTGCATGAGAGATATTACCCTCGGCGGGGACCCAATCTATGTATTTGAAATTGCGAGATTAAGGCGTTACGAGGGTAACTTTTTCCCAAATTGACGTGCGACTTAAGATGTATTTTCCCTACGACAAAAGCGACATTTTCGTGCACAATGCATCTAAATAGTGGGTGCGCAGAAGGGGAGTAACCGGATGCGTACTTGGGTTCAGCGCGAAAAGGAGCGCTCTTCCTTATGGGCCTGATTAGCTTGATTCGTTCTCTGCTTGGGTTTTTCTACGATGTATTTTTTGGATGCCGTCACCGCCACCAGACGCGACCTTTTACCTTGAAGCGGCAAACTTACAAGGTTTGTCTCGATTGCGGGACACAGATTTTTTACTCTCCTGAGCGCATGACGCCGCTTACCGCGCGTGAAGTGCGTAGAGCCGAGGCTGCTGCCGCGGGTCTTCTCACCATTGTTCCCACAGGCTCGCATTCGTCGCGGTTGGCCGGCAGCGGTGGGGACAAAGAGAACGCGGTGGCTTAAATCCCCTTCCCGCTTTCTGAGATTTCGGAACCAGGGCCAGGCTACGCATGAACGCCCGGGCAATCATGCCGCGGCCTGGAAATTTCCTGGATAAGGAACAGTAACTGTACTTCTCATTAATTACCCTCTCCAATCTAAGCCATGAATCGCCGGGCATTCCGCCCGCGCACACCCCTGCGCACGCCAATGCCCCGTTCACCGAATGCGCACACCCGATGCGAAGGACCGCATGTTTGTGACTCCCGCCTGGCGCCTATTGCGCGCAGCTTTTTTAGCAGATTTAACAGAAAAGCCGCGTAATCCTAAGCGGCTCCGGTGTACTCCTATAGGGGATTCGCTCGAGAAGCGATCTCACGGCTGCCTTCCGCAAGATTCAAACTGCCTGACGTATCCTAGAGCATGTTATATAACAGGCTCCGAGAAGATCAGTGCCATGCTGAAGCGAGACACAGGCCGCTCCCGAGATTGCCGCCAGACCGGCGCCGGCGCTGTCCCTCGTAAGAGTTGGCTGCGGCATGGCAAGCGTGAAATCGCGCTCCGCCTGGCATCACCGATTCTGCTCTTCGCGGCCGGCTGCGGCGGCATGAACCTGGCCGCAAACACGGGAGGGAGCGGGGTTGCCGTGCATGCGGCGAAGGCTGTTATCGATACCAATACTCCCGACCAGCTAAGGGCTACAACCCCGGCCGGAGGACAGGTCGCGGTGAACTGGTCGATCGCCGGAGGACAGAATGATGCCTCGATCGGCCAGGGATCGATCGATGCGAACGGCCTCTATACGCCTCCGCCCTTGCTCTCGCGCGATGCGGTCGCCATTGCGGTCAAGGCAACCGTCCAAAACGATCCAGCCACCGCGGCAACGTATCTGTTGACCGTCACGCCAAGCTTCGTTCAATCCCTCACGCCTGAAACCGCAAGCCTCGCGCCACGGGGAACATTGCAAGTAACGGGGGAACTCACCGAGGTGAATTCGGGTTCGATCAACTGGTCCCTCGCGACAGAGGCGACCGGCGGGAAGACCGTAGGCGCCGAGTATGGCAGCCTGCGTGGGGAAAGCTGCCAGCACTCTTCGCGAACCTACACCTACTGCACCGCGACCTATACCGCGCCATCTTCGCTGCCGGGCAACAATGCTTCTCTCTATGTCGTGGGGTCGGCGGCGAGTAACGGTCAATCGGCGGCATCCCTGCACATTCTCTTGAATGGGGCGGGATTCAACAGCTCGGCGCTCGACAACCAGGCGGCGGAAACAGGCACTGTCGAAATGGGCTCATCGGGAGGCAATGCGAACGATTACGACTCCTCCCAAGATGCCCAGGGCAACCGGTATGTGGATGACTGCTGCGGGGGCACGCTGGGGGCGCTTGTCGAAGACAAGAATAGCAACCTCTACATCCTGAGCAACAATCACGTCCTCGCTGAATCCGACCAGGCGAGGCTTGGCGACGCGATCGTCCAGCCGGCTCTGATCGATCTCAACTGCAATCCCCAAGCGGGGAGAGCGGTCGGCTCTCTCCGCTATGTCGTACCTATCGAGAGTACGCAGACGAACGTGGATGCCTCTCTGGCGGCGGCAACCGCCGCAGTCGACCCCGGCGGCGGAATTCTGAAGCTCGGCAGTCCGGTGAACGGTCTGTTGAGCACTGCCGCCCCCGCGGCAGGAACAGGCGAGGTTCTCAACGCGAACGTGCTCAATGGGCTCGAGGTAGTCAAAAGCGGCCGGACCACGGGATTGACCTGCTCGACGGTAGACACCGTGGATTTGCGCGTCCAGGTGGATTACTACTACGACTGCGCCGAGAAGCGGCCGTACTACACCAAGACCTATACCAACCAGATCGGCATTCCCGGAGCCAGCTTCGCCGACAGCGGCGATTCAGGCGCCCTGGTCCTCGACGCATCGAACGCCGAGCCCGTCGGTCTATTTTTCGCGAGCGGCGCCGGTGAGGGGTCTACCGGCTTCAGCATCGCCAACCCGATTCAAGATGTTCTGAGCGAGCTCGGTGAGAAGAGTCAGTCCGCAGGGCAACAATTCCAAATCGTGGGGGGCGGACCGCACCCGGTCACATGCTCAAACTACGATCAGAATGCCCAGCCTGCGCCGCTTCGCCAGCTTAGTTCGGCACAATCGAGTGCCGCGAGATCGGCCGCGGACAATGCAGCTTCTCTACTGGTGCGGCCTGAAAGCGGAATCCTGGGCCTCGATACGGGCCGCAGCCTGGATGCCCCCGCCGAGGCCGCGGTAATCGTATACACCGATAAGAACAAACCGGGCGTCACGGTCCCCAAAGTGATTGGCGGCGTGCGGACCCTGGTCATTGCTACCGACGCGGCAAGCGTGAACGCGGGAACCGCGCCGGCCAGCCTGGCCAAAGTCGAAGGCATCCATCTATTGCCGGAGACGCTACGTGCCGCCTCCGCGGTCGAACGCCAATATGCGCCTCAGTTGATGAGCGATCCCGCATTCTTCGGAGTGGGGGTCACCGAGAGCTATGACAACCCGGCGGAAGCGGCGCTGCTCGTTCTGACCGATCTGACCAAGACACCCGATTCCATGCCGGCGCTGGTGGGCGGGATGCGAGTGCGTTACGTGAGAATCAACCGGCTGCATGTGACGCGAGCAAAAACATCGGGCGCTCCGCGGCCGACGAGTTGCGAACTTCCCGCGATGCGGCATTGAGACGCTTGGGGAAACTACCCCACTCAAGCCAACAGCGGGCTTGAATGGGCCACCCGCCATGGCTCCAGGCGGCTCTAGGCGCTGTGCGCGGCAGCAATCTCGCGGTGCGGACGCTGGGAACCGATTCCATCGTCAGGGAAAAACATCATGAAGACAGTGCCGGAGGGCTTTCCGGTCTGCGCGGAGGCTTCGTGCGACCGGCTGCGGACGCGCACGCTTCCCTTGTGCTTATGAATGATTTCATGGCTAACCCAGAGACCTAGGCCTGTACCGGTGGAGTCCTTTGTAGTGAAAAAAGGCTCGAAGATCCGCAGACGAGTGGCCGCGGTCATCCCGAAGCCGCTATCCGCGATAAATATTCTGACTCCGGGAGTCCCATCTCGCCAGGAGCGGGAGCGGCGCACTCCGAGCCAGATGCGACCCTCCGGCGCCAGCGCGTCGACGGCATTGCCAATGATGTTGACGAAGAGCTGACGCAATTCTCCGGAAAAGCAGTAGAGATTGACATCGGGCCCCATATCCTCCGTGAGCTCGGCGCGCAGCTGGAAGAGCCGCCCTTGGAAGACCGTCGCCGCGGACCCGAGCAACTCAGCGACGTTGGCAACCGCCGGCGAGGTCGATTGCCTGTAAAAGCGAAGCGTCTGCTGGGTCATCTCCGAGACGCGCGCGATTTCAACTTGGGCGGCGCCGGCATACTCACGCGCCTGCTCGTCGAGCGATGGTTCACGCTGCAACAAATACAGAAGATTCGTGATCGCCTCGAGGGGATTGTTGATCTCGTGAGCGATCGAAGCCGCCAAGCGCCCCGCGGCGGCAAGCTTCTCGGTCTTGCGCAGCGCCTCCTCGGAACGCTTGTGCTCCGTGGTCTCGGCAATGATCGCCCCCACCCAGCGAACAACTTTCGACGCGGTCTTGACTGGATAGACGTTGATGAGCCAACTGCGCATCTGCGCAGGATCCGCGGGGAGGGGCGCATTCAGCTCAAGGTCGCGCACCGGTTGGCCGGTCGCAAAGACGTTCTCGACGCACGCCTGCAACTGCTCCGCGGCCGGAGCTGCCACGAGCTCGGAGATTCTGCGCCCTAAGTGCCGGCTGATCGGCATTTGGTTCATATCCGCCAGAAATTGGTTGATGCGCACATAGCGGAATTTACGATCGAAAAATGCGAAGCCGATCGGCGCGTTCTCGAGCATCGAGTCAAGAAGAGCGAGCGTGTCGTTGAGCCCCGCTCTCTGCTCATCGATCGAGGTCACCATAAGATTGAAGGCGCGGGTGAGGTCGGCAGCCTCGTTGGTGGTTGTGACCTCGAGGGGAAATCCTTCTTTCGTTTCAGGATCGCGAATGAGTTTACGGGTGGCAACCAGGAGGGTATTGAGGGGACGGGTTATCGAACGCGCGAGAAGGCTGGCGATGATGGCCGAACCGAACGCCCCGAGGGCGGCGAAGAGCATGGTAATGCGGACGAGTGAGTAGATCTGCTGCCATTCGGCGGTTGCATCCTCATACACCCATGCGTAGCCGCTGAGTACGCCGTGAACGCGGATGGGAGCGAGAATTTCCCGAGCTCCCCCGGCACGCGAAAGACCTTGCTGCCGGTGGCGGAGGCGAACTGCCTCTTCTCAAAGCGCGTGAGGGCGTCCTTGCCGTTCAAGCTGGGATCGCTGCTGGCGAGAACGCGGCCATTGGCATCGGTAATCATCGCCTGTCGAATATTGGGCGACCCCAACATAGCGCGGACGATCGGCTGGAGATAAGCACCCTCGCCTTGAGCCAAGGACTCCTGGCTCTGCGAGGCCAAAAGACTAACCTCGGATTCCAGACGAAGGCGAGCGCGCTCATGAATGTCGGAGGCCTGTTCGCGCACCAGCAGAATGGCAAAGACCACCACCAGGAGGCCTTCGAGGAGGATGAGACCAAAGATGAGCTGTCCCCGTATTGAACGAGGCTTTAGCCAACTCATAACAGGCAGAATAATTCCCTTCTTGAACAACTACCAACGCACAAACCAAAATGCCACATTCTCAGAACCTTCGCAGCGTGGCCGAATTCCGGCCTGAACCCGAAGGGAGGGAGTTTTAGCGCGCGGGGAGAAAGACGCCTGCCAACAGTCTAGACCTTTTGGACGTTACTGCCGAACCCGAAGGCTCAACGGGGGCGGCTACCCAGAGGCTGTGATCGCGGGGATATCCTCCCGCCGCTACCACCCCATAAGTCAACAAGAGCCTCTCAGCACAGGCTTTCGCTCGAGATCCCGCGCGATTTGGCGGCCATGAAAGCGGCCGTTCTCAATAAAGATCTCGCTGGTCCGCGAGCCGGCGACGATCACCCCCGCAAGATAGAGGCCGGGCACGTTGCTTTCGAGGGTCTTCGGATCGCACTTGGGCAGGCGGTCGGGCCCCTGGAGCTCGATCCCGAGCGCGGTCAGAAGATCGAAATCCGGATGATAGCCGGTCAGCGCAAAGACGTAGTCGTTCTTTATCTCGAGGACGCCGTCGGGGGTTTTGACCTCGACAAAATCGTCGGCGATGCGGAGGGCGACGCTCAAGAAATGGGCCTTGATTTGTCCGCTCTTGATGCGGTTGTTGATGTCGGGAAGGATCCAATATTTGACGTGGTGGTCCATGGCCGCCGCCCGGTGCACCAACGTCACACGGGCACCGTGGCGCCACAGTTCGAGCGCCGCGATGGCGGCGGAGTTTTTGCCGCCAACGATGAGCACATCCTGCCCGAAATATGGATGGGGGTCGTGGTAGTAATGCATGACCTTCGGCAAATCCTCGCCCGGCACATGCAGATAGTTGGGAAGGTCGTAATAGCCGGTGGCGAGGATTACCTTACGAGCGGTATAGAAGCTAGGACGTCCCAACTTATCCAATGTGGCCACCGAGAAGTTTTCATCGCCGCCGGCGACCTTTTTGACGGCTTGATAAAGCCGGAGGTTCAACCGATAGTGTTCCGCGACCTTGCGATAGTATTCGAGCGCCTCATCGCGGTTTGGCTTCTGGTTGGGGCTGGGGAAGGGTATGTCGCCAATCTCAAGCAGCTCGGGAGTGGTGAAAAAGGTCATGTTCGCCGGATAGTGAAAGAGCGAGTTGCAGAGGCAACCCTTGTCAACGAGCACGGCGCGCAAGCCTATGCGCTCGACCTCGATCGCGCACGCCAGACCGGTTGGACCCGCACCCACAACCAGAACGTCGAAGGATTCGCTGGCAGCCTGACGGCTAGTCCCCATGCTTCTAGATTAGAGCCTGTTATCCACTTCCGGAAGGGCGGGCCTTCCCCGGACCGCGGCAGACTGCAGTTTTTGCCCGGGTCATTTAACCTTAACTAGGGAGAAAACGAATGGCGACGATCCGGCAAGAGGATTTGATTGAAAGCGTGGCGAGCGCGCTGCAGTACATCAGCTATTACCATCCTGTCGACTACATCCAAAGCCTTGCTCGAGCCTACGATCGCGAGGAGTCGGCTGCCGCCCGCGACGCCATGGCACAGATCCTGATCAACTCCCGCATGTGCGCCGAGGGCCACCGGCCCATCTGTCAAGACACAGGCATCGTAACCGTCTTTCTGCGGATCGGCATGGATGTCCGCTGGGAAGCGGATCTGACCGTCGATGAGATGGTGAATCAGGGCGTGCGCCGCGCCTATCTCGATCCGGACAATAAGCTCCGCGCCTCCATTCTGGCCGACCCTGCCGGAGCACGCAGGAACACGCAGGACAATACTCCCGCGGTGATCAACATTGAACTTGTGCGAGGCGGCGAAGTGGACGTGACGGTCGCGGCCAAGGGCGGCGGCTCGGAAGCAAAATCGAAGTTCGTCATGCTCAACCCCTCCGACTCCGTCGTGGACTGGGTGCTCAAAACGGTACCGACCATGGGCGCGGGGTGGTGCCCGCCCGGCATGCTAGGCATAGGAATTGGCGGAACCGCTGAAAAAGCCATGCTGCTGGCCAAACAGTCCCTGATGGACCCTATCGACATTCAAGATGTCATCGCACGGGGGCCGGCGAACAAGACCGAGGAGATGCGCATCGAGCTCTACAGAAGAGTCAATGAGCTCGGTATCGGCGCCCAGGGCCTGGGCGGCCTGACCACGGTGCTCGACGTCAAGATTCTCGATTACCCCACGCATGCCGCCAACCTGCCAGTGGCCATGATTCCGAACTGCGCCGCCACCCGCCACGCTCATTTCGTGCTCGATGGCTCGGGCGCGGTGGTACTCGATCCGCCGTCGCTCGCCGACTGGCCTTCGCTCACCTACGATGTCTCCACCGCCCGCCGCGTCGACCTCGCCGCGGTGACCCATGACGAGGTGGCGAGCTGGCTGCCTGGCGAGATTCTTCTGCTGAACGGCAAGCTGCTCACCGGCCGCGACGCGGCCCACAAGCGCATGATCGATATGCTCAATCGTGGCGAACGGCTGCCGATCGATTTTACCGATCGCTTCATCTATTACGTTGGTCCAGTCGATCCTGTGCGCGAAGAAGCCGTAGGTCCGGCAGGCCCTACCACGGCCACCCGCATGGATAAATTTACCCGCCAGATGCTCGAGGCCACGGGACTGCTCGGCATGGTAGGCAAGGCGGAGCGTGGTCCTGCCGCGATCGAGGCCATCCGCGATCATGGCGCCGTCTACCTGATGGCTGTTGGAGGAGCCGCATACCTCGTTTCGAAAGCTATCAAGAGCTCGCGGGTGATCGCCTTTGAAGATTTGGGTATGGAAGCCATCTACGAATTCGATGTGAAGGACATGCCGGTGACGGTAGCCGTCGACTCCAAAGGGGTATCCGTGCATCAAACCGGGCCAAAGGAGTGGCAGGCGAAAATTCAGGCCCGCATCGTTCAGGCTGGCATTGGGGGCATTCCCATTCTTGCCTGAAGCGAACGCTGAAGTCGAGGAGTTCATGATGGCCGAGACACGCAAAGAAAAAGATTCGCTTGGCTTTGTAGAGGTGCCGGCCGAGGCCTATTACGGCGCACAAACGGTGCGCGCCGTGAACAACTATCCCATTTCGGGCATGCGGGCGCATCCACTGCTGATCCGTGCCCTGGGCATGGTCAAGCGGGCCGCCGCGGAAGCCAACAAGGAGCTTGGCCTGGTCGACGCCAAGCGCGCCGACGCCATCATCCAGGCGGCTCAGGAGGTCATCGACGGCCGCTGGAATCGGGAGTTTGTCGTCGATGTCTTCCAGGCAGGAGCCGGGGTAAGCCTGCACATGAACTCCAATGAGGTCATCGCCAACCGCGCCAACGAAATTCTTGGCGGCAAGCTTGGCGAGTACGCCCCGGTACACCCCAACGATCACGTCAATTACGGGCAGTCCACCAACGACGTCTTCCCTACGAGCATGCGCGTGGGAACGCTGTTGGCTCTCGAAACTCTCCATCCGGCGCTCGATCACCTAGCGGCAACTTTTGCGGCTAAGGGGCGCGAGTTTCACGACATTATGAAATCGGGGCGCACGCACATGCAGGATGCGGTCCCCATGCGGCTGGGCCAGGAGTTTGCGGCCTATGGGCTCGCGATCGAAAAGGGCCAGAAGTTTTTGGCGCTCGCCCAAGACTCGCTGCGCGAACTCGGGTTGGGTGGAAGCGCTGTCGGCACCGGCATCAACACGCACCCCGATTACCGGGCAATCGCGGTGCGGAATCTGGCGCGAATCTCCGGCCAGGAGCTGACGGCGGCCGGAGACATGCGCTGGGCAATGCAATCCAACGCCTGCATGTCCCAGGTGAGTTCCGCGCTCAAGGGAATTGCGCTCGAGATCATCCGCATCGCGAACGACATCCGTCTGCTCTGCTCGGGGCCAAATACCGGGCTGGCGGAGATTTTCCTGCCCAGCCTGCAACCCGGTTCCTCGATCATGCCCGGCAAGATCAATCCCGTGATGCCTGAGCTGGCGACCATGGTGAGCTTCCAAGTGATAGGCAACGACACAGCCGTCGCCTATGCGGTGCAGGCCGGTCAGCTTGAACTGAACGTGATGATGCCAACGATGGCCTGGAACGTTCTCGAAAGCATAACCATCCTCGCCAATGCGCTCGGGCAATTCGACAAGCACTGCATTGCCGGAATTACGGCGAACCAGCCGCGCTGCGAGGTCTACGCCGAGAGCACGGTCGCGCTCGCAACGGCGCTCAATCCATACATCGGCTACGCCAAAGCCGCGGAGATTGTGAAAGAGTCGGTCTCGACCGGTATGTCGATCATCGCCATCGCACGGGCCAAGAAGGTGCTCACGGAAGAGGAGATCGCGGAGATCCTCGATCCGGTGAGAATGACGGAACCGCAGTATCCTCTCGACGCGGCCAAGCAGCGCGACAACAAGGTCAAGCCGTAGGATTTGCCATCCAGGCAGACGCGCTTCGCGCCATTCGTGTTGCTGACTCGCCGGAGAGCCGTGGCATGAAACGGAAAGCGAAGTGCTGGCCGCTGACAACTGAGCACTGACAACTGTTCTAGCGGCGTCCGAAGCGATAGACGATACCGGTGATGAATCCCAAATTCTTGACCTGAGTAGCGCTGCCGAAGGTCGTCACGATATCGTCCGGCGTGAGGCGAACGGCAAGCCCGGGACCCAGATTGAAGTCGATGGGAATGCCGGCACTCACGGTCACGCCGCTGCCATTGGGCCACAAGCCGAGAAGCGTCCCAGGAAAACCGGCACTGTTGCCGTTGAAGATGCCTTTGGCAACCCCGACCAGCACTTGCGCTCCAACGCCTACATGCTCGAGCCGCACGATGCGGTATTGAGGACCGGCCATGGCAAGATATTGGCTGATGCTCGGCTTAAAAATTGTGTAAATGTTTTGCCCGGTGTAAGCGACTCCGTAGTTCCCGCGCAACTCCCCTGTAAGCCCGATACGCGGCCATACGTATGCGGTAAAGCCAGTATTCCAAACATACTCATTGATCGACTGCAGGTGTTGACCGGGGCGGAAGCGCTGGTAGCCGCCGCCACCGTAGACTTCATATTTGTGGCTGTAGGTATCCTCGATCGTCCGCTCGACCCGCTGTTTCCGAAGAGCCTGTATGCGGGCCTGGGCCTCCTGGGCAAGATGGACTTGATTTTGCTGAGGGTTCTCAGGCTGTTGTTGGCTCTGCGGCTGGGATGGCTGCGGGGCGCTCGTTGAATCTTGCGCGAACAATCGAGATGCCGCAAAAGAGACAAAAAGAAGAAGCGGATACACGAGGCATCCGAAACGCTGGCTACGATGCATGAACCTGAAAGCCTCCACGACTAAGGGCCTGTTCACACTACTGGGGCGACAGGCGTTGCGAGTGTCCTTTCTAGTATTAAAGCACCTTGCCTCGTTTGCGCGGCCCGGCTTCGCACGGGAAAGCTCCTGGGGGTTCGACTCAGGACGCTTTTCCCCCTGCGCGCGGCTCGAAAAGGCACGCAGGGTACAATGATTCGCAATTTGGTCCATCGAGGTTGAATCTATGAGGTTTTTCTTCCTGGGGCTGCTCCTTGGCCTTGTCGCCTTGCCCGCCGCCGCATGGATCTATCTTGAATCAGGCCACGCGCCCGTGGCGACCGCCGATGCGCCAATGCCCTTCGAGCGCTCGATTGTCCACCGGCCCCTCAATCTGCGGATAGAGCGCGACATGCCCAAGGGCGTCCCCATGTCGGCCGATGCGGCCAATCTGGAGATCGGCGCGCACATTTACCGGGAGCAGTGCGCCTCTTGCCATGGAGGGTATGGGCTCCCCATCGCCTTTGCCGACGACATGTACCCCAAGGCTCCGCAACTTTGGGCACCTCACGGCAACGGCGTGGTTGGCGTCAGCGACGATCCACCGGGAGAGACTTACTGGAAGGTCACAAATGGCATCCGGCTGAGCGGAATGCCCTCCTTCCAAAATGTGCTCAACGACACGCAGAGGTGGCAGGTATCCTTGCTGCTGGCGAACGCCGATAAGCCGTTGCCCGCGGACGTATTGACGCTGCTCAAGCAGCCGCTTCTATTGGAGGGCCCGCGCTAAAGCGCTTTGCCCTCTTGCTCTGCTCGCCCCTTCCCAGGGCTCGCTCCGCAATTCACCCTTTCCCTAATTGGAGGGCCCGCGCTAAACAGTGCTCAGTTGTCAGGTGTCAGTGCTCAGCACCTTTCCGTTCGTCAGAATCCTGCGAACTGAGAACTGATTTTAGGCGCGAAGCGCGTGTGCCTGGATGGCAAATCCCGGCGGGTCAGCAACCACGAATGGCGGCGAAGCCGGCCCGCCCGTGCGGCCAGCACTTATTTGAAGGTGTATGTTAAGCCGGCAGTGAATTGAAATGTATTCTTCTTGCTGCCGAATGCAGGATCATTCAAGAAGTTGTCCAATGCGGCCAGGGTGAAGCTGAAGTTCTTGTAAACGGGGAAGGTCAAGCCTGCATTGAAGAGAGCGGAATAGGCATCCGCAACGTTGAACGAGGGCGTGACGATCGCACCTTGATTGAAGACCAGCCCATGCGGCAACTTCAATGAGTACGTATCAGCGAGATTGGCGCCCACCAGGCTCTTGCTCGGGGTTTCGACCGGCGGTACGATACCGGGGGTAAAGCCGAAAGTCTGCCTCTCATAGTGTATGTCGAACTTCAGATCCAGCTCTTGCTTAGCGGTTTTGACCACTGTATATCCCAGCCCGCCACCGTAGATCTGCTGCAGATTCAAGCCTTGCGAATAGTTGTGATCGAACAAGGCATCGGCCAAAACGTAGAGCCGCTGCGTTAGAAACCAATCGTTCTCGGCATCGCCATGCAAAATATTGGTTTTGGTCGTAGGGGTATTCGGTTGGGACAGCGATCCATAGGCAGCAGTCCCACCGAGGGTGGTGCGGTAGCGTGGAGAGAGCCAAATGCTATTTGGAACGGTTCGTACCGCGGCCACGGCACCGGTGAACGAGCGGCTGTCCTGGGTGCCTTGAACCAATGCGGCTCCAGCGGTCACCGAGCCGGCCCAGTCCTGGAGAAGGCTGGGATTCTCGCGCAGGTCCTTGTTAAAGGTATCTTCCTCGATAAGGTACTGGGCATTGTCGACTGGAATCTGCTGGGCAGCAGCGGCCGCTCCAGTGGTCACTTGGACCTGCTTGTCCTGAACAGTGATGGTCCCTTGCGGAATGGCGCTGCCGGGAGTCTTGCGGGTGACATGCTGGTCTTTCGTAATCACAGCAAACTTCTGGGATGACTGGATGGATTGAATCTTGGCCCAGGGGATGCTCAAGTCGCCGGCCATATCGCTGTGGAAGGTTACGGTTCCATTCATCTCGCTCACCAGCTTTCCCGTCAATCGGTCGCCGTTGGTGAAGACCAGGACATCGGGCGTGGGCGCGGGTGCTGCGCCTCCATTCTGACTCATGGCATGCGAGGGAAGCATGAGCGCCAAAGACGAGATGGCGAGTACGACGGGAAGGGGAAGCGACCGCACAGATCGCAGCAGAAAGCAGATTCCACTCTTAGAGTTGGACATATCGTGTAGAGACCTTCCTCTCGAGCAAGCAGTGCTGTGTTGTCTGTAAAAGGCTGAAACAGCCTATGGCGATTGAGCTACGAGTTGAGATGCGCTGGCGGCGAAAGAGTTGGAACCGGCCGGCCCGGCTATCGGAAGACAGCCTTTGGGCGAACCCCGTAAAATCGACCCATGGCGATTACCAGAAACCAAGCTCTCGAGCTATTTCGATCCGATGACCTGATCGGCTTGGGTATGGAAGCAGATACGCTTCGACAAAATTTGCATCCCGAGGGGGTTGTTACCTACATTATCGATGGCACCATCCATTATGCAAGTTTTTGTAGTGGGTACTGTAGCTTTTGCGCTGTTTCCCGTTCACGCAGAAACGGGGCTGCCGGAGAAGGCTACGTCTTCGATTTCGATACGATCTATGCCAAGATCGCGGAAATGGCAGAAATTGGCGGGACCGCAGTTTCGCTCAAAGGCCGCGCGGATCTCCCAATCGAATGGTTCGAGCGGCTGCTCCAAGGCATCCGGCAGAGATTTCCCGGGATGTGGCTGCATTGCTTCTCCGCGCCGGAGATGCTTGACATCGCAAGGACGGCGGGCTTGACCGTTCGGGATACGATCTCGAGATTGCGCGATGCGGGCCTCGGCTCGATTACTGGAAGGGGAGCCGAAATACTCGACGATCACGTGCGCCGCCTGACCCGTTGGCAGAACTGCTCGACTGAAGAGTGGATCGACGTGCACCGGACCGCCCACGAGATCGGGATGCGTACAACGGCAACGATGATGTTCGGGCTGGGCGAGACCTTCGAGGAGCGCGTGAACCATTTGGAAGAGGTGCGCCGGTTGCAGGAAATCACAGGCGGTTTCACCGCGTTCATTCCCTGGAATTTTCGCCCGAATTCCGGTTTGGAGCCGTCCGCCGCGGATGGCGGCGACTTGGATCAGACAACCTCCGTCGAATATCTCAAGACCCTGGCGATCTCGCGCCTCTACCTGGACGATATCGAAAACGTGCAGTCGAGGGGGGAGGCTCAGGACCTGAAGGTTTTACAACTTGGATTGCGCTTCGGCAGCAATGACGCCGGCTCCGCACTTGAGGAGAATCTCATCGACGGAGGGAAGGCCGGGAATTTCGACAGCAGCCACAGAAGCAACGAAGAAGATCTGCGGCGGGTGATCCGCGATGCGGGCTTCAAACCCGTCGAGCGGGATACCCTCTACACGACCTGCTTTATCAATTGAAGACGCCTGGAGTTGAATGAGCCGAAATTCCCGTACAATAAGACTTTGGTTGTATTTTGCGGTCCGTATTCACGTTGCGTCGAGCCAACAGGTCATGCCGTTCTTTGCTGGAGCAGCAGCGCCAGAACCGGTTCCTCACGCTTGCCAACACTGAAAATGCTCTAGGGCCCCCTGCCTGGTCGACAAGTTGTGAAGAGCGAGACTTAGAGCGTTTTCAGGTGCTCTTTGGCGGAACCCCTGCATACAGGTCGACTTCTTGGGATACACCAACTGTGAATACGCTCAACCCGCGGAGGCATTCCCCTGCTGGCAATGATTGCAAACCGGCTTACCGGCGATATGCTAGCGGCTCTACCCACCCAGGCGTGGGATGCCATCCTCTGCCTCTTTGCTCCGCGCAATAGCCTCGCGCACTACTTCAAGACACATTACGCCGACCATACTTTCGAGCACCTCTATCGCTGGAATACCTTCGACATCCTTTTGCTGGTGCCGTATTTCGCTGTGATGGTGATTCTTGCCTGTTACGGCTTGCACCGCTACCAGCTTGTCTACCGCTATTACAAATACCGCAAGAATGCTACGAAAGAGCCCACGTCGCATTTCGCGGAGCTACCCGCCGTCACGGTGCAGTTGCCCATTTACAACGAGCAGTTCGTCGTCGAGCGGCTGATCCAGGCCTGCTGCGCTCTTGAATATCCGCGGGAGAAGCTGGAGATCCAGGTTCTCGACGACTCGACCGACGAAACCACGACCTTCGCTCAAGCAGCCGTCGAAAGGTATCAGGCGTTGGGGCACAATATCTCCTACCTTCACCGGATCGACCGTCGTGGGTTCAAGGCGGGAGCTCTCGACGCAGGGCTCAAAGTCGCGATGGGCGAGTTTGTCGCCGTCTTCGACGCCGATTTCGTGCCTCCCGCCGATTGGCTCCTGCGCATTGTGCATCATCTCGCCGATCCAAAGATCGGGATGGTGCAAACTCGTTGGACTCATCTCAACCGCGACTACAGCTTCCTCACCCAGGTCGAGGCCATTCTGCTCGACGGTCATTTCGTGCTGGAGCACGGCGCGCGCTCGCGTATGGGCCTCTTTTTCAATTTCAACGGCACGGCAGGCATGTGGCGCCGCAGCACAATCTACGAGGCGGGCGGCTGGCAGCATGACACGCTCACCGAAGATACGGATCTTAGCTATCGGGCTCAACTGAAGGGCTGGACCTTCCGCTATCTCCAGGATGTCGAGTGCCCGGCGGAATTGCCCATCGAGATGACGGCTTTCAAAACCCAACAGGCACGTTGGGCCAAGGGGCTCATCCAGACCTCGATGAAGATTCTTCCGCGACTCTTCAGAAGCGACGTCCCTTTGAAGATCAAGATCGAAGCCTTCTATCACCTCACGGCAAACATCAGCTATCCGCTTATGGTGGCGCTCTCCACCTTGCTCATGCCGGCGATGATCATCCGCTTCTATCAGGGATGGTTTCAAATGCTGGTGATCGATCTTCCGCTCTTCATGGCCTCGTCCTTTTCCATCTCCTCTTTCTACCTGGTTTCCCAGAAGGAGCTGTTCCCGAAGAAGTGGTATCGGACGTTTTTATACCTGCCCTGCCTGATGTCGCTCGGAATCGGGCTGACGGTCACCAACACCATCGCCGTGATGGAGGCCCTTTTCGGAATCAAGAGCGCTTTTAAGCGCACTCCCAAGTATCGGGTGGAGAAGCGCGGCCAAAGAGCCCAGGCCAGCAAGTACCGTAAGAGGCTCGGCTTCGTTCCCTGGATCGAGCTGCTCTTCGGCTGCTATTTCGTTTTGACGATCTGGTACGCCGTCGTCAACGAGAACTACTTCACGCTGCCCTTCCTGCTTCTCTTTGTATTGGGCTATTGGTACACCAGCCTGATGTCGCTGCTCGAAGGCAGATTCGACCGCTTCCGTCTGGGAGGAGCCAACGTCGAGGAGCCTTCTCAAAAGCCGTTCCCGGTCGGGGTCTGAAGGGCAGTTATCAGTTGCCAGTTATCAGTGATCAGTTATCAGCGCCCGACAACTGACAACCGGCCCGCTCTCTACCAGCGGAACCCAAAGGTTATGGGAACGAAGCCTAAAACTCCATCCGGCGTGCCATATACATTCGTCTTTGGAGAATTCACGCGCACATACCGCGCTTCCACAAAGAGTTTGCCGTTGCTGTCTTCTCCGAAAGCCTTCCAAGTAGCGCCGCCGCCGATGTTCAGTCCGCCCTGGTTGCTGGAATAATGAGCAACCGGCACATTGACGTTTTCTTCATAGCAGAAGTAGGTGCACTCCTCTTCCTCCTCAGGGACGGTGAAAGTCGTAACCCGGCGATAGAACCCTCCGCCACCGATAGCGTAGCCACCCCACGTCCCACTGGTTTTGAAATAATATGTAGGCTCGAGAGTCAGGCCCCAGGTGTGGATGTGGCCGCCGGGAACACCCACGTTCGACAGATAGGCGCCGGGTATTTTGTTGTCGAAGTACTCCCATTCCGCGATGGTCGAGAACCATTTATTGAAATTCCACCCGCCGCCAATTTCCAAATTGCCGCCCCAGGTAGCAAAGTTTCTGGCATTTCCGGTGGGCCGATTGAAGCCTCCTCCACCTTCTATCGCGATATGATTGACGACTGAGTTTTCCTGGTGGGTGTTGTATCCCTGTCTCGAATACCCTCCCCTGTTGGGAGTCTGGTCCTGGACCAGCGTCTCGATCGACAGCTGGTTCTCGGCGCTCGAACTGTAGTCGGCGCCGGTGCTCGACTGCGCGAAGACGGCGGGAACGACCAACCATGCGGAAAGCGCGGCCAAGGCTAACCCCAGCCGAACGGTGAAGGAACAGTAAGAATTGCCACTTACGGACATCTCTATGCACCCCTGCAAGAGGATTTGAGAGGGCCTTCAACTGCGCCCTGCCTTTTGACACACTACTGCTTTAACCCATAACTGACGCTTTTGACTCGCGGAAGGATACACTGGGGAGTGTTTCCTGATGGAACACTCCCCGGCCTAACCCCAATTGGCTCTATTGAATGTCGAACTGCTCCGGATCGAGCGTTGGATCGCTCTTCACGATGATCGTCTTGCCACTCATTTCTTCAAGCTCAGTGAGCCACTTGGCATTGTTCGCCTTTCAATGTCTTGACAACCTCCGGATGCACTCGGAGAAGCACGTCGCGGCGCTCCAGATGCCGCTGCATCTTGCGCATCTCGACATAGATTTCATTGCATATGGTCGTCGGACTCTTGACCATCCCGGTACCGACGCAAACGGCGCACTGCACGCACAAGGTGCGCTCGAGCGACTGCTTACCCGCTTGCGCGTGATCGCCACCAGACCAAAGTCGTTGAACTGCAGAACCTTGGACGGCGCTCGATCGGACTTCAACTCTTCTTCGAGGGCCTGCATGACTTTGTGGCGATTTTTGCGCTCATCCATGTCGATGAAGTCGATCACGATGATTCCGCCTAAATCGCGCAGCCGGATCTGGCGGACAATTTCCGGAATGGCGTCGAGATTTGTCTTGACGATGGTGTCTTCGAGACGCGCCGTCTTGCCGACATATTTGCCGGTGTTGATGTCGATGGCGACCAAGGCTTCGGTCTGATTGATCACGATCGACCCGCCGGATTTGAGCCAGACTTTGGATTTGAGGGCCTTGCCAATCTCTTCCTGGATGCCGAACTGTTCAAAGAGCGGCGTCTCTTTCGTGTAGAGCTTGACGCGCCGCACGAGCGACGGCTGGAAGCGGTTGAGGAAGCGAACGATGCGCTCGTATTCGGATTCGTTGTCGACCCAGATGGTAGAGAAGTTGTCGCTCACCTGATCGCGCAAAACCCTCTCCACCAGATTCAGATCGTGATAGAGCAGCGCTGGAGCCTTCGATTCGTCGGCCCGCTGCTTGATCTCGGTCCACAGGCTGATGAGGAAACGAATATCCGCGCGCAGATCGTCTTCGCTCGCGCCATCGGCGGCGGTGCGAACGATGAACCCGCCACCCCCGGTTCCCTTCTCGCTGATGAGAATCCGCTTGAGCCGCTGGCGCTCGTCGTCGGAGGAGATTTTGCGCGATACCCCGACATGGTTCACCGTCGGCATGAAGACCAGAAAACGGCCTGGCAGAGCGATGTGACTGGTAATTCGCGCACCCTTCTTGGCAATCGGCTCCTTGGCGATCTGAACCAGAATCTCCTGCCCTTGCTTCAAGAGCTCGCTGATGATTGGCAGATCGCTGGTTTGGGCAGTCTGCCGGCGGCCATTGTGGCGGCGGCGTCCATCGTTGCGGTTCCCACGGCCTCCCCTGCGCTGGTCTTGCCGCTCACGACGCGCGGGCTGACCGGTCGCGGCCGCGGCCGGCCTTCTCTCGAGGTCGGCGCCGGAGTCTGGATCCGCAAGTTCGCCGCCAGTCTCTCCGCCGTCAACCTCATCATCAATCTCGTCATCGCCCTCACCGTCGATCTCGTCATCGCCCTCACCGTCGATCTCATCATCGATTTCATCATCGATCTCGTCGATGGACAGGCCGGTGGTCAGGCCGGTCAGGCTCGATCCGCTCCCTTGAATTCTCTCCTCGATATGCTCATCGCGAACCAACTGATCGATCTCAGCCCCCGCCACGGTTTGCTGGTCGAGAGTCTCCTCTTCCATATCCTCAAGGTCGTGATCGTCGGCATGATTGTAGAGAGGCGCGAAATCATACTCTTCTTCCTCGCTGATCTCTTCTTCTTCGAGCAGCCCGGTTTCCGCCGTGGCTGCATTCAGATCGTCGAGGTCGTCGAGATCTTGAAAGTCCTCTTCCTCCGAGCCGGCAGACGCTGGGAGATCCGGAGTGACGGGGTTGGCAAGCTCTGGGTCGGCACGTTCTGGGGGGGCTCGCGCCGGAAATGGCGCTCAAATTCGGGCAGCACCGGAAACTGCTCCTCTTCTTCGGCTCGCTCCGGCTCTTCGACCGGTTCCGGTTCCGCGGCCCTTTCCGCAACCCTCTGCACCTCCCCTTGCGCATCTGTGATTTCTTCTTTGGGGACTTCTTCGGTGACGTCTTCGATCTCGACCGGGGCCGGCGGGGCAGGCACGCGAAATTCGCTAGGGGCAGAGGGATCGACGCGGTAGGAGACAGCGGTGTTTTCAGGCTCGAACTCGACCGGCTCCTCCACCTGGTACGTGTTTTCGGAGACAACCGGGACAGCAGCCGGCGATTCTTCGAACGCAGGAATTTCAGCGGCCGGCGAGTGGGCATCGAATGCAGCCGTTTCGGAGGTTGCCTCGACCGCCGGCGCCTCTTCGTAGGCTTGCTTGTGGTGGGCTTCTTCAGCGGCTAGAGGGGCCTCCGCACGTTCCCCTGCACCACGATGACGTGAGATCGACTCTCCCGGCAGCAGGCCGCCGCCGTCCCACTGGAGCGGTTCCTCAATCAGCGTGGAAGGCTTGGTGAGGACAAGATTCCCCCTTGGCTGCTGCGGAGGATGAGCCTCGAGGGGCGGCGCCGTCTCTTGAGGGGCGCTGCGCCCATACTTCGAGAGCGACTCACCCGGCAAAAAGGAGGGAATCTGCATGCGCCTGGATGCGTCTTCATTCCCGGCTCGATCATTCTCGATTCGAGACGCGCTCGAGACGAGCGGCTCACGGGCCACGGAAGGCTCAGCGGCGCCATTTGCCTGTTGCTGCGGCTGTCCTTGATGAGACTGGGGCTGAGACTGGGGCTGAGATTGCTGCTGGGATTGCGGCCGAGAGCTTCTGCCGCGGCGTCCGCGGCGTCCGCGCCAGCGGCGGGTTCCCTCTTCAAATTGCTCGGGTGCGGCTCCGCCCTCACTCTCGGATACGCGGGGTGCAGCCGAAGGCTGGCTGACCGGTGGCTCCCGGTTCTCTCGAGCTTGGCGGTCGCCCCCAGTCTCTTCCCGAGACGGAGTGTCACGACCCTCGCGGCCATGGCCGCCGCCTACGCGTTCAAAGTCCGCCGAGTCTTCCTGCTCCTCCAGAAAATCGGTGACGTAGAGAAAAGCGTCGCGCTCCAGACCGAGGTCGACAAACGCCGACTGCATGCCGGGCAGCACGCGGGTAACGCGGCCTTTGTAAATTGAGCCGGCGAGAGTGTATTCGTTCTCCCGCTCGTAATAGATCTCGGTGAGTTGATCGTCTTCAATAATGGCAAGCCGCGTTTCGTGCGGCGTGCTGGAAATACAAATTTCCTTGGACATGCTTCTCTCTCCTGCCGCAGGTTTACCCTGGCGAGCAGCCGGTGCGGCGGATCAGAGCGGAAGCGACCCCGCTCCCGGAATACCGGGAAGGATCAGGTTAGACGGAGGAAGAGCCGGGGACAAAGAGTCCAATCCAAAGAACGTGGTCAAGCGAGATTCTTTATGTGAGAGAAGCTTGGACACGCTGCGCCCGGAACCGGGCGGAGCCCCACCGAAAGGATCGGCTGAAATCTTTAAACTGGCGATGATTGCACGGCTATCCGGGCGCAAAGAGTTTGTGACCACTTCAGCCGATCCATCAGGCGGGGCCGTTACCCGTCTCTGCGCGCTCATTCCCAAATCCTGCCCGGCCCGGTGATCCACCTGGCCGGCTTATCTAAATTCTTGAAACTGCTCTTCACTTCACTGCCGCAGCATTGCCGCGGCTGCACAACGAATCTCGCCATCCTAGTTCACGAATCGGTTCATGCGGACATTCATCACCATGCCCAGAGCCAAAAACGTAAACAAAACCGAAGATCCTCCGTAACTCATAAGAGGCAAAGGAATTCCGGTGACCGGCATCAACCCGATCACCATGCCGACGTTGACGGCGATCTGAAAGATCAGCACTGCCACCACCCCCATGATCAGGAATGTACCGGGCAGGTCAGCGGCTGTCTGGGCGTTTTGAATCAAACGCATCAGTATCAAAAAGTATATCAGCAGCACAAAAACCGCGCCCACGAAGCCGTGTTCTTCCGCGAAGGCGGCAAAGATGAAATCGGTGTAAGGGATCGGCAGAAAGTCCCCTTGCGTCTGGGTGCCCTTGGTGGCTCCGCGACCCAATAGCCCTCCATCGCCTACGGCAATGAGCGACTGCTTCACCTGGTAGCCGCTGCCGCGCGGATCCGTGTCCGGGTTCAGGAAGCTGGTAAGCCGTTGCTTTCTGGTAGGGCTTCAGTCCTTTGGACCAGATGGGAACGACCAGGATGGTGGCGCCGAGCAGCAAAATCAGACCTTGTTTCCATCTCATGCCGCCCAGAAATAGCCCGACGATCAGCACAGGGAGATAGGTCAGCGAGGTGCCCAGATCCGGCTGCTTGAGCACCAGCAGCATAGGCACGCCGACGAGAAGGCCGGCCTTGAAGATATCGCTCCAAGTCAGCTCCTTGCCAGCAAGGTTTGAAAAGTACCGGGCCATGACGACGATCAGCACCAGCTTGACCCATTCGGATGGCTGGAAGTGGGCTGCCGCCCGGAAGCCTGATCCAGCGCCGGGCGCCCATAACGCGCGTGCCCACGAACAAGACCGCGACCAGCGATACCAGGCAGAAGGCATAAATCCAATGCACGATATCGATCAGCCGGTGGTAGTTGATGGCGGAAAGGATGAACATCGCGACCAAGCCACCGATCAGCCAGAAGACCTGCTTGGTTTGAAAACCGACAAACTTGGTGTGCAGCGTGGCGCTATAGATTTCAAGAATGCTGATGGCGGAAAGCAGCAGGACCATGCTCAAGAGCAGCCAGTCGAAATCACGGAATGAAATAGATCGCCGCATAGATTGCAGGGCCCGCGCTAAAGCGCTTTGCCCTCTCCCGGCGTGCCGGGATTCACCCTTTCCCTAATATTCCAGGGCTTCGCGCTAAAGCCGCTCTCGCCCTCTTCCACCCATGCTGCCTTTGCGCCGCAAGGCTCATATGCCCGTGCGGCCAGCACTCAACGCGACAACGCCGCCACCTGAGCCGGTTGTGTTTTCCCCGGCCTGGGCGCGGCAGAGGGAGCAATCTTTAACTGGAAGTGGCCCGACTGCATCCCGATGGGCAAGGCGTCAGAGGCCGCTTCTTTGTCTGCGCCGGGCTGCTGGTCGGCCGGGCGCTCGCTCGAACGCTTGGGGTCCGACCAGACAGCGGCAACGTCGACAGAGCCGGGGGTCTTCGCTTCTTCGAGATTGTGGTGGAGGCGCCGCTGCTTGTTCACGTATGCCTCAATCACCTGCGCCGCCATGTGCGCGGATCCCGATCCCCAGCCGCCGTGCTCCCACAAAACCACGACCACGATGTCGGGGTTCCGCCGCGGCGCAAGCCCCACGAACCATGCATTCGGCCGCGAGGCGACGTCGGCCGAGATTTTGTTCATGCCGGCGCTTTTGCTGATCACCTGGGCCGTGCCGGTCTTTCCCGCGAAATCGATGCCGTCCAGGTGCGAGGCGAAGGCCGTGCCGGTGGGGCCCGTTACCGCGGCCATGCCATCGGTGATGATCTCCCAGTTGGACGGGCTGATGGGAACCGTCACATCGCCTGAGCCAGGAAACGAATCGTACATCGCGCTGCGGTATGCAGCGGGCAGGTCGCTGGGAAATACCGCGTGCGGACGCTTCAGGGCGCCTCCGGAGGCAATCCCCCCGAGCGCCCGCGCCAACTGAATCGGCGTGGCCGCTACCGCGCCTTGCCCAATACCGACGGAGATGGTCTCGCCCGCATACCATTTCTCGTGATAGTTCCTCATCTTCCACTCTTCGGAGGGAACCGTTCCGCTCACCTCATCGGGAAGATCGATACCGGTCCTTTCGCCCAGTCCCAGCTCATGGGCATACTTGGCAATTGTCTCGATTCCCAACTTCTGGGCCAGGGTGTAATAAAACGTGTCGCACGACTTGGGTATGGCGGTCTCAATGGTCACCAGTCCATGCTTTTGATCGCATGCGAAAAAGTGCCCGTAGAACGTTGCGCCGCCCTGGCAGTCCACATGCATATTTTCCGCGACGCCCTCCTGCAAACCGGCCACCGACATGATGATCTTGAACGTCGATCCCGGCGCGAGCTGAGCCTGGATCGCTTTGTTCATCAAGGGGTGATTCTTATCCGTGATGAGGCGGTTCCATTGATCGCGCGAAACGCGCACCGCAAAGTCATTGGGATCGAAAATAGGCCGTGAAACCATGGCCAGAATTTCCCCGGTGTGCGGGTCCATGGCCACGATGGCTCCATCCCGGTCGCCAATGGCCGCCTCGGCGGCACGCTGAAGGTCGAGATCGATCGTCAACTTCAGATCCTGTCCGGGCACGGCGGGTTCCCGGCCCAGCACGCCGACCTGGCGGCCATGGCTGTCGACGATGAGATCCTGCGAGCCGTCCTGGCCGCGCAGCAACTGGTCGTAGGCCTGCTCGATACCGGATTTTCCGACGACATCTCCGGGCTCATAGTAGGCATAGCGCGGATCGTTCAACATGTCATCGCTTACTTCGCCAACGTACCCGATCAGGTGGGCCGCGAATCCGTTGCGGGGATACAACCGGCGCTGCTCATCGACTGTCTCAAGCTCGGGGAGCTCGTCGCGGTGCGCCTCGATAAACTCCTCCTCATCCGGGGTAATGTCCTGCTTGAGGGGGATCGGCTGATATTTCGGTGCTGCCTTATAGTGATCGAGCGTGGCCTGGAGCTGATCGACGGTCATGTCGAGCCCGTGGGCGATCATCGGGAAATCCGCCTGAATGTCACGCCCTTGCTCGCGGATAAGGAAACAGGAGATCGAAGGATAGTTGTCCACCAGGAGACGTCCTTCGCGATCGAAGAGCTTGCCGCGGGGCGCCAGGATGGGAACCTTGCGTATGCGGTTTTGCTCGGCGAGATAGCGGTAGTTTTGCGCTCCGACAACCTGCAACCGCCATAACCCGGAGAGCAGCACAAGCAGCACGCCCGCGATCACGTATTGCATGATCGAGAGCTTGAACGTCGATAGTTTTTCTTCCCGGTTGAGCATAATGGACGACCTCATTCTTCCCTGGCCGGACCCTTTCAACGCCGCCATCGCTTGTTGCTATTCCCGCGGTCTTATGCGATCGAGCACGTCGAAGACAAAGACACCCACAATCGCGTTGATAACCGCTTTGATCATTTCATGCAGCCAGTTTGTCCTGAGATCGAGGGCCAACAAGCGGTGCATGATGAAGAGGTAAATCGCGATGTTGAGAAGCGTGAACGTAAAGTTCATTAGCAGCCGCGTGCCGGGATTCTCAACGTCGATCTTTACCCCTACGGATGCTGCAAAAAAACCTACGATGCAATTGCTGACTCCATTGAGCCCCAGGGGGCGATTGGTAAGCGCGTCTTGAATCAACCCGATTGCCGCGCCGTTCAGGGTGCCCATGATCGGATTCCGCCAGCCAACGGAAAAATAAATGACGACCAGCAATGGCAGGTCGATCAGGTCGAATTTTTGCAGGTAGCGCGGGACGTAGGCCTGCAGAAAGATCGCGACCAGCGGGGTGAACAGAACCACCGGCCAGGGATAACGCTGGACATCCAAATCGCGGCGCGCTGAGGCCAACATTGGCATTATTGGGGGGGTCCTCCCGTGGCTGGCGCAGCGCCGTCTGAAAGCGCTGGAGCAGCGGGTCTCGAAGGCGGCTCATTTTCGACAGGGGCCGCGGGCTTCTTTGCCGCTGGACGAGCCTTCCCATCGGCCGTTCCATTGCCGAGGGGTAGTGGCGTCGGATTGGTAACGGTGAACGACTGGCCGGGAGTCAAGCTGCTCGCCGGAGGCGTTAAGTCCGGTGTGAAGCGGTCGGTATGGAGGGGAGCCGGCGGACGAGGCGCCGCCGCAGGCAGGTCCGCGCCGCTTGGATCAGTCTTTTGCGGAGCGCCGTCCGCCGTGGGCGCGGCCGGGTCCAGGCCGGGGAGCCGCTGCGCCAGAATATCGGCAGCCCGTTGCGTGCCTGCCGCGGCCGCCACGGCGGCACTTTGCGCCAGATCCTGACGCTGCTTGGGCGGCATCTGGTCACTGGTCTTGGTGATGATCAAGACCTCCTCCAGGTGGCCGAGGTTCGCCGCCGGCTTGACAATGACATCGACATAAGGAGGGTTCTGCGTGTCCGCTACCGTGCGCTCGACCACTCCGACCGGCAGCCCGCGGGGATAAATCTGATCTCCACCGCTGGTAATGACGCGTTCGCCGGGCTTGATCCGCTCATCGGGAAGGAGATTGATGACCTGCGGCTGGCCCAGTTCGTTGCCTCTGAGGACACCGCGCAGACGAGTGGACTCGAGGAGCACCCCGGCTCCGCTGCTTTGATCGGAAATCTCGAGCACCTGGGAGGTATGGGGAAACACGTCTTTGAGCTTGCCGACGATGCCGTCCGGGGTAATGACCGCCATATCCGCCTTGAGGCCGTCGCGCGAACCCTTGTCGATGAAGAGGACGCGAGACTGATCGGTGCCGGAGGTGCCAATGACCTGCGCAGGGACCGTGGTCGCTACGTAATGCTCTTGAAAGGAAAGCAGCCGCTGCAAGCGCTGCCCTTGGCGGGCATCTTCAAGCAGCGCGGCCTGCTCCAATTGCAAGCGGCCAATCTGATCGCGCAGATCCTGGTTTTGCCGCCTCACTCCGCGAAGGTCCAGGTAATCCGACCACAGGCCGCGAATGCCGTGACCCGTGCCATGGAGGACCTTCTCCGGCGGTGCGACCAGGCCAACCGCCCAATAGCGGATCAGCCGCACCGTCGATCCATCGGCGCCATTCGCGGTCCCATTCGCGTTGGGGTGTCGAATCTGCGTGGCTAACCCGACGATCTGGATGAGCACAACGCCCATCAAGACCATGATGTTCTTGTATCGGGTTAGAAAGGAGTCCATGTCTACCACTCGCTCGATCGAGAAAAGCCAGCTCTGCGGCCTTTAATCAATCTTGATCTTGCGCAGCAGGCGAAAATCGCTAAGCATTTTTCCGGTGCCGAGGACGACACTGGCGAGGGGGTCATCGGCGATCGAAACCGGCAAACCCGTTTCCTCGCGAATGCGCTTATCCAGATTTTTGATCAAAGCGCCCCCTCCGGTGAGCACGATGCCCCGATCGCTGATATCCGCGCTGAGCTCCGGCGGCGTGCGCTCAAGGGCGACGCGGATCGCGTTCATGATTGTCGAAATAGACTCAGTGAGCGCTTCGCGGATTTCGCCGTCGTCGATCGTGATCGTTTTTGGAACACCTTCAATCAGATTGCGCCCTTTGATCTCCATCGTCAGAGGCTTCTCGAGCGGGTAAGCCGAGCCGATGTCGATCTTGATTTGTTCGGCGGTGCGCTCGCCGATGAGCAAATTGTACTTCCGTTTGAGGTAATTCATGATTGCCTCGTCCATCTGGTTTCCAGCCATACGGACGGAGCGCGAATAGACGATGCCGGAGAGAGAAATCACGGCGATATCCGTGGTTCCTCCGCCAATGTCGACAACCATGTTGCCGCTAGGCTCGGTGATGGGCAGGCCGGCGCCAATCGCGGCCACCATCGCTTGTTCTACAAGAAAGACCTCGCTCGCCTTGGCGCGATACGCCGAATCCTCGACCGCGCGCTTCTCCACCTGCGTGATCTCCGACGGCACGCCGATCACGATGCGGGGATGAACCAGCATCTTACGGTTGTGGGCCTTTTGAATGAAATAGTTCAGCATCTTCTCGGTGATCTTGAAGTCGGCGATCACCCCGTCCTTCATCGGCTTGATGGCGACGATATTGCCGGGAGTGCGGCCCAGCATCTCCTTGGCCTCTTTGCCAACAGCTTCCACTTCGCCCGTATTCTTATTGATGGCGACAATCGAAGGCTCGTTTACGACGATGCCCTTGCCGCGCGCGTAGACAAGGGTATTCGCCGTGCCTAAATCGATGGCCAGGTCGCTCGAAAAGACGCTGAACAGCGAGCGCACCCCGTGCGCCCGCGACGAACGCGATTGGAAACCGTTTGATGACATGAATGCGGAACTTTTCTAGGACGATTCGATCCTTATTGATTGTACGGCCCCAGTTGGGTTCCTGTACCGCTACTCTTTTGAGTCACTGACAACACTACCTTTTGGGGAGGCCGCCCTAGGCGGTGAATTCAACATGGCCCGCGCATAGGTTATCCTCTGAAGTTCAAGCGGAGTGGATCGAATGGGCGCGAGGATCTACAAGAATCTGATCGGCGGCCGCTGGCTGGACGCAAAGACCGGTAAGACCTTCCTCAACCGCAACCCGGCGAATGTTGACGATATCGTAGGGGAGTTTCAGTCCTCCGGAAAGGAGGATGTAGCGGATGCCGTGCGCGCGGCCCGGCAAGCCTTCAGGCATTGGCGCCTCGTTCCAGCGCCGAAGCGCGCAGAGATCCTCTATCGCACGGGCGAGATCCTGCTTAAGCGAAAGGAGGAATTTGCCCGCCTGATGACGCGGGAGATGGGCAAGGTCCTCAAAGAGACGCGCGGAGATGTGCAAGAGGCTATCGACACAGCCTTTTACATGGCGGGCGAAGGCCGTCGCCTCTTTGGCCAAACCACGCCGTCCGAGCTGCCCGAAAAGTTCGCCATGTCCCTGCGCATGCCGGTGGGCGTATGCGGCATGATCGCACCGTGGAATTTTCCCATGGCCATCCCCTCGTGGAAGCTCTTTCCCGCTCTCGTTTGCGGGAACACTTGCGTCTTCAAGCCGGCGGAAGATACACCGCTTTCGACCTTGAATCTGGTCGAGGCTCTGCTCGAAGCAGGTCTTCCCGAGGGCGTGGTCAACGTGGTCACGGGGTTCGGCCCCGACGCGGGCGCGCCGCTCGCCGCGCACCCCGATGTCCAAGCCGTTTCATTCACCGGATCGAGCGAAGTGGGGCGCATCATCGGACAGACGGCAGCCGCAAACTTCAAACCCTGCTCGCTTGAGATGGGTGGAAAGAACGCCATGATTGTGCTCGAAGACGCAAACCTCGAGCTGGCGCTCGATGGCGCCGTGTGGGGGGCCTTTGGGACGACCGGCCAGCGCTGCACCGCGACCAGCCGCATTATCCTTCACCAGCCTATCGCGGAAGAGTTTACCCGGCGGCTTGTCGAGCGCGCGGAGGCGCTTCGGGTCGGCGACGGTTTGGACGAACAGGTCGAGATGGGACCCCAGATCAACCAGCAGCAGCTCGAGACCTCAGAGCGATATACGAAAATCGCCCTCGAAGAAGGAGCCCGCTTGCTGACGGGTGGCCGGCGGCTCGGCGGCGATTCTCCGCGTGACCATCCGCGGGTCCAATGGAGCCGGGGTTATTTCTTCGCGCCGACGGTCTTTGCCGGGGTAAAGCCGGGGATGCGCATCGCGCAGGAGGAAGTCTTTGGCCCGGTTGTCGGCCTGATCGAATGCCAAAGCTTCGAGGATGCCATCGAGATCTCGAATGGCGTCCAGTATGGCCTTTCGACCGCGCTCTATTCACGCGATGTGATCAAGGCTCTCAAGTCGGTGCGCGATCTTGAAGCGGGCATCACCTACATCAATGCTCCAACGATCGGGGCCGAAGTGCACCTGCCTTTTGGCGGAGTCAAGAAGACCGGCAATGGGCATCGCGAAGGGGGCACCGGCGCGCTCGATTTTTACACCACGTGGAAGTCCGTGTACGTGGACTATTCAGACCGTTTGCAGCGAGCCCAAATCGACAATATCGAGACTGAGGATCGCTCGAAAGACAGGGCAAGGGAGAGCGCATGATCATCGGAGTTCCCAGGGAAGTAAAGGACCACGAGAGCCGTGTCGGCATTACGCCGGCCGGAGTGAAGGCGCTCGTCGAGGCGGGGCACACGGTCCTGGTCGAAACCAAGGCGGGCGATCTGTCGGCGTTCCCCGATGACGAGTACCAGCAAGCGGGAGCCGAAATTGCCGGCTCGGCACAACATGTCTGGGGACTCGCCGGGATGATCGTCAAGGTCAAGGAGCCCGTCGAAAAAGAATACGGCTTCTTCCGCGAAGATCTCGTGCTCTTCACCTACCTGCATCTTGCTCCGGTGCCTGCGCTGACCGCCCTGCTGGTGGCGAAGAGGGTCGTCGGAATCGCCTATGAGACCATTCGCGACCGCTCCGGCGCGCTGCCCCTGCTGACTCCTATGTCCGAGGTTGCGGGAAGGATGTCGGTGCAGGTTGGCGCGGCTTACCTCGAAAAGGAAAGGGGCGGACGTGGACTGCTGCTGGGCGGTGTTCCGGGCGTACCGCCTGCGAATGTCTGCGTCATCGGCGGCGGCATCGTGGGCACCAATGCCGCCAAGATCGCGCTCGGCATGGGAGCCAAAGTAACGATCGTCGATGTCAATCTCAACCGGCTGCGCGAGTTGGACGACATCTTCAATGGACGCGTCTATACCCTGGCTTCAAACTCCTACAACGTAGCCCGGGCGGTTCGCGAGGCGGATCTCGTCATCGGCGGCGTACTGATTCCCGGCGCGGCCGCGCCCAAGGTGGTCAACAAGGAAATGGTCTCGCGCATGAAAAAGGGCGCCGTCGTGGTCGACGTCGCAATCGACCAAGGGGGTTGCATCGAGACAGCCCGGCCAACAACCTTTACCGACCCCTCCTTCGTGGTCAATGGCGTAGTGCACTATTGCGTGACCAATATGCCGGCCGCTGTTCCCAACACTTCCACTCTCGCATTGACCAATGCCACATTTCCTTATGTGTTGCGCTTGGCCCAGCATGGAGCGGCCGCCGCCATTCGCGGCGACCAGGGCATTCGCGAGGGGGTGAACACCTACGCCGGCGAGCTCACGTATCAGGCGGTCGCCCAGTCGCAAGGCAAAGGGTGGAAGCCGGTCATGGAGCTGCTTTAATATTGAATATTGAAGGGCTTCGCGGTGAAGCCGCTCTCGCCCTCTTGCTTTGCTCGCCCCTTCCCAGGGCTCGCTCCGCAATTCACCAAACAAAACGTCCCACCCGCTGGGGTGGGACGTTTTGGCGATTCTGTACGACTGCCTGGAAGCTACTGTGGTGGCGCTCCGCCGCCACCGCCACCACGGCGTGGGCGCTGTTGATCCGCTTCATACTGCTGCTTCTGCTGGTCGTTCAAAACGGCTTCGATCTTAGACTGCGAGCTGGTGCGCAGGCTGGTCATCTTGGCCATTCTGTCATCCTGGGACATGGAAGTGTCCGACCGCATCGTCGCCATCTGCGAGGCCTGGTCTTCGAGGATGGGCTTGATCTTGGCTTGTTGATCCGCCGAGAGGTTATAGCGCGTGGTCATTTGCGCCAGCTGCTGATCGGGAGACATAGGGGCACGACGCCCCCCTCCTCCACCGGCATCTTGCGCAAAGGCTGCGGCCGCGCAAAGGGTGAGACCCGTTGCGAGCATGCCGCTGAGGACGAGACGATAGAATCGCTGGTTCATAGGGAGTATTCCTCCACAACAGTAAAAGTGCTGGAGCCCGCTTGCGGTGTTAGGACCTGTTCGTCCAGTGGAAAGCGCGTGGCCCGTATTGGAACCCGTGAGACCCTACCCCGTCAAGGCTTCGGCGGCATAGGCACCGGATTCGAGCGCAGGCCGCAGTTAAGAAGCCCTGCTCGATTTTCCTGGTCCGCCGGAAGATATGCGTAAGCAAAGACCACCCTATACTGGCGCTCGCCCGGATAAGAGCAGATCGGACAGCCCGGTTTGTATTCGAGGACAGGATTTTCGACCTCGCTTTCAAACCACTGTCTGCTCTCATGGGGTTTGACGGAGAAGGATCCGCTTAGGACGCCTCCCGGAGACGATTGAGACGACTGATAGGCAGCCACGGGACCGTGCTCGTTGGTCGCATCCATCAGGTTCCCGCCGGTGCCGTTCGACGCGCGCCATAGCCAGCGGTCCTGGTCATGCACCTTGCTCAGGGCATACCAATGAGCGCTCGATGGCACCGGTTCGATCATCCTGATCTCGTGCTCCGTGTTGTTTGCGAGCGAGAACTGAAATCCCGGTCCTTTGCCGGGCCCGAGCGCCGAGAGATAGCTTGCCGAGAGGGTGACGCCCCGGCAGAGAGGCACCGAGGCGGCAGGCTTTCCCGCGACCGCCGCCTGGCCACTGGGCTGGACCAGAAGCATCGGGATCAGAAGCGCAACGAACTGTGCCGAGTGGAGGGACATAGGAGTGGGAATCTAAGCATCGCCCCGTTCAGAGTACCGGAACGCGGTGCAGTTCATCACGAGGAGAGCAGTGGATTTACCCAGCGAAGCGCCGGAAAACGGGTGAAGTCCCGATCCGTCGTGTAGAGGACGCCGCCCCATTCCACGGTGAGAGCGGCCAGTTCTGCATCAGTTATCAGGGGGCCTTGCGCCTGACCGTCGAGGGCTGTTTTCCGGAGGAGAGGCCAGTGGCGCTCTCCCGGCGCCAAGAGCCGCATATTTGGCTGTTCCAGCCATCGATCGACGATATCGATTGCCTCCTCAACGGAGAACCGATCACCAGAAAGTCTGGGATTGGTAGTGATTTTGAGAAAGGCACAGACTGTTTGCCAAGGAAGGCCGATAGGCGCCGGTTCAGAGAAAACCCTTTCGACCCAACTGCGCGCCTTTTCATGATGAAGGGAGCCGCTGTCATAGGCGTAGAGCAGAAGATTGGCGTCGAGAACAATCACGGGTGGCGGCTGCCCTCCAAGACCTCAAGCAGATGCTCGACATCATCGTAGCTTTCTCCTGGGGGTAAACCCATCCTGCGCGGCATTACGACAAACCGCTTTGGAGTCTTCTGCTCCGTCGCGGCCATCAGACCTAGGCGGAGCAAGCGGTTCACCGCGGCCTTAAAGGATGAGCCAGAGCGTCGAACCTCCTTTTCAAGGAGGCTGGCGACGTCGTCATCGAGAGAGAGGGTTGTTCGCACATCATGATGTTCTCATCGAAGGCATCATGATGTCAAATGGTGTCTGCCCCAGCATCCGGAAGGGGAGTGAAGAAGTATATAAATCCAGAAAAGCAAAAGGCCACCCAGGATAAATCTTGGGTGGCCTTTTGGATGTTTATGCCGGCAATCACCTACGCTCCCACACACTTTCGCGTGCAGTACCATCGGCCCAGCGAGGCTTAACTTCCGTGTTCGGGATGGGAACGGGTGTGACCCTCGCGGTATGGTCACCGGCAAACCTGTACGGCAAAACTGGACGTCGAGCAAAGCTCGCGTCTGAAACTTTGGGGCGCCTGGCGGGAATTTTCCCGCAGCCGCATAGAATTCGGGTTGTTTTTCCCGAGAGCGAGCGGCAAACCGGCACCACTGAGAAGTTGATGTGAAACGAAATCGATTGGGCTAGATCATTAAAAGGCTTGTTGAACGTCTTAGAATTTTTTGCTGCGACGGCATGTTGCTGCGCAGAGTTAATTCTATGGACAAGCCGAACGGGCGATTAGTACTGGTAAGCTACACACATTACTGCGCTTCAACCTCCAGCCTATCAACCAGGTGGTCTTCCTGGGCCCTTCTTGACCCTTTTGGGTTGGGAGATCTCATCTTGGGGCGTGCTTCCCGCTTATATGCATTCAGCGGTTATCACAACCGAACTTCGCTACCCAGCCGTGCCCTTGGCAGGACAACTGGAACACAAGAGGTTCGTCCATCCCGGTCCTCTCGTACTAAGGACAGCCCCCCGCAAATCTCCTACGCCCACAGCAGATAGGGACCGAACTGTCTCGCGACGTTCTGAACCCAGCTCACGTACCGCTTTAATAGGCGAACAGCCTAACCCTTGGAACCTTCTACAGCTCCAGGATGCGATGAGCCGACATCGAGGTGCCAAACCGGAGCGTCGATATGAACTCTTGGCTCCGATCAGCCTGTTATCCCCGGCGTACCTTTTATCCGTTGAGCGATGGCCCTTCCATACAGAACCACCGGATCACTAAGGCCTGCTTTCGCATCTGCTCGACTTGTAGGTCTCACAGTTAACCACACTTATGCCTTTGCACTCGACGGCTGATTTCCAAACAGCCTGAGTGTAGCTTCGCGCGCCTCCGTTACAATTTAGGAGGCGACCGCCCCAGTCAAACTACCCGCCTTACTATGTCCCTCTCCCGGATCACGGGAGTAGGTTAGAACCACAGCACTCGCAGGGTGGTATCTCACCGGTGGCTCCACCAAGTCCGAAAACCTGGCTTCAAAGCCTCCCACCTATCCTGCGCAGCAAGAGCCATAATTCATAGTAAAGGTGTAGTAAAGGTGCACGGGGTCTTTCCGTCTAGCTGCGGGTAACCGGCATCTTCACCGGTACTACAAGTTCGCCGAGCAACTCGTTAAGACAGTCGTACGATCGTTACGCCATTCGTGCAGGTCGGAACTTACCCGACAAGGAATTTCGCTACCTTAGGACCGTTATAGTTACGGCCGCCGTTCACCGGGGCTTCAATTCAAAGCTTCGCCTTGCGGCTAACCTCTCCTTTTAACCTTCCGGCACCGGGCAGGCGTCAGCCCCTATACGTCGTTTTCGACTTAGCAGAGACCTGTGTTTTTGTTAAACAGTCGCCGTACGCGCTTCACTGCGGCCCCCTCGAGCTTGCACTCTACCGGGGCGCTCCTTCTCCCGAAGTTACGGAGCCAATTTGCCGAGTTCCTTAACAAGCTTTCACTCGAGCGCCTTTGGATATTCTCCTCGTCTACCTGTGTCGGTTTGTGGTACGGTTCCCATCCCCTCTCCTTAGAGGATTTTCTCGGCAGCGTGGAATCAGCAGCTTTCGGCCATACGGCCTACTGCTTTGCGCCTCACTGTTAAGCTCACCCGGATTTGCCTAGGTGAACCAGCTTACGCGCATCGAACCCCATAGCCATAGGAGGTCCTGCTTATCCTTCTGCGTCTCCCCATCGTCAAACGAGAGTATGGGAGGTCCGGAATATTAACCGGATGTCCATCGGCTACGCCTTTCGGCCTCACCTTAGGGACCGCCTAACCCTGAGCGGATTAACCTTCCTCAGGAAACCTTAGACTTTCGGCGCGGAGGGTTCTCACCTCCGTTATCGCTACTTATGCCGGCAGGGTCTCTTCGCAACGCTCCACCAGTCTTCTCAGTCTGGCTTCACTGCTGTTGAGAATGCTCTCCTACCACGCACACTCATAGAGTGTGCATCCGCTGCTTCGGTGTACAGTTTTAGCCCCGTTATATTGTCGGCACCGGACCGCTTGACCAGTGAGCTATTACGCTTTCTTTAAAGGATGGCTGCTTCTAAGCCAACCTCCTGGCTGTCTGGGCGTTCCGACTTCCTTTCCCACTTAACTGTAACTTGGGGACCTTAGCAGGCGGTCTGGGCTGTTTCCCTCTCGACTATGAAGCTTAGCCCCCACAGTCTGACTGCCGAGCTGGTTGTCACTGGCATTCGTAGTTTGGTTGGATTCAGTAAGCCGGAAAGCCCCCTAGTCCATCCAGATCTCTACCACCAGTGCAAATCACTCGACGCTAGCCCTAAAGCTATTTCGGAGAGAACGAGCTATCACGGAATTTGATTAGCCTTTCACCCCTACCCTCAGCTCATCCGAGCTTTTTTCAACAAACACCGGTTCGGTCCTCCAGTGGGTGTTACCCCACCTTCAACCTGGCCAAGGGTAGATCATCCCGCTTCGCGTCTATTCCTGCCAACTGATTCGCCCTATTCAGACTCGCTTTCGCTACGGCTCGCTTACGCTTAACCTTGCTGACAAGAATAACTAGCCGGCTCATTATGCAATAGGCACGCGGTCAGGCATTCCCTTGCGGGCATAGCCCTCCCACTGCTTGTAGGCACACGGTTTCAGGTACTTTGTACTCCCCTCGCAGGGGTTCTTTTCACCTTTCCCTCACGGTACTGGTTCACTATCGGTCAGAAACGAGTATTTAGCCTTACGGGATGGTCCCCGTGGATTCAAGCAGGGTTTCACGTGCCCCGCCTTACTCAGGTATCCGCTTCGAGTCTGGATCGCTTTCGTCTACGCGCCTGTCACGCTCTATGGATCCCCTTTCCAGAGGATTCGACTAACTACCAGATTGGTAACTCTACTGTTGCGGACCCTACAACCCCCGCGACACCGAAATGCCACGGGTTTGGGCTATTCCGATTTCGCTCGCCACTACTCTCGGAATCGAGGTTTCTTTCTTTTCCTTCAGGTACTGAGATGGTTCACTTCCCTGAGTTCGCTCGTACCCGCCTATGTATTCAGCGGGCCGTACGGCGGTTTTGCCGCCGTGGGTTTCCCCATTCGGAAATCTCCGGATATAACGCCTGTGTGCGGCTCCCCGAAGCTTATCGCAGCTTGCCACGTCCTTCTTCGCCTGTTTCTGCCAAGGCATCCACCGTGCGCCCTTAGTAGCTTGACCATAGAATTAACTCTCGCGCAGCAGCCGGGGCTTGCGCCTCGCCTTGAGCTTGAAAGTCTTCTACGTATTGCCGCCTGCG
>CAVVBW010000005.1:0-585947 GCA_963746665.1 uncultured Acidobacteriaceae bacterium | reverse complement strand
CGGAATGAGTCGTTTTTTGCCTTAGAGGAGCCTCATTCGGTCCCTTTCGGTTGCGAGAACCGTGCAATCTCTGGCAGAGTGGCAAGGGGCGCTGCAACGAGGCAGCCCAGTCGAGGAGGGTTCTATGCGCCGTTTGGCCAACTTTATTGGGGGCGAATCGGTCGCTCCAATGAGCGGTTCGTATGTCGAGTTGGATTAATCCAGACGACCGGACAACCCTTCGCCGAGATGCCCGTTTCGAACGCGTCGGACGTCGACGCCGCAGTCAGCGCCGCGGCGAAGCCTTTTCTTCTTGGAAGCGCACGACCCCCGTCACAACGTTCACTCGGCGCTGCTCAAGATCGCTGACCTTTTCGAAGCGAACGCCGACGAGCTCGTGGCGGTCGAAGCGGAGAACACCGGGAAATCATCTCGTTGACCCTGAGCGAAGAGATCCCTCCATGATCGACCAGATTCGATTCTTCGCGGGAGCCGCGCGCCTCTTGGAGGGCCGTGGGGCCGGTGAGTACATGGAGGGTATGACCGGCTATGTTCGACGCGAACCAGTCGGGGTCTGCGCGGCGGTGACGCCGTGGAACTACCCGATGATGATGGCGGTGTGGAAATGGGCGCCGGCGATCGCGGCGGGTAACACCATGGTCTTCAAGCCGGGCGACTCGACACCGGGCGTCCACCCTCTTCATGGCCGAACTGATGTCGCAGGTCTTGCCCGAGGGAGTCTTCAACGTCGTCTGTGGGGACCGCGACACCGGTCGCCTCTCGTCGAGCACCCAGTGCCGGCGATGGTCTCCATCACCGGCTCGGTGCGCGCGGGAACGGAGGTCGCGGGGTCCGCGGCGAAGGATCTCAAGCGCGTGCACCTCGAACTGGGCGGCAAGGCGCCGGTCGTTGTCTTTGACGACGTGGACATCGCGAGCGCGGTCGAAGCCATCGCGGATGGCGGGGTACTTCAATGCGGGTCAGGACTGCACCGCGGCGACGCGCGTGTTGGCCGGGCCGGGGTCTACGGCGACTTCGTCGACGCACTGGCCGAGCAGGCCAAAAACACGGTGATCGGCGAGCCCGACAATGACGACGCGCTCTTTGGGCCGTCAACAACCGTTCCAGTTCGAGCGTATCCAGGGCTTTCTCGAGCGCGCCCCAGCATGCGTCGATCGCGGCCGGCGGCGCGGCCCTGCCGCGCGAGGGTTCTTCATTGCGCCCACCGTGGTGGCCGGACTTCACCAAGACGACGAGATGATCCAGAGCGAGATCTTCGGCCCGGTGATTACCGTGCAGCAGTTCTCCGACGAAGCGAGGCGCTCGCCTGGGCGAACGGGGTCGACTACGGGCTTGCGTCCTCGGTCTGGACGAGGGACCACAGTCGCGCGATGCGCTTTTCTCGTGACCTTGATTTTGGCTGCGTGTGGATCAACACGCATATTCCGCTGGTCGCCGAGATGCCTCATGGGGGCTTTAAAAAGTCGGGATATGGCAAGGATCTCTCGGTCTACGGCTTTGAGGACTACACGCGCATCAAGCACGTGATGCACAACATCGAGTTTTAGCACTTCGCCCCGCGTACGCGACAGCCACTGGCTTGTTAGCGTGAGGACGGCCTGACAGAGGAGTAGATCAACGATGATCATCGGCGTAGTCAAGGAAATCAAAACCGACGAGTACCGCGTCGCGTTAACCCCCGCGGGAGTGCGGGAGTTGAGCGGTGCCGGTCACCGCGTTCTGGTGGAGCGCGGCGCCGGCGTGGGCTCATCCATCCCCGACGAGGCCTACGAATCGCAACGGGGCCACGATGGTCGAGAGCGTCGACGACGTCTGGGCCGACAGCGACCTCTTGTTGAAGGTGAAAGAGCCTATCGAAGATGAGTACAAGCGTCTCGGGGCGAGGAAGAACCAGGTTCTCTTCACCTACTTGCACCTCGCCGCGTCACGCGAGTGCACCGACGCACTCGTGGCGGCGAACAACGTCGCTATCGCCTACGAGACCGTGCGCCTGCGCGATAACTCGTTGCCTCTGCTGACGCCGATGAGTGAAGTGGCGGGACGCATGGCGCCGCTGATGGGTGCGCACCACCTCATGCGTCCCGGCGGCGGACACGGCGACATTGATCGCGGGGTGCCGGTGTGGCCCCCGCCAACGTCGTGGTCATCGGCGCGGGGGTCTCTGGACTGGCGGCGGCGACCATGGCGGTCGGGCTGCACGCCAACGTCAAGATCCTTGATCGCAACCTCGAACGCCTGCGCCAAGTGGACATCCACTTCGACGGTCGCGTGGAGACGATCGCCTCGTCGACTCTCGCTATCGAAGAGTCGTGCCTCTGGGCCGACATGGTCATCGGCGCTGTGCTTGGTCGTGGGCGCGAAGGCCCCGAAACTCGTCAGCAACGAACTGGTGTCGCGCATGCGCGAAGGTTCAGTCCTGGTTGACATCTCGGTCGACCAAGGTGGCTGCTTCGAGGCCACTCGTCCCACCACCCACTCGAATCCCACGTTCGTCGTTCAATGGTTCGATCTTTTACTGCGTGGCGAACATGCCCGGTGCGGTTCCCGCGACCTCGACGAAGCGCTGTCGAACGCGACATTGCCCTACGTCTTGGAACTTGCACGTCACGGCTGGCGCGAAGCAGTGTTGGCCGATGACGCACTGGCCGAGGGCGTCAACGTCGTGAACGGCAAAGTGACCTATGGCCCGGTGGCAGAAGCATTGGACATGGACTACACCCCGCTGCGCTCACTGCTCTAGATAGGGGCAGTGGCGACACCCGCTGTCACAACACGTGCCCCGAGAGAGATGGGTGGCCACGGTCAGAACCATGAGCCCGGTACTCGGATCTTGATAGGTCGCTCGACCTTCGCTCACGCGAGCTCGTGGGCCCGGATGATGTCCTGGTAGTCCTCGCGCGAAGGATCGCACCGTGACGGGTGGGGGAGAGGAATCGATCCGAGCACCTGCTCAATCTAACGGGTGCATCGCTCCCGATGTTCAACACGACCTTGCCAAACTTGCCCGGTTGAGCGAAGTACTCATAGGCGGCGCTGGCGTCCTCCAGAGTCGAACACCTTTGCGAGCGGGACGGCTAGCTCACCGCCGTCCAGCGCGGCACGAGGACGTCTCCGACCATCGGGCGACCTCAGCTTTTTGCTCGCGCGAACGTGAACGCATGGTTGTATCCCGTCAAGGTGAGTCGCATCTGCATGACCTGGAGAAGATTCACCTCGATCCGACTCCCGGCGCCGACCCCGATGACCACCACGCGCGCGTAGGGATTGAGAATTTCAAAGGCACGGGTGAGATGTGCGGCACCGAGAAGCTCGAGCACGACGTCCACGCCCTCCAGGTTCAACATCTTCGAGCGTCACGGTCTCTTCTGCACCGATTCGCGCAACTGTTCGTGAAACTGATCATCTCTCGTCACGGCGATCGCCTGGGCGCCAAGGGCGCGCGCGATTTGGACGGCCGCGACTCCCACGCCACCGGCGGCCCGAATGAGAACGCGTTCGCCGGCAGAAGGTGGCCCTGGGTGACCAGCGCGTCTAGGCGGTGGAGAACGCTTCGGCGAATCCGCCTGCCTCGAGGAACGAGACGTCGTCGGGGACAAAAAGGAGATGCTCGCTCGGCACGGCGCAGTAGGCGGCCTGCGCGCCACCACCAACCAGCGAACACACACGTCGATGCATCAGCGGCTCTACGACCCGGTCGCCGACCGCCACGACGACCCCTGCGAGTTCCATGCCCGGTACGTCCACGGGCCAGCCAGGGGGCGCCGGATAGAACCCGTCGCGCTGCATGAGGTCGGCGGCGTTGAGGCCCGCGGCGTGCACCTCGACCACGACGTCATAGGCGTCCGGGTCGGGGGTAGGGCGATCCTCGACGGTGAGCGCATTTATTGACGATCGTGAGGGCTCGCACGCAGCGAGCCTACGTCGCACAGGTCCTTTTTTCGCCGTTAGGGTTCGTTATGACTATCTACGACACCCCCATCAATACCCTGGCCGGTGAGTCCAGTTCGCTGGACCAGTTCAAAGGCGAGACCATCCTTATCGTGAACGTCGCGTCAAAGTGTGGCCTTACGCCTCAGTACGAAGGGCTCGAGAATCTGCAGAAGCGCTTCGCCAGAATCATCAGCAGCTCCTATGGGACATTCGGTTCAGCCACAGGCTCGTTCGATCTGAGCTACGGCGGCCAGAAATGGGGGAACTTCATCGAAGCCGATGGACTGAACACCGGACGATTTCTCGATCCTCCCGAGTTCGTGGTCTTCCACGACAAAGGCAATGAGGAAAATGTCTTCGACCGGGTCGACTATAACTTCACGAAAGCCGATGCGGTTCATATCAATCTCAACTACTCGCGTTCCTGGTTCCAGACACCGAATGCGTATGACAACCTGAATGTCTCGAATGTCGTCGATGGCGGCTCCAGCAGCAATCCCATATTTGGCGATGTCGGCAATACCGATCAGCGATCCAAAATCGTGACCTACAATATTGCGCCAACTTATACGCGCTTGATCAGCAACGACTCGGTGTTCAACTTCGGCGCCTATGTCCGGCGAGACGGCTATGACTACTACCCGAGTGGCAACCCTCTTGCCGATCTCGGTCCGCCAAACCTGCAAACCTCGTCCATTTCTCAGTACCGAACGCTCACCAATGCAGGGCTCCATTCGGATTTCTCTTACGTCAAGGGAATCAACAATGTAAAGGTAGGCGCGGTGTATGAACAAACCTTCCTCCGGGAACACGACAAGCTCGGCGTTGTCTACCCGACTTACAATTCGCCTTGCGTCGATGTGAATGGCAACCCCTTGCCTGGATACTCCGATCCATCCCAGTGCCCGGGCGGTGTTTCAGGCCAGAACCCCACATACAATCCGGTCCTCGCGCCATACGACCTTACCCGCAACGGCAGTTTCTATAGCAACTTTGGCCAAACCGATATCAAGGAATTGGCTCTCTACATCGAAGACCAGATCAAGACCGGACACTGGGTCTTCAACGTGGGCATGCGCGGAGACCTATATAACGGTCTGACCGTCGCTCGACAGGCGGAGCCGCGCGTCGGGCTTTCCTATAGCATCAAGCCGACCAGCACTGTGCTCAGCATCTCCTATGCGCGCACGCTCGAAACTCCGTTCAACGAAAACCTTGTTCTATCCAGCGAGGGTTGCTCGAACCCGGTGCTCGCTCCTTTGCTCCTTTGCACGCCCGGAGTACAAGGGATCCTCCAGCCGGGCTTCCGTAATGAGTTTCATGCCAGCTTCCAGCAGGCTGCCGGCAAGTACTTCGTCATCGGCGGCGAGTACATCTGGAAATACACGCACAATGCCTTCGATTTCAGCGTGCTTGGCAACACTCCCATCACCTTCCCTATCGACTGGCACAACTCGAAGATCCCCGGATTCGCGCTGCACGCGGATCTCCCCAACTTCCACCACGTCAGCGCTTATGTCGTCATGTCTTCGGTTGCCGCCCGATTCTTCCCGCCTCAGGTAGCCGGGGCCGGAGCTACGGTCGAGAGTGGAGGATATCCTTTCCGGATCGACCATGACGAAAGATTCAATGAGACGACGCACGTGCAGTATCAGATACCCGGGCGTCTCGGTCCCTGGATAGGCTTCAACTGGAGGTACGACAGCGGCCTCGTTGCCGGCTCGGTACCCTGCTATGGGGTAACGGATCCAAATAGCCCGTGCCTCAATACCTCGGTGACCTTGCCCAATGGACAACCAGGAGTCGACCTGAGCGGCTTGACCGCCGACGAGGAGTTCCAGGCGGGGCTTACCTGCGAGGGTATCAGGGCCACGCCGACTACCCCGCTGCCAACTCCTTGCCCCGCGTCGGAATACACCTCGAACCTGGTGAAGATCCCTGCACCGGGCACCGGGGACAACGACCACAACCCTCAGCGTATCCAACCGCGCAGTCTCTTCGACGCCTCGGTCGGCGAGGACAATCTCTTTCACGGCGACAAATACAAATGGAGCATGCAACTGACCGGCATCAACATAGCCAATAAGTACGCTCTGTATAACTTCCTTTCTACCTTCAGCGGAACGCACTATGTCACCCCGCGGGCTCTAACCGCGCAAATCGGCTTCCACTTCTGACCGCTCGCAGTTCCGACTGCTCGCAGTTCTGAATGGAAGACCGGCTTGTCTCTTCGCTTGCATTCCGGGGCGGCGCATGGCGCTGTCCCCGAATGCGGTTTTAGGAGGGAGGCAGTTGTGTCGCGACGGTTGAAGCTCAATCAAGGCAACAAACGGCGCATTCAGCGGGTCCGCTGGACGCCTCGCGAAATCATAAGCGCGGTGGCTCTCCTGCTTGCCATGGCGGTCTGTAGCGTTTTCTTCGCTCTTTGGGTGGCCTCCCATAGCTTTCACTAGAAGTGGTCTCATATATTGGTTCAGCTTTTTCGGATGGCGCACGAGCCCCGCTTTAGCGGCGGGTCTCGCCCATGGCCGACGACAGTTTCACGGATTTATGAGACCACTTCTAGCCCGGGAGCGAGATCTGCCGATGCGCGCCACAATCCCGTTGCCAACGAAAGCGACCCCAGCGCGATCGTGGTGCCGATGCTATGACCAGCGTAAGTTCGTTTCTTTCAATCCCCATGTTGATGGATTGTTCTTCCTCTTCCGCACCAGGGACTGAGCACCAGGGACTCACTAAGACCGCGCCTTCCAGTTCTTCATGATTGGCCGTTTGGAGAACCGAAAGATAGCCTAGGCCCTATCGAAAGTCTGGCAACGCAATCACTCCTCCCTCCTTAGCCGCTAGCCTATGTGACAGGCTTGTGAACGATCGCTTCTTCCGCGATATTCACACGTCCTGATATGCCTTGCTGCACCATGAGCTTCCTCGCTGTTCGCACTCAACATGCCGGTTTCGCTTCTTCCCAGCGCGTAACGTGCATCGGACTATCACCGATATGGCCGCACATACCTACCTTCCTTATCTCCAGGTGTCATAGATCAATCGATATAACTTTTAGCAAACCAGTAGCTATCCAAAATTGCACACCTTCGGCCGAAAGACATGTTAGGAGTAACTCGAGAACCGATTACCCTAACTCCTGACAAGAGCGTGTTTTCTATAGGGCCCGGCGGTCGCTGCACGAGCTACTTTTCGACTATGGATCTCGCTAGGCTCCAGGAGGTCTGGGTTTATGAAGCACATTGCAAAGATTGCTGGGAAAACTACCTTATGAAAACGACCAAGTTTTTTCTAAAGACTGGTAGTTGTCTCGCTGTGTGCCTTCTATCGACCGCATGCGGAAGGAAATTCAATCCCGCCAATGGCGCGCCGCCAGCGGCACAGGTCACCGAGACCAGCAACGCCGGCCTTGTCACCGTCGAAAAGCCCGATCGATTCTCGTTGGTCGCCGCAGAGCGGATGGAAGCCGCCGCGGAATTGAACGTCACCGGGTCGGTCTATCCCGATATTGCCCGCGAAATTCCCGTGATCTCGCTCGCCAGTGGGCGGGTGGTGGATATCCAGGCGCGCCTCGACGACAACGTGAAAAAGGGCCAGCTCCTGCTCACGGTTCAGAGCCCGGATATCACAAACGCCTTCGATGTCTATCTGAAGGCCAGCAACGACGAATTGCTGGCCAACAAGGCATACATTCGTGCCCAGGACCTTTACAACCATGGCGCCATTCCCCTCGGCTCGCTGGAGCAGGCCGAGGACACGGAGAACGATGCCAAAGCCGATCTGACGGCCGCGGAAGGTCAACTGGATACGCTTGGAGTCGACAAAGATCATCCTTCGAACATTGTGAACGTGTATGCGCCGATCTCCGGAGTGATCGTTGCGCAAGACGTCACCAATGCCGCCGCCGCCGGTGTGACGTATACCGGGTCCCCCACGGCTTTCACCGTCGCCGATCTGTCCGTGGTCTGGATCATCTGTGACGTTTACGAAAATGACATCCCCAAGATTCACCTCGGGCAGGAGGCACGGATCCATGTGACCGCCTATCCCGATAGGCTATTGACGGGCCAGATCACCGACATCGGCCCGGTGCTTGACCCGAATATCCGCACCGCCAAGGTACGCATCGAGATTCGCAATCCCGGCATTCTCAAACTGGGCATGTTTGTCACCGCGACGTTTGAGAGCACAAACAAGCAGGCTTTTGCGGTCGTTCCCGCTTCCGCTATTTTGCACCTGCATGATCGCGACTGGGTCTACGTCCCCGCCGGCGGCCAGCAATTCAAGCTCGTTGAAGTGAACGCCGGGGAGATGCTGCCGGGGAATAAACAGCAGATTCTTTCCGGTATTTCGCCCGGCCAGCAGGTGGTAGCGAACGTTCTCTCATTAGAAGAAACGCTGGAGGCGCAATGATCCGGCGGCTTGTCGACTTTGCGCTGCAGAACCGTTTTCTGGTCCTAGCGGTCGCAATGCTGCTCTTTGCGTGGGGGATTGTTTCGTTCCACCAGCTTCCTGTCGAAGCGTATCCGGACGTGGCGAACAACTACGTCGATATCATCGCGCAGTGGCCCGGGATCTCCGCCGAACAGATCGAGCAGCAGGTCACGATCCCGCTCGAAATCGTGATGAACGGTGTTCCGGGAGTCGCCCATGTACGCTCCTGGTCGATCTTCGGGCTCTCGACGGTGGAACTGGTCTTCGGTGAGGACACAACGGACTTCGAGAACCGCGAACGAGTTCTGGAGCGGATTTCGCAGGTCACTCTGCCGCCCGGGGTCTTTGCACAGATGGGGACGGACTGGAGCCCGGTCGGCCAGATCTATTTCTACACATTGGAAAGTACCAACCCCGAGTACGACGTCATGAACGTGAAGTCGCTCGAGGACTGGGTGGTGGACAAGAACCTGAAGTCCGTCCCGGGCGTGGTGGATAACAGCCCCTTCGGCGGTCCCACGCGTGAATATCAGGTCCGCCTCGACCCGGACAAACTGGTCTCCTACGGACTCAGCATCGCCCAGGTGGAGCAGCAGCTCGCCAATAACAACGCCAATGCGGGCGGCAGCTTCATCGAAGCCGGGCTGCAGCAGATCAATGTCCGGGAAGTAGGTCTGGTCAGAAACATCCAGGATATCGAGAACACGGTCATTACAACCAAGAGCGGCACGGCGCTTCGAGTGAAGGATATTGCGGTCGTAACGCAAGGCCCGGAGATCCGGCTCGGCCGGTTTGCCCGGGCTTACCACCGCGAGGACGGGAAAATCGTCGATAACGACGATGTGGTGTCGGGCATCGTAGCTCTACAAAAGGGCGCGGATGCGCAGCCCGTGCTCAAAGGCATCGAAGAGAAAGTACAAGAACTGAATAGCACCATCCTGCCGAAGGGCGTAAAGCTTGTTCCCTTCATTGACAGAAGCGATCTGCTGCACTTCACCACCCACACCGTCCTTCACAACCTGACCGAGGGAATCATCCTGGTGGTGATTATCCTTTTTCTTTTCCTCGGCAACGTGCGCGGTGCAGTCATCGTTGCACTCACCATCCCATTCTCCTTATTGTTTGCCGCGATTTGTCTCCAACTGAAACATATTCCCGCCAACCTGCTCTCGCTCGGCGCGCTGGACTTCGGCATGGTTGTCGATGGCTCCGTGGTGATGGTGGAAAACATCGTTCGCCATCTCAGCCATCAGAGCGGCGCGGCTCAAACCCCCGCGGACAAGATTAAAGAAGCGGCGCACGAGGTGCAGCGGCCGGTTTTCTATGCGATCGGGATCATCATCACGGCGTATCTCCCGATCTTCACCTTGCAGGCCGTGGAAGGACGGCTCTTCAGGCCCATGGCCTGGACCGTGGCCTTTGCTCTCTTGGGCGCTCTGTCCTTTTCCATGATCGTCGCTCCTGTCCTTTCGAGTTTTCTGTTCCGCAAAGGCGCCAAGGAATGGAGAAACCCGGTGATGCAGTTCCTGGTTGTGCGCTACCGCAGAGGCGTCACCTGGGCTGTCCATCACCGGGGTTTTACTGTCGGCGTTGGGCTTGTCAGCCTCTTTATCGCAATCTATCTCGCCTTCAGCGGCGTCATCGGCTCCGAGTTCCTCCCCCACCTGGACGAGGGCACGCTGTGGGTGCGCGGCAGTCTCGATCAAAGCGCAGGACCGGCCGAGGGGATCCAGGTCTCCAATCGGGCCAGAATCCTGCTTTGCTCCTTTCCTGAAGTGACCGAGTGCACCAGTCAAACGGGCCGCTCCGATGACGGGACCGACCACACCGGATTTTTCAATACAGAGTACTTCGTGGGCCTGAAACCGCCCGAGCAGTGGCGTCCGGTGTTTCATCAGAACAAAGACGAACTGATTGCCTCGATGACGATGCAGCTTGAGAAAGCATTCCCCGGCGTGATCTGGGGTTTCTCGCAGCCGATTGAAGACAACATGGAGGAGGCTGTCAGCGGAGTCAAGGGCGAGCTTGCCACCAAGGTCTACGGCGACGATTTGCATCTGCTCGAAGATAAGGCCCAGCAGGTGGCAGGCATCATGAGCCACGTCAGGGGCATTGCGGATCTGGGAGTCTTCCAGGTCACCGGGCAGCCTGACCTGGTGTTCTCGGTCGATCGCGCGGCGGCCGCGCGGTGGCAGATCAACGTGGCCGACGTCCAGGACGCCATCCAAACCGCGGTCGGAGGCAATGCCCTCACTCAAGTGCTGCAAGGCGAGCAGGTGTATAACCTCACGCTGCGCTATCAGCCGCAGTACCGGGACACCAGGGAAGCGATCCAGAGCATCCGCTTGCTATCGCCGTCGGGAGAGCGGGTTTCGCTGGCTCAACTCTGCACCATCCGGGAAGCGGACGAGGGCTCTGAAATCTATCGCGAAAACAACCAGCGCTATGTCGCGATCAAGTACAGCGTCCGTGGCCGCGCGCTGGGCGACGCCGTGCGCGAGGCCATTCAGAAGGTACAAGACCAGGTACAGCTTCCGCGCGGGTACCACATCGGTTGGGAGGGTGAATACCAGAGCGAAGTGCGCGCGGAAGCGCGGATGCTCATCATCGTACCGTTAACCGTGCTGCTGATCTTCGTCATTCTGTATTCGATGTACAAGTCTCTCAAGTGGGCTCTGGTAATCTTAGCCACTGTCGCCATGGCTCGCGTCGGCGGATTGCTGGCGCTGCTGGTGACGCACACCAACTTCAGCGTCTCGTCAAGCGTAGGTTTCCTTGCCCTGTTCGGGGTTTCCGTGCAGACCGGCGTGATCATGCTGGAATACATCAATCAGCTGCGCGCGCGCGGGCATTCGATTGAAGAATCAGCCGTGGAAGGGGCGGTGCTGCGCTTGCGTCCCATCATGATGACCATGCTGGTCGCCACGCTGGGGCTGCTTCCCGCGGCGATGTCTCACGCCATCGGATCTGATTCCCAGCGGCCCTTTGCCATCGTGATCGTTGGCGGCCTGATCACCGATCTGGCCATGAGCATCTTTCTGCTGCCAACGCTTTATGTCTGGTTCGCGGGAGACAAAGATGTTCTCCCCGCGCCCGAATCGGAGTTTGAGGTTTGAGAATCTACCAACGTTTTTTTGCAATTGTATTTCTCGCTACCCTGCCATTCTGCGCGGGGCGGCAAGGCTATGCCCAGGCTCCTTCCGCTTCCGCTCCGGCTCCCGCCCCCCCTCTCCCTTCCGCTCCACTGACGATGCAGCAGGCGGTCGATTATGCTCTCGCGCATAATCCGACTCTGCTGTCATCACAGCAGAACCTGCTCTCACTGAAAGGCCAGGAAGTCGAGGCGGGGCTGCGCCAGAATCCGAACTTCGATGTGTACGGCACGGATCTCACCAACCCAGCCACGTCCACGACACCCTACGCTTACAGCTTGCAAATGTCGCGGCTGTTTGAGCGGGGACAGAAGCGGCGCTGGCGCTTGGACACCGCACGGGCGACGACTGCTCAGACGACGGACCAATTCCACGATCTGCAGCGTGGAACTGTTTTAGCCGTGAAGCAGGCCTTCACCACCATGGTTCTGGCAAAAGCGGCGCTAAAAGTGGCACAAGACAATCTCACCAATTACAAGCAGCAGTTGGACATCTATCGTGTGGGCTACTAGGACGGAAACATCGGCAAGATCGATTTTGAGCGGCTGGACCTGCAGTTAGCGCAATACGAGACCGATGAAGCCACCGCCGAGTTGAACTTCGGCCAGGCCAGCGATCAGTTGCAAACCCTTTTAGGGATTGAGCAGCCAAAACAGAACTTCGACATCGCCGGAGATCTTGTTCCTCCCCCTGTCACCGGCAGCTTGACCGGCCTGGAACAGACGGCGCTGGCAAACCGCCCCGATTACAAGGCGGCGCAAGCAGGCGTCGACGTCGCAGACGCGAACGTCAAGCTGGCTTATGCCGATGGGACCACGGATCCCACTCTCGAAGGGGAGTACGACCATAGCGGCAATCTGAGCAGTTGGGGCGGCTCCATCAACATTCCCCTCCGCATCTTCGACCGCAATCAGGGAAACAAGGACACCAGCAAATACCTGGCGCAGGGTAGCCGATTTACTGAAGTAGCCGCGCGCAATCAAGTCTATTCCGATGTCGATCAGGCATGGATTGGTTATACGACCGCAAAGGTACTTTCAGATCGTTACAACGGACACTATCTGGCGGAATCGAAGGACGTGTTGTCCATTGCGCAGTATGCCTATCAGCATGGAGGCCTCGCGTTGCTCGACTATCTGAACGCGCTCCAAGATGACCGCACCACAACCTTGAACGCACTCGATGCCTACGCGCAGACTTGGTTGGCGATCCATCAACTTAGCTATGCCACCGCATCCGAAGTGGTTCCGTAATCTGAACCGCTGTACGAAAGCCCGATGAAAACGCAGCGTAATGGACGTGATGCGGAGGAGCGGCAGATCAAGCTGTTGCTGGTGGGCAGCGGCGACGAACTGAACAATAACGCGGCGCGCCAATTACTCAGCGGAAACCGGCTCGAAAGCGCAGCCAGATCGCCGAACCTCCTCGGCGCTTTGGAATGTTTGCGGTCCGAAGCAATCGACCTTGTGCTGCTGGGCCCCGAATTCCGGGACGAGGAGTTGGCCCTGTTTATCGCCGATGCCCGGAGGCATGGATTTGCCAGCCTCATTCTGCGAGTCGCATCCGCGCAAACATTCAACCCTGACTCTCCCGGCAAAGTATTTTCTTCTGCCCTCTCTACCAAAGAGCTGCTGGAGGATCCTCTGCATGCGGTGCGCGTCATACACGGCACGCATCAGCAAAACGCCGGACTGGGCAGCTCCATATCCTTCACTGCAAAGGAACGAGCTGTCTTGGCGGGCGTTTCCGAGGGCTCAAGCAACCAACAGATTGCGCTCCAGCTGAAGTGCACGGAAGGGTCCGTCAAGGCTACAGTGCAACAGCTCTTCCTAAAGCTTGGCGTGAGAAAGAGGGCTCAGATTGTCCGTGTGGCCTTCGAGAAGTCTCTCATGCATGCGTATGAAAAGGACCGGCTCGCCCACACTCGACAAAGAGAGTTTGGCACTCGTCTGTTAACTCCGACAGAGTTCGAACAGGAGAAGTCGATTCAAATCGGAGACTTCGTCATCAATCCTGCTATGCATCGAGTCTGGATCCGCGACGTTGAGACGCATCTGAGCCCCAAAGAATTCGAATTGCTTGCGGTTTTCTGCATGCATCCCGAGAAGCTGATGAGGAATACAACCCTGCTCGAGATGTTTTGGCGCAATCCGACAGCCAAGAAGGACTCCCTCCGGGTTCTTATTCGCGCGCTGCGAGGCAAAATTGAGACCAGCAGAACTCCGCGCTACATCGTGACAGAGCGCAACTTCGGCTATCGATTCACTCCGTCGCCTTCCCGCTCGGGAGCCGCTGCAGGATGACGCTCCGCATACTGAAGTGAAAATGCTCTATGGCTCTTTCATAGGACTCTCGCTCCCCAACCAATCGTCCGAGTGCTTCTCGAGAGTAATGCGGACAAGTTGACCACGGGTACGGGCGCCTGTTTTGGCAAAAAGTTGGTGGAGCGTACCTTTCACCATGCTTTCCGACAGCTGAAGCTTCATCGCTATCTGCTTATTGGAAAGACCTTCAAGGACTGCTTTCAAAATTTCCCGTTCGCGGAGACTCAGAGAGGATTGAATCCGTTGTTCCTCCGCCCGGCGACTCACACCATCGATCAGCGGTTTAACAGCGCGCCAATCGAGCCAAAACTGGCCGGTCATGACCCTGTGAATCGCCTCCACCAGCTCCGCAGGAGGAGCCTGTTTTAGGAAAATTCCCGATACTCCTTGCTCTAAAACCTGCAGAACTGTCGCATTGGACATGCCGGCCGTTACCATCAGGATGTGCCCCTTGAATCCTTTTGCCTTAGCCTCATCAAAAAAGAGCGCTGTGTCTTCTCCGCCAAGGTCGTAATCCAGCAGGACCACGTCAAACACTTCGCTTTCGAGCAAGGACAGGGCCTCGCGCACATGGTCACAGCTCCGCACAACACTAATGCCAGGCTCAGCCTGTAGCAATCGGCTGACACTCTCTCGGAAAAGAGCATGATCATCTATGAGCAACACTCGAATTTCCCGATTCATATCAGCACTATCAGACGAGGAATCCGCACCTCGTTGTAAGGTATGCCACGGATTCATCATCTGCGCTTGTATCTTTTGGTCCGATCGATTGTTCTATAGCTTCGTCTGTTTATCCTGGCTCAGTCATCAGACGATCTATCGGACGATTGCCTGATCGATCTACTCGCTCATCTTTCGTTGTAGATGCCTTGGGTTGGGAAACTGCATTACAGTGAGAAAGAAGTTGCACGAGGAGCAATCGAGATGAGTGACGCCGCCACGCCGAATTTGCCCTCACGCGATTTCGAAAAGACTTCTCGCTTTTACGCAGCTCTCGGGTTCACTGAAAGTTGGCGCGATGAAGGCTGGATGATTCTGAAGCGCGGTGATCTGACCTTGGAGTTCTTCCCTTATCCTGAACTCGATCCCAAGACCAGTTGGTTCAGTTGCTGTCTGCGGCTGGATGACCTCGATTCCTTCTACGCGAACTCAAAAGAAGCCGGTGTGCCGGAGGGATGCAAAGGGCAACCGAGGCTGCACCCTCCAGCGGTCGAGTCATGGGGTGGCCGCATCGGCGCCTTAGTCGATCCGGATGGGACTCTCGTACGTCTCATCCAGAACTAGCGCGCTCGTTGATATAGTGACGCTTGCGGTGACGGATGATCCGGCGCAACATCCACAATATCCAAGCCAACAGGCCCCATACGGCGGCAGCCAGGCTGATGATGACGTATGGCTCATGATTCGGCAGTCCTTTCCACAGCAGGAAGGCGAAGCCCAGCAAACCAATACAGCCGAGCGAGGCCCCGGCCGAATCAATACTTGCGGCCAAACGTCCGCGATTTGTCCCGTCAGCCCCGATCTCTGCTTTGCGTCGCTTCTCATGGCTTTCGATTAAGCTCGCGCCCGCCGGAAAGATCGCCGGAAAGGCGAGAAATAGACCTCCGACGGCTGGTCCGAATCTGTTCGCGATCAGACCGGCAGCGACCGTACAAGCTCCGCCAAATAGGAAGCGGACAGCATACTCGCTAACTCTCGTCTCCCTGAGCGATGAAAACTTGACTTCGATCATCCTGATCTTCCCATGATCAGGAACCACAATCCTAAGGACACCCAGAACCAGACCGGCATCAAGGCAGTTGTCGCAACGAGAGTTGCAACTTTGTAACGCCTCAGCACCCAACTCGTAGCCGCCGCGTAAACGTAGAAGGCCAAGGCGCCGAGCATCATTGAGCGAGCCTCCAGCGCCGCGAAAGCTTTCCCGTCCTGATGGATCGTCAAGCCGATCGTGGCTAGCGCGATCGAAGGTGCCGCGCCGAAGAGCCCTGCAAAACTCTTCGGACGAAGGATGTCCCCGAGCGTCGCGAAGAGGCCGACGACAACGCCGCCGACAAGGAATCGAACCAGCAACTCGCCCATCTTTTATCCGCGATGTTTCATCAAACCGCCCGTTGCGCTTTCTTGATAAGGCGGAGGGCAGCATTGGCGCCTTTGCAGCCCAGTAACCGATACTTCTTACCTTCGAGATTGTGATAGTTCACGAAGAAATCCTGCAATTCCTGCAGCCATTTGCCTGGAAGGTCATTCAACCTCCGGATATTGGCGTACATGTGGTTCGCTTCCGCGACTGCCACTAGCCTGTCGTTTCTTATTCTGTTCTTGCCGTCGAGCTGTTCGCCTTCAATCACCCCAACCAGCCGCGCACGAACCGAGCAGCCGGGAAACGCCGGCTCGTCCATCAACAACAAAACGTCGATAGGATCGCCATCGGGCGCCAGTGTTTGCGGCAGAAAGCCGAAATCGTATGGAAAAACCATTCCGGCGGGAAGTACTTTCTTCAGGGAAAAGATCCCCTGCTCTTGATCGAACGCGAATTTATTCCGGCTTCCGGCAGGAGTTTCAATGATGACCTGAAGCAATCCGTCTTTCTTATCGATGGGCTTCAGTCGTGTTGGATCGGCCAGAGATTTCATAATCCTAGGAGCCTGTTCTTAGAGCCTTCCTCAATTCCGCTTGGCACGCGCGTTTCGTCCAATACATTCGGCACGAATCTTTTCGTAGCGCGCTTGCATTACATCCAGTTCTTCATCACTGAGCTTTTCTATATCCATCATTTGATCGCCAGCCGCGTCAATGGCGTGGATCAACTCGTTCAATTTGAGATTGATCGCTCGCGCATCCCGATTCTGAGTGTTCTGAATCAGGAAGACCATCAAGAAGGTGACAATCGTCGTCCCTGTGTTGATGATCAGTTGCCAGGTGTCGGAATAATGAAAGATGGGGCCTGTAGCCGCCCAGACTACGATGATGAGCATCGCGCCAAGGAACGCCCATTTCGAGCCCAGCCAAGCAGAAGCGGAACTGGACAACCTGCCGAAGGCATCGCCCTTTGTTTCGACGGCACTCTCCGCGGAGATTCTGCCGACCTTGTCATTGGTTATTTTCTTCAGCGGAATTGAAGTTTTCATCCGGCCGCTCCGATTGTCCGCACCCTGCTGATCAGCAACCCGAGCCACTGTGCGGGTCTCACTCGTGGCCTCACCGGGTACTTTGGGTTTATGAGACAGCTTCTAGCCCTCCCGCTTCGCGGCTGCTCTATACTTCGCAATTAGGATGACAAAGGAAGCCTAACTGTTGGACGGAACTCCGTGCGCGTGTACGCGCGGACGATGGCGCGATGAGACATGGGTCCGGGTGTCACATCGGTCCAGGTGTCGAGGAAGTTTGTGGGGACAGCGACTATGAACTTGGATGCATCCCTGTCCAAGTTTGGAGGATGGCAAATGTTCAAAGGCAAACGGCTCAATGTCTCGTTAGGGCTCGGAGCAGGTGCAATTGTCCTCAGTTATCTTTGCGCGGCGGCCTCTGCCCAGATCAGCGCCGGTTACAGCACAGCCCAGGCTACCGCCGGCAAGACGGCCTATGAGACAAGCTGCGCCTCCTGTCACGGCAATGGGCTGGATGATGGCCAATTCGCCCCCGCCCTCAAGGGCGCGGATTTCCTCTCCCATTGGGGAGGCAAACCCGTCAGCACGCTGCTGGATTTCATCGCCGACCAGATGCCCAAAGGCGCGCCCAATTCGCTGAGCCCCGAGCAATATCAAAACATTCTCGCCTATATGATGCAGGCGAATTTGATCGCCGCCTCGCCCACGGTTCTGACGGCGGATTCGGCAAAACAGATGTTGCTGCCGGCGCGCAGCGGCAAGGGTACCGCGGTGCTGGCCGCGGGCGTCAAGATGCCTCCCGATCCCCATCCGGCGGCCAATCCGCTGGACAAGATCACGCCAGTCACCGAGGCGATGCTGGCCTCGCCGCCCGATGGCGACTGGCTGAACTGGCGCCGTACCCGCGATGCATCCGGTTTCAGCCCGTTGACCGAGATCAACAAGTCCAACGTCAAGAATTTGACCCCGGTATGGTCGTGGACGTTGCCGGTCGGTCCCGCCGAGGCAACGCCCATCGTGCATGACGGCGTAATGTTCGTCTTCGGTTACCGCGACATCATCCAGGCATTCAACGCCTCCACCGGCGATCTGCTCTGGCAATATACCCGCCGGTTGCCCAAGGGAAGCAGACCAAGCGTCAAGAAGGGACTGGCGATCCTCGGCAACCGGCTCTACAGCGGGACCTCGGACGGGCATGTGATTGCCTTGGACGTCAAGACCGGCAATGTGGTGTGGGACACCGATCTGGGGCAGGAGCCGGGCGTGAGAGTCAGCATCGATAGCGGGCCGATCATCGCCAAGGGCAACGTCATCGTGGGCACGGTAGGCGGCCATCCCTTTATCGCCGCTCTGAATGGCGACACCGGAAAGGAAGTCTGGCGTTTCGGCACCATCGCCAAGGATGGTGAGCCAGGGGATACCTGGAACGGAGTACCTTACGAGAAACGCTCGGGTGGCACTGTCTGGGAGCCGGGCAGCTATGACGAGGCCAACAATTTAGTCTATTTCGGCACAGGACAAACCTATGACACCGGGCCGCTCGCGAAGCGCCTGCCGGACAAGAACAATGATGCGCTATATACAGACACCACCTTGGCCTTCAATCCGGAAACCGGCAAACTGGCCTGGTATTTTCAGCATATGCCGAACGACCAGTGGGACCATGACTGGGCGTTTGAACGCATGCTCTTCACGGCGCGGGGCAAGCGCCTTGTCGCCACCGCCGGCAAGCAAGGCGTCTACGATGTACTTGAGGCCGGGACCGGCAACTATCAATATTCCTTCGATCCAGGCCTGCAGAACGTCATCCTGTCGGTGGATCCCGAGACGGGGGCGAAGAAGATCAATCCGGAAACCCTGGCGGGTGACGGCAAGAGCCATTTCGTGTGCCCCGCAACGGCAGGCGCAAAGAACTTCATGCCCTCCTCCTACAACCCGGACACCCATGTCATGGTTACGCCGCTGACGGAAGTCTGCGCGGATTTTGTTCCGGTCGAACAAGGGGAGAGGGGATTTCTCTCAACGGGCATCAGGCAGAACATGCGCCCGCGTCCGGACAGCGATGGGCTATATGGCCGGCTGGAAGCCTTTGACCTGACGACCGGAAAACCCCTGTGGAAGGTCCGGCAGCGCGGCTCCTTCCAAACCGGCATCCTCGCGGTGAAGGGTCTGATCTTTGCGGGAGACATCGATCGTCAATTCGCAGCCTATGACGACGCCAATGGACAGAAACTCTGGCACATGCGCCTGAGCGAAGCTTCCAACGGCAACCCCGTCGCCTATTCCGTGAACGGTAAGGAATATATCGCTCTGGTGACCGGCACCGGCGACACGCATTCCGCCGATTTTGACAATCTCTATCCGGAGATAAAAAACCAGCCGGCGCGAACCGAGACGGTCTGGGTGTTCGCGCTTCCAGACTCTCGATGAAGTCAAACCGCCGGTCAGGCGATAGAGTATACTGGCCGCCATCGGGCTCGCCATAGTAGAGATTCCGGGAAACGTGGTCCGGAAAGAGGAAGCACGGCGAACTTCCAAAGCTGAAAGGGATCAGTGCATGAATCGCCTGCCAATCGCGCTATCCCTTGCCCTGCTTGGAGCGACGGTTTTTGTGTTGTCCGCGCAAGCCCAGAGACACGGGTCCGCTGCATCTGGTCGAGTTGGAACGGCCATCTCGCGGGGCCGTGGCGCGAGATCCAGTTCCCTGCGCCGCACGCGCCGGGTTTTCGCCGGTTCGGGATTTGCGCCCTACTACTACTCCGATTACGACGATTACGGTTACGACGATTACGATTACGAGCCCGGGATAGAGGCACCTCCGCCCCCAATCATGGCCGCGCCTCTCGCTCAGCCAACCTCCATGGCGCCAGTGCCGAAGCCGCCAGAGTCGCTGGTGATTGAATTGCAGGGCGATCATTGGGTGCGAATTACGCCCTATGGGGCGCCGCAGGGTGTCGGGGCGTCCGATCAATCATCTCTATCATCGCCTGCACCTCCGGCGACCCGTCGCCGCATTCAGCCAGCCCAGCCTCCTATTAGCGAGCTTCCACCCGCCGTGCTCGTGTTTCGCGACGGCCACCAGGAAGAAGTAGAAAAATACACGATCATGGGCGGCACCATATTCATCAGCACGGACTATTGGACCAGCGGTTCGTGGACACGAAAGGTTCAGATTGCCGAGTTGGACGTTCCCACAACTCTGAAACTGAATCAGCAGCGGGGCACGAACTTTAAACTGCCGTCCGGGCCGGAGGAAGTAGTGGTCCGGCCGTGAATCCGCCTCCCCCCAAGTACAATTGAGATATTCATCGCGGCCCAGTTCATCACGGCCCAGTTCATCACGGCCCAGTTCATCACGGCCAGTTCTCGATTGGGCCCCCCAAACACAAGAAACCTATGAACGCCAACGATCGGAATCAGGTAGCGCGCACACTGGCGCAATGGGCTACTGATTCTCTTACAGCCGCCTCAGTTGCAGCGCACGGATTTTACGATTTTCCAGGCGTTCACAGCGATAGCCTGGTAGCCAGTGAGCTTGCAAAATACTTCGATCAACACAACTATGGGAAGACTGCCGCGCATTTTGTAACCGGCCTTGAGCTGAATACAATCGAAGGGACCCGCGTACTTGGCCGGATACACGATGAAGCGGCACAGGGTAGCGCGGAGGCCGAGAACATCCTTGGCTGGATCTACGGCGAAGGCCTGGGCGTGAAGGTGGACCACGCTGAAGCCGCTTCATGGCTTCACAAGGCCGCCAAGCGGAACCTGGCAAGCGCGCAATTCGAGCTTGGCCGGATGTACTGCCGGGGGACGGGCGTTCCTCAAGACTATTTCGAAGCTGCGTATTGGTTCGGCAAGGCAGCCGAACAGGACCGCGCAGATGCAGCACGCAGCATAGGTCTCGCCTTCGCCAGAGGGAAAGGCGTTCCACTGAACCATGCGCAGGCGATCTACTGGTTTCAGAGAGCCGCGGAGAAGGGCGATGTTGTGGCGCAATATAGTCTCGGCCTCCATTACGGGAACGGGTTGGGAGTAGCCAAGGACGAAGGGCAAGCTGCCGCCTGGTTTCTTAGAGCCGCTGAAGGCGGCGAAGTCTCCGCGCAATACAACCTCGCCCTGGCTTATCTCGAGGGCAGAGGAGTGCCCTACAACTATCCCGCAGCGATTTATTGGTTCTCCAAGGCTGCCGAGCAGGGCGATCCAGAAGCGCAAAACAGATTGGGCCACGAGTATGCGCAGGCTCATGGCAGAGAGCCGCCGGACTATACGCGAGCCGCGAACTTGTTTCGGGCAGCCGCGGAGAAGGAAGTTTCGCAGGCCCAATACAACATGGGCGTCATCTGTGCGGCGGGCCAAGGCGTTCCGCAGAGCAACGAGCAGGCCGCTGCCTGGTTTCGCAAGGCCGCCGAGAAGGGCGACTCACAAGCGCAATTCAGACTTGGCGCGGCATTCTATGCAGGTGAAGGATTGCCGCATGATCATCAGGAAGCTATTTTTTGGTTCCGCCATGCGGCAACGCAGGGAAATGCTCAGGCCCAGTGCGTTCTGGGCCTGATCTATAAAAGCGGAGACGGTGTACAAAGGGATGAGGATGAGGCAACCCTTTGGCTGCGCAAGGCTGCAGAACAGGGCGACGCGGCTGCAAAAGCTGCCCTAAATCCTCTGCAGTAGAGATGAGAACCGATCTCTCTGTCTTCAGTGAGGCTGGCGATATTCAATCCCCTCTTCATTCAAGAAATACTCGGAGGAACAACGGTCGGAACCGCAGATCATCGATTCGAGACCCGCATATTGCGTCTTGGTGATAAGCCCTAGCGCTCCGCAACTGGGGCAAGCGAGCACTGCCACGTATGGATTGCCGGCCTCTCCCATGGCCCCCGCGTTCTCCAAGACAAACATAGTCCCTGGCTCCATCTGTTCTGGAATCCACTCTCCAAGCAAGTCAATTTCCGTCAACATTTCATTCCTCCTCTGTTGTCGCGTTGCTTGTATCCACTCTCTCCGGATGGGTGCGAACCTACCGTCACTGGACTTCGGCAGCGAGGGGCGGGCTTTTGAGACCGTTACTTCGTGCGATGTGGGACCTTAAGAACATTTCTTACGCCATCCCTGCGTTTCGTCAATGGGCGAATCGGGCTATGCACCAAATCTGCATACACACCATTCGCCGAAGACGTAGGGATCTCCCGCGTAGCTATTAGAGTGGATCTCTTATATTGATAGACACGACCAAGCGCTATTTTGTGTCGCTTTTTTTTAACGAAAAGAGCGCCATCCCGAGCGGCCTCGATGTATACAATGGGAGATCCACTCTAGAAGCTGTCTCTGTCTCATATATGTCTTTGCGGCTCCGGGTGAGCGCCTGAGACTCGCCTCGGTGGCGGGTCTCACTCGGGGCCTCACCGGGCGCTTTCGGTTTATGAGACAGCTTCTAGAAGCTGTCTCATATATGCCTTTGCGGCTCCGGGTGAACTCCTGAGACCCGCCTCAGTGGCGGGTCTCACTCGTGGCCTCACCGGGCGCTTTGGGTTTATGAGACAGCTTCTACCGCTGCTGGGCAACGACATTCACCGTCGGCTTGCCGCCCGAAAGCCGCTGATTCAACTCCCGGTAGATCGCCTCGTTGCGCAAGATGGCCTGCACATACTCGCGCGTTTCGGTGAATGGAATAGACTCTACAAACTCGTCTATGCCGTTGAAGCTGGCGGCGCCCTGCCAATCGGTTACGCGATCGTCGCCCGCGTTGTAGGCGGCAAAGGCAAACTCCGGCTTACCGCCAAACTTAGCCAGGACCTGGCCAAGGTAGCGGGTACCCAGACGAATATTGGTATCGGGGTCGAGGAGCTGGCTCTCGCTGAAATGCCGATCTCCTTCTTCCCTGGCCATCGCGCGGCCCACCGAGGGCAGCAGCTGCATCAATCCGAAAGCATTGGAGGGACTGACCGCCGACGGGTTGAATTCCGACTCCTGGCGAATGAGCGAGGCCACCATATAGGGGTCTAAATTATTCTTCGCCGATTCCTGTTCGATCGCTTCCCAGTAAGGTTGAGGGAAGAGGATTTTCCAGTAGCCCATGGGAATGGAATCGAGGGGCGCGGAGGCATAGAAAGGAAGGGCCCGCTTCAAAATCTGCATGGCGCGATAGGCCTCGCCAGAGGACTCATAGATTTCGGCCTCGGCAAAAGCTCCCCACCCACGGCTGCCGTCGGCCGCCTGGATCTCGGCCGGGATATATTCATTCAATCCCGCATTGGCCAAGAGCCGCGCCTTGACGACATGCTCATCGTCATTGGGAACGTCATCGGTGAGCGGCGGTATCTCCTCGCGACTCATACTGCTAAGCGCGGATATCTCCGCCGGAGTTACATTGCCCAATACCGACAGGCGCCCGCGCGCCAATAGGGCGTAATAGTAGTGATCGAATACATCGGAGAGGACGCGATAGTAGGCCGCGGCCATTTCCGGCTTATGTTCCTGCTCTTCATAGAGGCGCCCGCGCCAATAGAGAGCGCCGGAAATTTCCTTGCCGCCGGGGAAGAGCGTAAGCTGCTCATCGAACAGCCTCGCGGCTTCGGAATAGTTTCCGATTTGATAGTTCAGCCAAGCCGCCTTCCAATGGCTGCTGGGAGCGTACCTGTTTTGGGGAAAACGCGCGGCCAACTCGGCGTAATACGGGATGGCGTGGGAATAGTCCTTGCGCAAGAGGTACATGTTGCCCGAAGTATAGAGTGCCTCGGCCAGCCAGGGGCTCGACGGAAAGCGCGTCTTCATTTCTTCGACGAGCGCTTGCTGCGTATCGCCATCGTCGCGATTGCGGGCCAGCTCTACCATTAAATAGAGGCGGCGCGCGCCGCTTTCATCGGCGCTATCGGGCAGCGATTCCGCCTGTTCCCTGCTCAGGTGCTTTAGTTTGAGGTCACATGCGGCGGCGGCAACCAGCAGCGTGTTCTTCCCCCGCTCATCCGCAGGTTCGGCAGCCAGCGCGCGATACTCCTCGCGGGCCTCGGCGTAGCGGCCTCCCACATAGAGAGCGTCGGCGTGGGCACGGCGCTCCTCGATCGTCAGCGGCGCCGCGGCGCCCACGACCGCAAGCTCCGTCTTGGCTTGCTGGGCCTCATTGCTCAGAGGAAAGTTCAGAAAGATTCTGCGGTAGAGCCGGGCTGCCTCGTCCGTATTGCCTGCAAGCTGGTTCGCTTTGGCGAGCGCCAACTGGTAGTCGGCATGCCCGCTGGCCTGCTCATGCCCACTGAGAGCGGCGAGCGCGGCTTGAGGATCGCCTTGCCCAAGGGCAAGATTCGCCATCACCACCGGCAAGTTGGCGACGAAGATACTTTCGGGATACTTCTGGGCAAAACCGGTGAGCGCGGTCTGCGCTTGGGCCATCTTGCCGCTTTGCATATCCGCCTGAGCTTCAAGGAAGACGGCGTAATCGTTGAGGCTCTCCCCTTCTCCCCGGGCCTTCTCGAGGTTCTCCGCCGCATCGGCATAGCGGCGGTCCAGAAGATAAGCATGGCCGAGCGCAAGGTACGCCGCCGCTGCTGCTTCGCCGGAGTGAGCACGCGCGTAGGCCGCGACTCCGGCATAGGCGGCGGGACTGCGCATCGATGCCAGCTCCTGCGCCATGGGACGGAGCTGGGAAGAAGCGACAAAGGCTTTTTGGAGACTGCGGCTGCGCGCGATGCTCCTGGCTGAGCGCGGCCTGCGCGGGGTACGAACATGACGCACGCCGACGCGATGCGCCGTTGTCGAAGCATGAACTGTAGAAGCGTGAACTGCGGAATTATGAACTGTGGAACCATGAACCTCGTGGGAGGAGCCCCCTGCATGCCCCGCAGAGGACGCGGAATGAGCGGGTGAAGGCTTGTGGCTCGGCGTCTTATGCGCCGTGGAGGCAGGCGCCGCCGAAGCGTTCCCGTTCCCAGAAGTAGAGGAAGTATCGCTTTGTGCTGCCTGGGCGGGGGAGACCAATATCATGAATAATGCCCAGGGCAGAAGGGCTGCTATCCTTCGAATCGCCATCAAAACCGCCAAGACAATTAGTCGAGCATTCCCTGTCCCACGATGTACTCGATGCAGTCTATTATGCACCGCTAATGGCATCGTTCGGACCGTTCCCGCTAATTAGACTCTAAGCGGAAACTTGGGTTTCGCGCTGTTTTTAGAGCGGCCGTGAGCCTCTTCAGGAACCCCCCGAATCACTCCGCACCAGCGTCCGGCAACGGCATGATCGCAAGGAGGAGGGCCATCTCTCCGTCTACAACAAGCTCCTGCAGATTACCTGCTTTGCTCATCACCACCATGCCCATTTAGTATGAGGATGGGGTTTCACCGAGCGCAAGCGATCAGTGCGATCAGAGCTAAAACGTGTTTTCTCTGGCAAATAATGCCCCGGCGGAGAAAATAGTCAAGTAATGTCACTTTTTTGAAGCGGTCCGACATGTCAACCATCCAAACACAAGGGACAGAGGAAGTTCATCCGGATATCCTGCTGGTAAACCGGGCGCGCGAGGGCGATGTTCAGGCCTTCGAGCAACTGGTGAAGCAGTATGACCGGCAGGTCTTCCGTATCGCCCAACACATCACCCAGAACCGGGAGGATGCGGAGGACGTGGTCCAGGACGCCTTTTTGAAGGCGTACCAAAAGCTTCATCAGTTTGAGGGCAACTCGAAGTTTTACACCTGGTTGGTCCGCATTGCAGTCAACGAATCGCTGATGCGGCTGCGCAAGCGCCGCACCGGGCGGATGGTGTCGATCGACGAAGACGTCGAGACGGATGAAGGCTCGATGCCACGGGATCTGGCGGAATGGAGACCGGACCCCGAGGTTCTATACGGGCAGACGGAACTCGCCGATATCCTACGCAAGACCATACAGGGCTTGCCTCCAGGTTTTCGGATTGTATTTGTATTGCGCGACGTAGAAGGACTCTCGACGGAAGAAACCGCGGAAACGCTGGGACTCAGCATTCCCGCGGTAAAGTCGCGGCTGTTGCGCGCGCGGCTGCAGTTGCGGGAGCGGCTAAGCCGCTACTTTCGCAAGAGGGGCCGCAAGAGAAGTGGGGATGGTGCACAATGACCTGTTCGGAATTCATGGCTCAACTCGGTGATCTTCTGGATGACAGCGCTGGGGGCGGTCTACGCGCCGACTTGGAAGCACATCTAGAGCTGTGCGAACACTGCGTGATCACATTGAATACCACCCGGAAGACGATCGAAATCTACCGCAATCATGAGATTTATGAGTTGCCGGACCAATTGCGGGTTCGTCTGCAGAAGGCGATCCTGGCCAAGTGCAAGAAGGGCTGCTGAGAAGGCATCCGCGATTCATAGCCTAAGTCGAGCTTCCCCGCCGCGGCGCAGCGCTCTCGAAAATACAGATCCCCTTCGGCTGCGCTCGGGGTAGGCTCTCGACTTCGCTCGGATGACAATCTTCGACTTCTGCTTTCCAGGCCACCTCTTCGGGTCACTTCTACAGCGATCCCAAAAGAAAACCCACACCTCTAAATCGAGATGTGGGAGCTTGCGGAGATTCTGAAAGCTCTATTTCCTCGGTTCGCTGGAGGGCGGAACGATGCCTTTGAGCCGGAGGTATACCGCCATGCTGCCATAGCACTCGTTATCGTGAGCAATGTTGAAGGAGAGCGCAGCCAGGCGGGGTTGCCGCCCACGAAAGAGAGGGACCGGATCAGCTGCATTCGCATCCGTCAAGCCGTCATAGACGGCGTCGCATTCCTGGAAAGACTGCTTAATCGCAGATACCAGATCAGCCTTGCTCGTCATCGATGCCGCGTTGATCTTCTTTGGAGCGCCTGCGATACCCGAGCATACGCCCATTTGCGTATCGGCTACGTGAGCAACCCATCCTCCGAAGTTGCGCTCTTCCTTGGTGGGCTGGAAGCCATAGCCATCCTCAGGCATTTTGTCCGCTGCCGCCAGAAGATTTCTCTTGATTCCCTCATATTGCTGCTTGACCGCCGCGCTCATGGTGACTGGTGCCTGCTGGGCATGCATCGGCAAGACAAGCAGCGCGCCAGCACAAATGGCCATCATCGACAAACAACTTTTCATTCTGGCTCCTGTTTGCGATTCAAAAACGCTGAAAAGTATACCTCGCCGCGCTTTCTCCACGCCGCGGGTCTTCGAGTCTCTCTGATCTAGTTGTCGTCGCGGCGCTGCAAGGTTGGACGGTCATCTCCCTGCTGCGGGTTGGAATCATTCGAATCGGTGTTCGATGAGTTTGCCCGGCGCAGCGTCGGCTGGTTGTTCTTCTCGCCGTCCTTGAGGTTGCGCTTGTTCTCGATGCGAGCCAGCCGCGCCTTGACATCGTCGAACTCCGAGGTCGTCACAACATATTCCTCACGCGGCGGCAGGATGGTGGCAATCTCCTTCTGCGTCGCCTCGATTCGCTCCGGTGTTTGCGGATGGGTGGAGAAGGCTCTGGCGAAGATGTTGGGCTTGGTCTTCTCCAGGTTCTCGAGCTTTTCAAAGATGGTCACGAAGGCCTGAGGATCGTAACCGGCGCGATACATATATTGCACGCCGAGAAAGTCTGCCTGCCCCTCAAAATCGCGAGAGAACTGCAGGAAGGTCAGCGGGACGCCGATCTGGGCCGCCTCATAGATTCCATACCCCGTATACCCGCCGAGAAAGATCAGCGGGATGGTGCCCAACTGCGCATAATTCATGCGCGTCTGCTCGCGGGCAGCATGATGAGCGGCTACGTGAGCGATCTCGTGCGCCATGACCCCGGCCATCTCGGCTTCATCGTCCGCGGTGAGAATCAAGCCGCTGTTGACATAGAAGAAGCCGCCCGGCAAGGCCATCGCATTCACTTCATCCGAGTCGATGACGCGGATTGTAAAAGGAACCTTCGCGTCGGAGTTCTTGACGAGGTTCTGCCCGATCCTGTTCACATACTCATTGACCACCGGGTCGTTGATGAACTTGACGCTCTTTTCGAGCTGCATCGCATACGACTTGCCCATCTTGATCTCGCTCTCGGTCGAGTACCAATTGCCCACGCCACGGCCGCCGATGTCGCGGGTGCCGACCGCGTTGACGTCATCGATGCTGCCTTTCTTCACGCCCGGCATCGTGGCGTCGGGCGAGCCGGAGGGCTGACCGGAGGCCGAGGGCGGGGTGGAGCTGGGTTCAGCGCTCGAAGGAGGCGCGGAATCCGCCGGCTGACTGGGAGAGGGATTTTGGGCAGGGTTTGCCTGGGACTCGCTGCTCGACGGGGTGTTCTGCGCCCTCGCGGCGGGTGCGGCGAGCGTGGCCAACAGCAGGCAACTGGCGGCAGTCGCCCCGATCACACCAATCGATATCCGGCCAATCGATGTCAAGCCAATCGACATCCGTTCAGTGCGGAGCAGGATCTCATCCGTGCGCGGCAAGTTTTTCATCCCCAGCACCACCCCGTCACGGTGTGTGCCCATATTGCATTTTCACCGGGCGCACGACGCGTGGCTATTAGACCTATAGTAGTCCTGCTTTGGGAGCTTCTCGGAGCGAAATATCACCTCATCAAAAAGGGGCGGCGCCGGCTATCGGCAAGGTGGATTCCCTTGGAGTCCGGCTCCAAGGCGGTGCGCTCCCGGGAAAGGAAGGAATTGACCGCCTCGGCAAAGATGCGTGGACACTCTTCGTAGGCCAAGTGGCCGACCCCGGGCAGAACCACCAACTCGGCGTGGGCGAAAAACTGCTGCAGACGCCGGCCCGACTCCAGGCTCATGACCCGGTCAGAATCGCCCCAGAGCAACAAAGTAGGGATGTTGCGAACGCGTTCGAGCGCCGTCTCGAGAGCGCGCATGTCTCCCAACCAGTTGTCGAGCAGGTTGAGCAGGTAATCGATGGTGCCGGGCACACACAAGGATGCGATGTAGGTGTCGAGCGATCCCTCGAGCACCTGGGCATCTCCATACAAGTGAACCATGGCAAGGGACTGCGCGCTTTTGGATAGAGACGGAATGCGGTGCGCGAACCACCGGCCTAACCGCGATTGATAGAAACGAACGGCGGGATCGGCCAAATTGGAAAACGGATTGGCCGGCGCGTGCAGCACCAAAGTGCGAACCCGCTCGGGGTGGTAGGCGGCCAACATCAAAGCCACCGCCCCGCCATGCGACGTCGCCAAGAAATCGGCTGAGGAAATGCCTTGCGCCTGCATGAAGCTGAGGACCCGGTCGGCCTGCGCGGCCAATCCCGGATCGAGGCCCGGGACGCGATCCGATTGGCCGATTCCCAGGGCATCCATGGCATAGACTGTCGACTCGCCGGCCAGCATCGGCAGCGTGTGCTCCCAAGCCTCGGCCGTACCCACGAGCCCATGCAATACGATCAGTTCCGGCCCCGCGCCCACCTCAAAGAAGTGCACGTTGTGACCACCGACCCGAGCCCAATGCTCCTTTGTTTCGAACGACTCACGAGAGTCCCACAACCAGCGTGCCAGCCCCATGCCTTGCCCCTTCTGCATGATGGGAGGGGGGCTTGACAGGAAAAGATGCCCCAAACGGGGACTCGAACGTTTCCCCTTTCGTACCGCCAAGACCGGCGGCAAACCGCGTGAGAGGCGTAGAACAAATCCGCAAAATGGGATTCAGCGATACACGGTGTCATATCCAGGTGCCAGAATTTGGAAAGAGCTTCATGGCTCCCTCTATGAAAGTTCGTCGATTAGACAATATCCACTCTGGAATCAGGGGTATACTCTACGGACAGAGAGAGATAGAGATGTTCTTTCCGCCGATGGCAAGCAGCGTGCATGCTCGCCTATTGCCGGACATGAATAAGACGGGGTATTCTCGGTTCCCCGATCGGGATGCATGCAGAAGCCTCTACAAATTCGAGTAGCGGTCCTCGCTCTTGCATTGTTTACCCTTGCTGCGGCGATTTTGGCAGCCCTGAACTTTGCCAAGGAGGGCTCCTACCAGGAACCCACGGATCGCGTGTGGTGGGTGGAAGGCGCGGGCGGACTAAAAGCACAGCGCGTGCTCAAGGATGGTCCGGGGCAGCGGGCGGGTATCAAGGCTGGCGATTTGCTGATTGCCGCCGGCGATGCGCCCACGCCTCGCATGGCCGCACTGGTCCGCAGATGGTTTGATGTTGGCGTCTACCGGCGGATTGATTACAGCCTAATTCGTTCGGGCGTTCCCATCGATGCATCGGTGATTCTCGAGCCGGCCGACCGCGGTCTCTTTCAAGGCATGCGGCTCATCGGGCTGGTGTACCTCGCCATTGGGCTCTATGTTCTCTTCCGGCGCTGGACGGCGTGGCGCTCGACCCACTTTTATGTCTTCTGCCTCGTCTCATTTGTCTTTTACTCCTTCAACGCGACGGGGAAGCTGGATACCTTCGACTGGACGATCTACTGGGGCAAGATCTTCGCCCAGGCGTTGCAGCCTGCGCTCTTTTTGCACTTCGCGCTGGCTTTTACCGAACACCGGCCCGCCAGGCGCAAGTGGACATTGTCTTTCATCTACCTGCCCACGGTTGCCATCATCACCTTGCAACTTGTCGCCGTTTCGCGCTGGTCAGCCACCGGCATTCTAAAGACTCGCCTCGACCAGTTGGCCATGGGATATCTGGCCGTCTATTATCTGCTGGCCGCACTGGTCTTCTATCTCAACTATCGGCGTCAGGCGAACCCTCTCCAGCGTCAACAACTGAAGTGGCTGACGCGGGGCACTCTGCTCACCGCGGTGCCATTGACGGTGCTCAACGTGATTCCCTACCTCGCCGGCGTTCCGGTGCCGGGAATCGTGAACAGCATCACGGTCATTTCGCTGCTGATTCTGCCGCTGACCTTCAGTTGGGCAATCGTCCGCTACCGCCTGATGGACGTGGATCTAATCTTCAAGCGCGGCGTCACCTACACGCTGGCGACCGCTGCGCTGGTGGGCCTGTACTTTGGCGCCGTGGCCGTGGCGGCCGAGCTGGTGCAAATCCGGCTGCCGAGCGCGGGTGCATGGGGGTTGATCGCAGCCGTCATCATCACCGCGCAGCTCTTCGAGCCTCTGAAGCGGGCCATCCAAGCTCGCGTCGACCGCGTTTTCGACCGCAAGCGCTACGACTATCGTCAGACCTTGATTGCCTTCGGACGCGGATTGAGCTCACAAACGGATCTACGCGCGCTCCTGGATTCGATTGTCGACCATCTGCCCAAAGCGCTTCTGGTCGCGCGCGTGGCTATTTTCTTCCCCGACGGGCATGGCAGTTACACGCTAACGGCGGGACACGGCCTGCCGTCTAACTTGTTTGCCCCGGGAAGCAACCTCGAGCTCGGCTTTCTCGACTTCGATCAGCCGGATGCGGGCCCCCACATTTTTCTGGAAAACCCGCAGCACGCTTTGCACCTGACAAGCGGAGAGCGCCGTGCCGCCGCTCTGCTTGATTTGAACTATTATCTGCCCTGCCGCCTGCAAGAAAAGACGACTGCCATTATTGGATTGGGGCACACGACGCATGGCGACTATCTCTCGAGCGAAGAAGTGGAGCTGCTCGAGTCCCTGGCCAGCTACATCGGCATCGCCATCCAGAACGCGCGCCTCTATGCCAGCCTGGAACAGAAGATCTCCGACTACGAGAGCTTGAGGGAATTCAACGAGAACATCGTTGAGTCGATCAACGTAGGCATTTTCGCCGTCGACCTCGAAGAGCGCATCGAGAGCTGGAACGCGCAGATGGAAGTCATGTATGCCTTGCCACGCCGGGAGGCTCTCGGTCAGCGCCTGGATGCGATTCTGCCCGCCGGGTTCGTTGCCGAGTTTTCTCATCTGCGGGACGAGCCGGGAGTGCACAACCTATACAAGTTTCGCCTGCAAACGCGCACCGGGGAAACCAGGATCGCCAATATGGCGATTGCCCCGCTTGTCTCCCGCAACTTTGAAGTAGTGGGCCGTATCGTTCTGGTGGACGATATTACCGAGCGCATGGAATTGGAGGCACAGCTGGCGCAAGCCGACAAGCTCTCCTCGATAGGACTGCTCGCCGCGGGCGTGGCGCATGAAGTGAACACGCCGCTTGCGGTCATCTCCTCGTACACGCAGATGCTGGCCAAGCAGGTGCGCGGCGATGAACGTGTGGCGCCCTTGCTCGACAAGATCACGCAGCAGACTTTCCGCGCCTCGGAGATCGTGAACGGCTTGCTGAACTTCTCCCGCACCAGCGGCGCTGAATTTAAGGAGCTCAACCTGAACGACGTAATCGAGGACACATTGAAACTGCTCGAACACCAGTTTCACACCTCGCAAGTCGAGCTCGAGACAGCGCTTGACAACGATCTGCCGCCCATTCTGGGCAACCCGGGCAAACTGCAGCAGGTTTTTTTGAACCTTTTTCTCAACGCCAAGGACGCCATGGCGGCGGGCGGCAGACTGCGCGTCGCGACTCAGGTCAATGGGCATGTTGCCGTAGATGTGGCCGATACCGGCTCAGGCATCGCGTCGGAACACGTGCAGCGAATCTACGACCCCTTTTTCACCACCAAAAGCACGGCCGGCCCGGGACAACGCCGGGGCACCGGGTTGGGTCTTGCGGTCACCTACGGCATCATTCAGGAGCACGCGGGCAAGATCCATGTGGAGAGCCGGGTAGGAAGTGGAACCACCTTCCACTTGGAATTTCCCATGGCAAGGAAGCCCGTTCATGTCTGAAGCCAGTACCCTGACGCTGCGAGGAAAGGCTCCATCGTCCGGCTCCGAAGCAGGGCACCGCGTTCTGATCATCGACGATGAGGCGGCGATTCGCGAGTCGCTGGAGACGCTGCTCAGCCTGGAAGGCTATGCGGTGGACGCGGCCGCCGACGGTACCGGCGGCCTGACGCACATTGATAACAGGCCCTACGACCTGGTACTGCTTGATCTCGCTCTGCCGGGCCAAAACGGCCTGGAGATTCTGGCCCGTATCCGGGAGCGCCACGCCGAATTGCCGGTCATCATGATCACCGCCTATGGAACGGTAAGCAACGTGGTGGACGCCATGCGCGCCGGCGCACAAAACTTTGTCCAGAAGCCCTGGAACAATGAGAAGCTTTTGGCCGATATTCGCGCCTCGATCGGGCGGCACCTCGCCGAAGAAGAAAATGTTCAGCTCAAACGCGCGCTTAAGCAGCGCTACAACTTTGAAAATATCGTTGGCAAGAGCGAGCCGATGCTGCGCATCTTCGACCTCGTGGCCCAGGTAGCTCCCAGCCGTTCGACGGTCCTCATCCAGGGAGAGAGCGGAACGGGCAAGGAACTGATCGCGAAGGCTCTCCACGCCAACTCTCCCCGCCGCGACAAGCCCTTCATTCCCGTCAATACCGGCTCGGTGCCCAGCGATTTGCTCGAGTCCACCTTGTTTGGGCACGTCAAGGGTGCTTTCACATCGGCGATTGCGTCCAAGAAGGGCCTTTTTGAAATGGCGAATGCGGGCACGCTGTTTCTGGACGAAATCGGTACGATGGGAATGGATACGCAGGCGAAGATCCTGCGCGTGCTGCAAGACCGGCGCTTCATGCATCTGGGCGGAGTGCAGGAACTGCAAGTGGATGTCCGTATACTCGCCGCGACCAACGTGGACCTGCGTCAGGCGGTGCGGGAAGGCAAATTTCGAGAAGATCTCTACTACCGGCTCAACGTCATTACCGTCGATCTGCCTGCGCTGCGCAGCCGGCGAGAGGACATTCCGCCGCTCGCGGCGCATTTTCTCAAGCGCTACTCGGAGGAGAACAACTTGCCGCCGCGCACGCTTACCCCAGAAGCAATGCGCGCGCTGGTCGACTACGATTGGCCGGGGAACGTACGAGAGCTTGAAAACGTCATCGAGCGCGGCGTTGTCCTCTCTTCCACGCCCACGATTGGCCTTGATCTTCTGCCTGGACACCTGACGGGCCGCAGCTATTCCGCGAGTTTGCTCGATCACAACCCGGACGCCTCGCTCTTTGACGTCATTGGAGAGATAGAGCGGCGTATCATCATCGACAAGCTTGAGCACTGCAACTGGAACCAGACCGATGCAGCGGAGCAATTCCACATTCCTCTCTCCACTCTCAACCAAAAGATCAAGCGTCACTCGATCGAGATCAAGAAACGCATTAAAGAATGACGGCGGCGGATGCGATCAGCGTTCGATAGCATTCGATTTGAGAAGCTGCATGAAAAATCGAAGGAGTAGACTCGGAGTGATATTTCGACTGAACGGGGACACCGGGGTGCCGCAGTTCGTTGCCGTCCTCGAATTTGGAGCCACCAAACCCAGCGGACTCCGCCTCGTCTGGCCAGGTTTTCGCTCGCAACGCCTGTCACCCAGCTGTGTGAACAGGCCCCAGCTTCCCAGCACTTAAGCCATGCCGATCGAAACCCTGGAAGGTATTGCCAAAAGATCCGTAGCAGCGGTTCAGAACTATGCTTTGCTATCGGGCAGAGCCGTGGCGAATCTTTTCAGGCGTCCGCTCTACATGGCGGACCTGATCACCCAGGCAGACTCGATCGGTATCGGCTCCCTGCCCATCGTGATTCTCACCGGGTTCTTTACCGGAGGTGTGCTCGCGCTGCAATCGGCTTCCTCGCTCGCGCAGTTCGGCGCCACGGCGATCACCGGCGAGTTGGTCAGCCTGTCGATGATCAAGGAACTGGGGCCGGTGCTGACCAGCCTGATGGTCTCTGGCCGGAACGCCTCGGGAATGGCCAGTGAACTCGGCTCAATGATGGTGACCGAACAGATCGACGCCATGCGCGCTTTGGGCACCGATCCGTACAAGAAGCTGGTCACGCCACGAATCTTCGCGACGATCTTTATGCTCTTTTTTCTCACCATCATCTCCGACGCGGTGGGAACCTTGGGAGGGGCATTTGTCGCGGTCTTCATGTTGGGGCAGGATGGCTCGCAGTATTTCCACACCGCATACCAGACCCTGCTTTTTCCCGACGTGCTCCAGGGGCTGGTCAAGCCGCTCGTCTTCGGTTTTATTATCGCCACCATTGGCTGCTACTACGGGATGAACACACGCGGCGGGACGCAGGGTGTCGGCCGCTCGACGACCCAGGCAGTGGTCGTCTCCTCGGTGCTCATCATCGCTGTCGACTTCGTCATCAGCCGATTCATGATCGGCATTTTTGGACGCTAGGTTTGTTCTGAATCATGTTGACCATACCCCAATCCGCGCCTGAGCCCATCCTCAAGAACCCGGAAGCGCCGGTAGTCGCCTTCCATAATGTTTCGATCGGCTTTGAGGGCAAGCCCGTGCTCGAGAATATCTCCTTCATCGTTGCCCCGGGTGAAACCCGCATTCTGCTTGGGGCGGCCGGCGGCGGCAAGAGCGTGTTGCTCAAACTGGCGAACGGCTTGATCAAACCGGACACCGGAGAGATTTTCGTCTTCGGAGAAAACATCGTCGATATGCCGGATGAAGAACTCTACAAACTGCGGGGACGAATTGGCATGATCTTTCAGGAAGGCGCGCTCTTCGATTCGCTGACAGTGCGTGACAATGTCGCCTATCGCTTGATGGAGCAAAAGGTTCCCGAAGCGGAGGTCACCCAACGGGTAACCGAGGCGCTTCGCTTTGTCGAGCTTGAACAGACCCTGGACAAATATCCGCCGGAGCTTTCGGGCGGCATGCGGCGCCGCGTCGCCATCGCTCGAGGCATCGTGAGCCGGCCCGACTTGATCCTCTACGACTCCCCTACAGGCGGCCTAGACCCGATCACCTCGACCCTGATCATCGAGCTGGTGATGAAACAGCGCGACGTATACGGCACGACATCGATCGTCGTTACTCAGCGGCTTCAAGATGCTTTTACCCTGGCCACGCATACCTTCGACCGCGAACGGAAACACATGGTGCCTATTCCCAACGGCGCGACGGATCCGCGTACAAGCTTTCTCGTCCTCAACGAAGGCCGATTGACCTTCGACGGATCGACGCACGATCTGGTTCACTCCAAAGATCCATTTATCAAAGAGTTTATTAGCTGAAGGGATTTGCCATCCAGGCAGGCGCCGCTTCTCACCCCAGCAAGCACAGCTTGCCGGGGACCCCGATTTCGCGGCCATTCGTGGTTGCTGACTCGCCCCGGCAGCGGGGCACGGCGCAGGGCAAAATACAGGGATTCTTCGCGCGCAAAAAGCGCGCTGCTCAGAATGACTCCTGCCTTAGCGCGAAGCCCTGAATGAAAAGGATGGGGCACCCCAAGGACCGTGCTGAGCACTGTCAACTGACAACTGAGCACTGACAACTGACTTTGGCACCTGGCAGAGTAACGGCTTTTCGAGGTAGGCTTGCGCATGGCCTTTCAATTCAAAGGTGTGGATTTCATTCGCTTCGACGGTCTGCTTACGGGCGACGAGCTTTTGGCGCGCGATACCGCGCGCCAGTTCGTCGAGGAGCAAGTGGAGCCGATCATCGAGCAATGCAATCACGACGGGCGTTTTCCGCGCGAGCTTGTGAAACCGATGGCCCAGCTGGGTTTCTTGGGAGCCAATCTCGAAGGTTATGGCTGCGCGGGGATGTCGAATGTCGAATACGGTCTGGTGATGCAAGAGCTCGAACGAGGCGACTCAGGACTGCGCAGCTTTGTGAGCGTGCAGTCGGCTCTGGTGATGTATCCCATCTACGCCTTTGGCAGCGACGCGCAAAAGGACGCATGGCTTCCCCGTCTGGCTACGGGAGAAGCGATCGGGTGTTTTGGCTTGACCGAGCCGGATTTCGGCTCCAACCCGGGAGGCATGCGGACACGCGCTCGAAAGGAGGACGCCACCTATGTGCTGAACGGCGAGAAGATGTGGATCACTTCGGGCTCAATTGCCGATGTCGCCGTCATTTGGGCCAAGGTGGAAGAGGAAGGCGATCGGGTGCGGGGATTTCTGGTCGAAACCAATCTCCCCGGATTTAAGGCCACCGATGTCCACGGCAAATGGTCCTTGCGCGCCTCGGTCACCTCCGGCCTTTCTCTCGTGGATGTACGGGTGCCGGCGAGTAATTTGCTGCCGGGCTCGGGGGGCCTGAAGTCTCCACTCATGTGTCTCAATCAGGCCCGCCACGGGATTGCCTGGGGCGCGCTCGGCGCGGCAATGTCCTGCTACGACACGGCGCTCCAATACTCTCTGCTGCGCAAGCAATTCCGCGACGCACCGATTGCCAGCCATCAGCTGGTGCAGGAGAAGCTGGCCTGGATGATCACTGAGATCACCAAGGGCCAATTGCTCGCTTTGCAGGTGGGCCGCCTTAAAGACGCGGACATGGCCGGCTTCGAACACATCTCGATGGCCAAACAGAATAATGTGTGGATGGCTCTCGAGTGCGCGCGCCTCGCGCGCGATATCCTCGGCGGCAGTGGAATCACCAGCGATTATCCGATCATGCGGCACATGATGAATCTGGAATCGGTAAAGACTTACGAGGGCACGCACGATATCCACACGCTGATCCTGGGAGAGAGCGTCACGGGAATTCCCGCCTTTTGAGCAATGCCACAACTTCCGCAACTAATGGCTCGCAAATGAGTCTTATCAGCATAGGGGTGCCTTGTCCAGGGCATTGCGAGGGCTGTCGCGATAGGGTAGTGGTTCTTCTATAGAGGAGAGGCAGCGGATCTCGATGCAGACGTTGTTGGAACAGGCCATTGGCGAGAGAGCTTCCGAGACCCGGTTGGTGGGATCGAAAAAGGCGGCTTCTCGGGATTGGCAGCCGGCCACAATCAGAGCGCCGCGAGAGCGCCGTCCAGAGTTGGATGCGCTGCGCGGTCTTTTTTTGGTCTGGATGACGCTCACCCACCTGCCCACTCAGCTGAGCTCACTTGTGAATCAGCCATTCGGATTCATTTCCTCCGCGGAGGGCTTCGTCTTCCTCTCGGGCTACCTGGTTGCCTGGCTCTCCTTCCCACAGGCGCTGGAGAATGCTCCGGTGCTGCGGGCGAAGCTGTGGAAGCGGGCATTCCACGTCTACCTATACCACCTCGTCATGCTAGCCACGGCCTTCACCGTGGTAGCGGCGTTCGCAGTGCACGAACACGCTTCGGCAATCTCGAACCTGCTCAGTTTTTATCTGGCTCACCCGGCAACCGCAATTGCCGGATCGATGCTTCTGATCTACTGTCCTCCGCTGTTGGACATCCTGCCCCTCTACGTGATTTTCCTCGTGCTCACGCCCCCGATCCTCATCTTTGCCGCGCGCAAAGGCTGGAACCGCATTCTGCTGGGCAGCGGTATCATATGGCTCCTGGCGCAATTCGGCCTGCGCACCTGGATGCACGCTCTTTTGGTGCTGGCGACCGGCCTCAAAATACCACTCCTGGAGATGGGCGCCTTCAATCTCTTTGGATGGCAGGCAATCTGGATCTTGGCGCTGTGGATGGGAGCCCAGGCAACGGAAGGCAAGAATCCCCTGAACAAATTGCCGGCTTTTGTCTTCCCGGCCAGTGCGGTGATTTGCCTCTTCTTCCTCGGCGTGCGCCACTCCTGGCTGGGCGGCCACCTTTCGCAGGCGACTTTGGAACTGGCAGTCGACAAGTGGAAGCTAGGGCCGTTGCGCATGCTGAATCTCTTCGCCTTTTCGTGCCTCATCTACTGGTTTCGCAAAGGGCTTGCGCGGCTGGTGCTGGTTGAACCTTTTATGACCTTGGGAAAGGCGTCGCTCGAGGTCTTCTGCGCTCACGTCTTCTTTGTTTTTGTCGGCCTTGCGCTGCTCTATGGAGAGGTCAGCCAACTGCATGGTGTCTATGCGGCGGGCCTCGTGATCATCACCTTCGCGAGCCTGCTCGGGATTGCTCTACGGATGCGTCCCCGCCCTGCTTATGCACGAAGACCACCCGCCTGATTTGGAGCGGATTCACTGCCGGACAGCACTGAGCGCGCTTTCGACCGCTGCAAGCAGATATTCATAATCAAAAGGGCCATCATGGCGCTGACCGTTGATAAAGAAGGTCGGTGTGCCGTTTACCCCGCTTCGCGCTCCGCCGGCAAAATCGGCACCGACGCGCGCCGCGTAGAGGTTCTTCGCCAGGGCTTCGCGCCATTGAGCCACGGAGAGTTTCTGTTCTTCGACAAGCTCCGCAAAAAGAGCAGAGCCCAGCCGGTTCTGGTTTTCAAACAGCAGATCGTGCATCTGCCAAAACTTCCCTCCGGCTCCGGCAAACTCAGCGGTTTCGGCCGCCGGCTCGGCCTGAGGGTGCATCTCGCTCAAGGGGAAATTCCGGAAGACAAAACGCAGGCGTTTCCCAAAATGCTGTTGCAGACGTTTGACAATGGGATAGGCGCGGCCGCAATAGGGGCATTCGATAGTCCCCATACTCCACCAAAGTACATGCCGCACTGGGGTCGCCTTGAGAGTGGTCTTCCGGACCAACCGGAACTCTTAGTTTGCTCATAGACCGTCCTATCCAGATAACGCTTCAAGCGCATCCAGTATGCCGTCCGCACCCGGATTGACCCCAATTGGAGAGAGAAAGCTCCAGGCAATGGTCCCGTTCCGGTCGATCACAAACAGGGCTCGTTCGCAGATACCTTCCTCTTCACGATAGACCCCGTAGGCACGAGCGACGGCGCCCTTGGGCTCGAAGTCCGCCAACAGCGGGAAGTGGAGATTCCGATCCTTGGCAAAGGCTTCGTGACACCACACCCCATCCACTGAAAGCCCCAGAAGCTCTGCGCGAAACTTCTGAAACTCGGGCAGGATTTCGTTATAGAGAGCCATCTGATCGCCGCAGACGGGGCTCCAGTCCGCCGGGTAATAGGCCAAAACGACCGGGTTGCCGCGCAGCTCACTGAGCGCAAGCTTCTGGTCAGGAGTGACAGCAAGACAGAATTCCGGCGCCGGTGTTCCGGGAGTCAGGATCGCAGCCATAGCATGCTCCATTTCATTGAGAAAGACTCGGTGTGCAGCCGCTAGACGGCCACGGTAAAGCTGTCTTCGCTGCGGATGACACTGCGATAGAGAGTGTCACGCTCGACCGGCTCCCGGCCTGCCTCGCGAATGAGCCGGACCAGGCCGGAGCGCCGCAGCCCTTGGGGCGTGGTCGCTCCAGCGTCGTGGTAGATCTTCTCTTCAATGACGGTGCCATCGATATCATCGGCGCCGAAGCGCAGGGCAATTTGCGCAATCCCGGCCGTCATCATCTGCCAGTAGGCTTTGATGTGGGCAAAGTTGTCGAGCAGCAACCGGCTTACGGCGATCTGCCGGATGTCGGTCAGCCCCGTCGTGCGGGGAAGGTGCTCGAGCACTGTGTGATCCGGGTGGAAGGCCAGGGGAATGAAGGTTTGAAAGCCGCCTGTCTCATCCTGCAAGGCGCGCAGGCGCAATAGATGATCGACCCGGTCGTCATCGTTCTCGATGTGGCCATAGAGCATGGTGGCGTTCGAACGCAGGCCCAAATTATGCGCCGCGCGGGCCGTCTCGAGCCATTCGCTTCCATCGATTTTGTGATCGCAGATGATGTGGCGGACCCGGTCGCAAAAGATCTCCGCTCCTCCGCCAGGCATCGAATCGACGCCCGACTCCTTCATCTTTCCAAGCGTCTCGGGAATCGACAGCTTGGCCCGGCGCGCCAGATAGGCGACTTCAACCATCGTGAAGGCCTTGATATGCACCTTGGGGAAACGCTGCTTGAGACCGGCGACGAGGTCGAGGAAATACTGAAAGGGCAGGTCAGGATGCAGTCCACCGACGATGTGGAACTCGGTCACCGCTTCGCTATAGCCGGAAGCCGCTGTCGCCCAAGCCTCTTCGAGCGCCATCGTATAGGATCCCGGCGCATCCTTCTTCCGCCCGAAGGCACAGAGGCGGCAGGCTGCCACGCAGACATTGGTCGGGTTGATATGCCGATTGACGTTGAAGTAGGCGATGTTGCCGTGGAGTCTCTCCCGCACGTGGTTGGCCAGCCAACCTACGGCCAGAATGTCACCAGACCGATAGAGGGCGAGGCCATCCGCGAAGTCCAGCCGCTCGCCCGCAAGAACTTTACCGGCGATCGGCCGGAGTGAGGCGTCTCTCGACTGAAAGGGGCGGAGCACCGGACGTAGAGAGGAGAGGTTGCTCACGCTTTCATAATACCTCGACCTACCGCCGCTGATCTCCCGCCGCCCATTCCTATCTGTCGATACACCCTACGGTTCACCTTTGTACCCGATCGGAGACTGCCGTTCGCGGGACAGTTGAGATACTATTTTATATAACTCCCTTGACTACTCACTACTTCAGAAGACGCGCGCTGTTGGCCCCCACACTGGTTCTCCTGGGCCTGAGTTGTGCCTTTGCGGCCCAACCGACGGCGGCGACTTCCCCGCCCGCGACTCTGCCGACCGTTGCCGCCATCGCACTGAATAAGACAAAGATTAACTTGCCGCGAGACTTTTCCGCGCCCCTCAACCTGCTGATCCTTCCCTTCGCGCGCAATCAGCAGAGCACGGTCGAGAGCTGGCTTCCAGTCGTAAGCGGAACCCCGGTCGCGCACTCGGAGATCCAGACCTGGGTGCTCCCCGTCTCCTCCAAGGAAAATACTCTTTACAAGTGGTGGCTGGATTCCTCCATGCGCGGCAGCCTGCCGGCGCAACAACTGCAGCAATTCACGGTTCCTCTCTACGTCGACAAGGCACGGTTCCGGCGCGCCTTGCGCATTCCCTCGGAAAAAGAGACGGTGATTCTGCTCACCGACAAGGCTGGCCATGTGGTATGGCGCAGCGCCGGGGCCGCCACCGACGAGAAGAAAGAATCGCTTGTCGCTTTTCTGAAGACACAGACTCCTTAGTATTCAAGGGCTTCGCTTCTATTGCAGGGCTTCGCGGTGAAGCCGCTCTCGCTTCTGGACAGCCTTCAGTTCTCAGTTGTCAGTGAGGCCGCTCTCGCTCTGACATCCATGGTGTGATTCGGAAAGCGAGGGACTCAGCAGCAGTGGAATCCGCACCCTTGACTTCGTCAAGGATGGGGCACCCTAGGACCGCGACCGGGACAGAAAAGAAACCGCAGATCCCTCGACTTCGCTCGGGATGACAATTCATGTCGCTCTCCCCTATTGGTTCACGCAGTGCAAAACAAATACAGGGATCCTTCGCCCTGCGGGCTCAGGATGACGACGTCGATTCATCCTTCGCTTTCCGTTTTCATACCATGGACGTCGGGGCGCTAAGCGACCACGAATGGCGCCGTCAGGCGCGCCTGCCTGGATGGCAAATCCCCACGAAAAAGCAAAGCCGGCCTTTCGCGGCGTCGAAGTTTTGACGTTTGCAAAAGGCCGGCTCGATTTACTTCGTGAGGAGGGTTCTCCCGTTAGTTGCTGAAGAGCAGAACACCCGTGGTCTTCTCTTCTCCTAGCTCGCCCACCGGACGGTAGAAGAGCTGGTTATTCGTCAGATAGACTTCGAGGAAGGCCGGACGCTCGGCGATGCCGCCGCCAATGAGCGCCTCGGAGAGAGGATCCTCGACATAACGCTGCAGCGCGCGGCGCAGGGGACGCGCCCCATAGCTGCGATCGACCAGCGTCTTTTCAAGAATCCACTTCTTGGCCTCCTCGGTGACCGAGATAGTGATCGCCTTCTGAATCAGATTGGTATTCAGCTGCTGGACCAATAGCTCGAGGATCTGGATCAAGTCGGCATCGGAGAGCGCCAAGAAGATGATGACTTCATCGAGACGGTTGAGGAACTCAGGATTGAAAGTCTTCTTGACCTCAGCCTTGACCAGCTCTTCCATCTTGTCGATGACCAGGTCCTCCCGGTCGGAAGAGAAGCCGAGGCCCTGCCGTCTTTGCAGATGGCGGGCGCCAATGTTCGAGGTCATGACAATGATCGTGTTTTTGAAATCGACGGTGTTGCCCAATCCGTCGGTCAGCTGACCATCTTCAAAGACCTGCAAGAGGATATTGAAGACATCGGGATGCGCTTTTTCGATTTCGTCCAGGAGGACGACGGAGTAAGGCGACCGCTTCACCCGTTCGGTGAGCTGTCCACCTTCCTCGTAGCCGACGTAGCCCGGAGGTGAGCCGATCAACTTCGAGACCGAATGCTTCTCCATGAACTCCGACATGTCGAAGCGGATGAGCGCCTTCTCACTGCCGAAGAGGAATTGCGCCAGCGTACGCGCCATTTCCGTCTTGCCGACGCCGGTGGGACCCAGAAAGAGGAAGGATCCGATGGGTCGGTTTGGGGATTTGAGGCCCGCGCGGGAACGGCGAATCGCCCGGGAAAGAGCGGAGATGGCTTTGTCTTGCGAGATGACGCGCTTGTGCAGCTCTTCTTCGACGCGCAGCAGCTTTTGCGTCTCCTCTTCCTTGATGGAAGTGATGGGGACGCCGGTCCAGCGGCTTACCACGTCCTCGATGTCTTCACGCCCGACAATGCCGGCGGTTGAGTCGTCGAGATGATATTTATCGCGTAGAGCGCGCAGGTTCTCGCGCTCTTTGCGCTCTTCGTCGGAGTAAAAGCGCGCCTTTTCAAACTCGTGGTTCGCGATGGCGTTTTCCATGCGATGCACAATGAACTTGATGCGCTTTTGTACTTCCGTGATCTCCTCCGGCAAGGAAGTCTGCCGCAACTTCACCCGTGCGCCCGCTTCGTCGATCAGATCGATCGCCTTGTCGGGAAGAAAACGGTCGGGGATGTAGCGGCTGGAATGTGAAACGGCAAAGTTGATGGCATCGTCGGTGTAGCTCACCGCGTGGAATTTCTCATAGCGGTCTTTGATGCCCATGATGATCTTGATTGCATCCTCTTCATTCGGAGGAGGAACCTTGACGGCCTGGAATCGCCGTTCGAGCGAGCGGTCTTTTTCGATCGATTTGCGATATTCGGCCGGCGTGGTAGCACCGATGCACTGGATCTCGCCGCGAGAGAGCGCGGGCTTGAGGATGTTGGCCGCATCGAGCGAGCCTTCGGCCGAGCCGGCGCCGACGAGGGTATGCAGTTCGTCGATAAAGATGATCGAATTTTGGTTTTCCATCAGTTCTTTCATGATGGTTTTCAGCCGCTCTTCGAACTGCCCGCGATACTTGGTTCCGGCAACGATGAGCGACAGATCGAGCGCAAGGACGCGCTTGTCGGCCAGGAAACTGGGCACATCGCCGTCGGAGATGCGCTGCGCCAAGCCTTCGACAATGGCCGTTTTGCCAACGCCGGGCTCGCCGATCAGCACAGGATTGTTTTTGGTGCGCCGGCACAAGATCTGCACCACGCGCTCCAGTTCCTGATCGCGGCCGACCAGGGGGTCAAGCTGATTGTCCATGGCCGCCTGGGTAAGGTCGCGCGAGAACTCAGCGAGCAGGCTCGATTCCCGGCTGCGCTGGGAAGGCGGCGCCTTCTCCTGCGTGGCCCGCGCCAACTCCTCGCGAATGGCGAGCAGCCGCAGCCCGCGCTCGTGCAGGATCTCCGCAGCAAAGCATTTCTCTTCACGCAGCAAACCCAAGAGCAGGTGCTCGGTGCCGATATGCTTGTGCGACAGCCGCTCCGCCTCTTCAGCCGCGTAGGCAAGAACGCGCTTGCATTCGTTCGACAAGGGCAGATCGACCGAAGTAGAAACCTTCTCCCGAATCGTGGTATGACCTTCAATCTGTTTCCGGATGGATTCAACAGACGCATGCGAGCGGAGAAAGCGATTGGTCAGCGCTTTATCCTCCCGTAGAAGACCGAGCAACAAGTGCTCTGTCTCAATGTATGGGGAACCAAACTGGCTAGCCTCATACCGCGCGAAAAAGATCACGCGCCGCGCCTTTTCTGTATAGCGTTCGAACATGTGCCCCCTTGAAAGGCCTGCCGCCGCCTACCCTACATCGCCGGGAGGCTTCGTTTGAGCCTTCATCCCACTCCGCCTTCGCGGCGCCAACTGGCGCTTCGAAGACCATTAGGCTGGGTGCGAATAGGGGCCCAGTGTGCGCCTCTATCCGTTGGGCGGCTCGAAAGTCCCTTACGGGGCCCTTGAACCGCACCGTCCATCCAGATTCCCGGACCACCCCCCAGAATCGGGCGTCGGGCCGGTCGTACTCCATCCAACAGCGTTGACGTTTTACCCCCACTTAGACCGCCTGTGGGGACACCTCTTCGACCCGCCCATGAGCCAGACGCAGAACCCGCATGCAGCGGCGGGCCAGGGCCAGATTGTGGGTGACCAGAATCGAAGTCAGGCCGCAACTTGTATGCAGCCGTTCAATCAGGCTGAAAACCGCGTCTGCCGTACCCGTATCCAAATCCCCGGTTGGCTCATCGGCCAGAAGCAATTGGGGCTGAGTGACCAGAGCCCGAGCTATCGAAACCCGCTGCTGTTCGCCCCCCGAAAGCTCACCTGCCCGATGGTCCGCCCGATCCTCCATTCCTACGTCGGAGAGCCGCTCCCCGGCTTCCGCCAACGCTTTCCTCTTAGACTCTCCCCGAGCGAGAAGCGGTAGAGCCACATTCTCGACGGCAGTAAACTCGGGCAGGAGATAGTGAAACTGCCACACATAGCCGACTTGACGATTGCGAAAGTCGGCGGCCTGCCTGATTGACAAAGTACTCAAAAGGGTTGACGCAAAGTATACGTCACCGCGCGAAGGGGTATCAAGAGCGCCCAACATGTGCAAAAGGGTGCTTTTTCCAGCGCCGGATTGGCCCACGATGGCCACCAGATCCCCGCTATTCACCTGGAAGGAGATGTCGTCAAAGAGCACCAGCGTGCCCCGGCCAGTGACATACTCCTTGCGTAAGCCTTTTACTTTGAGCAGCGGGGGAGGCGTCTCATCTGTCGCGCTAATCCCTGAAGGATACGTTGCCGAAGCGTGATCGGCCGTGTCGCCGGTAGCTGCACCCGTCTGCATATCTACCTCTATCACCCCCGCAGCGTGAAAAGGAAGAGAGTTCCTACAGCGGGGTTCGCGAAAGGTACTGTCCCTCCCCCTGTTTGGATGCAGGAGCGGGGCTTTCCGATACATCTTGCAGGATTTGCCATCCAGGCGGGCGCCGCTTCGCAGCCATTCGTGGTTGCTCTGCGCCCCGACATCCGTGGTGTGGAACGGGAAAGCGAGGGATTCTTCAGCAATGAAAGAAAATCGCAGATCCCTCGACTTCCCTCGGGATGACAAGTTTGGAGGGCAAAGCGCTTTAGCGCGGGCCCTGCAATAGATGTAAAGGGGTGAATTGCGGAGCGAACGCTGGGAAGGCGCGAGCAGAGCAAGAGGGCAAAGCGCTTTAGCGCGTAGCCCTGCAATAGGAGAGGGACTCTTCAGCAGTGGAATCCCACCCTTGACTTCGTCAAGGATGGGGCACCCGAGGACCGTGACGGGGACAGAGAAGAAACCACTACCGCAGATGCTGAGGCGAGCCGGCAACAACGAATGGCGCCGTCAGGCGCGTCTGCCTGGATGGCAAATCCTATTCGTAGCGCAGGGCCTCGGCAGGCAGAATCTTTGCCGCGGAGCTCGAAGGATAGAGGGTTGCAAGCAGGGAGACGCCAATCGACAGGGCGGCGACGATGACCCCGTCCGTCCATCGAGCCGCGAACGGCAGGTAATCGATCGAATAAACCTCGGCAGAGAGGTGAATGAAGCGATAATGCCCTCCTGCCCAAGAGAGAAAATACCCGGCCACCAGTCCGAGCAAAGTGCCGCTGAACCCGATCAGCAGACCCTGCAGGAGAAAGATCTTGCGCACTTGGCCGGGTTGGACCCCAAAGGACATCATCACGGCGATATCCCGCGTCTTTTCCATCACCATCATGGTTAGGGCGGTGAGGATATTGAGAGCGGCGACACAGACGATGAGCGCGATGACGATGAAGGTCACGATCTGTTCAAGTTGAAGCGCGCGGAAGAGCTCCCGATTCTGTTCCATCCAGTTGGTGGTAAGAAAACCGGGGCCCGCGGCCAGTTCGATCTCGTGACCGATCTGGGCGGCGCGATAAAGGTCATCGACCTTAAAGGAGATGACGGAGATGACGTCGGGTTCCCCGAAGAGCCGCTGCGCGTCGGCCAGGCGGAGGAAGCCCATGCTCGAGTCATATTGATAGAAGCCGGAGTGGAAGATGCCGACAACCTCAAAACGCTGGAATTTGGGGACAAGTCCGAGCGGAGTCAGTTCTCCTTGAGGACTGGTCACAAGGACGGTAGAGCCGACCTTGGCATCGAGCGAGTTCGCAAGGTCGAAACCAATCACGAGGGGAGGAACCGCCCGATTCCGGTCCGCCCCGGCCGAGGAGTCGAAGGTGGCGGGGAAAGCATCTTGCGCAGACGGGTCGAGCGGAGCGACGCTCCCCTCGGTCACGGTCGAGAGCAGATCGCTGACCTTCGCTTCATCCGCGGGTACGATGCCCTCGATCAGCGCGCCCTCGGACCGCGCGCCACGAGAGACGAGAACCTCTTCATAGAGGCCGGGTGAGGCGGCCTTCACGTGAGGAAGACGGCTCACTCGATCGAGCAGCGGACGCCACTCCCGAATGCCGTCGCTGGCCACGCGCTCGAGCTCGACATGAGCCGTCGAGCCGAGCAGACGGTCCTGCAAGTCGCGGCGCATGCCGTTGGTGATGGCGAGAGCGATGATCAAAGAAGCGACGCCGGCGGCCACCCCGAGCACCGAGATGGTGGTGATGATGCCGACTACCGCTTGCCGGCGCTTTGCTCTGAGGTAACGCGCGGCTACGAAGAGTTCGAGACGCATAGTTGCGATCTAGTGAACGAGAGACTTGGCGACGCCCACATTGTCATAGCGGTCGTAGACGCGGACGGTAACGATGTGTTCGGCCGGATCGGCGACAGCGTCTCCCGCAGCATCCGCCGGCCGGGAGGGCAAGGGAATCATGAAGTCATAATGCTCTGTCAGAGAGTCCGAGAGCTTTCCCACGGGTTCGAGGTATTGCCACTGGCCGGCATCGACGGAATACTCGGCGCGGTCAATGGGGGAGGTGGCATCAGCCGCCTGGAAAGTGGCGTGGAGCTTGCCGGCTTCGAGTTTAGCCTGGAGACCGGAGACTACGGGCGAGGTGGTATCGATAACGAAGTTGGCACTCTCCTTGCTGCCGGTCAACTGTTCGCCCGGAGGGTGCGAGGGGGCGTCGCTGGCAGAAACCTTCACCCGGTAGCCTCCATCGGGCAGGAGGGAAGAATCGAAGGAGAAATAGTGCTGCTTGACCCGCGCACGAAGCAGCTTCCAGTCCTTCTCGTCGTCTCCGCGGATGTAAACATCAAAAAGCAGCTCATCGCCGTTGTCATCGTGCGCGGACCAGCGCACCGTGACGGCCGTGCGGTCCTTGAACCCCGCGAGCGGCGCCGTATTTGAATCCTGATTAAAGCTTGAGCCGCCTTGAGCGGAGGGCAGGCTGATGATGACCGTCTGCGGCTGCTGCGGTTGCACTGCTGCCTCATTTACCCTCGCGCCCGGCTGGACGGCGACCTCGTCGACCACCGGGGCAACGTTGACGGGAAGATAGTCGATGCCGATCGAGGCGATACGAGCGCCGGGGCGAAGCACAACTTTCCATTGAATGAAACGCGCCGCGGGTGCGCCGACGGTAGGACTGTTGGACGTCACCTTTTGCCACTCGCTCCAATTCCTCTCCGGGTTCTCGATGTTGCCGGTGCGAGCGAAGAGGTCGAAAGACGATGGAGCGGCGCTACCGTTGTTCGCGTCGATCTCCGCTCGTCCCCACGTCGAAAAGAAGCCGGCATCGAAGACGTCACTCAGATAGGTGCCGGTCGCCGCCGCCTCGGCGGGCAGCTTGTACAACCTGCCGGTGTTGCCGGTGGTGACATAGACCCCGCCGGGCGCATCCACAAAGGCGGTCGCTTGACCGGCGGCGGCGTGCGCCAGATCTGCATAAGAGCCGTCCTCCTGGACGCGATAGATCTTGCCCTGGTTGCCGGTGGCGACGAGCAGGCCTTGCGGAGTCGCATGCAGCCCGTAGACAACATCGGAGGATGCCCAAAGCTTGCGGGGCGCTCCTTGCGCGTTCAACTCATCGACCTCCGAGCCCTCGGGGACGACGGAGTTGTTGTTCGAAGCCTGCACCGAACCGGGAGTCACGATCGTGATGGTTGCCGTGACGCCGCCAGATCTCGCGGTAATCGGCAGGGGCGGCAGGGTGCTCTTCGCCTTTTCTCCCACCGTGGCTACATAAAGTTGACCGTTCGGGGACGCGGCCAGCGCGGTGACTTCCCGCTTCGGGGCGTCGTAGAGCACGATTCCCTTCCCGTCCTTGTCGATTTTGTAGACTAACCCGCTGCCGTCGCTGCCCGCGATGAGATCGCCATTGGGAAGAAAGAGCAGGCAACGAATGTGCTCCTCGTCGCTCGAAAAGAAGAGCTCCGGCTTGGCACTGGCCGCCGCAGCCACCCGCACGCGATAGATGGCGGCAGGGCCGCCCGTCGCGATATAGAGCGCTCCTTGCGCGTCAAACGCCAATGCCCAAATATATTTGGGCTGGTCCTCCGTCTTGGTGGAAAGCGCCGTGGGATCGAAGACAACAGCAGCGGTGCTGTCATCGAGATTCGTCTGGCCCGACCGGATGCGGTAGACCTTGCCACTGGGAAGCGTGGCGGCGTAGACCGATCCATCGGCGCCAACCTGAACCGCTTGGACAGAGAGATCCTTGGTCGAAAAGAGCTTGGTCGAAACACCATCGGGAGAGACCTTGAGCACGGTGGCCGGTGAGCCTGTGGCCAGATATGCGTTACCGTGACTGTCGGAGGCGACCGACCAGACGTACGTCGATGGAGTCAGTAGCACGGATCGCAGCTCTGGTGCTACTTCCAGGTACCCATCGCTCGCGATGGCTACACTCTGCGGCTGGCCTTTTTCAAACTCGTCGTAGCGGGATTGAAGCCAGAGCTTGGTGCCCTGGGCGATAAGAAAGTGCGGAGATAGAAGAACGATCAACCAGGTTGCGAAAAGGATCCTGCGCATCATGCTGAAAATAGTCTACTAGGGACTCGCCGTCCGGGCACACGCGCTTTGCGCCATTCGTGGTTGCTCTGCGCCCCGACATCGGCGGTATTGAACGGAAAGCAAGGTCCTGCGCGGACGGCGGGGCGCGGCTTCGCCGCCAAAACCCAAATGAGTAAAGGGTGAATTGCGGAGCGAGCCCCTGGGATCGGGTTCACCAGCAAGAGGGCGAGAGCGGTTTCACCGCGAAGGTGTTGACCGCACGGGCACACGCGCCTTCGGCGCAAAAGCGGTACAGATGGAAGAGGGCGAAGCGCTTTAGCGCGGGCCTGAAATATTAGGAAAAGGGTGAATTGCGGAGCGAGCCCTGGGAAGGGGCGAGCAAAGCAAGAGGGCGAGAGCGGTTTCACCGCGAAGCCCTCGAATATTAGGTCGTAAGCACAGCACGATAGCGCACCTGATTCTTCTTTACCTTCTCGACCGCATCGTTCACCCGGGAAAGGGCGAAGGTCTCGGTGATGGCCTGGACCTTGTGGCGCGCGGCGACATCCAGCATTTCGGTCAACATGCGCGGGCTGCCGATGGGGTTGCCGGTAATGATCTTTTGCCCCGAGACCAAGGGAAGCGCGGAAATGGATAAGTTGGCCGGAGGCACCCCGACGAAGCAAAGAATCCCCCGGGGACGCAAAGCGGCGAGATAGGCGTTCCAATCCTGATCGTGTCCGACGGTGGACAGAATGAAATCGAAGTAGCCGGCAAGCTTCCTGAGCATTTTGGTTTCGCGCGTGTTCACGAACTGGTGCGCGCCGAGGGATCGCGACTCAGCCTCTTTGGCCGGGGAGGTGGAGAAGGCGGTAACTTCCGCTCCAAAGGCATGGGCAAACTGCAGGGCAAGGTGTCCCAGTCCGCCGATGCCAACGACTCCGACGCGCGAGGACGGGTTGACGCCGTAAGTGCGAATCGGGTTGTAGACGGTGATTCCGCCGCAGAGAAGTGGAGCGGCCCGCTCGCTGTCAACCCCTTCGGGTATGGGAACGACGAAGCGATGGTTGACGCGGACGCGATCGGCATATCCGCCGTGGCGATGAACGCAAGTACCCTGACTGTCGGCGCAAAGGTTCTCGGCGCCTTGCAGGCACCACTCGCAATGCCCGCAGCAGTTGGCCTGCCAGCCCGCTCCGACTCGATCACCGGTGTTCAGGCCGAGGACCGCGCTCCCGGTAACGGTGACTCTGCCGATGATTTCGTGGCCGGGAATGAACGGGTATTGGCTGATGCCCCAATCGTTGTCGATCAAATGAATGTCGCTGCGGCAGACGCCGCAATGGGAGATGGCAATCTCCACGTCATGCTGCTTGAGATCGCCGGGTTCGTACTTGTAAGGCAGAAGCTCGGCGCCCGCTGCATGCGTGGCGAATCCTTGGATCACGGCCATAATCGTTCGCCCTTGGCAATGGCGGGATGGTTTACTCGATATTGAGAGAAACGACCTGCTGCCCGCTCAGCATTGCGTCGACTGGGATAGATGTTACCGGAACAACCGACTCGCCGTTGAGTGACATTTCGCGGTTGTCCCGCAGGGGAGCGAGAACGTTGGCCATGGAGATGGGGAGCGAGGGAGAGTGCGGCCGTCGACCACGGCCTGCACATCGGGGAGCAAGAGACTGACATAGAGCCGGTCGTTTGCATGCGCGGAGTTGAGCTGGTGAATCACATCCGCCAGACCGGAACGATCTTCGACCGCCGGATTGTCGCTGGTCAGCCGGTCCAGCGTCTCTCCATCGCTGACGAGAATGCGCACCGGCCCGGCGCCGAGCGTTTGCGGCAGATGGATCGGAATTCGAAGGTTCCTGGTTTCACCATGAAACGGCTGCAGGGTGGCCTCGATCAAGACGGTGTCTCCGGCGTGGGCCGAAGGCACGGTAGCATGCGCCGTCTGGAGTTCGATGCTGCGATGCCCGGCCAATGTATCTATATCCAACTCGATCGAGTGGACACGGCGCACGCGCGCGGAGTTGCCGTAAATCTTGATGAAGTTCTGGCCCAGGGTGAGAGCCGCGCGGACCGCAGCGGGGACCTCGTCGGAGGGCGCGGCCAGCGAAGAGAGGTGCAGATCGGGATAGCCGTCGACGGTGACGGTGCCGCGCAGCGCGTAGGTCAATTCCACGCCGTAGTTGTTGCTCTGCATCAGCGACTGATAGAGCGAAACCATGATCGCTCCGGGGGTAATGTCGGGATTATCGACGACCTGGAGGTGGATGGTGTGCTCTTGGGAGCCGTCGTGGAGGTGGATGTTGAGCGGAATCATCTGGGCGGATTCGCCTAGAACTCCAGAAATAGCCGAGGCGCGATCTTCCGTAAAGGCTCCGATGGTCTGGGCGGTATTGATAATTTTGAAGGCATTCATCGGCGATGCCAGCGTAGCCACCACCTCGGCCTTGGCCATCGGCACGGAGATATCCCCGAATTGGGTGATGGGGTGGCCGCAGGCCAGCACCCGATGCGGGTCGACGTAAGTGACGGTGCAGGTGGCGGAGATCTCCATGTCGCCTTTGACCAACAAGGCGCTTACGGCAGAACCGGGCTCGAGCGGAGCGGAGATGCCCTGCTCCTTGCCTGAAGGCGCGTCGTATCCGCCGCGCCCGAACCCCCCAGGCCGGCTACCGGCGTGAGCCCCCCGATGCGGAAACGGTCACCAAAGAGCCGGACTGCCTCGGGGCTGAACCCGGAGAAGACCAGCGGCGTTTCGATGGGATGAATCTCGGAGCCGGCGGAAGTGGCGGTGATCGAAGGAACCTGCGTCTCCTGCCCGGTCAGGGAGGCCAGCGCGGGGTTGCTTCCCGTGGCGGCGCGCGCGTCCTCCAGCCGGGCCGCGGCCAAGGGCGCCGACTGCTTGCTCACGTCGAGCATCTCGGCAATGGGCGTGATGCCGGCGATGGGCTCCTTGCTGAATTCTCCGATTCTGTAGGAAAGCGCCCCGAGCAATTTGCCATCCACATAGACGGGACTGCCGCTCATGCCGGCAACGACTCCGGTGTACTCTGGTTTAGCGCCCTCCAAGCGGGCGAGAATCATGTCTTGATGAGGACCCAAAGCATTCTTTAAGACGCCCAGGATTTCAAGGTTCATGGGCTCGGGTTTTGTGCCTTCGAAGACTGTGTAGGCCACGCCATGAAGACCGCGGTGCACCTCGGACAAAGGAAAGACCCCGGCCGCGACCGAAGGCGGAGGTGTGGAAGGAGCCGCGGATGAAGCACCAGATGGAAGAGAAGGCGCCGGAACCGGCTGCCGGAGCTGGGCGGTCAGCGCGGCCGATACGAAAAAAACCGCGCTCAAGGTGCAAAATCGAGTTGCCAGAGCAAAGTTACGCACGTCCATAGAGTAGCCGTTTCGACGATTCGAGCATAGAGCGCACGATTTCAGCCAGCAGAGAGGTACAAGATGAAGTATAGATTGAATTCTGCTCTTCTTCGAAATTGGAGAGAAGGAGTTTGGGACAAGGGGCCGCGACGCCTCCTTCTTGCCGCCCTGGCGCCCTTGGCAGTTCTGGCGCTCGTGGCTGCGGCAGGCGGATGGAGCCCCGCTCAAACTGCTTCAGCCGGGCAAAATCAGCCAGCACAAGCGGGGGCGCCCGCGAAAACCACCGGGCAGGACCAGCCGCAGGATCAGACAGGTCCGGATGCGGGCGGCCCAGCGGGCGACAATGGCTCGATCGCCATCCCCAAGAAATCCGAGAAGGAAAAAGAACAGGAAGCCCCCCCTCCACCGCCGCCGCCGGTGAAAAATCCGCCCGCCCTGGGCAATTTTTCAATGCGCGTCGATGTCCCGGTCGTGACTTTGGATGTGGGCGTGAATCTCGAGAAAACGCACGAGTTCGTCCCCAACCTGCAGCAGGATAACTTCCGTGTCTACGAGGATGGCGTGGAGCAAAAGGTAAATACCTTTGGACGCGCCAAAGCTCCGATCACGGCCGTGCTGCTGTGCGAGTTCGCGGCCACCAATTACCGGTTCATTTATGACATGCGCGACGCAGCCTTGATCTTTGCCCAGCAGCTGCAGCCGGACGATTACATCGCGGTCATAACCTACGATATGCACACCGAGATCCTGACCGACTTTACGAAGGACAAGCGAGTCGTCTACGAGTCGCTGGATAGCTTGCGGATGCCCACCTGGCAGGAGACCAACCTTTTCGACGCGCTCTATTCGACGCTCGACCGCCTGACGCGCGTCGAGGGCCAAAAGTATGTCGTGTTGATCGGGTCCGGCCTCGATTCCATGAGCAAGGTCAACCTCGATCAGATCCTGGCCAAGGTCAAGTCAACGCCGAATGTCACGATTTTCTCGATCGGTACAGGCCAACAGGCCCGCCTTACGGGAAATGCACGCGGGGGCATGTTCGGAGCGCACGAGATTGACTACCTGCAGGCCGACAACCAAATGTCGACTTTCGCGCGGATGACGGGGGGCATGTCGTTCTTCCCTCGCTTCGAGGGGGAGATGCCCGACATCTTCCATGCCATCAACGACTCGATTCGCAACAAATACGTTCTGAGCTACACGCCAACCAATGCAAAACAGGATGGCAGCTACCGGAAGGTTCGCGTCGAGCTGGTGGACAACGAAGGTCATCCGCTGAAGATGCAGGATGAGAAACACCACCCCTTGAAATACGACGTAATCACACGCGACGGCTATAAGGCCAAGCAAGAGGTCGAGTAGAGAAGTAGGGCCTGTTAACACCATCGAGGCGGACATCCCAATCGTGTTCGCAGGCCCTCGAAAAAAATTCGCTCCCGGCGCCCACCGCCTGAATCGTGTTAAGAGAGTCCCTGAGTACAATAGACGGCAACACCCAAATAAAAAACAGGCGGCAACGACTCTATACCGTGGCCACGGGAACTCTACCGCAGTCAGCAGCGCCCAAACGGGTACACCTCTCGTCGGTCGAGGGCTGGCATCCGAAACATAATCCGTGGCTGATCGCACTGACGGTGACGCTGGCGACATTCATGGAGGTGCTGGACACCTCGATCGCCAATGTTTCGCTGCCCCACATTGCCGGATCCCTAGGAGCGAGCCAGGAAGAGGCAACCTGGGTTTTGACCAGCTATCTGGTGGCGAGCGCGGTCGTGCTGCCCATCTCCGGCTGGATCTCGGACCGTTTCGGCCGCAAGCGCTTCTACATGACGTGTGTAGCACTGTTCACCGTCTGCTCGCTGCTCTGCGGGCTGGCGCCCTCGCTGCCTATCTTGATTTTCGCGCGCGTCCTGCAAGGCTTGGGCGGAGGCGGTCTGGCGCCGAGCGAACAGGCGATCCTGGCCGATACCTTCCTCACGGAGCAGCGGGGGCAAGCCTTTGCCTTATATGGCATGGCGGTGGTGGCGGCTCCGGCGATCGGCCCCACGCTGGGCGGTTGGATCACCGACAACTTCAACTGGCATTGGATCTTTTTTATCAACCTGCCAGTCGGCCTCCTTTCTCTCTTTCTGAGCAACAGGATGGTCGAAGATCCCCCCTACCTCAAGCGAAAGCGAGCCGAGCGCAAGCCAATCGATACGATGGGCCTGGGCCTGGTGGCCGTCGGGGTCGGGTGCCTGGAGTTTGTACTGGACAAGGGCCAGGAGAAGGATTGGTTCGGCGACCGTACGATTACGAGCACCTTTGTCTTCGCCGTTGCCTGCCTGGTGTTCTTTGTCTGGTGGGAGTGGCGCCATCAGGATCCAATTGTCGATGTGAGGCTTTTGAAGAACAGGAACTTCGGCACGGCGGTAGGCTTCCAGTTCATACTGGGCATGGTGCTGTTCAGCACCACCGTCCTGATCCCGCAGTTTCTCCAGGGATTGATCGGTTATACGGCGGAGCGCGCAGGCATGGCACTGTCGGTGGGAGCGGTTGTCCTGATGGTGATGATGCCCATCGCCGGACGTCTGGTGTCGCGGATGGATCCCCGACTGATGGTTTCGATCGGATTTCTGGCAACGGCGCTCGCCCTCTACAACATGACCCGGCTCGATCTGAACGTGGCGTTCGGCAGCATCGCCATGTGGCGCGTCTACCAGGTGCTGGGTCTGTCGTTCATCTTTATCCCTATCTCCACTCTGAATTATGTCGGCGTTCCCCAGGGCAAGAACAATCAGATCTCAAGCTTCTCGAACTTTGCCCGCAACCTCGGAGGCAGCATCGGTACGGCTCTCTTGACGACCTTCCTGGTCCGTACCCAGCAGACCCATCAAATGGCCTTGGTGGCAAACATGACTGCCGGGAGCCCCGCCTATGAGAACTATCTGGCGCAGACCAAGAGCGCGCTCATGGCGACAGGTCAAGGCGGGGCACAGGCCGCCGACGCCGCCTTTGGGCGCGTCTACCAGCAATTGCTGCGGCAATCGTCGATGCTGAGCTACCAGAATGCATTTTTTGTATTGAGCTTGATGGCAGCGGTGCTGGTGCCATTTCCCTTTATCATGCGCAAGCCGCCCAAGAGCTACAAACCGCCGGCCGATTCCGCGGGACATTAGAGGCTGTTATTAACTTTCCCACGACGGGCGCTGGGAGCCCATTTTTCTCAGTTCGAGGAACGAGGAGCGACGCATACCGGGTGTCTGCGAGCGACGAGCGACGACGAAATCGGGAAAATGGGCCCCAGCCCTGCGGGTTGCGGGGCAAATCGGGCCATACTTCATTCTCGCCCTCGACGGTGGACCCGCCACAGCCTTCGGGCTCGGCTTCGTCTGGCCCGATTTTCCTTCGCAACGCCGGCCGTGCGAAAGTTAATAACAGCCTCTAATGCTCACACCTTCAGCTGCCGACGTAAGGCCCCTGGCGGTGGAAACGCGGATCGGTAAGCTGCAGGAGCATGAAGTCGGCGACATCGGCGCGCGCGATGCGCAAGGCTCCTGGGGGAAGCGCGTCGGGCAAGACACGGTATTTGCCGGTGAAAGGGTCATCGGTAAGGCGCGGCGCCCGGACAATGGTGTAATCGATCTCACTCGAGGCGAGCATCCGCTCTTGCGCCTTCTGATCGGCGAAGGGATGCCTCAGAAATGTCGTCTTGGCCATCCAGAAAATCATGTTCGTAAGAGCATTCTGATATTTGCCGTAATCGGGTTGCGCCCCGGCGGCGCCGAGCACAACCAGACGCGTGACATCGTGATACCGCATGCCGTCAAGGATGTTGGGCAGCGCTTGAGCAAGCAAACGTGTTTTTTTCAAGTCGCGCGCCCCAAGCGCGGAGAGCACAGCTCGATGACCGCCGATCGCCTCCGCTACCGCGACCGGATCGAGCGCATCTCCCTGGACGGTACGAAGGTGAGCAATACCCTCTAGCACTTTCGGATGGCGAGCGAAGGCGGTGACCGAGTGGCCCTGGGCGAGAGCCCGGCTGACGATTTCCCTTCCTGTATTCCCGCTGGCGCCAAAGACGATGATCTTCATCTAGGAAACTGGTCTCTCAAGAGATTAGAGCATTTCTCCCGCAACCGCGGCCGCAGCCTGCATTTCTCACCAGCTATCTACCGCGGCGGGTGAGAAATGCAGGCTAGACCGGCGCGCAGGCCTATTCATCGCGCGGAAGGGAGCAGTCCGTGAGCTAAGAACTCAAAGAACAGGAAGAGCGCGACGCCGCCAAAGAAGACCAGAGCCATGCCAATGCCGGGCTCGCGGTTGACCTCGGGAACGAGGTCGGTGGCGGCAACATAAATGGCCACGCCGGCGGAGATCGGCAGGCCGGCGCGCACCCAGCCGGGCAGCCAGTTGATGACTAAGATGCCGGCGAGTGTGGCGGACGCGACGACAATGGCGGAAACGAGCGCGGCGGCGCGGCTGCGGCCGCTCGCCAGCATCACCGAGGCAACGGTAAATCCCTCCGGCATTTTGTGCAGGAAGATGGCGATGAAGATGACCCACCCGAGCCAGTCGGAGAGCACAAAACCGGATGCGATGGCCACTCCGTCGAAGAGCGAATGTACGGCCAGGCCGCCGACCACCGAATTGCCGGTTGCTCTCGAAAGAAATTCATCGCTATGCGTCTCTTCCCCGAAGTGGAAGTGCGGCGTGATGGTGTGCTCAAGCAGATGAATGACGCAATAGCCGCCGAAGACTAGCATCGGGGTCCAACGGAAGGAGAGCCGGTAGCTCTCCGGAATCATTTCCAGAAAAGCGGCAGCAAGCATGAAGCCGGCGCCCAGCGCCACGAAGTAGCGAAGATACGTCCGCGGCCAATTCGCGCGGACAAGAATGAGGCCGCCGAGCACGTCGGCCAAAGCCGCTACGAGACCGAGGAGGAGCGAGATGGCAAAGGCGGACATTTGGCGAAAGGCTCGAAGGCGGTGCACAGGCTGAGCATTTTCAAGATTAGTCCGGAAAGAGGAAGAGGCCCATTAGGCGATCTTTAGTACGCGATCCGGGGTGCGCGATCCCGGGTACAGTACGCGATCCCGGAAAATGCTTCCATTACGGTTCTCTCCGGGCAAGATGCGCCGTGGCCGCGAACGCGGCGATGCCGCAAAGCAGAACCACCCCTTCCACCCGAACCGACAACACATGCAGACGATCGAAGATCTGGCGGCCGGGATTGTCGGCGGCAACGGCCTCGATGTTGCCTCCGACAGAGTCGCGGGCCGTGTCCATGCGCGGAATGATGGAAAACTGCGAGTAGGCGGTGAGGGCCAACATCACAACCACTAATGCGATCTGCGGAGCAATGTTGCGGAAGTGCGGGCTGCCCAACAGAAGGAGTACCAGAACGGCGATGCCGCAAAGGATCCCCATCCAGTGCAGACGGATAAGCGAGCCGCCAACGACGACCCCCGCCGCGTGGACCCCTAGCGCCGAATTCGAGAAGAGGGGCGGAAGATCGGTGAACGCAATGGGAGCGACTGCCGCGCCAAAGAAGACTAGAGCTCCGACCCATATGCCGAGAGCAAGGTAGACGAGAGAGTGAAAGAGTGTTCGCATCTTCGTTGGCGCTTCCGTGCCGTCCTAGAAGTTAAGAATAGGCTCTAGCCTGCATTTCTCACCAGCTATCTACTGCGGCGGCCGATAAGGCCGTGTCTACTGCGTGGCGCTCGGCCGCTGTGCTCAACATACTGTTCAAGCACGCCTGCGCGCGCCGACCGTCGGACGCCTTGTATCCACGGTCTTCTCCCCCGCCTCGCGACGACACCTGGTGAGAAATGCAGGCTAGTTGACTGTGGGCCGGCCGATGAGCCTCTCAATCCGCTTGGCGATCGGGGGATGAGTGGAGAACAGGTTGGCGAAACTGGCTCCGCTGAGCAGAGGCGCGACGATAAACAAGTGCGCGGTTGAGGGCGAAGCCTGCATGGGCAGGCGCTTGGAATAACCATCGAGCTTTTGGAGCGCGCTGGCCAACGCGTAGGGGTTGCCGGTGATATGCGCGCCAGTGGCGTCGGCTTCAAACTCGCGAGAGCGCGAGACGGCCAATTGGATCAAAGTGGCGGCAATCGGGGCAAGAATGAGCATGAGGAGGCCGCTCATGCCGCCGCCCCGATCGCGATCGTCGCTCCCGCCACCGTAGCCGCCGAACAGACTCGCCCACCATCCCATCCGAGCCAATAGCGTAATCGCGCCAGCCAAGGTCGCGGCGATTGAGCTGGTCAGGATGTCGCGATTCTTGACATGGCCCAGTTCATGAGCGAGCACCCCCTCGAGTTCCTCGTCATTGAGGAGATCGAGGATACCCTGCGTGACCGCGACCGAAGCATGCTTCGGATTGCGTCCGGTGGCGAAGGCGTTGGGAGATTCAGTGGGAATGACGTAAATCTTAGGCATCGGCAGGCCCAGCCGCTGGGTCATGCGTTCGACGACCGCGTAGACCCGGGGCAGCTGCTCCCGCGTGACGGGCTGGGCGCGATACATGGCGAGCGCCAGCTTGTCGGAATAGAAATAGCTGAAAAAGTTCATCGCCGCGGCGATGAAAAAGGCGAGCACCATTCCATCGCGGCCACCGAACCGGCCGCCGAGCAAGATGAGGAAAAGAGAGAGGGCCGTCAGCAGAAATGCAGTCTTAAAGGTATTCATCAGAGCCACCCTTCGCATCCAAGCATCTAACATGACTATTGTGTCATGTCTGGCGCGTCACAGCGGAATCGCGGCACCCTCGAAAGCGTCGCCCCTCGCGCATTTTTTACTTTAAGTTTGCTTTTTATCGAACAGAATTAAATACGGTGCATGAATAGAGCGACTTCAGAAATCAGTCCCATCCCCGATTGGTTCCGCTTCCGATTAGGACGTTCCCGAGTGAAGAGCATTGATGCGGGCTCCGTAATGGCGCCGCTTAAAAAAATCAGTGGCGCCGCTTAAAAAATCCTGCCGCCTGGCGACCTTAGGTCCATGATGCGTCGGCTGCTCACATCCAGCTTGGAGGTCCTGCAAGAGTACTAGAATTCGAGATATTCGAGGCGAGGGAACTCAGAGAGTCATTAACCTCATTGCATTCAGTGATCTATAATTGACACCGGCAAAGGTACGATGAAGGAAAGCGATGAATATTGAGGATTCGGGCGGCCCGTGACGGCTGTGAACCTGGGCGATTCAAGCGTGATGAAAACTAATTGTGTAGCTTTCTAAAGTTAGATTTTGGAGGAAATGGATGACTTTTCAAGATGAGGTTACGAAGGACCGAACCAAGCGGTTTCGTCCCTTGTGTGCACTCAGCGGAGCGCTCCTTGTAGCGGGAGTCGTAGGAGTCACCGCCACGAGTCTGTTCGCTCAGAATTCGTCGAGTGCAGCCAGCAAGCCGGCCGCGGTTCCGGATGCGCCAGCCTCGCGAATGGACTTCTTTGCGGGCTACTCTTATCTGGGTCCCCATGGCTCGCTGACTGTTCCCTTTGGCAGCAACATCGGGGTGCCGGGGCCTGTGTCTTACTCAGCGATCAATGTAGGAGCGATCGGCAGCGCCACCTACTTCTTCGATCGCTATGTAGGTTTGCAGGCTGAGTATGCCAACCACCCGTCTGGAAACAACGACGGAGCCAGTACCCTCCAGGGAGGGGTGGTAGGGCGCTATCCGATGAATCAGATCATACCGTTTATCCATGGCGAGGGAGGAGGTGTCCGGCTGGGCGGCCCGGTGCATGAGCCCTACAAGTGGGGTGAGGTGATCACCGCGGGCGGCGGTTTGGACTACAACACACCTCTCTTTGGCGGTCATCTCGGCCTCCGCATCTTCCAAGCCGATTATGAATTTTTCCATGTGAATTTTGGGCCGCAACCACCGTATCCGACGGGTGGCAAGGCCGATCTGAACAATGCCCGTGTAAGTACTGGACTGCTGTGGCATGCGGGCAGCATCGCTCCGCCGCCGCCGGTGACCTATAGCTGCACGGTAAATCCGGGCTCTGTTTATCCTGGAGATCCGGTTACGGTGACCGGTTCGGCGGACAATCTCAATCCGAAGAGAACAACCACATATAGCTGGATCGCCACCAACGGGGCCACGGTCACGGGCAACACCGCGAACGCAACCATCGACACGGCAAGCCTCAATCCGGGCGGCTTTACGGTGACTGGACACGTTTCGGAGGGGACCAAGCCGGGACAATTCGCCGATTGCACGGCGAATCTGACGGTCAAGCAATTTGAGCCGCCGACAGTGGCCTGCTCGGTCAATCCGACGAGTGTACAGCCAGGGGGCACGGCCACGGTGAGCGCGCAAGGCGTCAGCCCGCAGAACCGTCCGCTGACCTACACCTACAGCTCCTCGGCAGGCCAGATCAGCGGCACGGGCAATTCGGCAACCGTCAACACCGCGGGTGCGCCAACCGGTCCGATTACGATCACTTGCAATGTACAGGACGACAAGGGACAAACGGCATCCTCGACGGCCACGCTCAACGTGGAAGCACCGCCGCCGCCGCCGCCTGCTCCGACGGTCAAGCAGCTCTGCTCGATCAATTTTGAGCGGGACACCCGCCGTCCGGCACGCGTCGACAACGAGGCCAAGGCTTGCCTGGATGACGTCGCTCTGAACCTGCAACAGCAAGCGGACTCGACCGCGGTGGTGGTAGGGGAAGCGGCTTCGACAGAAAGAAATGCCGCAACCTTGGCGGCACAACGCGGGGTCAACACGAAGGATTACCTGGTGAAGGAGAAGGGTATCGATGCTTCCCGGATCACGGTACGCACGGGCACGCAAGGCAACAAGGAAGTGGAAGACTACCTGGTGCCGTCCGGTGCGAACTTCGACAACAACGTACAGGGCACCACTGCAGTCGATGAGAACGCGGTCAAGGTTCAGCCCAGAACCGCGCCTGCTCGCCGCAGGAGGACCACTACCCCGTAAGCAGACAGTAGTTGCTAACAAGCAAAAGGGTGTCCGGCTAACGCCGGGCACCCTTTTGCATTTCGCTTGGAGCGCGATTGACACGCAACCAGAGTCACAATCAAACTAGGAGAAGATGATCAGAACTAAGGAGAGATGATGAGACGACTGATTTGGCTGGCAATGATCGGGTTGATGGCGCCCCTGGCCGTACTGGCACAAGAAACGGCGAATCCCGTGGTCTCGAGCGCCCGGGAGATTTTCACGCGCCAATCGAAGTTCATCACGGCTGCCGCGGAGGAGATGCCGGCGGACAAATGGAGCTACCATCCCACGGCCGACCAATGGACCTTTGCGAAAATTGTCTCGCACGTCGCCCAAGCCAACAATGGCGTGTGCGCCATTCTTTCAGGCGGCCCAGCGCCGCAGGGACCGAAGGTGAGCGATACCGACTCCAAGGAAACCCTCGTTACCGCGGTGAAGGCATCCTTTGCATTCTGCGATCAAGTGCTTGCGAACTTACCTGATTCCAAGCTCGGCGACACAATCACGTTCTTTCGGGGAGTGAAGGCGCCGCGCGCGCGAGCACTCGTCGAGCTAACCGACGATTTGGAAGACCACTACTCCCAGATGGCGAGCTATCTCCGGCTGAACGGGATGACTCCTCCTTCGGCGCAGCCCATGAAACCCATGAAATAGGCTGCACATAGCTGCACATCGCTGCTCCCCGCCACACGCCACTGCGTGAGGGAAATGCTGTCTTAAATTCCCATAATGGAAAACTGTGATCCGCTTCCTTGCGGTCGATCGAGGCCTGTGACTTCCGTACCGGGTCTGGGCCTTCCGTGTTATTCGAGGCGCCGATGTTCAAGCCATAAGCTGAACACTCCGGGCCCCGATGATGAAAACCCTGCTCCTTGTTACGCTCCTCTGTGCCGCTCCTGCCGTGGCGAACGAGACGTCGCAATACACCTACCAGGACGGCATACTCCAAGGCTTCCACCAAGATCCCTCTCAAACTCAGTGCGTTGAAGGCTTCGCCTCGTCCGCTTCCTTCAGCGCCCAAACAGACAAGACAGACAAGACAGACAAGACGGAAGCTTCTTACCGCAATCCGAACGCCACGATGAACACGCTGAACGTGAGAACCGGATCAAGCTCGTGCGCCGAGGAATACAGCATCGTATATACGGTCGAGTCCGGAGGAGCGATCTACATCCTCACTCCCAGGGGGGATAGGGATGAGAGCGGCCTGCTGACGCGTGCCCTGATCGCGCACAGCGTCCTCGATAAGCAACCGCCGCATACTCCCATAAAAATCAGAAGCGACGGCAGGCATTTCTTCGTCAAGATCGGCGACCGCGAGAGCGAGTATTCGGCCGCGAGAGTGGAATAGCTAGAGCATTTCTCAGTTACCGTAACGCGAACGGAATAGGGCCTGTTCACACTCCTGGGCGAACAGGCCCTATTCCGTTCCACGCCGTAAACGTAACTACAACGAAAACATTAGGGTCGCATCCGCTTAGAAACTTCAGGGTTAGTTCTTAGGCGCGGCCGGGGCTTTGTCGATGAGAATTTGCTTCAACGCCGCATCGTCCGGTGAGAGTTCGGTTTGTCCCGGAGGAAATTTGTTGAAGCTCAAGAGGTACGAGACAATGTCCGCGGCTTGGGGCATGGTGAGCGATCCCGGTTGATCGGCTGGCATCGAGGTATGAATCGTGTCGAACAGGTTGGCCAGCGGCTGGCCGCTCCAGCCCGCAATGAAATCATCACCCGCCAGCGAGGGCGCCGTTCCGCCGCCTGTCAGATCGTCGCTGTGACACGTGGCGCACTTGGATTGATAGAGTGACTTGCCCCGCTCAGCCTGCTGGGCCGTATAAACACCAGCTGAGGCAGGCTTATTGGCCTGCGCATAAACTTGGCTCAAGACAAACCCAGCTACCAACAAGCCAAGCAAAGAAGTGAAAATCGACTTCACCCAACACCCCCTATATTCCCGAATCCGTCTTATTTCTCCTGCTACCCATCATGATGGCGAATCACCCGGAGTGCAATTCCTAAGGGCAATTACCTGTTTTGGCCGCAACTTGGCGGCGTCACGCGGGAACAAGGGGTAGAGCGCGCAATAAAAAGAGGGCCGCTCGGGACCCTCTCTCTGCCTGCATGAATGTTACTTGCTTTTGACCGCGATGACCTCGACTTCTATAAGAGCCCCCTGTGCGGCCAACGCACCCGCTTGGAAGGTCTCTCGCGCCGGCTTGTTGGGCTGGTCCTTGGTTCCAAAATACTTGACAAATTCCGACTGCATTCCGCGGAAGTCCATCTTGCCGGTCGTCGGGTCGGCGGCCAGCAATACGGTCATCTGGACTACATCCCCCATGCCCAGTCCTTGCTCTTGCAACGCTGACTGGATCTTCGAAAAGACACTGGCCGATTGGGCCGCCGTGTCGCCGTAGACCGCCGGAGTTCCCTTGGCTCGATCCGCCGGAGTTGTGGGGTCAGCTAAAATTCCGCTCAAATAGAAAGTGTCGCCCGCCCAAACTCCGCTCGCGATCGCAGACTTGTCGGTCTGGATGTGTTTGGTTACGACCTGCGCGTGCATCGCGCCCACGCTGGCCGCCACCGCCGCCGCCATCAACATCGCCTTCCATTTCATCATGCAATCTCCCCCTTACAGTCCGATGGTGTGTCAAGAAGCTCACTTCTGCAGGCGTTCCATGCAAGAACGCCTGCACATCACCATTTCTCGCCAGTCGCGGAAATTCTCTAGGCTGAACGCGCGACACTCTTCTTGTCGCCCACCAACGCCATCTCTTTGTGCATATCGACCAACTGCTGCACGGCTTGCAGGGCGCTTAACGACGCTCCCTCCTGCCAGGCTACGACGTGGGTGCAGTGATCGCCGGCAAAGATGATCCTTCCATCCGGTTTGATGATGGTTTCATAGCCGGGGCTTGCGCTACCCCTGCCACCTTCACCGCCGCCGCCGCCGCGATTGCCGCCACCGCCACCGCCACCGAAGGACGACTCGCCGCCTCCATAGCTCCTGATCCACGAGCCCATATTGTAGGGAACCTTACTCCAGCCCACGTAGATCGGCTTCTCCAGTTCATGACCGTGTCCGGGATGCAGCCGCTCAATGGACTGGCGGCTTGCTTCGCTCTTCTCCGCGATCGTCATTTTTCCGAACGCGGAGCGCGACTCGTCTGTATATCCGCTCAACACGATGCCGCGATCCGTAAAGAATCCCCAAGAAGGGAACCAGATCGGGCTGGGTCCATCGCTGATAAACTCCTGGCCGCCATAGATGTTGTAGTCCTGCTCCCAGAAGCGACGGCTTTCCCATGCGAGCTTGTAAGACCCCGCATACGAGCACTCCGCGAAGACTTTCTGATAGGGGGCGCTGCAGTCGTTGGGGATATCCTTCATTATGTTGAGCGGCAATGCGCAAATGCAATAATCCGCTTCGATCGTCTTGGGAACGCCATTCTGGGTATAGCCGATCTTGACGCCCTTCGCCGTCTTACGAATCTCGGTGATCGGCGAATTGAACTTGATCATCGGACCCAGAGACTTCGCGAACGCATACGGGATGCGGTCCATCCCGCCTACCGGCTGGAACATTGTCGCCTGCATGTCATAGGCTTCAGTAGCGAGCATGCCTTGCCAGAAGTTGTCGTTGAGCAGCGTGTGCATGTCGATCGGCTTCTCCAGAACGCCGGTGTCATTGCCGGCTCCCGGCCACTGCGAATACCCTGCCCGCGAACTTCCGGTGTACTTGCCCGCTGAATCGAGCTGCCCATAGACGCGCAGGAAGCTAAGCATCCGATCTTTGTCGTCCTTTGAAATATCTTGATCGAGCCCGCCCTGATTGATGCATTTGGCGAGTAACTCGCTGACGTGCCCGCGAGTGTCATTCTGCACCCGGCGATACAGCATAGGCTGGGTGTCGGCCGCATTGGGATTGTCTAGAAATTCGGAAGTGGTCACGTTCACTTCGACCTGTAGGTCGACGCCTAGCTTTTTACAATAAGCGAGGATGTGTTTGTGAATGGAGGGCAGACGCGCTGGACCGACGTTTTGATAAAAGTCTTTGCTCCAGGAACAGGTCTGCAGCGGTTCACCCACTAGCTTCACTTCTGACCCATTGCGAACCGACCAGTTGCGGCCACCCGGCCGCGACCGCGCTTCGATGATGGTGCAATCGTAGCCAAGCGCTCGCAGTTCATAGCCGGTCGCCATCCCTGCGATTCCCGCTCCCAGGATGGCTACCTTAATGCCTTTGCCAGAACCTGGCGCGGCTTGAATCTCCGACGATTGAAACGCATGTGCCTCCATCAGGCCGAGGCCTTGCATGGCCATGAAGGCGGCGCTATAGCCGCCGGCCTGGCCTACCCTCATTAAGAAATCCCGCCTGGAAACTCCCATCGAAATTTACCTCTCTCTTTCCGGAAGGTACTACGCTAATCCGCCGAAATCGATTTTATTCCCAATCGATTCTATTAAAAGATGATCTTAAGCGCGAGTTGTGTGTTGAAAGGCTCGCCCGAGCCAATTCCTGGGGCGCCGCTGGCAACGCCAACAGTCTCCTTGATGGCGCAAGCGCTTCCGTCGTTGCAGCGGCCATCTCCCGGAGAAGTCAGGTTCACGAAGTTGAAAAGGTTGAACATTTCCACGCGGAACTGCGTGGTGATGCGTTCGGTGACCTTGGTGTTCTTGAAGACCGACAAATCGAATTCCCTAAATGCCGGACCGTGCAAAGCGTCTCTTTGGCTGGTGCCAAAGGTTCCTGGCGCCGGTTCGGAATATGCGGCGGGATTCATCCAATTGACTGTGTCGTTCGCACGGGTGCGGTTAACACCTGCATATGGGGATACCCCGGGAACCGGGTTGGCCCGCTCCTCGTTTTCACCGGTAAGACTCTCGTCGGAGTTGGCATGGATGGTAAACGGCGCCCCGGTATGAAATGTCGCCAAGCTATTGAGTTGCCATCCATTCGTGATCAGCTTGTAGTGGGAGAAGGCTGGCAAGCTATACAAAAAGTAGCCGGTAACCTCCTGGCGAATATCCCCGCCGGCATTGCCGTAATCACACCTGAAACAGAGGCTGTTCTGCGGCGCGCCGACACTGGAGCCGTCGTTCTCGTCCAGGCTGTGCGCATAAGTATAAGTGAGCTGCCCGGTAAGGTTATGCCACCCTGAGGTGCGGACCAACGCCTGGAGCGAGTCATAGTTGGAGGTTGCGTACGGCCCGACCACGTCGATGACCGAATAGTTGGGATACTGGGAGAAATAGGGGCGCGTACTGTTCGCTGAGTGACTGCCGAGAGCCGCCTGGTTGACGTCGACCAGCGCCCGCAGATCTCTTCCGTTGGTTCCGACATATCCTATCTGGGCAATGGTTTTGCCTCCCAGGCTCCGCTGCACTTGGAGATTGTAGTTATAGAGGTACCCGGGGCGCAGATGCTGACTGGTGCCAAACAAAGCCACGCTGGGGCAGCCGCTGAGGTTCGGGTTCGCGATGCAGGGGTTGGCTCCGGCATTCTGGGCGGCAAAGATGTCCTCGCCGTAAGAGGCTCCAGTGGGTATGGTGCCAAGCGTCGGGTGGACGGTTTGGACCGGCGCCGATCCCGCAGGATTGTCCTGCACGCCGAATGGACCCCCATTCCCCGTGGAGTCATTCAGAAAACTGAGAATATTGGCCCAGTCATACGACATGCCAAAGCCGCCGCGCACCACGGTCAGCCCATCCTTGAACGGCTGCCAGCTAAATCCCGCGTGTGGGCCCCAGTCGGCGTGATACCCGGGGTATACGTTGGCGATGTTGACCCCAGCAGTGGCTAGCCCGTTGGGAGCCCCCGGTAGAAAGGTCGCAAGGTCTTTGGTCGCGTCGTGCATGGGCCCGAGGTAGCTGTAGCGCAGCCCATAGTTCACATTGAGGTTGGACCGCAGCTGATAGCTATCCTGACCGTATACAGCGAAGTTTTGCTCGAAGACCTGACGCTTGGGGTTGCCCTCGATTTGTAGAGTTTGTGAGGAGTCGAAACAGCCGGCAAGGAAATCGGCGAGAGCATAAATATGCGTGCTGTCGGCCGGGGTGGCGTGAGAGGTGGGCGTTGTGGTCTTTAGAGCGGCGCAAGCCGTTGACGAAGTTCCAGACCAGGGCCCCTGGGTTCCGTCAAAGACGAAGGTTCCCCGCTGCCCGTTCTGATAAAAGTCGTCGATTTGCCCGTTGACGTAATCGCCGCCAAACCGCATCTCGTGTCTGCCCACGGTGTATGTAAGGTCCTCGTTCAGGGAGCCGATGATGTCGTTGCGGCCTTCCGGCGGGGTGACGCCGAGTTCGTCGAATCCGACGGACGCGGAGGTGCTCGCGCCAGCGCCAATTTCGATTTTAGGAGAACCGATCAGCGCCGGATTGGTCACGCCAGTGTTCAGGCCCAGGGCGACCGGGTTTTGAGCATGGTCGGCGTCGGAGAATACCTGGTTGTAGTAGTTGACGCCGGCGGTGAGCTGATTGGCCATCCGCGAGGAGAGCGCTGTGTTCCAGGCCAGGGTGTAGTTTTGTATATGCGTCGGGCCCACTTCGAAATAGTTCGCCAGAGCGGAAGCCGTGGGCGCGACCTGGGTCCCCTGCCCTATATACCATTTGAAAGAGAGCTTATTGTTCTGCGTCAAAATGTAGTCCAGCTTGATGATGCCATTGTGGCTGAAACCGGATTCATCGGCCGGACTGATGTAGTTGTCCGGAGTGGCCGGACCGGTGAGGGCGGACGAGGGCCATAAGGCCTGGTTCGATCCCGCTCCATTCAACAGATTGACCGCGACCGGATTCTCGGGGATGCCGTAAGCGGCAAGCTGCTGCAAGGCCAGCGTCTGATAGGCCGTGGAAGGCTCGGTGGCTGCCTGAATGGTGCCGATCACAAACCTCTGATCTTCATAGGTCGTGAAGAAGAAGAACTTGTCCTTCCAGAGTGGGCCGCCGGCGGAGTAGCCGAATTGCTGGTCGCGCAGTTTGGGCTTGGTCGACGAAAAGGGATTTTGCACAGCCAGCGCTTCGTTGCGGTTGTAGTAGTAGAGCGTGCCGTGCAATTGGTTGGTTCCTGACTTGATCACCAGGTTGACGGTGGCGCCCGGATTGCCGCCGTTATCGGAATTTCCCGCGGTCTCGACCGAAGTTTGATCGATCGCGTCGATCGGTATCTCCGTGCCGGCAATCGACGAGATGCCGGACTGGTTGGCCGCCGGAAGGTTCCACCAGATATCGTTGTTGTTCGAGCCTTCGATCTGCCAACTGGTCATCGACGAGCGGGCGCCGTTCACCGAGCCGCCTCCGGCCTGCGGGTTTCCGGCATATCCCGGCATCGAGGCGAGCAGCTGCGTGAAATCCCGCCCATTTAACGGCACATTCTGGACTGTCGCGGTGGGAAGATCGTTGGCCTGCACCGTGGAGGTGGTATCGAGCGCCAACGCATTGGCCTGGACCTGGACCGTAGTACCGGCCGCGGCAACACTCATTTTGATCACTTGGGTGTATGTCTGGCCGGCGGAGACCGGAACATTCTGCACTGTCTGCGTCGAGAACCCCGCGGCCGTGACGGTCAGGTTATAGCTGCCCAGCGGCAGGTCATCGAAGGCATACTGGCCCGCGCTCGTGCTGACCTGATTGTAGCTGGCGTTGGTCCCGACATTGACGATCTGGACGGTCGCTCCCGGAATGAGGGCTCCGCTCGAGTCTGTCACGGTGCCGTTGATTGCTCCACGGAAGTTCTGCGCATGGAGCGACGGGAACGACGCTGCGACAAAGAGCAACAAGCAAGCTGTTCTCAGGAAAAAACTTGAAATGCATTTAGGGTTCATCGAACCGCCTCCAAAGAAAGTGCAATGTTCGTATTCGTAAAGGTTACTTGACGAGATGGGCAAAAGACTTCGAGCGGCCCACGGGAGAATTGCATGGTGGCCATGTCTTGCGATGTCGGGCAGAACACGGCAGAGGGCCGGGAGACCCTCTCGATTGGAGGCAGGGCTCGATTTCGCTTGGGGTATGGGTGGAATGAAGTCTGAAGCGGGATGAATCTGCAGGGCCTGAACCACCGGCGCGGTATTTTTCGCCGCTTAACAGCCGACGAAATCACGTTCAAGAAAGAAACACTTTGCTTGAAAACTACATATACCGACACAGCTCTATCGGAGAGCTGAGCACTCTGTGCCGACTGCATAATAATATTCATTCCTCCCAAAAACAGCAGCAATAACTTCCCGTTTTACGAAGGGTCGAATCGATCTAGTGTCGATCTGCTCCTTCTTAGAATCCCATCCTTAGCATCCGTTCAGGTCATTCAAAAGCCCGGGCCCTCCAGAAATCGGAGCGGCCTATTGCAAGGCTTTCGATTTCGTCGTAGCTTGTCCAAGCGCCAATGTAAGCAAATAAATTGGCGTAAAACATCTAGAACTCCGCCTGCGTAAAACGCATTCATTGAAAATGAGCGTTTTGAATTTAGCGAGCGGGAGACCCTGCGTGCAAAAGACTTGCTGGAATGGGGTTGATCCTATGACGTAGTGGTAACGATGTCAAGCGGAAATGAAAAGGAAATGAAAAGATGAGATCCGTATCTTTATAGATAGCTATCGATAGCTATAGATAGCTATCTATGTAAGGATGTGTCGTTGTTCAGGAATTGTCGGTCTGGAATGTAGTCTGGTAGCGTCATCGGGGATCGAACCCGAACTCTCCGCCTTGAGAGGGCGGCGTGTTAACCAATTACACCATGACGCCACGAGCGGGCGGAAGGAAGCTTCCCGGCGAAGGGACTCCACGCCTGAGATGGAAGCACTCCTCGAAAAGTATAGCAAAGGGATTTGCCATCCAGGCAGCCACCGCTTCTCACCCCAGCAAGCACAGCGTGCCGGGGACCCCGATTTCGCGGCCATTCGTGGTTGCTGGCGCGCCGGAAATCCGTGGCATGGAACGGAAAGCGAGAGCGGCTTGAGTGGTTTCCCACCCTCGCTGCGCGAAGATGGGGCACCTGTGAAATTTCAACACGTTGTTCCGTTTTTCTGAATGGATGCCAGCAGGAGTAGCCGGGGCGGTGCGAAAGTGGAAATCGTTCGTAAGTATTTCCAAGGCGCGGGTTTATGCGCCGGCTTTTGCATCGCCCTTCGGGCCCAGAAACCTGCTCCGTCTCCCATTACGAGTGGAACAACCTCTTGACCTTCTACAGCCACCCAAGGGTTGTGACCGAGAAAGAAAGAAAACCGCAGATCCCTCGACTGCGCTCGGGATGACAATTTGCGGGTGAATTGCGGAGCGAGCCCTGGGAAGGGGCGAGCAGAGCAAGAGGGTAAAGCGCTTTAGCGCGGACCCTCTAATATTTAAATGCCCAGCTTCTTTACCTCGTCGTTGTAATACTTGCGGTAAAGAATGTCCCACTCCTGGCTGCCCTCGACAATGATCTTGCGCTGTGAGGCGATTTTCAGCCGGGCCGCCTGATCGATCTTCATCTCTTCGGTCAGAATTTTCTCGAGCGCAGTCCGCGCCGCCTGGCGGACCGTGTTCCGGTCATCGAGAAATTCGCATTCCGGGGTCTCGGCGAGGGTATCGGCGACGACGTGCGCCAATTTGTTCACTTTGTCGCGAGAGAGTCTCACAGAACCGCCTTATATTTGCGGGCCAGTTCGATTTTGACTTTTTTGAACATCTCGGCATAACTGGCGCCAGTCTTGCGCATGTCTTCCTGATAGGCATCCAGGATCACGCGAACTTCTTCGTTGATACGGTCTTCGAGAGTGAGTTCTTCAAGGATGGCGGAATGTACACGCTCATTGACGACGGCAACTTTCCCGGTGCGGATCACCTGGGCATCGATCAGCTGCTTGACTGTTTGCCGTGCCAGATAACTGACGTATTCCCGCGAAAAAATCATTTGATCTGCTTCGGACTATAGCACATCCCGGACCGCTGTTTCCTCGAGCGAGAGGAGGCATAAGCTCGCGGAGAGAAGGGACTTCGCCGCATTTTATGGCGCTTTTCGAGCTCCGTCCCGGGCGTGGCTGCGCCCTCCTCGGGGGAGCGCGGGCAGAAGATCGCGCGAGCGGATTGTGGGCTGCCACCGGAATTTGTTTTCTTCGGCAATCAAGGTCCCCAGCCACCTCGATCATCTGCGACAATAGGGTTCTTGAAGATGAGTCCAGACAACCTGATTTCGCTCAAAGACGACATGGTGGCATTCATTGAAGGCCATGGAATGCGCCGCCTGCCCGGCTACGTCACAGAAGACCTCCCAACCGTCTTGTGGGAAGACGATATCAATCCCGACAGTTGGAAGGACTTTGTCGAAATGGCGAAGTTCGCGGGAGCTCCGTTTATCACGATGAGCGAAGTCATCCTCGAGAAAGAGGATGTGCAATTGCTGCTCGAGCAGATTCGGGATGAGAATTACCCCGATGAGGATGCGGCGGAGCTTGAAGAGGCGCAATACCTGGTAAACTTTGTCGGCAAAGTCGGCTACATCCAGCTCGGGTTTGCCTACCAGGGCATCGTCTTCGTGCATGAAAATGCCACGCAATGGTATGAGCGCTACCAGCAAATAGTCGAGTCTGTCGAAGATCTAAGCGATATCGTCTTTGAAGATGACGCGGACGAAGAACAAGGGTGAACCAAGCAGTTTCTCTCGCCCACCCTTCCCAGCGCGCAGACCCGATCCCTCTCCTCTATTCCCGCTGGATCTTCCCCCAAGCAGATCCAGTCGCAGCCTCCGAACTTGCGCAGAGCGCAGGGTTGCCGCTCGTCGTGGCGGAACTTCTGGTCGAGCGTGGCGTCCGCGATACGGAAGAGGCGGCGCGCTTTCTGCATCCGCGGATCGATCATCTGCTCGACCCTTACACGATGCGGGGCATGACCGAAGCCATTGCCCGCATTCAAGCCGCTCTCAAGAGCCGCGAGCCCATCCTGATCTACGGCGATTATGACGTGGACGGCACCACGGCTGTGGTGCTCTTGAAGACCACCCTCGAGCTGCTCGGCGGCGTGGTTCACTTCCATCTTCCCCATCGCATTCGCGACGGGTATGGGATGCAAGGGGATGTTCTCGAAAGGGCGCTTGGAGAAGGCGTTCGGCTGGTCATCAGCGTGGACAGCGGGATCCGGGCCTTCGCGGCGGCGGAGCGGGCGGAGAGCCTAGGATTGGACCTGATCATTACCGACCATCATCTGCCGCAAACAGGGCCTGCGCTCTCCTCCGAGGGAGCCGCGCGCCTTCCCCATGCACTCGCGATTCTCAACCCCAACCAGCCGGACTGCGGCTACCAGTGCAAACATCTGTGTGGAGCGGGCGTTGCCTTTAAGATCGCGCAGGCGCTGCTCGAAGCCCATGACGTTGAACGGGCCCGCACAAAGATCCTACCTTCATTTTTGAAGCTGCTGGCGATCGCCACTGTAGCCGATGCGGTGCCCCTGCTGGGAGAGAATCGCGTCTTCCTGAGCCTAGGGCTCGAGCAGTTGCGGCGCCTGGTGCACCCCGGACTGCGCCGTCTATTCGAGCTGGCCAAACTGGACTCTGCCAAGCGGCTGACGGCGGCCGATATTGCATTCCGCATCGCTCCGCGGATCAATGCGGCGGGCCGAATGGACGTGGCTTCGGATGTGATCGAACTCTTTGTCACGCGAGACGCGCCCAAGGCGCGGGAACTGGCGGAGAAGCTGGACCGCCTCAATGGCGAACGGCGACAGGCGGAGACCGCGGCGCTCGAGCAGATCGAGCGCCGCCTGGAAGAAGAGACAGGCCGCAAAGAATCGCGCTTGTCCGTGATCGACGGAGAGGGATGGCACCGCGGCGTGATCGGCATTCTCGCCTCGCGGGTGGTCGATCGCACGAGGCGTCCGGCAATCGTCATCTCCCATGAAGGGGGCGAAGCTCACGGCTCCGGCCGTTCCGTTCCCGGATTTCACCTGCTGGATGCAATTGAAAGCTGCCGTGAACTCTTCACCCGCTTCGGCGGCCATGCTCATGCTGTCGGCTTTTCTCTGCCCAGCGAACGCGTCGCGGAGTTGCGCCGCCGTCTCGAGGAATGGGCAGCCGTGCATGGAACAGACGAGCTTCCAGGGCTCCGCTGCCATGCCCCGCTCCCTCTCGATCAAGTCACTCCGGCGCTCTTCGGCTGGTTCGAGCGGCTGGAGCCCTGGGGAATGGGGAATCCCGAGCCCGTATTTGTAGCCCACAATGTCCGCGTTGCCGGGCCGGTTCGAACGCTCAACACCCGGCATGTACGCCTGCGGCTTGCCCAGGGAGCACGCGCGGGCTTCCCCGCCGTGGGCTGGGATTGGGCTCAGCGCATCGAGCGGGCCGGCATCGAAGAAGGCTCCGTCGTTCACCTCGCCTACAAAGTAAAAAAGAACGAGCACCCCAGCTTCGGCGGTCTGGAACTCGAGATCGCCGACTTGGCTCCGGCAGCCGTCTCACTTGTGCCGGAGGCGTAGGGCAAGAGCCACGGAAACGCGGAATTTGCGATAGACTCCCTCCATGCCACAGGGCTTTTTCGTCACTTTCGAGGGCCTCGATGGCTCCGGCAAAAGCACTCAGTTGCGCCTTCTCAAGGAGTGGCTGGAAGAACAAGGAAAATCGGTTACGGCGACGCGCCAGCCGGGAGGCACCGCGGCCGGAGACGGCATTCGCGCTCTCTTGCTCGACCCCCGAACGCAGAACCTTGCGCCCCTGGCGGAGTTAGGCTTGATGTTCTCCGATCGCGCGCAATCGATCGCCCAGGTCATCCGGCCCTCTCTCGAACGGGGACACATTGTGCTTTGCGACCGCTTTACCGATTCCACCGAGGCCTACCAGGGCGGAGGCCGCGAGTTGGGCAGCAAGATCGTGCTCGATCTCCACGCCAGCATCTGCCAAGGACTCACGCCGGATTTGACTCTGCTGCTGTTACCCGATCTCGATCTTTCACTCGACCGGGCACGGCGGCGCAATCGGCGCATTGCGCGCTCGAAGGGCAGCGACGAGAATCGTTTTGAAAGCGAAGACCAGGCCTTCTATGCCAGGGTGCTCGAGAAGTATCGTGAAATCGCCGCGCGCGAGCCCGCTCGGGTGGCTGTCATCGAGGGCGACGCCTCGATCGATGAAGTCCACCGGAAGATCCTGCAGGTGGTCGAGACGCGACTGCCCCGCCACGAGCCCGTCGGTAATCTCTAGTTCTGTAGTCCTGCGCACGCCTCGCCACCCCGGAGATTCGGATGGATGTCCTTTTTCTCAATTGACTTGCCCATTCGCTTCGCGTACGCTTGCCCCCACTTTGAGACGCTCCACAGCGATTCCCTCCAATCTGAGAAGTCTCAAAAGATAACGGCACAATGCAATATTCAGGTGACCCATGCCTTTTTGTGGGAAATGTGGAACCTCTGTAGCGGATGGGGTGGCCTACTGCCCCCAGTGCGGCGCGCCTCTCGGCGCGAGCGTGAGTGCACCAGCCGTGGCCGTGCCCGCGGGAACAACCGGATTGCAGGAAAACGTGGCGGGAATGCTCTGTTATCTGCTGGGCTGGCTCACCGGAATCATTTTTCTCTTCATTGACAAACGACCCGTGGTTCGCTTCCATGCCGCCCAGTCCATTGTGGTTTTTGGCGTGCTCTTCCTGCTCCGTATTATCTTGACCTTCGGGATCATGGGAACCGGCTTCTTCGGAATTTTCGCTCTCTGGTCACTGGTCTCGATCCTGCTGAGCCTCGTAACGCTGGTGGCCTGGATCGCACTGATGGTGCTGACTTACCAAGGCAAGCGCACCGAAGTTCCGATCGCGGCAGGGATTGCAAAAAGCATCGCAGGAAACGCCCCCTTTTAGAGTCTGCTGCGCGATAGGGAGCTGGCTCTAGCGGCACGACGCGCCCAAGGAGAATCCTATGGCCATGTTCTGCACGAAATGTGGCGCCGCACTTTCCGCCGACAAGAACTTTTGCACGGCTTGCGGCGCGGCGGTCGCCGGGTCAGGGAGCCCGCCGGCTCCCGCGGAAGCAACTATTTATCCACAGGCGGTCGCTTATCAAAGTCCGGGCCCGAGTCCGAGCCCGAGCTCCTATCCCCCGGCGGCAGCGGTTCCATCCAAGCCGGGTGGCGGCGCGGTCAAGATCGTTCTGATTCTCGTGGCAGTCGTGGTCGGAGCGGGTTTGCTGCTGATGATGGTCCTCGCCTACGGCGCCTGGCGGATATCGAGAACGGTGCGTATGAACCGGGCGGGTAACGGCATTACGCTTTCCGCGCCCGGAGGCACCGTGACGGCAGGCGGTGTTTCCACGATAAGCGATGCCGACCTTGGTGTGCCCGCATACCCCGGAGCCGTGCGTGAAGATGGCGGCATGCAGATCCACACCGCGAACGGTTCCATGGTGACGGCATCCTACACAACCGCCGATCCGTCGAGCCAAGTGCTCGCTTTCTACAAGAGCAAACTCCCCGAAAACGTTTCGGTGATCGAGACGGGGGAAGGAGCGATCATCACCTCGGGCAACCGCAACAAAGACGGCGTGATGATCACGGTGACCACGAATCCTTCTTCAACGCGGGGCAAGACCAAGATCGTCATTGTCCACTCGAAGGGTGGACAACCCTAGAGCCTGCTCTTAACTTCTAGAACGGACAGCGTTGCAGGTGAAAATGGGGTCAGACGAGGCGGAGTCCGCAGCGTGTGGCAGGTCCCCATGCAAGGATGACAACGAAGTATGGCCCTATTTTCGCCGCAACCCGGAGGGACGGGGCGAATTTTCCCGATTGCTGTGTCGCTCGTCGCTAAAATACGCCCGGTATTTGTCACTCCTCGCTCCTTGCACTCGGGAAAATTAGCTCCCGTCGTTGCCGTCCTAGAAGTTAAGAACAGGCTCCAGATCACTCGTGAGCGTTCAAGAGCGTCCCGGAGAAATCCGGCGTGAAGGTTGGGTGGGAGGTAGTGCCGCCGATGGCGAGAGGAATGCCGTTCCTCAGCTCGTTCGCAGGCAGGCCGGGGGCCGACTTCCGGGATCCGCCGGAGAGCATGCCCAAGAATTCGCCTACGATGCCCTCTGCCCTCCCGGCGCCTGCACCCCCACGACCGACCGCCCCAACTTTGAGGATCACATGGTAGTCGAGCGCGCCGCCTGCGCCGATGGTTCCGCTGCCGGTGGCTGAGCCGAGCGCGGGCATCACCAGAGCCAAATTATCCATACGAATCACGCCGTGCTCGACACGGAGGTTCATGCTGAGCGAGCGGATCGCTGTGGCGGAATCGGGAGCAAGGCCGGTGAGCGCGGTGATGCTGGAGAGGTTGGAGCCCAAGTTGAAGCCGGCCAACTGAGTATTGTCGAGTTGGAGTGGTCCGCTGATCACAGGATCGTCGATCGGGCCCGTGACGTTCAAAGAAGTGTTGAAGGTTCCACCTTGCAGGCCGGAACCGGCGGGCAGCTTGATGCCCACCGCGGGAAGAAACGGTTGTAGCTGCTCAATCAATGTGCTGGGAGCATCGACCTTGAGGTTGACTTGAGTGGTTGCCGCAACGGTCTGAAAGCTTCCCTGGACGTTGAGCACCGCACCGCCGAGGGTGATGGTGGAGTGCTGAAGCTGGCCCGCATACGACTGCATATTCCGGGTCCCGGCAAAGCGCACATCGATCGGCTCAGGCGAGGGCGAGCCGCTTTTGGCAAGGCGCAGACCTGCCACATCCGCAACCCCGTTGGCATTGAGCGTATGGCCATCCGAAGCGGCCGTTGCATCGAGATTGAGGAGTCCGCCAATGCTCGAACGGGCCGGGAGCCAGCCGCTCGCGGCAAGGTCAACGCGCTTGAGAGAGATCTCGGCATCGATAGGCGTGCCGGCAACATTTTGCCGATTGAGAGGACCGGCGCTACCGCTCGAGATGAGCGATCCCCCGCCGGCGAACTGCGCGGTGAGGGTAAAGGAAGAGGATGTCGTCGGAGAAAAGTTCGCAAGCGCCAGCTCCACCTGCCGATAGACGGCGGCGCGAGCCGGTTGGCCTGCGGTGGTTATGGTGATAACACCCCTTGTCACCTGGACACTGTCAGCGGAGAGAGCAGACATCAGGCTATTGCCGCCAGGCGTGGCTGCCGGGGCGGGTGCCGGATTGCCGTCAAGCGCGGGTGCCGGCCGGTTGGCCGCGCGGGTGATCGCGAGCTGCGGCGAGTCGATAAGCAGTTTTGCGATGTGGAGACCGTGTCCGCTCCGCTCGGCGTCGATTGAGATGCGGTCAATCACGCCGCTCACCCCGCTACTCGCGCCCAGCACTCCCGCGGCGGCCGGATTGAGGTGCCTGATATCGATATGCACGGTGAAGGAAGTGAGCGAGAGATCCTGCGGGTTGATGGGGCCAACGGTGCCTCGGATGGAAATGCCACCCGCGCCGGGCAAGCGCGCCGACGCAGTGAAAGGAAAAGACTTCATAGAGGAGAGATCCTTTGCGTCAAATCGGAGCCCCTCATAAACGCGGTTCGGTATGCTGGGCGCGCTCGCGTTCCCACCCGATACAGAGCCCACGGTTAACGTTCCGTCGCGCACGTCCAAGCGAACGGCAGCAAGGGGACCGGCGGCGAGACCGGGAATCCCACTGACGGCTTGCGTTTGTGCCCCCTGAGCCCCGGCAGCAGGGTGGCCAATGTTCGCGTAGTTCCAGACACCGTTGGCGGCACGCAAAAGCGTGATTTGGGGAGCCACCAACTCAAAGCCTTCGATGCGTAGCTCGTGGTGGAAGATGAGCGGAATGACCTGAACACCAATTTTTGCCAGAGACGCCCGCAGAAAGGGCTGGGTGCTGAAGGCGGGGTCATCCGCGACGGCTGCCTCATGCGCGACAAGACTTTGGGACCACAAGGAGAAATCGAGCTTCCCTAAAGTGACCTTGCGGTTGAGAGTATCGGACAGAGCGGACTCGATGCGCGTTCGAAAGCTATCGGCATTGAGCAAGCGGGGGATCGAAAGCTGCGCGGAGACGATGAGCAGAACAAGGACGCCCACCCCAATAAGGACAAAGCGGTTGCGTGTTGCCATGGGGGAGCATCCTTCCTGTGTTTAGAGGGATGTTCCTGGCAGGGAGGTTGGTTGCTAGAGCGTGTTTCATATACAGGCTAGAGGATCCCGGACGCCGCACGAGCCCCGCCTCGGTGGCGGGTCTCGCTCGTGGCATGGGAAAGTTCGGGAGATTTATGAAACACGCTCTAGTCTTTTGATCTTCGCCCCGGCTGCGACCGGTCACGAGGATGAGCGGTTATGCGTAGAATGACACGTGAGTTCTTCGGCAAAACCAGTCCTTGTTGAGCGCGGCGGCTACCGGTTCCCTCCTGGTCTCAAGCTGAACCTGCCTTTCTATCTTCCATATCGCTTTTTCCAGCCGGGGAATCCCATCGCGCTGTTTGAGCACCTCACCGAAACTTACGGTCCTACCACGCACTACCGGCTTGGGCGCGCACATATTGTGTTCACCACCGAACCGGAGTTCATTCGCGAAATCCTGGTCAACCAGCCGCAGAATTTCATCAAAGAACGCACGCAGCGCCGGATGAAGATTCTCCTGGGTGAAGGCCTCATCACGAGCGATGGCGATATACACAAGCGGCAGCGGCGCATTGTCGCTCCGGCGTTCCACCGCCAGCGCGTTCAGGCCTACGGCGGGATGATGGCCGCGAGCGCCGCCGTCATGAGAATGCAATGGAGGCCAGGGGAGCCCATCGACATCTCGTCACAGATGATGTTGCTGACTCTGGAGGTAGTCGCACGCACGCTTTTTAACACCGGCGTGAACAGCGATGTGCTCGAGATCAACGATCAGGTGAACATCATCATGGAGCTTTATAACTACCTGATCGCGCTGCCGCGGGCAGAGGCCTATCTGCATTTCCCCATACCCAGACTGGCGCGCTTTCGCCGCGCCCGCAACCGCTTGCATGCAGTGGTCGAGCGCATGATCGCGGAGCATCGCGCCGATGGAGTAGATCGAGGCGATCTACTTTCGATGATGCTCGCCTCGCGGGATGGGGAGTCCGACCACTCGGGTATGACCGACGAGCAAATCAGAGACGAGGTGTTGACAATCTTCCTCGCGGGATATGAGACGGTCGCCAATGCGCTCACATGGACCTGGTACCTGCTGTCGCAGAACCCTGCCGTCGAAGCGCGCTTCCATGCCGAAGTCGACGAGGTCCTAGGGCGAGAGGACGGTGGCGGACGTCTGCCTGCGGTCGCGGATCTCGCTCGTCTGCGCTACACCGAGATGGTCTTTTCCGAGGCGATGAGGCTCTATCCGCCTGCCTGGGCGATGGGACGCGCATCCATTACGGATATCGAACTCGGTCCTTACCGCTTGCCGCCGGGCACCTCCTTCCTATTTAGCCAATACATCGTCCAGCGCAGCGCGCGGTACTTCCCTGACCCGTTGCGCTTCGACCCGGACCGCTTTCTCCCCGAGAACAAAGCCAGCCGTCCGCGTTTTGCGTATTTTCCCTTTGGAGGAGGTCCCCGGCAGTGCATTGGAGAGGCCTTTGCCTGGATGGAAGGAGTGCTCCTTCTCTCGACCATCGCTCAGAAGTGGCGCCTGCGGCTGGTTCCGGGACAATTGGTCGATGTGCAACCGAAGATCACGCTGCGACCGAAGTACCCCATCCTCATGGTTCCCGAGCCGCGAATATTCCAGGGCCCGCGCTAAACAGACTACGGGAAAACAGATCGGCGGCCTGTTGAATGCACAAGACCTAGCGTGACTCATTGCCGATCCAGACATTCTCTAGCGCCTCGCTTGTTGCTTCGGCGCGTTTTCCGCAGTCTGTCGCGCTTTGCCCTCTTCCACCCAGGCTTGCTTCGCGAACCGCAGATCCCTCGACTGCGCTCGGGATGACAATTTAGAGGTGAATTGCGACAAGGGTGAATTGCAGGTGAGCCCTGGATCCGGCGAACCGGCAAGCCGGGGTCCCCAGCAAGCTGTGCTTGCCGGGGTGGAAGAGGGCGAGAGCGGTTTTACTGCGAAGCCCTGTAATAAATATCAGGTAAGGGGTGAATTGCGGAGCGAGCGGTGGCAAGGCGCGAGCAAAGCAAGAGGGCGAGAGCGGCTTCACCGCGAAGCCCTAGAATATATAGGATGGGCTTCGATCAATTTCTAGGGAATCACGGGAGCGTGCGCCGTCTGCGCGAGGCCATGGCCAGCGGCCGGATGCCTCCGGCGCTCATTCTCGCAGGGCCGCGCGGCGCCGGAAAATACACCTTGGCGATCATGCTGGCGCAGGCCATGGCCTGCCTGGAGCACCCGGTGACCGGCGGCCTCCCCGATTTTTGCGGGGTGTGCAGCAACTGTACCCGGATCGCGCTCTCCCTGCCCCTGGCGGAGCGCGTGCAGGAGGCGGTTGCCGCGCGCGAGGAGTTGCGCGAAACCGACAAAAAAGAGACCCGCATTCTCATCCAGACGCATCCCGACCTGCTGGTGATTCCGCCCGACCCGCCACAGTTGCTGATCAAGATCGGCCAGGTGCGCCACATGATCCAACGCCTTTACCGGCTACCGGCCGAGGCGCCGAGTTCGCTCTACATCTTCACCAGCTCGGGCTTTATGAAGGAGGCGGCCAATTCCCTGCTGAAGGCTCTCGAAGAGCCGCCCGAATACGCGCACATCCTGCTGCTGGCGGAGAATCCCGGCGAGCTTTTGCCGACGATCCGTTCGCGATCGAGCCTCATTCGCCTCGGCGCACTGCCGCCGGAGGAGATCGAGGCCGTGCTTCAAGAACGGCGCGCCGGCTGGAGCCCCCGCGATCGCGCCCTGGTCGCCCGGTTGGCCGAGGGCGCAATGGGCCAAGCCCTCGGCTTCGATCTCGAAGGCTATCTCAAGAGCCGCCAAGACGCTCTTGTGTTTCTGCACAACGCCATCGGAGGGATCGGCTCGCGAACGGGCGATCCTGATTTTGCATCTCTCTTTCGTGTGACGGAAACCTATCGCGCGGGCGCCGAAGGACAGGAGAAGATGGCCGGCCTGCTCGGAGCCCTGAGGAGTTTGCTCGAAGACGTGCTCCTTATCTTCTCCGGAGCGCCCAAACTGGTTCGCAATATCGACCTTGCGGCCGAACTCTCGCGAATTTCGGAGAATGTGAGCATGGCCTGGATCGAGACAACCGCCCGCGCGCTGGTTGAAGTGGAACAGGGCATGCGCCGCAATCTCTTGCGCTCGCTTGCTCTCGACTCTCTCGGGATCGGCATGATCCCGGAATGAGTTCCCAGTGTGAGTCTAAGGCTGAGTCTAAGGCTGAGTCTAAGTGAGTCTAAGACTGAGTCTAAGAATGAGTCGAAGAGTGAGTTGAACCCCTGGCCTCCTCCACAGAAATAGGGATAAGACAATCTGTCACCGGAGCAAGCTCGAATCGCCAAGAGAAGAATCGCTCGCACAGAAATATGCATCCTATTGAGTGACCCTCAATTCTGCATTCGGCGCAAAGGATTATGCCCAAACCCTCCCCGATGCCCGCTTCCCGGAGCCATGAGCCGCCTGGCGCCAAAGCCGTCGTTCACGGAACCGGGCAAGCCGCGCATTCGTCCAAGGTCGCGTCGGTTGTTCCGTCCGGTCCACGCAAACTGATTCGCCCCAGCCTTCCAGTAAAGACTGGAGAACATGGCCGCAGCGTCCGCCACCCTGTCCTGACGGCACAGGAGGTTCGCGGAAGAACCGGGTTCGCCAGCCTTATCCACGACCCTTCCCACGCCGAGATGTTCTATCTAAAGAAACAGGCACGGGATCAGACTCCGATGGTTTTTGTTCTCGAGGATGGAGAACGGATCGAGGGCTACATTGAATGGTATGACCGCTATGCGATCAAAGTTCGGAATGGCACCCGGACGCTCATCTATAAGTCCAGCATTAAGTATCTGTACAAAGCCGTGGAAAACTCCGGCATCGCGGCCTGGAGATCCAGAGGCTGAGTGCATTTTGGGTTTTACAAAACCTAAAATGCTCGAGTGCGACGCCGAGATCATCGGGCGGCTTTGAGCAACCGGTCGCGGATTGCCCGCCCAAGTCCCTCTTCTTCCGGCAAGGGACATAGAATGACGGTTGCGCCGGCGCTGTCCAGTTCCCTCAATCCGGCGAAGAACCGCCGGGCCAACTCCTGGATATCGGCCCACTTACCCCAGGGATAAATCAAACAGCCCGGTAGATCTTGCGACCGAGCCAGAACATACGGGCTTTCCGGCAACATGATGCCGACGACCTCGCCCCGGTCCCGCAATCTCTGCGCCGTTTGCAATAGTTCTTCACCGTCAATGATTTCAAAGAGGATCAGTCGTGCCCGGGGGGAGTAGTGCTTCAGCCCCACGCCGGGGGATGGCTGCGCTTCCGGCGCGAGAGGAGTGCCCTCAGGTTCACGGTAACGAACGATCGTCCCAAGCATCGCCTCCAACTCTTCGCAGGTGACCATGCCGGGACGATAGAGGACGGGTGGCTCATCGCAAACATCGACGACTGTCGATTCCAGCCCGAGGGTGGTCTCCCCCGCGTCGATCACAGCGTCAATGCGTCCGTCGAGATCTTCGAGCACAAATTCCGCGCGCGTGGGGCTGGGTCTGCCGAACCTGTTCGCACTGGGCGCGGCGATCGGCACTTGTGCGAGGTCGATGAGCCGGCGAGCGACCGGGTGGCTGGGCATACGCACCCCGACCCGGCCGCGTCCGGCGGTAACAATGGCGGGCAACATAGCGCCCTTGGGGAGAAGCAAAGTGAGCGGTCCGGGCCAAAACGTATCCATGAGCGGGCGCGCCCTGGCCGGTATCTCGCCGGTGACGGACTGGAGTTGCGCCTCAGTGGTGACGTGCACGATCAAGGGATCCCAGGAGGGACGCGCCTTGGCTTCAAAAATCCGCTCGACGGCCGCGGCGTCCAGTGCATTGGCTCCCAGGCCATAGACCGTTTCCGTGGGAAAGGCCACCGTTCCACCGGAGCGGAGAATTCGAGCCGCGCGACTGAGCGCCGCAGCCGACTGCTCGGAAGCGAGGTCGCCAAGGTCCACCTTCAGCCGCAATGTTTTACCAGGGCTCACTACGCTCCAAGCTAACAAAGGCTATTTTCCCACGCACTGTCCGGGGGTATAGACTCCGGCATATGCAGGCCGTAGAAACGGAAGTGAAGATACGCCTCGCCAATCGCGAGAACTTCGAGCGCGGGCTCTCGCAACTCGGCTTCGAGCGCGTCACCGCCCGTACATTCGAGCGCAACATTCTCTACGACACGCCAGCCCGCTCTTTGCGCAACTCGCGTCAGATCCTTCGCATTCGCCAATATGGCGAGAAGTGGGTGGTGACGCACAAGAGCGTTGCCCAGGATGAGAACCCGGATGAGCCCTACAAGCGCCGGGTGGAGACGGAAACGGAGGTTGAGGACGGACCGTCTCTAGCGAAAATCTTCGAGAGCCTCGGCTTTGGCCCGGTTTTCATCTATGAGAAGTGGCGCACCGAATGGGCCGACCGGCAGGGCCATTGCGTCCTCGACGAGACGCCTCTCGGGCTGTACGCGGAGCTTGAAGGGCCAAGTGACTGGATCGACCGAACGGCCCGGCGGCTGGAAATCGATGCGCGGCATTTCATCAAGCTCAGCTATGGCCGCATCTTCGAGATTTGGCGCGAGCAAACCGCATCGGACGCGCAGAACCTGACCTTCGCCGAGATCCCGCAAAGCTTTCGACCAAGCTGATGACGCCCGCGGAACCGGATCGGCTGCGGGTCGTGCTGGTGGCAACACGCAATCCGCTGAATGTCGGAGCTGCCGCGCGCGCCATGAGCAATTTTGGCTTTTCCCGGCTGCGCGTCGTGGCTCCATACGATGTGGCCTTTCGTGAAGCCCGCTCGGCGGTGGGCGCTCCCCAGCTCCTTAAGAATGCCGAAGAGTTCCAAAATGTCTCCGACGCGGTTGCCGACTGCTCGCTCGTGGTGGGGACGACAGCCGCCGGCAAGCGGGAGCTCAAGCATCCGTTAAAGCGGCTGGAGGAGGGCGCCGTCTCGATTCGCCAAGCGCTGGCCGCCAACCGGGTGGCGCTCCTCTTCGGCTCGGAGAAACGCGGCCTGTCGACGAGCGACTTTAGCCATTGCCATTGGCTGATGCGCATTCCCACGCGGGAGGAGCATCTCTCGATGAATCTGGGCCAGGCCGTGGCAGTTTGTTTGTATGAGCTGGTGAGGATAGAGCACGTTACTCCCGCAGCGGCGGCCGCCCCTCTCGCCGGGGCAGGAGAGCTGGAGCGGATGACGCAGGCGCTTTTTGAGGCGCTGCTCGGGAGCGGCTATGTGAAGCGCGGCTCGGAGAAGACTTCTCTCGAGAAGATGCGCCGGCTGGTTCGCCGGATGGAGCTAAACCGGGACGACGCCGAAACCTGGACGGGGGCTTTAGGCAAAATACAGCTCGCTCTAGAAAGGGGAACAAAATACAGGGATTCTTCCGCTTCGCGAACTCAGCGCTCAGAATGACGCTGCGATATGTCGATACACCCTAGGAGTCCGCGGCGCCATGGCATCTCTTGTACTTCTTGCCCGAGCCGCAGGGGCACATATCGTTCCGCCCTACTTTTTCTCCTGCTCGCCGTCTCGCCGGGGCCTCGGAATTTCCGTTGGAACCCGCCATCCGGGCGTGTTCGAGCTCCTTCTTCTTCTTGCGCTGGAACTCATGCTCGAGTTCATCGATCGTGGTGGAAGGAGCTTTGACCGGCACGTGAATCGCTTGCGCCACGGTTGCAGCCGCGGCCGGCGATGAGCCATTGCCATCGATGGCTGCCGGTGCGCGGGGGGCAAGGCTGTCAGCGGCGAGTGGTCGTCCAGCCTGAAGCGGAGGATTGGCGGCGCCTTCAGGCGGAGGCGCGGTAATGGCAACTCCATCGGGCCCCATGATCTGCATCAACAATAGATACCGAACCGTATCTTCCTGAAAGCGAGCCATCATGGCTTCGAACATGTCGAAGGACTCTTTCTTGTAGGCGACCAGCGGATCCTGCTGACCGTAGCCGCGAAGACCGATGCCCTCCTTGAGGTGATCCATATTCAGCAGATGGTCTTTCCACAGGCCATCGAGCACGCTGAGCATCACCATTCGCTCATGAAAGCGCATGGTCTGGGCGCCGAGGATGGATTCCTTAAGGTCGTACTTCCGCTTGATGTGCTCGAAGAGCGTTTCTCCCAGATCGTGGCGTTCGAGCGCGCCGGCATTGACTCCCTCGGCCTCCGGGTCCAAGCCAAACTGTTCGATCAGCTTTGCCTTCAACCCGGCAACGTTCCATTGATCGGGATGCACATCTTCAGGGGCAAACTCCGTCATCGCGGCGCCGAGAAGACTGGCCACATAATCTTCGAGAATGAGGTCCTTCTGATCCAACCCTTCGAGGAGCTGCCGGCGAAGACCATAGACCGCCTCGCGCTGCTTGTTCATGACATCGTCGTACTCGAGAAGGTGCTTGCGGGACTCGAAGTTTTGCCCCTCCACCGCCTTTTGCGCGGCCTCGATGCGGTTGGTGATCATGCGCGATTCGATAGGCACGCCTTCTTCCATGCCAAGCTTTTGCAGCAGAGTGGAAACCCACTCCTTAGCAAAGATGCGCATGAGATCGTCTTCCAGCGAAAGATAGAAACGGGAGGCACCGGGATCACCCTGGCGGCCCGCGCGGCCGCGCAGCTGGTTGTCGATACGCCGCGATTCGTGCCGCTCGGTGCCGATGATGTGCAGTCCGCCGACTTCGATGACCTGCTCGCGCTCGCGATCCGCCGCCGCCGCGTGCTGCGCATAGGTCTTATCCCAATCCGCCTGCTTGGTTTCAAACTCCTGCCCCTGGTAGTAAAAGCGCAGCATGCCGGGGGCCGCCGTTGGGTTGATGGTGCCCTCCGCCACGCTCACCGAATGCGCGGCGTTGCGCTTGAGCAGTTCCTGCTTGGTAACAAACTCTGCGTTGCCGCCCAAGAGGATATCCGTACCGCGGCCGGCCATGTTGGTGGCAATCGTGACCATGCCGAAGCGTCCGGCCTGAGCCACGATCTCCGCTTCCCGCTCGTGATATTTAGCGTTCAGCACGACGTGCTTGACGCCCTTGCGCCCGAGGATGCTCGACAGCAGCTCCGATTTCTCGATCGACGTGGTCCCCACCAGCACCGGCTGTTTCACTTCATTGAGCCGGGCGATCTCGTCGGCCACGGCAAGATAACGCTCCTTGGCGGTGCGGAAGACCACGTCGGGATTCTCCGCCCGGCGGAGCGGCTTATTGGTTGGGATGACGACAATGTCGAGCTTGTAGATGTTGTCAAACTCGGCGGCTTCCGTCTCCGCCGTGCCGGTCATGCCGGAGAGTTTGGTGTACAGGCGAAAATAATTCTGGAAGGTGATGGTCGCGAGCGTTTGATCCTCACGGCGGATGTTCGCCCCTTCCTTGGCTTCTATCGCCTGGTGTAGCCCATCGCTCCAGCGGCGGCCGGGCATGAGACGGCCGGTGAACTCATCCACGATGATGACTTCGCCGTCTTTGACCACATATTGCACGTCGCGCTTGTAGAGCGCATGCGCCTTGACGGCGACCTCGACGTGATGTTTCAGATCCCAGTTCTCAACTTCGGCGATGTTGCCGATGCCTAAGAGCTGTTCGACCTTCTCCCAGCCTTCATCGGTGACGCTGATGGTCTTGTGCTTTTCGTCGACGACAAAGTCGCCGGTAAGGGTCTTTACTTCGCCTTGCTCGATCTCCTCGCCCTGTTCGAGCGACGGGATGATGCGATTGACGCGCGCGTATTTGTCGGTAGTCTGATCGGTAGGCCCGCTGATGATCAACGGAGTGCGCGCTTCGTCGATCAGGATCGAATCGACCTCATCGACGATCCCGAAGAAGTGTCCGCGCTGCACGCAATCGGCAAGCTCGAACTTCATATTGTCGCGCAGATAGTCGAAACCGAACTCATTGTTCGTTCCGTAGGTGATGTCGCAGGCATAGGCCTGACGGCGCTGGTTATCGTCGAGATCGTGCACGATCACGCCCACGGTGAGCCCGAGGAATTCATAGATCTTGCCCATCCACTCGGCATCGCGCTTGGCGAGATAGTCGTTGACCGTGACGACGTGCACGCCGTGGCCGGCCAGCGCGTTCAGATAGCAGGCGAGCGTGGCGACCAGCGTCTTGCCCTCGCCTGTCTTCATCTCAGCGATCTTGCCCTGGTGCAGCACGATGCCGCCGATCAACTGCACGTCGAAGTGGCGCATGTTCAGGATGCGGCGGCCAGTCTCGCGCACCACGGCAAAGGCTTCAGGGAGGATTTCGTCGAGAGCGCTCTTCTCCTCCGCCTTGCGCTCCTCCGGATCGGAGATGCCCTCGAGGCGCTCGGCGATCCGGGCGCGGAAGCTTAGGGTCTTGGCGCTCAGCTCTTCATCGGAGAGTGCCTTGACGGCAGGCTCGAGCGCCCCGATCTCCTGGACCCTGGGCATCAGCCGCTTGATTACACGGTCGTTGTTGGTTCCAAAAACCTTGGTGATTACGTTGCTGCCGATCAATGTTTCGGTTTCCTTTGAATGCCGCGGTCGATTCGATGCCGATGCGCTCATTCCGCTCCACTAAAGCGGGCTACACCTATAGTTTAGTGCACACCGGCTCCCTGGTGCAGACCGGGCCCAGGATTCCTTCTGTTATTAACTTATGGGGTGGAACGCGCTGCCGCCAAAACGGCGCGAGGCGGGTCTATCTTCAAGGCTGACAATGCACTTTGGGCCCCGGCCGGCGTCCGGCCCGGATCGTGAGTACGCCCCTGAACAATTCTCCAGATTTGAGAGCGCGTATCACCCGCACTCGCTTTACGGTGCAACTTCAGTAACTCGACGCGCCGAAATCTCTGCGCTACCGTGATTCTCACCTCTCCTCTTTTCCACGAAAGTTTTTTGCGCTGAAGAGATGGAGAGCTCCGTGAGGAGGGCCCCGGTGACAACAAAATTCTCAATCCTCGCCTGCGCATCGATCGCTTTTCAGTTGGCCGCACTTGGTGGGGCAATGGCAGAACCGCCGGCCCTCATCGCCGTAGACCTCGCGCAACCCGCGTCAGCCCCATCTGTCGAGGCCAACATCCAAAGGGCGCAACTGCTGCTGCCTTCTCAAGGAGAGCTTTCGATGGCCGCCGGTCAAGCGTCCCCGGCGAAAGCTCCGGGGGCGGACGCAAGCGCCTACGCAGCCACGCCCACTCAGGAGAAATCCGATTGCAACTGGGCCACAGAGGGATCGAATAGCTGGCATTGCAAGATCCAGCCGCTGACGCGGCATGATCTGCAATTGCGCAGGACATTCGATCATCTCTGGCCGCTGCACGGAAAGACCCGCGGCCAATAGCTGAAGTAAAAGGCTGTCGTTTACTGATGCGGCGAGCAGCCTCTACAACCGGGCAGGATTTTCACCTTCCGTGTCCACGCCGAGCTCGGCAAAGGCCTTTTGCGCGCGCTGGGCATCGAACGCGCCATCCCGAGCCAGTCTAGACAAAGTAGCCGCGGCAATCGACTCAGCGCTCACCTCAAAGTGACGCCGCAAATACTCGCGGTTGTCGCTGCGCCCAAAACCATCTGTGCCGAGCGACACGAGACGGCTTCCGAGCCAGGGCGACAACTGATCTGACACCGACTTCATGTAGAACCTTCCGCTAGAACCTTCCGCCCCGTTCCAACGCTCCGAACACGATGGTTTTATCCTTGCCGCCCGTTCCGGTAATGCGCGGCGCTCCCGCTTGCTGATATGCATGTTGCGGCCTTGCCGCCGATTAAGGTTTCATCCACTTCTATTTCGCCGCACAACTTGCCAGAGTGTTCATCCTGCAATGCAAGGCGAATCCGATGCACGAGCAGCTCGACGTCACCATCTGCATTTTTGGCCGTCTGTATTTTTGGCTTGACAAGTTTGGAATGACGGTCATACGGTTCCCGTGCCTAACTTCGGTGCTGGAGTTCGCTCCGAAAAGCGCACGCCAGCACACTATGACCGATGTGCGTATATCAACAGATTGCGAAGAAAACATGAATGCAAGAAATGGAGAGGACTATATGGACACGGTAAAACAGGAAGACAAGGGTGGAGATAAGAGCAATGCTGCGCGCGGGGTTGAGTTCGACAGACGGGATCTTATGAAATTGGGAGTTGTTGGCGCAGGGATTGCGGCCATGAGCATGCCGCCTGCGCTCGGCGCTGCGGCACTGGCACAAGAAACAACATCATCAAGACAGACAAGGGCGGCAAGCGCGAGACCCGTGGCCGGACCACCGACTGGCGGGCTGCAAAAGGCATTGAATAGGGGCACACAGACGTGGCCCATGATTCAAAAGAACAAGGTCGTGACGGCGTCAACGCTGCCCGGCTACACAGTTCACACGGGCCCCGGATGGAAGAACGACTCGGGCCGGGCGTTTGGTAACGGACCGATGGACGAGACCACCCAGCGGATGGTTGACTTCGTGGATTGGTACGACGCGAAGAGAATGTCTCCCAAACTGATTGAGACCGTCAATTACCTGATGCTGGACACTCTGTCGGTGTGGTACTGCGCGTTCGAGGCTGAGCCCATCCGGATCTGTGCCCGCCTGGCGGCATCTCACCCAGGAGGCGATTGGAAATGTACCCTGCCGGGTTACGGCATAAAGACCACACCGGAAATGGCAGCGTTCGGGATCGCCGCCATGACCCGCTACACCGATTTCAACGCCGCTCCCCACAACAACGAGATGTTGGGAGGGATCCTTGCCGTTGGAGAGGCGCTCCATTCCTCGGGTCCTCAGATCCAGGCCGCGATCACAATCGCCTACGAGATCGTGCAGAAGATGGGGGGTGCTGGCGGAACTGGCTACCCAGAGAAGGTGGAATGGGACACCGAGTACCATGGTCCCGCGGTAGCGTGCGCAGTGGGAAAACTGATGGGTCTAAACAAGGATCAGTTGGCGAACGCAATCTCGCTCGTTCTCGTCTCGGCCATGCCGATGTACACACACATTGGCACCGCCTCGATGTGGAAGGGATTGCATAGCTCAGACACGGTCCGCTATGGCACGTGGGCTGCCATGTTGGCAAAAGAGGGAATGACGGGCCCGAGCGCGCCTTTCGAGGAACGCGATGGATGGTTTGCCCAAAACGGTCCTTTCGCGCGTGATTTGGTCTTTGCCAGCCATGACGACGATGAAATGGCTCTTGAGACCGTGCACGGAAAAGGCGGCGGCTATAAACGCACGTCTTCGGAAGGGAACACACAGGAAGCAGCTCAAATCATCGTCCCAGCGGTGCGGAAGTGGTGCAAGGCCGAGGAAATCGAATCGATGGACCTCCGTGTACGCTCCATTTACCAATGGCAGGAAGTCTGCGATCCACCGAAGTGGGATCCACGCAACAAGGAGACCGCGGACCACAGCTTGCCGTTTAACATCTGCAGAAATATTCTCGACGGGTACATTTATTTCGACTCCTTCTCCAAAGAGAAATACATGGATCCAAAAGTGAGGGAGTTGATGAACCGGATGACCGTGCGCCCGAACGCGGACGACGATAACGCGCCACAGGTCCTCACCGTGAAAAAGAAGACGGGCGAGGTAAAGGAGTTTGTGGGCGGTCAGGTACCACCGATGTCCCACGACGACTTGGTTGCGAAGTACAACAAGGCCGTCGAGTACGGGGGCATAGACAAGGATCAGGCGGCGCGTGCTATGAAGACGTGGATGAATCTGCAGGGCGTCAAAGACATCGGCGATCCGCTGAAAGTAGTCGCGAACTTCGGTAAGCCGCGGCCCTTGTCCGACAGAACCCGCGCCAAATACGACTAGAACTGGTTGCAAATATCCGGTGCCCCATACGAGACCCGCCAACGAAGCGGGTCTCGTGCTGCTTCCAATGCCCCCGGGACCCATATATGAGTGGCTCCGGTAACCCCGGAGAACGTTTGCTTGCCCCGCTGAATCCTATTCAGGGCCATGACGAAAAAGTCTTCGGACTTGATCGGCCGGCAGTTCGCGCGCTACCGCCAGATGCGCGATTTTGCAGCGACTGCGGAGCCGCCGGATGCCGGCCTAGCAGGCTGTCGTTCACTTATGAGGCGAGCAGCCTCTACAACCGGGCAGGATCTTCACCTTCCGTGTCCACGCCGAGCTCGGCAAAGGCCTTTTGCGCGCGCTGGGCATCGAAGGCGCCATCCCGAGCCAGTCTAGACAAAGTAGCCGCGGCAATCGACTCAGCGCTCACCTCAAAGTGACGCCGCAAATACTCGCGGTTGTCGCTGCGCCCAAAACCATCTGTGCCGAGCGACACGAGACGGCTTCCGAGCCAGGGCGACAACTGATCTGGCACGGACTTCATATAGTCGGTGACGGCGATGATGGGGCCCGCCGCCTGCTTGAGCGCTTGCACGATGTAAGGAGTCTTCACCGGAGATGCGGGGTGCAGGCGATTCCAACGCTCGACCGAGAGCGCGTCACGCCGCAACTGGTTGTAACTGGTCACGCTCCAAACATCCGTGGGCACGCCGTATTTCGCGGCGAGGATCTCACTCGCCCGCAATGCTTCATTGAGAATCGGCCCGCTGCCAAAGAGGTGGGCCGCGGCCTTCTTTCCATCTGCCGCCTTGAATTTGTAGATGCCGCGAAGAATGCCTTCGCGAACGCCCTCGGGCATCGCGGGCATGGCATAGTCTTCGTTGTACATCGTGATGTAGTAGAAGACGCTTTCCCCCTCCACGTACATGCGGCGCATGCCGTCTTCAAGAATGACGGCCAGCTCGTAAACGTAGGCCGGGTCATAGCTAAGGCAGGTGGGAACGGTGCTTGAGAGCACCAGGCTATGGCCATCCTGATGCTGCAGCCCTTCGCCCATCATGGTTGTCCGGCCCGCGGTTCCTCCCATCAGGAAGCCCTTGCCGCGAGAGTCCGCGAAGGCCCAGATCATGTCGCCGACGCGCTGAAAGCCGAACATCGAGTAATACATATAGAACGGCACCGTGGGCACGCGGTAGTTTGAGTAAGCAGTGCCGGCGGCGGTGAAAGAGGCCATCGAGCCCGCTTCCGTGATGCCCTCCTCGAGAATCTGCCCGTCCTTCTCTTCCCGATAGTAGAGAAGCATGTCGGAATCGTGCGGCTTGTATTTCTGGCCCTCATCGGCATAGATGCCAACCTGGCGAATGGCCGATTCCAAACCGAAGGTTCGCGCTTCATCGGGTACGATGGGCACGATCAGCTTGCCGATCCCTGGATCCTTCATAAGGTGGCGCAGGATACTGACGAAGCCCATGGTCGTCGAGACCGCGCGGCCCTTTGAACCTGCCGTCCACTCGGAGAAATCTTCGAGCCGGAGCGCCTTGAACTCCAACTTCGGCGCTTCGCGATGGGGCATCGAACCGCCCAGCTCGCGGCGCCGCGCGAGCAAATAGTCGATCTCAGGCGCGCCCTGGGGCGGCCGGTATGGCGTGCCCTTCTTGGCCGACTCAATCGGAACAGGAATATTGAAGGTTTTGACAAACTCCGCCAGGCCTTCGTCGGTAAGCTTCTTTTCCTGGTGCGAGGCATTGCGGGCCTGGGCGGTCCCCATGCCGTAGCCCTTGACCGTCATGGCCAGAATGACAGTCGGGCCACCCGTATGTTCGATGGCCCGCTGGTAGGCGTTGAAAACTTTGACACGGTCGTGACCGCCGCGATGCAGAGAAATCAACTGCTCATCGGTCATGCCGCTCACCAGCTCGAGCAGCTCCGGATATTTGCCGAAGAAATACTTCCGGAGGTAGGCGCCTCCCTTGGCTTTGAAGGTCTGGAAGTCGCCGTCGACACACTCTTCCATGCGCTTGAGCAGGAGTCCGCTGCGATCGCGCTCAAAGAGCGGATCCCAATCTGAACCCCAGATCACCTTGATGACATTCCAGCCGTCGCCGCGGAAGATGCCCTCGAGCTCGTCGATGATGCGTTTGTTGCCGCGGACGGGACCATCGAGGCGCTGCAGGTTGCAGTTGACGACGAAGATCAGGTTGTCGAGCCTTTCGCGGGAGCCGAGGCCGAGCGCTCCAAGCGATTCCACCTCATCGGTTTCACCATCTCCAACGAAGGCCCAAACCTTCCGAGGAGTCTTCTCGATGAGATTGCGGCTCTCGAGGTAGCGCATGAAGCGCGCCTGGTAAATCGCATTGAGCGGCCCGATTCCCATCGATACGGTGGGAAAGCGCCAGAAATCCGGCATGAGCCAAGGGTGGGGATACGAGGAGAGGCCGGGGGTCTCGCGCAGCTCGTGGCGGAAATTGAGCAAGCGGCTGTCGTCGAAGCGGCCTTCAAGGTAGGCGCGCGCGTAGACCCCGGGAGAAGCATGGCCCTGGAAGTAAATGAAGTCTCCAGGTTGATCTCCGTAGCGCGCATGGAAGAAGTGATTGAAGCCAACCTCAAGCAGAGTGGCCAGCGAAGAATAGGTGGAGATGTGGCCGCCGATGCCGGGGTCCTTCTTATTTTGGGCGTGCACCATGGCCATGGCATTCCAGCGAATGAGGCTCTCGATCCGGCGCTCCATGGCGCGATCGCCCGGGTAGGGCAATTCTTCTTCTTTGGGGATGGTGTTGTTGAAGTGAGTGGTTAAGGGGAGAGGTGTCCGAAGACCTGCCTCGGCCGCTCTCTCCTGCAATGCCGCAAGGAGTTCCGCACCCTGCTCGGGACCTTCGCCGACGACGACGTCGTCGAATGCCTCAATCCACTCCGCTACCTCTTCAGAAAACTTGGACTCAGGAAGAAGAGCCATTTTCGTATTCATTTAGGATCCATTCGATTTGAACTTGGCACATGCAACCGAGGGGAAAGGCGATTTGTTCTCCCGCCATTCCAGTGATGGGCAGGCGTTTTCTCGAACGCAATCACACCCCGCTCGCGCTCCTTCTACGGAGGAAAAAGCGCAACTCTTAAGTATACAGAGCAGAGAGCGAGTATCTGTCGCGACCTACTCCACGGCTTGAACATTGGCCACAACGCCAGGCGGGCAGGAGTCAACCCGCGTCACTGATTAGATGGGGAAAGAGTGGGGCGGGAATAAGGAATCTGCGGGTGCGCGACCTGCTCAAGGGATTGGCAATGCGCCGCATATCTCCCGGCTGAAATCGCCGTAGTGAGGAGCGGCGATGAGATAAAAGACAACGCGCACGAGGGCGACGTACCCGGCCAGAGCGAAGCCGTTGGTGAAGCGATGAGAGAATGATCTCGGAGGCGATAGGAGGGATGAACTGGCCGCCGCCGGATTCATCATGGAAACCCGGCCTTCTGCTATCGCGCGTCCTGGTGAATAAATGCTACCCGGCATGCCAGCACGGCGCAATGAGGACAATTCCGCCGTCTCGGGGCGCGATCTAGAAACGCTGCTTACCGCCTTCGATGACCGCTCCGGCAATCCGCGGGCTGGAATCTTTGGCCCCGGTTCCACCAACTGGAAGATCAATCGCGAATCGGCGCTCTTTCTGGGGGCGGGAAGAGCTGCGCTGCTGCAACTGGCCCATCCCTGGGTCGCAGCAGCCCTGGCCGAACACTCAACCCTGCTTTCCGATCCGATCGCACGCTTTCAGAATACCTTCCGCGTGGTCTTCGCCATGATCTTCGGCACGCGTGATCAGGCGCTCCAATCTTCTCGCCGACTCCACGCTCTGCACTCTAAGATTCGCGGGAAATTGCCCGAAGACGTAGGCCGCTATGCGCAGGACTCGCGCTATGCAGCTAATGAGGTCGCCGCATTGCGATGGGTCTTCGCCACCCTGGTCGAGAGCGCGATCGTAGCCTATGAGTACGTTCTCCCACCACTCACAGCGGCGGAGCACGAGCAGTATTACGCGGAGAGCAAGACGGTCGCCGCGCTTTTTGGCATTCCGCCGAGCGCCTTGCCCCAAGACTGGCCGGGATTCGCCGCATATAGCGAAGAGATGGTCCGATCGGATGCCCTGGGAGTTAGCGATGGAGCCCGCGCGATGGCCCGCAATCTGCTTGAGGGCGCAGGCTCCTGGATTCGGCCGCCGCGCTGGTACCGCGCTCTGACTGCCCTTTCTATACCGGCCCGGTTTCGCGAGGAATTCGGTCTCGGTATCGAGGCGACTGATCGCCGCTCTGTAGCCCTCGCGCTACGTTGGCTGCCCCATGTTTACCGGGCTATGCCGCACTCTCTCCGCTTTGTGGGCCCCTATCGGGAAGCCGAGCGCCGCTTGGCTGGCCGCTCCCTAGGGATAACCGGGCGCTGGAGCAATCGTTTCTGGATTGGGCAGCCGCAGATGCCGCGCGAAGAATCATGAACTCAATACCAACGAAGCGGAGACCTGTCATGCCAAACTGGTCATGAGCTGCGGCAACGTGTCTGTCGCCGTGCCCAGAACAATCGCATCGAAGGCGGCAGCATTGTCTGGTTTGGCGAGGTTCCGCTGACCATGGAAAATATTTACCACGAGCTTGATTGGACGGACAGGCCCGCGTCAATGATTGGATGGGGAAAGAGTGGGGCGGGAATCATTTATCGTTAGCGGTATGAACAGCAGGAACCGACATCGCGGACGCGCGTTCACGCTCGCTGGAGCGTACATATTTCTATTGTGGTGTCTACCTGCGTTCGGGCAGGCGGCACATGACACTTCCGTGCACCCAACCGAAGCTTCCGGCGATACCGACGATACAGTAGCCATCCTCGAAGTGGGAGCGGCCACCAATTGGACCTTCAGCGGAGGCGCTGCGACGTTCGCGCCAAACCTTGCCGCAGAGTGTACTCCCATCGAGAACTGGCTTGAACTGGAGGCGGGTGTCTCGCCCTTTTACACCCGGAGTTCTACGGAATGGGACACGGATTTTCTCTTCAAGAAGCCATGGGACCTTTCCAGGAAGGCCGAGTTCATGCTCGGTGTGGGGCCGCAATGGGCTCACCTGAAACAGAACAGGACAACGACAGACTCCTTCTCCGGAGAGTTGGCCGGAGACTTCATGTTCTGGCCAACGGGAGGGCACCGCTTTGGGTGGTACCTGGAGCCAGCCTATGATTACAGTTTCGCGGGCGGCCATCAGCAGTCGATAGGCATGTCTGCTGGTCTGCTCATCGGCATCCGGTGAACGTATAGGGCTAGGGAGCTCCGTTTATTTAGCTCCGTTCATTTGGCTCTAGGATGCGTGCGGTTGTAGACTTCCGCGACTTTCCCGACCGTAAGTTGGGTGTAGCGCTGGGTCGTCGAGAGACGTTCGTGGCCGAGCAACTCCTGAATGGCCCTCAGGTCCGCGCCCTCCTCGAGCATGTGCGTGCCGAAGGCATGGCGCAAGGTGTGAGGATGGATCTCGGCCGGCAGGCCCTTGGACAAGGCAATGCGCTTGACGATTCGGCCCACGCTCCGCGTGGTCAGGCGCCCGCTTCCCTTCATCTGCAGATTCAAGACCAGGGCCGCGCTCAACCGGGCGGGACGCGAGGCCTCGAGCTTCGCTTGGCGGGAGGGTAGATAGGCGCGGATAGCCTCCGCTGCCGCGTCGCCCAGGGGAACATACCGTTCCTTGCGCCCCTTGCCGCGCACCAAAATTGCTTCCCCAGCCCAATGCACATCTTGGAGGTCGAGGCCGACCAGTTCAGCATTGCGGATACCGCAGCCATACAAGAGCTCGAAGATCATGCGGTCCCTCTCCGGCCACGCGGCAGCCTCGTCCGCCGCGGCGGTGTCGATGAGCGCGTTCATCTGTTCGATCGACGGGACACGGGGCAGATGCTTGGGTAGCTTGGGCGTCGAAACCAGAGCAGCCGGATTCTTTTCGACTTGTCCGGTCTTGGCCAACCAGCGAAACCACGAACGAATCGCGGCGAGCGATCTGGCGACCGACGCCTTCGACAGTCCCCGGCTGAGAAGTTCCCCGAGATAGGCGCGAATCGCAAGATGCTCCACTTTGCGCAGTTCGAGGCGGCCGCCCCGCTGCTTTTCAAGATAGTCAACGAAGTCGAGCAGCTCACGCCGGTAGGCGCGCAAAGTATGTGGAGAGGCGGCCCGCTCGTGGGCCAGAACAGCAACGAACTCCATTGCCAGGCGGTTTGCCGGGGATGCTTTCGCGCCTTTCGCTTCTTTCGCTGCTTTCACTGCTTATCTTTCGCGATGCGCGTCGCCCGGGGATGATGCAGGCGATGCACAGCCTTGAGCCGGCCGAGCGCCAGGTGAGTGTAGACCTGCGTGGTCGCGATGTCGGCGTGCCCGAGCAATGTCTGAACGGTCCTGAGATCGGCCCCGTTCTCGACCATGTGCGTGGCGCAACTATGGCGCAAGCGATGCGGGCTGGCCGTTCGGTCGAAGCTCTTAACCAAGCGCCAGATCCACTGGCGGGTGAGTACCGAGCCGCGCGCGGAAAGAAAGAGCGAGCTACCCCGCGAGCGCTTGTCCAGCTCCGGACGGCCTTTGAGCACATATTCCTCAATCGCCTCGACCGCTGCGCGGCCGAGAGGCACCAGCCGCTCCTTATCTCCTTTGCCCCGTACCAGGATGCGCTCCTCTTCAAGCGAGAGATCCTCGAGCCCGAGCCCGGTTAGCTCCGAGACACGCACGCCGCCGGCATAAAGCAGCTCGAGAATCGCGCGGTCACGCAGCGCGATCCCATCGGCGGAAGGATTGCTCGCCGCGGCCCCGGCCCGCTCCATCATGGACGCGACCTCGGTTTGGGCAAGGGCCTTGGGCAGCACCTTCCAGCTGGAGGGAGATTCGAGATTCACTGTCGGGTCGTATTGCATCCGCTTGTCGAGAAGAAGCCACTTATAGAAGCCACGCAGGCAAGAAAGCTTGCGCGCCATCGACCGCGATTCAACACCGTGCGTTTGTAGATGCTCGAGGAATCCCGCAACATGAGATTGCCGCGCGGTCTCAAGCACGCGGCCGGCCGCTTCCAGAAATTCGGCGAACTGGAGCAAGTCGCGCTCATAGGCCTCGCAGGTCAAGGGCCGCAAACCTTTTTCCACGCGCAGGTAGTTCAAGTATTCGTGGATGAGAGCGTTCCCCCGGCTTCCCTTGCTTCGACTGGGAGCCTTTTCAGTCCGGAGATCGCGGTGAGCGCGCACTCCCTGATTATCGCCTGGGCATTCCGCTTCCGCGCACCGCCCCGGGGAAGGAACCAAGAACAGCAGCCTGCCGGAGTACGCACCATCTCGTCGTTGAGTGCAAAATTATTCGAGATCGCCGACAATGGTGGCAGATCGTTTACTCGATTCAGATCCTTTACCTGTCAGGAGTATCAACACAGTTTGATCAGCGCCCAGTCAAGCACAGCTTTTCGGCTTTCTCCGCGGGAGTTCGCCGAGTCCGTTCTTTCCCTTCACCCATCTGTCGCTGTCTTCGATTGCGATGGCACCCTATGGAGCGAGGATGCAGGGTATGAGTTCATGCTTTGGAGCATGGCCCAGGGCATCGTCTCGCGCGATGCAAGCCACTGGATCGATTCCCGCTATCGGCTTTACCTCGCCGGCGATGTATCCGAGCTGGCAATGTGCGGAGAGATGGTCCAGATCTACGACGGCCTGCGGGAGGTGGAAGTACGGCAAGCGGCCGCCGAGTTTTTCCATTCGCGCATCGAGCCGAAGATCTTCCCGGAACTGCGGGATCTCGTCCTGGCGCTCAAGAGCGGAGGAACCGAACCTTGGGCTGTCAGTTCGACCAACAATTGGGTGATCGAAGAGGGGCTGCGGAGCTTCGGCATTGGCGCCGACCGGATTCTCGCGGCTTGCGTCCGGGTCACGGGCGGCGTAATCACGAGCGATCTGATCGATGTGCCAACAGACGAGGGTAAGGCGGTATCGCTTGCGCGCGCGGGAGTTTCCAGTCCGGATGCTGTCTTTGGAAATTCCATCCACGACTTCGCCATGCTGCAGATGGCGCGCCATCCCTTCCCGATAAACCCCTCCCCCGCCCTGCGGAAACTGGCGCTTCAGAATGGCTGGCCGATCTATTACCCCGAGGCCATTTTCCCCGAACAGAAGTAAATGCGAAGCCGGCTCTAGATACACTGCACTTATTCCAAAGATTCCCCAGGGAAATCATCCTTGTTCTCTCTCGAGGTTGAACGAGGCTGCCTCTAAGATAGTGTGATCGTGTTGGAAGAAAAGCCACCTCAGGGATCGGGGAAAAGAGCCAAGGCGGCCAAGCTGGTGGTCGCCGCGCTGATCTTGCGCGGCAATGATGTATTGATCTGCCAACGGCGTCCGGATCAGGCCATGGCTCTCAAGTGGGAGTTCCCCGGCGGCAAGGTGGAAGTCGGCGAGAGCGCCGAGGAAGCACTGGCACGCGAGTTACAAGAAGAATTGGGCATCACCGCGGAGATTGGCAGGCGCATTGTTCATACCCGGCATACCTACCGCAGCGGGGGCACGCTCGACCTGCAGTTTTTTGTTGTCCACACCTTCCAGGGGGAAATCACCAACCGCATCTTCAACAGCTTGCGGTGGTGCCCTATCGGCGATTTGCCGCAGTATGATTTTCTGACCGCGGACCGCGTTCTCATTCGCGATCTTGCCGCGGGCAAGCTCCTCTAAGTCCTGGATTTGCCATCCAGGCAGGTGCTGGCCGCACGGGCATACGCGCCTGACGGCGCCATTTGTGGTTGCTCAGCGCCCCAACTTCCGTGGAGTGAAACGGAAAGCGAGGGATTCTTCAGCAGTGGAATCCCACCCTTGACTTCGTCAAGGATGAGGCACCCCAGGGTTGTGACCGAGACAGAAAGAAAACCGCAGATCCCCTTCGGCTCCGCTCAGGCGGCTTCGGCGGGATGACAAGTTTGGAGGGCGAGAGCGGCTTCACCGCGAAGCCCTGCAATATTAGGAAAAGGGTGAATTGCGGAGCGAGCGCTGGGAAGGCGCGAGCAAAGCAAGAGGGCGAAGCGCTTTAGCGCGGAGCCCTGCAATCGAAGCAGCCCTGCAATTTTAGAACTGAAAATAAATGAAGTCGCGATGGCCGAAGAAGCCTAAAAACACAATGCTATAGATGCACACATTGTAGGCGAGGGCGCGAAAGGCGGGCGAGCCCCAAAGCTTTGGCGTCCGCGAGGGATGCGCAATCCACCACTCCACGACGAACATCGCGAGGATCGACAAGGCCAGGTATGGAGCGGTAGCGCGAGTGAAGCCCCCAACCTTCAAGACAAAGGGATCGAGGCGGCCCAAGGGCAGCAGATGCCAAGTGATGTACCAGGCATCCCCAACGGTGTTGGCGCGGAAATACGCCCAGGCAATCGTGACCAGGCTGAAGGTCAGAAGCATCTTCGCCATATTCACGAACCTGGGGAAACGGTTGAGGTTGAGAGCCTTGCCAACACGTGCCGCGAAAGGACTCAGCGTTTGCGCCACGATCAAATAGAGGCCGTGCAGAAAGCCCCAGGCAATAAAAGTCCAATTGGCGCCATGCCATAGGCCGCTGACCACGAAGGTGGCCATAAGGTTGAAGAGATGGCGCGGGACTGTGACGCGATTGCCGCCCAGCGGGATGTATAGATAATCGCGAAACCAGGTGGAGAGCGAGATGTGCCAGCGATGCCAAAATTCCCCAACGGAGCGGCTGAAATATGGCTGGCGGAAGTTGACAACGAGCTCATAACCCATCATCCGGGCCAACCCCAGCGCCATATCGGTATAGCCAGAAAAGTCGCAGTAAATCTGGAGAGAGAAGAGCAGAGTGGCGGTGAGTAGCGCCGCGCCATCGAAGTGCCGCGGAACGGTGTAGATGAGCTTTACAAAGTCGGAGACGTTGTCGGCGATCACGATCTTCTTAAAGAGACCCCACAGGGCCTGAGCCAGACCGGAGCGAACACCCTCTGCAGTGATGCGCGGCTCGCGATGAAACTGGGGGAGAAGCTGAGAGGGGCGCTCGATCGGGCCAGCGACCATCTGGGGAAAGAAGGCGACATAGAGGGCGTATTTGAGCAGGCTCTGTTCCGCCGGCACCTTACGGCGGTAGACCTCGATCGTGTAGCTCATCGCCTGGAAGGTGTGAAAGGAAAGACCGACAGGGAGAAGAATCGCGAGTAGCGGAGGATCGGTCTGGACCCCGATGAAGCGCGCCGCGTGCCATAACGACCCCACCAGGAAATTGAAGTACTTGAAAACGACCAGCAGTCCAATATTGCAAAAGAGGCTCAGGCACAGATAGAAGCGCCGCAGACGCGGCTCCGCGGATTTCTCAATCTGGAGGCCGGCGACATAGTCGATGAGGGTGATCGCCCAGATGACAAAGATGTATCTCGTGCTCCAGCACATATAGAAGTAGTAGCTGGCGATGAGCAGAATGACTTTTCTGAGCGTGCCCCGCGTGACCAGCATGAGCAGCCAGACCACGATAAAAAAGGCGAGAAATTGAAAGCTATTGAAGAGCATGGCCGCGCCTTTGGCTGAGCTGGTCGCCTAGTTGACTTTGGATCAACCGATACAGTGCCGCGGTATACACCCGAGCTCCTGCTGTATTCACGTGGGTCTGGTCGGAGAAGAGTGGATTGGGGTAGAGAAAGTAGTCGGGACCGAGCACGCGGCATGGCGTGGCGCCTTCGATAATGCTCGAAAAGCCCGTGTCGTGCCCGGGTGGGACCGCGGCCTCTCCGATGCGCAAGTAGTACGGCAGGTAGAAACAGCGCATGTGATATTGCCGTATCAGGCCGTTCAACTCTGCGATCTGGGTACTGTGGGCGGGCACCGGGCGTGGGTCGATCCGGTTTGGCAGGTCGGACGCGAGGTGGAAATCATCGGGAAGGCGACCGCCCGAGAAGCGGCTCTGTTCCGTGATGAGATATCTGCCCCGGTCGGCGATGACCTGCTTCTCATCGTTCTCCGCCTCGCGGTAATAGCCTCTGAAGCCGCCATGGCTCGGCGCAGAGAGGGCGAAATCGGTGAAGTCTCTCAGCCAATAGCGAAAGGGAAAGAGCCATTCGATCACCGCATGGTCGTCGGGGATGAGGTGGAAGATATCGCGCGGCCGTGGGTCGGCCTTCCAGGGCAAGGTAAGGAGAAGCACATCGGGCGCTTGACCACGCTCGCACATCGCTTTGAGCGGAGGCAGAAAGAGATCGCTGCCGGGAAAACCGGAATTGAACGACGAAACCTTCAGATTGTCGCTGGTCGCCATCCGGTCGAAAAGAGAGGGGAGGAAGCCGGCAAGAACCTTGCTGTTGCCGAAGATCAGCACCCGGGTGACCTGGGGATCGGAGGGAAAGATGGGGCCCGTCTGTTCCCAGCGCAGCTTGGCGCCGAAGATTACATCCGAGCCGTTCTTGAGATAGGGCAGACCCAGCTGTAAGGCATAGAACCCTACCCAAAGCAGGAGGAACAGCCCGAGCGACCATCCGAAAGCAGAGGGGCGGCCCACCTGAGCAGCGAGTTCCGGCTCAGGCACTCTGGGGACGGCTTTCGAAGGAGTTTCAAGTGCCAAAAGATCCTCTGGGAGCGCGATACGCAGGGAAGCCCAGGTGCGCGGGACCCTGCCGGCTACACCGCTTCCACTGTCGAAAGGGTACCAGCCGGAAAGCCAGAAATGATAATCAAGCCGGCGCGCCAGACCATTTCCAGACCATATTAGGTTACTGAGGGGCCGGTCTTCACTCCTGAGGCAAGGTCTACGCGCCGCCCGCAAAGAGCATAAACAGCGACAACGCGATGACAACAACAGCCGTCGTCCAAGCAATGGCATTGAACGAACGGGAATTCACGTATTCGCCCATCAGATCCTTGCGATTGATCAGCAGGAGCATAAAGATGATCACCAGCGGCAGGAGCACGCCATTCAGAACCTGCGACAAGATGACCATTCTGATCAGTTTGGCATTGGGAATCAACACGACGGCCAAAGCTCCGCCCGCGATGAGAAGGCCATAGAGCGAGTAGAAGAAGGGGGCCTCTTTGAAGCTGCGGTCCACGCCGGACTCCAAGCCCAAACCCTCACAAACGGTATATGCGGTCGATAGCGGCAGGATCGAGGCGGCAAACAAAGACGCGTTGAAGAGCCCTACCGCGAAGAGCAGAAAAGCATATTGCCCGGCCAGCGGCTTCATTGCCTCGGCCGCGTCGGCCGCTTCCCGAATGGCTCCCATGCCGTGGGCAAAGAGCGTTGCCGCGCAGGCGACCACGATGAACCAGGCCACGATGTTGGTAAAAAACGAGCCGACAACCACGTCGAGCCGCGACGCTTTGTAGCTCTTGACGTTGATGCCCTTTTCGACCACCGAAGCCTGCAGGTAAAACTGCATCCAGGGCGAGATGGTGGTCCCAATGACGCCCACGGTCATATATATGTAACTCTTGTTATGCCATATGGATTCCTGCGGAAGCTTGACGGTGGCCAGCAGCGCGTCGTGCCAACTCGGGCCGGAGAGCACGCCGGTAACGATATATGCGATGTAGAAGAGCGAGGCGGCGAGAAAGACCTTTTCGACGCTTTTGTAGTCTCCCCTGACCACCAGCAGCCATACCAGCACGGCGCATATTGGCACGGAAAAATATTTGCTCAGATGAAAGAGCTGCAGGCTGCCGGCGATGCCGGCAAACTCGGCCATGACATTGCCCATATTCACGATCACCAACAATGCCATGACCACGAAGGTGAGGCGAAGACCGAACTCCTCGCGTATGAGATCGCTGAGACCCTTGCCCGTGACCGCCCCCATGCGCGCACACATTTCCTGCACCACCAGCAGCGCCACGGTGACAGGAATCATGGTCCAGAGCAGGGCATAGCCGAACTGCGCGCCGGCGTTCGAATAGGTGAGAATGCCGCCCGCATCATTGTCCACATTCGCGGTAATGAAGCCGGGTCCAAGCACGGCTAGGAAGAGCAGTATCCGGGTTTTCCAGCTTTTCAGCATGCGTCAACGCCTAGATTTCTGGCAACAAATCGCAGGGTAACGGTGTGAGACAACGGGAGTTCAGAGGGAGCGATCGTGCGCGGGCCGAAGTCCCTGAAGCTTGGAGGCCGCCTTCACGAAGTTACCAGAGCAAAGCGGCGGAGGCTGAAAAAAAACAGAGCGCCTACCGAGTCTCTCGCAGAAATGCGATGACATCATCGGCCTGAATTACCCCAACCAGACGATTTACGTGATTCACCACCGGCAACGAGTGCAGGTTGTATTTGTCGAAGAGCTCCGCGACATCATTCTGGTGCGCATCCACGGGGCAGGAGATCACGCGGGGTTCGGCGAGGACCGCGATCCGCGTCTCGGGGAGCGATACGACCACGCGCGCCAGCGGGACGACGCCCTCGAGAACATTCTTCTGGCCGGTAAGGTAGATCTCGGTGATGCCTTCGAGGTCGCCTTCGAATTCACGGAGGGCCCGCACCGCATCGCGGACTACGGATGCGGTCTCGACGGAGACGTACTCGGTGGTCATTCTGCCGGCCGCGGAATGCTCCCCAAATTCGAGCAGCTCCTCCATTTCCTGCCGCTCTTCCGGCTCCATTTTCTCGAGGATCGCTTCGGAGCGCTCATCGGGGAGCTCGGCCAGTAGATCGGCCGCCGCCCCCGGATCCATTTCTTCTACAATGTCGGCCACGCGGCCCGAATCCAGCGACTCGATAAGCGATTTCTGCAGCCGCGGATCGACCTCTTCGAGCGCGTCCGCCGCTATTTCCTCATCGAGCGAGACGAAGACGGACTCGCGCTCGGCAGGGGCCAAGTCTTCCAGAATGTCGGCAATATCGGACGGGTGCATCCTGGACAGAAGCTCGTGTTCGATCTTCAGCTTCACGCGCCGCGTCGGATCCACTTCGATCACGTCCACAAACTCCCAGGGAATGACTTTGGCGCTGAAGTGGCGGGCGAAGCTTTCGAGCGACTTGCGGGGGATGACGCCCTTGAATAGCCTGCGCACACCGCCCCGCAGGCCCACTTCCACCTCAGCCACGCGCAGCTGTTCCCCACCGTCGCGGGGAAGCCACTCGAGATCGACGTCGTTGACGCGGACCACCTTGCGTCCATGAACGTCGATGATCTGGCGGTCCATCAAATCCCGCTGGAGGAGCAGGAAGTTTTCATCGCCCTGGAGGGTTTGGAGGACCGCATTCTCGCGCAGCTCGACGGTGTTGGCAGCCGTCTGAATCACGTCCTTGGCAGACACCATCCTCGCGCCATTCCGCGTCTTGAGCACCAGAGCGGCAACATTGCCCGCTGCCACGCCCGTGGTCACCGCAACATCCTGCAATCGGCCGCGCACTCCTCCCTGCTGGTCGGTCACCGGTGTGCCCAGGAGCAGGGCGAGGCTGGTTAGAGCGATCGGGTTTTCGCGCATGGCAACTTCTCCGCCCGTTCGAGTCTATACCGATTCCACTCGATCCTTGCCACTGGGGGCGCACTGCATTGGCTTTCCTGCTGGTTCACTTATAAGGTGATAGCCCCGGCCCTAATTCCACTTGCGTACCTTGACATGGGGCCGCGCATCCAAGCACACTGGCGCTCAAGGGGAAATCCCACGCGCGCACAATGGCCAAGAACCCCTTATGCCCTTCCAGAGGGGCATGACAGGCTCTAGAATGGCTAATGCGTCTAGAATGCATCTAGAATGCATCAGGGCGAGGAAGACCACTTGGTGAAACCGCAGGCAGGCAAGATTACCTACACCCTCGACTCCTCGATCGAGAGCGTCGATCGGCTGGAGCAGACGGCTGAAGAGGTAGCCCGGAAAGCAGGCATGGACGAGGATGAAGTCTTCCGGATCTCTATGGCGGTTCGCGAAGCCGCAGTCAACGCCGTGCTCCATGGCAACTGCTATAGTCCGGAGAAGCGGATTTTCGCTTCCTTCGAAGCCACTGGCGAAGACCTCGTCATCCGGATTGCCGATCAGGGAAAAGGTCTGAATCCGGACACCCTGCCCGACCCGCTTTCACCGGAAAATCTCCTGCGCGGCTCCGGCCGTGGCATCTTTCTCATCCGGTCATTCATGGATGAGGTCGAGTTTCGCCAGCTGCATCCCGGCACCGAACTTATCCTCGTTAAACATTTAAAAACAACCCCCACTGGAATTTCCCAGACTGGTACTTAAGCACTTAAGGAGGACGTTACGTGACTATGAAAGTAAGCACACGCCAGATTGACGGCGTCACAATTCTGGACCTCAGCGGCCGCATCACCCTTGGCGAAGGCAGTGTGCAGCTGCGCGAAGCCGTCCGGGACCTCCTGGCGAAGGGTTCGAAGCAGATCTTGCTCAACTTAGGGGATGTGAATTACATCGATAGCTCGGGCATCGGAGAGCTGGTCAGCGCCTATACCGCGGTTCGCAATCAGGGCGGAGACCTCAAGCTGCTCAACTTGACCAAGAAAGTGCACGATCTGCTGCAGATTACCAAGCTCTACACTGTCTTCGACATCAGGGACGACGAAGCCAGCGCCGTGGCCGCTTTCGCCCGCTCCTAGATACCCGCTGTCCCCAGGAAGGCGCACAGACTTTCGAGCAGTTCTTCTTCTAGCGAGAAGAACTGCTCTCGGAGGCTGTGATCACATGTGGGGCGCCGGCCGGGCCGGTCTATATCTTGTTAGCCTCTAAAAGTGGACCGCCGGTGGAGTCTTCGCGCCGGGACTAGCCTGGAAGTATGCGTCATTCCTCTGAAAACCTGCCATACCCGCCCAAATGCTGTTGGGAAACTGGCCGATGAAGGTGTTGTAGTCCTGAATCGTCAGGTTGTATCGCATCCGGGACACGCTGATGCGATTCTCCGTGCCGGCGAGTTCATCCTGCAATCGCTCGAAGTTCTCGTTCGACCGAAGCTGCGGGTAATTCTCGACTACTGCGAGAAGCCGCCCGAGGGCGCCGTCAAGCTGGCCGTTCGCCTGGATCGTGCTCTTGGGATCCCCATGGGCGTTGAGCAGCCCGGCGCGCGCATTCGCAATATCGCCATAGACCGTGGTCTCCTGCTTGGCATAGCCCTTTACCGTCTCGACCAGATTGGGAATCAGATCCGCGCGCCGTTGCAATTGATTGTTCACCTCTCCCCATGAAGAGGTGACCGCTTCTCGTTTTTGAACCATTTGGTTCTTCGCGCTTATATAGCTGCCGAAGACCAGCAGCACTGCCAGAAAGATCACTCCCACTATGGAGACTGCGATCCAAAGCCCACGCCTCATCGATATGCCTTTCAGGGCTCCGCGCTAAAGCGCTTTGCCCTCTTGCTCTGCTCGCGCCTTCCCAGCGCTCGCTCCGCAATTCATCCTTCCCCTAATATCTCAGGGCCCGCGCTAAAGCGCTTTGCCCTCCAAACTTGTCATCCCGAGCGAAGTCGAGGGATCTGCGCCTTGCCAGCGCTCCTAATATTGCAGGGCTTCGCGGTACTGCCGCTCTCGCCCTCTTGCCGGTTCGCCCTATCCGGGGCTCACCTGCAATTCACCCGCACTGCAATTCACCCTAATATTACAGGGCCTCGCACTGCTACCGGTGCTCCCCCGCTTTCCGCTCGCTACCACGGAAGCTGGGGCGCGTAAGCAACCACCAACGGCGGCGAATCGGGGTCCCCGGCAAGGAACCTTGCCGGGGTGAGAAGCCGCGTCCCGCCGTCCGCGCAGGACTACCAGTCTCCGGACGCTCCGCCACCACCGGAACTTCCTCCGCCGAAGCCCCCAAAGCCGCCGCCGTCGCCGCCGCCCCAGCCTCCACCCCCACCACCCCAGCCGCCGCCGCCACGCCCACCGCCGCCCATAAACATGCCCAGCAGAAAACCAATGAGGCCGGATCCACCGAGGCGGGAGAGCAACAGGATAACTACCAGGAAAAAGATCCCAAGCCCGATCAAGCCGCCGAGCGTGAGAGTCTGCCCCTGGGGCTGAGGCGGCGCGCGACGCGATGAATTCGAGAGATTCACGCCGGCGTCGGCGGCGATGATCTGGGCCATCTGGGTGACGGCGAGGGACACCGCCTGATCGTAGTTGCCCTGCTGCAGATAAGGCACCATTTCCCGGCCGATATCCCCGGCCCTGGCGTCCGGCAAGATGCCTTCCAGTCCATAACCGACCTCGATGCGGCGCTGGCGATCGTTGACGGCCAAGATCAGCAGCACGCCGCGGTCACTGCCCTTTGGGCCGACCTTCCACTTGTCTTCAAGCTCGGTGGCAAAATTCTCGATGGGCTCCCCGTCCAGGGTCTTGATGGTGACGACGGCGATCTGCGCATGCGCCTGACGATCTACTTGGGTACACAGCGCGTCGAGGGAATTTTGGACCCCGGGGGAAAGCACACCCGCAAAATCATTGACGTAGTTGGCCGGACGGGGAAGATCCTGCACCCGCTCGGCCTGAAGAACTCCAGCCCAAAGCAGGAGAAGCAGAACGACAGTCCAACACTTGCGCATGAATGTGATTGTACTAAGAGGTTTGCTGCGTAATTTACCGCGGAGCCGGCGGGATATCCTGAAGGACATGCTGCAGAATTCTGTCCAACCGCCCGCCGCCCGCCGCCAGAGCACGGAAACGACCCTCCACGGATATCGTCTGGTGGACGAATATGCGTGGCTTCGCGAAAAGAGCAACCCTGAAGTCATCCGGTTTCTGGAAGAGGAAAACACTTACACAGAAGCGGTGATGAAACCGACGGTTGAGCTGCAGGCCGTTCTCTATGCGGAGATGCTGAGCCATATCAAGGAAACCGACATCTCGGTTCCCTTCCGTGATGGAGATTTCCTCTACTACACACGAACAGAAGAAGCGGCACAGTACCCCATCTACTGCCGTAAGCGTGCATCGAAGTTGCCGGGCTCCGAAGAAAATGCCGAAGAGGTAATTCTCGATGTGAACGAGCTCGCCCGAGGGCAAGAGTTCATGGCGCTAGGCGCCTTTGCCGTTTCTCCGGATGGCACCATCCTGGCTTATTCCACCGACACGACCGGCTTTCGGCAATACACGCTTCATTTCAAGAACCTGGCCACGGGAGAAGTCACTCCCGGCCATGCGGAACGCGTGGGGTCGGCAGTCTGGGCCAACGACAGCCGCACGCTCTTCTATACGGTCGAGGACGAGGCGACCAAGCGCCAATTCCAACTTTTCCGGCATGTGTTGGGAAGGCCGCGGCAAGAGGATGTGCTGGTTTATGAGGAGACCGACGAGCGCTTCAACATTGCCGCGGGACGCACGCGCGACAGCAAGTACATCGTGCTTGAGGCCGCCAGCCACACCACCAGCGAGGAGCAGTTTCTACCGGCCGACGGGCCGGAAAGGCTATGGACCATCATCGAGCCGCGCCGCGAGAATATCGAATATTACGCAGACCATCGCGACGGCCTCTTCTATCTCCGGGTGAACGATACCGCGAGGACTTACCGCCTGGTCAGCGCTCCCGTGACCCGTCCGGGCCGCGAGAATTGGCGCGAGGTGATCGCGGCTCGCGAAGATGTGATGCTCGAGGACGTCGAGATCTTTCAATCCTTCGCCATCGCGGTGGAACGCTCGAATGGCTTGCCCAGCATGCGCGCGATGTTTTTCGATGACGCGGGATCCTTCAATGCGGAATCGCATGTCATCCAATTTCCGGAGCCCACTTACAGCGCGCATCCGCACGTCAACCGGGAGTTCGCCACGGATGAGTTTCGCTATGGGTATCAGTCTCTCGTCTCGCCGAGCTCCGTTTATGCCTTCAATGTGAGGAGCGGCGAGTCTCGTCTGCTCAAGGAGCTTGAGATTCCGGGAGGGTTTGACCGCTCACGCTACCGCTCCGAGCGCGTCTTCGCGATTGCCGACGATGGAGTGAAGATCCCCATCTCTCTGGTCTATCGCAGAGACCTAAAGGGCGCCGGCACGAATCCGCTGCACATCTACGGCTACGGCTCGTATGGATACCCTTTGCCCGTGGGCTTCAACTCCAACCGGCTCAGCTTGCTCGATCGTGGATTGGTGCTCGCCTATGCCCATATCCGGGGCGGGGGCGACATGGGCAAGCCCTGGCATGACGCCGGCCGGCTTCGCCAGAAGTTGAATACGTTCACCGACTTCATCGCGGTCACCCGGCACCTGACGGCCAATGGATATGGGGACCCGCAGCGCGTCGCGATTGAAGGCGGGAGCGCGGGCGGTCTGCTGGTAGGCGCGGTGGTCAATATGCGGCCCGATCTTTTTCGCGTCGTCCTCTCGCACGTACCCTTTGTGGACGTAATGAACACGATGCTCGACGCAGGGCTGCCCTTGACCATCGGCGAATATGAGGAGTGGGGAGACCCGAATGATCGCGAAGCATTCGAATACATGTTGCAGTACTCGCCCTATGACAATCTCCGGCATGGGGAATACCCGGCGATGCTGATCAAGACCTCGCTCAACGATAGCCAGGTGATGTATTGGGAGCCAGCGAAATACGTCGCGAAACTGCGCCGGCTTAAGACCGACGGCCATGTGCTGCTGCTGCACACCAACATGAGCGCGGGACACGGCGGAGCTTCCGGAAGGTATGACTACCTGAAGGAGATTGCCTTCGACTACGCTTTCCTGTTGCAAGAACTGGGTGTCGAAATCGGTTGAGCCTTCACACGTGTCACATGAAGCGGACGGACTACCCCACTCAAGCCAACACAGGGCTTGAGTTGGGCCACCCGCCCGCCCGCCCATGCCGCAGGGGCCATCCGCCGCTGATGGATCGCGCTTACGACGGTGATGAAACCCGGCAATTGGCGCTCGATCTGGGCATGATTCCGGTGGTTCCGCCGAAGTCCAACCAGCTACACCCTTGGGACTATGATCACGCGCTTTACAAAAAACGCAACGAGATCGAACGACTGTTCCGCAGGCTCAAGGGTTTCCGCCGCATCTTCTCTCGCTTTGAGAAGCTCGACGTTGTCTTCCTGGTGTTTCTCTGTTTCGCGCTCATCGTCGAAGCGCTACGCACCGTCGCGCACTGAAAGCCTGTTGGGCACTGCGAATCCCGCGGCGATCAGCCAGATAAAACCCGGCCATCTTGCCAGCGGAATGAGGAGTCCCATTCGCGGAAAAACCATGCTGAGCCAGCTCAATTCGCCGACGACCGCGAGTACCAACCCAAACGCGACCAGCCATTTCGGAACGATCTTCATGACTCCTCCGGCGATTGAGATGCCTGCCATCAAAAGGCCGAACGGCATCGTGAATCCCGGCCCGCCAAGAGCCACCGAGAAATAGTGGAATGCCTGGACAAGCGGGCCGTTTTGCGCCACAAGCGGCTGCGCCATAACGGCGATCGCTGCGCCTGAGAGCAACTCGTCGATGGCGGCCATCGCTCCTCCGGTGAACGCGATCCAGGGGCCTGCGGCTGTCGCGCCGAAAAAGCGGAAACGACTCAGCATGCAGGCCGCGAAGATCGCGAACGGTATCGCAGCACCCACCTGCAGGAAGGCGGAGAGAAGAACCACCGCCGAGTGCGTACTGAAATACGACACCACGGTTTCGGTGGAAGCGTTCAGACCGGGAAAGTACGGAGGCTTGCTTCCGAAGCTGCTGACGGGATAAACGCTGCCGATTTTTAGAACGACGTAAACCGTCGCGACGATCCCGAGATGAGGACTGGCATGCCGCGGGCCAGTCGGCGCAGTGTCCGATTGCGAATTCATGTTCTTATATCCTTCGATCCGTCTGGCTGGTTAAACAAGAGAATCACGAGGCTGGCGCAAATGAGGGCCAGCATCACGCGATGATCGAGTGCAATGGTCGGCCATGTCTGTTGGCGGACAACTCGTGCGCCTACACCGAGGCCGACGCCCGCCGCGGCAACCAGATTGCTCGTCAGGGCTACCCGCCCGGCGGACGGCAGACCCTTGAACAGGGCGGCCACACCCCAACCCAGCGAAAGCCCGCACAAAATCTCTGCCACCGTCGCAGGAACAATCTGTGGCTGGTGGAACGGGCCAATTGCGACGCCCGAGTGGAGAATTGCGCCGAAGAAGAACACCAACGCGTTCAAGGCCATCAGAAGGATGAGGAAAAATCGAAAGGAAAATCCCCTTACAGCGCCAACCAGGATGGCGATCACAACTTGGCGCCAGAACCAGCGTTCCGATTGGCCTTCGCCGAACCTCTCATAGAGATCGCCGGTCAAGGCCTCCCTGTCCTTCGTGCTGCACAGGTGCCGCAGCAGCCAGGAGGCCAGTGCGGGCGGCTGCGATCGTTCGCTGTTCATGGGTGTTCTTCCTGGGCTAGTGGCAGTCCTCGCCACAGATTCATCAACGCAGTCCGAGTCGTCTGCGCCGCACGCATACCGGTTTTGGTTACGCGAAAGTAACGTTTCGCCCTCCCGCCTCGCGCGGGTGTCGGGTCGCCGAGCGTGGAGGCAACGAACCCTTTCTTTTCCAGCCGATCGAGCGCGGCGTAGACGCTCCCGAGTGCCACCTCCCGCCCGGTCGCCCTCAGCAGCTCCTTTGAAATCGGAACTCCATAGGCCTCATCTCCCAGCCGGATCAACGAAAGCAAAATCATCAATTCGAACTCTCCAAGACCGCTCCGCTTCGACATTTCTTCAAGTATAGCAAAGAAATGGCGCGCGCGGGAATTCTGCACCCCATTCTGCTGCTACTGTCGCCGAGAGTCGTTCACCGATGCGCTGGCAAAGCATACGTTTGAAGTTGCGCCTGAGCGCGTCAGAAGGAGTTTCCAGTTGCGGGTCTATGTCCAGCAGCGAAACTACCCCACTCAAGCCCGCTGTTTGTCAAGTTCCACGAGATGGTTTACAAAACGTTCCGGGAGATCCTTTCCAATTCAGTGGCCGCCGAGAGGGAGGGAAAGTGGGAAACGCGAAGCGTTTTCCAAGGCGGCTACGCCGCCGTCTTTTTCTCCCTCCATGGCAGCGATCGGGATCCATCGCTGGACAATAGTTGAGCGATGGATCGCCGGGTCGAGTTCCCGGATCAGGGTGTTGCAGTAATAGACTTGGAAACGTTGGTCGACTTCAAGGATCCGGACCCATTCCCCGGCCAGAGCACGACCAATTCGCCACCTAGTATCAGCGATGTCCAGCTTACCTTGACAGTCGACCTTGAGCACCCAGGCACCTTCGGGATATAGCCAGCGCGGCGGGTTGGGATCGTAGCGCCGCAGGCTGGGATGCCAGCGACTGGCTGGAGTCTGCATGCCAAGGGCCTCATGCGGACGCAGGTAGTTGTGCTCCCAGCGGTAACGGTCCAGCCAATGCTGTGACGACTGGCCATTCAATCCACGCTTGGCGAGGGCACGTTGTAGCGCGCCGTGAAAGCGCTCCACCTTGCCTTGGGTCTGCGGATGTCTGATGCCGCTCCAGCACAGCCGTATGCCTTGTTTGATCAGCCACACTGACAATCCGGTTGGGGCCGCCGCCGGCCCAGCCCAACTCCACCACGGCACCCCGTGATCCATCAGCATCGACTGCGGAACCCCGCACTCCAGGAACGCCTGTTCCAGCCGCTGGCGCACTGGCTCGGCATGCGTGCTGCCCAGTGCCTCCAGTGCGATCACGTAACGGCTGTGATCATCCAGTACCGAAAGCGGTCCCACGGGCTGATGCCACGACTTGGGTCCTTTGAAATCCATCTGCCACAGCTCATTGGGCGTAGCTCGCTCGAAGCGCTGTTGTGCCGGACGATGCCGGTCCTCTTCCTGAACAAGGTGATGGCGAAGCAGGATGCGATGAATCGTGCTCGCCGGCAACTGAATCCCATCCTGGCCCAGCAACATCTGAAGCTTGCGCGCTCCCCAGTCGGGATAGCGCACGCGTAGCTTGATCACCCTCTGTTCCAACTCCGGCGCGGTCTGCCGCGGACTATGCAGCGGCCGCCGGCTGCGCTCGGCGATGCCCTCAACACCACCGGCGCGATACCGTTCCAGCCAAAGCCGCCCGGTGGGACGCGAAATCCCGCACTCCCTGCACAGACCGCTGAAGGACCGCTCGCGGCCCAATGCCCTCACCACAAATCGCACTCGTTGTTCTCGCACATCCATCGTTTTCCAAGGCATCGTTCTGACACTCCCCGCGCTCGCTCGGCTCGCGCCCGGAGTGTAAAGGATGTCTAGAGACACGCTGGAAAGAATGTCATGGAACTGAACAAACACAAGGCTTGAGTGGGCCACCCGCGGCGGCTATACGGCGACGTATGTTTACGACGCGATGAACCGGAGAGTTGCGGTGGCGAACGCGGCTGGAGACAATGAGTTCATCTACGACTACGCCGGGCGGAGGATCTCAACTGGCCGGTGGTCACCGACGGCCCGCCCGCGACCGAAGGCCGCATCTACTGGGACGGCCAACAGATCGCCTTTCGGTCTTGGTCCTCGCTCACCTACTTCGATCACCAGGACTGGGAGGGTACGGAGCGTGCGCGGAGCGACCCCTGGGGGAAAACCCGGGGACAGACGGAACGCTTTCTGATAGCGTCTCAGGCGTGGCCGCTTGCCTCGGGTTGTTGCCGTTGATATACCGCACCATGTCACACAACGTGGGAATGGGCGACGATTTATCTTCGACGCCGACGCCGATCGTATGGTCTATCTCAATTTGCTGCGACAGAATACTAAACCCCACAGTGTGTCGCTGATTGGCTATTGCCTCATGTCCAATCGTGTTCACATGGTCGTGGTCCCTCACAAAGCCGATGGGCTATCTAGTATCCGCAAGCGCAGTTCGGTTTGCTCGGGACTTAATCTTGTGCGCGAGACTCAGCTCACGCCGCCTTAAGCGAATGTGCCGCGCCGTGTTCCCATTCGTGAAGCATGCGGTTGCCGATGTCCGCGAAGTCCTCATGCTCCTTGATGTAAGCCCGCAATTCGGTGGTGGTGGTGGCAATCGCGGCGTCAATGCGCTCAAGAATTTCTCGGACGCGGGCAGGGGAGCCTCCCATGCGCGTCTCGCCGAAACGCTGCAGCTCCTTTGCGCTAGCCCAACGGGTGGTTCCGTTAAGCGTGAGCGCCATGCTGTCGTTGGCGAGGTAGACGGAGGTAGTCACCAGGTCATAGACCGGGGCGAGGCGAGCTTCGCCCTGAACGTCGTCATAGACAATCCCAAAATTCTTCAGATGCGCATCGCCGTTGCGCAGCGCGCAATTGATGGCGATGAGCGTGAAAATCCGCTCCAAGTCCAGGCCGACGTCCGATGAATTCGCAAAATCGGCGAAGCGCTTCATAATCGAGCTTTCGTAGCTGCCGCTGTACTTCTGATCGGTGCGGCGGGCATTGAGCACACAAAAATCCTCAAATCCCCGATAAGTGCCGTCCGGCCGAAGGTCGAAGCGGTCGATGACCAGTGCCAGCGCGTCCTCGGCCAGGCGGTATCGCGGAACTTCAAGGCCGCAATTTTCTGCGACCTTCAGGCAAAAATACTCGTTCGCCGCCAGCTGCGGATACTCGTTCTGGTCCCAGAACTTTACGATATGCGTGGCGCCGCGGCAGCTTTCGGAGCGGCGATGATGATCCTTGCTCAGCGCGAAAGAAGCCTTTTCGTCGCGCACCAGAATCTTGGGCTGCACGCCGCTGATGCCGGAGAAGCTTGCGAATTTATCGATGAGATAGCGCAACAGCTCGCCGCCGCGCCGCTTCTCAAGAATTTCATCGACCGATTGGAAGGGTACGTCCTCCTGCAGATCTTCCTTGTGGCCGGTATAGCGAATGCGTCCGACTTGTGAGCGGCCAACGATGCCCAACAAGCCAAAGTCATCAAACGTGCCGCTGGCTTTGGCGAAAGCAAGACGCAACCGCTCACGCAACACGCCCTCGGGCAGGTTCATTTCAAAGATAGGCAGAAGCCCGAAAGCAGCGTTATAGGAGGGCAGGCGCACCGGCATGGTCACGGACACGGCGCGCGCGGGCGGCGCTTCGGGCTGGTAGGCGAACGTGCTGCCGCGCGCGTTGTTCCGGTCGAGCAGTCCCGCCTCAGCGGCGTCGGTCCAGACCTTTATCATTGGCTTCCTCGTCCATGAGTTCTTCAAGCGTCGGCCGGCGCGCGCGCGCTTCCTGCAGCTTCAGCTCCAGCCCCAGCGCGGTCAGGATATTCGTTATCTTGGAATAACCCAGCTCGCCCAGGCGCGCATTCTCCAGCGCGTCGAGCGTGGAAAGCCCGACCTTGGCTTTCCCGGCAAGCTTGGGCTGGGTCAATCTCAGCGCTTTGCGCTTGATGGCGATCTGCTCGCCGATGGAGGAAAGGGGCAACATATCACCTAATATACTAGGTGTAACGGCGAGATGCAAGCAAATAACCTAATATATTGGGCTCGATGGCAGAGCAGCGGCTGTGCTTTTACTTAATTGGCGCTATGAGCGGATCTCCATCTTGTCCGGGACTTGAGCTATTTCTCTAGTTCGGGGACAAAGATACGGCCCGCGACAGTGCGCGGGCCGTATCTCCAATCAAGCCGCTGGATCGAAATGGAAGAGGCGCAATCTCCTACCGGCGTTCGCGGTCGCCGCCACCATTGGCAGGATGGGCCTGGGGAGCCGGACGCTCCTGCGGGCGCGGTTGACTCTGCGGGCGGGCGCCGTTGCCCGCGGGACGAGCTTGATACGCCGGCCGGCCGGCGTTCGCCGCGGGGCGAAAACCGTTGCCTCCCGCCGGGCGCCTGATCACCGCGCTCTCGTGCGAGGCTTGTTGCGGCGTGGCGCCGAAGTGCCGTTCATTCCCGGCGGCCAGCTCATCCCGGTTAGGCCGGGCATTGATCCCTCCAGGTCCGTTGAAGCTGGTGCGATTAATGACGGTAGTGTGGATCACCGTACGGTCCACATACGTGTTGTGGATCCCCGGACCGACATGCATGACCGCGGTGTTGTACATAAAGTGCCCGCCTGCCCAACGACCGCCGACGAACCCCACTCCACCGTACCCGAAGCCGTAGTTCACGCCGCCGTAAAAGCCCACATGAGGACCCCAGTATCCCGCGTGCCACCCGTAGAGACCACCGGCAAAGCCCCAATAGCCGGGAGTCCACAAGAGCCCGGGTTGCGGGGCCAAGACCCAGGCTCCGGGCACCCAGAAATAGCCCGCGCCTGTATTGCCCCAGTAGCCCGGCGTCCAGAGATAGCCGTCCCCTGGGGCAACGGGCTGAGCATAGACCGGGAGGACCGGAGGAGCCACATTGACCGAAACGAAGACGCCGGCGAAAGAGGCAGCCGGCAAGAAAGAGAGAAGTAGCGCAAAAAGCAAGGTGCGGATCGTGCGAATGCTACGCATCCTGATTGCCTCCATCGTCACATCGTCATTGTCGCCCACCCGGGATTCGATCGGAGGGGGGCTGATTGCATGGCGGAATCCGAATCGGCAACAGGCTCCAACAGGTGTCGGGCTTCCGTTCGTATGAACGCGGGATGGAAGATTTTGTTGCTAAGAGCGTGTTTGGCAATTTTGCCGGCAGGTGACTTTAGTCACGGGTGTGCTCATTCGATCTCTTCAAAGAGCTTTTCCCCTTCCCCGGGAGCGAGGAAGCGATTGGATTCAAGGCCGTGCTGGCGGGTGTAAAGGTCGTAGTACCGGCCTCCGAGGGCGTAGAGGCTCTGGTGCGTACCGCGCTCCACAATAGAGCCGCCTTCAACCACTAGGATCTGGTCGGCCCGGCGGATGGTTGAGAGCCGGTGGGCAATCACGAATGTGGTGCGCCCCTGCATCAGGTAGCTGAGCCCTTGCTGGATCATGGCTTCCGACTCGGAGTCGAGCGATGAAGTCGCCTCATCGAGGATGAGGATGCGGGGATCGGCGAGGATGGCGCGCGCAATCGAGAGCCGCTGGCGCTGTCCTCCGGAGAGCTTGACGCCGCGCTCGCCAACGATGGTGTTATAGCCTTCGGGAAAGCGCTCGGCGAACTCATCGACGCGAGCAATGGTACAGGCGGAGAGAAACTCCTCCTCGGTCGCCTGAGGGCGGGAGAAGAGGATGTTTTCGCGGATGGTGCCGTCGAAGAGAAAGGATTCCTGCAGCACCACGCCAAGCTGACTGCGAAAGCTATTGAGCCGGACCGTTGAGAGATCCACATCGTCCACCAGCACCAGGCCCGTATCGGGTTGGTGGAAGGCGCAGATCAAGCTGATGATCGTGGATTTCCCCGATCCTGAAGAACCAACCAGCGCCGTGACGGTGCCTGGCGCCGCACGGAAGGAAATACCGTGAAGGACAGGCTTATCCCGTTCATAAGCGAAGTAGACGTCCTCGAAGCGAACATCTCCGGCGATCGGCCCGAGAACGACCGTGCGGCCGGGTGCGGAATCCTCTTCTTTCTCCGCTAGGATCTCGCTGGTTCTATCCAGTCCGGCGATGGCCTCGGTGAGCTGCGTGCCGACGTTGACCACCTGGAAGACGGGCGCGACCATGAAGGCCAAAAACATGGTGTAGGTCACGTAGTCGCCCAAAGTAATGCGATGGGCCAACGTCTCCCGGGCGCCAAGAAACATGACTGTAGAACCGACGATGCCGAGAATGGCCGTCGAGGCCAGCGCCAGCGCTGAAGTGGCGGTGAGAGAGTGCACCACATTCTGATAAAGACGCTCGACGCCGGTGGCAAAAACGGCTGCCTCGCGATCCTCCGCATGGTAGCCCTTGATGACGCGCACGCCGCCGAGCGATTCGGTGAGCCGCCCGGTGACCTCGGCATTGATACGGCCCCGCTCACGGAAGATCGGCCGGATGACTTGGAATGCCTTGCGCAGCACGAGCACGAAGGTCAGGATGAAGCCGAAGGCGACCAGCGTGATCTCCGCGCTGATGCGCATCAGGATGAAGAAGGCGAGAACGGCGGTGAGCAGTCCGCCAACAAAATCGACCAGCCCGGTGCCTATGAGGTTCCTAACGCCTTCGACATCGGTCATGATGCGAGAGACCAAGGTGCCGGTGCGATTGGAATCGTAAAAGGTGACCGACAGATGGCCAATATGCTGCTGGACCTGCATACGCAGGTCGGCAATGAGGCGCTGGGCCGCTTTTGAGAGCAATTGCGTGAGCGAATAGGAAGTCGCCGCCTGAATGGTGGTGGCGATGAGAACGGCGCCGACGACCAGGGGCAGCATCCCGGCCTGACGCTTGCCAATGACGTTATCGACGAGGAACTTGGTCGATGCCGGGAGCACCAAGCCGGAGACCCGGTTGATGACCATGAGCACAAAACCGAATGCCAGCAATCCCCGGCGCGGCCGGATAAGGGTCAATATCTCCGGCAGAACCTTACGCAGCTCGGGCTTGGGCCGGTTTGGGTCGGGCATCCCCCCTCGGGCGTGCGATCGCCCGGCGCCGCTGCGTTCCGCCCGGACGGACATTCCACCACCAAGACTGGACCTTGTACTCACGAAGAATCGCCTCTCTTATGCTCTGGCAGGGTATTACAAAGATGACTGTCAGGACCACCATGGCTTCTTTTTCTTCTTGATACACCCTGGGGCCTGTTCACACTGGCGGCTGTTCTCCAGGCCGTTCTTCAATCCGTTCCAGGATTTGCCGCACAATCTCCTCCGGCGGCTGATCGCCAGAGACCTGGATGGCTTCCGCAGGGGTGGGCGCCTCAAGTGTATCGAGCTGGCTCTTGAGCAACTTCGGATTCATCCAATGTCCTCGACGGTTGCGCAGCCGCTCCGCGAGGACCGAGGGCGGCACTTCCAGCCAGACAAAATGAATCCGGTGAGCGGGAATCGCGCTCGAGAGCTGATCGCGATAGCTCCGCTTGAGGGCGGAGCAAGCCAGGGCACCGCTGATGCCGCTCTTCGACCAGCCGAGAAGGAGCTTATGCAGCGTCAAGAGCCAGGGAGCGCGATCTTCGTCGGTAAGCGGGATGCCCTGCTGCATTTTCTGACGGTTGGCCGCGGAATGAAAGTCATCTCCTTCGGCAAAGGACCAGCCCGTTTCCCGAGCCAGCAGCTTGCCGACGGTCGTTTTGCCGGAGGCCGTCACGCCCATCAGCACGACGATCACGACCTGGGTTGCGTCGGCGCAACTCCGCGCGCCGAGGGATGGGCGGACTGCGCCAGGACCTGCTTTACATCGTCGAGAACGCCGGAAGGTTTCCAATCGTTGGTGGGATACCAGCGGGCGATCTTTCCATCGGGTGCGATGAGAACAGTCGAGAGCGAGTGGGTGAGAGTTTGGTTATCACCCGGAGTAACGCCGACATCGAAGAACTCGTCAACCTTGTCCAGCTCCGCTTGCGCGGGCGCGGCAAAGTCCCAGTGAGCGAAGTTCTCCTTGGAGTCTTTGCCTATATAGGCGCTGCCATAGCTGCGCAGCACCTTCGGAGTGTCGAATCCGGGATCGAAGCTGACGCTCAGCAGATGAGTCTGCGCATAGAGGCGGGGTTCGGCGGCGAGGGCACGGTCGATCTCGGCGAAGTTGCGGCTCATGCGTATGCAGAAGTCAGGCAAGGGGCATCGCGTGTAGATAAATGTCACCAGCAGCGCCTTGCCGCGAAAGCTGGCGATATCGATCGTCTTGCCGTCCTGGTTGAGAAAGCGGAAATTGGGCACAGGCTGACCGGCCGTGGGCACGTTATAGACGACGGCCGGCTTGTAATCCGGCTTCTCCTGGGCAACGACGACGATCTGGTCGATCAGGCTCCGCGTATCGGTAACGCGAAGCCGGGCCGAGATGCGGTCGCCGCGATGGAGCTCGGAGGCGATGCTCGGTTGGGCCAACTGATAGGGCATCATCATGGCGCCCATGAGGCCGGGGATCGCTTCGGAATCGATCGTGACCTGCCCGGTCGAAGGGTCAGAGCCCAGAACGGTTCCTTTTACCTGGTAGGTGTGAATGTTGCCGGTAAGCGCGCCCTCCCCAGTGCCTGGATTTGCTTGCCTGCCGCGACAGCCGGAGAGCAGGATGAGGGGGATGCCGCACACCAGTGCGAGCAGCGCCAGCCGGCAAGCACACTGTTTTCCGGCTGGGCTGAAGGCATAAGCGAAGCGCCGTATAGAACTCCTCATCCCCTCATTTTAGTAGTTAAAGTGGTAGCGCACCTCCCCGTAGATCTGCCGCGGATCGTTCCAGTGAAATCCACCGAAGGTCAAACTGTTATCAAGCTGCACGCGAAGGTTCGCTATATTCACCATATTCAGGGACGCCGTGTATTTTTCGGCGAAGGTTTTCCCCACCGCTATATCGGCCGTGGTGTGGCTGGGCAGATAGGGCCCGGGATATTGCGCTTCCGGCGTTCCGTACAACCCGTTCGTGAAACCGGAACCGTAGTAGACATTTGCCGAGGCATAGATCTGCCAGGGCAGCTGGCTGTTGAAGCCAAAGTTCAATGTGTTTCTCTGGTCATGGTCTACGGGCGCAAGTCCCGGCGGAATATCGAGCGGGCATGCCGACGTTACCGGGGTAGGGCAGATCAGGCCTCCAGTGATCGGCGAGCTGGCCTGCGCGATTTGATTGGCATAGGTAAGGTGAAACTGGCCGTGATGAAAGACGTCGGGAGAACGCAGTGTGAGTTGCCAGCCTTGAATGAGCGCGTAAGACCAGGTGATGGGCCAGAAGAGATTCGATTCTCCGATATTGTTATGATCCAGCCAGTTCGTCGCTCTGGTTTGATAGGTAGCGGCATCCAGAGTCCAGCTGCGATAGGGAATCATGATGCCGTACTGCCACTGGTTATCCCGCTCACCATGGAGAGGAGAGAAGGTAAAATTTTGACTGCTTGCCAGACCCTGGAGAGCGCCGGTCGCCGTTACCACCGGCGGTTCCTGATAGTAGTAGCCGTAGAAGCCGCGAAGGACCCAATCCAGGCGCGGAACCTTCAAAGTAACGCCAAAGCGAGGGTCGGTTCCGCTCTCTGAGATGGTCCCGTCGAAGTTCGTTTGGCGAAGCCCGGCAATCAAGGTCAACCAGGGTGTCACTTTGAATTTGTCGTTGATGAATTCGGCGGATAATCCTCCGGTCACACCAATGGAAGAGGCAGGGAAGTTTTGCGAGCCATCTGTGAATTGGTTATCGAAGTAGTTGTGCTGGTGCTGAGCAAATCCGTAGACGCCGGCTTGAAGATCGTTTTTCCAGAAATTGGCGCTCACGGCCGCCTGCATTCCTACGTAGTTGGCGGTCTGAGTGACGTTTGTGATCACGGGATAATCGTTCGGGCCGCCATGGTAGTCGGCGCCGTTGTAGTGATAAAAGGGAGAAACCGTCACGAGCAAATTTGGATTGAATGTGTGCAGCCATGAGAAGGTGACGTAGCCGTCGGGCTCGCTCTCGGCGTCCTGCAGGGCGTAGCTTGGAGACGCGCCTGCGCCTATCAGGATCTGGTTTCCGGTTGAGTTGGGATCAGGGTCGATGGGGATCTGGTAATAATCCCGACGCAACGAACCCACGATCCGAAATTGATTTTGGGGATCGGGATTGGTGATGTACGTACCGAATCCTCCGTAGCCGTTCTCCGCATCGTGAACCACTTGGGGGATCGGAGTCTGGAGTCCGTAATTGTTGCGATTTCCGTTCAAGCTCACATAGTAGGCGGATTTCTGCGTGTGTGCTCCGCAACTGAGTTGGTCGTCGGTTTGATAGAAGTTGCCCGCGGTGACGATGAGATCGCATTCCCTATTGAATTCAAAACCAGTTCGCGGAGAGATGTTGAACTGCCCATAGGTACGGTCTCCATATCCGGCGTCGTAGCTGCCATTGAAGATCTCGAGATTGCCAATGTCCCTTGGGTCGATCTGAGGCCCCAGATTGCTGGCGATGTTGGTGTTGGGGATGGGGACACCGTCGATCAGCCACTCGACCTGGTGGCCGCCCATCATATGCAGCATATCGTGCGTCACGTAGGTAGCCGGAGCGTAATCTGTGATCATCTCCATGCCGTTGGTACGATCCGCTCCGGGAGTCTCCTGAATGTCTTGCCGGTTCAGCATCGTCGTCGGCGTGACACTGTCCATCGTCGCCCCGACGGGGGTTCCCGGGACTTCGACTCTTTCATTCGCGCCTGCGATGGTCAATTCGAAATGCAGCACCGGAGTGGTGTCGGACTGAACAATCACGTTTTGGCCCAGCTGCTCAAAGCCACTCGACGAGACCGTGACCGTGTAATTCCCGATGGGTACGGAGCTGAATGCAAATTCTCCGTTGCCGTCGGAGTCTATCGATTCTGTCCAGTCCGAATTTTGAGATTTTATTGTGAGGTGCGCGCCCTGAACTGGGCGGTGCTGAGGGTCATGAACGACGCCGCGAACAGAACCGAAGATGGTGGCGGCACGGGCAGCATTCGAGGACAGCAGTGCGGCGTTGATGGCACAGATCGCAAGGATCAGCAGGCGAAACAGATTGCGCGTGGACATTGTTTCCTCCTCAAGGCTTTGCTGGTGAGCGAGCCGGATCTCCCGCTCTGCAGTTCGTCGTGTCCATGCATCGACCCCCGGCCAGTGGCAGCGAACTCTAACCTACCGGCACATAACGACACAGAAGCAATCGCGATGCATGCCAGGTCGCTCGCTTTCGAGATGCCGACCACGCCGCATGGATGACCTTACAGCGGGGTGCGCAAGGCGAAGAACGGTTTCGGCCTAGACGTGGGACAGCGGAGAGTAGCCGGAGGAGGGAGGCGCGCGAGGAGCGCTGTTGCTGAGGGCGAGCGCGGGAAGAGAGTTCGAGGTTGCTTTCAGCGGGAGAAAGAACGTGGCCGCCAAAACCACGCTGGCGCCGCGGCGCGATGGGATGGTGACGGAATCGCAGAGGATGGCTTGAAAGCAATGGTTGAGGGGGCAGCCAGGTGCGCGAAATTCCGCGCCGGAGGCCGGCCCATCCATTGCCATGCCAGGCATGGCCATGCCATCCATCGCCGCCATCATGCCGCAATCGCGAGCGCCGTGGAGGCGGCAGGCGATAGGCATCACCTGTTGCGGCGCAGCCAGAGCCAGCACGGCTGCCGACGGCAGTAACGCGTTCAACAAACACAGCAACAAGACTGCCGCGACTCGCCGCATCGGATGAGTTTACACCAAACTGCTACATATCGGCCGGCTGTAGGTTTGCCAGCCATGCCGAAACAACTAGGACAAAGAGCATCAAGAACGCTTCCGCGCGAAGCCAGCGTTCGATGAGTGCGATTCGATCCGGTTTAGAACTTCGATTTTCCTGAAGCAGTAGACGCACACGGCCTCCATGAAACAAAGCCAGGAGCACGATGCACACTTTCACCAACAACATCCGACCCCACGGCGTATGAGGCAGCCGGGAAACATGTCCGTCAAGACCTCTCCAGGAGTTATAGGTACCGCTCAGCAGCACGATGATAAGAGCTATTGTGACCGTGCGTGAAAGGCGTCTTCCAAACTGCACAACCTCCACAGGCTTCGCGGCTATGGTCAAGTGAGGAGCGACCACCAATCCGGCAATCGCAACACCTCCTCCCCAAATGGCAATCGAGGAGAGATGAAGAAGCTGCAGCAACTCTCGGAGAGTGAGATCACCGTCTGACGCCGCATGTCCGAACCCGGCTCTGTAGACGGTTATTCCGGAAACTAGAGCAATTCCAATCCATACGCCCGCCTTATTCCTGAAAACGGAGGGGATAAGAGAAAGAACCAGCAAAAGCGGCACAAAACAGAAGCTCATCACCAGGGCAAGCCCGGAGTGCGTTGTCACGACATCCGGCAACGCGCCCCAGGCCAGCTTCCATGACAAATCGTCCGTCATGGAAGCCGCGAGCAGGACAAACTGCATTGGGATAGCCACCAGCATGAGCAAAGAGCAGGCAACCAACCAGTGCCGCAGCCGTCCCTCGCTGGCAGGAGTGTTGCTCCTGCCGAGCCAGAGACGATTCAGCAGAGTTCCGGTGGATGCTGCATAGGCAACGTCGAAGGTCGCTGCTGCGCAAACCCGCATTTGCGAGGAAGGTTCGATCATCCCGATACCTTCCGTCTACTGCACGGTGAATTTATAGTTGCCATCCAGCCGATGCCCATCAACGGCCACATTGACCCAGTGAACAATGTAGGTTCCCGGCGTCAGCTTCGGAACAGGGAGAATCAGCGTCGTTGGATCGTCGGGCGCTGGTTTGGAGACTTCCGGATCGGCAGACTTGCCGTTTTCATCGGTCAGTTGGATGAAGCTGAACTTAGGCTCGACCCCCTCAGAAAAGGTAATCGAGATCGAGTCCGGCGCTGGTCCGCTAGAGTCCGGCGCTGGATTCATCACTTTTGGGTGGGCGTGCGCCAGGGCTGACGGAACGGCTGCTAGCATGAGCACAATCGCGGTCGCAATAGGACCGAACAACTTTGTGAGTCGGTTCATGGTCTTCCTCGCATGAAGATGGTGTTACAGCTCCGAAGTCTCAGACAGCGATCCGCTGCCCCGCCCGCAAAGACACTGAGGCCGCCAGTTCCCACAGCAGAAATTCCAACGTTCACCCGCCGAGCACACAACGACACAGAGGCGGTCGCGATGCATGCCAGGTCGCTCGCTTTCGAGTCACCCCACCGCAGGGATGACCTTAGAGCGGAATGCGCGAGGCGAAGACCGGTTTCGGCCTAGACGTGGGACAGCGGAGAGAAGCGGGATGATGGCGGCGCGCGAGGAGTGCTGCTGCTGAAGGTGAGCGCCGGAAGAGAGTCCGAGGTTGTTTTTAGCAGGGGAAAGAACGTGGGTGCCAAAACCACGCTGGCCCCGCGGCGCGATGGGACGGTAACGGAATCGGAGAGGATGGCTTGACAGCAATGGTTGGAGGGGCAGCCAGGTGCGCGAAATACCGCGCCGGAGGCCCGCCCATCCATGGTCATGCCAGGCATGGCCATGCCATCCATTGCCGCAATCATGCCGCAATCGGGGGCGCCGTGCATACGGCAGGCGATAGGCATCACCTGTTGTGGCGCAGCCAGAGCCAGCACGGCTGCCGACGGCAGTAATGCGTTCAACAGGCACAGCAACAAGACTGCCGCGACTCGCCGCATCGGATGAGTCTACACCAAACTGGCAGCTCGGCATATTCAAAAGCCGTGCGATATAAACAAGCATGCGGCTCCCCGTAAACCTGGCAGCGGCGCTTCGCGGCGGCGAAAGCGTGGTGACATCTAGCGCACGGGCGGCGCGCGCGCTGCGCCGTCTTCACGGAGAGGCGCAGCGGGAGCAAGGCCGCACAGCCTGGCGCGCCGCTGAGATTCTGGATTGGGATAGCTGGCTGGAGCACTTGTGGCTCGAACGGCTGCGCTCCGGTCGAGAGAACCGCCTCTTGCTCTCCCCCATGCAGGAGCATGAGACGTGGGTGCGGCTGGTGAGGCCGGCGATCGAAGGCCGCCGGCTGATCTCAATCGATGGCGTCGCCGATCTGGCGCAGCAGGCCTATGCGCTGCTTTGTGGTTACGATGCGCGGGAATTCCTGCGCACCCAGATGCTGAGCGCGGACGTCGATAGCTTTTGCGAGTGGGCTCGCGTCTTTGACGACGAATGCCGCGAGCGGGAGTGGCTCAGCCGGAGCATGCTGCCCGTGGCGTTGGCGGAAGCTCTGCGGCAGCCAGGCGCGGGTGAGCTCGATCTTCCCGCGCGCGTGGCGTTGGTCGGATTCGATCGCGTGCAGCCGGCCGAGCAGCGATTGATCGCCGCGCTTGAAGGCGCGGGATGCGCCATCGAGCGAGTGGAAAGCGCACAACAGCAGGCCGAAGACGGCATGCCGGTGAGCACGCTCGTCGAGGCGGACGACACACGCGATGAGATCACCACCTGCGCCTGGTGGGCGCGGCGCTCGCTCGAGACCGCCGCCAGTGAAAACAAGCAAGTGCGCATTGCCATCATCGTCCCCGATGTTTCTCGCGTGCGCGGGGAGATGGAACGGATCTTCCGCCAGGTGCTGGCTGCGCCCTCGGTCCCCATCGGTGCGCAAGAGTTGCCGATTCCCTTCGAATTTTCGCTCGGCGTGCCCTTGGCCGAGGTTCCCGCCGCCCGGGCGGCGCTTCTGCTTCTACGCTGGATGGAGGAAGCTCTGGATCAACAAGAGCTGAGTTGGCTGATGCTCTCGGGATTTCTCTGGCGCACTCAGGAGGACTTACTGCCCGTGGCGGCATTCGACGCGGCGATACGTGGGGTAGGAGTGCTCCCTCCGGAGTATCCCTCAAGCACCTACTTGCTCGAGAAGGGATGGCGGGATCACGAGGCGACGGAATCCTTACGCAATCGCCTCTATGCGGCGCGGCAGGTGTCGAGCCCAGGCAGAGGGGAGATGCTCACCTTTGCGGAATGGGTTGAGCGCGTCCAGCGTATCTTGACGGCGGCTGGCTGGCCGGGACCCCATCGAATGCAGCCCGAGGACTTTCAAGCCCAGCGAAAATGGTCCCAACTGCTGGACAGCATTGCGGCGCTCGCCTTTGACGCGCGCCGGGTGAGTTACCGGGAATTTTTGCGCGTGCTGGCGCGACAGGCCAGCCAAACCATCTTCTCGCCACAATCCACAGATGCCGCGGTAGTGATCCTAGGACCGTTCGAAGCGGCGGGCATGGAGTTCGATGCGATATGGTTCCTGGGCGCGGATGACGCGCGGTGGCCCGCGCCGGCGCGGCCGCACCCCTTCCTCACCATACCCCTGCAAAAAGAGCGCGGCATGCCGCATGCAAATCTCCTTGTGGATTGGGAGATCGCAAAGCTGGTCACGGAGAGAGTGCGAAGGAGCGCGCCCCAGTGCAATCTGAGTTATCCCAAGCAGGATGACGAGGGGAAGCGCCGGCCATCGACGGCGCTCGGCGACCGGCTTAAGAGGGTCTCCGCGGCCGAGATTCGTGAGGATCTCGGAGTGACCGCGGCGGATCTCGAGGATTTGCGGGAGGTTTCTCCGCTCACAATCGAAGAGGAAGACAGCAGAATCGTCTCCTGGCCGAAGGAACGGGATGCGGGCGGCTTCGGCACATTGCGGATGCAGGCGCAATGCCCTTTCCAGGCATTCGCGGCGATGCGTCTCGGCGCGCGGGAACTGGACCGCGCGGATTGGGGGCTCGACCCGGCAGAGCGGGGTCAACTGGTCCATCGAGCGCTCGAGGGAGTATGGGGAGAGCTCAAAGACCGCGACACGCTCATCCAAGCGAAGGCTACCGGCATGCTGCGGGAAGTCATCGAGGCTCACGTGAACCGGGCGCTTGCGAGATATGGAAGGCATGAGACGAAGCAGGAGAGCGACTCCGGACACAGGCAGGAAGATGCGGACAACTCCGAGAGGCAGCAGGAGAAATGGAGCCGCGCCTATCTCCAGGCGGAAGGCGAGCGTGTGGTGAAGCTGGTCGAGGAGTGGTTGGCCTATGAAGAGAGACGGCCTCCCTTTCTTGTGGCCCAGCAGGAGCAGAAGATCTCGGCAAGCGTGGGCGAGCTCAAGCTAAAGCTACGCGCGGACCGGATCGACGAGATAGAGGGAGGCCGTCTGCTCATCGACTACAAGACCGGGAAGATATCGGCCAATGCGTGGGAGGGGGACCGGCCCGATGAGCCGCAACTCCCACTCTACGCGGCGTATGGAAATGTTCAAGCGCTTCGCGGCGTGCTTCTGGCACGTGTCCGGTCGGGCGATCTCAAGTTTGAGGGGTGCGCGGATGATCCCGGCCGCATGCTCTTCCCAGACAAATCGCGGCTCTCTCCGTATTCCGAAGAATTGCGGCGGGAGTGGGAGAGAGTCCTGCTCGAGCTCGGAAAAGAGTTTCTGAACGGTGAAGCGCAAGTGGACCCCAAGCAATATCGCGAGACATGCAAGTTCTGCGCACTGCCCGGACTGTGCCGGGTGGCCGAGATGAAGCTCGAAGAGGTAGAAACCCTAAGCAGCGTAACACGGAGTAATGTACTCGATGAAGAGCGCACTCGATGACACACGAGGCGGAGCAGATGTCCCTGACGTTTTTCGAAGCGGAAGCGATCCCCCTCGAGGACCAGGCAGCGCGAGATCGCGCGATCGAGAAGCACAGCTCATTCCTCGTGCAGGCTCCAGCCGGTTCCGGCAAGACGGAGCTCCTGACTCTGCGCTTCCTGCATCTGCTGGCCGCGGTAAGCGAGCCGCAAAAGATTCTCGCCATCACATTTACCCGCGCCGCAACGGCCGAGATGCGCACGCGGGTGATCGACGCGCTTGAAGAAGCACGGAAGAACGATAAAGAGCCCGAGCGTTTAAGCCCTCGCATTCAGGCGGCGCGCGCGGCGCTCAAGAACGACGCGGCACGGGGATGGAAGCTGCTCGAGCAGCCACAACAGTTGAACATCCAGACCATCGATTCCCTATGTCTTGCGATCGCTCACGAGACCCCTTTACTTTCGCGGCTTGGGGGCTCGCTGACGCCGACCGAGGATGTGGAACCTCTCTATGCGTTGGCTGCGCGGCGGACACTGGCCCGGCTGGGCGGCGCAATCCCGGAGTTGTCGGCAGCGATTGGCTCGCTGCTCGAGTTGCGCGAGACCAGCCTTGGCGAGTGCGAGCAGCTGATCGCGGGGATGCTTGGGCGGCGAGATCAATGGGGCCATGTGCTGCCTTTGGCCGGCGCCGGCATGCAGAGTCCCGATTGGCTTGCTGTCAAGAGGCACCTCGAAACTCCCTTTCGGCGGGAGCGCCAACGCGTGATGGGGGCAGCGTGCGCCTTCTTCAGAAGCCATCCGGAAGAATTCGACGAATTGGTGCAACTGGCGGCGTTCGCCCGCGTGAACCTGGAGAGCGAAGGCATCGCCTCTCCCCTGCTCCTGCTTGACGGGATCAGTGAACCCGAGCAGTTGCTGGAAGCCAAGCAGTGGGCTTGCCTCCGCGGCTTCTTGCTGACGAAGGACAATCGCTGGCGCAAACAGGTGAGCAAGAAACATGGATTTCCACCGGGAAAGGCGGGGAGGCTGGAAAGGGGCCGGTTTCGCGGCCTGGTCGGGAGACTCGAGCAGGATCCGGCGCTTCTCGACATCCTGTGCGAGGTACGCGATCTACCGCCTGAAGGATATTCCGCCCAACAGTGGCTATTGCTCGAGCACATTCTAACGATCCTGCGCTACGCGGCCGCCGAGTTGCGCGTGGTCTTTGCCGAGCGCAGCGTAGTGGATTTCGTGGAGCTTGGGTTGGCGGCGCGCGAGGTGCTGCGCGATGAAAGAGGCGGCCCTAGCGAAGTTGCGGCCGGCATAGCCCTGCGCTGGCCGCATTTGCTGGTCGACGAGTTCCAAGACACTTCTCGCGCACAGTACGAATTGCTTGCGCTCCTCGCGAGCGGCCACGAAACGGCCGGAATGGGCACATTATTTCTGGTGGGCGACCCGATGCAGTCCATCTACGGTTTTCGGCAGGCGGAAGTGGAGCTCTTCGAGGCAACGCGCCGGCACGGCTTGGGAGGGGAAGTGCACGCGCCGGCTTTGGAACCGCTCGAATTAAAAATGAACTTTCGCTCGCACGCCGGAGTGGTCGATCGCCTGAACGAAGTCTTCGCCGAGGTATTCGCCGGAGATCGCGCGGGGGACGGCTATCATGTCGGTTTCGCTCCTTCGGTAGCCAGCAGGTGCGCGCCGAGCGGGATGGAGAAGAGCGTGCATGTGGCAGCGCAATTTCTACGCTCGAACGCCGGCGCCGACGAGAAGATCGCGGCTCGCCGCACAGAAGCCGCCCAGGTGCTTCGCGTGATTCAGCAGCACGCACCGGAGATGGAGGCGGCGAAAGCGGAGGGTCGTCCCTTTCGAATCGCCGTCTTAGTGCGCGCCAAGCAGCATTTGACGGAGATCGTGCGGCAATTGCGGGAAGCGGCGATTCCCTTTCGCGCAATCGAGATCGAGGAGCTGAGCGAGCGGCAGGAGGTGCTGGACCTGAAGGCGCTGGCGTCCGCCTTGATGCAGCCGATGGACCGGATCGCATGGCTCAGCATGTTGCGCGCTCCGTGGTGCGGCCTGACACTCCGCGACCTTCACATCTTGTGCGGCAATGACGATCCAGAACTGGCGAAGCATCCTGTTCTCGAGTTATTGAGGACCCGCGTTTCTCTTTTAAGCCCAGACGGAGAGCAGAGGGCATCCCGGGTGGCGGCCGTGCTTGAAGATGCGATGCGGGAGAAGCACCGGCAGATCTCCTTTTCCCGTTGGGTGGAGCGGCTCTGGTGGACACTCGGCGGGCGGGAGTGCGTGGACCCGGCCGGTTATGAGAACGTGCGCGCCTTTTTTCGCATGTTCGAAGAACTCCCACCCTATGGCGGACAGCTCGACCAACAACTCAACCGCGTCTTTGCCCAACCCGATCCACGGGCAAGCGAGCAAAATGGCGTGCAACTGATGACCATTCATAAGGCGAAGGGTCTGGAATTCGAGGTGGTGATCGTGCCTGGGCTAGAGCGCAAAACAGCGAATGACAGCCAATCGCTGCTGTGCTGGTTGGAGCGAACCAGACTCCAAACCAGGCTCCAAACCAGGCTCGAAGATTTTGGGCCTGAGCAATCTCGAGAGACGGAACCGCAGGAGCTATTGGTTGCACCGATCGGACGCAAGGGAGCCGATACCGACCCCCTCTATCGATGGATCCGCCTGCAAAAAGAACGTAGAGAAGCCGAGGAAGCCAAACGGCTGCTCTATGTCGCCGCGACGCGGGCCAGCCGGGAATTGCACCTGATGGGAACGGCAACAGTAAAGAGCAAGCCGGATGGCACCTCGACAATCGAGCGGGGTTCGAGCAAAAATCTGCTCTCGACCGCATGGCCAGCCCTGGGAGAAAGTTTCGTTGCCGCATGGCAGAGCCAGAGACAAGGGACGCCTGCCCGGCAGGATCCGGCGGCTTCTGCCGGAGCACGCACAGAGGAGGCCTTGAAGAAGATCTGCCTGCGGCGATTGCCGTCCGATTGGGAAGCAGCCGGTTGGGAAGCAGCGAAGACGAGTGTAACCGTTACAGGTACGTTGGCGCCGGCGAACCCACCGGACGCGGGGCTGAGAGACAATCCTTTTGAGCGGCCCGCCGGCTCCCTCGAAGCGCGTGCCGTCGGAGTCGCGGTGCACGCGCTCTTCGAGGAAGCCGCAAAACGCGCCGGCGGCAATCCACAAGAGCTCTTGCGCGAGGTTGCAAGCTGGCGGCCCCGGGCAGTTGCGCTGCTCTGCCATGCGGGCCTGCCCAAGGCGGCGGCCGAGCAGCGGTCGAACTCCGTGATCCAGGCCCTCAAATCCGCGCTTGAGGACGAGACCGGGCGCTGGATTCTGGGGTCTCGCACGGAATCTCAGACCGAGATCTCGTGGACTTCCTGGGACCGGACAGCCTGGGAGAGGCCGGGAAATACCGGGGCGACCCTCGACACCGTGCGGGCAGACAGAATCTTTCGCGCGGGAGCGGAGCCGGGCTCGCGGGAGGAAACGCACTTATGGATCGTCGACTATAAGACGGGCCACCATGGCGGCGAAGAGCTGCAGGCTTTTCTCGCGAGCGAAAAGGAGAAGTATCGTCCGCAACTCGCCAGGTATGCCGAGATGGCGCGCAAGGCGCACGGAGAGACGATCGAGCTTCGGCTGGCGCTCTACTATCCGCTACTCAAGCAGCTGGAGTGGTGGGCCGGCTGAGCCTGTTATGAACTTATAGGGCGGACAGCGTTGCCAGCGAAAATGGAGCCAGACGAGGCGGAGTCCGCCGCGTGTGGCAGGTCCCCATGCAAGGACGACAACGAAGTATGGCTCCATTTTCGCAGCAACCCGAAGGGACGGGACGAATTTTCCCGATTGCCGTGTCGCTCGTCGCTAAAATACGCCCGATATTTGTCACTCCTCGCTCCTTGCACTCGGGAAAATTCGCTTCCGTCGCTGCCGCCCTATAAGTTCATAACAGGCTCTTGCTGCGCGGACGGCGGAACGCGCTTCGCGCCATCTGTGGTTGCTCAGCGCCACAGGCAATCAGGCAATCAGGCAATAACTCTATCGCCAGGCGGAAAGAAGGCGGCCCGCCGTGCCTAGGACCTCAAGCCGGCCGGTTTGCTCATGGAAGTAGCGTGCGTTGATCGAGTCGCCGCCAATATCCTCGATGTCGCGGAAGCTGGTGAGCTCCTCCGCGATGCCAGCTGGCGTAAAGGAGAGTTGGAAGGGCTCACCCGCACCTTTTACGCGCGCTGCCAAAGAGTCATAGGCGAGTTGCTCGCGGGGCGGGAGAGCCGCTCGCGGCTGTCCGTAATCGAAAACCACGCCGCTGCCGGGCGGTTGCGCGGCTATGAATCCGAGCGTCGCCCGGAAGGCTTCGAGGGTGAGGTATGGAACGACGCCTAACCACGCAAAGAAGGTGGGGATCCGCACGTCGAAGCCTGCAGCCTGAAGTTGTGCGGGAAGGGATTCCCGCTCGAAGTCGACCGGCGCGTAAGTGAGGCTCGGGGGAATCCGAATGCCGCTCTCCGCCAACAGCGCCCGCTTCCATTGCTGAGTGGCCGGATGATCGACTTCAAAGACGCGCAGCTCGGGGTAGGGGTTTCGATAGGCAAAAGTATCGAGGCCCGCGCCCAGCAGCACATACTGGCGAACGCCCGTCGCGACCGAGCGGCAGAGATGGTCTTCCGCATAGCGGCTGCGGGCGACGACGAACGCGCGGAGCGAGAGCGAGAAGGGCCGGTCCAGGTCGAGGGGCGTTCGGCCGAGTTCACCGGCATAGGCCGAGCCAAGAATTGGAACGGCGATCGGATCGGCGAAGACGACCGGCGAGTCGTAAAGCTGATGCGCGGCGCGGCGTAGGGCCACGCGGAGTGCAGTCCGGGATGGGGTGGCTTGCTCCACAGGTCGTGCTCATTCACAGATCGTGCTCATTTTAGCAGTGCCCGATCCTTCAGCGATGTGGCTGATGCGCCGGGGCGGCAAAGCCGCGCGTCGCCGTGCGCGAAGCCTGCTAGGCGGTGAGGTTGTGGCGGACATCGGCGCCGCGAACCCAGAAGATGACGTCTTCGGCGATGTTGGTCGCATGGTCGGCGACCCGCTCGAGATTGCGGGCGATCATCAGGGCGTTGAGCGCCTGGGGCGTCCACTGCGGCTGGTCCTCGATCAGATTCGAGAGCGCGAAGAAGGCTGCGTAGTTGAGCTTGTCGACACTGTCGTCCATAGTGAGGACGGAGTTTGCCACCTCCGCATCACCCTCGATAAAGCCTTGGAGCGCCTTGCGCACCATGGCGGAGGCAAGATGCGCCATGCGCTGGATATCCACGGGCAAATCGACGACAGAAAAGGCCTGGAGGTCGCGCACGCGATCGCTGATGCTGACCGCCTGGTCGCCGACTCGCTCGAGGTCGGCATTGATCTTGATGACGGCCAGGATGAAGCGCAGATCGATGGCCATGGGCTGCTCCATGGCGAGAAGGTCGAGCGCCATCTGATCGATCTCGCGCTCAAAGCTGTTGATGGCCACCTCGCTGCGGTCGACCAGGTCGCAGATGGAAAGATCGCGCACCCGGTAAGCCTCAACGGAACGCTGGATGGCCTGCTCCGCCATGCCAGCCATGACGAGAAGCCTTTCCTTCAGATCGTCAAGTTTACGGTGAAACCGGATTCGCGTCATCCAAACCTGCCTGTGATGTAGTCTTCGGTGCGCTTGTCCCGAGGGTTGGTAAAGATCTTGTGGGTCGAATCGAACTCGACCAGCTTGCCATTCAAGAAAAAGCCCGTATTCTCCGCAACACGCGCGGCCTGCTGCATGTTGTGGGTGACGATCACGATGGTGTATTCGGATTTTAGCTGGAAGATCAGATCCTCGATCTTCGCTGTAGAAACCGGATCGAGAGCGGATGCCGGCTCGTCCATAAGCATGACTTCCGGATCGACGGCGAGAGCGCGAGCGATGCAAAGGCGCTGCTGCTGGCCGCCGGAAAGGCTGGCGCCGGATTTCTTGCGGAGGTCGTCCTTGACTTCTTCCCACAGGGCGGCCCGCTCGAGCGAGTGCCGGACCACTTGGTCAAGAACGCCGCGGTTGCGGTAACCGTTCAGGCGGAGGCCGGAGGCGACATTGTCGTAGATCGACATGGTCGGGAATGGATTGGGACGCTGAAAAACCATGCCGACGCGGCGCCGGATTTCAACCGCGGAGGAGCCGTTGTAGATGTCAACCTCGCCGATACGCACACAGCCGGTGACGCGGCCTACGGGATTGGTCTCATGCATGCGGTTGAGGCAGCGGACAAAGGTCGACTTACCGCATCCCGAAGGACCGATGAGCGCCGTGACGTGATTTGCCGGAATGCGGAGGTTGATCTCCTTCAGGGTATGGTTGGCGCCGTACCAGGCATTCAGGTCAGAAACCTCAATCGCTACACCCACTAGAGCGTTTCTCCTTTTCTGTTCCTTTTCTTTTAACGAAAGTTGAGTGCAGCTCTTCTTAAAGGATCAAAGGAAAAGCTGCGTACGCATATTCTCCCCGGTCTGAATCTACAGGAGAAATAATCTAATTGGCCCCTTTCAGAACTCCTCGTCCGGCGACGTAGCGGACGAGAGCGACTGCCACGACGATAAGCACGATCAGCACCAGCGCTCCGGCCCACGCTAGACGGTGCCACTCATCATAAGGGGAAATGGCGTAGATGAAAATTTGCAGGGGCAGCGCGGCGATCGGTTCATTGATGTTGGCGCTCCAGAACTGATTGCCGAATGCGGTAAAGAGCAGGGGGGCGGTTTCTCCGGCGATGCGGGCAAAGGCGAGCATACAGCCGGTAATGACGCCCGGCGAGGCGGTACGCAGGGTGATCGAGAGCACCGAACGCCAATTGGGGACGCCCAAACCGAGGGCGGCCTCGCGCACTTGAAGAGGAACCATGAGGAGCATCTCTTCGGTGGTGCGGGAGATGGTGGGAATCATCATGATGCCCAAGGCCACCCCTCCGGCGAGGGCGGAGAAGTGCTTCTGGGGAAGAACAATCAGCGAGTAGGCTGCTATGCCCATGACGATCGAAGGCACACCATTGAGCACGTCCGCGGTAAAACGAACCATGTCCGCCAGGCGGGTGCCGCGGCCAAACTCCGCAACGTAGATGCCGCTGGCTATGCCGATGGGCACGCCCATGAGGCTGGCGAGGCCTAACAACACCGCCGATCCGATGATGGAGTTGGCCATTCCTCCCCCAGTCTCGCCCACTGGTCTGGGGATCTGGGTGAAGAAGGCGAGATTCAGCGAGCTGGCGCCCTTATAGATGAGATAGATAAAGATCGCGACCAAGGGCGCCACGACCACGATGGTACTGCCGATGGCAGCCGCCGTCGCCAGATGGTTGGCGAAATTGCGCCAGATCCTGGTGGAAGAGCGGACGCGCATAGGGAGAGCGTTCGATGTCGATCCCATGTTATGTCCCTCTGACCGGCGCCCCACGCGTGACTGCCCAGACCAGGACGCGAGCAAGCGCGTTGACGACAACGGTGACGATGAAAAGCGCGAGTCCAATCTCAATCAACGCACTCAGATAGAGCTGATCGGAGGCCTCGGTGAACTCATTGGCGAGGACGCTTGCCATGCTGTAAGCGGGAGCCAGGAGGGAGCGAGCAATCGCCGGACGATTGCCAATGACCATCGTGACAGCCATGGTCTCGCCCAAGGCTCGGCCCAGTCCGAGGATGATGGAACCCACGATGCCGATGCGGGCATTACGCAGCACCCCCATGCGGATCATCTCCCAGCGCGTTGCGCCCAGAGCGAGCACCGCCTCGCGCTGCGCATGCGGGACCGCGGACATGACCTCGCGCGTCAGCGACGAGATGATCGGCAAGATCATGATGGACAGGATCACGCCGGCGGCGAGCATGCCAATACCGTAGTTCGGACCGGTAAAGAGGCCGGTCCAGCCCAAGGTCTTCATCAAGAAGGGATCGACGTATTGGCGCAGGATGGGAACCAGAACAAAGACCGCCCAAAGACCGTAGACCACACTCGGAATCGCAGCCAGCAACTCGGTGAGAAAGGCCAGAGGACTGCGCAGGAACTTGGGGCACATCTCGGTGAGGAAAACAGCCACTCCGATGGCCAAGGGCACGGCGATGACCAGCCCAACAATCGACGAAACGATCGTGCCGTAAATAAAAGGCAGTGCGCCAAAGTTGCCGTTGACCGGATCCCAAGCCGATCGAAAGAAAAACGAAAAGCCAAACTTATCGATGCTTAGCCGGGAGCGCGAGATGAGCTCGAAAAGGATCAGGATGACGATGGCGAATATGCTGAGCGCGCAGAGCAGCATGAGGCCGCCGAAGGTATGATCCGCGACGGACGAGCTACCCCGGCTGCCGAGAAAGCTCCGGACCGGCGATTGGGAGGGCGGCCCCTGCGAAGACGAAGGGCCGGCAGGAAGCCCGCCGGAGTGGCTAACCGCAAGCGGTAATTGAGGTTTAGGCTCCACCGCTGTCAGAGTAGCGGCCTTTAATGAATCTCAAGTTAAGACTCATCAAGCGATGTTTTGAGGACACTTCCTCGCCAAGGAGCGCCTCCTTGCCGGAGAATTTGCGGCGAAAGCACTTCTAGCCCCCCACCGGGTGCGACGCGCCACGCTCGCTAAACCACTTGGAATAAATAAGATACTCGAATGTCGCTCTGCTTCATAGAGTTTCAGGCCTCTTTATGAATGGGACTTTACAGGCCGATGAATGCGGCATTAAAACGGCGTCCCCAGATGAAACCTAAAGCAGAGCGCTCGCAGCGCTCGATTGGGTCAAAGTCTCGGCGGCGGGCGGCAGCGCGGGCAGGCGGAAGAGGAACGTTGCACCGGCGCCAAGCTCACTCTCGCAGCGGATGTCGCCGCCGTGGGCGTGGACGATATGCTTGGCGATCGACAGACCGAGACCGGTACCCCCGGACTCACGGGACCATGTTTTGTCGACGCGGTAGAACCGCTCAAAGATGCGAGTGAGGTGTTCGTAGGCGACCCCAGTGCCGAAGTCCTGCACGTAGAACTCGACAAAGGCTCCCGTTCGGCGCGCGCCGAGCCGGATGCGGCCTCCGGACTTACCATATTTCATCGCGTTCTCGACAAGGTTGCCAAAGACCTGGTTGAGCGCATCGGCATCGACCATGACGGAGTCGTCGACCGTCTCGGCGGCTTCAAGGACGAGATCCGAGTCCAGAATCAGCCCAGCCAGAGAGGCGACGGCATCCTCGACCAACGCGGCGGCTGAGCTGGGCTGCAAGTGCAGCTTGTAGTCGCCCGACTCGACGCTGGCCAGGGCTAGCAGGTCTTCGGTGAGGCGGTTCATGCGCGAGGCATTCTTGAGAATCACGAGGAGGAATTCACTCGTCTGACCAATGAGGCTGCGGTCATCGAGAAGCGTCTCGACATAGCCGATGATGCAAGTGAGCGGCGTGCGCAGCTCGTGCGACACATTGGCGACAAAGTCGCGGCGTGTGGTTTCGGCGCGTTCGATCTCCGAAACGTCATGCAGCACGGCCACCGCGCCGCCGTCAGGCATGGGCGCCGCATTGACCTCGAAGGTTTTTCCGGGAGCGATCGAAGTGGCGCGGGCGCGGCACACCTCGCGCAGGGTGAGAGCCGCGCCGACCGAGGATAGGACGTCAGGATCGCGAACTGAATTCACCAGCGCCCGGCCGTCTTGAACGGGAGTGAACGCGATGCGCCGCATAACCGCGTTCGACCAGCTGACCTGGCCCTGGGCATCAATCGCGATGACCGCCTCCTGCATGCTGTCGAGCATCGCCGTCAGTTGCCGGCGGTTGCGCTCAAGACCGTCTAAGCTCTTCTGCAAGCTAGCGGCCGCCGTCTCGAGGGCGCGCGCCACCGCCGAGATCTCCCAAAGATTGCCCTCGTCGACTCGAGCGGCGAGCTCACCCGCCGAGACACGGTCGGCGAAAAGCGAGATCCGGTCGAGCGAACGGCGAAAGCGTCGCGCAATCAACGCAGCCACCAAGATCATCAAGCAGATGCAGAGCAAGAAAGCCGCCACGATGCTGAGGCGCAGCATGTTCACGGCAGCGCCCAGGCCGGCCGCCGGTGAGATGAGCCGCAGGGAGTGACTCAGAATGGCGGGCAGAAAAAAATAGAGAGCCGCCATCCCCGCAAAGAGAACCAGCGCGAAGGGAAAGACTAGCCTAGTGAAAATTCTGCCTGCCATGGCATTTATTTTAGGGCTTCGCGGTGAAACCGCTCTCGCCCTCTTGCTTTGCCCGCCCCTTCCCAGGGCTCGCTCCGCAATTCACCCTTTCCTAATATTCCAGGGCTTCGCGGTGAAACCGCTCTCGCCCTCTCCCACTTGCTTCCCAGCGCTCACTCCGCAATTCACCCTCTGGCGAGTCAGCATCCACGAATGGCCGCGAAGCGGGGTCCCCGGCAAGCTGTGCTTGCTGGGGTGAGAAGCGGCGTCTGCCTGGATGGCAAATCCCGCCTTATAGAGGGCGAGGAACCTCAAAGCGGTATCCAGCGCCACGAACGGTCTTGAGATAGCGCGGATTCTCCGGGTCCGACTCAATCTTTTCACGGATGTGGCGCACATATACATCGACGGAGCGCGGTGTGACAAAGCGGGCGTCGCCCCACACTGCGTCCAGGAGATGATCCCGGCTGAAGACCCTCCCCGGATGACGCGCCAAATAGTCCAGAAGCCGGAATTCGGTCGCGGTGGTTGTGGTGAGCTCGCCCCTCACTTTGACTTGCATGGCGCTCGAATCAATTACGACCTCTTCGAAGCTGATGATCGAGGGAGCAGTGGGACGCTCGAAACGGCGCAATACGGCATTCACGCGGGCAACAAGCTCGCGGGTCGCAAAAGGCTTGGTGATGTAGTCGTCAGCCCCCAATTCCAGGCCGAGGACGCGGTCATTTTCTCCGGCTCGCGCCGTCACAAAGATGATGGGCACGGTGCTGAGCGCGGGATGATTGCGCAAGCGGCGGCAAACGTCCAAACCATCCCCACCGGGAACCATGATGTCGAGCAGGAAAACCGCCGGCGCTTGCCGTTCCGCATCCTGCACCAGGTTTGCCGGAGTTCCATAGACACGTACGGCGAAACCGGCCGCGTCCAAATGATGATGTATCAAACGAGAAATGTCGGCGTCATCCTCAAGAACGAACACACTCTGACTCAACTGGGCAACCTCGCGCAGAAGCCGCTCAAACGCCTTACGGCTGGCGTCATCCGGCGGCGGTCCGCGTTCGCGTTAAGGGTAACGTATTGAGGGAAAGGAAATGCAAAGGGATTGTGAATCTTTCGGTCGCTTTCGAACGGACTCGGGTCGAATAAGGGAACAAGGCAGCCCTTGAGGGTTGTAAAGTAGTCAAGAGGATCGTTAGTCCTGGTTTTCCAAGTGGGGAGATGCGATGCCCGACTGCGCGGCTTCGGACTGAGGAAATACGATTGCCAACCACAACAATTTTATGTATCGACGACGAAGAACTTGGCCTTGAGATCCGGAAGCTCGTTCTGGAACGTGAAGGCTACGACGTGCTCACGGCGCTTGACGGGGCAAGCGGGCTCTCGATTTTCGATTCTCACAAAGTAGACGCGGTCATACTGGACTATGCCATGCCTGGACTGGATGGCGGACAGGTGGCTGCCGCAATGCGCCAGAAGAAGCCCACCATCCCCATCCTGATGCTGTCGGCATATGTCACGCTCCCGGAGAACGTGATGCGCGTGGTCGATATCTCAACGACCAAGGGGGATGGCGCCCTAACCTTGATCGGCATGTTGAAGGAGTTGCTGGAGAAAGGGTAGTACCGGTGAACCTGCAGGAGTTCCGTCGAGTTCTCCAAATTACGATGCTGCTCCCCTTGCTGCTGCTACTGCTGCTGGCGTTGGCTCTGGCATGGCAAATTGAGCGGACTTTGGGAGAGCAGCAGCGCATCGACCACAACGACCAGATTGCCGCGCAGCTGAGCGAGGCGCAGCGGCTGCTGATGGATGAAGACAGCAGCCTCCATCGCTATCAACTGACGCGAGATCCGGTCGCTCTGGGACCCTACCAAGCAGCCTCTGTTTCGCTCCCCTCCCTTGTGACTCGTCTGGCCAGAATGGCCGAAGGTGACGGGGATCTCGAGGCCAGATTGCGGCAGCTCACCGATCAGCATGAACACTGGCTGATCCTCGCCGCGCAAATAGAGAATGAAGCGCGAGCCACCGCGAACGATGTCTCCGCCCAGGACAACTCTCTCGATCTGAACGAGAGGGGCCTGATGGACAACATGCGCTCCGAAGTGCGGAGCATGACGCAAATCGAATCGACCCGGCGCCATCAAGAGCTCTCAACGACCGTTTCCGGCGTAAGGGCGCTGATCACGATGCTCCTGCTCTCTCTGGTGGGAGCGGGGATTTTTCTCGGCATCTCGACGCAGAGGAACCTCAAGAAGGTGTCACATGCCTTCCGCAGCTCGCTCGACGAGGCGCACCAACGGGCGGATGAGTTATTTGAAAATCGGCAGTGGCTGCAGACAACTCTCGAATCGATGGGCGACGCCGTGATTGCCTGCCAGAAGGAAGGCCGGGTCCAGTTCATGAATCCAGTGGCCCAACAGTTGACGGGCTGGCGCTTCGAAGAAGCCGACGGACGGCCGTTGCGGGAGATCTTTGGGATTGTCGACCGGGAGACGCGCCGGCCGGCGCTCGATGGCAGCGAGCCTCTTCTGGCGGAGGCCATCGTAGCGGAGCTTGCCAGCCGCTCGTTGCTGCTGACACGAAGTGGCGGCGAATCCGAGATCGATCTGAGTGCCGCGCCCATTCGTGGAACAACCGGTCAGGTGACGGGAGTCGTGGTGGTCTTCCGGGACGTGACGGAGCAGCGGCGCACGGAAGAGGCGCTCCTCGCGAATGAAAAGCTCGCGGTGGCGGGACGATTGGCGGCAAGCATCGCGCACGAGATCCATAACCCTCTCGATTCGGTGGCCAACTTGCATTACCTGATCCAGCATGAAAGAGATCCTCTGGAGCAGCAGCGCTATCTGGGCCTGGCACAGCAGGAGCTGGGCCGAACGCTACAGATCAGCCGCGCAATGCTAGGTCTCTATCGCGAGCCCAAAGCGCCAGTCGAAGTCAATCTCCGGGAGTTGTTGGAGGGCGTACTTTTGCTGCTCGACAGGCGGGTCAAAGATCAGGCCATCGTGGTCGAACGGTGCTTGAACACGGACGCGGCGGTCGAGGGTTTTCCCGGCGAACTACGCCAGGTCTTCGCCAACCTGATCGTCAATGCCACGGACGCCGCGGGGCCGGGCGGCCGGGTAAGCGTGCGCCTGGAGCGGGCGTCAAGCCACGGCCGGTCAGGGGCAGCCGTGGTGATTCGAGATAGCGGATCCGGCATAGCCGAGGGCCTCGACAAAAAACTCTTCCAGCCCTTCTTTACCACCAAGGGCGAGCACGGCACGGGACTCGGACTTTGGGTGAGCAGAGGCATCGTCGAGAAACATGGGGGGACGCTGGACATCGCGAATTCGACGGACGCAATATTTTCGGGCGCTGCGGTTCGCGTCTATTTACCGGCGTTCGTCACCGCGGTCCAAGCGCAGGCAGCCCCGCGGACGCCTGATCAGGGAATCCGATCACCTGCCTAAGGCTTTAATAATGTCTAGCGCATCTCATTGCCGGTCTCGGCATCGGTGAGCGCTTCGCTTGTTGCTTCGGCGCGGCGAGCCACAAACCGAAGCCGCACATAATCCGCGGTCCAATTCCCTTCTCCATCGCAGAGAACAGGTTTGAGCAGGGCAACGATCTCATCCCTGGCCGGCGTCCGCTCGACGGCAGGGAGCGCGTCGAGAAGTCCGGCACGGAAGAGCTCGAGCCAGCCGGAGATGCCGGCAGGCAAGGGCGTGGGGCGAGGGGTCAGGCTGATGCTCTCGACGCGAAAGCCGTGGCCTTCGAGCAGCGCGCGGTACTCCGCCGGAGTATAGAAATAGTTGCACTCGATGCGCTCGACGGGAATCTTGCGAGGACCCAACACCGCGAGCAGCGCAACCCGGATGGCGGCGATGTTGCCATGGCCGCCCATCTCGGCGACAAAGCGGCCGCGCGGCTTGAGCGCGCGCCGGACATTCTCAAGAACCACATGCTGATCGCCCATCCAGTGCAGGGCGGCATTCGAGAATACAGCATCGAACTCGTCTGCGAAATTCATCGTGGCTGCGCTCGCGCAGAGTGTCGGCAGACCGCGCCTCTGAGCCGCTGCGATCATCTCGGCGGAACTGTCCACACCGAGAACCGTCGCTCCCGATTCAGCGATACGCTGGGTGAGAAACCCATCTCCGCAGCCGAGATCGAGTATCTTTTCACCCGGTTGAGGATGAAGGGCCTCGAGTAGAGACTCGGCGAGATGGGCGACAAAGCGGCCGTCGTGGGCGTAGACGGAAGTGTTCCAAGTCTGTTGCATAGCGGTTGTTATTAGCTACTTGAGGATGTCAGGCTAAACCCCTGACATTCCAGCCCTGACCTACCTACCCCGACGCAGAATTAGTAATCGGTGTTATCGGCATCAGTCTGTGCGTCCATGTAAGCAACATCCTCTGCTGTACCGACGACAGTAACATTGGTATTGTCGAGCGCGGAACCATCCACGGTGCTGTAGATATAGACTTGGCCGCCTTCGGTTGTGAAGACCTTGCCAAGACTGGTGATGGCGGCAATTCCGGTCGCATCTCCTTTATACGAGTCGATCGAGGTGACGGCGTTGGTGGAGGTGTTGAACATCGTGAGACAGCCAAACTGGACCGAAGGGTTAGTCAAGCTCTGCTGGTAGCGTTGGCCCGCGGTGCATAGCTGAGAGCCGACCCACAGCGTGTTGTCGTCGCCAAAGACCATCTTGCTGTGGTTGCCATCGCTAATCGAATAGGAGCCTGTGACCCGTTGGCTGGGTGTATCGAGCACCGAGAGTACCCCGGCAAACAATCCGCCGCTAACCGGCTGTTGTCCCGCTACATAGAGGGTATTCCCACTGGGGATCGCATCCGTGGCTCCGCCGGGAACCGGCACCGTGGCGGTCACCAAGATATTGCTGCCGGCGGGGACGGGCGCGCCGCTCTGAATCAAGATTCCCGCTGTCGGCAGGTAGCTGACCGAAGCCTGAGTGCCGGGCAGGTAATTCGCGCTAGGCTGAGTGCCGCCGCACTCGATGGCACAGTTCAGCACATAGGCGGTTGTCCCATCGGGAGAGAAGACCGCCTTGATGGGCCGGTTGAACTGGCCGGCCGGCCCGGGAACAGGCACCAGGCAATAGACGGGCTGATTCTGGGGTTCGCAATCCTCGGCATTCCCCGGTATCTGCTGGTTATTTTGCAGACGCAGCACGCTATAGACCAGGTCGCTGTTTTGAACGAAGACCAGAGCGACTGAGGCGCCAGGATTGATGGAGATGCGGTAAGCGTTCGGCAGATTGAGCTGATAGTCCGAGCCCAATGTACGATCGACCACGGTGACGGTTTTCGTGAGAGGATTGGCGGCAAAAACATAGCGTTCGTCGGACGAGATAAAGATGCTTGCCGAATATCCAGGCAGACCCGCAACCGTGGCGGTCGAAACCTCCGTGGCATAGTTGACCAACGACAAGCTTCCGCTGCCGGCAGAATAGACCGCGCCGAACTCTTCCGCCGGCATGTTCTGGATGGTGATCGGATCGGTGCCGGTAAATCCACTGATGGAGAAGCTGGGTGTCTTGCGGTTGTAGCTGTAACGGATGTCATAGAAGGCATCCAGAATTGACAAAATGCCGGCACCCGCGGTGGAAGGATTCTCTACCGCAACCAACGCGCGGTTGGCGATACCGCTGGGAGGGAGTGGACGGTTAGCAAAGTAAAAGGTCTGGCCGCACCCCGCGAGGATCGTGAGAATAACGCAGACTATCAGAGGAAGTGCACACAAGGACCGCCGACTTCTATTCTTCAACCTAAAACCTCACCCAATGAACAGCGCGGTGGACGTGCGGAATTAAGAGCTTGCAAGCTCCTAAGTATAGCAAACCAGATGCTGGCTTTCGTCTGCCCGCCGGCATAGCATAACCATAGACCGCGACTATGAGCAAACGCCTCCAAATCCTTCTGGGAACACGCACCACCATGCTATGCGATGGAGCCATGGGCACATCTCTGTACGCCCGCGGCGTCTTTATCAATCGCTGTTTCGACGAGTTGAATCTCTCCCAGCCAGACATGGTGAGAGCGATCCACGAAGAATATCTGCAGGCGGGAGCCGAAATCATCGAGACCAACACCTTTGGGGCCAACGCCCTGCGTTTGCAGCGTTATGGTCTCAGGGACCGGGTGGACGCCATCAACCGCGCGGGAGCCGAGCTAGCGAGCAAAGCCGTCGGCCAGCTGCGGGAGAAACAGAGCGGCGAAGCCTGGGTAGCGGGCGCCATCGGTCCGCTGGGAGTCCGGCTCGAGCCCCTGGGCCAACTCAGCCTCGCGGAGGCGTATGAGGCCTATGCCGAGCAGATTCGCGCCCTGGCTGAGGGCGGAGTGGACCTGCTTGCCATCGAAACAATTTGCGCCCTGAATGAGGTGGAGCAGGCCCTGCTGGCGGCTCGGGAAGTTGCGCCCCATCTGCCGGTGCTGGCCATGGTGACCGTGGATGAGGAGGCCAATTGCCTGGATGGCTCCTCGCCGGAAACCGCAGCGGCCCGATTAGCCGAGTGGGGCGCGGACGCGATCGGATGCAATTGCAGCGTGGGACCGGCAACCGTGCTGACTGCCATCGAGCGGATGGCACAGGCTACCGATCTGCCTTTGATCGCCATGCCCAACGCCGGCATGCCGCGCGCCGTCGATGGACGAAATATCTATCTTTGCTCCCCGGAATACATGGCGAGCTTTACCCGGAAGTTCGTAAAGGCAGGAGTGCGATTTGTTGGGGGTTGCTGTGGAACCACTCCAAATCATATCCGGGCAATGAAGTCTGCTCTACGGGCAATGGGAGCGCAGCAGGCGGTCTTGCAGCGGGTTCAAGAGGCGCACCAAGCGACTGAAGTCGCTCCCGCGCCTCTCGCGGCCCGCTCCGGTCTGGGCGCGCGGATCGCCGAAGGCACATTCGTAACCATGGTGGAGATCGTTCCGCCCAAGGGGATCGTCTGCGACAAGGAGATCGAGGGAGCGAGAAGGCTGGCTGCGAGCGGCGTGCACCTCATCAACGTCCCCGATTCTCCACGGGCGTCGGCGCGGATGAGCGCTCAGAGCCTCTCGATCCAGATCCAGCAACAGACAGGCATGGAGACCCTGCTGCACTATACGTGCCGCGACCGCAACGTCCTTAGCATCCAATCCGACTTACTGGGAGCCTCCTCGATCGGGCTCAAGAACATTCTTTGCCTTACCGGAGACCCGCCGAAGCTGGGCAACTACCCGGATGCTACCGCCGTCTTCGATGTGGACGCGATCGGCCTGGTGAACATCGTCCGGCGAATGAATCACGGTCTCGATATCGGCGGCAACTCGCTCGGCGCGTCGACTGGATTTACAATTGGGGCCGCGGCCAACCCCGGCGCGCCGGACCTGGACAATGAAATCCGCCGCTTCGCCTACAAGGTCGAAGCAGGAGCGGAGTATGCCATTACTCAGCCGGTCTTCGACTTGAAACTGCTCGAGATCTTCTTGAAGCGCATTGCGGGATTTCGTATTCCCGTGATTGCCGGCATCTGGCCGCTGACCAGTTTGCGCAACGCAGAGTTCATGAAGAACGATTTGCGTGTCTCGATGCCGGATGAGATCATGCTGCGCATGCAGCGGGCGGATACTCCGGAGTTGGCGCGCGCCGAGGGCATCAAGATCGCCCGCGAGATGTTGAGCGCCGCCCGGCCCATGATCGAGGGTGTGCAGGTGAGCGCGCCCTTCGGCCGTTACAGCTGCGCCATCGAAATATTGGAGACGGTGCTGGCTTCCGCGAAGGCCACGACGCTCCCCGGCGACAACCGCCGCAAACCCAAACCAGAGGCTGCCGTTGGCAACATTTGAAGAATCGCTGAAGAAACTCGAAACCATCGTCGCCCAACTCGAGCGCGGAGACTTGCCCCTCGAAGACTCGATCAAGATCTTCGAGGAAGGGATGCGGCTCTCCGCGGAGTGCAAGCAGGAGTTGGACGCGGCGGAAGGCAAAGTGCAGATTCTGCTGAAGCAGCGTGACGGCTCGATGAAGAGCGAGCCCTTCCCCGCCAAGTGACGGCGGCTGCGTTGGACGAGCCCGTTTGGCAAGGCGGGCCCGGCAATGTCACAATTACGCTATGAGAAGTCTCCCTTCTGCGGCTACCGCTCTCCTCGCGGCCAGCATCATGCTCGCTGCCAATCTGCAGGCACAGCAAGCCTCCACTCAAAAAGCTCCGCCCGCTTCCACCAACAAATCGCAACCGGCTTCCGGAGCGAAATCCACGGCAGCCAGCAAAGGCGCCTCGCCACTCCAGACGGACAAGGAGAAGGAGAGCTATGCCATCGGCATGAACATCGCCACGACCCTGCAGCACCAAGCCGTGGACGTGGATCCGAAGATCCTGGCGCAAGGCATCGCGGATGCGTTGGCGGGCGGCGGGAGGACGTTATTGACCGACGATGAAGCGAAGGCCGTGCTCGCGCAATTGCAGGAGAAGATGCAGGCCGCGGAGGAGGCCAAGCTCCAGGCAGCCGCGGATGCGAACAAGAAAGCAGGCGACGCGTATCTCGCCACCAACCATGCCAAGGAAGGCGTCGTGACCTTGCCCAGCGGCTTGCAGTATAGGGTCTTACGCCAAGGCACGGGACCAAAACCCGCGGCCACCGATACCGTGATCTGCAACTACGAGGGCACCCTCATCGATGGAAAAGTCTTCGACAGCAGCTACGAGCGCGGCCAACCGGTCACCATCCCGGTCAGCCGGGTGATCAAGGGATTCACCGAGGCTCTTCAGCTTATGCCGGTGGGCTCGAAGTGGGAACTCGTGGTTCCGCCTGACCTTGCCTACGGGATTCGCGGCGCGGGCAACGATATCGGCCCCAATTCCACCATCATTTTCGACGTGGAGCTGCTCTCGATACAGGCGCCGGGCGATCAGGGCTCCGGCGCGCCGGACAGTCCAAGCCCCAATGGGAATGGCAACCGGAACCCAAACCAAGCTCCAAGCCAAGCCCCAAGCCAGGCTCCAAGCCAAGCTCCAAACTAAGCTCCAAAGTAGGGCCGAGGTACTCCGCGATCTGGGATGAGAGGCTGTTACGAACGGCCTCTCATCCACTTTCTGCACGGGTGCCCCATATCTGGCGGGCTCTTCGCCAGATGTGGGAAACGGACTTAGTGTGCATCGAGATCCGCGGTATCCCACATCTCCCAACAAAGAACGTTAGGAGATATGGGGCACCCCTGATGGACGGATGATCGACGGACCTTCCCGCAGGCTAATCCACCTTCTGCGCTTTGGCAGACCGAGCCAGACGCGCGAGCGCAGCCAATTGCCGGAGATACCGCTTGACCGGCTGGGCCGGCGTACCCCAAAAAAGAATCCCCGGTCCGCAAAGCTGCTTGTGGGGAAGGATTCCTGCTTGTCCGCCAAGGATCACTCCATCGCCCACCCCGGCATGGTCGCCGATGCCTACCTGGCCGCCGAGGATGGCATCGTTGCCAATGGCGCTCGAGCCGGAGATGCCGGTTTGCGCGGCGATGACGGCATTGCGCCCGATCTTGACATTGTGGCCAATGTGCACGAGGTTATCGATCTTGGCTCCGCGAGCGATACGCGTCTCATCGAGCGCACCGCGATCGACAGTCGAGTTGGCGCCGATCTCGACGTCGTCTTCGATGACAAGTGTTCCCTGCTGCGGGAACTGGACATATTCACCGGTCTCCTGATCGCGTACATAACCAAAACCATCGCCGCCGAGCACTGCGCCCGCATGCACGACGACACGATCGCCAAGGGTTGTCCCTGGGTAGAGGACCACGCGAGGATAAATGCGGCAGCCGCGGCCAATCACGACTCCCTCGCCGACGACCGCTCCGCTCCCAACGATGCTGCCTGCGCCGACGCGGACCTGCTCCTCGAGGACTGCCTGGGCGCCGATGGTGACGCCAGCCGCCAGGTGAGCGCTGCGGGCAACCACCGCCGTCGGGTGGATGACCGTGGTCCGTTCCCCGGGGGCTACTCGAGAGCCGGCAAGCAACTTCGCAGCGCGCGCGAAGGCGAGCCGCGGCTGTCGACAGAGGAGTATGGGCTTTGACCCGGCGCTCGTCGCAGCGGCCGCTTGGGGGGAGACAAGAATGGCGGCAGCGGAGCTGGCGGCAGCGGCAGCGAAGGAAGCTGCGTTCTCGGCAAAGACGAGTGTGTCCGGCGCCGCATTGCTTATGCTGGCCACCGCGGCAATCTTCAGCTCGGCATCGGAGCCATGTAGTTCGGCTTCTAGAAGTTTGGCGAGTTCGCTGAGAAGCATCATGACTTAGAGGCTGCGATTGACTCTTCAGTGTAGACCGGCGGCTCGCCATCAGGGCGGGTCTTCCAGCGGCGGTGTACCCAGAGCCACTGATCCGGATAGGCCCGAACGTAGTCTTCGATCACCTTAGTGAAAATGGCCGTGTTCGCGGAAACATCGGCTTCCTCGATGCCCGTCGCCTGAAGGGCAATGGGAGCGCCAAAGCGAAGCACATATTGCCGGCTTGACTCGTCCCAGAGAAGGAAGCCCGGCAACACCCGCGCGCCGGTCTTCATGGCCACCCGGGCCAGGCCGGAAGCGGTGCAGGCGAGACGGCCAAAGAAATCGACGAACACTCCCTGCGGCGGGGTCATGTTTGTGTCCATGAGAATGCCGACTGTCTCGCCGCGGCGCATGGCGGCCAACAGGCCGCGCGCAAAATCATCCTTGTGGAGCACGCGATTGCCATGCAGGCAGCGGATGCGATTGACCAAGGCATCGACCAGCGGGTTGTCAAGCCGGCGGATCACGATGCTCATGGGATGACCCATGAGCGAGTGATAGAAGCTGGATAGCTCCCATGCGCCCAGATGGCCGGTAAGGATGAGCGCTCCCTTACCCTCCTCGCACGCAGCCAAGTAGTTTTCCAGACCTTCATAGCGGAGAAAGGCCCGGGTATTCTCCGGCGTATAACGACGCATCTGGCAGAACTCCGCCAGCAGCCAGCCAAGATTCCGGTAGAGCTTCCGCAGAATCCGCTCCCGCTCCGCAGCCGATTTTTCGGGAAAGGCTAATTCGAGATTGTAGCGACCCGTGCGCCGGAGGCGCGGAAGAAGAAGAAATGCGGCGCGCCCGACCACCGATCCGGCGGCGCGCGCCAAGGGCCGCGGCAGCCCGCCCAGGAACTTCACCAAGACATAGGCGAGCAAAAATTCAAATCTTCGGCGCATGCTGGAAGGCAGGGCACCCCTTATTGCTGCGAGGCAAAGTATTTGGCAACCGTGCGCGCAAAGGGCTGGGCGTCCGGAGGAACCGGAACCTGACCTTTCAAGAGCTCCTCAAAAGGATAGGCGTCGCCGTAGAAAATACGGGTGGCGTCGACGTTCTGGTCGACGACCGCGCCGTTCAGGTCGATTCCGGCAAAGAGTCCCTTGGCCCGCGAATAAGTCAGCAATTCAGCGTTCATCTTCCAGTCCGTGCTGGCCTGAGCATCACGCCCTACCGGCCCGGCCGCGGCCGATGCATCGCCGCCGATCTTGAACTTGTTCTTCAAGAGATCCTGGAAACCCCGGTCGTTCACAGCCACCAAAACCAAGTCGATCGCTTGCCCACCAATCTGGAAACCGAAGCTTCCACCCGCGATGCGGATAAATGCAGGAGCGCTCCAACCGTGGTCAGTCCGGCAGGTAACGACGCCCTGGCCGTACTCGCCGCCGACCACGAAGGCACCCTTCTTCACGCTGGGAATGACCCCCACGCATTTGGCGTTCTGCATAATGAAATTCGGGATCGCCTGGTCAGGGGTCGCCATGATCTGCGTGAGCACTGTCCTCGCGTCCTCAATGCGATTGCTAAGGGAGGTCTTATCATCCGCGGCACGGGCCGACAGCGTTGTCAAGGACGCGGCAGCCAAACACAAAAACGCAAAAAACTTCTTCATTGAGTTTCCAATCTCCAATTTCCAGTGGGATGAGGCAGGGTGGGTGCCTCACGGGGCCCGAATCGAGGGTTTCTTCTAGCTTATATGCCGATCGGCCTTTTGTAACCGAGGCGAATTGTGAAGGCGGCCAACGAGGAGAAGGAAGGGAAATCCTTCCGCGCTGCTCTCGCGATCACGAGAACAGCACGGAAGAAAGGATTCGGGGGAAGATTCGCAGAGTGGGGTGGGGGAGGACCGAAAAAGTGGGGGCTGGTGAAGGCACTTGCGCGCGATCAAAAGCCCCGTTCCCCAGATCTGCGTTGTTTCTCCTATTACTCTGGGGCGGTATTTGGTTACCAACAATATCACCAAAGACATTGGCCTAAAGTAACTTAACGTATCTAGGCTTTGCCGGGCAGGTCCTCGGCCTGGCTCACGATCGAATGCGTGATGGCGAAGATCGAGAGGGCGATCCTGTTTCCTACGCCGACTTTGCGCATGAGTTTGGCGACGTGCGCCTTCACCGTGCGCTCCTCAATGCCCAGGGTAACGGCGATCTCGCGATTGGAACGCGCGGCAACCAACAGCTTGAGCACTTCTTTCTCGCGCGCGGTGAAATGGATCGTGGGTGAAACGGGGGCGCGGGGAGCTGGCCGGGTAACCCGATCGACGAAGAGAGAGAGCACACGGCGAGGAGCCCAGATGGAACCTTGATTGACAATCTCTATGGCTCTTTCGACCTGGAGCGCGCTCGCGCCCGCATCGAGATAGGCCTTTGCTCCGGCGCCGATGGCGGAGAGAATCGCCTCATCGTCGGCCTCGGGTCCCATGACGATCAAGCGAAGCTCCGGGCGTAAGCCGCGAAGGGTTCCGAGCACTGCCGGCGAGAGCTGGTCGCCGTGCATGCCGACCAGCGCCAGAGTGCATTCATGATCCGCGAGTAGCCGGGCGAGATCGGTGACCACGAATTCAATACGCGGATGATTTTGAAAAATAGCGATAAAGCCGTGGACGCGAACCGGCTCGGTTTCAAGCAAGGCCACCCGCAGACGCAACGGTGATGGTGATGTGGTGGAAGCAGACATCAAAGCCTTGGTAACACGATTCCCTGTTGCTTCTGATACTTTCCCTTACGATCGGCATAGCTGGTCTCGCAGGGCTCATCGGAACGAAAGAAAAGAATCTGGCAGAGTCCCTCGTTGGCGTATACGCGAGCCGGCAGAGGCGTGGTGTTGGAGATCTCGAGCGTGACGTATCCCTCCCACTCAGGCTCGAAGGGCGTCACATTAACAATGATGCCGCAACGGGCATAGGTGGATTTTCCAACGCAGATGGTTAAAACATCCCGCGGAATTTTGAAATACTCGACAGACCGGGCAAGAGCAAAGGAGTTTGGCGGGATAATGACCGAATCGGCATTTACCGTGACAAACGAGCGCTCGTCGAAATTCTTCGGGTCGATGATGGCGCTATTGACGTTGGTGAAGATTTTGAATTCGCTCGAGACGCGGAGATCATAGCCGTAGGAGGAAAGCCCATAGGAAATGACACCGTCCCGCACCTGTTTTTCGCTGAAGGGAGTAATCATTCCGTTGAGAGCCTGCTCACGGATCCAACGGTCGGATTGAATCGACATGCCACTCCTTTGAAAGCCAACTCCAGCCCCGAGACAGAAACTCAAGGCCGGCCAAGAAATTGTTCTCCCGGAAATTGCATCTTACGGTAGGGCGGTTCCATTGACAATCTTTCGGAGCCTCCCTAGGATCAAGGGGTAACTCCGGCAAATGCAATCAGATATCAATCGTTCGGGGTAAAAGCATTGATCAAACAAGACATCATCCATCATGTGATCGAAAAGACCGGCTTGCCGCGAAACAAAGCGGAAGCGGCTGTCGACACTGTCTTTGAGAGTCTCAAAAAAGCCCTGGGCGCCGGAGACCGGATCGAGCTGCGCGGTTTCGGCGTCTTCAACGTGCGGCCGCGCAAGACGGGCATCGGCCGCAATCCGCGGACGGGGGCCGAAGTCACCATCACTCCGGGCAAGGCTGTCCGCTTTAAGCCAGGCAAGGAGTTGCACCTGCTCGATTCCTAGGGCGTATCGATACTGTTAACATGCTCTAGGAACTGGATGAAAAAGGGGTTTCCAAGTACCGCCGGGCAGGAGCAAGGTCCGTCGGCGGCAGCGGTACGAGCGGCACCCCAGTTGTTTCCCGGCCTTCCCTATCCCCACCCCGTCCTACCCAAACAACGGTTTTGGCGCCGGTCGTGGCTGCCATTGCTGCTGCTATTGACAAGTCTGGTGACCATTTGCGGATCCGGCGCCCGTTTCATGCACGATTTCAAAATTGGGCGTCCACCCTTGGCGAGCGAAAACGATTTCTTCCCTTTGCCTTGGGTCTATGCCCACCCCTCCGAACTCAAGGATGGCTGGTCCTTCTGTCTGGCGCTGCTGAGCATCCTATTGGCGCACGAGGCGGGACACTTCTTCTACTCGAAAAAGCATGGCATCGATGTCTCCTGGCCTTATGTGCTGCCCGCTCCCACTTTGAGCGGAACGGCAGGAGCCGTTATCCGCATCCGTTCACGCATCCCTTCCCGCAGAGCGCTGATCGAAGTAGGGATCGCCGGACCTATCGCGGGATACCTTGTTGCCGTCCCCACCGCAATTGCCGGCATGCTGCTTTCAAAATCCACCGCCACTTACCCGGCGCCCAGCTTGCTGCGCTTCGAACAACCCTTGACAATCACCCTGCTCAATCATGCTTTACGGGCCATCGATCCCAGCCTGCCTTCGATCGGGCATATTCTGCCGCATCCCATCCTCCTGGCGAGCTGGATAGGTTTCTTCATCACGTCGCTCAACCTGATTCCGGCGGGACAACTCGACGGCGGGCATATCCTCTTCGCCATCTCTCCCAGATTTCATCGCGTGATGAGCTATGCCGTGCCAGTGCTGTTGCTAGGAATGGGCTTGACTCTATGGGGAGGGTGGATGCTCTGGGGCGCCATCTTGCTGTTGCCGGTCATGCGCCATCCGTTCCTTCCCTATTTCCCCCCGTTAACCGGCGGACACCGCTGGCTTGGCTGGTTGGCGCTGGCCATGCTGGCGCTCACTTTCCTACCCGCGCCGTTCGCGGATACCGGCTTGATTCATCTCTTCCGCTAGGATCTGCCATCCAGGCAGACGCGCTTCGCGCCATTTCGTGACGGCGACGGGACGCCATTTTTCTCAGTTCGAGAAGTGAAGAGTGACACATTCTGGGTGTCTGCTAGCGTCGATCGACGAGGAAACGGGGGAAAACGTTTCATCAAAATTTCTCCAGGAGAAGATTGATCTCCGCTTCAGCGAAGGATTGGCAGTCGGAGTAAAGCTTTGTTAGCAGAGATGGAAAGTTCTGGGCCAACGTGGGAATTATGCTCTGGAATTCTGAGAATTCGTCACGAAAGCCGCGAATCCGTTGTAGATTTTCCGCCATTCGCAAGCTTCGTTCCGTTTCATCCCTCCAAATCATCTTCCAATATTCACAGGTCCGACATGGCGACGCACAGCGGTTGCCTCCATGCGACAGAAATGATTCCCAACCAGTACCAGCGAGCGTAAGCGTCCTTAGAGAGTCGTCTCGCCGCTTCTCGCTATTGCATCTGCTGCATGCAACCAATACGTTTCCAGGAACATGTAGGCCCCCACGATAACGATTCATGCCGTCCAGATGTTCAATCACTGGCACGGCGTTGGCCAGTTCGCAACGGCAGTAGGGGCACTGGTTATTAAATCGTAAACGGACAAGCTCCTCGTATTCCTTGCCGTCGACTTTGACGGGCCAGCTTCGACATACTCTTCGACTCAGTTCGTGGAGGAACATACTCACTAACTTATTCGCCACGTCAGATTTGGCACGCCTGGTCGCGGAGCGGAGCTGTGACGTGGCATCCGTCACTTGCTATCCCCAAGTAGCCAATCAACGGGGACACCCAGAACTCTCGCGAGTGCCTTCAGCTCGTAGTCGACAACACGCCGATGATTGTTCTCAATCTTGGCAATCGCAGCGCGATCAAGCTGAATTCCCAGGCGAGCCAGTCGTCCCGACAAAGAGTCTTGGGTTAACACCGGTTCAAAACCGTTGCGCGCTTCAGCCACCCGCTTCCCAACGATGTTCTTCGACGCAACACCCTTGATCACATGGAGAGCGTACCTTCTGCGGAAGCCAAGAGTGTTCTATACTAGAACGTCGTGCGGATCGTCTACGGAGCGCAGTGGATGGCAACGAGCAATCAGTTTGTCTGGAGCGGGGAGAGGAATCGTCGGCTCGGGGTTTATCGAACATGTCGATGCGGTATCTGTTCCCGAAACCGCAAGGGCGTTGGATACCTATCGTTCTCTGACGCCGGCGGCTGTGGGTTTACGATCTGGATAGAGGACGAGGAGGTCTTCCGACAGCTAAGGCTCGCGCTCAATAACAGCACAGCGGACTAACTAAATACTCTCGCCGCCGCAATGCTCGGTTCCTACCCGCACCCTTCGCAGATCCCGGCTTGATCCATCTCTTCCGCTAGGATTTGCCATCCAGACAGACGCGCTTCGCGCCATTTCGTGACGACGGGAACCATTTTTCTCAGTTCGAGGAGTGAAGAGTGACGCATTCTGGGTGTCTGCTAGTGTGGTGAGTTGCTAATTCGCATAACAATTTTGTCATCTCGACCGAAACGCAGCGTAGTGGAGAGATCTGTGGTTTCAGCGATCTGCGTTGGGTTCCCCGCTCTTTGATAATGCTGCGAATGAATGACTCACCACACTAGGCCCGAGCGAAGCATTCCGTTTTGTACCGCCCTTTTCAGGCGAGCGAGCAACCACAGTGGCGGCGAAGCCGCGTCTGCCTAGGATGGCAGATCCCTACATCAGGTTGACGGCGTCGACGTCGGCGATGAGATTTCGGCGCGGGATGCCGAGCGTCTCCGCCTGCGCGAGGGCAGCGCGGAGCGTCCGCGCCAGTGCCTGACGCTGGGCTGCCTTGAGCAGGAAGTGAAAACGGTAAAGGCGCTTGATGCGGGCAATGGGCGCGGCGGCGGGCCCGAGCACCCGCACACGGTCCGCGGGCCGCTGATTGAACCACTCGCCTAAGCGGGCCGCCCACGCCGCGGTCTCTTTGGCGTCAATGCCGCGGATGAGGATATTGGCCAGGACCGCATAGGGCGGATAGTGCATCCATTTGCGGTATTGCATCTCACGAAGCGCGAAGCCGAGGAAATCGTGCTGCGCCGCGCATTGGATCGCATAGTGTTCCGGGTGGTAAGTCTCGACCAAAACCTGGCCGGGAAGGCTGCCGCGGCCGGCGCGGCCGGAGACCTGAGTGAGCAGCTGGAAGACACGCTCGGCGGCGCGAAAGTCGGGCAGCCCGAGCGCAAAGTCCGCGCCCACCACGCCGACGAGCGTGACCCCGTGGATGTCATGGCCCTTGGCGATCATCTGCGTGCCCACAAGGAGATTGATCCGGCCGCTGTGCAGCTCGCCGAGCAGCCGCTCCATGTCGTGCCGGTTGCGCACCGTGTCGCGATCCATGCGGCCGATGCGCGCGCCGGGAAAGAGCTCTTGCAGCCGCTGCTCCCCCTGTTGCGAACCGGCGCCCAGGTAAAAGAGATGCTCGCTCTCGCAGTTCGGGCAGCGCTTGGGAACGGTCCTAATGTAACCGCAGTAGTGGCATTTTAGACGCTGCCCCCACGGCCCGGGAATCTCTTCGGGAGCGAGGCCGGGCGAGATCGGCTTGTGATAGGTGAGAGCGATGGCGCAGTTCTCGCACTCGAGCTTCTCGCCGCAAGCGCGGCAAAGCACGGCAAAGGAAAAGCCGCGCCGGTTGAGCAGGATAATGGCCTGCTCGCCGCGGTCGAGCGTCGCCTGGGTGCGCTCGACCAGAGCGCGGGAGAAGAGCTGCTCGCGTCCGGTCTCCAAAAACTCCCGGCGCATGTCTACCAGATCGACCGCCGGCAGAGGCCGCTGGTTGACACGCTCGTTGATTTCAATCAGCGCATACTTCCCGGTCTCCGCATTGCGCCAGGATTCAAGCGAGGGTGTCGCGGAGCCGAGCACCACGACGGCGTTGTTGACCTTGGCCCGCATCACGGCGACGTCGCGCGCATGATAGCGGGGCACCTCCTCCTGCTTGTACGAAGAGTCATGCTCCTCATCGACGACGACCAGGCCAAGATTTTCGACGGGCGCAAAAATCGCCGAACGGGTGCCGACAACGATGCGCGCCTCTCCGCGCCGGATGCGATGCCACTGCTCGGCACGCTCGCCGGGTGTGAGCGCGGAGTGGAGGAGCGCGACGTTCTTGCCAAACGCGCAGTGCAGCTGAGCTGCCATCGAAGGCGTGAGGCCGATCTCCGGCACCAGAAAAATGGCGGACTGTCCCAACAGGAAGACGCGCTCGATCGCCGCCAGATAGACCGCTGTCTTGCCGGAGCCGGTAACCCCGCGCAACAAACTGACAGCAAAGCCGGGTTTCTCGACGGCGGAGAGGATGTGCTCAAGAGCTGCTTGTTGCGCCTGGTTGAGTGAGTGCCCCGGCGCCCCGTTTTGCTGACCGGCGCGCAGCCCCGACAAGTGAAATTCTTGCGGGTGATCTTCGAGCGTTACCAGGCCGCGCTTGACCAGGGTTTGCAGCGTGGATAAGGAAACTCCCAAGCGGCGCAGCTCGGGGACCGGCAGCGAGCCCCCCGCACCGGCAAGCTGGGCGAGAATGGCCAACTGATTCTCATTGAGCCTTGGATTGAGCTTGGATTGAACTCGGAAGTCTGCGCATCGCCAACCAGCACGGCATGGCGCAGCAAGCGGCGCGCGTCCCGGCCAATGGCTTCGCTCTCGCGCGTAAGCCACTTTTTGCGCACCATGTTCGTCAAAAGCTCGCGGTTGGCTCCCGTGGCTTGCGAGAGCGCCGATGCCTTCACAGGCTCACCGTCCGCGAGATAGTTCAGCACCGCGTATTCGACATCCTGGTCTTCCGGGGTTAGGCGCGAACGGCGCGAAGAGCCCTGCCCTGCCCCGGCGAAGAGGGTGGCCTGTCCCGTTTCTGCGATCCGGTAAAGGGTATGCCGGCCCACCTCGGCGGTGAGTGGAAGCATCATCCGCAGAACTTCACCGAGCGGCGCGAGATAGTATTGCGCAATCCATGTTCCCAGCTCCATCAGCTCGGACGACAGGATGGGCTCTCGATCGAGAATGGATTCGACCTGCCTGGCTTCGACCGGCGGAGCTTCTTCATGCAGCCGGGTAACCACTCCGATGAGCTTTGCCTGACGAAAGGGCACGATGACGCGGCCGCCGACGGGAGGGTCGCCATCGGGTCGAGGTTGACCCGGCAGTTCCTGACCCGGCAGTTGCTGGCCCGCATTCTTTAGCTTGTAGGTAAAGGTTCGGTCGAGCGGCACAGGAAGCGCAACGTCGCAGAAGGTGGCCATAAAGAGGAAAGGTCAGCTGGACTTAAGAGGCAGTCCAAGTTCCGCCATCGCCAACTGCAGATCCTGCCATGCTTCTTTTTTCTGGCGCGGATCGCGGAGCAGATACGCCGGGTGATAAGTAACGATCAGCTTCGAGCCGCGCCACGCATGGACACGGCCGCGTAAGCCGCTCAGGGAGGACCTGATGCCCAGCAGATACGCCGCCGCCGTCGATCCCAGGGCAACCAATACCTCAGGACGGACGACCTCGATCTGCTGAAATAAAAAAGGGGTGCAGGTATTCGCCTCTTCGGGCTCCGGAACGCGATTCTGGGGCGGGCGGCATTTGACGATGTTGGCGATGTAGACCTGCTCACGCTTGATGCCCATGGCGGCAATCATGTTGTTGAGCAACTGGCCGGCGCGGCCCACAAAGGGAATGCCTTGCGCATCTTCGTCCGCTCCCGGGCCCTCGCCCACGAACATGAGCCGCGCATTGGGATCTCCATCACCAAAGACGATCTTGTTCCGGCCTCGGGAAAGAGCGCAGCGGGTGCAGTCGCCGATCTCCAATTGAATGGCGCGCAGCGCTTGCGGGCGGTCTTCAGGGGAAACAGTCCCAACGGAGGGCTGCGATGGAAATGGATTGCGTCGCGGAATGAGCGGCTCCTGTGGTGCAGGGATAACGATGGGAACGGCGGCATCTTCGCTCAGCGCAACCCCGCTGCGGCGATAGATATCGAAGATGCCAAGGTCGCGGAGATAGCTTAGGTGCGCGGCAATGGATCGCCCGAGCTGGGGATCGAGCGGCATCGGATTCTTCAGTCCCGCCGCTCGACGGAGCGCGAGGCCAATCCGGTCTCGGCAAGCAGCAACCGGGGACGGCGCAACGCAAGCACTTCATCGAGAATGCGTCCCGCGAGGTCGCGCTTGCTCATCTCCGGCAACTCGATCGCGGTCGTCCCCGTCAGAAAGCTCACCGCGTTGCGATCGGAATCAAAACCTACACCGGGACGAGAAACATCGTTGACCACGATTGCGTCCGCCCCTTTGCGCAAGAGCTTGTCGCGCCCATGCCCCAGAGGATCTTCTGTTTCGGCGGCAAAACCGATCACCAACGTCTCCGGACGTTTGTTGAGGGCCACTTCGCGGAGGATGTCTTCGGTCGGCTCGAACTCGAGCGTGAGCGGGCCGGTGCGCTTGAGCTTTTGCTCCGCCGGAGCACGCAGACGATAGTCGGCGACAGCGGCGGCCTTGATGACAATGGTGGCCTGATCGAGGCGGCTCATCACCGCGCGGCGCATCTCGTCCGCGGTAACCACAGGAATCAGTTCACAGTTTGACGGCGCCTGGAGAAAGGTGGGCGCGCTGACCAGAATGACGCGTGCACCCCGGCGCTCCGCGGCCTCAGCCAAGGCATAGCCCATCTTGCCGCTCGAACGGTTGCCCAGGAAACGGACCGGGTCGATCGCTTCCCGCGTCCCACCCGCAGTGACCAGAACAACTTCCCCATCGAGGTCATTGCGGCGATGAATCCGATCAAGCACCGCCTGCACAATATCGCCGGGCTCAGCAAGCCGCCCACTCCCCGTCATTCCGCAGGCGAGATAGCCGGCGCCGGGGGCAACGATCGCGACTCCGCGGTTTCTCAACGTTTCGATATTGGCCTGGGTTGCCGGGTGCTCCCACATGTTGACATTCATCGCAGGAGCGAGAATTACCGGGGCGCGCGTGGCCAGATAAAAGGTAGTCAGAAAGTCATCTGCAAAACCATGAGCGAACTTGGCCAACAGGTTGGCGGTGGCGGGAGCAACAACCAGGGCATCCGATGACTGAGCTTCGCCGATATGCTCGATGGCCGAGGTCAGGGTTGCTTGACCCTTGCCGGATGTGGATGGGCCACTTCGCTCTTTGGAGGCATCGCCCTCGCTGGATTCTTGAAGATCCTCCGGCCACATGGCGGGATCCTCCGGCCACATGCTGGTGATGACTTTGTGGCCGGTCAGAGAAGCAAAGGTCAGGGGTGTAATAAACTGCTGCGCCGCCCTGGTCATAATTACATGTACGTCAAGCGCCTGACGCTGCAGGGCGCGCACCAACTCCGCAGCTTTATAGGCAGCGATGCCGCCAGAGACCCCAACCGTGACCTTCATAGGGATGATTGTACCCCCGCGCTCACTGCGCGCAGGCCAGCAACCAACGAGCGAGCAACTCGCGCCCTATAACCCTATAAGATGTTGCCGCCAGGAAAATCCGAAGGGGGAATGGTTTCCTTCACCTCGGGAGTGTCAGGCTGAACAAACTTGACCTTACCGGCTGCGATTTCATCCTGAGCGACACGGCAGGCCTTGGTGGAGCGGGAAGCAACCAGCGGTTGGGACCCATTCTGCAATTGCCGGGCACGGCGTGCGGCAACGAGAACGTAACTGTAATGGCTTTCGAACTTATCTTCAAGTTTCATGCCGACCTCCTGACTGCGGGCTTGTTATCACTACCTCGCCGCACGGATTCAGGCGTGAGCGGGATCCAGCAGACCGAAGGAGGCAAGCACCGGACGGAGACGATCCGCGGCGTTCGTCTGCCGGCAACTCTCCGCGATCCTTACCATCCGATCAGTCTCGGCGTCCCGCGGCGCCCCACTGCGTTTGAATCTTTCCGTGAGAATGATGGCGGAAAGATCCTCCACCGCGCGATCGAGAATGTCGTTGACGAGAATATAGCTGTATTGCCGGTAATTCTCAATTTCATCCTTTGCCTTGGCCAGCCTGCGGTCGATCTCCGTCTCACAGACACTCCCTTCGGCGCGGCTGCGATTCCGCAGGCGGGTAGCCAGGATCTGGGGGTTGGGGGGAAGGACAAAGACGCTGACCGCATCGGGAATTTTCTGCCTGACCTGAGCCGCGCCCTGGACGTCAATGTCGAGCAGTAGGTCTTTGCCTGCGGCGTGAGCATTTTCGAGAGACCGCGCCGAGGTCCCATAATACTCGCCAAAGACCGTCGCCCACTCCAGGAACTCCCCCTGGCCAATCATCCTCTCAAACTCCGCGCGCGAGGTGAAGTGATATTCGCGGCCCTCCTGCTCGGAGCCTCGCGGAGCGCGGGTGGTATAGGAGACGGAGAACCTCAAGTCCTCCACCAAGGAACGCATCTGGCTCACCAAGGTGGACTTTCCTGAGCCCGACGGGGCCGAGATGATAAACAACATTCCTGCCAATGTTCTTTCCTGGTCCCTGCAAGATTGGGGGCTCATGAAGGCCTACTCAAGATTTTGCACCTGTTCCCGCGCCTTTTCGATTTCCGATTTCATTACCAGGCCCAATTCGGTAATCTTCTGCCCATTTCCAGAGACGCCTCCGGTCTTCGACAGCAGCGTATTTGCTTCACGATTCATCTCCTGCAAGAGAAAGTCCAGTTTTTTGCCGATCTCTCCTCCGGCTTGAAGCAAACCATGAAAGTGTTGGATATGGCCGCGTAGGCGCGTGATCTCCTCTTCGATGTCGCTCCGCTCGGCAAGCACGGCTGCCTCCTGCAAGATGCGCCCATCGTCGACGACACCACTCGACAGCGCCGAGAGGCGTTGGCTGATGCGTTCAAAGTAGGCCTTCTGCACCTCGTCGCGGAGGTGCGACACTTCGCTCACGGCGGTATTCAAGCGATCCATCCCGGCGGTCAACTCGCGCGCCAGAGCCTCTCCCTCCTCGGAGCGCATGGAGTTCAAGGCCGCGATCAACTGATCCAAGCATCCCGCGACCTCTTGCTCGACGGCTTCCATCTGCTGCTCGGTCGAGCGCCCTTCGCCGGTCAATACACCGGGAAGACGGAGAAGCGTATTGAGATCGGGCTCATTTTCCAGCCCATTCTCCTTCGCCGCGTCACGAAAGGCTTCCAGATAGGCCTTGAGGAGCTGGCTGTCGAGTTGGGCACTCGACCCGGAGCCGCGGTCGAGGCTCAGAGTCACTTCCAAATGACCGCGCACAATTTTTTCCTTGAGCAAGCGGCGCAGACGCATTTCGAGCGGCTCGGTTCCGCCGGGCATGCGCATATGCAGATCGAGAAAGCGATGATTCACGCTCTTGAGAGTGAGGGTCCAGGCGAGCGTATCGTTGGCGCGGCCGCTGATGCGGGCAAAACCGGTCATCGAATAGACAGGAGCATGGCCCGAGAGTTCTCTCATGGTTCGGCCTCCCCGCTGAGCGCGGGTTCGAAATTGGAGGTCTCGCTCGAGGCGGTCTCCGATTTTGGATCGGGAAAGTCCATAAATTGCAGTTGATGGAGACGCTGATAGGTCGGCGAGACACGAAGCAACTCTTCGTGGGAGCCGATCGCGGTAACGCGGCCGCTCTCGATGACCACTATGCGATTGGCGCGGCGAACCGTGGAGAGCCGGTGCGCGATGACAAAGACCGTCCGGCCGGCGATCAGGTTTCCCAGCGCCGCCTGCACCAACGACTCACTCTGCGAGTCGAGCGAAGAAGTGGCTTCATCGAGGATCAGGATGGGCGCGTTCTTGAGCAGGGCGCGGGCAATCGCGATGCGCTGGCGCTCCCCTCCCGAGAGGCGCAGCCCTCTCTCTCCGATCAGGGTGTCATATTTCTCGGGAAGCCGCTCGATGAAGTCGTGGGCCAAGGCCGCCTGCGCCGAGTCGACCACCTCGCTCAATGGAATATCCGCCTGCCCATAGGCGATGTTGTTGCGGACAGTATCGTTGAAGAGAATCGTCTCCTGGGTGACGTTGCCAATCAGAGCGCGGAGTGAGCCGAGGCTGACGTCGCGTAGATCGTGTCCGTCGACGCGAATGGCGCCGTCCGTGACATCGAAGAAGCGGGGAATCAGGTTGACCAGAGTAGATTTTCCCGCGCCGCTCGGTCCGACAAACGCAATCAATTCGCCCCGAGGCACATTCAGATTGATGTGGTCGAGGATCTGGACCTCGCCCTTGTCTCCCTCATAGTGAAATCCGACCTGGTCGAATTCTATTTCGCGCGCGAAGCCTCTGAGCACATGAGCGTGAGGTTTTTCCCGCACTTCGTCCTGAGCATCCATAAAGAGAAAGATTTCCGACGAAGCGCCCAGAGCCTGCTGGAAGTTGTTATAGAAGAGAGCGAACTTGCGGACTGGATCGTAGAGCCGGAAGACGGCAAAGATAAACGCAAAGAAGGTTCCGGTGGTGAGCGCGTGCGTCTGGATCTGACTGCGGCCAACCCAGAGCAGCAGGGCGATGGCCACGGCGCCAATCAGGTCCATGAGGGGGGAGCTGATGGCTTGGGCGCGCACGGAGTGGAGATTGGCGCGGAGGAGGCGCCGCGCCGCCTTCTTGAAGCGCATCGTTTCCCAAAGCTCCATATTGAAAGCCTTGACGATGCGATTGCCGGTGACCGTCTCGTGCAGAATATTCTGAATTTCCGCCAGCTTGTCCTGGCCGCTGCGCGTGGTCTGCCGCACCTGACTTCCAATCTTGCGGGACGATCCGACCACCACAGGGACAAAGAGCAGAAGGATCCATGACAACTCACCGCCGAGACGAACCACGACACAGGCTGTGAAGAGCAAGGTAAAGAACTGCTGCAGAAAATCGGCAAGCACCGAGGACATGGCAAATTGCACCCGTTCGATGTCGTTGATCAGCGTCGAGACGATGCTGCCTGTTGTGTGCTTTTGGAAAAAGGAGACGGAACGCCTGAGAATCGCGTTGTACAGATCGTTGCGAAGGTCGGTGATCATGCCGAAGCCGGCGTAGTTTACAAGGTACGTTCCGGCATAATCGCAAATGCTCTTGAGCAGTGTCGAAACAACCAGAGCAAACGCGACGATGGTCCAGGCATTGTGGAGGTGGGAAGGAACAAGCTGCTGGAGGCTAAAGCTCGAGCGCGGGCCGAAGAGCGGAAGTCTGCGATCCGGCGCATTGGGGTTGAGAACGCGATCGAAGATCGGCCCCACGAGCAGCAGCCGGAAGGCATCGAGCAGCCCAACGGCGCCCATGAGGATCACCGAAGAAATCGCCTGCACCCAATATGGACGAACATATGCCAGCAGGCGAACCAACCTGCTCATGCGGGTACTCCAAAAACGCTACACGCGCCCGGCCTTCTCTGCCGCTTTGGATGCATCCGTTCATTGTAATGCCGTGCTGGCCGCACGGGCACACGCGAGATTTGCCATCCAGGCAGACGCGCCTTGCGGCGCCATTCGTGGTTGCTGACTCGCCGGAGGGTGAATTGCGGAAGCGAGCGCTGGCAAGGCGCGAGCAGAGCAAGAGGGCAAAGCGCGACAGACTGCGGGAAAACGCGCCGAAGCAACAAGCGAGGCGCTAGAGAATATCTGGATCGGCAATGAGTCGCGCTAGGTCTTGTGCATTCAACAGGCCGCCGATCTGTTTTCCCGTAGTCTGTTTAGCGCGGGCCCTCAAATATAGAGTGGAGGTATGGAACGGAAAGCGAAGGGCTCACGAAAGGCTTCGGGTGAATTGCGGAGCGAGCCCTGGGAAGGGGCGAGCAAAGCAAGAGGGCAAAGCGCTTTAGCGCGGGCCCTGCAATAGAAGCAGAGGGTGAATTGCGGAGCGAGCCCTGGGAAGGGGCGAGCAAAGCAAGAGGGCAAAGCGCTTTAGCGCGGGCCCTGCAATAGAAGCAGAGGGCGAATTGCAGAGCGAGCCCTGGGAAGGGCGAGCAAAGCAAGAGGGCAAAGCGCTTTAGCGCGGGCCCTGCAATAGAAGCAGAGGGTGAATTGCGGAGCGAGCCCTGGGAAAGGGCGAGCATAGCAAGAGGGCGAAGCGCTTTAGCGCGGGCCCTGTAATAGAAGCAGAGGGTGAATTGCGGAGCGAGCCCTGGGAAGGGGCGAGCATAGCAAGAGGGCGAAGCGCTTTAGCGCGGGCCCTGTAATAGAAGCAGAGGGTGAATTGCGGAGCGAGCCCTGGGAAGGGGCGAGCATAGCAAGAGGGCGAAGCGCTTTAGCGCGGGCCCTGCAATAGAAGCGCGGTCCCTTACCGTGGCATATCCCGGTGGGCGACCTTGACCCGGTACCCTTCCTTCACAAGCTGCTTGCGTACTTCCTCGGCGATCATCACGGAGCGATGCTGCCCTCCTGTACAACCGAAGGCGACCGTCAAGTAGCTCTTGCCCTCTTCAATGTAATGGGGCAGCAAGAAAAGAAGCAGCTCCGTTGTGCGCTCGAGAAATTCTTCTGTCTGGGGATATTTACGGATATAGGCAGCTACCTTGGGATGACGCCCGGTCAAATGCCGAAACTCCGGCACGAAATGGGGATTCGGCAAGAATCTGACATCGAAGACCAGATCCGCTTCGAGAGGGACGCCGTTTTTGTAGCCAAAGCTAAGTGCAGATATGAGCAGGTTCTTGCCGACATCTCCCCGCTCGAATTTCTGCTGAATATAGGCACGCAGTTCATGGACGTTATAGCTCGAGGTATCGACACTGACGTCGGCCACATTGCGAATCGCATCCAAAACTTTTCGCTCCGCATGGATGGCGCGGACGACGGTCTCGGTCCGGCCTAAGGGATGGGGGCGCCGCGTCTCGGAAAATCGCCGCAGCAGCGCGGCATCGGATGCCTCGAGAAAGACCACCGTGGTCGCCAAAACCTTTCTGACTTGACGGAGGATGGCAGGAAAGCGGTCGAGGCGTTGCCCCTCGCGCACGTCGACCACCAAGGCAGCGCGATTGATCTCCGCCGACTGCCGGACCAGATCCGCAAAGGCAGGAATCAATTCGAGCGGCATGTTGTCGACGGCGTAGAAACCGAGATCTTCAAATACCTTGAGGGCGGAGGCTTTGCCGGAACCGGAGAGTCCAGTAAGGATGACAAGTTCCGGAGCGGCCTCCGAAACAATTGGCGCAACCTTCTTCTTTTTTGGCTTATGCCTGATCACTGCTTCGGGCTTTGCCGGTTGCTCCGCTCGAGGGCGTCTCGCTGACATGGGTCATCGTAGCATTGGAGCCGCCCCGAACCCATAGGGGCTGTGAGAAGTTAGAGCCTATTTTTAGCAGCTAGAGCCTGTTCTTAACTTCTAGGGCCGTGGCCAGCGGCCGGTCCTCAACAGGTCCTGTGCTTGATCCCGGGGGACGGCTGGCGAGAAGAGGTGCCCCTGCACCAGATCGCACCTGTATTGGCGCAGGGCTTCCAGTTGGTCGATGCGCTCGATGCCCTCGGCAAGGATGCGGACCTGAAGCAGCCGTCCCAGATCGAAGATAGTTTGCACGATCGCAGCCTGCCTGCCGGAAGCCGGCAACTGAGAGATCAGCCGCCGATCGATTTTGACCAGGTCGATGGGCATGCGAACAAAGTGATTCATTGAAGCGAGACCGGCGCCGAAATTGTCCAGGGCCGCGCTGACGCCGAGATCGATCATGCGCTGGAAGACGGCGATCGCGTAGTCGGGATCCTGATTGATGGCATTCTCCGTCACCTCCAGGCGCAGGCGGCCTGGCGAAACCTTCGCTTGCGAGAGCAACTCCGCGAGACGGTCGAGAAGATGGGGGTGCTTGAACTGCCGAGGCGACAGATTGACACTGATGCTGGGCGAACGGTTGGGCAGCAGATTCGCCCAGCTAGCAAGCTGCCTGGTAACCTGCTCGAGCACAAAGAAGCCAATCGGCAGGATGAGCCCGGTCTCTTCCGCGGTGGACATAAAATCCCGCAATGGCACGATACCGCCGTCCGGCCGCCGCCACCGAAGCAACGCCTCGAAGCCTTCGATTTCACCGTCCGCCAGGCGGTAGATCGGCTGATACCAGACCTCAAACTCCTTACGATCGAGCGCGCCTTTAAGATCCTTTTCCTTCTCCATCTGCACCGCAACGTGGGTGTGCATAGAGTTGTCGAAGACCTCATGGCGCGCGTGTCCATGCGACTTGGCCTGGTACATGGCATAGTCCGCATCGCGCAGGATCTGTTCGGGCGTCGCGTGATCGAGAGTACCGAAGGCGATGCCGATGCTCGCTGTGATCAAGACCTCGTGTCCATAGACCTCGATCGGCAGACGAATATCCTGTTGCACGCGCTCAGCGATCCGGGTCGACGTCGGAGATATTGGCGACATCCTCGATCAGAATGGCGAACTCGTCTCCACCAAAGCGCGCTACGGTATCTTCCGGCCGGAAACAGGCGCGCAGGCGGACGGCCACCCGCACCAGCAGATCGTCTCCGCTGGCATGACCCAGAGTGTCATTGACTCCCTTGAAGTGATCGAGATCCAGAAACATGACCGCGAAATTAAGCTCGGAATGCCTATGCTGGCGCGCCATGGTGAGTTGCAGCCGATCGAGAAACAAGACTCGATTCGCCAGTCCGGTCAAGGAGTCGTAGCAGGGCATCGTGCTGCAGTTTGGCTTCGGTTTGCTTTTTGTCGCGAATGTCGCGATAGCTGACAAAATTCCCGACTTCCACGCCGGAAAGTTCGATTGGAGCCACCAGCACGGACACGTCGATCAGATCGCCCGACTTGTGCAAACGCACCGTCTCGAGCGAGGCGCGGCCATAAAGCTGCATTGTGTGCTCGAGCATGTCGAATTCATGGCGGCGGGTTTCGGGAATGAGGATGTCGTAGGTATTGCTACCGACCGCTTCGTCGGCGGAAAACCCGAAGAGGCTCTCAAACTCCCGGTTGACATGCAGGATTCGCGCGCCGCGCGTGATCATGATGGCTTCAGGGGCAGCATCGAGCAGTTGCTCGAGAAAGTTCGAGGGCGCGCCCAATTCCATCTCGTGGCGCGGTTGGTGAGCAACGATCAGCAGCTCAACCTCGGGATCGACCCGGAGCACGCGAAAACTTCCCCGAAGAGGGAGCGCCGGACCATTGGGAACGCGGAGGCGGCAGTCGAAGTCAGAAGTGTATGCGTGGTTGCCGGAGCCGAAGACGTTTTTCGATTTGGGCTCGGACTTCCCGCTACGCCCATAGGCCAAACCGGGAAATGTACCCTCGAAAACATCTTCTACCGGTAAGACTGCTCCCTCTTCGACGCCAAGGGTCTCCCGCGAAAGACGATTGGCATACGTAACGTCTCCCCCGCGCTGCATGAAGACATAGCACGGGAGCATTTCAACGAGGAGCCGGTCTTGGGCGGTCAGAGCGGCGAGAGCTGCAACGTAGGCTTCTGTCATGAGAACACGCGGAAGCTCGCAGAGAGGCCTCACAACGTTGAGTATCGAGGCCGCATTCCCCCAAGGAATATCCCCTGAAAGAAGTAGCGCAGCCAACTGAGGTAGCAATTACTTATGTTTAGCACGCATCAGGAACCAATAGAGCAACCGCCTCGGGCGCTTAAAATCCGGCCTGGCAGGCTGTGGAAAAATGCGCCGAAGCAATGAGCGAGGCGCTAACGGATCTAAGGATCTCTTTTAAGGAGCTTCAATCAACTCCATCTTTCCATCGCGCTTGCGATGCAGGACCATCAAATGACCTTCGTTGTCACGGAAGACGAAGACATCGCGATCGCGAAACTCGGCTTCCTTGACCGCTTCCTCAAGCGTCATCGGTCGCAGGGCCACCGAATCCGACGAGCGCACCACGTGGGGCTCGGCGATGGGCATGCGAGCGGGAAAAGAGTGCACGGTGACGGGGATGGCCGGCTTGGGACGCGTATTCCCATTGCCTCCCGCCTTGGCCTGGACCGGCTTCGCCGCCGCAGCAGCGCGCCCGCGGGGCAGCACGCCGACTTCCAACTGCTTCTCTTGTTTCGGCTGCCGTTTGATGGAGCGGATTCTATTCCTGTGTTTGATGGCCTGGGCCTCCGCGGTAACCAACGCCTCGCGCAGGGCGATCTCCATACCCAAAGAAGACTCCGAGAGCGCGACCAAGTTACAGGCTCGGGTCTTCACGTTCACTTCGGCAATGTACCGGTTTTTCTCCGCGGTCAAAATGACCTTCGCACTCGCGGTTTTACCAATGACCTTGGCGATCCGCTCCGTTCCTTCTTCAACCAAAGCGCGCAGCGCCTTGGTGATTGTCACTTGTCTGCCTGTGCATTCAATCTGCATGGTCGAGCCCTCATATGGTTAGACGCAGCAAGACTCCACATTCCACTTCAATCGCGCACCCTGCGTTGGTGGGTGCTCGGAATGCGCAAATCTTCGCGATATTTAGCCACGGTGCGGCGGGTGACCTGAATTCCCTGAGACTCGAGCATGCTCACGATTAAGTCATCGGTAAGAGGCTTGCGTGGATCTTCGTCGTCAATGAACTTTTTGACCTTACGCTTGAGCAACATCAGCGGAGTGCTGCCACCCTCGGGTCCGTTGACGCCCTCGGAGAAAAAGAAGCGCAGCTCGAAAACACCCTGTGCGGTATGGACATACTTGCTCGAAACGGCGCGGCTGACGGTGGATGGGTGAACTCCGATCTCTTCGGCCACATCCTTGATCATCATCGGCTTAAGCTCATTCACGCCAAGTTCAAGAAAATCTCTCTGGCGGCGCACAATCGCCTCGCAGGTGCGAAGGATCGTGTTCTTACGCTGTTCGATATTACGCATCAATTGGAGCGCCGACCGGTAGCGCTCCTTCACGTAGTCCTTTACATCTTTTTCCGTCCCGTCCTGCGAGAGCAACTTGCGATAGCCCTGATTCAGACGGAGGGCGGGTATGTCCTCTTCATTCATGACCACGACATACTCGTCTCCACGCTTGACGAAGGCGACATCGGGCTCAATCAACCGAGCCTCGGAGCGGTTGTAGCGCTGCCCGGGACGAGGATCGAGGGTTCGGATGAAGTCGATGGCTTGCTGGATGACTTCAGGAGGTTTGCGCAAGGCTTTGGACATCTCGCGTAGATCGCGCTTTTGCAACAATAACAAATACTTATCAACGATCGATGCGGCGACCGTGAAGACCTGGCACTTGCTTTCATGCGCGTCATCGTCGGGGACCGCGGATTCCTCAGGGCCGGCGGCCGGCGCTTCGGGCGCGCTCCCAGGCGCCGCTTGCCCATCGGCCAAATCGGCTGCTTCGGGGCCACGCCTTTTCGCGGACAAAAGCTCGTGCTCCCGGCGGCGCGTTTCCACCTGCACCAACAGGCACTCCCGCAAGCTCCGCGTGGCTATTCCAACAGGATCGAGGGTCTGCACCAGCTTGACCGCCTCCAGCAGAATCGCTCCGGCTTGTTTTTCATCCTGTTCATCGAGAGCAACCGGCGGATGCGCGCCGTTGGACGGCGCTGGAGTCTGCCCGGAGCGCTCGGCGAAGTAGCCCTGCAGCAATTCCTCGTCGGTCGCGAGCAGATACCCGTCTTCGTTGAGGTTGCCGATGACATACTCGGCGGCATCCCGCAGTTGCCGCGAAACGCTGAGCGAGCCAAGCTGCCACGAGAGGTGGTCGCTGAGCGTACTGGGCTGAGAAAGAAAATTCTCGAACGACGGTTTGTCGCTCAGCTCGAAACTGTGGGGGGTGCGAAAGCCGGGATCGAGGTAGTCCTGAAAATAAGAGCCAAAATCGATTTCGTCGAAGGGATCCTTCTTCTCTCGCGCGGCTTCGACCGCGACATCCTCCACACTGCGGTCGCGCTCAGCCTCCCGCCCCGCCATCTCATCGAGCAGAGGAACGTTTTCCTCGACTTCTTCAAGGACCGGGTTCTCAACGATTTCGGCGTTGATCATCTCCTTGAGCTCGAGCTTGTTCAGCGCGAGGACGCTGACCATTTGCATCAGGCCGGGCGTCAGAATCTGACGTTGCGCGACTTTTAAGCTCAGCTTTGGTTGAAGAAGAACCATTTGTTTTCACTGCCCGGAAGACGGGCTGAAATTTTAGAGCCTCTTACCGGTAAACCTCAGTTTACCTTTTTCGGAACCGCCATTGCCGGGGAAGCAAGGGTTACCAGAGCATTTTCATTTGTTATTGGGATATATACACCCTTGGATAGGGAGGCGCCTAACGCTGTTTCTCCGTATCCCGGCGAACAAGCTTGCCAGGGTGGGAAGCGGGGCTTGTGCGGGGTCCCGGAGCCGCCAGCCCAATCTGTGTTTAAAACACGTTCTAGCGAAGAGAGAAGCCCTCGCCCAGATAGACTCTACGCACCTCCGGATCGTTCCCCAACTGCTCTGGGGTGCCCGAGCGGAAGATGCGGCCTTCATTGATGATGTAGGCGCGATCCGTCACGGAGAGCGTTTCACGCACATTGTGATCGGTGATCAGCACGCCAATCCCGCTCGCCTTGAGGTCAAAAATGATCTCCTGCAGATCGAGCACGGCGATGGGGTCGATTCCGGAAAAAGGCTCGTCCAGCAGGATGAAAGATGGCTGGATGCAGAGGCAGCGAGCAATTTCGACTCTTCGCCGCTCGCCGCCCGAGAGCGCGTAACCGCGGTTCTTGCGAATGTGTCCTAGATTCAACTGATCCAGCAGCTTTTCAGTTCTTGTCCGGCGTTCCTCGGGCGAGACGGACTGAGATTCAAGGATGGCGAGGATATTCTCTTCGACCGTCAGCTTGCGAAAAACAGAGGGCTCCTGCGGCAAATAGCTGATTCCATACTGCCGCGCCCGCAAGTACATCGGCACTGCTGTGATATCGATGCCATCGATAAATACTTGTCCGGTGTCGGGGGGAATCAGTCCAACGATCATGTAGAAGGTCGTGGTTTTGCCGGCGCCGTTCGGACCGAGCAATCCGACCACTTCCCCCTGGCAAACTTCGAGGTTCACGCCACGAACGACCTGGCGGCGCTTGTAGGACTTGCCGATTTCGCCGGTGGAAAGCTTCTGCATTTACTTGGCAGTGCGGGTTTCAGTCACGGCCTTCGACTGACCGCCGTTGACAATGACGCTATCATCGCGATCATTGAAAATCAACGAGCTCCCCGTAACTGTTCCGTGCACCTGGTCGGAGAGGCGCGGCGGCACGGAGCTGGTTCCGGTCAGCACAAAGCGACTGTCCTGAGCGGTGTAGACGAGTTGGCTGCCTGTGCCCTTCCGGCCCGGCTGCTCGAGTTGAACTCCCCCGCGCGCGACGATGCGCTCCACTTGCTGAGTCTGCTTTTGCTGCGGATTCGGTCCGGAGCTCGGGATGGCGGAGCTGGCAAGATAGACTTCCATTTGGTCCGCGCTCATAGTGCCGGAGGGGTCCTGGGCCACAATTCCGCCGTCAAAGACGGCCTTGTTGTCCACGCCGGAATAGGAAAGCCTCCGGCTGTCGATGCGCACGAGCGAGCCGCCTCCCTGGGTATCTTTGTTGTTGGTTTTCAGGGCGGGGCCGGCATCTGCGTTGGTGAAGAGGGCGGTGACCGCCTTGGCGCGGGAGCGGCCGGCCAAATCGTGAGCCTCGAGTGTCTGGCGCAAGCGGGAGAGCTCGAGCACTGGCGCGGAGATCGAATCAGCACCCTGCCAAAGCCGGGCATCGGCATTCGGCTCGCCATAGAACGTAGTCAGGTCTGCCGCCCGATCCACATAAGCGCGCCCGGCCACCACATGAATAGGCTCCGCGCCACCGAAGGCGATGCCTGGCTGCGCCGGCGATTGGCGATAGGTCGCCTTGACTTGACCGGTCGCGGTAACGTTACCTGTGGCTCGCTCGAATTCAATGGTCCCCGCGGTCAGTTCCCCATCGGGTTCCCGGACATGCGGATCGCCCTCCGGCGGCCCGCCGTAGAGCCGGACGAGTTGGGTCGCGGCGTCGTAAGTCGCACGCTCTGCGGTCGCAGTGAGCATACGCGACGGGGCGGGCGCGGATGCGGCGCTGGTCTGGACCACCGTCACATGTCCCGTCTGTTCTAAAGATTGGAGTTGCGCGGATTGGAGTTGGTCGGATTGGAGCGGGACGAATTGACCTCCAGGCGGAGGTGTCGAAGCCGGCGTTTTCACTCGCACCAGCTTCGCCGTCTTTGGGGGTGGAGGGGCAAAGGTCAAAAGGATCTTGTCGCCCGTGCTGGTCTGCGTGTTTCCTTTGGGGTCGGCCATGGTGAGCTTGGTATGACCGTCGCCCTCAAGGCTGGACAAAGCAGCGCCACCCTGAAGAATCGCGAGGAGCCGGTCCCCCTCGATCGACGTCTGCTCCGGCGGGGTGGCAGCGTAGAGCGTGCGGATATGGATGCTCGCGTCGCCGGTGGCAAGAAGGCGTTGCGCGATAGGACGGCGATCGGCGCCGGTCGAGAAATCGACGTCGAGCTTGCCGGCCCGCACTTCCCTGTTCAGCGACAAGTAAGATTCGCTCGCCGGCGTGCTCGCGTGGGAGGTCTGCGGCTGCGGCTTCTCCTCGTCGACAATCGAGACGGTGCTTTCAAGATGGGCCTTCTGGATCGTAGCCCCGGGTCCGAAGAGCAGGGTTCCCGTTGACGCGGAGCCGTGCACCTGGCGCAGCGCATCGTTCGAGACGTAGAGCATGCCTCCCAGGAGATCCACCTGCTGGGGTTGGCTTTTCAGATCAAGCGAGATATGCGCGGTCTCAGAGGTAATCCGCTGGCCCTCGCTGCCAACGATGGTCACATGCCCCTGCGCCTTGATCTCGGAAGCCGAGTCATCGGGGCGAAAGTACACGATAGCCTGATCCGATGAGCTGCGGCTTTGCGCATATTCCGTTTCATCGCCCAGAAGATAGAGGATGCGGCTGGCGCGGTCGAACTGCGCGTGATGGGCATGAAGAAAGAGCGGGTTTCCGTCCAGGCTTGATTCGAGGGCAATGTCACTTTGCAGGATGAGCTCGCCCGTGGTCGAGTTGAAGCTCGCACCCACCGCGGAACCCTTGGCTTGAGGCAGCTCGAATTCGAATCTTTGCGAGGTGCTGGCCTGGCCGGTCTTCTCATTGAAGATCAGGCCGGCGGTCTTGACATGCACGGTACTCTTGCTCGCGTCGGAAGGCGTACCGGCAGCAGGAGCACTGGGGACTCCCGGGACTTGAAGATCGATCTGGACTGCGCCGTCGGCGCGGACGATGCCCTTTACGGGATCGTAGTCGAAGTCGTCCCCGTATATGTGGTCCACCGATCCACCCTGCGCGCCGTAAAGAGTGATGCTGACATCGTGCAGGATGGCATGTCCGCCGCCCTTGTACTGGACTGTCTTGGCGGCGTGAAGGGTAAAGAGAGTACGGCCGCCCTGGGACTTCGAAAAGGTAAACCCATTCGACGACTGCTGAATCTCAATACCCAGCTTGCCAGGCAGATCGCGGCCGATTCGGCGAACCTGCCACCGCGCATAGGCGAAAAAGAGCAGAACGCCAACCAGCAGCACTCCCGCGAGCCCCAGAATCGCCCAACGCAATCGCTCCACGGTGACGCGCATACCTCCATCTTCTCACCCGCCGCGACGCTCTAGAGTAGACGCTCTAGAATAGGAACATGGCCGACCAGCTCTATCTGAGCCTGTGGTTCCCGAACTTTCGCCTTACTTCTCTTCCTCAGGCCTTGGCTTCCGTGCTTCATCAATTTGAGGCGGTAGGAGGATCCCCGGGCGTGCACGCGGCCGCGGCCTACCCAATCTCCTGGAATGAGCCGCCCTTTTACCAACGAACCTATGAGCCAAATGAGACGGAGGCGGCAGCACCGGAAGCGGCGGTAGCCGAAGCGACCGAATCGCTCCATGACGATTTCGGCTATGAATTTGAGGTTACGTGGGAACTTTGGGTGGCGCAGGCCGCGGAGGACCGTGACCCGGCTTGGACCAGGGAGCCCAGCATCGTGCGGGTTACCGGCTTCGGGCCGTATTTCGACCAGAGCGCCTACGAGCAGAACGGCCACATCCGGGTGGACTTCGGCACAGACACTCCATTTCTCGAAGAAGAGGTCGAACTGGATAGCCGCAGCGCCGAACGGGTGAGACAAAATCTGCAGAAAATCATCGACTTTACTGCCGCGGTTGAGAAGAACTGCGGAATCAGCAGTCGTCTTCTATGGTCTGAATCCGGCGAAAACCTCTCTCAGAAGTTGATCGCCAGGCTGCAGCGGCTGAACTGATATTTCAGGGCTTCGCGGTACAGCCGCTCTCGCCCTCTTCCACCCCATCAAGCTGCGCTTGCTGGGGACCCCGGCTTGCTTTGCTCGCGCCTTCCCAGCGCTCGCTCCGCAATTCACCCGCCGTACCTGGGATGGCAGATCCAGTAAACTGTGAACGTAAGCCAGGACGCAGCGGGTACGAATCTCAGGAGAACTCTGCATGTCACGTCAGCCAGGAACGTATGCCATCTTCAACACCAGCGAAGGCGCGGTCGTTTGCCGACTTTTTGAGAAGGAAGCGCCCAAGACCGTTGCCAATTTCACCGAGCTCGCCGAGGGCAAGCGTGAGTGGACGCATCCGGTCGGCAACCAGAAGAGCTCGGCGAAGCTCTACGACGGTACGATCTTCCACCGCGTCATTCCCAACTTCATGATCCAAGGAGGCGATCCCGCGGGCACCGGATTTGGGGGACCGGGTTATAAATTTGAAGATGAGACTAAGGGTTCGCCGCACAGTTTCGACAAGGCGGGCAAGCTGGCGATGGCCAACGCCGGCCCCAACACCAACGGCTCACAGTTTTTTGTGACCGTTGCCCCCACCCAATGGCTTACCGGCAAGCACACAATCTTTGGCGAGGTCATAGAAGGCTACGATGTGGTTGAGCGCATCGCCGCGGCGCCCCGCAACTCGCAAGATAAGCCGACCAAGCCAATCACGGTCAATACGGTGGTGATCGAACGCGTCTAAAATTGGACTCGTCTGGGATTAAACGCGTCTGGGATCGAACGCGCTTACGATTGCGGTGCCCTACGTCTCAAAATCGAGAGATGGGGCACCCGTCCCTATATGCTGGTGCGCCCTAGAGGCCGATCACGCTGCACAATTCCTTGACGCCATCCGCACTTTTTCTGAGAGCAGCGCTTTCTTCCTGGGTCAGCTTGATCTCAATGATCTGCTCCAGACCCCGTTTGCCAAGTTTGCAGGGGACGCCCACATACAGGCCGTGGATGCCGTATTCTCCTTCGAGATAGGCGGCGCAGGGCAGAATCTTCTTCTTGTCTTTCAGAATGGCCTCGACCATTTCAGCCGCTGCCGCCGAAGGAGCATAGTAGGCGCTGCCTGTCTTCAAGTACTTCACGATCTCGGCTCCGCCGTCGCGGGTCCTCTGCACCAGACGCTCGATGGTCGCCGCGTCCATGAGCTCCGTAATCGGAATCCCGGCTACGGTGGAATAGCGCGGCAAGGGCACCATCGAGTCGCCGTGGCCCCCGAGCACAAACGCGGTTACGTTTTCGACGGAGACCTTGAGCTCCGCGGCGATAAACGTTTGAAAGCGCGCCGAATCGAGCACACCGGCCATGCCGATCACGCGCTCGCGGTTAAATTTCGACAGCTTAAACGCGGCCTGGGCCATGGCATCGAGCGGGTTCGAGACAACGATCAGGATTGCATTCGGCGAGTTCAGAATCACCTTGCCCACCACGTCCGACATGATCTTGTAGTTGGTCTGCAGAAGATCGTCCCGGCTCATGCCCGGTTTACGCGGAATGCCGGCGGTGATGACCACGATGTCCGAGTTCGCGGAATCGGCATAGTCGTTCGACCCGATCACATGCACATCGCTCTTGGCAATCGGCATCGCTTCGAGCAGGTCCAAACCCTTGCCCTGGGGGATGCTCTCAACCACATCGACCAGCACCAAGTCGGCCAGCTCTTTGGCCGCAATCCAATGGGCCATGGTTGCTCCCACGTTCCCTGCTCCCACGATCGTAACTTTGTTACGCATAGATCTCCTTTGATTGATTTATCTGTATCCAGGCACAGATTTCCACGTTTGTAGTTAGGACCTTAGGACATGGACTCGATCATGCGGGTGGCAAACTCGCTCGTCTTCACCTTGGTCGCGCCCTGCATCTGACGCTCGAAGTCATAGGTGACCTGCTTCGCTAGGATGGTCTTCTCGATCGAGCTTTCGACCAGCGCGGCCGCATCGTCCCATCCCAGAAACTCAAACATCATCACCCCCGAGAGCATGACCGAGCCCGGATTGATCACATCTTTATCCGCATACTTCGGCGCGGTGCCGTGCGTCGCTTCAAAAACCGCAAAGCCGTCACCGATGTTTGCGCCCGGAGCAATTCCCAAGCCGCCTACTTGCGCCGCGCACGCGTCGGAGATGTAGTCTCCGTTCAGATTGGGCGTGGCCAGCACGCTATACTCCTCCGGACGGATAATCACCTGCTGAAATATCGAATCGGCGATGCGGTCATTGATCAGCAGCTTGTGCTTCCATTGGCCCTTCCCATGCGATGTCCAGAGCGAATCGATGGTCTGCTTGACATCTCGATAGAGCTCCTTGCGAAAATCGTCCGACCCAAATTCCAGGCCGGGTTCGATGAGCGCCGCGTTCGCCTCCGCCGTCAACCCCGGGTTGGCTTCGAGATTTCCCAAGATCCAGCTTTCGCGCTCCGTGACTGTCTGCTGGCGAAACTCCTGAACGGCGACCTCATAGCCCCATTCGCGAAATGCGCCCTCGGTGAACTTCTGAATGTTTCCCTTGTGCACCAACGTGACCGACTTGCGCCCCTTCTCGAGGGCATACTGAATCGCCTTCCGGACCAGCCGCTTGGTTCCTGTGATCGAGATCGGCTTGATGCCGACGCCTGAGTCTTCGCGGACCTTTTTCTTGCTGTCCTTCAACATGTCGTTGTTGAGAAAGTCGATGAGCTTCTTGGCCTCGGGCGTACCCTCTTTGAATTCGATCCCGGCATAGACGTCTTCTGTGTTCTCACGGAAGATCACGATATCCAGCCTCTCCGGATGCTTCACAGGGCTAGGCACACCCTGGTAATACTTGACCGGGCGCACGCACGCGTAGAGGTCCAGAATCTGCCGCAAGGCCACGTTTAAGGAACGAATTCCGCCGCCGACAGGGGTCGTGAGCGGTCCCTTGATCGAAACTCGGAAGTCCCGAGCCGCATTTACCGAATCATCCGGCAGCCATGTCTTGAAATCGCGGTATGCCTTCTCGCCGGCGAAGATCTCGAACCACTTCACCACGCGCTTGCCGCCGTAGGCCTTCTTCACTGCCGCGTCGAAAACCCGCTGCGATGCCCGCCAGATATCGCGTCCCGTTCCGTCGCCTTCAATGAAGGGAATAATCGGATGATCCGGAACCTGAAATTCTCCATTAGCATACTGAATGGCCTCGCCGTCATTGGGCAAGGAAACGCCGTTATAGCTTTTCTGCATGTAAGTGGATCTCTCCAAAAGAGGAAAATGAGGATTGTAAGGACAGAAAAAGGCTAACATCCGGCGGATTCGAGTGGCAATGCGGGCTCCCTCGCGACGCCATCGGCTGGCCGGACTGCAGGCGCAAGGCACTGGCTCCGTTCACGGCCTAGGACGCGGCTTAGAACGCGGCGGAGTATACTTTCCGGGACTTATTTGGGGGATACGGACGATGAAGAAGGACCGCCGCAATCGAAGAGAATTTCTAGGCTTGACCGGAACCGGCATTGCCGGTTTGGTCGGTGGATCATTGGCCGGTGGATCATTGATCGGCGCTCCGGCGGTTGCCGACGCTCAGGGCGGCGCTCCACCCAATCGACTCGATGCCGATCTTGTCGTCTTCAACGCCAAGGTCTATACGGTGGATGAGAGCGCTCCGAGAGCGGAGGCGTTTGCCGTCAAAGCCAACCGCTTCGTCGCGGTAGGAACAACCGCGGACATCAAGGGACTCATCGGCAAGGGGACTCAGACCTTCGACGCCCAGCAGATGACCGTCGTGCCCGGGTTCATCGATTGCCACAATCATGCGCCCGGCAACACATTGCTCTACGACGTCATCGTAGGCAATCCCTACGTGGTGGAGTTTGTGACCATCGACAGCATCGTCGACAAACTCCGGACAAAGGCCCAGAAGACAGAGCCGGGCTTTTGGGTCGAGGGGTACTTCTTCGACGACACCAAGGTGAAGGACAATCGCGAGCTCAACATCCACGACCTCGACAAGGTGTCGAAGGACCTTCCGGTCGCGGTCCATCATCGCGGCGGCCACACCTCCTATTACAACAGCAAGGTCTTCGAGCTGGCAGGCATCACCAAGGACACGCCCAACCCGCGGGGCGGGACCTTCGACCACGACGCGCACGGAGAACTCAACGGCCGGGTTACCGATCGTGCGACCGCTGCGTTCGGTAAGATCGCCAAGCGGCCGACTTTTACCCCCGAGCAGACGCTCGAGCGCGACCGCGACGGGCTGGCCTACATTTCCAAGCAGTTCGTTCGCTATGGCCTGACCAGCGTACACCACGAGGGCGGCGATCTGTATGCGCTGCAGCAGGTGCGAGAGCGCGGCGATCTGCTGCACCGCGTAAGCTATGAGGCCAGCGGCAAGCAGCTGGACGCGATGATTGCGGGCGGCATCCAGACCGGCTTCGGCGACGAGTGGATCCGGTTCGGTGCGACTTCCGAGCACACCATCGACGGGTCGTTCTCGGAGCGGACGATGGCGCTCAGCACGCCATATCCCGATTCCAACCCCCCATACTCCGGCAACGTCACACTGACGCAGGACGATCTCAACGCCTGGGTCGAGCAGGTGCATCGGGCGGGCATCCAGGTCAACTGCCACGCGAATGGAGATGTCGCCATTGCCATGATGCTGACCGCGGTCGAACGGGCGCAGAAGCTCGACGCGCGCACCGACACGCGCCCCAAGATCACCCATTGCACGTTGATCAACGATGATTTGATTCGGCGCATGAAGGCGCTCGGCGCCGTTCCCGCCGTGTTCTCGACTTATGCGTATTACAACTCCGATAAGTTCCATTTTTACGGCGAGGAGATGATGAAGCGGTGCATGGCTTACCGCACTTTCATCGACGCCGGGATCGTGGCGGCGACGGGCTCGGACTTTTCTCCCGGACCGTTCGACCCGCGGATGGCCATTCAGGGAATGGTCACGCGCAAAGGGTTCAATGGCGAGACCTGGGGAGCCAACCAGCGGGTCAGCGTAGACGAGGCGCTCAAGATCAACACGCTCAACGGGGCCTACGACTCCCACGAGGAGAAGATCAAAGGCTCGATCACACCGGGCAAACTAGCGGACTTCGTCGTGCTCGCGGCCGATCCGCACACGGTGGACCAGGAAAAAATCAAGGACATCGAGATTGTGCGCACAGTTACTGGAGGCAAAACGGTCTACCAGGCGTGACAATTCCCTTGCCTACTCGCTCCTGCTAGGACTGCGACGCGAATGCTTGGTCGAGGGCTGCCACGGCCCGACGAAGGTCCTCGTCGGAGATGACGAGCGGCGGCTGTAGCCGCAACACGTTGCCGTAAAAGCCGCCGACGCCGATCAAAAACCCGTCGGCTAGCAGACGATCCTGAAGCCGCACAGCCAGCTCCGGCGCCGGGGTCTGGCTGGCGCCTTCGGTTACCAACTCGATGCCAATCATCAGGCCTCGTCCCCGCACCTCGCCGATCACCGCATGCTTTCTGGCCAAGCCTTCCAGCTGCTGTAATAGCAAGCGGCCTTTGACTTCGGCCTGTTCGGCCAGCCCTTCGCGGCGGAAGAGAGCGATATTCGCCAGTGCCGCCGCACAGCAAACCGGGTTGCCGCCAAAAGTCGAAAGGTGGTCGCCCGGAGTGAAAGCCTTGGCGATCTCGTCGCGAGTGGTGAAGGCGGATAACGGGAAGCCATCGGCGATGCCTTTAGCGGTGACGATGATGTCGGGAACGACGCCATAGGATTCGATCGCCAGCATCTTTCCGGTACGTCCAAAGCCCGACTGCACCTCGTCGCAGATGAAGAGGATGCCCCGCCGATCGAGAACCTCCTTGACCATCTTGAAATAGAGCGGAGGCGGCACGATGATGCCGCCCTCGCCCATCACCGGTTCGGCGATGAAGGCGGCAACCCCGTTGGCGGTATGAAAATCGAGTACCCGCTCCAGATCGCGGACACAGGCGCGAGCACAGGCTTCGGGATCGCGGCCGTAGGGGCTACGGTAGGTGTAGGGCGCCGCGGCGAATGAGACTCCCGGCAGGTAGGGGCCACCCTTTTTCTTCCGCTTCCAATTGCCGGTCACGCTGAGGGTTGCGTTCGTACGACCGTGAAACGACATGTCCAATGCAACAAACTCGGTGCGACCGGTGTATTGCTTGGCGAGGCGCATTGCGCCTTCGATTGCCTCCGCGCCGCTACTTCCAAAAAACGATACCCGCAACTCTGGACTGGGCATGATCGAGGCCAAAGCCTCGGCGCAATCGGCCACCGTCTTGTTGTAGTAGAGGTAGGAATTCGAATGGACGAGCCGCCGCATTTGCGCCGCCGCGGCCTCGATGACCTCTGGCCGGTTGTGGCCGGCGTTGACGACGGAAATGCCCGAGAACAGGTCGACAAAGGCGCGACCCCGCTCGTCCCAGACCGTAGCCCCCGCCGCATGATCGATGACGATCGGTTGGACCTTGGCCAGGGAGTTGGTATTGACATACCGGCGGTATTTCTCGACTGTGTCCATCTCTTCTGTTTGCGGGGCGGAGGGGTCGGCGGAAGTAGAGCTTATGCTTGTCATGTAGGTCCAAAGGTCCAAAGGTCCGAAGGTTCAACGCACCCACAATTCTAAACTCAATATATCGGCGGAAAATCAAATTCAGGACGGTCCATGATGAGCACTGCGGCGAGGTTGGCAAACTATATTGGAGGGGCTTGGACGGAAGTAGCGGACGGGGATTTTGTGCCGGTTGTGAATCCGGCGACCAGAGAAGTATTGGCGCAGGCTCCATTGTCTCGGGCGGGCGAGGTGGAACGGGTAGTCAACGCGGCCCAAAAGGCCTTTCCGGAATGGCGGCGCACACCGGCCGGCGACCGCATTCAATACCTCTTCAAGCTGAAGGCGTTGCTCGAGACGAACCTCGAGGATCTGGCGCGCACGATTACCCAGGAGTGCGGCAAGACCTATAGCGAGGCCGCCGGCGAACTCGCGCGGGGCATTGAAAATGTCGAAGTCGCCTGCGGAATCCCGCTCATGATGCAGGGGCAGAGCAGCGAGGATATCGCGCGCGGCATCGACGAGATCATGCTCCGCCAGCCGCTAGGAGTGGTGGCGGCGATTACGCCGTTTAATTTCCCCGGCATGATTCCGCTCTGGTTTTTGCCATATGCGATCGCCTGCGGCAACACATTCATCCTCAAGCCCTCCGAGAAGGTGCCGCTGACGGCGGCCAAGCTGCTCGAGCTAATCGCGCAGACGGGATTGCCGGCCGGCGTGGTGAACCTGGTGCACGGCGGCAAAGAGACGGTCGATGCGTTGCTCGACCATCCCGGCATTCGGGGTATCAGCTTCGTAGGCTCGTCGAAGGTGGCGCAATACGTCTACAGCCGGGCCACGGCGACCGGCAAGCGGGCTCAATGCCAGGGAGGCGCAAAAAACCCGGTCGTGGTTCTGCCCGACGCCGACTTGGAGATGACCGCGCAAGTGCTGAGCGACTCGGCGTTCGGCTGCGCCGGCCAACGGTGCTTGGCGGCTTCCGTGGCGCTAACAGTGGGGGACGTTCGCAAAGCCTTCACCGCGGCTATGGCGGATGCTGCCACCGCGCGGGTGGTTGGCTATGGCCTGGATAAGGCGGTACAGACAGGGCCGGTCATCAGCGCGGAGAGCCAAGCGCGCATCGAAGGGTTGATCGAAGCGGGGATCCGTGAGGGGGCGACGGCGGTGGTCGACGGCCGCGGAGCCCGCATTAAAAATTATGAGCAGGGAAACTTCATTCGGCCCACGATCCTCGAAGGGGTTCGGCCGGCGGGCACGCTGTCCCAAACGGAGATCTTCGGGCCGGTGCTGAGCCTGATACACGTGGAGACGATTGACGAGGCCATCGACTTCGTCAACCGGCAATCCTATGGCAATATGGCCTGCCTGTTTACCCAAAGCGGCAGCGCAGCCCGGAAGTTTCGCTATGAAGTCCAAGCCGGCAACATCGGCATTAACTTGGGCGTGGCGGCGCCGATGGCGTACTTTCCTTTTACCGGCTGGAAAGGGAGCTTCTACGGCGACCTGCACGCCCAGGGGCGCGACGCCATCGATTTCTATACCGACAAGAAGGTTGTCGTCGAGCGCTGGCCGCGAGAGTGGTCGCGTAAGTTTTAGAGACTTTTTACCCCGCGCCCCTTCGCCCCGCGCCGCATCCAGAAGTAAACCGGCACGCCCGTGGCGATGATGATCAAACCGGGAATCGTTATCGAGGTTTGGTAAAAGAGCAGGACCACGAAGATAACCAGCGCGCCGGCGATGTAGAACGCAGGCGTCAGCGGATAGCCCAGTGTCCGGTAGGGCCGCTCCGCCGCCGGTTGCCGGCGCCGCAGGACGATGACCCCGGCAATGGTCAAAATATAAAAGATCAGCTCCGCGCTGATCACATAATCAAGCAGGTTGCTATAGAGATTGCCGTATGCATGCGTGGCCGGATCGTAGGTTCGCGGCAGCACCAGCAAAGACGTCCAGATTCCCTGCACCAGGAGCGCCCGCCCGGGCACGCCGCTCGAATTCAGCTCTCCCGTACTCTTGAAGAACACACCATCCTTGGCCATCGCATAATAGGCGCGCGCCCCCGTCAGCAGCATTCCATTCATGCAACCGAAGGTCGAGATCATGATGGCCAGGGCCATCAGCGCGACCCCGAGGCCGGGGAAGACCGCTTGCAGCATCGCCGTCGCCACGCGGTCGGCGGGAGCGTTTTGGATGGCGTCGATGGGCAAGGTGAAGAAATAGGCCAGGTTGGCGAGCAGATAAAGGCCGATCACCAACCCGGTACCCAGGATCAACGACAGCGGGATGTTGCGCCTTGGGTTCTTCACCTCGCCGGCGGTGAAGGTGATATTGTTCCAGGCATCGGCCGCGAAAAGCGATCCGACGAGCGAGACGCAGAAGGCGATGAACAGGCCATAGCCCGTGGCTGCGCTGACGCCCGGGGTAATGGAGATGAAATGTTGCGGTGTCCATAGAGCGCTAAAGTTTGTCCGCAACGCTGACCGATTGACGCCCACCAGCACACCGACCGCGATCAGCCCCAGCAGCGAGGCGATCTTGACCACGGTAAAGACGTTTTGCAAGAGCTTGCCGTACTTGAGCCCTAAGGTATGGGTCCAAGTGAGCGCCAGGGTGATGATGATCGCGACCAACTGGGCGCTTGATAACGAGACCGCATAATGCACCCCGATATGGATCGGAGCGATCAGGTAATGCTCTTCAGAGACCGCTGGCCAGAGTGTGCCAAGATAGCGGGCGAAGCCGACGGCGACCGCGGCGACGGTCCCCGTCTGGATGACGAGGAAGAGCGTCCATCCGAAGAGGAAGCCGATCAAGGGCGAGTAGGCTTCGCACAGATAGACATACTGGCCGCCGGCGCGGGGCATCATGCCGGCTAGTTCGCCATACGCGAGCGCAGCCAGGATGGTCAGCGCGCCGGCCGCCACCCAGGAGAGCAGCACCCAGCCGGAGCTGCCCAATTGGCGCGCCATGCTTGGCGTGACCAGGAAAATGGCGGAGCCGATCATGCAACCGGAGACCACCATGGTGCTGTCGTAGAGCCCGAGTTCGCGCGTGAATTCGCGTGCCGTGGTAGTTGTCACGCCCTGAGTGTCAGCCATTCCCCTCCCTACGCCGGATGATTGGGCGTGGCCAGCACGCTAATTTACCCAATTGTAAGGACGGAGAGAGGCTAACATCCGCCGGATTCGAGTGGCAATGTAACCCCGCCGCCCGCCTCCTTGCGGCGCATCGCAGGGGAACGATAGTATGGAGTTCGGACTCCTCAACAGGCAATAGGACAATCTTTCGATTTTTACAATGGAATAAACTGCGGAAGTGGTGAAATTGGCAGACACACCATCTTGAGGGGGTGGCGCCGCGAGGCATGGGGGTTCAAGTCCCCCCTTCCGCACCAAAAGATTGAGTGAAGGGCAAGCGCTATTCACCCGCGAGATTCGCTCGCGGCAGAGGTTCAGTATCTTATGATTTGGCTCATCGGCACCATACACGTTCTCGTCTGCATCTTCCTGATCGCCGTCATTCTTCTGCAGCAGGGCAAAAGCGCAGATCTTGCCGGCGCCTTCGGCGGACAGGGTTCTCAGACCGCCTTCGGGCCGCGCGGCGCGACGAGCCTGCTGACGAAAATGACGACTTGGGCGGCGATTATCTTCATGCTTACCTCGATCGGGCTCACGGTTCTTATTCAGCGTACCGGCGGCGGCCGTTCGGTGCTCGAAGGCATCCGTACCACCACCAGCACTCCCGCAACGCCGGCAAAAAAGTAGTTCGCTCGCAAACGCGGCTTGAGCCCACCGCGCCCTACCCGGCTGAATAGTAACGCGGGTAAGCCGTTAAATAGTAACGTGGAAACAGCTCACCCCCTTCTGCACGTCCATTGCGGCTGGTCCTACAATTGATCGCATGATCCGGGAAACCTTTCCTGTCGGCCCGCTGCAATGCAATTGCTCGATCCTAGGAGACGAGGTCACGCACGAAGCGATCGTGATCGATCCCGGCGAGAATGTTCCGGAAATTCTGACGCGGCTTGCGAAGCATGAGCTCGTACTCAAGCAGATCTTCGTCACCCACGGCCACATCGACCACGTCGGGGGCGCTGCCCGGCTCAAGAGCTTTACCGGAGCACCTATCTTTCTCAATCAGAATGACCTGCAACTGCTGGCGATGATGGAGGCCCAGGCTAGCTGGCTGGGAGTTCCCAAGCCGGAGATTCGCCAGCCCGACGCGTCCGCCGACGACGGTCTTCAGGTAGGATTGCCCGGCATTATGGCGGAGGTGGTACACACCCCAGGACACACTCCCGGCAGTATCTGCCTCCATTTCACCGGGCAAAATCTTCTCCTCGCGGGAGACACGCTTTTTGCCGGATCGATCGGGCGTACCGATCTGCCGGGTGGCGATGGGCGGCAGATCCTGCGCTCTCTACACAGCCGGCTCCTGGTCCTCCCCGATAACACACAGGTGGTGCCAGGCCACGGTCCGGAGACGACCATCGGCGAGGAGCGCCAGTCCAATCCTTTCCTCAAGCCGGGTGTGCGGCTGTAGATGTCTTTTCCATCTTCGGGGCTCGGTTTTCAGGGTCGATCCAGCCCTTCGTTGAACTGGCAAAAAGAGCTCAAACAGTTAAGGTTCCACTTTATGGTTTGAACCATTCGCCGTATGGACCAGACAGCTCCCCACGCCCGCAAATAGCCATCAGCTTCAACATGAACTAATTTGTAATCAATAGAATATACAAGATAGTTACAGTGATACAAGAATGCCGCTAAAGTGCTATTAACTATTTTGGTTCCATGTGCTCACCCTCAAAATAGTTCAGCACGGCCGCGGCGCCCTCGGCGAACTCCTCTTCTCGAGGGAGCAGGCTTAGGACCAGCCAGCCAGCGCCCGGAAAACCGAAAAAGTAGCCAGGATGGACGACCGTTCGCGCACTCGTTAGCAGCCGCAGAGCAGTCTGGTCATCTTCTTCAAGGGCGGGAATCCGCAAGATGGCATACCAACCGGCTTCCGCTACCAGCCGGGTCACCATTTTTTGCCGGGCAAGCAGGCCATCGAGGAGTGCCAGATTGCGCTCAACCCGGGTTCCGATCTGCTGCCGGAGGCAATGCCGATCCCGCAGCCATTCCCCGAGCGCACATTGAACCGGCGCATTCATCGAGAGGAAGGTGTCGGAGATCACCTCCAGGCGCTCGAGCGCCGCGGCCAGTTCCGCGGGCGGTCCGAAGCAGGCGATCCATGCCGCCTTCATCTGGGGAAGAGCCGCAATCTTGCTCAGCCCGCTGAGCACAAAGGTCAGCACCTGGTGCGCGCCCAGGGCGAAGCTCGCCCCGGAATCGGTCCATCCATAGTCGAGAAAGACTTCGTCGACGATGAGCGCTAATCCATGTTCGCGGCAGACTCTTTCGAGCGCGGCGCGCTCGAGTGGCCGGGTGAAGTGTCCGGTAGGATTGTTCGGATGCACCACGGCAATCACCCGGGTCCGGGAGCTTATGCGTTCTTCGAGATCCGCAAGATCGATCTGCCAGCCGTGGTCGTAGAAGAGCTTGTAGGGCGCCAGACGGACATCGTCGAGCTGCGCCAGGAAGTCGACGAGCGGATAGCTCGGTTGGGCAATCAGCACTTCATCTCCCGGATCGCACAACAGCCGGAAGAGGAAGCTGTAGGCCTCGCTGGTGCCGGTGGTCAGGAAAAGATACTCGGGATCGAGAGAAGCTCCTTGCTCCCGGTAGTACTCGCACACCGCCTTGCGGGCTGCGAGGCTGCCTCGGGGATTGGGATCATAGTCGAGCGCTTGCGGGTCGAGCAGCGGGGCCAGGATCGGTTGGATCGATGATCGGTTGGATCGAATGTCCCCCTGATGCTTGGCCGTAGACGAACCCGCAGCGCGTGGGATTCGAGGCCGTGAGGTCAAGAAGCTTGACCCCGGAGGCGCGCATCCGCGCAAGTTGCCGCGCCCAGGGTGTCTCCGCCAAATCCCACTGCGTGCGTCTGGAAAACTCCAACATACCCTCGCGAGCTCGCCCCGGCGGAGAGCTGGCCGCCGCGCGAGATGCTTTAATGGTTCAAGACTAGAGCCTGTTATGAACCTATAAGTTCATAACAGGCTCTACTTCTCATTCTCATCTCAGAGTTCAACAAACCATGCATCTTCGCGCCGTCATCTTCGACTATGGCGAGGTCCTCAGCGGACCTCCCAACCAGCACTTCCATCGCGCTCTCGTCGAAACCTCAGGGCTGGATGAAGCCCTCTTTGAAAAGCTCTATTGGACCTACCGGCTGGACCTCGATGCCAACATCCTGGATGGCTCAACCTACTGGCAAAGGATCGCACAGGACGCCGGAACCCTTTTCACCGTCGAGCAGATAGAGCTGCTGAACGAGTTCGACGCCAGAATGTGGATGGATCTGAATCAAACCATGTTGGCTTGGGCCTTCGCCATCGGAAAGGCCGGGCTCAAGACCGGAATTTTATCGAACATGGGGGTGAACGTCCTCCGCTATATGCGGCAGGACTTCGCTTGGCTGAACCGGTTCGATCAGCTTACCTGGTCCTGCGAGGTGGGCGCCGTCAAGCCCGATCCCGCCATTTATCATCACGCGATCCAGGAGTTGGCGGTCAAGCCGGAAGATGCCCTCTTCATCGACAACATTGAGAAAAATGTCGTGGGAGCTCGAGCCGTCGGCCTGCACGGTCTTCACTTCACGAATGTCGATGAGGCGGCCTTCGCTCAAAGCCTGCGCGCCTTCGATCTCCCCTCGCTCCGGGAATCTGCCATCCCGGCCGACGCGGCTTCGCCGCATTTCTAGAGCCTTGCTACACGATGGAAAGCACGACGCTGAGACCGCACGTCCGCCCGCGCTACCGCTAATTCCCTTCGGCATCTCGCGGTAACTCACTTCGGGCATTTGTAAATCGGGTTGGAGTGGCCGTATAGTGAATATGCGACCTCATCGGTCGGACTTTAGGAAAAGCAGCCGAATGTGGAGTAAACGATAGCTTGATATGCCGTTCAACGCTCCATCCACCGCGCTCAGCAACCTTGCCATCGGATGCTGCGCCACCCTGGCCTCCATCGAGTTACCTGAAGAAATTCAGGAGCAACTGATGCATTTTGGTTTTATCCCGGAGACCAGAGTGCTGGCGCTGCGCCGCGCGCCGGCGGGAGACCCCACCGTCTATTGCGTGGACGGAGCGGAGATCGCGCTGCGGCGGGAGACGGCAAAGTTCATCTCCGTGCACAGTATTTGCAAAGCGGAGCAAGAGACCAGGCGATGAGCGATTGCTGCACACCCGGCGGAGTTGCGACGCTTGAACCACCGCGTCCCAAGGTAGATGGCAAGATCGGCACGATTGCCCTCATTGGCCCGCCAAACTCCGGCAAGTCGACGCTCTTCAACCGGTTGACCGGTCTACGGCAGAAGGTGGCGAACTATCCCGGCGTGACCGTCGAGCAGCACTTCGGGCGCATGGGCGGCATCGGGCGCAATGACCTCACGGTGATCGACCTGCCGGGAATCTATAGCCTGAACTCCTACTCCGAAGATGCCCGGGTCGCGGTCGATGTACTGCAAGGGAATCTGCCCGGAACGCCGGCTCCGGATGCCGTGCTCCTGGTGCTCGACTCCCTGCAGTTGAACCGGCAATTGATGTTGGCTGGACCTGTTCTCTCTCTGGGCTTGCCCACGCTCGTTCTCTTGAACATGTCCGACTTGCTGACCGCGCAAGGGGGCGAGATCGACCCTCTGGCGCTGGCCAAGGAGTTGGGCGCACCGGTCGCGATGATCTGCGCCAGCAAGGGCACGGGATTGGAGGCGATTGGACGGTTTCTCGGCCGACTTTCGGACCCCAGCCACATGCAGCCCCAGTTGATGCAACTGCCCGTGCTGCAAAATGTGAGTTCCTGCCATCAGTGGGCCAGCGGGGTCAGCTCGCGCACCAAATACAAAGCGCCGCTCTCCTCGGGATGGACCAGGAAATTGGACTCCGTGCTGTTGCACAAGGTGTGGGGGCCGCTCATTTTTCTGGCAGTCGTGATTGGCGTTTTTCAGGTGGTCTTCGCCGCAGGGCTGCCGTTGAGCGATTGGATGACCACGGTGCTGACCCGCATGGGTGCGGCCGTGGCAGGGTTGCTGCCGGTGCACTGGCTGCAAGTGCTCGTGCGCGACGGCATATGGAACGGCATGGAAGCGGTAATGGTTTTTCTGCCGCAGATTTTGCTGCTGTTTCTGGTCATCGGCCTGCTCGAAGATTCGGGTTATCTGGCCCGCGCGGCGCTGATTGCCGATCGCGTGATGCGGTCGATTGGGTTGAACGGCAAGGCCTTCATTCCTCTACTCTCGGCCTATGGCTGCGCGGTCCCGGCGATCATGGCCACGCGCACGATTGAAAACAAGCGCGACCGGCTGGCTACGATTTTGGTGGCTCCCTTTATGACCTGTCCGGCGCGGCTGCCGATCTATACGCTGATCATCGCGGCCTTCATTCCCAATCGCCGGATTCTGGGCAATTTCTTCGGACTGCGCGCGGCGGTGATGTTGAGCCTCTACGTGATGGGCTTTCTCGCGGCGCTCGGAACCGCGCGGCTGCTCAAGTCCTCCGTGCTCAAGGCCAATTCCGCGCCTTTCATGCTGGAGATGCCGCAATACCGCTGGCCCACTCTAAGCTCCGTCGGGCTGCGTTTGCTTGACCGCTGCCAGGTCTTCGTGAAGCAGACGGGAACGGTGATTCTGGCGGTGACATTTGTGCTTTGGCTTTTGAGCGTTTTCCCAATTCATGGGGGACAGATGGCGCCGCTGGCCGAGAGCTTCGTCGGCCATCTGGGGCACATGATCGAACCCATCCTGCGGCCGCTCGGCTTCAATTGGAAGATCGGCATCGGACTGTTGAGCTCGATCATCGCGCGCGAGGTGATCGTAGGCACCCTGGGCACGCTCTACGGCGCCGATCCGGCCACGCAATCGCTCAGCCTGCAGACCGCGCTCCGGCACGACATGACGACCGGCGGCGCGATCGCGCTGGTTGTCTTCTTTGCCTTCGCCATGCAATGCACCTCGACCCTGGCCGCCGTCCGGCGTGAAACCAATAGCTGGAAGTGGCCGCTGGCGCAGTTCGTCTACATGAGCGGCCTCGCATATGTCGCGGCGCTTGCGGCCAATCAGCTGCTCTCGCGCATCCTCTAGATGCTTTAAGAAGAGTAGACGGTCTTTACATTGACGAATTCACGCAGCCCCCAAATACCCAACTCGCGTCCGATCCCGGACCGTTTGATCCCGCCGAAAGGCATCCGGGGATCGGAGAATGTCGTGGCATTGATGAACACCTGTCCCGCCTCGATCTCCTCGCTAAACTTCTTCTGCTCCTCGGGATCGTTCGTCCAGACGCTCGATCCGAGACCGAATGGAGTGTCGTTCGCGAGTCGAATCGCGTCGTCGATATCCCCGACTCGAAACAACATGGCTACCGGGCCGAAAAACTCCTCCCGCGCAATCGCGGAATCTCGGGGAACATCGGCCAAGACTGTTGGCTGGTAATATGCGCCTCCCAATTGTCCGCGAGTGCCCCCTTCGAGGACGCGGCCGCCGGCCGCAACCGCCCTTTGCACTTGCTCATCCAAGTCCACGGCAAATTGTTCGGTTGCCAGCGGACCAATCTCGGTTGTGGAATCGCGCGGGTCCCCGACCCGCAGAGACTTCACCTTGGCGACAATCTCGGGTTCACATTGGTCATAAATGGAATCCTCGATCAGGATTCGCTTGGCGGCGATGCAGGACTGACCGCAATTCATCATGCGGGCTTTTACAGCCGCGTCGACCGCTTCGCCAATGTTTGCCGAAGGCATGATGATCAGCGGATCGCTTCCCCCCAACTCCAGCACGCTTTTCTTAATTGCCTTCCCTGCCGCGCCGCCGACGGACATCCCGGCGGGCTCGCTCCCGGTTAACGTCACCGCCGCGATGCGATCGTCGGCAATCAGATCCGCTACCTGTGCGCCCCGAATATGAAGGGATTGAAATACACCTTCGGCAAAGCCTGCGCGCAGCAGGAGATCTTGAATGGCATTGGAGCACTGCGGCACGTTCGAAGCGTGTTTCAGCAGCGCCGTATTTCCCGCCATCAGCGCCGGGGCTGCAAATCGGAAGACCTGCCAAAACGGATAATTCCAGGGCATGACCGCCAACACGGTTCCGAGCGGCTGGAACTTGACGGTACAGTGCGCTGAGCCGACATCGAAAGACTGGTTCATCAGGAACGCGGCGCCATGCTCGGCGTAGTAACGGCAGACGACCGCGCACTTCATGGCCTCAGCTTTCGAAGAGACAATCGTTTTTCCCATTTCCAGGGTCATTAATTCTGCAAAACGGTCGCTCTCCGACTCTAAAAGTTCCGCCGTCCGCACCAGCTTGCTCGCTCGCTCCTCGAGCGCGGTATGCCGGAAGGCCCGAAATGACGCCGCGGCCAGCGCCAATTTGCGTTCTACGTCAACCGCATTGTCCATAAGCAACTCGATCGCCGTTTCCATCTTGTTCGATTGACCATCCTACGGTCACGCGCACCCCATAGGAGTTCTGCGTGCTTATTCCCCGCCGGGTCTTGGGGTCATATCTCCAGATTAGCTTACCCGCCGCGGTTGCAGTGGGAAGTCTCATCAGAGACTTGAAATGGGCACATACTGCCCGCAAAAGCGGAAAGGCGTTCGGTGCGGGGAGTACAAGGGCCTACGCGCGGGCGGCGCGCAGCCTTATTATTCTCAAAAGCCTGTTTTCTCTCAAAAGCCTGTTTTCAAAAGGAGATCCCTTGCTCCGACTGCGTGCACTTACCGCCTTCGCCCTGCTTGCTTCCGCGGTCTATCCGGCCGCCGCCCAGCGCAGCAGCAAACCCGTCACCGACGCCGAGGTTGCGCGCATCACACGCGACGCCATCCTAATCGACACGCATGACGATGTTCCCTCGCAGACTATCGATGGCTACGACATCGCCAAACCCAGCGAAGGCAGGCAGACCGACCTGCCTCGGATGAGGGGCTTTCTCGGCGCCGAATTCTTCGCGGCCTTCGTCGATGCCAGATATGTAAACGGCAACCACTCCGCTAACCGCACGCTGCAGATGATCGACACCGATTCGCACCGACATCATTGCCGCGCACCCTAACGACTTCGTCTTCGCCACTACCGCGGACGAGATCGTAGAGGCGCACCAGCAACACAAGATCGCCGCACTGATTGGAATCGAGGGCGGTCATGCGATCGAGGACTCGCTGCGCCTGCTGCGGGATTACTATGCGCTTGGCGTCCGCTACATGACGCTCACCCACTTCAATACCAACGACTGGGCCGATTCTCAGGGCGATTTCGACGATCCCCAGGTCAAGCACCACAACGGCCTCACTCCGTTCGGCAAAGACGTGGTCCGGGAAATGAACCGCCTGGGCATGATGGTCGACATCTCTCACACGGCAGACAAGACCTTCTATGACGCGCTCGAGGTCTCCACGGCTCCGATCATCGCATCGCATTCCAGTTGCCGGGCCATCTCGAGCAATACGCGCAATATGACCGACGACATGATCCGGGCGCTGGCCGCGAAGGGCGGCACGATGCAGATCAACTTCGATTGCGAGTACCTCTCGCAGGGCTATAACGACGCCAGCCAGGCTCTGGCGCCCGAGCGGCGTTCCCTGATGGCTGAGGCCCGGAAGATCGCAGACCCCGCCGCCCGCGCCGCAGAGGTGAAGAAGATCAACGCGGAGGAGAGTGCCAAGCTGCCGCCGGTTACGCTCGCCCAGGTAGTCGACCAGATTGACCACGCGGTGAAGGTCGGGGGCATCGATCACGTCGGGATCGGCACGGACTTCGACGGCATCAACTGCGCTCCGGCGGACCTTAGCTCGTACGACAAATTCCCCGCGCTCACGCGGGCGCTGCTCGAGAAAGGTTATTCTGCCGAGGACATCAAGAAGATCTACGGCGGCAACTTGCTTCGCGTCATGCGCGCCGTGGAGCAACGGGCGCGTGAGCTCGAATCCATGCCGCCGATCAAGAGCCAGATCAGCGAAATAGGTCTCGGCAACGGATCCTTTGGAGCGCCAGGCCGGAATTGAACCGGATCATGGTGCGCTCGCGATGACAAAGGGTGATGGGCGAGCCAGCAACCACGAATGGCGCCGCAAGGCGCGTCTGCCTGGATGGCAAATCCCGCCTGGATGGCAAATCCCGCCTGGATGGCAAATCCGCTAAAATACAAGCATCCCTTGAAAATAAGGCTGGGCAATGATTTCTGTTAGCAATATCAGTATGCGTTACGGGGCGAAGGTCCTATTTGACGATGTGTCGACCCAGTTCATAGCCGGACGCCGCTATGGATTGACCGGACCGAATGGGGCCGGCAAGACCACCTTTATGAAGATCTTGACGGGTGAGATCGAGCCGCAGAAGGGCACCGTGGTGCGCCCCAAAAAGCTTGGCGTCCTGAGCCAGGACCAGTATGCCTTCGATGCTTATCGCGTGATCGACACGGTGGTGATGGGCAACAAAGGCCTCTGGGCGGCGCTCGAGGAGCGGGAAAAGATTTACTCGAAGTCCGAGCTGACCGAGGAAGATGGCATGCGCCTGGGAGAGCTCGAGGGCATCGTCGGCGAGGAGGACGGATACACCGCCGAGAGCGACGCTGCGATCCTGCTGCAGGGCCTGGACATCCCCGACGAGTTTCATGAGCGCAAGATGAGCGAATTGCAGGGCGGTCAAAAGGTGCGGGTGCTGCTCGCGCAGGCGCTCTTTGGCAAACCGCAGGCGCTGTTATTGGACGAGCCCACGAACTCGCTCGATCTTGATTCGGTGCACTGGCTGCAGAATTTCATGCTGCAGTTCGAGGGCGCGCTGATCACGATCTCGCACGATCGCCACTTTTTGAATAGCGTCTGCACACACATCGCGGACATCGACTACGAGACGATCATCACCTACACCGGCGGCTATGACGACATGGTGCTGGCCAAGACCCAGGTGCGCTCGCGGCTGGAGGCGGAGAACGCGCAGCGCGAGAAGAAGATTTCGCAATTGAATGAGTTCATTGCCCGCTTCTCGGCCGGCACGCGATCGAGCCAAGTGACCTCCCGCAAGAAAGAAGTGGAGCGTTTGCAAACCACCGAGCTCGCGCGCTCGAACATTCAACGCCCATACATTCGTTTTGACCAGGCGCGCCCTTCGGGCAGACACGTGCTCGAGTTCGAGCACCTGAGCAAGTCGTATGACGGGGTGCCGGTCATCGAGGACTTCAGCGCCGCCCTGATGCGCGGCGAGAGAGTGTGCCTGATGGGCCGGAACGGGCAAGGCAAAACCACGATGCTGAAGTCGTTGCTGGTGAGCATGCCGGAGCAGGCCGAGCCCGGCTTTACCCTCGACGGCGGAAAGGTGAAATGGGGACACGAGGCGCAGATCGGCTACTTCCCGCAGGATCACACCGGTTCCATCGCCAAGGGGATGACAATCGCGGAGTGGCTGCATGAATTCGACCCCAGAGCAACGAAGGAAGACATTCGCGGCCTGCTGGGACAGATGCTCTTCAGCGGAGAGGAAGGCTTGAAAAAGACCGATGCCCTCTCGGGCGGCGAAGCGGCGCGGCTGATCTTCTGCCGGCTGATGCTGCAGAAGCCGAACATCCTGATTCTCGATGAGCCGACGAACCACCTCGATCTAGAGTCGATCAACGCGTTGAACATCGCCATCCAGCGCTACGAAGGCACGGTGCTGCTGGTGACCCACGATCACGATCTCATCGACGAAGTGGGCACCCGTATCTGGCACTTCGAAGGCAATGCGATCGAAGACTTCAAGGGACCCTACGAGGAATACATCACCGCTACCGCCATGTCGCGGTAGAAGATTGTCAAACACCTTTGATCCCGATCCTCAATGCTCAGGGCATCACGAAAACCTTCGGGGTCCTCTCGCTATTTCGCGAGATCTCCTTCACCATCTCGGAGGGCGATCGCATTGGATTGATCGGACCGAATGGCTCCGGCAAATCGACGCTGTTGGGCATTCTGGCGGGCGAGATCGAGCCGGATACCGGCAACGTTGCGACGCGCAAGCGCACAAGCCTGAGCTATGTCACCCAGGAATCGAACTTCGCCGATGGGATCACCGTGTGGTCGTTACTCGAATCCTCTCTCGGGCAAGCCGGCGTTCCCGAGGGGGAGTGGGAAGGGCGCATTCGCGAGACGCTGGGCCGGGCCGGGTTTGTGGAGTTCTCGGCCGCCGCAGCCAAGCTTTCCGGCGGTTGGCGCAAGCGCCTGGCCATCGCTGAAGCACTGGTGCGGCAGCCTGACATTCTGCTGCTGGATGAGCCGACCAACCACCTGGACCTGGGCGGCATCGTCTGGCTGGAGTCACTGCTGAAGTCCGCTGCCTTTGCCTGCGTCGTGGTCAGCCACGACCGGTACTTTCTGGAAAACGTCGCGACCGACACAGTGGAGCTGAACCGCACCTATGCCGATGGGCTGCTGCGCGTGCGCGGCAATTACAGCGAGTTTCTCGAGAAAAAAGAGCAGTATCTCGAGGCCCAGTCCAAGCGGCAGGATGCTCTCGAAAACCGCGTGAAGATCGAAATCGAGTGGCTGCGCCGCGGGCCCAAGGCGCGCGCCACCAAGTCCAAGGCGAGGATCGATCGAGCCAACGAGCTCATCGGCGAGTTGGCGGATGTCTCATCGAGAAACCGCATCTCCACGGCCGCGATCGACTTCACGGCAACCGAGCGGCAAACCAAGCGGCTGATCGAGCTTGAAAAGGTGAGCTATGGTTTTGCCGGACGGACGCTCTTCAGCGGCCTCAACTTCACCGTCACTGCCGGAATGCGTGTAGGACTGGTGGGACCGAATGGCAGCGGCAAGACAACCTTGCTGAAACTGTTGCGCGGCGAACTTGAACCTGTGGATGGCGCCATTCGCCGGGCCGGCGCGTTGCGCACGGTGTACTTCGACCAGAACCGCGTGCTCGATCCGGATGTCACCTTGCGGCGCGCCCTGGCCCCGGACAGCGATTCGGTCCCATATCAGGATCGCGTCATCCACGTGGCCTCGTGGGCCGCGCGTTTTCTCTTTACGGGTGATCAGCTCAACCAGCCGGTAGGCAGGTTATCGGGCGGAGAACGAGCGCGTATCTTAATCGCCAAGCTCATGCTTGAGCCGGCGGACCTGCTGCTGCTCGACGAACCGACGAACGATCTGGATATACCGACGCTCGAGATTCTGGAAGAGAGTCTGCTCGAATTTCGCGGAGCGCTGGTCCTCGTGACGCATGACCGCTACTTGCTCGACCGCGTCTCGACCACGGTGCTCGGCCTCGATGGGCAAGGGAGCGCTGAACATTTTGCCGACTATTCGCAGTGGGAGGCGTGGCAGCAGGAACAGAAACAACCCAGGCGCGATCGACCGTTAGACGCGCGCGAGGGAGCGGCCGCACTCAAGGGAAAGAAGAAGCTTTCCTATCTCGAAGCGCGTGAATTCGACGGTATCGAGGGGCGAATTGCCGCGGCGGAACAGATCCTCGAGAACCAGCGGCGGCTGCTTGAAGATCCTGCGGTCGCAACCGACGCTCGACGGCTCGAGCAAGTGTTGGCCGCGCAGGACGAGGCCCAGAGCATCCTCGACCGGCTTTATGCCCGTTGGGTAGAGCTGGACGCCAAGGTGTGAGTGGCTAGTTCGGGGCTAGAGCCTGTTGTGAACTTATAGGGCATGGCAGGCACTAATTCACATTCATGCCAGGCATGGCGGAGTGGTCCATATTGTCATGCCCATCATCGTCGTCATCGATGGACCATATCTTGCTCGGGTCTGTTTGAATTGGATATACATGCACCATCCAGCCGAAAACATGCGGACGGAACCTGCCTCCTGCCGCGTCGCAAGCTTCTTTGGTGGTAATCGAACCTAAAAGGCCAAATTTCGCATCCGGCCCAAAGTACGCGGCCTGCTCTCCTTGCGGCGCCCGGCAGAAATTGACGTGCTCGTGCCAGCGAGCAATGCTGATAGGAATGCGGCCATTCAATTCCTCCTCCGTCGCGTTGACCCGATCCGTGTACATCGCCCCGACGAGCCGGTAGCCTCCATCGGCTGTCTTCTCGTACAGCAAGGAAGTTGGCTTATCGGGATTGAAGTGGAAGGCGGCTTCTGCCCCATACGCGTAGTTCGTGAAGTGATAGATATGCTGGGGCAGGTTTGGCAGAAAGATGTGAAATCCGTTAGCCAGCGCCTTGTGATAGTCGGCATAGGGGGCCAATGCCGCCTTCGCTGCCGCCACCACCGCATCCGCCTTCTGCCGGTCGCCTGGCTCGGGCGCTCGAAGCGCAGTCATCCGCATGTGGCCGCCCGTTGCCCCCATGCCCGCGGCGGCCGCCGCGGGCACACGCAGGACAACATATGTGCCGAACAGCGTTGCGGCTAGAGCTCCCATACAAGTACAGCAGAGACCCAAATACCGGGATTTGCGCATCGGCAGAGAATCCTCCGTCGGCAATCAGAAGCTATGCGCTTTGACCGCCCGCTCGATCCCCGGACCGGCGGCGGCCAGATCCTCCAGATTCATGGCAGGACGGAAGGTAACTTTCGCGTTGAAGGCGAGAAACCAAGGTTCGGCGATCGCGGGGATCTGCGACGACTCCTTCATGTCGAAGAACAGGTATGCGGTTCGCTCACCATTCTCTTCGGCGAAGTATGCCGCTTCAGGTTTGAGATCGTCGAGGAGACTTTTGATTGTAGGACCCAAGGTGCCGTTTCTAGCCGCCGCATTGCCGGCTTCGACGGGAATCGAGGCTTTCAACAACATACGCATCTTTTTCTTTCTCCTTCTTGTCGAGAGAGCTGTCGAGGATTTCGATCTATCCCCGCGTTTGCGAATTGTCGGCCCGATTACCGGGGAAAGCAATCTATTTCTTAAGCCTGCTAGGGCACGACGTCCGTGGCGCTGGCGAAGCTCAACTGATGAATAGCCAGCCAGGTCTGCGCGTAGGAGTTGAGAGCGTTCAATGACACGGTGCGCTGATCCTGGACGGCGTTCAGATAATCGATCAATGCGAGGCCGCCCTGCTGATAGGCGAATTGCGCGATAGACAAGACGTCTTTTGCTTCGTCCAGATAGTGCCCGTTATATCTGTCCGATAACGCCTTGGAGGTTGTATAGCCGATCCAGGCCTGATCGACATCGGAATAGACTTGATTGCGCACGGCTACTTCAGAAAATCGGCTACCCTGCGCCAGATATTTGCTGGTGTCCTTGTTTCCCTGGTTGCGGTCGAAGATGCGAACGGGAATGCTGATGTAAGCCGCCCCAACTGCTCAGATTGCCGCTATGGTCGTACTCGCCTTCGAGCGTTGGATCCGTGGTGCCATTCGCATAGGCCAGCTTCACATTCGCATCCGCGATGAGAATAGCCGATTGGGCCGCCTGATAGTCCGGCCTGTTTGCGAGCGCCGTCTGCTCGAGACCGGTCAGCGTGGTCGTGACCGCGGGGGGAACGACCTCTCCGGCGATATCGAAGCCGGGCTTTGGCTGATCGTAGCCCAATAACGTTTGCAGTTGGTCGCGGGTCTGGCCGAGATTCATCTCGGCACTCGATTCGTCTGTCTCGAATTGCGCCAGCGCGAGATCAAGCCTCTCGTAGTCCAGCTTGCCGATGTCTCCAGCCTGATAGCGGTTTTGATTGATGTCCAACTGTTGTCTGTAGTCTCTTAGGTTGTCCTGGGCCAGCTTCAGGGCTTCCTTGGCGACGAGCATGTTGGTGAAGGCTTGCCTCACCAACAGAGTTGTCTGGCGTTGTTGGTCGCGAAATTGCGCTTGGTTCTGTGCGGTTGTCGATCGCGCGCTATCCAGACGCCAGCGGCGCTTCTGGCCGCGCTCAAAGAGCCGCGATAGCTGAAGGCTGTAACCGTACGGTGTCGAGGAGGTTGCCGGATTCGAGAGATTCGTGGCGTAAAGATCGAAATCGGGGTTCTGGCGCAATCCAGCTTCGACCTCCTGGCCTTTGAGGGAAAGCAGGTTCTGTTGCGCGGAGAGCAGCGTCGGATTGTGGGCCAGGGCATAGGCAACCGCCTGCTCCATCGTGAGGGGAACAGGGGCGGGAGGAACAGAAGCGGGGGCTTGCCCATAGGCTCTTTGGCCCCCTGCCCACGGCAAGCAGGCTAAAAGCACCAGCGTCCCAAGCTGCATGTGTCGCATCAGCTCTCAAACTCCGTTTCCGGCGAGGGGAGCACATCCCGATCGCCCGCGATCCACACATAGAGAGTTGGCAGCAGGAAAATGCTGATGACGAGCGCAGTGATGAGACCACCGACGATGACGATGGCGAAGGGACGCTGCGAATCCGAACCGATGCCGTGCGAGGTTGCGGCCGGCAACAGTCCCAGAGTGGCCACAAGCATCGTCATCATCGTGGGACGAAGACGAAGCACGGCGCCTTCAATCGGCCGATTCTTTGATCGAGTGCCCGCGAACCCGGAGCTGGTTGATGTATTCGAGCATGATGACGCCGGTTTCTACCGAAACACCGAAAAGAGCTAGAAAGCCCACGCCGGAGGAAACGCTGAAGTTGGTGCCGGTGATCAGCAGAGCCAACATTCCGCCCAAAGGGGCCATGGCAACGGTGGCCAGAATCAACAGCGCCCACTTTCCCGACTTGAACATGGCATAAAGGATCACGAAGATGAGCAGCAGCGTGATGGGCACGACCAGCGACAGTCGCTTATTGGCCCGCTTCTGGCTTTGATACTCTCCCGCCCAGTCGAGATGGTAGCCGGTGGGCAGTTTCACCTGGCGGTTGACCTTGGCAATGGCCTCTTCGACGGTGCTGCCAAGATCGCGCCCGCGAACGCTGTATTTGATCGCCACATAGCGCTGGTTGGACTCGCGGTAGATCTCCTCCGCGCCGTCTTGGACCTGAGCCTTGGTCAGTTGAGAGAGGGCCACTCGTTCGCCGGAGGGAGACGAGCAGGCGAACGTCGTTGATCGCTTCCGTCGTGTCGCGATAGGGTTTCTGGTAACGGACAACCAGGTCGTAGTGCGCCTCTCCTTGCAGCACCTGGCTGACGGCTCCGCCACCGACGGCGGTCTGAATCGCGTCCTGAATGTCACTGACGTTGATGCCATAGCGGGCCGCCGCTTGGCGGTCAACGGCGTAGTTCAGGTTTGGCTGGCCGATCGAACGAAAGAGCCCGAGGTCCTGAATGCCCTTGACTCCGCTCATGACGCTGACGATTTCGTTGCCTTTTGCTTCAAGTATCGCCAAGTCGTCGCCGTAGATCTTGACGGCCAGCTCGCCCTTAACCCCGCTGACAGCCTCCTCGACGTTGTCGGAGATGGGCTGGGAAAAGTTCCAGATGACGCCCGGCATCTTTTCCAGTTCACGGTCCATGGCGCCGATCAGCTCATCCTTGTTCTGGTGGAAGACCGGCCGCCATTGATTCTTCGGCTTCAGGTCGACGAAATATTCCGTGTTGAAAAAGCCGGTCGTGTCCACGCCGTCGTCCGGCCGGCCCACCTGGCTGACCACGTCCGGGACTTCAGGGAAGGAGGCCAACAGGGCGCGCGCTTTATTCATGATGGCCACACCCTCGGTCGGTCCGGTGCTGGGCGCGAGCGTGCCGCGCACCCAGATGGATCCTTCATCCAAATGAGGAAGAAACTCAGAGCCGATCACGCCGCTAAAGCCCAGAAACGCTGTCAGGGCCAGTGCCCCCAAGGCCGCGCCCGCAGTCGCATAACGGTGCTCGATGGCCCAGCTCGCTCCCGAGCGATAGCGACTGCTAAGCCACTCCATCACCGGGTTGTGCCACTCCCGGGCGCCCTTGCGGAAGAGAAATGTAGCAATCACCGGAGCGATGAGCATGGCGAAGACGAGCGATCCGGCCAGAGCGAAGGTGACCATCCAGGCCATGGGCTTGAACAATCGTCCTTCGACCGACTGCAGCGTGAAGATGGGCAAATAGGCGGTGACGATAATGGCGCGGGCAAAGAAGACCGGGCGCTGCACTTCATGCGCGGCCTCGCGAATCTGTTCGCCGGGACTGACGCTATCCCCGCGCCGGCGGCCTAAGTGGCGGACGATGTTCTCGACCATGATGACCGAGCCATCGACTACCATGCCGAAGTCCAAAGCCCCGAGCGAGAGGAGGTTGGCGGGGATGTGGGTCGTTTGCAGACAGATCGCAGCAAAGAGGAGGGCGAAGGGGATCGTGAGTGAAACGACAATCGCGCCGCGCGCGTTGCCGAGAAAGAGAAAGAGAATGATGACGACGAGGATGATGCCCTCGGTCAGGTTATGCAGAACGGTGTGAAGGGTGTACTCCAACAGATCGCTGCGGTCCAGGAAGGGAACGATCTTGACTCCCTTCGGCAAGATCAGATCATTGAGCTCCTTGACCTTGGCATGAATCCCGACGAGGGTTGAATCGGAGTCATCGCCTTTTTGCATCAACACGATGCCTTCGACCACGTCATCGTCGTCGATGACCTTGCCGTCGATGCTGTGAATGGCTTTGCCGATTTGTCCCAGGCGGATCTTGGGGCCCTGTGAAACGGTGGCGATGTCCTTGACCCGCAGCGCGGTTCCGCTCGACGTCTTGAGAACCGTATTTTCGATATCGGCGACATTGCGGAAGAGGCCAACTTCGCGCACATTGATTTGCTGCGCGCCCTGCTCGATGAAGCTGCCCCCGGCATTGGTGTTGTTGCTGGCAAGCTGCTGTTCGACCTGCCCGAGGCTGAGGTCATAGGCGATAAGCTTGTCAGGATCGACGCTGATCTGGTATTCGCGGGTAATTCCTCCGAAGCTTGAAACATCGACCACGCCGGGAACGGACTTAAACTGCTTTTCGAGGGTCCAGTCCTCCAGCGACTTGAGCTCCATGTTGTCGTAGGCGGGATTGGTGCTCTTGAGGGTGTACCAGTAGATCTGGCCAACCGGACTCCAGTCGGTCCCCATTTGCGGAGTCAGGCCCGCGGGAAGAGTGACCTGCGAGAGCCGCTCCAAGACCTTCTCACGGTTCCAATCGTTGGTGGAGTCGTCGTCGAAGATGAGCATGATGCTGGAAAGGCCGGCGAGTGAGGTGGAGCGCAGATGCTGCATGTGGGGCAGCCCCGCCATGGCAATTTCGAGTGGCACCGTTACCTGCTGCTCCACTTCTTCCGCCGCGCGCCCGGGCCACTGAGTGACGATTTGAACGTAGTTGTTAGCAACGTCCGGATAGGCTTCGACAGGAAGGTTGTGAAAAGAAATTGCGCCCCAGATAAAAAGCAGCAGGGCAATTCCCAGAACCAAGTACCGGTTGTTGAGAGCAAAATCGACAAGCGCCCGAATCATTACTGGTCCACCGCATTCTGCAGCTCGAGCGCATTCTCCACGACTTTTTGTCCGGCAGCGATTCCCGAGGTCGCCTCCTGCATGCCGCCGGGGAGCATGTCGCCCCCCACGATTCCAACCCTTCTGAACTTGCCTCCTTCCACCGGCACATAGACCCAATCGCGGTCATGCAGATGGAGGATGGCGCTCGCCGGAACGGAGGCGTGGGTCTCGAGCGTTCTTCCGTGGAAGGTTGCGGTGGCGAACATCCCCACGCGCATGATGCCATCCGGATTGTCGACCTGAATGCGAACTTTGGCGCTGCGGAGGCTGGGATCGAGAACGGCATCGATTTCGCTGATCGCTCCCTTGAAAACGCGATTGGGATAGGCGTTCAGGCGGATATCGGCAGTTTGGCCGAGATGCACCGAGGACAAGTCGTTTTCATAGACATCGCAGATAATCCAAACGTGGGAGAGATCGGCGATGGTGAAGGCATTAGAGGAACCGGAGAAGGTCATGCCGGCGGCGGAAGCATCGGTGACATTCTGCGCAGTGATGACGCCGGCAGCCGGGGCATAGACCTTAACCGTCGCGGAGGGATGATCTTTGTCCACCCCGAGCACGCTAAGTTGTTGCTCGGCCGCAGTCAGGTCGGTGCTGGCGTCTTGCTCGCCGTCATCGGCAATATCCATCTGGCTTTTTGAGATGGCGCCTTTGTCATAGAGAGTTTTGGCCCGTTGCTGCTGCGTGCGCGCCAGTCTCTCGTCATTGACCGCCTTCAGATACTGAGCAAAGGCGCCGGAGACGTCGGTGCTTTCGATCTCCATAAGCAATTGGCCCTTGCGCACAAAGTCTCCCACCCGCGCATGAAGGGCGACCACCTTGCCCGAGGCCAGGGAAACGACTGGAATGTTGCGAGATATATCCGGATTGACGGTGCCGGTTACGTTCAGGGTGGAAGTGGCCTGGTAGGTTGCGGCGGTTGCGATAGGAAAGCGCTCAGGATGGTCAACGGTGATAACGTTGACGCCCTCGTCGAGTACAACATTCGCAGGTGGAGGCGCCTCGGCTGCGTAGTCATGTCCCTTGCCGCCGCATCCAACCAGCACAGCCAGAGCAAGAACCGTCCCCAGGACTATCTTTTGCCTCATGAAAAAACCCTCGCGACTCTCGAGCGGTGATTCCGCCAGTTCACGGGCGCGGAGCCTGCCATGGAGTAAGACCAACCAAACGGATGTGGGTGCCGCGAACCCGAAATATGGGACGAGAATAGGAGATGAAGGAGGCTGGGCAGCCATGCGCCGCCCAGCCTTAAGGGCATCGCGCGGAGAAGCCCGTTTCCGTCGCACGGAGGAAAGTTCGCTGGATAGAACCTACAAATGCTCCGACGGATCGATCGGGAGAACCTCCGGTTCAAAGGCATCCCCTGCACGCCACCGATCCTTCCTGCTTTCCCGTCGCCCGCCAGAGAACCCCCTTCGAAACAATAGCCGCGCACCATGCGCCAAGAACTCCCCGCTCGCAGACGCTTTTGCATTCGGTCATGCGCGGAACACCAAAGCGGCGAAAGACCCCTGTAAGATTAAGGCTCGCGAGCATCCCGACTCGATGGCAAACTATCCTTCGATCTTAAACTACGACCTAAGTTGCAAGAAGTCTCATAATGGTTCCATGAGCACTTTATAAACAACTCTTCACAGCTTCTTCCCCAGGCCTATCCCAGGCTCATCCCAGGCTCATCCCAGGCTCATCGAAGCTGTCCTCGATACAAAAGGGATACAAAAGCGATACGAAAGCACCGAAGCCTGCTGCTCGCCCCATCCCACGAGGGGGAGCTCCTCAACTAGAATCAACGGAGACACTGGGACAGCCTCCGACCATGCGCATCGTCTCTATCCTTTTTCCGCCTACACGCAGAGCGGCTTTGTTGACAGCCATGGTCATGATTGTCGCGATCGCGTGCGCCGATTGGCAGGCATCGAGGGATATTCCGCTTGGCTTTCTCTATCTCTTTCCCATGCTGGTGGTGGGCAGAGTCCTTGGCCGGTGGCAGATTGCCGGGTTCGCCATCGTATGCACTTTTCTAGCTGAAGTCTTCGATGATTTTTCATGGGGCGTGAACACCGGTTTGCCCCGCGATATTCTCTACCTCGCCGCTTTCTGCTGCATGGGCTTCTCTGTGTATGAGGCGACACGCAGCCGGAAGCTCGCCCAAGGACATATGGAGCAAATCGAGGGAGAGATGAGGGCGCGGCGCGAGGCGGAAGAACAACTCCAAATCTTAGTGGACAGCAGCCCGGCGGCAATCTTTACAACCAGCTCTGACGGAAGCATTCTACTGGCGAACGACGCAGCGCATCGGCTTTTCGCGGTCGAACCCGGATCGCTCCCCGGTATGAGCGCGCGCGATTATTTGCCTTCGCTGATCAACGTGCCGGCTCTCGATAGCAATCGCCAGAGTTTCAGGACGGCGATGCAATGCGGGGGAAGGAGAGCGAATGGCGAGGTCTTTCAGGCCGACGTCTGGTTCTCGACATATCTCACCAGCGCCGGACCTCGCCTCGCCGCCATGGTGTTCGACACTTCGGAGGACTTGCGGATCCGGGAAGAAACCAGCCTCCATCAGCTCCTGGCGGGTTCGCGAATTCTGGTGGCCGCGGTCTCCCATGAAGTGCGCAATGTCTGCGGGGCCATCGCATTCGTTCACGAAAGCCTCACGCGGGGCGGCATGTTGGAGGGCAACAAAGACTTCGAGGCGCTGGGCACTCTGGTGCTCTCGCTCGAACGGATCGCGGCGATGGACCTGCGGCAGGCGGCGAGCGAGGCGGCGAGCACGGATATACGCGGCCTGCTCGACGAGTTGCGCATTGTCATCGAAAGCGCATTGCTCGACACCGGAGTGACCACTGCTCTGGCGGATCGACGACGATGTTCCCTTGGTCTGGGCCGATCGGCAGAGCCTGATGCAAGTGTTTTTGAACCTGGCCAAGAACAGCGAGCGCGCCATGCAAGAGAGCAGCCGCAAGCAATTGGCGGTGTCCGCATCGCGTGAAGGATCGCACGTAGCGATTCGCTTTACCGATACGGGATGCGGGGTCGCGCATCCCGAGCGGCTTTTTCGGCCATTTCAAGTCGAGGCCCAGTCGACAGGATTGGGCCTCTATCTTTCCCGAGCTTTCATGCGCAGTTTTCGCGGCGACCTGCGATACGAGGCTGAGAAAGAAGGTTCCACATTCGTCGTAGAGTTGTCACCAACGCTCCGGGAGGGCGAGGATGGAAGTGATGAGCAGTCAGATTCCAATATTGCTGGTGGACGACCACGGACTCTTTCGCGAGAGCCTCAGCCGGCTTCTTCAGACCGAACCTGATTTTCGCATCGCGGGAAGCTACGCCACGGCCACCGCCGCGCTCGCCGCACCGGAGTTAAAAGAGACCGGCATCGTTCTGCTGGACTACGACCTGGGCGAGGAGGAAGGCACGTACTTTCTCGAACAAGCTCAGGATTGCGGCTTTCGCGGCCAGGTTCTGCTGGTGACGGCGGGAATGAACGATGCCGTCATGTTCCGCGCGCTACAGAATGGAGCCTCTGGTATTTTTCTGAAGCATAGCCCTCCGAGTCATCTGGTCGAAGCGATCCGCAAGGTGGCTGCCGGAGAGGTGTGGCTCGATCCCGGTGTGACGCGTTCTGTAATCGCGGCCGCGACAGGCAGCACCGCGGCCAAGCGCGAAGCGCGAGGCCTGACGGACCGCGAGTATGCAGTCCTCAAAGGCGTGCTCGAAGGTCTGACGAACAAGGAGATTGGGACGCGGCTGGCCATTTCAGAGAGCTCCGTCAAGGGGGTATTGCAACAGCTCTTTGACAAGACCGGCGTGCGCACACGCAGCCAACTGGTGCGTATCGCGATTGAAAGGCACTCGGAAGATTGGCTGCGGCATCCTTCGTGATGGATTTGCCATCCAGGCAGACGCCGCTTCTCACCCCAGCAAGCACAGCTTGCCGGGGACCCCGCTTCGCCCTGGGAAGGGGCGAGCATAGCAAGAGGGCAAAGCGCTTTAGCGCGGGCCCTCTAATTTTAGGAAAAGGGTGAATTGCCGGTGAGCCCCTGGAAATCGGGCTCAACGGCAAGAGGACGAGAGCGGCTTCACCGCGAAGCCCCTGAATATTGGGAGCCCTGGGAAGGGGCGAGCATAGCAAGCCGGGGTCCCCGGCAAGCTGTGCTTGCTGGGGTGGAAGAGGGCAAAGCGCTTTAGCGTGGGCCCTCTAATTTATAGGAAAAGGGTGAATTGCCGGTGAGCCCCTGGAAATCGGGCTCACCGGCGAGAGGGCGAGAGCGGTTTCACCGCGAAGCCCTTGAATATTGGGAGCGCTGGCAAGGCGCGAGCAAAGCAAGAGGGCGAGAGCGGCCTCACCGCGAAGCCCTCCAATATTAGGCCCGGAAGAAGAGGCTATAGATCAGGACCGCAAGGACGATGCCGCTGATCAGAACGTAGCGTGCGTCTTTGCGGGCGGCAAAGGCAGCGACGCAGAAGACGACACGCAGAACGGGCGTGGCAATCAGCAGCAGAACGCCTGCCTCCATAATGCTCAGGCTATCGAGCGCGCCCACTCCGCGGAGTATCGAAGCGATTCCCGTAGTAATGGAGACGGGCTGCCCGTGAAAGTGCCGATAATCCGCCACGGCTCCCCGGGCCCCGCCGAGGTACATAATCCAGCCGGTAAAGACAACGGCCGCCGCCACGCTCACTCCGATGCGGAGTATATGGCCGATGACAATGTCCATCTGCCGATCGTCTGGTGAACTTCCGCTCATAGCCTACCTGTCGCGCCGCTGAAGATCATTTCAATGCCGAGCCCTACGATGACGAGGGCGAAGACAAGTCGCAGGAGATGGGCGTGAAGGATGACCAACAAGCGCGCACCGATCAGCGACCCTATCAAGACGCCGAGCATGACTGGAGCCGCCAGAGTGAACGATATGTATCCTCTGCTCAGATAGATGCCCGCGCTGGCGGCAGCCGTGACGCCAATCATGAAGTTACTGGTGGTGGTCGACACCTTAAAGGGAAGCTTCATGGCCTGATCCATCGCCAATACTTTGACAGCGCCGGACCCAATGCCGAGAAGGCCGGAAAGAGTGCCGGCGAGAAACATGATGCCGAAGCCCTCGGGAACATGCTGCGCGGTGTAGCTCTCATAGCCGTCTCTAACCGGGTAGCTTCCGGCGAGCTTGAGGCTGAGGGCGAGCGCGTTCGGCGTCTGAATTCCTGCAGGGGCCTTCTGACGGAGACAAGCCCAGGCCGAGTAAATGAGCGTGACGCCAAAGACGATGCCAATGGCGTGCGTGGAAACAATAGCCGTGAGATAGGCGCCAAGCAGCGCGCCGATGGTGGTCGCGATCTCGAGAAACATTCCGATGCGAACGTTTGAAAAACCTTCGCGCACGTATGCCGCGGCGGCCCCCGAAGAAGTGGCGATGACAGAAATGAGCGAGGCCCCGATGGCGTAACGGATGTCGACATGAAAGAGCAGGGTGAGCACGGGCACGATCACGACGCCGCCGCCGAGGCCGGTGAGCGAGCCAAGCAGCCCGGCAAGCAAGGAGACCAGCCAAACTGACGCAGCAAATGTAAGAATCCCCACGGCCGCCTTTCCCTTGTCGAATTCTTCCCTTGCCCCTAAGAGCTGTTCCCATACTACTCAAGAGGGAGCGCGACCATCCCAAGCCGCCCGTTGTCATGCCATTGAAAAAGCAGCCGATCGGCTGTCACTCTTCACAGGTTACCCGGTCTCGCTGGCCGTGAGAGAGTGTATGCAGCTGCACATAGAAAGAGCAAAGGAGAGTCTATGACCTTCATTTCGGGAATCGGAGATTTACTCAAGCAGTACACGGGAAACAGCCCCAAAACGGCGGATGTAGAACAGCATTTCGATCAGGTGGCACAGTCTGTGCCTAGCTCTTCGCTCGCGAGCGGCTTGGCCGAGGCCCTCCGCTCAGGACAAACCCCGGCATTTTCTCAACTTGCGGGCAAGCTCTTCGCAAGCGGGAACGGCACTCAGCAGGCGAGCATGCTGAGCGGTCTGCTGGCGGCCGCGGGTCCCAGCGTGATCTCGAAGTTCACCGGCAACAATCCAGACTCGCCATTGGCCGCTCTGCTGAAGTCCGGCCAAACCGCGGTTACAGCGGACCAAGCGGCAAGCATCCCGGCAGCGGATGTGGAGGCTCTCGCGCACAGCGCCCACGCCGAGAACCCTTCGATCATCGATCGTATGAGTGAGATCTATGCTCAGCATCCGGCCCTGGTGAAAACGCTGGGAGCGGCCGCGATGGCAGTTGCAGTGAAGAAGATCGCCGAGCAACACGCAGCCTGACCCACGCAGCCTGACCCACGCAGCCTGACCTTCGATGCACCAATCAACAACGCTATGGAGAGGAGAACATCATGGCGAACCTCGAACAGTTACAGCAGAAATATGCTCCTGTGATCCAGACGATCCAAGGATTCAGCGATCTGGGAGCGACGCTCCAACCCCCGACCCTCGACGGCGATAAACTCTTCTTGCAAGCGACCGTGCCATCCCAGGTGGTGGCCAACAGGGTTTGGGATGTGATTAAGCAGGTCGATCCGCAGTTTTCCGATCTACACCATGCGATCACCACGACTGGCGGTCCCAATCAAACCTACAGCATCCGGAGTGGCGACAACCTATCGACGATCAGCAAACGCTTTTACGGTTCGGCGAATAAGTACGAAAAGATCGCCGCCGCTAGCAACATTGCCGATCCCAATCTGATCCGTGCCGGGCAGCAAATTACAATACCGGTTCTTTAGCTGGAGCATTTTCGCTTCCTCTAGCCCGCATTTCTCACCAGGTGTCGTAGCGAGGCGGGGGAGAAGGCTGTGGATACAAGGCGCGCGATGGTTAGCGCGCGCAGGCGTACTTGACAGTACGTCGAGCACGGTGACCGAGCGCAACGCCGTAGACACAGCCTTATCGGCCGCCGCAGCAGATAGCTGGTGAGAAATGCGGGCTAGACAACCAGAATCACATCGAGGAAGCGTGGTCCATGAACGCCCTTGATGCGGGTCATCTCGATATCGGCGGTCGCCGAGGGGCCAGAGATGAAGGTCGTCGGGAGACGTGAGCCCGGCTCCAGGATGGCCATGGCCTCGGGCACGGTCTCGACCACTTGGCTCGCCTTCACGATGCAGAGATGGTAGTCGGGAACGAGCGAGAGCCGGCGAGAGCCCTGAGCGGGTGCATTTTGCAAAACCAGAGTCCCCGTGGCTGCGATCGCCACCGTGCAGCCGGAGAGCAGCCCATCCATCCGGTCAAGCTCCCCAGTGGGGAGATTCTCTGCCGGCACGAAGGAAAAGCCGGCAGAGAGCCACGTAGTGGGAAGGCCGCCGGGGATGGCGATGCGCAACTTGCCGCGGCCGCTGAGGATGTGGGCGATCGTTTGCGCCAGATCTTCGGGTATCGCGCGATAGACGAGAGCGTCGTATTCCCGCAGGCGGTGTTCCAACATCTCGAGGCGCGCCGCAAGGTCGAGCGAACCCACACGCCGGTACGCGCGGTCGATCTTCGAGTACGCCTGCGCGAGATCTATCCCCTCTTTTGCCGGCGCACCAATCCTTGCCAGAACTTGAGCCCGCACCCCAGCCGCGCCATTGTCGTGGCCGGTCATCGTTGCTTTCCCAAATCGTTGCCGGAGTCCGGTTGGCTTGGAGGACGCTTGGCCCACCACTCGCGAAAGGATTCGGCGGGCAGCGGGGCAAGGTCGCGAGTCTCCGTCCATCCCCCAAGCATGAAAGGCAGAGTCTCAATGAAGCCGCTGCCACCGACAAAAGGGGCTTGCACGATGCGGCCGAGGCGCTGCGCAAGATGCAACCGGCCTCCGTTTTTAAGCATTGCCGCCGCCATGCGCATGCCGAGATTCCAGGCGCCCAATTTGCCGGATAATCTTTCCTGCTCCTTACGTACGACCTGGCCGCGAAGATGAATGAGCACTTCGGGAATATCGATCTTGACCGGACACACCTCATAGCAAGCCCCGCAGAGCGAGGACGCATACGGAAGGGACGATCCCTCCTCCAATTGATGCAATTGGGGCGTGAGAATGGCGCCGATAGGCCCGGCATAGACCGATCCATAGGCATGGCCGCCGGTCTGGCGGTAGACCGGACAAGCATTCTGGCAGGCAGCGCAGCGGATGCACTTGAGCGTCTGCCGGGCCTCGGGATCGTGCAGGATGCCGCTTCTCCCATTGTCGAGAAGGATGACGTGAAACTCTTCCGGGCCATCTCCCGGCTCGATGCCCGTCCAAATGGAGTTGTAGGGATTCATGCGCTCGCCGGTCGCGGAACGCGGCAAAGTTTGCAGGAAGACCTCGAGATCGCGAAAGCGGGGGATCACCTTCTCGATGCCGGCCACGGTGATCAGCACCCGGGGCAAGGTCAAGCACATGCGGCCGTTGCCTTCCGATTCGACGATGCAGACTCCGCCGGTTTCGGCGATTAGAAAGTTGGCGCCGCTCACCGCGGCGGAGACGCGCAGAAAGCGCTCGCGCAGATAGGTGCGGGCCGCGGCGGTCAGATCCTCGGGCTTGTCGCCAAGTTCCTCGAGGTGCATCTCCCGGCGAAAGATCTCCCGCACCTGCTGGCGGTTCTTGTGCAGCGCGGGCACGATGATATGCGAGGGCCGGTCATGCCCAAGCTGAATGACGAGCTCCGCGAGATCCGTCTCAAAGGCCCGGATCCCCGCACCCTCAAGAGCCGCGTTCAGGCCGATCTCTTCGGTGGTCATCGACTTGACCTTGACCACTTCGGTTGCCGACCGCTTGCCGAGCAGCTCGATCACAATGCGATTGGCATCGAAGGCATCGCGGGCCCAGTAGACGCACCCACCCGCCCTCGTACAGGCTTCTTCAAACTGCAGCAGGTAGGCGCCAAGGTTTTCGAGAACATGCTGGCGGATGGCACTGCCGGCATCACGCAACTGCGGCCAATCCTCCAACTCCCCAACTACCTTGGCCCGCTTGCCGGTAATCACGCCGGTCGCGTGCCTTACATTCTTTCTGAGCTGCGAGTCCTCAAGAAGGACCTTGGCCGCCGAGGGGAAGTCCGGTTCGGTCCATCCAGAAATCGGGGGAATGGAGGGGATAGAAGCGACGGAGGGTTCCTTCATGGATCGGCCTCGGAGGCTAGGATCTCGGCTAAGTGGGCGGTGCGGGTGAACGCGCGCTGGCGGTGAAGAGATCCGTAGAGATGCATGAGGCAGGAGTTATCGACCGCCGTGCACACCTCGGCGCCGGTATTCAACACGCCCAAGACCTTCTCTGAGAGCATGGCCGAGGATACGTCCGCATTCTTGATCGAGAAAGTTCCCCCAAAGCCGCAGCATCGATCGAGATCGGCGAGATCCACCAGCTCCAGACCGCGCACTTGTCTGAGCAGCCGGAATGGGATCTGCCCCAGATCCAAGCTGCGCAACGAATGGCAGCTGGCGTGGTACGTGACGCGATGAGGATAGGTGGCGCCAACGTCTTCGACTCCGAGCTTGCGGACCAGAAACTCGGAGAACTCAAAGACCCGCGGGATCACACTTTCGACCTCCGAGAGAAGCCGGCGATCCCCAAATTCAAGCGCTGCCTTGACGTAGTGATCGCGAATCATGGCAACGCAGGAGGAGGATGGGATGCAAATGACTTCAGCGTCGCGAAAGACTTCCGTGAAGTGCCGGATGAGGGGTACCGCTTCGCGTAAATAGCCGGTGTTCCAATGCATCTGCCCGCAGCAACTCTGCGCGGGGAGGAACTCCACTTGATGACCCAGCCGCTCGAGCACCTGGACAACCGCCTTCCCGGTCTGGGGAAAGAGGGTGTCGTTATAACAGGCGATGAAAAGCGAGACGCGCACGGCCCTATTCTACGCACTTAGAGCCTGTTCTTAACTTCTAGGGCGGACAGCGTTGCAGGTGAAAATAGGGCCAGACGAGGCGGAGTCCGCAGCGTGTGGCGGGTCCCTTTGCAAGGATGACAACGAAGTATGGCCCCATTTTCGCCGCAACCCGTCGGGACGGGGCGAATTTTCCCGATTGCTGTGTCGCTCGTCGCTGGAGCGCTTTCACGATAGATGTATCCAGGAGAGAATCTCCCTACGCGGCTTTTCACCAAGAAAAGCCGCTCCATGGAGGAGCCGGATTGGGCATAGCAATCGTGAAACCGCTTTAAAATACGCCCGGTATTTGTCACTCCTCGCTCCTTGCACTCGGGAAAATTAGCTCCCGTCGCTGCCGTCCTAGAAGTTAAGAGCAGGCTCTCAATTTTAGCTGTGGCCGAGGACTCCATGCGGCGTGTACGGCTCCTCGAGAGATGCCATCTCCTCCGGGGTGAGCGAAACCGAGAGCGCGCCCACCGCGTCCTTCAGGTGGTTGGGCTTGGTAGCACCCACAATTGGCGAGTCAACTCCGGGCTTGGCGAGCAACCAAGCCAGCGCGAGCTGAGCGCGGGCGACGCCACGCTTTTCCGCAAGCTGACCCAGGCGGTCGATGATTTTGCGATCCGCCTCCTCCGTCGGCGCGTACATGCGCTTTCCGAACTGGTCCGTCTCAAGACGTTTCGTGCTCCCGGCTTCGGCGAGACGAGCCAGCCGGCCGCGGGCGAGCGGACTCCAGGGAATCATGCCAATGCCCTCGGCACGGCAGAGAGGAATCATCTCGCGCTCTTCCTCCCGATAGAGCAGGTTGTAGTGATTTTGCATGGAGACAAAACGAGTCCATCCGTGAAGGTCCGCGAGATAGAGCGCCTTGGTGAACTGCCATGCATACATCGACGACGCCCCGATATAGCGCACCTTGCCCGATTTCACCAGGTCGTGGAGCGCCTCCAAAGTTTCCTCGATCGGCGTGCCGTAATCCCAGCGGTGGATCTGATAGAGGTCGACATAATCCGTGCCCAGACGGCGCAGGCTCTGGTCAAGCTCATAAAAGATGGCTTTTCGAGAGAGTCCGTCGCCATTCGGCTCGTCCCGCATGAGACCGTGAACCTTGGTGGCGATCACGACAGCTTCGCGTCTGACATTGGCTTTCAGAAATCGTCCGGTAACCTCTTCGCTCGCGCCGCGCGAGTAGACGTTGGCGGTATCGAAGAAATTGATGCCGAGATCGAGCGCCTCGCGAAAAAAAGGGTGGCTCTCCGCTTCATTGAGAGCCCAAGTATGGCTGCCCGGCGCGGGCTCGCCTTGGGCGGCCGCTCCGTATGACATGCAACCGAGACAGATGCGGGAGACCTTAAGACCCGTTCGACCGAGGTTGACGTAATCCATAACTTCTCCCGAACAGCCTCATTCTTGAATCACAGCCTCTAGGATAGCAACCAATCCAGCCATTCAAGTTCTCCGGGCTTGTTAAAAAAAACAGAGTCGGAGCATGTCCTCGAGAACAATCTATTGCGTCTTATAGTCGAAGTAAGCACAATGTCTCACGCCCCGCGCGTTGCTGCGGCGCGTTTTTCGAACAAGCCCTATCCGCGGACCGTAGCAGTACACTTTAGCTTCAACGACAGGCCACCATGGAAGCTGTATTGCTCGTCGCCAAATTCTTTGGCTTTGCCTTCACCGCGCTGCTGCCGGTGATCAATCCCCTCGGATCGGCCCTGGTCTTCCTTGGCGTGGTAGGTCCGGCAACGCCCGATGCCTACCGCGCGTTGTCGCGCCGCGTCGCCATCAACACGGTTCTCTTCTTCTTCGTCATTGAATTGGTCGGATCGGCGCTGCTCAATTTTTTTGGCATCTCTCTGCCCATCGTGCAGGTCTCCGGAGGGTTAGTTCTCGCGGCCATGGGATGGTCCCTTTTGAACCAGCAAGAAGCCGAGAAGCCAGCGCCCGATCGCGTCCCTTCCCAACCCGTCATCAGCGACAGCTTCGAGGAAATGGCGTTTTACCCGCTGACCTTCCCGGTCACGGCGGGACCGGGCTGCATTGTCGTGATGCTCACGCTGAGCGCCGATGCCTCAAAAAACAATCTCATCAATCTGCTCTTTGCGCACCTGGGCGTTTCCTTGGCGGTGGTCGCGCTGAGCGTGCTGGTATATCTGAGCTATGCTTACGCCACCAGGATCACACAAGCAATTTCAGCATCCACCGCACATGGCATCCTAAGAGTCATCGCCTTCATCCTTCTATGCATCGGCGTCCAGATCGCCTGGACGGGCGTGCAGTCCTTGTTGTCGACGTTGATAAGACCTTCATAGGCAGATCTGCTCTGAACGCGTGTCGAGGTTTCCCATGGCAAGCAATTCGTCCGATCGTGATCTCTGGCCAAGCCTCCCCTGGACCGAATGGGAGCAGACCGCCGCCACGCTGCACATGTGGACGCAGATCGTGGGCAAGACGCGCATGGCGCTCGCCCCTATGCAGGCCCACTGGTGGAATGTTCCGCTCTATGTGACTGCCCGGGGTCTCGGTACCTCTGCCATGCCCGTTCCCGGGGAGGCTCTTGAGATCGAGTTCGACTTTCTCAGCCACGAGTTGCTCTTTCGCCTGAGTTCGGGAATTCAGCAAGCGCTCCCTCTCAGGCCTCAATCGGTGGCCAGCTTCTACAGTGAATACCTGGACACTCTCTCCAAGCTTGGCATCCGGGCCAGCATCTACCCGGTTCCCGTGGAGCTGAAGGATCCGATTCCCTTTGCGGAAGACTCATTGCACGCTTCCTACGACAGAGAATATGCACATCGCTTTTGGCGCATCCTTATCCGATCTACCTGGTTGTTCCAGCGCTTCTCCTCAAGCTTCCTCGGCAAGATCAGTCCCGTTCACTTCTTCTGGGGGAGCTTCGATCTGGCGGTCACACGCTTCTCCGGCCGCCGGGCCCCCGCGAGAGAAGGAGCCGACCCGATCACCCGGGAAGCCTACTCGCATGAAGTCATCAGCGCCGGGTTCTGGCCCGGCAATGGAGGATTCGGCGAGGCTGCCTTCTATTGCTACGCGGCGCCCGCGCCGAGCGATCTCGCGCGTCACCAGGTCAGACCCGCCGCGGCGAAGTTCAATGGCGACTTGGGCGAGTTTATCCTGAAGTACGAAGATCTCCGGCGCGAAGCTTCTCCAGACGAGGCGCTGACCGCGTTTCTCGAGTCAACCTACACCGCGGCCGCCGATGCGGCTCAATGGGATCGCGCCGAGCTCGAACGCGGATCGCCGCACAAAGAGCCTGCAATCCAGGAGGAAGATCATGGTTGAATTGCCGTTAAATGGAATGATCCACTGGAGCAGCGTGCATTCGGTCGCGGAAACGCTTGCGCGATTGGAAGCGCTTCTCCGCTCGAAGGGCCTCCTGATCTTTGCGCGGATCGATCACAGCGGAGAGGCCGCGAAAGCGGGCCTTGAAATGCGGCCCACCGAACTGCTCATCTTTGGCAGCCCCAAGGCAGGCACGCCCTTGATGATTGCCGCCCCCACTCTCGCGCTCGATCTGCCTCTGAAAGCGCTCGTTTGGCAAGACGCGGAGGGAAAAGTCTGGCTCTCTGCCAACACTCCGGAATATATGGAGCAGAGGCACGGTGTTCCGCACGATCTGGTCCAGAATCTGGCCGGGCCTCGCTCACTCTTCGAGGCAGCGGTTCGATGAGCGCTCAAAATTTCGGGTAGGGTAACTCCGGCGCGTCGAGAACCGGATGCTGGTCGTCGAGTGCCAGGGCGACAAAAGGCTTGATCAGGCTGTAACCGTTATCGCTATTGGTCAGCAAGAGCAAGCCTTTCCTCTTCCCCGGCTCGATCATGAAGAATGTTTTGTACCCGCGATTGTTTCCTGAATGGAAGTAGGCGAAAGACGGCTCTCGATCTTCGATTCCGATTCCCAAGCCCCATGCCAAGCCGTAGGCCCTGTCCACCGTCGTCTGCTCCTGCATCATTCGCTTGCCGGTCGCATCGCCATCGAGCAGCCTCTGAAGGAACAGGCTGTAGTCATCGAGCGTGGTATAGAGCGTGGCCGGGGCCACGGCGTGAGGGTATTGATTGGCGCGTTCCGCATCTCCACTCCGGTCAAAACCAATAGCGGCATTGGAGCGGAAAGCAGGTCTCCAGATAAAGCTGCTGTGGCGCATACCGAGCGGCTTGAACACCGTCTCCGCCATCCACTCATCCAGAGGTTGGCCGGTGATGCGCTCGACCACACGCTGCAGCAGGATGTATCCCTCGGCGGAGTATTGCCATCGCCCCGGTTGGCCGGTAAAAGAAAGCGGTCCCGTACTTGCCCAGTTCGGCAGGCCGGTCGTGTGCGAGAGCGCCTCTCGCGCCGTGATACGGCGCAGCATCGGATCGCGGACGACATCCGTCCTGCCTCTCTCAAAAAAAGGGTCGTCTTCGTGGATGTAGAGATTGTCGAGGTACTTCAGCAACGGCGCATCCAGGTCGAGTTTGCCGTCTTCGACCAGCTTGAGCACCGCGTATGCGAAGACCGGCTTGCTCAAGGAAGCCGCTTCGAAGACTGTCTCCGCGGTCACCGGCTGTTTCTGTGCCCGATCGCGCTTGCCACAGGCAACGGTCGAGACGCCGCCGGCGCCGAACACGGCGATCGCCGCACCCTCCACATGGGCCTGGGAGGCCAGACCGCAATAGGTTGCCGGCAGCGAGTTCGCTTCCGCCGGGCCAGTCGAAAATAAGAGGCCTAACAGCAGAAGGAGACTGGGCAATTTTGGCAGCAACTCGATGAAAGCCTCTAAGTAATTCGCAACATCTATGGTAACCCGTGAGTTTGTCGGATGCGATTACCGTCAAGCCATGGCTGGCTCACACAAAAGTTGGCCTGTTCCTTCACGAGAGCCGGGAAAACAGCCTTTCGCAAGCCTCGACCAAGCCCGGAATATCGGATCGCGCCGCTTCGCTTGAAGGTTCCCAGTTGTGCTCGCGCAGAGTCGCCGTCGTCACCGGTCCGATCGAGACTGCGCGCAGGCCGGCAGGCAGATCCATGCCTGCCGCTCGCAGCAAAGCAAAAAAATTGCCTACCGTGGAGGAGCTGGTAAAGGTGACGGCATCGGGCAACGGGCTCGCCGCTCCGAGAAGCGCGTTGACCTCCCCAATCGATGTCTCGGGAAGGTGCGTCCGATAGGCTTCGGCGATCTCAACCCGGGCGCCGCAGCGGCTCAGCTCATCGGGAATTACGTCGCGTCCCACGGATGCGCGCACCAGCAGCACGCGCCTGCTGGCGACCCTGTCTTTGAGCGACGCGACCAGACCCTCCGCGACATATTTTTCGGGAATCACAGCAACCGTGAGGCCAAATTGGCGCACGGCCTCCGCGGTGGCGTGGCCGATCGCGGCGACCTGCAGATGCGCAAATCGATGCCGCGGCAGTTGCAAAGCCCGTGTGCGGGCTTTGAGCGCCGCCACACCGTTCGTGCTGGTCAGGATCAGCCAGTCGAAGCTTTGGATTGCTCGAAGCGCGGCATCGAGCGCGTCATAGGAGGCTGGGGGAACGATCTCGATCGTGGCCAGGCGCAGCACTTTCGCACCCTTCGCTTCGAGCGCCTTCGCCAGATGACCGGCCTGCTCCGGGGCGCGCGTAGTAAGAATGCGCTTGCCGGCAAGAGAAAGCGCCGCGCTCACGCCAAGTCTCCTGCGACGCCCAAGCTTCCCGCAATCCCCGCTTCCCGCAATTCCGAGGATCGCGGCCGCGCCTTGCGCCAAGAGCCTCTGAGAGAGCCGGTCCGCCACTTCATCCGGATCGGAACCGTGCGCCTCTCCGGCAACGATCTCATTTCCATTCGCGGACAAGACAACACCCATCAGGGAAAACGCTCCAATCTTACTCTCCCGGCTCTCTGCGCTAATAGAAGATCCGTTCAAAGATCCCTCCAAAGACCCACTCCAGGCGTAGGCGCCGATCGGCATCTGACATCCACCGCCGAGCGCCGCTAGGAACCTGCGCTCTGCGTTTACGGCACGGCGCGTCTCGGGATCGTCCAAGGGCGCGACGGCGGCGAGCGTCTTGCGGTCATCGGCTCTGCACTCGATGGCCAGCGCGCCCTGCCCCGCCGCGGGACATAGCACCTTGGGCGAAAACCGTTGCCGAACCCACTCCGCCTTACGCAAGCGGTCCAATCCAGCTGCGGCCAGGATGATGGCATCCGCCTTTCCCTGCGCCAGCTTCGCCAGCCTGGTATCCACATTACCGCGAAATTCAATCCACTCGAGATCGGGGCGCGCGCGCCGCAACTGCGCTTGCCGCCGCAAGCTGCCGGTTCCAACGATGGCTCCGGAGGGCAGCTCCTCAAGTGAGGCGTAGCGCTGCGAGACCAGAACGTCCCGCGGGTCTGCCCGCTGGGGAATCGCGCCCAGAGTAAAGCGTTCGGAAAGCTCGGTGGGCAGGTCCTTGAGGCTGTGCACCGCGAGGTCGATTTCGCCCCTCTCGAGCGCCTCCTCGATCTCGCGGGTAAAGATACCTTTCCCGGCCGAGGCCGGCGCAGCTGTCTGCTGCAGGCGATCGCCGGTGGTGTGAATGATCTCGATCCCGACTGCGTGTCCCAGACTGTGCAGCGAGGCAGCGATGAAGTTGGCCTGCCAGAGGGCCAACTGCGAGCCGCGAGAACCGATGCGGATCGCTCCCGGGGCTGTCTCTGCGCCCGTCATGAGGAGGACCTGTCCTTGGAGCGGTCTTCGTTCAAACCGCCGGGCCTGCTCGGCTCAGCCGCCGGGGCGTCGGGATGATCCAAGCCCTCCAATCTCTCCTGGCCCACGCCGTATCTCCCAGTGAGCTGCAGGCCGAAGGCCGCCCGGATCGCCTCGAGCGCAGTCACATCGCCCTCTCTCGCGGCATGCTTGATAGCCATTAACGGGTGATGGAGGAACTTGTTCGCCAAGCTGCGTGTGAGCGTGTCCACGGCCGTCTGCTGTTCGGTGGAAAGTACCTGCAGGCGGCTCGCCAACCGGCGAAGCTCCGTCTGGCGAATCTCCTCAACGACCTTCTGCAGTTGTACGATCTCCGGAACCACGTTCAGGGCATACATCCGCTTTTGATAGCGCGCGACCTCGGCGGCAATCATCTCCTCGGCCAACTCCGCTTCCTGGCTACGCCCTTCCAGGTGCGCGAGCGCGACCGATTGCAGGTCGTCGATGTCGTAGAGAAAGATGCCATCCAGACGGTTCACAGCGGGATCCACATCGCGGGGCACGGCGATATCGACAAAGAACATCGGGCGAAAACGGCGGCGGTGCAAAAAGCGCTGCGCGTGCTCCTTGCGGAAGATGGCTTTAGGGGAACCGGTTGAGGTGATGACGATGTCCGCCTGGTCCGCCGTTTCATAGAGATCCTCGAAGGCGATGGCCCGGCCTCCGAATTGCCGCGCAAGGCGCTCCGCCTGCTCGAAAGTGCGATTGGCGACAAGCACGGTGCCCGCTCCCCGCTCCACCAGGTGGCGGGCGGCCAGCTCGCTCATTTTGCCGGCGCCCACCAGCAGGATTGTCTTTTGCTCGAGCGAGCCAAAGATCTTTTGTGCCAACTCGACCGCGACCGAGGCGACCGAGACTGGGGAGGCGCCGATCTCCGTTTCGTTGCGTATCCGTTTGGCAACCGCGAAGGCGCGTTGCAGCAGCCTCTCCAGATGCGTGCGCACCGCGCCCACCGAGCGCGCCGCGAAATAGGACTCCTTCACCTGTCCAAGGATCTGCGGCTCGCCGACCACCATGGAGTCGAGGCTGGCTGCGACGCGGAAAAGGTGGCGGACCACCTCCTCATCGCGATACTCGTACAGATGTGGCTGAATCGACGCCGGATCGACATCGAAGTAGCTTTGAATGAACTCGAGCAGAGGCGAAGCCGCCGCCTCCTGGCAGATCACGAACTCCACCCGGTTGCAGGTGGAAAAAATCAGTGCTTCCCGGGTGCCCGGCGTTTCGAGCAGAGAGCGTGTCGCCTGCGCCAGATCGGACGGCGCGATCGCCAGCCGTTCGCGGAGCTCGATCGGGGCCGTTTTGTGGTTCACGCCAAGCAGGACAAGATTCATAGAGTCGTAAACCTGTGCACCGAGCTCAACTGGTTTGCCGCCCAGACGCTCAAGACCACCAGAAAGGCGAAGGTCGAGAGGTAAACGGCGCGCCGCCCGCGAAGCCCGATGCTTCGCTGTACAAACAGCATCACCAGATAGAGGCCCCACATGGCAAAGGAAAGCAGCACCTTCGGATCCAAAAAGTATCCGGAGCCAACGCTTTCTTGCGCGATCAGACAACCGGCCAACAGGCCGACGGTCATAAAAGGAAAGCCTACCAGCAGCATGCCGGAAGCGATCCTCTCCATGGTCTCGAGGGGCGGCAGCCAGGTCAAAAATCCAACCTTCTGTTTGTTCTTCAGGCGCCGCTCCTGCATTAAGTAAAGGAGGCTCGCGAAAAGGCTGAAGATCAGTGCGGCATAGGCCGCCAGCAGCGCGCCGATGTGCAGAAAGAGCCATCCGCCGCGCACCGCCGGCGATTGAAACGCCGCCTGGTATTCGGCCAGGGCCGGTTCAAGCAAGAGTAGCAGCGTGAGCGGCAGCGCGAAGATCCCAAAGGCGATCGTTTTGTAAAAATACACGACCAGCAGGAAGACGGCACAAATCGCCAGCGCCAGCAGCGACTCGACCTCGCGCGTGCCCCCTGGCATCCAGCTATGGGCAGCGGCCATCATCTCGGTCACGGAAACGAAGTGGAAGAAGAAAGCGGAAATCGCCGCGGGAATACAAACCCGTCTCCACGCCGGGCGCCCATAGAGCACCGCTGGCAAGGCGGCAACGCTCGCAACCCCGTATAGAACCACCGCGACCCGCAACCACAGTAGAAACATAGCGTAAGCCTTCAGTATACCGTCGATCGAGCGCTATCTGTGCCCCCAGGGGTGGGCATGTACTTCTGGAAGTACATGAGAGCCTCGAGCGGGCATTCGCGGTATCCTCAAGTTCTCCGTGCCCACGCACCCTCCAACCGAAGACCCCGAGCTGGCTGCGACTCCGGTCATGCGCCAGTATGCCGCCGCCAAGCGCGAGAACCCGGATGCCTTGCTCTTTTTCCGCCTGGGCGACTTCTACGAGCTCTTTTACGAGGATGCGCAAATCGCCTCGCGTGAGTTGCAGATCACTCTCACCTCCCGCGACAAGGACCGCTCCGTCCCCATGTGCGGGGTGCCCTACCATGCCGCGGAAAATTATTTAGCCAAGCTTCTGCGCAAGGGCTACCGGGTTGCCATCTGCGAGCAAATGGAGGACCCCAAGCTGACCAAAAAGATCGTGCGCCGCGAGGTCACCAGGGTCTTGACGCCGGGCACCGCGCTCGACCCGGCATTGGCCGCGGAGCGAAATAACTTTCTCGCCGCGCTCCACATCACCTCTCACCATGCCGCCCTCGCCCTGCTCGACCTCTCCACCGGAGACTTCCGGGCCACCGAGTTCACCGGACCGGACCGCGCCGCCTCGGTGGCCGATGAGCTGGTCAAGGGCCGCCCCAGTGAAGTGCTGGTCTCGCGGTCGCTGCTTTCGCTTGGGGCCGAGATCGACGCGGAGATCGAGAAGGCGGGAGCGAAGACTCCGCTTGAGGAGTGGGTCTTCTCCTCCGACTATGCCATTCCCCTGCTGGAGCGGCAACTGGGCGCGCATTCGCTCGACGGATTCGGCCTGAGTGGACACCCGGCCGCGGCCGCCGCCGCCGGCGCCCTGGTCCACTATGCGCGGAGCACGCAACAGATCGAGCTCGACCATATCAACACCGTGCGCTACTACGAGCGGGCCGAGAACCTGCAATTGGATGCGGTGACGGTTCGCAATCTCGAGCTGCTGGAGCCGGTCTTCTCGGAGGCCACCGGCGAAGCCACGCTCTACGCCAATCTCGACTGCGCGAAGACAGCCATGGGCAAGCGCCTGCTGCGAGCGTCGCTTCTGCGCCCGGAGCTCGACCAAACGGAAATTGAATCGCGGCACGAAGCCGTTGCCGCTGCGCAGGCGAATCTGATCGCGCGTGAAGGCTTGCGCGAGGCCCTAGGCGGAATTCAGGATCTCGAGCGCATGCTCGCACGGATTTCACTCGACAGCGCCGGCCCGCGCGACGTGGCCGCTCTCGGCATTTCGCTCGCCAGGCTTCCCGCCCTTCGCGCGAGCCTGGAGATGTTCAAGGAGCCGCGATGGACCGCCTGCGCCGCGCGCCTCGATCCTCTCGAGGATCTTGCCCTGCGGATCTCGGCGACCTTGCTGCCGCAGCTTCCGGTCACGCTGGCCGAGGGCGAGGTCATCGCGCCCGGCATCGATCGAGAGCTCGACGAGCTGCGCTCGCTCGGTGCCAGCGCCAGGCAATCCATTACCGCCATCGAGGAGCGGGAGCGGAGCCGCACGGGCATTCAGTCATTGAAGGTTCGCTTCAATTCGATATTCGGCTACTACATCGAAGTCACCAAGACGAATCTTGCGCTTGTACCCGCGGATTATCAGCGCAAACAGACTTTGGCCAACGCCGAGCGGTTTACCACCCCGGAGCTGAGGGAATACGAGGTCAAGGTCCTGACCGCTCACGAGCGGTCGATCGAGATTGAAAAACGCCTCTTCGCCGAGCTGCGCAAGACCATCCTTGCCGCCGTTCCGCGTATTCGAACGACCAGCTCGGCCGTCGCCGAAGCCGATCTGCTCGCGAACTTCGCGCATCTTGCCGCCATGCGCGGCTATGTGCGCCCGCAGATCGTCAGCGAGGCCGTGCTCGAGGCTGTGGCCGCACGCCATCCGGTCATCGAGCGCCTGGCGCAGAGTGACGGCGACCGGCAAGCTTCATTCCCAACGATCTCTACGTGGACGCGACTCCCGGAGGGAGCGCGGCCAACCTGCTCTTGATCACCGGCCCCAACATGGGCGGCAAATCCACCTATCTGCGGCAGGCTGCTCTTCTGGTCATCATGGCGCAGATGGGCTGCTTTGTCCCCGCCAAGCAGATGCGCCTGGGGCTCGTCGACCGGATCTACACGCGCATCGGCGCAAGCGACAACCTGGCTCGCGGGCGTTCCACCTTTATGGTCGAGATGACGGAGACCGCGACCATCCTCAACACCGCGACCGAGCGTTCGCTGATTCTGCTCGATGAGATGGGCCGCGGCACGGCCACCTTCGATGGCCTCTCCCTCGCCTGGGCCACGCTCGAATATCTCCACGCCAAGATCGGCGCGCGAACGCTCTTCGCCACCCATTACCATGAGCTCACGCTGCTCGCCGAACAACTGCCGCGCCTGAGCAACCTGCGCGTCGCTGTCGAAGAAACACCCAAGGGGATCGTCTTTCTGCACTCGATCGAACCGGGAGCCGGCCAGCAAGAGCTACGGGATCGAGGTAGCCAAGCTTGCCGGGCTGCCCGCGCCGGTCATTGAGCGCGCCCGCCAGGTACTCTTGCAGCATGAACGCTCCGAGAAGAAGAATGTCGCTTGAAGAAACAGGGACGGCGCTGCAACTGACCATGTTCACTCCGCTCTCCCAACGCGTCCTCGATCGCCTGGAGGAGACCGAGATTGATCGCCTCACGCCCTTGCAAGCTTTGAACCTTCTCGAAGAGCTCAAGTCCGAGATTGGCAGCGGCAAGATGAGCGGCGGCAAGATTGGCGGCAAGATTGGCAATAAGGGGACCGCCTCCTAATGGCTCGCGCCCAAGAAGCCAAGTCCGCGTCTTTCCGTGGCCCTCTCTTGAGACGCGCTGCCGGAGAAGTCCTCATGGTCGGTCTCGGAGAGCCCCAGCTTGAGCGCGACCGAGCGCGCGTGGCTTAAGCTGATTCGCCCCGGTGGCATCATTCTGTTCCGCCGCAACATCGAGACCCCTCGCCAGACCCATGCGTTGCTCACCGCGGCGAAAGAAGCTGGGGCAGGCAGAGAGGCCGGCGAGCCGCTATTTCGCGCGATCGACGTTGAAGGGGGCACCGTAGACCGTCTGCGCGACTTGATCGCTCCCGCGCCTTCGCCCTTTGCTGTCGGCGCAACCGGGAAAGCCTCGCTTTTTGCCGCTCACGGCAGGCTCATCGGCCGCGAGCTCCGCCTGCTGGGATTGAATGTCACCTTGGCCCCCGTGCTCGATTTGCGAACGGTTGCCTCCTGCGACGTGCTCACGACCAGGGCCGTTTCGAGCGACCCGGCCGGCGTCATTGAATATGCCAGGGGATTTCTCAAGGGACTGTCCCAGGCAGGCGTGCTCGGTTGCGGCAAACACTTTCCCGGCCTAGGCAGCGGCGCGGTCGATTCGCATCATTCCACGCCGAAGATCGAGCGTTCCTTCGCATCGCTTTGGAACAACGATCTATTGCCCTACCGCAAGCTAGCCCGTGAACTCGCTCTAGTGATGGTTGCGCATGCCCGCTATCCGCTGACCGCTTCAGGCGGCGATCCCGCGTCCATCTCGCATTTCTGGGCTACCGAAATACTCGGCAAAAAATTTGGCTTCCGCGGTTTGGTGGTCTCCGACGATATGGAGATGGGAGGCATTCTTTCCCACACCACACTGCCCGATGCCGCGATTCGTGCTCTCCTTGCCGGCACTCACATCATTGAGATTTGCCACGACCCGGCGATGATCCTCTCCGCCTTCGAGGCGCTGCTTTCCGAAGCCGAGCGCTCGCCCGCATTCTCCCGCAAACTGCTCGGGGCCGCCCGGCGGGTGCGAGCTTTCAAGAAAGAACATCTTGGGGCCGACCGTCTGCCCAAGCCGCCGGCGCAAAACGCTATCGCCAAAGTACGCGCCGAGCTCGTACGCTTCGCAGAGCAAGTGAGCAAACTCGCGCAAGGAAGCCCCCAAGGAAGCGCCAAAGGAATCTCCCAAGGGGATCGCAAGATGAGCGCCCCCCCGCGAAGAAATCGCCCGGCGCACTTTCTGACGCATCCCCTGGCGCACTCGATGACAGTCGCCGGGCTAATGAGTGGAACCTCCGCCGATGGCATCGATGCCGCAATCGTCCGAATCGAGCCCCGTGGCCGAGAACTTTCTCTTACCCTTCTCGGACATGCGAGTTTCCCTTTCGACCGCCGATTGCGCCAAGCGGTCCTCGATGCCATGAACGCCCCTTCGATCGCGACAGCGGAGCTGGCGCGATTGAATTGGAGGCTCGGGCAAGCCTATAGCGAAGCATTGGCCGGGACGCTCAAGCAAATTCCCTGCCGCCTGGATTTAATTGGCTGCCATGGACAAACCATCTATCACCAGCCAAAGGCTCATCCTTATGCCGGGCGCATGGTGGCCTGTACCTGGCAGATTGGCGAGATGGCGCTCTTGGCCGCGCAAAGCCGCGTGCCCGTAGTTTCGAACTTCCGGCCGGCCGATATGGTCGCCGGCGGTCAGGGCGCTCCCTTGGTCTCCCTGCTCGATTACACTCTCTTTCGTCACAAGAGCCGCGGCCGCGTTCTGCAGAATCTGGGCGGCATCGGCAATCTCACGGCAATTCCGCCGAATGCCAAAGCCGAACGGGTGCTCGCCTTCGATACCGGCCCAGGCAATATGGTCATCGATCAACTGATGCAGCGGCTCTTCAAGAAGAACTTCGACGCCCACGGAAAATGCGCGGCCCGGGGGAGCGTATTCGAGCCGGTCGTTCGCTCCATGCTGCGCCGCCGCTTCTTTCTGGAGCACCCCCCCAAGACCGCGGGGCGAGAGCAATTCGGCCTCGCGTATACGCAAGATTTTCTCGCCGCCTGCCGGAAGGCGGGCGCCAAAGCCGAGGACACGATCGCGACGGCCACGGCGCTTACCGCCGAAAGCGTGCGGCTGGGCTACGACCGGTTTGTGAAAGCGCGCATGCGCCGCGCCCCGGTCGACTTCATCGTCTCCGGCGGGGGCGCGAAGAATGGCACCCTCATGCGGATGTTGCGCGACGCGCTCGAGCCGCTCGGCGCTACGGTCGAGGTGAGCGACACTCTAGGATTGCCCTCGCAAGCCAAGGAAGCAGCCGCCTTTGCTTTGCTCGCCTATCAAACCTGGCATCGCCGGCCGGGCAATGTGCCCGCGGCGACAGGCGCGAGCCGCCCGGCAATTCTTGGCGGGATCACTCATGCATAAGGGCCTGTTCTTGCTCATCGCCCTCATGGGCGCACTGGCAGGCTGCGGAGGCGCCAAACCCGACCCGCAAACGGTCACCATGTTGATTGAAAGCAGCCCGACCAGCCTCGATCCCCGCATTGGAATCGACGCGCAGTCGGAACATATCGACACGCTGATCTTCGACAGCCTGGTACACAAGGACGAGAACTTCAATCTTCAGCCATGGCTGGCTGTGCGTTGGGAGACTCCCGACCCGCTCACTTACATTTTTCACCTGCGCCAAGGCGTGCGTTTTCAGAATGGAAAATTACTGACCTCGAGCGATGTGAAGTGGACGCTCGATTCGATGCGCGACGGCTCGCTTCTCACGGCGAAAGGCAGCGCGCTCGACCAGATCGATCGTGTGGATTCGCCGGACGCGGCAACGGTCGTCATCCATCTGAAGGAGCCGGACGCGTCGCTCTTGTGGAACCTCTCCGACGGCGCCCTCGGCATTGTCCCCTCGGGCAGCGGCAGGGATTTCGGCTTTCACCCCGTCGGCACCGGCCCTTACCGCTTTGTCAGCCAAGAGCAGGACATCGACGTCGTTCTCGAGCGCAGTGGAAATTCCTGGCGGCCTCTGCCCGCGATCGAGCGAATCCGCTTTTCCGTCGTCCCCGATGCCATCACTCGCGCCTTGGAGCTCGAGAAAGGATCGGCCGACGCCTGCATCAACTGCCTGACGGCGGATATGGCCGCCGCGCTGGCCCAGCGCCCGAATCTTCAAGTAGACAGCGTCCCCGGCAGCAGCCTGCAATACATTTCTTTCAACACCGAGGATCGAGTGCTCAAGGACCCTCGCGTGCGCCAGGCCATCGCCTATGCCATCAATCGCCCGCTGATTATCCACTCGCTATGGCGAGACCGCGCCCGTCTGGCCGATAGCATCCTGCCTAGACAACATTGGGCCTGGAGCGGCAAGGTCGCCCACTATGCTTACGATCCGGCGAAGTCCCAGGCGCTGCTCGATCAGGCGGGTTGGAAGAAGGGAAAGGACGGCATTCGCTTTGATCTCGCGATGAAGACCTCGACCGATGAGACCGGCCGCCTGCTCGGCTTGATTCTGCAGCAGCAACTGAGAGAGATCGGCATCCGCCTGGATGTCAGGAGCTTCGAGTTCGCCACTTTCTATTCCGATATCACCAAAGGCGCCTTTCAGATGTATTCGCTGCGCTGGATCGGGGGCAACGAAGATCCCGACATCTTCCGCTATGCATTCGATACGCGCATGTTCCCCCCGCGCGGAGCCAACCGTGGACGCTACTCGAATCCACAACTGGACGCGCTGATCCGCGAGGCGGGAGCCTCAAGCGATCAGGCATTGCGCCGCACCGACTACGAAGAGGTGCAGCAGATTCTCTCCGCGGAGCTACCCTCGATCAATCTTTGGTATCTGGACACGGTCATGGTGCACAACCGCCGTCTCGGCGGCATTCAGCTTTCGAGTTCGGGAAACTTCGACTTTCTCGCCACGGCGACTCTTCAGAGCCCCTAGCAGACAGCCCGCTAGCGCCTGTTGTTCAAGCCGTGGGGCAAACCGATTAAATAGACCGGGGGGAGCCACACGCCGCGGCCGTCGGCATACCCGGCAGTCCACTCGTATTGCGGAAAGGGGCGCGTCAAGGCCAGGAGTTCCTCTGGAGTTCTGGTTCGCAGGCAGGAGACCAGGCCGTCCCACAGGATCACGAAGGGGATCGCTGGAATCAGATACGTCAAAAGCAGACGGGACCAACGGAACGGCCGCATGCGCGGGGTCAGCCACCACACGAAGAACGGCAGCAGAAATATCGTCGCCATCGCGCGCCCCGATCGCGAGGTGACCTCCGCGCTGGCGAAGCCGTCGCCCCGGCGAACCGCATCCCCCAGAATCTTGCCCGCAAATGAGTCCGGGAAGTGATGAAATGAAGAAAAGATAGTGCGGAAGCCGCGTAGCTCTTCGGGCACGCTGGTGGCATCGACCGGGGAATCGACCACCGAACAGATACCCCTGCTCTGGCGGACGCGCGTGGCAAGCGCTTCGCTGGGAAACTTATCGGTCAGCGCGACGCGGAGCGATCCAGCCTGTCCTCGAGCCGCGTGCCCGGACTCGCTCAACTGGGACTCACTCGACCAAGATTCACTCAACCAGGATTCGCTTAACCAGGGCCCGCCACCACCGGAGCAGAGATCGACAACCCGCTCCGCCCCTGAACTCCGGATCGCGGCCATCATTCGTCCGCGGACGGAGCGATAGCTGTCCGTCGAGCTGGTGATGGCTTCGAGAGCATCGGTCGCCCCCTCCCGCACCGCTTTGGGGCACCATGCCTGATCGAGAATCTCGAAAAAGTGAACCCGCCGCAACGCCTAGCTCCCGGTCACAGAGGTCAATCTGTTGTGAGCAAAATCGACTCGAAAAAGAGTAATCTTAACTATATGCGTAGATGGCTGCCGTCGAGTTTTGTTGCCCTTTTGGTCTTTGCCGCTGTGGCTACGGCAACCGCTCAATATGAACCGATGAGACCTCTGGGCTCTTCCGCGCAATCGCTGCCCTCCTACCTTAAAGACGCGGGCATCAGCCAGAACCTCAATCGAGAGCTGCCGCTCGGCGATCACTTCCGCGACTCGACCGGCGCCGATCACACCCTGAGCACATACTTCGACAACCAGCGCCCCGTCGTCTTGGCCTTGGTCTACTACAAATGCCGCCTGCTCTGCCCGCAGGTTTTGAGCGGTATGGCCGCGGCTCTGCGCAAGACCGGCTTCGCGGCGGGAAATCAGTACGACGTTCTCGTTGCCAGCATCGACCCCACGGACACGCCGGCCGACGCCGCTCAAGAAAAGCAGCGCTTTCTGGGCCAGCTCGGAGATTCATCCGCGGCTCCCCACCTGCACTTTCTTACGGGCGATCAGGCTTCGATCACCGATCTCGCCACGGCGACAGGCTTCCACTATGTCCAGGTTCCTGGACCCGACGGCAAGATGGATCAGTACGCCCACTCGAGCGTCATCATGATCGCTACGCCCGATGGACGCATGTCGAAGTATCTCTCCGGCATCGAGTATCAACCGCGCGACGTACGCATGGCGGTGGTCGAGGCCAGCAATCACCACATCGGCAGCTTCAGCGATCTTGTTTTGATCTACTGCTGCAACTACAGTCCCAGTGCCGGCAAGTACACGGTCTCGGTGCTGCGCGTGCTGGGCCTGGCTGCAATGGGCTCCGTTTTCATGGTCATCGCCATGCTCATGCTGCTCGCGCGCAAGCCGAAGAACACTCCGACCCCGGCTTAGACAGCGCGCGAGGCTTCATTGCTGCTTTGCATCTTGTTGCGCAGCGTTGACAATCTCGACAGCCGCGCCACTCTCCAGAGAATCCGAAGGATTGACGATCACCGCGTCCTTGGGAGTGAGCCCCGCCAGGACTTCCAGGCTGCTTCCATAATCGTGCCCGATCGTCACCGGCACGAGCGTCACCTGGCCGTTCCTGACCACCCCAACCTGCATCCCCTGGGACCGGAAGAGCAGCGTGCTCGAAGGAATGGTCACCGCGCCTTGGGTCGCCCCGACGGGGAGATGGACCTCGGCATAAGCCCCCGGCATCAGACGGCCGGTTGGATTGTCTACATCGACCTCCACATTCAGCGTCCGGGACGAGGGATCGATCGCATTGGAGTCGCGCACCAGCGTCCCGATAAAGGTCTGGCCGGGGAGAGTGTCGATCGTAAGGGGCACCTTTTCTCCCGTCCGAACGTCGTTCGAATCGACTTCGGGCACGGCGATGTAGATGCGTAAGCGGCGGATGGAGGACAAGTGAAAGAGTTCCTTCGCTCCCGCGGCATCTCCCGCCTGGACCAATGCGCCGATATCAGTTTCGCGGGCGGTAATGACTCCGTCAAAGGGAGCGACGACTTTCTCAAATGACTGCATCTGTTCAAGGCGGCTGACATTGGCCATCATGGAATTGACCGTAGAGTTGGTCGATTCCGCCTGGCTGACGTAGGTATCCGTGTCCTGCTTGGTGACCGCATTTTGGGTCAAGAGCTTCTGGTAACGCGCGGCATTGATCTTGGCCAGATTGGCGTTGGTTTGGGCCGTAACCAGGTCCGCGCGGGCCTGCCGCAATTGCTGATCCACTTCCGGGCTGTCAATGACCGCGAGCACCTGGCCCGCCTTCACGCGGGCGCCAATATCCGCGTACCAGGTCTTGAGATAGCCGTTGGTTCGAGCATAGATCGGAGTGTCGATGTAGGCCTGGGTGTCTCCGGGCAGCACAATTTCCGCGGCGGCGGAGCCTGCCTTCGGGTAAACCACGCTCACCGCGGGTTTCTCCGAGGCCAGGGCTGCTTGTTCGAGCGCGGTCTCAGCTCGAACTCTGGAGTGGATGCCTGAGTAAATGAGCCAGCCCAAGACCAGACACACCAGCGCCGCAATAATCCAGCGCAGAGGGCGGGGGCCGCCCTTAGGCTGCCCGGCCGGCGCTGGAGCGGCATGCTGCGGATTTTCGAGACCCGGATCCTGGGTTCCTATCGTGGTCATTCAATCTCCCTGCAAAAGGCTCTCCAAAAGGCTCTCAATGACAGTCTCTACGCATGCACCCTGCGATCTTCTTCCGCTATGAGCGACTCCGCGCCGCCCCGGGAACGTCTGCCATGAAGCAATGCAAAAACCGCTGGAACGAAAACCAGAGTCGCGACCGTGGCGCACAACAGGCCGCCGATCACCGCACGGCCAAGCGGAGCGTTCTGCTCGCCGCCGTCGCCCATTCCAAGAGCCATCGGGATCATGCCCATGATCATGGCGAGGGCTGTCATCAGAACCGGGCGAAGACGCGTGACGCCGGCCTCGATAGCGGCCAGAACCGCATCGCCGTGATGGTGCAGCCGCTCTTTGGCGAAGGAGACGACAAGGATGCTGTTGGCCGTCCCGACCCCCATGCACATGATCGCTCCCATCAGCGCCGGGACGCTCAGAGTGGTGTGGGTGAAGAAGAGAAAGAGAACGATCCCGGCCAGCGCCGCGGGTAGCGCAGTAATGATGATAAAAGGATCGAGCCAGGATTGGAAGTTGACCACGATCAGCATGTACACCAACGCGATTGCGAAGGCGATCCCGGTCAGCAGTTCCCGGTAGGAGTTGTGCATCGTCTGTACCTGGCCGCGTACGGTGATATAGGTGCCGCGGGGCAGGGATTTCTCATTCTCTTCGACCACCCGGTTCACATCGCGGCTGATCGCGCCCAGGTCCCGATCCTGAGGCGACCCGTAGATATCGATGACCCGGCGCGTATTGTATTGCGAGACCGTCGCCATCTCGTCGGAGCGGCGAATCGAGGCCAGGTCGCCCAGGATCTCCGTCGACGCCGCCTTGCCCGCCCCGGTGATGGGAATGTTCCGCAGGTCCTGGATCGACTGGATGCGATACTGGGGCGTTTGCGCGATGATCGAATAGTTGACGTCATTGTTGAAGTTTAGAAAAAACATCGGCGTAACTTGACCGCTGCCGCTGAGCGAGTTGAGAACGCTTGTTGCAACATTGTTCTCGGTGTAGCCCCCTTGTTCCGCCAGGGTCCGGTTCACGTTCACATCGAGAGTGGGATAGTCGAGGGGCTCTTGGACGCGCAAGTCCTCGAGGCCGGGGATGGAGCGCATCTGGTCCATCATATGAACGGCGATTTTATGGCTGGCGACAACATCGTCGCCCTCGATCTGGACATCGATTGGGGCCGGCAGCCCGAAGTTGAGAATCTGCGTAACGATATCGGCGGGAAGGAAATAGAAAGTCGTTCCGGGAAATTCGACCGGCAGGCGCCGCCGCAGTTCGCGAACATAGTCAGCCGTGGGCTGATGATTCCGGTTGAGGGAAACCATGATATCGGCGTCGCTCGCCCCGATGGTCCCGGAGATCATATGCATGGTGTTGATGCCGCTGTTGGGCAGACCGATGTTATCGAGAATATGGGAAAGCTCCCGCGGAGGAATCTGCTTGCGAATCGCATCCTCGACCAGATCGCACAGCTGGGCTGTGTCCTCGATCCGCGTGCCGATCGGGCCGCGAATGTGCAGGATGAATTCTCCGCTATCGGTGTTGGGGAAGAAGTCCTGGCCCAACCAGGGGATGAGCAGGAGGGCACAGGCGCAAACGCCGAGAAAGACCGGTATGAAGAGGTTCCGCCTCGCGACCAGCCCGGTGAGCAGCCTCCGGTAACCGTTCCGCATGTGATCGAAGCCGCTTTCAAACAAACGCTGGAAGCGGGCGAAGATATTGCGCGGTTGCGCGTGCCGGTCGTGCAGCCGGAGCATGTACATCGCCAAGGTCGGAACCAGGGTTCGCGAGAAGAAGTAGGAGGCGAGCATGGCGAAGACCACCGCCTCCGCCAGAGGGACAAACAGGTAGCGAGCCACTCCCGAGAGCAGGAACATGGGCAGGAACACGACGCAGATGGAGAGCGTCGAGACCAGCGCCGGCACCGCGATCTGCGCCGCGCCTTGGAAAATGGAGTCTTCAAGCGGATGTCCGTCCTCGAGGTATCGCTCGATATTCTCAATGGTCACCGTGGCGTCGTCGACCAGGATTCCGACCGCCAGCGCGAGACCGCCTAGGGTCATGATGTTGATCGTCTCGCCCAGAAAGCTGAGCACAATGACCGACGTCAGGATAGAGAGCGGAATGGAAATGGCGATGATCAGCGTGCTGCGCCAGCTTCCCAGAAATATAAGAATCATCAAGCCGGTGAGGGTCGCGGCAATGACCGCCTCACGAAGCACGCCATCGATCGCTCCGCGCACGAAAATCGATTGGTCGAAGAGGGGTGAAATCTTCACATTGGGTGGAAGCAGCGTTTGCAGTCGCGGAAGGCTGTCGAGCACGCCCTTGACCACGTCCAGCGTGGATGCGTTTCCCGCCTTGAGCACGTTCATGAGCACGCCGCGCCGGCCATCTTCCCGCACAATGTTGGTCTGTACTGAAAAGCCGTTGCTGACGGTGGCTACGTCCCGCAGGTAGATGGTGGAATTGCCCACCTGACGGACGGGAAGATTGTTGAGCTCGGCGACAGTGCGCGGAGCGCCGTTAAGGTGAACGTCATACTCCGTCCCCCCGATCTTGGCGGTTCCGGAAGGCAGGACCAGGTTCTGTTGAGCGAGCGCGTTGAGGATGTCCTGAGGCGCGATGCCCTTCGATTGCATCAGGTTGGGATTCAGATTGACCATCACCGCGACCTGTTTGCCGCCGTATGGATTGGGTAGAACGATGCCGTGAACCGTCGACAATTGCGGCTCGATCACATTCTTCGCGTAATCGTTCAGTTGCTGCTCGGAAAGGCCCTTTCCCGAGATGCCAAGCTGCAGGACCGGCACGCTCGAAGCGCTGAAATCGATGATCTGCGGGGGTTGCGTTCCCTGGGGCATCTGCCGGAGCATAAACTGCGATACCGCGGTGACCTGAGCATTGGCCGTGTCCACGCTCGAGTGCGGCTGGAGAAAGATTTTGATCACTCCCTCGCCGTCATACGTGGTGGCCTGTGAGTGCTCGACATTGTCGACCGACCAACTGAGAGACTTTTCAAAGGGCGTGGTCAACCGGCCTTCCATCTCCTCCGGATTCAGCCCGGTGTAGCTCCAAGTAACGGCGATCACGGGAATGTCGATGGCGGGGAAAATATCCGCAGGGGTGCGGAGAATGACCAGGGGGCTCAAACAGAGGATCAGGAGCGCCAGAACGATAAACGTGTAGGGCCGCGTCAGCGCGATTCGGACGATCCACATGGGATGAACTCCCTCCTTTCTCGAGAACCCTCCTCATTAAGGATAAAGAAGTTTTCTCATCTATGCGAAGTCGAGCTCGCCCGCTCGCTGCTTCGGCGCATTTTTCCGCAGCCTGCTAGTCGGCTACGATCCACTCACCCGGAACGATGGGCCGCGTGCGCGGCAAGAGCCCGAGTGCCGCGGCGATGCCTACCAGCAGCAAGACCAGCGCATAGACCACCAATTTGACTTCGTTGGTCACTGCATTCTGCGGTAGCGTCTTCCAAAGTAAAAAGAGGACCGCCTGCGCGATGGTCACCGACCATACGGCGCCATAGAAGTAGCGGCGCTCGATTCCCTCTCCCTTGGTCGAGCGCCCGACTCGGGGCAAAACACCTAGGGCGCCCAGCAGCAGCACCGCCGCCGCAAGGGGAAAATAAGCTCTCATATAGAGCTGTCGCATAAACCATGTGCCCGTGGCCACCGCGATGACCAGCCCGGACAGGTTCAACAAGGCGAAGCTAATGACAGCATTCCATGCAAAGCTATAGCAAATCCTGCGGTAGAGCGGGTTCCGCTTGTCTTCGGTAAAGCGCAGGATATAGGGTTGCGGCTCGCATCCTGGAAGTTGGCCAAAGTACCCCGCCACGGCCGCGGCCACGATCACCGCAAGTAACCAGGCAAGATTTTTCCTGCTGCCCCCGCGCGCGAAGAGATCGAAAGTCAGGGGGCCGGGCGCCAGGAAAAACACCCATATCCAGATCGGCAGGTGCGCCACGCGGTATCGCCGCGTGTTGCGTTGGCGCATCTTACGCGCGTCCGCGTATTCCACTCTGACCGGGTAAGCCATACCATCCATTGTGCCGCAATACGCTCCACCTGGTGTCTATCGAATTCGATACCGGGCTGCGATGAATTCCGTATATAGTAGCTCCCGTCGATCTATGGAGACGTAAATTCTTGTGTAGTATGAGGGGGCTAAAATGAAGATGCAGGCGCTCGCCGTGTCCGTATTTCTGCTGGTGTCTCTACCGGCAGCTTCCAACGCTCAAGAATCACTAGCTAATCAACAGTCGGCGCCGGAGATCAAGGTCCGGGCCGACATAAACTTCCTCAAGCTTCCTCCGGATCTCTACCTCGGCGAAGCATCGGGAGTAGCGGTCAACTCCAAAGGGCACATTTTCGTTCTATCGCGAGGCAATTCCACCGGTCCGGCATACGGAGCGACCGCCGCGCAGCTTCTCGAGTTCGACGCCAATGGGAAATATCTGCGTGAGATTGGCCACAATCTATACGCGTGGGGTTTTGCGCATGCGGTGAGGGTCGACAAGCAGGACAACATCTGGGTTACCGATAAAGGGACGGACATGGTCGTCAAGTTCAACCCCGAGGGACGGGTGGTGATGCTGTTTGGCCGCAAGCAGGAGGCGTCCGATGAAGGAACGGGGCCTATCAAGCATGTGCGTCCACCACGGCCGCCCGTTGACGGGCAGTTTCGGCAGGTCACTGACGTCGCATGGGATGCGGCTGGCAACACATACATCAGCGACGGTTACATCAACTCGCGCGTGGCTAAAGTGGACAAGGATGGCAACTGGGTCAAATCCTGGGGAGAACCGGGAACCGGTCCCGGGCAACTCAACACGCCCCATAGCATCGCGACCGATGATCAGGGAAACGTCTATGTAGCTGACCGCGGCAACACCCGCATCCAGGTCTTTGACGGAGATGGCAAATACCTCCGTGAGATCCATGTCAACGTGCCCTACGATCACAGCATCCATCCATGGATGGGCAACATGCCGCAAGAGGGATCTGCGGGAGGGACCAACGGCAACGGAGCTCCCTGGGCCATCTGCATTACTCCGGGGCCGAACCAGGTTCTCTTCATGGCGGATGCCTATCCGGGCCGCATCTACAAACTGACTTTGGACGGCAAAGTGCTTGGGGTGATCGGGCATACTGGCCGCCTGGCCGGCGAGTTCGGATGGGTTCACGAGATCGCCTGCCCTTCCGCGAACGAGATCTATGTCGCCGAGCTATTGAATTGGCGGGTCCAAAAGCTGACTCTGGAGGGGACGAAATAGGCGGGCATTCAACCGCCTTGAAGCCACTCCTCGCAGATCACAACGAAACAGGGCCAAGCCAGACAGGCTTGGCCCTGTTTGTTTTCTGTCACCGCCAGTCAATCTACTTCCCTACTGATGGAACTTCTTGCCGCCTTTCCCCTTAGTCGAATCGCTCGACGCGTTTGGATCATTCGAGCTATTTCGACGTGCTCCGATTGAGCAGGTTGCGCGGAAGCTCCAAGGCCGGAGTCGCCGCCGTCCCGTATGGATCGCTCCCGAAAGTCACAACAACCGACTGGACAACTTCGGTTCCCCCGCTGTTGTCGGTGACAAAGATAGTGGCATTGTCATTCTCGGCGGTGAACGTAAAGGTGACCGTGCAGGATTGATTCTGGTTCAAACTGGGGAGGAGCGTGCAAGTCCCGGTGAGATCCGTCACGCCTCCCAAGGACCCATTCGTAGAGCCAACCGCGGCGATATTGAGTGGCAGGATTCCCGTATTCGTGAGCGTGACTGTCGCTCCGAACTGAGAAGTCTGTTGACCGCCTCCGCTCCATACGCCAAGAGGCTCTTCCGACACGCCTGAAACAGCGATCTGATTTCCCAGAGCGGAACCGTCCAATGCCGTGTTCCCATTCAAAGTGAAGATATCGGTCAGATTTGCATTTCCGCTTGGTGTGTAAGTGATCGTGGTTGTGCAATCGGCCGTAATGCCCGTCGCAAGCGTGCTCCCACTTGTGCTTCCGCAGCCTGACAATACGAAATCGGTATTCCCCGTGCTGCCGGGGGCGGCAAAGGTTATCTCCTCACTGCCCACGTTGACGCCTGTCACGGAAGCAGAGCCGGAACTGGCGCCAACCGATGCGTTCACAGACTGAAGCGTAAGTACCTGCACGGGATTGGCCGTCCCGGTTGTGGGTGTGAATCCGAGGTCGGTGATGGTAATGTACTGTCCTCCCGGCCAAACCACCAGATTGCTTGGAGTGACGATCGCCGAGGTAATACCGCTCACCCCTTTACCCAGCAGGGTAATGCCGCCAGTATCCGCCGTTGGCACAGTGCCGGCGAAGGTGATGGGCACAACTAGCACGCGCTGGTTAAACCCGTCCAAAACATATAAGTCGTTTGCCGCGTCGAAGCTCAACCCCGAAGGTTGGCTAAGCGGCGCGACGGCGCCGAAGGAAATTGTGCTCGCCGTGCCGGTTGCCACCGGTACGACATCCACGCCTCCCTGGTCCGTGTCGCCGTCGCCGGCGTCCGCGATATAGAGGTTGCCATGCGAGTCGGCGGTCAGAGCCTCTGGGAAGACGATGGGAACGCCGCCTACCGTGTAGTTAAGCCGGACCGCGGGGCCGCCATTCGCCGGCACCTCGACGATGTATCCAGGATTCGACGCAGTTGCGCCCACGCCCGCCGGGCCCATATCTCCAATATAGAGATTGCCCGAAGGATCGAACGCGAGCGCCATCGGATGGGTCAGCGCCGCTGCGCCGGTAAGCGACAGAGCCGTTCCGCTGCCCGTCCACCTATTGCCCTTCGTCGAGCTGTAGCTCACCGGTATCTCGGTCACAGTGCCGCTATAATCGGCGACATAGAGATCCCCCACGGCATCCAGCGCCACCGCGTCCGGAGTCGCAAAGGTTCCCACCTTTGTCGGGGTGCCGGCTGGAGCGCCGGCGGTTATCGTATATTCCCAAACAGCGCCGTGCTTGTAGTCGGGCGTTTGTTTGGGAAGATACTCGCCCTCATCGGCGATAAATAGCTTCCCGTCATTCCCGGTCACCGCCAGCCCCTGAGGCTCATAGAGCGTCTCCGTGGTCGGCAGTTCGACCTGGGTTCCCGGGTAGAGCGCCAGGGCGCCGGCGAGGTCGATACCTATGTTCGGTACGGCCAGGATATCGCCGTGGGCGTCGGTGAGACCCACCTCTCCAATACGCGTTCCCGGCAATGCTGAAGAATAGTCCACATAGAAGGCCATCGAGCATAGGGAATCCTTATCCCCCGTGCAATTAGGGCTTGAGGTATTGAACTCCGTTGTGATGTCTCCCTGGATGCTTTGGTAAATTGCTATTGCCGGCTCGTGAGTCGTGAAATAGAAGTTTACCGTCACCGCCGGACTATCGGCGCCCGCCATGACCGGGCCGAAGTTGAATGGATTGTTGTTGTAGAAGACCTCGTCGGCGGCATTTCCGGCGTCATCCGAGATATAGAGATTGCCGATGGAGCTGACCGCCAAGCCGTCCGGAGTCACGCTAGACGAAATAGGGAGCAGGTAGTTTGTGCTCGAGGTTACTTCGATCAAATTGCCAGATCCACTGTCCATGACATACAAGTCTCCGGCTGGATCAAGTCCCATGCCGATAGGATATTTCGCGTCCGTGCCCGAAAACTTCCAAGCGCCGGCGCCAGGCGTCTTCAAGAAAACCGCCGTGGTGCCTGTGCTTGCGGTGTATTCATAAACCGTATTGTTGTGATCGGCGAAGTAGACATCGCCCGCGATATCCGCCGCCAGCCCGACAGGCTCCAACGTTCCCGTGGGAAGAGTAATCGTCAGTTTCGTCCCCGTAGTTGCGCCGCTTAGAACCTTGTAGATCGCATGTTGGGTCTCATCGGCGATATACAGGTTGTTGTTGGGATCGACGGCCAGCGCGGTAGGAGTCTCAGTTCCGGGATAGGTGATCGTGACCGGCGTCGAGCTGGTCACCGGTGCAGGCAGCTCGACTACTTTGCCATCGGTGGCATCGGCCACATATAGATTCCCCTTCGAGTCCACCGCGACAGCGGTGGGAGCCGTCAACCCTGTCGTGAGCTTCGTGGCCGTCGCAGCGAGCGACGCTGCTCCCTCCGCCGCTCCTGTGACCAATCCAGTTGTGGGCACAATCTGTACCACGCTGCCTAGCCCCGGATCCGCGATGTAAACCGTGCCATTGGCAGCAACCGCGACACCAGTTGGAGTCACCAGCGTCAGCGAGCTGAAGCTGAATGGGATCTGCGCATCGTAGGTATTCTGCCCCCGTGCAGCCGGGACAGCCGCCAAGGCAGCGAAAACGCTAAGAGCCAGAACAGCCCTCTTCGAGAGATAGCAATGGGGGACAACAAACATATGCGAAGCTCCGAAAACTGAAGTCCAAGAAAGATTGGAATAGAGGCAGCAGTGCCCGAATGAACAGCATTGCTCCTCAAAGAAATGCTCAAGCAACCAAGTCTGCATCCAGTCGCGAAGGTGCTGTGCGCCGGACTGCAGGACGCCTTTAGGCTAATGAATGAACTCGATTCGGCACATGGCACTTTCCCATGCGACTCCTCCCCCGAACGGGGGATGCCCCATCGCTTTTTTCAATGAGTCGACCGAGGTCACCGAAGTAATGTAGGGTGCGCCAACAAATACGCATAAGAATGGGCCAAGCCTTGGCAGGCTTGGCCCATTCGGTTCTGCTGGGAGCTTGTCGGTCTTTACTAATTGCCCTTCTTGCCGCCCTTCTTTTTGGTGGATTGGCTCAACGTATTTGAAGGCGTCGAGGTGCTCTCGTTGAGCAGGTTGCGCGGGATGTCGGCGGCCGGAAGAGTCAGAGCGTTGAACCCCGATCCAATACCCCCCACTCCACCCGCCGGGACTGCGAAACCGAAGCTGAACAAGTAGAAGGTCGAAGCCGTCTGTTGCGATCCCAACACATTGCCGGAGTTATCGGTCACAGTGACGGTTCCGGTCGAGAAGATGCCATTGATTGTGAAGTTGATTGTGCAGCTTGAATTGGCTGCCAGGGTGCCAGAGGTTAAGGGGCAGGTACCGCCGGTGGCGCGAGTGGCGTCCCCACTCACTTGGATATTGCTGATGGCGAGCGGCAGGTTTCCGGTATTCGAGAGCGTTGCAGTGTTAGTTGGCGTGAAAGAAATCGTGGGCGCCGCCAAGCCGGCGACCGGCTCGCTAACCTCCCCAGTCACCGTGATCGTGTTTCCCAGCGCGGAGTAATCGGTGGCTGCTGTGCCGTTGAGGGTGATGGTTGTTTCTTGCTCTCCTGCCGTTGTCCCTATGAAGGTGACGGTAGGAGTGCAGTCCGTCGTTGCGCCAATCGCGAGCGTAGTCCCGCTAAGTCCGCACTCTGAGAGAGCGAAGTTGGCCGAGTTGGTGTTGCCAGGAGTCACAAAGTGGATTTCCTCATTGCCAACATCGATTCCGGTATAGGAAACCGGGCCCGCGCTGACGTCTGCTCCCGACTCGTTAACAGCCTGCAGCGTAAGCACCTGCGTCGGACTGCCCGTCCCGCTTGCCGGTTGGTACCCGATATCGGCAACGGTGATGGACTGGCCTCCCGGCCAAACCACCAGATTGCTTGGGGTGACCACGGTCGAAAGGCCGCTATTGCCTTGACCGAGCAGACTGATATCGGTGCTGGGCGTCGGTACACCGCCAGGAAAACTCATGGGCACAACCAGCACGCGCTGGTTGAAGCCGTCCAGGACATACAGGTCGTTGGCAGCGTCAAAGCCCAAACCCGAAGGCTCGTTCAGCGGGGTAGACAAGGAGGTAAAGGAGATTGCGGTCGGCGTGCTGGAACCGACCGGAACAACATCCACGCCTCCCTGGTCCGTGTTGCCGTCGCCGCCGTCCGCGATGTAAAGATTGCCATATGAGTCGAAGGCTAAGGCGTCGGGAAAGACGATGGGAACGCCGCCCACCGAGTAGAGCAGCTTCACAGCCGGACCGCCGTCTGCCGGTACTTCGACGATGTATCCGGGCGTGGACGCGGTCGCGTCTACGCCGGCGGATCCCATGTCTCCGATGTAGAGGTTGCCCCATGGATCAAATGCGAGCGCCATGGGATGATTCAGCGCAGCAGTTCCGGTAATGGTCAAGGGGGTTCCGAACCCGGTCCAGGCATTGCCGGCTGACGAGGTGCTTACCGGCATCTTTGTCACCGAGGGCGTCGTGCCGTTACTGCCACCGTAGTCCGCTACATAGAGGTTGCCCGCCTTATCCAACGCCAGCGCATCCGGAGTGGTGAAACTCCCCACTTTGGTTGCAGTGCCGACTGGGAAGCCAGCCGTCACGGGGTATTCCCAAACAGCGCCGTGCGTGTAGGTAACGGTGCCTCCGCTCAAGAGTTGGCCCTCGTCCGCCACAAAAAGCGTTCCGTTGTTGCCGGTCACCGCCAGACCCTGGGGCTCATAGAGTGTCCTGGTTGCCTGTGACAGGATCGACTGCGTCCCTGGGTAGAGCGCCAAGGCGCTGGCCTCGCTGATGCCCGTGTTCGGGACGGTCAAGAGGTCGTGGTTATTGTCGGTAAGGCCGACCACTCCGTTTCGCGTTCCCGAATAGCTTGAAGAGTAGTTCACATAGAAGGGGAGCGAGCATGAGGTGTCGCAGTGATTAGTGATATAGGTCGCGCTCTCGGTGGAAGAAAACTCCGTCGTGATGCCCCCTTGCATGCTCTGGTAAATAACGGGGCTGGTCGGGGCCGTGCTGAATAGGAAATTCACCGTCACCGCGGGACTGTTGGTGCCCGCCGGGAGCGGGCCGAAGTTGAATGGATTGTTGTTGTAGAAAACCTCGTCGCCAGTCTTTCCGGCGAAATCCGAAATATAGAGATTGCCGATGGAGCTGACCGCCAAGCCGTACGCGGTCACGCTGGACGAAAGAGGAAGCTGGTAGTTGGCCGCCGCCAAAGGGGTAATCTCAATCAGATTGCCCGATCCGCTGTCCATGACATACAGGTTTCCTGCTGGATCAAATCCCATGCCAATAGGATATTTCGCGGCCGTCCCCGAAAACTTCCAAGCGCCGGCGCCAGGCGTCTGCAAGAAAACCGCCGTGTTGCCTGTGCTTGCGGTGTATTCATAAACGATATTGTTGTGATTCGCGATGTAGACATCGCCCGCGATATCCGCCGCCAGCCCGACAGGCTCCAACGTCGCTGCCCCGGGAAGAGTAATTGTCAGTTTCGTCCCCGTAGTTGCGCCGCTTAGAACCTTGTAGATCGCATGTTGGGTCTCATCGGCGATATACAGGTTGTTGTTGGGATCGACGGCCAGTGCGGTAGGATTTTCAGTGCCCGGATAGGTAATGGTCACTGGCGTCGAGCTGCCCACCGGCAGCTTAATCACTTTGTGGTCCGTGGCATCGGCGGCATATAAATTCCCATTCGAATCCACCGCGACCGCGGCGGGAACCGTCAACCCTGTCGTGAGCTTCGTGGCCGTCGCAGCGAGCGACGCTGCTCCCTCCGCCGCTCCTGTGACCGTCCCGGTTGTGGGCACAATCTGTACCACGCTGCCTAACCCTGGATCCGCGATGTAAACCGTGCCATTGGCAGCAACCGCGACACCAGTTGGAGTCACCAGCGTCAGCGAGCTGAAGCTAAACGGGATCTGGGCATCGAAGGTGTCCGCCGCTTGAGCCGCCGGGACAGCCGCTAAGGCAGCCAGAGCGCCAATCGCGAGAACCGCGCTCTTCGAAAGATGGACTGAGGGGAAAGCAAGCATAAGCAAAACTCCTGAATCTGAAAACCTAAGGAAGATGGGCGCATGGAGGCGACAATGGCCGAATTCGTAACTGAGATATGCATCGCGCACTGAGACAGTGCCGCGGGCCCGATTGAAGGACTCTTCCAAATTATCGAAGAGGCCCTTTTTGGCACATGGCACTTCCATGCCATGTGGCTACTCCCACAAATGGGGGATGGTCCATGGCCTTCTCAGTGGTTGCCGAAAGCCGGGCCCGAGGCAGCGACGCCCAAACGCTTTGGGCGTTGCCCTCATCGAATTTATCGAAATGAACACGCGAATTCATCGAATTGGTCCATGAATTCATCGAACCGAACCATAACTTTAACGAGCCAATCCAGAATTCATCGAACGAATCCTCAACCGGGAGTTCTTCCACCGCCTGTCAGTCCCCCCCAACGCACGTCCTCTGTGTTAGTTTCGAGAAGGCGCCGCTCCCGAGCGGCCCGTACTTTCTGCAATTGGAGGATTGTGAATTGGCCAAAAGCATGGTCCCGAAACGTTTGTTTTTCACCAAAGGCGTCGGGAAACACAAGGAACGCTTGACCTCTTTCGAACTCGCTCTCCGGGACGCCGGCATCGCAGCCCAGAACCTGGTTCGGGTATCTTCCATTTTTCCTCCCCAGGCGAAACTCATTACCCGCAAGGAAGGTCTTAAATATCTTTCCCCGGGAGAAGTTGTCTTCGCAGTCGTCGCGGAGAACTCCAGCCGCGAACCGCATCGCCTCGTTGCCTCGAGCATCGGTGTCGCCATTCCCTCCGACAGAAATACCTATGGGTACCTGAGCGAGCATCACAGCTTCGGAGAATCCGAGGACCAGGCCGGCGAATATGCCGAGGAGTTGGCGGCCGAGATGCTCGCCACCACGCTCAACGTGGAATTCGACCCGGATAAAAGCTGGGATGAGAAAAAAGAGATCTACCGCATCTCGAACAAGATTGTCCGCACCGCGAACGTCACCCAATCGGCGATTGGCGACAAGCGCGGCCTGTGGACGACAACCATTGCCGCGGCGATCCTGATCTTCGAATAACGGGAACGGCGCGAAAGAGAAAGCGTCCAAGAATCATGGTGGAGAGGGCGGAAAAGGGAAATTACCGCGTCGGCCTGGTCCAGATGGCCTGCGGGCCGGACCCGGACGCCAATCTCGAAAAGGCGGCCGAGCGGGTGCGCGAGGCAGCACGCCTAGGCGCAAATGTCGTCTGCCTGCCGGAGCTCTTTCGCGCCCAATACTTCTGCCAGCGCGAAGACCCGGAGCTCTTCGACCTTGCGGAGCCCATTCCGGGTCCCAGCACGGAGCGGCTCTCTTCAGTAGCGCGCGAGGAGGGAGTCGTCGTCGTCGCTTCCCTCTTTGAGCGCCGCGCCGCCGGTCTCTACCACAACACCGCCGCCATCCTGGACAGCGACGGAGCGCTCGCCGGGATCTATCGCAAAATGCATATTCCCGACGACCCGCTTTACTATGAGAAGTTTTATTTCGCGCCCGGGGATCTGGGCTTTCGCGCCCTCGACACCTCCGCCGGACGGATCGGCACACTCGTTTGCTGGGATCAGTGGTATCCGGAAGCTGCTCGCATCACTGCTCTCGAGGGAGCCAGTCTGCTTTTTTATCCGACCGCTATCGGTTGGCACCCGGCGGAAAAGCAGCAGTACGGCAGCGCGCAATACGAGGCTTGGCAAATCATCCAGCGCGCCCACGCCATCGCCAATGGCGTCTATGTCGCGGCCGTCAATCGCGTCGGAATGGAATATGGAGACATACGCGGCAACCGGGCAACCGGCGCCGGACTCGAGTTCTGGGGCGGATCCTTCCTCGCGGACCCCTTCGGCCGCCTGATCGCCCAAGCCTCACACGATCGGGAGGAGATCCTGATTGGCGAAGTCGACCTCAAGCATCTCGAGGATACGCGCCGCAACTGGCCCTTTCTGCGCGACCGCCGTATCGATTCTTACGCCCCTATTGTCGAGCGCTTTCTCGACGAAAGCCCGCCGGGGAACGCACCCCGAAAATGATGCGCCTTGATGGCACGCAAACTCCATCGAGCTTGGGCTATCGCATGCCCGCCGAATGGGAGCCTCACGCGGCAACCTGGCTCGCCTGGCCGCACAACCCAGCCGATTGGCCGGGCAAATTCCAGCCCATCCCGTGGGTATTCTGCGCGATCGTCCGCCATCTCTCCCAGGGGGAAGAGGTCCACATCCTTGCCGATGACCTCGCCATGCAAAAACGCGCGGAGGGACAATTGGCGCGCGCAGGATGCCGGCTCGACCCCGTGCATTTTCATCTCTGGCCGACGAACCGGATCTGGACCCGGGACTCGGGCCCCATATTCGTTAAAAAGCCTGCCCAATCGCGGTCGATTGCAGCCGGTGATGACAAACCGGCATCCCCCCTCGCCATCACCGATTGGAAGTTCAACGCCTGGGCAAAGTACGACAACTGGCAAGACGACGACCGGGTTCCCACTAGGGTTGCGGAATTTCTCGGCTTGCCCGTTTGGACGTCGTCCGTCACTTTCGACGGCCGGCTTCATCCGGTGGTGCTCGAAGGCGGCAGCATCGACGTCAACGGCGCCGGAACCCTCATCACCACGGAAGAGTGTCTCTTGAGCGATGCGCAGCAGCGCAACCCTGGCCTCGACCGCGAGGGTCTCGAGCGCATCTTCCATGATTACCTGGGCATCGACCAGGTCCTCTGGATGAACCGCGGCATCGCCGGGGACGACACCCACGGCCACGTCGATGACATCACCCGCTTCGTGGCTCCGGATACGATCGTCACCGTCACTGAGCCCAACACGGACGATGACAATCACTTGCCGCTCGCGGAGAACCTCGAGCGCCTGCGCGCAGCGCGCAATCTTGAGGGCGAACCCTACCGAATCGTCGAGCTGCCCATGCCCGCTCCCGTGGTCTTTCAAGGTCAGCGGCTGCCCGCGAGCTACGCCAATTTCTACATTGCCAACGGCCGGGTGCTCGTGCCCACCTTCAACGACCCGAACGATCGCAAGGCCCTCAACGCCATAGCGGAGCTTTTCCCCGGCCGCCAGGTCGCCGGCATTCACTGCGGAGACCTCGTCTGGGGTCTCGGCACACTGCATTGCATGACGCAACAGCAGCCCGCGGAGTAGAGGCTGTTATTCGCTGTATCTTGATCTTGCGATGACAGAGATGGAACTCATGGGCTTGGCTCTCGAGGAGGCGCGCGGCGCGGCAGCGGCGGGAGAAGTCCCCATCGGCGCCATTGTCGTGGCACCGGAAGGGACCATCGCCGGCCGCGGCCAGAATCGCATGCTGCGCGATCTCGATCCCACGGCGCACGCCGAGATCGTCGCTCTCCGCGCCGCGGCACACGCTGTGGGCAGCTACCGGCTCACCGGCTGCGCGCTCTACGCTACCCTTGAACCTTGCGCCATGTGCGCCGGAGCCATGATCCATGCCCGTCTCGGCAGACTGGTCTACGCCGCGGCCGATCCCAAAGCCGGCGCGGTCCACTCCGTCGTCGAAGTCTTGAACCATCCTCGACTCAACCACCGGATGGCCGTCACCCATGGGATTCTTGCTGAAGAAAGCGGAGAGCTCTTGCGCAGCTTCTTTCTCGCTCGCCGCGACTAATTATTTCAGGGCTTCGCGGTGAAGCTGCTCTCGCCCTCTTGCCGGTGAGCCCGGTTTCCAGGGGCTCACCGGCAATTCACCCACGCCGCAATTCACCCCCAACTTGTCATCCCGAGCGCAGTCGAGAGCCTGCCCTGAGCGCAGCCGAAGGGGATCTGCGGTTTGCTCTCGCTCATTCCGGTTTTGGCGGCGAAGCCGCGCCCCGCCGTCCGCGCAGGACCCCGCCACCCGCGGTCATTTCCATCCTCTGGACACGAACCAAGGGGTTGCGCAGCCACTGGACGCGCAGCTGTTTGTTCTCACGGTCATGGGCGCGAACCCGAGCGGCGAGCAGATCCTCCACCCGCACCATACCCATGACTTTCTGACTCCCCTTCTCAACCACGGGCAGGATGTATTCCTGTTCCCGCGCCATGGTTTCAGCCACACTCCGCAGCGTGGCCTCGCTATATACCGTCGTAACGTTACGGAAGGGAAGAGTTCGATTCACCTCGCCCACCGCGGCACTATGAATGAATTTGTCGAGTCCGCTGCGGCTGATCGCACCCAGAAAGGCGCCATTCGCCGCCGCCACGGGATAGAGTTTTTGACCCTTCTTCTTGCGAAACGCGGCTTCCGCGCCTGGCTTGAGCCAACTCTCAACCGTCTCGGTTGGCGCCTCCGGCGGCAGCACGATGATGCCGGTGCGCATCACTTCGGAAACGCGCATCGTTTCCAGGGGGTCCACGCCGTATTCGCGGCTGACGTGGTATCCACGGCGGGCCAGCCTCTCGGTCAGGATCGACCGCTTCTGGATCAGAGAGGTCACCGCATGCGCCGTTATGGCACCAATCAAGGCGGGCACCAGCAGAGCGTAGTTGTGCGTCAACTCCACGCTCATCATCGCCGCGGTCAACGGACAGCCGATGGCGCCACCGAAGACCGCCGCCATCCCTACCAATGGCCACGCGCCCGCCTGCAGGGCGGGGAGAAAAGGAGAGGCAGCGGCCCCGATGGCTCCCCCAACCATGAGCAATGGCGCCATGATGCCGCCCGAGGTGCCGGAACCTAAGGAGAAGGCCCAGATCAGGCTTTTGACCAGAAGCACGCCGAGGATCACGTTCCAGGCCATATTGCCGGCGACGAAGCCCCCGATCACGTCATAACCGGTACCCAAGGCATGGGGAAAAATCATGCCGCCGATGCCCACGACAATCCCGCCCAGGGCCGGCCACCACATCCAATGGATGGACAAATGTTCGAAGAGATCTTCACTGGCATAAACCGCGCGGCTGAGCAGCGTGGCGGCTACACCGCAGACCACCCCCAACGGCAGCGCGCAAATGGCGGCCTCGGCCGAGAGCGATCCCTGCATGAGCGGCATGGGAAAGAGCGGCCCCGGACCCAGCGCGAAACGCCGCAGCATCGCCGCCGTCACGCTCGCGACGGCAACCGGAACCAGGCTGCGCGGCCGCCACTCGAAGAGCATCAACTCCACGGCCAGCAGAATCGCGGCCACCGGAGTCGAAAAGACCGCGGCCATGCCCGCCGAGGCTCCCGCTACCAGCATGGTCGTCCGCTCCGCGTCGCTCAAGCGGAAGAGCTGGCCCAACAGCGAGCCAGCCGCGCCAGCCGTCATGATAATTGGCCCTTCCGCCCCAAAGGGACCGCCGGACCCGATGGCGATCGCAGAGGCAACCGGCTTGAGCACCGCGATCGACGGCTCAATGCGCGCGCCGTGGATCAGGATCGCCTCGAGCGCCTCGGGAATTCCGTGCCCGCGAACCTTGTTCGAGCCAAAGCGAGCGACCACTCCAACCAAGAGCCCGCCGATCACAGGAACAAAGATCGCCAGCCACCCCAGATGGTTGTCTCCCGGCGAAGCATACTGCCAGCTCAGCCGGTGAAAGTAAAACAAGTTGGTCACGCCATAAATCAAGCGCAGCAGAGCCCACGCCAGCGCGGCTCCGGCAAACCCCACGGCCAACGCCAGAACGCTCAGCAACAACATGCGCGTGTCCGCGGTAAAATCCGCCAACTCCGCCACTCGAGGTCTGGGAAGATTTCGTTTCAGTACACTCACCTTTTGGCCTCGCTCGCCGCCGAAGGCGCGAGTTCCTCGCCGATCCCGCCCGTGCTCTCGTCGCCAATCACCAGGCGCAGGGATTCAATCAGCCGCGGACCCGCCACTTCCAACTCGTCTAGGTGGTGCTCCGTTAATGAACGCAGCAGCCGTTCGCCCTCCGGCGTCAGGCGCAGCAAAATGCGCCGGTGATCGGTCAGGTCATGCGTGCGGCGCAAATATCCCAGATCGATCGTCCGGTCGACCAACTCGACCGCGCTGTTGTGCTTGAGCAGCATGCGCTGTGCCACATTGGCGATGCTCGGCTCCACATTCTCCGGCATCCCATGGACCGCCAGGAGGAGCTGATGCTGCTGCGGACGGATTGCCGCCCTTTCGGCCGCGTCCTGGCTAAAGTGAAGAAACTTAAGCAGTTGATAGCGCATTTCGGAAAGCCGGCGGACCTGGGCCGTAGTTAACTCGGGACTCTTGCGCGAGCGTCCACTGCCGCCAGGCCTCTGCGGAGGGAGCGTCATATTTATATCGTATCACGATATATCTCGGAGCGAGACCCACCGTACGACGGATGTTTGCTCTCACTCCCCAGCTTCAGCCGGATCGCTCAAAATCACACGCGCATCCTCCTCATCGCGCGGCCTGACCTGGAGTTGCAGCCCTCCCAGTCCCGTGCCATAAAGTAGAGCGGTGTTTTCCCCCACTAGAAAATTGGGAATGCCGGCCGAGTCCAGACGGCCCTTGGCCATCTCGGCTTCCAGCGGATTGATGTACCTTTCGATGGTGATGAGTTCGTCGTCGTCCAGCATGCGCCGTCCTGCTTTCTCTGCTTTCTCCGCCTTCGCGCTTAGGAGGCTCTTGAAATTGATAGCCCCTCTTAAGATGCACCCTTGCGGCGCCGCGAAACTCTCGGCTGATAACAGCCTTTAGAATAATGAGTTGCAGTAAGTTTTGGAGGTTTTCCTTGATTGCTCGTTACACCCGTCCCGCAATGGGGCGCATTTGGAGCGATGAAAATAAATACCGCATGTGGCTGGCGGTCGAAACGGCAGCCTCGGAAACGCTGGCCGAGGCCGGCATCATACCCGGGGCGGCGGCCAAGGCCATCCGCGAGCGCGGAGACTTCTCGCTCGCGCGCATCGAGGAAATCGAAGCTGAGGTCAAGCACGACGTCATCGCCTTCACCACGGCGGTTGCCGAAAAGGTCGGCCCGGAGTCGCGCTGGCTCCACTATGGCCTCACCTCAACCGACGTGGTCGATACCGCCCAGGCGCTGCAAATCAAGGAAGCCTCCAACCTCATACGTGAAGGCATTCTGGCTTTGGCGCGCGTCCTCAAGCAGCGCGCGCTCGAGTTCAAGGACACGCCCACCATAGGGCGGACACATGGAATACACGCCGAACCCACGACCTTTGGCCTCAAGCTGCTCAATTGGCATGCGGAGGCCGTGCGCGGCCTGACCCGCTTCGACCTGGCCGCCGAGGAGATGCGCGTCGGCAAGCTCTCGGGCGCCGTGGGCACCTTTGGGCATCTTCAACCGGAACATGAAGAACGCATCTGCCAAAAGCTTGGTCTCAAGCCGGCCCCCATCGCCACCCAGGTGATCCAACGCGACCTGCACGCCAATTACATCGCCACTCTTGCCATCCTCGCGTCGACACTCGACAAGATTGCGCTGGAGATCCGTCACCTGCAACGCACGGAAGTGCGCGAAGCGGAGGAGTTCTTCTCGGAAAAGCAAAAGGGATCTTCGGCCATGCCTCACAAGCGGAACCCCGTGAACGCGGAGCAGATCAGCGGCCTGGCGCGCGTTCTGCGCGGCAACGCGCAGGCAGCCTTCGAGAATGTCGCCCTTTGGCATGAGCGCGACATTTCGCACTCTTCCGTCGAGCGCGTCATCTTTCCCGACTCGACCATCCTTACGGATTATCTTCTTGCCAAGACGACCTTTCTCATTGAGAAGTTGGTGGTCTATCCGGAGCGCATGCTCAGGAACCTCGAAAGCACGCGAGGACTCATCTTCTCCGGCCAGGTTCTGCTCGACCTGGCCGAAGCCGGCATGAGCCGCGAAGACGCCTACCGGCTCGTGCAATCGCACGCCATGCGCGCTTGGCGTGACGATCTCTCCTTCCGCGAGCTGATTGAGGGCGATAGCGCGGTCGGCAAGCGGCTGACACCGGCGAAGATCGAGAGGAGCTTCGATATCCGGCGGCAGTTGGCGAATGTCGACACAATCTTCAATCGGGTATTGGGGGATTGCGGATTGGGCAAGCAAGAAGAGGCGCAGGCGTGAACATGCCAACCCGCGCCTGCCGGAATCTCATCCTTGCCATGACAGGTGCCAGCGGCGCGATCCTCACTCAGCAGATGCTTCTTGCGCTCGATCGCGACGGCCGCGCCGGCCAAATCAACTTCATCGCCTCGGAGAACTCTCTCCGCGTGCTCGCCGAAGAACTGCACCTCGCCGGTCGCAATAATCTGGTTGAAAAACTGCTCGGCAAACCCTCCCAAAAAATCCGGCAACTCGCCGAGCACGATATCGGCGCGCAAACGGCGAGCGGCAGCTATCCATCGGATGGAATGATCATCCTCCCATGCAGCATGGGGACTCTGGCGGGCGTCGCCCACGGCCTCGCGTCCAACCTGATCGAACGCTCCGCCGACGTCACCCTCAAAGAGGGCCGCCCTCTTCTCCTCTGTGTTCGCGAGACACCCTTCAACAGAATTCACCTTCGTAACATGACTCTCGCCGCAGAGGCCGGCGCGGTCATCTTCCCCGTGATCCCCGCCTTTTACAACCAGCCGGTGGACACCACGGAAATGGCGAGGCAATTTGTCTATCGGGTGCTTGCGCGCCTGGGGCTGCCGCAAGCCGATGCCCATGTCTGGAAGGGCGAGGCCGGCGCTCCGGACTCTTCGGACTAAAGCAGGCTTCCCAACCAGCTCACGGTGCGTGAGGTGTCGCGGGCTGAATCTGCTTGTACCCTGCCGGAATTTGGAAGTGCGCTTCATCCACCGGCCCTGAAGAGAAGTTGGACGATTGGGTCTGCGACTCCATCAGCACAATGCTTGTGGGCGGAGGCGTTTGACTATCTGTCGCCGGAGCCGGCTGGGGCGGTGGGGTTGAGTTTTTGCGCCCAAACCCGCCAAAGCCTCCCAGGCCACCTAACCGGCTGGCGATGGCGGAACTTGCGCCCTGCTTGGCAACATCGCCCGCGCTCGGCGGCGGTGGTGTGGAGCTGGGCGGCAGCGGAGCTTCCGACGCGGCGGGCAAGGGCTGCCCATTTGTGGTGGTGCCGATGCGCATCACCTGCAGCACGGGGACGCCGTGGATCTTCCGCATCTCCTCGACCAGACCCGTCATTGCCTCGCTTGCGCCGGGCTGCGAGCTGAGCGCCTGGCTTGCGCCCTGTTGCGAACCCAACAACTTGTTCATGTCGAAGCCGCTACCGGAAGCTACCGCTCCCATCTGCTGGCCCATGCGCACCGAGAAGTCGCGCATCTCGGCGTATCCCGGAATCTCGGGGACAAGCCACATGTCGTTGGTGACCGCCATGGTCCCGGACTGCGCCGTGTTGGTGTCTGTCGCGTTCATCATCATGGTCAAAATGGCTTCCGTACTTTGCAGCCCGCTGACCTCTTTCGCCACGCCCGTCTGGCGTACGTGCACGTCAAAGCTCACCTGAACGTTGTTGGGAGGCGCAGCAGGGCTCGCCGCCGGCGCAGCCGGAGCAGCAGCCCGCTGCTGCTCCATTTCGCGCTGCGCCTGGGCAAGCTGTTCTTCCATTTGCTCAAAGGTCACAACCGTATACGTATGCTTGACCGTATCGACGTGGGTCATCGTCCGCTTGTCGAGGTCGATCAAGTCGATGCTGTCCGCGGAGACGCGCGCCATGCGATTGCCTTTGAGGTAAACGCTGGTCACCGTCGGATCGGTGACTTTACGCGCCTGCGAACTAAACACTCCGGCCATCTTGATCATCGAGAGTATCGAGCCCCCGGTAATCTGAGTACTTTCCTGATAGCTGAAATCGGCATGAAGAAAAGGCGGAGCGGCCAGAATTGCCGCCAGGAGGGCACAAATCCCAGACTTTCGCATAAGAGAACCTCGGAGGAGAAGCTCGGCTTCGAAGCGCCCCCTGAACGGGAAGCGGGAATTAGGGCGTGCCGGAGTATACCCCCGCCGTCTTTCGGCGAGCAAGCGCTCTATTCAGGTTCTGTGGGGTTCACAGACTGCGCGGCCTGGTTCCGCCGCTCCCGCCATGCGGAATGCCTTCTCGATCACCATGACCGTGACCGGCGCCAGGCGATAGGCGCTATGGGAGTTCAGTTGTTCCCGCTCCACCCAACGCGCGTCCTCTACATCGCTCGCGGCTTCGAGCTTTCCCCCCACAACGCGGCACAAAAAATCCACCAGAACGTAGTGGTAGAGGATGCGATTCCCCGCTTCTTCTTTGTTGATCCGATCGAGCACTTCGACCAGGCCCACCGTCTCGACGGCAAGCCCGGATTCCTCCAACACCTCGCGAACCGCGCCCTCTTCGAGCGTTTCGCCCAATTCGAGCGCGCCGCCAGGCAGCGACCATTCGCCCTTCAGCGGCGGGTTGCCGCGGCGCACCAGCAACACCCTGTCGCCATCGATCACGACCGCGCCCACGCCCACAATCGGCGCTTCGGGATATTCTCTACGCATCCTGTGTCCATCGCTTGCAGAGTGGGCGAAACAAGTGCCGGTTTTCCGCGGCGGAGGCCGACTGCAATCAATGTAGCGCGCTCATTGGCTGCTCAATCCCGAAGGGCCGCTGCGATGGAGCATCGGCAAAGACCCACAAGCCATGAAATCCGTCCCGCAACTCCGGATGGTCGCTCAACATCGCCTTCATCAGGTCCAGATTGCGGGCCCGGGTCGCGACCGGATCGCTGGTATCCGTTGCCGTGTAATGAACCACCAAATCCAGGCCGCCGAGCGAGCCATCCGTGTGCAGATCGGTAATCGAATAGTTTTGACCATTCGCCTTCAGCACCAGCGGCTGCACTCCCGGCAAGCCTTGCGGCATCGACGCCGCTTGCTCTTGCGCGAGCTTTTCAGAATTAGGGCTGCTCAGAAAATCGACCGGAGAGGAGAGGTAAGCGGCCGTTGCCAAAAAGAAATATGCGTTCCATTGCTGGTGCTTCTGGGTGAATTGCCGCGCCTGCGTCCAGTACCACACGCTGTCGTGACCCGCGATCAGCAGAGGCCGCGAGAAGAAGCCGGCCAGCTGCCAGGACGAGCCATTGTTCATCAGCAAAAATGCCATCTGTTGCGGCTGCTGGACTCCCGTGGCATGCACCAGGGCCAGCGCATACTTGCCCGGAGGCAGTTGAGAAATGGAGACCTCCACATGCAAAGCCGCATTGCTCGAAGCGCAAAAGAACTGTGTCTGCTGCGCCGCCTTCAGATCGGAGGCATCGAGGCCGTAGAGTGAGTCGATGGTGATGGTTGCACCCGCGATCTTCGGGGCCAGCTGCTGGATGGTGTTTGCGATCGCGTCGAAGTGCGCCGCCACCTCGGCGATCGTCAACGCGCGCGCCGCGGCGACGTTCCCTCCCTGGACCGCGGCTGCAAGCTTTTTCGCGGCCTGGCTCAAATCGTCGCGGGCGGCATCCTTCATCTGCGCCTGCATCGTGCAGGAGACGGCTAGGCTCTTCACTGGCGCAACAAGCGCGGCAAGGGCAAAAAGAACGAGCAAGCGCGGATATCGTCGCGACAGCAGAGGCATAAGAGAAGAACCTATCCTTCTGAGCACTGGTACCACTCCAATAGGACAACACCTGCCGTTTTCACGGGCTTGGGCAAGCGTTCCCCGGCCACTGATAGTCTAGTATAGAGAGGGCGAACCAACTTATGTCCTCCCGGATACATAGGTAGGGACCATGTTTCTCCTCAAGCACTTCGCTAAAGCTATGATGCTCGGCGGCGGATTGGCGTTTTTGCTTCTGCCCATTCCCAGCCCGGTCCCGGCGCTCGTCCAGCGGCTCGATGCACAAGCCTTTCCGGGAAGACTTCGGCGGCCGCCCATGCCGCCGGGAGAAGTGCCTCCACCCCCGGTCCCACAAACCTCCGCGCCTGCGACTGCACCTGTGCCTGCGCCCGCGGCGCCGCAAACCGCCGCTCCCGTACCGCAACCCACCGCCGCTTTGCCGCCTTCTATGCTGCAGCAGCCGGCACAACCGGCCACGATCCAGTTCACCCCACAATCGCTCTCCATTCACGCTGACAACTCCAGCCTGCGTGACATTCTTCATCAGCTCTCGCAGCAAACCGGAATGGATGTTCAAGGCTTGGGCACCGATGAGCGTGTCTTTGGCACATTCGGCCCAGGCGATCCGCAGGATGTAGTCAGTGATCTCTTGAACGGAACACCCTACAACGTTTTGATGGTCGGAGTTTTGACCAACGGCGCCCCGCGCCAGCTCGTCCTCTCGCCTGCCAGTCATTTAGCGGCTTCCGTGGCGCCTTCCAACCCGCCTCCGCCGGCCAATGACGAAAGCGACGACCAGCAGCCGGCCAACGATGCGCAGCAGCCGCCACAGCAGGCTGAACCCATGCAAAACCCGAATCGCGATAGAGACCAGCGAGAGCAGCCCTCTCCATCGAATCCATCGACCGCGCCGACCGTCAAGAGCCCGCAGGAATTGTTCCAGCAACTGCAGCAGCTGCGCGAGCAGCAACAGCAACAGCCGCAGGGGCAACAGCCGCAGCCCCAGCCCCAGCAACAACAACAGCAGCAGCAACAACAGCAGCCCCCACAGCAGTAGAGGCGCTGAGCGAAGTGCGGTTTCACCGGGATTTGCCATCCAGGCAGGCGCCGCTTCTCACCCCAGCAAGCACAGCTTGCCGGGGACCCCGCTTCGCGGCCATTCGTGGTTGCCGACTCGCCAGAGCGTGAATTGCGGTGTGGGTGAATTGCGGGTGAGCCCCTGAAATCGGGCTCAACTGCGAGAGGGCGAGAGCGGCTTCACCGCGGAAATCAGTTGTCAGTTCTCAGTTGTCAGTCTTCACGAACGGCAAAAGCGGTAAGGCGGTGAATTGCGGAGCGGGTGAATTGCAGGTGAGCCCTGGATCGGGTGAACCGGCAAGAGGGCGAGAGCGGCTTCACCGCGAAGCCCTTAAATATTGGGAGCCCTGGGAAGGGGCGAGCAAAGCAAGCCGGGGTCCCCAGCAAGCTGTGCTTGCTGGGGTGGAAGAGGGCGAGAGCGGTTTCACCGCGTAACCCTGCACTATTAGGAGAAGGGTTGAATTGCGGAGCGAGCGCTGGGAAGGCGCGAGCAAAGCAAGAGGGCGAGAGCGGCTTCACCGCGAAGCCCTTGAATATTGGGAGCCCTGGGAAGGGGCGAGCAAAGCAAGAGGGCAAAGCGCTTTAGCGCGGGCCCTCCAATAGAAGCGAAGCCCTTAAATAGAAGTAACGATCGGCGACTCCACCTTCGCGCCTCGCGCTGCCCGTGCCGGAGCATGCGCGCGCATCAGTCGAAAGAGCCCTTTACAGCATGCATGGCCCACTAAAACACCGAACGCGAGCGACGCTAAACCCGCGCAAACCAACATCACCATATTCATCCCGTTTTGCATTTTGGCCTTTGATCCCGTCTTCGTCCCGCTTGCTGCTCACCCGCCGCTCAACCTTGAGTATTGTCGCGAGAAGCAGTGTCGACCGATTTCCCCTGAGAGTGATTGTGCCAGAACGTGGTGCGCGTTGACCCTGGTTTCTATTGCCGAATAAGATACCTAAGTACTCGTCTCTAAACGCCAACTGTGTAGCTGTTCGTGACCCTTCCGATCATCGCTGGGTCGGATCTCTAAAACCTTTCTTGCTGAGCGCCCATGCCAATTACCAACATCACCGTGCGCGGAGCGCGTCAGCACAATCTTCGCGACATCAGCGTCCAGCTTCCACGCAACACACTCACCGTCATCACCGGGCTCTCCGGTTCAGGCAAATCCTCTCTTGCCTTTGACACCATCTACGCCGAAGGGCAGCGCCGCTATGTTGAAACGCTCTCCGCGTATGCCCGCCAGTTCCTCGATCAGATCGAGCGCCCCGACGTGGACTCGATCGAGGGCCTCAGTCCCGCCATCTCCATCGAGCAAAAGACCACGAGCCGCAGCCCCAGATCCACCGTGGGAACCATCACCGAAATCTACGACTACCTGCGCCTGCTCTATGCCTCGGTAGGTGTTCCGCATTGCCCGAAGTGCGGCAAGCCCATCTCCCGTCAATCGCCGGAGCAGATCGTCGAACGCATTTTCGCGCTCGCCCCCGGCGAGCGCGCCACCATCTATGCCCCCGTCGTCCGCGGCCGCAAGGGCGAGTTCCGAGAACTGCTGGACTCCCTTGACCAGCAGGGTTTTCGCGCGCGTATCGACGGTGAATTACGGGATCTTACCGATTCGATCCAGCTCGAGCGGCGCAAAAACCATACGATTGAAGCAGTCATTGACCGCGTCATCCTCAGACCGGGCGCGGAGAAGCGGCTGGAAGCTTCGGTCGCGAAATCGGTACAGATGACCAACGGCCTGGTCCTCATCGGCATTTCCGGCGGAGAGGAGCAGCTTTACTCCTCGTCCATGGCATGTCCCGACTGCGGCCTCGACATTCCCAAATTGGAGCCTCGGAGCTTTTCATTCAATAGCACTTATGGAGCATGCCCGGAGTGCCACGGGCTGGGCAGCATCTATGACTTCGATCCCGCCAAGGTGATTACCGATTGGTCAAAGCCGCTGCTCGATGGCGCGCTCGGACCAGGATCAGCATCGCAGTATCTCGCCCGCTTGGTGGGGCTGGCCGCTCAGCGTTATTCGATCGATCTGCGCAAGCCGCTCGAAGAGCTTACCGAGAAGCAGCAAAAGCTGCTTTTGCATGGTCCCCCTCGCGGCGAAGCTCCGCGCACCGGCTTCCACGGCATTCTCGCCTACTTGCGCGACTCGCTTGAGGAATCGAAGTCGGAGAGCTATCGCGAATGGCTGCTGAATTACATGTCGGCGGCGACCTGCCCGGTCTGCCAAGGCAAGCGCTTGCGGCCGGAATCGCTGGCAGTTAAAGTCGGCTCGCTCTCCATCGCCGATTTCACCGCGCTGCCCTTGGGCCGCGCGCTCGATGCGGCCCGAAGCCTTGAGTTCTCCCACCGCGAGGCGCTGATCGCCGGCCGCCTGCGCCGCGAAATTATCGAGCGGTTGGAATTTCTCAATGCCGTCGGACTCAACTATCTGGCGCTCGACCGTAGCGCCGCGACCATATCGGGGGGCGAAAGCCAGCGCATTCGCCTGGCCACGCAAATTGGCTCGCGGCTTCGCGGCGTGCTGTATGTTCTCGATGAGCCCTCGATCGGCCTGCATCAACGCGACAACCAGCGCCTGATCCACGCTCTCGAATCCCTGCGCGACTTGGGCAATACCGTCCTGATCGTCGAGCACGACGAAGAGACCATCCGCCACGCCGACTACGTGGTCGATCTCGGTCCCGGCGCAGGCAAGCTGGGCGGCGAAGTGGTGGCCAGCGGAACCCCGCGGCAGATCATGGAAGCGAAGAATTCCCTCACCGGGCGCTATCTCTCCGGAGAGCTCGCAATTGTCTCCGGCCATGGACCGCGCCCGCTCACCGGCAACTGGATCACCGTCGAGGGTGCGCGCAGCCATAATCTTAAAAGCCTGCAGGCACGCTTCCCATTGAATGTCATGACCGTCGTCACCGGAGTTTCAGGTTCGGGCAAGAGCACGCTGGTCAATGACATCCTCTACCGGGCGCTGGCGCGGGAGCTCTACAAGTCGCGCGAAGAACCGGGACTCTACGACGGTATCCGGGGCTTCGATAAAATCGACAAGGCAGTGCGCATCGATCAATCCCCCATCGGCCGCACTCCACGCTCCAATCCCGCAACTTACACCACTGTCTTTGCCGCCATGCGCGATCTTTTCGCCATGCTGCCGGAGTCGCGCGAGCGCGGCTACAAACCGGGCCGCTTCTCGTTCAACGTCGCCGGCGGCCGCTGCGAAGCTTGCCAAGGCGAAGGCCAGCGCCGCATCGAAATGAACTTTCTGCCTGATGTCTATGTGCTCTGCGAGGTCTGCAATGGCCGCCGTTACAATCAGGAGACGCTGGCGGTCAAGTTCAACGGCTATTCCATCGCCGACCTGCTCGAGCTGCCCATCGAAGATGCCCTGCCCATCCTGGCCGATGTTCCCCAGGTCCGGCAAAAGCTCGAAACCCTGGTCGACGTCGGACTGGGCTATGTCCACCTAGGGCAGGCCGCAACCACTCTATCGGGCGGCGAAGCTCAGCGTATGAAGCTGGCTCGCGAGCTCTCCAAGCGGCAAACCGGACGCACGCTCTACCTGCTCGACGAGCCCACCACGGGCCTCCACTTCGATGACGTGCGCAAGCTCCTCGAGGTCCTCGACCGCCTCGCAGGCCTGGGCAACACAGTCATCGTCATCGAGCATAATCTCGACGTGATCCGTAACGCCGACTGGGTCATCGATCTCGGCCCCGAAGGCGGAGAAGAGGGGGGCGGATCGTGGCTGAAGGCACACCGGCCGAGGTGGCTGCTACCCTGGGGTCACACACCGGAGAAGTTCTCCGGCGCTACTTTCCGTCCACTGAGTTGCCGGCTCTCTCCGCCAACGGTGAAAAACCCAGCACGCAAGGTGGCGTTGCTATGCGGCGTGCCGCCAAGAGCGCATCGCGCAAGAAGAAAGTTGCCGCTTCTCGGGCTGGCCGATAGTCCGCCCTAGAAGTTAAGAACAAGCTCTAAGTGCAGCCGTTCCTCGATGGAAGGGCTGCGAGGTTCTCATGTCGATCGAGCCCGAGTTCCTGCCGCCCGAAGCACCGTCCCCGTTTGGGACCCCTGTAAGGCCCCAGACTACGCCGGAGATGCCAACGCCAGAAATGCCGACGCCGGGGGTGCCGACGCCGGAGATACCGCCGGAGGAGATACCGGAGAGCCCATTTCAAAACTACTCCAGTCAACCGCCATCCCCGGCCAAGAAGGCAAGACGCATCCCCAATCTCGGCCATACGATTCTGTTTCTCATCGTAGTGGTTGGGGTTCTCTTTCTCACCGAGTTCGCTACCTTCGCCTTCGTCATGGGCGTGCACCTCTTCGGCAATGAAACGCCGGAGCAGCTGTTTCACGAACCGCGGCTGCTCATCCCCAGCATGGCCATCAGCTACATCCTCGCGGGGGCCATTTCCTGGGCTATTTTCACCAGCCTTTGGGAGGAGCCCTTCTCGCTCGGCGTTCGATGGAACTCTCTCTTTACCCGGCGCCGCTTGCTTCTTTTGCTCTTTCTTGGCGTGCTTCTAAGCGTCTCCGTACAGTTTCTCTCGAATTACCTGCCTATTCCCAAGGCACTGCCCATCGACGACTTCTTTCGCACTCGCGCCGACATCTGGCTGGTCGCCATCTTCGGCACCTTTCTGGCCCCTCCCTTTGAGGAGCTCGTCTTCCGGGGCTTTATGCTTCCCTCGTTCGCCACGGCGTGGGACTGGAGCATGCGCCACGAGAACCCCGATCCTACCGCTGTTTCGCTTATCGGCAAGGACGGCTCTCCACTTTCGCAGGCGGGACGCGATCCTCGCTGGAGCCCTGGCGCCCTAGTCTTCTCCTCCGTTGTCACCAGCGTCTTCTTCGCCATGGTCCATGCCGATCAGCTGGCCCATTCGTGGGTGCCGCTATCGATCCTCTTCAGCGTCAGCATCGTGCTTTGCCTGGTGCGCCTGCGCGCCCACTCGTTAGCCGCGAGCGCCCTGGTCCATGCCACCTACAATGGCACGATTTTCGTCGCCATTTTCATTGCGACCGACGGCTTCCGCCACCTCGACAAGATCAGCCAATAAAGGCTGTCATTCACTTATGCATCTATGGCCCGCCGGTTTTTGTACACTGGACCCCATGACTCTCGCCCACCGCGACGCCCTGCTCAAGACACTGGCTCGTAACTCCTTCCGCCTGGGCAATTTCAAGCTTTCCTCGGGCGGCGAGAGCGACTACTACATCGATTGCCGCACCACCACCCTCGGCGGCGAAGGCGGCCGGCTTACCGGCCTGGCTGTCTTCGATCTCATTCGCGAGCATCGCTTGCAGCCGCGCGCCCTCGGAGGACTCACGCTCGGAGCCGACCCGATCGTTTGCCATACCGCCGCGGCCAGCGCCTGGCGTGCTTTGGATACGCCGGGATCCCCGGTAATAGACGGCTTTCTCGTTCGCAAACAGGAAAAATCTCATGGAACCGCACGCCGCATCGAGGGCTTCTCCCAACCCGGTGCGCCGGTCGTCATTGTCGATGATGTCTGCACCACGGGCGCCTCGACCATCGTGGCCATTGAAGCCGCGCGCGAGGCGGGAATGCATGTGATTGGAGTGGTCTGCCTGGTGGAGCGCGAAGAAGCCAATGGCCGTCCGGCGGTCGAAGCCGCCGCCGGCGCGCCCTTCTTCCGGCTCTTTAGCGCGCAGGATATTCGCGCCGAGCACATCAAGCATCTGGCGATGTAGACGCTCTCAGCAAGCGCAAATGGGACGATGGCCGGAGCAGATGCTCCGGCCATCGTTTGTGAAGACTATTGAAGTTCCGCTCTATTGGCGGACCGATGAAACCGCAGCGCCCTGCGCGCCAGGTGCATTCGAGAGGATCTGCACCTCGACACGGCGGTTCTTGGCCCGTCCCGCTGCTGTCTTGTTGCTGTCCACCTCCACGTCCTTCCCAACGCCGATCAGGTAGAACTTGTGCGGAGGCACGTTGTACTGGGCGGCCAGATACTGCACTACCGAGTCAGCGCGACGCTGGCTGAGCGCGTAATTGTAATCCGCGCTGCCAGTCGAATCGGTCCCGCCTGTTACTTCCAGAATGTAGCTCTTGGCCGAGCTGAGCGTGCCGCCAAACTGATCCAACTGCGCCTTGGCATCCTTGGTAAGCACCGACTTGTTGAAGGCGAAGTTCACCGACACGTCGCCGACCTGCTTGTAATTGTCCAGACCCGCGATTACGCTGGCCAGCGTATCGGCCCGAGTGACGGCTTCCTGTGCGCTGGACTGCGCCTGGGTTGCGGCTTGCGTGGCCGCATTCGCGCTTTGGCTCGCTTGGTTGGCCGAGCTTTGCGCCTGTTGAATGCCCGCCTGGGCGCGCTCGTCGACGCCCTTGATAGCGCGGTTGTTGGTCGCCGTGGCGTCATCCAGTTCGTTGGTTTTCTGAACTAGAGGCGTTGTCTGGCTCTTCACGTAATTCTTCGTTGAGCAGCCACTAGCCAATAGCAAGGAAATAGCTCCCACAGCGCCTACCATGAAGCAGGACAATCTTTTCATCTCGTTCATAATGGATACCTCTCCTCGTCGTGGCGCTGCCGCGCCTGTCTTTCGTTTCAGGCCGAGGCAACATGCCTGAGATCGCTCTGTATATAGAGCACGATGGATGCCAAATAGGTTATCTGCGTGCAACACATTTATTTTTAATCGCTTAAATCGTTTTAACGATGTAACACATCATCTTTTATCCTCTTCCACCCTGGTATCTTTTACGTTGTGAAGGCATTCTCGTCATGCTCTACCAGCCTGGCGGCCTCCCAGCATAAACTCTGGATGAAAGGCCACTTAGATGGATCTGAAGGAGAAAATACGCGCCCTTCCCCAACGGCCCGGCGTGTATCTCTATCGCAATGCCGAGGGGGTGGTTCTCTACGTCGGCAAAGCCAACAATCTCCGCTCTCGCGTGCGTTCTTATCTCCTGGACTCGGCTCAAGCCAACGCCAAGACGGGCTCGCTCATGCGCGAGGCCGTGGATGTCGACTACATTCTCGTCGAGAACGAACATGAGGCTCTCGCTCTCGAAAACAACCTCATCAAGCAGCGCAAGCCACGCTTCAACATCCTGCTACGCGACGACAAGACCTACCCCTACGTAAAGTTGACCTTGGCCGATCGTTATCCGAAGGTCCTTGTTACCCGCCGCCTGCGCAAGGACGGGAGCTCCTACTACGGACCCTTCTTTCCCGGCAACCTGGCTCATCGCGTCGTCGACCTCATTCACCGCACCTTCCTCATCCCCAGCTGCAAAGTCGATCTGTCGCGCTACCATCCAAGGCCCTGCCTGCAGTACTACATCAAGCGCTGCCTTGGACCCTGCGTCGAAGGGCTCACCACCCCCGAGGAGTACCGCGAGGCCGTGCGCGATACGCAAATGTTTCTCGAAGGGCGGCAAACGGAACTTAGCCATTCGCTCGAAGAACGCATGCAAACCGCGGCCGAAGCCGAGCAGTTCGAGCTCGCCGCCAAATACCGGGACCTCCTCGTCACCATGAGCCAGGTGCAGGAGCGCCAGCGCATGGCAACCGCCGAGAGTGACGACGCCGATGTCTTCGGCTACCACTATGAAAACGGCATGCTTGCCGTAAATCTCTTCCACATGCGGGGAGGGAAGATCGTCGACCGCCGGGAATTCTTCTGGGAAGACCTGCCCGAGTTCCCTGCCGAAGCTGCGCCGGAGTCTGTAGACGATTCGGCAGGCGAACGGACCTTCGACGCTCCCACGTTTTTCTCCGCGCTGCTCAAGCAGCTCTACATCGATCAGCAATATGTGCCGCGCACGGTCTATATTCCGGTAGACTTTGCCGACCGCGATACGCTCGCCACCCTGCTCAACGAGCGCGTGGCGCACAAGGTCGATCTGCTCGTTCCCCAGCGCGGCGAAAAGCGCTCTCTTGTCGATCTTGCCGGGCAGAATGCCAAGCAGAGCTACGATCAGCGCTTCCGCGTCCTGCAGCCCTCGATGAAGGCCATTCAGGAGGCGCTGCAGGATGCGCTGACATTGCCCGATCTGCCCCGGCGGATCGAGTGCTTCGATATCTCCCATATCCAGGGCTCGGAAACGGTCGCCTCGATGGTCGTCTGGGAAGATGGCGCCATGAAGAAAGCGGACTACCGCAAGTTTCAGATCAAAACGGTGGAAGGCGTCGACGATTTCGCAGCCATGCGCGAAGTGGTGGGCCGGCGCTATCGCCGCCTCCAGCAGGAAGAGCAGGCGATGCCGAGCCTGGTGCTCATCGATGGCGGCCTTGGCCAGCTCCACGCCGCTGCCGAGGCTCTGGAACAGCTTGGCATCACCACCCTGCCGCTGGCCGCGATCGCCAAGCGGGAAGAAATCATTTATGTCTATGGGCAGGAGGAGGAGCCGATCGTTCTCGAACGGCGCTCCCCCGTCCTGCACCTGGTGCAGCGCATTCGCGACGAATCCCACCGCTTCGCGGTCACCTATCACCGCAAGCGGCGCGAGATACGCGACCGTCAATCGGAGCTGCTTGAGGTTCCGGGCGTAGGAACGCAGACCCGCAACCGCCTCGCAGCCCATTTCGGCAGTCTTCGCGGTGTTCAAAACGCCAGCCTGCAGGCCCTCACCGCGGTCGTGCCGCAAAAGATCGCGGCCGCTATTTACAACCACTTCCATCCTGATATTTAAGGGCTTCGCCTAACATTTGAAGGCCCGCGCTAAAGCGCTTTGCCCTCTTGCTTTGCTCGCGCCTTCCCAGCGCTCGCTCCGCAATTCACCCCTTCCTTCTCATACAGGGTCCGCAGTGAAGCCGCTCTCGCCCTCCAAACTTGTCATCCCGAGCGAAGTCGAGGGATCTGCGGTTTTCTTTCTGTCCCGGTCACCGCTTTCGCCGCTCGTGAAGGCTGACAACTGAGAACTGACAACTAACAACTGATTTTGGCCGCGAAGCGGCGCCTGCCTGGATGGCAAATCCCAGCGAAGCCGCTCTCGCCCTCCAAACTTGTCATCCCGAGCGCAGCCGAGGGATCTGCGGTTGTATAATTTATAACGATGGCAGCCTCATCAACACGGAGATAACCGTATGGCAAGCGTCGCCGAACCAGTCACCACTCTCAATCCCGTCAAAGCTCCGCTCTCTCTCACACCTCAAGCCGTCGCCAAGGTACGCGAGATCATGGCGAGTCAAGACCCATTGCCGGCAGGCCTGCGGGTCGGCGTCGTGGGAGGCGGTTGTTCCGGGTTCCAATACTCGATGTCCTTTGAGAACCAGGGCGGCATGATGGACAAGGTTTTCAACTTCGACGGTCTCAAGGTATTCGTGGATGCCACGTCCCTGATGTATCTCAACGGCTGCACAGTCGATTACGTGGAGACGCTCGAAGCGGCAGGATTCAAGTTCGAGAATCCACAGGTCAAGAGTACCTGCGGATGCGGCTCCTCTTTCAGCGCCTAGAGCATTTTCACTTCTGTGTCTGCAAAGTAGCCGGGCCCGTCGCGGCTTTTCCTCAAGAAAAGCCGCACTTCGCTAAATCTTCCTGTGCACCGTAGAAGTAAAAATGCTCCAAAGTACAGTTCCAACCCAACACCAAAAAGGGACCCCGGCACGTTGCGGGGTCCCTTTTTTCTAACTCCATCTTTCGCGGGCAGGACCCGCGGGTGCCCCACGCCGAAAACCTGGCCAGCTATGCCGGCCTTGTGTCCCGCGTGATTCTACTCCGGGGGACACACGCACCACGGCGGCGTCTGCCGCAACATCAACCGCTCTCTCAAGTGGGCCTTCGTCGAAGCCGCCAACTGCGCCGCTCATCTGCCCGCCAACCGCGAAGGCCACATCGGGCTGCTCCCGTTATTTGGGGCTGCTACATAAATGCTGGCGGCAGACCCAGGTCGTACGAATGGCAGTGTCCATCGTAGCGGCACCTACGGATGTCCGAACTGAATAACTGTTGAGTTGGAGAGGGCTTTTTCGGCCAACGATCTGATTGCCTCTAGCTCCTGCCTGGCCGGTTGACTGGCGCCATTGAGTATTGCCCGCTGGCACTCTCGGACCAAAGCTGTAGTTTCGTCGCTTGTCAGCGTTACCGGATCGATATACATCGAAGCCACTTTGGAGAGAACGGGATACCCCGGAGCCAACATTTCTCCGTTTGCGTCCACTCCCGGGGCGTAGATCCCATGTGTGTTCTCCCAGCGCTCGAAGTCTTGCGGGTAGACTCCTAGTGCGGCGTAAATCTCATTGAAAGCGTGGATGCCGATAGACTCAGTCGCTGTCTTTTCGGATGAGCCTGGGGCTACAGCTCGGACGACTCCCAAGGGAGCAGTATTTTTCCTGTTTTCATGTGTTCTCATTTCTGCCCTTCCAAGTTGAAACCTCATGCCCAAAAAACCTCGCAATCCGATGCAAGTCAACACAAGAATCGCTGCGATGGCTCCGATAAATATCAGGACAACTTTCAAGCGCATTCTCTAACCTCCGATTGGATACGAAGTGACAACAGTTTTGCAGTCTGATCCTGTGACCAACCGATTGGTGGAAGTATGCTGCCCCGCGGGTGGCCCACTCAAGCCTTGCGTTGGCTTGAGTGGGGTTGGAAACTCCATCTGACGCGCTCAAGCGCAACTTCAAATGTATGCATTGCCAGCGCATCGGTGAACGACTCTCGTCGACAGTAGCAGCAGAATGTTACAAAATGGGTCTGCCCAGATTGCTGGAATCGCTTCAGTCCCCAAGGCATAAGGGAAGATTAGGCCGCGAATCTGCCCCACTCAAGCCAAAAAAGCGGCTTGAATGGGCCACCAGCCAGGGCGGCATGATGGACAAGGTTTTCAACTTCGACGGTCTCAAGGTATTCGTGGATGCCACGTCCTTGATGTATCTCAACGGCTGCACCGTCGACTACGTGGAGACGCTCGAAGCGGCAGGATTCAAGTTCGAGAATCCACAGGTCAAGAGTACCTGCGGATGCGGCTCCTCTTTCAGCGCTTGAAGTTTTCAGCGCCTAAAGCACAGTTCCAACCCGACACCAAAAAGGGACCCCGGCACCTGGCGGGGTCCCTTTTTCTAACTCCATCTTTCGCGGGCAGGACCCGCGAGTGCCCCACGCCGAAAACCTGGCCAGCTATGCCGGCCTTGTGTCCCGCGTGATTCTACTCCGGGGGACACACGCACCACGGCGGCGTCTGCCGCAACATCAACCGCTCTCTCAAGTGGGCCTTCGTCGAAGCCGCCAACTGCGCCGCTCATCTGCGCGCCAACCGCGAAGGCCACATCGGGCTGCTCTATCGACGCCCTCGCCCGGCCGCGCCATCGTCGCCGTCGCCCGTCACCTGGCCGAGGCAAGCTATTGGATGCTGCGCAAGCGCGAACCCTACCGGCCGTTGCGAGTGCGCTTTGTACGTAAGGATTCTTGTACCAAGGTGTTCCGTTATTTGGGGCTGGACTCGGCCTTTCTGGATTCAAAACTTTCAACGAACCTTATGACCCCGTACACAGCGGCATAATCTGCAAGCCCAATCGGCAACAGGACGATCCCGGGAAACCTCGTTTGAGGCCAGGGTACAAGGATAATTAACGCACCTTGAACAAAGGTCATCACTGCCAGCGTCATCCAAAACCAAGGATGATGCCTTCGATCCCAACAAGCTTTCGCGGCCATGATTTCCCCTATCACGCAAACGCTCACGGCCCCTCCCGTTCCCGGGTGGTTGGGGAGAATAAAGAAAAACATAATAAAAGAGACAACTGCGGCAGCCGCTATTTGCAAAAGGTTGACGAATACGCTTTCCTGTTCTCTGCTTTTCATTGCTGTTTCCCTAAACAGCCTTTTATGTCAATGCCCACTGAGGCTAGGTCAGCACCTATTCCGACACCAGTGAGGAGCTTTCCAGCACCACTGCTGAATCTGGCAAAATCTTCCGCTAACGCTAGGGGGGCCGTTTGGATACCGAAGATATTTGCAAACGCACCCGCAGTCGCCAGCACCCCTTTTGTAGATGTCGTGTTCGCTTCCACCGCCCCTACAACAGTAGAGCCCGCACCAAGTGCGATAGCACCCACAATCTTTGCTTCTGCACCGAGAGGACTTGCAGTCAATGCCACGCCAGCGGCATCGAGAAGAAGGGAACCAGCATTACTCCTAAGCGCTTGACCGACACACCCTGACTGATAAACTCGCTGGATCTGTGCGAGGACACTATTTGGGGCAGAGGGAAGAGTTGGGGCCACTGTCGTTGGGCTGCCCGGCCCGGGGGGGCCGCTACAATAGATCCAAACTATGTCACATGGATCGAAATTCCACGTATTGATTATAAAAGTGGGAGGATTAGGGTCACCCGCATTCACGGGGCAATTGCTGCTCGGATCTTCGCCACATGGATCGGGATCAGGAGGGTCCAATCCAAGGCGATCGGCGAGAGTCACCGGGTTGTTGAGCACATAGCTGTAGCGGTTGAGGCTCTGCGGGTTGTTCATGTCGTAGCTGCCCGCATACGGATCGGGGCTCATCCAACTGCCTTGGGCCGGGCCGTATTGCCGGAATTGCGCATGGTAGGTTTCCGTCTCCGGGTCGAGCTCAAGCGAGGTGAAGCTGTTGTTGTCTTGACTCGCTCCATCCCATGTAACCGTTTGCGTATTTCCATCCCCAAAGGCCAAAGAAGCATAGCCCACCGCGATGGCCCCCGTGGGATCGGTACGGATCCGGTCCGTGCCCAACCAGTCCGGGTGCTCGAAATAGGTCAACCCATTATAGGAGCGAAAGGCAATCTGCCGGCTACCCCAGTAGATGCGGCCTTCCGGCCCGGAAGCGCCGTTGGTTGGCCAGGTGGAGATTCTCCGCCCAGCATAGTCGTAGCTGAACTCATTGTCTCCCGCTGTGTTGTTCGCGACCACCCTGCGATTCAGCGCATCGTAGACATAGGCCGCCGTATTGCCTGCATCGATGCTGAGCAGGTTGCCTTCGGCGTCGTATTGGTAGCTATGCTCTACATCGTTGACTGGACCATTGATGAGGTTCCCAGCCGCATCGTAACCGTATCCAGCCATGTTGATTTGGTTCGTCTGCGCGTTGAAAGATGCGCTCCAGGGCGGGCCGCTGCCGGATGTCACAGTCTGTGCCCACCGGTTGCAGTATTGGTCATAGGCGTAGCTAAAGGCCTGTTCGCCACTCGCAAGATTCGACGAGGTCAAGCGGTTGAATTCATCGTAGCCTAGGATCGCGCAAGGCCCCCAACAGGCCTCGTGGATCTGCTGCCCCTGCCTGAGGACCCAGAAAGCGTACTGTTCCGTTTCTCCGCTGCAGTTGATTTGCGGAGCGCCGGAACAAACATAGTTGCCATTCAAGCGTCCCAGAGAATCGTATTCAACGGCAACTCCAAGTCCATTGGCAAGGTTATAGCTCAACGGGCCAAATGGACCGTTCTGCACCGAGGGAACCAGCGGGTTATCGACGCCGGGATTGTAGCCGCCCGCAATGGTGTAGCTCTGATTCACGATCGAAGTCACCTCCCCCGCCGGAGAGCGGCTGTAGACAACCGCCCCGCTTGACGGGTCGGACTCCTCGGTCAGGTTCCCCGCCTGATCGTAGAAAAATCCGAGATAGCGTGTGCCCTGGTTGGCCGTTCCGCAGATCGATGGCGCGCACTGCCATATGCCGATAGTACGCCCCATCGGGTCGTAGCTGAAAAGCGATCCTGTCCAATCCGCCCCGGCGCTGGTAGCCGCTCCCATCACCGCCAGCCGCCCCTTCAGATACCTCGCGTTTGGGGCTTGCGCATCCCAACCTTGGCCTTGCGCTGTATCGTAGGCAAATACCTTGTTGGGCGTAATGCCGTCGCTGTAATTCACGCTCACCACGCGGCCGACGGCATCGTATTGCGTCGTGGTCGTGGTCAGCACACCAGGATTCGTCTGGTTGGCTTGCGGCCGCGCCCTGGTGACCACCAGCCCGAATCCCGGGCTGCTGTTATATGCATAGCTGTATGTGGTGGTCCCCGACTCCGGTTCCTGGACCAGTGTGGTCCGGCCGAGCGGGTCAGTCTGAAAAACGCGGGTTTGCGCGCCTTGCGTCACCTGGGTCGTGTGGTTGGCGAGACTGTAGGCGTAGCTCGTGAGAAAGCCCGTCCCCGGAATGACCGTGCCGCAGCTTGCTGGCGATCCCGAGCCGGGCATGCTTCCGTTGGACGAGATCTCGCAAACCGCCGTCGTCTCGCCCAAGATGTTGGTCTGATCAATACGTTGCACCCCATTTTCATCCGTGACCTCGGTGGCCGGGCCGGTGTGCTGGTAGCTTGCGTAGGTTCCGTCGCCGTGCAACACCTGGGTGGCCCGACTCAGCGCGTCGTAGCTGTACGTGTCGCCTGCACCGGAACACACAATTCCGGTGGCCCAGCCGTTGCCTTGGTAGCGATACGACTTGAACTGCAGCCGCCCGTTCGAGTCATAGCAGTAGTCGTTCTGGTACCATGGATTCGCCGACTGCCCGTTGAAGTCTGCCACCCGGCTGAACCGCCCATAGCTGTCGAGGAGAGTTCGATGCTGGGTACTGGTCGTCCCATTCATCGTCCGCGAGTCGCCTCGGTCGACCGGGGAGTAGTTGGTAAAGGTCTCCGAGCCGCCATCCGGGTAGTTGATCTGCCCGACTCGGCCGGCCCAATCGTAGGACGAGTAGGTGGTCTGAGCGCCGTTGGGATCCGTGGTGCTAGTGAGCAGCCCCGTGCTCGCATCGTAGGTCGCCGATTGCGGAAGCGAGACCCCACTCGATGGCGTCGGCGGCGTGACGGTTGTGATGTAGGTGTCGGTTGCATCATGGGAAAATGTCGTCCGGCCATTCGGGTCCGTGCTGGAGAGTAGCGTGCCGGCCTCGTCGCTGGTCAAGGCGGTCGTCAGAGTATTGATATTGGAGCCGCCGGCCCATTGCGCAATAGAACCCATGTAGGGGCTCGGAATATTCGTTGCATTTGGCGCCGCACCATAACCTAAGATTCCGGCCGGGGGCGCCGTGGCCGTACCAGTAAAGTTGTAATTCGTAAGCGACACCTGATTGCCGCTCCCATCCAGAACCTGAGCCTGGGCGAGATCGTAACCGCTGTTGGTGTAGGTATACTCTGTGTCGATTGCCGGAGAGCTTGGCGCCGAGCCGGTGTAATAATCCCACTGCTTGACCGATGTGATTTTGCCGAGCTGCGGGTTGTAGCTATAGAGGGTTTGTGTCTGCAATCCTGCGTCGTTGAGGTTCGTTGTCGTGGACGTTGGCGTAACGTAGGCGGCTCCCGGAGGGCAGATCCAGGACCAGTTGCAGCTCAGGGAGGTGTTATACGTTGTTGCGGTGTCGACCAGCAGGCTACCGCCGGAATAGAACGCAGTGTTCGTGTTCAACGCTCCGCCGTTCAGGGTGAACCCATAGTACGTTTGGTTTCCCGATGCATCGGTGACCAGCATCTGCTCCTGGCACCCGGATTGCTGGGAGCTGGAGCAGTAGCTGATCGGGGTGAGGCTGAAGGAATATGAACCGTGGCCGCCGGAATAGGATTTCAGCCAACGGTTTTCGTTGTAGTAGGAGTCCTCAACATTGTTGTATTGCAAGTTCACCGTGCCGCCCGACGGTAGGGTCATGCCGGCCAACTCGCCATAGCTGTCGTAAGAGAAGGAATAAGAACCGGACTGGTCGGGGAGCTGGATGCTTTGGATGGCAGTGAGCGTTCCAGAGGGAAATTCGCTCACGCCCTCTTGCTGAAACGACGTGCTGACGGCGATCTGCTCCGTGGTGACCGTGTAGATCTTCTGCGCTCCGCCGAAGGAGAGGATGGTATAAGTAATCTGGTTGCCACTGGGAGTCATCGTAACCGGCGTATTGCCCAGGTCGTCGATAAGGTTTCCGTTCCCATCCGCTGACCAGTAGTTGCCGAAACGGTCGACCGCTTTTGGGTAGACCTCGTTCCCGTTGTTGTCGTAAACGATAATACTTGGTGGGAAGTTGTCGTCGCTCTCACCCGACAGGGAAATACTGTAGCCGCTGGAATCGGTGGCGTAGCCGGTTTCGGTTTCCTGAGAAGGTGTCTCCGGGCAATTATCCGGAATGTAATCCCATGCTGTGTCAAACAGGTGCGGAGTCCCAGTATTGTCAGTCCAGGAATAACTGTAATAAGTAAAGTAATCGCCGTAACTGTCGCACAAGTCGTAATTCTGCGCCGTTGGCGTTGGCGCGCTCGGCAAGCCGCTGACGAAGCGCCAGCCTGCCATCGAGTTAGGCACATTGGTCGGTTGCCATGATTGATTGCCGCTATTGTCGACGGCCTGCCAGATTCGGCTGTCATAGACGAGGCGCTCGTCCAGCTTCAGGTCGCCGCGCTGCGTACGCTGCGCCAGCGGCAGCTCCAGGTGGACATTGCCATTGCTGACGCTGATGTAGCCGTTTTCGATGGGAATGTTCAGTCCAAAGCTGGGATTGCCGGTTGCATTAAGATAGTCGTTTTGCGCATGAACCGTCGGGAAGAAGGCGAGAAGCAAAAGACTCCAGACAACGCCGGCGTACCGGAAATGGCGCTTCATAGGATCGTCCTTTAGAAAGTGAAAATGGTGGGTTGGACACCGGAGTTAAGCGTTACCGTATCGAGTTGCAAGGTCCACTGCAGTTGCCCGTTGAGCGTTTCCGTATAGCGAAAGGGCACCTGAGTCCCTTGGACCTCGCGGTAGTCGTCATAAGTCACGCATTCAAGGAATTCCTCATTCCCAGACCCACCCAGGCGGAGATTGGCGACGCTCTTGATCAGCAAGTTAGAGGCTGGATCGAAGTAGAGATCGGTAACGGCGAAAATCGGTGGCGTAATGCTCGGGGATGGATTCCCTTTGCTGGTCCCGTGGGGAAGAGCTTGCACCACCGAGATTCGGTGGAGGCTGCTTCCACCGACGCTCTGCATCCCTCTGTCGAGAAGCGAGGTGTTCGCATCGGGAAAGCTCGAAACCCGCAGCCGCGCGAAGGTATTGATCCCGTTCCGTTCAAACTCAGGCCCCGGAAAACTCTTCTTGCCGGCTGTGCTCTCGAATTCGCTCGAGGAGCCCCTTACAACTAGGCTCCCGATTCCGCTGTCCAGCCGGTAGCGGTCCGCGGCTAGCATCTTGAGCGTCACGGACGAGGCAGCGGCAGCTCCGGAGTAGGTGATTTGCCCTGTGGCGGACATATCCTGCCAAACACCCCCGCCTACAGCTTGGAGATGCGAGATGAGTTGTTGGAGCGCTGGCGCATCGCTAGCGACCGGGGTGGAGACAGTGTTGGGTACGGCGACATCCTGGTCCAATGGACCGTAGATTCGGCTGAATTGCGTTTGCGCGTTTGCGGTCAACGCGCACGTGAAAAGAATCAACAAGGCGGGCGAGAGCTTGATGCGAGTGGCGGTCATCGCAGGCAAGCGTGAATTAGCGCGTCCTCCATGTCAAATAACTTTGGTGTGGTACTCACTCTATTGACGATGTAACAAATATGGGCACAAAACAGGACTGGCGGCATAAGTCGAGTAGATATAAGGCATATCTCCATAGGCCCACGCAGGTCCGGCTGCGCGGCGGTCGAACATGGATACCCGGCCAGACAGCAAACCCAGGTCTCAAAACGCGAGACGTAGGCCACTCGCCATTGAATGAAGGAAGAGGTGAATTGCCGGTGAGCCCCTGGAATCGGGCTCACCGGCAAGAGGGCGAAGCGCGACAGACTGCGGGAAAACGCGCCGAAGCAACAAGCGAGGCGCTAGATCTGTTTTCCCGTAGTCTGTTTAGCGCGGGCCCTGCAATCTTAGGGACGGGCTGTTTCGAGATCGGCGTGCACCGGAGACGGCTTGCGCGTCACGCGCTCCAAGGCGGAACGCAAAATCACATACAGCACCGGAATGAATAAAAGGTTCAGGACCGTTGACACCAACATCCCGCCCACGATCGTGGTGCCCACCGAGCGACGGCCGAGCGCTCCCGCGCCCGATGCGAACCAGAGCGGCAGCACACCCAGTATGAAGGCAAACGAAGTCATCAAAATCGGCCGCAGCCGCAGCTCGCCCGCTTCGATCGCAGCCTCAGCGATCGACCTGCCGCGTTTGCGGATCTGTTCGGCAAATTCCACGATCAGGATGGAGTTCTTCGCCGAAAGCCCAATGAGCATCACCAGACCGATTTGACAGTAGACATCGTTGGCGAAGCCGCGTAAGGAGACAGCTCCCAACGCTCCCAAAACCGCCATCGGTACGGCAAGCAGGATGATAAAGGGCAGAGTGAAGCTCTCGTATTGCGCCGACAGCGTGAGGTACACCACGAGTAGACCCAATCCGAAGACGAGAAAGATCTTGCCGCCCGCTTGAATCTCTTCGAGCGCCAGTCCGGTCCATGAATAGATCATGCTCGGCAGCATGTTTTTCTTGGCCAGCTCTTCCATCGCTTTCAGGCCTTCGCCGGTGCTGTATCCGGGCGCGGCGGACCCATCGATCTCCGCCGAACGGAAGAGGTTGTAGTGGTTGATCACCTGGGGCCCCGACGAATGCTCAATGGTGACCAGGTTGTCGAGCGAGATCATCTGTCCGCTATCGGAACGCACGTAGAACTTGCGCAAGTCGCTCGCCGTCATGCGCGCAGATTGCTCGGCCTGCACATAAACGCGGTATGTCCTGTTGTTGAAGTCGAAATCGTTCACATACGACGAACCCATGAAGACACTCAACGTCGAGCTGATCTGGCTGAGCGACACATTCAAGGACTTCGCCTTCTCGCGGTCGATCGAGACCAGCAACTGCGGATCGTTTGCCGTATAGCTGGTATAGAGGTTGACGAGTTTCTTGTCCTGCCGGCTGGCTCCAATGATCTGGTTGGCGACGTTCGCGAGGTCGGTAAGCGAATTCTGCCCCTCGTCCTCGAGTTCAAACTGGAAGCCTCCAAAGTTGCCGACGCCCTGAATGGCGGGCGGCTCAAAGATCGCGATCAAGCCCCCGGGAACCCTGAAGAGCTTGGGCGCGAGACTCTGGAAGATCTCCGCCGAGGTGTGGCCCTTCCCTTCCTTCACACGCTGGTTGACGGATATCAGGGGAACGAAGATGAGCCCATAATTCGACGAGCTGCCGCCGCTGAGGCTGAATCCCATCACGGCAAAAGTCCCATAAACGTCTTTGTTCTGCCGGATCACCTTGACTGCTCTGTCCGCTAGCTCGCTGGTATAGGCGAGCGAAGCGCCGGACGGCGCCTGCACAATGCACAACAAGTAATTTTGATCTTCCGTAGGCAAGAAGGCCGAGGGCACATGGGTGTAGAGATAACCCGTCGCCGCCAAGCCCGCGACAAAGAGCAGCAGTACGAGATAGCGCACGCGCAATGCCTGGTGGATCACCACGCCATAGACTCTAGTGGCCCATTGGATGCGGCGGTCGATCCATCCCAACAGCCCACGTTTCACTGCTTCCCCCCGCAATAGCAGCGCCGCCAACGCAGGCGAAAGCGTGAGCGCATTGAAAGCCGAGATGGCGATCGAAAAGGCGATGGTAAGTGAAAACTGCCTGTAGAGGATGCCCGTCGTTCCGGGAAAGAAGGAGACCGGCGCGAAAACCGAGATCAGCACCAGCGAGGTAGCGACGACGGCGCTGGTCACCTCTTTCATCGCCACGGAGGTGGCGACGTGCGGATCGGTGTGCTCCGCGCTGATATGGCGCTGCACATTTTCGATCACGACGATGGCATCATCGACCACCAGTCCAGTCGCAAGCGTGATGCCAAACATGGTCAGCGAATTGATCGAGAATCCGAAGATCTTGACAAAGGCGAATGTGCCCACCAGGGCCACAGGGATCGTGATGGCCGGAATAATCGTCGCGCGCCAGTCGAGCAGGAAGAAGAAGATGACGACGATGACGATCACGATCGCTTCAAGCAACGTCACCACCACGTCCTGGATCGAATCTCCCACCACCGTCGTGGTGTCGAAGGGAATCGCCCACTTGAGTCCAGCCGGAAACGTCTTGGAGAGTCTATCGAGCTCGGCCTTGGCCTCGCGGTCCACCTGGAGCGCATTGGCATTGCTCAATTGCTGGACGCCGATGCCGATCGCGGATGCGCCGTTGTAGCGCAGATCGGTCGAGTAGGTCTCGGCGCCGACCTCGGCATAGCCAACGTCTTTGAGTTGGACGATCCCGCCGCTGCTGCTCTTGAGGATGATATTGTCGAACTGCCGCGGATCCGTGAGCCTTCCGATCACGCGCACCGGAATCTGGAAGGACTGGGCCGAATCAGAGGGCGGCTGTCCCACTTGTCCGGCTGGAATCTCCACATTCTGCTCGGCCAGGGCGTTGGTCACGTCCACCGCCGTCAGGCCGCGGGCCGCCAGACGCGCCGGGTCGATCCACACCCGCATGGCATATCGCCGCTCCCCGAAGATCACCACGTCGCCGACACCGGCGATTCGCTTGAGATCGTCCTTCACGTAAACATCGACGTAGTTGCTGATGAACGAATCGGAATAGCGATTGTCCGGAGAGAAGAAGGCGGCGGCGAAGACGAAGTTCGAGTTCGCCTTGGTGATCGTGATTCCCGTGATGTTGACGGCCGCGGGCAGACGGCCCGTCGCGGCCGAAACGCGATTCTGTACATCGACGGCGGCGATGTTCAGGTCGTAGCCAGTGTCGAAGGTCGTGGTGATGGTGCTCGTTCCATCATTCGAGCTTGTCGAATTGATGTACTGCATGCCCTGCACGCCATTGATCTGTTGTTCGAGGGGGATGGTGACCGCGGACTCGACGACCTCCGCATTCGCTCCTACGTAGTTGCTAGATACCGTCACCTGCGGCGGCGCCAACTGCGGATACAGAGAGACCGGCAGCGAGGGGATGGAGACCGCGCCGGCAAGAACGATCAGCAATGCGCAGACGGTTGCAAACACTGGCCGCCGGATAAAAAAGTCAACCACGAGAGTGCTCCCTTTCGCGACCCATGCCGGAGTTCCGGCTGATGCGTCGTTTCTGCTTGTCCAATAAGAGCCCGTGAGGAGTTAGAGAACGATCGTGATCCGGCCACAAAGACCGGTCGCCTCCTCCAAGGGGCATGCTCTTAACCAAGCGGTTGCACCGGCATGCCATCCACCAGGAACTGCGTTCCCGAAACGATAACCTTGTCTCCGTCCTGCAATCCCTTGATCACCGGATACCTGTTCCCGACGGTGTCCCCGAGCGAAACAGCGCGCTGCCGCGCGAAGTATTTGCCGCCCTGATCCTGGGCGACATAGACAAAGGTCTGTCCGCCCAGTTGGGTCACCGCAAGTACCGGAATCACCGGCTGCGGAGCCGTCTTCCAGATCACGCGCGCCAGCACCTGCTCTTGGTTGCGGAGCGTGGAGGAATGGACCGGCGCCTTAGCCAGAATTCCTTGCAACTGGTCCTGCACCTGGAGCGAGAGAAAGTCGATCGCGGTGCGTTCCAGCAGCTTGCCGCTGTTGTCCGAGATCTCGACGCTAAGGCCCTTACGCACCAGTCCGGCGCGCTCGGTCGGAATATAAATGTAGGCCTCGAGATTGGTGTTGGCGTCGACTGTCGTCAACACGGTCGTCGAAGAGACATAATCGCCAAGGTGTACCGGAATGTCGCCGACCATTCCATCGAAGGGCGCGGCAATGTGGTAGTAGGCCAGCTGCTTGGCCTGCGTCAGTGTCGAGGCGACCGCCGAATCGTAGTCGGCCTTGGAGTTCTCGAACGCCTGGTTCGCCTGGTCTAACGCATCGCGGCTGGTCACGCCCTGCGTCAAAAAGCTTTTGCTGCCGATCTTGTTCCACCTGATCGTACTTGTAGACCGCGAGCTTTTGCAGTTCGGTGGCCTTGGCCGATGCCAACGTCGCTTCCTGCTTGGACGGATCGATCTCCATCAAGATCTGTCCGGCCTGCACATGATCTCCTGAATGGGCATTGATCGCCACCAAATTGCCATCCACCTGGGGAGTGATCGTGGCGGAACGGCGCGACTTGATCGTGGCGATGTATTGATCGGATTGAGGAACGGGCACGGAGGCAACCGCCATCACCTGCACCGGCAAAGCTTGCGGCTGCTGCGCCGCTTGGGGCGCAGAGGACCTGCCGCAGCCGGTCAGCCCCACTCCCAATAGAGGCAAGGTCAGCCATATCGCTGCGCTGAGACCGGATTGCCGGCCGAACCCGAGGAACCGGCGTTGTCGAAACCGAGAGCGAAAAGTTATCAAAATGTAAGGTCCTCAGAGAAGAAGAAGCGCGCTGTTCGTACTTTCACGGCCTGCCAGCCTTAAGACAACACAACACTCTGATTCTAAGGCAGCGAGCGAGGCCAGGCGGCAGAGGCTCCGAAATGCTCCCATAGCCGCGCTGTGTGCCCGTTAGATGAGAGACACTCCGCGGCCGTTTCAGAAAATTAACGGACCTTAAGCTCAACGGTTAGTAAAAAGGGTGAATTGCGGAGCGAGCCCTGGGAAGGGGCGAGCAAAGCAAGAGGGCAAAGCGCTTTAGCGCGGGCCCCGCAATATGAAGAGGGTTCATGCCATTTCCAAAACGATCTTTCCCATGTGCGAGCCTGCTTCCATGAGCCGATGCGCTTCAGCCGCCGATTCCATTGGAAATACCTTAAACACGACCGGGCGCAGGCTCTTGCTCTCAAAAAGCGGCCAAAGATGCTTCTCCACCTCCCGCACCAGCGTGGATTTTTGTTCCACCGTCCGGGACCGGAGAGTGGAACCGGTGATCACCAGGCGTTTGCTCACCACCCTTCGCAGGTCGAGCGTCACTTGGGCCCCACGGGAGAGAGAAATGTGAACCAACCGGCCTTCCGTCGCCAAAAGCTCGATGTGCTTAGGGAAGTAGTCGCCGGCCACCATGTCCAAAATCACATCGATGCCGCCGGGCTTGGCCCAGGAGGCAAGCTCCGCCAACCAGTCTTCGTGGTAGTTAACTGCTTTCTCGGCTCCCATCGTCAGGCAGAAAGCGCATTTCTCCTGAGTGCCCGCGGTCGCCGCCACGCGTGCGCCAAAATTGCGCGCGATCTGGATCGCCATGCTGCCGACTCCGCTGCTGCCGCCTTGCATCAGGAAGCGATCGCCGGCAGAGAGACGGTGAGTGGCGAAGAGATTCGCCCACACGGTCACGGTGACTTCCGGCAGCGACGCCGCCTCGACCAGTGTGAGTCCCTTCGGAATTGGCATGCATTGCCCGGCCGGAACGGCCACATATTCGGCATAGCCTCCTCCGGCGAGCAGCGCGCAGACTTCATCTCCCTCGCGCCACCGTCCGCCATGTTCCGCGCCCAGCGCGGCAATCGTTCCTGCAGCCTCCATGCCGAGAATCGGCGAGGCGCCCGGAGGAGGAGGATAGTTGCCCTCCCGCTGATGTAGATCGGCGCGATTGATCCCCGCCGCTTTCACACGCACGAGAACCTCTTGAGGACCGGGCCGAGGTACGGGCTGCATTCCTACCGTGAGAACTTCGGGACCGCCCGATGTAGAAAAATCGACAAATCTCATGGAGGCAGGGATCGGCAAGGTCGCACTCTCCTTAGATGAAAGGGGCCCACAAATGAAAGGGGCCCGCTCCTCAAAGCGGGCCCCGCTGACTGAGCCGAAGCGCTTTCTAGCGTTTGCCGCCGCCGCCGTGGCCGCCGGCGGGGGGGCCTCCGCCCCGCGCTCCGGGGGTGTGTTCACCGGCTCCATCATGGCCGGCATTGCCCACGTGGCCACGCCCATCCCGCGCCTCATTTGCGTGGAAATTGCTGTACGCATTCTCCCCGCGCGCCGGAAAGGGTCCGTGGTAGCCGTGGCGAGGATCAAAGCGGTTGTCGACATGGCCATAAAACCCATGAGGGCCATGGAACCAGGGACCGGCCCCGATGAATATCCCCCCGGTGAACCAATCCGGCCCATAGTAGCCGTAGGGCGCGCAATTGTACGGAGCATAGTCGAAGTAGCCATACGGGCAGACCGGCTCCACCCCGATGCTGATGCCTATCTGCGCTCGCGCAACGGAAAACCCGCTGAGCATGGCCGCAGCCAGAGCAATGAATCCAAGGGACTTTAAACTACGCATTTATCCTCCTTAAAGAGCTCGTTGAATCAAAGATTGGTGCACAACGGCAGAGAATATCTTGCATCGCATGTTGACAGAACCCTAACTTCTTGCGCCGCGCTTGTTGTTCTTCGGCACGCTTTTGAGCAAGCCAAACCGTCATTAGAATGACCAGCCTGCAGGTAAAAATTGTACGCCATTGCAAGAGTCATGTCGATCAGCGCATCTGTCGCAATCGTCATTCGTGCCAGCAGCTTACAAGTTAGTTATAGCCTGAGTTATGCCGGATACAACGGCTTCCTAACCAAGTCTTAAAGCCCACGGTACGCTCCACCATCGACGAGAACAGTCTGCCCGGTGATGTAAGACGCTCGCTCCGAGGCGAGCCATACGATGGCGTCCGCCACTTCCTCTGGCTTGGCGATCCGGCCCAGCGGAACATCCTTGGCTAGCTGCGCTTCAAACTGGGCAACCGGGATCCCGGCGGCCTTCGCTCTGCCCTCGGCTAGATTCGCCATGCGCTCTGTGGCGGTGTAGCCGGGGCCGACATTGTTGACGGTGATGTTGAAGGGCCCGGATTGGCTGGCCAGCGAGCGAACCAGTCCCAGCACGCCCGTGCGGATGGTGTTCGATAGCACGAGATCCGGCAGCGGCTGGCGGACAGAGACCGAAGTGATCGTGATGAGCCTTCCCCAACGGCTCTGCCGCATATATGGGAGAACCGCATGCGCGAACGAGACAATGCTGCGCAGGTTCAACTGGTAGGCACGGTCCCACTCTTCCATCGTGGTGTCGGCAAACTGCTTGCTGGGAGGACCGCCGGCATTGGTCACGCAGATATCCAACCGGCCAAAGCGGCTGTGCGCGGCGGCGGCAAATTTTCGCACGCGGCCATCGTCGGAAACATCGAAGTTTTCCGTGTAGACCTCGACGCCATGAACGCGCCGCGCTTCTTCAGCAACTTCATTGAGGGCTTCGGGGTTGCGGGCGCAGAGCGCGAGATTGGCTCCCTCCGCGGCAAAACCGAGGGCGGTCGCGCGTCCTATGCCTTGACTCGAGGCAGCGACGATCGCGAGGCGTTTACGTAATCCGGTTTCCATGCCTTCGATAATACAATTGGCTTGTTGAAGAACCTGGCCAGGCAACCCGCGAGGCTCTAACTCTTTTCTCGAGCCTGATCGAAGTATTTCGGCTCGCAGGTGTCAATGTGGATCTCCTGTCAATGGACCGCTGGTCTCCGCGCGGCGCGGAAAACCACGCTGCGGCAGAGCGCAAGCGGCGGGATTTCCTGGAGCTTGCCATCGGATACGGGCTGATTCTCTTTGTGATCTGGACGGAAAATCCGTTGCAAAGATGGCTTTACTGGGCTGCCATTGTCTGGATACTACTGGTCACGGCTCTCTCTTTCGATGGCTGGAAGGCAATGGGTCTGGGACTTACAGGTCTGTCGCGTTCGCTGTGGGTGATTGGAATTGCGCTTCTGGCGGCGGTGGCCGCGATTGTCCTCGCGAGCAGATTCCACACTTTGCACCACCCGCGCGGCTTCGTCGCGTTTGTCGATAGGTTCTGGGGCTATGGCATCTGGGCCTTTATGCAGCAATTTCTTCTGCAGGACTTCGTTCTGCTGCGGCTGCTGCGCCTGCTGACTCACAAGAAGGATGCGGTGATCGCGGCCACGGGTCTATTCGTAATTGCTCACCTGCCGAGCCCGATCCTGACATCGGCGACGCTGATCTGGGGCTCGGTTGCCTGCCTGCTCTTTCTTAAGTATCGCAACATATATACCTTGGCCGTGGCGCATGCCATCCTGGGGATATGCATATCCATTACCATCCCCGGTCAAGTAGACCACAATATGCGGGTCGGACGCGGATACTTGACCTATAACCCCCAGTCATTTGTCCGATAACTCTCGCTATTCTTGAACTATTCGACTATTTGAAAGGCCAATCCATAAATTGCAACCTCAACATCCTAGGTCTTGCTATTATGAGGGCTCGCAATTTTCTCCGGTGAAGCTATCACTGCTGACCTTCTGGCGGCGTTGCCGCATCCCGGGCTAGGATCTTCGAAATTTCTCCGATGGTCGTCGCTTCGCTTACCGTACCGCCGCGAAGCAGACGTTCGGCAAGTGCGCTGTACGGATTCGGATGCGCGGCATTCAATGTCTCGAAATAGAACTCCCAGAAATTCTCCGGGTCTTCGAGGAGCTTACGGTTAAGTGCTTGCACAATCACAGCGTTTGCTCCGCTTCCGTCGCGCAGGCCTTCAATTACGGACATCGCTCTGACTGCATCATCGAGCGTCATCTATTTGCTCCTTCCGTGCATCTGTAATTGTTCGCTTCACTCTTATCACACCACCCGCGTATCGCCATACCACTTCCGGGTCTGGTGCTGCTTCTCTGAATTTCTTCGATGCGCGGATGCCGCCTCGGTCTCGATCGAAAGACGGTCCCTCGCGGAAAAGAATGGCTTCTCGACAGGGCTCTGCGGAACGATGATGACGTGGCAGAAGCACTCTACTCAGCCAATTGCAGAGCGCCCACTTACGGCAAAGCACAAATCACTTTTCCGAAAAACAACTACACGGAGTCACTCCGGATCCTGGCCATATTCCCGGATGGCCTCTGACTCTGGATGGGCTCGCTTCCGGTTTGAGCCTGTCCCTCGACATGCGGAGTCTCATGACTCGCTTCCCCCTACGGGAGCAGATTACGCGGCGGGTCTGCGTTGAAGGCTGGAACGCGGTCGCCTGGTGGGCTGCATCAGATTCGAAGGAGCAGTGCGCGTCGCGTTCATCGTCGAAAACGGCGCACCCGTTGAGTTCCTTGAGTTCACCGACCCCAACCATCCGGATCGGCGTTAAGACATGACTTGGTCGGCGTAGACATACCAACTGTCGCAGCGCGAATGGTGCCAATGTCATCCCGTGCCAGCCGGACAGCGGCGATTATGGACGCGGCAATGACTATCGTAGAAGCGTAACGGTCCTTCATTCCCCATACCTGCTCTCCATGGGCAATCGCCCTTCGCATCTCTCCCATGTCACCACCCTGCCGACTGTACCGGCTTCCTCATGAGCTTCCATGACAACCGGCCTTGAAAGACCTGAGAAGGCAGGTAGCGGCGCTGTTCGCCACAGAGCGGGCAGACGGCAATGATGGGTTGAGCGGGCATCGTTTCAACCGGGGCCGGGATTACCTCAGAACAGCCCCTTGCAGCGGACTACGACCCGGAGCGGGTTGGGAACGCCCTCGAACATGCTAAGATTATAGGCGAAGAAACGGCGAAAGATGGATAACCTTTCCAGAGGCCGTACGTCGCATGTGGAAATCACGTACTAGATGTTGTGGTTCTCTGTTGACTCACATCATTAGACAGGTTATCTTCCCTCATTCTCATTCTCATTCTGGATAGGGAAGGCAACGGGTGGATTGTGGGCGAAGTAATAGGAAACGTCGCGAAGGAATTTCTGACGGGCATGAACGCGGCCAGAAGGATCAAAAATGCGTTGGAATGGGAGGGAATACGCTCGCGGCTCTCTGCTGTCAGCCGCATAATGTTTTATTTTCTGGCGCTTCAATGGCTAGTTACCCTGACTTCTTTTGGTCAGGGCTTTCAAAATGTCAATATGGACGCCCTTCGACGAAATGTTGTCTTCCTACACATCGCTTGCGATCAGCTGGACACTATCCCCGCAGGTTGCGTCCCCGGCACACTCGTACCGTATGGCACTGGTTTTCTAGTTAGCATTCCGCATAAGGGCGGCGGCGACTATATAGTACTTGTCACTGCTAGACACATGGTCGATCCGGCTTGGATGAATTGCGAAAAAAAACGTCCAACAGAACTACATGCATATTTCAACAAAGCGATATACGACCCCTCAAAGGATGACGAAGGGACATTTGATATCCCACTCCCAGACGAACCCGATTCCTGGAAATTTCCTGATGATGAATCTGCCGATGTTGCCGTCACACCGCTGAACGCTGCTAAGCTTGAGGCCTTGGGGGTTGAAAATCAAGCGGTCAATATAAGGGACTTTCCTACCGAACAGGAGATTACGCAGGTGAAGACCGGCGATCAGGTCATTTCGGCTGGCCTGTTGAATGGTGCGTCCGGGACAAAGCGAAATTATCCTATTTTCAAGTTTGGCTATGTATCCGACATACCGGGTGAGAAAATTGCGATTCCGTGCTGCCCTACCTGTACTTCATCTAAGTACCTCTCTGAATGGATGATTGCCGCTAGCCTAGTGGCAGGTAATAGCGGTTCACCAATATATTTTGTACCATCGGTGATTCCGTTCGGAGGAAGTAAGACGAATCAAAGGGTGTTGCTTTTGGGAGTTCAATCAATGACCTTTCTCGGCTCAGGTGTCGCCGGGATGACTCCTGCTAAATATTTAATCAATGCTATTCATAAACTAAATCTCGACGATGCCGACATGACTATCACAGGCCGGCCTTACAAGCCAGATAACCCCCCGGCAGAGGCACCTAGTTTAGCTGCTCAACAATAGATATCCCTCCGCACCCGCGCCATCAACAAAATAGACGACTCACGCGTTAGGCCAAAGTGAGTGTTTGCTTGCGCCGCAACCTTCGCGGTGTACGCTGCGACTCGCAAGGGATCTTGACGGGTTTGGTCAATTCCGTTACAGGGCCACATGGATCACAGTACAATTCAGACGGGCGCTGCGGGTTTCTGTTGAGGACGAAGTGGCGGCCAACCGGCTACCGGGCAAGAGCGGCAAACGCACCAAGCGAGCGCCGTTATTCTGAACGAGATGCATTTCATGCGAGAGTGGCGGAATTGGCAGACGCACCAGACTTAGGATCTGGCGGGGCAACCCGTGGGGGTTCGAGTCCCCCCTTTCGCACCAAACATTTAGGGCCCATCAGGGAATCGACGCTTTTCTGCTGTGCCTAATTTTGTGCTGACTCGGCATTCTTGATTGTTGGGGAAGGACTACCAGGCTCATGTCTGGGGTTCGCAAATCCGGGTATCCGACTCGCCTTCGCGTGTTCCTGTGCCACGCGTCCGACGATAAGCAATCGGTGCGAGGACTTTGTGGCGTACTGAAGAACTCAGGTTTCTTTCCGTGGCTTGACGAACAGCAATTGCTTCCCGGTCAAGATTGGCGGGGTGAAATTTCAGCGGCAATTCGTGCCTGTCATGTAGTAGTCGTGTGCCTCTCCCACAATTCGGTGACAAAGGAGGGGTACCTCCAGAAAGAAATCAGCGAGGCTCTTTCACGCGCCGAGGAAAAGCCAGAGGGAACCATTTTCGTCATCCCCGCACGACTCGATACCGTTGAAGTGCCGGGTCGGTTGAGCAAATGGCAATGGGCAAACCTGTTCGAGAAAGACGGCTACACGCGACTGATTTCGGCGCTCGAAGCACGAGCGAAAGCGGTTGGGATAGATCTCGCGAAAGACACCGAGAATTCGGCGGAGAGGGGCAAAGCCATTACCGAGACCCTCAATGAACTCGAGAGGTCATACGATATTACACTTGAAGTTTTCGGAGATGCCCTTGAACTCAGAGGATTCGATAGCCGAGGTCATTCAAAGCGCGTCACTGCCTATACCATCGCACTTGCGCGCTTTATGGGGCTTTCGTCGAGTCAGATCAGAGTGATAGCCCGGGCATCGTTCATGCACGATATCGGTACGATGGCCACCCCAGAGAGGATTCTGCACAAGAGAGATCGCCTGACCAGTGAAGAGCAAGCGCAGTTGCGCGAGCATTGCCGAACCGGGTACAAAATGCTCTGCAAGATTCCGCATCTTGTGGAGGCCGCTGAAATTGTTTACGCGCACCAGGAGCAGTTCGATGGCCTTGGATACCCTCGTGGACTGAGTGGAGTTGAGATTCCATTGGGCGCGCGAATTTTTGCAGTTGCCGACACTCTGGACGCGATCACTAGTGACCGGCCCTACCGCAAAGCGCACAGCTTCGATTGGGCCCGTGTGGAGATTAACCGATGTTGTGGAACGCAATTCGATCCGGGAGTGGTCGAGGCGTATTCCAGTCTTCCCAACGAACTGTGGCGCGATTTGCGAGACGAGATCGCGAAAAGGTACTAATCCCTGCGGTTCGCGTTTGTATATTCCACACCAAAGAACAGGCGACCAAGCAGTCGGTCGTCCTGAACGGGATGAAAATGGAAGGGCGGTCGAAGACGGCAAGGATCTCATTCTCAGAATCTCAAGACCGTACCTGCAATTCAGCGCCGGGGACTAATCCGATTGCAGCAATGCATTCCAGGGCTCTGTCAAGAAGATGTTCAACCGGCTCTACCTCGCTACGCTATTGATTCCTCGTTCGCGGTGAACTTAGGATCTGGCGGGGCGACCCGTAGGGGTTCGAGTCCCCCCTTTCGCACCAGTCACTTACAATCCCTTCGAAACGCGATCTCCCCAAGGGGCGGCAAAGCGCATCCAAAACAAGGGAAACACCCATGCTTCTACCTTAAACCTCGGCAGCCTAGAGGAGAGCCCTAGAAGATGATGCGCGCAGGGTAGGCTGGTGGCCATTGCGAAGGTCTTCTAAAACCCTTCTTGCCCTCGCGGCGGCTGCTCTCATACCGCTTTTGCTAGCGCTGGCGGTGGCGCGCCCGGCTGCTTTTCCTAATTCCGGGCAGCAGGATTCGTATGCGATCTATTCGCTTCTGTTGCCGGGTCCACTCTGGAAAAATCTCGATCCTAGCCAGACCGAGCGATGGGCCATTGCCGGCACCACAGTGAGCGCGGCGGATATCAATCCGGCGCTTGCGCCCGAGGCCGCGCTCCAACCGCCTCAAGATCACCCCAAATGGTTCGCCGACGCGGTTCGCGACTACAACGCGCGTAAGAACCAGCGTTTATCCTTGATACGCGATTTCCAAGTGGACCGGCCATACCTGTTGCTGACCCCTACCGAAGTAGACGAGTTTCAATCCGCGCGCACATCCGTGAACGCCACTTCAACTCTGCGACAGAAGTACAGCGGAATCCCCGGTATAACGTTTTTTAGCCAGGTTTATTTCAATCCCGCTCGCACGGCTGCGCTGGTCTATATGTTGGATTGGTGCGGGAACCTATGCTCCCAGGCGGAGTGGATCTATCTCGAAAAACAAGACGGGCATTGGGTGCGCCACTCCGGTGAGCAGCTTCAATAGGCAATGCTCGATCGCCCAGACTTAGGATCTGGCGGGGCAGCCCGTGGAGGTTCGAATCCCGCGGCCCCGGCCATCGGGTTGCCGCTTCGATTGGGTCGCCGTCGTCGGGTAGAGCGTGTTTCATAAATCTCCCGAACTTTCCCATGCCACGAGCGAGACCCGCCACCGAGGCGGGGCTCGTGCGGTTTCCGGGATCCCCTAGCCTGTATATGAAACACGCTCTGGCAACATACCGCTGGCTTGCTAGAGTCTGACTTGTCCCTTATTTGTATGCACGGTGGCGCGGTTGCTGCGCCCCGTGACGCCAATGCGTTGCAACGTCGAGATAGTGGGCGCATTTCGCGTCGACATGTTCGGCGACCTGGAAGAATCGATCCAGCCTCTCATCAAGCGACGGCTTTTGATCACAGCACCGGGACTCAGGCAGAGAAGAAACAAGCGAACCTACGGCAATCTGTTGTGTGCTCATAATAGGTCCCTGTATACGTCAGCGCCAGAAGCGAAGAAATGAACCAAACTCACTACCGGGCTCCCACGAATGAGGGATGGAGAGTCGAAAGTAACAAAACAGGTCACCAGACGATTCAGAGCATTTCTCCTGAAACTGTTGCGCGGTGGGTGAAGGTCCCGGCAATTCGGCCTGTTCCGCTTGGAGGAACGCCCGCTCAATTCTCCTCTCGCCAAAGAACAGGTCGGCTAAGGAGATACTGTGACGGAGATCTGTGTCGAGCTGGTGACCGATCCCGAAGTTCCTGTCAGGGTAATCTCTCCCGAAGCTGCCCCGGCCTGGGCGGAGACACTGATGGGCTGGGAGGATCCTGCGGCCACCGAGAAGGTTGAAGGAGAGATCGTTACTCCTTGGGGAAGACTACTTGCCGTCACCGAGATCGACCCGGTAAATCCGTTGGCGCCCGTCGCCGAGACGGTGACTGGAAAGGACTCCCCGGCGGCGACGCTGATGTCGGCCGGCGACGCGCTGATTTGAAAGCTTGGCGCCGGGGCCGCAGTCACGGTGATGGGAATGCCAAATAGATGAGTGGCGCTAATCCTGGCCTCGGGATTTAGGAAGGAAGCGTGATTGATATAGGGTTCGTATTCGGTGGTCAGCTGACCCTCCACCGTCAATTCATAGTTGCCTGGCGGAACGGTTGCCGGCACAGAGATGGCTACCGGCTCTGGATCGCACAGATTGACCGTTGGCTGTGAGGCCGAAGCACCTGCAAGAGGTGGAGGAGCCATGACCACGGCGCTGAAAGCAGCGTCAATGTAGGGTGCTCCACAATATGACGCTCCGGTGGTAGAGATGGGAGTAAATGTTATCGCCAAGTTTGCCGAACTACCAGCTGCGATGGTTAAGCTCGCCGGAGAAAAATTGAGGGAGAAGTCCGGAACTATCTGGTCATAAGGCAAGACTGCGACCTGCTCGCCGCCACCAAAATCGACGGACAAGAGGAGCGTTCCAGGTTGATCCGGAGGATACGGCACCGGAGGAGTACCACTCAAGATCAAGATATTTAGAGGAGCAACGGTAGGGTTGAGAGTGGGCTGAACTTGATATGGAACGTAACCCACAACTGCAGAAACAGTTGAGCTCTGAAGGGCACTGGTGTTGGAAGTCGGATAGTAGGTGCCGGGAGTGGTGACCGCCGCCAAACCAACTCCCGAGAAAGTGTTGCCGGTAACTGCCAGATCTCCTGTGAACGACCCTGGAGAAACGGCAACCTGAGTAGAGTGAGTAAGATTGCCGGAGGTTGCATCCACGCTGAGAACCCCCGCCGAATACCCCGAAGCTCCCGTAAGCGTGACTGTCTGTGAATTTCCTGGCTCTAATGTGAATGTCTGAGGCGACGCCTGGATGCCCGCCGGTAAGTTATCCAAACTCACACTGACGGGGGCCGTAGAACCGTCGAGGGCCGTTGCCGAGACGCTTACCGTCTGCGTCGCACCGCTACCGAGGGCAATCGTCGTTGGCTCGGCCGAAATTTGAAAATCCGTCGAGGCATTGATTTGCGTGGGGACGTCAACGATCTGAGAGATCGCATCGACGGTGAACAAAAAGGGCAGGGTGGTTGATCCTAACGCGGTTTGGGATCCGGCTGAGACGCTGTACGTTCCGGACGGCTCTGCATAGTAACCGTCGGTTAACGCGGGATTCGAATCGATCAGATAGGGATTCAACCAGAAATCCTGGGTCCATCCCGGGCCGAGAAGGAGCGCTACGTTATTTGTTGAAGTGCTTGCCGTCTCATAGGCGAGGTCTGCCGCCGAGCCTGGCGACAAGGTAAGTGGAGCGATGTAGCTGAAGATCTCAGGTTGAGCGACGACATAAATCGGGAGGTCAACTTCATGATTGATCTGCGAGCCGGTAAAGATCGCCTGCAAAACGCCCGTTTCTCCAACTGCTTGGGGAGTCACCGTGAGGTTGAAAGACCCCGCATTGACACCCCCGTTGGCGTTGCTCGTGAAGGTGTACTGGCTCTGGTCGAGTCCGGTTCCGGGTACCAGACCTGAAAGCTGCACCATCGTTCCGGCGGGAGACCCTTCTCCTCCACCCGACAATCCGATCTCAAATTGGAAGGTCCCGGGCGTCAACAGCAAGCCAAAGAAGGTTTTTGTAACACTGCCATTTGCCGTGGCGGCAAAAAACGGACTGAAATCCAAGGTTGGAGTAGAAATAACGAGATTGACTTGCGCTGTATGCGTGATCGTACCCGCGGTTGCGGTCACGGTGATGGTGGACTGACCCGGGGAAGCATTGATCGCGCTGAACTCGATTGGCTGCGCGATGTTGGCGATCAGTGGTAGTGGTGGATTCAGCAAGGTGACCCCTGCAGGTAATCCGGAGATCGTAACCGTTGCCGGAGCGTCGAATCCGTTGAGCGGAGTAAGCGCAATGGTCAACGGCTGATCCAGAATGGTCGAAAGATCGAAAGTGGAAGGCCCGGCAAAGAGCTCGAAATCGGGAGCGGGTGCAGTTACGGAAAGGGAGAGCGAGGCGCTATGGCTAAGAGCTTCGGCGCTTCCTTGAAAGGTCACCGATGACTGCCCAGCAACGGCATTGCTTGAGGCCTGGAAGACAACCGTCTGAGAGCTCCCCGGGGTCAAAGTAAATGCGGATGGAGTTGCCGTAACTCCGGCAGGAACTCCGGAAACCGTCATGCTCACTGGTGAATTGAACGCCCCCAGAGCATTGGCCGTCACGGTCGCCTGCCCGCTCCCGCCGATCGGAACAGAAATGCTCGCCGGATTCGGGCTCAAGGTAAGCGAGAAGTCTGCTGGCACTGCAGCAGCAAGAGCGAGCGGAACCTCAAGGTCGTGCGTCAAAGATCCCGAGGTCCCGGTGACCAGCAGCGTTGCCGATCCCGCCGCTACCGTGGACGCAGCTGTGAGAGCGACTGTCTGCGCTGTGCCCGGAACGAGGGTGAAGGTGGAAGGCGAGGCAGCCACTCCCGCAGGAAGCCCGGAGAGGATCGCCGAGACTTGGCCGCTGAAGCCGTTGAGTGCATCGGCAGAGATGCTGACCTGGGCTGTCTCCCCTGCCGTCAAGCTTGTCACGGAGCCAGGGCCGGCCAGGGCGAAATCCGCGGAGCCGGTAGAGGTGGTCACGGTGTGAGAGAGGCTTCCCGAGACCCCAGTCACAGCCATCGCGGTCATGCCAGCCGTAGCGCTTCCGCTCGCCGTGATGGCTACCGTCTCCGGAGAGTAGGACCCGCCTACTGCACTCAAAGTAAAGCTCGCCGGCGTCGCCGTCACTCCCGCGGAAAGACCTGAGATGGTGAGGTTCACCGAGCCAGAAAAGCCATTCTCAGCGGTGACCGAGATCGAGATCGTTTGTGTCGAATTGGGTGTGACGGTCAGCGATGCGGGTATCGAGATGGAAAAGTCTGGCTGGGGAGGAGGAGTCGAGGACTGGTTGGATGAGCCGCCGTCAGAGTTCCTTGAGCCACCGCAACCCAACATAAAAACAACGGCAAAAAACCAAAGACAGCTTATGACTTTAATTCGGCTACCCATTGCACACCTTCCTGAACTTACTCAACCAGGTGGAAAACGCCGGTGGATGGATCGCTCTCTTATCCTCAGACATGACGCGATTGCCCGACGTCGCCGCGGGCAGCACCGCAAGCCGTCGTCCGTGCCTACTCGTTTCGCTCAATTTACTGTTAGTTTCGGGAAAGAGTGTACCAAAACGGGACAGTAAGCCGCTGTCCCACGAATGGGGGGGACCCTAGTGAGATACCACGATCGGAACGCCAAATTCAGCCCGGTCTGAAGCTATGGGATTGTAGGCAGTTCCCATGTTTTCTCGAGGGCAATACGCGCGTGCGAAGGTCCCGACTCCGTGCCCCGCCAGGATTGTCCGGGAAGGGGAAGTAACAATTCTGGACGAATGGAATCGTTCTTGCGCTGCGATTTGTTCACGATCCTACCCCATGCTAGTGTTTGCAAATTCCCTTCCCCGAGGTTTTTCGAGCTTGAGAAGATCGGACTGCATCCCTAGCTGTTTCGCTCGCCGAGTAAAGTTCGTTCGGCGAATCGCCGCTAATCGACATCTTCTTTTTGTCGTGGCGTGCCTCCTGGCCTTATCGCTCTCCGCATGTGCCTATCAGCCGGAACCGCTCGGGACCAATCTACCCGGCTTCTGGTCCGGGCTAATACATGGCTTTCTCATTGCGTTGAGTTTGATTGAGAGTTTGTTCACACATGTCCGAATCTATGCCTGGCCAAATTCAGGGCGCTTGTACGACTTTGGATTTGTCCTAGGTGCAACGGCCTTCTTAGGCGCCGCGTGGTCTCAAATGTCACTGTAGGTTCGCCGGCGAAGCAGTCACCCTCGACGGCGTGGGAATCGTCCTAGTCCCTGCTCCCCGGCCTTCTTCACGCCCCCTCGCTGTGCCCCGCGCACCGCATCACGCCCAGAAACCGCGTCCACGGCCCTACCGCCTCGCGATACTGGTGCGCCATGATCCGCGAAATCTGATGCAGGTGGGTCAAATCGTGGGCAGCCCACGTCGCCAGCAACTCTGACAGCGTCACGCTGCCGAACGCCGGGTGGCGTCCGCGACGCTTCATATCCTGCGCCGTAAGGTTCAATTCTCGCAGCTCGTCGAGGTTGTCTCCCCGCAGCAAGGCAAATTCATCCAGCAACTGCGCCAGTGTCTTACCTTGCCCATAGCGCACGTGCGCCTCGCGCTCGAAAGGAACAAACTCGCGTGTCTCGCCTAATTCCAGAATCATCCTCGCGCGCGGCAGCCAGTCCTCATGCTCGCCGTGAATCAGGTGCGCCACCACCATGCACGGGCTCCATGTGCCGCCACCTTCATTGCTCAATGTCCACACTTCCGGCAAATCACGTAGCAACGCATCCAGCGTGGCCGGCGTCCGCGCCAGCAACGCAATCGTGGTCTCCAGTGTCTGTTCCATCATGCCCTCGCTGCTTTCCTGAATCCCGGCCCAGGATGTTGATTCTACCCGCCGGGCGTTGACCACTCGTGGGGGGTTCGAGTCCCCCCTTCGCGCCAATAACTATCGGAGTGCCAAAATCAGCCCGCTCCGAAGCTATGGGATTGTAGGCAGTTCCCATGTTTTCTCGAGGGCTCTATATTTGGACGCCGGCAGCTGCACCAGCACGGGATTTTGCGCAGGATCCAACCAACCGAGCACGTTCTCGATTTGTTCCTGCGCCGTTGCAATGGAACCGACCGTTGCTTGCCCCGGACCCCGCCAGATACGCAGAAAAATGCAAGATCCGTCTGCCGGTTGAGGCGGATCGACGTTCTGCTCGACCACCAGTCCCCAATGGTTCTCGTCATCGTTCCGCAGCATCTGCTGGGAGCTCTTCCAGTCGGGAGAAACTGTAGCCCGGTCGAGCACTTGGTTGTAGAACTTCGACTTTGGGTCGTCGACACACACGGTTGAAGGTGTGAGCGCAAGGTAGGGCATCCTCCAGGCCGCGGGCCTCTGGGAGGAGTAGCCGAACGTGGTGCCAAGCAGAAAGACGCCCGCCGGCGAGCGCAGATCCCCTTCCTGCTTCACGGGATCATTCGGGCTCCGCGCCCCTCGCGGATCCGCCGCGTCGTTTCCAGCCTCCCACCCCAGCCCGTTCTTGCCGATAACTACAGCGATGGGGTGTCCCACAACTTTCCATGTTCCGCCGGGCGCAGAGCGCTCGTAGCGTTGCAGCACTCCAAACATCGCATTCCACTCCGGTGTCGCGACGACGATCAACTGTGTTGCGTTTCGAAGTGCGAATGCTTCGCGCCGGAGCACCTGCGCGGTCGCCGGCCAGAGAGTGCTTAGAAGAATGCAAAGCAGCAGGCAGCCTCTGCTGCAGATTCCAATCAATTTCTTTTTGAGAGAGGCCGAGCGGCGGACGGTGGGGGACGTACTTGCTTTGGCTTTGCCTTCAAAAGGCCCAACTTGAGAAGGCACTTGGAAAAGATCCATGATTGTCCGCAAAAACATACTCGCTGAATAAATGGTCGAGAGAGCCAGGGTCTTAGAGCCTGTTCTCACCCATTGTAGGCTGCAGCTATGGACTTATGAAGATTCAAGCTCTATTCAGCATTTCCGCGCCATTGTTCTTGACGTTTCCAACCATCGGGTTGCAGGGCGAGGCCTCCATGGCCTCGGATTCATATGGCTTGAGCAGATCTACCGGCAGACGATTCTCATCGCTCCGGTCCAGCCATCGCGCATAGTCTTTCCGGTGGAGAATCACGGGCATTCGATTGTGAACTGGGGCCATGAGTTCGTTGGCTTCAGTAGTGACAATCCCGAACGATAGCAGCCATTTCCCATCCTGCTCTTTCCAAAGATCCCAAAGCCCCGCGAATGCCAGGGGGCCGTCACTGCGCATCTTGAAAGCGTATGGCTGTTTCGTTTTCGCATCGAGTCTTTTCCATTCATAGAAGCCATCGGCGGGTACGAGGCAACGGCGCTTGTTGAATGGAGTGCGCCAGGTCGGGCTGTGTTCTACGGACTCGGCGCGAGCGTTGATCGTCGAAATACCCTTGACCTCGGAGAGTTGCTTGGTGAAGAAGGGGATAAGGCCCCATCGCATCAAGACCAGTTCGCGATCGCCGGAATCTCTATTCTCGCGAATCACAGGTTGGAAAGTGGTCGGGGCCACGTTGAAGTCCCAATCAGGGAGAACGAAGTCAGCGGGGATTTCTCCCAGCTGGAAAGCCTCGGCAATACGCTGCTTGTCGGATCGACGGTAGTAGCGGCCACACATGGAACAAGGCTAGCATGTCCGCGCGCTTGCTCATGGGTACAACCTCCGGCGCTCGCCGAACTTCACCGTAGTGATGACGCTTTTCCGGTTACCGTTCATCAGCCGCCGCGTTTCCTGTTCCGCTCTTGTCTGCCCTCTCGCGCCCCGGAACTTGGCGTGCCGGACGTTCGTTGAGCCCGCACGCAGCCGGCGGATTGATCATCTGCTTGGCGAATACGTCATAGCTTACGGTTCCCGGCCGCAAGGTTCCCCAATAGGAGCTTTTTGAAAACAGCGGTTTGTGCCGGGAAATAATCTGTTTGTCCAGGATATTGATACCGCACGCCAAGTTGTTTTCCGGTTGCAGGATCGTCCTGCGAGGATCGTGCAGCGGCAAGCGCCGGTCGGCCTTCCAATCGAAGTTGCAGCCGTAGCGTTTCCGGTCTTCGTAGGTCAATTGCAGCAGCCCTTGGCTGCGAATCTTCTCTCCGGTTACACGGTCGTCCCCCATTTGCGCATCGTCATGGAGCACATTCGTCTTCGCATTGAGCCCAGCTTCGGCCGCGGACAACGCCTGAAAGAAATAGGCCCAATACGTTCGCTTGTCGGTGTCGCTCATCTCAAAGAAAGCCGGACAAAAGCGCCGCACATCCCGCGGCACCTGTGACGATAGGATTGCGGGCGGCAGTGAGCGCTCGATAAACGTGTCCCATCCTGGATTCCAGGCGGGTCCGCCCGTCTCTACACGCTTCGTCTCGATGGGTGTCGGCGGGGCTTGCTTGACAGCTATCGGCTTGGTTTGCCCTTGTGTATCCGGGGTATCCCGGGGATGCTGCGCGCAGCCGCTAAAAGTGAGGCAGATGCTCGCGCTAATACCAACGACAGTCCATTCTGCGCATTTCGCCACGACCACCCCCGAAGGTGGCTGCCAGTGATATAGATGCCCTGACTAAACCGGTAGTTGGCCCTTATACCGCGCAGGTGAGTCGTCATGATTCAACTATGCCAATTTTGTGTAGGGTGTAGCGTGCATTACGCCAATATCCAGGAAGGATTTTTCCCGATCCTCATAAGTTCACAACAACATCGGGACTATTCCCCTTATAATCGCTGAAGGAGACTACATGGACACTACTACGATCATCCAGGCAATTGATTTAGAGATTGCCCGGCTACAGCAAGCCAAAGCCTTATTAAGCGGCAGCATTCCCGCAGCAGCCAAGCCCTCTATCGCTACATCTTTCAAGTTCGGGACCAATGGCGCACCCGCTCCCCGCAAACGCAGGAGACTGAGCGCACAGGCACGCGCAAGGATTGCGGCGGCGCAGAAGCTCCGCTGGGCGAGAGTCCGGGCAGCGAAGAAGTGAGAAGTAGAAGACCATTGTGCAAAGAAAGGGCAGGTTCTCCTGCCCTCGAAGGTCGCCATTCCCGTTGACCTGTCATCGATTGACCTGTTATCGAGGCAATCGCCCACCGCCATGAGCTTGTTGAAATGCGCTGAAGCAACCGGGGTTCCCGGCAAGCGTAGCTTGCTGGGGTGGGAAGTAACCAGCGAGGCGCGAGATACTGTGCTTGTCGCCCAAGCCATTGTTGCCGGTTGAGCGATCAAGCGATCAAGAGTGGTTTTTCAACAAGCTCCTAGGTGAGATAGGTGAGAAGCCCATGCTTGTGGATACTCTCCATCTCCGGGCTACCGCGATGCGAGAAATGTTCTAGTCTATAGGCACCATGAGCCAAAACACCCCACAACCCAAAGTGAAACTCGAACAGTCGCCCGACTATCGCGAGAGCTACGCGAACAGCGTTCAAGTGCAGATAAGCGTATGGGATTTTCGCCTGAGTTTCGGAACAGCACATCAGGATACGCCTGAAGAGATTACGGTCAACACTTTCCAAGGGATCTACCTGAGTCCGCAGCAGGCAAAAGCATTGTGGAATGTGCTTGGTCAAAACTTGGCGCAGTATGAACAGACGTTCGGACATCTCGCGCTCGAACCCCGTCCTCAAGCGCAGCCTCAAGGACCGGTCCATTAAGTCCCGTGCCTATTTTGCATCCCACGCCGTATCGAGGACCGCTGGGACCGCGGCCCGATCGTCCATTGCCGCTGTGGATGATCTTTCCTCCGGTATTTGCCGGCGTGTATCTCACCCATCTCACGCTCTTGCGGCTTCCCTACTACTGGGATGAGGCTGGGTACTACATCCCGGCGGCCTACGACTTGTTCCGCAGCGGCTCACTGATTCCATCGAGCACGCTCTCCAATGCCCACCCGCCTCTGCCGTCTCTCTACTTGGCTCTGTGGTGGAGGGCCTCCGGTTTCACGCCCGCGGTCACGCGCACCGCGATGTGCATGGTCGCGGCCATCGCGTTGCTCGCAGTCTATCGGCTGGGCATGGTGCTGACCGGCCGGCCGCAAGTGGCGGTGGCGGCCACCGTATTGACGGCGCTCTATCCCATCTGGTTTGTCCAGAGCACCCTGGCGCATGCGGACATGTTTGCCGCCGCGGGAACGCTTTGGGGAATGGTCTTTGCCTTTGCTGCGCTCTTGCCTGCCGAAGATACGGCGCGGCCGAACGTTCAAATCGCGGCCTCGGCGGTCTGCTTCGCCACTGCTGCCTTGTGCAAGGAGACGGCCGTCGTCACGCCGCTCGCGATTGCGCTGTGGGAGATCTATACAGCTCTCTGCCGCGCGCCCGCATTGGACGAGCGCCGCCAACACCTCCGCCTCGGTTTGGCCCTGTTCTCCCCGGCTCTCCCTCTCCTCGGCTGGTATGCCTACTACCGCTATCGGACGGGGTACATCTTCGGCAATCCGCAGTACCTGCGCTACAACGCGGTGCAAACGTTCACGCCGCTGCGCATCCTGCTGGCTTTCCTGCACCGCATTTTCCACATCACCGCGCATATGAACATGTTTGTGCCGGTGCTCTGCATGTTGGGCGCGATGCTGTTGCCGCCATTGCTCGAGCGGGATGGCACCCCGCGGTCGCGCATCTCTCCGGCGAGCCAAGCCGTGCTCTATGTCGTGCTCGCTGCCAATGCGATCTTTTTTTCCGTGATCGGGGGAGCGTTGCTGACGCGATATCTGCTCCCGCTCTATCCGCTGGTGCTGTTGCTCGCGATCTCTACCTTTCGCAGGCGCGTTCGCTACTGGGGCGGATTGGTGGGCTTGAGCGCGGTTGCCTTTCTCCTCGGCTTGTGGGTGAACCCGCCCTACAGGTTCGCGCCGGAAGACAATTTGAGCTATGCCGACGTAATTCGCTTGCAACAGAGGGCGATTCACCAGATAGCGCTGCATTTCCCGAGCAGCACCATCTTGACGGCGTGGCCCGCCACCGATGAGTTAACGAAACCGGAGTTGGGATACGTGCGCAAGCCTATGCCGGTGGTCGCGATCGACAATTTCTCCCTCACCGAGATCCAAAAGGCAGCCGCTTCCAGCCAGGACTACACCGTCGGCCTCGCTTTCTCGACCAAATACGACCCTCCTCAGCTGTTTTTCAGCCTGGGGGCCCGCAACGAGGCGCTGGATGGACGATTTTTTGACTTTCATCGCGATCTGGAGCCGGCCGCGATAGCCCATCTACTCGATGGCACCGTGTTCTGGCGCGGGGATCGCAACGGCGAATGGGCTGCGGTGCTCCACTTCAACCGTGCCGAATTAGCCTGCATTTCTCATCAGGTGTCGTCGCGAGGCGGGGGAGAAGACCGTGGATACGAGGCGTGCGACGGTCGGCGCGCGCAGGCGTACTTGGACAGTACGTTGAGCACGGCGGCCGAGCGCAACACAGTAGACGCGGCCTTATCGCCCGCCGCAGTAGATAGCTGGTGAGAAATGCAGGCTAGCAGCCACCACACCCGTCCCGGCGCCGCAAAAGCCCTCGCAAAAGCCGCCGGAACTATAATCACCCTGTCGAGAGGCGGTTATTAATTTATGAGGCGGACGGCGTTGCTGCCAATTCGCGCTTTCCCGTTCGCTGTCGCGGCTTTGCTCTGGACCAGCTTTGGATCCGGGCAATCTTCGCCGGCTCCTGCCGTTTCTCCATCCCCGCAATTCGGCATGAGCAGCCCAGTCGCCACCCAGAATGCTGCAGCCGAGGGTGGGCTCGCAAACCAGGTTGCCGGTCACGGACGGTTGCTGCTGGTGTTGCCCTTTGAGAACATCTCTGCGAAGGCGAATCTCGATTGGATCAGCGACGCCGTCCCGGAGATTGTGAACCGCCGTCTGGCCTCGGCGGGTTTTATGCCCATCGGCCGCGATGACAGGTTGTATGCGTTGGACCATCTGGGGCTGCCCGAATCCTTTCAGCCTTCACGCGCGAGCGCTATCCGCCTGGCGCAAACCTTGGATGCCAACTATGTCATCGTGGGCACCTTTTCGGCGGCCGGCTCCCGCTTCTCGGCAACCGCCCAAATCCTGAACATCGATACGCTGCACCTGTCGGAGCCCATCGAGGAACAGGCGGACATGACGCATCTGCTCGAGGTGCTCAGCAGCCTGTCATGGCGGCTCGCCAAGCAGATCGACCCCCAATTCGCGGTGGCGCAAAGTTCCTTTGTCGCCGCCGATCCGGACCTGAACCTTGCCGCCTTTGAAAACTACGTGCGCGGCCTGGTCGAGACTAGCCAGGATCTGCGCATTCGCCGGCTAAAAGAAGCCGTTCGGCTGGACCCGGCTTACACGCCGGCGTTGTTCGCGCTGGGCAAGGCCTACTTTGCCAACCAGCAATACGAGTTGGCGGCAACCACTCTCGGCAGTCTGCCGAAAGACGCCCCGAGCGCTCGCGAAGCGGACTTCTATCGCGGGCTGGCCTACCTCTATATCGGCAGCTACGTGAAGGCCGAGGATGCCTTTGCCTTTGTAAGCGGGGAATTGCCCCTGCCCGAAGTGGTCAATAACCAGGGCGTGGCAGCCAGCCGCCGCGGTAAGGATGCAAGTGCGCTCTTTATGCAAGCGGTGGCGGCAGATCCGGACGATCCCGACTACCAATTCAACCTCTCGCTTGCGTTGAGCCGCAAGAACGACATTCCCGGCGCCGAGCGGGCCATCGAGCAAACGCTCAAGTTACGTCCTCAGGACGAGGAAGCGCGGGCTTTTGCGGCCGCGCTGCGTGCTCGCGCGCAGCACTCCTCGAGCGACCAGAAGATTGCCCCTCCGGCGAACGCTCACGCCAACGTGGCCTATGCTCCCCCTTCGAGCGACGATGCAGCGCCTCTCGAGCGGGTGAAGCGGACCTTCAACGAAGCCTCATTCCGCCAGGCCGCTTTTGAAATGGAGCAAATGGAAGCGATGCGGCTGGCCACGCTCCCACCCGCCAAACATGCAGCCGCCCTGGCGGAGGCAGGCACGCGCTTCCTCTACCAGGGGCTGATTCTCGAGGCGGAGCGGGAGTTTCAGGCCGCGCTCCAAACCGACAGCGGGAATGCCGCCGCGCACGCCGGCATGGCAATGGTAAGAGAACGCGAGGGAGACGCCGGTACCGCGCGCACAGAGGCGGAAGCATCTCTGAAATTGCAGCCGAATGTGGCGGCGTATCTCGTCCTTACCCGTCTTGACATTGCCCTGAATCATAATTCCATCGCCGCCGGCGAATTGAGCCACGCGCTCGAGATGGAACCGGAAAACTCCGTGGCACGTGGCTTGCGGCAACAGCTCGAAGCTCGCGGGCAGCAGGTTCCCTGATGAGAGACTGGATGAGAGGCTGGACGAGAGGCTGGATGAGAGACTGGCGGCAAAGGGCGTCCTGGTTGATCTTGACCTTAGCCTTCGCCTGCCTGGCGCGAGCGAGCGCCAACGCGCAGCAGACAGGGCAACCGGGTCCTCGGCAGCAACCGCTCGTCGTTGTCGTTCACTTGGACGACACAATCCAACCCATTAGCGCGGACTTCCTCGCGCGGGCCCTGAACCTTGCCTCCACCGACCATGCCAATGCCGTGCTCATCGAGCTCAACACGCCGGGGGGCTTGCTCGATTCCATGCGCGAAATGGTGGGCCAGATTATCGGATCTCACGTTCCCGTGATCGTGTATGTAACACCCTCGGGAAGCCGGGCCGGATCAGCCGGATTCTTTCTGTTGGAAGCCGCGGACGTGGCGGCGATGGCTCCCGGGACCAACGCCGGAGCGGCGCACCCGGTCGTCGAAATGGGCACGATCGACGACACCATGAAGCAAAAACTCGAGAACGATGCGGCTGCCTTTCTTCGCTCCTACGTGGCGCGCCGCGGGAGGAATGTCGCCGCCGCCGAAGATGCCGTGCGCAATTCAAAATCGTATAGCGACCGCGAATCTCAACAACTGGGGTTGATCGATCTGATCTCGCCCGACCGGACTGATTTGCTGAATTCCCTCGACGGGCGCACCATCACCCGTCTCGACGGAAGCAAAGTCACTCTGAATACGCGCGATGCCCGTCTGGTCGAGGTGAATCCGACAATGCGGGAGGCGATTCTCGACCGTCTGACGGATCCCAATCTGGCACTCCTTCTCCTGATGGCCGGCGCGCTCCTGATCTATCTGGAGTTCAACGCGCCGGGCACCATCGTCCCCGGAACGCTGGGAACGATTCTGGTGCTGCTCGCGCTCTTCGCGCTGAACCTGCTGCCGATTCGCTATACATCGCTGATGTTGTTGGTGGCGGCATTCGTGCTCCTGTTTCTCGAAGCCCACTTTGCCACTCACGGAATTCTGGCATTAGCCGGCATCGCCGCTCTGATCCTGGGATCGCTGACGCTGGTGGAGGCCCCGATTCGCGAGCTGCAAGTGCGCCTGGGGACTTCGATTGGCCTGGGAGTCGGCTTTGGGCTGATCACAGCCTTTCTCTTGCGCCTAGCCATTCGGGCGAGGCGAAACAAGGTACTGGTTGGCGGGGAAGCGTTGATCGGAGAGCTCGCCGTAGTGACCCAACCACTCACTCCCAGCGGCCAGGTTCTGCTCCACGGCGAGTTGTGGCAGGCTGAATCGGAAACGCCTGCGGAACGCGGCGAGCAGGTACGCGTGCGCGCGCGGCGCGAGCTCACGTTATTGGTCGAACGGGTTCCCTAACGCGCAGATCCGCGGGTATGCGGCATTTATCCTACTCCCCTGCTGTAGAATTCCTGCTGAGCGAGGCCTAACCATGATGGGTATTGGCGTCCCCGGAATCGTAATCATTCTCATTGTTGTTATCTATATTTTGAACTCCATCAAGATCCTGAGGGAGTATGAGCGCGGAGTAGTCTTCCGCTTAGGCCGCCTTCTAACTCCCCCCAAGGGGCCAGGCATCGTCCTCATCTTCCGCCCTCTCGACCAGATGGTGCGCATTTCGCTGCGGCAGGAAGTGCTTGAAGTTCCGCCGCAGGACATCATCACCCGCGACAACGTGACTTTGAAGGTGAATGCGGTCATCACCCTCCGCGTGATCGATCCCAACCGCGCCGTGACCGAAGTGATGAACTACGTCTACCAGACGTCGCAGTTTGCGCAAACCACACTGCGTTCCGTGCTTGGTGAAGTGGAGTTGGATGAACTGCTCTCGCATCGGGAGGCGCTCAATCAACGAATTCAGAGCATCATCGACCAACACACCGCTCCTTGGGGCGTAAAAGTGGTCAGTGTCGAAGTGAAGCAGGTCGATTTGCCGGAGTCGATGCTGCGCGCCATCGCCAAGCAGGCGGAAGCGGAACGGGAAAAGCGCGCCAAGGTCATCCATGCCGAGGGCGAGTATGCCGCGGCGCAACGCCTGGTCGATGCGGCTGCCCTGCTCGCCACCGAGCCGATGACGCTGCAGTTGAGATATTTGCAAACGCTCCAGGATATCGGCGTCGAGAAAAATACGACGATCGTCTTTCCGTTGCCCCTCGAAATGATGACGCTCTTCAACAAAATGGGAGACATGAATATTCATCCACCGTCCCCAAAACCCGCGCAACCTGCGCCTGGGGAGCAAGGTACGGCATGACTTTTCCCGGAGCCTGTTCTTAATGCGCGGACAAAGGGAAGACCAGGATTCCGAGGTGACCTTAAGTCCGGCTTCGCTACTCGGGATCTTCCTGGGCTTGGTGCTGGTCTGCGGCGTCTTCTTCGGCTTTGGCTACTCCGTCGGCCGCCGGGCAACCGGCGGGGGAAGCGTCCCTACAAGCGCGGACAACGAGGCGGAGGGAACGGATGCGCTGACTCCCCCAATCGCGAAGCCCTCGCCCGCACGCACGCCGAACGGCGATGGCACCGCTGCAATCGAAGACAGCGCATCCTCCGCTAGGTCCGGCACAATTCTCGAAACCACCGGCCCCGCGCCTGTGACCGTGCCCGTTTCGGAGACACCCTCGACAGCGGCCACTCCCGTGACAGCGAACCGGGCAGACGGGGCGACCGCTCGCGGGATCTCGAACAGCCTCGGGGGAGCGAAGAGCGATCCCTCTGCCGCGTCCGCGGCCGCTGCACAAAAGGCAAGTGAAGGACAAACCGTGGTCCAGGTGGCCGCGGTAACCCGCCGGGAAGATGCCGATGTATTGGTTTCCGCTCTGCGCCAGAGAGGCTATCGCGCGATGGAGCGGAACGAGCCGCAAGACAAGCTGGTGCACGTCCAGGTAGGCCCATTCTCGAGCCGCGAGGATGCCAATACCATGAAGCAAAAGCTGCTCGCCGATGGATACAACGCCATCATCAAGTAGAGCGCTTCTCCTGATGGCAGAGAGGGCCGCCTATGGCTCTTCGCGCATCCCCTCCGGCAGGGCGGAAGCGATTGCCGCGCGTACCGCGGAAACCAGTTGCTCGCGCGTCGAAAACCGCTGCGGATAGATGGCCGCGTGGAAGGCAATGTGCGCCGTGCCCGGCGTGATCCGCAGAGTCCCCTTGGTCATCATCTTGTCCGTTCCCCAAATCGAGACGGGAACCACCGGGGCGCCCGACTGCATGGCCAGATAAAAGGGTCCCTTCTTGAAGGGGAGCATCTTTCCCGTGCGGGAACGCGTGCCCTCGGGAAAAGTGGACACGTTGACGCCCAATGCCAGAACGCTCCGGGCATATTCAATGCTGGCGCGTGCTGACTCGATTCGCCCGTCGCGGTCCACAGGGATGAAATTCCCCAATCGCATGCCATAGCCGAGGAGAGGAATCCTGAGCAGCGAACGCTTGAGGAAGAAGGCCGAACGAAAGGGCAAGAGCGACAGCAGAATCGGCGGATCGAGGTTCGAGATGTGGTTCGCCATGAAAATGCACGGCTGGCCGGGGGGAATCTGCTCGCGGCCGGAGACCTCGACGTGTATCCTGCCCAGCCGAAGACCGGCGCGCAAAATCCACATCGACCAGCGATAGAGAAAGCTGATGTCGTTGGTGATCAAAGTCCACGGCAATCCGATCGCTGCCGCCGGTAGGGCGAGCAGCACATACGCAACCAGGATGGTCAGTGAGCTGAGCATTTGCCGGAGGCTCTATGTTTTCTTTTGCCGACGCTCGATGGCTTGCGGCAGCTTTTCGTAGATCCCGTCGAAGCCGCCATTAGAGAGGATGGCCACAACATCTCCCGCGGCGAGATCGGGAGCTATGCCTTCGACGATCGCATCGGCCGTGGAATAGAAGGCGGCATCGTGGCCGGAGCGCGCCAGGGCGGCAACGACATGCTCGGGATGCATTCTCTCCGCCGGGGGGATGCTCTCCTGCTTGAAGACCCCCGCAAGCACCACCTTGTCGGCCAATGCCATGCTCTCGACCAACTCTTTTTCAAAGACATTTCTGCGCAATGTGTTCGAGCGCGGTTCGAGCACAGCCCAGAGTCTCTGACCCGGATAGGCCGCGCGCAACGCCTTCAAGGTCTCGCGAATTGCGGTTGGATGGTGAGCGAAGTCGTCAATGATGGTGACGCCGCCGGTTGTCGAGCGTACTTCGAGTCTGCGCTTGACACTGCGGAAGGTCGCAAGCGCCTCGACAATTGCGGCATCCTCGATCCCTTGACCGGCGGCAAGGGCCGCCGCCGCCGTCGCATTGAGCGCATTGTGCGCTCCCGGCATCGGCATCTTTACTGCGAGCCACTCACGGCCGGTGCGGAGGATTCTCCAGGCGGTTTGACCGTCGCCATGCGTTAGATCGCGAAGTTGCCATTGCGAACCTGGCATGAAGCCGTAGCGCTCGACAGAGCAGAAGGCGCGGGCGACGCATTCATCGACATTGGCGTTGTCATCGAAGGCGACCACCCGCCCCCGCCGCGGAACCAGATTCACCAGCCGCTTGAATGCTGTCTTGACCGCGTCGAGATCGCGATAGATATCAGCGTGGTCAAACTCCACATGGGTCAGGATCAGCGCATCCGGGAAGTAGTGCATGAACTTCGGGCCCTTGTCGAAGAAGGCTGTATCGTATTCGTCGCCCTCGAGAATGAAGGGCTTGCCATCGCGGAGTTGAAAGCTCGCGCCGAAGTTCTCGGCAACGCCGCCAATCAGAAAAGACGGCGCAACTTCCTTTTGCTTGCGCGCGGCCACTTCATAGATCCACGCCAGCATGCTGGTCGTTGTCGTCTTCCCGTGGGTTCCGGCGACAACGAGCGAGTCCTTTCCCGGGAGAAACTCGTCTTCGATGACTTCTGCGAGCGAGCGAAAAGGGATGCGCTGATCGAGGATGTACTCCAATTCCACATTCCCCCGGGAGATCGCGTTGCCCACAATCACAAGATCGGGACGCGGCGAAAGATTGGCCTCCGCGTAAGGTTCGCTGATGGGTATCTTCAATCCGCGAAGAAAACCGGACATGGGAGGATAGGCAGCGGCATCGGAACCCGTTACGCGATGCCCACGCTGCTGCAGCATGCCCGCGAGCGACCCCATGGCCGTTCCGCAGATGCCGATAAGATGAATGTGCTTGGGTGTCATAGGCTCCGAATTTTCTTATAGGGTGGCCGGCTCGAGAAAGGTCAGCCGTGGCCCCGGAACGAGGTCCAACTCCGCGCGCACGCCGAAGGCAAGGGTCAGATTGCTGTGTGAAACATGCCCGGAGCGAAGTCCGATGGCGATCGGTACCTCCAGGTCGCCGAGCACCCGCAGAAGCATTTCGTCCAAAACGCCGGGCTCCTGCTCAGCAGCAAGGCAGTTCCTCATCTCTCCAAAAACAATGCCGGCGACGCCTTCGAATTTGCCGGCTAGAAGCAATTGGCGCAGCAATCGATCCAGTTGATAGGGCTTGACGCCCAGGTCCTCGAAAAAGAGCAGCTTGCCTTCCGTCCGAGGCGCGTATTTGGTGCCGAGCGAGGCAGCGAGAATGGTGAGGCAGCCCCCGTAGAGAATTCCTACCGCGTGGCCCGGCCTGAGGACGCGCAGGCCCGACTCCGGCCCCAGCGACCACTGCTCCCCTCTCAGGGCGGCGAGCAGACTCACCTCGTCGGTTCCATCCGCCAGGCCAAAGTCGGCGGCGACCATCGGCCCGTGGAAAGCGGTGAGCCCGAGAGTATCGAGAAGCCAGGATTGCACGCAGGTCAGATCCGAATAGCCAACCAATGGCTTGGGATTCTCGCCAATGAGATCGAGATCGAGGCGATCGAGCAGGTAGTTCGCTCCGTAGCCTCCACGGCTACAGAAGATAGCCTGCACCTCGGGATTGCGGAAGGCGGCATGCAGATCCTTGAGCCGATCCTCGACATTGCCCGCGAAGTAGCCATTTGTTTTGCTGAGCGCGTGGCTGCCAAGCAGCGGCTCGAAACCCAGGCTACGCAAGAAATCCACGCCTTTCGAGAGCCTCTCGGGCGGCGGATAGCTGGCCGGCGAGACAACCGCGACCTTGGCCCCACGCGACACTACGGGAATTCTCAGTTTGCTTTCACCGGGCCCCAATTAGAACGCCTCCCCAAAGCAAATCAGCTCAGCGGGACCGCTCAGCAGCATCTCCGAGCCCGCGCCCTGCCATTGAACGGTCTGGGTTCCCCCTGGAGCAGTGACGCGCAGTACCGGCTCCGCCCCGCGCAGACGGATCGAAGCGCTCGCCGCCGCGCATGTCCCGGTTCCCGAAGAAGTCGTAGGGCCCACGCCGCGCTCATAGATGCGAATCTCGATCTCGCCGGCGCTCAGGGGTCGCACGAATTCGACATTGGTCTGGCGCGGAAATGCGGGATGGCTCGAGATCTCCTCGCCGATGCTCTGCCAACTGCGGCCGCCTGCTTGAAAATCCGGCTGATCGACGAAGATGACAAAGTGCGTATTGCCTGTCGAGACGACGGCGCCTTCAATCTGCGCTCCCCCGGCGAGCGCCACGCTCGACTGGTGAACCTCGGGGACGCCCATGAGCGAGGCGATACCAAAACGATGGCCTTCGCGAAAAACGATTTGGCAGACGCGGGGGCCCGCCCCGGTTTCGAGAAAGATCTCGTCGCCGGGGCCGGCCTCGGTTTCGTAAGCCATCCATGCCGCGGCACACCGCGTCCCGTTGCCGGAGATCTCGGCCACGGAACCGTCGGCGTTATAGAGGTCGATGCTGCCCTTCCGCTTGGACTCCCAACGAAAGAACTCGACGCCGTCAGCGCCGACTCCATCGTTCCGGCGGCACAGACTGCGCGCCAGAGCATCACGCGCGCGGGCGCCGGCGAGACTCTCCTGAACGATCAGAAAATCATTGCCGCAGGCGTGCGCCTTGACGAAGGGAATCATTCATCCTCCAAATCGTGGAAGGTCAGCAAGCGATCGACCGCTGCGTCGGAACGCAGGCTCGCCTCGAGCTGCAGATGTTCCCGGTGGGTGGCCAACACAGGAAAAGTCACACGCTGGATTTGCGCGATCGCATCCCGCTGCATCTCCGCCAGCCGGATTCCATAACGATCGAGAGCCTGGAGCACCGCAAGTTCCACTGCATCGAGGTTCCCGCTGCGAATCTCATAAATCAACGACACCGGCTTTATGTTCCATCGCGTCTCGAACAGGCCGATGAAGACAAGAGCCAATAGAACGATCACCGTGGCCAGCACTGCCGGTACAAAAAGACCTGCCCCGCAGGCCATGCCGATACTGGCGACCGCGAATACGGTTGCCGCGTTTGTGAGCCCGCTCACACGGTTGCGATTGTGCAGGATCAACCCGGCCCCCAGAAAGCCGATGCCCTGCACAATGTTCGAGGCCACTTGCCCCTTGTTGGGGCTACTGTCCCCGGCGAGGACGGCCGACAAGTAGGTGAACATTGCGCAACCGCAACAGATGAGCAGGTTGGTGCGCCAGCCGAGCGACCTCCGGCCATATTCCCGCTCGATTCCAATGACGCTGCCAAGCACGCAGGCGACGAGAAGCCGTTCGGCGACGCCGCTCGCCATCAGCATCTGCTCCAGCTCACCGAAGTGAAATCCGCGAATTGTTGGTTCCAGAAAAATCATGGTTCTCGTCCGTCGCCTCGAACCCGATGCTTGCGCGCGGTGCTTGCGCCAGATGCGCGAAGCGAATCCTTGAGCGTGATGCTATCACTCTAGAGCCTGTTCTAGAGGCCGCGATTGACTTCGGAGGCGGCCGCGGGGCCAGAGGAGATGGCCACTTTTAAGACGAAGGGAATTTTTGGGAGCGATAGACGCGCGCGCAAGGCTGGCCGGTCGAGCAGATCACGTTGATCACGGACATATCCGCAGGATGCTCGCGAATCGCCTGAGCAACGGGATCGCCATCGAGGGCGATCGCATAGGGCGCGGCTTGGGCCGGATTGGCGAGAGCACGGCGCCATGCATAGTAATCTCCCTCGTTGATGAAACGTTTAAGCGGCATGCCAGTGATCTGGACCGCACCCACGTCCTGCGCAGTGTACATCAGGATGGGAACGCGATCGGGAAGCACGAGCAGAGCGTTGGCCAACGCCCGGTCGAGGGACAGCCGGGTACGCGAGTTGACCATGGCCTCACGGAAGACAAGAGGTCCTCTGCGCAGGAGCACGATGCTGTTGAACAGAATCAGCAACAACGGCAGAGCTACCATCCAGCGCTCATATTTCCTGGCAAGCGGAAGCAGCGCGGCCGCAAGGCAGGCGCCAAAGAATGCGAAGGCGGGCAACAATTCCATCCCATACCGCGTGTTGTACCAGGAGAAGGGCCACCATATGGGAATGAAGATGGGCACGGAAGCGTAGGCGATGGAATAAACATAGAACGGCAGCGGCAGCCAAAGCAGAAGCGCGGGCCAGATCTCCTGGCTGCGGAAGAAATACGCCGCCAGAAGCGTCCCCGCGATCGTCCACCAGAGAAGCGCGTTGCCCAAGCGGAGCCCGGTGGCTCCCATCTCGGCGGCCTTAAGATAATAGAGCGTCGAGACACGCGGGCTGTCCGTTCCGGGGTGACCCGCCTCTGTGCCCTGGGACGTTCTCGCCTCGATCGCCCGGGCGGAGTAGGGACCGCGCATAAAGTCCAGGGGATCGCCAAACTGCTTGGCGTTGTATGCCATCCATGCCGTGGGAGCGGCGATCAGCATAAGAGTGAGAACCACCCATGCGCCGGTATAGCGGCGCTTGGCACGCTCGGTGAAGATCATCGAAAGAGAGAGGATGAGCCAGGCGGCGGCCGCATAGATCCAGCCGTCATAACGCGTAAAAATAGCAGCCACCAGGATCCAGCCAATGCGAAGAAGCTGACGCCGCGCGGAGATGGGCTGCGGCTGCCCGGCAGCTGCAGCAACTACGCCGCGCTTTCGCCGCCCGGCAGAAAGCTGGGCCGTCTTGCCTTCCGACTTCAACGTTCGTTGAAATTGAACGATGAGCACCGTGGCCCATATCATCTCGGCGAGAAAAAGCGGCTCGGTCATCGCCGTGACAGCCATGTAGAGCAGACCGGGGTTGAGGCCGTAAAAAGCGGTTGCCACGGCGGCGCTGGGAACGGGCAGCCAAAGGCGGGCCAGCCGATACATGCCCGCACAACCCAAGACGTAGCAGGGGAGCGAAACCCAAGTGCCCGCCAGCCCGGTGCGCCACCAATAATTGTTTTGCACAAACGGCATGAGCAGAAGGTGGGGCAAGGGCAACCAGACCGACCCAAGTTGATTGATGCCCGGATTCATTGAATCGACAATACGTCGCGCAATGTAGAGGTGCGAGACCGCATCGCCATAGAGAAGAAGAAATCCGTGACGAATGCAATAAACGACCGAGGCCAGACCCGCGGCCAGTGCCGCCCACGCGGCGAACATGGTTTCGGTTTCGATCGTGATGGGCTCGGATCTCGTCTCAGTCAAGGTGTGACATCTCACGAAAGAGGGCGAAGCGTTGGTCGATCTCCTCACGCGTCAGCGACTCGAGTCTTTCCGTGCCGAAGCGCTCGACGGCAAAAGAACCCATCACGCCGCCGTAGAACATCGCTTGCTTGAAACTTTTGAGCGTGACCTGCGGTTGCGAGGCAAGATACCCGAAGAATCCCCCCGCAAAAGAGTCGCCCGCGCCGGTAGGATCGACGATCGCCGCCAGCGGCAACGCAGGCGCCCGGAAAGGAACGGTCAAGCTGTCGCCGCCGGCTCCCTTCAATCCTCGCTCGCCGAAGAAAGCCGTAGCGCCGTATTCGCCCTGTTTGACGATCAGGTTTTTGGGTCCCATGGCAAGGACCTTGCGCGCCGCCGAGAGAAGGTTGGTATCGCCCGCGAGCAGTTTCGCTTCTCCGTCATTGATCAGCAGCGCGTCCAGCCCCTTGAGCACGTTGGCCAGGTTCTGGCGGTGACCGGTGATCCAATAATTCATGGTGTCGCCGCAGACCATGCGCACCTTCGGCATCTGCTCGCGTACCTTGCATTGCAGAACCGGATCGATGTTGGCCAGGAAAAGAAATTCACTATCCTCATAGGCCGCGGGCACGCGAGGCGCGAAGTGCTCGAAGACATTCAATTCAGTCTTGAGCGTCTGCGCCTCATTCAAATTCTGCAGATAGGAACCGGTCCAGTGAAAGCTCTGGCCGCGCGTGTGCTCGAGACCGCGCGTGTCCACTCCTCGCCGGTTGAGCACCGCCTCATGCTCCGGAGTAAAGTCCTCGCCTACTACGGCGATGACGCGAACGCCGGTAAAATAGCTCGCTGCAAGCGAAAAATAGGTAGCCGCGCCACCCAGGCATCGCTCTCTTCGGCCCGCGGGAGTCTCGATCGAATCGAATGCAACACTGCCTACAACCAAAATCGCCATTCTCTTTTTCTCTCTCTTGGCTTCTGCATGGAAAATTCAAAACGACATGGATTTCTTCACGGCAGGTACTTGCCCAGCAACAGATCGAGCTTCTCGCGGGTGGCTTGGGGAATTGCCGAAGGATCGGTCAGGACGGCGAATTGAAGGGCGCTTCCACAGGCGCAGGTGCGCTCCTTGGGCATGGCCGCGACCGCCGCGCGCACCACTTTGGCTGCGTTGGCGGAGTTCTGCTTCAGCACTGCAACCACTTCTTCGAGCGTTACCGCGTCATGGCCTTCGTGCCAGGAGTCGTAGTCGGTCACCATGGCCATGGTGGCATAGCAAATCTCCGCTTCGCGAGCGAGCTTGGCTTCCTGCAGATTGGTCATGCCGATGACGTCGGCTCCCCAGCTCCGGTAAAGGTTCGACTCGGCGCGCGTCGAGAATTGGGGGCCTTCCATGCAGACATAGACGCCGCCCATCTTGCTGGTCACCCCGACGCTCTGGGCGCCTCGAAAGATGGCCTCTGCTACGGTCGCACAGACGGGATCGCCAAAAGCGACGTGGGCCACGACGCCCTCCCCGAAGAAGGTCGCTTGGCGCGCAAATGTGCGGTCGATGAACTGGTCGGGAATGACGAAGTCGGACGGCTTATGCTCCTGCTTGAGCGAACCGACGGCCGATACCGAGAGGATGCGCTCCACCCCGAGCTTTTTCATGGCGTAGAGGTTCGCGCGAAAATTCAGCTCCGAGGGCAAAAGACGATGGCCGCGCCCATGACGAGCCAGAAATGCCACCTTGCGGCCCTCGAGCTCGCCGGTAATTAAGGAGTCCGATGGATCGCCAAAGGGCGTCTGCACCTGAACTTCTTCGGAATCGGTCAGGCCGGGCATCGAATAGAGCCCGCTACCGCCGATGATGCCAATCTCCGCTTGCCGCAAACCATGCTCCGCAGTCGATATGGAAACTCAAGTATACCTGCGGGGACTTGCCGTCCAGGCGTCTGCGCCCGCCCAGCGAACACGCATTCCCTAGTGCCGCAATGCCGCGCGCATCATTCCATACCGGGCCAGCAGATGACCGAGTGGGGCCGTAAGGTCTTGGGTTGGGACTTCTAGACGGGCGGTCACTTGATTCTCATCGTCCTTCTGCGCCCCAAACATCAGGAATTGCAGCTTGCGCGCCAGATCGAGGGCGAAACTCTCGCTCACGAAGACCTCACGCCCCTGGCGTACGATGAGCACCGGTCCTTCCGAGGTCGTGTAGATCCTCTCGTCGGGGCTGGTTTCCGAGGCGGTGTCGCGGGTGACTCCAGAGTATTTCTTGCCGAGCTCCCGGCTATACATATCCGCGAATGCGTCCGCTGCTTCCTCGCTTCGCCAGGCGGAAAGGTAGAGCAGCCCAATCGACGCCGTCGAACCTCTCTCATCAGGCGTATTGGCATCGGGCGTCTTCGGATCGGGCGTCTTGGGAGCGCGGTTTTTGACGGCGTAATAGAGCCCGCCATTCCATTGCGAAGCCAGCCCCGCGGCCATCCTCTCGCCGCCGAAGAGTTCGCTCAAAACGCGTACGTCGAGCTCACCCATCACGCCGACGTCATAAGGCTCATATTGCCCATCGAGAAGGGCATGCACATCGGGCATATGCAACAGGGGAATCGGCACCTTGCGCTCATAGGCGCGCGGGTTCATGATCTCGAAGCTGCTCGAGGGAGGGCGGTCAAGCACGCCGGCAAACGCATACTCGACTCCCTTATCCTTGAGCAGAGTCTGCTCGAATTGCAAGCCATCGCGATACGGAAAGAGAAGCTCTTCCTGTAGCAGCAGGGGCGCCCGGGCCATGACGGGAGAACTTTCCGTGTCGGCTCCCTCGTCGAGCGAGTCTCCGACATTGGGGCTGGTGAGGAGGCTTCTGCCGGTCGGCTTGAGTCCATAATCGATATAGACCGCCATCGCCTGCCCTTCGAGCACCGCATCCCGCGCCGTGTCCTCCTCATCCGTCGACAACCGGACGTTGTCTTCTGCGGAATTCTTTGAAACCGTGTTCGGGGTTGCGGGCTCCCACTTATCCAAATCCGTATGCTGGTCCTGAAGCGCATGGGTCAGCTCATGGGCCATTACCGGCTTTTGGTCGTCAGGAGCGACCCAATCCAGCAGATTGACTGTCTTGGTCTTGTTATCGTAGAAACCGGCGATCTGCTCCTTCAGCAGGCTCACCAGGAATGGTTGGAGAGCAAAATCGCGGTCGAGCAGTCCAAATTTTTTGAGCACGATCTCTTCGCGCTGCATGTGCTGGGCATCTTTATCTTTGCGAAACCCGTCGACAACGTACTTTTCAACTTGTGCGCGGGTGATCAAACGGCGCTTGACTTCGTGCCGGATGGGCAGCTTGCTGTCATCGCTCGCGAAGGTCAGGATCTCGGTGACGGATTGGAACAACTCCTTGGCTTGCGCCGGAGTGATGCGCGTGTCTTTTGTTGGGGGTGTTGGAGACTGGGCCGTCTGGCTCTGTCCGGCCGGATCCGTACTTTGCGGAGAATCTCCCGCTGGCGGCGCGGTTTGGGCCAAGGCGGAGATACCACATGCGGCCACCAGGGCCGTGGCGAGCCAATTTTTAAGAGCGTGTTTCATACATAAGTATAAGCTGCCTACTCCCGGACGCCGTACGAGTCTAGCATCCTCTCTCCTTAAACATACACTCTCACGCAAGGCTATAATTTTGTTGTGCCTTCTGCCACCAACAACGCGGACCCTATGGTCCCTGCCCTAAGCGAGAACGAGATTGTCCCGACACCTCTGAGTCTCGCGCTCGCCGGGGGCGAGCTGCGCGTTTTTGCCGGCGCCCGCGTCCGCTCTCTTGTTGACGATCCCGCCCGGGAAATGGCCGCTCTGCTCACCGCGGCAGGAGCCGCCGATCTGGGCTGGCGCGGAAAGATCCGGGTCACCGGCAATGACCGGGTGCGGTGGCTCAATGGCATGGTGACGAATACTGTAAAAACGCTGGTTCAGGACCAAGGAAACTACAGCTTCTTATTGAGTTCGCAAGGACGAATTCAGGGCGATTGTTATGTTTACCTGCGCGCGGATGATTTGCTTCTCGACACCAGCCGCGATCAGATCCCAGTGCTGCTCGGTCATCTCGATCACTACATCATCATGGACGAAGTGGAACTCGAAGATGTGAGCAACCGGTGGACGGCTTTGGCATTGATTGGACCAAAAGCGCCCGAGGTTCTCTCCTCTCTGGGGGCTGCTCTTCCCGTTCCCGTCGCCCGCGGCCCCAATCGGTTGCTCGGCACAATCCGCGTGGGCGCGGTTGAAGTTATGCTGGTCGAGGCCTATCACGTCCTGGTTCCGCGCTACGAGCTGTGGCTCGCTCCCTCCGATGTACCCGCTCTGTGGAAGGCTTTTGAGAGGTTAGGGGTTACGGGCGTCGGGCTCGAAGCGGTAGAGAACCTGCGCGTACTCGAGGGAATTCCGCTCTATGGAGTCGATCTGAACGACCGCGATCTGCCCCAGGAGGCCAACCAGGCGCGGGCGCTCAACTTCAACAAGGGCTGCTATCTAGGCCAAGAGATTGTGGAGCGTATCCGCTCCCGCGGCAAAGTGCACCGCCTGTTCCGGCAATTCTCTCTGGACGGTCTCGCGGCGGCGCCGCCCTTCGACCTCTTGTCTGGCAACCAAGCTTCCCCCGATCAGGCCATCGGCCGAATCACCAGCGTCACTTCCCTTTCGATCCCCGGGCTGCCGGGCGCATTCGGGCTGGGTTTTGCCCGGGAAGAGACCGTCGAAGGCAACGCCCCCGTCCGCTACGCGGGAGGAACCGCGATTCCGCTCGAAGTGCCACCTCACCTCTCAGATTGAAGACTGGACTGACAAGACTGATTGACAAGACCGGATTGACAAAACACATCGTGAACATCATGGAAGTCTGCGATGCGAACGTAGAAGTGAAGCATTCGCGAGAACGATTGGGAGAGACTTATGCGTGAAAAAGAGCCTCAATTCACTGTGACCGACCGCCGCAAGTTCACCTCGGATGGCGCGTTGCGCGAGGGCGAAGCAGGCTCGAGCGAACCGGCCGCCCCGCCGGTTGAGACCCCCCGGCCCGAGAGCAAGCCGGAGGCAGCTGCTCCGGCGGGCGCTACTCCCCCGGCGGCAAGCGAGCTCGAGGGCCATCTTGCGAATGAAGAGGACATGGCGGACACAATACCGGACCCCACGGTGGAGGAGTCCGCGCAGCAGTCGCAGGATTACCACGCCTCGGCCCGCCGGTTGGACGAGATGTTGCAGCAGGCCAATGCCGGCGCATCCCCCGGCCCGCAGATGGATTTCGAGCGCCTGGTCCAGTCTCTTTACATGACGGCCGCGGTACAAATGGGCGCGGGCTCCGCTCCGAATGAGCAACCGCGTATCGATATCGTGGGCGCGCGGCAAAGCATCGACATGCTGGGCGTGCTTGGAGAAAAGACCAAGGGCAATCTCACCGAGGCCGAGAAGCGCCTCCTGCAGAACGTATTGTTTGATCTCCGGATGTCGTTTCTAGAGATCACCAATGCGATCACCAGCTCGGCCGAACGCGGCCCCAAGCCGGGCAAGGGCAGATAGTCGGAACGCGAGCGCGAGTGCAGGCACAGATCATCATCCTCGGCAGCGGCACCTCGATGGGCGTGCCCACACTCGGCTGCGCATGCCGCGTCTGCACCTCCGGCGACCCGCACGACCGCCGCACGCGTCCTTCGATCGCGATCCAATGGGAAGACCATACGGTACTGATCGATACCGGACCGGACTTCCGGCAGCAGGCCCTGCGCGAGAGCCTCACCCATGTCGACGCGGTGCTCTACACCCATTCGCACGCCGACCACATCCTCGGCTTGGACGATCTGCGGCCGCTTAGTTTTCTCGAGAGAGAAAAAATCCCCCTTTACGCCGACGACGCGGCGGCAAAGGTGATCGAACGCGTCTTCAACTACACCTTCGATCCCAATGCCCTCTACGCCACGCGCGCTCGCGTGGAGATGCATCGGCTCAACGCATCGGTCGCGATCCAGGGGAAGATCTTCGCACGAGTCCCTCTGATTCACGGTGAAATGGAGGTCGCGGGCTTCCGCTTCGGCAACGCCGCGTATCTGACCGATATGAACGACATCCCCAGAAGCAGCCTGCCGCTGCTCCGGGAGCTGGATGTCCTCATCCTCGACGCGCTGCGCCGCGAGCCGCATCCCAGCCATGCCACGCTCGATCAGGCCCTCGAATTCGTGCGGCTGATCGAGCCGCGGCAGGCTTTCTTTACTCACATGTCTCATGACCTGCCCCATGAAGAAACCAACAGCGGGCTTCCCCAACACATCCGGCTCGCCTACGACGGGTTGCATATTCCATTCGAGATCTGACCATGTTCGTCTTTCAAAGCCTCGGTGAAGTCCCCAACGGGTTCGGCCCTACCGTTGTCAGCATAGGAAACTTCGATGGAGTGCATCGCGGCCACCGGCTGATTCTGGAGCGGGTAAAAGAGAGCGCCGCATCTCGCTCTCTGCGATCCGTAGCTGTTACCTTCGACCCTCATCCTTCGCGCGTGCTGCGCCCCCAGAACGGACTGAAGCTCATTACGCCGCTCGAGGCGCGCCTCGAGCTACTCGAGGCCACGGGCATGGATGCCGTTCTGATACTTCCCTTCACCGTCGCGCTGTCGGGCATGCGGGCAAGGGAGTTCATCACCACGATTCTCCACGATGCTCTCCGGGCGGTAGAGGTCCATGAGGGGCCGAGTTTCCGTTTTGGCTATCGTGCCGAAGGGGGCACGCAAGAATTGCAGGATCTCGGGCGGGAGCTGGGATTCGGCGTTGTCATCCACCCGGCATGCCGCTTCCGTGGACTTACTGTCTCGAGCAGCAAGATCAGAGAGCTTATCTCGCGAGGCGAAATTGGCGCCGCCCGCGGATTGCTGGGGCACAGTTTTTTTGTCGATTCGACCCCGGCGAGCGGGCGCGGGATCGGGCGGGCGCTCACCGTGCCGACCATCAATCTCGCCCCATATACAGAATTGCTGCCCGGCAACGGCGTGTATGTGTCACGGCTGCGCGCCGGCGACACGTGGTTCGACGCGGTGACGAATGTTGGTCATCGGCCGACCTTCGGAGGCGACTCCTTCGCGGTGGAGTCTTATCTCTTGAACTTTCATCCCGTCGATCTCACTGAGCAAACGCCTCTCCAACTTGTCTTTTGCCAAAGAATCCGCGACGAACGGCAGTGGCCATCGCCCGAGGCGCTGAAGGAGCAGATCCTGCGCGATGCCGCCCGCGCCGAACGTTATCTGCGGCTGCGGCGCTCGCTCGAAGAAGCGGCATCTTCCAAAATAGACAGCTGACAACCGAAGTGGTGAATAAGTATCCCGTCTCCCATATTCCTCGGATTCGCGCTGAGCGCCTCATCGGAGAGTTGATAGTAGCTCGGCTCAGAAGATGTTGAACGAGCTCATGAACCGGTCGGCCCGGGGTGCGGTATAGCCTTTCGGAGTGGTCACACTTAACTGGTAGAAGCGGGTCCCGGCCAGGAATTCGTGCACGGTGTAGTCGGATTGGGAATCAGGGGCGGTATAGGCGTAGGCGCGGCCGGGGATACCGTGGAGATCGATGACCTGGTCGCTGAGCAGGGTTGAGCCGGTGATCAAGTAGTTCTCAAACGCTTGCAGGAAGGCTTGCGGCGAGTCCCCGAGCGCATCCGGTGCGAAATCGGTGTACACCACGGTGTAGCTGATTTTGCCGTTGTCGGCAACAAAGTCGTAGCGCGTAGTCGTTTCGCCGTTCCCCACATCAATCCGTTTCGAGGACGGCCGCGGGGTCGCGGGAAACAGGACGCTGAAACGCCCGGCGGAGGAGGTGAACGACTTCCAGGTGTCGGACTGTGCTGGTTCGGCAGTGGAGTTGTCCACCGCCGCTTGTGCTGAGTCCGCGGTCGTTGCGGTCGATGTGAAGGTTTGGGTACTAGCTTTGGGCATGAATATAACAAAAAGAACGAAGCACAGGAAGAATACGCCAAGTATTTTGGCGAGCTTCCTACCTATGTTTTTCGGGCGGGGCTGATTTGGAATTGCCATGGCAGATACCGAGTTCCCGCAAAACCGTGCGCCTTCTTCGTTGCGAGAGCCACATCGGGTACAGATCGGCATCTCAGTGCTCCAGGGGTTTGCGAAGATCAGTCTACTCCCTGGAGTATGCGGGGACATGATACCTATTCCCCTCGACAGGTGGCCCGTTCAAGCCCGGTTTTGGATTGAGGACGACTACTGCGATATCGCGGGAGCGGCCACATGCGTCAGCGCCAGATTTGTCGCCGGAAGCCGCTCGGGGTCGCCGGGAAACTTCTCGTCGGGGTGGTCGGCGATCGCCACACGCATAAAATCCATCCAGATCGGCAACGCCGCGTGCGCGCCTGTCTCCTGGTCGCCCAGCGACTGACGGGTGTCATAGCCGATCCATACGCCACAGGTGACCGAAGGGGAAAAGCCGATGAACCAGGCATCCGCGTAATCGCTCGTCGTGCCTGTCTTGCCGCCTACAGGATGCTTGAGCGCGGCCGCGGCCGCCGCCGTCCCTCCGTAGCCCACCACCGCCTTGAAGAGCTGAATCATGCTGCGCGCCGTCTTGGCGCTGGTCGCCTCCGAGACATCCTCCGAGCCTTCGGAGAGAGTCGCGCCGTCGGCTTTGGTAACCCGGCGGATGAGGTGGGGCGCTACACGAACGCCGTCGTTAGGAAAACTGCTGAAAGCCCCCACCTGCTCCTCGAGCGTAGCCTCGACCGCCCCCAAAGCCACGGGAAGAAAGGGGGGCATGTTGCCGGTGAGGCCGAAGCGGTGCGCGGTCGCGATCACCTTGCGAATTCCCACGCGATCGGCTAGCTTGACCGCCGGGATGTTACGCGAATCGGCGAAGGCATGCACCAGCGATACTTTTCCCTCAAAGGTTCCATCGAAGTTGCGCGGAGTATAGGGCCCGCCGGGCGTCGTGAAGGTGACCGGCGCGTCGAGAATCATCTCGTCCGGTTTGGCGCCCTCCTCGATCGCGGTCGTATAGACGTAGGGCTTAAAGGAAGACCCGGTCTGGCGTTCTGCCTGAGTGGCGCGATTGAACTGTGAGAGATTGAAGTCCCGGCCGCCAACCATGGCCAATACTTCCCCGGAGGCGTTGTCGACCGCGAGCATCGACCCTTCGACGCCGGAGTCCTGCTCGAGCGTGGCCTGCAACCAGAGATTCGAATTGGTCGAGGGGACGATGTGCACATAGATGATGTCGCCCCGCTTCAGAAAGCTATCCGCGCTCTTCTGCTTGGTCCATGCCCAGTCATCGGGGCCGAGAATGAGCTGCTGCTGGCCGATGCGCGCGCTTACCTGATAGGGCAGCACATCCGTCACCAAAGCATGCATGTACATTCCCGGAGCCGGTGTCTCGCTCCAGTCCGGATGGCGAAGCTCATCGAGCGATCCGCCGGCAGCGATTACATTCAACAGGTGCCCATGCCATCCCCGGCTGCGCTCATAGGCGGCCAGCCCATCGAGGACGGCTCGGTTGGCTACTTGTTGGAGGTTCAGATCGAGCGTGGTGTAGACGCGCAGCCCGGCCTCATGCACCTGCTCGGCGCCAAACTGCCGTTCCAGCTCCCGGCGAACCTCCTCGACAAACCACGGAGCCACGCTATTGGCTGGAGGCTGGATGTGCAGGCCGAGCGGCGCGGCTTTTGCCGCATTCGCTTGCGCGGCCGTAATCACGCCATCTTCGAGCATCGCGTTGATCACCGTGTTCCTGCGGCGGAAGGCGCGGTCGGGACTGGTGATGGGAGAATATCCGATCGGGCTCTTAGGCAAACCCGCCAGCATCGCTGCTTCCGGGAGCGTTAGATCGTTCGCGTGTTTGCTGAAATAGTAGTTCGCTCCCGCTTCAAAACCGTAGACGCCCTGCCCCAGATAAATCTGGTTGGCGTAGAGGGTAAAGATCTGCTCCTTGGTAAAGGACCTCTCAATCTGAATCGAGAGGAAGACCTCTTGCAGTTTGCGCCGGAACGTCCGCTGAGGGGAGAGAAAGAGATCGCGCGCCAGTTGCATGGTCAGGGTGGAAGCGCCCTGACCTCGGCCGTTCGAGATGAGATCGTGGTAGGCCGCTCCCACCACGCGGACCAGATTGACGCCCCAATGGCTCTCGAAGTTTTTATCTTCGATCGAAATCACGGCTTGGCGGAGAAGCGGAGAGATCGCCGTGTAGGGCACCACCTGACGGCGCTCGAGCGCAAACGAACCGAAGACGTGGCCGTGTACATCGAGAAGTTCGGTCGTCGTCTCCGGGTGGTAGCGCTCCAGGTCGGCGATCTGCGGAAGGTCGACCGAGTAGACGAGCAGCAGGCCGGTAAGAGAGCCGGAGATGACGGCCAGCAGCAGCAGCACGAGAAAAGTGAGCCGGCCGGCCAGCTTCTTGCCGCCGCCGCTGCTTCCGGCCGATTCAGGCGGACGAAAGCGGCCACTACCCGAAGATGGAGCTTGACCACTCGCGCTCAAGGGGATTTCCGTATTAGGAATTCTTTTGTTTGAGGATGTCGAGCGCCTTGGTCAGTTGGTCGTCCGCGCGCGGTGCCTTCTCCGCAGCCGCCTCTTCATCGGGTTGCGGCGCGGGGGCGACCACTACGTTGGGCGTAACAGCCTCGTCCTGGATCGTCTTGCCCGAGGGGGTTGCGTACTTCGCAATCGACAGAATGAGCGCCGCGCCATCCGGCAATTCCATGGTTTTCTGCACCGACCCCTCGCCGAAGGTTCGATCGCCAACAACGTCGCCGCGTTTGTTATCCAAAACGGCCGCGGCTACGATCTCCCCTGGCCCCGACGTTCCATGATTCACCAGAACTACCAGCGGAGCCGCGGTAATAAACTGCGAGGGATCGGCGGAGAAGCGCTTCATCGGATACTTCTGACCGGAAAGCGTCGCGATGGTTCCCGACTGAATGAAGAAATTTGCCAAGCGTATCCCTTGCGCTTCATCCCCTTCGGCCACGTCGCGCAGATCGAGCAGGACTTTCTTATTCCCATTCTTCTGCATGGCCTTTAACCGCTTTTCCATCGCCTGCACGCGCTCCTCGCTGAGCACGCCGGGCTTGAGCTCGAGGATGCTGTTGTTTTCGTATTCCTGTTCGCCTAGCGCTGGAACAGGTACGGCAACGCGAGTGAGCGTAATGTTATCGGGCTCCGACTTTCCGGGACGCACAATGGCGAAGGTGACGTTGGTGCCGGCTTTGCCGTCAAACAAGGCGCGGATCATGGCCAAAGACATCTCGCGCGTCGAGTTTCCCTCAAGCGCTTCAATGATGTCGCCGTCCTGAATTTTTTCCTTCTCGGCGGGGCTGCCCGGTTCAACCGAGACCACTGTCGCGTACCCATAGCGTTTGGAGACGTTCAACCCGACTTGCGCCGTGCCCTCGTTGGCGTGCTGCTTGTAGACCTTGTATTCGTCGGGAGACAAATAGCTGGAGTCCGGATCGAGCGATTCGAGCAGGCCGTGCAAAGCGCCGATCGTGACCTTCCCCATACTGGGATCGACGACGTACTCGCTCTGTATCTTCTTGAGGACTTCGCTATAGACTTCCATCTCCGCGTAAGCGCCATCGGATTGGGAATCCGCGCGCACTCGGGATGGGCCAAAGCCACCCAGAAAAACCAATGCCACCAACAGGACTGAAATACCAAACACTGAACGCTTAAGGGCTTTGGACATAGCTCCACTCTGGACCACAAGAACGGTCTAAGAAAATGATACTCCAGCGTTAGATCGGATTTCCTACAGGTATGCCCCGGAGCCCTTGTCCTCCGTGCGGCGCTTCCGTTAAGGCTTTTCCGGCCTGCGGGGTTGGTGGCGGCGAGTGGGATCGCCTATTTCTTATAGCGCGATGATTCTACGCGACTTACCAAAAGATTGGCTTTCATATTGCCCCCAAAGCTGCCCCCGGCGAATACGCACTGATCGGCGTTCGTTTTCCCGGCTTCGATGTCCCCCCGATGCGTAGAAATCGCCGCGACGCCCCAGCGAAGACCACGCGCCTTCAAAAGGTGAACTTACCGATAAGTCGACTTTACCGGCAGTTCGTGACCAGGATAAGAGAGTCTGCTCATCTAGGCTTGCACCGCGTCCCACGGACAAATAGAACGTAAGAAACTGTTGCTTCGTGCGGTCCTTGGGGCCATGATCGAAGCCCTGAGGTTCCCGACCAAAGATAGACCTGAACGGAATGTAAAGCTAGGGATGGGCCTTGGCGTCGGCCCAGTAGCCGTTACGGGCTGAGACCTGGAGCGTGCTGTAGCTGGGCAGTTGCAGCGTGATGAGATGAAAGCCGGGGTGGGGCGACTGCGGCTGAAAGCTGAGGACGTAGCGGTTGGGGATGTGGTTGGAGATGGTTTGCAGATCGGCTTCGAGGCTTTTGGCGTCGGAGAACGGGTAATACTCGCCGCCGGTAAGGCGGGCAACGGTTTCGGGGATGTTGCGCTGTAGGTCTTCGGTGGCGGCGATGGCGGCCATTTTGGCTAGCGCCAGCGGAGGCACGAGCAGGCCGAGGCAGTCAAAGGCTTGCGTCGCCTTGTTCTTCGGAGCATCCTTGTTCGGATCGTCTTTGCCCATGCAGCCGTGGGGCGGTCCGGGGTTGGCGTTTTCGAGGCCCAGGCCGCCGGCCTTGGTTGGAAGTTCGCGGTACGCATAGCGTGCGGCATCGGATTTCCCAGTCGAGTAGGCGAGGCTATAGATGGCTGAATTGGTATCGCTGATGGCGTGGAGCGCGTCATCGAGCTTGAGTTTGCTGCCGCGGTCGTTGGTCTCAGAGACGAGCAGGATGGCGCGACGATACTCTGTGGGTTGCTTGCGTAGCAGGTCAACCGAGAAGTTGATTCCGTCCAGAATGGCAGCGCCATAGTCTCCCGTGTCGGCCGTGCTGACGTCTTCAATCGCGTCGCCCACAGAGCCCATGTCGGAGGTGAATTCCTGGAGCAGGGTGGGCTGGCTGTCGAAGGCGACGACCGCAATCTTGCGTGGCACATTTCCTAACAGCGCATCGATCATTGTGATCAAGGTGCGGTAGCGATTGGGCGGTGCGTCGCGCCCGTCCAGACGCCAGCCCGCTGACTTGCTCGCACTGTTCGCCTCGATCACAACGACGAGGGCCAGGGGTGCGCCACCGGTGTCTTCTTCGAGGTGAAGCTTCTGAGGGATGCCGTCGTCGGTGAGGGTGAAGTCGCCGGCGTTCAGTCCAAAGATCAGTCCACCATCTTTGTCGCGAACCAACGCAGGAACCAATACGAGCGTGGATTCGGAGGCGATCGTGGGATTCTGCAAGCCGGACGGCTGGGCTGGGTTCTGGCCCGGATTTTGAGCAAGACTTTGGGATAGCGTCGCGGGAAGGATGAGGAGGGTGAGTGCAGCACAAAGCTTCACGATCGCACCTAATCGTATCTTAGCGTCGACCGACTCTTTAGCGTAAGTCGCCAGTGTCTAGCCTGATCGACGCGACATCAAACTCCATCTTGCCACCGGCAGCCTTCTGCCAGTCGGGAATCTCCATCGTCTGTGCTACTGACGGGTCGGCAGGGTCGCGACGACAAGGTCTGAGCCTCTTTCAGAGGTTGGGGCCTGCAAAACGGGGTTATAGGTAAGTTCAAGAACGCGCGCCGCAAGCGCCCAAGCGGCCGCGCCTGCTCGTCTTTCCAGGAGGACGATAAGCGCCGGTTTCCTTCCTGCTTTCGCCGGGTTTTCTGGTACTATTTCGAGCCATGCGCACTATCGAGGTTGAAGAACCGGAAGAAGCGAATCCCAATCCCTTGCGGCCGATGCGTCGCCTCGCCGCGGCCGTTCTGGCACATGCCGCGGCCGACTTCATCGCGCGTAAATGCTCCTTCCTGCATTTCGGGGTGTTCTCCCTTGCGCGGACCGGAGAGATCCGCACCTACCCGGCAAAGCACGCGACGGTCGGCGACTTAATTCGAAAACGTCCGGATGGCCGAATATAGGTCAGAAGCTGTCAATGAGCGCATCGGCCTGTTGTCGCCAACTGAGAATTGAAGATATCGAAAACCTGAATTTTCGGGCGCCCTCCGTTGATTCTCAGCCTAGCGTACCTCTGGTGTTCCGTTCGCCTGTGGGTAGAGTGTGGCGAGAAAATCCCTGATGTCTTTTTCGACCCCCTGCTCGTTCGAGAAAAACACGAAGTGGTCCGCGTTTGGCAAGATCACCACTTTCGCGGACTTCAGCTTCTCAAACGCCTTGGCTTGCGCAGCCGATTGTGCCTGATCCAAAGCAATGAACTCGGCCTTCTTGTCTTCCGGCATCTCTGGCAGATGCGCAGTGCTGTGAGGACTGGCAAAAATTGCGAGAATAGGTACCTGGATGTTGGTGTACTTTTGCTCACCCCTGATGATTGCAGGTGGGGCAAAAGGCACTACAGGCGTTGCCCCTGAGTTCGGCGGAGGCGGCAGCAATTCAAGTTGCCTCTGAAATGTTTCAAGATCTTTTTGCACAAGTCGGATCTCAGACAGAACGTTGGCGGTGCTAGCAATCGCGCTCTCCTCATCCGCTCCTGATTGGGCAGTGAGAAACGCGTTCAGGGCACTTTTCAAGTCCTTGGCATCCAACCCACGGTCACCAGATTCAGGCGAATAGAGCGCATATGGATAGCCCGCGTCGAGGTAGATTAGTCCTGCAACCTTATCTGGAAATCTACTTCCAATCGAACTCAATTCCTCACCCGCAATCGAGTGGCCAATGAGCACAGGCTTCTTCACTCCAAGAACATCCATCACCTTTAGAACGTCGTCTCCAAGCCGATCTGCCGTGTAGTTGGAATCATTGGGAATTGGAGTACTAGATGCGCCAAAGCCGCGCCGAGTGATCCCATACGCGTGATACTGCGGCACGAATTTCAGGGCAAAATTGTCGAAGACATGGGCCGTGTTTCCCAACCCGGCAAGGAAAACAAGCGGGGTTCCGCTTCCGCCCCAGTCAACCACTTCAAGAGAAACGCCGGGCGCAACGGTGATGAAACGAGTTGGCGATTTTGTCAGCCATGATGTCTCGTCCGTGGCCCGCTGGAAATCGAGGGGTGACCGGGATGATCCCTCTGTCCATGTTCCTGTGATCCGTCTGCCGTCCTCGCTCAACTTGCCGTGATAGCTTCCCCCGATTGCCGAAAAATCCACTTCTCCATGGCTCACGGAGATTGCGGTCGCGGGGTAATGGTCTGGGCTCTGATCAATCGGGACGAAGTACGCTTGAAGCTTCCCAGTGCTGTCGTGCGAGACCTTCAAGACCACTCGATGTGGATGATCTGACTGTTGTGTCCCCTGCCATTGTCCGGTAATGGCCTGGGCGTGCAGGTTGAGGGTGGCTGATGGCAACACAAGCAACAGCGAAAGAGCGAATTTACGAAGCATCGTGCCCCCTGGCAAAACTCTTGATAGCGGGAACCATCAAGCATCTTACGCTCCGTCCCGGAGCGTCGGGCTGATTTGATCCGTTGATACTATGCGTTCGTCAACTCTCCAGCTTGCAGCGCCAATGCCTTTAGCTCCTGAAGGACGTAGCTCATGCCCTCGTCGGGCCGGGTCCTGAAATCCGCGATTCTCCCCCGGGGGAGATCTCCCAACCTCAACGCCGCGGCAATGCCGACTGGTTTTCAACTAAAGTTGCACATCTACCCTCCTAGAGTCGCGACTAAAATCTATCGCATGCCCTACAAAATTGAGTGGGATAGGCGCTGACCCGAGAACTGATCTTCGGCACGATACCGATCATGGTGATACCGGCAAAAGTCGCGCTAAGCGGCGCAAAGCGGGATCAACATTCTCCGCCTATGCCGGCGAGGGCACTCCTGAGACCATCGACCCCCAGAAATTATGCCTCGCACAACAAACCTGCTCACGGCAATTGAAGGAGACCCTAGAGGGCTTCTGGTGCTAGAACCGCCATTCACATCCTGAAAGCTCCCCACTTGGGCCTGAATTTATTGAGGAATCAGGCACAAGGGTTTATCGGTAATCTTCAGATGGCCAAAAAGCTCGTCCCCGACGGCTCGTTCGATGGGTGAAGAGGGGGGAGTAGGCAGAGACACGCAGCCAACTTCGTAGCTTCCGCCGTCGTTCCGGTCGATGATAAGCAGGCAGTTGGTCTTCCTGAAAAACGCCGCTGCTCCTATCAGCAATTTGTACTTTCGATTTTCCAACTCTTGCGGATCGAGACCAGCACTCGAGCCCAGGACGTAAACCCACTCAGGTCGAGAATCCACGTGAGCCGCTTTGTACATGAACGAGGCCGCAGCAGCGTGGCGTTTCTCTATGGTTTCGGAAAAGGCTTGCCCAATTTCCGCTCGCTCGCGCAGGTGCAAATCGGCAAGGACTGCTTGTAATGTGAGGTATTTTTTGCGGTTGTTAGGATCGTCGTATCGCGCAACGTCTTCCGCCGTAAGGCCCGCCGCGTAATCTTCCCGACGCGCTGAGAGCTGCGCGGCTACGTGTTCAATGAGGTGGCTGTACTGATCGTGTTGCCATTTCGCGCGCAGTGCCTGATCGAGCTCAGCTTGTCTTGCTGCAACCACTATCGCCGCATCCGCTTTGCTGACACATCCGGCTAGACTTCCTCCCTGGAGGAAATAAAACTCAAGAAGTGCCCGCTCGTCGCCAATCGTCCGAAGATCAGTATAAGGAAGGCTCCTTCTTGCATTGAGATATGCCAGGATTTCCGGCCCTGTTCTGAGCTCCTTTGCCACGTGCAGAACATCGTTCAGGGAAAGATACGTGATCGGGGTGCCCTTATATTCCAGCGGGAGATCAGCCGGCTGCGGGTTCAAATCTACGGCTTTAAACGTCTCGACGAGGACAAGACCATGAGTGATCGGCGGCAATCCTTCAGGAAGGCCTACCCTTCCTCGCTGAGGGTGTTTGCACCACATAGGCCTCTTAGGCTCCCGAAGTGCCCCTCGGAGCTGAGAGGCCGCCTCGCAGGTCTTCTTAAGCACCCATGATGCATTCTTGGCCGTATCGCGGCTAAAGGGGTCATGCTGCGTTTTCTGCGAAATCAGGATGCCTAGGCCGGGGTAGTGAATGAGAAAATCAGCCACTTCCTTCTGGGTGACGTCATTCGTCTGCACGCTGTGAAACACGAACTCGGAAATAAGCGGCAGGGATAGAAAATCCCTCACGTATTCCTCAGCCCAATCCCCTCGGCTCGCCAATTCTTCCGACATAACTGATTCCCTTTATTAAGTGTAGGCCGGCCGAGTAGTTGAAAGCGATAAGCTAGCGCCGGTTCTCCGGCGCGGGGTAGACGTTCGCGCTCGTGTGCATAACTCGTGATTTATGCAAAAAAAGATTTAACGATCGCGGGAATGATCTGGGACCGATGGATGCCTATTGAAGCATTGGGACGATAAGCGCCGGTTTCCTTCCTGCTTTCGCCGGGTTTTCTGGTACTATTTCGAGCCATGCGCACTATCGAGGTTGAAGAACCGGAAGAAGCGAATCCCAATCCCTTGCGGCCGATGCGTCGCCTCGCCGCGGCCGTTCTGGCACAGGCCGCGGCCGACTTCGTGAACTCTCGCGATCTTCACGTTTGGCGGGACGCAGAGCAATTTCTTTTTCCCCAACAGGAAGCGGCGCTAAAGCATTTCCGCTGGACGTTAGAATGCTCGGCCATCAATCCGTTTTGGCTTCGTCGGCATTTGGTCCGCGCGCGGGTTCGGATGACTCCGCCGGCCGATGTTGGAATCTGCCGGAGTTGCGGCGTAGCGCAGCCGGCATCGACTCTCTACTATCACCTCGATGTGCGTGGGCGACTGGCGAATAACTGCAAAAATGCGGCGAGGAGAAGCGCCTGAGAAGGCTCGCGATGCGCGCGGCCAGTTAAGCACGAGCCCTGCGGATGTCCTCCCCGAACGTCTGGCTCCATTGCGAGTGTCTAGCGCCGCTCAGCGGTCGAAGCGCTGCAAGTTCGTCACGAAGCCGTCTTGCGTGTAGACGATCAGACGGCCGCCATCGTAGACATCCTGCGATGCGCCTTCGCTGTAGGAGTTAACCTGATCCGGCGCGCCGAGCGCGCACAATGCCTCTCGTTCGGTCATGCCCTGGTGGATCTCGCCGGTCGAGACCGCGTGGAGCTCCGCAGATCGGATGCCGCTACTGTGGATGGAGGTAAATGCCCCGGAGTCCGCCGCAATGATCGCCAGCGGATCGGGGGACGCAAGAAGGTCGGCGGGATCTAAGACAATCCTATCCAGCACCAGCATCAAGCCGCCCTCTTGCAGGCGGAGGCCGAGCATGTAGCTGTGGCCGATATCGGCAAGCTTGTCGATGCCTATGATTGTCATGGGAGTCATCGGCGCGAGAAATGCTGAGCCCGCAGTCGAACCGTAATAGCTGACCGATTTGCCATCCTCCTGCCGTGTCAGCAGTTGAGCGATGTCTGAGCTGTGGCACATATAGATTGCCTTCCCGACCGCCTGGTCAAACTTGGCCTGCACTTCAGGCGTCACGGGTTCCTCGGCATATTTAGTCTGGCAGTCGGCCGTGGCGATCGCGGCTGCAAGGAAGATGCCGAGCCCGATTAGAAGTAGAACATTGCGTTTTGACACGGTGCCTCACTTGGGGGGAGGCGGCTTTCGGAGGGAATCCAATTTTTATCACACCACCGGCCCCGGAGGACAGCGATAGTTGATTACAAGCCTTGCTAAGCGCGAGCTATGCAATGCCCCTAGGAGCGTTTTGGGGTAGCCAATCCCTACACAATCGGGAAGAGAAGCGCAGGCGCACGGCAAAGCGCGCGCAGACGGCGGCTCTAATGAAAAGAGCCGACCCGAGTCCCAAACCCGGGGCCGGCAACGCGCCGGGTGTTTCATGGCAGCTCAAAGACCGCGTCGCGGGTTCTCCCCGCGCACCATAGCCCGGCGTGAATCTTTGGAAACGCGTTACGCGCTCGTTAGCTCTTTCAGCCTGCGTGGCCAGGGATTTGAGCTCCTGAAGCAACATGTTGCCCGCGCCTGGCAGGAAACAGTAGAAGAGAAGTGTCCCGTCACTGTCGTTATCGGCCCCGCAGTCTCATTTCGCGAATACGCCCGCAGCGCCTGACAAATCCCGTTTTCGGTAATTATAAGCACCGTCCCGCGTGTGCCTGATTTCGGCCACAGACTGTTGGCCAGAAGCGGCGTCCTTGCTCCGCGCTAAACGAACTGTATCGTGCCATCGATGATTATGCAGCGGCGCGCACCCAGCAGCTTTCCCTGCGATGGACGGTCGGCACCACGAAAGTCAGTCACGCATTGCCGCGGACCCATTCCATTGACCTCTGAATTTGATTCGTACAACGTGATGGCCGTCACAGCCCGCCCCTTTCCACGCCTTTAGAGTTGTGCTCAAAGGGCACGGAAGGCCCGACTCCAAGAGATCCCAGACATGAGGCAGCCATGACGACATTGACTCGCGCAAAAATTACTTTTGAACGCATTCTGATTCCGACAGATTTCTCTGATGCCTCGCTCCGTGCGTTGGAATATGCCAAATCCATTGCTACGCAAGCGAATTCGCAGTTATATCTCGTTAAGGTGAATTCTCTCAGCAATCCAATCACTCCGCCGGAGGCCGCTTGGATCGATCAGACCGCACTCCTGCAACAGATTCAAGAGCAGTTAGAACAGAGTGGGGCCGCGTTGCGATCCGAGGGATTCCGAGCAACGGCTGTTTCCCTGACGGGCGCGTTGCTCGATGAAATCGTTTCCATCGTCAGAAAAGAGAAAATCGACCTGATTGTCCTAGGCACCCACGGCAAGAAAGGATTGGAGCGTCTCATTCTCGGCTCCGATGCAGAGGCGGTTTTGAGGAATGTCTCCTGTCCTGTGCTCACAGTTGGCCCTGGGGTGTCAGCGGTCAGGGATAAGGTATGGCCTCCGAAGAACATCATCTGCGCCACGACGCTGGATCCTGATTCGGCTTGGATTGCGGCCTATGCCTATTCGTTTGCCCAGCAATTATGTGCAGAATTCACATTGACCCATGTTGAACAGATGGGAGGCCACCACCAGGACAGCGATTGGAGGCGTTTCGAAGATGCATTCCGGCAGCACCTCCCGGCCGACATAAAGCCCAGCCCGTTTCGTTGGACATCATTGCTTTCTGACGTTTCGCCGGGCGCTGAACTTGTAGACTTCGCAAAGAAGCAAGACGCAGACCTGATTGTCATGGGAGCACGCATTGCGTCTGCGCTGACAACTCACTTGAGAGTTGGGATTGCGCCCCGCGTATTTGCCGACGCACCCTGCCCGGTGATGACGCTCCATCAGCCATAGACTCGTCGGCCGGGTTTGGTACTTTCTCTACGTGCGGAGGGCACGAGTCAGCTCACCCAATCGCCTCTTTTATCTGAGCCCATTCGGAGCCGCGAGAGACTCTATAGCTGCCAAGCTTCTTTGCAAGAAGACGATCGAGAACAGCATCTGAATCCCGATGAATATCGAATAGAGACCGATTACCACGATGGCGTCACGCTCGTCCCGATGCGCAACTACAAGCAAAAGGAGACTGAAAGAGAGAGTGATGGCCGCGAGAACATAGATTGCCACCTTCTGCGTTCCCATGCCTTTCCACTCCTTCGCAAGGTGGAGTTTTCCTACGCTTAGAAGGAAGGCATTGGCGGCGATGACGTAGCACAGCATCCCGATGGTCCCGCTGGAATACACAATCAGGACGACGCTACCCGCCGCTGTACCCGCGGCCAGAAGTAGCAGACCGCGGAGTTTGGACATTTGATGAGCGCCAAGGCCGGCGGCGCAAATCCAATCTACGACTGCAACGAAGAGCAGCGATTCCGCGGTCAACAGCAGAGCGAATACTGACCCGAAGATATCGTAGACGAAATTTGTCATCGCGGCGCGAATGTATAAGAGTCCTAGCCCCAGCCCTAACATCGCAAGTCCATGCATCACTATCAGGCTCGCACGTATGCTTTCCTTCAGTCGTATCATTGAGCACCCCCTGCAATCTGAAGGGTCGCAAAAGGCGGGCCGGCTTGGATGTGATCACGGTCACTGATGGACACGCGCAACGGACACACTGTGGCCGAACGCGATTTGGACCGGAGGTCTAGACGAGATGCGGGGCGACCGCCAATACAGGACAGCGTGCCTTCCCGATCACGCCTGAGAGGGTCGCCCACGGAGCGTGATCTGCAAGCACCGAGCGCTCATTGATGCCCATGACAATTAGACCAGCCTTGCCGTGCTCTGCGACTCGCACGATCTCTTCCGCTGGTTCGCCCATCGCGATTTCGAACTGAAGACGTTTTTTCAGACCTGCGTCCCGCGGAACAAGACGGCGTAGCGCCTCCGCTACGCCATGCTCTATTGAAGCGCCTGACGAGCCCATTGCTTCAACCCGTTCAGGTAGCACATGGACTAGTGTCAGCGCGGCGCCGAACTCTCGAGCAATCGACGTGGCATATTGCGCAGCGCGCAAGGAGGCGTCAGGGAGATCGGTTGCCAAAAGGACAGATTTCGACGGAGGATAGCGCCGTGCGCAAAGCGGACCGACCACCAGCACCGGGCAATGCAGTCGCCGGATTGCCGCTTCCGCAACCGATCCAAGAACCATCTTTCCTAGACCGCTACGCCCATGAGATCCCATGACCACGAGGTCTATTTCTTTGGCTCTTACCAGGCTGTCGATTGCCTCCGTCGCGGGCTCGTAGAGAACAATCTCCTCATGTTTGACGGAACGCAACTCTGGAATCTTGTTGGCATAGGCGTGAAGCTGCTTCCGTGCCCGATCAAGATCAAACTCCTGCATCGCGGGCACCTGTATATCGAAGCCGGGAGTGTACACCTGCGGAGGCTCGGCATAGAGCACATGCAGCTTGCTGCGGAATAGCTTTGCGAGCCGTGCCGCACCCTTCAGGGCCAGCGTCGCCTGGTCCGAGAAATCAGTCGCCGCCAGAATTGACTTGATGTGCATTGGGGTCGGCTCCAGGTGAGGGCTGCCCTCTTCCCGTAGCTCATGTGGAGATGATGTTGTGGCCATCGTTAAACCCTCCTTCGGGGATCTCGTCGGTTGGGCGCTCGCCGGAGGAATCCCTACTCATCGGATGCTACCCAAACCAGCGTAGGAGAAACATCCAACCTGCACAGTGATCCCCGTCACACAACAATCTCTGCACGAAACGAGAGGACGGCTAAAGCGGCCGCCCGCTCATTCGGTGACGGCCATCACAGCAGCACCCCTTTGTTGAGGGTATCTTTGCGCACAGTGAGGTGCATTCTATGAGCGGCGACATGCAGTTGAAACAGCACGTGGAAGATGAGTTGACTTGGGAGCCGAGCGTGGACGCGACCGCAATTGGCGTCGCGGTCAAAGACGCGATTGTCACTCTCTCCGGTCACGTAACTACATTTGTCGAGAAGCACGCTGCCGAGGAGGCTGTCCTGCGCATTCACGGTGTCAGGGCATTGGCGAGCGAACTTGAAGTAAATCCTGCGGTAGATGCCAGACGTACCGATGAAAACATCGCTCGCACCGCGGCGTCCATCATGACCTGGAATCCTTCTATTCCGAAGGATTGCATTACGATACGGGTATCCGGAGGCTGGATCACTCTCGAAGGAACCGTTGACTGGTACTTCCAGCGAATGGCTGCTGAGCAGGCTGTCGAGGCACTGATGGGGGTGAGAGGAGTCAGTAATCAGGTGAGAGTCATAGCGATGCCCGCCGCCGCAGACGTGAAATCGCAGATCGAAGCCGCCTTGAAAAGAAACGCAGAAGTGGATGCGCGACGAATCAATGTGGCCATCCAGGGGAACAAGGTAACGCTCTCCGGGAAAGCCCGTTCTATGTTTGAGAAATTATCCGTCGAGCGGGCAGCATGGAGAGGCTGGGGCGTTGGATTGGTCGAAAATAACATAGAGGTCTCGCCGGTTCAGATGATGTGGGACGCTTGAGGGGCGGTTCAGCGCTCCGCAAAAGTCCCGGCGCCATAGACCTGTATGGGGCCGGGACATTTCTGTCTTGCCTCTTCACTGGTGCAACGGCCTCAATGGATCGACAAAGTCGTAGCGTGAACGGATGGCCTCCGCCAAGCTCGGAATAACATCGGGCTTTCTACCAGCGCGATATTCGTCCTCGAGATGCTGTACGGTCTGGGCTAAGGGGTGATCGCCAAAAACATTGACAATCCACTTCGAGAAATCACCGCACCGCAGATGGTTATTGAATGCCGCAGCCGGGTACCGCTCGATAACCGAGACGAATTGGCGAAGAGTTCGGGCTCTCTCTTGAGAAAGCGATCCATTCAACCAGAATACAAACTGGTCGCATTCTGGAACCGGAATATCGATGTATTTGGCGACGTGGCGGGCGTGCGGCGTTAACCGGGGAGCCAGACGAATGCGTCGTAAGTCACCCTCCGATTCGGCGGTAAGGGGCAGCGCAACGGCCTCTCCGATCACAAGGCTCTCGAGTAATTGGACCCATTCGGTTTCATTCCCTTCACCTTGACAGGAGTGGCAGAGCGCGCGAAGCGCAGAAACCTCTTGAGGGTTAGACTCCCGCGTGACGATGATCGCCTCTGCGGCGGCCAATATACTCGAATGGATATAAGAAGCTCTATAGGTCACGAGGGTATAGCCGCCCAATTCGAGATCCAGTATTTCCTGAACGTCTTGATCGTGAAGGAAATAGTGCGCTTCATCGACAATGATGCGGTGCGGCAGACCTGTGTGACGTCTGAGTGTGGCTATTCCCGGCAGAAGGTTGCGCACATACTCGACCTTTCGGTCATGGGGCGTTCGCGATAAATCGATGACCACGCTGACATCTGCGTGGCGCAATGCCCTGAGCAAATCCCGAGGAAGCGGCAGTGGATCTGGTCCGCCGAAGACCATCACTCCTGGTAGCGCCTCGAGCGAGGTATAGTCTCCTTCGGGATCGATGATTAGAAGAGAGTATCCATAAAGAATCAATTGCTCGCAAAGCAGGCCTGCGACCCAGGACTTGCCAGACTTGGTGTCGCCGCTTACGAGTAGGGTTCGGCCGCGAACAGCCAGCGCCATGGGTTGTCCGGAATCGGTATATCCGAGCAGGAGGCTGCGTCGCGTCTTCAGGGGAACGGAAATCTGGCGGCTCTTCGCGAGCTCGCGCATGTAATCGGCGACTGCCGCCGGCCCATCGCCTGGAAGTACGTAGTCAGCGGATGCTTTTAAAGTCTCGCTACCCCATCCTACGGCGACTCCCACTTCGCAGGACCGCAGAAGCTCATGATCATTTTCCGCGTCGCCGATCGCGACTGCATTGTGTGGCGACAAGCGGAGAATTTTCAGTGCCTCGCGTAGACCCGTTGCTTTGCTGATCGCCTGAGGTAGCACCATGACTCGTCCCCTATTGAAAACAAGCGCAAGAGGCAGCTCAAGCCGTTCGAGGATGGCAAGCAGCCGCGGCGCCGCGGCCGCATCGGCCTCGACAATGGACCGGCCGGCTTTGAACGAAATGCCTTCACGCCCCAACGCTTCCAGAAGATTCGCGGGAGGCGGCGGCCCAAGGGCTCTTGAATAAGAGCTATCAGTAAACTCGATGACCGCTCCATTTTCGGCGACAACCCCATCCACAAAATGCAAATCGCCCGCCACGCGGCGCAAGTCTTCCAAGATTCGCCCTGTCACAATCAACACCACGATATTTTGCGCGCGGAGCTCGGCAATGGCTTCGCGCACGCGGCTGTCTAGTTGATCATTCCGAGCAATCGTCCTGTCATAATCGAGCGCAATGGTTAGAAACCTCACGACCTCATTCTCCTTGGACAAAAGCGGGAGCGGATATTTGTGCGCGACCCGATAAGTTTGTTGGATTCAGGGATGCACACCCCCATAGCTATCAGACGGCTATCTCTTTTCATACAGTTCACACTCGATAACTACCTGTGACGGATGTCACCGACGACGACAGCATAAAGAATTATGAATATGGAGAGAAACCTTGGACGCTAGCATCGGCTGATTCCATATTTCTACTTGAGGCACACAAATGCAAAAGGATGAGCGCGACCTCTTGGAAGTTCTAGAAGTTGAACTTACATTCCTCGAAGATGGCGGCTACGGACGTTCGCCGAGTACTCCCTGGAAGTCACAGTTATATGTCTTCGAAGACTCTCTCACTTGCATGAACTACTCTTCCAAAGAAAATCCCAGCCCATGCAGTGATTGTGTTCTGATGCACCTCGTGCCACCTGAGCACTGCTCCGAAGAGATTCCCTGCCGTCACATTCCGTTCAACGTGTTTGGTGAGACGCTGGATTCTTTGTATCGGTGCAGCGATCAAAACGAGATTGAAGAAACCGTTGGGGGCTGGCTGAGAGCCACCATCCAACGTCTGAAAGAAGAGCGGACGGCTGCTCGAGAGGCTCACAGCAGACGGCCGCCCTCCGGCGATGGAACGTTGAGAGCAACCCCGCTGTATCAGAGGCAGGAGCCCAAGTGCGCAAACCCGGCGTGTCCGACTGCCTTTCACTGGACGGGCGGCGGGAAGTTCTTCCGATTTCGGCCGGATCCGGTTTTGACAAGTGAAAGTAATTCAACGGCCGTTACGCCACACGGAAGTCACGGCGTGAGGCATTATTGGCTCTGTGAGCGGTGCTCACATGTTTTCACTCTGGCGCACGACGAAGGATACGGCGTCGTGCTGAGAAACAGGTTGTGGTGATATGGATCTACCTTCCTCGGGATAACGCATCGTTCATGCGCCGAATGCAAATGCGAATGGGGCACTGAAGCAGCCCTTTCCTTATCAGTGCAGTTGGCGGAGATATGCCACCAATGCTTCGAGATCGCCCTGCTTCAGATCTACTGCCGCCATTCCACCATCGCTCATCTTTTTGGTAGGCACGCGGAGAAGCGCAATCAGCTGCGTGTCTGTATATTTCTGGCCAATGCCCGTTAGAGCAACCGCTGCAGCAGTGCCTACGCCGGCCTCTCCATGGCAGGAGCTGCACGACTGAGCCTGGAAAATGGCCTGTCCCTTCAGGACCTCCGGGTCGGCGGAAGCCAACGCAGCCGATACACTCCCTGAAGCAGCTTCCGGGACGAATGGCTTCTGCATGAAGGCTTTTACATCCTCGTCCTGCGTGCGCATCTGCGCCGCCATCCCAGGATCGCGGTAGTCGTCCCGATAGCTGGCCACACCAAGAGAAATATAGGCAATCAGGAAAACAAAAAAGACACCCACTGAGATTGGCCGGCGCCAGGGACGGCGCTCGGACCGGCGATCCAGAAATGGCGCCGCGGCAAACACAAAGGCGAGTATCGCAGGCAGGACGATACCAGCCAGATTCCAACGGCCGCTGAAATATTTGAGCCACTGAAAAGCAGGCCGGTAATACCAATCCGGCCGGGGCAGGAAATGCGTGTCCGCGGGGTTTGCCGCGGGGCCCAGGTCCATTGGCAAATGTACCGCAATCGCAGCCAGAATACCGACCAGCACTATTGCGAAGGCCGCGTCCATGACAACTTGCCGCGGATAGAAATTGACAGAAGGAAGTTTGGGGTGAACCGGATCTTCCTTGATCGGGCCTGCCGCGCCTGCCTTCCGGAAGAAAAATACGTGCGCGGCGATGAAGCCAATCAACAGCGCCGGCAGCACAAAAACGTGCAGCACAAAGAATCGCGAGAGGGTCAGGGTCCCCATCTGATCCCCGCCGCGTACCAACTGCTCGAGCGGTGGTCCGATAAAAGGAACCTCCCCGATAAGATTTGTTCCCACCGCGGTCGCGAAATATGCCTTCTCATCCCAGGGCAGCAGATATCCCGTGAAGGCCATTGCGAGCATCAATGCCAGCAAAACGCAGCCGGAGAGCCACAGTAGTTCCCGGCGCCCCTTGTAGGATCCATAGAGAATGGTTTGCCCGATATGTAACAGAAGCAGGATGATGATGCCGCTCGATCCGTAGGCGTGAATGCTACGGACGAAGGATCCTGCGGTAACCACTTTCACGATGTACGCAACAACGGTATGCGCGTGGTCCGCCGACGGCATATAGTACAAGGCAAGAGCCACGCCTGTGATGACCTGAGAAACAAACAGGAACAGCAGGCCCGAGCCAAAGATGTAGGCCCAGCTCGCACCTCCCGGAATCGGTTCGTCGAGCGATTCATGGAGAAGGGAGTCGATGCCAGTGCGCTGATCTAACCACTTCACCAGGCGAGCCCTTATATTGGGGTTGCTGGCCGGCGCTGAGGCAGGTTGATCGATCATAAGAGCTCCTCGGCCTTAGGCCATTACTTCTTTCTCGGGAACGAGTTGACGGAAGTACTGGTAGCGGACTTTCAATACTCCATCCTGGACCATGGATTCGAGTGAATCCATGGAACGGGGTGGCGGTCCCGCAAGGCGCTTCCCATCCGCCGTGAACGAACCTGCATGGCATGGGCATATAAATTGGTTTTGATCGGCTACCCAGCGAACCGAGCACCCCAGATGCGGACAGATGGGTGACAGGATGCGGAGCTGGCCATCCTTTGGCGGCAACACATAAACCGCAGTCTGAGATGAAGTGGCCTCCCATGCATCGCGGCGCTCCAGAGTAATGGTCTTGGCGACAGGCGCCACGAGCGAAGCAAAATCCTGCACCGGCCCCACATCTGACCAGCCGGTTTCTGTTGCGCTCTTGCGTAGCGGATACATCACGAAGCGAATGAGCGGGACGACTAAAAGCACGCCGACCGTTGCGCCGCTCACAGCCAGCAAAGCACCCAGAAATGAACGTCGCCCGGAGGACTCCAGTTTGTCTCCCTCAGTTCCCTGAGTCGTCAATGCCATAGATCCACTCCCTGGTTATGTTAGTTTTACTGAGATCGTTCGTTGCGACAGCAGTCCCCGGTTGACAGCTTCTATTACTTCTTCTGGAGCATTCGGATGTACGCCACGACATCTTTGATCTGCGCATCCGTAATTTTGCCGTCAAATGCGGGCATCTTTCCCTTTCCGTTCTTAACGATGGCAACCAGATCTGCGTCGGACGCCTTTAGAACGTCAGGCGCGTTGAACGGGAGCACCTTCATCGCTTTGCCGGCCGGGGTGTCGCCGCTGCCATCGGCTGCATGACACATCTGGCATTTGGTTTTGTAGGTGTCAGCACCCGAACTCTGTGCCAGACACAACGTGTTCATCGCAAATATAAGCAGGCTAGCGGTTCCGTAACAGGCAAGATGCTTCGGCATGGTTAATTCTCCTCCTGATGGATGGTGGACAAGACGAAAGCACGCAATGGAAGACTAGAAAGCATAATGAACTCCGAGAGTGTAAACATTTCCGCGAAAGGTGCGCGGCGCCGTGGGTCCGATGGGACCGCCCTCCCCGTATCCGTAGTAGTTCCACGCTGCCCTCCAGATCCATCCTGGAGAAAACGTGTATGCCACATTGGCGAATGGGGACTGATACTGGGACTGCAACGAACCCGGCACCTGCCGCGGATTCAGAAACTCTGTTGTTCCGTTGACGGCACTCATCCGATATCCCACGTTGGCGTTCAACTTCTTGATGGGTGCGAACACAATATCGATCGACCCGAACTGCGTGGGAGCGTCGTAGTACCCGGTGCCAAGATAAGGCACACCGGCGGCCACGCAGGTCGGTGAAGAAGCCGGCGTACCCACCGGAACATCGGCGGTGGTGGTGGTGTAGCACTCATCCGTGCGCGTGAAAACATCGACATAACCGTAGCTCAGGTCTAAGCCGTAGTGCTCGCTCGGAGTGAGCGAAGCGCCGGCGCTGAAGCTACGGCTATGATCCAGATGGTTGACGTATGTAACGTTGTTGCGCCTCTCGAGATCGTTGAACGTTCCCGAAATCGTCGCCCAGCTCTTGGGCTTATAGGTGCTGCGGAGCTGATAATGCTGCAATGCGCGGGGGCTTATCTGTGTATATACCCTGTCGGCATACATTACCTCGATTTCGCCGTTCACATGCCATTGCCTTGTCGGCCGCAGCACGATACCCGATAGCCCGCCGTTCTCGCGGATCGGCACGGAATACGTGCCGCTGACGGGGTTAGTAACGAAAATCGTGCGCTCGCGAGAGCGGTACCCGAGGGACCACTGAGCCCACGAGGACGCTTCCCAGGCCACGGTAACGGTGTTGCTTTCGGTCTTTTGGCCAAGAAAGTTGTGCGCTGAAGTGATGGCCGGCGCCAGCGCGGGGCCGGGAGGCGTCAACATCGAGCTTCCCGCCTGATCAACCTCGCTCAGAAAATTCGTGGCTGGCTGACGGAAATCCCAGAAGTCGTACTGGTCCGACAACGCGATCTTTTGCGAGACCTGCCAGACGACCCCATAATCCGCGGAGATATTGATGCGCTGCCCCGTCGAGTAGCCGGTAACGGTGGATGCGCGCAGCGTCGATCTGGATTCGAGGCCGTTGAAGGATTCGTCGTAATTTGGCAGATTCATGCGGGCGCCGGTATAACGAACGCGGCCGTTCATTTGAATATTCTTGATATTCGAACTCTGGAACCAGAACTCCTCGGTCGGGAATAAGGCGCGGGTCGGCGCATAGCGGGAATACTGCAGAAAGCCGTTGCAGGTCGGGTTCGCTGTCGGCGGGTTGGTTGCGCTATTGAGGATCGCGGGCCCCGTACAGCTAGGCGCGGTTGTATTATCGAAGCCGAGGGTTACTGGTGCTCCATTCGAGAGTTGCAAGTTCAGGCCGGTTAATTGCCAGCTCGTATTCCCTTTATAGTGGTTGATCACCTCCTCGTAGGTGAGAACCGTATGCGAGAACGGTTTCCAGTCCACGCCTCCCGTCCATGTATCTGTGCTATTGCGCCAGTTCTGCAGAAGCAACGCCTCGGTACCCTCATGCACGGAACTGTAAGTGGGGCCCTGCATGATATTTTGTGAATATCCGGCCCGGAAGCTGACCTTCGAGATCGGCAACATGGTCACGCTGACATCCGTCATTCGCCGCACCGTGTTGAAGAGGTGCGGCGAATTCTCAACCTGCGGAAACGTGTAGCCGTTCGAGGTGACTCCCGCTGGGATGAGTGGATTGGCCAGCAAGTTGTAATCGAAGTATTGGCGGTTCCGCCGGAAGAACCCCTGAAAATCGTAGAGTTTCCCTTTCGACATCCGCAGCATGGTGAAGTTGTTTGGGTCGCCGCCATAGCCGGTGCTGTTCTCCATCAGGTCGTCGAAGAGTTGGGGGTATTTCGTTTTGCCGACGGCATGCATTTCGAGTGTGTGGTTCAGTATCCGTGGCCCCGACTGCAAATTCACCAGCGTATCGTACATCGCTCCACTGCCGGAGTAGTCAACGATATGGCCGCCCACATCGAACGACTGATGGATGGCATAGCCATCCTTGACCGTTCCGTTAGGCGAAGCGGTGTCTTGCCCCATGCAGGCCACGCCCAAGGCTCCTACGACCATAGCCATGGCGGCGAAACGCATGCATACCGCCGGAGCAATGCGCCTTGAGCATGGACTGAAGTTCCGGTGAAGAGGAAGATTACACACAGGTCACAGCCCTTCACTTAAAAAAGACGTCGCTGGCATTCGAGCCATGAATTTGGGTGTGGCAAATCGTGCAGGCGACATACTGCGTCGATTGATTGTGAAATGACGGCGCCCCCGGCGCATGGAAATCCATCGACGCGGAATGGCATTGCAGACAGAGTGTGTTTATGTTGCTCACATTCAGCAGGCGCGCATTCGGAGAGCCATGCGGCGAGTGGCAGGTGGTGCAGCCCTCGGTCTTGAGCACCGGATGCTCGTAGGCGAAGGGACCGGCGGTCTCGGTATGGCATTTGGTGCAGATCGCATTCTGGTCCGCGGTCACCTGCAGCTGATTCTGCTGGAACGTGCCGTGCGGATCGTGGCAGTCGGTGCAGCGCATCAATCCCTCATTCACCTGGTGATGGAATGGTTGCGAGAATGCCGGCTTCACATCGGTATGGCAGGTATAGCAAAGCTGTGGCTGGGAAGCCTTGAGCAAATACGACGCGCCCTCGGAGCTCTGCATGTTATCTCGGCGAATGAAATTCGCAATCTGCTGGTCGGAGCCTTGGCCCGCGTCTCTTAGAGAAGCGTGATTGCTGTGGCAGTCCGTGCAGCTAACACCCGCTTCCCCGTGGGGCGAGCGCGCGAAATCGGGATGCACCCCCGCATGGCAATCGAGACATTTCGCGTCAATCTGCTTTGCCGAAGCCTTGGAGAACTGGAAGATTTTTGTCACGTCTCCGCCGGACTCGACGTGCGCCTTGCCCGGTCCGTGGCAGGCCTCGCAAGTGACTCCGTTGCCCCGATGCATCAGTGCCAGATGCGGGTTTGTGTTGAAGCTCTTTACGACGTCTGCGTGGCAGGTGGCGCAGGTATCGGAGCCGACGTAGTCGGATGTGGCGGGACTGGCCGCCGGGGAACCGGACGCGCCCGCGGTTTGCGGTGCAACGGCGGCTTGCTGTCCGTTCTCAGCCGCAGCATTCACCCACCCGGATTTCCAGAATCCGGGCAGCAATGCAATCAGCGCCACACACATTAGCACGCGTTTCATTTCAGGCCCCCCTGCGAAATCGGTTCAGAACGTTTTTGCCCGCGGATCTGCTATCTGGCGCCTAGACCACTTCTTTCAGTTCGCTTGAGCGTAAAATGACTTTCCTGAACCTGGCTGTGACGAGTGTCACATTGCTTTCGTTGACGCAGAGAAACGCCGGGAGAAAGTCTACGCGACTAACTCATCTCTCGATGGCTCATGATGGCTTAGGTCTGTGGCCGCACAACAAGCACGGGACACGGCGCGTGATGCAATACAGCCTGGGAAACGCTGCCTAGCAGAAGACCCGCTGTTTTCCCGCGGCCGTGGCTGCCCATCACCAAGAGGTCGGCAGGCCATTCCTTCGCCACTTCTATGATCTTCGACGCAGGTGTTCCAGCCTCAACCCATTCCCGACTGTTTGACCGGGTCGCCGTTCGGTTTCGAAAGGATGTCACAAGGCGCCTTCCTGCCTGCTCTGACATCTCCGCTTTCTCATCTTCCGGGAAGCCCCAAGTGGGACTGTTCCCACCTGAAAGGTCAATTACATTGACAAAACCAACGGCAGCACCCAACGACTTTGCAAGCTCGATGCCAACGGTCGCAGCCTCGGCTGCAAATTGACTATCGTCCACGGCAATCAGGATCCTTTGGAAGCTCATGGTGATCTCCTATGTTGTCTCAAGCAAACCAGATGCGATTCGCTCTCCCTCCGCCAAACAATTCGCATAGCTCCGACGCCCATTAACCCATGGAAGCTGCCGATCGGCTGTGACACGCGTCACCTGGGTGGTGGCTCATGTTCAAAGATTGACGGATTTTCGGGTGAAAGCCACAGCTATGAGAGCGACCGGTCTCGATGCATTCTGAACAATGGTCAGGTATGTGATCGGAATCACATCGCGCCGGGCACAGCAATCATAGGATCGAAACAGCGATCGGGAAAGCCGGTCCATGGAAGGCAGGAGGGCGCGATGCCGGAGCTTCTGAAGATCATTCGAGAAAGACATTCGATGAGAGGGCCGTTCGATCCCGGTCGTCCTGTCGCCAAGCCACAACTGAAACAAATTCTAGAAGCTGCACGTTGGGCTCCGACGCCCAATAATATGCAAAACTTCGAGGTCGTTGTTATCGACGACAAAGAACGATTAGAGGCCATCGGAAAGATTCCAGCTGAAATGTCGGAGCCTTTTCTTCGCGAGAATTACCAGGATCTCTCTTTCTCTGAAGCCGAGCTACGCATCAGGAAGACCGGGATGCTGGCCAGCGTCTTTCCCCCGGCATGGACATCTCCGGATTCCTGGAGACCTGACTCGGATTACAACACGCAGCTGACTTTTCTCGGCAGATGGGTCGGGGAGACGCGGTTGCTGCTCGTTGTTCTCTATCACGGAGGCAGGCGTGCTCCGGCTTCTGAAGGAGATTTTGTTGGTCACATGGGCCTGGGTTGTGTGCTCGAAAATATGTGGCTCATGAGTGAATCCCTCGGGATTGGGCTCCACGTCCTCACCGTCTTTAGCGATGGTCAGGTTGAGAAGCACGTGAAGAACGTCCTGCACATCCCGGCACAGATGAAGATCGCGTTTGCCTGCGCTCTGGGTTATCCGGCTGGTCCTTCCACAGGTGAGCCACGCGTGCGCCGCGAGATCGAGGACTTCGTTCATCACAATCAGTTCGGGCGGAAAGACATAGAGTGGAGCGGCAGCGACCTCGGATAGCGCGTCACCAAAAGGCAGGCCAAAAACCAGGGACGCAATTCAAGCGGTAAGGATCACTTTGAGGGCCTGGTTCTGAGCCGCATGCCCGAAGGTCTCATAGGCATCCGCGATCTTATCCAATGAGAAATGATGGGTGATCAATACCTTGGGATCGATCTTCCCGGCTTGAACAATCTTAAGCAGCAACGGAGTTGTGGACGCGTCAACGAGCCGGGTCGTGATCGAAATGTTCCGATCCCACAAGCTTTCCAAGTGTAGGTCCACCTTTTTGCCATGCACGCCCACGTTGGCAATCGTGCCTCCCGCAGCCACAATTTGCTCGCACAACTCAAAGCTAGCGGGAGCTCCAACCGCTTCGATGGCAGTATCGACGCCACGGCCTGCTGTCAGTTGCTTTACCTTCTCAACAGCCGTTCCGTCTGCGCTATTGATGACGTGGATTGCACCCAAGCGCGAAGCCACCGTGAGGCGGCTGTCATCGAGATCAATCATGATCAGCTGGGAGATCGGATAAAACTGCGCGGTCAGCAATGCCGCCAGGCCGACCGGACCGGCTCCGACAATCGCCACGGTGCTCCCAGGTTGCACTTTGCCATTGAGCACGCCGCATTCGAAACCAGTAGGCAGGACATCGCTCAACATGACGAGAACTTCCTCATCCGCCTCTTTCGGGATCGAGTACAGGCTTGTGTTCGCATGCGGGATGCGCACGTATTCAGCCTGAGTGCCGTCGATCTGATTGCCCAAAATCCAGCCGCCCGTGGCGCAGTGGGAATACATGTTCCTGCGGCAATACTCGCATACGCCGCAGGAGCAGATACAGGAGATAAGGACATGGTCTCCCACTCTGAATGCCGTAACTCCAGGTCCGACTTCGTCGACAACCCCCACTCCTTCGTGCCCCGGAATCCTATCCGGTTTGCACGTAGGGACATCCCCTTTCAGGATGTGCAGATCGGTGCCGCAAATCGTGGTCTTGATGATTTTGACAATCGCATCCGTGGCTGCTGTGATTTGTGGCTTTGGCCGCTCTTCCAATGCCATTTTTCCCGGCCCGTGATAGACAAGCGCCTTCATGCTCTGCCCCTCCGCAACCCGCTGTCCGGCAGCCCCGGCTTGTTCCTGGAGCCTGCGCTCGAAGGCAGAGATTGCAACTCCGTCCACGCTAGCTGGAATGCGGATCGCCCGATGTGACCCCTGTCACACACTCAATGTGTTTCGCGACACTGCGGCTGAACCGATCAGGGAGGAAGCTGAGAAGGAGAAAGAGAAGGAGCTGTTATGAACCAAGCTGACTTGTCCAAGATGATGCGGCCCCAATCCATTCTGGTGGTTACGGACCTGAACGATCTGGAATTCCTGCTTCCGGAAGCGGCCGCCCAGGCCACCGTCACGGGTGCTATGGTCTGGCTATTGCACGTAATTCCGCCCGAGGCCTGTGCCAAGGTTGCCTCCGAAGTCTATCCCGATGATCCAAACGATACGGTCTTCAGCACCGCGGAAGCGGCCCTTGCCGAAGCTGCCTTGAAGTTGCGTAACAAGAACATTGTCTGCAAGTATCAGGTTCGCCGCTGGGTTGTCGTCGAGCGAATCAAGGAGTTCATTCGCGAACACAAGATTGACCGCCTGATCCTTGGTACCTCCGGCAGAGGCAAAGCAGGAAAGCTCCTGCTCGGTTCTGTTGCCGAGGAACTGATTCGCAGCGTGGACATTCCCGTCTGTGCGATCGGCCCACATCTCAAACCATTCGCCGCAAATCGTCCGCACAAACTGATCTTTGCCACCTCGCTGCGACATCATCCAGATCTAAGCTTTCGGTTCGCGAATGATCTCGCTGCCCGGTTGAACGCAGAGCTCACGATTCTTCATGTCGTGGAACAGACGCTTCGGGATCCTTCGGACCTTGTGATCAAAGCTCGGTTGAGGATCAAGGAGATGATCGAGCGCGCACCTCGGATCTCCGGTCAGCCGCATATCCAGATCCGATTTGGAGACACGGCTGAGGAGATTCTCTCCGAATGCGCCGGCCTGGAGCCCGAACTAGTGATCTTGGGCGCGCTTCCCGCAGCTGCACCGTCCATGATCTTCCGTACAGGCGTGGTCTACAAGGTAATCGCCGGTGCGCCCTGCCCTACCTTCACCCTACGAGACGTTGCTGACTCTGAGGATAAGAACGATGAAGGCAAACTCTCTACGGCACAAGCAAGGTTGTCGTCTTAGGAATCTCTCGAAGGTTGTGTAAGGGGCCTCAAAGTGTTCGGAATACTCAAACTAGCGTACAAGCTGCTGGTGAACGACAAGGCAAAGTTCACTGCCCTGCTGATTGGCATTACTTTTGCCGTCTTTCTGATGACGGAGATCACATGCGATGTTCGCGGGCGTGATGAATCGTGCATCGGCAACGGTCATCAACATAGGCGCAAAAATCTGGGTAATGGATCCAGCCGTACAAACTGTCGCCAACACGATCGGCATGCCAGACTACACGCTTGACGCTGTACGTAGTATCAACGGCGTGAAGTTTGCGGTTCCACTCTTCTCCGGAGGAGCGCTGGTCAAGCTTCAGGACGGCACATATCAATCTGTGAACGTGATCGGCCTGGACGACACGAGCCTCTTCGGCAGGCCACAAATGGAGCAAGGGCAGATCGAAAACATTTATGCGGAGGGCGCGTTTCTTGTGGTGGACGATTCGGAGTTCCCCAAGCTCGGCAACCCTAAAATAGGCACCGTATTTGAGCTGAACGACAATCGTGGCGTCGTCACTGGAATTGCGAAGGTGGCCACCAGCGCGCTTTTTGGCGTGCCGTCGCTCTATACCACGTACTATCGTGCGATCCAATACATTCCAATCCACGCTTCACGATCTCGTACCTTCTGGTAGAGCCCAAAAACGAGAGCGATATTCCATCCATCCAAAAGCAAGTACAGGCCCTTGGCTACCTGGCATTGACCCGGGAGCAATTTGAGAACAAGATCTCAAACTTCTACATGTTCCAGACCAGCCTGGGCATGAACATCCTCATCATGACGATCATCAGTTTCGTCGTGGGGCTCTCGATCTCGGGACAGACCTTTTACACCTTCATTCTTGAAAACCTTGAGAAGTTCGGCGCCTTGAAAGCCATTGGCACCAAGAATCGTGAACTGGTACTGATGATTCTGTTTCAGGCAACGTTTACCTCCCTGGCCGGCTATGGGCTGGGCATCGGCTTATGTACGTTAGCCACTGCACTTGCCAAAATGCGCCTTCCTGATTATGCGTCGCGGATTACCTACGGCAACCTGGGGCATCGCATTGCTCATGGTAGTGATTATCGCGGCAGTGTCGAGTTATATCGGCGTCCGCAAGGTACTTCGTATCGAACCGTTCGACATTTTTCGAGGCTGACACATGGGCGCTGTTGCGATTCACGCAGATGGATTGAATAAGTGGTTCGGCGAAGGCGAAGCCAGAACCGAGGCCCTGAAGGATGTCCATCTGGAGACATCCTTTGGCGAGATGGTCTATATCGTCGGCCCATCCGGCAGCGGAAAAACGACGCTGCTCAGCGTCCTCTCCGGCATACTTCGACCCGGATGCAGGTACGTGTGCTGTGCGAGGGAGCCGATCTTTGGAAGCTCTCGAATGATGAGCTGGCAACTTTCCGGTTGAGCAAGATCGGCTTTGTCTTTCAGGACTATCATCTGTTTCCCCGTCTCACGACTGCGGAAAACGTCGCGATTCCGCTCATCCTGCGAAGGACAGACTGGGATCAAGGCGCTTGATCGAAGCGGCCAAGTATCTGGATATTGTCGGCTTGAAGGGACGGGCGAATCTGCCGCCCGTGAAACTGAGCGGGGGCGAACAGCAACGCGTGGCCATTGCGCGGGCCATGATCAGCCAGCCGGACATTCTCATCATGGACGAGCCGACCGCTTCTCTCGATGGCGATACCGGCCGGTCGATTGTTGCCTTTGTCAAAGAAAAGTTCCTCAATGCGAGTCGTTGCATCCTGATCGTCACCCATGACGCGAGAATCGACGAATTTGCCACGCGGATCCTGCACATGGAGGATGGCAGGCTCAGCAGCGAAGAAAGGCACCAACAATGAAGAACAAATGGCTCTTTGTGCTCTCACTTCATCGGCATATTAGGCTGCCGCTTACGCAGCATATTTCGCAACCATCACCAAGGCGGCGGAGCCGCCAGTATTCAATCCCGCGTCGAACCCCTACGCGGAGGGTATCTATTCAGAAGGCATCGTCGAGAGCGTTCAGTCCAGTGGCTCAAACATCAACATGTATCCCGAAGTGGCAGGCACCGTGAAGCAGATCTTTGTCAGCGAGGGGCAATCGGTAAAAAAGGGTCAGCCTCTGCTGCTCATCGATCCATCGATCCAGAGCGCCACGGCCGCACAGCAGTTAGCGCAAGCTCAGGCTGCTCACGCCATGCTGGAGGAACTGAAGGCCGAACCGCGTAAAGAGACCCTCGACGTCAACTTCGGCACAGGTCCAGGCCGCGGAGGCCAGTTTGAAGATGGCTAAGGATACGCTCGAGAAGACCCAGGCCGCCTATGCCATCGATCCGGGAACGGTCAGCAAGGACACCCTCGATACTGCGGTGAACACGGCGGCCGTCGCGCAAGGAAAATCTTGACGTTGCGGAGAAACAATACACGCTCACCAAGGCCGGCGCCTGGATCTACGACATCAATAACCAGGAAAAGCAGTACCTGGCGCTTGAGAAAGGCCTACTCTGCGTCGAGCGCGCTGCTCGGTAAATATACGCTCCGCGCGCCTCGAGACGGTGTCGTTCTTTCCATCAATACGATCGTCGGCGCCTATGTGTCTCCACAGGGCGCATACGATGCTTACACCCAGGGCTTTGATCCCATCCTGGTTACCGGGGAGAGCGGCGCACAACTCAATGTCCGTTGCTACGTCGACGAGATTCTGGTCTCCCGGCTTCCTTCGCCTTCGCAGATAAAAGCGCAGATGACGATTCGCGGAACTGACACTCATCTTCCGCTCACTTTCGATCGCATCCAGCCCTTGGTCTCTCCCAAGATCGAGCTCTCTGACCAAAGACAGGAGCGAGTCGATGTCCGGGTATTGCCACTGATCTTTCAGTTCGAGAAACCAAAGAATATGAACGTCTATCCTGGCGAGCTCGTGGATGTTTACATCGGCCATTAAGGCTGCAGGATGCGAGGAGCCGTATGAAATTCGCTAATATTGATCAAACCATCAGCCGCGCGGTGTCGATTTGCTTGAGCGTTCTGTGGATCCTTTGCTCGGCGGGTTTGTGCGGGATGCTGGGTGGCTGCATCGTTGGCCCGAAGTATCAGCGCCCGGCTGTGGCGGTAGCTCCCGCATACAAAGAGTTGGGTAACTGGCAGCCGGCGGAGCCGAAAGATACGATCGTGCGCGGCCAATGGTGGGAAGTGTTTCAAGACCCGCAATTGAACGATCTCGAGAGGCGCGTCGATCGTGGAAATCAGACGATCGCCGCGGCGGCGGCTAACTATGAAGCGGCGCGGGCGCTTGTGCGGGAGGCTCGCGCCCAATATTTTCCCACCCTAACAACGAGCCCGGCGATTACAAATGCCCGAGTCTCCACGGTCACGATCCCGGGAATCAACAGCTAAGGGCTACGAATATAACGAAGAGACCCTTCCCTTCACCGCCTCCTGGGAACCGGACCTTTGGGGTAGGATCCGCAACAATGTTCGTGCCAATGCGTATGCGGCGCAGGGGAGCGCGGCTGATTTGAAAAATGCCCGCTTGCTCACCGAAGCCAATCTCGCCGCCGATTATTTTGAACTGCGGGGCGTCGAGGAACAAAAGCGTCTTTTCGATGCTACGGTTATCGCCTGGAGTAAATATCTCGACCTCACACGTGGACTCTTGAGAAGCGGCCTCGATGCCGATGAAGCCGTGGCGGCGGCTGAGTCGCAGCTCGAAGCAGCACAGGCTCAGGAGACGAATCTCGGCATTGCGCGAGCCCAATATGAACACGCCATTGCCATTCTGCTCGGAGAATCGCCGTCCTCGTTTTCGCTTGCGTCCGCATCAAGGGATGTGCGTCTTCCGTTCATTCCCTCAGGCATCCCGGCCGAGCTTCTGGAGAGACGACCGGATATTGCCACGGCGGAGCGGGCGATGGCCGGCGCGAATGCCCAGATTGGCATCGCGAAGGCGGCGTACTTCCCGAACGTCGTTCTGGGCGCAACAGGCGGATTCGAGAGCCTCACTTTTGCCGATTGGTTTACCTGGCCAAGCCGCTTCTGGTCCGTCGGGCCCGCCGCAGCCGAAACTCTTTTTGACGCAGGCTTACGCAAAGCCACGGTCCGGCAGTATCAGGCACAATACGATGAAACCGTGGCGAACTACCGGCAAACTGTACTTGCCGCATTTGGACAGGTCGAGGACAATCTCGCGGGACTCCGCATTCTCGCGCAAGATCTTCAGCAGCAGGAGGCCGCGGTCGAGTCCGCGCAGCGTTACGTCAAGCAAGCGACGGCCCGAAATCTGAGCGGCCTCGATCCTTATCTGAACGTTCTTACGGCGCAGGTAGACTTGCTGACATATCAACAAACGTACGTCACCTTCCAAACACAACAGATGCTCGACACCGTTCAACTTATTGAAGCATTGGGCGGAGGATGGGACACCTCCCAACTACCGACACCTAAGGATCTGAGATCGGAAACTCATCGGGGCGCCCCCGATGTGACGAGTGTCACACACTCAATGTGTCTCGCATCACCGCAGCTGGACAAATTAGGGCTGAAGATGAATATCAATTAAGGAGTTGCTATGAGCCCAACTGATTTGCCTATGATGATGCCCAAGTCCATCCTGGTGGCGACGGACCTGAATGATTTGGAATTCTTACTTCCGGAAGCGGCTGCCCAAGCCTCCGCCACGGGCGCCATGGTCTGGCTGTTGCACGTGATCCCTCCCGAGGCTGAATCCAGAGGCAATCCCATTGTTCTAAAGGAGCCAACTTCCAGGACCGCGGAAGATACTCTCGCCAAGGCCGCTTTGGAATTGGCGAAAAGAAAGATTGCCTGCTCCTATGAGATTCGCCGATGGATTATCGTCGACCAGGTCATGGAATTCATTCGGGAACACAAGATCGACCGCTTGATTCTTGGTACATCCGGCAGAGGAAGGATGAGAAAGGCCCTGATTGGCTCGGTTGCCGAGGCACTGATTCGCAGCGTGGATATTCCCGTCTGCACGATCGGTCCGCATCTCAAACCATGGCCCATCACGCAGGATCGTCCGCACAACCTGATCTTCGCTACCTCGATCCGCCATCATCCTGACCTGAGCTTCCGGTTCGCAGGTGACCTTGCCGCAAGGTTGCACGCCGAACTCACCATTCTGCATGTCATGAAGCAGGCTCATCCTGATCTTGAACTGGAAGCTCGGGCCAGGATTAAGGAGATGCTCGAGCATGCGCCTCGGCTTTCCGGACAGCTGCGTGTCCGGATCCGATTCGGAAACATTGCCGGGGAGATTCTCTCCGAATGCGCTGCCCTGGAACCAGAGTTCCTTGTTTTGGGCGTACTTCCTGCATCTGAAACGACTACAAGCTTCCGCGAAGGCGTGGCCTATAGGTTGATTGCCAACGCCCCCTGCCCTACCTTCACCCTGCGAGACGTTCTCGATTGAAGCATTAGACGGGGGACGGGGCAGTCCCGCGGCACGTGGGGGCCGCAGAGAAGCCCTTGTGACTTGTGCACCTGGCATCTCGGTCACGCCAGGCAAGATCATGCCGTCCGCGTCTCCTGAGTCCGGCGATGGCAGTGGGCCCTCGATAGCTTCACTGCATTTCAAACCCTGCGTACCGTGAGCACCGGACAATCCGCATTCGCCGCAACCTTGTACGCCGTTCCACCGCCAAAATGAGAGACAGCCGATGAAAACGCCCCGGCTCCTCGAGCCCCGACCACGATGATATTTGCCTCACGCTTCTTAGCTTGTTCGAGAATCACTGCATCCGGCGTTCCAAACCTAACTACATAGACCGGCTTATGTTTTAGGGAGACGTCGTCGGGGACAAGGCGACGAAGCTTTTCCAAAGGCTCCACGCTCGCCATAGCGCGGTCGAAGGAAAACGGCATATCGTTACTCTCTTCGACGTGGAGCAGTACCAGTTTCGCGTCATGCTCCCCGGCGATCGACAGCGCGTATGGCAGAGCGGCGTCCGCCCCAGCTGAGAAATCCGTGGCGTAAAGAACGGTATCGAGCGCAATTTCACTTCCTCCGCTGGGGTCGCAGTGGGGTCCAACCGTTAAGACCGGCACCGCGGAGGAGCGAAAGATCGCTTCAGCGGTCGATCCCAGAGTCGCCTTCCGAAAACCGGTTTCCCCCGATGTTCCGACAACGATCAGGTCTGCATCTCCCAGGTCTTTCAGCAGATCCCTGGGAGAGCCCTCGCAGAGCAAGATGGTGCAATGTATGTCCCGGAGATAGATAGCTTCTGTCTGTTTGAGTAGGGAGAGCCTTAAGTCTTCCCGCCAATGGTCCAGGGCTTCATAAGTAAGCTCTATCCTGGGAGCTGAAAAAGCAGAAGATGGCGGAAGATAGGCGTGCGCCAGTACGATGCTAGCCTTATGTTCTCTCGCCAATGCAGCCGCGAAGCGCAACGCGGTATCCGCCGCTTTTGAGAAATCGGCAAGCACAGCAACTTTTCCTATCTTCAACCTGGTGTGCGATATTGCCTGAGAAGCTGTCGCCATAACAAATCTCTTTTCTCAAGAATCGTAATGAGGCCGCAAGCGATAAAGTCCATCCGGCGGTGCAAGCAGGAGCCGGAAGTATTTTTTCGTGCTGGGCAAAATTCTCCTACGATGATCCGCACTCGCATGTGATACGCATCACCGGGGTCGTCGAATTTCGCGATCCGCCGGCTGCCAAGGCTATAGCCTCAAGCCCGATTCGCGGGCCTCCTTGGGGGAACGAGACGACAGGGCGTCTTGGAGGCGAAATATCGTCTCCGCCTCTCGTCACGCATCCTGTACCGATTCGCCATCGGGAGCGCAAGCCTTTTGTTTTCATCGCGCTTAGAGAGACTCCCCGTTCCATCCAGTTTGGCTCGCCAGGTGCTTAATACAGGGCACAACCGAATTACAGGAGTTGAAGTGCTAAAAATCTCCGTTCAACACGATCCGACCGCCGCAACTTTAAGGATTGAGGGGAAGATTGTCGGGCCCTGGGCGATCGAGTTGGGCCGGACTTGGCGTGATCTTTGGGCTTCGACCAAAAGAAAAAAACTCCGGTTGGACATTTGCGAAGTCAGCTTCGTCGACCGGAAGGGCACACAAATTCTTCGAGAAATTGTCAGGGCGACAGACGCGGAGATTTTAGCCGATTCCCCCTTAACTCAATACTTTGCCAACCAGGCCCAGAGCGATTCGGCGCTCGAGCCGTCCGAGGAGGGCTAACAATGCAGAACCCAAGGAACCCCGCTACGATGTGCGAAAACTGCAAGCTAAGATCGAATGGCTTCCTTTGCCATCTCTCGCCCGCAGCAGCCAAGGAATTTGAATCTATCAAGTTCTCCTCCTTCTATCCCGCAGAATCAGTTCTATTCTTCGAAAACGAAGCAGCCCGGGGAGTTTTTCTTGTCTGCTCCGGGCAGGTCAAGCTCTCTGTCAGCTCCAAGGGCGGGAAGACTCTGACCCTCCGGATCGCCCGGCCCGGGGATATCCTCGGCTTGAGCGCAGCCATGTCTGGGATTCCCTATGAAGTCAGCGCCGAAACGCTTCATCCGTCACAGGTCGTGTTCATCCGTCGTGAAGACTTCCTCCGCTTCGTCAACAGGTTTCCGGAGGTTTATCAGGCAGTGATCCGGCAGCTGAATTCTCAGTATGCCGATGCCTGTGAGCAATTGCGGACGGTAGGCTTATCAACGACCGCCCATGAGAAGCTGGCCCGCCTGTTTCTTCACTGGTCTTCCGAAGAAACACCAACCCCGGAAGGAGCGAAAATCAAAGTACCGCTGACACACGAACAGATCGCCGAATGCATAGGTACAACGCGCGAAACGATCACCCGGACTCTTAGCGATTTCAAAAACAGGCATCTAGTCATGTTTAAGGGAACAACGGTAATGATCCCCAGCCGTTCCGCCTTGCAGGCGATGAGCGGAGACTGAAACCGAAAAAACACCTCCCGTAATGCCGGATCCTCCTGGGGGGACTGCTCAGTCCCCCCAAGGAGCGGCGAGCCGTTCCCCCCTACCGCACTCTCGATATTTTTGACAGCGGCCCCAGTCAATTCACCGTCACGGATCCCTCGCGGTGGAGCATTCCCTCAAAGCCAAGGAGTGTATCCGTTCGAAGATGCTATAGTGTTGTGCACATTGGCTTTAAGAAAGTCAAAATCGCCTATTCTCGACGGGATGAACAGGTGAACCTGGAACACTGTACGCTTGAGACTTTCGGAGAAAGGGGGAAAATGGAGTGGCTGAACAGCTAGGGGAAAAGGAAGCTCCTCAACTTGCCCAGACGCTGTTCGAGAAGCTCTTCATCGCCTCTCCCGATGCAATTGTCGCAACGGACGCCGATGGCCATATCTCCGCAGCCAATCCGGCGGCGGAACGGATCTTCGGCTATACCCAGACAGAACTGATCGGAAATTCTGTAGAAATTCTCATTCCCGAACGATTCCGCCGTCAGCATCCTCAACACCGCTCTGCCTACATCGCCAAGCCGAGCGCGCGTCCCATGGGAACAGGGCTGGAGCTCTATGCCAGGAGAAAAGACGGAACCGAGTTTCCGGTAGACATCATGCTCAGTCCTGTCGAGACAGGCGGAGAAAGCTCCGTCTTGACGGTGGTGCGGGACATCACGGAACGCAAGAAGACCGAGGCAGCTCTCCGCCGCAGCGAAGAGCGCTTTCGACTGCTGGTGGATGGCGCCAGAGATTATGCGATCTTCATGCTTGACCCTGAGGGGAGAGTCGCTAGCTGGAATCCTGGTGCGGAACGGATCAAGGGGTACCACGCCGAAGAGATCCTTGGCCATCATTTCTCCAAGTTCTATCCCCAGGAAAGCATTGAACGGGGGAAGCCACAGCATGAGTTGGACGTAGCGGTAGCCGAAGGAAGATTTGAAGAGGAGGGATGGAGGATCCGCAAGGATGGCTCGCGCTTCTGGGCCAACGTCATTATTACCGCGTTACGCGGGCCGGATGGCCGCCTCATCGGATTTTCCAAAGTCACACGCGACTTCACCGATCGCAAGAGGGCGGAGGAGTCGCTGCTTCTCGAACTGAGCAAAGCAGTACTGGCCAACCCTGACATCCGGCAAATGCTCGCCGCAATCGAGGCCAGCGTTCAGCGGTTGTTGCCTCACGACTATTCAGCCATCGCACTTTACGACAACAGCGATGGTCGTCTGCATGTGCAGGAACTCTCTTCAAGTGAACTACCTCAACAAGAGGCAAATCTTTCCCTTGAAGGCACACCCGAAGGCTGGGTTTTTACTCATCAGGAACCACTCCTGATGGACCAAATCGATACTGAAACGATTGGGGGACCTCCCCACCAAGTCAAGTTGGGAATGAAGTCGGGCTGCTGGGTTCCGCTGAACTGCCGCGGCGATGTGATCGGCACTCTGTTCGTCGGAAGCCGGCGAGAGAACACCTTCGAGCAGAGGGAAATGGAGATGCTTCTTCAGGCCGCAAGCAAGATAGCTGAGGCTATCGAGCTCGACCATGGTTTCCGGCGAATTCTCGAGCGCAGCGACAAGCTTAAACAAGAAAAGCTATATCTCGAGGAGGAGTTGCGTACCGAATACAACTTTGAAGAAATCATTGGCGAAAGCCAGGGGCTAAGGATCGTCCTAAAGCAGGTGGAGACTGTCGCGCCAGCGGACGCAACGGTGCTCATTCTCGGCGAGACCGGAACCGGCAAAGAATTGATCGCCAGGGCAATCCATGAACTGAGCCCACGTCAGGACCGGACCTTCGTTAAGCTGAATTGCTCCGCAATCCCGTTTGGGCTCCTGGAAAGCGAGCTCTTCGGCCATGAAAAGGGAGCTTTCACCGGGGCGATCTCGCAGCGACTCGGACGATTGGAGTTGGCTCATATGGGCACTCTGTTTCTGGACGAGATTGGCGATCTCCCGTTGGAACTCCAGCCTAAACTCCTGCGAGCGCTCCAGGAGAAGGAAATAGAACGGCTCGGCGGGAGAAGAACAATCCCGGTCGATGTTCGTCTGATCGCCGCTACCAATCGCGATCTTGCCAAGATGGTCAAGAGCGGTGAATTCCGCGCCGATCTGTATTACCGCCTCAAAGTATTTCCGATCACGGTTCCCCCCCTGCGCCAGAGATCCACAGACATCCCACTGCTCGTGAAGTATTTCGTCATGAAGCATGCCAAACGCATGAACAAGGGCATTGACACCATTCCACAAGAAACGATGGCAGCCCTCACTGCGTGGCGTTGGCCAGGCAATGTAAGAGAGCTGGAGAACTTCATGGAGAGAGCCGTAATTCTTACTCCGGGTTCGACGCTGCGCGCTCCTCTGGCTGAACTGGAGGCAATGCAAGAGGACACCTCAGCGCCGGCGGACCCCAATCTTCAAGCCGCGGAGCGGGAACATATCCTCCGCGTTCTCCGGGAGGCGAAGGGAATGGTCGGCGGAATCGGTGGCGCCGCTGAGAAGCTTGGACTCAAGCGGACGACATTGAACTCCAAGCTGAAGAAGCTGGGCATCGAAAAAAGCGATTACTCGTAACCGCCGCAAGAGGACTTCCAACTTGCGGAAGAGCCAAATCAGGTTTACCGATGTTCCGCTATCCTCGAATGGTCAGCACCGGGCAATGGGCAGCGCTGATCACCTGGAAAGCTACACCCGTTTTGAAATTGTCGAACCAATGAGACATCCGCCGAGTGCCTAGCACAATAAGATCTGCCTTCACACGTTGGGCGAGCAGCAGAATGCCATCGGCCGCATAGCCATGCTCGAGAATGCACTCCGGTTCGCACCATTCCCGAGCGACATCGGGAATCAGCCGTTGTAATGCGCTGGTGAACTGCTCATTCAACTCCTGACCGTCCATTTGAGGATTTCCGTGAGGTGCTGGGAGCACATGGCAGAGGTAAATATGAGCGCTAGAGTCCTGGGCAAACGATAAAGCGAAAACACCCGCTCTCGCGGCTTCAGCAGAAAAGTCCGTTGCATACACGATCCTGCTAAAACTCAGGGGCCTCTCCGGAGGCCGCGCTTCCGGACCTATTGTGAGAACAGGACACTTGGCTTGATGGATCAGGAGCTCGGCTGTAGACCCAAGAACGAGTCTGGCTAATCCTTTATGCGCCCTCGTACCCATCACCAATAAGTCGACGGATTGGTCTTCCGCCGCCTGCAGAATTTCCTGAGCGGGATCCGCGCCTTCGCTCAGGATGGTCTCGACGCTTATCTTCTCCGAGGCCAGCTTGTTCTGAAGACGGTTCAACGATTCCTTTGCAGACCGTCGAAAGATTTCGATGCTGATGCCAGCATCCGGCGCCGTGAATGCAGCGCCAAGGTCAACGACATGTATCAAGCGGACGACCGATCGATAACGCTCTGCAAGAGCTTTTACATAGAGTTCAGCGGCTTCCGCGCTTGCAGAAAAGTCCGTAGCGAACAGAATGGTATCGAGACCAATCTCCACCGGCTTCCCATAAATTGTCATAAAACACCCCCTGAGCACAGAGGTCATTCCAGGAATACGGCAAGGCTTCCGCGCCACTCGTCACAACGGTATCCCGGAGCTTCCCCGTGACAACCTTGCCCCGACGATATTGCAGAGATCGATGCGAAACCGTGATGTTCGTCACACGCCGGAAGGCGGGACGAGAGAGCATTTTCGTGCCGGGACCCACGGGCGACGGCAAGAGCTTCGTGTCTTCGGCGCTGGCGCAGAAGGCTTTTCGCGGTTTCTCTTTCCCAAATACCTGTGATCGCCGTCACCGATTGGCGCGAGCTACTCGCCTACACTTCCTTTCAGCTAGAAGTCCCAGAGGTGAGTGATGCCGGTAAAGGGTCGAGGAGCACTGGCGCGCGAGTTCAAGAAGCCTCTTCGCATCGAGGAAGTGAGCTTTCCTGATCCCGGGCCCGAGGAAGTATTGGTGAGGATGCGTGCCTCGGGCGTGTGTCACACCGACGTGCATGCGCTCGATGGCGACTGGCCGGCGAAGCCGGCCCTCCCCTTCATTCCTGGCCATGAAGGCGTAGGAGTTGTGGTAGCCGCGGGCCGCGGCGTGCGAGAAGTAAAGGAGGGTGATCGCGTCGGCGTACCCTGGCTGCGCGCGGCCTGCGGCCAATGCGAGTGGTGTATTGGCGGTTGCGAAACCGTATGTCCGCATGCTGTCTATGGCGGTTATATGGTCAATGGCACCTTTGCCGATTATGCTCTGGCGCACGCCTCCTTTGTTGCCCATATCCCAGCGGAGCTGACAGACATCGATGCGGCTCCAATTCTCTGCGCGGGAGTGACAACCTGGAAGGCGCTGAAGGAAGCCGGGTTGACAGCCGGGCAATGGGTAGTGATCTCCGGGGTTGGCGGACTGGGGCAGATGGCGATTCAATACGCCGTCACGATGGGATTGCACGTCATCGCCGTTGATATCGACCGTGAAAAGGTGGGGCGGGCCAAGGATTTTGGAGCGGAAATCGCGCTCAATCCAGAAGTTCAAGATGTAGCCCGGTATGTGCAATCGGAAATAGGCGGAGCTCACGGAGTACTCGTTACCGCGGCCTCGCTCACCGCGTTTCGCCAAGCGATTGACATGACACGCAGAAAAGGAACCTGCGTGCTCGTGGGCCTGCCTCCGGGTGAATTTCCCGTGCCTCTCTTCGACATCGTATTAAAGCGCCTGACAATTCGCGGCTCCTTCGTGGGGACGCGGCTCGATCTTCAAGAAGCATTGTCAGTTGCCGCCGAAATGGGCCTACGCTCGCGAATCCAGAGCCAACCTTTAGAAGAGGTGAATGATGCACTCGATCGGCTGCGGTCGGGCGAGGTAGAGGGCCGTATCGTTCTGACCATGTGATGTAGTCCTTATTCACCTGGGGACTCGATCTTTGAGGCAATCGTTCTTCGGGGCATATTTGAGAAACAGATGAAAGTTATTCAGGAGGTTATCTTGGCATGCTAAGCGCAATCAAAATCCGTACATACGTTTTGACCGTCCATGGCTTGTTGGCGATTGGCCTGGGGCTGGCATTCCTTTACTTGCATACTGTCATGACCAGTCAGTTTTTTGAAGCAGCCGCCATTGTAATCGCCATATTGCTCTCGGCAGGGGCCCTTCTCCTGGCTGCGATCGTCGAATGGTTTGCCGCGTTCAGCGAATGGATGAAGCATGTTCACCGGCTCACTTTCCAACTGCTCGCAGGAGTAGCTTTTGCGCTCGCTGGAGTCTTTCTGGGGTATTATCCGCAAATTACGCTGCAATGGTTGGTTGGGTTCGCCGCAATCTATGCACTCGCCTCCGGTATTTCAGCCTTTTCCTTTGCGTTTAAAGCAAAGCATCACCCTCGGGAGCGCGGTCTCATGTATATTTTCGGGACTGCTTCGGTCCTTTTTTCAGGAATCATGGCTGGCCTAAGCAGAAATATGGACAATCCCCTGGCAATCGCTTCACTCGGCGCGTACTTGTGCCTGGTGGGCACAAAGATGCTCTTCTTCGCCTGGGACTTCCATCGCATAGTCTCGATGACGGAAGGATTATCGTCACGCAACGGCCACGACGACAGCATTCTGTCTTCCGGCCCCTCATCTGTCAAAGGCTAGCGCCAGCGGTAGCGATACACAGGCGCTGGCTGATGCTCTACTTCCAAGCTCGGGAACATAATGCAACAGAGCCATGAGGTCTCCCATGAAGACGATGCTTGATCCGACTCATTTCCCTATGTCACAGCAATTGCTCCCGATAAGCGAGATAGACAAGCTCGACGCTTACTGGCGGGCTTGCAACTATCTATGCGCATGCATGATTTACTTGCGCGACAACCCACTCCTGCGTCAGCCGCTGCAGCCTGAGCACATCAAGCAGCGTCTGCTTGGGCATTGGGGATCCGATCCTGGGCAGAGTTTTATCTGGGTCCACCTGAACCGACTGATTAAAAAGCTGGACCTGAATGCGATCTACATCTCCGGCCCAGGACATGGCGCGCCGGCCACGCTTGCCAACGCCTATCTTGAGGGGACGTACTCCGAAATCTATCCGGATAAGAGCCAGGACGAAGCTGGAATGCTCAAGTTTTTCCGTCAGTTTTCATTTCCCGGCGGCATCGGCAGCCATTGCACCCCGGAAACGCCTGGCTCGATCCATGAGGGCGGAGAACTGGGCTACAGCCTTTCTCATGCTTTCGGAGCTGCGTTCGACAATCCCGATTTGATCGTAGCGGTAACCGTAGGAGACGGTGAGGCCGAGACTGGTCCACTCGCCACGTCCTGGCATTCCAACAAATTTCTCAATCCCATCTGCGATGGAGCCGTGCTCCCGATCCTTCACCTGAACGGATATAAGATCGCCAATCCCACCATTCTTGCCCGTATATCCCCGGAAGAGCTGGATTCGCTCTTCCGCGGATATGGATATACTCCCCATGTCGTCGAAGGCGATGATCCGCATGCGATGCACCAGAAAATGGCCGCAACGCTTGAGGAGTGCATCGCATCCATTCGCAAAATTCAGGCCGATGCGCGTGCGAGCGGCAAGGCTGAGCGTCCGCGCTGGCCAATGATCATCCTGAGAACTCCCAAGGGATGGACCGGCCCGAAGGAGGTCGGTGGGCATAAGGTCGAAGGTTTCTGGCGTGCTCACCAGGTTCCCATCCTCGATGTCGTGGAGAATTCTTCACATCTAAAGCTTCTCGAAGAGTGGCTGCGCAGCTACAGACCAGACGAACTCTTCGATAAAAAGGGTTCTCTGGTGCCGGAGCTCAGGGCAATGGCGCCGGCAGGCGTACGCCGGATGAGCGCCAACCCGCATGCAAACGGTGGCCTGTTGCGCAAGAGGCTCGATCTACCAAACTTCTGCGACTATGCCGTTTCGGTGGCCGAACCGGGAACTACAGAAGCTCTGCCAACGGACATCCTGGCGCAATTTCTGCGGGACACGATGCGCAGGAACATGACCAACTTTCGTGTCTTCGGACCGGACGAGACTGCGTCGAACAAGCTCCAGGCGATCTACGAGGCAAGCAAAAAGACTTGGTTGGCCGGATTCAAGCCAGAAGACGCAGATGGAGGCGAGTTGGCTCCTGATGGCCGAGTGATGGAGATGTTGAGCGAGCACACGCTCGAAGGATGGTTAGAGGGCTATCTTCTCACCGGGCGGCATGGCTTCTTCTCGAGCTATGAAGCTTTCGTTCACGTAATCGACTCCATGTTCAACCAGCACGCCAAGTGGCTCGAGGCCAGCAAGAAGGAGCTTGCGTGGCGCGCACCCATCGCATCACTCAATCTGTTGATTACTTCTCTCGTGTGGCGGCAAGATCATAATGGTTTTACCCATCAGGATCCGGGTTTTCTCGACGTGGTCACGAACAAGAGCGCCGAGGTGGTTCGCATTTACCTGCCTCCAGATGCAAACTGCCTTCTCAGCATTGCCGACCACTGCCTGCGCAGCACCGACTATGTCAACGTAATCGTGGCGGACAAGCAATCTCATCTGCAATATCTCGATATGGATGCGGCGATCAAACACTGTACAAAAGGTGTAGGCATCTGGGATTGGGCGAGCACGGACACAGGCCAGGATCCAGATGTGGTGATGGCCTGCGCGGGCGACATCGCAACCAAGGAATGCCTGGCAGCTGTCGCCATCCTGCGCGAACGCTTTTCCGATTTGAAAATCCGATTTGTCAATGTCGTGGACCTCTACCGATTGCAACCGGAAACTGAGCATCCGCACGGCCTCTCCGATCGCGACTTCGACTCGCTCTTTACCAAAAACAAGCCGATCGTCTTTAACTTTCATGCGTATCCTTCGTTGATCCATAAGCTGACTTACCGCCGGACGAACCACCACAACCTGCACGTTCGCGGATATAAAGAGAAGGGAAACATCAACACTCCACTCGAATTGGCGATCCTGAATCAGGTGGACCGCTTCAATCTGGCGATCGATGTCATTGATCGCGTGCCACGCCTACAGGCAACTGGTGCTCACGTTAAAGAATGGCTGAAGGGACAAATCATTGAAAGCATCCACTATGCGCATCAGAACGGCATCGACAAACCGGAAATCCGCAACTGGAGGTGGCCTCTGTGACAACCGGCATGGCGCTGGCGCCCGTTCGAGAACGCGGACCACGCGCGGCGTCGGCGCGGGGTGTCGACCTCGATGGCCGGCATCAATATTAATAGCATTGGCTTCAAATCGGGAGTCCTATGGGAACGGTCATGACCGGGCAATGTGATTGACGAATCGCCGCGCTGACCACACCGTCTGGACAGTCGATCATGTGACTTCCCCCGCGGTGCAGGGCAAAGAGGATAAGCGAAGCGTTCGCCTCGATTGCTCTCAAAGAGATTACCTGCTCAGGCGGTCCATGGAGCAGAGTCCAGCTTACCGAGATGTTTTGTATCTTCAACCTGGGATACGCCCTGTGCCGACCACGCTGCTCGTTCTGCTTCGGAACGCTCTGCCCACGAATGAACGGTCCCATGCAAGGTGACCTTGCTGTCGTGAACGTCTACCTTGATCTGCTGCGCATCCAACTCCGCGGCCCGCCGTAAGGCATCTTCGATCTTCTGCTTCACTTCGAAAGGAGAGACTGGCGACTTGACGGTGATGAGATTGCTGACACCTTTGACTCCGGCCAGGTTACGAACTGCATTCACGGCCTCCGACTGTTGATACTTGTAATCAACGGACTCCATGGTGTGGAAAACCAATGGAGTGGCGCTGCGGGGCGTCGTTGAAGCGGAAAGTACTTCTATGAATCACATGGGACAATTGGCGCCCAACATCGATCGGTCATCGACATGTTGCTATGCTCAACCGCCATTCGATAGCACTCATTTCAGGCATGCGAGAGAGGTTTGCCGAGTACCTGCTCCACCTCCCTGACCTTGCCCTCAAGCCGACCTGTTGCACCTTTGCGATCGTCTATGGCGATGTTCGTGAGCACCCGCGGTGCCAACTCCAGCAGGCGACGGTGGCAGCGCAGTATCACATCCATGACGCGGTCTGATTCTCCTTCGATGGTGGTGTGCATGGCTCCGAACTTGTAAGAAAGCCCCGATTGATCGACAATTGCCAGCGCCTCGGCTATCAGATCTTTGACGCCATCTCCAACACCCATAGGAATTACCGCGAAATCTGCAAGCATGCGGCATCCTCCTCTCAAAGATTCTAAAGAACAACCTTCTGGCTAGGGCCCGCGTGGCTGGAAATACCCCCGTGTTGCATTCATCGAGGCGCCTGGTTTACCTCAACCGATCGAAATGTTCTCCGCGATTCGAGGCAGCCCTTCTCTGCAAGCTTCACCATGACACGTTGCGCGCCGAGTTCTGGACTCTCCCTGTCGCCATGGACGATGACGTCTGGGCTCTCAGGAGGCTCGTATTCTACTTCAAGACCCGGTACGGCACCGGCTTTCCCGGTCAGTCCGGCACGATAGATCCCTTTAGGATCCCTCAGGGCACAGGTTTCGAGGGGAGAATCGACGTAGACCTCCAGAAATTCCGGAATTTGCTGTCGAGCGCGATTGCGGTTTGCTGTCGCATCGAAGATCACCGGGACACCATGTTGTGTAAGTAAGACGCCTACATAAACCATTTGTTCATAGAAGGCTGCGCGCTCCTCCTCGTCGTATCGGGGGTGGGGAGTAAATACCTTCCGCAGGACGTCGGATTCGAGGACCGCGACATCGAGGCCGCGAGCCGCGAATTGCGCGGTCAGTGCTGCGGTGAAAGTGGACTTCCCGGATGCCGGAAGGCCCGTGACCCACACGGCAAATGCGATTTGGACTTTAGGCTCCACAGTAGGTGTTCACCTGCGTCGGGTCGAAACGTTCGGCTTCCAAGACGGAAGTGATAAAGGCAATCAGCCGTTGCCGGATCGTGTTTGAAAGTGTCGGATACCAGAGGGGGCTGGCCATTACGAGACCACGGAAGGCAAAAAAAGGCGCCACGACCTCGAGCACTTCAGAATCTCCACTGGCGGCAAGATAGCGGTCCCAGAAACGAAGAAATAAAGTTTCGAAAATCCCTTCGAGGCGTTGACTGCTTTGAAGAGAAAAGAAGAAGTAATTCATCGTGAGGCAAGCAACATCATCTGCCGGTTCGCCATACTCGCCTCGGGAACGATCGAGAACCGTGATATCCACGCCGGATCGAAACAAAATGTTCCACGGATGAAAGTCACCATGGACCTGGCTTAGCCTATGGCTGCGCTTTTTCAGGCGCCACCGCCAGTCCAGGCAGCGATGCTCGATCTGCGCGAGCAACTTCTCGGTGATCAAAGAATGACAAGGGTACGAATCACTGATCCCCATGATGCACTCCCCGTGCCCCACAAGCTCACGAACCCTGCGGAGATAAAGCTCGGAGTCACCACCCTTCACCCGGTGAATGTCGATCAGGTAGTCGCAGAGAGCGTTTGCCCGATCCAAATCGGAGGCGCCAAGAGTTCCCGTGTCGCGCAGCCTCTCCATGTCCAGAGCATATGGTTGCCCTTCCACATACTCGGTGAGCAGAAAGAACTCGGCGACGTCGCCTAGCGTAGCCAGGTTGCCGCCCGGACGAAATCCGCCAACGTCCAAGGCGCGTACATGAGCCGGCAGCTTATTGAAAGCGCGGTGCTCCCATAGTAGAACCTGAGCGCGGTCTTCCATGTATTCGTGTCCAAAAGGTCCCGGATGCATTGTGTGAAGTACAGCGCTCTTGCATGGGCCTGCCCCTGGTTGGTAGTCGACGCGAACAGGAGTTCCATATCCATAGAACTTGGTCGACTTGTCGTTTGGAGTTTCGTTAAGGGGAGTGAGAGCTAGCACGGCGACGGGTATCCCGTAGAGCGAGGACAGATAAGCCTCAACATCCTTGGCTTTCAACTCTGACATGTTGCAAACTCCACAGAGGGCTCCGCGCAACAACTCCGAATTTCACTGTATAGAGGACCGCATGGAATGGCTGTGACGCTTTTCACAATCCACGACTGGTCGCTTCAAATTCACGGGACGCCATGAGCATGAGAGATGGCCAAAATAGGGTGCAGGTGCGAATCTTTTCAAGGCCATGCGCCTCAATTTCCGGCTATCCGGCCGAGCGGGCGGCCTGGGAAAGTCCGAAAAACTTCACATTCGTGGGTGTAATGTCAGCCCTGTGATGCGGGTCACAGTGAGCCGGTGCCGAGTGCGCCTATCGTTGCAGATGTAGGTGCGGGAGTGAATGAGATGAACCGGATAGAGAGAGCTTCCGACGAAGAAATATTGGCCGCCATTACTTACTTGGATCCGAATTTTTCTGATGGCTGGAAAAGAAACGAGAATGAAGGAACTGAGACGCAGTCTAAACACCACGGTGAAATCTTGTGCATCGTCTTGTCGATCGGGATGATCGTGTGGGTTGCTGCTTTGAGCTATGTGCCGACGATGTGGGAGTTTCTGAACCAAAAACTCGGGCCGGTATTATTTCGCTGACATGGTCGATCGCATGGTTCGGACACCGATGTTCCTTTCAGTCGTCGCTGCCCGACAGTGTTTGTTGGGCTCAGATGACGGAAACTTGGGAAACAGCGCACGCAAGATCGCTAGTCATCAGACTTCGCGGGCGCGTTCATGCCATTTCGTTCCTCCAGAATGTCTCAAACCTATCGTATTTGTTATGACCGCCTATGTGATGCCGGTCACATCTGGGACCCAGATGCGCTATTCCCTTCGAGCCAGCCATGTGCACAATCGAACCTGGAGGCGTATGTATTTGCGATACAGGCCGGCAGTCTCGATTGCGCCGCGATAGATGCCTCTTGATTTAGAACCGGGTCTGAGCGTCCAGCGAGCCCAGCGAGCGCGCGCTGAATGGTGACGCACGTCACTGTTCAGACCGTACCCGGTCGTCGAAAATGGGACCAGTCCATCTAAAGGTGGGTCCCCAATGGCCACTGCTCGTCAAAAAGCACGGTTACCCGGGTTGACGGTTAAGAAGATTGCCGTTTTTACGAACTTCCGGCAAGATGCAGACAGAACATTACGGTTTGCCGCTACATATGCTGCTCCTGAGGAGCAAGGAAAACTGAATCCCTTGAGGGCCGCATGATCACGAAGATCACTGATTTACCGAAGTCCGCTCGCGTTAAGTCCAAGCTACGTAAGTTCATCCGCGCGCTGGGACCCGGGCTCGTGACCGGGGCTGCAGATGATGATCCGTCCGGAATCCTAACATATAGTCAATCTGGCGCACAGTTCGGATTAAGCCAACTCTGGACAGCAATAGTCATGTTGCCGTTCTTGATCGCGATACAGGAGATGTGTGCGCGGATTGCTCTGGCAACAGACCAAGGAATCTCCTCCGTAATTCGGCGACACTATTCGAGGGCTGTACTCTACGGGATTGTTAGTTTACTCTTGATCGCAAATACCATCAATCTCGGGGCGGACCTGGGCGCCATGGCCGACTCCGCACGGCTGCTTCTTCCCCTTCCCTACTATTTCTACATATTGGTCTTCGGTTTGATCGCAATCCTGCTGGAAGTCTTCATCTCTTACAAGCGCTATGCCCCTATGCTAAAGCTGCTTACGGTTTCCCTCTTGGCTTATGTTTTGACAGGATTGATCGCAACTCGGGACTGGGCAACGGTGCTCAAAGCCAGTTTTCTTCCCCACGTGCAATTCGATTTCCAATTTATGATGATTATCGTTGGAGTCTTTGGTACAACGATTTCTCCCTACTGCTTCTTTTGGCAAGCCTCGCAGGAACTTGAAGAAAAGCGAGCCAATAGTTCGGGAAGGGGGATTTCAGGTAGCCTTCTAGCCGATGCCCGACGCGATACAACAATCGGAATGATTTTCTCCGAGATCGCAACGTGGTTCATTATTGAAACTACGGCGGTGGTGTTGTATGCGAATGGCGTGAGGAACATCAGCACCTCAGCCCAGGCAGCAAGCGCACTCGAGCCTTTAGTCAGGAATTTTGCCCACGCCGGCAAGATCTCAGAGATCCTGTTTGCGCTTGGGGTAATTGGTACCGGAGCACTAGCAGTGCCGATTTTTGCGGCCTCGTCCTCATATGCAGTCTGCGAACTATTCGGGTGGGCGGAGAGCCTAGCTCTCAAACCGGGTCAGGCTCGAGGCTTCTATTGGACAATGCTTGCCGGCACGATAATTGGCGTTCTACTCAACTACTGCGGATTCAACCCAATCAAACTATTGATTTATGCAGCGGTAATCAACGGTGTGGCGGCAGTACCCATTATCTTTATATTGATCCGGATTTCCAACAACAAGAAGATTATGGGGGCATACGCAAGTGGAAAGCTTAGTAACATATTTGGTGGCGCTACGTTTGCAGTTATGGCTCTAGCAGCCGGACTGATGCTTTATACGTTTGTCTTCAGATGAAATAGTGCATTTAACTTCCGCAATTCGGTCGGCTTCGGCGCTGGCCCGCATGCTCCCATTTTCGATTCCTCTTCATGCTGCTCTATACTGGCGATCTTCGCCGTGCGTCGCTTCTGATACGTAAGCGGAGCGTCTTGGGGTGGTACCCAGGGGCCGGTACGTAACCCGGCGGAGAACCCCTCGCGACGTCCCTTTTGCTCTCAGGCGATTTCCCCTATGTCCTTCATTTCCCATAGGATAGGCGCCGGTTATTTCCTTGATTCCCCTAACGGTCCCTCTAGAATTGATCTTGTTCGATAGCGATAACCAATCGCAATCAGGAGAGCAAAATGAACACCTTTCAAGTAGCCCGCCCGTCGTCTATCAACCGAGTCCAAAAGCCTCTCACCCTTGAAGCAGTCCGCGCGATCGCGCCCTCCGCGTTCGCTCCTGCACCTCACGAATCCCGCTCCAGCCGTTACGCCTACATCCCCACCAGCGAAGTGATCTCTGCCCTTATGCGCGAGGGCTTTCAACCCTTCTCCGCAGTCCAGAGCAGAACCCGCGTCGAAGGCAAGCAAGATTTCACGAAGCACCTGATCCGCTTTCGCCACGTCTCGACCGATATCGCCCGCCAAGTCGGCGACGTCGTTCCCGAAGTTGCTGTCATGAACTCCCACGATGGGTCAAGCTCCTATTGGCTGATGGAAGCCATGTATCGTCTCACTTGCCTAAACGGCATGTTCGTTTCTCAGCCCGGCGGGCAGACGCTCAAAGTCAACCACACCGGCAAGATCATCGACCAAGTCATCGAAGGCAGCTATTCGGTGATCGATCGCTCCGTCAAGGCAATCGATGTCGTCGAGGATTGGAACCGTCTGCAACTCACCAGCGGCGACCAGCAAGCTTTTGCCGCTGCCGCTCACAGCTTGCGCTTCGCCAACTCCGAGGGCGAAGTGACCACGCCCATCACTCCCGCCCAGCTGCTCGCGCCGCGTCGTCGCGAAGATGCGGGCTCCGATCTGTGGCGAACCCTGAACGTCGTTCAGGAGAACGTCATCAGAGGGGGACTCCACGCCACCCAGCGCACCGTCGACGAACGCGGGCGAGTGACTCGCCGCAACGTGACCACCCGCCAAGTCAACGGCATCGACCAAGACGTGCGACTCAACCGCGCGCTCTGGATGCTCGCCGAGAAAATTGCCGAGCTCAAGACACCCTCCGCCGTCGCGTAATTGCAGAGTGAGTTGAGGCCTCCCCCGCCTCGACCTAATGCAGCCCATCCGGTGACAAGCCCGAGGTGTGCGCAGACGAAAGGAGTCCAAAGTGAAAGCCCTTTTCTCCACTTACGTTATCGGCGCCATGCTGTTCGTCGCCGGCGTGATTCACGTCTACTCTGCTCTCGGTCACTTCCTTGTCGAGGTGATCCGGTGACCAGCACAGATCCAAAACTACTCGCAACCTGCGAAACATGCGGCAAGCTGAGAGCCTCTTGCGTTTGCGAAGAGGCTCAAAACCTGCCAGACGAAGCAGCCGATCTTCAGGGTCAGTTCTGGGTGGCAATTGGGAGGCTCGAGCATCTGCTCGACATCGAGATTGACGGCACCAAGGACCTCGCAGACCAAACGCTCCAAAGCCTCATGGAGGACGAAGATGAGTAGCTTACAAATTGCCAATATCACCGACGAGGACCGTGATGAGCTCGAGTGGGCCTTAAACGCTGCCCTCGGAGAACAGGAAAATTACCTAAAGAGCGGCGACATGCAGCTCGATTACGGCGACGAATGGCCCGAGCTCTGCAAGCAAAATGCAGCCCGCTGCCGGGCGATCGCCTACATGCGCTTCTATCAGGGCGAAGCCGAATGCTGGACTGACCTCGCCGAAGAATTCGAACGCAACCTAGAGCCGGGCGGTGCGAAATGACCACGAAACAGTTACCGCCAGAAGAGCCTAGAGCGGACAGCGGGCTGTCCGACGAATGGCTCATCAAGGCTGCCATCAAGGATTACGCGAGCGACGACCTCGAATTTGACGACGCAGTCCAGCCTCAAATCTCACGCGCCGATGATTGCGCATGGGTCGCGAGTTGGGTGTGGGTTCGCTACCCCGAACCGGAAGACCTCTGCGAATGCGGCCGCCCGCTGAACGCATGCACTTCCTTTGAAGGCGACGACGACGAACATGGAGACCTCAAATGAGCACGCAACCGTTTCAGCCGGAGCAGCGCGTGATCGTACGCAATAGAAGCGGGATGGATAACAACTGGCAAGGTGAGAAGGGGACCGTCATCGAAACGACTAAGCCTGGATACGTCCGAGTTCAAGTCGACGGCGACCATTCCCCGTTCACGCACCTGTTCCATCCGGAAAGTCTCGAACTGCTCTAAACCTAGCGGCCTCACCAGCCCGGCATTCAGGAGAAAAGAACCATGAGCACCCAGCAAATCTTTGCCCAAGAACTTCAGACACCTTTCGGCTTCGCTGAGGACGCTCAGCCGCCGATCGCTTTCCCTCTCAGCCTGGTCGAGAGGTACCAGCCTCGCCAGCTGGGCGACCTGATCGGGTTGGAGGGCCCGCGCCGCGTGCTCGATGCGCTGATCAAAGCACCTCGACCGTGCTCGATGCTCTTCGTCGGCAAGCCGGGAGTCGGCAAGACGATCGCCGGCCTCTGCTTCGCCGACACTCTTGGCGCCAGCCTCGTTCACGTCTCATCCCAGAAATGCGACGTCGCGACGCTCGATGCTCTGCGCAATCGCTTCGCTTACCATCCTCCAACCGGCAACTTCTGGATCTGTCTCGTCGACGAAGCTGACCAGATGAGCGAGAAAGCCCAGATACAACTGCTCTCTCGACTGGATGCGACAGCGTCCCTCACGATCGGATTCGGGGGCGCGTCGACCCGCAAGTCTCAGCCGCCGATCATCTGGATCTTCACCGCCAACGGACTCGGCGAGAAGGGTACCAACCCTCCGCCGTCGCTCGAGAAGCGCTTTCTCAGCCGCTGCATGGTGATCCCCTTCGAGCCGATGCCAGAGGCCGCGCTCAGTGCATACCTGTGCTCCGTGTGGGGCAAAGAGGCTCCAGACGTCTATGCTTCCCGCGCTTACTTTGACTTCCTGGCATGCGGCGGGGAGATTCGCGAGTCCATGATGAAGATGCAAACTGACCTGCTCGCGGGATCTCCGCGCCCCATCCCAACTGTCGAGCTCGCGAAGGAAAAGGACGCCGCCACCTACGCGAAGATTGACCGCAACATCAAAGCAGCCGGCCGTTACATCCCTCAGTGGAAAAGAGTGTACGGCGGCCGCGGCGGTGAACAGCTGAACCGGATTCTGCGACTCTTAGCCTCGCACGGTATCGAGACTCTCGCTCGCGACGATCGAAGCAATGCGCGCGCTCGCGAGCAGAAGCTCCAATGCGTGCTAGTTAGACGGAACTCCTATCCAGAGGCGATGTCTCTTGTCGCTCAGAAGGCGTGAGCATGTTATTTACCTATGGCGAACTTTTCCGCTCCGAGGGTCCGATGGAAATCGCCTGTCTCACTCTTTACGCCCACTGGGCGGCCGCCGTCTTCCAACTCGGCAAGGACGTCGAGAATCGCACCTGGTCGACGAAGTACCGCGGACCGCTCGCGATCCATGCCGGAAGGAAGATCGATCGCCTGATCTGCGCCCAACTGCATCTCGATCCGCGCAAGGTCAAAACCGGGGTCATCTTGGGTGTCGTCGATCTGGTCGACGTCATCCGCGATTCCTGTTCGAAGTGGGCGTCGCCCAAGCACTACCACTGGATAATCGAGAATCCCCGCTTGCTCGATCGGCCGGTGCCTCACGTCGGCCGCCAGACGCTCTATCGAGTGACTCTCGATTCGCGCTTGTTCGAACATGCTCCCGCGGTTCGGTAAGCGTAGATGCATGCGGCAATCGCCAGTGAAGCCTACACCTGGCGCCCGATGAGACGAGAAGACCAGAGCCGCGTTCATAGTCGAGCAGATTGCGAACGCCATAGGCTTTAGCGATTCCGCGATCGATCGGGCAACCTTCTCGACGGCCGCGGCGCTGATCTTGCTGGCGTTCCGTGCATAGGGCTTCGGCTAGTCGACGGGCCAGAGTTCGATCTTCATTTGCGGACCTTGGGAAAATCTTGGAAACCTGCGATTTTTTTCGCGACCCTTCGACGGCGGTACTGGGTTGGCTCCGGTGGAGATTGGACGTGCCCTACCCCCAAGGGACCCGCCATCTACGGCCCAAAACAGTCACTTTCAGGCGCAAAAAACAACACTTTCACCCCTCTCCCCCAAGCTCGAAAATAGACCAACTTGCTCGTGTCGAGTGCTCGAATCAGTACCTTTGCGTACCGTGCCGCCCCCGCCCTACCCTCCTGGCCGCGGCGCGCGCGGGCTACCGTCCTTCGCGAACCGCTTCCGCGCGCTCGCTCGCGAATCCCGCATCGCGACGGCTGAACTGGCGCAGCCCTCGCAGAGCCATTCTCCTGCGGCCAGGGTGACTTGCTGTGCGTGTTCTTGGCATGATGCGCACAACGTAACTCCCAGCGAATCCCTTCAGGCCCGTCGAGCGAGAGGGCACGCCGCCCAAAAACGCTTCCTCCAAGAACAGCCTGAAGGGGCCCGTTCGGATACATCCGCGTGATCGTCGGTTCCATCACTTACCCTCTCTTTGCCTTCTCGATTCGCCAGGCGATCAGGCAATCGCAGTCCTTAGCAAATGTCTGCGGCTTGCCGTCGTACATGGGTCTGCGTTGCCCGTCTTCATCGGGACGCCCATACGCGATGGCCTCAAACATGATCATGCCGCCGCTGCACAGCGACCAGCCTGGTTTGCCGCGAACTCCGGTCTCTTTGCCGCATGCGACGAATTTGACCGTTGCTCGCGCGGCCGCGTCGCGCTGTTCTTGCCGCATCTCCGCGATGAGCTTGTTCAGCGTCGATACCAGCGGTATGAAGCCATCGCCGCGGCGGCGATGCCGCTCAACAGCAGCCTGCAGCGCTTCGAATGTCTGATTGCTCGCGATCGCGAACCAATCTTCCGTCCAGATGTCAACAGTCTCATCCTTCACCGTCTGATTCGGATAGGCCGCTATCGTCTTCGAGAGCAATTCCGCGACGGCGCGCAAAAGACTCGACTCCCGCTTTGACCGCGGCTTTGTTGCCGTCGAATCTTGCTGCTCCAGGTGAAAGCTTTCCGTTAGCTGTTCCATTTGAGGTGCCTTTCAGTTCGTAGACATCCGTCCAGCCGTTCCGCGTGCTCTGATCGAGCACTGCTCCGGGATCCTGGCCGGAAGAGCGGAGCCTGTCGAGCTCGCGAACCACGAGTCGTTTGGCGTTTTCGGTGGGGTCTTTGTGCTTCTTATGGCGCATTTCGAGATAGGAGTTCCACGAATCGACGGGCAACCATGCGGGAGCGACGAAAGGCGCGACCTTGTTTTTAGTTTTTGTACTTGTTGTGTGTTGTAGTGTGTTGTTTCTATATAGCGGAGAAGAAAAGCTGCAGGGTCTCTGCAGTTTTTCTGCAGGGGTCCCTGCAGTTTTTTCGTGGGGGTCCGCTGAATTCGGCGAGGGTCCGCCATTTTCGGCGAGGTCTGAGGCTCCGCGCTTTTTGAGAGCCCACTTTTTGCTTTTAAGAACGCGGTACCCGGGCGGAATTCCGTCTCCAAAACTTATCGTTCGAAGATATCCGGCATCGAGGAGATGTTTGAGGTGCGCGTGCACCGTGCGCACCGTCATCTGCAAATCGTTGCCAATATCGCGAGCTGGAATCGGCCGGCCGCCGTAAACCAGACCTTCGATCTGCCCGTCGTCGCCAGGCGCTTCTTTGGTCGTGCGATCGAGCATCCAGAGAAACACCCAGAGCGCTACGCCTATCTGCTCGCAGTGTTCGAAGATCCCATTCGAGACGGCGATTACGTGTGTGCCATGCCCGGCCATCGGGGTTAGGCGCTCTCGGCGCGGGAAGCGCGCACCCGTTCGGCGATAAATGCGTCGATTTCGCACGCAAGCCAGGCGCTGGCGCGAGCGCCGATTTTTATCGGCCGCGGGAACTGCGGATCCGCGTAGATCGATGCCTTGGAGAGGCCCGTATAGGAAATGACTTGCGGCAACCGCAAAAGTTGCAGATTGGAGGGCCGCGTTGACGTCGTCCCGGAAATAACTTGCGCGAGGAGCTGCTCAGTTCTCTCGATTTCCGGGGTTTTTGCGGCGGGATGGATGCCCGATTCCGGAGAAGCGTTTCTTCGTCTCATGTCGACCAGCATGAACGAATGAGGGCAAGACGAAACCGCAAAGATCGCGCAAAGAATGCGCAAATCAGCCCCGGGGAAATTCCCTAATCGGCGAAAAGGTCCTCAGGCGTGGTTCCGAGCGCTTTGGCTACCGCGACCCGCGTCCGCTTCCCTACCCGATCTCCCGCCAAAATCGATGTGACCGTTCGTGGGCTGGCGTCGATCATTTTCGCGAACGCGGGAATGTCGAGGTGTTTCTTCTCCATGAAGGCTTTGACTCGGTCTTTCGCGGGAACCGGCTCCGTGCTCCTTCCGATAGAGCCAGGTCTTTCGTCCGGCTCTTGATGCGCCGGCCAGAGCTTTGAGCGCATCTCTCTGCAGGGTTGAGAACTCGAGCGAATAGGCCATCTCATCGATGCTCCCCTCCATGATCTCGCGAAATTCGCGACCGGGAAGCCCCAGATTTCCGTACTCCTCGGCCTCCGCCCGGAGCACAACGCCGGCCGCCTTTATTCGCGATTCAATGAAATCGATCCCGGCTTGGCCCTTGCCCAGATATTCCATGAAATCAGCACAACCGGCTGGCTCGGCTCGATAACGGGTATCAAGCGCGGACAGCGCACGCTTTCGTATCAGGTCGTGTTCAACCCACGCCCTTCCGATTCGCTGGCGGGCATCGTGGGAAAGAAGATTCTCGGGGTTGCCAGGCGTCAGCTCGGGCAGTGGCAAGTCGGGCATCGCTACCTCTCGCGATCCTCAGAGAAGCAGCCGCCAGCGAGTTGAGGTTTTCCCCGCTTGTCGCCCCGTCGGACTAGGCGGCTGTCAGAAAACTTACCACGCATACGTCAGGCGCGCGAATCGATCGCTATGACTTCAGCGCCAGCCTTCAGTTGGTCCAAGTAATTGGACCATTGCTGCATCATGCGACGACGCTCGGGTAAGAACTGGGTCCTGTTGTAGGCCCTGCCGTTGGGGTCCCGCACTCGATGCGCTAACTGAGTTTCGATCAGGTCGACGCGGACGCCCAATATCTCGTCCATGATCGTTCGCGCCGCAGCTCGGAAGCCGTGCCCTGTCATCTCATCTTTGCCGATGCCCATACGCCTCATGGCAGCCAATATCGCGTTGTCCGACATAGGGCGCTTGCTGCTGCGCGCGCCAGGAAAGACAAAGCGGCCGTTGCCGGTCAGCGGTTGGAGTTCGCGCAGGATTTCTATGGCTTGCGAGGCTAAAGGGACAACGTGCGGCGTGTCAGTTTTCGTCGCGATAAAACGCCATTCCGCGGCCTCGAGGTCGATGTCCTTCCATTCCGCCTTTCGTAGTTCGCCCGGGCGAACGAATAGCAACGGCGCGAGGCGCAGGGCGCAGCAGACAATTGGATCGCCTCGATAGCCATCCAAGGCCCTCAGGATCGGCCCAAGCTGCGCAGGTTCTGTCGTCGCGGCGAAGTGATTGCCCTTCACCGGCGGAAGAGCGCCCCTCAGATCAGCGGAAAGGTCGCGCTGGCAACGTCCGGTGGCGACGCTGTAGCGAAAGATCTGGCCGCAGCTTCGAAGTGCGCGATGGGCGGTCTCAAGCGCGCTGCCGTTCTCGATTCTCCGAATGACCGCGAGCAATTCCGGAGCTGTCACCTCCGAGATGGGTCTTCCCCCAATCCAAGGGAAAACGTGATGTTCAAGGCGCCGCAGAACTCGTTGACTATGGCTTGCCGCCCAGCCACTCGAAAATCTGCGGAACCATTCCCGCGCCACGATTTCAAAACTATTCGCGGCGCGGTCCGCCCGCGCTGATTTGATCGCCTTTCGGTTTTCACTAGGATCGATGCCGGCGGCCACCAGCTTACGTGATTTTTCCCGATTTTCTCGCGCGGTCGCGAGGCTCACGTCTGGATAGACGCCAAGAGAAAGTCGCTTTTCCTTGCCCTCGAATCGGTACTTCAGACGCCACCATTTCCCACCGGCGGGCGAAACCTCAAGGTACAGGCCGCGCTCGTCAAAAAGCTTCACCGTTTTGCTGCCGGGCTTGGCATTACGGACACCTATATCGGTCAGAGGCATGTTGGGGGCAACTCCTTGGGGGCAACCCTCTGGAGAGTATGCCCGATTGCCCCCAATGCTGCCCCAGTTGCCCCCAGTTGTCAATAGACGATACAAGACGTGCCAAGGCGGAATAATGCTATAAAGTCTATGTTTTGAATGATATTATGGACGTTGCTGGACGTAGGCAGATGCGGGGCTGGTGGCGGCGAGTGGGATCGAACCACCGACCTACGGGTTATGAGTCCGTCGCTCTAACCATCTGAGCTACGCCGCCACGTATTGATTTTAATACAGTTACGCTGGGGTCCGCTGGTGGCCCCGGCCAATTTTGCCCACGGCCGGTTCCCAGTTTCTGTCCTGCCTCGGCCCCCGGGAAAGGTGCGCCGGGCCTGCCACGCCCTTGTAGCAGGGCGCCGCACGGGGAGGAAGGGTTATCGAGCGCGCAGTCCGCAGTATAACGTGCCTTCTCACCCGTTGCGGGCGCGGCACAGGAAGGCAAATTCGGGGCGCGCCAAACCCGAGTGACGCCCGGTGAATCGGCAAGCGCGATCCTTCATCGCCAACCGCTCCTCACCCGAGGTAAAGAGCGCATGAGCGGATGGTGAAAATATAAACCTACATTTTCTTTCTCATTTCCTCATGCTTCATTTATGCCTCCATGGTCTACTCCGTGATTGAGTCGAAGTTTGCCGCGCACAAATCGCCTTTGCTGTCGCAGGCCGCGATGATCGGATGATCGAAAGATTGGGACCGATCGATTCCAAAACCACTCTCTTATCCCCCGTAAGTACCTATCGAAAAATTGCCGCGCGTGGACAAAAGATAGGACAGGAGCGATTGGATAAACAACTACATTGAGATCTGACGATTGTCCTTTTCACAGAATCCTCTGGAGGAATGTGGACACGCGAAGCTCGCCACGCACTTATGTGTGCTCTTTCGGATAGCGAGTGCTCCGGGATCGCCGGAGAGGCCAACCCAGCAGAGACCAAATCTTATGATGAACAAGTTCGTTTTGCAGGCTGCCGGTTGGCTCGCTGTATCTCTTTCTTTGACCGCATGCGGCAAAAAGTTTGATCCGGCGACAGGCGCGCCGCCGGCGGCGCAGTCCATTCCCACAGGCGACATGAGCCTGGTGACGATCGACAAGCCAGAGCAGTTTCCGCTGGTGACAGTGGACCGCATCGACGCCCCAAGCCAGTTGAACGTGACCGGGTCGGTCTATCCCGATATTGCGCGTGAAGTTCCCGTGATCTCGCTCGCCAGCGGGCGCGTCGTAGACATCAAAGCGCGCCTCGACGACAACGTGAAAAAGGGCCAGCTCCTGCTCACGGTACAGAGCCCGGACATCACGAATGCCTTCGATGCCTATCTGAAGGCCCGCAACGACGAATTGCTAGCCAACAAGGCATACGTCCGCGCCCAGGACCTTTACAACCACGGCGCGATTCCGCTCAGCTCGCTCGAGCAGGCCGAGGACACGGAGAACGACGCCAAAGCCGATCTAGCGGCCGCGGAAGGTCAACTGGATACGCTTGGAGTCGATAAAGATCATCCTTCGAACATTGTGAACGTATATGCGCCGATCTCCGGCGTGATCGTCGCGCAAAACGTCACCAATGCTGCCGCCGCCGGTGTGACTTATTCGGGATCTTCGACGACCTTCACGATTGCCGACCTGTCCGTCGTATGGGTCATCTGCGATGTCTATGAGAACGACATCCCCAAGATTGCGCTCGGACAGCCCGCGCAGATCAGGCTCAACGCCTATCCCGGCAGAGTGCTGACGGGCCAGATCACCGACATCGGCCCGGTGCTTGACCCTGCAATCCGCACCGCCAAGGTCCGCATAGAGATTCGCAATCCGGGAATTCTCAAACTGGGCATGTTTGTCACCGCGACGTTTGAGAGCCGGAACAAGCAGACCTTTGCCGTCGTTCCCGCTTCCGCCATTTTGCATCTGCACGACCGCGACTGGGTCTTTATGCCCGCCGGCGGAAAGCAATTCAGGCGCATAGAAGTGACCGCCGGCGACACGCTGCCGGGAAACAGGCAGCAAATTCTCTCCGGCATTGCTCCAGGTCAGCGAGTGGTCTCGGAGGTTCTCCAACTGGAAGCGACGCTGGAGACGCAATGATCCGGCGGCTTGTCGATTTTGCGCTGCAGAACCGCCTTCTTGTGCTGGCGGCCGCGATCCTGCTCTTTGCATGGGGGATTGTTTCGTTCCACCAGCTTCCTGTCGAAGCGTATCCGGACGTGGCGAACAACTACGTCGATATCATCGCGCAGTGGCCGGGAATCTCCGCCGAACAGATCGAGCAGCAGGTCACGATCCCGCTCGAAACCGTGATGAACGGTGTTCCGGGAGTCGCCCATGTCCGCTCCTGGTCGATTTTCGGGCTCTCAACGGTGGAACTGGTCTTCGGTGAGGAGACGACGGACTTCGAGAACCGCGAACGGGTTCTGGAGCGGCTTTCGCAGGTATCTCTGCCGCCGAACGTCATACCCCAGATGGGGACGGACTGGAGTCCGGTCGGCCAGATCTATTTCTACACGCTGGAAAGTACCAACCCTGAGTACGACGTGATGAATCTGAAGTCGCTCGAAACCTGGGTGGTCGAAAAGAATCTGAAATCCGTCCCGGGTGTCGTGGACATTAACCCCTTCGGCGGTCCCACGCGTGAATATCAGGTCCGCCTCGACCCGGACAAACTGGTCTCCTACGGACTCAGCATCGCCCAGGTGGAGCAGCAGCTCGCCAATAACAACGCCAATGCGGGCGGCAGCTTCATCGAAGCTGGGCTGCAGCAGATCAATGTCCGGGAAGTGGGTCTGGTCAAGAACCTCCAGGACATCGAGAACACGGTCATTACAACCAAGAGCGGCACGGCGCTTCGGGTGAAGGATATTGCCGTCGTAACGCAAGGCCCGGAGATCCGGCTGGGCCAGTTTGCCCGGGCTTACCACCGCGAGGACGGAAAAATAATCGATGACGACGATGTGGCGTCGGGCATCGTAGCTCTGCAAAAGGGCGCGGATGCGCAGCCCGTGCTCCAAGCTGTCCATGAGAAGGTACAGGAACTGAATGACCAGATCCTGCCCAAAGGCGTAAAGCTTATTCCCTTCATCGACCGAAGCGATCTGTTGCGCTTCACGACCCACACGGTTCTCGACAACCTGACCAAGGGGATGGTCTTAGTCGTCATTATTCTCTTTCTCTTCCTTGGGAACGCGCGCGGCGCAGTCATCGTTGCACTCACCATCCCATTCTCCTTATTGTTTGCCGCGATTTGTCTCCAACTGAAACATATTCCCGCCAACCTGCTCTCGCTCGGCGCGCTGGACTTCGGCATGGTTGTCGATGGCTCCGTGGTGATGGTGGAAAACATCGTTCGCCATCTCAGCCATCAGAGCGGCGGGACAAAGACGCCCGCAGAGCAGATTAGAGAAGCGGCGCACGAGGTGCAGCGGCCGGTTTTCTATGCGATCGGGATCATCATCACGGCGTATCTCCCGATCTTCACCTTGCAGGCCGTGGAAGGACGGCTCTTCAGGCCCATGGCCTGGACCGTGGCCTTTGCTCTCTTGGGCGCTCTGTCCTTTTCCATGATCGTCGCTCCTGTCCTTTCGAGTTTTCTGTTCCGCAAAGGCGCCAAGGAATGGAGAAACCCGGTGATGCAGTTCCTTATCGTGCGCTACCGCAGAGGCGTCACCTGGGCTATCCATCACCGGGGTTTTACTGTCGGCGTTGGGATTTCCGCCCTCGTTCTCGCTCTCTATCTCGCCCTCAGTGGCGTCATCGGCTCCGAGTTCCTCCCCCACCTGGACGAGGGCGCCCTCTGGGTGCGTGGCACTCTTGCGCAAAGCGCGGGCCCCGGTGAAGGCATAAGCGTCGCCAATCGAGCCAGAATCCTGCTTTGCTCCTTTCCCGAGGCGACCGTGTGCACCAGCCAAACGGGGCGCCCGGACGACGGGACCGACCACACCGGATTTTTCAACACCGAGTACTTCGTGGGCCTGAGGCCGAAGGAACAGTGGCGCCCCGTCTTTCATCAGAACAAAGACGACCTCATCGCTTCCATGAACATGCAGCTCGCGAAAAACATCCCGGGCGTGGACTGGGGTTTCTCGCAGCCGATCGAAGACAACATGGAGGAGGCGGTCAGCGGAGTCAAGGGCGAGCTTGCCACCAAAGTCTACGGCGACGACTTACACACTCTTGAGGAAAAGGCCGAGCAGATCGCCGGCATTATGAGCCACGTCAGAGGCATTACGGATCTGGGAGTCCTCCAGGTTACCGGACAACCCGACCTGAACTTCACGATCGATCGTGAGAAGGCAGCGCGGTGGCAGATCAATGTGTCGGACATCCAGGACGCGATCCAGACCGCGGTCGGAGGCAGCGCTCTCACCCAGGTTCTACAGGGTGAGCAAGTGTATAACCTCACGCTGCGCTATCTCCCTAACTACCGCGATACCAGGGAAGCGATCCAGAATATCCGCTTGTTATCGCCGTCGGGAGAGCGGGTTTCGCTGGCTCAACTCTGCACCATCCGGGAAGCGGACGAGGGCTCTGAAATCTACCGCGAAAACAACCAGCGCTATGTCGCCATTAAGTACAGCGTACGTGACCGCGCCCTCGGGGACGCTGTGAAAGAGGCTATCCAGAAAGTAGACGCGCAGGTACAGCTTCCGCGCGGATATCACCTTGGGTGGGAAGGGGAATATCAGAGCGAGTTACGCGCGGCGGCCCGGATGCTCATCATCGTGCCCCTGACCGTGCTCTTGATCTTCATCATTCTGTATTCGATGTATAAGTCCTTCAAGTGGGCCATCTTGATTATCGCCACTGTGGCCATGGCAAGCGTCGGCGGATTGCTGGTGCTCTTGATTACCGGGACCAACTTCAGCGTCTCGTCGGAAGTAGGCTTTCTTGCCCTCTTCGGAGTGTCCGTACAGACCGGCGTGATCATGCTGGAGTACATGAACCAACTGCGGGCACGCGGCCATTCGATTGAAGAGTCGGCTGTCGAGGGCGCGGTGCTGCGCTTGCGTCCCATCATGATGACCATGCTGGTCGCTACGCTGGGGCTGCTTCCAGCGGCGATGTCTCACGGCATCGGATCGGATTCCCAGCGGCCCTTTGCCATCGTGATCGTTGGCGGCCTGATCGCCGATCTGGCCATGAGCATCTTTCTGCTGCCAACGCTTTATGTCTGGTTCGCGCGAGACAAAGATGTTCTCCCCGCACCGGAATCGGAGTTTGAGGTTTGAGAATGTACCGGCGTTTTTGTGCGGTCGTATTTCTCGCTTCCCTGCCATTCTATGCGGGGCGGCAAGGCTACGCCCAGGCTCCTTCCGCTCCCCCTCCCCCTTCCGCTCCGCTCACGATGCAGCAGGCGGTCGATTATGCTCTCGCGCATAATCCGACTCTGCTGTCATCACAGCAGAACCTGCTCTCGATGAAGGGACAGGAAGTGGAGGCGGGACTGCGTCAGAATCCCGACTTCACGCTTTACACCACCAATGTCACCAATTCGGCTACCTCTGTCACTCCATACGCTTACAGTTTGGAAATGTCGCGGCTCTTTGAGCGCGGGCAAAAACGGCGCTGGCGTTTAGACAGCGCTCAGGCGACTACTTCGCAGACCGAAGCGCAGTTCCGCGATCAGCAGCGTGGGACCGTTCTCGCGGTCAAGCAGGCCTTCACCACTATGGTTCTGGCAAAAGCGGCGCTGAAAGTGGCACAAGACAATCTCACCAATTACAAGCAGCAGTTGGACATCTATCGTCTGGGCTACCAGGACGGAAACATCGGCAAGATCGATTTTGAGCGGCTGGACCTGCAGTTAGCGCAATACGAGACCGATGAAGCCACCGCCGAGATGAACTTCGGCCAAGCCAGCGATCAACTGCAAACCCTTTTAGGGTATGAGCAGCCAAGACAGAACTTCGACATCGCCGGAGATCTTGTTCCTCCCCCTGTCAACGGCAGCCTGACGGACCTCGAACAAAAAGCGTTGACCAGCCGCCCGGACTACCAGGCCACCCAAGCCGCAGTGCGCGTGGCGGATGCCAATGTCAAGCTGGCTTATGCCAACGGCACCACGGACCCAACGCTCGAAGGGGAGTACGACCATAGCGGCAATCTGAGCAGTTGGGGCGGCTCCATCAGCATTCCCGTCCGCATCTTCGATCGCAATCAGGGAAACAAGGACACCAGCAAATACTTGGCGCAGGGTAGCCGATTTTCTGAAACAGCCGCGCGCAATCAAGTCTATTCCGATGTCGATCAGGCATGGATTGGTTATACGACCTCCAAGGCACTTTCAGATCGTTACAACGGACACTATCTGGCGGAATCGAAGGACGTGTTGTCCATTGCGCAGTATGCCTATCAGCATGGAGGCCTCGCATTGCTCGACTATCTCAATGCTCTCCAGGATGACCGCACCACAACCTTGAACGCACTCGATGCCTACGCGCAGACCTGGATGGCGATCCATCAACTTAGCTACGCCGCCGCATCCGAAGTGGTTCCGTAATTTGAACCGCTATACGAGAGCTCGATGAAAACGCAGCGTAATGGACATAGTGGCGCGGAGGAGCGGCAGATCAAACTGTTGCTGGTGGGCAGCGGCGACGAGCTGAACAATAACGCGGCGCGCCAATTACTCAGCGGAAACCGGCTCGAAATCGCAGGCAGATCGCCGAACCTTCTCGGCGCTTTGGAATGTTTGCGGTCCGAAGCAATCGACCTTGTGCTGCTCGGCTCCGAATTCCGGGACGAGGAGTTGGCCCTGTTTATCGCCGATGCGCGGAGGCATGGATTTGCCGGCCTCCTTCTGCGGGTCGCATCCCTGCAAACATTCAACTCCGACTTTTCCGGCAGGGTACCGTCTTCCGCCTTCTCTACCAAAGGGCTGCTGGAGGACCCTTTGCGTGCGGTGCGCGTCATACACGGCACGCATCAGGAAAACCACGGACTGGATAGCTCCATATCCTTCACCGCAAAGGAACGAGCTGTCTTGGCGGGCGTCTCCGAAGGCTCAAGCAACCAACAGATTGCGCTCCAGCTGAAGTGCACGGAAGGATCCGTCAAGGCCACCCTGCAACAGCTCTTCCTAAAGCTTGGCGTGAGAAAGAGGGCTCAGATTGTCCGTGTGGCTTTCGAGCAGGCTCTTATGCATGCATATGAGAAGGACCGGCTCGCCCACACTGGACAAAGAGAATTTGGCCATCGTCTGTTAACTCCGACAGAGTTCGAACAAGAGAAGTCGATTCAAATCGGAGACTTCGTCATCGACCTTGCTATGCATCGAGTCTGGATCCGCGACGTTGAGACGCATCTGAGCCCCAAAGAATTCGAATTGCTCGCGGTTTTCTGCATGCATCCCGAGAAGCTGATGAGGAATACAACCCTGCTCGAGATGTTTTGGCGCAATCCGACAGCCAAGGAGGACTCACTCCGGGTTCTTATTCGCGCGCTGCGAGGCAAAATTGAGACCAGCAGAACTCCGCGCTACATCGTGACAGAGCGCAACTTCGGCTATCGATTCACTCCGTCGCCTTCCCGTCCCCGCCGGAGCGAGTAACGGCGGCCCGCCGTGTTCCTCGGCTTCAACCACCGAAGTCGCGCCGTTTTGACTTGATTCCAATACACTTACGAACTAAAAAGGAATCAGCCGCGAGCACCAGCTGGTTGCAGCCCGGCGAGGCCGACGTGGGTCAAGGGCTAGATGCTCTGGAGCTGACTGTAGGCAAATCAGAGAACATCTGCGTACGATGTTGATAGCACGTCGATGAATCACGAAAACGAAATGGCGCGAGGGGACAGCGTTCTTGAAGTAAGAGAACCGGCTGCAGAGCCGCAACTCCCCGGGCGACCCCTAAAGCACGCGGATCAGCCCGCAAATCAGGGGGAGCACGCGGAGAAAGGCTCGTTCCGATCTATGTGGGAACTTCTAATGCAGTTGCGCGTGCTGCTGCCCTACCTGAGCAGCCTGGTTCCGTTGCTCGATCGAGGCTTGTCGAAGATTGCGCCGGACCTTTCGGAGGTTCGCAAAGGCATTGGCGAGATGCAGGCTGGAAGCCGCGACCTCGCGGTCCAGGCGAGGAACCAGATGCTCAGGATCGAACAGATCGAGGTGCGGCTGGGCCGGTTGGCGGAGGCAGCTGACGAGAGCCAACGGCAGGGCCGTGAGCTTGCCGCTTCCCTCCACACGCTGACCCGATGGGTGCGTGGACTCGCCATTCTGACCGGTCTGCTTTTGGTATTGCTGATCGTAGTGGCCACCCTGCAGCTTTCCCACCTCGGGCACTGAGTACCGAGGCCGCCCCACGCACAGCCTCTAAGAGACCTTAATTGAGGAGTTTGGCCTGACTCCAGCTCATTCGATTCCACTGCAAAAGGTGAAGGGCCCGCCCCTTCGAGACCTTCTCTTCCCCTTCGCCTCTGCGGAATAGCCTGGGGAAACCGCTCTGGAGGGTATCCGCGTGGCTAGCAGCCCCACATCTATCTTTCCTGTCTTATCTGTTGCCAGTTGCTGCTATGCGGGACTAGCATACGCGATAGTTTCGGTGCAGTTCGATTCGACGAACGTGCCAGAATCTCCCCGCGAAGTCGTTCCAAGCTTTCATGAAGCAACAGAAAACCTGGCGACCTCGTTGTTCGCCAGGTGTGGAGTGACTCTCTATGGCGTGGTATGCGTACTGTATCAGTGAGAAGCAAGCGTTTCCTGAGCTTTGCCGTCATCGAAAACCGATTCCGCTAGATTCGGTGTTGGGAATCTCAGGCAATCAAATCTTCCTTTATCCAGCCAGTGATTTAGCAGTTATCGTCAGCGAACACAATCCATCCGAAAATCTAGACCAAAAAGCCGCCGTCGATCACGCACGTGTGATCAGCGACTGCTTTAAGGTATCGACTGTTCTTCCCTTCCGCTTCGGCACGGTCTTCGCCGATGATGAGGCGTTGCGCAGATCCATCCGGTCCAATCAGCGGCAATTTCTCGCCAACGTCGAGCGGTTGCGCGGCAAGGCGGAGATGCACCTCAAGGTTCTTCTCGAGGATTGCAACCGGGAACAAAACAAACCAATTCCTTTGGATCGTGTAGGCAAGGAATATCTATCGAGCCTGCGCGAAAATGCTAGCCGCCAGAGGGAACGCCAAACCAAAGCGCGCGCTGTATCAGTACAGATGCACCGCATGTTCAGTCCCCTTGACGAAGAGATCACTTGCCGCAGAATGGATTCCGGTATGATGCTCCTCGACATCGCACACCTTATCGATCACAGATGCGTGGAGCGCTACCAGAACAAATATTCAAGCGCCACGCAGCAATTGAAGGACTGTCACTTGCAGCTTTCCGGCCCCTGGCCGCCGTACCATTTTGTGCATCGGCTCACGCGCCCCGTGCACCCTACGCAGAGTCATGCGGTTCCGGCGTAAGCCGTTTGCAGGGTACATTCCGATTTGGCCACAATGATTTGAATGATTTAAAGAAGCCCCGGCCTGTTGGCCGGGGCTTTGTTTTTCCCCGTGAGATGATCACAGGTCCTTCCGCATCTTCACACAAGCCAAAATGGCCGCGACGACGACAGCCATTAGGAAATATTAGTGCGTGACAGGCATGCTCTTCTTGCGGCGGGTCAAGACAAAACCTGCCCGGCGGTTCGCGGCAGCGTGATCGATCTTGCGCCAGAAAGCGACAAAGTAGTCCACGGCCGAGATGATGGAGACGAGCGCCATGAAGTAGACTGCGGAGATGGCCGTCCACTCCACGGGAAGGATGAACCAGCCAAAGTGCCATTCAAACCAGCGATGATCCAAGATCACGGCGACTACCGAGACGATCTGGATGATGGTCTTGAGCTTGCCCAGATTGCTGGCCTCGATGGTGAAACCCTCGGAAGTCGCGATCGAGCGCAGACCGCTGACGAGAAACTCCCGGCCAATGACCAGCACCGCGATCCAGGCCTTCATGATGTGCGGGTTGAACTGCACCAGGCAAATAAACGCTGCCGTAATCATCAGCTTATCGGCCAGCGGGTCGAGGAGCATCCCCATGGTGGTGATCTGGCCACGCTTGCGCGCCAAATAGCCATCCACCCCATCGGTAATCGAGGCGAGGATAAATACCAGAGAAGCGGCAATCTCCTGCTCGCCGTGAGGACCGCGGAAAGGAAATACGGGAGAAAGCATCCAGATGAGCAGCGGCACGCAAAATATGCGGCTCATCGTGATGGAGTTCGGAAGGTTCACGAATGGACTCGAATGGTAAAAGGGCCTGGAGCCTGTTCTAGAGCCGACAAGCTCAAGCGTAAGTATTGCACACCCGCTCCGCTGCTAAGCGTAAAAGCCGCGCTGTTTGATGGTGAAGGCAACTCTATCAATCGCCAACATATAGGCCGCAATGCGGTTATTGACGCCGTGAGCCTCCGCATAACGCAGAACGTCATCGAAGCTCGCAGCCAGGATCGCTTCCATCTGTTCGTTGACGGTCTCTTCTTTCCAAAAGTAGCCCTGGCGGTCTTGTACCCATTCGAAATAGGAGGCCGTGACGCCGCCGGAGTTCGCCAGAATATCCGGGACAATGAAGATCTTTTTTTCCGCGAGGAGTTCATCGGCCACGGCCGTGGTTGGGCCATTGGCTCCCTCGCAGATAATGCGCGCCTTGATGTGATCGGCATTGCGGCTGGTGATGACGTTTTCCGTCGCCGCGGGGATGAGGATCTCACAGTCGGCAAGCAGCAACTCGTTGGGATCCGCGGCTTCCGCGCCCTTAAAACCAAGCACCGTTCCGTTGCGATGGCGATACTCGAGCAGCGCATGCACGTCGATACCGTTGCTGTTGTAGAGGCCGCCATCTAACTCTGCAAGGCCGATAACCTTGTAGCCTTTGTCCACCATGTGCTTGGCGGCGCTCGCCCCGACGTTGCCAAAGCCTTGCACCACGACGCGGCAACCCTCCTGGCGCATATGCAAATACCGCAAAGCCTCATCGCATACCACGCCGATGCCGCGGCCCGTCGCTTCGAGCCGGCCGCGCGATCCGCCTATGGTCAGCGGCTTGCCCGTTACCACGCTGGTCACGGTCTGCCGCATGTGCATGGAGTATGTATCCATGATCCAGGCCATCACCTGCTCGTTGGTATTGATGTCCGGCGCGAGCACGTCTTTCTCAGGCCCGATGAATTCGATCAACTCCGCGGTATAGCGGCGCGTCATCCGCTCCAGCTCGCCGATCGACATCTTCTTGGGATCGCAGATGACTCCGCCTTTGGCGCCGCCGAATGGGATATTGACGACGGCGCACTTCCAGGTCATCCAGCTGGCCAGGGCGCGAACCTCGTCCAGAGTTACGTCGGGCGCGTACCGGACTCCTCCCTTTGCCGGCCCGCGCGCAATGGAATGCTGCACCCGAAACCCGGTAAAGACCTCGATCGAGCCATCATCCATGGATACGGGAAAATGCACGATGAGCTCGCGCGACGGATAGCGGAGCACTTTCCACAGCCCGTCATCCAGATTGAGCTTGCGCGCGGCAAAGTCAAACCGGGCGGCCTGGGCTTCCCAGGGATTGATCTCGTGTTCGAGGGTTACAGTCTGGTGCATAGCTGGGGATCTCCAAATTCCATTACAGACGTCATTTGAGGGATGGGTTCCGTTGGCACGTCGATTAGATGCTCATAACGGCAATTTTTCACCATCGGTTCATCACAATTTTACGGACGGCACGGCCGATCGAAGCAGCGTCCGGTTCTATTTTCCGCCTATTTAGGCAACTACCGCCATAGCCATTTAGTATGAGCAACAATGCCGGAAGAAACCATCATTTCGCCCTCGCGCACGGAGTTTTTGCGACTCGCGGCCACGCACACCCTAGTGCCCGTCTACCGGACCTTCACCGCCGATCTAGAAACCCCCGTCTCCGCCTTTCTGCGCCTGGTTGGCGACGAGCCGGAGTGCTTTCTGCTGGAATCGGTCGAGGGCGGCGAGAAGATCGGCCGCTACACCTTTATCGGCATCCGGCCCTACCGCAAGATTGTCTCCCGCGGCACGTCGATCGAGATCACCGAGAAGGGCCGGCGGCGGCGGCGGGAGGGCGACATTTTCGTCCTCCTGAAGGAGCTTCTCGGCGGCCATAAACCGGCTCGCATCGCCGGCTTGCCGCCTTTTACCGCGGGCGCGGTCGGATTCTTTTCCTATGATGTGGTGCGGCAGATCGAGCGCTTGCCGGAGCTGACCGAGGACGACCTCGACCTGCCGGATGCCTGCATGATGTTCTTCGACGAGATCCTCGCCTTCGACCATGTGAAGAAGGAAATTCTGCTCATCGTGACCGCGGACATTACCCAGGCAAAACCGATCGCCGCATATGAGGATGCGGTCGAGCGACTGCACCGGCTAGCCAAACGGCTGGCGCGTCCGCTACCCCAGCTCTGGCAAAAGAAGAGCAGGCAAAAAAGGCCCGCGGGCAAACTCAAGATCGAGTTGCGGACAAAGAAAAAGGATTACCTCCAGATCGTCGAGCGCGCCAAGCAATACATCGCCGCCGGAGATATCTTTCAGGTCGTCCCCTCGCAGCGCTTCGATGTGGAACCCGGCGTCGATCCTTTCTCGATTTACCGGGCGCTGCGCATCGTCAATCCTTCGCCGTACATGTATTTCCTGCGCCTCGGCCTCAAAAAAGGCGCTAAGGGCGAGAAGAAAGAAATCACGCACATCGTCGGCTCTTCACCGGAGATGCTGGTGCGCGTTCAGGGACGCAAGGTGGAATACCGGCCCATTGCCGGAACCCGTCCCCGCTCCCCCAACGAGGAAGAAGACCTGCGCATTGAACAGGAATTGCGAAGCGATGAAAAAGAACGGGCCGAACATATCATGCTGGTCGATCTGGGCCGCAACGACGTAGGCCGGGTAAGCAAGTTCGGCAGCGTGCAGGTGAAAAACCTGATGTTCGTCGAGCGTTATTCGCATGTCATGCATCTGGTCAGCGCAATTGAAGGAGAACTCAAGGACGGGTTGTCCGCGATCGATGCCTTGCGCGCCTGCTTTCCCGCTGGAACCCTGAGCGGGGCGCCCAAGATCCGCGCCATGGAGATCATCGAAGAGCTCGAGCAGACGCGGCGAGGCATCTACGGCGGTAGCGTGCTCTACGCCGATTTTTCTGGGAATCTCACCTCCTGCATCGCCATACGCACCTTGCTGATGAAGGACAAAAAGGGCTACGTCCAGGCTGGAGGAGGGGTCGTCGCCGATTCGGTGGCCGAGAGGGAGTACGAGGAAACAGTCAACAAGGCGCAGGCCGTGATGCGGGCCATCGAGCGGGCGCGGAACGGGCTCTGAGGCGATACACTAGCAGAAGCGTCCCATGGTCTTTGTTCTCGACAACTACGATTCGTTCACTTACAACCTGGTGCAGTACATGGGTGAGCTGGGCGCGGAGATGGAGATTCGTCGTAACGACGAGCTCACCCTCGAAGAGATCGAGGCGCTCAAACCGGACCGCATCCTGCTTTCGCCGGGTCCTTGCACGCCTGAAGAGGCCGGTATCAGCATTCCGCTGATTCAGCATTTTGCCGGAAAGATCCCCATAATGGGGGTGTGCCTGGGACACCAAGCGATTGGCGCCGCCTTCGGCGCATCTGTGGTGCGCGCTCCCCAACTCATGCACGGCAAAACGAGCGAGGTCGAACACGACGGACGGAATCTGTTTGCCGGCCTGGAAACTCCGATGACCTGTACTCGCTACCACTCGCTCATCGTCGCCGACGAAGGCCTGCCCGAGGTACTCGAAGTCACGGCGCGAGCCAGAGATGGCATGGGGACCATCATGGGGCTGCGGCATCGCCGTTTCCAGATTGAAGGCGTGCAGTTCCACCCGGAGAGCGTGCTTACCGGGAACGGCAAGCTCTTGATGCGGAATTTTCTCAATCTCTAAGACATGAAATCGCTCGCGCATAGAGACTGGTTCTTCCCTCTCATCGCCGCTCTGTGTCTGCCGGGGGTGGTGTGTACCGCGCAGCAGCCGGCCGAACATCCGGATCAGCCACCTGCGCAAGCACCGATTGCCCGCACTTCCGCCACCATGGTTCAAATAGCGGGAGCCGTGGACCTGAATGGTGGCGAGGCGCTCTTGGGCAACGGCAGCACGGTGACCGCGGAGAGCGAGCCGGTGAAGATCGCGCTGACACGAGGCGGCTCACTGCGGCTCTGTTCGACTACCAGCCTTCACCTGGCGGAGGACCGCTCGATTGCCGCTCCGGCAAGCACCGCGCTGATGATGGCGCTTGACCGGGGCGCGCTCGAAACCGACTATACCGTAGGCAAATACTCCGATGTGCTGCTGACCCCGGACCTGCGCATCCTGATCTCGGGCCCGGGGGATGCCGCGCTCAGCATCCGCATCAATACCCAGGGCGATACTTGCTTAGATAACCACGGCATCAACGCGCCCTACGTTACGGTGACCAGCCAGTTCGACGGCGGCTTATACCGCGTGCTGCCCAATCAGCGTGTCACCTTCGAGCATGGCAGCCTCAATGAGGTCGTTGACAATGAGACGGAGCCCTGCGGCTGCCCCGTGACTCCGCCGGTCGCGGTGGCGAGCGCGGCCGCCCCAGCGAAGAATCCCGCGCAGCCCGGCCAACCGGCCGTAGGTCCCACTTCTGCGCCGGGGAACAATACCTTTCCTATCGCCGTAAGCGAGCAGCTCGTCCCGCCTCCCTCGCCGGCGTCCAAACCGGTTGTACCCACTGGCGAAGCGCACGCTGAAGTGACTGTCCCTTTGACTTACAACGGTGAGCATCCCGCTGCGGCGCTATCTCCACAGATCGTGGCGGAGAGCGCCGTTCCGCCAACGCCAGCCAGTGGCGTTCCACCGGCCGGCATTCGATCGCAACCTTCCGACAGCCAGGCAGCGACTGGGAAAAACTTCTTTCACCGGATCGGCCACTTCTTCTCCCGCATCTTTGGCAGGTAGAGCGTGGGGGGGCGGGTAGAGCGTGGAGGGTCGAGCAAATGCGTCCACGCGGCGTCGCGTTACAATCGGTTATTGGGGCTAGCGCTTTGAGCCCCGCCAAGAGGCTTTTTCCTGTGGGATAGCGTCGGTTAAGCAATCCCGTCGTCAGCCTGCTCTCATTCCATCGTCGGAACAGGAAAAATGCTCTACGATCCAGTGACAGATGAAGGAGTTTTTCTCTTATGGCGATTCCCGCCACACAGATGCGTCCGGGCATGATCATCAAGCACAACAATGAGTTGCATACAGTCTTTAGCGTGGAACATCGAACGCCGGGGAATTTGCGTGCCTTTATCCAGGCCAAGCTACGCAACTTGCGCACCGGAGCGATGTTCGAGCACCGTTTCCGCTCCCCGGACCCGATCGAGCGAGTCATCGTAGATGAAACGCCTATGGAATTTCTCTATGCCGACGGGGATGACTATTACTTCATGAATACAGAAGATTACGAGCAAACCCATCTTAAGCGGGACACGCTGGGGGATGCGGTCGAATATCTAATCCCCAACCTGCAGATCAAGGTCTCGATCTTCGATGGCGTTCCGGTGGGCATTGAGTTGCCGCAGACGGTCGAGATGACGGTAGTCCGGACAGAGCCCGGGCTTAAGTCGGCCACCGCGTCCTCCGTGACCAAGCCGGCCACCCTCGAAACGGGGCTGGTAGTGCAGGTGCCGTCGTTTATCAATGAGGGTGAGAGAATCCGCGTGGATACGGCAGAGGGCGCCTACCTTTCGCGTGCGAACTAAGGTTCATCTGAGTTTATTTTTCTGAGCTTGTCTTCTGAGTTTATCTATGGTGGTCCGATACTACCTCGTAAAGGGACGGGTTCAGGGCGTCGGTTTTCGCTGGTTCGTCCACCGCGAAGCAGCGGCTCTGGGCTTGAAAGGCTGGGTCCGCAATACCGAAGATGGCAAGGTAGAAGTTATGGCCGCGGGCGATCGAGAGGACTTGGCGGAGCTGGGCATCGCGCTCAAGCGCGGCTCCCGTGGCAGCCGCGTCGATGCCGTCGAGGAATGCGAACTCGAAGCCTCGGCCGCCGACGAGCTCAAATCATTTCAAATTGAAGGAGCCTGGTAAGCGCGCATGTCCCATCCGACAATTGATTGCGAGCCTCTGAAGAAACTTATCCGCACGGTTCCGGATTTCCCCAAGCCGGGCATTCTTTTCTATGACATCACGACGCTACTCAAAGACAAACAGGGCAATGCCACGCTCATCGATGCTTTGGCGGCCTACTATATCGGCAAGGATGTCGATCTGGTTCTGGGCATCGAGGCGCGCGGATTCATCTTTGGCCCGGCGCTCGCTTATCGCCTGAACGCCGGCTTTGTGCCGGTGCGCAAGCCGCATAAGCTTCCCGCGCCGACGGCGCGCGTAACCTACGATTTGGAATACGGGACAGACGTACTTGAGATCCACATGGACGCGATCGAGCCGGGGCAGAACGTGGTCATCGTCGATGACCTGCTGGCAACCGGCGGGACGATGGAGGCGACCGTCAAGCTGGTGCGTCAGCTGGGCGGCCGCATCGAAGGGTTGGCCTTTGTCGTCGAGCTCGATTTTCTCCGCGGCCGCGAGCGCTTGAAGGACCACGACATTTTCAGCCTGCTGCACTACGATGACTAAATCGCGGATGACTGATCGCGAAGAGCGGCCTGCGAAGAGACATCTACGCTATGCCTTCCTGGTCTGCGGTCCGGCGGCGCACGCTTCGTCCGGGGCTTGAAACCGCGCGAAGTTGTCCTGAAACTTCTTTGCCAAGAGCGCGGCCTGCGCGTCATAAGCCGTCTTATCTTTCCAGGCATTGCGCGGATTGAGTAACTCTTTCGGCACATCCGGGCAACTAGTTGGGATGCTCAAACCGAAGGCGGCCTCGACGGCAAACTCTGCATTGGCCAGGCGGCCATCGAGCGCCGCATGCACCATGGCGCGAGTGTACTTCAGGCTCATGCGCTTGCCCTCCCCGAAGGCGCCCCCGGTCCATCCGGTGTTGACCAGCCAGCATTGCGCATTGTGCTGGCGCAGACGATCGCCGAGCATCTTGGCGTAAACCTGCGGTGAGCGCGGGAGGAATGGCGAGGCAAAGCAGGTAGAGAATTCCGGCACCGGCTCGCTGCCCAAACCGGCTTCAGTTCCGGCCAACTTCGCCGTATATCCAGAGAGGAAATGGTACATCGCCTGATCGGGGCTGAGCCTGGCGATGGGGGGCAAGACGCCGAAGGCGTCCGCGGTCAGAAGGACCACATTCTGGGGGTGGCCGGCCACTCCGGGGATCAGTGCGTTCTCGATGAACTCGACTGGATAGGCCGCCCGCGTATTTTCCGTGTAGCGCATGTCCCGATAGTCGGGATCGCCGGTGCGGGGAGAGATCATCACATTCTCGAGCACAGCCCCGAAGCGAATCGCGTGGAAAATCTGGGGTTCTTTCTCCTCGGAGAGATCGACGCACTTGGCATAGCAGCCGCCCTCCATATTGAAGACTCCGGTCGAACTCCAGCCGTGTTCATCGTCTCCGATCAACCGCCGCAGCGGATCGGCGGAGAGGGTCGTTTTGCCTGTTCCGGAAAGGCCGAAGAAGAGCGCGGTATCTCCCTTTGGGCCCACGTTCGCCGAACAGTGCATCGGGAAGACATCGCGATCGGGGAGAATATAGTTCATCACGCCGAAGATCGACTTTTTCATCTCCCCGGCATATTTGGTGCCTCCGATAAGGACGATCTTGCGGGTAAAGTCCGTAATGATAAAGGTGCCCGACTTTGTGCCATCACGCCGCGGCACAGCCTCGAATTCGGGAGCGGCAATGACAGTGAATTCCGCCTGGTGCGCGGCCAGTTCCTCAAGAGAGGGCCGAAGGAACAACTGCTTTACGAAAAGCGCATGCCAGGCATACTCGGCAATGACCTGGACAGGAAGCTGGTAGGTCTTGTCGGCGCCTGAAAAGAGATCCAGGATGTAGAGATCGCGCTCCCGCATGTGACCGGCCACGCGGTCGAGGAGCGCCTCAAACTGGGCCGGATCGAAGGGCTGGTTAACCTTGCCCCAATCCACCGTCTGCTCGGTGATCGCATCCCGGACAATAAATTTATCGCGCGGCGAGCGACCGGTCCTTGCACCGGTAAGCGCCACGAGGGCTCCATTCGAGGCCAAACTGGCTTCACCGCGCGCGATCGCTGCTTCGACCAGTTGCGGAGTCGACAAGTTTCTGTGCACATAAGGCCCCTCGACCAAACTTCTTGCGATCTTACCGGTTGGCACCGAACTCATGAGGGTCTGCTCCTCTCTTCGCCACGGGGGCATCGATACTTATTGTGCTACTCGTAGAAGATGGATGGCAAAAATAGATTGCTTAGGAGCTGCCATGACTCCCGTACTCCCAATAGGCTCACCCGGAGATAATCGGCAGCTCCGGCAGCAGCGTCGAGTGATGCGCTTCGCGCATCACCGCCTCCCCATACGCCAGGACCTCGTCGACGCTCATCGTATACAAATCCCGGCCGTTGTCATATCCGTTCTCGACCGCATCTTTGAGATATTTTCCAGCGACCTGGGCCGCCAAACGATCGGTGATGACATGACCGGTGCGCTTTTTCTGCTCCACCCAAGCCATCGCCGGCAACGCAATCCAAACGGGTTTGCCGTTCACTTCATAGCGAACATCCACTGCGTCGGCATGCCGGGTCGCGATGGCCACGATGTTCGCCGTCCACCTGCAGTGCAGGTCCTCTCCGGTCCAAAGGTCGATTACGCGGAAATCCTCATACATGCTGGTTACTATACCGGATTCGTTCTTCGAGGCCTGGCGCCGTAAGTGCATGACAGCGCGCGAGGGACTCAGACCCCGGCCAAAAAAAAATTTGCATTTCCCACAACAAAATACAAATTCTTGGCTCGCTCGTGCGTCCAATAGACGACAAGGTCGGGCAACCATCTTTCGTTGAGATTGAAGCAGGAGCGAAACTAGTGCAAAGCGATCAAACAAGGCGGCGATTTCAAAACGAGCTTCGCCAACACCAGAAGCGGCTGGAGCAGTCTCTTCTTTCCGCAGTAATGCAAGGCCGCGAAACTGCCGCAGACGACTCGCAGGACGTGACCGACCAAGCGGTCACGTCCTATCAGAAAGAAATGCTTTTCAGCCAAGGCACCAGCGGACATGAGCAACTTTCTCTGGTGCGGCTGGCGCTCCAGCGCCTGCACGAGGGCAGCTTTGGGGAATGTGTCCACTGCGGCACGACTATCGGCGAGAAGAGGCTGGAGGCACTCCCCTGGACGCCCTACTGCATCGACTGCCAGGAAAAGATCGAGAGCGGCGAGATCGAAGATCCTGTTCGGGCCGCATAGAAGCGGCCCTAGCAATCGCTTTATAGCCATAGCTATACCGTGTGCCTGGCTGCACGGGTATCCATTTGACCCGTAAAGTTTTGCACTGCTAAACTTGCTTGTATAGAGGGCAGAACCGCAGACGTGCTGGCCTGCAGTCCTTTGCGAAATTGAGCCCTTGAAGGAATGCAGTGGACACTCAGACACGTCACGCACTCAAGCAAGACAAATTAATTCAAGCTACGGCTACCGGCGTCGACTGGCTCAGCGAAAACCGTGACCGCGCGGTGCGGCTCCTTGTCCCGGCGGTGGTGGTGCTGGCGGCAATTGTCGTTGGGCTGGTGATCTACAACCAGCGCTCCACGGCGGCTGACCTTGCCTTCGGTCAAGCCATGGATCTCTATAACACGGCCCTCGCCCAGCCGGGCGAGCCGGCGCCGCCGGGCACGGTGGCGTTTTCCTCCGTGGCCGAGCGGGCGAAGGCTGCCAATCAGCGATTCGTGGATATCGCACAACGCTATGGATATTTGGGAGCCGGAAAGAAGGCGCGCTATTTTGCCGGCCTCACATACATGGAGACGGGTCAGCCTGGGAATGCCGAGAAGGCGTTGGAGGAAGTTGCCGGCGGACATGATTCCGACATGGCGGCGCTCGCCAAGGTCGCCCTCGCAAGCCTCTACCAACAAACCGGCCGCAGCTCGCAGGCCGTGGTGCTATACAAGCAGCTGATCGCCAAACCGACCTCAACGGTGCCCGCCGATTCCGCCCAATTGCAGTTGGCGGCGCTCTATGAGACCACCAATCCGGCTGAGGCGAAGCGCATTTACGCGCAGCTCAAAAACGAGAAGTCAGCGGCCGGCCAGATTGCAGCGCAAAAGTTGGAGCCGAAGTAGCTTCGCAAAACCGGTAGAGCCCAGAGCATGCGTCCTCGACCGAGTGCCCCCGCTTCTCTTCCCCACGCTTACGGATCCTAATAATTCACTGGTCCTGATGGATCGTGCCGCCAGGTTGCGGCACCGCGTCGGTGTGAAATTTCCGATAGTCATCAAAGCGGATATCGACATCCGCATGGACGCCGACAAATATCAATGCCTTGGCATTGAGGTGAACCTGAATCGCGGTTGGGAGCCAAATCTCATTGCGAATGAGCGCCTGATCGAAGACCAGATTGCTGCCCTTGGCGACCGACGCGAGCAGGCCCATGCCGACGTGGTAGTTTTCATCGAGAGTTGCGCTCATGCGTGAGATTTCGCGATCCTGATCGTCAATCCAGACCGTTCCGGAAACCCTCTTGAGCGCCCCCTCATCGCGGCCATGGGTTTTGGCATGGGGATCGCCCTGGAAATCAAAGACGATGTTCTCGCGGCCGTTCAGGCTGGTTCGCCGCGGATTGGAAAAGGAAACAATCTCAAGCAACCGGCTGACCGTGATCTCTCCCTGGTCTGCGTCCTGCTGGCCCGGCTGTGAATATTTTTTCGCTTCTTTCTCGACCCGGTCCTGTTCCTTTTGTGCCTGCGCCGGGGAGAGGGCCTTGCCGTCCTTTTTCACCAACTTCCGTACCTCGTGCCGGTTGACGAAAAAGATCTCGTACTCTTCGGTCTCGATGCTTTTTGGATTGCCATTCTTGTCGACCTGGTGGACCGTCTGAATGGAGCGGAAGGTGTAATCCTCCCGCGCTCGGTCCATCTGCTTTTGATGGGCCTCGACCTCGTGGAGCAGCGTGCCTGCATCTGGGAAACCGGACTCGGGCGCTCCGGAATCGCCGGCGGTATTCAAAAGGGCAGCCGAGAGCGCGGGACGCCGCAGGGGAAGAAGACCGGCGGGCGCGAGAAGGAGAGAGGAGAGAACCAGAGGGGCGGCAACTCTCCAATAGGGGAATCGCAACTTGTTCTCTCTTCCCGGAGGGTGCCGATGCATACTTTCCATTCTCGCGGAGAACGGCCCGGTAAGCCAGAGGCTCCATCCCAATTCTGCTGACCTGAAGGGTGGAGCGCCGGGGGGAAGCTCGTGGAAGATGCATGCGATAAACGGCATGGCCGATAGCGTTTTCACTGCTACGATGGTGCAATCGTAGCCCTAAAATATTCGTTTCGAAAGGAAGTCCCGCGATGCTGGGTATGCTTTTGAGGTGGATTTTGAGTGCCTTGGCTCTGCTGTTAGTTGCCTACGTTGTGCCTGGGTTCCGTGTCGTGAGCCTGCCTTCCGCGCTGATCGCGGTTTTGGTGATTGGCTTTCTCAATATGACGCTGGGGATGATCCTAAAGATTTTTACCTTCCCGCTGGCCATCCTCACGCTGGGGCTGATCTTCCTGGTGATCAATGCCCTGATGTTGATGATCGCGGCGAAAATCACGCCGGGATTGCAGATCTCCAGCTTCGGGGCAGCGTTCATCGGCGCCGTTGTGCTTGCCGTGGTTCACATGCTCATGAGAGCCGTGCTATAGCAGGCTGCTGAAAAACAGATTGCAGGAAAGTTGAGCATGCAAGATTCAGCTTGCCTCACTCAACTCCAACGCCGCCAAGGTGCGTGTTATGATTTACGGCGGCACGAAATCGAATGAGAAATCCCCAATTCCCTGGGTATGCGCGAAGTCCGGCGCGGAGGTTGTGATGTCCCATGCAAGGCAATTGAAGCATCCGTTTTTGCGATCGAGCGCCGTGGCGCTCACGATTTTTGGAATCGGCGCGCTAGTGATCGGTGCAGACAGTCTTCAGGCCCAGGCCCCTGGACCGGGCGCGAACAACTGCGGCCGGCCGCCTGCCGTTGCCCCGACCGGCCGTGCAGCTGAGCCGATTTTTCCGCCGGGCGAATATCCTGTCAAACTGCCGGCTGTGTCCTTGCTCGGCGCACGCAATGACCTTCCCAACCCGTATAGTGCCGGAGTGGATTGGGGACAGTTGCCGGAAGGAAGAGTGTGGGCATCGACAGCCAGCGCCGACACTGGTCCGGACGGCAACATCTGGATCATTGACCGGTGTGCTGCCACACGCGGGAACTGCAGCGCGGAAAATGCGAACGTCAACCCGATCTTCGAGCTTGATCCGTCCGGTAAGGTGCTGAAGAATATTGGCGCGGGATTGTTTGTGGGCCCCCATAAAATGTCCGTGGATAAAGATGGAAACTTGTGGGTCGCAGACTATCAGGCAAACGTAGTCATTAAGCTCGATCCGAACGGGAAGGTGCTGATGACGCTTGGTAAAAAGGGCGTAGCCGGAACCGGCAACGACGAGTTCGATGCGCCAGACGCGGTGGCGATTGCGCCCAACGGCGACATTTTTGTGTCGGACGGGCACACCGGGGGCGGGACCGCAACGGGAAACGCGCGGATCGTGAAGTTCGACAAGGACGGGAAGTTCCTTATGACTTGGGGAAAGAAAGGCATGGGCCCAGGGGAGTTCGATGTGCCCCATGACCTCGCCTTCGATTCCAAAGGCAGGCTGTTTGTCGCAGACCGCCAGAACGATCGCATCCAGATCTTCGATCAGAATGGCAAGTTTATCGCTCAGTGGACCCAGTTTGGCCGGCCGAGCGGCATCCACATCGACAAGAACGACACAATCTACGTCGCGGACTCCGAGTCGACGGACGGACGGACCAATCTCGGGCGGGGAGCGCTGGCGCCGACCGGCTATGGATATGACCTAGGCGCCGAAAGAGGCATTCGCATCGGCAGCGCCAAGGACGGGAAAGTCCGAGCCTTCATTCCGGATACCTGTTCGTACCCGTACGGCAGTGTTACGGATCTGGCGGAAGGCGTCACCACGGACGCTCAAGGCAACGTCTACGGAGCGGATTCCCGCGGGGATGTCAGAAAATTCACTAAACAGTAGGCGAACGTGCGCCCACCCAGCCCAGTTGGATGGGCGCACGTGATCTTTCACTACGGGGTTTAACCCCGTGGCATAAACCATAAACAAAGACGAGTTCGACCAGAGAGTGGCGCCACTCTCCCCACTTGCCCAGCTCGCTATGGATGGCTGGAAGAGATGGGAGTGGCCGCAAGCTGCGGCGATGCTGAAGTGGCCGGATGATTCGCCGCTACGGCGGCTACACGATGGGGAAGAGACTTCCGCGAGCTGCTGATTGATCTCATAGGCACGGTGCGCCCTGACGGGTTGGAGCGGGTATGCCCGCGACCCTGACTCTGACCCACAGGGATGGGCGCGACAGGAATTGGCATCGTCGGCACGTGAACAGCGGACGCCGCACCAAAATTTCCAGCGGGATGGGCAATCAGGCCTGCGGCCGGCTGGCTGATGAGGCTCGGCGATGAGCTGGAACGGATGCGCAAAACCGACTCCCGCAACGCCGGACTCAGCGCAAACGTCGAGATTGCGATACTTGCCGCCACAGTCGCGACAGAGACAAAATGGATGGTTCGAAGTCTGCGACGCGGAGCTTCAAGACGTGCGTTCACCCGTCCCTCGAAGCCAGGGCGCGGCTGAACCGCGCCTAGAATATGGAGCGTAGCGTCGATTTCGGATTCGGTCTTCATCGCCCGTCCGCCTCTTGTTCAAGCATGGCCGCGAGGGCTCGCCGCGCACGGAAAATACGAGATCGAACTGTCGATTCCGTGGTGCTCAGCACCACGGCGATTTCAACGGTCGACAACTCTTCGATAGCGGAAAGCAAGAGAACTTCCCGTTCTTTCGCGGGGAGCTCATCAATCAATCGAAGAATCCGCGCATGCCTCTGGGCGGCAATCAGCGCTTCGTCCGCGCTCAGATCGCCGGCGGGCAAATTTCGCGTGAAGTCCTCGATATCCTGCATCTCGGGTTTGGTTTTGGTGCGCCGCTTCCGGTCGAGAACTAAATTCCACGTGATGCGCACGAGCCACACTCGCGGATCCCTGACCTCAGAGAGCTTCTCCTGATGGCGCAGAACGCGCAGGAATGTCTCCTGAACAACATCTTCCGCCTCGGCTGCATTGCGCGTGACTGAGTAGGCAACGCGATAGAGCGTGGCTGAATACTGGTGCACCAGCGCGGTGACGGAGCTGTGCGTCTCCTCCTCGGCGCGCGCCAAGGCCTCCGCATTCAGCCAGCCAACAAATGATCCTTCGTAAGAACCCATAGACACCGTCAATCTTAAACTTTACTGATCTTAGAACAATCGGAACAATCGGAACAAACTGTACTACCGCAGAGACGGCATGTGTAAGACGCAGAAGGGGCGGATTCCGCTCACACTCGACCGTACCGGCCGGAACATGCTTGGGCCGGCCGACGGCGACCCGTACCGGGAACGCTCTAAAACCGAACGTTGAACCCCTTGAACGACGGCAGAAATACCGGATGGACCTCGACGGACAAGCGGCCGGCTTTCACGCCCGGATCCTCAATGGCGATGGCCGTGGCTTCCCGGATGGTCTTCGCGGAGATGATGATCATGCCGGTGAGAGAGCCATCGTCCGTGATCGGTCCGGCGAGCACATAACGCCCGGCTTCTATCTGTTCGCGAAGAAAGGCGAGTTGGCGGGCGGTGAGATCGGCAGCCTCAGCGCCCCCCGTATCGTTCCATCGCTCGCCCTTGCGTAACAAGGCAACGAAATAGGGCTCAATTTCGCGAGGCACGTCCTTCACACGCGGTCTGTCGTTCGCCGTAGTCTCTTCTGTCACAGAATCCTCTTCCAGAATGAATGGGGCGGGAGCGCCTATTTCGCCGCTTCCTCCAGCAACTGCTGGGCCATTTCAGTCTTGCCCTCTTTCTTGAGCAAGGCCGCGTGCTGGCGCAGAACAGTCTTCATTTTTTGGCCGGCGTGCTCGGCGCCCTCTTCGCGCTGCTGCTTCCGAAAGCTCTCTTCTGCTGCCCGGTAGTCGCGGTCGGCCCGCTCGCTCTGGCCCATTTGCGAATAGACCATGGCGCGATGCCAGTAGGCCATACTCCACTCCTGCGACCCAAGCTTTACGGCCTGGGGCATGAGGGCAATCTCTTTGTCGAACTCATCCAGTGCTTCGTTCTTGCGATCGAAGGCTGCCAGTGCGATGCCGTACTCATCGTGGGCCATGACCTTATCCACCAAACGCAAGTGCGGGGGATATTGTTCGGCGAGATCGCGCTGCTGCTTGCAAACGTCAAGCGAAAGGGGATCTCCGGCGGTGAGCATGTTGACGCATTTCACCATCAGCTTCCCGACCTGATCGCTCAATTCATTGGCTTTATCATCATCGCTCATCGGCGCGGTGGGCGTGGCCTGCGGATTGACGGCACTGGCGCCAGGCGCTGCGTGCGGCGCGCCAGTCCCCGCATTTTGACTGTACATCCATTGCGGCTGCCCGGCCACGGCAAGCAAGGCCGCCGAGCAGATGCAAACTCGCAAAAGAGGCTTGTTGGTGCTCATAGAATTATTATGCGCGAACGGTGGGCGGAGATGGCCATGCCACCATAGAACCATAACCGATCGCGAACATCATAAACATTATGAACAGGCTCTAGAATGGCATATGCCTGAGCGGCTCTATTACGCAGAACCTTTTCTCACCGCCTTTCTGTCTCGCGTTTCCGACATCCGCGAGGTCTCCCGCAGCCAGGGCCAGACCCTGTGGCAGATCGCACTTGACTCGACCGCGTTCTATCCGACGAGCGGCGGCCAACCTCACGACACCGGGATTCTCAAGGCCACCGCGCCCAGTGGGGCGACGGTCGACGCGCCAATCCTCGCGGTCGAGGAAGATGAAACGGGAGAGATCTGGCATACGACCCCGAAGCCGCTGCTGGCCGGGACCGCCGTCAAGGGGGAGATCGATTGGGGCCGGCGGCGCGACCACATGCAGCAGCACTCAGGTCAACATTTGCTCTCGGCGATTTTTCGTCGCGAGACCGGCGCGCCCACGATCTCATTTCATCTAGGCGAGGCGGTTTCGACGATCGATCTTGCCATCGATGAAGTGTCGCCGGGAGAGATTGAACGAGTGGAGAATGCCGTCAACAAATGGATTGCGGAGGATCGTCCGGTTCGGATGCGGACCGTTCCCCGAAGCGAAGCCGAGTTGCTCTTGGCGAGCGGGGGGTTGCACAAGCTACCCGAACGCCCAGGGGCGATCAGGCTCATCGAGATCGAGGGGGTGGATCTGAACGCATGCGGCGGCACGCATGTACGCTCTACCGGACAGATCGGCGGCCTGCTGATCCGCGGCACGGAGCGCGTGAGCAAGGGAGTGCGGGTCGAGTTTGTATGCGGCCTGCGCGCCTCGCAAGCGGCGCGGCTGGATTTCTCCATACTCAACCGCGCGGCGCAGGCGTTGTCGGTTGGCCGCATTCAACTGCCTGAAGCTGTGGAGCGGCTGCTCGGCGAGAATAAGGCCTCGCACAAGGAACGGCAGAAGCTTTGTGAAGAGTTGGTGGACTATCATGCGGCGCGCTTAGCGGTCGAAGAACCAACCGAGAATGGCTTCAGGCTTGTGCGCCGCGAGTTTGCGGATCATGACGCGGCCTATATCAAGCTACTTGCATCCCGGCTGACGGCATTGCTGCCGCAAACCTGCGTGATGCTGGCTTCGACCGAGCAGGAGCCGGCCAGAGTCGTGGTGAGCTCAAGCCGTGACCTGGGAATCGATTGCGGCGCCACACTGCGGGACGCGCTCGCAGAATTCGGCGCGCGCGGCGGCGGATCGCCGCAGATGGCGCAGGGGCAAATCGCCGCCAGTCATCTGGAGGCTCTTTTCTCCGGACTGACAGGGGTGCTGCGCGGGCGGCACCGACCGGTCGCGACGGCATGAGCGCAAATCGGCGCCAACCGGCGCGCTTTTTGGAAATCCGTGCGGCGATGGCTGTCCGGGTGAGGATCGCGCAGGCCAAAAGGTTATAGAATAATTCCTGTTATTTCCTTTTGTGGGGCTATAGCTCAGCTGGGAGAGCGCCTCGTTCGCAACGAGGAGGTCAGCGGTTCGATCCCGCTTAGCTCCACCATGAATTCAATTGCTTCCGGCAGCCCTGCCAACTCACAACTTGGTTTTATGTCGTAACCTTTCGATTTGCCGTCTGAATTTTGCCTATGTACCCCTTCCCATCATCGGTTCATCCGCTTTCGCCCAAACAAGGCCATCCCCTTTCTGGACATCTCGAACGAACACCGTAACGTCATAATTTTTGTGAAGGTTCTGATATCGGGCGCAGGAATTGCGGGACCCACTCTCGCGTACTGGCTGGCCCGTTATGGATTTGAGCCAACGATTATCGAAGCCGCTCCACGCTTGCGAACCGGCGGCTACATTATCGACTTTTGGGGTGCGGGTTACGATATCGCCGACCGTATGGGTCTTTTGCCTGAAATACTCAGCCAGGGCTATAAGGTTGAGGAACTGAGGGTTGTGGGCGGGAATGGAAATCGCGTGGCTGGATTCCCCGTCGATGCATTCTCCCGGATGACGAATGGCCGCTATATCAGCGTTGCGCGGTCGGAACTCGCCGCGTCAATCTTCAACAAGATCGATGGCAAGGTCGAAACAATCTTTGCAGATAGCGTGGAGGGCATCGACCAATCCGACTTAGGGGTTCGCGTCAGGTTCAAAAGCGGCAGCGTCAGGGAGTTCGATCTCGTCGTTGGAGCGGATGGGCTTCATTCTCGAGTCCGCGAATTGGCCTTTGGCTCCGAGAGCGAATTCGAGAAATACCTCGGCTTTAAGGCCGCAGCTTTTCAAGTCGAGGGATATCGGCCTAGAGATGAACTCGTCTATGTCCTCTACACCGAGGTGGGCCAGCAAGTTGGGCGATTCACCATGCGCGATAACCGGACGCTGTTCCTCTTTACGTTTGCGGATAATGATGCGCACTTCCCTGCCAAAGTCGACGATCAAAAAGCCCTACTGCGCAAGCGCTTCGAAAACAGTGGATGGGAATGTCCTCATATTCTCGACGCGCTCGAATCTTCCAGCGATTTCTATTTCGATCGCGTGAGTCAGATACACATGAACCCGCAGAAGGGATTGTGGACGCGTGGACGGGTAACCCTCATCGGCGATGCGGCGTTCTGCGTCTCGTTGCTGGCTGGCCAAGGTTCGGCACTGGCCATGGTGGCTGCGTACATTCTTGCTGGCGAACTGCACCGCTCGAATGGGGATTACGCGGAAACATTTCGGCGGTATCAGAATCTATTTGGCCCCTTTGTTCTCAAGAAACAGAAAGCGGCACTGCGCTTCGCTAGTTCATTCGCACCAAAGTCGAAGTTTGCGCTCTTCCTTCGCAATCAGATATTCAACCTCATGGCGAACCGCTGGATTGCGGATCTGGCTCTGGGCAGTGGTCTCGCTGACAAGATCACTATCCCGAATCTCGATATATCGCAACCCACCGAGTGATCCCGTCTCTTGTCCGCTCCACATAAAGGACAAGCACTGCGCGCACGGTTGGGGGGCACGCAGCGCTTGTCACTATCTCTCAAGCTGCCCTAAAGCGGCACGCAACGGAGCATCCGAGATTCGAGTCAGTCCGCCTAGAGGGTCGTACATCGCAAGGATCAGAAGAACCGCACCACAAACTGCCGCGGCGGACACGAACAGGCCAGCCAGCACCAACGGGTTGCGGGGAGCAAACATCCCGAAGCTCACGAAGAGCACGGTCAGCCACGCGATCAGCATAACCAGCAAAAATCTTGGAAAAGGAACCGTGCTCTGTGCATACATCAGCCAGCGTGTCTGGCCCAGCTGGATCTCCAGATTCAGGCATTCCTGCTTCAGGAACCGTTGATTGTCGTCCTTGGGAGAAAGCGCCTTGAGAGTATCGAGCGTCGTCACGCCCATTCGAGCCCCCGACCTGATAGTCATATAGGTTTTGTCGGCGCTGGATCGTCCGGATTCCTCCAAACGATGAGCCAGCTCAGCACGCGCCGTAGCACGTGCGTCGGCCGCTTCCGGCCCGTAATTCGCAAGGATGAGGTCTAGCAGGACGTAATTTGCGGCGATCTGAGCCATTTCGGCATTTTGAGTATCGAAGAAGCTCTTCGCCGAGCCGATCAGCAGTCCCAGCGCTATCGCCGACGTCGTTACAACCAGCCCCATCGCCAGCCTGACAACGTCCTTGGAATCGGGATTAAGATGTCGATCGGGCACCCACCTGCGACAGAACATACCCAGCAGCGCGCCACCAAAGACGCACAGGAGAGCGCTCAAACCAGCAGCGAGCGGACTCATGAACCTCCCGACTGACTGCGTTTGATTTAGCAGTCCGGAACACAAACCACTCAACGGCCAGAGACATGGTTACACGCTCTGACAAACCTTGGAGACTGTCACCTCTAACAGTTTCAACGGTTTTCTCAAACAGGCGGGGAGTCATATCAGACCGTCTCTTGACCGCTCCACATAATGGACAAGCGCTGCGCGCACGGTTGGGGCACGCAGCGCTCGTCCTAGAGAGAGATCGGAGAGACCCTAACTTTAGATGACTATGAGCTTTTCCCGCGGGAGTTACGACCACTCCGGAGCCCCTCCGACTCTAGAGAGGAGGTCGCCTGAATCCTTAAGCGAGTTTTCTGTTCCGTTGCTCCCCAATACCCGACCTCAAAGCGGACCGGGGCGAAAACGCGACCGGCACGGGTTTCGCTACTTCGATAACGATCGGTCCTAGGTGATCCGCCTGATGCAGTAGCACCGTACCCCTCCGGGCCATTTCAAGCAGCGCCAACAAAAAGCCCTGTTGAGCGGCAGAGGAAGGTTGTTCTGCGAACCATGATTCCGTCGAGATCGTTTGTCCTCGACCAAGCGTGGAAAGCCGCTCGGTTAGCCATTCCAGATGATCCTCCAAGCTCATTTCGACCGGCACTACGAAATGCCGCGTCGAGCGCGCTGCCTTGAGCTTATGCAGCGTGGCAGGGCCATCCATGCCCGTCATCATGACATCGAGCAGAATGGCGTTAGGTTGGTTTCGCGTGGCCAATCCAATGGCCTGGACTCCATTGCCGACTTGTAATACATGCGAGCCAGCTACGATTTCCGGGCCATGCGTAATGACTTGCGGCACGTCATCATCGTCATCTACGACCAAAGTGCAAGGTTTCACAAGAAGGCTCCTTTGCACGAGAAAACTGGCAGCAGGATATGGAAGCGGTCAGGTCAGCGTTTCTATCTGTTTACTAATGAGGTGCCCTACAAGCGATTTTCTCCGTTCGTCCAGACATGTTCTATCCCCAAAATTTGGGCTCGCGGGTACGTCTATCGGGTCGAAAGCGTGGTGCTATTGGGGTCACCTCACGAAACGGAGTTTTATGTACGCTAGCGCTGCACCCCCTCCCCACCCCGGGGGTGCCCCTTAAACCGGCTGCCCGTGCGCCGCATCTGCCGTCGGCTCAAGTCGCAAGGCAGGAGGTGGCGACCATCTGGGGCACACAGCGCTGGGAGGGCTATCAATTCCGAGATCCACATAAAAGAACAAGCGCTGCGCGCACGGTTGGGGGGCACGCAGCGCTTGTCCTGAGAGAGAGACCAACTTTAGATGACTATGAGCTTTTCCGCCGGGATCGTCGCGGCTGTCGATTTGTCGATGTTCAGGTGCGCCTTTAGCATCTCGCTTGGTACGCGCCTGAGCCACTGGTTCACTGATACGTCCGTGAATATCTCTGATGGTAAGGCTTCCAGGAAGATCAGATCCGTGTCGCCTGTGTTCTCGATATAGTGCGGGGCGTTCGACGGAACATATCCCACATCGTTGGCATTGAAGTCCATAGTTTTGGCATTATCGACTGGGAAGAACACCGTCATGCGGCCCTTGCCAGCGATGTAGAACTGCCACTCGGACGAGGTCGGGTGCCAATGGAGTTCGCGCATGCCGCCGGGTTTGAGAGTGACCAAAGCCGCAGCAATATGCCTCGAAGGCGGGAAGTTGCGGGAGTCGACAATGCGAACCTCGCCTCCCTTGTTTGCCCTGGTAGGCTCCATCGATTTCATGTGAAACGTGTACTGATACTTAGACGCAACCGCTTCTCCCCCGATCTCTGCCTTGTCCTGCTCGAGAGAATTGGGCAGGCTACCAGGGAAGATGTACAGTGGGGCCCCGGGCGTTTTAGCGAAGACACTCTGATCCAGGCCTGTATTCTTTGCCAGCACCTCGACAGGTATGTGCGCCACCGTCTCCGAGAGAAGCATGGTGCCATCTTCCGAGAAGTTTCCCTGATTAAAGACTAGAAGAAACTCCGTTCCATCTGGGCCAAGTCCTTGAATGGAATGCGGGAAGCCCGCGGGGAGATCCACAGGTCACCCTCAGTCACGTCGCCAATAAACATGGTGCCGTCGGGATTCATGACAGTGACACGGGCGTTCCCATAGAGCACGTAGGACCACTCATCCGCTGTGTGCCAGTGCATCTCACGATAGCTGCCCGCTGTGAGCCGCATGTTGACGCCGGCGATATCCTTGGAAGACGGAAGGACGCTCACGGTCACCTCGTGGGTCCACCCACCCTCTTCGACGCGCTTCTTGACGAGATCGAAGGAATACCAGAGTGGCACAACATCGCCATGATCTGTCGGCGGAGGGGTATTGGAGTTTGGGTTTTCGGCCAGAAGAGGCTTGTTCTCCTGACCCGGATCGCTTGACGAGTGGTCGTGCTCTGCTTTTTGGGTGCTTGCTTTCTCCTGGGCATTCGCAGAGAGACCAGCGAAGGCAGCAGTTGCGATTGCCGCCGAACTCAGGCCGAGAAAATTGCGCCGTGAGGGGTGGTCAAGTAGGGATTTTTCCTCTCCATGATCGCTCATGTTCTTAACCTTCCGTATCAGGAATTCGATCGTGCCCTTGCCGACGTTCGTGACGTGCGGGAGCCACCGTCGGAAACGAACATGCCGTCATCTTTGGTGATGGCGGCGCTTAGCAGGCTGCGGAAAAACGAGTGAGTGGACAGTTGAGCATACAAGATCTAGCGTGCCTCATTGCCGGCCCACACATCCGTTAGCGCCTCGCTCGTTGCTTCGGCGCATTTTTCCGCAGCCTGCTAGGGGGCGCCCATGCATGACCGTCTTTAGATAGGATGCCCACGTTGCAACAGCGGGAGGAAGAGGGTTCGATGACGAACAGAAGAGATGTGATGACCGCAATGATGGCGGGAAGCGCCCTGCCGGCGGCAAAAGGTTCAGGCCGTTGCTCTCAATGAACACTGCCTCACTGTGTCATTCATGCTCGTCAAGAACCTGCGGCAGCCTGCTTGTTCCATCCATGGAAACGGGAGAAATCACCCGCCTTCCATGCCTCGCGGAGTCCAGGGGAACTCAGATCCCAGTCTGGACGGATTTCACTCGTCACGACGCGCAGGTCGTGCCAAAGATCGACGACCGACGGACGGCCCCAGAACCAGTAGCCGTTATAGATGCTGTAGATCACGAGGCCCGGCTTGAGCACGAGCGTATGCGGGATCATTGGATTGTTGTCGGGGTCGGTGTACTCCTGGATGTCGAGATCCTTCTGAACCGTTCGGCCGGGGTCCGAGAGGAATGTCCACTGGGCTCCGAGTGACGCACGGAATTCTTGCAGAGTATGGTGATCGTCGGTCGAGATCGTGGCGATCTGAGTGTAGGCCACTGCGATCTTCGGGTAGAAGGCGGCGAGTTCCAAATGCTGCTGGTGTTCCTTTGGGCAATAGTGGCCGCGCGAGAGCGTGAGGATTAGCGGATCGTCACCCTGTAGCTCGCTGAGCTTGCGTACTTTGCCCGTGTGATCGGGCAGTTCATAGTCGGGGAAAATGCCTCCGGGCACAATATCAGAACGCATGATTCGACTCCTCTTATAGATCCAGAGTGACGCCGCCCGCGTTTGGCTGGGAACAGCATACGAGCACGTTTCCGGGAGCGGGCCTCTCCAGCGGCTCAGGGTTATAATTAATCGATCCGCCAATCAGACCAGTCACGCAGGTATGACAAACTCCAGTCCGGCACGACCATCTGACCGGAACATCGCACGCTTCCGCCAGTTCAAGCAAGCTCCCGAATCCCGGATCCCAAGCGGCGGTAATCCCGCTACGCGCGAATGAGACCGCGGGGCCAGATCCGGGCGGCCCTTGTGGCAGGTGAGGAGTGTGATCCATCCGCGCCATACCAGGTGTAATACCCTCAAGAGCACCGAAGATTTCCGTACGCACATTGCCAGCGAGCACACCCCAGTCTCGCAGCTCATCGCGCATATTCTGCAAGAAGGCAGAGGGGCCGCACAGATAGAAGTCACTCCCCTGCGACACGCCAATTCTCTTGAGCAAAGCCGTGTCAATGCGCCCGGGAGCATCGAAGTCTGCCCCGACCTGGTCGATTGCAGCGGGCCTACTGTACACGATGTACCCTCGTCCGCGAGAGAGCTGTTTCAGCAATGAACGCGATTCTTCCGCAAATGGATGGTCGACACGATTGCGCGCTCCATAGATCCACCAAATCTCCCGTTGCGATCTTTCAGCAGCGAGCGAGTGCAGCATCGACATCACGGGCGTTGCGCCCACTCCAGCGCTCACGAGAACCACGGGACTCTGGCCGGGACGCAGAGTAAAGCTACCGCGCGGCGCACTGACATCCAGTAGATCGCCTTCTCGCGCACGGTTCGACAGGAACCCACTTCCAATCCCATTCAATTCGCTTTTGACGCTGATGCGGAAGTGGTCGGCTACCGGCAGATCAGATAGCGAATAGCTGCGAAGTACCGGCGGTTTCTCCGGGTCGAGATGCAAGCGCAAAACAACAAATTGACCCGCCTGGAAGAGAGAGAGAGGCTGCCCATCGATTGGCTTCAGAATGAAGGAAGTTACGCTATCGCTTTCCTTATGAATATTCGCGAGTCGCATCTGTCGAAAGCCGGGCCACGCTGGCGCTTGTTCCTCATCGGCGAGTCCCGGATTGCCCACCGCAGTTTGCGGGCTCAGGTCTTGCTGCAACATTGCTTGGAACGAACCCTGCCAACCTTTGCTAAGTGCAGGAATCCGCAGAGCGCGTTCGAGTTGCTCGCGAAAATGTACTGGCAAATACAGGAGGGCGTCAACCTCGGCCACACTCATTCGCTCGGGACCGTCAGTAATTTTTACAATGTCGTCGCCCGCCCCAACTTCTCCTTCCTGCAAGACGCGAAAGTAGAATCCTGGTCTGTGATGTGCCACGAGCAGGGCCGCCATCCGAGGTTCATTCATGCGAATGCCGACGCGGAAGCATGTTACGCGCGGCGCTGTCACTTCAAATATCGCGCCGCCGATGCGGTAGCGATCGCCAACGCAGACTTCGTTATCGGGAAGTTGCTCAACAGTGAAGTTTTCTCCGAACTGGCCGAACGTGAAGTCATTACGCCCGAGAAAGCCTTCCCAGTAGCGATAGGAGTCCGTCTGATAAACAAAAACGGCGCGCTGCTCCCCACCGTGACCGGCGAGATCGCCTTGGGCGTCGCCAACGATATTGAGCTTGCGCACCATTCGCCGTCCTTCAACTGGACTTTTCCAGATCGCGGTGCGCACAGTCTTACCGTTCCATGTCACGTCGCGTGGAAGACCGACATTTATTGAAAGCAATCGGGGCATTCATGCCTCGTCGAAGTCCAGCGTCTGGGGTCCAGCGTCCGGCTAGCTGCTTGGTCGATCGATCACCCCTATAACTTGCCGGCGAGCCAGTAATCGACGCTGAACTTTCCCGGACCAAAGCAGATCAGCCAGATAAAGAAGAGCACGTACAGGACTTCCGGAAGGTAGAGGAAATCGCCGAGCCAGTTAAGAGGCGAAAGCCCTTTAGGCATAGCCGAAAGCTTGGTGGTCAGGATGGCGGCAAGCATATCGACCAATAAAGCCACGCAGGCCAGGCTCGAAATAAACCCCACGGCCAACAAGGATCCGCCAACGAACTCGACACCCGACACGAAATAAGTCATTAAATGGGGAAACGGGACTTTGGCCTCAACGAGCGTTTCGTACATAGTTTGCGCGCGGCCGGCGACAAACAATTTGTTTGCCCCGGAGATGGCGAAGAACAGCCCGAGCGAAACCCGTACCAGCAGGATGGCATATTGTTCCAAATCGCTGCTACCCAACAGCGCAAACTGGACCAACCGTTTCCAATCCACTTCTTGTCCCCTCATCGAAGATCTGCTGTAACAGTCCCTCGCTAGTGAATTCTCGCGCCTCGAGGTTATGTGTCCATCCGTTCGACCCATTGAGCGCGCGAAGCGGGAGCCACGAAGGGATCCGCAAAATACTGTGTTTCCCGCGCAATCTTGACGCCCGTGAACTCCATGATGCTCACGGTGTAGGAGGGCTTGCCGTCATATGTGAGGATGAATTCGGTTACCCAAAGATCACCGCCGCCAATGATTCGCCGGATACTGAACCGTTTTTTACTCGGCTGACTAGCGCGTTGGCCCTGTATGTTGCGTCGACCGCGGGTTCGCTCGCCTGACTGCGGATATTCCAGCACCGCATCCTCGTGATAGATGAGGTGCTCCGTTTCAAAATCGTTGGCATCGGACGCCGCCCAATGCTGATCGAGTGCCGCACGGATCTCTTGATCTCGCACTCCAGAATTCTTTTGCTGATCGTTCATCTTGAGCCTTCAATTTAGCCGCGAGTGAATTGCCTCCATGGTGCGCTTGGATGCCGGGGACGGCAAAACCGATGCAACACCCTCCATACGTCCCATCAATCCGGCGAATCATTAGGTGATTGTTTTCCACTCCGATACCAGATCAGAGATGAGCAGCTTGTAGAAATCGTAGCTTTCGTTATCCACCTGGCTCCCCAGCTCAAACAGCCCACACGGCGTTGGCAGAGGAGCAGGCACCACTGGCAGCGAAGGAACCGTAAGGTTGGGCGTCGCGAAGTTCAACGCCGAGGCCAGATTCCCGACTTGATCCGATGCGTCGCGGCTGGTCAGCGGCGGCAGGTTGTATCGCCACTCGATCAACTTAAGTACGGAAGTGTGGTCGTAAATCAGCGAATTGACCTGTGGCGTCACCGGGTTTCCGCGCGTGAACGGGGAAACCACCACAACCGGCACCCGGCATCCTAGAAGTGCCTTGCCGTACACAAGGTCCGTGTCGACATCGTTCGGAGCGATCACTCGCGGCGGAGTCACCGTGTCGTAAAAGCCACCCCACTCATCGCGATTCACGATCAACACGGTGTTCTTCCATCCGGGTCCGGATGTAAGCGCTTTATATACCTGTCCTAGAAATGCTTCGCCGGCGCGCAAATCGGCGTGCGGGTGATCGTCATTGCCTAGACCGTCGTCGAGAATCGTGAACCTGGGATCGAGAAAGGACACAGCCGGAAGGTTTCCCGTCGCGGCATCCAGCAAGAAATCAGCATAGAGGGCGGAGATGCCCAAATACTTCGTTCCCCAGAGCGCAAGAAATGGAACGTTTGAGTAGTAATACTTGTGAGGTATCCCCGCAGCCGCAAGACTATCCCAAATCGTCGGCAATGTAGAAATATCAAGTGTGTTGGACAGACGATCGGTCTGCGCAGCATGTTGGAAGACGCGGTTGGGAAAGGTAGAGGCGAGGATCGAGGGAAAGTAGTTGTCGAGCGTGGTAAAGTTGCGCGCTAAGGCACTGAAGAAAGGCAGGTCGGCTTCCTCGTAATAGCCGATGCTGAAGACGTCGTTGGTGGTCGTGCGAAGCCAACCATCCATCTTTCCATCGTCGTATTCGCTTCTTCCTCCCGCATAGGAGTGGTCCGGATCCGGATGAGAACAACCTACGAATGTGGTGAGCCGGTATGTTGGGTGAGCCTCCCCTTGATCGTCCAGATAGCTAAGCCCAGCCTGAGTTCCATTGGCTCCAGGCAACCATCCAAGGAGATGATCGAAGCTGCGATTTTCCATCATGACAACGACGATATGATCGATCTGGGAGTCTTCTGGTGCGGGTAACACCTGTTGCTGGCTGGCGGCGGTCTGAGATCCAGCGGCGCCAACAAGTACCGCAGCCGAGGCTGCCCCAGCTGCTTTGTGCAAAAATTGTCTACGATTGATACTCATAGGCCTCCAGAGCGTGGGGCAGCAGCTCTCGTCAATGCCCCGCCGCGCGTCAATTCTATGTTTAAAACGATAGCCACGCGGCCTTGAATATTCCGTGAACATGAGATGAAAACGAGGAGCTCGCCTACAAAATACTTGCAACCGGAGATAGTCTCCGATTATCTATTCGTTCGTCTACACAAACAAAGGAGTTTAAATCATGACGAATAAGATCGCCCTCATTACAGGTGGAAGTCGCGGCTTAGGCCGCAACACTGCCGTCAATCTTGCGCGGCGCGGCGTCGATATCCTCTTCACCTATCGCACGAATCAGAAAGAAGCCGAGAGTCTCATTCGCGAGGCCGAAACCATGGGGCGGAAGGCGGCGGGATTTCGCCTCGATACTGGCGACTTTCGGGCCTTCGATGGATTTGTCGCTGAAGTCCGCGAGATGCTGCAAGCTTGGGGGCGGGACCGGTTTGACTACCTGGTAAACAACGCCGGCAATTCCCTGCATGCCGGCTTTGGCGAAACCACCGAAGCCCAATTCGATGAGATTTTCAACGTGCACGTCAAAGGTGTTTACTTCCTTACGCAGAAAAGAAGCTTAGATCTCGCAGAATCTACCGCCGTCTAGTGCTACCGTCAGAACCCCTTCGGAATCATGCACAAAGCATGAAAAAGCGTCTTATAGTGTCTACAGCGGACTCCTGCCAAGCACGACGAGTTTGAGTCTCCAGTGAGTCTCTGAAAGCAGAATGTAAACGGAAAGGGACAAAAATGACACTTTTGACCGACGCAGCAATCCGCGCGATTCGCGCGAACCCACCACTCACGCGCCAACTTAAAACGGACGGCAACGGGCTCAGTTTGGACATTCTCCCCTCCGGAATTACGACCTGGTTCTTCAGATATCGATTGAACGGGAAACAAGAAAAAATCACGCTTGGACAGTACCCCGACTTATCTCTGAAGGCGGCCCGCGCCGCGCGCGACGCAAAGGCAGTTCAGGTTGCCGCGGGCAAGTCACCGGCCGCGGAGAAGAAGCTTGCTCGAACGAGCGTCAACACCAATCCGACAGTCCGGCAGTTCGGTGAACGCTACTTTCGGGAACAAGTGACTCCTCGGTGGAAGAATTCCGATAACGTTCGACGGTCGCTCGAAAAAGTGCTCTACCCGGCGCTTGGAAATAAGTTGCTCAAAGACATCACCACCGCCGACATTCAAACGCTCATCTATCGCAAGCGAGACGAAGGCAAAGTTGCCTCGGCGATCGCTCTTCGCGCAGCATTCAAAAGAATGTTCGACTATGCGGTCGAGTTAGGGTTGGTGGCAGCGAACCCGGCCGCCGCACTCAAAGCGAGATACATCGGCCGGGCGGTCCGGCGCGAGCGCTACCTGACGCCACAAGAGCTCAGGATCTACCTCCGCACCGTCGATGACTCGGGCCTGCAGGACGCATTCAAGCTCGCCCTACGCATCATTCTCCTGACTCTGGTGCGCAAGTCGGAACTGTTGAAAGCGCGTTGGGAGTACGTGAGCTTTGATACCGGCGAGTGGTCCATCCCCGCGGCGAATTCGAAGACCGGGAAGCCGCACATCGTATATCTGAGTAGCCAGGCGGCTGATTGCTTTCGCGAGCTCAAGACCTTGGCTGGCGATTCGGAACTGGTTTTGCCCGGGCGCGGCAGCATCCGCTCAACGTTGGCGCACAACAGCCTGAACAATGCCTTGACGAGACTGTCGTTCGCAAATGTGCAGAAGTTCACGATTCACGACTCGAGGCGCACCGCCAGCACGTTGTTGCATGAGAACGGCGGCTTTTCTAGCGACGTCATTGAGAAGGCATTGAATCACAGCGTCGCCGGGGTGAAAGGCACATACAACCGCGCCCAGCACTCTGCCGAGCGGAAACGCATGCTGCAATGGTGGAGCGACTACGTTGACCACGTCGTCTCGGGTTCGAAAATCATCATCGGAAATTTCGGGGCCGGCGCCTAAGCCTGCCGCTGATCCTCGACCTTCCCGTTTCCCGCCGCGAAATCGGCCGCGCAATACTTCCGGCGGTTGTCCGCGTAATAGTGCCGGTGGTAGTTGTTCTCCCAGGCGCGCCTAAATCTGACCATTCGACGCCCAACAGCGATACTGCGCTTGCTCCTGGGTCTCCGGGAAGGGAGAAAGTTACAGTGGACCGTGTCATCAGGGACACCGCGTTGGCGCAAAAGGTGAAGAAACTGCACGGCTCGAAATGTCAGATATGCTCCCACAGCATTGTCCTTCCAGACGGTTTGAGGTATGCAGAAGGACACCACATAAAACCATTGGAAGCGCCGCACGCAGGGCCTGATTCGATGGGTAATATCCTGTGCGTTTGCCCGAATCATCACGTTGAATTGGATTATGGCGTGATCCCTCTCTCTACTGGAAACCTTACCTGTGCCCCAGGACATGTCATAGACGAACAATTTATCTGCTACCACAACGAACGCATTTACAAAAGTCAGAGCTAAGGGCTCCGAAACGGATTTACGTTGCCTATGGATAGAGCGCATCTTCACCTGCGCGCAGTGCTTTCACAAAGAGAAATCCCAACTCGTTCGTATCCGTTTGCCGTTTCCTTGCCGCTCCTGTCTGTCCGCATACATTCCTTCCGGAGTAAGTTTCTTGGCATTTCTAGTAGACTTCCTCGGTTTGCACGGGACATCGCAATCTCCTCGACAGCATTCGCATATCGTCAATGGTGGTTCCCGGAGAATTCTACGCACAGCGGCGGCGGCAATGGGTGAACCGCACCGCGCCTTCTCAATGACTCCGGGAAATCGCCTTGTACGTCTTGCTGAAGCCATTTCGGGCGTTTGTTACGGTGAAGGTGCCATCCCTCTGCGCGGACACCTTGATCCAATACGAGGTCCCGTTGTGGGCCGGCGGAGGAGGAGTGCCCGGTCCTGGCTGCGGGGCAGTCATTGGGGCAATCGGCATGCTCGCCGGCTGATCGTCGGGAGTGTTGGCGATGAACATTCCCGGTACGGTGTACTCCTGTCCGCTAAGCAGCGAAAAATGTAGCTGCCACAGGTCCTCAAGGCCCGGTGATGAGAATATGATCTTCATTACGCTGGGCTGTCCGCCTTTGCGAGTGCCGTTGTTCAGGATCGCTACCCGCGGGTGAATCGCCCAAACGAGCTGAGGGGAATCCGACATCGGCTGACCGTGGTGCGAAACTATCCACAGGTCAACTGTGCCAATACGGTTGATCGGGCACATCAGGTCGTGTTCCCTGTTCCAGGTCAGGTCGCCTAGATGTGCTACGCGAAAATTCCCGAATGTGACGACGCTCCCGACAGACATGGCATTTTCCAACCCGCCATCGTCATTATTAGGCTGAAAACTTGCACAGTATGGATTCGGAGCGCCCGCGCCAGGAAGCGGCATTTTGATCACCGCGCCGGCTGAACTTACCAGCCGCCAGTTGACATCCGTCAATGGAATCGTATCGCCGGGCTTTGCGACCCTGTGATTGCCTTTGCTGTAGACCTCGGGGTACGTCGTCTTCAGAAAAGCTTCCGCGCTGAGGTTCGGTTGTTGAACGTTCGGGCCGTGGTCGATAAAATTCCGGATCGGAACATGGGAGGACAATTCGGCCATGCCACCGAAATGATCGCCGTGCCAATGCGTGGTGATCAGATAGTCGATCTGCGTGAGGCCGGCATCTTTCATGGCAGCCATGATCCGGCCGGCATCTCTGACCGCGCCGCCCCCACGTTTCCCGTATCAATCAGCACAGATTGACCGGACGGCGTCACAAAGAGCGTCGAGTTACCGCCCTCCATGTCCAACACATAGATGTCCAAGGTTTTTCTTGCCGTTTGAGCCCATGCGATGGGAAGTATCGCGGCAAGACTAAGCGCGAATATAGATATCAATACGATCGATCTACGCATCACTGTCCCCCTTGTGGAGCTGCCCTGCCAGTGTGATCTCCAACTGCGGTCATCGGTTACCCGGCTCGCACACGTGCTGCCCATCAAGCTCATACTCAACATTAACTTCCGTGATTTTGACGAGTTTAGATTTCTCGACCTCCGCAACCGATGCGTCGAAGAACACGATACTGCTACCGCCTGGATTGAGCGCACTAGGGTAGCGAATGCCGTCATACCCATTTTCGTGGATATACTCCGCCAATCGTTGACACGGAACGTAGAGCATCTTATCGTCGCCCCTCTCTAAAGGACGCGCCATCTCTTCACCTAAACTGTTCAACAAACCACGAACTTCAACATGCCAGCCGATGCTTTCACGGACGAATGGATTGAGTTCCGAAAGCTCCTTTGTGAGATCTAGTACGCGGCAATCCCGCTTCAAACCCAGAGCCGCAACCGAAACATAGAAACCTAGAGCGGGCCGTACTTCCGAAACCGCAGTCTTTTCCTGGTCAGCGGCGTAAAGCACAACTCGCCCCTCTGCGTTCGCTCTTCCGGCGGTGGCCTTGTCTAGAGGCGGAGCGCCTATTTCGTTTCCGCTCCAAGGAAGCCGCTCAGCGTTTTCATCAACCGCGAACCCAAGCCTCGCTCGATAGAGGACAGTGCCCATCGCCAGTCTCTCCTCGGACTCCGCAAGCTCTTCCGCAATAAACTCGTCGAAGGGTATCAGCGTTTGCGGGTCATCACGAACATCGGAACAAAACCGCTCCCACCTTTCTCTATGCGTTTCATGAAAAGACTGCCTAGATCGCGGCATGTACAGCTCAGTTGCATCGAGCAATGGTTCACCGTCATCGTCGTCCCAGTTATAGTTCGCAATCGCTTCGAGGAGAGCAGCCTGTCTGTCTTCAAGGAGGCCATCATCGAAGACCTCCCAGTGCCATTGGATAAGGCTCAGAAGCGATTCACCACTCTCGCAGGTATCTGCAATCATGTACATCGAAAGGAGATTCAGAAAAGGCTGCGCCAGGTCGTCAGTACAAAGAAGAGGCACTTCTTCCGCCTCACAGAAGTCGCACTTACCTGTGATTTTGCTATGGTTCTCCACAAAGGATTTAACCCATCGGTGAGCAAAGCAATTCGGACAACAATACATTGCGGTTTCCACTCATTTACAGCAGTTCCTTGTATGCTCCAGCGCACAACAGTCGCGAGATTTCCAAATTGAATTGTTCTCGGTGCCCATCAATCCCGCTGGCGTGGATCATTTCGTGGAGCAGGGCGATCTTGACGTGATCCGGCAGAACTTGCAGTGCGGCATTGATTCGTATTCCGGACCGGATTCTGGTCTCGGCTGTGGACTGAGCTTCTGCCTTCTTCGTGTCGATGAAGATCCCAGCGGTATTCCGTGGCATCTCGCAGAACTCGCACACAAAGTCTTCGCCAAGGGCGGGCAAAGAATCATCAAACCACTTCGCGTTGCATTCTTGATACATTTTGGGCAGTCGCTCATCCCAGTTCGGCACGGCAACAGGAAGGTTGCCGATCCAATCGAAGATTAGTTTTTGTTCGTCTGTCATGGGGCAAAGCATAGCACTCGTATTGGCGCAATTCGGAATCGGCACGCCTTCAAGGCACATCTCCCGTTCTGGAATGTGTTCCAAACCCGCGCGGGAGGTCCAGGAGGCCCCGCATTCAGGGCCAAATAACGCCTTTATTCAGCTTTTGGGGCTCAGGCCGCTTGGATTCCATAGCTTTGGCGCAGCGAGTCCACACTTTGCAGCCAGCCTTCGATCCGGTTCCAACTCCAACTCGGGTGGGACGCCAAGCTTGCTTTTTCTGCTCCAAACTCCCGGAACACGCTGAAAAAGCTATTACTTGCTGCGGTTCCAAATCCTTCGCTGGTGTAGGTCACACCATCAGGGAAAAACACCTGCTGCAGGCGTTGTTTCTTGTTCGCTGATTATGCTGTCGAGCCGTTTTTCAACAAGCTCCTAGAGTGTTTCTCTTGAGTATTTCCCTTGCCGGAGTATTTCTCTTCACGGCTTAGAGCGAAGTACGGGATTTTAGACTGTGTTTCATAGATACGCTCGCGGCTCCTATAGGTTCGGGGCTTCTTGACGCCGCGCGAGACTCGCCTTGGTAGCGGCCGTCGCCCGAGGTATAAGAAAGATCGGAGGATTATGAAACACACTCTACCCAGCCATTCCATCGAATCGGGGTCCCCGGCGCGCGGACTCTGCGTGCCGCAGTGAAAGGATGGCTGCACGTAGCTGCTCTCCGCCACACCACAGCAGGAGCAATGCTCTAATTACCGGAAGGCAGGCTATAGGCGATGTAATCGCCCGAGTAGTTGCCTCCGCTCACGGCAACGATGATGTACTGCTTGCCATCGACAAAGTAAGTCATAGGGGAACCGCTTTGGCCAGCCGGCATCCACACCGCTCCTACTTGCGCTCCGGTCCTCTTGTCATAGGCCCGCAACATTGCCCCGCGCGGATGCTCAGGCGTCGTTGTGACTTGAGGATCTCCCACGATAACCAAGCTCTTGGTCACCACGAGTCCGACGTTGCCTGGCTGGCCGGTCTTGGGAATATTGAGGCCCTTCAGTGCCGGGCTATTGCGGATTGCGTCCGGCGTGTCGCCATGCGGCACCTCCCACATGAGATCTCCGCTATCCAAATTGATTGCGGAGAGCACACCATAGGGAGGTTTCACGAGCGGCAGGCCATCTACAGTCGTCCCGACGCGGGGCGCCTGAGAGGCCTTCTCGTTTTCCTTGGCCAGAATGGCGTTCAGCCTCTGCTGGGAGGCGCTGACCTTCGGGGCATCCGAGGCGGTGCCGTATCCAGGACCTTCATCCACTCTGAAAGCCTCGCCAGCCCTTCCGGCAAGATATCGAATATCCCCGTACCCCGCCGGCGGCTGAACCAATCCCAGCGTACCCACCGAGTTTGATGCCTGCGCGAAGACGATGTGGTTTTCAGGATCGTAACCACCGCCGGGCCAGTTCGTGCCGCCGCCGCCTGTTGACATGCCCATCGCAGCAATTGGGCCGCCGACCTGGCTGACAACCTCGGGATTGAACATGGGCCCCATCTTGTAGTGTTTAGCCACTTCGAGTGCTTTCGCGTGCAGCTCCGGCGTGAAGTCAATCAGCTCGTCCGGCGTGATGTTCTGACGCGCATAAGCCGGGGCTTGGTCGGAAACGGCTGCGTCGGGGAATACCACTCGCCTGGCACATTGCCTTGCGGAACCGGCCGCTCATCAATCGGCCACACCGGCTTGCCCGTTACCCGGTCAAATACATACAGGAACGCTTCTTTGCTGGGCAGGGCTAGGGCCTTGATCGTGCGGCCATCGACGGTAATGTCGGCGAGAATCGGCGGCGAAGAGAGATCGTAATCCCAAAGGGGATGATGCACGATTTGGTAGTACCACTTCATCTTGCCTGTGTAGAGATCGACGCAGACCAGGCTGTCTCCGAAGAGATTATTTCCTGGCCGTTCGCCACCGTAGTAGTCACTGGTCGGATCTTCTACCGGCAAATAGACGAGGTTGAGGTCTGTATCCACGGTGATTCCAGTCCATACACCGGTATTGCCATTGGTATCCGCCGAGCCATTCAGCCAGGTATCGTAGCCAAACTCGCCCTTCATGGGGATGTCGTGAAATGTCCAGAGCAGTTTCCCCGTCCGCACGTTCCAGGCACGCACAATTCCTTTGGTGTTGTTGTGCGTCTCCGGCTGGCCGCCTTCCTTGAATGCGGAGCCGACGATCACCACATCCTTGACCACCGTCGGAGTGGTGTGCAGTCCAATCTCACCCGTCGTCAGATCGATCTGCTGACCCGTGCCGGTATAGGCGCCCACCTTCATATCGACCATGCCGTTGGCGCCGAACCCATCGATCGGCCTGCCGATCTTGGCATTCAGCTCGACCAGCCGATAGCCGGTGGTTATATACAGGATGCGTTCATCGCCATGACCGTCGGTCCAATAGGAGACGCCCCGTCCTGATAGTTGCCGCGGAGAGGCTACGGCGCGCTCCCCTTCATCCAGGCTGTACACCCATTTCAACTCGCCGGTTTTGGCGTTCAGCGCGATCACATCGCGCCGCGATCCAGCCGTGGTGTACACCACGCCATTGACCTCGAGCGGCGTTCCCTCGAGCTTGTATTCCGGCCGTGTACCCAGATTGTCGGTCTTGAAGTGCCAGGCCACCTCAAGCTGGTTGAAATTGGATGCGTTGATCTGATCCTGAGGCGAATATCTCGTTCCTTTGGAGTCGGCAAAGTAATATGGCCAATCGCCCTTTTGGGTGGAAGGCTGCCCCTCGGTTTGCGGAGACGGCCGACCCTCGGTCTGAGCCCACGCCTGTGCCTCAAAACAAATGCCTGAGAGCACAATCGCCGCTGCAGGCCATAATGACACTTTCAGAAGCCGAGAATTGGACATGTGCTTTTCTCCTTAGGTCAAAAGCGACGAATTCTAAATCCCAGCGAAAACAATATCCGTTGTATCGGCATTCCGCTGAACAAAGAGCACATGCCGCCGATGACGGCGGCATGTACCCGGTTCAATTGCCCTAATTGGCGGAAGGCAAACAATAGGCGATGTAATCGCCCGAGTAATTGCCTCCACTCACAGCGACGATGATGTACTGCTTGCCATCGACGGTATAGGTCATGGGGGAACCGCTTTGACCAGCCGGCATCCACACCGCTCCTACTTGCGATCCGGTCTTCTTGTCGTAGGCCCGCAACATTGCCCCGCGCGGATGATCAGGCGTCGTCGTCACTAGAAGGTCTCCCACGATGACCAGGCTCTTGGTTACCAGAAGTCCGACGCCGCTGCCTCGCTGGCCGGTCTTGGGAATGCTAAGACCCTTCAGCGCCGGGTTATTGCGGATTGCGTCCGGCGTGTCGCCATGCGGCACCTCCCACATGAGATCTCCGCTATTCAAATTGATTGCGGAGAGCACACCGTAGGGCGGTCTCACGAGTGGCAGACCATCTACAGTCGCATCGACGCGGGGCGCCTGAGAGGCCTTCTCGTTTTCCTTGGCCAGAATGGCGTTCAGCCTCTGCTGGGAGGCGCTGACCTTCGGGGCATCTGCGGCGGAGCCGTAGCCAGGACCCTCATAAACCGAGAATTTCTGCCCGGCAGATCCTTGGAGGTAACGAATATCCGAATACCCCGCTGGCGGCTGGACCAACCCCATCGTGTCCATCGAGTTTGACGCATACGCGAAGACAATGTGATTTTCAGGATCGTAACCACCGCCGGGCCAGTTCGTGCCGCCGCCTCCAAACATGCCCATCGCAGCAATTGGTCCGCCCACCTGGCTGACCACCTCGGGATTGAACATGGGCCCCATCTTGTAGTGTTTAGCCACCTCGAGTGCTTTCGCATGCAGCTCCGGCGTGAAATCGATCAGCTCGTCCGGCGTGATGTATTGACGCGCATAAGCCGGAGGCTTGGTCGGGAATGGCTGCGTCGGGGAATACCACTCGCCCGGCACATTGCCCTGCGGAACCGGCCGCTCGACGATCGGCCACACCGGCTTGCCCGTTACCCGGTCGAACACGAACAGAAACGCTTCTTTGCTGGGCACAGCTACGGCCTTAATCTTGCGGCCATCGACGGTGATGTCGGCGAGGATCGGCGGCGAAGAGAGATCGTAGTTCCAAATGGGGTGATGCACGATCTGGTAGTACCACTTCATCTTGCCTGTGTTGAGGTTGACGCAGACCAAGCTGTCTCCGTAGAGATTATTTCCTGGCCGTTCGCCGCCGTAGTAGTCACTGGTCGGATCTTCTACCGGCAAATAGACGAGGCTGAGGTCTGTGTCCACGGTGATCCCAGTCCAGACACCCGTATTGCCGTTGGTGTCCGCCGAGCCGTTCAGCCAGGTATCGTAGCCAAACTCGCCCTTCTTTGGGATGGTGTGAAATGTCCAGAGCAGTTTCCCTGTCCGCACATTCCAGGCACGGACGATTCCCTTGGTATTGTTATGCGTGACCGGCTGGCCGCCTTCCTTGAAGGAGGAGCCGACGATCACCACATCCTTGACCACCGTCGGTGTGGTGTGCAGCCCAATCTCACCTGTCGTCAGATCGATCTGCTGGCCGGTGCCGGTATAGGCCCCCACCTTCATATCGATCATGCCATTCTTGCCGAACGAGTTGACCGGCCGGCCGGTCTTGGCATTCAGCTCGACCAGCCGATAGCCCGTTGTTATATACAGGATGCGATCGTCGCCATGGCCGTCGGTCCAATAGGAGGCGCCGCGGCCCGAGAGCTGCCGCGGAGAAACAACGGCGCGCTCTCCTTCATCCAGGCTGTACACCCATTTCAATTCGCCGGTTTTGGCGTTCAGCGCGATCACATCGCGCGCGATCCGGCCGTGGTGTACACCACGCCGTTGACCTCGAGCGGCGTTCCCTCGAGCTTGTATTCCGGCCGCGCACCCAGATTGTCGGTCTTGAAGTGCCAGGCCACCTCAGCTGGTTGAAATTGGACGCGTTGATCTGATCCTGAGGCGAGTACCTCGTGCCTCTGGAGTCGGCAAAGTAATACGGCCAATCGCCTTTTTGGGTGGAAGGCTGACCGTCGGTTTGGGCCGATGCCTGCCCTGCGAAATAACTGCCTGAGAGGACAATCGCAGCTACAGGCCACAGACACACTTTCAAAAGCCGAGAATTGGACATGTATTTTTCTCCTTGGTTAAAGACGCGACCCGCCGTCGCTCGCTATTCGCCCGGCGGTAAACCCAGCCTCTACCCGGCGCGAAAAATGAGATGCAAAACAGAACGCTTATTGGTTACACTCTGTCATCAAAGGCCGCTCCTTTTCCTGGCATCCAACTAACGTCTCGACAACGCAGTTATGCTTGAAATCAGCGGCCTTTGCCACTCCTTTTTTCTCTTAACCTTTACTACCCGTTTCCCTCTTGTGAGAAATCCGGGCTGAGGCCACCGCTCGCTGCTGGTCACGTTGACTTGAGGGCCATGGCTCCGGTCTACACCATTTCCGAAACCGCTCTGGCCCGTCCACGCGTAGACGAATATCGCGCAGCCGCTCGAAAATGCCCTTGGCCGTGTGCCGCTGTTTCCTCGGCCGCTGCTTACTTGCATCAAGGAACGACTGTCACGTGGATGTCGTGGTCGGTCGTGAGCGCCCCGTCTGAGGCGTGCCAGCGGAGCACGTAGTCCCCGGGTTTGTCGAACACAGCAGTCGCAGTCCAATCATTCTGCGGAGGCGGAGGGGGAGGCTCCCACAACGGAGCCCACTGCGAATTCGCACCGCTACGTGTGTCTTCCCACGTGTCGGGTTGGTCCGGCTTGATGTATACAGGCCCGTCGTCCGCGCGGTAGACCTGGAGCGCGACCCACAGGCCGGTTGCACTATCCACGCTACCCGCAGCCCCATACGGTGGCAGCAACCGCGCATCCTTCATTTTGGAGACCTCCGCCGGATCCGCGAAAGAAGTGTTCTGGCAGCTTTCCGCTCGGGAACTCCGTCGTCCGTGACGTGCGTCTTCAACTCAAGGGGTTGTCCCACTTTCACGGTTCGGAAGAATCACCGGCTATCTCGATTACGGGAGCCGTGTTTGCCCGGATTGCTGGGGGCCCTCCCCGCCCCAATTGCGCCCGTCTCGGACGTCATGACCATATTGTCGATCTGATAGTCCGGTCGGAGCGTGCCATGGGCCTTAATCGTCTTCCCGTGCGTGGTGAGTGTCCACACCAATTCCTTGTTGCCCCAATCCTTCGGGACATTAACCGAGAAGACATACCGGTTGCGTCGCGGATAGAGATGCGTGGGCTGACCTTGATCCGGTGGCCCAGGCTCAATGTTATTGTCCGGCCCAACCGGGACGTCAAGCTCCTCTTCCCAGTTGTCGTTCATATAACCGAAGTATATGTCGTAGGAACCATTGGCCTCCGGCTCCCAGCCCTCGAATGCCGGCGAGACAGACTGGCCGCTCGAGTACGACAATTGCGCGACGGCTCTCGGCGCAACCAGCAGAAAGCCGACCGCCGCAAACAGCAGACTGAAACCGATCTTACGCACCCTATCATCTCCTTTGCCCCAAGAGATCCGCCAACTCCGGGGCCAAACCCTTTAGGTTTCAGGCGCAGGAGAGGCAGCCGATTCTCACCTCGCGTCCGGTTGACTTCCTCGAACACCTCGTAACGAGGCTGTCGGTCCGCCAACACCTTCGGTGGGCATTTTCTTCATCGGGGACTTCGGCAGAGGCACAGGGTCAGTCGAACACAACGGGCAGCCGATCACCATTTGGTGCGGCCGCAAGTGTAGATCCACTCGGCGCTGGGCCATCGCCGCATAGAACTGATCCTGGGTCAGGGAAAGGCTCTCCCCCAGATCAATGAACATGTTCGCAATCGACCGGTTTCCCGAACCGGAGAAGTTCTGCGGATCCGCCAGGTTCTTATTATCCGTGCTGTTATCCATAGTGGCGATGATGTGTAGAATCGTGCCCGCCGGTAGAAGCGGCCTGTAGTCATCCTGGTATTGGTACACGCGCACCCAGTTGTGATCGTAACCCGTGCAGCTCAGCGTCTGCGTCTCGATGCCCCAGATATATTCGAGGCACATACGCATGCCGGGAGCGTGCAAAATGAGGCTCAAACGAAACGATCTCTGTCGGCTCTAAAAGAACCTGGTATGCATCGAGCCGCTGGTTCGCTTCGTTGGCGTGGATGTCGATGTTGACTGCATCTCCAAGTGCTCTGCGGGCGTATTTATAGGTGGGCTTATACCCCACCGGAAAGAATTTGAACCCGAGGAGCAAATGTGCATGCACATCATGACCATTCGAGTGCAAGTGGACCGAGTTAAACACCACCTCGGAGTGGGCTGCCATAAGCCTGCCGGCATCGGCAGGGAAGACATCCGCGTTGCGGCCGACTTCGTGGACCGGCCAGCCACCCAAGCTGAGCCCAGCATCATCGCCCGGCGCTTCGACCCCATAGATCATGTGGTGAAAAACGTAGTTGCCCCCAACTGTCATGCGCATCCTGCCATCCGCCATAGGGCGGCCTCTTGTGATGTCGTTTATTTCGCGGATTTCGACCGACTTAACGTAGCGGTCCTCGGTCAGCCCGGTAGGCGCAGACGCCAGCTCGCCCCACCAATCAGGCGCGTCTCCTTTGACCTCCACTGTCGGCGTGGCAATGATCAGGTCAGGCTGGCCAAGAGTCGACCTCGCATTTTGGTCTTCCCATTCCTTGGCTGGAGGCAAATCCGCAGGGTTCCCTTCCGGCGCTCCGTTGTCGACCCATTTCGCAATCATTACGATCTGGGCATCGCTCAGCGACATATCATCCTTGTAGTGCTGGATGCCAATGTTCCTCTCGAGAAACCACGGTGGCATTACACCCCGCTGCGCGATGCCCACCTTGTAGGCAAGCCCGGTGCGACGCTCGATTTCCTTGGCGTAGGGGCGCGTCTGCTGGTAGGTCAGCAGGGGCATGGGCGCGACCCCATTATTGTTGTGACATCTTTGACATTTCTCCTGCAGGAGGGGTGCGATGTCTTTTGAAAATGTAGGGTTCGCAGAGGTGTCTGGGGTAGCCCCGAAACTGACTGACGCCGCGAATATTGCTGCGGCGCTGAAAATGATGCCCGTCATCACCTTAAACATGGTAGACCCTCCGCGCTTAGGAGAACTGGGCTATCGACGTGGCACGGCGAAAGCCCGTCCAACACACCGCTCATTTACTGTAGGTTAGCCCGATGCCTAATCCTAGGGGACTTCTTAGCATTTTTGCATGCGAACTTGGGGAGGGTGTCTAGCCAGGTTACGTGCCCAGCTGGGCCTTTCATTTGCTGATCCGAAAGGGGCGCGCACCAACGATACCAAATGAAGTTTCTCTGGACAACGCTTAACATTACTAGTAGTTTTTTTAAAGTACCCTTAGGTTAAAATGACGTGATGGCGCGAATGAAAGATTCAAACCTATCTCCGACTCTGGGAAAGTCATCGCCGGCCTTGTGGGGCTTGTGTACTTTTAGTCTCGAGCGGCCTGGTATCGAAGTTTGTCGCTATAGCATTTCGACGAGGCAAAGGATGGAAGTGGTGGTTTGTTTGCCCCGCCTGACGATATTTCTGCCCGCGCACAAAGCACCTTTCAACTCCGAAGTGACGATCGCCGACCGCACAGTTAGACGGACCATCACAAGGACAACTATTTCTATTGCGCCGGCAAATGTATCGTATCGCGCTATACGTGGGAGACGAACTAACGGGGAATTAACGGTGATCTCTATCGATCCCGCACTGATGGCCGAGGAAGCTTTGGCCCTCATAGGCCTCTACGAACCCGAGGTCATTCCCCAAGTGGTGATAGAAGACCCTCTAATTCGCGGGATTGGGGCACGCTTTGAAACGGAAATGATGACAGGTCTTTCCAGCCCGCGGATTTATCTCGAGTCTTTGACCAACACGTTAGCTACTCACATATTAGCTAACTACGTAACCACGGCTTTGCGGGGGCGCCGGCCGGGCGCCTTGAACAGCGCACAAATGCGGAACAGCATCGAGTTTATGCAAGCGAACTTTGATACCGACATTTCCTTGGCAGAATTGGCGGCCGCCGCAGGAATGAGTAAGTTCCATTTCGCCAAGTCTTTTAAGCTCGCCTTAGGAGTCGCGCCTCACCAATATTTAGTGAAGATGCGAATCGAAAAAGCGCGAAGATTGCTGCTGTCTGAAGACGGGCTGAGTGTCGACGAAATTGCTCAAGCTGTCGGTTACTCCAATTTGGGTCATTTTACTGCGCAATTCTGCAAGTGCACTGGAAGCACTCCGAGTGAGTATCGACGGATGAAATAGAAGCTGTCTCATATATGTCTTCGTGGCTTCGGTCGAGTACATGAAACCCGCTTCTATGGCAGATTTCACTCTTCGAATCACCAGCTACTTTTGGGGGTTTATGAGACGGCTTCCAGTGACCTGACCCGATTGTGGTCTGCCCTGCCTCGTATCCAATGGTGGGGGTCAGGTCTCCAGACCTAAGGCTTAGAACTCGATGCGCATCCCAAGCTGTTCGGCACGGGGACCAGTCTGGCCAAACGTCTGAGCTGACCGCTGCGTCGGCTTCCCGAAAGCGTAAGTCTGGGCTGCGCAGGACGTGCTATACGCTCCTGCGGGCAGCGGGCCGCACGCCGCCGAGTTGTACGAATCGAGAACCGTTCCATAGCCCGTCAAGTTGGAATCGTTAAAGACGTTGAACACTTCGCCGTAGAGATCCAACTTGTACCGCTCTTTGTACGTGAAGACCTTCGTGAGCCGTGTGTTGGTTGTATAGGTCGGATCGCCAAAATTGAAAACCGGGGGCAACACAAGCTTCGGGGTCGGAGCACCGTTTGGAAACGTAAGATTGGCGTTATTGAAGGCAGCCACCGCGGTTCTTAGCGTACCCTTTCCGCACCCTGCGTTAAAGCAGCCGTAGGTGAGTCCTGGCAGCGCGCTGTGTGTTTCTGACGTTGCATTGGCTCCGGTGCCGGTGAGATCACCGCCTGGAATGGTTGGTTCAAACGGGGTCAGGCTGATGATCGACTGGTTGAGGCTTATCTCGAAACCATACGGCAGATGCCCGATGCCCGAGATGTTGAGGTTGTTATGAGCGAGCTCAGGGCCGAACGAATCGAAAGGATGCTCCAAGTTGAATACCGTGTTGGTACCATCAAGCCCATCCGCGGACTCAAAAGCATACGACACGGTTCCCTCCACGCGGTTCGAAAGCTGCTTCGACAGCTTCATGAGCAGTCCGTTGTAGACGGTACGTCCGCCGTCCATCCAAAAGGTGATGGGCCCGTTCGAGCATTCCACACCCGGGTTGAGGTTAGTCGTTGGGCACTTCGGGATTACGGGCCCGGAGACTGCATTGTAGTGATTGAGATCTTCCTCGCCTATCTCCTGCTCGGTCGTCACCTTCCGTGCATAGTTCGCCGTAAGCACCATTCCGAATCCGAGATCCTGCTGCACGCCTCCCTGTACTTGATAGCTGCGTGGCAGTGGAAATGAATGAGGATAGAGCTGAGCACCGGTTTTGAGGACGTCAATCGCGGCCACGGTGATCGGTCCGCTCGTTTGTGCTGTCGGTGCAAACGCCTGAACCAGACCTGGAATTTGTGTGTCAATCATCTGAACGAACTGAGCGATCGTCACGTTGGTGATGGCTCCGAGAGGGATGGAGCCGCCAATCGGGATCGGGACAGCCTGCCCCTTGACTACTTCAACGATGTTCGGGAAGGGGTTCGTCAGGATATTACTTGACGCCGTCAGCCGCCCGTTACCGAGCGGTGTGATGGCGCTGCGGTCCTGCCAGCGCTGGAACAGAGGCTGCCTGTCCCAGAAGAGTCCGCCGCCAAGGTTGATCACTGTCTTCCGGTTGCTTCCGACAGCCCATGAATCGCTGGCCTGCGGCGACCACTGCACACCGTTGGTCCTGGTACCCTGAAGATTCGAGCCGTAAATCGGCTCGAGGAACGCTGGCTTCGGCACATTGGTGTTAAAGAGACCGCCTTCGTAGCTAGCCCCCAAGCCCACGTTTAGCGTTATGTTGGGACGCACCTGCCAAAGATCCTGAATATAGCCCTGCGGTTGGTTGTTCGCGTACCCGCCCGGCTCATAAACCCCCGGATTGTTTGCTGACCCTATGCCGATACCGCCAGTACTCGATGTGGGCTGCAGGCCGATGAACGGTAGATTCGTTATATTGGTCCCATTGACGGTAACGGGCAGAGTGGAGAAGTATGTCGAAACAATAGCAGCCGGCACATTGGCTTTAATATATTCCGGAGAGACCGCTTCCTCATCCGCGGGCGAGTCAAAGCCCCACGCAATCGGTGCTTCGTCCTGGTAAAACTGCCCGCCGAAACGAATGCGGTGACTTCCCTTTTGCCACGATACGCCATCTATCAATTGCCATCGATGCTGGATGCCGATCTGCGGCGTGATGGGATTGTTGCCGAAAACGAACCCAGCGGAAGAGCCCAGGAGTCCTGACATCCCTGGCAGACCATATCCGACACATGCACCCGTGCAACTGCTCGCCGGGGGTGGAGTGTTTGCCCGGCGCCACTCCCACCCTGCGGCCTTGAATTCGTTTACTATGTTCGGCTTCAGAACACTGGTTACGCCAAACACTAGCTGGTCGGCCCAATTCACGTTGTCCGTCCAGTAGGAGGGTTCGGGTGCCCCGGCCTGTTGCCCGAGCCCGTTGTTGCCGTCGTGAGAGTACCTCAGGAACGTGCTCTCCTTATCGTTCAAAGTGTAGTCAAAGCGGGCCGTTATCATCTTATCGGCATAAGGACTGCTGAAAGTGCTCTCCAGACCTGCGATCGAGGGCAGGTCCGGTTGTACTTGAATCGCTTGCGTCTGGTTGAAGCGCTCGTAGTTAAAGAAGAAGAAGGCTTTATCCTTGCCCCACTTCGTTACCGGTTCACCAATCACTACGCCGGGATTCTCACGCTGGAAATATGGGTTGGGGTCAAGCGTGCTGCGATGCAAGACCGGATACGCAGCCATATAGTGGTCGCGGAAGAAGTTGTAGACAGAACCGTGGAGGCTGTTGGTCCCGCTCCGCGCAACCACGTTCATCGAACCTGCCGCGGTAAGGCCAGTACTGAGGTCGAAGTTCACCGAGGCGCTCTGGAACTCCTGAACGATCTCGGTCGAGAAGTTCATCGCGGAGGCCCCCGACCCTTCTACGCTATCGACGATGCTCCCGCCATCGATCGTTATGTACGCCCGGTTGTTCTCCCCCAAATATTGGATCGAAAACTGCGCGTTGAAGACCCCAGTCGATGCCGCCGCCACCGTTATGCCTGGTTGAAGAGTAGCCAACTGGATCATGTTCCGACCGTTGAGCGGAAGGCTCTGAACGGTGGCGCGGTTGACGAGCCCCTGTACGGTCTGAGTCTCGTAGTCGATTTGCGGCGCCACAGAAGCATTCACCGTTACCGTCTGCTGTGTCGTGCCAGGCGACAGCCCTAGAGTCAAGGTAGTCGTCGCGCCTGCTGTAACCGTCGCGGCCTGGTCGAGCACACTAAAGCCCTGAGCTTCGACATGCACCTGGTAATCACCCGGCTGCAGCGATGGAGCGCTAAACAACCCATCATCATTCGTTACAGTGGCTCGCGAGACGCCGAGAGCGTTATTTGTAATCGTGATGTTCGCGTGAGGAATGACCGCTCCCGACTTGTCCGTCACCCTTCCAGCAATCGTGCCGGCTTCCTGAGCGAACGCAGAGTGACCCACTAACAGGATCAGACAAACTATTATGGCAAGACAGATCTTTCTCAAGACGAACCGCCTCTCATAAAATGACTACATGAACTTTAATACTCAGTTATCAATGGCGTGCCGAGCGTACATGTCGTCAAAGCTGTCAGTCAATTGAGAGTCTTGGCGAGTTATGCTGCATTCTTGTGGTGGCAGTTCCCGAGCTGGGAAGATGAGGGACTGCCTGATGTCAACATCTGGATCGCGCTCACTTCCGACCGGCATGTAAATGGCGACGATTGGCGGAGCAGATTTCAGAAGGTCAGAACGTCTGGACTGACGCATACCTGGCTGCGTTCGCCCTACAGGCAAACGCAATCGGCCAAAGGCGGACATGTCATAATGAAGCGCTGCGGACCGATCTGCCGTAGGCACGAGTACTTGTTCCAGACCAAGCGTGAGGGATTCAATAGCACAGACATATTCGAAGAACTCACTTACGGAGAAGTCATTCGACAAGTTGATACGCGGTGGTTCATCAATTTTGCGTTTGCGTGAGGAGGAGACAATGCCCGATAGTAAGCGTGGTGCGAAGTCAATCTGCGGACTCGCATTGTTGGTCCTGAGTGCGGCTGCGACAACGGTCTCGGCGCAACAGGGACCGGGCGGTGGCGGGAGAGCACCGCAACCGCTCGTAGTCCATCAACTGAAACCGAACATTTCCTGGGTAGAAGGAGCTGGAGGAAACTCGGCCGTCATTGTCGGAAATAAGGGCGTGATCGTCGTTAACACCAAGACAACCGCGGCTGCGGGAGCGGAGTTGGTTGCCGATGTCGCCAAAATCACGCCAAAGCCTATCACCACGGTCCTTCTTACGCATAGCGATATAGACCACGTGAACGGGCTGGCTTCTTTCCCCAAGGGCATAACGATCATTGCCCAAGCAAATTGCGCGAAGGAAATGCAGGCAGCTGTGGATACACCGGCGGGAGCTGCTCTCGCGGACCATATGCCTACCCGAACCGTTACCAAGGACAGGGAAAATATAACGATTGATGGGGTGCATTTGCGGCTGCTTCACTTCGCTCCCGCGCATACCGACGGCGATTTGATGGTCTACCTCCCGGATGACAAGATCATGTTCACCGGCGATATCGTCGCCACCCAGTCGCCTTATCCGCTGCTGCATCCGAATGGATCCAGCGAAGGCTGGATCACCACAATGAATGGAATTCTCGCCACCGACGCCGTGACATTCGTTCCCGGTCATGGCAGTGTGCAGACCAGAGCTGATTTGCAAAAGCGGCTGGCGGACACAATAGCGCGGCGCGATCAGATCAAGGCTTTGGCCGCTCAAGGCAAGTCCTTGGATGAGGTAAGGCAAGCTCTCAATGAGACCCCGCCGGCAGCCCGTCCTGGCCGTGGCCCGAACATTGCCGACTTTACCGCGATTGTCTATCGCGAACTGACGAAGACGTAGATCCGGGGCTTTGCAATCTCGAATTCGATCGACTTCGGTCTTCGTCCGCCTGAAGTGTACTCACCAGCTTTTCGCCGCCCGGGGGTCGCTGATATAGCATCACTGCTAACAACCTTGGCTAAGCGGCAGTACAAAGATGAAAATATTAAAAGTTGGCATAGTGCTCGTCGTAGTTATCCTGGCCGTGGCCCTTTTCACGCTCAGCAGGACTGGTCTCGAGCCGCAATACCTCGACCTGAACGAGCTTCGCGCCCACCACGTGATCGCCCGTCCCGGCTTGTGGTTAAAAGGCCAGCTTGTGACTACGCCCGTCACGGATTGGTCTTTCGTCAGCGAGGTGAACCACCCCGGACGCAGCCTCAACACCATCCTGGTGGAAAGGAGAACGACCTATTTCATTCCCCACTCGGTTCGCGTGATGCCGGACGTCCGCGACGGACAATTCTACACACGCTCGCACCAGGACCGCATGAACAGGAGGCTGCAGTGCGGCCGCCGCGTGAGGACTCTGTGCGAGGTTGGCGTGGTGGCTATAGTGTCATTCCGGAACTAGGCTACGAGCGCGAGCCTCCTCCATCGTCATCCCTTCCTACAAATGCGAACGAGCCTTCCATCCGTGCCTAGCCTCCATGGAGTGCGGCTGGGCTTTTCAGGGTCTCCACTCATGACACTGTCAAGTATCAATGTGAACTTAACGCGGCCAGATTGCCTCTTTTAAGCTCTGCTCGGGCGGCCGCTCGGGACCGTTCAGATCCCAGCGCGAAATCCCCTGGCTTTCGCACAAAGCGCTTGTACAGAGGGCCTCGTTGACCCTCTTCCGATTCTGTTGCGAACAGCACTGGCTACGCGTATCGTGAGCCTTCTCGGGCGCGTCTCCTCGCCGCACTTTTGCAAGGCACTCGCCAGTCGCCCACGCACATCCAGGTGATTGTGGAGCGGCGACGCCGGCTGCGCTATGCCGCAACTCCGGCAGATTCGAACGTCGGCCGACGGATTGATCCGAATGCGCGCGCGAACCAGGTGCCGATGAAGCCATACCGGATTGACGGCAGAGCATTCCAACGTCCAGCGGAAATGCTTCAGCGCGGATTCCTTTTGGGGGTAAGGAAATTGCTCCGCGTCTCGCCACATAGAGATCCCGAGAGTTCATGAAATCGGCCGCGGCCTGTGCCAGAATGGCCGCCGCGAGGCGGCACATCGCCCGCAAGGGATCGGGCTTTGCTTCTTCCGGTTCATCGAACTCGACAGTGCGCATGGCTCGAAAGAGTACAGAAAAACAGGCGAAAGCAGGAGGGAAACCGGCGCTTATCGTCCTCCTGGAAAGACGAGCAGGCGCGGCGCGCGTTCTTGAACTCACCTATAATCCCGTTTTCCCGGAGCTCGGGACCGGCCATTGATGACGCCAAGGGCGTTTGAACGAAGCCGCTAGCGCGGCGGATGCTGCGGTTGAGGAGGGCACGGGCGTTAGCTGGGTCTAGGGTGTGGGTCACAAGGAGGTTTTCCTGTGACCCGTCTTCGCCAGAGGATGCTGGATGAGCTCCAGCGCCGTAACTACTCTTCCAACACCGTTCGTTCCTACATGCATGCGGTGGAGGAGTTCGCCAGGTATTTCCGCCGGTCGCCCGATCAACTTGGACCAGACCATATTCGCGAGTATCAGGTTCATCTGTTCCGCGATTGCAAGCTTTCGCCACGCACGATTGAAGGACAGACCGCAGCGCTACGGTTTCTGTTCGTTAAGACGCTTGGGCGATCCTACCTGCCCGATCAGATTCCGTTTCCCAAGTGCCACAAGCGCCTGCCCACCGTTCTGAGCCAGGAAGAAGTAACCAGGCTGATCGACTCGGCCAGCAGTCTCATGCACCGGGCGATGATCATGACGCTCTACGCGACGGGGGTTCGTCGTGCAGAGCTGTGCCGGCTGAAGGTCTCCGATATCGACAGCGAGCGCATGGTGCTTCACATCCAGCAAGGCAAGGGCGGTCGCGACCGCGATTTGCCCTTGAGTGCCAAGCTGTTGGGGATCTTGCGAGAGTACTGGCTGTGGATGAAGCCGCGGACGTATTTGTTCCCAGGCATGGAGAACAACTGGCGCGCCGATGTTCCCATCACGGAGAAGGTCGTCTGGACAGCCGTAACCGCGGCGGCGAAGAGGGCTGGTCTCACCAAACGAGTCTCACCCCATACACTGCGGCACAGCTTCGCAACGCACCTGCTGGAGGCCGGTGCGGATCTCCGAACGATTCAGATGTTGCTCGGACATGCCAAGCTCGCTGATACCACGGTCTACTTGCATTTGTCGCGGCGGCATCTGCAGGCGGTTGCCAGTCCGCTTGAGGCCATCGATGTTTCGAGGGCCAACGAAGTCAAGCACTCCAGGAGACGCGCGAAGCGATGAGCCGGCCCACCCTCGAGGTGGCAGACATCATTCGCAGATCGGGCAGCAACTTCTGGGAACGGCAGGGATCGCATCTGGCCTGGCAGCACCGCAAGGTCATGGATGCTATCGTTCGTTGCCGCACTGCGGCTCTCGGAGGTCATCGCGATCAGTGTCTGCGCTGCGGCCATCAGGCTATCTCCTATAACTCGTGCCGCAACCGGCACTGTCCCAAGTGCCAGGGCAACACACGCGCCAAGTGGCTGGCCGAGCGTTCCGCCGAGCTGCTTCCCGTGCCCTACTTCCATATCGTCTTCACGCTGCCGCACGAGTTATCCGCGCTGGTCCTTCAGAACAAGCGGCTGCTCTACGACCTGCTTTTCCGCACCAGTGCCGCGACGCTGCTTGAAGTGGCTCGCGACCCGAAGCACCTGGGCGCCGACATCGGATTGCTCAGTGTGCTGCACACTTGGGGACAGAACCTGCAGCATCATCCGCATGTCCACTGCGTAGTCCCGGCCGGCGGTCTAGCGATCGATGGCACTGGATGGATCGCCGCGTCTCCACGGTTTTTCCTGCCCGTCCGCGCTCTCAGTCGGGTCTTCCGCGGCAAGTTCACGGCTGCTTTGAAGCAGCTCTCACTTCAAGGCAAGCTACGCTTTCACGGCTCGCTCCAGGAGCTTGCGAGACCTGAGTGCTTCCGGCTGTTCCTACGCCAGCTCTTTCTCAAGGAGTGGGTCGTCTATGCCAAGCCACCCTTCGGTGGAGCGGAACACGTTCTCCACTATCTGGCCCGCTACACTCACCGCGTCGCCATCTCCAACCATCGTCTCCTGGCGTTCAAGGAGGAACGCGTCTCCTTCCTCTGGAAGGACTACGCCTGCGGTGGCAAGCAGAAGGTCATGATCGTCTCTGCAGACGAGTTCCTGCGACGCTTCCTCATCCACGTTCTGCCGAAGGGTTTGGTCCGCATTCGTCACTTCGGACTCTTCGCGAATCGCAGACGAACCGCATCGCTCCTGCGTTGCCGCGCGCTGCTAGGCACGCCCTCATCCTCGCCGCAGCTTGCATCAACTAGTCAACTGAGGTGCCCGTCGTGCTCCGGGCCGATGATCATCCTCGAACGAATGACCAGCTCACAACTCCACTTCCGTTTATCTCTCACGATGCATAACGCGCCGCAGTGCGACCTCGACAGCTCCTGATCTAACCATGATTCGCACCGCCCCGATCAACGTCTCTTGTAACCGTGCTCGCACACGTAAAGGCGAGCCATGCCCATTTGCTTTCCTTGGCTTCAATATGGGTCAGCACAGACTCCCCATGAACATCGACATTCCTTATCGTCGGCGACATGCAAGGCCACTGGCAGCTCGCTTCACCCCTGCCCAGCACCCACCGAAGCTCTTCCCGCCCATCCAAATCCCATAGCCCTACCGCATCCACCGCGCCAACGGCTTCCTTCAAACGGCCCTATCAAAACTGCCCCGAGAAAAATCTCCGCGAACCCTTGCCTCATCGAGCGGGGCAGCCCTGATAGGGTCCTATCGTTTATCGGGATCCATCCTCAATTGTGACTGTGTACATTAGAAGTTAACTCGCAGACTATTACAATCGCATTCCTCATCTCTGGCGATTCTGGTATCGAAGCTCGTACATTTCCTTCGCTTCCGGGATATATTCACCGAACATGATCCAAAGATAGTCGGCGGATTGTGCATTGCCGAGCTTGCAGTGGGTGTCGATTTCGGTTGCGATCGCGAGCGCGATGACCGCCATTACTCCGATTGCGTGTCCTCGAAATTGGGGCAGAAAGCGGTCGTCAACCATCTGCTTCGCTTCGCCCCCAACATCGTTCGCGACGAGTACGGGCCAGACCCTCAATAGGCCCGCGAAGCTCAAGTGCGACTGCGCCGAAAGCTCACTGTACACCCACTTGTCGAGGTACCGCAGGTAGTCCCGGCTTTTGGTCTGTTCGTTCTTCAGCTCGAATGGGTGCTTCCAATAGGGGATCAACTTCGGATTCTTTACTTCTTCCTCCGTTATCTTCATGTATTCGACAATCTTCTTAAGTTCATCGTCGATGATGTTGAAGTAATCCTTCCATTCGCTTTCACCCGAGAAGCTCGTCTTATACAGATGTTGCACGTCGCGAAGCTCGCGGTATCCGGCACGCTGATATGCGTTCGCCCTTGGCACGAGCTCATCGAGCATGTACACGATGGTGCAGAGAATATCGACTAGTTGCCGATTGACCGTCGGGACTACGAGAACGTATTTGAGGTCGCGCTTTGAATCTTCCGGCGTGTCGGCCGCCAAGTATCGCATCGCGCGGTACGAGTTGTTTGCAAAATTCAAGAACACGCGAAGCAGAGAAAAACAGCGCTCCATCGCGCGATGCCCGCGCTGGAACGACTCTTGCGCTCTTCTCTCTAGATCTCGGTTGACATTGAAAAGAAAGCCATCGAGCTTGTTATTGACGAGGCCGAAATCAAATCCCTTAAGGGGCTTGAGCGGAATCTGTCCTGGCCTTTTCTTCGATCGTGGCATACCCGTACCTTCGGCAGGATTCAGCCTTAGGGCTTTACAAGGCTACGGTGGAACGCCTCGTAAAGCTGGGGCGGTGTCATTCCACTCAGGATTGGGTGGTCCATCTGTGACAACACTTCTTCCGTAGCATGGATTTTTGTCGGGGCATAGTCGATCACTAGATCGCCCGCGTTCACGGAAAACGAAGGAAAGCGAGGCAAGAAGGTTTCGATGTGTGGTAACTCGCGAAAAACGTCACGCATTGTCGGAAATCGACCAGCCATCGTGACAAACCTATCGATTGCCTCTTGATCAAGGATCTGGTCAACAGTGGCTGGCTTGACAGTATTCTCCCGCTCCATGACGACGGAAGTCATATACCGCCGCTTGGATTGTGGATAAGGCTGGGCAGCGAGAGTTACGTCGAGCACTGCATAGGGAGGCACCCTCACCCACATGTGGCCAGCGATAGCATCCGGGCGTCCTCCGACTGCCCCGAAAAATGAGGGGCCTAAGCCGGATTGAGGCGGGTAGTTAATCTTGACGCCGCCGCCCACTTCGTAGGCCCAGATGTTTTCCTGATCGAGAATGCGAGCGATCAGGTTCGAAATGTCGACGCAGGCACCTTGGCGCGGATGAGGTGATCGAAAACCAAGTTCGCGAGCCGAGGCACGATTGTCGTGACGTGTTCCAGGTATCCTGGAGTGTACGACCGGCGTTCATTATATTCGGCATAACGGTCGAGAAATCTGCCGTCGCGTTCCTCCGCACCACGGAAGGCCGGGGATTCATAAAAACCGGGTTGCTCGTAATCAATCCCCAGCCGACGAAACTCTTGCTCAAGTTGTTCGAGGGTCATGTGTCGGGTTGTATCCCCCACCGGCATGCCGCACCACGTCGGCGTGGCGCAACTCGTGGTCAGGTTGGGCTGCACCCACCATCATAAGACCTGGCCGATTTCCTTCCTACCGTCGATTGCGGAAATCTGCTGCGTGAACGTCCTCGACCTGGTGCGTGGCTGCGAAACCTCCTCTGCTGTCATCGGCCCTGGATTGGTATTGAGAAGTCGGCTGGTGGGAAGTGATCGGATTGCCTCCTTCCAGGCGACTTCGGGTTAGCGGCAGCCAGCCAGAGCTATGAAGGCTAAAAACCTGGTCTATCCCTCGCTGAATGAACGACTTAGGAGAAATCTCCTCAACGGGGGCACAAGGAGCGATCTGAGTCTCCAGCAAGTCTCCAGAAAGATCATTGACCGTGAAACCCGCGTCGATATTGACGATTCGCCATCAAACGATGTCCTTACGCAGAAGCTCCTTCCCCTGATGAACGATGGCGGCCGCATCATCAATCTTTCGTCAGGACTCGCGCGTTTTGCTCTGCCCGGCAGTTCCGCCTATGGAGCCGCGAAGGGAGCGATCGAGGTTCTGACCCGCTATCTGGCCAAAGAACTTGGGCCGCGCGGCATCACGGCAAATGTTGTCGCACCGGGCGCGATCGAAACCGACTTCAGCGGGGGCATGGTGCGCGACAATCCTGAACTCAATAAGCGCGTGGCGGGGATGACTGCCCTGGGACGTGCGGGCGTGCCCGACGACATCGGACCCATGATCGCGGCGCTGCTCTCGGACGAGAATCGCTGGGTGAATGCACAAAGAATCGAGGTATCCGGCGGCATGGGGCTTTAGAGGTAGCCGCAAGATTGCAGGGCTTCGCGGTGATGCCGCTCTCGCCCTCTCGCCGGTGAGCCCGATTCCAGGGGCTCACAGGCGATTCACCCACGCCGCAATTCACCCTCAGCTTCCAAGATTGCAGGGCCCGCGCTGAAGCGCTTCGCCCTCTTGCTTTGCTCGCCCCTTCCCAGGGCTCGCTCCGCAATTCACCCTTTGCTTCAATTCAGGACCGCGCTGAAGCGCCTAGAAAGACTCTCTCACCAGCTCTTCACTTTTCTTCCAGAGCGCCTCTGCATTTTTCGCGTCGAGCGCATATCCACGTACGCCTTCGCTCCCAGCGGTGATGGTCGTGTCGTCCGGCACCATCTTGCCAACGTGGCAGTTCTCGCAATAGCATCCACCGATCTCGTCAGTGGAGGCAACCACGCCAGCCCATACCGAAGTTGCGGCTCCTTGCGGAATGGATTTCCATTGGAAGAGCGGCTTACCCTCAGCCGCGAGTTGCTGATTCATCTGCTCGAGCATCTTTTCTAAACGACTGGGGTCCATGTACCGGCCGAGCTCAGTCCGAATCACTCCGGGATGCACAGCCGCAGCACGTATGCCACGACTCCGGTGTCGCCTGTCGAAGGCCACGGCAAAGAGGATGTTCGCCGTCTTCGATCGGCCATATGCGACAAAGGGCTCATATGGGGTCCGCTCAAAGTTGGGATCGTCCAGGTCCACGTTCGCGAAGCGATGACCGGAAGAGGACACGTTGATGAGCCGCCCGCCATCGCGGATGAGAGAGGCAATCCTGTTGACCAGAACAAAGTGACCTAGGTGATTTGTGCCGAACTGAGTCTCAAAACCGTCCGCAGTCTGGCTAAACGGTGTGGCCATCACGCCGGCGTTGGCAATCATCACGTCAAATGGTTCCCCCTTCGCCAGGAGTTGGTCGGCGCAGGCACGCACGCTTTTCAGGCTGGCAAGGTCGAGTTCAACGAGTTCGAAGCTGCCGCCATGCGTCGCAGCGTCCTTTCGCACCTGCGTCGTTGCGCCGTCAGCCTTACTCAAATCCCGTGCCGCGCCTACAACCTGAGCGCCATGCGCAGCCAGGGAGCGCGCCGTTTCCACGCCGAGGCCGGCCGAAGCACCGGTTACGAGGATCCGTTTGCCCTTCAGATTCACTCCAGACAAAACGTCATCTGTGGTCGAAGTTGCCCCGAATGGGGTTGCCTCAAGTATGTTTGCCATTTTCTATCTCCTTGTACTGATGCGTTCGATGTGACGGTTTATGGGATCCGCTCATGCGCTAGCCGCGCAAAGGGACGGGCGCGTTCGCACCACTTGGCAGCCGAGTCGAAACTTTCTGAGTGATCAATCTCCATTCGCGCGCGGAAGCAGGCAGACCATCGATCTCTACCAACTCGCGCAACCAGTCTTCTGCTGCCCACTCCGCCTGTTCTGACCCGAACAATCGGGTGACGGCGTTGAAGAATGCGGACAATTCCCGCTCCGCCATCGTCATGAGGTCGGCGCAAAGAGGGTCGGATATTTGGGACGGTTCATAACCCGCGTGTGGAATCATATTCCTCAATTCTCGAAGCTGGAAGAACCGGGAGCCGCTATTGACAGGCTGCCGCGTTCCGTCTAAAACGGAGGGTGTCTCCGAATCAGTAGATAAGATTACCGGAGACTATTTCCGGTTGAACTTTTTTTTGGTATGCCGACCAAATATCAGAAAATTGTCCCCCGAAAACCGCGCACCGACGCGAAGCGGAACCGCGAGCGACTTCTCCAGGCGGCGAAGGAGTCGTTTACCCGGTCCGGCGCGAACGCCAGCCTCGACGACATTGCTAAGGAGGCAGGCGTCGGAGCGGGAACTCTATATCGGCACTTTCCTACGCGAGACGCCCTTATCGAAGCGGTCTATCGGACTGAGGTGGAGAAACTGGCCGCAGCCGAGAAAACGTTCTCCGAAAGCCTTCTTCCCGTCGAGGCCTTACGAGCATGGATGTTGCTATTCGTCGACTACATTGCGACCAAGCATATCATCGGCCCTGCTCTCCATTCGCTCGTCGGAGGGCCTTCGAAGCTGTATGAAGATTCACGCACTCAGATTCAAGGAGCGATTGGAGCGCTGGTGAAGCGCGCGATTAAGAACGGCGACATACGCAGAGATCTCGATCCATTCGATCTGCTCCGCGCGCTTGTCGGCGTCGCGAGCGTGGCATCCGGTCCTGACTGGCAGCCAAGCGCCAGAAGACTGGTGGATATCCTCATCACAGGTTCGCGGCCGATCAAATAGACGCGAGACACAGACTGAAGAAGCCATCGTTACGTTACGAGGCAGCGCCGAACCCGAGCGGCGGCAGGGCCAAGCTCCGCGGCGCTCTCTCCCCACTGTTCCCCGGCAGGGTCTCTCATTGCTTCTGATGGAAGACTCTGTTGTTGATGTCGGGCCAAAACTCCTTAAAGAGGTTCGATCCAGCGTCGATCGCAATATTCGTCAACCAGAGTTGATAGGTCTTGGTGAAGGTGCGCTCCTGGCTGGGGTAATAAAGAGTGGAGATGCCCGCGGCCGCGCCCGAGCCTAAGATCTCGGAAGCGTTGAAGGTCTCATGGCCACTATCTTTTCGTGTGATGGCTGCACGCGACAAAGAGTATCCAAGCCGCTTAGCGAAGCCGCCACGACCGAGCGTGTAGTACCGGGAATCCTCGTGAAGAACCGTGGGAAGAAGGAACTCAACCCAAAGGTTTTCGTCTACATAGTCGGCATAGGTGTGCCAGTAATATCGCCCGTAGCCGGCCGCGCCCTGGCGAAACTCGGGCGTGGCATCGCGCGTCTCCGCCACTCCGGCCTGGATAGCCACAAAGATGAACGAAGAATAGTCGACGCTATCGAGTGCCCCTGTCGTGAACTTGTCTTTGATGGTTTGCGGCGGAAGCTTCTCGTCCGCGCTAACCGCTCTGAAATTTGGAATAATGTAGAGAATTCTTCTCGTCTGCTTTCCACTATTGTGAACCAGGCCAGCGGGCGCATCATCCTTGGCAGCAGAGGGAGCGGGAGTGATCTGGCCATTCTGCTGCCAATCGACGCCCGGAGCGTCGGGCAATGTGCTTGCATTCGCCTCCCGAGCCGGGGGCCCAGGTGCAGCAACGGCCTGCCTCTCCGTCCCCGGTTCGCTGGTCACACGAAAACATTGTCCGAGCGCCATCGTTCCGGGACAAAAGCCAACGTGCAGAATCAGCGCTGTGATCGATACAAGGGTCAATCGCCAAGGTGTCATATTTTCTTAGGAACTCGGTCAGGTCCGCTCGGCTCGCAGGGTTTGTCGATCGATGGATGCGGAAAACCACATCGTGTCCCCGGGCCACCCATCGTTCGTAGAAAGATAGAGCGAGTCTTAATCTGTTAAGATTAGATGTCAAGTATTTCTTTGAAAGAAGACTTGTTTTGTGCCGCGCTTTTTAAAGGTTGCATGCAAGCGCTCATAATCGGAGTTGAGGGCCTATTGCGTATTTGACTACGGCTTACCTGAACCGCACCGCCACTGCCGTACCCGAGCACGATGTGCATAGCGCCTTCGGCGTCTTCGCAGAGAAGATGCTTGCCGACCCGCGGCTGCGCACGGTCTTCCGCCGCATGGTGAGCCGCGCCAACATCGCGCATCGCTATTCGTTCCTCGATCCGCAGAAAGGTTCCGGCCAAATCTCGTCGCATGACGCGTTTGAGTTTTATCGGCTAGGCAACTTTCCCAACACGGCGCGGCGAATGGAGCTGTTTGAGCAGAGCGCTCCGGTGCTGATGCGGAAGACCGTGGACCGGCTTCGGCTCAATGAGAAGGAACGCTGCGGTATTACGCACGTGCTGGTGACCTGCTGTACAGGGCTCTATGCGCCGGGGCTGGACTTTGAGATCATCGACCACCTTGGGCTTTCGGCGGGCGTGGAGCGCACGGTGATTAGCTTCATGGGTTGCTATGCGGCGATCAATGCGCTGAAGCTGGCGCGGCACATTGTGCGCTCAGAGCCGAAGGCTGGCGTGCTTATGGTCAACCTGGAGCTATGCACGCTGCACTTCCAGGAGACGCAGGAGCTGGAGCAGGTGCTCTCGTTCCTGGTCTTTGCCGATGGCGCGGCGGCGAGCCTGATTACCTCGCGCGAGCACGGCTTTGCTCTGGACAGCTTTAAGGCGGCGACGGTGCCCGAGACGAGGGGCCTGATTACATGGAAGATCCGCGGGCTGGGATTCGACATGTTGCTCTCCGGGCAGGTGCCGGCGGAGTTGGGCCGCGCGTTACATGAGGGCGAGCTGATGGCTGAGCGCGATGACATCGACCTTTGGGCGGTGCATCCCGGCGGACGGTCGGTTCTGGATGCGGTGGAGAAGGGACTGGAGCTGCCGGTCGATGCGCTGGCGGCGGCGCGCGAGGTGCTGTCGTGCTTCGGCAACATGTCTTCGGCGACGGTGATGTTTGTGCTGCAGCGGTTGATGCAGCGGGCTCGGCCGGGGCAGCGCGGGTGCGCGATGTCGTTTGGCCCGGGACTGACGGCGGAGACAATGCGCTTCCATGCGGTCTAGTGCGGAGATCGAATTCGGACTCCGGGTCTCTCCGCGCGAGCTGCCGGAGCTGATGGATGGTGACTGCAGCTATGAGGATTTCCGTGGCTGCCTGCGCAGCCTGGAGCAGGTCAACCGTTGGCTGCTGGGATATCGACCGACGATGGCTTGGCTGAAGCGGCTACCGCATGGATTATATGATCCAGTACAAATCGTCGATGTGGGCAGTGGCGGCGGCGATCTGCTGCGGCAGATTGCAGGCTGGGCACGGAGACGCGGCATTGCTGTGCAGTTAACGGGAATCGACTTAAATCCTTATGCGGCGCGTGCGGCAGCGGAGTCCACGCCGAAGGAGCTAGGAATCGCTTGGGTGACCGGCGATGCTCTGGTGTATCGGCCGGAGAAGCCGGTCGACATCGTCGTGAGTTCGCTGATGGCACATCATCTGGAGGATGAAGAGATCATCGCGCTGCTGCGGTGGATGGAAGCGACTGCGCAGCTAGGTTGGTTTATCAATGATTTGGAGCGGTCGGAGTGGAGTTGCCGGATGTTTGGGTGGGTCGGGGGGATGGTGGAGTGGCACCGGTTTGTGCAGCATGATGGGCCGGTGTCCTTCCGGCGGGCCTTCCGGGAGGAGGACTGGGTGCGGTTGCTAGCGGCGGCCGAGATTCCGCGGAAGGCAGTGATGGTGGAGCATTGGCGGCCGGGACGATTGTGTGTGGGGCGGTGGAAGTGAGGCGGGCTGATGTCGATTGCGGTGAGCTGCTTCAGCTCTTCACGCAGCGCTCAAGTCGTTCGAGACAGAGCGGAAGATGCAAGCTGACCCTGCGCGGTTGGGGCAAGCCTATCGTGCGCCCCATCACGGCTAACCATCCGAGAGGGGAATAATGGCAACCTCCACGCAGCTCCCACCCAGCCCCAGCCGTTCCAGATCCAAAACCGTCCTGTGGATCTCCCTAGGCCTCACCACGCTCTTTGTCTTCATCACCTCAGAAGTTCTCCTGATTACCGACTATCCGATGTACCACGCCTACCGTCTGCAAGTGATCGCCGACCGCCATCTCCTCATCCCGCATACGCTCTTCGGCACGATGGCTCTCCTCATCGGCCCGATCCAGTTCTCATCACGATTTCGCCAGCGTCATCTCAAGATCCATCGCGTCCTCGGCCGGATCTATGTCACCTCTGTCTTCATCGGCGCCGCAACCGGGGTCGCCCTCGCCAGCGGCCGTCCGGGTTTCCCCGGAACCTCGATGCAGGCTGCAGCCTGGGTCGTCTGCACCACCGCCGCCCTCATCACCGCGCGCAACCGCCAGATTATCCAGCACCGCCAATGGATGGCCCGCTCCTACGCGGTCACCTTTACTTTCGTCTCCAGCCGTGTGCTGAACCTCTGGCCCCGTTACTGGAGCCACCTAGGGGACGCCTTGGCCGCCGTCGGCGTGATCGCCTTTACTCTTGCCTCGCTGCTTATCGTGGACCTCGGCCTTAACTGGCGCGAGCTCACCACTCGCAGCGACTGATTAAGGTTCCCTTCACAATCCCACTGGTGCAAAACGTATCGCATCCGGAAAAGGAGATTCCCGTTACAACGTCCAATCTGAATCAGATTCCTTTGCAAGACGAAGTTCTCGTCCTGGGTGGTGGAGTGGCGGGCTGCGCGGCTTCGATCGCGCTGGCCCGCAAGGGACGAGTTGTTAGGCTGATTGAGCGCGAGCCCACACCGCACCATAAGGTTTGCGGAGAGTTCCTAAGCGGTGAGGCCCTTGAGGACCTGCATGCGCTCGGCATCGATGTGGCCTCGCTTGGCGCCGTGCCCATCGACTACGTTCGCCTCGCCGCCGCCAGGCGCGCCGCGGAAGCTCCCTTGCCCTTCCCCGCAGCCTCGCTAACGCGCAAGACGCTTGATACCGCGCTCATCGCCGAGGCCATCGCCGCAGGAGTCCGGGTAGAGCGCGGACGCAGCGTGCAGGCGCTCAGCCGCACGACATCCAACGTCTGGCAAGCTACGCTCGACGACGGCACCCCCCGTGAGGCCCCAGCGGTCTTTCTGGCCACGGGCAAGCACGATGTCCGCGGCCACTTGCGTCCGAAGGACCCACAGCGATGGGTCGCCTTCAAGATGTATTTTCGCTTATCGTCCGCGCAGGCATCCGAGCTAGCGGGCGCCTCTGAGCTGATGCTCTATCCGGGGGGCTATGGCGGTATCCAGCCGGTGGAAGGCGGCGTTGCAAACCTGTGCTGCGTTGTGCAACAGCGGTATTTTGCACGTGTGGGTCATCGCTGGGAGAACTTCCTTGCGAAGATGCAGCAGCACTGTCCACACCTCGCTATGAGGCTTGCCGGCGCCGAGCCGTTGCTCGCCAGGCCGATCGCCATTACCCATATCCCGTATGGTTACGTCCGCCGCACAACGGAGAATGGGCTCTACTGCATTGGCGATCAGGCAGCCGTCATCCCCTCGTTCACCGGCGACGGCATATCCATCGCGCTGCATACGGCACGTTGTGCCGTCGCTGCGTATCTTGCAGAAGAGCCAGCAGCGCTCTTCCAGGCTAAACTGCGCTCCGCACTGCTGGCCCAGATGCGCCTTGCCGAACTTGCCGCCGATGGCATGAACAACCCACTCGCGCGGGCTGTATTGCCGTTTTGCCTCAGGGTCTGGCCCGGGGTGATGCGGGTGACGGCAAGGCTGACACGCGTTGCCCAGCACGCCGCTGTTGCTACCCCCGCAGCCGCCGGCTGAAATCGAGGCACGACAAAACAACTCTCAGCCGTCAAAACACATAGTGGAGATGCAATGAAATCCTTCACAGTATTCGCGCTCGCTGTGCTCCTCGCTCCGGTCGCACTGGCCCAGCAGCAGACCTTCGTCGCCAACCCCGATGCCAGCGAGGTCAAGATGACGCTGAAAACGACTCGCGAGGTGGTCAACGGCACCTTTCACATCCAATCCGGATCGCTTGAGTTTGACCGCGGCGCTGCTAAGATGTCGGGGTCGGTGGTCGTTCTCGCCGGCAGCGGCAAGACCGGCAATGGCAGTCGCGACAAGAAGATGCACAAGGATATCCTTGAGGTCGAACAGCACGCAACGGTCTCGTTTGAGCCCGAGTCCTACGCTGGCGCCATCGCTCCATCAGGAGACTCGACCATCCAGGTAACTGGTATCTTCACACTCCTCAGCACGCCTCACGAGATCACCATCCCCATCCTGGTCCATCTTGAAGGTACAACCGCAACGGCCAAGGCTCATTTTGTCGTGCCGTACATCCAATGGGGACTGAAGGATCCAAGCTTTTTGTTCTGGAAAGCGGACAAAGACGTCGCGATCGACCTCTTCCTTACTGGCGGGCTATCACAATAGAGGACCGCCTTCTTCCCGTCGAGGCCTTACGAGCATGGATGTTGCTATTCGACACATCCTTCGGAAGCCGTCGTTACGTTACGAGGCAGCGCCAACCTTGCCGCTTGGGAACCCTGTTAGACGCCGAACTGCCGTAGATGATGGTCGAGACCAGGGTCAACAACCGCGCCGATGGGATCAATTCGGGGTGGGCTTCTGGGCGGAGTCGAAGACGAGGACTGTCTACACACCTGCTTAATCCGCCGAAGGTTTTTCAATGTGGTCGATCACGAGCACGACATCCGGCGCCTTGGCCGGTTCGATCTTGAGTCCGAGCTGTTGCTGAATCGCCGTGTACAAGTTCGGCGGCGCATTGGGGTTGTCGCTTGTGGGTGGCACAGTTGGAAACTGAGTGAACTGCGAGTCGTCCGGAGTCCACTTCAACTGGAAATCGTACCGGCCGGTAAGCCCGGTCTGATCCACTACCGGGCGGTCCATTACCGACCTTTGCATCCCTTTGGCAAAGTCATTCATCGTCTGGTTACGTACGGTAAGGTTGCCGAAACCCCCGAGGCCGAACGCCTGCGGCGCGGTCGCGGGACCTGTGCTCTTTGTCATCTTCGGCCCATCCTTGGCCACGGTGATGGCATATACGGAAAGCACCCTGGTTTCAAGGTGAGTCTTTAGCCGGAAGCGGTCAACGAGCAGTTTCTTGATGAGGATACCCACCTGCTTCTGACTGGGCGCTCCCGGCGCGTCAGGGATTCCTGTGATGTCGTAGAGAACCGAGTTGGCCCAATCCGGCGCGTTCACAATCTGTTTTCTGTGGACTCCGTACGCAATGGCGAGCAGGAAGTTGAGGTTCGTATTCCTCGTTATAAACTCGTGGCCGTTGAGGCCATAGATCCTGCCCTTCTGATCCGGCGGGCTCAGCTTGATGGTTGCCACTTCGAGCGATGGATCCGCGTCATCCGCCATGGGCAGGATCGGGGGCGGCGGTGGAGGAATTGTCCACGCGGTCTCGGGCGTTGCGCGTGTCAGCACCAGCGGGAACGGCTGGCCCTGGGTCCAGGTTCCGGAGATGGATTGCCCGTCCGCGCTGAGCTTGCCCTCGTAGCTGCCGCCGATCAAGTTGATCGTCATTTTAAAGGTCGAGCCATCGAGCGTGACGGAGTCGGCCGGTGCTGGCTGGCCGGGCTGGTCGATGCTGAACCACTGCGCCTTGTACGCGCCGTCCCTGGCCTTGGTAATCTTCACCACCGTGCGCAGGTCGCGCTCCGCGTGCAGCGTACCCTGCCAGGTGCCGCTCAGGTCCTGGGCTGTATTGTTTGCTGGGGACTGAGCCCAGCTTTGCGGTGAGTGTACAAGACCAAACACGATCGGGACGGTGATAGCCACCGATCCTGCCGCAGTGAGCAAGAGCTTCCGGCTGAAATTCAGTTTGCGGGCAACATGCCCGCTCATGATTTGGACGATGCGCTGCTTGAGATCGGCGCCTGTCACCCCCGACACGTTCGGACTCGACGTGCCTGGCGTCGATGGCTCTACCTGCGATCCGCTCATCTGTACGGATGCGGGCGTGGCAGCCTCTGGGAAGCTGCTCGTGGGCGGATCAGGCGAAGGGGCTTGATTAAGGCGGTGCATGACAGCTTCGATCGGAGACAGCCGTCCATTCGAACCCGGGAGTGCCCGGTTTTCAATCGGGCGACTTAGCAAAGAAGCGAAGGCAGCTAGCACGATCAGTGATATCGCGCTCCCCATCAGGATCGACCCGCGTCCCAATCGCTCCTCGTCCAATATCTTGAAGGAAGGAATGCCGGCAGCATTGAACGAAAGGGGCGCTGGCTCTGTAGCGGCATAGGAATTCCGGTATGCAGGCAGTAGCCCAGCGAAAACGTCGACCACCAGGTCACACCATAGACGTGCTCTTTTGAAGAAACCTCTCTCGTCGCGGAAGCGGTCCCGGAAAAATTGAAGGACCTCAGCCTCGTATTCCTTGCGGAAACAGGGAGGATACAGGCGAAGCAGGAGAGTGTAAATCTTTTCACACATAATCTCCCCTTAAGATTTTACGGGCTCGAGCAACACGCAAAATGTCTGCCATCTTCTCTGCCTCGGATCGTGCAAGTTTGCGTCCGGCAGTGGTCAACCGGTAGTAGCGGCGACGTTCCTGTCGGTCTTCGGGCTGCTCGGACCGATGAATCTCCTCGATCAACTTTCCCTCGAGGAGCGCCTGGATCGAAGCGTACAGAGTCCCGGGCCCGAGGCGAAGGCGTCCACCGGTCTGCTCTTCAACCTGCCGCATAATGGCGTATCCGTGAAGGTCGCCATCGGAGAGAGAAAGCATTATTTGGAACGCGACTGCTGGTAACGGATCAAGTTTTCGTTTTGGCATAGATGCTCGATGATCAGTACATCGATAAACGACTGTAGTTTGCTTTCGTTTGGCTTGTCAAGGGGCTGTTTAAGCAGTTCAGGCGGTTGGTCGCAGACTTGCCATCGCAATGGCATCGGAGCTGGTATTGAAAGGGAAAATGAGGAGCAGGCGCTGTTTCATCGCTCGCGGGGAATAGATGGACCTGAAAAACGGTAAACGGGACCGGCTGCCAAGTCTTGGATCTGTATAAAACAGCTCACTCGTGAAATATCCAACGATATATTGAAGGGCGTAAAAAACGGGTTATAGGTCGTCTCCTTGCTCTGACGCAACGAACGCTGATCGTCTCAGTGCTATATCTGATTGTTGCAGCTCCTCTTTGAGCTCACTGAGCTATGCAGGGATCGCTTGTTCTCGAGAGACTCCCGCAGCTTAGGAGAAATAGGAATCCCCAGAAAGGGAATTTTTCATTGTGCATATGGATCCTACAGAGTTGATTGATTCTCGACCGAACAACGGCCCCCTCGGACTCTGGTGCAACAAGGTCGTATTAGGTGTGGATCACGATGGAGCGGGCGCGATGCCCACGGAGTGGAAAATCCTGACAGACCGCCTTGTTCATTACGTTCTTTTTGGTTTGATTGAACCCACAATGGATGACTACGGGCACAGAGTATTGGCTTAGAGCGTGTTTCATATATAGTCTGGCGGCTCCGGGATGCCGCACGAGCCCCGCCTTGGTAGCGGGTCTCGCCCGAGGGCATGGAAAGCTCGGGAGGTTTATGAAACACGCTCTAGGCAAAACTGAGTCCACGCCACCGCGGCCCAAGGTTGATGTACGTTTTTCTCGCTTTAGGCAAAACAAGCTGCACACTCCCCACTCTTCAAAGAGGAGCGCACCGGCCACATTTACGCCAAAGCGACTAGCAGCACGAGGCACTGGGCAAGCAGGGACACAACGAGCAGCGGAACACGGACCAATAACACCCTATCCCACGAGGCCTGTAGCTCTCGACCGTTGTCGAGTCTTTTTCCGGCTTTTGCCGCTTCGGTTTGAATCCGATTGATTGGTTTTGACAAAAGATTGTAGAGAATGACGAACAGAATCAGCATTAGGAGCGATGCGAGATAGAACCAGCGCTGCCCACTCCTACTTAATACGACCAGAAGGAGGTTGGACAAGATCGCCGAGACGCCCCAGATCGGCATCCGCGCGTCGGCGAACAAGTGAAAAAAACCCATGATTTCGGTTCCAGCAGATGGTGAAGCCATTCTGAGAGCGGCACGGCCGATAGTCAAAAAGAACATGTCCGTGCCAAACACAACTGCTGTGCTTAGAATGCCAACTAAAGACAACAGCCACATCCAATGGTTCATTGTCTTTCCGCCTTTCTAACCGGCGCCGCGCCGATTTGCTGGAATACGTCCAGCAGATTGCCTACCAACCGCGTGTCCGCGGTCAGCACCACCCGCCCAGTTGCCTGTATTACGTCCTGATGAGCTTTAGCTCTGGTTAAGCTCCTGGCGGTAGCAGGGTCAGACCGAACGGTCGAGCCAGTTCAACCAGTTGTGCGGGATCGGGGGCTGGCGAACATTTTGCCACCGCCAAAAAGTACTCCTCTAGTCCGCCGGGAGTGATAACGAATACAAACCGGCTGGGCGCGGACGCCACGTTGCGAAAGCCGTGTGGAATGTTGCGGGGCAAGATCGCGGAGGCGCCAGCGGAAACGGTCCGGCGCTCATCTCCGACATGCAACTCGTAGCTACCGTCAAGGATATAAAATATCTCGTCCTCACCTGAATGGATGTGACGCGGTGGACCCCAACCAGGGGGCGTAACCTGCTCGATCACTGTATACCGTCCCCCGGTACCGGCGGCGGTGGCGATCAAACGCATTGTGGTCCCGAGCATCGTGAAGGTGGGCCCACCACCGGCATCAGTGAGAATCGGATGAAAAGGCGGTGCGGTGAAACCGGCCATAGCATCTACCTTCATCTTGGCTTCATTCATCGGTCTAAGCTCCTTCCTTGGTCATCAAGACCACTAACTCAAGTACGGTCGCTCCGACGTCTTTTAAGCCGCGGGAACGTTTCCCTTCATTTATCCCGATCACGAATCTGGCCTAGATGATCGTACTTAAGTAGTGACGACAATCTTTCCCAATTGCTGGTTGGATTCCATGTAGGAGTGCGCCGCTTGAATCTGGCTTAGCAGAAAACTTTTTGCGATGATCGGTTTGAGCGTGCCCGCAGTTAGATGCTGCAAGATGAATTTGAGCGCGCGAGAGAAGGCCTCTTCGTTCCGGGGAAGTCCAATAGTTGGCAGGCCGCTGTAATTGTAGAGATTATAGGCGTGTAGCGAGAAATTGCGCGCGAAAGCGGTCCCAAGAGGATAGATGGTCTCTCTACCGTCCAGTGTCCCGTAAAGGATGATTTTTCCGCCCCATGCCACCGCCTCGGCGAGCACGGGAAGCGTTGCTCCAGCAATGGGATCGAAAATCACGTCGGCGCCCTTATCTTTGGTGATTTCCTTGACCCGGCTGGACAGAGGCTCCTTTCCTGTGATGATCACGTGGTGTGCGCCGGCATCGAGCAAGGCTTGCTTCTTTTCTGTGGAGCGGGTCGTCGCTATGATCGTCGCTCCCAACACCCGGGCCATCTGGATGGCTCCCAGACCCGCGCCGCCGGTTGCCGCGGTTATGAGCACCGAAATGCCCGGCTTCAGGGCCGCAAGATCAACGAACGCGAAGTATGCGGTGAGGTATTGTACCCAGATGGACGCGGCTTCTTCCGGGGTTAGGTTGTCGGGATAGCGAATGGCCGACGTGGCGGGGATGATAGCGCTCTCACCATAGGTTCCGTACCGTGCCATCGATTGGCCGGTGGCAACGCTCACCTTGTCGCCGACGCGCAGCTCAGTTACACCTGGACCCACGGCATCGATGACACCAGCCGCTTCCCCACCGATGCGGGATGGAAATTCCGGCTGCTCCAGGTAATGCCCGGTGCGAAACGCCACCTCGGCGCGGTTAAGACCGATGGCCTGAACCTTGATGCGGACTTCCCCTGCTTCCGGGGTCACCAATGGGAGCTCTTCAATTTTAAGGACTTCGGGGCCCCCGAGCGAGTGTATGCGAACGACTTTGGCGGTGTTCATAACGATTCCTTTTTAGTTGGTTGCGTCCAGCCGTCCAAGGCGGCTCTTCCGTTTATCCGCCAATAGCTTCACTTTGGCGAGTAGACACAATTGTGTGTGGGGAACCCTAACTAAGGGACGTATCATTAACAATGATCCCCACAGCGATGAGAGCAGCTACAGAAAGCGGGATAGCGTTATGCATGAAATGTCTCCTTGGTAGAACATCTAGCAACGCTATATATGATGCGAAGCACTTGGAAAAGTTTCGCCAACCGTCGGCTCTAGCAGCGCTATAATTTCTACCAATGGCAACGACGCTGGCGGCGAACCGGATTGCGGAACGAAAACTGCGTGACAGGCAGGCCCGCCGGGCACAGATTATCAGTGCCGCACGACGAATCGCGGAGCTTGAAGGGTGGTCCAACGTAACCGTCAGGCGGCTATCCGACGAAATTTCATACAGCCAACCCGTCTTGTACGCTCATTTTGGAAGCCGCGAAGGGATTCTCGCCGCGGTTGCTATCGAGGGTTTCGAGGAGTTGGGCCTGGCTTTGGAGAAGGCACGGAAACGGGCTAAGCGTGGAGGTACGGTCCGATCGGTCGCGACCGCATATCTGGCGTTTGCCGTGTCTTCACCTGCACTGTATGAAGTGATGTTTTCGCTCAGCCTGAGCGTACCCTTCGGTGACCCAGCTACTCCTCCGGAGCTGCGATTCGCCTTTTCCCAACTCCTGGAGTTGTTTCCGGAGCGGAGATCTAGGTCAGAGGTTCTATCTGAATTGTTCTGGGCGAGCCTCCATGGTATCGCCGAGCTGACAAGAACCAAGCGATTTCCGCCCAGCCGTCAAAAAGAGCGCGTGAGGGCGCTCGTCGAGCTCTTCACTCTGCCAAGATGAAACGGCACAGGTGGTCAAAGCGCGATGACTGTAATTAGCGCGGCTGTCAGGGCTCAGAGATCAGGGAACAGAAATCAGGAATCGCAAAATTCGCGCTTGACATTGACAGACTATCCACTACCATATGGTTGTGGATCGATTAGGTACAACATTTGCGGCTTTGTCTGATCCAACCCGGCGGGCGATGATCGAACGACTCTCACATGGGCCTGCCTCTGTGCATGGATTGACGGAACCGTTTGCACTCTCGCAGCAGATGATTTCAAAGCATATTGCCTACCTGGTGCGGGCGCGGATCGTGATCAAGACGAAGCGTGGACGAGAGAGTGTGTGCACGCTCAGGCCTGAGGCGATAAAGACAGTCAGCGACTGGGCCGTTTATTATCGCCGATTCTGGGAAGAGAGTTTCGACAAGCTGGATGTGGTTGTGAATCAAATGAAAAAAACGGAGGTGAGAGATGACAAAAAACACGGTTAACGAGACAGAGCGGATGGTTGTCACAAGAATTTTTGATGCCCCACGCGAATTGGTTTGGAAGGCGTGGACGGACCCGGAATATGTGACGCAGTGGTGGGGGCCGAAGGGTTTTACCGCGCCTTTTTGCGAGATGGATTTTCGCGTGGGAGGAAAATTTCTCTACTGCATGAGAGCGCCGGATGGGCAGGAGTTCTGGAATGGTGGTGAATACCACGAGATTGTTCTCTACGAGAAGATCGCTTGCTCCATGTATTTTTCCGACCCGGAGGGAAACAGGGTTGAGCCTGCGCAATATGGAATAGAACATGAGGCCATAGACGATGCGCACGATGTGATTATCTTTGAGGATTTTGGAAACGGCCAGACGAAACTCACCTTCATTGGAAATGAAACCATGCAGAACGCAAAAAATAGCGGTCAAGTAGAGGGCATGAACCAGTCACTCGATAAATTTGCCGCAGTTGTTGCGGGGCTAGCGCAGGCGAAATAAGAAGCAGGCGGTTCGCCGGATCACTTCCGGATGACTTCCTTCAGCCCAAGCGCACAAGCAATCATAGGGTTGGTCGCAGCGGAGATGGGAGCGCGATCGTTCCCTCGTCCGTCGCCCTGCCGCGAGAAGGCGTCGCCTACCGCGATCTCAGAAGAGGAACCGATTGCGGTTGAGAGGCGTTTGTACTGGCACAGAGGCACTCAATCCCGAGCTGTTCAGCTCTTCCTGGGAATGCTCCGTCCTGGGATGGAAATAGTGTTAACACGCCCTAATTTGCATGGATAACTGACTCAACTGTGTTTCTGAAAAATTCAATTGTCAGCTATTGCAATTACTTCGCAACCTATGGCAAAGTATCTTTACGCAGGAGAAACACCCGATGAACTCCAAGACGCAAATCTCGATGCGTTGGCAGGTTGAGCCCGAACAGGCTCATACCGGCCGCCGGGTGGTCTTTTCCCTCGATTGCTGCCGCTAGCGGTGCACCTCCTGCGCATCCAGCGTTGAAGCAAAAGACCTTCAATCAAAAAATAACCTGGGTGATGTGAAGACAGTTGCAGTGTGTCACACGCTGTCTTTTTCGGCTTCCTCGAAGTAGCAAAGCAGGCGAGTCATCGGCTTCGCTGCAGGTGTGCGGCGCCGTCGGGAGTTCCACGCTCAAATTCGATTGACAACAACTTGGAGGGCCAATTGCCATGGGCATTTTGAGTGGAAACAAGAACACGCCGTTGGGCCAGCATCATCTGTGCAGGAGCTGCGCCTGGGCTCAATTCATGACGGGCCACCGCGATTCGGATAGGCTGGCGGTTTGTACCAACACCAGCCCCAACATGGTGATTCCGTTCGCCATGGTGGAGTGCAGCGGGTACTCCGATCGCAACCGGCCGGATTGGGATCAGATGGAGACTCGCCCTGGCCGCAATACATCGAAGACCGCGGGCGTGAGAGCTGAAGCCCCGACGCATCCGTCGAGAAAACCCGGTGAGGACGGCGAAGTTGCACAGGTACGTTTCCTGCGGAACTAATCCTTCTGCCGCCAGCGCCGCAAGGGGTTCCCATCCGAAATGAACGTGAAGCGCGGTTTTCCGCGTTGTACACGGGGATAAGGAACTCCTTGAGAAGTTGGGCCGAAACAATCCATGCCCCTGTGGCAACCCTTTTCGGGCGCCAGTGGGAAATCGGTAAGCCACCATTCCAACCGTGTAATTCGGGAGGACTAATGAACAAGCGCCCAATCTCTATAACGATCCTCGCCTCCGTGTATCTGATGGTGGGCACAGTTGGCTTTGCCGTTCATTTCCGCGAGATTCTGGCGAGGCATGCATTTCAAGATGACGACGCGTTGATCGAGCTCACGGAACTAATTGCAATCGTGTGTGGAGTGTTCCTGCTGCAAGGCCGCAATTGGGCACGGTGGCTTGCCCTCGCCTTTATCGCGCTCCACGCGGCGTTCGGCTTCTTCGATTCACTGCAGAACGGCGCGGTTCATAGTTTGTTCTTGGTCCTGATCGCCTATTTTCTCTTCCGACCTGACGCGAGAACCTACTTTCAGCATCCAGTGGGGACTTGATCAGCGCTGCTCTTGCTACGCCGTCGCGCAGACACAAGAGAGTGCGGCGTTATCCGGCCGGTTACCACTGTGAAACCTTCATCTTTCCGGTGACTTCTGGTTGGTCGGCAATTCGGAAGTGATGCGGCCTCGGTGTCGTGGATTTTCGGCGGAGTTGGAAACGGAAATTGCGGTAATTTGCCCGCCCTGGCTCCCCGGGCTGGGGAATTTACTGAAAAGCTGGGCGGTCTCAATGGGTCGATGCAACACTGGCTTGGAGTTTACCAGCGGGAGTTTCAAAGCCTAGAGTTTTTCGCGGGCGTTGATTCAGTTGTAAGGCTACTTTGTCGAGATCGGCTTGAGAATAGCCGGATAAGTTGATCTTCTTAGGGAAGTATTGTCGCAGCAGGCCATTGGTGTTTTCGTTGGTGCCGCGCTGCCAAGGGCTCTGCGGATCACAGAAGTAGACTTGCACCTTTGTGTCCACCGTGAAGCTCTTGTGTTTGGCCATCTCCAGGCCTCGGTCCCAGGTCAGCGAGCGCCTCAGGGACGCGGGCAGTTTACGAACCTGCCTACTCAGAGCAGCGACGACGGTCGCCGTGTCTTTACTGGGCACTTTGACCAGTATGGTAAAGCGTGAACGTCGTTCCACCAGGGTTGCGATGTGACTGTTGCCGGTGCCGGCGAGCAGATCGCCCTCCCAATGACCGGGAATAGCGCGGTCTTCAACTTCTGCAGGTCTCTCCCGGATAGAGATGGCATCGACGATCTGGCCGTGGGATTTTCCGCCATCCCGAGCGTGCACGGAGCGTCGCATCAGCCGCTCGGACCGCAGGTGCCGAACCAACTCTTTCTTCAGCACTCCTCGAGCCTGGATGAATAAGCTACGGTAGATGGTTTCGTGGGACACGCGCATGCTCTCGTTGGTGGGATACCGTCGCTTCAGCCACCCAGAAATCTGCTCCGGTGACCAGTTCAGGATCAGTTTACGGGCGACGATCGTCCGCAGTTGCTTATGGAGGGCAAGCAGGCAAGGCCTGGGCCGCAGAGCCGACTTCCAGGCCTGATGATCAGCTTTACTGGCTCGATATCGTGGACGCCCTCCGTGGCGCGCCACCTCCCGGCTGACCGTCGAGGCGGCACGCTGCAAATTTCTGGCTATCTGACGAATCGACGACCCGGAAGCAATGCCTCGTGAGATTTCTTCCCGCTCGGCCAGCGTCAGGGCTCGCTCCGAGCGGCGACGAACAGCTGGAACAATCCCGCCGTGCTGCGATAACAAGAAATGAATCGAGCCATGGTCTTTGCCGAGGGCACGGCCGATCTCATGCAACGATTCTCCCGCCTTCCAACGGCGCCATATCTCGGTCTTCTGCACTGCAGAAAGACCATACCGTCTTCCTAGTCTCATGAACACCACCTCTAAAAACAAATGATCTCTATCAGATGGTGTTGCATCCACCGGTTGAACTCGCATGACTTTGCGGGGGGTCCGCCGCTTGATCAGCCAGCGGGAGTGGCTGATCGTGGTGGCAAGGTTTCAAGGAGGATCATCGACATGGAGATTCGCTCGGTTGGCAGCCGGGGATCGCGGGCTCTCACTTTTACTGTCTTATTACTGCCGCGCCATAGCAAGGCGGACAGCGTCCTCCGGGTTGACGAGGTGGTCGAGGCTCACAGCGTCCTCGGCAATAGCGAGCTGAACGCCCTTGACGACTCCGTTGAATTCGTTCCCACGCGAGCCGTAATCCGGTGACACCGGAGCTCCAGTATCCATCCCTACGTCGCAGCCTTCATCAGCCGAGAAGAGAAGTATCTCCGTGGCGGGTATCTTGCCCTCGCCGACCTTTTTACCATCCACATACAGGGTCGCCGTGCCGCCCTTGCCAAGGCCGCCACCGTCGTAGGCAAACTCCATGCGTACCTGGTGCTGGCCAGGAGGCAGCGGGCTGCTGGATTCTGCGTAGGACCACTGGACGCCAACGAAGTTATAACAATATTTGAGCTTGCCAGCCTTGGCATAGAGACTCCAGCCGCCCATGTTGCCGCCTTGCGCGACGATGACGCCATCGGCTCCGCTTGCAGGTACAACGATCTCAGCGGTCACCGAGTGCGACTTGTTCTTTAGATTGAGGACGCAGTTTTCGCTCAGACGCCCCATTCTGCCAAATAGAATTTGCGATTTGCCCTTGATCAGCTCCGGCCGTCCCGCCATGTCTGAGTTAAACCGTTCACCGAGCCGGTCATCGAGCGGAAGCACGTTATGCCGTGTCGCCTCCATCAGGAACAGGCGCTGCAACTCGTGGAGCTTTTCGGGCATCTGCGCGGCCAGGTCATTGGCCTGGCTCCAGTCTTTATTCGTGTCGTAGAGCTCCCAAAGATCATCGTCGAAAGCCGGGACCTTCTCGCCCATGAATATCCACGGCGTTTTGTGCCGCGTCACAGCAGTCCAGCCTTTGTGATAAATTGCACGGTTGCCGAACATCTCAAAATACTGCGTCTCGTGCCGATCGGCCGCATTAGTGTCGTTGAACGAGTACGCCATGCTGACGCCCTCAATCGGGTGTTGCTGGATTCCGTTGACGAACTGCGGCTGCGGCAGTCCGGCTGCTTCAAGGATCGTCGGCGCAACGTCAATCACGTGGCAGAACTGTGAACGAATTTCGCCTTTCCCCTTGATCCCCTTGGGCCAGTGCACGATCGTGCCGTTGCGCGTGCCGCCCCAGTGCGAGGCCACCTGCTTGGTCCATTGATATGGTGTATCCAAGGCATGCGCCCAGCCCACGGCGTAATGGTTATACGAGTCCGGGCCACCCAGCTTGTGGATCCGTTCGATGAGGAACTCCGGGGTCTCCAGTGCGGCACCGCCGTTCGGACCGAGAAGTTCGTTGAATGTGCCTTGCAGTGTGCCTTCGGCAGAGGCGCCGTTGTCGCCGATGATGTAATAAATCAGCGTATCTTCATAGAGGTTGAGCTTCTTCAGCGCATCGACCAACCGACCGACATGGTAGTCGGTGTATTCCATGAACCCGGCGTAAACCTCCATCTGCCGACAGAGAACGGGCTTGAGCGCTACAGGCATCCCCTCCCATGAGGGGATTTCTTTGTGCCGCGGCGTGAGCTCGCAATCCCGCGGAATCACACCAATTGCTTTCTGCCGGGCAAATATCTCCTCGCGCAGCTTGTCCCAGCCCTGATCGAATTTGCCCTTGTACTTGTCCGCCCATTCCTTCGGAACGTGGTGCGGCGCATGCGTTGCTCCCGGCGCGAAGTAGACGAAGAAGGGTTTATCGGGCGTGAGCGCCTGCTGCTGCCCGATCCAGTCGATGGCCTTGTCCGTCATATCTTCCATTAAGTGATAGCCCTCTTCAGGCGTCTTCCTTGGCTCGACGGGTGTCGTGCCTTCGTACAGTGAGGGGTACCATTGGTTCGCCTCGCCGCCGATGAACCCGTAGAAATATTCGAATCCGCCTCCTCCGGTGGGCCAGGCGTCAAAGGGGCCAACTGGGCTCGTCTCCCATACAGGCACCTCATGGCACTTCCCAAACTGCGCCGTCGAGTACCCGTTGAGCTTGAGGGTCCGGGCGATGGGCGAGCAGGTGTTCGGCAAGATGGAGCTGTAACCCGGCGCCGACGTCGCCATTTCCGTGATTCCGCCCATGCCGACCGTATGATGATTGCGACCGGTCAGGAGTGCCTGTCGTGTTGGCGAGCAGAGCGCGGTTGTATGAAAGCGGGTGTATCCCAGGCCGTCGGCAGCCAGAGCCTCTGCCGTCGGCGTCTTGCATGGGCCGCCGTAGGCGCTGGAGGAGCCGAAACCCGCATCGTCAATCAGGACAATCAAGACATTCGGCGCGCCCGCAGGCGGACGCAGCGGCGTGATGGGCGGAAACTTCGTCTCCGGATCTTTCGCGTCATAGGTGATAAAGCCGGCGCGTGGCTTATTCGGGATAGGAAGAACTGTGCGGTCACTGTTGTCCTGGGCGCTCATAAATGCCTTGTTTCCTCTGCAAAATTTGCAATTGTTACGAAACGCTGAACGTGGCAATCGGACCACGCTTTTCGACCGATTGAATGCTAGGAGTTCGGTTTACCAGTAACAACTGTCAACAATGACAGACCGCGGGAGTTGTCATCGCGTGTACCCACTCTTTTCAGTCCGGCAGTGTTCTGCCGGAGAGGTACTGGCCAAGGGCGCTCTCTGGACTTGGGGGAAATTTACCGCGACACATCTCGGGGTGACGGCAAGGGTGAGTTGGGGGCCCTTTGAGACCTAATCACCGCCGTTGCGTTAGCCCTCGTTCAGGCGGAGCTGGGTGATATGCGCGACGTGGTGGCGCGAGTGCCACCCATAGCGAAGCGTTACCGACTCGATCGTCATGCGGCCCTTCTCGGGATGCCGGAAGCCGCGTTGCCACTGTTGCTCGTTCAGCGATTGCAGAAGCTTTACCCAGCGCGGCTGCAGGCCTTTGACGATCTCGAGCGAAAGTTCTACAGGAGCGGTCGAGTCGTCGAGCATCGCCCACTCATCCCAATGGCTCGGAACGATGGTTGGCCAGTCGTCCGTCAGGGCCAGCTTGACGCGGAGGAAGGTGGTCATATGGCTGTCGGCAATATGGTGTACTATCTGCCGCACCGTCCATCCGCCATCGCGATACTTCGTATTCAACTGCTCCGCGTCAAGCCCGTTCACCGCAGCATTCAATCTCCCCGGCAGATCCAGCAGATCGGCGATTGCGGCAAACCGATGCTCATGGGTTACGACCTGCGGACTCTGAAATCTTCCGACCGGATACCTCGGATCCGCCCTCAATGATTCGACAATCGCGGTCATCTCATTGCCTTTTCGAGAATTGAAAATCTCCGACGCTCCCGACAAGATAGCACGGTCGTGTTAGCTCTCTTTGAAGCTCTGGAATCGTATGCCACGCTGCTGCCATCCAATGCGGCAGAGGAGAGACCATACCATGCGGACCATCACACTCGAGGAACATGTTTCGACGCCTGCCTTCCTTCGAGCCGTGGACGGCCATAGCCGGCGTGACCTCGCGAATGAGTACATCCGCAGCGTCCGCGAAAAGCTGGTGGACCTCGGAACGAGACGCCTGGCCGATATGGATGCCGGCGGCATCGACGTGCAAGTGCTCTCGCTCGCCGGGGGCGATATGGATCGTCTCGACTCTGCTACAGCGACGGCGCTGGCGCGAGAGGTAAACGACCGACTCGCGGCCGCAGTTCAGGCGCACCCTGCAAGGTTCGCCGCGTTTTCTTCGGTTAACCTGCAGGATCCCGGCTCCGCCGCGAGCGAGCTCGAGCGTTGCATACGCCAGTTGCGGTTCGCCGGCGTTATGGTCAACGGCACCACTCGGGGTGCATTTCTCGACCATCCCCGTTTCACGCCCTTCTGGGAAGCCGCTCAGGCACTCGATGTTCCGGTTTATCTCCACCCGGCCCCGCCACCGGAGCCGGTGCGAGAGGCCTACTATGGCGATCTTCCTCAGGACCTCGGATTCATGCTCTCGACGGCAGGCTGGGGATGGCATGTGGAAACCGGCATGCACGCGCTCCGCCTGATGACCTCTGGCCTTTTCGACCGATTCCCCGGTCTCCAGATCATCATCGGACACATGGGCGAAGATCTGCCGTATTCCCTCGCCCGCGCCGACTCCGTCCTCTCCCGTGCCCGCCGGCAGGCAAGCCGCTCCATTGCGGAGATCTTCCACCAGCACTTCCACATCACCACCAGCGGATACTTCACCCTGCCACCGCTCTTGTGCGCGTTGGAGGTCGTGGGCGCCGACCGTATCCTGTTCTCGATCGACTATCCGTTCAGCTCTACTGAGACTGGTCGCAACTTTCTGGATTCGTGGCCGCTCGATCCGGCGGACATGCACAAGATTGCCCATGGCAACGCCGAGCGGCTCCTGAAGCTCGCCAGCCTTTCCTCAGCGGATAACGTTAAGGTCACCTAAGCTCAACTTGCGGTCCTCAACTTGCAGTCCCTTCTTTCTCGTCGTTCTCACTCCGTCTTGACCAGCGTGGCAATCAGCAAATCCTTGCGCTGGTTTGCGATGCCGTCGGAATTGTTCAGGATCCGCAGCCACACCAAGACCGCGACACCCGCCAGAGCCAGAAATATCGGCACAGACAGCCACATCATGCCGAAAGACGAGCACAGTATGAAGACGGCCGCGCCCACGCCCAGCGCCCCGGCCTCGAACAGCAGGCTGAGCAGCACGCTGGCTTGCGATCCGCGCTGCCGCGAAATCCGTCCCGGATTCACACGGTAGGGCATGGTGAGCGAAAAGATGTTGCCTGCGGCCAGATTGCAAGGCAGCACAAAAAGGAGCCATGCAACCGTAGCCGCCACCACTACCCGGTCGGGGCGGCCCAGCCGCAGCACAGCCAGAACGCCGCCCATTGCGAGCGTAAGGGCAAATGCCAGGGAGTGAAACAAATTCTTGGCCAGCATGACTGTGCGGATGGGAGTAGGGGAAAGAAAGTAGAGTTGAATTCCCGGTCCGTCCGTGCCCAGGCTGTTTGAGAACAACCGTATGAATCCCATTTGAGCGAAGAACACGCACAATGGAAACGCCATCAAGGGCGTGTGCGCGTGCGTCGCGCCCCTGATGAAAGCACCGGAGATGACCAAGATCCCCACGAGCGGCGCGCCCACTGCATAAAGGAGTGGCAAAGTGCGCACCAGGCTGTGCATCTCCTTTCCCATGATCGCGGCAATGGGACCCGCACCACTGAGACGCCATGCACTCTCGCTTCCGGCGGCTCTTTCCCGGCTGGAGATCGCTCTATCGGGAGTTGCGGCTGTTTTTTTCAGGGCAGGAGCCGCGCCCAGATTCTCGCCGCGATATTCGGCGCGAAGGCGTAAGCCGAGTACGCTGCCGGCGCCTAGGACGAAGAGCCCAAGCACTCCGAGCGATCCCAGCGCGGGAATGCTTTGATCTTCGGCGGCTTGGCGCAAACCAACTGCTGTGAGTCCCGGCGGAAGCCATTCTTGCACCTCGTTGGCGGTCGTTACCCATGGTTCGTCGAGCAGTTGTCGAATCTGCTGCCGATTCCGGCGGCTCCCCTGCGCGCGACGGCTGTGCTGCCACACGGCCGGATTCAGCAACTGCATCGAGAGGACAAACACCATGAAAAGAGCCGCGAGAATCTCCCGCGTCCTGCGCTGCGCGAGCCACCGGTCTATCCAGGCAAAGATGGCCCGCACCAGCAGGATGTTGAAGGCCGCAAAAACCATCAGGACCAATGCCGTCCAGGCAAATAGGTCCGGCCGGGCCACGGTGACTCCGATCCATATCCCGGCGCAGCACAGGCCGCCAACAATCGTCGACATATCCGAGAGCCCGAAGACCACGTAGAGGAGAAAGAACGGGCGGAAGCCAACTGGAAAGCGGAGCAGGCTGCCCAGATCGAACTGCTCCTGAAAGGAGGCCAGCATGATGGGAACGACCTGCCAAATCAGGCACGTTACCCAGAAGAGGATGGGGAAAAGCTGCCACCTGTGACGGTAGGCGAACTGATAAGCGAACGCGCCCATAGCCGCGCCAAGGCCCAGCCCCATCGCGCTGTAAACAAGATAAAAAACAGTGCGGGCGCCCAGCTCGAATGCGCCCAGGTGGGAGCGCAGGCCATTGACGAAGGTGCGCCAGCGCAGGCCGGCTAACGCCGCATACTGCGCACGGGCCAGGGGGCTCAACAATCCGCCGATTGCGTGGCCTCCTTCCGCGCCATTCATATCTGCTCCGTTCATGTCGGCGTTGCCTATGCCAGCCATGACAGCTCCTGCGCGGATTCCTGCCCGTCGCCCGCGCCCACAATGGAGAGAAATATCTCTTCGAGCGTCAAGCGCTGGCTGCTCTCCGACCGGGCAGCTCGGATGCTACGCCCGCGCGCAGTTCTTCGAGCGATCCGTTGGCCACCAGCCGGCCCTGGTGGATGATGGCGACGTGGCTGCACAGCCGCTCCACGATCTCCAGCACATGGGTGGTCAGAAAGATGGTCGCGCCGCGATTGATCATCCCCTGCAGCATGGCCTTCAGCATTCCCGCGGCAATGGCGTCGACGCCCTCGAACGGCTCGTCGAGAAACAGCACCTTGGGCCCGTGAATGACGGCCGCGGCCAGCGCCAGCTTCTTCTGCATGCCGTGGGAGAAGTCGGTGACGAGCTTCTTGGTCTCGTCGGCCAACTGCATGAACTCCAGCAATTCCTCTGTACGGCGATTGGTCGTTTCGCGGTCCAGCCCGTACATGCGGCCAACGAAGCGCAGGTACTCCGGCGCGGTGAGCCGGCCAAACAGCGCCATGCCTTCCGGCACCACGCCGATCTGGCGCTTCAGATCGAGCGCCGTGCGCTGAAGGGCTGGCCGAGGATTTCGATGGTCCCCGCGCTCGGCTCCAGCAGCCCAGTGAGCATCTTGATGGTGGTCGATTTGCCCGCTCCGTTCGGCCCCAGAAAGCCGAAGAACTGGCCCGGAGCCACGCTGAAGGTGACATCCTCCACGGCAGTCAGCGCGCCGAAGCGCCGGGTAAGTCCGTGGGTTTGAATCGCCGCGTTTTCCATGTGGCTTCTCCTAACTACCGGTGACCTACACTAACCACCATCGCTTGCCGGCCAGAGCCAGGCGGCTCCACGTACTCCGCTGGAATCGCCGTATCGGGCGGGAAGGATCGGGGTGTCCGCGCCACCGCCGAAACTGTAGTGCTCGAGCAATGGAGGCAGGTTTCTGTAGAGGCGGTTCAGTCGCGACAACCCTCCTCCGAGCACGATGACGTCGGGATCTACGACGTGAACAACAGAAGCAAGGCCGCGAGCAATACGATCTTCAAGGCGCCTCAGAGCGGCAAGTGCTTCCTCTTCCCCGGCTTCTGCCGCTGCCGCGACCTCTATACCAGTCCGGGGGATGCCCGCGGTTCGCGTGTAGTCGTTGCCGAGGGCGGTACCGGAGATCCACGTTTCCAGGCAGCCACGCTTGCCGCAATAACAGGGAGGACCTGGTGATTCATCGGCAGAGGGCCAGGGGAGGCTATTGTGCCCCCACTCGCCGGCGACACGATTGCGCCCCTCGTGCACCCGACCATGGATGGCCAAACCGCCGCCGCATCCGGTCCCCAGAATGACGGCAAAAACGACTCCATAACCCGCTGCGCTGCCATCGGTTGCCTCCGAGACCGCAAGACAGTTTGCATCATTGGCGCACCGGACCTCTCGATCAAGGGCGGTGGAAACGTCCCGCTGAAAGGACTGACCGTTCAGGCACGTGGAATTCGCGTTCTTCACGAGTCCCGTGGACCGGACGATGGTGCCGGGCATACCGATTCCTACTGTCGCTCGATCCTGAAGGCTGGCTTCGAGGGTGCCGACCAGCTCCCTGACCGCGGCTATCGAAGAGTCATAATCCGGCGGAGTCGCCAGGCGGATGCGAGCCAGTTCCTCACCTTCGGAGGATAATGCCAGTGCTTCGATCTTGGTCCCGCCAAGGTCTATTCCTATGCGCATGAACTCGACATCAGTATAGCGACCGCCGAGGGTCCGCGAGGCAAATTGCCGAAATCCTATCCTGATGAGTGAGTTGCTGTGTTAGCCACAGTTGAGGTTCACGCCACGGCAGTCCGCGCGCCGAAGCGCCGGGTAAGTCCACGGGTTTGAATCGCCGGGTTTCCATGTGGGGCAAGGATAGCAAGGTTCGGTGCGGTACAAAGCAGGGGTTTGGCTGGGCGATGAGTCAGGCGCGACGCGCTAGTCAAGATATGACTCAGAGATGTTGTGCGAGGACGCTTGCCGCCGATCCTGTATGGACGTGACTTTCCAGCAGATCGAGATCCCTTTGGATAGACCGCGCAACATCGTCACTGATAGCCTCATCCGTGCGAAGCTGGACCAATGACTCGCGCTCGACTTGCAGAATCTCCAACAACAGGGCACCGCGTTGCATCCGGCTACCTCCTTCATCGCCTGCGAGCTCTTCAATCGGCAACTCTCGAAGGCGACGCTCATACATCGACAGCATCTCTGTCACGACGGCCGCGTCGAAACGTCGCTGCACGCGCCGCCTGTTCAGATAGCGGAGAACGTCTTCGACAAGTCTGCGCCGTGCTTGTCTCTCCTCGTGCTCTTCGACATTGGTGCGGTCGATCGACATCAGCCGAATTAACGACGGCATCGTCAAACCCTGAATCACGAGAGATGTCACGATTAGGCAGAACGTCAGATACACGATCATGCTGCGCTGTTCGAAGCTTGTGCCGTTGGCGAGAGAGTACGGAACGGAGAAGGCCGCGGCCAGCGAAAGGACGCCACGCATGCCTCCCCAGCCTAGAACTAGTAGTTCCTTGGGCCGCGGCGCACTGTTGTTCGGGTGTCGCCGGAGCCGGCAATACCAATATACGGCGTAGGCCTCTGCGAAGATCCAGAGCAGCCGAAGCAAGACGATCGAGATACTAAAGACAGCACCTGCCTGCAGGAGCCGCCAGACGCTTATACCAGAGAACTGCGAGCGCACGAAGGGGAGCTGCATACCAATAAGGATGAAGACGATCCCGTTCAATACGAATGTCATAACGTCCCAGACGCCAGCGAACTGCAGCCTCACTTGTGGTGACATAAAACGATGACTTTCGCGGCTCATTAGCATGCTGCATGCGATCACCGCCAGAACGCCGGAGGTATGAAAACGCTCCGCGACAATGTAGACGGCGTAGCAAATCAGGAGGCTGACGACGATCTCGATAGGGCCGTCATCGATCCAATGTTCGAGCTTGGAGACGAAGAAGCCGATCAATAGACCGATGAGCACGCCTCCGCCCGAAAGGTAAACGAGCTTTCCAACTCCCTCGATCACGGTCGGTGTGTGACCGCTCAAGAGGATTCCAAGGCTGAACTGGAACGCAAGCAGACCTGTTCCATCGTTGACCAGGCTCTCCGCCTCAAGAATGTCCACAATTCGTCGTGGGAGTCCGAGCCGTCGAGTAATAGCCGTCGCAGCGATAGCATCTGTGGCCCCGATGATCGCTCCAAGCAGGAGTGCCGACTGCCAGTCAAAGCCTGGCAACAACCAGCGACGTCCAGCGATCAAGACAAGAATCGTGAAGGTCACGAGACCGACGGCGAGCCTGAGAATTCGACTGAAGTTTGCCTGGAACTCCCGCCAGGAGAGCTGCCAGCCTGCGGCAAAGAGCAATGGCGGAAGGAAGACGAAGAAGACGAGATTCGGTTCGAGCGCGATGTTGGGGAAGATCGGCAGTGTACCGAGGATCCCACCGATGATTGTCAGCAGGATGGGGTAAGGCACACGAAGCCGGCGCGCAGCGCCGGCAACGACGGCGACGAAAAGCAACAGGAGCAGGAAAATGCTCTCTCTTCTGATGAACTCCGCTTCCATCCTGCTTTCAATTCTAGCGACCACAAAGCACGGTTACTGGTTTTTCGAAAGCTCATTGGACGGTTACGGCGCAAAAACGAGGAAGTCGCATACATCGTCGTGTGACTACCTGTGCCTTCGTTCGGGGGCGACACTCGGCAGGAAAACATGGACACTCGTTCCATGTTCCCTCAAGTCTTTGCTGCTTTCGATCGAGATTCGGCCACCGTGACCTTCGATGAGCTGTTTTGCAATGAAGAGTCCAATGCCTGTCCCAACCGTCGCACGAGTCGTAAAGAACGCATCGAACACCCGCGGTAAAGCCTCTGGAGCGATCCCTTCGCCGTTATCACGCACGCTAAGGACAACACCTTGCTGCTCTGTTTCAGAGTCTCTTACGTCAACCCAGATGTTTCCCCCGGAAGAAAGGGCATAGATGGAATTGGCGAGGAGATTTGAAATCACCTGCAAAATCTCACCACGGCGAATTAAGACCTTTCGCGCCGACGCGAGCGATTGAAGTATTTTGATTCCCGATGCTTGGCAACGTGGCTCGTAGATGGTGACGGCATGTTGCACGATCTCGTTCAAAGACACTGGAGTAGGCGATGCCTCTTCGCGGTAGTAGCCGAGTGTCTGCTTCGCAATGTGCGATACGCGCTGCAATTCGCTTTCGGCAGTAGCGAGATACCCGTGCCCCTCGTCCCCGGATATCGTCGGACGTATCAAATAGAGCAGATTCATTACTGCCTCAAGCGGATTGTTGATTTCATGCGCTATTGTTGCTGCCATCCGCCCTGTCGCTGCAAGTTTCTCCGCCTGCAAGATGGACCGTTCCAGGCGTTTGGTAACGGAAATGTCTCGCAGAATCTTGGAGGCACCGATGACCTTGCCCTGAGCATCTCTGACTGGTGACAGAGTGACCGACACGTCGAGCGTCTGTCCACTCTTCGTGATTCGACGAGTTTCAAACTGCTCGATGCGTTGGCCAGACTTTAGCTTTTCGATGAACGTTTTCTCTTCGGGATGGAGTTCTTTGGGGATGAGCTTCAGAATCGATTGACCGATCATTTCTTCAGCTGTGTAGCCGAAGATGCGCGAAGCGGCCGCATTCCAGCTCGTCACCATGCCGTCCAGATTTTTGCCAATGATCACTTCATCTGACGACTCGACAATTGCCGCAAGTTCGCCTAGCCGCTTCGAGATGTTTTGCTGAGTATCCCACGCCTGCTTGATCTCAGTTACATCCGTGATGTCGATACAAGAGCCAATGAAGCCAAGAAAGAGGCCGGTGTTCGAGTAGTGCGGAATGCCGTGATCCAATACCCAGCGATATTCGCCGTCGGCTCGCTGTAGCCTATATTCCATCTGGAACGGTGTTCGCTTCTCGAAGTTGCCGAGGTAGATCTCGACGCAACGGTCATAATCCTCTTTGTGAACTCCCTCTGACCAGCCGTTGCCCATTTCCTGCTCCAGCGTCCGGCCACGGAACTCGATCCACGGCTTATTGAACCAGGTGCAGAGGGCATCTACGCCCGATAGCCAGATCAAGACGGGAGCTGAATCCGCTATTTCTCGAAACAGCGCCGCACTCGTGGTGAGCCCTTCGTATTCTTCCCGGGTGATCGTTACCGTCTCAGACATACCGTTCAAGGGTACACGTCAGCGCCAGTCCTCAAAAGTCAATCCACAGGAGTTGGTTTATACAGCGCAAAGAGTCTGAAGGCGCCCGCCATGTAATTCGGGTATGTAACGATTAGCCGGCTTCTTGTCAGCGAATGATCGCTCACGACAAGCGCGTCTGAACGAAGCCGCTAGCGCGGCGGATGCTGCGGTTGAGGAGGGCACGGGCGTTAGCTGGGTCTAGGGTGTGGGTCACAAGGAGGTTTTCCTGTGACCCGTCTTCGCCAGAGGATGCTGGATGAGCTCCAGCGCCGTAACTACTCTTCCAACACCGTTCGTTCCTACATGCATGCGGTGGAGGAGTTCGCCAGGTATTTCCGCCGGTCGCCCGATCAACTTGGACCAGACCATATTCGCGAGTATCAGGTTCATCTGTTCCGCGATTGCAAGCTTTCGCCACGCACGATTGAAGGACAGACCGCAGCGCTACGGTTTCTGTTCGTTAAGACGCTTGGGCGATCCTACCTGCCCGATCAGATTCCGTTTCCCAAGTGCCACAAGCGCCTGCCCACCGTTCTGAGCCAGGAAGAAGTAACCAGGCTGATCGACTCGGCCAGCAGTCTCATGCACCGGGCGATGATCATGACGCTCTACGCGACGGGGGTTCGTCGTGCAGAGCTGTGCCGGCTGAAGGTCTCCGATATCGACAGCGAGCGCATGGTGCTTCACATCCAGCAAGGCAAGGGCGGTCGCGACCGCGATTTGCCCTTGAGTGCCAAGCTGTTGGGGATCTTGCGAGAGTACTGGCTGTGGATGAAGCCGCGGACGTATTTGTTCCCAGGCATGGAGAACAACTGGCGCGCCGATGTTCCCATCACGGAGAAGGTCGTCTGGACAGCCGTAACCGCGGCGGCGAAGAGGGCTGGTCTCACCAAACGAGTCTCACCCCATACACTGCGGCACAGCTTCGCAACGCACCTGCTGGAGGCCGGTGCGGATCTCCGAACGATTCAGATGTTGCTCGGACATGCCAAGCTCGCTGATACCACGGTCTACTTGCATTTGTCGCGGCGGCATCTGCAGGCGGTTGCCAGTCCGCTTGAGGCCATCGATGTTTCGAGGGCCAACGAAGTCAAGCACTCCAGGAGACGCGCGAAGCGATGAGCCGGCCCACCCTCGAGGTGGCAGACATCATTCGCAGATCGGGCAGCAACTTCTGGGAACGGCAGGGATCGCATCTGGCCTGGCAGCACCGCAAGGTCATGGATGCTATCGTTCGTTGCCGCACTGCGGCTCTCGGAGGTCATCGCGATCAGTGTCTGCGCTGCGGCCATCAGGCTATCTCCTATAACTCGTGCCGCAACCGGCACTGTCCCAAGTGCCAGGGCAACACACGCGCCAAGTGGCTGGCCGAGCGTTCCGCCGAGCTGCTTCCCGTGCCCTACTTCCATATCGTCTTCACGCTGCCGCACGAGTTATCCGCGCTGGTCCTTCAGAACAAGCGGCTGCTCTACGACCTGCTTTTCCGCACCAGTGCCGCGACGCTGCTTGAAGTGGCTCGCGACCCGAAGCACCTGGGCGCCGACATCGGATTGCTCAGTGTGCTGCACACTTGGGGACAGAACCTGCAGCATCATCCGCATGTCCACTGCGTAGTCCCGGCCGGCGGTCTAGCGATCGATGGCACTGGATGGATCGCCGCGTCTCCACGGTTTTTCCTGCCCGTCCGCGCTCTCAGTCGGGTCTTCCGCGGCAAGTTCACGGCTGCTTTGAAGCAGCTCTCACTTCAAGGCAAGCTACGCTTTCACGGCTCGCTCCAGGAGCTTGCGAGACCTGAGTGCTTCCGGCTGTTCCTACGCCAGCTCTTTCTCAAGGAGTGGGTCGTCTATGCCAAGCCACCCTTCGGTGGAGCGGAACACGTTCTCCACTATCTGGCCCGCTACACTCACCGCGTCGCCATCTCCAACCATCGTCTCCTGGCGTTCAAGGAGGAACGCGTCTCCTTCCTCTGGAAGGACTACGCCTGCGGTGGCAAGCAGAAGGTCATGATCGTCTCTGCAGACGAGTTCCTGCGACGCTTCCTCATCCACGTTCTGCCGAAGGGTTTGGTCCGCATTCGTCACTTCGGACTCTTCGCGAATCGCAGACGAACCGCATCGCTCCTGCGTTGCCGCGCGCTGCTAGGCACGCCCTCATCCTCGCCGCAGCTTGCATCAACTAGTCAACTGAGGTGCCCGTCGTGCTCCGGGCCGATGATCATCCTCGAACGAATGACCAGCTCACAACTCCACTTCCGTTTATCTCTCACGATGCATAACGCGCCGCAGTGCGACCTCGACAGCTCCTGATCTAACCATGATTCGCACCGCCCCGATCAACGTCTCTTGTAACCGTGCTCGCACACGTAAAGGCGAGCCATGCCCATTTGCTTTCCTTGGCTTCAATATGGGTCAGCACAGACTCCCCATGAACATCGACATTCCTTATCGTCGGCGACATGCAAGGCCACTGGCAGCTCGCTTCACCCCTGCCCAGCACCCACCGAAGCTCTTCCCGCCCATCCAAATCCCATAGCCCTACCGCATCCACCGCGCCAACGGCTTCCTTCAAACGGCCCTATCAAAACTGCCCCGAGAAAAATCTCCGCGAACCCTTGCCTCATCGAGCGGGGCAGCCCTGATAGGGTCCTATCGTTTCTGAATATCTATTCGCCGGTTTGAGGAAATGTCATCATTTCACCCACGCTTCTTTCCAACATACTCTGCCACGCCGCGGTCGCGCACCGGCCGCTCCTGATGGTGCAGCACCGGCAGTTCTGGAAAAAGAGACAGGATTTCGCCCTTCGTCAGCGGCCTGATGTTGGCTGGAGCAGTTCCTTCGTAGGAGTCCCAGCATACGCTGCTCTTGCAAATCAGAAAGCCACCGGGTTTTAGCGTCGAAACCACCTGGGGACAGATGTCCCGATCCAAGTGGTAGAACATCACGACCAGGTCAAAAGAAGCAGGCTCGAAGGCATATTCCTTGGCATCGAGCGCCAACAAGTTCAGCGTTAAATCGAGTTGTTGCGCATTTTGGCCTAGTTTGCGGATCGCAACCTCGGAAATATCCACGACAGTAACCTGCCAGTTTCTTCTTGCCAGCCAAAGCGCATGTCTGCCGATCCCGCCGGCTAAGTCAAGGGCCGTGCCACCGTTGGGAAAGGAATCCGACACAAACTGATCGAACGTGCTCAGGAAAAAGGGGTCCGGTTTCTCCAGGGAGGGGAGGCCGTGTTCGTATTTGATATCCCAATGCGTGCGCGGTTCATTCATGGCCATACAAACTATACTATGGGGGACTATATTATCTAGAGGTGATGAATGGCACACACGACCAAAGACAAGAAGAAGCTGCTGTCGCGCATTCGCCGAATCAAAGGGCAAACGGAGGCGATTGAGCGAGCACTGGAGTCAGAGGTTGAGTGCGACGAGATTCTACAATTGGTCGCCTCGTGCCGCGGCGCCCTGAACGGATTGATGGCGGAGCTGATCGAAGGCCACTTGCGTTTCCATGTGCTCGACCCGACGCAGAAAACACGCCCAGAGCAACTGGCGGCGGCGGACGACCTGATCGCCGTGGTCAAGCGTTATTTCAACTGAAAAGCCCGGAGAGGTCATGACCGTCACTCACGAACCCGCGACCCATCTTCATGAAGACGAGGGGAATGTAGTCCATCGTCTTGAGCAGCACGAGCAAAGCCACGATCACGACCACGGCCATGAGCACGCCTTCGAACTCGCCGAGGTGCTCCGTGTTGTGTTTGTGGCGATGGCGGCGGTAGCTGTCTGGTTTCACTTGTGGGAGCCATTTCATAGCGTCAGTGTGATCGGACTGGCGGCGACACTGATTGGCGGCTACCCCATCTTCAAGGAGGCGTTTGAGAACATTGTTGAGCGCCGCATGACGATGGAACTGTCGATGACGATAGCGCTCGTTTCGGCTCTGGCCATCGGCGAGTTCTTCACAGCGCTGGTCATTACCGCCTTTGTTCTCGGGGCCGAGATTCTGGAGGGATTGACCGTCGGCCGGGGGCGGCGCGCCATTCAGGATATGCTGGATTTCCTTCCGCAAGTGGCCAGTGTGCTGCGGAGCGGACAGATTGTCGATGTGCCCACGCAGACCATCCTTTCCGGCGAGATCGTCGTCATTCGTCCCGGCAGCCGGATCCCTGTCGATGGCCAGGTTGTAAGCGGCCACTCGTTTGTAGAAGAAGCTGCTATTACCGGCGAGCCGATGCCGAGCGAGAAAACGGCAGGCAAGGAAGTGTACGCAGGCACGATCAACCAGGCCGGTAGTCTCCAGGTCCGCGCCGACCGACTCGGCAAGGAAACCACATTCGGCAAGATCATTGAAGCTGTTGAGAAGGCGGAGCAGTCGCGCGCGCCCATCCAGAAGATGGCCGACCGGCTGGCCGGATACCTGGTCTACTTCGCTCTCGGCGCCGCGGTCCTCACGTTCCTTATCACCCACAATATCCGGTCGACGATCTCGGTCATCATTGTTGCCGGAGCCTGCGGCATCGCTGCCGGCACTCCGCTGGCCATCCTCGGCGCCATCGGGCGAGCCGCTCGTCACGGCGCCATCATCAAGGGCGGAATCTACCTTGAAGCGCTGGGACAACTGAATACCGTCTTCCTCGACAAAACTGGAACCCTGACCTTCGGAATGCCGTTGGTCACCGAAGTCAACCCTGCGCCGGGCGTGACCGAGAGTTCGCTCGTTGAAATGGCTGCCAGTGCTGAAAGCAGTTCCGAGCATCCGCTCGGTCGTGCGATTGTTCGCCTCGCGGAGCAGCAGAGCATTCCTGTTTCCCAACCAGCTCATTTTGAATATCGGATTGGACGGGGAGTGCTGGCCGAGGTGGAGGGCAAGGAAACTGTTGCCGGCAATCGGGCGCTCTTCGCAGAATTGGGGCTGACACTGCCCGAGCGCGCCGCCACTGAGGGCACGGAGGTCTTTGTTGCACACAACGGAAAGTACGTTGGATCGGTGGTCGTGGCGGATCAGTTGCGGCCCGGCTCAGCTTCAGCCGTCAAGGCCCTCCAGAAGATGGAGATCGAGGTCGTCTTACTCACCGGAGATACCAAGCAAGCGGCGCAGGCGGTAGCCGGCCAACTCGGCATTCGTAATGTTCACGCCGAGCTTCTTCCCGAGCAAAAAACCAGTCGCATCGCGGAACAGGTGCGAGAAGGGCGAGTGGTGGCCATGCTCGGTGACGGCATCAATGACGCACCCGCGCTGAGCGAAGCCACAGTTGGCGTGGCCATGGGCGCGGGAACCGATGTCGCCCGCGAAAGTGCGGATGTAGTGCTGATCGGCAACGACCTGATGAAGTTCGTTGAAACCGTTCGCGTGGCCAGAAGCTGCCGAAGCATTATCCTGCAGAATTTCTATGGCACTCTGATCGTCGATACCATCGGCATCGGCTTGGCCGCGGCTGGTTATCTCAACCCGCTGCTGGCGGCGTTTATCCACGTTGCATCCGAGTTGACTTTTATCCTCAATTCGACCCGCCTGCTCCCGCCTAGAGAATCGCAACAAGTTTCCGGCCGAGAAAAGACGCCCGTCGCTGTCGAAAGGCGCCTTTCGTTGTGGAGGTAACCCATAAGGAGAGATGCCGCCGCTTAGCAGGGCAATTTTCTCACCTATCTTTGTTCAAAGGGCACCGTCGGCACGACTACGAATTCCTTTTCTAATGGCGCAGGAGCCGCCGTGCCCGGGCGTTAGTAAGAATCGCGAATACTCCCTATGGGCGACCGGGCAACTTCCGGTTTGCTGGAAGTTATTCAGACACAATACCGAAGCTCAAAAATACTGTGTAGGGACTAGTACTTCTGCCAGTAACCGGGGCGGCACAGATTGAATAGATTGGACCGCATAGAGGTCGGAACAGATCGTTTGCAGAAGGTGTTAGTCAACCAGTACTACCTGGTTTTTGAGGCGATTCCGAACAAGAAGGCCGGGCCGCAGCGAGTCAAAATTTCAACTGAGGAGCCAGGTCTAGAAATTGCGGCTGCCGACAACGTTTGGGTCCCCGCCGGAGAGTGAATCCTGCTGTCAACCACTTGGAGTCCGAGCCGTGCCGACGAGCAGTGGAATTACGCTCCCCCGGGCGCGAGAGACAATTCTGCAGTCAGGCGGATAACAAAGCGGCACATACTCTGCGTCGTGACGCTCCTGTGCAGTTGTGCTCTGGCTATCCGGGCCAGGGCACAGCAACAACTGCCCGAGGACCCCGAAGATGAGAAGCAGATAGGGCTGTGGCTCGATCAGGGAGTCTCCACGGGCCTTTCGGCGAATAACTCTCTGGAGATCGAGTTCTACGAGCGATTCGACAAGGGAGCGTCCAACCTGTTCGAGTATTTCGTTCAGGGTGGCGTTGCCTTTCGTCTGCGGCCATGGTTCACACTGATACCGATCTATCGTTACCAGCGGTTCCCTGGAAATCCCGCCATTACCTATGAAAACCGGCTGCAGCTCAATCTCACCCTGAGCACATCCCGTGGCCCATGGAAGCCAATCCTCCGCACCCTCATCGAGGGACGCTTTCCCGATGACCGCTTTGCCTCGGCACGACTACGATTCCGCCCTGGTATCGAATACACTCTGCCGCTTCGCACGGCATGGCGTCCCGTGGTTGTCGTGAACAATGAGTTCTTCATCGTCCCCTGGGCCAACCCCTTCGCCAACGGCGGCAGCAGCTACACCCAAAACCGCTTCCAGGTAGGCGTCCGGCTCCCTATCACCGACTCAACTTCCATCCGGCCCTACTACATGCTGCAGTCCGTTAACCTGCCGCCGGGGTGGGACACAAACGCGATCCTAGGTATTTCGGTCGCCATAAAGATCCCCCGCAAAGTCAAGTGAGCGATTGCTCTTTAGGAGCTGAAGGTCAAAATAACTCGCGTAGAATCGCTGTTCGGAATTTCGAAGAAGTCTGACAAAATACGGTCTATGGATTGCTTCGCCGTAAAACGTCTTAGCCGCGCCACTTTCAGGTGCCGGACGTGGTAGTCACGTCCGACTCTGTTGCGCCGGCAACTGAGACTGCTCAGAGTCACGCTCGAACTGTTGGACACACTCAACAAGCATGGCGGCCGTACAAGGCTCCCCCATCCCGGCATTGAACATTGCATGGTACAGGGAATATTCCGGCCACTTCAGCCCGAAATACTGAGAGACGAAAGCAATTCGCGATTTATCCGTTGTGTCGACTTGTTCGATTGCCTTGTCCTCAGGTGTGCCCCTAGAGATCAGTTTGCCGATCTTATAATCGCGAGATGCATAGAGAAACACATGGAAGACATCCTTGCGATTGCGCAGGAAGAACTGCGAACCTCGGCCGACAATCACCGACGGACCGCTCAAAAATGCTGTCTTGACAGCTGTTTCAGAAACAGCGGCGATGCGGCGCGAATCGAGCAAGTGCAGCCGGTTGCTGGGCGGTAAGCCTCCCTCAAAGGCGCCGCGAAGAAAGTCTTTGAAAAGCCTGTACACGACAGGATCGGTTCGCCACTCTCTCTCGGCAACCGCCTCTGGCGTACTCTCGGTCAGCCGCGCGATTTCCTGCGTCAACCGTTCGTCCCACAGACTCCATCCGAGGCGGCTCGAGACCAAACTGGCAATTTCGGATGCTCCGCAGCCGAACTCGCGCTCAATTGTGATGGCTCGAATCATTGCGTTTATCCTTTGCGTTTGTCCTCTGCGTTTATCCTCAGCCCACCGCGACATCTCCACCCGACCCCGGATCGTTTTTCTTCAAGAAAAACGCAAGAACGAACATGATGGAGCAGAGTGTGCCCAGGACCCAAAAGATGTCCATATAGGATAGTGCGCCGCCTTGTTGATGCACCAATTCGTAGAATCTCGCAATTGCCTGGTCGTGGGTGTCCGTGGCCCGAAGCCCAGAGTGCGCGATTTTTGAGCTCAGTGCATTGAGTGCGGAACGATATGCAGGGGAATCGGGAGTGATGTGGCCGATGAGGATTTGCTGGTGATATTGAGCCCGCCGGGCAATCATGGTGGTCACGACGGAAGTTCCGATACTACCGCCGATATTGCGCATGAAATTGATCATGCCGGAGACGCTATTGCCTTTCTCGGGAGCAACTCCGATGTAACCCGCTGCCGTGATGGGGACAAATAGAAACCCGATTCCTACCACTTGGGCGACGCGCAGCCACATCGCAAAGCGGAAGCTGACGAACAAATCAATCTGGTGGGCGCAATAGAACAGTCCAATGGCAAGGCACAGCCATCCCGTCGCAATCAGCCATCTCGCCTGAATCTTCGATGAAAGCCGGCCGACGATGGGCATCATCACCAGCAAGACCAGGCCGCCGCCGGACAGCACGAGACCTGCAAGCTCTGCTGTGTAACCCATGAGTGTCTGCAGAAATTCCGGAATCAAGACCAGGGTGCTGAAAAGCATGAAGCCCATCATGAACATCATCAAGTTCGCTGTCGCAAAGTTGAAGCTTCTGAACATGCGGACATCGATGATCGGCTCTTTGCGGAACCATTCCCAGATGACCAGCGAGATAAGGCAAACCGTTGCGGTTATCGCGAGCGTCGTGATGAAATGCGAGCCGAACCAATCGTCTTCCTGCCCCTTGTCCAGAACCACCTGCAGCGAACCTACTCCCAGCGTCAACATCGATATTCCAATGTAGTCCACCCGGATACCCCCGCTCTTTAAGCGACGGAGGAACGGAGGATCTTCGACCATGGTGTGGGTCAAATAAAGAGCGAGGAGAACCACGGGCAGCGTGATGAAAAATATCCAGCGCCAGGAATAGTTGTCAGTAATCCAGCCTCCCAGCATCGGCCCGACGGTAGGGGCAAGAACCGCGGTAATGCCGTAGACAGCAAACGCCGAGCCGCGCTGCTCCGGAGGAAACGTATCGTTGAGAATGGCTTGTGCCATCGGCTGCAGTCCGCCGCCGCCGACGCCTTGCACAGCTCGAAACAACAGCAATAGCGGCAGGCTGGGCGCTAAGCCGCAAAGCAATGAACTCACAGTGAAAATGGCAAGCGACATCATGAAATACCGCTTACGGCCAATCAACTCCGCGAGCCATCCGCTGATGGGTAAGACGATCGCGTTCGCAGCAAGGTACGAGGTAAGCACCCAGGTGCTGTCGTCGTAGCTGGCTCCCAGGCCTCCGGCGATGTAAGGCAAGGCAACGTTGGCAACGCTCGTGTCCAGGACTTCGATAAACGCCGCCATCGACACGGTGGCGGCAATCGCCCAAGGATTTACCTTAGGACGCCAGGCGGCCTGCTCGGACGGAAGAGCCAGCGCCGCGGCGCTCATCGCAAGTACACTTTCGCCTCGACATTCATACCCGGCCGAAGCTGGTGGTCCTGATTTTCGCCTGGTTCAAGGACAATCTTTACCGGTACCCGCTGAACGATTTTCACGTAGTTGCCTGTTGCGTTTTCGGGCGGCAGCAGGCTGAAGAGAGGTCCCGTTGCTCCCGCGATGCTATCGACATGACCGTTGTATGTGCGACCGTTCGAGTCGAGGTCAATCTTTGCTTTCTGGCCCACGCGCATGTGCTTGAGCTGAGTCTCTTTGAAATTCGCAGTAATCCACACCTGATCCAGGGGTACGACGGTAAGCATTTGCTCCCCAGGGTCGACATTCAATCCCACGACAACCTTTTTCGTGACCTCTCCGGTTACGGGCGCAAGGATTTTGGTGTATCCCAGATTCAACTGGGCTTGTTCGACCGCAGCTCTTTTCTGGAGTACATCCGCCGATGCCGAAAGTGCTTTGTCGCGCGTTGCGGCGACGCGTTGCGGCCCGGCCTGGGCATCTTCGTAATGTGCCTGAGCCTCGGTGAGGCGGCTATCCGCCTCTTGAACGGCTTGTTGAGCCGCGGCCTCGTCTGCTTCTGCCGCAGCGATGGCGGCGACATCCGTCGCTGCCGCGGCATAAGCATGGTCGTAGATTTGCTTCGGTACCTCGTCCTTTGCGAGCAGCAAGCGATAGCGCGTGACGTCCTCCTGGTCTTTCACATTTTCCGCTTGCGCTTCCAAAATGCGGGCGTGGGCGGCGGCGGCTTGCTTTTCTGCTGCCTGGATCGCTGCTTCCGCGTCATTGATATCGGAGGACGCGGATTTCAATTGGCTTGAGGTATCTACGGAAGATATGGGCACATCGATATTCGAACTTTTCGCGGTGGCCTCTGAGATGTCGAGCGTTGCCTGGGCTCTTGCCAGTGCGACTTCATAGTCTTTGGGATCGATTTCGACGAGCGTGGAACCTGCTTCGACCCATTGGTTATCATCGACATTGACCTTCTGGATATATCCGGAAATGCGAGCGCTGACAGGGTAGAGATGGACGTCCACCTGCGCATCGTCGGTGGATTCGAAGCCGGAGAGATAGTGCCAGAGGAAAACGCCGGCAACGGCAAGAACAACGAACGAGGCAAGAAATATCCAACGCTTGTAAGAGCGCCTCTTTGGATAAGTTGATATTGGGGGACAAGCTGAAATTGGGGGGTCAATTGCGCCGGCGTTGTCCGCCGGTACGTTTGGCCCTTGCGGTGTTGCTTGCGGTGGATTCGTTGCTTGATTTTGCTCAGCCATACTCATTTTCCCTCCACGTATTGAGCAAAGCCCGATTCCGCGACCCCGATCGCTCTTGCCAGAGACATTTTGGCAAAGTTGTGACTGTAAAGACTGGCAATGTAGCTGTCAGAAGCGATGGCCAGCACATCTTGTGCTTGAATGACTTCAATGTTGTCTGTAACTCCCGAAGCGAATCGATCGCGAGATTGTTGCAAGGTTTGAGTGGCGAGCGTTACCGCGCTTTTCTCGACAGAAACTTCTTGCGCAGCCGCTTCCAGATCCAGATAAGCGTCGCGAACCTCCTGATCGATCTTGGCTCGCAAGTCTTCCAGCCGCTGTCTTTCCCTTGTAAGCGAAGCGTCGGCCTCAAGAACATCCCCGTGCACCCTTCCACCCTGAAAAATAGGAATGCGGAGCGTGGCAGCCGCATCCACGGTGCCGTGCGACGAGCCCGGGTTAACTCCGGAGAGACCATAGTCGGTCTCTACGCCCAACGATGGATACCGCTCGGCAGAAGCAGCTCTTCTCGCGAACGCAGCGGACCGGACCTGATTCATCTGGCTCTGAAAATCAGCGCGAGCCTTGTAGGCGCTTTGGATCGCCTCATCGAGACTCGACGGCGTCAGCTCCCGGTAAGGGACGTCGGTGGTAATCTCGAACCTTTGGCCCAGAGGGAGACCGATCGCTCGCGCCAAAACCAATTTCTGCTTCGCTAAATCATTTTGCGCAACAATCAGCTTCTGTTCGTTTGATTGCAGTTGCACCTGTGACCGTAGAACGTCCACGGCCGAGGCAAGGCCTACGGTCTTCTGGTCAGAGGTCTGTTGAAAGAGTGCCTTTGCCGTGTCCCGTTGCGATGTGGCTGACTCGACTTCCGATTGGTCGGCGATGACCAGCAAGTAGTTGGAGACAATCACAAGCACGACAATCTCGCGAGCATCTTTGGAGCTGGACTCGGCCGAGCTTACCCGCGCCTTTGAAGATCGCGCCCGCTCGATAGATGCCCAATCGAAAGCGGACTGCGTGAGATAAGCCCGCGAGTCGAAATAGCCGAATGGTCCAATGATCGGAGGCTCTCCATGAATGGTCAGACCAAAGGCCGCCTTTACATTGATTTGATGAACTCCGAAACCCGTATCGGTAATTACATTGGGAAGCAACTCGCTCAGCGCTTGCCAGCGCTCCCCGCGCGCGACGGTAACGACATCCGTGGCCAATACTCCGCCGAGATTTTGCCTGAGTCCGCGGGCGACGGCATCATCGAGGGAAAGCGCTACTGGCGTTGCGCTGATAGTTCCCGCAGGAACTCCACCGAGGTACGGATTCTGCGACAGGGTTTGATAGTTATTCTGCCCGGCTTGGACGGCTGCCCTGGGCGTTCCTGTTACTTCGGCCACGGCAATCGGGTTGTACGGCGCAGGCGTGGCTGGTGGGTTGTACTGTGCGAAGGCCACTGCTCCGCCGAGAAGGGTGCAACTAAGCACGAGTAACTCATTCCAGGGTCTCGGTCGCATGTCGTATCCTTGGCTAGAGAAATATTCGCTTCTACCGTGATTTCGGGATTGTACTTGCGAAGGGTTGAGATGATACGTTGCCGCGCCGAAGTGCTGGTTTCCCCTTCGCGGAGGCCATAGCAATGCGGCACTTCGATGCAGAAACTGGATGCATCCGTTGCCTGCCGCCGGTTTAATTTCCTCGTAATATTCGCGCAGATTGAAGCAGCGGCGATGCAGGATGCAAAATCACCCGGGATGCAAAATAACGTGGAGGCGTTCCCATGGCTGAAACTTCTGATCTTCGGCTGACAAAAATACCGCTCAACAACGGGAGTGGTCAAATACCCGCACTCGGCTTTGGCACTTTAATTCCCGACGCAGCCGTGACGAGAACGGCAACCAGAGACGCGCTGGAAGCTGGATTCCGGCACTTCGATTGCGCGGAACGATACCGGAACGAGCGCGAAGTGGGCGAGGCATTGCAGGCAGGACTTGCCGCTCAAGGCATTGCGCGCGAAGAGATCTTTGTCACCACGAAGTTATGGAACTCCAATCATCGGCCTGAGCGTGTCGAACCGGCTTTCGAGGCCAGTCTGGACAGACTCAGGCTCAAGTATCTGGACCTTTACCTCATTCATACTCCCTTTGCATTTCAACCGGGCGAGGAGCAGGACCCGCGGGATCAAAGCGGCAATGTCCTCTACGACAGCGGAGTGACTTTGCTCGAAACCTGGAGAGCCATGGAGAGTCTCGTTGACCACGGCAGGTGCCGGGCCATCGGACTGTCGGACATCAGCTTGGACGAATTGTTGCCCATTTACGCATCCGCAAGAATCAAGCCGGCCGTGGTCCAGGTCGAATCCCATCCGTATCTGCCGGAAACGGAGCTTCTGGGATTCTGCAAAGAGAAAGGCATTGTGTTACTGGCTTTCGCGCCATTGGGTCACGGAATGAAGCCGGGGCTGCTCCAAGATCCAGTCATTTCGGCGATCGCCGCACGAGTTCAAAAGACGCCGGCACAGGTGCTGCTGGCATGGGCGATCGAGCGTGGCACGGCTTTGCTTACCACACCCAAATCCGCCGCGCGCGCGCGCGAAAATTTTGACATCACCGCCCTTCCAGAAGACGCGTTGGACGAAATCAATCGCATTCAGACCAGGCAGAGGCTCAATGAAGTGGTGAAGACAGGCGTCCCAGGTTTCATCGCACGAGGTGGATAAACATGAAAGACAAACAGCAATGAAACCTATCTCGTCAATTGAAAAGGGCCGGGACAGTCCAGAGATGCCCGGGATTTCCCAGCCCCGCAATTTTTCCGATATACGACGTTGTTCGCTACTGTTAGGCGACCTGCCTCGTTTCCGCCGCTTGACGCACTACCTTAGGGGGTTGCCACTCGCGTGCGAGGATCTCTTTTTTCGGCCAGTACAGCCGCATGAACAGGTTGAAGCTATCTTTTGGAGCGGGCAGCCAGTTCGACTCGCGGTCTTTGCCGGGCGATTCGTTCTGTAGATACAGGCTCAACGAGCCGTCGCTGTTGAAGTTCAATTTGTCGCGGTCGCCGATAGCATAGCGATTGATCGGGTTCTTTTCGAAGAATTGCTGGGAGTTGTACATGGTGATTGACCAGAATGCGCTCACTGGTGGCAGCTGACCCTTGGCGAACCGGATCTCATAGCGATTAGCCCCATTGAAGGGCTGCCCGTCCGCGTCTTTGGTGGCTCGCGGGTAAACGGCATCCTCGGGCAGGTTCGCTCCCAATCCGACGAGCGCTACAACCGCCCGCCAGAGATAATCCGTTCCGTAGTTCCCCAGGTTGTCCATGAACTCCCAGCCGTTTATGGTCTTGCCGTGGGGTTTCTTGGCTTCGGCCACGATTTGCGCTTGGGCGTCGCGGATGCTCGCTTCGACTCCTCTCGCGACAGCTGGGTCCAGACTCTTCAAGTCGAAGGCCTTACCAGGTCCGATGCCTATGCTTGCGAAACGTTTAACTGCCTCTTCATCAGTGGGACGCGGAGGATTGTATTTCATGAGAGCATTGAGCCGTCCGAAGAAGGTTGCAGCGTCCATCTTGAACGTCTGCTCGACAGGTGGAGTTTTCATGTCGACACTGGTCGTAACCGGCACATTGTCTGGAGGCGTGTAGGCCCTGCCCCAAGAGCTCAGCGGAGTCAGTTTGTACTGATCCTGAATCGCATGAACCGCTGAGTAGTCGGCTGGTCCATTGGTCTGGGTGCGGCCGATGATCCAGACGAGATTGGTCGGAGACTTGATCTCCTGAACTCCTGCGGGCAATGTGCCAGTCCATTGCGGGCCGACGATGGCGAAGTCGGCCTTTGCGCTTCCGGTGGTCCGCGTACCGGGAGAGGCGAACACGTTCGTCCACGCATCCAGCATCTCCATCAAGTAATAGCGATTTCCCATCTCGGGGACGCTGAGCACCATCGGCTCTTTTGCGAGATCGAGAAAACTGAAGCTATAGAGGGTGTCAGCGTTCGGGCTTACAACCGTTGTAAAAGTGTCGTCGGGAAAAGATCTCTTTTGGCCAAACTGGTTAATGGGCGCCGCATTCTCTCCCGCCTTAGGGACATTCGTGCCAACCTGCTTAGTGGCATCCATCAGCACCAGCGGATAGCCGTAGATGTAAGCCTCGATTCCAAGGTCATGCGCAAGCTTTTCCGAGGTAGCGGAAGCGGAGACTGGCTCTCGTCCTGTTTGTTCTGACATTGTGTTTTTCTCCTTTCGTAGTTAGCGTGCGATGGCGGAATCAGCTCCTCAGGTCACAACACACCCGAGAAGGATCGGCGAGACAGTTCTCTCATAGGTCGTCAGGGTACCGAGGCAGTAGATCGGTGAAAACTGTTAGAACTGACAGCAAGCACGAGGCCGGGCGAACGAAGATCCAGTCATTTCGGTGATCGCCACACGAGTTCAAAAGACGCCGGCTCAGGTGCTGCTGGCATGGGCGGTCGAGCGCGGCACGGCTTTGCTTACCACGCCCAAATCCGCGGCGCGCGCGAAAATTTTGACATCACCGCCCTTCCGGAAGACGCGTTGGACGAAATCAATCGCATTCAGACCAGGCAGAGGCTCAATGAAGTGGTGAAGAGCGGCGTCCGGGTTTCATCGCACGAGGTGGATGAAAAACCTCCGATGGGCGTTCGCGTCGATGTCATTTCACAGAAGCCGGAGAACCTTACAGGCCGAGGTCGCTCAGTCCCGGGTCGTCATCGGGGCGCCGGCCCTGGGGCCAGCGGTAGAGCCGCTGCTACGGCTCCGCAATGGGCTGCGGCGCTAGACCAAATCCAGCAATCCGCCTCTGTCACCAATTCCGCTCGCACAGGATTCAGTTCCGCATAGCGCAATGCTCCCCACAGGTGCGGCTCGTCCAAGGGACAAGAATAGTACCGCCCTTGCCAAACGTGGCCGCTCGAATCGTGTCCCGCGTTCCAGTAGGACGCATACTGCCCATGCGTGTGCTTCAGGGCCAACGCTAACCCATCGGCTTTGTGCGGGATTGCAACCAAGTGAATATGATTGGACATCAGGCAATAGCCAATCAGCGACACACTGTGGAGTTCAATATTCCGTCGCAGCAAACCCATATAGACCACGCGATCAGCATCGGCGTCAAACATGAAGCGCCGCGCATTCCCACGTTGCGTCACATGGTGGGGTATATCAATTCACGAGTGCACTTTCTGCGACGTGCATTCGTGAATGAAGCGGCTTGCATCGTATGTTCAGGGATAGCAAGCCGCCGGGGGGATTGGACCGGCCGCCAACTCCGCTCTTGAACTGTTCGCAGATTCATCGGGAACAACTTTGACCGTAAAGGTAAATCCGGTCAGCGGCGGATCACCTTGCCGATTTTGGCGAGGACTCCACTGGATGTTCGTAAAGTTGAGCGCAAGAAGCATTCCCCTCAATTTGAAATGCCGCTCAGTGCTGTACTCTGGATATTGGAGACATGCCCCTCGAAGCTGTGCTGCTCGCATTCTGCCCCGATTCCACCAGTCTGTGCTTAACTCATTCTTAGTGTCTGAAGCCAGCAGATCGCCACTAGTGAGGGTTTTCCCTTTCACTGCGAACAAAGCGCACTGAAAGTCTCCAGAGAAATTCATCTCCGATTCGTTGTCGTAATTTCCGTTATGACATTCCAGTTTATAAACCGGTGTGCCGTGCGTATCCTTTATGAAAGCCAGAACCGAAGTATCTGAACCGTCTTGGCCTGCGCCGTTGAAAACGTGCTTCTCCTCCAACGGCTGGACGGTTGGCCAACCTATCACTTGCGCCAACAAGCCCATTGCAGACACCACCACAAGGGAAAAAAGGGAGAGCTTCACGCTGATTTTCATTAGGGCACCTGCACCGTTCCCGCTGGACAGCCAAGGGCACTCGGGGCCGTAACTGTCACGGCTGTGACTCCGTAGTCCTGCGTTGCTCCAGGAAGTTCGACGATTAGATCGCCGGGAAATTTATTCATCAAATAGCTCTGAACATTTGGAATCGTGGTGCTCTCTATCGTATCCACGAGGCCCTGAAACGACACATTGACATTTGGGAATACCCCACTGACCTGATTTATGAATGGGCGCAATGCCGACTTGTCCGCTGCCCATTGACTCGGGATTACGGCTGCGCCATTCGCGGTTACCGGGAAATTGCCTACGCTAGGACCTGAGAAACCGCCCGGTTTACCAATCGTATTGGGATTTCCCTGGAGAACACGCGCATTTCCACTGCACTTTACTTGCGCCGGGGGAAGAGGAACCGTACTAGAGCTGTTAGGGGTATTTGGGATAGTACTACTGCCTGATGAACTCGGGGTTAGGCTGGGAGCGCTGGTTGCTGTCGCCGTGACGGTGACGCTCTCCTGGTCAACTACTAATTTTCCTTTATCGGTATTAATGCATTCATCTGCGCTTTCAGCATCTTCGTAATCCGCGCTGTCCTGGGTTGGGCCGTAGTTGCAAAGAATCATTCCACTCGGATCAACAAACTTGGAGGGATTATTGAGAGCGTAGCTGTACAGGTTGAGGCTCTGGGGGTTAGACGGGTCGATGGCGGCTATCCACCCGGGATCGGGGCTAAGAAATCTGCCCGTCGAGCTGGTGTAGTAGCGCGCGCCGAAGTAGTCGTTGCCCGATTCGAAGTCGTGCTCCTTGCCGGTGAAGTGATGCTCGGTCGAGTCTTCCCCGTAACCGGCGAAGACCAAGCCGTCCCCAAATGGCAAGCTTTGAAAGCTGGTGAGATTGCCCACAATCGCCGGGTCCACCTGAACGCGTTTTGCGCCCAGCCAGTCGCTCAACGCAACCCCCCACTCCGACGTGTTTTCGTCATAGGTGAACAGCACCCGCCCGTTGGCAAAGGTGTTTGAGTGCAACTCGCAATTCCCGCAACGCGCCATGCAGTCGATGGTAGATGCGCAGCATGCATGCAAAGAGCGATACGCCGATGATTATCGCCGCGAGCGTCACCAAATTGAGTTTCATGGCCGTTCCTTCAGTCTGGTTGCAGTCAGGACCATCTTAGCGTGCCCGCACGCTCAAACCCACGTCGGAGGTCAGCTTCAAGAGCTCGGGCTCTGGCGCGCGCATCACCCGACTAAAAACTGCCGGGGCTTCGCCCCTGACCGATCCGGGAGCCTTACCGGAGAGCCTTACAGGCCGAGCTCGCTCAGTCCCGGGTGGTCATCGGGGCGCCGGCCCTGGGGCCAGCGGTAGAGACGATCCGACTCTTCAATTCGCACATCGTTGATGGACGCATGACGGTGGTGCATGATGCCTTCGGCGTTATATTCCCAGTTTTCGTTTCCATACGCACGGTACCATTGCCCCGAATCATCATGGAACTCATAAGCAAACCGAACTGCAATTCGATCGCCATCGAAGGCCCAGAGTTCTTTGATGAGCCGGTAATCCAGCTCGCGCTGCCATTTGCGCAACAGGAAGCGCACGATCTCTTCGCGCCCGTTGATGAACTCCGAGCGATTTCGCCAAACACTGTCAGGGGTATAGGCGAGCGAGACCTGCTGGGGGTTGCGGGAGTTCCAGGCGTCTTCAGCCTTGCGAACCTTCAGAATGGCCGTCTCTCGGGTAAACGGAGGAACCAGTTGTGGCGTGGAAGCACTCATTGTGTCTCCTTACTTTATGCGGAGAGGGGCCGTGGCTCCGTTGGAACAGCTCACTCAATACAGCGGACTAGAAGTGGCCTCACATAGGGGTTCACCTCTTGCGCATGGTGCACGAGCCCCGCGATATCCGTGGTCCCCAGCAAGCGAGCTTGCTGGGGTGGGGTGGCGGGTCTCGCCCGTGGCCAAGGAAAGTTATACGGGTTTATGAGACCACTTCTACGGAGTTGGGTTGTTTAGAAATTCGTTTCGGCGAACATGTGTCCAGGTGCCGTCGGGGTCGTAAGTTTTCATGGCTGCCGCAAGTTGCGCCGTTCCAGGACCTAGGTCTTTCTCGAAGATTTGGCCATCCTGGTTAACGATGAAGGTCTTGACGCCGGAAGACCGGTACGCAGCGGGAAACGCTACGATCGCGAATCCACCGGTCATCTTTCCATTGACAATGTAATTGCGCGCGCCGCCGCGCGCGTGGGGACCTTGCGCCGTGAGAACGCGGAAGAAGTAGCCATCGAACGGCTCGCGATCCGAACGCTCGTAGCTGGCCTGCGCGAGATAGGGACCGATGGCATTGCTGTCATCATCGTTGCCGCTGGCTGGAGAGAAGAGGCCGTCATGTTGACCTTGGCTGCAGGTGAAGTGCTGCGCGTATTCCTCGACGGCGTTCGCGCCCTCATCCGCCGAATTCGCATAGTACTGATTTTCCGCGTCTAAGGCGCCGCGCAGGGTGTCGATGGTGTTCATCTCGTTTTCGCCAATGCGGCGATATAAGATTTCGCGCCGGCCGAGAGAGCAATCGAAATACCATGAGCCATCGCGATCGACGATGGGGATAGGCAGGGGCCAATTTTCGGCGCCGACGTAGAGTGTGGTTTCGTTGTCGGGTTCTTTCACCAGCCGGTGCATCTGCTGATATTTCTGGGCGAACTGATCGTCTTGGGCGTTGCGATCGGCAGAGCTGTCAGTCCATACGACAATGTCTCGAGCGTCAGGACCGAGGATAGCGAGCATGCTGCTCTCGTCATGGTTTTTAGCCGCGGCGTACAGAGCGTCGGCAGCCTTCTCCGCAGAAGGAAATGTTTTGGCTGCGCGCGCGACCGCGGCGAGGATGCGGCCTGGGAAGCCAAGGCCCGCGCGGTGACGGGCGTGCTCTGCGCTCTGAGCGCGAGGGGAAACAAAGAGAAAGACGCCGACCAGCACAGCTGCCAGCGTCACCAACGAAGATCGCCAAATCTGCTTTGCATCGCGCAACATAAATTATTTTCCTTTGCTCAAGTTTTCCAAGGGCAATCGCTAGAGCATTTTCACTTCTACTGTGCACTGGAAAATGTAGCAAAGTGCGGCTTTACTTCCACCCCAGCAAGCCAAAACCAGGCTCGCTGGGGACCCCGTCCTTAAGGAAAAGCCGCAACGAGCGTAGCTACCTTCCATACACCTGAAGTGAAAACGCGCTAACGCCGGCCGCCTCCTCCACCATGGAAGCCGCCACCTCCGTGAAAGCCGCCGCCGCCGAAACCGCCGCCATGGAATCCGCCTCCGAAACTGCTCTGGCCACGGGCGGAAAATCCCCTGGTTTCGCCTCCATGATTGAAGCCGCTAAAGGCGCCGGAGCGCAGTCCGGGCGAGCGGCCGTCGAAGCCGCGACCAGCGCGCTCGTCCAGCCCAGAACGATAACCAAAGCCCGGGTCGCCGTGATAGAAACGGCCACGATCGAAGAAAGCCGGGCTACCGTGCCAGTAGGGCGCCCCATGCCAATAGATTCCACGTCCATACCAGTCCAAGCCCCAGTAGGGCCAGCCCCAGCCGAATCCCCAAAAGGGTCCGAGACCAAAGCCGATGCCGAAGTCAATTCCGGGGCCGCCCCACCACACGCCGGGAACTTCCACCCAACCCGGCCAGGGAGCGATCGGATAACCATAGGCGAGCCAAGGATCGTACGCCGGCAGGTAGACGGTACGGGAGTCGGGATCCTTCGGGTCAATGGTGATGTAGCCGTGCTTATCAGTCACCTTAATCTGGTCGTTGCTTTTCAGCGTTCCGTGTTTCCTGGCCTCCCGGCGCATCTCTTGAATCGCGTTCATTACATCGGCGGGCTGATTGTAGTAGGCATCCCCAAGTTCAGAGGTCCAAGAGAGGTTTGAGGCCAAATTTCGAACCACCGGGGGAAAGGCCAACAAGGACTTGACAGCGGGCGCCCAGGACTCTTTGTCCGCATCGGACGCAATTTGCTCCGGCGCGAGATTCTGGCGCGCCGCTAGAAAATCATTGGCTTGAGCAATCTCCGTTGGATAGCTTGACGCGGCCAGGATAGAGGCGACAAGAGAATCCGGGTACAGGGCGATTGGCGCGACCAACTGCTGTAACTGTTCGGGGTTCTCCGTCTGGTAACTCTTGGCGGATGCAGGCGCTTGCTGCGGGGGCTGGTTCTGAGACGGCTGGGGAGGTGGCGGCGGGGCCGGTTGCTCCTGTCCCGGCACTTGCGCAACCTCACTGAGCATGACGCTCGACGCCAAAACAATCAGACCCAGGATCAAGATGCATCGATTGGATCGTCTCATTTCATCACCAGCAACGGTCTATTTTGGAAGGCGCTGACATCCCCCCTTTATATGACGCTTTTCCGAAGAGAAACGATTTCCGAAGCCGACTCTTTCCTACGCCGGAGCTATGCCCGTCCCGTGGGAGCGGGGTCCTTCGCTCGGTCGAAATGCGGCGGCGCATTTCATATTATCGACGCGCTTCGATTGAGGCTCAACAAAACCCGGCCAATCAGATGGATAATGCTCGCTGAACGATTCTTCTGGTCTTCTGGTCTCCTTCTTCTGGTCTTTCCGGCTGAGAGATGAGTTGCACCCCTCCAGGCTTCAAACCCAAAACTGTTCAAGAGCCGCCATTGAATCTTATTGGGCTCGGGAACGAGAGACATGGCGAAGAGAATAGCTGACTTGCTCGTAGATGTTTTGGTCCAGGCAGGAGTTCAGCGAGTATACGGCGTGAGCGGAGACTCGTTGAACGGAATAACCGATTCGATTCGCACCCACAAGCAGATGCAGTGGATACATATGCGTCATGAGGAGGCGGGGGCGTTCGCGGCGGGCGCGGAGGCTCACCTGACCGGCAGGTTGGCGGTATGCGCTGGAAGCTGTGGCCCCGGCAACACGCATTTAGTCAACGGCCTCTACGACTGTCACCGCAGCCGTGTGCCAGTGGTGGCCATCGCCGCTCAGATCCCCAGCAATGAGATCGGCAGCGGATACTTCCAGGAAACCCATCCTGAGCGTGTCTTCGCCGATTGCAGCCATTACTGCGAGCTCGTGTCCCAGCCAGAACAGATGCCGCGCGTGCTAGAGATCGCGATTCAAAGCGCGCTGTCGCGGCGCGGTGTGTCAGTTGTCGCTCTCCCTGGAGACGTCGCGATGCGCAACGCCGTAGAAGAGAGTCCCCGGCTGCGCTTTCCGGAGCCGAAACCGACGGTCTGTCCTTCAGAGGAAGAAATAAAAACACTTGCAGAGGTTCTGAACCGGTCGAAAAAGATCACTATCCTCGGCGGAGCAGGTTGCGCGGGCGCTCATGCGGAACTGATAGAACTTGCGGGCAAACTGAAAGCTCCCATCGTGCACGCCATGCGAGGGAAAGAGTTCATCGAATACGACAACCCTTTCGATGTGGGCATGACGGGGCTGCTCGGATTCTCTTCCGGCTATCGCGCGATGATGAATTGCGACACGCTCCTGATGATCGGCACAGACTTTCCATACACCCAGTTCTTCCCACAGGATGCAACCATCGTGCAAATCGACCTGCGGGGCGAACAACTAGGCCGCCGCTGCAAGGTGGATTTTGGCTTTGTGGGAGACACGAAGGCCACGCTTCGAGCTCTCTTGCCGAGGCTACAAGAGAAGCAATCTGACGCCCATCTGAAGCAATCACTTGAGCACTACCGCAACGCGCGCGCAAGTCTAGATGAGTTGGCAAGCGGCGGCTCCGGGGAAAAGATCATTCATCCTCAATACGTCGCTCGTGTGCTCGACGAGCTTGCCGCCCCAGACGCCGTGTTTTGCTGCGACGTAGGCACTCCGACGGTCTGGGCAGCTCGCTACCTAACGATGAATGGAAATCGGCGGCTGCTCGGCTCCTTCACCCACGGCTCGATGGCGAATGCACTGCCCCAGGCCATCGGTGCGCAGGCGAGCTATCCTGGCCGCCAGGTGATTTCGATGTCGGGTGATGGCGGACTCGCGATGCTCATGGGCGATCTGCTTACACTTCGCCAACACCAGTTGCCGGCGAAGGTGATCGTGTTTAAAAACAACTCGCTGGCTTTCGTCGAGCTGGAGATGAAGGCGGCCGGCATCCTCGATTTTGCCACCGACCTGCGTAATCCCGATTTTCGAAAGATCGCGGACGCCGCGGGTATTTTGGGGGTGGCTGCTGAAACTCCCGATCAAGTAGAGCCCGCCATTGCTAAGGCTCTCAAATATGAAGGGCCAGCGCTCGTCGAGATCGCCGTTTCCCGCCAGGAACTCTCGATGCCGCCGACAATCACTTACGAGCAAGCCGCAGGCTTCGGCCTTTTCATGCTGAAGACTGTGCTCAGTGGGCGTGGAGACGAACTTGTCGATTTGGCACGAGTCAATCTGTTGCGCTAGTCAAATCCCAAACGTCGGAGGCGCAATCAGGTGAGAGTCTATGATCAGGCTTCCGCTTGGAGGGACCGCGAAGGGACGCCGGCAGCGTTCGGCCTAACCAAACAAGTTGAGTGGATGTCCGCATGGAGGGGCCCAAGGATAGACGCGAGGCTCTGGACGAGGTCCATCACGTCGGAAGCCTGGGGAGGTACGGGCAGGCCAGCATCCTGATAATGCTTGCGAATTTCCTCCCGCATCCGCGCCGCCGACGCTCGTATATCCGGGACTGCCGCAGCAGGCTTCCCGCTCACCTCATTCGCCATCGCGCGCGTCACCCTGGCCATGTCTTCTTCAAAGGCGACCCCGGCCTGGGCGATAGGGTCGGGCAGGTCAGTGAGCGGTTTCTGCACCAGATATTGCACAGAGGTGACCTGCACCAGCAGGAGTGTGCGCAGGGCGGGCTGCCATCGCCGGAACTCGTCGCGAATTTGCAATCCGCGTTGACGCGAGGAACTGAAGTCAAGAAGAACCGCATCGGATTGCGCGACCACTGCCTGAAACCCGGCATTGAGCTGATCGCGCAACTGGCGAATCCGCTTGATCGCTTTGGTCTGGTCTTTCTCGAGCAACTGTTCTGTAAGCTCGGCAAACATCTCCAGATTGCGGGAGAAAACGGCCTGCATTTCCGCAGTGGGGTTCCTCACCCACAGGAGGTCAAAGAAGAAGCCCATGGAGATCAGGCCGAGCAGGACTCCGAAGACGCGGTCGCGGGGAATGGAGAGCGACGTCTGGATAGCAAACTCCTGTAAGTTGATCAGGTAAAATGCCAAGGCTAGCTGCACGCCAAGGTAGGAGAGCCTTGCGGACGCAGTCTGAATCCACGCGGAGATCGCCGTTACAAAGGCAAACAGCACCGTGAAGCCGGCGATCGTATTGAGGTATGGAAGCACAAATATCTCCGCTCCCATGCCGAAGACAAAGCCGCCGATGGCCGCGCCGGCGAGCCGCAGGACTTGCTTCTGCCGCGAGGAACCGATAGTGGAAAGCGCGGTAATGAAGCAAGTGAGCATAGAAGTACTTAGCCCCGGCCAGTCAACCGCCGTGTAAGCGATGTAACAGGCCACAGCCGCGAGCGTACCGCGCAAAGCGAATTGCACGTAAGCGGGGTTGGAAAACGAATCGGGAACGAAAATGCGCGCGGGTTCCTCTTCTTCCAAAGGCCCGGGATTGAAGACGCGTACCGATTGCGACCCGGCGAATACTCCCGGAATGAGAGCAACATTCTGCTCCATCATGGACAGAAAGGGCAGGTTCGAAGGTTCTTCTTGTGGGGGTATAGCAACCTCGGCGGGGAGTTGCCGCAGTCTCAGGCTCCCGCGAAGGATGGCGATCTGGCCCGCCAGCCGGAGGCAGCGCGATTGATCAGCCGGGTCGATAGACCAGGCGCGCTCGGCGAGAGCCAGCCGGAAGCTGGCCGCAATGTCCACCAAACGTCCCACAAGGGCGATCGTCGTGCCCATCTGCGCCTTGTAGTGAGAACTAGATTCGGATCGAAGGATGAGCCTGCGAAGCCTCGATATACCAACGCTCACATCCATCGAGAGCCTTTTCTCCCACTCGCTCTCGAGAGGCCGCCCTGTCGCCGCGGACCTTAAGACATTTTCCACTGCCTGCATACGGACATCAATGCCTTCGGTGAGGTCAGAGGTTGGATGCACTCGGCGGAAGACATATTCGACAACGATCGTCACCACCACGGCGAGAACCACCCCGCCGGCCAGCCATAGGGTTTGCTCCAGTCGCGTATTCACATTGACCGTGTTGTTATCCCACAGGGAAACGGATCCCAATAAGGCGAAGCCCGATGCCGCCGCCATAGCGTAATCGGCAACGATCCGCAGCAGGTAAAAGAAAATGAAGACGCTGCCAGCAACCCATAGGAAGTGAGTCAGCGGGTCGTCAACCAGGAGTCTGATGGTGAGGACTGTGTAGGCGGTGCCAATCAAGTAGGCTCCCGCCGTCCGCAATCCGGAGAAGAAGGTTTCCCTGGGATTCTCCCGGCTGATTAAGAGAGTAAAGATCGCGCCCTGAAAGCCGCCGGGAATGTTAAACGTCATCACCCACACCATGACGAGGGTGGCCGCGATGGTCATGCGGCCAACTACCCAGGCTCGTCCCGGATAGGGAGAGAGCTCCGCCTTCAGGAAGTTCCAGAACCACGCACCGGCGTGGTCGACAGTGGACGGCGCGCCCCCAGGCAGAACACCGCTTCGGGCCGCCATGGCTATTTCGCTTTCTCGTCTCCGCGCATGACGATCACGGCGGACTCGCTCAGGCGAAAGGGCTCCGACTCTGGCGCGGAGATGCGAACGCGCACCGGATACCGCGTGGCCAGATGCACCCAGTTTAAGGAGCGCTGCACGTCCGGCAAGCCTGTGGGCTCGAATTTTCCCACCAGGGTTGAGTCGGGCTGCACGCCATTGCCGATGCTATCCACCACGCCGTCGTAGCGGACCCCCGGCCTCGACAACACGTAGACGTAAGCGCGCATCCCGGGCCGGATCCGCCGGGTCTGGGTCTCGCGGAAGTTCCCAATGGCCCACCATACGCGGGTATCGATCAGGGTGAAAACCTCCTGCCCGGTGTGGGCGTAAGCGCCTTGAGAAATATTCAGATTCGTCACCAGCGCATCAAAGGGCGCGTACACCCTGCAATTATTCAGGTTGTATTGGGCGGTGCGAATGGCCGAGGCCCGCCCTTCGCGCTGCGCAGTGAGCGGATCGAGCGTAAGCACGCTGTGCTGCGACTGGCCGAGTTGCGCGTGGCTTTGCTCTACTACCGCCTTCGTCTGCTCATATTGCGCCTGGGCAGATCGCACCTGAGCCTCCGCCAGGGTCACCACCGCCCGCTGCTGCTCCACAGCCTGTTGCTTCGCGGTGACCGCTGTCCGGGCCAGATCCACCTGGTCGACCGTGACGAATTGCCGGGCCAGCAACGGCTCAATGCGGTGATAATTGTTGGACGTGTAGAGGAGCTCCGCTTGGGCGCTGTCGAGAGCAGCATTCGCGTTGGCAACATTCGCCCTCGCTTCGTTCACCGCAGCCGCCGCGCGGTCAACATTCGCGTCGGCGCTGTCAATGTTCGCCCGTGCAGCCCCGACGGCGCTCACCTGGGAAGCGATCGTCCTGCGCTCGTCGACAATCTGGCCCTCGAGCGTGCTCTGGTCGGACTTGGCTTTCTCGAGCGTGTACTCATACGGCCGGGGATCGATCTCAAACAGCAAATTTCCCTGTTTGACGTAGGCGTTGTCCTTGACCGCTAGCTGCATGATCGGCCCATCGACCTGCGGAGCAATGCCGATAAAGTTTGCAAATATCTCAGCGTCATCGGTTCGCGGATATTTATCGGTCTCGGCGATCACCAGCAGTCCGGTGATAATCGCAGCGGCAATGATGGCGATACTCACGATTCGGCCAATGAGATTAGACGGGGGGGCTGGGTCATTTTCGGGCATCGCTTCTCCTTTCCGGATCAAGTTCCGGATCAACTAAAGAACAGCAGCCAGATCGTAAACGTGAAAAACGCCGCCAGGCACGGATACACCAAGATCAACGGCTTGAGTTGCCCCTCGAGCTTGATGCGCACAAAATACAACCGTACGACGACCGCGAGCAGAATGCCAAGGATGCCACACAATATCCACGCCGGAAAAAACGAGCCAAGGATATCGAAGGAAGGCGCGCGGGAGCATCCCGCAACCGCGACGATTGCCGCAGAGCAGGCTGCGACGCTTATCGCCCGGGCCGGATACTTCCCGCCCGGCGAGTCCAGATCTTTCGTCATCTTACGGGCCCTTTGCATGGAGCAGGTCTCCTGTCTGGAAGGCTAGCGCGGCCACGCTGGTGAGCAGTTGCGCGCGCGCGCTCACATCGGCCGTGCGCGCCGCGGCCAGAGCGCGCTGCGCGGAAACCACATCGATCTGGCTGCGAACGCCGAAATTATAGGATTGCAACGAGGCGTCGTAGGATTCGCTTGCCGCAGTCAGCAGCGCGGCCGCCGCCCTCTGCTGGCGGAGCGCCGTCCGGGCGGTGGAATACGCTGCCCACACCTGATTTTCAACCTGATCGCGAATCGCGTCGAGCCCTGCCTCAGCCTGTTTCTGGTCCGCTTTGGCCCTGGCCACCCGGCTTTCGCGCGCAAACCCATCGAACAGGTCAAAGGTCAGGCTCAGCTTTGTCTCCCATGTCTCCTGGGTCGGCGAGTAAATTCCCGGCGTTTGATCTTGCACGCCGTAGATGCGCGCCAAGCCGCCGGTGCCATCGAAGCTCAGAGTGGGCACATACTCGGTCTTCGCCGCCTTGATTTCCGCACCGGCGGCGCGAAGCTGCTCTACCTGCTCCATCAGGTCAGGCCGCTGCACCAGCGCCCGGTCGAGGGACGTCTCGACGGTATCCGGCAAGTCCTGGGGTAGAGTCAGCCCCTGAATGCTCTCCACCTGAAACTGGCTGGTAGGCGAAATGCTGAGCGCGGTCGCGAGGTCGCCTTGGGCGATCTCCGTCGCGCCGATTGCTGCCTGCAGATCGTAATCAGCCTGCGCGGTAGCGCTGCGGGCTTCGAGCACGTCGGGCAATGTTGCCAGGCCCTGCTCAAGACGCGCTTCGGCGGCGTCCTGGTCCTCCTGTGCGTTCTTCAGGTTCGCTTCCTCTGCGTCCTGCTGGCCCTTGCTGTTGAGCAGCCGGTAGTAGGCTTCCATCACCTGGAAGATAATCTTGCGATGGGTATCGTTGAATAGAAAGTTAGCGGCCAGGAGATTGCTTCGACTGACCGCCACTTCATCCAATCGCTTGCCGAAGTCGAAAATGACATACTCCACGGATAGCACCGGAGAAAATGTCCCAGTGGTTTGGCGGTAGTAAGCCGGCGCGAATAAGAGGTCGATACGATCACTCTGGGCAAGCGCGATGGCTGCCAAGGTGGGATAAAGACTCGACTTGGACACACCCAGATCGGCGGCGCGCGCCTTGGCGTTCTCCCAGGCCACGCGAGTGTCGGGGTTGTTCTGCTCGGCGATGTCCACCAGCTCAGGCAGCGTATATATTTTCGTTGGATCCGGAGCAAACGCCGAGTGTGGCGGCGGAATGACCGGCTGCGTCTTGGCTGTAACCTGCCATGGGCGCTCCGGAGCCGCCGGCGCTTGTTGACTGAAGGCGACCAGCGGCCCGCACAGCATAACGAAAAGGACCATCACTCTTTCAGAACTTGTCATTTTAAGCCACAAAGAAACCGGTCATGGCGCCGTCCCTGAAAACGGCGCCATCCGGTGAGTATCTAACTTAGAGGGGAATAGCGGGGTTACGCAACTTCCTTCCTGGGCGCCGAGGCTTCACTCTTCGCAATGCCCTTTCCCAGAAAGGTCTCCAGCTCGCGATTTACTTCGTCCGCATGGGTCCAGGTGATGCAATGCGGCCCGTCCTTCAGGACCACCAGACGGGCACCCTTGATCAAATTGGCGGTGCGGTTCCCTGAGGCAGAGATGGGCAGAATCCGGTCCGAGTCTCCATGAATGACAAGCGTGGGTACGTCGACGCGCTTGAGATCCTCGCGGAAATCCTCATGCCATGTTGGCACACACGCGAGGCTAGCCGTAGGCGAGGCTCCGGCTGCTACGTTCCAGCTGGCCTGGACTGCCTGCTGGCTGACGCGCTTGCCCAGAAGCTGATCGGTATTGTAGAAGTTGTTGAAAAAATCGGTGAAGAAGGCGTAGCGATCCGCGGCGACAGCCTTCTCGATTCCCTGGAAGATACTGGCATCCACGCCCTCTGGATTGTCCGGCGTCTTCAACAGGAAGGGCGGGACCGACGAGATGAATACCGCCTTGCTGACACCCTTCGATCCGTACTTCCCTATGTAGCGCGCCACTTCGCCTCCACCCATCGAGAAACCGACGAGAGTGAAATCACGCAGTTTGAGGTGTGTCACGAGGTGGTGCAGGTCCTCGGCGAAGGTGTCATAGTTGTAGCCCGTTGTTGGCTGGCTGGACTTGCCGAAGCCCCTGCGGTCATAGGTGATCACACGATGGCCAGCAGCCAAAAGGACCGGAATTTGCTTCTCCCAGGAGGCGCCATTCAGCGGATATCCATGAATGAGGATCACGGGGTTTCCAGAGCCATGATCTTCATAATAGAGTTCAATCGCTGTAGAGTTTTCTTTACCGACCGTAGCGTATGGCATTGAGACACTCCTTTTTTGTTCGATTCAGGTTGGGGGTAATTGGTTATGGGTTGACTTTCTACGTTGATCACTCACCTTGCCGGATCAGGCCGAACGAGGAACGGATGGCGGCGCGTCTGCCTAATAAGGATGCGAAAAAGCGCGCCGAAGCAACGAGCGCGGCGTTAAATCTTGTATGCTAAGCTCGAATAGGCACTGGTTTTTCCGCAGCCTGCTAGAATTCCACTTTTGTTCTGAACCCAAAAACTACCGCGCGCCCGATCCTTCCGCCGACATTCGCATAATACTGAATGACCGGCTGTAGAAGCAGCATCCTCATGCCGTTCTGTTTTGTCTTCGGCAAGACTGCACCTCGCGCAGTAGGAGCGGGATCAAAAGCAGCGCGGCTCCGAGCATTCCGAGCCCCTTAAAACGAAGAACCATCGCTGCTCCGATCCCGGCACCCAGAACGAAGGCGATCCAGATTCCGAGGAGAAGGCTTGTTTTTGGATCGGGAGCTTTTATCGCCGGAGGGGCCACTTTAGAGATATATCTTTCGGCTTCCGCAGAGATCACGCTAGTGATCATTCCGGTGAGATACGTCGTGTGAACGCTGATGCCACCGGTACGATGAAATGCTCCATTTTGCAGCCCCAGCGCCAAAGATACAAAGACTATGAACATCGCGACCCGGTGAGCCATATTTGACGCCAATGCCAAAGACGCAGCCACGATCAGGATCACCTCTATTCCCATAATGGCCGGGAGGAACGGCCACGATGACCATGAATTGAGGAGGCGCATGATGAGCACACTCAGGGAAATGCCCACCAAAAAAGTGACAATGGCCGAGAGATGTCCGAGGGCAGAGCGCCAGTCGTGGGCCGCTATCGAAATTGCACCCAGCACCAAATTGCCGGTCACGTGCCCCGTGAAGGTCTTTGCCAAGACGAAGCTAGCGGCGTCGCCATAGCCTCCAACCAAGGCAAGCCCGAAGGAGAGCCACGTGTCAGCCTGGCGACTGTTCGAAGGCACGACGCTCCTTTAACGCTTGCGCAACTTGAGCGCGCGTGGGCCGCGAGGTTGCCCCAAGCGACCCACGCCAGGCGGCCCACACTTGAGAAGCGAATTCGCCGACTACTCTTGCATTGGCTTTTTCAGGCCGCTGCGCTTGCCTGGACTATTTCTTCGCTGTATTCCGGCTTGTAGACATGCCCGCGAATAAACGCGACCATATCGGCGGGACGTGAGACGCGAGCGAGACCCGAATCAAAGACCAGCTTTGCCACGCGCGCCGCCGTCTGGATCTCGGTCTCGAGAATGTTCGACTGCAGCGGGTAGAGCAGGCCCTGGTTCAGCAGATCGGACGGCACTTGATCGGCCACCGCCTGCCCGGCCTCGATGAACATCTCGTCGGTGACACGCTTGGCCTGCGTGGCGAAAATCGCCATACCGACCGCCGGGAATATATAAAAGTTGTTGGCCTGTCCGGGCAGAAATGTCTTTCCGCCATAGTGGACCGGCTCAAACTGAACTCCGGCTGCATAGATCGCCTTCCCCTTCGACCAGGTATAGGCTTGTTCAGGCGTGCACTCGGCATGCTCGGTCGGGTTGGAGAGAGCGAGGATTACCGGACGCTCGTTGAGGCGTGACATTGCCTCGACAACCTTTTGATTGAAGGCGCCGCCAATGGTGCTGACACCGATGATGGTGCTCGGCTTGATGCTCTCGATAGCAGCTACAAAATCCCGCGCCGGAGCCTGCTGGTGCGCGTACGGTTTTTGAAAATCGACAAGGTCCCTGCGGCTCGAGTCCAGAAGGCCGTTGATGTCGAACATGTAGACTCGCGATTGCGCTTCCTTGAGGGTGAGGCCCTGGGCGACAAGCGCAGAACAAAGCAGGTTGGCGAGACCAATAGCAGCCGAGCCCGCGCCGAGGAAGAGGTACTTTTCATCCTTCAGCTTCGTGCCCTTGAGTTTGGTTGCATTGATCATCCCCGCAAGAGTGATCCCAGCCGTGCCCTGCACGTCATCGTTATAGACGCAGTACTTGTCGCGGTAACGCTCGAGCAGATGAACCGCGTCGACACCGGTCCAATCTTCGAAGTGAATGCAGCACTTCGGAAATACCTCTTGCACCGCGTCGACGAACTCGTCCACAAAAGAATAAAGATCCTGGGTCGATGGGCGCGTCTTGCGCATACCGAGGTAGAGGGGATCGTGCAGGTACTGCTCATTGTTCGTGCCAGCGTCGAGATACATGGGAAGAAGATATTGCGGCGGCACTCCGGCGCACGCGGTGTAGAGCTGTAACTTGCCAATGGGGATACCTGCGCCGTTTGCCCCAAGATCCCCAAGACCGAGGATGCGGCCGCCATCCGTGACGCAGATGAAACGTACGTCTTTCTGCGGCCAGTTTTTCAAAATCTCCTTTACCTTGCCGCGGCGTGTCATCGACAGATACATGCCCCTCGGCTGGCGGTAAATATGACCGAACTTGAGACACGCTTCCCCGATGGTCGGGTCGTAGACGATCGGCAGAAAGCGAGCCGGGTCGGACATCACAGTCCGGTAGAAGAGGGTTTCGTTGTGGTCAAGCAGATTGACCAGGTAAATGTAGCGATCGAGATCGGTAGTCTTGTGGCCGAGTTGCATCATCACCCGGCTTAGCTGGAGGTCTTCGGTCTCAGACACATCGGGTATCAGGCCCATGATTCCCAGGGCCTGCTTTTCGGCCTCGGTAAAGGCCGTTGACTTGTTGAGGGATGGATCGCGGAGCAATTCGATTCCGCGTTTATTCGTGATCATAGCTGTCTCCCTTCGTCTTGATAATGTTTTGGGCGGTTTTGTATTGCGTCAGAAACTGCGATTCGCGATCAGCTGGCCTTTGCAATGTACGGGTGGACCATCTTCGCCGGATCGACGACGCGGTCGAACTCATCTTCCGTTACAAATCCCAGTTTCAGTGCAGCTTGCTTGAGCGTGAGGTCGTTGTCGAGCGCGTAGTGCGCGATCTTCGAAGCTTTGTCATAGCCAATGACGGGCGAGAGCGCGGTCACCAGCATCAGCGAATGGTCGACGTACTCGTTGATCTTCTTCAAATTCGGCTTCGTTCCTTCGACGAGGAATTTGCGGAAGTTCGTGCACCCATCGGCCAAGATCGTGATCGGAGTGGGTTACGTTGAAGATGATCAGTGGCTTATAGACGTTCATCTCCAAGTAGCCGCCGGCGCCGCCAAACCCGACCGCAACGTCGTTGGCCATAACTTGAACAGCGATCATCGTGAGCGCCTCGGCTTGAGTTGGGTTGACCTTGCCGGGCATGATCGAGGAGCCCGGCTCGTTCGCCGGAATCACCAACTCGGCGAAGCCCGCGCGCGGTCCGCAGGACATCAGCCGAATGTCATTGGCGATTTTGTAGAGCGAGACTGCGAGAGTGCGAAGTGTGCCGGAGAGCTGCACGAGGGCGTCGTGAGCGCCCTGCACCGTAAACTTGTTCGGGGCGCTGACGAAGGGTAGATTCGTGAGCTTCGCAATTTCCGCAGCAGCCGCTTCGCCAAATCCTGGAGCGGCATTGATGCCGGTTCCTACGGCTGTGCCGCCGAGCGCGAGGCGGTATACACCCCTCAGCGCATCCTCGATGCGCTCAAGATTGTCGCTAAGCATGCCCGCATAGCCCGACCACTCCTCGCCAAGCGTGATCGGCGTAGCATCCTGCATGTGCGTGCGGCCGATCTTCACGATGTCCTTCCACTCGATCGACTTTCGCCGCGATCGCGTCGCGCAGGGCCGTTACCGCCGGTATCAGTCTTTCTTTGACGTTGACCGCCGCCGCAATGTTCATCGCGCTAGGGAAAGAGTCGTTGGAGGACTGCGACATGTTGACGTGATCGTTGGGATGAACGGGCTCTCTTGCTGCCAAGCGGCGTACCCGCCAACTGGCAGCAGCGGTTGGAAATCACCTCATTTACATTCATGTTGAATTGCGTTCCGCTTCCCGTCATCCACACGTGCAACGGAAACATGTCCTGATGTTGTCCCGCGAGGATCTCGTCGCAAACCTCGACAATCAGTCCGTATTGCTTGTCGTCAAGCCGCCCACCGGCGTGATTGGCATTGGCGGCGGCCTTCTTCAGAGTGGCGTACGCCGCAATCATCTCACGTGGGATAAGGTCCTGCCCGATGTCGAAGTATTCCAGCGACCGTTGCGTTTGCGCTCCCCAGAGCTCAGCGCTCGGCACATCGACTTCACCGAGGCTGTCGGTTTCCCTGCGAACGTCCATTGCCTTCACGTTGCTGATTGGGCTCATGCGTTTCCCTCCTCGATGATTGACGGCTTTGCATTTGCATTCCCTCTTCAACTTTTCCAGGCAGGACATCAGATCGGCATCATGACTTCCATAGATTGGTTAGTTCCCTGTCGGTTTGCAAAGTGGATCGAGCGACGGATCAGTCAGAACTTGTTATCGATTCGCCACGCAGCCGGATTAGAAGGGCGAAGTCCTTAGTCCGAGAGCAATCATCTCGCGTTTCCCCGGATCAACAGCTTCGGCCCTAAAAAACAGCTTTCACTAAATCGCAAGTGGCCGCGAATATGAGTAGTGGTGCACTTCGCAGAGCCGTACCTCAGGGTAGACGCCTAAATCGCAAGTGGCCGCGAATATGTCGCCAAGCGAAGATCGCGCGGCATGGAGAGACGATAGAGCCCCCGGTTCAATGCCACGGCGGGATACGGCTGGCACCGGAAATTCATATCCGCTATTCTCTGTAAGCAGTCTGTCGATTCTGTTCTTTTCGCAGTCTCCCCGGAGATCCCGCGATGATAAGGAGGGGGTGTGTTCGGTCATCCGCCTGAGAATAGCGACCGTCTGCGCGAGCTGCGCGAAAAGTTGCAACAGGATTCCCGCGACAGCTTTCAGCTGCTAGAGAATTTTTGGGACAACCCGATCTGCTCCATCATCCACGATGAAGCCAATCACTGCATCGTCGTGGTTTGGAAGCAGTACGCGACCCAGGTCCAGCTCCGGTATATCCATGAGAGCCTGCTCACGCTCATCTGCAAGCACCACGTCTCGAAGATTCTTGGCGACGACACAGCTCTGCCTACCATCCCTTCGGAAGACCTATTCTGGATTATCGACGAGTGGTTTCCGCGGGCTGTGGAGTGCGGCCTGCGCTTTGCCGCGAGTAAAAGTCCAGCCTCCTATTTTGGGAAGCTTGCCATCAGCCAGATCCAGTCGGCGGCTCCCGCCGGCATCGAGTGCCGGTCCTTCGAGCAGCTGCACGAAGCGACTGAGTGGCTTGGACTGCGAGGGCCGGTTAGGCTGGCCGGCCCCGAGCACAACAATTGTTCTTAGCTCTTCGCCGACACTTCCTTGTAGATCACTTCGGTGAGCGTGGCCGCAGGCAGCTGACCGTTCGGACCGGGCTGCGGGGCGCGGTGGGCTCGCCAAAAGACGCCTTGATTTCGTCGAGCGACTTGCCCTGGGCCACCATGGTCTTGATCTGGTTGTACTTGCCCTCGATGAAGTCGAGCTTCTTCTGCACGTCGGCCTTGGTCATCATGTTGCCGTGGCCGGTCAAGTAAGTATCGGCATCGAGGCCGACCATACCCTTGGCATTTAGGATCCAGCCGGCGGCCGAGCCGTTCTTTTCCAGGTGAATCAGCGTATCGGGACGGTTGGTGACCAACAGGTCGCCGCCGAAGACGACTTTCTGCTCAGGGAAATATACGACTGTATCGCCGCTGGTGTGTCCGGGCGCCCAGTGGTACAAGCGGATGTGAACGCCGTCGATGGTGAGGTTATCGGTCTTGTCGTAGGTCTTCGAAGGAAGGCGATTCTGAGGCGCCGGGTTGCGGCTGCTCGCAGAGGCTTCCATCTCCTTCTTGCAGTTCTCCTGGGCGATCACTGTGATCCCATCGGGGAAAGCGGCGAGCCCGTTCACGTGGTCGCCGTCGCTGTGAGTGATGATCGCAGTGGTGACGGGCTTTGGAGTGATCTTGGCGATTTCGGCGATCACATCCTTTTCCGAATCTACTGTGGTTTTAGTGTCCACGAGAATGACGCCATTGGTGCCGACGATGATGCCGTCATTCGAACCCGCGCCACCCGTGGCCCAGTAGATGTTGTCCCTGATCTGCGTGACTTTGAGCGGCGGTGGCGCCTGCTGCTGGGCCCGAGCCAGCGTGCCGAATGAAACGAAAGTCGCAAGCGCGGCCAGCCCCAGAGTGAGTTTTCTCCGATCCTTCATATTTACCTCCCTCTCATGCGTGGAATTTCCCTTGGACCTCTGGAAACAGGAGCTTATCACTGAAGTCCTTTGGACGCGCATCTAATTGGAAAGCGTCATCCTTGACGCTCGCGCCCCAGGGATTTCCGGACCACCGTGACGCTGCGACTGCTGGGCACAATAGAGTTTGGAGTGCCGGGTCGGGCCTACGACGAGGCTTGGGCTGAACGCAAAGGAGGAAAGAGATGGCAAATACGACGCGTGAAATCGAAGCTAATGACGCCGCCAGCGAGGCTGGCGTTGCGAAAGTCGAGATGAAGTTCGAAATCGTCGTTATCCCCGTCTCGGATGTCGATCGCGCGAAGGAGTTCTACGCGAGAATCGGGTGGCGACTCGACGCCGACTTCGACAACGGCAAGGATTTTCGCGTGATTCAGTTCACACCGCCTGGCTCCGGATGCTCGGTTATCTTCGGCAAGAACGTCACCGGGGCGGCTCCCGGCTCAGCCCAGGGCCTTTATCTGATCGTCGATGACATCGCGGCCGCGCGCAAGAATCTGCTCCGTCACGGCGTTGAGGTCAGCGAAGTGTTCCACGCCGCCGCGGACGTGTACTCCGGCCCGGACGAGCCCTACCTGTTTGGGCGGACTCGAGTCAGCGGCCCTGATCCCGAGCATCGCAGCTACCGCTCGTTCGCCTCGTTCAGGGACCCGGACGGAAACGGCTGGCTGTTCCAGGAGATCACGACGCGGCTTCCCGGTCGCATCGACGACACGGCGGCGACCTTTGCATCGGCGAACGATCTGGCGAGCGCGTTTCGGCGCGCGGAGGCCGCCCACGGCGAGCACGAGAGGCGCATCGGGCAGCGCGACGCGAACTGGGCAGACTGGTATGCCGCTTATATGGTGGCGGAGCAGTCAGGCAAAGAGCTGCCGCAATGATAAGCTGCGCTGTAAGCTAGCTGGAAATTAGGCGAATCTTAATAATCGCGTGGGTGTTGAAAAAGCCGGCGGCAAGGAATCTTCCTAAGCCAGGTTATCGCTGCCTCCATCATCAAAATCAGAGTCATCCGATTGCTGGTCATCCTGATCGTCATAGCCGTTTTCCGAGTCGGAGCTTGAGTCAGAATCCGGATCATAGCTCGCATCCTCGAGCGTCCCCTTATCATCCTCAGATTGCCCTTGCGATTGCAGATCGGAGCTGCTCAGCCGGTCGTCGTCCAAGGCTGCCTCGTGTTCGTGTTGATCGAATTGATCGGCAGGGTTGTCGTAGTAATTGTTAATGACCGTCTCTTCCGCCGGCGCCCCGGCTACAGGCATCCCGAACCCACCAAATTCCCCGACGCCGGAACTGTGGCCGAAACCATGCAAGAGCGATTCAACGCCTTGGAAGGCCAAAGCTCCAGCTGCAACTCCGGCGGCCGTTGTCGCCGCGGAGCGGAGAAAACTTCCCGCCCCGCTTGGGGCAGGCTCGGAATAGGGAGGAGGAGGCGCGCCTTGATAGGGAGGAGGAGGCGCCTCTTGGTATCGCTGGGGCGGAGGGGCAGAAGGGGCGGGAGGAGCAACCGGTTCGTGATGCCCGAGCAGGCCGCCAAGAAAGGAGCTGGCACGCGCGGGCGCAGGCGCCGCGGGGACTCCCTGCTGGCGAAGCTGCTCGATCTGCATCCGAGCCTGATTCAAAGCCAGGTTCTGCACCAGCACCGTCTGTGCGAGCTTGTACAGAGCATCCCGATCGCGAGTAAGACCATCGATCAAAAGCGCCTCGGCGTCCGGGTCTTTCTCCGTAAGCGGGGTCTGCTGAATCTTGCGGACCAGGTCTTGCAGCATTTGAGCTTCCTGAGGAGTCATTGGGTCTCCTTTTCGTCGCCCAAAGCGGCTGTGTTTCAGAATTAGATGCAATCCTCCTAAAAGTCGCCATCCAGAATGAGCCGCAAACGCCGTCGAAGAGCCTCTTAACTGGATCGCCCACAATGGTTTTCCATTAAAGAGCATCCCGAGGAGGATACTTTGGCATCTCGATGGCTAATCGACCGTGAGGGTCAGGGCCGTTGAGGCAGCGATGCCGGAGTTCGAGGTGGTCACATGCATGACGGCCATCCTAGTTGAGGGCCGGTCACCGAGGAGGAATCATGAAACTCAAAGGCAAGAAGGCTCTCATCACCGGCGGAAACAGTGGCATCGGCTTGGCCACAGCCCGCCTTTTCGTTGCAGAAGGCGCTGAGGTCGCGATTACCGGCCGGGACCAGAAGACACTGGATGAAGCGGTCGCCGAGCTGGGATCGAAAGCGCGCGGCTATCGCGCCGACGTTACGGTTGCGGAGGACCGCAAGAAGCTTTTCACTGAACTCGCCAAAGACTTTGGCAAACTTGACATCGTCTTCGCCAATGCAGGCATTTCCGGCATGACGCCGACTGGCACGACCGACGAAGCCATCTTCGAGAAGGTAGTCCACACCAACCTCTACGGTGTTTTCTTTACCGTCAATTCAGCCGCTCCTCTCATGAACGACAACGGCAGCATCATCTTCAACGGATCGGTGCAGAGCTATCTCGGTCAACCAGGTCTGGCTGCCTACGCTGCCACGAAAGGCGGACTCGTCTCGATGGCTCGATCCATCGCCGCAGACCTTGCACCGCGCAAGATTCGCGTGAACGTGGTGGCCCCTGGAGCGACGAAGACTCCCATCTGGAAGCGCGGGGCGCGCGCCAATGCCACGGCAGAGGAATCCGCAAAAGTTTCCGACTTCTTCTCTTCCACGGTTCCACTTGCCCGTTGGGGCGAGCCGGAAGATCTGGCCAAGGCTGTGCTTTTTCTTGCCTCGGACGATTCGTCGTATATCAACGCGGTCGAGCTGATGGTGGATGGCGGATTGACGGGCGCTCCCTTTGGAGCCGCCATTCTTCGCGGCTGACCGTAGAGAATAGTTAGGAAGGACGAACCGCCGGACTATTGGACAAAGCGTGGGTATTCACGCTACGACGGAATTTAAAGTCCACCGCCTGAGAGTGCCAAATTATGCTTTTCAAGGAGATTCTGTATGTCACATCATTTCGATACCAAACTGGCGAGGGAAGAACCGAGCCTCAACCTCTGCGACTTCTATCTCTTTGACGGGCCACCGGGCAAGACGGTAATGGCGATGACCGTGAATCCGGATGTGGGATTATCGGCTCCGGATACGCTTCATCCAGAAGGGCTCTACGCGTTCCGGTTCGACCTGAACGGAGATGCGAGGGAAGAGGTTACGTTCAAGTTCAGGTTTGGTGAACCACGACACGGAGATGGCAGTGAGCATACTCACATTCAACCGTTTGTGGTGCGGAAGGCGACGGGTGACGATGCTCTTCGTGGTGACGCCGGAGAGAGTCTGGTTGAGGGTGAAACCGGTTCGGTCGCGACTAATTCGGGTCTTCGTGCGTATGTTGGGATTGCTCCAGAGCTATTTGCGGCAAATGTTGGATTCGGCACATTTATGACCGCTTTCTATAAGGACCAGCGCTACGATGGGGACGCCTTTCTGCATCAGCAGAATCCCTTTGCGACGCGGAATGTTACGGCGATTGTGCTGGAGGTGCCGAGCGAAGTGATTGGGAAGGGAAAAATCAACGCATGGGCGACGATCTCCCTCTTTGGCCATGCGCCGGAGGTACAAGTTTCGCGTTGGGGCCTGCCTATGGTTACGCATCTCTTCCTGAACGACCCGAGCCATCAAGAGATGAAAGAACAATTCAATGCGTCGGTTCCGTCTGAAGATCTAGAGCGCTTCGCGAAGCCGATCGCGGATTTTGCGGAGAAGATGACGACCTATGCCGGTTCAGCGGCGGACCCGGGTGAATACGGGAAACTGATCGCTGCACGGCTTTGTCCCAACACGTTGCCTTACGAGCTTGGAACGTCCGCCGCATTTGAGGTGACCAGCTTCAATGGACGCGCGCTCGGCGACGATGCGATGGATGTGATGTTGACGCTGGCGACCAACATGCCGCTTGTCGATGGACTTGCTCCCGACCGCGCGCGCATTCGCAAGGATTTCCCGTATTATGGAGCGCCGTATACGGCGGAGGAGCAGGTCGGGGTGAGGGCGATGCCGCGCCCGGCTAAGAAGTAGGCGGGAAGCGGGGGGGGTATGTCTTCAGCAACAATCATCGGCTCAGGACCGAACGGACTCTCAGCCGCAATTGTTCTTGCAGCATCGGGCGTAAGGACGACCGTACTAGAACGTAATGGGCAGATTGGCGGTGGCTGTTCAACCGCCGAGGTCACACAGCCTGGTTTTCTCCACGACCTGGGTTCTTCGACATACCCCCTGGGCGCTGCAAGCCCTTTCTATGGTTCTCTTCCCTTCACCATTCCTTGGATTCAACCGCATGCGGCATTCGCTCACCCGTTGGATGACGGGACCGCGGTCGTGCTTGAACGCTCGATTGAAGAAACAGTCGACCAACTGGATGCATGCGACCGCAAAGCCTACCGATCGCTGGTAGAACCCGTCGTTTCTAACTTCGCTGCTCTGGTCGAAGAAATTCTCGGCCCCATCCTACATATTCCCGGAAGTCCGTACGTGCTGGCGCGTTTTGGCCTATCCGCTCTTTTGCCGGCGCTGTCGTTGGCTCGTTCCCACTTTGCTGGAGAACGGGCTCGAGCCCTCTTTGCCGGCGTCTCAACCCATTCCATCCTCCCGTTAGAAACTACCGCTTCAGCTGCTGTCGGCTTGACGTTGATAGCCGCTGGACACGCGAGAGGTTGGCCGATCCTCTGTGGCGGTGCGCAGTCTCTCACGGATGCCATGGTCCGACATTTAGAGGATCTCGGAGGCCGAGTTGAAACCGGTCGTGAAGTAACCGAGCTACCATTGTCCGACCTCGTCCTCGCGGACATCACCCCGCGCCAACTCCTTCGCATCGCCGGTTCCCATCTATCCAGTGACTATCGAAAGCAACTGGAGCGATTTCGGTATGGACCCGGTGCTTTCAAGATTGACTACGCACTGAATGCAGCGATTCCGTGGACCGCTCGCGAATGTCTGCGGGCCGCCACCGTACACATCGGAGGCTCGCTTGAAGAGATTGCTCAGGCTGAAAGGACCCTTTCACCCAACAAACCATTCGTTCTGCTCGGCCAGCCATCGCTCTTCGACTCCAGTCGAGCTCCCTCTGGTCAACATACCGCTTGGGCCTACTGTCATGTCCCTAACGGCAGCACCGAGGACTACACCGAATCCATTGAGCGCCAAATCGTACGTTTCGCTCCCGAATTCCGCGATTGCATTCTGTCCCGTTCCGTCTCGACACCCAAAGATCTGGAGAGTTGGAATTCCAATCTAGTCGGCGGCGATATCTTGGGGGGAGCAATGAATGTCCGCCAGCTGCTGTTTCGCCCTACACGGTCGTTGTATCGCACCTCGCGTTCGGGACTCTATCTTTGCGGAGCATCCACGCCCCCAGGTGGCGGCGTTCATGGAATGTGTGGATTTCACGCAGCCAAGATGGCCCTCAAGGATCTCAACATTTAATTCGATTTTCTGCCGGTGGGCCTACGATAAGGCTTGGGCAGTCTGGACCACCAGGTTTGCGGCTTCCCAACCTGCAATGCCACCTGCTATTTCACTGACGCGCTCAAATCCATTGCGTTCCAACAAGCTCGCGGCAATGGACGACCGATAGCCGCCCGCACAATAGACCAGCAGGGGACGGTCCTTGGGCAGCTCTTCCAGTTTGTCCACCAAATGATTGAGCGGGATGCTTAAACTTCCAGGGATGTATTTCTGATCGCGCTCACGCGGAGCGCGAACGTCGATAGCCAGCGGCGGGCTGCGGCGATGACAGAAGCTCTGCTGCAAACGGTGCGCTCACGCGTTCTGTTGTGACCGTCAGATCCGGACGCGATTCGAGGCTGTGCAACCCATCCTTTAAATATCCGGCTACGTGATCGAAGCCGATGCGCGCGAGCCGGGTTGCCGATTCGGTTTCCCGGCCAGGGTCCGCGATGATGACGATTGGATGATCTCGATCGAGCACCGTTCCGGCCCACGTTGCGTACTGGCCGACGAGGCCGATGTTGATGCTGCCCGCCAGGTGCGCCGCTGCAAATTCGCCGGGATCGCGGGTATCGAGTATCTGCGCGCCAACCTCTTTCAATGCAAGTACGTGGTCAAGCATCATTGGGTTCACGTGCGCCAACGTTTGATCGAGCGTCGGCCGCTCTTCGCTGTTCAGCACGGCGTCATAGGTGAAGTACGCCGGAGCTTCCGGCTGATCGGCCGTCACCACCTGGACGAATGCTTCTCTGCTCATGGGTTGGAGCGCGTAGTTCGATCGGCGCTGCTCTCCCAGGGTCGAGACCGTCTCCTTGCTAAGGGCCTTCCCACAGAGCGAACCCGCGCCATGAGCCGGATAGACGAGGCTTTGGTCCGGCAACGCCAGCAGTTTCCGGTGAAGCGAATCGAACAACGCGCTGCCCAGTTCGGCGGCCGACCAGCCTAGCGTTGCGCGCAGGTCGGGCCGCCCTACGTCGCCGATAAACAACGTGTCTCCAGTCAGCACGGCATGAGGTTCGGAATCGCTGGCGTTCAGGTCGTAGATGAGGATGGAGATTGACTCCGGAGTGTGGCCCGGTGTTTCCAGTACCTTCAGGCGTATGCGTCCGAATTCGACGATGGCACCATCGTCGAGAGGGGTAAACGGATACGCCGCCTTGGCTGCGGCACCGAGGTAGATGGTTGCACCCGCATGATCGCGCAGCTCCAAATGCCCGGCGATGAAGTCGGCGTGGAGATGCGTTAGGAATACGTGCTTGATCGTGAGCGCGTGCTCGGCGGCAAACGCAATGTATTGCTCCGTGTCCCGTTGCGGGTCGACCACGGCTGCCGTGCCTGTGTCCTCGTCTCCAATCATGTAGGAAGCGTGGGCGAGGCACGGCAAATAGAACTGCTTGAAGATCACGTTCCGCTAGCCTTCCTTAAGCTGAGGCATTATACAGAGAGCGATCCCAGCCGATCTATTGAAGCTGTGGTTCGATTCCTCCCGTATCACGGGCTAACTGGAAGTGAGCGAGCGATCGCGGACTGAATCTGCAGCTAAACTCAAACCCGAGTGCTTGACCACGACCTGCGAGTACCGCTCAGCCAGCCTGTTCAACGGCACGATTAGCCGGCCATCGCTCTCTTGACACGCATTTCTGCAATAGCCCTCTGTGCCTCCTCGCTGAGGTTGGATTTGCCGACCTGGACCGTCACCTTGTGAATCTTACCGGTGAACTTGTTATCACCCACCTTGTAGTCGTCGCTAACACACGTATAGAGATTTTCGCCCACGTCCGTCGTCTCCGCGCCAAACGCGAAGGGCTGAGTGTGCCCGATCCGGCCTGCGGCGACTTCTTTACCGTTGACGAAGATCACACCGTTACCTCCCGTGCCGAGCCCACCTCCATCGTAGGCAAACTCGAAGCGGAGTATCACCTTCCCGTCCGGCAGGCGAGCGGGGCCAACGATCTTGTAAATCTCGCGACCGAGAAAATTCCAGGCGAACCGGGGTGCGCCGTCCTTGACATAGAGGCTCCAGCCGCCCATCTCCCCGCCCTGGGCAATAACCACCCCCTCTGCGCCGACCTCCGGGACCTCGATGTCGGCCGCAACCACGAAGGAGCGGTTCTTGATGTTGATGAAACCATTTTCGGGTATTCCCTTCATTCCTTCGTAGACCGTCATCTCGGTGCGACCTTCCAGCAGATCCGGACGACCCGCCAGAGCGGCGTTAAAGCGCTCCCAAGCGCGGTCGTCAAGCGGCAGCACGTTGTATTTGACGGCCTCTTCCAGGAAGACTCCCTTTAGCTTCTCAAGTTTGTCGGGATACTTCGCGGCAAGGTCATGCGCACAACTGAAGTCTTCCTCTACGTTGTAAAGCTCCCACTTGTCGTTCTGAAACGTAGCCCGCGGCTTGGGCTCCCACGGCGGGCGGTGCACCGTGGTGGCGAACCAGCCGTCCTGGTAGATGCCCCGGTTGCCTGCCATCTCGAAGTATTGCGTGGTACGGTGCGACTTCGCCTCGGCGTTATTAAGAGTGTCGAGCATGCTCACGCCTTCGATGGGTTTCTGCTTGACGCCATAAACGACCCCTGGCTCGGGCACCCCAACTGCCTCCAACACAGTTGGGGCGATGTCAATCATGTGGTACCACTGCGTGCGCAAACCGCCCTGCTCCTTGATGCCCTTCGGCCAATGGACCACGATGGGCTGGCAGATGCCGCCGTAGGAGGCCACCTGGTGGCCCCAGGCAAACGGCGTAGCGCCAGCGAAAGCCCAGCCGTTGGGATACAAAATATGGGATTGAGGCCCGCCGATTTTGTCGAGATTTTTCAGCGCAACATCGAGGGGCTCTGGCATCGCATTGAACACGGATAACTCATTGAAGGCGCCGATGGGGCCGCCCTGGAAAACCGATCCGTTGTCGCCCGTGATATAGAAGATCAGCGTATTGTCCATTTCGCCCAGGTCTTCGATCGCGTCCAGGAACCGCCCGATTTCGTAGTCGGTCACCTCGGCAAAGGCGGCATAGATTTCCATGTACCTGGCAAAGACCTTTTTCTCGTCGGCGGTCAACTCGTCCCATTCCTGGATTCCCGGCGGCTTGGGCGCGAGTTCGGTTCCCGGGGGCACGACGCCCATTTTGATCTGGCGGGCCAGCGTTTCCTTACGCACCTGGTCCCAGCCCTGGTCGAACTTGCCCTTGTACCTGTCGCGCCACTTCTCGGGCACCTGGAATGGACCGTGTGTGCCAATGGCGGAGTAGTAGACGAAAAATGGCTTGTCGGGGGCCAGCGAATGCTGGGAACGCACCCACTCGATGGCCTTGTCGGTCATATCGGTGCTGGCGTAGTAATTGGGGCCGGGGTGCAGATCCACCCTGTTCATGTTGTCGTAAATGACCGGATGAAACAGGTCAGCCTCGCCAGACATGAAGCCGTAGAACCGCTCAAACCCGCTATGCATGGGCCAGCGGTCGAACGGTCCGACAACGCTGGATTCCCAGGGCGCCAGCTCGTGACATTTGCCGAACATGGCGGTGCTGTAGCCGTTGAGCCGCAAGATCTCAGGCAGCGTCGTGACGCTGCCGGGACGCATAGCGGTGTACCCCGGGAACGCGGTGGCAATTTCCGAGATCACGCCGAAGTTTGCGCTATGGCTATTGCGGCCGGTAAGGCAAGCCACGCGGCTGGGCGAACATAACGGAGGGACTTTGAAATTGTTGTAGCGAAGCCCAGTCTCGGCCAGGCGGTCCAGCGTCGGCATCTGGATCGGTCCGCCGAATGTCGATCCATCGCCGAAGCCGAAGTTGTCGAGAAGGATGACCACCACGTTGGGCGCGCCTTTCGGCGCCTTCACCTGGAACCGTGGCGGGGCTTGCGCATTGTGCACATCAAGCTCGGTGATCGGCGGATACTGAGGCTCGGGGACGGGCAGCACGGTACGGTCCATGGAGGCGGCCGCGTCGAGCGCGCTGCTTTGGGCTTCTGCCTTGTTCATGGCCTTCTCCTAATCGATGAGTCTCTACCGCGATCGTCACGGTCGCGCGCCGCCTTTGAGAAACAGGAAATGGTGCTCGTGGCCGAGCGCAGTTCGGTGATAGTAAAAGGGTACAAGGACCCTGCTCCGGCGGAAACTAGCAAAACTCCCAGCCCGCACGGAGCTGGATTCTGCCCGGATCACGGCCAACTCTTACCTAATAAAGAAAGGGGCGCCGACCAAACGGGAATTCGGAAACAGAGCGCCTCAGAGGTGCCCAGCAACCTCCCATGAAGCCCATGGTGCAACTCCAGGTGGTCCCTTCCCGTCAGCCCGCAGATTGAGCGGCTTGCGCTCGCTCCAATCAGCACGGCTAGTTGAACAGCTACTCCTGGCACCCAACTGATACCTTCCTACGGTCAAGGTCTTCGATCGCTGAAAATAATGGAGGACGCTCCATTCGGCCGGGTAGCTGCCTCCGGAGCGTCCGGCAGTCATTGCAATTGGCGATTCAGGAATTCGCTCGTCCGACCGTTGGCAAGGTGAGCCGCGGCGGCGTTGTAGTGTTTTCCGTTATGGCGGGAGAAGGCGTGATTCTGACCTGGATAGCTGTACACCGTCGCATTTGGTTTCTTAGCAAGTGCCGCTTTGATCTCAGCTTGCGCAGCCTTGGAAATGAACTCGTCCTCCTCGGCCAGATGCATGAGAAGGGGCGCATGAAGCCCATCGGCCTCTCCCAGATATTTCTCAGTATCGCCGCCGTGATACCAGACCGCGGCGTCGATGCCGTCGTTGCGCACGGCTGTCATGAAGACCATGAGCGCGCCGAGGCAATAGCCGAGCAATGCAACCTTGCCGTTCGATTCCGGGAGATTGCGTACTGCATCGATGGTGGCCTTGACGTCCTTGACGCCGGCATCTCTGTCATAAGCCGAATAGAGGCGAAGGCCGTGTTGCCAGTCGGCTTCGGAGGTGACGTTCAGGTCGACGCCCGGCTCCTGCCGCCAGAACAGGTCTGGAGCGACCGCAAGGTAACCTTGTTCCGCCAATTCATCGCAGTGCTTGCGAATGTCAGCGTTCACTCCAAACAGCTCTTGTAGAACCACAACGGCGGGAGCAGGCGAGATTTTGGGTCTTGCGACATAGGCAGCGAATGTTCCGCCCTGTCCTTTTATGGTGATGTGAGTATTCATTTCGCCCTCCTGAGGCGGCGATATCCATACAGAATCTCCGCCGACCGGGACCGGATCGGCGGAGATGGTTTTGTCTGAAAGCATGCGGCTAGAACTGCTTGCATATACGGGTTCACGAGCGTTGGAAGCAGCACGAGCCCCGCTTCGACGGCGGGTCTCGCACGTTGCCCCTTTGGAATCCGGGGATTTATGCAACCAGTTCTAGTCGTTGACGGAGTTGGTAGCCTCTTCGATGAGCTTGGCTGCTTCCTTCGGATGAGACATGTAGGCCACATGGCTCGACTTCACTTCGACGGTCTTGGCCTTGGCGCGCTTCGCCATCATGCGCTCCTGGTCCGGATTGATTGACCGGTCTTCAGCGGCCACCATGTAAAAGGTGGGCTTGTGCTTCCAGGCGGGATTCTTAACTTGATGCGTGAAAGAGTCAGTCGAGATCGGCACCTGCGCTATCGCCATGAACTCCGCCTCATCCCGTGGAATGTCCGCGGCGAAGTCAGCCACGAAATGCGGCTGGTCTATCCACCAGAGCCCGTTGCTGTCCGATTTGAAGGCTGTGGACGCTTGCGGCAGGGCTTGTTCGATCGACGCACAGCTCTCACCTTCATCGAGAGCGAAGGCGGCAATATAGACAAGCGCCGCAACGCTGGGATGATTGCCGGCCTCGGTGATGATGGATCCGCCATAGCTATGGCCAACCAGAACCACTGGGCCACCCATCGCGTCGATCGCAGCCTTTGTGTACTTTTGGTCGTCGGCGTACGAAGTCTCGGGAGGCTGCGCTACCGACACCTTGTACCCATCATTCTTGAGGATGTTAGCAACGGCTTTCCAGCCGGACCCGTCGGCGAAAGCTCCATGCACCAGAACCACATTCTTAATAGGCTGTTTCACGAACATTCTCCTTTGCGGTTAGTTCCACTCGGAGATAGCTTGATGTAGGCAGCTACGTCGTTCTTGCGCGATTTCGCCTAATTTGTCGTTTCGTATCGCGACGCTTTCGATCGCGCCTTCGTTGCTGTCATCTAGAACTGGTTGCATATATGGGTTCATGAGCATTGGAAGCAGCACGAGCCCCGCGATATCCCACCCCAGCAAGCGAGCTTGCTGGGGTGGGATGGCGGGTCTCGTATGTTGCCTCATTGGAATCCGGGGATTTATGCAACCAGTTCTAGCGCTCGAGGAGGGGCTATTGGAGAAAGGAAACGGCGTGTGCAATACGCATCTTCGACTGCGGAACTACAGCGACTGCGGAACTACGGCGGCCGCAGAATTACGGCCAGCGGTGCATGTGCTCGTTGAGCCATCGCATGGGCGAGGTCCCGACGACGGCACGAAACGTCCGGCTGAAGGCGGCCTGGTCTGAGAAGCCGCTTTCGAGCGCAATCTCCGAAAGCGGCGCCGAGGAGCATCTCAGCAGGAACTTCGCGCGCTCCACCCTGCGGGCGACGAGGTAACGGTGAACCGGCACTCCGAAGGAGCGCTTGAACGAGCGCGAAAAATGGCTAACGGAGAGCCCGCACTGCTCGGCAAGGTACGAAAGCCGAAGCTCACCATCCAAGTTGCTGTCGATCAATTCCACCAGGCGGCGCTTCTGCCAGGGCGCCAGCCCACCCAGATGGATGGTCCTCGTAGGTCCCACCTGCCCATACGAAGCAGCGATATGGCTGCAGAACATCCACACGAAATAGTCGAACATCAAGTTGGATACCCGCCGCTCGTCGCCCAGCCATGGCAGTACAAACTTGGTGAGCTGAAGCAGGACATCATTCTTAATTCCCTGCGTGCATGGCAGGTCGCCGATCCGATGCAATTCATTGTCGTCGGTAAATGCATCCAGGGTTCTGCGCGGCAGGTTAAAATGCACGGAATCGAAGCCCGTGGGACGCACAGCAATCGGATTTGCCTCCAGATCGTAGACGCCGACGCCGCCGTGTTCCCAGTACCGGGTAGGAAGAAACTTTCCATCAACCCATGTTCCCCATCTGCAGGTTTCCGTCTGCCGCCGCAGATGCAAGCAGATCGTGAACCCGCGTTCCGGTTTTACGGGCGCCGTTGGTTCAAGTAACCCGTTCGGAACCGTAATTCGGGTAATTGCCATCTGGGCGCTCTCCTTAGACCCAAAGAGCACGGACGGGGCATTGCCGAGTTGAAAGCACCTTCCGAGGGTGTTGCCGGAGTTTGAGATCCGTTCCGGCCACTGGGCAATCATGAATTCTCCTCACCTGGCAGATAAAGCTGGCACTCAGAAAGGGGCCTTTGGTCTGCAAACGAAGAGCAGACGACAAGTTAAAGTTTCGACATCGGATACGGAAGAGAGAATGGTCTGTCTGTTCCCTGTCGAATTACAGGAAACAGATCGAACGTCGGATTGCCGAAGTGTAGTCCAAAAAAGAACGGTCATTCTTGTACAAAAAGACCGCTGTTGAACGAGACGACTCCCAGAAACGCGAGTACCGCCGGGTGGAACACTGTCCTCGGACCCGGCAAATGCGTTTCCCTCGGACTCGGAACAGAGTCTGAATCGACAATCAGGGCGATTTAAGTCAATCCTCCAAGGTCGTGTGCCCCGTACCATCTCCCTGGCAGCCCGTAGGCGGGGAAGCTTATCTCGTGGCGAGCGGGAAGAACTTTCTAGAGGACATAAGTGCCTAGTCAAGCAACTAGAAAGCGCATCCTTCAGGCCGGGCTTGATTTGGCAAGCACAGAGGGGCTCTGCAAGATCACCTTTGCTTCGGTTGCCAGACGCGCACGCCTGTCCAAGAGCGGCGTTGTCGCGCATTTTTCGCATGTGAGCGACCTAAAACGGTCCATTCTCGATGTTGCCTTGGACCTTTGGAGCCGCACCTGTCTCACTGCCGACACTGACGTTGGAATGGGATTGCCTTCGCTGATCCGATACCTAAATATATGGATTGGATGGACGAGGAGGGCAGGACTGTCGGGCAGTTGTCCGATCGCCCAGGCTGTTGTTGAGTTGAGCTTCCTGCCGGGACCCGTTCGAGAGGCGGCGGCGGCGGCGGAATCTGTCTGGCGGCAGACCCTTATCATGTTGATCCGCGATGCGATCGACAAGCGACACTTATTGCGCGATACCGACGTCACCCAGCTGGCATGGGATTTGCTCGGCGTCTATCTGAGTCACCATGTTTCCAGCCATTCTCTTCGGGACCCGGACGCAGACAGAAAGGCACAGTTCTCCGTGAAACGGATCGTTGCTTCTATAAAGGAGCCAGCTCACCAGGGACAAGAAGGTCAGTAGCCACCGCGCCATTGGCGTTCAGCTTGCGCCAGCGATACGGCGTTATGCCTTCGAGCTTATTAAACGCGCGTGTGAAGGCAGCCTGATCGCAGAATCTCGACCGAAATCCCACCTCTGCCAAACTTAGATCAGGTTTGCGAAGCAGGTCTTTCGCCATATCGATTCGAAGCCTGATGAGCCATTGATGGACTGAAGTGCCAAAGCTCTGGCGAAAGCAACGAGCGAAGTGACTAGGGGAGAGCTGACAGGCGGTTGCAAGGTCCGCAATTCTGATGTTGCCTTCGAGATGCGCACGCAACATCTCCTCGGTACGAATCTTTTGCCAGCTCTCCAGGCCGGGCTGTGCCCGGAGCATTTCCTTACCGTCTCCATAGTGCTGCAGAAGATGTGTGCTCACCAGAAGTGAGATATCTTCTAATGCAAGCATGTCGAGCGGTTCACGGTTGCGCACCTTGCCGAGGATGGTCTTGGTCAACTGAGCAACGACGAGGTCTTCCTCAAAGAAGACCATCCGAAATGAATCGATGGGCGCAATCTTATTGTCTGTTGCAACCCTGTCCAACAGATCGCGCGAAACGTAATAGTGTAGATAGTCGAACGGACCTGCCGCCCACATCTCCATCGGCTTCATAAGATCGATTACTGTTGTCGCGAACGCGATCGAACGAGAGACGCTGACCTCCTGGCCGGCGATTCGTGCTCGCCACCTGTCAACCGGAGTGGGAGCTAAAGCCACGCAGATGAGGATCGCACGGTCCTCGGGATAGGCCGGCGCGCGCTGCATCTCCATCGGTCCACCCTTGAGCCTGGTGAGCGCGAAGTCGGGCACGCCAGACGCATTCTTGAGGGAACAATCATAGAGCGGCGTCCGGAAGACCTCGGCAAGGTTGGCGCCGTAGAACTTCCGAAGGCGATCCGGTCGTGTCAACAACGGCTTCTTAGAAAGAGTTCGCTCGCGGGCCACACTCACCTTCGTTGGGGCAACAGCCTGAATATAAACCGCGTGGGAAAGTCGCGTCTACGTTCCATCGAAAGGCTCCGCGCTCGTCGGCGACCCAAAATTTCAGGATCGCGTCGTAGCCGAGACGCGCGCTTCCCTTGCCGCACACGCAGAATGAAAAGCGCGCGAGACCACGTCACCACGGGAGCGTTCCGAGTTTTGCGTGCGTGAACGTACCCGTCGGACCATCGGGGCCGAGCAGCGCAACGCGCACCGCCTCGCGGGCCCCCTCTTCGACAGTCTCCGTGCCTGCATAGTTGTTGAGGTTCGTTTTGGTGAAGCCGGGAGAGACGGCATTGACCTTAATCCCGGCCGGCTCCAGTTCGATCGCCATGGCGAGTGTTATTGCGTTGAGAGCGGTCTTGGACGCAGGGTAGACAGGGCCAAAGATCGAGCGCCAGGGGGAGGCCGGGTCCGAGTTCATCGTGAGCGAACCAACACCGCTCGACACATTGACGATGCGGGCGCCCGGCGTCTGGCGCAGGACCGGCAGCATCGCCTGGTAGACGGCCAGAACGCCGAACACGTTGGTCTCCCACACCGCGCGCATCTCTTCAAGGGACACGTTGCTCGGGCGGGTGGTGGCTGCATACTCCGCGACAGTCTGGCCGGGCTGCTTACTCGTATTCGAGATCGCCGCGTTTTGGATGAGCACGTCGAGACGACCAAATTCACTCTGGACGCGCTTCGCCGCGGCTGTGATCGACGCCTGATCCGTTACGTCGAGTTGGACGGCGTGGGCGTCTGGCCCAACCTCTTTAGCCGCAGCCTCGCCACGCTCGAGGTTGCGCGACCCGACCAGCACCGTGAAGCCATGTGTCACGAGATCCTTTGCGATCTGAAGACCGATTCCTTGATTCGCCCCGGTGACCAGGGCGACGCGCTTATCGTGCATGAGTATTTCTCCTTTACCCATTGGAGTATTCTGGGGATGTAGTCGCACCATGCATTGTTGGAATGGCACACATGCGCCCTGTGCATTTTCGAAATATCGATCTGAATCTATTGATTCCCCTCAAGGCCCTGTTGCATGAGCGAAATGTGACACGGGCGGCGGAGCGTATCCATTTAAGCCAATCTGCCATGAGCCGTGCGCTCGATCGCTTGCGTTCAGAGTTGGGTGATGAACTGCTCGTGCGCGTGGGACGCAACTATGAGCTGACCCCGCGCGGCAGTACGCTTCTCGACGGGCTAGGGCAAGTCATGCCTCGCCTGGCTCGGCTTTGGGCAGGAGAGCCCTTCTCGCCCGCGCAAAGCGAGGCGCACATCCGCCTGGCAATGACGGACTCTGCAAGCAGTGTCGTTCTGCCGTCGCTTGCAGAGATCCTGGCACGGCTCGCACCTGGGATCACGCTTGAGGTCGTTCCCTGGAATGAGCGGGCTTATGATGAAAGCGGACTCGTGACAACGCATCTGATCCTGAGTCCCCTGGCTGTCCCCTCAACGCTTCGCGCAGAGCCTCTCTTCGAGGACGTCTTCCTCTGCATTTTCGGCCGCAAGCTCAATCGTGGCAAAGGCCTCCTCAAGATAAGGGAGTACCTCAGCTTTCGCCACATTTCCGTAGAAACTGAAGCACACCAACAGAACCTGATCGACCGTTCCCTTGGTGAAACTGGCCTCACGCGTCGTGTGACTGTCCACCTACCCTATTTCCTGGCCGCAATCCGCATGCTCGAAACGACAGATCTGGTGCTGACGATGCCCGCTCGCATAGCGGAGCCCTTAGTGACTCTTCTTGACCTCCCACGCATGAAAGCGCCGAAAGAGATCCCGCCGATACGGTATTCGATGGTCTGGCACCCACGCTTCGATAGCGATTTACTGCACGTTTGGCTTCGAGAAACAGTGCGTCAGATCTTTCATCCTCTTCCTCACCGGTAGGTGAGTACTGATCTGTCGGCTTCTAGCGACCAATTTCGGTTGCCCACTATAAGCGCGTTTGAACGAAGCCGCTAGCGCGGCGGATGCTGCGGTTGAGGAGGGCACGGGCGTTAGCTGGGTCTAGGGTGTGGGTCACAAGGAGGTTTTCCTGTGACCCGTCTTCGCCAGAGGATGCTGGATGAGCTCCAGCGCCGTAACTACTCTTCCAACACCGTTCGTTCCTACATGCATGCGGTGGAGGAGTTCGCCAGGTATTTCCGCCGGTCGCCCGATCAACTTGGACCAGACCATATTCGCGAGTATCAGGTTCATCTGTTCCGCGATTGCAAGCTTTCGCCACGCACGATTGAAGGACAGACCGCAGCGCTACGGTTTCTGTTCGTTAAGACGCTTGGGCGATCCTACCTGCCCGATCAGATTCCGTTTCCCAAGTGCCACAAGCGCCTGCCCACCGTTCTGAGCCAGGAAGAAGTAACCAGGCTGATCGACTCGGCCAGCAGTCTCATGCACCGGGCGATGATCATGACGCTCTACGCGACGGGGGTTCGTCGTGCAGAGCTGTGCCGGCTGAAGGTCTCCGATATCGACAGCGAGCGCATGGTGCTTCACATCCAGCAAGGCAAGGGCGGTCGCGACCGCGATTTGCCCTTGAGTGCCAAGCTGTTGGGGATCTTGCGAGAGTACTGGCTGTGGATGAAGCCGCGGACGTATTTGTTCCCAGGCATGGAGAACAACTGGCGCGCCGATGTTCCCATCACGGAGAAGGTCGTCTGGACAGCCGTAACCGCGGCGGCGAAGAGGGCTGGTCTCACCAAACGAGTCTCACCCCATACACTGCGGCACAGCTTCGCAACGCACCTGCTGGAGGCCGGTGCGGATCTCCGAACGATTCAGATGTTGCTCGGACATGCCAAGCTCGCTGATACCACGGTCTACTTGCATTTGTCGCGGCGGCATCTGCAGGCGGTTGCCAGTCCGCTTGAGGCCATCGATGTTTCGAGGGCCAACGAAGTCAAGCACTCCAGGAGACGCGCGAAGCGATGAGCCGGCCCACCCTCGAGGTGGCAGACATCATTCGCAGATCGGGCAGCAACTTCTGGGAACGGCAGGGATCGCATCTGGCCTGGCAGCACCGCAAGGTCATGGATGCTATCGTTCGTTGCCGCACTGCGGCTCTCGGAGGTCATCGCGATCAGTGTCTGCGCTGCGGCCATCAGGCTATCTCCTATAACTCGTGCCGCAACCGGCACTGTCCCAAGTGCCAGGGCAACACACGCGCCAAGTGGCTGGCCGAGCGTTCCGCCGAGCTGCTTCCCGTGCCCTACTTCCATATCGTCTTCACGCTGCCGCACGAGTTATCCGCGCTGGTCCTTCAGAACAAGCGGCTGCTCTACGACCTGCTTTTCCGCACCAGTGCCGCGACGCTGCTTGAAGTGGCTCGCGACCCGAAGCACCTGGGCGCCGACATCGGATTGCTCAGTGTGCTGCACACTTGGGGACAGAACCTGCAGCATCATCCGCATGTCCACTGCGTAGTCCCGGCCGGCGGTCTAGCGATCGATGGCACTGGATGGATCGCCGCGTCTCCACGGTTTTTCCTGCCCGTCCGCGCTCTCAGTCGGGTCTTCCGCGGCAAGTTCACGGCTGCTTTGAAGCAGCTCTCACTTCAAGGCAAGCTACGCTTTCACGGCTCGCTCCAGGAGCTTGCGAGACCTGAGTGCTTCCGGCTGTTCCTACGCCAGCTCTTTCTCAAGGAGTGGGTCGTCTATGCCAAGCCACCCTTCGGTGGAGCGGAACACGTTCTCCACTATCTGGCCCGCTACACTCACCGCGTCGCCATCTCCAACCATCGTCTCCTGGCGTTCAAGGAGGAACGCGTCTCCTTCCTCTGGAAGGACTACGCCTGCGGTGGCAAGCAGAAGGTCATGATCGTCTCTGCAGACGAGTTCCTGCGACGCTTCCTCATCCACGTTCTGCCGAAGGGTTTGGTCCGCATTCGTCACTTCGGACTCTTCGCGAATCGCAGACGAACCGCATCGCTCCTGCGTTGCCGCGCGCTGCTAGGCACGCCCTCATCCTCGCCGCAGCTTGCATCAACTAGTCAACTGAGGTGCCCGTCGTGCTCCGGGCCGATGATCATCCTCGAACGAATGACCAGCTCACAACTCCACTTCCGTTTATCTCTCACGATGCATAACGCGCCGCAGTGCGACCTCGACAGCTCCTGATCTAACCATGATTCGCACCGCCCCGATCAACGTCTCTTGTAACCGTGCTCGCACACGTAAAGGCGAGCCATGCCCATTTGCTTTCCTTGGCTTCAATATGGGTCAGCACAGACTCCCCATGAACATCGACATTCCTTATCGTCGGCGACATGCAAGGCCACTGGCAGCTCGCTTCACCCCTGCCCAGCACCCACCGAAGCTCTTCCCGCCCATCCAAATCCCATAGCCCTACCGCATCCACCGCGCCAACGGCTTCCTTCAAACGGCCCTATCAAAACTGCCCCGAGAAAAATCTCCGCGAACCCTTGCCTCATCGAGCGGGGCAGCCCTGATAGGGTCCTATCGTTTCTCAGGACCGATCCGGTGACGGCCACGTCCGACAAGTGTATTTGCTATTAGCTGTGAAAGGCGAAGTTACCGAAAACGCGTGCGAGTTCAACCGGTGGATGCAACACCATCTGATAGAGATCATTTGTTTTTAGAGGTGGTGTTCATGAGACTAGGAAGACGGTATGGTCTTTCTGCAGTGCAGAAGACCGAGATATGGCGCCGTTGGAAGGCGGGAGGATCGTTGCATGAGATCGGCCGTGCCCTCGGCAAAGACCATGGCTCGATTCATTTCTTGTTATCGCAGCACGGCGGGATTGTTCCAGCTGTTCGTCGCCGCTCGGAGCGAGCCCTGACGCTGGCCGAGCGGGAAGAAATCTCACGAGGCATTGCTTCCGGGTCGTCGATTCGTCAGATAGCCAGAAATTTGCAGCGTGCCGCCTCGACGGTCAGCCGGGAGGTGGCGCGCCACGGAGGGCGTCCACGATATCGAGCCAGTAAAGCTGATCATCAGGCCTGGAAGTCGGCTCTGCGGCCCAGGCCTTGCCTGCTTGCCCTCCATAAGCAACTGCGGACGATCGTCGCCCGTAAACTGATCCTGAACTGGTCACCGGAGCAGATTTCTGGGTGGCTGAAGCGACGGTATCCCACCAACGAGAGCATGCGCGTGTCCCACGAAACCATCTACCGTAGCTTATTCATCCAGGCTCGAGGAGTGCTGAAGAAAGAGTTGGTTCGGCACCTGCGGTCCGAGCGGCTGATGCGACGCTCCGTGCACGCTCGGGATGGCGGAAAATCCCACGGCCAGATCGTCGATGCCATCTCTATCCGGGAGAGACCTGCAGAAGTTGAAGACCGCGCTATTCCCGGTCATTGGGAGGGCGATCTGCTCGCCGGCACCGGCAACAGTCACATCGCAACCCTGGTGGAACGACGTTCACGCTTTACCATACTGGTCAAAGTGCCCAGTAAAGACACGGCGACCGTCGTCGCTGCTCTGAGTAGGCAGGTTCGTAAACTGCCCGCGTCCCTGAGGCGCTCGCTGACCTGGGACCGAGGCCTGGAGATGGCCAAACACAAGAGCTTCACGGTGGACACAAAGGTGCAAGTCTACTTCTGTGATCCGCAGAGCCCTTGGCAGCGCGGCACCAACGAAAACACCAATGGCCTGCTGCGACAATACTTCCCTAAGAAGATCAACTTATCCGGCTATTCTCAAGCCGATCTCGACAAAGTAGCCTTACAACTGAATCAACGCCCGCGAAAAACTCTAGGCTTTGAAACTCCCGCTGGTAAACTCCAAGCCAGTGTTGCATCGACCCATTGAGACCGCCCGACTTTGCAGGGGTATCTTTACTTGAGGGTATGGTTGGCGCATTATTGTCCCGCCCGCCGTTTGAGGTTTGCATCGTGAATCCCCTCCCTCTCCGCGTGCTTTTCCTGCTTCTGGTGGCGTGCCCAGCCCTCCTCGCGGCTTCTCCACCCCTCTCCCCCGATCAGGACAAAATCCTGGAAGCCATCCGCGCCTCTGCCCTCCAGTACACGCAGAACCTTCCAGATTTCATGTGTACCCAGATCACCCACCGCCAAGTCTCCAGCCTCGGCAACTCCGCCAGCAATCTCACCGGCGTCTCAACACGCGGAGTTCCCACTGCCGGCATACTTGGCATGGCCGGCTCCGCTCCCAACCTTAGCGATGTCATCGAAGAACGCCTCACCTTCATCGACCAGAAGGAGGACCACACCGTCATTGCGGTCAACGGGCACAAGGTCGCCGGCATCGATCATACGCAGTTTCAGGGAGTCGTCAGCGCCGGCGCATTCGGCACCGACCTTCACAACATCTTCGACCCAGGATCCGGCACCGTCTTCGCGTGGGAACGCCCCGGCGCCCTCCACGGCCACCGCGTCTACATCTATTCGTTCCAGGTCCCGGCACAACACGGTGCCGTTCTTGTTGACCGCAATTCCAGCAGCCAGGTCTTAGCTCCCTATGAGGGCCGCGTCCTCGTCAACACCACCACCCTCGACGTCCTCCTCATCGAATACCGCATCGATTCGCCCCTCGGCTTTCCCATTCGCGATTCCGCCATCTCCATTGAATACCAGCCTGTCGCCATCGAAGGGCGCAGCTACATGCTGCCTTTCCGGTCCGAGGTGCGCACGCAGGTTCAGTCAAGCCAGTACGTCAATACCATCGACTTCCGTAGCTATCACAAATTCGCAGTTGAATCGACGGTCCTGCCCTAAACCCCTACATTTCTGCACAAGCAAAAGCCGGCATCGCTTGTGGAGCCGGCCTGCATAACGAAGTTCCCGTGAAACGGGGCGGTCTCAATGGGTCGATGCAACACTGGCTTGGAGTTTACCAGCGGGAGTTTCAAAGCCTAGAGTTTTTCGCGGGCGTTGATTCAGTTGTAAGGCTACTTTGTCGAGATCGGCTTGAGAATAGCCGGATAAGTTGATCTTCTTAGGGAAGTATTGTCGCAGCAGGCCATTGGTGTTTTCGTTGGTGCCGCGCTGCCAAGGGCTCTGCGGATCACAGAAGTAGACTTGCACCTTTGTGTCCACCGTGAAGCTCTTGTGTTTGGCCATCTCCAGGCCTCGGTCCCAGGTCAGCGAGCGCCTCAGGGACGCGGGCAGTTTACGAACCTGCCTACTCAGAGCAGCGACGACGGTCGCCGTGTCTTTACTGGGCACTTTGACCAGTATGGTAAAGCGTGAACGTCGTTCCACCAGGGTTGCGATGTGACTGTTGCCGGTGCCGGCGAGCAGATCGCCCTCCCAATGACCGGGAATAGCGCGGTCTTCAACTTCTGCAGGTCTCTCCCGGATAGAGATGGCATCGACGATCTGGCCGTGGGATTTTCCGCCATCCCGAGCGTGCACGGAGCGTCGCATCAGCCGCTCGGACCGCAGGTGCCGAACCAACTCTTTCTTCAGCACTCCTCGAGCCTGGATGAATAAGCTACGGTAGATGGTTTCGTGGGACACGCGCATGCTCTCGTTGGTGGGATACCGTCGCTTCAGCCACCCAGAAATCTGCTCCGGTGACCAGTTCAGGATCAGTTTACGGGCGACGATCGTCCGCAGTTGCTTATGGAGGGCAAGCAGGCAAGGCCTGGGCCGCAGAGCCGACTTCCAGGCCTGATGATCAGCTTTACTGGCTCGATATCGTGGACGCCCTCCGTGGCGCGCCACCTCCCGGCTGACCGTCGAGGCGGCACGCTGCAAATTTCTGGCTATCTGACGAATCGACGACCCGGAAGCAATGCCTCGTGAGATTTCTTCCCGCTCGGCCAGCGTCAGGGCTCGCTCCGAGCGGCGACGAACAGCTGGAACAATCCCGCCGTGCTGCGATAACAAGAAATGAATCGAGCCATGGTCTTTGCCGAGGGCACGGCCGATCTCATGCAACGATCCTCCCGCCTTCCAACGGCGCCATATCTCGGTCTTCTGCACTGCAGAAAGACCATACCGTCTTCCTAGTCTCATGAACACCACCTCTAAAAACAAATGATCTCTATCAGATGGTGTTGCATCCACCGGTTGAACTCGCAGGGGTTTTCGGTAATTTGCCTGCAGGCTGGCGATTGCAGGCGCCCAGTTCTTGCAAAATCACTGAAATCCCGATGCAGCCCTGATCCGTACCGAGAAGTCGGCTTCTGTTGACCAACCAGCTTCTCGTCGGATGTGCTATAACAACCTCCGCTACTCCCATGGCAAACGCCGGTCCCTCCAAAGCGCAAATCACTATTCTTTATGATGCTTTCGGCAAAGACTCTGCCATGCAGAAGGACTGGGGTTATGCTGCGCTGGTGCAGTACGGCGGGAAGCGAATCCTGTTCGACACCGGCAACAACCCGGAGGTCCTTGCCCAGAACGCAAAGGCAAAAAGCATCGACCTGTCGAGCCTGGATTTCGTTGTCATGTCGCACCGCCACGGCGATCACATGGGAGGACTGGCATACCTGTTGAAGGTGAACCACAAAGTGAAGATCTACGCGCCGAAGGAGGGGTTTGGCGTCTATGGCGCCGACTTGCCGAGCAGCTTTTTTCGCAAGGACCCTTCTCTACCGCCGGAACAGCGTTACTACGGCGGTGCGCCCCCCGACGTCATGCGGTTTGGATCAGCCTGGCCCGGTGCAAACTTCCGACTCGTGGACAAAACGGTCGAGATCGCCTCCGACATCTATCTGATCTCTTTGGTCTCCGATAGACCGGGCGCACTGGAACTGCACGAGCTGTCGCTGGCTATCAAAGCACCCAACGGCATGGTGCTGGTGGTTGGGTGTTCACATCCGGGGATTGACAAGATCGTCGAAGCGGCCAGCACGATCGACTCGCGCATCCATTTGATCGTGGGCGGCTTTCACCTCCTAGTGGCGAGCGATGCGGAGATCCAGAAGATCGTCACGGCGCTCGACGACACGTTTCATGTGCAGTACGTCGCACCCGGCCACTGCACCGGCGAGCCAGCTTTCACGGCGCTAAAGAAGGCGTTTGGTGATCGTTATCTCTTCGCCGGGCTGGGTACCACCTTCGCGCTGAGTACCTCCCCGAATTAGGAGGGATCATCTTCAAGGATCGAGAGCACAGCTCTCACGCTGTCTGGCAACGAGAGCTTCGTCGTATCGAGGATCTGATAGCCGGCTTCGAGAGCCTCCTGACGCAAATAGCGACTCCAGCCCATCATACTTTCGTTAGCCAGCTCTGGCTGGAGCCTGTCATGGGTCAAGCGCTGCCGACGAGTGTAGTCATCACATTCGACGCAAAGGACACGTGCGTTCTCGATCTTCGAGGCAGCGAGCGCTTCGCGAATGAAGGCAATTCGCATCTGCCCTTCAAACAGCAATGCTTTACCTTCGGCGAGCATGGGGGCAATTCTTTCCAACCACTTGAAAGTCATGGCGCGCTGCCAAGTTCCTCCTGGCTGGTGGCCGCTACCGTAGGTGGCCATGACCTCTGGCGATGGAACTCCGATCGCGTCGAAGCGGAGAACCGTGATCGAGGGGTGATTCTTCTCGATTGTCTCCGCTATTGCTGTCTTTCCGGATCCGGAAGCACCCGTCATGATGACCAAAGCCATGATCTCTCTCCATCAAACACATGCGCATGCAGAAGATTCTAGCTGGTGGTCCTAGCAAGCCGGCATATCGGTGACCCCGGATGGCGGAGGAATGACACCTCCGCAGAACCCGCTCCGCTCTTGCTTCTTCCCTATCGGCACAAGCTCAACGATGAGGAGTCCTCACCTCAAAGTCGTGATTCAAGGGTAACGACGTCAATCACAGTAAGTTTTCTGGAAGGTCTGTTACTAATCGTTACAAAACGCTTTGTTAAAAATCATCAAGGCTCTGTCATACTGCTCCCCTTGCAGGGCAGCGCAAGTAGATTCTCTGCAGAATCCGGCTCTCAGTGCTGCGCACCTATGTGGGCAGCAATCACCTAATGTCTATCAGTTCGTTGGATCTACCTGACTTCGGAGGTGACCTTCATGGATTCCGCAAAGTTATCTGGCATCGGGCTGCCGGCTGACGTCTCGCGATGCTCCTCATCTGATCGTTGCCGCGCTGCATTCCGAATTTTCACCGGCCTGATCCTACTTCTTGCTGCGGCCGCTCTCCATGCACAGAATTTTCGCGGGAGCATCAATGGAACCGTGACCGATCCGAGCGGGGCAGTCGTTCCCGGAGCATCGGTAGAGGCTGTCGATGACGCGACCATGGGCTCCTATAAGGCGGTGAGTTCGAGCGGCGGCGCATTCCTCTTCCAGGATCTGCCCTTGGGCACCTATACCATCAACGTGACCGCATCCGGCTTCACGCCGGAGAAAGTTGCAGGAGTGACGGTGTCGGCCGGGGTGACCTATACGCTGTCCGTCAAACTGACGGTCGCGACCGCGGGAGAAGAGGTGGTGGTCTCCGCCAGCGCGTTGGCGTTGGATACGACATCCACCGTCCAGACCACCGATATTCCGTATCAATCGGTACAAAATACGCCGATGAACGGGCGCGACTTCACGCAGCTAATCGCGCTGATGCCTGGCTACTCCGGCTATTCGGGCGGCGGCTATGGCTCGGTGAATGGCGCCAGACCGGATATGACAAATTGGCAAATCGAAGGCGCCGACAACAACGATGTTTGGTGGAACATTCCCGCGGTCAATCAAGGCGGGGTCTCGGGAATCGCCGGAATCACCCTGCCTCTCGATGCCATCGATCAGTTCTCCGTCGTGACGCAGGCCAGTCCGGAGACCGGACGCAACCCCGGCGCGACGGTAAATTTGGTGATCAAATCAGGCACCAATCAGCTTCATGGAACCGCCTATTACTTCAACCGCAACGAAGCATTGGCGGAACAATCGCAGCTCTCGCCCACCAAACCGGAGCTGCGAAATCAGCAGTTCGGATACTCCGCGGGAGGACCTTTCCTGAAGGATAAATTTTTCTTCTTCACGACATACGAAGAACAGAAGTTCGTGATCGGGGTCAATGAGCCGTCCACTGAACCCTCCGCCGCGTACCAGAAGGTGGCGCTGCAACAGCTTGCCAGTTTTGGCATTCCCGAGAGCCAGACGGCTGTAAACCTTCTCAACGGCTCGGGCGCTTTATGGCCCGCCGCAGCACTTACGGGGCCGGCTTCGGCGAACAATTACACCAATCCGGCTACCGAGAACGGCTACAGTCACAATGGCCTTATAAAGCTGGACTACGTATTGACTCAGAACAATAAGCTATCTTTCAAATGGTTTATAGGTCAAGGCAATCAGACTGCACCGACTGTTTCGCTGCTGTCGCCATACTATGAGGTTGCGCCGCTTCACGTGCAGAATTACTCGCTGGCGTACAACACCGTTCTGTCTCCACGCATGACCAACCAGGTCTTTGCCGGAGTGAACTACTACAACCAGGTCTTTTCCGATGCCGATCATGGCTTCAATCCGCTAGCCCTTGGGTTAAATACAGGTGTGACCAATCCTTCTCTCTCAGGCTCGCCTCGCATCGAAATTGCGAGTGCTTCTTCCGGCAGCGGACTGGGAGATTCGACCTCCGGCTTCGACTTTGTCGGGGCAACTGTGAACTCAGGCCGCAACGATATTACCGGTCACCTCGATGAAGCTCTCTCCTGGACGCTAGGCAAGCATGAGGTTCGTTTCGGAGGCGAATTCCGCCAGGCACAGATCGACGATTTCTACCAGACCGGCCAGCGAGGCACGTTCATCTTCGATGGAAGCCAGGGACCGTGGGGAGCGACATCGCCCACTGCCTGCACTGCCTTAGCTACCAAAACGCCTTCCAGCTACACAGCACCGACCGATCAACATGTTCTCCAACTCGCCGACTTTCTCGCCGGATGCTTCAACTCGGAGTATACGACGATCGTGCAAGGCAACCCCAAGCGTCAGGTGTTTGTGAATACCTGGGCCCTATTCGCGCAGGACGCGTGGCAGCTTACCCCCCGCTTCAACGTGAACTATGGCCTGCGCTACGAGTACATCGGTCCGATGCATGACAGCACCAAAGACCTCACGTCATTTTTTCCCGGGGCGCCGAACGGCATAGCCACGGCCGGGGTCAACCGTTCCAACCTCTATCCGCCATATCATACCGGCTTTGGTCCGCGTGTGGGATTTAGCTGGCAGCCGGATAAAGACGGCAAGACGGTGGTCCGCGGTGGCTTTGGAATTGGATTCGACAATGCGAATATCGTCAATTTCCTCAATTCGCGCTTCAACAGCAACGGAGGCCCCTTCGGCGTCCAGGATAATCCGGCTGGGTCCACTCCGGTCGTCGACTCCTCGCCGGTTGTAAATGTGCTACCTGCACCCGGTGGCCTCATCTTCGCCAATGAGAGCAGCCCCACCAACCCTTGCATCGTTGCTCCAAATCAAAGCTCTTGCCCATCCGTCAATCTGTTTTCGATCGACCCGAACCTACGGCCCGCCTATTTGTATAACTACAGCTTCGAAATCCAGGAGAGTCTTGGACCAAAGGTAATTGCGCAGTTCGGATATGTGGGCAGCCAAGGCCGCCGGTTGCGAGCTTTGCTGGATATCAATCAGGCTGGCTTGGGTAGCGGCGGAGCGAATAGCACCCGGCCCCACTACTCACAGTATCCAAATTATGGCGTTATCAACCAGATTGAACCTGCGGCGACTTCGAATTACAACGCTCTCCAGTCACTTGTGCGCTTTGCTGACTGGCATGGGGTAACTTCGCAGGTCTCCTACACCTGGGCCCATTCCTTGGACGAAGCCAGCCAGATCTATCTCTTCAACCCGCAAAATAGCCTTTGTTACAAGTGCGAATACAGCAACGGCGATTTGGATGTGCGGAACACGTTTAGCACATATGTCACCTACATGTTTCCAGCCTTCGCGCACGGTCCCAAGCTGTTAACCAACGGATGGCAGTTGAACAGCTTGATCAACCTCCACACCGGCCAGCCCTTTACCATCTATGCCAGCAGCGACGTCAGCGGCACGGGAGAAGGCGCGGAACGCGCGAACCCGGTTCCCGGACAGAATCCCTCTAGTATCTCCCGCAACGTGCAGGACTACGCGGTCAACTGGGTCAATCCCGCAGCATTCGTAGATCCGCTCCCAGGGACGTTCGGCACCGGCAGCCGCAACTCGGTTCCGGGACCGGGCTTCTCCGATGTCGACCTCTCGATTTTCAAAAACACCCGCATCACCGAACGCATCAATACTCAGTTCCGGGTAGAGATGTTCAACGTGTTCAACCACCTGAACCTGGCCCCCCCCGGAGATGGATACTGCTCCGATGGCCAGACATGCGCGATCACGGCTACCATTGGACAAAATTATGGAGCACCTGGAATCGGCGCGGGCGAGCCGTTCAATACTCAGCTAGCTTTGAAGATCATCTTCTAGAGCATTTTCACATCGGCAACGATTGGACGAGTAATCGAGACCGGTTGCAAAAAAGTTGGCCATCCGCCGGCGGGAGCCGTATCCGGAGGACTTCGGGGGTCTTTCGCTCGCCCTGCTTCGCCAAGACATTCGCGACCCGCTCATCGCTTTTGAGCCGGGTCCTCCGGGCGCAGGACTTGTCCGCGCGGGTATCGAACCTCGCTCGCAGGCTGCGGAAAAACGAGTCAGCTGAGCTTACAAGATCTCAGAGAATTGCTCTCACCACGCCGCCGTCTACCCGCAGTGCGGCGCCATTGGTGGCCGAAGAAAGCTCGCCGGCCAAGTAGGTCACCATTGCCGCAACTTCATCCACAGTGGCAAAGCGCTTTAGCAAGGACGAGGGCCGCATGTGCTCGAAGAACTCTTTCTCAATCACCTGCTTGGACTTGTTCTGCTGCTTTGCCATCGCCTCGACAAAGCCACCCACACCTTCCGACTCGGTCGGCCCCGCAAGAACGCTATTGACGGTCACCCCGGTACCCGCCACAGATTCCGCAATGCCCCGCGCCAAGGCAACCTGCGCCGTCTTGGTCATCCCGTAATGCACCATTTCAGGCGGGATCTGCACCGCCGACTCGCTCGAAATGAAAAGAATGCGTCCCCAGTTCTTCCTCAGCATTCCCGCGAGGTAGTGTCGAGAGAGCCGCACGCCGCTCATGACGTTGACCTCGAAGAAGCGGTACCAGTCCGCATCAGAAATTTCGGCAAACGGCTTCGGCTCGAAGATCCCGACATTGTTTACCAACACATCGACCGCTGGCAGCTTCGCGATCACAGCATCCGCTCCGGCTGAACTGGAAAAGTCCGCTACGATGCCATCGACTCTGATCGCTGCCGCATGCGAGCGTATCCCCGCAACCGCCGCACTCACGCGCTCCTCGGTGCGTCCGTTCACATACACATGCGCACCCTCGCGAGCAAGCGCATGTGCAATCGCGAATCCAATCCCTGCCGTCGATCCGGTCACCAGCGCAACTTTATGAGTGAGCTTCAGGTCCACAGTTCCTCCTAAAGAAAGGCAACGCCCATTGGATTCACCGTCCATCACGAAAGACTCGAACCGAACTTCAGCTGGGTCAATTTGCTTTTCCACAGCCGCGAATGCAAGAGTGGGCGAAGGGCCGCGAGAAAACAAGAGGAGCTGAGTATGGCAGGCAAAAAGACAGTCATCGTAACCGGCGCCTCGCAAGGCATCGGAGCAGCCGTTGTACACGCCTTTCTGGATCGCGGCTACAACGTCGTTGCAACGTCACGCAACGTTTCCCAGGCCGGCTTCGCGCCGTCACCGAACCTCGCGCTCGTCGATGGAGATATCGGCGATGCAGCTACGGCCAGCAAGATCGCACAGGCCGCAACCGGCAAGTTTGGGTCGATAGACCACGTTGTCAACAACGCGGGCATCTTCACATCCAAAGCCTTCACGGACTACACCGCAGAGGACTTTCACGATTTCGTCCACACCAATCTGGAAGGGTTCGTCTTTATCACCCAACTCGCGGTCAAGCAAATGCTGTCGCAAGGTACGGGCGGCAGCGTGACGAGCATAACGGCGTCTCTGGCTGACAACCCCATTGCAGGCCTTCCGGGATCGATTCCGATGATGACCAAAGGCGGACTGAATGCGATTACGCTCAGCCTCGCGAGCGAATACGCGAAGCGCAACATTCGCTTCAACGCGGTGGCACCGGGTGTGGTCGACACTCCTATGCACAAAAACAACGCGCAGCCCCGCTCAGCGATGGGAACCATTTCCCAGCCGAAGGACATCGCCGAGGCTGTCGTTTATCTGGCGGAAGCGAACCATGTAACCGGGGAGGTGCTGCACGTGGACGACGGTGCGCACGTGGGCCAATGGTAACCCGCGGAAGCTCTCAACCGGCCAGCGCCGAGCAGCGGTTGAAAGACCTTGGCATTGAGCTCCCAGCCGCCCCGACGCCGTTTGGCACTTATGTCGAGACGCTCGAGACAGGCAATCTGCTCTTCTTTAGCGGCATGCTTCCAGTTGTGGACCACAAGCCGAAGTATGTAGGCCGGCTGGGAAAAGAGCTTGACGCCGAAGCCGGGCGGGACGCTGCATACACCGCGGCATTGAGCGTCTTAGCGGCGGCCAAAAAGCATCTGGGCTCGCTCGACAGGGTGACGCGCGTCGTCCGGCTCGGAGTATTCATGGCAACCTCCGGGGACTTTTTCGACCAGGCCAAGGTCGCGGACGCTGCCTCGGACCTGTTTCGAGATGTCTTTGGTATCGAGAAGACTTCGACTCGGCTGGTCATGGGCGTGGCCAGCCTCCCCTTCGGAATGCCGATCGTGCTCGATGTCATCTTTCGAAATCGCAGAGTAGCGCGACAAAGAGGCGTCAGGCAATTTAATCAACGACCTCCAATAAGAGCGCATCCCCAGAGACAAGTTTCCATTCCGGGTGGTTCGCCGCCATGACGATTCATTCCCGGTGAGGTGCTTGTTGAACTCTGTGGGAAACCCGTGGGTCCTACCCTGCCGCCCGCGCAGACTCGCTGCTTGAATCGAAAGGAACGCGAGCGTGGATGGTGGTGCCACCCTTCGGTTGCGAGTTGATCGAAAGCTCTCCACCCACTAACCGCAGGCGCTCCTGCATGCTCGTGAGGCCAAGCCCAGTCCCCTTCGTCGCGGCTTCTATGTCAAAACCCGCACCGAGATCGCTGACAGTGAGCTGAATGTCTTCCGCACTTCCCCACAGTTTCACTTTGAAGCTCTTTACCCCACTATGCTTCGCGGCGTTGCGTAGGGCTTCTTGTAAAACTCGGAACAAAGGAAGAAAAAGGTCTGTTGGTAAGGCATCAAGAATATCATGGCACTGAAAATCAACCTCCACCTTCTGACGCTCACCAAACTCTCTGCAGAAGTTCTTCGTCGCTCCAACTATCCCCAAATGCTCCAGTTTGTTAGGGTGCAATTCGCGCGACAACAATTGAACATCGTTCGTTATTTGGGTTGTTTGGTCCCGCAGATCGCCTATTCGCCGACCGAGCTCAGACACCGAGTCGGGAATATCCTGTCGGATTCCGTCGAGTTGTACCGCCAAGAGCGCGAGTCGTTGGACGATGTCGTCATGCAATTCTCTCCCAATCCGGGTACGTTCCTGCTCGTGTGCTTCGATCAGCTTTCGGCTCATGCCTGAAAGCGCCTCTTCAGCCAGCTTGCGCTCGGTAATGTCGGTACAACTGCCTCGATAGCACCGCAGGGTTCCGTCGGCGTTCAGAAGGGGGATTCCATTGACGGAGCCCCACGCGATGCGGCCATCCTTCGTTTCCAAGACGTGAACTACGTCCAGGAACGGTTGCTTCCGCTCGATGACGGCGAAGACAGCCGCCGTGAATGCCTTGCGTCCTTCTTCGGGATGAAGGTCGTAGAAGTGCATCCGGCCCACGACTTCGTCCGGACGGTAACCCCAAGAGGCTTGGGACACACGGCTGACATAGGTGAACAGACCCTGTGGGTCCACTTCCCAGTGGGTGGTGCGGCTCTGCTCGGCCAAATCCAAAAACCGCGCCTCGCTCTCCCGCAGTGTTTCCTCCACCAGCTTGCTATCGGTCACATCGACGGCAATCCCAATGTAACCGAGAAAGGAACCATCCTGATCAAACCTGGGCACTCCAATGTCGAGAACCCATCGATACTCCCCGTCGTATCGCCGTAGCCGATACTCCATCCTGAATTCCCCTCGCCGATCAAAGGATTGCGTGTAGGTGTCCAGACACCGCTGCAAATCATCCGGGTGGACACCTTCTGCCCAGCCGTTTCCAAGCTCGGAGTCTAGGGATCGGCCTGTGAAGTCGAGCCAAGGCTTATTGAAGTAGGTACAGAGTTTGTCAGTGCCAGCCCCCCAGATCAGCACCGGAGTAGTATCTGCGGACCAGCGAAACCGCGATTTGCTTTGACCCAGAACAGCTTCTGCATCCGGCGTAGAGATCTGTGGCGGGATCGGAGTCTTGGTCTGAGCAACAACAGCATCGAACCACGCCGCGACACCGGTATTCTTTATCACGTCCGTCCCCCGGAAGGCCATTTTACACTCTCAAATTCAATAGAATTTACATAGGCAGTCGCTCATCGCTGTCAACTGTCGATATAGAAGCGCTCATCGAGCCCAACCTGGCGCGCCCAATTTTTCGAGTTCCGGGTGGATTGTCGGCTAACCAGAAGTAATCCTTGCCTATGCTCGGCATCGCTCTCGTAGTTCCCGCGAAACGGGGATGGTAGCTTGCCCTGTCCTGGCTCTCTAGGCTGGAGAAATTTACTGAAAAGCCGTGCGAGCAGTTCATCTCAGCCACGCTGAGTATCACCGACCGGTGCTTCATACAAAGCAAGCTTGGTCCAGCTCCTCGGGACGACCGTGGTATCTTCCTCTTGGCACCCCAGCCCTACCCCATCCAGAGAAGCCACATGACATCGACATTGCACGCGCTCCCGCTTCCCATCGTTGTCGTACTAGCGACAGGCGGCACCATCGCAAGCCAGCAGAACCTTATCCAGGGCACCTCGGGACCATTGCTGTCGGGGGACCAACTGCTGGATGCTGTTCCCGCCCTCAAGAAGATCGCTCACGTCCGCTCTGAACAGATCGCGAACGTCGGCAGCAGCAATGTTACGCCAGCGATCTGGCTCAAGCTGGCTACGCGAGCGAATGAACTTCTCGCCCAACCGGATGTGACCGGGATCGTTGTCACCCACGGAACCGACACGCTCGAAGAGAGCGCGTACTTTCTCGACCTCACGATCCACAGCTCCAAGCCGGTCGTCTTCGTTGGGTCGCAGCGCCCTGCGTCAGATTCCGACTCCGACGGCCCCCGCAATCTTCTCGACGCCGTGCGCGTTGCGCTATCACCGGACGCGGCCGGCAAAGGCGTTCTGGTCGTTTTGAATGGCCAGATCAATGCTGCGCGCGACGTCACCAAGACTCACACCAGCCGGGTGGAAGCCTTCCGCAGCCTTGAGTTCGGAGAGTTGGGCATTGCTGACTCCGAAGTGGTCCGTTTCTATCGTGCGCCGCTCGGCCGCCAGACCATTCCCGTCGATGCGGCAACACAGCTTGGCCGCGTGGAGATTGTCTATGCGTATGCCGGTGCGGATGGCCGCCTCATTCGTTCGCTGATCCGCGAAGAGGGGTTGGCTGGCCTGGTCGTGGCTGGCCTCGGCCTCGGCAATGTTCCCGCTCCTTTTGCCGATGCGATCGAAGAGGCTCGCGCCAAAGGCGTACCCGTGGCCATCGGCACGCGCGTTCCTTCTGGCCGCGTCTTTTCTCTCTCAGGGGGCAAGAGCTCCGCCATCGGACTCAAGCAGATGGGTTGCGTCCTGGCGGACAACCTCAGCCCGCAAAAGGCCCGGGTGCTCCTGATGCTCGCTCTCACAAGAACCCACGACCCGGCTGAACTTCAGAAATACTTTGAGCAGTCTTTATTCCAGGGCCCGCGCTAAACAGACTACGGGAAAACAGATCGGCGGCCCGTTGAATGCACAAGACCTAGCGTGACTCATTGCCTATCCAGACATTCTCTAGCGCCTCGCTTGTTGCTTCGGCGCGTTTCCCCGCAGTCTGTAGCGCTTTGCCCTCTTGCTTTGCTCGCGCCTTCCCAGCGCTCCCAATATTCCAGGGCTCCGCGGTGAAACCGCTCTCGCCCTCTTGCCGGTTCGCCCGGTTTCAGGGGCTCACCAGCAATTCACCCACGCCGTAATTCACCCTTTTCCTTCTATTCCAGGGCCCGCGCTAAAACGCTTCGCCCTCAGCCGTAGGCGAGGTCGGTGCTCTGTCCGACCTCGATAATATATCCGTCAGGATCGCGGATGTAGCAGCGCGTCTCGCCGTACTTGGGGATCGGCTCCGTGATGAACTCCGCTCCTCGACTTTTCCATAATTCATAGCACGCTTGAATATCCGCAACGCGGAAATTCATAAAGCTGTTGATGTGATTCGGGTCGGGGACGCTGAGCGTTACGGTCGGCTTATCCGGAGTCGGGCCGCCTCCAACGTTCAAAATCATCCAGATATTCGCAAGCTGAAGGTACCCAGGCGCGTTGCCGTCACCCAGGCTCAGAATGCGAGCGCCGAAGACCTTTTCGTAGTAGCGAGCCGATCGCTCGATGTCGGCGACGGTGAGAAACTGCGCAATGCTGATCCCCTCTCGCGGGGGCATCTCATAGCTCTTCTGCCCGATTTGTACGCTGCTCATTGGACTAACCTCCATCATGCGCGAGGAAACATTCACATCAGCTGTTGATGTGGGTTATGGCTGCGGGAATCCGAACATCAACCACGACTGATTGGCCACCCAATGCGGGTATAGCTCCGTCATCTGATCGAACAGCTCCTGGTCGGAGGTCGCGGTTTTCTGCACCCGATCGAAGTCCTCCAGGTAACGCTTGGTGTCTTGGATCGTTGAAGGAGAGTCGGGCGCGCCAGGCTTTTTGTGACCGGCGACAACAATTGCCGGGTTCAGCGCCGCTAACCGGTCTAGCGCCGCGATCCAATTCTGCCGGCTCTCGGGGGTGGTGTCGCCGACGTACATGCGGCACTGGTTGTACACAACATCGCCAGCGACGATCAGGCCGATCGATGGAACGTGTAGAGACGTCGAATCGGGACAATCGGTGCGGCCCTGCTCGATGATGCGCAGTTCGTGGCCCTCAAGCATGAAGGTGTCGCCCTCATAGGGCTCAGGTGAGACCAACTTCGTCGGCACTTGCCCAGGAAACAATTGGCGGGCGAATTGGCTCAGCGGAGGAACAAACGACGACCGCATGGCCTCCACCGTCTTCGGCGTTGCTATTGCCCGAGCGCCTGGGAAACGGTCGAGGAGAACACTCAGACCGTAGAAGTGGTCGAAATGGCCGTGCGTTATATAGATGGTCTGCAGGTTGCGATTGTGCAATGCAACCCAATCCGCGAGAGCCTCGGCCTCAGCCACTGTCCCCATTGCGTCCACCAGTACCGCGTCGTGCTCGCCGAAGATCAACGTCGACGTGATCGGGTCAAAGCCGAGCGGCTCGCCGAAGGGCTTTGGCCGCTCGCCGATCATAGCCTTCCCCGGGGCGGTAAAAATGTTCACGCTAAGCGTGTTCGACGCGACAGGCGCGGTCACGTGGTGGTCTCTTTCAGTCCATTTGCCGCGCCCATTTTGTACTCCCTTCGATGTCAGAGCGAGTGGCCGTTCAAGAGGAGATTAGCAGAAGCGCGAACTACTTGACGGCTCGCACCGAGGGCGGCATCCAAGACCCATCTAGGATTGAGGGAGCCTTCTCGTTCGGCCAGTAGAGTCGCAGCATAAGCCCAAAGTTGCCCTCGGGAGAGGGCAGCCAGTTGGCCTCCTTGACCTTGCCGGGTGAGTCTTTCTGGACATAGATGTCGAGTGACCCATCGTCATTCAAGTCGAATTTGCTTCGCTGGCTCAGGTTGATGCGGTCCAGTGGGTTGGGCACAAAGAACCCCTCGGGGTCATACATCGTTAGCGACCAAAAGCCCTTGACTGGCGGCTGTTCTCCCTTGGCGAAATGAATCACATACTCGTGGGCGCCGCTCAGTGTTTCGCCTTCACCGTCCACTCTGGCAATTGGATAAACGGCATCCTCTGGTAGGTTCCAGCCGGGGCCTAGCAAATTAAGGAATGCCCTGCGCGGGTAATCGGTGCCATAAAGTCCGGCAGGCAGCGTGATTTGCCAGCCATTCACGACCTTGCCAGCATTCGGCGCGAAGGCCATTATCTTTGCGAGAGCAGTCTTGGGAACCGTCGCCACCTCCTGGGCGATAGCCGGGTCGAGCCTGCTGATATCCCAGTCATTGCCCGGCACAAGCCGGATCTTCGCCATTTGGGCGACCATCGGAGCGGCGGCAGTCGGCGGCGGGTTGTCCTTCATCAGAGTCGCCAGGAGCTTGAAGTAGGCCGCGGCATCCATTCTGATGACTTGATCTTTCGTCGAAGTCTTCATATCAATGTCCGGATCGACCTTGCCGTTGGGTGGGGTGTACTGCTTGCCGTATGCACTCAGGGGAATTAGGGACAACTTGTCCTGGAAGGAATGCACCTTCTCATAGTCCTGCTCCGTGCCGGTGGTATAGATACGGCCAACCATCCAGACCATGTTGGTAGCCGACTTGTACTGCATGACACCGTTAGGCAATTCACCCTTCCAGCGCGGCCCGGTGATGACGTAAGTCTGGGCCCTGTCTCCGGTCGTGCGAGTGCCTGGGGACTGAAATACGTCCGTCCAGCCGTCCAACATCGGAATCATGAAGTAGCGGCCCTCGGCGTCTGGAATCTTGAGAACGTACGGTTCCTTGGTGAGATCGAGCCACGCCGAGGAATATAGTGTGTCGGCATTCGCACCCGGGATGTCTCGGTACGTGATAGGCGGATACGCCCGCGCATGAGCGAATTGGCCCATCGGGGCGCGCAACCCAACAGGGGCGTTGTGTTGGTGGTCACGCGCCGGGTCATTTCCAGGGTAACCAGCGGATAGCCGTAGATGTAGACATCCTCCGCGATAGCGCGGGTTTTGGCGGGACTGACATAGGTTTGGGTGATTGTCATGCCGATGAGCCTTCCTTAAGTTACGTCTCATTTGCCACGTGGGAGATGGCAGGACATCTGTACGCTGTTCCCAGTCGAATGTATGAGCATCTTGGGCTCTTGGCCAACTAGCAAAAATCACAGTCCAGACGGGAAAGCAGGCTTCGCGAGCACAATCCAGGGCTCGCTCCGCAGTTCACCCGGCTATGCGACCGGGCTGTCATTTGCCTGCATCCTACTTGTCACGAAGAACGAGGAGAGTGCACAATGGCCGCAACCCGGGAAAAAACGACGAGAAACATCGGTAACGAGGCGACGGCGGCGACCGAATCCGATCCCCACGTCAACAAAATCGACCGTACGGCTCCTGCCGGCAGCGAAAACTCCCTCGGGGCGGAGAGCATCCGCGATGGCCGCCCCGCAACCGACGACAGGACGGTCGAGGCGATCGATGAAGAGGGTCCCGGCATCGCTCCACTCGATACCGAAGACCCCGACCAGCACAGTTAGCGAGGGCATATGTCATCACAAAATGGCGACAAGGCTAGATTCCACAAGCTAAGAAGAAAGAAGCTTCACCGCCGGGAACTCATGGCAAAGATGGCGAACCGGGCGGCGGCCAAGGCGAACCAGGCCGCCAAGCTTCCTACACAGCTTCAATAAAACTCAGGTGGTGGTGCATTTTGCAAGAGCTGCACCTCAGGTAAACGCCGGGGTTAAAACCCCGGCCTACCAGCCCGTACCTCCAGCCCGGCTGCCGCTATATTCGCCCGCCAGAAGCGCGCTCGAGCTCAACTATCGCGACAATGGTAATAGTGACACTTACAAACTGGCTTTCAGCCCTCTAAAGTGTTATCCCTGTCACGTAGCTCCTAAAGACCCATTCGTGAGGAGACAGCCATGACGTATCGATATGCCCGATGGATCGTTCTAGCGCTCGCAATCGTGGCGATGAACGCATCCGCGCAGAGATCTCCGAGCGCCGCCCAGCTGGCGCCGGGGCAGTCGTGCGCTTTTGTGACTCAGGCCCACGCTGACGCGAGCGCCGGCAAGCCGAATGTCAATCATGACGGGTCCCCACTGCCCGGCGTGCCAGCGCCCGACATTTCGAAAGGATTTCAGGGCATACCACGCTCCGCCCAACCGACACTGACCGTCTCTCAGCAGCGCATTTTGGAATGCACGTATCGCCTCCCAGAGGCGAACGCGGAGATGCCCTACACGCTGTTCATCCCCTCCAGCTACGAACAGGGCAAACCGGCGCCCCTGATCGTCGATCTACACGGATTGAGCATCACGCCGCTGATGCAAATTCTCTTCGACGGCACGACCGACCTGGCCGAGCGCTACGGATTTATCGTTGTCGCGCCGATGGGCTATAGCGTATCGGGCTGGTGGGGCGCACTCGCAGGCAAGCCCGTGGAGACGGCCGCGGTCAAACCGGGGACAGACACAAAGTACTCGACCGGCGAGCTCTCGGAGATCGACGCAATGACGCTGTTGAAATCGATCCGTGAGAAATACACTATCGATCCCGACCGCATTTATTTGATGGGCCATTCCATGGGGGGCGCGGGTACGTACTATCTGGGTGCGAAGTACAACCAAATCTGGGCCGGCATCGCGCCGATCTCCGGCGCCGGGGGCATTCCAGACGACGCGGCGGCGGAGGCGTACAGGGGCCTTGTGACCCTCATCATGCACGGTGAAAAGGACTCGATTGTGAACGCGAACGTATCGCGCCGCTCTGCGATGCACTTGCAGGATGTCGGCGCGCAACACATCTATCTCGAGTTTCCCGGCAAAGACCATGAGTTCTGGATCCGGCGCGGCGCCGATAACATGGAGAAGGTGTTCTTGTTCTTCTCGACGGTATCGAAGCGAACAAATAAGGGATTTATCACTGCCGACATGGCCCCGGAGGCAGCACCATCCCCGCGCGGCGGCGGGGTAACAGCTCCCTCTCAGACGAACGCGCCAACACGGTGAGAGCGCGACACGCGGCTCCCCGCGCCATTTCTAGCACCCTTTAGCGCCCTTCTCAGGGGAACGATCGATGACTGCTCAGAGAGTGGAAACAACCTGTTGTATCGCGGGAGGCGGTCCGGCGGGGATGATGTTGGGTTATCTTCTCGCGCGCGCCGGAGTTCCGGTAACTGTTCTCGAAAAGCATAGAGACTTCTTTCGCGATTTTCGCGGCGACACCGTGCACCCTTCGACGCTTGAGCTGATGTATGAACTGGGACTGCTCGAAGAGCTCTTGAAGATCCCGCACCAACAACTGACTTCGGTCGGCGGCAGATTCGGCGACTTTCCCTTTCAGGCCGCGAACTTCCGGCATCTTCCGGTGCACGCGAAATTTGTCGCGCTGATGCCGCAATGGGATTTCCTAAACTTTCTCGCAGAACGCGCGCAGCGATTTGCCGCCTTCCACCTTCTCATGGAACACGAAGCAGTCGATCTGATTCGCGATGCGGATAAGGTCGTGGGCATTCAAGCGCGAAATTCCAGCGGAGAAGTCGAGATCCGCTCCGACCTGACGATTGCCTGCGATGGACGGCACTCGACGATGCGGCAAGCCGCTCGACTGGAGGTGATCGAAGCCGGAGTGCCGATCGACGTGCTCTGGTTCCGTATCTCCCGGCACGACGGCGACCCGGAGCAAGTGCTGGGAAACATCAACTACGGCCAGGTACTCATCCTGATCAACCGCGGAGACTACTTTCAGGCGGGACTGATCGTCGCCAAAGACTCCTTCAAGGGGATCCAACGACGCGGTCTCGAAGCGTTTCGAGAACAGATCCTGCGCATCGCGCCTTTCCTGGGCAGCCGCGTCGAGGAACTCAAGGATTGGGATCAGATCAAGCTGTTGTCGGTCAGGATCAACCGGCTGCGGCAATGGCATAAGCCAGGCCTGCTCGTGATCGGCGATGCGGCGCATGCGATGTCGCCGGCCGGAGGAGTGGGCATCAATCTTGCGGTTCAGGATGCGGTCGCAACGGCCAATCTACTGGCGAGGCCGCTGGTTGAAAAGCGCGTGACCGAAGCATTGCTGGCAGAGGTGGAAAGGCGGCGGGACTTTCCCACGCGCGTGACGCAGCGCCTGCAGCTCGCGGCTCACAAAGGCATGGAGCGCATCTTTAAGGATCCTGGACCGGCGAAGGCGCCGTGGCAACTGAAGGCCGCAGTGCGTGTGCCAGGCGTGCAGCGCGCCCTAGGACGCGTGGTTGGACTAGGGATCCGGCCGGAGCATATACGCAGTCCGGGCTAAAGTGTCCGCGTGAGAACGCCGAGAGGTACTTGTAATCCACTGCGGAGTTGGGCGACAAGAGAGGCATGTCGCGATTCAAGGTTTACAGTCCGGATCAGGCATATCTACTGCCGCCGAGCGTGCGGGATGAGTTGGGTGAGAAGCACCTGTGCTTTTTCGTTCGCGAGGTGATTGAGCGGCTGGATATGAGCGTGTTTGAGCAGAGCTACAGCGAAGAAGGCGGGGAGTTGTATGGGCCCCAGCTGATGCTGGGAGTGTGGCTCTACGCGTACGCACTGGGCATCACCAGCGCGCGGCAGGTGGCGCGTCGTCTGGTGGAGGATCTTGCGTTTCGCTATCTGGCCGCCGGCGAGCGGGTGGACAACTGGGCCCTGAGCGCGTTCCGCCGCCGCCACAGTCACGCGCTGAACGACGCCTTTACGCAGGTGCTGGAGTGGGCGCAGTCGCAGGGCATGGTGAAGCTAGGTCGGGTGGCGATCGATTCGACACGCATCGCGGCCAACGCCAGCCGGGACCGTGTGGACAGCGAGCAGGCGCTGCGCGATACGCGTGCGCGGTTGCGCTGCCAGGTGCGCGCCTGGCAAAAAGCGGCCGACCGCGATGACCAGGAGCCAGGCGGGCTGGAGGTGGCCATCACGGAGCTTAACCAAGCCCTGGCCGAGATGCCACGGCGCCTGCAGCGATTGAAGAAAAGCGGCCTGAAGAAGCTGTCGCGCACCGACGAGAATGCGCGCTTTCTGCGCCAGCGCGGCGGCCAGTTCGCTCTTGGCTACTCGGCCGAGATCGCCGTCTCGGACGATCATCTGATCGTGGCCCAGCGGGTGACGCAGAACGCGACCGATAACGCGTCGCTCCAGCCCATGCTGGACCAGGTCGAGCAGCGATGCGGCGCCCCGCCAGGCGCGGCTCTGGCCGACAGCGGGTTCTTCTCAATCAGCAACCTCCAGCAGCTGGAACAGCGCAACATCGCCGCTTACCTACCGGACTCGAATATGGCGCGCGCTCTGAATCTGGGCACGCGCTGCCGCACCCGGGCCTGTGCCCCGGCCCATCGCCGCATGCGCGCCAAATTGCGCAGCCCGGCCGGGCAGGCTGCATATGCACGGCGCAAGGCCATCGTCGAACCGGTCTTCGGAGTCCTCAAACAACAACGTGGAATGCGCCAATTTCGTACCCGCGGATTGAATCGCGTCGCAAACGAATTCACCCTGACCACCATGGCCTACAACATTACCCGGCTGCACGCCATGCGCGCCGCCTGAAGCAAAATCCTTACCCCTGCTGGGCAAAACTCAAAACAAGACCGCCGCTCCACAGGACCAACCGCGTTCTCACGCGGACACTTTAGCCCCGACCTTCCAGCTCCGGGGTTCAATCTGCCCCGTATGCGATAGTCTGGTTCTCCGATGATGCGTAGACGCTCTCTTCTCGTTTGCCTGTTGCTGGTCTTGTCCGTAGTTGGTTGGGCCGACGCTGGTTTTCGCGTCCTCCATACGTACCCTCACGATCCAAATGGCTATACGCAGGGATTGATCTTTGAGGAGGGACATTTGTATGAGAGCACGGGCCTTTATGGCCACTCCTCGCTACGTGAAGTCGATTTGCAAACCGGCCGAGTAATTCGCGAATATGACTTGCCCAGCGAGTACTTCGGTGAAGGTCTAACTAATTGGGGAGACACGCTCGTCCAAATTACCTGGAAAGCGCACACTGGTTTTGTGTATGACCGCGCGACGTTCCGTCTGATTCATACGTTTCATTACACCGGCGAAGGCTGGGGCCTTACGCAGGATGGCCGCAATCTCATTCTCAGCGATGGTACGTCCACCCTCCGCTTTCTTAGTCCAGAGACTTTTCAGCAAGTCCGGAGTGTGGCCGTGACCGACCACGGCAAGCCGGTGCAGCAGATCAACGAACTGGAATACATCCACGGCGAAATCTACGCGAACATCTGGTTCTCGAACAGAATTGCGCGTATCTCTCCTGAAACCGGCCACGTGCTGGGATGGATTGACCTTGCTGGCATCATTCCGGTTGTCGAACTTCGCAGCAATGATTCGGTTCTGAACGGCATCGCGTGGGATGCCAAGAACGACCGGCTTTTCGTCACGGGAAAACTCTGGCCAGAGCTGTTTGAGATTCGCGCGGCTCCTCCGCTTCATTAACACGCAGCCTCATCAGCTACGGCATTGGAAACAAGTGGACACTTACGCCACTCATCCGACCTGGTCAGGCCGTACGCTTACTCTCTGGTCTCTGTTTCCGGACGATCTCCATACTACAAAACTGAGGTCACGGCAAGGCCAACTTCTGATTATAGGTTCGACATATTACCCTTGTTACCTTTGTACTTGGCGGCGCAATGATCGAAGCCGACGGGGAGTCTCCTCGCAACTCGGCCCTCATTCCAGGGTCTGATAAGAGAGTCCAGGCACAGCTTAAAGCGCAGGGTCTGAGAAACAATTCGATAGGTTCGAAAAGGTTCAATTCGATACAAGATGGAGTGGAACGCGATGCTTTCTCATCTCAAAGGTAACCGGAGTTTTACGCGGCAGGTTTGGGCACCATTTCAATCCGCCCGGTTCGTCCTACTTTTCATGCTCGCCGCGGTTATCACGGCAGCAGCGCAGGCTCCGTACACGCCTCCGCCGCCACCGCCACCGCCCGATCAGAGTGCGCCCGCGGGGATGCCCCCAGGCCCCCCACAGGGTCAGCCGCAGGGACCGCCGCCGATGCTCGCGCCGCAACAGCTCGATCCGCTGGTGAGCAGGATTGCGCTCTATCCCGATCCATTGTTGGCGCAGATTCTTACCGCGGCTACTTTTCCCGAACAGATTCCCGACGCCGCAAATTGGGCGGATGAACACAGCAGTCTGAGGAACGACGCGCTGGCGGGTGCGATTGCAGGGGATAATCTGCCATGGGATCCCAGTGTATTGGCGCTGCTTCCCTTCCCTTCAGTCCTCGACATGATGGCGCAGGATCCGGGCTGGACGCAGTCTCTTGGCAATGCGGTTCTGGTCCAGCGTCCCGATGTAATGGATGCCGTGCAGCGCATGCGTCAACAGGCTTATAACTACGGCTATCTACGGCCAACGCCCTACGACAGCGTGGTCAACTCCGGTGGCTATATTCAAATCATGCCGGTGAATCCGGCCTACATGTACGTTCCGATGTACAGCCCAGCAATCGTCTTTGCGGCGCCACGTCCGGGATTTGTAATAACGGCCGGCATTCGTTTTGGGCCGAGCGTTGTCGTCGGGCCGGCGTTCGCACCCTTTGGCTGGGTCGGAGCAGGAATTGGTTGGAACACTCATGTCCTGCTGATCGGCGGAGCGCCCTGGGGAAGGACTTGGGCCAATCGGGGTTTCTACGCGCATCCTTTCGCGAATGCCTATCGGCCGCGGCCAGGAGTGCGAGTCGAGACTCACCCGGCCGTGCGGCGCCAGCCCCCGCCTCCCGCGAACGGACGGCGCCCTGAGGACCACCACTACTAACCGAGAGCTCTAGTGTGGTGTCCCTGAAGTTCGAAGTGGGGACACCACACTAGAATTCGGTGGTCTAGAATCCCATGATGTTATATCCGCAGTCCACGTAGATCACCTCGCCGGTGATTCCCGTGGCTAGCCCGGAGGCGAGAAACAATGCCGTGTTTCCTACTTCCGCGGGGTCCACATTGCGATTGAGCGGCGACCGTTCGGCATGCGCCTTCAACATTTCGCTTAAGCCGCCGATGCCGCGCGCGGCCAAGGTTTTGATAGGGCCCGCGGAGATGGCGTTGACGCGGATTTTCTGCTTGCCCAAGTCGGCAGCGAGATAGCGGACGGTCGATTCGAGGGCGGCCTTGGCGACGCCCATCACGTTGTAGCGGGGAACAACCTTCTCCGCGCCGAAATAAGTCATCGTGGTAATGCTGCCTCCATCGGTCATCAGCGGAGCGGCGGCGCGCGCGAGGGCGATCAGCGAGTACACGCTGACCTCGTGGGCGATGCGAAAACCCTCGCGGCTGGTGAGCAAAAAGTCATTGCTGAGCTCGGCGGCGGGGGCGAAGGCCAAACTGTGCACCAGCGTGTCCAGCTTGCCATAGCGCTGCTTGAGGGAGGCAAAGACCGCATCGATCTCGGAGTCGAGCGACACATCGCACTGGAAGGTCTCGGCGTTCGAGAGCTCCTGAGCGAGCTCTTCCGCCTCCGGGCGCAAGCGCTCATTCTGGTAGCCGATGGCGAGTTGAGCTCCGGCTTCAGAGAGCTTCTGGGCAATGGCCCAGGCGATGCTGCGCTTGTTTGCCACCCCGAAGACTACCGCGGTCTGTCCTTTGAAATCGATCATTCGATCATTCCTCTCTACCCATGACTCTCTGCCCCACCCCACTCAAGCCAAAACCAGGCTTGAATGGGCCACCCTTCTATCGTTGTTCAGCCGCCCAGGTCCACCAACTCCACTTGCTCGATGGGGCTGCCGAGAAAGCGTGCGCCCAGTTTCTCAAACTTGGCGACGGAATCGGTGGCAAAGAAATGAGGGCGCCCGGTCGAGTTCCCTGCTCCGGCGGTCCCCGCCGCTGCTGTAAAGATCTGATCGGCAGCCAGCCGCCGCACGACCTGGTCTGCCGTCGCCCGCGCTGAATCGACGATGCGCATCCTCTCGGGCACGGCCGCTTCGATAGTGGACCGCAGCAGAGGATAGTGCGTACAGCCCAATACCAGCGTGTCCGGCTTGAACGCCATCTGTCGCGCCCGCTCGAAGAGCTCGTCGAGATAGATGCGCACCACCTCGGCCGTCACCGGGTGGCTGCTCCAGCCCTCCTCGACGAGAGGAACCAGCAGCGGACAGGCCATCTCGAGGGCGCGCATGCCGCGCTTTTCGCTCGCCGCCCGGTAGGCATGGCTGCCCACGGTAGCGTCGGTGGCAATCACCAGAATGTCTCCCGTCGTTGAGCAGGCACGGGCCTCGTTCACGCCGGTATCGATCACGCCGACGACGGGCAGGCTAGTCGACGCGGAGATCTCATCGAGGGCGAGGGCGCTTGCCGTATTGCAGGCGATGACCAAAAAATCCGCCCCCTGATCGGCCAGAAAACGGGTGCTCGAGAGGGCATAGCGGACGATGGTAGCTCTCGACTTCGATCCATACGGCAGCCTCGCCGTGTCTCCCAGGTAGAGAAAGTCGGCCGCGGGAATCAGGGGCAAGAGAGCGCGCAGGACTGTCAGGCCGCCAAAGCCGGAATCGAAGAGCCCAATTTTGAATTTCCGACTGCTCATAGATGTTTGACACCCGGCGCACCCGAAGCCAGGTAGACGCGCGTGAGATCGGCGTGACCGGCCAATGTGTCGCGGGGCTGCCCATCCACCAAAAAGCGCACCTGCGCGATCTCGGGGAAGTTGGCGTGCAGGGTTCCAATGATCGAGAGCAACGTGAGCGTTTCCGCTTCAATGCCCGAGGGGTGCACTGCCGCGAACGATCCGCTCAGATCGACGATGGCGATGATGCCCGCGTTGTTTGGAGTCGGATTGCTTGGAGTTCCGCCATTGGGAGCCGGCGCCGGCGCGGGCAAAGGCATGAAGAAGACTTCATTGACGCCGTTGTTGGTCGCAATCGGATGGCTTGAAGCGGGGCGGGCGTAATCGGCAATGAGGTGCTGCAAGATCACATGCGCGCGCGCATTGGCATCGGCGGGGAGGGCCATTTTCTGCTGGGCGGCGGCGATCGACCCATCCGCATCATTGGCAATCATCATGGTTATGTTTTGCGCGGGAATCGCCGCGGGAGGATTGAGAGGCATTGTCTGCCCGGCATCGAGCAGCCTGTCATGCGCCCGCTCACGCATGCGGATGAGCGCCACCGACATCACGACCGAGCCGATCAGCAGAATCCAGAAAAGCACCCGCTGGGGGCGAGGAATCACGGCTGTTGCCTCCAGTCCCGCTCCCACTGCTCGATTGCGGCCCCGAGGGTCGCGACAACGCGGCTCTGATAGGCGGGATCGGAAAGGGGCGTGACCCTGCCGGAAACAGAGAGAGGGGCGATCTCAACCGCGACCGCGGGGCAGGTAAAGTTGTCCAGCGGCTTGAGCGCGGTGCGGCCCAAGGTGACCGGAATCTCCGCGTGCGCCATCGCCGAATCGATCTCCGAGGAGAGCCGCAGACTCTGCTGGGCATATGCGCCTTGCGCCGTATCCCAGGGCAGAAAGCGCTCAACGGGAATTTCGGTCAAGGAAGAGGTGAAGAGGTGGACACCGCTGCCGGTCGCGGTGGCATGGAGAGAAATGCAGGCGGCGGCGACAGCATGATCCGCCGTCTCCGCACGGTTTACCGGGGAGACCAGCACGTCGGAATCGCGCGTCGTGACCACGGAAATGCCGTGGGCATTCAACGCGGAACGCAAGCGTAGGGAAAGGGCCAGCACCAGATCCTTCTCGAGCAGCTGCGCGTTCAAGCGCGCTCCACTGTCTGTCCCTCCATGCGCCGGGTCAATCACCACCAGGAAACGCGGCTGCACGCGGGCGGGGGCGGATGGCGGCATCTTCGGAGTGGTGGGGGGAGTTGCAGGGCTGACGGCGGGGGGCTGCGCGGGTAACGGAGCCGGATTGCCCGAGACAGGAGGCTGCTGCGCGGCTTGAGCAAGCGGAATGAAGAAGAGGCTCAGCACCATCAGGACCAGCACCGGAAGATAGACCCTGAGAGTCGAGCCATCAGTCCAATGCATAGATCGCGGTACCGCTTAGGAGTTTGGGATAAAAGTCGGTCGATTTCTGCGGCATCACCTCGCCGGCGAAGGCGACCTCGCGCAATTGCTCGAGTGAGATCGGATTGGTCAGGAAGGCCACGTCCGCGTCCCCGCTCGCAACCTGGTCCGCCGCCTCGGCGGCATCGCGCAGATAGCGCAGATTCCGCTGTTCCCGTATCGCATCGGGAGTAATGCCCAAAAGCTGCTCGAAGACGAGCGAGTGCAACTGGACCAGATCCAAGCGGCGTTGGCGCTCGGGAAGCCCGGCCAGCGCTTCGACCACAGCCTCGGGTTTCGCCGTAAGAAGATAGCGGCCTGCCCGCGTCACGGCGACGAAGGCCGTACCCTTTGCCTGTGCCAGACGCGCCGTCAGCTTCGCCGCATCGCTCTCAAGCAGCGGCTCGATCTCAAAAAATGGCCGCGCCCGCTCGAGAAACGCCGAGGGTTGAAAGCCGTCGAGCCCAAAGACGACCCGGTGCGTAGGCAGAATGGCGATGCCTTCCGAATCCATATTGACGAAAGTCATCATCACGGCCGCTTCAGGATACGCAGGCTGGGGAGTGGTATTGGCCAGGTTTCTCTCTGTCGGAGCAATGGTTTCGGGCGCCCGCTCGCGGGAGTAGTTGAGCGCCGTTTCATACCGGTGGTGGCCGTCGGCGATGATCAACTTCTTGTCTTCCATGGACCCGATCAAAATGTTGATTGTGCTCAGGTCGCTCACCAGCCAGATCCTGTGAATGACGCCAAACTCGTCCACCACTTCACTCTCCGGTCCGGCGGCGCCGGAAAACAAAACCTTCTCCGCGGTCAATCCTGGGTCAGAGTAGAGCATGAAGATCTGCCCGAAATGCGCCCGCGTGGCGCGCAACAGGTTCAGCCGGTCGCTCTTGGGCTTTAAAAGCGTCTGTTCGTGCCGGAAGACCACGTTCTGGCTGTAATCGTAGAGTTCCCCCAAGGCGATGAAGCCCCGGCGCTCACGCATTTGGTCTTTGGTTCCGGGCAGGGTGAAGCGCTGCGAATACGCGAAGACGCACGGATCCTTCTCCTGGGCCAGAATTCCCGTCTGCCGCCAATCCGCAAAATCCCTCGCCGCGCGGGTGTAGACGTCGTTCACTCCCGGCACATCGAAGAGCTCGGGAAGTCCTAGAATGATGCGGACCAGGTTGTACGGGCTGCGATGGTAATAGGCCTGCTGCATCGCCGGCGTGATCTTGTCGTAAGGCTGAGTCACGACATCTTGAAGGCGGACAAGGGAAGGGTTGTAACGCAATGCGCGAAAAGCGTAGATACGAGCCATGCTGGGGGTCGAGCTCCGGACAAAGTGATACCTGGAAGATTGTACCTGACCGTGGTTCGAGCATTTCTCCTGTGCCAGCTTGTATTTGTCACTAGTTTGTCACTCCTCACTCCTTCCACTCGCGAAAATTCGCTTTCGTCGCTGTCGCCTGTAAGTTCTGACAGACTGTCGCCTGTAAGTTCTGACAGACTCTAGGTGAAATTCGCTCCCTCAAAAGGAATTTCGCTATGTGAGTATGGCAAGAAGTCATCTAAGATCAGTGAGCGGGAACAGTTAGCGGCTCGGTGGGCGAATGATTTGGGCTGGAGCAAGGGGCCGATCGTTCCGATCGTTCGGCTCCTTTCCAACGGGGCGTTCAGTTGCAGAGGGCTAGGGTTATGGTGCTCTCAGGGATGCGCGGCAAGGTACCTGAAGGCCGTGCTCGGCAAGCGGGATTCGATCGATTGAGCTGCGTAGCCCGAAGGCGCCTTCTCGCCTGGGCCTTTCTTGTGATAGGCGCCCTGCTGGCTCTTCCACTCGCCGCGCGGGCACAAGACCCGCTGGACGACGTTCACGTGCAGCCCGCCCCGCAAGAACCTCCTGTGGTGACCAACCAGGCGGACCCTAAGGCGGAGCCCAACAAAGCGCCCGCGGGCGGGTCCGATTCCACAAACCAGGGCAAACCGCCATCTCCGGAGGTCGAGGGTAAAGCCGCCCTCTCGGCACGGTCCGATGAGCGTATTCGCGTGGATGTCAATCTAGTACTGGTTCCGTTGACGGTCACCGATCCGCTCAATCGCCTGGTCACGGGTCTCGAAAAGGACAACTTTTCCATTTTTGAAAACAACGCTCCGCAACATATCCAGAGCTTCTCGTCGGAGGACGCGCCGGTCTCGATCGGGGTTATCTTCGACCTTAGCGGAAGCATGGCAGACAAGATCAATCGGGCACGCAACGCCATCATCGCGTTTCTGCATACCGCCAATCCGCAAGACGAATTCTTTGTAATCGGTTTCAATGACCGGCCCGAGCTCATGGAGGACTTCACCTCGGATGTCACCAACATCGAAGCCCGGCTCACTTCGCTGCAGCCGGGCCACCGGACGGCATTGCTCGACGCCATCTACTTCGGCATCAATAAGATGAAGCAGGCCAAATACGAACGCAAGGCGTTGCTGGTAGTCTCCGATGGGGGCGACAATCGCAGCCGGTACACTGAAGGCGAGGTCCGTTCCCTAGTGCGCGAGTCCGATGTGCAGATTTTCTCGATGGGCATCTTCGATCCCTTTGCGCCGACCCGGGAAGAACAAGTTGGGCCGCTCCTATTGCATGATGTGAGCGAGGAGACCGGCGGGCAGATGTTTCAAGTGGACGATCCCGACGAGATGGGCGACATTGCCACCAAAATCAGCGAAGAGCTGCGAAATCAATACGTCATTGGTTTCAAACCAGGGGATGCCAGACGGGACGGGAAGTGGCGTAAATTGAAGGTAAAGCTAAGTCCGCCGGCAGGGCTGCCCGAGCTTACCGTTCATGCGCGAACCGGATACTATGCACCGTCGCAATAATCGCCTGCTTTTTTTGGCACTCGTTCTGAACTGCGTGCCTGGGGGGAGCCGCGCAAGCTCCCGTTCAGCCAGCGGCCGTTCCCGCGCAATCGGCCGGGGCTCCCGGCCAACCAGAAAAGCAGCAGCCGCTCAATGTCGATCGCGATCCTATCGCCTCGCCCGACGCCGCGGCGGCTGCCGCTCCTCAAAACGGAGAAACGGGCACTCCGCTCACCCGTGGCAAGAACGGGCAGTTCACCCTTCAACGCACGGTCGACGAAGTGGTCTTGAACGCCACGGTACTCGACGACAAGCAGCACATTGTGGACAACTTAGACCAGAGCGACTTCAAGGTCTATGAGGACGGCGTCGAGCAGACCATCGCCTCTTTTCAACACCAGGACATCCCCATTTCGCTGGGAATCCTGGTGGACAACTCCGGTTCAATGCGCATGAAGCGCCAGGCCGTGAACAAGTCGGCCCTCGATCTGGTGCACTACTCGAACCCGGACGATGAAAGTTTTGTGGTGAACTTCTCCGACGAGGCATATATCGATCAGGACTTCACGGCGAACGTCGACAAGCTGCGCCAGGGGCTCTCGCACATCGATTCCAAGGGCGGGACCGCGCTCTACGACGCCATCATGGCCTCGGCGGATTACATGAGCAAGAATGCGAAGCGCCCGAAGCAAGTTCTTCTGGTCATCACGGATGGCGAAGACAATGCCTCGAGCACCTCACTTGAGGACACCGTTCACCGCGTCCAGGATCTCGAGGGACCGGTGATCTATTGCGTGGGTTTGCTGTATGACGATGAGGGCGGCGGCCGCGAGGCGCATCGTGCGCGCCGGGCTCTCGAGTTGCTCTCCGAAGAAACAGGCGGGGTGGCCTACTTCCCTAAAAATCTGGAACAGGTCGATGAGATTGCCGGCGAGGTGGCGCACGACATTCGCCAGCAATACACGATCGGCTACCACTCCACCAAAGCGCCGAGCCTGGGAGGCTTTCGCGCGGTACGCGTGGTAGCCAAAGCCAAGGGATACAACAAGCTCGTCGTTCGCACCAAAGCCGGGTATTATCCCAACAGTAAGCCGGCGGCAAAGGGCGAGACGGCGCGCAACGCCCCAAATTGAACGCCCCAAACTGATTGATGAACTCCAGACCGCATGGCTTCTCGACTCGCGCAATCCATGACGGCCAGTCTCCCGACTCCGCCACGGGCGCCATCAACGTGCCTATTTACGCCACTTCCACCTACGCGCAAGAGGAGATTGGCAAGCACAAGGGGTATGAGTATTCGCGGGCCTCGAACCCCACCCGCGACGCGCTTGAGCAGAGTCTCGCCTCTCTCGAAAGCGGGGCGTCCGCGCAGGTATTTTCGAGCGGAATGGCGGCGATCTCGGCCCTGGTCACAATGCTCAAGAGCGGAGATCACGTTGTCTGCGCCCGGAACGTCTACGGCGGAACTTCGCGGCTGTTCAATCGGATTGTGGCGAACTATGGCATCCGCTTCAGCTACGTCGATAGCGGCGATCCCGAGAGCGTGGCCCGCGCGCTCCAGCCGAATACCAAGCTAGTCCATATCGAGACGCCATCGAACCCGCTGGTCGAGCTCACCGATATCCGCGCCGTTGCCGGCATCTGCCACGAGCGCAACATCGATCTGAGCGTCGACAACACTTTCATGTCGCCCTATTTGCAAAGGCCTATCGAACTAGGCGCCGACATCGTGATGCACTCGACCACCAAATTCCTCAATGGTCACAGCGACGGTTTGGGCGGAGTGCTGGTTTCAACCAAGCCGGAGCACCGCGAGACCTTTCGTTTTGTACAGAAGACCACCGGAGGCATCCTGTCGCCTTTCGAATGCTTTCTGGTGCTGCGCGGAATCAAGACCTTGGCCGTGCGCATGCAGCGCCATGACGCCAACGGGCGCGCCATCGCCTCCTATCTTCGAAAACATCCAAAAGTTGAGCGCGTCTTTTATCCCGGACTTCCCGATCATCCCCAGCACGAGCTGGCCGAACGGCAGATGTCCGGCTTCGGCGCGCTGCTCGCCTTCGAGACCGGATCCTTCGAAAACGCTAACAACTTCATGCGCCGCGTCCGCGTCTGTACGCTTGGCGAGTCGCTGGGCGGATGCGAGACGCTGGTCTCGCATCCGGCGACCATGAGCCACGCCGCGCTCAGCGACGAAGAGCGCGCTGCGGGAGGTATCACCAGCGGCCTGGTGCGCCTCTCCGCGGGCATTGAAGATCTCGACGATCTGCTCGAAGACCTGGAGCAGGCTTTGAAATAATAGGGTTAAGCGCTTTCTCGATCCACATAGGAGCCCGCGATGAATCCGTCTTCATCTGATTCTGTGTCCGATCCCGTTTCGCCGCGCGCACACCCATTCGAGCTTAGCGAGGAACAAGAGCAGTTGCGGAAAGAAATCCGCGGCTTCGCCGCGCGGGAGATCGCGCCCCATGTCATGCGCTGGGACGAAGCCAGCGAGTTTCCGCAAGAGGCGATCAAGCAACTCGGTCAAATGGGTCTGATGGGCGTCCTCGTTCCTGTCGAATATGGGGGGGCCGGACTGGGCTACGTGGACTATGTTCTCGCCATGGAAGAGCTCTCCGCGGTCGATGGCTCGATCGGCCTCATCCTTGCCTCTCACAACTCGCTCGCGACCAACCACATCTTTCTCTTCGGATCCGAGGAGCAGAAGCGGAAGTACATTCCTAAGCTCGCTTCGGGCGAATGGCTCGGCGCGTGGGGGTTGACGGAAGCCGGTTCCGGCTCCGACGCGGGCAGCGCGCACATGACGGCCGTCGAGGAGGGCAATCAATGGGTGCTCAACGGCAGCAAGGTTTTCGTCACCAATGGTCATTATGCAGATCTGTGCGTCGTCTTCGCGGTGACGGGCAAGGGATCGGCCGAGCACGAGCTTTCGGCCTTTGCCGTCGAACGCGGGACGCCGGGCTTCCGCGCGGGGAAAAAAGAGAACAAGCTTGGACTGCGCGCCAGCGACACATCGGAATTGATTTTTGAAGATTGCCGGATTCCCCGGGAAAATCTGTTAGGCAAACAAGGTGAAGGCTTCCTCGATGCGATGCTCGTGCTCGACGGCGGCCGCATCTCGATCGCGGCACTCTCGCTCGGGATCGCGCGCGGAGCCTTTGAAGCCGCGCTCCGCTATACCCAGGAACGGCACCAGTTCAAGCAGCGGATTTCGGAGTTTCAAGGTATCCGTTGGATGCTTGCCGACATGGCTACCGAACTCGACGCGGCACGCCTCCTAACCATGCGCGCCGCCGCGATGAAGGACGCAGGGCAGAAGACGACACTTGAATCCTCAATGGCCAAGTTGATGGCCAGCGAGGTCGCAGTCAAGATCTGCGGCAACGCCGTGCAGCTGCACGGGGGCTACGGCTTCACCAAGGATTATCCTGTCGAGAAGTTTTACCGCGACGTCAAGCTGTGCACGATCGGCGAAGGCACCAGCGAGATTCAACGCATCATCATTGCTCGGGAGATCTTGCGCTAGGTCCTGCGCGGACGGCGGGACGCGGCTTCGCCGCCATTCGTGGATTTGCCATCCAGGCGGACGCGGCTTTCGCCGCCATTCGTGGTTGCTGGCGCGCCCCAACAGCGGCGGTATTGAACGGATTGCACGGAGCTCTTCAGCAGTGGAATCCCACCCTTGACTTCGTCAAGGATGGGGCACCCGAGAACAGCGACCGGGACAGAAAAGAAAACGCAGATCCCTCGACTACGCTCGGGATGACAAGTTTGGAGGGCGAAAGCGCTTTAGCGCGGGCCGGAAATATTAGGGAAAGGGTGAATTGCGGAGCGAGCCCTGGGAAGGGGCGAGCAGAGCAAGAGGGCAAAGCCCTTTAGCGCGGGCCCTGGAATAGAAGCAAGGGGTGAATTGCGGAGCGAGCCCTGGGAAGGGGCGAGCAGAGCAAGAGGGCGAAGCGCTTTAGCGCGGGCCCTGGAATAGAAGATATCATCGGAAGAATGAAGGCTGACACGGAACCAGCCGCCTGGACTCCGGACGTCGCTCGACTGATCGATCGCGCGCGGGACGGAGACAGACGCGCGCTGGCACGGGCCATTTCTCTCGTGGAAGATGGGGCGGCCTCGGCGAGAGAGATTCTCTCCTGCTGTTTCCCCCATACCGGCGACGGCTTGCGCATCGGCGTGACCGGCTCGCCGGGAGCCGGCAAGAGTACATTGGTCGACCAGCTGGCGCGATGCTATCGCAAAGATGACATCCGCGTTGGAGTCGTCGCCGTCGATCCCACCAGTCCCTACACGGGCGGCGCCATTCTTGGCGACCGGATCCGCATGCAGGGGTTCGAATCGGACGCCGGCTTTTACATGCGCAGCATGGCAACCCGCGGCTCGCTCGGCGGTGTTGCGCGGGCTACGGCGGACGTTGCGTCCGTGATCGAGGCCAGCGGGAAGCAGCGTATTTTTATCGAGACGGTGGGCGCCGGCCAGGATGAAATCGATATCGTGCGCCTCGCCGACGCGACCATTGTCGTGTTGACGCCGGGGATGGGCGACGAGGTGCAAAGCATCAAGGCGGGCATCATGGAAATTGCCGATATTTTCGTGGTGAACAAGAGCGACCGGGAAGGGGCCGCGCACGCTCAGAACGAGGTCCGCGCCATGCAATCGCTGGCCAGCCAACACCGCGGCTGGATTCCGCCGGTGCTTCTCACCATCGGCAGCACGGGAGAAGGCGTCGAAAAACTCCGCGAAGCCGTGGAGGAGTTTCGCTCATGGCTGTTTGAAGAGGACCGGCTATGGGAGCGGCGGGAAGTCCACTGGCGCAAACGGCTGCTGGAAATGATCCACGACGAGGTGCTGCGAGACGCGCGCCGGCGCGGCCTCGACCGCCCCGCGCTCGACGAGATCGCTCATCGCGTTGCGCGCAAAGAGCAAGATCCCTTCCAGCTCATTCCGCAGCTCATCCGCAGCATGGAGAAGCGAGCGGCAGAGGAAGAACAAAATGCTTAAGCTCGATCATCTGGGAATCGCCGTCAAGAATATTGCCGAAGCCCGAAGCTTCTATGAGTCGCTTGGCCTGACTGTTCTCAGTGAAGAAGTGGTGGAGCAGGAAGGCGTGCGCGCAGCTTTGATTCCCATTGGCGATAGCCGCATCGAGCTGCTCGAGCCGCTGGGCGAGCACACTCCCGTGGGCAGGTTCCTCGCCAAGCGCGGGGAGGGCCTGCATCATCTGGCCTTTCACGTAGAGGACATCTCGCTCGCATTCGAGCAGATGAAGCAGTCGGGCGCCAGGCTCCTCTCCGACGAGATTCAGGCCGGCGCGGGCGGCCATCTCTATTTCTTCGTTCATCCGGCAAGCGCCGGGGGAGTTTTGCTCGAGATCTGCGGACAACCCAGGTCTTAGAATCGAGACCATGCTGCTCTCAATCCATACCTGCGGAACGATCGGGAGCGTGGCTCTGGGCCGCGTCAACGAGGACGGCACTGCGATTCTGATTCTCGCCCAAGCCGCGCTTCCAGGCCGCGCCTACGCGGCACAATTGAACCCGAGAGTCAGCGAGATGCTCGCCGGACAACACGCAACCATTCAGGATATCGAGGCCATCGTCGTCGTCCGCGGGCCGGGTAGCTTTACCGGCATCCGGGTAGGGTTAAGCGCCGCCAAGGGACTGGCGCAACCGGCGGGAATTCCCCTGATCGCGCTCTCCCATCTCGAACTCATTGCCGCCGTCAGCGGGCTGCCGCACGTGCTCGCAGCCGTCGATGCGGGCCGCGGGGAGTACTACGTTGGGGAATATCGAGAGGGCCGCAAGATCGTAGAGAGCCTCCTCAGCCAAACGGAAACGATTGCCGCCCTCCGTCGGCCAGGGGCAGGCGTGCTGGTTTACGAACAAGTCTTCGAAGACAAGGGAAAGGAAGATTCCCTCGCCCCGTATCGTCCCATCTATGTGCAGGCGCCCGACGCTGCCGATGCGCTCCGCTTTGCTCTGGGCCGCTTACGCGCCGGCAGCTTCGAGGACGTCGAAACTCTGGACGCCAACTACCTGCGCCGTCCGGACGCCGAGGTCCTATGTCAGCCCGCGCAGAAGGCATTGAGTGCAACTTAAAAGAGACCCCGGAAGCAGTCCGGTCCTCCGCCCCATGGCCGCGTCAGACGCCGATTCCCTGCTGGCCATCGCTCAAGAGTCGGTTACGGCGCCAAACTGGGGGCTTACCGATTACCAGCAGATTCCGCTCTTCGATCGAGCCGCACCCTTTTACCGCTTTGCGGCGGTCGCAGAATCCGGCGGCATCCTCATCGGCTTTGCAGTCGCAAGCATCTTGCGCATCGACGAGCTGGCCACGCTCGAGAGCATCGTAATTGACCCAGGCTTCCGGCGGCAGGGCGTTGGAAGCGCGTTGCTGGTTGATGCAATGCGCTCGGCGGCTGGAGCCGGCGCGCGCCTCATGGTCCTTGAAGTTCGCGCATCGAACGTTGCCGCGATTGGGCTCTATCTGCGCCAGGGATTTCAACAGAAGGGACGGCGGCGCGCCTACTACTTCGCCCCCAGCGAAGACGCGCTCTTGTTTGAAGCACTGCTAACCACCGTAAGTTATTGATTTGTGTGAGCTCTCGACCGAACTCCGCCGCTCGGGCGAATTATTTTCGAAACTCATTGGCTGCCGGGCGAACACTGTGGTATTTTTCGTCGTCTAAGAGTTACAGTTTCTAGAGGCTGTTATTCTCCCGTCGCAACCGCCCATAAGCTAATAACAGCCTCTCATAGGAGGAATGGCTTCCATGGATGGAGAACCAAATGGTCAGCCTGATGGCGAAGCGCAGCGCCTGCTTCGCCTAAAAGAGGAGCACAGCCGCTACAACCAGCAACTCGAGGCTCTCATGAACAAACCTCATCTTTCTCAGGATGAGCAGCTGGAAGAGGTACGGCTGAAGAAACTTAAACTACACCTCAAAGACGAGATGTACGGATTGCGCGGCGCAATGCGCGCCTGACACGTTAGCGGTCGTGTTTCGACATAGAGCAGGGACGGGGCAGTTTTGTCCGATCGCCGTGCCCCTCCCCGCTCGTGGACGATCAGACGCTCAAACAATCAGAGGATCCGTACACATCGCTCCCCGCTTCGCGCGCAATACTGCTCTCGTCGCGGCCCTTCCCGATGTACCTCACAGTCTTCGTGTTTGCGCACCAGGAGCGCGCAAGGTCACTTTGCGCGGCGGCCTCTATAATTGGGCCATAGCCTTATTTCTGAGATGGTACGCGAGGGATATTTCTACGGTCTGGGTTTTATCGTGGCGGCTGTGCTGGTGTTCCTGCTGACGGGAACCTGGCTCTGGGCAGCGGCGCCGCTTGTGCTCGCTCTTTTTTTCCTTTGGTTTTTTCGCGATCCAGCGCGGTCGATTCCGGTCGAACCGGGCGCGGTTGTCTCTCCCGCCGACGGCAAGATCACCGAGGTGGCGCGCATTCGAACGCCCGCGGGCGAGAGCATTCGCGTGAGCATTTTTCTGAGTGTTTTCGATGTCCACGTGAACCGGTCACCGATTGCCGGCACGGTACGCGAAGTGCGCTACCAGAAGGGGCTTTATCTCAATGCTCTCAATCCCGAGTCTGCCGTGAAGAACGAGCAAAATAGCGTAACCGTGGCGAGCGCGGAGTGCAGCGTAGTTTTTAAGCAAGTTGCTGGATTGCTCGCCCGCCGCATCGTCTTCCGTCCGAAGATAGGCGACTATGTCGAGCGCGGGCAGCGTGTCGGGATGATTAAGTTCGGCTCGCGCGTCGATCTCGTACTGCCCGGTCATGCCGAGCTTCTGGTTGTGCCTGGACAACGAGTAAAAGGCGGCTCTTCCGTCGTGGCGCACATCCGCGCGGAGCAAGGCGTGCTTGTCCCCGATGAACTCGCCGCGGAGATACTGGTTTGAGAACGGACGAAGCAATCGAGGAGGGAGGGCGCTCTCAGAGGAGGCCGCGCAAGGGCATGTATATCCTGCCTTCGCTCTTTACCTCGGGAAACATCGCCGCCGGCTACTTTGCGATCACGCAAAGCCTGCAAGGCTCGATCTCGGAGCCACAACACTTCAATTACGCCGCGCTGGCGATCGGCTTTGCTATTCCCTTCGACGCTCTCGACGGGCGGATCGCGCGCATGACCAACACCGCCAGCGAGTTTGGCAAGGAACTCGACTCTCTTGCCGATGTGATCACTTTCGGAGTGGCGCCGAGCGTTCTGGCCTTCACCTGGGGCTTCCACATGCTGCCCACGGCGATGGATGCGACGCTGCGGCAGAAAATCGTGGAGCTTGGCGCGTTCGTTTGCTTCCTCTATCTGCTCTGTGGGGCAAGCCGCCTGGCGCGATTCAACATCGGCGGCAATATCACGCCGAAGAATCCCGGCCGGGAGGGCCGCAAGTATTTTGTCGGCATGCCGATTCCCGCGGCCGCCGGCATGATCGTCGCGGTTGTCCACTTCTTTTCGGGCACCCCGGTTCCCAACTGGTGGGTGGCTCTGATCTGGACGGCGCTGGTGGGGCTCATCAGCTTTCTAATGGTCAGCACCTGGCGTTTTTGGAGCGGCAAGGAGATCACCCTCGCCGGCCAGCATCCTTTCCGGCTCATCGTGCTGCTGGGGTTGCTGATCTACGCGGTAGTCTTTTTTTCGGAGATCGCTCTCTTCGTTTTCGCCTTCATTTACATGTTCTCCGGCATCTTTGCGCGAGCCGCCTACTCCTGGCAGCGCCGCCACAAAGCCTTCCAGCGGCATCCCACGAGTTTAGAAGTTGCCCCATCCGGCGAGGCTTCGGCCACAACGAGCACCGGACTTAAAAAGTGAGCAGATTGAACCCTCAATGACAGCCAATTACCGTATTGCTATCGTTGGAGCCTCATCCCTCCGCGGCAAAGAACTCAATGAAGCGCTGACAGAATCGAGCTTCGCCGCATCCGACTTCCTGTTGATGGACGAGGAGAAGGCGTTTGGCCAGCTGGAATCGGCCGGTGAAGAGGCAACCTTCATCCAGCAGATCACCCACGACTCGTTTGCGCACGTCGATTTCAGCTTTTTTGCCGGTGCTCCGGAGGTTACGGATAAGCATTGGCAAAGCGCGCTGCGCGCCGGCGCCAGCATCGTCGATCTTACCTATGCGCTCGAAAACGAGCCGGGAGTGCTGGTACGCGCGCCCTGGTTCAACGAAGAGGGTGGTGATGGAAGCAGCCGAACGCCGGATTTGCATACGCCGGCAATCGTTCCCGCACATCCGGCGGCGCTTACTCTGGCACTGCTTCTTGGACGAATGCAAAAGAGCGGCGCGATCCGCAATGTGTCGGTCACCTTTTTGGAGTCCGCCTCCGAATACGGACGCACCGCGCTCGATGAACTCCATCAGCAGACGGTATCGCTGCTCTCCTTCCAGAGCGTGCCCCGGGAGTTCTACGACATCCAGGTAGCGTTCAACGCGATCGCCGCGACCGGCGAAGGGGCCAAGGTCAACCTCGCGGAGCGCGAAGCGCTGATTCGCCGCCACTATGCTCTTCTCTCCGGCGGGCGGCTGCCGGATCTGGCCCTGCAGCTGGTACACGTTCCTGTCTTCCATGGGCACAACTTCTCGATCGCTGTTGAATTTGAAAGCCGCGTCGCTTTCGAGCACGTCGAGGCCGCCCTCGCCGGTGCGCATGTCGAGGTGATTCTGAGCGACGTGGACGCGCCGAGCAATCTCACCTCGGCGGGCCAGGAAGATATTCTCGTGCGCCTGCGCTCCGATGAGCCAGGCATGACTCAATCGCGCCGCTTCTGGCTTTGGGTCTCGACCGACAACCTGAAGCTTTCCGCTTTCAATGCCGTCGAGTGCGCCCAGGAGCTGCGCAAGCTGCGGCCCACCGGCAAAGTCCAGTAAAAACATTCGCCGGATCGGTGAAAAACGGTATGAATCGAAAGGGCCTGCTCACACAACCTTATCGGTGAAAACTGTATGAATTGACAGGGCCAACCTTTTCCGTTGGAGCGGCCTCAAATCAGCCGAGGTGAATGAATGAGCGTGGCGAGATATTTTGCGTTACTAACGGTTGCTACCGGCCTCTTTTTAGCCGCTAGCCAGACAACACAAGCCCAAGTCTCGATCAACATAGGAGTGGCGCCGAACTGTCCCTACGGTTACTATGACTACGCTCCCTATGCCTGTGCACCCTATGGATATTACGGTCCGGAATGGTTTTCGGGGGGTGTGTTTATTGGAGCGGGCAAATGGTTTCACGGTCCTGCCACCTTCCACGGAACCGTAAATAACCATTACGATCCGCACCACGGTTATAAAGGACCCATGCCAAAGGCCGGAGAGCAACGTCCGCCAGAGCGCGCCAATGCTCCTGCCCCTAAAGCTTTCAACGGAAACGAATCGCGCGATGGACGCGGGCACACCGTGGCAAAGAAATAAAGTTCAAAACCGGCAGGGTCCTAAGGTGTACAACCTGCCTTTAGCGTAGAAAATGAGCGGCGGGTGAGAACGCAGATTCTCACCCGCTTCGCTTGGGGATGCGGTTAGCAGGTTCAGGACGAGGCGATGAAGCGGACCTCCAAGCTGCAGCCTCAACGGGGAATGGCAAAGGGAATCGTGATCTTGAATAAAGTTCCAGTCCCACTTCTCGCATCGAGGTAAATTTCCCCGCCATGATCCTCGACAATTTTCTTCGCTATCGCGAGACCCAGTCCGCTGCCTTCGGTCTTTCCGTAGCTCACGAATGGTTGAAAAACCGAGTCCTGAATCATCGGGGGGATGCCCGGGCCGTTATCCCAGACACCAATTTTCAGGCAGGATCGATTGCCGGTCGTGCTGATCACGATCCGCCCCGAATCCGGCGAAACCGCCTCGCAAGCATTCGAGACGAGGTTGGCGACCACTCGTTCGAGGCGGTTGGAATCGAACCAGCCCACGGCCATACCTTTATGATGATGCTTGATGGCGATGCGCCGGAACTCCTGTTTCACACTTGTCATCCGGATCGCGCGCGCGACTGTGTCAACGATATTTCTTCGGGCGCGCCGAAGAGTGTCGCGATCTTTGGAGAGCTCCAACAACGAAGAGACCATCTCATTCATCCGGTCGATCGACCAACGGATTTCCTGGTAAAACTCGGTTCTTTCCGTCTCGCTGATATTTGACTGGGTGAGAAATTCCGCATTTGCCAGGATGGCGGTCAAGGGAAGTCGAAGATCGTGGCAAATGAGGGCGACCGTCCCGCTTACGGCGGAAAGCGGCTCCCGAATCGGAAATTTTCTCTGTATGCTCCGCAAGGACCCAACCGGCAACCGACGCTCCCTACACACAGCTTGTTCCAGCATTGAATCTCCTTACAATCTGATGGGCCGAAGTTCAGAAAGGGAGAGTCCTTTCGGGCTTCGGCGCGCACTCCTTTGCGGGCCTAAAATTCGATAGCTGATGTCCCATCTTTGAGTTGTTCGGCCAAAAACGAGGTGGCGCCTATAAAACCGGCACCGCGGTTCCGCAGTTCTTTGAGGAGCCCGATCCCCGCGGGGTCGGCGAATGAGATATCCGCCAGTTCGAGGGACAACTGAACCTCGTCGGGGAACGCATACACATTGCATGCCATGCGTAGCTCCTCGACCCAGGGACCTGTTATCCGGCCTTCTACTCGAAGAGTTACCGCAATCTCTGACGATTCGACAATCGTGATCCTCAGCATCGCGGTTCACCTGATCTCCTCTAAGCTCGATGGTGCAATCGACAAGCCATTCACAAAATAGACGGGGGCAGAATCGATCCACTGTGACCGCCCGAAGCAATGTCTATGTATCGTCAATAGGTTGGGAAGGATCGCCGCCAGCTATCCGCACAGACGGCCTGTCTCAACCAGGTTCTAGGACTGGAGGCGCAGCCACCGCATTTGGTAACTACGCCTACTCGATGTGGGAGGAACTACGACGGGCGGTGGCGAGATCTCTTGATGTCGAGTCTATCCATCCGATGGCGAAGCGTGTTTGGATGAAGATTCAGGATCTTGGCCGCGCCCTTTGGACCATCCACCACTCCACTAGTATGTTGAAGGGCGGCGAGTATATGGTTTCTTTCTACTTCGTCCAGCGTGAGGAGTGGCCTTGGGAAGTCGAGGTCTGCTTGCTGATCTTGCGCGTCCGTCTCAGGAGCCTCCATGCCTTTCGCCGCAGCGGCAACCGGCATCAGATCGCGATCCAGCCTGAGGGTCGGGCCCGCCGACACGATAATCGCGCGCTCAATTACGTTCTGCAACTCGCGAATATTTCCGGGCCATGGATAATTCACCAGGTTTTCCATAGATTCCCCTGAAACGCCATCGATCTTCTTTCCCAACCGTTTGGAGAATTGGGACAGGCAAAAAGCCACGAGTTGGGGAATGTCGGAGCGGCGTTCTCGCAACGGAGGAAGCTCGATAGGGAACACGTTGAGTCGGTAGAAGAGATCTGAGCGGAATCGGCCTGCCTGGACTGCTTCATGGAGATTACGGTTTGTGGCGGTAATCACGCGCACGTCCACACGCAAAGGGTGGCTGCTCCCTACCGGTTCAATCTGGTGTTCTTGCAGGACGCGGAGCAACTTCACTTGCGTTTCCAGGCAAAGCTCCCCGATTTCATCCAGGAAGATTGTGCCGCCGTTGGCAAGCTCGAAGCGGCCGATGCGCCGCTCGATCGCCCCCGTGAAGGCCCCTTTCATATGTCCAAACAGTTCGCTCTCTACCAAACCGGCCGAGATGGCGCTGCAGTTCACACTCACGAGGGCGCGGCCATTGCGGGAGCTTCGGTTGTGGATCGCGCGCGCCACGAGTTCCTTTCCCGTCCCCGTCTCTCCGTAAATGAGCACCGTCGAATCCGTGGGCGCGACCTGCTCCACGGCACGGAGGGCCCTCAACAGTGATGGACTGCTACCTACGATCTCCTCGAAATTGTGCTCCGCGCGCAGTTCTTCCCGGAGATAGACGTTCTCCTTCTCCAACCTTGCCTTGAGGCTGGCAATTTCCTGGTAGGACTGCATATTTTGAATCGCCAGTGCAACCTGATTGGCCACTTCCTGCAGGAACACCGCGTCCTCATCCGAATACCGATCCCTTTGCCGGCTAACAAGACTGAGCATTCCGATACACCTTCCCTGCAGAGCCATGGGCACGACGCACAGCGAGTGGATACCCTCAGCAGCCAGCCGTCGCTCATTGGCATACTGCTTTTCTTTCTCAAGATCGCGGCGCACGAGCGGCTGTTGATGGTCAAACACCCAGCTGCCACAGGTCTCGTTGCGGCTCAACTCCAGCCCCGCATGAAAGTAGTCCGAGAGCACTTCTCCCTCCACGGCCAGGAATCGGAAAGATTCCCTCTCCGGCAGATAAAGGGTAATCGCGCATCGGTCAAATGAGATGAGAGGATGCAAGGCCTCAGAGATGGAATGCAGGAGGGCCTGCTGGGTCAGATTCGTAATGATGGCATTGTTGATCTGAAGCAGGATGCGGTTCTTCTCTTCACTTTTGCGCAGCGCCTCTTCCGCCTGTTTCCGCTCAGTAATATCGACAAAGGTGATTACTGCGCCCGGGGTTTTACCGTCCCGAATGATGATGTGAGACCAAAACTCCACAGGAAAGCTCGTGCCATCCTTTCTCCAAAAAACCTCATCGTCCCTATGGACGTTCTGGTTTTTTTGGAAACCGATATAGATGGGACATTCTTCAATTGGATATGGGGTGCCGTCCTTTCGGGTATGGTGTTCCAGTGCATGCATGTTTTTCCCGAGTAATTCGGCGGGGTGGTCGTAGCCGAGAAGGCGCGCCGCCGAAGGATTCGAGAATAAACAAGTACCTTCCGAGTCGCAGCCACAGATTGCTTCCGAAGCGGAATCGAGAATCAGGCGGACTAGCTCGTCGCTATTGAGCAGAGAGTCTGCCACCTGCATGCGCATCGTGTTGTCTTCAGTGAGCGGCATCGCGAAATGTGACTGCTCCGAGCGCGGGGAGAGGAACGTTACCTGGCGGATCAGAATGCTGGACGATGCTTCCGCCAAGCCATGATGGATACCACTATATAGAATAGTTCATTCGTTTTTTGTAAGGATGAGCGGACAAGAACACCTCAATTTGGGGAATTGCATCTGAAAGCCTAAGAGCTCTGATCCGAACCTCGACCCCGATCGATACTCAAGTCTGGAGGCATGAGATGGCGCAGAACGTGGCTGATTTGATGTGGAAGATGCTGGAGAAAGCGGGCGTGAAGCGCTGCTACGGCATCATTGGAGACGCGTTGAATCCAGTCATCGACGCGCTTCGCCGCAACGGAAACATCGATTTCGTGCATGTGCGGCACGAGGAATATGGCGTTTTCGCGGCTGTTGCCGACGCATATTTCACGGGCCAGCCTGTGGTGGTGTGCGGTACGGCGGGGCCGGGCGTTACCCACCTGTTCAACGGGTTGATGGATGCCCGCAAAGAAGGCGCACCTGTCATTGCGATTGCCGGTGATGTGGAAACAAGCCTGATCGATACCGCCGGACTCGAAGAGCTGAATCCTTACCAATTCTTCGAGACCGCAAGCCTCTACACTGGCCGGGTGGTCAATCCCGCGCAAGCGCGAGCAGTGATCAACACAGCGATTATGACGGCAGTGGTCGAGCGTGGACCGACGGTCATTTCCATGCCGGGCGATGTGGCCAGTGCGGATGCGGATTTTCGCATTGACGAACTGACGGTTCCAGTCACGCCCGTCTTTCGTCCCGCCGATGCCGACATCGACAAACTGGCCCAGATGATCGACGCAGCAAAGACCGTGGCGATCTTCGGCGGCGACGGCTGCCGCGACGCCCGTAACGAAGTGCTTGTGCTGGCAGGGAAACTGAAAGCACCGGTCGGCTATTCGTATCGCGGCAAGCAATGGCTGGAAAGTGACAATCCCTACGCGGTGGGTATGACCGGGCTTCTAGGATACGGCGGCGCCTACAACGCCATTAACAAAGCCGAGCTTTTGTTGCTGCTGGGAACCGATTTTCCTTTTTGTGAGTTCCTGCCGTCCGACGGCGTAAAGAAGGTGCAGGTCGATCGCAAGCCCAAGCATATCGGCCGGCGAACTTCGATCGATCTGCCGCTGGTGGGCGATGTGAAGGCAACGCTGACCGCCTTGCTGCCGAAAGTGCAGGCAAAGAGCGACACGAGCTTTCTCGACGACCATCTCGCCGAGACGCGGGAGTTCCACGACCTGCTCAATCACTATGTCGACAAGGGCCCGGGCATCAAGCCCATCCGGCCAGAGTTCCTGGCGGCGACGCTCTGCGATCTGGCTTCGCAGGATGCCATGTTTTTTGCCGACACCGGCACGCCGTGCATATGGCTGGCGCGGCACATCCGGGGCGGGACCGACCGCACGTTCTTCGGGTCTTTTTCATGGGCGTCGATGGCGAATGCCGCGCCCAACGCCTTCGGCGCACAACTGGCTTATCCAGGCCGGCAGACGATCGCGCTCTGCGGCGACGGGGGATTCACGATGCTGAATCTCGGCGATCTCCTCACACAGGTCCAGCGCAAGACGAAGGTGCTGCACATTGTCTTCAACAATGAATCGCTCAACTTCGTCGGCATCGAGCAGCAGGAAGCCGGCTTCGTACCCTTCGGGGTGGATTTCAAGAACCCGAATTTTGCCAAGGTGGCCGAAGCCATGGGCGCGAAGGGGATTCGTCTGGAAGAACCTGGCGACGTGAAGGCCGCCCTCGCCGAGGCACTGGCCTACAACGATGGACCGGTGGTGGTAGACGCCGTGGTGGATCGGTTTGCGCTTTCGTTGCCGTCGCACGTGCCTCTCCACACTGCGACGGGCTACACCCTAAGCATGGCGAAGCAGGTGCTGTCCGGCCGTATGGACACGGTGATCAAAACGATTGAGCGCAATGTGCGTCTAGTTTGAGGCCCAAAATGCTCTAATCCTAAAATGCTCTAATGCGCGGATCGGATTCGGACCGCGCCCGCGAGAGTGCGAGAGAGGCGTAATGGCTTCGAAGCGCTGCCTGCGCGTAGAACGAATTCTTCCCGGGACGGGCTAGTGACCTGCAAACGCGCGCCCGGAGTGATGCCATGAGCCTTGAGCTGCTTCAACAGAAGCACATCCTGATCGGAAACGCTGTCCACAAGAAATTTTCCATCCTCTTCAATGTCTGTCAACGGCTTAGAAACCTGCTTTGGCATTTTCCCGTCCATCGCTGGAATGCAATGGCCGTGGGGGTCGAACTTTGGGTGACCCAGCTTTGCAGCAATGCGCTCTTCGAACCGCTCCGAGATGAAATGTTCCAGACGCTCAGCTTCTTCGTGGACCTCTTCGAGAGGGTACTCCAGGACTTCGTAGAGGAATGTTTCGATCAGGCGATGATGGCGCAGCACCTCAAGCGCTCGCCGTCTCCCGGCGGCTGACAGGCGAACACCTCTATGCCGTTCGTATTCCACGAGTGGGGACGAAGAAGACGCCAGTTTTTGCAGCATGTTCGTGATCGAGGCCGGAGCGACCCCAAGCCGCTCGGATAGCGCGGTGCTTGTCACACGCTCCTCTTCCGGGCCACCCAGAGCGAAGATGGCTTTCAGGTAATTGTCCACCGATTCCGTGTTCAAGTTGGCACGGCGCGTTGTCATGCACAGTCTCCCACCCATAGGTTTGACATGGTCTCTATTTTAGGTGTACCTAATTAGTTTAGGTATGCCTAAATCGCTGAGGTATCTTCCCGAACCCCTCCGCAGCAAAACACCACAGGACAACGTGGAGACCTATTATGCGCACAATTCGAGGATGGAAGTACAACTTCATTCTTTTGTGTGTATTAACCATAGTTAACGCAGATTTGCTCCAGCATTTGCTCCTGGCGCAGAGCGGAACCAGCAGCGCTCTCTCCGGCGGGGTGACGGACCCGAGCGGCGCTGCGGTGCCCAATGCAGCGGTCACGGCTACTGAGGTGAATACGAAAGCAACTCGCACAAGCGAAACGGATGCGGGCGGCCATTTTCTCTTTTCTCAGATCAACCCAGGCACGTATCAGGTCACCGTCGAAGCCAGCGGTTTCGCTGTTTTGAAATCGGAACCCACGCCTGTCGGCTGTCGGTCGAACGGTCGCGCTGAATTTCTCGCTTCGGGTTCAATCGAACAATCAGACCGTTGAAGTGACAGCACAGCAGGGTCTGCTCAGTCTCGACAATCCAAACTTCACGACGACGATCGATGCGAAGGAGATCAAGAACCTGCCGAATCCCGGACAGGATCTTACCTATCTTGCGCAGTTCGCGCAGGGAGCGTTAATGAATACCGCTGGCTCGTCCAGCGATGCGAAGGCCGCCGGCGGCTATGGCAACGTCGAGTTCAATGGTCTGCCTGCGACTTCCAACGGCTACATTCTCGATGGGTATGACACGAACGACCCGTGGCTGGGTTTGAATATCGGTCTCTCGACCAATCTTGTCATCGGACTCGATGCCGTACAGGAAGCGACCGTCAATACCAACTCCTTTTCGGTCGATCAAGGCCGGTATGCCGTGGCCCAGGTCAACTACTTCACCAAGTCCGGCACGAACGCATTTCATGGCGACGTGTCCGAGATATGGAACGGCTCACTTTTCAATGCGCAGAATTATTTCCTTCATGCGAACGATACGCCGGGCAACATCGCCCAAAAGCCGCGTTCTGTCGTGAATGAGTTCGGTGTCAGCGTGGGAGGGCCGATTCGCAAAGACAAGCTCTTTTTCTTTGCCCACTATGAGGGCATTCGCATCGCATTGCCACTTGTCACGCCAACGACCTTGCCAACACCGGCCTACCAGCAGTATGTGCTGGGGCAACTTGCCACGGGTGGACTTGACCCGGTCACAGGCGCCAACCTTCCGGCGCAACCCGCGGAAATCCCATTCTATAAAAATATGTTCTCGCTGCTGCCGGCTCCTGGCGGATCGCCGGTGGCGATCACAGCTTGCCCGCTGGATGCATCCGGGAATCTGTTGCCCGCCCCGCCAAATGGCACCCTGCTCGACGGCAGTGGCTGTGCGACCCAGCGGCAGCGGTCTTTGAACAACAGCGACAGCGAGAACCTCATTGTGTTGAAGATCGATCACACGATCAACGCCAAAGACAGCATCTGGTATCGCTTCCAGCAGGATACCGGCCTTCAGGCAGAATGGACCGATCCGATCAACTCCATCTTTAACGCTTTTTCGCCGCAGCCGCAGCGCACGCTTGTCGTGGGTTACACGCATCTGTTCAGTCCAACCCTCGTGAATCAATTCAATCCTGGAGCAAGCTGGTACTCCAGCATCTTCGAGCCGAACAACTACTCTCAGGTGCAGCAAACCTACCCTATCGTGCTCACTTCGGGCAGCGACAGCGTGCCTTTCACCCAAATCGGCGGCTTGAATAATACGTTTCCGCAAGGGCGTAAGGTCACGCAGTGGCAGATCAACGACAACCTGACCTGGACGCGCGGACAGCATACATTGCACTTCGGCATCAATACGCGCCGTGTTGACACAAGCGACTACGACCTGGGCGAGGGCATTGTGCCGACAGTTACCTACAACGACCTCGCGGAGTTCACTTACGGAGCCGCGTTTACCGCAGTTCAGAACTTTCCAGTCTCTCTCAAGGAGAGAGTGGCGGTCGGGAACCTCGAATACTACGCAATGGACACGTACAAGCCGTCTCCGAAGGCAACCATTACCTACGGTATGCGCGTGACCTGGAATACCAACGTCACCAGTCCGCAAGCTCTCTTCTCCCGCATGGCCGGTTCCTTCCTGGATGCTTCGCACGAAACGAATCAGCCGTTGAATCAGGTTGTCCTGGGCAATGTTCATAACCTCTTTCGCAGCAACGCCGCTGTTCGTCTACCAGCCGCGCGCCTCTATTGCATACCAGATTCGCCCGCATACCGCAGTCCATACAGGATTCGGCGTCTTCAACGACATCATCCCCCAGCAGATCGCCGACAGCGGTCTGATGAACGCCCCCAATGATCCCGCTTTCACAGGTGGTATTGGCGGCGAGGTAGGCGGCCTGGGAGTGGCGCCCGGCGTTCCGGGAAGCGCCGTTGATGCAGCGGTCAACGCCAACAAGTCGTTTCAGACAATCTTCAGCTCTGGCGGCGCGCCTTGTGTGGGCATCCAGCCGGGTGAGGCGACCTGTCCGCTGGCCGTCAGTCTGAATACCTTCCCCACCGGAACCCTCAAGACTCCGTACTACTACCAGTACAACCTCGGCATCGAGCAGCAGATCGGATCGCGCGGCAACCTGCGAGCCGACTATGTGGGCACTCGTGGGCTGCATGAACCCTACCAGGTTCAGCTCAACGGCTATCAGAACGTCTGCAATGGATGCTTTGCGCCATTTCCTTACCAGCAGCCGCTCGATCAGCGATTCGGAACCGTCACCGAGTTCCAGACCGGCGCGAACAGCATCTACAACGGATTGCAGACTGCCTATACGCAGCAATGGGGCAGCCTGACTCTGCGCGGCAACTACACCTTCAGTCATTGCCTGGACGAAGTATCGAATGGCGGTCTGCTCGCATTTTCCACGCAGGGCCTGGAGTCTCCATTGCCGGGAGAATTAAGCCGTCAATATGCCAGTTGCGACTACGATGTGCGGCATAACATCTCCGCGTTCGGGATGTATCAGGTGCCCTTCCACTCCGGCAACCCGATGCTGCGCCAGGTCTTCGGAGGATGGTCGTTTTCGGAGACCGGCGTTCCTTCACTCCGGGCTGCCCTTCAGCGTGCTGAGCCAGCAATATAGTGCGAACGGCAACGGGCGTCCTTCAGGCATCCAACCCCGCGCAGACCATCCAGTTCGCCGTGCCGGAATATGCGAACAGGATTCCCGGCGTGCCGCTCTATCGCAAGACTCCCTATCCTGGCGTCACCGTAGCCGGAACGAAGCAGTGGCTCAACCCCGACGCATTTGTCTCCGTTGTCGATCCGACGACCGGGGCATGCTATACCGGCGTACTCGGCGTGCAGAACGATAATCCAACGATCTGCCAGTTCGGCAACTCAGGCCGCAACTCGGTGCGTGGACCGCACTTCACGTATTCGGACATGTACATCACGAAGACCTTTCCGATTAGGGAAGGAATCAAACTGCGCATCGATGGCCAAATGTTCAATGCCTTCAATCATCCGAACTTTGCGCTGCCCAGCACGGTCCAGGCAGGCGTGCCCGGCTCGCCCATAGCAAGATTCGGAACACTCGAAAGCACGACTTCACCGCCCACCGGGCTGCTTGGCGTCGGACTCGGAGGAGACACATCGCCACGCATGATCGCCTTTCAGGGAAGAATCGAATTCTAGAGCCAGGGGCGAGACGCAAGCTCTATATCTCCGTAATCGCTGAATGACTCAGCCGCGGGGCATGGCGCTATTGCACGAGTCGGTCCGTTTGTGGGAGAGTGAGGGGCTGACTTCCAGCTTGCCGACGATGCAGGATCGGCGGATGAACACTGGGGCGTTTCAAAGGACCAACCCTCGTAGAACGCCGAGTGCCGATTCTGGATGAGTGACTCGCCTGATATCGCCTGTTGACATCGCTGGTGCGGGAAAGACGGCCATCGGTTCCCCCCACAGTGGTCCGTCTGCATCCTGCTTCGCGGATTCGGCCGGAGCCGGGAACAGCGAAGCGGCCCGCAATTCACACTATTCCTCGCGCAACGCACGCATGGGATCGATGGATGCAGCCCGCAGCGCAGGCAGCCCTGAAGCCGCCACGGCCAGCAGCAGCACGCCCACCGCTGCCACTGACAACGCCACCGGATCGAACGGGCTCACACCGAATAGAAGCGACCGCAGCAGCCGCGAAGCCGCCACTGCACCGCCCAGCCCGATCACGCACCCCACCACGGCCAGCTTGGCGCCCGACTCCAAGACCAGCCACACAATGGACCCGCGCTGCGATCCAAGCGCCATGCGGATCGCCATCTCCTGCACCCGCGACGCCACAGAAAACGAGATCACGCTGTAAATTCCCAGCACCGCCAGCAAGACTGCCGCAAACGCAAAGCTCCCGATCAGAACCGTGTTGAAGCGCCGCGGCGCCTCGCTGAGCGACACCGCCTGTTCCATCGTCTGCACCTGTGTGAGCGGCAGCAGCGGATCGATGGACCGCACCGTCGCGCGCAGCGCGTTTTCCATCTGCTCCGGCGGCAGAGACGACCTGCAGCGCGATGAATCCCCCGTTGCCATTCAGGTCAGTGGGCGAACCCAGCGATCCGATGTCATCCTCGGCCTGGTCCCCGGGCATGTAGTACTGCATGTTCGCGGGCTCATCCGGCGACGTGAGCTTCACGTCCGCCACTTCACCCACCACCGTCAGCCACGGCGTCTGCATCTCCGGCGTGCCGATGCGCAGCCGCTTCCCGATCGGGTCCTGGCCTGGCCAGAAATGCTGGGCCAGCCTGTGGTTCACAATGAGCACCAGTTGCGAGCCGTGCCGGTCAGCGTCCGTGAAGAACCGCCCCCGCAGCAACGGAATCCCCATCGTCGGGAAGAAGTTCCCGATCACCTGCGTCACCGTTGCCAGGTTCATGTCCGCGCCCTTGGGCGGCGTATACCCTTCCACCACAAAAGTCTGATTGTTATCGTTGCCTCCGGCCGGCAGCAGGCTGGTCAACGCCGCTTGCGTAACTCCCGGCAGCGCATTCAAACGCCTCAGCAGCTCGCGATTGAACTCATCGATCTGCGACTGCTTTGCATACTGCTTCTGCGGGAGCGAATACGAAGCTGTGGTCACGTGCTCGGGTTGGTAACCCAGGTCCACCGACCGCATCTTCTCGAAGCTGCGCAGCAACAGGCACGACGCCGTCAGCAGCACCAGCAGCAATCGCAATCTCCGCCACCACAAGCGTTGACCGCAACCGCGCGTGGCCTCCGCCCTCCGAGCCGCTCCTGCCGCCTTCTTTCAGGTTCGCATTCACATTGGTGCGCAGCGCCGCAAACGCCGGAACCAGCCCGCACACCAGGCCCGTCACCACGCCCAGCAGCAGCGCAAACCCCACCACATTCCAGTTCAGCCCGATCTCGCTGATGCGCGGCAGGCTCTCGGGAAGCATGCTCTTGCCCACCCGCAGCGCCACCGCTGCCAGAGCCAATCCCAGCACTCCGCCGCTGACACTGAGCACCAGGCTCTCCAGAATCGCCTGGCGCAGCAGCGATGATGCGCTGGCCCCCAGCGCCAGCCGCACCGCTACCTCTCGTTGCCGCCTGATCGCCCGCACCAGCATCAGCCCGGCCAGGTTCACGCACGCAATCAGCAGCACCACCGCCACGGCCAGAAACAGCGTCCGCAGCAGCGGCCTGGTCTGCTCCGTCGTGTCCAGCTGCAGCGGCCGCACCATCGCGCTGATGTGCAGGTTCGCTCATCATCGCCGGATAGTTGCGCATGATCTCCTGCGCGACCGTCTCCGCGTCGCTCTCGGCCTGCTCGGCACTCACGCCCGGCTTCAGCCGCCCCACCATCTGGTAGCTCCAGTTTGCCCCGGCCGCAGGCACAAGCTCATCGGGTTGAAAGCTCATCGGCACCCACAGCTCCGAGCGGTTCAACTGGCCGGGGTTCAGTGGAAACTCAAAGTTCCGAGGCATCACGCCAATGACGATATACGGCTTGCGATCCAGCAGAATCTTCGTCCCCAGAATCCGTGCGTCGCGATGAAACCGGCTCACCCACGTTGCATAGCTCAGCACCGCCACCTGCTGGCTGTGCTCATCTTCGTCTGCCGTGAAAACCCTCCCCATGAGCGGGTTTACGCCAAGCGCGGAGAAGACCCCTGCCGTCAGCCGCGCCGCATTCACCTGCGTCGGCTCGCCTGTTCCTGAGAGCTCATACGCCGCTCCCTGGTACCCGCCCAGAGCGCTAAACCCGCGCGCCTCCCGCGTGTAGGCGCGGATATCCGGCACCGTCACGCCCACTTCGCTGTTTCCGTCGATATTCACTCCTGCCAGCCGGTCCGACAGCACCATGAGCCGCTCGGAATCCGGGAACGGAAGCGGCCGCAGCAGCACCGCCTCCACAATGGAGAAGATCGCCGTCGTGGCGCCAATGCCGAACGCCAGCATCAGCACCGCTGTAATCGCAAACCCCGGCGACTTGGCCAGTTGCCGCATCGCGAATCGAAGACTGAAAATCAGCTTCTGCATTGGCTATCCCTCTCGCGGGTCGAATCCAGGAGATTTCGAAGGCAATTCTCGCGCCAAACTGGTTGCTCGTTCAAATGAATGGCCGAAGGTCAGATCCCAATCTGACCGCAACTCATGGTGTCCAATCTCGAAGAAACTTGTCCGCAAATGAACATGATCGACGGAGAATCTGTCCTCCCTATGCCCATACGATCTCATAGCCGATTGCCTTCAAATTCTATGGAAATACCGCGATGCGGCTTCAGCCGTAGCGCGCTAAATTTGTGCCAAATGGCCGAGTCACTCATCGAGCCAAAACTCGAGTTCCGGGCGTATTACCGGCTATACGGAAATTACTACTTGTGCGACTGCTCCAAAATGGGCTGACCTTGCCGGAGAGAATCGGTACCTCTGATGAGCAATCCGTTGCTGGCCACAAACGCGTTTGCGAGGACTCATTCGGCCAAGTTTCCCAAAGCCGACTTGATGTCGCTCACGAGACCTGATGCGCTTACCGCGATGAGATCAGGTCGGTCCTGACTAGGGACTGTCAACCTCTGGATCCACCCAGTAGGCACTTCTCGCCTTCACCGAGAGTTCCGGTCGAGTTCTCAAGCTCAACGAAAGTGAATGCAGCCCCGGATGGGGAGACTTCGGCTGAAAGCTCAGAACATAACGGTTGGGCATATCGTTTGAGATCGTTGCCAAGTTCCCAGCCAGGCTCTTCGCATCCTTGAAGCTGAAATACTCTCCGCCCGTAAGCTGCGCCACGGACTCCGGCACATTGCGCTTCATTTCGTCCGTTGCCGCGATGTACGCCATCCGGGCAATCCGTAAGGGCGGAATGAGGTCGTTGGCGCAATCCAGCGACTGTACGCTGCGCTTTCCATGGGAGTCCGGGTCCGCATCCTGTTCACGGCTCATGCATCCGCCTCTCTCGTAAGGTGTAGCGGAATATTCAGTCTGCAGGTTCGGACGAGGTAGCTTGGCGCCCTCATGCTTCAGCGCTGCCCTGGTGCTTGAAAAGCCGAAGCTATAGATCGTGGTATTGGTGTCGTCGATTGCTCGGAGCGTGTCACTGAAGCTCGTTTGGCTTCCGCTATCAATCGTCTCGCTCAAGAGCAGCAGCGCACGCCTGTAGCTTGGAGGCTCTTTGCGGAGCAGATCCGTTCCAAACTTCAGCCCATCCAAAATCGCCGCACCCGGATCTCCGGGAGCGAGCCGCGCGATGACGCCTGCAGCTTTTTCGGTATCGTCGCTAGAGCCCTGTTCAAGGTGCGCCTGGCTGTCGAAGCTCACAACAGCAATGCGGTGCGGCACAGATCCGATGACGGCCTCCAACACCGCGTCCAATCCCCGATAGTCATCCAGGTGCGTGGCGCCCTGACCACCCGTCTGCACAACCACTACCAGCGCCAAGGGCTGCGAATCGGTATCGGACTCCACCCGAACTGTCTGCGGCGCTCCATCGTCCAGAAGCGTGAAATCATCCGCACGCAACGAAAACACCAGTTCACCGCGCTTCGTCTTGACCAAGGCAGGCACTAGCACCAGGTTCGAACGCACAGTCAGCACACTCTGGGCGGACCCATCCGGCGCTTGCCTCTGCTGCTGCGCAGAGGGGCCCAGCACTGGCATCAACGCCATGTATAGAACCAAGGCCGAAGCTCTGACAGGCATGCACCATTAAACCTACTCAAGAACAGCGCAGTCAAAGACAACCGCGATGGCCAAATGTTCAATGCCTTCAATCATCCGAACTTTGCGCTGCCCAGCACGGTTCAGGCAGGAGTACCCGGCTCGCCCATAGCAAGGTTCGGAACGCTCGAAAGCACGGCTTCACCGCCTACCGGGCTGCTTGGCGTGGGACTCGGAGGAGACACATCGCCACGCATGATCGCGTTTCAGGGAAGGATCGAATTCTAAAGGCAGGGGCAGCTCTTGCTCTTATTCCATATTTGCGTTCCGGGCGAATCACAGGCAATTGGAAGTTACCCCGGTCGCCCAGTAGGGGTAATTTTGCGATGACTGCTAACGCCTCAACACAGCTTCTCTTACGCCGTTAAAAAAGAATTTCGTGCTGTGCGACCGGTGAGAAGATTGGTTTGTCTCTTCATATTGCTGGGAATGGGCTCGCTAGAGCGGTGCGCGCGGTTTCATCAATGACGCGAAACGCTTTTCCCGATCATCCATTCGCCGTCTGATGCGATACTCTAGCGGGGGGAACCAGCACGGCAATCATGAATATAGACACGGATGCGTCCGATCGCGGCGGTGCAGAAATCGCACTCGTTCGAAATGCCAAAATTCAACAGCAGTAGTGAAGTGAGAACGAACTAGAAACTCCAGGCGTGGGCCGCATGAGGGTGGATGAGCATACAGGTTGCTCTCAATCACTGGACACGGTACCGTTACGAGAAGGCGGTCTCGGTCGGTCCACAGGTTATACGGTTGCGTCCCGCCCCGCACTGTCGAACGCCGATCCTCAGCTACTCGCTTAGCGCCACTCCCGCCGGGCACCTTCTCAACTGGCAGTTCGATCTCCACAACAACCATCTGGCGCGCGTTCTTTTCCCGGAGAAGACCAACGAGTTTGTGGTTGAAGTAGACCTGGTCGCGGAGCTATCCCCGTTCAATCCGTTCGATTTCCTTCTGGAACCAGGAGTCGAAGACTACCCTTTCGAGTACGCTCCGGAGCTGGCTAAGGATCTCGAACCCTATCGTTCGGTCGAGCCTGCCGGGCCTCTACTCCAGACTTTTCTTGGGAAGCCACCCAGCGAGAAGCGAGGGACGATCGGTTTTTTGGTTGACTTGAATCGGAGAGTACGAAACGAAATTGAATATGTGACGCGGCTCGATCCGGGCGTTCAGACATGTGAGCAGACCCTTGAAAAGCGCACGGGGTCCTGCCGTGACTCGGCATGGCTACTGATACAGATTCTCCGACATTTGGGAATCGCGGCACGCTTCGTCTCCGGGTATCTGATTCAGTTGGCGGCGGACGAGAGCGCGATGGAAGGTCCGAGCGGTCCGCAGACAGACTCGGCGGATTTCCATGCCTGGGCAGAAGCGTTTTTGCCGGGTGCGGGCTGGATTGGGATGGATCCGACCTCGGGCCTGTTCGCCGGCGAGGGTCACATCCCGCTCGTCTGTACCCCGAACGCTTCCAAGGCCGCGCCCATCGAGGGCACGGTCGAGCGGGCCAACGTGGACTTCGGCCACTCCATGTCTGTTCGCCGATTGAATGACGCACCGCGGCCGTCCAAGCCTTTCACCGACGAGGATTGGCTCCAGGTCGAAGAGGTGGCGCACCGCGTCGACGCGGACCTGGAAGCACAGGATGTGCGCCTGACCATGGGCGGCGAGCCGACGTTCGTCGGCATCGACGAGCCCGAGAGCCCGCAATGGAACATCGATGCTCTGGGACCAATGAAGCGAACCCGCGGCTTGGCTCTCATCCAATGCCTCCGCGAGAAAGTGGCACCCGGCGCGCTGCTTCACTACGGACAAGGCAAATGGTATCCGGGCGAGCCGCTGCCGCGTTGGGCGCTGAGCTGCTCTTGGCGCACCGACGGCGTTCCAGTTTGGGAGAACATCGATCTCATCGCTCGCGAAATCGCTGGCGAAGATCAGGACTACGGCTTCGGCGCGGCCGATGCTTTCAAGTTCATGGAAGCGCTCACGCGTCGCCTGCAGGTGAGCTTCGAAGACATGCTGCCGGCCTACGACGGCAAAGCTGAGTCGATGGAGCCGGCCGGGTACATTTTGCCTATTCGCCGTCGCCAACCGGCGGGCCGGCTGTGCTGGTCGAGCCAGTTGTGGTTCCCTCGCCCGGAACGTCTGTTGCTGTCGCCAGGCGATTCCCCCATCGGCTACCGCATACCGACCGAGTCGATGCCATGGGTGGCGCCTGATGAGCTCGAATACGAGTACGAGGCCGCGCCGTTCGGAGATCGGGTCAAGCTCCCATCACGCCCGAACCGGCGGATGGATCTCTTCCAGAAAAATCCTTTGGCCGATCCGCTGCCCGCTCTCTCGAGCCCAGCTGAAAGTGCGCCGGAGCTGATTCGTCCATCGCTGTGCGTGCAGGCTCGAGAAGGCCGCCTGCACGTGTTCTTGCCGTATGCGTCCAAGCTCGCGGACTATCTCGACTTGCTCTCCGCCGTCGAGGATACGTGCCAGCATCTGCACATGCCGGTGTGGCTGGAGGGCTACCCTCCTCCTTCCGATCCGCGGTTGCGATCGTTCAGCATCACTCCCGATCCCGGCGTTCTGGAAGTAAACCTGCCGCCCGTGAGCAATTGGGACGAACTCGAACAGATCTACACACTCCTCTTCGAGGAAGCGCGCCGTAATCGGTTGACCGCTGAAAAATTCGAGTACGACGGCGGCCATCTCGCTACCGGCGGCGGCAGCCATATCGTGATCGGCGGAGCGACTCTGCTGGACAGCCCTTTCCTGCGCCGTCCGGATCTGCTGCGCAGCATGCTGGCATTCTGGCAGAACCATCCGTCCCTCTCGTATCTGTTTTCCGGCACCTATGTCGGCCCGACCAGCCAGTCTCCGCGCGTAGACGAGGCGCGCATGGATGCCTTGTATGAGCTGGAGGTTGTCTTTAGTAATCTGCCTGCGAGCGACTGCCCGCCCAACATTGTGGATGGATTGTTCCGCAACCTGCTCGTCGATGTCACTGGAAACGCGCATCGCGCCGAGTTTTGTATCGACAAGCTTTATCCGCCCGAGGGTCTCGGGTTGCGCCTTGGCTTGCTTGAATTGCGTGCCTTTGAAATGGCACCTCATGTCAGAATGGGTCTTATAGAGATGCTGCTCATCCGCGCCTTGATATGCACGTTTTGGAAACGGCCATTCGACGGCGGCCTGGTCCGTTGGGGCACAGCGCTCCATGACCGTTTTATGCTGCCGCATTTTGTCAGGCGCGACTTTTCCGATGTGCTCAGCTACTTGCGCGGGTCTGACTACAAGTTCGAGGAGAAATGGTTTGCTTCGCACTTTGAGTTTCGCTTCCCGAAGATCGGATCGATCGCTGCGGAGGGAGTGGAACTCGAGCTGCGTGCGGCCCTCGAGCCTTGGAACGTGCTCGCGGAAGAGACTACTTCCGGCCGCACCGCTCGCACTGTGGACTCATCGCTCGAGCGGATTCAGGTGAAGCTGTCGGGGTTCGGCGCGGGGTCCCGCTACGTAGTGGCGTGTAACGGCCGCAGAGTGCCGCTCTTTCCTACGGGCGAAGTTCACCCTGGTGAACCGGAAGAGAGTGTCGCCGGTGTACGTTATCGCGCCCGCCAGTTGTCGGAAATGCTACATCCAACAATTCCCGTGCATGCGCCTCTGATCTTTGACATCATTGATTGCTGGAAAGAGCGTTCGATAGGCCGATGCGTCTATCATGCGGGATCGCCCGACGGTCGCTCCTACAAAGCCCGGCCAGTAAACGCAGCGGAGGCCGCAGACCGCCGTCGGAAGCACTTCCAAAAATCTGATCGTGCGCCTGGGCTGATAGCGACGCCGGAGGAAGAAACCAATCCGATTTTTCCCATGACTCTGGACCTGCGGTTGCCGCCCGGACAAAAGACCATCATCAAGAAGTCGTCGGGGCTTGTTTCATGACTGTGGATTTTTATCAACCGCCACTCCGTTACGGAGATGCCTACGACGAGTCGTCGGCCGATGGCGTAACTCCCCGCCCGCACTGGGCACACCTAATGGGGTCGCTGCAGGCGATCGGCCCCGAGGAACTGCGACGACGCTGGACCCGCGCCGAGCGCCGCATTCGCGAGAACGGGATCACCTACAACATTTACGGCGATCCGCTCGGGGCCAGTCGGGCTTGGCGGATCGATATCGTTCCGCTACTGATTCCGGCGGACGAGTGGCGCTTCATCGAAGCGGGCATCATTCAGCGGGCCCAGTTGCTCAATCTGCTCCTTGAGGATCTCTACGGGGCGCAGGTCTTGGTGGCGCACGGCCACTTTCCTGCCGCACTTCTCTACGCCAACCCCGCATTTCTCCGCCCGCTGGTGGGCGTGCGTGTTCCCGCCCACAGCTATCTGCACATGCTGGCCGTCGATCTTGCCCGTTCGCCCGACGGCCAGTGGTGGGTGCTCGCCGATCGCACGCAAGCGCCTTCGGGCAGCGGCTATGCGCTGGAGAACCGCACCATCGTCTCCGATGTTCTTCCAGATCTCTTCCGCACCTCGAACGTATTGCGCCTCGCCCCATTTTTCCGCGCGCAACGCGAAGCGCTTACCAGCCTCGCCCAGCGCGACAATCCGCGAATCGTACTGCTTACTCCCGGACCGCTCAACGAGACCTACTTTGAACACTCCTATATCGCGCGCTATCTGGGATTCACTCTGGTCGAGGGAGCGGACCTGACAGTGCGCGACCGCCGCGTGTATCTGAAGACCGTCGACGGACTGGAGCAGGTGGATGTGATTTTGCGCCGTGTGGACGACAGCTTTTGCGATCCTCTCGAATTGCGCGGCGATTCGCTGCTGGGCGTGCCCGGCCTGGTCGACGCCATCGTCGCGGGAAATGTGAAGGTGGCAAACGCGCTGGGAAGCGGCCTGATTGAGACGGCCGCGATCATGCCCTTTCTTCCCGGCCTCTGCACGTCAATTGCTGGGCGAGAAGCTCAAACTTCCGTCCGTCGCCACCTGGTGGTGCGGGCAGACATATGCGCTCGATTGGGTGCTCGACCATCTCGACTCGGTGGTGGTGAAACCGGCGTTTCCCTCACGCGGTATGGAGCCGGTCTTCGGGGCCGAACTCCCGCAAGCCGAGAAGGGCAAGTTTGCCGAGCAATTGCGATGCCCGCCCGCACGAGTATGTGGCGCAGGAGCAGATCGCTTTGTCCACCGCGCCGGTGTGGGACAACGGATGCCTCAACTCGCGCAGCGTGGTGCTGCGCACTTACGTGCTCAATACCGGCAGCGGGTGGATCGCGATTCCGGGAGGGCTGGTGCGCGTTGCCGAAGCGGAAGGATCGGTCGTCTCCATGCAGCGGGGCGGCCACAGCAAGGACGCATGGGTCCTGTGGGACGGCCCGGTCGATACGTTCAGCATGCTGCGTCCGCGCAATGAGCCGGTGGAGTTGCGCCGTCTTTCGCGGGTTGTGCCCAGCAGCGTCGCCGACAATGTCTTCTGGTTGGGCCGCTATGTCGAGCGCGCCGAAAACATCGCCCGGATCTCGCGCGCCATGATCCCTCGCGTACGGCGCGCCGAGGAAGCGGAGCTGGCCTGCCTGATCCGCCTGCACAGCTGCCTGGAGTCGCGGTACAGCAAGCTGCCAAAGCCGAAGCACAGGCGGCCGACCTCGCTTGATCTTGAACAGGAAATGATCTCGATGTTGACCGATGCCAAGCGGCCCGACAGCCTGGTTTGCACTCTGGCGGAAGTATCCCGGATTGGAGGCAATATTCGCGAGCGCTTGTCGGCCGATATGATGTTCCTCATCGGCCAGCTGCGGGACTCAATTCAGATCGGCCATGGCACGCCGTTTCTCGAGTATCCGGCGATGCTGACCGACTGTCTGGAACTGCTTTCCGCATTCTCCGGAATGGAGCGCGAAAACATCAACCGCGGATTGGGCTGGTTGTTCATGACCATCGGCCGGCGTCTGGAGCGCGCGATCTATCTGACCAGGCAACTGCGCGAGATCACTACGCCGCTGGCTGAGCAGGACTGGTCGCTTTTGGAATGCCTGCTCGAGGTCGCGGATAGCTCCATGACCTACCGGACGCGGTACTACACGACCCTGCAGCCGCTGCGGTGCTGGATGTGCTCATGGCGGATGAGACGAATCCCCGCTCTCTGGACTTCCAACTGAGCCATCTCGCGGATCTCTATCAAAAACTTCCTCGGCATCTCCCGGATGACTTGCAGGCGATGCGGGACGCGCTGGAATTGTTGCGCAGTTTCGATTTGCGCAAGTTGAAGTACCCATTGCCGGGTGCCGCGGCGGCAGCATGGTTCCGATGGGCTCTCCCGGCTCGCGAGTTTCCTTGAGGAGCTGGAAGGATTGCTGCCTTCCTGGTCGAATAACTTATCGAGCAGGTACTTCAGCCACGCTCGCACCTTGCCGATCACGATAGGCCAATGATCTTTTTAGGATAATGATCTATAGAATCGTTCACCGGACCACTTACAAATACAAGTATCCGGTCTCGGTCGGAATCCACGTGGCGTGCCTGAAGCCGCGCGCTTTGCCGCACCACCAGTTGGCGCGCAGCGAACTGCGCATCCAGCCGCGCCCGGCGACGCGCACCGAGCGGGTGGACTATTTTGGGAACCTTCTCTGCTTTTTCACCATTCAGGAGCCGCACAAGGAATTAGTGGTGGAGGCGCGCAGCGAAGTGATCATGGAGGAAGATGCGACGCCGTGGCCGCAACAGCCGCTGCCTTGGGAAGAGGCGGTCAAAGTCGCTTCCCAACGATCACAGCCGAGCGGGCCTGAAGCCTACCAGTTTGGATTTGAGTCGCCGCGCATCCGGGTACGGCCGGAGTTTGCCTCCTATGCGCTGCAGTCGTTTACGCCCGGGCGGCCCATGCCGGAGGCGCTTCTGGATCTGACCGCGCGCATCCACAAGGACTTTCGCTTCGATTCGAAAGTGACCAACGTCCGCACGCCCACCGAAGAGGTCTTCAAGAAACGGCGGGGCGTGTGCCAGGATTTCGCGCACCTGCAAATCGCCTGCCTCCGCTCTCTGAATCTCGCGGCACGTTATGTGAGCGGATATCTTCGAACCTATCCGCCTCCCGGGCAACCGAGGCTGGTGGGCGCCGATGCATCCCACGCCTGGGTGTCCGCTTATTGTCCGGGAATCGGCTGGCTTGACGTGGATCCCACGAACAATGTTGTCCCCTCGGACGGCCACGTGACGCTCGCCTGGGGCCGCGACTACGGCGACGTGAGTCCTCTGCGCGGCTTGATTCTAGGCGGTGGAGCTCATACGCTCAAAGTCGCCGTTGACATGGAGCCGCTCGATTCCTAGAACAGATCTCGATTTACTGTGTAGGGAAGGAAGGAACGGGAAGGGCACGGCTTCAGCCGTACCGCTGAGGCCCCAACGGGCTCCGGCTTTAGCCGCTGAGGGCACGCGCTGTATACCATCACGAGAAATGCCCTAGCCAAGCTGCTGCAGATTTTCCGCGATTTCATCCGTCCAGACCTTGAAGCTCTCCAGCGTGTTTTGACCGAACGTGGTCGCGATGGCGACATCGGCCGCGTCGCGGCCTCGCGCGATGAGCACTCGTCCACTCCGGGGCACGTTGTTGCGTGGGTCG
>CAVVBW010000004.1:0-472463 GCA_963746665.1 uncultured Acidobacteriaceae bacterium | reverse complement strand
CGTACTCGCGGCTTCTCAACTCGCCCTCGACCTGGACATGCGCGCCTTTCTTCAGGGTGCTGGCGTATTCCGACAGCTTTCCGCAGACGATGCAACGGTGCCATTCGGTGGGCGAGATGTATTTGCCGGTCTTTCTTGTACGACGTCTTGGTGGCCAGCGAGAGCGCGGTGAAGTTCGGTTGTCGTTGGTGGGACTTCGGCGTCGCTGCCGAGGAAGCCGATGAGCGTTATGCGGTTCTGATACATGGGGAGATCTCCGATTGTTGAATTTCCCGAATTGCCGGGTCACACCGGGCGAAGCCTAGCGAATGGGCCCGGCTCCCAAGTGCCAAGTCGCGCTTTCTTGGAGGGGGCCCTTTAGGGAGGAACCATGACCCGAAGGGCTGCGTAGCCGAAGCAGAGCGGCGCAGTGCCGCCGGGCGCCGGAATAGGCCCGAAGCAGTGACCAAGCAAAAGGCGGGAGACATAACGGAGACGCAAACGGGATCATAGTTCGCTTCGGTGGTTTGGCTGCAGCCGTCCGAGGCAATCGCAGATCCATTCGAGCGGTTTTGTCCGGCCGCGAACGAGAGGCAACGCTTGGCGGTCCTCGTACCGCTGCTCTGGATGCGCCGTGAAAGAGGCCGTAGAGCCAGAGAGGGCGTAGCAGCCGAATTGGAAGCCAGTCTGGACATCGACTCTCCTTTGAGAAGTCGACTATTCCTTCGTTGAACGCCTGGTCGGCCCGGAATCGGACGATGGTCAATCCGAGAGGGTTAACGGCCAATTCGTTGTTCTTTACGCTCTCGCGGAAGACGTAGGTCACGCTGGCCGTCCATCGCTCGCGCTTGAGTTCTGTGTGATCCGCTGGATTGGTGAACACTTTTTCAAACTCGATGCGCGCCGAATACGGCGACTGCCGCAGATCGTCCAGGACGACTTCCTTCACCTCGACATCGACGTAGGGTAGCGTGCTGTCCTTCATTACGTCGGGATGATGTTGTCCTTCCGCTCCTGGTCGATCACCGCCCGCTGGACGTCGCTGTTCAAAAAGTACAGAGTGTTGGTCTGGTCGCGCTCGATGGTGAATCGATTCCGGCTGAAGTAGAGTCTGCCCATCGGGTCAGGTAATACTTGTTCTCTGCTTCCTCGGGACGGTACTGGAAATTCCGGTAGTCGATCGCTTCTGCCCGGCCCACGTCGTTGATACGGACGATCAACGGGTGCATGTCGGCCAATGCCTTCTGGCTCTTAAAGACAAGCGCCGCCAGGGCGAGGCAGACCACCGCGAGCACGAGGATGGTGACCTTCAGATAGGTGTTCATCACAGCGGTTCGCCGTACTGTTCGAGGTACCGCTCCGCGGCGCGCGTGATTTCGGGTGACGGCTTCGTTGCGGTGGTCATTAAATCCTCCAGTTCTCTCTACAAGCCCTTCAGAAGCGCCGCGGTTATCAGTCCGCCCATTCCGCTTCCATGACCGCCCGTATGACCAGAGAAAAGGGATGCTGTCATGGTTGGAATCTTGAGCAAGATGAAGCCCGCGACAATGCACAGCATGAGCAAAGCTGGCATGAGCGTAACTCAGTTCTTGGGATCTTCCATATTCATCGCCCCGCTTGTGAGATAGCGTGATTAGCAGTGGCTCATGACGCTCATGGTTGCTGCGGCTACGACCTTATAAAACTGGAATCCCACAAACGCTTTGAGCCATCCCCAAAACAGGAAGTCGGTCTTGTCGAAGACCATCCATGGAATGAATACAGGCCCAGCAATCCAATAATGGTTGCACCGATAGCACCATAGGCGATGATGACGGCGATCAGCGCGGTCAAATGCTCAGCTGACCTGCACCGTGTATGTGCAGAGTAGCGTATAGGGTTCGGTGAACGAAGGCGACATTGTTCCTACCTTTGCTAGCGCTGTGCGGATCGTGTTCTGTACCTCTTGAGTCGAATCGTTGCCGATGTAATCGACCAGGCTGCTGGTGCCACCGCTGATGAAACTCTTCAGCGAGTATCCGATTCCGGGAATCGAGCCGTCGTAGAACTTGACGAAGCAATATGCGAATGTGAGCAGCAGGAAGAAATTCAGAAACTTTCCCATATTGAATCCCGGGCCGCCCTGAGCGATGCGAGCGCTTCCTGCACGCCGAACCAGACGAGCATGATTGTTGCGAGCGAAAGGACCATGCGCAGGCCAGCGAGTCGACCGAGGGCGCAACGGTCGCTGTCAGGTTGTCGCATCCGTTCTTGATGAGGATTAAGAGTCCATGGCTTGCCTCCGATTCGTCAGTAATGAAATGCCCACTGGGTTCCCGCGCTTGTTTGTTGGGGCGTCACGGCATTGAAAGTTCTGCTGGTAGCCGTTGCCGGTTTGGAAGAGTGACTTGAGATTGTCTTGCTGCACCTTCTGGCCGATCATCTGTTGCAGTGCCTGTGCCTGGAGCATCTGATTGGTTTCTTGTTGCGCGCGGAATTCGTCAACAGCCTGGTTGATGCGCTGCAGTGTCGCCATCTCTGTATGCTGTGCTGGATCGGAGGAATGGGTGGCGCCTCGAGCTGGCTGATGTCGGCTTCTCGTTGCGCTGAGTTGGCGCTGAATCGTGCCGACGGTCTGCAGGCTGCTTGCGTTGACAGCATCAGAGAGATCGACAGTCGCTCCCTGGGCGGCGATGACTTGCTGCCCTTGGGGACTCAGAGAGCTGTAACCAGAGATCTGACCTGTATGCGGGATGCTCGCCGTTTGATTGGCCGCCGCTGCGCCGTAACCTCCGATGCAGCTTCATCCACGGCATCGAATTTCCATAGGTATTTGCGGCTGGGTCAGAATGATCCACTGTTGACGCCCCAAATTGATGTAGGACGTATAAAGAGCCTGCGGGAGAGTCGCCATCTTTGCGCGAGTTGTAGGCTCCGATGACGTTTCGTTCTGTCTCGACTGTTGTGGTGTAGAGCTGGTTCGCCTGGAGAATCTGTTGGGCGGCATGAGCCGATTGGGTTGGATCGAACACGATGCCCGAACCAAATTGGGCGTAGCGTATCGGCGCCGCGCTCACGACGAGCGCAGCAAGAGAATGACCTGCTTTTGCATTGGTGTCCTCCTGTGATTACTGCTTTGCGCGTTCCGCCTGAAGTCGTTTGCCGGCTTCGCCCAGCTTCTTGCTCTCGTCAGTACACTTTGGGCTGAGTGTTGGCGGGACCTTCAGATACTCTGCCGAACAGTCTTTGGAAATTGCTGGTTGAGTCGGTCGTATTCCTTCTGAAGTCGCATCAACCTTTGCCTGATGGCTTTGGCATCCAGCGAGCATGAATGTGAGTGTTGCGGTAAGAGCAATGAGTCCCGTTGTATGTCGCATAGAGCTCCTCAGAACGAACTGGGGATTGTGTGGTTCTCGTACGCCGGGAGAAGCATGTCCTGGGTGAAATAGACCTTGACCCGGTGACCCTCCCGGATTGTGATGGTTGGTGGAATTTGCATGAACCGGTCTAGAACGGTGGTTGCAGACTGCGAAACGCGCTGGCAGCCCGGTAGTGAATGCCTGGGAGCCGCTCGTCGTAATTGCGCCGCCGCCCTGCTCGATCTCGCCTGCGCCCGCAATGACGCCCAGGGCAATGGAAGTGCCGAAGATCTCAAGGTAATGGTTGTTGACCTTGTCTTTCAGCCCTTCCTCGCCAATCTGGTCGAGACCGTGGAACTGGTCGAGGTCAACAGAGTAGCCGTCCGGCATAATCATTCGGTGAAAGATGACCGCGATGCGGCGCTGTTGTCCGAAGCCATTGGAGCCGATCTTTTGCGCTTCGCCCAGTACGATTGTTCCGTCCGGAACGAGCACATGCTGACGGTCATGCGAATAGACGGGATTCGAGACGAGCACTTTCACTGGGCCAACGGAATCACCGTCGAGCCGGTTCATGAGAACGGTGTCCATCGTGAGCCCTTCATAGATGACATAAGGCTGGCCGACGGCAGAGTCGATGTTCACTTCCGGACCATGTTTGATCGAAGCTTGCCCGGCTGCTGGTGGGGGTCACCGGCAGGACGAGCCGCGACGAGGCTACTACCCGGTTGCGTGGAAGCCGCAGCGTTTGGATTCGGACCTTGCGAGTAGCCAGCCACAGTCGGAACCTCTGCTCCTGCCGGAGCCTGTTGCGAAACCGCTGCCTCCGGCTGGTGGGTATATACGAGATTCGATGCAAACCGCGAGTTGTAGGCCAGTTCTCGCTCCTTGGCGGCTAATTGTTGAGCCTCTTGCTCCTGAGGGGAGATTGATGGCTGGCCCGCCTGCTGGCCGTAGATGTTTGGCTGGGCGCATGGCTGACCAGGAACGCAAGGAACGGTCTGGCCGGTCGACTGTATCTTGCGGCGGCAGCCTGCTGAGCTGGAGTTGCAGTGGCGAGCGCTGGGTCGCCGGTAGCTCCGGCCTGTTGAGCCTGCCTCTGTTGCTCGGCGGCAAGCTGGTTCTTGCAGGTCCTGGACGTTGTTGTCAGTGTTGTCCTGCACAGTGGGTTGCGGCGGTTCGTGTCGCGCCGCTGCCTGTTGAGAGGGCGTCTTTTTGCTCGTGCCGCTAAATACGGCAGCGAGGATAACGAGCAGCGCCGCGCCAAGATAAATGAACGGCTTCAAATTCTTGCGTAAAACGCCCTTAGGCTCATGCACGTCTTTGACGAGTTCCGGCTCCGGTGGAACCGCCTGCTGCGCATTGATCGTAGTCTCAGTCATTGTCCGCCCCATTTTCGTGTGAGTTTGACTATCCCTTGCGAGAGAATTCCATGCGCTTCTTGCCGAGTTCCACGTAGCCCGAATCCATCACCTTCGGAATGATGTAAGTCCCTTCGCGCAGGTCGTAGTTGACTAGGTCCGGCTTGCCGTCCTTCATCTCATAGACAGAGAACTTCTCCGGCGCGCTGGTTTTGATATAGGTGAACTTGTCGTCGTGGTATATCGACTCAATGTCGAAGGGTGCTTCGTTCGCTTTGAACGCGTAGTCGAACTTTAGACTCAGCGGGTAGGCGCTCTTGTATTCGTCGACCGCCTGCGTTATGTGCGTCTGCACCGCAGCCAGTTGCTGCTTCGACTGCTCCAATTGTGTTGCAGGAACAAACTGAGGAGGGCCGCTGGCCGCGACGATTGCGGACTGATCGGCTGGCTGGACAATCACCTTCAAATCCGGATTGTCTGGCGAGGCCGGAGATGTCTTGAAGGGTGAAGCTATAGATGTTGCCCTTGTCAGTGATGAGGTTCAGGTTGGAGTTGATTCCTGACTTGGCAGGATGCACGAAGCAGAAATTGCCAACAACATCCACAATCCAGAACTCTTTGTCGCCTGTCGCCGCCTCCATTATCTTTTCGGTCGGCGGCACTTCAATTAACGTAGTGAACTTCAACTTCGCGCGGATCGGGACAATGTCCTGAGAGTGATACTGCACCGTGCGCGCCGACTCCTGCGCCACGGCGTTCACAGAGATGAAGACCACAAGAATGTTTGCAAAGGCTATGACGCGTTTCATGGCAGGGCTCCTTATTGGTTAATGTTGGTCGGTGACGTGGCGAACTTGCGAGGTTGAAATGGGTGATCTTGGGCGAGACGGCGAAGTCCTTCAGCAATGCCGAAACGCTCGAAGTAGTCGCGCTTCTTAAGGTTGTCTCGCGCATTGTTTGTGGCGGTCCAATGGGAGACGGAATCGACGTTCAACTGCACTTTCTTGGAGGTCTGCGCTTTCCGGATGAGCATCTGCCCTGGTGGGACCAGGCCGGCAATCAGGTCCAGTTCCGTGTCGTTCAAATGAAATGCCTCACGGTACAGGCTGCGATCCATTTCGGGGTTGGCAAGGAATATCTTTGTCGGACAGCTCTCAGAGACGATCTGCAGCATGCCTGACTCCTCAAGCTCCTTGATCGATTGCGTCGCAAGGATCATCGCGGCATTGTGTTTTCTCCAGGTCTTCTGAGCGGACACGATGTAGTTGCGGATCGTCTCGTTCTTGATGAACAGCCACGCCTCATCTAGGAGAAACATCTTGAACGTCGCCAGCTTCTTTGGATCGGCGATTTCGTTCGACGCCCTGTGCAGGACGTAGAACAGTAGTGGTTCAAGTACCTCCGGCGCGTCACCCCAGCCAGCAAAGTTGAACGTCTGAAACTGACTGAATGAGAGGGTGTCTTCCGGGTTGTCGAACAGAAACCCGTACTGACCGGCTTTCGTCCACCTGTGGAGTCTCTCTTTCAGTTCACCGATGATGTTGCCTAGGCTCGAAACGGTGCGCTGTTCGGGCTCCAGCACATAGATCCGCTCGATAGCATCCCAGAGCCTGCGCTCTTCCTTGAAATCCATCCGATAACGCTGCCCGTTCCCCTCAATCAACACACGGAAGAAGCTGAAGAGGAATTGCGTATTCTCCTTGGTGGGAGCGAGCGAGAATGGATTGATCGTGAAGTCGCGCGCATCCTGGCCCACATTCAGATATGAGCCGCCAAAGATCGTTGTGAGCGACTGGAAACTTCCGCCGATATCAAAGATGTAGGTTTGTGGCGCGTACTTCTGTGCGTTCTGCAGTAGGAAGTTGCAAAAGTAGCTTTTGCCCGATCCCGTCATCCCGAGGATCAGCGTATGGGCCACCTCGCCGTTATGCAGGTTTAGAAAGTATGGCGTGCTATTGTCCGTCTCCAGCACAGCCAGATACTCGGCTCCGAGATGAGCATTGCGTGTTTCGCCTGGCAGGATGGTAAAGAGAAAACTGAGGTCGGCGTAGTTGCTATTCAGCAGATACAGCCTTCGCAGATTTAGGGCATAATTGCCCGGTACGGTCGCGAAATATGCGTTTAGCTGGTTGTAGGACTCGGTGAACAGATTCCCGTCGGCATTCGTGAACACACTGACGAACTCCCCGACGAGCTCATCTACTCGGGCCTTTGAGTCGCCATAGAGAACAATTGAGAGGGAGAAGTCGCCAAGCGACTGACCGTCTCCCAGGGCACGCAGGCAATCGCCCAGATTCTCGATGTCCGCCTGTTTTGATTCATCCACCAACACATCGCGCGGGTTGGTCTTCGTGACGTCGTTCCCCATCTGGGAAACGAAGGCCGTCTTCGACATATTGAAATGCCGGCGCCGTTTGTTCACTTCCTTTCGTGCTTTGCTCGCCGGTAGGGGTGTCCACTCCGTGCAAACGATGAAGTTTGCCGGAATCTTGAGCAGTGAATCAAGTACCAGCGGCCGAGTCTCTGTGATGGCCTCTTTCATAGTCAATATGCGGACCTGGTGATCCCCAACTCGCAAGTGGTCGCGCTCGGCTTCGATATTCGAATTGACCACTTGGTAGTCAAGGAACTGGGTGCTTTGAGGCCTGCCGGCGATGCGCCAAGAGTCGAAATTGAGTAGGCGGCGGAGGAACGTGAATTGTCCCTGCTGGTCGAGGAGCGTGATCTTTACGAAATCAGCGAGCTGGCGAGTGAAGGCTTGAACGCGTTGATCGAGCCTGGCCAGGTCGGTTTCAATCTGCAGCCGAAGCAGTGTCTTCACACTATTGTTCGAGAACTGGGCTTGAAGTTCTCCGATGGCTCCTGATGGATCGGAGAAGAGACGAGCAATGGCGGTGCCAATCCCTCGTTTCGATCGCGCGCCTTCAAGGAGGACGACGTAGAAGATTTCGATCTGGTAGAGGTTGTCGCGCTTCGATTCGAAGAACCGGCGACGCTGTTCGACAGCGGCCTCCACTATTGGATCGTCGTAGTTAGCAAACGGGATTTCCGGACGGTTTGCCTTGAAAAGATACTGGTAGACATGAAAGCCTTGCCCGAAAGCTTTGAGAGCGGATTCCAACCGCTTCACTGCGTACTCCTGTCCCGCGGTATCGAGGCTTTCATAGTCGACGCCCTGAACTTGCAGGACCATCCCGAGGTCTCCAGACTTCGTGAGAAATGCAGTCTCATTCCAGAAACCGTAAAGATTGATGTGGTCATTGAGAGCGGCGCTCTCCTTCCACGGCTTGATGACCTTGTCGAGGCGCAGCATTAGATCACCTCCACGCGGGGAACGCTTTGTTTCGCGGCGTCGTAACGGGCCTTGTAACGCTCGGACCTGGCGAGAATTCGTAAGAATGCGGGATCACTGTTCGTGACCCATTGACCGAATGCGAATCCGCCTATGAAGACGGCTATTCCGGCGAGAATGGAGTTGAAGAGATTGAAAGCTCCGACAGCACCAACGCAAACGAAGTAAAACAGGGTGCGTTCGACACCCAGGTAAGTGAGGGGCTTATGCAGGCTCTTGAAGACTCGGTTTGTCCGTCGTGTTTGTGGCTTCATGTCTGTCATACGCCCCTCTCTGTGCTCGCTGTAATGGGTGGTTGAAGATGGTTGGGCGATGTATCTACACGCCCCAGAGCCAACTCAGTACATTCGCAGCGAGAACGGCAATCCCGGTTCCTGCAGCAACGCCGGCTAGTGCTTTCTTCGCGCCAGGCTCACCATGCGCGAAGCCATAACCGCCGATGACAATCGCAATCAGACTTGCGACTTTGGCGACCGTTCCAGTGAAAAGGGTTTGGAGAGAGGTAAAGCCCGTGTCGAACGGTGAACCGCTCTGTGCCAAAGCGGCGACGGGCACTAAGACTAGAATGGTGGCGATTGACACTGATTTCGGCAATTTGCGGATCCACTTTCGCTGTTTGGGCGAGAGGTTCATGGGGAGCTCCATTTCTGCGAATTCGACCCCGCACAAGCAAGTCGTGGGGACAGATTGATCTCACCCAAATTTTCTGTCCAAGACTTTTTTGGTCATCGCCAATGCCTTCCGGTTATCGTTCGGTCTCTGATGGGAATGGAAGGACATTACGTGGCAAATGTGGAGTCTGTTTGCAGCAAAACTTTTTAGCCGGTTCGTGCCAATTCATCACTGCGAATGGAATCAGCAATACCAATCGCAATCCTTTCTGCAATCGGAGAGCAATTGCTGCGGTAGACGAGCACCAATTCCAGCGGCTTGAGATCTCGGATTGGAATCACACAGACATCCTGCGTGTCGTTTCGGCAAACACCTTCAGGAAGCAAAGCAATCCCAACGCCTTCTTGCACTAGATCGGTAGCCTCCTGAGTAGAGGTCACTTCTTCCACGAAAGCCGGACGAAATCCGGTAGCTAGACACTGTTCATTCAGCCATTGATGCAGTGCCGGATGAGTGCGCCTGAAGTCGGCCGTTACGAGGGCTCGCTTGCTCAGGTCCGCCAACGAGAGAGACGACTCAACGGATAGAGGATTGCGCCGTGGAAGGATGGCACACAGCCGCTCTGATCGCAGAGGGATTTGCCGCAAGTCGTCTCGTCCGAGTGGCGCGAATGTGATGCCCACTTGTATCTGCCCAGACTCAAGCGCGTCGAACATATCCAAGACGGACAGAATTCGGAATCGCATACGAAGTTTGGGGAACCTGACCTTCTGGACGACGCGAATTTGACGCCGGAACTGAGGGGAAGTGCAGGCGCAGTGGCCGATAGTGAACTCCTTTGCCTGTCGTTGGTTAACGGCTCTGGCCGCATCGACGGCAATTCGGAAGTCCGCGTCCAGGCGACTCAACATCTCGCTGATCCTGACCACTAATTCCTGGCCGGATGCGGTGAGGCACACGGGATCTCGCCGGAAGATATTGAAGCCAATATCTGCCTCAAATTCCTTGATCTGACGGCTAATGTATGGCTGCGACACGTTGAGACGTTCGGCGGCTCTGCGGAAGTGCAGCTCCCGGGCGACGGCCAACACGTATTGCAGCTTTCTGAGCGGGGGAGGGATGCTCATACTCTTGGCTGCCTTTGACGAAATGTGTCACTTTCTCAACCCGCGCTAATCCGTTCCGAGGGCGGGTTCCGTTACTACTTAAAGGCACTTTCGAAGTCCGTTTGGGGCGTCGCAGGCGATATTTTTTTTGCGAAGGGGACATTTTTTGACACTGTGACGTGATTTGGCTACTTTTGAGTAGACAGTGATTCCTCATGCCCCCAAAAGGTCGCATCTGGCAAGAGCTGACATGGACTTGGGCCTTCTCGACCGGGCACCTTGCTTCTGATCAGAAGCTGGCGGCCGCTGCTGAAGCAGCTTGGCCGTATGCCCTCCTGTACGCATGGACCTATCTGAACGATCACGACGCGGCTCACGACCTCATGGATCACGCGATTGAAAACACGCGGGACTACGCCGGGAGACATGCTGACTTCCCCGTAGAGAAGTTGCAATGGCGCATGAAGAGTTCCCTCAAGCGCCGGGCACAGCAGCAGGCAGCGAAGAGGCGATTCGAAGTTCAGTCGGGTTCTCTGGCTGATTTTGACAACCTTCTTGTATGTCAACCAGACGCGGAACAGCAGCTCTATGCGAGAGAGCTTTTGGAATGCTTGTCGCCGTTCGCTCGATCCATCGCGAACCGTCGTTGGTTGGGATATTCATGGCGAGAAATCGCCGATTCTCTTGAAATGGATCACACAGTCGTTCGACGCGCATATTTCCGAGAAGTAGAGACGTTGCTTAACGAGCTTTCCCGATCCAGGGGAGGCAGAAAATGATGTGGAGAAAGCCAGACTCTCCACCTGCCGAAGATCGTTTCGAAGAATGGTTCAACCGAAAGCGGCAGGAGTCAGTTCTTGAAGGGCAAGTCGAAGCTCCGCAAGGGCCGCACCCCGACGATTCGTTTCTCCGCGATCTCGCTCGAAAATCCAGGAGTATTAACCTCTCCGATCCGCGAGTAGATCATGCAGCCTCGTGCCCTCTCTGCATGAGAAAACTGCTGGCTATGAGAAATGAGAAAGCCACAACTACTCGGCGTGTAGCACTCACTGCGGCCATTGCCTGTTGTGTGCTGGTTGTTGCGACGATCGTATGGATTTCCGGTCGCAGATCGACGCGAGGTTCAGCCAACTCCAAATGTCGCCGTTGTTTCAAAGACTTTGGATTTGTCCAATGCCGGTTCTTATCGAGGCGATCAGCCTGCCCCGTTGCAATCTGTTTCCTTGCCGACTGCCCTCGTAAAGGTGACGGTTGTCCTCCCGCGTTACAGCACTCCTGGGCAATACGTCGTGGCCGTGACTCGTGATCAATCTGGAAGCGATCCAGTAGCAAAGGGCATCGGACTAGCCGTTGCCGATGGAAGTCGTGAATTGGTCACTGTCACGCTAGACCTTCGATCCGCAGCGGTCGGCCCTCATTTCTTGTCGACCACGCGGGAGCAAGATCAAGCCTCGTACTACTATCCGCTCGACATCCGATAGGTGCTTCCGAATCTTCTATCGGGCGTGAACATAAAACGCTTCGGCGGTAGAATGGTAGTGAGTCGCAAGTTGCTCTCAATCCCCGGAGGTCGACTCATGCTGATTCTCATTCCCTGGAAGCCCGTAGTTGTTGTCTGGTGCCTGCTGGCAGCGATGCTGTGGGTTGGATACGTTGGCTATTCGGTTCTGGAAGGAAAGAACCCCTTTGCGATGGCGCAGCACCATTCGTATCGCGTTCAGGCACACAGCACTGCCGATCACGGAACTCGCAACAAAAGCAATCCCCAGTGATGATCACGGCTGGGTAGACTCGCGCCAATCAGGGCATGGCTTCGACCAAAGAGGGATCGTAGTCTCGTACATTCACGGATCGAGGGCCAGAGTAGTTTCTACCCATGATGAAGTGACTTGAGCACCCCTCAATATCTGAAAAGCCCGACATATCGAAGACGCTTCACGCGATAAATGCGTGAACCGTCCGCCAGCATTTGGGATTCTGCGTGGCCTCGAATGCCTCTCGGATGTATGCGAAACAGCTGCGTACACGCCGATGTCGCTCTCAAAGCCGAGCCGGAATAGCACCGTCCGCATCGACAGGCCTCAACGGGCGGTTGCGCTAAACTCGATATCTCTACAATTTCCCAATTGCTTACGCATCGAGCACACTTATCTGAGGAGCACTAATGAGTATCAAGTACGACTCCAAGCGAGAGCCTCTTGCAGAAATCATCAAGAAGGCCACGATCAATGCGACATATGTGATTCCGGATTTGCAAAGGCCATACGTTTGGTCACCGCGTCAGGTCACGATGCTCATCGACTCTTTATTCCGCGGCTGGCCGTTTGGTTCCCTCCTGCTCTGGGAGGTGAAACCCGATTGCTTTGCTCACGATGAGGGCATTCCGCATCGACCGTTTTGGCAAATTGTCGATCGAACTGGCAACGACAAGGGATCGACAACTTCGGCTCTAGGGCAACCGGCTACGTATCAAATGGTCTTGGACGGCCAGCAGCGCGTTCAGAGCCTCATCTTGGCTTTGGGGGGAGATCAGTGGGGTTTTCAGCTCTATGACGCTGATTGGGCTCTCGACATACAGGATCGCCGTGTACGTCCGAGCAGTCATTGGTCCAAGGCTTCAATTTGCATTGATTTGGAGAAGTTCGAAGCTGAGCTGCTCGCAAAGGGTGATGTCGTCCGAAAGATTGAGGCTGGGAAGATACTTGAGTGGGTAGTTCTCGATGCCGTAGCAGGGCAATCGACAGAGAAGCGGCCGCTAAACTACGTCTTTCCGCTTCTAACCTCAAAGGAATGCCCAGGACGCTTTATCCGATTGTCCCGCTTCTGGGACATGGTTCAGAAGGATCTGGCAGAACGGGAGTACAAAAGGCTTTTGGAGCCCATGCTTCTTGAGCATAGCGTTTCCGAGGAAAAGTGTCGCGAACTCTTGGACCCGCTCGCGGAGTTCATGAAGGTCGTTGAGAACATTAGGACGAACAGCTTCGTTCATGCGCTTCAGATTGAGTCTTTCGAAGTGACGCCGCAATGGGGAAAAGACGATTACAGCGACGCTATTGTCAACATCTTTACGCGCCTAAATACTGCGGGACGAACCCTGACAAGGGAAGAAATCACGTTAGCGTGGCTAAAGGTCGGCTGGACTCCCGCGAAAACTGACGGCAAAGCCGCCGGCGAATGCTTGGAGGAGTTGCAATCAGCATTAAGCGATAGCAGTTTCAAACTTGAGACGGACGAGATCGTGCGACTCATCTCTTTCATCTGGTCCGTTGAAAATCGCAAAGGTAGTTTGCTGGACTCAAAGGATCTTCTCAAGGGAGAAATCGTCCGCTCAATGGCGACGGCAGTTGCCTCTACATGGAATAGTCTGAAACCTCGTTTGAAGAATGGAGCAGAACTGATCAAAGATCGAGATCTGATCGAAAACCAAGGATCTTTCAACGCAATCATTGTCTTTCTCGCCTGGTACCGGCTTGTCTTCGACCGCTACGATGCTTTGGCGCCCACGCTGCCTGTTGTCGGCGGGGACAGCTTGGAAAAGAAATTGAATGAAATAGCAATTGAATTCTTGGATCGCTGGGTATTTGGCTCACAGTGGGCCAACGTCTGGGGAGATGGGGCAGTTGGCAACTTTGAAAACTTTGCCGCCGAATTGAGCACATTGCATTCAAATCTCACGCATTGCTCAACAGACGGCCTAATAGCCACGGTCAAGAATGGGGTGTCAGGTTTGATGGGCCGTGTTGCCACCAAAGCCACCGAGCAAGTCAACAACATTTCTGTCAGGGACCGCAAACGCGTTAGTGCGTACTATCCGTTCCTGTGGGTTTGGCATCGGCTCGATAAAGACCGGTGGCACTATTCCTCGATTCCCATGCGAACCGGCCGGAAGAAGAGGGGCAAGCTTGAGGTTGACCACACGATTGCCGACGCTTGGTGGGGACGACTCGTTGGTGAAGAGATCGCAACCAAATTGGTTGACTTTGAGGGAACCGATGAAGAGAGAGAGCTTGTTGCGCCGGATGAATTCGAATCGCCAATAGACGCAAGGTCTTTTATCAACCTCTTGGGCAATTGCTCGCTTCTGGACAAGTCGTTCAATATCTCTAAGAGCGACTCTCCAATGTGGGAGTTCCTTGAAGATGTCCATGAGTTCAAAGAGGGCAAGATTGAACGATCCGCTTGGGAAGGCGCTCTCTTGTTATCTGAAAATCTAACGGAACCGAATGGGCACTCGCTCGGAGATTTGAGACAGCTTTTGATGACCCGAGACGCCACGATTCGAAGAGACTTGACTGAGTTCATCGCGGGAAGCCGCCCGAGGATCGACTCCTAGTAAAAACCGCATTTGGCAATTCCACAGCGGATGCGATGCGTCATGTTTAGCTTTTAAGTTTCTTCCCAGCGGTGCGACCTTTCTTGTATTGACGCTCAAAGAAATGCGTCCCGGCTTCGTAGTCGCGGATGTTGCCAGTGCTGATGGTGATCGTCTTCTTCTTGGTGTTGAACTCCAGCAATGGTCCAGCGGCGCGGATCAGTAGCGTTTCAATCTCACGTTCATGCTTCTTATCCTTCACTACGTAGAATGAGAAATACTTCAGCTCCAAGACCTGAGCTTTGCGCCTCGTTTCTAGCCGTGAGAAGATGTTGCCCCGCCCGATATACCGAGCACAACCCATCGAATCGTGCGCTACGTATACGCCCTGACGAGTGAGCCCGCTTTTCCGCAATTGATTCTTTACAGCGTTCAGACACTCGTAGGGGAGCTTTTCTCCGAGTACCGAGAACAACCGCGCCGTCAATTCAGGGCGGCCTCGTCCTGGTTTGAGCGTGCCGTAGTGGACTGTCCATTGCTCGTTGCGATAGACCCGCCTTACTTCTATCGTCTTGGTCGATGACGCCTTAGGCTTTCTCCTCATGGTCACCAGCGTAAATGATATTGGGGGAGCTACCACATTCGCGCCAAATTTAGCGAAGTATCCTTTCAAGAATCATCCTCGCCAGCCCAATGCTGTCTGAAACGACTGATGTCAGACGGGGCGACGGTCTGCTGATGTCCGGATCCCTTGCGAGTCTTACAGCCGCAATGATCGACGCAGCAATTACTAGAGTTGAAGCGAAACGGTCTGTCATGAGTTTCTGTTCTGCCATCGCCTTGGTCCGTTCCTGCTCCTCGCGCGCTATGGCCCGCTTCATCTCGCCCATGTATCACCGCTGGTTTGTGACCTGGGTGGTTCTTTCCGACAATTCGTGGGAAAGTCGGCCTTGGAAAATGTCCGCGGGTAGATACCGACGACTCGCTCCGCAAAGGGGGCAATCGGCAATGATCCAGGAATCCGGCATGGTCTCGACGGGTGCCGGGATGTTCCGCTGACAGCCCTTGCAGACAACGACGAATGAATGGATGCCGGTCATTGGGCCACGAAACATAAAAAACAGTATAGGCGAATATAAGGCGAATATTCTAAGAATAGGTCAATTCGATTTGCTAACAGGCTGGCTTTGGGGACGAGTCTTCGGATCTTGATCGAACTTCTTCTTGCGAACTCCATGTTCTTGACATTATCTATCAGATGCTATCAAATGATAAATCAAATGGCTGGTAACTGGTTATCTCTCGAAGAAGCGGCGGCGTATATCGGAGCCGGAAAGACAGTGCTCTACACGTTGGCACGCGAAGGGCGCATTCCGGCGAACAAGGTTGGTAAGAAGTGGACGTTTGAGCGGGAACAGCTCGACCGATGGGTCAGGGGCAACAAACCGATCGAGACCTTCTTCACCGATGTCGATTTCAATATCGCCTCGAATGCTTCCCTGCGCGAGCCGCAACGGGAGGGTTATGACCGCGTATTCGAGTTCTTTCACGCAGGCAAGAACAAAGCCATCCTCCAGATCCCGGTGGGGTGCGGCAAGACGGGTCTAGCCTCGCTCCTACCCTTCGGCATTGCCCGGGGCCGTGTGCTGGTAATCGCTCCGAACGTCACGATCAAAGACGGCCTCTACGAGGCGATGGACATTACCAATCGCGTAAAGTGTTTCTGGCGCAAGGCAGGCGTGTTAAGCGATGTAAAGATGGCAGCCGGGCCCCTGGCCTGCACTCTTGACAGCGGCAACATTTCGGTCGCGGCAAAATGCCACGTCGTAATCACCAACATCCAGCAACTCGCCACGACCATCGAGAAATGGCTGATGCAATTTCCCGATGATTTCTTTGACATGGTCATCATCGACGAAGCACACCACAGCGCCGCCGATAGTTGGAAAAAGGTGCTGGAGCGGTTTCCCGCGGCCAAGGTGATTCATCTCACGGCGACGCCGTTCCGGAGCGACCGCCAAGAGATCGACGGCGATTTGGTTTACCGCTACTCATTCCGCAGCGCAACGCTCAAAGGCTACATCAAGCGCCTAAAAGCCAGTTATGTCGCTCCGTCCGAGATCGAGTTGAGCTTCACGGACGAGCGCGGACGCAAATATACGCTCGACGAGGTCTTTAAATTGAAGGAGGAGGATTGGTTCAGCCGGGGCGTGGCACTGGCCCCCCTCTGCAATAAGCACATCGTCAACGCTAGTTTGGAAAAGCTAGAGGAGATGCGACAAACCGGTACACGCCACCAGCTGATCGCCGTCGCATGCACCATCAATCATGCGCGCGATGTTCGCTCGCTTTATGCGGAGCGCGGATACACGGCAGACATCATCCACAGCAAGCAGGAGCCGGAGGAGCAGAAAAAGGTGCTAGCGGCACTACGCAACGGCACACTCGACTGCATTATCCAAGTGTCGATGCTGGGCGAGGGCTTTGACCATCCGCACCTGAGCGTAGCCGCGATTTTCCGGCCTTTTCGCTCGCTTGCCCCTTACATCCAGTTTGTAGGCCGCATCATGCGCGTCGTGGTTCAGAACGATCCCACACATCCAGACAACCTGGGCCACATCGTCACCCACCTCGGTATGAACCTCGATCAACGCCTCAAGGAGTTCAAGCAGTTCGAGCGCGACGATGAAGCCTTCTGGGATAAGGTGATCGGCGGCGAGGAGCCGGAGCTGCCCGTCAACGTGCGCGCGGGCGATTCCCGCCTGTCCCCGAACGAAAGCGCGGTAGTGGTCAGCGGCGAGATTGTGGACAGCCTCTGGGAAGAGGATTTCACTTCGATCGAGGATCAGCAGATCGTCGCCGATCTGCGGGAGAGGATGAAGTTGCTAGGACTTGATCCGAGTCAGGCGGAGGAAATCGTGAAGCGGTCCAAGCCAGGCGGGATGGTGAAACGGCCAGCGGCCGAGAGCTTTCCCGTTCAGCCGCAACGTGCGCTGGAAGAGGCCCGAAAGCGCGTTGGCGAACAGGGACACCGCCTGGCCAAAATACTGCTCAACCATGCCCAGCTCGGCATGGAGGGGCGGGAGATTCCTTACAAGTACACGTCCCTAGGCATCACGGGACGGAGTAATTTCGTGGCCGCGGTGATGATGGTCAACCACGAAATCAACAAACGTTTGGGCAAGGAGCGGCAAAACTGCTCCGTGGAAGAATTTAAGGTCGTCCTAGATTCGCTGGATGATATTTTGCAATCCCTGGTCCGTCGTCTCAAGAAAGCGCAGAGCGAATATGAAAAGCGGCAATCCTAAAGGAAAAATCCCGTCGCTGATCGGCAGCACGCTTGGCACGCCAAGGAAGACTGTCCCCGACGGAACTAGCAAATGCAAGCGCTGCGAGGAACGCATTCCCAAGGGGACGGCGTGCTACGAAATCCCCCAGCTCGGCGGCAGCTTCAGCAACTACAAGCGGTATTGCGACCCGTGCTTCAAGTCGATTCTCGAACGCACCAAAGCCGATCTAGATGCGCTCCTGGTGGAGTTCTCACAAAAGACAAGCTGAGCAGAGGTGAATGAATTATGGCTGCCAATGAGTACACCCCGCAGCAGGCTTTTGAAGTGCTAATGAACCATCTCCGAAAGCGCGATGGACAGTTGGCGACGCACATTCAGGCTGTCGTCGACGCCGGAAAAGACGTCGATGAAACTCAGCAGGTGGGGCAACGCCGAAAGCGAAGCCGTTCGTATAGAAGAACGGTTCCGTACAGCTACGAGGAAGCCTCACTAGTCGCCCTTGATGCGCTGAAGGCCTATTTTGTGGAGCAGCCTCTCTTTATTGATTCCTGCGTCAAGAACATGGCCGCGACAGAAGTAGGCATTACACGGCCACCTCGAAGTCGTTGGCAAGCCGTCGAAGGCCACAGCGGCGAGGCTGCCATTGAGAGTATGGGCCAGCGAAAACGAATTGAGATTGAACTGCGAACGGAAACGCAGATCTCCGAACCCAATCAGGAAATGTTCGAGCTTCGAGAGATTGATGTTACTCAGATCGAGAAGCAACGGGACAATCTGACGCAGCTGAAAGGCTTGTTAGATTTTGAGGTTTGATTATGGCGACTCTGAATGATCTTGAAACCGCGATCGACAATCTCCTCGATCACCCGCTAGGTGTCGGTCAATATCAACTCGTTCGCCCAGTTGAAGAGAAGGCGTATGAGGCATATGTGTTCGGCCTTTGCCTACGAGCTGTTCGTGAACTGGGCTCAACGCCGATCTTGCGAGGTATATCAGGTACACCAGTGCCTTTCATCTTTCGTGGGGCTCCGGGACAGATTCATTCCGCGGCGCGAAACTATGGATATGCGGAATTCAGTATCAATGGTGAAGCTTTCGAAATCCATGCGGGCGTTGAGTTTCGCGGCGCAAGCGGAATGACGCATGAATTAGATGTGTGCATCATGCGTAAGGACGAGGCTGACAAATGCAGGCAACAGCCGGACGACCCTTCATCGGCAAGCTTGGTGGCTGGATATGAATGCAAGTTCTACGCTGGCAATCTTCAGAAAGGCCTCGGTCGAGCCTTCGTGGGTCTGATCGACGACATGGGCACCAACCTTCGTCTAAGCGGTTTTTGCTCCAACTCCGTTCACCCACAACTGCGAAAATACTTTCGTCCGCAACGGAGACCACATCCTCATTTCCGCCTCACCCCATTGGACTCGTCCAACGAAGATATCTTTGTCAACCAAATCAAGGGAGAGTTGAAAAAGATGACCGCCGCATAGCGTCATTGTCCGTTGCCATGCGGTCGATGACACAGAGCCTCAAAGATCTTTACAAGGTCGATCTTCATCCAACTTTCCAACTGCCGACGACGTCGACAATTGACTTCGTTCTCTGGCAAGAGAGCGGATTAATGCTGCACTGCTGCACCTCAACTGGCTTGTGCCAAACTTCCACTTCTTAGAGATTCAATCGCCCTCTTCAGTTGCGCATCCACTCCGCCTCTCCGCTCTCTCCAGTCGAATTCAACAAGTTCGTCCGGCTCGATGGGTGTCCCTTCAAGAACTGATCCTTTCCATGTGTAGTAGGCTCCCGTGGGCAGAGCCAATCTGTACCCTTCTCCGACTTTCACAGAGGTCGCAGACAGCAACCGGCCGGCCGTTGGCTCGCCCACAATCGTCGCGAGCTTGTTCTCTCGAACAAATGCAACGATCATCTCAGCAGCGCTCGCTGTATGCCGATCAACGAGAACCACGACCCTGCCATGAAATTTCTTTGCCCCGAGTCCTTCCGCCTCAAGTACGATCGGCGACTTCGACAACATCGCTGGGCCGAACTTGGCAGCGAGCAACCATAGAGAACTCTTGGATTCCGGAATGCTGTCGAACCGGCGAAAGCTGTGCTTTGCCGTGTCCAGGTTTGGCGTTACTCGGTCCTTTGCGAGCGCGAACCCGACTGGAATTTTGGTTGGCGTTAGCAGGCTCATTACTCGTAGAGCCCCAATCCCTCCACCGGTATTCCCACGGAGATCGATTACCAGGCTGTCTATTTCTCCCAACGCTGCAAGAGACCGGGAGATTTCGTTTGCTACCTCAACTCCGACGAGCCCAGGAAACATGGCGATCTTCAGATATCCCACACCATCATTCAAATGCCGCGCCTCAACCAACTTCGGTTCGACGAAATGTAGCTTTTTCCCTTTTGGGCGGGCCACATCAACGATTACCTTGCGCTTCTTCTCATCCGCTCCGACCACCTCTACGCTTGTCTTCTCGCCCATCGTGAAAACTGGATGCTCTGGCGGGACGATGTCTTGATCATCGACGCTCAGGAGAATATCGCCTGGCTCGATACCAGCAGCAGACGCTGCGCCACCGGCGTGTACATCTTGAAAGATCCAGCGCTTGCCAAACTCCGTCTCATCTTCCAGGTAGGTTGCGCTCAGCGCTGCACGACTTGATGCCCTTCGTGCACTGCGATGGAAGAATCCGAGATGCGACGTTTGCAGTTCCTTCAAGAGATCGCTGACTTCCTTCTCAAAATCGGCTGGCGTATTCGCTGATTCAATCAATGGTCGATGCCGCTCCACTGCGGCTTGCCAGTCCCCGTTCAATTTCTCCGGCGCATAGAATCGCTTTTGCAGCGCGGCGAGAACGCGATCTAGCACCTTCTTTCGCTGATCAGCAGAGAGAGTTCGGCCGACTGAGCTTCATTCTGGGTCGATCTGGAATCATTGGTTTCTCCTGGCGGTCGAATTCAGATTGGATTTATTGAACAGGCTGCCGGTCGGGTCACCAACGACCTCGAAACCGGCCCAGAAGTAGGGCGGGTCGCCCGATGCGATCATCTGAAGCTGTGCCTCTCTCAGCGATTGTCCTTTCTCCTCAGCGCGTCCAAGATGCTCGTAGAAGACAGTCATCAGATGAGCCGTGGCATGGTCTTCAAGTTCCCAAAGCGTGGACACAACTGTTTGTGCGCCGGCTTCGACGAAGGCATTCACGATGTTGGCAACTCCCTCTTCGCCAACCGGCCCCACGCCTGTGTCACACGCGGATAGGGTCACGAGGTTTGCCTTCAGCGGAAGACTGCGAATCTCGCGAATCTGGAGGAGTCCGTCATCTGGTCCGTGCTCTTCTGGGGCAAATACGAGAGCCGAGCGATCCGAGTACTCCATATCGGCGTAGCCATGAAGTGCCAAATGCAAAACGTTGTACTGGCTGAGCGGCAGACGCTTGAATTGCGTTTCCGTCGCAGCGCTTCCCAAGAGCACCGTATCTGGCTTTGGAAGATCAGAGGCGATCGATTCGACTTCATGTCGGCTTTCAGGCAACGCAATCAGTTCACTTCTCTCCGGACCCGAAGCAGCCACGCAGAATGCCGGAGAACAGCGTCTTTTTCGGCTTGTTAATTGTCCAGGCGGCCACTCCCAGATACGGCATTGGCTCGACAGCCAAATGCTGCTCGCGATGCCGGAGGATGTGGAACACGGTCCCTGATGGAACCACCGTTACCAAATGAGAAGTCAGCACGTACTGGCCCCCATCCGACAAGGCCGAGAACGGCAGTAGATGAAGCTTTCCATCGGGCACCACGATGATCGATTGCTCTTGCCTGTATGCCGAAACTGGTTTGACCAAGTCGTTGAATAGCTGCTGCGCCAACCCATCGTCCGCCTTCTGCTTTATCACCTCCGGATCGATAATCCGCAGCCTCTCTCTCCAATTCCGACTTTGCCTTTAACGTGTATCGCTTCACAGTCGGTCCTGGTAATCGCGAGCACGTACGAATTTGGCTCGTCCAAGACGTACTCCAACATGAGTTCCGACGGGCCGAGGTCACTTTGCAACTCGCTCAAGTCCACCGGCTCCGTCGAGAAATGGTCCGGTTTGAAATTCGGATTGATCTGTTGTTCGGTGTCGTAAATCGTTTGCAGAATGTTCTGTCTTGACCCAACGTCGTCGGTATCCAGCAATCGCAAATTGAGATTCGTGAGAAGCTTCTCCGCAGTCGTCGGCTCGTGGGGTGCGACTGGTTCGTGATCCTCAAGCGCCTGCGCTTCGACTCGGCCTCGTGCACGCTCGATTGCTCGGAATGCCTCACTGTTCTTGCCTCGGTTGCTCAGCGAGGCAAAATATCCGGCATACACTTCGCTCAATTGCCCGAGCAGTTGACGCTCCACAGTCGGTGTCGGCACTTTCGACAAGAGTGCATCGATGAGATCCGTACTCTTCTGGTAGAGTTCATCCGAAGCTTTTGGCATCTCCAAGTTTCGCCAGAATCTCTGCTTTTATCGCGAGATTCCGCGGCACAAAATAGAGTTCATCGGGAATCTGTTTGTTGGCTTCAATTGCTTCGTCGACGGCTGCGAGAGCGGGCTGCAACTCGCCCTGTTGCAGGTTTGCCTTGGCCAGTAGCCCATCCGCCTGAGTGACACCTCGCCAATACGACAACTGTTTCGCATATTGGATGGCGCGAGAGTAATCAGTTGCCGCTCGATCCCATTGGCCCATCCGCCCGTAGACACCAGCTCGGGCTTGATAGAGCTCATAGAGATGTCCGGCCAGGTGGTAATTGGACGCTCGTTGCATCGCCTCCGAAGCCAATGCCAGTGCTTCTTGATTGCGCCCCAGCCCGCTCAAAGCTTCGATCTTTGCATTGATTGCGATGGTCGGATACGCAACATCCGGCTTGTCCTTCGACACCTTAATTGCCTCGTCGAGCGGTCCAAGAGCTTCGCCGTACTTTTGCAGTTCGACCAAACCAGTGCCGTAGACACTCGCGTATCGAATGTGAGCAGCAGGATCAGCAACCTTGGCCACGGTCCATGCCTTGACGACGTTCTTCTTCGCGGTGGCAATGTCTCCCAGAAGGAATGCCGCGATCCCTTGCTCGCCAATTGCCCTGGAGGCGAGCAAGTAGTGATGCCGTTGCCTTGCGAGAGCTTCGACCTGTGCCCACGTGGCTCGTGCCATCGCGGAGTCGTAATTCACTTCCAGCATCCCAAGGATCGTCAGGATGCGAAGTCTTGTCTCAGGGTCCTGGGCTTGCGGTAGAGAAAGATCCGCTGTCAGTTCCGCAAGCTGGGCCGGAACACTAATCGAGGATTCGCTCTGGGCGGGAATTTCGCTGACGTGCGCGTACAGAGCCTTCGATGGCTCATGATTCCGAATGAATCCAAGTTCGGCTTGTCGGTAGAGGGGTTCTGCAGCGATCCAGTTGTTGACCCACGACTTCTCGTCGGCTTGTTCCAGCAACGCCTCTGAGGAGCCCGGAATCCTCCAATGGAGGACGTGATATCCAACAACACCCAACAGGACAGCCAGGAGCAATCCGGTAGCGATGCGAAGAGTGGGGGAGACTCTGAATCGCAATGCGCACCATTACCCTTGAGCCAATACTGCCAAAGATCAGACGGTTAGATCAAATCTTCTCCAACCGTCAAACGGGTCTACCATTGCTCCTCTTGCTGTTCCTGGAGGGAATAACCGTAAATATCCCCGTGCCCGTATCGCAGCTTTTGGCCCCGAAGGATCATGAAATTGATCTTGTGAGCCGCTGCATTTTGCAGGATCAGCGCAAACGCATCATCCGGAATTGCCAGAAAAGCCAAGATGGAGAGGTTTAGCTTTGAAAAGCCTCCGACCCACTTCGGTGGCGATTCCTCGTACCGCCGCAGATGTTCTCCGATAATCTTCTTGTCAAGGTGCTCTTGCCGGACGAGCCGAGCCTGAATTTTTTTCTGTCTTAGCTTTGCGGGCTCAAGAAACACCCCGCTCAAAACCAGGTCCCGATTCTCGCTATAAGGCCTTCGTACAGGTACGATATCCCGTTATCTGGGTGCAAGGGATTATAGGAGGGATTGAGGCCGAAGCCGTAGTCGCATCGCCATTCCTCGATGCGCACCGTGTAGTCGATCGCTTCCGAAAGAGGCTTGCGAAATTCTTTGAGCGCTTTCTTAATCGTCTGGTTTCGTTCTTCAAACATGCTGCGGACTTTTCGCCTCTCTGGCGTTTGTCGTTCCGGTGTGAGTGCGCCTTTTCTTTCCTTCTGAGGTTTCACGACAAACTCAGGGAGGGGAGTTTTTGACACGCTCTTGCCTGCATTTTTCTTAGCCCAATAACCGCGCGGCGGAACCGGCACCTGTTTCCTGGCGCAGGTTTTAGCCATTGCTCGGTCGGATATTCGGAAATCCTGTCCCACTTCTGTCATGGGTTTGGACCAGACCAAGCTATAGAGCTCTTCTCGTGTCAATCTCAGGTGGTCAGGCATCTGGTTGTTCCTTTCAAGTGCTGCGGATATCTGAATGTGCCTTCCTGATGCCTGTCGAGCATCAGTCTTGACGAAAAAGGTCTTGGACGCCTGTGGAATTTTGGGGCACTCTCGTGGAAAAGGAGGTCGCTAATGGCACAGGTGGTCGCAAAATTCCCCCCTCGCTCAGTCGACAATCATTCATTCGGCATTCCTGATTTTGAACCTCTCCTCAACAGCCATCAGGCCGCACAGCTCTTAGATATTCATCACAAGACCCTGCAGAAGTTGGCACGACGCGGGGAGATTCACGGCTCCCATGTAGGTAAAATCTGGCGTTTCCGCGCATCCGACCTGAACGCTTGGCTGGATCGGCAGGAACGCGCGAGCTGAAATTCGATCACTCAAGACGGTCCTTCTAGCATCATCTTCCCACGAATTCCGTCGCAACTGCCGACCGAGAGCTTCGCGCGCACCTGACTGACGCCAGATTCGCGAAACCAAGGCAACGGAGAGGAACACGCTCGACCTCTGCCCCGCGCAGCGGTACGCTAAAGACAGCCATCCGTTGCGCCTTAACAAGGAGTATTCATGTCAAGGCGAACACGGTATCAGCAAGGAAGCGTGCAACGCGAAAAGCGGCAGAGTGGGCCCGATGTTTGGATATTTCGGTGGCGGGAGATCGGACCCGACGGAAAGAGCAAACAGCGGAAGGCCATCGTCGGAACGGTCGAGAGCTCTCCGACTGAAGCATCAGCACTCAAAGCAGCTCAAGCGTTGCGCATTGACGCCAACCAACAAACCCCGCATGCGGAAGGCGGGCCGAAGACAATCGCCGAACTGGTCGCTCATTACCGGCTCAAGGAGCTGGTTGGTGAGAATCAAGGACGCAAGGCGTTTTCGACGCGAGCCGCATACGAATGCTATCTGAAGGTCTGGATTCTTCCTCGCTGGGGAGATCACAGACTCGATCAGGTCAAGTCAGTCGCCGTTGAAGAATGGCTGGACAGCATCAAGCGGGCAAAGGGCACGAGAGCGAAGATTCGGAATATCATGAGCGCAATCTTCCATCACGCGATGCGGTACGAGTGGGTTGAACGCAACCCAATCAAGCTCGTCCGCCAGAGCGCGAAACGGGAGAGAACGCCTGACGTTCTCGAATTGGCGGAACTGCAACTTCTTCTCAGCAAGTTGTCCGTCCGAGAGCGCACGTTGGCTCTTCTCGACGCGGCAACCGGACTTCGGGTCAGCGAACTGCTCGCGCTTCGCTGGAGCGATGTCGATTTTGAGAACCTGGAACTTCGTGTGACGCGTTCGATCTGGCATCAGGTTGTAGGCAACTGCAAGACAGAAGCCTCCGCCAAACCTGTCCCCATGGACAGCTATATGGCAGAGGATCTTCTGCGCTGGCGTCGCCAGAGTGTTTACGCGATCAGACGACGATTACGTCTTCGCCAGCGAGACCATGAGGGGAAAGCAGCCCTATTGGCCGGACAACCTCATGAAGCGGCATATCAAGCCAGTTGCGAAAGCAATTGGCATCCACAAGAACATCGGCTGGCATACTTTCCGGCACTCCTTCGGCACATTGCTGAAGGCAAACGGAGAGGATGTCAAAACCGTTCAGGAGCTCTTACGACACGCGAACAGCCGGATCACGCTGGATGTTTACACACAGGCAGTGAACTCGAACAAGCGGGCCGCACAGAGCAAGGTTGTAAGAATGATGGTGTCAAACGTGGGTCAGAAGAGTAGAAGAAAAATACCCGCAAACAAGGTCAGTAGCGGGCTTATTGGACCTTTATCGGACCCTGATTTGGTTGTCACTGTAGGTCGCCATATGATTCTAAGATCTTTGGAATGTATGGCGGGGACGACGGGGCTCGAACCCGCGACCTCTGCCGTGACAGGGCAGCGTTCTAACCAACTGAACTACGTCCCCACATAACGCCGTATCGATCGCAAAACGAGAACTCGATGAGGCATGTGTAACAGATACCTGGCGCGACTTTTATCGTACCATGAAGACCGTTTACCCCAGCAAACTCAGCGGACAGACATGCACGCGTTCTTTCTGAAAACGCGAAGAAGAGAAACGGAGGTACATTTTGATGCGAGTTTTCAATCGAATCATGAGGGTTATCAGCAGCCTCATTGGCGTCTTGATGGTCTTGATGGGAGGCATTTGGTTCCTGCAAGGACTCGATCTTGCCTGGGGCGCAATGCGCCGCAGCTTCATGGAGGGGGACCAGCACTGGGCGCTCTATGGCGGAATCGTGGTCGTTATCGGTGTCTGTCAAGTTATTTGGAGCAACATCCGGCAAGGTATCACTTAAGTCGGAGCAACAATTGGCTTGTCTAAAGCGGTACGTTCGCGGCTTAGTTCTCTGATCAGCCGGCGTGGATTCACATCTCGGCCACCGCGCTCGCCCTGCGGATGGACGTTGCAGATGATCTTCCCGAACTCGTCAGGAGGCCTTTGATGAGCGCCTCCGCAGGCTTGGGGGCGCACCTCTTCGGCCTCGGCGTGTTCAAATCTCCGAAAGATAGGGGATTTGCGGCGCCAGTGCGAAATTAAGCTGTACTAAAACGATGAAACCGATGCTTAGATAATTGTTGATCAGGCAAAGCAATGCGCCAACAGCATAGAGCGCCTGAGCGACAATGATCCTTCGCTCCACAGCGCATTCGAAAACCTGTGTGACATCTTCTTTCAACAGCCCCGCGCTCTTAGCATATTGCCAACTGGCATAGAGAATGATTCCAAGAACCAGCACATTACCCCAATAGCAGAGAAGCGCGCCCTTGAGCGATATGAACTCCGCCAGCAATCGCGTGGAAAACGGCATGATGGAAACTGCAAAGAGAAATGCGATGTGTATCCACGAAAGATGACGGTTGCTGTGTGAGAAGGAATTTAACTGTACCTGCTGCCCATTCCAGAAAATACCAAGAGTTATGAAGCTCATTACATAGCTGATGAATTGAGGCGACATTCCGGCCAAGGCATGCCAGAGCTGGCCGTTATTGTGGATCAGTTCCTTCAGAGGAAGATTCAGATCGAGGACCAAAAGCGTCATTGCCACTGCGAAGATGCCGTCGCTGAGAGCGCCAAGCCGATCTAGGCTGCTGCCCGCAACTCGGTTGTAGGGTGTTCTCATCGCGTCTCTCAGCTACTGTAGTGCGTTCACCAGAAAGGTCAATGGAAAGCTGAGAGCGGGGATGCGGGGCGAAGTCTATTTGCGCTGATTTCCGGAGATGGAATTCTTCTTTCCATCGACGGCTGGGATCTTGCCGCGATACTGTTATTTTGATGGCAGGGCGGAATCTCGGCCGTATCGCCGCCGCAAAGTGAGGACTTTCCATGTCGCAAGAGCAATGGACCGCCGTAGATCAGTATGTTGCGGATCTTCTTATACCTGCTGACCCGGCGCTAGAGGCTGCGCTCCAAGCCAGCGCCGCAGCCGGTCTGCCATCGATCAGTGTCTCCCCCGCCCAGGGGAGGCTTCTCTTTCTTTTGGCGCAATTGCAAGGGGCGCGCAATGTCCTCGAATTGGGCACATTGGGAGGATATAGCACAATTTGTCTAGCGCGGGCATTGCCTGCCGGTGGTCGCGTGACCACCCTCGAGGCCGACCCAAAACACGCGCATGTCGCCCGCCGGAGTTTCGCGGCCGCCGGCTTGGATGGGGTGATCGACCTCCGCCTAGGATCGGCCCTCGAAACGCTGCCGCAACTTGCTACAGAAGGACGCGGCCCGTTTGACATGTTTTTCATCGATGCCGACAAGCCGAACATTCCGATTTACTTCGAGTGGGCACTCAAACTTTCCTGCCCAGGCGCCATCATCGTTGTGGACAATGTTGTGCGCGACGGAGCCCTCGCCGACTCCAAGAGTGAAGATCCGAGTGTTCAGGCTGTGCGACGGTTTCATGAGATGGTGGCCGGCGAACCCAGAGTAACGGCCACAACCATCCAAACCGTGGGCAGTAAGGGATATGACGGTTTCACCCTTGTGCGGGTCAACCGATAGAGCATTCCTCCCGGAGGTATGGATCTGTGAGGAAGATCCCAAAAAAAATTCCCCGGCACGTTGCCATGCCGGGGTAAAGATTCAATCGGATCAGACGCTTCTCTCGGTGTTACATTCCATTCGAGAGTGCCGCGGTGTGCAAGACGCGATAGGTTGCGCCCCCATTTGACCAGACCAAGAGCATCACGTCTTGTCCTGCGGGAACCTTCTGTACATCCCCGCGGAACTGCTCAGCGGACTGGACAGGCTGACGATTGAATTGGAGAATCACATCGCCTTGCGCAATCCCGGCGTTGTCCGCTGGGCTCGCCGGACGCACTTCTTGCACGGCAACTCCGTGGACATTGTCGGGGAGGTTCAGTTGTTGCCGCACACTGGGCGTCAAGTCGGTAATTGCAATGCCCAACTTGGCCCCTTTTCCAGCATTTTCGTCCGAGGCTTCCACCACTCCTTGAGCTGCGTGAAGGTCACCGAGCTTCGTCTCGACCGTCATGGACTTGCCCTCCCGTTCGATCCCGAGGGTCACGGAAGTGCCCGGGGCCGCATCGCTCACGGCTCATCTGGAGGTCGCTTGCCGTATCCACTTTCTGGCCGTTTAGAGATGTGATCACGTCTCCGACATGCAAGCCGGCGCGACTAGCCGGAGAGTCAGGCGTAACCTCGGTTACAACGGCGCCGCTGCTGTTCGACATCTGGAAAAACTTCTCGTTGTCTGGCGTCACATCGCCGATTCCTATTCCCAGATAGCCATGACTTACCTTGCCGTATTTGATCAGCGTGGCAACCACGGGGCGGGCGATTTGGCTGGGAATAGCAAAGCCGGCGCCGGCGAATGATCCGGAATTGGAGACGAGAAATGTGTTGATGCCTACCACTTCTCCACGATCATTCACCAGCGGACCACCGGAATTGCCCGGATTGATGGCCGCGTCGGTTTGGATGTATCCCCCTGGCTTACGCGCATCGTCTGGGTAAGGATTTGACCGATCCAGCGCACTGACGATCCCGCGGGTTACAGAGAAATGGAGGTAACCAAAGGGACTGCCAAAGGCGAGCACGGTCTCGCCCTGCTCTAACTTCTTAGAGTCTCCCCAAGGAACAGTTGGAAGATTAGAGGCATCGATTTTGATCACCGCAAGATCGGTGAGCTTGTCCGTGCCGATCACCTTTGCCGGAAACGTTCTGCGGTCGTGCAGCGTAACCCGGACCTGCATTGCCCCATCGACAACATGGTCATTGGTCACGATGTACCCGTCGGGCGAGATGATGAAGCCGCTACCGATCCCGTGGTCAATTTGGCGCTGTTGATGCCAGGGTTGCTGCGGTCCCTCTTCCTGTCCTTGACCCGGGCCAAAGAATTGTTGGAAGAACTGCTGCATCTGGTCGCTCGCTCCCTCTGATTCATCCGCTTGTTCCGGGGCATTGGCGGTTACGGCTATGTTCACCACGGCGGGATTCACTCGGGAGGTGACGGCTTCGACGGCTTGATCGAACTGCATGAGAGAAGAGACGCTGCTCTGCTCCACTGGCGCAGTAGATGGCGCGGTAGGAGACAGGGCCGCGCGGACGGGGTGAGAAGTAAAGAGTGCGATGCCGCACACGAGAGCGGCGGAAGCAGCCAAGGGCAGCGCAACGTGCTTGCCTTTAGCTATTAATGAATTAGTTGTTTCGGGCATGATAACTCCTTCGTTAGAAAGTAAAAGTTAAAGCTGAATGACGATCCAGCTCGTGCGTGACTGGAAAATGGCTATCGCTGGCCGGGAGGATTGATCGTCTGGCAATGTGGGCGATGTCAAGGGCTCCCACAGTGTGAGAACAACCGGAAAATTAAAAGCATCCCTCGTGGGGTGCAAGAATTCGACTTGTTCGATTTGCTGCAACTGACGGGAGCGAGTCTCATGCTTCAGCATGCGCTTAGGAGTTCTGCGCCCAATCGCGTGCTCTCGCGGAGAGGAGACCTCGCGAAACGAGGCTTGCTCGAATTCCGCCGGTTGGGAAATGCGCGCTTCGATGAGTTGGGGCAATGGATTGCTGGCGGCTGAGAAGGCGACCAACTGCGGACAACGCGCCAGGCCTACGCCAGCGAATAGAAAAGCCAACAAAAATGCAGCCACGGCAGGACTCGTTCCGAGGGAGCTGAGCTTGCGATTATTCGCGAGGATACGGTGTACGCGCGTCGCCAACTCTGACCGCCCTCTCCATGCGCCGGGCGCTAGTGACTCGGCACGCCGCAATATTCTTTTTTCAGCCAATGTCGCTAGGCAGGTTGCATATGCGCGCGGGGTTACTGCGGCGTCGAGTACGGCATCGTCGCAAGCCATCTCCCGCTCCCGGCAAAGCTGCCGGTCTGCGAGAATGAGAGCCGGATTGAGCGGAAAGAGAGCACGAAAAAACTTCTGCAGCAGATTGGTCCAATCGTCGCGCCGCTTCAAATGAGCAAGCTCATGAATGAGCACTTGTTTCAACTCAGGTTGCGTAAGTTTCTTCGAGAGCCACTCGGGAATCACGACGACGCGATGGAAAAAGCCGATCACGACCGGGCTGTCAACCCGGCAAGAGAGACTGATTTCAGTCGGTCGTGACCCTGCCGTCGCCAGAATAGATTGAAGCTCGGGATCCAGCGCCTCCGGCGGGATCGGAGTAGCCGTGCGCGATAGAAGCCACAAACAATAGCTACTCCAGAACAGGCGCGCGAGGGAGAGCAGGGAAGCGACGACCCATAGGCCCACAAAGGCCTCTGCCCAACCGGCCGAAAGAAGATGAACCCTAATGGATGTCGCAGCTGCATCGGACAGCGGAACCAGAGCCGGCGTGCGGAACGCTGCAAAAAAAGGAAGCAACGCCGCCAAAACGAAGACATTCAGCCAGAGGATGAAGCGGTTCCTTGGGGAAAGCTTCGGAAAGGCTTTCAGGCCAATCCACGCCATCGCCGTGAGCAGCAGGCCTTGCCAAACGCCGGCGACGAGAAACTGCGCAGGCGCCAATACGGCAAACTGAATTACGTTCATCAAGTTCACTCCCATTGCTCCGCTCCCGTCACTCAGCCCGTTCGATTGCGTCTTTTAGACGCGTCAACTCCTCAGGCGTAATGTCATCCCCCCCGAGCAGGGAGAGTAGCAGGCGCTCCCGAGAGTTGCCGAAAAAGCGCTGAAGAACATGCCGTACCTCGGACTCGCTGGCGTCCGTCTCCTGGATCACTGCCAGATAAGAAAAAGCCCGCCCTTCCTTTCGATGTTGCACGTAGCCCTTTTGTTCCAGAATCCTGATCGTCGTCAGTACCGAGTTGTAGGCGAGGGAGTTCTTTTTAGGCAGCGCTGCCACCAACTCGCCGACAGTCGATTCCCCTCTTGTCCAAAGGATTTTCATCAAGCGCAACTCAGCTTCGGTGAGCGTGGCTGATTTTTTTGGCGGCATCCAAGACTTCCTTATTCCAGAGATTATCAACAGGGCCGTTCGGTGTCAACTAATAGATTAAGAACTAAACAAATTGGCTCGGCTAGAACAAGATCTTTAGACCAAACTGAATCTGCCGCGACGTAGTTGAAGTGGCGGTGATCACGCCCGCGGTCGGCGAGAGAGTTGGCGTTGTTGCCAGGCCTGAGGTTGTAGCCGTCGGCCCGTTGGTATAGACGATGGCATTTGGCGTGGCGAAGTTTGCGTGGTTCAGCACGTTAAAGAACTCGGCTCGGAATTGCACCTTGAGGCCCTCCCTGATCGAAGTATCCTTTAGCAAGGATGTATCCAGTTCCGCGATGCCAGGCCCGGTAAGCGAGTCGCGGCCCGCGTTGCCGAGGGTTCCGGCTGCCGGCGCAAGAAAGGCGTTAGGGTTGAAGTATTGGTTCACGGTGCGAGGATAGAGGTTGCCATGAAACGCGGGATTTACGTTCGGCCGCACCGGATTCCGGCTGTCTCCACTTCCAGTGGGGTTGTAACCCAACTGCGGGGAGAAGGGGAAGCCGGTTTGCAGATTCGAGATCACGCTCCAGGTCCATCCACTGACGGCTTTCGAGGTCAGACCGTCTAAGTGCGCTAAGTATGTCTTGCCTTGGCCGAAGGGGAGCTGATAGCTTCCGTTGATCGCTGCGACGTGGCGCACATCAGTTGCCGCGGGTCCCCAATCCAGAGCAGGATCTTGCGGGAACGACACATAGGCAGGCGTATTGCCGCTGACGCTTGTATTCCATGCGGATCCATCGTCGAGGGTCTTCGAATACGTGTAAGCGACTCGTCCCGTCAATCCCTGGCCCACTCTAAATCGCAAGTCCGCCTCCACACCGTTGTAGGAGCTAGCTCCTTCTGAGAACCATGAGGTGGTATTCGAGACCGCGGGGTTGGCCTTGGGTGCGTTTGGGGGGAAGTAGATCGATCCGTTAGGAAGAGTCGTTGGTATTGGCTCATTCAAATCCCCAGACAGGATCTGGTGGTATCCACGGGAGCCTATGTATGCAGCAGTGAAGGATGTGTCGCGAGATAGGCTTTGCTCCACGCGCAACGTGTAAGAGATCAGGGTGGGTGTCTGGATGTCAGTCTGGACAGTGCTCGGCGAAACTTGGCTGCCGGCCGGAGGCGCTGAGTTCGGCGTGATCTGAAGACTGCCGACGGCGACATTCTTGAGTACTTGTGTCGTATTGAAGGGCGCGGCCTGGTCGGTGCGGTAGTCGAGATTGTCGAGCAACGCGCGTTGCAGGGCGAAGCCGCCCCGAATCGAGGTCTTTCCGTTTCCAAAGACGTCATAGGCGAAACCCACGCGCGGTTCGGGAAGGAACTTGGCGCGGTTCATTGTGAGCACTGAGTTCCCGGTAAAGGGATTGGCCGCAATCACGCCGTTTGTGAAGAGATAGTTCGAGGCGCGGTCTTCGGCCTCGTTCCATCCGTTTGTAGATTCGAACCGGATGCCCGCGCGCGCTTCAAGGCGGGGCGTCACCTTGATGGTGTCCTGAATAAACCCGGCCCCCTCAGTTGTCCGCCATCCCAGTTCTGTCGGCGCCGGGACGACCGTAAAGGTAGCCACTGTTCCTTGTAGAAAAGTGGCTAACGTCGAGAAAGAGGCTTGCCCATACTGGTCCTGTGCCAGGTTGTCGTTGACTTGAACGCGCTGCAACCACCCTCCTATCTCGACCTGATGGCGGCCGCGGGTGTAGTAGATATGGTCATCGTAGGTAAATAGATTGCGGGTCGTTGTGTTGTTGCTCCCGGTGTTGGTGCCCGCTCCAGTAATTGCTGAGGAGCCATTCGAAGCCGTGCTGCCAGAAATGACGATTGCGCCAATCGGTTTGCCCACAACCCAACCCGGCAGGTTGACCGGAACGATTCCGTCGAAGTAGTAGCTGCCGCGGGAGAAGCCGATGCGCGCAATATTCATCAGGTTTGGAGAAAAGATGTGTTGTACCTGCGCGCTGAGCACCTGCTCCCGTAGTGTTTCAAAGATGGAACTGTAGGGATCGGCGCTGGGCGTGGTCGCGGCGCTGTCGTCGATCGTATAGATGGCGGAAAAGAGATTCTTATTGCCGATGTTCCAATCCAGCCGCGTGGTGCCAAAATCTTCGCGGATGTGCTGCAGAGGATCGCTGAAGGCCTCGGCGATACCGCCACCGAGCTCAGGGCCATTCTGCACCGGCCAAAGGCTGAGGAGAGGCACGACGGAGGGCACGGCGGCTGCGCGTGATGCGTTGTCCGGGACCAGTGTCACATCGCTCAGCCCTAGATTTTGCCGGTACCCCTCATAGTTGCCGAACAGAAAGAGAGTGTTCTTGCGGATCGGTCCCCCCAGTGCCACGCCAAACTGGTTCCGTTGAAACTCCGGAATCTTTGCTTGATCGAAATAATTGCGGGCATCGAGTGCGCTATTGCGCGCGAATTCATAGGCCGTGCCGTGAAGTTGGTTGGTGCCCGACGCGGTGACGATGCTGACTTGCGCCCCCGTGCGCTTGCCATACTCCGCGCCATAAGCGTCACTCACCACGTTAAATTCCCGAACCGCGTCCACTCCCAGCAACTGGCCGCTCGTGCCCCCTGGGGTGATATTGATGAGCGATGCTCCCGTGTATTCAATACCATTTAAAAGGAAGAGATTATCCTGAGGCCGGTGGCCGCTGACCACAAACATATTGCCTACGGACGAATTCGATGTGCCCGTTCCACCGGAGCGCTCACTGGTGTAGTTGACGGTAGCGGGGTTGAGCAGCATAAGCTCGTCGAAGCTGCGCCCGTTGAGCGGGAGCTCTTTTACCTGCTGCTCGCTCACAAGCCCGGAGACTTCCTGGGTCGAAAGGTTGACGGCATCCGGCACTGCTTGGACCGTGACTTCCTGTTCTACGGCGCCGACCGCGAGGGCTACGTCGGCCTTCGCGCTCTGCCCGACGGTCAGCACGATTCCGGTTCTCTCCTGAGTGGCGAAGCCTTCCTTTTGGACCCTGAGAGTGTAAGTTCCAACTGGCACCGACACCACTGCATAGCGCCCGTCGCGGTCAGTTGCTTGGGTCCGTTCACTCCCCGTCTCCACGTTGCGCAATGTCACCGTGGCGCCGGCGATCGCTGCCCCCGCAGAGTCGGTAATCGTACCGCTAATGGATGCGCCGACTACTTGACCGTGCGCGTAGGGCAGAACGAGAAGCAAAAGCAGTACGATGGATGGCTTCTTGAAAAAATTGGCGATCGACAACATTGGTTCTCCTCAGAGGAACTAGGGCCGGTTCAGGAGGATTTGGTTCTTGAGCGCTGTCGCCCCAAAAAACTCAAACAGTGGATGGGGGGGAGTCAGGGGACAATGCGTTCGAAGAAAGCGGGACTCACTCGAAAAGACGAAGAATCAACAACAACACAGAGCGAGCCGCCGCAAGGCGGGTACTAGGGTGGTGCGGATTGGGATGAATCTCTTTTTCAATTGCATGGCTCTGCGCATGGCTCTTTCTGTGGTCATTGCGGCCGTCACGACAGCTCGGATCCGTGATGGGCTGATGCGCAAAAAACAAAACCCACGAATCGCCTTTAGGCTGATGCGCGGGTCTGAAGAACTCGTTTGCGTGCCTCGCGGTTAACTAGGCGGCGCTTTGCGGCAAATCCAATCCGATGCAGCAGCATGAAATGTTGTTGCAACAACAGCCCATGCGGGGGATTTGGTCGTTTGCCATTTGCCGAGAATAGCCGCTGCTTCTCGTGAAAGTCAACCACCACGCTGAGGTCGAACCCGTGTCTGCTCTGTTTGATACTGTTTCATCCTGGGGCGGATTCTAGACGGGTCCTCCATGGCTGATTGCAATCGGCGCTTCTTTCCGGCCGGAGAGCTCTCTTGATGCCCCAGGTATTGACAAAAGCTTAGCAATATAAGATGGTTAAGCCATGATCTTGGCGTCCGCGATGCCGTGTTGTCGAATGGTCAGCAGCTGTTGTTGCTGTCATTTCCAACTTCGGCATGGGCGTCGATTCTGTTGATAGATCTCGATTGAGAGCTATCCAGTAAGTTTCAAAGTAATTTGCCCACTGCCGGAACCCGGTCAGTGGGTTTTTTTATTTCTAGTGACCGCTCTGCTTAAGAGAGCTGCGGCTCGACCGCTTCTCAAGAAGGACTATGGCATCTTCTGTTGCAGTTACGAGGAACTCCACGCAAGCGCCAACCCCGCTAAGCCATCTGCGCCTTCTGGAGGCGGAAAGCATCCATATCTTGCGCGAAGTGGCCTCTGAGTTTCAGCGGCCCGTCATGCTCTACTCGATCGGCAAAGATTCCTCTGTGATGTTGCGGCTCGCGCAAAAGGCCTTTTATCCCGGTCCCATCCCTTTCCCGCTCTTGCACGTCGACACTGGCTACAAGTTCAAGGAGATGATCGCCTTCCGGGATGCCTATACCAGGAAGCTCGGAGTGGACCTGCTCGTTTGGAAGAATGAGGCGGCGCTCGCCAATGGAGCCAATCCAATCGCGCTTGGCACCCAGCGCTGCTGCGGATTGTTGAAGACCACGGCGTTGCTTGACGCCCTGCGAGAGCACCGCTTTGACGCCGCGTTTGGCGGGGCCCGTAGAGATGAAGAGAAGTCGCGAGCCAAGGAGAGAATCTTTTCTTTTCGTGACCGCGCCGGCCAGTGGGACCCAAAGAATCAGCGCCCGGAGCTCTGGAACATCTACAACAGCAGAATTGGACCGTCGGAGAGCATCCGGGTTTTTCCTTTGTCGAACTGGACCGAACTGGATGTTTGGCACTACATCCATCTGGAAGAGATTCCCATTGTGCCGCTCTACTTCGCCAAGGAGCGGCGAATGCTGGTGCGCGGGGACAGCCTGATCCCAGTTGAGCAGTCGTTTGTGAAGGGCTTGCCAGGGGAAGAGCAATGGGTTCGATCGCGCCTGCGCTCGCTCGGCTGCAGTCCATGCACCGGGGCGATTCGCTCCGACGCGGATACTGTCCCCAAAATTATCGCCGAGCTTGTCGGCTTTCGCTCCTCGGAACGTGCTAACCGCGTGATTGACCATGATCAGGACGGCTCGATGGAGATCAAGAAACGTGAGGGCTATTTCTAATGCCCTCGCTCATTTCCATTCCATCGCAAGTTTTGCCCGAGAACGGCGCCGGCCAAAAGAGTCGCGCTTCCTTGGGTGCCGGTTACGGTTCTCCTCGCGACCTCAACCCTCGGACAGGGGAAGCTGACGACTCTTCCTTCTCGGTTTCGCAGTTTCTCGCTGCCGAGCAGCGGAAGGATCTGTTGAGGCTAAGCACGGCTGGCAGCGTCGACGACGGCAAGTCGACTCTAATCGGACGCCTGCTCTACGATTCGCGAAATGTCTATGAAGATCACGTACGGTCCGTGACCCACACGCAGTCGGGAACCGCCCAGACGTCGATCGACTTCGCGCAGCTGACAGACGGATTGCGCGCCGAGCGGGAGCAGGGAATCACGATCGACGTCGCCTATCGCTACTTCTCGACGGAACGGCGAAAGTTCATCATTGCCGATACTCCGGGCCACGAGCAATACACGCGCAACATGGCCACCGGGGCTTCCACTGCCGACCTCGCCATTATTCTTATCGACGCGAGCAAAGGGATCCTCAAGCAGTCCCGCCGCCATGTTTACATCACGTCTTTGTTGGGGATTCGCCATCTGGTTGCAGCCATCAACAAGATGGACATGGTCGATTTCTCTTCCGAGGTTTTTAGCGCGGATTGAGCAGGAATTCACCGACCTCGTCGAGCAGCTGGGAAATGCGGAGGTCAAGGCGATTCCTCTCAGCGCGCTCGATGGCGACAATGTTGTCGAGCGTAGTCTCCGCACTCCCTGGTATTCAGGTCCTACTCTGCTTGAGCACCTGGAAAGCGTTCCTGCGCGGCATCAGCTCGATGGAACGAGTTTTCGCCTGCCTGTCCAGCGCGTCATTCGGCCGCGACAGAATTATGCCCAGCAAAGCTTCCGCGGATTTGCTGGGCAGATTGCGGCAGGGAGTGTCCGCGTTGGCGACCGGGTAGTAGCTCTTCCCTCGGGCCGCCACACGCGCATCGCGTCTATTTCCACCTTCGATGGTGATCTGGAGCAGGCTAACGCTCCCCAATCGATTGCCGTTACCCTTGAAGATGAGTTCGACATCAGCCGGGGTGATCTGATCGCCTCGGCCGATAACCCGCCCGAGAGCGGCAGCGCCATCACGGCCTCGCTGGTATGGTTTGACGGAAAACCGCTCGACAGCGCGCGCACCTATTTGCTGAAACATGCGACCCAAAATGTGAGCGCGCGCGTCACCGCCATTCGGCATCGCGTCAACGTACAGACTCTGGAACAGGAAGCTGTAAATCGTCTTGTGATGAACGATATCGGGCTGGTTGAAATTGAGACTCTTCGCCCGATCTTCTTCGATCCCTATGAGCAGAATCGTACGACTGGCAGCTTCATCCTCATAGACGCCGATACGAACGCAACCGCCGCTGGGGGCATGATTCAAGCTTCCACTGCCGGGAGCGAAGAGCGAGAGGATCGCTCCGGAACCGCGCCTCACCCTTCCGTACTCCTCATTTCAGATGATGCATTGGCCGCTGCCCTTGAAGATGCGCTCATCGGCGCGGGTCTCGCCGTGGTAAGAACGCGTCTTCGCGATTCACACCTTTGGCGCAGTCTCGAACGGGTGGGTGTCTTTACTTTGGTGGACGTGCCGGAGCAGGATCCAAAGCTTGGAGTCGAACTCGCTGTCTTTTCTGTGGGTATGGCCGAGCCGCGGCTGGAGCCGTTGCTCTCATTCGCGCCAGATGAGGCAGATCAGAGGCTCACCGCGGTATTGAACGCACTGCGGAGTAAGGGGATTCTTGCCGAAGAAAAGGGCCTTGAAGAAATGGGCCCTGAAGAAACCGACCCCGAAAAAACCGACACGGTGCAGCCATGACAAGCGAGCCCCTCGAGACCGGCACCGCCGCTTTAGCTCCATCCCAGACCTTCGATGAGAAGTTGCAAGTCGTCCGGTTAGTGGTTCGCGAGCACGTGGATGGTATGGCTGAGAACATTTGCGTCACCAGCAGCTTCCAGGCAGAAGACATGGTTCTCGTGCATCTGGTGAGGGAGTTGGTGCCAGCGGTTCCAGTAGTTTTTCTGGATACCGGGTACCATTTCGCCGAGACATACGAGTATCGCGATCGCATGGCACGCGCATGGAACCTGAACCTCATCAATCTTCTGCCGGAACAGACGGTCGCCGAGCAAGAAGCGCAATTCGGAATTCTTCATCAAACGGATCCGTCGCGCTGCTGCGGACTGCGTAAGGTCGCTCCGCTTTTCCGCGAGCTTGAGAAGTACCAGTTGTGGTTCACAGGGCTGCGTAGAGAGCAGGCAAAGAGCCGGGCACAACTTCAGGTCATCGACCGGTTCTCTCTGCCCTCGGGAAAGCAATTGCGCAAGATCAGCCCGCTCACAGAGTGGACAGCCAAAGACGTGTGGCAGTATGCCGGCCTAAATAGCATTCCCCTGCTGCCGCTTTACGAAAAAGGCTACACAAGTATTGGATGTGAACCCTGTACTAGTTTGCCCTTCGATCCAAACGATCCACGTTCCGGCCGTTGGGGTGGACGTAAGCAAGAGTGTGGGATCCACATTCAGCCCGCATAGGTCAGAGTTTCCAGTAGCTGAAGTTCTGGAGAGTAGTCCGCAATGGATGTGCTGATCGGGTTCGTGATTGCCGTGATCATCGCACTCACAGGAGTGGGTGCAGGCACTATTACGGCGCCCTTGCTGATTCTTTTTCTGCATATCCCGGTGGAGGTTGCGGTGAGTACGGCCTTGGCCTACTCCGCGGTCGTGAAGTTGATTGTCGTGCCCGTGCAAATGTGGAGAAAGCAGGTTTCCTATCGTGTACTCGGCTACATGCTGTTAGGTGGGTTACCTGGCGTGATCCTGGGCTCAATCCTCTTCGCGCACGTCGTTGCTCACGGTTCAAAATCGTTTCTGTACGCCGTTTTGGGAGCGATCATCGTCTTCTCGTCCGGATGGCATATCTACCGCCATTTCTTCCCAACGACTCTGCCCCGCGCCACCGCGTACCAATCGAGCTTGCCTCCCAAACGGCGGAAGTGGGTGAGCTTGCTAATGTTTCCCATCGGCGCTGAAGTCGGTTTTTCCTCTTCAGGCGCTGGAGCCTTGGGTACCGTTGCACTGCTCGGCCTCACCACCTTGAGTGCCTCTCAAGTGGTGGGCACTGACCTAAGCTTTGGTCTTGGCCTTTCTATCGTCGGCACCGGCATTCATATGATTGGCGGCTCCTTCGACGCTCCATTGTTATTGCAGCTCGCTATGGGAGGCATTCTAGGCGCGTTGCTCGGCAGTGGCGTTGCTCCACGTATCCCAAACCGCCAACTCCGCCTCGCGCTTTCGCTCTGGCTCTTATTCATCGGTTTTGAGTTTTGCTATCAGGCATCGCAGCGGAGCGTTGCGCCCCATGTTTACTCGAATGCCTACGTCCATACCGATCAAAGAGCCGACAGCTCCGGTGGTAGCGAACCGCAATAAGCGTGCCAATTCTGCGCGGTTTTGTCGCTGCTCGGTCTAGTCTTCTTCCCCAGCCTTATGCATTCACCGGATCTTCTGGCCTCAAAAGGTGCGGAAATACTTGTCCCATGCAGCAAGCGAGGCGTGACCGGATGTATAAATCGGTGGCGTGGCACGCTGGATCTGGCATGTTCGACAGTCCGCTAACCCGCTTTTCTGCAACCTAAACCTTTCCAGAAACGCAAGAACCCCGCATCATAAGCAAAGAGAGAGATAGGCTGGTGGATTCTTCGTATGACTGGCCGATCGAACGAATGTTCTTGGGGAAGCGTGCATGATGGAGTTTCACGTATCGCGGGAAGCGCGTGACCACTATCGATTCAGCCAAGCGCTGTTTTCTTTTACCGGCAACGTGATTTTTGCCAATCTGGCCGCAAGCCGCGAATTTGCTCAGCGCATGAATGACATGCGAGACATTGCGCAAGATGCATCACGCGCAATTCGTCCGGCTGCTCTCTATGCCATGGGACTCATTGACGAGTTGAGCCATGCGCTTTTCGAGTTTTATCGCCGGCGAATCGATCCTCCACTGATCGCCGATGCACTGCGCTGGTTTGAAGCGCGCTTGGGCCGCCCGGCGCTCGATCGGACGCTCCTTGCTTTCGTGAATCAGTTTCCGACAACTCCTGTCTATCGGGACCAGGAGTCCGGGCTTGAATGGCTTCGCGGGAAGACAGATGGAGTTTCCCATCGCGAGATAGCGTTCGAAGAAATGATTCTGTTGTGGTTATCCAATGTGAATCCCGCCTTTGCTCCATTCTCCGAGCTCTTTGACGATCGAGACCTGGCTGCGGCCACAGCCTACCCCGAGATCGTCAGAGCGTTAGGGGAATTCTTCGCGACGCGGCCGGCCATTGGACCGGGGACAGGGAATCTCATCGATCTGCTGCGTGCGCCTGCTCTGGCTTCGCCGGAGTCCTTGACCGGCCAGCTCGCATTCATTCAGGCGAAGTGGGCCCCGTTCCTCGGTATCTCCTTAGACCGCCTTATCCTGGCCATTGATGTCCTTCGGGAAGAGGACATCGCCATTTGGATGCACTTTCATCCTCCCCCGGGGGGAACTGCCGCTGGACGCTTGAGACCGGGACAGGCCGAAGCGCCAACGTTTGCCGGATCGGCCCAGGAGTACGAGCGCTATAGTCCTGATCAGGCGTGGATGCCGACAACCGTGCTCATCGCCAAGAGTACTTACGTCTGGCTCGAGCAGATCTCTCGGCAATACGGCCGGCACATTCATCGCCTGGACCAGATTCCGGATGAAGAGCTTGCGCTCTTGGGCCGTCGCGGCATGAACGCCCTCTGGCTCATCGGCATTTGGGAGCGTAGCCGGGCTTCAGAGACCATCAAAAAGCTATGCGGCAACCAGGATGCTGTCGCCTCTGCATATTCGATTTACAGATATTCGATTGCTGAAGATCTGGGTGGTGAAGCCGCCTACGGCGATTTACGTGACCGCGCCTATGCCCACGGCATCCGCCTGGCGAGCGACATGGTTCCGAATCATATGGGCATCGATTCTCCTTGGGTCATCGAACACCCGGAGTGGTTTATCTCCCGCTCCGACGTCCCGTATCCGATCTATCGCTATCAAGGACCCGATGTATCGAGCGACGGCAGAGTCGAGATCCAAATTGAGGATCACTATTATGAGCAAACAGATGCGGCTGTTATCTTTCGCCTCCGCGACAGATGGTCGGGCAGCACGCGCTATGTCTACCACGGCAATGACGGGACCAGCTTTCCCTGGAACGACACAGCACAACTCGATTACCTCAACCCTGCTGTACGGGAGCAAGTGATTCAGACCATCCTCGAGGTTGCACGGCGCTTTCCGATCATTCGCTTCGATGCTGCAATGACGCTAGCCAAGCGTCATTTCCAGCGCCTATGGTACCCCTTGCCAGGTACCGGGGGCGCCATTCCATCTCGCGCCGAGTCGAGTATTTCCAATGCCCAGTTTAATGCTGCCATGCCTGAGGAGTTCTGGCGCGAGGTCGTTGACAGGGTTGCCCGGGAAGTTCCGGGCACATTGCTTTTGGCGGAGGCCTTCTGGCTCATGGAGGGATACTTCGTCCGCACTCTGGGCATGCATCGTGTCTATAACAGCGCTTTCATGATCATGCTCCGCGACGAAGACAATGCCAAATATCGAAGTGTGATCAGGAACACGATCGAATTCGATCCGGAAATTCTCAAGCGTTACGTTAACTTCATGAGTAATCCTGATGAGCGAACAGCAGTTGATCAATTCGGAAATGGCGATAAATATTTTGGAGTCGCTACCTTGATGGCCACGCTTCCCGGGCTCCCCATGTTCGGCCATGGCCAGATCGAAGGGTTTACGGAAAAGTATGGGATGGAGTACCGCAAGCCGCGTTATCACGAAACCCCCGAGCCCTTCATGATCGAGCGGCACGAGCGGGAGATCGCGCCTCTACTCGCACGGCGGTGGGTCTTTGCGGAAAGTTGGAATTTTCTGCTTTACGATTTCTACCGCTGGGATGGATCAGTCGATGAGAATGTCTTCGCATACTCCAACCGGCACGAAGAGCAGCGGGCACTGATCATTTACAACAACCGCTATGGGGAAACCGGAGGATCGATTCACCAATCGGTCCCCTATGTCGACAAAAGCACGGGTCATTCGCGCCAGCGGTCCATAGGGGAGGCTTTCGGCTTTTCGGGTGAAGGGAATGTCGTTCTGGCCTTCCGCGATGCCAGAAGCGGCCTCGAGCATCTTGAGCGTTCTTCGGAGTTTCTGTCGAATGGCTTGTCGATAGATCTCCATGCATATCAATGCCACGTATTCCTCGATTGGCGGGAGCTGCGAGCTGACGAGAATCATCGTTGGGATCAGCTATGCGACTCATTAAATGGGCGCGGCGTAGAGAACGTGGAAGCAGCCCTGATCGCCCTCGAACTCGCGCCGCTCCATGACGCATTGACCGCTCTCCTCGAGCCGGATCTGCTGCATACCCTTGCTGGGATGGCGAGCGAAGCTCAAGCCGAGAGCATATTAAGGGAACCGGTGACGGGTTCCGCCCCTCCGGAGTTTCTTCACAATCTGGAGCAGTCGAGCACCCGGTTTTTCAAAGAAGCCAATCGCATCTATTCGAAGAAGATGGGCCGGAGCAACAGCCTGGAAACGGATCCCGCGGAATTGTGGCTTACACTTCGCGAGTTGACTCGCCGCGCGATGCGCCTGCCCGGCCTTGAATCTGAATTTTCCGAGCCCTGGCCTGCGGATGCCAGGGCGGTTCTTCCCAGTGCCAGCCCTCGCGTGAGCGCGACCGCGGTGTGGGGTCCAGTCTTGGCATGGTGTGTGCTCGACACGCTAGCGCGATCGATCAGGCTCGAAGCTCTCGAGCCGGACGATCCGGCGTCCGACAATCCTGCGCCCGACAATCCTGGAACAGTGGCGCTCTCGCTCTTTGAGCAGTTGCGGCTTCGTGAGCCTCTCGCCCGCGCCTTCACCCGGTTGGGAGTTCAGAACGACGACGGCTGGCGGTCGGCGGCGAGGGTGAGAGCGGTCTTCCTCGATCGGTCTGAAGATCGGTCTGAAACCATGGGCCGAAGCTCGGAGGCGCCGGTCGCCGGTTATCCACGGCCCTTCTGGCAGGATCCGGATGTGCACTGGCTGATCGATGTTCATCAGGCGCTCGGACATCTGTACTTTCGCAAAGAGCTCCATGAGCAACTCCTCTGGTGGATTCAGCTGCCGAGGCTGGTCGAAATAGCCAGGAAGGTAAGCGTTGCGCCGGCGCCATTGGCGGCAAGCGGTGAGGCGAAAAATAGCCCGGCGCCGCGGCACAGAGCAGTTGAAAAGCTATCTACGCTATCGCCACGTGCCCGCAACCTCGAAATCGAGGCTCCCAAAATCAAGATGCTGGAGATTCAGCTTCAACGGGCTCTGGCAGAAGCGCAAGAAGCAGGTTATCGGGTGGACAAACTTCTTGCGTGAGTTTTTTGGGATGGAAATCGTGCGCGATGCCATGCAGTTGCAATAGACTTTGTTGGGTGAAGACTCTATGGCGCCGCAGATCCTGATCCGAAAGTCCATAGCCGCGACGGTGAACGACGGCCAGCAACGTTCTGGCGGCAAAACGCACTTGGTAACCCTGGCGATTGACGTCGGGGGAACCGGCGTAAAGATGATGTTGCTCGACGCGGATGGCAAGCCCCTGACAGAGCGGTTTCGCGAGCCCACGCCTCAACCCGCCACGCCAAAAGCGATTTTGCAGGCGCTGGATCAAATGAAGACCAAGATGCGCGAGTTTGATCGGGTTAGCGTCGGATTTCCCGGAGTCATCAAAGATGGCAAAACGCTCACTGCTCCAAATCTCAATCCGCGGTGGACTGATTTTCCTCTGGAAAAAACATTGGAGGGAATGTGGCGAAAGCCGGTTCGGGTGGCAAATGATGCCGCTGTGCAAGGCTATGCCGCGATTCGGGGCCAAGGAGTGGAACTCATGCTCACTCTGGGAACCGGAATGGGATCCGCGCTCTTCACCGACGGCCACCTCTGCCCTGGGCTTGAATTGGGGCATCATCCCTGGCGAAAGAAGACATACGAGGGATACTTAGGCCGGTCAGGACTCAAGAAATACGGGAAAAAGCATTGGAATAAACTCTTGCAGCTTGCGGTCGCTCAGACCGCCGCGACGTTCAATTGGGACACTCTCTACATTGGTGGAGGGAATAACAAAGACATAAAGAGCCACCTCGGTCCGAACATCAAGATCATCTCGAACGAAGATGGTCTGCTCGGAGGGGTGGCGCTGTGGGCGGATCAAACATAGCTGCAGGCCTTCTCGCTGCGGAGTGCGGAGCTGTTTTTACTACTCCTCGATTCCATCGAACATATTCGTTTCGGGCACAGAGGACTTCAGTCCACGCGTTGCTACCAAAAGATATCTCTCCTGTTCCCCCGTTCTGCTGAACGCGTCACGCACTTGGTTCAAAATCGCCGCTTGAGACTTGTGCTCGAGGAACGCCTCCAGCTTTTTGGCTTTCAAGCTACCCAATTCAAGCACCAGGGAATAAGGCGTAACGGCAATCTCCTTTGCTTCTCCGGCGCTCATGTGAGCGAAAAACAGCGGTGCTGCGTAGTAGAGCTTCTGCGGTCGATAATGTGCAAGGCCGGCGGCCTGCTCCGGGAGGAAGTCGCTGCGGCCAGCCCAATGGAACGCCGCCGTGGCAAAGAACGACACCATCGTGTGGTCGGCGTGCAGATTCACGTTGCCATCGCCGCCGAACGTCATGATCACCTGTGGCCGGAAGCGGCGTATGCGGTCCACCAATATCGCGGTGACCTCCGAGAAGTTTTGCTGGACCAGCTTTCCATCGGGGTAATCGAGCACCTCGCCATGGTCCGTACCCAGTACCCGTAGTGCTGCTGCGAACTCCCGCCGGCGCATCTCCGCCAACTCTTGCTCGCTCCTCGCGTTTCCCCGGTTTGACGCGGCGCGCCCGTCGGTCAAGCAAATTACACTCGTCTCTGCGCCGTGCGCGTGCGCTTGCATCAGGGCTCCCGCAAAGCCCCCGCTCTCGTCGTCCGGATGAGCGGTGATGCACATCAGACGCTTCGTCACGTCATGCTCCTCTTCACAAACACTCTGCTAAATAGCGAATGGCGAGCGCATCAATCCCAAGGCAGGGAAGACTCCGCGACCGGGCTGAAGCTTTTGCGGTGGAGGGGGGACGGCCCGTGAGTAAGCAGCGCTTGCTTGTGTCGTGGCGTGCCGTACCCCTTGTGAAAGCGCAGGCCGTATTCCGGATACTCCCGGTCCAACTCACACATGCGGCGGTCACGGTAGACCTTAGCAACCACAGAAGCGGCTGCAATTGAGATGCTCAAGGAATCGCCGTAAATGATGCTTGTCTGAGCACAGGGAAGATCGAGGCGCATTGCATCGATGAGCAAGTGGTCAGGTGCAGGCGATAAACGGCAAACCGCCGCAGCCATTGCCATCCGGGTTGCCTGGTAGATATTCACGCGGTCTATTGTCTGGGAATCCACTTCCTCGATCGCGATCATGAGAGCTTGGCGCTCGACAATCCGGGCCAGGCGTTCTCGTTCTCGAGCGATGAGTTGCTTTGAATCGCGCAACCCCCGAATGCGGCAGCCCGGAGGCAAGATTACCGCTGCCGCCACAACCGGACCGAAAAGTGCTCCGCGGCCGACTTCATCAACCCCGGCAATTACGGTTGCCCCCGCTGCACGCGCCGCTCGCTCATAGCGGTTGCCGCATACCAGCGTTTTCAACATCCGCATCTTGCGCGCAGCCGGAGAGAGCTCGGATTCTTCTTCGTTCGGCGCTCCTATCAACCGGTCCATGGGCAAGTCTGAGTGTAGACCATTCCGCAGGTAGGGAATTCTCACAAATTTTGCGGGTGGCATCAAAAAACGCATGACAACTTTCGGTCAAAAAAAGCGGCCTCGATCTTCTGAGGCCGCCTAGTCACTCGAGGTGAACCTTTCTAGTCCACCAAAATCGCTTCTAGCTCACAAAAATAGGGGTGCGAGCACCAGGGTCACTGTGGCCAGAAGTTTGATCAGAACGTGCAGCGAAGGTCCAGCCGTATCCTTAAAGGGATCGCCCACGGTATCGCCGACAACCGCTGCCTTGTGTGCGTCCGAGCCTTTTCCGCCGTGGGCTCCGGTTTCAATGTACTTTTTGGCGTTGTCCCACGCTCCGCCGCCATTGTTCATTAGCATGGCCATCATAATGCCGCTGATGGTGCCCACCATGAGCAGTGCCGCGACAGATTCAACTCCAGCCAGATTGATAGGTTTGCCGTGAAGGATGGGGATCAATTCTCCAGGGCTGCTGATGTGGAAGGTTGTGCTTAGATTTTTGAACAGGAGACCTACCACCAGGGGCAGGAGCACGACCAGAGCGCCGGGAAGAATCATCTCCTTGAGAGCGGCGCCGGTGACGATCCGCACGCAACGCCCGTAATCCGGCTTCGAGGTGCCTTTCATGATGCCCGGATTCTCCCGGAACTGCGCGCGGACATCCTCAATGATGAACTGCGCTGCGCGGCCTACGGCCTTGATGGCTAAGGATGAGAAGAGATAGACCAGCATGGCTCCCAACATGGCCCCGACAAAGACGGGCACGCTGGCGAGGTTGATGTTGCTGAAGCTCCAGGAAGGCGAGAGCGTCTCACCGGCTTGGGCGAAACGCTGCGCAACGATGCTATGGACGGTTTCGAGGTAAGCGGAGAAAAGCAAGAATGCGGCCAAAGCGGCTGAACCGATGGCGTAGCCTTTGGTCAGTGCTTTAGTCGTGTTTCCGGTCGCATCCAGCTTATCGGTTTTTTCCCGCACCGACTGCGGCTGATCGGACATTTCGATGATGCCGCCGGCGTTGTCGGTAATCGGACCGAAAGTGTCCATCGCCAGAATATAGGCGGCCGAGGATAGCATGCCCATGGTTGCGATCGCTGTACCGTAGATACCCTTGGCATAGTCGGCCACTCCGGCGTCGGCCAAGCCCTTTATGCCGAAGTAGTAACTGAGCAGAAGAGCCGCGCCGATCACGACGACTGGCAAGGCCGGCGTCTCCATGCCGACCGCGAGACCGCTGATGATGTTGGTTGCGGGGCCGGTGAGCGAGGCGGTGGCGATCGATTGCACCGGCCGGTAGCGGGTCTCGGTGTAATACTCAGTGATGCGAACGAAGAGGAAGGACATGAGGATGCCGACCGCGCCCGCGGCCAGGAGCCACCACCGGCCCTGAAGCATGTAGTAGACCGCGGCTGCAAAACCCACCAGAGCCAGCAGGGTGGTGACGTAATAGCCACGATTGAGCGCGTCCATGGGATCTTGATCTTCGCGGCTGTGTACGGCCACCACGCCGATGAAGCTGGCCACCAGGTTGATCGCCTGCACCACTAGCGGAAAGAGGATGCCCTTGATGCCGAAGACCGGGTAGAGAGCGGTCCCGAGGATCATCGCGCCCACGTTTTCCGCTGCCGTGGACTCAAAGATATCCGCGCCGCGGCCGGCGCAGTCTCCCACATTATCTCCGACCAGGTCCGCGATCACCGCCGGATTGCGTGGATCGTCTTCTGGAATACCCGCTTCGACCTTGCCCACCAGGTCCGCGCCTACGTCGGCGGCTTTGGTATAGATGCCCCCGCCCAACTGGGCAAAAAGCGCCACCAGCGAAGCACCGAAGCCAAAGCCAACGAGTTGATAGGGCACATGCGCCGGGTCATTGAGCCCCCCGAACAAAAAGAAGAGGGTGCCGACACCGAGCAGCGACAGCGAAATGACCACCAGTCCGGTCACGGAGCCGCCGTGCAAGGCGATCCTCAGTGCACGCCCCAGGCTCGAACGGGCGGCGCTCGCGGTTCGGATATTGGTGCGGATCGAAACGAACATGCCGGTGAATCCGGAAAGCCCGGAGCACAGGGCGCCGATCAGAAAGCTGATGACCACCTTGTTCGCCATCGGGGCGGTAAAGGCAGAGGCTTTATAGCCAAGAAAGAGCGCGACGGCGAGAGCCACGGCCAACAAGGCGATCGTGGTGTATTGCCGCGTCATGAAGGCTTCGGCGCCTTCACGAATGGCGTTCGAGATAAGCTGCATTTCCGGGGTTCCGGTGTCGGAAGCCAGAACCGATCTCGCCATAATCAATGCGAAGATAAGGCCGAGCACCCCGACGCCTAGAGAAATCCAGAGGAAAAGAGGACCATTACCAAGGCCGGCCGTGCCGGCGCCCTGTTCGATAAAAGTGGCCGATAAAAAACGCAGAACCATTCAAATCCCTCCAAAATGACTGCTGTCCTTGCTGATCGTGGAAGGCCGGCAAAGGCCTCCATGAGGTGAGAATAGCAACTGCAGCAAACCGGCTGATTAGACCATGCTGAGAAAAGCATGGTCAATGTTGCTTGCGAATATACTGCTTCGATGAGGTGCCGGATCGTTGTTCCGCTACCTCGGGTGGGCTGGTCGGACGCTATTTCCGACCCGGCCTATAGAGTCCGATTTTGGGCTGATGGCGCTCATCCTATAAGCTAATAGCAGGCTCCGGGGAAACGCGTTACAATCCCCAGTCGTTCCCTGACAGGCCGGCGATTTTTAGGGGAGCTATCGGGTTCCGCATGACCAAGACGGCCACTTCAACTGGAGAACGCGTCAGTGCCCAAGCCTACTCCGGGCTGGAGCCTGAGCAATTAATCGAAATCTACCGGCTCATGTATCTCTCGCGTCGGCTTGACGATCGGGAGGTCATGCTGAAGCGCCAGCAGAAGATCTTCTTTCAGATATCCGGCGCTGGCCACGAAGCATTGTTGGTCGCCGCGGGCATGGTTCTCAGAGCGGGATACGATTGGTTTTTCACCTACTATCGCGATCGTGCACTGTGTCTGACCTTGGGCAACACGGTGGAGGAGCAGTTGCTCCAGGCCGTGGGTGCGGCAACGGACACCGCTAGCGGAGGCCGGCAGATGCCGTCCCACTGGAGCAGCACCCGCCTGAACATCGTGAGCACTTCCTCGGCGGTGACCACCCAATGCCTGCATGCGATCGGCTGTGCCGAGGCGGGCAGATACTTTTCCCGGCACCCGGAAGCATCCGCCCGGCGCGATGATGACTATAGCGCCTATAAGAATGTGAAATTTCACGGCGACGAAGTCGTGTTCGTCTCTTTGGGAGAGGGTTCCACCAGTGAAGGGGAGTTCTGGGAGGCAATGAATTCGGCATCGAATCTGAAGCTGCCCGTGCTGTTCCTGGTGGAAGACAACGGATACGCCATTTCCTCTCCAGTCGAAGTGAACACTCCCGGCGGCAATATCTCGACGCTCGTGGCCAAATTCCCAAATTTCTTTTTTGCAGAAGTAGACGGCACAGATCCGGTCGAGAGCTATGACGCGCTTCGGCGCGCGGTAGAGCATTGCCGTTCTGGTCGAGGCCCCGCTTTCGTTCACGGCCACGTGGTCCGTCCCTACTCACATTCGCTTTCTGACGATGACCGGGCCTATCGCTCCGAACAGGAGCGCCAGATCGACGCTCTACGCGATCCCCTGCCCAAGTTCCAGATGCGCCTATTGCGTGATGGCATCCTGGATGCCGAGGCCATCAACCGGCTAGAGCAATCAGTCGACAAGGAAGTCACGGCGGCGGCCGAAAAGGCCCTGCGAGCCCCGATCCCCGAGATCAACTCGATCACCCGGCATGTCTACTCCGAGGATTTGGATCCCACCAGCGATCGCTTCGCGCACCCGCCGGCCGAGACTCCGGACGCGAAGGAGCGCACGATGGCCGACCTGATCAACCTTTGCCTCCGCGACGAGATGCGGCGCGATCCACGCATCGTTGTCTTTGGACAGGACGTTGCCGACTGCACCCGCGAGGAGTACTTGAAGCAGGGACTGGTGAAGGGAAAGGGAGGCGTCTTTAAGCTGACCGCTGGACTGCAGAAGGAGTTCGGCTCCAGCCGCGTCTTCAATTCACCGCTGGCCGAAGCGAATATTGTGGGTCGCGCGCTGGGCATGGCGGTGCGCGGGCTCAAACCTGTCGTCGAAATACAGTTTTTCGATTATATTTGGCCGGCAATGCATCAACTGCGTAATGAGCTGAGCGTGCTCCGCTGGCGCTCCAATGGTGCATTTTCCGCTCCCGCCGTTGTGCGCGTGCCCATCGGAGGCTACCACGCCGGCGGCGCAATCTATCATTCGCAGTCCGGGGAAAGCATCTTCACGCACACCCCAGGTATTCGGGTGGTCTTTCCCTCGAATGCAATCGACGCCAATGGACTGCTCCGAACTGCAATACGCTGTGATGATCCGGTGCTCTTTTTTGAGCACAAGCGCCTGTATCGCGAAGCCTTCGGCCGCGCGGCCTATCCCGGACCGGATTTTGCTATCCCCTTCGGTAAGGCAAACACTGTGCTTTCGGGTAAGGACCTCACGATCGTTACGTATGGCGCGGCCGTCCCACGCGTTCTCAAGGCAGCGCACAGGGTCAAGGCTGAGCTTCAACTGGACGTCGAGGTCATCGACCTGCGTACCTTGAGCCCCTATGATTGGGAGGCGATTGCTACCTCGGTAAAAAAGACGAGCCGTGTCATCGTGGCGCATGAAGACATGTTGAGCTGGGGATATGGTGCAGAAATCGCGGCGCGCATCGCCGACGAGCTTTTCGAGGATTTGGACGCGCCGGTTAGACGGGTGGCCGGTATGGACACCTTCGTTGCCTACCAGCCAATTTTGGAAAACGTGATCCTGCCCCAGCCGGAGCGTTTCTTTCAGGCAATCGCCGAACTCGCTCGCTTCTGATTCCCCCAGCCCTTCGATATTTTTGAGCAGGAGAAACTACGTCATGTCATCCGCTGTCGACTTTGCCCGCGGCCAGCACACCCGATTTCTGGAGGAGCTGAAGTCGCTTCTGCGCATTCCCTCCGTCTCCACGTTGCCGGAGCACACCGCGGATGTCCGTCGCGCGGCCGAAACCCTCGCACAGGAACTGACACGTATCGGGCTCAACAACGTCCGATTGATCGAAACTGCGGGCCATCCACTGGTCTATGGAGATTGGCTGCATGCGGTGGGGAAGCCCACCTGTCTCGCCTATGGCCACTACGATGTTCAGCCGCCCGATCCTCTCGAAGAATGGCATACTCCGCCCTTCGAACCAACTGAGCGCAACGGCAACCTGTATGCGCGAGGAGCAGTAGACGACAAGGGCCAGATGTATATGCACATCAAAGCGCTGGAGTCCTTATTTCATGCTCATTCCGGCAAGCTACCCCTCAACGTGCGGGTCATCCTTGAGGGCGAGGAAGAGGTAGGCGGTGAGGGCATCGCTCAGTTTGTTCGCGAGCATCCCGAGGAACTCAAGGCCGATTTTGCCCTGGTTTCCGATACCGAAATGTTTGCCCCCGGCCTTCCCACGCTCTGCGTGGGCCTGCGTGGCATGATTTATACGGAGTTGGAAGTCCGGGGTGCGCGCACCGACCTGCACTCGGGAATCTATGGCGGGGTAGCTCCCAATCCCTTCGTAGCGCTCGCCCAGATTATCGCTGCGCTCAAAGACCGCAATGGTCACATCCTCATCCCCGGTTTCTATGACAAGGTTGTGGCTCCGAGCCCGGAGGAGTTAAAGGCATGGAAGAGCCTTCCTTTTGACGAAGAGCATTACCGTGCGTCCGAGGTCGGTTCGGCTGAACTCACCGGTGAGCCGGGATACTCGGTGCTTGAGCGCACCTGGGCTCGTCCCACGCTTGACGTGCATGGCATGCCCGGCGGCTTTATCGGCGCCGGAGCGAAGACCGTGATTCCCGCCAAAGCAACGGCCAAGATCTCTCTTCGCCTGGTACCGGAGATGACGGGGCAAGAGGCCTTTGCACAGCTGAAAAGCTATGTCGAGCAACTGCAACCCAAAGGAGTAGAAGTGCGTCTTCGTCTGATTCATTCCGGCGAGCCCATCGTCATCCGCACCGCCAATCCCTATATTCAGGCTGCTACTCGATCGCTGCATCGAGTCTTCGGCCAGGAGACGGTCTTCATTCGCGGCGGGGGGTCGATCCCTATCGTAGGAGACTTCGAGCATCATTTGAAAATTCCCACCGTGATGATGGGCTTTGGCTTGCCGGATGACTGCCTCCACGCACCCAACGAGAAATTCCACATCGCAAACTTTTATCGCGGTATCGAGTCGATCATTCTGTTCTTCGAGGACCTCGGCGGAATCGAACCTCCTGAGAAGCTCTAAGTGACCGCCGCCGGCTCGCGAAACCGTCCAGCCGTGATTCCGCTTGCCGTCGATGGAGTCGAAGGCTTTGTCCTTGCCGGCGGTCGCAGCACTCGCATGGGCACGGATAAAGCACTGATCCAACTCTCCGGCTTGCACCTTGTCGAGATTGCTCTGGATAAACTCCGCACGCCTCAACTCTCGTTGTCCCGCGCCCCCCGCGTGGCAGGCTCGCGGCCTGACCTTGCCTCCTATGCCCCGGTAATCGGCGACATTCATCCCGGCTGCGGTCCCCTCAGTGGAATTGAGGCAGCTCTCGCCGCGAGCGCCTGTCCCTTCAATCTTTTTCTTCCGGTGGACCTGCCTCTCTTGCCGGCGAAGTTCCTCGAATGGATGTTGCATCGTGCCTCCATCACCGGAGCCTGGGCAACCTTTCCCAGAGTCAATGGCCGGGCGCAACCTCTCTGCGCGATATACCACCGTGGTTTGAGTGCCCACATCTCGCGATCGATGGCGGCTGGCGACTACAAAGTTGTGTCGGCCGTTACTGCGGCGGCGCTTCAAGATTGCTCGCCTCCCGGTCAATGCATCGACACCTTCGATATCGAATCGATCGCCACGGCTTACCCCGACCTGCACCGCTTTTCTCCCATCCCGTTGCACCGCTGGTTCCAGAACTTGAACTCGCCAAGGGATGTGGCTGCGATACAGGCTGAGGAAAACGCGCCGAGCCCACCAGCGAGGCCCTAACGAATGTAGTCCACACCTTCGTTTTTCCAGGCCGTGATAGTCCTGGGCAAAGCCGGGTGTATCTACTAATCTGAATTCCATGACGATTCCCCCGGATTTCGAGCGTCCCAACGACCAGGGCACCGAACCGGTCACCGAGATCCCTCCCGGCACCCTGATCGAGATCGTGGGCGACCGGGCGGCGAGCGAAGCCAAAACGGAGGCTCGCGAGGCAGAGAGCCATCCGCCTTATATTGCCTTTGAGCACGTCTCCAAGTCCTTTGGCGACATACACGTTCTCGACGACGTGAGTTTCTCGATCGGGGCGGGCGAAACCCTGTGCATTCTTGGTCGCTCGGGGGTAGGGAAGTCTGTTTCTTTGCAGCAGATCATGGGGTTTCTCAAGCCTGATTCAGGCCGGATTCTGGTTGCCGGCCAGGACATCACTGACTTCAACGAGAAACAATTGGAAGCGGTGCGCAAGAAGGTCACCATGGTCTTTCAAAACGGGGCGCTCTTTGACTCCCTGTCGGTTGGAGAAAATGTGGCCTTTTCCCTACGTGAGCGCCGCGAATTTCTTGAAGACCAGATTCAGCAAGTGGTGAACGGGCTCCTTGAGATGGTAGGCGTATCCGATATGGCCGACCTGCTGCCCTCCGACTTGTCCACCGGGATGAAACGTTCGGTCGCGATTGCTCGCGCGCTGGCAGCCCAGCCTGAGGCTATCCTCTACGATGAGCCCACGACGATGGTCGACCCGCTCATGGGGCGTCGCCTGAGCAGTTTGATCCAAAAGCTCAAACACCAACTCCGCCTCACAAGTATCGTGGTTACCCACGATATGCGCCTGGCGACCCGCCTCGCGGATCGGGTCCTCTTCCTATATCAAGGGAAGGCCCAGTTTTTCGGTACCACTGAGGAAATGAAGCATACCGAAGATGAGGTCCTCCGCCAGTTTCTCGAATATGACGAGCTTGTGCTCCCTGTATAAATCCATCGCATCATGGGTCTGTATATCAGGGGTCTATAAATCAAGGGTCTTCAAGTAGTAAACGTGAATCAACCGTTTCTTTACATACTAGTAATAAGATCTGATGCTATGATTCAGGCGTAATTGGTCTTTTCGATATTTTTTCGCTAGTTATTTAGTGCAAAGGTGGCGCCACACGATGAATAATCGACGGCGATCGAGAATTTCTATGTGATTGGCCTTTTGGAGAGAAAACCAAAGGGAAGAGGCTGCCATCTTTACCTCAGAGATGGCCAGTCAATAGATCGCAGCAAGGAAATTCCACAAGCCGTCCCCCGGTTTGTGAGTACTGAAGTAGCCACTCGGCGATTGATCTTTTTGGGAACTGCATACATCCTTTGTGTACTGCCCCATCGTGCCTTTGGGGGAGTATATGTGAATGGTAAGCTCTCCATCTGCCAGTAGTGTCGGATCCCCCATGGCGACATCGGAACAGTTAAAGCGTTTTGCGCCCACCCCCGCTGAAGACTTCGATAGCGGAGGGAGGACGGTCGCTGGAAAATTCGGTTCGTCGACAGGCAAGAGCCTCTTCACCGAGGTGCTGTGGATGCTGGGCGATGTAGTTGTCGTCCTAGTTGCTTTGGTAATCGCGGTTCGTGGCTGGCTGGGCAAAGGGTTCCTTGCGGCTGATTCGCCATATCGCACCAATGCAATGTTTCACAGTCACCCCACCAGCTTGATCGGTGCTCTTGTCTGGTTCATCCTCTCTCTCATTCTTGTCAATCGCCGCTATCATTTGTATGGCCCGATGCAGATGCGCAACACTCTGCACGAGCAACGCCTTACAGTTCAGGCCTGCATGACCGCAGGCCTGCTCTTGTCCGGGGCGCTTTATTTGATGCATGGGGAGATCATCTCCCGTGGAATTGTGCTCATCACTATTCTCGTTACGACGTTGTTGCTTTGTGCGCGCCGCTTCCTGTGGCGGATGATGATGTATCGGAGGTTTGGGCGCGGGCTGGAAGGGCGCAACATTATCATCGTCGGCTCGGGCCGGGTGGGTCGGGCGCTGCGCCACCATTTAGAAAGCATTCGCCATCTCGGATATGTCTTCAAGGGATATGTGCTGGTCCCGGGGTTCGATTCCGAGACCCCTACCGGCTCTGAAGATGTGCTGGGCTCTATCGACGAGCTTTTGGAAATCGCTCGAAAACATTTTGCGGATGAAGTCTTTCTCTCCGCACCATGCGAGTCGAGTGTCGTCAAGCGTATCGTCACCGATGCACGCGCTGCTGGCGTGGATATTCGCGTCGTTCCCGAGCTCTACGATGGACTGGCCTGGAATCGCCCCATCGAATACATAGGCCAGTTTCCCACCATTCCGTTGCATCGCGGAAACGTACCCGTCGTGGGTTTCTTCCTCAAGCGGGTCATCGATGTCGTACTCTCCTCGCTAGCGGTCGTAACCCTCGCGCCGCTGGCCGCCGTGATCGCAGTCGCTATCCGCCTAGACTCGCCGGGGCCGCTGTTCTATTGTTCCGAGCGGATAGGTAAGAAGGGGCGTATCTTTCGCTGCATCAAATTCCGGACCATGTCGGTCGACGCCGAGCGCCGCCGCGCGGAAATTCTGCACATGAATGAACGCGATGGCGTCCTTTTCAAAGTTGCCAACGATCCGCGCGTAACCCGGGTCGGTCGCTTTCTGCGGAAGTATTCTCTGGATGAGTTGCCGCAGTTCATCAATGTATTGCGGGGTGACATGAGCATGGTTGGTCCCCGCCCCCCGATCGCCAGCGAGGTGAAGCGGTATGAGCTCAGCCACCTGCGCCGGCTCGCTGTTCTCCCCGGAATGACCGGCCTGTGGCAGGTTCAGGCCCGGCAGGACCCCTCCTTCGACAGCTATATTTCGCTCGACACTGCCTACATCGAAAACTGGAGCGTCTGGCTTGATATTAAAATCCTGGCCCGCACGCTGACCGTGGTGGCGAGCGGAACCGGCTCCTGAGCAGTCCTGTACGGCTCTAGGGGGCTGCGTGCGCCGCACTTGGTTACACTAAGAGCGTGAAGATCGCTTTAGCCCAGATCAACCCCACCGTCGGGGATTTCAAGGGCAATACTCACAAGATTGTAGAATTTGCCCGTCAAGCTGCCGAGGCCAATGCGGACTTGGCTATCTTTCCCGAGCTTGCGGTCTGCGGGTACCCGCCCGCCGACCTCTTGGAAAAACCCTCGTTCGTTGCCCGCGCCGGTTTGGCGATCGAGGAGATAGCCTCATCGGCTACCGCGAAACATCCACTTGCCATTATTTGCGGTTATGTCACTCCGGCCCCTCCCGGATCGGGGAAGCGAGTTGTCAACTCCGCGGCTCTTCTCCGCCAGGGCCGTGTCGAGTTTGTCCAGTCCAAGAGACTCTTGCCCTTTTATGACGTTTTCGATGAGCAGCGTTATTTTGCGCCGGCCGAATGCCAGCGGCTGTACTCGCTCGGAGGCGAAGATCTCGCTCTCACAATTTGCGAAGACGCATGGAACGACAAGCACTTCTGGCGCAATAGGCTCTACTCGGTAGATCCCATCGAGGATCTCATGCGTATGGGAGGATCGTTGATTCTCAATATCTCCGCCTCTCCCTACCACCGCGGAAAGCGGGAACGCCGTCAAAACATGCTGGCGGCGATTGCCCGGCGTCACCATATTCCGGTCCTAATGGTCAACCAGGTAGGCGGAAATGACAGTTTGATCTTTGACGGTACGAGTCTAGCGCTGGGGCCAGATGGCTCCGTACTCGCGCAGGCGCGTTCATTTGAAGAGGATATGGTCTTCTTCGATACGGCGACGCTTACCGGGGACCTGCGCGAGGCCGACCCCTCTGAGGATGCCGCGGTGTACCGGGCACTGGTGTTGGGAACGCGGGACTACGTCCGGAAGTGCGGCTTTTCCAAGGTATTCATAGGCTTGAGCGGGGGAATCGATTCCGCCCTCGTCGCCGCTATCGCTGTCGATGCTTTGGGTAAGGAGAATGTCACCTGTGTCGGCATGCCCAGCCAATACTCCTCTGCAGGTTCAGTGGACGATGCGCGCCAGCTGGCGGCAAACCTGGGCATTTCATTTGAAGAGATAGCGATCCGTGAGCTGTTTGAGGATTACCGCGTTGCCTTGCAGCCGCATTTCGCCGGTAGGAAACCGGATATCACCGAAGAAAATATTCAGTCACGTATTCGGGGCAATTTGCTGATGTCGCTTTCTAACAAGTTCAACGCTCTGGTGCTGACCACAGGCAATAAGTCGGAGATGTCCGTCGGATATTGCACCCTCTATGGCGATATGGTGGGCGCGCTGGCCGTGATCGGCGATGTGTTCAAAACCGAGGTCTATCAGCTCTGCCGTTATGTCAATCGCCTCCATCCAGCCATTCCGCAGCTCATCCCGAAAGCCATTCTGGACAAACCGCCTTCGGCCGAGTTGCGGCCCGATCAAAAAGACACGGATTCCTTGCCTCCCTACGAGATCCTCGACCCCATCCTTGAGGCCTATGTCGAGCGCTACCGCGCGCCGGAGGAGATTGCCGCCGAGCACGGCTACGACCTCGGCACCGTTCGGGAGGTTGTTAAACTGGTGGAACGCAGTGAATACAAACGCCAGCAGGCGGCATTGGTCCTCAAGGTGAGCAGAAAGTCCTTTGGTATGGGACGTCGTTTTCCCATAGCCGTCAAAGTTCAGGTTTAGAGGCTTTTGACAGCGGTGCTATCCACCTCATAACTTCATAACAGCCTCCACGCGAATGCAGGCTTTCAGCCGGAAAGGTCTTTAATGCAATTCCGCACTATGGCACGTACCTCCGTTCTGACCCTCGGCCTCGCGGCGCTAGCCGCTCCAGCCGGATTTTCTCAGAACCAACCCGCACAAGCGCCGGCTGCGCAGCCGCCTACGAGTCCAGCCCCCGGAAGCCGCGGGCTGTTGACCACTCCCACTCCCAATGCGAACCCTTTCCCGCCTCCGGACCCTCGAAACTTTACTGCTGATGCGCCTAGTAAGCAGACGATCGACGACTTCCTCAGGGCCTCTTGGGGTTACGACCCCAATAGAATTTGGCAAGTGCAAGCCATTCTCAAAACCCAGTTACCCGGCTATAGCAGGATCATCGTTCTTGTCGCGGAAAAGGGTGCAGCCAAGCAACAGCCAGCCCAGCTCGCGTTCTTTTCTCTTCCCGATGGCAAGCACATCATCTCAGACACTATCCTTCCCTTCGGCTCCAAGCCATTTGAGGATAATCGGCAATTGCTAGAGCGGGAAGGCAGCGGCCCCTCGCGGGGAGCGCAGTCGAAGGATCTGGAATTTGTCGAGTTTGCCGATTTCGAATGCCCCCACTGCAAGGACTCGCAAAGCACCATCGCGAAGCTGCTCGACGACTATCCGTCTGCGCATTTTGTCTATCAGAATTACCCCCTGGTCGAAATACACAGCGAAGCTTTCAAGGCAGCGGCGTATGGAGTATGTGTCGCCAAGTTGGGTAGTAACGAAACCTTCTTTAAGTTTGCCGACGCCGTATTTGACGCTCAGAGTGGCCTCACGCCCCAGTCTTCCGACGAGACGCTTAAAGGCGCAGTAACCAAGGCGGGCGGAGATCCGGCAAAAGTCGCTGCTTGCTCGACCACTCCCGAGACCAAGGCAGCTGTCGATGCCTCGCTCAAGCTTGGAGACAAACTCGGCGTGGAGGAGACGCCTATGTTCTTTGTCAATGGCCGTGGGGTTCCGATCGGGGGCGTCCCGTATGAAACGTTGCAAAAGATCATCGATTTTCAAGCTGAACAGGACGGTTTGAGTCTTCCTCCCCATCCCCCTGAGAAGCCTGCGCCTTCTTTGAAGTAAACGCGTATGTCCCAGGCAGGCTCTTAGAGCATTTCTCCTATAGGCGCGGGTAGGTAGCATTTCGACGCAGGCGTTCGATCGAGTAGCGCCTGCGCAGCCTCCATTCTTACCAGATGCATAGGAACAGGTGGCTGGTTCTGGCCTTGCCAACGACTCGCCGGTCGAACGGTGGATGGCAGATGCTTCCAGACATTCCGATATCCTCCGAATCTCCTCATGGGGAATATTCTCGGCGCCTGAAGGCGCTGAATATTCAACGAAGCGAACAGCAACGCCGCCAGAGAATGGCTGGCTATTCGCAGCTCGTGGTGGGCCTGGTGGCTGTCGCCTGGATTTTATTGTCTGTCCGGCACTTCGGCGCATCCAGTCTCCTTCTTCTGATTCCAATTGCCATCTTCATTTTTCTCGCCGTGCTGCAAGAACGCTGGATCCGCTTTATCCGGCGATGCTCGCGCGCCATCCTCTTCTATGAAAGTGCCCTTCGGCGGCTCGACGGCACTTGGGCCGGAACTGGAGAGCCAGGCGACCGTTTCCTCGATCCATCTCATCCCTATTCACGAGACTTAGATCTCTTCGGAAAGGCGTCTCTCTTCGAGCTGCTCTGCACGGCCCGCACCCGCGCCGGCGAGGAGACACTGGCCCAATGGCTGTTGTTTCCTGTATCGATAGACGAGATTCGCCGCCGGCAATCTGCTGCCGCAGAGCTCAGGGACCGCCTCGATTTTCGCGAGAACCTGGCCACTCTCGGCGAGGATCTTCGCCTTGGAGTAAGGCCGGAAGCCTTGGCGGCCTGGGGCGAACGCGGCTCTCCATTCCAATCCAAACTCATTCGCATCCTGGCTCCGCTGCTCGCGGCTGCCTGGTTGTTCAGCGTGGTCTGCTGGGCGGTTTGGGGTCGCGTCGAATTCCTTCTGCTTGTTACGGTGGTGAATCTTGGAGTTTCTCGTTACTATCATCTGCGCTTGGGCGAGGCCGCGCATATGGCCGAAGAAGCCGGGCAGGATCTCGCGATCCTGTCCGAGGTCCTCGATGCATTCGAACGCGAGCAATTCATCAGCCCCAAACTGGTCGAGCTTCAGAACATGTTCAAGCGGGAGGGAGCAGCTCCTTCCGTTGCAATCGCAAAATTGAATCGTCTCGTTGAATCCCTCGAATCCGGTCATAACCTCTTCGTTCGGGCTATCGATCCCGTGATCTATTGGAGTCTTCAATTTGTTCTGGCGATCGAGAGTTGGCGTGAGCGTTTTGGTCCCGCCTTACGGACCTGGATCAATGCCATTGGAGAAATGGAAGCGCTCTTGGCCGTGTCTGCCTATTCTTACGAGCATCCCGGCGATGTATTGCCGGAATTCGTTGCGCAGGGGCCGCGCTTTGAAGCCGAAGCCTTTGCTCATCCACTCCTGCCAAGAGAGAGTGCGGTGCGCAATGACTTTAGGCTCGATTCCAATCTAGCCCTCATTATGCTCAGTGGCCCCAATATGGCAGGGAAGAGCACCTTCTTGCGCGGAGTCGGCGTCAGCGTTGTCTTAGCGCAGACGGGTGCGCCGGTCTGTGCTGACAAACTGATCCTTTCCGGGTTGGCAGTCACCGCTTCGATCTGCGTATTGGATTCCTTGCAAGGCGGAATTTCTCGTTTCTATGCCGAAATCAAACGCCTGAAGCAGATCATGGATCTGACGAGGCAACCGTTGCCCGTATTGTTCCTATTGGATGAATTGCTCTCCGGCACCAACTCTCACGACCGGTTGATCGGAGCCCAATCGGCTGTTCAAAAGCTGTTGGAACGGGGCGCTGTAGGGCTGGTTTCGACGCACGATTTGGCCTTGACCCAGATTCCGGCCTCGCTTGGGCGGCGCGCGCTGAATTTCCATTTTGAAGATCGTCTTGAAAATAGCGAGCTTAAATTTGACTACAAACTTCTTCCCGGAGTCGTTCAGACTAGCAACGCATTGCAGTTGATGCGCTCGATTGGGTTGGAGGTCTGACGATTGAACACAACCGGGGGCGACTCTTTCGCTCAAAGCGAGCGCGGAGCTCCTCTCACCTCTGCGGTGGCAAGGTCGCGATCGGGCCAACCTGCTCGTCATGGCGCCGGCGCAAGAGATGCGGCGTGATGACGACCACCAGGCTTGAGACGTCCAGATCCGTCGAGCTGTTCGTGGCGGACTGGAAGCCCGGCAGATCGCTCAATCCCGGCACTCCGCTGACCGCCTTCGATTCCGAACTCGATAAATCGCTCACCAGCATGGCGCTGGCGCCGGTCTTGACGTTGATGTCGGCAGTATAGGACTCATTGTCCAGTACTGGGAGTCCATTGAGAGACGTGCCTTCGAGAGCCGTCATTTTGAAGTCGAACTTGAGCGCCACATCATTGGTTCGTTCAACGCTCGGTGTTATCTGCAAAGTCAGACCCAAGTCCTGGTACTGGACCTGCGGAATGGTAGCCGAGGAGGAAAGACTGTTCAAATTGATGCCGAGGCCTGCCAAGCTGCTTGAGAGTCCCGCGCTGGTCAGCCCGGGAATGCTTACCGAAGAGGCTCCAATGCTGGAGTAGCTCGACGTCTCGATGGGATAGCGCGTCCCAACGCGAATCAGCCCTTGTTCCTTGTCCTCTAGCCTCATTTGGACCTGGTCGAGGGAGCGCGTGTCCGTCGAATTCAACGATAGATTCGCCGTTACGGGGCCCACGGAGAGCCCGCTTTCCGTGAGCCCTCCGCCGAAGGTGGCGAAGGGCTGAGTCAGGATGGAGCTGCTCACTTGCCCTGAAGCGATCAAGATAGCGGCGATGGCGGCCGTGTCTCCGGCGCTGGCCAACCCACTCGAGATGATCTGCTGCACCAAGCTCTGATTCCCGCTGATTACCGAATTGACTTCGCTCGGAAGATTGAAGACGGTTGCGCTCTGCGGCAGTTGCACGCCGATGTTCAGCATTCTGGTACGGGCCACCTCGATCACCCGCACGTCTAGCAGCACCTCGCTCCGGCCATCGAGCAGGTCCCCCAGGGTTCCGTTGAGGGCAGCCAGCGTGGCGTGGGGCGCTCGCACGGTCAAAGTTCCGGAATTCTGCTGCACAGTGGCTTGGTCCACTCCCACCACGGTGCGCGCGATGTTGCCCATATCGCTCATCTCGGCCGGTGTCAAACCCGGCAAGCGCAAAGTCTCGAGCGCTACCCGGTCGTATTGAGTGCGGTTTCCCTTGGTATCCCTGGCGGCCAGCACACGCTTGGGGTCGAGCGGCACGATGAAGGAGCCTGTCGCCATGCTCACTAAGGCGGCGGCTTGCTCATAATCCACATCGTCGGCGTCAAAGGGGATTGTCTGCGTTCCGACAGAGCTATCCATCATCACGGTCAACCCATAGGCGTTCAACACCTTGTTGAGCACGTCTTGCTCCGTACCCCTGAGATGGAAGCTGTGCTTGCCGGGGGTCGGCATAAGCTCAATTGGGGGTGCGATCGTGAACGTTGCATCCTGGGCAGGCCGCGCCGCCACTGAGAGGCTCGCCAGGTCTTCAACGTGCTGCGAAACTACTGGATTCTGCGGGTCCAGAGCGAGTGCCCCCGATAGACGTGCTCGGGCTACATCGAGATGTCCCAACAGTCGAGCCTTGTCCGCTTCCTGCACCATCCGGGTGATCGCAAACTCCCGAGCAATCTGCCGGTCCGCATCGTATTCGTTGTCCTCCGGATCTTTTTGGGCGGCACGAGCAAACGCCTTCTCAGCCGCACGGGCGTTCCCTTTATCCATGGCGTAAACGCCTTTGAGGTAGGAACTCTCCGCGTCATGCTTTTGCTTGGCAGTCGGCTTTCGCCGGGGGTTCTTTACGGCTGCTCCTGGCGGATTCACCGTGGCGGCAGGTTGTGTTGCGGGCGCAGATAGCGCTTGAGGTGTCTGCTGAGCTCTTGCGCAGGCGGGAACGAAAAGCAGACATCCCGTTAACCACCAGGCCGCCGGCGAATTCACCAACTTTGGGAAACTCCATCTGGGCTGAAACAGATCGCTCAGAACTTTGCCGCTGGGGTTGCCGGTCGTCAACTGTTCCATAGCAGAGAGCCTGTGACAGGCTGGGTTGGCGGCCTTGAACGACAGGCGCTAGGGTATATCCACATAGTAGGGATGGCCTGTGTTGCGAGAGAAAATTCGGCCGGACGAAGCGGAGGCCGCAGGCTGTGGCGGGTCCACTGTCAAGGCCGACAATGAAGTCTGGCCGGATTTTTACCGCAACCCTTCGGGACGGGCCATTTTTTCACATTTCTTCGTCGCTCGTCACTAAGATACGCCCGGTATTTGTCGCTCCTCACTCCTCGAACTGAGAGAAAATGGCTCCCGTCGCTGGCCGTCCCCACTATGTGGATACACCCTTAGGACCGCCCGGCGTGCGTGGATTCATATACAGGACGTTCGCCACGTGCCGGACGCTTGAGTCCATTGCGAATTTGTGTTGGATCGAGATCGAGTTCCGCGATGGTGCGGCTAAGAGTGTTGCGGTGCATGCCCAATTCCCGGGCCGCCTTGCACTGGTTTCCTCTGTGATGCGCCAGCACTTCCAGGATGAAGCGCTTCTTGAACTCACGCACTGCCTCGTTGTAGGTAATCCCCCCGGCATGCATCTGTGTCACAAGGCTGTCCAGTTCACGTTTCACAGAAACCTCTTTCTTGACCTCTCCCGGTTGAGTCCCGGATATTATGGAGCTTCGCGACTGCGTTTACCATTGCGGGTGAGCGTTGCGCAGCTGTCGTATACCATCCCGAATCTTTCCGCCCAATTCAGGCGTCATGTGCGACCCCTCATGTGCCGCCGCTAAAAATGGCGGCGCCAGCCTGGAGTTCTTCAGCCAGAGAGCGTTAGGGATAAACGCCGCCATGGCCATCACTGCCAACGTCACCAAGGCACAGCCTTTCACGAACCCGAATAAAGCGCCGAGGATGCGGTCCAAGAACCCTAATCCCACCCAGCGGACTGTGCCGCGTAAAAGCCTTCCAATCAGGCCCGCAGCCAACATCACGCCAAGCGCAATCACCAAAAATGCGCCCAAATCCGCGATCTCGGGACTATCTATCCAGCGCATCAACCAGCGCGCCAGCAAGCCATAATATGCCGCCGCGACGATTAAACCAAGAACCACGCCCGCCAGGGAGAAAAGCTCTAACACCAGTCCTTTGGTGAAAGCTAATACTGCGGAGACCAAGATTACCGCAATAATCAGCAGATCGATCAACGTCATCCCACTCCGAGCTCGCGGCCAGTAAGCAGCCTGTATGCTTCTTCATACTTCTCCTGTGTCCGGCGTACCACATCGCCAGGGAGTGGGGGTGCAGGAGCTTTCTTATTCCAGCCGATACTCTCCAAATAATCCCGTACAAATTGCTTATCGAAGGATGCCTGAGGGCCGCCGAGGGTGTATCCCTCCCGCGGCCAAAAACGCGATGAGTCCGGCGTCAAAACCTCGTCTGCCAGAACAAGACCATTGGTCGTCAGTCCGAACTCGAACTTCGTATCCGCGAGGATCAGACCATGCGATTGAGCGTGCTCGGCCGCCTTGCGGTAGATCGTCAAGCTCAGCCTACGCAACTCCTCCGCCGTCTCCTGGCCGACGCGCGCAATCATTCGGTCGAGGGAGATGTTCTCATCGTGTTCGCCGCTCATGCTCTTGCTCGCCGGAGTGAAAATCGGCTCCGGCAATTGTTGCGATTCCTTCATCCCGGTGGGGAGCCTGATCCCGCAAATCTCGCCGGTAGCAGCATAATCTTTCCAGCCCGAACCGGATAGATATCCCCGGACGACACACTCAACAGGAAACATCCGAGCGCGTTTGACCAGCATCGACCGGCCAGTCAGATCGGCGGCGTAGGGCCGCAATGCCGCCGGGTACTGTTGAACGTCCGCGGTGATCAGATGATTGGCGACGGTATCGCCGAGAAAGTCAAACCAGAACAGAGAAATCTGGGTCAGGACGCGTCCTTTTCCGGGGATGCCGGATGCCAGGACATGATCGAAGGCTGAAATTCGGTCGGTGGCTACCAGCAGAAGGTCATCGCCGGCACTATACAAATCGCGTACCTTGCCGCGCGCGTAAAGTTGCAGCCCCTGGAACGCGGTCTCAATCAGAGTCGGCAAGATTTGTAGGCCTTCGAAGCAGGAATGACTGGTCCGATTGTCTGGGGTTGCGCCGGCTTTGTCAACGCATGGAAGTGCGCCAAAACCGCGCTGTACAAGCTCATTCGCATGCTCGGCATGAGCCTGTCAAGAAGATTTTTGTGTGCGCTGAGCAGGTTGACCTTACGCAAGCTTGCAGGGTGACAAACGGTGACAAACAGCTCAAGCCAGCGCGAGCCGTTCGTCCTGAAGGCGGCGGGTAGGCCGCCGTGCCGGCTCGTGACCACCAATCCGCACTGAAACCAACTTCGATACTCCCGGCTCCTGCATAGTTACACCGTAGATAAGGTCGGCCGCGCCCATCATCCGCTTGGAGTGGGTCACTACGACGAACTGCGTCTCTCCACTCATACCCCTGAGCATCTCAGCCAGTCTGCCAACGTTTGTCTCGTCGAGCGGCGCATCCACCTCATCCAGCACGCAGAAGGGGCTGGGCTGATACGCGAAGATTCCAACCAACAGAGAGAGTGCCGTCAAAGCCTTTTCGCCACCTGAGAGCAATAACACATTCTGTAGTTTCTTGCCGGGAGGTGAGGCCACGATGTCGATGCCGCTCTCTGCAGTGTTCTCTTCATCGGTCAAACGCATGAACGCTTGCCCGCCGTTGAACAGATTGGAGAAGGTTCTACCGAAGTTTTCGTTGATCTTGGCGAAGGCTTCGACGAATTTCGTCTGCGTGATCTGATCGATCTCTTTTATCGAAGACTGGGTATTCTCAATCGAATCGAACAGGTCTTTGCGTTGCGATTCGAGAAACGCATGCCGTTCAGATGTCTCTGTGTACTCTTCGAGCGCCATCATATTCACCGGACCCATCGCTTCCAACTTTTGCTTCAGGCCACGGCAAGCTTCGTCCTCAATGGCTAGGGCTTCCGTTTCCAGAAGCGGTGCGTCCTCCCAGGCGCGGAGTTCGGACGCCTCCATCCCCAGTTCACTGACCGAGGCTGCTTCCACATGCTCGATCTCCGCTGCCAGCTTGGCAGACTGCGCGCTCTTGGCGGCGCGCGTCTCGCGCAGAGTATCGGTCTCCATTCGCAGAGTCTTGAGCTGCTGCTCGGTATCCTTCAGCTGCTCCCGTAAGAGCTTTGCTTCCTCGGTCCAACGCGTTGCCTCTTCGCTGGCAGTGCCGCGTACCTCGGTCAACCGCTGCCGCTCCGCCGTCAGCTGTTCGTTCTCAATTGCCCTGTGCTGCTGTTCCGCTTTGGCGGAAGTCAACTGCTGCTCAAGCTGTTGAACACGCCGCTCCAAGTCGGCATACATACGATCGATCCGGGAAAACGCTTCTTCCGCTCCGCGTCTACGTTCCTCCAGACCCGCCAGCTGAGCCGAAACAACCGCGGCCTGCTGCTGCGCCTGGTCGCGCTCCGCCCGAAGCGTTTCGATGGCCCGTTGCAATTCATCGAGTTTGGCTTCGGCAACGGCATGATCGAGTTCAAGCCGGCGCGTCTCCTCGCGCTGCTGCTCGATCGCCGCGTGCCGTACGGCGCGCAGGTCCTTGTTGCGCTCACTCTGTACGATCCAGTCTTCGAGACGGCGGTCGATACGTGCCACTTCGGCATCCATCTGGCGAAGTGCGGCGCTTTGATTGGCGCTCTCCCGGTCGGCATTGCGCCGCTCTTCGGTTGTCGCTTCCAATCGCTCGGCCAGCTCGGCCAGCATGCGGGCGAGGGAAGCGGCGGTGGTTTCAACCTTGGCCAGCTCGTCTTCGACATGCTCAAGCTTCTTTTCAGTTTCGCGTAGTTCGCGTTTGAGCGCGAGCGGACCCTCCACGCTGGGCTTGCCGCTGGTCACGGTCACATTGTGGAAGCACTCTCCGGCGGGAGCCAGGAAGAAGGCGTTTGGGTTCTCCAAAGCGAGGGTTCTTGCGAGTTCCGTATTCGGAGTCACAAACCCATCCCGAAGTTTGGGAAGAATAACTTCGAGAGAACGGCCAAAGCCGTTTAGAACCCGGATGCAATCTTTCAACGGCACCACGCCATCGCGCCTTTCGGTGGAGGGGTGGTCCCCGTCCGCGGCAAAGGAGAACTTCGCTTGGGAGTCGTCAGGATGAACCAGAAATGTCGCACGGCCGTCGACGTCGTTCTTTAGCAGCCGCATACCCTCGTTGGCGGCATCCCAGCTTTTGACGACGATGTAGTTCAACTCGTCGCGCAGAAACGCGTCCACTACAGTCTCGTATTGGCCGTTGACCTCGAGAAAGTCCGCGAGCGTTCCCACAGGCGCCAATCCATTTCCGAGGGAATGGGATTTCAGCAGCTGGCGAACCGTGTCCGTCGAATAGCTGTGTTCGCGGATCAGGCCCTGGAGCGAATTCCGCCGTCCCGAGAGAGCTGCCATCTCGGCACGTAGTCCGTCTCCCAATCGCTTCGCCTCGGTTTCTTCTTTCCGCCGGTTCTCAGTTTCGGCGCGCAGAGCGGCAATCTCATTTTCAAGGCGATGCAGTTGGCCGGTTACCGACTCGAACTTCAGCGAAGCCTGACCGCGCTCGACGCCGAGGGACTGCAAGTCTCTCTTGGCCGCGTGAATCTCAGTGGAAAGCCGGTCCGCGTCTTGTTCGAGTGCGGCCAGCGATTCTTCCGCATGCAAGATCTGGTTGGTCGCATTTCCCACCTGCGTGAGCAGTCCGCCCGCATGCCGGCGGGCAATCTCTTGCCGCTGCTCGGCTTCGGTGACTGCTTGTGCAGCGTTGCCAGCCTGCTGCTGACGGTACTTAGACTCTTCGCGAAACGACGTGGCTTCTTCGGCCGCGGTTTCAAGAAAGCTCCGGTGCGATTCACGCTCCGCGGTGAGTCCCTGAAGATGTTGTCGTGACTGGGCGAGCTCGGCCTCTTCCGCCGCAATCCTTGCCAGCAGCTCCGCGATCCGCTCGTGGTTTGAGTTCTGTCGCGTGGTCGCCCGTTCCAATTCGACGGCCGCCTGAGTCGCTCGCGCGCTGGCCTCCCTGGCACTGCCTTCCAATTGGTAGCCGCGCGCTGTGGCGCCCGAGTACTCTTCTTCAATCCGGGAAACCTCTTCACTGTCCCGCTCGATCTCTGTGCCCAGAGCCGCGATCTCGAGGGCGAGTGATTCCTGCTCTCGATCCATCTGCGCAATGCGGCTTGCCAATACTACTTTCAGCCGGATTCTGAGCTCGTCGCGAAGCGACGCATAACGTTCTGCCTTAGCTGCTTGCCGTTTGAGCGAACCCATCTGCCGGGTAACTTCCTCGAAGATATCGTTCACCCGCGCAAGATTCTGCTTGGCCTGTTCCAAGCGGAGCTCCGCAAGCCGCTTCTTCGTTTTGAAGCGCGTAATCCCCGCCGCTTCTTCAATGATCGCGCGGCGGTCATGGGGCTTGGAACTCAGAAGCTGCCCGATACGCTCCTGCTCGATGATCGCGTAAGATTCTGGCCCCAGTCCCGTGCCCATGAAGATGTCTTGAATGTCTCGCAGCCGGCAAAGTTTGCCATTGAGGAGGTATTCACTTTCTCCTGTGCGGAACAGACGCCGGGTCACGACAATCTCGCCGGCGAGGGCCGAGGTTTTCGGGAAATGCCTCCGCCGCACTTTAAGCACAACGGAGCTCTCAGCGCCGGATGTCCCCTGCGCTGCGCCGTCTTCTCCCCCCTCCGCCGTAAGCGACGGGTCCTCGGCGGCAACTGGGGCGCCTGCTTCTGCGAACGGTCCAGGCTGTACCTCGGCGATCGAGTCTTCTGTCTCTGCCGCGCGCTCCGCGCGCCACTTCTCTTCGTCCCAGTCGGCCGTTTCTCGAAGATCGTCGTCGATCACCACTTCTGGAGAGTCCAACAGTGGGCCGCTCGAGTAGGACTCGGGATCGATCAAGGAAAGCGATACCTCGGCCATCCCCAAGGCTTTCCGTTCCCGCGTCCCGGCAAAGATCACGTCTTCCATCTTGGCGCCGCGCAGGCTTTTGGCTGACTGCTCTCCCAATACCCAGCTCACGGCGTCCAAAATGTTCGATTTGCCACATCCGTTGGGACCAACCACAACGGCCAGCCCTTGGCCAGGAAGAGTTACCTCCGTGCGGTCACAGAACGATTTGAAGCCGAGGATCTGGATTTTTTTTAGTTGCAGCACGGGTGTGCTCCTTTTCGCCATTGCGGGAAGAACTTCATCCCTCGGCGCCGCATGGCGTCACAAAGAACTTTACCGGCCGGTTTGGTGACAATCAACATTGCAACCCCAACATATTGTGGATAAGCCCTCCGGAATGCAATTATATGGGCTATTGTCCCCACTTTTTGATGTGCAAGAGAAACTCCTTTGTGGCACTGGATGTTCAACAACAGCTTGCCGCTGATACCAGTGCTCCTCATCGCCCCCCGGCAGATGTCAATGGAGCTTGGATTGAGCCTAGCCTCTGCGTCAGAACGGTACAAGTGACCTTCGGGGCACCCTCCCTGACAGTCGGGGGAGGGGAATTCGAGTATATTGCTCCTCGCTCGTGACTTCGGCAAAGTATTTCGATACACCCTAGGGCTTCTGCGTAGGCCGCATGAGGACTTCGCTGGTGAAGCAGTTTGCCGCCTCAGTCACAAGTGCCGCAATCGTGCGCGCCACGTCCCCCGGTTGAATCATCTTCGACGTGTCTTTCCTTCCTCCATCGGAGCTCGCATCCCCTCTGCCAAATCCTGTATTCACAGATCCTGGCGCAACCACCGCTACGCGCACATTATGCGGCCGCAGTTCCTCGGCAACTGAGTAGGTCAATCCGTTCAAGCCCCACTTAGAAGCGGAATACGCTGCTCCATTGGGCAACGGATTTCGTCCAGCGAGGGAGGAGATATTGATGATATGCCCGGACTTAGCCGCAATCATCATGGGGGCGAGCGCGCGGATCATCAGGTACGGTGCGCGGAGGTTGGTATCGATCATCTGATCCCACTCATCCGGTGTGAACTCGACGAGCGGCTTGCCCATGATTCCGATCCCGGCACTGTTCACGAGGATGTCGCAGCGCCCGCACTGCTCACGAACTTTTTTCCCCAGAGCAGCAATTGCCTGGCTGTCGGTTTGGTCACAAGGAATTACGACCGCTCTCCCTGAAAACTGCTCAATTGCCGTCTTTACCTCTTCCAGACGGGTCTGGTCTCTCGCGGTCAGCACCACCAGCGCGCCCATGCGCGCCAGGACGTGAGCTACCGCTTCCCCGATCCCCCGCGACGCGCCCGTTATGACCGCGATTTGGTCCTTCAGGGGAGTCGATTGCAGTTGCGCTACTTCTACCATATTCTTGTACCCTACGCCCTCAAGGGACGTGCTTGCGATGGCTATCGCTCTGGGGCTCCGGATACACATTTCAATCAAATGGAAGCGTAAAATGAGCCTTGACGGCGGGACTTTAGGGCGCCATAGCCCTTGCGTTCGGGCCCTTTTATTGTTTACTTGTCATAAGGCGGCAACGGTTTCTATAATCCATCCACCCTTCATCGGAAGAACTCTGGAGTCGCCTGGCCAAATTCGGTCTGAAGAAGTCAAGAAAGCTATGCAAGACTTGAGCCAGCAACAACAGACCCTCAAAGATGAGAGACTTCGAGGGGATCTTCAGTATTATGGAAATTCCCGCCTTTGCTAGGAGCATTGAATGAAGAAGGTCGTATTTGCCTCTGTGTTGGCCTTGGCCACCACCACCCTGGGCGCGGCGCCTATGATGATTTATGCACAGGATCAAGGCGCGCAAGCCGGCCAGATCACCATCAAGGATCCTGCTGAATACAACGCCTACACCAATGCCGTGGGACAATCTACACCAGCGGCGAAGGCGACGGCGATCGAAGCTTTCCTGCAGAAGTATCCAGATTCTGTGGTCAAGACCGATATGCTCGAGCAGCTCATGGCCGCTTACCAGCAGGCCGGTGACATGGCCAACACCTTGAAGACGGCCAACACCCTGCTTGCCGTTGATCCGAACAACCTAAGAGCCCTGGCAATCTCTGTCTATATTCAGAAGACTCAGGGCGTCGCCAAGACCAATCCAGCGGAGGCCCAGCCCCTTCTCGATGACGCTGCGGCTCATGCTCAAACTGGCCTCAACGCGCCCAAACCAGCTTCCATGTCGCAAGACGATTATGCGAAATTAAAAGCTGCTACAGCCCCGATCTTCGACGGTGCGATCGCCGTCGACGATGCGGGCAAAAAGGATTACGCTGGCGCTATTCAATATTTCACCAATGAGCTCAAGGCCTATCCGACTCCGGCACAAACACAATCAGGCCCTGGATTGAACGATACGTATCTCCTGGGTCAGGCATATGCGCAGCAGACGCCGGCCGATGCCAAAAACGCGGCGTGGTTCTTCACACGCGCTGCCCAGTTTGCGCCAGCTCAAGCCAAGGCACAGATCGAAAAGGCCGCGGAATACTTCTACAACAAGTACCACGGCAGCATGGACGGATATCCTCAGGTCCAGGCCCTAGCGCAGGCCAACCTCTTTCCACCGGCGGAATACAATCCGTCTCCTGCACCGCCGCCACCCTCGCCCGCGGATCTTGCGGCCCAGACCGTGAGCTCCACTCCTGACCTCACAACCCTCAGCCTCTCTGATCAGGAGTTCATCCTTTTCAATGGCAAGCCCGACGACGCCCAGAAGGTTTGGGCCGTCATGCAGGGTAAGCGTGTTGGAGTGCCGGGTACGGTCATCTCGGCCACACCAGACTCCGTCCAAGTCGCTGTGACCGAGGACAATAAACAGAGCAAGAAGGCGGATTTCACCATCAACATGAAAACTCCGCTGAAGACGCCGCCCGCAGTTGGCACTGACGTCACCTATGACGCCACGTTTGACTCCTACACCGCCAACCCGCCCATGATCACGTTGACAGATGGCGCACCCCACGCCACCGCCAAACCGACTCCAGTGCGTCGCCGTCCGGCGGCGGCACACTGAGACTGTTCCGAAAGAGGCAGAAAGGGCAGCCCTAGGGCTGCCCTTTCGCTTGTGGCGAAGGCGCCATTGTTGTTGGTTGCGCGATCATACTGTTTTTCAACAAGCTATTAGGAGATTCCGTGTCCATGAAGCGACCGCTCGTATTGACGATTCTCGACGGATGGGGGTACCGGCCGGAACAATACGCCAATGCGATTGCGCTGGCGCGCAAACCCGCCTATGACAGACTGCTGCGCGAATATCCAAACACCCTGCTCCACGCTTCGGATCACTTCGTGGGACTTCCGGATGGCCAGATGGGCAACAGCGAGGTGGGACATCTGAATATCGGCGCGGGCCGCGTTGTGCGCATGGATATTACACGCATCGATGAACTGATTCGCAGCGGCGCTTTCTTTGAGCAGCCTGCGATCCTCCAGGCGCTGAAACATGTGCAGGAGGAGGGCCGCGCTCTCCACCTGTTGGGTTTGGTCTCGGATGGAGGAGTGCACGCGCAACAGGAACACCTGTACGCGCTCTTGCGGGCGGCTAAGCGGCAAGGAGTCGAACGCGTCTTCATACACGCCTTCCTTGACGGTCGAGACACTCTTCCTGCCAGCGGCATAGGGTATCTCAAAAAGCTGCAACAGAAAATCGTGGAGATTGGCGTGGGAAAGATCGCAAGCGTCAGCGGGCGCTACTTTGCGATGGATCGCGATCTCCGTTGGGAGCGAGAAAAGAAAGCCTTCGATGCCATGGTGGGAAACAGGGCTGAAGGCGCGTTCTATGCGGATCCCGTTGCTCGCGTGCAGGAGTTGTATAACAACGGGGTCACGGACGAGTTTGTTGAACCGTTCGCGGTGATCGATGAGCGCGGCCACGCAGTGGGGCCCATTCGCGACGAGGACGCTTGCATCTGCTTCAACTTTCGCGCCGATCGGGTTCGCCAGATCACGCGTGTGCTGACCCGCAGGAGCGGACTCGCTCCAGACCAGGGCCGCAGTCTTCCCGGCGCCGAGCAGCTGGACCGGACGATCACGCTGAATGAGGTGCCACAGCGGCTGCACTATCTCTGCATGACCCAGTATGACAAGAATTTTTCGCTGCCCGTGGTGATCCAACCCGAGTCGATGGAGAAGCTGCTCGCGGACATTCTGGCTCAATCCCATTTGCGAAACCTGCGCATCGCCGAGACGGAAAAGTACGCGCACGTGACTTACTTTTTGAATGGCGGTATTGAGAAGCCCTTTCCTGGGGAAGACCGTATTCTGGTGCCTTCTCAGAAAGTGGCAACTTACGATCTGGCGCCCGAAATGAGCGCTGCGGGAATCTGCGACGAGGTCATCAAGGCACTTGGAGACTCAGCTTTCGATCTCATCGTGGTGAACTTTGCCAATGCCGATATGGTCGGACATTCAGGGAAGATCGAACCCACGATCCGCGGGGTAGAGATCGTTGACTCTTGCCTTGGCCGGATCTATCAGGTGCTCAAGCAAGAAGGCGGAGCCATGCTGATCACTGCGGATCATGGCAACGCCGAAATGATGATCGATCCGCTGACGGGAGGTCCGCACACCGCGCACACCACCAACCCGGTTCCGTTGATTCTGGTCAGCGAAGACGCTAAGCGCTATCAACTGCGCCCAGGCGGCTCTTTGCGCGATATCTCTCCAACGCTTCTCGGAATGCTCCGGCTGGACGAACCAAAGCAGATGACAGGTGGAGATCTCCGGGTCAGCAGAGAAGAGCCCTAGAACCGCCGCTGCTCGTGCTGCGGGTACCACGTCAACTGAAAGGTTGTGCTGGTATTCGATTGCACGCCCGTCTTGTAGACGGGGATGAGCCACCGCTCGAATTGGACATTGGCATTCAACTCAACCTCGGGCCCAAGCCGCTTGACTGCGGAGACGCTGAAGTCATTCTCCGTCGTGCCGCGCGGGATGAAATCCTTCGCGGCCTTGTCGTTTCTGTAGGCTACTTGGAGCCACTCCCGTGGCGAAAGGTGATAGGTGAGCCACGCCTGGCCGCCCTTGTCTTCGCGCCCAATCCAATCTCCGATGAGTTGGCCGTTGTTGGTATAGCCATTTCTCTGAATTACCTCGATATAAATATCCTCGCCATCACGGCTGAGGCCGGTGTCGGGATCGGTCGAGACCGCTTCCGCGCGCAGGTCGAGCTTGGGAGCGCCCGGGAGATGCGAGAGATAGAGGCCGGTGCGGAAGGCGGCGTGGCGCGGCGCGGTGATAGGAAAGACGTCGTCGTGCACTTCGGAATCAGTGTAGAAAGTGAGCCATTTCGTCAGATAGGGCAAACGCCATGAAAAATCGACCGAGCTGAAGCGCGCGCCCGGATCTCTGGCGCGAATTCTTTTCCGCGCCGTTTGTATCGCTGATGCTGTAGAAGCTTCGCCAAAAAGTGCCCAGGGTTATCGGCTCGTGGCCTTTCCCACCCCAGATGACCGTTCGCTCGAAGCCGAATTCGAAGTTCGGCGTGGTTTTGAAGGAGATCTTTTCCGAATGCACCCACGGGCTCACGGGAACGTTGTGGCCCTTGAGGGGACCGACAAAAAAATCGTAGCGGATCAGATCCCGCAATCCGCGAGATATATGGAATATAGAGCGGTTCGACCCGGTTGATGCGGAAGCTATAGATGTTCTCCGCATTGTTGCTCCAAGCCATGCCTCCGCCCGTGCCCGGCCCATACCAGTTGTCCATTTTGCCGAAAGAAATTTCATTGCCGAGCAGGTGGGCCGACACATAGCCCTCAAGAACAGTGAGGTTATTGACCGACGCAATAGGGCCAAGAGGGATCGTCGTATTCCCAGGCAGCGCCACCGGGCCGTCGGTGTCAAACCCGTCAATGTCGGCCAGTATGGTGGCCACAGTGCTGGAATAGCCCGCCCATGATGGCGCATGCTGGTATTCCCCGCGGAAATACATTGAGAACCGGCCATACTGGGCAAGCGCGCTCATGCCTGTGTAGCTGTTGAATCCCCCGGCGTACGGCCGGCCGAAATCGTTGATGTCCGTCTGCCCAAAGTGAAAGCTGTCACGCAAGGGCAGCCCAGCGATCCCCATAACGCGGGTATAGGCTGAGTCCAGCCGAACCCGGCCATACTTGCGATCGAGAGGAATCCGCAGGTCCGGTTGAAGCTCCTGCTCAACCGCGCTATAGATGGCAGTTGCCTCATCGTCGTTGCTATCGTTGATCCTGTCGGAACTTTCGTCCAGCATGTGCGCAACGCTCAGCCGTGTCCACGGGCGCATGCCGAGGAATTCAGAATCCACATAGCCCAGCGAATAAAGCCTCATCATGGCTGGATAAATCCAGCTATCGAGCGGAATATACGGTGAACTGAAGCTCTCGATAGCCTTGAGCGGCTCAAAGCCTTGGAAATGGATGCTGTGTTGGGGAGCGGGGAGTTGGCCGGCAGGAGGCTGGTTTTGAGTCGTGGTCGCGCCGGCTGCGGGTGTCTGATCTGGAGCCGTCGCGTCCTGGGCTATCGCTGGCGGAGCCGATAAGGCCAGGAGCACCACCATGCAGAGGGCAAACACAGGAACAACACCGGGCAATTTCACTCAAACCTCAAGAATAGAAGCGGTTGGACCGGGACCTGTTCACAGGACTGGGGTGAACAGCGTTGCGAAGGAATGCTTCTGCCGGTACCGGGCGTCAAATCCCGGACCGAAGACTGGGAATGTGAGTGGCTCACGTTTTCCAAGCTAACGAAAGTCGGACGAGGGGTCAATGAGATGCTGTTGAACCGGCGGGTTCAACAGCATCCAGTTCTCGCTCGAATTCACTGGCCATCTGGTCTTTCCATGCCTGCGAGAACAATTCCTTCCTAGAGAGGTACTCCTCCATGTATCGGATAGGGTCGTGCCCCTCTCCGGCGACGCTTTCCTTCAATCGGCCATTTCTCCTTCGGCCGTGTTGTGCGGGGTCATCGCAGAAGTAGGTCTTGCACTCAATAAGCGTCGGTCCGCCCCCCCGCCGGGCCCGCTTGAGCGATTCGTGGGCCACTCGATAAAGGGCGACGACATCGTTGCCATCGACGGGAATGCCAGCAAGACCGTGGCGCCGGGCATGGCTGCTTAGGTCCTCGGCTTTCACTTGCTTTTTCGAGCGGTCAGATTCTTCTCGAGGAGGGCACTGCGCCACAAAGAGAATGGGCAGAAGCTGCGCCCCCGCGAGAGCCAGAGCTTCATCCCAAGAGTGGATAACATTTGAAGGGACGCGCGAGAAGGCCACGACAACGTTCCCATTCTCTTTGAACCCGTTCGCCAGCGCGAGCCTCGCGCCGATGCCGAATGGGCCGCAGGTGTTCAGGAAGGGTTCGCCCGTCTTCCGGGCTAAAGTAGACGAGGCTCCTGTCTCTTCCCAACCGGTCGCGCGCGTATCAAGTCGGGCCATCGCAGCCTGGAGCGGCATACCCTGAATGAAATTGAAAATGAAATCGCGATCCGCGGACGCTATGCTGTCTCCCGCGCGCAAATCGATGGTGCAAGCAACTTCAGCGGCCTCTTGGCCCCTCGTTCTTGCGTTCGGAAAAGGGAAGCGGCCTTGTTCGGAGAGGAGCCGGGCGCGCGCTTCAAGGGCGCGGCATCGAAGCATGGTTACATAGAGCATTTTCAGCTTCTCATCGCCGATCAGAGAACCTGTTTTTAATTTCGCCGTGTTCGAAAGATTTGCTGAGCCCTTTGGGATTGCCGCCATCTCTGTTCTCATCGAAGGTCGCTCGATTGTAAATCAGGACCGCAGCGCGTGTGGCGAGTGGGCTGTATTTACCGTAGGGCGTGCATAACAATTCCGTATTCACGAACTGGCGTGCGTGCGGGAAATCGATACCTGCTAAGCTTTCGTCATATTTCGGGCGGCACGCAGGATTCAAAAAGGAGAGCGGATGAGCGAGCGAGTGAAATTGAAGGCAAGTGATGGGCACGAAGTGGATGCCTACGTGAGCAAGCCCGAGGGTAAGCCCCTAGCGGGATTGGTGGTGGTACAGGAGGTTTTCGGAGTGAACCGGCACATCTGCTCGGTCGCGGACAAGTTTGCCGCGGAGGGTTTTCTGGCCGTGGCCCCGGCGATTTTCGATCGCATCGAAAAGAATGTGGAACTCGGCTACGAAGGCGCGGACATGGCGAAGGCGATGGAGCTCATGCAAAAGCTCAAAATCGACGACGCGGTAAAGGATGTGGATGCGGCGCTTGCTTATGCCCAAAAGGCGACCGGGAAGCCGGTGGGAGTGGTCGGTTTCTGTTATGGCGGCACGCTGGCTTGGTTGAGCGCAACGCGGCTGGATCCCGCGGCGGTGGTTGGCTACTATGGCGGTCAGATTCCGAAATTCGCCGGCGAGAATCCTCATGTCCCGGTGCTGCTGCATTTCGGGAGGCAGGACGCACATATTCCGGAAGCGGAGGTTGCCAAAGTACAGACGGCCCACCCGGACGTGAAAGTTTATTGGTATGACGCCGGTCACGGATTCAATTGCGACATGCGCGGAAGCTACAACGAGGCGGCGGCAAAGTCGGCCTTTGAGCGTTCGGTCGCATTTCTTAAAAAGAATCTTGCCGGATAAATGCGCATAATCGGACCAGGTGTTGAGGCTGATCAATTTTGTTCGCAACATTGGTGCCAGCATTCTCATTTCACTCACAAACGTCGCGCAGCCGGTGGCCTTACTGCTCACTAAAAATCGGCCGGCGGGCGAGCGTGTTGTAACGATGGAGTAAAGCTCGCAAGCAGTGCGACGCACATCAAGATCTCTACGAAGGGCGTATAGGGAAAGAGGGCGGCGCGAGAGGAGATATCCTCCGCCAGCCGGTGATCGAAGATCCACAGAAAACAAAGCGCGGTCATCCCCCAATAGAGTGTGCGGCAGCAGCGGCGGAGCTCCCAAAGGGCGGGAATCAGCAGGAGCAGCAAAAGCTGGTCAAAGATCCGATGGTAGGCCGGGAGCAGGCTCAGGAGCACGAGGATTGCAATGATTGCGTACGGCCGTTCGCGAAAGGCCGCTTTGCCCAGGGTTGCACAGGCGAGCGCAATAAATAGCGCAAGCGTGACCGCGTAGCTGATCAGATTGCCGGCTGCCGCGTTTGGCCACAGGCGATAGAGCGGCACCTGCAAGTTGAGAAAGCCAAGCGAGTCGGGATTGGCCGGGGAAGGATCGGACAAATGACCCGGCGCTAGGGCGAGCTTCATGTTGGCGGATTCCCGCGCAAAGAACGACAACGAGTGCAGATGCGAGTAGAGCAGGGCCGTGCCTAAGAGGAACGCAAATATCGCAAGGACAAACGCAGCCGCGGCTTGCTTCAGGGTGGGCCGGCGGCAGAGCAGGTAGAGCGCCGGCGCCAGTACGAGTTGTGGCTTGAGCGCCAGGCTCAAGGCAAGCATCAGGACGGCAAAGACCGGAGCCGAACCGGATACCATCAAAATAACACCGGCGGCGCCCCCTGCGATGGCAAGAACCGCGGGCTGACCGACCCAGAGCGCGGGGAACATGATTCCGCTCTGAATGACGAAGACGATGGGCAGATAGGCGATCAGGCTGGTATAGAGCTCAAACTTCAGAATCCAAAAAATATAGATGGCGAGCAGCGATCCAGCGCCAAGCAGGGTCCATGCAAGATGCATTGCCGGCCATTTCAGCAGCAGGAGCGGGGAAACCGTTACGAAGGTGGCTGGAGGGTAGACGGGAACCTCGGGCACGATGAAGACGTCGCGGCCTGTGAGCTGGTGGAAGAACTGCTCAACCGCCGTGGAGTCATATGGATTGCAGGGATTGAAGAGGCAATGGGCGCCCGCGATGACGGGGGCGAAGTCGCGCGCGTCCGGGTCCCCTCGATGGAGTGTCCACAGAAAAGGACGCATCCACAGGATGCACGTAACCGCGATCGCCAGCCCCGCCAGAAACGTATGGCGATTTTTCTTGAACATTCGCCTCCAGAGCCTCTTATGAACTTATAGGGCGACAGCGACGACAGGGGATTTTTTCGAGGCAAAGAGCGATAAATCGCAAATGCGGGGCGTATTTTATAGCGTCAGGCCTGCTCGAAGGGCGAGTGATGGACGCAAAAATGCGCGTCATGCTAGTCTTAGACAGACACTTAGAGAGTGGACTCGACCATAAAGATAATAGGAGTGACGCACTTCCGTGCTGGCACCTGCTAAGAAAACGGACGTTATTACGCGCTTTCGTACCCATGATCACGACACTGGGAGTCCGGAAGTGCAGATTGCGATTCTCAGCGAACGGATCGGCGAGCTGACAGAGCACTTCAAGCTGCATAAAAAGGATCACGCTTCACGTCGCGGTCTCTTGATGCTCGTAAGCAAACGCCGCCGCCTGCTCGACTATCTCAAGACGAATAATTCTGACCGCTACCGGGATGTTATCGGTAGGCTGGGAATCCGCAAGTAAGCAAGCGGCCAACTTGTCTGCAAACATCGCACGAAGAGACCGGCTTGGGACAATTGCGGACGGGCGAGCGTTTAGGCGCCCAATGCGCAGTTTAGGCTATTCGTTGCGGCGGAGTTGCGGCGAGTGCGGTTCCCAGTACCGTTGCGCGACGAATCGCGCAGAGCCGAGCTTGAAATGCACGCCGATGAAGGCCGTTTGGATCCTTCAGCCCGCCTCTTGTGCACACACGAAATGAGGAATCTATGAAACAGGAAGTTACAGTTGAGCTTGCCGGTGGCAAGCGGCTGACATTTGAAACAGGCCGTATGGCCAAGCAAGCCTCGGGCGCCGCGCTCGTGACCCAGGGAGATAACGTGGTATTGGCGACGGCCGTGGCTGCGCCCGAGCCCAGAGAAGGGCTCGATTTTTTTCCTCTTACGGTCGATTACCGTGAGTATGCCTATGCCGGTGGACGCATCCCTGGCGGATTTATCAAGCGTGAAGGCCGCCCGAGCGAACGCGAGATCCTGACCTGCCGGCAGATCGATCGCCCGATTCGCCCCATGTTCCCAGAGAACTTTCGCAACGAGACACAGGTGATCGCCCTGGTCTTCTCCGCCGACAAGGAGAACGATCCCGATATCGTGGGCATCAATGCGGCTGGAGCTGCTCTCGCACTCTCCGATATCCCCTTCGGCGGACCGATCGGCGCGGTGCGCGTCGGACAAGTGAACGGTGAATTCATAATCAATCCCTCCTACGCGGAAAGGCTGGAAAGCGCATTGAACATCACCGTCGTCGCTACCAGGGACGGCATCGTGATGATCGAGAGCGGCGCTCGCGGTGTCACGGAAGATGTGGTGGTCGACGCGATCGAGTTCGGTCACACGGAGATCAAGAAGATTTGCACGGCGATCGATGAGCTGGTATCCAAGGCCGGCAAGACGAAACGCGTTGTGCCGCCGGTTGAGTTCGACGATACCTATTTTGCCGCGCTTGAGAAAAATGTGGGGCAGCGTCTGAAAGACGCGCTCGATACCAAGACGCATGACAAGGCCGAGAGCCACTTGCTGGTCAAGCAGATCAAGGATGAGTTGGCCAAAGACCTTCCGGAAGGCGACGCGGATGCCAAGAAGAAGCTCGCGAAGTACTACGAAGCACTGCGCGAAAAGATTTTCCGCGAACAGGTGACGAAAGAGCGTGTGCGCCCCGACCGGCGCGGCTTTGACGAAATCCGCCCGATTACGATCGAACTCGGCGTTCTGCCGCGTACCCATGGCTCGGCGCTCTTTACACGGGGAGAGACCCAGGCCCTGGTAACAGCGACACTGGGCACGACCGACGACTCGCAGCGCTTGGAGACCTTCCAGGGCGAGCAGCGGAAGCGCTTCATGCTGCATTACAACTTCCCTCCGTTCTCGGTGGGTGAAGTGGGGCGCATGACAGGTGTCGGCCGTCGTGAAGTTGGCCACGGGGCTTTGGCGGATCGAGCCATCACCGCCGTGCTACCGAGTGAAGACGAGTCACCCTACACTTTGCGTGTAGTCTCGGACATCCTGGAGTCGAATGGATCTTCTTCGATGGCGACCGTGTGCGGCGCAAGCCTGGCGTTGATGGATGCGGGCATTCCTCTCAAGGCGTCGGTTGCCGGCGTGGCTATGGGCTTGGTCAAGGAAGGCGGCGACTATGCGATTTTGACCGATATTGCCGGGGCCGAAGATCATTACGGCGACATGGATTTCAAGGTCGCCGGCACGCGCGTTGGAATTACCGCGCTGCAGATGGACATCAAGATCAGCGGCATCACCGGACAAATCATGCGTGAAGCGTTGGAACAGGCCCGCCGGGGACGCCTGTTTCTGCTGGACAAGATGGATGCGGCGTTGAGCGGTCCACGTGAGGAGCGCTCGAAGTTTGCCCCGCAGATCCACACCTTGCAGATTCCGACAGACAAGATTCGCGATCTGATCGGGCCGGGCGGCAAGACGATTCGCGGCATCATTGAGGCGACCGGAGTCAAGATCGACGTCGATGACACCGGCCGGGTGAATGTCGCTTCGAGCGATGAAGAGGGCTTGAAGAGGGCGCTGGCGATGATCAGCGATTTGACCGCCGTGCCGGAGGTAGGCAAGACCTACCTGGGCAAAGTGGTGCGGCTGGCCGAATTTGGCGCATTCATTGAGATCTTCCCTGGAACCGATGGCCTGCTTCACATCAGCGAGATTGCCGAACATCGGGTCAAAGATGTGAAGGATGAGCTGCGCGAAGGCGATCAAGTGCTGGTGAAGGTGTTGGGGATCGAAGGCAACCGCATCAAGCTTTCGAGGAAGGCGCTGCTCAAGGAACAGCGCGAGAAGCTGGGACTCCCCGACCCGGCGAAAGCTGCTCAGGGTTCGGAAAACAGCGGCTCAACAGCGCCAGCGCCACGCGCTCCGAGACCGCAGCCTGTCGCGGAGCGGCAGCCGCTTTCCAATGCGAGCACCATTACGATCGAGGGTGGTGAGGACTTCGACGGAGACGAACCGTTCGTTGAAGGCGATGAAGAACCAAACTTCAATCGGGCCGACGGTGCTCCGAGCGCTGCTCCGGTCGAGGCACGCAGAGCCGGGGGAGCGGGCGGTACGGGCGGACCAGCCGGGCAGCGCCGCCGCCGCCGTAGTGGCCGTGGCCGCGGACCGGGTGGCGGAGGCCGTGGCCCGCAGTAACGGATGCAAAGCTGCCAAGGAAGAGAATTGAGGGGTTGCGCGACGGGCGCAGCCCCTTTTTGCTGGAGCCGGGGGAGCAATGAGGACGAGGGGTTGGGTCGCATTTGTCTCATTGTGCGTCATCTGGGGTACCTCCTGGATCGCGGCCGGCGCGGTTGCCGGGCACATACCACCCTTCTACGCGGCCGGAGCACGCTCGCTTCTTTGCGTCATCGTCCTCGTTCCCGTGACTCTGTTGCACGGCAACGAGTGGCCCCGCGGCCGTGCGCTCCGTGCCATCCTTATTCTTTCGGTCACGATGATCGTGCTCCCGGTTGCATTGCTGGTGTGGGCGGAGCGGCATCTTTCGGCAGCAACCTCCGCGATCCTATTTGCAGCCACGCCATTGTTAACCGCAGGGTTGATGCCTGGATTCGAAGGCCGGCCGGCGCCACCGCGGGCAATGGCGGCCATGCTTTTTGGAATGGTTGGAATTGCGGCCGCGACAAACGGGGGGCTTTCCGTAGGGCAGACGGTCGGCGCCGTGGCTGTCTTTCTGGCCGTCATGAGCACCGCTGCCTCTGCCATCTATGCCAAACAGGAGCTTAGGAATATCAATCCCCTGGTTAGCACTGCGCTTCTCTTTGCGAGTGCAACTGTGTTTTTCACCCTGGCCAGCCTGGGAATGGAGCGCGGCCAGCAGGTTCAATGGAACGCATACACGACCGGCTCTCTGGTCTTTTTGGGAGGCTTGGCGGGTGCGGTGGGTTTTTCGCTTTATCTCTGGCTGCTCCAAGAGCAAGAGGCCTATCAGGTGGTCACGGTGCAATGGTGCGAGCCTTTAGTGGGAATGTTCGAAGCAGCTTTGCTATTGCACGAGCCGATATCGCGATTGCAATTCATGGGCGCGGTGGTGACCCTGGGGAGCCTGATAGTGGTGATGCGCATGCACTTTTCCGATGGTGATCCGATAAAACTTGAAGTAACTGAGTAGGCAACTAAAGAGGGATGCAGCCCGTTCAAAATTTCGAAGTTGAGGTAAACTTCATCCGATGGGTGCCTCTTTATACATCGTCGTCGAGGGCGAAGATCCGGGTTTCGACACGTTCGTGAACGGCAGAGCCCTGGCGCGAAACGAAGACGCGCTCGAGAAGATTGCCGCGCGGATTGGAGTGAAACCGCTGCTGGAATTCTTCTCCGCGGATGAGAACTCGATGGCCCTTCTCCTCGAAGAGGGCGCGGGCGATCCGGAGTGGGCCAAGACCCTGCCTCCGCCCCAGTGGTTTTCGCCAGAGGATGGTTTGGTTACAATCTGCACGCTGCTCGATCACTTGAAAAGCTCGCCTACGGCCCTCGGAACCGAGACGCCAGGAGTGATTCGAGAGATAGAGGAGTTCGAGCGGGTACTGCGCAAGACGACGCTTCACCATCTACGCTGGCAGCTCGGGGTGAGCTGGAAATAGAGTGGAGAATGTTTGGGCAATCCGATCGCTGCGAGCACTGCGATGATTTTCCCAGCAGCGGAAAGTGTGCAAAGTGCTACGGAACGGGGAATACCATTCACCTCAATGCAGATAGCCCGCTCTGTGAAGAGTGCAAGGGAAGTGGGATCTGTCAGTATTGCAAAGGCCAGCCTACGCTCGGCCCGCCCTTCTCCCGCCGCCTGAAAGATAGGTCATTGGCCCTCCTAGGGAAAATCTTCGGATAACTGGATAAGTTTGTCATCCCGAGCGCAGTCGAGGGATCAGCTCTTCTTCCTTAGCTCTTCCAGGCGCCCAGCATACGGCGAAGAATGACGATCTCGCCAGTGTGATAGCTGGTGTGGGCGATAGCGAGCAGAATCTCATGCAGAAGAGTCTGATGATCTTTTGCCCAGGGAATTTCAGCATAGAGATTGCTCTCCGGATCCTGGACCAGATCCTCCATGGCTTTCAGGTCATTCTTGAGCGCTCTGACGGATTCGTTCCATTGCTCTCCCGAGGAAGGGCTCGCCGAGGCGGGCCAGTAGTCATCCGGCCACCGCGGGTCGAGATAATTCGGGTTGGTGGAAAATTCGAGCAGATCCTTGAGCGCGAGTCGGATATGCTCGAGCAACTCCCAGGCAGAGTGAGGAGCATTCTGAGGCTTCTCGCCACGAAGGTTGGCAGGGAAGTTCGTGAGCGCGGCGGCAACATCGACGTGCGCACTGCCGCCGCGTAGAAATTCGACAAGTTGATCGCGAAGCGCGCGGTCTTCATTGGGCATGCAATTCACCTCAGCCTTTCCTAATTCCTCTTGCCGTTGCCAAAGACATCGCCCATGCGGCGAATCTGGGCGCCAACCCCGCGCAGCTTTTCTTCGATGCGCTCATATCCACGGTCGACATGGTAGACACGATCGAGAATAGACTCGCCATCGGCGACGAGCGCGGCAAGAATGAGTGAGGCCGAGGCGCGAAGGTCCGAGCACATGACCGCGGCGGCGGAGAGCGACGTTTTGCCGCGCACGGTTGCTGTCCGGCCATCCACCTTGACGTTCGCTCCCATGCGCACAAGCTCGCCAACATGCATAAAGCGGTTTTCGAAGATGTTCTCCGTCACCGTGGAGGTGCCTTCCGCCTGAGTGGTCAAGGCCATGTATTGCGCCTGCATGTCGGTGGGAAAGCCAGGATATTCTTCGGTGGAGATGTTGTTGGCGCGCAGGTGGCCTTCGCTTCGGACGCGCAGCGAATCGGGTGCCAGGGCATCGATGCGTGCGCCCGAAGCTTCCAGCTTGCCGATGATAGCGGAGAGATGTTCCGGGCGGCAGTTGGCAACGACCAAGTCGCCGCCGGTGATCGCTCCAGCGACCAGAAAGGTGCCGGCTTCAATGCGGTCCGGGTGGATTCGATGCCGGGCGCCGTGCAATTTGGGAACACCCTGCACACGGATCGTGCCGGTCCCCGCGCCTTCGATCTTTGCGCCCATCGCCGTGAGTAGAGCGGCCACATCGATGACTTCCGGTTCCCTGGCGCAATTTTCGAGCAGCGTCTCCCCGTCCGCCAGGGTGGCAGCCATCAACAGATCTTCCGTGCCGGTAACGGTGATTTTGTCGAATACGATGTGAGCGCCCCTCAGCCGCTCCGCGCGAGCTTCCAGGTACCCATGCTCCTGCTGAATGGTTGCGCCCATTAACTCGAGGCCGTTGAGGTGCAGATCGATGGGGCGGTCGCCGATGGCGCAGCCGCCGGGCTGTGCGACGCGGGCGATTCCACAGCGGGCAAGCAGAGGCCCGAGCACCAGCGACGATGCGCGCATTGTCTTGACGATCTCGTACTTGGCCGTCGGGTCGGAAAGCACCCGGCAACTGATGGTCGTGCGGTGTTGAGCGCGGCCGTAGCCGAGTTCGACCTCGGCGCCCATCGCGACCAATAGCTTGCGCTCGGTCTCGATGTCGCGCACCTGAGGAATGTTTTCGAGCACGACTTCGTCTTCTGTGAGGATGGCGGCTGACATACAGGGGAGCGCCGAATTCTTGGCGCCGCTCACACGAACGGTGCCCAGCAGCGGTCTGCCGCCGCGAATGACGAATTTATCCATGACCCGCTCTGGACTTGCTCTGGACCCGCTCTGGATACTGCTCGTTGTCGCCGGGTGGGATGATGCTAGAGCCTGTTTCGAACAGGCTCTAAAGCTCGAGAGTCGTATCTTCAATAGCCAGGCGTACGTTGCCGTCCGACTTGGCCAGGCGGCGCACCGCATCCGGCTTGTCGACGCCCGCCTTGAGCATCACCAAGGCGACTGGCACACTACGGCCGGAGGACTTAATGGTGCGGACAGCCGTTTCACGATCGATGTTGCACGCACGCATCAGAATGTTGATCCCGCGCTCCACCAGTTTGGTGTTTTGCATGTGCACGTTCACCATGAGGTTATCGTAAACATACCCAAGCCGGGTCATGGCCCCGGTGGTGATCATGTTGAGCACCATCTTCTGAGCAGTGGCAGCCTTGAGACGCGTCGATCCTGAAATAACTTCGGCGCCTACGTCGGCGACGATCACAATCTCTGCCGCGGAGGCAAGAGGAGTGTTGTGATTGCAGGTGACGCCGGCCGTTCTTGCGCCGCGGGCGCGAGCATATTCAACTGCTGCGACGACGTAGGGAGTCCGGCCGCTGGCCGAAAGGCCGACCACTACATCTTTGCGCGTAGGGCGCCGGCGGGCAATATCCCGCTGGCCAAGGTCAGGAGAATCTTCATTGACCTCGACGGCTGTAGCCAGTGCTTTGGGGCCGCCGGCCATGATGTATTGAACTGTTTGTGGAGGCGTCGAGAAACTGGGAGGACACTCGGAAGAATCGAGTGCGGCGATACGGCCGCTCGAGCCGGCGCCCACATAAATCAGGCGGCCGCCGTCGCGCAGGCTGCGGGCAACCATGTCAATGACGAGGGCTATCTCGGGCAGCGATTTCTTCACCGCTCCGGCAATCTTAGAGTCCTCGTGGTTAATGATTCGGGCGATGTCGAGAGCGGATTTCGTGTCGAAACCCATCGAAGCATCATTGGAGCTTTCTGTCGTTAGCTGCTGAATATCGGCGTTATCGCTGTGTGTTTCAGCAGCGTTGCTGACTTGTGCAGACGTTGATGTGGTGGCCATATCGTCCCCATTGGACCCACTCTAGTTTATCTCTAAGTCGCTCGCAATTGCGGCGAAATTGCAGCTTGAAGTGCCTTGGAGGCTATTACCGTAGGGCTAGGCTGGCGTTCCCGCTCTGCCGCTCCCGGGCATTCCTTACGGTGTATCGACATATAGGGACAGCCGGATGTCGATACACCTATAGCGCACCGAGGATGGCGTCATGGAAAGCAGGGCGGACCTGACGAATACGGTCGCTCTCCCGGTGGGGCCAGGTGCGGTTGGTAAGGAGCACCAAGGCCAGCTTGCGTTCGAAATCCATCCAAAGCGAAGTCCCCGCGTAGCCGAGATGTCCGGCGGAATGCCGGCTGAAGAACCTGCCGGATGACGAAGGCGAAGAAGGCGTATCCCAACCGAGAGCACGCGAAGACCCGGGGGGTAGTTCCGACCTCGTCGTAAAGAGCCGGATGGCCTCCGCAGCGAAGAGCGGCGGGTCGCTTGGAAAGCCGTCTCCCGCTTCGGCAGACCCGAAAAAACTCTGGACAAAGCGTAGGGGGTCGATAGCATTTGAGAAGAGCCCCGCATGACCGCTGACACCTCCGAGGACGAAGCAATTCTCATCCTGCACTTCTCCTTGCAGGATGCGGTGGCGAAAGGCCAAGTCCTCTTCGGTCGGAGGGATAGCGGATCTCCAGCCCGGAGGCGGACGGAAGCGAGTGCTCTTCATGCCCAGCGGCGTGAAGACTTCGCGCGCACAAAAGCGATCGAGGTCTTCGCCCGCTATTTGTTCGAGAGCGCGGTTCAGAAGGATGAACCCTATATCGGAGTATTCGGTCCGGACGCCGGGCGGGGCGACGAGCGGAAGGCGAAGGCAGGCCGTGAAGAGGCTGTCGCGATCAGGGGAAGTTTCAAACAGGGGGGCATACCCGGGAAGGCCCGAAGCATGCGCCAGCAGCATGCGGAGCGTGACCTGATGGCGGGGTCCGCCTGATTCTTCGTCCTGGCAAAAGGCCGGAAGGATCTCCGCCAAAGGCTGATCGAGCGGCAGTTTGTCGCGCTGATAGAGCAGCATTGCCAGCGCCGTGGTCGCGAGCACTTTGGTGAGGCTGGCCAAGTCATAGACAGTGGACGCTGTGACCGCGGGGGAAGCTGGGTCGTAAGTGAATCTGCCAACGCCATCGATGGCCACTATCTCGTTGCCTGCCAATACGCTGAAGGCGGCGCCGGGAAAAGCCCGCTGCTCGATTGCCTGCTCCAGAACGGAATAGGCCGAGGCGAAGCGGGTTCGTTGACCGGCTGCTGAGTGCGGAGTGGGAATGTGTGGTAGAGGCATAAAAACGCGCGACGATGAATTGGCCAAGACGGGGCCCAGCCGGCCGCCAAGAGTCATCACTCGCAGCATCTATAATTTCATGGCAGATGTGGGGAGGTGGTCATGCGCCAAAAGTTTCTTGCCGCCGGACTGGCAGTTGGCATGATTGCCGGCCACGCTGGTGTTGGCCACGCGCAGGCGCCGGAACCAGTGCAGACTCAGCCGCCGCCCGAGGGAGCGCAGAGCTCCGCTTCGCCTGTAGCGCAATCGGCGGCGGGTGCTGCGACCGTGAAATACACCGTACCCACGGGAACAAAGGTGCTGCTCGAGCTCAAGAGCGGGATCAATACCAGGACCACCCGGTCGGGAGATGGCGTTTATTTGGTTTCTACTTTCCCGGTCGTGGTGGGTTCCCGGGTGCTGATTCCCTCGGGCACGTACGTCCAAGGAGTTGTCGACCGCGTCAAGCGGCCAGGCCGGGTCAGCGGCCGGGCGCAGGTCGATATGCACTTTACCACCATGATTTTTTCCAATGGGCAGGTGGTCGAGCTTCCCGGAGTCGTCAATAACCTCCCGGGGTCCGATGGGGCCAAGGTGAAAGATAGTGAGGGTACGGTGGAACAGGCCGGCACCAAGGGACGCGATGTGGCGGACGTTCTCAAGGGTGGCGCAATTGGCGCCACCGGCGGCGTGATCGGCGGCGCGGCGAGTGGAAATCTGGCCAAGGGAATCGGATACGGCTCGTTGGCCGGCGCCGCGGCTGGCGCTATCTATACACTTTTCACTCGTGGCAATGAAATCACGATCGCCTCGGGCACCCCGGTAGAGATGATGATGCTGAGACCGCTCATCTTAGAGCCCGCACAATTGGCCGGGATTGGCAACACATCCGGGCAGACACAGTTCGTTCCTGCGGCTCAGCCTCAGCCGATGAAGCGGCCGGCGCAACATATCCTTTGCCCGCCAGGTGGATTGGGTTGCAATTGAAGCAATTGATCGGCTTCTCCAAAACTTTTATGTGATTGCTCCGGGGGACCGCTTACACTGGGAATAGAGTCTTCAGAGAAAACATTGGGAGAATCGGAATCATCCAGCGATGAGCGAGGAGACGACAGGGAGCGGGCCCGAACCCATCCATCCGGAAACGCCAGCGGCCGGAACGCCTGAGTATCTGCCAGGCCGCAGTCTTGGCCTCTGGATCCGCGACATGGTTGTTTCTCTCGCGGTTTCGGTTTTCATCATTACCTTTCTCTATCAGCCGGTAAAGGTAGAAGGCACCAGCATGCTTCCTCGCCTGGAAGACCAAGACCGGCTTTTTATCAACAAATTCGCCTACCGTTTTGAGAAGATCGAGCGCGGGGATGTAGTGGTTTTTTATTATCCGCGCGATCCGCAAAAAAGCTATATTAAGCGCGTGATCGCCCTGCCTGGGGATGATCTGCGCATCGACGCGGGACGTGTCTATGTGAATGGTGCGCCGCTCGTTGAGCGCTACGTTCCACGCCAGTATCGCGACGACCGGTCGCAGCAGGACATGATCATTCCTCCCAACAACTACTTTGTGATGGGTGATCACCGTTCGATCTCAAGTGACAGCCGCGACTTCGGCACCGTGCCGCGGGATCTGATCTATGGAAAAGCGTCGTTTGTCTACTGGCCCGAGGTGGATATAGGCGTGGTGCGCTAGAGCTGTTCTTACCTTCTAGGAAGGCAGCGTAGCTGGCCAAAATCGCTCAGGCAAGGCGAAGGCCATTGGTCCGGATTCCCAGGCTCGCGGAGGGCCATATATCTCGCTGCCCGCGGCAAGGGGAAACGTTATAAAATTAAGAAAATAACCACGCGACGGAGAAGCAATGCCGGCAATTCTCGCGCTCGAAGACGGGCGCATCTTCCGCGGTGAGGGCTACGGCGCCACGGGCGAATGTTTTGGCGAAGTTGTTTTCAATACTTCACTCACCGGCTACCAGGAGATTTTTACCGATCCCTCCTATGCAGGGCAAATCGTTGTCCTCACGAACCCGCAGATCGGCAACTATGGTACGAACACGGCGGACAACGAGGCGACCAGACCCTATATCGAGGGGCTAGCTGTCCGCGAGCTTTCCCCCATCAGTTCGAATTGGCGGTCGCAGCAGGTGGCCGACGAATACCTGGAACGCTTCAATGTTCCGGTGATCGGCGAGATCGACACGCGTGCCTTAGTACGCCATTTGCGTACGCGAGGAGTGATGCGCGGTGTGATCTCTTCGCTCGAGAGCGATGCGGATAAGTTGGTTGCCAAGGCCCGGTCCCTGCGCAAGATCGATGGTACGGATCTTGCGACAGCGGTCTCGACCAAGGCGCTCTATGAGTGGGATGCAAAGGATGCCCGCAATTTCAATGGCGATCCATTGAATCAGGCAGAGGATGCGCCGCAGTTGCCCTCACCGGATCTGCATGTGGCGGCATATGACTTTGGCATGAAACACAACATTCTGCGCATGCTCGCGCGAGAGGGCTGCCGGGTAACGGTGGTTCCGGCCCAGACCACCGCGGAAGATGTGCTGGCTCTCCAACCTGACGGTATTTTCCTCTCGAATGGGCCCGGCGATCCCGAGCCCCTGGGCTATGCGCAAGAGAATATCCGCAAGCTTGTCGGGCGCAAGCCAGTCTTCGGCATCTGCCTGGGACACCAGCTGATTGGTCTTGCGCTTGGCGGCAAGACCTACAAGCTCAAATTTGGCCATCATGGTGGCAACCATCCCGTGCGGCATTCTAAAACGGGCAAGGTCGAAATCACCGCTCACAACCATAACTTTGCCGTCGATCCCGAATCGCTGAAGCAGAGCGACGTGGATTTGACGCATATCGACCTGAACGACAATACCCTTGAAGGTCTTCGCCATCGCTCGCTACCGCTCTTTAGCGTGCAATATCACCCGGAAGCGAGCCCCGGTCCGCATGACTCGAATTATCTCTTCCACGACTTCCGTAAAATGATGGAGGAGTGGAAGAGGTGAGATTTTCCCCCTCATCGACCGGTGGGGTGTGAGCTGCTTACTTTGTAATTGTGTTTTTAAAGGGGCTTTGGCTCTAAGGTCAGGGGTGTGTCCGTAAGCCGGTCGAATCAGTCCGCGCCGCGAGAAAGAATAAGTCGAATGCCACGCAGAAATGACATTAGCAAAATCCTGGTGATCGGCTCGGGGCCGATCGTGATAGGGCAGTCGGCGGAGTTCGACTACTCGGGCACGCAGGCATGCAAGGCGCTCAGGGCCGAGGGGTATGAAGTCATACTGGTGAACTCCAACCCGGCCACAATCATGACCGATCCTGAGCTTGCCGACCGGACCTATATCGAACCGCTCACACGGGAATATGTCGAGGAGATCATCAGGATTGAATGCGAAAGGATGGTCGATGCGGATGGCCGGCCGAAGGGCAAGTTTGCCCTGCTGCCCACGGTTGGCGGCCAGACGGCTCTCAATCTTGCCGTTGACCTGGCGGATGCCGGCATTCTCGACAAGTATGGCGTGGAGTTGATTGGCGCGAAGCTTGAAGCGATCAAAAAAGCTGAAGACCGGCTTCTGTTTAAGGATGCAATGACGCGGATTGGCCTGGATGTGCCGCGCTCGGCGCTCGTCAACAACATCCGCGATGGACTGGAGTTCGCGAGCAAGATCGGCTTTCCAGTCATTGTCCGTCCTTCGTTTACCCTGGGCGGCTCCGGAGGCGGCCTTGCGTATAACCGCGAGGAGTTGATGGATATTTTGGCGCGAGGACTGGATCTTTCCCCAGTGCACGAGTGCCTTATCGAAGAGTCGGTGCTGGGGTGGAAGGAATTTGAACTTGAGGTGATGCGTGACCTTGCCGACAACGTCATCATCATTTGTTCGATCGAGAACATGGATCCGATGGGCGTGCACACCGGCGATTCCATCACAGTCGCTCCGGCGCAGACGCTAACCGACCGTGAATACCAGGCGATGCGCGATGCGGCGATTCGCGTGATGCGTGAAGTCGGCGTCGAAACCGGTGGATCGAATGTGCAGTTTGCGGTGAACCCATCGAACGGGCGCATGACGGTGATCGAAATGAACCCGCGGGTCTCCCGCTCGTCCGCGCTCGCATCGAAGGCCACCGGATTTCCCATCGCGAAGATTGCCGCCAAACTTGCCGTGGGCTATACGCTCGATGAAATTCCCAATGACATTACGCAGAAGACGCCGGCATGCTTTGAGCCGACGATCGACTATGTGGTGGTGAAGATTCCCAAATGGCAGTTTGAGAAATTTCCCGGAGCGGATGAGAACCTTGGGCCGCAGATGAAGTCTGTCGGCGAAGTGATGGCGATGGGGCGCACCTTCAAAGAAGCGATGATGAAAGCTCTGCGCTCTCTCGAAACCGGAAGGCGCGTCGGCGCGGAGGTGATCGAGCCGCGGCGCCTGACGCAGCGGCTGGTAACGCCTCAACCGGAGCGCGTGAACTACATCCGTTACGCCCTAAGCAGCAGAGCTTCCTCACAACATGCTTCCGCCGCCTCGGGGAGCGCCGGATCGGCGCCGCAACAGGCTTTGCCTGCCGCAGGCCCCGGTTTGCCACCCCAGCAAGCTTTGCTTGCCGGGGGCCCCGGTTTAACGGTCCGGGAAGTCGCCAGGATGACTTCGATCGATCCTTGGTTTATCTATCAACTCAAGGAAATAACCGACACCATAGGAGAATTGGCCGGGTATACGGCGAATGATGTACCGGGAGAGTTGCTGCGAAAAGCCAAGCGCATGGGCATCTCGGACGCCCGGCTCGCGGAAGTATGGGGCCTGCAGGGCCCGGCTGCTTTAGGACAGGTCAGGAAGCTGCGGCATAGGTACGGTATCCGGCCCGTCTTCAAGAAGGTGGATACATGCGCGGCGGAGTTCGACAGCGACACCCCTTATCTCTATTCCTGCTATGACGAGGAGGACGAAGCTCCGCCGACATCCAGGCGGAAGGTCATCATCTTGGGCAGCGGGCCAAATCGTATCGGGCAGGGAATTGAGTTCGACTACTGCTGCTGTCATGCGGCCTTCGCTCTGCACGAGGATGGTTACGAGACCATCATGGTGAACTGCAATCCAGAGACGGTATCGACGGATTATGACACCAGCGACCGGCTCTACTTCGAGCCTTTGACTCTTGAAGATGTCCTGGCGGTCTACGAGCATGAAGCCTCTTCGAACGCCGAGATAGGCATGATCGTCCAGTTTGGCGGCCAAACCCCTTTGAATCTCGCGTTGCCCTTGAAGGCGGCGGGTGTGCCGATATTAGGAACCTCTCCCGAGTCCATTGACTTGGCGGAAGATCGCAAACGGTTTGGCAAGTTGCTCGAGGAACTGGAGATTCCACAGCCCCCGGGCGCCATGGCTACCAGTATTGAAGAAGCCGTTGCCGGCGCCGAGCGCGTGGGCTACCCGGTGCTTGTGCGCCCCTCCTATGTTCTTGGTGGGCGCGCCATGGTAATTGCGTACGATGCCGACGCCGTACGCCGGTATATGAAGGAAGCAGTCGAATACTCGCAGGAGCGTCCCGTGCTGGTCGACCACTTTCTTGAAGACGCGGTTGAAGTGGATGTGGATGCGCTGTGCGACAAGCAGGATGTTGTCATCGCCGGCATCATGCAACATATCGAGGAGGCGGGTATTCACTCCGGCGATTCGTCGTGCGTGCTCCCCGCGGTCGACCTCGCTCCCTCGACTCTTGCAACCATCCGCGCGTATGCGCGCAAGCTGGCATTTGCCTTGAATGTTGTGGGATTGGTGAATCTGCAGTTTGCGATACAACGGAAGCCGGGCGAAACCGACAAAGTGTTCGTGATCGAAGTGAACCCGCGAGCCTCGCGCACGGTTCCCTATGTTTCGAAGGCCACCGGCGTGCCGTTGGCGAAGATGGCGGCGCGCTTGATGACTGGACGCAAATTGCGCGAGCTTATGCCCGTCGAGCTCGCCGAACACCAGGATCTCGCGACCGGTACAAACTTTTTTGTGAAGTCGCCGGTCTTCCCGTGGAATAAATTTCCCGGCGTCGATACGGTTCTCGGGCCTGAGATGAGGTCCACAGGCGAAGTGATGGGAGTGGCTGACAACTTCGGCGAAGCCTTCGCCAAGGCTCAGCTTGCCGCGGGGCAGAAACTCCCGGTCAAGGGCACGGTCTTCTTCAGCGTGAATGATCGTGACAAAGCCGTGGTCGTCGATCTGGCGCGTCAGTATGTTGAGTTGGGGTTTCATCTCGTAGCCACACACGGTACGGCGCAGACGCTCGAAAGAGCCGGCCTGACGGTTGAGAGTATCCATAAGGTGAAAGAAGGCCGGCCGAACGTGGTTGACCTCATTAAGGGCGAGCGGATTCACCTGATAGTGAATACACCGCATGGTCAGGAGACGTTCTTCGATGAGAAAGCGATCAGACGGGCTGCTGTCACCCAAAGAATTCCAACCATCACGACGATCGCCGCAGCCCGGGCTGCTGCTGAGGGAATTGCGGCCATCCAGCGACGGCGAATTACCGTCAACGCGCTGCAACATTTGGATCGCCAGCCCGTGACCGCGCCACAGGTTCTTCGCTGAATTCATCGGTCCCGGCTGTCCGCCCTAGAAGTTAAAAACAGGCTCTAAAATACAAAGATGCTTCTGGAAGGCATTTTCCCTCCCCTGACGACGTGTTTCTATAGCGACGGCAGACCCTACTGGCACAAGCTGGAACAAAACGTAGAGCATTACTCTCGCACTCCGGTGAGCGGGTTTGTGCTCCTTGGCTCGACAGGCGAAGCTGTGATGTTGAGCGACGAGGAGTCGAGAGAGGCCCTGCGGGTGGCTAGAGGGGCCGCCCGGCCGGAAAAGGTTCTTCTGGCTGGGGTTGGACGAGAGAGCGTCTTTGAAACGCTGCGCTTTGCCGAATACGCGGCTCAGCTCGATTACGATGCGGTTTTGGTGCGCACTCCGCATTATTATCGTCCGCAGATGAGGCCGCGGGAACTTCTCACTTACTACCAGGCTGTTGCCGACCGGTCTCCGCTACCGGTCGTGCTCTATAACATACCGTCGTACACCGCTTATGACTTGCCAATATCGGTCGTCGCCGAGCTCGCAATGCATCCCAACATCGTGGGTATCAAGGAGTCGAGCGGCAGCATCGAGCGCATACGGCAGATTGTCGAGAACACGCGAACGGCAAAGAAGCGCCTCGTCACCGTTACCAATGTCTTTGCCGCTGTGACTTCAAGAATGCTGGCCGCTAAGTGTGAGGCCGCCGAGCAGCTAGGCGCCCTTCGTGGGGCCGTTGCGGTTGCGCCTTCCGCCGTTCTTTCAAAGACGCGCACCAGAGAAGTGGGCTTTCAAGTATTGAACGGTTCGGCGCAAATCCTCCATCCCGGGCTGCAAGCGGGCGCCACCGGCGGAGTGCTGGCTGTTTCAACTTTTGCTCCGCAGGCCTGCCACGAGATCTACACGGCATGGAAAGAAGGCGATGAGGCGCTGGCTGCGGAGAAGCAGCAGCGAGTGATTCGCGCCGGAAAGGAAGTGTCCGGTTTGATGGGCGTGCCGGGCGTGAAACATGCGCTAGACTTGAATGGCTATTTTGGCGGGATATCTCGCATGCCGTTGCTACCGCTGACCGCCGATGAGAAGAGGACGGTTGAGGAGATCTTGCAGGATCTTCGCAACTGATTCGCCGGAAAGGGGCGCCGATTGAATTGCAGGCATCAGCCCGCCTTTGCTGGGCGCGGTGCGTCGCCGCATCCTGCGTGTCCGCATTGGCAAACAAGCTCGGTAGCATTCTTCGAATCCTGGCAAGCTTGGCTGCAATAATCTCTGCCCTCTGCGGCTATGCAGCTACAGGGCCGATTTTTGCATTTCTTGGCGGTCATTGAAGTCTCCTTGTTTCAATCAATATGGATGCCACCGATTTTCAGCGAGGTATCCGGAGCTTGCAATTTTCGTAAGGCGATCAAAACAAAGCCCGATCGGGTCCTCTTTGTTTGCGAGGCGTCGGGGTCGAGGAACTTAAGCATCTTAGTAGGTGGGTGATCCCACAACAACTCCTATGGAGGAATTCCCAAATGAAAGCTCTACGATTCACTCGTTGCTTCGTTCCATTCGCCGTCGCATGGGGGATGGTGCTGACCGCAGGTTCACTCGGACTAGCGCAAACCGCGGGACAGGATCTTCACCAAGCAGGCACGGACACCAAGAACGCAGCAAAGGATACGGGTTCAGGCGTGAAGAAGGGTACTACCACCGGCTACGACAAAACGAAGGAAGGCACGAAAACCGCCGCGAGCAAGACGAAAGAGGGTACCGTCAAGGGCTACGACAAAACGAAGGAAGGCACCAAAACCGTCGCCAGCAAGACCAAAGAGGGTACTGTCAAGGGCTACGACAAGACCAAGGAAGGCACGAAAACCGTCGCCAGCAAGACGAAAGAGGGTACCGTCAAGGGCTACGACAAGACCAAGGACGGTGCTGAGCATTTGACCGGTTCGAAGAACTAGAACTCAACCCACATCCTACGGCGTGGCGGGGGCTGCTCCTAAGCCAGGTTTTCCGGTATTTGCCGCGGACGCGTTCGCTGAGATCTGGCTGGGTTGAAGACGATAGCCATTACGCGTCCGGATATGGTACTTTTTCATATCGTTGCCCGCCAGTTTCACCGTGATCGTGCGCCAGCCGAAGTTCGGATTCGGTTGCGGATAATAGCTGATCGAATAGAGGTGCGCCAAGTCGTCGAGGATGGACGAAAAGGCTCGCGATTCGTCTTGCCAAGTCTTCGCAAAATAGGCCTTCCCCCCGGTGGCCTTGCTCATGCGCTCGAAGACGGCGGTGGAGATGGGCTCCAGTTGTGCTGCCCGGGTACTAATCATGTAAATCACAGTTCCTGTCGACTCGGCTAAATCGGCCACGTCCTCGGGGGGCACCAAGCTGGAGTTGTCAGGTCCATTGGAGAAAACCACGATGATCTTCCGTCCCGTGTATTTGGCCGCATCCTTCACGGTCAAGAGCAGGCAGTTATAGAGCGCGGCTTGGTCTCCAGCCACGGTCGACCGCACTCCGCGCAGAATCTGCGACCGATCGGTGGTCAGCGGGGCAACCCGGTAAAGGTCGCGGCTGTAGGAATAAAAGGCCACTTTGCTGGCAGCTCCCAGGGAACGAACAAAATCGGTGATGGCATCCTGCGCATAGACAAAGCCCCGGTACATATAGTCGCTGGTATCGAACAGGATGAAGACGTTCGCATCCGGGACCATTAACCCCAACGAAGAAGAGGGGCTGGTGGGAGTCCCTGTCCCGGCGGACATGGGGGTTTGGCCGCTCGAAGCGGCATCGTTGGAGTTCGATTGTCCGGCGGGAACTGGATCGCTGGCTCCATTGGCCAACGGCTTGCCGTCGGACAGAACAGCGTCTGCCAGGTCTCGCGCGGGTTGGTCGCCTTCTCCAAAGGTGGAGATCTTTTCCGGGATCCGGTCCTCGCTTATGACAAAGTCTTGGGGACGAAGACCGGTAACGTAATTTCCCTTTTTGTCGGTGACAGCCACATTCAGTTGCACCAAGTTGACATTCACGTGAATGTGAAGCTCATTGTCTTGAGCGACGGACCGGCTTGCGGCCCCGCAAAAGAGGGCCAGAAAAAGCCAAAAGAATAGGGAATCTCTCTTTGCCATAACCATTCTGTCCTTTGCCAGTCGATTTGGGTCCCTCAGACTCTGTAGCCTGTTCTTAACCTCTAGGCCGGACAGCGTTGCAGGTGAAAATGGGGACCTGCCATACGCCGCGGACTCCGCCTAGACTCTAATGCCCGGCGGCAGTATTCGGGGTGTCGAGCAGGGCGATTTTGCCCTGCCGAAACTCCGCGCCTGTTTGCCGCATGGCTTCGAGCAATGCATCCCAGTCCTGGAAATTACTCGCAAAAATCTTTGCGACCATACTCTCGGTCAGCTCGGGGACGAGACTGTTAAGCATCACCGGCGAATAGCCCATTTCATCGGCCAAGCGGGCCCAATATAAATTAGTCGAGTCCCAGGACTCGGCGAACAATCTGTTGGAGCTGCCTCCAAGCGGAGGAAATGGCTTTACATTGATCAACTCGCGAGAATAACTCTGGGCCAACACAGGATGCGGCGCGCCGAAGTCTGCCGATAGCCGCTCCCAACTAACATCCTGCGGGTCTTGATGGCTGAGATTCTCCAACTCCCGGTTGGCTGCTCCGAAGGAAGGAGCCTTTCCGGGAAACTTCTGGCGAAACTCGACGGCCAAATAGAAGCTGTCTGCCGGAGTGATTCGTAGAAGGATCTCCGCAGGGTCCCCGCTGCGCATGGCTTGCTGCAAAAGCTCCGACTCCCGGGGCTCCATCCGATCCGAGAGTATATCCATCACGCTGCCGCGCAGCTCCTGGTTTGCTGCCGAGGCGATGAGGAGTTCTTCACCCGAGCGTTGATAGAGTGCGACGGCATGGAGCTCGCTTTGACTGACATTCCACCAGCGCGACAGGCTTGAATTGGCCAGCAAATCGGGCGCTACTTCTTTCAGGATCAAGGCCTGAATATTCTCCGGGGCAATAAAATCCTGCTCCATCTCGGCCAAAGCGTAGGGCAGCTCGGCCAACGAACCCATCAGGTATGCCCCGCCGCCAGCCGGCGCGCCGGCGTTGACCGAATCTGCCGGCTTCCAGGGCCGCCCCGAAATCTCGGAGCCCACCATGGTTACGCCGGTAAAATCATGGGAGCGGACAAGCAGCGGGTCATTCTGAAGTAGCTGACCATTTGGGGGCTCGTAATAGGCATAGTTGAAACCCACCAAAGTATCCCTCAAATAAGAGGAGAGTTGACCACGGGCCCCTTCCAGCTCTGCGTGTGAGCCCGGTCGCTTGATGATTTTCGTCAAGTCCAGGCGGGTCTGCAGCTCCACATGCCGATTTTGATAGACGCCCGGCGCCCATTGAGTCTTCTCGTTACTGGTGAAGATGGGACGCGGCATCTCGAATTCGCGGAGCTCCCCTGCCAGCGGCAGGAGCTGGTCCGAGACGGCTGCACCTTTTTCCATCTCGTTCAGACCATCGTCGAGCGCCAACAATGTATCGAGCGAGACTAGGCGCTGCCCGTCGAGTCCCGCGCGGAGTTTGTTGGCCAACTCCATGTGCGTTCGCTGGCCTTCAGGAGTCTCTTGGGCGGGACCAGCCAACAGATCGATGAGCTCATTCTGAGACAACCCAGGCCTGCCCATTGCCGCCAGGGTAAGGGAGCTCAGCGAAGCGCGCGCGGCATCGAAGAGCTGAACGGAGGAAGAAACGGTGGCAAACGGCGTGAGCATCGTCTGCCATGAATCATTCAATTGCGCCCTGGGGATCTGTCCCTGCCGGGCGAAGATTTGCCAAAACCCGATATCGGCCTGCAGCAGACCCAGTTCATCGGCGCGGAGAGCGTCAGCCGGGGTCGCGTCGATGGCGTTGGCCGTCTTGAGAAAGAGAGCGATCGATGAATCCCTCAACTCAGGAAACTCAGAGAAGGTCAAATACCAACTGCTGAACCCGGAAAAGTGCTTGGCCATCAAGAGGACCGTCTGCGGAGCTAGCTGCTCATTAGGAGGGCGCTTGCTGTCGAGCGTACTTAATTCCAAATACAGCTGGAGCGGGCCGGTTTCCATCGGTATGCGCGAAATCTCGACCATTGCTTCCAACAGATCCTCGGGACTATGCCACCGTGCGGCCCGTTTGCCCAAGTCATGAGTGACTTTTGAATCTGTCTTTTGATCGAGGATCTGCTTCCAAGCATCCAGATCTCCAGGGACGAGTGGCTCGCCGTTCGGCTCCCACTGAACGCGGGTCAAGAGAATCAAAAGCTCCGGCGCCGGACGAAATGCGGCTCTTGTTGAGCTCTCATGGACATCCTCTTCGCGAAAGGCCTCGTAAAGCCGCCTTAGACGTGGATCCTGGGTGACGTGCGCCTGTTGCTCCTGACTGATGCGCGACAGGGCATCGAAGTATGCGGCTAACCAGCCCGAGTCCTTTGTGAGGAGGTGGGCAACAAACTCCACGGGTGATTCAGGACTGGCTCCCACCAGTTCTTTCCATCCCGCTTCGGCGGCCGTACCTCCGGGCACAATCACTCGTCCTTGCCGGATGCAAATCTGACTCCCATAAAAATCGAGAACGCCGCTGTAGGGAAGCAAGCGCCTGAGCCCCTCCGTCTGCGCCAAGACCGTGGCCGTTTCGGGATCCATTCGGCCAAGCGCCCAATAGAGACGAGCGGCTATGGGGTCATGGAGGAGAGCATCAAGCGCCGTTTCGGGACCCTTTCTCTTCTGCGCTCCCAGGCTCGTCCAATCGGTTTGCTTGAAAAGCACGGGGACTTGCGAGGAATGAAACGCATAGGTGAAAGGAGTATTGTTCTCGAGCGCCTCTTCAAGATCGGTCAGCGGGAAACCCGAATCCGTGGTAAGAAAAGCTCTCTGCGGGTCGGTTGTGAACAATACGGAGCCTTTATGCCCGCAGCCCTGACGCAGTCGATATCCGAGGATCTCCAGCAGAGGTCCCGCCTGATCGCAGTTGTCAAGATGAATGATGCCGCTCGTCCCCGCTAGAACGTCAAGCTCTCTGGCCTGATGAACATAGCGGTCAAGCAAAATCAGATACTCAGTTGGCTTGGTTTGCCAATAACCCAAATCGTAGACGTTGCGAGCCAGCAGCAGTAAAACATCCTCCGGGGGCGCCTGTTGGCTTATGCCCGCCATGCGCAGAAAGGACCGCAAGGGGCCAGGGATTGTCACAACATTCGCAGAGGAGGCGGGCGTTTGCGCCTTTGTCACCACGAGCGCGGGAGATGGGACTGCCGAGAGCGCGCGAGCCGTGTCGGTACAGAGGGGAATCCATATAGTCAGAAGGGAAATTGCCACTACAAGGGTAGGCCGATAAAGACGAGATTTCATCGCTGGTCCTCTGGAGAACCTTTGGGGTTTGGCGACCACGCCAGGGTCTAGAACAATTGGCGTCTCACGCGGGCACTGGGGAGTGCGAACGAACCGCCGAGATCGGAAAAACCGAATTTGCGATGAGCTTATTTATAGTCGTAGTTTCGTATAGCGCGGCCGTTCAGCGGCGCTTCATATCGTGCGACAAACCATATACCATTCCCTTCCCCAGATGTAACTGCCAGTATTTCCAGAGTTCGATCACATGAAGATCCGTCGCTGAATTTTCAGGTGCTCGCCGCCCTTCGTGATTTGTTTGGATGCCGCTTCTCTTTGCGGGGGTGAGGGCGATTCGGCAGTGGAACCGGCGCTAACCGCCGGCAATGGCCCCTATGACCAGAAGAGGTTCGGCTGCCGTCGCGACCGCGTCGGGCAGGGGGAAATCCGGGAGCTCATCGGACAGGTCCCGTCCGCAGGCGAAGAATCGCAAGAACGGCCGGCGTTCTTGCGTGACGTGATCGCGAATCGTCCCTCGGAGCATTGGATAGCGAGCTTCGAGTGCGTCGAGGACTGACCGCTGGGTGGCCTGGCCGTCGATTTCGAGATTCACCTCGCCATCGACGCGTGCCAGCGTCCTTAGATGTGGCGGCAGCAGGACTCGGATCATGGCAGTGTTTGGACTTCTACAGAAAGCACAGCGGGAAGATCCCGGACAATCGGAACCCAACTGTCTCCGGCGTCGGCGGATGCGTAAACCTGCCCGCCGGTGGTGCCGAAATACACGCCGCACGGACCGAGCGTGTCTACGGCCATCGCGTCGCGCAGCACGTTGACGTAGCAGTCGCGCTGCGGCAGACCGTTTGTGAGCGCCTCCCACTCATTTCCCCCGGTCCGGCTACGATAGACGCGAAGCTTGCCGTCGAGCGGAAAGTGCTCCGAGTCGCTCTTGATCGGTACGACGTAGATGGTCTCCGGCTCGTGCGCGTGAACGTCGATGGCAAAGCCGAAGTCGGTTGGGAGGTTGCCGCTGACCTCTTGCCACGAATCTCCGGCATTGTCGCTGCGCATGACGTCCCAATGCTTCTGCATGTACAGCACGCCCGGGCGTGAGCGGTGCATCGCAATGCGGTGAACGCAGTGGCCTACTTCGGCGTTCGGTTCCGGGATGTGTTCCGATGTCAATCCACGGTTGATCGGTTGCCAAGTCTGGCCGGCGTCGTCAGTACGGAAGGCTCCCGCGGCCGAGATCGCGATGAAGATGCGCTGGGGATCGCTCGGATCCAAAAGGATCGTGTGCAGGCACATTCCCCCGGCGCCTGGCTGCCAACGAGGTCCGGAACCGTGGCCACGCAGCCCAGAAAGCTCCTGCCATGTCTGGCCGCCATCGATCGAGCGGAACAGCGCGGCATCCTCAACTCCGGCGTAAACCGTCTCCGGATCGGTCAGCGATGGTTCGAGATGCCAGACCCGCTTGAACTCCCAGGGGTGGGGCGTGCCGTCGTACCACTGGTGAGTTCCAGGGACGCCATCGTACACGAACTTGTTTCCCACCGGCTCCCATGTCTTGCCGCCGTCGCTCGAGCGTTGGATCAGCTGTCCAAACCAGCCCGTGGATTGCGATGCATACAGCCGATTCGGATCGACGGGTGATCCCTTGAGGTGATAAACCTCCCAGCCCGCGAAGTGGGGACCGCTGATCTCCCAGCGGTCGCGCGTTCCGTCCGCAGACAGCACAAAGGCTCCCTTGCGTGTGCCGACCAGTACACGTACCTTGCTCATCCCTCACTCCTTGTAAGCTTCGCGCCGGCAGTCGCATACCAACGCCTCCAAATTCAGGGAACAGTGGAGTCGAGGGAGATGCTGACAGGGCAGGCGGATGGGCGTTTTGATCCGAACGTCCCGGGGACATTGGACACATTACCAATGTGACTTGCAACTTGCAAGCTATGCTGCCGGCCCAAGACTGAGACAGCATTCGTATGAAGAACATCGGAAGATTGGGCTCGGGAGTAGAACGCTCCCAACCGCCTTGGGTATACTCTGCCGAAAAAAAGGCCGTCTGTTTCGGGTATCGACTCCGTCTCGGCAACGAAGCCATGCCCGAAATAGACAGCCTTTTCCGATAAACAACCGCCTCCCACCGGCTCCGGCGAGGAATGCGGGCTGGACCTAAAGTGCTCTAGTTGGCGGAAGGCAGACTGTAGGCGATGTAATCACCCGAGTAATTGCCTCCACTTACAGCGACGATGATGTACTGCTTGCCATCGACGGAGTAGGTCATGGGCGAACCGCTTTGACCAGCCGGCATCCACACCGCTCCTACCTGCGCTCCGGTTTTCTTGTCGTAGGCCCGCAACATGGCCCCGCGCGGATGCTCAGGGGTGGTCGTGACCTGAGGGTCTCCCATGATGACCAGGCTCTTGGTCACCACGAGTCCGACATTGCCTGCCTGCCCGGTCTTCGGAATGTTGAGGCCTTTCAGCGCCGGGTTATTGCGGACTGAGTCCGGCGTATCGCCATGCGGCACCTGCCACACGAGATCTCCGCTGTCCAAATTGATAGCGGAAAGCACACCGTAGGGCGGCTTGATGAGTGGCAGACCATCCACGCTCAGGCCGTACCCGCGCCGCGCGCCAGAGCCATCCGCCTTGGCGTTGTCTTTAGCCATGATGGCGGCTAGCCTCTCCTGGGCCGCGCTGACTTTCGGAGCATCCGAAGCGGAGCCATAGCCGGGGCCTTCACTTACCCTGAACCTCTGGCCAGCCGTTCCTTGGAGGTAACGAATATCCGAATATCCCGGTGGCGGCTGGACCAACCCCATCGGCGACACTGCCGAGTCGTCTGCTGGCGCGAAGACCGTCTGGGTCTCCGGATCGTAGCCTGCGCCAGGCCAGTTCGTGCCGCCAAGTGCATTGCCCAGCAGGAGCGCGGCGTATGGGCCGCCAACCTTGCTGACCACCGGGCCGGTGAACATGGGGCCCATCGTGTATTCTTTGACCGCCTCGAGCGCCTTCGCATGCAGCTCCGGCGTGAAGTCGATCAGGTTGTCCATCGTGAGGGCCTGACGCGCATAAGCCGGGGGCTTGGTCGGGAACGGCTGTGTCGGGGAATACCACTCGCCCGGCACATCGCCTTTCGGAACCGGCCGCTCTTCAATCGGCCATACCGGCTTGCCCGTTACCCGGTCAAACACATACAGAAACGATTCCTTGCTGGGCAGAGCTACGGCCTTGATCTTCTTGCCATCGACGGTAATGTCGGCGAGGATCGGCGGGGACGAGAGATCGTAGTCCCAGATGGGATGGTGCACGATTTGGTAGTACCACTTCATCTTGCCTGTGTAGAGATCAACGCAGACCAGGCTGTCTCCGAAGAGATTATTTCCCGGCCGTTCGCCACCGTAGTAGTCGCTGGTCGGATCTTCTACCGGCAAATAAACGAGGTTGAGGTCTGTATCGACGGTGATCCCAGTCCAGACGCCGGTATTGCCGTTGGTGTCCGCCGAGCCATTCAGCCACGTATCGTAGCCAAACTGGCCCTTCATGGGGATGTCGTGAAATGTCCAGAGCAGTTTCCCTGTCCGCACGTTCCAGGCACGCACAATCCCTTTGGTGTTGTTGTGCGTTTCCGGCTGGCCGCCTTCCTTGAAGGCGGAGCCGACGATGACCACATCCTTGACCACCGTTGGAGTGGTGTGCAGTCCGATCTCACCCGTCGTCAGATCGATCTGCTGGCCCGTGCCGGTATAGGCACCCACCTTCATATCGACCATGCCGTCCTTGCCGAACGAGTCGATCGGCCGGCCGGTCTTGGCATTCAGCTCGACCAGCCGATAGCCGGTGGTCACATACAGGATGCGATCGTCTCCACGACCGTCGGTCCAGTAGGAGACGCCGCGTCCCGAGAGCTGCCGCGGAGAGGCGACGGCGCGCTCTCCTTCATCCAGGCTGTACACCCATTTCAGCTCGCCGGTTTTGGCGCTTAGCGCGATCACATCGCGCCGCGACCCGGCTGTGGTGTATATAACGCCATTGACCTCGAGGGGCGTTCCCTCGAGCTTATATTCCGGCCGCGTACCCAAACTGTCGGTCTTGAAATGCCAAGCGACCTCAAGCTGGTTGAAATTGGATGCGTTGATCTGATCCTGCGGCGAGTACCTGGTTCCCTTGGGATCGGCAAAATAATACGGCCAATCGCCCTTTTGGGTCGAAGGCTGGCCTTCGGCTTGCACAGAAGACTGACCCTCGCTCTGGGCAGCCCACGCCTGCCCCTGAATAACAATTCCTGAAAATGCAATCGCTGCTACAGACAACAGGCAAGTTGTCCGTAGCCGAGAATTCGACATGTGTTTTTCTCCTTGGTCAAGCCCACAAAATTATACATCCGGAGGGAAAGACTTATCCCTGTGTCAGCCGGCGACGCCGCTGTCCCAGGGAGGCTCTAGTTGGCTGCTATTTTTCCAACGGCTCTCGATGAGTCATCAAGCGAATCGTCGCGATCAGCATTTCCGGCTGCCCTTTGCGGACGAATGTTTGGGCAAACGCGGCAATATCGTCGGGCATGCCAAAGAGGTCGGAGAGAACAATAATCGGGGAATCAGGGAAGAATTGGCGCACTTTCGCGGCCACTTGCACGGCTGTCAGCGCGCCGGAGAGCCGGTAATTGAGAACAATGATGTCGACAGGCTGGTTGGCCGGCAGATCTAACGAATCGCCGACGACCAGCGCGGGAATAGAGTGGAAGCCCGCAGCGTTCAAAATCCATCCATAGATGCGTAAGTGCGACGAGTCGTCGTCGATGATGAGTACTTGCGGCTTCCCGTTTGTCAAACGGACTCCCCCGTGCTCGCTCCAGAGCGGAATGGTACCGGCGCTGCTCTACATGGAGGGAGTCAGCCATGGAGCGGCACCGCTCAAACCAAGCGAACAAAGTCTAGCGGATCGCCAGAGGAATTACAACCTTGCAAATCCTCTTCTGAAACATCTTGGAGGCTGCTCTTCACTTGGGAAGCGGAAGTGGTGGTAGGGAATTTTCCCGAGGCAGGGAAGAAGGAGCGTGCGGTAGCCGGCGAACCAGAGCGGGGTGTAAAAGGGGACTCGAATGACCCTGGATAATCCTCATCCTGCTCCTCGACAATCTTTACCCAGCAAGCTTCGCTCGAAGGGAAAAATTGCAACGAGGCGATTTCGGTTGACCGCATGAAAATTCGCTTGCGCGTATCTTTGGCGATGCGTATGATCCGCGTGTCAGAGGATACCCTCGACCTGCGCGCGCCGCCGCGTTGCGGCTTTCCCCGGCCTATCGAAGGGCGTAGATCGTCGCATTCTTATGAGACCTGATAGGAGAAAAACACATGTCCAATTCCCAGTTGATGAAAGTGTGCTTGTGGCCTGCAGCGGCGATTGTGCTCTCAGGCAGTTTTTTCGTGGGGCAGGCGTGGGCGGCCCAGTCTGAGGGTCAGCCTTCCGCCCGAACCGAGGGTCAGCCTTCCACCCAAAAGGGCGATTGGCCGTATTACTTCGCCGATGCCAGGGGAACCAGGTACTCGCCGCAGGATCAGATCAACGCATCCAATTTCAACCAGCTTGAGGTCGCCTGGCACTTCAAGACCGACGCTTTGGGAGCGCGGCCGGAATACAAGCTCGAGGGAACACCACTCGAGGTCAATGGCGTTATATACACCACGGCCGGGTCGCGGCGCGATGTGATCGCGCTGAATGCCAGAACCGGCGAGCTGAAATGGGTATACAGCCTGGATGAAGGAGAGCGCGCCGTCGCTTCTCCGCGGCAGCTCTCTGGTCGCGGAGTCTCCTATTGGACCGATGGTCATGGCGATGATCGCATCCTCTATGTGACCACCGGCTTTCGCCTGGTCGAGCTGAATGCCAAGACGGGCCGGCCGGTCGATGCGTTCGGCAAGGACGGCATGGTCGATATGAAAGTGGGCGCCTATACCGGCGTTCCTGGGCAGCCCGGCGTGTACAAGCCGATCGACCTTACGACGGGCGAAATCGGCCTTCACACCACTCCGACGGTGGTCAAGGATGTGGTGATTGTCGGCTCTTCCTTCAAGGAAGGCACCCAGCCGGAAACGCACAACAACACCAAAGGAATTGTCCGTGCCTGGAACGTGCGGACAGGGAAACTGCTCTGGACATTTCACGACATCCCCATGAAGGGTGAGTTTGGTTACGATACCTGGCTGAACGGCTCGGCGGACGTCAATGGCAACACCGGCGTCTGGACTGGGATCACCGTGGATACCGACCTCAACCTCGTCTATTTGCCGGTAGAGGATCCTACGGCGGATCAGTATGGTGGCGAACGGCCGGGGAATGATCTCTTCGGAGACAGCCTGGTTTGCGTCGATCTCAACACGGGCAAGATGAAGTGGTATTTCCAGGTCGCGCATCATCCCATTTGGGACTATGACATGTCCTCGCCGCCAATTCTTGCCGACATTACCGTCGATGGCAAGAAGATCAAAGCCGTAGCCGTGCCCAGCAAAGAAGCGTTTCTATATGTGTTTGACCGGGTGACGGGCAAGCCGGTCTGGCCAATCGTCGAGCGGCCGGTCCCGCAGAGTGACATACCAGGCGAGCAAACGTCGCCCACGCAGCCGTTCCCGACCAAGCCTCCGGCCTATGCGCGCCAAGCCATCACGATGGACAACCTGATCGATTTCACGCCGGAGCTGCATGCGAAGGCGGTCGAGCTAGTCAGCCACTACAAGATGGGACCCATGTTCACTCCTGCGGTGGTTAGCAAGGTTGGCGGGCCGATCGCCGCGCTTGACATCGGAACTCTAGGCGGTGGCACGAACTGGCCCGGCGGGGGCTACGACCCGGAGAACGACATTGTTTTCGCGCCGGCGGCAAATGCGGGAGTCTCGCCCATGGGCGAGGTTGTGCCGCCGCCCGGGTTTTCCGATATTCGTTATCTTGCCGGCGTGGCCGGCCAGACATTCAGGGTCAATGAGGGTCCCGGCTACGGATCCGCCTCGGATGCCCCGAAGCTCAGCGCGTCCCAGCTGAAATTGAAGGCCATCTTGGACAAGGCGAATGAGAAGGCAGCCTCCTCTCAGGGGCCCCGGATCGGGACGTCTGTAGATGGTCTGCCGCTCGTGAAACCGCCCTACGGTCTGCTCTCCGCGATCAATTTGGATAGCGGAGATCTGATGTGGCAGGTGCCGCATGGCGACACGCCGGACTCAATCCGCGATAACCCGGCGCTGAAGGGTCTCAACATTCCCAAGACCGGCCAGCAAGGCACCGTCGGACTGGTGGTGACCAAGAGCCTAGTCATCATGGGGGATCCTCTGATCTCAACAACGCCTGAGCATCCGCGCGGGGCCATGTTGCGGGCCTACGACAAGAAAACCGGAGCGCAAGTAGGAGCGGTGTGGATGCCGGCTCCGCAAAGCGGTTCGCCCATGACCTACTCTGTCGATGGTAAGCAGTACATCATAGTTGCTGTAAGTGGAGGCAATTACTCGGGCGATTACATTGCCTACAGTCTGCCTTCCACCAATTAAGGGCGATTGAACCGGGTACACGCCGCCGGCATCGGCGGCATGTACCGTACGGTCAGGCAATATGTCTGGATAGTGGTTTTCCCCCGGATGTATAATGCGTCGTCGTTGATCAAGGAGAAAAACGCATGTCGAATTCTCGGCTACTGAAGGGGTGTTTGTGGTCCGTAGCGGCGATCGCGCTCTCAGGCATTTTTTTCGAGGGGCAGGCGCGGGCGGCCCAGAGCGAGGGCCAATCTTCTGCGCAAGCCGGGGGCCAGCCTTCCACCCAAAAAGGCGATTGGCCGTATTACTTTGCCGATTCCAAGGGAACCAGGTACTCGCCGCAGGATCAGATCAACGCATCGAATTTCAACCAGCTTGAAGTCGCCTGGCACTTCAAGACGGACAGTCTGGGCACACGCCCGGAATACAAGCTCGAGGGAACGCCGCTCGAGGTCAATGGGGTTGTGTATACCACGGCTGGATCGCGGCGCGATGTGATCGCGCTGAGCGCCAAAACCGGCGAGTTGAAATGGGTATACAGCCTGGATGAAGGAGAACGCGCCGTCGCCTCTCCGCGGCAGCTCTCGGGACGCGGCGTCTCCTATTGGACCGATGGTCGTGGCGATGAGCGCATCCTGTACGTGACCACTGGCTATCGGCTGGTCGAGCTGAATGCCAAGACCGGCCGGCCGGTCGAAGGCTTCGGCAAGGACGGCATGGTCGATATGAAGGTGGGTGCCTATACCGGCACGGGCCAGCAGATCGATCTGACGACGGGTGAGATTGGACTGCACACCACTCCGACAGTGGTCAAGGATGTGGTGCTCGTCGGCTCCGCCTTCAAGGAAGGTGGCCAGCCGGAAACGCACAACAACACCAAAGGAATTGTGCGTGCCTGGAATGTGCGGACAGGGAAACTGCTCTGGACATTTCACACCATCCCCAAGAAGGGCGAGTTTGGCTACGATACCTGGCTGAATGGCTCGGCGGACACCAACGGCAATACGGGTGTCTGGAGTGGAATCACTGTCGATACAGACCTCGGCCTTGTGTATTTACCGGTAGAAGATCCGACCAGCGACTACTACGGTGGCGAACGGCCGGGAAATAATCTCTACGGAGACAGCCTGGTCTGCGTCGATCTCAACACAGGCAAGATCAAGTGGTACTACCAAATCGTGCATCACCCGATCTGGGACTACGATCTCTCTTCGCCGCCGATCCTCGCCGACATTACCGTCGATGGCCGCACGATCAAGGCCGTGGCCTTGCCCAGCAAGGAATCGTTTCTATATGTATTTGACCGGGTAACGGGCAAGCCGGTGTGGCCGATTGAAGAGCGGCCGGTTCCGAAAGGGGATGTGCCGGGCGAGTGGTATTCCCCGACGCAGCCGTTCCCGACCAAGCCCCCGGCTTATGCGCGTCAGGCCGTGACGATGGATAACCTGATCGACTTCACGCCGGAGCTGCATGCGAAGGCCCTTGAGGTTGTCAAAAACTACAAGATGGGTCCCATGTTCACGAGCGCGACGGTCAGCCAGATTGGCGGCCCATACGCCGGGCTCACGCTCGGAACTGCTGGCGGCGGCACGAACTGGCCCGGCGCCGGCTACGATCCTGAGACTCACACTGTCTTCGCGCCGGCGGCAAACGCTGGAGTAGTGCCGCTGGGGCTGGTCCAGCCGCCGCCGGGATACGGGGATATTCGTTACCTCCAAGGATCGGCTGGCCAAAAATTCGCGGTTTTTGAAGGCCCTGGCTACGGCTCCGCCGCGGATGCTCCGAAGGTCAGCGCGGCCCAGGCGAGGCTGGCCGCCATCCTGGCCAAAGACAATGAAAAATCAGGCGCCCCGGCGCCCCGGGTGGGGACGAACGTGGATGGTCTGCCGCTCGTCAAACCGCCCTATGGTGTTCTCTCCGCCATCAATTTGGATAGCGGAGATCTCATGTGGCAGGTAGCGCATGGCGATACTCCGGACGCAATCCGCAATAACCCGGCGTTGAAGGGTCTTAATATTCCCAAGACCGGCCAGCCAGGCAACGTCGGACTCGTGGTGACTAAGAGCCTGGTCATCATGGGAGATCCCGAAGTTACGACGACGCCTGAGCATCCGCGCGGGGGGATGTTGCGGGCCTACGACAAGAAAACCGGAGCGCAGGTAGGAGCGGTGTGGATGCCGGCTGGTCAAAGCGGTTCGCCCATGACCTACTCTGTCGATGGCAAGCAGTACATTATCGTTGCGGTGAGTGGAGGCAATTACTCGGGTGATTACATCGCCTATAGTCTGCCTTCCGGCAATTAGGGCGATTGAAAGCGGTACATGCCGGCGGCTTCGACGGCATGTACTGTTCGTTCAGCGGAGGCCGGCAAGATCCTGTTTCATCTGCATAACTGGTCGTTGACCAAGGAGAAAAACGCATGTCAAGTTCTCGGCTATTGAAAGGATGTTTGTGGTCTGTGGCGGCGGTTGCGCTCTCAGGCAGTTTTTTCGTGGGGCAGGCGTGGGCTGCCCAGAGCGAGGGTCAGTCTTCTGCGCAAGCCGGGGGCCAGCCTTCCACCCAAAAGGGCGATTGGCCGTATTACTTTGCCGATTCCAAGGGAACCAGGTATTCGCCTCAGGATCAGATCAACGCATCCAATTTCAACCAGCTTGAGGTCGCTTGGCATTTCAAGACCGACAGTTTGGGTACGCGGCCGGAATATAAGCTCGAGGGAACGCCCCTCGAGGTCAATGGCGTTATATACACCACAGCCGGGTCGCGGCGCGATGTGATCGCGCTAAGCGCCAAAACCGGCGAGCTGAAATGGGTGTACAGCCTGGATGAAGGAGAGCGCGCCGTTGCCTCTCCGCGGCAGCTCTCGGGCCGCGGCGTCTCCTATTGGACCGATGGTCGTAGCGATGACCGCATCCTGTATGTGACCACCGGCTATCGGCTGGTCGAGCTGAATGCCAAGACGGGCAGGCCGATCGAGTCGTTTGGCAAGGACGGCATGGTCGATATGAAGGTGGGCGCCTATACCGGTACAGGCAAGCAGATCGATCTGACGACGGGTGAGATTGGACTGCACACCACTCCGACAGTGGTCAAGGATGTGGTGATCGTCGGCTCCGCATTCAAGGAAGGCGGCCAGCCGGAAACGCACAACAACACCAAAGGAATTGTGCGTGCCTGGAACGTGCGGACGGGAAAACTGCTCTGGACATTTCACGACATCCCCATGAAGGGTGAATTTGGCTACGATACGTGGCTGAATGGCTCGGCGGACACCAACGGCAATACCGGTGTTTGGACTGGGATCACCGTCGATACAGACCTCAACCTCGTTTATTTGCCGGTAGAAGATCCGACCAGTGACTTTTACGGTGGCGAACGGCCAGGAAATAATCTCTTCGGAGACAGCCTGGTCTGCGTCGATCTCAACACGGGCAAGATGAAGTGGTACTACCAAATCGTGCATCACCCCATCTGGGATTACGACATGTCTTCGCCGCCGATCCTCGCCGACATCACCGTCGATGGCCGCACGATCAAGGCCGTAGCTGTGCCCAGCAAAGAAGCGTTTCTGTACGTGTTTGACCGGGTAACGGGCAAGCCGGTGTGGCCGATTGAAGAGCGGCCGGTTCCGCAGAGTGACGTACCAGGCGAGCAAACGTCGCCCACGCAGCCGTTCCCGACCAAGCCTCCGGCTTATGCGCGTCAGAACATCACTCCGGACGAGCTGATCGATTTCACGCCGGAGCTGCATGCGAAGGCGCTCGAAGTGGCGAAACGCTACAAGATGGGTCCCATGTTCAATCCCGCGGTGGTCAGCAGCCTTAACGGGCCAATTGCTTCGATGGGCATGTCAACCGCAAGCGGCGGCACGAACTGGCCCGGCGCCGGATACGATCCTGAGACCCACACCGTCTATGCGCAGGCATTGAACTCCATGGGCACGCTGGCATTGGTCCAGCCGCCGCCGGGGTTTGGGGATATTCGTTACCTCCAAGGAACGGCCGGTCAGGCTTTCAGGGTGAATGAAGGCCCTGGCTACGGCTCCGCCGCGGATGCTCCGAAGGTCAGCGCGACCCAGCAGAGGCTAGCCGCTCTACTGGCCAAGGACAACGAGAAACCAGCTGCCGAGAGGCCTCGCGGCGGCGGGGGGTTCGGGACAGTAGATGGTCTGCCCCTCGTCAAACCACCCTACGGTGTGCTCTCCGCTATCAATTTGGATAAGGGAGATCTCGAGTGGGAGGTGCCGCATGGCGACACGCCGGACGCAATCCGCAATAACCCGGCGCTGAAAGGCCTCAACATTCCCAAGACCGGCCAGGCAGGCAACGTCGGACTGGTGGTGACCAAGAGCCTGGTCATCATAGGAGATCCTCAAATCACGACCACGCCTGAGCATCCGCGCGGGGCCATGCTGCGGGCCTACGACAAGAAAACCGGAGCGCAGGTAGGAGCGGTGTGGATGCCGGCTCCGCAAAGCGGTTCGCCCATGACCTACACCGTCGATGGCAAGCAATACATCATCGTTGCGGTGAGTGGAGGCAATTACTCGGGCGATTACATCGCCTATAGCTTGCCTTCCGCCAATTAGGGCGATTGAACTGGGTAGATGCCGCCGGTATCGGCGGCATCTAGCCTTTGTTCAGCGGAACGCCGATACAACGGATATTGTTTTCCCTGGGATTTAGAATTCGTCGCTTTTGACCTAAGGAGAAAAGCATATGTCCAATTCTCGGCTTCTGAAAGTGTCTTTGTGGCCTGCAGCGGCGATTGTGCTCTCAGGCAGTTTTTTCGTGGGGCAGGCGCGGGCTGCCCAGAGCGGGGGTCAGTCTTCTGCGCAAGCCGAGGGCCAGCCTTCTACCCAAAAGGGCGATTGGCCGTATTACTTCGCCGATTCCAAGGGAACCAGGTACTCGCCGCAGGATCAGATCAACGCATCCAATTTCAACCAGCTTGAGGTCGCCTGGCACTTCAAAACCGACAGTCTGGGTACGCGGCCGGAATATAAGCTCGAGGGAACGCCTCTCGAAGTCAACGGCGTTCTATACACCACGGCCGGATCGCGGCGCGATGTGATTGCGCTGAACGCCAAAACCGGCGAACTGAAATGGGTGTACAGCCTGGATGAAGGAGAGCGCGCCGTCGCCTCTCCGCGGCAGCTCTCGGGCCGCGGTGTCTCCTATTGGACCGATGGCCATGGCGATGAACGCATCCTGTATATAACAACGGGCTTTCGCCTGGTCGAGCTGAATGCGAAGACCGGTAGGCCGATCGATGGGTTCGGCGCCAACGGCATGGTCGATATGAAGGTGGGCGCCTATACCGGCACGGGTAAACAGATCGATCTGACGACGGGTGAGATTGGACTGCACACCACTCCGACGGTGGTCAAGGATGTGGTGCTCGTCGGCTCTGCCTTCAAGGAAGGCGGCCAGCCGGAAACGCACAACAACACCAAAGGAATTGTGCGTGCCTGGAACGTGCGGACAGGGAAGCTGCTCTGGACATTTCACACCATCCCCAAGAAGGGCGAGTTTGGCTACGATACCTGGCTGAACGGCTCGGCGGACACCAACGGCAATACCGGCGTCTGGACGGGAATCACCGTGGATACAGACCTCAACCTCGTCTATTTGCCGGTAGAAGATCCGACCAGTGACTACTACGGTGGCGAACGGCCAGGAAATAATCTCTACGGAGACAGCCTGGTTTGTGTCGATCTCAACACGGGCAAGATCAAGTGGTACTACCAAATGGTGCATCACCCCATTTGGGACTACGATCTCTCTTCGCCGGCGATTCTCGCCGACATTACCGTCGATGGCCGCACGATCAAGGCCGTGGCTGTGCCCAGCAAAGAAGCCTTTCTGTATGTGTTTGACCGGGTAACGGGCAAGCCGGTGTGGCCGATTGAAGAGCGGCCGGTTCCGAAAGGGGATGTGCCGGGCGAGTGGTATTCCCCGACACAGCCGTTCCCGACCAAGCCTCCGGCTTATGCGCGTCAGAACATCACACCGGATGAGCTGATCGACTTCACGCCGGAGCTGCATGCGAAGGCGCTCGAAGTGGCGAAACACTACAAGATGGGACCCATGTTCAATCCCGAGGTTGTCAGCCAAGTCGACGGGCCAATTGCTGCGATGGGTATGTCAACCGGAGGCGGCGGCACGAACTGGCCGGGCGGTGGATACGATCCTGAAAACCACATCGTCTTCGCGCAGGCATCAAACTCGATGGGTACGCTGGGATTGGTCCAGCCGCCACCGGGGTACGGAGATATTCGTTACCTCCAAGGAGTGGCCGGCGAAGCTTTCAGAGTGAATGAAGGCCCTGGCTACGGTTCCGCCGCAGATGCTCCGAAGGTCAGTGCATCCCAGCAGAGGCTGGCGGCCATCCTGGCCAAAGACAACGAGAAGGCCGCCTCTGCGGCGCCCCGCGTCGGTGCGACTGTAGATGGCCTGCCACTCGTGAAGCCTCCGTACGGTGTGCTCTCCGCAATCAATTTGAATAGCGGAGATCTCATGTGGGAGGTGGCGCATGGTGATACGCCGGACGCAATCCGCAATAGCCCGGCGCTGAAGGGCCTCAACATTCCCAAGACCGGCCAGCCAGGCAACGTCGGACTCGTTGTAACCAAGAGCTTAGTGATCGTGGGAGACCCTCAGGTCACGACCACCCCTGAGCATCCGCGCGGGGCCATGTTGCGGGCCTACGACAAGAAAACCGGAGCGCAGGTAGGAGCGGTCTGGATGCCGGCAGGTCAAAGCGGCTCGCCCATGACCTACTCAGTCGGTGGCAAGCAGTACATCATCGTTGCCGTAAGTGGAGGCAATTACTCGGGCGATTACATCGCCTATAGTTTGCCTTCCGCCAACTAGGCGATTGAACCGGGTACATGCCGCCGGCATCGGCGGCATGTACCGCATTCGGGTGCGCGCAACGCGGAGCATCTCGCTGTGTTACGGGTGGAAGCTGGCGCCCGAGCAGACTGCAGAACTCGAAGCGGTCAATGCCGTCGACCCGATTTAACCCCATCTGGCATCAGAATCCAATTGACGGAGCGGAAATTCCCGCCGAGTATCGTGACGGATTGACACGCTTGCAGGAATCCCTATATCTTGGGCGGCGGATGGGGCCGTGGATGTTCATTCTTGAAGACAAAGCAGTTCTCGATCAAGTTGAGCGCATTCTTCACAGTGAGGAGTTGCGTGGCGCGGAGGTCCTGCACCGTCTGCTTAAGTTCCTAGCGGAGAAGTCTGTCAACGGCCAAGCCGATGATCTCAAAGAGTACACCGTGGCGACCGATGGACTTGGCAAACCGCCTTCCTATGATCCGCGCCATAATTCCGCGGTTCGCATACAGGTCGGAAGACTTCGGCAGAAGCTGGCCGACTATTATCGGGCCGAAGGTCTGGACGATCCCATTGTCATCGACGTGCCCAAGGGGCGCTTTAGACTTAGGTGCGAAAAACGACCGGCTTCTCTACCCATCGCCGCCTTGAATGGTGCGCTCACGCCGCCTTCTATGCCACCGGTCGATCACAATACCAAAAGGGCTGGCAGGTTTATGGCTGGTATCCCGCTGGACACTCTTGTATGGATGGGTGTTGTGGTGTGGGTTGGCGTTGTGGTAGCGACCGCTTTGGGCGTGTATTCCTGGGTGAAACCGTTGAGCGCCCGGGCTACCAACATTTCCTCCATCGCGGGATGGAGTCCGGAATTAGAAGACCTTTGGGGGCCATTCCTGACATCGAAGCGGCCGTTAATCGTGGCCATTGAAGATCCACTTTTTGTCAGATTTCTTTCCGGCGGCGGAATCTATTATGGCGACAGGTCGGTCAATAGTTGGGCGGATGCATTGAAATCTCCCGCGGTTGCGGCACTCCGCGGCGTGTTGCACGATCCCGACATCGAGTCGAGCCAATACTACACGGCCTTTGGCGAAGCCGATGCCTCATTCTTGCTTGCGAGGTTGCTCGGTCCGCGCGAGCAAAACTTCTCTCTGATCAGAGCCAGCGATCTTTCTTGGCAGCAGTTGGCGGATAACAATGTGTTGCTTGTTGGGCGGCAAAACGTCTTTTTCGACGAGCGGCTGCTGGCCATGCCAATCCAGTTGCAGCTCCTCCCCGTAGCCCAGGGAATTCGCGATCTGCACCCCAAAGCGGGTGAGCCAGCGCTCTTTGCCGATCAGTATTCGACTGCGTCCTCGAAAGACGGTGTCGCCTACGCGCTAGTTACCCATCTTCCCGGTCCGCTCGCGAGCGGAGATGTGGAAAGTTTCACCAGCGGCCGGTCGGCCGGCTACGTGGCTGCGGTCAAAGCCTTCTCGGATCCTAGCTTCGCAGGGGTGGTGGTTCGGAAATTGCGGCAAGCAGGCGGGGGCAGAATGCCGAGGTATTATCAGGTTCTGCTGAAGATTAAATTCAAGGCTGAAGTTCCGACCGAAACAACCTGGGTGCTTAGCAGGGAGTTGCATTGAACACGCACACAAAGGAGGGGGTTCGGATTCGACGTTTAACGAAATGGTTGCATGCTTGTGAGGTTCTTCGGTCATGATAAGCGATGTCCCCCGAATCTGAGCAGAGCTGCAGCGTTTCTTCCGCGGCGTCAACCTCCGGCCGCGCCAACGACCCCTTGAGCGACCGGGCCGCTGAGATTGAACGGCGGGCTTGGCAAGAGCGTATTGTGACGTTCGTCGCAAGTCGCTCTGCCGCGAATACGCTGACCATGCATTCCCTCGAAAATGAGACGGGCTTGACCGCCTTGGTTGACGCGGCGGCCGCACTTGCGAAAAATGCCGACGAGTCTATCGCCAAGATTAAAGACCGTTATCGTCCCGCTTTGGATTGCAGGGCGGGATGCTCATACTGCTGCCGCAAGCCTGGTGTGTTGACGTCGATTCCTGAGCTGCTCCGCATTCTGGTTTACGTCCGATCGACCTTTTGCACAAACGAAATTGCCGAACTGACTGAGCGTGCTCGCCGATATGCCGCGCAAATGGAGGGACGGAATTGCAACGATCCGATCAGCGAATCCGTTCCCTGTCCGCTTCTCGTGGACGGGCTCTGTTCCGTCTATGAAGTCAGACCACTCGTATGTCGAGGGTATAACTCGACAAACGTCGGCGCGTGCCGCAGTGCTCATGAGGACCCAAATGTGCTGGTTCCTATTTTTGCGTTGCTCAAGGACGTGACGGATGGGGCCACGGTTGGCTCGGCGCAGCGCTTCAAAGAAGAAGGCTTTAACAGTTCGATGGTCGACCTTGGAAGCGCGATGAACATTGCTCTCGCAGCCGGTACCGGCTTCCCTGAGGCTATCGTCGAAGGTGATTCGGCTCTTGCTCCTCTCGAAAATTCATCATGGGTGACGGATCTTTGGGAACAGGTTCGTCATGTGGCGAGAGAGGTCGGCATAGATTTGTGAGGTTTATGCCGCTTGCCATCTGCCCGTGGCCTCATCTGCGGGCGCAATACATGTATTTGACATGCATACGACATGCAACAAACCTACAAATGCTTCACAGTCCAGCATCGAGGTGCTAGGTTGGCTGCGTTAATCAGCTGGCATTGGCGCGCCGTAACCTGTGGCCCAATCTGAGACAGCGATCGAGGACACCAAATGGCGCATTGCCCCCACCCATTAATCCTTGAGGAGGCTGGAATGAAGAAAAGCAGTTGGCTTAAGGCTGTCGGCCCGTGTCTTGCGGCGATCGTTTTTACGGCCGTCGTACACGCCCAGGTCGTGACAGGCCGGATCTTCGGTGTGGTCACCGACAGCACAGGCGCTGCTGTGCCGGACGCTAGCGTGACCCTTACCAGCCCTGCGCTCGCGAGGCCCCTCGTTGTCACCACCGGATCAAACGGCGCCTACGAAGTCCCGGGAATCCCGATCGGCATCTATACGGTAAGCATCGATAGAGCCGGATTTCGCGAGTTTTCGCAAGAAAACATCAGCATCACGATTGGCTTTAACGCGCAGATTAACGCCACACTACCACCTGCTTCTGCCGCGACAACGGTCACCGTTACCGCGGCCGCGCCCGTGGTCGACGTGCAGAGCACGGCGGTGTCGACCGAATTGGACGCACAAACTCTCACTGACCTTCCCCTGGCGCGCTCTTTTTTCAACGAGCTCGAACTTTCAAGCGGCGCCACCGAGTCCGGAAAAGATGTTGGCGGCGCGCAAAACCTCAACCAGCCATCGTTTGTTGCCCTCGGCGCACCGTCGGGGCAAAACAGGTTCTACTATGGTGGGGTGGACATAGCTCCTGCCGGCGGCAGCAACGCTATGTGGACCAGCTTCAGCTCCGTACAAGAAATGCAAGTGACGCAGGGAGGAGTGGATGCCAGCGTCATGACCCCGGGCGTGAGCAGCAACATGGTGATCAAGAGCGGCTCCGCTCACATTCATGGGTCCTTCTTTGATAACGAAGAAGGACAAACCTTCGAGTCGAATAACTTCAGTGCCGCGATGCGCGCCGATCTGGCGCCCCTCACCGCCTCGCCGGGAAATACCCTAACCCACTTCCGCGACATCGGCGGAGACATCGGGGGGCCCTTTAGAACGAATGGCAAGGTGTGGTATTACGGAGACTTCGAAGAGCCCGCTGACTGGGTGGCCGCCCCCCATATCTACCAGAATACCCCTGGATGCGCGCCCGTCGCCGCAAATCCGCTCAACTACTCCCAGAAATCCGTGCTTTCCTGCGAGTTCTCCTTCCCCACGTATACAACGGCCTACGCAGGTAAGATCTCCTGGACGCCCTTCCATAACAACACGTTCAACTTTCTCAATCAGTACAGCAATAAGGAGACTCTCTACAATGGCCTGACGGTGCTGGTTCCGCTGAGTGCGACCCGGCCTCAGAATGCCGCCTGTGGCAGGTTCTTCCATTGGGGGGGGTTGCCCGATCAAGCGTCCATGTTCCCCGGCGCGCCCCACGGGTTGTTCATCTGGAACTGCGGCTGGCCAGCTCTCTTTAAATGGGACGACCAGCAGATTATCAACAACAACTGGGTCGTGCACGGCTTCTTTACGCACTACGCGAAGCGCAACCAATTCGCCTTAAATCCACCCGGTTACTCGCCGACCAACGAATACGACACCGCGCCCCAGGAAGAGCTGACCACCACCGCCATCCAAGACTCCAACCAAGCCGTCGTCGAATTCCAGCCCATGAACTCGGTGGAGTTGGATTCGAGTTACCTCCTTCCCGGCAAATGGCTGGGAGGCAGTCACACGTTCAAGGCCGGATATCAATGGTCACGCTATGATAACTGGGAGACAGAAAATTGGGGTGGAAATGCCGAGGCCGAAGAAATTTACAACAGCGGCACTGCGGCTCCCTTTAGCGTGCCCTTCGCAGTCAAGTTCTATCGCTACGGCTATATAAATCAGTTCCTCTATCAAAATAGCGCGTACGGGGAGGACACGTATAGCCGCGGCCGATGGGTGTTCAATCTCGGCGTCCGGTTCGACCGTCAAACGGACTTGGAACGCGGCTTCGATGTTCCCGCATCTCCTTACGAGGGACAATTGGATGCGAACGGCATTCCTTTCACATGGCTGCCCTCAATCGACTATCCGGGCGCTAAGGACGGAGTGGCCTGGAATACTTTTGCTCCGCGCCTTGGCGTAGCCTACAACGTCCGCGGCAAGAACACTACGGTTCTTAAGGCGAGCTTTGCGCAGTATTTTCAACAGAGAACCGCGGGCCAACTTGCCGACACCTACAATACCACCACTCAAAACGGCACCCAATCGTATATCGAGTTTCCTTGGAACGGCGCAATGGCCAATAACCACCCGCTGATCAGCGGTGTCAACACGAAAGATATCATCGGGTTCGGAGCCAACTACAATCCCGCCAACCCGTCAAACCTCACCAGCCCGAACTCCGTGGATCCGAACATCAAGGATCCGAAAACAAACGAATTTACCGTAGGTGTAAACCAGCAGGTTGCACAAGGATTCGGGGTTGACGTCTTCTTCACATATCGAAGGTACACCGATTTTATTTTTGACCATATCAATGGAATCAGTGCAGCGAATTACGTGCCGTGCATGACGTCGCCTACGGCTGCAACCCCGTGTTCCGTGACGAACCCGAACACCGGTGTAACCACGACAACCACGATTGCTGCCACTAAGTGCCCCACGACCGCCGCGCCGGAGATCCCGACAGAGTGCCCTGCGGTCACTTACTACGTGCCGGACATTCCCCTTCCTTCGGCATACACGGTCGAAAACGAACCTGATTATCATCAAACCTACAAGGGCCTGCAGATCATCGCTAGGAAGGTGCTGTTGCGCAACTGGATGTTCAACGGCAGTCTTACCTTCCAGAGCGACCGCGCGTTCTATACCTCAACGGACGCGTACCAGGATCCGACTAACATCGCGCAGCAAAACGGGGCGCAGGTCGCCCCGACGTCCTCTCCGGGAGGCGGATTCCCGGTCAGCATTGCGGTGAATGTCCGGTGGGACGCCAAGTTGAGCGGACTATACAAGTTGCCGTGGGGCATGGCGGTGTCTGGTGTTGACGACCTGAGCCAAGGCAATCCGTACCTCAGTACGATTAGCGTCTCAACCAGGCCGAATTCAGCCGGCTCGATTCCAGTTTACACAAATTCCTTTGGCACACAGCGATTGGCCCACGTGCAAAATCTGGCCCTGCGTTTTGACAAGTATGTGACCATCCATGAGCGGTGGAAGCTCGATCCCTCCTTCGCCATATTCAACGTGCTCAATTCCGACCCGATTCTTGGTATGCAACCGGGCCAGAACTCCGCCTCGGCGAACCAGCCTGAATACGAGCTCAGCCCTCGAATATTGCGCCTTAGCCTGATGTTCACGTTCTAGATGACTGAAGCGGGTCGGAATGGAGTGGATTTTTAGCGCGGGCTGACCATGGTGTGGCCCACAACGTGAGTCTGCGAACAGCGCAAGTCAAGAGAGGGGAGTAGCGGAATGATGGTGCGACTGGGGAAATGGGCCTTGGTTCAGCGGCGGCAGCCGGGCTGGCTATTATGTTGAACTTTTAGCCCTCCGGCGGCGGCCACAAAGTGATCTGTCTATGTGCGGCCGCCAGCCAACCATCCCATGTAAAGTCGAGGGATCTGCGGTTTCATCAATATCCACTCAGGAATACGTCTCCTGGCCTTGTGCTCGATTGAATTGTGTTGGAGGAGAGCAGGATGATGAAGATCAAGCGGACAATCTGCACGGCCGTGGCTTTGACGGCTGCGCTTGTGACGGCTGCGCTCGTGACGGCGGGATCGCATCGCACGGCGATAGCGCAATCTCATGCTGCGTCCACGCGGGAGATACCGGAGTTTCAGGTGGACCCCACATGGCCGCATATCCCGAACGGTTGGACATTCGGGCAGGTTTCAGACGCGACAAGCGATGCAAAGGGTAACATCTGGATCTTGCAACGCCCGAGGTCGATTCGCAAGGGGCAAACAACGGGTCCGCCGGTGATGGAGTTCAATCAAGCGGGAAATTACATCAAAGGCTGGGGCGGACCTGGCGCTGGCTACGATTGGCCTCAGTCCGAACACGGCATTTCCATAGACTATAAGGGATTTGTGTGGATTGTAGGCAGCGGCAACAACGACGAGGTTCTGAAGTTTACACAAGACGGCAAGTTCGTGATGCAGATCGGTCATTCAACTGAAAAGAAGTCGAACCAGGATACGAATCAGTTCTGGAAGCCTACGCTGGCCGTCGTCTATCCGAAGACAAACGAGGTCTTCATCTCCGACGGGTACGGCAACAAGCGAGTGATTGTGTTCGACGCGGACACAGGAAAATTCAAGCGCATGTGGGGGGCGTTCGGCAAAGTGCCTGAAGATAGTCCAGCTCCGGCTGCGGGCGAAGGGGCACAAAGCGGCCGGCCCGATCCGAATCGGATCCCCCCCCAGGATTTGCCGGCCAGCGATCCCGGTCCTTCGCAGTTCGACACGGTCCATGGAATCACGGTTTCTAATGATGGACTAGTCTATGTGGCGGACCGTGCGGGCAAACGGGTACAGATCTTTACGGTCGCAGGCAAATACATCACGCAAATATGGATCGACAGGTGGTGCGAGGTGTTTGGGCAAAATTGTGGGGACGGCCAGACCACTGCCAGCGTAGCCCTCTCCGCCGATCCGGAACAGCGTTTTCTGTACGTGTCAAGCAGGAGTCCGGGGCGGATCCGGGTATACGACCGAAAAACGCTTCAATCTCTCTATTATTTTGGTTCGCTGGGCGTGCAACCTGGACAATTCGAAGGGCTTCACGAGATCAACACAGATACCAAAGGGAATCTCTACGTAGAGGAAGTGGAAGATGGGAGGCGCATCTGGAAATTTGAATTCATGGGGGTGGTTGCTGCGCCGGTGACGCCGGTGCCAACTCCTATCGTTAACAAGGACTACACCCTTGATGCAAGGTAGGTGGCTGTTGCCCAGTTTATGGCTCTACAAACTGTGATGGCATCAAGGAAGATTTTTGAAAATGCGGGGGACAAAATGAAAAACCAGGAAGGCATAAAAAGCATGGAAGATGACAATGTTCGCCTGAAAGGGCGTCGCGACCTTCTCAAGCTGGGCGCCGGGGCGGTCGTGACCGCGCTGACGGGCCAGCTCGCCTCGGCCCAGGCCAATGAAGGACTATCGGACCGCCTCCATGCACCGGCGCCGCCGCCGGGTTCCCCGCCACCGCCCGGAGAGTGGCGGCCGCATACCGGTCCCGGCTATCAGAACACCTTCGACCGTTATCAGGAAAACGGGCCGATGGACGACACGACGCGCAAAATCGTCGAGTACGTGCACGGGTTCAAGGAATCGGATATGACACAGGCCGTTCTCAAGGCGGCCAACCGGACGATGGTCGACTCGATGGCGGCGTGCTTCGCGGGCTTTGAAGAGGAGGCGGTTCGTGTTGCCGCGCGCGCGGCGCGTTTGTCGCCGGCAGGTCAGTACAAGTGTACTGTCCTGGGGTATGGGTTCACGTCCACGCCGGAGCTGGCTTCCTTTGCCAATAGTTGCATGGTGCGCCTGGTCGATTTCAATGACACGCCACACAATAGCAATCTGATTCCGGCGGCCCTGGCCATGGGCGAGGCGCTGCACTCGACCGGGTCGCAGGTGTTGCAGGCGGTCGTAATAGGCTATGAAATCATGTCCGTTCCGGGCGCCGGGGAATCGGTTGCGCCGGCGATGGCCGTGGGCAAGCTCATGGGGCTTGACGAAGATCATCTGGCCAATGCCGTCACGCTTGCGCTCACGCCGCACGTTGCGCTGAACAAAGGTGTCGGCGCGATGTCTATGTGGAAGGGTTGCCGGAGCGCGGAAGCGATCAAGTGCGGCGTATGGGGTGCGATCCTCGCCCAACAGGGAATGACCGGACCGCCGCAGCCGTTCGAGGGGCGCGGAGGCCTGTGGTACAGCCAAGGTCATATCGGCAGACCGTTCACCCTGCCCCTGCAGTCTCGGCTGGCGATCGAACGGGGGGTAAACAAGCGCTTTCCCTCGGATGAAATGACCCAGCAGACCCTCTCGCTCATTCCCCAGATGCGAGTTTGGACAAAGTATGACGAGATCGCTTCGATCGAGTACTACATGCCTTTTAGCAACTGGGAAGAAGTTGGGGATGCTCCTAAGTGGGATCCCCGGAATCGTGACACCGCTGACCACAGCATCCCATATGTGCTCGCCAGGAACCTGATCAGCGGCGACTCCTACCTCGATGCCTTCTCGCTCGATAAACTGCCCTTCCGGGATCCGGTCGTGAAGGCGCTCGTGGACAAGATCGTCCTGATACCCGTCGCGGAGTGGGGTGGTAACGGCACGGCGCGCATCATCATTCGGAAGAAGTCGGGTGAGGAGAAGTATTGGGACACGCATAACGGTAATCGAGATCCGGAAGACATGAGCAAGTACCCGCAGATGTCCGATGAGGACATCACGAACAAGTTCAAACGTGTCTGTGCCTATCGCCACGTGGCGGACTCGCAGCGAGACCAGGCGCTCGCCTACTTTTGGAATCTCAGCGCCGTCAAGGACGTTGGGGAGCCGATGCGCGCCCTTGCCAAGTTCGGCCGTCCGTTACCGTTATGACCGCGCTCGAAGTTGCACTTCTTAGTCGGAGGAGTCTCAGTATGCGGAATTGGGTCGCAATGCTTATGCTTGGGTCGTGCATCGGCGCGTTGACCGCGCCGGCTTTCGCAAAGACCGAGACCGTCACGGGCGATGTTGTCTCGCTTTCGTGTTATTTCAACAACAAAAAAAACATCGGGCAGGCTGGACTGCTCTGTGCCTTGGCCACCGTGAAGTATGAAGGGAATCCGGTTGGGCTAGTTGCCGGCGACGGCAAGGTGTATCAGTTTGCGGGCGGCTTGGTGGCCAACGACAACGCCAAAAGCGTGCCGCTGCTCGGCCACACCGTGATGGTCACGGGCGACGTTTACGAGCAATCCGGTATGTCTATGCTTTCGGCGGACGACGCCAAGTTGGTCAAGTAATCCAACAGCCCGATGCCGGGCGGCTTCTCGTCCGGATGCACTCTTCGTCAGAGGTCAGAGTCTTGACCTCTATGTGCGAGCTACGGTCTCTTCGTCCTTGCGGCCAACCCTCGATGTCGCAATTTGAACTCATGTACATACTGAACGGACCCGTGCCGCATTGATCATGCGCACTTAGACTTTTCGGGATTGAGGCAGCAGAGGCGCCCGCCTAACTAGACGAACGCCCGAAGGCGCGGAAGGCACGGAAGGCGCGAGCGAAGCGCCTTCGAGGAATTGCCAGGGGTACATGCCGTCGAGACCAGCGGCTCGGGCATAACTCTGTTGTCTGAGTTGATGCCCAAAACAGATGGCCTTTTCTACTGATAGAGTTGCCGCCAGGCAAGGCAGAAGCCGCTGGGTATAGTGCGTCCATGTCCAGGGCTGGCAGATGCGCCCGGTTATCCCGATCCCCCGCGTGACTCGTCGCTTTAGTACGCCCCTACAACGCTCTCCTTCTGGTCTTGGCCCCGTCAGTACCTTCCCGTCAAAGATCGTTAAATATTCTTGACACAGGTAACTCAGAGGTGTCTAGTGGTGCGCACACTTGCAACCGTGTACCGCCCGGGCCCTTAGGTCAGACGTTCGACCACATTGCCGAGAGGAAGGTTCACTGCATGAGCCGCACTATAGTTGTGTCTTCATTTCTTGCGTTGCTTTCAGTATCTACACTAGGCGTCGTGATCGGCTGTAGCCAGCAGCCGCAACAGCAAGCTCAAGCGCAGGACGCCGAAGGTAGTGCCGCCGCGCAGGCTGCGCAGCAGGCCGCCCAGGCCGCGCAGACCGCAAAGGCCAAACAACTTGCCCTTGAGAAAGCTACTCCCCAGTTGCATATCACCGAGGAAATACTCCCGCTCTCCATTCCTGGTCACACGATCGGTGAAACGGAAGGAGTTTCCATGAATTCGAAAGGCCACCTGTTCGTGTACTCGCGCACGGGAACAGGTGGGATCGCTCGTGGCGGGACGGCCGCGGAGTTGTTCGAGTTCGACAACAATCTGAAATTCGTCAAGCTGTGGGGACCGGATAACTATGCCGCCTCATTTGCGCACTCCGTCCGCGTCGACAAGTACGACAACGTGTGGATGATTGACGAAGGTTCGGGAATGATCGTTAAGTTCGATCCGAGCGGCATGGTCAAGATGGTGCTTGGCCGAAAGCCTGAAGCGATCGACTACCTCCAGACCTATGTCCAACGCGGTCAAAAGGATACCAACCTGCATCCAGTCGGAGTGCCATATACATTCAACCGGGAGACCGACGTGGCGTGGGACCCGCAGGACAATATCTATATCACCGACGGCTATGGTAACTCGCGCATCATCAAGCTATCAAAGGATGGCACATGGATTAAGGCAGTGGGGACGCACGGCTCCGGCCCCGATCAGTTCAACACGCCTCATACAGTCGCCTACGCGCAGGGTAACGTTTACGTCGGCGACCGCGGAAACAGCCGTATCCAGGTCTATGACACCGACCTGAACTTCAAGCAGACCATCAGCGGCATCGGTGCGCCGTGGGGCGTCTGCGCCAGTCCTCATTATCTGTACAGCGGCGACGGCACGACAGGAAAGATCTACAAGCTGGATTTGAACGGTAAGTTACTCGGCTGGGGACAGACCAGCTTGGGCCAGGGCCAGCGCGGCTGCCTGATTCACGAGATCCACTGCGCATCCGACACAGTCGTCTACAAGGGTGCCTGCAGTGAATGGAATGTGGAGAAGTTCACGATCAATTAATAATTTAGTAATTGGTAGAGGTCGACATATAAGTTCACATTGGTCCTTGACACCGGAAATTTATTGATGGTTTATTTGCTGAACACTTCTGAGGCCCTAGGACGAGAGGAAATGAGATATGAAGCGAGTCATTCTATGCTTTGTCGCATTCTTGTTGAGTGGGCTGATGATGCAGGCGCAATTACCGACCGGAACAATTCTCGGGGTAGTCAAGGATCCTACCGGTGCCGTTGTGCCCGGTGGCAAGATCACCGCGGTGAACACCGATACCGGTCAAAGCCGGACTGTCACGACGGAAGCGGACGGGTCTTATCGGCTTGACGCAATGGCGGTGGGCAGCTATTCAGTCACCGCGGAAGCGGCCGGGTTTCAGAAGGAGGTCCAGAGCGGGCTGACGCTCGCCGTGGGTCAGGAAGCTGTCATGAACTTCGCGCTGCAAGTAGGACAAGCGACGCAAACCGTTTCGGTGACGAGCCAGGCTCCGATGATTGATACGACCTCGAGTTCTTTGAGCAGCCTCGTAAGCCAGCAACAAATCGCTGACCTGCCGCTCAACGGCCGAAACTACACCGATTTGACCCTGCTTCAGCCGGGCGTGACAAAGTCACTGAATTCGAACAACAGCACAATTGGATATAACGGGACCGCGTACAGCAGTGACGGAATGCCGCAGCGCTCCAATAGCTATTTGTTGGACGGCGCCCTTCAGATGAGTGTCAGCGGCAACAACGGAGCCTCGGCGCTCGGCACCACGCTAGGAGTCGACGGAATCCAGGAATACCGGGTCATCACTAATTCCTTTGACGCGGAATACGGCATGACGATGGGCAGCCAGGAACTTGTTGTAAGCAAGGGTGGAACCAATCAGTTTCACGGCGACGCCTTTGAGTTCCTGCGCAACAGCGTGTTTGATGCCAGGAACTACTTCGATCTGCCGCCCGCTTCTCTCCATGGTCACCGCAATCCGGAGTTTCGAAGGAACCAGTTCGGTGGGGCAATCGGCGGTCCCATCAAGAAAGACAAGATCTTTTTCTTTGGGGTCTACGAAGGGCTGAGGGCTTTCCTTCAGACCACCAACACCTCGACTACGCTAGGGACCCTTGCCAATCCGAACGGGTGCCACGGCGGAGCCGGCCAGACAATCACGCTGGCGGTGTGCCCGCAACTCGGCGCGCCGTCGGCGGTTATTGCGCCGCAAATGGCGCAATATCTGTCGTTGTATCCAGCTCCAAATCTTTCGGGGAGTAATAACGGAAGCGTGAGCAATTACGGCTTTGTCTTCGCTCAAACCACGCCTGAAGACTACGGACAAGGTCGAATCGACTATAACATTTCGAGTAACGATTCAGTCTTTGGTCGCTATACGATCGACCAATCCTCGTTGCCTTTTGTGGGTCAATTTAATGGGAACTTTTCGACTGAGACCGCTAGGAACCAATTCGTCACCCTCGCGGAGAACCATGTTTTCTCTGGGTCTAAGGTGAACTCCGTCCGCTTTTCCTTCACAAGGGAGCCGCTGGATTTGACGGAGACCTATACCAATCCAAGCGAGACCACCGCGGCATTTCAATTGGTAAGTACGCCGGGTATTGGAATGGGATCGTTAACTCCTACCGGTGCGAGCGGCATTGGAGCCTCGACGCTGTCTCCTAGGCATCAGTTTGAGAATATCTATACCGGCAGCGACGACTTTGCGTACGAGAAAGGCAAGCATTCGCTCAAATTTGGAGCTCTCTTCAACCACTATCAATATCAGATTGTCACTCATGGTTATGACCGAGGGGTCATCGGCTTTTCAAGCGTAGCCGGCCTCATGCAGGGGGGAGCCGGACCTGGCACCACGACCGTGGGCGGTGTGGTGGAACCCACGCCCACACTGACTACTCTCTCCCTGACGGTGCCTAGCAACGACGAAGTCACGAAGTATCTCCATTTCGACACGATGGGTTTCTATGCCCAGGATTCTTGGAGGCTCGCACCCCGGTTGACTGTGAATTTCGGGTTACGATATGAGCCAACGACGACCGTCATCGAGGCCCATGGAAATGCTTCGACCCTACGAAATTTTCCCGTTTCGTCGACCTTCACAACAGGGAGCTCGGTCTTCAAGAATCCCGGCCTCCGAAACCTAAGCCCCCGGTTCGGTTTTGCTTATGATGTTTTCGGAACCGGCAGAACAGCCATCCGTGGTGGATTCGACCTTCTCTATGATCTCGCGACGTGGGGTCAGACCTACATGAACTTCGCGGGTTACGATCCTCCGTTCTCCGACAATATTTCGGACACAAACTATGTTCAGCAATACACCAATTACAAGGGCATGTCCGTCCCGCTAGTGATTCCCAATGTCAACAATTTCCAAGTTTCCTATCGGGGTCCGACTTGGAACGAAAACCAGCCTCACGCTTTTGCTTACAACCTCTCGCTGGCACAGCAATTTCCGGGACAAATCGCGGTCAGTTTAGCCTACGCCGGATCACACGGCGTCGACCTTATCCAGGTATTGGAAGGCAACAACGTACTACCCTCAGGCGTGCCGTCAACGACAAATGGGATAACAACTTGCGCACTAGCGACGTCTTCGGTCATCAATAATTCAAACCAATATGATAGCCCGGCGGCGACCTCGTGCTATTTCTACAACACCTCGAGCGTTTCCCAGTGCTGGCCTGCCATGGGACTCACGACGAACTGCTGGAACCGGCTCAATTCCAACCTTCCCTCTATGATTTTCAATCCTGCAACCGGCGAGTCCTTCTATAACGCATTGCAAGCAACCGTAAACAAGCGTATAAGCTACGGCGTGCAGTTCCAGGGCGGCTATACATATTCGAAATTGAACGATAACCAACAAGGCGGAAGCGGACAGGATGGCGCCGATATGGCCGAGGAACCGCTCCACACGCACTCGATGTACGGGCCAGCGCTCTTCGACGTCAGACAGTCCTTCCATTTCAACGCTCTCTACCATCTGCCAAAGTTCGATATTACCAACAGACTTGTGGGCGGGACTTTGAATGGGTGGTGGATGGCCGGCATCCTGACAGCGCAGACTGGATACCCGTTCGGTCTTGAGTTGTCGGGCGACCGCGAAAATATTTCCTACGAGCCGAGCTTTGCGACCCGCGATAGTCCGGACATCGTTCCCGGCAGGAACAACGGCAACATTACGCACGGGGTCAGTAGCGGGTGCGGCTCAATCGCTGCCGGCACGAAGCTTCATACCTTGGCGTTGTGGTACGATCCCTGCGCCTTCACCATCCAGCCACAGGGATTTATCGGAACCGAACCGCGCAATGACCTCCGCGGACCCGGCACCCAGGACCTCGACTTCTCACTGGTGAAAGATACTGCGGTGTCTAAGCTGGGAGAAGCCGGGAGTATAGAATTCCGGGCTGAGTTTTTCGATTTGCTGAATCACCCGAACTTCACGATACCGAGCCAGACTGTCTCTTCAGGGACATGTCCCGCGACCAACGCGGGAGGTACAACTGCTGCTTGTCCGATGACACCGACCGGAACCGCCGGGACAATCTCAAGCACGGTTTCGGGCACGGGCGGTATCCCCGAAGGAGGCCAGCGGCAGATTCAGTTCGGATTGAAGATCATGTTTTAACATCTGTACGCGTGACGAGCCGGCAGATTTAGTTTGGGTTGGAAGAATTCTTTTCTGAGGTTGTGGTCGCTTGAGCGAAATCGACAATGCGGCGCTGGCGCAATCGGTTGGTTTTCCGTGGTGCCAGCGCCGCCCTGGCTAACGAAAGACAGAGCGTAGACACCGTGATCGTGGTTTGCGATTGAACAGACTGTGATCACGATGCTGTGCGCTGGAGGAGTGAAGGATGGGACGTTTAGGGAAATTTGCATTGATGTTGGGTGTGGCGGCGCTTGTCATGGTTTCTGGCGCTGCATCGAAGGCGCAGGAAATATCGCTGAATCCGTATCTCGAGTATTCCAATGGCACGTGGCCTGACATTCCTGGGGTAAAACTTGGAGTAGTGGGCGCGATCAAGATGGATCCCGATGGCCAACACATTTGGCTTTTGCAGAGGTGCGGCGGGAACAATTGCGCCGACTCCGCCGCGGACCCAATCCTCGAACTGGATTTGAGTGGGCATCTCGTCAAGAGTTTTGGTGGGGGAATCACCGGCTTTCCGCACGGATTCGCCGTGACAAATGACGCCATATGGGTGACCGATGGAGCGCCGCACGGAGACGCCCGAGCGACCGTTGGCGAAAAACTGGGCAAGGGAGATCAGATTTATAAGTTCAGTCGTGATGGAAAGCTCTTGATGAGGATTGGAACGGCGGGAGCCTGGGGGTGCGACGAAACGCACTTCAATGGCCCCACGGGAGTCGCGATCGGGATCGATGGGAATATTTGGATTACCGACGGACATGGCGGGCCGCAGGTTGGGCCGAACAAGGACAACATGTTTGGATCCCGCGGGGGCAATAATCGCCTGGTCGAGTTTTCACCGGACGGGAAGTTCATCAAGCAATTGGGCGGCTGTCTCGGCTCGGAAGGCTATCTCCCGCTCCACTTCAATGATCCCCATGACATCGAGATCGACCATAGCACCGGGCTGATCTATATCGCTGACCGGGGCAACGCTCGCATTCAGGTTTTGGACAAAGACGGGAACTTCGTCACGCAATGGACACAGTTCGGCAAGCCGAGCGGTATCGCTATGGACAACAAGAACAACATTTACGTGGCGGACGGGATGTCGAGCGAGCATTGGGATCCAGGCTGGGGACGCGGTATTCGGATCGCGGATATCAAAACCGGATGGATCAAGGCATACATTCCCGACGAGCAGGAGACCAAGGGTGCCGGAACGGAGTTTGTGGGTGTGACTAACGATGGCACTGTCTACTCCGGCGCCAGCAGCTCGAATGGGTTGGTTGTGCACAAGCTGTCGCGGCCTTTGTTTTAAGCCACGAAAAGCCTGTAGGGAAGCGCGGTCACTTGCAGACTTAGGAGATTCACGATGAAATTTGCCAAATATGCTGTTTGGGCGGGAATGTTTCTAGGTGCGTTGGGTGTGGCATGCCTTGTTCCCTCATTGGGCGCACAGCAGTCTGCCAAGACCGCCGTGGAAGCGCAGCAGAAAGCCCACGTCGAAGAGCGGCTCATGAAGGCAATGCCGGCTGAGCACAAAGGAGTCGCTCCGAGCTTCGTGCTCGATCCTGCATGGCCCCAGCCACTGCCCCATCACTGGGTGATCGGCGATGTTGGCGGAATAACCGTCGATAAGCACGACAACATCTGGGTCTACCAGCGTCCCCGTGCGCTTACCAACACCGATAGCGGCGCGCAAGGCGTGGCAGGTAAGAACGCGAAGGGACAGCCGATTAGCGCAATGGGTTTCCCACGGCCATTTGGGCAGACCAACGACTGTTGTATGCCCGCGCCGTCGGTGCTCGAGTTCGACAAAGCAGGCAATTTGCTGCAGGCCTGGGGCGGTCCAGGTGATCCGGGCTACCTGGACACTAAGTGCGTTGAGAAGAACGGTTGTGTCTGGCCTGCGCGTGAGCATGGCATCTACATCGATCAGAACGACTTTGTCTATCTTGCCGGGAATGGCCAAGCGCGTAATTTTCACGGCCAGTTTCCCTGGGCGCCGAACTTTGGGAACGATTCACAGATCCTGAAATTCAAAATGGACGGCACGTTTGTCTACCAGATCGGCACCGCAGGGGCGAAGGGGCCGAACAGCAACGATACCGATGGTGGCGTCAACGGGACGCCAGAACCTTTCTGGCCGGCCGATATGGTCGTGGATCCGAAAACCAACCTAATGTACATCGCCGACGGTTATGGCAACCGGCGGGTGCTCATCGTAGACGCAGCGACCGGGAAGTACGTGGGGCATTTCGGCGCCTATGGACAGAACCCTGTGGTAGGTGAAAATGGCGTCGCCGGTGAAGACGCTGGCGAAGGCGCCGGGTCGTGGCCGCTTGATTACAAGGCTGGCAATTTGAAGCCGATGTTCTTCCGCAGCCCTACGCACTGCGCCAAGCTGGCCAACGACGGTCTCTTGTATGTCTGCGATCGCGGTAATAATCGTGTCCAGGTCTTTAAGGCATCCGATGTTGGCAAGCCTTGCTCCAACCCAAATGCAGAAGTAGGAAAATGTGGTTTTGTTGGCGAGGTCCACGTTGCTCCTCAGAGCGTCGGTGGCACGTCAGGTACGGTGAACTTCTCGACTGATGCAAAGCAGTCCTGCATGTACATCGCCGATCTCGTCAATGACGTAGTCTATGTCCTCAACCGGGAGAACCTGACGGAGCTGGAACGCTTTGGAGGCGGCGGCCGCCAGGCGGGCGAGTTCCACTGGCCGCACATGGTAAGTGTCGATTCCGAGGGAAACATTTATGTCGGCGAGGTCGATGGCGCCGGGAGAGTTCAGAAGTTCCTGCGCTATGGTTCGACGGGCTGCAGCGGCACCGGCAATCCGGATGTGGGTCAGTACATCCCGTAAAAATAGAGATGCCTGCGCCTCAGAGCGGATGTCAAATGACGTGGATGCCACACGGCAGACAGAAGACCGTTTTGTTCTTGGTATCCAGTCTCGACAGTAAAAAGAGGTCTGCATGAATGCGCCCGCGAGCAACGTAAGCTGCTTGGAGCGGCGAACGAGAGGTCTATTCGAGCAGACTAGTAGCTTCGATATTCACCTTATCGAAGTCCTGTTTCTTGACTCTGCAGAGCACAGGTGTAGATTGCCTATCGACCTCGAAACCAAATTGGAAATCCCATAGGAGAAGTGAATGAGACTACGAGAGATTTATCGATCCGTCCTGGCACTCACCCCTCTTGTCGCGGGGCTCCTTGGATTGACGATGGGCGTCTCCGCACAATCGGTCCAGCTTGGAACGAAGAATGGCGAGTGGCCGTCCTACGCGGGGGACCTGAAGTTCTATCACTATTCTCCTCTCGACCAGATCAACGCCGGGAACTTCAAAGATTTGGAGATCGCGTGGCGCTTTAAGACCGATAACCTCGGCTCGCGCCCCGAGTACAAGCTAGAGGGAACGCCATTGATGGTCAATGGGGTGGTATACACCACCGCTGGCACGCGGCGTGATGTCATAGCGCTCGATGCGGCCACCGGTGAATTGCTCTGGGTGCACGGCGAACATGAGGGGGAGCGCGCTGCGGCTTCGCCGCGTCAACTTTCGGGCCGCGGAGTAGCCTACTGGAGCGATGGTAAGGGCGACGACCGCATCATCTATATCACTACCGGCTATCGTCTGGTCGCTCTGAATGCCAAGACCGGAGGCCGCATCCCGACTTTTGGCGATGATGGCTGGGTCGACATGAAGAAATTCGCGGTATACGGAAGCGGTCAGCCAATCGATCTTACGACTGGCGAAATCGGCCTCCACTCGCCGCCGACGGTGACTAAGAGCGGAATCGTACTCGTCGGTTCCGCCTTCAGAGAAGGAGGAACGCCCAAGACCCACAACAACACCAAGGGGATGGTGCTCGCCTTCGATGTCCGCACGGGAAAGAAACTCTGGCAGTTTAATGACATTCCTCGCCCTGGACAGCTCGGCAATGACACATGGCTTGATAATTCTTGGGCTGAGAACGGCAACGCGGGTGTCTGGACTGAGATTTCCGTCGATGAAGATCTCGGACTGGCCTATCTTCCGGTGGAAACACCGACATCTGACTTCTATGGCGGGCACCGCCCTGGAAATGATCTGTTTGGCGACAGCATCGTTTGCGTCGATTTAAGAACGGGTAAGATCAAATGGTATTTTCAGTTGGTGCACCATGCTTTGTATAACATGGATATCGCTGCCGCGCCGGTCCTCGCCGATATCAACGTAGATGGAAAGAACATCAAGGCAGTGGCGGTGACCAGCAAAATGGCTTTCATGTATCTCTTCGACCGAGAGACGGGTAAGCCTATTTGGCCCATCATGGAACGGCCCGTCCCAAAGGGAGACGTGCCGGGTGAGTGGTATTCGCCCACCCAGCCCTTTCCGACCAAACCGCTCGCTTACGACTATCAAGGTGTTACTGAAGAGAACCTGGTTGACTTTACACCGGCGATCCATGCGGACGCGCAAAAGATCGCATCGCATTATAAACTCGGACCCATTTTTACGACTCCTGTAGTCAGCAAGGTGGAGGGACCGATCGCTGCGTTTCGGTCTAGCGGTGGAGTGAACTGGCAGGGCTTTGCTTATGATCCCGAGACCCATATCGCTTACGTTCCTTCTGCCACCTCACTGGTTCCAATAGGACTGCTTCCGTCGCCGAGTAAAGAATTCTCAGACATCAGGTATGTTGAGGGCGACGCTCGAACCGGTGTTCATTATGTTCCAGGTCCGGGTGAAAACGCCGGCGCTGACGCCAAACCCCTGACACCTTCGACGAATGGGAGCGCGCTTGCCGCCACTCGCGCCAGTCTGAACCCGGACGGTCTGTCACTGGTGAAGCCGCCATATGGACGAATCACTGCGATCAATTTCAATACGGGCGACTTCGTGTGGCAGGTGCCCCGTGGCGAAACGCCGGACGCAGTCCGCAATAATCCAGCACTGAAAGGCGTCAACATACCGAACACGGGACAAGCCGGTGATGTTGGCGTTGTGGTTACAAAGACGCTAGTGATTGGTGGCGATCCGCAAGTTACCACATCGAACCATCCGCGCGGCGCAATGTTGCGTGCGTACGATAAAGCGACAGGCAAGGTAGTCGGCGAGGTGTGGATGCCGGCGCCTCAAAGCGGCACCCCCATGACCTACAGCGTGAACGGCAAACAATACATCATCATCGCTGTCGGCGGCGGAAACTACTCAAGCGAGTATTTGGCATTTAGCTTGCCGAAGTAAGAGAGAAAACGAATCAGCGATGCAATGCATATCATGCTTACGCTCATGGCTTTTACCGGCACAGGGCATTGCAGTATTGCATCCCAATAGGTTCAGGTGCGGGTTGCCGTTACTTGACGTCCCGAAAATCAAACTGGATAGGAGAAGCGAATGAGGGCACGAGAAACTTATCGATCCAGCCTGGCGCTCATCCCCCTTGTCGCGGGACTCCTCGGACTGACTATGGTCGTCTCCGCGCAGTCGGTCCAGCCTACGGGGAAGAATGGCGAGTGGGGGGCATACGCCGGAGACCTGAGAAATTATCGCTATTCTCCGCTCGATCAAATCGACGCCGCAAACTTCGACAAGCTCGAAGTCGCGTGGCGTTTCAAGACCGATAGTCTCGGCACGAAACCCGAGTACAAGCTAGAGGGAACACCGTTGATGGTCAATGGGGTGGTCTACACCACCGCTGGTACGCGACGGGATGTGGTGGCGCTAGACGCCGCCACCGGTGAGTTGCTGTGGGTGCACAGTGTCCACGAGGGAGAACGCGCCGCAGCTTCTCCGCGTCAACTTTCGGGCCGCGGAGTGTCCTATTGGTCGGACGGTAAGGGCGACGATCGCATTCTATACGTGACACAGGGCTATCGCCTGAGCGCCTTGAATGCCAAGACCGGCATGCCCATCAAGGACTTTGGTGAAGATGGCATCGTCGACCTGAAGAAATTCGCGGTCTACGGAACGGGACAGCCAATCGATCTTACGACGGGCGAGATCGGCTTGCACTCGACGCCGGCAGTGACCAAGGGCGGAATCATTCTTGTTGGCTCCGCGTTCAGAGAAGGGGGAACGCCCAAGACGCACAACAACACCAAGGGGATGGTGCTCGCCTTCGATGTCCGAACGGGAAAGAAACTTTGGCAGTTCAATACCATTCCTCGGCCAGGGCAGCCCGGAAACGATACATGGTTGAACAACTCCTGGGGAGACAACGGCAACACCGGAGTGTGGACTCAAATCGCGGTGGATGAGGAATTGGGGCTGGCTTACCTGCCAGTGGAGGACCCGACATCCGACTACTATGGCGGCCAGCGGCCCGGTAATGACCTATATGGAGACAGCCTTGTTGCAGTTGACCTCAAAACCGGAAAGGTCAAGTGGTACTACCAACTAGTACATCATCCCATATGGGACTACGACATTTCCGCGGCGCCCCTTCTGGTTGATATCAATGTCAACGGCCGGCTAATCAAAGCGGTGGCGCAGCCAACCAAGCAATGCTTCCTCTATGTCTTCGATCGTGAGACAGGAAAGCCTGTTTGGCCCATCGTCGAGCGGCCCGCGCCGCGAGGCAATGTGCCGGGCGAGTGGTATTCGCCCACCCAGCCGTTTCCAAGCAAGCCACCGGCCTATGATCGGCAAGGTGTTTCGGTCGACGATCTGATCGATTTCACGCCTGAGCTTCGGGCGCAAGCGGTCAAGCTCGTAGCGAAATACCAGTTGGGACCCATGTTTAACCCAGCCGTTGTGAGCAAGCTGGATGGGCCGCTCGCCGCGCTCGTGCTTCCCGCGCCCTCCGGTGGGACCAACTGGGCGGGCGCAGCATACGATCCCGAGACCCACACGGTCTACGCGTCCACGCAAACTACCATCTCCGCCTTGGGGCTCATTCCGTCGCCCAACAAGGAATTTTCGGATATGAATTACGTTGCCGGGAGAGCAGGCCAGGTGCCTCGCGAAGCGATGGGTCCGGGTGAAAACGTGGGTGCCGACACGCCAAAATCTGCCGCAGCTTCGCCGCAAGTCGCGGCGGGCCCCGGCGCCAGCGACGCTCCCGCTCCAGGGTTGAACGTTCAAGGCCTGCCTCTTGTGAAGCCTCCGTATGGACGCATCACGGCAATCAATCTGGACAAGGGGAATATTACCTGGCAGGTTCCGCGCGGCGAGACTCCGGACAGCATCCGCAATAACCCGGCGCTCAAAGGTCTGAAGATACCGAACACCGGCCAAGCCGGCCAAAATATCGGAACCCTGGTCACCAAGACCTTGCTCATCGAAGGGGATCCTATGGTGACCACCACGTCCGCGCATCCGCGGGGCGCGATGCTGCGGGCCTACGACAAAGCGACCGGCAAAGAGGTCGGCGCGGTCTGGATGCCCGCGCCCCAGAGCGGATCGCCCATGACTTACAGCGTCAATGGCAGGCAGTACATCGTTATCGCCATCAGCAGCGGCACCTATACCGGGGAATATGTAGCGTTTACGTTGCCTCAACAGAAATGAGAGGACCTATGCAGCATATCCAGGGATTCATGGCAACGGCCGCCTTCGTCGCATTGATCACGATCTCGGGAGACACTGCATTCTCCCAAACAAAGGTCATCACCATGGGCGACCCGCATACTCCCGTCAACGACCTGCCCGAACCGTATTGTACGCAGCGGGACTGGGGCCAACTGCCCCCTTCCATGACAGAGTGGCCGGCCGTCACCGCGGTCGAGCCCGCGCCCGACGGCACGATCTATGTAGTGGAGCGATGCTTCAATAACTCTTGCGCCGGGCGCAGCGAACCGCCCATCCTGAAGTTCGATAAGTCCGGCAAGTTGCTGGCGAGCTGGGGTTCTGGGATGTTCCTCTTTCCCCATGGCGCCGCCGTGGACCCCCAGGGGGACCTATGGGTAAGTGACGCCCAAGGAAAGGATGGAATGGGTCAACAAGTTATTAAGTTCAGCCCCGACGGCAAAGTCCTAATGAAACTGGGGAAGGCTGGTGTCGCTGGGGATGGACCCGATACCTTCAATCTGCCCGACGATGTCGCCGTCGCTCCCAATGGCGATATTTTTGTGGCGGATGGGCATCGTGAGGCTGGCAACAACCGCATCGTCGTATTTTCCAAGGATGGGAAGTTCATCAGGACTTATGGACAGAAAGGATCAGCCCCGGGTGATATCCACGAGCCCCACACCATCGCGTTTGATACGGAAGGGCGTCTATTCGTAGGCGACCGCGTGAACAATCGAATCGAGATATTCACCCAGAACGGCAAGCTTCTCGCGATATGGTATCAATTTGGCCGGCCGAGCGGAATTTCCATCACCAAGGACGACACCATTTATGTGGCCGACTCGGAATCAGGCCCAGACACCGGCGCAAACGAAATCTCGGGGTGGAAAAAAGGTATACGAATCGGTAGCGCCAAAACCGGGAAGGTAACAGCCTTCATCGAAGACAAGGAATCGCTGACAAAAGACCATAGCGGGGCGGAAGGCTTGGGTGTCGATGCCGACGGCAACGTTTATGGAGCGGTGGTGCGCCGGAAGATGCTTGAGCGCCATGTTCTGTGCCGGTAGATCCCGAGAAAATGGACGCGGAGGGCCTACGCTCCTACATAGTTCTTATATACCTATATATAGGTGCAGCATGTCCGGTCTCTGCAACCAGCTCAATCAGATTGGAGCATCTTGTCTCAACGCAGCCAATCCATTGAAGATTGGCTGCACGAGGGTGAATCGCGGCGTGGCCTACTTCGCCGCCGGCTTGGTCGGGTCGATCCGAATTTGCGTCAGTAACTCGGCCTGGTGCGGGAGTTCGGTCGTGCCGGCAGGAAAGTTGTTGGCGCTAAGGACGTAGGCCAAAATATCGGCGGTTACCTCCGAGCTCAGTTTTCCTGGATCGTCTGCCGGCATGGTCTTGTGGATCCTATCGAACAAGTCGCCGGCCGTGAGGCCATTCCAATCCGAGAGGAACTGCTGACCGGCGAGCGCCGGCGCTTCGTCGACGCCGTCAAGCGAAGGACCGTGACACTTGGCGCAGTTCTGGTCATAGGCCGCGCTACCGCGCGTCGCTTGCGCTTTTGTATACACGCCGTCCCATACCGAGCGGGACGGCGACTGCGCGCGAACTACAGAGTAGGACATGCCAATCCCCGCACAGGCAATTGCCACAGCCGCGATCTTGATAATTTTGGAAGTCATCGTGAGTCTCCTAATAATGGCGGTTCCCTTACTGGCATTTCGTGGTTTAGCGAGGTTTAGAACTAGGGCCTGAAGAGTTCGTGCACAACCAGCCCCGGCCCGCCGCTGCCACCCGCGTAGATAACCGCCATTATTGGCCTCTTCGTCGGGAATGAAAGCCTTGATACATCCGGTTTTGATATCTGCTGTCCGAATACCCCGTTCCCAGCCGGGATTTCAATGCGAGCCTCACCGGCCCGGGATTGCCACCCCGATTTCCCAGCCCACCACCAGAGTACATCCAACCTCAATGAGCATGCAATGCGGCTAATCCTAATGAATTGAAAGCATCGTTCGCTGCATTCTCCACCGCGCCAAGGTTCTGATGCGATCGCTCTCAGTCCCCAGGGCTCGAAGACTATGCGACGAAGAACAATTTGATTGACTCGATAGGGGCTCGGGCGTATAGGTTGTGCGCTGGCTGAAAGCTGAGGGGTGCAAATTGAAATGCATGCCGCAGATTGCCAACGGAGGGCAGAACGAGCGTGAAGCGCAAATTATATATGTCTATTGGGCCAGCTTTGATGGCGTTCGTAGCGCTTGGCCTGGCGTCGAAGATTCTCGAGAAAAAGGTTACCGTAGAGGCTGCTGGAATCCAGGCGCCAATCTTTGTAGTTGATCCCTTCTGGCCCAAACCCTTGCCGAATCACTGGGTGACTGGTTCGACCGTCGGCGTTGCGACGGATGCGCAGGACAACGTGTGGACCATCCAACGGGGACAGACAGTTGAGAATAACTTCAAAGCCGCCGACCTGCATGTCGGGCTGTGCTGCAAAGTCGCGCCACCCGTTTTGGAATATAACCAGGCTGGCGACCTTGTCCAGTCCTGGGGCGGCCCCGGCACGGGCTACCGCTGGCCGGACAGCAACCACGGGATCACCGTGGATCACAAAGGCAACGTTTGGATTGGCGGGAACGGTCAAAAAGATACCGAAATCCTCAAGTTCACCAACAGCGGGAAGTTCCTTATGCAATTGGGGACATATGGCGTCCACAACGGGAGCAACGACACGGAGAACTTCTGGATGCCGACGAAAATTTTCGAGGATCCGGCAGCGAACGAAGTGTATATCTCCGACGGCTATGGCAACCGTAGGGTCATCGTCTTCGATGAGGACACCGGCAAATTCAAGCGGCTTTGGGGCGCCTATGGCAAGAAGCCGGACGATACAAAGGCTGCTCCTGTAGATGACGACGGCGGGGGAGGGAATTATGATCCGGCCGGGACGCCATCAAAGAACTTCAGCACGGTGCATTGCGTCATCGTTGCGAACGACGGCTTGGTATACGTGTGCGATCGCGTGAATGACCGCATCCAGGTCTTTCATAAGGACGGCACATACGTGAAGGAAACGTTTATCGATCCGCAGACTCGCCGGTCCGGGTCTGTATGGGACATGACCTTCTCAAGAGATCCGCGGCAAACCTACATTTACATGGCGAACGGCGTGAACGAGAAGATCGAAGTACTTCGTCGTAGCACGCTCGAAGTGCTGACTACCTTTGGCGACGGAGGCCGGCAACCCGGCGAGTTCTACGGCTGCCACAACCTGACCACCGATTCGAAGGGCAACCTCTACGTCACTGAGACATACGATGGCGCACGCGTGCAACGGTTCCTTTACAAAGGTGTGGGCTCCGTAGAGAAGGATCAAGGCGTGCCGTGGCCGAAGTAAGAATCACAGGCTGAGATCCACGGGCTGAGATATAGACCAGCTGAATTGTTAGAAAGTGCGGCAACAGATATCGGCGATGCAGGGTAAGTGGGTTCGAGAAGACCTGCGGCCGGCGCTTTGACAGAGTGAGCGAGGCCTTCGTCTCGCTGGCTCCAGCGGTCCTGCAGATCACAATGAATTGGGGGTGCAGAACGGTTGACGTTCTGCACCCCGAGTGTACCTGGAAAAGCGTTGGTTGGCCTTCTACGGTTGTGCAACCTCGCTGTTTCCCACCATCTTTTCCTTCAACAACGTATCCAGAGGCACCAAGCCCTTGTAGACGAACTTCTGCACACGCTGGCCCCGATAGGTCTCCGTCGTGAAGATGTTTCCATGGGAGTCGGTCACGATGCTATGCACCGCATAGAACTGTCCCGGCTGCCGCCCACCGCCGCCGAACCAGTAAAGCTCTTTCATCGATGCACGATCAAAGACATGGATCTTCTCGTTGGAGCCGTCGGCAACGTACATGTACTTCTGCTGCGGATCTCTCGAGAAGGCGATCTCCCAAGGCGCGCCGTCGCCCTTCGTATTGGGCTCGAGGACAACCTGTTTCACGTAGGTTCCGTCGTCTTTGAAGATCTGGATGCGATCGTTTGTGCGGTCGCAGACATAGATCATCCCGTCCTTTGACGGCTCGGCGCAATGCACCGGGTTGCCGAACTGCGGCGAGTCCGGATTGTAATGCGGAATCGGGTCGTCGCTGGGAGCTTTGCCGTATGCGCCCCACATGCGCTTGAACTTCAACGTCTGAGGATCCCAAACCGATACGCGATGATTTCCGTAGCCGTCTGCCGCAACCAGCTCGTTGGTCTGCGGAATGATCCGGATCTGGGCCACGCCTCTCACATTGTCGGTATCCAGACTCCCCTTGCTCCCGTTGGCGGTTCCGATTTCACCGAGGAACTTACCGTCCTGGCTGAATTTCAATATGAAGCTATCGTGATAGGTAGTATTTCTGGGTGCGCCTCCCTCAGTTGCTGCTGCGGGTGCTGCCCCTGGACGCCGGGCGAACTGTTCCGCGCTTCCCGGAGCAGGGCCGGGTTGGGCGGCGCCGTTTGCGCCAAGCCACACGTTACCGTCTTTATCGACCGTGATGCCGTGATTCGACGACGGCCAGTCATGACCCTCGGCCTTACCCCAGTGACGTATCAGGTCTCCTGCCGGGTTGAACTCCAGAACATCTGGAGCCGCCGTGCAGCAATCACCGTCGCCTCTCGTTGCGTAGCTTTCCATCCTCTCGAGCGTTCCCGGCCGGTGAATGATCCACACGTCATCGTGCGTATCCATGGACACGCCGATCGTCATGCCGAGGACCCAGTGATTCGGCAAAGGCTTGGGCCAATAGGGATCCGCTTCAAACTTCGGCACCATCACGCCGGCGGCATGAACTACAGCCTTCTCGCTCTTCACGAACGCCGACCCGGCTCCCAATATCGCGGCCAGCCCGAAAATGCTTGCCCCAACAAAGACATTTCGCTTCATATCAATACGCTCCATTACAGCTCAGTAACTCTATTCCAGAGGCTAGTAGATCACAATGAATGAGGGTGTGGAGCAGAGAAAACCGCTTAGCGGTTTCCTCTATTCCACACCCTGATTGCGACGGAGTAGTTATGCAGGCCATCGCGCTATACGAACACTCTTGCTGGTACTGATAATTGCGCAGGCCGCCCACATCCGCCTTATTCATCCACATTCGTCTTATTTGGCGTCCGCGAGATGAGGATTCACGTATCCGTGCTGCAAGACCTTTTTAGGATCAGGCCGGATGCTAAGGTAAGTCACCCCGTTAGGACCAGGGGTCCATCCGTGCGGTACGCCCTCAGGAATGACCGAGATGTCGCCGACACCCATAGTACGGGTGACGATATCGCCTGCTGCGCGACCGCTGCAGGAGGGACCGTTCAGGATCGTAGTGACTTCGCTGTCCGGAGGTGAGCGGCGGCCGTCGACAATCTGGCCTCCGGTGACGAGGGTCCCACCGCCTGCGATCACGATGTAGGTCTCAACCGTATCGTCGTGCGCGATCATGCCCGGGGGGCTCATTTGGGCGCCTGCCGGCGCCGATTCCAAGCCGCACTTCACAATGTTTGCGTTTGCGTTCGCGTTCGCAGGCCTTGCTGCCCCGGCCGGGCGTGGCGTGGGCGCGTCTCTATGAATTACGGCGACCGACAGGGCATAACCACCCATATCGATAACGCGGAGCGTTTGGTCAACCTTGGGCGGAGCGTATTTCAAAACCGCCTGAACTTGGGCGTTCGTAATGTCGATTGCCGCTGTCGGCGGCCCGCTCTGAGCAGAAGCAATCCCTTGCGCTAGCGCGAACAATGCTGCTAAACCCAATCCTGCCTTATACATGACTCTCCTTTTTCAAACAACTGACCGGTGCGCAGAGAAACCGCTTTGCCTTTCCATGCTCGTTAGCTTCTATGGTTCGCCAACCAGGCTACCCCCCACGACTTTCTCCTTTAGCAACGTATCCAGAGGCACCAGGCCCTTGTAGACGAACTTCTGCACACGCTGGCCCCGATAGGTCTCCGTCGTGAAGATGTTTCCATGGGAGTCCGTCACGATGCTGTGCACCGCATAGAACTCACCCGGCGTCCGCCCACCACCGCCGAACCAGTAAAGCTCTTTCAGCGACGCGCGATCAAAGACATGGATCTTCTCGTTCGAGCCATCGGAAACGTACATATACTTCTGCTGCGGATCTCTCGAGAAAGCGATCTCCCAAGCGGAGCCGTCGCCCTTTGTATTGGGCTCGAGGACAATCTGTTTCACGTAGGTTCCATCGTCCTTGAAGATCTGGATGCGATCGTTTGTGCGGTCGCAGACATAGATATACCCGTCCTCTGTCGGCTCGGCGCAGTGCACCGGGTTGCCGAACTGCGGCGAGTTCGGATTGTAATGCGGAATCGGGTCGTCGCTGGGAGCCTTGCCGTATGCACCCCACATGCGCTTGAACTTCAACGTTTGAGGATCCCAAACCGATACGCGATGGTTTCCGTAGCCGTCTGCCAAAAGCAGCTCGTTGGTCTGGGGAATGATCCGAATTTGGGCCACGCCTTTCACATTGTCGGTATCGAGACTCCCCTTGCTCCCGTTGGCGTGTCCGATTTCACCGAGGAACTTCCCGTCCTCAGTGAATTTCAATATGAAGCTATCGTGATAAGTAGTATTTCTGGGCGCGCCGCCGCCCTCAGCTGCTGATCCGGCCGGTGCTCCTGGACGCCGGGCGAACTGTTCCGCGCTTCCCGGGGGAGGACCGGGTTGGCCGCCACCGTTGGCGCCTAGCCACACGTTGCCCTCTTTATCGACCGTGATCCCGTGATTCGACGACGGCCAGTCGTGACCCTCGGCCTTGCCCCAGTGACGTATCAGGTCTCCTGCCTCGTTGAACTCCAGAACATCCGGAGCCGCCGTGCAGCAGTCAGCTTCGCCTCTTGTTGAGTAGGATTCTTTCGCCTCGAGCGATCCCGGCCTGTGAATGATCCACACGTTATCGTGCGGATCCGCGGACACGCCGATTGTCTGGCCGATGACCCAGTGATTCGGCAAAGGCTTCGGCCACAATGCATCCACTTCAAACTTGGGTACCATCACGCCGGCGGCATGAACGACAGCCTTCTCACTCTTCATGAACACCGACCCAGCTCCCAAAATCGCGGCCAGCCCAAGAATACTTCCGCCCACAATAACGTTTCGTTTCATGGCTTGATCACTCCATTACAGCTCGGCAACTTTATCCCGCGTCCCGCGGCAGTGTCAAGGGAAAACGCGGCCAATTTTCCGCGCATCAATCCCTAATCGTGATCTCGACATCTAAGCTCTGTTCCGTACGGCGACGGCGGTGCTGGGGTCGTCGCAAGCTCCCAATCGCGCCACTTCCGCACCGTCGAATCGCTCAAGCCGCACAACGCCAACGGCCTTACGAGCAGAATTTTCAGCCCAAACTGAATCTGCCGCTGGCCGCTACTCCAGCAACGCAATCGAGGGGGCCTAACAGATGTTAGGCCCCCTCGCGGTGGTTCAACGAACAGACGATCGTTTCCGGCAAAGTCTTAGAACAGGATTTTCAGCCCGAACTGAATCTGCCGCTGGCCCCCGGGAAGGGCGCCAGGATTGGTAATTGTGCTCGAGATTGTCCCAGCGCTGGTGAGCGGGTTAATCGGGCAAGCCGCGAGGGGGGCTGCCGTACCGGCGGCACACGAGCCCGAGGAAACCGTAGTGCTTGGTAGGGAGAGGTTCGGGTGATTCAGGATATCGAAGAATTCCGCCCGGAACTCTACCTCGCCACCTTCTCCCAGGAACCCAGCCTTGGTGTCTTTCACCACCGAATCATCCAGATTGGTCAGGCCGGGACCGCGCAGATAGTTGCGTGGTTCGGTCCCCACAAATCCCTGGGGCTGGATGGTGAACCCGCAAGGGTCATACCACAGAGTCCGCGTGCGAACCTTGGTGCCGGCGGCAATTGTGCCGCAACCGGTACTGACTCCATGCGTCATGTTGTGCTCGCTCCGGCCGGACACGAGATCTGGAGCATCGTCGACGTTCGAATAGCTCGGTTCATAGGAGATCTCTTCCCGGTCGCCGGTGTAGACGATGCCTAACGGGTAGCCGGATTGGAGAGTCAAGATGCCGCTCACCCACCAGCCGTTGACAGCCTTGCTCACAAATCCCTTGGACCCCGTGAAATCAGGTAAATGGTAGAGGGCATTGAAGTGAAAATTATCGGTCAGGTCGAAGACTTCCGGCCCGCGCATCGACTCTGTATGAAGCGGCTCCTCAGCCATCGAAAGGCCATCCTGCGCGGTATCGCCCTCCCGGTTGTCGGACACCTTGGACCAGGTGTAGGAGGCCTGATACTGGAAGCCCTTGGATATACGCTTGGTCAGGTTCACATCCAGGGCATTGTAGATGGAAGTTCCTGTCGCGGAGACGGCTACCCTCGAGGGCAGAATCGGATTGAGTCGTGGAGAAGTCGTAAGGTAGCACGAGGTCGCGGTTCCGTCATACTGGTTTGCTAAATTGGGCGTCGAGCCAGCAGGCGCCGCAACGCAGGTTCCACTTCCGTTCGCCGTCGGAACGCCTGTGGGGAGTACGTTGTTGCCTTCTATGTCCTGGATGAGATCGAGGCCGTGCGATCCCGCGTAGGCTACGGTCAGCGCCATTTGATTGGGCAACTGCTGCTCCACCGCCAGGTTGTACGACATCAGGTGAGGCTGGTTCATGTTCCAGACCGGCCCGCGCGAAGTGCTTACGAACGTACCGGCAGTCGGGATCACCGCCGGAACCTGGAGAATGCCGTAGGTCGAGGTTGAGTAATTTTGCGTGAACGGCGGATCGTAACCGGAATAAAGCATATACGTGGAGCCGAAAGTAGCGAGGTCGTAGAGAAGGTCATAGCCGCCGCGCAGGGCGGTCTTCCCGTTTCCAAAGACGTCATAGGCAAATCCGAACCGCGGACTCCAGTTCCTTAGGGTCTCGTTCTTGAAGACAGGATTGCCTATGGTGTAACAGGAAAATCCGCACGTCGTGTCGTTCGGATTCCGCAGACTGGACGCGTTGCCATGGATCTCGTCCACCGGTGTAGTCGGCTCATAGCGCATTCCCACGTTCAACGTCAACTTCGGCATGATCCGCCAGGAATCCTGACCGTAAAATCCCATGGTATCGAACTGAAGGTATTTAAGGACGTTATCAGCGGTCGGTACCGTGATGGAGAAGGTCGATGTCAGGCCTTCCATGAAATCGCCTACGTTTGCAAAAGCGATACCTTGACCCCTGTCGTAGCCGTGAGTCTCCACTTTGTACTGGTAGTGGTTGAAGAGCACTCCAAACATCAACGAGTGATGACCCCTGTTGTAATTGATATCGTCGCTCCCGGTGAAGATATTCTCCTTCTCCTCTCGGGTAGCTAGAGTGCTGGCTCCGACGCCGCTCAGACCGCCAGGCCCTAGTCCCCCCATGGGCAGACCCGGCTCGATGAACTCGTATTCCGGAGAGGTGAGGCGGGGATCGTTGATCACCAGCTGGAACACCAACGGCTCCCGGCTGAAGGAAAACCGGGCGGAGTTCAGCAGGGCCGGCGAGAAGATGTGATTCTCGGCCAAGGTGAGGAATTGGTTGGTCGATTCCTCGAGCGCTCCATTGGAATTGAAGTTGCCTACATAGGGCACCGAGGCCTGATCGGCAGTGTAACGGCCGTATGCGCTATCGCTCGCCGAAAACGTGTGGTCGATGCGAATCTGTCCGTAATTTTCCGGCGTGATCTGGTCGAAGACAAAGCCGTAGTTAGTAGCGGTGCCGTTCGAGGCGCCGGGAAGATTGGGAGCCGGGTAGAGGGCCAGGAAGGGCGCCATTTGCGGCGCGATAACCGCCGACGCCAGGCCAAGTTGCGGACATTCCGCCAGCGTGATGGTTTGGCCTGCCGAGCCGTGGCATCCGTTCGGATTGGCGAGAGTGCCCATGGTGGTCGCTGTTTCCGTGGCTCCCAGAAAAGCCCTCAGTCCTTCATAGACTCCGAAGAAGAAGGTCTTGTCCTTCTGGATCGGCCCGCCCACCGATCCGCCAAACTGGTTCCTGCGAAATTCCGGATTGCGGCGGCCGAGAATGGTGGGAGGTAAATCGAATTCATTTCGCGAGTCCAGTGCGCTATTGCGCAGAAATTCAAAGACGCCGCCGTGAAACTGATTTGTCCCGGTCTTGCTCACGACGGACATCTGGCTGCCCATCGTCATGCCGTATTCCGCATCGAAGTTATTCGTGATGACCCGGTATTCCTGAATCCCGTCCACTCCCAAAGTCGTGCCCAGGGCCGAGGCTCCGTTGTTGCCGCTCATGCTCATCATCAAAGCGCCATCGAGCAGGTAAGTGTTGGAACGTTGCGGCGCTCCGTTGCTGCTGTAGGCGGTGCCGCTATATCCAACCGTGGAGATATTGGAATTCGGGGCCTTCGCTACGCCTATCTGAAGCAGCGTCAAATCGTTGTAGTTGCGGCCGTTGAGCGGCAGCTCGGCGATCGTCGTCGGGGTCACCAGGCTGCTTAAGGAACTGGTCGTCGTATCTACCAGGGTACCCTGGCTTGTCACCGAGACGGTCTGCGTCGCTTGCCCAACTTGCAGCGTGAAATTAGCATTGGCCGACTGGCCCACCGCGAGGGTCAGTCCGCTCTGCACCACCGTCTGAAACCCGGTCGCTTCCGCAGTAAGTGTATAGTTGCCTACTGGCAGCGCATCCAGCCGGTATGCTCCATCGGCTCCGGTCATGACCGTCCGGGTTTGACCGGTCTCGGTCTCGCTCGCGGTGATCTTGGCGCCTGGAACAACGGCTCCTGTGGAATCCTTGACCACTCCGAGAATCGTTCCCGTAGGCAATTGCGCTAGCATCGTCGGCCCGGCCAATAAAAATGCAATCAAACACACTACGACTCGCTTCATTGAGCACCATTTCCCTTTGGATATACGGCCTCTTAATGTGTCGAACAAATAGACCATCTGTCACTGCCAGTGTCAAGGAGCCCGTGTCGAGGAAATTCAAGGCCCACGTTACTGAACGGTGACGCTAATTTCTCTTATGGTTTTCTTATGTCTTCGACCATTGGAAACCTCGTGGAATCAGTCTGCTGTGTGAGAGTCAAGCTTCCGAAAGATACCCCTCCACGACCCGTCTTCCGAAGTGAGTTCGGCGGGGTTGACTGAGGCTGAAGCCGCAACGAGATTGCGGGGAAATTACGTCACCGGTTCAGACTAGAAACAAGGCCCAAGCTAAGGCTAGATCTGTCCGGATAACTACATCAGAATTTTGCCAACGGCTCGTCCGCCGCAGGGCACTCAGCTCCCCTGGTGTTCGTGCATAATGAACCTGTGAAACAGACGGGAGCCCACGGGAATTCAGTGTGAGACCCTGAAGCCGTTTTTCAACTCGCTCCCGCCACTTCCATCCCTACCCATCCCCACCGAGCTCGGATGCCGAGTCTGGATGCGAGGAGGAAGAGAGAAGAGACAAGTGAAATGATTCGAAATCTATGCAGCGCACTCGTTGCTTTGATGTTGTTGGTCAGTGCAATGGTGGGGCGCGCCGATGAAATGAACGATGCCAAAGCAGCTTATCTCAAAAATGATTACGCCACGGCAGTGAGGATATGGAAGAAGTATGCGGAACAAGGGAATGTGAGCGCTGAATACCTTCTTGGATATGCTTATGCCAGCGGGGAAGGCGTCAGGTACGACAATGCAGAAGCGGATAAGTGGTGGCTCAAGGCGGCAGAACGAGGTTATGCCCAGGCGCAATACAATTTGGGAGTTTCTTATGCCAAGGGCAACGGCGTGACACGGAGCGATGCGGAAGCGGATAAGTGGTGGCTCAAGGCGGCGGAACAAGGTTATATGCAGGCCGAAGACAGTCTTGGCCTTGCTTATGCAATGGGCCGGGGCGTCAAGCAGGACTATGTGCAAGCCGCAAAGTGGTCGCGCAAGGCAGCGGAGCAGGGGTCTGCCGAGGCGCAATACAATCTTGGACTTGCTTATGCAATGGGCGATGGCGTGACACAGGACTATGCGGAGGCTGTCAAGTGGTATCGCCAATCGGCGGAGCAGGGGGAACCAAAAGCGCAGTACAATCTCGGTGTCCGCTACGCGAACGGGCAGGGTGTGACGCAGGACTTGTTGATAGCGTACATGTGGCTCAGTCTTGCGGAATCTTCGTTTCCGGATCAAGACAAAGGAGCGGCGGCGAACGGCATAGCTCAACTAGCCAAGAATTTATCTGCCGGCCAAATCGCACAAGCGGAAGCGATGGCAAGTAAGTGCGTTGCACAACATTACAAAAACTGCGAACAATAATAACAGCGGCCAAATCTCAAAAGCTTATTCGAGAAGACTGGAAGCCTCGAAGTTCAAACTATCAAAGTCTTGTTTTTTAACTTTTGAGAGCCCCGAGACATCGCTCGCCTGTGCATAAACGACATCCCCAGACGGCTTCGACATCTTCAGCGTTAACTTCTTGCCGTTCTTGTCCGTTAACACGACTTCAAGCGCAGGCTTTGCGAGCTTCTCAACCAAGGCCGGCTCCGGATGGTCGATGATCTGATCGGCGCGCAAGGCGACGAGAGTATTGAAGATCTTGTAGGATGACGCGCTCTTTCCCTTTTGAGCGGCGGGCGAGTCGATCGTCCAGTTGCTCCCATCCGTGCTGCTGACCGCGATCAACCCGTGGTCGTTATGAAACTCGACATGCGTGATGTCGGACGCGTCAAAGTGAAGCACCTTCAGGTCTCGCAGCTCGCCGTAGCTTTTGGCAAGCTGCGTGTAAAGGTCTGCGCCCACGCTGAACACGCTCGAACGCGACGGGTCTCGCGCGAAGTATCCGTTGCCGTCCTTTTTTCCCAGTAACAAGGTGGATTTCTTTCCGGTATCGTCGGCGAACGTGAAATTGATGGCTGGGTCTGCGAGGCCATACTGTCCCAAGTTATCCGGCTTTTGGCTGACGAAAGTGGTCAAGCGTGCGTTCGAGATCGCCGTAAGAAGCCCATTCACGGAGTCCTGGTCGGCCATCGCGTCGCTCGGCTTGGTGAAACTCCATTGATCCTTTGATTTGGTCAGCGCCATCTCCCCCGACGGATTCTTGAGCGTGAAGGAGGCGACCTGGGGGGGCGTCAGACTCAGCACAGTATGGTCGCGTAAGTTGTCGAGAGAGTTGTCAGAAGCGGTCAGTACGGCCTCCGACAGCAGCGAGACGGTCTTTGCGCCGTCCACGATCGCATAGACCGAACTTCCGGTGAAGTCCTTGTTGCCGATCTCAAGTGTGTGGTTGACGCCGTTTTTCAACTGGAACTTCACCTCGAATTGAGGCGGGGTCAAGCCATAGATTTTGAGCCGGTCAGAGGTGGCAGGCTCCGTGGTTTCCGAAGTCTTCGCCGTCGTGAGATCGTCGAGCATGCTTTGCACCGCGCCCTGGTCGGCTGCGGCGGCTACGGGTTGGATAATCTGCCAGGTGTCTTTGCCCTTGTCCAGCCGGACTGCCGGTTCGTCCGGCTTTCGGGGATGGATCAGCGTGAGAGAGCCGATATCGGCCTCCGCAACCGGAAAAGCGAGCTTGGTGTTATCCGTGGTCTCCGCCGGCTTCGACCCCAAGCCCTTCTTGAATTCGAGGTAGTAAAAGGTCCCACCGAGAACGATGGCGCACAACAAAAATACTAACGTCGATTTCTTGATCATCTCACTTGACCCGCAGGGGGGAGTTTTGGGAAAGCAGTCTAGGAGCTTTGTTGAACAACAGTATTGATCGCTCAACCAGCAACAATGGCCTGGATCTTATTGCGGCGACAATCACAGTATCTCGGGCCTCGCTCGTTGCTCCGGCGCATTTTTTCAAGAAGCTCCTAGCGGCGTTTCCACCAAATAGTGATGCCCGCGATAATCACGATCCCGGGCAAAAAGATCAGATCGATCCACTGCAAAGCCGCCGCCTGGCTTGCAGTAAGAATGAGCTGCCGGTTCGTAGCCTCCTTCGGCCGGATGGAGATCAGGTTTTCGTCCTCTGCCAGCCAGTCGATGCTGTTGTAGAAGAGATCTCCATTGTGCTGTTGGTCGACCCATTGGTTCGTCGCAAAATCCGAGTCACCGATTACGACCACGCGCGCTTGCTTGTCGCCAACTTCCTTGCCGCCAGCCACGCCGAGCGAGAGAGGTCCGGCTGTATCCGTCTTGGGATCGAACTTGACCTCCTTCTGCTCAAGATTGGGGATTGTGAAACTCTGCGGTGATGTCTTCAGCAACTCTACGTTTTGAGGATCTGCCTTGTTTTTATCTGCAATCGAAATCGTCCTCACCAGGGGGAAGAAGGTCATGCCTCCGGTGAGATTCTTGGTAATAGGGCTATCGCCGTAAGTTAGAACCAGCGGAACCGCCGGCCCCATCCCAAACAGCCGTCCAACCCCGCTGGCATCTACCACCACATTCTTGCCGGCTGTAATGTTCCACGAATTGAGAATGTCATCCAGCTTGGGATCTGTCTCGGGATCGTCCTCGATAAGAACCTTGCCGCCGGCATTCAGATATTTGCTCACCATCTCCGCTTCTTGCGGGAAGAAGGATTGTGTGGGTCCGGCAATTACCAGGACGGTGCAAGTGGAAGGCACGCCATTCTGCGTAATCAGGTTGACCGAGTCGGTGGCGTAATCCTCTTTTTTAAGCCCCGCGGCGACCTGGCTGTACCCCGTTGCATCGCTGTCTGTAAGGGATTTCTCTCCATGGCCTGTGACAAAGCAGATCGTCTTGACACTGTCCGTGGTCACTTTCAGGATCGTGCTCGTGACGTCGGATTCCGAAATCGGTTGCTCAGGGTTCGGGGCAACAGTCTGCTTTCGCGGTCCGGACGCAACGATGACGTCGCCAATGTGCGTCGCGCCATACTCTTTGGCCACTTCCGGCTTTTCCTGCGGGTCGACACTCTGGTACTTCACGTGAGAACTAACGTTGCGATATTCCGCCATCAGGTCGTCGAATTGCGGGTCAGGCGTCTTCGAGAATCGAACGATATTCACATCGGTCTTTAGTCCGGTGACAATTTTTTTCGTTTGGTCCGACAGGGTGAAAAGCTTCTGAGTAGTCAGGTCGAAGCGCTTATGGTACTGGTAGCCGAGAACATTCACGATGACAAGGAGGACGATCACGCCTAGCGTCAATAGCGTCGTGTTCGTTCCCAGTTGGGAAGAGCGCTTCGAGAAAAAACGGAGAATGCCGCCGAATCCGAGCACAATTCCACCCAGGGTGATTACACCACCCGCGATAAGCAGAATCTTGCTAAGGAGCAACAACTCCGACTGGATCGAGTAGAGCAGGTAACCCGCGAGCAGCAGGGCCACGCCGACACTTCCGAGAAACTTCCCAACTTCGAGCCGATCCCACCTCATTCTATAGTTCCCTCTGCCGCCGCAGCTTCCAGGTATACAAGATATACAAGGCTAAGCCTTACGCCAGCGCATTGAATCCACTGAACGAACCGTCAAGAAGATAAAAAAGAAAATGAAGCTCAGGTAATAAATCAGGCCCGACGTGTCAATGATTCCCCGTGAAAAATCCTCATAAGGGCGAGTCACGGACAGGTACTGCAGCACGCTGCCCACACCTCCGCCTGCCGAGCTGCCGAGGTCGATCACCCATACCATCAGAAACGCAGCAAACGTCAAGACCGCGGCGATGAGTTGATTCTCCGTGAGTGAGGAAATGAAGGAGCCTAGGGCGAGGAGACACCCCCCGAGCAGTAAGACTCCTAAGTACCCCGCCAGCAGCATGCGCCACGGCGGCACGGGCTGACTGCGCATGTAGATAAGCGCCAGATAGCCAACCGTTCCCAGCAGCATGATCGCGAACAGGGTGAGCGAGGCCAGAAACTTGCCCAGAACGATTTGTATCTCGGTGACGGGCGACGTCATCAACAGCTCCATCGTGCCCCGTTTGCGTTCCTCTGCAAAGACCCCCATCGTCAGAATTGGCGTTAGGAAGAGGATGAGCGTCGGGAGCATGCCGAAGAATGCTTGCACCACTTCCATCGTGGTATCGAAATGGGTAGCAGAGCCAGTCTGCATCTGCTGCATTTGCATCTGCATGGCCTCCTGCAAAACGGCCTTGACGAAATAGTTGAAGAAGAAGGCGGTCAGAGCCAAGAAAATGCCTACGACAACATAAGCGATGGGCGAGACGAAGTAATGGCCCATCTCCTTTCGATAAATAGCGTAGAGACTTCGCATCGCTTTCTTGACTCTCCTTTAGTTCGCTGCCTGTGCGTGAGCCGCGTCTTCGGTTGTCAATTCGAGGAAAATGTCTTCCAGGCTCAAGTTGACGCCTCGGAGCTCATAAAGCCGCCAGCGCCTTTCGACGATGGCGGTGGCAATTTGGCTGCGGATGTCCTCACCAGCCGTAGTCTCGACGGTCGCCGTGGCGTGGCCGCCGGCATGCGCCTTGTCCACTTGGACGCGGCTCGCCCCCGGCATCCGGGTGAGCAAGTCGCGCAGGTCACCCTCCGGAGCATCCGCCTCGACGCGAATTTTTTGACCGCCCTTGAGCTGCGAAGTGAGGTTTTGCGGCGTGTCGACAGCTGCAATCTTCCCTTTGTTGATGATAACCACGCGGTCGCACGTCATGCTGACTTCAGGCAGAATGTGGGTTGAAAGGATGATCGTGTGGCTCCCGGCGAGACCCTTGATCAGGTTGCGCACTTCGATAATTTGCTTGGGATCGAGACCTACGGTGGGCTCATCGAGGATGATCACGTCGGGATCGTGCACGAGCGCCTGGGCGAGGCCCACGCGCTGCTTGTAGCCGCGCGACAGACGCTTGATCAATTCGTGGCGCTTGTCCACGATGTTTGTCTTTCGCAAGGCATCGGTTACGCGCGCTTCCCGCTTCTCCGGAGGAACATTCTTGATGCGCGCGACGAAGTCCAGATAGGTTCCAACCGACATGTCGGGATATACAGGCGGCGCCTCGGGTAAATAGCCAATGTGGCGCCGCACTTCGAGTGAATCGTCAAAAACATCGAAGCCGGCAATGCGGGCAGTACCGGAGGTCGCAGGCATGTACCCGGTCAGAATCCGCATCGTGGTCGTCTTTCCGGCGCCGTTGGGACCGAGAAATCCGAGGATTTCACCTTTGTTCACAGTGAAAGAAACGTGATCTACGGCCGTGAAGGAGCCGTAGGCCTTAGTCAGATTCTGAACTTCGATCAATAGCATTCCTCCAAATCTAGAGACGTCCCAGTACTCTGAAGGAGAGCGCGAGGAGCCTTGCGCGGCGATAGTTCTCGCCCTCCGCGGTCCGCGGTCATCCTGGCTAAGGCGGCAAAATTCAGGACATCGACGTAAACGTGTGCACCATCAATGTCGCCATAACAGCTTGCGGAGCGCAAGCTGCGCAGATCAGCATCGCCTACCGGCTTGTCGATCTGGAACTCACCCATCGAATCGAATAGAGGGATTCTCGACAGATCGACTTTTCTAGCAGCCTGACTTCCCATGCGGGCGTCTTTTCCCCAGGAGAGAAGGGCACTCCTCTCTCCGCTAACCGAAACGCGTCCAGAGAGTGACGATTGGAGCGTACGTGCCAGTTTACACCACCCCGATTGGCGATTCATAGCTACGTTGCTATGGGCCGGGATGTTGTCGCTTGCGGACGGCGGCGATCGCTCCGTCTTTCAGCTCCGTCTTTCGGTCCTAGATACGGCGTAGTTTTGCAATACCGTACAATTCGAACGAATCTGTTCTGAAAGGGAGATTCCCGATGAAAGCATGCCTTCGCAGTATCCTGGCTGTCGCGCTCACCGCGCTTGCGCTCGGGACGGTTCAAGCCGAGGTCACGCATGTTGAAATTACCAGTCGGCAAGACGTGCTCGGAGGGAAGAGCTTCGGCTCTGTAGGTGCATACCAAAAGCTGGTCGGCAAGGTCTACTTTGCCGTCGATCCGAAAAACCCTCACGATAAGGCGATCGTCGACCTCGACAAGGCGCCGCGGAATGGGCAGGGCAAAGTAGAGTTCTCCGCCGACTTGTTCATCCTGGCGCCGAAGGATCCTTCCCATGCCAACGGGGTGCTTCTATTCGATATAGTGAACCGCGGCGGCAAGCAGGTGTTGTCGGTATTCAATCAGGCGAAAGGATCGAGCGACCCGTCGACCGAGGCCGATTTTGGCGACGGATTGCTGATGCGCGAAGGCTACACCATCGTTGCCGTGGGCTGGGAGTTCGACACCCCCAGGAGGAAGGGCCTCGTTCTCCTAGATCCTCCTGTCGCGACAGACAATGGCAAGCCAATTATCGGCTGGGTCCACCCGTGGTTCATACCCGACAAGAAGTCCGACTCTTTCGAATTTGTCTCGGGGTTCTTCACGCCGGCCTACCCTCCGGTTGACCCCAACAACGCCGCCTATCGCCTGACCGAACGGAAGGGCTTTGCCTCAGCCCCCCGTCTCATCCCCAGGGCGGATTGGCGGTTTGGCCGTGCTGAGAGTGGCAAAGTCGTTTTCGATCCTAACTGGGTGACGCTCGAAGGCGGCTTCAAACCTGGTATGACCTATGAAGTGTCCTATGAATCCCAGAATCCGCCGGTCGCGGGACTGGGCTTCGCAGCGGTTCGAGATATGGCGTCGGCGCTCAAATATAACTCAGACGCCATTGTCCATGGGAAATACGTATATACCTATGGCGCCTCGCAAACCGGGCGTTGGGAGCGCCAGATGATTTACGAAGGGTTCACGACAGATGAACAGGGCCGCCAAGCGGTCGATGCTCTCTACATCCAGACCGGCGGCACATCGCTCGGAAGTTTTAACGAGAGGTTCGCTCAACCGGCCGAGCTCGGTTCGTTCACGCAGACCGTTTTCCCCATTCGCTATGAGACGACAACCGATCCGGTTACGGGCAAACGGGATGGCCTCGGAGCCAAGGTGCCCGCTGGGATGGAACCAAAAGTCTTTCTGGTCGATACCGGCTCTGAGTATTGGGACCGCGGCCGCGTCGCGGCGCTCCGGCATTTGTCGATGGACGGAAGCCAGGATCTACCGGACCCACCCAATGTGCGAGTTTACACTTACGCCGGCACTCGGCATGGCTCGGGCTCCTGGCCGCCCCCTGCCGGCGAAACTCAGCAACAACTGTCCAACCCGAATGACTATCGATGGGGTCAGCGAGCGCTGCTCGCGTCGCTCGATGGATGGGTAAGGAATCAAACTGAGCCTCCGCCCAGCAAGCATCCCTTGTTGGCGAATGGCACGCTGATTCCACAGAGCACCATCAAATTTCCTCAAATACCCGGGGTCGAGTGGCCCTATCACGTGCCGGGCGGATACCGCGCCGACTTGCCAGGGGCTCTTTCGGTCTTGCCATTCTATGTTTTACAAGTGGACAGCGACGGTAACGATATTGGAGGCATTCGCATGCCCGAGCAAGCGGTGCCGCTCGGAACCTATACGGATTGGGCTTTTCGGAGCGAGGCTACAGGTTCGCCAGATACCCTGCTTGCCATGGCAGGGTCCTTCATCCCGTTTCCCAAAACACGCGCTGAACAAGAAAAGAACCATGACCCGCGGAAATCTATAGAGGAGCGTTACGGCAACCGGGCCGGCTATATGAGCCGCGTAGAGCTCGCGGCGCTTAAGATGGCGCAGGAGAGGTACTTGCTTCAGTCCGACATTCAACCCATCGTCCAGGAGGCGGGCCAACACTGGGATTGGATCATGGCCCAGAAGGGCACTCAGCAATAGGAGTGCGCCTTTGCTCGTCAGCGATAGAGCTCTACCCTTTCTCGGATGGCCTGTAGGCTGACAGGTTTGTTGTCGCACTACCTTAGTGCGTTCAGTCCGTCGCTGGCCTTCGTGAAATTTGGATCGATCTTGAGCGCCTTCTGAAAGTGGGCTCGAGCACTACCGGCATCGCTGGCCGCCTTGTAAGCACGGCCGAGCCCGAACTCTGCACTGGCCGATTTTGGATAGTCCGCGGCATTGGCGGCGAGCAAGTCGATCGCGCCCTTAAAGTCGCCCATCTTGACCATCTGGTATCCGATGAATTCCACACCGTCGCGCGTGTCTACTTTGGAGTTCGCCGCCCTGAAACCTCGATACGTCCACATCACACTGACAGGATCGGTCCGCTCCATATAAAGTTGCTCAAGCATTTGCTGCAATGGCGTTCTATCGTATTGGGGAGGGCTGAAGAAACTTGGATCAAATTCCTTATTTACGACGATGGATTGCGCTATGTTCGCATCCAGCTCCTTCCCGGTCGCAATCTCGACTTCCGTGATCGAATAGGGAAAGAGGACTCCATTCAGCGGCCGGTAATCGCCAATCCGATTTTCTGAGCGGACAGGCCCTCCAAAAGCATGAATCGGCGCCGAACGCCGGTTGCCGATAATCATGAACGACTGCTGGTCGATGAACAAATCCTCCTCATAGCCATCCGCAAAGATGAGATGAAGCTTGTAGGCAGGCTTACCCGCAAAAGTTCCCGCGCCCGACATTTCAATTCGCGTGCCGAGCAGCTTCGCATCCTCCAGCGAATCGATGATCTCGGTGCCGTGCCGGGTAGCCGCCGCGGCAGAGTCCACAGTTCGGATGACAACGCCAGGATCTCGGTAATACTCCCACGCACTTCCGTCGTAACCTTCGTTGATCTCCGCGGTCTTGTCCTTAGGATCGCCGATCGTCTTGTAATACGGGCGCATCCGCACGATGAGGGCGTTCGGATTGACGTGCGCCCCCTCCCGATACACAAGATGCTCAACGACGGAGTGTACAGCGTCGATCTTGTCACGCCCGCCAAGAGCCTGGAGATGACGCTCTATGATTTGGTCCACGGTTGGGAGTTTGTTCTGGCCGTAGGCCAAGGCTGTCATGCTGACATAAACGAGAAACAGTCCAACGGCCAGGAGATTGCGCTGCACCCATTGCCTCCCATTCATTGCCTCCAAAGATCGGCACACCACAGTACTAAACTTGAGGACTGCCGCTTCGTTACCAATTCAGCGATAAGGTTCGGATGGGATCGCTTTGCTCACAAGCTTAAAGATATACATCATATTTTCTGCGTCATCTCAACATGAGACGGGGTTACTGTTTCTAGGAGGCGTAGAAGGGCAGGGAAGCGCAGAGGAATCGGCCTCCCAATGTCTTCCACGAGAGGCTACTTTGTGAGCTTTGGTTTTTTTCGCGAAAGAGCGTCACGTGAGCGCAAGGGTTCTCTTCTTGCCGCCGGCAGCTGCATCCTCCGGCACTCGTGCTGCTCTCTTTGCCGGGTTTGGTGATGGTGATGGCAACGTTGAAAGCGTTGCCATCACCGGCCTGCTTCTACTGCATGGAAGAGCGGCTTTTCTTCTGCGGTTAACGCTTTGGGCGGTCGTTGTTTTCAGTGTTCTTGGATTGCTGCCTTTCAGCTTGTGCCGTTTTGCCCTGACGTGCAGCGGCAGCCGCGTCATTGTTGGCGTTGTGTTTGTCGTTGTAGATCGACTTGCTCACATTGTTTTGGCGCTGGTTGATCTGCTGGCGTTCCTGCGAGGTCAGAGTGCCTCCATTCGCCGCCCGGTCGGCCTGCGCCTCCCGGCTGATACTCGAGTCGCGGTTCTCCAGGTTGCGTGTCTCACCTGGCGTCAGTTGACCGGATTTGACACCCTGCGAGATGCGCTGCTGCTGGTCGCCTTGACGACTGTTGACCTCATTGGCGTGGCCGAAACCGTCCCGCGCATTCTGCTCCGCCTGATTGCGGGACGCAACCTGATTGGCCGTTGGTTGGAAATGCTGTTCATTCATCGCCACACGCTCCTGGGCAGTGGGCCGCGCCATACTGCCACCAGGACCATTGAAGCTCACGTGATTGTTGACGACGGTGCGGTTGATCACCGTCCGGTCGACAAAGGTGTTGTGGATGACGGCAGTGTTCACATTCACGACAGCCGTGTTGTAGCGGAAGACTCCGCCTTGCCACACTCCGCCGCCAAAGCCCACACCGCCGTAACCGAAGCCATAGTTAACACCGCCGTAGAAACCGACGTGCGCGCCCCAGTAGCCCGCGTGCCAGCCATACACGCCGGCGGCGAAGCCCCAGTAACCGGGCGTCCACAGAAGTCCAGGATGAGGCGGCGCGACCCAGACACCCTGTACCCAGTAGTAGCCTGCGGGGCCATAGGCCCAATAGCCGGGCGTCCATAGGAATCCAGCGGTCGGACACGCCGGCTGCACATAGACAGGCAGCGCTGGAGGCGCTATCCGTACGGATACGCCGATGTCAATTTGAGCAAATGACGCCATGGGCGCCGCGCATAGAAGGAGCGCGATAAAGAGATTGCGAGCTTTGCGAACGTTCATCATATAAACTCACTTGCCATTTGGCGTGACTCTGAATTTACTTTGACAACGTGACTCTGCATTGATTTTTGACTATAAGTTGTTAGCCGTTGGAGGAACGCCGGCTTGCTGCTGTTCGCGCATCTGCCCGTTAGTGCGGCGTTCTTGCTTCATCTGCTCGTACTGCTGCTTTTGCACATCGCTTAGGATCGCTTCAATTTTGTTGTCGCTATCCTGACGGATTCTCTGGACCCTCATTCTCCTGTTTCTGGGAGCAAGAGTGGTATCGGCACGGACGTTCTCAAGCTGTTGCTGACGATCTGCCAGAATAAGCTCGATCTCGGATTGCTGTTGAGGCGTCAGGGCCAGCCTTCTCGCCATCATCTTCACCTGCCGCTTCGGATCTGGAGCACGATTAGGCTGCGCGGCTGACGGGGCTTGCTGCGCGTCTGGTGGAGGTGCTTGAGATGTTGCGGCCGGTGGAGGTGCACCCGCTGCAGGCTGATCTTGCGCTAAGAGAGCGCTGCCCGGGAATACAAAGATCAAAGCAGCGCCGAGAGCCATCGAGGGAGCGAAAATTCGCATATCAATACTCCTAAGAGAAATCTGAAACACTTAACTACCCTCGTAAATGCAAACACAAGAAGCACAGTGAAGTTTCGGCGCGCTCAGTTTGAACTTCGCGAGAACCTTCTTCATTGCTCATGCGCGGCGTGCGATTAAGTCGTGCCTCGTCTACTGTCTCGCTCTCATCAAGGGCAGGTAATAACACGTAATATGTAGTGACGAGCCGCGCTCATTTGAACTCGCCCCTGTACAAATCAGCCGCGACAATGGGCCGTGAATGAATAGCAGACTTTAGGAGCAAAGATGATGACAGCAGACGTCCAGATCCCCCCAATCCTCAAGATAGGCGGCGGAGCATTCTCCGAAGTACCGGCCATCCTCAAGCGGTTGAACTGCCGGTGTCCCATGATCGTGACCGATACTTTTCTGCTGCGTCAGGGTTTGCCAGGCCAGTTGCGGGATCGGCTTATCCAAATGGGACTTGCGTGCGAGATATTTTCCGATACCGTCCCGGACCCCACCACGAATGCGGTGAAGGCTGGTATTCGTGCCTTTGTAGCAGGGAAGCACGACAGTCTGGTAAGCCTTGGTGGAGGCAGTCCAATCGATACTGCCAAGGCGATTGGAATGCTTGTGGCCAATGGCGGCGAAGCTCGCGACTACAAGGTTCCCAATCCGATCCCGAAGGCCGGTCCTCCCCATGTCGCGATTCCAACCACTGCTGGCACTGGATCTGAAGTCACTCGCTTCACGGTCATCTCCGATTCCGACAACGACGAGAAGATGCTCATCGCGGGCGGCGTCCTATCGCCGTCGGCGGCCGCGATCGACTATGAGCTGACGCTGTCGATGCCGGCGCGATTGACGGCAGATACTGGAACTGATTCGCTCACTCATGCGATTGAGGCCTATGTGAGCCGCAAGGCCAATCCGTTCACAGACGTCTTTGCGCTGGCGGCGATGAAGACAATTTGGACACAGCTTCCTATTGTGTTTCGAGAGCCGGACAACCGCCCTGCCCGGGAGGCCATGATGCTTGCGGCCACGCTCGCCGGCATTGCCTTCTCGAATGCCAGTGTGGCGCTGGTCCATGGAATGAGCCGGCCCATCGGAGTTTTCTTCCACGTCCCGCATGGTTTGTCGAACGCCATGCTGCTTCCCGCGGTGACGGCGTTTTCTGCCGGTGCGGCGACAGACCGGTATGCCGACTGTGCCCGGTCGATGGGAGTCGCGGGGCCGGATGACCTCTCCGAAACCGCTGTCAAGAAGTTGGTGGAGGGCCTCTTCCGCAGAAATGAAGAGTTGCAGGTGCCTTCTCCAAAGAAGTTCGGTCTCTCCGAAGAGCGCTACCGCGAAGTGATCCCAACCATGACTGCTCATGCGTTGGCTTCCGGTTCACCGCAGAACAATCCCCGCATCCCGACCGCCGCCGAAATCGAGCAACTCTATCGGGAAATATGGGCCTGAACGTGAAGCGTTTGGTCGGGACGGCTAGGCTTCTTATCCTAGCTAAAGCTCCTTTAGAGGATGATATATTGCCTGCATCTTACTGAAGATGCTGGCGATATTCGCGACACGCGGTTGACTCGGACCGTCGCTTTCGCGGCGCAAATATCACCAGAGCCCCGCGCGTGTTGCAAGCCGAGTTGTGATCGCACTACTTCGTGATCGTCGGATTCACCCAGCCAGCCTGCAGGACTTGCTGCGACGGCCGGAAGCTCAGATAGTCCACGTGATCGGGGATGTCGGCCCATCCGTGTACCACTCCTGGCGGGACGATAACAATGTCACCAGGTTTCACGACAACTTTCTTTACGCCATACGCCGTTCCCCCGCACCCTGGCCCATTCGGCCCTCCCGGAGCGTTATTGTTGCCCTTGTGTCCGTTGACGATGTAGCCGTCGGTGAACATCGTTCCGCCGCCGGAAACAATGTAATAGCCCTCGGTTTGGAAGTCGTGAACGATGCCTCCCGGTGTCCCGCCAGGAGGAAGAGTATCCATCTTCCGCCCGCAGATCTCGACAGGCGGGGCGCCCGCAGGGCGGGCGGCTGGCGGGGGCGGCGGGGTTCTAGTGGAGGCCCGATGAATCACGCCGACCGTGAAGTGCTCGTAGCCGATATCGACAACCTTCGTGTTCTCATCTATGACCCGCTTTGATTGTTCAGTGGCACTAACCTTGTCGACTTCATCTTTCATGATGTAAGTGGCCGTAGTGGGTTTCGTATTCGCTGTCTGGGCGAATACCATAGCCGGACTCAGAACCGACGCGACGGCCAGAGCCTTCAGTATCATCTTTTTCATGACGGTTCTCCTGACGGGAATTTCTGTTATGGCTTTTAATGCCGGACCATTCTATACCCAGACGGTTATCGACCGCATCGGTTTCCTGCACGCCGTAAAATTCTCCCCGTGAGTCATAATGCTTCCGTGATCGTCATTGAACCCATCACGCTCGCGAACCTGCCCGCTTTCAAAGAAACTCGTCTTCGCGCGCTAGAGGACGCGCCAAGCGCCTTTAGCTCAACGTATGCACGCGAGATTCAGTTGAAGGATGAGGAGTGGAAGACTCGAGTCAGGAGCTGGAGCGGAGAGGCCGGCGTCGGCTTCCTTGCATTCGACGAAGGTATCGCCTGCGGGATTGCCGGCTCCTATCTGACCCCCGACGATCCATCGCGCGCACACTTGATCTCCATGTGGACCGCGCCATCGCATCGACAGCGCGGCGTAGGCCGCATGTTAGTGGACGAGGTCGCTGGGTGGGCCCGCCGCCGCGGCGCCGCCGTACTTCAACTCATGGTCACATCCACGAACGCAGGGGCCATGCTTTACTACCAGCGTCTGGGCTTCGTCCGTACCGGTCGCACGAAACCCTATTCCAACGATCCCGCGCTTGTTGAATATGAAATGGCGCGTTCGCTGCTCTGAGCCGCCGATCATTTATTAGAGGCCGCTTCCAGGAGATGTAAGAACGGGTCTAAATTGCAGGACATGTCGACATCGCTACAGCCTGGGATGAACACGGGGATGCGTTCAGGGGGACTTGACACGGTAAGAGGCGTCGATGCCCTCATCTGCTCCAACGTTTGCGCTGTAAAGTACGTGCGAACCAAGTACTCGCCGTTGGATCGCTCCCGCCAAACTTCAAAGATCAAAGCGCTCCCCGGCGGAGTATCGTCTCGTCGTCCATCGATGATCCACGTCAGGTTCAGAACTCCGGCGACATTCTCCAGATTCGTGTCGTGCCCGATCAGAAACAGAGCGCGATCAGAGGGCTTCCCCATGGAGCCTTGAATGGCCTTTTGATCCAATGCCTGCCGGATGGATAGCCGAATGCGGTTCAGCAAGTTAGCCGCTTGGGCTCTCGCAATTTCCGGTGTTCGCTCGGTGAAGTCCGTTGCGGCCGTATGCAGAGCCATCATTGCCTGGATCTCAGAGTGGTGAATGCAACCCCAGCCGACACTCGCACTATCCATTCCCTCGGTATATTCGAGCAAGAGATTTTCCGACAATGTCGCAGCCGTGTCGATTGGTCCCTTGAGATCGGCTAAGTGGTCACCGGTTCCGTCCGACAGGGTTGCTGGAATATCGAACAGAGAGACCCGATCCGCTTGGGAAGAAGACGCGGCACCGCAGGTGGCAAGGATATGGTCCAGTGCGGCGATCTGTGGATAGTAAGCCTGGGTCAGATTGGCTGGGTCGCCCCCAATGCGTCCAGCGATGGCGGCCACCGCAAACGCTCGACCATGACCGGTAGAAGCATCGTTGATCGAATGAAAGAGAGGATCGTTCGTGCCTTCTGGGAGAGACCCTACCGGCAGATCGCATCCCGGCATAAGACCCTGCGCAATCGCTTTGCCTGTCTCCCGTGTGCGCTCGTCCGAGTCGGCGTAAATCGTCACTCTCGAAGCATCTGCGCAGCCATTGGCCTCTAAGAGACCTTGCTCTGCTAGCTCCACCCGATCGAACGCTCCGAACAACTCCATCAAGTGGAATCCGTGATTCGTGAGATAACCGGGCTCTACCGGCCATGCGGGCCAAGGCCCTGACGAGTAGCGGTTATATTGAGCCGCTTTCCCGGTAGGCGATCGAACACCGTGCCGGCTGAGGTAAACAACGTATCGCAGCTCAGCACCTTCGACCTTCGCGCTGCTCGCGCGGGGAGCCTGGGCGGAGCCTGCAACGGGAAGGAGCGTCAGCGTACAGGCCAGCGACAAGAGCCGAAGTCTCATTCCGCTCCTTGGTGTCTTTGAAAGGGATGCGGCGGGTTCGCCGGAGTTGCGGAGGTACGGGAACATGCTTGTCCGGCGAATGTTCCCGTACCCGATGAAGCGATCATTTGAGGCAATGCGGGGCCCCGATATCAATGTTCACCGAGAGTGTACCGGAGTCCGCCAGAGTAGGTAGGCTTATAGAACTCGCGCTGGTTCACGAACGGAGTGCTTCCCTGGTAATAGCCGAAGACCTCATTATTCAGGTTGAGCCCGGAGACAACCGCCCGCAGTCCTCTGTAGAAACGGTAGCTCGCCTGGGCGTCTACCTGGAAGTGGGTCAAGGTAAAGATGTCTCCGGAGGGCCCAGCAGGTCCGAGGCCGCTGGGATCCGCGCCCGTGACGTAGGCTGGCGAAACATAGCTGTAGCTGAAGAGGCTGGCCTGGTCGTACGCCAGACCGACGCGTGCCGAGAATCGGTTCGTGTCGTAGGTCGGGCTGAGCCTCCACGTGTTGGGCGCCTGGTCGATCGTCGTGGGGTGGTCGTTGCGCAGAGGTAGGCCTTTCTCTTGCGAGGCCGTGTAGCTGTAGTTCGCGGTGATACCGAGCCCCTTCAGCACTCCAGGCAGATAGCCGAAGTGCTGCTCAAAGCTCAACTCAAGGCCATAAATGTAGGCGTTTTGGCCGTTGGTGAACTGTGTGATCGCGTCACCAGGGTACTCGGCGAGGACACTTTGCACGGACGCGGGAAAGTAACCGGCAGGGAAGTCCGAGAGGCTAAGGCCGCCGGGAAGGGTGATTTCCACCTGCGGTGCGGAGAGCTGCTTGAAGAAGAAACCCGCCTGCACCAGGCCGAGCGGCTGGAGATAGTCTTCGTAAAGCAGATCGTAGTTGTTGGCGTGCTCCGGGCGGAGACTGGGGTTGCCGATGGTGACGGCGATCGGGCTCGCGGTTGAGTCTTCCTCAACGTAGGGCACAAGCTGGTAAGGGTCGGGACGGGCCACACCGCGAGAGAAGACGCCGCGCAGAGCGGAGTTCTGCGTGAGGCCATAGCGCAAATCAACGCTGGGCAACAGGTCGATGTAAGCAGGGTTGTTGTTGGTGCCTATGGCGGTGTAGCAGTTGCCCGCGGCTGGAGGATTGGGCGCCACGTTGCCGTTGCACTCTACCTCCGATGTGCCGCCGGAGTAGGTACCCGTGCTGGCGCTATAGGTGCCAAAGAAGGTCAGGTTGTATCCGAAGGTGAGATCGCGCGTGCTTTCGATTCGCAGGCCGGTGTTCACATGCAGCTTGCCGAAGTCGATGTTGTTCATGAGGTAACCGGCCGTGATCTGCTCGACGGTGTGGAAGAGATTGGGGTAGATGTCGGCAGCGGTCTTTTGCAGGTCAATGTCACCCTGGTAGTTGGCAAGCGTGTAGTTTTGCGCGTCGTTGAAGTTCGACACCTGGCCATAGTGTCCGCCGAAGTAGTTGCCGCCGAAGTAGTCCGTATTGTTGAAGGTGTCCAGCAGTTGGGTCATCAGCGGAGCGGAGCTGCCGAAGCTATCGTAGACGGATTCGGTGGAGTTCTGGCTCTGATGCGCGTTCGTGAACTTGAAGCCGGTCTCGAAGGTCCCGAAGTGGCCTCCCCAGCTGTAATTCTTCGCATAGGTGGTCTGGGCGGTCAGGTTCAGTTGCGCGTTCTCTCCTTTCGAGATCGTGATGTCCTTGAACTGCCAGTTGGCGGCGTTGAGCAGCGGCGACTGGCTGGTATCGTCGCAGTTGCCGAAGTGCGGGTGGTAGAGGCCGGTCTGCTGCGACGGTATGTAGTTGCAGTACTCGGTGGGGCCAACCCAGCTGAAATCGGCCTTGGGGTTGCCGGCGGAGTCGACCTCATAGGAGCGCGAGGCGGATATCTGGTAAGTGATCAGCGAATCGTTGTGTACAGTGCGGCCGCCGAGGATGAGTGTGCCGACCGAGGCGTTCGGACGCTTGCTCGAGGTGTAGAACTTGGGCTCTGAGCCCTTGGTAGTGGCTGTCGGATAAACGGGATCGGCGGCGGTGCCGGTGATGGGGGCCGAGATGGGCTCGTAGTACCACTTGTCGCCCCAGTCTTTAAGGTCCGAGTAGAACCCATGAGCGTAGACGCTGGTGCTATCGGTGAGGCGGTAATCGGCGCTGCCGTCGAATCCGTAGCGGGTGCGGTAGTAGCGATACTCGCGGATCGTGTTGCTATCGTAGAAAGGCGTGACGAAGGTGGAGAGTGGATCGAGCGCGGGTTGGAAATTGTCGATGCCGCGACCGTTGTAATCGAATACCGCGTTGCCCAGCAGGCCAAAGCGCTTGGTGGCGCCGAACCGCTTCCCGGTGGTGCCGCCGAAGTCGTAGGAACCGCGGCCACCCAGGATGTTGGTGTGGCCGCCGTCACCGTACAGGTCCAGCGTGGGCTGTTCTCTGGCCTCCTTGGTGACCAGATTCACGGATGCGCCAATACCGTTGCCGTCCATGTTGGCCAGCAGCGTCTTGTTCATCTGGATCGAATCCACCATGCCCGAGGGGATCACATCGAGGCGCACCTGGCGGACCGTCGGCTCGGGCGCGGGAATGGTGATGCCGTCGACGGTTACGTTGGTCAGGCGAGGCTCGGTACCACGAACCTGTATGTACACGCCCTCGCCTTCGATCCGGTAGAGACTGACCGATGGAAAGCGGCCAATGGCGTCGGCGACGTTGGCGTTGGGAAGGCTCATGATGATCTCGGAGGGCATCACCTGTTGAAGGTTGTCGGCGGTGCGGGTTTCGTTGACCGACTCCGCCTCACCATGCGGGCGGGAGGCGGAGACGAGAATCGCCTCATTGGCGTTCGCGATCTTCAGCTTCAGATCGAGGTTCAGCGTCTGGCCGGCTGTTACATCAACGTCGTAGCTCTGCGGCGAAAAGCCGATATAGGAGACTGTGAGCGTGTACTTGCCGGCTGGGACCTCGGGCAGCCGATAGCCGCCTTGGTCGTCGGACACCCCCGTGATGCCGATGGGCACGAGGCGCAGCTGCGCTCCCGCGACTGTGGCCCCGCCGGCGTCCACCACATTTCCTTCGATAATCGCCTTGGCGGCGCTCGTCTGCGCATCCATGCGCCCGCTCGAGGACAGGGCGAACAGGCAGGCTGCCATCAGCGCGGCGCTCAGTAATCCGTGGCTCCAAGTCTTCAGCTTCGATGTCTTCAGCTTCGAGGGCATGATCTGTCTCCTGTGGTTCTTGCGCACACCTTCGCGGCTGCTCTCGGCGGCGTCTCGGTGTTCGGGAACAGATGGAATTCTGGCAGCACTGTCTAAGCGCAACCTAAGGATCCGGACCAGGGTTCGCTTGTTTCATCGAATATTCACAAGTCCCGGCTACTCTGAACACTCATGCACATCCTGATCGTCGAAGACAAGCGTAGCTTCGCCACGCACATGGGCCGCGCCCTGGAGCAAGAGGGTCACACTATCTCTCTTGCTTATGACGGTCATCAGGGGCTGCGGCTGGGCCGCACCGCGGCCTTCGATCTGATGTTGCTCGACGTGATGCTCCCCGGGATGGATGGCTTCACCATTATCAAGACGCTGCGTGAGGATCGCCTGCTCACTCAGGCGATCCTCGTATCCGCGCGCGACTCGATGGAGGACATCATCCAAGGGCTCGACGCGGGCGCGGACGACTATCTGACGAAGCCATTCGCTCTCGATGTGCTTTTGGCCAAGGTTCGAGCGACGGAGCGCCGCATGCCGCTGGCAGTACCCCAGGTTGCGCAATTTGAAGACCTGATCCTCAGACCGCACCTCTGCGAGGCCCAGCGTGGAACGCGTGTTGTGGCGCTGACTCGTACAGAATGCGCCCTGCTCGAGACGCTGATTCGAAGAGCCGGGACCATTGTGCCGCACAGCGTATTGATCGAAGAGGGTTGGGGTTTGGACGCAGATGTCAGTTGCGATAGCCTATACGTCTTTGTTCGAGCCCTGCGCTCCAAGCTCACCAAAGCGGGCGAACGGGAATTATTGCATACCATCCGGGGTGTCGGGTACTCCCTGCGCGGTGACGGACGTTGAAAGGTCGCATCTCGATCTCCCTCCGCCTCACCATCTGGTTTGGCTGCGTCTTCTTTGCCGGTTGGGTGTTGTTTGGTGTGAGTATGTGGGCCAACCTCAGCCGTACGCTGAGGCGCGAACGTCATCAAACACTTGTCCGGCGCATCGAGAGGCTCGAGCAGTTGCTGGTCAAAGATCAGCGCGCAACCTCCTCGGACCGCGATGAGGATTTTGCCGACTTCGCTCGCGCCACGGGCAACGGGCTCGTAGAAGTGCTCCATCCGGATGGCACCCAGGCCTACCCATCTCCTTCCGCGGCAGCTTCGGCATTTCCCTGGCCGAAGTTCCAACTCGACGACCCCAATCGGTTCGTGACCGTTGCATCGGCTGGGCAATCGTATTGGGTGCTCGCACAGTCGTTCTCCTTAGCGGGACAGCCCCTGGTGTTGATTGCAGCCGCTCCGGAAGCCGGAAATCTGTTGGTTATGGAGAGCTTTCTGTGGGGCCTGTTAGCATCTGCTCCGCTGCTTCTATTGATCTCCTGCGCCGGAGGCTATTGGGTAAGCCGGCGCGCGCTCAAGCCCGTGGATCGCATCACCGCCGCGGCCCGTTCCATCAGTATCAGCAACATCTCTGAACGGATTCCTGTTTCACAGACCCGCGATGAGTTACAACGGCTCGCCGAGACGAGCAACGCCATGCTTGATCGCTTGGAATCTTCAGTCAATCAGATCAAGCGATTCACCGCGGACGCCTCTCATGAGCTGCGCGGGCCGCTCTCCTTCATCCGAACCGCGGCCGAGATTGCGCTGAAGAACCCGCGAGCGGATATCGAGAGCCGCCGTGCCCTCAAGGACATCGTCGATGAAGTTGCGAAGGCTGCGATCCTGCTCGAAGAGATGCTTACCCTGGCCCGCGCGGATTCGCTTCCCGTCGCTCTTCCTCGAACGCAGGTCGACCTAGCCGCCCTGCTCGAAGAAGTTTGCGCGGCGGCGCGACCCATCGCGAAGCAACATGCACTCAATTTCCTGAGGGACCACGATGATGGCAAGGTGATGGTTCTTGGAGATGCTTCAGCGCTGAAGAGACTCATGTGGGTCTTGCTGGATAACGCCTTGAAGTATTCCACACCCAACGGAACCATTGCCGTGTCTCTCAGCACAGTCGCCGGGCAAGCGAAGGTGGTAGTCCATGACAACGGCATTGGAATTTCGCCGGCCGACCTGCCGTTTGTCTTCGACCGCTTTTACCGGGCGGATCCCTCTCGCGGCATCGTAGAAGGGAATGGCCTCGGATTGGCGATTGCAAAGTGGATCGCCGAGACCCATCAGGCGGTGTTGTCCGTGACCAGCGAACAAGGCATTGGAACCTCCTTCACCGTTTTGTTTCCAGACGCACGAATCTCCCAAGCCACTGGACACAGCGAGAGAGGCGCCCTTGAAGCAATCATGGGGAACACATCTGAATACGCGGGCGGCTGATGACTCTTCACCGAAGAGAAGCGGTGTCGTAGGAAATTCCTGAGACCTTCGAGGTCGTTCTCCGGTCCCTTTCCCGGCTCGCGAATGCGCGAAATCCGCATACTAAAGATAACCTTCTAATGCAGACAGCACTACCTGCGTTGCTCGGAGTGTTTAGAACGAAGGCAAGTAACTCTGTAGTTAACCGGAGAGAGATGAACTCATGACAAAGTATGTGCTCTCGCTCGATCAAGGAACAACCAGCTCGCGCGCTGTACTGTTCGATCACGACGGCAAGATTGCCGGGATAGCGCAGCATGAATTCGACCAGAAATATCCCGATACTGGCTGGGTCGAACACGATCCCATGGACATTCTTACGACTCAATTAAGTTCCGCGATTGAGGTCCTGGGCAAGACGCATACTCGCCCGCGCGACCTCGCGGCGATCGGGATTACCAATCAACGAGAGACAACAATCGTGTGGGATCGCGAAACCGGTAATCCGGTCTACAACGCAATTGTGTGGCAGGACCGCAGAACAGCGGAGTTCTGCAAGCGGCTTCGCAATGACGGAAATGAAGACCTGATTCGAAACAAGACGGGATTGTTGATCGATCCTTACTTCTCCGGGACAAAAATCGCGTGGATCCTGGACCAGGTGAGCGGAGCACGCGCTCGGGCGGAGCAAGGCAAGCTCGCTTTCGGAACCGTCGATAGCTGGCTCATCTGGAATCTGACGAGTGGCAAGCGCCACATCACCGATAGGACGAATGCGTCACGGACGATGCTTTACAACATCGCCGAAGATAAGTGGGACGCGGATCTGCTCAAGCTGCTGCGAATTCCAGAAAGTATGCTCCCTGAGGTCGTCTGGTCGAGCGAGCGGATAGGTCAGGTGACGACCACGCTCGGCCTTGGCGAAGTGGAGATCGCAGGGATCGCCGGAGACCAGCAGTCGGCGCTGTTTGGACAGCTGTGTGTAAAGCCCGGAGACGCCAAGAACACTTATGGGACTGGCTGCTTCCTCCTACAGAACATAGGGGACAAATTCACGCTGTCCAAGCAACGGATGATTACGACGCTCATCTGCAGTATGAATCGTCGCCCACAATATGCGCTTGAGGGCAGCATCTTCGTCGGTGGCGCTGTCGTGCAATGGCTGCGCGACAAGATGCAGTTCTTTCACAGTGCTCCGGATGTTGAAAAGGTGGCTGCCTCAGTCGAGGGATCGAACAATGTGGTCTTTGTCCCCGCGTTTACTGGTCTGGGTGCGCCCTACTGGGATCCGTACGCCAGCGGCATGATTATCGGCCTGCAGCGCAGCACCGAGATCGGTAACATTGCTCGAGCCGCTCTGGAAAGCATCGCGTTTCAAGTTGCGGATGTTCTATATGCCATGGACGCCGATACGCAGTATGGCTTTAGCAAGCTAAGAGCAGATGGGGGAGCGGCTGCGGATGACATGTTAATGCAATTCCAGGCGGACTTGCTCGGCATCCCAGTGGAGCGGCCCGCGATCCTCGAGACCACGGCACAAGGCGCTGCATATCTTGCGGGTCTGGCGACCGGCTTCTGGGAAAGCGTGGAAGGGATTGCAAAGACTCGTCCCGAGGGGCAGGTGTTTCGCCCTCAAATGGAGCGCGCGAAGGCACAGAGGCTATACGCGAAGTGGCAGGATGCGGTTGGACGCGCGAAGGGCTGGAACAAGGAGATAGCATGAATCGCGAAGCGATGTTTTCACGAGTAAAGGAGCACACATCTCCTTGGGACATCATCGTAATCGGCGGAGGCGCTACGGGCGCTGGTGTGGCCGTCGATGCAGCCACGCGAGGCTTTGACGTGCTTCTGGTGGAACGCGAGGACTTTGGCAAAGGCACATCGAGCCGCTCGACGAAACTTGTTCACGGGGGCGTGCGCTATCTGGAGCAAGGCAACGTCTCGCTGGTTATGGAGGCCCTCAAGGAAAGAGGGCTCTGCTTCATAATGCGCCGCACCTGGTGCATGACCTATTGCTGGTGGTGCCTACTTACTCCTGGTGGGAGAGTCCTTTTTATGGCATCGGGTTGAAGGTCTATGACGTTCTCGCCGGCAAGTACGGATTCGGCACGTCACGGCTTCTCTCAAGCGAAGAAACCCTCGACGCAACTGCCGACGATCCGGCAGGATGGCCTAAAGGGCGGGGTTGAGTACCACGATGGGCAGTTCGACGATACGCGGCTACTTACCCACCTGATGGCGACGGCTGTTGATCATGGAGCCACAGTGTTGAACTACACCGCGGCGATAGAGTTTTCAAGGGATGACCGACGGTTTTATCGATGGCCTTGTGGTGGAGGACCGTGAATCGGGGGAGCGCTTTCACCTCGGCGTCAGGGTGGTGGTCAACGCAGGCGGCATCTTCGCGGACGAGGTGCGACGCCTCGCCGAACCCGAAGTCGAGACCATGGTCAGTCCGAGCCAGGGAATCCACCTTGTTTTTGACAAGTCTTTTCTGCGCGGAGGCACGGCCATCATGGTTCCGCATACGAGCGACGGAAGGCTTATGTTTGCTCTTCCATGGCACGAGCACACGATAGTAGGCACCACGGATACTCCCATTGACCATCCATCGTATGAGCCTCGTCCTTTTGAAGAGGAGATCGAGTTCATTCTCGATACCGCAAGCTCTCTACCTGAGCCGTCCGCCGAAGCGGGAAGATATCCTCAGCATCTATGCCGGCATTCGTCCGCTGGTCAAGATTCCAGGGAACCATAAAACGTCATCCCTCTCGCGCGACCATACGATTCACATTGACGACTCGGGACTGCTGACCATTGTTGGCGGGAAGTGGACCACCTATCGCCACATGGCGGAAGACTGTGTAAACCATGCGATCGACCTGGGGAATTTGAAGGAGTCACCCTGTGTCACCTTCAATTTGCAGGTGCACGGTTATCACGAGCATCCGGAGTCGCTCGGCTCGCTAGCAGTCTATGGATCTGACGCAATAGAAATTCGAGCCCTGGCGGAGGCCCAGCCTGAACTTGCGAAGCAGCTCCATCCGCAGTTGCCTTACATTGCCGCTGAGGTTGTCTGGGCGGCCCGTAAGGAGATGGCTCGTACCCTCGAGGACGTTCTCGCGCGACGGACACGCGCCCTCTTTTTGAATGCTAAGGCGGCCATTGCCATGGCGCCGGAGGTGGCGCGAATCCTGGCCACAGAACTCAAGAAGGATCCGCCATGGATAAGCCAGCAAGTCGCAAGCTTCAAGGCCCTGGCGGCTCAATACCTTCCAACTCTCGCAGGCGCACAGCCGATGTCTGCTCGTGGAAGCGCGCGGTGAGCAAGTCATTTGACTGGTTGGGCTGATTCGAAAGAACTGAATCATAAAGGAGCTCTTGCATGCTTACGAAGTGTTTTGGCGAATTCATGGGAACGATGATTTTGATGTTGCTGGGCGATGGGGTAGTAGCGGGCGTCCTGCTCAAGCGCTCGAAAGCCGAGGGCAGTGGCTGGATAGTGATCACGAGTGGCTGGTGCTTTGCGGTGATGGCAGGAGTATATGTAGCGGTCGCCTGCGGCAGCCCCGATGGGTTTATCAATCCGGCTGTGACCTTTGGCTTCGCGGTACAGTCGGGAAGCTTCGCGAAACTGCTACCCTACACCATCGCACAGATGGCGGGCGCCTTCGTCGGAGCCGTTCTCGTCTGGCTTCATTACCTGCCTCATTGGAAAGCAACAGAAGACAAAGACCTCAAGTTGCTCTGCTTCTCCACGATGCCGGCCATTCGCAATCTTGGTGCGAACTTGCTCAGCGAAATTATCGGAACGTTTGTTCTGGTTTTCGTGGCGGGGGCCATTTTCTCCAAACCGGTTGCCGGGACCGGGCTGGTAGGGGGTCTTGGCGGATACCTGGTCGCCGCTCTGATTTGGGCCATCGGGCTTTCACTCGGTGGAACGACCGGTTACGCCATCAATCCCGCGCGCGATCTCGGACCACGCATCGCGCACGCGTTACTACCCATCGCGGGCAAAGGCTCGTCCGGCTGGGACTATGCCATCGTGCCAGTCCTCGGCCCACTCATCGGCGCTGGCTTGGCGGGAATCTTGCTGCGAGTGATTGGGTTGTCGATTGCGATCTAGAACTGGAGCCTATGTGTCTGACGGAACTGGCGGTCGCGTGGCAATGTGCAGCTTACTCGCTACGTGAAGTCCTCCCTTTACAACAAGCTGCATTTCCCTGCAAGCATGGAACTTAACAGCGAAAACGCAGCATTTGGGCCAATGCCGGCGGCCCGCTCTCCGGCTAAGCTCTCGGGCTCTGAGCCGGAGGAGCCCGCGCCGCTCAATGCAATCAACAGAGCGCCATCGGCCTGATCCCGCCGAAAAATCTCCTGAAGAAGGTCGTTTGCATGGATATGATGGATGTCATGCTCTTGGATCTATGGGTAGATGGAGCCCTGGAGGCATCCTCTAATGCCGGATCTGGCGATTTCCTCCCGCGCGGATGCCGCTCTTGAACGTGGGGTCGAGGGTTGCGGCATATCCCGCGAAGACGCGCTTTCCCTGATTGCAGGATCAACGATTGCAGATTTGCTCGAGGTCGCCGGGGCGGTTCGTGACCGGTCCAAAGGCCGTACGGTCAGCTACTCCAAGAAAGTCTTCATTCCGCTGACCCATCTTTGCCGCGACTATTGTGGATATTGCACTTTCAGGGCTGATCCGGAAGCCGGTGTGCCGGCCTACATGACACCCGAAGAAGTTCTTGCGGTGGCGGATGCCGGGCGCCGCGCGGGGTGCAAAGAGGCTTTGTTCAGCTTGGGCGACCAGCCCGAGCGTGTGTTTCCGGCGGCCAAAGAGTTCCTGAGGGAGCTGGGTTTCGATCGCACGCTTGATTACCTTGCGGCCATGAGCGAGTTGGTGCTCGAGAAGACCGGTCTTCTTCCTCATTCCAATCCGGGCCGAATGGGCGCAGAAGATCTTCGCCGCCTACGGCAATCCAATGTCAGCGTAGGGCTGATGCTCGAGAGTGCCAGCCCGCGGCTGGGCCGTTCCGGCGGAGCGCACTGGAAAGCGCCGGACAAGGTGCCGGCGCTTCGCCTGCGGACCATCGAGGCAGCCGGGCAATTGTCGATGGCCTTCACGACGGGGATCCTCATTGGCATCGGAGAGACGATGGAAGAGCGGGTGGACGCGCTGCTGGCAATCCGCTCCGCTCACGAAAAGTATGGTCACATCCAGGAAGTTATCGTTCAGCCGTTCCGCGCCAAGCCGGATACCCGCATGGCGCTCGCGCCGGAGCCCTCCACCGAAGATTTGCAGCGTACAATCGCCGTGGCCCGCTTGGTCTTCGGCGGACAAATGAATATCCAGTCTCCGCCCAATTTGCTCTCGAACGATTATCCCGATCTGCTCAAAGCCGGCATCAACGATTGGGGTGGAATTTCCCCCGTGACGAAAGATTTTATTAACCCGGAAGCTGCGTGGCCGCAGATCTCCTCTTTGGCTGCGAGAACCGCAGCCGCCGGCTTTCACTTGCGCGAGCGGCTCGCCGTCTATCCGGAATTTTCCTCAAAGCCGGGATTCGTCGATGCCCGCGTGCAACCGCATGTGCAGAAGCTCCGGAGTGAAGATGGTTATGCTCGAGGGGAGTGTGACAAATGTTGAAACCGATGAATCCTGAGTGGCGGCAGATTCCCTGGGACCGGGCTCTTGCGGCCGCGAGTCCCTGTGTTGCGAAGGCTCTCGAAAAAAGCCTTGCCGGCGACGATCTTGAGCTTCAAGAAGGCCTCATCTTGAGCGCGGTCGAGGGGAACGACATTCTGGCCCTGGTGAAGGTCGCCGATGAGCTCCGCCGGCGCGTGATTGGTGAGCGCATTACCTACGTGGTGAACAGAAATTTGAATTTCACCAATGTTTGTATCGTAGGCTGCGCCTTTTGCGGCTTTAGTCGCGGGCCGAACTCACCGGACGCTTATTTTCATTCTACCGATTCGCTCCTTGCCAAGTCGATCGAGGCGGTCGGGATGGGTGCGACGGAGGTGTGTATCCAAGGCGGTCTGCCCAAAGACCTCGACGGCGGCTATTATGCCGGTCTTCTTCGCGCCATCAAGTCGCGATTGCCCGAACTCCACCTCCACGCCTATTCGCCGATGGAAATCACCTACGGCGTCGAAAAAACCGGATTGCCTCTGCCCGAGTATCTGACGATGCTCAAAAACGCCGGTTTAGGCAGCATTCCGGGTACGGCCGCAGAAATTCTCGACGATGATGTGCGTCGCTCCTTAAGTCCGAATAAGGTGACCGTCCGGCAGTGGATCGAAGTGATTCGCACCGCGCACAGCCTTGGCATTCCCTCGACATCCACGATGATGTACGGTCATACCGAACTTCCTGAGCATTGGGTGAAGCATCTGCTTCTGCTCCGCGAGATCCAGAAGGAAACCGGCCGATTCAGTGAATTTGTTCCCTTGGGATTCATCCATTCCCAAACCCGGCTTTTCCAAAGCGGACGCGCCCGGGCGGGACGTTCGATTCATGAGGATTTGATCGTGCATGCGCTGGCGCGCGTGCTTTTGAACGGCTACATTCCAAACATTCAAGTCTCTTGGGTGAAGCTTGGCTTTGACATGTCTTTGGCGTGTCTCGAAGCCGGCGCCAATGATTTCGGAGGGACTCTGATGGAAGAGAGCATCTCGAAAGCCGCGGGAGCGAATTTCGGCGAGTATGTCTCTCCAGGCGAATTCCGCGCGATGATCCGAGCGATCGGACGCATACCTGCCGAGCGCACGACAATGTATAAAATCCGTAAAGCTTTCGAGCTTCCGGATGCGGAAGAATGCTTGCCGCTCGAACGAATGCCGGTGTTTGCCTCGGCAGCGAGCCACGCGCCAACGATGGCGAGTGGTTACTGAGGGAATTTGGCCAATGCACTGACCGCGATTCGTCTGCTTCTGGTGCTTCCGTTTGCATTCTTCATGACGCAGGCAGACGGGCGTTACGCGATCTTTGCCGCAATTGCAATCGTCGTGGCGATTGCTACGGATCTCGTCGACGGGCCCATCGCGCGCCGCAGCGGAACTGTGAGCCCGTTGAGCGGGACCTTCGATCATACCTCCGACTTTCTTTTCGTCACTTGCGGCCTGTTTGGGGGCGCCTTCCGCGGCGCCTTTCCCTGGATCCTGCCGATTCTGATCACCGCTGCCTTCGCCCAGTATGTCATAGACTCCTACTGGATTCATCGGCACAGCAGACTCCGCAAAAGCCAACTCGGCCGTTACAACGGCATACTTTATTTTGTGCCGCTCTGCTTGGACATCCTCATCCGCCTGGGCCTGCGTTTCTTGAGGCCCTTTCTCGTTCTGCTCGTCTGGGCCTTGGTCCTCAGCACTCTAGTCTCAATGGGCCAGCGTCTGATCTTTAGCAGGACCGCTGAAGATCTCTCGAGTGGCGCGCCGGAGAAACAGTAAGCCGACTGCCGCGTTAAAGATGATAAAAAAATTGTGCTGCACGAATCCGAAGGCGGTCATTTGGCCCGGTTTATCGGGAAAGAGCAGGACCCAAAAAAGGATCGCAACGGAGTGCATGGGGCCAGGAGAGGCAGCCCCAAAGAAGATCACGGGCAGATACCCCAGCATTTCCCCGAAAGTCACGGTACCCCCAAAGAGCCGTAGAGCCAGTGTATAAACGATAACGCCGACAATCATCAGGGGCGCGCGGCAGGCAATCACAGTTGCATACTGCCAGACCTTTGCCAGCCGAAATGACTGGAAGAGCGGGCGATTGCGCAATGCAATTCCCGAACCGATTTTCCCTTTGAAGAAAAGATGAAAGAGCGCGAAGAAAATAACGGAGCCCAGGGCCACCCAGGGAATCGCATGAAACACCTCTGGGACGTGGTTCCACTGTAATATCACCCCCGCCGTTCCCCATGCGATCAGGCTGTAATACTCGCAAAACATGAGGAAGAGCATGCTCGAGCCTACCTCCCATCCAGGCACGCCATCCCTGCGGTTCAAATAAACCGCAATGGCTCCCTTGCTGACCTGTTCATTTACCAGAGAGAGGATGTAGGCGCTGGCGCGAATGGGCAAAATGTCAGCGTACCGGATCTTGGTATTGAACCAGTTGATCACACACCAAACAACCAGGCTGTCGATGATCAGATAGAAGATGCAGTACGGAACCATCAAGCCGAGCCAGCGAAACCAGCTGACGTTTTCAAAGCTTTTCGCGAGATAAGGAATCAGGCCGCCGCCCTCGGCCGCCGCCGCGCGGTGCAGGGCCACATAGAGGTAAGCAAAGCAGGCTATCGTAATCAGCCATGGCAAAAGCCGCTGCCATGGCCGGACTTTTTTCCCCTGAAAGGGGGCATTGCTCTCGGACGGGCGTGTCGCGTTCATATTGTCCTTAGACCTTAAGCCTGTTATGAACAGGCTCTAAGCTGCTTTTGATCATTTCGTCGAGGCCAGTCAGATGGATTCCAAGTTCGCTTGCCGCCGGTTGCGGATCCAAGCTCGTGTTGGCTGTGATCACATTGAGAGCATCGAGTGAGAATCCGCCTCGGCCAATGCGTTGACGAAATGCCACTGCAAATAGCGCCACCTTTTTGGGAATCGTCCTGACCTGAATCTGGCGGCCCCTCAAGCGTGAAGCCCACTCTACGATTTCCCGGTCTGGCAGCGAAATGGGGCCGACCAGGTCCAAAGTACGGTTATGGGCAACGGAACTATGGGTGGCAATGATCGCAGCCCGCGCTAAGTCGTCTACATGGAGAGGCTGCTGAAGGTTGCGGCCACCTCCGATCATCCTTACCTTCGGCAGGCTTGCGTTGCGCTTGAGCGCCGCCCCGCCTTCGGTTATAGGTCCAAGCAAAAGCGGGGCGCGCAGCACCGTATAGCTAAGACCCGACATGCGCACCAAATCTTCTGCCTGCCCTTTCGTGCGCCAGTAGCGGTTTGAAGATTCTTTGTCGGCCCCGATTGCGCTGACCAGCACGATTTTTTTGACGCCGCTCTGCTTCGCGGCCTCTACAACGCTGCGACTGGTTGCGACATTTGCCTGCTCGTAGGTCGAACCCGGCCGTTCGATGAGAATTCCCGGGAGGTGGATGACCGCGGAAGCTTCTTGAAAAGCCGCACGGAGACTAGCCGTGTCATCGTAGGAGATGCAAACGACGCTGCTCGATTCGCCCAGCAACGGTTGGACCTCTTCAGCCGCGCGGCTGGAGCGAACCGCGGCGATCAAGGTGATCGACGGCGCCAGGGACGCCGTTCCACATCGCAGGATGGCTTGGCCGACCGCGCTATTGGCGCCAGTGATGACCACGTTCATGCGTGACTCCCATTCTCTCCGGCCGGTCGCCGACCCCCTGACGCAACCGGTATTTTGGCCATTTTTGTTCGCTGCTGTCCAAGTTAGCCGGAATGGAGTCGGCGGGATAGCGAAAAATGGGGCATTTGTCAGGCTCCGGGACGCGCCTTAGGGATTGAGGTTGGGGGTTGCGCGGAGGCGCAAACTAGCTTATCGTCTGCGGGCAGGAAGTGTAGCCGGACTCCGACAGCGTAATGCACGGCCGGGGGTGGAGATTTTCGCCTTTAGGAGCCCGAGATTTTGCATTTAGGAGCAGAAGATGAAGACGGTGGCGAAAATTGTAGGGGCAATCCTGGTCTGCCTGGTGTTGGCGTTGGTAGTGCTACGCATTACCGGCCTTAACCCTATCGGGAGTACAGCCGGTCCAGGGAGTTATCTTGGGTTATGGCTGAGGGGAAAGGCTGTAACTACCCCGGTCACCGACTGGTCCTTCACAGACCGGGATTTCACCCTGCGCATACAAACGCATACTGCCTATCTGCTTCCTCACTCAGTCAATGCATACTGCTCCACTCTGAATGGCCACCTTTATGTGGGCTCCAGTAATCCTCCAGTCAGAAGCTGGAACACCCAGGTGCTCGCCGACCCGCAGGTACGATTGGGCATCGAGAATCAGCTCTACGATGTCAGGCTGGTCCCTGTTACCGATCCCGCCGAATACGACGCCGCGCTGGCAGCCAGGATGAAGAAATATCCCAAGTACAAGATGCGCCCGGGGACGAAGTTTATCCTTTTTCGCGCCGAACAAGGAACAAATTGAACAGGAGCCCAAGATTTCGCGTCTAGGAGCCGAAGATGAAGACGGTGGCGAAAATTGTAGGGGCAATCCTGGTCTGCCTGGCTGTGGCGTTGGTAGTGCTACGCATTACCGGCCTTAACCCTATCGGGAATACACCCGGTCCAGGGAATTATCCTGGGTTGTGGCTGAGTGGTAAGGTTGTAACTACCCCGGTCACCGATTGGTCGTTCGCTACCCAATATCGGACGGACAAAGTGCAGACGCGAACCTGGTATTTGATCCCTCACTCGGTAACAACGGGTTTCGTCGTTCATAACGGCCAGCTATATCTGACGTCGATGTTCGCTGCGGGAATGCCGTTTCCGCAAGGCAAGAGCTGGGTTACGAATGTGATGCGCGATCCGCATGTCCGCGTGAAGTTCGGCAACAATTTATATGACTGCACTTTGTCTCCTGTCACCGATCCGGAGGAAAGAGCGGCCGTTCTCGGACCGAGAGCAGGACAGAACCCTCCACCTTTGGCCTCAAACGCGGCCAGTGGTCCGGTATTGCATCTCTTTCACGCGGTGTCAGAGTGAGAGCATCCTTGAGAAGCCCTCTTCTCTCAGGCCCGCACTGGTTTCCCCATTCTGCTCCTCAGCAGCCTCCCGCGCTCATTCACTCAGCACGCGAAGAAACTGCTGATCGGGGATGCGACGATCGGCGCTGTATGGGCTTTTGGGGTATCTCTTGCGAAAAGCCTCATGACATGCGTTGAACTCAGCCGGATCGGTTACAAGGGCTATCTTGCCATCGAACACCTGGTCGCCAAGTTTGACCCGCACATTGGGGTTCCGGGCGAGATAGTCGGTCCAGGTTTTGCCTTCCGGCCATTTCCCCCCAGGGGCATAAGAGGCATGCAAATACAGATTGCCTTGATTGGTCACAAAATATATGGTCACCGCGTGAGGAATGAGGTACCAGGGGTGGGTCTCGACCAAAATCGTTTGATACTTATCCGCGAAGGTCCAATCGGCAGGGAAGCTCGCCACGTCCCCTTTGAGCCACAGCCCAGCCCTGCGCTGATTGGGATCGAGGCCGGTAATGCTGAAGACCACCAGCGCCAGGATCACGCACGCAACGATCGCTCCGACAACTTTCAGCAGTATCTTCATCGTTGGCTCCTGAACGCAAGGATAGACTCACTCGCAATGCGGGACAATCGAAATTGAAAGAGGCATCGCTATCCACGGAGGCGCCGCCCTTATCCCGAAACAGATAGGTTTATCGCGCGGCACCGATTTCATTTGGAACTGAGAGTTTCGGCGAAGAGCTGAGTGAGCTTCTTGAAGGCGCGCTCTGCTTGCTGCTCATCGTAAGTCGGATTGTCCGGGACAGTCCATCCGTGATGGGCCGGGTAGATTTCGCTCTCGTAGTGGCCGCCCCATGTGGCGAGAGCGCGATCTAGCTTCTCGATGGCTTCCTGCGGCATCGAGCGATCCTCGGTGCCATGGCCGAAATAGAGGTCCGCCCTGATGCGAGCGAGGAGCGTGTGCGGGCTGGCTGGCGCGTCGGTGTAAAGACCGCCGCCGTGGAAGGAAGCAGCGGCGGCAATTTGCTCGGGTCGAGCGGCGGCGGCGCGCAATACCATTTGCCCGGTGAAACAGAAGCCGACGGCGCCAAAGGCCTTTCCACTGACACTCGGCTGCTTCGCGAGAAAATCGACGTACGCGGAAAGATCGCGGTCCATCGCGTCGGGGGTTAGCGGACCGCGAATCTCATTCATGCGCTTCACGAAGCCCTCGTCGCCTATCTTGAAAGGGAAATTGAAGATCGGCGGCTTGCCGGTGCGATAGAAGATGTTTGGCAGAAGCACGGCATAGCCCTCGGCCGCGAGACGCCTGGCCATGGCCCGGTTTGCATCGCGAATACCTCCGATGTCCGTCAGATAGAGTACGCCGGGCCAGCGGCCTTCTTTTTCCGGCTGAATCAGAAAGCCGTCTGCAGTGCCGTCCGGGGTTCGGATCTCAATTGGTTTTTCGGTCATGCCTGCTCCTTGATGAAGAGTGCGAGAAAAGATGAAGAGTGCGAAGAAAGACGTCGATTTACGCAAATACGACCTATTTTCCCACAGCGAATTGAATATGGTGATGAAATGCGCGGATTCGCCCTCCTGCTCACACTCACAACACCGCTAGCCGCCCAGACGCCGCTCCACCAGCAGATCGCCGTGATCGCGAAGGACGCGAAGGGCGCCGTCTACGTCGCCTGCTCACTCCCCGGCACTAAGCTCGATTGCGACCTCAACGAGCACGGCCATCCGCCCATGCAGTCCACATTCAAATTTCCCCTCGCCATGGCCGTCCTGCACCAGATAGAGCTCGGCAAACTCCAGCTCGACCAGCCCGTCCGCTTCCTCAAGTCCGACCGCTCCGCAACCTACAGCCCCTTACAGGAAGAGTTTCCCGAAGCCGACGTCGACGTTCCTCTTCGCAAGCTCATCAAGCTTTCGGTCGAAACCTCCGACAACTCCGCAACAGATATCGAGCTTCGACTGATCGGCGGCCCTCCTGTTCTGCAGCAGTACCTCGACTCCCTCGGCTTCACCGCCATTCATCAACAGGACAGCGAACACACCCTCCACGGTGACCAGAAGTTGCAATACCGCGACTACGCCGAACCCACCGCCATGGTCGCTCTACTCCGCCTGCTCGCCGACCATTCGCCACTCGACCCCGAGCACACCGCACTGCTCAACACGTGGATGCTCGAAGCCACTAGCGGGCCACAGCGCATCAAGGGCCTGCTGCCCGCCGGCACGCCTGTCGCTCACAAGACCGGCTCTTCCGGCGAAGAGTTCGGCATGATTCCGGCGACCAACGATGTCGGCCTAATCACGCTTCCCGACGGACGGCGCCTCGCCGTCGCCATCTTCGTCACCGACGCGCACGCCGATCAGGCCACCTGCGAGGCAGTGATTGCTCGCATTGCCCAAGCCATCTATGGCAGCGCCGTCCAAAAAACACGCTGAAAGCTGGTTGTGTGATTGCGGATGGACTTTTTCGAGAATCGGTGCACTGTCCTAAACACTTTCCCACGTCGCCATGACTTCAAGTATAAGATGAGGAAATAGCTGGTTCTCAAAGTAAATGAAATGGTTGTGAGTGCCTATTCTGCGGAGGAAGTGAAGGCTGAGCTTCAGCTTGTCTTTGAGCAACGACGCGCGTCATCTCGTATGTCACAGTTGTCCCCGAGGGTAGTTCAGCGCCGCTTTTGCTTTGCGCGATTACGAGCTTTGCCTCGACGGAAGGGGTGTGGTGCTGATTCGCATTCTCATTGTGGATGATTGTGTGTCTTGGCGGCGTGAAGTCATTTCGCTGCTCGAGAGAAAGCCGGGATTTCAGATTATCGGCGAAGCGTCGGACGGATTAGAGGCTGTTCACAAGAGCGCAGAGCTCCAACCGGACTTGGTTTTGCTCGACGTTGGCCTGCCCAAGTTCAATGGTGTAGAGGCCGCTAGAAGGATCCTCCAGGATGCACCTGAGTCAAAGATCGTGTTCTTGAGCGGAAACTCGAGTCCTGAGTTGGTAGAAGAATTGCTGAACCTCGGCGCGAGGGCCTACATCCTGAAAGTCGACGCCGGAAGCGACTTATTGCCGGCTATCAAAGGTGTCTTTGCGGGTAAGCGGTTCGTAAGCCGCAGCGTTATTCGCCACGGTAGCTTCTAGACAAAACTGTACTTGAGAGCGAGTTGAGTGATTGGAAAGAGTCAGCGAAGACGGTCAATAGCTTTCAGTGTGCTGCTAACAAACTGCTCATTCCGAAGGACCGCTTCCACGGCAGTTAGTAGTTCGCTTGCAGCATGCCCCTTAACCACATAGCCCAGGGCTCCTGAGCTGAGAGCGTGTTGCACGATATCGCCTGAGGATTCTTGACTCGCAAAGAGTATTTTGGATTTGGGGGAAATTTTCCGGATGCGTCGAGCCGCTTCGATTCCGTTCAGACTTGGCAGCCCGATGTCGAGCACAATCAAGTCCGGTTGTAGTTCTTCAGCTTTTTGAACCGCTTCTAGTCCGTCCGACGCTTCGCCGATAATCTGAAATCCCGGCCTTTTCCCTAGCGTCGAACAGACGAACCGCCGAAACGGTTCGTAATCATCCACCACGAGAACCCCGACCAAGGACGCGCCTTGGTTGTCGTTAGTGTGGGGTGGTTTCGGAAAAGACTTTGCAGGGCTATCAGGATCTCTGGCGATAACGGCTCCCTCCACATCGAACATGCTGTCGGATTTTGCAAGGAACCGTTACCCTTGAGGGCCCGAAGGGGGGATGTTAGACGAGACACCCCAAGGCTACTCCCTTCGCCCTGTTATGTCGGAAATAACGTTTCCTACTCTTCAATCCTTCAGAAGAGTCTCAAATGCCAAAAGTTCCTTATATCCACTGTCTTTATATCCCACTTTCCTGGTATCCCACTTTCGTGGTATCCCTGTGGATAACGCGGAAAACGGGATCTCTTCTGCAGGACTTTACGTTGCATCGCGCGGGAAGGGCGCGTATAACCGCTGTGACACGTATGCTTTGCGCGGTTTGTGCCGTTACTGTCCCTCGCCAATCGTCGAAAGCGGGTATTTCTCGCATCGATTGGTGGTTCTATGGGGGGCTTTTGGAAACGCGATGAAGGACGTCTTGTCGAATCTCGGAATTCGGCTGAGATTTCTTTCTTGGTCGACGGCTCTCATTGCGATTGTGGCCGTCGGAGCCGTCGTTTCATACGCCATCAATCCAGGATCTGCCCTGTTGTCATACGGCAAGGTCGGTTGTTTTCTTCTTTTACTTTTGGCGACCGGTTTCGCCATTCGCAACGGAATCAAGAACACGCTGGGGAGCCGGTTGTTCTGGGTGTTCCTCGCAACAGCCTGTAGCATCTGGACGCTAGACCAATGGATTCTTCTGTACTACGAATTTGGTCTGCACATCGAGGCGCCCGAGAATTCAATCGCTAATCTGTTGCTGTTTTTGCATATCGTACCGCTCATGGCGGTTGTGACAACGCTTCCAAATCGGAATGTATCTGACCGCAGGCAATACCGAGCGATCTTAGACTCTCTACTCTTACTGTTTTTCTGGAGCTTTCTCTATGTTTACGCTGTCTTTCCGTACCAGTACTTGTTCTCGAACGCCACCAGCTACACTCTGCGATTTGACACTCTTTACCTGCTGGAAAATTTAGTGCTGATTTTGGCTCTAGGTACCTGGAGCCTTCGCGTGCAGTCCCCTTGGAAGGCAATCTATCTTCAGTTGTTGGGCGCGTCCGCTCTGTATGCCTTAAGTTCAGCCGTTGTCAACACTGCAATTGACTCTGGAGGATACGTCAACGGAAAGCTATATGGTCTGGGTCTTACCGCTTCTGCTTGTTGGTTTGTGTGGATACCGCTGCGCGCAGGGCAGTTAACAGGAGTCGAAGTAAAAGCGACCCGATCCGATAGCGGCCAAGGCTCGCAGATGTCGGCTTGGGCGATGCTCGTTGTGGTGATGATCTCTATCCCTATTGTCTGGGAGCTGTACCAGAGAAATGAGGCGGCCGGTATTCGTACGTTCCGCCTGCTGGTCGCGGGCGCCGCGATCGTTTGTCTGGCCAGTGTTGCATATATAAAGGAGTATCTTGCCAAAAGTGAACTGGTTTCAGAACTCGGTTTAGCTAACGATCGGCTACGCTTGGCAGTGGAAGCCGGCAAGTCAGTGGGGTGGGAATGGGAGCTCAAGACCGGCCGACTTTCCTGGTTCGGCGACCTGCAGACCATGTTTGGAATTCCATCCGATACGTTCGTCGGACGAATGGACGACTTTTTTCGCTACGTGTACCCGGAAGACCGCCAGACGGTAGCGAAAGCGGTTGCCGATGCCAGGGAAGGCCGGAAGCCATACGCAGCGGAGTTCCGCGTCGTTAGGCTTGATGGGACGGTACGCTGGGTCGCCGCCAGCGGACAATTCCATTACGGAGCGAATGGCGATCCCCACCGCATGCTGGGCATGGCAGTGGACATGACTGAACGTAGGCACGCCGAAGAGGCGCTGCGCCTCTTCCGAAAACTGATAGACCAGACCACCGACGCGATTGAGGTGGTCGACCCGGAAACATTGCGCTTCCTCGATGTGAATGACAGGTCCTGCCACGACCTCGGCTACACCCGCGACGAGCTTTTGTCTCTCCATGTTACCGATATTGATCCCGCCGCGAACGAAACCTCCATGGCAAGAATTGGCCAGGTGATCGACCAGTCAGGGTGTGCGACCTTCGAGAGTCTGCACCGGCGAAAAGATGGATCAACTTACCCTGTGGAAATCAATCTAAAGTGTGTCCAACTGGACCGGGGCTACATCGTAAATGTGGTTCGCGATATAACCGAGCGCAAGCGGGTCGATGAGGCGCTCCGCGGAAAGAGCGACGCACTCACGGAGGCCCATCGTTTGGCCGGATTAGGAAGCTGGGAGTGGGATGTACAGACGGACACAGTGACGTGGTCTGAGGAGCTTTACCGCCTGGTCGGACGTGATCCCAACTTACCAGCACCCTCCTTCAAGGAGCACCCCAGCCTCTTCACCGCCGAAAGTTGGGAACGCCTTCAGCATGCGGTCTGGGGTGCGTTACACGCTGGAACTCCTTACGAACTTGATATGGAGATTATCGGCTCGGGCCCCGGTACAAAATGGGCGACTGCCCGTGGCGAACCGGTGCGCGATGCGGGCGGCCGAGTTATCGGCCTTCGTGGCACGGTTCAAGACATCACCGCGCGCAAGCAGGCGGAACAGGCACAGCGCGAAAGTGAGGATAAACTTCGGCTGATTCTTGACTCGACTGGCGAGGCCATTTATGGAATCGATCTCGAATGCCGCTGCACGTTCTGCAATCCAGCCTGCCTTCGCGCGTTGGGGTATGAGCAAGCTCACGAGCTCCTCGGCAAGAATATGTATCATCTGACCCATCAGACTTGTGGAGAGGGGACACCGTCGCCTGCCGAGGAGTGTCGAATCCTCCGGACAGCGCTCACTGGAAAAGGAGTCCACGGGGTTGACGAGGTACTATGGCGGGCGAATGGCACCAGTTTCCCCGCCGAATACTGGTGCTATCCCCAATGGAGAGGGCAGGATCTGGTTGGGGCCGTGGTCGCGTTCGTCGACATCACCGCGCGCAAACTGGCGGATGCGGCCCTCGCGAGTTTGAGCGGCAAGTTGATTGAAGCACAGGAGCAGGAACGTCGGCGGATCGCCAGAGAACTGCACGACGATATCGGTCAGCGCCTCGCTCTGTTGGCTATCGGACTAGCACAGCTCCGCCAAAGCTCTTCAAATCCGTCTGAATTCTCAGGACGTATCGGCAAACTACAGATGCAGACCTCCGAGATAGCTGCCGATGTTCAGTCCTTGTCTCATGAGTTGCACTCATCGAAACTGGAATACCTGGGCCTCCCTGCGGCGCTGAAAGGCCTCTGCCAGGAATTTAGTGAGCAGCAAAAAGTGGAGGTTGACTTCAAGACAAATGACTTGCCAATCTCCTTGTCGCCGGACATTTCACTTTGCCTCTATCGAGTGCTGCAAGAAGCTCTGTATAACGCGGCAAAGCACAGTGGAGTACGGCACTTCGAAGTCCGATTGTGGGGTACACCGGATGAGATTCACCTCACGATCAGCGATTCGGGCGTGGGCTTTGACATCGAAGCCACAAAAGTGAACCTAGGGCTCGGCCTGATCAGCATGCAGGAGCGTCTAAAACTCCTGAATGGAAATCTTTCCATCGAATCGCAACTTCGGCGAGGTACCACGATCCACGCTAGCGCGCCCCATGGATCAGATGTTCAGAGTTGATCAGCGCGCCAGATTCCTCTTCTAGGCCCCTCCTATAACTTCTGCTAGTTCCCGGCACGCCAACAACCTGCGATGATCATTTGCGATTAGCAGAGACGTGAGCGACCCGCGGTAGGCCCTCTCTTGACCTAGGAGGTATTCTCGAATGCCCGAAGCCGGAGCTTCCAACATTGAAATCGCTATGCACCTCGGCGAGCACGAGCAATCAGAGCGGTCTCTGGGGCACGTGATATTGGAGATCGCGGAGGCGCTGGTGCTCGCCATAGTCGCGATTGCCACGGCCTGGAGCGGCTATCAGGCAGCACTCTGGACCGGACATCAGTCAGAGCTGTACGGTCAATCGAGCAAACTCCGGGTTCAGGCCGAGGGGGCCGCCGCCGCCGCCAATCAGGAGCGTTTGTATAACGCTTTGACTGTGGTTGAGTGGCTCAAGGCCGAAGCCAACAGCGACAAGAAGCTCGCCGACATTTTTGAAAGGCGCTTCCTTCCAGAGTTTCTTCCCGCGTTTGAAGCTTGGGAAAAGACCGACCCAATCAACAACCCCAATGCTGCGGCGGGCCCTCAGCTGATGGCGGAATACCGAAGCTCAAAGACGGAACAGGCTGACAAGTTGAATGATCAAGCCTCAGAGGTCTTCGAGCAAGGCACCAGAGACCGGCAATACGCCGACGAATATGTGCGAGCGACGGTGACGTTGGCAACCGTGCTGCTGCTCATTGCGATCAGCCAGCGTTTCAAGACTCGCGGTGTGCGGGTTGGACTACTGGTGATCGCCATGTTCCTGCTGTTCATTCCGGTTTACCGTATCCTTATGCTGCCGCGAGCATAGAGCTGCGAGGGCTTATCAGCCGAGCTCACTGCCGCCTGGAAACTGCCGGTTGTGACAGGTGCACGTCCATGAATCTGGGGGTAGGATTCGAGGGTTGATGGACGGCAGGTTGGCGCGCACTCGATGACACAGCTACTGCAGAATAGCTCCGGGAAGCCTGCCGCAGATTCGCCTCACGGCTTTCATCCCAGCAATTCCGGTGGTGATCGGCTCAGTTCCACTTGACGTCGTCGCACGGTCAACCATCAAGATGCTGTTCTGAAGAAATGGCTTCCCTATGGAAACTGGACCGCATTATCTGCCGAAAGCGAAAAGGGAGCAGCCGCGGTTCAAGAGCGCACGATGCAACGACTCGTGCCGGTGTGGAAGCAATGCAGGTTCAAGCACCGTCATGGCGCAATGGATGAGACGCTGGAGGGAAAAGATGAGCCACATGACCTCTCAGGGAACGCCGCCTCAAGCGCCACCCGGCATGCTATGGATTCCGGGCGGGACATTCCGCATGGGGTCGGAAGACTTCTACCCCGAGGAAGGCCCTGTTCACGAAGTGAGCGTCGATGGATTCTGGATGGATCGGCACATCGTTACAAACGAACAGTTTGCGAGCTTCGTCGCAGGGACCGGTTACGTGACCGTCGCTGAGCGCGCGCTGAACCCCGCCGATTTTCCCGGGGCGCCCGCTGAAAATCTGGTTCCGGGTGCGTTGGTCTTCCAGAAGTCGCTCAGCCCCGTCGACCTGACTGATTACACCAACTGGTGGGTCTGGACACCCGGAACGAGTTGGCGTTATCCGTATGGACCGCAGACCTCGATCGAAGGCATAGAGCAGCACCCCGTTGTCCACGTTGCCTATGACGACGCGGAAGCCTACGCGCGTTGGGCAGGTAAAGATCTGCCAACCGAAGCCGAGTGGGAGCGAGCCGCTCGTGGCGGGCTGGAGGGCAAGAAATTCACCTGGGGCGATGAGCATTTCCCCGATGGGAAGGCCATGGCGAATTCCTGGCAAGGCGAATTTCCCTGGCAAAACCTGCTGGTCGACGGCTTCGAAGGCACTTCTCCCGTAGGCTCCTTTCCGCCGAACGGCTACGGACTATTCGATATGGCAGGAAATGTGTGGGAGTGGACTTCAGACTGGTATGTCCACAACCATGCGAACGAAGTCTCACAGGCAGGCGGCGGGCCGCCCGTCAACCCACGCATCGATTCTTCTGAGAAGAGCTACGATCCGAGGCAGCCGAAGTTCCGCATTTCACGTAGAGTCGTTAAGGGTGGTTCGCACCTATGCGCTCCCAACTATTGCCTGCGTTACCGCCCCGCGGCACGCCAGCCACAGATGGTCGACACCGGCATGAGTCACATCGGTTTTCGCTGCGTCATGAGGACGAGGTCACCCTGGGTATCAAATACCTAAGACGATTTGTTCCTCAAAGTATTCTCAAGGAGTGTGAGAGGCAGCCGTATGCCTGCTCCTGCTATATCGCCATCACCCCAATCCGAAAATCATACTTGCTTCTGTGCGGATCGAGAAGGGCACGTCACAGCTACCTGCAAAATGGGCTGGAAAAGACGCCGCTCGTGACGGCTTGTAAATCGTATCCGCCATGTCGACTTTTCCAACCCTCAGCGAGGTGACGTTAATTTACGAGAGACATATATCGTTATCTGGAGCTGCCAACGCCGCCGCCGCCAAACCCAATGACGACGCCACTTTTCAGACGAAAGCTATTCTGATTGTTATTATTGTTGCAAACTGCCAGGGCGCAGCTATTGCCAAAGCGGGTGTACATATATTCAGCTTGGACTAGGCGTAAGGAGACCTTGTTGCTCAGCTTGAGGTCAAAACCTCCACCTACAGTCAGGGCGAAAGCATTACTGGTGTAAGAGTTGCCGCCGAATCTATTGAGGCATTTGTACGCGCTGTTTTGGCATGAGGCTGCAAAGCGGTCCCCACCGAAGCCGAGGTCGAAAAATGGCGTGACGGGACTGCGATTTCGAAAAGCAACCCGTGGCCCAAACAGATAAGTAAACTGACTGCCGTTAATTGTATTGCCGAGTCCGATTGTGTTACCGAATATCTTGCAGCCACCCAGATCAGCCCCTACGCCTATCAGGCTGTTGAAGTTATATTGGATCGTGCTCCCGCCACCGGCGCAATTGAAGTCATTTGATCCGGTCACAGTTGTGGTCGCGCCAGTGTTTGGGTTCTTTAGTGTGAAGGAGTTAGTAAGATTAAGATTGGTGCGAATGTACATGAAGCCCGGTGATGACTCAAACTTCCAGTACCCAGGCGAAACGTTTGAGTTGGCTGTGGTTGAGGTCGTTGAGCTAGATGCCAGGCTCCCATTCTGAGCCAATGCGGAACCAGCCCAAAGCAACAGGAAACTTGCGAGGACAGCATGTATACGCATTTGATTTCTCCTTGTCCGTCGGATGTAAATGTAGCAATGCCTTGAATGGCACACCACTGTCACAAGCGACAGTTAAACGCCTGATATTTTCCGGCGCCGAACCATGCCTTTGGGTTTGGCTGCAAAGTATTGATATTTGTGCTGCAAAACAGAAGGTTCCTTTTTCTCTGAGCGTGTCCGAAGCCGGACAGACGGAACCAGGTTCAACCGACATAGGCTTCCCCGGGCAGCCACCGGTCTACACCTATCAAATATGACAGTTGTGATCTCAGACCCGCTCCCTTAGTCTCTGCATGTCTTGCACGAGTTCACCTTCTATCGGCTTAGAGAGCCCAGCCTTGCTTTCACATGATTGGCGGGCGCGACTTGCGGGCGGCGAGCCGTTCTGAGGAGAAACCCAAAATGAACCTGCCAAGTTTTCCAAACGTCGACTTGTTCGCCGCCGGCGTCAATGCCCTGTACGGGGTGCTCCTCGCCCGCAATCCGTCGCACAACCGCGGCTACACCGTCTTAGGGCTGCTGATCATGGCCTACTTCGGCGGCATCGGAGGCGGCGTGACGCGCGACGTGCTGCTCAATGACATACCGTCGCCGCTCCAGAGCGTGGCCTATCTTGTCGTGTGCCTTCTGATGGGTTTGCTAGGGCTCGCGATTTATCGCTACCTCGAGCCGAAGGAGGAGCGGTTCCGTACGAGGACGCTGGCCTTCTTCAAGTCTTTCACGCTGCCCTGGTTTGCGATCTTAGGCGCGCATAAGGCGCTCGATCACGGCCTTGGGATCTTCGGCGCGATCGTCGTTGGGCTGATCTCCACCGTTGCGGGCGGGGTAATGATCGACCTCTTCTCCGGGGTCACGCCGGAGGTCGTGAGGCCGTGCCAGCAGGGGGTCACGACGGCGGTGCTAGCGAGCGGGACCTATTCGTTGATCGCGGTGCACGAGAAGGGGAGCAACTCCTTTTTTCCCGTTACGCTCATTGCAGTGCTGGTTGCGTTCACCTTCCGCGTATTTGCTGTCCGGGATCACTGGGGATCGCTCGTGCCGCTCGCCGCGCCCGCCGAAGGCCCGGTCGCACACATGTGAACACGTTCCGAAAAGGGATGGCGGCTCGCGCTCGTCACTTTCGATTTACGTGCTGAAGCCTGATTTCAGCACCGGCAGGTCATACGTCTGAGGAATAGTCCCATGAGCATTGCTGGATCACAGACAAAGGATAGGGCAACGCTTCTTGCCGAAGAACGAACCGATCTGGCCTTCCACCGCACGATCATCGCTGCGGAGAGAACACTGATGGCGTGGATCCGGACCGCCCTTTCGATGATCGGATTCGGTTTCAGCATATACAAGTTCTTCCAATACCAGGCCGAAGAAATTGCCGCCGGCAACATCCGGCGTCCGCAAGCGCCGCGCAATCTGGGATTGAGCCTCATAGCTCTGGGGACTCTGGCGTTAGCCGCCGCAACCTGGCAGCACTGGAAGTTTCTGAAATCTATCGGGGAATCCGAGAAGTGGCATATGATCTCCGTCTCGGTCGTGGTCGCGATGGTTGTTGTCCTGATTGGACTCGTAACCTTTTACGGCGTTCTGCTGAAAAGCGGGCCGTTTTAGGGCAGACTCTCTTCTCACATTCGTCCTGGCTATGAATGCTCCAGCGACCAGACTTTCTGGATCAGAGCAAATAAAAAAGCGGCCGTAAGCCCGAACAGAATCCATCCATCTAATGCCTCGAGCGGTCCCATGAGTTGCCAGCCCTGCTCCAAGTGGAGACTGGTACCGCCTACAGTTGTCATGACGCTGATCGAGTACAACATCGCACCCTTCTGGTCAGCGCCCAGTGTACCAAGCAGACGGTAAGCGAGGGCCCACATCCACGCTTCAATGCCATGCAGGCATATGGCGTAAAGGGAAGATCCCCCAACAACAAAGGCAGACAGGGCATGGGTGAGACGTTTTGCCCGGTCACTTTTCAGGAGGAGAAGCAATCCCCGGCTGAGCAGCCGGAGACAATAGGTGTGGAAGAGTATCGTCACCACAATAAGCGGTATACTCCATAGCCAATCGGATCTCCACGGAGCAAGCGCGACAGAAGTCAAAGTACCCACAATAGTCAGTTAAACAACGTGTGACGGTATCGATAACTGTCACTTAAGACAGGTGCATCAAATGATAGTTGACTGCCCCGACTGGCAAAATCCTGGGTTGCCACGTCGTGGGCGAACGTACACGCATTTGTACTCAAGATTGTGATGCATCGAATACAACTTGATCGTGGAGCCAAAGCCGTTCAAAGAAGGTACGTGCGTCCAGTTGCAATTGTCCTTGCGAGGATGACGCCGCTGTTCTCAAAATGTCGCTGATAGTGCGCCTCCCGTCAATGGCATCGAACAAACCGCTTTTCTGTTGTGCTTATCGCTAGGTAAATATCTGTATAGGTGTGATTTTGATTTATTAGGACGGCTGTGGCGCCGGGAGGCAGCCGTTCTTCAACGCAGATCGTTTCCGACATTCGAATGGGCACATAGCGGAGCCATGCGTCTCCTGCGAAATTGATTGGCTGGCAAGCCTTTGGATTATCGTCTCGATAAACAATAACGCTATGGCGGACCATCGTGCCGCGAAAAAGCTCCACAGCAGCGTATTGCTCTGCCAGGGAGAGCTCTGCCATTTGGAAGACTCGAGGGAGACGCGTCATCACACCACATTGAGGGGAATAGGGCGCTTGTTTTACCCATCGGCCAGAATGTCAGTCCTCCCCGGTCGATAAAATCCAATAATTGAGGCACGGAATACGCGCGGTCATGCGGGTGCAAAAGCGCATCGGCCAGCGCGGCCTCCTGCTGAATATCTGGGGCATGGCGCAGCACCGTTTCCAACGGATGGCCGGGAGGCAACGCCCGGAGCGCAGAGATGAGATCCCTTGTTCCCTCATCGGTGGCACGGATGCCAACCCGTCTACAAAATTCCTGGAGCATATAGATACCGGTCCGTCCGTATGGCGCATAGACCATCAGATGCATGGCTCCGTCCGGTTTGAGCACGTCGCGCAGAGCTGGCGAGTCCCGCATCGGGGTCCTCAAGATGATGGAGAACTCCGGTGCAGACGATCTGATCGAAGGTTGTCTCCAGTTCGGTGACGCGATCGATGGGCAGTTGATGGACCTCGAAGATTGGCTAAGTTGTATTTGCGCTTGAGCTCCTCCGTGCATTGCACACTCGTCGCGCTAATGTCGATGCCGGTGACTTGAGCCTCAGGCCAACGCAGGGCATGCTTGGCCGCCTGGGATGTTCCGCAGCCGGCGATGAGAACGGAATAGTCTTCCTTATAAGCTCTGCCCGGCCAAAAGAGATGATAATCCGCGCGACGCTTTTGTTGATCCTGCCAGCACCGGCGATATTGTTCAAGACTATCGACCGGGGGAGGATAGGGATAGCGGTCGTAGAAGTCCTGGACCTGCTCTGCTACATCAAGCAACGGCGGTGGGTAATCTGCTTGCTGGCTCATGCCAATGCCTCATTCAAAAAAGTTTCCCGGGCAGACCATTGTCCGCCGGGGAAGCTTGTCTATCAAGACTTTTCCGATAGGGAGGTAGACCTCTCTATCGCCACGTTCTTGACCACTCAGTCAGAGCTGGTTACGAATGCACCGTGCTGTTTGCCCGCTCTATTTATGTCCCGCCACAGCCTCCTGGGTATGATGCAACGACGCCATCACCGCGTCGAGGTTGAAGGAAGCCGCCTTTTGGCGAGGCGGATATTTCACGTAGTTTTCTATTTGTCCCGCCACGATTGCCTGGCATTGGTAGAGCTGTGGCACGTGATTGATCATCCAATCAAAGTAGACATTGGAGTTGTAGTCGGCGCGCTCGAAGGGATCGCGACGCAGGTTAAAGATATGCGGAAGCCGCAGCTTCACCATAGGCTCGGCCCAAACTGCTGTCGAAAATGCACGCTGCACTTCAAACACCAGTTTATAGTCGCCCGACCCGGACCGCCATGACGCCGCCGTCGTCGCTGACGTAAAAGAAGTAATCCCTGGGGCTCTCCTTCACCTGACCCGTGATATAGGGCAGCACGTTGATCCCGTCGATATGTACCTTGAACGTTTTGTCTCCGACTGTGTACCCGGTGAGGAGCTTCTTGCTTACGTCCGGATCGCCTGCGGCGGCCAGTAATGTGGGCAGCATGTCCTGGTGGGAAACGATGCCGTTCAGCACCGAGCCCGCCTTGATCTTGCCCGGCCAGCGGAGGAAAGCCGGCACGCGCCAGGCGCCTTCCCAGTTGGTGTCTTTCTGGCTGCGGAACGGTGTATTGGCGCCATCGGGCCAAGTGTCGTTCTCGGGGCCGTTATCGGTCGAATACATGACGATTGTGTTATCGGCGATGCCCAACTCATCGACCTTGTTGAGAATTTCCCCGATCTGCTCGTCGTGCGTGACCATCCGGTCACTGTAGTCGTCCTGGCCACTCTTGCCGCGGTTCTTGTCGGCAAGGTGCGTTCTGAAGTGCATCGCCGTCGAGTTGTACCACAGGAAGAAGGGCTTATCCGCTTTGACCTGCTTCTCCATCCAACCGATAGCCCTTGCCGTGATCTCCTCATCGACGGTTTCCATGCGCTTCTTGGTCAGGGGGCCGGTGTCCTCCACGGTCTGCTTGCCTACGCGGCCCCAACGGGGGTCGGTCGTCGGGTCGTCTTTGTCGGTCGCGAAGCAGTGAAGGACGCCTCTGGGTCCAAATGCCGCCTTGAACTTGGGGTCCTTGGGATAGTCAGGCAGTTCTGGCTCCTCTTCGGCATTTAAGTGATAGAGATTGCCAAAGAATTCGTCAAACCCGTGCACGGTCGGCAAGTACTCATTCCGATCGCCAAGATGGTTCTTGCCGAACTGACCAGTGGCATAGCCGAGCGGTTTGAGCATTTCAGCGATAGTGGGGTCTTCCGGCTGAAGTCCGACAGTGGCGCCGGGCATGCCGACTTTTGTCAGACCGGTGCGCAGCGGGTTTTGCCCGCAGATGAAGGCCGCCCGCCCAGCGGTGCAACTCTGCTGGCCGTAGAAGTCGGTGAATGCAACTCCTTCATTGGCCACGCGGTCGATGTTCGGGGTTTTGTAGCCCATCATGCCTCGGCTGAAGTAACTGATGTTCCAAGTGCCGATGTCATCGCCCCAGAGGATCAGGATATTAGGTTTTTTTGTTGCCATGGTTTGTTCCTTCCTTAAGGTTGATTTCTTGTGCTGAAATCGTCGGCCTTGGCCCGGCTAAAACCGTTGGTGGTCGACGCGTGAGGGCGAGTTTGATCCAGCGTGAGTTCATGCAGGAGGGTCGTGACCACTCTGCGGGCGTCTAATGGAGTAGGTAGTTATCATGTGAAGCTCTAGTTTCCGGCCAGTCGTTCCTTCACTACTTTGCGCTGGCGGCAGACGATTCGATTGACAGGTCCTCGGAGCAGTAGGTAGGGCACGATGGCCAGAATGATCGCGACCAGAACGGCCTCGCCCGGGTAGAACCACCGCAGCTCGATGAACTGGAAGATTGCGTCGAGCACGATCGCAAGGATGAACACCTTTCCTACAGATTTCCAACCACTCTTTAGCCTCGCCTTGAGCTCCCGACGGTCTGTGAAAAGGCCCCAGAAATAGGGCGGCTCGCACGTCCGAGCGTCTTTCAATCCGTCCCGCATGGCAAAGAAAATGGCCATCCCCGGCTGCAAAAAAAGCCGGAACTTCATCGGACCAGTAACCCGTTGGACCAGGTTGTGCGCAACGCGCGCCATCATAGGATCCATAACTGCCCTTCTCCTCTCAGACCGTCAATTCACGCCTGGCCGCAGGCGGCGGCTGCCATGGCCAACGGCCGTCCATCTCTACCGCTAGAGACCAGCTCAAGAAGGTCCGGGTCAAAATAACAGCGGCTAAGATCCCGATGTTTGTAAACGTAGGCGCCAAAGTTATTGTGCGGATCACATCTGCGGCAACCAAGAACTCCAATCCGAGCGACAGCGATCGACCCAAGGAAAGCTTGTATCTCTCATAGCGGTTGCTGGCTTGCTGACGTGTATGAACGAGAAAACGAACCGACGACCAGAGAAATGCACCCGTAATAAGTAAAACAGCCATCCCTTCTATGGCCGCGGCTCCAATTTCGATCAGCGTGCGAAAGGTTTCCATGGCTTTCTGCGCTTTTGTCTCGCCGTTTCACCTGCGTAAAGCTGCCTGGACATGCCCTCGACCTGGACTTGCCCTCGATTCGAGTTGGGCAGAATCAACCACAGAACAAGGCGCTGGCAAAATTCCCGCTACGCCCTCAAGTTCACTCCGATCACAGCCGATAGGGAACTGTCACTTGCGACAGGTCTGGGTCGTCGCCAGGGAGGTTACGGAATTAATCCGCATTCAAACATCTTGTTGGCAATGGGAGCTGCCACTTTGTTGATAAACACAGTACGCATCTGCGGATCGGTCTTGAGAAACTGTATTGCCTTTTGTTCTTGCGGTGAAGGCGGCTGTGGTGGTGCTTCTTTCTTTTGCCACAATTGTTCGCACGTGGAGGTCGTGTATTTCTGAACGACCTTGGCCGCGATCTGGTTCAGAATTGGGTACTGGTCCTGAGCGTACGTTCCGGTCGCCAAGGCGAGTGCCAGTGGGGAAATCGATAAAACGAACTTGCTCATACGACTTACCTTCATCATTTGTTTCTCCTCGTTTCAAAATGCCGAAGATCTCGTTGTTGAGATTAGCGGTTCATGCGCAGGCGTACTTCTCTGACGGCGGCCTCTCCTAAGCAAGGGGCACGATTATTGCTGCCAAGGGGAGTGGTGTCAGCTGTAGAGTGCCTCGTAACGTCGAAAGAACCTAATCATGCGCCGCGTTCTTGGCCTTTTGCTGCTCTTGATCGAGAACCTTCTGCTGCGACTCGCTCGAAGCTACGGCGGGCCGGGGTATACCTCGCCGGCGGTTCCTCTTTGGGACTGTTGTTAGCGCGCAAGCGTGCTTCTCTACTGGCGACCTCCGAAGACCGACGGGCGCGATTAACGCTTCCAAGGGGGGTAGTATCCGCCGTCGAGTTCCCTGTGACGTCGAAATAAACTGCACGAGCGGCATCCGGCTGCAGGTGAGACTTCGGCAGCAGCGTCAGCCGCGCGATGGTGTGGAAAGGTGCGTCTGCTTCTTTCCATTTGATACTCGCGTTTTCGATCCAGAAGCTGGCTTCCCGGTGTTTGCCCCAATAGGTCATCCGTTCGGGGTCGAGGAACTGCGCTCCAAACTCGAAGGTACTCATCATGCCGTCTTCCTGAACGTGCCGGACCAGTTCGTCCTGCAGCGCGTTCGGGTTAGTCCTTTGCAGCGGATGGGACGGATTCTCAGGCGAGGGAGTCGCCGAGTATTTCACAACGTCGACCGGGCCATGACGAAACGGTACATTGCTTTCATAGCGCAGACACTGATAAGGGGCGATTTTCTGGTGCAGCTGAAATTGCACCAAGGTGAGGGTCCTGAAGACTCTCAGCTTATCCTTGAAAGGTAGCGACCACAGTGCGGCGGCGGGTTTCGGTGCCGATAGCACCTTGAAAAGCGCAACAAATGCAGTTGAGTCGTTGATGGGTAGAGTCTTCGTGTTTTGCATTGAGAAATCCTGCCGGTGAGGGCTCGCGCCGGAAGAATTGATGCCCTCCCGCAGGAGGTCGACCGAAAAAGACAGTGAACGAACGTCAGGCTTGAAATCGGAGTTTTTGCTCGGATCAGCATTCCCAAACCGCACGACCGCAGGATAACGGCCAGGCTTCGCGAAGAGGCCCTGTGCGAGCCGTTCTGCCTGCGGGCGGTCGCGCCCGGCGGTCACGTCAAATACTTCGAATTCGGCGCGGGCGCAGACTCCCTTAACATGCGTACCACGGCCGAGCGGTCGGTGTTGCTTGGCAGCGGCATTCGCCTGCATCAGGAGACTTTTCTCCATGATCTCAGCGATTTCAGACTTTTCACGGATGGGGTCGCGCTCCGCGTCGCTACCGGTCACTCCGAACCATCGAGTAAGGAAAAGCATAGAATCCTCAGAGTTTGCAGATAAATCTCATTGCGGTGATGCTCGGCAAAAAACAGTAGGAGGCGGCTTTCGTCGTAGTGAAGCTTGAGAATCCGGTGATCTTGATTGGGGCCGCACCATTGCCCTGGGGAATCACAAAAATGCTTTCTGTTGGATCCTGAGTGCCGATCATAGGATCTTTCGATTTGGGGTTCAGCCTGACCGCGCCGGCGAATCCGGCGTCGTTTACCCAATGCCCCAGCACGAACTCATATTGGTTCTCGATGCTGGAATTGATGAAATAGCCGAGAAGCCCACGCTCAATGCCATCGTAGGGTTGCGTTGGATCATAGTTCGGCCCGTAGGGTAGACCACGGCGGATGATCCGATGGGTATTATTGCTGCCACCGGGTTGGTTTTGGCCGGTAATCGGCTGGTCGCGCGGGTTAACGCGGCGCATGTGCGCGCCAACAGGACAGCGCAGCCCCCTGGGATCACCTGAACCATCTGCGTTTACGTATCCGTAGTTGTTCAGTTGTTCGGGTGCGATCCCGCCCGGGGGGCTATCCGTATCTGGAGATAGCTCCAGAGGAGTGCCATTGCGCCACCGTCCGCAGATCTTGGCGGCAAGCAGCTCCGGATCTATCTTGTCCTTGTTCGATTGCAGGAAGTTCTCAAATCCAACAACGTCCGTCTTGATGCTTTTGAAGACAGCAAAGCTGCCGTTCAGGCCGAGCTCTCGAGGCTCAGGCACTATATAGTTCTCCGCATCGTCCTGCAAAACAAATAGCCATGGTTCGCAGGGTTCCTGGTGATCTGGCGTATACCGTTCCGGGCCGCCGCGTATGGTCGTCATGCTGATGCCGTCGGCGTAACCAAAGGGAACCTTGGCACAGGGCGCCGGCTTGCCGTCGACCATCTCTATCCACGCCATCCCGTCGGTACGCCAAATCTCCTTAAAGGCTCCGCCTTCGGCAAAAAGAGCCGAGAACCGGTCGCTGTAGATCGTCATTGCCTCTGGGCTCACGGCGTGCAGCGTCACTAGGACGTGATCGGCTTCTTTGCCAAAGGCGCTGATCCAGTTCTGCGGTGCACTTGTCCCGGTATCGCCCACCAGGTTTGCCCGTGCCGCGGCTCCGGCCATGAACGCGCCAAAGGACGTGAACGAGAGCGTTGGGACACGATCTTTGATCTCCAACGCGACCAATCCCGGCCAAGTGATACCCAGGTTAAGGCAATAGTCAGGCTTGCAACGTGGAGGATCGGCGAGGTTGTCTCCTGGTCCTGGAGCGAAGCCTACGTGCCAATCTTTCGCGGTGGTGATCTGCGGCGCGTCCGTCTCGTTGCCGCTGACCAGCCGCCCGAGCAGTGCGCGTGCCTTCGCAGGAACGCCCACCGTGAGTACGAAATGACGCACCATTGGCATTCTGTACCCGCGCAGGACGAACCCCTGGATATCAGCTAGGTCGAGTGTGGTCTTAGTACCTGATCCCGAATGAGCTTCGGACCCCGGGGCTTCGTGCCCGCTTCGCTCGAAGAGGTGGTGGAAGAACCCTTCGGTTTCTTTTGCTTTTGTGCCCCAACTCATCGCTCTCTCCTACCTGAGCCTCACTCGTGACTACGCGGCCGTAGCTGCGGAACCTGACTGTGACTTGCTGTCGGCAATCAACGCATGAATGTCTTGAACACTCAGACCTGGATATGCCTGATAGAAGCCGATCGGAGTGAGGTTGATCCTCTTTCCAAAATCAATAAACTCCTGAACGTACTTTCGGCATGGCGAGGGCGGCGGATCCTTGGTGAATTTGAATACAAGATCGAAAACAGGTCCGATGTATTTGGTGAAGTCCGCAATATAGGTATCGAACGAACCGTCGTACACAGTGAAGAAACCAACCTGCTGGTTCCCCAGCGGCACGAACTGGGCGAAGTGGGGTGTGCCGACCGTGGCTAGATCTTTCTGGGTCTTGTGCGCTCGGGCGTTCAGGAGCAGTTCTACCTCGACGTAGGCAAGGTTCGATTTGATAGGCAGGATCAATAAGAATGGGAGTTGTTTTGTAGCGCCAGTGACGTTTGCGGCCAACGCCAAGGCCTTGATCTCCTTCACTGTCACGTCCGGGTAGGCGCTGAAGAGCGTTGCCGGACGGAGAAGATGCTCCGCGGTCCATTCGACGAAAGGGCCTGCATTTTCGGCGACTGAGGTCGGTGGTCGACTGTCCACATGCCGGAAAACAGCGTCGAAAACCGGCCCTGCGTGCTTAGCGAGCTCGGTGAAGAGCTGCCCGAATTCGCCGTCGAAATCACCCAAAAATAGCAGAGTCCTTTCGTTTAGCACAGTGAAGCGCGAGTAGTGAATCGTCCCGATCGCATCCTCCGCCTGGAATAGCGCCGGCATCAATGATGAAAGCTCCTCTGGCAGCGCCTTGGCATCGGCTGCCGATTTCAAGGGAAAGCTGATCGTAAAGTGGTTCTGGCTTATCACAGGATCTCCTTCGCTTGTATTGCCTCTATGCGGCCGGCCATTGTTTGAACATCTTCTGCACGGCTTTGGATACCAACTGCGAGTTCTTGCCGCCATTGTTGCTCAGCGTATTTTGAGCAAGCCCTCGCCATACCAGGGACTTGGTCTTCGCGTCATAGAGGTCGACAATCATGGTTCCAACCACGTTCTGTTGCGGAGTGATTCCGCCCATTCCGCCGCCGATTCCGCGCATGCCCCACGCCTGGTAGGAGGTCTGCTGTTGCATGCCACCACTTGCCGTGAGAATGATGTCGGGGTTCTGAGATTCCTGCACCAGTTGCAAACCCTTGGCCTGCATGGCAGTATCGATATCCGATTTGGCTTGCTGCGCCAGTATCGAGTTCTGGATTTGGTTCGCATTGTTAGAACCCCAGGCGTAGGTGTGATACTGCGAAAAACTCTGGCTACGGTTGTAATTGACCGAGACTTGTTGCCCGAGAGCAACAGCGGACACCATGCATGCAAGCATGGCGCACAGTGCATATTTGATCTTCATAATCGGTATCCTTTTCGCGAAAGCGCGCCGAAGACAAGGTTTACTGCGATCATTCGCCGCATGCGACATTCTGCCTACTGTCCCTTGTGACAGGGAAGCCAGTTGTTGTCTCCGCAAAAAACGCCCTGCTTATAGCCACTTCCGCATTCGATGAATGGCGCTTCAGGTTGTCCGGCCGGCGAGGCTACGCCGGGTTAGAAGCTGTCTCATAGATGCATTTGCGGCGGGGGGCGAGAGCTTAAGACCCGCCTCGATGGCGGGTCTCACTCGTAGCCTCACCGAGTACTTTGGGTTTATGAGACAGCTTCTAGCCTCCGAGATTCGGCGTCGGAGCTATCACTTTTGCTAGTTACAGGTTCTTTTCGACGCGCCGTAAACTGCTCTTGCGCGTCGGTGGCTTCGATCTTCGTATTGCCGCGATGATCCGCGATTGTTCTGACACCCCCGACGCAGATCTTTCAATACATGCATGGACCGAAGTGCTGTTCACGCACCGAATTGCCACGGATCGCGCATACGGCGGCCGGTCCTACTCTCTCGCCAAATCCTCTAACATACCCCATTCATTCGCGTCCTCTGCGAGGAGAACACCCCATGCTAACCGGTGCGCCATTTCCTGAAGGCCGCTTTCATCAATTCGTACGAAGGCAGCAAACGCTCGCGGCGATTCTTTCTCTTTTGCTCTTGACAGCTCTTTCCGGTCTAGCGCAGAGCGCCGCCAAGAATTCCGTTAAGCCACCGAGCCCAGGTAAACCTGAGGTCAAGGAGGAGCTGACGCTCAAGAACGGCGACAGGCTAACCGGGCAACTAATGAACTCCACCGGCACTGAAATCAAGTTCAAGAGCGATCTGGCCGGCGAAGTAACTGTAAAGTGGGAGAACGTCGGGGAACTCAAGTCCGAGCGTGACTTCGCAGTCGTTCCGAAAGATGTGAAAGATGCCAGAAACAGCGCGATGGTGCCCCAGGGAGCGATAAAGATTGGCGAAAAGGGAATCGTAGTCTCTCCTGTATCCACGACCAAGCCAGAGATAGGTGCAGTTCCGGCAGGGCCCGGAGCGAAACCGGGCGCCTCTACCCCGGAAGTTGCCGTCGCGAAAGAGATACCGACCGCCACGATCGGATCTGTCGTCGACGATGCTACGTATCAGGAGGAGATACATAGGAAGATTGGTTGGACCTCGGGCTGGGATGGGCACATCACCACTGGCACCACGATGATCTATTCAACCCAGAACAGCTCTCTGTTCCAGGTGAATACAGCACTGAAGCGGTCTGTTCCCACGGTGAGTTGGCTGGACCCGAAGCTCCGCACGACCGTAGATTTCACGTTGAGCGCGGGGAAGACGTCGCAGCCTGGAACTCAAACCACGGTCACTAATATCTACCACTTAGGCGCGGAACGAGACCAATTCTTTAGCCCGCGAGGTTACTATCTGGGAGTGTTTACTCTCGATCATAATTACTCCCAGGGGCTTGTGCTCCAACAGAACTACGGCGGTGGTATCGGTCGGACTCTGTACAAGAAGAAGGATGCAGAGTTTGATGTCACGGCTGATCTGCACTTCGAAAAGCAGCAGTTCAACGCAACGGCGAACGTTCAGGAGCTCACTCTTCACCTGGTCGGATCGACACTGACCGAGACGTACACGCGGAAGTGGGGCAAGATCCAGTTCGATGAAAAGCTTCTGGCCGACATAGCCTGGAACAACGCGAGCGCCTTCTCCGCCTCCGGCACCAGCTCCGTAAGGATGCCCGTGTACAAGAAGCTGGCGTTTTCGGTATCGACGATCGATAACTTCCTGAATAACCCCCAAATCGGATACAAGAAGAACTCCCTCCAGTTCTCAACGGGGTTCGCGCTCAACCTGCATTAGGCATACGTACAGATCTGGCCAGAATTCTCTAGCTTCGAGGGTGCCCCGATCGATCGGGACGCTGATCAACCAACGTTTTCGAAAGTGTGGCCGGATTCCGATCGACTGTCAGACGACCGGATTCTGTAAGCTGGTCGCCGATCGCGCGACGGGCAAAATCCTGGGATGGCACGTCGTGGGGGAGCGCGCCATCGAAATCGTACAAGTGGTGGCGATTGCCAAGCCGCGGGGCTGCAGGAAGGGGGTATGTTTTCGGCTGGACAGGCTGGTGTGATCTGGTATTATGGTGTCTCACAATGGACATTCCAAACGATCTGAACAGGTTGCTTGCGCGATTGCAGCAAGTGACCAGCGGAACGAGTCGGATGAGTGAGACCTGGGCATCTGGCTCCCGGCCTACTGCCGCAGAGGTCGATGTTTTTCTGAGCCAGTACGGCTTCGGGTCGGACGTCATGATCGAACGCATCGAAATCTCGAATGAGGGGGTTTTCGAGTTCTACATGTTCGCAGTCTGGAACCGCGGCAACGATGCTCTAACGTTGTTGGAGATGCGGGCGGAACGAAGATGACCCACCGATGAAGGTGAGTCTGTTCGGTGCGGCGAATAGCCTGTCGTAAATATAGAGGGGATTTGTCGGCCGCGAACTGAATCAGCGATATTGTGACTTCGCAGAGACGAAGCCTCGAGCTAAACGCTGCTCTTCTCGACAGTCATCAGCGCAGCGTCAACTTGCGCCAGGATCTTCTCAACATCTCTTGTAGGTTTTCCTGCCTGGAGTAGCTCGTAGGAATCCCGCAGTCGCTTTAGCGCGGCTGCCAAAGCAATGTTGCTCTCCAGGGTCCACCGAATCCAATGCTCAATCTGCGTTTCTATGATGATCCGGGACACAGTGAACGCGAACACGTTATCATTCGGTTTCTTTGAGCTGAGAGTCGCTGGTAGCTGGCATGAGTCAGCCCGCTGTTGACAAATTTCCAGTTTCTCGTTCAGGTGAAGTATCCGTCGAAGAGCTGGCCAGAGGAAGAGGGAAAACCAACTGCGCCCTCGCATACCTTGCCCTCCCGTCGAACTATCCAACATTGCAGCTGTTTTCAAGGTCATAGTAGACATCGCTCCGGTTTCAGGGGTCGGGTTGTGACTTGAAGTGGATTACCCGGCGGCTTTATATGGATAGATCCGCTACGCTGTAGCCTATTTCCGGTCCGGGATCGATTGGATCCATAAGAGCGGATTTCTACTGCAATTCGCTCGTATTGCCCATCTTCTTAAACACGTCGAGAGCGAATTCCAAATGGGCTGGTGTGTGCGCGGCTGTAACACAGAGTCGGAGCCGCGCCGAACCTTGCGGCACCGCTGGAAACAGAACCGGAGCGGCCAGGATACCGTGATCGCGGAGCCGTCGCGCGAAAAGTGCAGTTGTCACCTCGTCCTTCAGAATGACGGGTATAACGGCAGTCTGGGAGAGGCCGGTGTCATAGCCCAGATTGCGCAGGCCGCTACGCAGGAAGTTGGCGTTCTGCTCGATTCTTGCCACGCGCTCAGGTTCCTGCGAGAGAATCATTAATCCTTCACGGATCGCCGCCACCGACGCCGGGTTCAACGCGGCGGAAAAAATGTAAGGCGACGACGCGTGTTGCAAAAAGATGGCCAGCTCTTGCGAACCCGCGACAAATCCCCCGGTGGAGGGAATTGCCTTAGCCAGCGAACCCGTCCAGATATCAACCTCATTTGCGGCAATGCCGAAGTGTTCATCGACACCGCGGCCATGGGCTCCCAACACTCCGGTGGCATGCGAGTCATCCACTAACAGGAAGCAGCCGAATTCCTTCTTGATCTCGATGATCTCCGGTAGAGGGCAAATGTCGCCGTCCATCGAAAATACGCCCTCGGTAATGATGAGAGTGCGGTTGGCCGGCGGCCCGTTTTGGATCTCTTGCCATAGCGACGCCAGATTGTTGTGCTGGAAACGCTGCAACTGGACACCGGCGAATCGACAAGAATCGGTTAGGCTGCGATGGCAGAGCGTATCTATAATGACGCGATCCGTTGCCCCGAAGAGCGCCCCGATTACGGCGACATTGGCCGCGTAGCCAGAACTGAAGGTAATAGCCGCCTCTGTCCCTCGAAAGGCTGCGAGATCCTGCTCCATCCGCTGGTGCTCATCCGTCGTTCCCGTAAGCAGGCGGGCGCCCCCGGTGCCCGTACCATACTTCTTGATGGCCTCGATTGCTGCGCCGTCGATACGCGGATCACCGATCAGGCCCAAATAGTCATAGGAAGACAACATCAGCATGCAGTGGCCGTCTGCCTGCACCTCAGGTCCGGTCCTAGCTTCTAAGGGGATTTGGAAGGGATAGGCATCCGCATTGCAAGCCATGGCGGTGGTCTCGAAGAGCCGCCGGCCGCGGCCATCGATCAGGTCGCTCTTGCGAAACTTCCAGCTTCGTGCCGAAGAAAAATACCCGTTGAAAAGCTGGCCAGTAGAAGAGGGGAAACCAACTGTTTTTTCTTGCAGAACTTTCATTTCCGTCGAAGTATCCACCGGTACAGCTGTTTTAGAGGTCACAATAGGTCTCTTCTGCTTCGACAAACTCATCACGTCAGAGGATTACAGCAGGGTACGGCCGGGTCGTTGCTCTCGAGCAATCAGGAGAGATTTTGTGCAACAAAAGCCCTGCTCCGCAGTTTTGGCTTGGGCGCTCAAACAAGGGTGTTCTAAGGAACCAATGAGGCAGAGGTGGTAATGTCCTGCCGCAACAGCCGCTCAGGAAAGCGAAGCAAGATCTTTCCCCGGCGCTTCACGAGAATGCCCTTGCGTTGCCACGCGCTCAACAGACGGCTTGCAGTGAACACAGAAATATTGGCCTCATTGGCCAATTCATCATTCCTGACGTCGAGTTCGACGCCTCCTGGAATCTTCTGGCCAATTCCGCCGGCCAAGTTAGCCAGGACCTGAGCAAGGCGCCGCGGGGCAGAATCGCAGATCAAAGAGGCGTGAGCCGCCCGATAAGCCGCGAGATAATCGAACGCGATTAGCAAAGCGTTTTCCAATAACCTTGGATATTGCTCACATAGGCTGCGGATTGTGTTACGACTCCAAACCAGCGTGGTGCTGTTCGTGGTCGCTTCTGTACTGACAAGGTACTCCGCAGGTCTAGCCAGCATTACCGCTTCACCGAACACATCTCCCGGCGGGATGCGAAGAAGAATAATCTTTTGGCCATCTTCCGTCAGGAAGAAACGGCGGGCACGGCCAGTCAGGAGCAGAAATAAATACCCGGCAGGATATCCTTGATTTACGATCACGGAATTTGCTGAGAAGCACCGCTGAGTTCCGGCCGCGAGGATCGTTTTGATATCAGGAACGTCCACCCCTTCAAGGAATCGTGGCTTCCGATCTCTTAGCAACGCCGCAAACGGGGTATTCATAGCTTGTCTTCACCTGGAGGGGTGACTCAAGTCGCGCCCGCCAATAGCGCTCCTTCATTATTTCGATGCGGTTTGTACTTCGCCTGGAACTCGGAACGCGTCGTTAGCCCGGAGTTCGGCAACGCGACGCACAATATCATTCGCCCTTTCTGCGTTGACGCCTGCGTCTGTGGATAGGTACGTCAGGTGTGTGGGCGCTGCAAACCTTGTACCGGCAGCCTCAACGATTCCAGCTATCTTCAATATGATCTCCTGGCGAATGCCGGTGAACTCTCGCCAGTCGCCCGTCTTGCCAAACGCAAACAACTCCAATTCGAATGCCGCGCCGGCGAAATTGGTTACCCGGAATCTCGAGCTTCCGGATTCGATCGCGGGGTTTTCATTCAGCATCCTCTGCACGCCATCCAGTACAAACCGCAGTTGTTCAACCTGGGTTTCAATCCGCAGCAAGAAAGTTTGTTGTAGAAGCAATTTGGGGCGGGCCTTCATGTTTTCGAACTGTATTTGCGCGAGCAGGCCGTTAGGAACAACCAGCAGATTCTGGTCGAGCGTTCGGAGTTTCAGAGAGCGAAGGCCGATATCGTCAACAGTGCCAATTCGGTCGCCGATCTTGCAAAGATCACCAACCTGCACTGCTTTGTCCATTAGCAACGAGATCCCACCTATGAGATTTTCCAGTGTTTTTTGTGCCGCCAGCGCTACCGCCAGACCCCCGATACCGAGTCCGGCGAGCGCGGTAGTTACGTTGAGTCCAAGGCATGCAACCGCGACGAGCAAGGCGATGATCAATATACCGACATGATTCATCCTTCGCATCAGAATCAGGATCGACTCCCCACCCCCGCGGCGCGCGCGCGTCTTGTTCAACGCGTGGTCGAAGCCCTGATCGGAGAGCCTGCTCGCGAGCCAACCGAAACACGCCGCCAGCATGGCTGCCAATAAACGAACATAGTAGACGCGGTACAGAATCGGCGGCTGCAGCAGGTACACGAACAAGCCGTGCAGCAGGATGGCAATCATGCACCTGAGCGGCATGCCAAGTGGTGTATCCCAGACGGTGCGGAAAGAAAGTTGGCGCAGCTTACACCAGGCTCGCCTGGGTGCGCTCAACAAAAAAGTCAACAGCCAGGCTAGTAACCACGCGAGCGGGATTGAGAGTAGCCAGCAGAGCCATTGCGTAGATGACATCCCCAAGATTACGGGACCGCTTAGTAGAGCAAGCCTGATTCGACTGGCTTCGGTCGGTTTTTCGCTCTCCAGCCGGGCGTAGAGCTTCGGGATACTCTCCAGCGACCCGCGCGAAATCAGCCAGATTTTCCCCGCCTCAGGATCGTCCACCCGCACCAGAATCATGTCTGCCGTCGCGCCACCTACCGTCACTACACCGGCACGTACCTCGCCAGGCGGAAGTCCGGCTTCCACGGTGCCGTTCGGATCATCGCTGAGCAGGTTAATGCCGCCTTCGAAGTCCGGATATAACAGCCGAAATTCCTTGATGAGTTGTTCCAGAGTTTGGCCGGGCGGAAGCTGCAGGAAACGAGCAGCGGTTGTGTAGTCTCCCCTTGTTTCGTATTTCAAGAAGCCCATCATCGAACTGCGAGGCGTTTGGCGTCCCAGCGGATCCAACGGCGCCGCAGGTTCAACCTTGGGGGCCGGAGCCGGAATGTGTGGAAGTTGGGCAGGCGAAGATACAGCTCCGACTCCGAGTAAGAGGATGGTAAGAACTAAGTTAAGGATGTAATTCGGCTTGGGCAACCGGCCTACACCCTGTCGGTTCTTTCTTAGCAAGGACATAGCCGGCCACCCGAATCTTTATCTTCTTCATCGAGGCTTGCACCACTCTGTCGAGTGTTCAGTTTGTCAGTCCGCCACAACTTCTGCCTTTTCGATTTGCTCCTTGAGAAAGCCGCCGGCTTCGCCGGCATCCAGGAGCTGCTGTCCGTCAACGCGGCCGAACATTTCGATCAATTTTGCAACAAGGCCGGTCCACCCGGCTCTGTCTACCCGCCAAGCGGCAGTGCTACCGGTTGTGCCAGCCGGAACTCGAGCAGAGATTCGCTGGGAATCGAGAGCTGCTGCCCCTTTTTGGTGGCGGCGACAGCTGTTCCAGCGCCAGCGCCGGCGAGCGCGCCAATGCCAGCTCCTTTTCCTCCTCCTGCTATCCCGCCGATCAGCGCGCCCAGTCCCACGCCGCCGACAACCTTTTTCGTTGTATTCGAGCCTTCTCCGCTTCCTTTAATCTCATACGCGCTGGTCAGCAGTGGATAGGATGTGCCGTTGATCACGATGTCAGTCAGCTCCAGTCCGAGTTCGGAACTGCCTTTCATCTTTCCGGCCGATGAAGCTGAAGCCAGAACGCCATACACGGGGGTGCCTCTTTGGGCCACCACCACATTGTCGGCTTGCAGATTTGTTTCCAGGCTGGCGGTGAACCGATACCCCGCCTTCTGTTTACTGGAATCTATGGAATCGGCCATTCGTATCAGGATCCGCGTACCTGCGGGCACTGTGACCTTTTTCGTGTTCTGCGCTGCGGCGGTCATCACCGTCATGGCAGTTGCCAGCCCCGCCAGGAGTGTCGTGGCCTGAATCATTCCCATTCGCATTTCCTGTCTCCTCTTTTCGGAACCTATGAGCTTTGCCCAACCACCGGCAATGAAGAATCGATTTGAAGGTCGATTATCAAAAGTAACTGATCTTCGACCTGGATAAAGCGAGCTGCTGTAGTTGCACCTAGCGCCTGCTTAACCTGCTCGTAAGTTTTTGCCAAAAGGTCGGATCGCTGCTTGCGGTAAGACAGCGCTTTCTGAACCAGCTCGTCCGCCTTTCCATCTGTCATCTGATCGTATGTACGCGCATACTCTTGAATATTCGCCATTCGTAGGTCATTCAGGTTGGTCAATTCTGCGTCGTACTCGCTATAGATGGGCCAGAATTTTGCTGCATCGGCGGCGCTTAGCTGCATCACTGCTCCTACCATCTCGGCTTTTTGCTGCCGGACATCGGAGCGGAGGAGATCAATGTATTCTTGGATATTTTGAGCATCTGAGGTCGGCGATATTGCGGCTTGCTCGCCGGTTTGGGCCCGCGCGGCAGGGGCGAAACCCAGCAACGCGAGTACCAGGATCCAAGCTGCTTTTTGCTGCTTCATCTCTCATCCTCCATGGAAAATGTGGGCCAACCACCGCCCACGACGCCGATCGGGTTCGCTCGAGTCTGAGCTAGGAGGTTGGCCCGGCTATGAGTGCACTCTATGGAACCCCAACAGCTTAGAGTGCATTGATGAAGGTGGATACTGTCTCTTATGACAGGGCATCGGCTGAAACGCACGAAGGCCCAGACCACGATCTGCGTCCGTTATGACTACGTGACACGCCGGCACCGAACGGCACGGTCCACACGCCGCCGCTGGTTGCCCTCCAATTTGGGGTGATGATGGGCGAGGTCGTCAGGTACCAGACCTACTTCATGGTGTAGTTGACGAACCACTGGAGGAGAAACTGAATGTTCAGAACATTCTGAGTGCGGTCCGCCGGTCCGACATTGAAGTTGAGATTTGATTGGATGGGAACGTTGATGAGGTTGGCCTCCGGATTTTGGGCTGCATTTCTCAGTGCGTCGGTATTGGTTGCTACGGCTGGCGTCTCCTCCGTGGCAACCTCAGTTCCTTGCACGCCAGCAGGAGCATCTTCTGCCCCGAGCGCCAGCGCGCAGAGGCGAAAAAGAGTGAGGGCTAAAGGACTTCGTTTGACGGCAGCTTGCGCGGCACCTGCCAAGGTGATTTCACTGTACTTCAATATCTAACCCTCTTCCGGCCGCGAGAACCCCACCGGGCCAAGCCTTCCGGGTCGGGAAGACAATGACAGAGAGGGTCAGACACACTGGCGGCACATTGCGGTAACAGAGTAGGAATCTCGGCTTTTCGAAACAACTGTCACAACTGTCAGGTCGCGGCCTTGCGTACTGCTGGTCTTGGGCAACGGGCGACCTACCCAATCAGCGACAACCCACGTAGTGAAATCGGTTTCTCCGGGAAGCGGGTATCAGAGCGGATGGTCGGGTGCGTGCTCGTCGCAAGTTCCGCCGCGGCTGCGGCAACTTCGGCGGCGCAGGAACATGGGCCACGGACGCCTGCGAGGTCTCACTGAGAGGCCTTGGCGGTTATTTCGGGGGTGCTTGACATCCTAAACAATCTCGCGGACCGGAGTCTGCATCCCGTGATATTTTCGTTTGGTCCGCTGCTAATAATGCCAGGTCCTCATCTTGGACCGGAAGATTACCCTTAAAGCCGCTTCAGGACTATCTCCGGGCGAACCTATAAAAACATCGGCGATCGGGTCTTCCTTATCGAGAGGCTTATGCAGGAGAGAGCACGGGTTGTCGGGGGCCTCGGTCGACACTGCAACTTCGGCGGCACGAGGTGTCTTGGGATGCGCAGGTCTTTGATCCTTTGCGTTTTCGTCCTGGTTGCGTCTGCCCATCTCTCCTTTGCTGCTGATGCGTCGCCCCCCAAGACGGTCCTGGTTTTGTATAGCTTTACCGACCTCAGGGCTCAGCAGGATGATTTGGAGATTTTGAAGTCAACAACGCGATCTCGTGTGGGCACGCCTGTGGACTTCCACGTGGAATATCTAGGAGCGGGGCGTTTCGACGCCCCTGGCTACGAAAAGGCTGTGGCCGAATCTCTGGCTAGCGTCTATGACGGCAAGAAGATTGATCTTGTGATTGCCGTCTTCTACCCGGCGCTGCGATTCGCCGTGGATCATCGCCAGGAGCTATTTCCTGGCACACCCATAGTCTTCTCATCTGTTGCTCCCAGGAGACTTGAAGGCCAGAAGCTGTGGCCAGGTGTGACCGGAGTCACGATGAACGTCGATCTTCAGGGCACGATCGATTTGGCGCTTCATCTTCAGCCTGGCACCAGGAATGTAGCGGTGGTCGTTGGAACAGCGGAAATCGATCGATATTGGGGGGCAGGAATCGATCAAGACCTCCTGCGGAACCAACCCAAGTTGAACGTAATCGATCTACCTGGGCTGGCGCCGGATCAACTGCTAAAGCAAGTCTCGGCGCTTCCTCCGCGGACCATTGTCTTCTTCCAGGAGGTACCGGAGGAGGAAGCCCAGCCGGTGATGGGGACCTATGAAATCGTCTCCACCATCGCTCAGCAGTTCGAGACTTATTGCCTCTTTAACCGCTGCCTAGGTCACGGGGTCATTGGCGGAGTGTACCCCGACTCAGCTGAACAGGAAACGGACGCAGGCGAAGTGGCCGCGCGGGTCCTTTCCGGCGAGACTCCAGATAGTATTCCCGTCATGAGCGGCCCCTCGGCGGTCGCTCACGTGGACTGGCGCCAGCTTCGCCGTTGGCACATTCCGGAGCCAGCGCTCCCGCATGGCACGATAGTCTCGTATCGCCGGCCAACCCCCTGGCAACGTTACAGAAAGTATGCTATTCCCGCGCTCATACTGATTCTCGTTCAGGCGTTGATGATCATTGCATTGCTTGTCAGACGAACGCGCGAACGGAAAAGCGAGCTCAGGCTGCTTGAAAGTGAAAAGCGTTTCCGCCTGATGGCGAATACCACCCCCGCCCTGATCTGGATGTGCGACCGGGAAGGCGAGGTCACCTATTTAAATGACAGGTGGATTGACTTTACTGGTCTTGATCCGGCAGCGGGTTCATTGGACGCATGGTCGGCATTCATACACCCGGACGACCTGCAGAGCGTCCGGACGGTAAATGAAAATGCGCTCGAACAGCAGAAAGGTCTTGCCAAGGAATATCGGCTTCGCCGGCGCGATGGAGTGTATCGATGGATGCTGGATATCGCGGCGCCGCGGATCAACGGGGATGGCGCATTTGCCGGGTTCATTGGCTCGGCGGTTGACATCACAGACCAGAAACTGGCACGGGACGCTCTCGAGAAAATCGGGGGCAAATTGATCGAAGCTCAGGAAGAAGAACGCAGCCGGATAGCCAGAGAACTTCATGACGACATCTGTCAAAGGCTTGCCGTCCTCTCAATGGAACTTGAACAGGTAAATCGGGTTTCGAATGGCTCAAACGGATCGCCGAATCCTAAGATCGAGGACATTCGGAGACATTGTGCGGAAATCGCCAGCGATGTTCAGGCTTTGTCCCACAAACTCCACTCATCGAAGCTGGAGTATCTCGGCTTGGCAGCTGCTATCAGGAGTTTCTGTCGCGAATTCTCTCAGCAGCATGAAGTGAGCGTCCAGTTCGCCGAAAAAAACGTTCCAGACTTTCTGTCCAGAGAAGTTTCCCTTTCTCTGTTTCGAGTCACACAGGAGGCGTTGCGGAATGCCCTAAAACATAGCGGCGTACGCCACTTTTTTGTGAGTTTGCAAGGTACGGCAGCTGAGGTCGAGCTTGAAGTAAGTGACAAAGGTGCGGGGTTCGATCCGGAGCAAGCAAAGTGGGGCAAGGGATTGGGGCTCGTCAGCATGGAGGAGCGAGCTCATCTGGTTCACGGCATCTTCAGCGTCACGTCGAAAGTGAGTGGTGGAACAAGAATTGTGATTCGTGTGCCCTTGGTCGCAGAAATGGAGTCTTCGGCAGCTGCTGCCGAAACTCCGTCAGTATCAAGCTCGGAGAGCGCAAGCTTGGGGGGAGGATGAGATGGGAAGGATACGTATATTGTTGGCCGACGACCACGTGATGATTTGCGCGGGTCTGGCGAAATTGCTGGAACCTCATTACGAAGTCGTAGGTACTGTTGAAGACGGCCGCGCGTTACTGAAAGCGGCCGATGAGCTCAGGCCGAACGTCGTGCTTCTGGACATTGGAATGCCCTTGCTGAATGGCCTGGATGCCGCGCGAGAGTTAAAGAAAAGAATGCCTCACGTGAAGATGATTTTCCTCACCATGGAATCTGATTCCTACATTGCCGCGGAAGCGTTTCGGGCTGGGGCCGTAGCCTATCTGCTTAAAACCTCGGGGCCTAGCGAGCTATTGCAGGCCGTCGACGACGCAGTGAGAGGAGTTTCATACGTGACTCCGCAGATTCGCCGCGCTATGGAAGACAGGTTCATCCGGGACCCCAGGGCGCTGGCCCCGAAGCAACTCACCAGCCGGCAGCGTGAAGTCCTGCAAATGCTTGCGGAGGGTCACTCCATGAAAGAGATCGCTTACGCTCTAGAGATTGCCCATCGTACAGTACGGTTTCACAAATACCAAATCATGGAGGAGTTAGGTATCACAACGAACTCGGACCTTGTCAAGTATGCCATGCGGCATGGAATGACCTCGGCCTGAGAAGCAGCATTCCAAACAGTTGTTGCCTTCGGTACTGTCTCAGGTGACAGTAGGCAAGTATTCACGCAACGAGAATGATTTAGATGCAATTGTTGTCTGGAGTGTTGGGCCACCGAAGGGATCACCGTGGATAAAATTCGAGTAGTGCTAGCCGATGACCATCCGGAGGTGATCGCAAAAATTCGCGGAATACTCGGTGGCGAGTTCGAGATCGTTCTGGTAGTGGAGAATGGCAATCAAGCTGTGAGTGCCGTTCGAGAGTTAGACCCCGACGTTATCGTGACCGATATTTCGATGCCCCTCCTAAACGGGCTCCAAGCTGCAAGACGTATCCAGAGGACAAATTCCCGAGTCAAGATCGTATTCCTAACCATTCATGAAGACCGGGACTTTGTAGCCGCGGCGTTGTCTGCGGGAGCCACTGGTTACGTTACCAAGCGCTGTCTCTCGACTGATTTAGTTTTTGCAATTCAGCAGGCGCTGAAGGGCCACAGCTTTGTGTCTAATTCACTATTGACCTAGATTCACGCTTCAGCTTTGACCGCGCAATGCGAGAAGCGAAGATGGAGTTCGCTTTCTTGGCTACTGGAAGTGCGGATAGCGGCTGTCTTATAAGCCCGAAGCACTCGATGATGCCGCGTAGGACCTGTCTTCGAAGCGGGTCGTTGCAATGAGATAGGCCCAAACGTTCCGGCACACGATTTTGAAGCGCTGTCCACCGCATCTCTTCGAGAGGTGGTCAGGCGGCAATGCGATCCTTTTACTGCCTTGCCATAGCGATGCGAATAGCTTCCTCCGGCGATATGAGGTGATCGAGGCTTGCAGCGTCCTCGGCAATGGCGAGTTGGACGCCCTTGACGCGACCTGAAAACTCATTCCCGCGAGCCCCATAGTCCGGTGAGACAGGTGCGCCCGTGTCCACCCCCACGTCGCAGCCATCATCGGCGGAGAAGAGCATGGGTTCGGTGGCGCCGACCTTGCCCTCGCCAACTTTTTTGCCATCCACGTATAAGGTTGCGGTGCCACCCTTGCCCAGTCCACCACCAGCGTAGGCAAACTCGATGCGCACCTGATGCTCACCCGGAGACAACGCATTGCTGGATTCGGCGTAGAAGTAGTGGATGCCGAAGAAGTTGTAACAGTATTTGAGCTTGCCTCCCTTCGCGTAGAGGCTCCAGCCACCAGCGTTGCCGCCTTGGGCGACGATGACTCCCTCAGCCCCGGTTGTGGGCACCACGATCTCGGCGGTCACGGAATGGGACTTGTTTTTGAGATTGAGGGTCGAGTTTTCAGACAGGCGCCCCATGCTGCCGAATAGAATTTGGGAGTTGCCCTTGATCAGCACCGGCCGGCCGGCAAAATCTGAGTTTATTCGTTCCACCCTCCGGTCATCGAGAGGTAGTACGTTGTGGCGTACCGCCTCTATAAGCCACAGCCGCTGCAGTTCGTGCAGCTTTTCAGGCATCTGCTCAGCCAGGTTGTTCGCCTGGCTCCAGTCTTTACTGGTGTCGTAGAGCTCCCAGTTGTCGTCGTCGAATTCCGGGATTTTCTCGCCCCCGAGGAGCCAGGGCGTACTGTGTCGCGTAACCGCGGTCCAGCCCTTGTGGTAGATCCCGCGGTTGCCGAACATCTCGAAGTACTGTGTCTCGTGCCGCTCGGCTGCCTTGGAGTCGTTGAATGAGTACGCCATGCTGACGCCCTCAAAAGGCTTCTGCTGGACCCCATTTACAAAGGCGGGTTCGGGCAGACCAGCCGCCTCCAGGATTGTCGACGCCACGTCGATCACGTGATGGAACTGGCTGCGGATCTCGCCTTTCGTTTGTGATTCCTTTGGGCCAGTGGACGATCGTTCCGTTGCGCGTTCCACCCCAATGCGACGCGACTTGCTTGGTCCACTGGTACGGCGTATCCAAGGCGTGCGCCCAGCCGACAGCGTAGTGATTGTAAGATTCTGGGCCGCCCAGCTTGTCCAGCCGCGCCATTAGGAACTCGGGTGTCTCCAGTGCGGACGCGCCGTTGAGACTGATTCATCTCGTTGTATGTGCCGTTAGCGTGCCCTCGGCTGAGGCGCCATTGTCGCCGATGATGTAGTAGATCAGTGTGTCATCGAATAGATTGAGCTTTTTCAGCGAATCCACTAATCGACCGACATGGTGATCGGTATACTCCATGAACCCGGCGTAAACCTCCATCTCCCGTGTGAGCACGGGCTTGAGGGCGGCGGCCATTTCATCCCACGCCGGGATTTCTTTGTGCCTTTGCGTGAGTTGACAATCTTGCGGAATGACACCCAAGGTCTTCTGGCGGGCGAAGATCTCTTCGCGGAGCTTATCCCAGCCCTGATCAAACTTGCCCTTGTACTTATCCGCCCATTCCTTCGGAACGTGGTGCGGGGCATGGGTCGCACCCGGCGCGAAGTAGACGAAGAATGGCTTATCGGGAATGAGCGCCTTCTGTTGCCCAATCCAGTTGATGGCCTTGTCCGTCATGTCCTCCATCAAGTGGTAGCCCTCTTCGGGAGTCTTCTTGACCTCGATCGGTGTGGTGCCTTCATAGAGCGATGGATACCATTGATTCGCTTCGCCGCCGATGAACCCGTAGAAGTATTCGAATCCGCCTCCCCCGGTGGGCCAAGCATCGAAGGGACCAGCCGGGCTGGTCTCCCAAACCGGCACCTCATGGCACTTGCCAAACTGCGCCGTCGCATACCCATTGAGCTTGAGGGTACGGGCGAGTGGCGCGCAGGTGTTCGGGAGAATCGAGTTATAGCCGGGGGAACTGGTGGCGATCTCGGTAATTCCGCCCATGCCAACCGAGTGGTGGTTTCGGCCGGTCAACATTGCCTGTCGCGTCGGCGAGCACAGCGCTGTGGTGTGAAAGCGATTGTATTTCAGGCCACCAGCCGCTAACTGTTCCGCCGTCGGCGTGTTACATGGGCCGCCAAAGGCGCTCGAGGATCCAAAGCCCGCATCGTCAATCAAGACGATCAGGATGTTTGGGGCACCCTTGGGTGGGCGCAACTGAGTGATGGGCGGGAATTTGGTCTCCGGATCCTTCGCATCATACGTGACCAGGCCTTTGCGCGGCTGATCGGGGATGGGCAGAACTGTTCGTTGAATCTTGTCCTGGTCATTCATCGAGAGGGGCTTCCTTCCGTTTGGAGAATTTGGAATGGTCGCGCGACGAGGAAGAGAACCGGGCGCGCACGCGTCTCACCTGCCGGGCCAGAATAGGACTCACGCTTAACCAAACCAACTGTCACAATGGACAGGTGATGGGTTCGCCGATCGCCTATGCTGGCGCCGCGGCAGTTCCGTCCTTGAGCCAAAGCCGGCCGAGCGAATGTCTTTTGAGAAGTAGTTGTTAGGACCGGGGCTTTGGTGCGTGCTCTCCGCAAACAACAGCGACAAGGCGGAGTTCCGGCACGCATCCGAGCACCTGAGTTGCAATATTAGGACAGCCTGGGTGGTCGCAGAGATATTCGGTGAGCAATTCTTCGCGCCCGTCGAGCGTCGTCAGGCCAGTTTTGATCGTTACCTGAGGAATTGAGAACCCCCTAAGCGACTACCTTCATTATCAATTAGCTGAGGGCTCCTCGTGCAGTTGCATTCTTGGTACTGCGGACTGAGACACCCTTGTGAGGCCGGGAAGGGAAGAGAGCCCAATTTGCCCGACGATCTCCCTAGAAGCGGGGTAAAAGGGCTTGATGGCAAGCAACTGGGCTGCCTGAGCCAATGTTCGCACTCGGATAGGTACTGTCGGAAGTGACAGTTGTCTTGCCGAGGCTAGGGCCCTATTCTCCGACGGACTGCGACTTATGCGATCTGTTCCTTCGCAAAACCACGCGCCCTGGCCAAGAATAGGAAACAGCGATGACGGCCGGGTCAACCCCGGCATCTGGACCGGCTTAGAGGCCGTGCGTCGGTGCGATCGGCACCCTATACCGCCATTTTCACGCTTGATTGAGGGCATCATCTTTCTTTAAGTTCCCCACGATGGTAGCAGCGAAAACAGCGCATGGAGGAAATGATGGAAGAGGTGAAGCAAGCTGTTATCGCTGCCCAACTGAAGGCTCCGCGTGCCGGTGCGATCGCCGGTATTCTGTTCTCGATCTTGCTCATCCTTAGTGTGGTGCTTCTCCGGATTTCCATTCCCGACAGTCCGCGGGATCCAGGAACTTGGCTTGCCCATAGTGCGCAGTCCGTCGGTCTCGCCTTGAGCCTGCTGCCCTTCGCCGGAATTGCCTTCCTGTGGTTCATGGGCGTGCTACGCGACCGGATGGGGGCAAAAGAAGACCGCTTTTTAGCCACCGTCTTCCTCGGCAGCGGGCTGTTGTTTCTCGCCATAATCTTTGCCTCTTCCGCGGTTACAGGTGGTCTCATCATGGCTTATGAAGCAATTCCCGGAACCCTGATGGACTCCGGCACCTATGCGTTCGGCCGCGCCACGGCCTACCAGTTAGCCAACGTCTACGGGCTAAGGATGGCGGGAGTCTTCATGCTTTCGACCTGCACGCTCGCGATCCGCATCGGGATTTTTCCGCGCTGGATGGCGTTTCTCGGCTACGTGCTAGCGCTTTTTCTGCTCCTGAGCATCGGGCGTTTCGGCTGGGCTCCGCTGGTCTTTCCGCTGTGGGCGCTGATGATTAGTATGTATATCCTGTTTGCGAATTTTCGGCACCAGCCGGTGTTCGAGGCACAGCCGTGATCGCGGTCGACTACCGTTGCTGCAGGCGCACCCCGGCACTTAACGCCTTTTCACTTCTACTCCGCACATGCGAAGTGTGTCTTGTCCTGAGGAAACGCCACGACCGGATTGGCTGATTTGTGGGACGTAACTGAAAATGCTCTAGAAAAGCGGGATGGCCGTCCGGAGCGACAACACCGAGTTCGTGGGCGAAGCAGTCGGCGTCGTTCCCGTGAGTTCGTATTTCAGGGTGAGCCGGTATTTCCAGATCGTCCTCGCCCTGCTAATAGAGAAGCTGGGTCGAAAGCCGTTGGCAGCGTTGTGCTGCGAAATACTATTGATGTACGTCTCGCCGCCATTGTCGTAGCTGGCGCCGATTCCTGCCCACCATCGCTTGCCGATATTGTGACTGTAAAATGCCGAGAATATCCCCAGCGGATTTTGCGAGAACTGATTGCTTCCCTGGAACGCATTATTGTTCGTAAAGAAACGTCCCGCGGCGTACAGGTCGATCCATGACACGCCCTTATCCCGGGTGATGTCCAGATTCACAAGAGGGTAGAAGGACCAGCGATTCGCTCCCGTATTCACTGGGGAATTGCTATCGTAGGAGCCGAGTGGAGCGTTAATTGTAAGGTGAACGCTCATGTATGACTGCGGAATCGCCTGAGCAAACTGATCCCCACGGAGCGCTGGAGCTCCGAAAATATTTGCATGGAAGGTCATGCTTGGGTCGCTGAATCCCGTCGTTACTATCTGGCCGAGAGGCCCCGTGACCTTGACCTTGATGTAGCCCCCAGTCAGCGCCACACCGCCGTATCTGCCGGCCAGTGGAAACGACCACAGGAGGCTGGCCGACCCGATGCGGCTGATCGCCACGTTGTTCGGCAAGGGAAGGTCCGAGTCGGATGCGTTCTCCGTGTTGGTGTTCAAGAAATCGAGTTGAAGCACGGCTGCATCTACGGGGGTGTTGAGATAGTCGCGCGGCGATTGAGCGCGCGCGGTCATAGGGAAGAACGTCATGAGCGCTATAACGACGGTTAAAGGTGCCTTTCTCAGCGCGTCATCCCGCATTGCCAATAACCGCCACGAACATAAATATCAATGACGCTATCTGGCTTCTCTTCATCGTTCTTCCTCCGGAAGGAATTAAGCAGGAGTTTCCACCATCGTCACCACACGTGCTCGCAGGTCATACAGGGCGCCCACCACTTTCAGCCGGCCGCCCTTAACCCGCGGCGCCAGGATCGGCTGAAGTTCCTTGAGCCGCTCAATGCCGATCTCCACATTCTTCCGAATCGCATTTTCAAGCAGGTCGCCGGGTTCTCCCTCACTCTGAGCGACGGCGGGCTTGATAAGTTCAACCAGCCATTGATCGCTCCCGATAGCGAATCCTTGGCTTCAATGTGGTTCATGGCAGCCTTAACCGCGCCGCAGCCGCTGTGACCCAGGATCACGATTAGAGGTACATTCAGTTCTGCGACCGCGTACTCAATGCTGCCCTTGACCGTCACGCCGGCGCCGCTTACCACATTGCCGGCGACACGTACGACAAAAATGTCGCCCACACCCACATCAAGCAAGATTTCCGGCGCCACTCGGGAATCCGCACAGCTGACAATGACTGCCTTGGGATACTGGGCTTCTGCAAGTTCGCGAAAATTCTCTGGGCTTCACCGCGGGCGCCCAAGTTGCCCTCTTACGAAACGTCCATTGCCCTCGAGAAGCTTGCGCAGCGCTTCGTCAGCACTGATGAGTTTTTCTCCCATGAGTCTCAGCCTCCCCGCTAGTGTCACTCGTTCGTATCTGGCCACGGGTTCCTTGAGCTTGCCTTCTCTCATTAGTTGATATGGATCCGTAGCTTGTCGTGGGAAAAGCGCAGTGGTGTGACGCAGATTGACAAAGCGAATTCAGATTATGTGAACTCGGCTCGATTAGGTACTGTCAGGTTTAACAGCTTCGTGACCTCGGCATAGAGCTCGTTCAGACATCGAAAACTCCTGAAGCAACGATGTTTTTCGGTTCTGTCTGTTACTTCTGCCAGTAGTTGCAAGGTGCGCAGGAGCGCTAGTTTTCTTGTGTTGAAAGAACATAGTCGAAGGAGTGCATAAGATATGCGAATCGTGGTTGACCTGAATCGGTGCCAAGGATACGCGCAATGCGTCCCTCTCGCACCGGACGTTCTCCAGCTACATGGAGAAGAGGCGCTGATGTACGATCCAAACCCGGACGATGCGCAGCGCCTCCGCGTCCTGCGGGCCGCGGCGTCTTGCCCGGTGCAGGCGATTATCGTGGACCGGCTAGACGAGAAAGGAGAAAAAGCGTGAAAACTGCGGCACTCGTAGCAGACCTGGTAACGGAATTCAAGACTAACGGCAGGATTGTTATCGTCGGCGCCTCTCTGGCTGGGCTCCGCGCCGCCGAAACTTTGCGCGACGAGGGGTTCAATGGGAGCCTAACCATCATCGGAGATGAGAAGCACGAGCCGTACGATCGTCCCCCACTCTCCAAGCAAGTGCTTAAGGGATGGGTGCGGGCCGACCACACCAAGCTCCCACGCATGCGTAAGGTCGATGCGGAGTGGCGGCTCGGCGTGGCCGCCACCGGTCTCGACCGGAAAATAAAGCAGGTGCGCCTGGCTAATGGCGACCAGATTCCGTTCGACCGCCTCCTGATCGCGACCGGCGTCCGCTCTCGGCCATGGTTCAACGCGAAGGAAGGCGCGCTGGAGGGAGTGTTCACACTGCGCACGTCCGATGACTCGGGCCGGCTAGAGGCGGCTTTGGCGGCCAAGCCGGGGCGGGTCCTGATCGTCGGCGCTGGCTTCATCGGCTCGGAGATGGCCTCGGTCTGTCGCGAACTCGGACTGGCCGTTACCGTCGCCGAGCGTGCCGAGGCTCCGCTGGTCGGCGCTCTCGGTGGTGTGATCGGCGACATCGCTGCCGAGATGCAGCGAGACCACGGAGTCGACCTACGCACAGGCGTCTCAGTCGAAGCGCTGGAGGGAGATGCGAAGGGACACGTGCGCCGGGCCCGACTCTCCGATGGAACCACTCTCGACGTCGACGTGGTGGTGGCCTCGCTAGGTTCCATCCGCAACACCGAATGGCTTGAGGGCGCGGGACTTGCGACCGGCTTTTGGGGCGTTGCCTGCGACGCGGGCTGCCGCGTCTTCGACATCAACGGAGTGGTGACCGACAGCATCTTTGTCGCCGGTGACATCGCGCGTGCCCCCCACGTGTTGTACGAGTACCAGTTTCTCGTACTGGAGCACTGGGACAATGCCGTCTCAGGAGGCAAGGTCGCGGGGCACAACATGGTGAGCCTTGAAGCCGACCGCCGACCCCACCTACCCCTACCCTCTTTCTGGTCAGGCCAGTTCGGCGTCAATATCAAGGGCGTCGGCGTGGGGCCCTTCGGCGATGAGATCGTCATTACGCAAGGCTCCATCAAGGACCGTCGCTTCGCTGCCGCGTATGGTCGCAAGGGCCGCATCGTGGCCGCCGTCACCTTCAATCATGGCAAGTGGCTGGAGTATTACGGGGCACAGATCGAACGATCGGCTCCGTTCCCGCCCCCGCTGCCCGGCTACGATCAGGCGGGAGACATGAAGCCAATCCCGGCCCGGTTTCCGGATCCGCGCGTCCCGACAGGCGTTCCGGATGTCGTTTTGACTGGCCACGACCCGAACGAACGGGGCGCAGAGTATCGGCCGAAAAAGCGCGGGCCGGTGCGCGAGACGAAGCGCGCCGCCTAAATGAAGATAAAGACGAAAGAAGACGGAGGAACATCATGACACCGAAGACCGCCTACGCGGAAGCTGCGGAACTAGAAAGCCGTATGACGCCAGAGACTGCCTACGCGGAGGCTATGAAATTCGAAAATCGCGCCAACCCATATCCGTTCTTCGACGAGCTCCGGAAAACGCCGGTGGCGCGCGTGGCAAATGGCATTTACGCCGTCTCGGGGTACCGGGAACTCCTGGCGCTAGCCCATGATCCCCGAGTGAGCTCCGACATGAGTCACAGTCCGTTGAGTGCGAGGCTGGCGGTCGAGGCTCCGGCTGAGGCCGATCATATGAAGGCGTACGGCAAGGCGAAGACGATGATCACGTCCGACCCGCCAGAGCACGATCGCATGCGCCGCCAGGCGATGCGCCACTTCGGACCTCCCCACACGCCAGACCTAATTCCGAAGATGGAGGAGGATATCCACCGGCTCTGCAACCAGCTGCTTGACAAGGCCAAGGGCAAGACTCGGCTCGACGTCGTCGACGACTACGCCTATCCGGTTCCGGTGGCGGTGATTTGCAAGATCCTGGGCGTGCCGCTGAAGGACGAGCCCACATTTCACGCCTGGATCCATGACTTTATGGCGGGCCTGATGGACATGGGCCCGGAGGCAGCCACCGAAGACGGGAAGGCGCGCGCTGCGAAGGGAAAAGAGAGCACGGCGGCGCTGATGCGGTACCTGACCGAGCTAATCCAGCGCTTCATCCGAGAGCCTGGTGAGAGCATGCTTTCGAAGATGGTGAACGACGACGGTCCGGACGGACGCATGTCGCCCCAAGAGGCCGTGTCCAATGCGGGACTGCTACTCATCGCAGGTCACGATTCCACGGTCAATACGATCTCCCACTGTGTGCTAACCGTGCTGCGAAACCCCGGGTCCTTGAAGCTTCTGCGCAGTCGGCCGGGCCTAATCCCCGCCGCCGTCGAGGAGGTCCTGCGCGTCGAGTCAGCGGTCCAGTTCTTTCCCAGCCGGTCCGCTCTGGCCGACATTGAGATCGGTGGGACGGTGATCCCGAAGGGTTCCGCGGTCTTCCTCATGTATGGTGCCGCGAACCGCGATCCGAAGCGGTTCCCCAACCCGAACAAGTTCGATCCGGAACGCCGGGATAACGAACACTTCGGCTGGGGCAGCGGCATCCACACCTGTTTCGGCGGTCCGCTGGCGCGCCTGGAAGTAAACCTCGCGTTGGAGACCTTTCTGCACCGCGTGGAGAACCCACGGCTCGTCGTTGATCCGCCCCCGTACCGGCAGAGCAATGTCTTCCGCGGCCCGCAGCACCTATTGATCGACTTCGACCGGATCAGAGACTGAGGAGCAGCCATGCAAGCATTCCAGTTCGTCGAGTTGCAGAAGCCGGCCGAACTCCGTGAAGTGCCGGTGCCCGAGCCAGGGCCGGGACAGGTTCTGATAAAGATTGGTGGCGCAGGTGCCTGCCACTCTGACCTTCACATATTGGAGACACCGGCCAACACACCGGGATTCCCCCTTCCCTTCACCCTTGGCCATGAGAACGCGGGTTGGGTCGAGAAGCTGGGGTCTGGCACGACGGGGTTCGCGGTCGGGGACCCGGTGATCGTCTATGGTCCCTGGGGCTGCGGCAGCTGCGCAAACTGCCGGGTAGGAATGGAGAACTACTGCGAGAATCCCGGGCAAGGCAAAGCTGGCGGGCTCGGGCGAGACGGAGGCATGGCCAACTACATGGTCGTGCCATCCACGCGCTTCCTTCTCCCGTTGGGCACTCTTGATCCGCGTGAGGCTGCACCTCTCACCGATGCAGCGCTCACCAGTTATCACGCGGTGAAGCGTTCGATCCACCTGCTCGGACCAGGGTCTACTGCTGTTGTGATCGGTGCGGGCGGTCTCGGCCAGATGGCGATTCAGGTGCTGAAAGCGTTGAGCGCTGCCGCAACCGTGATCGCGGTAGACACTTCGCCCGCCAAGCTCGAAACTGCCAAGAAGATGGGTGCCGACGAGGCGCTGGTCTCGGGCAGTGGTGCCGTCACTCTGATCAAGGACATCACCCGCGGACAGGGCGCCAATCTCGTTCTAGACATGGTAGGCGTGAAGCCGACGCTGGAGATGGCGACGCAGATCTCGCGGGTTCTCGGACATGTGACGATTGTCGGTCTCGGCGGCGGAGCGCTCCCCGTCAACTTCCATAGCCCGGCGAAAGAATGCTCAGTCGCCTCGCCTTATTGGGGCTCGATCCCGGAGCTCATGGAGGTCGTCAGCCTGGCCCAGGCGGGAAAGATACGGATGCTGGTCGAGCAATTTCCGCTGGAGCGGGCGAGTGAGGCGTACCATCTGCTCCACGACGGTAAGATTCCAGGCCGCGCGGTCATCATTCCGAACAATTGAGGTCGCATTTGCCGCGTCTCGCCAAGGCTGACAGTCAGACTCGTGCTAGTTCTTCTCAGCGGGAGATAGAAAGTCATGGTAATCGAATCAATCGGTTCAGTTCTCAAGAGGAAAGGGCATGAGATCTGGTCGGTCGCTCCTGATGCAACTGTGCACGATGCCATCGCGCTCATGGCCGCGAAGAATGTAGCAGCAGTCCTGGTCATTTCGGAGGGCCAGCCAGTCGGCATCGTCTCTGCACGTGACTATGGACGCAAGGTCGTTCTGGAAGGGAAATCCTCCAGAGACGTGCGAGTGCAGGAGATCATGACAGCTTCTTTGGTAACCATGACTCCTGAGACGACGGTCCTTGACGCTATGGAGCTCATGACTCGTCATCATATTCGGCACCTTCCGGTTCTGAAGGAGGGCAAGCTCGATGGGGTGGTATCGATGGGCGATCTCGTGAGCGAGGTCATCTCCGGGCAAGCGTTCACTATCGATCAATTGCACAGGTATATCACGGGAACGCAACGTTGATGCTAAGTGTGACAGCTGAAGCCGTCAGGCTCGAAGAAGCTCGCACGGAAAAGGTTCCCTGGAGGAAGTGGGGCCCGTATCTGAGCGAGCGGCAGTGGGGTACGGTCCGCGAGGACTACAGTGAGGATGGTAATGCCTGGGACTACTTCAGTCATGATCAGGCCCGATCCCGCGCCTATCACTGGGGCGAGGATGGTCTCGCGGGCATCAGCGACGACCAACAGTTGTTATGTTTCGGCTTCGCCCTGTGGAACGGCAAAGACCCGATCCTCAAAGAACGCATGTTCGGCCTGACAAACAGCCAAGGCAACCACGGTGAGGACGTTAAGGAGTACTACTTTTACCTCGACAGCACGCCGACACACTCGTACATGAAATACCTGTACAAGTATCCACAGGCGGAGTTTCCCTACGTCGACCTGATCGAGACGAACAGACGTCGCGGTCGCCACGAAATGGAGTACGAACTGCTGGAGACGGGCGTCTTCGACCAAGACCGGTATTTCGATGTCTTCGTGGAGTACGCCAAGCAGAGCACAGAGGATCTATTGGTCCGGATCAGCGTGGTGAATCGCGGACCTGAGCCGGCTACAATTCATCTCCTGCCCAGCCTGTGGTTTCGCAACACCTGGACCTGGTGGCCAGGTTCACCGAAACCTTCTCTGCGGCAGCTCGCGGGCAAAAACGGTTGGAGAGTGGTCTCGGCCTCCCATGCCCAGCTGGGTGAGCGGTATTTGTACTGCGAGGGAGACGCTCCGCTGTTGTTCACGGAAAATGAGACAAACAACGAACGGATCTTCGACACAGCCAACTTATCGCCTTACGTCAAAGACGGAATCAACAACTATGTAGTCGCCGGAAATCACAATGCAGTGAACCCCGAGAAATCGGGAACGAAGTCTGCCGCCCATTATCAGTTGACTGTCGGGGCCGGAGAAACAACCACCATCCGTTTGCGGTTAACCGATCTGGCGCTGGAAGCCATTGACGATCCCTTCAAGAGCTTCGACGCGACTCTCCAGACCCGCCTGAGCGAAGCGGATGCCTTCTATCAATCCATCACTCCGGAACATGCGGGCGAGGATGAGGCTCTCATCCTGCGGCAGGCGCTGGCCGGAATGCTGTGGACCAAGCAGTATTATTTTTTTGATGTTGGCAAGTGGCTCGAAGAGCACGGTATCAATCCGATGAAGCGCGGTGGACGGTCCATACGAAACCGCGAATGGTTCCACATGGTGAATCAACACGTGATTTCGATGCCCGACAAGTGGGAGTACCCGTGGTACGCGGCATGGGATCTGGCGTTTCATACCATCGCGCTCTCCGCGGTCGACACCGAGTTTGCCAAGGAACAGCTTGACCTGATGCTGCAGGAGTTCTTCCTGCATCCGACCGGGCAAATTCCCGCCTATGAGTGGAACTTTAGCGATGTCAATCCGCCGGTGCATGCCTGGGCCACCATTTTCTCGTACCGCATGGAACAGGTACTGCATGGCAAAGGAGACATCGAGTTCCTCAAGCGCTCATTTCCCAAGCTGATGCTGAACTTTAGTTGGTGGGTCAACCGCAAAGACCGCTTCGGCAATAACCTCTTTGAGGGCGGCTTCCTCGGTTTGGACAACATCGGGGTCTTCGATCGCAGTTCACCGCTGCCTACGGGTGGAAGCCTCGAGCAAGCTGACGGCACAGCGTGGGTTTGCATGTTCGCCCAGAACATGTTGGAGATGGCCGTGGAGTTGACGGCCCATGATCCTTTTTACGAAGACATGGGGGTGAAGTTTGCCGAGCACTTCATTTGGATCGCGGGCGCTATGAACCAATCGGGGCATGAGGGAATGTGGGACGAGGAGGATGGTTTCTACTACGATGTGCTGCTCTTGCCTGACGGTAGTGCCAAACGGTTAAAAGTGCGGTCCATGGTGGGCCTGCTGCCCTTGTGCGCCACCACCGTGATCGAGCGGTGGCAGCGCGAACGGATGCCGCGAGTGATGAGCGTGCTGCAAGAACGGGTGCAGCGTATGCCCGGGCTGCGCGACAGCATACATGCGGCCGGGAAGGGCCACTGGGGACTTGCAGATCGCGATATCGCTGCACTCGTGAATGAGGACCGGTTGCGTCGTATCCTGACGCGCGTGCTCGACGAGAAGGAATTCCTTAGCCCTTACGGAATCCGCGCCCTCTCCCGCTACCATGAAGACCATCCCTATGTTGTCCGTGTGGGTAGCCAGGAATACAGCGTCAAGTATCTTCCGGCGGAGTCAGACAACGGCGTGTTCGGCGGGAATTCCAACTGGCGTGGCCCAGTATGGATGCCGATGAACGTGCTACTGATTCGTGCCTTGCTGCAGTTCTATTTGTACTATGGCGACAACTTCAAGATAGAGTGCCCGACCGGCTCGGGCAATCTGATGAACCTGTTCGAGGTAGCGCGGGAGATTGCCGACCGCCTCACCCGCATTCTCCTGCGTGATGAGTCAGGGCGGCGTCCGGTGTTCGGAGGTACAGAGAAATTCCAAAGCGACCCCCAATGGAAGGACTACGTTTTGTTCTACGAGTACTTCCACGGTGATAACGGTGCTGGCCTGGGCGCGAGCCACCAGACCGGATGGACTGGTCTCGTCGCGATGCTGATTGAGGTTTTCGGTCGTGTGGATCCTCAACACCTTCTGAACGAGGGCAAACCAGGCTCCCAGAAGAGCGAACTCAAGGCGGAACCCATGCACGCTGTGCATGCATGAACCTTAACCGCTTAGCAAACTGAGACTGAGGTTTAAACGGATGAGAGCAATCACGGTCGAACCGAAAAAGCCTGACAGCGCCAAGTGGGAAGAGGTCCAGGAGCCAGATGTCCGCGAAGGCTCGATACTCGTAGAGGCGATCGCGGTTGGTGTTTGCGGAACCGACGTCGAAATTATCGAGGGGAAATACGGATGGGCGCCTCCCGGTAAGACACGCCTCATACTTGGCCACGAATCGCTCGGCCGCGTCCTGGAATCTGACGGTGCTGGCAGTCTCAAGAAGGGTGATTTGGTTGTTGGTATCGTTCGCCGCCCCGACCCCGTGCCCTGCCCAAACTGTGCCGTGGGTGAATGGGACATGTGCCGCAACGGCCAGTACACAGAGCGCGGTATCAAACAGATTGACGGCTTCATGTCGGAGCGCTGGCGGATCGAGTCTGAGTACGCAATGAAGCTCGATAGTTCGCTCGGCCTTCTCGGCATTTTGCTCGAGCCAACAACCGTCGTCACCAAGGCGTGGGAGCAAATCACCGCTGTTGGCCGGCGTGCGCTCTGGGAGCCACGGACTGTGCTGGTAACAGGTGCCGGCCCAATTGGTCTGCTCGCTGCTATGCTCGGCAAACAACACGGACTGGACATCCATGTACTCGATCGCGTTGAGTCCGGAACCAAGCCAGATCTCGTGCGCGCGCTCGGGGCTACCTACCACACAGGCACCGTTGCCAGCGTCGGATTCGAGCCGGACGTCATTGTCGAATGCACCGGAGTTGGGCAGGTCATCGCCGACTCAATCCGCTTCATCGGGGCGGGCGGCATTGTGTGCCTGACGGGGGTCGGAAGCGGTGGCGGCACCTCCGGGTTAGATACCGCCGACGCCGCAGCTGCCGCGGTGCTCAAGAACAACGTGGTCGTTGGCAGCGTAAACGCCAACAAGCGGCATTGGTACAAAGCCGGCGAAGCCTTGGCCCGCGCGGATCGTTCGTGGCTGGCAAAGCTGTTGACGCGCCGGGAGCCACCCGCCGACTTCGCGCGCGCGCTGCAACGGAAACCCAACGACATCAAGGTCGTCATCCAATTCGCCGAAGCGTAGGAACCAAAATCTCTGGGCCGCGATTCGGGCTAGAAGCTGTCTCATAAACCCAAAGTACCCGGTGACGCCAGGAGTGAGACCCGCCATCGAGGCGGGTCTCAGGCGCTCGCCCGGAGTTGCAAATGCATATATAAGACAGCTTCTAGAAGTTGTCTCATAAACCCAAAGTACCCGGTGACGCCAGGAGTGAGACCCGCCATCGAGGCGGGTCTCAGGCGCTCGCCCGGAGCCGCAAATGCATATATGAGACAGCTTCTAGTTATGGCTCCCCATCTGAGCGCAGCAGCCACGTCCATATGATAATGACGGCCGACAACCCGACGATAATTTCTGCCCAGATGAAGGAGACATAGTCTCCAAATGCCCCCACAGGCGGCACGCCAGGCTGGACGTTCCGGAGCGCCGGCAAGCCGAAAATCAGCGCGATCGAGATAGATAGCGGAACCAAATTAATTCTTTGACCGCTCGTAGCTTTGAGCACCATCGCGAACAGGCTCCAGGCTAAGCCACTCATCAACGTCATCAGAAGAATAGAAACACCGATCACATTGTCGGCGCGCCTGATTTTCAGTCCGATGCCGGTGACTTTCAGACTGCTTTCGCGAGAAACGTTTCCGTCGAACTTGAGGCCAGGAGTCGATGCAGCCAAAGTGATTGTGAGCGGTATGGCGGTGCTCTGTTGCAAGGCATTTGCGCCGACGGCACGTTGAAGTGCTTGATCTTCCGCGCTTTCCGGAATGTTCGAAGTCTGTGGCTGTTTCTGTCGCGCCGGCGTGGTCATCAGGACCCACAAGGTTGTCTCGTAATGATCGAACGGATATCGGTTCAGGTCTCCGTTCAGAGGAAAGACAGCCTCAATCCGATTCATCCGTCTTCCTTCAGGAAAATCGAATTCTTCTTGGCTTCTCACATTGTTGGTCAGGAGCTTTAAATCTACCGCCGGAGTCACTTCATCCTGAGCGAGCGCCCCTTGTGGCCGCAGACTTATCTGTGTTGTCAACTCCTGAGTCGCTGGGTTGACTGCGGTAACGAGCACGGAGATCACGATGTGGTCCGCTGCGCCGGCGTCGTCTCTCAGCCGCAGAGAACGTCGTGTGCCCTCATTCAGGCTGCGAAGAAGCACAGCGCAGTATACGGAGACCAGAAAAAACAGGAGTATAAGCTTTCTGAAGCGCCCGATCTTTTTCCGCATGCTTGTACCAGTTCAACGCGGTTCGGGTTGCCTTGAATCCTGTCATTTGTGACAGGGACCTAGGTTGCGTGGGAGGGATAGGATGAAGCCCGAAAGGACCTTCATATGAAAACAAAGTTGTCCCGCGTCCCCCTTTTCGCGCTAGTTCTCCTCATTGCCCTCTCGGTAGAAGCCGTCGCCCAAAACAAGACGCCCCCGCAGGCGTACTCCGGCGTGGCCATAGGTACCGGCGGAAGCGTCGGCGGCAAAACAATCTCGTTCGATTTCAGGGTCGCCCAGTATACGACCGATCAAGAACTCCAGGACTTTGCGCAACTCGTTAAGGATAAGGGCACGGACGCCCTTCGCCGCGCATTGGAAAAGGAGGACAAGGGCCGCATAAGCGCAGTGGGCTCCACCGGTAATCAGATCGCGATTGCCCGCACGCGCCAGCAGGGCTCGGACACGATCATCACCATTATCACCGCTCGCACCATGCCTTTCGTCGAGCTTTACAACAGCGGACGCACCACCAACTACCCTTTCGGTTATCTTCAAGTGAAGCTTGATCCCACCGGCAAAGGCAGCGGTCAAATCATGGCTGCGGCCAGGATCCGTTTTGATAAGAAAAAGGGAGAGTACCAAATCGAGAGCTTCGGCAACCAGTACATTAAGGTCACCAATGTGCGCCCGCAATAATCGCTGCCGTCATCATCTGTTCGGTTGCACCATTCACGTCACCGCTTCATCCGGAGAGGCCTAACGCGCGAACTCTTAAAGAACCGCCATCGAGGGGCCGGAATTTCCGTGGTTGACTGCCACTTCTGACAGGTTCTTCAGGTACCCCGTGCTTATAGGCTTTTCAGCGGGTAGTTTCCCCGTCGCTCTCTATCGTCAGCACTGTCTCGACGCCGGCGCCGCCCGAGGAGTCCGCACATGAACCCTGTTTGCCGCGCCAGCACTGCTTCTTTCTTAACGGTTGTGTTCTCGTTCATGAGCGTCGTGTCCGGCTGCAATTCGGCTGGACCCACCCCACCACAGGATAAGGCTGCTGTTCCTATTCAGAGTACAGCCTCGGCTCCGGCTCCCCAGCCAGTCAGTATCGACGATCTGGTTGCGCCGATCGCTCTTTACCCGGACCAATTGCTCGCGCAGATTCTTACTGCGTCTACCAATGTCCAGGAAGTGCTCGATGGTGGCAACTGGCTGTTGCAAAACCAGAACCTCAAAGGGGATGCACTTGTCAACGCCGCCAAGCAGGCTGGCTTTAGCCCCAGCATGCAATACTTGATGAGCTTTCCCCAGGTATTGGACAACATGTGCCAACAGATCGATTGGACAAGCGAACTTGGACAGAATTTTCAAGCAGACCAGAAGGGCGTGATGGAAGCCGTTCAGCGCAAGCGGGCACAGGCGAAGCAGACGGGAAATCTCAAGTCCAGTCCGCAGATGACCGTCGCAACCACGAAGGCCGAGAACGGGCAGCAATACGTTGAAATACAACCGGCAAACCCACAGGTCGTCTATGTTCCGCAGTATAATCCTGTGACCATCTACAACACACCGGCTCCCCCGACAGTAGTTGTTAACCAGCCTGCACCAACTTCGGCCGGTGTCAGCACCGGCTCCGCAGTCGCGATTGGACTTCTCTCGTTCGGGGTTGGTATGGCGGTAGGTTCGGCGATAAACCGCAACAACTACTATCCATACCCGTCGTGGGGGTATGGTGGCATTTACTATTCTGGCCGCCCCTACTACCCGCCTCCGTATCGGCCCGTCTACCCAGGATACCGCCCAGCTTACGGATACCATCCTCCGCCGAACTACCACTGGAACCAGTACAACAAAAACGTGAACGTGACGGTGAACAACAACTACTACGGCAAGTTCAACAACAACAACAGTACCTACAACCGCAATCTCAACGTGAACAACAACATCAACGCGAGCAATCGGCCGGCTTTGAGCACAGGCAATCAGGCCAATGGCCAGCCGAGCTGGAAGGGTCAATCCACCTACCAGGGAGCTCGCCCGAACGTGCCTAATCAAGCGCCGAATGGCTCCATGGCCAACGCAAAGCCGGCGAATCGCCCCAACACGAACAATAACCAGGCAAGCTCGAATCGCCCAAATAGCGGGTATAGCGGGGCGCCGGCAAATCGGCAAAGTGCGAGTAACAACATCCCTGCCACTCGCCCTAATCCGGCATCGAACCCCAACCGGCAAAGTGCGAGTAACAACATCCCTGCCGCTCGCCCTAATCTGGCATCGAGCCCTGGCGGGAACAACGCGAGTCGACCTGTCACTACGAATGCCAGTGCTATCAATCGACCGGGTGCCGCAAGCCCCGGCACAACGAATAAGACCGCCGCCCCTTCAAATATGAATCGAGGCGGGGATCGTGGCTACAGTAGTGCCGCTGTTCGTCCTGCTGGGGGCGCCGCTCCGGCAGCCCGGCCCGCGCCCCAGCCGCAGAACCGGGCAGGAACTGGTAACAGCGCCTTCAGCAACAGCGGCAGCGCTAAGTCAGAACGGGTGGCCGGCAATCGCGGCCAGGCAAGCTTCGGCGGCGGCAGCCGCGGCCGAAATAATTGACCAACAGGGCCGCGATGAGCAAGCAGTTGAGGTTCCAGGCAATGAAGTGCCTTTATAGGATTGCAACTTATCTTTTTCTTTCCGCCGTATATTTGGTGGCGTCTGTCGGTAACTCTTATGCTCAAGCCGAGGGTCAAAAGACCTTTTCTTCGTCAAGGGATGCCCTGACCACCTTCATCGAGGCGGTGCGGGCCGGCGATCCTTCTGAGCTCGCGGCGATCCTTGGTCCAGGCAGCGAACAGATTGTTGCTTCGAGCGATTCCGTTGCGGACACAGCTGCTCGAGAAGCCTTTTTGAAGTGGTACAACGAAGGGCACTCGCTCGTGCCCTCGCAGAACGGCGAGCTCACACTGGAGGTCGGCAAGAATAACTGGCCGCTCCCGATCCCACTTGCCCACAAGGGCGGCCAGTGGTACTGGGATGGACAAGCTGGCAAGGATGAGATCCTCTACCGGCGCATTGGCCACAACGAGCTGGCAGCCATCAATGTGTGCGAAGGTATAGTAGCCGCCCAACATGACTACGCGGCCTCTGCTCACGACGGAAAGCCAGCCGGTTCTTACGCATCCCGCATCGTCAGCGAACCAGGCAGACAGAATGGACTCTATTGGGAGGTGAAACAGGGCGAACCCCAAAGCCCTGCCGGGCCCATGATTGCCGAGGCTGCCGATGAAGGCTATGACACCTCCGGCCACCGTATGCCCTATCACGGCTATTACTACCGCATGCTCCCAAGTGCCAGTGGCTTCGGTTTCGTCGCCTATCCCGCCGACTATCGGTCCAGCGGTGTAATGACATTCCTTGTCAGCCAGAAGGGTGTGATCTACCAAAAAGATCTCGGCGATAAGACCGCAAACATCGCGGAACACATGGCATCCTACGATCCAGACAAGACGTGGAGCGTAGTGAAGTAGCAGTTCGACCCCACTTGAAGCAGATTCGCGGGCAGTGCGCAGATCGGTGGTCTCGCCTGTGGCGTCAAAGGCGCGTTGATCGGGGGAGCTGTGGGTGCCGGTAGGTTCCATGGAGAACTCATGCGAGGAATCGTAGGTAGTAAATCGCTGATGCTGGTTGGGCTTCTCTTAGCGCAGGGTCCCGGTTTTTCCCAGGCTGACCAGCAAAGTAGCCTTGTTCTAAGCGGCCATTCTGGGCGAGCGCCGTTAATCCAAATAAACGGTCGGTCTTACGTGGCCGTTGACGCATTGGCACGATTAATGAGTGGTTCCCTTAGCTATCAGGGAAGTCAAATCACACTGACGCCGCCGGCCCCCGCGAGCGCGGCTAGCGCCGTTCCTCATGCCAGCCAGCCCGCGTCTTCCGGGTTCTCCAAAGAATTCCTGAATGCAACCATTGAAACCCTGAGCGACATCAGGGAATGGCGAAGCGCGCTCCTGAATGCCGTTCAGAACGGCTATCCGGTGACAGAAGCCTGGATGGATGATTACCGTGCGCAAGCCGCCAAGAGCCTTCATCTGACATCTGTAGGGGTCACAACCAATTCCGATCGGAATGCGTTTCAGTTGCTGAGCAAGGAGTTCGACCATATGCAAGAGCTCGGCAATAAAATTCTTACGGCGCGCAAGAAGTTGAGCTACATCACGCCTGATAGTGTGAAGAAGGATCCGCTGGACCAGAAAATCCTGACTTGCGCACGCTCTCTGGCCGCGATGGCCGCCAGTGGGCAGTTCGAGGACAATGGATCGTGTAATTGAAGGCGTAGGCATACTCGCGGATGGAATCGGGGTTGAAAACGCCGCGCAGGCGTAATCCACCATAAACCACCTCATCGGATCGGCGAGTGTGGAACACCCTCAGTGGCCTTTTTCCTTAGACATATAGATATTCAACGATAGCCCTAAGCCGTGCACCTGTTTATTGGGGTGTTTGCCGGTGTTGTTCTGGTGCTCATAGTAAGCCTCAAGCTGAATGTGTTTTCCTATGGGAAAGAGAGAACCCACATAGAGTTCGGTCGTACTAAACTTTCGGTATTGGCTTTCGTAGTAGAACTCGGCGTTGACGTATGGTATCGGATGATAAGAATGAATCAGCAGCGTGCGCTCCAGTGAAAGCATGTTGCGATAACGCCATGTGAATGTCCCGCTGCTCCAGTCAAGATCGGCACGGTTTCGGTCGGTCAGCAGCAACTCGGCCTTTATAGGAAGGTGCGATGTTGCTGCGATAGGGATGCGATTTGTGGAGGGAGAAGTGGGGGACGAAAGATAGCGGTAGCCGGCTGTCAGTACAAGTGGCCGCTTTTTAGCGTCGTCCAGATCGAAGAGGGTTATCTCTCTGAGCCTGATGAGAGGTTTCACGTAGAATTCCACGCTGGGGCCTATCTCAGCCTGGGTGGAATCCCCCCCTTCTCTTGTATCCTTCGCCTGAGCGCTCACCCGTAAGTTGGGATTGAGGCTCAGGTATGCGTCGACTTCCGGCAGAAACTGCACTTCCTGTGAGCTTTGTGCGCTTGTAGCCTTGCAGAGGAGCACGAGAAGTAGCAAGGCGAACCAGTAGCTGCGACTGGCAATAGGCCTTCCGAACTCATCGTTAGAAGACATCGTGGCGAAGACCGTTGTTAACCGCGCGAAAGCATTTCGTCATTTCATAGAGGCACAGGTCTTCCGCTTTGAAGTCGGCAGACCCGCCATATCGCGAAGTATTTCGGGTTTTTGGCTTTGACGTAATTGGCAAATATGCTAGACGCGGCGGGAAATAGTGCGTAGGTGTGAGCCTGACTTCGGTTGTGAGCGGTCGGATGGCGGAGAATTCCACATCACCCCCGCCAGTTTGCTCGATCTATCGCTGGGCCCGCCCCCAAGCCATGATCAATCCAGATGTTTCAGTCCAGGAACTTCCACTTCTGCTAGCGCCACCCCCACGCCCGCATGGACCTGTCACTTGTGCCAGTTCACTCGGTTAGAGCGGGTGACTAACCTCTTCTCAGATGTGGCTGACAAACCGTGCTAATGGAGGCAGGCCCTTATGAGTTTCAGTCGGAGAGTATGCGAAGGGCTGGCGCTTGGGTCGATATTGGCGTTGTCCTTTTGTGCGACCGCGAAAGCGCAGGACCAGGCAACGGCGCAGGACCAGACAACGACAGCAAGCGCAGAGCTTCAAACACCATCCGTCAATGCAGCCGTGGTACCGAACAGTTCGAGCGGGAACACTTCATCTGCCAGTAACGATGGGACTTGGCATTTCGAGAGCCTCTCTTATCTGTGGTTTCCGGGAATACATGGGACCGTCGGCGCTAGGGGTTACCAAGCAAGCCCTAGCGTTAGTCCCTCCGACCTTGTAAGCCATTTCAATTTTGGCCTTATGGGGGCCTTTGAGGCCGATTACAACCGCTGGGGGATCCCGTTCGATTATCTTTATGTCAAGGTTGCTGATAACAAGACGCTTACTAATTTTCCCGGTTTCACCGCAGATCCCAGCGCGAAAGAATCTATGATAACCCCGAAGGTGACATATCTCGTTCTCGATAGCCAAAGGGTGCAAATCAAAGCTACGGCAGGCATACGCTACTGGCATTTGGGAGAGAATCTCAAGCTGACGGGACCGGCGGGGGCGAGCATCAGCTTTGGGACCTCCCAGAACTGGGTCGATGTCCTCGGCGGCGGGAATATAGTGGTTCCCTTTTCCCCAAAGATCGAAGTCATGGTATTGGGAGACGCAGGGGGCGGGGGCGCGAACGTGGATTATCAAGTTGCGGGAATAATCAACTACCAGCTGAAGCCGAAGTGGGGGGTCGGCTTGGGCTATCGGTACGTCGACGTAAACTATCGCAACAGCAATAGGTTTATCTTCGACACGGTGCAAAGCGGAATAGCTCTCACGTTACTTTACAAGTATGGTAAACCCACAAATCAATAAGCGGAAAGGCTGCGCGAATCCAGATCCCCTGCGAAGAAGCGCGGCCTCGTCCTGATGGACATGACGCGCCGTTAGCCCACGAACATCGAGGCTGACAAGGTCATCGGCCGTGGCCCGATGAACACCTTTACCCACCTCCGGCAATGCCCGCCGGCTGCTTTTCGCGATGCGGTGCGGCTTCACTCGAAGTCTAGTTCCCGCCCGCGGTTCCAATGGCCTCGCCAGATACAACGATCTCAACCCGCCGGTTCTGCTGCCTGCCCTGGGCAGTATCGTTGCTGGCCACAGGATCGGCAGATCCCATTCCCATGGACGTGACCGTTTCCGGGTTCAATCCCTGCTGCACCAGGAACGTTCGCACTGCGTCTGCCCGCTGCCCTGAGAGCTTTAGATTGAATTCATCGCTGCCTGTGCTGTCGGTGTAGCCCGCAATCCGCAGCGTCAAACCAGGATGGGCCAGGATCACGCCCGACATCTTGGCTAGAGCCAGATTCGCGTTCTGCGCAAGCTCGTACTTGCCTGTCGCGAACAGGATGTCGGCCATGGTGACCACGAGTCCACGCGGCGTATCCACCGTTTGCAGCACCGCGTTCAATTGGGCGAGAAGCTGTGCGCGGAGTTGACGCTGCGCCTCCACAGCCTGAGCGGCTTCTGCCGCCGACTTGCGGGCTGATGCGTCCGCTTCCGCTCGGGCCTGTGCCTCTTTGGCCGCAAGAGCTTGGGCATCCGCGCTGCGTTGAGCTTCGGCTGCCTGCTCTGCCTTGAGCTGGGCTTCGCGCTGAGCGGCCTCCGTAGCTCTTTGTGCCTCCGCCTGTTTGGCTTCTGCCACTTTCTCCTCTGCCTCTTGTTTTACGGCGATCGAGCGGGCATCTTCCGCTTGCTGGGTCGCACTGCGCGCAGCTGTCAAAATCGGATTCTTCTGTTTTTCGGAGATATACATCTCCATTTGTGCTGACGTCTGCTTCGCCCCGTTCCAGGCGTTCGCAGCATATTTTTCCGCGCCTTGTAGTTGAGCAATGCGCAGAGCATTCCGCGCCTCGTATACCACCAACGGAACCTTAGGATCGATAGTGAGAGGTTGGAGCTGGGCTTCGTGATATGTGCTGCGGCTCAGCAGTGTTGCCGTTACCGGCGTGACCTGACCCTTCGTATCGCTGCTTGGTACCCCCTGCAGCACCACCTCCTCACTGGCGTTTGACACGGCAAAGTAGGGCTCGGCGGTCACGATCATGGCGAAATTCGGCAGTCGTGTCGTCGCGATTAGTTTGCTTTTGTCGCCGCTCAGCTGCAGCTCTCCCAAATTGCTCGTGCGGCCTTCCGGAGTAATCGCCCAAAGCACGTAGGTCAGAAATTCTGGGCCTAGAGTATTGGCCGGTGACATCTTCTGCAGCTGAACCTGGATCGTGATGACGCCCTTCTTATTTTCCACTTTTGCTTGGCCCTTCGCGAAGGGCAGCAAGGGCGTGCCGGTAAAGCTGATGCTGCTCGAAGTGTTGTTCGGATAGCTTACCGCCTGCACCGTTCGAGAGACGCTGATATTGATATTGATTACCGACGGCTGAGTCTGGGCCTGGCCTTGAGGAAATCCCAATACATTGCACCAGCAGAGCAAGGCAACGAGACAAGTTATTTTCTTCATGCGGTTCCTTTTCGAGGAGGTGTCTCAGCTGCGACAGAGACCTGATCTGGGCTAGCTTGCTCTTTCGACGAATAAAGAAAGCGATCCGAAACCGCGCAAAGGACCGCTCACCCCATGACGACATTCGACCGATCGGACCGGGGGCGACGATTGCGTCCAGTCAACGCTCAGCCGTTCAAGGGAGGCTTCGCCGGGAGCTCATCTCCGCGTCGATATATATGGATTTTTAAAGAGGCAAAGGAATTTGAATACTGGCAAAAATAGCAGAGGCTCGTAAATCTTTTACCACACGTGACGGAGCTTCGACCCGCTGTGCACCGCGAGAATCGCTTAGGTTGTTGGAAAGCTAGTCGCGACAGACGCATCGGGCTTTCCAGTTATTGCGGGTGGAGGAGCGACTGTGAGAGGCTATCAAGATTTTGCGGCTCCACCCGAATGATGCCTCCACGCGGACTGTCGATGTCGGCTATAAGAAAGAACGAGATCGACACCACCAGGGTCAGAGCCAGAAATACGGTAAATTCCATACCAGTGCGGCGAATGCAATAGCCGATCAGCAGATTGCAGCAGATAGCGATCATGAACATTAGGAACCAGGCTGAAGGTGGGATTCGGTTCCACCAGGCAGCCTGTGTATATCCCTGAGAATTCAATACATCGTTCATGCCCGACACGATCAATGCCATAATGGGGGTTTGCTGTGTCGCGGCTGGTGTCGCGACCAAGGCCCACATCTGCGTTTGCAGTTGAGCAGTATCAGAATTTACGCGTTTTAGCTGTGGCTCATCGCGGGTCTTGTAGAACAATATTCGCAGATCGGTATACTTCGCCAGGAGGGAACGCACTCTCTGCGCGTCGTCGGCAGGTAACAGATCCGCCCGGACGTATTCTGTGCCAATAGCGTTCGCCTCCGCTTCCTCGTAGTTCTTGCGCTGCTCGTATCTGCTGATGGCCATTGAAAAGGTGAATCCAATGATGAGCCCGAGCAGAGTCAGCGTTGCACCTAGGACGAGGCCGGCATCAGCGCCAGCCGCATCATCCGGCGCGAGTCTCTTTTTGCGAAACGAAGCGCCGATCCACCCTGACAGCCAGAGCAGGAAGAAGGATACAACTAGGACGGCGACCGGAAAGTTGGTTATGCGAATCATGTACATTTAACCCTGTTCCATCTCGCCAGCTGAGAACGCTCGCCCAGGGGCCCGGGAGCACAGCCGTCGATCATCAAATGAAAGCTGCGACTCCTTGTATGTTGTTGGTTGCTGAGTCGAACATTCGCGTACCGAGCCTCAGGCTCGCAGCGGGATAGAGACTGTCCACCTCCGGAGCATAACGGCCACGGCGTCATGATAGCTATTAGTAAAAGTCACTGTTCTGTTACTGCAAAAGTGCTATACTTCCTCGCAGTCGCTCATATGCCGAGCGATGGAAATCTTTACTGACTGGCGAGGGAGGTGTGCGCTGCTGGAGGTTGGCATTACGTTTGCACACCTTCTCCGCACAATCCGTAGATTGCATGGCATGTAAGCTCCCGCAGACCCCTTTAATATCCGGGCTTTCTAGGATCGACAACAGAGCGTCATATTGCCTTGGCGTGTATCCCACAGATTCGCATAGCATTCCGGTTGACCCGCGGATGTTCCAGCAGCCTCGAGATGCAAGGGTTCGACGAAAGTGGTAGAAGTGTAATTGTCGTCGATGGAAGTCTGTGATATCGACGACTGTTTTAGATCGGACCGCCACGGTGATTGGGTCTAACGAGCCTTCGCCGTGACCTCATTACGATTTTTCCTGGGCTCACAAATTGCTTTTCAGGAGAGCTATCGTGAGAGAGCACAAACCCTCGGCACGCATTCTAATTGCGGACGATCATCAGCTTTTGGCGGACGCATGCAAGAGTCTTCTTGAGCCCGAGTTTCAAGTGGTTAGCATTGTGACAGACGGCCGCAGTTTGATCGCGGCGGCAGCTGAGCTCAAGCTGGACATAATCATCCTCGACATCTATATGCCGCACCTGAATGGACTTGACGCTGGGGCGCAAGTGAAGCAGAAGTTTCCAGGGATCAAGTTGGTTTTCCTGACGATGACGATGGACGCCGACATCGCGGCTGAGGCATTCCGTCGCGGCGCCTCTGCCTACGTTCTTAAGCAGTCGGCCGGTGACGAGCTCGTGCTTGCCATCCGTAAGGTCAACCAGGGGGCATCGTACCTCTCGCCGCTCATCGCTAGGGAAACGGTGACCTACCTTCTGAATCAAGGAGAAAATTTCCGCCAAGGAAAACGCATCACAAAAAGACAATGTGAGATTCTACAGCTACTTGCGGAAGGAATGTCGATGAAAGAAGTGGCGAATGTTATCGACATAAAGCCTGGCACGGTCGCATTTCACAAGTACCGGATGATGGAGACGTTGAACGTGAAAACGAACGCCGAGCTCCTTCAATATGCAATTAAGCGCCATATGACACCCGCGTAACCGACCTACACGTCAACCACTTACGCTTTCGATATCGTAAAAAGCCACCCCTCTTGATATGACGCCGGGAAAAAGGCAGGATCTCTGCATCCTGCTCGGTCACGACCTGTCGCAGGTGACAGTTCCGCCCCAAAAGAACACCCGATAGCCTATCTCTGCCGGAATAAATCCTGCACGCCTCCGTGACGACTGAGTTGTGTGGATCTGGAAAGATGCAACCGGCTAGACGGGCCGGCCGATTGGATGGAACGGTCCCCCAACGTGTGGCTTGCGTCTGTTCGAGCGTGACAGATCAACCATGGAGAGATGAACATGATCGGGACCCTCATAAAACGGTTTTTGGCATCCGCGCTATCTGTCCTGCTGGTCATTGGCACTACGCCATTAGAAATTGCAGCACAGCAAGCCGGGTATTCGGGGGAAGGTGTGCCGCTGTCTAGCGACGAGCTGCAACAATTAGTTGCGCCCATTGCGTTGTACCCGGACTCCCTGGTAGCCCAGGTTCTTGGGGCCGCGAGCTTTCCGGACCAGGTTTCTTTTGCCGCCAACTGGCTTCAGCAAAACAGCTCTCTCACAGGACAGCCCCTCATGTACGCCGTTAACGAGCAGCAGTGGGATCCCAGTGTGAAGGCGATGACACAATTTCCCTCCGTGCTGGACAACATGGCAAAAAACCTTAGTTGGACGTCCGCATTAGGGGAAGCGTATACCACCCAGGGCCCTGAGGTGATGTCGGCCGTCCAGGTGTTGCGCGCGAAAGCACAAGCAGCCGGCAATCTGACGTCCGGTCTCACAGATCAAGGTCGTGCAGGAATCGCCGCAAGTCATCGTGATTCAAGCCGCGAATCCGCAAGTAGTCTATGTCCCCGTGTACAACCCAGCGGTGGTTTATGGCTATCCCTACGTGACTCCGGGATACAGTACTGCCGCGGTAGTGGGAACCGCCGCGGTTGCGTTCGGGGTTGGAATCGCGGTTGGGGCGATGATGAGCGGCGGGTGTTGCGGATGGGGTTACAGCAGTTGGAACTGTGGCTGGCATGGCACAACCACGGTGGTTTACCGCGGCGGCGCGTACTACGGAAACACTGCCTGGCGCGGGGCTGCGTACGGTCCGAACGGCGTCGCCCGCTATGGCGCTGGCTATAATTCGGCCACCGGGACTTACGCCCGTGGAGGCACGGTCTCGAACGGCTACGGCAGCGCAAGCGCCGGCCAGGCGTACAACCCTAGGACCGGGACATATGCGCAGGGAGGATCCGTCTCAAACAGGTATGGCACCACAAGCGCCGGGAGCGCCTACAACAATAGAACCGGGGCCTCGGCATCCACGGTGCAAAATTCCAATGCCTACGGGAGCTCCGGAGCCTCGACGTATTCGAAGAACGGCAATACTGCCTACTCGCAACACAATACGAACGCTAACGGAACCACAGCCTCGATGACCTCTTCGACCGGTGCCAAGGCTTATGGCGCGTCTGGCGCATATAACAGCGCTGCGGTGGGTCAAACGGCAAATGGCAACAAGTATGCGACTGCGAACGGGAACACCTACAAAAACACTGGGAGCGGTTGGCAAGGCTCAAGTTCGAACACGAATCAGAAGTACAACTCATCAAGCTATTCCGCCCCGAAGAGCAGCCCCGCTTCCAGTGGGTGGGGTCAACAGCAAAAGAGCGGATCGTCGGCCTTCAACAGCGGAGGTGGAGGCTGGCAATCCAGGGAGGCAAGTGCTCGCGGCGCGGCAAGCGGCGGCGGCGGCGGTGGCTGGCGCAGGTGAACACTAAGAGCCACCGCGAGAGATAACAACTTTGGTGAGTGACCGTACTGAAATGCCTGACTGGTCAAAGGTTTTGGAGAATAGATATGTCACTAGCCCGCAGAATCTCTGTTACGAAATGGTTGATACTTCTGGCTTTCATCGTTTTGTTTGTCGGTTGCAGTAAGACCGCGAAACCCGCGAAACCTTCGTTCACAGCGTTTGCTTCACCCGATGACGCGGGCAACGGTCTGCTGAGCGCGGCAAAGACAGGAGACCCAAATGCGCTGCTGGCGATTTTTGGTGCGGATTCCAAAGGAATAATTTCCTCTGGCGATGCCGTGCAGGACAAAGCCACGGTCGGCGCATTTGTGACAGGCTACGACCAAATGCACCGGTGGCGCAAGATGCCTGATGGGAGCCAGGTTCTTTTGATCGGAGCTCAAAATTTTCCCTTCCCAATCCCGCTGAAGAAGAATGGCGCTGGTCAGTGGTTTTTCGACACGGCTGCAGGAAAAGATGAAATTGTGCGGCGCCGTATTGGCCGGAACGAACTGGCAGTCATCGACGTCTGTGGCGCACTCGCCGATGCTCAGGCCGACTATTACTCACTGCGTCAAAATGACGGAAGCACTAAGCAATTCGCTCTAAAGTTCATCAGTGACCCTGGCAAACACAATGGCTTGTATTGGGAGTCGCCCGAAGGTCAACCGAAAAGCCCGCTCGGACCGCTGTTGGCGTATGCGACGGCCGAAGGATATAGCGCAAAGCCCGACGCGCACCAACCTTTCAATGGTTACTACTTCCGTATGCTGACCAGGCAAGGCAGTCAAGCACCGGGTGGGGCGAAAGACTATGTGGTCGATGGGAAGATGGTGGGCGGGTTTGCCTTCGTCGCCTATCCGGCAGAATACGGCAATTCCGGGGTGATGACATTCATCATGAACCAGGATGGCGTGTTGCTCCAGAAGGACTTGGGTAAGACCACCACGGAGACAGCATCCGCAATGACGGAATTCGATCCCGATGCTAGCTGGAGCATTGTGCAGGAGTGACTGAATACGAGTGCAGCGGAACCGCGCTTGCCTGAATACGAAGGCAAGTTCGTTGCCACAGTTGGCAGGAACAGGAGAAAAACATGAGAACCCAAGGCTACGCATGGCTCGAAACTGCCAGCACTCGCGTTACCCTCAATCACCACCGCCGCTGCGCTGTTCCTTACCACTTTGCCATTCCTTGCGCAAAATCCGGCACTACAACAGAAACTTGGCGAAATCAAACAGGCTTCCGCAGCCAATAAGGCGGCGCTCGCTCATTACACTTGGCAAGAGCAGCAGACTACAAGTATTAAGGGCGACGTTAAAAAGCAACAGACCTTCCAGGTCAGCGTAGGACCCGATGGTCAGCAGCAGAAGACCCAGATCGGCGGCTCGCAAGCTGCACCACCCAGTGGAGGCAGACTCAAGCAACACGTGGTCGAGAAGAAAACAGCTGAGTTTCAGGACTACGGTGAGCAAATTGCGGACCTGGCTAAGCAATACACACAGCCCGATCCGGGGAGACTCCAAGCGGCCTTCCAGGCGGGCAACGTTTCGCTTCAGTCCGGCGGAGGTGAAGGTGAAGTCACACTCGTTATTAAGAACTACGTCAAACCCAACGATTCGGTAACTCTTGTATTTAACAACAGCAGAAAGCCATCCAAAGCATTCAGGTTGTCGAGTTATCTCGACAGCCCCACGGATGGTGTGACTATCGCAGCACAATTCGCTAAGCTACCTGACGGCACAAACCACGTTGCAAGCACCCAAATAGATGGTGTCAGCAAGCAATTAACAGTAATGACTCAGAATTCGAACTATCAGCCGGTTTAGCCTGCCTTTCGATTACGCTTAAGATACAGCAATTTCGAGCCTATAGAGGTGGGGGTGGTCCGGCAATCTGACCCCTATAGGCTCGATTACGAAGCTAAGCAGTTGATCCCTTCCTTCCCCGGCCGCTTCCATCATTCCCTGTTACGGAGCGTTTCAAGGCGCGCTGGCCTTGCGCCTCGGTGGACGAATCGAAAGCCCTGAAGTTCACCCTGTCCCTTTCCAGCGGAACTCCCTCGGAGTCCATCAGTCAGCGCTGATAGCCGGGAACTTTTGATTTCCTAGCTGTCTAGATTTGACAGTACCTATGACTCTCCTCCGCTTCGATACTGTGGAGCCACCATGATCCATGCTAGGCGTTTGAGCTCCTCCGTGATTACGTGTGAAGCGGGGTTTGACGGTTCAGTAGGGCCCCCGGAGCGGCCTGGAGCTGGTTGTCGGCTCCGGCACAGACCGCATCTTCATTTTCAGCTTTTGCAACTGACCGATGCTTCGGCTGCTCTAGCCATAGCCGTGTGTCTCGCGAAGGGAATATCGTGCGGCGTATTGTCCGGGCCTCAGAAGGTTCGATACGCCGGTTATGACAATGCATCCAGGGGCGACCATGAAATTCAAAGCGTACAATCGTTGGTTCTCTCTTGCATCCTGTTGTCCACTAATCTTGGCGCCCCAGGAGGTGGCAAAGCCGGCTGCAGCCGGACGTGTAAAACTGGGCTTCGTTCTTGAAGGTGGCGGTGCTTTAGGCCTGGCCCATATCGGAGTTCTCCAGTGGTTTGAGGAACACCGTATTCCGGTAAGCTATGTTGCCGGAACCAGCATGGGAGGTTTGGTCGGAGGCATCTACGCTACCGGAAGATCCCCCGCGGAGATCAAAGAAATCACCGACGGAATCGATTGGGACGACGTGTTGAGAGGCGAGACACCTTTCAAGGACCTCTCCTTTCGACGCAAACAAGACGCGCATGAAGTCCCGAATAGTCTCGAATTTGGCCTGCGAAAGGGCTGCAGTTTCCCGGAGGCTTCAATACAGGTCAACAGGTCTCTCTCATCCTTGACAAATTGCCCTGCCATATTCCGAACTCAAGAGCTTCAACGATCTCCCTATCCCGTTTGCTTGTGTGGCGACGGATCTCGTTTCCGGTAAGCCACACGTTTTCCGCAGTGGCCCTTTGGCGCTAGCCTTACGTTCTACGATGTCTCTTCCCGGGCATCTTCACGCCTGTCCGAGACAGACGATCACATCTACGTCGACGGCGGGTTGCTCAACAACATCCCAATCGACGTCGCGAAAGAGATGGGGGCCGACATAGTCATTGGCATTCATCTGGAGACCCTCCAGTCAGCCCAACGGCCTCGCTCTCCAGTTTCGCTGTACTGGGTCAATCGATTTCCGTCATGATCGCTGCCAACGAACTTCGCTCTATGGAGCAGGCGGACCTACTTGTAACAGTGCCGCTGCAAAAGTACAACGCTCTGGATTATAGCGCGGCCGACGCAATCATAAAGGCGGGATATGATGCGGCCGCTTCGAAGGCGAAAGTGCTCTCTGCTTTCTCGGTAAGCGAAACCGAATGGGATCAATATTTGGCTGCACGGAAGGCACGGCAAAGAACAACACCTGTCCCTGAATTTGTCCAGGTCGTCGGAACCGGTCCGGAGTTGGCCGATTCGATACAGAAGAGACTGTCCGCAAACGTTGGCAAACCAGTAGACACAGCTGAGTTGGATGCGCAAATGATGAGGCTCCAGGGCCAGGGTCGCTTCGCGAACGTCGGCTATTGGATGGTTGAAAAAGAAGGAAACCAGGGACTCCAGATTCAAACGGAGCAGAAGCCATATGCACCGCCGATAATGCGTCCCAGTATTCTCATTGACGGTTCTAACTACAACAATGTGCTTTTCAGTATTGGAGCACGATTCACATTTCTCGATTTCGGCAGCTATCGATCGGAGTTGCGTAATGATGTAATCATCGGTACGCAATACCTGGTCGATACCGAGTACTACCATCCATTTACACCGACCAGCAATTGGTTTGTTGCTCCACGCGGTACGCTCAACAGCTCAACCAGACTATGTCTACAATGGCGATACGCTGGCTCGCGACATACCGGAACGCCAAGTCCTAGGCGGATTGGATGTAGGATATGGATTCGGAACCACGGGAGAACTACGGTTTGGGTACGAGGGTGGGTATGAAAAGCTTTCTCCTCAGATCGGGAACGCGGCGGTTCTACCTACGGTTTCAGGAACAACCGGGGATGTCAGGCTGCAGTATCAACTGAACACGCTGGACAATCCTGTGATTCCCCGCTCTGGTCAAAGTCTTCTGATGTATACCAAGGGATACAATACCAATCCAGCGGCACCAGGGCCATTTCCACTTTCTGAGGTCCAGTCGGAAAGCTTTTTCCGTCTGAACGAGCCGTCCTCGGTGTTTTTTGGGGCTTCCGGAGGAAGCAGTTATGGTTACAAAGCCGGAATTCCCGCCTTCTCGCTCGGTGGCTCGCAGCGCCTGGTCGCCTGGAATACGAACGAACTCTACACAAATCAGTATTTCCTGGGGCAGCTTGGGTATATCCGGGAACTCTTAACACTGCCGCCCTTGTTGGGCAGTAATGTGGAGTTCATCGGACTATACGAGGCAGGGAAGACATACAAACTGGCCCTTGGTCCGAAGCCACCGAATCTGCCAATGGATGTCGCGGCTGGGATTATCGTGAACACGATATTCGGGCCGGTCGAAGTTGCGGGTGCTGTCGGCGATTATGGCCGAGGGAGGTTCTTCTTCCGGATCGGAAGGATATTCTAGCGCTTTGCACACGCGTGTGGCCAATTCTTCCAGGGGGATAGCGAGTCAAAAAGCGGTGCGCGGAGACCTGACACGCTATGAAAATTCGGCTCATCATTTTCAGCTTTACTCTTTTATTCTGCTCGCCACTCTTTGCGCACGATAATACTGACGTCATCGTGATGAAAAATGGCGATCGCTTGACCTGCGAGATCAAGGGACTGAGTGCCGGCGTCCTTTCAGTCAAGCTTAGTTACGCTCAAGGCACCATCGGACTGCAGTGGTCGGCGGTGGCTCACCTGGAGAGCAATCAATTATTTCTAGTGCAGACAGAGGCTGGCACGGTGTACACCGGTAAGCTGTCGACTTCCGCAATATCTGGCGAGCGCCCACTGAGCATTCAAATCGCCTCTGGGCCAGAGAAAGAAGTAGAAGTTTCACAATCTCAGATCATCAAGCTGAACGAGACGGATGAGGGATTCTGGCGACGTTTTGACGGCGCGATTGACACTGACATCCAATATTCTAAGGGTAATCAATCTACTCAATACGACATCGGCTCGGATGTGGAGTACCGCAGAGAGCGCTGGTCGAGTCAGGCGAGCGTCAATTCCAGTCTCGCTTCGAGCAGTGGCGCTAGCGTCGCCACCCGAAACCAGATAGATATCAGCAGTATGAGGCTACTACCCTGGAACAACTGGTTCTATTCGGGAACGGGGGATTTCCTGCAAAGTTCAGTGCAGGGAATCGATCTACAGACCACCCTTGGAGGGGGCATAGGACGGTATCTGCGCAATAGTAACCATGCGAGCCTCTACCTGCTTGGTGGCCTTGCCTGGCAGAATGCGCAGTACAAGACCTATACAGCTAGACAAAGCGCGCAAAATGCCGCAGCCGCGCTTGTTGCGGCTGAACTCAAGATCTTCAGATTTAAGAAGACGGATCTGGATATCTCCGCGCTCGTTCTGCCAGGAATCTCAGAACCCGGGCGCGTCCGAACGAACATCAACGGATCTTACTACATTAAAGTCTTCGGCGATCTATCGTGGAATTTTTCCTTCTATGGCAACTGGGACAATCAGCCTCCTCCGACACTCTCGGGCAACGATTACGGAACCAGCTCGGGGCTTAGTTGGACATTCGGGAATAGATAGCCCATCCCGGAGCCACGTGATTAGGAATTCGCAAATATGTTAGAGGTGGGAAAGCCATGCGGAAGCGTGCATGGCCCGCCCGTGCTGGCCGATTCTTCCCGGGAGCGCGGCGGTGCAGGGCCGGTAATTGCTAAACTGGCTGATAGTTCGAGTTCTGAGTGACGACCGTCAGTTGCTTGCTGGCCCCGTTTATTTGCGTGCCGGTAACATGGTTTGTGCCGTCTGGAAGCTTGGCGAACTGCGCTGCGATGGTCACTCCATCCTTAGGGTCGTCGAGGTAGCTCGAAACCCGAATACTCTGAATTGCATTTTGCTGCTTGTTGAACACGAGGGTAACCGAGTCATTTGGCTTGATGTAGTTCCTAATGACGAGGGTCACCATGGTGTCTCCTCCGCCCAACTGCAGCGAGATATTCCCCTGCTGTAACGCCTGTTGCAAACGATCGGGGTCTGGCTGGGTATATTGCCTTGCCAGATCCGCAATTTGCTCACCGTAGTCCTTAAACTCAGCTGTTTTCTTCGCGACGATGTGGCGCTTCAGTGGGCCGCCACTTGCCTGAGTCGCCGGTTGGGCATTGATCTCGCTCTTCTGCTGCTGACCATATGGTCCAACGCTTACCAGGAAAAGCTGTTGTTTCTTGACCTCGCCCTTGATGCTGGTGGTCACCGACTCTTGCCAGTTGTAACGAGCGAGAGCACGCTTATTGGCCGCGGATGCCTGCTTGACCTCGGCGAGTTTCGCTTGCAGTGCCGCGTCCTGCGCTATCGCATATGGAGCACAGAGAACCAGGACAGTGAAGGCAGTAGTGAGAAAGAGTGCAATTGCTGACTTGGATACGTTGTGCACAAGTTGGCTGTTCATCGGTTTCCTCTTGCTCTCTACTGTCACTGCCGCGACTTTTCTCCCGATTACGGCACCACAAAACGCCCGGACTATGCCGACCGATTGCGGTATTGCGGAGGATCCCTTGAAAGCTGTACTGGAGATGCGGTGCATCTCTAAGACACAAATGGCCTTCGCGGACGTCGGAGCACAAAGGCCACAGACGCTCTTAAAATCCGTGGTCAACTCGTCTCATATTTAGCCATGGAAGATGACAGGCGATACTGGCAAAACTACAAGAGACAGGAAAAACCTTTGACAGGTTGAGGGAACGGCCGTCACCTCTGCTTAGCCGTAGTGACGGCCATAGACAAAGGGTTGGACCAGCGGGCAAGACATCATCGGGTGTAGCCAGTGCAGATGGCCAGTTGATTTCCTTGACTCTACTACTATTACCAGTCTTTTCGTTCTGTGCATAAGGGTTTAATCACTTCAGCAGGAAACGAGAAAAGGAAAATGCGGCCACAGGAACTAGATTCGTCTTTAGAAAAGATGTTTTGCTCGTCTTGCGGCGATTTGATTTGCGGCTACAAGGATTGGTATGGAGCCGCCGATGAGCATCATGGGTGAACGGGCATACCCCAAGCGGCGACTAGTCGCGAGGTGCTTGCCCGGATTAAGCCTTGCGTTTGTCTGGCTTGTTCTCACGGCGCTTTCTTTATGGGCGATGGCGGCTCTGTTCATTGATACCCGTTCATCCGCATTGAGGGTACCGCTGACGATTTCGTACGCAGTGATCCTCGTCGCGATTTTGGTCAAGTACAAACTACACGTTCGATCGGCGCTGTTATGCTTTGGATGTTTTTGCCTAGTGCTTGCCTGGTGGCTCAACCTAAAACCGACAAATACCGCGGCTTGGCAGGCCGACGTCGATAGGCCCGCATGGGGCGAAATTGATGGAGATCGTATGATCATCCACAATGTGCGTAATTGTGACTATCGCACCGAGACCGACTACGGCAACTGCTGGAGCGATCGCACAGTGAATCTGTCGGATCTTCGTGGCGTGGACCTCTTTTTCACGACATGGGGTGTGCGATGGATTGGCCATCCGATACTGAGCTTCCAGTTCGGGGACGGTCAACACCTCGCATTCTCCATTGAGGCCCGCTACAAAGGTGGACAGGCATACTCAGCTATCCGTGGTTTTTTTCGGCAATATGAGCTGATTTTTGTGGTCGCCGATGAGCGCGACGTAATTCGTCTCCGGACCAACTTCAGAAAGGACGAAGAGGTTTTCCTCTACCGTGCGAGGATTGAACCTGACTCGGCACGCGCTATTCTCCTCACATACGTCCAGTATCTGAACCAGTTGAAAGATCATCCCGAATGGTACAACGCGTTAACGCGCAACTGCACCACAACTCTTGACAGCCAAATCTCCTCAGAAGTCGCCGAGCCTCAGCCTTGGAGTTACCAATTTCTACTGAATGGCACATTGGACGAGTTGTTATACAACCGCGGCCGGCTTGTCACGGATGGTCTAGCGTTTAAGGATTTGAAGAACAGGGCAAACATTAATGGGGTTGCGAGGACAACGGATAAATTGTCAGACTTCTCCGCAATTATTCGAACCAACCGCCCTGGGTTTGAGAATTTGAAGTAATGCTTTTCAGCAGACAGTTGGGTCGCCTCTTAAACGGCGCCCCCCAGATCATGTGAACTGGCGAGGCTTCTATGTTATTTTTTGACGGCACCAGCGCCCCAACCTCTCCGGGCTGCCCGCTCGAGGGCGACGGTATCTTTAATGGAGAATTGGCTACGTATAGATCCCCAAAAAACGGGGTTATTTGTCTTCTGGGTTCAAAAATTTGAACACCAGCGCGGCGAGCGCCCCGGCGGCGAAATCACCGACGAGATAGATCCAAAAGTTCGCTGCTTTTTCGATGTGCATGACCGTGATGCCGGTAGCGATCGCGGGATTGAAAGCGCCGCCAGAAATACCGCCGAGCGCGAAGGCCATGACGACGACTGTAAAACCGATCGCCAGGCCATAATTGGAATTGCCCGCCGTGGCCTTGGCGGTGGCAACGTTCAAGATGACGTAACACAGCGCAAAGGTGCCAATGAATTCGGCGATGAGCGCGGGAACCATCTTGATCTCCGCCGGAGTCACGGTCGGATTGCCTTTCAAATAGAGCACGACATAGGAAGCGGCCAGCGCACCCAGAATCTGCGAAATCCAATAGGGCAACACATCCGCCGCCGGACAACGACCGCGCAGCCAGACGGCAAGCGTGACGGCGGGGTTGTAGTGGCCGCCGGAAATGTGGCCGCCCGCATAGACCAGAATCATCAGCGTCGAACCGATGGCAATCGGCGCCAAGCTGCCGATGCCGGGGTCAATCACCACCATACCGACGACAAGCACGAACAAAAACATGCCGATGAATTCAACGAGATATTTCTTCATAAATAAATTATCTCTGAAATAACTTATCTCTGAGTACGGTTGTCGTTGGCGGAGAGAGTGGGATTCGAACCCACGGTACCTTGCGGTACACACGCTTTCCAAGCGTGCGCCTTAAGCCACTCGGCCATCTCTCCTGCGAGTCATTCAAGCGCCGCCACCACTTGAATCTAACATAGTAGCACCGCCCCCGAGGTGCCTGTCAGCGTCTCCGCCCCCCGATCGGCTAATGTGTTGAGAGATGCCCGCCCAGACGCGCTCTACCAAATCACGGCCATCCACGGGGCTCAAGCGAGAGTTGCGCGCACTGCTGATCCTGGCCATTCCGGTCGTTCTCTCCGAATTGGGATGGATGGCGATGGCCATCGTGGACACCATCATGGTTGGCAGGCTGAATCCAGAGGCGATCGGCGCGGTCGGCATTTCGAGCGCGATCTATTACGCCCCAGCGCTCTTCGGACTAGGCGCTCTGCTCGGGCTGGACACTTTGGTCGCACAGGCTTACGGACGTGGAGATTACGACGAGTGTCACCACGCGCTCGCGCAGGGCGTCTATATGGCGCTGGCTTATCTGCCTATCTCCATGACGCTGGTATGGCTGGCGCCTGAGTTCTTTTCCTCGTGGGGCATCACAGAGGCGGTGCGTGGGCCGGCCTCTGCCTATCTGCGTTTGCTGAACTGGGGAACGCTGCCACTGCTGCTCTATGCTGCCTTCCGGCGCTATCTGCAAGGAGTAGGCAAGGTGCGGCCTGTCACCATCGCGCTGGTCTCGGCGAATCTGGTCAACTGGTTCGGTAACTGGGTACTGATCTATGGAAAGTTGGGCTTTCCGCGCTTAGGAGTACGCGGGTCGGCGCTCTCCACCTGCGTGGCGCGCGTCTATATGGCCGGTATCCTCATTTGGTGGGCATGGAAGCATGAGCGCGAGCGAGGACATCCGCTGTTTGCCCGTTGGCAGGGAATTCGCCTGCAGGCAATAGGAAAGCTGCTGCGATTGGGACTTCCTGCGGCCTGCCAGGTGATGATGGAAGTGAGCGCCTTCGGCTTCGCAACGGTGTTGGCGGGGCGACTTTCTCCAGAGACGCTGGCTGCGCACCAGATCGTGCTCAACACTGCCAGCCTTACATACATGGTGCCTCTCGGCGTATCCGCCGCGGCCGCCATATCCGTCGGACACGCCGTCGGCGCGGGAGACCGAGCGCGGGCACGCCGGGCTGGCTGGCTCGCTGTCGGAACCGGAGTTGCGTTCATGGCCTTGTCTGCGGTCGTCTTCGTCACGCTTCCGCGGCCGATTTTGCACGTCTACACACCCGATTTGGGGGTGGTGCGAGTCGGAGTGGGCCTGCTGGCAATGGCTGCGATTTTTCAGGTCTTCGATGCCATTCAGTCCGTCGGCACGGGTGCTCTTCGCGGACTGGGACATACACGTGGACCCATGCTCATCAACCTGCTCGGCTACTGGTTCCTGGGGTTGCCGATGGGCTACGTCTTGTGCTTTCACACCCGGATGGGGATCTATGGATTGTGGGCCGGCCTGACGCTCGCGCTTATCTTAATCGCAGCGCTGGTGCTGGCGCAGTGGGCCAAAGTGTCCCGGGTGGCTGCTTGACGAAACAAAGGGCGGCCTCGAAATCTCGTTGAGAAAATCCTCCTGGCCAAGGGGGGTGAAGAGACGGCGACGCATTCAGGGGCAGCATGTCTGATAACAGATATTCTGTAAACTACACGCGAGCGCGGCCCGGCTAATGTTCCCGCACGGGCCGGCGAAGTTGATCCGCTCAATTCCCTCATAAGTTCAAACCAGGTTCTAAGCCTTACACTGCTGTCTATGTCGAAGGGTCAACCTCAGGTCTACGGAAAAGGACATCTCCACTTCATCACTTGCCGCTTTTTTCGTCACGAGCCCAAGTTCAGCGTTGAGAAGCACCGTGATCTTTTTGTTCAACTGCTCGAAGAATTGCGCCTCAAATTCCGGTTTAAGGTCGTCGGCTATGTCGTCATGCCAGACCACTTCGACCTCCTGATGGCGGAGCCGGAAATCGATACGGTCGCCAATTCGATCGAGATGCTGCGGAAACGATACGGGCGGAGATATAACAATTCTGCGCGAAGCGTGGACCAGGTGTGGGAGACGCGTTATGCGGACACGCATATCTACGATCAGGCGAGGATCGAAGAGCGCCTCCGCTTTATGCATGAGCAACCGGTGAAGGCTGGCCTTGTTGCGAGTCCGACAGAGTGGGAGTGGAGCAGCGCCCGCTCCTATAAAGGGATGGATGAGGGTGTCGTGACGGTCGACCGGGTGATCGATCCGAAGGTCCTGGCTCCGCTACGAACTCGACCGACCGATCTCGCCAAAGATGGATAAGAGATCAAGAGGCCGATACGCCATTTGAGGAGATTCGCCGCTACATCTTGTAGCGCCCGAGGTCCTCATCGTTGAGCCCTTCGAGCCAGCGCCGGAGTTCTTCTGGGCTGGTCTCAGCCATGCTCGGGGCCAGCTTGGCGATTCGAAGTACCTCTTCGCTGACGTAGATGGGGCAATCGGAGCGGAGCGCCAAGGCCAATGCATCTGACGGACGCGCGTCGATACTGACCACTTCGCCGTCCTGCTCCATCCAAATGACCGCATAGAATGTCTCATTTCTAAGATCAGTCACTACAACCTTTTGCACCGATCCCCTGAGTCCATGGATGAGGTTTCTGAGGAGGTCATGGGTCATTGGGCGCGGCAGCGTGGACTTCTCGATCTCGAGTGCAATCGCATTCGCCTCGTAGAGGCCTACCCAAATGGGCAGCACCGTTTCACTCTGTACATCTTTGAGGATCACGATCGGCATATTGGTAGTCGGATCCATGACCAAACCGCGGATTTTCATTTCGACGTCCATCGGCGAACTCCCTTATGCGATGGCCTGGCCTAGCAGGCTGTTGGGAAAGCTCTGCGTAATCTGGACGGGAAGGTAGCTTCCCGGTGCCGGGAGAATGGGGTTCGGTACTGTGAAATTGACCGTGATATTTTGCGAGCTTCGGCCAATCACCTGCCCCCGCTGGCTATTATGACCTTCAACTGCTATCTCAAGTATTTCTCCTAGATGGTTGGCATATCGCGACTTCTGAATCTCTCGTTGATAGTCGAGCAAGATTTGCAAGCGGCGGCTCTTTTCTTCTTCCGGAATGCTGTTCGCCATTGAAATGGCGGGCGTATTGGGCCGCGGAGAGTACTTGAACGCAAAGACGGCGTCGTATCCGACCTGGTCGAGCAAGGAGAGCGTTTCTTCGAACTCCATCGGGGTTTCCCCGGGGAAACCGACGATGACATCCGTTGTAATGCTGATCGAGCGTTGCGCGGCCCGGATCCAGGAAATCCGTTCGAGATATTGCTCCCGTGTGTATTCGCGCTGCATGCTGCCGAGCACCGAAGTTGATCCGCTCTGCACCGGCAGGTGAACATGATCGCACAGCGTAGGTATGGCATCGATCGCCGCCACGATATCGCGGGTAAAGTCGCGCGGGTGCGAGGTGGTGAAGCGTACGCGTCGGATGCCTGGAATCTCTCCAACGGCGGCAAGCAGCTCTGCGAAGCTCTGCTTCCCTTCGCGATCGCGGTAAGAATTGACATTTTGCCCCAACAACTGGATCTCGGTGTAACCCGAGTCCGCCATGCGTGCGGCCTCGGCGAGAACGGAGGATGAGGCGCGGCTGCGCTCCTTGCCTCGGGTGTAGGGGACGATGCAATAGGCGCAGAACTTGTCACACCCTTCGATAATGGTGATGTAACCGCGGTGTGGGTTCGACCGCCGTGTAAACTCCGTTTCAAAGGTCTCTTCGGTTTGGCGGTCGTCGAGACCGGTGATGCGTGACTCCCCTGCCGCAAGACGCTCGAGCATTTCCGGAAGCTTGCGATAGGACGCTGATCCTGAAACAAGCGAGACATAGGGCGCCCGTTCGAAGATCTGCTCGCCTTGCTGCTGGGCAACGCAGCCGAGCACGCCGAAGCGCTTGCCCGCCGCGTAAAACTTCTTGTAATCGTTCAGACGGTTGAATACCCTCTGTTCCGCTTTATCGCGGATCGAGCAAGTGTTGTAGAGGATCAGGTCGGCGGCAACTTCGGAGTCCACCCGCTGGTAGCCTTTTTGCTCGAGAGCGCCGACTACCTTCTCGGAGTCATGAATATTCATTTGGCAACCGAAGGTCTCGAGATAGAAAGTCTTCAGAGTGTCCGGCTGGATCGCGTGAGGAGTCTTCAGACAATCAGCCTTTGCCGCTTCCGAAGCTTTGCTGGGCGCCATAGCTTTGAGTATATCGTGGCGGGAGCGGCGCCACCGCTTCTCTGAAGAGCCGCGGCGCGGGGTGGCCCCCTGTGGATCACAGCTTCTGAATCATGGGATTGGGGCGCCGATCCTGATAAGCTGATCCTGATAATCTGTATGCAGCGAGCGTGGGAGACGAATCGATGGCAGAGGCAAATGGCAGCGGAAGCTACTCGGGCGGGACCGGTCTACGGCTGAAAGTAGGCTTGGCTGAGATGCTCAAGGGTGGAGTCATCATGGACGTGATGACAACCGAGCAGGCGTTGATTGCCGAGCGGGCTGGCGCCACGGCCGTCATGGCGCTCGAGCGGGTACCGGCGATGATTCGCGCAGAGGGCGGCGTCGCCCGCATGGCCCGGCCGGGTCTCATCAAGGAGATTATTGACGCGGTTTCAATTCCGGTGATGGCAAAGGCGCGCATCGGACACTTTGCCGAGGCACAGATCCTCCAGGCATTGGGCGTCGACTTTATCGATGAGAGCGAGGTGCTCACGCCAGCCGACGAGGCCCACCACATTGACAAGCACGCCTTTGTAACGCCTTTTGTCTGCGGAGCGAGGAACCTGGGCGAAGCCCTGCGCCGCATTGCCGAGGGCGCGGCGATGATTCGCACGAAGGGTGAAGCTGGAACCGGCGACGTTGTCCACGCCGTCAAGCACATGCGGCAGATCGTGAAGGAGATGCGCCAACTCACCGTGTTGGGCGAAGAAGAACTCTACGCCGCCGCCAAGGAACATGGCGCTCCCTACGAACTGATTCGCTTGGTTGCCAAGACGGGCAAGCTGCCGGTGCCGAACTTCTCCGCGGGCGGCATCGCCACCCCCGCCGACGCGGCCTTGATGATGCAGCTTGGCGCCGAAGCCGTCTTCGTCGGTTCGGGCATCTTCATGAAAACTGGCGCGACGCCGCTCGATGTGGAGCTTGACGCCGAGGGGGCCGTCCGCAACCCCAAGGAGCGCGAGGAAGCCGAGTCCCGTGCGAAGGCGATTGTGATCGCCACAACCCATTACAACGACCCCAAGGTTTTAGCCGAAGTCAGTGAACAGATGACGGGCTCGATGAAAGGCTTGGCCGTGGCCGGCATCGAAGAGCGCGATCTTTTGCAAACCCGCGGGTGGTAGCCGTCGCGCACACCCAAAAGAAATGCAAGTAAGGGTTGAAGAAGTGATAGCCACCGCGCTCGAAGCAGAGACTGAACTCCGCCCCGTGTGCATTGGTGTGCTGGCGATTCAGGGAGATTTTGCTGCGCATGCAGCCGCGCTTCGTGAGTTAGGCGCTGAGGTGTCCCTGGTCCGCGCGCCGGAGCAACTCGTAACGGTCGACGGCCTCGTGCTGCCCGGCGGAGAGTCGACTACCCTGCTCAAATTCTTGGAGCGTCATGGATTTATGGATGCGCTGCGGAGGTTTGTCGAGACCAAGCCTGCTTTCGGGACCTGCGCCGGATGCATTCTGCTGGCATCCGATGTCACTCACCCGCCGCAAAAGAGCTTGGGAGTTCTCGATGTGAGCGTCGAGCGCAACGCTTATGGACGCCAAGTCGATAGCGTCATCCTGCTCGGCGAGACTAAACTGCCAGGAGGACCGCTCGAGATGGTCTACATCCGCGCTCCGCGCATTGTTCGCGCCGGGAAAGGCGTCGAAGTCCTGGCGGAGCGCGATGGCTTCCCTGTCCTCGTCCGTCAAGGCAAGCTGCTGGCGGCAACCTTCCACCCGGAACTTTCCGCTGACCGGCGGGTACACCAGCTTTTTCTGGATTTAGTACAAGCCCAGGCGGACGGATCCCCTCAATCAGCGACTGATCTTCCGCTAGGGGACGTCTCTCCACGCTGACTCGATATTGCTAGGATCCGAACGGCAAGAAAAGCATCACATACTTCAGCGCTGCTGTTGGCAAGGTGACCACGCTCGAGTGGGTCGGCGACCGCGAACAAGGACGAAAATCGCCGCCAAAGGGTCCGTACAACTATGGAGTTTATGATGACAAATCGGATTTTCGAATGCAGTGTGAGCCTGAGACAAAAGAGGAGTAATCTTCGGACAACGGAGATGTGCTATGCCTGCGACGTTCACACGTACCCCCGCTGATACTGAGCGTAAAGATCCCGGATTTGGCGGCAAGCCGCCAGTGGACCGCCGGCCAACCGGGGGCAATGGTGATGGTGAGAACTGGGACAATCGACGCCCCGGCAGGCGTGGGCCGCGGGAGACCCTTTCCCGTTATCGCATGGCATTGGTCTTCGCCCTGGCGGGCGACCTGATGTTCTTCGTCGCGCTGGTCAGCGCCTTCTTCGCGCGGCAAGTGAGCGGACACTTCAATGCCAACAATGTTTGGGTGCTGGATTGGCATCCTCTCGCGCTTCCTCCCGTCCTCTGGATCAATACTGCGGTATTGCTCTTGAGCAGCCTGACGATGGAAGTAGCGCGGAGGCAGTTCTTCCGCGAAACCGATGTGATGGAGGAGTGGTTGGGACTGGGCCGGCCCACCGTGCGCCGCGCCGCTCCATGGTTGACGGCCACGGCCGTGCTAGGCGGGCTCTTTCTCGCCGGCCAGTGGATTGCCTGGAAGCAGCTTGTCGCGCAGGGTGTCTACTTTGCTTCCAATCCGAGCAGCCACTTTTTCTATCTGATTACCGGGACACACGCGATCCACTTGTTCCTTGGCGTGCTCGCGCTCTCCGGCTGCATGATCTCTCTCGTATTGTTGCGCCGGGTGGAATTGCGGCAGGTGGCCGTTGATTGCACAGCTTGGTATTGGCATACGATGGGACTTTTCTGGTTCTTCCTCTTCGGGCTGCTAGTGCTTTGCCAATGAAGCGGCAGGCACAGAATCTTGCACTATAGTCTTGCGCGAAGCGCGTGCGCGCGGCTGGCCAGCACTCTCACCCCTTACTTCCCTTACGGAATCTTGCACGATAACCTTGCGAAGCGCGTCTGCCTGGACGGCCAGTCCTAGCGGCGAAAACCCTCCCGCAGTCCGCGCAGGACCCGCCTCCGACGAAGTGGACGATCTCGAGTCTGTCACCGCTCGCGAGTGGCGTATTCGGCCAGTCCGCGCGCGCGATGATCGTGCCGTTGTATTCGACCGCGATTCGATCGCTCTTGAGACCGAGAGCGTCGATTAAGCTCTCTAGGCGGCAATCCTCAGGCAGCGTAAACTCCCGCGATTGGCCATTGATCAAGAAATGCATATCCGGAGAGTATCAGGACTGGAGGCTCAACCAAGTTTTTCCCCATCCTGCTGGAGCCGTTAGCGCCGTATGCATCGGAACGCTTTGTTAAAGGACCTAATTCAACCGGCGACTCGGGGCACGCCAGACGTGTGAGCGCGAGAGCCAGCGTGCGATCCGCGGCAGCGCCGTCTCCACTTCTGGACAGGCATAGTAGACTTCGCGGTTCAGCGCCATGAGAATGTGCATGGCGTCGATGCGTGGGTCGTCTGGGTTCAGGGTTCCCGTTTGCGCGGCTTTTTGGACGTATTCGTCCGCCAGATATTCAATCGCATGTCCCAAGATCTCGAGGGCGCGGCCACTGGCTGGAGATACCTGGCGTCTGACGGAACTGCGCCGCATCGCTTCCAGGCGGCTGGTAAGTGGCGGCAGGCAGATGCGCGGATCCGTGTCGAGTGTGGCCTCACTGCCGTTTGAGACTTTGCTGATAAATGATTTGGTCGTCATATTCTCCCCGGTTGAGAACAGTATTGACAGACCAAGTCGATTTTTTAACGGTGTTTTGTCTGCGAATGTCAGCGCTGTGTCGATATGGGATTCGACCAAAGTGTAGGTTCCATATCCGAACTGCGAACCTGGCGTTTCTGGCCATAAGGCTTCCGGTTGGCCTCCAGACCGGACCCGGGCATTCAGGTTAGGATGATAATCTGAGGTCCTGTATGCGAAGGCTGATTCCATCGCTGTTGGCGGGCCTGCTGCTTACGCCGGGAATATGGGCGAAGCAGACAAATAAACCCGAGCTGAAGCTAACTGCTTCATTGGATACGGCAGCTCCAGAACAGCAGCCGATCCTGGTGGTTGAGATTGTCAACCAGTCGGGCCATGCGCTGCGCATTCCTGACCCTCCGCTCCTATGCAAAGCGGCGCCGGGCGCGCTTTCCCTGCGGATGAAATTTACCCCGGAGGTCGCCAACCAGCCGGATAAGCCGGCCGATTGCGGTCTCGAAGTGGATGGCAGCGGATTGCCCGATATTCGGGAGCGTGCGAAGAACTGGATCGTGCTCAAGGCTGGCCAGACCTACGAAGCACGGCGCCCCCTGGCGATGGGTGCGGACACAAACGCTCACGGTACCTACGAGCTGTGGGTAGACTATGACGGACCCACCGCGAACGACGCAGATGCGCAAAAGCTGAAGGATGCCGGTATCGCAGTCCCTAGTGGAAGATTCGAGTCGGGTGAACTGACCTACAAGATCAACACGCCGAAACAGTAGTCCTGCGCGGACGGCAGAACGCGTTCCGCCGCCAGGACTCACCGCCCAGCAACACGCGCTCCGCGCCGCTTTACCGCGAAGCCCTGCAACATGAAGCCCTATTGGAATTTTTGAACATGGCTGAACCGATCATCCGCGCCCAGCAAGTGGAGAAGTACTATCAGCAGCCGAGCGAAAACCGCATTCAGGTGATCGCGCCGACTGACCTCTCCATCGTCGAGGGAGAAATCGTCGCGCTGCTTGGGCCTTCGGGTTCGGGCAAGTCGACTTTGCTTCGGATGCTGGCCGGCCTTTCACGGCCTTCTGCCGGAGAGGTTTTCTGGCACGGACAGCCGATTGCGCAGGCGAAGGTAAACGTTGGGATTGTCTTTCAGAGCTTCGCGCTATTTCCCTGGCTGACAGTGCTTGAGAATGTCGAAGCGCCGCTCAAGGCCCGTGGAGCGTCCGCTGCGGAACAACGTCAGCGCTCGCTCAAGATCTTGGATACGGTCGGTTTGGACGGCTTCCAGGGAGCCTATCCGAAGGAGCTTTCGGGCGGAATGCGCCAACGGGTCGGCTTCGCGCGCGCGCTCGTCGTCGAGCCGGAAGTTCTGTTCATGGATGAGCCCTTCTCGGCTCTCGATGTGCTCACGGCGGAGAATCTGCGCAGCGAACTTTTGGAACTGTGGCACAAGAAGACCATCCCGACCCAGTCGATCTTTCTCGTGACCCACAATATCGAAGAAGCTGTTCTGCTGGCGGATCGCATCATTGTGCTTGGCCGGAATCCAGGTCAGGTGCGGACGGATTTTCGCGTGACCTTGGCCCACCCGCGCGACCGCAAGAGCCAGCCATTTACCCAACTGGTCGATTACATCTATAAGGTGCTGACCCGTCCCGACGTTGTGCCCGCGGATGCGCCTCGGCAATCGGCCGTGCGCGACCAAAGGCAGATGCATTACCAGATGTTGCCCCACGCGCGTCCCGGTGGAATCGCCGGGCTTTTGGAGCTACTGATTGACTATAACGGGCGCGCCGATATCTATCGCCTGGCTGATGACCTTGCCTTTGAGATCGACGATCTGCTCCCGATCGTCGATGCGGCGCAGCTGCTGCATTTTCTTTATGTCGAAGAAGGCGATGCGGTGATCACGCCGGCGGGCCGCGAATATGCCGAGTCCGAGATCCTGCTGCAGAAGGAGCTCTTTCGCAAGGCGGCGGTCGAGAATGTGCTGCTCTTCCGGCAGATCACGCGGGCCCTCGAAACCAAGTCGGACCATACGGTTCCCGAGGACTTCTTCCTGGACATGCTCGATGAGCAGTTCAGCGAAGACGAGACCCTGCGGCAATTGGAGACGGCCATCAACTGGGGGCGTTACGCTGAGATCTTCGACTTTGACGCAGCACGGCGGCGATTCATCCTGCCGCAGCCGCGAGAGATTGTCGAGACGGTCGAAGAGGCCGAGACCCCATGAAGTCGGCCCAAACGCTCTCCCGCACGCCGATCCTTGAACGCACCTGGCCCTTCTTCCTGGACATCGCGGTCGCGGCCCTTGCCCTGGCTACCTTTTATGCCGTTCTGCGCATTGCCCAGTATTGGATGGGCCACCCAGTCGCCGCGATCGCAATTTCCTCCTCGGTGGGCATGCTGCCGCTCTACGCCTTCTACTCCGTCGTTCGTATCGGCGTGGCCTATGTGCTGAGCCTGATCTTTGCCGTTGGCTACGGCTATGTCGCAGCCTACAACCCACGGATCGAAGCTTTCCTGATCGCCGTGCTCGATATCCTGCAGTCCATTCCGGTGTTGAGCTTTTTGCCCGGCGTGATGCTCGCCATGGTCTCGCTCATTCCGGGGCGGCAACTTGGCATTGAGATGGGCGCCATCCTGCTGATCTTCACCGGGCAAGTCTGGAACATGGCCTTCAGCTTTTATTCGTCTCTCAAAAGTATCCCCAGCGAATTGCGCGAGGCCGCGAAGATCTATCGCTTCTCTGCCTGGCAGCGCTTCTGGCAGCTGGAGCTGCCCTACTCGGCGATTGGGCTTGTGTGGAACTCGATGGTTTCGGTCGCCGGTGGCTGGTTCTTTCTGATGGCCTGTGAGATGTTCGTTCTGGGAAACCGTGACTTTCGGCTTCCCGGGCTGGGCTCGTATCTGCAAACAGCGGCCAGCCGGGGAGACGAGCACGGCATGTTGTGGGGCTCGGTGACCATGGTCGTGATCATCGTCGCCATCGATCAACTCATCTGGCGGCCCGTCATCGCCTGGTCAGACAAGTTCAAATTCGAACAGGTGGAGAGCAGCTCCCGGATGACTTCGCCGATCCTCCATATGCTGCGCCATTCGAATGTTCTGAGTTGGGTCAAGAGCACATGCTTCAACCCGTTGGGCGAGAGGATCTATGAGGGCATTGCACGGCGGCAGGTACGCGCAGAGGGCCGAAACCGATTTCCGCCCAAACAATCGCATCTGGTTGTGACGGTGATCGGGGGGATGGTGGCGTTGCTGGTGTGCTTTGCCTCTTTTCGTGCGCTTGCTTTGCTTCGGCTGATCCATGGCGGTGAATTGGTAGAGCTGCTGAAAGGCGCCGGCGCGACATTCTTTCGTGTCAACATTTCGCTGCTGATTGCCTCCGCATGGACGATTCCAGTTGGCGTCGCGATTGGCTTTCATCCAAGGTTGGCGAAGATTGCTCAGCCGCTGGCGCAGATCGCCGCTTCCTACCCCGCCACGGCGATCTTTCCCATTTTGCTCATCGGATTGGTCCGCCTGGGCAGCGGCCTGGGCATTGCGTCGATCGCCCTGATGCTGTTGGGCACCCAATGGTACATCCTCTTCAATGTGATCGCGGGGGCCACTGCCATCCCTTCCGATCTCAAAGAAGTAGCGGATCTCTTTCACTTCTCCCGCTGGCAGCGATGGAAGACGGTGATCTTGCCCGGTATCTTCCCATATCTGGTTACCGGCCTGGTCACGGCTTCCGGGGGCGCATGGAACGCCAGCATTATTGCCGAGTACTTTCACTTGAAAGATCGGACCTTCGAAACCCTGGGATTGGGCGCGCAGATCAGCGCCGCCTCCGATCACGGGGAATTCTCTATTTTATTGCTCGCGACCATCATTATGGCGCTCATGGTGGTGACGGTGAATCGTTTGGTGTGGCGCCCTATGTACCGGTTAGCAGAAACCAAGTACCGTCTGGAAGCGTAAAGGCTCTCCTCTGCCGCCCGCGCTTAGGCGATCGGCCCCGGCCCACTCCCAATCTCTACCGCGCTACGGAACGCCTCTTGTTCCGGGAACGGCATTCCCCAGGGAACTGTTGGTAGCAGGTTCAGGAGGGGCCGCCGCATTCGAGGCTTGGGACGACTCGTAACGGCGCAGCCGAAAGTAAATCGGAGTGATTTCGAGCGGCATCTTGTCGCTCGCGGTGAGGATCGGCGCAGGCGTCGGCTGCAAATATTCCACCTTGTCATCCCAGGGATCAACCCTGATATGACTACCGAGGGGCAGCGCCGCGATCTGAGACAGGTCCTTTGGCTCGATCAGGGCAGGAACTTTGGAGACTCCCGCGAGCCATGCCGCTCCAGCCGGATCCAACAAGGAGTCGCCGAGCTCGGGGGTCATCAGCGCCTTGAGGTTCTTTTCTTTCGTCTGAAGTTCGGCCAGAAAGATCGCGATCTCCTTCAGCTTGTCCCGATAGACTGAGTTGTTGAGCAGCTTGATTGCTTCCTGGGCGGATGCTGCATCGTCTTGCTGGCTATGATTCAGCCTGATTTGCTGGAAGGTGGCGCTATCCGGAAACAGCAGGCGGTCGTCGAAGGCAAAGCGCGTGTCGACCTCATGGCCGAGCGCGATCTGCGCGAGCTCGAAGCTCAACACAGCGGCCAGATCAGCTTCGCTCGGCAATACATCGATCAAGCCTTTGCTGACGAGAATCGTGTTGCCCACGCTCGCCGTCTCGAGCGGAGTCGTGAGCAAGACACGGCAATGAATGTCGCCTCCCAAAACAAGCTTGTTGCCGATGATGAGATTGGTCGTGATTTGCTCCATAACCTTGTCGAAGGGGCTCGGAGCAGCGAGCAGGCCGGCCGAGACCAGACGGTCGAGCACGTTCTGTTCGGCCTGTGCGTCCCAGTCGCGCTGCGCTTCGAGCGGACTCACATCCTGCGTCGACTGGCTCTGGTCGATCACGTTGTCTATGCTGACCGCCTCGTTGTCGCTGGGGTGATTAGGCAAACTCAGGGAGTAGCCCCAGAAGTAGCTCTGAGCGCGGAAGCCTTGAGGCTTCGAAGAATTGGGCCGGTCCTCTTCTTCTGCATAGATGGCCGTCGGGAGCCAGACATCGGGTTGCAAGTTGCCGCGCCAACTGTCGAAGTGGACCCAGTAGTGGGCGTCTTGTTTGTATTGGCTGCGCCGGTATGAACCGTTGAAGCGCACGACATTCCCGTCCTGATCTTCGATCCAGATGCGCCCGAGAAAGCGCCCCGATCCAAAGTGAGGTTTGGGTTGAACGTCGAAAACCAAGGTCCGTACGTTGCCGAGAAACTCGTGACGCACGAAAGAGAAATCATAGTGCTCGAGATCGTAACCCGTCGGATCGATGAACATCATCTCCATGAAGCCGTTACGCGAGTAGTTCATCCCGAAAATCCCGGTAAGTGATTCGATGGCCTTGGCAGACCCTCGAAAGAACTGCCCATGATCGGATTTTGGCGCGTATGCGTCGGCCTCGAAAACCCTGCTGAAATCGACGCGGCTGAGCATGTATTGGTCCGAGTCGGGAGCAACATCATCCAGCTCGGGATCGGGACGCATGTTCTGGATGTACGTCTGTACCAAAGGGGCGTGCTTCTGAATCTCTTGGAGCGTAACTTTCTCCCGGGCGATGGATTTCTTGATCAACTCCAATTGCTCGGGCGTGGGTGGATTTTGCGGGGGAAAGTATTGAGTTTTTGCCTGCGCGGTGACGGTGCAGAGGGATAGCGCCACACCTAAAATTGAAATTCGCCGCAGCCACATTGCCCACCTCCTGTTCTTCCTGCCGGAAGGGTTTGTCATTTTGGGGGCGAATGCAATCCACCGACGACACATTGCATTATTAACCTTACTGCTATCTGATGAGCGCTTTCAACCTGGCGCTGTTCGTCCCCCATGAAAAACAAGCATATATTTACGGATGGCTGCCGCTTTACTAGCCCTGTTTTTGGTCGAAACCACCCCTAAAAATGCGCTCACCTGATGGATTCCGCTGCCTTTACCGGTATCCAGAAGGTGAAGGCAGCTCCCTTGTCGGGATGGCTGATCACGTCGATGCCCCCCTGATGAGCTTGAAGAATCGCCTTGGCAATGGCCAGTCCCATGCCGGTACCCTGCGAGTGTTGGCGCGGATGGTTGCCGCGGTAGAACTTGTCGAAGATGAAAGGCTGTTCCCCTTCGTCGATTCCCTGCCCATGATCGGCAACGGTCACCAACAGGCGGCCGCTCGAAAGTGTAGCCGAGATTTCAATCGTCGAGCCCGCCGGCGAGTAATGAGCGGCGTTTTCGAGTAGATGGCGAAACACGCGGCGGATCAACTCACGGTCCATCGAGACGGCGGGAAGATTGGGGAGAGCCTCAACGCTCACAGGATGGCCGCGTAGCAGCAGGCGGGAATCTTCGAGTGCCATTTCGACGACTTCTCGCAGTTTTTGCGGCCGCAGCCGTATGTGAATTCCGATCGCGTCGAGTTGCGCCATCTCGACTGTTTGGCCGATAAGGCGATCGAGCCGTGCACTCTCCTCATCGACAATCAATAACATCTCATGACGTTGGTCTTCGCCGAGCGTGGGCTGCGATAACAGGCTGGTTGCCGCCGCGCGGATTGCGGTAAGCGGCGTTCTCAGTTCATGGGTCACCGAATCGAGCAAGGCACTCCGCAGCCGCTCCCCCTCGCGCGCCGCTTCAACGCGGCTGAAACGCTCCAGAGCCGCGGCCCTTTCGAGCGCAATGGCTAATAATCCTCCGATCGCCTCATACAAACTATCCGAGTAGTGGCCTTCCATCATCGCCGCGGACCCGTTGGCGCGCATCCCCAGCATCAAAGGAACGATGCGCGCTCCATTTGGCAGGTGACGCGGAAGGTCGGGTGTTTCCGCCGCGGCGCGCAGCTCCTCGACCGTGACGAAGGCCTGCCGCGGATCGGAAGAGTACGCGGTATTGTTCTCTGTCAAATAGACAACTACGGCGGTGAAATCGAAGGTCGAGGCGATCACGCGGGGCGCGTCACGGGCCAGATCGTGCAATTGCTCGTCCATGAGCAATTGCTGGCTGAACTCATAAAGGCGTTCGATTTCACGCCGTCTCGACTCAGAGACAGCGGCTTGGCGGCTCCAACCCTCGGAGATAGTGCTGGTAAAGATCCCAGAAGCCAAGAAGATCAGAAGCGCAAGCCAGTTCTCTGGGCTGGCGATCGTAAAGCTGCCAATGGGTGGAAGGAAGAAAAAGTTGTAGAGCGCTGTGCACACAATCGAGAGGTAGACGGAATACACCAGTCCCCAGCTAAAAGCCACAAGCTGGATGACGACTAGGAAGGTGAGCGCCACGGTTGTCTGGTTGACATGGAGTATGCTGCGATAGACCAGAACGATCAGCAGCACGACCGAGGTCATCGCCAGGTAGCGAAGGGCAAGTTGCGGGACTGGAAGGCGGGAGCGAACCATATACCGTCGGTCTAACTCGCCGATCATATCGCAATGGGTCGCAGCGGGCGCGCTTCGGCGCTCTGGCAAAGGGTGGGTCATGGCAATGGCGGAGCGGGTTCTAGTTGTCGACGACGAGGCTCAGATCACGCGTGTGCTGCGCACCGCGCTCTCTGCCCAGGGCTACGATGTGCGCACCGCCAACGACCCTGAAGAGGCGCTGCTTTTATTTGCCGAATGGTCCCCAGACCTGGTTGTGACCGATCTGATGATGCCCGGGATCAGTGGCGTCGAGCTCTGCCGAAAAATCCGCGCCGGCGCCGCCACGCCCATTATCGTGCTCTCGGTGCGCGATCAGGAACGAGCGAAGGTTGAGGCCCTCGACGCCGGCGCGGACGACTATGTGACCAAGCCTTTCAGTATTCAAGAGCTTCTGGCGCGCGTGCGAGCTCACCTGAGGCGCGCGCCAGACCGGGCTCCGGAAGCGCCGATCGAAAACGGTGATTTCACGATTGATGCCGGCGCCCACACGGCCACGGTGAATGGTAGAAGCCTGCATTTGACGCCCACGGAGTTTCAGTTGCTCCTCTACCTGGCCCGGCATGCCGGTAAGGCCGTCAGCCATCGCGCATTGCTCACAGCCGTTTGGGGATCCCAATCGGCGCATCAGCCGGAGTACCTCCGTGTCTTCATTGGCCAGCTTCGCCGCAAGCTCGAGGGGGAGGAAGGCAAGCAGTACATTCAGACCGAACCCTGGATCGGATACCGCTTTCTCCCCGAAGGCATGCCCGAATAGTCCCGCGCGGACGGCGGAAAGCGGCCTTTGCCTGGATGGCAGATCCTGGATGGCAGATCCATATCTTTATAAATTCCTTATTTCCCTCTTACGCGCAGCTTAGTAGCCGCGCGATCTACTAGTCATGGACCCCAAGGTCTGGCCCGGTCTTGCAGCCGCCAATCAGACCAAGGGTTAGATCCCAAGGGTTGGATCGAGGAGGAGCAGGACCTATGCTGGATCTTTTAATGGTGTTACTCACGCTTCTCTTTTTTACCGTCGCGCTGCTCTACGTACGTGGCTGTGAGAAGTTGAGGTGAATGTCGACATGTCCACAGACACTCTTGTCGTGCTCATTCTGACTGTACTGATCCTGGTCTATCTGGTGTTCACCCTGTTGCGTCCGGAGAATTTTTGAGATGACCGCGAATGGCTGGTTGCAGTTCGCTTTTTTTTTCGGCGTAATGCTGCTCCTGATGCGCCCCCTGGGCGTCTACATTGCCCGCGTAGTCGAAGGTCAAAAGACCTTTCTCGATCCCCTGCTCCGTCCGGTCGAGCGGCTTCTCTACCGCAGCTGCGGAATTGACCCGGATCGTGAAATGAGCTGGCAGGGATACACCGTCGCCATGCTGTTGTTCAGCCTGGTTTCGCTCCTGCTCACCTATCTGATTGAGCGTGCTCAACACTTTCTCCCCTGGAACCCACAGCATCTTGGCGGCGTCGCTCCGGCCTTAGCCTTCAATACGGCGGCCTCGTTCACGACCAACACGAACTGGCAAGCCTATACGCCCGAAACGACGATGAGCTACTTCACACAGATGGCGGGCTTGGCTTATCACAACTTTTTGAGCGCGGCGATCGGCATCGCTCTCGCTGTTGCGCTGGTGCGCGGCATCGCGCGCAAGGAATCGTCGACAATTGGCAACTTCTGGGTGGATACCACTCGCATTGTCCTCTGGATCTTGCTGCCGATCTGCCTCCTTATCTCGCCCGTGTTAATTGAGCAGGGTGTGGTCCAGAACCTCAAGCCATATACGGTCGTCTCGCCCCTGGAGCAGCCGAAACAAACGCAGACGATTGGGCAGGGGCCCGTGGCTTCGCAGGAAGTGATCAAGGAATTGGGCACCAATGGAGGGGGATTTTTCGGCGCCAACAGCGCTCATCCGTTCGAGAATCCTACGCCCCTCACCAACTTCATCGAGATGGAATTGATTTTTCTGATTCCCGCGGCGCTGACCGTCACGCTCGGCAGAATGACCGGTTCGTCCAAGCATGGTTGGGCCGTCTTCGCGGCGATGGCCATCCTCTTTGTCGCGGCATATACCACTGCATATTGGGCGGAGGCCCAGTCTCATCCGCTGCTGCACGGAGTCGATCAACATACCACGGCGCTCAATTCGGGCGGCAACATGGAAGGCAAAGAGGTGCGCTTCGGCATCTCGCAATCTTCGCTCTTTGCCACCGTCACCACGGACACAAGCTGCGGCGCGGTGAACTCGATGCATGATTCTTTCATGCCGCTCGGCGGCATGGTTCCCATGGTCAACATCATGCTCGGCGAAATTGTTTTCGGCGGAGTCGGCTCCGGGCTATATGGAATGGTGATCTTCGTCATCCTGTCGGTCTTCATCGCCGGCCTGATGGTGGGCCGTACGCCGGAATACCTGGGGAAGAAGATCGAGAGCTATGACATCAAGCTCGCCATGCTCTTCATACTCGTCTTTCCTTTGCTGATTCTGGGGCTGGCTGCGATCGCCGTGCTCTATCCGCCAGCTCTCAGCAGCTTAAACAATGCCGGGCCCCATGGCCTCTCCGAGATCCTCTATGCCTATGTCTCGGCCGCAGGGAACAACGGTTCGGCTTTTGCCGGTCTGAACGCGAATACAAACTGGTACAACCTGACGCTCGCTCTAAGCATGCTCTCGGGACGCTTCATGATGAAGGTTCCGATGCTCGCTCTTGCCGGAAATCTCGCGCTCAAGAAGAGTGTTCCACCTTCCTCGGGAACGTTTCCTGTGAACACGACTCTGTTCACCGTGTTGCTGGTTAGCGTCATCCTGATTGTCGGCGCCCTGACGTTTTTTCCCGCATTGAGTCTGGGGCCGATCCTCGAGCACCTGATGCTCCAATCAGGGAAAACTTTCTAATGAGTGCACGGGAGATAGCGCATGGCGGCTAAACAAAGTTTCTGGAATACGGCAATTTTACGGCAGGCGATCTTGGATGCTTTCACCAAGCTCAACCCGCGCGTAATGGTCAAGAACCCTGTCATGTTTGTGGTTGAGGTGGGCAGCGTGCTCACGACTGCGCTCCTGATTGAGGATCTCCTGAAGCATGCGGGCAGCTTTGCCTTTAATTTGCAGATTACCGGGTGGCTCTGGTTCACTGTTCTCTTTGCAAACTTCGCCGAGGCCATGGCCGAGGGACGCGGAAAAGCCCAGGCCGAGACGCTCCGCAAAGCCAAGGGCGAGACCATGGCTCGTCGTTTGCGGGCCGATGGCACAGAAGAACAGATCTCAAGCGCGGCCTTGCGCGTCGGCGACCTCATCTACGTCGAAGCCGGACAGTATATCGCCGGCGACGGCGAGGTGATCGAAGGCGTTGCTTCGGTGGACGAGTCGGCGATCACCGGTGAGTCGGCGCCCGTGATCCGCGAAGCAGGCGGTGACCGGTCGGCGGTTACGGGCGGCACAAAGGTGCTCTCGGATTGGGTCAAAGTAAAGATCACCTCGAACCCCGGTGACACTTTTCTCGACCACATGATTGCTCTTGTGGAAGGAGCGGAGAGGCAGAAGACACCGAACGAGATTGCCCTGAGCATTTTGCTCTCCGGCCTCACCATCATCTTTGTGCTGGCTGTCGCGACCCTCGAACCTTTTGCTGTCTACTCGCATGCGCCGCAGACCATTTTTGTCCTGGTCTCCCTGCTGGTGTGCCTTATCCCTACCACCATCGGAGGGCTGCTCTCGGCCATCGGCATCGCGGGCATGGACCGGCTGGTGCAATATAACGTGCTCGCCATGTCGGGCCGCGCCGTCGAAGCGGCCGGCGACGTGAACACTCTGTTGCTCGATAAAACCGGAACCATTACTCTCGGCAACCGTCAGGCATCCGAGTTCATTGCCGCGCCAAATGTCAGTTCGGAGCGCCTGGCGGACGCGGCGCAGCTTTCCTCGATTGCCGATGAAACTCCCGAGGGACGTTCGATCGTCGTGCTCGCCAAAGAAAAGTACGGGCTGCGGGGCCGCGATCTAACCGCGCTCCAGGCTGAATTTGTCCCCTTCAGCGCGCAGACCCGGATGTCCGGAGTGGACTATCCCGGGCACTCCATCCGCAAAGGCTCGGTCGATGCCATCTCCCGTTTCCTTGAAGAGCAAGGCTCGAGTCTTCCCCAGAAAGTGCGCGAGTCAGTGGAGGAAATCGCGCGCATGGGGGGGACGCCCCTCGTTGTTGCTGAGAACGCCAACGCTCTGGGAGTGATTTACCTGAAAGATATCGTCAAGGGCGGTCTGAAGGAGCGGCTTGCCCGGCTCCGGGCCATGGGCATCCGCAGCATCATGATCACAGGGGACAACCCGCTCACCGCGGCTGTGATTGCCCGTGAGGCTGGGGTGGATGATTTTCTCGCAGAGGCGAAACCCAAGGACAAGATGGACCTGATCAAACGCGAGCAGGGCAAAGGCAAGCTCGTTGCGATGACCGGGGATGGCACCAATGATGCGCCTGCTCTCGCGCAAGCCGATGTAGGCGTGGCGATGAACTCCGGTACGCAGGCCGCCAAAGAGGCCGGCAATATGGTTGATTTGGACTCGAATCCCACCAAGCTCATTGAGATTGTCGAGATCGGCAAACAGTTGCTCATGACGCGTGGAGCCCTGACCACGTTTTCCATTGCCAACGATGTGGCCAAATACTTCGCCATTCTTCCGGCAATGTTCGCGGGCGTCTTCCCTGTTCTCAACAAGTTGAACATCATGCATTTAAGCACGCCCCATTCGGCGATTCTCTCCGCGGTGATCTTCAATGCGCTGATCATTGTCGCCCTGATTCCGCTGGCGCTTCGCGGCGTGAAATACGAGCCCCGATCCGCGCAGGCGCTCTTGCGGCGCAACCTGCTGATCTACGGCGTCGGCGGCGTGATCGTCCCCTTTATCGGAATCAAGATCATCGACATTTGCCTGGCGGGCTTCGGTCTAGCCTAGCTCTGAATGAAGTTGTTTGGAGGATTCTTATGTTGCGTGCTCAACTCAAGATCGCGATCCTATTCACGCTCATCACGGTGGTAGTATTCGGTATCCTCTATCCTCTCGCTGTGACTGCTATCGGGCAGCTTGCTTTCCCTCGCCAGGCAAACGGCCAGCTCGTGGTCGAGAATAACCAGGTCATCGGCTCGCGAATTATCGGCCAGACATTCTCAAGCGATCGCTATTTCCATAGCCGTCCTTCTGCTGCGGGAAACGGTTACGACGCGACCGCCTCGGGCGGCTCCAATTACGGCCCGTCGAATCAGAAACTCATCGCGCGCATCACGGGCGATGTCGCGCAGTATGACGCGGTAAACGGCAAACGTGAACAGGTTCCGATTGATCTGGTAACCGCGTCCGGCTCCGGCTTGGACAGCGACATCTCTCCCGCCGCGGCGCTCTATCAGGTCGCACGCGTGGCGCGGATCCGGCGCCTCTCGGAGGACGCCGTGCGAAATCTGGTTCTCAGCCAGGTCCAAGGACGGCAGTTTGGCATTCTGGGCGATCCTCGGGTGAATGTGCTGGAACTCAATCTGGCATTGGACAAGCTTGCCCCTTAAAACGTTGGGCAAAACGTTGAGCAATCCGGGCGGGTGCCCGGTGGGAAGCAGCCTGCGGTGTTATCCTAACCGATTAGGCAACAAGAAGGCTTTCAGCTTCCAATGTCCAACCCAAATATCCCAGAATCCCAGCCCACACCAGAGACAAGCGAGTCCTTCGACTCCATCCTCCTTCAATTTGAGCAGAGCCATTCGCACAAAGCGAACGATGGCGGCAGGCAACTCGAGGGCACGGTCATCACCGTCACCGCCGAGCAAGTCTTTCTGGACATAGGCTACAAGGTGGAAGGCGTTTTACCTCTCGCCGCGTTCGCGAGCGTGAGCCCGCCGGTTCAACCTGGAGATCGTTTTCCCGTCACGGTGAAGGGGCGCAATGAGGAGGGGTATTACGAGCTTTCCCTTTTCGCTGTGAAGCGGCCGGCGGATTGGTCGTCTCTTGAGCAGGCCTTCGCGGAGAAAGCAACGATCGCAGGAACGGTTTCGTCGGTGGTCAAAGGCGGACTGAGCGTCGACGTGGGAGTACGGGCTTTCATGCCTGCCTCGCGCAGCGGAGCACGCGACGCGGCCGGGATGGAAGCATTGGTTGGCCAGGAGATCCGCTGCCGTATCACCAAGCTCGATGTTGCAGACGAGGATGTAGTCGTCGACCGCCGCGTCGTGCTTGAAGAGGAAGAGCGCTCGACGAGGGAGCGCCGCTACTCCGAGATCCGGGAGGGAGAGACAGTGCACGGCACAGTCCATAGCCTGACCGAGTACGGAGCATTTGTGGATCTAGGCGGAGTGGATGCCTTGCTACACGTTGGGGAGATCTCTTGGAGCCATATCGACAAAGTGTCCGACGTGCTCTCGGTGGGCCAAGAGATCGAAGCCAAAGTGCTCAAGATCGATCCCGAGAAACGGCGGATTTCCTTAGGGCTGAAGCAACTTCAACCGCATCCCTGGGATGCGGGAGCCGGGAAATACACGATAGGCGAGCGCGTCCACGGTCTAGTCACGCGGGTTCTCGATTTTGGCGCATTCGTCGAGCTCGAGCCTGGGATTGAAGGATTGATCCACCTCTCGGAGATGTCTTGGGCCAGGAAGGTTAGGAAGCCGAGCGACATTCTCAAGCCTGGCGACAGGGTCGAAGCCGTGATTTTGGGCGTCAGCGTCGGCGAACGCCGTATCTCGCTCGGCCTCAAGCAGGCCCTGGGCGACCCGTGGGTTGAGGTAGCAAAAAACCTCAGGGCGGGCTCGGTGATCGAAGGGCCCGTTATGAGCTTCACCAAGTTCGGCGCTTTTGTTCAAGTAGCCGAAGGGGTCGAGGGCATGATCCACGTGAGCGAGATCACGGCCGAGAAGCGCGTTCAACACCCGCAGGATGTCCTGAAGGCTGGCCAAGTCGTCAAAGCCCAGGTGCTCGAAGTCGATCGGGAGAATCGTCAACTACGGCTGAGCATCAAGCAGATGATCCCGGTCTCGCTCGATGAGTACATCGCCGAACATAAACCAGGCGATGTGGTCACTGGGCGCATCATCGAGATTGTGGGAACTGAAGCGCGAGTGGAGCTGGGCGAAGGCATTGAGGTGAACTGCGAAGTTTCCGACCGCAAAATTGGCAATGCTGGCGCGGCGTCAAAAGAGCCAAAGAACGCCGCGAAAGCCGATTTGTCGTCGCTCTCTTCAATGCTGCAGGCGCGCTGGAAGAGCGGCGCTGCCGCCGGGCCGCCCAGGCCCGACGCGGTTCATGCCGGTCAGATTCGCAGTTTTCGGATTGCAAAGCTGGACGCCGGCGCAAAAGGGATCGAACTGGAGCTGTTTTAGCCAAGATTAGCGCTTTGACCCCTCCTATGCGAGTCGCGGTGGGTGGCCCATTCAAGCCTTGCGTTGGCTTGAGTGGGGTAGTAGAACGTCGAAATCGTAGTAGCGCTTTTGCCAGAAGTGAGCGGCCCCGTCGATCAATCGATCAATCGCCGCGACACGCCCTGCTTCAACGACTTGAGCGCATAAGCGAGCGTTCCCTCTTGGGGTTCGCTGATCAGCAGGTGGAGGTGTTCTGGCATGACAACGTAGCCATAGACCCGCAACTGGAAACTCCGTCTGACGCGCTCAAGCGCAACTTCAAATGTATGCTTTGCCAGTGCATCGGCGAACGACTCTCGGCGACAGTAGCAGCAGAATGTTACAAAATGGGTCTGCCCAGATTGCTGGAATCGTTTCAGTCCCCAAGGCATAGAACAAGCTTAGGTTGCGAATTTGCCCCACTCAAGCCAAAAAGCGGCTTGAATGGGCCACCCGGCCCGCTGCTTTGGCAGCGTGCTCTGTCCTCCGGGCGGCACGGACGCCAGAGCAAGGCCACGGACGCAGCAAGGCCGCCCCGAAGAGCGGCCTGCTGGCTGGACCATCGAACCGACTCCGGCAGGCTATCCCTCGGAGGCTTTCGGCCCTTCCATGAGCTTCCCGACAACCGAAAGTACCAAGAGCATTAGGTATAAATCGGCCATGCCGATTGGGATTATCACGAAGGCAGGAACCCACCTGGTCGTCCACGGAACCAACAACAGTAACGGGACATGAAGAGCCGCAAGAACGATCATGGTGATCCAAAACCAAAAATGCCCTCTCAGCTTCCACCTCATTGCGATTGCGATAACTACGATTACTGCCGAGGTCAACGTTGGACGTGCAAGATTGAACTTGCCGAAGTGATCGAACAAGATCAACACAGGGAGACCGCCCAATATGATGCCAAGCATGCCCCACCACGGCAAGCGCATCTTCCTGTCTTCTTCGGTGAACACTTTTAGGGATGGCATCCGGCCACCGCCTGATATGTGCCATACAAATCTTCCAAAACCGAGGCTGCGGAAACAGCTTGGCCAAGAATCGGCGCGGCCTTTGCAAGACCAACCCCAATTGATGTGAAGCCGGTAGCGAGCTGGGCGCCAGCAAGCGAATAAGCGCCATCCCCCGAGGCATCGGACCCTGCGCTTGCAGTGGAGATGATTGCAGCCCCAAATTGGACCCGCGCAAGGATATTTATTCCGTTAGAAACCCCTGCTGCTCCATGCCAAAGACTAAACGCTCCTGCAACAGCGCCGCCTTCGGGTAGCGTTCCTATCGCATCAAGACCAGCGGTCGCCGCGCCCTTGAGGAGAGCGTTGGTGATGCATGAGTTCTGGTACCAAGGCGTCACGTAATTCGGGGGTCTGTTGGCGGGAGGGGGTATAGGAGGGAGTGGTAGAGCATTCCCCGTTGGGCTGCCCGGTCCGCTGGGGCTGCAAAAACTCGGATCTTCGCCACATGGATCGGGATCAGGATCGGGATCAGAACAAGCGCTCGCGCAAGTGATCAGCCCGCTGGGATCAGTGAAGGCCAGCGGGTTGTTGAGAACGTAGCTGTAACGGTTCAAGCTCTGCGGGTTGTTCATGTCGTAGCTGCCCGAATACGGATCGGGGCTCATCCAACTGCCTTGGGCCAGGCCGTATTGCCGGAATTGCGCGTGGTAGGTTTCCGTCTCCGGGTCGAGCTCGAGCCCGGCGAAGCTGTTGTTGTCCTGACCTACCATGGTCCCTCCGACCGTCTGCGTGCTTCCGTCGCCAAAGGCGAGGCTTGCATATCCTGCCTGCAGGTTTCCCCAAGGGTCAGTCCGCGCACGCTCGGTGCCCTCCCAGTCCTGGTGCTCGAAGTAGGTGGCCCATTCAAGCCTTGTGTTGGCTTGAGTGGGGTGGTTTCGCTGCTGGACTGAGTCTTCCCGCCGCCCGTTCGCGCTGTCTTGCCGTCCACTCGGATTCGAGCTCAACTGTTCCCTCGCAACCGGTTGCATGACTATCGGCGACAGTAGCAGCAGAATGTTACAAAATGGGTCTGCCCAGATTGCTGGAATCGTTTCAGTCCCCAAGGCATAAACCAAGCTTAGGCTGCGGATCTGCCCCAATCAAGCCAAAAAGCGGCTTGAATGGGCCACCGCCGGGCTATTTGGGGCGGCTGTTATCTCGGTGCATTTCGATTCTGGCGGATGAGGCTTCCGCCGCCTTCGGCGACCAACACGCTCCCGTCCGGACCATACAAGTACCACTGCTTCGAGTCTGAGCAACTCCTCGAATAAGTGAGAAAGGTAGTAAGCCGAAGACCATTATCGAAGTCTATTTCAAGATCATTTGACGGTGGTTTGAGACCGATATTTTTAACCCTTCCGAACTTTACGTTTTGGATGGTTACGCGCAGATCGTCATCGTCCGATCCAACGAGAACTGACTCCATATTTTCGAGCCTCCAATGACAGTTCTGGAAGAGAAGATGCCACTCGCCATGCGCTTGATTATGCTTTGGCATCAACACCTCCCTTCCAAATTCCATAGAAAGGCGCGTTCCAATAGTCAACTCTACGCCCCATGGCTCTTTGTCCAATAAGTCCTCAATAGTCGTCGCCAGACCATTCTCATTCATAGCTTTTTTCCTTCGTTTGTTATTCCAGAATCCCAATTGCGAGGTTCACGAGCTGTTCAAACACATTGCCCTCGCTGTAGTCCACATGTTTTGTCTCTTCGTGAAATAACTCTTCTTGGTCAAGAGTCATTTCCTTCCCTGTAATCTGCTCCGCTTCAGCTTTGGCTGCATCAGCTTGCTTGTTCCCCCGCGGCCCTAAGGGTGCCCCAGAACTTGGTCCACTGCCTTTTGCGCACAGCACGTTTCCGATTATCCTGCCGATGGCACCGCCTATCGTGGCCCCAACTATAGCACCGACACCTGCGCCCCCTTCAGCACCAAGAACACCGCCACCTACCGTTCCAGCCCCAGGGGCCACGAGCGTTCCGCCTGCACCTCCAACGATGGCTCCTGCGCCTCCCCCAATATCACCACCGATCCACGCTCCTGCGCTGGCACCCGCCGCAACTGCAACGCCTGTACAAGTTGAAGAGATACCCGGTCTGGTTGCGGCGGGAGGGGGTATAGGAGGGAGTGGTAGAGCATTCCCCGTTGGGCTGCCCGGTCCGCTGGGGCTGCAAAAACTCGGATCTTCGCCATGAGGGGAGCAGAGTCGAGACGATCCAGTAGACCGTCAGCGCCCATAGCGTCGATCCGCCGTACTTGGTCACGAACGGCGGCAGGCCCACATGGGCGAACCTGACCGCCAGACCACCGGCGACGGTGGCAAGCATGAGCGCCAGCGAGAGTCCGAACGGGCGGGAACGCATCGCTCCCCGACTAGCGTATGGCCGACGTGCTGCTAGCAGGGCTGGAGACGTTGCGGGTAGTGATGTCTATGTCAACCCATTTGACGGCCTGGAAGACAAGAGTTTGATTACCCTTGTACGCAAGCTCCAGATGATTTGGAGTCAACCAGTTCATCTCCACACGCGTATCAACCGGAGCGTCCGATCCGTCGGCAAGCTCAAGAACCAACATGGGATTCTTTGACCCAGTTGCCCAGTTCAAATACACGCTGCTATCAACGCCGCTTATTATCGACAAGCCCTGATTTCGGGCGACTGCACGAACGCTCGCCATCACCTTACCGTCAGGAGAGCGGGACTCTGCAGACCAAATTGTCTTTGAGCTACCGCAGCCGGACGCCAAGATGCAGATTCCCGCAACGAAAACCAAAACGGGTTTACGGACCACATTGAAGACAGCCATGCCAGCTCTGTTCATCCCTCTCATCGCAGCTCCGTTCAGAGTTAGTTGTGGCATGTGGTTCCGTTCGCCTGGGCGTTGTAGCCGTTGATGATGTTCGCAACATTCGCCGCCGGAAGCGACGAGTAGGTTGAGTCTCTTTGTATGTAGGACGGATAGCTAGACCGGAAAAACGCATACGCGTTCGCCCCAGACAACGATGTTGAAAGAGAAACCCCCGCAGCTTGCATATAGACCCCGAAAGTGTAATTTCCGTAGGCCTGATTTTGAAACGTATTGCCAGATGCAAGCGGCTGGGGATCGAGGTAGTCGCCCGCCGGGAAACCCATCGTGACATCCAAAGTGAAGTTCACCGGACTGCCGTTCGCAGCCCGTCCGGCTTGCGCATAAGCACTCGGCGGCAACGCACGGCCTTGATATGGGCAAGGGTTCGGGAGAACCACCGGTTTATTTGGGGCGGGAGGGGGTATGGGAGGGAGTGGTAGAGCATTCCCCGTTGGGCTGCCCGGTCCGCTGGGGCTGCAAAAACTCGGATCTTCGCCACAAGGGTCGGGATCAGGTGTACCGGTGACACCGACACAGTTGTCCCCGCAGTCGAAGCCGGAATCTAATCCAAGCCGGTCGGTGAAGGCCAGCGGGTTGTTGAGGACGTAGCTGTAGCGGTTGAGGCTCTGCGGGTTGTTCATGTCGTAGCTGCCCGAATACGGATCGGGGCTCATCCAACTACCCCCTCCCGGGCCGTATTGCCGGAATTGCGCATGGTAGGTTCCCGTCTCCGGGTCGAGCTCGAGCCCGGCGAAGCTGTTGTTGTCCTGACCTGCTCCATCCCATGTAAACGTTTGCGTATTTCCATCTCCGAAGCATAAAACAAGCTCAGGCCGCGAATCTGCCCCACTCAAGCCAAAAAACGGCTTGAATGGGCCACCCGCCGCTGCCGGACTGAGTCTTCCCGCCGCCCGTACGCGCTGTCTCGCCGTCCACTCGGATTCGAGCTCAACTGTTCCCTCGCAACCGGTCGCATGGTGGAGGAAACTGCTCCACTCTCAATCTTCGGGACAATCACACAGATCGCGCTTCAGTGGAAGTGTTCCGGCATGACAACGTAGCCATACACCCGCAACTGGAAACTCCGCCTGACGCGCTCAAGCGCAACTTCAAATGTATGCTTTGCCAGCGCATCGGTGAACGACTCTCGGCGACAGTGCCAACAGAATGTTACAAAATGGGTCTGCCCAGATGCTGGAATCGTTTCAGTCCCCAAGGCATAAAACAAGCGTAGGTCGCGAATCCGCCCCACTCAAGCCAAAAAGCGGCTTGAATGGGCCACCCGCCCACCCACCCCGTTAACGGGAACGGGCTCGCCTTTTAGTGGTCTCCTGCTTCCCCATGAATTTCCCGACGACTGCAAGAACCCAAAGCATCACGTACAAATCCGCGACGCCAAAGGGCGCAATCAAGAAGGCGGGAATCCACTTGGTGGTCCACGGCACAAACAAAATTAATGTGAGATGGAGAACCGCGAGGAAGGTCATGGTGATCCAAAACCACGCATGCTGCCGCAACTTCCACCTCAGTACAATAGCGATGGAAACCATCGCAACCGATATAAGGGACGGACGCGCAAGATCAAATCTTCCGAAATATACAAATAGCAGGTACAGTGGGAGAGCGCCGGCCATGACGCACAAAACTCCCCACCATGGTAGGCGCATCTGCCTGTCTTCTGCGGTTATGACTTTGTCTAGTGGCAATTTGCAACCTCTATTCCGGTGCCGACAAAGTCTCCAATAACTGCGATGCCAGCAATAACTTGCCCAGCAACAGGTATTGCAGCACCCAGAGATTTCGCAATTCCCACGGCGCCAATGCCCGCTTGAAAACTCGCAGCTGCACCGGTAGGACCTCCTCCCGAAGCATCGTGTGCTCCTGAGACAGTGGAGATCAGTGCCGCCCCAAATGCCACTCTCCCCCAAATATTTATTCCATTTGAAACTCCGGCAGCTCCATGAAAGCCGCTGAAAGCCGCTGAAATAACGCCACCCTCGGGGAGCGTTCCTATCGCATCAAGACCAGCGGTCGCCGCGCCCTTGAGGAGAGCGTTGGTGATGTATGAGTTCTGGTACCAAGGCGTCACGTAATTCGGGGGTCTGTTGGCGGGAGGGGGTATAGGAGGGAGTGGTAGAGCATTCCCCGTTGGGCTGCCCGGCCCGCTGGGGCTGCAAAAACTCGGATCTTCGCCACAAGGGTCGGGATCAGGTGTACCGGTGACACCGACACAGTTGTCCCCGCAGTCGAAGCCGGAATCTAATCCAAGCCGATCGGTGAAGGCGAGCGGGTTGTTGAGAACGTAGCTATAGCGGTTCAAGCTCTGCGGGTTGTTCATGTCGTAGCTGCCCGAATACGGATCGGGGCTCATCCAACTGCCTTGGGCCAGGCCGTATTGCCGGAATTGCGCGTGGTAGGTTTCCGTCTCCGGGTCGAGCTCGAGCCCGGCGAAGCTGTTGTTGTCCTGACCTACCATGGTCCCTCCGACCGTCTGCGTGCTTCCGTCGCCAAAGGCGAGGCTTGCATATCCTGCCTGCAGGTTTCCCCAAGGGTCAGTCCGCGCACGCTCGGTGCCCTCCCAGTCCTGGTGCTCGAAGTAAGTGGGCGAGGACCAAGACCGAAAGGCGATCTGTTGGCCGCCCCAGTAGATGCGGCCTACGACCTGCTGATCACAAGTGTGGGCCGCGAATCTGCCCCACTCAAGCCAAAAAGCGGCTTGAATGGGCCACCCGCCACCCGCGAGAGTCATGCTGACGCTGAGCTTGCGAAGCGGAAGCATCCCTGTGTTTTCTCGCTCTCCCCCATCGCTTCATGCAATCCGAAACGAATACAGGGATCCTTCGTCGCTCCGCTCCTCAAGGATGACGAACATTCCGGTTGGGCCTCGCCTGGGCCGTGAAGCAACCCCGCCTGTTCACTTTTGAAAGTGCGGGCTAAACATGGCCTAAACTCGAAATTTGTTCTACACCCGTCCAAAATCGATAAAGGCATGCCGCGGGTCTGTACGGAGAAGGACGACGTTCACAGCATCTCCGACATCCAGGCCCGCCTCGTCGCGAACCACTCTGCCCTCAACCGGCGGATCGAAGACCCGGACATAGACACCCTTGTCGCTCGCGCCTGTGATGACCCCATGGAACTGCGTGCCAATGCGGTCTTCTAACGCCACAGCCGCAACCCGCTTTTGCATGGCGCGCTCCACTTTGCGCGCTGCCGATTCGCGTTCCGTGCAGTGCTGAGCCAGCGCCTCGACCTCGGTGTCGGTATAGGGAGGCGGCTCGTCAGCAAGCATCGCCTTTACTACCCGTTGTGTCACGAGGTCGGGAAAGCGCCGGTTCGGCGCGGTCGAATGGGTATAGTCGAGTACAGCTAAGGCGAAATGGCTCTGCTCTGCGTTCTCGTTCCCTTGCGCCAGAACGTATTCGCCAGGCCCCATCAACTTGATAATAGCCAGCGACAAATCCGGGTAATGCTCCGGATCGCTCGCGCGCTGCCCCTGAAGAAAAGCATTCAATGCGCCAGAGTCTGGATCTCCGGGAAGTGTGCCTCCATGCTGACTGGCCAAATCCACGATGCGCGACCAGCGTTCAGGCGATTTCAACACGCGGCGAATGCAAGAGCGCTTTGCCGTCTTGAGCGCGCGCGCCATCGTCTCGTTGGCGGCGATCATGAAATCTTCAATCAGGTCCATCGCCAGGTTGCGCTCGACAGCCTTGATCTCCTGCACCTTTCCATCGATCACCACTGGATCGGCTTCGACGCGGTGGAACTCAAGCGCGCCCAATCGTGCGCGCTGCCCGCGCAGCGCCAAGGCTGCTTCGTTTTGCAGCTTGAGTTGCGCCTGAAGAGCCGCCGAGGCTGCCAGCTTTACGCATGGAGCCATTTTTTGCTCTAGCCAGGGGCCCACTTTGCTGTACGCGAGTTGTGCGTGGTTCTCGACAAGAGCGCAGTAAATGCTTGACTTCTCAATGCCCCCGTTCGGATTGACGTGATATTCCACGATCACTGCGGCCCTCGCTTGCTCTGGATTGAGCGAAGTCAGGTCGGTAGAGAGTGGGTTTGGCAGCATGGAGAAATTGCGGACGGCAGTGTAGATCGTCTGTGTCTGGTCTGCCGCGTGCTGATCGATAGCGCTGCCCTTGGCGACCGATTGGGAGACGTCCGCGATCCCGATGCGTACGCAGATTGCTCCATCGACCCGCTCAGCCATCTCAATCTGATCCAGGTCGCGAGACGTGTCATTGTCGATCGATGACCATAGAAGATTCCGAAGATCGCGCACATCCCCGTTGAGAGGCTGGGCGAGATGCGCGCGAATCTCCGCAATCTCCTGGTTGCTATCTGCTGAAAAATCGGGGTGGAAACCCTCGCGAAGCATTTCCGCGTAGGCGGCGGCCTGGAGATCGAAGTGTTGGTTAGGCATTCGAAAGAAAGCCTACCATTTATTGGTGCCTTGATGAATAAAAGCTCTCGAGGTCGCCCCTCAGTTGCTTGAGTGCGTCGACGTTGAGATAAATCATGTGGCCTGCGGGGTAATAGCCGAGTTGTATGTTGTCTCTGAGCTTGCGATCGAGGCTCATGTGCGAAAGGTCGAACTCCGTGGTGAAAAAAGGAGTCGCCAAATCAAAGAGGCCATTGGCTGAAAAGACCTTGAGCGCGGGATCTCTTCGCATCGCGTCGGCCAAATCGCCGGCGACGTAGGGGAGCCATATCTGCCCTCCGCTGGGCAAGACGTGCTTCCAGTCCCACATCCGGACGATGCTTGGAGCGACTGTGACATATGGGTCCGAAGTTTCGTACTTGAGATCGTGAGAGAGGTAGTTGTGAAAGGCGGCTACGAATGCGCCTAAGAATGCGGTCTCGGAGGGGTCGTAGCCCGGCGTCTCTCCAGCGGCATCCACATCGGTGCCTTCAAACCTCGCATCGTAGCGGCCAAGGATCTCACCCTGGTTGCGCAAGAGCTCCTTGCGAAACCGCGCGGGGCTCACCCGCAGGTTGGCGTCTTTTACGTATTGCACGCTCAACCCCGTATAGGCGCTGACCCTACGAGCGATCGCATCGGTTTGTTCGGGACCAAGCCGGTCTCCCTGGGCGAGCGCTTCAGCGTAGGGTCCGCGGGCAAAGCTTCTCACTTCGTTTAAGAAGATCCTCAGATTGGCTGGCTTCTCTGCCAGCTTGTTGTGGTAATAGGCAATCGCAGCGTAAGAAGGAAGGTCGCCGATGAAGGGCTCATCGAACCCTGGAAGTTGAATTCCATAATTCAAGATGGAGGAGATCAAGACGACTCCATTGACCGCGATCCCTCCCTTTTCCAAAGCATCCGCCAGCGCAGCGCTGCGCGTTGTTCCATAGGATTCCCCAATCAGGTATTTGGGGGAGTTCCAACGTTGATTGACAGTGAGATAGCGGCTGATGAATTTTTCGAAGGAACGCACATCCTGATCCGTGCCGGCAAAGTCCCTTTCGGTGGCTCGTCCCACCGGCATCGAGAAGCCCGTGCCCACGGCATCGATAAAGACCAGATCTGTCTTGTCGAGCAAGCTGTATTGATTCTCAACCACGCGATAAGGAGCGGGCCCTGCTGCTTGCGTGCCTTCGACAACGACGCGAGCCGGTCCTATTGAGCCCATGTGCAACCAGAAGCTAGCGGCGCCGGGGCCACCGTTGTAGACAAATGTGATGGGCCTTGTCTGTGGCTCGGTTATGCCGCTTTCTGTGTAAGCAACGGAAAAGAAGCTGCCGTATGGCCTGTCCTCGTTATCGCGGACGAGCAGCGTTCCTGCCGTGGCCGTGTAATGAATTGTGCGGCCATCGAGAGTCAGGTCGTGTTGGGTAACCGAGTGGGTTTCGGGCGGGATCGTTGCAGTATTGTCTTTTTTCTCCTCTTGCGCGAAGGCCAAGGGCCATGCGCAGAGCAGAATGGCGGTCAAGAGCGCATTCAGCGCGGGTCGACGGAGGTGACGCAAAGAATTCTCCTGCTTGGCCCCTGAACTGGTTGCAGCGTTCCTGAACCCGTATATGCAACCCGTTCTGAAACGATGGTATATCAGGCGAGAGCCTGCTCGGCGGCCCGATAGCCAGAGCCGAGCGCGCCGTGTACCGTGCCCCAGTGTCCGGTCGTATCGGTGTGCTCCCCGGCAAAGATGAGTGTCTTCTCGACCGGCTGCGCCAGATCTTCACTGGCGCCCATCCCTCCCTTCGGAACATAGCTGTAGGCCCCTCGGCTAAGCGGGTCCTTCTGCCAGTCATGCGAGCTCGAGTGCAACAGGAGTGAGCGAAGCTCGTCTTGCGGCCGGCCCAGGATGCCGGCCAGCGTAGTCAGTCCTGTCCCCGTCAGCTCGGAGACGCTGAGACCCGCGGCCCTTGAGCCGCCGATCCAGCCGGTAAACAACTCACTGCGCCTGGGGCTCGTCGTCCACCAGGTTGGCGGTATGGCCCCATCGGCAAAGATAAAACGCACCTTCTCAAATTCGGGGAACTCGCGCCAAAATCGCTCTTGAAACTCATAAACCACGCGTGCCGCCGGTCCCATCGTCAAACGATCCGCAGCCTGGAAAATCTGGATAGGAACGGGTGCAAAGGTCAATTCTCCGGCTTGAAGGACTCCGAGCGGCAGGGTAAGAATGACAGCTTTGGCGCGGAAGCTTTGTGTGGAATAAGGAGCGCGGCCGGAGGAGGCCTCAATCTCAACCGTGCCGGGCCGCCATTCGACGCGGCGAGCTTGGGTGGAGGGGAAAAACTCTCCGCCTCCGGCGATGAAACTTTTAAGAAGATATTCAGGAAGACGGCCATAGCCCTCCACAATGCGGAAGGCACGGTCGCCCGCGATCGCGTCTTCAGCCGCCTGCTGTTTGGCGAGAGAAAGAATGCTGATACGTCCTGCATCGGCTGCATTGAATCCTTCGACATAGTGGATGGCTGCCTTCGCGGCTTTCTGCGATATGTTGCGCCGCTCGAGGAATTCGCAAAAGGTGAAGTCGGGTTGATGCCCGGTGGAACCGGCCTGAAGCAGCGGATCCTCTCCGGCGGCTTCAAGAACGGCAAACCCAGCCTCGCGATCATCACATGGCTGTGGCCGGAGGCACTCGTCCACTTTGGAAAAGCAGAGGAACTCACCCCCTACTTCAAACTGGGTAAGGCCTGCCTCCTTCACCAATTCGATCAATTCCGGTGGCTGGCCATGAATGAACTCCGCGCCGAGCTCGACGGGCAGCCCTCCACCTTGAGCGGGAACGGTGTAAATCCGTCCCCCCACTCGCTCGCGTGCTTCAAGCAGAGCGACGCTCCTACCAGCCTTGGCAAGCCGCCGCGCAGCGCCTAGGCCGGCGATCCCGGCACCGATGACAACGAATTCGAACGCATGCGATTTCATGAACAGGCTAGAGCCTGGTCTTAACTTCTAGGGCGAACAGCGTTGCAGGTGAAAATGGGGCCAGACGAGGCGGAGTCCGCAGCGTGTGGCAGGTCCCCATGCAAGGATGACAACGAAGTATGGCCCCATTTTCGCCGCAACCCGGAGGGACGGGGCGAATTTTCCCGATTGCTGTGTCGCTCGTCGCTAAAATACGCCCGGTATTTGTCACTCCTCGCTCCTTGCACTTGGGAAAATTCGCTCCCGTCGCTGCCGTCCTAGAAGTTAAGAACAGGCTCTATGCGATCGTCCAGTTCACTCTCTCTGTACGAGCACCGCCGGATGGAATAGGATGCTTTAGCGCGTCAATTCCCGCTTTGAAGCCTGCGAGGCAAATCGCGGGAGCGAAGTGCAGCTTCTGCTCTTCCAGTCGGAGCGTCACTCGCGGAGCAGTTTTGGCCTCAGGTGACACGGGATGTGCAATCGGAAACGACACGTCGTTCTTGAGCCCCGTAATGAGGTAAAGAGATAGCAGATCGCAGAAGCCCAAAGCCGCCGTCCATCTCGTCAGATCGCTTGCTGCGCTTTTCGTGGCGGCTTCCAGCCTCCGCTGGCGCCCTTGTTCCGCCGTAACAAATCTCCTGTGCGCAGCATGCCCGCGTTCGGCGAGATAAGTGAAGTGCTGGCTGACCACGAGGCCTCCGGCCTTTGACAAGCGTTCAACATGGTCGATCGAGGCGGTCCACGCGTCTACTGTCTCTTGCGGCGAAGTGGCAATGAATGAAATGGGAGCGGCGCCGCTATTCTGCTCGGAACCAGAGCGAAGACGCCGGATCTGCTCCGCGTCGGTCGTGGCCCAACCTGTATCGTGCATGAGGATCGCCTGTTTGATTTCATGCGGCAATGTACCGAAGGCTTCAGGAAGGAGAGCCCCAGCCAACTCTCCGGACAGGACCGCGTGCGCGGGTTGCGGAATCAGAAGGCACGGCATCCGGGGCTCTTGCTGGGTCCTCACGATCCGCTGCCAGGCAGAAGAGGTATTTTGCTGCCAGTCGGGGCCGGCGTTGTCGTACTTTGACCAACCGAGGACCATCGCTATCCATCCTTTCGGCAATCTTAACCGGTGAGCGACGATCCCGCTCCCGGCAGGCACGAGTGACTTATTTTTTCCGTAGCCTGCTAGGAACTCCCAGGCAAACGCGAGAAGATATTCCGATGAGCGACACTCGGCTTGAGCAAAAGATGGATCCGGTAACCCAAGAAGATCCAATTAGCGATTTGGGCTTCGGCAGGGTTCTCTCCCAGCAGCGCAACCTTCGTTTGTTGAATCGCGATGGCTCGTTCAACGTACAGAAAAGAGGACGCGCTTTACACGAGTCTCTCGGCTATTCGAACCTCGTGACCACGTCCTGGACTCGCTTTTTTGTCTTCGTCGCGGTCGGCTACACTGCGCTGAACACTCTGTTCGCGATGGCCTTTCTTGCCTGCGGTCCGCGCGGGCTTGTGAGCAGCATCGACACGGGAGTTCGATCGACGTTTCTCAGGGCATTCTTCTTCAGCATCCATACTTCGGCAACGATCGGCTATGGCGACACGATCCCATACGGGATTCCAGCAAATGTCCTCGTTGTCCTCGAGTCGGTTGTCAGCCTGTTGGGCTTAGCGATCGTTACCGGCTTGGTATTTGCCCGCTTCTCCCGCCCGGTGGCCGATATCCTCTTTAGCCGGTCCGCGGTCATTGCGCAGCTTGGCGAAAATACCGCCTTCGAATTTCGCATCATCAATGCCCGCAATAATCAGATCGTCGATCTGCGCGCGCGGGTGATGATGGCACGCTTTGAACCGAGTCCCAGCGGCATACCCGTGCGCCGGTATCATCCCCTGTTGCTCGAGCGCGAGACTGTCGCCTTCTTCCCTCTCGCCTGGACCGTGGTTCATCGGATCGATAACGCCAGCCCGCTCTTTGGCGTGACGGAAGATCAGTTGCGCAATAGTTCCACCGAGTTTCTCGTTCTGCTTACGGGCGTCGAAGAGACATTTTCGCAGGTCGTCAATGCCCGCTCATCGTATCGTGCCGAAGAAGTGATATGGCATGCGAAGTTTGCGGACATGTTTGTCTATGATCCTGACGGCAGAACGGTCGGGGTCGATTTCACCCGATTCCACGATACCCTGAGTCTCGTCAGCGAGTCCTAGGGTGTATCGACATATGGAAATGGCCGGCCATTCCTATATGTCGATATACTTGGCATTCGTTTTTTCGCAGATTGCTAAGGGCTTGGCTCAAGATGCGGATGTCTTTTCGACGATCCGTGGTCCCTCTGGACCCGCAATGATTGCGATTGAAGCCAGTCCGATGAAGAGGCCATGTTCGACGACTCCCGTGATGCTCTTGAGCGTTTGCGCGAGCGCCGGCGGATCGAGGATTTCACCGATCTTGCAGTCGAGGATGAAATTGCCTTCGTCGGTGATGTACGGCTTTCCATTGGCATCTAGGCGAAGGTCGGGCCTCAGACCCAGATCCTGCAACCGTTTCTTTACCGGTGGCGAGGCAAATTGGATCACTTCGACGGGCAGCGGAAAGCGGCCAAGACGCTCCACTAGCTTGTGTTGGTCCGCCACGATGATCAGACGCTTGGAGCTACTGGCCACAATCTTCTCGTGCAGCAACGCGCCGCCGCCGCCCTTGATCAACTGCAATTCGGGGCCGATCTCATCGGCGCCATCGATGGTGAGGTCGAGCGTGTCCACATCATCGAAGGTGATGAGCGGAATCCCAGCTAGCCGGGCGAGTTGGGCAGTCGCGTTCGATGTAGGAACTCCGCGAATCTTCAGTCCTTCGCGGACGCGCGTCCCCAGGAACTCGATGGCGTATTTGGCCGTCGAGCCTGTGCCCAATCCGATGGCCATTCCGTCTTCGACGAAATCGAGGCTCTTCCGTGCCGCGGCGGCCTTCTCAGCTTCTCTGGTATCCATGTGCCCGCCCATTCTATCGCAAGGTGCAAATGCCTACTTTTCTATACCGCGGGGCCGGGAGCGCTGCGAATCGCCCTTGAAAACATCAAACGCGTGAACCCACTCATGAGCAGGTTGATGCCCACCAGCGTCCCTATTGCCCAAACCGCGCTCGATGGCCAACTCCGCCAGATAAGGATCGCGAGCAGGATGGTGACGATGCCGTCGAAGAGAATCCACCCAGACGCAGCGTGCCCGCGAACATGAAAATACGTTCCGATATGAAAGATGCCCTCGACGAGGAACAGGACGGCCAGCAGCAGAGTGAGTGAAAGCAGATTGAGACCCGGATGAATCAGAAGGTAGACGCCGGCAACGAGATACGCCCCGCCGACAAGAAGCCGCCAGAGGAAGCCTCCTGCGGTCGGTGCCGCAAAACTACCGCCCAGATGGATGATGCCGGCACAAACGATAAGAATTGCCACCGCGGTGGCGATGGCGATGCCGGCCTCGAACGGCAAAGCCAGAGATAAAAATCCAAGGATCAATAGAAGTATGGACCATCCGGTGGAGAAGCCGGCGATTCGCCCGGCAGGACTGCCCGCAGGTGTATTCATATTCGTCACTCCTTTGGCAGGGTGTTCAAAAATGCGAAGTGCATAGATCGTGTCATAAACCTCCCAAGCGCCGCCCGCTCGGATGTTCTAAACTTGAGAAGATGGCAATCGAAACTACGGCGGCGTCGGGTCCCGAACTGGAGTTGCCAAGCAGTGCTTGAATCCCCTCCGCCGATTGCGCCTCTTGAACCTGCTCTCGCCGCCAGGCGCCGGTTATTGACCCGCCGCGACTTCCTTGCGCTGGGAGCCTGTTCCGCTGCCGGTCTGGCGCTCTATTCCGGCGAGATCGAGCGGCATGAAATTGATGTCGTACCCATTACTATTTCGCTCGCCGGCTTGCCGGATGCCTTTGATGGTTTCAAGATCGTCCAGCTGAGCGATATTCATTTGCGGGAGTATACCGAAGAAGCATTTCTGCGGGCCGTTGTGAAGAGAATCGATGCTCTAGGCCCGGATCTAGTTGCCTTGACCGGAGATTTTGTCAGCATAGGACCGCTTCCCAGACGCTTTGGGGCGAAATGGAGCTATCCTTGCGCACAGATTTTGAATGGGCTCGCCTGCGGTATGCGGTATGCGGTTTTGGGCAATCATGACGTGTCGGTAGATAAGGCCGCTGTCACGGATGCCCTGGTTTCCCATCGCATATCGGTCCTGTCGAACGGCGCCGTCGCGATCGAGCGCGGCAACCGGCGCATTTGGTTGTCAGGCATTGCAGATGCAATGTTGGAAAAGCCCGATCTATCATTGGCGCTTCCCCGCGGCCGGGATCCGGATCGAGAACCACTTATCTTGCTGGCCCATGAGCCCGATTTCGCCGATAACACAATCAACCAGCGCGTCTCGCTGATCCTTTCCGGGCATACGCATGGCGGCCAGATCCGCGTTCCCTTCTTAAAGCCGGTAATGCTGCCGCCGCTGGGCAAGAAGTATCTGGAGGGCCATTTCACTCTTGCCGACGGTACCCAGCTCTATGTCAATCGAGGGATCGGCACCACCGGCTTGCCTCTGAGATTCCTCTGCCCGCCGGAGATTACGGTAGTTACGCTGGCGCAAAGGCCCTCCTCCAGGACCTAGTAGAGCGAGGCCCTTCACTCGTAACAAGATGAGTGACACTCTATGTGGAACCGTGACAATGCCGATTGCTCAGCGAGCTCGATTACCCACGAAAGTTGTAGTCTTCTTCGCCTGTGGCTGCCGATAAACTCTGTAGTCGAGAGGTCGTAGATGGGCATCCGAAGTCTTTCAACCCTGGAAACCGTTAGATCCGCTCCCGCATTGCACCTGGTTGTTAAGGGGGATATCAATATCCCCAGGCCGCTGGATAAGGCGCCCGCTGATCAGCTAGACAGCCTGGGCTGTGCCCGGGGCATCATCGTGGCGCTTGGTTTTCAAGTTGGCGCCTTGCTCGTGGGACTCGCGCTCTGGAAGCTGCGCTTCGCATTCCACTAGAAAGCACTTGTCACGGCAGAGTTTCAGCGGCGCTGCGGGAAGGTCCATCGATCATCCGTTCATAGAGGGGTGCCCGATATCTCCCAACGCTCTTTGTTGGGAGATGTGGGATACCGCAGATCTCGATGCACACTGTGTCCGTTTCCCACATCTGGCGAAGGGCCAGATATGGGGCACCCGTGTGTTGCTGCACTTCCCACGAAAGAGCCGCCCCGACTTTTACTGCCTTGCTCCTAAATCGCCTTCTCCATGACCTCTGCGTCCAGCTTGCCGGGATAGTACTCGGGGATTCTTCCCGTCCGGTAAAAGCCCATACAACCATAGAACGCCCTTGCGGCTCCGTTATTCACGGCCACTTCCAGGGTCAGCCAATTCGCTCCCTCGCTTTTCAGTCGCTCCGCCGCGGCTTCCATGAGAAGCTTGCCGACGCCATGTCGCCGCGCCTCGGGGCGGACGTCGATCGTGATGATGTGACCACTCATTTCGCTGGCTCGGCGCAGGCGCTCAACGATGATAAAACCAGCCAATTTAAGCTCTATGTCTTCGGAATCTTCGGCGATCCAGCATAAGCACCGGGGATTCACCAGGAAATACTTGAGTTCGTCAATGGAATACGAGATGCCACGCGGGAAGCAAATCTGATCGAGCTCGTGAAGCTGCGGAAGATCGCCCTTTTCAAAACTCCGCAGACGGATCATTCGCTCCTAGCCTGCCCGCTACTTTTCTAGAACGCCTGCCGCTCCGGTTGCCGCCAGGCTCGTGGCTGCGTTCTTCGGCTGTGCGACAACTCCGTTGTAATGAGTTGTCGCAAAGAGCCGGCCGTTCAGGGAATGGACATTGCTTGCTGTCCACCCGGAGTCCCACCATTTCCAAGTCAGATTCCGCGGGTCGATGGCAAGCACCCAGGTGGACCGCCAAGAGGTGACTAGAAGCCGCCCGAGATCCGGGTCATATAGCAATTCATTGATGTCCGACAGGGGAAGCCGCGACATGGGTTGCCAGCTCTGGCCCCCATTCATGCTGTAAAAGATGCCTTCACCGCCGCCTACCCAGAAGCTTCCATCGGCCGCAATTGCCACTGACTGCAGAGAGCTCAGCTTTTCGGGCATGGCCAACGGTTGCCAGTCCTGGCCGGAATTCGTCGAAAGGAGCATTGCCTTTCGTTGTGCCGCGATCGCAGTGGACCCCTCTGCGGCCACTGTCAGAAAATCTGAATTTCCCAATGCCGGACCAGCTTTCCAGGATAGTCCCTGGTTCGCGCTGCTATAGATTCCCGTGGAGGCCGCCGCAAACCAGACGCCGCCGCTTACACGAATTGTGTTGACTCGCCCAACGATTTGCCCAGCGGTCGTTGTTTCAGCTTTCTCTATTTTGGTGCGCTTGCCGTGGACCGTGACGTAGGAAGCAATTTGCGTCGTCTTGGCCAGCCGCCCGTCAGGCTGCCAGGTTGTTCCGTCCCAATGAAAGATTCCCTCGTTGGTCCCGGCTAAGAGTGAGCCATCCGCGGCCTGGGCCAGGCTGAACACATCTCGCCCGCCCAATCCATTGCTCTGCTGATGCCACGTCGCGCCCTCATCCGAAGAAACGAAAAGGCCGCCATACTGCTTATCATTCAGCACTCCGGCATAGAGGGTGTGCGGATCTTTCGCATCGACCAGCAGAGTCGCAACCTGACGTTGGAAAAAACCGGAATTCGATGCCTTGAAGCTGAAGGCCGCGTCATCGCTCCGCAGCACGCCTTGACGATCCGTGGCCAGCAGTATCCTCTGCGGATTCTGGGGGTCTATATAAATATCGTTGATAATCATGTCGGCGCCCGTCATGCGCCGCCAAGTCGCGCCGCCGTCGAGCGTCTTGTACAGACCTTCCGTGGTGCCCGCGTAGACGATCCCGCGGTCGACCGGATCCTGCATCAGGACTCGGGTCCGGCGTGCGGTCGAGGGGATGCCCTGTACTTTGTGGTAGAGCTCTCCTCCGTTGTCACTGCGGTAGATTCCCGAGCAAGCGCTGGTGTAGACAATGTTCGTCTGCTTCGGATCGATGATGATCGAAAAGACATCGGAGTCGTCGATCAGCCCTTTCTTAATGCTGTGCCAGGTGGCTCCGCCGTCCGTTGTCTTCCAAGGAAGATGCCATGTCCCGGCGTAGATTGTCCCCGGGCTCTCCGGATCGACCGCGATCGACTCTACTTCATGGAGTTCCATGCTTCCCAGTGGACTGATCTGCTTCCATTGAACGCCGCCATCCTCGCTACGATAGACGCCCCTGAGTGTTCCTGCGGTCAGGATTTGGTCGTTGGAGGGAGCCTGCACCAGGGCGCGGATGGATTGTCCTTTCATCGCTGGAGTGGAGACCCAGGTCTTGCCGCTATCGTGGCTGACAAAGAATCCACCGCCCAGACGATCCAGGGCCCAGGCGCCCACGAAGATGGTCTTCGGGTCTGCTCGATCGACTACGATCTCATCGATGATCAGGTCATCGTCCGGGGAGAGCTTGGCGAGCCGCTGCCAAGTGACTCCGCCATCCCGCGTCTCATATACCGAGCTATTGGTCGTTCCCAGAAAGAGATGTCTTGCATCTGACGGGTCCACCGCGAAACTCCGGGCATCGCCCCCGTCCGGACCCACGGGAACCCAGGATGGGACAGCAGCCACGGCTGGCATCGACGAGCAAAGAGCCAGGGAGATGAGGAGAAGTAAAGTCAGTAGTCCACGGCAGAGAAATTGAATCATAACCTTACTACTTTAGATTTTACCGAGTTACTCGCCGGGTCAAGCGAAATGCAAAGGGCAGCCGGTACCGGAAGCTGTCTCGTATATACCTTTGCCACCATGAGACCCGCTTCGATGGCGGATCTCATGGTGGCAGCACCTCCGGTTTATGAGCCAGACAGCTCCTACCCGGACACCCTTTGCTTGACCGCAACTGCTGTCCTCTTACGGGGTAGTGGTCCTCCTGCGGCGAGCAGGCGCGGTTCTGGGCTGAGCCTTGACCGCGTTCTCATCGACTGCCGTGGTGCCCTGTACGTTGTTGTCGAAGTTCGCACCGGACGGCACCAGGTAGTCTTCCACTTCCTTGTTGCCTTGCGTGCCCGTGCGTACCGTGATCCGGGAAGCATCGATACCCTTCTCCTTCACCAGGTAATCCTTCGTGTTGACCCCGCGTTGTGCCGCCAAGGTTGCGGCATTTCTTTCTGTCGAAGCCGCTTCCCCTACCACTACCGCGGTCGAGTCCGCTTGCTGTTGCAGGTTCAGAGCGACGTCATCCAGGCAAGCCTTGGCCTCGTTGTCGACGCGTGCCGGACGGCGGGTGTCCCGCTCAAAATTGATCGAGCAGAGCTGCTTGACCGTCGGAGCAGGCGGCGGCGGCGGCGGTGCTTCCACGTTGAGCGTGGCCGTCGAGGATGCCGTTTGTCCCTTGTCGTCCTGTACATTGCAAGTGATCGTAATCGGACCGGTTGGCGCACCCGCGGTGTTGACGGTTGCCGAATTGCCCGTGCCGCTGATCTGGCCTGCCGAGGAGCTGTAGGTGTAGGTCAGCGGACGGTTCTGCGGGCTGACGCCTTGCGCGCTCACCGTGGCCGTGCCCCCTGGCTGTACACTCGTCGGATTGACCGAGCAGGCCACTGTCGGCGGCTCAAATTGCTTGACCGTCAGATTCGCCGTGCAATCGGCGAATTGTCCCGGCTTGGTCCCCTCCGAAACGTGTCCAGTCACCGTAAAGCCGCCCGGATTGAGGCTTGCCGTGTCGATGGTTGCGTTCGCGGTGTTGCCCGTGACCGTGGCCCCGTTGGTGGCGATCCAGCTATATGTGGTTGTTCTCTTCGGATTGAGATTGTCCGCCGAACCGGTCACCGTAACCGGATCTCCAGGATAAACAGAGCCCGGATTTACCGTGCAGCTATAGGTCACCGGCGGCGGCGGAGCGATGCTGCCCGCATGCCACACCAACCCGCTACTTAGACGGATAATGTCCAGATTGGCCCGGCCACCCGTCGGAAACGGTGCTTGCGGCCCAAAATCCACATGGAAATATTCATAATCGACTTGGAAGAGGCGGAGGCCGAGATGGCCGCCAAAGAGAGGTGTGTTGAAGTCCAAACCGCCGCCCGCGGTGAGCGCCGGACCCCATGTGTAGGGTTCATGCACCGGGCCGCCCAGCCGGACGCCCCCCGCCTCGCCATGCACAAACGGCACCATTTGCTCCAGTCGGATAGCGCAGGATCAGCCCTCCCTGAGCTGTACTGGCGCCGTCGTTGTTTCCAGACGGGTGGTCGGCATACTCAGCCTGCAAACCCACATAGCGATCGAAGAAGTAGGCAGCGCTGCCAATCGCCCCTTCGTTGATCGATGAGTAGGAGACCGGATCCGGCACCCCGATGGTGCTGCCAAAGGGAACGGTTAGCGTGCCATGCGGGCTCAGATAGGAATAGCCCGCAAAGAAGTCCATTCGCGAGGCTGGCGCACCCGGAGCCGCAGCCGGCTTGCTGGCTGTACTCGGCGAATTCTGAGCGAACAAACTCGTGGCGGCAACTCCTACAGCAGCGGTCAAAGCCAAAACCCGGCCCAGAGCATTCCAGGAACGAGTATGCATGCGTCTATCCTCCACAACGATGTCTTGATGAGTCACAGAAGAGGGTCCGTTTGAACAGCGCCCGTGGTTCCATTCGCGGCAAAAACTTGCTGTACTACATCAGGGAAATCACACCTGTTAGTTACCTTAGATCATCTTTGCCGCAAGAGGTTGCCTAGGTGTTTCAACAGTTTAAGAAGAGCATGGGATCAGTAACCAACCTCGAACGTAACCGAACGTAACCTCATCGGTACGCTGCGGGGTCCTTTTAAACCTGCAGGTTCAAGACGCGCTTCAGGCTGCCGCGCTCCTTCTGAATCTTCTCCTGAAGCAGAGTAATGGCATAGATCAGCTGCTCAGGCCGGGGTGGGCATCCAGGAACATATATATCGACTGGAATGATTTGATTCACGCCCTGGACTAGCGCGTAATTGTTGAAAACTCCCCCTGAAGTCGCACAAGCGCCCATCGAAATAACCCATTTTGGCTCCGGCATCTGCTCATAGAGCCGGCGGATCACCGGCGCCATCTTTTGGGAAACTCTTCCCGCGATGACCATCAGATCGGATTGGCGCGGCGAAGCGCGAAAAACCTCTGCTCCGAATCGCGCGACATCAAAGCGAGCTCCCCCATGGACATCATTTCGATGGCGCAGCACGCCAGTCCAAAGGTCATTGGCCAAACGGAATTCTTGCGGACCCAATTGATGGCAAAGTCCAAAGAGGTCAAAACCACCCCTTCTGACTGCTCATAACCGAAACTCACCTCGCGGACCTTTTCCTGGTTTTTCGCGCTGGAATTCAGAGCGCCAAAGAGATATCGATCGCCATTGCTGTGCTCCATAACTTTCAAATATATCTTGAATCGTGGCAGACGCCATGAGCCGGTAGAGACCTCGACCAGAGCCTTCATGGCAAGGAAGGATATGATTGGGATCAAATAGCTGGCATGGCGCGCTCGGGGCGAGACTCCCCAGAGCAATCCTTTTTTCCTGGAATGATACCCTGGCTATCTTGGACCTTGTCTGGGAAAGTTGACTATGCAGAAGATTGAAGCCGTGATTCAACCATCGAAACTTGACGCAGTGAAAGATGCCCTGCTGGAAATCGGGGTCGAGGGCATGACCATCCTGGAAGCACGCGGACACGGCCGGCAAAAAGGCCACACGGAGTTTTATCGCGGCCGCGAATACACCGTTGACCTCTTACCCAAGATCAAGCTAGAGACCGTCGTACCTGACGAGCTATTGGAGAAGGCCGTGCAGGCCATCATCACCTCGGCGCGAACAGGCAAGATTGGCGACGGAAAGATCTTCGTCTCGAAGATCGATGAAGCCGTCCGTATCCGCAACGATGAACGCGGTGGTTCGGCCCTCTAAACCTTGCTCGTTGTGGACTGGGGATTGGCTGCGCACACTCTGCATCCGCAAAGGCAATCGGCGGGAAGCGGTCATGCACCGCTGTCGCCATGTATGACTCTCACTCGGGGCTGGCATGAAACTAGTCTTCACGTCGATGGACGATCTGCGGAAGCGCTACCAGACCGAGATCGCGGCAACGTGGCAGTCCTTTGCGCGGACTGGCGACGGCTCCATGGCGATCCGCCGCCGCGCCCTGCTCGTCGACAACCTATGCGAACAACTCTGGATTCTGTTCAGTGGCAACGCAGTGAGGTCCGGAGTGGCTCTGGTCGCCACCGGCGGGTTCGGCCGTAAAGAGCTCTTCCCTTTCTCCGACGTGGATCTGCTCTATCTCTGCGCGGATGAGCGCGTGGAGCGGGACTTCAGGGAAGCCATTCGTCAATTGAACCAGGCGATGTGGGATATAGGCCTGCGTGCCAGCCCAATGACCCGCTCCCTCAAAGAATGCAATCGCTATGACCCGGACAATCTGGAGTTCACCCTCGCCCTAATGGACCGGCGCTTCATTGCCGGCGACTATGCGCCCTATCAGGCCTTTGAGGCGCAGACGCACTTGGCCCTGATCCTGCGGGAGGGGAACAATATCGCCCATAAGCTCGCCGAATTAGCTCGCGCCCGCCATCAGCGCTTCGGCAACACCATCTTCCATCTGGAACCGAACGTGAAGGAGTGTCCCGGCGGGCTGCGCGATTATCACCTTACCCACTGGCTGAACCTGCTCGGGCATATTCGCGAACACAAAGCGTGGCCATCGTTTTCCGGCAATTTTTTTTATGCCGTGCGCAATGAAGATGCCAAGCTCGCCTTTGAGTTTCTGAGCGCCACACGCTGTTTTCTCCACCTGCGCAACGGCCGCGATGACAACAGCCTCGACTGGCATGCGCAAGATGAGGCTGCGGCGAGAAGCATTGGCCTCGAGACCAAAGGCACTTCCGATCCGGCCTACTGGATGCGAACCTATTACCGTCACGCGCGCACTATTTACCGGCGGGCCACCTTGGTTATGGAAGCGTTGCCCCCGCCGCGCTACTCCTTCTATAAGCAGTTCCGGCGCAAGCGTACCCCGATCGAGGGAACCGGCTTCGTCCTTCAGGACGGCCGTGTCGATATCGCCGACTCCACGAGAATTTCAGATTCAGAGGGCATCTTGCGGGTCTTTGCGCTGATTGCCGCGCACGGCTATCGCTTGACGGAGAATGCGGAAGACCGCTTGGCGGATGCCCTTCCCGTGCTCGACGTGCATATGCCGGAAGGCCCATTTTTGTGGAACGGATTGAGAGAGATTCTTTTGGGACCCCATGCGGCGCACGCGCTGCGCACGATGCATGCGCTCGGCATCCTGGAGTTGCTTATCCCGGAATTTCACGGCATCGACGCGCTCGTGATCCGAGACTCCTATCACCGCTATACGGTCGACGAACACACATTCTTGGTGATCGACGCCGTACACGCACTGCGCCAGCCGCATCTGCCCTGGCAACGGCGCTACGCGACATTGCTGACGGAGATAGACCGCCTCGACCTTTTCCTTCTGGCTCTGCTCATGCACGACACCGGCAAGGCACGCCGCACCGGAGATCATACGGTCGAAAGCGTAGAACTGGCGGACAGTTTATTGGCTCGCCTGGATCTCGATCCGGAAGAGCGCGAGACGGTTCGGAGACTCATCCGCAATCACCTGGAGATGTCGAGCACCCTGCGCCGGGATATCTTCGATCCCAATACCATCCGGGCCTTCGCCGAAAAGGTAGCTCCACAGTCGTATTTGAAGATGCTGTGCCTGATGACCTTTGCCGACATCAAAGCCGTCAACCCCGAGGCGCTCACGCCCTGGAAGGCAGACAACCTCTGGCAGCTCTATATCGCGACGTCGAATTACATGGATCGCAGCGTGGATCAGGAGCGCTATCATGCCGCGGCCGATCCCACGCAGCTCAAACGTATCCTGGCGCTTGCGCCGCACCGGGCTCAAGAACTGCGCACCTTTCTCGAAGGTTTACCCCGGCGATACCTTCAGGCCCATCTTCCCGAGCAAATCCGCGATCACTTCGAGATGTCATTGCAGTTGACCGATTCCAATGCCCAACTCAGCCTGCGTAATCTGCGCCAACTTTATGAGCTCACCCTGGTGAGCCGCGATCGTCCCCTGCTCTTCACGGATATGGTAGGTGCGCTTTCCGCGTGGGGTATGAATATCGTCAAGGCCGACGCTCTTTCTGATGATGCGGGGATCGTTGTCGACACTTTTCAGTTTTCCGACCCATTTCGAACTCTCGAACTCAATCCATCCGAAGCGGCCCGGTTCAAACAAAGCTTGCTCGATGTGGTTTCGCACAAACTCCCGATCGAAGAACTGATGCTCCGCCGCAGACGCACGTCTCGTGCCGCGGTCATGGTCAAGGTCGCGACCAGCCTTGAATTCGATAACGTCTCCTCGAGCGACAGCACGCTACTTCAAGTCGTGGCGCAGGATGAACCGGGCTTACTCCGGCAGATCGCAACAACGCTTGCCACACAGGGCTGCAACATTGAAGTGGCGATCATCGATACCGAGGGAGAGATCGCTATCGACGTCTTTTATCTGACCTTCAACGGAGGCAAGCTCGACGAGGAAATGCAAAAGAAGCTCGATGCCGCCCTCTCTTCGGCCATCGCGGAGCTTCGGCCAGCGCAGGCCTCCTGATCAGGTGCTGGCCGCACGGGCACACGCGCCTTGCGGCGCCACTATGGTTGCTCAGCGCCCATGACCCGCGGTACAAGGCGGACTATCCCGGTGCCCGGGCCTGAGTTGTCATCCCGAGCGCAGTCGAGGGATCTGCGGTTTCTTTCTGTCCCGGTCGAGGTCCTCGGGTGCCCCATCCTTGACGAAGTCAAGGGTGGAATTCCACTGGGTCCTGCGCGGACGGCGAGAGCGGCTTCACCGCCACTGTGGTTGCTGACTCGCCAGAGAGCCGTGGTATGAAACGAAAAGCAAAGGACAAATCGACACCGTCATCCTGAGCCTGCAGGGCGAAGTATCCCTGTATTTCATATCAAGAGAAGGGTGCAATATTGCGTGGAAGAGGGCGAGAGCGGCTTCACCGCGAAGCCCCGCCCTGCAATTTATAGATCACTTCTCCCGGACGGGCATAGTGAAGAATCATCCGCGCCTCATGTTCAATCGTGTCCGGATCCTTGTTCAGGTTCTCCACATGTTCCTTCAGGCGGGTGTTTTCCTGCTGAAGATCGACTATCTGCTTCTGCAAGACGCGGTCTTCATTCCGCTTCTGCTGATAAGCCGTCAACCCATTTGACCCGAAGATCACGTGGTATGCCAACAAGCTGGCAAGACCGATGGCTAAAATCGTGGCGATGCGGTGGCGTGAGGAATATGCCACGATTTTAAGCCGCGCGCGAAAACTCAACGGCTCTGCTGCGGTCTGTCTTGTATTCACGGTTAGGTCCAAGCCGTTCGAGGATGTCTCTATTTTTCCAGTGAACCGTTGCTTTGTCTCTTCGCGAAAAGGGAAGTTTTGTGGTCTCGAGGGCAAAGAAGCATACTTGGTAAACACTTCCGCGCCAAGACGGCGGAACTCTAAAATTTTGGTCTCCCCGGTTGTTGGCGCAGAGAAATCCCGTGGAGCACCGCGAGCGAGAGACGCATCCTTGACAGATCCTTCCATCACGCCCCTTCGCATCATCCTCGCCAGTTGCGCGGAAGCAGAGGAAGCAGAGCGCATCGCGCGTGCCCTGGTTGAATCTCAGGCGGCGGCTTGCGTAACTCTTGTACCCGGCGCGCGTTCGCTCTATCGTTGGGAGGGCAAGGTTGAATCCGCGAGTGAAGTTTTGCTGGTGATCAAGACGGGACTCGCCCAGGTCGGGCGCGTGCAAGAGGTCATCGGTAGACTTCACTCGTATGCCATTCCGGAATTCTTGGTGCTCGATATCTCCGGCGTCAGCGAGCCTTATCTGGATTGGCTGACAGGCAGTCTGAAGTAAAGGTGGGATTTTGTTATCCTTAGAGGCTGTCGTCCTCTGGTCTTATCCTGATGCGGCTTTTGTTTGTAGTATTCATCGTTAGCATGTGCGCTCTTCTTTGGGCAGCGGTCGCTGTCGCCCGGCACATCCGGCGTCATGGCGCCATCGAGCGCCGGTCAACCGGTGAGCGATCCGGCGATTGAGCCTTACGCAGAAACCACGTGCCCCGGCCGGCCACGTTTCTCGGCCGATGATGACAGCGGCATTCAGGCAGCATCTACTATTGCACTCAACACGTTTGTAACGGAGATTGGATCATGGCGGAAACTATCCTTGGACAGACCGGCCTTCAGGCAACATCCGCGCCACGCCTCGGCTGGCGCAGCCCTTTAGCAGTCCTGTCGGCCACTGCGCTGGTTGCGCTCTGCGCCCATATTGCGATTCCCCTCGGCTTTACGCCCGTCCCGGTAACGATGCAGACCTTTGCCGTGTTGCTCATCGGGCTGTTATTCTCCCCGACCGCTGCCTTCATCTCGCTCGCCGCTTACCTCGCCGAGGGCGCAGTGGGCATGCCCGTATTTAGCCCCCATGGGGCCGGGGGCGTTGCCCAGCTGCTTGGCCCTACGGGCGGATATCTTCTCTCATATCCTTTCGCCGCCGCACTGGCCAGCTTTCTATACCGCTATGCTCAGCGCGGGTTCTTCGCCGCCGCTGTGGCGGCGTCGCTTGCGAATATTTTCATTCTGCTGGCCGGGGCGGTCTGGTTCGGGGTTCTTACCCGGATGGACTTTGCAATGGTTTTTAGCCAGTCGGTGGTTCCCTTCCTGCCCGGCGACATCGCCAAGGTTGTTGCGGTTGTCGCTTGCGCCGGCCTCTTTCACTCGCTCCGCAAGTCGTCCCGCACATAGTTTCCGCTTGGATGGGTTCCGGGCAATTCACAAAACCGCCGGTTCTCCGCGTCTTTCCCGCGGAATCCGTGGGATGTTCAATATTTCGAGAAAGGATTCAACTTCGCCCCCGTGCCGCAGAAAACGAATGCTATGCCCGATACCGCGAAACCTGCGCCGTCCAATGTGCGGGAAGTCACAATTGCCCACAGCCCGGACTCCGATGACGCCTTCATGTTCTATGGATTGGCGACGGGCAAGGTTCGAGTTCCCGGCTACAAGTTCACTCATACGCTTTCTGACATCGAAACGCTCAATCACAAGGCGATGGATGAGGCCGTTTACGATGTGACGGCAATCTCTTTCCATGCCTATCCGTACCTTCAGGAAAAGTATGCGCTGATGGCATGTGGGGGCAGCGTAGGCGAGGGCTACGGGCCCATGATCGTCGCTAATCAGCGCTTTTCAGCTGAAGATATTTCCCGGGTCCGCGTCGCGGTCCCTGGCGCTTTGACCACTGCTTATCTCACGCTGAAACTTTTCTCGCCCGGGATCGAGACCACGACGGTCCCCTTCGACAAAATTATCCCAGGGCTGTTGGCGGGTGACTTCGAAGCCGGTCTCATTATCCATGAGGGCCAGCTGACGTATTCCAATTCCGGCCTCTATCGTGTGATCGATCTAGGCCAGTGGTGGCGCGAGCAGACCGGCCTTCCTTTGCCGTTGGGCGGCAATGCCATCCGCCGTAGTTTGGGTGCGGATGTGATGCTTACCGTAACCCAGGCTCTTCGCGACAGCATTCAGCACGCGCTCGATCATCGCGAGGCCGCGCTTGAGTATGCCATGCAGTTTGCCCGTGATCTCGACCCGCAGCTGGCCAACCGTTTCGTCAATATGTACGTCAACGAGCGCACCCTCGATTACGGAGCAGACGGCAAAGAAGCCATTCGTAGACTGCTGACCATGGGCCACGAGCGCGGCCTCATCCCGTACCCGGCGAAGGTTGACTTCATCGGCTAAACTGGCCGCGGAAAAATGCGCCGAAGCAACGAGCGAGGCGTTAACGAATGGTGGGCCGGCGATGGGGCACGCTAGATCTTGTATGCTCAGCGGTCCACTCACACGTTTCCGCAGCCTGTAAAGTGCTGCCTCGGCAGGGGCCAGGCCCTGACCCTTTGGGCGGCTCCTTTCTCACCTGTCCCCTCCATGGTTCAGCTATTTTCGCGAACTATTGGTCTTTAGACATCTCCATTGGTAACCAACAGCGATTGAACATCGACCGATCCGTGATTACTGAACGGGTTCAGTTCGTTCCGGTTCAGGACCTCTGTCTCGCCGGATTGCATTGCATATGCCGTATTTATCTGCCCTAAATCGAACATCCAGTTCCGGAAGCTTTGCAGGTTTCTGCAGTTCAGTCCTATTTGGGGGTAATATTAATTCTTGAATCTGGGTAACCTGATCGTTGTGCCCAATGAGGGGGTCTCTATTACCAGAACGATGTAGAAATTCCCCTGATTCACGGGTACTTTACCTTCATCGGGGCGTATTCCGAAGCCGGACATCTTCTCTGTTCGGGTTTCGGTCAGCAACCTCTTGAAGGATATCGGGACACGAAAAAGATGCATCTCAGAATCCAATTGGGCTTGCTTAAATCGCCGCTGATGGCCGGGGCGGATCCGCAGACGGACCTTCCCGGGAGAACGAAAGCCTTGGCGGCATAGACCGCACAGGGAAAACGATTAAGCAGTACGAACAATTGTTTTTTGATGTCTGCAGCTTTCGCTTTTGGTTCTTGAGATCACACCGATAGTTTTCAGTCGCACAGAACAGTGGGAGTGACATGGGCGAAGCCTTATTAAAAATCGGTGGCCTCGGTTTTGCGGCCACGCCGGCTGTCGCGCACACCGCATGGTATGCGGTTCAGACTCTCTATCGGCACGAGCAGCGAATTGCTAACAATCTAGCCGTGAAAGGGTTTGCCACCTATCTGCCGTTGATTCGCGAGACACGGCAATGGACCGACCGAAAGAAGATCATCGATTTTCCGGCTTTCAGCGGTTACATCTTTGTGCGCCACGATGCTTCGCTCGCGAGCCGTGTCCGGGTGCTTGAGACCGCCGGCGTGCTAAGGCTGCTGGGTGACAACCACGCTCCTGTTCCCATTCCTGATATCGAAATCGAGTCACTCCGCCGCATGTTGGAGAGCAACATGGCCTGCACGAGATGCGGCTACCTCACAATCGGCAGTCTAGTCCAGGTGAAGTCCGGGGCCCTGGCGGGAGTTCGCGGGCGGTTGAACCGGGTCAACAACAGCCTGCGCCTGGTTCTCTCCGTTTCCACGGTCTCGCAAGCAATTTCTGTAGAAGTCGATCTTGACGACGTCGAGCCGGTTCCGAGCTCAGCGGGCAGGCAGTCGTCGCCCTGTGGTCTTGAAGCAGTTGTTTTTGGTGCCTGAAACGCCAGTTGTCCGTTCCCCTACCGTAGTGAACGCACGAACCGATTCGAGCTGATTCCCCCGCGGCCAAAGATGATCGAAGAACAATATGGCTACATCGGAATACGTCTCAAAACCTGAGAAGTCAGGGTATTTGCCGCCGCTGGCTGCCGGCTACAGTGGGGCGCGGCACCGCTCGACCTCTCAATCTGCCGTGACCGCCGCCATGATGATGGCGACGGATGTTGCGGCAGTACTTTTCGCGCGCTGCCTGGCCGCGGTATTTCGCTTCGACCGTGCGCCTTCTGCCTGGCTCCATACCTCTCCGGCCCACTGGCCGTCACTGCCGCTGTACCCCGGATATTTGGCCTTTTTCATTTTGAGCGTGCTGCTTGTCAACTATCGCGATGGGCTTTATGGTCCATTGCGGACGCATAGCGCCTGGCATGAACAGCGCAGAACCATCCAGGCTTGCTTCGCCGCCGGACTGCTCCTGTGCGGTGGCATGTACATCATGCACAACACCAGCATCTCGCGGGCGCTGGTGGCCTATCTGATTGCTCTCACGGCGGTCTTTCTCTGCGTTTTGCGCGCCTATTGGCGCCATTCGCTCTATCGCCGGTATGAGCAGGGACTTGATACCAGAAACGTGCTGATCGTCGGCGCCAGCCATGTTGGAAGCGTCATGCGCAACCAGATCACCAGGAATGCCCATCTGGGGCGCAGCTTTAAGGGCTTTCTGCAATCCGCGGATGCGGTTCCTAGCAGCGAAAATACCCAGTTCGTTGTCGGCGAATTGCGGCAGGCGGCGCGCTTGGCAAGACAGCATTTTATCGACGAAATCATCATCGCCGAGCGATGCCCGACGCCGGTAGTTATCGAATTGGTGGAAATGGCTCGCGAGTTGGATGTCGAAGTGCTCGTTGTTCCGGGCTTTTACGATGAGCTCACGCCGGAAGCTCCGATTGAATATTTTGGAGATTTCCCTGTTGTGGCCTTGCATCGCCGGAACGGGAAGGTCGTCGCTCATTTATTCAAGAGGATTTGGGACTTCGCAATTTCCGCGATCCTGCTGATTCTGCTGCTGCCAACCCTGGCCGTGATTGCGCTTCTGATCAAGCTCACCTCCCCAGGGCCCGTTCTCTATCGGGCGGACCGGGTCGGCAAAAAGGGCCGCGTCTTTCATTGTTTGAAATTTCGGACGATGGTTGCCAATGCCGAGCAATTGAAGCAATCCCTAGCGACACAGAATGAGCGAGACGGTATCCTGTTCAAGATCAAGAACGATCCTCGCGTCACGCCGCTTGGCAGATTCCTGCGCAAGTTCAGCATGGATGAGTTGCCTCAGTTGTTGAACGTGTTGCGTGGGGATATGAGCCTGGTTGGTCCCCGGCCTCCGATCGCGAGCGAAGTGGAACGATACGATGTCGAGCACTTCCGCCGGCTCGAGGTTCTCCCTGGACTTACCGGACTCTGGCAAATTCGCGCACGACAGGATCCATCCTTCGAGCGGTATGTTGCACTGGACCTGGCATACGTTGAAAACTGGAGTTTTTGGCTGGATTTGAAAATCCTCGTGCGTACGGCCGAGGTTGTATTCCGCGGAACGGGTTTTTAGAGCAGGCTTAAGCTCAGCGACTACCATGAAGATGGCCATGCAAATGAATAAATTTCAGTATCTTCCCGGTGACGCTGCTTCCGAACAGCACTTCTGCTCAGGCTTTGATCGGGACCCATTTGGCTTCGCGCATCAGCTTCATCGTTCGCCATCGTTTAGCTACGATGCCTTGCTTGATTTGGCGGAGCGTGTTTCGGTCAAGCCGAATCGATGGTATTTGGACGAAGGCGACACCCAGCCGGAGAAGGGCTGGACCGTTCGGAGTAGCAGCCGGACGCTGGTCGAGAGCCTTAAAGAGGTCGCGGACAACCATGCATTGATCATGCTCAAACGAGTGCAAGAGGAGCCGGAGTACCAAGACATTCTTCGGGTGCTCGAAGCGGAGCTAAGCCGGCTCACCGGCATCGACATAGCATCCCGTTACCGCGACGGATTGATGACGATCCTGATCAGCTCTCCGAAGCGTGTCACTCCGTACCATATTGACGGAGAGGCAAACCTGCTGATGCAGATGAGCGGCACGAAATCCGTTTACATTTTCGACGGCAACAATCGCGAAGTGCTGCCATCGAGTGAGCTCGAGAGGTTCTGGTCCGGCGACATTCATGCTCCGGTATATCGGGAGCATCTGCAGGATCGAGCATGGCGATTTGAGCTGGCTCCAGGGCTTGGCGTCTCCAACCCGGTCATCTTTCCTCACTGGGTGCAAAACGGTCCCGAAGTCTCTGTTTCTCTGAGCGTAAACTTCAAGCGCTGCGTGGACAATGCGGCCGATGCATACCGGGTAAACCGGCAACTGCGTAAATTCGGCTTACATCCTACGGAGCCGGGTACGGCAAAATTCGTGGATCATACCAAGGGCGTCGTCTACCGGGCGGCTCGACGGGTCAAGAGGGGTTTGGCGAGCCTTTCCTCAAAACCGGCATAACGAGTTCTACAGCCGATGGGCCAGGTTAGGACAAACGATGGGAATCGCAAAAGCAGGCGGGGCTGAATCGGTATTCAATGCGCCGCCGCGAGTAAGGCACGGCCGCTCGAGAGCCCTCCTTCTAGGAGCGTCATGAAGCGGGCGCCGAAGCTAAGTAAGCTGCTGCCTGACATGTGGGCGCTGGTCAGCCCTAGGAAGCATTTGCTCCTCCTAGGCTTGCTTTTGATCGCCGTCAATCGCGTAAGCTCGCTCGTTTTGCCCGCCACGACCAAGTATCTTATCGACGATGTCTTCGTTAAGGGCGACGAACACCTCTTGGGTATTATCGTTCTGGCGGTGCTGGGAGCAACTGCCGTCCAGGGAATCACATCGTTTGGCCTTACCCAGATCCTCTCGAAGGCCGCCTGGCAACTGATCACCGATCTGCGCATCGCGGTTCAAAAGCACATCAGCAAGCTTCCCGTGTCCTATTACGACGCCAACCGCACTGGGACGCTTGTCTCCCGCATCATGTCGGACGTCGAGGGGATTCGCAACCTCGTGGGAACGGGGTTGATCGAATTTATTGGCGGGCTGCTCACCGCCGTATTGGTGTTTATCAAGTTAGTGCGCATGAGCCCGGAGATGACGTGGTTCTCCTTCGCCATCCTCTTCGCCTTTGCCTTAGCTCTGCGCTGGGTCTTCGCCTTCCTTCGTCCTATCTATCGCGAGCGTTCCGTCCTCTATGCGGATGTGACGGGCCGTCTGACCGAATCGCTCGGCGGCGTGCGCGTCGTCAAGGGGTATCGTGCCGAAGCCCGGGAATCGGCTATCTTCGCCACTGGGGTGCGGCGCATCCTCGCCAGCATCATGCAGTCTTTGACCGCCACCTCGTTCATGAGCCTTTCCTCAACGATGGTCGTGGGCTTGGTGGGGGCGTTGGTCATGTTCATGGGGGCGCGGCAGCACCTGCGTGGCACCCTCTCCGTTGGAAACTACGTCGAGTACACGGTTTTTCTGGCGTACTTGATTGCCCCTGTCATCCAAGTGGTGTCTATTGGGACTCAGCTCACGGAAGCGGTTGCCGGGTTTGAACGCACTCTCGAAGTCCTTTCAGAGGTCGAAGAAGACAGCGATCCACGGCGAACGTTCCAATTTCCTCCCGCGGGGTTGGCAGGCGAGGTGCGCTTCGAGAACCTGAGCTTTGCATATGCGGCCGACAAGCCGGTCTTACACTCAATCTCCTTCACCGCCCAGCCGGGAAGCGTAACCGCGCTCGTCGGCTCATCAGGCTCCGGAAAATCCACCATCATCAGCCTGATCTGCGCTTTCCACAATCCTGGGAGCGGGGCCATCTTCGTGGACGGAGTGGATCTCACCACGGTAAGTCTGGAGAGCTACCGCGGCCAGCTCGGCGTCGTGCTGCAGGAAGCGTTCCTGTTTGATGGGAGTATTCGCGACAACATTGCATTCTCGCGGCCGGACGCGACCCTGCAGCAGATTCTTGAAGCCGGCCGCATTGCGCGCGTCGACGAGTTTACGGAGCGCTTCCCGGAGGGTTACGACACAATTGTCGGGGAGCGGGGAGTCAAGCTTTCCGGAGGCCAGCGTCAGCGGCTTTCTATCGCCCGGGCCATCCTGGCCGATCCCCGGATCCTTATCCTGGATGAGGCGACTTCAAGCCTCGATTCTGAATCGGAGGCCTTAATTCAGGAGGGTCTGAACTACTTGATGCGAGGACGCACGACATTCGTAATCGCCCACCGCCTCTCGACCATTCGCAGTGCGGACCAGATCCTGGTCATCGAAGAAGGCCGGATCCAGGAGCGCGGGCTGCATGAAGAGCTGCTCGAAGCGCGCGGCCGATACTATGACCTCTATACACGCCAATATAGATTGGAGAGCAATCTCTTCCTCGCGCCGGGCGAGGGCGAAGCGGCCACCCCACCCGATGTCGATGCCGTCGACGGCCCCGGCGAACCGACTTTCACAGGGGTGCTGCGCGGATTGCGCTAAGCCGGCCCATCACATCGCAGTCATAGCGAAAATGTTTTAACATGCCGGGGAAAAATGAGTCAGTGGACAGTTGGGCATACAAGATCTAGCCTGCCTCATTGCCGTCCGACACAGCCGTCAGCGCCTCGCTCGTTGCTTCGGCGCAATTTCCGCAGCCCGTTAAGGGCGAGCGTTATCTCAAACGAAAGTAGAATCCCCAGTAATTTGCCACAAAGCTCTGGGGATGAAAGGGTATGCGTAGGAACCGGGATAGATACCACTGATCGACTTTTTCATAACCAAGCTCTTCCATGTCCCGGATGAATGCTGTGAGATTCATCACTTTGTACGGCACATAGGAATGGCGGCTTCTTTGCACGGTGTAATAGGCTTCCCCATCGTAAAGAGGAACGCGGTTGATCAAAATGTGGGGGGGCAGTTGCTCAAGCCCGGCAAGCATCTGGGAGAGATCGGTTTCTATATATTGCAAAGTCCCGTTCGAGAGGAGGACCGCCGCACCCTTGGCATCTTGAAAGTGGGTAGTGAATTCAACTCCGGCGGCTTTGTTTTCCTTGGCGAATTGCCGGCCGGGTTCGATGAAAGCCTCGAGGTCGCAGACCATCCAGCGCATCTGTTCCGGAAAGCGAAGATGCCGCTGATAAAGGTAATAGCACTGTCCGACGCCGCCGCCGAAATCGAAGAGCGTTTGCCCCGGCTTCAATATGCTCAAAAGCCAAAATAGATTGGGATAGTCGCTGGGGTTAAAAACGAAGTGGGTATCGATGAAGAATTCGGCGACGCTCGCATGATCGAATCCGTGGAGGTCTCCGGCCGGCATGGCCGCCGCTGCGGCCGCGTGCGTCGAATAGACGCCCCGGTACCGGTGAATATGGGTCGGCCGATCGAAGCACCAATAGCCGTAGAGATCGCGAAGAACGGAGCTTACCGCTCGAACCGCTGCTGTGATCATTTTAGTTTTCGATTCTAACCCACATTGCCGATTTGAGTCTGTAAACCAACTCTATGAGTTCTACTTGAGAGAAGGAATGAGAGACAACACGCCGCTTTCCCTGGTGAAGGAACGCACGATTCGAGATCGCCGGGATCAACTGGAGATTCCGGTTTTCCTGCTTTATATTCTGCTTGCTCTTCCAGTGCTCGCGCTAGGCGCGATCGAGGGCTGGTACAAGCGAACCTTCTACACCACCGATGCGATTTCGTATCTGGACATCAGTCGAGCGATTCCCCGGCACGAGTGGAAGCTTGTGTTCAATCCGCTCTGGAGCTCGGGCTATCCATTTTTAATCGCAATCATGCGGGCTTTCTTTCCCGCAAACGCACAAGGTGATTGGGCCGCGATTCACGTCCTGAACCTGATTGTTCTTCTGTTCGCCTATGGAACGTTTCTCTGGCTGCTGCGCAGCTTTCAACCCGACCTGCCGGCGGGTTCCGAGAACCATGAGAGATTTTTGCTTTTTGCCGGGGTCTGTATCTTCTTGTGTACCGAACTCTGCATCAACGGGGCGTCGCGCGTCAGCCCCGACCCCATGGTCGACGGGCTTTTCTTCGCGTCAATGGGAACGTCGCTTCGTCTGTTGCGGAAACCCTCCTCGGCCGGCCTTGCCATACTGCTTGGCGCCATTCTCGGCGCCGGTTACTTGGCCAAAGCGATTTTTCTACCCGTCTCGGCGATCATTCTGGTGGTGACGGCATGCGCCCTTAAAGTGAAGAAGCAGAAGTCCGTTTCGCTTCTTCTCTCTGCGGCGGTCTTCGCGGTCTTTGCAATTCCTTACGTCGCCGAGCTATCGCGATCCGTGGGCCGCTTCACCATGGGAGACGCGGGAACTTTAAATTATGCGTTTCACGTCAATCTTTTGCCGCGTTACACGAACTGGCAGGGGGGACCCGAAGGCTACGGAACCCCCATCCATCCAACTCACCTGCTTATGAAGAATCCGGACTTCTTCGAGTTTGGCGAGCCCTATCACAATACCTACCCCCCGTTCGCCAATGCTGTCTATTGGTATCAAGGATACCGGCACTTCTGGAGTCCGAAATATCAAGCTGCCGCGATTGCGAGAAACACTTACTATCTTGCGGTGGTGCTATTCAGGCAACCTGTCACCTATGCGATCGCCGGCGTCATCTTCGCACTATTTTTTCTGCTTCGAGACCGGCGTGAGTGGTGGCTGAGAACTCTCGCATACTGGCCATTCTTCCTGCCTGCTCTGCTCGGGATCGATCTATATATTTTGGTGCATCTCGAAGATCGATATATCGCCTCTTTCTTGGCGGTCCTCGGCCTTCTGCCTTTCGTCTCCTTGTGCGCGTCCGAGAGAAAGATTGCCGGCCATATTCGTTTGTTGATCCTTGCGGTGCTCGTCTCGGCAACAGCTCTATCCTTCGTGACGGCGGATCGAATTGCTTTTGTGCGGGCGCTTCATCATCAGTCCTATATGCAGGATCCGGAGTGGAGGCAGGCTGCCTACCTGCGTCAAACCGGTTTGAAACCAGGCGACAAGGTCGGAGCCATTGGCGGACCGAACGCCGAGTGTACGTGGGCCTACATCGACGGACTGCGCATTGTTGCTGAACTGGGGGGTGCCCCCTATGACGCGCATCCAGTCGGCCCTCATAGCCACTGGTGGACCAACGGAACCGGAAGCATAGATCCGATCCCGCAGGAGTTTTGGGCATCCCCACCAGAGCGGCAGGCGAAGATCCTGAATCTGTTCAAACAGTCAGGAGCTGTTGCTGTCCTTGCGCCTGCCAAGTCACCCCAAGTCAACGTACCGGGATGGCAACCCATTCCTGATTCCGCGACTTGGATATACCGGTTCTAAGAACCTGTCGATAGCCCTTTTGTCAATTTTTTACAATAGGGGCAGCGGCGTAGCATGGGAAAAGCCAAGCAGGCGGTCAGGATGGCCGCCTTATGAAACACGCTCTTGAGATCCGCTATACTTTTGGCCGTGCGGCGCCGTTTGAGCCGTCGGCGCATTCCACCAGGTGAGCTTCCATGACTGGAACGACCGGAACGACTGGAACCGAGATGAATCCGAATGAACCCGCACAGTACCGGCCCGATATCCTACCGGTCGAGAGGCAGCCCTCCGCCGCTCTACCGTTTGAAAGGTTTCTTGACGGATACATCGCCCGGAATCGCCCGGTGATCATCCAAGATGCCGCGCCCGAGTGGCCTGCGCTTCATACCTGGACGCCACAATTTTTCAAGGAGAAGTTCGGTTCCAAACAAGTAGACGTAACCTATGGTGTCAGCCGGCCATTGGGAGAGGTGATCGACGGCGTCCTTTCGTCGACTGCGGAGAAGCCCGGTCCCTATCTGCACAAAGTGATTATTCACCAGCACATGCCGGAGCTGCTGCCGGATCTCACGCCGCAGAACGTTTACAGCTTCCCGGGCCGGTATGCCAGCCCGCTGATGCCGAAGCGCTTTCGCCGGCCCGACGGCTATCTCAAGCTGCTGATCGGTGGCGTGGGAAGCAAATTTCCGCTGATGCATTTCGATTCGGACAATGCCAACGCAATGATCACCGAGATTTATGGGGACAAGGAATTCGTGCTTTTCAGCCCCCGGGACACGCGTTTTCTTTATCCATTCGGCGAAAAGGGCAACACCTCGCAAGTGGACAATCTGGACCATCCCGACCTCGAGAAATTCCCTCTATTTGCTCAGGCGACCCAATACCGCGGAATCATCGGTCCCGGTGAAGCCCTTTTTGTGCCCTCGGGATGGTGGCACACCGCACGCGTCGTCACAACCTCGATTTCTGTGTGCATGAATATGTTGCATCGGCCCAACTGGTCGGGCTTCATCTCCGAAGCCTGCCAGGCCCAGAACGGAGCCTGGGCGATGCGCAACGTCAAGCGGCTCTATCTGAACTCAGCGGGCGCCATCATGAGCGCGGCGGAGCGCTCGCAGGAGATGTTTCCTGGCGCCGCTCTCTCCCGCCACTTGGCCGCCTTAAGTCCCGCACATGCGGAGACCGCGCCCGCCCGGGTCGACCACCGTGCATAACGCGGCTTTCATACTGCCGCTGATACAGGGTTCCGGTTCCCGGGCCCGCAAGGACGCGGCAAGTTACTCCGAATGCCTGTGAAAGCTTCTCGATTCATGTTTTCCGGCATCGTTTCTTCCTCCTAGATACCACCGAGCGCATCCGACAGCTACGTGTTAGCGGGAGTCACAGCTTATAAGCCAACAGGCGAGTCTCCATACCGGCGAATTCCAGTCCTGGCCGATGGGCCAGAACCCGGTATACTGCAGGTCACAGAGGCGAGAAATCAGGAAGCGTTTTTTCACCCGGGGCCAATGAGCTCGAGGATGCGTGTCCGGCTGGCGGCTTCGATAGACGGCGCACGAGCAAAATGGCATCTTTTCGGCGGGCCATGCGATGATCTGAGTTCCTTTTGGAACGCGGCCACGAGCTTCGATTGATTTCCTGATCCCGAGCAGTGAGTCGCCGAACGAGAGCTTTGGTGCGCGCCTGGTCTCCGGTCTGTTCAGAATTCGGGACTTGACAATGAGCTTCTTGCACAAAGATGACGATTGACATTGAGACCATCATTCCTGTCGACCGGGATCAAGGCGCACCCCTGGTGCGCACCCTAGAAGCCCGCGCGCTCAAAGGAACCTATCTCATCGTCATATGGTTCGGCCTGGCCATGGTGCTGCGCCTGTTCAGCAGCGTGGTCCTGACACGCATGTTTGTTCCCGCGTACTTCGGCATAATGGCTCTGATGACAACTGTCATCGTAGGTATGACTCTGTTCTCTCACGTTGGTCTGCAGGACAGCGTGATTCAGAATCCACGGGGAGACGAGCCGGCTTTTCTGAACACCGCCTGGACTCTGCAGGTGATTCGCGGCGCCGGACTGTGGCTGCTTACAATTCCAATTGCTTGGCCGGTAGCCCGCTTTTATCATGAGCCGCAAATTATTGCCTTGCTGCCGGCGCTCGGCCTAAGCTGCCTGATCGCAGGAGTCAGTTCCCCCAGCCTGCTGACGCTCACCCGGCACATGGGTGTCGGCCGCCTTTCGGCGCTCGAACTATTCAGTCAACTCGTTCAATTCGTGGTTACGATAGTTTGGGCCTGGATTCAGCCTACGCTTTGGGCTCTGGTGGTGGGGAGAATCGTCTCTGAAGCTGCTCGGACCATCGTCAGTTACTGGATGCTCCCGGAAATCCGTCCTCGGTTTACCTGGGACAAAGAATCCCTTCGAGCCCTGGTAAACTTCGGCCGCTGGATCCTGGTCGGCACCGCGCTCACTTTCCTGGCCCTCCAGTCCGATCGCTTGATTCTGGCCAAACTCGTTTCTTTCCAACTTCTGGGTGTCTACGGCGTCGCGTTCGCTCTCTCGGACATTCCCCGCCAGATTATTTTGCAGTTCTGCTCGCGCATCGGCTTCCCATTTCTTTCCAAGTTCTCCGGCCAGCCGCGCGGCGAATTCAGATCCGTCCTTCTCAAGTACCGCTTCCCCGTCTTAAGCGCCGGCGGCCTGCTGATCATTGCTGTGATCTTGACCGGCGATGTGTTCATCCGCCATCTTTATACCAAGCCCTACCAGGATGCAGCCTGGATGATTGGCATTTTGGCGATCGGGCTTTGGCATACATTGCTTTACAGCACTGTCAGCCCAGCCGTCTTTGCGTTACAAAAGTCGCATTACAATGCCTTCGCATATCTGACATACTGCATCACGCTCTATGCGGCGCTGCCGTTGGGTTTTCACCTGCTGGGAATGCCAGGAGCGGTCATTGCAATCGCTGCCAGCGACTTGCCGGTGTATTTCGTGACTGCTTATAGTGCCTATCGTGAAGGGGTGAGCACATTCCGCCAGGACGGATTGCTCACGCTCGCTTTCCTCGGCGCTTTGGCCCTCGCCATGGCAGGCCGCGCATTTTTGGGTTTCGGCTCGCCCTTTGCCGGATTGCATTAGACCGATTTCGTCTTTTCGCGGCCTGGCAAAGGGAGTGACAGGCTCCAGAGGATGTTATTCACTTATGAGGCGCCTCCGTGGTATTCCGCGGTATCAGGAGAAATGCTTTCACCGATTGAGGGAGAAACACGATGACGGAACTACTAAGTGAGGAATTTTCCGGCAAGCTTACGGCGCTTGCCCTGGAGAAAGCAGAGGAGTACCAGAGCAACAAGCCATTTCCGCACATCTACTTTGATGATTTTCTGCCCGCCGCTCCCCTCGAAGCGGCTCTTCGAGATTTTCCTGAGCCCAAGCAATTGCAGTGGAGCGAGTTCGACAATCCGAATGAGCGAAAGCTGGCCTTTGACGTCGTCGAGAACCTCCCGCCTTCGGTGCGCGATGTTCTCTACTTCCTGAATTCCCGTCCGATGCTCAAGTTTCTGGAGACGCTTACGGGCATCCAAGGCGTCATTCCCGACCCGTATTATGTCGGCGGCGGTTTGCATCAGATCAAACCGGGCGGCAAACTTGCGGTCCATGCCGACTTCAACAAGCATCAACAGCTCAAGCTCGACCGGCGTATCAATGTTCTGATTTACCTCAATAAGGATTGGAAAGAAGAATACGGCGGCCATTTCGAACTTTGGAATCGCGAAATGACACAGGCCGAACAGAAGATCCTGCCTGTTTTTAACCGCTGCGCCATCTTCAGCACCACCAGTTTCTCTTATCACGGCCATCCAACTCCTCTAACCTGCCCGCCGGACCGTACGCGTAAGTCCTTGGCAACCTACTACTATTCGAATGGCCGCCCGCAGGAAGAGGAGAATGAAGCCCATTCGACTCTCTTCCAACAGCAGAAAGACGCCTCCGGAAAGCCCATCCGAGTAAAGGAGCCGTCCCGATTTGCGCTACGGAAGATAGCGCGCGCCATCACGCCGCCTATTTTTATGGATGCGCTTAAGAGCCTGCGGAAGTAAGCTACGCCGGGCGCCGCCCGGCTGGCCTCTGAATGGCTGAGCGCCGCTGAGTGGTAGAACCGGGGATGTCCCTATTTTGCGACGGAGAGAAGCTAGCTGCCGTTACTGCCTCGATATTCGATCAACTTGCGCCGCTTGCCTGCTTTTCTATCGCGACGGTACCTGAGTTGGCCAATACAGATCGGAACCTGCTGGAGTTGGGAATGAATACCGTATGCAAACAGCAGAGCCACCCTTCCCTTGGCGCTCGCAGGGACCTTCCATCGGGCGTTCCAGCCGGAGCGAGCGGCTAGAAAAAGAAACAGAGCCGCCCAGAGCAAGATTGGTATCGGCGTCCACACCAGCGTCACGGCGCACGCCGCCAGAGAGAGCAACCAGAAGCCGCCGCGCCGCAGATTGGCTCGGCTTTCGGCCAGCCATAGTGGGTCCGTAGTTGCGGAAAAACGCTCGGAAAGCTCCGCATAGGCATGCCCCGTCCGCAGTGCCCGCTTGCAATAGGAACCCCACCGGGTCATCGCCAGATCGTGCCCCGTCATGGGGCAGTCGATGTGCAGGATGCGATAGCCACGAGCACGCAGTTGACGGCAGAGTGCCGGCTCTTCCCCGGCAATCAGCGCCGAATCGTATCCGCCGACCTCTTCCAGGGCTGTCCGCCGCATCAGCACATCGCCACCGCAGAACTCGCTGTCGCCCGGCACATAGATCCAATCCAGGTCCAGGACACGGTTATAGATCGAGCGTTCTGGATAGAGCTCGCGCCGATGCCCCCAAACTCCGGCAATCGACTTGCTCTCGAGCAGTGCCTTCAATGCGGCTTGAGGAAAATCAGGATTGAGAACCGTGTCGCCGTCGAGAAAAAGAACTTGCTCGGCCTGAGCGCGCGGCCAACCCGCGTTCCGTCCCATTGCGGCCGTAGGGCGCTCCGCATCGAGTGAAATCACCTTGGCACCCATGGCGGCGGCCGCGCCCGCGCTGCCATCCGTCGAACCTGAATCGACGTAGATGATTTCCACTTCTCCAGCCAGGCCCCGGATCGCTGCGACCGATTCCAGGCAGCGCCTCAACCGCGGGCCCTCGTTGCGCCCAATGACCACCACTGAGATCAAATAGCCGCTCATCGGTCGCCCGATCCGGCACGTATGCCGGGGTTGGTCTCACGGATCCGATTTGCATCTTGATCGATCGGCTGCGAGGTGGACGGAGGGTGCGGCTTCCGCGGAAGAACGCGGGCGGGGACGCCAACGGCGAGCGAATACGGAGGAACATCGGTAAGAACGACCGCGTTGGCTCCGATGGCCACGTCGTCGCCGATACGAATGGATCCGAGAATCTTCGCGCCTGCTCCTATATCCACGCGATTTCCAATCACCGGCGCACCCCGTTGCCCTGTGTGGCGCAAACCGACCGTCACTCCGTTTCTGACAATGCAATCATCTCCGAAGATCACGTCGCCACTGATAATGATGCCGCCAAAGTGATCAATGCGAAAGCGCCGTCCTAACGTAACTTCGCAGGGAAGCTCGATCCCGGTCAGAACTTCAGAAATGGGTTTTAGGAACTTATAGACCGCGGAAAATGGCAGCCTGAGCCAACGCCAGCGAATGGAGTAGCGCCACTTGCCGAAACGATAGACCCACATGGCCCATAAGCCCTGCCTGGAGAGTTGGCCATCATACGTCCGCCAGTCCTCACGGATGTTCTCAAACACGGTGAACCTCCGCTCCGGGGATCGCTCTGCTTGTCTCTTGCCGCTTTTTCAGAGCGCGTTTCATGTATGGGCTATCCGCTCCCAGACGCCGCCGGTGCTCTGTTCGAAGGCGCGTTCCATAACGAACGGCGCTTACCTCAATCACATCTCTGCGCTTGACCTTGATTTCGACAATCCATGCTTCTGCAATTTGTACAGGAATGCCTTGTAATCGATATTGAGACGAAACGCGGCTTGGCGCCTGTTCCAACGCGTGGACTCGAGCGCTTCGAGCAGGAGCTTGGATTCCGCCTCGCGGGAGGCTTGAGTCAGGTGATCGATACTTGAGGCGTGTTGGCGGGCAGCGATCGGAGCGGTTGAGCTTCCCTCTGGCGCGGCCAGTGGCGCGTCCTCGAGCAGTTCCCGCGCAAGCAGCTCGGCATCCTGGTACACGAGGAAGCGCCGCATCACATTTTCCAGCTCCCGAACGTTTCCCGGCCAATGATAAGCAAGCATCGCTCGCTCAAGCGCTTCGGAGATGACTGGGGATGGGAGGCCTTCCGGCAAATGCCGCAAGAGCAGTTTGCTGGCAAGCGGGAGAACTTCACTGGGGCGTTCGCGAAGAGGTGGAATGGTGATGTTGATCACGCTCAGGCGATAGTAGAGATCTTCACGGAAACTTCCCTGCTCAATGGCGCGACGTAAATCACGGTGGGTCGCGGCCATGACGCGGACATTCACATTCACGATGCGGCTGCTGCCCAGCGGCTGAACTTCGCCATCCTGTAGCACCTGGAGTAGCTTCGCCTGAAGCCGGACGTCCATATCGCCAATTTCGTCGAGCAGAATCGTTCCGTTCTGAGCCATCTCGAATTTGCCGATCTTATCGATTGTGGCGCCGGTAAAGGCGCCCTTCTCGTAGCCGAAGAGCTCGCTCTCGATCAGCTCGGAGGGCAACGCGGCACAATTCAGCTTCAGAAATGGCTTGTTGGCTCGCGCGGAATAGGCCCAAAGCCGCCTGGCCATGACCTCTTTGCCAACGCCCGTCTCCCCATGCAAGAGAACGGGAACATTGGCGGCGGCTACGCGGCGGAGAAATGCCTCCGAATGAAGAGTCGGCTCCTCGCGCTCCGTCCTCGAGTCCTTTCCCGGATCTCCTGGATCAAGCGAGATCGGCGCGCCACGGGAGACCGTGGCAGGCAACAGGATCGAGGGGACTGATTGGATCGCGGTGCCCATCTTCCTCGCGAACACCTCCTGAAGCGTATTCGAGATCACCTGGTAGGAACTCGAATCGGCTAAAGGTGTGCGGAAAAGATGGATCCCGGGATGGCGCGCCAAGGCCTCGCCATCCGCATCTTCGAACCTATGAGGATGGAATATCAGTTGCTGCACTTCCGGCCGGCGGAGGCTCAATTCCGTCAGAGGTCCCAGGTCGTACCGGCTGGGCGAACACCAATCGAAGATGATCGCAGCTGCGGAACGCCCGTAATCCTCAAGAAGCGGCAATGCCCCATCCAGGCCGCCCCTGGGCAAGACTCGCGCACCTGCTGCCTCGATCCACTGAATCAGGCCGGTGTGCTCCCCAGGCTTCTCACTCACCAGAACAATGTCGCGCGTCATCTTCCCTCAAGGCAGTCAAAGCGTAACAAGTTTGTCGTCAATCATGGGTAAGCTTTAGGTTACGACGCAAGTCTCTAACCTAGCCCTATTCCATAAAGCTTACAGGCATTTACGAAATCCGAGGCCCTATCTCTAGGCACTTACTGCGGATCGCAGAATGGTTACCTGCGGTGTCACGAATCGGGAACTATTAACCTTGGGATTAACCTTTAAAGCAATAACTCGAGGCCTAAAACAACACGAAACAATGGGAAATATAGCATAAAAGTAGAAGATATCGACAGTATTTCGACACTCATTTCCCTTGGGAATTCTCAAATTCAACAAAATGTTGACAATTTCAGCGGCGGCCGATTTGGCATGCTGATTGCAACTTCCAGGTCATTCCCCCCTGCCACTTTTGTGCTATTAACCGTTTCTGGAAAGTTACCGGTACAAGACCGTGCCACTGAATCGAGACATTTACCCGAATCTCAAGCTGCGGATTTACACCGCCGGCATACGCCAAAATCGTTTGGCCAAAATGATTGGTATCGACGAAGCCTATTTAAGCAAAATCATCAACGGGTTTCGTGAGCCAAGTGGGAATATCCGAGAGTCAATCGCAGAAGTTCTCAATAGCGACCCGGATTGGTTGTTTCAAAAAATACAAATTAGTGCGGAAATGCATTTTTCTGAGCTGCCTGTAGAGACTACTGACGATTGAACGCACTGCTTGGCTTTTAAACGTGACTGCTCCATCCCCGTAAGTTGAGCCAGTCTTCGAGACAACTATTTCGCGGATTCAGTCGATGGGACTGACCTAGGCGAAGCCTTGTCCGACTGAGCGATCCCCGGCTCATCGCACAACCCGGAGTTCTCTAAATACGGAGCAATTGCATGTCTTATGCCGACCGCAGTTCGGTAGCTGTCCTTGGTGTTCCCTTCGATAACGTCAGCATGGATGAGGCTTTGGCGCTTCTCGACGAGAAGATCAACCAGGACGGCTTCCACCAAGTCGCCACAGCCAACGTAGATTTTCTGATGCATGCCATCCATGACAAGGAGCTGCACGAGATTCTTTGCTCCTGCGACCTGGTTGTTCCGGATGGAATGCCGATCGTATGGGCTGCGCGAATGATGGGGATGCAGCTCAAGGAACGCGTCTCTGGAGCGGATCTGGTCCCCCGCCTGGCCGCGCTTTCCGCCGAACGGGGATATGGAATGTATCTGCTGGGCGCCTCCGACCAGAGTTCCCGGCGCGCTGCCGAGTGCCTAAAAGAGAGCTTTCCGGCCCTACGCATCGTGGGCCGCTATTCCCCGCCTAGTACGTCCTTGGCCGAGATGGACCACGAAGCGATCCTCAGCCGGATCGAGCGCGCCAAGCCAGACATCCTGCTGGTGGCCATGGGAAATCCCAAACAGGAGAAATGGCTGGCCATGCATCGCGACCGGCTGCGGGTTCCACTTTGCATGGGCATCGGCGCCTCGCTCGACTTTCTCGCAGGTACGGTTTCCCGCGCGCCCCTCTGGATGCAAAACTCGGGTCTCGAGTGGCTTCACCGGGTTTGTCAGGAGCCAGCACGGCTGACCAAGCGCTATTTGAATGATGCGGCTGGTCTGGTCCGGCACCTGCCCCCGCAAGTGGCTATCAGCGCGACGCAACCGAGAAAGCCTTCGGCGTCTGCCATCCAAGTCCACGATGTGGGCAGCGCTCTGGTGATCGTGATCCAAGGCGATCTCACTCCCCGGCTCCTAAGACAGTTTGACCTTCACATACGGAGGGCGAGCTCGGATGCCAGGCACGTCATTTTGGACTTGGCCCGAACCGCCTATCTCGGTCCGAACTCGCTCGGCACCCTGGTCCATCTGAAGACGACAATGGGGCGGAGAAGACGGCAGCTCTGGTTGGCTGATTTGCCGGGGCACATCCACCGCGTCTTGCGCACCGCGCGGCTCGAACATTTTTTCACGATTACCCCGAGCGTGAGCGATGCCATCTATCGTATCGAGAAGGCCGAACGTCTTTTGCCCGATGAATTGGATGCTATGCGCTCCTTTGGCCCAGCCGCGCGCGAAAGGGTCAATGTTCAACTTGAACTCCTGCAAGGCTTGTGCGAACGAATTGGCGCGGTGGCCGGACACGTTGAATTGAACTCTAGCCAATTTCAAGCGAGGACCTCGGCAGCCCGTTAGAACAGGCTCTGGCGTATACCCCCGCGAGCAGATTTCGCGGACGGGACAACATTTAAAAGTGAAACGGTTTAGTTCACATAACATCAATTTGCTTCACCTGTCAGTACAGGACCAAATTCCCCCGACCAACCCTATGACTTCTTTCTTATTTGCGGCTGTGGGAGTAGCGCTGATGGTGGTCACCCTGCCGGTGACGCTCGAGCTGGCGGTCTTAACCGCCGCTTCTTTCTTGCCCAAACGCAAGGTGAAATCCTCATCGTCTCCGGTAGATCTCAACTTGGCGGTGATCGTGCCCGCCCACAATGAGGAGCTACTCATCGCCCGGTCGGTAAGCAGTGTGCTCGAGTCCGCCGGCCTGAGCCAGACTCGAGTCGTCGTCATCGCCCACAATTGCTCGGATGGAACGGCCGGGCAGGCGGCCGATGCTGGCGCGGAAGTCATTGTTTATGACGATCCGAGTGCACGAGGCAAAGGGTTTGCCCTGCGTCGGGGATTCGAACAGGTCTTTTCGCAGGGTGCGGACGCCGCCTTGGTGATCGACGCCGATTCTGTTGTTTCAGAGAATCTTGTCGGCGCCGTTCGCGATGCAATTTCGCAGGGCGCATCCGTAGTCCAGTCGAGGTATGAAATGGCAAGCGGTAACGGCGGCGCGAGGGCAAAGTTAGCGGCGCTCGCATTGCGCGGCTTCAATCTGCTTCGTCCCACTGGCCGGGATCGCCTCGGCCTATCCTGCGGCATCTTGGGAAATGGATTTGCGATCCGGAAAAGCGTGTTTCTCGAAACGTCTTACAACGCGCTTTCGCTTGTGGAAGATTTGGAGTATCACCTGCACCTTGTTATGGCTGGCCATCGCGTTCATTTTTTGGATCAAGCCAAGGTGTCGGCTGAATTGCCGCCATCGCCTGCAGGAGAAACCACGCAAAGGTCGCGGTGGGAAGGCGGCCGATTCCTTGCGGCTCGCCGCTGGACAGGTCCTCTGCTCAAGCAGGTTCTTGGTGGACGCTTGCGCTTGTTGGAGCCGCTCCTGGATCTGTCTGGCCTTCCTCTTGCCTACGCGGCTCTCGCGCTCGTATTGGCGCTGTCACTCCCCCTCGAGTGGTTGCGGATCTACTCGGCCGTGGCCCTCACGATCGTTGGCTTGCACGTTCTCGCCGCGGCCTGGGCGGGTGAAGAGTTTTGGAGCGATGTGCGGCTCTTGGCTGCGGCCCCGGCATACATTCTTTGGAAGCTTCGGATCCTTCCCCGCCTTCTGCGCGACTCAAGCGCGGGCGCCGGATGGGTCCGAACGGAGCGCGAGCCGGTGGCACGTAAGCTCTAGCATCCTAGCATCTAGGTCTCTCTGAATTGGCTGGAATAAGGACTCGAACGAATCTCGTACTACGCTTTTACGGCACGGAGGGTAGTAATGAAGCAGCAATTTCAACCGGTGTGGTTTCTTTTGGCGGGCTTACTGTTCGGTGCTGTCGCAAATCCGATATTCGCCCAACAAGATGCGGTCCCTGTAACCCAGCAGCCCGCCTCCGCGCCCCCAAGCGAGGCAGCGCCGCAATCGAGCACGGACCCCATAAAAATGGTCCCGGATACGGATCTACCCACCCCGGCGGCGGCGCAGTCCGCATCCCCATCTCAAGGGCCGGCAGCGCCGGAGCTGAAGGTCAGCCCGCTGAAGCAGCTGCAGGACTTTGAACCAGCCGCAAATGCGGAATACGAGCTTGGGCCCGGCGATGAGATCAGCTTGGATTTCCCCGGCAGACCGGAATTGGCGGGAAAGAAAGTCGTCGGCCCCGATGGCCGGATCACGCTCAATCTCGCCGGGTCGATCGATGTCTCGAACAAGACGCGCACGCAGGTTGCAAAACTCATTGTCGACGCCCTCGCGCCTTACTATAAGGATCTCTCGGTCACGGTCAGCATCGACAAGTATGGTTCGAACCGCGTGGTCGTGATCGGCAACGTCGTGCATCCCGGGGTGATCTATTTCGATGACACGCCGACCTTGCTCGACGTGATCGCCCGCGCAGGAATGATGCCAAGCTCGGCCACCGTTACCCAAACCACTTCGGGACCGAGCGCGTCGCCGCGAGACGGAATTCCCGAGCGCTGCGCGATTTATCGCGGCAACGATCAGGTCGTTTGGATCGACTTGAGATCGCTCTTGCAGAGCGGCAGCACGATGGCGGATATGCGCCTCAAGCGCAACGATATTGTGTACATTCCGGCGCAACAAGAAGTGTTTGTTTCCGTCCTGGGCAATGTCGCTCACCCCGGCGCTGTTACTCTCACCCCTCAATCTACTCTGACCTCTGTTTTGGCCCAATCAGGAGGCCTGGCCGAGGGCTCCTCGGGAGCCATTCAGATCATCCAGCCGTCAACCGGCAAAACCGTAAAGGTTCCTTTTAAGAGCCTTTTGACTCTTAAAGGCACCGATGAAGTCAAGCTGCATCCCGGCGATGTGATCTTTGTTCCCCAAAGCGACTTCTACAAAATGACTTATGTTGTGCAGAGGCTGGGTCCACTTACCAGCATTGGCACGATCGCGGCAATCGCGGCGCCATAGCGGCTCACTCGGCAACTCATTTCCCGCAACGATCGATGCTCTAACGAAAAGCAAACGGGCCCGAATTTTCGAAGCATGGCCATTGAGGACGTCACCCCATGAACATCAAGCAGGCAAGTCTCCCGGATCTGCGTCAAGCATCGCTGCCTCCCCAGCAGCCCCAGGCTCCCGCTCCCGCACCGCCAATGTCCTTCAAGGTGGACATCTTGCGCAGCTTGCGGCTGCACGCATTGGCCGCGTCCGTAGTCGCGTTACTGACGTTCGGTCTGGGACTCGCGTTGCTGCACCGGCGCCCGAGCTATGTTGCCACTAGCGTGGTGTATGTTTCCCCCACTTTTCCTGCGACGCTGACACCGGAACAAGAACAACAGTACCCATATGACTCATTTGTGGCAGAGCAAGCGCACTCCGTCTCAAGTTACGATGTCCTGGCCGGCGCATTGAGCCAATTGAAGCCCGGCGAGTGGCAAAAGCAGGGTGAGAGTGTGGAGTCAGCCGTGTCGCGCCTGCAGCACAGATTGACCGTGGCACGCGCCGGTCTGACATACGAAGTGAATATTTCTTTGTCTGGCACTCAGCCGGAACACCTGGCGGAGATTGTGAATGCCGTTACCAATAGTTATCTCGGCAAGACCAAGGGTGAGGAGTTTTACGGCCGGGACCAGCGCCTCGCGGCGCTGCGGCAAGCGCGTGCGGAAGTCGAGAACGAATTGAACGCCAAGCTCGAGGAGCAAGCCAAGATCAGCCAAACCCTGGGCGTTGCCGTAGTTGGATCAGGCGACAGCAGCTCTGATCAATTGGACGAGCAGGTGGCGAAGCTAAGGACGGATCTTACAACGGCCCACGAGCAGCGGATCCAGGCCCAAGCACAACTGGATTCACTTGAGAGCGGGAATACGGCCGCGGTAAACTCCGCCCTCAACGCGGCGGCCGATGAGATCATCGCTTCGGACCCGAGCCTGCTGGCACTGAAGTCTTCGTTGAGCCAGAAAAGAGCTACCTTGCTTGAGCAACTCGCAGGGTTGACACCCAACCACCCGCTGCGCAAAGAGACTGAAGAGGAATTGGCGCAGATTGAAGCCGGTCTGCAGCAGATGCAGACGGATCTTCGTTCCAAAGCCGCGGCGCGCCTCGAACAGAAGGATCGCACCGATCTCAATCGGACGCGAGCCATTGAGGCGAGCTATACGTCTGATTTGCAGGCATACACGAACAAGGCCACGACGGCGGCGCCAAAATTTCAACGTGCCGCGGAACTCAAGAACGATATCACGACCCTGCAGGCGCGCTATGCCACGTTGGATGAGCGGACACGCAATCTTGAACTCGAGAGCAGCTCTCCTGGCTCCATCCATCTATTTTCCGAGGCGCGCACTCCGCTTGCCCCGGAGGCGAGCAAGGCGGAAAAACTTGCTCCTTTATTGTTTCCCTTTGCTCTCTTGTTGGGTGTGGCTACCGCCGTGTTTATTGACGTTGTAGATCCTCGCATTCATTCGGAAACCGACATGGAGCAGGTCCTGGGCTTTTCCCCGATCGGGACCATCTTCGACGATCGGGAAGTTACCTTGCATGCCTTCGATGAATGCGCGTTGCGTCTGGCCGCCGGCATCGATCAAGCGGTTCGTAATGTCGGGGTTCGAACGATTGTGCTGACCGCGGTCAACGCGGGCGCCGGGACCACTTCGATCGTGGAAAACCTGGGTAGCACTCTTGCCAAGCTGGGCAGGAAGACGTTGACCATCGATGCTTCTGGAACCACGGCACCCGTCGCCTACGTCACCATAGGCTTCAATCGCGCAGCTCAAAAGGCGGAAAACGGCGTCAACGGTTCGGCCGCCGCACACATGGATCTGCAACCCGCCGCAGTCGTGGCTCAGCCCTTCACGCCGACGCTGACGCCGCTCACCAGCTTTATGGACCAGGCGTTTCAAGATCTCACCAGCGAGTACGATCTGGTGCTGATCGATGCCACACCGCTCATGATCTCGGCCGAAACTGAGTATTTGGCGCGCTTTGCTGACGTTACGGTATTGGTCGCGGAATCGGGAAGGACGAAAAAAGTGGAGTTGCGGCGAGCCACCCGGCTGCTTGAGAGGCTCAATGTGCGGGGCATCGCCGCCATTGTCAATAAAGTAGGCCTGCTGCGCGCCGATCGCGCCGTCAAAAAGGACCTTCAAGACTTCGAGGCGAGGGTGAACAAGATGAATCTTCGCTGGAGGCCGATTCACGATGAGCCCGTCACCGCTCCCGCTGCGCCCGGCTTCGAGGATCTTGAGCAACCGGCAGCCAAAGAGAATCCTACTTACGCTTGAGTTCACCATCGAGTGGATTTGCTAGTCGGCCGGACCCGGGACGGATGAGCCGGGCCGCCCTAAGAGACCATTTCTTCTCTGGGGCCTAGAGCCTGTTCTTCATCTGCGACCTGAACAATAGCCTTTAGCCGCAGGCTAATTCCCATGGAGAAGAAAGACCGACGGATGTCAGAGGGGCGAACGATCAACGGGCCAGACCATCCTTCCTCTCACCAGGTAGAACCAGAGGCACGCATCTCCGAACTTTGGAAGAGCGTCCTGGGCCTTCCCCAGGTTGGATTGGACGACAGCTTCTTTGAAGTCGGCGGCACCTCGCTCTTAGCGGCCGTGCTTCTCTCCCGCATTAACAAGGCCTTCGAAAAAAACCTGCCGATTGCCGCGGTTTTCGAGTGCCCGACGGTGCGGACCATGGCCAATCTTCTGCGCGGCGGGGCGAATAGCGTCACCCCAAGCGGAGAGCCCGCGGCGGTGCGGCCGTGTCAGACGATAATCTCCGCCGGTCGGCCGGCCATCGCCATCATCGGCATGACGGGGCGCTTCCCGGGCGCTCAGAGTGTGGAGGATTTCTGGCAGAATCTGGTGAGCGGCGCCGAGTCGATCACCTTCTTCGATCGCTCGGAGCTGGAAGCCCGGGATCAGGCCGCCGAAGGCTACGTTGCGGCGCGCCCGATTCTCGAACAAGTCGATATGTTCGATGCAGCTTTCTTTGGCGTCTACCCCAAAGAGGCTGAGCAGATGGATCCGCAGCATCGGATCTTTCTCGAGTGCGCGTGGGAGGTTCTCGAGCGGGCGGGATACGATCCATCCCATACTCGCCAATCCGTCGGCGTCTTTGCCGGTTGCAGCATGAACACCTACTTCATGCAGAATCTGGCCGCCGATCGGCGGTTCCTTGAGGAGTTCACCGGCAGCTATCAGGTTGGCTCATATGTCACCATGCTGGGCAACGACAAGGATTTCCTGGCCACTCGTGTTTCCTACAAACTGAATTTGCGCGGACCGAGCATTACCGTCCAATCGGCGTGCTCCACCTCGCTCGTTGCCGTCTGCCAAGCCTGCCAGAGCCTGTTGACGGAAGGCTGCGACATGGCCCTGGCCGGTGCTGTCTCGATTACCTTTCCCCAAAAACGGGGATATCTGCCGCAAGAGGGCGGGCTGGCGTCGCTCGATGGGCATTGCCGCCCCTTCGATCACCGGGCCAACGGAACTATCTTTGGCCACGGCGCTGCAGTGCTGCTGCTCAAACGGCTGGACGATGCTCTGACTGATGGCGATCAGGTCCTCGGAGTCATCCGCGGCTTCGCCGTCAACAATGACGGGTCCGGGAAGGTGGGCTACACGGCCCCCAGCGTCGAGGGCCAGGCTCAGGTGATTGCGCGAGCGCAAAAAATTGCGCAAGTTCCTGCCAGGTCGATCAGCTACATCGAGGCTCACGGAACGGGCACGCCCCTGGGAGATCCGATCGAAGTAGCCGCGCTGACGAAAGCCTTCCGTCTATCAACGCAGGATATGGGCTTTTGCGCGCTGGGAACAGCCAAAGCGAACGTGGGGCATCTCGATGTGGCTGCCGGGGCCACCGGCTTGATCAAGACACTCTTGCAGATCGAGCATCGGTCGATTCCCAAGCTTCTGCACTTCGAGAAACCTAGCGGTCACCTCGATCTTGAGAACAGTCCTTTCTATATCAGCCGGGAAATGCGTCCCTGGGAAACGAATGGTTTCCCTCTCCGCGCCGGCGTGAGCGCCTTTGGAGTAGGCGGCACAAATGCGCACGTCATTGTCGAAGAACCTCCGCGCGTGACGGTTTCTGATCCCGGCCGGGAGCACCAGTTGCTTACCTGGTCCGCGAAGAGCGCCGGTGCGGCCGCGAAAATTGCCTGCAATCTGACTCAGCATCTTGAGCGAACTCCCAACCTCAACCTTGCCGATGCAGCCTTCACGCTTCAAGTGAGCCGTAGCCGGCACAAGCATCGCCGCGCGCTCGTGGCCGGCAATCTTGAGCAGGCTCGCCAACTTTTGTCTAGCGGATCGAAGGACGGCATTCTCCATGAAGACCATCCGTTTGAAAACGCGCGCGTCGTCTTTTGCTTCCCCGGCCAGGGTGTCCAATCGCCTGGGATGGGCCGCCAGCTTTACCTGAGCGAACCTGTCTTCCGCCGGCATTTGGACCGCTGCGATGAAGTGCTGCGGCCGCTGCTTGGGGAGAGTCTGCTCGCCGTCCTCCATCCTGAGGACAATAAAACAGGAGCGAGCGACGCCGACCAGAACCGTAACCAAGACCGTAACCAGGACCGCCTCAATCAAACCATCTATGCGCAGCCATCCATTTTTGCCATTGAATATGCGCTTGCGCAGCTTTGGCTTTCTTGGGGCATCCGGCCAAGAGCGATGGTCGGCCACAGCGTTGGCGAATATGTGGCTGCCTGTCTGGCGGGCGTCTTCTCGCTTGAAGACGCGCTGCGGCTGATCGCGGCCCGCGGCCGCCTGATGCAGGGTCTCCCGCCGGGGTCGATGCTGGCGGTGCGCGCATCGGAGGAGATCGTCGCCCGGCTGATCGAAGGGACAGAGCTCGATCTCGCCGCTGTCAACAGCCCGCAACTTTCTGTGGTCTCGGGAAGCCACTCTGCCATCGATACCCTCAGCGAGCAACTTACCCGCGAACAGATCCAGAACCGCAAGCTCGCAACCTCGCATGCCTTCCATAGCAGGATGGTCGAACCGGCGCTTGCGCCCTTCGCGGAACACGTTGGTACCGTTACTTTCGGCAAGCCTTCCATTCCCTATGTCTCCACACTCACCGGAAATTGGATCACGGAACAGGAAGTCTCCCAGCCCGCCTACTGGACCCGCCAACTGCGTCAGACCGTGCGTTTCGACCGGGCGGTGAGCGAGCTTTTGAAGACGCCGCAGACCATCTTGCTCGAGGTTGGCCCAGGCAGAACGGCGGCGCAGATGATGCGCCAGACTGTTTTGGGACTCGGTTCTCAAGCGGGAGCGCCGGTGATCGTCTCGAGTCTGGTCAGCGGCCTCGATCTCGAATGCAACGAAGAAGAGGCGATCCTCTCTGCGCTCGGCCAACTTTGGGCGGCGGGGGCAGAGCCGGATTGGCACGCGTTTCACACAGGATATTCCCGGAAACGCATCCTTTTACCTACTTATCCTTTTGAACGCAAGCGATACTGGGCCGAGCCTCCCCTGAAGCAAGAAGCAGCCAGCCTGGATGCCGCGGGAAAACCGGATCAGGCCAGGATGCCGATCACCCGGAATTCCGATGATGCTTTCACTTCTGAAATCACACCTGAAGCGGTGATCCATTCTGCCGAGGAACCCATAATGACCATGGCCAACCCAACTCCAGCGAATTTCCAAGCGGCATCGATGCTTGATGAGCTGAAGCTCTTCGTCACCGATCTCTCCGGCGCCGATCTTGCAGACGTAGACGGAGATGCTTCGTTTTTGGAACTGGGGTTCGATTCTCTCTTTCTGACACAGTTGACCCAGGCCATCCAAGGGAAATACCGCGTCAAGCTAACCTTCCGCCAGATCATGGAGAGCTATTCCACCTTGGGAGCGCTGGCAGAGCATCTCGCCGCGACGGCGCCCCCCCAATCGCGTCCTTCCCCACCCGTATCGGCTCCAGTCTCTGCGCGAGACATGACGGATGTGCCGGCACGGGCGCCAGCTCCGGTCTTGGCCTCCGCCAGCGCGCCTCCTCTTCCGCAAGCGGCGCCGGGATCGTATGAAGCGCTTTTCGCCGCCCAGATGCAGATGCTCAGTGGCCTCTTCGCGCAGCAGCTCGAGTTGTTGCGTGGGCATCACGCTCCTGGCGCCGCGGCGGCGGCGGCTTCCGCCATTCCCGCACCTCAAGCGGCCGTGGCGGCCGCTCCAAGCCGCCAGGCGGCTGCCCCTCCTGCGGTCGAACAGAGCCAGCCGGCCCAACCCACTTTCACACCATTTAAGCCGCCGCAAGTTGCCCCGACCGGCAATCTAAGTCCGGCAGAAGAGAAGTATCTCCAGACGTTTATTAAGGAATACAACCGGCGAACACCGAGCTCCAAGTCATTCACACAAAAATATCGCAGCGTCTTTGCCGATGGACGCGTAGTGTCGGGCTTCAACGCTCAATGGAAGGAGCTCATCTATCCCCTGGTCGTCGATCGCGCCGCCGGCGCCTATCTCTGGGACAAGGATGGAAACCGCTACGTCGACATTCTCAACGGATTCGGCGCCATCCTCTACGGTCACTCGCCGGAGTTCATTGTCGAGGCGGTGCGCGAGCAGTTGGACCTTGGATTCCCCATTGGGCCACAGACTGAACTGGTGGGCGATTGCTCGGAGCTCATCCGCGAGCTCACCGGAATGGAGCGCGTCACCTTCTGCAACACCGGTTCCGAGGCCGTCATGGGCGCGATGCGCGTCGCCCGCACCGTCACCGGACGCAACCTGGTCGTCCTCTTTGCCGGCGACTATCACGGCAGCTTCGACGAAGTGCTGGTCAAGGCCGTTGGCGATCATCGCTCCATGCCGGTGGCCCCTGGAATTCCACGGGAGAGCGTCGCCAATATTCTTGTCCTTGAATACGGCGCTCCGGCGAGCTTGGAAATCATTCGCCAGCGCGCCGAAGAGATTGCCGCGGTCCTGGTCGAGCCGGTGCAGAGCCGTCATCCCGGAACTGCGGCCGCTTGAATTTCTGCGCGAGGTACGCCGCATTACCGAGCAGAGTGGCGCTGCGCTCATCTTTGATGAGGTGGTCACTGGCTTCCGTACCGACCCCGGCGGCATGCAAGCCGTCTACGGTATCCGCGCCGACCTGGCCACTTATGGCAAAGTCGTTGCGGGCGGATTGCCCGTTGGCGTTCTGGCCGGCAGCGCTGCCTATATGGATGCGCTCGACGGAGGCCAATGGCAGTTCGGCGACGACTCCTACCCGCAAGCCGGAGTCACCTTCTATGCCGGCACGTTCATGCGGCATCCTTTGGCGATGGCTGCTGTCAAGGCCAGCCTCGAACATTTGAAGAGTGCCGGATCCTCGCTACAGGCGGGCTTGGCCGCCAAAACCTCGTCTTTGGTGAACGACATCCGGTCGATGTTCCGGGAATTCTCCTATGCGGCCGCGCTTGAGACCTTCTCTTCATGGTTCTTTTTGAATGTTCCCGCGGAGCCCCGTCTCGCCCGGCTGCTCCACTTCCACCTGCGCGAACAGGGTGTGCATATCCAGGAAGGTTTCCCTTGCTTTCTCACCACGGCCCACACCGACGCCGATCTGGATTTTGTCCGCGAGGCCTTCCGCCACAGCTTGCGCCAGATGCAGGCCGGGCAAGCGCTCGGTGTGCCGGCGCATCATGAGATTCCAGTGCCGCCCGCCCCTCCAGTTCCGGTTGCTGCCATACCCTCCGCCGAAAACGCCGCTCATCCGGTCGCGCGGGATATTCCCATCACCGAGCCGCAGCGCGAGATCCTCTTTGGCACACAACTCGGCGACGAAGCCAACTGCGCTTTCAATGAATCGACTTCGCTCATGTTGCGTGGCCCGTTGAACGAAACGGCGCTGATTCAAAGTTTGGAGACGCTCATTGCCCGGCATGAGGCCTTGCGCTCAACCGTTGCCGAGAATGGCGACACTCATGCACATCGCCGCGAAGGTTCCTCTTCGCCTCGAGCGCGAGGACTTCAGCAGCGTTGCCGAGACTGCGCTTCCCGCGCTCACAGGTAAGGAACGGCTCGAAGCTCTGCTCGCCCGCGAAGCTTCCACTCCGTTCGATCTTTACCACGGCCCTCTCTTCCGCGGCTGCCTGGTTCGGCTGGGAGCGGACGAGCATCTGCTGGTCTTCACCGCGCACCACATCATTTTTGATGGCTGGTCCACCAACGTCCTCTATCGGGAACTGAGCGAGCTCTACAGCGGCCAGGTGAAAGGCGCTCCTGCTTCCCTGCCCCCGGCTTACGCCTTCCACGAATACGCGATCGAGCAGAACCAGCGCACCGGAACCCCCGAGCGGACTGCGGTTGAGTCCTATTGGCTCGAACAATTCAAGACGATTCCCCCGCCTCTCCAGCTACCCACCGATCGGGCGCGTCCGGCGCTCAGGAGCAACGACGGCGCCACCAAACGCTTTCGTCTTTGCGGCGGAGACGCTCAAGTCCATCCGCAAGGCAGGAGCGCGGCAAGGGAGTACTCTGTTTGCCACCCTGCTGGCCGGCTATTCGTTGCTGATCCACCGCCTTTGCCAGCAAAGCGATATCGTCATCGGCATTCCCATGGCCGGACAGTCTCTGCTCGAAAATGGATCGACCCTGGTTGGGCACTCGCGTCAACTTCCTGCCCATCCGCAGCAGCTATGCTCCGGACCAAACGCTCGCGCAGTTTGTCAAACAGACCCGCAAGACGCTTCTCGACGCGCAGGACCACCAGGATTACACCTATGGAACGCTCCTCAGGAAGCTCAAGATTCAGCGCGATCCCTCGCGGCTGCAACTGGTCGAAGTGCAGTTCAACCTGGAGCAGGTTGGCTCCGGGCTCAAGTTTGACGGCCTTTCCGTCGACCTGAGCGCGAACCCGAAAACCAGCGTAAACATGGATCTGTTCTTCAACTTTGTCGATCGCGGCAGCGAGCTATGGCTGGACTGCGACTACAACACGAACCTCTTCGATTCAGCTACGATCGATCGCTGGTTTGAGCATCTGCAGACGATTCTTGGCGCCTTGGTCGAAAATATCGACCAGCCCCTGGCCGAGGTTTCGCTGCTCACCGCAGCCGAGATGCAGAAGATCCTCGTCGAGTGGAATCAAACGGCAACGCCGTATCCCCGCCAAGCGTCGATCCACCGCATCTTCGAACAGCAGGTCAAGCTCACGCCGAATGCCGTGGCTGTGGTTGGCGAGCGTACTCTGACTTACACCGAGCTGAATGAAAAGGCCAATCAATTGGCTCGGTTTCTTGAAAACTCCCACGTTAAGCCTGGCGCTCGCGTGGCTCTCTGCGTCGAGCGTTCGCTCGAAGTCGTCGTCAGCGTGCTCGGAATTCTCAAAGCGGGCGCTGCTTATGTGCCGATCGACCCGAGCTATCCGGCTTCACGCCTCACTTACTTGATTGCGGACTCCGGGGCACAGGTGCTTCTTACGAAGCGTCCGATCGCCGCAAACTTGCCCAACCTCTCGACCAATATGGTCTGCCTCGATGCCGATTGGCCCACCATCGCTCTTGAGGAGACGGATAATCTGGAGATTGAAAGCAGACCGGAAAGCCTGGCGTACGTGATGTACACTTCCGGTTCGACAGGCAATCCAAAGGGAGTTCTCGTTCCCCAGCGCGCGGTGCTGCGGCTGGTCAGGAACAATGGCTTCGCCAGCTTTGCTCCAGAGGAAGTCTTTCTTCAGCTTGCGCCTCTCTCCTTCGATGCGGCCACATTCGAGATTTGGGGCGCATTGCTCAATGGCGCCCGCTTGGTGATGGGGCCGCAAGGACGTCTCGCGCCTGAAGAGATCGGACGGATCATCGGCGCGCATGGCATCACCACACTATGGCTCACCGCTGCGCTCTTTCACCTGATGGCGAGCGAGCACCTGGAAATGCTCCGGCCACTCAAACAACTGCTGGCGGGGGGCGATGTTCTCTCCGCAACCCACGTACGCCGCGTCTTGGAAGCTCTACCTAAGCTCCGCTTGATCAACGGCTATGGTCCGACGGAGAACACCACCTTTACCTGCTGCCATACCATCACTCTTGAGAGCCTGGAATCGGGGACGGTGCCGATCGGCCGGCCCATCGCCAACACCCGCGTCTACCTGCTCGATGCAGCAATGAAGCCTGTGCCGCCGGGAGTTGCAGGTCAACTCTATGCCGCTGGAGATGGCCTGGCTCTCGGCTATCTCAACGCTCCCGAACAGACGGCCGAGAAGTTTTTTGACTCTTCCCTGGGGAACGGACTGACCGAGCGCCTTTACCGTACCGGCGACTTGGCTCGCTATCGCGCGGATGGGACAGTGGAATTTCTGGGTCGCGCCGATACTCAGGTCAAGGTCCGGGGGTATCGCATTGAGCTGGCTGAGATTGAACATGCTCTCGAGAAGTCTCCTCTGGTGCGCTCCGCCGTGGTCGCCGTCCGGGCTGACTGGGTCTCGCCCGAAGAGGCTCCGGGAGACAAGCGCCTTGCTGCCTATGTGGTTCCCGCACACAGCGGCGGCGATCAGCTTTCCTTGATCCAGGATCTGCGCAAGTATTTGCAAGCCCAGCTTCCCGAATATATGCAACCGGCGGCTATCATGCTCCTCGAAGACCTGCCGCGAACGCTCAATGGCAAAGTTGACAGGCAGGCATTGCCCGCACCGCAGCCGGAGCAGCTGATGCGCCACAAAGCGATGGTGTATCCTCGCAATCCACAGGAGGAAATGTTGGCGGGAATCTGGGCTAAGGTCCTGGGTCTTAAAGAAGTTGGCGTGGATGAGAGTATCTTCGAGCTGGGCGGGGATTCCCTGTTGATCTTCCGCATTACCACACTCGCCAACCAGGCTGGCCTCGGCATAACGGCCCGTCATATTTTTCAGTACCGGACTGTTGCCACGATCTGCGCGCAACTGGATGGTCCCGAGGGCAGCGCTACTACAAACACGGCCGGCGGAATTCAGGCGGTGCCGAGATCGCGCTATCGCCGGCCACAAACGGTTCTTCAATGACGAGCTTTTCAATGGCGAGTTTGGGACAGATGTTAAAGACCACCTTAGTACGCACGACGATCCTTCCATACTGAGATATCTATGGGGCCCCAGGTTCTAACGACGATCGTGGACACCAGCTCAGGGGATGCCGAGCAAGGGCAGGTTTGCGTCTTTCCGGCAAGCCTGGAGCAATGCCGCTATTGGATTCTCGATCAACTCGATCTTGCCTCCACCGCCTCCAACATGGCGATTGCCTTTCGCCTGGAAGGGACGGTAGACGATGCGCTGATCGAACGAAGCATTCGCGAGCTTGTCTTGCGGCACGAGGCATTGCGCACCAGCTTCCTCATGGTCGATGGGGAGTTGTCTCAGGTCATTTCGGACGAGCCGCGCTTCGCACTCTCCATCTCCGATCTGCGTTCCCTGCCTCCCTCCGAAGCCACGGATCGGGCTGAAATACTGATCCGGGAGCATGGGCATGTTCGTATCGACTTGGCCGCCGGCCCCGTTCTGTTTGTGCATCTGATCCATGTCACGGGTGAGCGTCATTTGCTCGCCTTCACCATTCATCACATCGCCTGCGACGGTTGGTCGAATGGCATACTGGTACGCGACTTCGCCGCGATCTACGCGGCCTTGAGCGAAGAACGCGAACCCGCCTTGCCCGCGCTCCCTTTCCAGTTCGCCGACTTCACAATCTGGCAGCAGAAATGGCTCGAAAGCGATCAGGCTAGCGCAGCCCTGGCCTTCTGGCACGAACATATCCGGCGCGAGATGCCGGCGGTTGATCTGCCCACGGATCATCCCCGTTCTGCCGAGAAGAGCGCTCCGGGATTGATCGAGTCATTGCTCCTGTCACCGGAGCTCAATGCCAAGCTGAAGACATACTGCCGGCACCACGACGCCACCATGCACCAGGTGCTTCTGGCGGCCTTCGAAGGCCTGATCTCGCGATACACCGACCAGGCGGAGTTTCTTCTCGGCTCGACGATCGCCAACCGGACCCAGCCGGGAATGGAGCATGTCGTCGGACGTTTTGCCAATCCTCAGGTCATCCTGGCGGATGTTCAAGGAGACCCGAGCTATCGCGAGTTGCTTGAACGAGTGGCTGACTGGAGTGCCAAAAGTTACGCGCACCAGGACCTGCCGTTCTCCCGTTTGATGGAGGCATTTCAATTCGATCAATCGGGCGCGACGTCGCAGTTTCTCCAGGTCTATTTCGTTTATCAAAAGGCCTTCATGCAGCCGCAGCAAGCCGGAGCGCTCGAAATCATCCCCCGGCCATCCGTGAGCGGTGGCGTCAATTTCGATTTGTTGGTAAGTGTTGTCGAACGCGCGGAAGGCCCCCGGCTGCAAATCGAGTACAACACGCTACTGTTCGAGAAGCAGCGAATCCGGCGTTTGCTTGACACCTATACCCGCATTCTTGAGGCCCTGATGGAGACCGACACTCTGAAGGTGTCGGAATTTCCCCTGCTCGCCGCGCCGGAGAAGGCCGCGCTCGAGGTCGCGGGCTTGAGCCCATTGCCGGTGGATTCAGGCTCCCATTCCATTCCCTCGTGGCTCGACCAGTGGGCTTCAGTCAACGGGAATGATACGGCGATCGTCGCCGGCAGTCGGCGGTTGAGCTGGGCCGCGCTCCATGCCAAGGGCCTTCAAATGGCCCAGGGACTTAGAAAATTAGGCGTGCAGGCAGGACAGACCGTCGCGCTGTGGATGGAGCCTACGATCGATGCGGCGGCGGCGGCAATCGCGGCACTGCATATCGGCGCGGTGGTGCTGCCCATTCCACAGGCTACCTTGGAGGCGGAATGGAATCTCGTTTTGTTGGACCTTCAACCGGCCTTGTCGCTGGGGAATCAGGCCTTGACAGGAAGATTCTCCGCGCTGACCAGCTTCGATCGATTGAGCGAGGCAGGCGGCGACGCCACGGCGCCAAGCGATGCACATTTCCCGTCCCTGTCCGCCTCTCAAGCGGCTTGGCTCAACATCAAGGCAGACGCGAGCGGCCACTATCGCGTAACAGCGGTCTCCCATGAGGCAACCCTGCGGGCCATGCTTGGCGCCGCGGGCGCTCTGGACATGCGGCGCGGAGATTCCGTCCTGGCGTGGCCCGCGCACGGTTCTGCCCAAGCTTGGACCGATCTTATGCTTCCGCTTGTCGCCGGAGCGCTGCTCGTTCATGCAAATGGCGCCTCGGCTCAGCAATTGCAAACGCTCATCGACTCAGAGCAAGTTGGCTTTGCCTTCGGCACGCCGGCTGAATTCGCTGCCTTTGCGACCAGCGGATGGAAGGGAGACCGCCGCCTGCATCTAGTCTGCCGCGGAGTAGGCACGACGCTGGCGAACCTGAGGCATTTGACAAGCTATCCGGGTAAGATCGACCTACTTTACTCTTCGCCCTTTACCGCGGGCCCGTTTGCTGTCGCGCCCTTCCGCCGATTGGCATCCGGGAGTTTTGATTGCCGATTGCTGCCACTCGCGGGCCAGCAGCTCATGGTGCTCGACCGTTCGGGAGCCCTGGCGCCCTTCGGCGTGCAGGGTGAGCTCGCCATCCGGCAAAATTTCCATACCGGCGCGGGCATCCGCACCGGGTACTTAGCGCGTTTTTCTCCGCAGCATGGCTTTGAAATGACCGGTTTGGCCAGCCATTCTGTGCGGCTCCGTGGTTCCCGCCTGGGGCTCGGCGATCTGGAGAGCTGCTTGTACCAGAATCCCGAGATCGGGGCTGCCGAGGCAAACCTACTCAGGGGCCCGGAAAACACGCCGATTCTCGCCGTTTATATCACCGGCCGGGGAGGAGAACAGCCTTCTGTTGAAGCCGTAACCAACATGCTCAAATCGCGGTTGCCGGAACAGCTCGCTTCGGCAGAGGTTATCCCCGTGGATGTGATTCCACGGCGCATTGATGGCTCGGCCAATTTCCCGGCGCTCACCCGCCCCAACATGGCCCGTTCCCTGCGCGCTGTTGCCGCCGCCGAGTTTGTGCCTCCCCGGGACGAACTTGAGATCAAGCTGGTCAAAATATGGGAGGAGGTTCTGGGCGTTCACGGAATCGGCATCCGCAACAGTTTCTTTGCCCTCGGTGGCTACTCGCTCATGATTGTCCGGCTTTTTGCCCGCATGAACAAGGTACTGGGAACCTCACTGCCGATCACCACCATCTTCAACGCCCCTACCATTGAGCAGCTCGGCGCCATCCTGCAGGGGAAACGACAATATTCCTCGTTGGTGCCAGTCCAGCCCCGGGGAAGCAAGCCTCCCCTATTCTTGATTCATTCCTATCTGATCTACGAAGGCTTGCGCACGGTTCTGGGCGAGAACCGTCCTTTCTATGGTCTGCGCGAGCTAGAAAGCGATCAGGAAATGACGGTCGAAAGCCGTGCCGCCTCCTACGTTCGGGAGATTCGTTCTGCCCAGCCCAACGGCCCCTATCTGATTGGCGGATGGTGCGCGGCGGGTCCACTGGCCGTCGAAACCGCGCGCCAGCTTACAGAGGCTGGGGCGCGTGTGCTGGTCGTTGTACTGTTCGACTCTTGGCGGCCAGGATATGCCGCTGAGCTCGAGAAGATGCAGGCCGCTGACTCCCGGATGTCGATCGGAGCCGTGCTCAGCCGCAAGTTCCGCTTCCATCGGATGAAGCTAGAGCAGCTCACGAGAGGGGGCAAGATCAGGTATCTGTCGCACACCGTGAGAAACAAGCTCCGCTCTTCGCGTGATCAACTGTACCTTCGGCATTGGGCTTTTGCTGAACGCTTGTTTAATCTCTTCGGCGCACCATTACCGCATTTCATGCACAACATAAGCCTCAAGACATTGAACTCCGTGCAGGGCTATCAAGGGAAACCTTACTCGGGACACATCACGTTGATTCGTGCCACGGACGCGCCATATTTCCCTGGAGCCGATCCTGCGTGCGGGTGGAATGAACTTGCCCAAGGCGGAGTCGATGTTCGCTTCGCGCCCGGCACGCATGAAACGATGTTCCTTGAGCCCAACCTGGGCGCCCTTGGCGAGATTTTGTACGACTGCTTTGAACAAGCAGGTCAAAGGTAACAAAGACGTTATAGGCGTTCGGTGTTCCAAGGTGGCGATCGGTTCTGCGGCGCATAACTCTGCCGGTCACTATACGCTGCGTCCTCTTCACGAAGGAAATCGGGATGAGCCGGAAACCACGATTGTTTTACGCAGCCGGTCCCGGAGACATCGTTGGGACCTACCGTCATTGGCGCGAAGGTAGGGACGATCCATCGCAGGTATCCGTGACTTACAGCAGTCAGTTTTGGGCTGTATGCAATCGGACGGGCGCGGAGTCTCTAGCCATCTCCAGCAATCCCAGAAAAGATTTCTTGATCGACGGACCTTTCAGAATCGAGAACCGGCCCAGACCCTTCCCTGGCAGTCGCGGCATCGCCTATCATCTGGCCGACCTCTCCTATGGTCTTTCGCTTATCGTGTCCATCTTGCGCTTTCGTGCAGATTTCGCGGTGATCGCGGAGGGTACAACCCATTGGTTTATCCTTGGCCTGCTGCGCGTCTTCGGCGTCGGGGTAATTCCCACCATCCATTGCGTTCTTTGGCCGAAATATAAAGCCTTGGGCCGCACCCAGCGTATCCTGAACGCGCTCAATGGAAAGCTATTGTTTCGCAGCCAGACCCTCGCCATCCTGAGCGCCTCACGAGACATTACCGTGCAATTGGAAGAGTTGGGGTCTCGAGAGCGCGTGATTGAATTCCTCCCGACATACAGACGCGAAATGTTTGACGGCATCGCGGATCCACCCCCAGCCGATTCTTTTCGGGTTCTCTTCGCGGGGAGGATTGAAGAAAGTAAGGGCCTGTTTGCCATACTCGAAATCGCCCGCCGTTACAGTGAAAGCGGCATTGATGAAATTGCGTTTGACATCTGCGGGGACGGTTCTGCTCTCGCTCGGCTGAAGGAACACGTTGAACGCGCGGGCCTCACCGCTACATTCCAATGCCATGGGCATTGCACCCGCGAGGTCATGCGCAAAATGTTCGATCGGTGCCACGTTGTCCTGGTGCCCACGACAACGGACTTCAATGAGGGCTTCAATCAGGTTGTAGTAGAGGGGGTTCTCGCCGGCCGTCCGGTCATTACGTCGTCAGTTTGCCCGGCGCTTGAGTCGGTTCGCAATGCGGTTGTCGAGGTGGCGCCTGACGACACGGCGGGCTATCATGACGCAATCCTCGAGCTTCGCGGCAATCCCGGGCTCTACGACCGCAAGAGGCTTGCCTGCATCGAATACCAGAATCAGTTTTACGATGAGACAAACGGCTGGTCCGCTGCGTTGAACAACGCGCTGATTTCGATCACACAACACGCCGCGGGCTCTCTCGAGCTCTCTTAGACATGACAGTTGCCGGGATTTCAGGGCAGAACACAGTGCGCCGGGTTTTTGTGGTGCTCTCCGCGCGGTCGCTCGAATACTCCCGTTATGCGCTGGAAAGCCTTTTCCACAACTCGTTGGAGCCAATGCGCGTGTGCTTCGTTACGGATTCCTTGTCGGATCAATCGATCCTTGAGGAGGAAATCAGTAACTTTCCGCACGCAGGGCAACATCCATGGATCGTGTATACAAGTGACGAACTGCGGGATAGCGAGGCTGCGGCCTTTGCCCGCTACCCAAATCTGCGCCAGTTCCGCCATGGGCACCCGTGCTGGAGGAAGATCACAGACCCCGCCTTGCTCAGCACGGACGGCGAGGAGATGGTTATCCTCGATCCCGACGTCTACTTTCCCAATCGCTTCCGTTTTGAGCAGACTCTTCAAACCGGCCTCCTGCTGATGTGGCAAAACCCGAATTGCCTTCTTCCCCCCGAGGTGGTGAACCGGGCCATGGAGGCGGGTATTGCTCTCGCCCGCCACGTGGACATAGGAGTAGCGCAGTGGCGTATGCCCGTCGACTTCGAGTGGCTGGAATGGCTCCTGGGAAGGCTCGGCCGAGGCCGGCCGTTGCCCCATGTCATGCATGTAGAGGCCATCGTTTGGGCCGCGCTCGCCATGCACATCGGCGGGGGCTCTCTTGATCCGAATGCTTGGCGCTGTTGGCGTCGCTCCCAACTCAAGCGTCTGCTGCACAGGGCAGGCGTTCCAGGTCCCTGGCTCTTGCGCTTCGAGCCATTCGCGGCGATGAAGTGTTTTCACTCGGGCGGCGAGGCCAAATATTGGCTGGAGGCCGCGAAGCTATCCGGATGGATGGACTACGAAAATCTCCTCACCGCGCCGCGCCAGGTCCTTCCCTTTGTCGAGTTGACACGCGGCCGCTACAACCGGGAACAGAGAATGAAGCGCCTGCTCAGAAAGTGTGGATATTATCGCGTCTTTCGGTCGGCATAGGTTTTTCGCCTTGCGTCGGTACTGGTTGTAGGTCCATGGAGTGACCGCGCTATTCAGTAACTTTGAACAGTGGATTCAGTAACTTTGAGCAGTGAAGACGGCGATGGTAAATTGAGGGTACCCGCGGGTCTCCCCAGTTTCGTTTCCCAGGAGCTTGTTCAAAAAAGGCGCCGAAGCACGAGCGAGGCGCAAGAGAACGTGCCCCTCCCCGCTGCGCTGCCCCAAGGCATGCCTGCCGGTTCCCGTGGATCGCGCTCACGAAAGGATAGAGCGCTTGACTCAGAAGAAAATGTGAAGGGGGCCCGTTGGAGATCGGCAAACGCAATATAGGGCTTGACGTGCTCCGCGCCGCGGCGATCCTCGGGGTCTTCGTGGCTCACGGATTGAACTTGGAAGTTGCGGGCAGAAATATGTTTGGGGCGCTCGGCAGCGGCGTCGAATTGTTCTTCGTGCTGTCTGGCTTCCTGATCGGGCGCATTTATTTTCGTTCCGCTGGCAGCGACTCGTTTTCGTTCTGGCATTTCTGGCGTTCGCGCTGGTGGCGAACGCTGCCGCCATATTTCGCCGCCATTCTGGTTTATCTGGCCGTTCACTTGGCCTTCCCCGCGCAGGCGCTTCACTGGTACTATGGCCTCTTTCTTCAGAACTACCTCGGTGTGACCGGGTTTGGGCCATCCTGGAGTTTGTGCGTAGAAGAGCACTTCTATCTCCTCTTGCCCATTCTTGCCCTGGCTGCCGATCGGCTCGCGGGAAGAAGATCCTTGCGCTATTTGCTGCCGGCTGCATTTTTTGTGCCGCTTGCATTGCGCTTCGTAACCCTTGCGATCGATAAGCCCCTGCCCCCGCAATGGTACTGGTTTACGCACCTCCATTGCGACGGGCTGATTGCCGGCGTTTGGCTGGCATATCTGTTTATCGAAGATCACGCGGCCTTTGAACGGCTAAAGAAGCCGGCCAAATGGCTGCTCCCGGTAAGCCCGTTCATGGTGATACTGCTTCCAGTATGGGATCCGCGTCCTACGGCCATGGATATGTTCGTGAACACGATCTACGCCGTAGGATACGCCGCGTGGCTCCTCTACCTTTATGACATGCGTTGGACGCCGGCAACTTCTCTTGGAAAGCTGCTTCGGTCAGCCACAGTTGGGGTGGCGCTCTGTTCGTATAGCGTCTATCTGACCCATACGACCTTTGACCCGGTGATCCGCAACAATCTTCTGGGCTCTTGGCATCGCAGCGCTGCCAAGTCGCTAGTCGTTCTTTCCGGGACATTCTTGTTCGGCGTGATCTTTTACTTCCTGGTGGAGCGGCCCACGATCATCAGCAGAGACCGGTATTTGAAAGGGAGAACCAGAGCCAATGTGGACGTTCGCCAGCCGATAAGCGCCTCTGAGCGGGCCTAGAGCCGTCGAATTCGTCGCTTGCACCTTGGCCCCTCGCTTAGAGGGTCCACTGTCACCAATCCGTAACCCAATCAGTAACTTGGAAGCGCTTCCCGAATCTGACAAAATAAACCAGGTCCTGCCCTTGGATCGATTGGACAGTCTTTGCCGCTCTGGCATAGCGTATTGTCGAGGAGACTGCTTCATTACGATGTTGTCAGAGGGTTTTGCTGCTGTGCAATCATGGGAAATCCGGCGGCGGCCAAAGGACACATTGACGAATCGTGGTTGACGCATCCTGGTTGACGCATCCTGTCGACGAATCCGGGGTCGGTAAGCTCCCGAAATTGTATTCATCCAAACGGCGAGAAATCGGATACCAATGCTTCCTCTTGCGATTGCCCTGTCCTTCGCTCTATGCGCCGCATGGATAATCGTCCGATCGCTCACCGATGCGCTTATCAATGTCTATCTCCCAATCTTCATCCTGATACCTCCGGCGTATGTGTGGAATATACCGCATTTCATGGTTCTCAATCCGTTCGACGCAGCAATCCTTCCCCTCGCGGTGGGCGCGATCATCAAATATCCGTGGAAATTTCAGCGCTTGGATTTATGGATGCTTTTGTTTTTGTTGGGGGCAGCTTATCCCTATGCTGAATTACTAGGATTCACGGTAGGCGTCCATGAGTTTGCGCAGTTGATATTCGCGGCATTTCTTCCCTATGTTGTCGGGAAGCTTCTCCTTGAACAACCAGGCATTCGAGAGCGTTTCCTCCGTAGAATGCTCTGGCTGATGGCGTTCGTGGCGGTCGTCGAAGTTGTCGAATTCAGGCTTGGCGTCAACGTCTTTACCTCAATTGCCAACACCGTTGCTCCGCAGCACACCGGCGCCTTCGAACAGGTCCGCGGAGGCTTCCTGCGGGCGCAAGGACCGTTTGGACACGCAATCACTGCCGGCCTCCTCTTTGGAGGGGCGTGGATCCTGGCCCTTTGGCTCGGCTGGGTGTACAAATCCGGCGGACGTGGTCCTGAGCGCCAGTTCTTCCGCGTCCGGCCGTCGATGGTGCTTCCCTGGGTCCTCTTTGGGGGGCTTCTCATGTCATGGTCTCGCGGCCCGTGGATGGGCGCGGCTCTTGGATTCGCGGTTTCACGAATCGGATACGCCAAGCGCGTCCGCTCCACTGTGCTCATTGTCATTCTGTCGATTGCCGTGTGTGGGACAGCCGCCTATGCGTACTTTGAATCGTACACTTCAGTCGATTATTGGAGCGCCGGATCCTATGAGCAGCAAACGGCGATCTACCGGAAAATGCTGCTTTCAACCTATGACCCCGTCGTCGCAATGGGCGGTTATTTCGGTTGGGGAGAGAATTTTCCCCGGCTCGGCGGCCAACCATCGATTGACAATGAGTATCTCTACTTACGCCTTACCCAAGGCTCAGTCGGTTTCGTCCTGTTCTTTTTGATTACGGCAGAAGCGGCTCTTGCGCTGATTCGAAGCGCCAGGAGGTCTTCGTCTAAATTGGACTTTGCCTTCGCGCTCACTATGCTGGCCGTATTCGGTGGAATTCTGGCGTCTGTCTTGACCGTCAGTCTCAATGAACCAGCGCAGCAGCTATTCTTCCTCCTCATCGGCTGGGGCAGCTCGCTTCGGCCAACGAAAGAGAGCGGCGTGCCCATGACGATCCCAGATTTGGCCACAGAGAGCCGCCCTAAAATCTTCGCCTAGGAGCTTGTTCAAAAAACTTGGCCGAAGCAACCAGCGAGGCGAAGGATGATGTAGCCTTTCCCGCTGTATTTCCCAATGGTATTGTCCATGCTCGTTGACGACCAAGCTTTTCTATGCCGGTTTGAAAAGGTGAGAATACCTCATTGAAGACACGGAATGAGAACGGTTCTCATATACCCAGTCTGGATGGTATTCGTGCCATCGCCTTTTTGCTGGTTTATGTATCGCATATCGGCCTGGGTGACCTTGTTCCCGGGGGATTCGGTGTTACGGTCTTCTTCTTTCTGAGCGGTTATCTGATTACGACACTCTTGCGGCAGGAAGCCCTCAGCCATGGAGATATTTCCCTCAAAGCCTTCTACATCCGGCGGGCGTTTCGCATTCTGCCACCGATGTATATCACGCTCACGCTTACCTTTGTTCTCGTCTTTGCGGGGGTTTTAAGCGGGCCGATCGGGGCTTCTGGATTCTTCTCCGCTTTGTTGTACGTGAACAACTACTATGTTCTGTTCGCGATCCTGTTTGCGCACGTAATCACACTGCCGCGTGGGATGAGCGTGTTGTGGTCGCTCGCCATCGAGGAGCACTTTTACCTGATCTTTCCATTTATTTATTCCTGGTTTTTGAAGAAAAACATTACCCGCGTCATGCAAGCCAACATCCTCTTTGCGGCCTGCATCGCTGCCCTACTTTGGCGTACGTTCCTTGTGCTCGTAGTCCATGTGCCCATACAAGGTCCGCTCCCTTGGACATACATCGCGACCGACTGCCGTTTTGATGCGATCTTATGGGGCTGTCTACTGGCAATTCGAAATAACCCGCGGTGTCATGATCCTTCCCCGTTTTTCGACAAACACGCGGCTAAACTCGCGGCCGGAGGGCTGCTGCTGATTGTCCTCTCCCTGCTCTTTAGAGATCCCCACTACAGGGAGAGCCTTCGCTATACGCTTCAGGAGCTCTCGCTCTATCCGATTTTTTACTATTGCATCGGATTTTCGTATAAACGCCAGGTCGCTTGGCTCGAATGGAAACCGCTGCGCTGGGTTGGATGGCTTTCTTACAGTTTATATCTAAGCCATGAGGCTATTCTTGATGGCTTGGTGCGCGCCTTCCCGTCGATCGGCATTTTGGGCGGCTTTCTTGGCTTGGCGCTCGCCCTGCTTTACGCGTTTATCATGCGCGAAGCGATCGAGCTTCCAATTCGCGGCTTAAGATCGCGCGTCGAAAAACTTCTTCTGCCCAAGCCGCCTACCTTCAAGATTACCTCGACTTGACCTCGCGGAATTCGATAGGATTTGCTATGGTCGTTTTCGATGCTCGAAAAGAAGTAACTTGGGGCAATTACAAGCAGACGCTTCGTCACGATTCTCGGTTCTGAGGGGTTCAGATTCGCCCTGGGAAGATTGAGTTTTTACTTATGACGAAATCATCTCGCCTTACGTTTGTTTGCTGTGTGGAGTCCGGAAGTCTTGAAAGCCAGACTGTTCGTTTGGTGAGAAGCTTACGTCAGCATGGCGGGCGATTTGCGGATGCGCCGGTTGTGGCGGTCACTCCTCGATTTGGGCCGCCGCTCTCGAAGAGTACGCGTCAGGCTTTCGATCGATTTGAAGTTACCCATCTCCGCCACATTGTGAAAAACGACTATCCTTGGTTCAGATTTCTCAACAAGCCGATGGCTTTGTTAGCGGCAGAAGAACACGTTCGCTCCGAGGCTATCGCTTTTTTGGATAGCGATCTCCTGATCGTCGATGAACCGGAGAAACTCGACTTGCCTCAATCCAAAGACTTTCTCGGGTTTCCCGTGGAATGCAAAGAGATGGGCACAATTGGGCCGGGCGACCCCTATGAGCCGATCTGGAGAGAGTTCTGCCGGATTGTTGGCGTCGACATTGACGACTTGCCATGGGTTATCACGGCGCAGACGAATCAACGAGTCCGTCTCTACTTCAACGGGGGCATCTTTGTCTATCGTCGATCAACGGGCTTCGCGAAAGGTTATCTGGATACCTGCCTCAAGCTTTTGGATTCCCGTATTGGTACCAGAGCCGTGGACTATGCTGAGGGCCTTAAGGAAATGAGCGCGATGAGCTTTACCATTTTGAGATTGGGCTTGAAATGGCAGCCACTGCCTTACTCTCATGACTACGTCATGATGAGTAAGACCCACGGCAGTTGGTATAAAGAAGAATTATTGAGAGAAGCCAAGGTAATCCATTACCATGATTCCTTGTGGCCCCACTTCTTTCCAGTATTCATACAGTGTTTGCATGACACCCACCCCGAGGTGGCGCAATGGGTCGCGTCTTTAGGGCCAATGCGCAATGACGCACCGCCACAATGGCGTTTTGTCAATAAAGTGCTGATGAAGATGCGGGCAAGAGCTGAAAATACTTATCGCCAAGGTTGTCTCATCGTTTGAAATCGATGTTTCAGAAAGTCGAATAGGCGGACCCGGCGGAACTCTCTTCATCCAATTGAAAGGAAGGATAAATCGGGCCATGAGTCAACATGGATAGGATACTGCGCATTTGCGTCGTGGCCGACCACGCTTCCTATCGGTTTGGAGGACAGGGTGTTCTGCCCCTTCACTACTTTTCCCGCTTGCGTGCGCGCCAGATCGAGGCTTGGCTCGTTGTTCACGGGCGTACGCGTGTCGAGTTAGAGACTCTCTTCCCTGCCGACAGGGATAGGATCCACTTTATCGAAGATGCTTGGTTTCACCGGCTACTCTTCGCTCTGAGCCGGTTTTTGCCGCGCCGCGTCTCCGAATCCACAGTTGAACTCCTGAATCAACTGCTAACCCAATATGCGCAGCGCCGGGTTGTCCGCGCGCTGATCAAACAGGAGTCGATCAACCTGGTCCACCAGCCGATTCCCGTTTCTCCACGCTTTCCTTCGCTGATGGCGCACCTCGGAGTGCCTGTCGTCATCGGTCCTATGAACGGCGGAATGGAGTATCCTCCAGCTTTTCGTCATACCGAATCCATGATCAGCCGGTTGAGCGTCCCTTTGGAACGCCGCCTCTCCAACCTGGCAAGCAAGATCCTCCCGGGAAAGAAACTCGCCAGTATCCTTCTGGTCGCCAACGAACGCACCCGCTATGCGCTTCCATCCTGTGCTCAGGGAGAAGTTCTCATACTGTCTGAAAACGGCGTTGATCTCGAGACATGGCGCACGCCGCCGGCGTCTGCGCAACCGGACGAGGCGCAAGGGCCAGCCCGATTCGTTTTCGTCGGAAGACTGATCGACTGGAAGGGTGTCGACATGCTGATCGAAGCGCTCGTGCACCTCCCCGGCGTTCACTTGGAGGTAATCGGAGAGGGGCCCATGCGCGCGTCGTGGCAGAAGCTCGCGAAGACGCTGGGCGTCTCCACTCGTATCGTCTTCTCCGGCTGGCTTCCTCAGAGAACCTGCGCTTTGCGATTGCAATCGGCAATTGCTCTTGTGCTGCCAAGTATTTACGAGTCCGGCGGGGCAGTTGTGCTGGAGGCGATGGCGACGGCGACTCCGGTCATCGCCACACAATGGGGAGGGCCTATGGACTATCTGGATGAGACCTGTGGCGTCATGGTGGAGCCGAGCAGCCGGGAGGCTATCGTACAGGGTTTTGTCGATGCCATGCGAAAGTTGATCGCAAATCCCCACCTGCGCCACCAACTGGGAATCAACGGAAACGAACGGGTTCGGATGTACTTCGACTGGGAGACGAAAATAGACCGCATGATCGGTATCTATCAACGGGCGATTTCAGGGGCGAATCTGTTCCAGGATGCAATCGTAACCACCGGATAGAACCAAATCGATCGTTTGCTGTGGCGGCCGCGTTTCCGCCTCCCGCTGCCGCTTCAAAGTTAATATCAGCCTCTAGGGTGCAACGCTCACCGTGATCTGCGAGGTCTGCGTCGGCACATTCTGCCCCGCTGCGGTAAGGGTCATGGTAAACACCGACCCGTTTACCGAGTACCCGCAACCCGACATCCACAACGACCCCGCGATGAGAACCGTCGCCACGGCCAACCGAACGCACCACGCGGCCACACGCGACCGATTCCTTCGCTTCGACAACCCTAGAAGAGAAATCAGTCCCCACGGCATCACCAGACCGAAGGCAAGCCTTCCGGTCGGTGCGCCGCCTGGCGCCCGATTCAGCGCAGACGCCGTCGGAGACCCAACCAGAATGCTCAAGGTGCTGGATACTGGCGCGCCATCCGGTGTGACCGTCGGCGGGCTGAAGCTGCAAGTTGTGCCTGCAGGCATTCCCGAGCAGGTTAAATTGACCGGCATCTTGAATCCATTGACAGGAGTCAGCGTTACCGTCAGATTGGCGACCTGCCCTTTAGACACGGTAACGTCAGAGTTGCTGACCGTCATGGTATATCCGGGTGTTCCGGAGGGATTGACTACCACCGTGATCGCCGCGGAGGTTGATGGAGTATCGGTTGCATCTCCGCCATAACTGGCCGTGATGCTATGAGTACCGGCTGCGAGCGACGAGGTGCTGAACGTAGCGTTGCCTGTCGCGTTGAGCGTGCCCGTCCCGAGTGTTGTCTGGCCATCCAGGAATGTCACCGTGCCCGTCGGTATCCCGCTGCCCGACTGCGCCGTGACACTTGCGTTGAGTGAGACAGGCTGGCCCGCGGCCACTTGACTGGCCGAAGCTGTCAGAGTTGCCGTCGTTGCCACGATCGCTGGCGCCGCCGGGGGCGGCGTCACGGGTGGGGTCACCGGCGGCGTCACCGGTGGCGGCGCCGCGGCAGTGACTACGACGGTCAGAACCTGAGAGATGGAAACGAGATGTAGGGCATCTCCGCTGTAGACGGCCGTTACCAGGTTGGTGCCCTGCGGGAGACTGGCCGTGCTGAACGAAGCTGAACTCCCGCTCAACACCGCGCTGCCCAAAGTGGCGGAGCCATTGAGGAAGGTGACCGTGCCCGTTGCCATCGCGCTACCACCCTGCGAAGTCACCGCCGCCGTGAAGGTGACATTCTGCCCGGCGACCGGCTGCGCCACGGAGCTTGTCAACGTGGTCGTTGTCTGCGTTGGACCTGTGGATGGATTGCCTTGATCCTCATCAGGCGCTACCTGAATGCTGATTGGCGAAGACATGGAACTGGAATCACTGCCGCTCCCACTGTAAGCAGCCGTGATCAAATGGGTCCCAATTCCAAGCGATTCGGTGTTGAAGATCGCGATACCGCTCTTGTTGAGCGGCACGATAGTCAGTACGTTCCCTCCGTCAAGAATTACCACCGCCCCGGTCGGAACTGCGCCTCCGGAGGTCGCGGCAACCGTTGCTGTGAAGGTCACGTTTTGATCATACGAGGGAGTTGTCGTGGATGCTGTCAAGGTCGTCGTCGTCGTCGAGACGCTTTGTCCCACGGTGACCGTGACGGTTGAAGACGTAGATTTGGAATTGCTCGTGCTCCCGTTATAGGACGCGCTGATCGCGTGCGCCCCTATAGCAAGCGCTGTGGTGCTGAAGAACGCCGTCCCACTCGAGTTCAGCGATACCGTACCCAGGGTCGTCGATCCGTCTAAGAACGTGACCGTGCCCGCCGGTACTGTGCTGCCTGACTGCGGAGCAACCGTCGCCGTCAAGACTAGATTCTCGCCGGAATCGATCTGCGTTGCTGAAGCCGTCAGCGTGGTCGCCGTGGCGACGACGCTCTGCGTCACTGTCACCACAACTGCGGTTGATGTAGAGCTGGAATCGGTGGTGTTCCCTTGATAAGACGCGATAATCGACTGTGTTCCCGCGGTGAGCGATGCGGTGCTGAAAGTGGCTATGCCGCTCGCGTTGAGAGTGCCGCTACCGATGATGCCCGATCCGTCGAGGAAGGCAACTGTTCCTGTCGGGACCGCGCTTCCGGTTTGCGGGGCAACCTTCGCGGTGAAGGTGACGCTTTGCCCAGTATTGATGGCGGTCGCCGAAGAGGTCAAGGACGTACTGGTGGCAATCTCGGTCTGGCTCACCGTGATCGTGACTGGCGAGGAGACGGAGTTGGAATTGGTGGTGCTTCCTCCGTAGGACGCCGTAATCGATTGAGTGCCCGCTGCGAGAGAGGTTGTGCTAAAGAAAGCCATGCCGCTCGAGTTTAAGGTTGCCGTGCCGAGAGGCATTCCCCCATCCAGGAAGGTAACCGTACCGGTTGGAGTCGTGCTGCCGGACGTCGGCGAGACGGTCGTCGTGAACGTCACGCTCTGGCCGGTGTTGATCTGTGTCGCTGACGCGGTCAACGAAGTCGTCGTTGCCACCAAGGTCTGCGTGACCGTGACTGTAACCGCTGCGGACACGGAGCTGGAATTGGTTGTGCTTCCTTCATAGGATGCCGTGATCGGATCGGATCCGGCTGGCAGGGCTGTTGTGCTAAATGTAGCCGTGCCGCCGGAGTTGAGGGTCGCTGTACCGAGGATGGTCGTCCCGTTCAGAAAAGCAACCGTTCCCGTGGGGACCGTGCTTCCGGTTTGCGGGGCAACCTTCGCGGTGAAGGTCACACTCTGTCCGGTGTTGATCTGCGTCGCCGAAGACGTCAAGGACGTACTGGTGGCAATCTCGGTCTGGCTCACCGTGATCGTGACCGGCGCGGAGACGGAGTTGGAATTGGTGGTGCTTCCTCCGTAAGACGCCGTAATCGATTGAGTGCCCGCTGCGAGAGAGGTTGTGCTAAAGAAAGCCATGCCGCTCGAGTTTAAGGTTGCCGTGCCGAGAGGCATTCCCCCATCCAGGAAGGTAACCGTACCGGTTGGAGTCGTGCTGCCGGACGTCGGCGAGACGGTCGTCGTGAACGTCACGCTCTGGCCGGTGTTGATCTGTGTCGCTGACGCGGTCAACGAAGTCGTCGTTGCCACCAAGGTCTGCGTGACCGTGACCGTAACCGCTGCGGACACGGAGCTGGAATTGGTTGTGCTTCCTTCATAGGATGCCGTGATCGGATCGGATCCGGCTGGCAGGGCTGTTGTGCTAAATATAGCCGTGCCGCCGGAGTTGAGGGTCGCTGTACCGAGGATGGTCGTTCCGTTCAGGAAAGCAACCGTTCCCGTGGGAACTGTGCTTCCGGTTTGCGGGGCAACCTTCGCGGTGAAGGTCACACTCTGTCCCGTGTTGATTTGCGTTGCCGATGAGGTCAATGTCGTTGTAGTCGCCACCGTGCTTTGAGCGACGTTGACGATGACGGCTGTCGAGACGGAGCTGGAATTGGTTGTGCTCCCGCCATAAGACGCCGTAATCGATTGAGCCCCCGCTGCGAGAGAGGCTGTGCTCAGGGAGGCGGCGCCGCTCGCATTGAGGGTCGCCGTGCCCAGGGCTGTCGTTCCATCCAGGAAGGTAACCGTACCGGTTGGAGTCGTGCTGCCGGACGTCGGCGAGACGATCGCCGTGAAAGTCACGCTCTGGCCAGTGTTGATCTGTATCGCTGAAGCAGTCAGCAGAGTTGTCGTCGCGACCAAGCTTTGCGTGACCGTGACCGTAACTGCCGAAGACACGGAGCTCGAATTGGTTGTGCTTCCTCCGTAGGATGCGGTGATCGAATCTGGCCCGGCGGGCAGGGTTGTTGTACTAAACGTAGCCGTGCCGCCGGCGTTGAGGGTCGCTGTACCCAGGATGGTCGTTCCGTTCAGGAAAGCAACCGTTCCCGTGGGAATTGTGCTTCCGGTTTGCGGGGCAACCTTCGCGGTGAAGGTCACGCTCTGTCCGGTGTTGATCTGCGTTGCCGATGAGGTCAGCGAAGTTGTGGTTGCAACCTCGCCTTGGGTCACCGTGATGGTGACCGGCGAGGAGACCGAGGCCGAATTGCTCGTACTGCCGCCGTAGGAAGCCGTGATCGAATGGCTCCCGGCGGAAAGCGAGGAGACATTAAAGAACGCCACACCGCTCGAGTTCAAGGTTCCCGTGCCCAGCGAAGTCGTACCGTCTAGGAAGGTCACCGTACCCCTTGCTGCTGTGGTGCCCGACGTCGGGCTAACCGTCGCCGTGAGAGTCACCCCTTGTCCAGTCGTGAGCAGCGTGGCGGAGGTAGTCAGCGTAGTGGTAGTTGCCACGACGGACTGGGTCACGGTCACGACAACGGGGTTCGAGACAGAACTGAGATAGGAACTGTTGCCGGCATAGGAAGCGGTGATCGAGTCCGCCCCGGCGCGAAGCGCCGTGGTGGTAAAGATAGCCACACCGCTCGCGTTCACGGTCGCCGTACCGATGATGGTCGATCCATTCAGGAAGGCGACGGGGAGTTGAGCAACCGGCGTGCTCCCTGTCTGCGGAGTCACTGTTGCGGTGAAAGTAACGCTCTGACCCGTGTTGATCGCCGTGCTTGAAGCGACCAGCGCCGTGTTGGTTTCAACCGGCGCCGGCGCTACTGTGATCGCTACCGGCGCGGAGACCGACGCCGAATCGCTTGTGCTCCCGCCATAGGAAGCCGTGATTGTGTGTGCTCCTGCGGTCAAGGTCGACGTGCTGAAGGATGCCAAGCCACCGCCGTTCAGCGTCGCCGTGCCCAGCGGTGTCGCCCCATCCAGGAATGTGACGGTCCCGCTCGCGGCCGTGGTGCCTGACTGAGGAGTAACCCTTGCGGTGAAGGTAACATTTTGGCCGACGACAATCTGTATGGCTGAGGCAGACAACGTTGTCGTTGTCGCCACCACAGTCTGCGTCACCGTAACTATAACTGCTCCCGAGGTCGAGCTGGAATTGGTGGTGCTTCCACCGTAGCTGGCGGTGATGGAATCCGCTCCCACGGGAAGCGACGTAGTGCTCAACGTAGCGACCCCGCTTGCATTCAAGGTTCCCGTGCCCAGGATGGCGGATCCGTTCAAGAAGGTGACCACGCCCGTGGGCACCGTGGTGCCCGATTGCGGAGAGACCTGTGCTGTGAATGTAACGCTTTGTCCTGAGCTGATCGTCGCAGCGGACGCGCTCAGCGCCGTCGTGGTCGCGATCTGACTTTGCGTCACCGTGACCACAACCGGGGCAGACACGGAGCTGGAATTGGTGGTGCTTCCTCCGTAGGACGCTGTAATCGATTGAGCGCCCGCTGCGAGAGAGGTAGTGCTCAAGGAGGCGGAGCCGCTGGCATTAAGGGTTGCCGTGCCTAGGGCTGTCGTTCCATCCAGGAAGGTAATGGTTCCCGTGGGAATTGTGCTGCCGGAGGTTGGCGAGACCATTGCCGTGAACGTCACGCTCTGGCCGGTATTGATCTGCGTCGCTGAAGCGGTCAACGCAGTCGTCGTTGCTACCAAGGTCTGCGTGACCGTGACCATCACCGCCGTAGACACGGAGCTGGAATTGGTGGTGCTTCCTCCGTAGGATGCGGTGATCTGATCCGATCCGGCGGGCAGGGTTGTTGTGCTAAACGTAGCTGTGCCGCCGGAGTTGAGGGTCGCTGTACCTAGGATGGTCGTTCCGTTCAGGAAAGCAACCGTTCCCGTGGGAACTGTGCTTCCGGTTTGCGGGGCAACCTTCGCGGTGAAGGTCACACTCTGTCCGGTGTTGATCTGCGTTGCCGATGAGGTCAATGTCGTCGTAGTCGCCACTGTGCTTTGAGCCACATTCACGATGACGGCTGTCGAGACGGAGCTGGAATTGGTGGTGCTCCCGCCATAAGACGCGGTAATCGACTGAGCACCCGCTGCGAGAGAGGTAGTGCTCAAGGAGGCGGCGCCGCTGGCATTAAGGGTTGCCGTGCCTAGGGCTGTCGTTCCATCGAGGAAGGTAACCGTTCCCGTGGGAATCGTGCTTCCGGAGGTTGGCGAGACGATCGCCGTGAAAGTCACGCTCTGGCCGGTATTGATCTGTGTCGCAGAGGCGGTCAACGCAGTCGTCGTTGCCACCAGAGTTTGCGTCATCGTGACCGTAACTACTGAAGACACGGAGCTGGCGTCGGTGGTGCTTCCTCCGTAGGACGCAGTGATCGGATCCGATCCGGCAGGCAGGGTTGTTGTACTAAACGTAGCCGTGCCGCCGGCGTTGAGGGTCGCTGTACCCAGGATGGTCGTCCCATTGAGGAAAGCAACCGTTCCCGTGGGAACCGTACTTCCGGTTTGCGGGGCAACCTTCGCGGTGAAGGTCACGCTTTGTCCGGTGTTGATCTGCGTTGCCGATGAGGTCAATGTCGTTGTAGTCGCCACTGTGCTTTGAGCGACGTTGACGATGACGGCGGTCGAGACGGAGCTGGAATTGGTGGTGCTTCCTCCGTAGGACGCTGTAATCGATTGAGCGCCCGCTGCGAGAGAGGTAGTGCTCAAGGAGGCGGCGCCGCTGGCATTAAGGGTTGCCGTGCCTAGGGCTGTCGTTCCATCCAGGAAGGTAATGGTTCCCGTGGGAATTGTGCTGCCGGAGGTTGGCGAGACCATCGCTGTAAACGTCACGCTCTGGCCGGTATTGATCTGTGTCGCTGAAGCGGTCAATGCAGTCGTCGTTGCTACCAAGGTTTGCATGACCGTGACCGTCACCGCCGTAGACACGGAGCTGGAATTGGTTGTGCTTCCTCCGTAAGATGCGGTGATCGAATCCGATCCGGCGGGCAGGGTTGTTGTACTAAACGTAGCCGTGCCGCCGGCGTTGAGGGTCGCTGTACCCAGGATGGTCGTTCCGTTCAGGAAAGCAACCGTTCCCGTGGGAACTGTGCTTCCGGTTTGCGGGGCAACCTTCGCGGTGAAGGTCACACTCTGTCCGGTGTTGATCTGCGTTGCCGATGAGGTCAATGTCGTCGTAGTCGCCACTGTGCTTTGAGCCACATTCACGATGACGGCGGTCGAGACGGAGCTGGAATTGGTGGTGCTCCCGCCATAAGACGCGGTAATCGACTGAGCACCCGCTGCGAGAGAGGTAGTGCTCAAGGAGGCAGCGCCGCTCGCATTGAGGATCGCCGTACCTAGGGCTGTCGTTCCATCCAGGAAGGTAACCGTACCGGTTGGAGTCGTGGTGCCGGAGGTTGGCGAGACGATCGCCGTGAACGTCACGCTCTGGCCGGTATTGATCTGCGTCGCCGAAGCGGTCAACGCAGTGGACGTCGCCACCAAGGTTTGCGTGACCGTGACCGTAACCGCCGCAGACACGGAGCTGGAATTGGTTGTGCTCCCACCATAGGATGCAGTGATCGGATCCGATCCGGCCGGCAGGGTTGTTGTGCTAAACGTAGCCGTGCCGCTGGCGTTGAGGGTCGCTGTACCTAGGATGGTCGTTCCGTTCAGGAAAGCAACCGTTCCCGTGGGAATGGTGCTTCCGGTTTGCGGGGCAACCTTCGCGGTGAAGGTCACGCTTTGTCCGGTGTTGATGGCGGTCGCCGAAGCGGTCAGCGTAGTAGTGGTTGCCACTATGGCTTGAGCCACGTTGACGACGACGGCGGCGGAGACGGAACTGGAATTGGCGGTGCTTCCTCCATAGGAGGCGGTGATGGAATCGGTCCCCGTCGGAAGCGTGGTGGTGCTCAAGGAAGCTACACCACTCGCGTTCAGCGCTCCCGTTCCCAGCGTTGTTGTCCCATTGAGGAAGGTGACCGTGCCCGTCGGCGTTATGCTGCCTGAGGCCGGGGCGACAGTGGCCGTGAAGACTACGTTTTGCCCAGGTGTGATCTGGGTGGCCGAAGCGGCCAGCACAGTTGTCGTCGCTATCACCGATTGCGTCACGTTGACTGTGACAGCGGAGCTTACAGAGCTGGCAGAGCTACCGCTGCCGCCGTAGGATGCCGTGATGGAATCTGCACCGGCAGTCAGTACCGAGGTGCTAAAGGTAGCTGTGCCGCTCGCATTTAAGGTCGCAGATCCCAGTGTGCTTGTGCCGCTCAGAAAGGTTACGCTCCCGGTGGGAACGGTGGTTCCAGATTGCGGTGCAACGGTGGCCGTGAAGGTTACGCTCTGTCCGGTGTTGATCGCGGTCGGCGAAGCGGTGAGGGCGGTCGTTGTCGGCATCGCGCTGGAGGTGATAGTGACGGTGATCGCCGGCGAGGTTGATCCGGCGAGTTGGCTGTCTCCACCGTAACTTGCGGTGATCGAGTCCGCTCCAGTCGGAAGTGTCGTGGTGCTGAAGGAAGCTACACCGCTCGGATTCAGTGTTCCTGTGCCCAGAGTTGTCGCTCCGTTCAGAAAGGTCACCGTACCGGTGGGCGTGTTGCTGCCCGACTGCGTGACCGTTGCCGTCAGGGTGATGGCTTGCCCGGTCGTGCCGGAGGTTGGGCTGGCCGTGAGGGTGGTTGTGCTGGCAGGAAGCGAGGAGCCCGGCCAGGAGAAGACGGTCATCGAAAAGGGTGGCAGCGAGTACGGAGTCGCGGGGTTGAAGTTGCTGACATTGGTTTGCGTGGTATTCACCACGGGAGTATCCGAGGTCAGGCCCTCGTTGTTGTCGGTAATGTTGGTGGAGGTGAGCTGGCTGATGAGCACGTCCCCGGTAGGCGCGTTGGCCCCGGAGAAGGTGACGGGCAGCGAGCCGCTGCGGCTGAGGTTCATCACCACCACGCTGTGTTGGGTGCCATTGGTAAAGGCGAACGATTGCAGGTAGTGCGCGGTCGGCAACTGAATCTGGTTGGCAGAGTCATTGGGAGTTGTTCCCGTCTCATCCCACGTCGGATTGCTCCCGGTGGTGGTCACCGACAACATGGTGGGCATGATGGCGCTGTTGGCCAGCTGCTCGGCCAGGAAGGTGGGTCGGTTGAGGTTGGTTTGGCCGCCCATGTCGATGACCGAGCCCCAGAGCGGCACCGTACCGCTAGGGTTGTAGCCATTGATCCACCCGGGCAGGGCAAACATGTTTTGCGTCATGATGCCGTCGTCGCGGATCATCAAGAGCATGTGATCGGCAACCGCAATCCCCGATCCTATTCCCGCGTCCACCTGGTTGATCGTCGTTTGTGGCGCCGCCACGCCGCTAATGGTGGACAGATTCACTTCGTAAACATCCACGTTGGCGGGAGTGCTTCCGCCGGCGGCCGCTTGCGCCTGTTGCGGCATGTATCCGCTGGAGAGCGAATCAACCTGTTCGGGTTGCGCGAACATGGGCCCAAAGATGTTCTCGTTGGAGGAAGTGTCGTTAAGACTGTAGAAGAGGTAGGGAGCCGCGTCCACGGAGTCATAACCGGAGCTGGCCGCCATTTCAGAGGTGGTCAATCCTGGATTTACCGCCTGACTGCCGAGAACCAGATCGAAGCTACTGGGGTTGTACCCGGGGGTGGCGCGGGCAGCGGCAAAGATGGTCGCGGCACGGTTGCCATAGGCCGTGCTATTGAGCATGATTTGTCCCCAGAAAGCCGCGCCGTTCCACATCTCGTTGCCCAGCTCCAGATGGATTACGGGAAACACTGATGTCCAGGGCGTGCTCTGCCCTTGAGCGGCGCGTATCGCCCCATAAGTCGTCGATGCACCGCCTGCCAGATACTGAATGAGATTCTGCATCTCGGTGGGCGAGACCATGGAAGGCACGTTGATCCAGGGCTCTGCCCCGACCGTCTGGCAGAGAGCGAGAAATTCCGGAATGCCGATGGCGATGGAGTCCTGTTCTGTCGTGCCCTCGTCGAATCCGGAGCGCTGGCGGGCAAAAGGAACAGCCAGCATATTGTCGATGGTCTCGCCCAACATGCTGCTGTTCATGTAGCGCAGCACACCGGGCTGCAGACTCTTCAGCCTGGCCACTACCTCATCGCGAAAATCGGTCGGATTCGCTGCTGTGGCTGCCGGTGTCAAGGACACATCATCCAGGTAAATGCTCGCTCCGCCCACCGAGAAAGTTGTTACGACAGGCCCGATGTAAGTTCCATCCTCGTTGGCATTGAAGGTGTAACTGTAGTCTTGCCACTGATTTGTTAAGGTCACGTTCTGGTTAAGAAAACTCTCGTTTCCATGGGAGGTAGCCAGGCGCTGAATCGACACATTCAGCTGGTTGTTTCCCCCATCCCTTTGGCCTTGAAAGCAAACGTGTAGGTGCCCGTCAACTGCACAAAGGAGCGGCCGCTGGTGGTATCGAAGCCCTGGGCAACGTCGGCGGACTGCCCGCTCCCCGCCGCTGAGATCGAGAGGGCCTGTTTGCCGGGCGAGTCCGGTGCGATGTCGGTAGTGTCGGTCGAGATGGAGGCTCCGCCCGAGGTGCTTGTCTGCCAGCCGGCCTGCGCATTTCCCGGCACACTCATCTTGACGACCAGATAATCGCCGGGGGCGGGGGCCGGCGACAGCGGAGCGGAGAATGTGAGGATGACCCCGGCATTGCCGGCATAGTTCGATGCCGTATTCGACGCGATCGTTCCCGTCTGGCCATTGGCTGTGCCGTAGATGAACTGGAAACTCGCGCCTTGCAGAAAGTTGGCCGGCCACGCGCCCCAGACATCCTCGTCCTGACAAGTTGTTGGGCTGGTCACGACACAGCTCAATATCGACTGCCAGATCTCTCCCTCAAAGCCCGGGGATTGATACAGAAGGTTCTTCATCATCTGTGCGGAATCGTAAGTATCCTCGCCGGTGATGTTGATGCCCAAGTGCTTTACGCCGGTCCGCTGGACAGTCGTCCCAATGGCGAAGTTCGTGGCGGTTTGCGCGGCTGCTGGTATGCCGGAAGGCATCAAGAGGGATAGGAGAATTAGCCCAAGCCAGGCGATAGGCTGCGCCTGAAGGCAGGGAAACTTACGCGTCCAGGGCGAAGTCCAGGGGGAGTTGGACATCGGCTTTGTGCTCCTCGGTAAAATCAGGTTTTCTAACACGAGTAAGTCCGCTTCAAACGCGTCTTACTCGCACGAACAACCACACCTGAGAAAAACCGAGGAGATCAGCGAGACCAATGAGGAGCAGGCTTGCGAAAGAACAGTCTTACGATCGAGCTGCGTTGCTAAAAGTAAAGTCTTGCTGAGCAACCACACTTCGAGGCCCAGCCGCTAGAGAGCGGCGTAATGCCTTCCTGATGGCGTGGAACTTTCCCTCTACACATAGGGATGTTTTCCACCCAATGAAGTCTTTTAACCTAGTTCCGATTTATTTCAGTGAGTATAGGGTCGGGGGCGGCCCACCGCTCTACGTCAATGGTGTTACTGCCAAACCACACGTAAGTTGTACCTGAAAATGTCATCAAAAGAAGCCCGGCGAGGTTCGTTTTTAACCAAAAATTTGTCGATCAGGGGCGTAGTGAGCCGATGCCTCCTGAAGCGGACATCGCCGTCAGGGTGATGTTTTTTCGGGGAGTGCCGTAGGTTGGGCTGGCCGTGAGCGTTGTTGTTCTGGATGGGAGCGTGGAGCCCGGCTAAAGAACACCGTCATCGAAAAGGGTGGCAGCGAGAAAGGCGCGGCCGGATTGAAGTTGCTGACATTGGCGTGCATAAGCCTCACCGCGGGCCTATCGGAGGTGAGATTCTCGTTGTTATCGGTAATATTCGTAGACGTGAGCTGCCTGATGAATACATCTCCAGTGGGTGCATTGGCTCCCGAAAAGGTGATGGGCAGCGATCCGCTGCGGCTAAGGTTCATGACGACTACGCTGTTTTGGGCGCCATTGGTGAAAGCGAACGATTGCAGGTAGTGCGCGTTTGGTAACTGAATCGTGTTGGCAACGTCATTGGGAGTCGTTCCCGTCTCGTCCCACGTCGGATTACTTCCACTGGCCGTTACCGACAGCATGGTGGGCATGATGGCGCTGTTGGCCAGTTCCTCGGCCAGGAAGGTGGGCCGGCTGAGGTTGGTTTCGCCGCCCATGTCGATGACCGAGCCCCAGAGCGGCACCGAACCACCGGCACTGAACCCGCTGACCCACCCAGGCAGGCAAAACACGGCTTGTGTCATGATGCCGAGGTCACGGATCATTAAGAGCATGTGATCGGCAACCGCAATGCCCGATCCTGTTCCCCCGGCCACTTGGTTGAGTATCTTTTGTGAGGCCGCCACGCCGGTAATTGTGGACAGATTCACCTCGTAAACATCCAGCTTGGCGGGAGTGCTTCCGGCGGCGGCCGTCTGCGCCTGCTGTGCCATGTACCCGTTCGGGGTTGAGTCGATCTGCTCGGGCTGCGCAAACATCGGCCCGAAAATCCCCTCATTCGAGGAATAGTCCTTGAGCGTCAAAAATAGATATGGCGCAACGGCCATGGAGTCATATCCGGAACTGTGCGCCATTACGTCGGAGGTCGATCCCGGATTTACCGCCTGGCTGCCGAGGACTAAGTCGAACTTACCCGGGTTGTACCCGGGGGTGGCACGGGCGGCGGCAAAGATGGTCGCGGCGCGGTTGCCGTAGGCCGTGCTATTCAGCATGGTTTGTCCCCAGAAAGCCCCGCCGTTCCACATCTCGTTGCCCAACTCCAGATGGATTACGGGAAACACGGACGTCCACGGCGCGCTCTGCCCTTGAGCGGCGCGTATCGCCCCGTAAGTCGTAGATGCACCGGTTGCCAGATACTGAATGAGATTCTGCATCTCGGTGGGCGAGACCATGGAGGGCACGTTGATCCAGGGCTCTGCCCCGACCGTCTGGCAGAGAGCGAGAAATTCCGGAATGCCGATAGCGATCGAGTCCATTTCTGTCGTGCTCTCGTCAAATCCGGAGCGCTGGCGGGCAAAAGGGACAGCCAGCATATTGTCGATGGTATTGCCCAACATACTTTGGTTCATGTAGCGCAGCACGCCGGGCCGTAGACTCTTCAGCCTGGCCACTACCTCATCGCGAAATGCGGTCGGATTCGCTGCTGTGGCTGCCGGTGTCAAAGACACATCATCCAGGTAAATGCTCGCTCCGCCCACCGAGAAACTCGTTACAACAGGCCCGATGAAACTTCCATTCTCATGCGCATTGAAGGTGTAACTGTAGTCTTGCCACCGATTGGTGAGGGTCACATTCTGGTTAAGGAAGGTTTCGTTTCCATAGGCGGTAGCTAGGCGCTGAATCGACAGATTTAGCCGGTTGTTTCCCCCCATCCCTTTGGCCTTGAAAGCAAATGTGTAGGTGCCGGTCAACTGCACAAAGGAGCGGCCGCCGGTCGTATCGAATCCCTGGGAAACTCCGGCCGACTGCCCACTCCCCGCCGCTGAGATCGAGAGGGCCTGTTTGCCGGGCGAGTCCGGTGCGATGTCAGTAGTGTCGGTCGAGATGGAGGCTCCGCCCGAGGTGCTTGTCCGCCAGCCGGCCTGCGCATTTCCCGGCACATGCATGTTGACAATCAGATAATCGCCGGGAGCGGGGGCCGGCGACAGCGGAGCGGAGAATGTGAGGATGACCCCGGCATTGCCGGAATAGTTTGATGCCGTATTCGATGCGATCGTTCCCGTCTGCCCTTTGGCTACTCCATAGATGAACTGGAAACTTGCGCCTTTCAGGAAATTGGCCGGCCATGCGCCAAAGAAGTCCTTGTCCTGGCAAGTTGTTCGGCTGGTCACGACGCAGTTCAATATCGACCGCCAGATCTCCCCCTCAAAACCCGGGGATTGATACAAAAGGTTCTTCATCATCTGCGCGGAATCGTAAGTATTCTCGCCGGTGATGTTGATGCCCAGACGCTTTACGCCGGTCCGTTGGACAGTCGTCCCGATTGCGAAGTCCGTCGCGGTCTGCGCGGCCGCTGGTATGCCGGAGGGAATCAAGAGGGATAGGAGAATCAACCAAAGCCAGACGATCGGATGGGACTGAAAGGAACAGAATTTTCGCGTCCAGAAGGAGGCGGGCATGGATTCTCCACTCCTCCTTAAAATATCAGGCTCTAGGGCGCAAGTGACCCCCAAACCCGGAATACGTTGCACTGGAAATAGCGCCAAACCGTTTCCAGTGCAACGATTCGCATCAAACGTTGAGACAGGGCGACCTGTTCGTCTTACTCTCCTGTCTCAGCGCTTGAGCACTAGCGGGTTGCGGACAAACGAGTGGGTGGGCAGCTGAGCATATAAGATCTAGCGTGCCTCATTTTTGGCCCACACATCCGTTAGCGCCTCGCTCGTTGCTTCGGCGCATTTTTCCGCAGCCTGCTAGGGCGCGATGCTCACCGTGACTTGTGAAGTCTGCGTGGGCACATTTTGTCCGGCGCCGGTAAGAGTCATGGTAAAGACCGACCCGTTTGTCGAGTAACCGCATCCCGACATCCACAACGACCCCGCGATAAGAGCCGCTGTCACCATCAGCCGAATCGGCCAACCTGTCATGCGCGACCGATTCTTTCGTTTCGACAATCCCAGCAGGGAGATAAGTCCCCACGGCATCGCCAGACCGAAGGCGACCATCCCGCCGGACGAACCGCCTGGCAGTCTATTCTGCGCAGCCGCCGCCGGAGACGATCCAACCAAAATGCTTAAGGTACTCGATGCCGGCGCTCCATTTGGCGTGACCGTCGGCGGGGTGAAATTGCAGGTTGTTCCCACTGGCAAACCGGAGCAGGTAAGGTTGACCGGCAGTTTGAACCCGTTGACAGGAGTCAGGGTCACCATCAAGTTGGCAACCTCACCTTTCGACACCGTAACGTCAGATTTGCTGACCGCCATGGTGAATCCCGGCGTCCCTGTCGAACCTACGACCGGCGCTGGTGTTGGAGTGATCGGCGCAGGTGTTGGAGTGACTGGCGCTGGTGTTGGAGTGACGGGAGCAGGTGTTGGAGTGACCGGCGCTGGTGTTGGAGTCACCGGAGCTGGTGTTGGAGTGACCGGCGCAGGTGTTGGAGTGACCGGAGCAGGTGTTGGAGTGACCGGCGCAGGCGTTGGAGTCACCGGAGCTGGTGTTGGAGTGACTGGCGCAGGTGTGGGAGTGACGGGAGCAGGTGTTGGAGTGACGGGAGCAGGTGTTGGAGTGACGGGAGCAGGTGTTGGAGTGACCGGCGCAGGTGTTGGAGTGACTGGCGCAGGTGTTGGAGTGACCGGCGCTGGTGTTGGAGTCACCGGCGCAGGTGTTGGAGTCACCGGCGCAGGCGTTGGAGTGACCGGCGCTGGTGTTGGAGTGACTGGCGCAGGTGTTGGAGTGACCGGCGCAGGTGTTGGAGTCACCGGCGCAGGTGTTGGAGTGACGGGCGCAGGTGTGGGAGTCACCGGAGCAGGTGTTGGAGTGACGGGAGCAGGTGTTGGAGTGACGGGAGCAGGTGTTGGAGTGACCGGCGTCGGTGTTGGAGTGACCGGCGTCGGTGTTGGAGTCACCGGCGTCGGTGTTGGAGTCACCGGCGCAGGTGTTGGAGTCACCGGTGCAGGTGTTGGAGTGACTGGCGCAGGTGTTGGAGTGACCGGCGCAGGCGTTGGAGTGACCGGCGCTGGTGTTGGAGGGTCCGGCGCAGGAACAGAGGAGCCCGGCCACTGAAACACGGTCATCGAAAAGGGTGGCAGCGAGTATGGAGTCGCCGGGTTGAAGCTGCTGACATTGGTTTGCGTGGTATTCACCACGGGAGTATCCGAGGTCAGGCCCTCGTTGTTGTCGGTAATGTTGGTGGAGGTGAGCTGGCTGATGAGCACGTCCCCGGTAGGCGCGTTGGCCCCGGAGAAGGTGACGGGCAGCGAGCCGCTGCGGCTGAGGTTCATCACCACCACGCTGTGTTGGGTGCCATTGGTAAAGGCGAACGATTGCAGGTAGTGCGCGGTCGGCAACTGAATCTGGTTGGCAGAGTCATTGGGAGTTGTTCCCGTCTCATCCCACGTCGGATTGCTCCCGGTGGTGGTCACCGACAACATGGTGGGCATGATGGCGCTGTTGGCCAGCTGCTCGGCCAGGAAGGTGGGTCGGTTGAGGTTGGTTTGGCCGCCCATGTCGATGACCGAGCCCCAGAGCGGCACCGTACCGCTAGGGTTGTAGCCATTGATCCACCCGGGCAGGGCAAACATGTTTTGCGTCATGATGCCGTCGTCGCGGATCATCAAGAGCATGTGATCGGCAACCGCAATCCCCGATCCTATTCCCGCGTCCACCTGGTTGATCGTCGTTTGTGGCGCCGCCACGCCGCTAATGGTGGACAGATTCACTTCGTAAACATCCACGTTGGCGGGAGTGCTTCCGCCGGCGGCCGCTTGCGCCTGTTGCGGCATGTATCCGCTGGAGAGCGAATCAACCTGTTCGGGTTGCGCGAACATGGGCCCAAAGATGTTCTCGTTGGAGGAAGTGTCGTTAAGACTGTAGAAGAGGTAGGGAGCCGCGTCCACGGAGTCATAACCGGAGCTGGCCGCCATTTCAGAGGTGGTCAATCCTGGATTTACCGCCTGACTGCCGAGAACCAGATCGAAGCTACTGGGGTTGTACCCGGGGGTGGCGCGGGCAGCGGCAAAGATGGTCGCGGCACGGTTGCCATAGGCCGTGCTATTGAGCATGATTTGTCCCCAGAAAGCCGCGCCGTTCCACATCTCGTTGCCCAGCTCCAGATGGATTACGGGAAACACTGATGTCCAGGGCGTGCTCTGCCCTTGAGCGGCGCGTATCGCCCCATAAGTCGTCGATGCACCGCCTGCCAGATACTGAATGAGATTCTGCATCTCGGTGGGCGAGACCATGGAAGGCACGTTGATCCAGGGCTCTGCCCCGACCGTCTGGCAGAGAGCGAGAAATTCCGGAATGCCGATGGCGATGGAGTCCTGTTCTGTCGTGCCCTCGTCGAATCCGGAGCGCTGGCGGGCAAAAGGAACAGCCAGCATATTGTCGATGGTCTCGCCCAACATGCTGCTGTTCATGTAGCGCAGCACACCGGGCTGCAGACTCTTCAGCCTGGCCACTACCTCATCGCGAAAATCGGTCGGATTCGCTGCTGTGGCTGCCGGTGTCAAGGACACATCATCCAGGTAAATGCTCGCTCCGCCCACCGAGAAAGTTGTTACGACAGGCCCGATGTAAGTTCCATCCTCGTTGGCATTGAAGGTGTAACTGTAGTCTTGCCACTGATTTGTTAAGGTCACGTTCTGGTTAAGAAAACTCTCGTTTCCATGGGAGGTAGCCAGGCGCTGAATCGACACATTCAGCTGGTTGTTTCCCCCCATCCCTTTGGCCTTGAAAGCAAACGTGTAGGTGCCCGTCAACTGCGCAAAAGAGCGGCCGCTGGTGGTATCGAAATCCTGGGCAACTTCGGCCGATTGCCCGCTCCCCGCCGCTGAGATAGAGAGAGCTTGTTTGCCGGGCGAATCCGATGCGATGTCGGTAGTGTCGGTCGAGATGGAGGCTCCGCCCGAGGTGCTTGTCTGCCAGCCGGCCTGCGCATTTCCCGGCACACTCATCTTGACGACCAGATAATCGCCGGGTGCGGGGGCCGGCGACAGCGGAGCGGAGAATGTGAGGATGACCCCGGCACTGCCGGCATAGTTCGATGCCGTATTCGACGCGATCGTTCCCGTCTGGCCATTGGCTGTGCCGTAGATGAACTGGAAACTTGCGCCTTGCAGAAAGTTGGCTGGCCACGCGCCCCAGATATCCTCGTCCTGACAAGTTGTTGGGCTGGTCACGACGCAGCTCAATATCGACTGCCAGATCTCTCCCTCAAAGCCCGGGGATTGATACAGAAGGTTCTTCATCATCTGCGCGGAATCGTAAGTATCCTCGCCGGTGATGTTGATACCCAGGTGCTTTACGCCGGTCCGCTGGACAGTCGTCCCAATGGCGAAGTTCGTGGCGGTCTGCGCGGCTGCTGGTATGCCGGAGGGCATCAAGAGGGATAGGAGAATTAGCCCGAGCCAGAAAATCGGCTGGGACGCAAGGGAACGAAACTTACGGGTCCAAGAAGTCCAGGGGGAGTTGGACATGAGATTTATGCTCCTCGGTAAAGAATCAGGTTGCTGCTGGCGCGGGCGACCTCAGCTTTCAAACACGTCTTACTCGCGCGAACACTTACACACCTGAGAAAACCGAGGAGATCAGCGAGATCAATGAGGAGCAGGCTTGCGAAAGAACAGTCTTGCGATGGAACTGTGTTGCTAAAAATAAAGTCTTGCTGAACAAACACACTTCGAGCCGGCCGCTAGAGAGCGGCTTTATGCCTTCGCTCCGCCGGATGGAATCGCCCTCAACTCGCAGGGATTTCCCTGGCCGGTAGACCTTCTATTTTTTCCAGACAGATTTGATTCAGTGGAGAATCGGAAGCCGGCTACCGCTATCACTGGCGGTAGGTCGACCCCAATCAAAATTGCACCTGGAACTGTCGCCAAGACGATCGGCGGCAGGCTCTGCAGTACAAAAAAATCTTCTATAAGTTGACTTGCGTGTACTCTACAACACGATTTTGTGGAAACCGCAATGGGCTCTGTGGAAAATCAATTCCGTAACCGAAGATCTCGATTACCTTCGGAATCGCGAAGTAACACCGACGTTGCAGACGCGGTGGGACGCAGCTTCCGGGCGATCGTTATGCCGGCCCTTGTCCCCATTGGCGCTGAAGGCGATTGGCCGTTTCCAACTGATTGCCCGTAGTCAAGCTCATGGTTCGCCGGCGCCCTTGTTGATTCTTCGTGATTATACTTTAGTAACCGCGATTTTTATGGCAGCGAACCGCCCGCCCGCGATTCCCTGAAATTCGGTGCGGACCTTGGAAGCCGCGCAAAAAGCATGTTGAGAACGAGCCGAACACAAGCGAGGCAGAGGAAACGGTGGTTTTTGCCAGTACACTTTGCAAAGTTATGTTTGCCGATCACGCACGAGTCTGATTTCAGCCAGCTCTGAATGAAATATGGGAAAGACCGATAATTTTGATGTTTCGATCGTGATCGTGTCCTTCAACACCCGAGACATTCTTCGCGAGTGCCTGCAATCTGTCGACCGCGAATCAGACCGACTTCGTGTCGAGGTCCTGGTTGTTGACAACAACTCAAGCGATGGATCGCGGGAAATGGTTGAGCGGGAATTTCCCCAGGTGCGGTTGGTGCACAGCCCTGTCAATATCGGCTTTGGGGCGGCAAATAACCTCGCTTTTGATATCGCTCAGGGACGGTATCTCGTCCTGCTGAATTCCGACGCATTTCTGTGTCCTGGCTCATTGCGGCTTGCCGTCGAGCACATGGACCAACATCCGCGGACTGCTCTCGCAGGAGGAAGGCTCGTCGGCCGGGACCTCTCATGGCAACCTTCCGCGCGCATGTTTCCCAGCATCCTCACCGATTTTTTCGTCTTCACGGGTCTCGCTACAAAATACCCAAGGTCGCGTCTTTTCGGACATTTCGATCGGACCTGGGCCGATCCCATGCTCCCATCCGAGGTGGACTGGGTTCCCGGAGCGTTTTCCATTATTCGCTCGGAGGCGCTTGCCCAAGTTGGATTCTTCGATCCGGAGTTTTTCCTATACTCCGAAGAGGTCGATCTCTGCCGCCGTGTTAAGAACGCAGGCTACCAGATCTGGTATTGGCCGGATATCGTCGTGATTCACGTCGGTGGCGAGTCGTCACGGCAGATCAAGAGCCTTGAAATGTCAACTTCCGGAGCGCAACTGGTACGCTGGCGGATGCGCAGTATGCTTCTTTACTACCGCAAGCATCATGGCGCTAAGGTGTGGCTGGCAAAATGGCTCGAACTTGGACTGTACAGACTGTCGGCATGGCGCAACCGCTTTAGCGGCGACCCGCGGCGTAAGCTGCGCTTGGCGCAATATCAGAATCTCATCCTCTGCATGCAGCACGCTTGGAGAGAGACGCAAGGCGGCCGGGTCTCCCCGCCGCGCCCCTGGTGAAGAAGGGCTCGAACTACATCATGAAGCGCAAAATCAAATCTCAGCTGAGCGCCGCGCTGTCATCCGTTCTACGGAGCACACAACAGTTGCGCGAGAATCTTCGCCGCTTGTATGCGCATGCCTCCCTGGCTGCCGATCTTGCTCTCCCTCTGCCTGCCTCCGCGGTCGTCCTCGGCCGGATTTCAGTATTTGGGAGCCGCAACATCCGGTTCGGAGAAGGCGTGCTGCTTTATCCGGACCTTCACCTGGAGACACAGGGAGATGCACTGATCGAAATCGGAGACGATGTGGTGATTTCGCGCGGGACGCACATCGTGGCCATGGCCGGAATCATCATCGGCAGGGGCAGCATGATCGGCGAGTATACGAGCATCAGGGATGCAAACCATAATCGAGATCCCGGCCACAGCCTCCGAGCTTCGAGCCACGGCGCGAAGCCGATCACGATCGGCTCTGAGGTTTGGATCGGCCGCGGCGTCACCATCCTCGGCGGGGTGACCATCGGCGATCACGCTACGGTCGGCGCTAACGCGGTGGCGACCAAGGACGTGCCCGCCGACACAACGGTGGCCGGCATCCCGGCGGCTCCTATCGTGCGCCATCGAGCGGCGCCTTAACTCTAGACCCTATTAATTAACTTTGGAGCGGGCAGCGACGGCACCGTTCGAGAGAAACGCGCATTGTCCCGTCGGCGGTATGATGAATCACCCTCCATCTGGATGCACCTTCTCGCTCGGTTCGGGACGGCACGATGATTCCTCCTCGACTCGCTCTGCTCGCCTGGTTCCCGATCAGCTTCTATTTCTTTTGGCGTTATCCCATTCGCACGGCGATCCTGATCAACTTTTTCGGCGGGTGGGCGCTTCTCCCGACTGCGAGTTACACCCCCGCCACCGCCGATTTTCCGTATTGGATTCTCTCCTCTGCCCTGTCGACGGATTACTTCCTCACCAAAGCAACGGTCATTGGCGCGAGTTGCCTGTTGGGCGTTTGGTTCGTCGATAGAAGGTTTTATCGGCGCTTCTCGCTTAGCTTCTGGGATTTGCCCATGGTGGCCTGGTGCACTGTTCCTTTCTTCTCCGGAGTCGCCAATCCCGCAGTGCTCGACCAGGGTTTGCAGGGAGAGGCGTATCAACTCCTGGCCTGGGGGGCTCCATATTTCTTTGGCCGCGTCTATTTCTCTGATACCGATTCACTTCGGCTGGCAGCCAAGGCCTTGGTGATTGCCGGTCTCGCCTATGTCCCGGTCTGCCTGGTGGAGGTCTTCACCGGCCCCCAGCTTTACGCGCGACTTTACGGATATCAGCCCTACCGGTGGACAGAAGCGCACCGCTATTTTGGCTACCGTCCAATTGGATTGCTTGAAAACGGCAATCAGCTTGGCATCTGGATGGCCACCTCGGCCTTGATCGCCGTCTGGCTCTGGAGATGCCGCTCGGTCGACAGAGTTCTCAAGCTGCCGATCGCTTTCGTTGCGGCCCTGCTCTTTGCCGTGACCATCCTTTGCCAATCAGGCGGAAGCATCCTTCTCTTGTTCGGCCTGTTGCCGTTTGTTTTCGTCAGCCAACGCTATCTGCCCCGCGTCGTCACCGTCTTGCTGGTGGTCGGCATCCTCTTTTTCGCGGGCCTTCGCCTGACGAACGTCGTGTCCTTGCAGACCCTCGTCGCACAGAATCCTCGTGTGCATGGGGCCGCTCAATTCCTACAAAAGATCAAACGCGGCTCCCTGACTTGGCGCCTGCAGCAGGACGAGGGCCATGTCGGCACGGCACTCAAAAACCCTGTCCTGGGTTCCGGCGAATGGGACTGGTGGCGCGACGTTCCCATGCGGCCGTGGGGGTTGTGGATGCTCGCCTTTGGCATGTATGGTTTCTTTGGATTGATCGCGCTCGAGTGCTTGCAACTGCTTCCTGTAGCATGCGTCGTCTGGTTCCCCCTCGCCCGCTCGGACATCGAAGCGTTCCACCTCCGTCACGCGTTGGCTGCGGCGATCCTCATGTCGGCGATCGATAATCTACTGAACGGCGCCATGATTCTACCCCTGCTCTTGGTGGTTGGAGGGATGAGCACATGGTCTTCTGCTACCTCCGAAGTCGCCATCGACGTTCAACGGAAGACCAGCTCGGCATCTCCATCCTTGAGAATTGGATCCCTGAAAAAATGACGCTTCTAGTATCTTGTTGAAAAATGCGCCGAAGCAACGAGCGAGGCGCTCAAGGATGTGTGGGCCGGCACTGAGGCGCGCTAGATCTTGCATGCTTGGCTGTCCACTCACTCGTTTTTCAGCGGCCCGCTTAGGGCTCGAGTTCACGGAAAATCTGTCAGCGATGCCAGGGCAGCTTTGAGGAGGCTTGGGCGAGCGCTTCGAATGACCAACCGCCGCCTTGCGGTGGGCTCTCAATGCATGCCCGCACAAGTTCCGGCTCTTCCCAGGGAACATCGTGGTAGGCGGTAAGCAGGAAGGAACTGTCCGGGTTTCGTTGCCACTCATGGGGAAAGAGAGCGATGATATTTTTGTCGGTGACTCTTTTCGTCTCCTCGGCCGGCTCTCCCGAAAGAGCCGTCCAAAGCGCGGCTGGCAAGTCGCGGCCGGTACCTAGCGGAAGGTGGCATGTCTGCGTAGCCCGTGGATTCATCTCGATGAGATAGGCCTTTCCTGTCCCCTCTTCGATAATAAAATCGAAGCCATAGAGGCCAGACAACTTCAACCGGCTTGCGATCTTCTCGGCGGCGGAGACCATCTCCGGATTGTCGTTCAATTTGACAACGGAAGCAGGACCCTTGGGGTTCCAGGTGTGCAGAACGTCAAAACCGATCCAGGCCAGCACCTTCCCTTGCCAGCAGAAAACCGCGGCGGTCGCGTCGTAGCCTGGAATCAAGGACTGGACGTTCAGCACCGGCCGGCGGCGCAGCAAACACGGCAGCACCAGATTGAGATCCTGGTCGATCAAGGCGCGCTTTGCCGCCCTGGCCAACAGAGGTGGAGTATGCAAGGCGGCGAAGGCGCGGTTTGCCTCATCCAAGGTGTAGACGAGCATCACGCCAACACCTCCGGATGTACCATCCGTCTTGAGAGCCGCGGGCAACCCATGGGCGCTTAGCCAAGAGTGCATCTCCCCCTGACTGCGAACGATCGCGGTCGGTGGTATCCGGATGCCCTCTGCTTCCGCCAACGCCATTAGACCGCTCCTGGCCGCGACGGTCGGATAGCCTGCTGGATCGCCAAGAGAATGTTCTAAGAGAGTCGCAATGGAACCTGCAGAGCCATATTTGCGCTGCTCACGCCGATAGAGAGAGTGAAGGTGTACTCTGGCGAGGTCGTCGCATGGAATCACCAGAGCGGGTTCGGCTGCCGTAATGGCAGCCCTCATCGAAGCAAGTGGGAAGAGGGCCCGGAAGGGATAACGTCGGAGATCGGCACTGATTTTTGAGAGCGGAGAATCGCTCGGGCAAACCGCCTCGACCGTTAAGCCGGCATTTGCGAGGCTCATCGCCAGTCGTGCCACGGCGAACCAACGGTTGGTTGTAGCCAGTAAAACCTTAGGTCTCATCAGTATTCGATTTGCTTCAAATCTGGCCCAGCATAATTGCACGACGTGATCGCGATACTACATGGCCTTCCGCAAAAAACAAGGGGTGCGGACGCATCTGGAAAATCGGCGAGGCCACCGGGGCGATTACCTCGGTTTCGCGAATTGTTGATTGCTTAGTAGCGGGAACATCTCGCTGCCTCAAAATGGAGCCATACAAGCCTCTGGCATCCCAGAGTGAATGGAGAGAAAAAAGGGAACAATGCACGACCGTCTCCAAGTGATTATCGTGGGCGCAGGCCCTTACGGGTTATCGATTGCGGCGCATGTCAAAGCGGCAGGCCTTCGCTTTCGCATCTTTGGCATTCCCATGAGCACCTGGCGGGAGCAAATGCCCAAGGGCATGGTTCTCAAGTCGGACGGCTTTGCATCGAGCCTATCCGATCCTACATCCTCATTTACGCTGAAGCACTATTGCCGGGAGTCGGGGCTCGCCTATAACGATACAAAAATCCCCGTTCCGCTCGAGACCTTCACCGCCTATGGGGTCGCCTTCCAAAAAAAGATAGTTCCCGAGCTTGAAAACCGGCAGGTGGTTGCCATCAGCCCGGCTAGAATTGGATTTTCCGTAACCCTCGACAGCGGCGAAATCGTCGAGACCGACAAAGTTGTGCTGGCGGTCGGCATTCGCCATTTCGATTATTTGCCGCCGCAACTCCGGCACTTGCCTGCCGGGCTCCTTTCTCACAGCTCGGCGCACAGCCAGCCCGAGTGTTTTCGGGGCAGGAATGTGACGGTCCTCGGATCGGGCGCCTCGGCCCTCGACCTGGTCGCCCTTCTACACGAGGCGGGCGCCGATGCGACGCTGCTTGCCCGTGCTTCCTCTCTTGTTTTTCATGATCCTCCTGGCGCCAAGCCGCGCGGGCTTTGGAAGCGGCTGCGTCATCCCCAGTCGGGAATCGGCCCCGGGCTGCGTTCGCGCTTCTATACGGATGCGCCCTTGCTCTTTCACCGGCTGCCCCTCGCACTCCGCTTGAAGATCGTTCGTACTCACCTTCGTCCCGCCGCCGGTTGGCCGATGAAGAACCGCGTCATGGGCCAAGTCCCCCTTCTCCTGGGCTACTCGATCGCAGAGGCGGAGCCGGATGGCAATCGGGTCCGGTTGCATCTGGTAGCGAAGGATGGCACGAAAAAGCTCTATGAGACCGACCACATTATCGCCGCGACCGGGTACAGGCCCGATCTTGAACGATTGACATTTCTCGACGGGAGGATTCGGGCCGGCGTCGCATCGGTCGGGAATACTCCGGTCCTCTCTGCGGATTTCCAGTCTTCGGTCCCGGGTCTCTATTTTGTCGGCCTTGCCGCCGCGAATAGCTTCGGTCCGATGCTGCGTTTTGCTTTCGGCTCCGACTTCACGGCGCGGCATCTTAGTACGCACCTGGCGGCCGCCTGTTCTTGAGGACGGATGCCAAATTGACCATTCCTGACTTACTGATGAATATGACTGCCTCCGTTACAGATCCTGCCCGCACTCCCTGTAACATCGAGGGGCGGCGGCTTGCTTACCTGTTGAGCAGCTATCCGGCGGTTTCACACACATTTCTCTTGAATGAGATCAGCGAGCTCAGAAAACTCGGTTTTACCATAGACGTTGCCTCGATCAACACGCCCGATGCGCCCCGCGATGGTGTCACGGCGCGAGAGACAGGGGAGCTCGAAGGAACCTTCTACGTCAAGGCGATGAATCGCCTGCGGATCATGATGCTGCTTGTGAAGATCCTCTTCACCCGGCCGCTCGTCGTATTTCGCGGTCTACGGGCCGTGCTCGGGCTGGATCCTTGGAATCTTTACACCAGCGGGTACGCACTGTTCTACCTGGTAGAGGCCTTGATCCTGGGTGACTGGCTTGAACGGCGTCGCCATAATCATCTGCACGTTCACTTCGGTGGATCGGTCGCGACCGTGGGAATGCTGACATCGATCGCATGGGAATTCCCCTACTCGATCATGATCCATGGCCCCGACGAGTTCTACGACGTCAATCAGTCGCATCTCCGCCGCAAAGTGGAACGGGCGCGATTCGTCCTGTGCATCAGCGATTACTGCCGCAGCCAGGTTATGAAGATTTGCGACCCGGCGCATTGGAACAAGCTGCATGTTTTGCGCCTGGGCGTCGATCCGAACATCTTCGCCCCGGATCCTTCTCCCCGAGATGAGTCGGTGGTCGAGATTGTCTGTGTGGGAAGGCTTGTTTCAACCAAGGGGCAGCTCGTTCTATTGCGTGCGGTCGCCGAGCTGCTGCGGAAGGGATACCCGCTACGCTTGCGGCTCATCGGCGATGGTGCCGACCGCGGCCGGCTAGAGGCCTTCATCTCGGAACAGCAACTGGGTAACTCGATTATCTTGGAAGGCGCCCGCAACCATGAAGCAACGCGAAGGTTGCTTGGCCAAGCGGATATTTTCGCCCTGGCCAGCTTCGCGGAAGGATTGCCGGTGGCGCTGATGGAGGCCATGGCCATGGAAATCGCCTGCGTGAGTACCTATGTGGCGGCGATTCCCGAGCTGATTCGAGATGGTCTGGACGGCCTGCTTGTTCCCCCATCGTCGCACGAGGGTCTCGTCACGGCGCTCGAGCGCCTCATTGTCAATGTCGAGCTCCGGCGAAGCCTCGCCATCTCTGGACGGCGCCGCGTACTCGAGTTCTATAACCTCGAACGCAATGTGCGCGCGCTTGCGGCTACCCTGGAAAGTCATTTGCCCTCGTCGATTTCCTAGAGCCTGTTATGTCAGGCAATGTCAAACCTTTTCGATTGCATGCAACAGTCAAGTACCAAATCGAATCTCACGAGCGCTCATGTCAGAGGTCAGCACATAAGAACCTTCCCATTTCAGGACAAGCTACTTCTTTCCAGGCGCGCAATCGATTGAAACCGTGTTTACCCTAGTTACTTGTGGAGTCTGAGTAACTCCTTGTCCTTGTAAAGTAACCTGCCATCGGTGTGATCTTCACCTCTTGACCATTCACGGTTGGCGCGTCTAGAGTCGGGTTTGGTCGATAAAGTTTCTAGCAAAAGCTTTCGACTTTCCCCCAATCAATTTGAAGCTGCCATTGTTTTCGAGTGCACCGCCACCGCGCTCGTTGACGAGCAGGCTCTGAGTGACATCTTTTCAAAAACCCGCTAGCGCTGCCTTCGGGTTGATTGCTTTGCTTGGATGTAGATTTCGAAATACTGTCTTCGAGACAGACTGCTGCCGAGCCGAGCAGCTCGTTCATTACTGCCCTGGAGGATGACCACCAAATGAAAAATCCAACGCAAGAGAAGCCACGGCGCCTGGAGTCAGACAAGCTAATTCTTGAGCAGCTGCCGGATGAGCTCATGATTTTCGACCCGGATAGAAACAAAGCATTTTGCCTCAACCCAACAGCGGCCTTCGTCTGGCGCCATTGCGACGGTAAGACGACGGTCGCTCAAATGACAGACCTGTTGAGAGAACACTGGAACAAACCTGCGGATGAAGAGGTGATCTGGTTTGCTCTGGATCTCCTGGCACAAGATGGGTTGTTGGCGCCGTCTACGGCGCTCCCCGCTGGCGCCGGCGTTACCCGCCGGGAACTGCTGCAGAAGATGGGGACGGGAGCCGCCATGGCGGTCCCGCTGGTCACCGTGTTGTTCGTCCATCCCGCGGAGGCGCACGCCTCGAGCACGCCGCCTAATACCCCGCCAAGCAGTCAGCTTTCCGGCCCAAAATCCCATGGAGGGTTTTGGGACTGGCTCGAGAAATTCTTCTAAAGCTCGAGGGCTCCTTTGTCTCTTTCATTTGGAGGGCCTTGTCTCCTGGCGGCTGGCAGCCCTCCAGCCTGCAATGAGGGTACGGGGGCAACTGCCGCAGAATCATCTTCCGAGGGGGGATCCTGCATTTGAAACATCTATTGACGCGGGGGCTCGGATCCCATAAAGTTCTCCTGTGGTCGCAGAGGATTGGAAGACTGCGCCCTTCCCCCCTCCAGTTTGGCTTTTCGCTCAGCGAACTGACCGAATTGACTGGACTGATCGAATTGATTCGACTCAATTCGGTCAATTCGTCGATTCGAACAGTCCGGTTAGCGAAGCCTTCGCTCAGCTGCAGTTGCGTGCGGGCCGAATTTCTCTGTATCGCTTAAATCTCCACCAGGGATAAAACTTGTCTACCAGCATCTCGTTCGCTCAAGCAAGTCCGGTAGACTTGCAGGCTATTCCGAATTTAAAGCTGCGTCGCGGCCGCTCCCGGCTCGATGGCTTGGCGTGGAGCGCTGGACTCTCGTTTATCGCCTATGGTGTGCGGGTTGGGATACGCGCGAATCGATCCGAGATTCTAGATGAATGCCTGGATTATCTGCCGGTAGGATGGAAACGGTCGTCTTCGAGCACGGTAGAGCGTCTCTACTCCATCTTCTGCGAAGACTATCTTGCGGCGGACGGTGCTTGTAACTTCAGGCTCTTTCGCAACGGCAAAGAACTCCTCTGTAGCCCGGACAAGCGCGAGCTGTTCGAGCTTTTTGAATCCGAAGTGACCCTGCATGTTGCCGAAATGACTCATCGACGAGTCTTTGTTCATGCGGGTGTGGTTGGCTGGGGCGGAAGCGCCATCTTAATCCCTGGACGAAGCTTTTCCGGCAAAACAACCCTGGTCGCGAATCTCGTCCGCGCCGGCGCCACCTACTACTCAGATGAATTTGCGGTGCTCGATCAACATGGCCTCGTGCATCCCTATGCGCAACCTTTACAGATCAGAGAAAATGGCAGCCGCCGTCAAACCAAGCATTCCGTTGAGCAGCTTGGAGGCGTCGCCGGATGCGTGCCGCTCCCGGTCGCGTTGATCGTTTTAAGCAGCTACAGGCCCGGTGCAAAGTGGCGCCCGAGACATCTCTCCCCTGGCCAGGGCCTGCTCGGAATACTGGACAATACGGTCTCCGCAAGAAGGTCTCCTGGGCCTGCGCTCCGAACGCTCAAAGCCGTCGTGTCGCATGCCTTTACGATCAAGGGAGTCCGCGGCGAAGCGAACCAGATCGTGGATTGGATCTCGACATACTTCGATCCGCAAGAGATGCTACGGTGGCCGGTCGAATGAAGCAAGAGGCGGAGTTTCTCCTCGCCTCTCTCGGCCAAGGCGGAGTTTCCGCTCCTGCTGGGCTCGATTGGGATGCGCTTCTCTTGCTGGCTGAAAGCCACGGTGTTCTCCCACTTCTCCAGGCTTCGCGGCCAAGTCAATTGCCGGTATCGTTTGTCAACCGCGTTCGAGACAGATGCGCTCTCTCGCTCTCTCTTACCCGCGAACTTGAAGGACTGCTTGAGCAATTTGAAAGACACAAAATAGATGTGATGCCCCTCAAGGGGCCGGTCCTGGCTGAGCTCCTGTACGGAAATATATGGTCTCGCCCCTCTGACGACCTCGATCTGCTGGTATATCCGGAAGAGTTTGCTCGAGCCGAGGCCCTCTTGCTCGCGCTCGGCTTTGCGCCCATCGGGGCGGCAGACGAATATCACCGCGACTTTGAACGCGACGGAGTCTTTGTCGAGCTACACTTCGCAATCGCCGCACCTTCCGCTCTCGGCTTCGACCTTCGCGGTGCGTGGGCACGCTCGCGAACGATCCAATTCCGCGGCACTCCCGTCTACTTTTTTGCGCCTATCGATTTAATTCTGTATCTCTCCTTGCACGGGCTGAAGCATCGCTTTGCCAAATTAATTTGGGTCCTCGATCTGGTCCACGCCCTGAAAGCCCTGAATGAGAGCGAGGCGGCGAGCTTGCTCAACCAGGCCAGCGCCCGTCAACTCAAGAACCTTTTGCTCACAAGTTGTGAAATCGCGCGAAGGAGTTTCGGCGTTAAGCTTCCAGACGGCGTCGAGCTCGCGCTCAGGTCTCAGCCCGAGCTCGCTGCCAAGGCGGCCGCCATCGCGGATGGAATTCTCGCTACCGTCGCCGATCCGACGACCTCTGTGTATGATGCCAGCCATTACCTCGAGCTTGCCGACAATCCCGGACATCGCTGGAGGCAGCGTTTCCGGTTCTTCCTGCCCACCAGGCAAGACTATCAATGGGCTGCGCGGCACCATCTCCATCCCAAGTGCGCACCGCTCCTGCGCCCGTTTCGCCTTCTGTGCAAATATGGGCCGGTGCCGGTTCTCCGCACCCTCTTTCCTCGTTCCTAAGTATTGAGTTGTCAATCAAGCAAAAAGTCCTAAGAAGCTGGCGCCGCCCGTAGGTACTCCAGTTCCATGATGGCGTATCCTCTGCGCTTCATGTGAACTCCGTCCGAGGAATATGACCGGTGTCCCAGCATTGGATGGTAGTAGTCGGCGAGTTTCCAATGATGTGCGGCAGCCAGGCGCACGATCCCTTCGTTCAGGGCACGAACCTGTTCCGAATAATCCTTGTTGTCGGTCTTGACAAAGCTATGGAAAATGGGAGGAATTTCGCATAGAACCGGTTGGGCGCCCGCTTGAACCGTCTCGGCCGCGAGTTCGGCGAGATTGCGGGTGGTGACATTCGGATCGACACCGAGCAAAACATCGTTCGTCCCCCCAAGAATCACGACCTGCGTGTAGTGATGCCCCGGAATGCTTGCCCCAAACCGCCCGAGCATCTGTGCAGTGGTATTGCCAAAGACCCCAAAGTTCGCTTGCGGATAAGACCATCCCTGGGTAATCGAATCACCGAGAAACGCGGTTTTGGGATCCGCTTTGAAAAGCCGGCATCCCATCGGCAGCCACAGCAGAATGCTGACAAGGAGGAGAGGAATCACTCTGCGGATAGACCGCATTGACACTAACCCCCCTTACCTTGTCGCAGACCGGCTACGTTCAAAAGACGCCTCCGGAAATGGGCTCGTTTGAGAATCGAGTAAGGGGCTGGCCTTTCCTTCCAAGCTCTCCTCAAAAAAGGCCAGGGCATAGCTGCGAATGATGAAAAATTCCCGCCGCGGAGGAATCTTTCCTCCTGCATGGGATAGCGATTCGATCGGAGAGAAGATGGCTCTGTCGGTAAAGCTGAAGTGCGTACTGCCGTGCAGGCGAATACGAATGCCGTCCGACTTTTCGAACATCGAATCATCGTTCTGATCCAGGGCCAAGTCTACGCGAGCCCCATTGGGCAACCGGCTCAGGTCCAGAGATGGAGGTAGAGGGCCATACGTATCCTCCTCAATGAACATAAACGGCTTCTGTAACCCCTGCCTCTGCACCTGCCCAAAAAGGGAGCCGTCCAGGTCCAGCGCCGCGTGAATGCGAGGGTCCCGATAGGCCGCCTGAGCTGATACAGACCCCCCGAACGAGTGGCCGAATGCACCGCTGTTGTCCGTATCCAATCGCCCGTGGAAGCCGCTCTTTGGGTCATCGTTCATCGCCTCCAGCTGGTCGAGCACGAAGATGTCGTCTGCGGTTTCCTTGATCTGCTCCTTTTGGGCGGCTGCTTCCACGGTCTGCGGGCTGTTATCTGTGAAGTCCATCTCCTTCACCACGATGTCGTGGACCACACGGCCGTCAGGAAAAGCCACAGGCTCGGAGTTGTATGTGTGATCGATGCCAACAACCACAAATCCGTGGCTCGCCAGGTCCTCAACCAGGTAGGTGTTCACCGTACGGCGGCCATTCCAGGTCGGATTGTATAGCAACACCGGAAAGGCGCCTCCCGCTGGGGAGATGGGAGCGTTCCATCGGGAGTGTGTGGGCAGAACGCTTTGGTAGGAGGAACGCAAGTCTGTTTCCTGACGTCTGCGGTAAGGAGCATATGGATTGCGCGAAGCGCCCGCGGGATACCAGATCTGAACCATCAGCTCCCGTTTATGCCCGAGCCCGGGAGCGGCGTCTTCGTTCCGGTTTTGATCCACCATATACATGACCTGCGTCCCGATGGCATAAGAACCCGTAGGCCGGGGCAGACGGAACATTGGAAGAATTGCAGACAGAGAAGAAGTAAGCAGAACGAGGAAAATGATGATGCATGCACCAACGGTCAGCATGGAGCCTGTCGGCTTCCTCAAGAAGAACAGCCCCGCGAAAACAATCACTCCGAGATACGCCGGCGCCATTTGCCAATGCGCGCCTTCGAGGACCAGATGGAAGAGGAGCGCGATGAGATCCAGCCCAAAAAAAATCGATAAAATGCCTCTACCGCGGTTACCATAAATGAGACTCCAGACCGCGCCGGTCGACAACAAGCCAACCACGACTACTTCCAAAAGTCGCATGGCCTTATCATAACCGGCAGATGGCAGGCTTAGAGGCTGTTATTCACTTGTCGCGTTGTGGGGTTACTAGAGAATCCCTGTACGTGATCTTGCACATTGCCGCCACGATCTAATAATTTTGGGGGTAAAGCCGAAAAAACTTCTGCGGGAGAGAGCCGCCAGGGCAATAATGCTCGAGTCTATGACAGAGCCACGCGATGACGTGGTAACCAAGGTCGAAGGTCTGGAAAAACAGGCCGGTAAGCGCACTACGCTCCATGTCCTTCAGATTTGTTCGGCTCTGCTTGTACTGGTGTTAGGGGCGATTGAAGGCTGGTACCAAAGGGCAGACTACTCAGCCGATGCCGTCTCCTATCTGGATATCGCGAGAGCCTTTCCCAAGCACGACTGGCGTCTTGTATTCAATGCGCTCTGGAGCAGCGGCTATCCCTTTCTCATCGCGATCGTTCGTCCCTTCTTTGCGCCGGATGCAGGGGGAGAATGGCTCGCGGTTCACGTTGTGAACGATGCTATTTTGCTCCTCACGTTTCTGGCGTTCCTCTACCTGCTGCGGAGCTTTTTTCCCGATCTCGCGGCCTCCTCGGCCTCCGGACTGCGTTCCAAAGAAATATTCCTCTTTGTCGCGGGCCTCTGCATCTTCGTCTCGACCGATCTGTGCATCAACGGCGCATCCCGCGTCGGCCCCGATCCCCTCGTGGACGGACTCTTCTTTGCCGCCATGGGTACGATGATCCGCTTTTTGCGAAAGCCAAGAACTTCGATCGCAATCCTTCTCGGTTTGATTCTGGGCGCCGGATATCTGGTCAAGGTGATCTTTCTCCCGATCTCCGCGATCGTTCTGCTGGTCACGCTCATCGCTGTCTGGCGCAAAAGACAGAACCTTTTCCTGCCGGTGCTGTCGGGCGTCATTTTCGCACTCTGTGTGCTTCCCTATGCGATCGGTCTCTCCCGCGCAGTTGGATACCCCACTTTTGGCGAGTCAGGCTCTCTAAACTACGCCTTCCATGTCAATCTGCTGCCCCAATTCACCAACTGGCAAGGTGGGCCTCCGGGTTCCGGAACACCGCTGCATCCAACGCGGATGCTGCTCAAGGACCCGCCTTTCTTTGAGTTCGCCGAGCCTTTTCACAACACCTATCCACCCTATAACCACATCGTTTACTGGTACCAGGGATACCGGCATTTCTTCAGTCCGAAGTACCAGGCTCTCGCCGTCGTCCGCAACATCTACTTCCTTGCTCAAGTTCTTTACCGGCAGCCCATCTCTTACGTGATGCTGGCGGTTATTCTCGCCTTGTGGTTTCTGATTCCCTTTCGCCGTGAGTGGCTCGATCGAACCGTCTCTTATTGGGCATTCTTCCTTCCGCCGCTGCTCGCGGTTGGCCTTTATATTTGGGTTCATCTTGAAGATCGCTATGTAGCCTCATTTTTGGGCTGTTTCGCACTGCTTCCCTTCGTCTCCCTTTGCGCCTGCAAAAAACCTCTTTCCCGCGCGTTGCGAGGCTCCGTTCTGGGAATCCTCGTTTTGACGGCCATTGGCTCTCTCTGGAATGCGAACGGCGACGCTTATGAAAGAGCGCTCCACGGCCAACCCTATACCGAGAATAGCGAGTGGCAGCTCGCTGCTTACCTCAAGCGAGACGGTCTGAAGGCGGGCGACAAAGTGGGCGTGATCGGTGGACCGAATCTCCATTGCACTTGGGCTTATCTGAACGGCCTACGGATCGTCGCTGAATTGGGCGGCGTCCCCTATGACCCCCATCCCGTTGCCGGCGTGGACCACTGGTATGGACATCACGGAATGAGCCCGGACGCTGGCGGAGAACCCTTCTGGGACGCCTCGCCCCAGATGCAGGCCAAGATCATGCAGCTGTTTAAGCAATCCGGAGCGGTCGCCGTGATTGCGCCGGCGAAAACGCCCGAAGGGAATGTGCCTGGGTGGGAACACGTTCCTGGCAACTCGAGGTGGGTGCATCGCTTCTAGCGCCCGTCGCTTTTAGCGACTGTCAATAGTGACAGGCCTCTCGCGGCCCTCTGTGCCACCATTACAAAACTGTTACGTACAGACCGTTCTCCGCCTGTTAGCTTCGGACTTACAGGCTGTGCGTTGCACCTTCTTGAGCCTGACCACGGGTACGACTCGTTGGAGAAGGATTCGGCTCAATGACCCCCATCGACACCATAGAAGTCTCTTCTGCCCCCAGTAGCGCGCCTCTATCCGCGATCCACGCGGACACGTCGGCAGAGCGGACCGCGCTTCCTCCAGAGCGAGCGACTCCGGTCCTCGGCCGCGCAACCTGTACCCAGCGGAACTGGGAGACCACCTCGGTGATGGTCATCTTTCATCTGCTCGCCGTCGTCGCGCTCTTTATGTTCACTTGGAAAGGGCTCATCGCCTTCGCGGTGCTTTGGTTCTTTGCGATCAATGTTGGCATCGGCATGGGCTATCACCGTCTGCTGACCCATCGAGGATATCGGACACCGAAGTGGCTGGAATATTTTCTTGCCCTGTGTGGCACCCTTTCTCTTGAAGGCGGACCCATCGCCTGGGTGGCGACGCATCGTGTTCATCACCAGCTCACCGATCGCCCCGGCGATCCTCACACTCCGCACGATGGCGGCTGGTGGTCTCATGCTGGTTGGATTATGTCAGGCGCCTCGCTGCATCGGGAAACCGGTTTGCTCAGCCGTTACGCTCCCGATCTCGCCAAGGACCGCGTTCACGTTCTGCTGAGCAAATATCACTATGTTCCCTTGACTGTGATGGGCCTGGTGCTGCTCGCCTGGGGAGGCTGGTCTTGCGTTCTTTGGGGCATCTTCCTTCGCGTCACCCTTGGCCTCCATTCCACCTGGCTGGTGAATTCGGCCACGCACATGTGGGGCTCCAAGCGCTTCCCTACCCACGATGATTCGCGCAATAGTTGGTGGGTGGCTCTGCTCACCGGGGGCGAGGGCTGGCACAATAACCATCATGCACATCCCGTTTCCGTCCGGCACGGATTGATGTGGTACGAATTCGATCCAAACTACTATGGCATCTGGGTGCTCGAGAAGCTTGGCTTAGCCAAAAATGTCAATGTCGCCAAGTTCGACCAGCACGATCCGCGGCCCTCTGGGGCATCATAAGATTTCTCTTTGAATGGATCAGAAGGGGCGAGCACATGCTCGCCCCTTTTGTTTTGGTTGTTTTTGCTCGGCCTTCCCCACCTCCCCTAGAAGGCAGGCGGAGGGGATGGAGGGAACACCCATTGAGAAAAAACTGTTGCTGCAAAGGAGATACCTCCTTCGCGGTATAGATGTGCCTGGCGCACGCTAGGGTCCCGGGCAGTGCAGTCGCCGCTATACTTAGGTGGAGGTTTTCCGGCGGATATGCGTATCGCGAGGCGCAGGCGGGCGATGTATCTCTTCATCGCTCTGGGTGCCTGCCTCGTTGCCGTTGCCCTTACCCTCAATGTCACATGGATCATCGTCAACTGGCGGCGCCTGATTCCCCTGTTGATAGGAATTCCCTTCTTCTTGCTGCTGATTGGAGGGGTGATTCTCAACACCATTTTCCTGGTGCGAGAGGTGCACCAGAACGAACGCCACGACAGCTTTCTGAACGCTGTCACACACGAGCTCAAAACCCCGGTTACCTCCATACGTCTCTATCTGGAAACCTTGCAGAGCCGGGAAGTGCCGGAAGCCAAGCGGCGCGAGTTTTACGGGATCATGCTCGCCGACACTCAACGTCTGCTGGCCACGGTCGAACAGGTGCTCAAGGCAGGAGAAGTGGGTCAACGGACGGGCAACCAAGTTCGTTTGCCCATCGCTTTCGACGAAGTTGTCCGCGACTCGATCCATACCGCGCTGCAGCGCTATCACCTCGATCCAAGCACGATCACCTTCACCACCATGGGACATCGCCATAAGCTGGGTGTGCGGGGAAACCCGGACGATCTGCACACAGCGGTGCTCAACATCCTCGACAACGCGATCAAGTACTCGGCGCCTACGCCGCACATCGACGTGCGACTCTCCTTGGAAGGCGAGGCATGGATCATGCTCTCGGTGACAGATCAGGGCCTGGGCATCGCACCTGCGCATTTGAAGCGCATTTTCAGGCGTTTCTATCGCGTTCCCGCGCGCAATGTTCTCAAGGTCAAGGGCACGGGGCTGGGGCTCTTTTTAGTTCGCACGATTGCGCGGCAGCACGGAGGCGACGCTTTTGCCCAATCGCCTGGCGAAGGACGGGGCGCCACCATCTTGCTGCAGTTGCCGCACGCCCTTACCCCAGTCGAAGATCCGGCGGAGACGCACGCATGAGCCAGGAGATGACCATTTTGGTCGTCGAAGACGAGGCCCATCTAGCCGAGGGCCTGCTCTTTAACCTTCGCGCGGAAGGTTATCAGGCGCAACTGGCGGCTGATGGCGAGACCGCGCTCGAAATCCTTGCTTCGAGACCGATCGATGCCGTGATCCTGGATGTTATGTTGCCCGGCCGGGATGGCTTTTCCGTTGCCGCCGAGCTCCGTGCCCGGCAAAACTATATCCCGATCCTCATGCTTACCGCGCGCGGCCGCTCGGAAGATATTCTTCTCGGATTCGGCGCCGGCGCTGACGACTATCTGGCCAAACCCTTTGACCTTTCCGTGCTGCTCGCCCGGCTGCAGGGCCTGCTGCGCCGCATGGCTTGGCCGCGACCGGAGCGGAGCCCTACTCCCGGTGACCCCTTGCCGGCGATCGAAGCGCCCTCGTCCTTCAACTTCGCGGGGAGAAGTATCGATTTCGATTCGCTCGAGCTCACCGGCCCCGACAAGGTCGTTCGCTTGACCCTGATGGAGTCCGACCTGCTCCGATATCTGGTTCGCAACCCGGGGCGCATTATCTCGCGCAAGGAGTTGCTGGAGCAGGTCTGGCGAGTGCGCGAGGACACTGACACCCGCGCCATCGACAACTTCATTGTCCGTCTCCGCCGCTACATTGAAGACGACCCCGCTGCGCCGGTCTTTCTGGTGACGGTGCGGGGAATCGGCTACCGGTTTCTGCCGGAGACCGAAGGCCCTGCGCCAGTAACCCCGTAGGCTAGCCAGTTCCTGCGGCGATAACAGCGGGCGCCAAGCCGCCCCAGCGAAACTGATAATCTAGCTTTGTTCGGGAGCGGCTTTGCCCGCGACAGCGATCGAGGCGCGGCTCCTTGGCAATCGAGCAGTAGAAACGGTTTAGGCTTAACACTGTGCGCATTCTCACCCGCTACGTCTGGAGCGAGATTTTCTCTCATGCCCTCATTGGGGGCCTTCTGTTTACGTTCATCCTTTTCATGAAGGATATTGGCCAACTTCTTGAAATGGCTGTTCGTAACAGCTCGTCCACCAGCGGCGTTCTAGAGGTGCTCCTGTTCACCCTGCCCAACACTTTTATTGTCACGATCCCGATGGCCGTACTGGTCGGGGTCCTGCTTGGGCTGAGCCGGCTCGCCGCCGACAGCGAAATTACCGCCATGCGCGCCTCGGGCATCGGAGTTTGGACGTTTGTCCGGGTAGTCTCGGCAATCGCAATCCTTGCCTGGGCGGTTTCGCTCGTCAATTCACTCTATCTGGCTCCTAAGGCGACCGCGGCGTTGCTTGCGACGGAAAACTCGTTGAAGGACCAACAGATCTCTTTTGAAGTCCAGCCACGCGTTTTCTATGAAGACTTCAAGAACTATGTGCTGTATGTGCAGGATGTTCGTGCCGGCGCGGGAGCCGCGCAATGGCAGCGCATTTTCCTCGCGGACGTGAGCCAACCGGTAGCCCCCAAGGTGACAACCGCGGAGCAGGCTACCGTCGTCAACGGTGGAGATCAGACGCTCATCATGCGCTTGCGTGACGGCACCGAGCATGAGCTCGTGAACACAAGCGGCACCGGGCAATATCAGGTCTCGACATTTACCGAATCCGAGCTTCCGCTTGCGGTCGGCGCGCAGGACGACCCTCATATCGGACACAGCAATATCCCGATCCTTGCAATGACCAACCGCGAGCTCCTCGCGCGGGCCCGTGCGCCGGGCGGCCGATGGTACATGATCGAATTGCATAAGCGCTTTTCGTATCCGGCAGCCTGTATCGTGTTGATGCTGATCGGAGTGCCGCTTGGCATCTCTTCGCGGCGGGGAGGCAAGAGCGCCGGTTTTGTACTCTCGATCGCGCTTGTCTTCATCTATTACTTCGTCTTTTCGACGGGAGTCGCGCTTGCCCGCGAGGGAAAGCTACCGGTCTTCGCCGGCGTGTGGTCGGCGAATATCCTCTTCGCGCTCTTCGGCCTTCTGCTGCTGCGCGGGATGGCGACAGGAGGAGGGCTCGCCTTGCGCCTGGCGTCTTTCACCAGCCGCTTCAAGAGAGCGCAACCCGCGGCGGCCAATAGCAAGCATGCTCCCACAACAAAGAGCGATCGCCACGGTCGCGGACACTTTCCGCTGATCCTGGACGACTACATCCTGCGCGAGTTCATTACGACCTTTGCGATGGTGCTCGTCAGCTTCGTGATGCTGATGCTGGTCTTTACTCTCTTTGAATTGCTCGGCGACATTATTCGCAACCGCACCCCTCTGGTCACCGTCGGCGAGTACCTGATCAATCTCACGCCCAGCATGATCTACACCATCACTCCGCTGGGCGTGCTGGTGGCGGTACTGATCACCTTTGGCATTCTCACCCGAACCAACGAACTGACCGCCATGAAGGCGACCGGCATTAGTCTCTATCGTGTTGTGGTGCCCGTCCTGGTTATCGCCGCCACGTTGGCGGTTGCGCTGTTTTTGTTCGATGAATCCTACCTGCCGACGGCCAACAGGCGCCAGGAGGCGTTGCGCAGCGTGATCAAGGGAACGCCCGCCCAGACATTCCTTCGCCCCGATCAACAATGGATCTTCGGAAAGGAAGAGCCCGGCAAACCCGGCCGGATCTTCTACTACCAGTTTTTCGATCCCGATCATGATCGATTTGCAAACATCTCCGTCTTTGAGTTCAATCCGGAGAACTTCTCTCTTTCGCGCCGTATCTTTGCCTCGAGCGCGCACTGGGAGCCGCAGCTCAATCAATGGGTTTTCGAGCAAGGGTGGGAGCGGCATTTTGAAGGCGAAGCCGTGAGCAGCTACAGCCAATTCAATGTCGAGAGTTTCCCGGAGATCGTCGAAGAGCCGCAATACTTCAAGAAGGAGGCCCGGCAATCTCAAGAGATGAGCTTCGGCGAGCTGGATCGCTATATTCGCGATCTCCGGCAAAGCGGATTTGATACCAAGAGGCTCAGCGTTCAGCTCAATCGCAAGCTCGCCTTCCCGCTTATCACCCTTGTGATGGCAGCCTTGGCGGTGCCCTTCGCCCTGTCGATGGGCAAACGTGGTTCGCTAACCGGGATTGCCGCGGCCATCGGCCTGGCGATTTGCTATTGGATGATCGCGTCGACCTTTGAAGCGCTGGGCGATGTCAATATGTTGCCGGCCATGGTCGCCGCCTGGTCCCCCGACCTGCTCTTTGCCCTTGCCGGCGGCTATCTGCTTCTGCGAACTCCGACCTAGAGGCTGTTATTCGCCGCTCAGACTCTATAGCCCCCCGTGCCCCCGCCCGCAATACAATAGGAAGCATAATGTTCACCTCGTTCCGACCTTTGTTCCCTTATCTGCGCCGCTACCGGCGCGACTTTTTCTGGGGCGGAATTGTGGCCATTCTCTCGAATGCCATCTGGATCTTGTTTCCCCAGGTGATTCGGGTCGCGATCGATGACTTGAACCACGGGGTCACGCGACAAAAAATTCTCTTCTATGCCGGATTGCTCGTCGGTATTTCCGTGTCTAAGGGCATCTTCCTGTTTCTGACGCGCTGGATCATTATCGGCATCTCGCGCGAGATCGAGTTCGATCTCCGCAACGATCTATTTCGTCATTTAGAGCGGCAGCCCGCGGCGTACTTCCAGGAGCATCGAACCGGGGACATCATGGCTCGCATGACAAACGACTTGAACGCCGTTCGCATGCTCCTCGGCCCAGCCATCATGTATAGCGCCAACACGGTGCTGTTTTCCGTCGGAGCCTTGTTCTTCCTGCTCAGGATCAGCCCCTTCCTAACACTTGTCGCGCTCTTGCCGCTGCCGCTGGCAAGCATTCTTGTGCAGACGCTGGGCCGTAAGATCCATGACCGCTTCGAGCGGATCCAGGCTATGTTTTCCGAGATCTCAGCCCAAGCTCAGGAAAACTTCTCCGGAGCGCGGCTGGTGCGCGCCTTTGTCCAGGAAGAAGCGCAGATCGACTCTTTTGAGAAAGCCAACCAGGAGAACATCCGCCGTGGCCTCCGGCTGGTGCAGCTCATGGGAATGCTTTGGCCAACGCTAGAATTCGTTCTTGGACTCGCCGGCGCCATCACGCTGCTGGCCGGTGGCCACGAGGTGCTAACCCATCGCATCAGCGTGGGTGATTTTGTCGCATTCAACGTCTATTTGGTGATGCTGACGTGGCCTATCATCGCGCTTGGCTGGGTGGTAAACCTGGTGCAACGCGGATCGGCTTCGGTAATCCGCATTGATGAGCTTTTGGCCGAAAAACCAACGATCGACGACGCGGCCGCGGATCCCGCAATTTCCCAGGACTTCAGGCTTCGCGGAGAGATCGAATTCCGCAACCTCTCCTTTGCCTACACCGATTCAACGGGGCAGCAAGTTGAAGTACTGCATTCTCTCTCCTTGAAGATTCCAGCGGGCAGTAGCCTTGCTATCGTGGGGCCGACGGGCTCCGGCAAGTCAACCGTGGTCAACTTAATTCCACGGCTCTACGATGCAGCCCCGGGAAGCGTCCTGATCGACGGCCGCCCCATCCGCGACTATCCACTCCACGTTCTGCGTGCCAATATCGGCTTCGTTCCTCAGGAGACTTTTCTCTTTAGCGAGACCATCCGGGGGAACGTGTCTTTTGGAACGCAATCAGCTACCGACAGCCAGGTGCTCGAGGCGGCGGAAGCGGCCCACATCCGCCGCGAGTTTGAGGAGTTCCCTGCCGGCTTCGCAACTCTCGTGGGTGAACGGGGAGTTACGCTCTCGGGAGGCCAGAAGCAACGTACAGCGATCGCTCGTGCCCTCCTTCGCGACCCGCGGGTCCTTATCCTCGACGACGCGCTCTCGAGCGTCGATACCTATACCGAAGAGCAGATCCTCGGCGAGTTGCAAAGGTTGATGGAAGACCGCACCACTATCTTTATTTCCCATCGCATTTCCACCATCCGGCATGCTGACCGGATTGCCGTACTGGTCGCCGGCCGCATCGTCGAGCTGGGAACGCACGACGAGTTGATTGCCAAAAACGGCTACTATGCCGAGTTATCTCAGCGCCAGCTCCTCGAAGAGGAGCTGGTCGTCGCGGTTTGAGACGTGACCCAGCAACTGGCGAAGCCGAGCCCTGCCCCCATAGATCCAGTAGATCTAGTAGATCCGGCTACGGCTGTCCGGTCGCTGCGCTCTTTCCATGACCGGCTTCTCGCAGCCTATGGGCCACAGCGATGGTGGCCTGCGAAAACGCCTCTCGAGGTCATCGTGGGCGCGTATCTCACGCAAAACACCTCGTGGCGCGCGGTCGAGCGTTCCATTGCGAATCTGGCCGCGCAAGGCGTCATGGATCTCAAAAGTCTGCGCACCATCAGCGAAGAAGCTTTGCGCCTGCTGATCCGCCCCTCGGGCTACATGGTGCGCAAGGCGGCGGCGATCAAGGCATTCATTGCATTTCTCGATCGTGAATACTCAGGCTCTCTCGATGCCTTGGCGGCGCAACCGGCCCCGCGCGTGCGCGGGCAGTTGCTCGCGCTCTTTGGGGTCGGCGAGGAGACGGCTGACGTCATCCTGGTTTACGCTCTTGGCCACCCCGCGATGGTGGTCGATGAATACCTGCGGCGTATTGCCGTGCGCCACGGTCTTGCTCCTCACCGGGAAAAGTACGCGGCATTGCAAAAGCTGGCTGCCGCCGCCTTCGCTCATGATCCGCCGGCATCGCAGCTCGCCCTGTTCAATGAGTTCCACGCGTTGGTAGTTGCTGTCGGCAAGCGGCATTGCCGCAGCCGTGCGCTGTGCCAAGGCTGCCCACTGGCCAATCCGGCCGGCGAGAGCACTCTCTGACAGTGCTAAAGGACCCCATATTCGTTCTTGAGGCTGGCTGCCTCTTGGGGTTTATACTCGCTTCGCATGGAAGCGAACGAAGCTCACGAACTGATCGAGAATCACGAACACGCTGCCCATGACGAATCTCTCCGGCCGATCGCCTTTGCCATGAGTATTCTGGCTGTGCTGGTCGCGATTACCACCTTGTTCGGCCATCGCGCTTCTACCGAGTCGGTGCTGGCGCAAGCGAGTGCGAGCGATCAGTGGAACGAGTATCAAGCCAAGCGTATCCGGCAAAATGACGCGACACTGACCGTTGGTCTGCTCTCCGCCTTGCCTCTCGCAAATCAATCGACCGTGGCTGACCTCAAGGCCCAATACCAAAAGAATATCGACCAATGGGCAAGCGAGCTCGATCAGGAGGCCGCCCAGGCGCGCGAATTTGAGGCGGAGGTTCGCTTGGCGAAGCGGAAGGGAGATCGCTTCGATTTGGGAGAGGCTTTGCTTGAGATAGGGTTGGTGATTACTTCGATTGCGCTCCTCACACGACAGCGTGTCTATTCCATGTTGGGCGGTGCAATCGGCGCTGCTGGAGTGGTTGCCGCCGTGATGGCCTTCCTGCTGCATTGAGCTATGTTTGAAGGGGCGGCGATGGACCGGATCGAGGCGCACAGGCTGTTCTTTGCCAAATTGATAACCGCTCAGGCGGGCGTTGCCGCAGGCAGTGAGTTGGCATCCGCGCTGGCGTCCTCTCCCCGGGAACGGTTCCTATCGCAACCCCCTTGGCGAGTGTTCACACGCTCCGGTTACATAGAGACGCCCTCGGACGATCCAGCTTTCGTGTACCAGGATATTGTCATAGCTCTTCGTAGCGACGGCACGGTGAATAATGGACAGCCTACGCTCCATGCCGCTTGTATCAATGCACTAGCGCCGAAAAAAGGGGAACGGGTAGTTCATATCGGCGCGGGCACAGGCTACTACACGAGCGTTCTTGCCAGGCTGGTTGGACGAGCGGGCACGATTGATGCCTATGAGATCGAAATAGACCTTGCTCAGCGTGCGATCTTGAACCTTTCGGAGTTCCAGAATGTGGCTATCCATCCGGAATCTGGCACGGAATCCGTACTTCCGGCCTGCGACGTTCTTTACGTGAATGCCAGCGCAACTGAACCGCTGGCAGTGTGGCTCGACGCCCTCAATGTGAATGGGCGGCTTCTCTTCCCTCTCGCCCCGGAGATGGGCTCCGGAGCAATGCTGCTGATCACCAAACGAGAGGATGGTTGCTTTGCCGCTCGCTTCCTTCTCCAAGCACAATTCGTTCCCTGCATCGGAGCGCAAGACGAGCACATGACGCAAAAGCTTACTGAAGCCTTCCGCAACACTCGTTGGACCACCGTCAAGACGCTCTACCGGAACGACACGCCAGATGAGAGTTGCTGGTGCTCCGGGAAAGGCTGGTGGCTTTCGACTGCCGCCACGCCCGCCGTGCCGTTATAGTGGGGCATGTCCAGTCAGTTTTATATCGCCACGACAAATCCAGGGAAGCTGCGCGACTTTGCGGTTGCCGCGGGATCCAGTGGCTGCCGGATCCTCGCGTTGCCAGGCTTGGAAAGCGTGCCGCCGGCGCCGGAAAACGCTGACACCTTCGCGGGCAATGCCCGCAGCAAAGCAATCTATTACAGCCGGCTACTGCCCGGAGAGATCATTTTGGCCGATGATTCGGGACTCGAGGTCGAGGTTCTCAACGGGGCTCCTGGAGTGCGTTCCGCGCGATACGCAGCGGACGCCGCCTTCGCTTTGAACAGCAATCTCTCAACGGACGCTCGCAACAATCTCTATTTGCTCGAACAGCTGTCCGGTATCGAAGAAAGCCGCCGCGGTGCGCGCTACCGATGCGTTATAGCGGCAGCCGCTGACTCGAAGGTACTGTTCGTAGGGCACGGCTCTGTTCAAGGCCGCATTCTGAATACGCCACGCGGCGCGGGCGGATTTGGATATGATCCTCTCTTCTATTTACCTGAGCTCGAACGCTCGATGGCTGAGATTGACCTCCTCGAAAAACACTCGCTGAGCCATCGCGGAAAGGCTATCCGTTCGCTCCTGGTCCAACTGGCGAAGGCTTCGGCGGCGGGTCTCCTATAGGGTCTTATCGAGATTTATGTACCGGTTCGAGCGGCAAACCTTGCGGCGTTCGATGCACTCTCGGTCCTGAATCCTTTAATATCGAAGTAAGGCCCACACCGGTAAAGGAATCGATTGCGTGGCCCCAAGATTACGAAGACCCGAAGATACAAATCCGGAGGACACCCATACCGTATGACCGCAAGAGAGGCAAGAGAGAATGATGAGTAGCCTCAAACCTCTCCCCAGAACCGAATCCAAGGGCCCCACTATCACGCGCGGTTCAATTCCCCGCAATCCAGCGCTGGCCTTATGGTCGACCACGATAGGCAAGAAGGTGGTGATGGCCGTGACCGGGGCGGTTCTGATCCTCTTCGTGCTCGCCCACATGGTGGGTAATCTCAAAATTTTCTCGGGTCCCGAAGAGATCAATGCCTATTCCCGTTTCCTGCGGGAAGTGGGCCAGCCGGAGTTCTCTTATGGGCAGGTGCTCTGGATCGTCCGCATCATCCTATTGATTTGCGTGTTTTTTCATATTCTTGCGGCCTACCAGTTGACGCGCATAAGCCACGCGGCAAGACCGATCGGCTATCGCGGCGGCAGGAGGGACGTCGAAACCACCTTCTCGGCACGGGCGATGCGTTGGGGTGGAGTGTTGCTTGCGATCTTCATCGTCTTCCACATCCTGCACTTTACCCTCGGTGCCGTAGGCTTCCGCCCGGGCCAATATAAAGATCTCGCCGTCTACCAAAACGTGGTAGCCGGCTTCTCGGTCTGGCCCATCTCCCTCTTTTACATTGTGGCCATGGGCGCGCTGTGCCTGCACCTCGATCATGGAATCTGGAGCATGCTGCAAACGCTCGGTTGGAATGCCCGCAAGAGCCAAAAGGCGCTGAGAGGTTTGTCGCGGGTAGTCGCCATCATTGTGTTCCTGGGTTTTATATCGATTCCGGTCGCTGTAATGGCGGGCTGGCTGCGCTAGAGGAGAGATAGATGCTCGACCCCCGGATTCCGTCAGGACCCATTGAAAAGAAATGGGAGCAATGCCGTTTTGAAATGAAGCTGGTGAATCCGGCGAACCGCCGCAAGCACTCGATCATCATCGTCGGGGCTGGCCTTGCGGGCGCGGCGGCCGCGGCCACTCTGGGCCAGCAGGGCTATGAGATTCATTGCTTCTCGCTGCACGATACGCCGCGCCGGGCTCACTCGATTGCCGCCCAAGGCGGCATCAATGCCGCAAAGAACTATCGCAACGATGGCGACAGCGTTTATCGCTTGTTCTACGACACCATCAAAGGGGGAGACTTCCGCTCGCGGGAGGCCAATGTATTTCGCCTGGCTCAGCTCAGCGTGAATATCATCGACCAATGCGTGGCGCAAGGCGTGCCCTTTGCGCGGGAGTATGGCGGACTGCTGGATACGCGATCCTTCGGTGGCGTCCAGGTGCAGAGAACCTTCTATGCGCGCGGCCAGACCGGGCAGCAACTGTTGCTCGGAGCCTACCAGGCTCTCGAAGAGCAGATAGCCGCCGGTACGGTGACGATGCACACACGCCGCGATGTGCTCGATGTTGTCCTGGTGGACGGCAGGGCGCGCGGCATCGTGACCCGCAATATGGTGACAGGAGAAATTGAGAGCCACGTCGCTGATGTCGTGGTGCTGGCAACGGGAGGCTACTCGAATGCCTTCTATCTTTCGACCAACGCCAAGGCTTCCAATTGCACTGCCATCTGGAGAGCGCATCGCCGAGGCGCGCTTTTTGCCAACCCTTGTTTTACGCAGATCCATCCGACGTGTATTCCTGTTAGTAGCGAGCACCAATCGAAGCTGACTCTCATGTCCGAGTCTCTACGGAACGATGGACGCGTCTGGGTGCCGGCCGCCAAAAGCGACAAACGGCCGCCAAACCAGATCCCGGAGAGCGAGCGCGATTACTTCCTCGAGCGCCGCTACCCAAGCTTTGGCAACCTGGTTCCGCGCGACGTTGCCTCGAGAGCCGCCAAAGAAGTCTGCGATGAAGGACTAGGCGTTGGACCGAGTGGCCAAGGTGTCTATCTGGATTTTGCCGATGCCATTCGCAGGCTCGGCCGCGGCGTGGTCGCCGAGAAATATGGAAATCTCTTCGACATCTATGAAAGCATCACTGGGGAAGATGCTTACACCGTGCCGATGCGCATCTACCCTGCCCCACACTATACGATGGGCGGCCTTTGGGTGGATTACCATCTGATGACCACAATCCCCGGACTCTTTGCCGGTGGCGAAGCAAACTTTTCCGACCACGGCGCAAACCGGCTCGGCGCGAGCGCTCTCATGCAAGGCCTTGCCGACGGCTACTTCGTATTGCCGGCGACCGTCCCCAACTATATCGCTTCAAACAAGCTTGAGCCGGTTGATGCTTCGCATCCCGAGTTCCTCGCCGCTCAAGCTGAGGTCGCCCACACCGTCGAAGCTCTCATCGGAATCCACGGAAAGCGGACGCCCGATTCCTTCCACAAACAGCTAGGCAGGCTTTTGTGGGACGAATGCGGCATGACACGCTCCGCCGAAGGCCTGAGGAGAGCCCTAGCCGCCATCCCGGCCTTGCGTGAGGAGTTCGAAAGCAATCTTCGACTCACCGGCACAGGCGAGGAGTTGAACCAGTCGCTCGAGAAGGCAGCTCGCGTTGCCGACTTTCTCGAACTCGCCGAGCTCATGTGCATCGATGCGCTCGACCGCGGCGAGTCATGCGGTGGTCACTTCCGTGTTGAGAGCCAGACTCCGGACGGAGAGGCGCTGCGCGACGATGATAAGTATTCATACGCTTCTGCGTGGGAGTGGAAAGGGCGCGGTGAGGCGCCGGTTCTTCATAAAGACCCGCTGGTGTTCGAGCACGTCCACCTCGCCCAGAGGAGCTACAGATAGATTATGAATCTCACACTCAAAGTCTGGCGGCAGGAAAACCGAAACTCTCCGGGAAGATTCGTAACCCATCAGGTAAAGGACATCACTCGAGACATGTCCTTTCTCGAAATGCTCGACGCTTTGAACGAAGACCTGCTTAGCCGCGGAGAGGATCCGGTCGCCTTTGAGCATGACTGCCGCGAGGGAATCTGCGGCTCGTGCGGGTTTCTGATCAATGGCGTCGCGCACGGAGGCCGCAAGGGCACGACCGTCTGCCAGCTCGCCATGCGTTTCTTCAAGGATGGCGACGCGCTTACTCTCGAACCCTGGCGTGCCCGGGCCTTTCCCGTCATCCGGGATCTCATCGTCGACCGGTCGCCTCTTGACCGGATCATTCAAGCGGGCGGCTACATTTCTGTTCCGACTGGAAGCGCTCCGGAAGCAAGCACGATCCTGGTGCCGAAGGATGTTGCCGATATATCATTCGACGCGGCGGCTTGCATCGGTTGTGGCGCTTGTGTCGCGGCTTGTCCAAATGCATCCGCCAGCCTCTTCACGTCGGCCAAACTGACACATCTCAACGCGCTTCCCCAGGGCCAGCCGCAACGCGACGCGCGCACCCTGAGCATGGTCGTTGCCATGCAGACCGAAGCCTTCGGCAACTGTACCAATCATGGAGAATGTGAGGCAGTTTGCCCCAAGGAGATTCCTATAGAATTCATCGGCCAGATGAATCGCGGCCTGGTTCGTGCAATCGCCCATGGGGAGCGGGACGCGGCGCACACCTAATATTGAAGGGCACGCGCTAAAGCGCTTCGCCCTCCGAAGTTGTCATCCCGAGCCGAAGCCCCGAGCTGCCTTTGCGCCGCAAGGCGCGTGTGCCCGTGCGGCCAGCACCCCAGTGGTCAACTAAGAATCCAAAGGGATGACGGGTGACTGTAACTACGACTCTAACCGTCAATGATTAGTTGGTTACGCCAAGATAGGCGGCCATACCCTATTTCTATTCACGATCTCATGGCATCACAAAGGGATGAGGTTTCCTTATGCCTATCATGAACAAAGCAATTTCTTCCTTGAGGACCGTGGCAATCTCAGTGTTATCGTTGGGGTTTGTGTTGAGTATTCTTGCGCAGGCTTTGCGCTGTTATGCACAGACGCAGGCGCCGCCTGACGCTTCCGCGCGAGTCGCGAAGATGAACGTTGGGCCGCGGCCCGCGCCCGATGCGGGGATTGCCAGTCCGGCAAACTCCGGCAGCATCCCTTTGCCCCCGCCTAAAGTTCAGGCGCAAGATCCGGCAGCAGAGCTGACAGAGCTGGAGGCGATGAAGGCGCGCATTGAACAACTTGAGCGGGAGCTGAGAGACCGGGACGCCGAGGACGCGGCGGCGGCTACTGCCCGCGCCTTGAACGGGGCAAGCGCAGAGGCTTCGCCTTCGCCCGCTACAATCGCAGTCCGTACCCCTATGGAAATGAAGTTGGCGCCGAGTCCGAGCAATCCGGCCCTGGCAACCTCCGTACCTGCCGTTCCACCACCCTCCACAAACAAGATCGCGCCCTTCTCCGATTGGGATTGGACGTGGTTGAACGGCAACCCGCGCAACAAAGACACGGCATTCGATTCAAGGTTCTTTACGCCGGAAATCAGAGCCGACATTACCTATAACTATGACTTCAACAAACCGATCGACGACTCGATGGGTGGGTCGAGCGAACTCTTCCGCGCCAATGAAGTCCAGGTAGAGCAACTGGGAGTCGGCGGCGACTTTCACTTCGACAATGTGCGTGCCAGATTTATGACCCAGTTCGGCATGTATTCGACGACAACACCGCGCAACGACCCCAGTCCCGGCAAGGGCCAATGGGATCTCGCAGACGCCGACCGGTACGTGTCAGAAGCGTACGGCGGCTATCACATCGACGCGCTCCATGGGATCAACATAGACGCAGGCATCTTCTTGTCATATATCGGCTTGTTTAGTTACTATAACTTCGATAATTGGGCGTATCAGCCATCCTATGTGTCGTCGAACACACCCTGGTTTTTTGAGGGCGTCCGGACACAGATCTTCCCCACGGCCCATCTGAAAATTGAACCGTGGCTCATCAATGGCTGGCAATCGTATGGCTCTGCGAACTCTAGAAAAGGACTCGGCGGCCAAATCAAGTGGACCCCTTATTCATGGATGGAAATTATCAGCAATAACTATGGCCTGGGTCACGATGATCTCTACATACCAAACCGGGGCCGCATTCACACCGACAACAGCATTGAGGTCAAGTATTACGACCACCCGGAGAGGATGCTCGACAAGATGGCTTTCAGTCTTACCGGTGACCTGGGCTGCGAATTCGGCGGCGGGGTAAGCTGCCATGGCGATACCGCGGGCGGCCCCAAACAGAGCTTTGTCGGCTACATGATCTACAACCGTGACTGGTTCAAAAGAGACCATTACGGCTTGACGATTGGCGGCGGCCACATCGACAATCCGGGACGCTATCTAGTGCTGCTGCCCCCAATCAACGGAGAGACGGCGCCTTCGGCGGCGATCAACTCCCCTTACTTCACTGAGAATCCCGGGAACCCCTTCAAGGCCTGGGACAGCTCCATCACCTATGACTACATGCCCACGGAGTGGATCACCTTCCGCTGGGAGTATGACTACCGCCACGCCAATGTCCCTTATTGGAGCGGTCATGGCGGCATTACGCCGCCTGCGTTCCTGGGAAGTCCCGTCGGCACAAACAACGGCTTCCCCACGGAATACGCCTGCATGGACGGCACGCCTTCGCCTATCATCAACGGCTGCGGCAATAATGGAGGAACATGGTTCCCCGACTTGCGCAGGGACGAACAGTTCGTAGACATCGACCTCATGGTGAAATTCTGATTCCACACGAAGTGGTGCACCGTAACGCACTGATCATCGATACTCACGCCGACACTCCCCAGCGGCTGCTCGATCAGGGCTACGATCTCGCCGAGCCGCTGAATGGCGGGCATTTCAACCTTGCGTCTGCCAAAGACGGTAACGTGGGTGCCGTGTTTTTTGCCATCTGGGTCGAGCCAAAGATCTACCGCGGGGAGTATGCGCATCGCGCGCTTGAACTGATCGACGCTGTATATCGCCAGGCGGCGGAGCATCACGGCCAGATGCGCATGGCGTTCTCCTCTGCTGATATTTTGGCGGCACATCGTGAGCATAAACTCGCGGCTCTGATTGGAATCGAAGGCGGTCACTCGATTGAGAATAGTCTGCCCTTGCTGCGGAATTATTACCGGCTCGGCGCTCGTTACATGACGCTTACCTGGTACAACTCAAACGGCTGGGCGGATTCTTCCGGGGACGTGAACGATCCCAAGGTTCCTCATACCCAGGATGGCCTTAGCGACTTTGGCAAGGACGTTGTCCGCGAAATGAATCGCTTGGGAATGATGGTGGATGTGTCCCATGTCTCGGATGAGACCTTCTACCGGACTCTGATCGTCAGCGGGGCGCCCGTGATTGCATCGCACTCTGCTGCGCGCGCCCTTTGCGACAGCCCGCGCAACATGGACGACAATATGCTTCGCGCAATCAGCCAGTATGGCGGAGCGGTTATGGTCAACTTCTATTCGGCGTTTCTCAGCCAGGGTTATCGCGATGCCGAACAGGCTCTTCGGCCCGCCATTCAACAGGCGATTGAGGACGCTGAAAGCAAGCTTGAGGCGGACGGCAAGCCGATCACGGAGGAGATCGAAGCTCAAATCACAAAAGGCTATCTCTCAAAGGTTCCCCGCCCCCCGCTCAGCGTCCTGATCGACCAGATCGACTACATCGCCAAGATCGCAGGGATCGACCATGTCGGTTTGGGCTCGGACTTCGATGGCATTCCCGCAACCCCTCAGGGACTCGACTCCGCTGCGGACCTGCCCAAGATCACGCAAGCGCTCATGGCTCGCGGCTACAGCGCGCAAGACATGGACAAGATTCTCGGGGGTAATTTCCTTCGCGTCTTCGAGAAAGTCGAAGCGGTCTCGAGGGAACTGCAATCGGCTACACGGCTACCTGCCGCTCAGAAGCAGCCAGGAGAAAAGTAGTAACTACAGTCTTGAGGTATTCGGGCCGGGAGTTAGTTGAAGGCCCGGCGTGGGGCGGGAGATGACCGCTGCCCACGCCGGAAGATTCTAGAGGCTGTTATTAACTTTCGCACGGCCGGCGTTGCGAAGGAAAATCGGGCCAGACGAAGCCGAGCCCGAAGACTGTGGCGGGCCCACCGTCGAGGGCGAGAATGAAGTATGGCCCGATTTGCCCCGCAACTCGCAGGGCTGGGGCCCATTTTCCCGATTTCGTCGTTGCTCGTCGCTCGCAGCCATCCGGTATGCGTCGCTCCTCGTTCCTCGAACTGAGAAAAATGGGCTCCCAGCGCCCGTCGTGGGAAAGTTAATAACAGCCTCTAGCTCCCAACTATCTCCAGCGGCCTTCGACCCAGACATACCCGCCACCGCGATGATCCCAGCGGCCGGGTACCCACACAGCATGCGGCCTTGGGGGCATCGCCCAACGTCCCGCGGTCCAGACATACCGTTGTCCGTCCCATCTGTGATATCCGCCTACCCATACATAACCGGCGTGCGGAGCGGGTCCCGGATGCTCAATCACGGGAGCTGGTGGACCAATTCGAATCGTAACCTGCGCATTTGCAGTCGCCATGCCGGCAAAAAGCGCCAGCCCACATAAGCCAATGACTACTTGTTCTTTTATCTTCATAAAATCTCCAGTCAATTTGATTTACTGAATTAAGCGGGAATCGAAGCTCTTGATCATAAAAATGCTCCTAATCCCAAACAGAACATTTTGCATGCGCTCATCCCATTTCAACCCCGGGATTCCGCCCAAGTTGTGAAGATAGGAAGAAGATTGGACTCGATATTCTCCCGCCTTGAGCATCCGTTAGATAGGGTTCCGCAGCAAGTGACGCTGGTAACGGCGAATGGAGCTTTGATTGATGGCCAGTTGTGCTATCAATCTCTTTTTCTACAAGCTCCCGGAACATTGCAAGCCAAATCAGCCATGTAGGGATTGCCTTCTGTGATTCCCTGCAAAGCGACCGCTCCCGCGGTTTTGCTCCGTATAGACCCTTCCTTGCCGAAGCGGTCTGTTTACTGCTTTGATCCGCCACGATACAGTTGCAGCAAGACGGCCCTTTTCGGGGGACTCTCTGCACGAATCCGCCCATCACGTCAACAATCCATCCGGGGTCGCGGATTTGCCGCGCGTGCTCGGCGTCTGGCCCGCGACCGCGATCGTCGTGGGCACGATCATCGGTACCGGCATTTTTCTTGTGCCCTACCAAATGATGCGCGCCACCGGATCGGGATCACTGGTCTATTTGGCGTGGATCGTTGGCGGCCTGCTGACGCTTTTCGGTGCGTTAACCTATGCGGAACTGTCCGTGATGATGCCTCAGACTGGCGGCGAGTATGTTTTTCTGCGCAAGGCCTATGGCGATCTTCCCGCCTTTCTCTACATGTGGACCTCGTTCTCGATCGCCAAGCCTGCGGGGATCGCCAGCGTCGCCATGGGGTTGATGCTGACGCTCGGGATCTTTCATTCCTTCTCGTGGCTGGACACGGTCCTGGTTGCCTCTCCTTTCGAAATACGCTGGGCACAGGTCTTTGCCGTTGCAGCTGCATGGCTTCTGACCGGCTTGAATTATCTGGGCATGAAGAAGGCTGGCGCCTTTCAACTCTTCTTTACCTGGCTCAAAGTCTTGCTGGTCCTGGCGATCATCGTCTACTGCTTTCAAAGTCCCCAGGGAAGCGTGCTTCACTTCCGCACAAACTATCCAGGGGCGCAGGGCGGCTTCGCCGGCTTTATGACTGCGCTTATCGCCACGTTGTGGGCCTACGACGGATGGAACGATCTGACCTTGGTCGCCGGAGAAGTAAAGCAGCCGCAACGGAATTTGCCCATCGCCCTGGTGGGCGGCGTGGGAATCGTGGGGGTGCTCTACATTTTGACGAACGCTGCGATTCAATACATTCTGCCGGCAGGGGCCATCGCCTCCACCCCTCGCCCCGCCCTCGCCGCGCTCGTGGTTGTAGCTGGGGCATTTGGCGCCGGCGTGGTTTCAATAGGGATGGTTCTAAGCATTCTGGTCACCCTGAACGGCGCGACGATGTCGGCCGCGCGCGTGCCCTTTGCCGGTGCCCAGGACGGACTCTTTTTCGCCCGCTTGGCGCGCATCCATCCGCGGTTTCAAAGCCCGTCCACGTCTCTTATTGTTCAGGCCTGGATAACCACGCTGCTGTTGCTGCTCATAGGCCGCTTCCAACAGCTCTTTACGCTCGCAATCTTTGCTCGATGGCTTTTCTATATGCTCACCACCAGCACGATCTTTTTCTATCGCCGGCGCATTCCGGATCAGAATCGCCCCTTCCGCGCCTGGGGATATCCGGTGCTGCCGGCTTTCTTCATTCTGGCCGCGGCCACAGTGCTCTGCTATTCCTATATCGGCAACCTGCGGAATTCTCTCATCGGAACCGCAATCATCCTCGCCGGCGTTCCACTCTTCGCCGTCCTGCGCCAGCGAAGCACCCTCAAGAACCAGAGCTGGTTCACACATCGAAGCTAGCCTGTTTACGGCTTCGGTCCGCCGCGATACAGTTGCGGGAAGCGACCCGTTTCAGGGGACCCCGTGAACGACTCCGTTCTTCGCGTCGAGAATCCATCCGAGCGTGCGGACCTGCCGCGCGTGCTGAGTGTCGGAGCTGCAACCGCGATCGTCGTGGGCACGATCATCGGTTCCGGCATTTTTCTTGTGCCCTACGAAATGATGCGCGCCACCGGATCGGGATCGCTGGTCTATCTGGCTTGGATCGCCGGGGGCCTGCTGTCGCTGTTCGGCGCGCTAACCTACGCAGAGCTGGCTGCGATGATGCCGCAGACAGGCGGCGAGTATGTTTTTTTGCGCAATGCCTATGGCGATCTTCCGGCATTCCTCTACATGTGGACTTGGTTCGCGGTCGCCAAGCCAGCGTCGATCGCCAGTATCACCATGGGATTGACGCGGACGCTCGGGATCCTTCACGCCTTCTCGTGGCTGGACCGAGTGCTCGTCGTGTCTCCTCTGGAAGTACGCTGGTCACAAGTTTTCGCGATTGCGGCCGCATGGCTCATCACCGGCTTGAATTACCTAGGCATGAAGAAGGCCGGCGCATTTCAACTCTTCTTCACCTGGCTCAAGGTTTTGCTGGTCTTGACGATCATCGTCTATTGCTTCGAAAGCCCCCGGGGCAGCATGCTGCAATTTCACACGATTTTCCCTGGGGCGCAGGGCGGTTTCGCCGGCTTCATGGTCGCGCTCATTGCCGCTCTGTGGGCCTACGACGGCTGGAACGATCTGACGATGGTCGCCGGAGAAGTGAAGCAGCCGCAACGGAATTTGCCCATCGCCCTGGTCGCCGGGGTGGGTATCGTGGGGGTGCTCTACATATTGACCAACGCGGCGATCCAATACATTTTGCCGGCGGCGGCCATCGCCGCCTCTCCTAGCCCCGCGCTCGCCGCTCTCTCGGTGGTAGGGGGGCCACGGGGCGCCGCAGTGTTGGCCATCGTGATGGCTCTCAGCATCGTCGTCACACTGAACGGCACCACGATGTCGGGCGCCCGCCTGCCCTTTGCCGCCGCCCGCGATGGACTTTTCTTCGCCCGGATGGCCCGCATCCATCCGCGCTTTCAGAGCCCTTCGACATCTCTTGTCGTGCAGGCGTGGCTGAGCACGCTGCTGCTATTGTTCGTAGGCCGCTTTCAAGAGCTCTTCGACTTGGCAATCTTTGCCGAGTGGCTTTTCTATATGCTCACGGCAAGCACCATCTTTGTCTATCGCCGGCGCATTCCGGATCAGAACCGCCCCTTCCGCGCTTGGGGATATCCGGTGCTGCCGGCTCTCTTCATTCTGGCCGCGGCCATAGTGCTCTGCTATTCCTATATCGGCAATCTGCGGAATTCTCTTATCGGAAGCGCCATCATCCTCGCCGGCCTTCCTCTCTTCGCGATCATCCGCAAGCGAAATGTCCAGCAAACCTAACCTTGAATACCCTCGGCATCGAGGTCGTATACCGGCTCGCGCCTGAGATCCGCATGATCGTAACCGGCGGCGCTTCTGCTCAGCTTCTGCGCCGTATCACTTCCTCATAAAGACGGATGTATTCCTTGGCAGGCTCTGTCCAGGAGTAGTCGCATGCCATGCCATTCTGCATCAGCTTGTGCCATTGCTCTTCGTCGGCGAAGACCGAAAGAGCTTGCATGAGCATGTGGAATAAATCGTCTGGCTCGTAGCCGTGAAACTTGAAGCCCGTTCCTGTACCCGTCACGGCGTCCCATTGCGCAACCGTGTCGTCGAGGCCTCCCGTGGCTCGCACCACCGGAACCGTTCCATACTTCATGCCGCAGAACTGATTCAGCCCGCTGGGCTCCGACCGGGAGGGCATGAGGATGATGTCGGAACCGGCGATGATCTTGTGGGCGAGAGTCTCGTCATAGGCGATGCGTACCGCGAACTTGCTCGGATACTGCTCGGCAAGACCGCGCAGCAGATTTTCGTAGTATGGTTCTCCCGTCCCGAGGATCAGAAGAAGCATGTCGCGCTCCACGAGCCGGTCCGCGAGTTGCGCAATGAGATCGAAGCCCTTTTGTGTGGAAAGGTACGAGACCATTCCGACCACAGGGGTCGTTTTCGCCATGTTCGAAACGCCAAAGGCATGCAGCACGTCTTTGCGGCAGCCCCCTTTTCCACTCAAACGCTCAGCCGAATAATGGGCCGCGATCTTGCTGTCGGTTGCGGGATCCCACTCTCTATAGTCGACACCATTGAGGATGCCGTGCAGGTCGGCGGCTCGCTCGCGCAAAACCCCATCGAGTCCGTTGCCGAACTCCGGTGTCTGCAGCTCTTCGGCATACTTGCGGCTTACCGTGGTGATCGCGTCGGAATAGACGATGCCGCCCTTGAGGAAATTGAATGTATTGAAGTACTCGGCATGCTCCATCGTGTAAACATCCCAAGGGAGTAGCAGCTGCTCCACTGCTTGCGGTGAAAACCGCCCCTGAAGGTCGGCATTGTGAATGGTCAAAATACATCCGGTGTTTTTGAGCATCGGGTCGAAGTAGTAGACCGTTCTGAGAAGAATTGGCAAGACGGCCGGCGGCCAACCATGCGCATGAAAGAGGTCTGGTACGCCTAACTGCTTGCTCGCGTCGAGGATCGCGCGAGAGAAGAGCCCGAAACGTTCCGCATTGTCTGCATACTCGCCGCTGGGCGTCTGATAGAGATATTCGCGATCGAAGAGCTCCGGGCAGTCGATAAAATAGAACTGCACTCCATCCGATTTGCCGCCGTCCACTACACGGACAAAACGGTTGTAGTGGAGAAAGGGGACAGTGAGGCTCTCGATCGCTACCTTGAGTTCCTTGAGATGTTTTTGTACCTGGCGATAGAGCGGCAGATACACAGTCACCCGGTGGCCTTGGCGCACAATCTCGCGCGGCAACGCGCCTATGACGTCTGCAATTCCTCCCGTCTTGGCATAGGGAACGCACTCCGGCGCGGCAAAAACAATATGCATGGGTCGGGCTCCTTCGTACAAATCGGCTTGTTCCGTATGATGCAAAGAAGAAAGTTGAAAGCGGCTCGGGGCCGCACCCGACCGGCAAGCCTCTATATGAGACACGCTCTAGTCTATCCAATGAAGGACCTGCGGACGCGCCGTAGCCGGAAAGCCGATTGAATGATGGCAGGGGACGCGAAGAGCGGACGGCTACACAAGGCCAAGCTCGGACAAAACTTTCTCGTCAGCCCCACCGCTCCTCGCGCAATCGTGGATGAACTAGGCGATCTCAGCGCCGCAACCGTTCTCGAGATCGGCCCCGGCAAAGGCGCAATCACGCGCCTGTTGGCATTCCGTGCGATGCATCTCGTCGCGGTCGAGCTCGATCCTTCACTTGCGAACACCCTCAAGAATGAATTTGCGGATCAGGCCGGGACCCACGTTCAAATCCTCTGCCAAAACATTTTGGACGTCGATCTAAGTCGCGTCGCCGCAGAGCTCCCCAGCCGGCTCATCATTGTCGGCAGCCTGCCGTACTACATCACGGCCGACATTCTGCTGCATCTCTTTGCGCATCATGAGACGATCGACCGGGCGGTCTTGATGGTGCAACGCGAGGTTGCCGATCGTATCGTGGCCTCGCCCGGCACGCGGGCCTATGGCGTGCTCTCGGCAACAACCCAGATGTATGCCCGCGCCGAACAGCTTTTTACTTTACCTCCTGGCGCCTTTTCACCGCCGCCCGAGGTCTACTCCACTGTTTTTCGTCTGACCATGCGACCACGCTTCCAGGAACTGGGCGTCGATCCTAAAGGCTTCCTAAATCTTGTACGTCAGGTCTTCGCGCAGAAGAGGAAAACCCTCGCCAATAATCTGCGCGCGGCTGGCTATGAGGCTGCACGGATACGATCCGCGTTTGCCGAGGCGCAATTGGACCCGCTGATCCGGGCAGAGGATGTCTCCCTCGAAAGCATGGCGTGCCTTTTCCATGCCCTTCCCGGCAGAGCGTGATCAGATTTGCTAAGAGAACAAGCCGCCGCGTCATGAAAACGCGGCGGCTCTTTGAGCGTTGTTTCAAGAGCAGATTGTTTCAGCGGCGTCCATGGCCACCGCCGCCGGCCGGAGCCGAATAGTGTGGCGCCGGTGGGGTCGAATAGTGTGGTGCCGGTGGGGCCGAGTAGTGCGGCGCGGGCGCTGCACGCTGAGAATACGCCGACCGCGTGCCTGCTTGACTTTGGAAAGAGCGGGGTTGGATGGGAGCACCCTGCGCGCGCGGTGCGCCTTGCGCGGCTACAGCACCGCCTGCACGCTGATAGGGCAAGCGGCCGGAATTCCCCAACGCTGCGCGCTCGCCGGGCGATATTCCTCTTGATCCCGCGAATGCCGCCGAGCCGAAGCTGGTGCGTCCCAAAGGAGCAACCGCGTGTCCACCTATGTTGAGTGGTGCCTGATGAGCCGCTCCCGCGACAAAGTGTCCCGAGCCCCACGGGCCTATGGCCCCAGGACCACGATTTACAGCATAGAGACGCGTACCTCCGGCGGGAAAGCCGCGCCCGCCTCGAACGCCGAAGAACGGCCGCCCCGGCAGGAAATATCCGGGATAGCCCCGGAACCTGACGAAGGGCGTCCATCCCAGGCCGCAGCCTCCGGGAGCCCAGCCCCATCCGAATGAGAAGTAATTCCAGCCACCGCAATGGTAAGGCAGCCAGCCCCATGGATAGCCGGAGATCCAGGTAACTCCAAAGCCGGGATAATTGCCCCAGTAGCCCAAGCCAAAGGGGTCCCAGCTCGCATCCACGCCGCTCGGTACCCACACGTTGCCATAATCCGGCGTGGGATACCAGTTGCCGTAATAGTCCAGATCATTCCAGTTCTCATTGTTTGCGCTGCCGGCGTCATTGCGAACCGGGGTCTGTTGCTGAGCCTCTTGCGCGATTGCCTGGTCACGATCGCTGTTCCACTTGTCCCAGGAATCTGGATCGATTCCTTGCGAGATCGTATACGGCGCGGCCCCACTGCCGCCGGAGAAGCGAATGCTTTGATTTTCGCCAATGTCCACGGGAGTGATTTGCGCGCCGTCGACGTGCACGGAACCGTTGATGACCGCCGCCTCCGGAGACCTATCCAAGTCGACGCGGAAGATCGCGTTCTCAGCCGGTGTGACACGATCGCTGGCGAACTCCACGCTATAGGAGGGATGGCCCTGACCGACGTTCAGTTCGTAATAACCCAGGCCGGTCAACTGCTCGAGCTCGACGCTGCCGGCCGTCAACGATTTCAGCTCGAGCGAACTGTTGGGCGTGAGCCGCGCCACGCTCCCATCGTTAAATTCAACTTCCGCTTGCCCATCGGCCCCCGCCTCGAGCCGCGCGCCGGCCACCAGCGGCATGTTCATCACTGCCTGTTCGGGGCTGCTCTCACCACTGAAAAGAATCTGCACCTTCCCTTGAACGGAGCTCATGCGAGCTACGTTCCCGGCGGGCTGTTGAGGGCCCGGACCTGGAGGCTGCTGTTGAGCGCCGCTCGGAGGCTGTTGTTGAACCGGTTCCGGGGCCTGCTGTGGCTGAGTGTCTTGTGCCCTCGCCTGAACTGCCTCTGACCCGAACGCAATCCCCAGCGACAAAAACAATGCCGCAAACGCTCTCGCGAAAAACATCCACGGAGCTGACCCGCTTTCTTTGTTGTCTATCAGGCGCCGCATAGCGTACCCCTCCACTCCTTCAACCGATCCTCGTTTGGCAAAGATCCAGGTGCTAAACAAGAGATCCCACTTAGTTGAACCCTCTCCGCGCCATACAGTTTCTTCCGGCGATCTTCCTGGCATTGGGGAGGTGTTGGTGTTCACCAGGCGTGCGCTCCTCATTCGGCATGTACATCAGCCTCTTAGATTCGGCCGCGGGCGACGATTGACCTATTATTTTTGTTCGCTTTTCGCCATGTCGAGCAGGGTGCGGGCGCGGCTCCGGGCGCGCTGCATGACCGCATCGTCGGCAGCTATGGCGCTCAGCACGGGAGCGATGTTTCCTAGCTCGAGAGCGTCACCCGACCGTGCCAAACGGTCGAGGGTCTCAAGTTCGGGATCCAGGCTCAGTCGCGCGTGCGCATGCTCCACTTCGAGCTTCCTGCCCTCTTCGAGTGTTAAAGCTATACCTTCGTATTCCTTGGTAATCAGTTGAATATATTTGCTATAGCTCCAATTGTACGTGCAACCCCCCGGTCCGTTCGGTCCTTCATATTCGAGTGTCTTCTTGCCCTGAAAAGCGACCTTGGTGCCTGCATCGTCACAGGTGCCGGAGAAATCTCCGGAGAAATATTTGGCTTGTCGCGCGGCGGAGAAGAGCGCATCCAGAGTAGCTTTGGAGACTTCTATTTGCCGGTCTTGAGGTTGGGTAGGCCATGCGTGGTCGTCGGTGGGCGGAGCGGAACCCGGTTCCGAGCTGTAGTGGCCAGAACCGTTTTCTTGAATGGTCAACACATATTTTGCCGGCTGCAAGTTTGGATTCTCGTAGGTAAACCGGATTTGCGCGGAAGGTTGGCCTGCCACGGCATCCGCGGACGGCGCCACCGTGGCTGCATTCGCCATCGCCGGCGACGCGCCTAGCAATGCGATGCCGGGCAACACCACGAAACCAGCAAACCGGCTAAATATATTCACCACTGCCTCAAAGGATGGATTTCTGCTGCGCCGAAAGAGTCTGAGCCGTATGCAGATGGCAGATGGCAATCGCCAACGCATCGGCGGCGTCGGCAGGCTCGGGCGCGTGCTCCAGGTTTAGCAGGCGCGCGACCATGTATTGCACCTGCTCTTTCTTGGCAAGGCCATAACCCACCACGGAAGACTTTATTGTAAGAGGAGCATACTCCGCAACCGGCAGACCCTGGCAGGCGGCCGCTAACAAAGCGACGCCTCGAACATGTCCCAGTTGCAGCGCGGAGCGTGCATTCACCGAATAGAAGACCTCTTCCACCGCCACCACATCGGGCCGGTGGATTTCAATCAAGGCCGTGAGCTCGGCGAAGATGTAAGCCAGACGCTGGGGCAATAAATCCTTCCTGGGCAGCTTCAATCCACCCGAAGCGAGCGCAACCAGGCGTTGCTCGCGGCCCAGATCGTTCAATTCCACGACCCCATAGCCGGTACACTGCGTCCCGCAATCGATGCCGAAAACCCGCATGTGACCGAGTCTATACTGGTAACTTTCCTATTTCGAAATTCCTTCGAGCGGCGAGCTGGCCGTCGCATAGAGCTTCCTCTGCATCCGGCCGGCGAGAAACGATTGCCGGCCACCGAGCACCGCGTGCTGCATAGCCTCGGCCATCAACACCGGTTTGGCGGCCAGGGCAATTGCCGAATTGACCAGCACTGCATCCGCGCCCATATCCATCGCCAGGCAAACATCGGCCGCCATGCCGACGCCCGCATCCACGATCAGAGGGACCTCAGTGATCATCTCCCGCAAGATCCGCAGAGTCGCCAAATTCTGTATTCCCATCCCGCTCCCGATGGGTGCGCCGAGAGGCATGACCGCGGCTGCTCCTGCATCGATCAACCTCTTGGCGACGACAATATCGTCCGACGTGTACGGCAATACGGTAAACCCCTCCTTGACCAGAGTGCGGGTTGCTTCGAGAGTCGCCTGGACATCGGGATAGAGCGTAGTCTTGTCACCGATAACCTCGATCTTTACCCAATCGGAGAGCCCCACTTCGCGGCCCAAACGGGCCGCGCGAATCGCCTCGTCCGCGGTATAGCAGCCGGCCGTGTTGGGCAAGAAGAAATAGCGCTGGGGGTCGATGAAATCGAGCAACGATTCTTTGCTCCGATCGAGATTCACTCGACGAACCGCTACCGTCACGATCTCCGCCCCTGAAGCCTCGATTGCGGCCCGGGTCTCAGCTCCGTCCTTGTACTTGCCGGTGCCGACGATCAGCCGCGACTGAAAGGCTTTGCCCGCAATCACCAATGGTTCCATGGAGTCTATTGTAAGGGGTGAATTGCGGAGCGAGCGCTGGGAAGGCGCGAGCAGAGCAGGAGGGCGAAGCGCGACAGACTGCGGGAAAACGCGCCGAAGCGACAAGCGAGGCGCTAGAGAATGTCTGGATCGGCAATGAGTCACGCTAGGTCTTGTGCATTCAACAGGCCGCCGATCTGTTTTCCCGTAGTCTGTTGCGCGCGGGCCCTCCAATATAAAAAGTGAAAGGCCCGCGCCGAGTTGGGCATGGGCCTTGATCACCGGTGAAGCTGTTGGGTTTGGCCTGAGGCGTCCACACTCTTATTGCAGTGGGCCTCGGCGGAAAGGTTTCTTTGCCACCAGGTCTAGAGCAGGACGGCTCTAAGCCTCAGCCACCTCACGTTGATTACTACTACTACTACCATCAGAATTTTTCATTCGCTGGATCATCCTCCTTTCCCGTGTACTTTCAACCTAAAGCTACCGGAGAAAATTGGCAAGTCTCGGTGCGGGTACGGGCTGTGTCTACCAGGAATGCCAGTAACCGTTCTTTTCCGTCAGCTCAAGCTCCACGCCGAAGAGTTCTTCAAGTTTTTTGGCGGTGAGCAGCATTTGCTTCGGCCCATCTCCGGCGAGCCGGCCGCCGCGCATCATGATGACGCGGTCCATCTCCGGCAGAATGTCGGCCAGGTGATGAGTCACCATTAGAATTCCTGTTTTGCTCGGCCCCTGGCCTTGCGCCAGACGGCGCAAAATTTCCCGCAGCTCGCGCTGTGCCGCCAGATCCAGGGCATTGCTCGGTTCGTCCAGAAGCAGCATTTCCGGACGGTGCACCAGGGCCCGCGCGATCATGATGCGCCGGGTTTCGCCTGCCGACATCTCGCCCACCCATCGATCCCGCAGATGCTCCGCTTCGAGAACCGCAAGTGCTTCGAGCGCTGCGTCGCGCATCGCCTCGGTCACGTCGAGATTGGGCCACAAAGTGGAGCTCGCGAAGAAGCCGGAGACCACCGCATCGAGCCCCCGTGTCCTCGCCGTTCTCGCTCCTGGCAATTCGGCGGCCACCACCCCCAGATGCTTGCGCAGCTCGAAGACCTCCCAGCGGTCGCGGCCGTAGACAGACATTTCCATCCCCGGGCGCACCACCGGATAGCACTCACAGGTAATGGTTTTGATCAGCGTCGACTTGCCGCAACCGTTAGGCCCCAGGATCGCCACGTGCTCTCCGGTGGCAATGCTGAGGTTGATTCCACGCAGTACTATATGCTCGCCGCGCGCAACATCCACATTGCGCATCCTGACGAATTCGGGAGGCGCCTGAAAGGCCTTCGCGCAAATGACTGGCGCCGCCTCATCGCTTGCTTTTTCGTGCATCTCTTCTTGACCTCGGTAGAACGCCTGGACCCTGTTCTATTGATAGAGTAGAAGCCTTATGGATATGAACTCACATATAAACTCACAAGTTCCACCCGCGCCCCTGTTCCCCGGCGACGCCGTGCCTCGAGGATTCCGCTTCGCCGCCGTGCGAGCCGGCATCAAGGCGAGCGGGCATCCCGACCTCGCCTGTGCCGTTTTGGACGAGCCCGCCGCAGCTGCTGCCATGTTCACCAGCAACCGGGTCGTTGCAGCGCCGCTCACGGTTGGAAAACGTCACCTGGAGCGCGGCGAACATCACCTGCGCGCCGTCTTGGTCAATGCTGGCAACGCAAATTGCGCAACCGGCGAAGCGGGTATTCTCGCTGCGGAGCAGGTTTGCGCCAAAGCTGGAGAGATTTTTGGCTGCGGTCCGGATGCGGTCTTTCCTTCGTCCACCGGCATCATCGGCGTTCCCCTGCCGCAAGACAAGCTCATTGCCGCCCTGCCCGCGCTCCACGCCGCGCTCGGTAGCTCAGCCGTCCACCTGGAGCAGATGGCGCGCGCTATTATGACGACGGATACGGTAGCGAAGGCCGCGTTCGCGCAGATCGATATTCAGGGCCATATCGTCCGCCTGGCGGGAATCGCCAAAGGAGCGGGCATGATCTTCCCGCGGCTGACTCGCTCGCCGCACGCCACAATGCTGGTCTATCTCTTCACCGACGCTGCGATCGAGCCGCCCCTCGCCGCAGAAATGCTACATCATGCCGTTGAGAAAACCTTCAACCGTATCTCGATCGACGGCGATACTTCGACCAACGACACGGTTCTGCTCCTGGCCAGCGGGGCCAGTGGAGTATCGATCGCGACCCAGGGCGACCATTCCTCGAACGCCGGCAAAAAGCCGGCGCCTGCATTTCTCTCTGCGCTCGAGTCGATCTGCCTGTCGCTGGCCAAGCAAGTCGTCGGCGACGGTGAAGGCATTCAACACGTGGTCGAGCTCAACATCTCGGGCGCCCTCAGTGACGCGGATGCCCTTCGGATTGCCCGCTCCATTGCCCACTCTCCGTTAGTCAAAACCGCCTGGGCCGGCTGCGATCCAAACTGGGGCCGCATTCTCGCCGCGGTGGGCTACTCCGGCGTGCTCGTCGATCCCTCCCGGATAAATATTGCTCTCGGAGATCTGGAGCTGTGCAAAGCGGGTTGCGTTTCGCCCCTCCTCGACAAAGCCGCGGCACACCAATATTTGAAACAGCGAGAGCTCTCGATCCGTGTAGATCTGGGGTTGGGAGAGGGTCGATGCCGCTTCTGGACTACGGACCTAACGGCCGAATACGTGGCCATCAACGCCGACTACTCTACGTAGAGAATTTCTCTTCGCCGCCGAGCATCGAAAGCAGTGCAGATCGTTCGAAGCTGCATCGTTCTAAACTATTGCGCGATTGCGGACCGGGAAATGCACAGGTTTTTTCACACGTTTGTGCAAATCGGTGCTGGCCGCACGGGCACACGCGCCTGCGGCGCCATTCGTGGCGGCTGACTCGCCGGGATTTGCCATCCAGGCCGGCGCCGATTCGCGGCCACTCGTGGTTGCTGACTCGCAGAAAAGCCCTGGTATGAAACGGGAAGCGAAGGATGAATCGACGCCGTCATCCTGAGCCCGCAGGGCGAAGGATCCCTGTATTTATGAAGAGAAGGGTGAATCGCGGCGTGGGTGAATTGCGGAGCGAGCCCTGGGAAGGGGCGAGCAAAGCAAGAGGGCGAGAGCGGCTTCACCGCGAAGCCCTGCAATGTTAGTGACGCGGGCCCAATTTCGTGCGAACCGCAAGGTCGTTCGTCCAGTGCAGAAAATGCGTGAGCTGCATCCGTTCCCGCCACAGAAACCGCCAGAACTCACGCGCGTCGATAGTTTCAGCTTTGCGCCCAGAATAGGTTTCAATCCGCCACTTGAGATATTCGCTGCGCCACGGCCTTAAGCGATGGCCTCGGGTTGCGTTCCACAAAAAGCGGATTGCCGGCAGCACGCTGAATCCTCTTGTCGAGTATAACCAGGGCCTCCGGCCCAGCGGGCAACCCGCGATCCACTCCCGAACTCATTTTGTGGAATGATTAGATGACATGAGGGCAATCGGGGCGATAGACATCGGCGGGACAAAGATCGCCGTCGGCATGGTCGATGAGAGCGGAACGCTTCTCTCGAAGATGGAATCCCCCACCGGGGTCGATTGGGATTATGAAAAGGGGCTGGAGTTGGTTGCCGATATGCTGCGGCAAACGGCTCATGAAGCCGGCCGCGCGATCTCCGGTATAGGAATTGGGTCGACCGGTCCCGTTCATCCCTTCACGGGTCAATTCGGGGATATTGATTTTCTTCCCAAATGGCGAGGAAGAAATCCGGTTCGCGACCTCGCCCGCATTTTCAAGGTGCGCGTCGCTCTCGAGAACGATGGCGATGCCTCTGCGCTGGCCGAGTCGAGTTGGGGCTCAGGCAAGAACAAGCCGAGCCTGGTCTACGTCACAGTCGGCACGGGCATCGGTGGCGGCATCATTTTGCATGGCAAGCTCTACCGCGGCGCCAACGCCTCTCACCCGGAGATTGGCCACCACGTCGTCGATCCCTCAGGGCCGCTCTGCTCCTGTGGCTTTCACGGCTGTTGGGAATCGCTCGCCTCCGGTCCGTCAATGGCTGCCTGGTTTCGCGATCAGGTTCGCGATCAGGTTCGCGATCAGGCGCCTGCATATAATCCGGACGCGCGAAATCCCGATGCCAAGCGAATCTATGAATTAGCCGCTCAGGGCGATCCTTTGGCTCGCTCGGCGGTAGAGCGCGAGACTTATTACCTGGGGCTAGGTCTGGCGAATTTAATCAACCTCTTTGTCCCCGACGCAATCGTTCTTGGCGGAAGTGTCATGAGGGGGGCAGGCCTTTTCCTCGATGAGATTCGCGCCGTCCTTCGCCAAGGCTGTCGCTTTGTTCCCTTGGAGAAGGTCGAGTTGACCTTAGCGTCTCTGGGAGATAACGCCAATCTGATCGGCGCAGCGCGAGTTTGGCATGATCGATTCAGCCTAGAATCAGCTTCCCAGCCGGCTCACACAAATTTTTAAACAATTGCTTTTCGGTTCGCTTTTTCTTCGCTATAATGCCCCCATGTCAGTCACCCGAAGGCAGAAAGATGTTCTCGATTTCATTGGTGGCTTTGTCGAACGCAACGGCTATTCTCCTTCGTTCGAAGAGATCGCCCGGGGCTTGAGCCTGAAGTCGCTGGCGACCGTTCATAAACACATCACCAACCTGCAGCGAAAGGGGCTGCTGCAGCGCGCTCACAATCGGAGCCGCTCGATCGACCTGCTTCCGCCACGAAGCAAGGCGAAGCAATCCGATCGTCTCCCGCTGCTTGGCCGCATCGCGGCTGGCCTGCCGGTCGAGGCGTTGGAAACCAACGAGAGCATCTCCCTCGGAGACATTATCGGAAATCGCGTCGTATTTTCGCTTCAGGTGCGCGGCGACTCCATGCGCGACGAGCACATCGTCGATGGAGATTATGTTTTGGTCGAAAGGGCCGCTACCGCGCGGCAAGGCGAGATTGTCGTTGCTCTGGTGCGCGGCAGCGAGACCACGCTGAAGCGCTACTACCTCGAAGGCGCGTCGGTGAGACTCCAGCCTTCAAATGTCGATATGGAACCGATCTATGTTCCCGCATCGCAAGTCGCGATTCAGGGCCGCGTCCTCGGCATTCTCCGCAAGTATTCCTAGGAGCCAAGTATCCCCCAAGTATCCTAGGAGATGCCGAAGTCAACGGCCGGACCCCTGAACGAAGTGGAGGAGGAGCCGAGGGATCTGCTGCGACAGCAGCATCCACTCCGAACACACTCCACTGACTCATGCATCGAACTCCGGCGAAACTATGAAGGCCCGGAATCTATTGATTCAAGGCTGAGGCCTCTTTCGCGACAGGCGTCTCTTTCGCCACCTGTGCATCGGACGGTCGACCGATCAGCCGGCTAATGCTCTTGTCGATCGTGTCCTTGGGCACATATCCGACGATCTGCTCGGCCACCTTGCCTCCGTTGAAGAGGAGCAAAGCTGGAATGCCGCGGATTCCATACCTCATCGGCGTCGCCGAGTTCTGGTCGACATTCATCTTCATCACCTTCAGTTTGCCGGTATACTCTGCGGCAACTTCGTCAACCACCGGCGCGAGCGCCCTGCATGGACCACACCAAGTCGCCCAGAAGTCAACTAAAACAGGCTGTTCTGATTGCAAAACCTCCTGTTCGAATGTTGTATCCGTCACTTCCAATACCGCTTTTCCCGCCATGTTCCTCCTTACCCCGTGTACTCAAGCCCAGTCGGTTCGAATCTGTACTCAAACAAATCGACTCGACCTCTGGTTACGTCATTCTCCCGGTCCTTCTCCTGCTCCCCAATCACACCACAGTACCAGGAGACACGCACTGCTCCGGTTCGCTGAGGATAGCACCGGGAGCCACCTGAATGGATGCCCCAGGACTCGAAAAGTCGCAGGCGCCCTCTCGTGGACATCACGATATCCCCGGTTTGGGCAAGCGGAAGGCATTACAGGGATTCAACTTGGCGGATACCGGCTCGAGAAGGTCGCACAGGCTTTCAGCGTAAGAAGGCCTGTACAGAACTGCTACCGGCAGGTAAGCCTTGAAGCTCCCTAAAATCAAAAGCGCCCGGAGCCTTGAACGGCCCCGAGCGCTAGAGCAGCCCTCCCCCAGAACTGCCCACGAAGCGAAAATAGGGCTAAAGTCAGGGGTTGTAAATAAAACTTAGGTAATTATTAGGTAATGACGATCCTGGTTACCCGATCTTTGCCACTCGATCTTTGGTTACTCGATCTTTGCGCCCTCTGCCGATAAACCCATCTCCACTACTTCGATGGGCCCCACGGGACGGGAGCGCTTTAGAACCTCGTCTCTGATTGCACCCGCATTCTCCCTCCCCTCAAACAGCAGCAGAGCTGCGGGCCCTGCACCGCTCAGGGTGACCGACAACACGCCGTTCTTTCCCGCGAGGGGCGACAGCGCCGAAAAAAGCGGGCACAGCGGGGCTCGATATGGCTGGTGCAAACGATCGTCAGTCGCGACCGGCAGTATCTCTCCCCTGCGCAGCGCAAAGGCGGCGGTCAACAAGGCGACATTCTGAATATTCAGGACAGCATCTTCTCTCGAATAGCTCTGGGGCAAGACGGCGCGTGCCTTTGACGTAGATAGCGGCGTATCCGGTAAAACCAGCATGGCTCGCCAATTGGGCGGCGGCGAAATCGAGAGGGTGGTGAGCCGGCCCGCATGGCTGGCGGCGATCGTCAATCCTCCACACCAGCACGCGGCCACGTTGTCGGGATGTCCTTCCAGGCGCGCCGCCGCCTCTACCACCGCGTTGGAGGTCCAGCCCAGGCCCCCGAATTCAACCGCGAGCGCCACCCCGGCCAAGCGCGCCGCCGCGGAAGATCCGCAGCCCATTCCGAGAGGAATGCCGTTCGTCATATGAATGCTCAGGGGAATAGCCTGCCTGCGCTCCGCCGCGAGTACGTTTTTGTAGGTCTCAATGAGCAGGTTGTTCTCGAGCCGCGCGCAGATCTCCGAGTCCCGTCCGCTGGCTGCGATTGAAAATTGCGCGGCCTCCGTGGCCTCGATCTCGAGGTACAGTTCGAGCGCCAGAGCCAGCGCGTCGAAGCCTGGGCCGAGATTGGCGGAGGTTGCGGGAAGTTCGAGCCGTGTTGCCTTCATGCCTCGGTCCTCATGCCTGGTTCCTCATACATCGATCGTTGTCTCCAGCGCATGAAGGACAGCGTCGGCCGTGGCCTCGACGGAAAGCGTACCCCGGCGCGTCGCCGCCAGTTGCGTCTCCCATCCGCGCGTCTCCTCGGCATTCAGGAGTCTCTCGCGATGAAAGTCTATGGTGTAATCGGAATCTTTCAGCGTATGCCCCGTAAGAACGAGCACCACCGCTTCTGAACGTAGAACCTTCCCCTCGTGCAAGAGTCTCTTCAGTCCTGCGAGCGTCGTCGCCGAGGCCGGTTCACATCCAATTCCCTCCTGGCCGATCTCCGCCTTCGCAATAGCGATCTCCGCTTCGCTTACCTGCTCGCAAGAGCCACCGGTCTCTTGGATCACGCGCACGGCCTTCCGCCAAGAAGCAGGATTGCCGATGCGGATCGCGGTTGCCCGCGTGTCCGCCTTCACAGGAGTCAGGGATCGTCCTCCGCATCGCGTGAGGCTAAGGTAGAGAGGATTGGCTCCCTCCGCCTGGATCACCGTGACTTTGGGAACCTTGGTCGTGAGGCCGAGATGCTTCATCTCAAGAAAGCCTTTGCCCAATGCCGACCCATTCGCCAGATTTCCCCCGGGAACGATTACATGGTCAGGCAGCTGCCAGTCGAACTCCTCGGCAATCTCGAGAGCGGGTGTCTTTTGGCCCTCGAGACGGTACGGATTGACTGAATTCAACAAGTAAACCGGGGCGCGCTGCACCACCTCTGTCAGCACTCGCACGCATCCATCGAAATCCGTCTTCAGTTGGCATGTCAATGCGCCGTAGTCGAGCGACTGGGAAAGCTTAGGCCATGAGATTTTTCCTTCCGGAAGCAAAACCAGGCTCTTCATTCCGGCGCGCGCCGCATAAGCCGCCATGGCCGCCGACGTATTCCCAGTCGATGCGCATGCGACCCACTCAAACCCGCGCTCCCGGGCAACCGACAACGCCGCGGTCATCCCCGTGTCCTTGAACGACCCGGTGGGATTCATGCCCTGGTGTTTTCCATAGAGCTCCTCCAGCCCCAACTTTTCCGCGGTGCGAAAGAGCTTGTAGAGAGGCGTGTTCCCCTCACGAAGGGTCACAGCCTCGTCTGGATACTCAAGAATTGGCAGCAATTCGCGGAAGCGCCATACTCCGCTGCGGTCGATCGGCCGTTTTGACCCCAGACGCTCGCGCCATAGCCAGCGCAGGGCGCTCGCATTGGGCAATCGACGGGTATCCGGACCGGCCTGGGGTCGAGAAGATGGGATAGGAGCGACGTCGGGGCCGCCCAGTGGAGCTGGGCTCCAGGAGGGGTATTCCACTTCGAGAAGTTCGCCGCACTCGATACAACGGAAGTCCCTTGCGACCGTCTCCGGCGCGGTGTGACGCCCGCAGCCGATGCAAAGCAACAGATGGGATGCATTTTCCATGACTTGGAGCCAAAACCTGTTATTAACTCAATTAACTGGCTCTAGCCTAGCGTATTTCCCCTCCAAGACATAACGGCATAACTCGTTACCCTGCTCGGGTCTTGAGCTCGTGATGACTTCATTCCAAAAAACACGACTTCAGCAAATCGTAGTGATTCATGCCAGGTATCGTATACTTTCGTATGTGGCTACCCTTCTTTCACCTCGAGAAGCGGCTCTGCGGCTAGGGATCTCCTATCCCACGATCAAGCAATGGCTCTATCGGGGAAAGATCAAGGGGATAAAAACACCTGGCGGTCACTACCGCATCCCGGAAGCGGAGCTTGACGGTCTCCTCTCCCAAGCCAAGCGTCCGGATACGCCAAAGCGGCAGATGCTGCGCTCGCTCAGCGGCCGCAACCAACTCGTCGGACGGGTTGTCGAAGTCAAAATCGAAGGTCTCTTGGCACAGATCAAGCTCTCGATTGGCGGACAGGTCATCACCTCGATCATTACTTCGGAGGCAGCTCGCGAAATGCGCCTCCAGGTCGGAGAGACTGCATCCGCTCTCATAAAATCCACTGAGGTCATGGTCCTGCGTGTCTGAGTCCTGCGTGTTAGGGCCTGTTAACGCTATTGGGACGGCGGCGACGGGAGCCAATTCTTTTGATTTCTAGGAGCGAGGAGTGACGAATACCCGGCGTCTTCTAATGACGAGCGACAACGAAATCGAGAGAATTGGCCGCGTCCCTGCGGGTTGCGACGAGTATCCGGTCATACTTCGTAGTCGTCCTCGACTTTGGAACCACCAAAGTCTTCAGACCCCGCCTCGCCTGACCGGATTTTCGCCCGTAACGCCGTCCGCCTCAATAGCGTTAGCAGGCCCTAACAAATTGCGTTCGCTGGCTGTGCTCCTGCTGGGACTCGTCTCACTCCTCGCTTCGTGTTCCGCTTCGTTTGCCCAACAGACACGACCTCTTAAAATCGCCGCGGCCTCCGACCTCGAACCTGTCTTGCCTGCACTGATCGCCCAATTTCAAACTCAGACTGGAATCAAGGCCGATGCCTCGTACGCCTCCTCCGCGACTCTTGCCCAGCAGATCATCAACGGAGGGCCGTTCGATCTCTTCCTCGCCGCGGACCTCTCATTCCCCCAACAAGTAGTCGCGGCCGGTCTCAGCGACTCCGCCAAGCCGATTCCCTATGCTCGCGGCACGCTCGTGCTTTGGTCGCGCAGCGACTCCCTCGTCCGTCACCGGAGCGGCGGCCTGACGGTGGACGCGTTGCGCAACCCGGCGCTTGGCAAGGTCGCGATCGCTAACCCCGAGCACGCTCCCTATGGGCGCGCGGCAATGGCTGCGTTAGACCAACTGGGATTGACCGATCGGCTCCGGAGCAAGTTGGTGGTTGCCGAGAACATCGCGCAGGCCGCCCAATACGCTGATTCCGGCAATGCCGAAGTGGGGCTCATCTCGCTTACCTCAGCCCTCACGCCACTCCTGAAAGCCGACGGAAGCTTTGTCGAAATCCCCGCCGGCTCCTATCCCCCGATCCTACAGGGGGCAGTTGTGGTGAAGAACTCCGCCCGGCGCGGAGATGCCCACCGATTTCTCGATTTCCTGGCTTCTCCTCCAATTCGAAAAGCGTTGGCCGAACGTGGCCTGAAGGCGCCTTAGCAGCCAGTATGGACCAGCAGGCTCTCTTTCTCACTCTGCGGCTCGCTACGGTCACCACGGTGATTTTGACCGCGATTGCGATTCCTCTGAGCTATTGGCTGGCTTACGCAAAGTCGCGGGCCAGGCCTTGGATTGAGGCCGTTGTCGCGCTGCCGCTCGTGCTGCCGCCCACGGTTTTGGGATTTTACCTGCTCGTCGTGCTGGGGCCGCGCACCACTGTCGGCAGAGCCCTCGCCAGCCTCTTCGGTCATCCCCTCGCCTTCTCCTTCGCCGGGTTGGTGATTGGTTCGGTTCTTTACAGCCTCCCCTTCGCCGTCCAGCCGCTTGCCGCTGGATTCGCGTCGATCGACCCCGAAATTCGTGAAGCGGCGCTCTTGCTCTCGTCCCGCTCGAGCGCCATCCTCTTCCGTGTGCTGCTCCCAGCCATCAGGCCGTCCCTGCTTACGGCGGTCGTTCTATCTTTCACCCACACCGTCGGCGAGTTCGGCGTGGTGCTGATGATTGGCGGAGGCATTCCCGGCGTTACACAGACGCTTTCGATTTCGATCTACGACCAGGTTCAGAACTTCTCCTACGCACAAGCCAATGAAACCTCGCTTCTGTTGCTCGCCATCTCCTTCCTTGGCTTGCTGATCGTCTACGGGTACGGGCACCGGGCAAAAATCAGTGGATGAACCCTCTTCCACACCCGGGGCCTACATGCGCATCGACATCGAGCAGAGTCTGGGCGACTTTTCGCTGAACATAGCGTGCGATCTTAAGGCCCCCTGGACGGTGCTTTTTGGGCCTTCGGCCGCCGGCAAGACCTCTCTGCTGCGAGTGCTCAGCGGCCTGGCCAAGCCAATGCAGGGGCGGATCGTCTTCGAAGGACGCACGCTCCTCGATCTCGAACAGGGAATTTGTGTACCCGCGGGAAGACGCGGAATCGGCTTTGTCACCCAGCGGTCCTCGTTGTTTCCTCACATGACCGTTGCGGAAAATATCGGATTCGGGCTCCATGAGATGAGTAAGCAAGCGCGTCTCGCGCGCATCGAAGAGATGCTTCAGCTCTTTGCCGCCGAGCCTTTATCCGGACGGAAGCCAGCCAAGCTCTCCGGAGGCGAAAAACAGCGGGTGGCACTCGCCCGGGCCCTTGCTCGCGAGCCGCGAATGCTGCTCTTGGACGAGCCCTTCGCCGGACTCGACGCATCGCTCAAGGAGTCCATCTTCGACAATCTGACCTGCTGGCTCAGGCAGCGGAATATCCCGGCGCTTTACGTCTCCCACGACATAGCGGAGGTCTTCCAGACGGGCGGAGAGGTCATTGTGCTCCGCGCCGGAAGAATCGAAGCGCAAGGGTCTGCTCCCGAGGTTCTGTCTGGGGAGCGCGAGCGTCTGCTGCGTCAACTTGAGTAGAGCCTCTATGCTACCCAAACCGGCTCGGGCTCCAAGAGGACGCCGAAGCGCGCAGAGACCGTCTCCATGATCCGCTCGCCGAGCGCGATCACCTCTTTCGCCGTCGCTCCATCGCGATTGATCAACGCCAGCGTGTGGCGGCTCGAGATTGCCGCCCTTCCCATCCCGTATCCCTTGTGAAATCCGGCTTGTTCGAGCAGCCACGCCGCGGAGAGCTTTACCGAGTTTTCGCCCGCTCGATAACGCGGGATGTTCCGTTGCTCGATATTGAGAACATTGGCGATGTGCGCGAGGGCCGCCGAAGAAACGATGGGATTCTTGAAAAAGCTGCCTGCGCTTAGCGAGTCTGGATCGTTGGGCACAATCAGCATTCCCTTTCGCGTCCGAATCGATCGCACGGCGGCGCGCACCTCGGCAAGAGTTGGCGCGCGATCCCCGAACTGGCGACGCAGCTCCTCGTAAGTGATCCGTGAAGTGGGCTGGCTCACAAGGGAATAGTCGACGCGGCTGACGATGTAGCGCTCTCGATCTATAGTGTTGAAGATGCTCGAGCGATAGGCGAATCCGCACTGCGCATGGGTCAAAGTTACAAATCGCGAGCTTTGGCGATCAAGCGCCCGAACGGCGGTTATGGTATCTGAGACTTCCTGGCCATAGGCGCCGACATTCTGCACGGGTGTGCCGCCCACTGTGCCGGGAATGCCGGAGAGGCACTCAATGCCGGCATAGCCTTCTGCCACCGCCTTAGCCACAAAGGCGTCCCACTCCTCCCCCGCGGCGACCGAGAAGATCGTTTTGTCGCCATCCTCTTCGCGAGCCGTGCCGCGGAGAGCGACGTGCAGAACCAGGCCGGCATAGCCCTGGTCAGAAACCAGCAGATTGCTTCCCCCGCCCAGAACGAAGAGCGGCAGCTCGTGCTCGCGGGCAAACAAAACGCCGGCGGCAAGATCCTCCTCAGTCGTCGCTTCCGCGAACCAGCGCGCCCGCCCGCCTATGCGAAAGGTTGTATAGGGCGCAAGCACTCTGTCCTGAATAAATTCCATGTGCATCAAGGTATATCAAGCCTGGTGCATCAAACCTGGTGTATCGAACCTGGCGGAACGCATTGGCGAAGCCTGCACTGGCAGAACCTGCGCTGGAACCATTACAATGAAAAGGCAATAGATCCAAAACGCGCTTTTGATTGAAAGTGAAGGAGCCAGTATGTACCCGGAAATGATGCTTACCCCAATGCGTGAGGAATTGACTGCGGCCGGAATCAAAGAAGCCCGGACGCCCGAGGCAGTCGATGCGGCGATAGCCCAGCCAGGTACTACGCTGCTCGTGGTCAACTCAATCTGCGGCTGCGCAGCAGGCAAAATGCGTCCCGGCGTTCGGCTCGCGCTCGAAAACAAGACTCTACCAGACCGTGCCGTCACGGTCTTTGCCGGACAGGACCGCGAAGCTACCGAGCGGGCACGCTCCTATTTTGAGGGTCATCCGCCGACATCTCCAGCTGTTGCAATTCTGCGCGACGGCAAGCTTGTGTACCTGATGCAGCGGTCGGCAATCGAATCGGCGAGCGCCCCCATGATCGCTCAGGAGTTGACGCGCGCCTTCAATGAGCTCTGCGCCAAGACCACCGCATAGGGACTGGCCGTTCAGGCACACGCGCTTCGCGCCCGAGCCCTATCCATCGAAGCAAGCATCCGGGGTGGCCACTCAAGCCGCTGTTAGCGAGTGGCGGGTGGCTCACTCAAGCCCTCTTAGGTTGAGTGGGTAGTTTCCCTGCTGGCCATTGCGGCCTGGCAATGGCGGCTATGACTTCAGCGTCGCTGGCGGCTTGTTCTCAAGGGTGCCGGCTCTCTCCATGGGAGTCAAGCGCTGTACCTTGCTGTGCCGAACACTGTAGGTGAAGTAGATCACCAACCCCAGGATGAGCCAGAGAACCAGGACCTCCCAGGTGATCAGAGGAAGCGTAATCATCAAATACAAGGCGCTCAGCATGCCCAGGATGGGCACAAGCGGGACCAGCGGCGTCTTGAAAGGACGCTCCATCTGCGGGTAGCGGTGGCGAAGGATCCACACCCCGGCGCACACGATAGTAAAAGCCAGCAGGGTTCCAATATTCACGAGTTCCGCCAGCCTGTTGATGGGCAGGAACGCGGGCAGAAAAGCGACAATGCCGCCGACCACAAGGTTTGAGATCCAGGGTGTGCGGAACCTTGGGTGGATCGCCGAAGCCCACGGCCAGAGCAGGCCGTCCTTGGACATGGAGTAAAAGATGCGGGATTGGGCCAGGAGCATGACCAGCATGACCGTGGTGAGACCGAGCACCGCGCCAATCTTCACCAGGAGACTCCCCCAGCTGACGCCCGTGACGTCAATGCCAACGGCGACCGGATCTGCAACGTCAAGGCTCCGGAAGCTGACCATGCCGGTCAACACCAGCGAAACAGCGATATACAACAGAGTGCAGATCACGAGCGACCCTAGAATGCCGATGGGCATGTCGCGCTTCGGGTTGCGCGACTCCTGGGCCGCGGTCGAGACTGCGTCGAATCCAATGTAGGCAAAGAAGACCGAAGCCGCGCCTCGGATGAGGCCGTTGAATCCGTATCGACCTGGACCTTGCGATTTGGGGATGAAGGGGTGCCAATTGGCTCGAGCGATCGCCGGATGATGAATCAGGAAATTGATGCCCAGGACCAGAAATACGGCGATGATTGCCACCTTGACGATGACCATCGTGGAGTTCAAATTGGCCGATTCCTTAATGCCGATAATCAGCACGATCGTGACTGCCCAGATCGCGAGAAAAGCGATTAGATTCACGATGGCCGTGACGTGAGGAACTCCGGAGAGATTGACCCCGGTAGGCAGCGAGGCCGTCGGCTGCCACTTCTGATCGTAGAAGTAGAGGATGGTTCCCGTCGTGGCGGTCAAGCGTGGGGGCAGGCTGATGTGCATTTGATCGAGCAGACTCACCAAATATCCGGACCAACCGGACGCTACGGTCGCGGCGCCGAAGGCGTATTCGAGAACGAGATCCCAGCCGATGATCCAGGCAACCAGCTCGCCCAGCGTGGCGTAGCCATAGGTATACGCAGAACCGGCGATGGGGATAATCGAGGCGAATTCCGCATAGCACAAACCCGCAAAAGCACACGTAATCCCAGCGGCGATGAAGCTCAACGCAACCGCGGGGCCGGCGTAAAGAGCAGCCGCTTGCCCGGTGAGCACAAAGATGCCCGCGCCCACGATAGCGCCAACGCCCAGCGTGACGAGGTTCAACGGGCCGAGAGATCGCCTGAGTGTGTCTTTCCCCTCTTCGGCGGCTTCTCTCGTGCAGACGGAAAGGGGCTTGGTTGCCAATAGATTAGCCATGGATGCGGATTATCCTCAGAGTGAAATCGGTCAAGCCAAAGTTGAGTCCGGATGCGGCGCCATGGGAAAGGCGGGCTCCGGCGAGTCCAGTGGCGCGGCTGCTATGGGGGTTCCTATTCACTTAAGATAACTCCGATTCCTCGCCGCTTCGTACTTCTATATCGGTTTCCCGTCGCTCTGTCCAGACCTGTCTCAAGACCTCTCCTCTTCGGGCAACACCGGTGCAAAGCCCGAGCCGGCAAACAAGATTCCAGCCGAGACCAGCATCCCCACGAGCGTGGCGGCAACGCCGACTCGTAACGAGCTGTGATCGGAGATGACGCCGATGATGGCTGGAGAAGGCGCGTCGCCCAGGGCGTGAATTGTGAATAGATTGATCGCGATGGCCGTCGAGCGGATGGGCGCGCCCACCGCGTTCACAATGGCTGTATTGAGCGGCCCGGTGTTCAGAAAAAGGAAAAACTCCGCTATTAGGATTGCTGGTAGAAGAAACGCGCGTGGCCCAAAGAACGCCAATAAGGCGCCCGGAACCGCGAGGGCCGCGCTCCAGGCCGAGAGCAAGTAAAGGGCCCGATGATTGTGGCGCATCCAGCGCTGGGCGATCCATCCTCCCAACCACGTGCCCAGAATTCCGTCGACGATGGTTACGGCGCCCAGCAGCTCATTCGACGTCGAAAGCGAATAGCCGCCATAGCGGACAAAAAAAGTAGGCATCCATACCGAGATTCCACCCATGGCGAATACCAGGAATGCCATGCCCAAGGTTGCCGTCCAATATGCGGGGTTCCGCAAGAGCCCAAGGACGGTGGTGCGCTTGAGGTCCGGCCGCAGCCGGTCGGCGCTTCCCCGCTTTGGCTCCCGGATAAAGAGCGCAATGGCGAGCGCGATCAGAACTCCTGGAGCCGCCGCGATATAGAAAGGCGCCCGCCAGCCGTAGGCCGATCCGAGGACGCCGCCCGTAATGTAGCCGAGCGCGGCGCCAACCGGAATCGCCATATAGAAAATCGTGAGGATTCGGTTACGGTCCACCTCATCGTAGTAGTCGGCCAAGAGCGCCGGCGCGAAGATGCTAAAAGTGGCTTCCCCAATTCCGACCAGAGCATGCCGCAGCAGGAGGGATTGATAGCTGTGAACCCAGGCAGTCAATAGCGTTGCGGCGCACCAGAGCAAAGCCCCGGCCACGATGAGCGGCTTACGTGGCAGATGATCCCCAAGCCAGCCGGTCAAGGGCGCGGCAATCATGTAGGTGAGAAAGAAAGCGAAGGTGAGCGTGCCCATGCGGGCATCGCTGACCTTGAATTCTTTCTGCACCAGCGGCTGGACGCCCGGCAGGACATAGCGATCGATGTAGTTGAAGAGATTGAGCGCTGTCAGCAGAAAGAGAGCCAGACCGGCCGTCCGGGCGGCGTCGGTCCGGCGAGGTCGGCGAACCCGGGTCTCTTGTTGTGCGGCGTCGTTTCCGCTCATAGGGGAGGGCCGCCGAAAGAATATCAGGAGTCTATTTCGAAAGTTGCCTAAGCGCGCGGACGTGGCCAGCGGGCTTCGATGGTGGTGGCAATGCCGCCGCGGGGGCGGAATGTGCCTTTGACGACGGCCCATATAGGATCGCAGGCCTTGACCACGTCCGCCAGCACCTGATTCACGATGTTCTCCTGGAAGATGCCGAGATTGCGGTAAGTGAACAGGTATTCCTTCAGCGACTTCAACTCGAGGCAACTCTCGCGTGGCATGTACCGGATGGCGATCTCCCCAAAATCCGGCAAGCCGGTCTTCGGACAAACGGAAGTGAACTCTGGATCGTCGATCAGAATTTCATAACTGGGGAATTGGTTTTCCCATACCTCGATCGCCGGAAACTGGGCGTCGAGACCGGCCTTCGCATGCTCATCGGTGTATCGGGAACCGGTCATGCTCGTATTGTACGCAACGCTCGCGGACCCGGCGGTTCCGTGCGTTTCAAGAGTAGCGTGGCTCTCGCCCACCAAAAACTTTGCGCCGCGAGCGATGCAAGCACCGTCCTATATACTGGGCCTTGCGTACTTTACGGCTATCCTTATCATGAGCGGCAATAGGCTCCTAGGGCGTCCCGGTTCGGTGGAATGGCAGAGGCAAGAAACAAAAGAATCGGTAGCGGTACGATATGGATCGCCGCCGCCATCGTTCTTATCTTCATCTTTTTCGGTGTTCGTCAGCTTACTCGCGAGAAGCTCCGGGTGCGTGTTGCCGAAAGCCAGATAGAGGATCTGGTCAAGACCATCAGCACCAATGGAAAAGTCGAGCCGCTGCCGCAGGACTATTTTGAAGCCCATGCTCCCGAGCCAGGCCTTGTAACCGCGATCTTTGTGCACGCCGGCGAGAGCGTGCCCAAAGGCAAGTTGCTCCTCAAGTTGGACGACACGGACGCACGAGCCCGGTTGGCTGCCGCAGCCGCGGCTCTTCGCGGCGCCGAGGCCGCCGTCCAGACGGTTCAAGGCGGAGGGACGCAGCAGGCTCGCCTCACGCTCGAAGGCAACATTGCCAGGGCAAAAATCGAGCGCGACAATTCGGCCAGCGCTCTGGCGGCAACCCAAAAGCTCGAAGCCGAAGGCGCTGCTTCGCCGAGCGAGGTCGCCCAAGCGCAGCAGCGATTCCAGCTGGCGGAGACGACCTTGAAGTCTTTCGACCAGCAGCAAAAAGAGCCCTTTGCCCCGGCGGATCTTGCGCATGTCAATTCTTCTGTGACCGAAGCCCGCGCGGCCTATGCTGTGGCCGCTCAGGTGGTCGCGCAGTCCAATGTGACATCTCCTATCAGCGGAACGGTCTTTTCCCTGCCTGTATCGCGCTACGAGTATGTCCAGGTCGGAACGCAGTTGCTCGAAGTGGCGGATCTATCCAAGCTGCGGGTGCGCGCATATTTCGATGAGCCGGAGATCGGCGACTTAGAGCTCAACAATCCCGCCACGATCGTTTGGAATGCCAAGCCGGATAGAACATGGCATGGACGCATCGTCGGCCTGCCGTCGACCATCGTCACGTATGGAACTCGCAACGTTGGCGAAGTGCTGGTGAGCATCGATGACTCCGATGGAGTGCTCTTGCCAAATGTAGACGTCACGGTAACCGTCACCACCCGCCAGGTACACAATGCTCTGACAGTTCCCCGCGAGGCCCTGCATATTGAGAATGGCCACGACTACGTCTATGTCGTTTCCGGGGACAACCTCCACCGTCAAGAGGTAGAACTAGGGGAGCTCAACTTAACCCAAATGCAGATCCTTTCCGGCCTGAAAGTTCACACAGTGGTTGCGTTAGGCACGACCAATGGAAGGCCACTTTCAGAAGGCATACCGATCGAGCTTGTGAATTGAAACGCGGGCTTCCGGAGAAGTCCCATCCGCCGGGAAAAACGAGGAGAATGATTGTTCGTGAGAGATGCATGCCAGCTCGTGAGACTCGCATGCCGGCTCGCGCTGTGGGGCTTATTGGGCCTGTTCGCCCAGTCCGGTGCGAGCGCGCAACTTTCCTTCTATACCACGATCGATATGGCTTTGCGCAACAGTCCCCAGGTGCGTGTGGGCGCGGCCGAGGTCGCGCGCGCCGAGGCCGGGGTTATGGAAAGCATCGACGTTTACAAGCCCAGCCTTTTACTCGGCTCGAGTCTCGGATGGACCTACGGCTTCCCCCTTGGCCAGCCTGAGGTCTTTAGCCTTAGCGCGCAATCGCTGGCCTTCTCTTTTTCGCAGCCCGACTATATCCGCTCCGCGCGAAAATCCCTTCAATCGGCGCAACTGCAACTGAAAGACACACGGCAGCAGGTGATCCTGGACACAGCTCTGGACTATATCGAGCTGGCCAAAGTCGAGCAGGAGATCGCGGCCCTGAGTCAGGAGAATGAATATGCTCAAAAGCTGATTGAGATTGAAGACCAACGCGTCGATGCCGGACGCGATGGCAAGATTGAGCTAACCCGGGCGCGCTTGACGGGCGCCCAGGTCGCCTTAAAACGAATCGACCTCCAGGATCAGGCAGATGTCCTGCGTGAGCGGCTCGCCCACTTGACCGGATTGAAGCCGGCAGACCTGACTCCCGATCCCCAGACAATTCCCCCGGCGAAAGTACCGGATGAAAACGAGGACCTCGATGCGGTCGTGACCGGCTCGAATAGTGCGGTTCAGGCTGCGGATGCCGCTGCAAAATCCAAACTCTACACCGCCTTCGGCGATTCTCGCCAAAACAACCGGCCGACTATCACCTTCGCGGCCAGCTATGGCTTGTTTGCCACCAGCTTCAACAATTATTCGCAGTACTACCCCAAGATCCAGCCAAACAACTTCGGTGCGGGAGTTCAGATCAATATTCCCCTCCTCGACGCGGCGCGCCGGGCCAGGGCACGGGGATCGACCGCGGACGCCGCTCACGCGGCAGCGCAGGCGGATGTGCTGCGCAACCAGACCAGCGAGCAAGTGCTGCAATTGCAGAAGAACCTGGCCGAGCTGGCTGCCCAGGAACGAGTCGCGGAGATCCAGAATGAGCTGGCACAGGATCAGCTGCAAGCGGTGACGGCCCAACTGCAGTCGGGAGGCGGCAATCCTCAAGCGGCTCCGCTCACCCCCAAAGATGAACAGCAGGCGCTCCTCAGCGAGCGCGACCAATATGTAAACATGCTCGATTCCCGGTTCCAGTTAACCCAGGCGCAGCTCAACCTCTTGCGATCCCTGGGTGAAATCGATGCCTGGGCTAAGACACTCCCTCCCCCGCGACCCTGAGTTATGAATAGCTTCCAGAAACCTATTCCGGAGCAGGGCTCGTCTAAGCCCGTGGTATCTGTTTAAACACATCCCCGATTCCACCCGAATCCGGGCAAACTGTTAGACTAGACGCTAAGCTTATGCCCCTGAAAACACTCCTTTTGAACCCACCGTCATTTGAGAACTTTGATGGCGGAGCCAGCTCACGCTGGCCCGCCACCCGCGAGATCGAGTCCTATTGGTATCCGGTGTGGCTTGCCTATCCGGCCGGGCTGCTCGAGGGCTCACGGCTTCTTGATGCGCCTCCGCATCATGTCTCCGCCGAGGAGACGATTGAGATCGCGAAGGGCTATGAGTTCTTGGTGTTATTCACCAGCACGCCCGGATGGATTGGCGATCAGCGGCTGGCCGAAGCCATCAAGGCCGCGAATCCAGGGATCAAGATCGCCTTTGTCGGACCGCCGGTCACGACCTCGCCCGATCGGGCGCTCAATGAATGCAAGGCCATCGACTTTGTTTGCCGCCGCGAGTTTGACTTCTCGATTGTCGAGTTCGCTCAAGGCAAGCCGCTCGATGAAATTCTTGGCATCAGCTACCGCAACAACGGGCAGATCGCGCATAATCCCGACCGGCCGCAGATCGATAACCTCGATCAAATGCCTTGGGTCACCGATATTTATAAGCGCGACATGGACGTGACGCGCTATAACGTACCCTTTTTGCTTCATCCCTATGTGGCGCTCTACTCGACGCGTGGCTGCCCGGCCCAGTGCACCTTCTGTCTCTGGCCGCAAACGCTGAGCGGACATGCCTGGCGCAAGCGCTCGACAGATGATGTGGCTGCCGAAATGGCGCACGCCAAAAAGATCTTTCCCTTCGTCAAGGAATACTTTTTCGATGACGACACCTTCAACATCCAAAAAGCGCGAACGATCGAGCTGTGCGAGAAGCTCAAGCCGCTTAACCTTATCTGGTCCTGTACCTCGCGTGTCACTACCGACCGCGAGACGCTCAAGGCCATGCGCGAGGCCGGTTGCCGGCTCTTAATTGTCGGCTTTGAGTCGGGCGATCCGCAGATTCTCAAGAACATCAAAAAAGGTGCGACCGTCGAGCGTGCCCGCGACTTTGCCCGCGATTGCCACGAATTAGGCCTCACGATCCATGGAGATTTCATTCTTGGCCTGCCTGGAGAGACCAAGGAATCCATCCGCAACACCATCAACTTCGCCAAGGGTCTGGATGTCGAGACGATTCAGGTATCGATCGCCCACGCCTACCCGGGCACGGAGTTCTACGACTTCGCCAAACAGAACGGCTTCATCACCAACGGAGGCGCGATGGTGGACCAGGGCGGCCACCAGTTGGCTCACGTCGAGTACCCTGGTTTGCCCAAGGAGTATGTACTCGAAATGGTGCACCGTTTCTACGATGAGTATTACTTCCGCCCCAAGGCTGCATGGCGCATTGTGAGCAAGGCAATCGTCAACCGCGACCTCAAGCGCCTCTATGTCGAAGCCAAGTCGTTCATGAAACTGCGCGCTCAGAGAAACAAGGTCGTAGCGGACAGCAAACAGGCGGCAAGCCATCCGACGCCTGTCGTGAAGCAGGGAGCCTAGCCAAACAGGCGGCCGGGTGGCCCATTCAAGCCCGCGGTTGGCTTGAGTGGGGTAGTTTCCGCGTGGCGTCGCGAGGCTCGTTTTTCAACCAAACAGGCGCATCAAGCCGGTCGCCGCTAGATCGGGCTTGAGAAAATGAGCCGGATTCCCTGCTGCGTGGCTGACTGCTTCGGCGCTCAAGTATCCGCTCCTGACAGCGCCTTCCATGGTGGCCGGCCATCCGGTGGCCGTCCAGTCGCCCGCCAGGAAAACCCGTGGCCACGGACTAATTTGAGTAGGGCGGATCGAATCGAGTTGGGGACGAATGGAGTAGGTTGCGCGAACTTCTTTCACCACCGCGGCCTTCACCAGCTTCGCTTCGCCGGCCACGGGGAAGAACTCGGCTAACTCTCGAACCGCGAGATCGATGATCTGCTGCCGCTCGAGGGCGATCATCGACTTCGAAGAGCTCACGACCAGCTCGACATAGCTCCCCTTCTCTCTACCGCGCATCGCCGGCTGCAAGCGCGACTTGTGAAACATCCATTGGATTGTCCGGCCAAGTAGCATCGCATGCTCAAGCCCGGTGATCTCGCGATCGAACCAAAGATGAATGCCGGTAATCGGCGAGTGCTCGAAGCGCGCCAAATGGGCCGCTAGAAGATCGACGCCAGGAGCCTGCGGCATGGCTGGCAATACTTTGCTCAGCCCTTCAAAGGCCAGGGCGAAAATTATGGCGTCGCTCGTGAAGCTCTCCTTCTCTGTCTTTACGATCCACTGCTGGCTTTGCCCGGACCAGCAGAATCTTTCTGCGGAGGTGCGCAACTTCACCCGTCCGCGTCGTTGCTCAATGTATTGGATTGCCTGGTTATATAACTCGCTCAACGGAATGGTAGGAACACCCATGTGTCCGGCGCCCGGAGAGCACAGCAACGATAGACGAATCACTTGCCCGGCATACCGCACCGACATCCGATCCAGGTCTTCATTGAGCGCGCTCACCAGGACCGGCTTCCAGAAGTGCTCGATCGCCCGCGCTGTTTGACCATGGCGTATCAGCCACTCCTGAAAGTTCTCCGTGGAATCGGGTGGGATTCCGAACACAAACTCCCGCATCCCCCGAGCGATGGCCAACTTGTCTGCGAACGTGAAGGCCGGGGCGCGCAAAAAAGCCGGCATCGTATGGAAGGGGGCCGGCAGCGCGGAGGCTCTAAGAACGCTGGCCCTTCCCCCCGGTTCGAGCAGGGTGATGCGATCGAACCAGCGAATCGAAGCGCTGACGCCCAGCCTCCGGTAAAGCTCGATGAGATTGGTGCAGTTGCCCAAGAGCACGTGCTGGCAGTTGTCAATCACTTCCCCTGTGCCGGGATGTTCGTAGGATGAGGCGCGCCCGCCAAGGTATGGCCGCCGCTCGAGCAGATTGACCTCATAGCCATCTTCCGCCAATGCACAAGCCGCGGAGAGCCCCGCAAGGCCGCCGCCAACGACGGTCACCGACTTGAGAGGCTGGAGAGATTGTTGTGGGTTGGGATCCATGGAGGATGGCTGCTTAAGAGGTTACCGGTCGCGCGCGGTTCAAAATGGTTTTGAGCAAGCCACGGCCCAGGATGGTCAGCTTCTCATGGGTCGGAACACTGATCCGCTGAGAAAAAACGTCAAACTTCGATTGCTCGATTCGGCGCAACAGCCGATGGTAGATCTCGATTAAAACCCAAAGCGCCGGGCGGCTGTCCGCGGCAACCAACGGCAGCAGTTTTTGCCCCGACCGGTAATATGCTTCGGCCCGCTGCGACTCAAATTGAAGCAATCCCGGGAGCCCATCAGGCATTCCCCGCCGATCCCGGATGCCAGCCAACTGTTCTGGACTTAGGTCGGCGCCCCTCATGTCCTCGAGTGGAAGATACACGCGTCCACGTTCGGCGTCTTCGCGCACATCGCGCAGAATATTTGTCAACTGAAAGGCGATGCCCGTTTCTTCGGCCAACTTCTCCGCCTGCTTCTCCTCATACCCGAAGATGCGAATACAAACCAGGCCGACGATCGAGGCGACAAGATAGCAATACTGATATAGCTCCTCGAAGGTCTCGTAAGTATCGTATGCGGAACGGCTCGAATCGATAGAATCGATAGCTTTCTCAGCGCGGCGCAGGTCCATCGTTGTCCCTTCAACAAGCTGGTCCAGCAGCTGCGAAGGGATAGCAAAGCGCTTCTGTGCGTCGATGAGTGCAATGAAAACCGGGTCCGGGGTCGGCGCGCCCCCGAGCGCCTGATGCCAGCTGTCAAGCCAGCGGTCGAGCGAGATGCGCCGCTCGGAATGGGGAACGGACTCGTCGTCACAAAGATCGTCGGCATGGCGCATGAAGGCATAGACCGCGCAGATCGCGTTGCGTTTTTCGCGCGGCAGCGCCACAAAGGCGTAGTAGAAATTCTTTGCCCGTTCCCGCGCGATTGCCCGGCATCTCGCGTACGCTGCCACGACTTCCGGACTCATGCCCTCCCGTTTCGCGCCCTCTGCTTTCATGCCCTCCGGCGTCACGCCGCCCGCCTTCCGCCAGAAGGCCCTAGCCACAGCTTTCTCGGCCAAAGCTTCCTGCTCAGCGCCCGCAGCAGCAACCCTGCCTTTCTTCCCTTCGAGATCGCCGGGCGAGAACTGAGAACGTCGTATTGTTGCCGCTCGATCGCTCGCAAAATCTCCAGCCCACCCTGGCTGAAGAGGTCGAGATCGAGAGCCAGCTCGCGATCGACCGACTGGATCAGCGGCATGCCTTGAAGCAACATCTGGCGCACATAGTCGACCTCGTAGCTAAGAAGCTGGCGAAACTCGGGGGTTGCGATGCCCCTCAAGATCATTGCCTCATCCACGCCGTAGCGCTCCATATCCCCGAGCGGCAAGTAGATCCTCCCCGCGGCATAGTCTACGGCGATGTCTTGCCAGAAATTTGCGAGTTGCAAACCGGAGCAGGTGAAGTCGGAAAGACGAAAACGCTCGTCATCGCGATAGCCGCAGGCATAGAGAACCAATCGTCCCACCGGATTGGCGGAGTACCGCGAATACTCGAGCACCTCCTCCATCGTGCGATAGCGCGTGACCGTCTGATCTTGCCGAAAAGCGATCAGCAGGTCGGCAAAAGGCTTTTGCGGAATCTCGCACGCGCGAATCGTTTCGGCAAGAGCGACGAATACGGGATGGCGGGTCTCGCCGCGGTAGCAGGCATCGAGCTCGACTCCCCAAAGGTCGAGGAGCGCGAGAGATTGTTCGCGATTGCCGGTTTCATCTCCCAAATCGTCCGCAATGCGGCAATACGCGTAGATGCTGTAAAAGTGAGGCCGCAGGCGGTGGGGCAAGAACCAGGATGCCACGTGGAAATTTTCGTAGTGGGATTGGGCCAATCTCCGGCAATAAGCCCGGGCCTGCTCGAGCGTCGGGCGCTCGGCCGGCATTCGATACTCCGGAGGCAAAGCCTGCCAGCCGCGCTCCACCAGCTCTTTGCTGCTTTCAGCACCTTGTATCGCCATGGCTCCGCTCGTATCCGTTCCAATTACGGGATAATCGCCGTCTTGATGTCATTCGAGCGGTCCATCAGGCGGCGCAATACCGTCTCGAGCTCCCCCAGCTGTGCCCTTCCCGTGATGTACTCGCTGCACTTGAACCGGCCGCTGGCCAAAAGATCGAAAGCCTTGCGGCAAGCCGACGGCGTGTGGTGAAAGCTTGCTTTCAGGGTGATGTCGTTGTAATGCAGCCGATTGGTATCGAACTCGACTTTCGTGCCCGCGGCACAGCCGCCAAAAAAGTTCACCGTTCCCCCGCGGCGAACCATATCCACTGCCCATTGCCAGGTCAAAGGAGCCGCCACGGCTTCAATCGCCACATCCACCCCCATGCGAGCCGGCGTCAAAGCCCGCACCTCGGCCACCGTTTCGCAGCCCTTGGCGGTCTGGACCACGTGGCTGGCGCCGAAGGTCATGGCTGACGCAATCTGCTCGTCGCGCTTCACCACGGCAATCACCTTCATGCCCGCCAATTGAGCGACGTGCATAAACATCAGCCCGATGGGACCCGCTCCGATGACTACGACATGGTCGCCTGCCTTAGCGCCCGTTTCCTCCAGACCGCGCATCACGCAAGCCAGGGGTTCCGTCAGGGCCGCGTGTTCGAGCGGCAAGCTCTCTGGCGCGATGAGCGTGTTTTTGGCGACAATCCTCGCTGGAATGCGGATGTACTCGGCATAGGCGCCGTTGTTGAAGATCAGGTCCTGACAGAGATTTTCCTGTCCCCGGATACACCAATAGCACGCGCCGCAAGGCGCCGAATTCAGCGCCACCACGCGCATGCCGGGTTTAAAGCTGTGGACCCCTTTGCCCACCTCGTAGACGACGCCCGCCATCTCATGTCCAAAAAGAGCCGGGGGCACAATCATCTTCGCGTGATAGCCGCGGCGAAAAACCTTCAGGTCGGTCCCGCAGGTGAGCGCGGCATGTACGCGGATCACGATCTCCCCGGCTCCTGCGGGAGGCAGCGGAACCCTTTCGATTCGTACATCTTCTTTGCCGTAAAGTACGGCAGCGTTCATCTCGCTGGACATCGATCTCTATTCTCGCGCAATCGGGGAAGATGTGCCCGGCTGAATCATGATCTTCATCGAGTTCGCGCTCGGGTGCGAGGCGAGATCGATCGCTTGAACCGCGTCTTGCAGGGGAAAACGGTGCGAAATCAGCCGGGTCAGGTCGTACCCCTGGGCATATCCTTCAAAGGCGATACGCACGCCCTCGTCCTGAATCGCGACCGAGGCGCTGTAGGAACCTAGCAGTGTCTTCTCTTCCACGCAAACGGCGGCGGGATCGATTGCCGCTTCTTCATGCTGGGTTTGGGCAAAAAGCAATACCCGGCCGCCCGGGCGCGCCGCATCCATCGCCGTACGAATCAATGCATTGCCCCCCGCGGCCAAAATTACCGACGTCTGCCCCGCGGCCTTCGCTTGCCCCGCGCGTCGCGGCCACAAGATGCTCCTGCGCATCGATGCTCAACGTCAAACCGAAGAGCGCCGCAACCCGGTGCCGCTCCGGGTAAAGGTCCGCGGTGAGCACCTTTGCGCCGGAGCGCTTGGCGAGCGAAGCCAGCAGAATGCCGATCGGCCCCTGGCCGATGACCAGAACCGTCTCATCGGGCGCGAGATTCAGGCTGAGAATCCCCTTGAGGCAGGTATTGACCGGCTCAACGAATGCAGCCTGCTCAAAAGGCACGCCGTCGGGAATCTTGATCAACCCTTGCTTCACGATCCAATCCATCACCCGGACATACTCGGCAAAGCCGCCGCCGGAGGGCTCAAAGCCGGCGGTCGCGCCCACGCGCTTATACACCGGACATTGCGCGAAGGTCTTCTTGCGGCAGTAGTAGCACTGGCCGCAGGGAATGTGATGGAAGACCATGACCCGGTCGCCAATGCTGAAACCCTCAACTTCGGCGCCGACAGCGGCGATCGTGCCAGCGGTCTCGTGTCCAAAGATGCGCGGAGCGGAATGCGATCCGCTATGGATCTTCTTGAGGTCCGTGCCGCAGATGCCGCACGAATGCACCCGGATGAGGACCTCGCCGGGGCGATCTCCGGCACCGGAACAGTTTCAATACGCACGTCGTTCAACGCGCGATAGACCGCCGCGGTCATGGTTTTTGGGATCATGCTGGGGATCATGGCCGATCGAGCCTTTTCATAGCTAAGTGTTGTCTGCATGCTTTTCTAGAAAATCGCGCAGCGCGGCGGCAAGCACCACGGCGCCGGTCTTCGCATTCTTCCCCATGCGTGCCATTGCCGGCCAATACTTTGGCCGGAAAGCGGTGTGCGCTAAGAGAGCCGGCATGCGGAGCTGCCCCTCGGCATCGCCATACCGGCTGAAATCGGGCAATATCTCACCGTATGCATCGGAAACCGCCTTGAAACAATAGAATACGATGCCCCTCTGCTTTGCGCATCCGGGCCACCGCTGCGGCTTCCATATCGACGAGAACAGCCTGGTACGTCTCCGCCAGGGGACGCTTTTCTCCGGCTCGGGCCACATGATCGAGGGTGAGAAGCGCGAGCCTGGGACCCCTGGGTTGCGAACCCCTGGGTTGCGAACCACTGGATGGCCGAAGGCTTGAGACAAAACGCTCGCCGGTATCGGCATCGACAACTTCCTCCACAGGGTAGGCGCGGGCGGGATGCACTCCGCAGGACAGCGCACCAGCCCAGCCTAGCGATACCAGACCGTCCAGTCCTCCCGAGGCCGAGTCGGCAATGTCACATGCGCGCGCTGCCGCATCTTTCCCCATGCCGCCCGGCACCGCGATGCACTCAGCCGTGCCGATGCGGCCTCGCCATGCTGCCTGTCCACCGCGACCAGCCCCGAGATCGAGCCGCTGCCACTTTTCCACCAGTGGTTTAAGTTCCCCCCGGAATGCCGTGATGATGCCGAATTTGTTCATGCGGAGGGCGCGTAGCCATGCGCCCGGAACCAATGGATCGCCGCCTCGAAAGCGGTACGAACCGGAACCACGCGGAAGCCCAATTCCCTCTCGGCTTTTGAGGAGGATGCGAACATCTTCTTCTTGCCCATGCGTACTTCCTCGACGGTCGCCCGCGGCGTGCGGCCTCGGATTCTTCCTGTGATGGTTTGGTCGAATAAGGCAAAGATCATGGCCACCGCGTGCGGCACCTCAATGGTAGGAGATGGCAGCCCCGTGAGAGCAGCCATCTGATCCAGGATCTGTTTCAGTGTGAGATTCTCTCCGCCCAGAATATACCGTTCGCCGCAAGTGCCCTTTTCGAGGGCATCCGCATGCGTTCGCGCCACCTCACTCACATCGACGAGATTCAATCCCGTATCCATATACGCGGGAAATTTGCGATTCAGGAAGTCGACGACGATCTGTCCGGTCGGAGTGGGCTTGACGTCGTTCGCCCCAATGGGACTGGTCGGGTTGAGAATCATCACCTGCTGGCCTGCTCGCGCCGCGGAGAGAGCCTCCTGTTCGGCCAAATACTTCGATCGTTTATAGTGCCCGACCATGTGGTCGAGAGAGACGGGAGTCTGTTCATCGACGATGGTCCCCGCGGAATCGAACCCCATCGTGGCCACACTCGAGGTATAGACCACGCGGCGTACCTTTTCCTCCCGTGCGATGCGCAACAGCTCGCGGGTACCCGTCACGTTGACGGCGTACATCTTTTTGGGATCGGTTACCCATAGCCGGTAGTCCGCGGCCACATGCATGAGCGCGTCACACCCGGCGATAGCGGGGCGCAGGGGCTCGGGGTTCAGCGAGGTCGCCTTGAACGCTCTCGACGGAGAGACCGCTCAGATTTTCCATGGGACTCGAGGGACGCGTTAAAACCCGCAGCGCCGCGCCGCGCCGGGCAAGTTCATGGGCCACATGGCTGCCGATAAATCCTGTGGCGCCGGTGAGAAAGACCTTCACCTTGCTCCTGCCGCCTCATAAGCGAAGAAGAACCCTTACCTAATCGAGCTTTTCCGGGTGTAGCCCGAATCCCTTTTCGCCGGTCGCCTTTTTTTCCTTCCACTTCTTCACCCAGGCTTCCCAGCTGGCGCCGGCGGCGCGATCTTTCCCGCTAAAGGCCAGACCCGCGATGTCGCTGTAAAGGATGACCATCTTCTCGTCGGAATCCTTCGGGAAAAGCCGGACAAAGGACTCCGTCAATGAAGCGCCGGTACGCCGATCGAAGATATATCCCTCGACGGCCGAACCATTCTTGAGAGTGATCGTCACATCCCCGCGATAGTCAAAGGCCTTTTCGAGCGCGTCCGTCGTCTCCGCCTCGCTGGCCAGCTCGGGGATCCAGCCTTCCAACATTTCATGCTTGGTGCCGGGGGCCAGCTCGAGCGAATCCGGATCGACCGCTTGGTGCTCTGAGGCGCTCTTGCCGGTCATGCGCGCGTCTCCTTGAGTTCATCGCGGAGCTCATCGCGCGAGTCCGTGACCAATTGCGCCAGGGGCGAGGCAGTGGGTACGGCCCCGGAATAGGGCGCATTCAAAAGATCTCGCGCGCCGTGGTCTTCGTAGCGATTGAAAAGAGTGGCGCGGACGGTTGCCGTAAAACCGCGGAAGGAACTAAACGTATCATTGACCGCCGATGGCTCATAGCCGCAGCTCACCATGCAATTGGCGCATTTGGGATTGCCCGACTCCGTGCCGTAGCCTTCCCACTCGGTCGTCTCCATCAGCTCCTTGAAGGTGGAAGTGTAGCCATCCTGCAGCAGATAGCAAGGTTTTTGCCAGCCGAAGATGTTGTACGCCGGCGCGCCCCAGGGCGTGCACTGGTAGTGCCGTTTGCCCATCAGAAACTCGAGGAACATCGGCGACATGTTGAACTTCCATTTCTTATCGCGATTCGACAGAATCGCGCGGAAGAGTCTCCGCGTGCGCGCGCGGCCGAGAAAATGCTTCTGGTCCGGAGCCTTGTCGTAGGAATACCCGGGGATAGCACGATCCCTTCCACTCCGAGCGCCATGACTTCATCGAAAAAGGCACGCACGCTGTTGGGATCTGCTCCGTCGAAAAGCGTGGTATTGGTCGTGACGCGGAAGCCGCGCTTGACTGCTTCGCGGATCCCTTCAACCGCCAGGTCGTAGCCGCCCTCCCGGCAGACGGAAAAGTCGTGGTGCTCCCGCTGACCATCCAAGTGCACGGAAAATGTGAGGTACTTGCTGGGCGTGAAGCCGCCGATCTTCTCCTTGAGCAGCAAGGCGTTGGTGCACAGGTAGATGTACTTCTTCCGCGCGACCAGCCCTTCCACGATCTCGACAATCTGCGGGTGCATTAAGGGCTCGCCGCCCGGGATTGAGACCATGGGCGCGCCGCATTCTTCGATGGCGCGAAAACACTCCTCCGGCGAAAGGGTTTTCTTGAGGATGTGCGCGGGATATTGAATCTTGCCGCACCCGGCGCAGGCCAGATTGCAGCGGAACAACGGCTCGAGCATCAAGACCAGGGGATAGCGCTTCTGGCCGCTCCACCGCTTTCGCAAAACATAGCTTGCTACAGTCCACATCTGTGAGATCGGCACTGCCATCGTCTTCCATCTCCCAAGAGCCCCGATAAATCTCGCGGCTCTAACTTCTCTCAATCGCCCGCGGCTCTAGCTTCTTTCAATTGCCCGCTGATAGTTAGTGAGCGCTAACAGCGGAAAGTAATTCCGGTAAAGGTGATAGGCCAGATAAAAGACTCTGGGAAATCCGGTACCGGTGATAACCGACTGCCTGTTCGCTCCCTCGCCCATGCTTTCATCCCAGTCGCCGCCAGGGAGTTGCCGCTCCATCAGCCAGCGAATTCCCTTGGCTAGCGAGTCGCTGCGCGTGTCCCCGGCGGAAAGCAATCCCAAAATCGCCCACGCGGTCTGCGATGGGGTGCTTGGGCCGACACCCCGCAGCACCGGATCATCGTAGCTCGCGCAGCTCTCGCCCCATCCACCATCGGCATTCTGCACCGAGCGGATCCACTCCGCTGCCTGCTGAATCTGTGGCTCGTGGTTCCACATTCCGATCGCTTCCAAACCCCGCAGCACCAGGAACGTGCCGTATAGGTAGTTCACTCCCCAGCGGCCAAACCAACTTCCATCCGGCTGCTGCTCGTTCAATATGAATTTGATGGCTTTGGCGACGTGGCGATCCGCCTGTGTATATCCATAAGTCGCCAGCATCTCCAAAATACGGCCTGTAATGTCCACGGTCGGCGGGTCGAGCATCGCGTTGTGGTCGGCAAAGGGAACATTCTCAAAGACCATTTTGGTATTGTTCTTATCGAAGCTGGCCCAACCGCCGCTCTTGCACTGCATGGCGAAGATCCAGGCGATCGCCCGCTGGCAAACGTTGTATTGGTAACGCTCGCGCGCCTTGTTGTCGACCTTGCTCAAGGCCAGTAGGACCTGGGCCGAATCATCCGTATCGGGATAGAACTCGTTGTTGAACTCGAAGTACCACCCTCCGGGTGGCGTGTTGCGCACCTTCACCGACCAATCACCCAGGTGCCGTACTTCTTTGGCCAGCATCCAGTCGGCGGCCTTCAGCAGCCGTGGATCAGTCCGCGGCACGCCCGACTCGCCCAGAACATACAGGGCATAGGCCGTGTCCCATACCGGGGACATGCAAGGCTGCATGCGGAAAGTCGGCTCCACATAGCCGGGAACTCCCTCATCTTCAATGCCCAATTTTTCGAACTCATCCATGGCGCGGATGGTCTGCGGATCGTCCAGGGAGTAGCCCATGCAGCGCAAGGCCAGGATAGCGTTGAGCATGGCAGGATAGATCGCGCCCATTCCATCGCTCATCTCCATCCGCTCGAGAAGCCACTTCTCCGCTTTCTTGAGGGCGATCGCCCGCAGCGGGCGAATGTGTACTCGCTCCGCCCAATGGAGCATCCGATCCAGCATCAGAAAGAAATTGCGCCAGCCGACGATCTTCTCGCGATCCCAACGCAGATGAAGCTTCGCATTCTTCTTGCCGCCGACAAAGAGCTCATCGATCCCGTGTTCGGGAGAGAGCTTCTTGAAGGGCTTCTTGGCATAGGCAATCGACAGCGGCACCAAAATGGCCCGCGACCATGAAGAGATCGCGTAGATGTTGAAGTAGAACCACTTGGGAAACAGAACAATCTCCGGCGGAATCGCCGGCACGGCGTCATATTCGTATTGGCCGAAAAAGCACAAATAAAGCTTGGTGAAGGTATTGCATTTGACAACACCGCCATGCTCGAGAATCCACTCCCGGGCTTTCACCATGACCGGATCATGGGCCGGCCAGTCCATCAATTTGAAGGCGAAATATGCTTTGACGGAGGCGCTGATATTCGATGGTCCGCCGGCATAGATGCTCCAGCCCCCATCTGCATTCTGCTTGCGGCGGATCTCCTCCGCGGCGCCTTTCAATTTGCGCTCGTTGCCCGCGCCTAGCAACGTATGCAGCATGATGTAATCGGACTCGAGGGTAGAATCCGCCTCGAGTTCCCCGCACCAATAGCCATCCGGATGCTGTTGGGAAAAGAGGTAATCCTGCGCCCGTTTCACTGCCTCTTCGACCTTGTCTAAGCCGGCGTCGATCCGGCCAAAACGAGGGATTGCAGGCTGTGTACCTTCAAAGGATCTGCTCATGCTGGTCTTTTTTCGGTAGAACGGCTGCACCAAAATACGAAATGAATACGAAATTCTCTAGCGCGCGTGAACAACGGCCGGCCGAATGGCCTGTACGATCTCCACAGGAAGACCGAAGCGTACGTTTTCCGGCATCACCTCAACCTCTTCCACATCCGAGAAACCCCTCGTGCGCAAATACTGAACGACCTCCTCAACCAACACTTCGGGAGCAGACGCGCCGGCCGTAACCGCCACCGTCTTTGCCTGCTCGAGCCAGCACAGCTGGATGGCTGACGCATTCTCAATCAGATACGCGTTCGTGCTCAGATTGCGGGAAACTTCAACCAGGCGATTCGAGTTCGAGCTGTTGTCGGAGCCCACCACTAGAACCAGATCCGCTTGATGCGCCACGTTCTTGACCGCGACCTGGCGATTCTCCGTGGCATAGCAGATATCCTGCGAATGCGGCCCGACAATGTTCGGGAACTTGGCCTTGAGCGCGTGAATGATGTCGCGCGCCTCATCGAGGCTCAGAGTTGTCTGTGTCAGATAAGCAACCCGGTCGGGGTCTGGCACTTCGAGAGCGGCCACCTCTTCAGCTGTCGAAACCACGTGCGTGACATCGGGCGCCTCGCCTAAAGTGCCTTCGATTTCGTCGTGGTCGCGATGCCCGATCAGCACCAGAGAAAAGCCTTGCCTGGCGAAGTTCACCGCCTCCACGTGGACCTTGGTCACCAGCGGACAGGTAGCGTCGATCACCTTGAGATTACGAGCCTTGCTGCGCTCGCGCACCGCCGGCGAAACCCCGTGTGCGCTATAGATGACGCGCATCCCGGCGGGAACGTCGTCGATATCGTCGACAAAGATCGCGCCCTTTCCCGCTAGCTCGTTCACGACAAAACGGTTGTGCACAATTTCTTTGCGAACGTAAATCGGCGCGCCAAAGGTGTCGAGCGCGATCTTCACGATGTCGATGGCGCGAACCACCCCGGCGCAAAAGCCTCGCGGCTTTAACAGCAGGACCCGCTTGCCAGCGGTTGCCACGGCGGGGGGAGAAGCAACCCCAGGGGAAGTCATAATCTTTGTTGTCACCCTGTAAAGTATATCAAGCAAAGCCGTTCCGGGACAGTTTCCGAGCGGCTGCCCGGCAACGATGGAACCCAGATGGAACCCAGGCAGCAACCTGCAACCTGCCCTTCCAGGCCGAGCCTAGTCGATACACCCTAGACACACCCATTCGATGATCTCCACGACCTTTTGGACCTATTGGATTTGGATGATTTCTATCGCGGAGACACCTACCGGCTGGCTTGAATCATTTGCTCGGCGTGCCGCAGCGACGTTTCGGTGAGCTTGGCTCCGCTGAGCATGCGGGCCACCTCCTCGGTGCGCTCGGTCCTCTCAAGCAGACGCACCGAGGTCCTGGTTCTTCCCTGCTCTTCCTCCTTCACCACAACCAGATGTTGGTCGGCGAAGGCGGCGATCTGGGGCAAATGGGTTACGCAAAGCACCTGCTGCGTCCGGGAAAGAGTTTTTAATTTTCGGCCGACGGCTTCCGCCGCCCGGCCGCCGATCCCAATGTCGATTTCGTCAAAGACCAACGTGCGTGGAACCGCGGTCTTTCCCCGTTTCTTTCCCCCAGCGTGATCCGCGCCCTTTTCAACGCTGACTTTGAGCGCAAGCATGACACGCGACATTTCACCTCCCGACGCAATCTCATGCAGCGGCTTCATGGGTTCGCCCGCATTGGTCGCGATGCGGCATTCGATCGCATCCCACCCTTGCTGTCCCCACTGGCTCTCGTCTTCGTGAGAGGTCACCTGTATGGCGAATTTCGCTCGCATCGCAAGGTCATTCACCTCGGCTTCGACCAGTTTTTCCAATTTGGCCGCCGCAACCCGGCGCTCCGCCGACAAGTCCCGCGCCGCCCGACGATAGGCGTCCGCCGCACTTTCGCGGCGGGCGCGCAGCTCGCCGCGAAGCTGATCGCGATTTTCGATCTCCGCCAACTTCTCGCGCACTTGGTGGCCATAGGCAATTACCTCCGCCAGGTCCGCGCCATATTTCCGTTTGAGGCGATCGAGCAGCGCCAGGCGATCTTCGATTTCCACGAGCCGCTCGGGGGATGCTTGGATTTTGCCGGCGTAATCCCGCACCGTCGAACTCACGTCGTCGGCCATGGCGCGCGCGGAGCGGACCTGCTCGACAGCTTCGACAAACGACGGGTCATAGCGAGCCAGCTCCTCCAAATGCTTCAGCGCGGCGCCGAGCGCCGCTTCCGCCGAACTCCCGCTCTCATAAAGCAGCGCATGCGCGTTCATGGCCGCGGAATACAGCTTTTCGGCATTGGCAAGCATGAGGCGCTCGGCCCCGAGCGCCGCGTCTTCGCCTGGCTTGAGTCCCGCGCGCTCAATCTCAAGCGCCTCAAAGCTCCACAGTTCCCCTTGCCGCAATCTCTCCCGCTCGTCTCCTTCGAGCTCGCTCAAGCGGGAGCAGATCGCTGTCCACTCGTCAAAGGCATGGCTAACCGTCTCCCTCCCAATACCTGCGGAACGGTCGAGCAACTGCCGTTGCTGCGTCTGGTCGAATCCACCCAAAGTTTCGCTCTGCGCATGAACCAGCGCCAATTCCGGAGCGAGCTGCCGCAGAACCCCAACCGTCGCAGCCTGATTGTTCACATAGACCCGGCCCTTTCCATTGTTTTGGATTTCGCGCCGCAAGATGATCTCCGAGCCTTCAGCGTCGATCCCGTTCGCCTCGAGGGTGGCCTCCGCTCCGGGAGTGCTCTCAAATACGCAATGGACCACTGCCCGCTCCGCCCCATGCCGCACTACATCCGCCGAGGCCTTCTCCCCCATCATCAGCGCCAGAGCATCGACCAAAATCGATTTTCCAGCTCCTGTTTCCCCGGTCAGCAAGTTCAGGCCGGGGCCGAAGACGGCGATGGCGTGATCGATGACCGCATAATTTTCCGCGCGCAATTCGAGCAGCATCCGGAATTCACCTTCTTCGGGAATCGTCGTGCGCAGCATAGCATGGGACTCGCCGTCGAGGCAGAGCGTTGCTGTTGACTTCGAGGGGTGGGGTGCTCTACATTCGGCGCACATAGCAAATTGTTGCGCGAAATGGGAGGGTGTGATGAAAGGGTTCGTTAAGGGAGTGTTGGGTCTGGCTTCTGTATCCTTGGTAGCGCCGCTCGCGTTTGCGCATTTTAAGCTGATTGAGCCTGCTTCGTGGATCGTTGAAACCGACCGCGGCGATCCGCAGAAGATGGGGCCCTGCGGCGGTACAGGCACGGACGCGGATAAGCTGACCAACGCCGTAACGAAGGTGCAGGGCGGATCGAAGCTCCATATCAAGGTGATGGAGATGGTTTTTCATCCGGGTTTCTACCGTGTGGCGCTGGCCGTCAATTCACGTGCGGAGCTTCCGCCCGATCCGGAAGCGATCACGACGCCGGCCGCGAACGGTCCCCGCTCTGTTGCCGCAAAGATCGTCTATCCACCGCAGATTCCAGTCCTCGCCGACGGCCTCTTCGAGCACACGACCAAGGCGACCGATGCGTGGGAGACGGACGTCGTGCTGCCCAACATTACTTGCACCAAATGCACGCTGCAGATCGCCGAATTCATGGCCCAGCACGGCCTGAACAAACCCGGCGACTATACCTATCATCACTGCGCGGATTTGGCCATCACCGCCGACCCTTCTAAGCCCATCGACACGGCGTGGACGGCGGCAAAAGTCGCGGAACTAAAGTAGTTTCTGGCCGCGCGGACCGGTCGATATCGCGGACGTCGGGGCACTTCATGATTTGTCATCCCGACCGAAGCGCAGCGGAGTGGAGGGATCTGCGGTTGAGCGCGTGTGCCAGTGCGGTCAACACCCTCACTTGGTTTCCCCGGCGCTTGTCTGCTAACGTGAAGGTGAGACTATGACAAATCTCCCTCACGCCGCGATCTTGCTTTTTCTCCAGGCAGCAGGGCCCGCCGCAGACAATTCCGGAGCAGCGCCGGCCGCTCCTGTCAGCACCGGACCAGGCGCGATCCTGGACGTGCTCGGAAACATCGGGCCGGTGGCGATGGCGGTTCTTGGCGTGCTGCTTCTCGCCAGTCTCTTCTCCTGGGCAATCATTCTCGTCAAGTGGGCGCGGCTTCGCCGTGCGCGCGCGCAGAGCCGGCGATTTCTGCGTGCTTTCCGCAAGGCTAGCCGCCTGCAGGAAATTGCCGCCATCAGCGATCAATTCAAGCCGAGCCCTCTGGTCCTGGTTTTTGACGAGGTTTATGACACCTACAAACGTCAAACGGGCGGCTTCGGGCCGCCGCGCAACATCACGGCGCTGGAACGCACTGCGCAATCGGCCGCGAGCGAATCGCTCAATATCCTCGAACAGCGCCTGACCTGGCTTGCGACCATCGGCGCCATCTCGCCCTTTATCGGACTTTTTGGGACCGTCATGGGCATCATCGACGCCTTCCACGGCTTGGGCACCGAAGGAGCCGCGACTCTCCGCGCCGTGGCCCCGGGAATCTCCGAGGCGCTAGTCACCACCGCGGCCGGGCTCATCGTCGCGATTCCCGCCGTCATTGGCTACAATCAATTCACCGCCTCTTTGCGCGAATTCGCCGCCCGCATGGACGACTTCTCGCGCGAGTTGCTCAATAGCCTGGAAGAGCTCGATCTGCAGCCCCACCAGGACCCGATCGAGAGGGAGGCCGCACGTGGCCTTCACCACTAGTTCCGGACATACCCGGACGTCGCTTGCGGAAATCAACATCACCCCGCTGGTCGACGTTGTCTTAGTGCTGCTCATTATCTTCATGGTCACAGCCCCGGTGCTCCAATCGGGCATCGACGTCTCCGTGCCGAAGACCCGCACCGTCAAGCAAATTACGCAGCAGCGCCTGGTGCTTACCATCGACCAGCAACAGAATATTTATCTGGGAGATAAGCCGGTGAATCTGGCCAATCTTCCATCGCTTTTGCGCCAGCCCAACACCGACCCCGAACATCAGATCATCTATCTGCGCGCGGATGAGCGGGTTCCGTTCGGTGCATTTGCTTCTCTGATGGACGCAGTGAAACAGGCAGGGATCACGAACATCAGTATCGTGACGCAGCCTCTAGAGAAGACGAACAAGTAGAAGCCTATGTGGTCCGGCGACACTGATCTTCTCGATTCCTTCGACGACGGCCGGGAGCGGCTGGGCGGGCCCTTTGCGAAATCCATGCTGCTGCACTTGCTGATTGCCGCCTCTTTTATCGGCTATGCCTACGTGAACAACTTCTTCCACGGCCGTGAGTGGGGCTCGAACAGCGTGGAGCAAGGCGCTATCCAGGCCACGCTCGTCTCCTCGGCCGCCTTACCCCTTCCACAAGATCATCCGCCGACCGACAATGTCTTGGCCACGGAAAACCCCAGCCCCGCCCCCGAGATCCCTCTCGAAAAAACGGAGCCCATCCCCTTGCCGGAAGCGGTTCCGATTCCGCAAAAACCGGCGCCGGTCAAGCCGCAGGCAAAGCCTCATACGGAACCGCCTCCGCCCCATCCGCAAGCTCCGGAGAAGCCTCAAAATAAGGCGACCTATGGCGAGCAGGCCCCGCCCAACATACCCAAGGCCACGGTCAACGCTCCCAATGCCGACAATCCGGTGGCCGCGGGCGGCGACTTCGGTTCGCTTTTTCCCTACTACGTGAATGTGATCAAGCGCAAGGTTGCGCAGAATTGGTATATCCAGGAGGTTCAGCCAGGCACCGCCGCGGGAACCTCAGTAACGGTTGCCTTTGATGTCGCGCGAGACGGCTCGGTGAGCGGAGCGCGGGTCTTTATTCAGAGCGGTGTTCCCTCGCTCGATTCCTCCTGCCTGCACGCGGTCCAACGCGTGGACACTTTCGGCGCCCTCCCGTCGGGATACACGCAGAGCACTCTGCACGTGACCTACTTCTGCACCTATCCGGGTCATTGAAACATCCAAATAGCTGGGGCTATGAGTACGACCGAGCCTTGCACAATAACACATTTGTGCCACTGCGGGCGTCGTTGCCCTGGCCCTTCGTAAGGTGTTTCTGCAATAGGTACGTCCGGCGAAATGCGGCGGCGGCGGAACATTCTCGTATAAAATGAGTGTTGTCAAGGGAATGAACAAACGCAAAAATGCGATTCACCGCTACTCACGCGCGCTGTTCCTGATTGTTTCCCTCCTCCTGCTCGACCGGTATCAAGCCTCCGCTCAGGATTGGGTTCGAACCGGGACGAACCTGGGCGCGCAGCGAATCCGTATTGCCGCCGCAGATTTCAACCCGGCATCGCCCGACCCGCAGACCCCTAGCCTCAAGACAATCTTCGATACCACTCTCTTCAATGACCTGAGCAATGCCGGCATCTTCGACATGGTCTCGAAAAGCATGGCGCCGCCGCTCATGCCCGCCAATCCGCAACAAATCAATTTGCCGCAATGGGCCGCGGCGCCGGCGAACGCCGCCATGGTGGCCTTCGGGTCGATTGGCGTCAACGGCGGCCGGGTAGCGGTCTACGGCTGGCTCTTTGACGCGAAGAATCCCCCTTCACCCCAGATACTCGGCAAGCAATACGATGAAGTGGCCAACCAGGACAACGCGCGTTTGATCGCGCACCGCTTCGCTGACGAGATCATCACCCGCTTGGGCGGGGGCATCAACGGAATCGCCGAGACCCACATCTACTATGTCTCCGCCCACGGCGGCGACAAAGAAATCTGGCAGATGGATTACGACGGGCAAGGCGCCCACGCCATCACCCATCTCGGATCGATTTCCTTATCGCCGCGCGTCTCGCCGGACAATAGCCGCATCGCTTTCAGCTCCCTTGGAAAGAACGGCTGGTCGATCCGCATGTACTCGCTCGTGCTCGGACGCATGGTCAGCTTCCCGGCCATAGGAGACAACACCTTCTCCCCAGCCTGGTCGAGCGATGGCTTGAAGCTTGCTTTCTCGTCCGCTCGCTCGGGAGATCCCGAGATTTTTACCTCCGATGCGAGCGGCGGCGACTTGAAGCGGGTCACCGCCTTCCGCGGCCCCGATGTATCGCCCACCTGGAACCCCAAGAGCAATTCCCAAATTGCCTGGTGTAGCGGCCGTACCGGTTTGCCGCAGATCTACACGATGGATGCGGATGGCACCAACGTGCAGCGCTTGACCGACGGCGGATACGCGACTTCCCCCTCTTGGTCGCCCAATGGGCAATTCCTGACCTTTGCGTGGGATCGCAAGTACGGTCCCGGTGCGCCTGGAGCTCAGGACATCTACATCATGGATATCGCCAGCAAACGTTGGACGCAGCTGACCCACGACGCAGGCCGGAATGACTCGCCTTCGTGGTCTCCCGATGGACGGCACATCGTCTTCCAGCGAGAGCAGGGACACGGTTCCGAAATTTGGACCATGCTGGCTGACGGAACTGAACAGCATCGGCTAGGGGTAGGCTCGATGCCCAACTGGAGTTGGAAGTAGATTGATTTGTTGGAAATAGATTGATTTGTCCGCGGCTGGGTATCTCCGGATCTCAGCCTTGTCTTGGTTACACCGTTTTTTGGCAGTTGTTTTCCTCGAGCGCAAGCTGGAGCTAGGGGGATCTGGCCACAGCACGACCGGATGCCGGCTTCTTCAGCATGCGATGCGCGGAAGCCTCTGCGAAGAAATGGTATAGGGCACTTTGCCGTTACGGGCCCTGGTGAGCAAGGTTTTGTGCAGACGGGCTCTCATCGCCGGCTGCGTTTTGCCCGTTTCTCCAGCCGTCCTGGGGCAAAGACCCTCTTCTAGGGTCTGTTCACAGCCCCTAGGTCAGCCTCGCAGAACGAGGTAGTGCAAAAGGAGAGAAAGTGAGCACTCGGTACCGCAAGCATCTGATGTCACTCGTCGCCGTCTCCACTCTTTTGGTCGTCGCCGGCTGCCATAAAAAAACCGTCCCGCCGCCGCCACCACCGCCGCCAACCGCCACCTCGCCAGAGCCTACAGCTACCATCTCGGTCACGCCATCGAGCATCAATCCTGGCGGCAGCGCCGTGCTTGCCTGGAGAACCACGGATGCCACCGAGATCTCGATCGACGGCATGGGCACGGTGAACGCTTACGGCACACAGAACGTCGCGCCTGGCCAATCGACCACCTATCATCTGGTTGCCCGTGGTCCCGGCGGATCGGCCGACGCAACGGCCCGGCTGACCGTAACCACGCCGCCGCAAGCAGCCCAGGGCCCCCCGCAAGCCATCGACGAGCAGATGTTCGAGCAGAACGTCAAGCCTGCCTTCTTTGACTACGACAGCTATGAGATTCGACCCGATGCCCAGACAACGATCGCGCAGGATGCGAGCTTCCTGACCCAGCACCCTACTCTCAAGATAGTCATCGGCGGCTACTGCGATGAGCGCGGTTCCACGGAATACAACCTCGCCCTCGGCGAAAATCGCGCCAACGCAGCCAAGCAGGCGCTGGTCAACGGCGGAGTGGCCGCTGATCGCATTCGCACGGTAAGCTACGGCAAAGAAAAGCAATTTTGCACGGAAAGCACCGAGAGTTGCTGGCAGCAAAATCGCCGCGCCGGTTTCTCTCTCGACCAGTAAGCAAGAACGGTAGAGCATTTAAAGTAAAACCTAGAATGCTCTAAGGTACGTCGCCGGGAGCCGCATGCGCGATGAGCGGGCTACCCAATACGGAGGCCGCGTGCCGGGGGTTCCCGGCAGGCGGCTTTCGTGCGCTGGGTGGCGTCTCACCACATGGATTCCCGCTATGGCACATCCGCCCGCGAGCGCGCTCTAGCGGATTACACTGAAGAAGTGAGCGGCATGGGCCGCTCGACGGGAGTGTTATGCGAAACATTATCCTCCGCCTCACAGCCGCCGCGTTCTTTTTGGGCCTGATCTTCCAGCCTCGCGCCTTCGCTGTTTCCAAGGAGATCATCCAGCTGCAAACGCAGGTGCAGCAGCTGCAGGATGCGCTCCAGCATCTCCAGACCTCCAACGATGAACGGATGGGTGTGCTGGTCAACCTGGTTCAGCAGAACACCGACAGCGTCAACAAGATGACCGCTCTCATCAATAGCTTGTCATCCGAGCTCAAGACCCAGAGCGACGCCAGCGGATCGAGAAACACACAGCTATCGACCCAGGTTCAGGGGCTCAATGACTCTGTCGATGAGCTCAAGACGCGTATCGCAAACCTCGCCACGCAGCTGCAGGGCATACAGAGCCAGTTGCAGAATGTAAATACGACGATGCCGCCGCCGGGGCAGGCGGGAAGCGCCATGCCCGCAGGCGCCCCAGGCGTACCCGGCGCGCCCGCTGGCGCACTGCCTTCTCCTGGCGGAGGTCAAGCCTCCCTCGCGCAGCCGGCATCGCAGGCTCCTCCGCTCGATCAGCTCTATGAAGGCGCGCTGCGCGATTACAATGCAGCCAACTACACCGTTGCCGGCTCTGAATTCGCCGACGTGATCCAGTATTACCCACAGGATCCCTTGGCGGGAAACGCGCAGTTCTATCTGGGGGAGATCGCTTACCGGCAGGGTAAATATCAGGACGCGGTGAAGAGCTACGATACGGTACTCGAGCAGTACTCCGGCAATACGAAAGCTCCTGCCGCGGAACTTCGCAAGGGAGAATCGCTCTTAAAGTTAGGCGAGAAAGATGCCGGTGTACGCGAATTGCGCACCCTGGTGCAACGCTACCCGCAAACCCCCGAGGCTCAGGAAGGCCGCAGCACCTTGAATGGCCTGGGCGTGCGCATTACCGCAGCCAAGCCTAGCGCGTATTCCAAGTAGTTCCAAACGTCCTCTCTGGACCGTGTCTCCCGCCCGGTGGTATCGTTGCCAGCGGCGCTTGTATCCGGCAGCATGCCGCCCTCTACTCCAATTTTCCGCCGGTCGCACCGGAGGTATTTCATGGCAACGATTCCTGTTGATTCCCGCATTGACTCCCGAGTGACTGCGAAAACAGCGAATTTCTTTTCGCGGCACCATCGCATGCTCATCGGCGGCAGCTTTGTCACCGCTGCCTCCGGCAAAACCTTCCCTGTCTATGATCCAGCCACCGGCGAAGTGGTCGCTCATGTCCCCGAAGCCGAGGCCGAAGATGTGGACCGCGCTGTCCTTGCCGCGCGCGCCGCGTTCGATCGTGGTCCATGGGCCCGCATGACTCCTTCCGAGCGTGGGCAGCTTCTTTGGAAGCTCGCCGGCCTGCTCGAAGACAATTTGGAAGAGTTTGCAGAGATCGAATCGATCGACAATGGCAAACCGTTTTCCGTAGCCCGCGTGGCGGATCTTCCCTTGGCGATCGATATGTTCCGCTATATGGCGGGATGGGCCACGAAGATCTCCGGTAGCACGCTCTCCCTTTCCTCGCCCAGCGAATTCCACTCCTACACCTTGCGGGAGCCGATTGGCGTTGTGGCCCAGATCATTCCCTGGAATTTCCCGCTTCTGATGGCCGCCTGGAAACTTGCACCCGCGCTGGCCGCGGGTTGTTCGGTGGTCCTCAAGCTCGCCGAGCAGACACCGATGTCGGGTCTGCGCCTGGCGCAGTTGTTCGAAGAAGCCGGCTTCCCCGCTGGTGCGGTCAATATCCTCACGGGCTTTGGCGAAGGGGCCGGGGCGCCCCTGGCTGAACACGCATTGGTCGATAAGGTGGCATTCACCGGCTCGACCGAGGTCGGCAAGCTCATCGTCAGAGCGGCCACCGGCAACCTCAAGAAAGTAAGCTTGGAATTGGGCGGCAAAAGCCCGGCCATCGTCTTTCCCGACGCCGATCTCGATCGGGCCATTGCCGGCACGGCAGGCGCGATCTTCTTCAACCACGGCCAATGCTGCTGCGCCGGCTCGCGACTGTACGTGCACAAGAGCATCTTCGACAAGGTTGTCGAGGGAGTCAGCGATATCGCCTCGAAGATTCGCGTCGGCTCCGGCCTCGATCCTGAAACCCAGATGGGACCTCTGGTCAGCGAGGAGCAGTTCGGCCGCGTTACCAGCTACATCAAGTCGGGCATCGATGAGGGCGCCTGCGTGACTGCCGGTGGCAAGCAGCGTGGCGACCGCGGATACTTTGTGGAACCCACCGTTCTGACCCACACCACGCCGGAAATGAAGGTGGTGCGCGAAGAGATATTCGGCCCGGTTGTTTGCGCCGAGCCATTCTCCGACGATGACCTTGACCGCATCGCAAGCGAAGCCAACGACACTATCTACGGACTCGCCGCGAGCGTATGGACTCGGGATCTCAGCATCGCCCATAAAATGGCGCGGCGCATCCGCTCCGGCACCGTCTGGGTCAACTGCCACAATGTCTTCGACGCATCACTGCCCTTCGGCGGATACAAGCAGTCCGGATGGGGTCGTGAGATGGGTGAAGAGGTGCTGCACAACTATACGGAAGTCAAGGCTGTCACCATCGCCTTATAACCCGTTATAACCCGGGGAGGGTGGAGGCAACACCACTGCCGAAACCCTCATCTCTTTGACAGCATGCCCAAACAAGCGAATACGGATAGCGATGTAAGCAAAGGCGCCGTGGAGGAGACTCCCTCCCCCGACCAGGCAAACGACCCGCATCTCCATGGTCAATTGGGTCACCGCGATCAGGATGAAATGATCAAAGATGCGGATTCTGACTTCCCTGAGCCTGGATCGAGTCCGGAGCACAGCGGCCAATAGCACTAGAAACGCGGATCCTCGCTGCTTTGTCATCCCGACCGAAGCGCAGCGGAGTGGAGAGCCTGCCCTGAGCGCAGCCGAAGGGGATCTGCGGTTTCTTTTTTCCGCCACTCGCCCAAGTCAGCCCGCTTCCTTCGTTCCCCACCCCCTATTGCATGATCGAGCGCAGCGCGTCCGCGAGGGGCCCCAGCAGAAGATTCGGCACGCAGCCCAGTAGAATCACCAATCCCGCGATCAGGCACAGCGTGCTTGTTTTGATCCATGCCGTGCGCATGGGAGCCTTGTCTCCCGCCGGACCGAGTACATAAATCTGCTTGAGCACTTTGAGATAGTAGTAGAGTGACACGGTGCTCATCGCGATCGCCAGAATCACCAGCCAAAGCAGACCAAGATGGCCCCCCTCTCCGGCGGCCAGCGCAGCGGAGAAGATATAGAATTTGCCAAAAAATCCGGCCAACGGCGGAATCCCCGCGAGCGAGAGCAAGAAGATCAGCATGCAGAATGAGAGCGCCGGCGCTCGCCGGGAGAGACCCGCGAAATCGGTAATTTTATCCACGCCTTCTTCTTCGAGTGCCGTCAAAATACCAAAGGCCCCGATCGTTGCCAAAGCGTATGTGATCACGTAGTAGAGAAGTGCGCGCACGCCGAACTCAGAGTGTGCGAGGATGCCGAGCAGCATGTAGCCGGCATGGCCGATTGCCGAGTAGGCGAGGAGGCGCCGAAAACTGTTCTGCGCGAGAGCCGCCAGATTGCCCAGAATCATCGAGAGGGCCGCAACCAAACTAAGCAACGGAACCCAGCCGGTCGCATAGCCGTGCCATGCGCCGCTTCCCTCCGCGGCCGCCAAGCCCAGCAGCATCACTTGCGCGAAGATGAAAAAGCTGGCCACTTTGGAGCTCGAAGCGATGAACGCTCCACTGGGAGTAGGCGCACCCTGGTACGCATCGGGCGCCCATAGGTGAAAAGGGGCCGCGGCCACCTTGAATCCGAAGCCGGTCACCGTCATCACCATCGCCACGGCCAGCAGCGGGGTGAGCGGCTGCGCGCGAAGGGCGCGATCGATCTCGACCAGGTTGATCGAGCCCGAGAGTCCGTAAAGCAAGCTGATGCCAAAGAGCAGGAAGGCCGCCGACATGCCGCCGAAGAGAAAATACTTGAGCGCGGCTTCGGCCGATTGAAGGCTCCGCTTGTTGAAGGCAGTCAGGATATAAAGCGATAAACTCAACAGCTCGAGGGCGATGAAGACCAGCAGCAGATTTTGCGTGCTGACTAAAAACATCATCGCCGCCGTGGCGAAAAGAATGATGGCGAGATACTCTCCAACGTGCGTCGTAAAAGTCGCGCTCACGGAGATCAATACGGTCAGAACCGCAAAAATGATCAGAGCCGCCTCGATCAGTTGCGTCAGCGAATTCACCACCAGCATGCCATCCGCAAGGCTACCCTGCTCGGGATAGCCGAGCAGCACCCAGATCGCGCCCGCGCAGCCGGCGCAAGCGATCGCGGCCCCTGCCTTCCATCGCGTCCCCGAGCGCAGATTTCCGCAAGACCGATAGGTCCACCGTCAGCGCCACGAGGGCGGTGAGAGCGATGACGATCTCCGGCAGCGTGAGCCGTAGCAACTCTGCATAGCTCACGGCGCTCATCGCATCCCTCCCCGGAGCAAGCCATCGAACAAAGGAGAGTGGAACGACGGAACAATCAAATCCAGAAGCAGCCGCGGATACAGGCCAACCGCAAGAGCCGCTCGCCAGCAAGATCACCGCGCCCGCGCGCTCCGCCATCGAGATCGGCGGCAACGCTCCGGCATGGGCGCTTGCCGCGTGGTCCGGTTCGCCGAAGAAGGCCTTATCCATCGCCCGCCAGGTGAAGGCGATCCCCACCAGAATTCCCACTCCGGCCAGCATCGCCAGCGTGGGAAATGCGCGCCATGCGCCCACGAGCACTTCGAACTCCGCGATGAATCCGCTGAAGCCCGGTATTCCAATCGATGCCATGCATGCAATCACGAAGGTGACCGCCGCAAACGGAATCAGATGGCGGAGCCGCATCGGTCGGAGCTCGCTCAGAACGCGCGTGTGCGTACGGTCATAGACCATCCGTCCGGCGACCGCGAAGAGCAGTCCGGCGATGACGCCATGGGAAAACATCTGCAGCACCGCGCCATCGAGTCCAATCTGATTCAGCGTCATCAGCCCGAGAAGCACAAAGCCCATGTGGCTTACGCTTGAGTAGCCGATTACGAACTTGAAATCTTTCTGAACCAGGGCGACGGTCGCGCCATAAACAATCCCGATCACGCGCCAGCACGGCGAAGAGATCGCGCCACGAGCCAAACCCGAGCACATGAAAACCCCACGGCTCAAGGCCGCGGGGAAAGAGCATCATGGCCACGCGCAGGCACCCATAGGCGCCCAGCTTCATCACCACGCCGGCCAGCAGCATCGAAGCTCCCGTAGGCGCGGCCACGTGGCCTGTCGGGGCCCAGGTATGGAATGGCCACAAGCCCGCAAGAATGGCAAAACCGACAAAAACCAGCGGAAAAGCCCACATCTGGAAGTCGCGCGGAAACGGATACTTCGCGAGATCGATCAGGCTCATCGTCTTCGCGCCGGCGGTCACGAACGCGGCGACCATTCCGATAAGCACCATGGCGCTGCCGGCGAAGGAGTAGAGGGCGAGCTTCATCGCGCCATACTCGCGCCGCGTCGATCCCCAGATGGCAATCAGAAAATACTTGGGGATGATCGCGATCTCATAGAAGACGAACAGCAGAAAGAGATCGAAGCTCAGAAAAACGCCATACACCGCCCCGATGAGCACCAGGTAAAACTGGAAAAACTGCGCCGTGCGCCGCTCGATATTCCAGGAGAACAAAATACCGGCGATGGCGGCGATTCCGGTCAGCAGCAGAAGCACCAGGCTGATGCCGTCGACCGCGAGGTGATACTCAATGCCCAATGACGGAACCCAGGCCACACGCGTCACCGTGAGAATCTCACCGGGCTTATATTCGAGCGCTCCGGTGAGCGCGATGGCAAAACCCGCAACCGCCGACAGCAAGGCGATCAGGCGCGCGGCACGCGCGTTCCCCTTGGGCACCAACCCAGCGCCAGCGCGCCGAGAAACGAAATGTAGATCGTCCAGCCGAGCATGCCACTCCAGAACAGTTTCTAAAACCTCAAATGCGATACCAGTTCGACCACCGTTTGGTTCACCGTGCCCAGAATCAACTGGGGATAGAAGCCCCAGCACGAACATCAACGCCAACGCAGGAAACAATGCCAGCCGCTCTCCCGTGGTCAGATCGGGGAGCGAGCTCCACCGCTCATTCAGGGGACCAAAGAAGACGCGATCCAAAATCATCAGCAGGAAGATCGCAGTCATGAGCAGGCCGATCAAAGAGAGCGCCGTCGCCCATGTTGAAAGAGGAAAGGCTCCGCGAAAAATCAGAAACTCACCGGGAAATTCGTTGAGGCCGGGCAATCCCAAAGACGAAAAAATAGCAATGCCCATCAGGCCACAGAAGACCGGAACGACTTTGCGCAGTCCGCCAAAATCATTCAGCCCGCGCAAGCCGCCGCTGCGCTTCTCGAGCAGGCGACAAACCAGAACAACGCCGAGGCCGTCAGCGCATGATTGAAGATCTGCAGCAATGCTCCATCGAGAGCCGCGGACTTGTCGGTGCGCAAGCGACCCTTCCGTCCACTTGGCGGCGACAAAGACGGCCAGCACGCAGTACCCAAGATGGTTGATGGATGAATAAGCGAAGATGCGCTTCAAGTCCGTCTGCGCCCACGCGGCGCAGGCCGAGAGAACGATACTGGCCACGGCCAGCCACAGCAGCGGCGTCAGCGCCTGCTCGCGTCTGCTCCGGAAAGATGGGGAGCAAAATGCGCAGCAGGCCATACAGCCCCATCTTCGACATCGCGCCGGTCAATAGCATCGTAGTCGCCGAAGGTGCTTCGGCATAGGTCGACGGCAGCCAGGTATGAAAGGGCATGATCGGAATCTTCACCGCAAATCCGAGAAACGCTCCGCAGAAAATCCACATCGCGATCGTGTCGCCCGTCCAGTGGTGCCAGTGAAGATTTTGCGCGAATGCCGGAATCAGTTGCCCGCTCTGCGCGAGCTGCGTGAGGTCGATAAAGTCAAAGCGTCCGGTCGAGACGAAGATCGCCAGAAACGCCAGCAGCAACGCAATGCTGCCTACCATCGAGTAAACGAAGAACTGGGTTGAGGCGCGCCCACGCCCGGCCCCTCCCCAAAGCCGGATCAGAAAGAATGCCGGAATCAGGCTCAACTCCCAGAAGAAGAACCAATGAATAAAATTGAACGCCGTGAAGGTACCGAAGAGGCCCGCTTCCAAAAACAAGACCAGCGCGAGGTAGAGCCGACCGTGGTCGCGGTTGCTCCATGACGCTGCCAGCGACATCAATACGACGATGGCTGAGAGCAGCAGCATCAGCAGGCCCAGCTCCATCGATACCGACGTGGTATTCGACGCCAAGCGAGGGAATCCATGGATGCCGTTCCTCGAACTGCAGGAGTCCGGAGGCGGCATTGAAGACGTGCCATAGCAGCAGCGTCAGCCCGAGCGCGACGCCGCTTGTGGCCATCGCCAGCCCACGCGCGATATGCGCGTTTCGCTTGGCTGTCAGCAGAACGAGGAAGGCGCCTATCGAGCGGCACCAGGGTCAAAAGCGTAAGCCAGGGAAATCCGTTCATCCCTTGCAGCCCCATATAAGAAAGACAGTGAATACGGTCAACGCAACGCCGATGATGCGCAGATAGTTCTGAACCCGGCCATTCTCCAGGCGCGACATCAGGCGTCCGCCCTCAAGCACGCCCTGGCAACCTTCGTCGAACCCGGTGTTGACCACGTAAGTGTCCAGAGAGGAGTCCGCCCAAGCGGCCGCGATGACCAGCCACGAGACCAATTGGACAGCGCCGTTCCAGACCAGGCGATCCAGCAAATCGCTGAAACTCGCCGCCCATCGCGCCAGGCGGATCACTGTGAATTCATAGAACTCGTCAACATACAACCTCTGCTCGAGCGCATGAAAAAGAGTTGGCTGCAGCCGCCCCAATGGATCGGGGTCGTCGGCGTGCTCGACTGGCCGGCGTCCGTAGAACCACCATCCCAAGCCTAAGCCGGCAAAGACGATGAGCGACGACACGACCATCAGGGGCAAGAATTCCCGTGCCCACAAACTGCCCAAAGTCGAAGGTAGCGCGCTCCCCATCGAGAAAGCTTTGGAACCACGGCCACGCTGGCGTACCGATGAAGCCGAGCAGGACCGCAAAGACCGCCAGAATCTGGAGCGGCACGGTCATCGACTGCCGGGCTCTCGTGCGCCTCCGGCACAGGGCCATGCTCCGCGTGAGGATACTCCGCGTACGGCGCTTCGTCCGTTGGCACCGGCTCGCGCCGGTCGCCGAAGAAGACGTAACAGACCTGCCGCGTCATGTAGAAGGCCGTGAGCAAAGCTCCTGCCGCGCCCAGATAGTACGGCACCTGCGAGATGCTCCAGAGATGCGCCGCATGCAGAATCTCGTCCTTGCTCCAGAAACCGGAGAAGAACAACGGAAAGCCGCAGAGAGCCAGCATGCCCACCGCATACGTCGCGAAAGTGACCGGCATGAACTTTCGCAGGCCGCCCATGTTGCGAATGTCTTGCTCCTCGTGGCAGCCGTGGATCACCGATCCCGCGCCGAGGAAGAGGAGAGCCTTGAAGAACGCGTGCGTGATCAGGTGGAACATGCCCACGGCCACGCCGCCCACACCGAGGCCGAGCATCATGTAGCCCAACTGCGAGACGGTGGAGTAGGCGAGGATGCGTTTGATGTCGTTCTGCGCCACGGCAATCGTAGCCGCGAAAAATGCCGTAATCGCGCCCACCCACGCCACGACTTCAAGGGCCGGCGTCACTCCGCCCGATGCGTGGCCCGCGCTCATGAGCGGGTAAACCCGCGCGACCAGAAAGACCCCGGCGGCCACCATGGTCGCCGCGTGAATCAAGGCGCTCACCGGCGTCGGGCCCTCCATGGCGTCCGGCAGCCACACATGCAGCGGGAACCTGGCCGGACTTGCCCACCGCGCCACAGAAGATCAAGAGCGCAATCCCTGTCGAGACCGCCAGGCCCACGCTGGTCGTCTGCGCGGCGAGCGCGGTCAGCGCCGAGCGCTCCAGACAGCCTGCGCCGTGGTCGTAAAAGAGCAGGGTTCCGCTCTGGCCGTATAGCCAGGCCATCCCCAGAAACAACCCCAAGTCGCCAATGCGCGTGGTGATGAATGCTTTCTTCGCCGCCGCCGCCGCCGCCGGCCTCTCATACCAGAAGCCGATCAGAAGGTACGAGGTAAGGCCGACAACCTCCCAACACATGAAGAGCAGCAAGAGACTGTTCGCGATGACGACGCCCAGCATCGCTCCGGCAAAGAGAGTGAGGAAGCAGAAGAAGCGCATGAAGTTCTCGTCATGCGCCATGTAGCCTGTGCTGTAGATGAAGATCAGCAGCCCGACGAAGGTGACCATCACCAGCATCACGGCTGTTAAAGGGTCAAGCACCCATCCGAGTCGAAGCCATTCGGAGCCGAACTGAAGCCAATCGAAATTGACGACTTCCCGCCCCGGATAACCGAGCGTGTGCGCCAAGGCGCAGAGGGACAGCAGCAGAGATAGGCCCATCGATCCGATCGCCAAGGAGGCTGCGAACCTGCGCTGCCGCTGCTTGGCGAGAGCGATGACCCCCGCCGCCAAAATCGGCAGTGCGGGGATCAACCACAGACTACGGACGATCCAGCTAGGAACGATCGAGCTATCAACGACCGAAGCCATTCTTGCTGCCTATCCCTTCATCGAATCCAATTTGCTCATATCCGTCGTCTTGGCTTGCCGGTAAATGGCAATGATCAGGGCCAGGCCCACTGCTGCCTCCGCTGCCGCAACCGCGATCGAGAAAATTACAAACAACATCCCTGTCAACGCTTCCGGGTGGGGACCGTAGCGCCAGAAGGCAAGAAAATTCAGGTTTGCCGCATTCAGCATCAGCTCGATGCCAATGAGCACCAAAATGGCGTTGCGCCGCGTCAGAGCGCCGCCAAAACCTATCGCGAAGAGGAGCGCGGAAACCAGGAGATAGCCTGATAGCGGATTCATTTCGTGCTTTGCGTCTCCTCGAGCGCAAGTATGACAGCGCCAATGAGTGCCGCGGTGAGCATAAGACCGATCACTTCGAGCGGCAGCACAAAGCGCGTGAGCAGCGCGTCGCCAACCTGCTTCACCGTAACCTGCGGTGGCGCGACAGATGCGGCGCCGGGTATATTGCTCGAAATCACCGCCCAGGCGAGCACGCCAAAGACCGCGGCCGCGACCGCGCCGCTTGCCAGCAGTGATCTCGCCGAAGCTCCCCCGGCGCTTAGATGGAGTTGGCCCGTGGGATCCCGCGTTAGCAATATGGCAAAGACGATCAGGATTGCCACGGCCCCGACGTATACCAAAATCTGCGCCAAGCCCACGAATTGCGCTCCCAACAAGATATAGAGCGCCGCCAGACCGGAGAAGGCGATGGTCAGAGCCAATACGCTATGAACCAGCATGCGCAGTGTCATCGCGGCCACCGCGCCGGCGAGCGTCATCACTGCGAGGATCAGAAATAGCAGGGTCATCGTGTAAGCATCACAGCATGATCAGAGTTACTTCGAGGTGGCGATCGGGGTTATGTGCAACCGCTCTTTCATTCGGCAAACCGGTAGATTCTTTTCTCGATTTTTTTCCCGCTCATGAGATTGCGGCCAAGCAGGACATATGCAATTGCGATCGGGAGCATGCAAATGACCCAGCGCAACACTCCGGACGGCATAAAGCGCCAGGCTCCCGCGGAGACAATCACCAGCAGCGCCATCGGCAGCATAAATTTCCAGGCGTAATTCATCAACTGGTCCATCCTTAGCCGTGGAAGCGTGCCGCGGACCCAGATAAAGACGACGATCAACGCCATCAGCTTCGCAAAAAACCAGATCCACGAGGGAATCCAGGTCAAGAAAGAAAACGGCGCTGCCCACCCGCCGAGAAAGAGCGTGACGCCTAAGCCGCTGATCGAGAACATCCCCAAGTATTCGGCCAGGAAGAAAAGCGCAAATTTGAATCCGGAATACTCGGTGTAGTAACCGGCGATGATCTCCGACTCCCCTTCGGGTAAATCGAAAGGCGATCGATTGGATTCCGCTGTCGCTGCAATCATAAAGAGTATGAATCCAGCCAGTCCCCACGGAGTCAGTACATACCAATGCGGCCAGAAGCTCGAATAACCAGCCTGCTTTTCGACAATGGTCACGGTCGAGAGTGAACCGGCCGCCATGATGACCGCGATCGAGGAGAGAATCAGCGGCACCTCGTAGCTGATCATCTGCGCCATCGCCCGCATGGCGCCCAAAAGAGAATACTTATTCCGGCTCGACCAGCCCGCCATGAAAACCGCCAGCTCCGTCACCGCGCCAACGGCAAAAAAGAACAGGACACCCGCATCCAGGTTGGCCATCACCATGTTTCTGCCCATCGGTAGCACCGCATAACCCAGAAAAGAAGCCACCACCAGCACGAGCGGAGCCAGAAGATGAACTACCTTGTCGGCGGACCGGGGAACAATGTCTTCCTTGGTCAAGGACTTCAGCCCGTCGGCCAGCGGCTGCAAGAATCCGCAAGGTCCGACGCGGTTGGGTCCATAGCGGTTTTGAATTCGGCCAAGCCCCTTGCGCTCGAGCACCGTCGTGAGAGCGAAGAGCGCTGGGAAAATGAGAAGAATTGGAATCACGGATAAAAGCACGGAGACGGCTGGTTGTGCCGCGCCGGGCGATCGACTCACCAGCCAGTGTTTGAGCGTGACGAAGATTTGGTCGAGGGCCGGCGTCATCGAGCGACCGGAACCTCCGCGGCGGGGGTAGCAGCAGGCGGAGCGGTCGGCTTGGCCGACGCTTTGGCTTTTTCTTCCGCCAGCCGTGCATCCACCTCGGATGCTTCCACCGGGTGAATCTTGTGATAGTAGTCGTTCGTTTTGGCAAGCGTCGCCTTCGGCCATAGCAGGCCGCCAAAGCGGTCGTCGGTGCTCAGCTCGAACTCCTTGTCCATCTTGATGGCTTCAAACGGGCATACTTCCACGCAAATCTGGCAACTCATGCACACGGACACATCGATATCGAAGACATCGGGATAAAACTGCTGCTTGCCCACGAAATCCGGCTTCTTATCCTTGCTCTTTTCGATGTAGATGCACTGCGGCGGACATTCCTTCTCGCAAATCTTGCAGGCGACGCAGCGCAAGCCGCGTTCCTTATCCTCGCCGTCATAGACCAAAAAGGGAAAGTTGCGCGACGCCTCCGGAAGCACCAGCCGTTCCTCTGGAAATTGAACGGTGGTTAGCCGTTCTTTCTCGAAGAAGCTGCCAACGAAGTTCCTCGCTGTCTCCGCCAGACCCTTTAAGATGCCTACAACCAGCATGACTCAGCTTCTCCTAGAGCTTTAGCGGTCGACTTCGCCAAGTACGATATCCACGCTGCCCAGCGTCACCACGACATCGGCCACATTGCCGCCCAGACACATATCTTCAAGCACCGTAAGATTGATCAGGCTGGGCGGCCTGACCCGGTACCGGTAGGGATTCGTCGAACCGTCGCTTATCAGGAAAAATCCCAGTTCTCCCTTAGGCGATTCAATGCGTCCGTAAGCCTCGCCGGCCTTGGGGCGCAATCCCCTCACCTTGGCCTTGGGATCCATGATCGGTCCCTCGGGAATGTCGCGCAGAGCCTGCTCCAGAATCTTAACTGACTCGCGCATCTCGAGCACGCGCATCATGTATCGATCGTAGACATCGCCATGCTCGCCCACGGGCACACGGAAGGAAAATCTCTCGTAGATGCCATACTTGTCGACTTTGCGGATGTCGTAGTTGACGCCGCTCGCGCGCAGCATCGGACCCGTCACTCCGGCGTTCACCGCCAGCTCGGGAGAAAGCACTCCGACTCCCTGAGTCCGCGACATCAGGATTTCGTTTTCGAGCAGGAGGTTCTCAAACTCATCCAAAAACTTAGGAAATGCCGCGACGGCTCGTCGCGCCTGTTCCAGCCACCCGGCAGGCAGATCCACACGCACCCCGCCGAAGCGCATGTAGTTGCACATCATGCGCGCGCCCGAAAGCGACTCGAACAGGTCGAGGATCTTCTCGCGCTCGCGAAAGGCATACATCAGCGGAGTGCCGCTCGCGCCCATGTCCTGCAGGAGAAAGCCGATCAGGCTTGCGTGGTTCTGCAGCCGCGTCAATTCCGCCGTAATCACGCGGATGTACTCGGCGCGCTCTGGCGGAATCAACCCCGAGAGCTTCTCGACCGCGAGCGCATAAGACCAGTTATTGGTCATCGAGCAGAGATAATCCAGCCGGTCGGTATATGGAATCGACCCCAGATAACTCATCTTCTCGGCAAGCTTCTCGTGATTGCGGTGCAGATATCCAAACACGGGCTTCAGCCGCACCACACGCTCTCCATCCAACCGAACGTCCATGCGAAAAACGCCATGCGTCGAAGGATGGTGCGGCCCCATCGCCAACTCAAGCAGGCTTCCGGCGTCGCCGCCGCCGGAGATCTCGCGCGTCTTTCGGTCTTCTGCCTCCATGCTCTCCGCGCTCATCGCTCCGATCGTCACGCTTCCCTGCCCTCACCTAGAACGACTTCCACTTCGTCGTCTGGAGGCGGAACATAATCCTTCCGCATGGGGTAATCCACGAAGCCCTCCCACATCAAAATGCGCCGGAGATCGGGATGCCCTTCAAACACGATCCCATAAAGATCGAAGACCTCTCGCTCCTGAAACTCTGCGCTGCGCCATACAGGGGTCAACGAAGGAAGGCGCGTGTTATCCGTGCGGTTCTGGGTCTGCAGGCGCAGGATCACCGGCCCAACTTTCTTCTCCATGGAGTAGAGGTGGTATACAGCTTCGAGATATCCAGGCGTCTTGGTCTTTTTAATCTCCTCGACCTCCTTCTCGACGCCGTCGACCAGCTTTTTCACCTTCACTTTCTCGCTGACCTCTTTGTCCGGCCAATCGACGCCCGTGACATTCGAGCAGAAATCCAGCCGCAGATCCCTGTGTTCTCGCAGCAATTCCGCCGCAGCCCGCGCATGCTCATGATCGATGCGCAACGAATGCTGCCCGGAAAGGCCTGGATTCACCAACAGATCCACTTTGCTGCCGGGAAGCTGGGCTTCAATTTCAAATTTGATCTCCTCGGGAGTCATCTCTGGATCACTTTGAGCGGATTCCATACCTCGGGGTTCGTCTTCGGTTCGAGGTCATGCTGGCCGTATTCCGGAACCGTGAACTCGCTGGGCAATTCCGCGTGCAGGTGCCTCGGGCGGTCCTCGCCCGTTAAATGTTGGGCGGCAATCTTCTTTTGCAGGAACATGAAAGCGTCGATCAACGCCTCGGGCCTGGGTGGGCATCCGGGAATATGAACATCCACCGGGATGTAACGGTCAATCCCCTTGAGGACGTTGTAGCCGTCGCGAAACGGTCCGCCGGAGATGGCGCAGGCTCCCATTACGATCACGTACTTGGGCTCGGGCATTTGGTTATAAAGGCGCACTACTTGCGGCGCCATCTTCTTGGTCACCGTTCCCGAGACGATCATCAAATCCGCCTGCCGCGGAGAAGCGCGAAAAACCTCCGCGCCGAACCGGGCCAGATCGTAGCGCGCCATGGTGGTTGCAATCATCTCGATCGCGCAGCATGCCAGCCCAAAGGTCAACGGCCATACGGAGTTCTTCCGGCCCCAGTTGTAAAGTTCCTCGAAAGTTGTCGCGACGATTCCGTTCTTGCTGAGTTCGATCTTTAATTCCTGATCCATGCGACCGCCGATCTCTGTTCCGCGCGTTTCGCGCCCGCGCCTATCACGCCCATGTCAGCACTCCTTTTTGACATGCCCACACCAGCCCCTCGACGAGCAGGATTAGAAAGACAAGCATGGCGAGGCACGCCCCCGCCGTCAGTCCGGTAAACGCAACCGCAAATGGCAGCAAAAACACGGCTTCGACATCGAAAATGAGGAAAATGATGGCATATAGGTAATAAGATGCCTTGAACTGTATCCAGGCATCTCCCTTCGATTCCAAGCCGCATTCGTATATGGAATTCTTCTCGAAACCAGGTTTCGCCGGCGAGTATGCCTTCGCCCAGAGACGGGCAAGCACCAGTGGCGCAAGCCCGAACGCGAGCGCTCCCACCAGGAGAACGATGATCGAAAACCAGGGACTCTCCACTACTCTATCCTCGCATATCGGCGCAGAAAACAGAACCGCGCCGGCATCCGATAAGTACTTGAGTGCAATGCGCTAGAGCGGACTTCCTATAGGTGTACCCGGAGCCACAGTCTTCCACGCGGCTTTTCCGTTAAGAAAAGTCGCACTTCTCTGACTTCGATGGGGCATAGCAATAGGAAGTCCGCTTGAATACGGGGATCCTTCCCTTCGCCGGCCTCAGGGTGAGGATGACCGTTCAGGGTAGGAGTGAGGCAGGGGGATGGAAGAAGTCTGCGGGCCGTCTGGCCGGTTGTGGAACGATGCGCCGGAGCAACGGGCACAGCGCTAATGAACGGATAGGCCAAGGCGCTGATGAAATGATGGAAAGGCCGGCTCTTCCTCAGCCGACCTTCGTGAGCTCGCCCTGGTTCAGTATGTTCCAATGCTGCCCGTTGTCGTCGCTGAATTCCGTGCGGAAGTGCATGCTCGTGGCGGAGACAAATTCATCGCTGGTGAGAAACATGATGGTCTTGTTTTCGCTCTGCACCTCGGTGCCGAAGCTCCAAACATTTCCCTTCACTTCCAAGGGAACCTCGCGTGGAGAAGCATCCTTGTCGACCCCAAAGAACTTGTAGACCTTGTCCCGATCGTCATAGGTATAGACGGAGAGGCTGTTGGTCGTTCCATCCGCCCCGTGCATCAGATGGTCGCAGAGCACGAAGCCATGGTTGGGCGACCAGGAGCAGGTCATGTCCGACGACAGCGAAGCCGCTTGGCTGTATGGAGTATTCAGCACTTCGGTCTGAGACTGCCATTTCCCGACCCAGACATTCATGAGGCTCAGTTCGGGAGCAATCTTGGGTGCCGATAAATTGTCACTGGCCAGAGCAAGAGTGCTGGCTGCGACAATCGCCGCATAGATCCCTTGCCGGTAAATTTTACGCATACAATTCCCTGCTCCCCGTCGCTTCCTATTTGATTGCAACGCGATCATACAACTTTCGGGGTAGAGGGTAGGAAATTCGCTCTAACACGGTAGTACCGAAAGGGCCAAAAAAAGAGCCCAAAGGTAACTTCGGGCTCTTCCGTCTTCTGTTAATTGGAGACTTAGAGCTTGTTGAAAAATGCGCCGAAGCACCGAGCGGGGCGCGAGATACCGTGGTTATCGCCGCAATACGGCCCAAGCCATTGTTGCCGGTTGAGCGACCAATACTGTTTTTCAACAAGCTCTTAGAGGTGTTTCTGCATGATTTCTTCTAGGACTTTTCGCGAGGGGCGAACGCGCTCTTGAGGTAGGGTGGCCAGAGGCTCCGGAACCAGGTTGAGCAGATCCGTGAAGCTGGGCCTCTCGGTATTGATGTAGAAGACCCCCGTCAGAATCTCCTGCTGCTCATGTGCCTCCATGAGCGCCTTTACGGCGGCGATCCTGCTCGTCGGGTTGTAGTCTTCGTGAAGTTTGCGCAGCCGTAGGTGGGATCCATCGTGCATTTCGACGTCGTAGGTCGAGCCCGGCTCATAGTCGACGGCAATATCTTCGAAGTACGGCACAAAGCCGACTTCCGAAATCGCCTCTTCATGCCCCTGCATGTACTTATAGCTTTTCGTCGACCCTTCATGGTCATTGAAGGTGACGCAGGGCGAGATCACGTCCAACATCACCGTGCCCCGGTGGGCAAGCGCTGCCTTCAACATCGCCAGCAGCTGCTTCTTGTCGCCGGAGAAGGAGCGGCCTACGAATGTCGCCCCGAGCTCGACCGCCATGATACAGGTATCGATCGGAGGCAAGTCGTTGATTACGCCCGTCTTCAGCGTTGAGCCAATATCGGCCGTGGCGGAAAACTGGCCTTTGGTCAAACCGTAAACGCCGTTGTCTTCGATGATGTAGATCATGGGTATATTTCGCCGCATGAGATGAGCGAACTGCCCAAAGCCGATCGAAGCCGTATCGCCGTCGCCGCTCACGCCCAGCCCGAGCATCGTGCGATTCGCCAACATCGCGCCGGTCGCGACCGAAGGCATGCGCCCGTGCACGCTGTTGAAGCTATGCGCGCGGCTGAGAAAGTAGGCTGGACTTTTGGAGGAGCAGCCGATACCGGAAAGCTTCATGACCCGCTCCGGCTGCACGCCCATCTCATAAAGCGCATCGACGATGCGCTCGGAGATGGAGTTATGTCCGCAACCCGCGCAGAGCGTCGTCTTGTTTCCGCGATAGTCCACTACCTGAAGCCCCAACCGATTCGACTTCGGGGCGGGCCCTGGGGACGTCGTGTTTGCCGTTGTCGTCGCCATCTAGATCTCCTCCTGCCGAACCAACTCGCTGGTTATCGAATGCGCATCGACCGGCAAGCCATTGAAGTGGCGAATACTTCTCAACTTGGGCGTCTGCTCCGCTGGAATGTCCAGCTTCAAAAGACTGAGCATCTGGGCATCGCGATTCTGTTCAACCACGTACACGCGATTATGGGAAGCGATAAATGCCAGCACCTCGGGTGGGAAAGGAAAGGCCCGCAACCGCAGGTAGTCGGTATCGAGCTGGTATTCCTTCTTCAATTGATCCCGGCTTTCACGCAATGCGAAATCCGTGCTTCCAAAGGCAATCAACCCTATCGGCGACTTGCCCGTCTGAACGACTTCCGGCGCCGGCACCAGCGAACGCGCGGTTTCGAATTTGCGCGCCAGCCGCTCCATCAGGCTTTGATAGTCGTCCGGCCGTTCGGTATAGGCTGCCTTCTCGTTGTGCCCGCTGCCCCGGGTAAAGTACGCGGCTTTCGGATGGTCGGTCCCCGGCAGCGTCCGATAGGGAATGCCATCGCCATCCACGTCTCTATACCGTTCAAATCCGCCCAGCCGTTCCAAGTCCTCCTTGGTGAGCACCTTGCCGCGGTCAAGCGGCTTCTCGGGATAGGCGAAGGGCTCCGACATCCAGTTGTTCATGCCCAGATCGAGGTCTGAAAGAACAAAGATAGGAGTCTGCAGCCTCTCGGCTAAATCGAAAGCAGCCATCGAGAACTCATAACATTCGTTGACGGAGGCGGGCAGCAAAATCACATGCTTGGTGTCGCCATGCGAGAGGTAGGCCACCGCGAGCAGATCGCCCTGCATGGTGCGGGTCGGCATGCCGGTCGAAGGTCCCACGCGTTGGATATCGAAGATCACGCCCGGCAATTCCGCGAAGTAACCCAGGCCGCAGAACTCCGCCATGAGCGAGATGCCCGGACCCGACGTTGCGGTCATCGAGCGGGCGCCAGCCCAGCCCGCGCCCAACACCATTCCGGCCGCGGCCAACTCGTCTTCCGCCTGCACAATCGCGAAGTTTGCCTTGCCGTCCTGCTCGATGCGATATTTCTTCATGTAATCGATCAGGCTTTCGACCACGGAAGAGGACGGCGTAATCGGGTACCAGGTCACGACCGTGGCGCCGGCGAACATCGCGCCCAGAGCGGCCGCCGAGTTTCCATCGATGATGATTTTGCCCTTGGTGCCGTCCATGGTCTCGAGGAGGAAGGGATCCTGCTTGGTAAGCGATGCGGCCGCATAGTCATGGCCGGCCTTGACCGCGCTCCAGTTCAGGTCAGCCGCCTTCTGCTTCTTGGCGAATTGGCGGCGCACCGCCGCTTCCACCTTCGTCAGATCCATGTTTAGCAGCTGCGCCACAATCCCCACGTAGACCATGTTCTTGACCAGCTTGCGCAACTTGGCCTCGGGGCACACGGCAGCCGTCAACTTATCGAAGGGGACCGGATAGAAGATCACATCTCGCCGGTATTCCGGCAGGTTCATCGATTCGTCATGGATGGCTACGGCGCCGCTGGGCAAAGAGAGCACGTCTTCCCGCGCCGTCTCCGGATTCATGGCCACCAGCACATCCACTTCCTGCTTGCGCGCAACGTAGTTATGCTTGCTCGCGCGAATGGTGTACCAGGTCGGCAGGCCCGCGATGTTCGAGGGGAAAAGGTTCTTGCCGCTTACCGGAATGCCCATCGTAAAGATGGTCCGCAGCAGGACAATGTTCGCCGATTGGGAGCCGGAGCCGTTTACCGTCGCAACCTGGATGCTGAAGTCGTTCACGATCCGAGGGGAGGTGATTCTCTGGGGTGATTCTGAGCTTCCCGCCGCGCCTTCAACCCGGGGTAAGCCCACGGCAACTTCGCCTGTCGCCATCTGGGAAAATTCCTTCCATTCCGATAAATGAGGGGCAGTTCTTGAGATTAAGGTTGCGGCGAGTTTCGATTGAGAGCCCGGCAAGCCTTGCCACCCGCAAACATCTAATTATAAGTCAGCGCCGATTCCCGCGTCTCACCGGGCGGGCGCACGAATGTTGTAACTTGCATCAGGAAAGACACTGCTCTTCGCGCCTCCCGCGGGGAGGCGGCCCGCAGCTCTCATTCTCGCTTGCCAAGCGGGACAATCTCTTCAGGGATGCTTAAGGTAAAATTGCTAGCTTTCCACACAGTGACCAGAGGACACATGCAAGCGAAGACCGCGCAGGCCAGGGCCTGTTATGAACTTATAGGGCGGACAGCGTTTTTTGTTGTGTTGCTGCTCGGAATCAATCGCACCGCGGCCTCCCAAGCGACCGGCGCGACCGCGGCCGGAGCCCCAACGGAAAGCGGTCTTCGGCCGATCACTCTCGAACAGGCGATCGATCTGGCCGAAGCGAACGACCCCGCATATGCGTCCAGCGTGGCCAGCAGCGGCTCCGCCAAGCTGGACCGCTCGCTGAGCCGCTCCGCGCTGCTGCCTTCCGCCAGCTACTACACGCAATACCTCTACACGCAGCCCAATGGCAAAGAGACCCAAGCCAGCCAAGGCACCGGCGAGCAACCGGCCTTAGTGTTCATCGCCAACAATGCGATTCACGAGTACACCAGCCAATTGCTATTGAATGAAAATCTTAGCTTCACCGGTGCGGCGAATTTCGAGCGTGCCGGCGCGCTGGCCCGCAAAGCCGATGCCGATCTGGAGATCGCGCGGCGCGACCTGGTGGCGCGCGTGGTCTCGGACTACTTCGGCCTGATCGCGGCCGATGGAAGACTCAGCGTCGCCCAACAGGCGGAAGGCGAAGCGAAAGACTTTACCGACCTCACCACGAAACTCGAAGCGGGGCGCGAAGTGGCGCACGGCGACGTGGTAAAAGCGGATCTTGAGGCGCAGCGGCGAGGACGCGAATCGAGCGACGCTCAGCTTGCCGCGGAGAAAGCCCGGCTCGATCTGGGAGTCCTTCTGTTCTCCGATCCGCGAACCGCTTATACCGTCGCCGGCGCCTCGCTCGCGCCGCCTGCCCTTCCCAATCAACAGGACGTCGAAGCCGCCGCCGCGGCTCGCAATCCAGATCTGCGAAGCGCCCTCGAGGCGGTTCGCGCCGCGCATCAGGACGTGAATGCATCGCGGGCCGCGTACTTGCCATCTCTTTCTTTGAACTACACCTATGGCATTGACGCCCCGCAGTTCGCCTCGAACGGCCCGGACGAGGCGCGCAACCTTGGATATTCCTCCTTCGCCACGCTCAGTATTCCCGTTTGGGACTGGTGGGCGACACACGACAAGGTCAAGCAAAGCGAGCTGAGGCAAAAGGCGGCCCAGGTCACGCTCACATCCGTCGAGCGGCAACTCATCGCCCAGTTGCAGGAGTTTTACAACGAAGCGAAGGTCGCCTCCAGTCAGATGGCATCGCTCGATGAGAGCGTCAAGACCGCCCAGGAGAGCCTGCGGCTCACCAGGTTGCGCTATAGCGCCGGAGAGGCGACCGCTCTTGAAGTCGTCGACGCCCAGAACGCGCTTGCCCTGACCGAAGCGGCGCGCGTGGATGGCTCGGTCCGGTACCGCGTCGCGCTGGCGA
>CAVVBW010000003.1:0-559004 GCA_963746665.1 uncultured Acidobacteriaceae bacterium | reverse complement strand
CAGGTGGACCCTTTGACGCCGGAAGTTCAGCAACTACGCCCGCAGGAACCCACCACACAGGAGACGGACCTCGGGCCAGCGAATCTCGACCGAACTCATCCTTGGGACCTGAGTGGGGACCTGAGTGGCCCAGTCCAGGAGAACGCCGGAGACAGATTGGACCCGGCCCGCCTGGAGCAATGGGTGAATGCCCGGCTGGAGCGGCAGCGGCAGCAGATTGAGCAACTCCTCGCGCCCCCACCCGGTGGGCGGACGGTTGAGAATACCCTTCCCTTTTTCGACGACGTCGTGGCCACTCTGAGCGCAACCGGGTCGCAGGTCTCGCTTTTGGATAGCGTCTACCCCGACAAGGAGGTCCGGGACAAGGCGCGCGAGCTGACGCAGCGGGTGGCCGAGGCGGGAACCGCGCTTTCCCTCAACAGAGAAGTCTTCTTGGCGCTCGAGGCCATTGACCTCGCTGACGCGGATCCGGCAACCCGGCATTACCTGACCCAGACGCTCTTGAACTACCGGCTGGCGGGCGTGGATAAGGATGAGACCACGCGCGCCCGGCTGCGGGAGCTATCCGACCAGGCCACGGGGCTCTCCTTGATCTTTGGCAAGAACGTACAGGAGGGGGCAAACCGGGTGGAGGTCGCGGATGTCTCGGAACTCAACGGGCTCCCCGAGGACTACATAAAGGGCCATCCCCCGGACGCCGATGGCAAGATTACTTTGACCACTGACTTTCCCGACATGCAGCCGGTGATGACCTTTGCCCGCGACGGGGAGCTGCGGACGCGCATGTTCCGCGCCTACAATACACGCGCTTATCCGGCCAACCGCCAGGTGCTCCTCGATTTGCTCAGCGTCCGCCAGGAAATTGCATCGACGCTGAACTTTAGCTCGTGGGCCGATCTGGCGACGGCCAACCAGATGATGAGTTCGGCGGCCAACCTAAAGGGATTCATCGCCGAGCTCGAAGAGGCGTCGCGCGCCGGGGCCGAGCGGGAATACAAGATGGTACTCGAGTTTGTCCAGAAGCGGCAGCCGGGGACCGCGGCGCTCAAAAGCAGCGACCGGGGCTATTGGTATGAGCAGTACCGGCGCGAGGCCTTCGACTTCGACTCGCAATCGGTGCGTCCGTATTTCCCCTACGCGCGCGTGGAGAAGGGTGTGCTCGAAACGGCGGCACGGCTTTTTCATGTGGACTTTGAGAGGGTCGAGGGGGCGGAAGTGTGGGACTCCTCCGTGACCGCCTGGGACGTTTACGACCGGGGACAGCGCATTGGCCGCTTCTATTTGGACATGCATCCGCGGGAGGGAAAAGACAAGTGGTTCAGCGCCGCGCCATTGATCCCAGGCATGGCGGGCCGCCAGCTGCCGGAGGCCGCGCTGATCTGCAACTTCCCCGGCGGCAAGGCGGAGGACCCGGGGCTGATGCAGTATAGCGACGTGGTCACGTTCTTCCACGAATTCGGGCACCTGATGCATGCCATTCTGGGTGGGCAGCAGCGCTGGGCGGGCGTGAGCGGCATTGCGACGGAAGGGGATTTCGTCGAAGTGCCGTCGCAGATGCTGGAGGAGTTCTTCCACGATGCAAAGCTCCTGGCCACATTTGCCCGGCACTACCAGACAGACGAGCCGCTTCCCGCGGCGCTGGTCGAGAGAATGAACCGGGCCAGCGCCTTTGGCCGCGCGGATGGAGTGCGCACGCAGCTCTTCTATACGAGCTACTCGCTCCATGTGCACAATCTCCCGCCCGGCGAAATCGATCTCGACGCGCTGCTCGAGCAAGACTACAAGCCCTTCTGCCCTATCAGTGGGTCGACGGCAATCGCATGTATGCGAGCTTTACCCACCTGGTCGGCTACTCGTCGAACTACTACACCTACATGTTCGACAAGGTGATTGCGCTCGATTTCTTTAGCCAGTTCGAACCAACGAATCTGCTCGACGACGCGACGGCGATGCGTTACCGCAACGCCATCCTCGAACCGGGCGGATCGAAGCCGGGCACGGAGATGATTCGGGATTTTCTTGGCCGCGCGCAGAAGATGGACGCTTTCGCCGCATGGATTGGGGAGGAGTTCGAGGTCTGAAGATTGGAGGGCTTCGCGGTGAAACCGCTCTCGCCCTCTTCCACCCCAGCAAGCACGGCTTGCAAGGCTTCAGGCGGTTGTATCGGCAAGGAGAGAACATGGCCTCGGATATTGTGCGCAAGAGATGGAACGGCAAGTGGGCGCTCGTGACAGGCGCGAGCGCCGGAATTGGCGATGCAATCGCCGTAGAGTTGGCCAAGGCCGGGGTAAATCTGATCTTGACTGCGCGCCGCGCGGATCGCCTGGAGCTGCTGGCTGAACGGCTGCGCCGCGAGTATGGCATTCAGACCCAGGTCATCGCTTGCGACCTCGCGCTCGCTGAATCGCCGCGGCAGATCTTCGATGCTACAGAAGGAGCAGGGACTCCCTGCGACCTTCTAGTGAACAACGCCGGCTTCGGCGAATATGGAGAATTTCTTCGTTCGGATCTCGAGCGGCAACTCGCCATGGTGCAGGTGAATTGCACTTCTGTGGTTCACCTGACGCGGCTGTTTCTGCCCAGGATGATCGGCCGCGGCCGCGGCGATGTCATGATTGTTTCCTCGACAGCGGCCTACCAGCCCGTTCCCTATCTGGCAACCTATGCAGCCACCAAGGCATTCGACCGCCTCTTGGCCGAGGCTCTGGCGGAGGAGGTGAAGCGCTACGGCGTGAATGTCAGCGCCCTGTGCCCTGGACCCACCCAATCGGAGTTCAACCAGGTTGCCGGTTCGCGGCCATCGGAGAATCGCAAAGGACAATCGGCCGAAGAGGTCGCCCGGCTGGGACTGGAAGGTTTGGCGAAAGGCGCCCATTGGACAATTCCCTACGCCTCCGGCCGCCTGCAGGTTTTCGCCCAGCGATTTGTGCCGCGCAGGACTGTGAGTAGCGCCGCGGAGCGAATGTTCCGGCCCGAAAGCGTGAAGAATCCTAGGAGTTAAGTAGTAGAAGCCTGCCTTCCACGCCTCATGCGTGGTGCTTTTCGGAAAAATCTCCGGCCAGGAATCGTGAAACTTTTTGATCCCCCGAAAATTCGCAATATTAGGGACAACCTGGGGTCAGACCGTGCATCCTAACCAGTACCAGAATAGAGGCTACTTCAGCAATCACTCCTACCTCGGAAGTACTCCACCTTGTTTAGGCTTCGCCTCGGCGAGCTCCTATCTCCCAAAACCCCCGGTTTCCCCCTCACCATGCCTCTCGAGCCGGCCCGCTGGAAAGCGGGCCGACCGCTCCCCCCTCGAGTTCCACTGACACCGCTCACGAGACTCCACTTCTTGCGCGACGCGGGAAAAGTACAATGAGTCTCTATGGTTTCCTCTAGCGAGCGAGGCTCGCGATTCCAGGCGTTCGATCGCGTTCTAAATGAAGGCGGCCTGAAGCATGCACGGCGCTCTCCCTCTACTTTAGGTTCAGCCGCGGGCCGCGCTCCACGTCCGGCAAAGCCCGGCTTCCCCGCGTGCCAAGCCATACAAGTCATACAAAAAGACAGATCCCGCGGCGTGAAGCGAGGGAGCACGCTTGAGGTGATTCGCGTTCCGGAGTGGTCCGGACCGGAGTGGGGCTGGCTTGTCCACGGTTTTAGTACGCGCCCGGGCGGAAGGACAAAGATCTATCAGCCGGAATCGAAGGGCCGGAATGGAGAGCTGAATCTCGGGTTTACGGCCAGCGACAAGCGAGAGACCGTGATGATAAACCGCCAGCTCTTTCTCCGCGCCGCGTGTGGCCGGGGTCCGGAGCTCAATCTGGCGACGCTCGCGCAGTTTCATTCCTCGCTCATCTGGGACATAGAGTCCAATGTGACGGCGCTCGATCCGGCTAAGGGGACAGCGCCGGCGGTGTTGAAAGGCGATGGGTTGATAACCGGCGCGCCAGGGATCTTGCTGGGGATTCAAACAGCGGATTGCCTTCCTATTCTTATGGCGGACCGAAAGAACCGTGTGGTCGCAGCCTTCCACGCGGGATGGCGCGGCACGCTCGGACGTATTGCCGAAAAGGGCGTGGGCCGCATGCGCCTCCAGTTCGGGTCGAAACCCCAAGATTTGGTAGCGGCGATTGGGCCGGGGATAGGACAGTGTTGCTATGCAGTCGGCGAGGAGATCGAGCGCCAGTTCGAGTCCCAGTTTGCCTATGCAGCGGAGTTGTTCTGTGAGGTTTCCGATTCCGATGCGATCCGACGCAAGTATCCGATGCTTTTTCTCACCGCGCGGGCGCCCGGACATAGCGACTTGGGGCCGCAAATCCACCTCGATCTGGCCGAGGCCAACCGCCGGCAGTTGCTCGCGGCGGGTCTGCCGCCGGAAGCGATCCATCTCACCCGGGAGTGCACAGCGTGCCAGACGAAGCGCTTCTTCTCCCACCGCGCGGAGCATGGATTTACGGGCAGGATGATGAGCGTGATCGGGATACGTCCGCTGAAGGGATAGAGCATTTCTCATCCCTCGCGTCCCCGGTCGTAATCGTGAAAATGCTATCGCGCATTCCCATGAGCGAGATGGCGCAGGGGTTTATTCCTTGGACGGGACGTGCTTCGGGTTGACCAAATCGCGCAGTTCTTTACTAGGCTTAAAGTAGGGCACGCGTTTGGCCGGAACATCCACCTTGGCTCCGGTTTTGGGGTTGCGCCCGGTGCGTGGCTGGCGCTGCCGGATGCGGAAGCTGCCGAATCCGCGGATCTCGATCTTGTCACCCGAACGTAGCGCATGGATCACTGAATCGAAAATGGTATCGACGATTGTCTCGCCATCGCGGCGCGTCAGATCGCCGAGGAGGGTGACTTCTTCAACCAGGTCTGCCTTCGTCATGGTCGGATCGACTCCAAAAATAGGATAACCCTTGTCTTCCATAGTAGATGCACCAAATCGCCGGGGCACTAGCAAGAAAATGGAAGATTGGCCAAGTGACCGGCGGGTAAACAAAAGTGCCCTGTCAAGCGTCTCACCCTTAGCGCCTTCGGTGGTCAAAGAGCGGAATCCGGGTATTATAGGTAAAGTCTCCCTCCTCCGACAGCCCATTACCCCGAGCAAACCGATGGAACGACCCATTTATAGCATCATTATTCCCGCGTACAATGAAACCGCTCGGATCGGCAACGCCTTGGTCCAAGTCCTGCGCTGCGTCCACGAGCGGAAATGGCCGGCGGAGATTTTGGTGGTAAACGACGGGTCCGTGGACGATACGGCCTCAATTGTGGGGCGGTTCGCCGCCGCCAACCCGGAGATCCGGCTGATCGAGAACGGCGAAAATCGGGGGAAGGGCTACAGCGTCCGCAACGGCGTGCTGAACGCCTCGGGCGACATTGTGATGTTTACCGACGCCGACCTTTCGTCGCCGATCGAGGAGGCGGAACTCCTCTTTGCGGCCTTGCGCGGTGGAGCGGACATCGCGATCGGTTCCCGCTGGCTCGAGCGCAAGCGCCAGACGACGCAGCAGCCGCTCTACCGGCAATTTTTTGGACGCTGCTTTAACGGCGTCACGCGATTGGTGATGGGGCTCCCTTTTGCCGATACACAGTGCGGTTTCAAGGCCTTCTGGCGCCCTGCTGCACAGACCATCTTCCAATTGCAGCGCATTGAGCGCTGGGGCTTTGATCCGGAGCTGCTCTTTATCGCTTTGAAGCGGGGCTACACGATTCGTGAGGTGCCGGTAACTTGGGGCCATGACGAGCGCTCTCGCATCAGCTACCTCAAAGATGGGTGGAAAATGCTCGAGGAGATCGTGCGCATCCGGTGGAATGCTCTGATCGGACTATACGACCGGGAAGTGGCAGAGTTCACCCCGGAATCGCCGGGCGTTTTGAAGAGCCCCGGAATTTGAATGCCGATCGCAAAAAAGCACCCACACGGGCGCTCTTTTGGTCGAGAAACGCGGGCAGTCAAGAGGCAAGTAAAACGTTGGACGCTGGAGCCGAGGATACTTGGGGCGACTGCCGGCGCTCCCGCGCCACCTTCGGCAACAAGCGAATGCCCATCTCAGCGGTTTGCTCGAGAAAAAGTGTTTCCGAGCAGGGCCCACAAAGCCAGAAGTGCTCCATATGGTGCGGATAGCGGCCATTCGGTAAAGCAGTGGACTTCGGGTCTATGACATCGAAAACATAGATTCGTCCCTCACGCAAGTAGTGGAGGGGTTTCTTGCATGTTGGATTGGAGCACTGGTTCACCATCAAAATCTCTCCATGACCTAGGGATTCGGGTACTGTCGATTGCGGCTGTATCGGGATTCGCGGACCCGCCGGCCCTCGCCCCCCGAGTTTCGACACACTCCACCGCCTTGGCAGCTTCATTACTTAAGATCGCGAATTCGGAAAAAGGGTTTGCTTAAAAAGAGAATCGATCATCGAGGAATGCGTCCACCGAGAATCTCTTCCCGGAGGGACGGGCGACCCGTTTCTCGAATTTTGGGGCCGATTGCTGCCGTCCTATAAGTTAAGAACAAGCTCTATGCTTGACTTGCGCTCGACTTTCATCTCTTTATCGCAAAACCGCACCCTTCGGCATTTCTTCGAAAGCTCGAAGCTGGGGCGCCGGATGTCCTTCCGTTTCGTCGCCGGAACAGACATAGAAGAAGCGCTCCAAGTTGCAAAAGCTCTCAGTCTCCGTGGCATTTCCGCAACTCTGGACAATTTGGGAGAAAACATAGCCTCACACCAGGAGGCAAGACAGGCCGCGAATATCTACCATCGGCTGCTCGATGCCATTCGAGCGGACAAGCTGGGAGCGAATGTCAGTGTGAAGCTGACCCACCTGGGACTGGACCTCGATCCTCAGCTGGCTTTCGAGCTGACCGCCGGCCTTGTGCGGCATGCGTCCGCGGCCGACAGCTTCGTCCGCATCGATATGGAGGGAACAACCTATACCCAGGCCACGATCGATATGGCGCGTAATCTGCATGCCATCGCCGGGAATGGCGGCCGCGTCGGAGTGGTGATCCAAGCGTATCTCTATCGAAGCGAGGCGGACATCGCCGCCTTGATTGAAAGCGGCATGCGCATCCGTCTGTGCAAGGGAGCCTACCGGGAGCCTCCCACGCTGGCCTTTCCCGACAAAACCGCCGTGGATGCGAACTTCATCAAGCTGATGAAGATGCTATTGCCGAGCGGTATTTACCATGGCATCGCCACCCATGACGCCAAGTTGATCGCTGCCACTCGGGAATTTGCCCGCGCGCGGAAGATCGGACCGGAAGAGTTTGAGTTTCAAATGCTCTATGGAGTGCGGCGGGATCTGCAAAGAGCATTGGTCGAGGAGGGATACCGGGTGCGGGTCTATGTTCCCTTTGGCCGGGAATGGTATCCCTATTTCATGAGGAGACTGGCGGAGCGGCCGGCCAATCTGCTCTTTCTGGCGCGAGCCCTATTACGCGGCTAGGAACATTCCCTTCCCGCTCTAGAGCTAACAAGGTTCTATCTTCCGGGAGGCGGAGGAGGAGAATACTCTGGGCGGAAACCGGCGTTCGGCTCGTAGGGTTCGACACTGAGGAGATTCGACAGAATACCCCGTTCTTGAGGGGTGAACTGTCTTTGAAACTGAGGTGACGCCATAAAACTCTCCCGCTGGTCAGGCGGGTAACTGCCCAGATCGCGGAACGCTTTCTTGACCATGCGCTGGCGGTCGGCAGGCAGAGTTCGCAATGCTTCCGACGATGCCCGCACTTGCTCACGCGCCTCCGGGCTAAGACGCTCGAGAGCTTCGATGCGGTCCACGGTGAGCTGCCGCTGAGCCGGCGGCATATTGTCGAGCTGCCGCAGCCGATTGGCGAGTTGATGTTGGGTCTGTGGAGGCAGCCGGTCGAACCCTGGTTCGTTTTGCAAAGCCCTTTCCTGCTCAGCCGGGGACATGTTTCCGTGCCGCTGCAACCATGCGCCCAGATGCGGTGGCTGTTGGTTGCCGGGACGCGGTTGGCTACCCGGACGGGGTTGGTTACCCTGATACGGCGGTCGAGCTTGCTGATTTCTCGGCGGACCATACGCTAGCGGACGCGCTCCACCGGCGGCTTGCCGCTGCGGTCGCCCGTATGCGAAGAAGGCCGGCTGCCTGGCGTAGGGGGTCAGACCGGCATAATTTCCTGGCCGGCGAGGCGCGGAATAGCCACGTCCGTTATGGGGAAAGGCAAAGCCGGTATTGGAAAGGGTGGCGAAGGCAAGAGCAAAAAGGCAGGCTCGAGATACACGAAGGGCGCCCTTCCCCTTGCGGGATGCCTTTCCGAGACTCTTGAGCCCTCTAATCACGACGCGCTCCCAAGAGTCTGCTTGACCGCTCTTGCCGGTGTCCTCTCCGGGGCCCTCATGGCCTCTGCGGGTGTTTATCTTTGGGATAAAGGCTCCAGCTCCGCCACTCATCCCAGCAGTTCATAGCAGACCCTAATTCGAAGTATTGGCGGAAGCACTGGCGGAAGCATCGTCGGCCGAATCCAGGGCAGTCAACTGTTCAAATAGCTGCGCGTTCCCGTTATAGGACTGCAGATCGCGCACTGTAGCCGAAGCTTGCACCGCATCCGGCTGTCCATGCTCAATCACAGCAAAGGTTCCCCCGCCAATAGCGAACATAACGGCCAGAACGCCCGCGGCCCACTGATGCGATCGAAAATTGCTGCCGCAGAGTAGCCAGATTTTTGTGCGCTCCAGCCAGCCCGCCGGCTCGGCTTCTGCCTCCGCGCGCAGCCGGGCATACAGCTTGGCGTCAAAAAACGCTCCAGGCTCCGGCACCTGCCATTCGTCAAGAGCTTTCATCGTCGCTTGCATCTGAGCGAGTTCCGAGGCGCAATCGGCACAATCCGCCACGTGCTTGCGCACTTCAGCCGGCACCGAGTCGGGAGCCAAAAGCAGGTCGGCCAAAATCCCATTTGTTTTTCGGCAAGTCATCGTGTTCCTCAATTCCATAGAGCCTAAACAAAATCCTTTAGCTTTTCACGCAGCGCCTGGTAGGCGCGAAACAAGAGCGACTTCGTTGCAGATTCGCTAAGCTTCAAAACCTCACCGATCTGCTTATAATCCATCTCCTGATATTTATGCATCAACACGGCCGCCCGTTGCCGTTCGGGGAGCGCCATCACGTGTTCGCGGATCGCGTGCATCTTTTCCCGGCGCACCATGTCCTGCTCAACCGTTGGCGTCGCATCGGCCACATCCGGTGTGGTGCCCGTCTCCGGGTCCGCTTGATCGAGATAGACGTTTTGCGCCGTGCGCTCGTGTTTGGTATCGCGCGCGTGGTTTACTCCCAAATTCGTGGCAATCCGGTAAAGCCATGTGCTGAATCTAGCCTCGGCCCGATATGTCTGCCGTGAACGGTAAACGCGAAGAAAAACCTCCTGCGCCAACTCCTCGGCAATCGCCTGATTATGGACCATCCGAAACATGAAATGAACGATCGGACGCCGGTACTTTTCAATCAGGACGCCAAAGCCCGAGTCGTCGCCCTCCCGCACGCGAAGCATGATTTCCGCGTCGGAAAGCTCCGACCAGTCTGCCATATTCGGGACGAGGGCGCCCGTCTCCCCGGTATGCAGGATCCCGCCTTGGCCAATGGCTATAGTTGCCATACCATTATTAACCCGGCGATCCTCCTCGGGTTGCGCGCATTCGGGGGTCTTTTCCGGGCCCTCCCAGTCCTCCGCCGACTCCGGTTCGGGGCTTCCGGCTGGCCGAGGGGGGCGCAAGTCTGAATCCTGGGGGGACATGAACTGAGTGGATTGTACCCGCAGGCGCAAGCGGCGGTATCGCGCAGAAGGGGGGCAAGTGGGGTGGAGAGCCGTGGGGCCTACCCCCTAAAAGTGTTACCACCCCCAGAAGTTAAGAGCAGCTTCTAGTCTTCGCTTGCCACGGGGAGGGCCGGCCTCTTTGCCAAACGCCACAGCGGCGACAGATCGAGCATGCTGCCCAAAAAGCCACTCAGGGTGTCGTCGAGCAGCCGCAAGCTCTCCCGCACCACATAGACCGCGGTGACAAGATCGCCCATGGTGAGGGCGATCGCCGCGCCGCGTAGGCCCAGCCCCTGCACGCGCATCAGCACCCACGCGAGCAGCAGCGCGAGAGAGGTCGCCACCAGCGTGGCGCGCGCCATTCTTTGATGTTTGTTGATAGCCATGGGCACTACCATGCTGGTGAACCAAAAGGACGAGAGCAGCGTCTGCAGCAGCATGATGTAGAGCAGCACTGAGTCGGTTGGCACCTTGCCTACCGTCCAAACCTTCCAGATCCAGTTACCGAAGAGCGTGATGGCGGCGGTGATCGAAAGGCATAGCAGGATGGAAATCTGGCATGCCCGCCGATGCAGTTTGCGCGCGAGATCCATATCGCCCATGCCGAAGGCTGTGGACATCTCCGGCCAGATCGAGTTGTTGATCAGATTCATTCCCTGGGACGCGCTGCGCGAGATGGTCCGGGCGGTATTGAAAGTGACCACCGCAATGGGTCCCATCGCGTGGCCGATCACGACCAAAATCCCCTGCAGATTCAGGGCATTGACGACGGGGAAGCTCATGAAGGAAAGAGCCGGGCTGGTGAGCCGGCGAATCGCCGACCAGCGCGCATGCTCGACACCAAAACGAATCCACGGCACCTCGCGGCGGAGCAGGATCCATAGCGCGAAAACTCCCAACGCGTTCGTCAGGGCATACAACAAGGCAACCGGCACCGGAGACAGCCCGAAAAACACTCCGATCATGGTGCTCAGGAACGCGGCGAGCACCACCAGACTCTTGGCCATCGTTCCCAGCGGATATTTCCCCACGCAACGAAAGGCCGCTTGGAAGAGGGTCTCCTGCATGCCCAGCAGAATGGCGAGGCCCAGCAAGAGGATGATCAGCCGGACATCGGTCGTGCTGAGCGCGCTTACATGCAGCCATCTGTCGAAGGGAACAAACCAGATCGCGCCCACCAAAAGGAAAGCCACCAGGCTTGAAATTACGGTGGTGAGCACCCAAACGCTTTGAAAGACGACCAAGGCCTCGGCGAGGTTCCCGGCCGCGGCCAACATGGTCATTTCATTCCCTGCCACGCTGCCGAAACCGACGTCGCTGAGGCCGAAGTAGACGGGAATTGCATTGAGAAGAATCCATTCGCCGTAGAGATGCGCTCCCCAATGCGTCAAGAAGACGGGCACGGAGAGGATCTGCGTCAGCGTGGTGGAAAGCCGGCTGAAGGTATTGGCGCCAAATCCGGCGACCAGCCGCCGCTTGAGGTTGCTCATACTCGTGCTAGAGCCTGTCATGCACTCCCGCGAGGGCAGCGTTGCCGGCCGTCACGACGGGCTGATAGTTGCCGGGAACCGTGCGCGCCGCGATGGCAAGGCGGTTCCAGGCATTGATGGTGGTCACGGCGAGAGTCAAGTCGGACAATTCTTTCTCGCTGAACTGGGGGCGTACTTCGTCATAGACGCTATCGGGTACGTGGCCATTGGTGATTAAGGTGATGGCCTCCGCCCACGCTAGAGCGGCACGTTCGCGCTCAGTGTAGTAAGGGCATTCGCGCCAGGCGTCCAAAGAATATAGCCGCTGTTCCTGTTCGCCGATCGCTCGCAAGTCTTTCCAGTGCATGTCCAGACAATAGGCACAGCCGTTGATCTGGGAAACTCGCAATTTGATCAGATGGAGCAGCGGTTCTTCGAGGCCACATTGGTGAAGATACCGCTCCAGTCCGGCCATGGCTTGATATCCCCCGGGCGCGGCCTTGACGTAATTGAAGCGTGCTCCCATTTGAAACCTCCGAATGATGCCGTCAAAAAACCATTATAGGCAGCCCGGGTATAGCCAGTTCCCTCGAACTCCCAGCCCTCCGTTTGGGAGCACCGCCAACGGTGCTTGCGAGAGATTTTTGACGCCAATTTGACAGGGGCTTCCCTAGAGTGGGCTGTGGAGGCACTAGAGTGACGATTTGGCCCTTGGCTGTTTACTTTGCCGCGGTGATCTTCGTCGTCGCAACCATGCTGTCGGTTTCCTACGTTCTAGGGCAGCGGCACAAGGAACCCGCGACCGACTCGCCCTTTGAAGCGGGCATTGTTTCCGAAGGCTCCGTGCATGTGCGTCTATCCGTCAAGTTCTATCTGGTCGCCATGCTCTTTGTCGTTTTCGATCTCGAGGCTGTCTTCATCTTTCTCTGGGCGGTCGCGGGCCGCGAGCTTGGCTGGGCGGGTTATGGAGAAGTGCTTATCTTTCTAGGAGTATTGATCGCAGGGCTCGCATATCTTTGGCGGACGGGGGCGATCGACTGGTACCCCGCGGGTCCCCGCCCGGAAGAGGACCTCTGATGCCGTCGCCCATGGTTCAACGGAATTCGCTCGAGGAGCTCGTACGCCCTGGCGAGGACCCGAACGACAGCGCCATCCGGCGCAGCGTGGTCTTCTCCCGGCTTCAGGATCTGATGGGCTGGGGGCGAAAACACTCGATTTGGCCATTTAACTTCGGGCTCTCCTGTTGCTACGTGGAGATGGCCACCAGCCTGACAAGTAAGTACGACATCGCCCGGTTCGGCGCGGAGGTGATACGCGGGACACCGCGGGAGGCCGACCTGATGGTGGTCGCCGGTACGGTGTTCATCAAGATGGCGCCTGTCATCCTGCGGCTATATGAGCAGATGATGGAACCGCGCTGGGTCATCTCCATGGGGTCATGCGCCAATTCCGGCGGGATGTACGACATCTACAGCGTGGTGCAGGGCGTGGATAAGTTTCTCCCCGTCGATGTGTATGTGCCGGGCTGCCCGCCGCGCCCCGATGCCTTTGAGCAGGGTTTGCTGCTGCTGCAAAAAGCGGTTGGGACGGAGCGCCGGCCCTTGAGCTGGGTGGTGGGCCCCCAGGAAACGACGCGCCCGCCGCTGCCTTCCGAGCGCGATCTCAACCGGGCGACGCGCCAGCAAGCCACGGTGCTCAGACCCACGGACGAGGTCTGACGACGATGCTTACCGGCGGCAATACAGCTCCTGGCGGCGTTGCTGCAGCGAGCGTCCCGGTTCCGAACGCATCAGCTCTCAACATGCATGACCAGTTGGTCGAGAAGCTTGGCGGCGACGCGGTCAAGCCTCAGCACACTGCCGACGGAATCCCAACCTTCTGGATCGCGCGCGAGAGCGCTCACGACGCGCTTGCTTATCTGAAGGAAGAAGCCGACCAGCCATACCGCATGCTCTACGACCTTACCGCCATCGACGAGCGTATGCGGGTCCATCCCGAGGGGCCGCCGGCAAGTGACTTCACGCTGGTCTACCACCTCCTGTCGTTCGACCGGAACGATTTCATCCGCATCAAAGTCCCTCTCAAGCGAGAACAGCCGCCGATCGATACCAGCACCGACATTTGGCCAGCCGCGAACTGGTATGAACGGGAGATCTGGGACATGTTCGGGATCCGCTTTCACGGTCATCCGCATCTCGAACGCATCCTGATGCCGAAGACCTGGGTAGGACATCCTCTTTGCAAGGACCATCCGGCGCGAGCCACAGAAATGGGCCCGTTCCAGCTACCGGATGAGAAGCAGGATGCGGAACAGGAGGCGATGCGCTTCCGGCCGGAGGACTGGGGCATGAAGCGCAGCCGCGACGATGAGGACTTCATCTTCCTTAACGTCGGACCGCAACATCCCGGGACACATGGAGTGCTCCGCATCGTGCTGCAGTTGGACGGCGAGGAAATCGTGGATGCGGTGCCGGACATCGGTTTCCATCACCGCGGCGCGGAAAAGATGGGTGAGCGTCAATCCTGGCACACCTTTATTCCCTACACCGACCGGATCGATTATCTGGGCGGGGTGATGAACAACATGGCTTATCTGATGGCGGTGGAGAAGCTGGCGGGGATTCAGGTGCCGCCGCGGGCACAGGTCATCCGCGTAATGTTGGCCGAGTTGTTCCGGATCATCAGCCACCTCGTCTGGTACGGAACCTTCGCCCAGGACCTGGGCCAGCTGTCGCCGGTTTTCTATACGTTCAATGACCGGGAGCGCGCGCTCGGCATCATCGAGGCCATTTGCGGAGCGCGTATGCATCCCAACTGGTTCCGCATAGGCGGCGTGGCGCAGGACCTGCCTAAGGGTTGGGAGGTCATGATCCGCGATTTTCTTAAGTACTTGCCCCCCCGCCTCATCGAATACGACAAGGAAGTGATGCAGAATCGGATCTTCCAGGGCCGCACCAAGGGGGTGGGCGCCTTCACTACGGAAGAGGCCATCGAGTGGGGCGTTACCGGACCCGGGCTGCGGGCCTCTGGTTTCGAGTGGGATTTCCGCAAGAAGCAACCCTATTCCGGTTATGAGCAATTCGAATTCGACATCCCCACGGCCAGCCATGGCGACTGCTACGACCGCGGAATAGTGCGCGTCGAGGAGATGCGCCAAAGCATGCGCATCATCGAGCAGTGCGTGAACAACATGCCGGAGGGAACTTATAAATCGCTCCAGCCCCTTGCATGCCCGCCCCTCAAAGATGACACCATGCACGACATCGAGACCCTGATCACGCATTTTTTGGGCGTGAGCTGGGGGCCGGTGATCCCGCCAGGCGAGGCGCTCGGGGTCGATCGAAGCGACGAAAGGAAGCAACGGCTACTACCTGGTAAGCGACGGCAGCACTACCTCGTACCGGACGCGCATCCGGACGCCATCGTTTGCGCACCTGCAGATGTTGCCGCGAATGGCCCGCGGCCGGATGATTCCGGATCTGTTCGCCATCCTGGGGGCGATGGATTTTGTGCTGGCGGACGTCGATCGATGATCGATGACCGGTAACCGATGAGGGGAACGGCATGTTGACGACCGAAGAGCGGCAAGAGATCGAAGCGGAGTTGACCCACTATCCAACGAAGGAAGCCGTATGCATCGATGCTATGAAGATCGTGCAGCGCCATCGAGGCTGGGTCTCCGACGAGAGCATTCGTGACATCGGCGAACTGCTCGAGATGTCGACCGCCGATCTCGACGGCGTGGCGACGTTCTACAACCTGATATTTCGCAAGCCGGTGGGACGGCACGTGATCATGCTTTGCGACAGCGTGAGTTGCTGGATCATGGGCTACGGCCGTGTACGTGAGCACCTAAAAGCGAAATTGGGGATCGAGTTCGGAGAAACCACGGCCGATAACCGCTTCACGCTGCTGCCCATCGTCTGTCTGGGCGCGTGCGACCGGGCGCCGGCCATGATCATCGACAACGACCTTTATGTGAGACCTCGATCCAGCCGGGATCGACAAACTTTTGGACGGGTGCAAATAGACATGATTGTGGAGCGGCCTCTCACCAAAGACATCCCTGCGGATGGCGGCGCTCTCGATCTCGAGAGCTACGAGCGCGCGGGCGGTTATCAAGGGCTGCGCAAGGCCCTGCGCGAGATGACGCCTCAGGGGGTCCAGGAAGAAGTCAAGGCTTCAGGTTTGCGCGGCCGCGGGGGCGCCGGCTTCCCGACTGGGCTCAAATGGAGCTTCACCCCGATGGGCACGGATGCTCCGCGGCCCAAGTACGTGGTCGCCAACGCCGACGAGATGGAGCCTGGCACCTTCAAAGATCGCTACCTGATGGAAGGCAATCCCCACCAGCTTATCGATGGTCTGATTCTGGCCGCCTACGCCAACCAGGCGGATGTAGCCTTCATCTTCATCCGCGGCGAATACAAATTGTCGCAGGAGAGGCTGGCGCGGGCGATCGCAGAAGCCTACTCCGCCGGATACTTGGGCAAGGACATTTTGAGTTCGGGCTATACGTTGGAAATGTACCTTCACGTCAGCGGCGGACGATATATGTGCGGCGAAGAGACGGGGCTGCTCAATGCACTCGAAGGCAAGCGCGCCAACCCGCGCGCAAAGCCGCCCTTCCCGCAGGTTTCCGGCCTGTGGGGCAAGCCTACGATCGTGAACAATGTCGAGACCCTGGCAAACCTGCCTCACATTCTGCGAAACGGGGCTGCTTGGTTCCAGAGTTTGAGCCGCACCAAAGATGCCGGAACCAAACTTTACGGCGCCAGCGGAAAAGTGAAGCGGCCCGGACTGTGGGAACTGCCGATGGGCGTCACGATGCGCGAAATTCTTGAAGAGCACGCAGGTGGAATGCGCGATGGGTTGCGATTTCGCGGCGTGCTACCCGGGGGCGCCTCCACCGATTTTCTTGTGGAAGAGCATCTCGATGTACCCATGGATTTCACGGAGGTACAGAAAGTGGGCAGCCGCCTGGGGACCGGCACAATGATTGTTCTCGACGATCGGACCTGCCCGGTGGGCATGACCTCAAACCTCATCCACTTTTTTGCTCAGGAGTCGTGCGGCTGGTGTACGCCATGCTGGAGCGGCCTGAACTGGGCGACGCGAATTCTCGAAGCGATGGAAGACGGCCACGGGAAAGCCGGAAGATCTGGACAAGCTTTCGTTTCAGACAAAGTTCTGGTCCCCGGGACACACGTTTTGCGCGTTGGCGCCGGGTGCGGCGGAGCCCTTGCAGAGCGCGCTGAAGTTTTTCCGCGACGATTTCGAGCAGCACATCCGTGACCAGCGCTGCCGCTGGAACGCCTAGAAGCTGCTATTCGCTCCGAAGTGAATAGCAGCCTCAACTGGAGAGCCTGATGGGCACTATCTACGTCGATGGCAAAGCTTACGAAGCGGATCCGAAGCAGAACCTGCTGCACGCCTGTCTCTCGCTCGGATTCGACCTGCCGTACTTCTGCTGGCACGCCGCTCTGGGGTCCGTCGGCGCATGCCGCCAGTGCGCCGTCAAGCAGTTCAAGGATGCCCACGACACTCACGGCAGATTGGTCATGGCTTGCATGACGCCCGCGGCGCCGGAAACGCGAATCTCCATACACGATCCGGAAGCCGTCGCCTTTCGCGCGGGAATCGTCGAAGGGATGATGCTGAACCATCCCCATGACTGCCCGGTCTGCGACGAAGGCGGCGAGTGCCATCTGCAGGACATGACGGTCATGACCGGCCATGACTACCGCCGCACGCGGTTTCCCAAGCGCACATTTCGCAATCAGTACCTCGGCCCCTTTGTCTATCACGAGATGAACCGCTGTATTCAATGCTACCGCTGTGTGCGCTTCTATCGTCAGTATGCCGGAGGGAACGATCTGAACTCCTTCGGCAACAAGAACACGGTTTTCTTCGGGCGCGACCAAGATGGAGTGCTCGAGAGCGAGTTCGCCGGCAACCTGGTCGAGGTCTGCCCTACCGGCGTTTTTACCGATCGCACGCTCCGGCGCCACTACACACGCAAATGGGACCTTCGTATGGCTCCTTCGATCTGCTGCCACTGCGGGGCCGGCTGCAACATAACCATCGGAGAGCGCTATGGGCTCCTCCGACGGGTTTTGAGCCGGTTCAATAGCGAGGTGAATGGCTATTTTCTTTGCGACCGCGGACGCTATGGCTATGAGTTCGTGAACAGCAAGCGGCAGGATTCGCAGCCGCAGCTGGACGGAGAGATCATTGCGCGCGAAGAGGCGGAGCGGAATCTTCGATCTCTCATTGCGAGCGGCGGCAAGCCGCTCGGCATCGGCTTCGCCGAGAGCGTCGCTTGAAGCAAATTTCGCGCTGCGGCGGCTGGTAGGGAAAGATCGCTTTTTCTCCGGCGTCGAGGATGGGATGTGGGGGTTGATTACGGCGATGGTGGAGATCCTTCGAGAAAGGGCCGGCCCGTTCGCCGTCTCTCCATGACATTGAGTTCTCCGATGCCGTGCTCGTCTTGGGCGAGGATGTCACGAATTCGGCGCCCCGGATGGCGCTTAGTCTGCGCCAGTCGGTCCGCCAACAGTCCTTCGAGAACGCGCAGAAGCTGCAAATTCCTTTATGGATGGACGATGCGGTGCGCGAAGCGGTGCAGGATCGAAAGAGCCCTCTCTTCATCGCGGCGCCTGGAGCCACGCGTCTGGATGACATCGCCACCCGAACCTACCGGGCGGCGCCCGACGACATAGCGCGGTTGGGCTTCGCCGTTGCTCATGAGATTGACCCGGCGGCGCCTGAAGTTCCTGGCTTGCCCGAGGAGATGCGAGAGTTGGCGCGCGCGATCGCCGGCGCGCTTAAGAGCGCGAAGCGGCCTCTGGTGATTTCCGGGTCCAGTTGCCGGAGCAAAGTCCGTAATCGAATCCGCGGCGAACGTAGCCAAGGCCTTGTGCGATAGCGGCCATCCCGCCGGGTTGAGCTTGATCGCGCCAGAATGCAACAGTTTCGGTTTGGCGCTCATGGGAGCCCGTCCGATGAGCGAGGCACTTCGCCATGACCGGAAAGGGCGAGGCCGCGACCCTCATCATCCTCGAGAACGATCTCTACCGGCGTCTTCCGGCGAAATTGGTGGACGGCTTTCTAGGGTCGGCGGCTCAGGTTGTCGTGCTCGACCACTTGGCAAACGGGACCACGGCGAAAGCCACCCTGCTGCTTCCCGCCGCTACCTTCGCCGAGTCCGATGGCACGCTGGTGAGCAATGAAGGACGGGCGCAGCGGTTTTTCCCGGTCTTCGCGCACCCAGGCTCCGGAGAGCGGGACGAACCGCATGGGGATGGGCGGGAGAGCTGGCGGTGGTTGGGCGATCCGGCATGGTCGTCGCTCGACGATGTGCTTACCGCGCTTCAAGAAGAGATACCACAGCTAGCGCCCGCGGCCAAAGCCGCGCCACTCTCGAAATTCCGCATCGCCGGTGCGAAGATCCCGCGGGAGCCGCATCGCTACAGCGGCCTCACTTCGATGACGGCAAACATCAGTGTTGTTGAGCCCAAGCCGCCCGCGGACCCGGACTCCGCTCTCGCCTATTCCATGGAGGGCGCATCTGTGCCAGCCGCCAAGTGCGCTGCAGCCCTTCTTCTGGTCGCCCGGCTGGAATTCCATTCAGTCGGTGAACAAATTTCAAAGCGAGATTGGCGATGCGCTGCGAGGCGGCGATGCAGGCATCCGTTTGTTCGAGCCGTCACCGGGGGGAGCATACTTCACCGCCGTCCCGCCTGCCTTTGCGCGCCGCGATGCCGGAATGGCTGATCGTTCCCATCGAACACATTTTCGGCTCGGAGGAACTAAGCCTCCAAGCGCCGGCCGTGGCTGAGCTGGCGCCCGGCCCGTACCTGGCTTTGAATGCCGCCGATGCCGCCAGCTTGCGAGACAGAGGGCAGGCAGGCGAGTCGACGGGAGACGTTGAGATCGAACTTGGCGGCGTGAAACAGCGTCTTCCGTTGAAAGTGCTTGCCGGCCTGCCGCCAGGCATCGCGGGAATTCCGGCAGGCCTGACTCCTGTTCCCGGGAGTGGTTATCGAGATGAGCTTCCGGCCTGGAGCCGGGTTGAGCGAGTATTATGACGAGTCCTTACCCTATTCGTTTCGATCTTCGGAATCCTGATCGTGGCGCTGAGTCTTTCAGCGTTTCTCATCTGGATGGAGCGCCGGCTTCTGGCGCTCTGGCAAGACCGCTACGGGCCAAATCGGGTTGGGCCGTTCGGCTTGATGCAAGTGCTTGCCGACATGATCAAGATCTTCACCAAGGAAGACTGGATACCGCCGTTCGCGGATAAGGTCGTCTTCGTGATCGCGCCAGCGGTCATCATGGTCACGGTGTTGTTGTCGTTCGCGGTGTTGCCCGTCGCTCCGGGCATCATCGTAGTGGACCTCAACGTCGCCCTGCTTTTTTTCCTGGGAATGTCCTCGCTCGGCGTCTACAGCATCCTGCTGGCCGGCTGGGCTTCCGGCAACAAATACTCCATGTTGGGCGGCCTGCGCGCCGCCGCGCAGATGATCAGCTATGAAGTATTCATGGGCATGTCTCTCATGGGAGTGGTGCTGCTCTCCGGCTCCTTCAACCTGGCAACCATCGTCGAGGCGCAGAAGGGGCTGTGGTTTGTCATCCCGCAGTTCCTCGGTTTCCTCTTATTCATGATCGCGGGCGTGGCCGAGGCGCGGCGGCTTCCCTTTGACCTTCCGGAAGCGGAAGCCGAGCTCATCGCGGGGTTCCATTCAGAGTATTCGGGCATGAAGTTTGGCATGTTCTTCGTGGGCGAATACCTCGGCGTCGTCCTGATCTCATCCATGATTACGGTGCTATTTTTCGGCGGCTGGCTCGGTCCGTGGCTGCCTCCGATCGTTTGGTTCCTACTCAAGATGTTCGCCTTTATCAGCTTTTTTATTCTGTTGCGGGCTTCGCTTCCGAGAGTGCGTTTCGACCAGCTCATGTCCTGGGGCTGGAAGGTGATGCTTCCGCTGGCGCTTGTCAATCTGCTGGTAACCGGCGCCATCGTAATAATGCTCAAGTGAAGCGATAAGGAGGGCGGGCGAAGATGCTGAGTTTGATTCGAACGATCTGGAACGTGTTCCTGCACAGCTTTCACCCGCGGGTCACGATCCAATATCCCGAGCAGAAAGCCTATCTCGCGCCGCGCACCAGGGGACGTATTATTCTCTCGCGAGATCCGGACGGCGGCGAGCGATGCGTTGCCTGCCACCTATGCGCGATTGCCTGCCCGGTAGACTGCATCTCGCTGCAGGCGGCCGAAGATGAAAACGAGCGCCGCTATCCGGAGTTTTTCCGCATCAATTTCTCGCGCTGCATTTTCTGCGGCTACTGCGAAGATGCCTGTCCGACCTATGCGATTCAGCTCACGCCGGATTTTGAAATGTCCGAATACCACCGTCAGAATCTCGTTTATGAGAAGGAGGACCTGCTGATCGACGGACCGGGCAAGTATCCGGGCTATAACTTCTGGCGTGTCTCCGGAGTCGAGATCGGCGGCAAGGACAAGGGGGAATCGGAAAACGAGGCGCCTCCGGAAGATCTCCGCGGGTTGATGCCATGACCGGTTTCCTCGAAGCCGCTTTTTATGTCGCCGCGGCTGTGGCGATCGTCTCGACGGCGCTAGCCATTACACGGCCGATGGCCATGCATGCGTTGCTCTATCTGATTGTCTCGCTGCTGGCGATAGCCGTGGTTTTCTATACGATGGGCGCTCCTCTCGTGGCGGCTCTCGAAGTGATCATCTACGCCGGCGCCATCGTGGTTCTCTTCGTTTTTGCGGTCATGATGCTGGACCTCGGAAGGAGTGCCCACGAGACCGAGCGGCAATGGCTCGCAGGAAATATCTGGGTGGGGCCGACCCTTCTTTCCGCCATCCTGCTCGCGGAATTTATCTATTTGATCGCGCGCGCCGGGCCCTCTGGATCCATAGGCGGCGTGGTAGGCCCGAAAGAAGTGGGGATCGCACTCTATGGTTTTTATCTGATTGGCGTGGAATTGGCTTCCATGCTGTTGCTGGGCGCGCTGATTGGCGCTTGCCATCTAGGGCGGCCAGTCGCACAGCGAGGACCCAAGAAAGCGGAGGCTCGATATGACGGAAGTTCCGATGGGCTACGGGCTGATTCTGGGGGCAGTCTTGTTCGCGCTGGGGCTGGCGGCCCTGCTGATGCGGCGTAACCTGCTCTTCGTTCTCGTCGCTATCGAGGTCATGCTGAACGGCGCGGGGGTCGCGTTCGTCGCCGCTGGATCGCGGTGGGGACAGCCCGATGGCCAGATCATGTTTCTCTTCATCCTGGCCATGGCTGCGTCGGAGGTCTCCGTCGGTCTGGCGCTGATCCTTCGCCTCCATCGTCAGCACAACACCATCGATGCCGACGCCTTGCGCCATACGAGAGGTTGAAGATGCTTGGCCTTCTCTGGCTGGTCCCCGCGATTCCTTTCGTGAGCGCGCTCGCGCTGGCCTTGCTGCGCTTTCCGCGAAGAGTTGTGGCCTGGATCGCGACCGGCTCGATAGCCGCTTCAACCGTGGTCTCGCTGCTCGTGGCGTCCTCCTTTCTGAGCGCTACGCCGGCCGCGAACGCCTACACGCAAGTCTTGTGGAGATGGCTCGACGTCGACGGCTTCCGCCCGGAAATCGCTCTCTACCTCGATCCGCTCTCCCTGGTCATGATGCTCGTAGTGACCTTTGTCGGCTTTCTGATTCACCTTTACTCGACCGAATTCATGATCGACGACGACGGCTATGCCCGATTCTTCGCATACATGAATCTGTTCGTCGCCTCGATGCTGACGCTGCTTCTCGCGGACAACCTTCTGCTGCTTTACCTGGGATGGGAAGGCGTCGGCCTGTCGAGTTATCTGCTCATCGGGTTCTGGTACCGGGACCCGGCGAATGGCCGGGCGGGACGCAAAGCATTCATCGTGACCCGTGTGGGCGATACCGCCATGATGATCGGGCTGTTTCTGCTCTTCCATGATCTGGGTACGTTGAATATTCAAGAGCTCATGCAGCGAGCCTCGCAGCAGTGGCCTATAGGCTCCGGAGCCGCGATCGCGGCTGCCTTGTTGCTCTTGGGGGGCGCCGTGGGCAAGTCGGCGCAACTCCCGTTGCAGACATGGCTCCCGGATGCCATGGCGGGCCCGACCCCGGTCAGCGCCCTGATCCATGCCGCCACCATGGTGACGGCCGGCGTCTACCTGATTGCGCGGACGCACGTCCTGTTTGCCCTTGCGCCTCCGGCCCAATTCGCGGTCGCAGTGGTAGGCGCGGCCACTCTTCTGCTCGCCGGCTTCAGCGCACTCACCCAATGGGATCTCAAGCGCGTGCTCGCCTATTCCACCATGAGCCAGATCGGCTATATGTTTCTCGCCCTCGGTGTGGGCGCGTGGCCGGCAGCCATCTTCCATTTCATGACGCATGCCTTCTTCAAGGCGCTGCTGTTCCTTGGGGCCGGCATCGTCATTCAGGCATTGGACGAGGAGCACAGCATCTTCCGCATGGGTGGGTTGCGCACGCGGCTCCCGGTCGCATTCTGGACATTTCTGATCGCCGGATGTTCGCTGGCGGGCTTGCCGCTGATTACTGCCGGGGCCTTCAGCAAGGATTGGATTGTCTGGGGCGCCTCAAGCGCAGCCAACGGAAGCGTGGGACTTTGGATCGTGGCCCTCGCTGGTGTTTTGTTGACCTCTCTCTATACCTTTCGCATGATCTTTCTGGTCTTCTTTGGTGAAGCTCATAGCCAGGTGAAGAAGAAGCCCGGCTATGCCATGCAAATTCCCTGCCTCGTGCTCGCGTTTCTCTCGATCACCGGCGGATATATGAAGACACCATTCGCACGATTTCTCGAGACCGTCCTCCCCCTCACCGGCGCGATGGCCGGTGGGCCGGCGCCCATCGGCGAAATCGCCTCCGAGACGGTTACCGGCCTGATGTTTCTCCTCGGCTTGTGCCTTGCCTACATCTTTTACTTCCGCAAGAGTGCGTACGTAACAACCTTGGCATCGAGCGCCGTGGGCGGCGCGCTGCATCGTTTTTGGTTTTCCGACTGGGGAATGGATTGGCTCTACGACAGGCTTTTCGTGCGCCCTCTGGTCTGGCTCGCGCGCGTCGATAAGGGCGACTTCATCGACGGCTTCTATACCGGGTTGGCTCGCTTCAACGAGATCGTCTGGCGCGGATTAACACGCACCGAGGCGGGAAACGTGCGCTGGTATGCCGCCGGTATCGCGGCTGGCTCCATTGTCTTTATCGCGGTGGTGTTGTTCCTATGATCCTCCTCTGGCTTATCGTCATCCTCGCTGTCGGCGGCGTTCTCGCCTGGATGGTAGCGCGCTCTCACCCGCTGCTGTGCCGCTCGATCTCGCTCGCCGCCGTCGCGATCGACCTGGTTCTGGCGCTCGACCTTGCATCGCGCGATTTGGGGGCTGGCAACTTCAGCGCTGGCGGAGCGAGTAACTGGCTTGAACAAGTGGATTGGAGTTGGATTCCCCAGTTCGGCATTCACTTTCACTTGGGAATGGATGGCCTCAGTCTGCTGCTCATTCTGCTCACGCTCTTTCTTGGCATGGTTGCGGTGTTGATTTCCTGGACCGAAATCACTACGGCGGTCGGCTTCTTCCACTTCAATTTGTTGTGGATTCTCGCTGCAATCCTTGGCGCCTTGCTCTCGCTCGATCTCTTTCTTTTTTATTTCTCCTGGGAGCTGATGCTGGTCCCCATGTATTTTCTGATCTCCGTCTGGGGGCGCGAGCGCCGCACATACGCAGCGGTGAAGTTCTTTCTTTTTACCCAGCTTAGTAGCCTGTTGATGCTGATCTCCATTCTGGCCCTCTACTTTGCCCATCATCAGGTGTCTGGCGCTTATACCTTCGAGTACACGGATTTGTTGGGCACGCCGATCAGTCCGCAGGCCGCCATGTGGATCATGCTGGGTTTTTTCATCGCCTTTGCGGTGAAGCTGCCGATGTTCCCGCTCCACACTTGGCTGCCTGATGCTTGCGCCGCGGGTTCGACAGCGAGCAATGTGGTCCTCGCAAGCTTGCTCGCGGCCGCCTCGGCTTATGGCATGATCCGCTTCCTGTTCCCGCTCTTCCCCGACGCGACCCGCGCGTTCGCTCCCGTGGCCATGACGCTCGGGGTCGTTGGCATCCTCTACGGGGCGGTATTGGCTTTTTCGCAGACAGACCTGACACGCCTGTTTGCCTACGCCAGCATCAGCCACCTTGGCTTCGTGCTTCTGGCGATTTTCGCGGGGACCCCTCTCGCGCTCGAGGGGGCGGTGATGACGCTGATCGCCCACGGCATCAGCACCGGCGCGCTCTTTCTTGTGGCTGGAACACTCGAGAACCGGACGCACACGCGCGAGCTCGATGCCCTGGGCGGTTTATGGGATACCATGCCCCGATTCAGCGGGGCCGCCTTGTTTTTCGCGCTGGCTTCGCTCGGACTCCCCGGCTTGGGCGACTTTATCGGCGAGTTCCTGATCCTGCTGGGTACATATCGCGCTCACGTCGCCATGGCTGCCGTGGCGGCCGGCGGCGTTCTCGCGTCAACTTTCTATTCGCTTCGTTTCGTGCAGAAGGTGTTCCAGGGAACGAACATCCATACCTGGAAGCTGCCGGACCTCGCCGCGCGCGAAGGGCTGATGCTGGGCGCGATGATGGTTTTGCTGCTCTGGCTAGGCCTCTATCCGCAACCCGTATTCCAAAGCTTCGCGCAAGCCGCAAACCACTTTCCCGCTCTCTGGAGATGACTCATGACCGGCGCTGACCTGCTCGCCCTCTTACCGCTCTTGCTGGTTGCCGCGGCTTCTGTCGTGGTGATGGTAGCGGCGGCGGTGAGCCGTAGTCATGCGGTGGCTTTCGGACTCACTCTCGCGGCCCTGGCGGCGAGCTTTTGCTCGATCTTCTTCGTCCACCCACGCCCGGTCACGGCGCTGCTCATCATGGACGACTACGCGCTTTTCTTCATGGGACTGATCACCGCCTCGAGCTTCGCGATCGCGCTCTTGGCCTATGGCTACCTGGAGAAGCGGGAAGGCAATAGAGAGGAGTTCTACATCCTGCTTCTCGTGGCGACGCTCGGTGCCATGGTCCTCGCCGCCGCCAGCCACTTCGCCTCGCTCTTTCTCGGACTTGAAGTCCTTAGCGTGGCTCTCTATGCGCTCATTGCGTATTTGCATGCCCGCCAGCTCCCGGTGGACGCGGGAATCAAATATCTGGTTTTAGCCGCCTCTTCGGCCGCCTTCCTGCTTTTCGGAATCGCTTTGGTCTATGCCGATTTAGGAACCATGGAGTTCGCCCAGATAGCTCGCCTTCTGGCAACGGGAACCCACCAAAACTCAGCGTTGCTCTTGCCCGGCGTGGCGCTCATTGTCACAGGCATCGGCTTCAAACTGGCCCTCGTACCCTTCCACATGTGGACGCCCGACGTTTACGAAGGGGCGCCGGCGCCGGTGACGGCCTTTGTCGCTACTGTTTCCAAAGGCGGCATGTTCGCCCTCCTTCTGCGCTATTTCAACCAATCGGGAGCCAACACCTTTGCGCCCGTACTTCTAATGTTGTCGATCATCGCCATCGCCTCTATGTTCGCGGGCAATCTGCTCGCCCTGCTCGAGAACAATGTGAAACGCATCCTCGCTTACTCCTCGATCGCGCACATGGGCTATATTCTGGTTGCGCTCGAGGTGGGTGGCGCGGCGGGCGCGGGTGCCGTCGTCTTTTATTTGGTGGTCTACTTCGTCATGACGCTGGGCGCATTCGCGGTCGTCACGGTTCTCTCCGAGCAGCAGCGCGATGCGGACCAGCTCGAAGACTACCAGGGACTTTTCTGGCGGCGGCCTTTGCTCGCGCTGACCTTTACGATCATGCTGCTTTCGCTTGCGGGCATCCCTCTGACGGCAGGCTTCCTCGGCAAGTTCTATATCCTCCTTGCCGGCGAGGCTGCGGGAGCTTGGGCGCTGATCCTTATCCTGGTGATCACCAGCGCCATCGGACTCTTCTACTATCTGCGAGTCGTGGTGGCGTTGTACCAGCAGCCGGCCGGGAGCGGCCCGGCTCGCCAACCCGTCCCACGCCGCGCCCCCGCGGCAATCCTGGTCCTGGCCGCGCTCCCCGTAATCCTCGTCTGGCTGGGAGTCTACCCTACGTGGCTGCTCAAGGTCATCGAAACCGCGACGATGAGCATCGCCGGAAAATAGCCGCCATTCTTTGAGGAATGGCGACGAAAATGCTCCTAACCAGCGGTAGGTCCCTTCTCGATCGGCGCGCCAACCAGATTGCCCCACTCGGTCCACGAGCCGTCGTAATTCTTCACATCCTTCCAGCCCAGCAGATATTTCAGGGCAAACCACGTATGCGAGCTGCGCTCGCCGATGCGGCAGTAGGCGATCACTTCGCCCCCTCCACCGACGCCCTTGCCTTCATAGAGCTGCTTCAGAGCATCCGCCGATTTAAACGTACCGTCTTCGTTCGCCGCTTGTGACCATGGAATATTGGCCGCACCCGGAATATGGCCGCCGCGTTGAGCCGTTTCGTTGAGACCCGGAGGAGCGAGAATTTTTCCGGTGAACTCATCGACAGAGCGCACATCCACAAGGGCCGCACCCTTTTTCATGGCAGCGGAAACCTGCTCCCGGTAGGCGCGTATCGACTCATCCGATGCGCTTGCATGATAGGAAGCCGGCGCGACCTTGGGGGCGTCGGTAGTCAGCGGCCGCTTTTCCGCGATCCACTTCTTGCGTCCTCCATCGATGAGCCGAACATCTTTGTGCCCATAGTATTTCAGCTGCCACAATGCATAGGCGGCAAACCAATTGTTGTTATCCCCGTAGAGCAGAATCGTAGTGTCATTCGAGATTCCCGATTTTCCTAGCAGTTCTTCGAGCGCGGATTTCTCGATCAGATCGCGCCGGACATTGTCCTGCAGCTGCGTCTGCCAATTCCATCCCACCGCTCCGGCGATATGTCCCTGATCGTAGGCCGTGGTGTCCACATCCACTTCGACCAGCCGAATCTTCGGATCGTGCAGATGTTCCGCCGCCCATTCCGTCGTCACCAATACTTCCGGATGCTTATAGTCAGCCATTTACTCTTTCTCCTTCAATCAATGTTAAGTGTCTGATGGTTTTTCAACGTTAAGTTCGATGACTTCCAGGCAAAAGAAAGCCCACTCGCCCATGTGTCTCTGCGGCGGTGGGACCTTAAATCCTGAACCGAGCCCTAAAAGCCCGAGCCCTAAAAGCCCGAGCTTGGATCAGCTCTCTAAATGTCCAATCCCACCGGAAGACACGTATTTGCAGGGGGTACAACAACATACCTTCTGAGGGAGGACGATCACGATGAACCACAGTACACCTTAAAGCGCTCGACATCAATCAGCGCAATCGGCGGCGAGCTGTCCCCACTGGATCGAGCCTACTGGACCGGCTCGAGCTGCCCATCGACAGACTCAAATTCGATGCGCAGCAGCCAGTCAAAATGAAAATTCTGGGCCGCGAGCCACTTTTCAAGTTTCGCGCGGTCCGCAACCTCGAACTCGATCAGCATCTTTCCTTCCTGCATGTTCAATAAAACTCGCTTGGCCGTGACGTCGGTCGCCGCATGGGCCCGCCGGACGAGTTCGGTGGCGCCCTGGCGAGTCAGACAGGCCAATGTGTGTTGTGAAAGATAGCGAGGCATTTGAGCTCCGGCTCCCTGAATTGTAGGTACCTGTAGAGAGCACTAATCAATATACGGTGTGGCCCTTTGTTGGGCAGGACCACCGGCCCTGCTTAAGATCCTCGGCCGCGCGCTCTATGCTCTCCGGCCGGCCGAGATCGCGCCAATAGGCATGGCCGTCTTCAAATCCAACGATCTCGTCACCGAGCGAGGCGAGGCGCAGATAGGTGGTAATGATCGAGAACGCGCCTTCTTCGGTCATCATCCCCAACAGACGAGGGGAAATGATATGAATGCCGGAAAACGCCAAATCCTGCAGCCGCTCCTGACGCTGAGCAACCGCCGCTGCATCCTGGTGCTCCGGCCGTCGCCCGCGAAGGCGCATGTGCTCGTCGAAGACGAGATACCGGGAGGTTTCGCGGCGTTCGACAGCCAGCGTTGCGAGCGCCTTTTGGTCGCGATGAAACCGCGCCATGCGCCCCAGATCGATCGTGCTGATCACGTCGACATTGTGCAGAATGAAAGGTTCCTCGCCGGAGTCTCTCAGAAAAAAGTGAGACCGCCTTCTTCAGACCGCCGCCGGTATCGAGCAAGACAGCCTCACGCGAGACTTCGATATGCAAGCCGAAGTTATGGTTCCGCTCGAGATAATCGACAACCATCTCCGCGAAGTGATGCACATTCACGATCACGTCGCACACGCCTTGGTCGCGCAAGCGGCAGAGCGTGATCTCGAGCAGTGTGCGGCCGGCAACTTCGACTAGCGCCTTGGGGCGATTGTCCGTGAGCGGCCGCAGGCGCGTGCCCAGACCGGCAGCAAGAATCATCGCCTTCATCTTCCGCTGATCACCTTTCTTTGCTCACCCAATGCTGGACTCCTGAGGCCAAACTCTCGACGCCGCGCTCTCGAGCTCGCGATGCCGCACCACCACTTCGACTCCGCTCCTGCCGTGCAAATGCTGCGCCAATGCTTCCGCCAGGTACACCGAGCGGTGCTGGCCGCCGGTACAGCCGAAGCAGACCATCAGGTCTTTGAAGCCACGGAGCTGATAATCGTTGACACTGGCGTCCACCAGCGAAATCGCGTTCGCAAGAAATTGATGCACGCTCTCCTGCCGGTTGAGGTAGTCGATCACAGAAGCGTCTTTTCCCGTCAAATCCTTGAACCGCTCCTCGCGTCCAGGATTCGGAAGGCTGCGCGCGTCGAAGACAAATCCTCCGCCGTTCCCCGTCTCATCCTTCGGCCAGCCTCGATGGAATGAAAAACTAATCACCCACACCGCGATCTTTCCTGTTCCGGAGTTCAGGTTCTGCAACTTGTGGGAGGTCAGCATACCTCGGAACGCCGCGGTCAGCGCCGGTAGCTGGATCGGTAACTCGACATTGTGAAGCAGCCAACGCAGGTTTTTGAGAGCATAGGGCACGCTCTCAAGAAAATGCGTTTTGCGCTCGTAGAAGCCGCGAAAGCCATATGCTCCGAAAGCCTGCATGATGCGGACATAAACATAGGCATAGTAATACCGCATGAAGGCTTCGCGATCGACGGCGATCGAGCGGGCGAGCGTGTCGAGATACCGGTCGAGAAGTTCCTGGCGGATCGCGGGCGGCAGATCCGCCTTGCCGTCGTATAAAAGGGAGGCAAGATCGTATTGCAGCGCGCCCCGGCGGCCACCTTGATAATCGAGAAAATACGGCTCGCCGCCGACCAGCATGATATTGCGCGATTGAAAGTCCCGGTAGAGAAAGAAATCGCGCTCCGCGCTCAAAAGAAAGCCCGTCAGGCGTTCAAAATCGTCTTCGAGCTCCTGCTCATTGAAAGGGATTCCGGCGAGCCGGAGGAAATAGTATTTGAAGTAGTTCAGATCCCAGGCGATCGATTGGCGATCGAAGCTCGCCCGTGGATAGCAAACCGCGTAGTTCAGATCGCGGCCGCCTTCGATCTGGAAGCGCGGCAGCGTGTCCACCACTTTCCGGTAGGCTTCAAGAACTTTGGGCGCAATCTCTTCGCCGGTGCGATTTTCCGAGAGAAACTCGAAGAGAGTCGTGTCTCCCAGGTCCTCTTCGAGATAGGCTCCCTGGCTCAAATCCTCGGCATAGATCTCGGGCACCGGCAGACCGAGCTTGCGAAAGTGCCTGGAAAACTCGAGAAACGCGACATTCTCTTCGCGGACTCCATACACGATGCCGATGGCGCTCGATTCTTCGTTGGCAACGCGAACGATTTGCCGTCCTGAGCCGCCAAGTTGGCCCTGCAACGGCTGCACACGGGTCGCGGGCGAGTGGAAATGCTGCGCAAAGAGCGTTCTAAGGACATCCATAACCGGAGTTCAATCACTTCCTTCGTCCCCCTAAAATTATCACCGATGGATAGCTGCGCGCTCGCGGGCAGCGCGCCATGCGCGGCGGAATGAGGCAGGAGTCAGGATTCGGTCAATTACCGGGCTTGGTGAATGCGATGAAGGACGACGATACGCCATGAGTCTCTGGCAGCCATCGCCGAGAGCTTACCGGTATTCGCTCTTTCGCTCCATCAAGAGTGTGCCATTATGATCGGTCCACACAGTCTGGTAGTGAGATTCAAGGTATGGCTCGATGATCAATTGATCGGGGCGGGCGCTCTCCACCGACGGGAAAAACCACCGATGCGATCTTTCTTGAAAGCCTGTGTCCCACACCACATACCTGACCCGGTGTTCGTCGAGGGTTCGCACTACCTCTTGAAATTGCTGGGGGGTGCTCGCGTTGTAGATCAGACCGGTGTAATAGGTTGGATTTGTAGTCTCGGAAAGGAAATAGTACATGGGGGAGTATGGGTATACGAAGATCTCCTCGCCGGGAGCGACTCTTTTCTCTAGCGCCGCGAGAACGGGGTCGATTTTGAACATCGCGACGGTACCCGCTCTGGTTGTTGTGGAATGGGCGGTGAGGGCGAGGACGAGATTAAACCCGGCCAAGGAGACAGCGCTGATGGCCAGAACCTGCAATGCCAGATCGGCGATCTTCGACCGATAGCGGCCGAGATAGTAGACGCACAGGACCAGCAGAAGAAGCGACCCGAAGACAAGGTGGTAGATATCCCTGCGGTGAAACTCCGAGAACCACAACGCCCATGCGCATAGCCAATATAAGAAGATTTCCGGCTTCGCTGTGTTCTTTCTAGAACCAAGGCCGAGAATCGGCACGAGTGCCGGCAGCGCCGCAATCAGGACCAGAGGCAAAATCAGTAGCGCTGCAAGTCCGGTTCTCCATGCCGCGCTGTGCCCGGTTCCTGCCCAGCCGTTCCAGTAAACAAGGACGAGACCTTGCGCATAGGGAACCACATTTTCCCCGCCATAATGCTGGGATGGCCAGACGAAATTCGCATACACCAAATCCCAAAGAGCGTGCCGGCTCCAGAAGTAAACGAGAACCGATCCCAGAACGCTTATGTAACCGGCGCACACCTGAGCGAGGGAAGATAAAGAAACTGCCCGGCGCAGATACCGCGTCGAGAGCCAGAGGAGTAGGGCAGCCAGCAGCAGCACTCCCTTTGGCTGAAGGATGCATGTGGTAACTCCCGCAGAGACCCCAGCAGCAGCCAGTAGATAGGAATTCCGCTTCTCTTGCCAAACCAGAATCAAGGCCACCGAGAGTAACGCAAAGAAATTGCTGTCGACGTGGTGGCTGATGGTTGGCCATAAGCCGCCAAAATAGGTACCGGCCAGAAGGATAGGAGGGAGTATCTGATAGCGATCGCATATCCGACGCGATAGAAAATACAGCAAAAGCCCGGTGCCCAAAGAAGAGACGAACAGGCAGATACGCGTTGCCAGGAACGTTACGCCAAACAGCTTGAAAAATAAGGCGAGCCAATAGAAGGTACCCGGCCCCATGATCTCGATGAAATCCCGCGCGAAGACCTGGCCGTGCGCAATCCGCGCGGCTCCGGCGACGAGCAGTCCCTCGTCCGGCCACCCGAGAAAAACCCGCATGAAAGGCAGAAGATATAAGCTTGCGCAGAGGATGAAGATGAGATACCCGGCATACTTCCGCGCAGGCGCTTTTCGCGTTGGCGTTTGCGTTGCCGGATAATTTAGAGTAGTGCTCATTTTGTTGCTAGGCGACCTTTGGCCCTTCGGTGGCCTTCGAATAATATTTCACGGTTACTTTTCTTCCAGTTGCTTCAAAGAGCGGGTTCCGCTTGATCCCCATCCGATGCGCGACGAAACTGGCCGTCGTCGTCAGCACGCCCATTCCATATTTCACGCTGCGCCTGAAGTTGATCGAGGAGGCTTCCTCGAAGTATTTCGTCGGGCAGGAGATCTCGCCGATGCGGAACCCGAACATCACGGCCTGAGCAATCATCTGGTTGTCGAAGACAAAGTCGTCGGAGTTTTCGAGCAGCGGAAGCGTCTGCAGCAGTTCCCGCGAGAAGGCGCGGAAGCCGGTGTGGTACTCGGAGAGCTTCGCGCCAAGAAACAGGTTCTGAAATGCCGTCAGCAGCCGGTTGGCGATGTATTTATAGAGCGGCATACCGCCTTTGAGGGCGCCTCCTCCAAGGATGCGCGAGGCCAGAACCATGTCGTAGACTCCGCTGGCGATCATGCCCGCCATCGCCGAAACAAGAGAGGGCGCGTATTGGTAGTCGGGATGGACCATCACTACGATGTCTGCGCCGGCTGAGATAGCCTCGCGATAGCAGGTTTGCTGGTTGCGTCCATATCCGTAGTTCGGGTCGTGGATAAAGGTCTGGACACCAAGCTTATCCGACAGCAATGCGGTCTGGTCCTTGCTTGAATCGTCGACAAGAATCTTGATGTCGACGACGTCCGGCAACTCCCTCACGGTTTGTTCCAGTGTCTTCTCGGCGTTGTATGCGGGCATCACCACCGCGATACGCTTTCCGTTGATCATGGGTTCACCTCACCATTGCTTGCTTCCTTCAGTCTTGAAATCGGAGATTGACTCACCGCGAGGGCGCTGCCGGCTGTCGAATCGATGGAATATGGGGCCACTTGCGCCGAATTCTTATCCGGCTGCACCAGCCAGACCCGGCGGTCCTTGTAATACTGAATTAGCTCGCGATTCTCGCCCGGGCCCATATCCCATGCCCAAATAACCTTGGAGCCGTCGATGTCGGCGGCGTTGTAAACCCATTCGTCCAACGGATCGTGGTCGGAAGCATAGCGGACGATAATGAGCTGCTTTCCCGGCAGTCGCTCCAGATCGCTCTCGACCCGAGCTCGATCAACGCCGGCAGGGCCCCGGCCATACCATTCGGCAGCCCACTTGGCCGGCCATACCGGAAGGTCGATGTGAAGAGGCTGGGCATAGAGCCTCATGCCTGCGAGCACAAAGCAGAGGGTAATGATCAACCGGACCAGCGCCAAGCCGACGGGCTGGCCGTCGGGCTTCCACAACCGCAGGTGGCGCATGGCCTGCAATCCGATGGCATAGAACGCGACTGTGAAGGGCGCCAGGTAGTGAGGGATGAGGAAGATCTCAACCAGCTGGCCGGCAGTCAGCACAACGATGCATACGACCAGGAAGCGCATCCGGCGATCGAGGAAGACGCGCCGCAGCATGATGAGCGGAACGAGCAGCGCGATGCCAGAGTAAAACAGGACGCCTCTCAACGCCTTCAGTATGGTCTGAGGCACAAAACCGGAGAGATTATGAATTTTCTCGAAGGTGTCCAGCTCGTCGCGATAATAGAAACTCCTCATGATCGCTTGCCGGTAGGCCGGCTCTGGCCGCTGCGACTGCCATACATAATAGGGCGCCATCGCGTATGTGGCGCGATTGATTGTGTAGGGCGGAGTAAGAGGGTTCCCGAACGCCCGGTAGTCGTAATAACCCATCCACGCAACGGCAGCCACGACGAGTGCCAAGGGAACGGCGGTGCGGCGAAAGAGCAGGGACGGGGACGGCCGGTTGCTCCCAAAAAGAATCCACCGGGCCAAAACCGCAGCGACCGGAAGGCACAGCAGAATGCCCTCATACGGCCGGCTCGTCGCGAGCAGGACGATGCCCACAGCCATCAGTAGGCTATAGCGGAGCCGGTGCGTTTTCATGAACCGGGGGAGTGCACCCAGTACGAGTGCTCCGCCCAGTGCCGCAATGGAGCCGCCGCCGGAGTATGTATTGGTCCAGTAGCTGAAAAGACCCAAACGCAAGACAGCCAGAACCCCGCCCAGAAGCGCCCAGGTTGGCGGGAGCCACGCTTGCAGCATCCAGCAGATGGCGGCGCACATCAGCGCGCTGGCAAATAAAACGCCATACCAGGGGTGTCCAGTGAGTACTTTGCCCGCCGCCAGAAGTATTCCTTGCGCGGGAAAGTACATCGACATGTAGGTCGGCTTCATGGTGATATGGAAGCTTTCGAAGTGCACCCACATCGCGGGAGTCGGATTGGTCAGCCTTCCGGACGCGAAAGTATTCGCTGCCAGCAGAAAACTGAAATCGTCCGGAGTAAATGGCTGCGGGATCGGGACCCAGGGAAGAATAGCCAGACGCAGCAAGAGCACAGATACGCCAATGACTGCGACGGACAACCCTTTTTTTTGAGCCAGCTGTCCGAAGGCATGCTCGACAAACGAGAAGTACCTCGCGCCAAGCCTGGGAAAGGAGAAGGCTACCCCGACCGCGATCGCAGTCAGACAGCCTTCAATCAGCAGAAGCGACACACCATGATCTGGAGCCGGAGATAGGGCCATATCTTAGTTGCTTGTCTAACCTCACGGGCTTGGAATCAGCCCGTTCAACGTCTCTCCGCCCCTCGGCACGAAGAGGCTCATTCGTGCTGCTCCGGCCCTTCTCGGCAAGGATTATGTGATGTAGGTACCGAGCGTGGTGCCGATGTTAGTGAATGCGGTATTGATGTCGGCGGCTAAGGTTTGCATTCCTGCCGTTGCAGCAAAGGCAATCAGAGCAACCACCAAGGCGTATTCGATCAGGTCCTGACCTTCTTCGTCCATGAGCCAGGCCTGCATCAAGCCGTATAGATTCCACAATTTGAAGCGCATCGTAATCATCTCCGTAAGAGTTGACCTTCATCTCCCAGCGCGGGAGAGGACGCCGCACAACTAACGACGGATCTCTCCCGGCAAAGAACGAAGCGACTCGACGAGCGAACTAGGTGATGTAGGTGCCGAGCGTGCCGCCGATGTTGGTGAATGCAGTATTGATATCAGTGGCCAGCACCTTCATGCCAGCGGTCGCCGCGAATGCGATCAGAGCAACCACCAGCGCGTACTCGATCAGATCCTGACCTTCTTCGTCCTTCATCAGGCTCTGCAGCTTGATGGCGAGCATTAGAAATCGATCCTTCATATGTCTTTTCCCCCTCTTGATTTACACTTAGCCGCCGGCCAAGCGTTGCTCTTCTCTATGGCACGCGGAGTACCACTTTGAAGCCTCCAGTTAACCTTTAAGGTCAATGAGTTACGAGAGGGATTCGCTACATCGGTGTGAACGCCCGTATACATGGGCTGTCTCTTGAGAGAAGAAGCGTTTACAGGGTGTGGTAGAGCGGAGGTCTTATCCGGCGCGATGCCCGGGAGGCGCGGCTGCGCAGCTGTCTTTTTTTGCCTCCGCGTCTTCCGCGTTGGCGGGGGAAAATTCGAGATGGTCGCCACGCATCGTCTGCGTCGTATGGACTGTGCCCGCTGCCAGCTCGAGCACAGAGTGCGCAAAGAGACACCCTGACATACGCCAGGGGCGCACGCTGCCCCTGACCTTCCTCACGCGTTTGCGGCGGTCGAGATACACAAGGTCGATCGCGAAGCGCATGGCGAAGGTATGGATGGCTCCGCAGGGCACAATCCACAAGCCCTCTCCCGGAGCGAGGCCATCGCGTCCCAGCAAGCCCTTGTTGCGCGTTGCCGGCCGGTCGGCCACTTCTACGGAGTGTGCGAGCTCAACTTGGCGCGTGAGATTCCGGATCTTCAGCCGCGCATCCGCCGGCATCTTCTTCATTGCGGCGCGGAAGAAGCGCCGGTCGACGAGGCGCCTGCAGAGGATGCCGGCATTTGCGACCCGCCATATGCCGAGGAGCCTGGTGTCGACCACCAACTGCTGCTCGGGCCTCATGCTCTGAATCAGTTGCTCAACCGGCATCGTCGCCGGAGCCGCGGGCGGCGTGGCTTCGGTACCGCCGGGGTTCGCCATGGCAATACCCGAATTCGGCGGCAGGAACTTTTGCGGATACTTCAACGCCGGCAGCGGCGCACCAGTCGGAATGGGCTGGACGATCACCGGGGTCACAATCACGATGAGCTCGGTGTTGGTTTTGGTCCTCTGGATCGACTGGAAGAACTTTCCCAGGATCGGAACATCACCGATAAACGGGATCTTTGACAAGGTTTCGTTTTCGCGATTGTCGAGCAGGCCGCCGATGGCGAAGCTCTGTCCATCGCTCAGTTCGACCTCGGTCTTTACGTTCCGGACGTCAATGCCGGGAATGCTGAATCCGGATATGACCACGCCATTCGAAAAGTCGAGCGAGCTCACCTCAGGGGCAACCTGGAGCCGGATCGTGTTGCGCGGGGTGATTGTCGGGATGAAGTTGAGGCGGATGCCATATTCCTTGAATTGAATCGTGACCGCTCCTGGGAAGTTCCCGATACGCCCTGCACGATCGGATAGGGATATTCGCCGCCGGCGAGAAAACTCGCCTCTTTTCCGTTCTCCGCGAGCACGTTGGGCTCGGCCAGAACCTCGACCAGCCCGCTGGTCTGGAGGGCCTCGAGGGTTGCGCCCAGGTTCAGATCCGGCCGGAAGATGAAGAGGTTGAGCGCATTCGATACGGTCCCAGCCGCCGGCGTACCCGCGCTCGGGAGGCTAACCCCTGGCGGAGAGAACTGTCCCGTCGTGACGGTGCCGATCGTATTGGCCGCGCCCGTACTGAAGATGTTGATGCCGAGCTGCTTCTCCAGGCTCCGGTCGACGCTGGCGAAACGTACCTTCAAAAGAATCTGCGGGTCGGGCGCCGGCACGTCGACATAGAGCAGGTTGACGACCTTGCCCGCGGTCGATGCGATCTGGACCGCGCGGGCGGAGCTGTTGAGGTCCTTCACCGTGCCGCGGAGGAAGATCAAATTGTTCTCCGCGGTGATGGTTACGGTCTGGCCGGGAAGCTCCGTTCTCAACTCGCGCCGCAGCCCATCCATGGTCTCGGTGGCCGCCGTGCTAGTGGCGCGAACCGTCACGTTGAAAAATTGCCGGCCGCCTCCCGTCTCCCAAACAATCAGAGTCGTTTCTCCGGAAGCTTTGCCGTTGACCAGGACCTCGGTTGGGCTCACGGCTGTGGCTTCGGCGATATCGCTCGAACCGACGGCGATCCGTCCGATCGGCAGGGCGATATCGACTAGTACCGATTTGCCCACGGCGACGAATAGCTCATTGGAGGCATCCTGACCGGAGGTCCCGACCTGGGGAGAGGCAGCGGTTGGAGCCTGAGCCTGAAGGGCCGGCTCCGCACACATGACAAAAGACCAAGCGCAGAAATAAAGGATGGCAATGCCGGCTCTCGCTCTCACTATTTTTTTCCCTCGCCAGAGTCAAATTTCTCTTCGCTGCGCTTCGATCCGTTGAAGACTTCGACCAAGTAGACGCTGGGTGCGGGTTTGGGCAGCGGTCCGTGCACCAGTACCGTAGGCTTGGCCTTCGGTTTGGCCTCCTCCCCGAAGAGATTGGCCACGGCGGTCCCAGGCGTATGAGTAACGTTCAAATCCAGCGGATTTCGTAAAACGAGCTGGATATGCGTCTGGTTGCTCGCCAGGCTCAGGACTTCCGCCTGGTCGGGTGTCACCAACAGGTTGACGACCTGCACCTGCTGGGGCTTTCCTTCGGCGTCCTTCTGAATGTCCGTACCGGCCGACAAAACCTGGATGTTCTGCAGAAGCGTCTTCACCTGCGTCCCTTCACTCGCGGACCCGCCCGGGGCATTGCCCGAGATCAGCACATCGACACGCATGCCCGGGGTCACGAAACCGGCGACGCCGACAACATCGTCCACCTTGACGGCGCAGGCGCGCATGCCCTGAGGAATGGTCGCGGCGAGGCCTCCGCCGGAACCGGGCGCCGCGAGCCGGCTGTCGAGAATGGGCTCACCCTGGTAGAGGTCGGAGACCACGCCACGGCCAACGGCGTCTTCCCGCCTGAGAATCACCCCTTTGGGCAGCGTCCCCACCATTTCGGCGGTCGTCAAATCCACGTCGCGAAGCACGCTTCCGAGCTTGATGTCCGCGACCGGCACGATCACCTGCGTGCCCTTCGGCTGTGCTGCCCCAAGGCGGTTGCCGACCACACGGTAGACGAGATAACTGCACCCGGCCGCAATGACGAAAGCACTCAGGAGAATCATCAATATTCTTCGGTTCATTCGGAGACCTATTCGACCCGGCTGTTGAGCGGGTTCCGCTTTCCCCAGATCTGTGGCAATTGCTGTGCCAAAGGAGCGAGGACCTCTTGGACGCCGAATCAGGCGTTTAGGCGGTGAGCCGCAAGGCAAGTGTGAACGCGTGTATACCAACCGCCGTCTCTGTGTAGACCTGTAGACACGGTCAAAACGGCAGCCCCTCAATCCTGCAAAGACTTACGGCCAAATCGGTTGGCCGGGAAATTGCAACATCGGGAATCGGGCAAATCAAGGACTGGACAGAGTTGGCCTGCTCTCCCCGACACGCGTGAGGAGAAAGCGGGATAAAAGGGAGAGTTCGCCGAGCATGCCGACTTCCGGAATCACCACTCTTTTTGCGGAAGTGCCAACCTCCCGCCGCGCACCCTCTGTATTCCTGATTTCTATCCTTGTACATGGTCTGGCATTGAGCCTGCTCTATCTCGGCCTGAAAAACGCGGTCCGGATAAAAGATGTTCCCCCACAGCGGTATATCGTCCGCCTTCTAAACCTCGAAAGCCCCCAACCGCGGGCACTGCAGTCCGGGGGAGAAGGCTCGGCGCGGGCTGCCGCTCGGTCCGCCACCCGCCCAAAGGGCTCCCCGGGCGCCGCGCCCGCGGCGCCGTCTCTTCCCGTCGAGCTGGTACAAACGGCTCCGGCGCCGCAGACTCTGGTGCAACCCAACCTGCCGCGCAATCTCCTGAACCCGAAAAAGATCCCCATTCCAAACGTCCTGATGTGGTCTCCCCAGGATCTCCCGGTAGTGAAGGTCCTTCCTCCACCGCCCGAACCATCCGTGATGGCCAATATCAACCCTTCGATCGAAAAACCTAATCACGAAGTGAATCTGGCCGATCTTAAAGTCTCGGCAACTGCATTTGTTACGAAAATGCCAACTCCGCTCCCCAGCACCACCGCTCCCCTGGTCGTGCGCGGCCCTGAAAAGTCGGCCCAGGCCCCTTCGCCAGCCTCGAAATCGACCGCGCTGACGCCGGCGACGGTGATGTCCCTCTCGGACATCCAGCTCGAACACGGGACTATCGCTTTGCCGCTCATCAATGAGACTGCCCCCGCGGGTTCCGCGGTCCTGGTGTTGCCCGGACTTGCCGAAAACAGCTCCGGCTCGAGCAACGGCAAACCGGCCAACGATCAAAACGGAAGCAGCAGAGGAGAGAGCTCGGGAAATCAGACAGGCAAAGCAGCCGATGTCAGCGGACCCGGCGGCCAAAATGGAACGACCGCCGGGCCTGGGCTCGGCACGGGGATCGGCCCCGCCAGCGGGACGAGCCACGGTCCGGAATCGGGATCGGGATCGTCGAACGAACCCGCGCTCACTCGCGTTGAGGTACCCAAAGACGGCCACTTCGGCGTCGTGGTTGTGGGCTCTTCGATGTCGGAGGAGTATCCGGAGACAGTCGGGCTGTGGAGCGGCAGGTTGGCCTATACCGTCTACCTGCACGTCGGCCTGCCCAAAAGCTGGATTCTGCAGTACGGATTGCCACGCAGTGCGGAAGCGTCGGCGGCGGGAAACTCCGCGCGTCCGGAGGCCCCCTGGCCGTACCTGATGGAGCGGTTTGAACTCGCGCCCGGCGACTCCGATGCCGACGCCGTCATGGTTCACGGCTTTGTCAATGCCGGCGGCCGTTTCGAGAATCTGGACGTCGTCTTTCCGCCGCAGTTTCAGCAAACAAAGTTTGTATTGGGCGCGCTCGCGCAGTGGCAATTTCGTCCCGCAATGCTCAATGGCAAAATGGCGGCGGTCGAAGTGCTGCTCATTATCCCCTGGCAGGAATGATATCGGGGTTAGAACCCCGACCGTACCAGCTCCGGCCTACACCTTCGACCTACGAGCCCCGGCGAGCCCGAATAACGGCCGCCGTCGCCTCTACTGCGAAATCACCATCTGCGACCTGCTGCTCAAGGTGAGTGCCTTTATCGAAGCAAACGGAAGGACCAGGTGAATTGGATAGGTCACGGTTACTTGAACCATGTCTCCAGGATTGTTGCAGGTAGCCGATGGGGTGCAAGTGGATCCGACGGGGTACGCCAACCATGCCACGCTTACGTCCGAAGCCGTGATATCGATACCCGGATAACCAAGACTACTCACATAACTCTCAATGTTGGCTTGCGTGGCGGGACAGGCGGCAACTGGACGCGAAGGGCAATCCGAGGCGGAAGTCGAGCCCCGAACAATCGCATAGCGGGTCCCTTCCCGCGCGGCCTCGGAGACGAAGTGGTAGGAATAGAGCGCCAGACAGGCCTCCATAATGCCAAGCAATACGCCCAGCAGCAGACCCATGGACAATGCGGTTTCGACGATCGTGGCGCCCTGTTCGCTGTGCGCGAGGCGTTGAAAATCTTGCGCGCGCTCGCTCGTCCTGCCCAGGAAGCAGATGGGTTTCGGGCCAACAGATTTTCTCATCATTGGATCAACCTCGGGATCGACCTGTCGCCCGAATGAGATTTCGGGGCCGCTACTGTTCTACCCTCATGATTGCCTGCCCGCGAATGGTGACTGTCGTTCCCAACCCAGGGTAGAAGAAGACCGGGTCCACCGTTGCAGCCGTCTTCACCTGAACATATTCAAGAATGCGGGAGCCACTGCAATCCGCGGGGAGACAGGTAGACGCCCCTCCGTTCGAGCAGGCACAAAAATGCGTTGCTGTCGCACTCAAGCTGGTAACGTTGGGACCGTCATCGATCGCCGCGGCTTGCATTCCTGCGTTGTCTGAAGCAGTGGCATGGTTCTGCGCGCCATACTGGACTCCGGCATGCGCAGCATTCGTAACTTCGATCGCGGCATACGCCAGGCGTCCAAACTCAGCCGCGCCAACCAGCAGCAGCACGAGAACCGGCAGAAGAAGGGCTAGTTCAACCAGGGCTTGTCCGTGATCGCCGCCGATGGCTTCGCGATGACGCAAGGGAATCCACCGCAGTCTGCGATCATAGGTATTTGTTTTGGCTGGGTTTCTCATCATTCACTCCACCAGTGTTGCTGCTGTGATAGGGTTGACGGACCCGGGCAGCGCCGCGTAACTCTGGAAGGACGAGTTACCGACAAGCGTCAGTGATTGCACGACAAAGTCGGTGTAAATTGTCGACGCGCTGTTTCCGGTAAAGTTTACGGCTGCGTTCGGAGCATAGATGACTCCTTCAAGGGTGGAACCAGCATTGCCGGTAAGATTGAGATTATTGGCCGATGTCTGATAAACCAGGATGCCGGCATAGGCTCCGGTCGTCGGAGCGGTAAGATCGAGAGTTGCGTTGCCAGTGATATTGACGTTGCCTAGCAGGTCCAAAGTGACTCCTGTTCCCGACAGGGATACGTTCCCGGTGAGCTGAAGGTCTCCATTCAGCACGTAGGTGCCCGGACTCAGATCCACCACTTGGTTTCCAGTGGCCGAGATGCCGTTGTAACAAACAGTGCCCCCCGGCGTCGCGGGCCCCAAGTGGGTTGTACCTGACTGGATAATCGCGTTGGAGCAACTGCTATAGGTGGGCGACTGGAGATAGGCCAGCGGGTTGGCAGACGGAACGGCTCCTGTAACCGGGGTCGGGGAGATGGTTACGTTCCCGGTTTCATCTATTCCGGTCGCCACCACGGCGATCGATTTAGCAGTTACCGTTACATTTCCAGTGAGGTCAACCGCGTTGCTGCTGTTCGAGTTGACATTGATCCCGCAACTCGGAGCCGATATGGAAGCATTTCCAGTTGCTGTAAGATCCGCACCCGAAGGACCCAAGAGATAGAGGCAACCCTCCCCGGGGCCATTCGTGGCGACCGCCCTGGCAACAACCTTCATCGTGCTCAAGGAATTCCCGTGAAATAGAGCTGCAAATGTGGCCGCGAAGATCGTGGGCTGATCCTGCGAGACGATCGCCTCCACGAATGCCGCGTTGCCCGCGCCCGCGTGCGCCCCGTAGAGCGGCGGGTTGTTGATCGTAACGACGGCCCCGTTCACTCCATTCGTAAAGCCATTCTGCGTGGCAGCCGCCTGACCCGCCGCGGAGTAAGTAAGATCCGTATACCCAAGTTCCGCCGCTCCGGCGATGGCCGCGCTATCGGCTGCCGTTTGCACGTTTCTTTTGGTGTGCAATAGAACCCCGACGTCTGCCGCGAATCCCACGAAGCCCAGCAGCACTGTCATCGAAAGAACCGCGAAAATCGTGGCCTGTCCGCTTTCGCCGCATAGTATTTTCATGACTTCCCTTCCGGGCTCTCTCGAGCTTGAAATTCTCGCTAGCTCACCGCCAGGCCCGACGACACGTTCAGCCAGCAACGGCCGCAAGAAGCGGTCCAGAGTCCTCTTGTCCGCCCCAATGGCCGCAAGCTCCTGCGGGCTGCGCCCAGCTTGACGATCCTTGTGATCCTGGCTTGGCCGCAAGACAAAGGCCAAGCCGACGCCATCCGCGCCCAACCGGACGACCCTCGCCTGCACCGCGATCGAGTGCTCAGAACCGGCATCGGCGCCGCCGGTCCTCTGCAGGGTCATCGTCACCAGCGTGCCCACGTACCAGCGCTGCTCCGTCAACAGATAGAATCCGACCGAGCTGATGTCCCGGATACGGTGAGCCACCGGAGACGCGCCATCCCAGTAGTAGGCAACCAGCGGGGGCGCCTCATGCCGCCGCCCTTTCCGGCGGTCATGGGACAGCAGATCCGCGAACCAACTCTTGACGGGCTTCATTCATTCCGTTCCCAGCTACAGCACGTGTTATTTCCCTATGGCCGGCGAGGCGCGTGGCAGTTCCCTGCTCAATCGACTCTCCATCTCCTCGGCCGCGCAGATCACCAGTTGATCTCCGGGCTGGGTCTGCGACGAATAGATCGTGTGCGTCGGCAATTCCAATACACTTGCCGCCTGCGCCCGCAAAGGCGCGATGCGGAATCTGGGGAAGTACTCGATGACATGGATCACGCGATAGTCTTCGTCCAGATAGATCAGATCAAGTGGGAACAGCACTCCAAAGGTATGAATACCCTGCGATGGCACCACCCACATGCCCTCGTCCAGCCTCAGTCTGAGTCTTCCAATCAATCCTTTGAGGCGCGCGAAAATTGTATCCGCCGGAGTAACCCCCAAGCAGAGAAAGCATTCGCGCGTCTGGTTGTATACGCAATATGTTCGTCTTTCCATTTCCTCTCCCGCCCTCGGCGCGCGCCACGCTATCGAATCAAGCCGTCGATCCACCGATCCATCAATCCATTTCTTTCCAGCCGTCCATTAATCTACTTAATCTACTTCGCCCGTGCCATTGCTTTCGCTGACGCAGCCCGATCGGAGGAACACCGAGGCGCTCAACGCGGCCCCCTCAAATCAACATACGGAGGAAGGCGACAACCCGGAATCCATGTAACGCAATGAGGATCCTGGGGGCAACGCTCTCCCCATCTCCACTCTCTTGCTGCGCGGACGCGCTGGAAGCGACCTTGCCCGGCGCACAGGGTGCGTCTTACGCATCCAGCTTTCAATCCGTGTCAGCACAAGTGGCCTAGTGAACTTTGGTTCGACGGCGCTGGATCAGAATGAACAGCACGATCACAAAGAGTACGCCGGCAACTACCCGGATGATTGTTGTATTGTCCACGTCAATTCTCCTTTCTCTCAATGGTTGAGATACTTCTGAAACGATTCGGACATAATAATGGCCACGGGGCCCAGAATTACCAGAAAGAGCGAGGGAAAGATAAACAAGACCAGCGGGAAGACCAGCTTGACCGGGTCTTGGCCGCTTGCTCCTCCACCTTCTGACGGCGCTGGGTTCTGAGGGTGTCGGAATGAATACGCAGCGTCTTGGCGACGCTGGTTCCAAACTGTTCCGACTGCACCAGCACGGAAACCAGATTGCGCACGCTCTCGACGCCCGTGCGCTCCGCAAAATGCTTCCAGGCGTCGGCGCGAGGCCGCCCGGCCCGCTGTTCGAGCACGACGATGCCCAATTCATCGCTGATGTCGCGGCTGCGCGATATGCAACTCCTCGGCGGTGCGCGCCGTGGCCTGGTCCAGGCTCAAGCCGGCCTCGATGCAGATCACCAGCAGATCGAGCACATCCGGCAAGCCGCGCCGAATGTGCGCCTGACGCTTCGAAATCCGCCTGCCCAGCCAGAAATCGGGAGCCAGAAATCCAAGACCCAGCGCCGCGTATAGATAAAGAACGAGCCATAGCGGGCAAGGCCGGTGACCAGAACCAGCAGGCAGAGAGCGAGCGGAACCAATACCTTGGCGCCATAGAAGATATTTACCGCCGACTCCTTGCGATAGCCGGCGCGGATCAGGCGCTGTTGCGACGACCGAGACCTCCGCCTGGCTCTTCGGCAGGACGCGCTCCAGATGCTCCACCATGCTGCCGAGCGAGAAACCTGTCCGTCGAATCGCGTTCCAACAGGCCCGGCTGCTTGACGCGCGGCGTGACCACGGCGGAGATCCGCTGGAGCATCGCTTCCCGATAGAACAGCAGCAGGCCGCCGCTCGCGATCAACAGGAAGATGACGAGAAATGCAAAGGCCGCAAATCCCATAACTTACCTCAAACGTCCATGTTGACGATCTTGCGGATGATCAAAGCGCCGATGATCGTCATCGCGCGCCGACGCATAGAGAAGCTTGACGCCAATCTCACGCTTCCACAGCAGGCTCATGGTGTCGGGATTGACGAGATACAAGCCGATTCCGAGCACCACGGGAAGAAAGGAGAGAATCCATCCGGTCAGGCGCCCCTGCGCGGTGTGGATACGGACCTGCCGCTTCAGGCGGAAGCGCTCCCGGATCACGTACGCTGTCTTGTCCAGCACTTCGGCAAGGTTGCCTCCGCTCTCCTTTTGAATCAGAATGGCGGTCACGACGATTCTCAAGTCCTGCAGCGGAACCCGCGTGACCAGGTTTTCCATGGCCGCTCTCAGTTCCAGGCCGTAGTTCTGTTCGTCGAAGCAGATTCGGAACTCGCGCGCCGATGGGATCGGGAGATTCGCTTGGCCACCAGGCCCAGGGCGGCGACGAGACTGTGGCCGGCGCGCAGGGCGCTCACCATCAGATCGAGCGCCTCCGGCAACTCTTGCTCGAACTTATTGAAGCGCTGCCGGCGTTTGTGGAGCACGTAAAACAATGGGGCAGACGCCCAGCAGCAACCCGATCAACAGAGCAAAGATAATGGCCCCGGTTCGCAGATAGATCAGATAGGCGGGGATCACGAAGCAGGCGGTCGACATGAGCAGCAAACCGCCCGCGGTCCACTTCAGTTGGCCTGATAGAGGAGAATGCGTAAGCGCGGCGCAAGCTCGATCTTCAGCAGCCAGCGATTGATCCAGGGAATGGCGCTGAGCAGCTCCTGCTTGCGGATGTCGACGATCTGATCATGCGACTCATGCCTGGCGGTGGCCAGCGCGGACTCAAGCGCGGCGAGGGTCTGCTTGGTCCGCTGCGAAGCGCCGGTTCCGCTCGCGATCAACAGCAGCGCGACGACCACGAAGATGCTCAGGAATACCAGCATCAGCAGCAATAACATATCTCTTCACCCTCGCCTTTCTCAGTTGACTTCCAGCGTCTGCTCGAACAAGTCCGGCGGCAGGAAGATGCCGCGATATACGGAGCCGTTCGAGGAACTTGGGACGGATGTGGCTCGGCTGGAAGACACCGATCACTTTGCCGTCGGGCCCAATGCCTTTCTTGTTGAAGCTGAAGATCTCCTGCATGCTGATGATGTTCTCTTCCATGCCGGTGATCTCGGAGATGGTGACCACTTTGCGGCTGCCGTCGCTCATGCGGGAGACCTGCACGACGATGGCGATGGCCGAGGCCATCTGCTGGCGCACTGTCCTCTCCGGCAGATTCAAATTGCTCATCGCGACCATCGATTCGAGTCTGGACAAGGCATCGCGCGGGGTGTTGGCGTGAATCGTGGTCATCGAGCCTTCGTGGCCGGTGTTCATGGCCTGGAGCATGTCGAAGGCCTCCTCTCCGCGCACCTCGCCGATGATGATGCGATCGGGGCGCATGCGCAGGCTGTTGATGAGCAACTGGCGCTGGCGGATGGCTCCCGTTCCTTCGATGTTGGGCGGCCGGGTCTCCAGGCGCACGATATTCTGCTGCGCGAGCTGCAGCTCGGCCGCGTCTTCGATCGTGACCAGGCGCTCGCCCTGCGGGATGTACTGCGACAGGATATTGAGAAAAGTGGTCTTGCCGGCGCCGGTGCCGCCGGAGATCAGGATGCTGATGCGCGCGCGCACGGCGGCGGCCAGCATCTCCATCATCTCCGGTGAAATGCTTTTGAGCGCGACCAGTTGATCGGCCGCCAGAGGGCCAGTCCCGAAGCGGCGAATGGACAAGGCGGGGCCGTCGAGCGCCAGCGGCGGAATAATGGCATTGACGCGAGAGCCGTCGGGCAGACGCGCATCGACCATCGGAGAGGATTCGTCCACTCTGCGGCCTACGCGCGACACGATGCGGTCGATGATCTGCAGCAGGTGGCGATCGTCGCGAAACGCCGTATCGACCTTCTGCAGGATGCCGCCGCGCTCAATGAAGACCTGGTCTTTGCCATTCACCAGAATGTCGGAGATCTTGGTATCCCGAAGAAGCGGTTCCAGCGGACCGAGACCGAAGACCTCGTCGAGCAGATCGGTCTGGATCCTCTCCTGTTCGTGAAAGCTCAAGGGCACCCGCTGGGTGCCGATGATCTCATTGACCATGCCGGCGACCGCCTGCCGCGCCTGGGTGGAGTTGACGCGTGACAGCTTCTCGAGATCCAGCTTGGAGAGCAGGGTCCGATGTATTTCCGCTTTGAACGTCTCGAAATTCAGAGTTTCCACGTCATGCCACCTACGATCGTTGAGCAAGGACAAAACCGGGCTTACGCCCTTCATCCGAACAAACTGAACCGCTTTCTCTTGTCCTGAGTCGCCGACAAGCCGCACGCCGCTCTCGCCATCTGCCGGATCACCCGGGAGATCGGCGAATCCTCGAGCGCCAGGGGGGTGGCCGTGTTCTGCGCTTGCCGGACCGCGGGATAGTCGCTGGGGATCTTCCAACTGGCGGGCAGGGTGAGCGCCTTGGTGATGTTGTCTTCATCAATCCCCAGCGAGCGGGGATTGAAGCGGTTGAGCACGATCTCGGGTTTGGTGCCGTTGGGCGCAAAGAACTCCGAGACCAGACGGTTGGAATTGCGCAACTCGGAGATGCTGACTTGGGTGACCAGGTAGACGGTGGTCGCTCCCGCGAAGAGCGCCCTCGAGGTTGAGCCAATGTTCGATCCGGCATCGACCACCACATAGTCGAAGTCCTGCCGGGAGGTGGCCAAAAGTCTCTCGACCGCTTCACTCGAAGCTTGGATGGGCGTGTATCTGTCCGGGGCCGCGAGCACGGACAATCCCGAGCTATGTTTGGTCAAGAGCTTGGAAAGGAAATTGGAATCGAGGCGGCTGAAATTTTCGAGAGCATTGGCCGTCGAAAACTGGGCAGTGATTCCCAGGTCGAGCGCCGCATCCCCAAGAGGAAGACCGAGATCGATCAACAAGGTGCTCTGGCCCGACTCCTGGGCAAGCGATACGGCAAAGTTGCTGGCGATGGTGGTGACGCCGGAGCCGCCTTTGGCGCCGGTAAATACCAATAACTTGCCTCCGGTCTTCTTGGCCGGGCGGGCTGCCGGGCGGCGAACCGAGGCGCGAACCAATGCTTCGGCAATGGTGCTGGGGGCAATGGGCTGAGTCAGAAATTCGCGGGCGCCGGCGCGCATGCAGCGAACCAGCAACTCCGAATCGGACCGCGCCGAATAGACCATCACGGTCACGGAGCTATTGCCGCAGATGTGCTCCACCAGATCGAGGGCCTGCTCCGGACTGCTGTCCAGCTCAACGATGATGACGTCATACTCGCGCTCGAGCAGCCGCGGCACGTCGTCCAGGCTGGGGTATGAGGGAAACTCGCGGGTCACGCTCGCCTGCGATCCGGCGAGAGCGCTGGCCACCGCCTGGCGGCGGTTCTCCGCTGGGCCAATCAACGCCACCGACAAGACGTTGGCGCCGAGAGCGTCAGGATCATGGGTAAAGGTCGACATTACGATTTCTCGACTCCCTGCCGTTTGCAATATTCCCGCCGATCGGATCGAGGTACGCATATTCGTGGTAAGTCAGCCATAGTTTGTGTTTCGCCCCTCAACGAGAGAAGAACGAAACCAGTGTCCCGATTGCGATCGCCGGAGCATAGGGCATTTTGCGCGTCAGGGGATTGTTGAGAACCAGTTCCGGATGGGGCCGCAGTCCGCGATCCTTCACCCCGAAGACCAGATCGCCCGCACCACTGAACAACTCGCCAAGAAATCCGCCGCCAATCGCCCAGCAGATGGCCATGATCCCCCCGGCGATCCCGGTGATGACCAATGCCGTTACCAACTGCGCCGGCCCAATCCAGGCTCCGATGGCCGCCACCAGCTTCACGTCCCCCATGCCCATGCCACCCATCCAGCAAAGCACCCCGAAGAGCAGGGCTCCCAATGCCAGCCCCGCGAGGCTTTGCCCGATGCCGCGGCAGCCATGAAGCCACCCGGAGACGCCAATTCCCGCGAGAAGAAAAGGGAGCACCAGCCAGTTCGGGATGCGGCGGCTGCGCAAGTCCGTGAACGTCGCGACGGCGAGAACAATGACAGTCGGCCACCACGCAATCGAATGCATACACGAACTCTCTCTTCCCATTCCGAGGAAGTACGTTCGGGGAAAAGCAATTCGCCCTCCAAAGCTCCGGAAACCGGGGAAAGCCTGAATTCAGAACGTTAGGGACCTGGGCTTTGAGCTTGGTGTGCACGGCTGTTTACAGGCCGCGTCCCGGAGTGAAGCAGCGCATATACACCCAGCTTGGAGCTTGTCACAACCAGACCAGGCGTCCGGCACTACTGGGGAAAGAGCCCCGGCGTCTCGCCCCTCGCCTGTTGCTTCGGCGCGTTTTTCGACAGGCTCTTGGCCGCTGTCTGGGGGAACAACAGCGGCAAATCGGAGATTGGGCCGGTGACGAAGTCGTAATTCCCGACGCGAGTTGTGCTCAGGCCGTGGATGGGGAGCGGCTTGGTCACTTTTTGCACGTATTCGCGGTAGGAGGCTTCACCCCCCGGGAGGGGAAATAGAACGAACCTCGAGTAATCGCCGGCCGGCAATCCAGCGAGGAGGTGGGTGTCACGCTCGTGCATAGCAAAGACCCTCGTGCCTTCTCGCAGCTTTGCTTCGGGATATTCCACGGTGACATAGCCAGGCAGGTAGTAGCCGGCGTGGCGGTAGCCGAGGAAGTGCGAGTCGAAGGCGACGACCAGAGTGTCCCCGGGGGAGCCGAGTTGCGGAAGCCCCGTTCGAATGCCCTCGAGCTGCGCCTCGAATCGCCGCACGGACCGGTAGGAGCAGTAGAGCGGGGAGAAAAGGAAGATCAGCACATTCGCCGCTGCGCAAATTCCGATCACTCCAAGCTTGAGGGGCTTACGCCAAACCGTACTCTCATACCACTCAGACGCCCAGAAGCCGAGCCAGATGCAGGCCGGAGCCGCCGCGATCAGAAGGTAGCCGCTGTTGACGAACCTCAGAAAGATGAAGGTGAAGAAACAGAGTGCCGGAGCGACCCAAACGGCGGTGAACAGCTTCTTTCGCGGATCGGCCGGGCTGGCGCGCCGGGCTCCCAGCGGAGCCCACGATGCAGCTCCGAAGCCTATGAGATAGATGAAAGCAATGGTGCATGCGCGCGCGATCGAGGTGGCGGGCGAGGAGTTGAAGACTGTGTCTTTCGCAGGCACCATTTGCCAAAGAGAAGTTAATGCGCCGAAATACGCTTCGAGTCCGCCGCTGGCTGAAATCATGGGCACGAACCATGCCGTGAGCGTCAAAGCTAGCGCCGCCACTGCCGCAAATCTTCGTTTCGGCGTCGCATTCGACAGCGAGAACAGAAAGAGGGGTCCCAGAAACAGAAGAGAAGATGGCCGCACCCCCGCGGAAATTCCAAGAATCAAGCCGGCTGGCACGATCAACCCCCCGCTTCCGCAAAAAACGCGCCAGCACAGATAACCAAGCAGCGCGGAAAAGAAGGCTTCGACGCTGTACGTCAATGCAACCGTGCCGTGGAACCAGGCGAGAGGAGAGAGCAGGAAGAGGCCGCCGGCGAACCGCGCCGCACTCGGGCCAAACCAATCCAGCGCCATGCGATAGATCACGACAACGGCTCCGCAACTGGCGGCAATGCTTAGGACAACGAGCGCCAGGTTGGCATCGTGAAAGATGGTGTTCAACAGCCGGCCAAGCCATATGTACAAAAAATAACCAGGCGGATGGGGTTGATGAACCCGAGGATCGAAGCGGCTCATCCCCAGCGCAAAATTCACCGAATCTAAATCGTATAAATCGCGGCTGCGGAAGGCGAAGCGGGTGATAGCAACCGCGCTGGTCAGAAGCAAGAGCTCCAACTTATCCCGGGAGGTCATGCCCGCGATCGCAGCAACTGAGATGCCACTCGCGAGTGCGCCTGCTTGGACAGTTAACTAAATGCTTAACTTTGCTCTCGCAAGGGCGTTACTGTACCTCGGTGTACGTTACCAGAGTTACCATCGACCTTTTCAAACGAATCAGCTAACAATACAACCTCAGTCACAAAACGCGAGGCTCTCAGCCGCTCCCCCCGGCGTACAGAAAGAAGTCCGAGAGAACTCTCGCCGCCCCTCCCCAACGGTGAACCAACAAGAATCATGGGCCCATATTCCATCCCCACGGTGACCTAGTCTCGCCACACTGTATTTCGGCTTCGGCAGCAGGTTCCAAGGAGATCGCCGCAATATGATCCGGATCGGACTGTACTCTGAAGATCGCAAACTGCAGCCCCTGCTCGCTTCTGCCTTAGGGAAAGAGTTCCAGGTTCTCATCGAGTCGGATGAAGATGGAATCGACCGCATGCTTTCCCTCGGGGGCTGTGATGTTGTCATCCTCGACCTGGACTCCAATCATCTATCGCTGCAGGAGCGAATCGCTTGCTGCCGGCGCATTGCCGCTGCTCAAGTCTCCTCGGTAGTGATGGCCGACGATGGCCTTCGCCCAACCGCGGTAGAGCTGGTCCGGCTGGGCGCGTATGGCTACTGCCGCAAGCCGCCCTCTATCCGGGACCTGAAAGTGCTGCTGCGCCGCGCACATGAGAACTCCTCTCTCAAGCGAAAGCTTGAGAGTGTGCAGCAGCAACTGGAAGTGGTCGGCAGCTGCGATCGCCTGATCGGATGCAGCGTGGCGATGCGGCAAGTCTATGACCTCGTGCGCCGCGTGGCCAGTCTCAATGCCTCCGTGCTCGTTACAGGTGAAAGCGGCACGGGCAAGGAACTGATCGCCCGCGCCATCCATAACCTGGGCGCTCGCTCCGAGCGCCCGTTTGTCGCCGTCTGCTGCGGCGCCATCCCTGAAACTCTGATCGAAGCGGAGTTGTTTGGCCATGAAAAAGGCGCTTTCACCGGCACCGTCGGCGCCCGGGAAGGCTACCTGGAGCAAGCAGCCGACGGTACGCTCCTTCTCGATGAAATCGGCGAGCTTAGCTTGAGTACCCAGGTCAAGCTTCTACGGGTTCTGCAGCAGCGCGAGTTCAGCCGGCTGGGCAGCAACCGGCTGATTCCTCTGCGCGCGCGCCTGATTTTCGCGACTCACCAGGACCTGACCGACATGGTGGCTCAGGGAAGATTCCGGCAGGATCTCTATTACCGCATCAATGTCATGAGGATCGATGCTCCGCCTCTCCAGGATCATGCGGAAGATATCCCTACGATCGCCCTGCATTTTCTGCGCCAGTACTCGGAGATGTACGAAAAGCCGATGGAGGATATTGAGCCGGAGGCAATGGCGTTGCTACGCAGCTATTCCTGGCCGGGGAACGTGCGCGAATTAGAGAACGTGATTCAGCGAGCCATCATCGTTGCCCAAGGCGATAGCATTCGCGCGGACGATTTACCCGGGAACATTCAGGAGGAAGGTATTGTGAACATCGCCGACTATCAGCCGGCGGGCTCGTTCGAGCGGCAACTTCGCGATTACAAGATCAAATTGGCGGCGACCGCGGTGCGGGAGAACAACGGAAATAAGACACTGGCCGCACGTAGCTTGAGTATTTCCCGAGCGTACCTGCATCGGTTGATCCGGCTTGCCGAACAAGGCCCGCTTCCCGTACAAGGCATACTTGCCGATCAAGAAATTGACGAGGTGGGGACTGCGTGAGCGCGGCGTCACTAGCCGTCGAGCAGGCCGCCGGTCATGCCCGCATTGGTCTTTTGCGCAAGCTCTTCTCTTTTCCCGTGATGCTCGCGGGCCTTCTCACAGCACTCGCCGTGCTGACGGTGCGCTCACGTTTCGATGATCCGGACATGTGGTGGCATCTTAAGATGGGTGAGATCATCTGGACCAGCCACTCCATCCCAACCACAGATCTTTTTTCTTACACCACCAACCACCATGCTTGGGTCCCGCACGAGTGGCTCTCGCAGGTGCTCATCTATGGCGCGTATCGACTCGGCGGCTATTCCGGATTGATGCTCTGGTTGTGCTTTTTGAGCGCCTCTTTGCTTATTGCCGGGTATGCCCTGTGCTCACTCTATTCGGCAAATGCGAAAATAGGTTTCCTGGGGGCGCTGGCCATCTGGTTTTTTTCAACCAGCGGCCTTGCGGTACGGCCGCAGATGATCGGCTATCTTCTGCTGATCATCGAGTTGCTGCTGCTCTACCTTGGGCGCACGCGTAGTCCTCGCTGGTACTTCTGGCTGCCGCCGTTGTTTGCAGTCTGGGTGAATTGCCACGGATCGTTTTTTCTTGGGTTTGTCGTCGCCGGAATATTTTTATTCTGCTCCTTCTTCGATTTCCGCCTGGGCTCGTTCGTTTCAACACGCTGGGACAGGCGCTACCAGCGGATGCTCGCCTTGGCCCTGATCCTCTCAGCCGCGGCGTTGTTTCTCAATCCAGTTGGGGTGAAGCAGATTCTTTACCCATTGGATACTCTGGTGAATCAGCCCGTCAGTCTTAGTTATGTAGACGAGTGGATGCCGCTCGCATTGAACAGCGCGCGCGGAGCCGGACTGCTGGGAGTTCTCTGCTGTATTTTTCTGCTAACGGCAGCCCGGCGGTCGGAGTTGTTTTGGAACGAGTTCCTCTTGCTCGGGATGGGCATATGGCTTGCCGCGAGCCATCAACGAATGGTCTTCGTCTTTGGCATACTGGCGGCGCCTATTCTGTCGCGCCTGCTCTCAACTTCATGGGATAGCTACGACGCCGAGCAGGATCGCCCTGTGCTCAACGCAGCGTTTCTCGCGATGTCACTTTTGGTGGCATTCTGGGGATTTCCAAATCCTCGATCTCTTGCAACCCAGGTCGAGCAAAAGAGTCCGGTGCGAGCAGTCGAGTTTATGAAAACTCATCCCCTTTCTGGAAACATGTTGAACGAGTATGTCTACGGCGGATACCTGATCTGGGCCGCGCCGGAACACCCGGTCTTCGTAGATGGCCGTGCCGATGTTTTCGATTGGACCGGCGTCCTCCGCGATCTCGCCGGGTGGGCAACACTCGAGAGCGACCCGAACGCGCTTCTGAATAAGTATCGAATCGATTTCTGCTTGTTGGCGCGCACCTCTCCGATGGTGCAGGTCTTGCGGTTATTGCCTGGCTGGAAGACCGTCTATTCGGACAATCTCTCGGTGATCGTTGTGCGAACCACTGTTCAATAGTGAGAACAGGCTCTAAGTGGATCCCTTGGTACGCAGATGAGATTGCAGAAATTCTCTCAACGCCACGGCATTGTTGTGCTCTCTATCGTGCGAGCTGTAAACCAGGGTTACCACTCCGTGGCGAGCAGCCTCAAGAATCGGCTTCCAGGCATCGGGATTAGCGTTTAGTTCGGCAAAGTATCGGCGCCTGAATTCATCCCATTTCGCCGGATCGTGGCTAAACCATTTTCGCAGGTCGGTGCTCGGAGCCACATCTTTAAGCCAGCCCTCAATCTTGAGGTCGCTCTTCTTCACTGCCCTGGGCCATAGCCGCTCCACCAGGAACCTTGAGCCCTCCCCGTGGCTCTCTTGATCCCCGTGGCCCTCTTGATCGTAGACCCGCTGCAACTGGATCATTTCAAAACTCCGCTCCCCTCGGACGCCCTGCGTCTGGTAGAGGGCTATCGCTTTTCGAAGATCAGGAAGTAATCTTGGCCGTCGGCCTTTGTGAAGTCGTAGCGAGCGATCTGGTGGAAGCCGGCGCCCTCGACCTCGGCTCGGACGATGGGTTCGTTGAGGCCATGGTCAGCACCGTTGCCGTTGCGGTCAATGATGCCGAAGCGAGCGCCGGGCTTCAGCGCCGCGCGCAGTTCGGCTAGGAAAAGCTGGGGATGGGCGATCTCGTGGTAGACAGTCAGCATGAGAGCAGCATCGAGGGAATTGGGTTGGAGCTTCGGGTCGTCAGGTGTGCCTAGGAGCGGTTCGATGTTGGCGAGATGCTCGCTCTGGATGCGCTGCCGGATGTAGGCGATAGCTTTTGGGTTGATGTCCTCGGCAATGACGCGGCCGTTGGGCGCTACGCGGCGGGCGGCGCGGACGCTGAACCAGCCGCTGCCCGCCCCGATGTCAGCGACAGTGCTGCCGGGTTTGAGGTGCAGGAGGTCCATGACCCGGTCGATCTGGAGGCGCTGATCGCGACCAGGCTTCTCGAAGACGCTGAGGTCGCCCGCGTAGGGTGTACTGGTGGCGTGGGGGGGAGCGGAATTCTGCGCCCGAAGGGCTGGCGCGCAGACGATGGCAACGGAGAAGAGAGTGGCGAGCAGCTTGCGACGGAGGGTCATGAACAATTCCTTCCGGAAACGATCCCTAAATCTGCGGTTAATATTACTCGGTTAACCCCCTCATACACCTTGCCGGCTTAAGAGGAAGACCTACCGGCTAGGATCAAAAGTTGTGGTGGGGTTCTGGCGGATACGAGCGCCCCTTCGGGGAAGCTCGGCGAAACATCCCAAGAGACGCGCACGCGAACGCTCTATGACCTTCAAATAAAGGAGAGGCTGAGTTGGGATCCGGTCGACCTGTCTCGACGATGTGAGCGGAGCACATTTCTTGATGACGAGTGGCAAGATCCCTTTGCGGGCGGACGCGATTTGTCGATGCGGAACGTAAAGCCCCTGGGTAGAGAGACGATCCACGGACTCACGGTCACGATTCTCGAGTCGAATGACGACCCCGACTCCACCTTCAGGCTCTGGCTGGACGTGCGCCGGTGATCGGAGCAAGACTCCGACACACCTCAGCGCGCATCACTCTATACTGCTTCCCCCTATACTGCTTCCCGCTGGGGAGAAACCTCCGCGGATTGCATCCATAGGAGTTCCTGTATCTCGCGTAGCAGCACCCGTGGACTCTGACCTTTTACGATGTAAGAGCTAATGGCATCGTCGACATCGTGCGGCCGGCTAGAATGACCGGAAAGCATGATGATGGGAATGTTGGGCTTTTCACCGCGCATCCTTCGCGCTATCTGTGCCCCATTCATATTTGGCATGGAGTAGTCGACTACGACTAAGCTTACCGGTCTCGATCGAAATACCTTTAGGGCCGCACGATTATTCGTGCAGGTTATGACGGCATATCCATTCATGGTCAACAGCTCGCCGTAAAGCTTGAGATGGCTAATATCATCGTCGATGCAGAGCACAAGGATTTGTGAGGAAAATGGAGCGCTGTCTGTAGCCGAGCGGGGAGGCTTACGAACAAAGGCGTTCTGAGCTTTCATGGGAGAGAGACCTCGCGAGAGTGCTTCGCCGGTGAACACCACTGCGACGTTTGCTCAGCTTACAATAGGGCCGCCATATGGATCTGTTCCCCGCGAAACATTCTGACCACAAAAGCTCCGCAAACCTTTCTATCCGCCGCAATCCCCAGAAGGTACCATTGAGAAAATACCTCCTGAGAATGTACGTTGAAAGCGCTCCTGGTTTTTTGGGGGTGCGGAGCCTGGACTGTATGCGATCGCCAAATCAACGACTGGTGACGTCTCTGGATGAGCTGTTGGACGATCTGGAACTGCTTCGCGATTCATTCTTAAGCATTCAACGCAAAGTAGAGAACATAAAGCAAGTTCTGCAAAGACAAAAAACAGCCCCCAGGGCAGCGCGGCGCACTAGCGTTTCGCGCAAGCGGTTAGAACGCTCAATTTAAGCACTGCGAACAATCAGCCGATCAGTTGACTCCACAATAAGCTTTCCTTAAGCTTTCCTTGCCCTAGTATATGCTTTACGGTTAGTAACCGTGTATGAAGTAAATACTGCCTAGCTTGCGGCAACGGATCACTGTGACCGATGTACGTTTCTTGCGTAATCGCATCCTTGCGACACTCGACGACGCCCAGCGGGAATCGCTTTCCCCTTTTCTAAGACCAGCTCGCCTTCTCACCGGCAGTGTGCTGATAGCCGCCCAGTTCCCCATCAAGGAAGCCTATTTCATCACCGAAGGTGTGGCCTCAACCTTTACCACAACGAAAAACGGTCAGACTGTGCAAAACGATTTTGTAGGACGCGAAGGTTTCGTCGGGGTGCCGCTGGTTCTGGGACGCGACAGAATTCCGAACTCAACAACTCGAATGCAAATTGGAGGCAATGCGTTCAAGGTCAACGCGACCGTCCTGCAAACGATCCTCGATAAGCCGAGTAGATTGCAGCTGCTATTGCGACGCTACGCCCATTCGCAACTGATACGGATCACGCAGACATCCATCTGCAACCGAGTCCATTCCACAGAGGAACGCTTGGCATGCTGGTTGCTCGCGGTCAGCGACAGAGTTGGACCAGAGTTCAAGGCAACCCACGACATGATGGCCCAAATGCTTGGAAGCAGGAGGGTTACGCTGAGCCTGCGAGCACAGGAGTTACAGCGGGCGGGCATCCTCTGGTATAAGCACGGTCATTTGCGCATCCTAAACCGGGTTCATCTGGAACGCATTGCATGCGAATGCTATGGCATCCAGCGGGATGAATATGACGGCTTCTTGCGTTGACCGGCGGCTGGTCGCTAGAGCAGCGGATCAACGGGGCAACGGATCAAGGGATCAATGCTGTAGCGAGCGACCCTGCCCCGGATCTGTTTTGAGCGAAATGCCGCGGGTTTCGAGTGTTTGCCCCAATACCCTGTCTAACTGGGCCGCCGCCTTCAGCCACGCTGCCTTGGCGATGACCTCCGTAGTCTGCGCCTGAGCGAGATAAGTCTGCTGTTCAATGACGGCGAGGTTGGTCGTGTAACCTGCCTGGAAGCTTTCCTGAGCCGCGGCGAGAAGCTTCGCCTGCAACTCTCGCGCCTTTTGTGGCGGCATCGGCAGCGCTTTTGGCGGCGTGGAGGGCCGTGATCGCGTTCTGCACCTCAGCAGCTACCTGCGACTCCAGTTTCGTCACTCCCAACTGCTGCTGCCTTAACAGTGCCTTGTCTGCTCCAAGATTCGCCTCCGCCACCCGGTTTTGCACCGGCAGGAAGAACTGCACCCCAGCCTCATACAACGTCGAGGAGCGGCTGCCTCCGGTCGGAACCGGGTCGGTAAGCGCATTGCCCGTCAAGGTGTCCCCACCGATCGCGGTCAGTCCGGGGATCACGACCCCTCGGCTCTCATAGCTTCCATAGAGATCGATCTCAGGCTTCGTGGCATTGGCGGCGCTCGCAACCTGCCGCTCGCCGTTGGTCATCTGCAAGCGCGCCTGTTGCACGTCGGGGCGCCTCTCCCACGCGCTCTTGATCAGCTCGGGAAGCGGCGCCGGCGGCTCGGCCTCCGGAGGCAAGAGCGGGTCGGTCGCCACGATTTCGGGCGTCGTGCCCGGTGTGCTCGTGAGCGACTGCGGATCGAGCAGCGTTCGCAGAATTACCTGCTGCTGGTCTCGCAGAGAAATCGCCTGGGTGAGCAGCAGTTGGGTGCTCGTCACGAGTGACTGCGCCCGTGCTACCTCGATGGGTGGCAGGCGTCCTACGTTTAGCTGCTCCTGGTCGTTATGCAACAGCAACTCGGCCGCGTTCAGCGCCTGCTCCTGCACCTTGACCGAATCCTGCAGGCTCACCAGGTCGATATACAGGTTTTCTACTCCGGCAATCGTGCCGATCATCTGCTGCTCCAGCACCGCCGCGGAGATCTTCTTGTTCGTCTTCGCGATGGCGATATAACGGGTGTTGTTCGCGTGGCCGGCCCCGCGCAAGAGCGGTTGCGCGATGAGAGCATAAGCATTGGGATGGGAGAACGGAACCGCGCTGGAGCGACCCGAGTAGAAGCTCTGCACAAAGTCGTTGACGCCCAACTGAATCGTGGTCCCCGGGCTGAAGCCCTTGGTCAGGAGGGTGTCGCCAAGGGTGTTGTCGGTTGTCACCGTATCGGCCTGCGTCACCGCAGCCGGAGGGAAGCGTCAGGAGCGAGACTGCCGGGTTCCGCCGCAGCCACCCGTACCGGCCCAGCAGCTGCGCGTCGAAGCCGGGCACCGGCGATCCACCGGAATATGGGGTCGGACTGAGGGATAAGGAGTGTGACCCCTCCAGCACGCGGCTTGTATTGTAGGACGAGGACACTGTCGAAGTAATCGGGTCCACGCTCAACGGCGACAGACCGGGAGAGGAGAAGCTGAGCAGGGGCACGGCCACGGGTGCTTCGCCAGCCGGCGTATCCGCCACGGTGTAGTTGATCGGACGCGGCAGTCCGCCGCCCTTTGCCAACGGGACGCTCTGGTCTGCAATCGTTTGATCGACCCTTTCGATCTCGATGTCAAGGTTATTTTTGATCGCCATCTCGATGGCCTGCTGCAGGCTTAAGGAGAGCGGGCCGTCCTGCGGGCTCACCGGCGCCGGCGCGCTCGCCGGATTCTGCATCGAGCGAGGGCGAAGGTGCGGGCGCGTTTGCGAGAGCTGTCGCGGCAAGCGGCGTCTGCGAGGATTGTTGCGCGGCCGCCACCGATGCCAGCACACAACTCATCGCGAAACCGCTCAGAGCCAGGCGGGAGTTACGGCGCAATGCGGCAGCACGGGGAAACAGGCTCGATTGTGCACACTCCCTTGACGGCGCGGTGCTCCGTTCTATTGATGCTGTCCACTCTGATTGCCACTCTTCCCTCCCGCGCTGGGATCTGCATCGCCGCCCTGCTGGCCGGCGGGGGCGGGCCGTGTGTTCACGCGGGCGCCCTGCTGCACGGCATCATTGGGGTTCACCACGACGCTGTCGCCATCCCGCAGTCCAGCGGTGATGTACACCTGCGTCCCCAGGTCCCGCCCGACGCGCACCGGCCGCATCTGGATGACGTTGTTCTCGACCACCGGCACAAACTGACCGCGCGCCATGGTAAGCAGGCTGTCGCCGGAGATCAGGATGCCGGGATTCGGGGCCCTGTAATGCATCTCGCACGGAAGCGAACATGCCCGGCCGCAACCGGTGCCGGGGATCCTGGACCTGTACCTCGGCGAGCAGCGTCCGCGTCTGCTGGCTCAGAGAGTCGCTGCTCCGAACCACCTTGCCCCTGAACATCTCTCCCGGCAACTCGGAAAAGGTCAGGTTGCACAGGCTGGCCGGTCTGGACGAAGGGCGCGTCCTGCTCCGGCACGGATACAAACACCTCGAGGCTGCCGAGATCCACGACGTCGAATAGTTCGCCGCCCTGCGCGCCTCCCGTGGGCGGGCCGCCTGTGGACCCGGCGGGGACAGCCGGCAGCCCCTGTGCGGCTCCCGAAGCTGAAACCAGATTGCCGACCTCGACGTTGCGTGCCGTGATCGTGCCATCGATCGGCGAGCGAACCTGCTCGAAGTCCGCCAAGGCCCGCTCACGAGCCAAGGCTTCCTGCGCTCCCTTCACCGCGTTTTCCATCGCCTGCAGATTCGATTGCGCCGACTCGACCGCCGCGCGCGCCGCATCGTCGTCCTGCCCGGATAGAATGCCGTGGAGCACCAGCGTGTGTACCCGGGCATAGGTCGCCTGCTGCAGCCGCAGAGTGGATTGCGCCGTGAGCACGTTGTCTTTGCTCTGCTGCACAACCGCCGCCTGTTGCGCGACCGAGGCGTCCAGATCGGGAGCCGAGATTACCCCCAGCAACTCGCCCCTTGCGCACCGTATCCCCGAGGTCCACATATCGGGCCTTCAAATACCCCGAGGCTCGCGCATAAATGTGCGCACTCCGGAGCGGGGTTACGGTACCCGGCAAGGTCAGTTCCTGCTCCGAACTTGCGGCATGCACGATCTGGACCTCCACTACCGGCAGTGCGTTCCTCTGCTGTTGAGCTCTGGCGTTCACCTCCTTGTTGCGCTTGTAGTGGGGCAGCCATCCCAACAGCAGGGCCACGGCCAGCACTACGGCCACTATCAGAATCCGTAACATCCGCCGGCCGTGCGTTCGGCCGAGGTTCCGCCTGCTGATTGCCAGCCGCGGGTGCGGTGTCTCTGCGCTCATTGCTACGCTCCCTGGATCTCGTCCTCCAGCCGCTTTTCCCAGTTCACCGGAGCCTGCTTGCTCATCAGCGAATACATCACCGGCACGATAAACAACGTGCCTATCGTGGCGAACAAGAGCCCGCCGATCACGGCCCGGCCGATCGGCGCGTTCTGCTCGCCGCCCTCGCCCAGCGACAGCGCCATTGGGAGCATGCCGATGATCATCGCCAGGGCGGTCATGCACACCGGTCGCAGCCGCGTCGAGCCCGCGATCAGCGCCGCCTGCTTTGCATCCTTCCTGTTCTCGCCTTCGCCCCGCGATTCGTTCGCAAAACTGACCACTAGGATGCTGTTGGCGGTTGCCACGCCAATGGTCATCAGCGCCCCCATCAGCGAGGGCACGTTGAAGGTCGTCTGGGTGAGGAACAGCATCCATACAATGCCCGCGAAGGCTCCCGGAAGCGCCATCAGAATGATGAATGGGATGGTCCATGACTGGAAGTTCATCGCCATCAGCAGATAGACAAACACCACCGCTGCGGCGATCCCCATCTCCAGGTTCGCGAAGGATGTGTTCATCGTCAGCACCTGGCCGCTCAGAACGATCTTCGACTCCGGGCGGCAGATGTTGTGAATTCTTCCTGACGATCTTCTGCACATCGCTGGCTACCCCGCCCAAATCCCGTTGCTCCACGTTCGCGAACACGTCCATGATAGGCAGGGCATTGTAATGCGAAACGGTCTGCGGCGAAACTTGCCGCTCGGTCTCGGAAACATTGCGTAACAACTGGTCGCCGGTGCCTGACGCCGGCGCCGTCACGGTCGTCTGCTCCAGCGTATCGAGGTTGTGCAGGCGATACTGCGGCACCTGGACGATCACCGGGTATTCGACCCCTGTCTCCGGATCGAGCCAGAAGTTCGGCGCAACCTGGCCGCTGCCGGAAAGCGACAACAGCACGTTGTCAGAAACGTCCTTTGCCGTGAGCGCGAGTTCCTGCGCCTTGAGCCGGTCCACGTCGATGTTCAATTTGGGCGCATTGACCTCCTGCTGCATGAACACGTCCACCGCACCAGGAACATCCTTGATCTGCTCCTCCAGCGATTCGGCAATCCGCGCTGTTGACGCTGCGTCCTTGCCCCGCACCTGCACATCAATCGGCGCGGGCAGCCCGAAGTTCAGCGTTTGATTCGTGATGTCGGCAGGCTCGAAGAAAAACGTCTCTTCCGGGAACTTCTGCGCGAAGTCCTGCCGCAAAATCCGCATCCATTCCTGCGTCGGCCGGTGTTTGGCCGCGAGCAGCACCAGCACATCGCCATCACCGTTACTCGTCGTGTCGCTCGCCGAATAGGCGAGGTTTACACCGCCCGGCGGCAGCCCGATATTGTTCACGACCATCTGCAGCTGGTCCGGCGGGATCACGCGCCGAATCTCCTGGTTCACTTGCCTGAACACCTGAATCGCCGTTTCAATCCGCGTTCCAACCGGCGGACGCACATGGAATTCCATCTGCCCGGAATCCACGTAGGGGAAGAAGTCCCGGCCGATTACCGGAATCAAGGCCAGCGAACCCAGGGCCACCACCGCGAACCCAACCAGCGTCATGGTCGGCGGTGCCCCAGTGCCCACTCCAGCGCGGCCTTGTACTTCTCCGCAAACCTGTCGAACCCATGGTCAAACCTCTGGTGAAGCCGCCAGATAAAGCTTCGGCTTAGCGGCGACTCCTTCTCCTGCCCCTGATAAAGCGGCACTTCTTTGGGCAGAAGGAAGTGCATCATCGTGGGCACCAGGGTGCGCGACAGCCCGTACGAGGCGACCAGCGCCAGCACCACGTTCAGCGCTAACGGGGTGAAGATGTACTTTGCCGAACCGGAGAGCAACGTCACCGGCACGAATACGATGCAAATCGACATGGTCGAGATCAGCGCCGGCATCGCTACCTGCTCGGCGCTGTCCAGGATCGCCCTGGCCAGCGGCTTCTTATTCCCGACCGCGAGATTGCGATGGGTGTTCTCGATCTCGACCGTCGCATCGTCGACCAGCATGCCCACCGCGAGCGCCAATCCTCCCAGCGACATGACGTTAATCGTCTCGCCGAGAGCGGAAGACACCGCGATCGCGAACAGGGCCGCCAAGGGAATGGACACGCTCACAATCAGCGTGCTTCGCCAGCTGCCAAGAAACACCATCACCATCATGGCCGTGAGAAACGCGGCGGTTACCGCCTCCTGCACCACGTCCTGGATCGAAGCCCGCACCAGCACCGATTGATCGAAGATCGGGGTCAGTGTTAGCGCGCTTGAGAGTCCGGCTTTGATGCGCGGAAGCGCCGCCTTCACCTGATCCACGATGGTCAGCGTCGAAGCAGCGCCGCTCTTGATAACGGTTAACAGCGCCGACGCCTGCCCGTTCTCGCTTACGTAGCTGGTCTGCGGCTGGTATCCGTTATGGATCCAGGCCACATCCTTCATCTGAACCACGGCGCCATTCACCGACCGGATCGGCAGAGCGTTCAACTCCGCGATCGTGCTCGGGCTGCTATTGGTTCCCACCAGGTACTCCCGGTCGCCCATCTTCTCCGTACCCGAGGGTGTGACCAGATTCTGCTTATTCAGCGCGGCTGAAATATCCGAGGCGGTCAGGTGATTGGCCGCCAGCTGCACCGGCTCCACGTCCACCATGATGGATCGCTGCTCACCGCCGTACGGCAGCGGTACCGCGGCGCCCTTGATGGTCGCCAGTTGCCCGCGAATAAAATTCTGGCCCAGGTCATAGAGCTCGGTTTGCGAAAGCCCCTTTCCGCCCAGGCTCACCTGCACGATGGGAACGCTGGAAGCGTCGTACTTGAGCACATACGGAGGCAGGATCCCCGGCGGCATCAGGCGTAAAAGCGACTGCGACAGCGCCGTGACCTGGGCAATCGCAAGATCCACCTGCACACCCGGTTGAAAATGGATCTTGATCACTCCGACGCCGCTATAGGACTGCGACTCGGTGTACTGGATGTTGTTGACTGTGGTCGGCAGCGCCCGCTCGCAGACTCCGACGATGCGCTTGGACATGTCATCCGCATCCAGGCCGCTATAGGTCCAGATGACGCTCACGATTGGAATATCAATGTCCGGTAAAATGTCCGTCGGTGTCCTCAGGACAGCGGCGATGCCGAAGATCGCGATCAACGCCGCGACAATGACGAAGGTGAAGGGCCTCTCGAGCGCAAAGCGAACAATCCACATAGGCACTCTCCCCGTTGGCCGTCCTGGTTTGCCGTCCCCGCTTGCCGTCCTCAAGCAGGCTATGTCTGCCCGCTCTTAAAGAGATGAGATGGCGGAGTTTGGGTGAGAGTTGATTGCCTGTTCAGGAATCTGCTTCAGAGACAGCGGCACTGAGTGGAACCGCCTCACCACGCGGGAGTTTGAGCGAGAAGATGGCAGCCAGGAGCACCATGGCTGCCGAACCCCAGAGACAGCCTTGGAAACCTGCCCCTTGGAAAATAAGGCCGGAGAGCAAGGTTCCGAGAAGGCGTCCTCCCGCATTCGCCATGTAGTAGAACCCCACGTTGAGCGCGACACTCTCTTCGTCTGTGTAAGCCAGGACGAGGTAGGAATGGACTGCGGAGTTGATCGCGAAGACCACGGCGAAGGCAGCGAGCCCCGTCATAAGAGCGACGCTCGGATCGAGGCCCGCCCGAAGCGCCGCGATCAGGCCGAGAGGCACGACCAATAACACGAACGCCCAGTGTCGTGCAGTTGGGCCATCAACCGTTTCGTTCCCCAAGAGCCGAAGGATGTCTGGAACAATGGCCTGGATGATGCCGTAGCCGACAAACCAGAGGGCGATGAAGCCGCCAATCCCGGAGAAAGACCAGCCGAGCTGGGACAGAAATACCGGCAGCCCGACGACGAACCAAACGTCACGCGCACCAAAGAGAAAGAGCCGCGCCGCGGAGAGCCAATTGATGGCGGCGCTCTTCGAGAAGAGCGTCGTAAATTTCACCTTCTTTTTCGAGCGTCCGATATCCGCCGGTAACGCGGCAACGGTCGCGAGCAACACCGCGAGCAGCCCTACCGCCATCGCGACGAGCGCGCCGCCGAAACCAAGGGTAGCGAGCAGAACACCACCAACGAAGAAGCCCGCCCCCTTGAGGGCGTTCTTAGAACCTGTCAGCCGGGAGACCCATTTGAATAATGTTCCCTCGGTATCGTCTGGAACGACGATCTTGATGGCGCTCTTGGCGCTCATTTTGGTCAGATCTTTGGCGATTCCGGAAAGAGCCTGAGCCGCCATGACGTATGCGACCGAAACGGGTTCCAGCCAAGTTGGCTGTAACAAGGCGAGCATCAGCAGTGCGAGGATTTGGAGCGCCAAGCCACCGTAAAGTGTGACCTTCAAACCCGAACGGGATCCGATCCAGCCACCGAGCAGATTTGTGACAATCCCGAAGAACTCATAGAAAAGGAACAGAAAGGCGATCGTGATGTCGCTGTATCCGAGTTTGTAGAAGTGCAGGACGACAAGCATGCGCAGCGCGCCGTCTGTGAGCGTGAAGCCCCAATAGGCGCCAGTCACGAGCGCATAATTGCGGATGCCGGTCATGCTCCTGGGCCCTTCACGCCGGAACCGGCAATGTCGCAGCTATCATGGCGGCAAGCTCGACCATTCGATTCACGTAACCCCATTCATTGTCGTACCAGGCCAGAATCTTCACCTGCGTTCCATCGATGACCATTGTAGAAAGGGCATCGACAATGGCAGAGCGTGGATCATTAAGGAAATCTATCGAGACCAGTGGCCTTTCCTCATAACCGAGAATCCCCGCGAGGGGACCTTCCGCCGCGGCCTTGAGAATGTCATTCACCTCCTCAATGGTTGTCGATCTCGCAACTTCGAAGACACAATCTGTAAGCGAGGCATTGAGTAGCGGAACGCGAACAGCAATTCCGTTCAGCTTTCCTTTCAGCTCTGGGTAGATAAGAGTGATTGCGGTCGCCGAGCCGGTTGTGGTTGGGATCAACGACAGCAGCCCTGAACGCGCACGCCGCAGGTCTTTGTGAGGCATATCGACCAGTGTTTGCGTGTTTGTCACGTCGTGGATCGTCGTAACCAGCCCGTGACGAATCCCGAGGCTTTCGTGGATAGCCTTGACAATCGGAGCGAGGCAATTGGTCGTACAGGATGCCGCTGTCACGATGTCGTGAATCTGCGCATCGTAAAGGCTGTCGTTGACGCCCATCACGATGTTCAGCGCGTCCTGCTTGACCGGCGCGGCAACGACAACTTTCCGGACGCCACGCGCGAAATAGGGGGTCAGGGTTGCGAGGGTCAACATCTTGCCGCTGCACTCAAGCACTATCTCGGCACCGGAGTCCTCCCATGGGGCGTCACCTGGCTTGGCCGCCCCGGTGAAAGCGACTTTGTGGCCATCGACTGAAAGGCTGTTGCCACCGGCTTCGATGCGCTTCGGCCATCTCCCATGCACGCTGTCAAATTCCAGTAAGTGCGCCGCTGTATCAGGGCCGCCCTTGATCTCGTTGACATGTACGATCGAAAGATCGTCCCGCCCCCATGCCGCGCGGAATGCGAGTCTACCCATTCGGCCAAATCCATTGACACCGATGCGTGCCATACCACCTCATCAAGATCATTCTTAATAGCGGAAGTTGATCGCATGGGCGCCCATTGCCGAAAGAACCCCTCCGTTATTCCCGCCCTATGCTGTCGATCTCTTTCTGCAAGGCTAACGAATCGAGGGTGGAGAGCGGCAGAGAGAGAAAGAGCGTAATCCTCCTATCGAGAGTGGCAAATGTCTCTTTGTATGCCTGATTCACTTCCTCAGCCGTTCCCACGACTAAAGCAGGATCTGGTACACCCCAGTGGGCCGACATCGGTTGCCCAGGCCAAACGTGACAAAGTTCTTTGGCTTTGTCGCAGACGGTAAAGACAAAGTGCAAAGGGGGTGAATCCGGCCCGGAGAACTCGTTCCAGGACTTGCTTCGTAGTCCTTCGGTAGGGAGATGAGCCAACTCGATTTGCTTTAGGGCCTCTGGGCGAACAAACCCTGCCGGGCTGCTTCCGGCGCTGAAGGCGGTGAAATTCGGCGTTCCCTTGCGGCGCATGATCGCCTCCGCCATGATCGAACGAGCGGAATTGGTGGTGCAAAGAAACATCACGTTGTAATGTGCCCGCATACTGAGTCTCCTTCACTTGCGGTTGCTTAGCCGAGACAATCCTGAACGCCAATCGATGGCAGCTCCCTTGACCAACTCCACTACGAACAGCAGGTTGGGCTACAACAAACCTTTTGAGTCGCGTCAACCGGCTTAAGCGCATAGACCTTCACGCTGGCCGCTGCCGCATTCACGTCGTACTGAGACAGCAGCGCTCTCAAATCGTTATGAAGATCGCTTGGCGCGGGCGCCCTGGTTGGCGACCCGGTTGAGCAACAAGCATCTGCAAGCGCGGTCACGCCACCGGCATTGTCGATCTGTGGGGAGCAGCAGCCGGCCTGCTTCTCTGCTTTGGCGTAAGCGTTGAGATCAGCGCCGCTGTCGACGATTTCGACGTGCTCGAAGCCGGCGGCAAGTAATCCTTTGCGGTAGTCATCGATCTTGATGGCTCCGGCAATACAGCCGACATAGGCAGCCATGCTATGGGCCACGGCCTCCGGAAGTTCGCGTTTCAGCGCAATGTCGCTCACCGCGAGCCGGCCACCTGGTTTGAGAACGCGAGCGATCTCGCGGAAGACCGCGGGCTTGTCTGGCGCAAGGTTAAGAACGCAGTTCGAGATCACGCAATCGACCGAAGCATCCGGCAGAGGGATCCGGTCGATGGTGGACTGGTAAAACTCGACATTGATATAGCCGCCCGCCTCGGCGTTCGCCCGCGCCCGTTCGATCATCGCCGGGGTCATGTCGATGCCGATAGCGCGGCCTTCCGGGCCTACCATCTTCGACGCAAGGAACACATCGAGGCCTCCGCCAGAGCCCAGATCGACAACGATCTCGCCAGGCTTAATATGGGCCGTCGCAGTGGGATTGCCGCAGGACAAACCCATGTTGGCCTCTGCCGGAATCGAGGTCAGCTCTTCGGCGGTATAGCCAAAGGCTTCCGCCACGGCCTTCACACCAGCATCTTTACTGGAACGTGTGCTCTCCGCCACCGCTCCATACTTCGACCGCACCGAATTCAGCAACTCTTCTGTCATCCGGACCCTCCCAATATATTCGCCTACCCAACTATATTACCGCTAGACACATTTGTCACGACGCATATAATTGCGCCATGGCGGTCAAGCAAAAGCCCTTCAACATGGAGCGCTTCTTTCAGGCTTTGGGCGACAATACGCGCCTTCGCCTGCTCAACCTGATGAGCGACCAGGAAATCTGCGTCTGCTATTTTGTGGAGATTCTGAACCAGCCTCAGCCTAAAATCTCACGGCACCTGGCTTACCTGCGCAATGCGGGAATCGTGAGCACGCGGCGCGATGGCAAATGGATTCACTACCGTATCGTCACGCCGCACAACGAAGGTGCGGCAAAGGTTTTGCGGGAGATTCTCGCATGGCTGAAGGAAGAGCGAGCGATGCAGGCGGACCGCAGCCGGCTCGGCAACGCCCGCTGTACCCCTGAAAAGTTCGTAGCTCTAAAAGGAGCACCACTACCGACTTCAGTCAATTCGGATTCGATAGATCAGGATTTTGTAGTTCATCCTTCTGCTCGGTGAAGATTCAGCGGAGACATCCGATTGCCTCATGTTCGTCATCGCGCCCCTGCTTGGCCAGGATCGGAGATTTCAAAGGCTTCTCTCTCCCTCGGCCTAGCTCCGGCTTACCCGTTCTCACGCGATGACCTCCGATGCACCATTAGCCGTGTAATTGTAAGAGAGGCTTGCTAATGACCTTGAGGACTGTCCCTCGCGTCCACCGCGGCAACGACTCTCGCGCTGCTGGCGCTCTTGGCGATCGCGGGATGTAGGAACAATCAGAGCCAACCCGCTCTTCAATATGCCAACGATCCTGCCTCGGCCAATTTGGCGCCCGTGAGCGGCGGCGACCAGACAGTTGAGCCCAATTCCGCAGCGCCCGCGGACAATTCACAGCAGACCGCCGCCGCCGCCCCGGCCCCGCCGAGCCAGGAGTACGACGAGGGGGACCATTACCCGAACCAGGACGAGTACCAGGGCAACGAGGACCAGGACTACCAGCCCCAGCCCGTGGCTTACGCACCCGAGCCTCCTCCGCCTCTGCCCGAGTACCAGCAACCACCGTGCCCCGGCGACGGCTACCTCTGGACCCCCGGATACTGGGCCTACGCGCCGCAGGGCTACTATTGGACCCCTGGCGCATGGATCATGCCCCCTTATGCTGGGGCTCTCTGGACCCCCGGATACTGGGGTTTCTACGGCGGCCGTTATGGCTTCCACCAAGGCTACTGGGGCACCTACATCGGCTTTTATGGTGGCATCTCCTATGGCTTCGGTTACACCGGGCGGGGCTACGAAGGCGGTTATTGGAGCAGCGGGGCCTTCCACTATAACCGCGCCGTAAACAACATCGCCAACACACGCATCACCAATGTCTATGAGCGCAATGTAACCGTCAACAACACGCGCATCAATCGGGTGAGCTACAACGGCCCGGGCGGCGTCCGGGCCCGTCCTACCGTAGCGGAGATCGCCGCCGTGCGTGCTCCGCATGTGCCGCCCATGAGCCAACAGCATGGAACAGCAGCGCGCGGCTGCCACCAACCGCTCGCAGTTCGCCGCCGTCAATCAGGGGCGGCCAGCCGTCCTGGCCGCCGCTCGCCCGCTGGGGGCGGACCGCAACATCCAGCCTCCGCAGCCACAAGCAGTCCACGACGCGGTCCAGGCTACGGCGCAACGCTTCGCAGCCCGTCCAGCGCAGACCGCTCCCCGGTCGTAACGGATGCATCGGGCCTATCCCGCACGGGCTGCCGATGGAGAATTGACGCCCCCGCGCGACAACTCGTCCGTCAGACCCGAATGCCGCCCTCCCCGCCTACGGGTGAAAGGAACCGTTATGAAGATAAATTTACTTCGTGAATGAACAACATTGACAGCCGCTTAACTCCGCCTTAACGACCGGGTAGTCATCATCCTGGACATGAAGACACTAGTTCCGCCCCCCCTCGCTGCTTTCCTTCGGGTCATTGGGCGCACAGGATTCAGCCGACTGGCATTGCTCGCTCTCCTGCTCACGGCCACGAACGCACTCGCTCAGAATGGCACTATCAGCGGTCACGTCGTTGACTCGACGGGGCTTGCCGTTCCAGGCGCCTCGGTGGCAATCACCAGTATCTCCACAAACATCGTGCACGAAGTAACCACGAACGGCGAAGGCTATTATCAGTGCCCGCCGCTCGCCCCCGACAATTATGTCGTCAAAGTTGAGGCGAAGGGGTTCGCTGAAGAAACGATCGACAATGTCAAGTTGGAGGTGGGGGGCTCGCTGCGAGTCGATGCGGCTCTCAAGTTAGGCAATGTCACCCAGGACATCACGGTAACCGCAAGCGCCCCGGAACTAGTTGTTGATAGTCCTGACCGCGGCAACGTGATCGAAAGTGAATTTGTCCAGAACATCCCGCTGAATATTCGCAACCCGCTCCAAATGGTGAACTTTGCGCAAGGTGTCACAGCGTACAGCACCGACTCGGGGAACAACGACAACAGCGAATCGCTGACCAACACCTTCCGCATCAACGGCGGCAAACTGGCGACCACCGAAAGCCTTCTCGATGGCGGAGTCAACACCACGCAGTATGATCTCAACGCCATCGCCGCAGTTCCCCAGGTGGATTCGATCCAGGAGTTCCGGGTAATTACGGATGCCTATTCGCCGGAGTACGGCCACACCAGTGGCGGAGTCGTCACCTTCTCCACCAAGTCGGGCACTGACCGCCTGCACGGCACCGTCTACGATTACATCCGCAACAGTGCCACCGACGCCAATTCCTTCAACGCCGATCAGATCGGCTCACCTCTTCCGCATCTGGAGCGCAATCAATTTGGATATGCGATCGGCGGTCCCGTGGCTTTTCCACCGCACTATCGCAGCCCGAATCACAAGACGTTCTTCTTTCAATCCTACGAAGGCCTGCGCCAAATCACCCAGGTTCTGCCTTCATCGGAAACCTACACCGTACCCACGGCTCTTGAGCGGACCGGCGATTTCTCCAAAACCTTCGATAGTGCCGGCAATCTGATCACGATTTACGATCCCAGCACGACAACGCTCCAGCAAACCGGCAGCACGGCGTGCACTTCCACGCCGGTCGCTGCTGGCCAGACTGTTTATTGCCGCACCCCGTTTCCGGGCAACAAAATCCCCAACCTGGATCCAGTCGGCAAGGCAATCATGAACAGCTATCCACTGCCCAATCAGCCGGGCCAGGGCCTTAGCTCAGTGAACAATTTCCTGGGAACCGCGCCGCAGACCAGCAACCAGTCCACAGTGAACGTTCGTGTCGACCATAGGTTCAGCGACAAGCATTCCATCTTCGTTCGCTACGACTGGTTCCAGCGATTCAACTACTTTGGCGATCCCTACGGGAATAACTTATCGCCCACGAGCAACCACCAGCGGCTTCCTGGCGATAACATCATGCTGGACCACACCTGGGTGATCTCGCCCAACATCGTACTCGAACACCACTTCCTCCGCGCGCATCAGGAGTCGAACCGCATTCCGGAGACCTTGGGTTACAACCCCACCCAACTGGGATTCGCAGGGAACGTCACATCGGGCCTGCAAACGACCACGTTTCCAGAGGTAAAATCGGCTACCCGCATCAGCCCTCTCGGGCCCCAGAGCGGCAACGAGGCCGACGGCGGCACTACCTATGAATACGCCGCTAATCTCTCCTGGCTCCGGGGCAAGCACTCGCTGAAGTTCGGCTTCGATTATCGCCAGCTCACCCAGGATCTTGACGTTAACCAGTTAGTCTCGCTCTCTACCAACGCAGCCAATACCAGCTTCACCGGCGGTCCCAACGCGCAGTCGGCAGGAGTAGACTCCGGCGACGGCATCGCCGATATTCTGTTGGGCACTGCCGCAGTCACCAGCGGCTTTGTCCCGGCTCTGCAAACCGTCCATCCCTACTACGCCTTCTACGCGATGGACGATTACCACATGACCTCGAAACTCACCCTGACTTATGGCCTGCGTTACTCGATTGAAGAGCCAGATCTCGAGTCGCATAACCAATTCCAATACATCGACCTGACCTCGACCTCGCCCCTGAGCGGCCAAACCTCGCTGGGAACGCTTACCGGCGGCCCGGGGTTCGTGGGCACCAACGGCAAGAGCCGGCATCTCTCCACCACCCAATTAACGAACCTCGATCCGCGTGTCGGGCTTGCCTATCGCTTAGACGACAAAACCGTCCTTCGCGGCGGTTTCGGCATCTTCCATGCTCCATCCTTCCTGTGGCTCAGCCAGTCCCTTTCTCAGGGATACTCAGAGCCCACGACTTCCATCAATGCGCAGCCAAACGGAGTGGTCCCGCTCTATAACATGGACAATCCCTTCCCCTCCGGGCTGATTCCCGTTACCGGAAACTCTCTGGGGCTGGCCACGAATGTGGGGTTGCCCATTGCCGGATACCCGCGCAATCAGGTCAACAGTTATAGCGCCCAATGGTCCATCGACGTGCAGCGTCAGCTACCCCATAACGTTGTTGTAACTGCCGGTTACGTCGCAAATGCGGGAGTTCATCTTTACACCCCTCTCAATTACAACCAGCTCCCTGACAGTGATCTGGGTCAGGGAACCGCGCTGCAGGCTGCCGTCGCCAATCCCTTTTACGGGGTCGTGACCCAGGCCAACTCCCCTCTGAGCAAGAGCACCGTTCAGGCATATCAATTGTTGCTTCCTCATCCCCAGTTCGGCACCATGACCGCGATGTACGCCAGCACGGGGCACTCCAGCTATAACGCCATGCAACTCACGGTGGAGCACCGCTTCTCTCAGGGACTCTCCATCCTCGGCGTCTATACCTACAGCAGAATGTTCGATAACGTCGGCGATTACTTTACCTATCTGCTTGGCGCCACGGGATACACGGACAACTATTGTCCGTCGTGCGACCGGTCCATCTCCAACCAGGACCTCAAGAATGTGCTCCGCGCCAGTGGCGAATACGAGCTGCCCTTCGGCAGGAACAAGGCCTTTCTGAACAATGGCATAGCGAGCCAGGCTCTGGGCGGGTGGAGCTTGGGAATCTTCTATACGTTTGACACAGGCTTGCCTGTACAAATCACGGAGGCGAACGACACCAGCTCCTTCGGTGGCGGGTCCCCCATGCGCCCCAATATCGTTCCCGGGGTTCCTCTAACACCACCCGGAGGCCGGCATATCAAGATCGGCGTAGCGGCGAACACCGCAAGCCTGTACTTCAATCCCGCGGCCTTCTCGCAGGCGCCAGCCTTCACTTATGGCAACGCACCACGCTATCTTGACGGCATTCGCGCGCCCGGCACCAATAACTTCGACACGCACCTCGAAAAACTGATCCCGCTCCATGAGGAGCTTGCATTGAAGTTCCGCGTCGAGTTCTTCAACACCCTTAATCACCCCCAGTTCGCGGCGCCAAGCGGCACCAGCATTGGCGGCAGCAGCGGGGCCGTTTCACCCACCTTCGGAGATATTGTGCCATCGCAGGCCAACAACCCCCGGGAGTTACAGGGCAGCCTTCGCCTTAGCTTCTAAAACGACATCGCGCGACGCCTTTTCCGCCGGGAAAAGGCGCCGCGTCGCTTGTAAGTCACTTCTTTTTAGCGCCTTCTACCGGTAGAAAGGAAACCTTCTATGTTCACCAGGATTTCCGTTGTAATTCTCAGCTTTGCCTTGGCGGGCTCAACGCTCGTTTCAGCCGAGGTAAAAGATCTGTCATGCGATCAAACAGGCCCAACAGCGTACAAGCTCACCTATGCGCTCACTGAGGACTCGCACAAAGTGCAAATCTTCTCGAGCACCGATCCAACTGGCGAAAAGGGCAAGGAGTTGGTGCTTTCCACCAGCGACACGAATGTAACGGTGCAAGCCGGCTCGCCTGGGCAGCGAGTCTATTTCTTCATCAAGCCGGATCATGGTGCCGAACGGGAGGTATCCATTCGCCACCTTGCTCTCCAGGGCACGCCCAACTTCCGCGACCTCGGCGGATATGAAACTACCGATGGCCGCTTTGTCCGCTGGGGATTGATCTACCGCTCGGGTGTGTTATCCAACCTTACCGCGAGCGATTTCGCTTACTTGCGCCAACTGGATGTCCACGTAGTCTGTGACTTCCGGACAGCAGAAGAAAACGCGGTGGCGCCGGAGATTTGGATTCCCCACTCTGGTGTGCTCCACGTCAGTGCGCCCATCGGCACGGCCGGCAGCAAAGACGTGAACGCTCCCATGGAGCAATTCCTTTCCACAAATCCAACCCCCGAGCAAACAAAGGCCTGGCTCGTCAAAACGTATGGCGACTTCGCTTTGGCCGATGCTTCGGAGTACGCAAAGGTATTCGCACAGTTGAAGCAGGACCATCTTCCGCTTCTCTACCACTGCACTGCCGGAAAAGACCGAACCGGCGTTTTCAGCGCCCTGTTACTGCTCACGCTCGGAGTTCCTGAGAGAACAGTGCTAGCCGACTACGAGCTAACCGACAAATACATGCTGAACGCTATGTCTCCAGCCGCGACCCAGAAGATGCTTGCCAGCTCCAGTCCGGCGTTTGCGAAGGTTCCCCCGCAAGTCACGCGCACAATGATGTCGGCCGATCCCGATTTTCTACGTGGCACACTGCGCAAAATTGACGAAAAGTTCGGCTCCTTCGACAACTACAGGCGCACCGAACTTGGAGTCTCCGACGCGGATGTTAAAGTTCTGAAGGCCCGGCTGCTCGAGAAGTAACGGCGCTAGCTTCGTACCGTGACCGGCGGGGTTTTCCACGCCTCGGGCGGATCCTTCGCGCAATCGAACCGCCTTTGACCAGACGACGATCGCCAAGCGCACCTATAAAGTCGCGCTGCCGGCCAATCTATCTCCGGGAGAGTACCGGCCGCTCGCTCCCCGTTGTTTGCCAACTGTTCTCAGCGATATAGTGGGAATCGGCGCCGCCGGGCGTTGGTTCAAGGGAGCTGCTAGCCAATTGGCCGTCTGGCCGGCGCGGCGCTGAGGAATCTGCGTATCCTTAGGCTTGCAGCGGGACAAATATTGACGTTTAAACGAACTTCTGGCTCAGACACTGATTCGTGTCTATTCTTTATTACGCGGAGAGGTATTTTTACAGACGACCAGGCATCACAGAGACCAGGGAAGCATTCGACTCGTCGCCAGGAACATACGCGGATTTAGGATCCGCTTCGGTAGAGCATTTTCCCTTCAGGTGTATGCACGGTAGCCGATAACGTCGCGGCGTTTCCCGTACACAGCAGAAGTGAAAATGCTCTAAGATGCTGGCCGGTGGTCGCGTCGACACCCGCCATGCCCCGAACAAGGGGGGACAAGGCCTTGAGGGTCGCCTATCAGAGTTGGCCGCACGATTTGGCCGCCATCGGGACTTATGTTTCCGGCGCCCTGCTCGTCATCCACTCGATCTGGCAGTGCATCAGCCGGCGTCCGGCGCCCCGGGAAGAAGTCTCCTTGTTCTGGGGAGTTCTCCTGCTCGCCATTTTGATCTTCTGTGGATTCATCATGCATACCATATATCGCTGATACAGCTGATCGTTTGCGCAGATTCGAGTCTGCGGGCCCTGACGATCGAAGTGCTTTGGGGTAGCGGGGCGAAAAGGCGCCGCGCCTCCCTTAGCGCTCTGCGGGTTCCAGCATGCGTTGCATGATCGAAAGGCTCAACCATCTGCCGAACTTTTTGCCGGCGTCAGGCAGGGTTCCGATGGGGACAAAACCGAGTGACGCATGCAGCGAAGTCGAAGGCACATTGCTACCGCAAATGCAGGCGACCATACTATGGCAGCCTTTCGCCTGACAGCGGGAGATGACTTCGGTGAGAAGCGCCTTGCCGACTCCGTACCCACGGCAGTCTGCGCGCACGTAAATGGAGTCTTCCACCGTGAAGCGATAGCCTTCGCGTGGGCGGAACCGCCCGGCATAGCAGTAGCCGACGATGTAGCCATCCAACTCAGCGACCAGGTAAGGCATGCCGCATTCGGTGACCGTCTGGAATCTGTGGCGCATGGTGGCTTCGCCGGGGGCGATCAGCTCGAAGGTGGTGGTCGTGTTTTCTACAAACTGAGCGTAGATCGCGGTCACGGCAGCCATATCCGCAGAGCTGGCGGCACGTACCGAGCATTCCGCCCGCGTGGCCGCGACCGCGGTTGACAAGGAAGGATCACGCTGTCCCGAGAGCCCCGTCATGTCATCTTTTGCCGCGGTTTGGACGGGCCGCGGCTTTCCTCGCGCGGATCAGCCGGGTTGGACTGGCGCTCAGCGGCGAGCGGTTTTCCAGGCAGTAAAAAGATTTCAGGTACAGGCGAAGGAGCTCGTGACCTGCCAGGGACGAATTTTGCGCAGGGACTGGGCGAAGCGTGCGGAGTGAGGCCATAGAATTCCTCCGAGATGCTCAACTGTCAGTAGAACGCTTGCGGCGTAAGGAAAGCGCTGTGGACTTATGAAGGTTTTATAAAGCATAGGTCAGGACGAGAGCTCTGCGCCTGGGATCGTCCTTCATCCGCAGCTGTGCTCGGGTCGCGCGCCGATCTTTTCTTGGATCCTCTAAATCAGATGGGCGGAGTGGATACGGGCCCGCGCGGTTCGGTCTTCCCGCTTGCAGCGCGGACATACTGGACAGGCCACGGTGCGGGTTGGCCGAGAACATGGGCGGCGTGGAGCGGCCAGTAGGGGTTGCGAAGCATTTCACGGGCAAGCAGGACAAGGGTGGCCTGACCTGTGCGTACGATCTGGTCGGCCTGGGCGGCTTCGGTGATCATCCCAACGGCGCCTGTTGGGATCTCGGCCACACGATGGATGGTCTCCGAGCAATGGACCTGATAGCCCGGGCCGATAGGGACTTGTTGGGCCGGATGGATGCCGCCGGAGGAGACGTCGACCAGATCTACACCTGCCTGTTTCATCAGTTTGGAGAAGGCGACGGATTGGGGCAAATCCCAGCTTGCCCCAAGTGATTCGGGAGCCCAGTCGGTGGCGGAGATGCGGACTAAGAGCGGCAGATGCTGCGGCCAGACGGCACGGACGGCGCGGATAACCTCAAGGGGGAAGCGTACGCGGTTCTCGAAGCTTCCGCCGTACTCGTCGGCGCGGTGGTTGGAGAGTGGCGAGAGAAACTCGTGCAGGAGATAGCCGTGGGCGGCGTGCAACTCGACCAGGTCGAAGCCGGCGGCGAGCGCGCGACGAGCGGCGGCAGCAAAGTCGTCAGTGATCTTATCCATACCGTCGCGGTTCAGAGCGGATGGGAGCGGATAATCCTCAGCGAAACGGATGGCAGAGGGAGCGACCGGCTGCCAGCCGCCTTCGGAGGGGGGGATAGTGCGTGTCTTTTCCCACGGGATGGCCATGCTGGCTTTGCGGCCTGCATGGGCAAGCTGGGTGCCCGCGTAGGCTCCATGCTGATGCAGGAAAGTGGTGATGCGCTTGAGTTCAGGGATGTGCTCGTCCTTCCAGATGCCGAGGTCGGCGAGGGTAATGCGGGCTTCGGGGCTGACGGAATTGGCCTCGGTGATGACCAGGCCGGCGCCGCCAAGGGCGCGGCTGCCCAGGTGGACGAAGTGCCACTCGTTAGCAAAGCCATCTACCGAGGAGTATTCGCACATGGGGGAGACGGCGATGCGGTTTGGAAGGGTAAGCGTGCGGAGCTTCAAGGGCGAGAACAGGTGGTCCGTCGGCAGGGTCATAGCGATTGGATGTGGCTGAAAGGATTTGGATGAACTTGACTCCGCGGCCTTTCACTTGCGACCGAGCGGCGATGATGCGGCCGCCAGCGAGGGACCGGCGGGCGAGCGCGATTTAAGCGAGGTCGAGTTCGGGGAGAGCCCAGCGCTTGCAGGCGGCGAGCAACTCTTCGCTAATGGCGGTGCCGCGCGAGGCGCGCGCGAGAAGCAGGCCGCCGATGGTGAGCGCCATGGTGGCGAGGGCGCGTTCGCGAACAGTGGATCCGGCGACGGGCGGGACGTGGGCTTCGAAAGCGCGGACGCGGGCCTGGAGCGCGGCGGCGAATTCATGACGCACTTCGGCCGGCGCGGCGGCAATTTCGGAGAGCACGGCGGGATAGGAGCAACCGTCTGCGTTATCGCGATGCGCGACAGAGAGGTAGCGGTCGACGGCGCGAGTGGCCCACTCAAGCCCGGAGGAATCCTCGAGACCGCCGAGCCAGCGCCCGGGCAGGCTGCCGAGCATGCTGCGCACGATTTCCACGTCCATGGCGGTCTTCGACGGGAAGTGCGCGTAAAAGCCGCCGACGGTGAGTCCGGCGCCGGACATAACGCGCGGCACGCTGGTGGCGCGCAGACCTTCGCGACGCGCGATGGTGCGGGCGGATTTCAGGATGCGCTCGTGCGTCTCGCTCTTGCGCGCGGCACGAGGAGTGACGCGACGGGTGCGGCCGCGTGAGGCGCGACGCGATGCGTTGCGGATGGCCATGATTTTATCCCTTCCTTACTAAAACATAGTACGATCTCAGACCGCCCGGGTGCGTTCAGCGCGCCAGGGTGAATTTTGTTACCTGCCGGTCGCCGATCGAGGCGCCCCAGATGACGCCGCTGGGATCGACGGTGATTCCCTCCGGAAAGCTCGCGCCATTTTTCGGCGCGGGATCGGGAATGAATTCCTTCACGATGCCATCGTTGACGCTGCCGATACGAATGCCGCGATGATAGCCGGGATTGTAGCCGTATTGTCCGGGGACGTTGCGCGATTCGGAGTCGGCGACGTAGAGAGTGTCGTTGAGAATACGCACGCCGCTGGGACGGCCGAACTGGCGCCATTCGGCGATGAATTCGCCATGCGGCGAGAGTATCTGGATGCGATTGTTGTTCCGATCACCGACGAAGATGCGGCCCTTGGAATCGAGCGCGATGGAGTGGGGACAATTGAACTGGCCCGGGCCGGAGCCCTTGGTGCCCCAGGCTTCGATGAACTTGCCGTTTTTGTCGAGGTGCACGATGCGCCCGTTGGACTCGGCGGCGATGTGGCCGTCGGCGATGTAAAGGTCACCGTTGGGCGCGATGGCGAGGTCGGAGGGCTCGTTGAAAAGGTCGGTGGAAGTGGCGTTGGCGCGAACGCCGGGCTTGCCGAGCGTGATGAGTAGTTTGCCTTCGGGCGTGTATTTGAAAATCTGGCTGCCCTTCACGCCTTCTTCGACGCCCGCGTCGATGATCCACATGTTGCCGTCGTGGTCGAAGATCAGGCCGTGCGGGAAGACGAATTTGCCGGCGCCGAAACTGCGGATGACGTGTTGACCGGAAGGATCAAACTCAACGATCGGATCGACGTTGGAGCCGATGCAGGAATTTGCGCCGCAGCGCTCGAATACCCAGATGTTGCCGTGGGCGTCAACGTTGATGGCGTTGGTTGAGCCGAGCTTGCGACCGTCGGGCATGGTGATGAAATCCGCAGTCATGTGATAGGGATTCGGGAGATTGGGAAGATTCAGATTTTGCTGGGCGGAATTTGGCGCGGCGGCGGGCGGAGCTACGCCTTGCTGTGCGGGCGCGATGCCGCACAGTGCGGCCAGCGCAACGAGGACCCCCACCAGCGAAACGACGGCGACGCTCGACTTTGACGGCTTGTTGCGATTCGTCTTCATAGAATGCTCCTGTCTCGAGGCGTAAGAGCCCCGGAGTTTACTTGCGCGCGAATCTGCGGAGGCGCTTGGAAAGCTCCGCGTCGTAAACGTTGCCGTCATGATCGACAGTGACGCCCTCTCCCATGGTGGAAACGGAAGCGTAGGGATACGGGCAGGGATCGGGAATGAAGGCGGTGACTTTGCCGTCGCGCGCGCTGCCGATGCGAATGCCACGGCGAACGCCGAGATCGTAACCGTAGCCGGTCTGCGGAAGCGCATTGCGGCCGGTATTGGTGCGGCCATCGCGGGACTCGGAGTCGCTGACGTAGATGGTGTCGGTGCGCTTGTCGATATAGATGCCGCTGGGGCGGCCGAATTGCGTCCACTGTGCCATGAAGTTGCCGTCCTCATCGAAGATCTGGATACGATTGTTCTGGCGATCGGCGACGAAGAGGCGGCCGCGCGAATCGAGCGCGATGGCGTGCGGGACGTCGAAATCGCCGGGGGCGGTGCCGCGCTTGCCCCAGGACTTGAGGAACTTGCCGGTCCGGTCGAATTTCGAAATCCGCGCAGCGGTATCGGAGGAGGTGCCCCCGCCATCGTGACCTTCGGCGATGAAAAAGTCGCCATTGGCTGCGACGGCGACTTCGACGGGCGCATCGAGTTTGTCGGGAGGCGCGCCGCGCTGGCCGCGGAGGCCGATGGTCATGAGGACCTTGCCGTCCTGGGACATTTTCAGCACCTGATGGCCGCCACTGTCGGCGATCCACAGAGCTCCGTTGGCGTTGACCGTGAGTTTGTGGGGACCGATGAAGAGGCCGGCGCCGAAATTGCGAAGCATCTTGCCGGACGTGTCGAACTGGAAAATCGGATTCACAGTCGCGGCGGGACCGTCGCAGCCTCCGCCGCCAGTGGACATGGCGCCGCAGCGATCGACGACCCAGATGGTGCCGTCGGGCGCAGTGGTGACGCTGCCGGTCGAGCCCAACAGACGGCCCGCCGGGAGCTGCACCCAGTCGACCCCATCGCGGTAGGGATTGGGGAGATCGTTGCGCACACCGTAAGGCGAAACCGCGGGCAGCGAGATCGGATAAGCGCCCGCCGGAAAAATCGGCTGCTGTGGCCGCACGCCGGTCGCGAGGGGTGCGGGATTGCCGCAGACATCGGGAAACGCGGAGGGCGCCGGCGCCGAGCGAGTCGACTCCTGCGCTTCAAATGCGAGCGGGATGGAGATTGCGAGCGCGGCGACGAAGAAAGTACCAACCCGCAGCGAAGTGGGCCGATAGAGACCATTTCGACTCTTCATAGTATGACCTTCATCTCATCGTGACTGAATCTTCACACTTTTGACGACGGTGAGAGCGTATCACAGTACATCGCATTATGACCATAATATGTTTGCGGGTGGAATCGAACGACCAACCTCTCGATTAAGGGAGGGGCGACGACGAGCCGGAGCCCTTGTATTTACTCGGACTTAGCTGATAGGCGCGGTGACGGCTTCATTTTGGTCGATCATCCCAGGCCTTTTGCATCGATTTTTCCAAGCCCGCGGGATCGCGTCGAACCGCTTCCCAGATTTCTTCCGCCCGTGCGTCGGCCAGCACATGATCGGCGCCCTCAACAATTCCTTGCAAGGTGCGATCTGCAACCTGACGCGGAGGCGTCTTGCGAGCATCCGGTTCGGCCACATTCGCTGCCATGTCGGTATCGATGAAGCCGGCGTAGACGCCCACAACCTGGGTTCCCTGCGCCCTGAGCTGAATGCGTGCTGCATCTGTAACCGCAAGAGAGGCATGTTTCGATGCACCATAAGTCGCATTGAATGGCAACGTAAACCAACTCACGACCGAAAGCATATTCGCGATGGCCCCGCCGCCGTTGTCTGCGAGTACAGGCGCGAACCCTCGAATCATGGCCAGAACACCGAAGACGTTGACGTCCATCTCGCGTCGCATCGCATCATCTGACCCCTCTGCCAGCATGGTGCTTCCTAGCATCAGCCCCGCATTGTTGATGAGGATCGTGACATCGCCACACTGTCTGACTGCAGATTCGATATCTGAGGGCGATGTGACGTCCAATTGAACGGGGGTAACACGCGCGTCGGAGACCTTGGATAGCTGGCGTGATCCCGCGTAGACCTTCTTCGCGCCAGATGAGAGCAGGGATTCCACATACGCTCTTCCGAGTCCCCGGTTAGCGCCTGTAACCAAAGCTACACTTCCTTCAATCTTCATCAGATTCCTCCCGATTTCACTCGGAGGCCATGCCGCCGCGCGTCTTTGAACCACCAACCTGTCGATTAAGAGATGACGCGAGGCCTTTTGCCGTGGTTTGCTATCTGTAGCTTTGGGCTTATCAAATCAGATACTTGCGGCAGGTTTGCGATGGAGGTCGATTACTGCCGATTGCTACCCTTTATGCCTAGGGTCCCAGGTAAATTCACCGGTATAAAGACGCAGCCGTCTGCCCGACGCGCAAGTATCCCTGGGGAAGTCCTGCCCGGTGAGCCCATCGTTAACTCCGTTTAGTTGTTGCCGGAGTCGACGGGAGCGCCGGAAGGCGTGTGCTTGTTCAGGAGAGCAGCGCTCTTGCCTTCAGGCCGCCGATACACGGCGAAATAGCGATCTGTGAAAAGGTTGATTTGTTGGGCTGGATAGAAACTGATGGCCGCCATCCACGTGTCCACGTCCGATTGTTTCAGCCACATCCAACTGTTCGGCGACTGGTCAGGATTCTTGTCGATGACGACGACGCGGCCACCGGGCTTAAGATAGTTCACCGTAGAGTTCAGGTAAGTCTGCCGGTTGATGATCATGTGCAGCACGCGATGGAAGAAGGCGACATCTATGTCGCGTACGGGCAGCTTGGGATCGTTGTAGTCGCCCAGGACGGTGCGAAGATTGGTGACTCCCGCTTTTTTGGCTTGATCGGCGACGTAGTTGAGCATCTCCTGATCAATGTCGACCGCATAAACGATTCCGTTGGGAGCAACGGCTTTGGCAAAGGGGATGGAAAACGCGCCACTGCCCGAACCAATATCGGCGACGACATCGCCCGGCTTCAGTCCGAGTTTAGCGATGACCTCGTCGACCTTGAGGGTAGGCAGACGCTTATCGCTCCCCATGCGGTCGACATATTCTTTCGCCGGCAATTGATCGAGTTGGGCGGAAGCGTAAGACAGCCCAAACCCAAACAAAACGACCAAGCCGAAGGTGGCGGCAAAAAGCCTCGGGTGTGTCTTCATGACAGACCTCCCAGCGGGAATTCGTCTACCGGACTATACAACTGCCGCGGACCAGGAGTAAAGGGAGCCGAAGGCGAGCGAAAGCGGTGCAAAGCCGCGCGCTTGGGTGCAATGCGGACCGGTGGTATGCTTTCGTCGCGCTCCTAATGCTAGGAATCACGTTCTCATCGGCACTGTTGGCACGCAGCGTTTTCGTGATAATCTTTGGACCCATTATGAAATTCGCTTTCCGCACTATATTTTGCTGCGTGGTCCACGGCTAACATGAGCACACCACTGCGCCGAGTCCTGACGGTAACGAGCTGCGCCACGCTGGTCGTTTCCAATATGATCGGCACGGGCATTTTTACGACCACCGGATTTCTCGCGGGCGATTTGGGACGGCCATTGCTGGTGCTGGGAATCTGGGTGGCAGGCGCAATTGTCGCGCTCGCGGGATGCATGGCCTATGCGGAACTGGGAATAAATATTCCGCGAGCCGGAGCGGAATACGCCTATCTGCGGGAGACCTGGGGACCAGGCTGGGCCTTCCTGAGCGGCTGGGTTTCGTTCTTTGCCGGGTTTTCCGCGCCCATCGCGGCCACGGCGATTGCGTTTTCGGAATATCTCGGATATTACGTTCCGGCGCTTTCACGCAGTTCGGCGCACGGGCCTCATTTGCGCTGGCTGCACACCGGAGCATCGGAATTTGCGAGTATCGGCGTCATCTTTCTTTTTGCCGCAATCAATATTGCCGGCGTGCATTCGGCGGCGAAGCTGCAGAACTGGTTGACGGCTTTTAAGCTTGGCGTGATCGCAATCTTCCTGATTGCGGCGTTTGGCCTGGGACATGGCGACTGGAGCCATTTCCAGATGGCAACGACGCGCAGCTCAACCCACGCCCTGAGCGCGCAGTTTGCAGTTTCGCTGGTTTTCGTGATGTTCGCGTTCAGCGGCTGGAATGCGGCCAGCTACGTGGCGGAGGAGATCAAAGACCCGCCGCGATCGCTACCATTGGCGATGCTGTTAGGGGTTGGCCTCGTTGCGCTGCTCTATGTCGCCCTGAACGTGGCGTTCATTTACGCGCTGCCGCTTGGCGCGATGAAAGGAGTGATGGCGGTGGGAGCCGCATCGTCCGATGTGCTTTTCGGTTCGCGCATCGGACATTTCTTCAGCGCGGCCATGGCAGGTGCGCTATTGTCTTCGGTCAGCGCGATGTCGCTCGTGGGGCCGCGCGTTTACTATGCGATGGGGCAAGACGGCTGCTTTCCCGCCGGTGCGGCACAGGTGAGTCCTCGTTGGGGAACACCGGTGAAGGCGATCCTATATCAGTCGATCATGGCCGCGATCATGGTTCTGACGGGCACGTTCGAGTCGCTGGTCTACTACATCGGATTTTCCTTGATTCTTTTTCCGGCGCTCGCCGTGGCGGGCTTGCTGCGACTTCGAAAGCGGCCGGCATTTCGAAAGCTCCGGGTGATGAACTGGGGCTATCCTACAATCCCGCTCCTTTTTGTAGGCGTCAGTGTATGGATGCTGGTATGGACATTTGTGCTGCGCCCGCGCGAAAGCACCCTGGGCCTGGTGACGATTCTCTGCGGCGCGGCTTTCTATCATTGGCGGCTACGACGCTCGGTGACACCATCAAATGTTGTACCAATCGAAAATCCCGATTGACCTTTGTTTGAACGACCTTTCCGAATTTCCAAGTTGCGGAGTGCTGTCGAGGCAGTCAGCCGTTCAGGAAACGAACAAATTTCCATAGGGTCCCCGGTAATTTCCCCGGTATCGGAGATCGCATATTGAAATCATGGTGGACGCGGGTGGAATCGAACCACCAACCTGTCGATAAGGTTTCACCTGGCAACGCCAGTGCGGATGCGAACTTCAACCTTTCCGCGCAGCGTGTTCATCATGATGCAACCGCGGTCGGCGATTTCGACGAGCCGTGAAAGCTCTTCAGTTGAACCTTTGGCGATTACATGCAGTTCCACGGCGGAAAATCGAGTGGGTGCCTCGGCAAGGGTGCCAATCACGTCCGTTCGGACTTCAGAAATGTTTGCGTCCCGCGCTTTGATCGCGGCGAGCAAGTTGCTCATGAAACATCCGCCGACAGACGCAAGGAACAGCTCTCCCCCCATCGGTCCCGAATCGGCGCCACCTTTCTCCTGCGGCCTATCAATCAGGATTCGATGCGTTCGAAGAACCGCCTCGGATGTCGCCGTCGAGATTTGGCGCAGCTGAATTTTCATTTGATTCATGGTTCCCTCGATTTTAGGACGCGAGCCTTGGACGACCCGGGTTGCCATCTTACAGATGATGCATGGGACTACATTACTCTTCAGCTTGCCATGGGGCCAAAGCCGCAATTTCTCCAAAACTCCACACGTGATCGGTCAACCAAGCTTCCATAGCCGGGGTCACGCGCAGGGTGACGCCGGCCCGATGACAGCCTGGAAGGTTGACCCGCGAGTAGGGAATGTCCACACGCATAGCTCTTTTAGAATCATGGTGGACGCGGGTGGAATCGAACCACCAACCTGTCGATTAAGAGTCGACCAGGGAGTCTGGGATTTGACCTCAGATTCCCCAATGGCCCCTAATGGCTGAAAACATAGGGGGAAACCCCATCTTTCACAGCTACAGTCCCGGATCAGCCCAGCCCGGGATTCCCCGCGTTCCACCTGCAGGGTCCCCACAATTTCCCCCACAGTTTCGAGGTCGCCGTCTGGCCGGCAGAACCCGGATAAATCTTCATCCCATCGCTTGTGAATCGCTAGAAACTATCCCACAAGTAGCGCGTAAATACTGATCTAATAGGCGTTCACGATAATCAAACACTTTTTGGCGCAAAGCTCGTATGGCAACATCTGGTGACGGGGAAGCGGGTAAGGCTCCCTCAATTCACCGCAGTCAATTCGTCCGCATGCGCAATTTCTCCTGCAATCAGAGCGATCCACCCATTGCCGAGTTATCTCTGCTTATCTACTGCATCTAATTTTCCTATGGCCTGTACAGTCCCCTGCCAGTCGTGTCATAGTATAATCTCTCGTTCATTGCGTATTGAGCACGCTGCTTCTATGCATACTGTCATAGTTGTTCTCCTTTGCTCTACTTAGTCTCTAATTATCTGCTTCCTATGCAGCATTCTACTCCTCCTCCACAACTTTCTTATTAGCCTTTCTTCCCATTCCAGCTCTTAGTTTAATAACTCTTTGTACTTTCCGTCTTTCCTCAGTTTCTTCTTCTTTTCTCCTATCTTATCCACTTTCATTGAGAAGCTCTTAATTTTTCCTAAGAGCCTCTTTAATCTTTTCTTCCTCCTCCAGCTTAGCTGCTCTCTACTTTTACTTCACCTTTATTCTATAGCCTCTCTCTCTTATTTATCTTATATCTTCTCCCACTCTTATATCCTTTTTAGCCTAGAACATCTCCCTATAGTAGTCTTCCAATCCACCTCAGACCCGTTTTGTCCTTTTTACGTAAAACTGAACTTCTTTCGATCCATTGATCCAACACCAGACATACACAAACCCCTTTACATCTTTATTTATATGCTTTTATTCTACTTTCTATTATCCTTCTAAGTTCATTGAGCTACCTCTTCCCCTTGTCTTCAGCATATTCTTTTTTTAGTTTTCTCATTTAGTTTACCTTTCCTTATAATCTCACTCCAACTTTATTAGAGCCATAATATTTAACCTTTCTCCATCTCTCACTATTTATTCACCTCCTCTTTTTTCTCTCCATTTCACTTTTATTTATATCCTTTATCTCTCCTAATTTCACTTTAGCTCTATTCTACTATATTTTTTCCACATCTATTCTTATTCCAACTTCTTCTTTTTTCTCTTCTATATCTCCTTCCCCTTTCTCCCTTCCTTCCTGCTTTTTCATTTACTCTACATACCCTAGCTTTTGCCTAACTTTCCCATTTTGCTTAAAGCTAAACTTTACTTCCACTATTCTTTATATTCTCTCCTCTCTTTCTAACTGAAGTTAAACCCTCTTACTTTCTAGATTTAGCCATTTGAACTCTTAGCGTTTTACAGCATATAGCAATACCTCTTCTTTTCTTTTTAAAAATTCTATCTCATCTTTGTCTGCCATTTTTTTCTATTTGCCTTTCTATTTCTATTTCTTCTTCAAGCCTTTTATTGCATTTATCTGTTCCCAGTCTCCCCAGCGTTTATACTCCTCATTTATATTCCATAATATCTCCCAGACAGTTCCTTTTGTTTTTAGCTCTTCCTTCATTTGCTACTATACTCGCCTTGCTCTCTTATAGTTCCTATCTTTTTTCTTTCCTGCTTTTATCTCCATTGCACTTTTTCTCCAGCTCTTGCTTTTCTCATTCATTTTACACTTTATTCTTCAGAGAATATTATTACTTTGTGAGAGACTTCTATTGAGTCCATTCATTTTGAGCTTTTTTCTTATTCTTTACCCACACCTTTCCATCATCTGCCAACTCTTAGAGCTGCACATTTTAACTTCCCTTAAGCTTTCATTCTGCTATCTGAACTATCTTTCTTTTTAACTACATCTTACTCTCCATTCTGCAAAGTGAACTCTTCCCCTAGCTTTCCCCTTCAACATTGTACCTTCTTACATTTGAGAGAACTTCTTTATTTTCTATAATGCTATTTTTTTTGCTTTTTTACATTTTCCTCCCTTTCCTCTATCATCCTTTTACCCTTAATTTTTTCCTTCTCTTACTCTTTTTCTACACTACCAGCTTTATCTTTTAAAACCTATTTTATATCTCTCTAACTTCTTTAAAATTTTCCCTTTTCTATTACCTTTAAGCTCAACTATGTACCAATTTAAGAGCTTACTTTGCTGCCTCTGTCTTCTTATCCTCTGCTCTTTATTCTATTCTACACTCAATTTGCTTTCTTTATCCCTATTCCTTCATACTCACTCATTTCTACCAACTAATATATTTCAAGCCTAATAAACTATTTCTTTCTCTATAGTTTTCTCTTTACTAGCTTATCTATATAGCAAATTAGCTCTCTTTTTTTCCTCCAAAGCTCATACTGTTTTCTTTAAAACTTTTCTACTTTTCTCTCTTTTTCCATTTTATGCTTTATATTATAAATCATCTCCATCCCTCAAAGTTTTCACTCCAGCTATCAGTCCCTATCACATACAATAAAGCAAACTTCTCTTTTTTTTAATATATCTTCTATATCTCCCACACCTTTCTTCTACATCACTTTCATATTAGCCTTTCCAATTATATCAAGCTTAAAGAACTTAAAAACTCTAAAATTTGCAACACTCCTTATACAATATCTATTTTCTTTTCACTTCTAAAGCATTTTTATATTTCTGCTTCCTTCTTTAACCTCATTAGCCTTAGCCTTCTCTCCTTTCTCCCTCCTTTTTCCTCTCAACCATTTTTACCTTTTATTAAACATTTTGCCTTATCTCTTCTTTTCTCCATATTATATATTTTTTATTCCCCCCTAAACTCAAAGAGTCTTCCCCTCAGAGTAGTTCCCTTTAATATTTTTTCTTTTGTATTCTCTGCTTTTCTCTCTTTTAGCTCTGCTTCATTCTCCCAGCAATCCTTAACAAACTATTCAGTTTAAAATATTTTTAATATCTTATTATTTGACTACTTCATTGTTTCCATTATCCAGAGCCAACCCTTTCATTACTATGTGACTCCCTACACTCTCATTGCTCTCAAAGCAGAGCACATTTCCTACAATATACTTTCTGCCATTTCCTCAAATTTCAGCTTAACTTCTCCAGCAGCTTTAAACTGTCTCTTATACTTACTATTATCTCTATATCTTTGTCTACCACAATTTCTTTTATTTACTCTTTTTTACTTTTTTTCACCTTACCTTTTAACTTTAAGACTTTCTTAGTGCTTAAAAGCATTGCTACCTATTTCATTGTCAAAGTTTACTTTAATTTCCTTATCAGCTTCTTATATAGCTCAACTCATATTAACACACCTCTCTAATTCCTCATCAATACACCTTATATCTTCTAAGCCACTTACTTCCATTTAGTGCATCTGCATTACAAAAGCTATGCTCTTTAGTTCCTTACTTTTACCTTCTTCTTTTTCCATGCCTCTTTCTTTTCTTCTTCTTATCTAATCACCTTTTACCATACTATTATTGCCAAGCTCACCTTTAAAGTCTCTCTGCCTTCCAATCTGCCTCCTTTACTATATGCCTTTTTTTCACCTTTCCTTACCTTTTCTTCAGCTAGCTTCTCTACCTTCAATTCTTACACTTTCCGACTAGTGGATAGAGCCGCCCGTTCACGTGACATGTAGAGGCTAACAAACTAATCACTCATCCCGATGTCGTTATTCAATGGAAGCCGTTGCGTATGCCTTCATAGTGTTCCTCATCGTTGCTCGATACTCTTCTACTTTCGGCTACAGACTGTTTCGTCTCGGTGTCTACGACAAGCAGGGGGAGTTAAAAGCCTCCTATCACTGTATGAGTCTTTCACCTAGACAGTTCGGACCTGGACTAGGATTTGCGCTTTTCGCTGTTGCTTTTGCGTTGTTGCGATCGCTAGAGGCGTTTCAGTCCTTAGCCCTCCTCCCACATCGGTCCTACACCAGTACACACGTCTGTCTTTACTCCAGCAGCTACCCGCTCATTCTTTAGCTGTCTATCCCTATATTCTAAGCTGCTTCTGTCCCAGTTACCCCTCAGAACAGTGTGTATGTTCCAGAGCCTTATACGTAGTACAAAAACAACCTTTTCTTCTTCCTCTACTGCCCTTTTAGAGTTTTCCCCTTTCCAGTCTTCTCCTCCCTATTGTTATCTCTACCACTTTTTAGACTCTTTTCCACCTTGTTACTGTTCCTAGCTTAATTTAACTCAGGAGATTTCTTTGCCAATCTTCTGACATAAGGTTGCGCGTATAGTGTCCGAGGACGATTCCACCATTCTGAATCAGGTTCATTAACTTACAGGCTACATTTGGTACGTTCCCAATGGCGACAAGACTGTGATGGTCACCTCGGACTCCAACATTGGCGATCGTTACAAGACCCGTCTCAATCCCAACACGAAACCTGACTTCTGGAAGCCCGTTCGTCTTCAACCGTGGTGAAATCACTTGATCGTTATAGCAATGCATCGTAACAGCGGCATCCACGGCGCGCTGCGCGCATTCGGATTCAGTGCCATCCTTAAAATAGGCCATCATTCCGTCACCCGTATTCTTCTCGAAATCTCCTCGGAGCGCCCTAACAACATGGAGCATCTCGGCCATGAATAGGTTGAGCAACTTCAAAACTTTATCCTGATCGTTATCATCGTAGCTCGGCACCCGTGAGAACTCACAAATGTCGAGAAACAAAACCGCGAGCCTTAGTCGTCTTGCGTCTCCGATCGGAAGGTCATCATCTGCCGGAACAACGCGCCCCTTCACGATAGGGAAAATGTCGCGAAGCTTTTGCAAACGCTTTTCAAATCGTTGTTCTGCCTCCCGAATCTGCGAATAAGTAGTGGCGGAGGGCTGCGCCGGTGCTAACGCAGTTGGAATCGAGCCAAGGAAAGAGCCATAAAGTCCGAGATGGCCGAAGCGGACCCCGTTCCGAAGGACCGGGGACAATGGATGCCCAAAAGTTGTCGTCATTTTCTCCCATACGCGCCTCCGGCCGGTGAACTGCACTCCATTCAAGTTGCTTTGCTCAGCGAGCCAGTCCTACACCAAGGTCAGCTCGGTTGCCGACTTATTGCTGAGGTCTATCTCGATACAAATATACGTTCATTTTCTATTATTCATTTCCAGAGAATGCCCCGTGATGGAGTGAACCCATGTCTAGGACTTCCATCAGAACACCCTTCTCTCATTTGCCGGCGTTTCCATGGCCGGCGGAGGAGACTGCCATCCGCACTGAGCACGTGAGACTGCTGGAAATCCTTTGCATGAGCGACGCCTCGCAGGTTGGGCAGCCATCCATCGACGCCTCTGGCTTTTTTTCTAGGGACGCGGCAAGCTTTTTATAGTACTCGATCAGCCCATACGCTTGGTTGCTGGTTCGCAGGTAGTTGAGAGCTTGCGTGGTGCTATCGACATCATCGTCATGGGCCCCTGCAGGAAACACTGACAGGCTGTAGAGGTAATCGGCCAGCCAGGGAGCAGACTGAGGCAGAAAGACCTTCCCAGCCTCAACAAGAGGGCTCGCGGCATAGGCGCAGGTTCAGTTTGTCCGCGTCCACTTTGATGGCCAGCACCGGGAACCGGGTGCTCTGCTTGAGCTCTTGAATAAGACTTTGCCCGCTGGCCTTGTCTTCGACCAGGATGACGTTCGGCCGCCATTCCAGTGCGGAGGAAGCGACCTTGCGCTTGAGTTCCGGAAACTCACAGCGGCCGGCCCAGCGCTCGAGCAAGTAGTACCCGTTCTGCGCCACTCCCCACGTCGTGCCGACGCTGTAATCGTTCTGTGAGCCCGTTTTGAACGCCGTGTCCCACGATTGAACGATCTGGCTGAACTTCGGAGGCAGTTCCGTATAGCGCTGCCACCAATCGCGCTTGAATACTTCGCCTTCCGCGGCTGTGGGACGTTGCTGATAGAGGGCGGACCAAGTCGCGCCGCCTACGGCAACTTTGATCGAGCGCAGTGTTCCTCAGAGAATCGCTCCGGCCATAACGCCGTACCCTCTTCCTTCCGTCTCCGTCCGTCTCCGCGATTGCCGGCATGCTGAGGACGTCCCAGTCCTCGTCGCCATGTTCCCGTAGGAGCCATCCAGCGAGGTCGTCATGGTGCCAGCGCGTTTGAATGAGAACGATCGCACCATCAGGCTGCAATCGCGTATAGGCAACGCTCGAATACCATTCGTGAAAGAGAATGCCTGACGTTCTCGCTGCGCGCCTCCTCCATGTCCTTGAGCGGATCGTCAATCAGTAAGAGGTTGGCGCCACGGCCGGTGATGGCTGCGCCCCTACCCACAGCGTAATAGGCTCCGCCGGCCGTCGTTGTGAATCGCTTCATCGAGTTTGAATCGTCAGCAATCTGCAGATTCGGGAAATGTCGCACGAGTGTACGCATCATTGACGAAGTTGCGGACGACGCGACCGAAGTCATCGGCCAGATCCTGCCCATATGAGGCACAGATGATTGACTTTGCAGGACTGCGACCCAGAAACCATGCTGGAAAGATCTGCGATGTGATCAGGGATTTACCGTGTCGCGGCGGCAAGAATAGCATTAGCCGTTTTATGCGCCCCGGCCTCGACAGCCTCCAACTTCGTCATCAGCATCGAGTGATGTCGGGCAACCTCGAATCTCGGATAAATCCAGGGGAGCGTATCCGCTCAGGCTTCTTCGCGCGAGGCCGAATGCGTCATTAGGACTGTCTGTTTGGCTTGGACATGGATTACCTCTTCCGAGAGCACCTGATGCCGCATGTAGGACCTGGCAATCCGCTCGGCCTGTTCCTTGTCAAGGTGAACGTGCAGGATCCGCTTCTCTTGCGGCTTCATTTCGTCGCGTAGAGCGGAAATCTCAAGACCGATCCTGATTCGCTGGTTCAAGCCGGCAACAGCTGCCTGCGTGTGACCCCGGCGGACGGCCATGCCAACCACTGCAGCTAGTTCTGCGTCCCGCGCTTGAAGGAATTGGATAGTGCTGATCGCGGCCGCGGGCGCCGACTCCATGATCGACTTCGCCAGACCCAAATGATCTTTCCTGTGCCGATACAGATTCGATTCAGGCAGCCCGACTTCGCGAGCAATCTGAGGAACGGACTTCCCCGACTTCAGTTCTTCGTCGATCTCTGTAAGGCGTCTGTCAATGCAGACTCGGCAAACTCTGGGCATTTGTCCCGTCCCTATCTGCGATCGCGTTTCGGCGGACCGGAGGCCTCAGCCGCACCCGGCAAAGTGGATGGGCGATTCATGGGCGCCGGCGGCTTCGTTGGCGCGTTGGAGTTCTGCGGTGAAACGGTGCTGGGTTTAGACATTTGTGTGTTCTCCTATTCTCAAAACTTGCCCCGTCCCGCGGCCACGCTGGCCTGGCTGCTATCGAGTGGCGCTTGGACGGGGAATAGATACCCCTGAATTCGCCTGAAGGCTACTGTGGGCGCGCTACGACCCACACGCCGGCGTCGCATCTCCACTGGGTGCCCGCGTTCCCGACTGCACCGTAGGCTCCGGTTTGCTGGACGTCTAGGGCACCCGTCGCGCAAGGTTGGGAGGGTGGCCCAATCGTGGTCGACGTTCCATTTGCTACCGTTTGCACGTAGGTGTCCCACGAAAACGGATTCGAGCCGCTGATAGAGACGTTCGGCATAGACAAATAAGCCACTGTGGTCGCCGTGTACACCGCAGAAATCATGCTTCGCACTTCAGGATCTGGGCTTGTCGACGGCCCGGAAGAATAACCGCAAGCGCAGGTGATCGTCACCGTGCCGATTGTCGTGGGTACGCTCGCACCGGCTTGAATAACCCCTTCCGCGACCGCGAAACAGGTCGAATTGATGCACCAGCTTCCACTCGATAGAACGCCACCGGCCCCAGCACTGACATTGCTGGCGATGATCGGAGTTTGGCTGAGTGCAACGGCGGGCACGAGCGGCAGCAGCGCAACAAACAAAGCCTTTATCGATCGCATATTGCCTCCATTCCCATTCCCAACCCTCCGTGAGCCCAGCCCCTGAAGTAGCCGGGCTCCTGGAGGCCGCGCACGTGAAGGAAACCCGCTATGGAACGGGCTTCACAGATTGCCGGGTTCTCTATTTCCGGCAAACGTCGTCAAAATCAGGCCGCCACAAGATCGCGGAGACTGAAGACTCCGGCCACCTCACCCCTTGCGTTCTTAGCCGTTATGTACACGCGCCCGTTGCCAAGCGGATCGATCTGGGTGATCGTCAAGAGCCTGCCATTGTGCTTCACTTAATCTCCAACCCTTTATCTAGAAGCCTATTTGCTTAACTAACCTTCTTCAGTACTAGCCTCTTCTTCTTTCTCTTCTAAGTAGCCCCTTTCCTTTCTAATCTTCTCAAACTCTAAGTCTTCTATTACTTCTTTTTTATTTCAGACTTTGCCTTCTCTATCACATTGCCTAAGAAGTCTCTCTTCTCTTTCTTATCTAACTCTAATTTTAGTGTTTATCTCCTTCCGCCTTTGAGTCCTTTTTAGAATAGAAGCAGTCTTATTCTTTTTTCATCTTTGCTAACTCTTATTCTCTCATAAAGTTTTACCTCCTCTTTATATTTTCCATTGTTTACTCTATAGCTCTCCTTTTCTTCTCTTCCCAGTCCATTTCAGCCTTTTAATCACTCCGTTCTTTGCTTCCATCCTCTCTTCAGCTTCCATCTTCTTCATTTGCCTATCTATCTCTTTCAGCTCTTTCTCTTTACCCTTCATATCTCTCTCTACTTCAGCCTTTTCATCTTCCCTCTTTATAACCTCTGTTCTTTCTTCTTCTCTCAGCCTCTCTAGTTCAGCCTCATTTTCCTCTCTCTTCCAAACCTCCCATCCCTCATCCTCTCTTCTATCAATTTGTTCTCCTTCTCTCTATTCTGCCTTATCTTTGCTAGCCATTTAGCTTTTCCTTTTTTCCCTTATTTCATCTTCTATCTCTAGCTTCTACTTCCTCTCCATTTTCTGCAGCACGGCAAGCTTTGGTGTATTGCACGTCGAGTTCGCCGATTTTATTCTCGACGCCCCGGATCTCTCTTCCTGTCTGTTCCAGACGTCGGTTGTGTGCAGCTTCCCTCTCCGATGCGGCACGGAATTCCTTATCGAGAGTTGCGGGCGTTTCGATTGGTTCTGCGATCGCTACCATGCTTGGCTCCTTTTCAGTTCGGTTGTTACACTCCTCGAGCTCCGCGATCGCGTGCTCGATATCCCTGATGACTCCACGGCGCGTCTTTATCGTCGTCGTGTACGGCGCCAGATCGGCTCCAGATCTTCCCTCATCTGCGCCATTGTTCGTTGAGGGTCCGCTGTTCGTCCTGCAATTGCCTATGAAGTCCGTCGAGCTTCTCGCTCATCACGCAATCTCCCTTGATCGCGCGCCGAAGCCATCCTCGAACTGAAGAAAATCAGAATTGAAACGGATGCGCACACATCCCTGTTCGTCAGAACGGGCCTTCGCAACAATAATCTCGCCCAGCGCTTCGGGTTTCTCCGTTTCGTCATCCACTCGACGGTGAAGGAGCAACACTGAATGGCTTTCGTACTGCACATCCCCACTCTGCCGAATGTCTGCGAGCGAAGGCGCGTCGTTGCGGCCCTTACCATTACGTTCGGTTAGCGAGCTCAGCAACAGGACTGCCGTGTCCTCCTCCTTCGCCAGCTTCGCGAGTTGCATGGCTGCATCAGTCACCTGCAAATACCGGTGCTCCGGCTTGCCCGAAAACCGCAGTTTTTGAAGATAGTCGACAATGACAATGCGGTCCCCTGGCGACGCTTGGCGATGCTCGCGCGGGAGACAAGCTGTTCAATCGTTAAGCTTGCCCGGTCGTCAATCACCAGAGGCCAGTCGGACACTTCTCGCATGGCCCACAACACAAGGTCGTGTTCTGATGCCGTTTGACGTTGCGGGTGACGAATTTTATGGAACGGCACGCCGGAGACAATCGCCCAGAGCCGTCGCAGCATCTGGCCGCCAGTCATCTCGAGTTCGAATGCATGTACCGGTGTGCCACGCCGGCAGTGCCGCGCGATCAGCTGGACGCTGAGGCCGGTTTTCCCCTGGCCAGGCCTTCCGCCGAGAACGGTGAGTTCTTGCGGCACGATTCCGCCCACCATCCGATCAAGCGCGAGGATGCCGAAATCGAAAGCCATCGTTTCAGCCCCGGCGCGCTGGCGCTCCATACGGTCGAATTCCGCAATGGATTGCACCCCGATTGCCGGCGAACCCCCGGGCTTGTCGGCAGTGATCGCGAGCAATGCCTGATCGGCTCCGCTCACGAGCTCTTGCGCGCTCTCCTCGCCTTGATCCATGGCCCGAGTGGCAAAGTCGCTGCAAACGGTGATAATGCGCCGAAGCATCCACTTCTCCCGCACGATCCGGATATGCTCGTCCGTGTTGTAGTGCCGCGGTATACCGTCGGTCAGACCGGAAACCTCGGCGGCGCCTCCAACGGAATCGAGCTCGCGGCGCTCACGCAAGGCTTCGATGAGGCTCAGCAGATCGACTGTCCGCCCGTCACGCTGAAGCTTTCGCATAGCGGTAAGGATCCGTCGGTGTGAATCGAGACAGAACACCTCGGCCTCGAGGCCTTCGAGCCGATCAAGCGCCTGGTTGTCGAGCAGAATGGCCCCCAAGATCGCCCGTTCGGCGTCGAGGTTGGCTGGCATGCCATGGTCGAGCGCGCTCATGCGGACACCTCCGCTGGTTCGTACCGGCGGGACGGAGGCAGCGGCTTCGGCTCCTGTCCCTCTTTCCAGGGCCAGAGTCCCCGATCGCACCAGTGGCGCTGGCCGAAGAATTCTTCGGCTCTGAGCGCCTTCTTCAGCTTGCCAACATTGGCGTCATGATCTTTGCGGGCGGCGACCATTTGGGCCAGGAGGTCATCGGGGGTTTTTCCCTGTAGCATCTCGGCTCTTATGACATCGGTCAGCGCCTCCATAATGTATTTTCCAGAGATGCGGAGCTGAACCATTACCTCTTTGGCGACTACCTCTGGAAGAAGAGAACGGTTTTCGCCATGCGTCAGCGACGCGTCCTTCCTCTTCCCTTCCTCTTCCCTTCCCTTCCCTTCCACTGGTGCAAGTCCGTGACGCGTGCTGGACGCGTCACCTGACGCGTGATTCACACGTGAATCGCTCGTGCTCGACGCGTGAGGATCGGGTAAGGCAGAAGCCGCCTCGCGGTTGTTTATTACCTGGTGCTTGGCCCAGCTGGGAATATAGCCATATGGCTCACCATCGACCTCATAGCGCTTGATGAAGTCGTGTGCGGCCAGCTGCTCGAGCACCGACGATATATCAAACTCGAGGAATGGGAGAATATCGAGCTTCAGGTGCCGAGGTCGCCAGAGGAAACGGCCTTCGCGGTCCGCTTGGCAGAATAGCCCGGCGAACACGAGCATGGGGATGGGCCCCAGGTCCTGCAAGCGTTCATGCCGATAGAATTCTGGCCGTACAGTCCTGATCCTCGGCGGCATGTCTAGGCGGCCTCCGGCTCGGCCTGCCGGCAAGTTGGGCAGCTGCTTTCGTGATCGAGACGAAGCTTTTGTTTGCTCTGGAAATTGCGCAAGGCCCTGATGGGTAATCCCGACCTATTGGTCTCCGCCCGTGCGATCGCAAGACTGGCCAGGCGTTCATGCGCTAGAAATTCCCGCCGAAGTTCACAAGTGATATGCTGCATCCAAGACACCTCATTACCCGGGCCGGCCACGCCACTCCATGGCGACCGGCCCTTCGTTTCGTTATGCCCGACGAGCAGGGCAAAAAGACTCTTGCAAAACGCGCTCAATCTCAGCTTCGGAGACCCGGATAGCGCGGCCGCCGACACGATAAACATTGAGTTTTCCCGCATCGATCCAGTTGCGCAGCGTTTTAGGAGCCACGCCTAAACGTTCGGCCGCGCCCGGAATCGGATGTAGCTGCAACTTGTCTGCACTAGAACTGCTCACAAAGTTCCTCCTCTACGCTCAAGACCCTCAAACGCCCTTATTTCACTTGCAAGTTACCGCGGAAAGTTCTAATGTCATCGAAAATCTTTTGTCGCTTCAATGTATTTATAGGCGTGACAGACAACTGTGGACCGTGAAGAAAGCAACACCCAATCCGTACGGACTCATCGCAAGCCTCAACGGAGACCATGATTTCGGCCACCAGGCGAAGCTGAGACGCACGAGGATCTACATGTTGAGAGCGATGGATAAGCCGGGACGGGTTCCAAGGGCAGCGCTCGAAGGGTTAGGCCGCATCCCTAGAGCTCCGGATGCAGCGTACGAACGTTCTTCAGAGGTCTTCCGAACTCAATTGCAAGCCATGGTAGATGAGTGGATCGCTTCGGGAACGGATGCCCGCGGTGTTCACACTCCCAGGAATCGCGATATCGAAAGGGCGCCAAATGCCTCGCAGGCGGTCTTTGAGTTAGGGCGGAGGCCGCCGGTCCCAGCCGAGATCGATGATCCCGTCGCGGACGCACGCTCGGCGGCGGCAAGGATGTTCCGCTACTTGGCGATGGACCCCAAGATGTATTACCGCATCGCTAGATGTGCGAAATGCGGAGACTATTTCTTCTGGAAGAAACCCAAACGCGAGTACAAGCTCTCGAGGATCTACTGCGAGAACTGCCGGAAAGCTGCCGGCTCCGGCGATCGGAAGCGAAAAGAACGTGACAAGTTCCGCGACAAATGGCTTGGAGTTGCAGCAAGAGCCCTCAACACCTGGCGGTCTTCAGAAACGCTCAAGCGAGAGTTCCCGTCTCCGGTCCCCTATATCACCGAGCGACTGAAGCGCCATGACCTAAAACAAGCGTCGGTGACGCGCAACCTAGAAGAGATTGAAGACAGGGCCGATCAAATGCAACGGAAAGGACGGTAAAGCGAATGCGGCTATACAAACGAGGCGGACGCTGGTGGTATGAATTCGAGTTCGCAGGCCAGCGGATCCGAGAGAGCAGCAAGTCCGGAAATAAGGACGTTGCCGAACGAAACATGAACGAGCATAAGCGCAAGCTGGAATTGGGCACCGCCGGTTTGCAGGAGAGGAAAAAGCCCCTTCTATTCAGCGTAGCCGCGCGACAATGGCTCGAACTCAATCAAGCGCATTGGAGCGATAGCAATCAGAGAATCGAAGGCTACAACGTCGACCATCTGCTCCCCCATTTCGGCAAGTTACTCCTCACGGACATCACAGGCGAAGATGTTTCCCGCTACCAGGCTGCGCGAAAGAAAGAGCACGCGCGAAAGAAAGAGCACACCAGCCAACGAACGATCAATATGGAAGTCGGAAGCTTGCGCGCGATCCTGCGAAAGCATCGGCTCTGGGCGAATATCCAACCAGATGTTCGAATGCTTAGGACACGTCAGGATGTCGGGAGGGCGTTAGCGCCGGATGAGCAACATCGCCTCTTGGCGGCATGTAAGAAGAGCCGTTCGCGATCGCTCTATCCGGCTTTCGTACTGAGCTTGCTTACCGGCCTGAGAAACGGCGAACTCCGTCTGCTCCAGTGGCGCCAAGTCGATCTACTGGAGCACATCCTGACCGTTGGAAAGAGCAAAACGGCCGGTGGCGAAGGCCGAAAAGTACCGTTGAGCCCCACGGCACTCCTTGTTCTGCAGGAGTGGCGCAGTCAGTTTCCCGGGGCCCAGCCCAACCATTATGTCTTTCCAAGTGAGCGCTATGGCTTGGATGGAGAAGATGGCCGAAAAGGCGGCGCGACTACTCGTTACAAGATCAGGCCTGACGTTCCGATCGGCTCTTGGAAGGTCTCATGGACTGCGGCGCGAAAGTTGGCCGGCGTGAGCTGCCGTTGGCACGACGCACGGCACTCGTTCGTCAGCGCTTTGGCAGAAGGACAAGCGAGCGATGCCACGATCATGTCGCTGGCTGGCCACCTGTCCCGCAAGATGATGGAGCGTTATAGCCATACGAGACTCGAGGCCAAACGAATGGCGATTTCGACGATTGATTTGGCGATAGCGGGGGAAAGGTCCCCACAATTTCCACCACAGTCCAGAGAGTCAGAAACTGTAATTCCGCAATAACTCTTTTAGAATCATGGTGGACGCGGGTGGAATCGAACCACCAACCTGTCGATTAAGAGTCGAATGCTCTGCCAGTTGAGCTACGCGTCCAAAAGCTGAATCGCATGCCGGGCGGCATGCTCCGAGGTGAGCGAGGCGCTCAACAACTCGCCAGCCAACCAAGAATATAGCACAATCTGCTCAGCCAGTTCCGGCCCTGCCGTTGGACCCAACGGGCCTAAAAGCTAAACGAAAGCCCGGCCTGAATGGATCGGCCCGCTTGAGCGAAGTACAACGTGTTTCCGTCGGGAGTGAGGAAGGGACGATATCCTTCGGCCAGCAAGTTGCGAACCGCAATCAACGCCTCGGTGCCATTGGGCAAAAGACGACCACAGACGATGGGTTGGCGTATCAGAATGCTCAAGAAATCATCCTGGCTGCTGTTGTCGAAGAGATCGACTGAATTGACTGTGGCCGCAGGTTGCCACCGGTACGATGCGCGCCAATGAGTGCCGGTCGAGTTCACCGTGCCGTTCAACGCCGCCGTGGCTGCCTGGCTTCTGCGCGCGTTCAGGGAATAAAGCGCTTGACTGACGGTGAGCGTCGAATTGGGAGCCGGCGACGCCAAGGCCCGGCCACTCGCATATGAGACCGACGCCCATGTTGAACCCTTCACTCTGCGCGCGACACCTAGCCTAAAGCCCGCCGTCGAGTACCCGGGTCCGGCGGCGCGCATGACTTGAGAGAATGGGTCGTAGAGTACATCTCCCTCCGCGTAATTCTGTTGCAATGGGGCTCCGCCCCCCTCGACGATCGGGTTCTGAATCCGATCATGGTAGAAAGCGGCGAGCGTCCGAAGCGAGGCTTCATCGTCTTCCACCCGGAGTTCCTGATGCACGCCATGCTCCACGCGCAAGGCGCCGTTCACCTCGGAAAACGAAGGTTGAAGGCGATCTGCATCGGCAATCTCTTCCGCATTCTGCATCTCGGGAGAGGTAGCGACGCTGTAGCTCACAGTGGCGCCGGCAGCGTGCCATTCGAGGGCGGCAAAGGGTTCACTCGAAACCAGATTCCCGGCCCCTCCTATCGATTGAATCTGATCGCCAACCTCCGCTTTTAGATTCGGGCTGAGGTTTACCGACTGGGCGCTGCGGAAGTCTAAGGTCTGAAAACTCCGCGAACCATTCCCGGTCTGGATCTGAGGAGTCTGCTCGAATGCGACCGCGGTGCGAATCTCCCGATTTGGGCCAAGCTGTTGTTGATATGCCGCCACGTAGTCCGAACCACCGGGCAGTTGCGGTCCGAGGTTGGCTCGGAGGATCATGTGACCGCCGCTCGCACTCGACCTCTCGATCTCGAAGGCATTATGAGGGCCGCTTTGAGCGAATTCGCGAGATGAGCCGGTGACGAGAACTCTTGCTTCAAGTTGTGGGGCGGACTGAGCGTTCTCACCGGTAACCACCACGAGCGGACCATCCTCGAGAAAACGCAAAAGCGGCCGATTGCTCGAAGAGCGCAATGTCCACTTCCAATCGTCGCTCGGCTCCTCCGGCGACCGGGGTTCCACCGGCAGCCACTGAATGGCCTCGAAGAGTGTGTTCAGCGTGAGATTGACCACGGTCTTGCTATTGGCGCGGACGCGTAGGTTTTCCCTCAATGTAGGCAGGAAAGAGTCTCCTGTCGCTTTCACCTGGTAAACCCCAGGCAGCATGTGCTCGAAGGCAAAGCTGCCGCGAAGGTTGGTATAGACCTGAGCCACGACGGTAGAGTCTGCAGCCATCAACTGCACCATGGCTCCAAGTTGGGGCGTACCCCTGGAATCACGCACGACTCCACTGATTGTTGTAGGAATCACCGCGCCCGAGACCGGCAGCAACGACGCCACCATGAGCGCAATGAAAACCGCGATTTGGCAGGACCTTCTACTCACTCAATACGCCGTGGTTAACGTTCCAACTCAACTACAAACGCCAGGCCCACAACCTGAATCGACCACAGATTGCCTTCGCGCAGCTTACCAGACAGGCTAATCCACCGTAAACGGGGCGGTTTGCGCAACCTGCTGTTTACTCACGCTGTCGTTCACAATGATCTTAACCTGGTACTTGCCCGGCTGCAGACTGGCCAACGGCATGGATTTTTCGACCGTCAGCTGGTTGGAGTTCGCGCTGTTCTCGCCCATATTCCGACTGCTTTCCGAAGTATCCAGGACCACCTTATTCGTCGCCAAATCCGATATTTGATATTGGATTGTGGCCGAGTTCTCTTTGCTCTTGTCGTCGATTCCGAGGTTATATACCTGCATCCAGAAATTCAGCTTCTGGTCGCGGTGGAAGGTCACAGGGTCCGCCCCCGAAGAACTAACGCGAGGACGAACGAAGGTGTTGCCGATGATGAATTGACCGGTACCGATCTGCTTGGTCGACACCTGCTCCATCTTGTCGGCCAGGATCAACGACGACGCGGAGAGCTTCTCATCATCGAATTTCGGAACCACGATGCCTTCCGCCCAAGTGCCAACGTGGTCGGGATTGTTCACGTCCTTGATTGCGATATCGATGCGATACCGGCCTGGCATGAGAGGCAGAGCCCACCAGTGGACCGACGCCTGATCGAGCGCCTTGCCCAACAATTCGCTCGGCTCTTCGATTTCCAAGGTCTGCTCGAAAGTCTGTACCACGTGATCGGTAATCGTGGCGACCCGGCCAAGCACATTCACCTCGCCTTTCGCCACGCCGTCCTTGGTGCTGAAGGTGATATCCCGGTTCTTGACCTGGAGCGTCAAGGGAACAAGAACCGTGTCCTCGGTAACCTTCACAAAATCTGTGCGGACTTCAAAGGGGAAGAAGGGTCCGTTCAAGACCTTATGGTTGACGAGAAAGCTTTCAAGATCCGTAAACTTGATTTGCGGCGCTGCCTCCAATTTCGCAAGCTGCTCGAGTTTTTCAAATTCATGGGTCTGTTGATCCTGTGCCAGCGGGTCCGAAGGAGTCTTGTTTCCCGGGTCTTTAACCCCGCCGCCGTTCACATGGAGCATCGCATTCTTGTCGTTCGGATCAATGGTCATGCGGTATTCGCCGCACATGCATTGATCGACAAACTCGATGTTGATGTTCTCGCCGATCCCCTCGATGTATCGGTAGTTCCAGACCTCAAAGGGATAGGTCGTAATCTCACCGCTGTTGCCATTATGGTCCGGCGTTTGGTTGTACTCCCCGCCGGTTGGGTGTTCTTCAATGTTGTCGGGCTTCCCATAGGCGATATAAATGTGTCCGCGATCGGTCATCCAGCCGGGCTTGCCCGCGGCAAAGTGCTCATTGGCGTATGCGATGCGCCGATAATGTTCTTCTCTGTATTCGTTCTCGGGAGAGTCGGGGTTGGGGTTGCGCCGCTGCCAAAACTGCTCAATGAAGTTATCGCGCTCCTCATCGTTCGATAGGCTCTTGAAAGCTTTCAGCTCTTGATCGGTGATGATCCAACGCACATCCTCATTGACCCAGCTCTTGTAGGGGCCCTTCAATTCGTTCTTCAGGTCTTTTTGCCGCTTGAACTTGTCCCTATCGCTGAGAGGGCGGTTCAAGGGATCGACCCCGGGCACCGCCTGGGGTGGCGAGTCTTGCGCGCCAGCCTGGGCCGGTTGGGTCGGCTGGGCCGGAGTTTGGGCCTGAGCCGTCGCGATCGCGAGGCCTGCGGCGAGTAATGGAAGAAGGGCAAAACGAACCCTTGACATAACCTGTACGATACTCCTTTCCGGCCCCCCAATTTTATTGTTTCCCATATCCTTCTTCAAGCGGGTATTGGAGTTTAGGCCGGCGAACCGCCCCCATCGTCTACTCTTCCGGGTTACCGCGTCTCGCAGCCTGTCAAACCGGGACGCCGCGCGCCGCTCGAGACGGCTCGCCGGGCCGGTTCGAGCGAAGCTCCCCTGTAAAGGCGGCTCGGCGGGCTGGTATCATGAACCCGGGCAGATACAGGGATATACATATTGCTTGCAACGATATCCGAGTAAACTGCGGAAAATAGGCGGGCCGCGGCTCAGCAGATGAATTATAAAAAAATACTGGTCATTCTGGGCGCGATTCTCGTGGTTGGCGGAACTACCGCATATTTTATCCATCGGGAGCAGGAGAGTTACACCAAAGTGATCACGAGCCCGGTGGTCAGGGAGAACCTGGTTTCCATCGTCAACGGAACCGGCCAGATCAAACCCAAAACCTATGTCAATATCGGCGCGACAGCCTTTGGCAGGATCACGCACCTCTACGTCAAAGAGGGAGATCACGTGAAAAAGGGCGAGGTTCTGGCGACCGTCGAGAGCGTGCAGGCCCAGGCCGGCGTCGATGCCCAGCAGGCGAGCATTGACTCAGCCAAAACGGATATCGCCTCGTACCTCGCGGCGGAAAATACAGCGCAGGCGACCGTCGACCACTCCGTAGCCGACCTCGAGCAGAAGAGACTCGACTGGCAACGCGGGCAGGCTCTCTATGAGGACCAATTGATCTCCAAGCAGGATTACGACTCGAAGAAGGCTGCCTACGACCTCGATGTCGCGACCCTTGCGCAAAGCAAAGCGGCTCTCGTGCAGGCCCGGGCCCAGACCGCGTCCGCCCGAGGCCATTACGCCACGGCAGTGGCTACCCTAAGAAGCGACAACGACGCGTTGAATAAGACAGTGAGCATCGCTCCCTTCAACGGCATCGTGACGAATATGCCAGTGCGCGAAGGAGAAACTGTGGTGGTCGGCATCCAAAATGCCGAGGGAAGCACCTTGATGACCCTGGCGGACATGTCGCAGATCACAGCGGAGGTCAAAGTGGATGAAACCGACATCGTAAACGTTGCTATCGGCCAGCCGGTTGACGTGACGGTCGACGCGCTTCCCGGCACGGTCTTCCGCGGCCATGTCGCGGCAGTGGGCGATCAAGCCCTCCTGCGCTCGACCGGCATCGCCACCAGCCAGAGCACGACAGGCACGGAAGAGGCCAAGGATTTTAAGGTCGTGGTCAACATCGACAACCCCACCAACGATCTGCGGCCGGGCCTTTCGGCCACCGCTAAAATCACCACAGCGCGCCGGCAGAACGTCCTTGCGATTCCCATCCAAGCCCTGGTCTTGCGTGCTCCCCAAACCGCCGATACGGGTGGAGTGCAAGCGGCGAGTGCCTCCCCCTCCGGAGACACAGACACGCAGGGAGTCTTCGTGCTGCGCCGCGAGGGTGGCACGCTCAAGGCGAGATTCGTTCCAGTACGCACTGGGATCACCGGAGCGACGGACATCGAAGTTACACGTGGCCTTGGTCCGCAAGACGAGGTTGTCATCGGGTCCTATGCGACGCTGCGCGCGCTCAAAAACGGAGCCAAAGTGAAGCGCGACAGCGGAACCACAATCGTGCAAAAGGACGAGTCCTCCTAGAGCCTGGTTGGCCATGAAGCATTTTGGAGCAAGGGATGACATCAGAGGCGACGAGCATACCCCACGTCGAAACGGCCCAGGAATCCGCCCCGGAAGACGTGATCGTGATCGAGGATCTCTGGAAAACGTATGACATGGGCTCGGAGCAGCAAGTCCAGGCCCTGCGAGGCATCAGGCTGCGCATCCAGCACAACGAGTACCTCGCCATCATGGGACCTTCCGGATCGGGCAAGTCGACCCTCATGAACCTGATCGGCTGCCTCGATACTCCTACCCGGGGTAAGTATTGGCTGAACGGGCATCTGGTCAGCGAACTCAATGACGATGAGCTCGCGCGCATTCGCAATCGCGAGATCGGATTTGTCTTCCAGACCTTCAATCTCCTAGCCCGGGCAACGGCGCTGCACAACGTGGAGCTGCCGCTTATCTACAACGGCACGCCGGCTGTCGAAAGAATCGAGCGCGCCAAAGCGGCTTTGCAGTCGGTAGGCCTTGAACAGCGCATGAACCATAAACCGAACGAGCTCTCCGGCGGTCAGCGGCAGCGTGTAGCCATCGCCCGCGCTTTGGTGAACCGGCCCGCCATCATTCTGGCCGATGAGCCCACCGGTAACCTGGATTCGAAGACCGGCGATGAGATCATGGCTCTCTTCGACGATCTGCACACCCGGGGTAACACCATCATTCTCGTCACTCACGAGCCCTTGATCGCCGAGTACGCGCACCGCGTTGTGCATCTTCGTGACGGAACGATTGCATCCGATGCCAAGTCCTTGCGCGGCCGGCCTTAACGCCGCCATGCACTCTTTCCCGATAGTCGATACACTTCGCATACGACTTCCTCTCAGGATCCCCGTATGCGCCTGCTCCGAAAACGATTGCCCACCAGCCTGCTTCTTCTCCTCCTTCTCGCCGCCCCCGTTGCTATCGCGCAGGCCGTCCCTGCCGCCGCACAGAACGGGGTGAATGACTCGCTCGAAGCTCGCCGGAAGACGCTGAACTCCATCTTCAGCGATGTTTGGGAAGACAATCTCAAGCACTCCCCTGAATTCGCATCTTCGATCGGCGACAAGCGCTATGCGGATCAGCTCTCGGACTATTCCGTCGCGGCGTACAACGACTCCCTCGCGCGCGGTAGAGCCTTTCTCGATCGCCTGAGCCAGGTAGACACGGTTGGGATGTCAGACCAGGAAGATCTGAGCAAAGAGCTCATGATGCGCCAGCTGATCGAAGAACAGGAAGAAGCGAGGTTCAAGCCTTGGGAGATGCCGGTCAATCAGTTCTACGGCTTGCAAACGGATCTGCCGCAGCTTGTCCCCGAGATCCAATTCGACGCGCAGAAAGACTACGACGACTACATCGAGCGTCTTAAGAAGGTCCCGACGGCCTTCGAACAGATTACCGAAGACATGAGCATCGGAATAGAGGACCACCGCGTCCCTCCCCGCTACCTGCTCGAAAAAGTGCTCTCCCAAGTGAATGCGATCACCGGCGCGAAGCCGCAGGAGAGCCCGTTCGCCCTGCCTCTCGAGAAGTTTCCCGCCTCTGTCCCGGCACTGGACCAGGCGCGGATCAAAAAAGACCTGTTGGCGGCGATTACGCAGTCGGTAATGCCGGCATACACGCGCTTCGGCAAGTTTCTCCAGGCGCAATACATCCCGGCTGGACGCACCGAGCCCGGCATATGGGCGCTCCCCGACGGTGACGCCTACTATGCCTTCCTTGTCAAACAGAGCACCACAACCAGCGAGACGCCGGCGCAGATTCACCAGCTCGGCCTCGATCAGGTGAAGCAGGACGAAGCGCAGCTGCTGGCCATCGCCCACAAGCTCGGCTTCGCCGACATCCCATCGCTCGAAGCCGCGGTCAAAAACAATCCCAAGCTCCGGCCCACGTCCGCGGATCAACTCCTGGGGGCTTTTCGCGCGGATCTCGACCAAATGCAGCCGAAGCTTCCGCAACTCTTCGGACGGCTCCCGAAGGCGCCGCTCGTGGTTAAGGCTGTCCCCGCCTATATGGAGAAGGAGCAGGCCGCCGCCTATTACGACCATGGCACCCCAGACGGCTCGCGCCCGGGAACGGTCTACGTGAACACCTATGAATTCTCTTCCCGCTCGCTCTCCGGCGTGGAAGCCATTGCCTACCATGAAGGGATCCCCGGGCATCACCTGCAAATCTCGATTGCGCAGGAGCTGACCGGCCTGCCCGAATTCCGCAAATACACCTACTACACCGCCTATACCGAGGGGTGGGGGCTCTATGCGGAGCAACTTGGCAAAGATGCCGGCTTTTACCAGGACCCGTACAGCGACTATGGACGCTTACAGGGAGACATCTGGCGCGCCATTCGCCTGGTAGTCGACACCGGCGTCCACTCGCAGCATTGGAGCCGCCAGCAAATGGTCGACTATTTCCACCAGCACTCCGCGCTCGACGACACCGATGTTCAGGCGGAAGTCGACCGCTACGTGGCATGGCCCGCCCAGGCTCTCGGCTACAAAATGGGACAGCTCAAGTTTCTGGAGCTGCGCGCTCGCGCTCAGCAAGCACTCGGGACGAGTTTCGACATTCGCGCTTTTCATGACGAGGTGCTTGATTCTGGAGCAGTGCCGCTCGACATCCTCGAGCAGCGAGTGGATTCTTGGATCGCTCAGCAAAAGGCGGCAAAAAAATAGGTACGGGAGTTTTCATGAGCACAAACGCAACCTTCGATTCCCTTGACGGTCTCCGGGTAGCCATTCTCGGGGCCGGCAAGATGGGCGGGATTCTGCTGCAGGCTTTTCTCAAGTCAAAAGTGCTCCAGCCGGAGCAGATTCTGGCGACAGTGCAGCATCCGGAGAGAGCCGCGCAGCTCTCCGCTCAGTGGGGCATCGAGGTGACGACCGACAATCTCGCTGCGGCGCGGGAGGCCGACCTCATCCTCATCGGGGTTAAGCCCATAACGGTTCCCGAGATCGTCGAGGAGATCCGGCCCGCCCTCACCCCGGAAAAGCTCCTCATCTCCTTTGCCGCCTCGGTCAACACCGTGGCCATCGAAAAGGCTGCGGCAACCAACATTGCCGTCATACGCTCCATGCCGAATACCCCCTCCATGCTTGGGGCCGGCATCACCGCGCTCAGCGCCGGGCGCCATGCCACGACGCTGCATCTCGAGATCGCATCGCGGCTCTTCGCGACGGTCGGACGCACGGTCGTGGTCGATGAGAAGCATATGGACGCCGTCACCGGTCTCTCGGCCAGCGGGCCGGCTTTCATCTATATCATTCTCGAGTCGCTGGCCGAAGCCGGAGTGAAAGTGGGACTACCGAGAGATATCGCTACGCTTCTGGCGGCGCAAACCACTCTGGGCTCGGCCAAGATGGTGCTCGAGACCGGATACCATCCGGCACTGCTCAAGGACGCGGTCACCACTCCGGCCGGCTGTACCATCGACGGTATCTTGGAGTTGGAAGAAGGCGGCCTGCGGGTGACGCTGATCAAGGCCGTGATGCGGGCCACACAGCGCGCCAAAGAGTTGGCAGCAGGCTAGGAATTTGCCATCCAGGCAGGGACCTGCCGTCCAGGCAGACGCGGCTTCGCCGCATTCGTGGTTGCATCGAGATATGGGGCGCCCCCAATGGATTGGTGATGAATGGATCTTCCCGGCTCACCGCCTCCCCACCCTCTGACCCTTGAGACTCGCGACCCGCGTAAAATATATGGTAGAGACGGCGATGAGTTTGGCCCAGACACTTCCGGCTAGGCCCCCCACGGAACCGAGCTTGCCGCGTGGGAGAGTTCTTCTCGGCCGCTTTGCGTGGGGCGTGCTGGCTTACAACATCGCCGTGATCCTTTGGGGAGGGTTGGTCCGTGCCACCGGATCGGGGGCCGGCTGCGGCGATCATTGGCCTCTGTGCAACGGCGTGGTCATTCAAGCCCATCCGCGAATCGCCACCATCATTGAGCTTACCCATAGGATGACGAGCGGCGTCGCGGTGATCGCCATTCTGGCATTGTTGATATGGACCTTCCGCTCCACGCCGCGGAAACATCTGGCCCGGGTGAGCGTCGTCGCTGCAACCGTGCTCACCTTCAATGAGGCCCTGCTGGGCGCTTTGCTTGTGCTTCTTCAGCTAACGGCGGATAACCGTTCCCCCGAGCGAGCGGTTTATCTCTCCCTGCACTTGGCCAACACCCTGCTCCTCTTGGCGGCGCTTGCGCTCTGTGCCCATTTCTCTTCGCGCCGAAGGGATTTCTTGCGCGGCACAGTGCGTTATTCGCATCTCGCCCTCGGTGCGGTGGGCTTGGCCGCTACGCTCGGGGTCGGAGTGAGCGGCTCGCTCGCTGCCTTGGGAGACACACTCTACCCGGCGGCCACGCTCCGCGCCGCATTCACCGCGGAGTTCTCGCAGCAAAGCAGCTGGTTGCTGCGGCTACGGTTCATCCATCCTCTCAGCGCGACGATCGCGGGTCTTTTCATCTGCTGGCTGGTCGTCGGCACGGTCTTCCGCGGGTCGCGGCTTGGGAACCGCGGGTTGGGTTTGGTTGTGGTGCTTCTTCTGCTTCTGCAATATAGCCTGGGTTTGGCCGATGTTCTGCTGCTTGCCCCAGTCTGGATGCAAATCATGCATCTGCTGGGCGCGGATCTTTTATGGATTGCCCTGGTGGTCCTCACCGCCCGGGTTTGCGTCGGGAGCCGCTAAGCGGCAATCAAGCTAAGCGGCAATCAAATGGGCTCTATTTTCTTCCGTCGGTTCCTGGAAGCCCGCCATAGGTCGTATTGGGTTTGCATGTTCAGCCATAGCTCTGGCGAAGTTCCCAGAGCCTCAGAGAGCTTGAGCGCCATCGCCGCCGATATTCCCGAGCTTCCATTCAGTACCCGCGAGAGCGTGACGCGCGAGATGCCCAAGTGAGCAGCGAGCTTGTTGACCGGCATCTCTCCCATGTGTTCCCGCAGCACCTCTCCCGGGTGGGCTGGATTGTGCATACGCATGACTTCTTCCTCCTAGTGGTAGTCCCGATAATCAACGAGGATTGCGTCCGCCCCTTCAAAGGCAAAGGTTAGCCGCCAGTTCCCGCTTACGTTTACCGCCCAGTGACCGAATAAATCGGCCGTGAGCGGATGAAGCCGCCAGCCGGGAGAGTTCATGTCGCCCGGCCCCGTAGATGCATTGAGCCGAGTGAGTTGCAGCCTGAGTCGTTTGGCATGAGCAGGTTGAATCCCGGCCTTCGATCCTGTTTCAAAGAACGCTTCGATGCCGCGGTGGCGGAAGCTCTTGATCACAATGTAAAGTGTATCGCTACACGAACACAAAGACAAGAGGCGTTTCGGAAGGCGCTTCGCCCTTCGCATGACCGGAGTTTCCGCGCAAAAAGCGCAGCGGATCGACAATTCTCAAAATATTTGCCTTCGTCATCCGTACTACATAAGTAGATGAAGGAAATGGCAAATATGGACTGGCCGATCGTCGAGCAGGACCGATCCATCTCGGAGACGATCAAAAGGGACCAGGCGAGGCTGCGCAACTTCATCCGCAAGCGCGTGCCGGACCGCGAGGATGCCGAGGACATTCTGCAGGACGTCTTTTACCAGCTCATCGAGTCTTACCGGCTGATGAAGCCGGTGGAAGAGGTGACCGCGTGGCTCTTTCGCGTCGCCAGAAATCGGATCATCGACCGCTTCCGCAAGAAGAAGACGGAGCCGCTCAGCGCTCACGTTGTGACCACGGAGGATGGAGATGAACTTGACCTTGAGGACCTGCTGCCCTCGGCCGACGCCGGGCCGGAGGCTGCGTATGCCAGGAACTTGTTGTTCGACGCCCTGGACGAGGCGCTCGATGAACTTCCTCCGGAACAGAGCGAAGTCTTTATCGCTCACGAATGGATGGGGGTCAGCTTTAAGGATCTCGCAGAGGAAACCGGCGTGAGTTTGAATACTCTGCTCTCGCGTAAGCGATATGCAGTGTTGCACCTTCGCCGGCGATTGCGGAAGATTTACAACGATTTTGTGAAGCGATGAGAGGCAGCGGAATGAAAAGGCATTTTTTACTCAGGGGACTGAAGATCTTGCTATGGATCGCGCTCGCGAGCATTGTCTTTGGCTTTGTGGTCGAGGGCTTGTGGAATTGGTTGATGCCGGCGCTCTTCGGGTGGCATTCGATCACCTTTTGGCAAGGCCTTGGGCTGTTTGTTCTTAGCAAGATTCTCTTCGGCGGCTTTCATGGCCAAGGCGGCCGCCGCGGACATTGGAGGGGCCGCATGAGGGCCCGCTGGGAGAACATGACCCCGGAGCAACGCGAGAAGTTGCGTGCGGGAATGTGGAACCCATGCGGACGCTCCGCGCCGTCCCCAGAAGCCCAAGGCTAGCGAAGAATGAAAAGGGTTTACGGAATGAAGCAGACAGAGGACAAACATCTGGAGACGCCCCAAAAGCCGGAATCGCAAACTGGCTTTCCGGGCATGCGTCCGGAAGCGGCCGAGGGATGGGAAAGCTCCCGGCTCGCCGAACTGGAGATGGAAAATCGCCGTTTGAATCGCCTGGTCGCGGAGCTGGTCATCAAGAATCAGCAACTACGCGGTTCACCCTAGAAGCTGTCTCGTATACGCGTCCGCGGCTTCGGTCGAGCACATGAAACCCGCTTCCATGGCTTATCGGACGACTCTCCTCTTCTGGCGTCCGATCACGGTAGAGTAGATTAATGGGGTTCCTTGGGCTTAAATCTCCGTTGAGCGCGGCCGACCGCGCCGCGCGGCGGCGGCTTCTCCTCTCCGACGCACTGTCCCTGACTGTTCTTTTCGTGATTACAGTTTTGCTCGCCCTGGTCACCAATACCTTCTATCAGTCCTATGCATCCCACCAGGCGGAGCTGGCGCGCCGTTGGCTGGCGCGGGGAACCTCGGCTTTAGACCGTGGCCAACCTGAGGCGGCCATCGATGCCCTCCGTTCCGCGCTCGCCTATGCACCAGGCCAACAGAACATCCAGATCAACCTGGCGGAGGCGCTCGCCTCGGCCGGCCACACTCAGGAAGCCGTTGCCTACTTCAGCACTCTCGCGGAGAGCGAACCCGGCAGCGGGATCATCAACCTCGAGCTCGCCCGGCTGGCAGAGCGGCAGGGCAACTCAGCCGAAGCGCTCGATTACTATAATCGCGCTATCTATGGGACCTGGGAAGCAAACGGCGACCTGCGCCGCCGAGAGGTTCGCATTGAGCTCACCCGATATCTCCTCTCCCTCGGCCTCTACGATCGAGCCCGTAGCCAATTGCTGACCGCCGAGGGAAATGCCCCGGAGGACGACACCGGTACGAAGCTCGAGATTGCGCCATTGATGGAAACGGCAGAGGACCCGGCAAACGCGCTGCGCCTGTACAAGTCCGTCCTGGCGCGTCAAACATCCTCGCTGGCCGGGCTCGAAGGAGCCGCCCGCACTGCCTATGCATTGGGCCATGCGCTCGAGGCAAAACAATATCTCGAACGAGCCTTGAATTCCCCTGGCGCGGAACAGCAGGCCGGCCAGGCGCTTGCGCAATACCGCGACCTGCTGCGCGACTCCGACCGTTTGCTCGAGCTCTACCCCTCCTCCGACCTCAGCCTACGCACCCGGAGCGAGCGCATTCTTGCCGATCGGGAGATCGCTCAACAGAGGTTTGACAACTGCATGCAAAGCAACAGCGCGGCTCAGGTGAACAGCGTGCCCGGCGGCCTGCCCTCGACCGGTATCCAGGCCAAACCCAAAGGACCCCTGGCTAGCCTGACTTCTCATTTCAAACGTCATACAGCCGATGCGGCGAAAGGCGCCCCTTTGCCGGCTCCGCCCTCTGCCGGTCCGCTAGGCCCCCTCGCGGATCGCTGGGAGCAGCAACAGGCAAGGCTCACAGTTGGCGCACTCGAAAGCGATCCGGACCTGACCCAAACGGAAATTCAACTCATCTATGACACGGAAGTGGTCACACAGCAGGTATGTGGATCGCCATCTGGAGACGACGCCCTTCTATTGAAGATTGCGCAAGCACCCGAGGCCGTGGACGAGAAATGAGCGAGTTGAAAGTAGATCCGAGCCTGGATGTCAGCGTGGATGTCAGGGAGAAGCAATCGGCGGAAGCCTACACGCCCAATCCTCCCGATATTCAAAAGCTGGCGCCGAATCGCGATGAACACCTCTTTCTGATGCTTTCGATCTTCATCGGGGTTATTTCCGGTCTCCTGGTAGTGAGCTTTCGCGTGGCCATCAGTTGGTTTCAGGTGCTCGCGCTCGGTTCGGCGCCCCACCCTGGCCAGCTCCGTCTTCTCTTCGTGCCCCTGGCGGCCGGGCTGCTCGTCGCCGCACTCGTCCAGCTCGTCTTTCCCAAGGTCACCGGGAGCGGGATCAACCAAACCAAAGCGGCGCTTTATATCTACAACGGCTATATCTCCTTCAGAACCGTCGTCGGCAAATTCATCACTTCAGCGCTGGCCATTGGCGGCGGCTTCTCCCTGGGGCCGGAAGATCCATCGCTCCAGATAGGAGCAGGAGTGGCGTCGATGATCAGCCGCCGTCTGCGGCTCTCTCGCGAACGGGTGCGCATGTTTGCCCCCATTGGCGCTGCCGCCGGCCTCGCCGCCGCCTTCAACGCGCCGATCTCCGCCATCATTTACGTGGTGGAAGAAGTCATTGGACAGTGGAGTGCCGCGGTCCTCGGCTCGATCGTGCTCTCCGCGTTTTCAAGCGTGGTCGTCGCGCGTTGGTTCTGGGGCCCGGAACCGATGTTCCGTATTCCCTCCGTCAGCCTCAAAGATCCCCGCGAGCTGCTGGCATATACCATCCTCGGCGTCTTGGGAGGGGTTGCCGCGCTGATCTTCTCGAAGACGCTTGGCTATCTCCGTCCCCGGCTTTGCCGCCTTCCGCGCTGGACAATGTTTGGCCAACCGGCGCTCGCCGGCCTCATGGTGGGAGCGATCGGGTATCTTGGCGCCCCCGAAGTGATGGGGGCCGGATACGGCGCGATCGATCGGGCGATGCATGGCCAATTCACCTGGAAGTTCCTGCTTGTTCTCGGGTTGCTCAAGATTCTCGCGACGACGCTCTCATTCTCGAGCGGCACACCGGGCGGTATGTTCGCTCCTACACTGTTTATCGGAGCTATGCTGGGAGCTTCGGTCGGCACCTTCGAGAAGGTTTTCTTTCCCCACTTCGCTATCTCCTCTATCGGCTCCTACGCACTGGTCGGCATGGGCGTGCTTTTTGCCGGGTTTCTGCGCGCTCCGCTGACCTCGGTCTTCATGGTGATCGAGGTCAGTGGCAATTACTCGATCGTCCTGCCGGTAATTCTTGCCAATACCATTGCCTACCTACTGGCCCGCAGCCTACAGCCGGTTCCAATATTTGAAACGCTCACGCACCAGGACGGCCTCTATCTGCCGTCGATGGAAGAGCAGCGGGAAGAGAGCATTCTGCACCTCGAGGACGCTCTCCGGCCGGCGACTCTGCCTATCTTTAGCGGTTCCGAGTCGATCGGGAAGGTTGCCAGCGAAGTAGCCGCCGTCGACGCTCCCGCGTTGCTGATCAAGCTCCCCGACGGCAGTTGGTATTCGATGACGCGGGATGAGCTTACTGCGACTGCGGCCATCGCCGCTCCGGAGGCCTGGATTGAGACCGTCCTCAAACCGGACCGGACCCCCGCACTCTTTCCCGATCTCCCGCTCGACAGCGCGATCCCGTATTGTGCGCGGTGGAAGGTGTTGCCCATCCAAAATCGCGCCAGCAAAGGAAACCTCGAGGGCATCATCACCCTCGAAGATGTGTTGCGCCGCTACCAGAAGCGATGAGCGGACTGCCAAACCCGGCATACACTGTCTCTGAACCTGCACAGGAAGAGGAATTGAACGAAACCTGTTTGACTCACCTCGCCCAAAAACATCCGGATGTTCAAACTGGATGGCGTTTTCACAGTGAATTTTTTGACCGGCGCCCGGTTCTCATCCTGGCTCTGCTCACGCCACTCGTATTTCTGGTCAACGGGTATCACCCCTCTGCCGACGATGGCGCTATCTATACGGAGGGCATCAAGAAGCTAGTCGATCCCAACCTCTACCGCTCCGATGCTGTCTTCGTTCAATCGCACACGCAACTATCAGTTTTTGCGCACCTTCTCGCAGGCGTGGTTCGATATGGTCCTATTTCCCTGCCGGATCTGCTTCTCGCCTGCCAGCTCCTCTCCATTTTTCTCTTCCTCCTCGGATGCTCGAGAGTGGCCAGGAAGATCTTTGCCGACCCGGTCTCCCGGTGGGGCGCGGTGCTGCTTGGCGCCTGCTGCTTCACTCTGCCCGTCGCGGGCACTTCTCTGTTCATCATGGATCCGTATGTCACGGCGCGCTCCTTTTCGACTCCCCTTACGCTTTTCGCGCTGGCCGCGGTGCTCGGCGGAGCATGGGTAGAGGCAGCGCTTTGGCTTGCCCTGGCAACTTTGGTCCACCCCCTCATGGCAGGCTTTGCCGCCATTTTTCTGGCGATGCTCGCGCTTGCCGAACGCCGAATGTGGCGATCCATCGCGGCTTTTTCGAGCCTCGGCTTTGTAGGTTCGGCAGCGATCTTCTGGGCAACGCGCTCCGTCCCGCTCGACCTCGCATACAGTCAAGCCGCTCTCAGCCGCTCCTACTTCTTTCTTTCGACCTGGGAGTGGTACGAGTATCCTGGCGTTTTTTTCCCTCTGTTATTGATGCTGATCGCGGCCTGGCGCAGCCGCGCGAAAAGCGCCGTGAGCTCGCTCTCGATTGCTTCGACCGCCGTAGGCGCTTGCGCTCTCCTCGTGGCCCTGTGCTTTGTACACCGCGGAGGAAGCCTGATGTTGGCTCGGCTGCAGGTGCTCCGCACTTTCCACATGATTTATGTTGTCGGTGTATTGCTGGCTGGAGGCTTGCTTGGATCTCTTACCCGGAACCGTTTGTGGTATGCCGTCTATTGCGTGGTGCTCGGAGCCATCTTTGCCGGCCAGATGCTGACCTATCCAGCCTCCAATCACGTGGAATGGCCCGGCCTTCTGTCGCGCAATCAGTGGGAGCAGGCATTTCAATGGATTCGCGCCAATACCCCGGAAAATGCGGTCTTCGCGATGGACGCCGGCTACATCGAAGATCCGGGCGAAGACTCACAGGGTTTTCGCGCGGTGGCTGAAAGAAGCGCCCTGGCCGATTGGTATAAGGACGGAGGCGTCGCTTCCATTTTTCCCGCCGCCGCCGAGCCCTGGTGGCGCGAGCTCCAGGCTACGCGTGGCGTTGACCGTGCCACGGATCAAGAGCGCGAGGCGCGGCTCACACCCCTGGGCGCAACCTGGATTCTGTTGCCCGTCCAGGCCAGTACTGCATTCCCTTGTCCATACCGCAACAGAGCAGTGAGAGTCTGCCGGCTCAGAGCCTATTATTAACCTTTGTAGGACGGCAGCTGTCCGCCCTATAACTTAAGGTAGGAATTAGCCCTCGAGAGAGCAGCTTTATGTTGACCATCTACCAGCGCTTAATCATCGGCTACGCACTCCTTCTCGCGCTGCTGGTGGGCGCTGGCCTCAATAGCGTCAGGTCGCTCCACCGTGCGGCTGCTCTCGATCGGCAAACAGCCTACTCAGCCGTCCAGGCCGCGGAAATACGCAATCGGCTTGCCCAACAGGCAACGACCCGGATGGTCACCGAAGCATTTCTCGGCCTCTTGATCTCTGCCGGGTTTTTCATCGCCATCATCGGTCCCTTACACCGCGTGGCCGCGGCCGCGCGCCGCATTGGCGCGGGTGATCTCGAGCACCGCGTGGAATGGCATCCTCAGGGCGATCTGGGCATCATCGCCGCCGAGATCAACCGCATGGCAGTCCAACTCCGCGATCTGCGCGAGACCGAGTCGGGGCATAAAGAGTTGGCACACCAACTCTCAGACGCCGTGGTTCAGTCGATCTTCGAACCGGTCATTGTCACCGATGCAAAGGGCCAGGTCCTCAAGCTCAACGCGGCGGCCCGCGCCATTCTCGGCGACGCTGCCGTCGACAGTATGGCGCTGACCAATACCCCGGGCGGAGACAGGATCCTGCTGGCGGTTCGCGAGGCTGTGTCAATGCAGCGCTCGATCGCGAACGAAGGCCAAGCGGCGATTCTGCCGATGAAGATCGGCCAGGCGGAGCGCAACTACCGTCTACGCACCACACCGATGCGCAACCTTGAAGGTAAGCTGCTGGGGGCGGTTAGCGTGCTCGAAGACATAACAGAAATGCAGGACATCGACCGCTTTAAGACGCGCTTTCTCACCGTCGCTTCGCAGAAACTCCGCCAACCGCTCGAGCAGCTTCGACTCAGCCTCTACACGCTCACGAAGGGGTTTGCCGGGGAGCTGCGCCCCTTACAGAACGACCTGATCCATGGAGCCGAGGAATCGGCGGAGCGCCTCAACGATCTGATGTCGGATCTGATCGAGGTCTCTGAACTGGACACTGGCCGCCGCGAGCTCCGCATCGACCGCGTTCGTCCCATCGATATTCTCCGCGATGCCTACACCCGCAACCGCGATGAGGCGCGCAAAAAGAATATCGACATTGAGATCCAGGCATTCAGCGATCTCTCGCATGTCAACGGAGATCGCCGCGCCTTGCGCAGCATCATGGACAATCTGCTGAGCAACGCGGTGCGCTATTCTCCGGAAGGCGGAAGCATCCTGTTGCAGGCGCAAGAACACGGGGATAAGGTACAGTTCTTCGTCCGCGACTCAGGCCGCGGCATCGAGCCGGAGCGTTTGCCGAGGATCTTTGGCCGCTTTAACAGCTCCCACGATGGCGGCACCGGGTTGGGGCTCGCCTTGGTGCGCCGGTTGGTCGAATTGCTCGGCGGCCAGGTTTCCGTCGAGAGCCATTTTGGCGGAGGAACTACCTTCAGCTTCACGCTGCCGGTTGCCACAGCGGTCAGCACGCGCCATCCGATCGAGGTTGGCTAGCTCCCGCTATGACAGACCTCTCGACGGAAATAGGCCACGACGCTGATGAGCCGGGCAGGCTGCGGATTTATCTCGGCGCTGCGCCCGGCGTCGGCAAGACCTTCCAGATGCTCGAAGATGCCCAGCTATTGAAGAAGCAGGGCGTCGACATCGTCATTGGGCTGATCGAGTCACACGGCAGAAGCGACACCGAAGCTCAGATTAAGGACCTCGAAGTCATTCCCCGGCGCACCATCCCCTACCGCTCCGTGACCTTAGAGGAGATGGACCTCGGTGCCATACTCAAACGGCATCCCAACACCTGCATCGTGGATGAGCTGGCGCATACCAACGTGCCTGGGTCGAGAAACCGCAAGCGCTACGAGGACGTGCTGGACCTGCTCGACGCCGGTATCAATGTGATGACCGCCATCAACGTGCAACACATTGAAACGCTCAATGACTCGGTTTCCCGCTCCGCCAATGCCGTCATCCGGGAGACAGTGCCGGATAGCCTGCTCAAGCGTGCCGATGAGCTTGTCAACGTCGACGTTACGGTAGAGGAGCTGCGCTCGAGACTCAAGCAGGGCAAGATCTATGCCGCCGAGAAGATCGAGCAGTCGCTGGCTAACTTCTTCCGCAAGGGCAACCTCAACATGCTGCGCGAGCTGGCCTTGCGCACCACGGCCGAAGAGGTGGGCTCTCGCGCCGCCGAGTACCGCAGAAGCCAGGGGCTCGAACAGGCTCCCCTGCCGGAAAAGGTGATGGTCTGCATCTCATCTCGTCCCGGAACCGAACGGCTGCTGCGGTTGGGAGCGCGGATTGCCGGCCGGCTCGCCACCAACTGGTATGCCGTGCGTATCGAGTCGCCGGATGAAGACCCGAGCCGCGCTGATCCGGAGGCATATCAGCGCATCGAGGACTACCAGCGCCTGGCCCGCGATCTGGGAGCACACGTCGTGATCCTGAAGGACAAGAAGATTGCCGATGCGCTGATCCAATTTGCGCAGCGGGAGAACATCTCGCACGTGATCTTCGGTCAATCCGCGCGCACGCGGTTGGACATTCTGCTGCGCGGCTCAGTGATCAATCGCTTTCTTTCAGAGGCCCGCGACACCACCGTGCAGGTTGTCCCGATGAACCGCAAGAAGTAAGTCTAGCCTCGAGACCCGAGCCGCGCAGCCTCTAGCGTTCGCTCCAGCGCACTCCGCGATAATCTTCCGCTGGCGCAGCGACACTTCTGAACCAATCGGCCAAGCGGATATAGTCTTCCGCCGCGGAAGAGCCCGGCGCGTAGTCGACCACCGTCATTCCTTCAGCCAGGGCCTCGCTTACCGCGGGGCTCTGCCGCACGACGAACGGCAGCAGGCGATCGCCTAACTGCTCCTGAAGAATCTCCCGGACATCGACGTGCAGCGGCAACGACGCGTCGAATTGATTCAGCAGGTAAATGGGCTTGATGTTCTGCCTTGCCGCGCCCTCCGGACTCGAAAAGACGTTTTCAATCGCATTCACGCTCACCACCGAGTTCATCTCCGGAAGAAGTGGCGCCAACACCGTTGGCATAAGCGGAAACAGGCTGCGCACCACAGCTTCCGAGGCGGTTTGGACATCGACCAGAATGCGCTGGTGGCGCTGCCCATCGAGCAGAAGAACCTCCGCCAGCCGGTCTTGCTCGGCGTCGTCCAATGTCACCACGTCAACCGGTGCGTCGCTGCTGTTGTTGGGCGGTGCAAAAGTCCGGACAACGCCGGCCTTGAGATCGCGGGCGCCAAAGTAGAAGGGCAGCAGCCCAAAGGGTGTCGTGTCCGCCAATAAAACGCGCTCGCCGTGACTGGCCAGAGCCCGGCCGAGGGTGGCGATGAGGCTAGTCTTCCCTACGCCGCCGGCAAAGGAAAAGATCGCGATCACAGGCACGCGCCGTTCCCGTTGTTGCTCGCCCGGTCGTTCCGCTGCCGGAGTGGAGTGGGTGAAAAGATCTTTGAGCGCGAACCAACGGGAGGCCACGCGCTCCTTGGCGCGCTGCAGCGTCTCATCCCCGGCGTCTATGCCGCCGCCCGGGCTGCCTTGGCCGGGATCGAGCCACTGCGGCCTCGGCCGGAACGAGAGATCCTCCTCGGGAGCAGGCGGCTGTATCTTCTGTGGCGCCGCCGTAGATATCGCCGCCGGCTCATCCTCTGGCGAGGCCACCGCAGCAGCAAGTTCCTTCTGAGGCCGCGGCTCGGTATGCGGCTCAGTATGGATGGAAGGTGAATGAGATTCAGAAAGAGGCTGAGAGCTGGAAGAGGAAGTGGAGAGAGGCGCCTCTCGAGCGCCGCCCACGTTAAGGCTCGGCCGAGGTTCGAAGGTTCGCTCCTGCGCGGTCTCGGACGCTTCTTTCTCTTCCCGCAACACTCGATAACGAAACCGCGCGCGCGCATCGATGCGCGAGGCGGAAAAGGTCCGATACACCGCGCCGTGGAGATTGGCCGAGGAATAGAGCGACCCGATACTTTCCGGACCTTGGCTTGGTTTACTGTCCATCATTGGCTCACCAATCATCAAAAAAATCCAAAACAGGGATCCAAAACTAAAGATCCAAAACAGGCCTCGCCGAACGACCCCGTTCCGAAGAGCAGGCTCAGACGCTTTAGATGCATGCGGGGGGAGGAAATTTGACGCTGCGGGAAGAGCCCAGGGAACAAGAACGTTGCCGGCAGGGAAGGTGCGCTCCCGGCTCGGAGTTGCTCTCAAGTCTACGCGAAAGAGCGGAGTTCGGGGAGCGAAGTTTACTCACCGCCCGCAGGGGCTCGAGAAGGACAACGGAATCGGCCGGCATGCGCAATCCGCCGCGGTCATTCGATGGAAAGCGCTTGTGTTATTTTCTAACCATAGCGGAACGAGCTCGTAGCTCAGTTGGTAGAGCAACGCACTTTTAATGCGTGGGTCCCGGGTTCGATTCCCGGCGAGCTCACCACGTCCAAAGCCTGTTATTTAAGGTATGCTCAGCGCCTCCCAGATCAACCTCTTCAATGACAGCGCTGCCGGGTTGGTCGCGCTGCAGGATGGATTGACGGCGGCCTGGCATCGAAGCACGCCTGCCGTGCCTTCTTTGTCAGCGGCTCTGGAGCTGGCGGTGGCCGAGCAGCACCTCACCAATTTTGAGCTTTGGCATGCCGAGGACTCCGCGCGCGCGCCCGGGGCGAGCGATGAAGAGTTAGCGCGCATCAAGCGCTTCATCGACTCCACCAACCAGCGCCGCAACGATCTGACCGAACGGGGCGACGCCCTCCTTCTGGATATTCTGGCTCAGCAGAATTTACCAAAACAAGAGGCCGAGCTCCATTCCGAAAGCCCTGGTCTCATCATCGACCGGCTCTCCATTCTTTCTCTTAAGATCTTCCACACGCAACAGGAGATCGACCGGCCGCAGGCTCCGCCCGGGCACGACGAACGCAATCGCCAGCGCTTGCTCATCCTCGGCGAACAACGAGACGATCTGGCCGGTTCGCTCGGCAGGCTATGGCAGCAGGTGCTCGCGGGGCAGCGGCGCTTCAGGCTCTATCGCCAACTTAAGATGTACAACGATCCCGCGCTGAATCCAGCGGTCTATTCCTTGCACTCGTGAAGATCCACTCTCAGCCACTGTTGCCGGTTGAGCGATACTGTTATTCAACAGGCTCCTAGAGCCTGTTATGCTTTGCCTGGTTGACGGAGCCGCGCTCTCTGCGTATAACAGCGAGTTCTAGTGATACTCTGAGCGGACCGTCCGAATGCCGGAATCGGCAAAACGGTAAAATCGATAGATGCTTACGGATCGGCGTTCTAGAAGCCGTCCGCGAGTCGTTCCAATTGGATTCTGCTCCTGTCCCCTGAAGGAGAAGGAAGATTCGATATGCAAAATGCAGGACAGGGCCTTGGCGGCCGCCGCACTCCCCGCACCATCGCCGGAAAAGCGCACATCGCGCCCAATCCCTCTCAGCAAAAGTCCTTCAGCGAGTATCAAGCCGCTTTGCAGTGGATGCAGGAGGGCAAATACGATAAAGCCCGCGCGGCTTTTGAAAAGCTCAGCAAAGATGCGCCTGCCGAGCTAATCGAGCGAGCCCGCGTCTATCTCATAGCCTGCGAGCGGCACGGGCGGTCGAACAGTCTCTCCTTCAACAACACGGAGGAGCAATACGACTATGCCATTTCCCTCTTGAATACCGGGTTTTACGACGAAGCCCGGAACCAGTTCGGGAATATCCTTAAATTCAACAACAACGCGGACTATGCCTACTATGGGCTCGCCATTCTGGAGAGTATGACCGGCCAGACCGAAGGCTGCCTGGAACACCTTGCCAAGGCGATTGAACTCAATCCGCGTAACCGCATCCAGGCGCGTAGCGATTCCGACTTCCAGGATATGGCTGATGATCCTCGTTTTACCGAGTTGCTCTACCCCGAGGTTCCATAGGTTCAGGTTCCATAAGCCTCTCGCGTCCGGCGCGCGGCGGGGCCGCTTTGAACAGGAACGGGCAATGCTCTCGACCGGCAAAGATGGAGTGGCGGCAGCCCGAGAGGCTGTTCAATGGTGAAATCCGGAACCCCTCCGCTACGGAAGCCAACCAGCACAACTAAGCCCGCTCCCTCCGCTCCGCCGAGCATCCGGGTCGTCGCGATTGGCGGGGGCACCGGTCTTTCCACCCTGCTGCGCGGGTTCCGCCATTATGTTGTCTCTCCAAACGCCGCTCCCCCCGACTGCGAGGGATCGCCCTGCCTCATCGATAGCCTCGCCGCCGTGGTGACAGTCACCGATGACGGCGGCTCCAGCGGCCGTCTGCGGCGCGGCTTCAATATGCTGCCTCCCGGCGATCTGCGCAACTGTATGGTCGCCCTGTCAGAGGACGAACATCTTCTTTCCCGCCTCTTTCGCCACCGCTTCAAATCGGGCGAGGGTCTCGAAGGCCACAGCTTTGGCAATCTCTTCGTGGCGGCGCTGTCGGAGATTACGGGCGACTTTGCCCAAGCCATCAAGCTTTCATCGCAGGTTCTGGCCACCCGCGGCCATATCTACCCAGCCACCACCGCCAACGTTTCCCTTGCCGCCCGGATGCAGGATGGCTCGATCGTTCACGGTGAGACGAACATCACCGCGAGCCGGCTGCACATCGTCGAACTGATGCTCGAGCCGGCCGAAGCGGAGCCGCTGCCTGAGACCCTCGAAGCCATTGAGCGAGCCAACCTCATCACCGTAGGCCCCGGTTCGCTCTTCACCAGCCTGATTACCAACATGCTTGTCAAGGGAATCCCCGAAGCTCTGGCCGCTTCCAAGGCGGTTCGTATCTTCGTTTGCAATCTGATGACCCAGGCCAATGAGAGCTTGGGCCTGACCGCATCCCAGCACATCGAGCGGATTTACGAGCATACGCGGTGGCCCATCTTCGACTATGCGTTGGTCAACACAGCGCCCGTCTCGCAAAACCTGCTTGACCGCTATGCCAGCGAGAGCGCCGCGCCAATCGAAGCCGACATCGATCGTATCGAGGCGTTGGGCGTTCGCTGCGTGACCGGCGACTTTGCCGCGGAGGGAGACGTGCTCCGTCATGCGTCGGGCCGCGTCACCCAGGCCCTTCTTCAACTCGCCCTTGCCAAGCCATAAAATGAAGTTCTCGTTTGGAATGAGAGGTCCAGGCGTTCTCTAGGGAAGCGTCACGGTACGCTTCAACTGGCCGCAGGCTGCATAGATATCCCGTCCCCGCGGCCGGCGTACGAATGCCGGAATCCCCCCCTCGATGACTCTCCTCTGAAACGCTTCCACAGAGCCCTCCGAGGGGGCGGCATATGGGGTCCCCGGACCGGGGTTCCACGCGATCAAATTGACCTTGGCAGGCAAGGGTACGCGCCGGACCAGCCGGGCCAATTCTTCCGCATGCTCCAGGCTGTCGTTCACCCCGCCCAGAAGCACATATTCAAAGGTCACCCGCTCCCGGGGGCGCAGACAAAGTTCGCAGGCGGCGCGTATCACCTCTTCGATTCTCCATTTGCGGGTAACCGGCATAATCGCTTCCCGCACTCGATCGTTGCTCGCATTGAGACTGATGGCCAGCTTGGGCCGCACCGGTTCCTGGGCAAAACGAAGAAGGCCGGGCACGATCCCGGAGGTCGATACCGTCATCCGCGACTCGGCAATGCCCGTTTGGCCAACCAGCAAGCGCACCGCGGCCATGAACTCGTCATAGTTCAGAAACGGCTCGCCCATGCCCATGAAAACGAGGTTGATCCGGTCGCGCCCGATCTCGACCGCGTGCCGGGCAAGAACAGCCACGACTTGGCCGGCAATCTCGCCCGCCGACAGGTTCCTCTTGAGGCCCAGTTGCGCCGTCAAGCAGAAGTGGCAGTTCACCGCGCAACCTACCTGGCTGGAGATGCAGATCGTCGATCGCTGAGACCTGGCTGGTTGAGATGTGGATCGCGGCGCGGCTTCGCTTGCGGAACCAATCACCGGCTCTTCCCCGCTGCCGTCTCCCTGCTCGCCGCCGTCGCCCTCGGGCATCCAGACAGTCTCTACCGTCTCACCGTCGCCGCACAGGACGAGATATCTCTCCGTCCCGTCTAAGGAGCGGAAGGTTTCCAGAATTTTAGGGATAGAGATTTGCCAGCCCTGTTTCGCCATTTCTTCCCTTAGGGCGCGCGGAAGAGTCGTCACCCACTCAAGCGATCCGATCCCTTGGCGAAACATTGCCTCCAGCAGTTGATCAGCCCGGTAGGCGGGTTGGCCAAAACCCGACATTACAGCTGTAAGTTGTTCATGGGAAAGGCCAAAAAGATTCCTACCGGTAGGCTTCGCTGCCGCGTCTAATACTCCAACGGGTTGGTCCCTACAAGGCATCGTTTTGGCGGCAGCAAGCCTCCTTCGAAGATAGCACCTGATCCGAAGATGTCTCTCCAACATGAGGCTTGGAGCCTCGGTTCGCCGTTGGCGCCCGGAAAACCGTTAAACTTGAATAGACTTAAATGGTGACTGAGCGAAACATTCGACGCACGATCCTGGCGAACGGCTTAACCGTGTTGACCGAGCGCATGGAGCACATTCGCTCCGTCGCCATGGGTGTGTGGATCCGGGCAGGCTCGCGCCACGAGCTGCCCGAGGTCAACGGCATCTCTCATTTCGTTGAGCACATGGTTTTCAAGGGCACACGCTCCCGCACCGCGCAGAGCATTGCGCGCGAAGTCGACGCGATCGGCGGTAATCTCGATGCCTTCACCGGCAAGGAAACGATTTGCTTCAACATCAAGGTTCTCGATGAGCATGTTCCCACGGCGCTCGACATCCTCTCCGACCTGGTCCTGAACCCTGTCTTCAACGAGGAGGACATTCGTCGTGAGCGTGGAGTGATTTTAGAAGAGATCAAGATGGACGAGGACAATCCCGACTACCTGGTCCATGAGATCTTCACCCAGAATTTCTGGAAGGACCATCCGCTCGGCAAGCCGATCCTCGGAACCAAAGAGACGGTGCGGCGCTTTGAGCAGCAGACCCTCTTCGACTATTACGGCAAGCATTTTTCCGGTCACAGCATGGTGCTTTCCGCAGCCGGGAACCTGGAGCATGATCACTTCGCCGATCTGGTTTCGCAACGCTTCGCGCATCTCTTGCCCGCGGGGGGCCCACCTCCCGAGACCATGCCGCGTCCGGCGGCCAGGATTACGCTGCGCAATAAGAAGGCTCTCGAACAGGTGCAACTCTGCCTGGGGGTGCCATCGCAGCCAATGGCCCATGATTTGCGCTATGTGACGCTGGTGTTGAACACCGTGCTCGGCGGTGGCATGAGCTCCCGGCTCTTTCAGACCGTGCGCGAGGAGCGCGGCCTGGCATATTCGATCTTCAGCGACCTCAATCCATACCGCGATACCGGTTCGCTGTGCGTCTACGCCGGCACCTCCTCGGACCGCTGCCTTCAGGTCGTCGATCTGATCATGAACGAGATTCGGCGCCTCAAGCGCGAGCTCCTCCCCGAAGAAGAACTCCGCCGCGCCAAGGATCAGCTCAAGGGCAACATCATTCTCGGTCTTGAAAGCTCCATGTCGCGGATGTCCAATCTCGCTCGCCAGGAGATGTACTTCGAACACTTCTTCAGCGTGGATGAGATCATGGATTTGGTTGAGACCGTCTCGAGCGAGCAGGTGATGGAGATGGCCAACTTTCTTTTCGCACCCGAGAAGGTCGCCGTCACTCTTCTCGGCCGGCTCGACGGCCTCAAAGTGAAGCGTAGCGAGCTTGCCTGCTAGAGCGTATCGACATCGAGGGTGTAGGGAGCGTTTCCCCTCTCCCGCGCGTCTCTTCTAATGCGCCTCTGAACGGGGGAGGTGTTGCGCCCGATCGGGATGAATCCCGATCTTGATAGACCCCGGTCTTGATAGACTTGGAGCGTAGATTTGCGTAAGAGGGGCGAGTGGCGAGATCGAGACCTCTGCCCGAAGAGCGCGAGAAAAAATCCATGACTCAGACCAGCAGCACCGAGATCCCGCATCGCAGCCATAAAGGCTGGAGACTTCAGGCCCAAGCCGGCTTCACCTTGATGGAACTGCTCATCGTCATGTCCATCATGATCATCCTCATGCTCATCGCGATCCCCAACTTCATCAGCATGAAGGCCCAGGCGGATGAGACCTCCGCCATCCAGTCGTTGCGCGCCATTTACCAGGCGGAGATTCAATACCAGACCAACTTTCCCGCCAATGGGTTCTCTTGCTCTCTCGCCGCATTGGGCGGCAACTCTACTGCCGGTCCGCCGAGCGCGCAAGCCGCACAGGTGCTGCAAGGCGATCTCGCGACCGGCCAGAAGTCCGGCTACACCTTCAATATCGTCAACTGCACCAAGGTCACGGTCAATAACCAGGACATGTACACCTCTTATGAGGCCACTGCCGTACCTCAATCTGTCGGCAAGTCCGGGCACCGGGGCTTTTGCATCGATCAGGCAGGGGAGATCAAAGCCGACCTCGCGGGCGGCACCAGTTGCACTCAAGCGATCCAATGAAAGCCGGAGTTCCCGGGCGTTCGTGGATAGGGCCTTTGCCGCACACATGGTTGAGAGTTTTGCTGGCGCTGATCGTCTCTTCGGCAACACTCTCTTCGTTCGCGCAAGCGACAGGGGCGCAAGCGGCAGGCTCTTCCCAGCCGAATCTCTCCGCTCATGAGCTCGCCCGACGCGTCGACTCCTATTACAACGCTCTCCATTCCCTGCGCACGACCTTTACCGAGAGCTATGAAGGCATGGGCATCTCCCGCAAAGAGACCGGCACGATGCTTTTGCGCAAGCCGGGAAAGATGCGTTGGAACTACGCCGAGCCCCAGGGAAAGCTCTTCCTTCTGGAGGGCAAATACGCTTGGTTCTACTCGCCGGGCGATGCTCAGGTCCAGCGCCTCGCCGCGTCTCAATTGGACGATTTGCGCTCGCCGCTTCGTTTTATGCTGGGGCATACACAGCTTGAGCGCGAGCTCGGGAACCTGACGCTCGCGAGCACTCCCGCCGGTTTAGAGCTTTCCGGCATTCCCAAAGGTATGGAAAAGCGAGTCCAGAACGTCGTTTTGGGAGTTGCCGCCTAACGGCGTCATCCAGTCGATCGCCATCACCGAAACCGATGGCGCCCGTACTGCGTTCACGTTTGCGGATCAGCAACCCAACGCACCGGTATCGGCCAGTGACTTTGTTTTCGAGCCCCCGGCCGGCATCCCGATCGTCGATGGGCTGCCGCCGGTGTAGCTCCCGACAGGGCTTCCACGCTCCTGGTGCGAGCGGAAGCACCCCCTCCGGCGTCTTTCCATTGGCTTTTCAGAGTGCGGACTTCCTAACCCCATGTAGGTAATCCGCTTTAAAGCCTCTGAACCGCGGCCTCCATGGGCCGGCCGGTCTCGAGGGCCCCGGATCGGCAAACTGATGATCGGCAAACTGATATCGTTAGGGATGAGGCCCGCTCCCTTACCACACCACAGGAGAAATGCGATAAACCGATGACAGAGTTTGTCGTCAAGCTGGCCGACGAACGGGGACGCATCCAGGAGCAGGTTCAAGTAGCCGGCTCCGCCGAGGAGTTGCGCAATCGCTTCTCCCATGCCGGATACTACGTCTATTCTGTGCGGCCTCGCGGCTTAACCGGCCCGGGTCGGAGCCGCAAGCGCGCCAAGCTTGAATCGTTCATCATATTCAATCAGCAGTTTCTCACCCTGATTCGCGCCGGCTTGCCTATTCTGGGCTCGCTCGAGATGCTGGCCAAAGGGCAAAAAAACGTGACCTTTCGGGCCCAACTCGAAAATGTTGCCGCGCGCGTCCGCACAGGCGAATCGCTTTCCGCCGCCTTTGAGGCTCAGGGCGGATTTCCGGTCATCTATACCACCACGCTGCTTGCCGGTGAGCGTAGCGGTCACCTCGATGATGTTCTTGGGCGCTTTCTCGACTTCCAGCGCATCTCGCTCACCTTTCGCAAGAAGCTGACCGCCTCGCTCTTTTACCCTATCTTGCTCATCACCATGGTCACGGCGCTCTTTATCTTTCTGATCAGCTTTGTCGTTCCCCGATTTGCCATGCTCTATGACCAGATCGGCACCAACCTGCCGGAGGCGACGCGCATGCTGCTGGCTGTTGGGAATAATTTTCAGCATTACATTTTGTGGGTCCTGGCCGCGGTGGCGATTGTCGCTTTTGTGCTCTTCCGCTACAGTCGTACGGCTGCCGGCGCCAATCGCATCGATCGCATGCGCATCGGCATGCCCGTCTTCGGCAATATATGGCGCAAATATCAGGTTGCGCTTTTTGCCCGTACGCTTTCGACCTTGCTGATTGGCGGCCTGCCGCCTCTGCCCTCGCTGGAAACCGCGGCCCGCTCCATTTCCAGCCAGACCATCGCCAAGGCCGTTTTTTCCTCGGTAGGCAGTGTGCGCGAGGGCAAGAGCCTGGCAAACAGCCTCGAGAAGACCGCCGTCTTTCCCGATCTCGCGGTCGAAATGATCGACGTCGGTGAATCGACCGGCGCTTTGCCGCAGATGTTGAACTCCGTGGCGGAGTTCTTTGAGGAAGATGTTCAGACCGCATTGACCGCCTCGCTCGCGCTCATTGAGCCGGCCATCCTGATCGTTATGGGATGTGTGGTCGTCGTCATCCTCATCGCGCTTTATTTGCCTATCTTTTCGCTCGGGCAGGCAAGCTCCCTGGGAGGACGTTGAAAGGCATCATTTTGACCGGCTCACGTTCTCATTCACGGCTCGTCCGCATAGCAGGCAGGAGATTTCATGGCTGACCCGACCGTACTGGCAACTACCGCAAGCTCGGATTTCGATGAAATCGCGCAGGCGCAGACGCTCGCTCACCGCTATCGCTGTGAGTTCGTAGACCTCAGGAACTTCCGCATTCAGCACGAGCTCTTTCGCAGCGTGCCGGTCGACATCATGTTTCGCTACAACTTCGTGCCGTTGGAGCAGCTCGAAGACCGCCTGATCATCGCCGTCAGCGATCCCAGCCGCCTCATGGTGCTCGACGAGATCGGCGGATTGCTCGGGCAGCGCATCATCACGCGTGTGGCCACCCTTTCGCAGATTACCGACCTGCTCAAGAAGACCGAGCAGTCGCAGCGCGTCCTCGACGAGGCCTCCGAAGGCCTCACCTTCGATGTCATCTCCGCCCAAGAGAATCCCGACGAGAATATCTCGATCGAGAAGCTCACTTCGGAGGAGGACATCAGCCCCATCATCCGCCTGGTCGACACCACCATCTTCACCGCGCTCGAGCGCCGCGCCTCCGATATTCATCTCGAGACCTATGACGATTCGCTGGTGGTCAAGTACCGCATCGACGGAGTCCTGCAGCCTGCCATGGCGCCGATCGCTCGCGAGCACCACTCCACCATCCTGTCCCGAATCAAGGTTATGAGTGAGCTCGACATCGCCGAGCGCCGCGTGCCCCAGGATGGCCGTTTCCGCGTCCGCTACAAGGGCCGCCTCATCGACTTCCGCGTCTCCATCATGCCTACCGTGCATGGAGAAAACGCCGTGCTTCGCGTTCTCGACAAAGAATCGATGAGCGAGAAGTTCCGCAATCTCACGCTGGACGTTGTCGGCTTCGCAGACGATGACCTTCACCGTTTTCGCCGCTATATCCGCGAACCCTACGGCATGGTGCTGGTTACGGGCCCAACCGGTTCAGGCAAAACCACCACGCTCTATGCCGCGCTCAACGAGATCAAGAGCGATGAAGACAAAATCATCACCATCGAAGACCCGGTTGAATATCAGATCCGCGGGATTACCCAGATTCCGGTCAACGAAAAGAAAGGATTGACCTTCGCGCGAGGTCTGCGTTCGATCCTGCGGCACGATCCCGATAAGATCCTGGTGGGCGAGATCCGCGATCAGGAGACCGCGCAGATCGCTATCAACTCCGCTCTCACCGGCCATCTCGTCTTCACCACCGTCCACGCGAACAACGTTGTCGACGTTCTCGGCCGCTTTCTCAACATGGGAGTCGAGGCCTACAACTTTGTCTCTGCGCTCAACTGCATCCTCGCCCAACGCCTGGTCCGCACCATTTGCTTGGACTGCTCGCATATTGTGCACTACGACGACGAGACCCTCGCCTCGAGCGGCCTCAACCCCGACGAGTGGCGCACCTTCGATTTCCACGAGGGTGCGGGCTGCATCGAGTGCAGCGGCACCGGCTATCGCGGACGCACCGCCATCCATGAACTACTCGAGCTCACGGATCCGATTCGTGAAATCATCCTGCTCAAGAAGCCCTCCTCCGAGGTGCGCAGGCTGGCGCAGCAGGAGGGCATGCAGTTTCTGCGTGAATCGGCCATTGACCGAGTTAAACGTGGCCTGACGACACTGAGAGAAATCAACAAGGTCACCTTCGTAGAGGCTTTTCGTTAATGAACAACGCAAGGAGCATCTTCTCCTTCAAGAGCATTGCGCTCCGCCCCCAGCTGGCCTGCGAGATCACGCCGGCCGGCGTGGTGGCGGCCCGGCTCGGCACGAGCGATCAGGAGATCTTTTCCGCCTTCGCGCATTTTCGTCCCGGCAGCTTCACTCCCGGACTCAAGACTCCGCTCTTCCACGATCGCGGTGCTGTCTCGAGCGCCATTCGTCAGGCTGTAGACGAGGTTGCACAACGCGATACCAAGATCACCGCGATCGTGCCCGATGCTTCGGTGCGCGTTTTGCTGCTCGACTTCGACAGCCTGCCCTCGAAAGCCGCCGACATCCCGCCGATCGTACGTTTTCGCCTACGCAAGCTTTTGCCCTTTGATGTGGACGATACTGCCGTCAGCTATCAGGCGATGCCTAGCAACGACGGACTGATCCGGCTTCTTGTCGCCGTTTCTCCCGCATCTGTCATATCTGAATATGAAAGCGTCGTCCGCGAAGCCGGATACGACCCCGGCGCCGTGCTGCCCAGCACCTTGGCCGCGCTGGGCGCGCTCGGCGACGATGAGCCGTCTCTGGTGGTCAATCGCAACGGCAACTCCGTAACCACAGCCATCGCCCGGCAGAATGAATTGCTGCTCCATCGGACATTGGAATTTGCCGATTCCGGGTTCGACGATTCCGGGTTCGACGATTCCGAATTTGCCAATTCCGGGTTTGCCAATTCCAGATCCGCTGAAAAGCAGCGGGTTCTCACAGAGCAACGCGGTGAAGCTCTCGAAGAGCTTCGGCAATTGGTAAGCGTCGCTATCGCATACTTTGAAGACACGCTCTCTACCCCGCCGCGCCAGCTGCTTTGCTGCGGCTTGGGCAGCGCCAACGATCTCACGCGTCTGCTTGGCGATGCCAGCATACCGGCGCGCGACCTGGCGCCCGCTGCCGGCAATGCCACCTCCATGCCTCGAGGCATCCTCGCTGGCGTCCTAGGAGCGCTCGCCAACTGATGCGCATCTCAGTCAATCTCGCTTCCCGCCCGTTTGTCGAACTCCGGCCGCTCTATATGCGGCTGCGCATTCTGATCGTGGCGTTCGCGCTGGTCGCTCTGCCCTTGTGGCTGTTTCTTCGCTCGGAGACCAAGAGGGCCGACCAAGCCCACGCGCGGCTGGCCGCCGTAGAGCAGGCGACGCAAGCGCTCGAGCGGCAACAGCAGAGTTTCCAATCGGTAATGCACCAGCCGCAAAATGCGGCGGTCCTTGACCAGGCGCGGTTTCTGAATGGGCTCTTCGAGCGCAAGGCATTTTCCTGGACGGCCGTGATGATGGACCTGGAGAATGTTTTACCGACCGGCGTCCAGGTACTGAACATCGACCCCGTGATCACGCGCGATGGCGATGTCACCATTCGCCTTCGGGTCAGCGGCCAGCGGGATCGCGCCGTTGACCTGGTGCGCAATCTCGAGCACTCGCGCCGCTTCCTTGCTCCACGGCTCGCCGCCGAGACCGCGGAGACGACCACTCAAGGAGGCCGTGACTTCGAGCAGGTCAGCAGCCAGAACAACGTAAACTTCGACATTCTTGCCGAGTTCAATCCTTTACCTGCGGAGGCTGCCCCCCCGAATGCCGCCAAGGACGCGGCGAAGAGCACGGCCGGCAGTCATTCTGCTTTACCGCACCGAGCCGCGAAATCGCCGAAGGGGAAAGCAAATCGTCCTCCGCGCGCTCTCCACAAGGCAGGCACACCATGAGCCCGACCATGAACGCGACTCGTACGAAGTTCCTTAGCGTGCTCAATCTGCATTTTCTGGGCCTCGGGTTGTTGGTCCTGCTCAACCTCATCCTGGGCGTGCGCCTCTTTGCGGCATGGCATACGCTGCGGACTTCGGGCGCCGAACAAATCGAGCAGGCACAGGCCCGATACCGCACGCTCGAACTCGAAATGCGCCCTTTGCGCGGACTTCCCGAGAAGGTCACCGAAACGCGCAACCAGGGCGAGCAATTCTATGATGAACGCTTCCCGACCGCCTATTCCGCCATCTCGGGCGCCATCGGCGACCTCGCGAACAAAAACAATGTTCATCTCACGCGCGTCGCCTATGTGCAGTCGCCGGCCCTTTCCGGTTTGGCCGAAGTTCGCATGGATGCCAGCCTGAGCGGGGAGTATGCACCCCTCATGCACTTCATCAACGGCCTGGAGCGCAGCAAGAGCTTCTTTCTGATCGACGGCCTCACTCTGACCGGGGAGCAGGGCGGGCTGGTGAATTTGCGCCTTAGCCTAACCACCTATCTCCACGCCGCGGATCTCGATCGGCTCACTCCGCCCGCCGCGGGCGAACCGAACACCGGGGAGGGCAACCGCTAATGGCTCTCCGCATCGGAACCGAAGATAAGAAGAAGGTCTACCTCGCCGCCGCCCTGGGCACTGTCATGCTCATCCTGCTGGTGCGCTTCCTGTGGCAGAACTTCGGTCCATCGACAGCGCCTCCGGCACAACCGCCCGCCGTGGTCACCGCGCCGCGCACCAATGCGCCAGCCCCGGCAGCGGCTCCCGAATTCGCAGGCCAGCCCTATGTCCGGTCTGCCGCCAAGGTGGCCTCTGCGAGCTCTCTTGACCCAACGCTGCACCCGGAGATCATGCGGCAAACCGAGTCCCTCGAGTACACCGGCAGCGGCCGGAACATCTTCTCGCAATTCTCCGCTCCCCCCGCGATCCCCAAGCCTGTCGCTAGCGTGCGCCAGGTTCCGGTCGATACGGGCCCACCGCCGCCACCTCCTCCTCCACCCATCAATCTGCGGTTCTATGGATACGCGGCGGAGAAAAACGGACAAAAGCAAGTCTTTCTGCTGCAAGGCGACGACATCTTCATTGCGTCCGAAGGGGATGTTGTCGATCGCCGCTACCGTGTCGGCAAGATCGGCGCTGCCTCCGTCGAGGTCGAGGATCTTCCCTACCACAACACACAAACCTTACCGTTGCAGCAGTGAGAAGAGATGACTCTTCAGCCTCACAAAGCCGTTCAACCACGAGGCCCTTCAATGGGAGAGCATCAGGATGGGTTCGTCTTGCTCGCGGTGCTTTTCATGCTCGTCCTCATTCTGCTGAGCCTGTCGATTGCGGCGCCCACTGTCGCTACGGATCTGCGCCGCGATAAGGAAATGGAAGCTATCGAACGAGGCAAGCAGTACACGCGCGCCATCCGCCTCTATTACCGCAAGTATGGCCATTATCCCAACACCATCGACCAGTTGATGAACACTGACAACCAGCGCTTTTTGCGCAAACGTTATCTCGATCCGTTCACCGGCAAGGACGACTGGCGTCTGATCCATCTCGGCGAGGCGCATACGACATCGACGGGCTTCTTCGGACAGCCCGCCGCGCAAGTCGGAACACCTATTGGCGGAACGCCGGCCAGCGGCACAGGCGCGAGTCCTTTCGGCTCGTCTTCCGGGCCGGGCGGTTCGAGCTCCCCTTCCTCCTCCTTCGGATCACCGGCCACGGGCTCTTCAGGATCTTCTAGCTTCGGATCGTCAGGTTCATCAGGTTTCGGATCGTCGGGTTCGTCGGCTTTCGGATCGTCAGGCTCTTCGGCTTTCGGATCGTCAGGCTCTTCGGCTTTCGGATCGTCAGGTTCATCAGGTTTCGGATCGTCGGGTTCGTCGGCTTTTGGATCGTCAGGTTCCTCGGCTTTCGGATCGTCCTCGAATAGCAGTAATCCAAATAGCAGCAATCCAGGGAGCAGCACCGGCGCGGGCGCCACATCGCCTGGAGGCACTAGCGGCACGGGCACAGGCACAACGGGCAGCAGTGCCTTTGGAACCCCCGGTGCGACCTTCGGCGGAGCGCCGATCGTCGGCGTCGGACTTCCCGTCAACAGGAGCTCGATCAAGACCTATAACAAAATGACACGCTACAACCAATGGGAGTTTGTCTACGATCCCAACCAGGAGCTCGCGGCGGCGGCGGGCCTTGGGGGAGGCGCTGGAATAACGCAGACGGGTGCAAGCAACGGCGCTACCGGAACGCCCGGGATAGGCAGCCCCAACAGCCCAAACTCCGGGCCTGGCGGCAACAACGGATTCGGCAGTGGTGGATTTAACAGCGGCAGTGGTGGTGGATTTAACAGTGGGAGTGGATTTGGGGGCACTCCGGGTTCGAGTGGCAGCCCTGGCGCTGGCAACCCTGGGTTTGGCAATCCGGGGGTTAACAATCCGGGCGCCGGCACACCGCCAAACTCGCCAACGAATCCTCCCGGTAACACCTTCTAGAGTCGCCTCAGCGCTTTTGAAACTCCGGTGAACCGAGCAGAAGACCCGCCAGCAAGGCGACTTCCTTATCGGCCGGCGGAGGGATCGGCGCCGCCATCTCAGTCATCTGCACCAAAGACGCCTTCCGCATGACTCCCTGTTTCGGACCCGAGCCAGGCGCGACTGGCGGCGGAACGCCCGCCAATGCGGCGCCCCCCTTCTGCTCTCCCACCTGCTCGAGGACGGTATCGCGCGTCTCGGGCGCCAATTGCCCGTTCAGGAGAACCTTCTCCAGATCTTTTTCCTTGTCGCTCGCGGATAGAGTTTCAGGTGTTATTCCAGGTTGGGAATTCTCGATCAAAGCATCCATGTCCGTCATCGTGCCCAACCGGTGACTGGCGAGGGCAAGTGCGATGTTCATACGGTTGAGCAAGTCTCCCGTATTCACCCACGCGGACGCAGTCCAAGCGTAACCATTGGGTGTTTGGCATCCGTAGAAAGTCATGCCGAGCTCATTCATCGCATTCAGCACCTGCGCAGGCCGCAAGACTTCGCCGCCTGTCGCCCGCACCGCCGAGATCACAAACTCTTCGGGCGTTTTTACCTTCGCGCGGTAGGCATCCGTCGACCAGAATTCCGGAGAGGCAAACATGGTGCGGAGTACCTCGCGAATATCTCCTCCGGTCGCGAGATAGGTACTGGCCATGCGATCGACCAGGGCCGGCGGAGGATTGTCACTTACAAAGCGGGTGGCCAGCTCGAGTGAGAGAAAGTGCGCCGTGGCCGGGCTGGTGGCCAGCAGGTGCAATACTTCAAGCCCCTCCCGTTCGCCGCTTTCCTGGATGGTTTGTCCTAGCACGTATTTCTGTCCCGGCTCATGCCGCCGCTCGTTGAAGAGGAAGCCGCCGCCCTTCCGCGGATCGTCGATTGTCCAGCCCGTAAAGACCTTGGCGACTTCCGTCACATCTCTCTGCGTGTATCCTCCATCGACTCCCAGCGTGTGCAGTTCCATGAGTTCGCGGCCATAGTTCTCGTTCAACCCGAGGTCTTGTCTTTTCGGGCCCCGATTCATCTGAGCGCGCATGGCTGCTATCGAGTGCGGCCCGATGCTGGTGTGGTTGTCGAGATAGAAGAGCATTGCCGGGCTCCGCGCCGTCGCGACCAACAAGTCCTCGAATTTGCCCATCGCGCGTGGCGCAACCACATTCTTCTCATAGTCGGCCAGATACCAGGGCGCCAACTCGCCCTTCCGCAGGTAAACGTTGAAGTGGTTCAGCCAGAAATCGGTCATGACGGCCTGGAGTTGCCGCTGGCTATCTACGTCGGTGAGCAGGCGCGTTTGCAACACTTCCCCGATGACCAGAGCCGTCGGATTCACCAGCGCAAAGACCGTTTCCTCTTGCCGCGGAGTCATTCCGTCGGTCAATTGCGCCCGTTCATTCCTTGTAATGTCTTTGAGGAAAGTGCGAAACTCCTCAGGCTTCATGCCCACCAACTTGTCCAAGCGCTGATCCGGAGGCAAGTTCACAATCTCGGTCGCCGCAAGATCCGCGAAAAGTTTCTGTTCATTGGCTTCACTCGATGGACTTGATGGACTCAATGGAGAGACCGGTCGGGAAGGGGTTTCATTTCCATTCACCATCGCACCGGCACCCGCATTGTCTTGGCCCGTAGGCGCCATGGCGCTTCCATTCGCGCCCTGGCTTGCCTCTTGCGCGCCCGGCGATGGGTTCATTGTTGCCCCTGGTGTGCTGTTCCCTGGTGCGCTGCCGGCCTTCATCGCCTGTGCGTCGCCGGTTGCGGTGGGCGCTGGCGGCTGCAAAGCCGCCTCCGCCTTCTTCTGCTTTTTCTCCTGGTAGGCCTCAACTTGGTTTTCATAGATCGCGCGCTCCACCGGATCGCGCGGAAGCCCGATCTTGCCATCGCCGACGGCGCGAACCACCTCTCCGGAGGGGAAATCCTTGACTAGATCTTCCTGGCGCATCTGCATGGCGGGGTAGTTGGCAAGCTCGCTTTCGAGCGCGCTGTCATCGATCTTCTCCGGATCGAGCTGCGTGGCTATCCACTGCTCAACCCCCATCGCCTCCACCTTCTCCAGATCGCCTGGCCGCGGGCCGAAGGTCAGCCGGTCCAGCGCATGCATCGCCCGCTGCTCGTCAGTAAGCGAGCTTTCCACCTTCGTGATTTTCTTGTTTCGCGAGTGGCGCTTGGAAGCCGACAGTATGGCCGGCGACGCGGCCATCGCCGAGATCAGGAGGATCGTCCAAAAGGGTCGAAAATGTCCAGTACGGGTGGAGAAACACGAGGAAGAATGCATGATCGGGCCACTCCTCGGAAAAAGTGAGTCCTCAGGTGCAGACCCGCCACCGCACATGAAGTCGCGGAGGCGCCGCAATCTTCTAGGTTACTGGGGCAGTGAGCCAGCCGGGCCACCGCCCGTCTCAGAACTGGCAAACCGCTCTATTGACCGGCAGAGTCTTCGACGGCAATGGGCTCGAGCCGCGGCGCCAGAATGCCCATCTCCTCATAGATCGGCCGAATCAGCTTACGGATGGTCTTCAGTCGAGTGGTAAACCAGATCGCGCCCAGCACTACCGCGCTGCCGGCAATCATCACGGTCCGTTGCGCACCCAGCCAATGGGCCAAGCCTCCCGCGAGCAGACTCCCAAAAGGCGCCATGCCGACAAACGCCATGGTGTAGTAGCTCATCACGCGCCCACGCCGGTCTTCCGGAACCACGGTCTGGATGATGGTATTGCTGGCCGCCATCCCCTGCATCATGCCGAAACCGGTCAGGAGCATCATACCCATGGAAAGCCAGAATACTCCCGACAAGCCAAACAGTATCAGCCCTACCCCAAAGACGGTGGCAGAGATCGGAATCACCCGAACCAGGCCGACAACGCTCTTGCGCATGGCGAGGGACAAGGCGGCCGCGAGCGCGCCGACCCCGCTCGCACCCATGAGAAAGCCCAGTGTGTGCGGGCCGCCATGCAGAACCTGGGCGGCAAAGATAGGCATAAGGATGGTGTACCCCATACCCATTAGGCTTACCAGGGCAAAGAGCAACAGAATCATCCGCACCGGCTGAAAACCTGCGACGTAGGCCCAGCCCTCTTTCAACTGCTCCAGCATGGAATTGGACGAGCCGGCTAAGCGTGCGACGGACAGAGGCTGGACCTGCATCAGGAGCAGGGAGGCGATCACGGCAAAATAGCTGATGCCATCTACCAAGAAACAGTAGCCCTCCCCGAATCCGGCGATGACCAGACCGGCCAGCGATGGGCCCACCAGCCGGGCCATATTGACCATGGATGAGTTGATCGCAATGGCATTCCCAAGGTCCTGCCTGTCATCCACCATCTGCACCAAGAAGGACTGCCGGGCCGGCATGTCAAAGGCATTGATCAGGCCTTGGAAGACGCTGAGATAGAGAATCTCTTCAATCGTCACTACTTTGGCGAGGGTCAGCCCAGCCAACGCAAGGGATTGAAGGGCGGCGAGCGCCTGTGTCCACAGCAAGACTTGCCGGCGGTCGAGCCGGTCCAACCAGACTCCCGCAAAGGGCGCGATCAAAAAGGTCGGGATTTGCCCGACGAAACCCACCAGCCCGAGCAAGAGGGCGGAGCCGGTTAGCCGGTAGACCAACCAGCTGGTTGCCAGCCGCGTCATCCAGGTACCGATGAGAGAAATGCTTTGACCACCGAAGAACAAACGGAAGTTCTTGTGCCTCAGTGCCCGCCAGGCATGGGAGATTCCCGCGTTCCAGTGCGGGCGTGCCTGGTCCGGCTGCTCTTCTTCTTTGGTTACGCTGAATGGAATACCTTGCTCCCCGATGAAAGCATTTTCACTGTGACGTGGTCGAAGCCGGAGATGCGCAATCCGATTCTCAAAAAATCCTCTGCGCCCTGCTCCTATTTTATTTCAATCGGTCGAAAGGACTGCTATTGGATAGATGCTTCTCGACAACTCTCCGGCGCATCGACTTCAAACGCTCGAGTATGCGAGAAGCAATCGTCAGTTGGAAGTTGGAAACCGTGAAGCGAGCCGGGTCAGATCACATGCAGAACATAGGCGGAGAGCAAGGCCATACCGCCGATCAGCGCGGCAAATACGACGCTGTGTTTGAGCGTGAACCGGAAGAGCTTCGCCTGGTCGGCGACAGACATGCCGGTCGCGGCCGCGGCCACGGCAATCGACTGCAGGCTGATGATCTTGCCTACCACTCCGCCTGCCGCATTGGAAGAGGCCAGCAGGATTGGGTTGAATCCAAGCCGGGTGGCGGTGACCACCTGCAAGCTGCCGAAAAGCGCGTTCGCGGAGGTGTCCGACCCGGTGAGGAATACGCCCAGCCAGCCCAGGCAAACGCCAAAAAACGGAAACAGCTTGCCCGTAGCGGCAAGGGTGAGCCCAAGAGTCACGGTCGCGCCGCTATAGTTCATCAGAAATGCCAGAGCGAGTACGGAGGTGACCGTCACGGTGGGTAACACCAACTGGTGCACAACCGACAATAGCAAGCGTAGAAAACTCAAAAACCGCATCTTCAAAGCGATCGCGGAGAGCAGGGTAGCCACCATGCATGCCGTCCCTGCCGCGGAAAGCCAATTGATGTTGAAGAGCGCTGGATAGGGGGTGGGAACTTTCACGATCGGAGGCATCCGCCGGACCATGTTGTGCAGGTGAGGCCACGGCGCAAGCACAGAAACTTTATCCAACATGACCTGGAACGGCTTGACGCCCCATAGCAGGATGCAAATGACAAGAAGCGCGTAGGGGAGCCATGCATACAAAATCTCGCCGAGGGTGTGCTCGGAAGGAGCGTTCGGCTGCGCCGGAAGATTGTCGAAGGCCAATTCACCGGCATGGGCTTTTTGCGTCAGAGGTGCGGCGGCTACGACAGCGGACTCCAGATGCGGTTTTGCCCCGTGCGTAAAGTTGCGCGTCACAGTTGCATGACGTTCCTTGGGTTGCCAAAAGCGAAGCAGCAGCACAAGCGTAACCATGGCCGCGAACGATGCGATGATATCGGTGAGCGGCGCCCCCAGAAAAGTGGCGACCCAGAGTTGCGTACCCGCGAAGACTCCACCGACAAGCAGAACGGGCAGCCAGACGCCGGAAAGCGAGCCAAATCCGCCCATCGCCAAAATCAGATAGGCCGGGGTGATAAAGGACAGAGGGGCGCAGAGAAAGCCAGCTGCCGCGCTCAACTTATCAACCGGCAGACCGGTGGTTCCCGCCAAGGTGATGATCGGGATGCCGATACCGCCGAAGGCGCCGGGCGCCGCGTTGGCCAGCAGGCAGATCGCCGCGGCACGATATGCGGAAAAGCCCAGACCGGTGAGCATGGCCGCCCCAATCGCGATCGGTGTGCCAAATCCAGCGGCTCCTTCCATGAAGGCGCCGAAGGCAAATGCGATCAGGATTCCCTGCAGGCGAGGGTCCGAGGTAAGCCGTCCGGTTGAATCCTTGATAATTGAAAATTTCCCTGTCTCGACCGACACCCGATAGAGGGCGATTGCCCAAAAGACCAACCAGGAGATGGGAAAGAGGCCGAAGGCCGCTCCATCGGCCGCCGCGCTTGCGGCCGTCACGACCGGCATATGATATCCCGCGACGGCGAGAATGAAGGCCGCGCCCATGCCAACGAGCCCCGCCAACCATGCGGGCTTGCGCAGGACCCCCAGCAAAAGCAGCAAGACGAAGATCGGGATGGCCGCGATCGCCGCCGAAAATCCCAATCCATGCCCGAAGAGAAGGTAATTCTGATCCCAGATCACGCGTGTCTTTATCCTGCAGCTTGGGCTAGGTAGAAGCTGTTATTCAAATAGGCATAGGAGGATAGCGTCGCTGCCCACTCTAGCTTTGAATGGAGTGTTTTTGATCAGAGTGATCGTATTTGCATGATGGCGAAGCTGTCAAGAATTCGCCAATCCGCGCTGTCGCTCGTTGTCGGCCCTCGAAGTTTAGAACAGCTCTAGATCTGCGAATAGGATGTTGGGGTAAGAACCAAATTCGAGATGTTGCTGATGATCGCCTCGGAGGAGTATTTCGGCGAGGTCGAAAGCGCCTTCCAACCGGGATCGGCTCGAAAAAGATCCCACTTGTGATCCATCTCGGCCAGATCGGAAAAGCTCAGCATGTAGGTCAGGTGGGGCAAGCGGGCGCCGATGAGGGCGTCCCCATAGAAGACTTGCGAAATACCCGCCCTTTGAAAACTCTCGAACTCTCCGCTCTGCATCATCTCGACCTTCAGAACGTGATCCCGATCGCTTGGGCCTTCGTAAGTGCGAAGTTGGAAGATGCGCTTGGCCTTCTGAGCCGTTGCCGCGGGAGGCGTGAGTTGGGGCCAACCTTCGAAGGCAATCAGGAGCGTGCTGTCGACTCGAATGAAAGCGGGTTCCTTCGCGGGGGCATTCCAGAAAGGTGCCGCGGCCTTGAGGAAATCGTCGTTTTCGGCCAAGCGGAGATGAGCGGTGACGAGCGTCTCGAGCGAGGTGCTGGGGATTAGCAAGTAAAGGACGGGCGTCTCTGGACCATAGGTGAGATTAAATGCCCCCACGCGGCTGATGCCGAGCCGGTTAAGCGCGGGCATCAGGGCGTCGGCTATGTATCTTTCCGTGAGAGCGGTTTGCGGCCCCGACTGGAGGCGATACTCCCGGAGGTCGTAATACTCACGCGGCTTACTCGCGGATGTGGGCGCTTGTCCCTTGGACTCCTTGGCCAGAGCAAGCGCGGATGCAGCAAGGGACGAGGTCAAGAAGCGGCGTCTATCCACGGTTATCCCCCTATGGAGGCTCTAGCTGCAGCCACTGGTAGAACCACAGCTCATGCAACGATAGCAGCTACCGTTGCGAACCATGATCGCGCCGCAAGTCTGGCAGCTCGGAGCGTCGCCCATGTCGAGATACTCCTTCATGGCGTCCGCTGCATGGAAGGCGCTCGATCCCCGGCGCTGCTCCACGGCCCCCGTGACTCCCCGATCCTCCAAGTAGAATTTTGCATCGCCTGCCGCGCCGCGGCCCCCACCGGTGGCGCTTAGCTCGGGCGGGATGCCGCCTGATGGCGGTTGCCGCTCGAAACTTACCTGTTGGGGGGAAGCACCGTTTGCTTCGCTCTCGATTGCCGCCGCTGGGGGGACTGCTGCGGACGCCGCGAGCGAGCCGCCGCCCAGGCCGGCAAAGAGGCTGAGCTGCTGCCCGGAGAGGAAGCGGAGCTGCAGCCAGCGGAAGATGTAATCCATGATGGACTTGGCAAACCCGATCTGCTCGTTGCCGGTCCAGCCCGACGGTTCAAAACGCGTATGGGCAAACTTCTCAACCAATACCTTGAGAGGGACACCGTGCTGTAGCGAGAGGGAGACCGCCGTTGCGAAGGAGTCCATCAGCCCGGAGACCGTAGAACCTTCCTTCGCCATGCGGATAAAGATTTCTCCCGGTTGGCCATTGGGATAGAGACCAACGGTGATGTAGCCCTCGTGGCCGGCAATCGAAAATTTGTGGGTCAGAGAGGCGCGTTCTTCCTGCAAACGATGGCGGATCGCGCGTGGCGGACCGACAGGTCTTGAGTCGCCGGTATTGGCGGCATTGGTGATGGCGATGGAGAAGGCGTTGGCTGCGGCGACCACAGAGTTCGCACTCACTTCAAGCCGAGCCGAGATCTTCTCCTCCAGAAGGCGCAGGTCGGCGCCCACAGTGGCCGTCGTGCCCTGCCCGATCGCCGTGAGCACGCGCTCCGCGGCTGCCGTGACAGCAGCCTCCACTGCGCTCTCCTGCGTTCCCTTGTCTTGCGTACCCTTGTCTTGCGTACCTTTGACAGTCTTGGCCTTGTCGCCATCGGATACATTGAGCGGCTGCGCGCCCTTGGACCCGTCGCGGTAAATCGCGACCGCCTTGAGGCCTTGGCGCCAAGCTTCCAGATAAGCTTGAGAGATATCGTCGACATTCGAATCGTGGGGCAGGTTGACGGTCTTCGAAATGGCGCCGGAGAGAAACGGCTGGGCGGCGGCCATCATCTTGACATGGCCCATCGGAGAAATCGAGCGCGTGCCCTTGGAGGGCTTGAAGCTGCAATCGAAGACCGACAGATGCTCCTGCTTAATGCCCGGCGCGCCCTCGATGGTGCCGGTGGAATCGATATAACTAACGATCGAGTCGACCTGAGGATTGGTGTACCCGAGCTTGAAGAGCGCCGCGGGCACCGTATTGTTGACAATTTTGATCATCCCTCCGCCCACGAGCTTCTTGTACTTCACCAGCGCCAGATCGGGCTCGATGCCGGTCGTGTCGCAATCCATCATGAAGCCGATGGTGCCGGTTGGCGCGAGCACGGTGACCTGCGAGTTGCGGTAGCCGTGTTGCTCGCCGTAGGCCAGGGCCCGGTCCCAGCAGTCCTTGCTCGCTTCGATCAATGAGGCAAGCTGCGGAACCACGAACGGCTCGCTCGAGAGGAGCGATTTGCCGATCTTGTTGACTTCTGCGCGATGCAAGCGGATCACATCGAGGAAGGGTTCGCGATTGACATAGAAGCCTGGGCATGCGCCGCCGCTCCGGCCCTGTATCGCGCTATCTGCATATTGCGCTTCCTGGCAAAGCGGAGTGGCCGCCGCCAGCGCAGGAACCATCTCGGCAAGCACGGAAGATTGGAGATACGCCTGACCGCACATGATCGCGGTAAGAGCAGCCGCAAAGTCTCTGCCCGCGTCGCTGTCGTAAGGCAGACCGAAGGCCATCAGCAGGGCGCCCAGGTTCGCATAGCCGAGACCCAGCGGACGGTAATCGTGAGAGTTCCGCGTGATCGATTCCGTCGGATAACCCGAGTTATCCACCAGGATATCCATCGCGGTGATCAGGATGGCGATGGCATGGCGATAGGCGGCCACGTCAAAGGCGCCGGCGGCGTTCACGAATTTGAGCAGGTTGAAGCTAGCCAGGTTGCAGGCCGAGTTGTCCAGGAACATGTACTCGGAGCAGGGATTCGACGCGTTAATGCGGCCGGAGTTCTTCGACGTGTGCCACTTGTTGATCGTGGTGTCATATTGCATTCCCGGATCGCCGCATTGCCAGGTGGCTTCCGCAATTTTGCTCATAATCTGGCGCGCCTTTAAAGTCTTCACCGGCTCGCCAGTCTTCACCGCACGGGTAGTAAATTCCTGGTCTCGCTCGACGGCGCGCATGAATTCGTCGGTCACGCGAACGGAGTTGTTGGCATTCTGAAAGAAGATCGAGCTATAAGCCTCCGAATCAGGTCCGGAGCCGTCATACCCCGCCTGCATCAAAGTCCAGGCCTTGGCCTCTTCCTTGGCCTTGCACGCAACGAAGTCCTCAATGTCGGGGTGATCGACATTGAGAATCACCATCTTGGCCGCGCGCCGCGTCTTGCCACCGGACTTGATCACTCCGGCAAAGGCGTCAAAGCCGCGCATAAAGCTCAGCGGACCGCTAGCCGTGCCGCCGCCGGAGAGCACTTCATTGGAACCGCGGATCGGCGAGAGATTGGTGCCGGTGCCGCTCCCCCACTTGAACAACATACCTTCGGTCTTGGCCAGCGTCAGGATTGAATCGAGCGAGTCATCCACCGAGTTGATAAAGCACGCCGAGCACTGAGGATTGCGGTAACCGGTCGCGGAGAATTCAATTGCGCAGGTGTGCGGATTCCAATGCCAGTTTTGCGCGTCGGAGTTGGGCTCGAGGCGATCGCAGCCCACGTTGAACCAGACCGGAGAATTGAAAGCCACTTTTTGGGCGAGGAGAAGATGGACCAGCTCGTCGTGGAAGATAGCCGCGTCCTCGAGACTCGCGAAATAGCCGCCCGCCAAGCCCCAATCGCGAATCGTCTCGGCCACGCGAGAGACCAGTTGACGAACCCCCGTCTCGCGCGCGCCCGGCTCTCCTTGCGGAGTGCCGACATGGCCATGAAGGTACTTCGACGAGACGATATTCGTTGCGGTTATCGACCAATCGGCGGGAACTTCGACGTCCTTCTGCTCGAAAATGATCTTCCCCGAAGCATCGGTGATCGAGGCGGTACGCCGCTCCCAGAGAACTTCGCTATAAGGAGATAAGCCGGACCTCGAGAACATGCGGTCGAAGTGAAGACCGGTGGAAGAGGAAGACCTCTGCCCAGAGTAGCCGTAAGAAGCGCTGCTCAAGGGGGAAGCAGAAGGGGTGGAATGAATGGCCTCGGCCATGGACGATCTCCTTCAAAAATCAAAATGCCGCTAGACCCGAGCCGCTTCGGACGCTCTCTGGGCGCCGCGGAATCAACAAAGCGAAATAGGTCCGTTGGGAAAACTAATAAAACTCCGCATCTCTGGGAATCAGTTCAGCTTGAACAAATCCTGCTGGTATATGGGGTGAATCGGAGCCGGACGGAATCTTTGTCAAGATCGCCGCTCCCGAGACATACCGGCAAAAACCAGCAAAAGCCCAACAGCAAATGAAGGGCTGCAGGGGCGAAGATAACGCTGTCTAATGGCATGAGTCAAGCGAGAACCACTACATATTGTAGTTTATTTCCACATGTCGGCCATATTGGCTCTGGAAATCCAGGATCGAACCGAGGTGAGGGCATAAGCCTGGGACCTAAACGGGAGCGCGAAGCTCTCCGCACGGGCTTTGACACCATAAAGGCATCCAGGGAGACAGCGCGAAACTCCTCCGGGGCGGTGAGCCGCACCGCCCCGGAGGATGTTGATGTTATGGATGAGCAGAGAGGTTCTTCGGCGATCTCTTATCGAGCGTGCTCAGGAGCAATCTCGCGGAAGGTGGCGGAGGCACTGCGCGATCGAAGACGATCGCCGATGCTTCGAGCTTCTTCCCGTACAGCGCGGTATTCCCGTCATTGTCGGCACGCAGAGTAGAACCCGTGAGCGAGATGCCGGCGAAGAGCCCCCGCGAGCGCGAGTAGGAAAGGATTTCCGCCCGCATTGCTGCGTCGGTCTCCGCCGAAGTAGTGCGGCCTACCGGGCCCGCCGCGGCCGAAGCGTCGCCGCCGATCTTCACTTTACTGCTAAGGATCGAGGAAGCCGATCTCGGGCTCATTAGCAGCAAAACAAAGTCGGTCGCCTGTCCGCCGAGCTGGAAGCCAAAACTTCCGCCTTCTAGGGCCATCATGGTCGGAGCGCCCCAGGGTCCTTGGAAAGTTCTGCCGCCACGGCATGTCATGACTCCGCGACCGTAGCTTCCACCTACGATGAAGGCGGCCTTCAATACCGATGGCAGGACTACGACACAATCCGCCTTGTCGATGACGCTTTGCGGTATGTCGTCGGGAATGTTCATGATCTCCGACATCACCTGCCCCGCGTTCCGCACGCGGTCTTCTTCTTTGTTCTGGCCAAATGCCGTGAGTCCCATGGCGGCCATGAGTGATACTGCGAATATTGTCGTTTTTTTCATTGTTTCTCCTAAAAAGTGCCTTAGAATCCGGCAGAAGTTAGTCTGCGGCCAGAAACCGATGCCTCAGATTGAATCGGGAGCCGGGCTGCTCCAAGTTCATAGGCCCACTTAGGTTCGTGACGCCATCAAGCCCTCCATCGTTCTTGCGTTCTTGGAGCCCTGCGCACCACGACCGTCCCACACGATCAGAAGCCCCCTCCTGAATGCTGGTTGCCTGAGCGGGGGTCACTGTCTGGGAACGGAGCGTTCGTTTGGTAGGAAGGGAATCGTCAGGAGAATTTTGGCTGAAAAAGGAAAATGCCCATGCCTCCCTGGCATGAGCATTTTTCTTTGCAGGCATCGCCGCAAACGAATTGCTTCAAGGAAGCAATCGCGTCTTGCTTTTCTAGTGGCAAGTTACGGGCCAAACGTGTCTCGATGAGTTTCCATGTGTTTTGATGAATTTACGCGCGCGCGGGGGCGAAGGCACTAGGAACGGTGCGTCTTATATACCCGCCGCCGAGAAAAATCTACTCGCGGGGCCTCCTTCGACGACTGGCTCGATTGGGTGCGAACGGGAGCGATTTTAGACTCGAATCGCGGCAAGAGCAGCCCGGAACAGGGCGTCGAAATCTTCTGCGATCTTTTTGTCTTTGCTCACCGCAGAGGAGATCGCCTTCTGCGCCAGAGGGCGCTGATACCCCAGGTTGACCAGAGCCGAGAGCACATCCTCGGCGAGCGGCCCCGCTTCGTTACGAAGGGGAGCCGACGCCAGGTCTTCGAGCTTGTCCTTAAGCTCCACCACCAGCCGTTCGGCCAACTTTTTGCCGACACCGGGAATGTGCGTGAGCATGGCATGATCCTGGCTGCGAATGGCGGCCACCAGCCTCTCCGCGTTCAGCCCGCTCAGAATGGCGATCGCGAGTTTGGGTCCTACGCCCGTGACCGTGATCAACCGCTCGAAAATTCGCTTCTCTCCCCTGTCAAGGAAGCCATAAAGGGCCAGCATGTCCTCGCGCACCTGGGTATGGATATGAAGGGCTACATCCGCTCCTTCCATGGGAAGCGCGGTAAAGGTCGGAATACTGATCATGACCTCATAGCCAACCCCGCCGGCCTCGATAATCGCCTGCTGCGGTTGTTTCAAAAGAAGCCGCCCTCGAAGGTGCGCAATCATGAGGCTCTCAACTCTTGCGCCGATAGGAGATCTGGAATGTGTAGCCGGGATTGGGAGGAAAAAGGGCGGCCACGTGACGCAGCCGTTCGGCGAGGGCAGGCGCGGCTAGGAGCGGATACTGGCGCTCCCGCAGGTCTGCGTAATTGAAGTCGAGCGTGAGCGAGAGCATGTAGATGGCCAGGATGTCGGAGAACGCCCCTTCAACGAAGCTCGTCTTTGCTTTCTCATCGATGCGAGCCTTCTGCTCCGAGCTGACCGAGGCTCTGTCATTTGCGCGGGCAAAGCTTTTCTCGCCCACTCGCGCACTCATGCTCTCGCCGCGGCCCCAGTCGAGGGCGCGGCGGCGGCTGTCATAGGTATCCTGGCTGGTTTCACCGCGAACATCGGCTAGGGCCTGGGACCAGACCAGGTCGTTGAAGCTCTGCGGCACTCCAACGGCCTCGACAAAGTGATGCCCGACGTTGATGAAGAACTCAAAGGCAAGCGCAAAGCGGTCCTGCATCAGGCGCGCGGAGATGAAGACGCAATCGGCGCCGTCATAGTGCACATTCCGGTGACAGATCGCGCGATCGCCCAGGGCGACGGTGAAGTTCGGGGCAACCATCGTCTCCTCCGTCTCGGCGATGGCCAGGGGAACGAAGTAGTAGGCGTGCCGGGTCAATGCGGCGGCAATGGTATTGGGAACCGCCTGGACGACCTCTTCCAACTCCTGCGGCGAGATGTGCGTGTCGGCGAACATCGCATAGCACATCCGGTTTGCCGATTGCTGAATCGGCGTTTGTTGCGCCACGATCGATGCCGGCAATAGTTCAGTCTGGGCGGCTTGAGCCATAACCTAGTATTCTAGCTTGAGAGCGCTTCTCGCCCGGCACGCAAACTGGAAACCACGCTGGAAACCACATGGAACGGAGCGCATTTGGGGGGCGCAACTATGAGTTCCCGGCAGAATGAAATGCCCGCAAGCGGAGCGAACTCCCGCAGAGGGAGGCTCTTCGGGGTGCCCGTCGGTGAATTCGGATTTTTCACGAGCCTCTTGTTGGCCCTTACCACCGGCGTCCTCACTTTCTTCCTGACGACCTTTCTCGCAATCATCGGCATCACGATTTACAACGGCTTGGGTCACAACGTGAACTACGCGGATAGCTACAAGCTGATCTCATTTCCAATCGCCTGCGTCATGTTGGCTGTGAGCCTCATCTTTTTCGCCACGCTCTGGCTGCGCCGCAAGTTCTCAGGAAACTAGGGCCTGTTCACACAACTGGGGCGGCGGCGACGAGAGCCAATTTTTCTCAGCTCGAGGAGTGAGGAGTGACGTATACCGGGCGTCTGCTAGCGACGATCGACAAGGAAATGAGGGAAATTGGCCTCGTCCCTTCGGGTTGCGGAGAAAATCCAGCCAGACTTCGTTGTCATCCTCGAATTTGGAACCACCAAATCCAGCGGACTCCGCCTCGTCTGGCCGGATTTTCGCTCGCAACGCCTGTCACCCCAGTTGTGTGAACAGGCCCTGGAAACCCCGATGTCTGTGGTCACGATTTCAGCGCAAACGCTCCAAGCCTTCCATGCCCATAACGCGGGAAGCTCCCTCCGCGCCCGGCAGTCGCGCGAGTGGTGCGTGCGGCTCGAAGCCGGCGATATTCTCTTCTTCCCGCAAACGCCTTTGATTCTTTCCGCCGAGGATCTTGCGTTTTTGCTTTCGCGACAGCAGACGGGCAGCGCACTCCACAAGAACATCGCCTATAAGCCCAATACCGACACCGTCAGCGGCCTCGATGCCGAGGGCGCCCCGGCGGGCGAGCGACTCCGCTCCGTCATGCGACGATATTCCGACGGTGTGAAGCAGTTTCTTGCCGGCTTTCTGCTTCCCTATGGAAACCGCTGGCAGCTCGACTACGCGAGTTTTCGCCCGCAAGAGGAGCAGGGCCGCGATCTGCCGCTGCGGCGGCGCAACGACCTTCTGCACACCGATGCCTTCCCCACGCGCCCCACCCAGGGCGCGCGCATCCTGCGCTTCTTCAACAACCTTCATCCCTCGCGCACGCGCGATTGGGTGGTGAGCGACCCCTTCGGCATGCTTGTGCCCCGCTATGCGCCGGGGCAAATTCCACTCCCAAAGCCCAGCGGCGCGCTCAGCAAGGCCCTGCGCTCCGTGGCCCAAGCAACAGCCTTGGGCAGCGCCATTCCCAGCCTGAAACGTTCACCGTATGACAGCTTCATGATGCGTTTTCACAACTTTCTCAAAGAGAACGCATCCTTTCAGGAGAAATGCACAAAATACCCTTCGCAATTCCCTCCGGGCTCGAGCTGGATGGTCTATACCGATATGGTTCCGCATGCCGTGCTCTCAGGCCAATACGCGCTTGAACAGACGGTGCTGGTCGATCACCGGGCGATGGTGACCCCTGAGAACTCTCCACTCGCGGTGCTGGAGGCGATGGCGCACTCTGCCCTGGTATGACATACCTCAGGGGCCGAAGCCCATCCGTCCCTGACCTACGAGCTCTGACCTACCTGCCCTGACCTACCGGCCCTGACCTACCAACCAAGGTGAAATACGTTCTGAAGCGCTGGTTGATCCGATCGTCCGCCGTTAGATCGCCTTTGGACACCTCGGGGGCACTCCCGTTGAGGACACGCCGGCCGTCGGAATCGAAGGCCGCGCGCACCAGGCGGCTGTCCGGGATTTCAGACAGCAACCGCCTGGTGACAAAGAATCGGATGTCTTGAACGTAGAGAACCTCATATTGGTCATAAAGGGCTTCATCGCCCAGGAGCCCCGACTCATCCGTCCACAGTAAATGCGACTCGATGACATCCGGATGGCGTTCGTCGAAAATGTAGTGCGCAAATCCTCGATAGCGGGTTCGCGCCAGAGTTGGGTCAAGGAGCAGCCCAGTGTCGATGACGCGGAGATGATTCCCGAAGAGGATCGCGCCACCCATGTCCGGCCCGGCATATAAGAGGTCGGAACGGGAGGAAGCGGCACGCACCTCTTCAAGCGCCGTGGCCAGACGGCTGTCATTGTCAACGGTGGTGTAGGGCATATAGACCGGCGCATCGGCGCGCGCCAGTTGAGCCGAAAGAAGGGCCAGATTGGCAATCGCCACGAGGACGACGACAGCGGAGAATTGCCATCGCAGATGTTTCCAGCCGGCCAGCTTCCATGCCGGAAGAAGAATCAGATAAAGAAGAACGGGCCAGACAGCAAAGACCAGCCGGTTGGGCGGCCCCCAGTTAATTCCCACGGCAAGGGCGAGCACAGCGCCAAAGAGCACGACGGAGAGGCCCATCGCGAGGTCGAAGTGATCTTTGAGGTAACCGAGCGCGAGGCTCTTGTGGCGTTTGAAGAGCAGAAAGGAAGGACCGAAGCGCCGCAGAATTTCAGCACGATTGAAGACAGCCAGCACCGCGAGGATCAGGAGCAAGGGAAAAACCGCCCTGCCCGCTTGGGTGATTCCATCAACATGCCGGGAAAACTCCGCACGCGGGCTGAGATGTGAGTAGGGTGGTCCGGACTTCGCGATGATGGTGTTGGGGATCAGCGAGCCGAAATAGCGATAGCGTTCCCAATTGCTGCCAAAGAAGGTGATGCTCCAAGCGATCGCGGCAGCGATCCAGGCTTTGCGGGGGCGCTCCCAGAGAAGCAAGGGAAAGAGAAGCCAAGCCGCTTCCCACCGGGTGAGGATGAAGAGCGCGCCAGCGGCGCAAAAGATGGCGGCTGCCTTCACACCCGGGCGGCGGAGGTTGAGGAGGACGAGGAGAAAGAGAGCAAGCGCGAGAGGCCCTTCCATGCCATTGATGCTCTCGTAGATGGTGATGCTCTCAAGACCGAAGACTCCGGCGACAAGCGCGGCGAGGACTGAGGGCTGATAGCGCTCTACAAATTTCTTGACCAGCACGACATTGAGCACATTCAGCAGGATGGTTGAGACTTTGGCCACGGCGAGGAGCAGATGAGGGTCGGAGTAAATCTTGGCGGCTGCCGCCATGAGCAACATCCAAAGCGTAGTGGAATATCCCTCGACGATTCCCGAGCCGATGGTGGGCCCAATTTTGCCGCCCAGGGCAAAGGTGCGGGCGAACCCCAGGGTGATCGCGCTGTCGTCCCACGTGCGAGACCAGAAAACGATACCCATTAGAGGTTGAGCCGCGATTGCGACGTAATAGAAGAAGGTGGATAGAATTTCTTCGCCGGAGATTTTGAGCGGCCTGGTCATTCCGAAAGGGGTCTTAGTCTTCGCAATCGTAGCATTGAGAGCGGCATTCTCTCGACGAACCGAGGTGTGAACCCATATCCTTTCCATACAAGGACATGACAGCGCCCCCAGACAAGATTCAAATCCATCTCCCCGACGGATCCGTCAAGGAATTTCCCGCCGGATCGACTCCCCACGATGTGGCCATGAGCATTTCGCCGCGGCTGGCGGCAGCCGCGGTGGTTGCGCGCATTCGGCCTCTCCAGGCGGCCGCCTCAAACTCGCGGGCCGATGCAGGAAAAAGCGGAGAGGCGGCGGCCAGCGAAGCGGGGATGTATCAAGCGGACGACGCGAGCGCCGAGCATGTGGTCGATCTAAGCGCTCCGCTCGGCGAAGATCTCTCGCTCGAACTCCTGACGGAAAAGGATGCGGAGGCCCTGCAGGTGGTGCGCCACTCCGCAGCACATGTCATGGCAACGGCTGTGCTCGAACTCTATCCCGAGACCAAGCTCGGCCACGGCCCAGCTACGGACGCCGGCTTCTTCTATGACTTCTACCGTCCCACGCCCTTTACTCCCGAAGATCTAAAGGCGATCGAGGGGAAGATGGCCGAGGTGGTCGAGCGCGACGACCCCTTCGTTCACGAGTGGGAGCCGCGCGACCAGGGGCTCAGCCGCTTCAAGGCCGACAACGACTTCATGAAGACGCACTTTATCGAGCGCTTCACCAAGCCGGGCGAAGAGATTTCTTTCTACCGCAATGGCGACTTTGTCGATTTTTGCCGCGGGCCGCACGTGCCTTCGACCGGACGCGTCAAGGCTTTCAAAGTGCTCAGCCTGGCCGGCGCCTATTGGCTCGGCGATGAAAAGAATCCGCAACTGCAGCGTATTTATGGCACGGCCTTCTTTTCGAAAAAGGCGTTGGATGAGCACTTTGCCAAATTAGAAGAAGCGCAGCGGCGGGACCACCGCGTGCTGGGCAAACAATTGGATCTCTTCTCCATTCAGGAGCTTGCCGGCGCCGGATTGATCTTCTGGCATCCGAAAGGCGCCATGGTCCGCAAGATCATGGAGGACTGGATGCGGGACGAGTGCCTCAAACGGGGCTACTCCATGGTCTACACACCGCACGTAGCGCGGGTGAATCTATGGCAGATCAGCGGCCACGATGGCTGGTACTCACAGAACATGTTTACGCCCATGGAATTGGACGATGCAGATTATCGGATGAAGCCGATGAACTGCCCCTTTCACATTCTTATCTATAAGAACTCGCCAAAAAGTTATCGCGATCTTCCTGTACGCCTGGCGGAGCTTGGGAATGTCTATCGTTATGAACGCTCAGGCACCATGCATGGCCTTCTCCGCGTGCGCGGCTTTACCCAGGATGACGCGCACATCTTCTGCACGCCGGGGCAGGTCGAGGACGAGGTGGCGGCTTGCATCGAATTCGCCCAAGCGGTGCTCACCACGTTTGGCTTTAAAGATTTTCACGTCGAGCTTTCGACGTGGGATCCAAAAGACCGCGCGAGCTGGGCCGGGTCCGACGAAAACTGGAGCATGGCCACCCGCTCGCTCGAAAACGTGCTCCAGCGCAAGGCCATCCCCTATAAAACAATTCCCGGGGAAGCCGCATTCTATGGGCCCAAAATAGACATCAAGTTGGTCGACATCCTGGGCAGGTTATGGCAGCTTTCGACAGTGCAATTCGACTTCAACCTACCCGCGCGCTTTGAGCTGGAATATGTGGGCGAAGACGGCGAACGGCATCAACCGGTCATGGTGCATCGCGCGCTCTTCGGATCCGTGGAGCGCTTCTTTGGCGTACTGATCGAGCACTATGCCGGAGCCTTCCCTCTTTGGCTCGCTCCCATCCAGGCAGGCGTCGTTCCGATCAGCGAACGCCATCAGGCCTATGCGAAAACCATCGAGAGCATGCTGCGCGATGCCGGGCTGCGCGTTCACGTCGACAGCCGCAACGAGAAGATGAATGCCAAGATCCGCGACTACACGCTCGAGAAGGTTCCCTACATCCTCGTGGTGGGAGATAAGGAAGCGGCCTCAGAAACGGTGAGCTTGCGCGTCCGCGGCCAAGGCGACAAAGGCCAGATGCCGCTTCAGGATTTTCTGCACCAGGTCCAGGGCCTGGTGCAGAGCAAATCTACGAGTTTATAGTCAGTGGACTTATGAGGTGGATAGGATTGTAGGCTAGAGGGGGAAAAGATAACATTTACCATGCCAGTTCCGTGTCTCGCATGCGGTGGGTCTAATTCCATCTTGTACCTCGATGGAGATGACAGTGAGATTAGTCTCCAATCGATAGGGTCATCGCGGACTTTACTCTCGCACGGAAGAATTCTGCGCTGTGTCGCGTGTGGTCTTGCATATCGTTCCTACCGTCCCCGAGGCGAAGAGCTTGCCCGGCTTTATCGCGAGGCTGACGACCGCATGTACGAAGCGGAGATGCCGAACCGCTGGCGAACCGCGGAACGGCACAGGCGGATCGTAGAAAAACACGTACCAACAAAGGGTGCGCTGCTGGACGTGGGATGTGCTTCCGGAGCGTTCCTGCGCGTTATGCACGACCGTGGTTGGCGGGTTCAAGGAGTCGAGCCTTCCGAGTCGCAATGCAATCGAGCCAGTAAAGCGCTGGGAGACAGCGCCCCTATCCAGCAGTGCGTTCTGGAGAGCGCAACTCTAGAAGAGCGCTTCGATCTCATCACACTCTGGGATGTTCTCGAGCATGTAACGGAGCCAGCCCAGTTTCTCGCGCTTGCCGCGTCGCACTTGAAAGAAGGCGGCTATCTCGTTCTGAATGTCCCCCGGGTGGATAGCCTTGCCGCCAAGATGCTCGGGCTGCGCTGGCCCTTGCTTTTGGCTGAGCATCTTTCCTATTTCACTATTCCCAGCCTGAATTTCTGCGGCACGGCAGCAGGGCTGAAGCTCATGCATACGGGGCAGCGTCCAGCGGCCTTTTCTCTGGGATACGTCTTCTTTCGCGCCGGCCAGCATGGTATACCCGGAGCCAACCTCATGCGGCGCCTGCTCACAGTTTTGGGGCTGGCGAAATGGTCCGTTCCGGTTTGGCTCGGGGAGGTCTACGCCGTCTTCCGAAAGGACCAAATGCCGCTTGCAAGCCCGTCCACCGAAGTGTGTTAACCTGCGCCCACCGACTTTGCATTCCGATCGCTAATAAGTTGATTCAAGGAACTTCGGAGATAGAACACTAGCATGTCGCGAGTGATCGTGATTGGCGCCGGGCCCATGGGACTGGCAGCGGCCTACCAAGCCGTACAAGAAGGGCACGAGGTCGATGTTCTGGAATCGGCTCCTGAACCCGGCGGTATGGCGGGCCACTTTGATTTTGGCGGCCTCTCGCTGGAGCGTTTTTACCACTTCGTTTGCCACAGTGACCAACCCATTTTCGATCTGCTGACGGAGTTGGGCCTCGCGGAAAAAATGCGCTGGGTCCCGACTTCGATGGGCTTCTTTTTTCAAGGCCGCTTGCATGACTGGGGGAACCCAATGGCGCTGCTCAAGCTGCCAGGAGTCAGTCTGCTTAGCAAGTTCCGCTATGGCCTCTTTGCTTTTCTGTGTACTCGCCGTGAAAACTGGGGTGCCATTCTCGAGAACACATCCGCCCGTGAATGGATTACCAACTGGTGCGGCCAGACTGGCTACGATATCTTTTGGCGGCCCCTCTTCGACCTCAAATTCTATGAATATGCCGACTCCATTTCCGCCGCCTGGATGTGGACACGTATGAAGCGCGTGGGGCGTTCCCGTAGAAGCATCATGCAGGAGGAGATGGGATACATCGAAGGTGGATCGAAAACCCTCATCGATGCGCTCGTCAGGGCGATCGAAGCTGGACATGGAAGAATTCGCCTCAACGCGGGCGCATATCGAGTCACGGTTGAGAACGGAGCCGTCACCGGAGTGGATACTTCCGCCGGCCATCTGGCCGCAGCCAATGTCCTCTCGACGATACCCACTCCTTTCATTACGAAGTTGATCCCGGACTTACCCTTGGAATGGAAAGAGCGCTACGACGCGATCAAAAATATCGCTATCTGCTGTGCCGTTCTCAAGCTCAAACGCCCGGTCAGCCGTCACTTCTGGATCAATATCTCGGGCGAGAAGTACGAGATTCCGGGTGTGATCGAATTTTCCAATCTTCGCCCTCTCGATCATTCGATCGTTTATGCGCCCTATTACATGCCACTCACGAATCCCAAATTTGGCTGGTCCGATGAGCAGATAATTACCGATGTATTCAGCTGCCTCCAACGACTGAATTCTTCCCTCACCCGCGATGATCTGCTCGATGCCCGTGTCGCGCGGCTACGGCATGCCCAGCCGATCTGTGAGCCGGGGTTCGCCGCCAAACTCCCACCGATCCAGACGCCCATCCGCGGACTGCAAATCGCGGACACATGCTTCTACTATCCCGAGGACCGCGGCATCGCGGAAAGTGTCCGCTTAGGCCGCCATATGGCGCGGGCGGTACCGAAAGACCGCTTGAGCGAAGAAGAGAATGCGAGCGGGCCACAACAGATCACAATAGGTTGAGAGGGATTCAGTCCAATTCCAGATCGATAACCGCAGGCCCGCCAGAGAAAATCATCTCGGTTCTCGGGGTCAGCGTCCGCGGGGCATGGTAACCAAGTACAGCGTGGTGTCCTTATAGGGTCCAGGATAGTCGTCGAGTAGCGACACTTGCGCGCCATCGGCGTGCAACTTCGGCAAGAGCCAGTCTTCCGGATAGTCTTCCGTCCCAAGGACAAGAAATTGGTTGTGTTGGCTGACGAAATGATTGTACTGATCGACATTTGCCGAAATCGGGAACCAAGGCTTCATACGATCGGGCGGCTCGAAGACCTCAAAGGTGTTGGCGTGCGCATAGCGGACGGCCGCGTCGAGATCCCTCAAATAGTAGAGCCTGGAGAGCAGCCGGGGGCCCTCGTGGTGGTTCATTTCGAAGAACGTCAACTCGCTGGCATCGACCAGGGGGAGATCCGGCCGCACGCTGACCAAGGCCTCCTCATTTTTCGGAGTCGTATTTCGCAGTTGCGGCATCACGTCGCGTCGTATCACCAAGCTCAACATGACGAACGAGGCGACATATGCCGCGCGCCGGCTGAATCCGAAGCTCCGCGCCAGCAAGATACCGAATCCGGCGTAGAGCGCCGCTTGCGTCGTGATGGCATAACGATCCCAGAATGCACCGTGCTGGTGCATCATGACGAGCGTCAGCAGAACCGGGCTTAGCAGGAAGCCGGCGAAGAGGGCGAAATCCTCCGGCCGGAGACGCGAATCTTCTTCCTGCTCTCGCCCAGTCGAGCGACGGCCAAAGCCGCGATGACGGCCAAAAGCAAGCTCAGGCTGATAGAGCTGACGGAACGGTAAAAGTAACCGCCGAGCCGGGGAAAGGAGGCCTCAAAAGCCTTGGGAAAAAGGAGAAGTTTGTAGGTCTCAAAGAGCGGGATATAAACGATCATCGCAACCGCGGGTAGCAGGAGCGCTGCCCAGAGTGCGTAGTCCGGCTGGCGGCGGCGCCAAAACCGTACCGCCTCCGCGATGAGGAAAGGAAGCAGAGAGAAGGGTCCAAACGCATGGGCCGAGAACAGCCCAAGGCTGGACGCGGCGGCTCCCCCAAGCGCCAGGCTTCGCTTGGACGCCCTAGTCGCGGTGTCCCAGCTAAGCGCGAGAAATGCGCAAGACATGAACAGGAGCGCATAAGGACGGGCTTCTACCGCATAGAAGAATGCTTCGCTGGACCAAAGGATCAGTATGATGAGCAGTGCGAAGGCAGACCCTGCCTTGCGACGCACATAGAGCAACAGAGCCACGCTTCCCAGATAGAATTCGATGATCGAGGGCAAGCGGAGCCCCCAGGAGCTCTGCCCGAGAGACGGACATGGACAAACGGCTCAGAAGATAGCTCGCGGGGGGGTTGCAGTCGAAGGTGCGAATCATCTCCCACAAACGATGGAGGTTGGGAGCCCTCGCGATATCGAAGGTAAAGAGCTCGTCGAACCATACGTAGCGGCGACCGCTGAAGAAAACAGCCACCACGTAGAGCGCGGTGAGCCCAGCCAACAACAACCAAAGCTCACGATCGGGTTTTCGCGCTTGATCGTGGCTCGGGTCTTGCTCAAGAAGACCCTCCGCCGTTGCAAAAGAACTCATGTTACCTCGTCGGTCTTCTCTTCGGTGTCCGCCGGATGGAGTCTCGTACAAGGCCAAGAGAAGCCACTACCTACCGGATCCAGGAAGGATCCGCGATGACGGCCCCTCGCTCGCGTCGATGCTCGAATTGTACCCTGCGCCGGTCGTGGTATGCGAGAGAGTGCAGGACAGGCGTGCCCTCTTTTTGCTCCGCGCGGCTCTCATGCAAATGCCCATAAGGAGCGCGGGACTCGATCCTGCTTGGGATGCCCTACCTGTTGGGCGGCATCTCTACGACATAGAGTTCGTTGCTACCTAAATAGGGACTCTCGAAGCCTGCGGGCGTTATCTCGGTAAAGCTTGCGCCATCATCGCGCAGCTTCGGCACGATCCACTGGCCCTCCCCGAACAATAAGAATTCGTGATGTTCGCGCACGAAGCTCTGGTAAGAATCCACGGAGGCCGAAATGTGAAAGAACGGCTTCATCGTGTCCATTGCTTCGTAATCTTCGAAATATGAGGTATGCCCGTAGAGTAGCGCGGCGTTGCGGTTCTTCAGATAGTACACACGCTTGAGGAAGTCCGCGCTTTCGTGGTGGTTCATTTCCAGAAATGTGGCACCGCTGCCGTCCACCAGCAGCAGGTCCGGCCTGATATTAGCGAGGGATGCGACATTGGACGGATGCGGCCGCCGGAGTACTTGCCACACGTCATGTTGAACAATCACGGCTAGCATCGCGACTGAAGCAAGCAGCGCGGTCCAGCGGCCGCGCTTCCATCGACAGTCGAGCAGAAAGATGGCGGCCATATAAATTGCCGCTTCGGACGCAATGCAATACCTGTCGAAAAACGACCCGTGCCGCCGCATCAATACCAGATTCAAGAAAAGAGGGTTGAGTATCAGCAGCGTGAACAGGGTCTTCTCCGCAAGACCCTGCGAAGAGAACAGCTTCGTCCGCATATTCCGCGATAAGAAAACCGCCGCTGCCGCGGCGCACACAATCCAGAATGAGCGGTGCACGACTGTGTCGACGGCATAGTAGTAGAACGCACCTACTTTTTGAAAGGACGCCTGTATTTCGTGAGGAAATATCAGTGTTTTTTGATAATTTCTGATAAGTGGAAGATAGGTCACCATCACGACAGCGGGCAGCAGCAGGGCAGCCCACATCGGATAGTCGAGTTTCCGTCCGCGGCGGAAGCGCACGCATTCGGCAACAAGAAACGGGAAGAGCGAGAGCGGCGCAAAAACATGAGAGCTCAACAAGCCGAAATTCGAGATCCCTACGCCCCAAAGCGACCGAGTTCGCGTTCTGTCCGTTACTGCGCCGTCCCAGCTGAGCAGCAGGAAGGAAAAGCACATGAACATCAGGGCGTAGGGTCGCGCCTCGATGGCGTAGAAGAAAGTGCCACTGGCCCACAGCGTAAGAACGGCGACCGTCGCGTATCGGGTTCCCACTTTGCGCCGCATGTAGAAAAACATGGCGAGACTACCGGCAAAGAATTCAAGGATCGAAGGCAGGCGCAGACCCAGCGGATTCACTCCGAAGATCGCCATCGACAGCCGGCTCAGCAGGTAGACCGGCGTGGGGTTGGAATCGAACTTCAGCGACATGCGCCAGAGCTGGGGCAAGCTGCCGGCGCGGGCGATGTCCAGCGTGAAGATCTCGTCGAACCAGACGAACCGGCGCATACCGACCCAGATCGCGATCGCATACAGAAGGGCCAGCCCGATGAGAATGACCCACAACTCGTTGCTTGATTCCTCGTGTCTCGATTCCAGGTTTCTCGATTCCAGGAGTCCCGGCTCGCTCGATCCCTGCTCAACCGCGGACGAAGCGACATTCGTTGGAGTCATGCGATTGATAGACGCTGTAATCATTCCCGCCGCTGGATGCAGGGAGGAGCCGCCATGATGCTCCCTCGCTCGCCTCGATGCTCGAATTGTACCCTGCGCTGGTCGTGGTATGGGAGAAAGTGCGGGCAGGCGTGCCCCCGTTGCTCGCGTGGCTATCATGCGAATACATAAGCAGCGCTGGACCCGGTCCTGCTTTAAATTAATGTAGCCGCGATTCGAAAGCGGATGCATGCTTACTATGTGTTCGAAGAAACGCCATTGAAAGTCACCGAAGACACGGGGGGCGGCAATCCTCCATCGCGCACCGGCGGCGCAGGGGCCGAGCGCTCATTACGCGACATCGCGATGGTTCGACGCCTGATTGGCCATATCCCGCCGGGCCAATTTGTCCGTTATCTGGTGGTTGGTTTTTGGAACACTCTCTTTGGATACAGCACCTACGCCGCCTTCACCGCCCTGTTGATGCCGCGCCTGCGCTATGGATACATCGTCGCCCAACTCTTCTCCTTCCTGATCAACATCACGATGGCATACGCAGGGTACAAATTTTTTGTCTTCAAGACCAAGGGCAACTATCTTCGGGAATGGCTGCGATGCATGGCGGTGTACGGCGTGGGCATGCTCCCAAGCCTGATCCTGCTGCCGTTTGTCGTGGCAGCGCTACATTATGGCCTGCATCTTGGGACCAGCGCGCCATACATCGCCGGCGCCCTGTTGACGGGATTGAGCGTGTTCTACAGTTTCATCGGGCACAAAAAGTTCTCCTTTCGCGTGCCCGAGGATGCCTCGGACGATTTGATAGAGCAGGTAAAACAAGAAGCAGAGGCTCATGAATAGTGACTAGCGTGGTATCTCGGAAGTCCGTAGCATAATCAAAGCCCGAGAATGGGCCGACCTGTTCTGGGCTATTGAAACGCAGATCCCCTTCGGCTTCGCTCAGGGCAGGCTCTCGACTTCCCCTTCGGCTTCGCTCGGGGCTTCGGCTGGGGATGACATTCACTCGCTCGGGATGACAAAACTGGGGAGAAGGCTCTCGCTTGAAAACAATCAGCATCATCACCGCTTGCTACAACGAAGAGGAGAACGTTGAAGAACTATACAAGCGCGTGCGCGCGGTGATGGCGGCCGTCGGCCGCTACAATTACGAGCACATCTTCATCGACAATGCCTCCGAAGACCGCACGGTCGAGGTGTTGAAGCGTCTCGCCGCCGCCGATCCAAATGTCAAGGTTATCGTCAACGCCAGAAATTTCGGGCATATCCGATCACCCATGCATGCCCTCGCTCAAGCGCAAGGAGACGCGGTTATCGGCATCGTCGCGGATCTGCAAGACCCTCCGGAGATGATCGTGGATCTCATTCAGGGCTGGGAGGAGGGCTACTCCATGGTGCTGTGTCTGAAACGCGCCAGCGAGGAGCATTCCCTGATGTTCTGGGTGCGCAAGCGCTACTACGAGATGGTGAACCGGCTTTCCTCGGTCGAGACCTTTCAAAACTTCACCGGATTCGGACTCTACGACCGCCGGGTCGTGGACCTCGTGAAGTCCTTCCGGGACCCATATCCTTACTTCCGGGGGATGATCGCAGAGATCGGGCTGCCCCACAAAGAACTCTATTACGACCAACCCGCACGGAAACGCGGGATCACCAAGAACAATTTTTACACGCTCTATGACATCGGCATGCTGGGCATCATCAACCATTCCAAAGTGCCGCTGCGGATGATGACCTTTACCGGCTTTGGCGGAGCGGTCTTGTCTTTCTTATTGGGCTTTGCCTATCTGATCTACAAGCTGCTTTTCTGGCGCAGCTTTTCCGTAGGCATCGCACCGCTTGTGATTGGCATGTTTTTCGTGAGCTCGATCCTGCTGGTCTTCATGGGCGTGATGGGCGAATACATCGGCGCCATCCACACCCAGATCCAACAGCGCCCCTATGCCGTCGAACGGGAGCGCATCAACTTCGAGTATCCGCCGGGATCTCCGTTCGCATCCAAAACGGATTCGGCTCCCGCCGGGATAGCCGGGTCACCGACCGCCGGCATCTGGGAGAGTCGTCAATCCGATATTTAGAATTAAGAACGATTCGTGGAGGAGAGATGCGCCAACTAGTGCGGGAACAACTTGGCAGCACGTTGAGTGTCATGCAGAAAGTCATCGACGACGAGGGCTTGATTGCCTCTCTCTCCAGTGCCGCCGCCGAGACGGCGCGCGCCTTGCTTGCCGGGCACAAGCTGCTCGTGGCAGGCAATGGCGGCAGCGCAGCGGACGCGCAGCATCTCGTAGCCGAATTTGTCAGCCGGCTCACCATCGACCGACCGCCTATGCGAGCGGTTGCTCTCACGACGGATTCCTCCATCCTGACCGCGGTGGGTAACGATTACGGATATGAGCACGTTTTCGAGCGCCAGATCGAGGCCCTGGGGCAACCGGGGGACGTCTTCCTCGGCATCTCAACTTCAGGGCAATCCCCTAACATTCTGCGGGCGCTCGAGCTGTGCCGCAAGAGCAAGATCACGACCATCGGCTTCAGCGGAAAGAACGGCGGCAAAATGGCGCCGTTGTGCGACTACAACGTGATCATCCCCTCTGCTGTTACGCAGCATATCCAGGAGTGCCACCTGGCCCTCGAGCACATCTTTTGCATGATCGTCGAGCGCTGCTACTTTGGCCCCGAGATGTTTGAGCCAGAGCTAAACAAATCGAAGGCATAACGCATAGCTTGCCTGAATTTAACTCAGCCGGGCTAAGATTTGGAGGGATTCCACGCGAGCCGGATATTTAACGATGCTTTCAATCCTGGAATCGACAATCGCAAATCCCATACGCTCTAAAAGCGCTTTCATGGAGCGCTCATCGAAGAAGTTCAGATGCTCGTGACACTTTATCAATCCCAGCGGCGGTATACTGCCTAAACGCACACGCGCGATCGTCGAATAGAAATCCACCGCGACCACGGCTGCCGGGAAGCGGAGTAGCGCATTTAGGTACCCGCGATACAGCGCACCCTTTCCGGCAAAGCCGAGGCCATATCGTTCATAGGGAACGCCAACACAAAGCAACGATCCGGGCATCAAATAGGATCGTAGCTTTTCGAGAACATCCGCTGGATCCGAGCAGTGCTCCAGAACCCCGAATGCCATAATCAAATCGAACTTCATGGCGCGCAATTGCTGCTCGGAATCGATCCGCTCAACTCCGGTGACAGGCACGGCGTCGGATAGCTCAAAAACAAATTTGCTCCTTCCGAGAGACCGCGGTATAAATTGTCCCCGATCTCCGCCGTAATCAAGAACGCTTCCGATCTCCGATTGTTGCAAATGCGGCAGCAGAAACTCTTCGAGTGCGCGCGTTCGCGCAGCAACCTCTTCCGGATCTCCGCCGATTCCGTCGTTGACCTTTCTGGAGTACCAAAATTCCCAATGATGACGCGCGGCGAAATAGCGCTCGCCTCGATAGCCTGAATAAAGTTTGTCTACTTCGTCGGGAGTAAGCCGCGCATCAAAGAACCTGAACGAGCAGTTCGAGCATTCCAGAAGCCTGCAGCGAAATGGGACTCTTCCAACGGCATAAGAGGCCAGAAATGGAGCGACCACGGCCCATCGAGCAGTCGATTCCTTCGATTGACAGCATGGGCAGGCTTCAATTGTATACATGACATAGTGATGTTAAAGCATTTCGCCAATGCGCGTGAGCCCGCTTGCTGCCCGCTTCGCCCACGTGAACATTTGTCCATACTCCTTTGAAGATCGAGCCTCGTAACCGATTGCCGGAAACAGTCGATCCAACTCTTTATAGGTGAAGTCATTGTTGATTCGGTGGTAGCTTTCAATTGCAAAATGGATAGCATGGGTCTTGAGAAATCTGCCGGACTGGCGGATGACATCAGTTTCCGCGCCCTCGATATCCATCTTGATATAGCTCGGACACACGCCTAATTCCGTACATGCGTCTTCGAGCGTGCGGGCCTGGACAGGCCGAATCGATTTCTTGTCCGCGTAGACTACACAATCCGCCAAACCTGCTGACATGGTGCCATTCATGCTGAAAAGGAGTTCACCCGTCTTTCCAGCAACCGCCTGCTTTACCGGCGTCACATTCGATAGCGAATGCATCTCTATATTCTTCAATAGAAAGGCGTAGTTGTTCTCATCAGGCTCAAACGCATAGACCTTTCCACTGGGTCCAACCATCTTCGAGAAAAAGTAACTGGTCGCGCCCGCATGTGCGCCTAGGTCAAAAACAATGTCACCCGGTCCTGGAGTGTGCCAGGCAGTATAGGCCTGCATCGAGTCATCTTCCGGAATGCACGGAAAGTGAAAGCCGACCTCGGTCCTCCGGTAATAATGAAACGCCGGAGCGGAAAAATCCAAGACTTGATCTAAACCTCTACTCGCCGGTTCGAAGGTGTTGAAGAAGTCGTCAAAGCACTCCATCATAATCGGCACCTGAGGGATTTCCTGCTTGGGAAGGACGAGTTTTCTATCGCCGCGACCGATCTCAACCTTGCCCGGTTCGAAGTGGATGCGAAACCCATTGCGGCGGCCATGCAGCGAAAGTGCAACTCGCAGAATGGGATTCTCAGGCCCCAATTCAACCAGATAATTTTTGAGCCGCTGGGTGAGAGCATTGTGTGTCTGGTCTTCAAGTCTGAAACCCATATTCCTCCTCACCGCACTGTTTCCGACAATACCGCTCCAGCCGTTACTCACGATGCGTCAGAGCCCTGTGCGCAGACCTTATATTCCTCGATCTGCTCCAGGCACTTTACGCGAGCATACTTACCCGCGAGGACGTCCTTGTACCAGCTCAAGGTCATATTGAGCGCGTCCGTCAAGTGCAGCTTCGGCTGCCAATCCAACTCGCGGGACGCCTTGGTCCAATCGAGCTTCAGCATCTGCGCCTCGTGGGGATGCTCGCCGCGATCGAGCGTCCACTTAGCCGACGGGCCCCACGCCTTCGCCATGTATTCCACGATCCATTCGACCGGCTTCGCGTCAGCATAGTGTGAGCCAAAATTCCATGCTCCAGAAAATTGAGCCCCGTATTCATACAGCTTTTGCGCAAGCGTGAGATAACCGCGCAGCGGCTCCAAAACATGCTGCCAAGGCCGCACTGCTTCAGGGTTGCGAATCTTGAGCACTTCTCCGGATGAAAATGCCCGCATGATGTCGGCCATCAGCCTGTCCGTCGACCAATCGCCGCCGCCGATAACATTCCCGGCCCGCGCCGACGCAATGGCGACTTGATGGGCGGCATATTTGCCGGGATGGAAAAACGAATTCGTGTATGAGCCGACAACCAGCTCCGCACAGGCTTTGCTATTGCTATAAGGATCGAATCCCCCTAAGGGGTCGTTCTCGCGGTAGGGCCAGATCCATTCCTTGTTCTCGTAACACTTGTCGGTGGTGACGACGACCACGGCGCGAACCGTGGCGCAGGAGCGCACCGCCTCGAGAAGATTGGCTGTCCCTAGAACATTCGTCGAATAGGTGCGAATGGGATCGTCATAGGAAAGCCGCACCAGCGATTGCGCCGCCATGTGGATGACGACTTCGGGAAGGTGGCTTGCCAGAGCCGCCCGCATGTCATCGAGATCGCGGATGTCCCCGATGGCCGAGTGAACCCCCGATGCTATGCCGGCGGCCTCAAATAGATTTGGCTTTGCCTCCGGGGCAAGCGAGTAGCCCATCACATTGGCCCCCATCTGTTCCAGCCAAAGCGCGAGCCAACTGCCTTTGAACCCCGTATGCCCGGTTAGAAAGACGCGGCGGCCTTGCCAAAACATGCTCACCATACCTTCCAAGGCGGCGAACCACCGGCCCACAGATCTTCGAGCAAGTTCTTGTCGTGCAGCGTGTCCATCGGCTGCCAAAACCCGCTGTGCTTATAGGCGGAAACCTGCCCTTCGCGGGTGAGCGTCTCGAGCGGAGCCCGCTCCCAAATCGTCGAGTCCCCGTCAAGGTACCGGCCGACTTCGGGAGAGAGGACGAAGAAGCCTCCGCTCACCCACAGCCCATCGCCGCGCGGCTTTTCCGCAAAGGAAATGAGCTGCGCATCCCGACCGATTTCGACGGCGCCAAACTTCCCTACCGGCTGGGTCGCAGTTACGGTCACGAGCTTCTTCTTGTCGCGATGGAAATCGATCAGCTTCGCGATGTTCACGTCGGCGACGCCGTCGCCATAAGTAAGGCAGAATTCCGGGTCATCCTTTACATACGGCAGGACGCGCTTTAGCCTTCCTCCGGTCATCGAATCCGCGCCGGTGTCGACGAGTGTCACCCGCCAAGGCTCGCAGTATGCCGAATGGGTCTCGACTGAGTTCTTCTGCAAGTCGATGGTCACGTCGGCATTGTGCAAAAAGTAGTTGGCAAAGAATTCCTTAATCATGTAGCCCTTGTAGCCGAGGCACACAATGAAGTCATTCACTCCATAGTGCGAATAGATCTTCATGATGTGCCAGAGGATGGGGCGTCCACCGATCTCGACCATCGGCTTTGGGCGAGCTGAAGTCTCTTCCGCCAGCCGGCTGCCCAACCCACCCGCGAGGATTACCGCCTTCATTGTTTTCTCCACGCTCTCACCACCCCGACTCCATGATCGTGGCAGAGCGATTCCTATTAAGGTTCAGAGCCGGTTGCGTTTACTTCCCGACAAGTTGCTTTAGGCGGGTAGCGCGCCTGGCAAAATTGGTGATCGTTTCGACGGAGTGGTCCAACATGGCTTCCGTCAGTCCAGGGTAGACGCCAATCCAGAAAACATTCCGCATGGCGAAGTCGGTATTCTTCAACTCGCCGATGACCCGGAAATCGACCCCCTGATATGCCGGTTGGCGAACAAGGTTGCCGCCAAAGAGCAGCCTGGTTGCGATCTTCCGCGATTCCAACTCCTGGATCAATGCATTGCGTCCAAAGGGCGCGTCCTCGCGCACCCCGATGGGAAAACCGAACCAGCTAGGCTCCGCGCCGGGGGTGCTTTCCGGCAACAAGAGTACATCTTCGAGTGGCTGGAGACGCTCGTACAAGTAGGCAAAATTCTTCAATCGCGCGGCGATAAATCCAGGCAGCTTTTCGAGCTGGCTCAGGCCAATCGCGGCCTGCATGTCAGTCATCTTGAGGTTGTATCCGATGTGCGAATAGGTATATTTGTGGTCGTAGCCGCAAGGCAGATCGCCCAACTGCCAGTCAAATCGCTTGCCGCAGGTATTCTCTTTCCCGGGCTCGCACCAGCAATCGCGGCCCCAATCGCGAAAAGACTCGAGCAGCGTCTTCAGCAGTGGAGAGTTTGTGACCACGGCGCCGCCCTCTCCCATCGTGATGTGGTGCGCGGGATAGAAGCTGACGGTCGCCAAGTCTCCGAAGGTTCCGACTTTCTGTCCTTTGTAACTCGCACCCAGGGCGTCGCAGCTATCTTCGATCAGCCATAGGTTATGCTTGCTGGCAAAGCTCGAGACCAGATCCAGATCGTAAGGGTTCCCCAGGGTATGCGCGATCATGATGGCGCGCGTGCGCTCGCTCAACGCGGCTTCGAGCTGGGCGGCGTCGGCCTGGTACGTCGGAACCGTGATGTCGATAAAGACCGGAACGCAGCGATTCTGGATGATGGGATTTACCGTGGTGGGAAATCCCGCCGCCGCGGCAATCACCTCATCGCCTGGCTGCAGGCGGCGATCGGCCAGCTTGGGAGAGGTTAAACAGGAAAAAGCCACCAGGTTCGCGGAGGAACCGGAGTTTACCAGCGAAGCGCCCCTCAACCCGAAATAGCGCGCGAAACGCCGCTCGAATTCATTCGCGAAGCGCCCCGTGGTGAGCCAGCAATCGAGCGAGGCATCGATCAAGTTGCATAGGTCGGCCGCATCCAGCACTTTGCCGGAGACAGGAACGGGGCTCTCGCCCGGAACGAACACGGACGAGCGAAATTTTTCGTCGAAATACTGCCCGGCCAACTCCAGGATCTTGCTACGTAGCTCCGCGGCTTTTTCCAAGCCCGCCGTGCTCCCAGCGGTCGAAGCCCCCAAGCTTTCACTCATCCGTCAATGCTAATACAGGGGGCCTGGTACGGGGAGCGAATACGGCCAGGGTGTGCCTGACGAGTCGATATGCAGCGCATGGCCGTCGCAAGTGGAATCCACCCAGGCTAGTGGCTGTACCACTGCGCTGTGCGCCGGATCGCCTCTCGCAGGCCGATATGCTGTTCTAATCGAAGCTCCTCGCGAGCGCGGCCCGTGGCAGGCACATAGCGAAGAATAGGGGCGTGGGCCACCGGCTGCCGATCGACACGGATTTCCAGCCGCATGACACGGATTTCCAGCCGCGGCGCGAGCGCGGCGCTTGTCTCCCGCGCCAGATCCAGGATAGACACGGACTGCTCGGAGCCGACATTGTAGGCACGCAGAGCGGGGGCGCGAAAGAGGATGGTCCAGAGCCAGACGGCGAGGTCCGATGCATAGAGGTACGAACGTTGCGGAGTCCCGTCTCCACTGATGTGGATGGGCTGGCCAGCCAGCGCATCCCGGATGAAATTGCCGACGGCGAAGTGGGCGTCGAGCGGCAAATGCGGACCCACGAAGGCGAAGCAGCGGGCGATCTTGCACTCCAACCCTGACTTTGCGGATACCGAGCGCAGCACGCACATCTGCTCGGCCACGCGCTTGCCTTCGGCATAGACGGACGCTGGATCGAGCGGATCGGGGCCGCCAAGGTAGTCTTCGGGAATGTGTGTCAGATTGGATGGCTGCTTGCCGTAGACAGCGCCGGAGCTGGTGAGAAGGAATTTCCTTGTGCCGTGGGCAGCGGCGAAGTCGAGAGCCCGCTCCGTGCCCGCAAGGATGGTCGTGAGCATCTCGAAGGGAGTTGCGGCGCGCTTGCCTGGCGCTGGACTCAGTCGCGGCGTGAATCAGATAGTGGAATTCTCCTTCGGGAAAGGTGAAGTTGCGCACGTCACCCTCGAGCAGCGTGAGAGCGGGATGGTCGATGAGATGCGGGCACTTCCCGGCGAATGCTTTGGGGCTTCGCGTGAGAACCGTGGCATGGGCATCGAGGCCGAGCTCCCGATCGATGTGAAGAAAGCTCTCGACGAGCCAGCAGCCGAAGAAACCGGTACCCCCGGAGATGAAAATGCGCTGCCCACGCATTTCTTCCCAAAGAGGCTCCGTCTCCCTGAGAATATGGTCGAGATCCGCAACAGGTATGGGCTTCGCGCTCATTGAGGTCACGAGCTCAGGAGACGGCGATTGATCAAACCAGTAGGATCGTTGAACCAAGCGCAGAGTGCGGTGTCTTCGATATGAAATATATCGATCTTTTTGGAGAGCTCGTCGAGGTAACAGGTTAGTGCGGGATACTCCCAACTGCGATAATCGTGCCACATAATGCAGGACGGCTTTTCGACTACCGCCATTTCCAGAGCGTTCTCCGTATCCGATTTGACAGTCAGGAAATCATGGCCGCCATCGATGAACGAAAAGTCGATAGATCTCTTCCACGCCGAGAAATCGAATGTAGTGGAGTTGCCGATTAGGGTGCTGACCTTTCTCGCAACAGCGGTGCCGGAAAAATCGAGCGAGGATTGAGATGCCAGGTGCAGCTGCGTGAGGGGAGCGTCTTCGGGCAGTTGCTCCAAACCAGCCGCGTGCCTTTCATCGAGGTCGAGAGTAAAAACCTCGGCTTCGTCCGGTAGATTGAGGGCCATGTTCAGTGTATTGCCGCCAAGAAAGGTGCCGATCTCGAAGACTCGCCGCGCGTCTACAACTCGAGTCGCTGCGATGATTAACATCGTCTCGAGAAGCGAAGTCCCGCCATGGCCGCGCCGGCGCGGGAGCGTGACATTGACAATCCGTTCTGCAGCCGGCGCCTCAAGCAGCGTGAATATTTTGTAGGGTCGGATTCGATGCATGGAGTAGCAGCCCCTTATCAAGCTTCCAGTGGAGGAACAATCATATTCGCGAGGAACTCGTCCCGCGGCAGCCGCGGAGCCATATCTTCCATCGGGAGACTCACAATCGTTCCGTCGGGGCGCGTCGAGGCGGTCGCGCGCGGCAACGTGGGCTGGTCCGACGAAACGTTGACCGCGCACACCACCGGACCGTCGCAGGCCAGCACCGCGGAAACCGCGCCGCGAAGATTCTTGTGGTCCTTGATCTCCATCGCCTTGACACCATACGCCTCTGCAACCTTGATCAGGTCCGGCAACGTAAGGTGGCTCGAAGGATCGCTTCCCACCAGACGTCCTGCAAAGTGATTGCGCTGCGCTCCGATGATGGAGGCATAGGTCCCATTGCAGAGGACAAAGTACTTCATCGGCAACCTCAGGCGCCTCACGGTCTCGAGGTCCTGAATGTTCAATTGGAAGCCGCCATCGCCATTGACGCAGATCGTCCGACGTCTGCCGCTCGCGAGACAAGTGCCGATGGTTCCCGGCAGCCCTGTTCCCATGGCCCCCAGGCTCGGTGAGTTCACCACCCGTTGCCCCTTCTTGATTCGGAAGCACTGCAGGAAGATATCGCTGCACGCTCCCGAACTTCCGGGAGCAAGAACATCCTCCGGCGTACATTGTTCCGACAACACATCGACCAGAAGATAGGGATTGACGACTCCCCTGTCCTCCTGCCAATACTCCGGCAAAATCACGGGATACTTGGTCAACCAATCCTTCGCCTTCTTCAGCCATGCCGGCGTGTGCGGCAGCACGGTGTTCTTCAACTGAGCGAGCAGCTCGCGCAGAAAGTCCTTGGCATCCGCATGGACCGCCACATCGATAGTCATATCGAACTTCCGAATCTCGTTCGCATCGACATCCACCAGCACTTTTTTTGCGCCTCGGGCAAAATTCTTATGGCTGAACGCAATCTGCGGCATGTCCAGCCGCGCCCCCAGCACCATAATCCAGTCGGCATTCTGTTGCGTAAAGTTGGATCCACGAGAAGCGATTGATCCGGGCCGGCCGGCGTAAATATGGATGGTTCTCCGGCAGCATGTCCATGGACTTCCATGTCAGCAGTGTCGGAACCTGTAACAGGTTCACCGTGTCTTCCACCAATCCTTCCAGGTGGGCCTGCCGGGTCCCGTTGCCGACAAGCAACACCGGGCGTTCCGCCTTTTTAAGCAACTCGATAGCCGCGGCAACCTTTTGCCTGATGCCGGCGCTCGCATCGGCAACCGGTTCGGGGACGAATCCGCGCAGCTTGCTCTGGTCCACCATCGCTGCCTGCACGTCTAGCGGGAAATCCAGCCATACCGGGCCGCGCCGTCCCGTTGTCGCCAGATAGACGGCCTTTTCCAGCTCGTAACGAACATCGTTCGGCTCGACCAGGGTCTTGGCGTACTTGGTCAGCGGAGACACAACGGCAATAATGTCTATCTCCTGTGGCCCCATCGAACGCACGCCGCGTCCGGCCAAAAGGTCGGCGCGCTTTACCTGCCCGGAGAGGAAGAGGCACGCTGTCGAATCCAGCCACGCAGCCGCCAGACCGGTCATGGCATTGGTGCCCCCGGGCCCCGTCGTTACCAGAGCGGCGCTCAAGTCGCTCGTGTACTCCGCATAGGCCTGGGTGGCAAAAGAAACTGCCTGCTCATGCAGGCAGCAAACATATTCCATCCCCTCCTGGCGGCCAAAGGAATCTACCAGGTGCATGCAGCCGCCCCCGGTCAACATGAATACATGCCTGAGGTTGCGATGAGCCAGAAATTGCGTGACGTAGTCTGATAGTTTAATCAAGGTTCGCCTGCCATATTCGTGAGTGCCTGCAGAATCTCAGCGGCGGTCAGCTGGCGAATCGTTCCAGGGTTGAGGCCAGGCAAAAGTCTTCATGCCGATCGCAGCCGCTTGCCGCAAATTCTCCTGCGCATCGTCTATCAGCACATCGCCCTTGCCCAGCCAGCGAAGGTAATCTCCCTTACCGCGGTCGTATACTGGAACCCCGTCTGTTGTACGCGTCGGAACGATGCCAAAACATCGGATCCATGCACCGAAGTGCCGCATGACCCACGCAGCGACCTCGGGAGCCGTCTCCAACGGGCGCGCGGTCAGCGCAATATGGCGAAATCTGGCGCCATGCACCGCAAACCACTCTAGCACCTCGGCATTCGGCGTGAGGTGAATGCCCGCCTCGGTCTTGCGGAAAGCATCCATCGAAGCCAGATATTCCTCGGCGTCGCGCCAAGCGAAACGTGTGGAGGATTTTCTCGTCAGCCCTGCATATTCCACCGCGCACGGCGGGGTGATCCTGTCTCCAACTCCGCGAAAACCACTGATACATCAGGTCGTTCAACACGTCGTCCACATCCCAGACGATCGTCCGCATTATTCCAGCCAATAGGTGACGAAGGTTTTGCGGTTTGGATTGGCCATAATCGACTCATCCGTATACCAGGAATCCGCCTGCGGCGTAAGCCGAGGATACTTCCTCGATCACCGCGCCGTTGGTTGTCCAGAAAGAGTGCTTGATGCCATGCGGAATGGTCACGATGTCATTCGATTTGTGCGCCGTCTTCGCGCCGCCCAAGTCCACGGTGACGTCACCGTGCAGGATGTGATAAGTCTCATTCTTATAATTGTGCCACTGCTCGGGATGCTTTTGTCCCGGCAGCACGACCATAAGCCGCTTGCAGTAGTCGCGGTTCACAACCGTAATCGCCGTCAGTCCACTCTCGCGGAATCTGTCGATGCCATAGTGGTGCGAAATCTCAAGCTCGCACTGTCCCGGCACCTGCACCTTGCTCCTTTTGATGAGTGCCTTCACGTCCCGCACGATGTCGAGAACCTCCTGCCGCCGGTCGCTCCTCTTCACATTCGCTTCCATCACCGGGCCATTGGATGCGATCGGACCGATCGCCACATACTCGGTGTACTTGGACAGATCTTGCGCCACTAGTTGGCCTGGCAGATTCGGCATGGCATAGAAAAGATTGTCCGGCTTCACCACCTCGCCAGCCGCGACCGGTTTCTTGGCAAACACGCCGCGCGCCAGGTCGCGCAGAGCCTGCGCCTCGCCTGCAGGAGCCGGATACCGCTTGGCCGTCTCCCCAATCATCGTCAGGGCACTCGCGGCCGACTGCAACCATTTGCGCACTTGGTCAGGTGTCGCGCTGTAAGTGTTGACCGCATATTTCTCGGTCACAACTGCTGTGTGCTTCTCAAACAGCGTCGCCCCCAACGCAATCGCAATCTTCACCGCTGCAAAGTTGTCGGGCCGTTCGTGCGTCGAGTAGCCCACCTCGATTCCCGGATACGCTCTTCTTCAGCAGAGAGATCTGGCTCAGATGCAGGTGCTCGTCAGGCGAGGGATATTCGCCTACGCAATGCATAATCGCCAGCGATTTATTGCGATGCCGGAAAAAGCTCACCACCCGGTCGATCTCCTCAAAAGGCTCGCCTGCGGTCGAGGCGACAATCGGCAGATCGTACTTGGCGACGCGCTCGAGAAGCGGCCAGTCCGCCATGTAGCAGCTCGGCACCTTCATAAAATCGTAGCCATGCTCCACAATCATGTCGACAGACAGCTCATCCCACGGTGTACACATCGAGAGAAATCCAGCATCGACGATCGCGTCCTTGATCTGCTTGTATTGCTCCCAGCTCAGGCGCGTTTCCGAGAAACGCTTCACATACTTCAGGTCTTACCGTCCCTGGTAGTCCGGATGAATACAGCTGTCGATGTCACGGTACTGCAACTTCACACAGAATCCGAAGGGAAACCCTTAGAAGCTTCCTTGAGTTCCCGAACTATGCGGATCCCGTGCTCCACATCGCCCATGTGGTTGTTGGCCATTTCATAGATGAATAGTGGCCGCTTCTTCAAATCTTGCATAAAAGTGCTCCTTGGTCTCGGTGCCTAAATACCGCTAATTCTACCAAGCCAGAAATTGAGGTCACATCGTGGAGCGTGTTATGGACCTATAGTGTGGCGGCGGCGGTAGCGGATTCTCCCGAGTGCGAGCAACGAGGAGTGCCGAGAGTGATATAGTGGTGCGCAATGACGCTCAATTTCTTCAAATCACGACTCCAGATGGGCTTTCACGTTGCGGTAAGCAAGCTGCATTTCGGGCTGACCAATTATCGGCATCCAGACCGCGCCGCAGCCCTCAAGAGCATTACGAAGGCGCGATCGCTGGCTTATACCGCAACGACACCGTTGGAGTGCATAGAACTCCACAACGCTGTACAGGCGACGCAGAAGGTTCCCGGCGAAATGGCTGAGGTGGGGGTCTACCTCGGGGGCAGCGCCGCCGTCATGCTCAATGCCTCGCACGGCAAACACCTGCACCTTTTCGATACCTTCGCGGGGTTGCCGGAAGCCGGAGATTTTCTCAAGCAGGGCGAGTATGCCGGCTCTCGGGAGAAAGTTGCGCAGACCCTCGCAGGCTATAAAGATCGCATCACGCTCTATCCGGGTCTTTTTCCCGAGGACACCGGTCATTTCGCCGAGCACCTGCGATTCTCTTTCGTGCATCTCGATATGGACCTATACGATGGGACTCTGGCGGCACTCGGTTTCTTTTGGCCCCGGATGAATGCAGGCGGCATCCTTCTTTCTCACGACTATCCGCAACTCAATGGAGTCGTAATGGCGTTCCAGCAATTTTTCTCAAACCAGCCAGAAGCCTTCCTTCCGCTTTCCGGGCAGCAGTGTCTTGCCATGAAGCGTTAGAGTTGTTATGGGCTTATAGCGTGGACAGCGTTGCCAGCCAGAATGGGGCCAGACAAGGAATCGCTGCGAGCGAACGGCGCGCAGGCATAATGACGGAGTTGCCATCAGCTCTTCGACTGTCCATAGGTCTTGCCAGCGCCATGCTTGCGGAAATAGTGGCGATCCAGCAAGTGCTGGCCCACGCCTGAGCATGCCGCGTTCAAGGTCGTTGTGTAGTAGGCCATTCGCGCAACAGCCTCCAGAACGACAGCATTGTGCGCCGCATCGGCCGGCGTCGGCCCCCAGCAGAATGGAGCGTGACCGGCGACTAGCACAGCCGGAACGGCGAGCGGGTCGAGCTTGCTGAACCGCCGCACGATCGCGTGGCCCGTGTTCAGAACGTAATCGTCGCCAACTTCTTCGGCGGTCAACTCTTCGGTGACGGGCACCGGGCCGTAAAAGTAGTCGGCGTGAGTGGTACCGTAGGCGGGGATCTCCCGCCCGGCTTGCGCCCAGGCCGTGGCGAACTCCGAGTGGGTGTGGACGACACCGCCGATCGCCGGAAAAGCTCTGTAAAGCAACACGTGCGTTGCCAGATCGGACGAAGGACGCAGCGTACCCTCGACGATCTGGCCGTCAAGGTCGGTAAGCACCAGGTCGGCGGCCTTCAGATCTTCGTACGGCACACCGCTCGGCTTGATGGCCACCAGTCCGCTCTCCCGGTCAATGCCACTGGCATTGCCGAAGGTATAGAGGATCAGCCCACGGCGGACGAGTTCAAGATTGGCCTCGAGCACAGCGGAGCGGAGGGCTTCGAGATGCATACGAAATTGTCTCTTAGGCTCGAGTGAAAGGCAACGTTTGGGAGGCGTGCGAGCTCTGCAAATCTGGTAGATTTGGCTAGAACTGGTTGCATAAATCCCCGGATATTGATTGGGCGCCACGGGCGAGACCCGCCACCAAAGCGGGGCTCGTGCCGCTTCCCGCAATGCAGCCAGTTCTACATCGAGGAAAGAGATGATTGAGGTTTCCAAGTGCGTGGTGTGTGATGGAGAGATTCGCAAACTTCGCATGGCGCTCGTTTCTCCGTTTTTGGCGAAACGGATATGGAATCGAACGCCATTTTCGGTCGCCGTGGTGCGGTGTCAAGCTTGCGGATTCATGTTCTACAATCCGCGTCTTGACGACGGGGAGGCGGCTCGTCTCTACGCGGGATACCGATCTGAAGAGTATCAGCGAATGCGCTGCGCCTCGGAGCCGTGGTACACGGTCAAGTTCAACGCCGGCCTGGCCTCGCACACCGCTTACGAACGCCGCCGTTCGATACTTGCCGCGATACTTCGCCAGCACGTCGGCGAACGGAAGATACGACGCGTCCTCGATTATGGCGGCGACCGCGGCGACCTAGTGCGTGGGCTAGTAGACGGTGCAGCGGCATTCGTCTACGACATTTCCGGCATTCCCGCTGTTGACGGGGTGACCGCGACCAGTGATCCGGCGGAATGCAAAGCCGACCTCGTTATCAACAGCAATGTACTTGAGCATGTCGGTTTTCCACGTCTCCTGGTGGAAGATATCGTGAAGGCAGCCCCATCTGGAAGCACGGTGTTCCTGGAGGTTCCTCGCGAGTCGCCATTCGGGCCGGCCAGGATCCTCAGGAGGGTCGCGCAACTCGGGGTCGTAGCTTTGACGCACCCCGGCCTGGCTCGCCACGTGCTTCGCCCTGCCAGCCTCTACTTGATGCACGAACACATCAACTACTTTTCGGAGCAGTCGTTGGCAACACTGATGCGCTGCGGCGGATGCGAGGTAATCGGAACTGGCAGCTACCAGATGGATGCCGGGGCCGGAAATGCAACATTGACCTGGTGCTTGGGCACGGTCGCCTAGAGCATTTTCACTGCTACTGTGCACTGGAAGATTTAGTGAAGTGCGGCTTTACTTCCACGCCAGCGAGCCAACCCCAGGCTCGTCGGGGAGCCCGATCTTTAGGAAAAGCCGCGACCTCCGTTCTTCCGCAGTGTGCCAGGCACCGTCAGGAAAGGTCTGTCAGGAATCGAAGCTGAGTTTGCCAAGCGAATCCGGAGAGTAGACGCGATAGCCCGGAATCCCGGTTCCCTGCTTGCGCGGGTCATTGTCGCAGAGACCTACGGCTGTCACGTTCTGCGGGGAACACCGAGAAGATTGCTCAATGCACAGCCTCTGCCGAAAGGCAAGCTTCGTATCAATTCGGGGACCTGTGCGGATTCGAAAAAAAACAGCCGGAGCATGGCCCCGGCTGTTTTTCAGGCAGACAGATTATCCGCTTTATCTGCCCCTGACGATAGAGGTGGTGCGTGTTCCGGTTCCACTCAAGTTGATGACCGATTCGCCGTTGTTATATCCATTGGTCCTCAGCGTCAGGTTGTCGGTCGAGCTTCCCGTGCCAGTGGGATCGAACTGGACGTTGATGGCGCAGGTGACCGTGGGATTGAGCGAAACTCCGTCTGCGCATGTCGAGCTGCCCAAGATGTCGAAGGGCGCCGTCGTGCTGCTGGAGGTGTAATAGGGTGTTTCCAACATCAACGGAAGATTGCCGATGTTGTTGACCGTAGCCGTTAGAGTGCTGCTATGCTGGCCCTCTGTAACCGACCCGAAGGCAAGCGGAGATGCCAGGCCGTTGAGGTAGACGATACTGTTGCTCGTCGAAGTGGTGACATTCGATTCGACCAGGCTCTGGCCGCCGCTGGTAATGGCCAACCCGACCGGCATGGTAAACAAGCTGTTGTCGAAGGGAAGCAGGTACGGCGTGCCACCTGTTGGAAGCACGGCGATGGAATCCAGATTCTGATCGAGTACGTAAAGTTGCTCGGCCGGATCGAAGGCGAGGCCTACGGGTTGGGTTATGCAGGAGGGCGTCGCCACGGTGACGGTGCCAGGGCAGGTGGGCAACGCCACAGTGGCCGCGCCGGTAGCCGCTGCAACTTTCACTACCTCCGCTCCAGCCTCGGTGGGGTCGCCGCCATCGCCGATATAAAGATCCCCTGTATATGGATCGGTCGTCAAGGACAGCGGATAGATGACAGTGATCGCACCCGTATTGACCTTGAACGGCGCGCCCCCGTCGGCCGGAACCTCCACAATGTATCCAGGATTGGCGGCGTCCGCACCTGAACCATCAGGCCCGGAGTCTCCGATGTAAAGGTTTCCGAAGTAATCGAAGGCCGCCGAAAGCGGATGTTGCAGAAGGTTGCCTGGGTTCACACTGTAGGGAGTCTGCGCGGAAACCGCCGGTATCACGTCAAGGAGACTGTAGGCAAAATCGACAACATACAGATCTCCGGCTCCATTGATAGCGAGCCCATACGGGATTCCCAAAAGAATTCCACTGGTATTGACCGTGGTAAGCGTCTTTCCATCGGGCCCGTTGGCGGAAAGGATCGACGGCGCACCGGCTGCCGCGTTGACGATATACAGCTTCTTGTCCAGCCCGGAGACCGCCAAGCCCTCGGGCGTATTGACTGTGGCTCCCGCCGATGCGGTCAATGGGTAGACCACGCTTGCCCCCGACGTGCCGACCGAATATACGGGCGTGGTGTTAAGAATCGTGGTGCCGGTGCTCCTCAATTCGACAGCCGCGTTGCGAAGTCCGGCATAGGCCGGTTGTGCTGCAAAGGACTCCTGGCAGAGGGCGGGATTGGACGGCGAGATGGGGCCGCCATTGTTTCCATCCGTATATTTTCCGTTGCTGCAAGTGCCGCCTTGGTCCACGACTTCTGTGCTGGTATCGCCCTCGGAAACGAACTTGAACCCTCTCAAGGTTACAGCCGCATTGAACTCATAGTTGAAGGCCACTGCGGAGCCAACGGCGCCCACGCCCGCGTCGTAGAGATCGACGGGTGAGCCGTAGAACAACGCGACGATATCGCCCGAGTTGAGATCGGTCACATACAAGTTGCCTTCGGTGTCGGTCGCCAGTCCGCTTCCGTTGCCGACGCTGTTTAGCGGAACCAGAAAGGCGCTGGCCAGATCCTCGCCGGGGACCTCCACAATCTGCTCTGCCGGAGTCCCGCCGGTGGTCCCGAAGGGAACTCCCAGCGTCAGGATGTAAAGATCGCCCTTTCTGTCGAAAGCCAACCCTGTGGGAGAGTTCAAGACGAACCCAGGCGCGACGACGGTCTGGGCAGCCAAGGTACCTCCTGCTGGAAGTTCGTAGAGCGTCGTCAGGAAGTCGGCGATATACAGGTTGCCGGTACTGTCGAAGGCCAGCGCCGCGGGAATGATGCCGGCCGGAACGCCGGTAAGATCGAGCTTCACAGGAGTATGGCTGCCGGAAGCCACTGTGTAAATCGCGTTCGAAAGGTCATCGCCAACATAGAGAGTATTGGTTGTTGCATTGACGGCAAGGGCGGTAACGTCTTGGAGCGGCGGCCCCGACACAACTAGGTTCACCGTGCCGTTCAGTTGGCCGTTGGTCGCCATGGCTTCAAGGACGCGTCCCGTTCCAGCGATTGGACTGTCCCCGATAAAGAGGTCACCCGACGAGTCGACCGCGAGAGCATTGGGAGAAACAAGCGTATACGGTGCAGTGCTGATTGGTGTCCCGTTGGCGCTGTGGGCCGGGTACCCGATGACCTGGTTGGCCCCCGCATTGGCGACATAGATCATATTGTCCGGGGCAAGAACGATGCTCTGCGGACTGTTCAATCCCGCGGGATCGGTCAGTTGCACGTCCACAACGACCGTAGGAACCGTAGGCGCTGCGGCGAATGCGGCGGTAGCGCAAAGCGTCAATCCCAGCAATGGCAACCGAGAGAGTTTGTTCTTCCAAGTAAGACGTTTCCGGGCGGTCGGGGACATGGGCACTCCTCATTAGCGTCGAGTCACTGATGTTGTGAAGTAAAGCCGGGGTGGCCTACTCGTAGGCAAATCGTTGGATGCCATGAATGCGCCCTTTACTGCCTGGTTCGAGGCCGAATCATATGCAGCCGACAACGGGGGAGCGTGAGCGAATTATACAGCCAGTATTTGGACAAAAAATTCCACATTCGTCCGCTCTGAGTACCGAGGTAACTGAATGATTAGGGAGAAACTAACGCGGGCTGGAACGAGGCGCAGACGGGCGCGCATCCGCTAGCACGTAGCACGGCGAAGACCGGGCGCGGCGATTCGCGCCCGTTGTTGGTTCACCGGCACAAGCTGGGGGGAGCGTGAGTCTCGCACCTGTGCAATGGTCTCCCACCCTTGACTTCGTCAAGGATGGGGCACCCCAAGGGTTGCGACCGGGACAGAAGGAAAACCGCAGATCCCTCGACTTCGCTCGGGATGACAATCTTGGAGGGCCAGAGCGGCTTCACCGCGAAGCCCTGGAATCTTTAGAGAAAGGGTGAATTGCGGAGCGAGCGCTGGCAAGGCGCGAGCAGAGCGAGAGGGCAAAGCGCTTTAGCGCGGGCCCTGCAATAGAAGAGGGCTCTTAGAGAGAGATCACGCGGTGTATGCAATCGGCCCGGAAAATGCTGAACTTGCCCGCATCGAAGCCGCCGAAGTAGAGAAGCCCCCCTCCCTGCCCCGTGCATGTCAGCGATACCTGGTGGTAGGAGCGCCCGCCGCGATGATCTTCATATTCAATTAACACTTTGGCTTGTGCCGCCATGGGCTTGGGCAAGCGGAGATCGGCGAACGGGATGATCTTCGAGGGAACCGCGGGATCATTGGGAAGGGAGGAACAATCGTTAAGCTTCACTTCTCGATTGGAACAGAGTGAACGGGCAGGCTCAAATGACCGAGGATGGAGTGCGGTACCACTTTTGTGCAGTTCCCAGCCGGCTTATTTTAACCTGCAACGCTGTCCGCCCTAGAAGTTAAGAACGGGATCGAGATCAGCGAGTCCTATTCATCTTCATCCATTGCTGAAAGCTCGCTTGTTGCGCAGCTCGAAACTCGATGCATTGATTGATGCTGTCCTCCGCCGACGTGAGGGCACGCGCCGTCGCCTGGACCGGATGATCGTGAAAGAAGACCTTGACCTCATCGCGCCGCTCCGCGCTGCAGAAGCTGCCGGTAGCCTGAACCAGAGTGCCCCCGGTCGTAATCGTGAACTGGCGCTCGACCTTGGGCCAATTTTTCTGGATGTAGCGCCACGCCACGTCTTGCGTATAGCGGTCGGCCAGCTCGCCCGCGATCAGCCGGGCGGAATCCTGGTTCTTCACTTTGCCGGAGACTAAGTAATCCAGCGTGCGCTCGACCAACTGGGGATCGCGAAAGAGCACCAGCGCGTAAAGCGCCTGACTGTGCAGCTGGGGATCGCTCGCTCTCTCACTCACCTGCTGGACCTGATCGAAGAATGCGCGGTCTCCGTTCTCGGCGGCAATCCGGAATGCCGTTGCGGCCAGCGTGGCATCGACTGAGGCCGGCTCTTTCAGATACTCCGCGGCGATTCGTTGGGCTTGCTGAATTACGGCCGGATCATCGCCGATGCTCCCCAACATGGCGAAGAGCGCCGCCCGCCGTTCCTTTTCCTCCGGCGTATCCGCCTGGCCCGAGGCGCGCATGCGGTTGAGCGCGGGGCCAAAGGTCTGGCGCACCCACGCCGCGAGCGCCTGGTGCTCCTCGGGAGCGGTTGCGAGCTGCTGATCGATGGTTGCGACGGACGACCCGACGGTGCGAATCAGATAGGCGCTGTTGTCGCCGCTGAGCGTGGCGGCGAGGTTGAGCATGTCCGCGATCGTCGCCTTCTCGGCCCGCGTCAATGCCCACTCATTGCCTGCCAGGGCGATGCGCTCGGCGGGATCGAGAGCGTTTTCCGCATGAGCGACCAGATTTTGGTAGTCGCTTCGGTCGTATTCGCTGCGAAAGTAGCCTGTGCCCCCCGCATCGCCATAAAACACGGGTGCTTTGGGCACCGGCAAAATCGCGGCGGCGGCGTTCAAAATATGGCAATCCGGCTGGGCGGCGCTGCTGGTCATGCAAACCGGCAGAGTCCACAAGGAGCGCTCAGGCGAGGTGACCTTAGGGTCAAGGAAGAACCGGCTCTCGGTCACCGGCACCTTGCCGTTCCGCACGGCTCCAAAAGTCAGCAGCGGCTCCCCCGGCTGCTCCACCAGGCTCGCCATGATCTTGTCCACCGGCTGATGGCTGACTTCGGTTTGCGCGTTCCAAAAATCCTCCGCCGTGGCGTTGGCATAGAGGTGCGCCTCAAGATAGGCATGCACGCCCTTGCGAAAGGTCTCTTCGCCAACATAATTTTCGACCATGCGCAAAACCGCGCCAGCTTTGCCATAGGAGATGCCGTCGAACATCTCGTTGATCTCGGCCGGCGTATCGGCCTTCGCACGGATTGCCCTGGTCACCTTCTCCGCGTCGAGGTTCAGCGTGACGTTCAGATCGGAGGCAACTTCTTCGGGAATCTTCCATTCCGGCTTCCAGAGCGCCACTGGCTTATGCTCCATCCAGGTGGCGAAGCCCTCATTCAGCCAGATGTTGTCCCACCAGTTCATCGTCACCATGTCGCCGAACCACTGATGCGCCATCTCGTGGGCCACATCGATCGCGACGAGCTTTTGCGAGGCTACGGAAGCGGTGGCGGGGTCAACCAGGAGGGCGGTTTCGCGATACGTGATCGCTCCAAAGTTCTCCATCGCTCCGGCTTCAAAGTCGGGCAGCGCGATCATGTCCAGCTTGGGCATGGGGTACTTGATGCCGAAGTAAGTGTCGTAATAATGGAGAAAGAATTCCGCGCCGGAAAGAGCAAAGGCTCCCAACTTCACTTTGTCCGGCGTGGCGCACGCGCGGATGGGCACGCCGTCACTCTCTCCGGAAAGACACGCAAAGTCGCCCACGAGAAACGCCACCAGATAGGTAGACATTTTGGGGGTACGGGCAAACCGGATCGTGTGCTCCCCGGCTGCAGGTCCAGACGTATCGGAGACGATGTTGGTGTTCGAAATTGCCGTATCTCCCTTGGCTACGACCAGGGTGACGTCAAAAGTGGCCTTGTACGCCGGCTCGTCGAAGGAGGGAAAGGCTCTGCGCGCGTCCGTGGGCTCAAACTGCGTCACCGCGTAATTGCGCCTGGGAGTACGGGAGAGATAAAAGCCACGCAGCTCGTTATTGAGAATGCCACGGTAGCTGATTTTGAGGGAGACGCCGCCGGCGGGGAGCGTCTGCGCAAATTGAAATGTCGCTTGTTCTTTTTGCGGGTCGAGCGATATCTTTGCCGTTTCTGTCTTGCCGCCGGTCTCCGCGGTCACTTGCCCAAACTGAATCTCCGCGGCATTCAATGTGATTGCGTTGGCCGGCTGCGTCAGAATCAGATCGATCGTCTCTTCGCCGGTAAAGGTTGCCGTCTTGAGATTGGGCGTCAGCGTGAGCGTGTAGTGCTCGGGGCGGGCAATCTCCGGCAGCCGCTGGGCGCAGGCGCTCCGCGGAGCCAGCACAGCGAGGACAGCGAGGAGGGAGGGCAAGATCAGGGAACAAAGAACCGAAGGTGAACGAGCTGAACGCTGCCATGGCATCGACGTGTTCCTCATCTCATCAGGATAAGATGTCCGGCCGTCCCTGGTCTCGCATTCTTGACTTGCCTTGTCAGGTCTCCCGGTAATTCAGCAGAATCAAGCCGGCCGCGGCCAAGCACAGGGGCCAAAGATAGCCGGCAAACCTTGCCGCCCGACCTCTGTCTGCATGATCTTTGGGCAGGCGCAGCTCCAACCAACGTGCCCAGCCCGCGGTCACGCCAAGCAAAGCGATCGGCGTGTGGCTCAGCTCCGCGAACAACTCTTCTCTCAGGTCTTGGGTGACATGGTCATGCGTCAGCAAGAGTGCAGCGCCCACGACACACATCGCGGGAAAGAGCAGCGTAGCCCACTTCGCATGCAGCTTGCCCACCTGCACCGCGCACTCGAAGGCGGCAAAGCAGAGGATCAGCAAGGCCGCGGCGCGATGCGCGAAGACATCCGGGGCGGAGAAGCTGGCCCAAAAGGGACGCGGACCCAGGGGCCAATTTTCCGGATCGGCCCGCAGCACGATAAAAACCGCCAGCCCGGCGAAGGTCAATGGCCAGAAGCGCGCCCAGCGGAGCGCGCGCAGCCGGCTGAGCAGGGCCAGAACCCGGCGGCCAGAACGATCAAGCCCGCCCAATGATGGTTGTACTCCGACCAGGCGCGGTCATTGGCATCGCTCTCCGCCATAGGCTCGAACTCGCTGTCCCGAATGGCCACGGCCATCGACGTGGCAGGGGTGAGCGCGACTGCCGGCGGGCTGCTCAGACGGGGAACGGTGGGATGCATGCGCGCATAGATCTCCGGCAGCGTTAGCCGATCCTGCACCACGTCCACTGAAGGGGGTTGAGAGGTCAGTGAAGCCGCGACGAGCACCACGGTAAATCCCAGCCCGATCTCCGCTTCAGCAAAACGCCGCAGCCTGCGCCAGCAATGGTTCGGGATCGGTGTTCAACCGCCGCACAAGGAACCAGTTGCCGGCGCCGAGCGCCATCATGACCAGCAGCAGATAGATCTTGGCCAGCAGCAGGACGCCATAGGCGGTGCCATACAGCCCGCTCCATGCTCCCACATAGAACCATGCGAGTCCGATTCCCGCGAGGATGAGCGTAGAAGCGCTCAGCAGCGCCATTTGGGAATAGCGCCTGACCATGCGGCGCGCCTCCTCGACGCCCGGCGCGCGGGCGAGCGAGATGAGCAGGAACGGCATGGCTCCGATCCAAGCAGCCGTGCCTAGATGATGTGCCGCAGTAAGAACCGCCAACAACACGCGGTGATCGAAGCGCGCAACCGCGTGGCTGGTCGAGACCGCGGCCGCGAGCAGGAGCAGGCTCAGCGGCGGCATCGCCAGAAGCGCCTTTCTGCCGCCCACGCGGGCCGAAATCCCCAGCAAAAGGGCAGTCAGGATGGCCGCCGACCCGGCAAGAAAAAATTTGGTGGTGACAAGGTCGCTCAACCGCAGGCTGGAGCCGGCCATCAGCATCGCGCTCGAGGCCGCGATCGCCGCGGCCTCGCTGAGGATCAAGGCGGCCGCCGCCAAGACGATGCCCCTCCGGCAGACGCGCTCGACAGTCGCGCCCGCCTTGGCGGGGAGGACTACCAACCACAGGTATGCCACGCCCCCGAGCACCAATGCCTCGAAGGAGAGCATCGCCGCCCGCAACACCACGTTCAGTAGATCGAGATCGCGCAGTAGCCAGATCAAAGGGCCGTCTCAGAGTGAGGAAGCATCTCGCTCCAATGTGAAAAAAACGCAGGTTCCTCCACTTCGCTTCGCTCCGGTCGGAATGACAATTTTTATCAGGGCGGAGAGGTCCTCGGAACTACTGTACATTGAACGCGATCTCGCCTCGGGTAATGTGGCCGTCACTCGAGAGCGCGGTCCAGCGCAGGACATAGGCTCCCTTGGTCAGGCCGGTCGCCTTGGCGGACAACAACGCGGGCGCGGATTGGGGGCCGATGACGAGCGCCTTCACCTTTCCATCGGGCATGAGCAAGCTCACGCTCGAGTGGGCCGCATCGACTCGCGAATCGTAGGTGAGAACAATATCGAGGTCGGGGCCGTTGACGGTGCTCTGCGCCTTGGGTGTCGAAGTCACCAGGACCGCGTGTGCGAAGGCGGCTCGCGGCATCAGCGCCATGAGCCCAAAAAGCACAACAACGACGGCGGCCAATCGAGGCATGGACTGTCTATGGACTGGAGGCATATCGAGCAAACCCTCTCTTTGTGTTCCTTTTGTATTGCGTTGAAACGAAGATGCGACCAGGACGGGGAGTTGTCAAGAGGGCTCTACGTCCGCAGCCGAGGAGGCAGCGCGTTCGGAGTGTCCGCTGATGGCGGCCGCGCGCGCTTCGGCATAAGCCGCGGCGCCGATCAAAGCCGCTTTGTCGTCGAGAATAATGCACACCGGGGTCTTGACCAGCAACTCACTGAGACGCCCTTTATCCACGAACGCCGCCATGAAAGCGCCGTCCTTCATCTTTGTCAGGATCTTGGGCACGATCCCCCCGCCAAGATAGACCCCGCCCACGGCAAGGGTTCTGAGCGCCAGGTTACCTGCTTCGGCTCCGTAGGCGGAAACAAAGATATCGAGCGTTTTGACGCAAAGATCATTGCCGCCTTCCACGGCAAGCTCGCCAATTACGGCATTCGGATCTTCCTTGAGCATCCGATCCTTCAGCCAGCCTGGCTCTTCCATCCGCTTCACATCGCGGCAGAACGAGTAGATATTCGATAGGCCGATCCCGGAGATCACGCGCTCGTAGCTCACCCGTCCCTGGAGCTTTTTCCGCAGGTAACGCAGCAGCTCGATCTCGTCGTCCGTCCGCGCGGCGAAATCCGCATGTCCACCCTCGGAGGCCGTGGGAACGTGAACATGACCATCCCAAATCAGCATGCCCTCGCCCAGACCGGTACCGGCGGACATCAATGCGCGATTTCCCCGGGCTCCCGGGTCGCCCTTCGCCAGGAAAGAGATTTTTTCCGGGGCCAGCTCGGCAATGCCATATCCGTTGGCCTCGAGATCGTTAATTAGATAGACGTGTTCGATCTTGAGATCGGCCGCGAGCTGGCGGCTGTCGAGCTCCCAGGGAAGATTGGTGAGCTTGAGCCGCCCTTGGCGCACCGGGCCAGGCACGCCAAAGCAAGCGGCGACCAGACTTGCCCGCTCGGCTGTCGTGATCGCGCTTTCCTTAAGGAATTTCTTGAGAATCTGCTCGAGCCCGGAAAACTCCTTTGCCGCGAACTTCCCTTCATGGAGCTGCACAAGTTGCCCACGTTCAAACGTGTACAGGGCCAACTCAACTTTCGTACCGCCGACATCCCCCGCCAGAATCATCGGACAATCCCCAGTCTGCCCACTCCGTCCGCATCCGGTTGCGGCAGAAGAGAGGCCGCAGCTTGATCGAGCAGCAGGGTCAGGCGACCGCTCTTAGGCCGAATCAGCTGCGACGGCAGCTCCTGAGGATTGTAGGCTCCCGAAAGAACGCCCGCGAGCGGCTTCGCCTTGTCCGCACCGGCTATGAGGAAGAAGACGTCGCGCGCCTGGTTGATGACCGGCCAGGTCAGCGTTACGCGCCAAGCATCTTTCTGGGTAAGAACGTGGTTGGCGACGGCAATACGCACAATCTCATCGAGCGCGGCGGTGTGGGGAAAGAGCGAGGCCGTGTGCCCGTCGGGCCCCATGCCAAGAGAGATCGAATCGAAGACAGGCTTCTCCGCCCCCTCCAGGCGGAAGCCGCGGCGGATGTCGGACTCATACTGCGCCGCGGCTTTTTCCGGATCGAGCTCTCCGTGAATACGAAAAATCTGCTCTTCGCGCAATGGCACTTTGTCGAGCAATGCCTCGCGGGTCATGCGGTAGTTGCTGTCCGCATTCGCGGGCGGCACGGCGCGCTCATCCACCCAGTAAAGATCGAGGTTTTCCCACGGCATCTGCTCACGATAGGGAGCCTCGGCGAGCAGCTCAAAGGTGCGCCGCGGCGTTCCGCCGCCAGAGATTGCAATGCGTCCGCGCCCGCGGGCAGCGACCGCCTCCACCACCCGGTCCACCATGTACCGGGCTGTCCGGTGGGCAAGCGCCTCGGCGGTTCGATCGACGAAATAGGTAGCCTCTATCTTCTCAGCCATGGGAATGATTAGACGTGTGAATCATTGCTCTAGGGTTGCGGCTTTAGGGGTTGCGGCTTTAGGGGTTGCGGCTTTAGGGGTTGCGCCAGCTGCGGCCATCCCGGGCCAACAGGTCATCGCCGGCTTTGGGCCCCCATGTACCGGCAAGATAGTTGGGAAAGTCCCTCGGTTTGTTCGCCGCCCACTGCGTGAGAATCGGGGTCATCAACGCCCAGGTCGCCTCCACTCCATCGCGATGCGCAAATAAGGTCGCGTCACCGAGCATCGCGTCGAGCAGCAGACGCTCATATCCGTTGGCGGAGGACTGACCGAAGGCCTTCGCATAACTGAATTCCATCTGCACCGGGCAAACTTCCATATTCGGGCTGGGCACTTTGGTTCCGAAGCGCAGGGAAACGCCTTCGTCCGGCTGGATCCGCATGACGATCAAGTTCGGCTGCAGATCCTTGCAGGCGCCCTCCTGATTCTTAAAAAGCAGCTGAGGAGGCTGCTTGAATTCGATGACAATTTCCGTTTCCCGCTTGGCCATCCGTTTGCCCGCCCGCAGATAAAACGGGACGCCCGCCCATCGCCAGTTCTCGATACTCAGCTTGAGAGCGGTATAGGTTTCGGTGACCGACCGCGGGTTTACGCGCTCTTCTTCGCGATAGCCCCTGACGGTTTCGCCATTCACGACGCTGCGACCGTACTGACCGCGGACTGTGTCCAAAATATGAATCGGCTGAACCGAGCGCCAAACCTTTACTCTCTCCCTGCGCATCGCCTCGGCCTCGAAGGAGACTGGCGGCTCCATGGCGACAAACGCCAGCAGTTCCATCATGTGATTTTGCACTACGTCGCGCAGCGCGCCCGCCTTCTCATAGAACGGGCCGCGGCCCTCGATGCCGATCTCTTCCGCGGCGGTGATTGCGACGTGATCGATATAGTTCCGGTTCCAGATGGGCTCGAAGATGCCGTTGGCAAAGCGGAAGACGAGGATGTTCTGCACAGTCTCCTTGCCCAGGTAATGATCGATACGGAAGATCTGTTCTTCGTCGAAGACACGGTTCACTTCATCGTTCAAGGCGCGCGCCGATTCCAGGTCATGACCGAATGGCTTTTCGATAATCAGGCGCACCGTGCCCTGCCGGGGCTTTGCCATGCCGTGGGCGCCGAGCTGGCGAACGATTCCCGAGAAATACTCCGGCGCCGTCGCCAGGTAGAAGAGCCGGTTACCCTGGGTGCCCTGCTCCTGGTCGATCTTCTTGAGCAGGGCATCGAGGCTCGAGTAGCCTTCGGCGTCATCGAAACTCATGGCATGGTAGTTCACCCGCTTCAAGAAACTCTCGAGCTGAGGGTCGTCCTGCTTTACTGCGCCAAACTCGATGATGCCTTCCCTCATGTCTTTGGCGAATTCATCGTCGAGCGGACGCCGCGCGACGCCGGTCACAGCAAACTCCGCCGGCAGTAAGTGCGCCTGTTCCAGATGAAAGAGCGCGGGCAGGAGCTTCCGTTTGGTCAAGTCGCCCGAGGCGCCGAAGATGACGACCGAGGTCGGCCCGGGAATGTGCTCGGGAGTGCGCGCAGCCTGCACGTCTTCCGGAGAAAGTTTGATTTCCATCGTCGCCATAAGACTTTGCTCCTTGCTCTAGCAGGGTGGGGAAAAACCAGTGAGTGGACAGCTCAGCATACAAGACCCCGTATGCACCTGAAGTGAAAATGCGCTAGCGCATAGCTCATTACGCCGGCATTTTTTCCACAGCCTGCTTAGCGGCCTAGGGGAATGCCGAAACCTTCCAACGCGCGCTTAAATCCGGCCTCATCCTGATAATGAATTCCGTGAATCCCGATCTCTTCCGCGGCAGCGCAGTTTTCCTCCCGATCGTCCACGAAGATGACTTCTCGCGCCTCACGATGCAACACATCGAGCGCCAACCGGTAGATCCTGACGTCGGGCTTGCGCAGCCCGAGATAGCAAGAACTGAAGAACGCAGAGAAATACTCTCTCAATAGAAAACGCTCAATCCGGTCGTCGTTCAGTTCTCTGGCTTCGTTGTTCAGGATTGCCAACTGTATCTTGTGAGATGCTCTGAGATCTCCAAGGATGCGCAATGCGCCGTGAGGAAGCACTTTCGACTGAGCCTTCATTCGCGCGAGAAAGTCAGCAGGAGTGAAGGGACGCGGCTCGAAAAAGACGGTCCGTTCGAGAAACTCGTCCGCCGTGATCAACCCTTTTTCCCAAGCGTCATTCGCCGGAGCATGCCTCTCTTCATACGCGGCGCGATCCACGGAAAAGTACGTGAGAACCGCTGCACGCTCCTCATGGTCCCAACCATTGGTCAGCAGGACACCGCCAACATCGAAAAGGATTGTGTTCACCTCCGTCATCGGCAGCACCGAACGGGGAGCGGGGGATGAAAATTCATTTGGGCACCGCGGCCACATCTTTCAACCGCGTTCTCTCGAGGAGCTGTCTTGCCCGCAGGGTGACGTTGGCCACGCTGAAGCCCAACTCTTCAAGCACCTTCGCGCCGGGGGACGATGCGCCGAAGCGTTCGAGTCCAATCACATCTCCGTGGCGCCCAACGTACTTCCACCAGCACAGGGGCGCGCCTGCCTCGACCGCGAGCTTGGGCAGGCGGTCGGGGAATATCTCATCTCGATAACTCTGGGATTGCTCTTCAAAGATCCGGAAGCTGGGCATCGATACTACACGCGCGACGATGCCTTGTTTCATCAGCTCCTTCGCGGCGCTGAGAATCAGCGATACCTCGGAACCGGTCGCGAGCAACAGCAAATCGGGCGACTGGCCGCCGTCTTCGAGGATATATGCACCCCTGCGCACGCCCTCGGCAATTCCGTACTTTTGAGCATCGAGAACCGGCAGAACCTGCCGGGTGAGCGCCATAAACGAAGGCGATCTTCTTTCGAGAGCGAGCCGCCATACCGCAGCCGTCTCGTTGGCGTCAGCCGGACGGAAGTCGGTGAGAAAGGGCACCGCGCGCAACATGGTCAAGTGTTCGATCGGCTGGTGAGTCGGCCCATCTTCTCCAAGCCCGATCGAATCATGCGTAAACACGAAGAGGGAATGAGAATGCATCAACGCAGCCAGGCGAATGGCGGGCTTGGCATAGTCGCTGAAACAAAAGAAGGTGGACCCATAGGGAATCAAACCCCCATGGACCGCCATGCCATTGACCGCCGCGCACATACCGAACTCGCGCACTCCGAACCAAATATTGCGGCCTGTGGGATCGACATGGAAGTTGCCCCCCACTTTCAGAATGGTCTTCGTCGAGGTGGTCAGATCCGCGGCGCCCCCGATCAACTCCGGAACAACCCCGGCGATGGCATCCATCACCGCGCCTCCGGCGTTGCGCGTGGCAATCGGCTTGGCGTCGGGCGCCCAGGAAGGCAAACTCTTCTCCCAACCTTCGGTCAGTTTGCCCGATTGCACGCGCTCAAACTCCGCCGCCGGTTCCGGGTAGGACTTCTTGTAGCGCGCGAAGAGCTCGTTCCACTCCTCCTCGAATTTCTTGCCCTTTTCGACGGCCCGCAGCCAGTGCTTCTTTGCCTCATCGGGAACGTAAAACGTCTTGTCCACAGGCCAATTCAGATTTTTCTTGGTCTCTTTCACCGCTTCGGCGCCCAATGCCTCTCCGTGCGCCTTGTTGGTCCCCGCCTTGGGACTTCCATACCCGATGATGGTGCGCACGCGGATGAGCGAAGGCTTATCTGTCACCGCCTTGGCTGCCTCAATAGCCTTCGAAATCGCGGCGAGGTCGTTGCCGTCCTCGACCATCTGTACATGCCAGTGATAGCCCTCGAAGCGCTTGGTCACGTCTTCTGTGAAGGAGAGCGACGTCGGGCCATCGAGCGAGACCAGATTGTCGTCATAGAGATAGATCATCTTGCCCAGGCCCAACGTACCGGCAAGCGAAGCGGCCTCGTGCGAGACCCCTTCCATCAAATCCCCGTCGCCGCAGAGCGCATAAGTGTAATGGTCCACGATGTTCATGTCCGGCTTGTTGTAGACGGCCGCCAGATGTTTTTCGGCAATGGCCATTCCCACGCCCATCGCGAAACCCTGGCCTAGTGGGCCTGTCGTCACCTCGACGCCATCCGTATCCCGCCACTCGGGGTGTCCGGGAGTATTCGATCCGTATTGGCGGAACTGTTGAAGATCTTCGATCGAGACCTTGTAGCCGGTAAGGTGCAGCACGCCATAGAGCAAGGCCGAGGCGTGCCCGTTCGAAAGAACGAAGCGATCCCGATTGCTCCATTTCGCGTTTTTCGGGTTGTGGCGCATGTATTTGTGGAAAAGCAGATAGGCGATCGGAGAATCGCCAAGGGGCGCGCCCGGATGGCCGCTATCGGCTTTTTCCACTGCGTCGACGGCCAGGAACCTCAAAGTGTTTATCGACAGTTGATCGAGTTCGCTCATAAATAGATCATCGCTCCATTTCATGAATCCTTGCGGGTCCCAGTTCCGTCTTTGTTCCGTCTTTTGATTTCACTTACATTTCACTGTCCGGGGGTTCGAACTCCACGTCGAAATTCGTGCCTTCCCAGCGCTCCTGAGCCAGCCATTCGACTGTAAATGAGATGCGGCCTAGCTGCCCTGGCCTGGTCGGGATGTCGGCGAAGTGGCCAACGCTGCCCAGATTGCGGCTCTCCGTCGAGCGCGCCGTTTCCCAGTCGTCCGCGCTCCATACCAGGCGAAACTGTTCCAACCCCAACACCCGCAAGCGCTTGCCCGCGGTCATTTGCGTAATCTGTCGAGCCATGGTGAAGATCTCGACTGCATTCTCCCGCCGGCCAAGCGCATAGCGTTTCTCGACCGCTTCAATCCGATCGAAGACCGCGCCATCGGTGGCCGATCGCAGTAGCTTGATGTACTCCGCGTGCGCCCAAACCAGGGGCATCGCCGATCCGACGGGATCGCCCAACGTCAATCCACGGCTCGGCCGGCCGGCTTCATCCCAAACCTGCTCAGGCAGCATTCCTCCGATCGAGCTGAAGCGCTCAAGCGCTGAGATGAAGGGCTTCACATCGTGGCCGGCGGCCAGCTCGTAGTGCCCGCGTTCTCCGGTCAAGAGCGGCCATGCCCTTCCTTTGCCAAAACCGGTAAACGGTCCCCCATCGGCACGCTGTCCATACCCATCGTGGTTGTAACGTCTCCAGCAAGGTCCCCTTGGGGTATCCACCTTGAGGAGATGATCTACAACCTTGAGCGAATCGACGACCAGAGGGTCGTCCGCCCGGCGCACGCCGTAGCGCACCAACTCAAGGAAGCCCGCGTCGATCACCTCCCGCGCCTCATACTCAAACCTTTCTCCCGGCGGCTGATTGTTGAGAACGACGATCTCCCGTCCGGCGTCCTCATGCGCATATGGCTCTCCGCGCTCCGGAGGGCGGATACGCATATAGTGCCGTTTCACGCCCGGCAGCAGCACGCCATCGTTGGTGACCATCCAATCTTCGAGGTGCGCTTGAATCCAGTCGGCGTGTTCTTCGAGGAACTCGGCGATCTCATGAGCCCCACTGTCCCGCGCAATCTCGGCGGCGCAAATCAAAGCGGAGATGACCGCGGCCAAGGTCGACGGTGAATAGCCGGCGGCTTCCTCCCAGCGCTCCTGCTCCGTCACGGGCGAATGCCGCACGAGGAATCCAGCGGCGCGTTCGACAAACGGTAGGATCTCGAATCCATCGAGCCCCTGGTGCTTCCACAAGCGCCACGCCAGAATCACCGGGAAGGCGACCTCATCGAGCTGAACGCCTACCCAATAGGGAGTTCCATCGATCCAGAAATTTTGCGCGAAGCTTCCATCCGGCTTCTGCGTGCAGGCCAGATACACCAGGGCCCGCCGAGGCGTGTCCAAACTGCCGCAGGCAAGGAGCGATGTAGCGCTTTGCACCATGTCTCTGGTCCAAACAAGGTGATAGCCTGCCAGGTCGTCATCCCCTTTGGACTGACCCCAGGGGATGGAGGCCGAAGCGATGAAAGCGCCGGGATACTCTTTGTCTTCGTGCGCCAGGATCACTTTGTAGCTGATATCGAGCAGCTTGCCTCCATCCCCTGCCGCGGGCTTCAAGGCGGCGGGCAAGGCAACGCGGCGCCACTGCTCGATAAAGCGCGTCAAGCTCCGATCGAAGGACGCGTCGAGCGCCCCCAATGCGGTGGTGAGCGCCGCATGGTGTCCTTGACCAAAGGAGATGGCCACAACAAACTCGCGGCAGGCACTCACGTCAATCTCCCCGGTCAGCGCGATATTGCCGTTGAGCGCGTAGCCGAACTGCCAATCCATCTGGTAGTTGCTCGCCAGGTCCTGCCAGCCATCGCTCGCGCCCACGTAGCCGCAACTGGATCGCGTAAAGCCACAATTGGCTGCCATCACAAGCGAAGTACCGTTCTTCCATGCCACCAGCACACGTTTGCCCGCCACGTCGAGCGTCGCGCCGGAGTTGCCCGCACCGCCAACTTCGAGATGTGGGGCCAGGAGCGCGTAGACCTTCATGCGCGAAAGCAGTTGCTCGTCGCCGCTCAGGCGCACCCGGGTCAGGACCACCGAATGGTGGGGATCGGAGATGATCTCCTTGGTGAGCGTGTAACGGCCTTGAGGGTCGCGATTGATCAAGCGCACGGCCAACGCAGCCGGATCGATATATTCAAACTGCCGGTCGAGATCGCGCTTTTCCTCGTGAAAGAAGGTTTCGCCGTCCGTAAGCAGAAACTCCATATCGCGCGTCTGCGGCCGATCGATCGTGGGATAGTAAATTTCATTCAGAATGCCGTGCGAGATCGTATACCAAATGCGGCTCGAGGCCGAATATGCGGTCCCCACCAGGTCTTTCTTGCTCGAGCTCCAGCGCGGCTCCACTCCGGGCGCGCCAAAGGCCGCCCCTTGCCCCTCAATCAGGCGATAACTCGCGGACAAGTCATGCATACTCTCGGCCTCCCGATTTGGCTGACGTGGGTTAAATTTGGGTTAGAGAATTTGGGAATTCACGTCGGGATCCGGATGGAAGGCCACCTCTTGCATGGCGTGGGCGATCTCCCGGTTCTTCATGAAGTATTCCCATACAAAGCCGCTGCGCAGGTTTTCCGCCATCAGCAAGCCGATCCCCACATCGATCCCTATTACGTCGTCGCCAAACCATCCGGCGCGCGGTTGAAAGGCGTCGGCAAAGCCGTAACGCCCGTAGAGCTTATCTCCAAAGCGTTCCCGCATGGTCAACAAGACATGGGTGCATTCGGCGGGCAGAAAAACCAAAGACCCCGCGGTGGCGCAAGGCACCAGGGTGCCATCGATTGGGCCCATCGAGGGCGGTCCGCCCCACACCCGATAACCCTGCCGCGAATCCGATGCGGAAATGCCCCACATATCCTGATCGATCCAGGGGAATTTCTGACCCAGCACCAGGCACCACAACTGGTGCGCGCGGGTCGCTGCAATGGAGTTGGTGAAGTAGTTGGCGTGCCGGTCGCGCACATCCCGGTAATCGCACCAGGCCTGGGAATATTGGTGAATAAAAAGCGGCGCCACGCCACTGATGTAGTCGATTCCGCCATAAGACACAATGGGCCGCTGCACCGAATCCCATGTCGCGGGCGGGGCCGGGTGGGTAGGCGAGCCGATCGCCATCAGGTACATCGTCGTGAGCTCGGAGTAGATGTCCCAGCGATGATTGAGAAATCCCTGGTCCGGCAGCCAACCCATGGAAAGCGTCGTGCCGCCATTCATCATCCACTGCCAGTCGATGCGGCGGTAAAAGGTCGTCGCCAGCGCCTGAACCCGTGAATTTCCCGTGAAATATTGCCGGCAGTGCAGCACGCCACACAGCAACAGCGCCGTATCGATCGATGACAACTCGCTGCCGAAGAGCCGCTGCCCGCTTTCGATATCGATGAAGTGGTAGAGAAACCCATGCTCGTGGGGACACTCTTCGAGCAGGAAAGCCAGCGTCATTTCCGCTCGTGCCTCGCAATCGGACGGCCGCAGATAATTGCGCTTGGCGGCGATGCACAACCCGCTCAGCCCGAATCCCGTGGCCGCGATGCTGGCGACCCTGCTCAATGAGCGCCCCGTCCAAGGCGCCCGGTCCCGAACCAAGCCGGTCCGGGGGCTGGCTTCGTTCCAAAAAAAATCGCAGTTCCGCCCTTCCATATCGTCCAAAAGCGCTTCGGCCGCTTTCGAAACCTGGGTGAGCGGGCGATTGATAAAGACGCCGGGCGGGTGGGCATACTGCTCCGCCGCCTGGCTCTCCGGCTTGGGGCCAGGCGCATTGGTTGGAGGCGCGGTCTGTTGGTTTTGCGCTCCCGCAGCGCCCCCCAGGAGTGGATATCCCAAGGCCAGCGCGCCGGTAGCGCCCGCTTGGCGGAGAAGGTCTCTACGAGTTATTCGTGACCGAGCCAAAGGCGAATCACCCTCTAAGATGGCATCCAATAAGATGGTATTGACGCTCTTTCGGTGCCGCTTGCGTCGCAATCTCTTTTGAATCTAAACCCTGAACGCCTTGTTTCAAATTTGCATCCATTACCATAGAGCCTGTTATAGGGCGCCGCGACGATTTTTTGAACCATACCACGCCCGCACAGGGCAAGCCGATCCCAACGAAATGCAGGAGGAACGCTTTGGCATACGAAGTACCACCGCTTCCCTACGATTATTCCGCGCTTGAACCTCACATCGACGCAGAAACCATGAAACTGCATCACGACAAGCACCACACCGCCTACGTCAACAATCTAAATGCAGCGATCGAGAAGCATCCGGAATGGGGAAAACACACGCCTGAGGATCTTCTTCGCAAGCTTTCCGAGATTCCCGAAGACATTCGCGCCACTGTGCGCAACAACGCCGGCGGCCATGTCAATCACACCATGTTCTGGACCATCATGAAACCCAAGGGCGGCGAAGCCAGCGGCAAGATCGTCGAGCAGATCAAGAAAGACTTCGGCGGCCTGGAAGACTTTAAGAAGCTCTTCAACGAGACCACGGCGAAGCAATTCGGCTCGGGCTGGGGCTGGCTAATTTGGGAAGGCGGCAAACTGAAGGTCATCACCAGCGCCAACCAGGACAACCCCGTCTCTCAAGGCCATGTCCCGATTCTCGGCAATGACGTTTGGGAGCATGCCTACTACCTCAAATACCAAAACAGACGGCCCGAGTACCTGGCCGCCTGGTGGAATGTCGTCAATTGGGACGAGGTGAACAAGCGCTTCGAACATGTGAAAGCGTAGGGCTCAGAGATCAGGGCACAGGACTCAGGATTCAGGGCTCTTGCTGTGCTCTGAGTTCTGTGCTCTTTCTTGAATCAGCGCCAATCCCTCTTCCCTTGTGTGGATCCTGCCTTCGAGCTGCGCATCTTCGGCCAGGGCGAGCATGCCTTTGAACTCCGGCCCCGGCCGGTAGCCCGCCTCGATCAGATCCCCGCCCGTCACCAGCAACCGCGGCCGCACTTGCTCGGCTGCCAAGCTCTCAAATCTCTCCTTAGCGAACTCATAGAGCGCGAGACTGCCGTGGCTCGAAAGGCAATCGATTTTGTGCAAGGCCAGGTGCTCGGCAAAACGCGGCAGCCGGAAGAAGCGCTTGAGTGTGGACTCTTTCATTTTCTCTACATCGGCAAAGCGCATATGGTTGGCGATCAGGAGCAGAATCTGCTCCGTGTCCTCCTTGGAAAAGCGAAGCTGGCGGCAGATCTCCTCAGCGATCCGCACGCCCACCTCCACATGTCCATCGAAGCGGATGCGGTCGGGCGCCACACGGAAGGTTGCGGGCTTGCCGACATCGTGCAGCAGGGCGGCCCAGGCCAGGGTCAGAGGCGAACCCTCGGGCAGCTTGTCGAGCAGCAAGAGCGTGTGCACCCATACATCGCCTTCCGGGTGGTACTCGGGCGGCTGCCGCACGCCTTTCATCCGCGCCACCGCCGGCAAAATCTCCTGAAGCAGCCCGGTCGAATCCAGCAACTCGAAGGCCCGCTTGGCATGGCCCCCGGTCAGCATCTTGGACAACTCGTCGCGCATTCGCTCATGGCTGACCTGATCGACCGTTGCCGCCTGCTCCCGGATGGCCGCGGCGGTTGACGCGGCGAGCTCAAAGCCAAAACGCGATGCGAAGCGGACGGCTCTGAGCATGCGCAGCTTATCCTCCGAGAAGCGGAGCCGCGGCTCCCCAATCGCCCGCACCAACCCGGCGGCCAGGTCCTTCATCCCGCCGACAAAATCGAGCGCGGCCGCGCTGGGGCGCCCTGTTTGGGCGAGGATCTCGGGATCGAGCAACATCCCGTTGATGGTGAAGTCGCGGCGCTTCACATCTTCTTCGGCGCTCTCAGAAAAGCGCACGGCGTCGGGGCGGCGTCCGTCGCTATAGGCCCCATCGCTGCGAAAGGTGGCGACTTCGGTGACCACCTCCTCGTCTTCGTTCTCCTTAGCGCCCGGCGCGCGAGTCGCTACCAGCACCACGCCAAAATGCGCACCCACCGAAAAGGTTCGCGCGAAGAGCGCGAGCACCTGCTCGGGCCGCGCGCTGGTGGCAACATCGAAATCCTCCGGCTCGCGGCCCAGCAGCAGATCGCGCACACATCCGCCGACGAAATAGGCCTGATGCCCGGCGGCGCGCAGTTTCCCTACAACCTCCGCCGCCGCTTTTTCCCTATACATCGCCATGCTCTAATATTCCAGGGCCCGCGCTAAAGCGCTTTGCCCTCTTGCTTTGCTCGCCCCTTCCCAGGGCTCGCTCCGCAATTCACCCTTTTCCTAACACTCCAGGGCTTCGCGGTACTACCGCTCTCGCCCTCTTCTACCCCGGCTTGCTCTGCTCGCTGCAAACCGAAGAGCAGGCTCTAGTATAGGAAGAATGAGTCAGCAGCCCGTAACCGACAACGGCGCGGCGCGCGGAGTGGCCCGGGCAGTGGCCCCCGGAGTGGCCGACGGGCTCATTCTGGGCATTGAGACCTCTTGTGACGAGACCGCTGCCGCAGTGGTCGGTCGGGGGCGGCACGCGCTTTCAAACGTCGTGGCCTCGCAAGTTTCGACGCACGCTCCCTACGGCGGCGTGGTTCCCGAATTGGCCTCACGCGAGCACCTGCGCAATATCGTCCCGGTGGTCCACGCCGCGCTCTCCGAAGCAAGTGTCGCGTTCGCTGACCTCGCCGCCATTGCCGTGACCGAGGGGCCGGGGCTCGCCGGCGCACTTCTCGTCGGCATCACCTACGCCAAGTCGCTGGCATTCGCTCTGGGGAAGCCGCTGATCGCGGTCAATCATCTCGAGGGGCACATCCACGCCGTGTTGCTCGAGCAGCAGGAACTGGCCCGGACCGCGCCAGAGGAAGACGACCCCGCGTTTGACGAGAGAGGCTCGCGGGCGTTGGCCCTGGTGGTCTCCGGAGGACACACACACCTCTATACAGCGCAGCCGCGAGAGGGAAGCTTTACCTATCGGAATATCGGCAGCACCGTCGACGATGCCGCCGGCGAGGCCTTTGACAAGGTAGCCAAACTCCTTGGATTGGGCTACCCAGGCGGTCCATGGATCGATGCGCTCGCGCCTTATGGCGATCCCCAATCGGTGCCCTTCACCTTTGCCCAAATCAAGCAGAAGGCGCATAGGCCCGATCGAGACGATGCCGCGTCCCCCGATACCCCCTCCCCCGATACCCCATTCGAAGACAGATTCAGCCGCCGATTCCTCTTCTCGTTCAGCGGCATCAAGACCGCGGTGCTGCGCTACGTTCAGCTCAACCAGCTCTATCCTTCGATCCTGCGCCGCCGCGAGGCTTTGGCCGCCATTGCCGGCGCCACGCCCTCCGATGCCCGGGCTCTCTGCGATGCGCAAACATTGGGACTTATCGCCTCCTTCCAGCGTGCCGTCGTCGATGACCTCAAGCGAAAGACTTTTCGGGCTGCCCAAGCAGTGGGCGCAGAAACCGTTCTCGTTTCCGGCGGAGTTGCCGCCAATCGCGAACTCCGCGTCCGCTTTACCGCGGAGGCGGGGATGCGCGGCATGTCGATCGCCTTCCCTTCTCCAGCGCTCTCCACCGACAACGCAGCCATGATCGCGGCCGCCGCATGGCCCAAGTTCGTTTCCGGCTGCTTCGCGCCACCCGAACTCACCGCTCAACCTTCTCTCGCCCTATAAGCTCATAACAGACTCTATGATCCTAAAAACCAGAATCGTCGGTGAGCCCGTTCTGCGGGAACGCGCCCGCCCGCTCAAGCCAAAAGAACTCCTACTCAAAGAAACGCAGGAGCTGATCGCCTCCATGCGAGAAACGATGCGCGACGCTCCGGGAGTCGGCTTAGCCGCCCCGCAGGTTGGGCTGCCGCTGCAGATCGCCGTCATCGAAGACCGCGAAGAGTACGGCAAGGCTCTTGGACCGGGTAAGGCCGCCGAGCGGGAGCGCACACCCGTTCCCTTTCACGTCATCGTGAACCCGGTGCTGACTCTCGACTCCGAGCCGGATCTCGAGTTTTTCGAAGGCTGCCTAAGCCTGCCGGGTTTTACCGCCGTGGTGCCCAGAGCCCGCATGGTCCGCGTGGAATGCCTGGATCACCAGGGCAAGCCCCATGTCATCCAGGCTTCCGGATGGTATGCGCGCATTCTGCAGCATGAGATCGACCACCTCCTGGGAATTCTCTACATCGATCGCATGCGCACCTCGACGCTGAGCTCACTCGAAAACTTCACACGCCATTGGAAAGAGAAGAGCATCGCCGAGGCCGTGGCGCATGGACATGCCGGCTCCCGATCCCTGATACGATAGGGGGGCGCTCTATGACCTTTGATGAAGACCGCGCCGGATCTGAACGCCCGAGCATCTGAGTATCTTCAAGGGAAATGACCATCCGTCTTTTCAATACCCTCACCAACTCTGTCGAAGAGCTTCAGCCAGCCGATGGCCAGACGCTGCGCATGTACGCTTGCGGGCCTACCGTCTACGACTACGGACACATCGGCAACTTCCGGACGTTCCTGCAGGTCGATGTGCTGCGCCGCTTCCTCGAGAGCGAAGGCATGTCGCTCCGCCATGTGATGAACATCACCGACGTCGATGACAAGATCATCCGCAACGCCGCCGCCGCCAGCCTCCCCATCGAGAAATACACGGCGAAGTATGTAGAGGCATTTTTCGAGGATATGGACATCCTGAGCTGCGAACGCCCCGAAATCATCCCGCGCGCGACGGAAAATATTCCGGAGATGGTAGCACTCATCGAACGCCTGGCAGCCAAGAATCTGGCCTATCGCACGGAGGATGGCTCCTGGTACTTCCGCATCGCCGGCTTTCCCGAATACGGCAAGCTCTCGAAGAAAGACCTTTCCGGCATCTCCGACGGGGCGCGCGTCGATCTCGACGAGTATGACAAGGATTCCGTCCGCGACTTCGTGCTTTGGAGGGCGGCCAAGCCGGATGAGCGCTTTTGGGACTCACCGCTCGGCCCCGGCCGGCCCGGTTGGCACATCGAGTGTTCAGCCATGTCGATGAAGTACCTTGGCGAGAGCTTTGACCTGCATGCGGGCGGCGAGGACCTGACCTTCCCTCACCACGAAAATGAGATCGCGCAATCGGAGTCGGCCACCGGCAAGACCTTCGTCGACCACTGGATGCATGTGCGTTTTCTATTGGTCGAAGGGCGCAAGATGTCCAAGTCCGAAGGCAACTTCTTCACCCTTCGCGATCTGCTGCTCAAGGGTTACAAGGCCTCCGCGATCCGCTTTCTGCTCATCTCGGTTCCTTACCGTCACCCGCTGAACTTCACCGTCGACGGCCTGGTCGAATCCGCCAATGCCGTCGAGCGCCTGCGGACCTTCGCCCATCGCATTCGCGACAACAGATTGCCCCAAGGCCGCAATGCCGAGCTCGATGCGCAAACGGCCCGTAGCCAAGAGGCCTTTCGCGCTGCTATGGCTGACGACCTCAACACCTCGGAAGCGCGTGCGGCCATCTTCGAAATGGTTCGCGCCGGCAATGCCGCTGCCGATTCCGGTACGCTCTACGCGAGCAACATTCCCGCGATCCGCGAAGCTCTGGAGCGGTTCGACCGGGTCTTTGCCGTTCTTGAAGATCGCGATGCGGAGATCACGCGCGGGGCTCTCGAATGGGCCAGACAGGAAGGGATGCTCGCTTCTGCCGTACCTGAGGTACTGGCCCGCTACTCGCTCACCGATGCCGAGATCGATGCCCTGCTTGCCGAGCGGGAACAGGCGCGCGGCTCCCGCAACTTCCGCCGCGCCGATCAGATCCGCAACGATCTTGCCCAAAAGGGCATTCTCATCGAAGACTCCAAAGACGGCGCCCGCTGGAAGCGCAAATAGCGGTACCTCCCCGAAACATCCACACCAACTTGCTCTTGCCCCATCATAGGAATAGAAAAAGGGGGAATAGGAAAAGGGCAATCGGACGAGGGACCCGCCGGGAGAAACTCATGCCGAAGACCATCTTGGATTCGCACTCGGATTCGCACTCGGATTCGCACTTGGACCAGTACCGGCCGCGCATCAAGGGACCTCTCCCAGGCCCAAAAGCCCAGGCGATCATCGAGGCCGATCACCGCCTGGTATCGCCCAGCTACACGCGTTCGTACCCGCTGGTGGCCAAACGCGGCCTGGGCATGCGGATTGAAGATGTGGATGGAAACGAGTTTCTCGACTTTGCCGCGGGCATTGCGGTTGCGTCGACCGGCCACTGCCATCCCGAGGTCGTTGCCGCCATCCAAAAGCAGGCGGCTGAACTGATCCATATCTCGGGAACGGACTTTTACTACGAGCTGATGGTCACCATCGCCGAACGGCTCTCCGCGGTCGCGCCCATGCCCGGTCCGCACCGCTTCTACTTCGGCAACTCCGGAACCGAAGCCGTTGAGTGCGCTTTGAAGCTTGCGCGATACCATACCGGCCGGCAGCATTGCATTGCCTTCTTCGGCGCCTTTCACGGCCGCACCATGGGCGCCCTTTCGCTTACCGCCTCAAAACTTCAACAACGGCGCCGCTTCGCCCCGATGGTACCGGGGATCACACACGTTCGCTACCCTTACGTCTACCGCGGTTCGAGCGGCGGCCCCGAGGAGGACGAACGCTTTGCGCTCGCTTGCGCCCGCTCGATCGAAGACCAGCTCTTCAAGACCACGCTGCCTCCCGAAGAGGTTGCGGCGATCTTTGTCGAGCCCATCCAAGGGGAAGGCGGCTATATCGTCGCGCCTGACATTTTTCTTATGGAGCTGCGCCGGATCTGCGACCGGCATGGCATTCTGCTCGTCGTCGATGAGGTTCAATCCGGCATGGGGCGCACCGGGAAGTGGTGGGCCATCGAGCACTCCGGCGTTGAGCCCGACATAGTCTGTATCGCCAAGGGCGTTGCGTCGGGCATGCCTCTCGGCATCTGCATGACCCGCGCGGAGGTCATGGATTGGCCGCCTGGCTCCCACGCCTCCACCTTCGGAGGCAACCCGGTGGCGATTGCCGCCGCCTTGGCGACCATGGACATCCTCGAGCGGGAAGGCATCGGCAATGCCGCGAGCGTCGGCGGCGCCATGCTCTCCCGCTTGCGGGAGTGGCCTTCCCGTTACTCCATCGTCGGTGACGTCCGCGGCCGCGGCCTGATGATCGGCATTGAGATCGTCAGAGATCAGCAGACGCGGGAAGCTGCTCCGGCGCGGCGCGATCGTATTGTGCGGCTCGCCTTCGAGCGCGGTCTGCTCACCCTCGGCTGCGGAGAAACCTCGCTCCGCCTTGCGCCGCCGCTCATTGTGCATCTCGAAGAAGCCAACATCGCGCTCGACATCCTCGAAGAGTGCATGGAGATTGTGGAAGGCGAGGTCCACACATCAGAGATCCACGCATCAGGAACCCACGGACCAGAGATCCATGGACCAGGGCAATGACAATGACAGGATTTATTCAAGCGTCGAGCGGCAGCCGTGATTGTAAAATGTCCGGGTTCGAGGACGAACCATGAAAACTGCTCTGAACGTTGCAGCGTTGGCGATCTGCGTCACGCTTGCGAACCAAGCTGCTCGAAGCCAGGCTGCCCAAAGCCAGGCCGGGCGTCAAACGCAAACATTCCAAACCTCAGCCGGCCCGGTCAAGATCACGCCGATTTACCATGCCGCCTTAATGATTCAAGCCGGCAACAAGACGATCTATCTCGATCCCGCCAAACCCGCCAATGTGAGCGGCCTGCCTCCGGCGGACCTGATCCTTATCACCGACATCCACGGCGACCATATGGACCCCGCTCTCATCGCGGCGGTTAGCAAACCGGGCACTGAGATTATGGCGCCCCCGGCCGTGGTCAAAACCGTCGTGAGCGCTAAACCCATCTCCAATGGCGAAACCAAGACTTGGAATGACTGGACCATCGAAGCGGTGCCCATGTACAACATGAAGCGCGGTCCGGCTCCCGGGCAGCTTTATCACCCGAAGGGCCGCGGCAATGGCTACGTCCTTACATATGGGGGCGAACGCTTTTATTTCTCCGGAGATACGGAGGGAACCCCGGAAATGCGTGCGCTCAAGAATATCGATGTGGCTTTTGTCTGCATGAATGTGCCTTACACCATGACTCCCGATGAAGCCGCGGATGCAGTCAAGGCGTTTCATCCGAAGATCGCAATTCCATATCACTACCAGGGCTCCGACATTCAAGTGTTCCAAAAAGATCTGGAAGGCAGTGGAATTGAAGTGCGTTTGCTCGACTGGTATCCCAAATAGACCGTCATCTTCCATTCGGCTGAGCAGAAGGGCTTTTTCTTCAAGGAGATAGCTGCCCAAAAGGGCTGGCATAGCCGCCGCCGCGGAACCGCCCTGCATCTCCCCCAAGAAAATTGATCGCGGGCCGATCACTCTCCCAGTGCCGAATCTTGCATCCATAGAATGAGGATGGCTGCTTCGCAGCGGGCCTCTCATCTTCGATTCTGTCTTTCCTTTTTCTGTCTTTTCTGTCTGATCGGTAGTTCAAGGGATGGGTTTTGAACAAAAAAAATCGCAAGATGTCATAACAGTCACTAGCTGCCTTGGCTCGAATGGTCGATGATTCAGCTAGCGCGTTTTCACCACATTTTCACCACAGTAGTTGACGGCTTCACCTTGGCCAGTTTTTTAAGGAGTCACGGAGCCATGAACAACATGAATGAACTTTATCCGGGCGAGGACGCGGCAACTGCGTTCCTGCCCAGTCTTCCCCTCTCGTGTGCTGTTTTATGCGTGGACTGCGACCGGATCACGATTTCCTACAACAATGCCTGTCCGGTTTGCGGCGGTAAGTCGCTGTTGAATGTGGCCCAGATTCTCGGCGGTACGCTGGGGCCCGACCGGGTAAGCCCGATCCAACCGCGTATCGAAATGACTCGCTGCGCCTGAGCGGCTCTTTGATCTAGCGGCAAGACGACGGGAAACAACCCGTTGCAGCCCCCTGTTCTTCGTCCGGAATCTTCACGGATGAAGGACAGGAGATCCTGCGTAACGGTGAGGACCTCGACTGGGGCCGAGCGCCTTGCGTCAGACGCCCTCAGTAGCCTTCCCGGCGAAATATGGCTCTCCCATCCGAAGAAGCGGCGAACCTCAGAAACTTAAGCGCCTCTGAACGACGCTTCGATCGCGTGATCACCACTGCTTCCATCCGGATAGGCGGATAAAGGCGCGGGGGAATCGGAATCACTCGCGCCCCATAAAGTCCGGAGGCGCGTGCTGCGGTCATCGGGAGCAATGCCACATCCGCATCCCCATGCTCCACAAACTGCGCGACCTCCGAGTTGTCTTTCCCAATCAAGATTTTTCTTCGTACTGCTAAGTCATAATCCCCGCCCGCTTTCAAAGCATCCTCTACAACTTTGCCAGAAGCCGTTTTTTGCGGATCGGGTATCGCAATATGAGAGATCGTCTTATCTCTCAGAGCCACTAATGGATTCCCAGGCGGAAATTGAAAGCGCACGACCGGCGAAATACACATCACCAGTTCGTCACGAGCATATTCCGTGAGTGAAGCGGCAACCACCGCACGTGAAGCAGTCAGCCGCCGAACGTCCTGCATGTCCGCCGAAAAAACCGCGTCGAAAATCGCACCGTCTAAGATCTGTGAATATAGGCTGGCAGAATCCGCAAACGTCAGACGGACGTGGAGGCCAGTTTTCTCCTCAAATGCTTGCGCCACTTCCGTCATGACAGCATTCAGCCCATCGGGCGCTGCAACCGAGATTTCAACACCCGCCGCATCGTCTGCCCCGCGTCCGGCAGCATAGTTCGGGCTATTGATAGCAACTGCAGTTCTCGAGCAAAGGATGAGGAGCAGTAATTTTATTGCCGTGTGTCGCATTCTTGCACCATCGGACTCGTGCGCAAAGCTTCGTTCTACACCTAAACCTAAAATGCTCTAGCGGCAAGACGACGGGGAACAACCCGTTCGAGCCCCCTGTTCTTCACCCGGAATCTTCACGGATGAAGGACAGGAGATCCTGCGCGGAATGTCTCGAGGACGTCGCCAGCGGCAGACAAGGCGACAAAACTGGCCTCGCGCCCCTCTTCGAGCACGCCCCACCGATCGTCAACTCCCATAAGTTTTGCCGGATTCCGTGTCGCCAAGCGAACACTCACCGGCAGCTCGCTCCGCGTGAAGGCAGCGAAATTTCGCACGGCGCGATCGAGCGTCAGAACGCTACCCGCCAACACTCCGCCCCCTGGCGCATCGCCGGATCCGTCCAAAATGCAGCGCCCTTGCCTTACATCGATGTCAAGGCTGCCCAACTTATATACCCCGTCGGGCATGCCGGTCGCGCCGATGCCATCGGTCACCAAAATGGACCGTGTGGCTCCCTTAGCCTTGAAGAAGATGCGGATCATCGCTGGATCCACATGGATGCCATCGCAGATGACTTCCGCAAAGAGATCGTCGTTGTCGAGCACATAGCCGGCCACTCCGGGATCGCGATGGCCAATGGGGCGCATGGCATTGAAGGTGTGCGTTGCGGAGCGCGCCCCGGCGCGAAAGCCGGCCGCCGCTTGGGACGCCGTGGCGTCACTATGCCCCAGGCTGCAGCGCACGCCCAGAGCGCTCGCGTACTCGATCAGTTCCGGGGCATGGTCGAGCTCCGGAGCGATGGTCATTAACCGGATATGGCCGCGAGAGGCTTGCCAGAAGCGTTCGAAGAAAGGAATCGACGGCGGCACGAGCAGAGCGGCGGGGTGAACTCCTCGTTTTGCATGCGAGAGAAATGGCCCTTCGAGGTGAATGCCCAGGGGCACAGCTCCGCCCGCAGGCGCCGGGCGCTCAATCTCGCCGGCGAGCCGGTCGAGCGCCTGCAACGTCTGCTCAACGGGCGAGGTAACCGTTGTCGGGAAAAAGGCTCCCACTCCGTGCGCGGCAAGAGACGCTTCGATCGCCGAGAGCGCCTCTCGGCCCTCCTCCATCACGTCATGGCCAGCGCCTCCATGTACATGGATGTCGAGGTAAACCGGGACCAATGTTGCGCCGGGAAAATCCCAAACTGCCGATCCCGCCGCAGGCGAAGGGAGGGGGTAGCCATCGCGGCTGCGAATGCTCACGATGTGGCCGTCATCCACCGTGACGATGGGATTGTCGACGATTGCATCGCCTTGGAGGAGGCGGGCTGCCGTGACGATGCTGTTCATGCCTTCGACTCGCGTTGGCGATGCGTCAAACGGGCCGCCCTGTCCGCCGCCCTGTCCGATGACCGGCTTCTATTCTCATCGCTATTCTCGTCGAGTAGCGAGGATTGATTATATACAGGCCTTCTCGGAAGGAACGGGGGCGGCTCGTTCCGCGACTATGGCGGTTGGCTTGGACCCCACACTCGATAGAGGAATAGGTACCTGTCGCGATGCTGGTCCGGTTGCGCCGCGACTTGAAGACCCAGGTGCATCACCTGCCAGTTGGAAGCGGCATTGTAGACGGGCCAGTTTGGCAGATCCGGAGCGTTGGGGTCGCCGGTCTTGGCGAAGTTTGTCCAGTAACGCTGCATGAGACCGGAGAGCTTTCGGTCTTCCGGGCGCCACGCCGCGCCTTTCCGTGCCTGCAGATTGCCAAAGACATACTCGATTTCGTCGGAATGGAAGGCGCCGGCGGAGGCCGGATGATATGGGTCGCCCGGCGAGCCAAGTTCAAAATGATAGCGAAAGACGGGAGCGCCGCCCGTCGCTACCTGATCTTCCAGCCACACCCGGGTTCCGTACGCGATGAAAGCGTCACTGGCAAAGTCATGGGCAGCGCGCTGCGCACCCTGATCGTCATGCGCCGCGTAGGCCGCGAGAAAGTCGCTGGCGCGCGCGCCAAAGCGCTTCTCGGCCATCCGCCGCAAGTCTGCGACAGTCGGCTTTGCAGGCATGCTGGCGGGTTGAGGCGGTCCCTCATCCCGATTCCATCCCGCAAGGAGCGGAATGTGCGCCTGCTTCCCCTCCGCATAGATGGCTGGAATGCTCTCAGGCAGAAAATACCCATCGACATCCGGCCAAAAGCGATGTGAACGGAAGGGCTTGGTGATCTCTAGATTGAGCAGGTCCTGGGCGCTCATCGCCCGGAGTTGGGCCAGGCTGCGTTTGCCCAATGTGCCGCGAAGGAAAGATTCCATCCGCTGCTCGCTCTCGGCCAAGCGAGGATATGCCAGCCCGGAGCGTGGAAACGCCCCTCCGCTTTCGCCGATGGCGTGGGCGAAGAGCCCCTGAGAGAGCGGCGAGGCCATCTGTGCGCTTACGGAATAGGACCCGGCCGATTCGCCGAATAGGGTGACGTTCTCGGGGTCCCCGCCGAATGCGGCGATATTGCTTTGCACCCATTCGAGCGCGGCCCACTGATCCAAGAGACCGTAATTTCCAGCCGCGTGCTGGGGCGATTCCGCCGCCAACTCAGGGAGGGCGAAGAAGCCGAAGATCCCCAGCCTGTAATTCAGCGAGACGACGAGAACCCCTTGATGCGCGAGGGTCTCGCCATCCTGGCGCGGCTCAGAGCTGCCGCCGGCGACGTACCCGCCGCCATAGAGCCAAACCATGACCGGCAGTTTTTGGCGCCGGCTCTGCGCAGGCGTCCAGACGTTCAGGGTAAGGCAGTCCTCGCTTCCACCGGGATCGCGAAAGACCATATCGGAATAGAGAGCCGGTTGCATGCAGTGCGCCCCGAAGCGGGTCGCCAGACGGACGCCCTGCCACTTCGCCACGGCCTGCGGAGGCTTCCAGCGGAGCGGCCCGAGAGGCGGCGCCGCATAGGGGATGCCCAGAAACTCGCGCACTTGGCCATCCGCGCTGAACTTGCCTTCGACTCTGCCCTCGTTGGTCTTAGCGCGAGGCCCGCTTGCGTGCGCCTGGGCAGGGCTCGCATGCGCGAGCGCAGCACTTGCGTGCGCGAGCGTAGCAATGAGGAGCGCGCACAGCGACGCGGCAAACAAGCGGCATGGAAAGATGTGTTTCAAGTCCGCCTTGCCACCAGGAGGAAAAGCGCACACGACCCCACCCAAATATTTTAGGTGTCTTAACGTATCAGATCGCAGCGATATCGCAGTGCCGTTTGAGTTAGCCTTCGGCCGATGGAGCCGATGCGGCCGATGGACCCGATGGAGCAGTGTCTTCGATTTCGAGCGTCCCCTCCTTGAGCGCGGTCCCGGTGAGTTGCCTTGTGCGGGCGGCCTGAAGGTACCAGAAGAGACGGGCCGCGGCAGATTCCGGCGAAAGAGCGCCCTGGCGGATGTTGGACAGGCAGTTGCGGTCGGCGTCGGTGCGATCGGGATGTGGGCGCCAGGTGAGATAGGCGCCAAGACTGTCGGGCGAGGAGAGGCCGGGGCGTTCGCCGATGAGGACGAGGCTGAGGCTGGCTCCGAGAAGGCCACCTATAGGGTCGCCGATGGCGACCCTGCCCTGTTCCACCAGAGCGAGTGGGGAGATGGTCCAGCCTGCGGCGAGGAGTTGCGGAAGAAGATGGGCGAGCAGGGGAATGGCGTGGCGTTCGACGGCGAGAGCAGAAAGGCCATCGGCGATGGTAATCGCCAAATCATAAGAGCCTGGCTGAAGCTGGGCAACGGAGTCAGGGTGGAGGGTCCTGCCAAGATCAGGCCGGCGGAGATACGCGGCACGGTCGGACGCATTGGTCCGAAGCTGCAGGATGGGAATAGAAGCTGGGGCGAGGTTGACGAGCTCAGCCTGAAGCCGCTCTGCGAAGGCGGACAAGTGAAAAGGCCTATGCACCGCATCGCGCGCCTGCGCGTGCGCAAGCTGAAAATTGAGCACTTCCTTGGTGACGATGCTATGGCCGGTAGCGGGCAGGGATACTCGGGCGGGAGTGAAATCGCGAAGGCCGAGAGGAGGAGTCGATGGGAGACGGCGCATAGGCTTTGTCAGCTCTCAGAGGAGCGATTGTATCTGAGTCGGCAGCAGAAGCCGGCCGGAAAGGTCGCTTTTGAGCCATGCTTCGAACTCGGGGGCGGGGCGGAGGCCGAGGATAGAACGTAGGTAGAGCGCATCGTGGAAGGAGGTGCTCTGGTACTGGAGCATGACATCGTCGGCGCCGGGAACGCCCATGATGTAATTGACGCCGGCGGCGCCGAGAAGAGTGAGGAGCGTGTCCATGTCATCCTGGTCGGCTTCGCAGTGGTTGGTATAGCAGACGTCGCAGCCCATGGGCAGGCCGAGGAGTTTGCCGCAGAAGTGATCTTCGAGGCCCGCGCGGAGGATCTGCTTGCCATCGTAAAGGTATTCCGGGCCGATGAAACCAACGACGGTGTTGACAAGCATGGGGGAGAAGCGGCGCGCGACAGCGTAGGCGCGGGCCTCGCAGGTCTGCTGGTCGACGCCATGATGGGCGTTCGCAGAGAGAGCGCTGCCCTGTCCGGTTTCAAAGTACATCACATTGCCGCCCACAGTGCCTCGGTGGAGCTCGCGGGCGGCATGGTGGGCTTCATCGAGAAGAGCAAGGTTGATGCCGAAGGAGGCATTGGCTAACTCCGTGCCGGCGATGGACTGGAAGACCAGGTCGATGGGTGCTCCTTGCTGAAGCGCGGCAAGTTGAGTGGTGATGTGGGCGAGGACGCAGCTCTGGGTCGGAATGGAGTAGCGTTCGCGAACGGCATCGAGGAGTTGAAGAAGATATTTGGTGCCGGCGACACTGTCTTGAACGGGGTTGATGCCGATAACGGCGTCTCCCGAACCCAGGAGCAGGCCGTCGATGAGAGCAGCCGCGATTCCCAGAGGATCGTCGGTGGGGTGGTTAGGTTGCAGGCGCGTGGAAAGGCGTCCCGGCAAGCCCACGGTCGTGCGAAAACGGGTAACGACGTGAATCTCACGGGCGACGGCAATCAGGTCCTGCACCCGCATAAGCTTGGAGACAGCGGCGGCCATCTCCGGTGTGAGGCCGGGTGAGAGGGCGGCAAGCGATTCGCCGGTAGTGTCGTGCGCGAGCAGCTTATCGCGGAATTCACCAACGGTGAGGCTGGCAACGGGAGCGAACGCGGAAGGGTCATGCGTGTCGAAGATAAGGCGCGTGACCTCGTCGCTCTCATAAGGAACGACAGCTTCGTTGAGAAAAACGGACAGAGGCAGATCGGCAAGGGTTATCTGGGCGGCGACGCGCTCGACCGAGCTGCGGGCGGCAATGCCGGCAAGTTCGTCGCCAGAGCGCGCGGGTGTCGCCTTGGCCAGCAGGTCCTTGAGGTCGCGGAAGGCGTAGGTAACGCCGTCGATGCTGTGGTGCAGAGGCACAAATTCCCTCGCGCGATGACTGCTGGGTGCAGTCTATCAATCGAACGCAGGGAGAGAAGAAACCATTCCATCCTGGAGACCGGTTGGCGCTCGTGACTCGACGAGTGCATCGGCCTGATACCGATAGTTGAGCGAAAAGCTAGCCACTACCGGATTATCGCTACAGACATTTGAACGGTTGACGGTATGTGATCGGTCATGATTCATAGTTAGGCGGCCATTTGGAAATGTAATATGGGGCGTAGGCGGGCAACTATGCCACTAGCGGCGGCCCAACATATTGCATCTCGTACCGCGCAAACACTTCCGCGTCCATCTTCGGCCCGTTCGGCACCGCCACGTAGCGGAAGAACTCCTCCATCTTCCCCGCGGGAGTAAACGCGATCAACATGTGCGCCGGTTTCTCGCCCACCCCTGAAAAAGCATGCGGAATCCCGCGCGGCCCCAGGATCGATTCCCCCGCACGCAATGTCGTCCGGCTGTCGCCAACCTGAAACAGCACCTCGCCCTCCATCACGTAGAACCACTCTTCCTGATGGAGATGGAAGTGCCGTGGAGGACCGCCCTTCATTAGGTTCTTGTGTTCAATCATGAGTAAGCCGCCATTGGTCTCGCGTGGCACCGCCTTAAACAGAATCGTGCTGTATCCCAGCGAGTGCGTCTCCCCAAACCGGTCTTCTCCCGCTTCCACCGGATGGATCCCGCCAGTTGGCGGAAGCGCAGCACTCTGGCCGAGAGCAAAAGCCTCGAAGCCTGCCGCTGGAAAACCTGCTGCTGGAAGCACGAATGCTGCGCTCTTAAGCAAATCACGACGCTTCACTGGCAATCTCCTTTGCTTCAAAAGGGGCATGAATCCATCGCGCGGCGAGATTCCATTTCTACAGCCCGGAGATCTACGTAGCGTGGAAAGCGCCTAAGTATAGAGTGGTTTGGATTTCAACCCTAGGAAAATCGCGGTGCCGTGCGGCTTTTCCGCGTCAGTGTCGCCGATCGGACTTCAGATCACCGGCGTTCCCTCCTCGGAAACCGCAGTACTGGCGCCGGTGCATGCCTATGAACGCGAAACACCATGGCACACGCGGCGTCCCATGCGCTAATGTACCAAGGAGGTTGGGAGATGCCGACAGCACCTGCAGTTGCTAGATCACGATTCAAATGGCATACGCGGGCCACATGGAGCGCACGCGAAGACAGGATCCCGTCTCTGGTATGGCTCGCTTTGATTTGGTTCGGAATGATTGCCGGGTTCGGCGTGGACATGCGGCGATTCCTCCACGAGTCTCCGCCGCCCGCTACTGTGGTAGATGTTCATGCCGTCGTCTTCACCGTCTGGCTGCTGCTTCTCACCGCACAGGTCTTGTTGGTAGTGGGCGATCGCGTGGCTCTGCACCGGAGGCTGGGATGGTTCATGGCGGGCTGGGCCGGCCTCATGGTTGTCCTCGGGCTTTGGACCGCGATGGTTGCAAAAGCGCCTGTTGACTCCGGACCGGCCAGTCCCCAGTTCCTCTCAGTCAACTTTGGTTCGCTCATTGCGTTTGTCCTTCTTGTGCTCTGGGGTGTTGCACTCCGCGGGAATCCCGCTGCCCACAAGCGGATCATGATCCTCTCCACCGTCGCAATCCTCGATCCAGGCTACGGGCGCCTGACCGGCTGGCTCTGGCCTGAGCCCCAGTCGATGCTGACGTGGTACTTCTTCAACTTCTGGGGCGACGTGCTGGTCCTCATGGCGATGGCTGCCTGGGACGCATGGCGCGGCCGTCTGATGAAGCAATTTGCCGCCGGCGCAATGGGCCTCGTCGTCCTCCAGTGTTTGCAGGACTTCCTCTACCACTGGGGTCCGTGGAAGGTATTCACCACCGGACTGATCGCAGCTTGGGCGAGGCACATCCGATGAGTCAGGCGGTGATGCCGAATGCCACTCAAGCTTGGCCTAGCCTCCCGATAGACCGATCTATGCGCATAATCCGTTTTGCGTTTCCTGAAGCTACCTGGGTGCGCTCAGCCTCACTCACCCTAGCTTCCGAGGATGACCGTGAACTCACGACTTTCCGGCTTGGTCTCCATATTCCCAGTCATACGGCACGCCGGTGTCGCCGAGAATGAACTTCACCAGCTCTGCGAAACCCGCTTCGGCGCGAACGTCATTCGCGAGGATCAAAACACAGCGCTGACTGGCCGTGATGCAGACCATGGTGTTGCCGGTCTTGTCATCGTGACCACCCTTGTAGAAGCCATGGCCTTGCGGGCCATTAAACATGATGACGCCCAGGCCCGAATAGAGGCCCTTGTGTTGTTCATTGGGCGGCAGGTCAGGCAGGAAGTTGGGAAACTGGTGGGCCGTGGTGATGTGCAGCACCGGCTTCGTGATTTCGGCGCGCGCTGCTGGACTCAGACCATCGCCCCTCACCAGGGCGGCGGTGAACTTCGACAGGTCAGAGATTGTGGTGTTCATGGAGCCGGCTGCGCGCACCTTGCCGCGATTGTCATGCGGCTCGGGCTTGCCTTTATCGTCCCAGCCGTCGGCGACGTTGGAGTCCTGCCCGTTGTGCCACACCAGGCTGGTGCGAGTCATGCCCAAGCGGTCGAAGTTCGCCTTGGTTAGATCGCCGACATCAAGCCCCAGCCCTTGTGCCTTTCGCCCATGTTCGATGACAAATTGCAGCAGGATGAAGCCTTCGCCGGAATAGCTGAAGTGTGTGCCGGGAACGAAATGTATATGCAGCTTGTGATCGGGTTCGAGAAACCAGAAATTAGCGAATCCCGTTGAATGGTTCAGACACATACGCGGCGTTATCCGTTCCCATCGCGCATCGCCGGCGAGGTCCTTGTACGGTCCATACTTGTCCGGAAAGACGGGATCGGGGCCATACTCAGGAAGCGGCTTGTCGAGAGCGTACTCAATCGGCGTGTCGAGCTTGAGCTTGCCCTCATCGACCAGTTGCATCACCGTGTACGCGAAAACCGTCTTGGTCAGCGACGCACCGTACATCACCGTGTTGGTATCCAGCGAATCTCCCTTGGCATTACGGATGCCGTAGGCTTGAACATAGCCAACCTTGCCATGATCAATGACCGCAACGGCCATGCCATTGGCATGAGTCTGGGTCATGATCTTGCCTACTTCTGTGTCGATCGCTTTACCGTTCGGTATGGCCGGTAGGGTTTGTGCGACAACCGCCAACGGAATGCAGAAAATAGCCCCTAGTACCGCCAAGTGGAACAGAGGATTTCTCAATGTTTCCATGCTGATACAGCCTATCAAAGCTAGATACTGATGGAAGTTAGCCGCTATTCGGCTTACTTTATGTCAATTCTTCTTCCGCTGTTTCAGATATACGAGGTACAACTTCACAGTGACCTGAGTCTGATCCCATATTCCAACAGCCAAGTCTGGATGTCCCGTCGCGAGGCGCGGACAAGCTGGCCTCCTGTGAATCGTGTATCGTCGGATACTTCCTTAAAAATAAAGGACGGAGGCGTCAGAGCATCAGCATCGGCTGCCGAATCGAACTCCGCTTCGGCCACAAGTAAACCTTCCAATTCGCCTTCGAAAACATCGATACCAAAAGGCGGCACGCTGTAACGAGTCTTGCTGAGCCTCTTCGCCGAAAGTTGCGCGAACACGCAAAACTCCTCCCCAGTCAGGTATATGGTCGTGATCCATCCCTGTTGCGCTCCACTCGACCGGACTGGAACCTTCTGAGTGAGCTTGAACATCGTTCGGCCACCGTCTTCACTCTGCTCCCGCAAGCGAAGCGTGGTGCCGTCGATGTAGCGGTCGGAAATTCGGCGGACTCGTACTGCATTTATATGATTTGGAAATTGGTCGAGAAGGAACCGGCGTTCACGTTCGATCCTGCTGTATTTATGCTCTAGCGGCATATTTACATTCTTGCTAGGAACCCGGCAGATGGGAAGTGGAGAAAGGGGCGCGGCGGCAGATCGAGTGTGAGACGGAAACCTGGCGCCGGCGAGAGAAGCAGCAGAAGTGATGCAAATGGTGCAAATGGTCTAAACGAAGAAGCCAAGCGATCCCAAGAGCTCTTCGCTCATTTCCACATCGGTAAGCTTGGCGTCTTTGGCCAATCTCAGTTCTTGGCGGAACCGGTCCAAGTCCGCGGAATTCAGGTCGGTGCGCTTGTCCAACATCTCAAGAAGCTCCTGGGCCGTGGTCGAGCGCTGATAGTTGGCGCGCAGGCCGCGGGCTGTTTCAAGGGTGACGGAGAGGGGAACCGTACGAAAATCCTGGGAAAACTGCTTGGGCATCCGGGCACGAATATTCATTCGCATAATGGCGTGATCTTGTCACCGGCGGAGCCCGAGAGCCATACGACCTTCCGGTCGAGCGCCGACCAGGAAGAGGGATCGTGCGGGCCGACGAAGGGCAGGCCGGATTACCGTAGAGCCTGCCTTTCTCACCAGCTATCTACTGCGGCGGCCGATAAGGCCGCGTCTACTGCGTTGCGCTCGGCCGCCGTGCTCAACGTACTGTCCAAGTACGCCTGCGCGCGCCGACCGTCGCACGCCTTGTATCCACGGCCTTCTCCCCCGCCTCGCGACGACACCTGGTGAGAAAGGCAGGCTAGATCCTCTCCTTAGTTATTTCCCCATTTTTTCGCCGGTGCTGGTGTCACTTTGGCCGGGGAGCGTTCGGTCCGCTATAGGCATGGGTTGCGAGCCAGCTCGCCAGGACGAGAAAGTATGCGGGTGCGTCGGGGGCCGAGGCCAGAAGAGTCTGCTTGTCGAATGCCATCGTCTCCGATTTCCCTAAGCTCATCTCGTGGCTGGCGTTCGCGATCACCTTATATTCGAGGTTCCGCTGGTTCTTCGACTGTTCGCGCAACATCGCAATCGTCGTGCCGACCGGTATCCACGGATCCCGGCCACCGTAGATCAAGAGAAGAGGCGCCGAGACCTGGCCGACCGCGCGCATGGGGTCGTCATCCATCTGCAGCCTCCAGGTCGATTCTTTCGGTGTCGCGGCCAGCTCCTTTGCTTTCGGCATGAAGGTCAAATGAAACCATGGCTTGTTCTCAACGGCGGTGAGCGCACGAATAGCATCTTCGCGGCTTCGCGTTCCGCGCAAGTAGCCCTCCCATGCGTCACGAGTCTTGGTTGCCGCATCGATGTCCTGAGCAGAGTAGCCATTGACCCGCAGGTCGTCGGCAACGGCAAAATACATCTGCCGCGACGCCGTCACCAGGGGCGCCGAGACCGAAACCGCGAAAGCAGCATTACGGTCACGCCCGGCGGCGAGCACCGCGAGCCAGCCCCCCTGGCTCAGTCCCCAGAAACCGACCCGATTCGGATCGATGCGGGGATTGCGACCGATGGCTTTTGCGCCCGCGATGGCATCGTCGGCAAGCACCTCGTAGCTAGCGCCATTGAGCGTGCCCGACGAGGCGCCGCTGCCACGGCGATCGTAGATGAGGACGGCGATGCCTATTGCCGGCAACCCTTCGCTAAGATGACGGTAAAGCGCATACTCCCGCGTTGGCACGTCCGCACCCTGCAGTACGACCACCGCAGGCAGATGATCTCCGAGGGCAGGCAGGTAAAGCGTGCCCGCCAGGCGCGCATCGCCGTTCGAGAAGGACACATCCTGATGGAGGATATTTGGGACGGGATCGACTTGCCACGGCACCTGCTGCGCATCCGCCGATAGGTTGAAAGCAAAGAGCGCTATCGCGACCAAGGTGTACACGCCGACATGTGAGTTTTTAATAGCCATACGTTCGTTTCCTCTACCGCCGCGTAGTGACTTTAGATATAGAGCCTGTCGAAAGCATATCGCTTCGAACTCAAGCGAATCAGTTGAACTGACAGCTCACTGTCGACTGACTATGATGGGAAGGCACAGCGGAGAAAAATGACACGTGTGCTTTTCAGCGGTGGCAAATTTTACCGGCAGCGGAGTGTTGGGCACGATCGGAGTCGTGACCCTGACGAAGGTGAAGCACCGGCGCGAACTGCTTTTTGCATCGCTCCCCGCGCTCTTTGCCGTTCACCAATTCATCGAGGGGTTCGTCTGGCTAGGGCTGGATGGGGTACTCTCACCCGCGGTTACTCACGACATGGGCGCCGCATTCATGTTGTACGCGCAGGGTCTGCTCCCATTTCTGCTGCCATTGAGCGTGCTGCTGTTCGAACCCAACGTTAGGAGCCGCAGGCGTATGCTACCGTTCCTGATCGTTGGAACCTTGACCGCTCTTTTTATCCTGTGGGCTCTGACAGCCTATCCGTTGCAGGTTTTCGTCAGAGGCAACAGCATCGTGTACATCAACCCCGCCACGAACCATACTGCCGTGGCGATCCTGTATGTCATCGCAACATGCGGCTCGCTCTTGTTCTCGGAGATAACGGACATGGTGATCTTTGGGGTGGCGAACCTGACGATTCTGCTGGTCGTGATGGCGGTGAAGAGATACGCGTTCACGTCGCTATGGTGCGCCTACGCGGCGATCGCGAGCGTGATCATCCTCGCGTACTTTTGGAAGAGCGGAAAACACAGGCCTTTTCAATATGCCTGATGCTGGAGTGACACATGGACGCGCAAGAGTTTCGCGAGATGGGACATCAGGTCGTCGATATGTTGGCGAAATACTTCGAGCAGATCGAAGAAAAGCCGGTCTTTCCGGATGTCGAGCCGGCGTTGCTGGCCAAGCTCTTTGACGAGCCGTTACCGGAAAGGTCGAGCCCCGCGGAGAACGTGCTCAAGGAACTTCAGGAGAAGCTTCTGCCCTTTTGCACCCACGTCGGACACCCCGGCTATATGGGGTTGATTACGCCTTCGCCAAACCCGGCCGGCGTCGTTGCGGATTTCATCTGCTCCGCGCTTAACCAGAATGTGGGCGCATATTCCATCGGCCCCTCCGCGGTCGCAATCGAGCGCAGGACGGTTCGCTGGCTTACCGACCTTGCCGGCTACGGTCCGGAAGCGGGCGGCAACCTCACCAGCGGCGGCACGATGGCCAATTTTATTGGGCTGAAGCTCGGGCGTGACCGGACTTCCGGCGATCGCGCCCAACATGACGGAATTCGTGAACCCTGGGCGGTGTACACGTCGGAAGAGCGGCATGTTTCGGTCGACAAAGCGGTGGATGCCGTGGGTCTGGGCCGGACGGCACTGCGGGCTCTGCCCACCGATGCGGAGTTTCGCGTGCGCCTCGACGCGCTAGAGGCTGCAATTGAGGAGGATCGCAGAAGGGGCATTCGTCCGATGTGCATCGTCGGGATTTTCGGGACCACAAATACGGGCGCTGTGGATCCAATCCGCGAGTTGCGACGGATCGCCGATCGAGAAGAGATGTGGCTCCATGTCGACGCCGCTTATGGCGGAGGAATGCTGTTGTCGAACGAATTTTCAATGCGTGACCGCGGTCTGGAATTGGCGGACTCCGTTACGATTGACCCTCACAAGTGGTTCTATGCGCCCTTGGACGCGGGAGCGTTGCTGGTAAAGGACGAACGGCGGCTCACGGCGTCGTTTGGCATGAGGCCCTCCTACCTCACGGACGAGTTCGACCCTGCGAACGAACGCTACCAGTACTATGTGCATGGCTTTGAGCAGTCGCGGCGGTTCCGCGGCTTGAAGGTCTGGATGAGCTTCAAGCGCTATGGCGCCCGCCAGATCGGTACGTGGGTTGACAACAATGTGCGGCAGGCAAGGCATCTCCATTCGCTGGCCGTGAGCCACCCTGAGTTCGAAGCGGCAAGCAATCCGCCGATGTCCGCGATCTGTATTCGGTATAGCGTTGCCGGCCTGAACGACGCCGATGGGAAGAGGTTGCATGCGGAGGTGGCGAGGAGGGTTGAGCAGAGCGGGAAATTCTGGATCTCGACGACCGAACTCAAAGGAAAGACATGGTTCCGGATCAATCCTGTAAACTTCCGCACTCGCAACGAGCACATGGAACAATTGCTGGCAATGCTTGAGCGGGAATGCCGCGCAGCTTTGGAGAAGGGTTGAGAAAAATGGGTCAGGGAGAATTGAAATGAAAACGCTCCCAGGAAAGGAGAGCGCCGCCTCCAGCGCCCGTTCTCTGTCAAGGACGACATCGCGATAAACTTCTGCGGGGTCGCGACGTCTATTTGGTATCGGTTCATTTGAGTAGTAAGCGCCTGACGGCCCAGTACGGTGTACGAGGAGCGTTCCAGCGTGATGAAGATGAGTGGGTTTAGAAGTTGGACACTTACGGCGATGGCCATGAGCGTGATGGCGATGTCAACCGTTCCGCTGCCGATGGCAGCGCAGGCGAAGGCAAATGGCAAGCTGAAGCTGCCGGAATTGAAGTATGAGACCTATACGCTGTCCAATGGACTGAAGGTTATTACCCATGAGGATCATCGGCTGCCGCTGGTGGCGGTCGACCTGTGGTATCACGTGGGGCCGCTGAATGAGCGGCCGGGGCAGACAGGGTTTGCGCACCTGTTCGAGCACATGATGTTTGAGGGGTCGGAGCACGTTGGAGAGAAGGCGCACATCAAGTATGTGCAGGGCGCGGGCGCGACGGATGTGAACGGAACGACGGCCTTCGACCGGACGAACTACTTTGAGACACTGCCGGCGAATCAGCTTGAGCTGGGGCTGTGGCTGGAGAGCGATCGTATGGGCTTTCTGATTGAAGGCCTGGACCGCAAGCTGCTGACCAACCAGCGCGACGTAGTGCGCAACGAGCGTCGGCAGGGTGAGGGCCGGCCGTATGCGGCTGCGGAGGAGGCCGTGGCGCACCTGCTGTATCCGAAGGATCATCCGTACTACGGCGATGTGATTGGCTCGCACGCGGATATCGAAGCGGCGCGCATTGCGGATATTCGGGACTTTCACCAGCAGTTCTACACGCCGAACAATGCGTCGATTGCGATTGCAGGTGACTTCGATCCCGTGAAGCTGAAGGAACTGCTGACCAAGTACTTTGGGCCGATCCCGTCAGGGCCGAAGGTTGATCCGGTCACGGTAGTGACGCCGCCGATCACGTCGCAGCGACGCCAGACGGTGACCGATACAGTGAAGCTGCCGCAGTTGACGATTGCGTGGCTGACGCCGCCGGCCTATACGCCAGGCGCGTACGACATCGGAGCAGCGATGTTTGCGCTGGGTGGGGCGAAGGCCAGCCGGTTGGACCAGGCGTTGGTCTATAAGACTCAGGTCGCGCAGAGCGTGAGCTGCTATGCACGCCCCAACATGCTGAACGGGACCGCGCGGTGTATTGTGACGGCCAAGCCCGGCGTCAAGCTTGAGGATCTGGAGGCGACGGTTTGGGCTGAGCTCGCGAAGCTGCAGACCGATGGGCCGACGGCGGAAGAGGTTGAGGCGGCGAAAGCACGCGAGCTGACCGAGAAGATCACCGGTCTGCAGCGTTTGGGTGGCTTTGGCGGCGTGGCAGACACGCTCGATGAGTACAACCAGTACACCGGTGATCCTGGCTTCCTGCCGAAGGACATCGCGATGAGTGAGGCTGTGAGCGTGGCCGGCACCAAGGCCGCGGCAGTGAAGTATCTAACCAAGGACTCAGCTGTGGTGGTGTACTGCGTGCCGGGCAACAAAGTGCTGAACGACGTACCGCGCAGCCCGGACGATACGGATGCGGATGTGAAGATCACGAACCCGTATACGCCGGAGTTTGAGGCGTCGCAGGCATGGCGCAAAGAGGTGCCGAAGGCCGGTCCGCCGGTGAAGGTGCATCTGCCGGTGCCAGAGACGTTTACGCTGGCCAATGGGATGAAGGTGTATGTGGTTCCGGAACATTCGCTGCCGGTTCTCTCGGCTTCGTTTGTGACGCGCGCGGGAAGCGAGAACAACACGACGGGCAACGAAGGCCTGGCGTCGTTGATAGCGCAGACTATGGGCGAGGCGACCAAGACGCGCGACCTGAAGACGCTGGCGGATGCGCAGGAGCGGATCGGCATCACGGTGCGTGTCGGCGCGTCGATGGACGGTGCGAGCTCCGGATTGACGGTGCTGACCAACCATACGCATGAGGCGTTCGACCTGTTCGCGGATGTGTTGCAGCATCCGGCATTCAACGATGCGGATCTCAACCGGTTACGGGCGCAGCGGTTGATCGGTATCCAGCAGGAGACGGACTCGGTTCGATCGATGGTTAACCGGGTTGGACCGAAGCTGCTTTATGGTGAGCAGCCGTATGGGTTGTCGCAGACGGGCACGACGGACAGTGTGACCGGCCTGACGCGCGATGATGTGACGAGCTTCTACGCGAACCACTATGGACCAGCGGACTCCGCACTGGTGCTGGTGGGCGACGTGACGCCGGCGGAGGCGAAGAAACTGGCCGAGCAGTACTTCGGCGGCTGGACGGGCAAGGCTTCGGCGGCGATTACGCTGCCGCCCGCTCCCACGCCTGGGCCAACGCATGTGGTGATCGTGGACAAGCCGGGAGCTCCGCAGACGGCGCTGGAGGTGTTTGGCATTGGCGTCTCGGCAGGCTCGCCCGATCTGCAGACGCTGCAGGTGATGAACTACGTGATGGGCGGCAGCTTTGCGAGCCGCATCAACATGAACCTGCGCGAAGTGCATGGGTACACGTACGGCGCGAACTCGGACTACCAGAACTATCGCGCGGGCGGACTGTTTGTCGCCGGTGGGCTGATGCGGACGGATGTGACGGGGCCGGCGGCGAAGGAGCTGATGGGCGAGATCCGAAAGTTCCCGTCGAACCCGCCGACCGAGGCTGAGCTGAACGAGGCCAAGGTGGCGCGCATTCAGTCGCTGCCGGGGCAGTTCGAGACCTCGTCCGCGATTGCACGTTCGATGACGTCGATCTTCCTCTACGAACGGCCGCTGGACTACTATGCCACGCTGCCTGCCAAGTACGAGGCGGTCACAGCGGCAGACGTGGAGCGGGTGGCCAAGGAGGATGTGTATCCCGACCAGCTAATCATCGTGGCCGCGGGCGATCGCGCGAAGATAGAGCCGCAATTGAAGGATGCGGGGCTCGGGCCGGTCGAGGTTCGGGATATCAATGGCAAGCTGGTGAGAGACCCGCAGTAGTAACTGACGGATAGGCGGTGATACATCCGGAACCCCAGAATTCATCTCCCTGACGGTAAATTTGCGCCTCCGCAATTTGTCATCAAGATACAACGGATTACGTAGCTATTGGTGTCCGAAGCATTTCGTTAGCTCCTCGTGCCAACCATGCGCCGATAGGACAACCGTGCGGTGCTTCATCCTGCCAATGCGTTGGAGGCAAGCTGGACGAATCGTTTCACGATCGGACGCGCATCTCCGGCCATCCATGCCAGTTCAATTGTGCTTAAGACTTTGGCCCCCCGCAGGGGAATGCACGCAACTTCTGGAGACGCAAGGCGCCGCACGCAAGCCGGTGCGACCGACACGCCGAGGCCAACTCCTACCAAGCTCAAAATGGTCAACCAGTTGGATGCTTCTTGCACGATCTGAGGCCGAAAGCCATGCTCTTCAAACAACGCGAGCGGCTTCTCAAAAGCACGGGCTCCGGCGGTACGCGGGAAATAGATGAACGGTTCATCTTTCAAGACCATTGGCGAGATGCTCTTCTGCCCCGCGCACGCATGTGCCGCCGGAAGCACAGCGACATACGGTTCGGTGAACAACGGCATGACGCTCAGCGTTTCCCGCGCATCGCCATCGCGCAATATGCCCGCATCGAGCGTTCCGTTTTCCAACCCCTCCGTCACGCGTGATGTGAACGACTCATAGAGGCGCATCTGTACTCGCGGAAAGGCCTCGCGATAGTTTCTGAGGATTCGAGGCAGGCCCGCCAGTACAGCTGAACCTACGAATCCTATGTTCAGTGACCCGACCTCGCCCTGGCCGATGCTTCGCGTCTCATCGATATCGCGCTGTACGTTGCGGAGCGTGCGGCGTGCGCGCTCAAGAAAGGCCTCTCCGGCGGCGGTCAGAGCCACTGAGCGTGAAGTGCGCACAAACAACGCGTAGCCGAGAATCTGCTCGAGTCTGCGGATCTGCTGCGACAGGGGCGGTTGCGACACATGCAGCCGCTTGGCGGCGCGACCGAAGTGCAGTTCCTCTGCAACCGCTACAAAGTAGCGGAGGTGCCGAATCTCGAGGTCGCGATCCATATTGCATAGATCTTAATCGATTGAAACAAGATATTGGACGTCATGAATAGAAGCAGGCACAGTATTCTTCAGAGGTAGTCCATGGACACCACGCACCCCATATCTCCGGTCGATCCTCAGGGCTCAATCTACACTCCTGCATCGATTGAAATTCGCTCGCTCTCGCCCGGCGACGATATGACCGCATTCCGCACGCTCAATGAAGAGTGGATTACCCGCTATTTCACTCTTGAGGCCAAAGATCGCGAGACGTTGAACGATCCTGCGAACTCAGTCCTCCTCAAGGGGGGCCATATCTTCATGGCGTATGCCGGCGACGAAGCCGTAGGGTGCGTTGCGCTTATCCCCATGGGCAACGGAGTCTACGAACTTTCCAAAATGGCGGTTTCTCCGCGCTTGCGCGGCAGAGGTTTGGGGCGTCGCTTGCTTCACCACGTTATTGCCCAAGCCAGGATCATCGGCGCAAGATCTCTTTTCCTCGGCAGCAACAGCAAGCTTGCAGATGCAGTCCACTTGTACGAATCTATCGGATTCAGGCATGTGAATCCTGAGGCTCTTCCGCCGATGCCTTACAGCCGGGCCAATGTCTTCATGGAAATGCCCCTCGAGTGAGGTCTGATTCGGCTTGCCCCGGATTTACGCCTTGACGGCGTTCTGTGCAGCCGCAAACACATCGCGTGCGGACGTCGTACCCGCTACGTGCTCCGTACCCGTGATTCCGAGGTCCATCCATCCCGCGTTAACGCTCTCAAACATTTCTTCAGCAGGTCCAGTGTGGCCCTTCGGGATGCCGAACTGCTCGAATGCTTCCGCCCACCCTGCACGCGGGACTGCAAAGGCTTTTACGTCGAGTGTCAGAACTTCACCCAATTGTCCGGCCACTTCATCCGCGCTTACCATCGAACCCAGCTCGATGACGCGATGCCCTGACCACGCCGGCCCGGTCAGAAGCGTTGCCACCTCTGCGCCGATGTCGTCTGACGCGACCATTGTCGATTTCCGGTTTGTAGGATTGTAGAAGACCGGTAGTGTTCCGCCTTGGGCGGCCTGTAAGCCGAAAAGAAGGTTTTCGAAAAAGCCGCCTGCTCGCACAAATGCGACCGGAGATGGCAGGCTGCGAAAACCTTGCTCCAAGAGTGATAAGGCCGTGATCATCCCCACCCCGCTTGTTCTATTCGCGCCCATCGACGAGAGCGCTACCACCCTCGGGGGCACTACCTTGGTCAGCGCCTCGACATAGTTCGCAATCACGCCCTTTGCTTCTCTGTAATCAGGCGAGGGTGCCCATACAGCCGGCAACATAACAAACGCGCCCTCAACACCTTTGAGCGCCGCTGCTATGGCTGTCGCGTCGTTCCAGTCTCCATCCACCAACTCCACGCCTTGCTCTGCCCACTTCGCCGCTTTCTCACGATTGCGCACAAGTGCTCGCACCTGTTTGCCTTGCTTCAGCAGATGCCGCGCGGTGGCGCCCCCAACTTTTCCAGTAATGCCCATGACTAAATACATGCTCATTTTCTCCTTAGTTAGAATGAAGGAGTTCAAAGGTGAACTCAAGTGATGGCCCATGCTAAGCATGGTCTGCGACAAGGAATGTCTGGTTCTTTTCCATGGACTTTGTCAACTTCACAAAATCGGCCTGAGAGAGTTGAGCAGGCAGGAAATCTGTCCTGCCATCCGGTTGCACTGCATCCTTCATCATCCGCTCGTGGTGATACGTTGAAACACTCAGCATGCGGCACGGATGCTCACTCTTGTTGGAGAATGTGTGAGGCGCATTGGGTTGCACCACCAGGCTTTCGCCGGATTCATACACGTTCCACTCAGCGGCGCCCTGGCTGTTCCAGGACCCAATAGCCAGAGTGCCTTCCAGTACATAGAAAAACTCCGCAAATGGGTGCTTATGAAGTGGAATACCCATGCCCGGCACGACCGTGGTCTCATAAATGGAGAAGGTGTAGCCCGTGTTCTCTCCCAGTGCCCTCCATAGCAACTGCATAGGCCCGATATCCAGCGCCGGGCCGCCTGTTTTGCTGTTCTTAATGACGTTGTGATGAATGACTTCTTCAAGCGGAGTGGGGAAGTTTGACATATAAGTTTCCTTTCGTGAACGAAGTTGGTGCTCTGAGGTGAACGCCAGAGCTTGTGATTTGCGCAGCTAGCACTCCGCTAGTCCCGTGGGTTTCCACAGTTATCTGTCGCATGAGTCGTTACAGGCCTTTACACAGCCGATCTCGATGAGAGAGGTGGTTGATCCTCGCGGAGGCCTTGCTATGTGGTCGTCACTGTCACGGCCTGACGCACATACCGGCTGCTTTCCAGTTGCTGCACCATGAAGGCTGCCAGATCTACCCGCCCGATCTTGTGCGCCTTCTCGCCGCCCTCCGTGCTCAGCACCCTGGCAACGCCGGTCTTCTCGCCGTCGGTCAACATCGGCGGCCGCACGAGCGTCCAGTCCAAGTGGCTGCCTTCGATCTCGGCCTCCATGCCCGCCTTGTCTACCAGCAGACCCCGCAGAAACGTCCGCATGAGCAGGTGCTCGTTGAAAAAGCCGGCGTTCTTGACGCTCTCGCCCGCACCAACCACCGAAATCTTCAGCAATCGCCGCACGCCATTGCGCCGCATCGCGTCCACAATATTGTGTGCCGCGCTCGTTTCCCTCGTCGTCACTTTCCACGGCGTCTTGCCGCCCAGCGCGTCGATCACCGCATCCTGTCCGGCGACCGCAGCGTCGACCGCGGCCGCGTCCAGCGCGTCGCCCGCAACAACTCTGACGTTCGCCTTCTTGTACTGCGCGGCACCGCGCACGAAAGCCGTCACCTCATGTCCGGCCGCCAGCGCCTCATTTACCAGCGCTTCTCCGATCCTGCCCGCTGCTCCAATCACTAGAACTTTCATCGCATTCTCCTTTTGCCTCGTATTTGGCCGCCCATCCAAATGAGCGACCTGACCATTAGAGGCCCAAGAAAACCATTGGTTGCAAAATAAGCATTGGCTGTTTACCACTGGTCATAAATAAACTAATGGTTGTAAAAATCGCAAAATGAGACTAGGCTATTGAAGTGACATCTACATCACCAAGTCGCCGGGTAGAGCGCAAGGAGAGGTTGCGGGGCGAAATCCTTGCGGTTGCAGGTAAAATGTTCGCCGATCGCGGTTACGAAGCCGTGACGCTTCGCGAGATTGCTAAAGAGATCGGCTATACCCACGCCGTGATCTACCAGCATTTTCCGGACAAATCACACATTCTTGCCGAGTTGAGCCGCGAGACGATCGGGCTGATGATTCAGAACTTCGACGCGATTGCCGCTGAACATCCTCAACCGAAAGAGCGTCTTTTTGCGACTTCACGCGGCTTGATTCAGTTCTGCACTGCCCATCCCCAGCAGTTCCGCAACGTCTTCTTCGGGCCGGAGAACCGAAACGGCATCCGCGCTGGACAATACATCAACGACATTGGCGCGCCGTTGTTCGGACGTTTCGTGCAGCTCTTTTTCGATGTTGCCAGGGATGAAGGATTGCCGAATAGGGATGACATCGTGATAGCCCACACCTGGTGGTTTACGATCTTTGGCCTCGCCACACTCTTTGTTATCCAAGGGGTTGTGCCTGACTTGCCTGACCAGACTCTCGTGGTCGAGCAAACGATCGCTACGCTTTGGGCGGGCGTGCAGGTTGTTCCGCGATTGCCGAAGCGCGCAGTCTCTAAGCGATCCGGCCGGTCCATTGCTACGAAGCACTAACAGCTTCTGTCTACTTAGGAGTCGTTGGAGGTATGCCCGTGGAGTACCAGGACTCACCACTTTTCCAAGGCCGTAGCCCTTCTGGTGGCACGAGAGGCCAGTAAAGCTGGAGACTCGATATCTGGTTTGCCGGGTCTGACCCAGCGCGGAACACGGCATTTCCTGGGGGCTTAGGAGGAAGGTGATCCGGCATTTGGGGGATTGCAACAGGGGCACCCAAGACCGTTCATTCAGCGACCTGTTACCCTGCGCTTCCTCCTCTGGTAGGCGGCAACCTTGAGTTTGTTGCCGCAGATATTCATGCTGCACCATCGGCGTGAGCCCTTTTTGCTGGTGTCAAAGAAATGAATGACGCATGATTCGCACTTGCGAACACGCGATAAGTCCGTTTCCGCGAGAAGCTCTGCAGTAGCGTCGATGATCGGGGCCCAGAGGTCGGCCGGCCGGCGAAGCTCTAACGATGTCTCGCGAACGACTCTTCCCTCTCGCTTGCGCAGCAAAACGGGGAGAGGGTGTTCGGTCAACCGTGAGTTCACCTCGGCGAGGAAGGCTTCCGCCGGTGCCAATCCGCCCTCCATCCGGAGAACGGTCTCCCGCAATTTTTCCCTGAAGGCGACGAGCTCTTTGAGGAAGGCCGCAGCTTCGGCTGAATGACTCGAGCTTCGCAGCGCGGCCTTAGCCTTAGCCGAAGTCACCATCCCCGAAGCAATCAACCATCTTTCGAGCGCGCGAATATCCGGAAGCAATTCCGTGGGCCGGTCTGCCAGGACCGGTTTCGTATTGAGCAGGTCCAGGATTGGCCTGTTTGCCACGAACAGAAACCCGTCGATCCACTCGTGCGCTTCTGGAGGAGCTGCGCGCATAACACCTCTTACAAATATCGTAAACAATCGTAACACCGTTATTGACATTGTTTACCGGTGTTATGTAATCTCGAATTCTGGTAAGCGCGACCTCGCGCCACCGGGAAAGGAAATCATCATGACCACGTTTCAACATGCGACCGTTCAAGGCCTCAAGCTCTTCTATCGCGAGGCCGGCTCGAAAGCCTCCCCAACCATCGTGCTGCTGCACGGATTCCCTAGCTCGTCGCATATGTTCCGCGACCTGATCCCGCAACTGGCAGACACATTTCACGTGATTGCACCGGACTATCTTGGCTTTGGCCACAGTGATGCCCCGGATGTAGGAGTGTTCGACTACACCTTCGACAATCTCGCCGTGTTTATCGAGGAACTGCTCTTTGGAGTCCTCGGCCTGAAGAAAATTCAGCATCTATGTCCAGGATTACGGCGCGCCGGTGGGCTATCGGATTGCTTCCAGACATCAGGACGCGATCGAGGGCATCGTGGTCCAGAACGGGAACGCCTATGCCGAGGGTATCGGCGCCGCCTTCGATCCGATGAAGCCGTTCTGGGTGAACCGCAACCCGGAGACGGAGAAGCCGGTGCGAGAGCTACTCAAGAAAGAGACCACGGTCTTTCAGTACACACACGGGGTCAAGGATGTTTCACGGATCAGTCCTGACTCCTACACCATGGACCAGTTCTTCCTCGATCGTCCGGGCAACGATGCGATCCAGTTGAATCTGCTTCACAACTATCAATCGAATCTCGCGCTTTACGACGGCTGGCATGCATTCTTCCGGAGCAAGCAGCCGAAGACGCTGATCGTGTGGGGAAAGAACGATCCCTTCTTCACTGTCGAAGGTGCGCAAGCCTACTTGCGAGATATCCCGAAGGCGGAGCTTCACCTGCTCGATACCGGCCACTTTGCGCTTGAGGACTCCTGCGAATTCATCGCGCATCAAATTGTAAAGTTCCTTGCGTGATCGAGGAGTACGGCCTCTTCGCATCTTCCACGTTGAACGATCGAAAGGATTGACATCATGAATTTTCCTGAGAAAGCGACAGTAGTAGTGGTCCACGGCGCGTGGGCTGACGGGTCGAGCTGGCAGGCAGTCGTGCGCTCCCTCGAGGAACGCGGCTTGAATGTGATCGCTGCACCGATCCCCTTAACATCGCTGAGCGACGACGCGGCCGCTCTGAAGCGAACCCTCGCACGAACGCAAGGCCCGGTGATCGTTGCCGGACATGCCTATGCCGGTGCAGTCATTGCCACGGCGAACGATGAGCGGGTGAAGGCTTTGGTGTATGTCGCCGCTTTGGCGCCGGACGAAGGCGAGACCGTCGCTCAGGTCTTTTACAAAGACGAAGCCCATGCCAAGGCCCCGCAGCTTGCTCCGGATGCGGACGGCTTTATCTGGATGCCGGATGAAGGGTTCGCCAACGCCTTTGCCCAGAACGCTTCGGCTGAGCAGATTGCGTTGTCGAGGGCAGTGCAGCGTCCGATTTCAGTCAAGAGCATTCAGGAACCTGCTCCCGCTCCGGCGTGGAAGTCAAAACCGGCGTGGTATCTCGTCGCGGAAGAGGACCGGATGATCAATCCGAAAACGCAGCGCTTCATGGCGGAACGCATGAAGGCGACCGTACGGTCTTTCCCGGTGGATCACACTCCGTTGCTTACGGCGCCGGACAAGGTTGTCGACGTCATCCTTGAGGCCGCGCAAGCGACGCTTGCTTAAGGGAAGCCGCGCAGGCGACGGTTGCTTGAGGCGACTTCTCAATTTACAAATCTATCCAATCTATCCAACGCAATAGAGAGGAAATCATGAAGGATTCTGTCGCAATTGTGACTGGAGCCAGCCAGGGCATTGGACGTTCCACCGCTATTCGTTTGGCCCGCGACTTCTCCGCCGTGGTATTGGCGGCGCGCAATGCCAAGGAGCTTGAAGAAGTTGCCGCTGCCGTCAAAAAGGCGGGAGCCGAAGCGCTTCCTCTTGCACTCGACTTGAGCCGGACCGAGGCGTCGGAAACTGTGGTCAACGCTACACTTGAGCGTTTTGGACGAATCGACGCGCTCTGAATATCGCTGGCGCCGTACCGCAGATCGATCTCTTCGAGATGACGGATGAACAGTGGAACGCCGGCATGGAGTTGAAACTGCACGGTGCCCGCCGTTTGACGATTCGGGCATGGGATGCGCTGAAACAGGCGCAGGGCTCCGTGGTTTTCATGTCCGGAGCGCCGCGCTTGATCCTAAGCCGGCCTTCGCCGCTGTTGCCGCGACCAACGCTGCAATTACGGCTCTCGCGAAAGCGTTCGCGGAACAAGGGATTAAGGATGGCGTTCAGGTGAACAGTATTGTGCCGGGGGCGGTTATGACTGGGCGCCGCCGCTCCTTCCTCGAGAAGTGGGCGCCAGCGCACAAGATGAGTGTTGAGGAAGCGATGAAGAAGTTTCCGGAAGAAGCCGGCATCAGCCGCTACGGGCAACCGGAAGAGATCGCCGAACTCCTCGGCTTCATGGTCTCCCCGGCCGCAAAGTGGATGACCGGAGCATCGCTTCGCATGGACGGCGGCGAAATCAAAGGTATTTAGAGTTCAGGTAGTGGTGCATTTTGCAAGAGCTCGACCTCAGGGGCTAAAGCCAGCATTGTGAGGCATCGTTCTGTGTCGGGGTTTTAACCCCGACCTACCAGTTGCCGGTTATGCTTGAGCAGGAATGCCCAGGAGGTTTGTTTTCCGATGACGACAAGTGTGGAACCGAATACCGCCGCGCTGTTTCTAGAATTTTCCCGCCAGAAGCTGATCGGGCAGTATTGGCCGCGGCTCAGAACTTGCGTCGAATCTCTCACGGATGAGCAGGTGTGGTGGCGTCCGAACGATTCGAGCAACAGCATTGGGAATCTGATCCTGCATCTGAACGGCAATGTGAGACAGTGGCTCGTGGCGTCATTCAACCGTTTGGAGGACACGCGTGACCGGCCCCGGGAATTCAACGAACGAGAAGCGATGCCAGGCTCCGCGCTGCTCGTCGAGCTCGGCGCAACCATCCAGGAAGCGTCGGAGGTCCTTTCCCGGCTCGGGGAAACCGACTTGCTCGCCCCGTACGAGATTCAGGGGTACCACGTCAGAGGCCTGGATGCTGTGTATCAGGTGGTCGAGCATTTTGGACTGCATTACGGGCAGATTCTCTATATCACCAAGATGATCCGCAGCGAAGACCTGGGCTTTTATCGCGGCTTAAGCAAGACCGGCCGCGCTTGATTCGCCGGAAGCGCGTTATTTTCCCGATGCCGCTTTCGGCTGCGGCACCGGCCACCACCGATCGAAGCCATCTCGATTCGGCATCTTCACCTGGGGCAAAGACTTTGCATCGAGCACAGCGTCCTCTGAAACGACTCCATCGATGGAGAGGATGTATGCGGTGACCGCATACACTTGGTCATTCGTAAGCGATTCTGGCGCTTGTAGCGGCATCGCGCGCCTCACATAGTCGAAAATCGTGGTGGCGGCTGGCCAATAACTTACAGGCGTTTTGACCGGTTTGCTCGATGCAAGCGTGCCGATGCCGCCGGTGAGCCGATCCTGAGGTCCGCCTTGACCCCTCGCCCCGTGACACATCTGGCAATTCTCGGAGTACACGCGCATTCCATCGGCAACGGAGCCCTGGCCTGGGGGCAATCCCTTCCCGTCAGGCTCGATGGTGATATCAAACTTGCGAATCTCCTCCGGCGTCAGCGGACGTCCTAAATTGGGACTTTGGGGATTCGAACCTTGGGAATCCGGACCCTGCGCGCTAGAAACCTGCACCGACGCGCAAAGCACAACCAGCGAGAACAGGAGGCCGAACTTAGACATAGACATTCGCGACCTTCCCATTGACATCCACACTCCAGCTTTGAATTCCGTTGAAATGATAGGGTTGACCCGGCGCATATCGGGCTATCCATGCAGACCTTGCCGGTTGCGTCGTATCCTTCTCATCCGTCGCACGGCTCATGAGGACAGAGGGCCGTCCGTCCCAGCGCCATGGCAGACGAAACCGGGTGAGCGCTTTCGACAGCACCGGCGCGCCGAGAGCCGCCGGCCGCCAGGTGCGGCCTCCGTCGACGGAAACTTCCACCTTCGCGATCTTCCCGGCGCCCGACCAGGCCAGTCCCGATACCTCGTAGAGGCCCGGGCCATTCAGGTCCATGCCGAACGACGGCTTCACGATGATCGACTTGACTTCCTGGAGGAACATGTACTGACGCGCTCGTCCATTCGGCATCAGTTCCGTGTAGTGGGAAGTTTCATCCCTCGCTTCTACCGGCTCTCGGACGACGTTCAATCGGCGCAGCCACTTGACGTTCGTGTTTCCCTCGAAGCCGGGAAGCAAGAGCCTCATCGGATAGCCCTGCTCCGGACGGATCGCCTCGCCATTTTGATAGAGCGCCACCATGGCGTCCTCCAGACACTTCTCGATGGGCACGCTCCGGCTCATGGCTGCGGAGTCCGCGCCCTCGGCCACCACCCACTTCGCCTCGGGCGCCAGCCCCACTTCCTTGAGCAGCGTCGACAGGCGAACGCCGGTCCACTCCGAACAGGAAATGAGTCCATTGAGCCCACCTGCAGTGGTTTGTTGCGGCTGCGCCTGACCGTAGCCCCCGCTATTCCCGGAGCATTCGATGAATCGGATTTCCGTCACCATTGGATAACGCAACAATGTCTTTACGGAAAAGGCGAGCGGCCGCTTCACAAGCCCGTGAATGAGTAACTCATGCTGGTCCGGATCGATATCGGGCACACCGTTGTGATGCCGCTCGAAGTGCAGCCCATTCGGTGTGATCGTACCTTCGAGAGACTCTAGCGGTGTGCGGGACGACCCGGTACCGGGACGGCCTGGCGCGGACGGTAGAGCACGCTTCACGCCGTTCTGCCATTTGGAAGGCACGCCATAGAACGAAAATCCGCGGCCAGGCGTCTTCATCCATTCGGGCGCATTCGCGCCGATGCTTTGGCCATCTTCAACCGGGCTCAGGCCGAAGGCTCGCCCCGCGCCCGCGCCTGCCGCAAGCAATCCCGAGCGAAGGAGCGTGCGTCGATCGAGGAGAGTTGTACTCAACCGCCTGATTCCACTCATTTGATCACCATGATCGCAGTCTCCCTAGTCTCCCTTGGAGAAGGGGAACAGATTTGACGGTAGCCTTTCTGTGGCCTGCGATAGGAGGAATCATATTACCCGCAAACGAGTCCCCGCGCGACCTTCCTGCGCTTGAGGGTTGAGATTTCCGTAGAATTCTTCATTCCCGATGTCCGGTTCGGGCTGGGCCTCTCGTCTTATGAATAGAGTTGAGGGAAGGAGAAGTAAACAAAATGGGTACTTATCTTCCGCCTATCGAAAGACCCAAAGATCTGAGGCCCGGCGTTGTTTTGAAGACGCCTTGAAGCTGGCGCGCAACCCCTCAGAAGCCCGGTTTCCTGGAACGCAAACTCATGGCGTGCGTGGAGGAGGAGCTTTGAGAACAGCAGCTGTTTCAGTTTTCCTTCATTTGCTCAGTTGCGCCTCCACCGTGACCGCGAAGAATGCGTGCCCAAACTCTGTCGGATGTTCCACATCCCAGAAAAGGGTGTGATCGGGATCCGCGCACACGGCATCGGTCGCCGGGTTGAGGCAAGGCGCCGTGATGTTCGTGAATCCAAAATGGGTTGCGTCCGAAGCGATGGCTTGGAAGAGCGAGAATATGTCGAGGCGGTGGATGTGGACGTCCTCGAGCAGTTGTTCGAGCGCGAGCAAATCGTCGAGCGATCGATTGGTGGCGTTTGTGGCTGCCGCGGCAAAGCTGGCATTCGCCTGGGCAGCGGGCAACATGGCTACATTGAGCAGATCCGGTATTAGAAAGTGCTTTGCACCGGCTTGGCGCAACGCAAGTTCCGCTCCTGCGATTCCTGCCGCTATGCGCAGGCCAAGTTCGTCCGGCGACACTCCGGTCGCGTTTAGAATGTCATTCCCCCCGCCCTCGATGATATAGAGAGCATCTTTATCGGCCTTGCCGCCATGCTGGGTAAGGTATTCCCCGACCTGTTCGGGAACGCTGGGAATGGTTCCGAGGGGGGTGGAAATGCTCTTCGTGACGTACGCTCCCCCGACGGCGTAATCCGTGCCCCCGGTAAGCGAGGGCAGCATTGGCAGCCCCCAGGCGCTCGCCACATGCTCGACCCAGATGGGCCCATTCGAAAAGCGTCCGTTGTAATACGGTGGCGAGGGAGGAGTTGCATGGCTGGTTGCCAGGTAGATATTTCCTACATCGCAATAGCTGTCTCCAAAGACATAGATTGCGTCGTAATGCGTGGCGGCGATCGCTCGGACGCTGAGAAGAGCGAAAATGGCGAAAATTCGAATGCTCCAGCGATATAACATGCGTAGCTCTCTCTTTTCGAATTTAAGGTTGCCCATGAACTGCTCAGACCCGGTGTGAACTGCGGAGCGCGGGGAACGCAGGCGGAGTATACCCCAGAAAGCCTGTGAACCGGAATAAGATAGTTGCGGATGAGCGTCCGCAAAATTGTCCATCTCGACATGGACGCCTTTTATGCCTCCGTCGAACAGCGGGACGATCCGCTCTTGCGCGGCAAGCCGGTCGTTGTCGCCTGGCGCGGCAACCGCTCTGTGGTTTGCGCCGCTTCTTATGAAGCGAGACGCTTCGGCGTGCGCTCCGCCATGCCGGCGATCCGGGCAGAGCGCTTGTGCCCGGAGGCAATCTTCATCCCCCCGGACTTCACGCGCTATCGTGCTGCCTCGCGTCTCACGCGGGAGATCTTTAGGCGGCACACCGATCTCATCGAGCCGTTGTCGTTGGATGAGGCGTACCTCGATGTGACCGAAAACAAGACTGGGCTAAGCACTGCGACTCGTGTGGCCCGCGCCATTCGAGAGCAAATCCGGGAGGAGCTGAACCTGACAGCCTCGGCTGGAGTCGCACCAAACAAGTTCCTGGCAAAGATTGCTTCCGACTGGCGCAAACCCGATGGGCTCTTCGTCATCCAGCCTGAAGACATCGATACATTTCTTCCGCCGCTTCCCGTTGGACGTATTCCCGGAGTGGGCAAGGTAACGGAAAAGAAGCTTGAGGAGCTTGGAATCAAGACCGTAGGAGACCTACGGGCCAAGGAGCTACCGGCGCTCGAAAGCCGCTTTGGACGTTATGGAGTCCGGCTCTACGAATTGGCCCGCGGCATCGACCATAGCGCGGTTGTTCCCAACAGACCGACGCAGTCGATCTCCGCCGAAGACACGTATGAACACGATGTGCCGCTCGAGGAAACGCAGGCCATGATCTTCCGTCTTGCAGAGAAGGTTTGGGCGGCTTCGCGTAAGGAATCGCGCATCGCGCGTACGGTGGTTCTCAAACTCAAGACAAGCGAGTTCAATATCCTCACGCGCAGTCATACTCCCCTTTCTCCGCCGTCATCGTGTGAGGAGTTGACCGCCATCGCACTGTCGCTGCGGGAGCGAGTGGACATGGGGCCGCGGCAGCGCTTTCGCCTGGTCGGCGTAGGACTAAGCAACTTTCGCGAGCCCGAAGAAATCACGGCGCAGCCCGCCCTATTCGACTAGCAGGCGGCTCGGTTGCAAAATCGCCTGTTTCCCGTGCAAGCTGATACCCATGCCGGAGCTGCCCGATATCGCTGCTTACATGAGCGCGCTCGAACCGCGCGTTGTCGGCCGGCCGCTTGAGCATGTTCGCCTGGCGAGCGCCTTTCTGTTGCGGACCGTAGAACCACCTATCGCAAATTTAGAAGGCCATACGGTGCGGGAGTTACGGCGGGTCGGCAAACGCATCGCCTTTGGATTCGATCACGATTTATGGCTGGTCCTTCACCTGATGATTGCCGGGCGGCTACATTGGCGGCCACAAGGAGCAAAGTTGGCAGGCCGGAATCATCTGGCAGCCTTCGACTTTCCCAACGGTTCTCTTGTGCTCACAGAGGCCGGCAGTAAGCGCCGTGCATCGCTGCATGTTCTGAGCGGAGCGGAAGCGCTACGTTCGATCGACCCCGGCGGCATTGACGTCTTCTCGAGCGATCTCGACGCATTCCACGCCGCACTGGCCGCTGAAAACCGCACGCTCAAACGCGCTTTGACCGACCCTCGCATCGTGAGCGGTATCGGCAACGCATATTCGGATGAGATTCTGCACGCGGCACAGCTATCGCCCATCGCGCTCACGCACAAGCTAAAGCCTCCGGAATGGGAGAGGCTGTTCACGGCGACGCGCGAGACACTTCAACTCTGGATCGACCGGCTGCGAGCGGAGGCAAATGCCGGGTTTCCCGAAAAGGTCACCGCCTTCCGCAAAGACATGGCAGTGCATGGGCGCTTTGGTGAACCATGCCCGAGATGCGGCGAAAAGGTGCAGCGCGTACGCTACGCCGACAACGAAACGAACTACTGCGCGCAATGCCAAACAGGGGGAAAGGTTTTGGCGGACCGCGGTTTGTCCCGGCTTCTGGGATTGGACTGGCCACGCACTCTGGATGAGCTGGAAGCTCTCAAGCGGCGCTAATTCTGCCAACATATTCCCCTTTTGTTCGCCTATAATCGTTCCATGATTTCGCGTTCGAGTTCATCCCTTCGACAAGACCTCAGCCGGAGAAATTTGGACCGGGCACGAAATCATGGGCACGAATTGACGTACGGAACCGTGCCCAGCGTGATTTATCGGGAGGAGCAAGGCAAACACGGCAATTTCATTTCCGCATCGTATCGGTCGATTTGCGCTCGCCCCGAATGGCAGCGGCGATTAAGGAAGAGTTATACCGGGGGAAAATGGATTCCACGCTCCTGGGAACGAAGTCGATGCGAGCTTGACTGTGCAAACAGCTCGGACGCTTTGTTGATGAACATTTTCTGTTATCCCAAAGTGCTTGAGCGGCCGCAGATGCGCACTTTGCTCGGGATCGAGCCTGGACTTCTGCCTGAATTCGGGTTCAAACCGCGCATTCCGTTCCTCAGCAGAGGAGCAGACCGGACCGAGGTCGACATGCGCCTCGGAGACATCCTCATAGAAGCAAAGCTCACGGAAACGGGCTGCCAATCGGCATCAACCCAGCTCTTGTTTCGATATCGCGATCTCGATGAAGTCTTCGAGGTGGAGGAGCTTCCGATAGCCGGAGAAACGGTTCATGGCTATCAACTCATCCGAGGAGCCCTTGCGGCACACGCATGCGGATTCTCGTTTGTTCTTTTATGCGATGGGCGCAGGGCTGATTTGATCGAGCGCTGGCTTGAAGTTATGCGGGCGGTCCGCAGCTATAGCTTCCGCAACCGGCTCAAGCTCCTCACATGGCAGGAAACCGCCCGGGCCCTGCCGCAGAAATTGCAGCGATTCCTCGAAGAGAAGTATGGCATCTCTAGAGCATTTTAGGTTTTACTGTGAGCTGGTGAGATCGCCTAAGAGGCCGTTCGCGGACCATTGTGCATCGAAGGAGAATGGAGGGTCCGATGCCCACAAAAGGCAAAAAGAGCGATTCTCACGGCAACTCACATGGGAAGCGTAAGTGGTCGGCAGAGGTGACCAGCGATTCCACGCACCCGCAAGCGGGATTATTCAAAAAGAATGCGAAGACTATCGCCCGCGAACTCGCATCGAAGAAGGTTTCGCCCAAGGGGCCTTCGTCGGGCATGCGTATGCTGACGTTCTATATCAATCGCGCCGGTAAGAATCTGCCGAGCGACCGACTGAAGGTGCTCGAAAACGCCAAGGAACTCTTGCATGAGCGAATCGCAGCAGCGAAGCATCCAGAAAAAAGTGGTGGCGAGAAGAAATCCTCCCACAGGAAGACGGCCGCATAAAACGAAGGGGCGCCCGACGGAGATTCTCTAAAGGCAGAAGGAATCAGTTGCGCACCGGAGCTACGCGTCTTTGAGTTGAGGCAACGCGCACAGATTGTCCAAAAGCGGTTCTTGTTCTTCGCGAATGTACTTCCGTGCTTGCTCCAACGAGAACCAGCGGCCACGATCGACTTCAGGGATTTCAAGGCGACGGCCGGAGCGTGGAGGCCATTCGATCTCACACATATTGCTCCTTAAGCCGGCTGGATCACAATCGCCTTCGAAGGCCCATGCAGTGACGAGTTTTCCGCTTTTCTGTTTGATCGTACCGATATCCAGGAATCCTCCAGCGGCCTGAAAACCTGTCTCTTCTTGAAACTCGCGCTGCGCCGCGACGAGCGGCATCTCGCTCCGCTCATATTCACCTTTCGGAATCGTCCATGCTCCCTTGTCTTTCTTCATCCAGAGCGGTCCCCCAGGATGAACCAGAAAGACTTCCAGCCCGGCGGCCGTGCGGCGATACATCAATAGACCTGCGCTTCGTTTGGGCAATGTAGCGGCCTAATCAATCCTAAATTGAGCCTTAGGACACGCAGAGTCTTTGGGGGAAAGAGCGAGCTCTTGACATATATTACGGATTGCAATATTATCATTGCAATCCGTAATGACAGGGGGGTTGTCGAACGGCGGGAGCAAGCTATGAAACTCGGCGACAAAGTTCGGTATTTGCGTGAGGTTGAGGGCAGTCTGCGCGGCTTGGGCAGGGCGATGACCCAGGGCGAGCTGGCGCGCGCCATTGCGGACGAGCTGGAAGACGCGCCCGGGTCGATCAGCCAGAGCTACCTATCGCAGATTGAGAGCGGAGCACGGCCGCATTTGACGAACACGTCGAGGCTGCTGCTGGCGAAGTTCTTCAAGGTGCATCCCGGCTATCTGGTCGACGATCCCGAGGGCTATCACCCGGAGCTACAGAGCGACCTGCGTGGAATGGAGGACAAGCTGGATCTGTGGCTGGTCGGCGGAGCGGAGCGGTTTCGCCGCGATCACGAGCTCAGGAAGGCGCTGTTGGCGATCTCGCGACATGAGGATTCGCGCGGGTGTTTGTTGCTGTTGGATAGCGTGCTGGAGACTCCGAAGCTGGCCGAGCGTCTGATGCAGCTGTTGCGGCCGCAGCGGGACCAGGAGGTTTCGCGGTGAGTGGATGGGATTGGAATGCGATTTATCTGACGTGCTTTGCGGTAGGGCTAGCGCTGAGTTTTGTGGCGTTCTTTGGCGGCGCGTTGCATTTGCATGTCGGCAAGTTCCATATGCATGGACATGGGCTGGCGAAGGGCGCTCACGGTGCTTCGTCACATTCTTCAGGGTCTCCGTCGGTCTTCAATGGCTTCACGTTGATGGCGTTTTTGTGCTGGTTTGGCGGCACGGGATACCTGATGCATGAGAGCGGCGTGTTCAGCGTGGCACTCGTGCTGGTTTTCTCCGCTGTGAGCGGCGTGTCCGGAGCGTCACTGGTGTTCTGGTTCCTTGTAAAAGTGTTGATGTCCAAGGAGCGCACACTGGCGCCGGAGGACACGGAGATCGTCGGGATGATCGGGCGGCTAAGCACAGAGCTGCCGCCGAAAGGTTTTGGGGAGATGTTGTACTCGCAGAACGGCGGGCGCCGCTGCGCGACGGTTCGGTCAGAGGATCGCTCTCCCATGGAGCGCGGAACCGAAGTTGTGGTGATGCGCTATGAACGCGGCGTTGCGTATGTGCGGCGCTGGGAAGAATTGGAAGGCGGGTTACTGAAGGAGACATGACAACAATCTTGGAAGTTTGTGGACGTTGGTTTTCTTGGTTGCTATGAGGGCCGTGAAAGTCTCGGCACGACCGGAGACAGCGGTGTTGTGGATGTTGCGAGGCTGAGATGTCGAACCATTTGATTGTGATCGTTGGATTGATCGTTGTAGCCACGCTGATGCTGATGACGATGATGGCGAGGATGTATCAGAAAGCCGGACCGAACGAGGCGATTATTCGCTTTGGTTTCGGCGGCCCGAAGGTAATTATCGGGCACGGAGCGCTGGTGTATCCAGTAGTGCAGCATACACGGAGGCTTTCGCTCGAGCTGATGAGCTTTGACGTGGCTCCGAGCCAGGACCTATATACCAAGCAGGGCGTTGCGGTGACGGTCGAGGCGGTTGCGCAGATCAAGGTGCGCTCGGATATGGAGAGCATCATGACTGCGGCGGAGCAGTTCCTGTCGAAGTCTCCAGGCGAGCGCGAAGGCTTGATCCGGCTGGTGATGGAAGGCCACCTGCGCGGCATTATCGGGCAGCTGACGGTCGAGCAGATTGTGAAGGAGCCAGAGATGGTTGGCGAGCGCATGCGCGCGACTTGCGCCGAGGACATGAGCAAGATGGGGCTTGAGGTTGTCTCATTCACCATCAAGGAGGTTCGCGACAAGAACGAGTACATCACGAATATGGGACGACCGGACGTAGCCCGGATCAAACGCGATGCCGAGATTGCGACGGCTGAAGCTGAGCGTGATACGGCGATTCGTCGTGCGATAGCGTTGCGCGAGGCCGCGGTTGCGAAGGCTGCCGCGGATCAAGAGCGCGTGCTGGCGGAAACGCGCTCGTTGGCCAAACAGGCAGAGGCGCAACGTGATCTGGATGTGCAGAAGGCGCAGTTTGCGGAGACAGCGCAGCGTCAAAAGGCGCAGGCGGACAAGGCCTACGAAATCCAGACGAACGTGATGCAGCAGAAGGTGATTGCCGAGCAGGTGCGTGTCCAGCAGATCGAGAAGGAAGCGCAGGTGAAGGTGCAGGAGGCCGAGATTCTGCGTAACGAGAAGGAGCTGATCGCCACGGTACTCAAGAAGTCCGAGATCGAAAAACAACGCATCGAGAACATGGCGAACGCTGAGAAGGCTCGCTTGGTTGCGGAGGCCGAAGGTAGGGCTCAGGCCATCCGCACGCAGGGCGAGGCTGAGGCTGCCGTCATCTTCCAGAAGGGCGAGGCCGAAGCGAAGGCGATGAATATCAAGGCCGAGGCGTACCAGGGGTGGTCGCAGGCCGCGGTGGTCGACAAGCTGATCACGAACATGGCCGATGTAGTGCGCGCGATGAGCGAGCCGCTGAGCAAGGTGGATAGGATCACCATTGTCTCGACGGGCGATCAGAAGGGGATTGGAGCGCACAAACTGACCGGGGAAATGACGGAGATTGCAGCACAGGTACCTGCGTTATTCGAGGCGCTAAGCGGCATGAAGATGAGCGAGTTGATGTCGAACGTGAAGCAGATGGCGACGCGGAGCAACGGCGATGGAAGGACGTTTGTCGATGGAGAGGCGAGCAAGTAAGGAAGCGGCGCGCGAGGTGACTCGCGCGCTGTTTGAGATTTGTTCAGTTGGTCGAGTTTGTGAGGAGATAGAGCGATGGGACTGATGGAGCGAGTGGCAATGTTACTGCGGGCGAATGTGAATGACATGATCGACCGCGCGGAAGACCCGGAGAAGATGTTAAAGCAGCTGCTTCAGGACATGGAGAATCAGCTGCTACAGGTGAAGACGCAGGTGGCAATCGCGATTGCGGATGAGCATTTGCTTGAGAAGAAGCGGCAGGAGCAGGCGGACGGCGCAGCCAAGTGGCGGGCGAAGGCGGAGCTTGCGGTGAAGAAGGGCGAGGATGAGCTGGCTCGGCTGGCGCTCGAGCGCGCACTGAGCCATGAGGAGATGGTCGGTGGGTTTGCGCAGCAGGTTGTGGAGCAGACGGCTGAAGCAGAGTCGTTGCGCGCGACGTATACGAGGCTGCAGGGCAAGCTGGCCGAGACGCAGGCGCAGTGCGAGATGCTCGTGGCGCAGCACCGGAGGGCGAAGATGGCTGGACGGGCGACGAAGGCCCGGCAGGTTGTCGAGAATGGCAAGGAAGCTTCGAAGACAGCAGTGCTAGGGAGGTTGAAGGCGCAGATTCAGAACGCCGAGGCGGAGAACCATGCAGGGCGCGTGCTGCTCGATGGCGAGTCGCTGGAGGACAGGTTCACCAAGCTGGAGCGCGATGGCAAAGTTGAACAGCTGTTGGACGAGCTGAAGCAGAAGCATGGAAGGCTATTGCAGGCGGGTTAAAAGCGTGAAGGGTGTCCAAGCTTACGGATTGGGTCATTACGAGTCTTTTGTTTCCGCCTGAATGGAAGCCGTATTTTAGAGCCTATGATGACTCCATCCGACCTCCGCCGCCTCGCCCTTGCCCTACCCGGGACCGAAGAGTCCTCGCACATGGGCGCGCCCGACTTCCGCGTCGGCGGCCGCATCTTCGCCACCCTCGCCCACGAAGCCAAGGGGTACGGCAACCTCATGCTCGACCCCGAAACCCAGACCGCATTCCTTGCCGACGCCCCCGAGCTCTTCCTTCCCGTCCAAGGCGGCTGGGGCCGCATGGGCGCGACCCACATCCGCCTTGCCGAGGCCACGGAAGCCACCCTCGCCGGCGCCCTCCGCACCGCCTACAACCTCCGTGTAGCCAAAAACGGCAAGACCACCAAGCCCAAAACAAAATCCAGGGATCTCTAAGGAATCAAATGCGGAGCCACAATTCCGATGAACTCACGGGACGTGATTATCTTCGTTTTTTTCCAGTACTTGGGGAAATGCTTTTCGTTACCGGTGACAAGGTAATCCGCGCTCGCTTTGTCGGCGCATTCAAGAAACATATTGTCGTCGGGGTCGCTCGCTACGTCCAAGCGCCGAGTCGGAGTGACAATGTGGCTGTGGTTGCTGATCAGCTGCAGTAGCTGTCGATACTGGAATGCTATTTCTTCTGTTCCCACGCCAGTCGCGCGGAAGGGTAATAGAGCGATATGGGATTATCGCCAGAGTCGGCGTCTCCCAACGCCCTCCGCACTTGGTTCGTTACCTCGGCCGTATAAGTCTGTACCTTGGGCAGGAGTGTGTATGGATCGCGCGTTTCAATGGAGATGGTGCGGTATTGATTGAGGTCGAAGGGGATGGTATCGACTTCTCTTTTTAGCTGGACGGTGGGGAGGCGGGTCGTGTGCCGTAGGCACAGCTCATAGAAAACATTTGGATTGTGAAAAGACAGATCCGCAATCACAAGCCTCGACCGAAGAATGTGCTCGACTACTTGTTTCCCGATCATACCGGGCTTGCTCATTTGGTCCGCGCGGATCACTCTTAACCCGAATTCCTTCACGGCTGGCTGGATGATGTACTCCATCATGAAATCCGAATGGCGGCGATGTTCTGAGCCGACATCGCCGATCGGTGTGATGTAAAAGCAAATTTCCGTAAAATCCTCTTCGGCCTCTCTTGCAACAGATTCCAGCACTGTAACTGGCGATAGGTCACCAGCAGGGGTTCCACCGATGGTAATGACTGGCCCCACCAGAGTGCTTTCCTCGAGCACCTGCTCAATAGGAACAAGCCGCTGCGACCCAGAAATCGTCCGAAGTAAGCGCAGAAATGTCGCATTCAGCACAAAAGTATCGACACACTCCCCACGCTGCTCTTCGGGAAGGTCGATCTCGCGCACATTGTCAATCATTACTTCGCGCGCTGGAAGCTTGTTGTTTTTCAACTTCTCATAAAGCGCGTTGAATGGCTCAATCTTCTTGATTGCGAGCTCGAACCGCGCCGCTATCTCCTTGACCGTAGCAACATCGTCTCCGCTAGCATCAGCCCCAAGAGGGGTGAGTTCCAAATATTCAGCGGTATAACTACCTTTGGTGAGTCCATATTGGTTTGAAGCCGTGATGAGGCGACGGGTCTCGGAACTGTCGGGAGATTGATCCAGCTTCTCAAAGAGGGTGAGACGCCGAACTTTCTGGCCGCTCGCATGTTCCTGGATCGCCTTTGCGAGGGCTAGAGCTTCTTCAAATGTAATTACGGGGAATTTCCTCTCCCTGCGCTGCCTGCGTTCAACCTTCTCGGACTTCTCGGCTCTTCTCTTAGGAGGCATAAGCATAACAGTATATGCTACAAGTCACCATCTTTCATCAGATTAGTGGGAAATGTAACCGCCGCCTTTACACGACAGTGGCAGATCGCGCAACCTCCCGAACATTAAGCAGATTCAGCGGCAAAGAACCGGTACTGAACCGGTATCGTCCCAGCTGTGGTTGCTGATCAGCTGCAGCAGCTGTAGACGAATGCCCTTACGAATGCCAAGCTCGGGGCGCGACAGAACCTCCGCATACTCGTCCAGGATGGGCTGCGACACATAGAAGCGCGCGGGCTTGGTTAAGACAAGCAGGAAAGTAGTGCGCTGAAGGCCCTCGGGTTTGAGAGCCGCGGAGACAATCACATTCGTGTCGATGACGATGCGAAGCGGAAGCATTACCGCTTCTTCTTTTGCACCCGAGCCGCTTTAATGACTTGGTCAATCTAGCGCGATGTAAGCGTATTGGTGCCGTTACGCTCCGACTCCTCGCCGATGATCCGCAGCACTTCCGGTTCCGGGGCGGCGAGCTTGACGTAGTCGCGGATGCTTATCAGCACGGCCTTGGGAGTGCCACGCTTCTCAATGACAAGAGAGCGGCGTTCGTCGTCCACACGATCCAGGAGCTTCCCAAGATTGGTGCGGGCGCTCAGCACTGAAACCACCATCGTGCTATTCTTCCCGGTCGTTGTCGTCGCCATGAACTCTCCCTTTCAATATTCCGAACTGTACAGTTTACCCGCGGGTCCCGTCAACGATCTTAACGATGTTGAGGTGTCGATGCGGCGGGCGAGTTTATCCCCTACCCTTTTGCCCTTTCCTCGCCACGGCAGGGGCGGCATCCCGGGCCGCGATGCCGCGTGGCGTGGCACTTGCAGCCGCATGCTCAGCTGGGCGACTAGACCATTGTGGGATATCGGCGGACGCGTTCGCAGCAGATGCTGAAAATACTACAGCCTCATTCGTATGGAAGCGAAGCGAACCGCGCTCGAATCCATCGTGCACACGAGTCCTGCCGAACGAGCTACTGTCTTTATAGGTAGTGTCGTAGGTAGCGATTTTCGGTTATTGTGTATGCCATGATAGAGGCGACAAGAACCAACTGGTGATCGCAATTTTCACAAAGCGATGCTTTCTGGCTGCAACACTTGTACTAGCCTTGGCAGCTCCCGTACAAAAAGGAGCGGGGCAAACATCGCCGTCTGCTCCGCTTGCGCCGAAGAGTTTGTCGCTAGAGAATCCCGACCCACAGCAGCTCGTACCTGTGGCGCAACCACTGATTGACTTCAAGGACTCGGACATTAAGTTCAATCTAGAGAGCTTGATGAATGTCCTGCGGGACCACAGACATGAAGGCTGGGTGCTGACGGCCTATCCCGACCCGAATACAAGCCGACCGCTTATTGGCGCGGGATTCAGTCTCGATGTCATGGCGACCGAGCATCTCCAGAGCGACCCTCTCAATCCCTATCCTTTCCTCGAGCCCTCCTCGGCCCAACTTTGGCAGGCCGCAGGACTTGACTCAGACCGATTGCAGAGGATACTCGATCAGTTCGACCACGATCTGAAAGCATGGGGGAAGAAGAACTATCGCAGAAAGCTCAGGACGCACACGCTGGCGCCGGAGCTTACCGAAGAAGAGGCCACCAGACTACTGCGCATCTCCACCATAGAAGCCGTCCACAATGCGCGGGCCTATTGCCGTGACTTCGACCAGCTCACAGCACCGCAGCAGATGGCGTTGAGCCAACTGGTGTTTCAGATGGGTGTGAATCTTGATGAGTTCGATCAGTTTCTAAGCACCCTGAACGGTGACGTGAGCGACCGCGACTTGTCGCAATCCGACGGGAACCTTGAAACAGAGGCTGAGCACTGGAAAACGCTACAACGCACGCTCATCGAAAGCCAGTGGGCAAGACGATATACCAGTCGCGCCGCAACAGTGATCGCGATGTTCGACCCGGATTACGAAGAGGATCCCAGCGGAGCAGAACGGCGAGTGGAAGCTACAATTCGCCCTCCCGTGACGCATCGTCGTAAAAAGCGGCCCGTAGCGTCTCTCCGGACCGTGAGTGACAGCAACCATACCGGTAAGGCTTCCCGCAAAAAAGCGCCCGGCTCCCGATACAAACGGAAGCTGACTTAAACGAAGGTGAAGCAGTGGGTGATATCTAGATGGGCGAGTTTATTCCACAGTTTGCGTGCGTTCATGAACGGCTGTACGTCTTCGACAGCCAGCGGTCTTTGTTCGAAGCTGAACTCGCTCTGGCGCAGGATCGAAATAACGAATACCAGGGGCTGGTGCAGCTCTATAAGGCGCTCGGCGGCGGCTGGCAGTAGGAGCGGCAAAGTGTCTTCATCACATTCGCGTCGATGACGAGGGGAAGCGGAAGCCGGCGTCCGGTGCTGTCCACGTGATTCACATCTGAAAAATCGAGCCGCCGGGAATGATCGCAGGCGATTCAACCTCCGGGATGGCCGGGAAGTTAAGAGAGTCGTGCGGTACAAGATGCAACTGAAGCCTTTTATTTTCTTTTATTTTGGAAGACAGAATGCGAGCGGATGGGATCCTCAGGGTAAGGCACCCTCCGGAATCGTCTTCTGCATGCAAAGCCGCAGATAGCGCGCTACGGCTCGATTGTCCAAACCATCCGGATCAAAAAAATGATTCAACGCAAGTCCGTCCATCACACCGCAAATCGCAACGCAGTCAATCAGCTTTGTGTTGGCCGTCTGCCCCTCCAATTGCGGAAGCAATCGGCTGATCTCCGGGATCGCCGTGCGTAGACGCATGGCCCGCAGCAGGTCAGCCAGCCGCTTGCGTTTGCGAGGATGACGTATCGCGTAAAGCTTGAACTCCAAATTCAACAGCATGCGCTGAATATCTTTGCTCACATGCGCAAGGTATTCGGCCAGGGCTTCTCTGCGTTCGTTGATCGTCGGCAAGCCAAGCAGCAGCGGACCGAGCTCGGTCAAATCGCGAGCCATATCCTCTTCAAAGATGGCGAGAAAAACATCATCCTTATCTTTAAAGTTGTCGTAAAACGCGCCCCTCGTCTTACGCGCGCGCAGAGCGATATCTTCGATGCGCGCATGTTCGAATCCGTCTCGCGCGAAGATATGCCTTGCGGAACGAAGAAGTTTGCCGCGTGTCACAATGCCGCGCCGCTGCCTCTGTAGTGTCGCCTTCTGATGTTCCACCGCTCTTTTTGCATCCGCCATAGGCTTCCCAGAGTCTGATCATAGAACATACATGCACGAATGTTTTTGAACGATCAACGATCCATTCTTGAAGCTCTGAAGGGGTAATTCCTAATGATCCAGTGGCTTAGACTCGCGGCTGAAGCGACTCGCCGCAACCGTATGGATTGTGTTCCGGCGGCAAGCATGCTGGTCCTTGCGAGCGCGCTCGTCACGGGCTGTGGAAAAGCCCCCGCGGCAGCAGGGGCGCCGCAGGCCCTGCCCGTCTCGGTCGTTCAGGTCGAGCCCTCCGACGTGTCCGTGTCCAATGAGTGGGTTGGCACGCTTGACGGCTATGTCAACGCGCAGATCCAGCCTCAGGCTAACGGCTATTTGATCAAACAGAATTATCGAGAAGGCGCCCAAGTGGCCAAAGGCCAGATTCTGTTCGAGATCGATCCTCGTCCCTTCCAGGCGGCGCTCGATCAGGCCAAAGGCCAACTGGCCCAGGCAGAGGGGCAAGTGCTTCAGGCCCAGGCGCAACTCGGCCTCGCCGAGATCAACGTCAAGCGGGATACCCCGCTTGCTCAAGCCCGTGCGATCGCGCAGAGCCAGCTCGACAACGATGTTCAACAAAAAGCGCAGACTGAGGCCTCCGTGCAATCCGCAAAGGCTTCTGTAGCCGCCGCGCAGGCCGCCGTCGAAAATGCCCAGCTAAACCTTGGCTTCACCCATGTGCGGTCGTTGATTAGCGGCGTTGCCGGCCAGGCCACCACGCAGGTCGGCAATCTCGTGAACACCCAGTCGGTGCTGACCGCCGTCTCCCAACTCAACCCCATCAAGGTCTACTTTTCCATCAGCGACGCGGAATATCTGGCCCTGATCCAGCGGGCCGGCGGCGCGGGCGGCGATCTGCTTAAAAGTGAAACTGCGATTCCCCTCACGCTGACCCTCGCCAACGGCGAGGTCTACCCCCACAAGGGCCACATCGAGTTTGTCGATCGCCAGATGAACGCACAGACCGGCGCCATCCGTATCGCTGCCGTATTCCCCAATCCCAACAACATTCTCCGTCCCGGCCAGTACGGTCGTGTCCGCGGCGAGACCGAACTGCGCCACAATGCCTTGCTAATCCCACAGGTCGCGGTGCAGGAACTGCAGGGATTGCAACAGGTCTATGTCGCGGGCAAGGACAGTAAAGCCCATCTCACCACCGTCCAGTTGGGGCCACAAATCGGCACCAACTGGCTGGTAGAAGGAGGGGTTGCTCCGGGCGCGCAAGTCATCGTCGACAACCTGCAAAAACTCCGCGAGGGCGCTCCCGTCAGTCCGCACCCGGCTCCGGCTATCGTCGCCTCGGCCCCCAACGCGGCAGGGAGATAACTGATGTCGAAGTTTTTTATTCGCCGCCCTATCGTTGCCATCGTCATCGCCATCGTGACCGTGATCCTAGGTATGGTGTCGCTGGCAAGCCTCCCTACTTCGCAATATCCCGATATTGTTCCGCCGGAAATTCTGGTAACCGCCACCTACCCCGGCGCGGACTCGAAGACGGTCTCCGAGGCGGTATCAACGCCAATCGAGCAGCAGATGAACGGCGTCGACAACATGATCTACATGGACTCGGTCAGCGCCAACAATGGCGTGGTCCAGCTCTTCGTGGACTTCGATGTCAAGACCGATCCCAACATCGACCAGGTCCTCGCCCAGCTGCGTGTCGACCAAGCACAGTCGCAGTTGCCGGCACAGGTCACTACCGCCGGCCTGACCGTGCAGAAGGCGCTCACCTCGCCGCTGATGATCGTCGCCGTCAACTCGCCCGGCGGCAAACTGAGCCAGCAGTTCCTCACCAACTACGCCATCATCAACCTGCAGGACCAGCTCGCCCGGGTCAAAGGTGTGTCGCGCGTGCAGACGTTCGGCGGACAGTACGCAATGCGGGTTTGGGTGCACCCCGACCAGATGGCTAAGCTGGGCATTACGGCGCCCGAAGTCATCCAGGCTATCCAGACCCAGAACAACGTGAACCCCGCCGGCCAGATCGGTGCCGAGCCGATCCCGCAGGGCCAGCAGTTTACCTACACCGTGCGGACGCAGGGCCGCCTGGTCACGCCAGAGGAGTTTGGCGCCATCGTCATCCGCGCCAACCCCGATGGGTCCATCGTGCGCCTCAGTGACATCGCCCGCGTCGAGCTTGGCGAGCAGTCCTACAGCCTCTCGGCCCGTTACAACCAGGCGCCCTCGGGCGTGATGGCCATCTATGAGCTACCCGGGTCCAACGCCGTCGAGACCGCCGCTGCCGTCAATGCCCGTATGAAGGAACTCTCGGCGACCTTTCCCGCCGGCATCACCTACGATGTACCCCTCGACACCACCAAGGCCGTCACCGCCGGAATCCACGAGATCGTGCTCACACTGCTCGAAGCTCTCGGCCTGGTCGTAATTGTCGTCTTCATCTTCCTCCAGGGGTGGCGCGCCACGCTGATTCCATTGCTGGCCGTTCCCGTCTCGCTCATCGGAACCTTCATTATCTTTCCGGCGCTCGGCTTCTCCATCAATACCCTTTCTCTCTTCGGGCTGGTGCTTGCCATCGGCCTGGTGGTCGATGACGCCATCATCGTGGTCGAGGCGGTGGAGCATCACATCGACGAAGGCATGGACCCCACCGACGCGACCATCAAGGCCATGGAGGAAGTGGGCGGCCCCGTGGTCGCCATCGCCCTCATCCTCGCCGCCGTGTTCATCCCAACGGCGTTCATTCCCGGCATCACCGGGCGCATGTATCAGCAGTTTGCCGTCACCATCGCGATCTCGGTGCTGATTTCTGCGTTCAACGCGCTGACCCTTTCGCCCGCGCTCGCATCCCTGCTGCTCAAGCCCAAGGACGAAGAACGGAAGACGGGCCTTCTCGGCAAGGGCTTTGGGCTGTTCAACAAGTTCTTTGGCCGCACCACCGACAGCTTTGTTCACACTTCGGATGTGCTCATCCATAAGTCCGCCATCGCCATGGTCGCTCTCGCCCTGGTTGCGGTGCTTGGCGCCTTCCTCGGCACGAGCCTTCCCGGCGGTTTTATTCCCACGGAAGACCAGGGCTACATGTTCCTGGCCCTGCAGCTGCCGGACGCCGCTTCTGCCCAACGCACCGATCTTGCCGAGCAAAAGATCACCGATGCGTTGCTCAAAACCGATGGCGTACAGGGCGTGATCGCCGTCAACGATTTCTCACTCCTCACCCAGGTGCAAAGCACCAACGCCGGCTTCTTCTTCGTGGCCCTCAAACCCTGGGATCAGCGCAAAACCAAACAGCAGCAACTGGACTACATCCAAAGCCATCTGCAAAGGCAGCTGGCGGCTGATCCTGCAGGCATCGCGTTTGCTTTTCCGCCGCCATCGATCCCGGGTGTCGGAACCTCCGGCGGCGTGACCATGATCCTCGAAGATCGTTCCGGCGGCGACGACCCCATGGTCCTTGCCAAAAATGTCTTTGCCTTCCTCGGCGCGGCGAGCAAGCGGCCTGAGATCGCCGCCGTCGTCCCGTCCTATCAGCCCGCTGTACCCCAGCTCTACGCCGATGTCGATAAGGCAAAGGCACTGCAACAACAGGTACAGCTCTCCGATATCTACGCCACCATGTCCACCTTCATGGGCGGCTACCTGGTCAACTACTTCAATCGCTTCGGCCGCCAGTGGCAAACCTACGTCGAAGCCGAAGGCACCTCGCGTCAGAACATCGCGAACATCAATCAGTTCTATGTGCGCAGTGCGAACGGCAGCCAGGTTCCGCTTGCCTCGCTGGTAAAGGTGACGCAAACCACAGGCCCCGAATTCATCTACCGCTTCAACGAGTTCAATGCAGCGCAGTTGAACATCACAGGCAATCCCGGTTACAGTTCCGGCCAAGTCCGTCACGCTCTTGAAGAAGTCTTCAAAGAGACCATGCCGGCGGGTGCAGGCTTCGATTACTCGGGTATGTCTTACCAGGAACAGCAAGCCGAGAAGGGTGTGCCATCGTGGGCGGTTTTTGGCCTATCGCTACTCTTCGTCTTTCTCATCCTGTCTGCTTTGTATGAAAGCTGGACGCTGCCATTCAGCGTGCTGCTCAGCACTCCGGTGGCCATCCTCGGCGGCTACCTGGCGCTGCACATTCGCTCGTTTGAGAATGACATCTTTGCGACCATCGGTTTGGTCATGCTGATCGGTCTGTCGGCCAAGAATGCCATCCTCATCGTCGAATTCGCGAAGATGAATTATGAAGCGGGTCAGAGCATTGCGGAGGCCGCGCTCGGCGCTGCCCGATTGCGCTTCCGCCCCATCGTAATGACGGCGCTCGCCTTCGTCTTCGGCTGCCTTCCGCTGTGGGTGGCCTCCGGCGCCGGCGGCGCTTCACGCCGCATCCTCGGCACCGTGGTGGTCGGCGGCATGTTCCTCTCTACCGCCATCGGCCTCATCTTCATCCCCGTGACCTTCTCCGTCGTCGAGTACCTTTCGCATAGGTACGCGCGGGGTGGGAGAGGCACGACGATGGACTCGAAGGGCGATCTGGATGCCGTGACCGTGGCGGCCGGCGGCCGCCCCGACCGTTCGACCCACGGAGGTCAGGCATGAGCAACTCTCCGGTCTGGTTCAAGCGCGCGTATACAATCAGCTTCACCGCCTTGTTGTTAGCCGTGGCAGCCGGGTGCACAGTCGGGCCCAATTACAAGCGGCCTGCGTACGCCACGCCGCCGGCGTTCCGTGGGGCGGACGATGCCGCGGTCATCAGCGACGCCCAGGGCTCTCTCGGCGACGAGCAATGGGCTGCGGTATTCCGCGAACCCGAGCTGCAGGACCTGATTCGTAAGGCGCTCATCAAGAATTACGATCTCCGCATCGCGGCTCAACACATCCTAGAGCAACAGGCACAGGTACAGATTACCCGGTCGCAGCAGTTTCCTACCCTAAGCGTTGGCGGCACCGGCGTGGGCGTGGACATTCCCTCGATCAGCCAGTACACGGGTGGATCCAATTCGATCAGCAGCCCAATCGTCGCGGGATCCTTTAGTCTCTCCGCTGCGTGGAACCCCGACTTCTGGGGCCTCTATCGCAGGCAGACGGAAGCTGCCCGCGCCACGCTCCTGGCCCAAACCTGGGCCCAGCGCGCAGTGCGCCTGACTCTGGTCGAGGAAGTGGCGACAACTTACATTCAACTGCGTGCTCTCGATCGTCAGGTGGAGGTCACCAGGGAAACATTGAAGGCCAGGCAGGAGTCGGTCGAGCTGACCACGCGGCTGGAGAGTGGCGGCTCCGTTCCGCTCTCTGATCTACGACAGGCCGAGCAGCTGCTTTACACGGCATCCTCGGAGCTGCCGCAGTTGGAGCAGCAAGTGCAGCAACAGGAGAACGCGCTCCGCCTTTTGCTCGGGGAGAATCCGGGCCCGGTAGCCCATACGGATCCAAACGCGCTTACGCCCCCGCCGCAGAATTTGCCAACCGGCATCCCTTCGCAATTGTTGGAGCGCCGGCCGGATATCCAGCAATCGGAGGCACAGCTCAAAGCGGCTAACGCGAACATTGGCGTTGCACGTGCGCAATTCTTTCCCCAGCTATCGATCAGTGCTTCCGGCGGCGTCGGAGGAGACAGTTTCTCCAACATCTTCGAGAGCGGCTCTCGGACCATTTACGGAATCGGTTCGTTGACGCAGCCGCTCTTTGAAGGCGGCAAGTTGCGAGGCCAATTGAATCAGGCCAAAGCCACTGATCAGGAGTTGGTGATCACTTACCAGAAAACCATCGCTGGGGCATTTCGCGACGTATCGAACGCCCTGATCGCGCTGAACAAACAGCGTGTCTACCGCGAGGAGCAGGAGAAGCTCGTGGCGGCCGCCCAGGACGCCTCTCGTCTAGCCCGCCTCCGCTACGAGGGTGGATCGACGGCATACCTCGAGGTCCTCACGAACGACACCAACCTCTACTCGGCGCAGCTGAACCTGGTAACCGCGCAGCAGGGCGAAGCCCTCAGCCTGGTCCAGCTCTACAGCGCACTGGGAGGGGGCTGGCAGTAATCGTTTCGTTCGGGGAGCTTCAGGGACACTCCGCGATAGGTAGTTAGCCAGAATGCAGCCTTTGCTCAATCTGCGATACGAAATGTTGATTTGCGGTCGCGTTCAACGGTTGCATATCTCCTTTCCCAAGACGACGGAGCACTCAACTTGCAGAAGGTTCTTCCGGGCCGTCGCTCTCAGGAAGTGTGGCCTCCGCATTGGGCTCGTCTTCCTCGAATTCCTCATCATCGAAGTGCGAGAAGTCAGGTGAAGGGATCGGGATACGTTGAACCTTCGCAAGTTCGGAATAAAATGCGTGCGGCACGCTTCCGGGTGCCCATTGCGCGCTCAACGCCTCCGCCGGTGAGATGTGACTGGTGTCCGGGGGAGGGGGCATCGACCCAGCGTAGACCTGCATTCCTGATACATGTAAGGCGTTGGAGAAGAGAGCAGCGTGAGCGTACTTCTCCAACTCAGCCCCCTTCACTACACATTCGCAAAGTACGTGCATTGCAAACATTGGTTGACTAAAAGCAATTCCATTAGGGCCTTCCCGCAGTAGACGAAGCGCCAACGTAGGTCCAGAGTCCTCGGTCTCATGCAGTAGACGGTCCAACGCGGCCATTGTGACTTCATCTAGTGACGCTATATGCCAGAAGATCTCCCCCAGCACATGGCCAAAATGGGGAAACGTCCTCATGAGTTCGATGAAGGCGTTTACTGCTTCTTCGTAGAGCGTCTTGTCGACAACTCCAGCCAAGCTCGACCATGAGAAGGAAGAAGGAATTGCTTCATATTTGGAGTGCTCATCAATTGGACCCAGCGAAAGCCGACGCCGGATTCTCTTTTCAAAGAGCCGGACAAATGCCAGCGGAGCCACCCTGCAGGTCCGCGCAAGAAGACCGCCGAAGGCGTCGCGGTCTAGTTCGTCGACTTCTACGAGGTTGTCCAGCATCCGCTCGACCATCATCGAACCCAGAAAATCAGCGGAGAGACCGTATGTGCCGAAAAAGTCGCAGTATTCCTTGGCTAAAAGATGATCGTTACCCACATGCATATGGACATAGAGGTCCAGTGCGCGGGCGGAATATTGAGGGACTGGAACGAGGCGCTTGAGGCCAAACAGGACAGGTCCAAGGACTCGGCCCTCTTCCCGTTTCGCCAGAATTGCAAGGATAGCCAAATCTTCTGGAATCGGGTTGAAGAGAGCAGGTCCTTGCGCTACTGCTATAGCAGCTGTTTGCGCCAGGATGAAACTCGTTGAGCGAGCAAAGCTTGAGCCATACCGTTCGTATTCCGATGCATCGACATTGCGCCATTCGCTCAGGGGCACCTGAGCAATCGAGACCAGGATAGAATCGTTCGCGTTTTGTACGAACTCCGTCAAAGCTACTAGGAACGCCTTGTCCTCACATAACCGATGGAGTATCTCGCCAAGCGACACGGGTTCTATACCAGCATCGACAGCCTGGTGCGTTAGGTGCTCTACACCGCCGACCCGGTTACCAACTTCGCGGAATGTACTTTTGATCGCTGCGAATGCACGCGCTTCGAGGTCCCGTCGTGACTGCGGAATCGTCGCCTGGTTGCCCTCGAAGATGGCATCTTCATATTCGTTCGTCACCAAGACGTCAAAGAAGTCGAACAGTGGGGGGCGCGGGAGCGTCGTTCGCAGAGACGCCGCACGTTCCTTAACTGTATCGGTTTGGGCATCTCGGCGGCCAACATGACGGAGTAAACGGTCAAGTCTCCAAGTGAGCTGAATTGATAATCCGCCTGCGGCGATCCGCGCCGCTATCAAGTCGAGTGCGGTAAGGCGCTCCGCATCTTGCCATTGACGTTCGTCCTCGGTCGGTTCTGCCCGGAACCTCGGGTGAAATTCGGAGATTACCTTCGCCATCGATTCGGCAGCGCGCACCCCGATTCGCGGGGATGGGGAATACAGGGAAGCGTCGATGATCCGAAGGGCACGACTACGAATACTCTGGATCGCTGCGTAATTCACAGGGAGCGCAGTGAACGAAAAGCTACGGCCCCGGAGGCTCGTGTCTTCAACCTCCCGATCCATTAGTTCGTCCATCAAAGAGAGTGGGGTGAACTCGCCGCGATAAGCGCCCTCGTCCGCAGCAAGTTCTTCGACTAACGTCAGGATTCTCTCGTTGTAGATTGGGTTCTTGTATTTGTGATATCCAATGGCTTTCTTCAGTTCTTTACGAGCGCGGTTGTGGATCTCGTTCGACTTGTCTTGTGCAAGAGTCCAGAGACGCTTGAACGCGTCCTTAGATACGGGCTCATGGAAAATCGTGTCGCCCAACAGCGTCGGTAGCTCCACGAGCACATCATCTTGCGTTCTTTCTCTGGTGAAAGCCCACTCTCGGCCCGGCTCGGCAGGTTCGTCCATTGCGATTCCGATAAGCTCTTCCATCCGATCAGGCTGAAAGACGGTGATGCTCTTGGCCTCCCGGAGAAAATGCGCACGTTGATCCGCATGTTGAACCCGGAAGCGTTCGTAGATCGACGACCATATCTTGTTCAGGAGCTGGGAATCGGCGTTGCGTTGAGTGATTCGCCAATCAAGCTCAGCAAAATTCTTCAGCAGATTCGAGAGATGCGATCCTCCAAACGACTGGAAGACGGCATCAGCAAATCCAGTCGCAGCGCCCTGATTACCGATGGAGGCCGATTCGAGCAAAAAATCTCCAAAAAGGTCGGGTGTGATCCTGGCCCCACCCCTTCCGCGAAGGAGAACTCCACGAGTCTCCAGATCATCGAGTCCCTTCCATATCTGATCGGGACGGAGCGCCATGAAGACTGCGGCTCTCTCCGCGAATTTGTCATCTCGCTCGATCACGGGCTGGACGGCAGCAATTAGTTGCAGCAGCTCTCGTCTTGATCTCCCGCCAGTCGGCAGGTCACCTTCACACTCTTCTGCGAACTTCTCAAATACTGCGTGGCGGAAGTCTTGATCGTTGGCAAGCAGTTCTGGCCGAATCTGCTCACGCGAGATGAGACGTCCGCCTACAACTGTCACTAGTGGCGTGTCTTTTGAGACCTCTGCCAAAGCGGGAGCCAGGTGCTCGAACCTTGTGCCCAAGACCTCTTTTGCTATCTCCAAAGTGGCCGTCGGCCCCGGCTCTCGCAATGTGTCAAACCGCGAGATGAAACTCTCGTCAGCCGCACGCGCAATTATCTCGTTGACGAACGCCTGCCCGCTTGGACGGGTGGCGATCAACAATTTCAGCTTGGCATTCCCGGCTGAAGCTGAAACATAGCTCACCAATTTCTCAAGGTCGGAATAATGGTGCGCATCGTCCGCTACGAGAATTGCTTCTGAGGTCGGGACCTCGGCCCCAGACTCCTCGGTCCATGTGCCATGCGGATTGACCCACAATTGTGCCCAGTCGGTAGCACTACTCGCCCAATCGCGGAGTAGCTTCGTTTTCCCGATTCCTCCTCTACCTGGAAGAACAGCAATCCGCTTTTCGGGATCACTCAGGAATTCGTTCAGCTCCTCTAGGCGGCGCTTGCGCCCACGTAAGGTCTGATTAAAGTCAAAGAGCAAATCTGACGTGCCACTGTTGCTTTCTGGAATATAGAACGTCTTGATCCGATCCGTGGCGATACGAGATTCGAGAGCTTCAATGCGACTCTCGTGCTCCTCTAGCGTGGCATCGACTCGCCCGATCCAGGAACGCAGTTCCATCGCTGAAACCTGATCGTCAAGCGACAGCGAGGTGGCGTTCAGTTCCTCATTCAGCGTATCTAACGTCAGCGTTTTCGACCCACTCTTCGTCAGTAGTTTGATAATGAATCCAAAAAGATTCCGGTAACTGATTTTGGCTCTACCCTCGGAATGTTCGGGATCTCGGGCTTGAAGTTCCTCGACAAGTACCTGCTCAATCACCTCGTGATTGCCGGACTCCGTAGCCCATTCAAATCCGTTCACGATTGCTCCGAATTCGCCGAGCTCGGAGTTCAGGATTTCGCTAAATGATTGCCATACAATTTCCGACAGTTTCTCCGGCTTCGAGCATGTCCTAAGATAGCTGCGAAGCTGCTCCAATTTTGCTGTTCGTTCGTTTTCGGGCAGCGCTTGGCTCCGCAGTTCTTCCCAGAGCGTTAGGGCGGGTCCGTCTCCACTCCAAGGTTGTCGTTCTTTCGCTACCGATGCAGTTGTGAGGAAGCGAAAAGCCAGCGGGATCGTCGGATTAGATTTCCTGTGCTCGGTGTAATTTGCCAGAGCCTCGAGCGCATCCGGTGAACGCAGCGTAATCGAGCGACTCGAATGCTTCAGTTGCTCTAGAACTCGTTGTTGTTCGCTCTCTTTTGCTTCCGATGAGTTGCGCACCAAGTCAATGTCTTCGCCAGCTTCGAGTTCGAGATGCTCGCCGGGCTTGAGCCCCAACCAACGCAGAATCGAGACGTTAACCTGATAGACGTATCCGGCGAACGTCGCATGTGCATCACGTCTTGGGTTGCTGCTCAGCGCCATATAGCTGAAAACCGTTTGCTCTTGGCGAAATCTGCGGTGAAATGCAAGATTCTTCTCACACCTCAAGTTTCTCGAGATAAAACTCGACGGTACGACTTTTTCTATCGAATCGCACCCATCCTCCGCCATGATTCTGGACCTTCCGCCAAATTTCAAAAGTCTTTAAGATCGTCTGTTCCCATTCATAGCGCGATCGTTTGCCCACCTCAAATGGTTCTGCTAGGTCGTGGCAGAGATCGAGCAGCTGCCAGTCGAGGACTTTGATTTCGTCCAAGTACGTGTGACGAACTGCATAACTAAACACGACGGCCGCCAATGCTTCGTCGGTCACGATCGCTCGCCCACCGTCTTCAACCTCGTCAGTCTCTTTGTCGCTCTTCCGCTTGCGTTTCATCAAAGCGCGCACGACTGGAGACCAACCCAGTAATGCTGCGCATGTCATGTGAAAGATGTCATGGAAACGATACCCATCAGATACATAAGAATTGTCATTAAGCTTGGCCCCGCATCGCTCTCCGTCAACGAAAACTTCGACCTTCGATATACCGTCCTCTACAGTTGCAACGAATTGTGCCGTAAATAATCGGGGCAGTTGCTCTCCTGGCGGAAAGTGTTCATCGAAATCCACCCAATCATCTTCACCCGTCGGCAACCATCTGGATGTGGTTTTGTCGAGATTGTGAACGGCGATATCTTCAAGCGATAGATCTTCCAAACTTGCGATGGCTGTGAGATACCAAAGAATATCGCCCAGCTCTTCCTTGACCTTCTCCCGGAATCCGGCGAACTGATCACCATCCCGCAGCCTCTTTTTATAGAGTGTGTTGACCGACCCAGTTTCTCCTGCGAGGCCGTAGAGCGCGACCGTCAATGGATTTTGCTGTGAGCACCGAGCCGGTTCGTATCCATAGCTCGCTTCTGATAATCTTCAAACCGCATCAGCGGCCTCCAGGAAGGGTGCGATCAATTCAGGTTCATCGACTTTGGCAACAAGTGCAATGCAGGTGAGTGCGGTGAGTTCTAGTCCCATCTCAAACGCCATAAACCGACCTAAGTTAATTAAGCCAAGATAATTTCCGTATGCGCGCGCCCAAAGGTAGTGCATCGGGTAGAGCGCAGAGATGCGCAGTCCATTTCTGCCCTCAGGCATGAATGCCACCTGCTGCATGCAGGGAAAGCCTTGAAAAGGTCTAGCGTTGAGATCAATGTTCGGAGCCAGAATGCCGCACTGGAGAGCTGACCGTCGCCGCGTACCATTGGTATAAGCGGATATTACGAACTCGAGTTGGTTAAACGCCGACTCCGACGGTTGGGGGTAGCTGATCATCCGCTGAAAATATGTTCCTCTTCGATTCTGGCGAACCTTGCTGATTCGAGGCCAGAGCTTCAAATAGCGTTCAAAAACAACGGCACGCGGCAGATCTGGCCTCCACAGAGAGGCCGGAAAAATGGTATTTGCGACAGCCGACACAGAGAAATTGTCGTTCTCCTCGAGAGCTTGATCCAAGCTGCTTCGTATGGCCATGTCTTCGAGATTTGTCGCGTCTGTCAAGTCCTGGATGTTTACGATGAGGTTCGATGCTTCCTTACGCGGGCGCGCGCTTGCCAACTGGATTGCTTTGAGCCATGCACTTGAAACGGAACCCTCGGTTATCTCAGGCATCGAGCGGTTCCTCAAGATACCGATATTGATACATCCCGACGTAGTCGGTCTTTGAAATATTGAGGGTCACGGAACCACCGCCATGTACTACTGCTGACATCTGCCCCACACTACTCGCAATTGCGCAACCATCGCCGAGGTCGAAGTAGTCCGAGGGGGGGCGATTTCAGTCCAGTCACGACATCGCCAATCTGTAGGTGAATATTTGTTCCCTGCCACCAGGAGGCAAGTGGCCAAAGCTCCTTTCGACCTGCCCACGATACAGCGGGAGCCTGCCGCCGCTTGATTTGCTGGGGAGTTTTCAAAGTAAGTTGGTGGAGCCGCGCGTTATCAATAAGCTGGAGTGTCCAGCGAGTGTGCTGAGTTAGAGTCGAATACCCTACCCCCAACCACGACGCAACGGCATAATATTGCTCCGGTGTGGCGACATCTGCGGTCGTGCCGAGACGGCGAAAGCCCACCAAGACGGCCCGCTTGGGCATTAAGAGGTGACGCGCGAAGGTGTCAGCGACCGCCTCCTCGGTTGAATTACTTTCCATATCTTCGATCTTTTCGTCGAGGTGCGCGCCATGCCCGAACAGAAAATGGCCCAACTCGTGTGCCGCAGTAAACCGCTGATGTCCCGAGGGCCTCAGCGTCGACACATTGATCGAGCCAAGCAGCCCATCGTTTAGATACAAGCCGTCCAGAGATGAAATATTTGTGAACCGGAGCGACAAACCGTATTTGGAGATTAGCTCGTAAACATCGCACGGAGAATCGAGTGGAAAGCCAAAGCGCTTCCGCGCAGTCAACGCACGTCGAGCGGCCTCCGTTTTCAGTTTCGTGAGCATGGCATTCTACTCGCGTCGAAAAGAATCAATTACTCGCATTACGGTTTCAAGGTCCTTAGCTTTGAGCGATTCGAGGTTTCTTGCTGCCATCTTCAACTGCTCGTTGACCTGAATCGGCTCACCCAAGAGCCACGACGTGGAAACGTGATAGAGCGACGCAAAATTCTTGAGTTCACCGGCAGACACTTTTCTGCTCTCCGCTTCGATTTCCGTGATTGCCGGACGATGCAGCCCAAGGAGTTTCGCAGCTTGAGCCTGTGAGAGGCCAGCATCCTCCCGCGCTTGGCGGAGCCTTTGGCCGAGTCCTGGTAGATCTGGGTTTTCAGGCATGGGCTTTCCCTCCCTTTTGTATTTCATTCCATATGGCCAAGGCAGTTTCTTGAATCGAACGATGCTTCTTAGGCTTTACGTCAACGTAGAAAATATCCACTTCGACGTGAATGCCGGTCTCTTCTTCCAAGTCCGTAAGAACTTCGAGTGCTGTCAGACTGTCAAAGCCCTTGACATCCCGATTGGGAATCGTCTGCGGCTCCACGACGCCATCCAGATTGTCCGGGCTACCCTCCCTTATGAGCTTGATCAAAAGGGCCTCGATATCGGCAGCAGATTTGATCTCGGTTTGCATGGTATGAAAATCCTTCAATGTGGTATGAAAATCGTACCGCGATGGTCGTCTCGTGTCAATCAAGAAAATTGACCGCAAAGGCGGACATTCAAACCGACAGTTTTAGATTAGGAATGGCTTGCAGTCGCCGCTGAGATACAACGGATGCCTCGGCGTGCCATCGACATTCAGCTTGAGGGCATGAAGCTGATAGCCGTGGAGCTTTAGCATCGAGCAGACATCGAGTCCACGTTGACGCAACCTCTGGTGTGGTTGGCCGTATGCGACGACGATGAGCTTAGAGCGCTTCGCCATCGCTAGGATGTGCCGATCGTTCTCGGGGCCGACCGGATCGGGAACTGCAATCAGTTCTCGCTGATCCGTGGCACGATACGCAAAGGTGTTCACTACATTCAAACAGCCGCTGCCCCAGCTACGCGCGAATGTCTGACAACGTGCCACCGTCGGATCGTCGGCCTCAATATCAGCGACCGACGGATTCATCATGATGAACATGGTGGCCGGCAACATCTCGTTCCAGGCGCGACGCAGCAAATATCTATATTCCTTACGAGTCCCGCCGAACAATGCGTAGCCTTCAACATCGGCAGCAAGGCGGCGCCGCACCTTTCCACCTGGGTCGTGACTTGCTCTCATTTATTCAAGTTTATCCAACAGATCACTCATGTCATCATCTTTGCGATGAATGGTTTACGGCTCGAACAAACACCGACAACACTAGACCCGCCGACGCCGGCCTCCACGGGCCGCGGGCTTTCATCCTTGCGCTGCACGCCAGAGCCCAGTCGCGCGGCCGAATCATTCATAAAATGTTCAAGGTGGTGGCCAGAGACGGGATCGAACCGCCGACGCCGGCCTTTTCAGGGCCGCGCTCTACCACTGAGCTATCTGGCCTTGGGAATCCAAGGGCGCTGTTTACGCTAAATTGTGTCTGAGTCTTCGGCTTCGGGCGGAGAGCCCGGGCAGGTCAGCACGGCGTGAAACAACTCGGTCAGTATAACAACCGCGCTCGCTTGAAACCAAACCGCTGCCAGTCAAGCCAAGCTCGGACACAAAAACTCCGGCCCACCGCGCTGGCCTGCCGCGGTGCGGGCCGCACCCTGTGTAGGAGTGGAACCGGGAGCAAGATGAAAAGAGCAAGGAGGAGAAGTTTCTCCGCCTTGCCCTCTGCCTGTCAGGTTGCTAAAGAGGCTGTACGTCGGCCGCTTGCCAGCCCTTCGGGCCTTTGACTACGTTGAACTGGACTGCCTGGCCTTCTTGCAAACTCTTAAAACCATTCGAACTGATGGCGGAGTAATGCACGAAAACATCCTCGCCGTTCTGCCGCGAGATAAAGCCATAGCCTTTTGCATCATTGAACCACTTGACTGTGCCTTGTTCCATTTGGTGCCGTTCCTATATTTATTGAATTGCGCTTGAGTGAATCGGAGCCACTACCGGAGCAACCTGCTTTTGCTACTGGGCGAGAAATGCTCTTGCCCGGTTCGGTTTCAACGCCCAGACAGTTTACCAGACTCCTTCTAACCACTAAGGTTAGGAGGCAGGGATTTAATTTTAGGGGGCGGGGATTCCGTTTCCCGACGCGCAAACCTACCGGGGAGCGTGCTCGAAAACCTGGCCTGCAATGAGCGAAGCCCCAGATCAAGCCCAAGATACTGTGGCCCCCTCGCTCGTTTACCCAAGGCATTGTTTGCCGGTTCTGCTCTCAATCCCTCCAACAAGCTCCCGGAGCCCGCTTACGGCGCGTTTGAGCATCCCACGGAAGCACCACGCGAATCGACGGAAGTGCCAAGACAGATACCCGGATTTCCCAGCAGCGTGGTTGCTAAAATACGACCACGCCATTCGCAAAAGATCGCTGACATTTCCTAACTTTGCGGATGTTTTTGGGTCTATAGAAGCGGAACGATTTCGTGCGAGGCAAACCCACCAGCGGCTCTGGGCGTTGCCAGAATCGGACCACGAAAGGGCCACGGCCCGGGGGAAACACTGCATGCATTTGGTAAACCTGCCTGAAGATCTCTCTTCTTTTTTCTCTTTCCCTGATCACGATGGCGTCATTGCTTACTTCTCCATGGAAATTGCCATCTCTCCGGATATTCCCACATACAGTGGAGGCCTCGGCGTGCTTGCCGGCGACACCCTCCGCTCCGCGGCCGACCTTGGGCTGCGCCTCTGCGCCGTCAGCCTGCTGCACCGCAAGGGATATTTTGAGCAGCACCTGGACCGGATGGGCGTGCAGACCGAAGGGGAGCAGCCCTGGAACATCGAAAAGCTGCTGGTGCGCGAAGAGCCGGTGGTCGAAGTAACGATAGAAGGGCGGCCGGTGCTGGTGTGTGCGTGGCGCTATGACCTTGAAGGCGTCACTGGACATACCATCCCGATCTATCTTCTCGACACGAATCTAGAACAGAATGACCCGCGAGATCGTGCCCTGACCGATCATCTCTACGGCGGAGACAGCAACTACCGGCTCTGCCAGGAAGCGGTTCTAGGAATTGCCGGCGTCCGGCTGCTCGAAGCGCTCGAGTACACCGTCGGCGTTTACCACATGAATGAAGGACACGCCGCTCTGCTCACCGTAGCTTTGATGCAGCAGCGTTTGCGCGGCAATCTCACCCGTGAAATTACCGCTCGCGACTTCGACGCTCTTCGCCACCAATGCGTCTTTACCACGCACACGCCGGTACCAGCCGGCCACGATCGCTTCACCATGGATCAGACATACAGGATTCTGGGGCCGGAGACCGCGACCCTGCTGGAGTGCATGGGGGGCTGCCGCGAGGGAGTGCTCAACCTGACCTACGTAGCTCTCGCTGCATCGCGCTTTGTCAACGGAGTCGCCATCCAGCACGGAAACATCTCCCGCAAGATGTTTCCCGAATATGCGATCGATGCCATCACCAATGGCGTACACGCGGCCACCTGGACAGCTCCTTCGATGCAAGCCCTGCTGGACCGCAAGTTGCCGCGTTGGCGCAAAGACAATTTCCAGCTCCGCTACGTGACCGGCATCCCAACGAGGGAGCTTGCCGAAGCTCATGCCGAATCCAAGAGGAAACTCTTCCAAGAGGTTTTCGATCGCACAGGCATCGGGTTGAAGAGCGAGATTTTTACCATCGGCTTTGCCCGCCGCGTCGCTACTTACAAGCGCGCGGACCTGCTCTTCAGCGATCCCGAGCGCCTGGTGAGGTGCGCGGAAGAAGCTGGCGGCCTGCAGATCCTCTACGGAGGCAAGGCTCACCCTCACGACGAACCCGCCAAGTGCCTGATCCGGAGAATTTTCGAGATCGCTCGCGAGATCAATTCAGATGCCGTCAAGGTCGTCTATCTCGAAAACTACGACTGGAAACTCGGCGCGCTGTTGACCGCGGGCGTCGACCTTTGGCTGAATACCCCACGCCGGCCCTATGAAGCATCGGGCACCAGCGGCATGAAAGCAGCGCTCAATGGAGTGCCCAGCCTGAGCATTCTCGATGGTTGGTGGATCGAAGGCTGCATCGAGGGCTTTACGGGGTGGTCCATTCCCGACCGGGACACTCAGGAAGAAGAGGTCGCCGCCCTCTACGATCGGCTGGAATCAATCATCCTTCCGCTTTACTATCGCCAGCCCGAACAATGGCGGGAAATCATGCGCTCGACCATTGCACTCAATGGCTCTTTCTTCAACACGCATCGCATGCTCCAGCAGTACGTGGCCAATGCCTACTGCTCGAGGAAGAACGTCAATATCTCCGCCACCGCGCTCGAGTCCGTCCTAGCCAAATAGCGCGCTCACCCCCCGGCACGCAAAGTCCGCGTGCTGGGGAGCGCGAATACGGTTAGGGATTGCTGAGGCGCGCCTTGCGCTCGGCAAAAATGCGCACTCCCAATGCGCCGCCGGCCGCGGAAAGCACAACAATACCGGCTCCGGTCACAAATGAGTTCAATAGGGTGTATGCCGCTCTGCCGTCAGGGGTCATCAAGAAACGAACATATTGGTGCCACTGGGCTTGGGCCTCGGGATTCGTCTGAATGATCGCCGTCGACTGCTGGATGACCGTGTCATAAAAATGGTCGATGGAGGCACCCTGATGCAGAACGAAGCGGGAAAAGACTCGCCAGGCCGCGGTTGACGCGACCGAAGTATAGGCAGCGATGAGCCCGGCGAGAGTGCCGATGCGCAGCCCGGAGCGCATATCCAGACGAAAGTTGGGAGCCCGCTTGTGATACAAGCCGATTGAGAGCACCGCGCCGCCCGCAATCCACAGGCAGCACCCCCAAGACAAGACCGAAATAGCGCTTAGAATCCCGGAGGGCACGGCTACCATCAGAGTGGCGAATGTAGCGTCTTTCCAGGAGATTCCCTGCGCCTGGGCGCGCGGCTGTGGAGGGCGGCTTCCGCCTGTGCGCTGCGTCTCGGTTTGCGCTTCCGCCAGCGCCTCCTCCGGCGCCTCAAACCTGACTTGAGGCGATCCGCAGGTTGGGCAGAAGAGCGTGGACTCGTTCAGGCTGGCGCCACATCGATGGCAGAGTACAGTCACACCCTTGACGTTATCAGATCGCAGGGCTTCGCTTCCATTCGGGGGATTTGCCGGAATCGCTTCGCGAACCGCAGATCCCTTTCGGCTGGGCTCAGGGCAGGCTCTCGACGGCGCTCGGAAAGACAATTTGGGGGTGGGGGGTGAATTGCGGCGCGTAACTGATGCTAACTAATGTATGGTTCGCATCTTGCGCGAAACGTAGTCCATCAGCAGGTACTCGCCCAGCGTGTCCGGAGTGGTGAAGTAGGCCTTGCCACGGCACATTTTGGTCACCTTTTGCACGAACTGCACCAGGCCGAAGTCCGAAGCCAGCATGAAGGTATTGATCATGATGTTCGAGCGCTTGCAGCGGGCCACTTCCTCGAGCGTTTCACTGACCACCAGCGGGTCGAGCCCGAAGGCGTTCTTGTAAATGCGTCCATCGGGCAGCGTCAATGCCGAGGGCTTGCCGTCGGTGATCATGACGATTTGCTTCATGTCTTTGCGTTGCCGCTCGAGGACGCGCGCGGCCACGCGCAGACCCTCGCGAGTGTTGGTGTAGTAAGGCCCAACCTTCACCCGGGCAAGCTGCGAAATGGGCATCTCTTCGGCTGTGTCATGAAAGAGGACAAGGGAGAGCGAGTCGCCGGGATATTGGGTCCGGATCAGGTGCGAGAGGGCCATCGCTACTCTCTTCGCAGGGGTAAAGCGGTCTTCGCCGTAGAGGATCATGGAGTGCGAACAATCCAGCATCACCACGGTCGCGCAAGAGCTCTGGTATTCGCATTGGTGCACGTGCAGGTCGGAGTACTCGAGGGTGAGCGGCAGGGCGATGCCCCCTCGCGCGATCGCCGCGCCGAGAGTCGCTGTCGTGTCCAGGTTCAGCGTGTCGCCGAACTCGTAAGGCTTGGAAGCGCCGCCGGCTTCGACGCCCGTCGCCAAGTGCCGCGTGTCATGGCGCCCATAGCTGGACTTCCCGAGCGAACCCAGCAGATCGCGCAGTGCTTTGAAGCCAAGAAAATCCAGGCTCTTATCGGTTATCTCGAAGCGCACCCGCGCCTCCGGGCCGCTCACGCCGCCTCGGCCTTGGGGCTCCTGGGCTGTATCCGGGACGGAGATGTAATTCTCCTGCTCCATGCGTTGCATCAGCCGGTCGATCAACCGATCGAGCTCGCCGCTTTCAGCCATTTCGTCGATCTGCCGCTGCATCCGCTCGTCGAAGAGATCGCCCGCTTCCAGGGCCTGGCGTAACGCCTCGCGCAGGTTTTCGAGGGTATGCTCGCCGTCGAGCTCGGAGAAGCGGGAAAAGGGGTCTTGAAAGCCGGAGTCAAGCAGGTATTCGGAGAGCGCCTGGAGCAAGTCGTCCATGCTCATCTCCGAAGCCGGATCACCCGTGTACTTCGTGTAGCGAACGCGTCTCATCGTTGGTTCTCAGTTCTCAGTTACCAGTTACCAGTTGTCAGTCCATAGCCGCCATCGCACCCACTGGGGACTGACACCTGGGGATTCAATTAAAGCCGCGCCGAGATCGCCGTTGCTCCTGCAGGTCGTCGTACTCCGGATCGCGGTCCACTCGCTCCTGTTTGCGCTGGGCCTTCTCCGGCGCGTGGAAACCGCGCTCTTCACTGCGGCTCAGACGCTTATGAGCATACATGCCTTCAAGCAGGAACTCGGCTGCCGCCACCATGCTTTCCGGGGAGTCCGACGCTCGTACCGAGAGCGGAGCAAGCTTCTCGAAAAGGCCCTGTATCTGCTTCAGCTCGACAAATGCGGCTTCGGAGGGCTGATCGTCGTCGATTTTGACCGTGCCTCCCAGATTGAACCACTGCTCGATCTGCTGGGTATTGGCATTGGCGAAGTACTTCTCGAAGATCTTGCCAATGGCGGTGCGAATCAGCTCACGAATCACCACGTCCGCGCCGCGCATCTCGCCCTCGTACTCGAGCTCGATCTTGCCTGTGATGCCTGGCAGCGCGGCATAGAGGTCGCCCACCCGCGGCAATACCACCTTCTCGCCGTGCAGAAGCGCGCGCCGCTCGGCATTGGAAAGAATCAGATCCATGGTGGCGATGGGTAGGCGCTGGCTGACCCCGCTCCGTTTGTCGACTTTCTTGTCTTCGCGCGCGGAGAACGCTACCTGCTCGACGATCTCGCGGAGGTACGCCGGCACCTCGATCTTCGCATCGCCGCGATGGCTCCAAACCTCCTGCTCGGTAATCGCGATGCCTTCTTCAAGCGTCTCGGGGTAATGGGTTCGGATCTCCGACCCAATCCTGTCTTTGAGGGGAGTTACGATCTTGCCGCGGGCGGTGTAGTCCTCCGGATTCGCGCTAAAAACCAGAGCCACATCCAGCTCCAGCCGCACGGGATAACCTTTGATCTGCACATCGCCCTCTTCCATGATGTTGAAAAGCGCGACCTGGATCTTGCCGGCAAGGTCAGGCAATTCATTGACGGCAAAGATGCCGCGATTGGCCCGGGGCAGGAGGCCGTAGTGCATAGTCAACTCGCTCGACAAATCCTCTCCCGAGCGCGCCGCCTTGATTGGATCAAGGTCGCCCAACAGATCCGCCACCGTTACATCGGGCGTTGCCAGCTTCTCGACATATCGATCGGCGGGACTGAGGTATGCAATGGGCGCTTCGCCGCCCTTGGCGGCAATCCAATCGCGACAGCGTTTGCACAGCGGATGATATGGATTGTCACGGATTTCGCAGCCGGCGATATACGGCAACCGTTCGTCGAGCAGCTCCGTCAAGGAACGCAAGATTCGGCTTTTCGCCTGCCCGCGCAGGCCGAGCAAGATGAAATTCTGCTTTGAGAGCACGGCGTTCACGATCTGAGGGATGACGGTGTCTTCGTAACCGACGATTCCCTGAAAGATGGGCTGCTTTTTTTTGAGCCGCGCAATCAGGTTTTCCCGCAATTCGTCTTTGACGCTTCGCTGCTTGATTCGCTCTTCGCTGAATTCCTTGCAGCTCGCTAGTTCAGCCAAGGTTTGGGGCAGGCGGCTCGAGGAAGGCATCTTGTTGCTCCTTGGAAGCTTCGCCCCCTCATATCGGCGGGATCGGGCTAAACGGCGAAGCCTCTGTGTCTCTTACTCTAAACCTGTCTGTCTCTAACTCTAAATGAGCCCTTCTTTTTTGCAGGGCTCCGTGGTAGAGCCGCTCCGTTTGGCAGGCGCCTGGGGCGGCATAGCCAGTCCCTACATTACGTGTCCGTTGTGGGTCGCTACTTTGCTGGCCTGCGCACCACGCCGCAGCTTGGGCAGCATCCCACAGTAGAAGATGCGCAGCCGCTCCGTACGTTCGGCGTCGGAGCGTAAGCCAAGCAGCTGCTGCTTGAAGTCGAAATTGGCTGGCGCCGCCGATGCCAACTGAAAGGAGATCGGCTGGTCGAGATCGAAGGCCGCGCTCGCAAGATCTCCGCCCAGCAGCTCTCGCACTTCAAAATGCATCGCCATGCACTCTTCGCGCAACGCCCGGCTCGCGGGAAGGTCATTGTCGGCGAAGAAGTCGACTTCCGCTTGGAGAAAGCTGCGGGAGTTGTCCAAATTTTCGATCTCGAAGCGCTCCAACCCCTGGCACAAGATGTCCAGGCTTCCATCGGGATACCTGTTGAGCACGCTGACGATCTCGGCAGTGCAGCCGATGACGGCCAAGCCGTCGCGCTGCGCCTGCACCACGCCAAACGAGCTCTTGCGCGTCAGGCATTCGTCGATCATCTCCCGATAGCGGTCTTCGAAGATGTGGAGCGGCAGCGCTGCTCCCGGGAAGAGCACGACTTCTAGTGGGAACAAGGGTATCTTCATGCGATTGTCATTCAATCAGTCAGTCTGACGGCTTGTTAAAACTACTGGGGCGGCGGCGTTGCGTAGTGTTAACCAGACCTCAGACGGTCCGCGCAATCTCGATCGAGCGTCGATCAAGAGTTGTGAGTTTGTTCCGTGAATTGGAGGCCGCTCCCAATTAGAGCAGTTCCCCAGATCGATAGACACGCCTCTTTTGGAGTTGTTGTTCAAATTATGAATATTTGATCCGGCTACAACTGGCAAGGAGCGCTCGTGCCTCGTGTTCTTCACGGCTGTTCAGTTGAGTTCGTCGAGGAGCGCTTCTATTTCACTAAGCGCATGCCGGTTGCCGGTCCTCTGCGCGCTCAGGATCCCCTGTTCGAGCATCGCCTTCGCCTCGCCGGTGCGGCCTGCCTTGACGAGTGTCTGAGCAGCCATAAAATATGCAGCCGTGTAATCGGGATGGCTGGCGAGCAATTGGGTGAACTCCGCGATCGACGCGTCGATCTGCCCTTGGTTCGAATATTCCATCGCCAATCCGTAGTGGGCAAAGACATCGGCTGGATTCTGCGTCAGGATTTGTTTGAGTGTCGCGATTTTGTCCATGATTATAGGGCTTCGCGGTGAAACCGCTCTCGCCCTCTTGCTTTGCTCGCCCCTTCCCAGGGCTCGCTCCGCAATTCACCCTTCCCTAATATTGCAGGGCTCCGCGGTGAAACCGCTCTCGCCCTCTTGCCGGTTCGCCCGATCCAGGGCTCACCTGCAATTCGCCCATGCCGCAATTCACCCTTCCCTCATATCTCAGGGCTTCGCGGTGAAACCGCTCTCGCCCTCTTCCACCTAATATTGCACCTTTCTCTTAATGTGAAATACAGGGATCCTTCTCCTTCGCATTCGCTCAGCGACTGTCTGGATTGTCAAGAGGGTTGATGGAAAAGACGGAAAACGATGCGGCGTTTTCCGCTTTCCCACAACCCCGGCTGCGGCCGGCTCATGACACCGCGACTGCCGGCGAGCAGGCAGCTGGTATCTGCTGACGGACTTGTCGGGCTTTCGCATTGAGCCGCACCAGAAGTTTGTGCGCCAGTGCGATGCGGATAACTTTCGCGGGCTTGCCCGCTCCTTGAAGACGCTGTTGAAAAGCGATGAAATCCGGCTCATAGCGGCCCGCCACGCTGGCAACCATGAAGAGGATCTCACGGACCGAAGCGCGACCCCCACGAGTGATGCGCTTGCCCTCATGCTTGCCCGAATCGCGGGCCAGCGGAGCCACACCCGCCAACTTCGAGATGGCCTTATTCGGCAGCATGCCAATCTCCGGCATCTCGGCCATCAGACGCGCCACAGTGCGATCGGCCACCCCCTTGATGGAACGGAAGGCATGGTCGAGCTGGCGCCACAGCGGATCGGCGGCGATCAGCTCGGCGATGGCCGTTTCCAGCTCGTGCATCTGGCGGACGAGCAGCGCGAGCAACTCATCGATAGAGGCGAGCACGGCAGCATCAGTGATGAGGCGGCGCTGGTTGCCTTGCGCGGTGCGCATTTGGGTGAGCTGGCGCAGACGGTTGACCAGGGCGCGGAGTTGTTGCTGCTCAGGCGAGGATAACGACTGCGGTCGGGAACCCTTGACCTCGGCGAACCAGGCGATCAGCCCGGCGTCCAGTGCATCGGTCTTTTCCAATACACCCATGCCTTCGGCGAAGCGGCGCACCGCACGCGGGTTGAGGATGGCTACGCCCAAGCCGTTTTGTGTCAGCAGGGCGAAGGGCTGTTGCTCGTAGCCGCCAGTGGCTTCCATGGCCACTAGTTCCACCTGATGAGCTTGGCAAAAGGCGGCCAGCGCGGCGATGCCTTCGGCGGTGTTGGGGAAGGAGCCGGTGGCTCCCTCGCGGCCGATGCGAGCCTCAAGCGAGACCGAGGAAATATCCACTCCACAAATGATCCGCGTCACGGTAACCTGCCTTGTATGTGCGATTGGAAGTCATGCGACTGTCCGGTCGTGCGTGACTTGGGCAGCGGTCCCTGTGCTGAGCGGCGGTGGTAAAACACCACAGGGTCAACGGGAGCCGTCCGCCCGCGGGGGATCGAGATCATCGGTCCCCCACCGCGACATTTTCATGCCGCTGCTCCAGAAGATACAAGGGTCAGGGTCCGGATGACGGCGTCGATGTCCCGCCGTCCGCGCAGGACCTGCCTGGATGGCAAATCCCGGCGCCTGCCTTGCTTTCGGGGACACAATTGTCCACACTTGAACACAGCATGCCGGAGAGAGCATAGCCAAAGCGGATTCTAGGGCACGACTAAGGTTGCGACCTTGCGGGCTGGGTGAATTGCCGGTGAGCCCATGGAAATCGGGCTCGCCGGAAAGAGGGCGAGAGCGGCTTTAGCGCGGAGTCCTGCAATATTGAGAGAGGAGCAAGATGAATGTCACCAGCCATCCCCTTCCGCCCCGTAAGGTGAGCGATTCCCGTTCGGAGATGACCGAGATCGTCCTGCCCAATGATGCCAATACTCTGGGGAACCTTCTCGGCGGCCGGCTAATGCACTTTATCGATATGGTTGGCGCGCTGTCCGCCTATCGCCACGCACGCTCGCATGTTGTGACCGCCTCAATGGATCATATCGACTTCATCGCTCCAGTCCATCTCGGTGACTTGCTCATCCTCAAATCAACGGTCAATCGTGCTTTCACCACCTCAATGGAAGTCGGGGTGAAGGTGTGGGTGGAAAATGCCATCGCCGGCACCCTCCGCCACGTCGCCTCGGCCTATCTGACCTTTGTCGCAGTCGATCCGCAAGGGCGCCGCATCCCCGTGCCCCAACTGGAGCCGGAGACCGCAGAAGACAAGCGCCGTTACCAGGACGCTGGGCGCCGCCGCGAACATCGCGAACGCGAGCGGGAACGAAGAGCCGGGGCGGAAAATCTTACCGATGCGGGCGAAGCGCTCGCCAACAGGAGCTAGAGCGTTTCACCGCGGAGCCCTTAAATATTAAGGAGTTTTTCATGGCACATTCGCACACGGCTCAGGGTCCACAACCGCTTCCCGGCGTGGCCAACATCGTCGCCATCGGTTCTGGCAAAGGGGGCGTCGGCAAGACGACCCTCGCGGTCAACGTGGCGACGGCGCTGGCCAAGCTTGGTTTTCGCACCGGCCTGGTTGACGCCGACATCTACGGACCGAATATTCCGCTGATGATGGGTGTCGGCATACAGCCTCGAGTGCTGCCCGGCAACCGCATCGAGCCGCTCACCGCCCATGACGTCAAGCTGATCTCGATCGGGTTTCTTTCGCCTGGAGATAAACCGCTGGTCATGCGCGGTCCCATGCTGCATCAGATCATTCGCCAATTCCTGCAGCAGGTGGAGTGGGGCGAGCTCGACTTTCTCATTGTCGATCTGCCGCCGGGGACGGGCGATGTTGTCATCTCTCTAGTCCAAACGGTCCCCTTGACCGGCGCCGTGGTTGTCTCGACGCCCTCTGACGTTGCGCTCGAGGACGCGCGCAAAGCCATCGCGATGTTCCATCAGGTGAACGTCGATGTGTTGGGCGTCGTCGAGAACATGAGCCACTTCACGTGCCCGCACTGCCACAAGGTTGTCGATATCTTCTCCCGGGGCGGAGCGGAACGCATGGCCAAGCAAGCCAACCTCGATTTTTTGGGCTCAATTGAACTCGATCCGGAGATTCGTCACGGCGGCGATCACGGCCTACCCATTGTTCTTGCCGGAGAGGGCAATCAGCACGCGCGGCAATTCTTTCAGGTAGCGCGCAAGGTCGCGGAGTCTGCCCAGGCAAATTCCGCCAAGAAGCAGGATATTTTTGAAATCAAATAGTGCTGGCCGCACGGGCGGGCGCGCTTCGCGCCGTTCGGGTTGCTGACGGCGAGCGCCTACACCAGTTCGAGGCCGGCAAAAAAGTAGCCAATCTCAAAGGCCGCCGTCTCTTCGCCATCGGAACCGTGGATGGCATTTTCTTCAATGGAGCTGGCAAACTTCTTGCGGATGGTGCCTTCCTCCGCGTTGGCCGGATTGGTCGCTCCCATCAACTTGCGCAGATCGGCAATGGCATTCTCCTTTTCGAGCACCATGGCGAGGATCGGCCCCGACGACATAAAGGCCGTGAGCGAATCGAAAAAAGGCCGCTGCGCATGGACGGCGTAGAAGCCCTGAGCCTGCGTTTTGGAAAGGGAGAGCCGCTTGATGGCGACGAGATTGAAGCCGGCCTTTTGGATCTCCGCGAGGATGGCGGCAGAGGAGCCTTTGCGGAAGGCGTCGGGCTTGATAATGCTGAAGGTGCGCTGTGACACAGGAAGGTTCTCCTTCGGAGATATGCGTTACGACTGTAGAGACGCTCTTAGGCTTTCCCGATCACGCGCGCCAGCGTTTCGCCGATGGCTGCGGGAGACTCGACGACGTGGATGCCAGCCGCGGTTAGGGCCTTCATTTTGTCTGCCGCGGTACCCTGGCCTCCGGAGATGATCGCCCCGGCGTGGCCCATGCGGCGGCCCGGCGGCGCGGTTTGACCGGCGATAAAGCCAACGACTGGTTTTCTGACATGCTTCTTCACGTAAGCGGCCGCCGACTCTTCGGCTGTTCCCCCGATCTCGCCAATCAAAATGATCGATTCGGTGTCAGGATCCTCGTTGAGCAGCGTAAGCGCGTCGACATGGGTGGTCCCGATGATCGGGTCGCCTCCAATGCCGATGGCCGTCGACTGGCCGATACCGCGCTGGGTGAGCTGGTAGACGGCCTCATACGTAAGCGTTCCCGAGCGGGAGACGATGCCGACGCTGCCCTCTTTGTGAATGCGCCCAGGCATGATGCCGACCTTCGCCTTTCCCGGGGAAATGACACCGGGGCAGTTGGGGCCGATAAGCCGTGACTTGGAGTGCTTGAGCACGCTCCACACCTTGACCATATCGTTGGTGGGGATGCCCTCGGTGATGCAAATGATGAGGGGCAGCCCGGCATCCTCGGCTTCGAGGATTGCGTCGGCGGCGAAAGGCGGCGGCACAAAGATCAATGTGGTGTTGGCGCCGGTCTTCTCGACGGCCTGGGCAACGGTGTTGAAGACCGGCCAGCCTTCGTGCGTGATGCCGCCCTTGCCCGGGGTCACTCCACCCACAACGTTGGTTCCATACTCCGCGCAGCCTTTGGCGTGGAAGGTACCCTCCCGGCCGGTGATGCCTTGGACAATCAGGCGGGTATTTTTATCAACTAATACGCTCATCGCTTGCTCTGCGCCCCCTTGGCTGCCGATACAACTTTCTGCGCCGCATCCTGCATGGTTTCGCCGATGATGAAGTTGAGGCCGGAGCTCTTGAGGATTTCCCGGCCCTGCTCGACGTTTGTTCCTTCCAGGCGCAGCACGACGGGTACCTGCACGTTGGTCTTCTTCGCCGCTTCGACCACTCCATGCGCGAGAGTGTCGACCCGGAGGATGCCGCCAAAGATGTTGATGAAAACCGCTTGGACGTTTTGGTCCGAGAGCAGAATCTCAAAAGCGTGCTCGATCTGCTGTTGACTGGCGCCGCCGCCCACGTCCAGGAAATTGGCTGGTGAGCCGCCGGCATACTGGATGATGTCCATCGTCGCCATTGCCAAGCCCGCGCCGTTGACCATGCAGGCGATGTTGCCATCGAGCTTGATGTAATTGAGGGCGTATTTCGAGGCTTCCACTTCAAGCGGATCCTCTTCGGCAATGTCGCGCAGCTCCTTGAGATCCTTATGCCGGAAGGTGGCATTGTCGTCGAAGTTGATCTTGCAATCGAGCGCGAGCAGACGATCGTCCTTGGTGGTGATGAAGGGGTTGATCTCGAGCAGCGAGGCGTCAGTCTCGACGAAGGCCCGGTACAGGCCGCTCATGAACTTGACCGCGTCATTGAGCTGGCCGGACTTGAGGCCGAGGGCGAACGCTAGCTTGCGCGCCTGGTAGGCCTCGAAGCCGATGCCCGGATCGATGTAGGCCTTGACGATGGCCGCGGGATCCTTGGCGGCAACCTCTTCGATCTCCATGCCTCCGGACTGCGAGGCCATGAAGACCAGTTTGGCCGCGGCGCGGTCGAGCACGATGCCGAGATAAAGCTCGCGGTCGATGTCCGCCGTCTCTTCGACCAAAAGACGCTGCACCTTCTGCCCCTGCGGGCCGGTCTGGTGAGTGATCAACTGCATGCCGAGAATCTGCTTTGCATATTCTTCGGCTTCGCCCAAGGTCTTAGCGACCTTGACCCCGCCGCCTTTGCCCCGGCCTCCGGCATGAATCTGCGCCTTGACCACAACGCCCTTGGCACCATGGGCGAAGAGTCCGCGAGCCACGTCAATGGCCTCTTCAAGGGTGTTTGCAACTTCACCCCGGGGAATGGCGACGCCATATCTCGCGAGGATGTCCTTAGCCTGATATTCGTGAATTTTCATAAATTGGTCTTTTGGCGCGGCCCTGGCCCTTGCGTAACGGCTGCGACGCCACACGGAAGTGGTTGCCCGAGCAGAAGTTCCATAGTAAAGGCCACGGGGATCAGGAGTCCAATATTTCAGGGCCCGCGCTAAAGCTACACGCGCGGGAAAAATGCTCTATCCTCAATCGAAACGCCATGGAAGACCACTGAACGGATATGTCAAATTTTCGCGCATTACTCAGGCACGTAGTCGAAGAGGGGGGCACCCTGACGGAAGAGCAGGGCCGCGCGGCAGTCATGGAGATGCTGGAGGGCCCGGCGGCCGATCTCGAGATTGCATCGCTGTTGACCGCGATCGCCGTGCGGGGCGAGACCCACGAGGAGCTGACGGGGTTTGTCCAGGCGATGCGCACGCTGGTGCGGCCGGTTCCTTTGAGCCCCGCGGAACGCGATCAACTGGTCGATACTTGCGGGACCGGCGGGGACCATCGCGGGACCTTCAATATCTCTACTGGTGCGGCACTGGTGGCGGCCGCGGCCGGCGCAAAGGTGGCCAAACACGGCAACCGCGGCCTGACATCCAATTGTGGATCGGCGGATGTGCTCGAGGCGCTGGGGGTACCCGTTGAACTCGAGCCCGAAGTCTCCGTCGAGTGCCTGCGCGCGACGGGGTTCATGTTTCTCTACGCTCCCCACATGCACCCGGCCATGAAGCGGGTCCAGCCGGTGCGCCGGGCACTGGGTTTTCGCACCATCTTCAATCTGGCCGGACCGCTGACCAATCCAGCCGGGGCCAAAGCACAGGTGATGGGCGTCTTCTCTTCGAGCAAGGTCGCCGTGGTTTCGGAAGCCATGTCCAGGCTGGGCGTGCGTCATGCCATGGTGGTCCATGGGATGGACGGCATGGACGAAATCACTCTGGATGGGGAAAGCCTTGTGGCAGAAGTCCGGGATCGCACCGTACGCCTCTTCCGGATGCATGCCGGGGATGCCGGCCTCAAGCAAGCTCCTCTTGGTGCTCTCGCCGGCGGGAACGCAAAACGCAATGCCGCGATTCTAGAGCAAATCCTCCGCGGCGAAACCGGGCCCGAGCGGGACATCGTGCTGCTGAACGCGGCGGCGGCGCTCTGCGTCTCCGGCCTGGCGGAGAGTTTTAGCGACGGCGTTGGGCTGGGCGCCGAAGCGGTCGACTCGGGCGCGGGACTGCGGCTGCTGACAGAATTGCGCGAATTCAAGCTGGAGACGAGCAAGCCGGGAACGGAAAAATCAAATTGAAGGGAGCAACCCCATGCCAAAAAAGCTGCTGGAAATGGCCGCCGCTGGGTGCATCTTGATGATGGTTGGAGCGATCGCGCCGCTCGGCGCCCAGCAAATCGTGGTGAGCAAAGACAACCGCACCATTGCTGTGACCACGAGTGCCGATGCGTCCGTGGATGCGGACACGGCGATTGTGCATATCGGCTTTGCCGTCTACGGGCCGGACCAGCAGACGGCGTACGCCAATGGCTCGAGGATTTCGAATGCCGTCATACGCGCACTGGTTGGCGGCGGCGTCGATCACGAGGCCATCGAGAGTGAGAATCAAGGCATTGCGCCGGTTCAGCTGTATTCCGGCGAGGATCTGACCTCCGCGGAGAAGGCGGAGCGCAAGTTTCAGGTCGTGCAGAGCTGGTCGGTGAAAACCGCGGCTAAAAATGCTTCGCAGGTTCTCGACCTGGCGGTGAAGGCCGGAGCCAATCAGAGCGGACAAATTGAATGGACCGTGGCCGATGAGGATAGTTTGCAGGCCAAGGCGGCGGCGCTGGCCCTGGCGCGCGCCAAGCAGATCGTGCAGCAAATGGCAGGGGGACTGAACGCGTCCCTGGGACCGCTGATCTATGCTAGCAACGAGGCTCCGACGCGGCCGCCTGAACCCATGATGCGCATGGCGGCGCCGAGAGCAGCGATTCAGGCCGGCGCGGTCGAGCCGCTGAGCGTCGAAGCCCGCAAGGTGACCCGCTCGGCAACTGTGTATGCGGTCTTTGCGATTCAATAGGCTACGTCTACCATGGTCGTTGAGGGTAGCAGCTTCCGGAAGAGGACACGGCGAATGGCGAGAATCGAGGATCGCGAGTTGCACCCCCCGGCGGAAGCCGAAGAAGTCTACCGCCGCTGGCTAACACATTTGGATGACGAATTCGCGCGGCACCTCGAACCGCGGCTGCGCGCCGAGCTGGTGCGCGACTCCCTGCACCAGATTTATCTGGGCCACCCGCATGGGGGCAAACTGAATACCACGCTGGTCTCCGAGCTGCCCGGCAATGTTCTTCAGTTCACGCTCGATCCCATGAACGTCACCTTGGAGGCGGAATACTACGGAGACGTGGACATCGAGAAATATGCCGTGCGCAAGCCCCTGATCTGGTTTTGGCAGATGTTCGACCGCTCGGTCCTCGGTATGAACCAGTGGCTCGGCTTCCGCTTTCGCAGGATGCTCGGCAAACACATCTTCAAGCACATCGGCAAGAACGTGAAGATCTTTCACGGCGTCGAGTTTAGTTATGGTTACAATCTGACGATTGAAGACGACTGCACCATCCACAAGTTTGCCGTGCTCGACGACCGCGGCGAGCTGATACTTAAGAAAGGCACTTACATCGCGGATTTCGCGGCGGTGTACTCGCAGTGGCGCGGCGCGGCGGACGATCTGGATGTGGAGCTCTACAAGACCGCGATCGGCCCGCGGGCGCGGCTTGCTTATCATTCGACAGTAATGGCCGGGGCCAATGTCGGCGAGGACGCCATGCTGGGAGCGCTCGGGCTCGCGGGCGGGGAAGTTCCAGCCGGACAAGTCAAAAACGAAGACTAAATCCGCTCTCGTCCCGGCCGCTGGTATGGAACTTGTACGCACGCACTTCCAGAAGTACATGACAGGCTCTATGCTGAGAAGATGGGGACTCCCAATCTAGTTCTAGCGGTCTTTGAGTTTGTCGTGCTTCTCTTCGCCCTGAGCCTGCACGAGTCGGCGCATGGATGGGTGGCATGGCGGCTGGGAGATCAGACCGCTCGCATGTTGGGCCGCATTACGCTCAATCCGATCAAGCACATAGACCCCATGGGCACGATCCTGATGCCCCTGGTGGCGGTTTTTACCGGACTGCCGCTGATTGGATGGGCCAAACCGACTCCGGTGAACGGGCGCAACTTCAAGCACTTTGTCCGCGATGACATATTGACCACCCTGGCCGGGCCGGCGAGCAATGTTCTTGGCTCCATCGCTTCCCTGCTGGTGTTGATCGTGATCGCCAAAACGTCCTTGATTGGCGCGGCCTCGGTTCAGTCGGTGGCAATGCATGGCCTGGCGCTCGACCCGCTCGTCATGGCGGCCAGCCCGGTGGCCTATCCGCTGACGCTGATTTTTTACTTCGGCATGCTGCTTAACCTGTTCCTGGCGGCCTTCAACCTTTTGCCGCTCCCCCCACTCGACGGCAGCCACATCTTTCGCCACATGCTGCCCTACACATGGCTGCCGATGTATGACCGGCTGGGAATATTAAGCCTCTTCCTGATGCTCTTTTTCGGCGGGAGGGTGGCGATGAGCGTCGTGAGCCCGGTGCTCTATTTCTTCCGCGTTGTGCTCCTCTCCATCTGAGTTTTCCGTACAATCGAGCCAATCCAATGAATCGAAAAGCCCACTCCCCTTCTATGAAGCGCGTGCTGAGCGGCATGCGGCCCACGGGCAAGCTCCATCTGGGCAACTACATGGGCGCCCTCTACAACTGGGTGCGCTTGCAGGAGGAGTACAACTGCTACTTCTTCATCGCCGACTGGCACGCCCTGACCACGGACTACGCCGACACCTCGAACTTGCAGGAAAACGTCCAGGAGGTGGCGCTGGATTGGTTGGCGGCGGGGCTCGACCCGGAGCGCTGCGTCCTCTTTATGCAGTCTCGGGTGCCCCAACATGCTGAATTGCACTTGCTGCTCTCGATGATCACGTCCCTCGGCTGGCTCGAGCGTGTGCCCACCTACAAGGAGCAACAGGAAAACCTCGAAGGCAAGGACCTGACCACGTATGGTTTTCTCGGATATCCTCTTCTGCAGGCTGCGGACATCCTGGTTTACCAAGCGGACTTTGTTCCTGTGGGCCAGGACCAGGTAGCTCATGTGGAACTTACGCGCGAGGTCGCACGCCGGTTCAACCTGTTTTACGGGTCAAAGCCCAATTCAGTCGAGTGCGAGGTCGCGGAGGCGCATTCCGATAAGGAGAAGATCGTGGCGATGGCGGGTAAACCGCGTACGTACGGGGCAATTCTGCCGGAGCCGCAAGTACTGCTGACGCCGTCTCCAAAGCTGCCTGGTACCGATGGCCGCAAGATGTCGAAGAGCTACGGCAACACCATTCTGCTCACGGATCCCGAGGCCGTGGTGCGCCAGAAGCTCAAGACGATGGTGACCGACCCGGCGCGGGTACGGCGCAGCGATCCGGGTGACCCCGATCTATGTCCGGTGGGCGATCTGCACAAAGTCTTCTCCTCCCCCGAAACGCTGGAAAAGGTATACGCCGGCTGCCGATCAGCCGGAATCGGGTGCATCGAGTGCAAGGGATGGGCAGCGGATGCGATCGTGGCCGAGTTGACTCCGCTGCAGGAGCGCCGCAAGCAATATGAGGGGCGCCCCGGTCTGGTGCGCGACATTTTGTACCAAGGTTCGGAGTTGGCGAGTGCGCGGGCCGAGCAGACAATGCAACAGGTACGAGCGGGAATGCATCTGATCGCGCCCGAGGACGGAGACTACGCCCTATGAGCGAAGGCGAGCCCACACTACCTGCGGGAGAGACCCTGAAAAGCCAGGATCGGCAGCAGGGGAAAAAACTGGAGGCGGCCGAGGAGTCTGCCTCCCCCTTCAGCATCACCGTGGGGACGCTTTATGAGGGACCGCTCGATCTCCTGCTCGACCTGATACGCAAGCAGGACATCGACATCTACGACATCCCGATCGCTAAGATCACGGCGCAATTTCTGATCTATGTCGAGGGGCTCAAGCAGACGGAAATCGACGCGGCCGGCGAGTTCCTCTATGTCGCCGCGCTCCTGATCCACATCAAGAGCCGGATGCTTTTGCCCCGGGCTCCCGCCGAGGCCGAGGGCGAGAGTGAAGATCCGCGCCGAGAGTTGGTGGAGCGCCTGCTCGAGCACGAGCGTTTCAAGAATGCGGCGCAGATGCTGTTACAGAAGCAGCAGATCGAGGACGCTACCTGGACCAATCCCGCAATCCGTGAATTCCGCGACGAGGAAAGCGGGGAGCGCGAGATTGCCGCCGATACGGTCGATCTGGTCCGCGTCTTCCGCGAGATTCTCGATCGCGCCCGCAAGCGCCCGGTGCTGGACGTCGATGAAGACGCGGTCACCGTGGCGCAAATGCTCGATTACGTACGCCGGCGTCTGATCATGGAAGACAAGCCAATCGGGTTGCACAGCCTGCTCAAGAGCACAAGATCGCAGCGCGCGCTGATCTGCATGTTTTTGGCCTTGCTTGAGATGGTGCGCCTGCAGGCGATTCTGCTCCGCCAGGAGCGCAGCTTCGGCGAAGTCTACATCAAGAAGCACCCCTCGTTCGAATCGGTGATGAACGAGAGCGCCAACGCCGTCAAGGACGACTGGCGCTAGAACTGGCCATCCAGGCGGGACTTGCCGTCCAGGCGGACGCCGCGGTGCGGCGATTCGTTTGGCTGACGCGCCCCGGCCTCGATTTCTTTCATTGGAGTTGTGGCGGCAACACTTTTGCTAACCGGTTTGATCCCACGGGCTGGACGGAGTATCTTGCTTGTGTACGCAGACTTCTTCCAGGAGTCAGCCATGAATACCTCCTTTGCGTTCTCGCTCGCCCTCGTTCTCGGTTCGCTGACATTCACATCTCAAGGTTTCGGGCAGGTCTTCTCCGGCGGCCCAAGGATCAACGGTGTACCGCTGGCTAGCGAGAGTTGTCCGGTTCAGATGAATGCGCGGCACGAGTGGGGCCTTACGGCCAAAGTGGCCACCGACAAAGCCCCGCCAAAAGGGATCGGGCAGCAACTTCACATAGCGTTGACCAATGCGAAGTCCGAGGAGATTACCGGCATCAAGATTACGGTTTACGGTTCTTCCGGCAAAGGCAGCCTTTTGTCAGCGCGCGTAGCTGACGCGAATTCGCCTGAGGCTACGAAAAGCTTTGACCTTAAATTGACAGTGGGCGCTAAAGAAGATGCGTCGACCGATCTATGGGTGAGCGGCTTGACGGCAGTTACCCATATTGATCTCGATACAGTGACCTATGTGGACGGTTCGAAATGGAGCGCGTCAGCCCTCGAGACCTGTCATTTCAAGCCCGATGCAATGATGCTGATCAGCAAGCGCTGAGAAAGTTTAGGAGCTACCGGCCGTCGTAGAGGCGCGCTCAATTACCCATGCTCCGTTTGCGGGCGGCCTCGAACTCGTCTCCGGCGTTCCAGCGAATCGACGGCAAGGACATCGCCTCCCAGCCCAAGACCAATCCAAAGCGAGCCATCTTGGCATCGCCGGCAAAATCCCAGTTCGGCTGGTATTCATCGCTGGGGCGGTGATAGCGTTGGCTGTTGAATTCTTCTTCCTGCTGGCGGCCCCAGGCTGCCGGGTGCCCTTGAAAGAGGTTTCCTTGGTCGATCGAAAAGGCGGGCACGCCGAAACGCGCAAAACTGAAGTGGTCCGAGCGATAATACGTTCCCGCCATGGGGTTGTCATCCGGCTGAATCTTCAAATCGAAGGCCGCCGCGGTGTTCTCGACCGTCGGGTAAAAACTGGTTCGTTCCGCGCCGCTGACGACGGCCGACACGGGCACGGCGAGAGGAATCAACTCATCGAAATTCAGGTTCAGTGTGAGGTCTTTGACGGGAACGGGGGGATGCATGCCCAAATATTGCGAGCCTAGCAACCCCTGTTCCTCGGCGGTCACCGACGCAAAGTAGACGTTATGCGGCGGCCTCACTGCCGCCGTCGAGTAGGCCCGGGCAATCTCGAGCAAAATGGCGCAGCCCGTCGCATTGTCCGCCGCTCCGTTGTAGATCTTATCTCCGGGAAGAGACGGATCGATGCCCAGGTGATCGTAGTGCGCAGTGTAGATCACGCTATCGCCCGGTGTGGGATCCTTGCCGGGGACCATGGCAATGACATTCTGCGAGGTATATTTCCTCACGGTGCTCGCGATGTGCGCATGGAGCCGAACCGGCAGCTCGATCGCCTTGAAGCCGCGCTTGCCCGCGGCTTCGATCATTTGGCCGCCATCCAATCCCGCCGCGGCGAAGAGCTTGTTGGCGACGTCCAACTGTATCCAACTGGCCGCCCGCAGAGTCGCCGTTGGATCGCCTTCGAGATAGGACTTCTCCGTCGACTGGGAGTTGCGCACGACCTCCCAACCGTAACTCGCCAGATCGGTGCGGTGAATCACCAGCACGCCGACCGCGCCCCGGCGCGCGGCTTCTTCATACTTGTACGTCCAGCGCCCATAGTAGGTGAGCGCTTTGCCTTTGAAGAAAGCTTCGTCGTTTGACGGCGGCTCGTTGACGATCGCGAGCACGATCTTGCCTTTGACATCCACACCCGCGAAGTCATTCCAGCGGTATTCAGGGGCATCGATGCCATAGCCCACGAAGACAATCGGCGCGTCGATATCGGCGCTGGTCTGGCCAGTTTGGTCCTTGGTCACGTAATCGTCGCCGTATTTGAGCGCAATCGGCGCCCGCGTTTTCGCGCCGGGCTGGGGCACAAAAACGAAGCTCGTTCGATCTTCGACCGTGTGCATGGCCATCAGCGGAACAGTTTGAAAGTAGGCGCCGTGTTCTCCGGCTGGTTTCAGCCCCGAGAGAACGAATTGGGTCGCGATGTATGCCGCCGCCAGCTCGCCGCCGCGTGTTCCCGGTGCACGGCCCTCGAGCAGATCGCTTGAAAGAAAGCGGACATGAGCGCGGAGCTTTTCCGGGTCAATGCTCTGCGCCGCCTGGCGGGCGGCGGCGGGAATGCGGGGGAGGGTGGAGGGCGCAGTTTGAGCGCGGCCAGCGAGCGAAGCCAGGAGCAGGCTCGAGACTGATACTCCCATGCGAATCAGTGGTCTCATGCGATTTGAACCGCCCTATACCGTGCCCAATGACAACCTTACAATGCGAGCTGCGCCGCCGGCATGATTTTAAGCCGCTGCAAGACCTTGCGCGCCAGGCCGGTGAGCGGCAGCCTGCCCAATTCCGAGCTTACTACCCACCGCCTCCTGGCTGCCGTCGCCGGCAGGCGGCGCTTGCCTTCCCGCTCAGGGAATCTCAAGACCCGCACATAGTAGTTGGTCACCGTGATGGAGTGGCGGAGCGTCAATTCCACGCGGTCCCCGTCACTCTCCTCAAGCGCAATTTCCGGCAGCTCCCACATGCCCGGCATCTGCGACGCCTGCTCCGGGCGCTGCTCGAGAAACACTTCTGTCGACGCCGCCTTCACGCGAGAGAGGAGCGCATAGGCGATCTGGCGGCTGCGCATCTGCTTGCGGGGCTCGACCGCATGCTCGCCCCGCGTCGAGCAAAACTTTTCCACCGGACAGCTCAGGCAGAGCGGGTTCCTGGGCAGGCATACTGTCGCTCCCAGCTCCATCATCGACTGATTAAAGTCTCCCGCCCGCGAGCGGACGAGCAGCGCCTCGGCGCGCTCCCGCACCCATTGTGCCGTAGCCCGATCCGCCGCTCGCCCCGGCAGAAGCCGTCCCTCCGCCGTCTGCTCTTCTGGTGAAAGGAAGAGGCGCAGGATCACGCGCTCGACATTTCCATCGACCACGGCCACCGCCTCGCCAAAGGCGATGCTCGCAACCGCCGCAGCCGTATATTCCCCTACTCCGGGCAGCGTGCGCAGCTCTTCCGCCGTGCGCGGTAAGCTTCCCTGGTGTTCACGAACGATAAACTGCGCCGCCTTGTGCAACAGTTTGGCCCGGCGGTAGTATCCGAGGCCGCTCCATGCCGCTAGCACCTCGTGCTCCTGGGCCAGAGCCAAGGCCAAAAGCGACGGGAAGTGCGCCATGAAGCGCACATAATGCTCGAGCACCGCGGCTACCCTGGTCTGTTGCAGCATGATTTCCGATACCCAGACCGGATACGCTTCATCGGTGTGCCGCCAAGGGAGGTCGCGGGCGTTCGACCGGAACCAGTTCAGCAGCGATCGCTGGAATTCCGGGATGCGAAAGTTGGCGATGCCTGCCGGGACCATGGTGGGATTGTAACCGGATTGCCACCGTGACTGACCACCCGGGAGACATCATGAAAACACGAAAGGCCGCCATCGCCGGCAGCCTTTCGAAGTTACACATAACAGAAGCTATACGTAACAAGCTCCTAGTCGCCCATCACCGTTTCCTCGGTCCGGGGGGCCGCCGCTTGCGCAGGCGCCTTGGGCGCCGGAGAAATCAAGGTGTCGAGCGGGATAAAGCCTTCGACCAGCTTCTCGCCGAGAACATGTTCCCGGTACAAGCGCGCCATCTTGGCATTTTCCGCATCCTGCTTGATCTTGGTGTCCCGCGCCTTCAGCTTCTCCTGCCGCGAGTTCTTGGCGATACCCAGCTTATCCAGCGTGTCGTTGGCGGCGGCGCTGACATGCTCCTGATTAAGCTCGAGCGTGTGCTGCGCTTCACCCAGGCCCACTTTTTTGCCGCCCGCGAAGATCTCATGCCGTCCATGCTCTTCGTACCACTTGGTTAGAGTTGAGGTCATGTGCATCTTCTCGATGATGTTGCGCCAGCCAACGCCCGTGTTGTAGGCGCAGAAGGAGATCTCGCCTTCCTGCGTCGCGTAGGGGATGATGCACTGTTCGGTGCGGCGGAAGTCGTAGTTGAAGAGATCCTGGAACCACATGCCCGCGATAAAGAGGAAATTCCAGCGATCGGCCCGGCGCTGTTCAATGTCGGCCATGGTGCGGTCACCGGTCACTTTGCCATAACTGCGGCCAGTTGCGCCAAAGCACTTATCGAACTTCGCCAGCAAATCGAAAATCCTGAAATGGGTGGGCGACTTGGTCGGATCGTAGTTGCGCAGCAAGGCCAGGCTCACACCGGCGATGGAGAGGATCTTGCCCCGCGCCGCGTCGTTGATCTTGGCAACGTCCTTGGCCAAGCGGTCGGCATTCAGAAAGGCCGTGACCGGAACCGCTTCCTTGGTTTCCTTGTCGATCATCAGCGCCATGCCGATGCCGCAATTTGGATGGCATCCGCAGGAGAGCTGGCCCCAATCGCGGTCCGGACCATGCACCAGATCGGCCCAATCGGAGAAGGTGCTCATAAAGCTGATGGGGAACCAATCGCGCGTCGGCTCGCCCAAACCCGTCTGGTTCTTCACATCGTGCGCCATGTGGCTCAGCGTGTAGCGCTGCGCCGCCCGACGTTCGTCGCTGATACCCTCGTCGCGGCCGGTGAAGGAAACGGGTTGGAAGCTGAGAAAGTTGATCTTCTTGGGGTTATCGAGGGCGAACTGGATGATGTGACCGACTTGTTCGTTGTTGATCCCGTTGATGATGGTCGTGACCGGAACGATGTCCACGCCGGCTTCGTGCAGGTTGTGGATCGCCTGCAGCTTCACATCGAAGAGGTTGCCGACTTTGCGGTGCGAGTTGGCGGCATTGCCGATACCATCAAACTGCAGATAGGCATACCGCAGGCCGGCTTCCGCGGCGGCGCGGCAAAGCTCCTTGCTCTTGGCGAATTCGATGCCGTTCGTGGCGGCCTGTACCGAGGTGTAACCAACCTTCCGGGCATACGCGATGGCGTCCAGGAAGTAGGGAGAGAGCGTCGGCTCCCCACCGGAAAATTGAACCGACATCTGGCGGCGCGGCTTAATGGTGATCGCGTTGTCCAGCATGGTCTTGATCTCTTCCCACGTCAGCTCATGCACAAAGCCGACCTGGTTGGCGTCCATGAAGCAGGGATCGCACATCATGTTGCAGCGGTTGGTCAAATCGATCGTCAAGACCGATCCGCGCCCGTGCGTCACCGTCGAAGTGCCGTGGTTGTGCAGTTTTTCGTCATTGTGAGCTCTAATGTCGCGGCCCGGAAAGACCTCTTCAAGGTGTTGGAAGAAGGCGGTATCGACCGCCATCACGTCTTCAAAATGACCATGTTTCGGGCAATCCTTCACCATCAGGATCTTGCCATCGCGCTCGATGATCTGCGCCTTGATCTCGCCGACCTTCTCATTCAGAAGGATCTCGTGCGGCAGCTTGCCGTCGATGATCTGCTGGCGGATCTCAGGGACGCACTTGGGGCAAAGCGAATCGGTGCTCCGCGGCCAGCCAAGGGGCGGTTTTTCCTTCTGGTAAGACTTCAACAACGGCTTGTCGGACCATTTGGGGGTGAAGGAGGGATTGGGGCTGATGCGGTTTACCCGTTCAAAAACAGCCCACGCACCTCGGGCGGCAAGCGTTACAGCTTTTTCTGCGTATTTGACGGTCTTTGACATGGAATCTCCTAAAAATAACAAATCAAATATCAAACCTGGGATTGTGGGGTGATACCGGAGCCCGGAGCGCCAATACTGGCGTGAGAATCTTTTCCGCATTCAACCACAGTTTGTTCGGCTCATCGCGTCCCAGTTGGCAGCTTCCGAGCCTCTTAACCTCTTTAAGAATAGGGGGTTCCGCCGGGAAACAAAATCGCCAGCCGCCGAACGGCGTAAAACCGCGGCCGGATGGTCAATGTTCCGCTTTAATGGGGTAGGCCTCAACCGGTGACGACCTGGGTCCGGTTGCCGTTTTTTCTTCTTTTGAACGATCCCGTCCGCCGCCTGCACCCCTATTGCGCAGGAGCCGCACCCTCCTCGATCGCCACCCGGTTGATCACTCTCTGCACCAGCAGGACGTTGACATTGATCCGCCGCGCCACATCCGGCAGAAATTCGGCGACAGCGTTGCCGATAGGGTATGTGGCCAGAGATATTGCGACCCGCTCAGCGCTCGCTCCCCAATTTGTCTCCCTGCCTGGGACATAGACGTTTCCCAGTGCGCTTGTGCCGATGGTCCCAAAGACCGTGGCGTAGTTGAACATGCGTTGCCCCTCATCGCTCTCGGAGATCAAAACAGCGTCGAACACGTGAAGAACCCGGCGTTTGACCGGCAGATTCGGCATCCGGCGGTAGTACGGATCCTGGTGCGCCAGGGACGGAATCAGGAATGTGCCGAAGAATTGGCCGACCATCTCCTGGGTCAAAGAGACACCGGCATACTTGGCGAATCCGGGAATGCCCGGACCATAAGCAGTGTGCGAGTCGCTCCCGATACTGACCGCCGCTTCGCCTCCGACGGTCAGCAAATTGAACGGGTCGCGGATGTTTTTCTCCGCCAGAATGAACTTATCTTTCGCGGTGAGAGGAAGGGACTGTGAACTCAAGAATCGCGCGAATGGATTGACATTGACGCTGCAGCACAGGCGCGCGTCCGCGAGGCTCGAGAATCCCGGCAGGCATTCTAAATTCTCCGAGGGGATTTCCGGCCGGCCGGCTATTGGAGCCGGCGAAGGCGCGGGCAGCTCGGCGTCGCTGTGACTGATTTCCGCCGCGTTCGACGGGTGGGGCACACCTCCGCAAAGGACGAGCTGCGCCCGCCATGGAGCGCCGGAACGCACCGCCAGAGGTGGGGATTGCGCGCGAAGGGGTCCTGGTCCGGCGACGGCGATACTCAGCAGGAGTGCGCGGAAGAGAGCGCGCCTCGTCATCGTAAATTCGCGCATTTCATTTCATGACTTGAGGAATTGCATTTCACCCTCGAAATCTGCCAGCCGCGATCGCTCACACTACTCAATCTCAAATTTCTTAACAAAGGGGAGCTTTCGCGCTACGTCCGGCAGGAATTCGAAGACCAGGCTGCCGCCAGCATCCGTGGCGATAGAGACACCAAAGGTCCTGAATACAACGCCGGTGGTCCGGCTGACCGGCGGGTAGTAGGCGAGCGTAAGAACCGCCGCGGCGGCACGACCCGCAACGCCGGACGAATTGAACTGGTTTGAGCCGTCGTCGCCGCGGCGCACCAAAGCGCGCCCGGCAGCGTAGCCAGCGCGGCGCCAGATGCTGCCGTGAGCCATCCGGTAATAGCGCGGATCCTGACGAAAGAGCGGAGCAAAGACTCCATCGCTAAAGAAGCGGACGCTTCCAGAGCGAGCCATCGCTGCGCCGAACTTCGCGGCGCCAGCGCCGGAATCGCTCCCATACTTAGGAGGGGTACCCCGTAACTGCTCATACCCTGCGGCGTAGAGACCGGGAATCAGCGTGATCGGGCGAACATTTTCCCGCAGCGAAAGGATAATTTTCTGACCCGGCGTCATTACCTGCGTCGTCCATTCAGGGTCGATGATCTGGTCATAGCGGCCCGGGGGAGCCGCGGTCGCGGGCGTACTTCCGCTTACAACGCTCGCCGGCCCGCTCGCGATCTGCGGCGCGTCCGGCAATGCCGGTTCGGACGACTCGAGCGCAGAAGCTCTTTCAACTTCGGGCAGGAACCCGGCGCGAGAATCGCTCTGCGCAGCCATGTGGGAGCAAACAAACAAGAAAAGGAACAAAGGGACGGCTACGCGGCCTTGCAGGGGCTTCCGCAAATCGATACTTCCTCGCTTTCAAATGGATACCGGGCTCTTCCAGAGCGAAAGAAGGCAGGGCAACGGTAGATTACACAGGTTAGAGCCCGAATTTGGCATAAGAGATGCATCTCCCAATTTGCCCGCCGATTCATAACCTATCAGGCACCGCAATCGCTCAAATCCGCACATGCTTATTGACCTCAATGCCCTGGCCCAAGCAAGATGAGAAGGAAGTGGGTCCGCCAATGGGCTTGTTGAAAAACGGATTCATGTACAAGGGACAATCGATCGGGGTGCTCACAGTCGCTCGCGTCGATTCCAAGCTCTCCGGGCTCAAAGTCATCCTGCTGGGCTGTTCGCTCATGCTCGTCGCCGGATGCCGTCATCGCAACCAAGCAATCTCCGTTCCTCCGCCTCCTCCCCCTCCTCCCCCCTCCACCGCGCCCGCGTCGCCCCCCTCTCTTGCTCCGGGAGTTCAGAACGGGTTTCCGCCCGGGAACGCAGCGATTGCCGACAGCCCTGCAGATGCCGATTTCGTGCGATCGCACACTCCTATTTCGACGGAAGAGGGATTGGCCAGCTGGTATGGTCCACCCTATGACAAGCACCCCGGCGCCAACGGTAAGATCTACGATGAGAACGCCCTCACGGCAGCTCATCGCACGCTGCCCCTGAACACTCTCATTCAAGTCACCAATCTCTCGACCGGACAATCGGTAATTGTACGTGTTACGGATCGCGGACCCTTCGTAGCCGGTCGAATCCTGGACCTTTCCCTGGCATCGGCCAAGGCGGTTGGCGTTTGGCGGCCGGGAGTGGCGCGCGTACGGATCGATGTCTTCGCCACGCCTTCACCGCTCGATGAGGGAGGCCGATGGTGCGTGCAGGTGGGCGCCTTCAAGGATGACAAGCAGGCCTTTGAGCTGCGCGATCACTTGAGGCGCATGTACCAAACCGCAACCGTCATTGAATTTGCCGGCCCAACAGGGTTTTGGGTACGCATCCGGCCATTGCATGACGACAAGGGCCGGGCGCTTGAAATGGCTCGAGACCTCAAACCGAGTGAAGGCGAAGCATACCTGGTTCGCCTAGACTAGGTTCGAGCAGAATTATCGCAATGGGAAAACAAACGCAGGTCCCCGTTCGACTCGCCGCCGGTCTACTCGCGGCGCTCGCTCTGTGCACTCTCTTCCCTACCCCGGCCCGCGCAGCCATTCAGCCGGCCGCTCCAATCTTCGAGCCGGCCGCGGCGTCCGCTGTTCCCGAAACAGGGCAGCAGCTGATCTATACATTGCCGCCAGCCCAACTCATCCAGGCCCGTGCGCTCTATTTTTGGCGCACAGCTTTGGACTTTGTTTCACCGGTATGGAACATCCTCGTACTGCTCGCGATCCTCACCTTCGGCTGGGCGGCTCGTCAGCGTGATTGGGCCGCCTCCCTCACCCCTAGAAAATGGCTGCAAGGCCTGTGTTTCGCTCCCTTGCTGCTGCTCTTGATTGCACTGCTGAGCCTGCCGCCGGCGCTGGTTGCGCACCACGTTTCGCTCGGTTACGACCAGTCGGTTCAGCGTTGGCCGAGTTGGTTTGGCGACTGGGCCAAAGGGCTTGCGATCGATCTGCTCTCGGGCACCCTGGTCCTCGCGATTCTCTTCGCCATCATTCGAAGATCCCGCCGCTGGTGGCTCTGGTTCTGGGTCTTGACGCTGCCCACCCAAGTCTTCGTGATCTTCGTTCTGCCGGTCGTGATCGATCCGCTGTTCAATCACTTCCAGCCTCTGGCCCAGACCAATCCGGCGCTCGTCGTCCAGCTCGAGCGGGTGGTCGCGAAAACGGGCATCTCTATTCCGCCCTCGCGCATGTTCCTGATGAAGGCCAGCGAAAAGGTGACCGGGTCCAACGCCTATGTCACCGGGTTTGGCGCTTCCAAGCGAGTCGTAGTGTGGGATACGACGATCAAGAGCTCTCCCACCGGGGAGATTCTGTTCATCTTCGGGCATGAGCTCGGCCACTACGTTCTCAACCACATCCAGAGAGGCCTGGTTATCGGCTCGGCACTCTCGCTGTTCTTCCTTTGGGTGGGCTTTCACATGGCAAAGTTTCTAGTGCGGCGCTGGGGCGCCCGCTGGGGTATCGCTTCACTCGAGGACTGGGGAGCCGCCGCCCTGCTGCTGCTCGTACTCGGGATCCTGAGCTTTCTGGCCGATCCGGTTGCGAACATCATTAGCCGCGGGCAGGAACATGAAGCAGATGTTTTTGGACAAGAAGTCATTCACGGCCTGGTAGCCAATCCACAAAGAATCGCCGCGCAATCCTTTCAGCGTTTGGGAGAGGAATCGCTCGACTACCCAGACCCCAATCCCTTTGTGGTGTTTTGGACCTATAGCCATCCTCCCATAGCCGCGCGTGAAGCTTTCGCGCGCGGCTACGATCCATGGCAGCCGGGAAGGCACCCCCGCTATTTCAAGGAGTCAGTCAGGGCTAAAGCCCTGACCTACCAGCCCTAGCTATCGGCCCTAACTATCGAACGGCGGCGGCGGGAGCCGGCGGCGCTCCGCTCGATGCCGCGGCAGGTGCAGGGGTCGCCGCCCCAGGGGCAGGCGTCGCCGGCGCGGAGGGGTTGGAGGCAGCGGCCACCGCCGCCGGGCGCACCAGCAATGCCTGGCGAGGAAAGCTGAAAGTTCCCCCAGTATCGTCAATGATATTGACCTGACAAATGTAGACGCCGGGCTTGAGCCGGCTCAGGGGGATGTCGAAGGCAAAGGCCACGGCGTTGCGGTTCGGGACGTTAAGAGCTGTCGCCTGCACCGGCGGTGTCTCAAAGACTTTGCTCGTCCCTTCGAGAAATTCAATGCTGGTGAGGACCTGGATGGGGGCCGTCGTCCCTTCCGGTGAACGAGCCCCGGGCCGGTCGGCGTCCGCGGAGGTGCGGGCTACCTTGGGCGCGTCCGGATCGTAGACCTCGTAGAGCAGGTAAAGATGCTGATCCGTGCGGAAGACGTGGGCCACATTCGGAATCCAGGTAAAGCCGCCATTTGAGAGCGGATCCGTCGCGTCCTTCTTGGTGGCGGGCTGGCGCTGGCTAGCCAGGACCACGGAACTGAGCTTGAGCGGCATTTTTTTCAGGTCGGGCAAGTTGATGTCGGTTTCAAAGGAGCCCATGCGGCCGGTCTCGTTCTCTCGTACGACAAACTTCAGATGGTACTTGCCCAGGGGTAAAGAAAAGCCGGTGGAGTATTGGATATTCTTGCGCGAGACTTCTTGCGACTGGTCGACGGCGAGCTTCACCGTCTGGCGAATGTCGGCGATGTCCTGCCCGGCGGTGTTCTTCACCTCGCCGATGATGTCCAGCGTAGCTTTGCTGCGGTCGCCGCCCTTGATGAACGGGATCTGCGAGCCCGGCACGATCAGAGAGACGGGCACATAGTAGCGTCCGGCTCCGGTTCCATTGTCGCCGCGGAAGTAGTAGGCCTGCAGGTAGAGCTCCACATCGGTGGCCGGAAGGTCGCTTGCCAGTTGTTCCTGGAGTTCCCGCTCGCGGTCTTCCCTGGTCGAATGCTGGAAGTCGGCGGGCGCATAATAGCCCGGACGGTACTCAAGCTTGAGGCCGGCGCGATTCAGCTTGATGGTCAGTCTACGGTAGCTGCCGTCACGCTTGGTGTTGGTCGAGCGAAAGCCGATGACGTAATAGGCGGAAGTGTCCTGCTGGATGCGCTCGAAGGCCGGCGAGAAGTCGTTGGAATCGAAGAAGGCCTTTCCTCCGGTATCGGATGAGAGGGTGGCCATCACTTCCTGCGTGTTGAAGTTGGAGTCGAGATTATTCTGCAATGCCGCGCCGTTGTAGCCGCCGCTCCCGCGCAAACTGCCGGTACTGGCATCGCCCAGGGGGGAGATAGCCTGGAGTCCTCTCGCGTCCACTGAGTAAATGGAGAGGTTGGCGCGCACCGCGGCATTGACGGCGGTATGGAGCGAGGCCTGATTCTCGATGCCGTCGCGCTGAATACCCCCAGAGAAATAGAGCAGGGATTTTTTCTCATTGATATATGCGAGCGAGTGCGCAATGTCTCCAATGGCAAAGAGCTCGCGGTCGGTATTGACGTCGTTATACTCTGTTTCGTCGGGCGTGAATGACGAAGTGTCTTCCACCTGGTTCGTGGTGCTCGTAGCTCCCAGCTCAAAGCCTGACCCCTCTGTTCCGGAGTAGGCGTTCACCGCCTTGAGAAGCAGTTCTTTGCTGGTCGTGAAGTCCTGATCGAGAGAGAGGGAGCTGTCAAGCGATACCACCGCGGCAAGGTCGGCCGGTTGCATTTGCTTGGCGATATAGTTGCGCGCGGCATCCTGGGCACGCTCCAGATCTTCGGGCTGCATCGACGTGATGTCGAAGAACATCACGATCAGGCGGTGATTGTGCAACTGCTCCGAGGTGGCGATGCGGTTCATGTTGCCGAGGATGCCGTTGGGAGACTTGCCGTTGATCGTGGCCTCACTAAGCGGCGCCGCCCGATCGACGTTCTCAAAGTCGAAGCTCGTGATCTCTTGCGGCTTGCCGTTTTCCTCAATGGTGAAATCCTGGGCGGTGAGGCCCTGGACGACCGCTCCCGTCTTGTCGCGGACCACTACGTTGGTAAGGACCAGGTCGCTATTGACCTTGAGTGTGTAGGAACTCGGCGGCGACTGGGACTGCAACTGGGATTGGGATTGCGGCTGCGGCTGGGGTTGGGGCTGCTGTTGCGCGGCCGGCGAGAGCGGTATCAGCGCCGCGAGTGCGATTCCGGTGAAGCCGCGGAGATGGCCAGTCTTTTTCATGCTGTACCCTCTAATACCTGAATCGAGCGGTGAAGGTAAATTGACGCATGGTGCCAGCTGACGTTACCTGCCCATAGGTCGCCGAACCGAGAGTCGAATCCACGCCGGCGTATTGGACGGTGTTGAAGACATTGTCGGCGGTGGCGCGCATCTCGAACGTACGGGTTTCGTTGAAGCGAATGGTCTTCGACAGCGACCCATTCACGGAGACGGTGCCCGGTCCGGGGATGGAGAACCGCGAAGCCGTTCCATAGACATTCGCGGGACTCACAAAAGCGCTCTTGTTGAACCAATTGGTGAGCGAGCCGCCGCCGGCCGTCAGAGACACGCCGGGAACGCGGTCGGGACGCAGCGAGCCTGTGCTGCCGCGGGCGACGTCCGCCACTGCCGCCGCATAGCTTGGCGTGAGCGGAGTCCCAGTCGCGAAAGTGAAAGTTGTTGAGAGAGAAACGTTGCTGAGCGCATGACCCAACTTTCCCGTCGTCAGCAGATGCGTGTCCGGTCCAAAGGGCAGTTCATAGAGCGAGTTTCCGGTGAACTTTTGGCGTACGTCGAAGCTCGAGTTCGACTCCTCGGCCAGCAGATCCTGCCAGTTTTGCGCGACCGTCAGGCCCGTGCCTCCGCTGCCGCCGATCGAGCTGGCATTGTCGATCGAGTGACCATATGTATAGGTTCCACCCAAGGATATGCCATTGTGCAGCCGCCGCCGCGCGCTGACCGTGAGAGCGTTGTAATTGGAGAAGGCGGTGGAATTCTCGTAGTCATAGAGCACGCCACTGAGCGACTCGGTCGCGGTCCGCCCCGGGGCATCGACAATATCGAGACGCGTACCCTTGGAGCCGTTGTAGCCGAAGTTGAGCACGATACCGCCGGGAATCGTGCGCTGGATATTCAGGTTCCAGGCCTGGACATAGGGCAACCGATAGTACTTGTTGACCGCGTAGTTGCCCTCGGTCTGCGGCGCAGGAAAGCCGTTGGCAAGCGTAATGCTCGCGCCCGAAGTGGCCTCGTTGGTCTGCACATCCGCGTAGGGTGGCTCAAAGGCAAAATTCTGCACGAACTTCACATATTGACCCACGGCATAGTTGATGCCATAGCCTCCGCGCACCACCGTGTCTTTGAAAGCGCGCACGGCAAAGCCGATCCGCGGGGCAAAGTTGTCGTGCTCGGGATAGACAAGGTCGCGCGGATATTTTCCGGTATAGGGTCCAATGCCGTTCGAGAGCACGGTTGCGACCGAAGCAAAATCGTTTCCCGTATCCAGAGTGGAGAGCCGGTCGTACTTCTCCGAGTAAGGAGAGAAGTATTCGTAGCGCAGGCCGAAGTTCAGCGTCAGAGCCGCGGTCGCCCGCCAATCGTCTTGTACAAAGGTATCCCAGACGTTCTCCCGCAGATAAGAGGTCTGGTAGGGCGCCTGCAGCGAAGTTTGTTGCGGCAGACCAAGCAACAAATCGGCCAATGAAGAGCCGGAGGACGTGGGCACCCCGCCACCGCTGCTTGCTCCGGGTTGCTCGGTGAAGAGACCGGTAAAGGTGTAGGTGCCGGTCGCGTTGGCGGTGTCGCCCAGCATATCGAGATGGACGCGGCGGAGATCTCCACCAAACCGAATATTGTGCTTCTTATGGATCCAGGAGCTGGTCTCAGAGAGAGAGATGGTTTGGTTGGTTTGAAAGTTCGGCTGCACTTGGTTCATGCCCGTGAACTGATTCAGCGTGAGATTGGGTAAGCCGAAGAGACGCGCATCCGTGGGCAGCCCTGCGAGCCCGATCTGGGTGGCGATGTCAGTCGTATTCGTGAAGTAGTTGATAAGCTGCGACTGGGTGCGGTTCCAGTTGAGCGTAAGGCTATTCGTCAAGCGTCCTTTGCCGAGCGAATAGCCCAACGCCAACGAGTACTGATGGGTCTGCTTCTTGCCTCCAAGCGAGGGGAAGAGATTGAGTTGATCGGCTGCCGAGTGACTGTAATTGAAGTTGGCGTTGACGTTCTGGCGAAGTGCGGTGCCGCCTTGGCCGAGATACTGCCGCACGAGGCCGACGATAGGCGAGCCGCCGCGCCCGCTGCTGCTGCCGCTGCCGAATGACCGAATGTAGCGCACTCCGACCTTGGTCGTGTTGCTCTGCTCCGAGGTAAGGCGCTGGTAGTTCTGCACCGTTCCCGGCAGATTCGGCAGCGGGAAGTAATTTAACAGGGCGGCAGCCTGCTGCGAGATGCGGTCGGGGAGGATGGTGTTGTTGTTGAAAGGCTGGCCGGTTGTTGGATCGTAGATCGTAACTGGCACACCGTCCTCTGTCAGGCCCGATAAATTCCCTCCGCGTTCGGCGGCCGTGGGCACCGTACCGTACTGATCGAAGGGTGAAGACGACCGCTGCCCGGAGATCGTAAAGAAGATGACGTCCTTACTATCGTGCGTCAATATGCGCGGAACGTACGGCGATCCGAGAAAGGTAAACCCGAACTGATTCTGCGCATAACTCGGCTGGACCGATGGCTGGCCGCGAAGAGGGAAGGGACTGGCATTGAGCGCGCTGTTGGCGCCGGTCCAGAAAAAGGCGCCGTGCGGTTGATTTGCCTTCAAATTCCGGAAGTTGCCAAAACCGCCTCCCCCGCCGCCCCGTCCGCCAAAACCACCTCCGCCCCGCCCGCCGAAGCCTCCTCCGCCTGCAAAGCCGCCGCCTCCGCCTCCCGGCCCACCGCCGCCTGGTCCGCCGCCACCTCCCGGTCCACCTCCCGGTCCGCCCCCCAAGCCGCTAGCCGCCGCCGTTTGGCGAAGCGCGTCCATGTCGATGCCGGCAAACGGACTGGTGTTCCCTGCCTGCCCGCTGACGGCAACCGATTCATCGGAGAAGTCGGCGTTGTTGGCCAACGAAGGCAGCGCCGCTCCCGCCGCCCCGGTATCGGTGCCAGCATCCGCGGCCCCGGCCAAGGCTTCGAGCAGGTCGAGGTTCTGCGTTCCTGCTCCCCCAGCCCCGGCCCGAGCCCCCGCATAGCGACGGAAGTTGCCCGGCGGCCGCCCCGTCTGCTGTTCGGCGTGCGAGGCAAGAATGAGCGAAAAGTCGGCCGACTGTGTAACCGGGGCGGCGCCTGCCGTCAGCAAGACTTCCTTAGTCACCGGCGCAAATGCGATGAGATCGGTCTTCAGCACATAGCGGCCATTGGCTGGAATCGTCATCGAATAGACGCCGTTGGCGTCCGTCGTCGTCGAGTATTTTTGACCGGTTAACGTATTGGTCGCGGTAATGCCGACTCCGGGCAGCGGGATCGCGCCCGACTTCACCGTCCCGTGGACTATGCCACCGGGCGCCGCTTCCTTCGAGGGGGCGCCGGCCGGACTCGGTGCCTGCGGAGGAGCCGTGATTGGACTACTTTCATGCACAGGCGGCGCGGCCACTTGTGCGAGCAAGGCAGGCAGCGGCCAGGAGGCCAGCAGAACGAGCAGGGCCACAGTCCGCCCTCGTCCGATCCGTCCAAACCCGGCTCCTATTCCGTGCACAGCCAAAACCTCGTCATAGTCAAAGAAACTCCCAGGAACTCACCGGGGACTGTTACATAACAGACGCTGACCCGCGTTAAAAGTCTGGTGGTCCGATACCCGAAATCCCGAAATTCGGCCCTGAATCCGTTTCCATGAGACGCAGGACGCGGGCAAGGAAGGCATTGTTGCGTGGGGTGCCCTGCACGCTGATGAAGTCGCCGACCTTCACGTCGGCTAAGGTGACGCTCTCCTTGCGCCGGCGAAAGGAGGTGTTTTCGTCAACAGCGACGACCTCCGCTTTTTGGTCGCCAGCCTCCTCGATGGTGATTTTCAAATCGTGGATCGCGGTGACTTTCCCCGCAGTCCAGGTCTTTCCAAACCCCGCGCGGGCCTTGCTCACTTCCGCTGCATCAAGGTCATAGAGGAAGACGGCGCCCACGGTCTTGGCACTCCTGTTGACCTCGCCCGCAGCGACGAGCATGTCCCCGACGCGGATTACCTTCGCCTCGACTGGCTGGCGATCTTTCATGAAGTGTGTGTTGGGGCCCCAGAAGACTTTATAGCTTTCCCCGTCATCGGTGCGGATCATGAAATTGCCGGGTTGGGCCGTGGTGACCACGCCACTCAGTCCATTCCCCTCGCCGAAGAGTTGGACGATGCCGGCCGCCTCGTCATTCTGCCCATCGTCCTGAGCAGTCGAAGCACGGGGAAGCGCGAGCGATCCCGAGAGAACAAGAAGGACGGCGAGTGGAGTTAATTTCCTCAAAAGAGTCCTCCGGAGAGGAAAATTCCCGGCCGGTCGAACGACGGCGTCCCGGAGCCGCCTGGCTACCTATAAAACGCGCCTTACTGCGGATAATTACATAATTTGTTGCCCGGCGCATCCTCTCCAACCGTAATCCAATGCATGCCACAACATAATTAACGAGTGAAAATGCTATAAACTGCCCTGATGCCCAACGAGACCCTTCAACGCGCTCCTCACTCACACGTTGAGGGGCATTTCGAGTCGACCGAGCTAATACGCGATGTCGTGATCGGCATGGCCGATGGGTTGACGGTTCCCTTTGCCCTTGCGGCCGGGTTGTCGGGAGCGGTCAGTTCGCCGCATCTGGTGGTGCTCGCCGGGCTGGCCGAGATCGCCGCCGGATCGATCGCGATGGGTCTCGGAGGCTTTCTAGCTGCACAAGGCGATGCCGAGCACTATGCCAGTGAGCGCATCCGCGAGGAGCGCGAAATTATAGAGCGCACGCGGGATGAAGAAGAAGAGATTTACGAGATCTTCGAGCAGTATGGGGTCGAAAGGCAGGAAAGCGAGCCGGTGCTTGAAGCGCTCAAGCGTCAACCCCAGGCTTGGGTCGACTTCATGATGCGTTTTGAGCTCGGCCTCGAACAGCCGCACTCCAACCGGGCGAGCCGGAGTGCGTTGACGATCGCGCTTTCATATGTGGTGGGAGGCCTGGTGCCGCTGGCGCCTTACATAGCGCTCGACAACTTGCCAACGGCGCTCGCGGCTTCGGTGGCCATTACCCTTGTAGCGCTCTTTGTTTTCGGCGGGGTGAAAGGACGGCTGACGGGATCGGGGGGACTGCGTAGCGCTATCCAGACGGTTGTGATCGGAGGCATCGCCGCGGGCGCGGCGTATCTACTGGCCAGGGCGCTTAGCACTCATTCTTAAAAATCGACGTGGCAGGCAACGCACCGGCGATTCGGTTCTCTAACAAAGAGAGAGCGGACAGACTTCAGCCAAAGGAAAACCGGATAAAGAAGAGCCAAATCAAGGGACCACGCAAATGCAGGCCCATCGCTCAGTTGTTAAAGATGCACCGGATGGTCATCGAGAAGAATCTAAATCCAGTGCCTACCGAGACGAACCACCTAAAAGAAGGAACCTGCGTCCATGATCCCAGCCCGGGAAGTCACTGAAGCCTTTCTGCTCGGAGAAGCGTTTTCAAATGTGCGGCAGCAGAGCGAAAGGCTTTGTCAACCGCTTTCCGCAGAAGACATGATGGTGCAATCCTTGCCTGAGGCCAGTCCTGCCAAGTGGCATATGGCACACACCACGTGGTTCTTTGAGACCTTTTTGCTCAGCCAATACCTCCCTTCCTTCCGCGAATACGATGCGAATTTTCGCTGGCTCTTCAACAGCTATTACAATTCCATCTCGGATCAACCGGAGAAAAAACTGCGCGCCTCGTTCTCCCGGCCTGGCGTCGAGGAGATCCTCAGCTACCGCCGGCATGTGGACGAGGGAATCCAGCAGCTGATACAGAACGACCCTTCTCAGGAGGTTGTGCAGAGGATCGTCCTTGGCCTCCATCATGAGCAGCAACATCAGGAGCTGCTCGTGACCGATATCAAACACGCTCTCTGGACGAACCCCCTGCAGCCCGCTTACATCGACGGCACCATCGCGCCAAGCTCCAGGCAGGATCGGGTGAACAGAGCGGCGGATTGGGTGGAGTATGAAGGCGGATTGTTCGACATCGGATTCGCCGGCGAAGGTTTCGCCTTCGATATCGAGTTGCCGCGACACCCGGTCTACCTGCGGCCCTTTCGTCTTCGTTCGCGCCTTGTCTCCTGCGAGGAGTATCTGGAATTCATGGAAGATGGGGGCTATCGACGCCCGGAGTTTTGGCTCTCCGCCGGCTGGGATATGGTCAAGGCGGAGCAGTGGCAAGCGCCGCTCTACTGGGGAAAACGCGATGGCAAGCGGCGGGTCTACACCATGCGCGGCGAGAGCGATCTCGATGACCTGCTGGCTACACCGGTCTGCCACGTCAGCTATTTTGAGGCGGATGCGTTTGCCCGCTGGGCAGGGCAGAGATTGCCTAGTGAGGAGGAGTGGGAGGTAGCTGCCCAGCCTTTACCGGCCACGGGAAATCTGCTGGAGGATGGAATCCTGCATCCTCAGGCCTCTCGCCAGCCGTTTCTGGGAACCCCGATGCAGATCTTCGGCGATGTATGGGAGTGGACAGGGAGCGCGTACTTTGGCTATCCCGGCTTTCGCCCCTCCGCTGGAGCCCTCGGTGAATACAACGGCAAATTCATGTCCGGTCAGATGGTGCTGCGCGGAGGCTCGGCAGTAACACCTGCATCTCATATTCGTGCCACATACCGAAATTTCTTCTCGCCTGCGACGCGCTGGCAGTTTTCCGGCATTCGCCTGGCAGATGGGTAGAAGAGTGTCTTAACCGGAGAACGTCTAGAATGACCGCCACGCCAATCGCCAAACTGCCCCGAGCTCTCGACACTCCGATTGGATCGGAGGTCTATCGCGGTCTGACCGCTCGGCCCAAGACCCTGTCTCCCTGGCTCTTCTATGACTCCGAGGGATCACGTCTCTTCGAAGCGATCACCGAGCTACCTGAATACTATGTCACGCGGACAGAGAGAGGCATTCTCGTTCAGCACGCCGAGGAAATTGTGGCGCTCGCGGCCGAAGGCCAACGACTCACCGTCATCGAGCTTGGAGCGGGCACGGCTACCAAAACAGGGCTGTTGCTAAAGGCCGCCGTAAAGCTGCAAGGCGGTGTCACTTATGCGGCCATCGATGTATCCGCGAGCGCTCTCGCAGAAGCAAAGACGCGGCTCGAACGCGATCTGCCCGGAGTAACGGTCGAACCTCGGGTCTGCGATTATAACGATGGTCTGGGGCAGTTTGAGTTCCGCCGCGCACCCGGCTCCGGGCGGCGGCTGGTTCTCTATATCGGCTCGAGTATTGGGAACTTTGCGCCCACCGATGCGCTGGCTTTTCTGCGCGGAGTGCGTGCCCAGTTGAACCCGGGAGATGGATTGCTCCTGGGCGCCGACATGGTAAAAGATTCGCGGCGCCTTTTGGCCGCCTACAACGACACCGCGGGAATCACAGCAGCCTTCAATCTGAATGCGCTCGCGCGCATCAACCGCGAGCTCGGCGCCAACTTCAAGCTGCAACTCTTTCGCCACCGCGCCGTTTGGAATGCGCATCCGTCGCGCATCGAGATGCATCTCGAGAGCCTGATCACGCAGCGGGTCTCGATCAAAGCGCTTGAATTGGATGTGCTCTTCAAGCGGGGCGAGAGCATTCATACCGAGAACAGCTACAAGTTCATGGACGACGATGTGCTCGCTTTGCTCGACCGGGCGTGCTTCGCCCCGCGCCGGCAATGGGGCGATGCGCAACGGTGGTTCGGCGTCTACCTGGCGGTCGCGCGCTGAGGGTGCGGAAAAATGCGCCGAAGCAACGAGCGAGGCGCTAATGGATGTGTGGGCCGGCAATGAGGGACGATAGATCTTGTATGCTCGGCTGTCCACTCACTCGTATTTCCGGCAGTAGGTCACTCTGAATCCACAGGTAGGATCGGCGTTTAGTAAGGTGTCATTGTCCGAATAGCCGACTATACGGACAAGTGGATCGCGCTTCATTGTCGGTGAGTGCTTTGGCGATTTGGCGTTCATCGAGAGTTCGGCACGGCAGTTACTCTCCCGAATGAGGATCGGTAGCGTTAAAGCCCCGCTGATTGCGGTTTGCCCTCAAATCAGGCAAGGCAGCCATATCCAATTCGAATGCGCGAACCCGACGCTGCCCGAGCGCCCGATACAAGCCAGCGACTTCTATCGGGTTTGGATGTGCAAATCCCGCCACGTCACTGCTGGGGCGGCCGCGCCAGGCAACTGGATATGCCCACTCGCTGATACCGACAAAAACAGCAAACTCATAAGCGCGCAATCGCCACATGCCGCCAGCGTGCCTTTGTCATCGAGGGTATAGGTCGTTGACTGAATGAAAATGACGGAAGCAGCACGATATCGGGATCTGGTGCAGCGGTGCAGAAGGATGACGCGTACCAGAAGTCAGCGCAGATGACTGCCATGCATCGGAGGCCATCGATTTCGAAGACGGCGACTTCGACGCCTTGAGCTTTTCGCCTCGCGAGCACAATGCAGCGGGTGGACGAATTTGGACGCGCCACCCAGCGAAGACGTTCAATCAGCCTCTCGGGCGATACGCGGAAGAGTCTGACCTCATCGAGAATAAACTCAGCGTCAATGCGATCTGCGGAGCCAGCGCGGCCCTGAATTTCTCTCTGGAGCATCGTTGTTGGACCAAGATCCGGCCAGCGGCGGCGGCGCAGTGCTCCTCAAGTTCCTGACGCCATTGAATGGCTGCGTTGGCTTTGGTCTAGGCTTGGTTTCAGACGTTTATAAAACGCCGTGTGGGCAATCTCGTGAGCCAGTGTGGAGCGTTGGCGGGTAGTCAGCAGATCGGCTTGGTCTGCGGCTGACAGGTCAACGCCGTCCTTCCGAATACCCCGCAGATAAATCTCGAAGCCGCCATCGACGGCAATGATTGCGCCTAGGGGAAACATTAATTGCAATCGCACCAGTCTCACGTCTAGAAGTTGTGCGATCTTGAACAGCTCGATAGGTGGCTGGAATTGTCCGGTTCGTTCAGCCAGTGAATCCGTCCACTTGAATAGCCGTTCTGGAGTCGGATTTTCCATCAATTGGCATCTTCGATCGAATCGTCCTGTGGCCCTGCACCACAATCTCGGAGCAGGCTATCCACGTCGCCGAACTGCACCCTCCGAACGTAGATCGTTGCCTAGCGGACACCACACCTTCCGGCGTGCTTCATCCACTGTGCGTATGTATTCGGCCCGCTTCAGCCACCGATAAACTGCGCCTCCTCCATATGTTGTTGGCCCTTCGTCGTAGTCGTGCGGGTTTCGTATTGCCGAAGCCACTTTGTGGTCAAATGGAAGGATGGTTGAGAGTGGACAGAGAAACCATGGTGAATCGGACGGCTACCAGCTTGTGTCGCATGGGAGATTCGCCTTGATGCAACTTTACATGGAGGCGATGGAAGGTATTGATGAAGATATGGCCGGGTTAGGCTTAGTCGGCCTCAGTTCCAGGGAGAGCGGTGAGCGCACCGAGGGACATCCCGTATTTCCCGTCGAAGGGATCCAGGGAACAACCGCTCTTGACATTCGACGCGAAGATCTAATCGCTTTTGCCGTCTTCATTCGCGAGCCCATTGTGAAGGCGACAATCGAAGTACTCACATCGAAGATTCTTGAATTTGTTCTTCCTAGGTTCAGAAAGCTATTCACGCATGCGAAGAAGGAATCTGACATCCAATACCCAATGACGATGTCGTCGGCCTTCTTCTTTTCGCAGGAGCAGATTCAGATAACCGCAGTTGCTATATTGAAGAAGGACTCCGACCGTGAAGTGGCCCTGAAGCTTTTCCCACTCGCTTTTGAGAAAGGTGTCGATTGGGTCATCCAAAACGGGCGTCAAGGCCGTTACTTAACGTTCCGCATTTTCGACGGCAATATCGATGGATTCCCGACAGTCAGCGATAACCCCCCCGGCTAGCTCGTTAGAATCGAAGAATGAAACCTGAAGGGAAGGGAATGCTACGAGTCACTCACTGAGCCATCGACCCATGTCTTCGGCAAGTGGAAAGCCGCCCACCGGAAATCAGCAGACGCTGGGGCGTTTTTCGGGAGGGATCCGCCGACTCGCCAAGTTACAGTAGGTCAAGGGGGACGCATGATCGAAGTTAAACAAGGCGAGTTGGAGCAGCTTGGGGCATTGCTGAAGGGACACGAAATAGAGGCACTGATTGCGAGGCATAAGCCACAAGCCTTGGACGTCAGATTTGATGTCCAGCGGCTAGACCGCAATTCGTTGGCAGCCTCATTCCCGAGAATCAGGACTGCAGGGCCGTACTCTATAACGCTGTCTCCACTGCTAGTGGAGTCGGGCCTTACAGATCGCGTTTCCTTCTCGACAATTATTCTGCACGAACTAGCCCACGTCATTGATCGCGTGAAGAATTGGACGAGATATGCCTCGATCGATCCCCTAAATTATCCCGAAATCCTGGAATCGGGGTTTAACGCGAGTAAAGATTAGGAACAAATGTCTGGATCAAGCACACACCAATCACCCTTCCGGTAGGTAGAAGGAGTTTTACGCGCCGATTGTAGTTTACGTATGCGAACGAGGCTATTGAGAAAAGCAGTGCGAGGACTGACATCGTGCCACTGACCATGTGTATATGTGTATCCCTGCCTAATCGCCCAGGCGGATATTCAGCCCTTTCTTTTCGAGATCGGTCATCATGTCCAACAGCTTCTTTGGCCGCTCGGCATCTTTCAATTCCTCGCGCCCGGTGTTCCGCATCGAGATCGACACGTTCTCGTAGAGCACCGGCCCGTCGAGACTCCCGTTGACGCACGTCGCAATCTTCTCTTGAACGCCATTCCCGATGCAGAGCTGGAAGAACACACCGGGCACGTAGAAGACATACCGCTTGAATCCGAGGAGCGGTTCTGCCCGGTAAGGCTCGATCATGGCCTGCCACACAACGGGCGCAGAATCGACGGTGACACAGAGCGCCATTGTCTTCGGCAGGGCGCTCTTTCCGAGAAGGTACTGACGGAGCGCCTCGATTTCATTTTGCTCCATTTCGATATAGGGTTTCCCGGGATCACCGTGCCACGGATGGACAGCGGCTTTGAAGAATACGCCGCAGCCGAAGTGGGTAAGCTTCAGAACATCAAGTTCGGGGTTCTTAGCCGCGGCGAAGATCTTCACATCACCACAGTCGTCAACAGGCGCTTGCTTGAGGAGCCGATCCCGCAGTGGAAATGGTCCACCGAGCGTCGCAAACAATGTATGAATCCAGCTCTCTCCGTCACGATTGAAGGTTTTCTCGCAATCGCCGCAAAACACATAGTCCTTCACCTGCTCGGACGTTTGGGCCATCTTCTCGCGGGAAAACCGCACAGGATGGAGATTGCCGGCACGGAAGAGCGAATAGAGTGACCGCGGCATGAAGTGGCTATTTTGCAGGAGTACGCCTTTCGAAAGGCACATGCGGCAGTCACCGGTCTCCACGGATATCCTCCCAGATAGTAAGCGCTTCAAGGCATCATTCTATTCTCGCGCCAAAGTCTTCATTCGCACGCCGCGTGTGTAAGGCTCGAAATTCCCCGAACGACGATGACACTCCGGCGCAAATCTCGATAAGTCCCGTGAAGTCGGCTAGTGTTCACGAATGCACTCGTCAGATCCACTTGGGTGTTAAACCGGCAATTCGGAAACTACTGATCTGACTCTGTCTCTGTGGATTCAAACTGAACCACTACAGTTTTCCGCAGCCCGCTAGCAGACTCGTTGAGATTGGCGGCGAGAGAACTGAGCTGTCGTTCTCAATCCTAAAATGAAAACTTGATTGCGCCTTGCATAATGCGCGGGGGAGCGGCGCTGATTACTTGACCCCAGGTTGAGCTTCCGATATTGCCATCCACGGATGTCGGTCCATTGAATTGGGTGTGGTTGAAGACGTTGAAGGCCTCCACGCGAAAGAGCAGAGACTTCGATTCGTTGAACGGGAGGCTCTTGGCTAGGGCCATGTCATAGTTCTGCGCGCCCGGACCGTAGAAGAACCGCCGCTTGGCGGTTCCCGGCTCCCCCAGCGCATTCATGCTGAAGGAATTTGTGTTGAAAAACATATTTCCGTTGTTGCGGGGATTTTTTCCCAGGTGAACCGGGCCGCCGTTGTAGTCGGGTTCATCGATGCTGCTGTTGTTGACGCCGTTGGGATTGGTCCCAATCAACGAATTGTCACCGTTATTGACCATGGTTACCGGAAAACCGCTGGCGACGCGGGTGATCCCGGAAAGCGACCATCCCTTGCTGAGTCGATTGGAATGAAAGAACTGATCGAAGGGCAACTGGTATTCATAGCTGACCACGAAGTTGTGCTTCACATCGAAGGAGGAGATGGCATAACTGAGTGCGGGGTTGAAGGGGTTGACCTCTTCGCCGATGTTCGACGATTGGTCCATCGACTTGCTGTAGGTGTAGGAGCCAAAGAATTCGAGGCGCCCGCTGGTATGCCGGGCGCTGAGCTCAAGCGCGTTATAGTTGGCGCCGCCGATGGTGGACTGGAGCGCATTGCTGCCGAAGTTCGATCCGAGTGGGCCACGCGTTCCATTCACCTGCCCCCCGGAGATGGGGTAGTACACCAAATCCTCGCCGCCCGGCCCGCATGTAGGCGTTCCCGGCTGCACCTCGCTCGTCTGGCTGAGGCTTAGGCATAACGCCGGATTGCCGGGGTTCGGTTCAACCAGCACCAATTGGCGATGGCTCGAGGTTCCCAGATAGCTTGCGCTCAAGACCGTTTTCGGTCCAACCTGACGCTCGACGGAAATCCCCCACTCCTCCGTGTACGGGGTGCGATTGTGGATATCGTACCCAGGGATGCCGCTGATTGGTTCATATGTGCTCCAATTGATATCCGGATCCGGATGGCTGCGCGAGGAATTCAGCGGGGCAAACGTGTACGGAAAAGGCTGGCCGTTATTCTGTCCGTTGGCTGCCGTGACAAAGGGTGTCGCGAACAGCGGCGGCGCCGGGCTGGTGTACGTCGTACCGTAAGGAGCGTTGGCAGCCAGCACGCTGATCGAGAGCGCCGGAATCGCGGTGTAGAAATTGCCCACGCTCGCCCGGATGCTGGTCGTTCCCGGTGCACCCAGGAGCTTTCCGAGGAAGCTGCCCGAAGCCGCTTGGGGGGACCACGCCAGCCCTATGCGCGGCGCGAAATTCAGCTCGCTGACCGGAGCAAGCGTGTTGGGAACGCTGGGATCTCCAGGGTAGAGAATGCCCGGAGGCGCTCCCGGAAAGACTTCGGACTGCGCCCCGGCCACGAAGGTCGATATCTGGTTGTATTTCTCCGTCCAGGGCGTGACACGGTCCCACCGTAGACCAGCATTGAGCGTCAGGTTGGGACGTACGCGCCAACTATCCTGCGCAAAGAGACCGGCGTATTTGTTGCGGGCATAAAAGGGATTGAGCTGGCTCTGGTTGTATTGGCTAGGGATACCGATTAGGAAATCCGCGAAATCGACACCCGTTTCCGTGCCAGAGAAAACAAAGCTGCCGTTGAACTGAGCGATGGGCGCGCCGTTGACCTGATCGGCATGAAACTCGCCGCCAAACTTCACTGTATGCGCACCAAGCACCTTGGAAAAGGTATCGGCGACCTGATAGGTGCTATTGGCTTGAATCAGCTGGTTGGCGGCGGCGCCCGTTGAATATCCATTGAAGTTGAGATTCTCAACACTTTGCCCCTTGGGGTCGAGAGCAACGATGCTGGGACTGCCATCCGCATTTGCAAAACCCTGCGAGGCCAGGCTAACGTTTCGACCACCTACGGGCTGGCCGAGGTCGGTAAGGTCTCGCATATAGCTCAAATGGAATTCGTTCACCGACGTGGCATTGAAGGTCTTCGTATCTCCCAGAGAGAGCAGTTGAGAGCGGCCCGTGGTGATTGCGTTGAAGCCGGGAACGCTGGCTCCGCTCTGCGCCGTGGGATAAGGATTGTCGAGATCGAAGTCGTCGATGAAGTAGTAGGCGGATATCAATCCCCAACGCGTATTCGCATCGAGCCGTACTGCCCCTTTGTCGTCGCGAAGAACCTGGTTATAGGCAGAAGTCGAGAAAGTGCCGCTGGCCGTATTGGGAGCGGGGATATATTGGAGCATCCGCTGCGCTGGAATCGACCACGCCCTCTGCGGAATGATGGCATTGGGAAAAACACACTGCGCCGGGTTGGCGCAGCCGGGCACATAGTATGGCTCACCTGGAACTACGCTGTAGCCCAGCTCCTGCGCGAGCAGGCCTGCGAAATAAGGACCGCTTACCGTGCCGGTGAGGTTCGCTGCGAGGTCGGAGAGGTTACCGGTCCGATCAGCGTTCGACGGCACACTGATGTTGCCGGTATCGATGCCCTGGGTTTGGCGCGTGCCCTGATAGTCGGCAAAAAAGAATGCTTTGTCATGGCGAATTGGGCCGCCAATGGTGCCCCCAAATTGATTCTGGCGAAAGGCGCCGCGCGTGGGGGAAAAATAATTCCGCGCGTCGAGGTCGGTGTTGCGCAGAAACTCGAATGCGTTGCCATGAAATTCATTGCTTCCGGACTTGGTGACGACGCTGATCTGTCCACCGCTGAATTCTCCATACTCGGCATCGAAGTTGCTGGTGACGATGCGGAACTCGGCAATCGCATCGAGGTTGGGAACGATGGCTGTGCCCGCATTGACATCTTCTTCCACATCGCTGCCGTTGACGCTGAAATAGTTGGCGAACTCGCTTTGCCCGTTCACGGAGATCGTGCCGGGATTCAGGGTGCCCGAGGGATTGAGGATGGTAGCGCCCACATCCTGCACGGTATCGGATGTAACGGTAGTTGACGGAGCCACGCCCGGCTGCAGCGAGAGCAGGTCAGTATAACCGCGGTAATCGAGTGGAACCGCGGTCATCTGCCTGCCGCTGATCACCTGGCCCATCTGCGTGCTGGACGTCTCGACGTGGAGCGTATTATCGCTGACGGTCACGCTCTGCGAGACGCCACCAACTTCGAGCGGGACATCGAGCGTGAGAGCCGCGTTGGTGTCGAGCGTAATATCTTTTCGCTGGTAGCCGCCGAAGCCGGAGGCTTCGACGTCCAATTCATAATGGCCAACCGGAAGCACAGGGAAGGTGTAATGGCCTTTGCTGTCGGTCCGAACCTGATAAGAAAGGCCCGTGTTGACCTCCCGCACGGTAATGTTCGTGTCGGCAACGACACGTCCCGAAGGGTCCTTGACCGTGCCGGCAATGCTTCCGCCTGTGCTGGCCCAGAGCACGGCCCCGGACAGGATTTCCAACACGCAAAGGATTCTCAAAAGCCGGCGCGCGTGACTGCTGAGTAACTTGAACATATGTTCTGCTCTCCCGCTTGATCCCTCTCCCTGGTTGGTAAGCATTTATTGGATAGTGATTGGAACGTTCGCGCTGACCTGAGACTGCGAGGCGCCGCTTCCTGAGACAGCCGTAACCACGACGGCGTAGGTGCCTTTTGCCGTGCCGGGATCGGTCCTGGCCGCGCCGCCGCACCCGATCACCGCGAAGCCAATTGCCAGAAACGCGAAGACGCACATCGCTGTATTGCGCCATCTGCGCCGCGGGGAGACGAACAGGAAGAGGCAGGCGAGGCTCGCTCCGCCTCCAGCGGCTAGCCAACCCGAGCCGTCTGCTCGCTTGCTGCTCAACGGGTGCGGCGGCGTGGTGTTGACCGTCAGAAATACCTGCCCGGTGCCGGTGATCGAATTCGGGTTCACAAAGCATGCGGCCTCGGTCAGGTTCGAGGGCATCGTGCAGGTAAGACCGATGGGCGTGGAGTAGTTGTTCGCTACATTTACGGTTACAGGGGCGATCGCCGCCGACCCTAAGGCAGCCGTCACACCCGGAGAAGACAACGCAAAACTGGAGATGGTGATCGGGATCGCGGCGGAAGTCGATTCGGCGTATGTCGAGTCTCCCTGGTAGAACGCGGTGAGATTGTTCGAGCCCGCGTCTCCGTTGATCGGAGTGGTCAGCGTGGCTTCTCCGTTGACGAGTGGCGCGGGGTCTCCCACGTTTGCGCCATTCAATTCAAATTGCACGGTGCCGGTGGGCGCGGAGGCTCCACTCGCTGCGTCCACCACGGTCGCGGTCAGGTTTATGTTTCCATTGGGAGTGACACTCGACGCCGAGGACGCGACGGTTGTGGCCGAGGCCGATCCAGGGGGCAGCACCTGGATTTCGCCCATCATGCCGCCATCTTCGTGTGCCAGGATATGGCAGTGGTAGACGAAGGTTCCGATGATATTCGGGTCGCGGAAGTCCAGAGCCAGCGTCACGCTTGGATAGGGGCCGCTGCCGCTCCAGTACGGGAGGTCCACAGTATCGCGGATCGCCGGATCGTTCACCGGCTGGCCGTTCACCGCGAGCACTTGAAAGTGAAGCTGATGAATATGGAAGATGTGATCTTCCTGCGCTCGATTTTCAATCACCCAGTCTTCGACCGTACCGGAGTGCACGACAATATTCGGCGCCTGGTCCATCGTGAAAAGGGCCGGCTGCTGTCCCTCTTCGGTGAGGTAGAAGTTTGTTGGACCCGCGGGGTTCGAAGGATCTTGCAATACCTCGGAGAAATACAGGTTGCGCTGCGCCACCGGGGTAGCGCTCGCCAAAGCCGCGAAACGTGTGACCTTCTTCGCCACTGCCTTCGACGGCAGCCGTCTCGCCGCTGCTTTGAGCCCAGTGGCGGCGTCTTCCACTCCGGCTTGGCTTACGATATTGGCGATCGTCCGCGTGGGATCGAAATCACCGTCGGGCCCGGTATTCCAATATTGAGTCACTAACTGCGCCTGATCGCCAACGTTCGGCGTCGTCACCACAAACTCCGCGCGCGCGCCCGGCCCCATGAGAACGGTTGTCTCGCTCTCCGACTGTTGGCCGCTGCTTCCCGAGGCAATCGGGTATCCATCGATCGCGACTACCTGCACCGCCTGCGGGGTTCCATTGACGACGTACTGCAAATCCAGAATGGTGTCGGCCGCGCTGTTCACAACGCGCCATAGCTCCTGTTGCCCCGGATTTGTCTGGATGATTGCCGGCGTGTAATTCGGATATGTCACTGGGACATAGTTGATCGACAAGTCCCATGCCGGGATGTCGGTGTCGTTGGCTTCGGAAGCAGGCAGATTCTGATCGCGGAGAACAAAGGTGCGTTCCGCAAGGCCCGCCAAGGACGTATCGACATCCTGCAGCCCTTCGACGATCAGCGCGCCGGTCGCTCCGCCCTGCACCTGCCCTTCGCTGAAGCCATGCGGGTGGGGGTGGTACCAATAGAGGCCGGGTGGCTCATTCGGCGGGATCTGCAGGTTGTAATCGAAGCTCTGCCCTGGCTGGATGAGCGTATGGACGACCTCATCCTGCCCGCAGACTGGCGCCACATTCGTCCCGTGGAAGTGGATGTTGGTTGCGGAGGGCGACATCACACCGTTGCAAGCGCTGCTGGTGCTGGTGGTGGGGCTGTCGCCGGAGGAGAGCGTCATCTTCATGCCCGCCATGTTGTCGACGGTGCTGGAGGCCGAGACAGCGGGCAGCTCGTTCTCAAAATGAATGATCAGCGTGTCACCCGGATTCACGCGCAGCGTAGGGGCTTCGAGGCCGGTATTGGTCACATAGCAATAACGAACGAGCCCTTGCGAGTCCGTCACAGTGAGGAAACCCATCGTGACCTCTAACACGCCGTTCTGGCTCTCCAGTTCAGGAGGAGCAGAAACAACCGAGCCGGCGGAAAAGCGTGCGCACACCTGGTCTGCCGCAGACGAACCGGAATCTGCCGGAACAGGAGATGACAGCTTCGCAAGGTCTTGCGCGGACATCGCGCCATGGCCTGGATGCGCCTGCTGTGCGTTGAGGGTGAGCGTGACTGCGGAAAAAAGAAGTATCAGAAATGCGGATGAAAGGACGGGTCTGCGTACCAGCTGAACGCTTGTTCCACGATTCATTGCCTTGGCCTCACAAAGCGCAGCTTCGTCCTTTGGCTCGCGGCGATAAGCCGCCGGCCATCGTGACAGTTGAAACTTTGCGGGCAGGAACCCTATAGTGGAGGGAGCCCGCAGTCTATCCGACTGTGGTCATCCGGGTCCCCTCGGTCTCTGCCAAGAGATTGTCCGCGGGGATCCGGCTCTTACTTTCAAGGAATCATTGCAATACCTTTGGGCGTGGAGCGCACCGCTTGCACAAGCCTCCCACTTCGAGCCGTATTACCTGGATGTCAAATTCATTCTTGGAACCAATTTCACGTTTCAGGCGCTCGAACGCGGGGCTCGAGAATTCTTCAATCGCTCCACACCGGAAGCAAGCCAAGTGCAAATGGTCTTTCCGCGTCTTGACCTCGTAATAATGTTTTTCCCCTTCGAGGTGCATCAGATCCAGTTCATCGATCAGGCCCAGGCGCTTCAGCAGCTCAATCGTTCTATAGACCGTCGCCCGGTCGATCTTCGGATCGCGCTTGCGCGCCAGCGACAACAGGCTTGCCGCATCCAGATGGCTCGTGGCTTCCTGAATGGTCTCAATCAGCGCGCGACGCTGCGCGGTCAGGCGGATCCCCTGCGCTTCTACCTGGTTTAGCAAGTCATATCTTTTGAGCATACGGTTCAGTTGCGACTGATCTAGTTGCGACTGATTCGCAACATGATCTAATATACGACACATTCGGTCCTAGTTCAAGTCTTATCTGGATCGACAAGGGCAAAAAAAAAGGAAGCGTGGGCTCGCGGCGTTTGCTGTCGAGGCAACTCCTATGCCCGCTGCTGAACTCCTGCCGCATCAAGGTGTGAAGAGGATTTCCATCTCCGGGTTGTCAATCAGGCACGCCATGCATAGAGGAGCCCCAGGTTGGTTCGAACCTGGGGCTCTTGGTTATCGGGCTATCGTTATTTGGCTATCCGTTCTCTACCACAACAGTCAGGCGAGCCAGCGGCCGGAAATGGCCGCCAAGCACTCGTGGTAGGTTATTGCCAGATGCAGGGAGGTCTGACACAAATGCGCCCCTCGATCGGTATTTCTGTTGGACTGACACTGCTCGCGGTAGTGCTTGCTGCGGCTCAAACGGTCCGGCCTGTTTTTAGCGCCTTTGAGGTCGCCACCATTAAGCCAATTGGACCTGACGACTCCCGCGCCGGCCGTTATATCCGGATGCAAAGCGCGAACAGGTTCGAAGTCAAAAACTACACCGTGAACGGTTTGATTGCGGCCGCGTATGACCTCAATCCCCGCGCGATCTCAGGCGGTCCAGCATGGTCGGGATCGGACCGTTACAACATCATCGCTGAGACCCCAAGCGACCAGCGCCCCACTTACGACGAGCAGATGGTGATGCTGAAGAAGCTTCTCACTGATCGGTTCAATCTTACTTTCCATCGAGAGGAGAAGGAATTCTCGATTTACGAACTCACAGTTGCGAAGGGAGGTCCGAAGATCAAAACCAGCACCGCACCGTTTGATGAGGCATCGAACGTCACCAGCACGCTATATCCAGCCCGTAGCGGCGGCATCGATCACGCTCTCCTTCCGGCGCACAACGTGACGATGCAGCAGTTTGCCTCCGTCTTGCAACGCGCGATTCTGGACCGCCCGGTGGTCGATAAAACCGAACTGTCCGGACGCTACGATTTCGACCTCGAATGGTCCCCGGACGACAGCCAGTTCGGCGGACAGCTCCCGCCCGGTGCTCCGGATTCCGACAAGCCTGGGTTTTTCACCGCTGTTCAGGAACAACTCGGCCTCAGACTAGAGGCGACTAGAGGGCCGCTGTCTGTGCTCGTGATAGACAAGCTTGACAGACCTTCAGAAAATTGACCCGCGAGTTTCTTAGACGGAAGCATACTTTATCACCTAGGATCCGCTTGCGTGGTAAAGGGAAAAGCCCCAGGTTGGTTCGAACCTGGGGCTCTTAGTTATTCGGCTATCGTTATTTGGCTATCCGTTCTCTACCACAACAGTCAGGCGAGCCAGCGGCCACGAGATGGCCCGCGAAGCGGCGTGTGCCCGTGCGGCCAGCACCTACTCGGCTGCCAGTTCCTCGGCTTCGCCTTCCTGGCGCATCAGCTCCAGTTCGCGCTCCGCCTCTTCGTATGCCGCGGTCACTTCCTGTTGCACGCGGGCAGCCGCTTCTTCGAGCTCGGGTGAGAGCTGGATGTTGCGGTAATACTCCATCCCGGTGCCTGCGGGGATGAGGCGACCGACGATGACATTTTCCTTGAGGCCACGCAAGCTGTCGACCGAGCCATTGATGCTGGCTTCGGTGAGAACGCGCGTCGTCTCCTGGAAAGATGCCGCGGAGATGAAAGAATCGGTCGAGAGCGAAGCCTTGGTAATGCCGAGCAGCAGCGGACGCCCGATTGCCGGCCGCCCCCCTTGGCGATCACGCGTTCGTTCTCTTCGCGGAAGCGGAATTTATCCACCTGCTGTTCCAGCAGGAAGGACGTATCGCCGACCTCTTCCATCTTCACCCAGCGCAGCATCTGGCGAACGATCGTCTCGATATGCTTGTCCGAGATCGCCACGCCCTGCAACCGGTAAACTTCCTGGATCTCGTTGACCAGATATCCCTGAAGCTCCTTCTCACCCAGAACCGCCAGAATGTCGTGCGGGTTCAGAGGTCCATCCATCAGTGGTTCGCCGGCGCGCAGGCGTTCCCCTTCCTGCACGTTGACATGGATACCGCGAGGAACCGAGTACTCCTTCTCCTCGCCGTTGTCCGCAGTCACATAGATCTTGCGCTGTCCCTTGGCAACCTCACCGAACCTCACCAGACCATCGATCTCGCTGATGATCGCGGTTTCGCGCGGCTTACGCGCCTCAAAGAGCTCGACCACGCGTGGCAGACCGCCGGTGATGTCCTTCGTGCGGGTGGTTTCACGGGGAATCTTCGCCAGAACATCTCCGGGGAAGACCTCGTCGCCGTCCTGGATCATGAGGTGGGCGCGGCTGGGCATCAGATAGCGCTTGTTGCCCTTGCCGCCCTTGATGATGATCGCCGGCTGGCGCTTTTCGTCAGGTGAATCACCCACTACCAGACGCGACAGCCCCGTCACTTCATCGACTTCCTCATTGAGCGTGATGCCTTCCTGGAGATCCTTGAACTGCACGGTCCCGCCGATTTCGGTGAGAATCGCGAAGGTGTAAGGATCCCACTCGACCAGCGTCTGGCCCAGTTGAACGTGCGCATTCTCTTCAACCTTGAGCTTGGCGCCGTAGACGATTTGGTAGCGTTCTTTCTCTCTGCCACGTTCGTCGATCACAGCGATGGCGCCGGAGCGGGTCATCGACACCAGGTCGCCCGATTTGGCGCGAACCGTAACCAGGTTGATGAAGCGCACCGTGCCCTGGTTCTTGGCATCCACTCTCGACTGTTCGGAAACACGCGATGCCGTGCCGCCGATGTGGAAGGTACGCATCGTCAACTGTGTGCCCGGCTCGCCAATCGACTGCGCCGCGATCACGCCGACCGCTTCGCCGAGCTCGACCATGCGGCCCGAAGCAAGGTTGCGTCCGTAGCAGAGAATGCAGACGCCCCGCTTGGATTCGCACGTCAACACCGAGCGGATCTTCACCTTCTCGATGCCGGCGCCTTGGATTGCGGAGGCTAGTTCTTCGGTGATCTCCTGGTTCACCTCGACGATCACATTGCCTTCGTAGTCCTTGATTTTTTCGAGCGACACGCGGCCGATGATGCGATCGCGCAGCGGCTCGATGATCTCGCCAGACTCGATGATCGGACCGACATAGATGCCTTCGACCGTTCCGCAGTTCTGCTCGCTGACGATGACATCTTGCGCCACGTCGACCAGGCGGCGGGTGAGGTATCCGGAATCTGCCGTCTTCAATGCTGTATCCGCCAGGCCCTTACGAGCGCCGTGCGTCGAAATGAAGTATTGCAGCACCGTGAGACCTTCACGGAAGTTCGCCGTGATCGGCGTTTCGATGATTTCGCCGGAGGGCTTGGCCATCAGGCCGCGCATCCCGGAGAGCTGACGGATCTGCTGCTTTGAACCGCGGGCGCCGGAGTCCGCCATGATGTAGATCGGATTCATGGTGCCGGCCTTATCGGCGTTCTTCATGTTGTCGAACATCTCGTCGGCAACTTTTTCGGTTACGGCGGACCAGATCTGGATAACTTTGTTGTTGCGCTCGCCGTTGGTGATCGCGCCGTCGAGGTACTGCTGTTGCACGGCGAAGACCTGCTTCTCGGCGTCGCGCACCAAGGTGTACTTGGTGTCTGGAATCACCATGTCATCCAGGCCGACGGAGAGTCCGCTGCGCGTCGCGTAGTGGAAGCCCAGATCCTTGATCCGGTCGAGCATTTTGACCGTCACTTCCAGACCCAGGTTCAGGTAGCAATAGTTCACCAGCTGCCCAATACCCTTCTTTTTGAGCAAGCCGTTCACATAGGGCATGGCCTCGGGAAGCGACTCGTTAAGGATGGCCCGGCCTACCGTGGTCGAGATGTACTGCTTGTCGTATTGCACCGGCTCGGTATGTGTCAGGTCCTGGTCGTCATAGGCGGTGGTCATGTCGAGCACCGGTCCGGTGTAGCGCAAGCGGATGGGGCTCAGCGTTTCCACTTCCTTGGCTTCGAGCGCCATCAACACTTCTTCCGTGTTGGCAAAGACGCGGCCCTCGCCCTTGCCGCCCTTCCTGGCCTTGGTCAGGTAATAGAGGCCAAGCACCAGGTCCTGGGTGGGCACGGTAATCGGCTGGCCGGAGGCCGGAGACAGAATATTGTGCGAGGCCAACATCAAAACGCTCGCCTCCACCTGAGCTTCCGGAGAAAGAGGAATGTGCACGGCCATCTGGTCACCGTCGAAGTCCGCATTGAACGCGGTGCAGACCAGAGGGTGAATCTTGATTGCCTTGCCTTCGACCAACACCGGCTCAAAGGCCTGGATGCCCAGGCGATGGAGCGTTGGAGCGCGGTTCAATAGCACCGGGTGGTCCTTGATCACCTCTTCCAGGATGTCCCACACGATGGGCTCCTGCATCTCAACCATTTCTTTGGCTTGCTTAATGGTCGTGCAATGCCCGGTCTGTTCCAAGCGATGATAGATGAATGGTTTAAAGAGCTCGAGCGCCATCTTCTTCGGCAGACCGCACTGGTGCAGCTTGAGTTCGGGACCAACGACGATCACCGAACGCCCTGAGTAGTCCACGCGCTTGCCCAGCAGGTTCTGGCGAAAGCGGCCCTGCTTGCCCTTGAGGGTGTCAGAGAGCGACTTGAGCGGGCGGTTGTTGGCGCCGCGCAGCACGCGTCCCCGGCGTCCATTGTCAAAGAGCGCATCGACGGCTTCCTGCAACATGCGCTTTTCGTTGCGCACGATCACCTCCGGCGCATGCAGGTCCATGAGCTTCTTGAGGCGGTTGTTGCGGTTGATCACGCGGCGATAGAGGTCATTGAGATCGGAGGTCGCGAAGCGTCCGCCATCGAGCGGCACCAATGGCCGCAGCTCGGGAGGAATGACCGGGATCACGTCGAGAATCATCCACTGCGGCTTGTTGCCCGACTTGCGGAATGCCTCGACAACCTTCAGCCGCTTAGCGTACTTGAGCCGCTTCTGGAGCGAAGTCTCCGCCTTCATGCGCTCGCGCAACTCGATCGCCAGCTCGTCCACGACCACGCGCTTGAGCAACTCCTTGATCGCCTCGGCTCCCATCATGCCCTTGAAGCCGGTGGGCCGGTACTGCGTGTCGAGTTCGCGGAAGCGAGCTTCGTCCTTGATGATTTCGCGCTCGCGCACCGGCGCGTCGCCTGGATCGACAACGACATAACTCTCGAAATAGAGCACGCTCTCGAGGTCGCGCAGCGAAATGTCGAGCAGGTGTCCGATACGGGAGGGCAGGCCTTTGAAGAACCAGACATGCGAGCAAGGCGAGGCGAGCTCGATATGGCCTAGACGCTCACGGCGCACTTTGGACAGGGTGACTTCCACCCCGCACTTGTCGCAGATCACGCCGCGGTGCTTCATGCGCTTGTACTTGCCGCAGAGGCACTCCCAGTCAGTGACTGGACCAAAGATGCGAGCGCAGAAAAGTCCGTCGCGCTCCGGTTTGAAGGTGCGGTAATTGATCGTTTCCGGCTTGGTCACTTCACCGTGCGACCAACTGCGAATCTTTTCGGGCGAAGCGAGTGAAATGCGGATAGCGTCGAAATCCGTGATTGGGCTGCTGAGTTCAAATGGGCTGGAACGGTACAAGACGACCCTCCTTGGCACGTCGCCCGGGATGGATTGCTCCAAAGCGCATGCCGGCTGCATTCCCGGAATTCATTCTGCTTAAACCTTCCTGTCCTTCCCGGGAGTGCTTGCTCTTAGGGACAGGGGTTAACTTCTAAATTTGCGGCTCAAGAAAAGGAGCACCGGCTTTACGAACCCGGATGCCCCCTTATCTCATGGCTCAATCTGCCGCCGCGGGCGCCGGTACAGGCTGCTTCTTTTCTCCCTGCTTGATCAGTTCCACGTCCAGGCAAAGCGATTGCAATTCGCGGATGAGCACGTTGAACGACTCGGGCACGCCCGGTTCGATCGCCGCCTCGCCCTTGACAATGGCTTCGTAGATCTTTGTACGGCCATAGACGTCGTCGGATTTGGCGGTGAGCAGCTCCTGCAAGATGTAGGCCGCGCCATAGGCTTCGAGCGCCCACACTTCCATCTCGCCAAAACGCTGGCCGCCGAATTGCGCCTTTCCGCCCAGCGGCTGCTGGGTGATGAGCGAATACGGCCCGATCGAGCGCGCATGGATCTTGTCATCGACAAGGTGCGACAGCTTGAGCATGTAGATATAGCCGACCGTTACCGGCTGCTCGAACTGCTCCCCTGTCATGCCATCGAACAGGTGGGTCTTGCCCGAGCTGGGCAGCTCCGCCGAAGCAAGCAAGGCCTTGAGCTCGGCTTCCTTGGCGCCGTCGAAAACCGCTGTTCCAAACCAGATGCCGCGCTTCATACCCGCGGTGACGCGCAGCAGTTGCTCGTCGGAGAACTCGAGAAGTTGCCGCAGGGTTGCCGTGTTGGCGAACCGCTGTTTCACCACCTCTCGAATCTCGTTGGCGTCGCGGTTACGCTCGACAATCTCCGCGATTTTCGCGCCTAGCTTGTGCGCCGCCCATCCGAGGTGGGTCTCAAGAATCTGTCCCACGTTCATACGCGACGGAACACCCAGAGGATTGAGAACGATCTCGACCGGCGTACCGTCGGGCAGATACGGCATATCTTCCTCGGGAAGAATGCGCGCGATCACGCCCTTGTTGCCGTGGCGTCCCGCCATCTTGTCGCCGACCGAGAGCTTGCGCTTCATGGCAATGTAAACCTTCACCAGCTTGATCACGCCTGGCGCCAGCTCATCGCCCTTCTGCAGTTTGCCGATCTTCTCGTTGGTGATCTTGCGCAGCACGTCGATCTGACGCGAGGTCATCTCCTCGATCTCATCGATCTGCTCGTTCACGCGCGGGTCCTTGTCGGCGTAACGAATCCGCTTCAGGTTGCGCGTCGAGATGCGCTCGATGGTATCCCGATCGACGATCTGTTCCTTGACGATCAGGCGCTTGTTGGTGCGCTCGTCGTGCAGGTCGGCCAGCACTTCTTTGCCGCCCAGAATCGATTCCAGCCGCTTCAAGCGTTCATCGGTCAAAATCCGGATTTCATCGGCCAGGTTCTTTTCGAGCTTGGCGATCTGTTCGCCCTCGATAAGCTTGGCGCGCTCATCCTTCTCTTGTCCCTTGCGCGAGAAGATGCGCACGTCGACCACCGTGCCTTCGATCCCGGGAGGGCAGGTGAGGGAAGCATCGCGAACATCGCCCGCTTTCTCTCCGAAGATAGCCCGTAAGAGTTTCTCTTCCGGGGTCAGCTGCGTTTCGCCTTTCGGCGTGACTTTGCCGACCAGGATATCGTTGTGCTTCACCTTCGCGCCGATGCGGATAACGCCGCTCTCGTCCAGGTCGCGCAGCGCCGATTCCGAGACATTGGGAATATCGCGCGTGATCTCCTCCGGCCCGAGCTTGGTATCGCGGGCCTCGAGCTCGAACTCTTCGATATGCACCGAAGTGTAATAGTCCTCGCGCACCAGCTTTTCCGAGATCAGGATCGCGTCCTCGAAGTTGTATCCACGCCAAGGCATGAAGGCCACCAGAACATTGCGTCCCAGCGCCAGCTCGCCCTGCTCCGTGCACGGACCGTCGGCGATCACTTCCCCTTTCAGCACCCGGTCGCCCTGACGCACGATCGGCTTCTGATTGATACAAGTGTTCTGGTTGGAACGCTTGAACTTGATCAGCTGATAGATATCCGAGCCGACTTCACGGGAAAGCTGGGTCGGGTGATGCTCACCCTCCACGCGGACGATGATGCGCTCGGAGTCGACCGAATCGACAATGCCGTTGCGCTTGGCCAAAATCACCGCACCCGAGTCGCGTGCCGTGACGCCTTCCATGCCGGTGCCGACCAGGGGAGCCTCGGCCACCAGCAACGGTACGGACTGGCGTTGCATGTTGGCGCCCATCAGTGCGCGGTTGGCATCGTCATGCTCGAGGAAGGGCACGAGCGAGGCCGCGACAGAGACCAATTGCTTCGGGCTGACATCGATGTAATCCACGTCGGCGCGGTTGACCAGCACAAAGTTGCCTTGCCGTCTGGCATTGACCAGGTCATCGACGATCCGGCCTTGCGCATCCAACTCGATGTTGGCCTGGGCGATCGTGTGACGATCTTCTTCCCATGCCGAGAGGTAGAAGGAGAAGGGGTCGAACTCGACGATCCGCTTTTTTTCCTTCTTCAGCTGTTCGTTCAGCCGCAGTGCTTCCGGCCGCTCCAGGTGGTCGCCCACGCGCAAGCCGCTCTCGCCGGCATTGTTGACCTGAACGTAGTCGAGAATGTGGCCGTTGCGAACGCGCCGGTAGGGCGACTCGATAAAGCCGTACTCATTGATCCGGGCGAAGCACGAGAGCGAACTGATCAGGCCGATGTTTGGGCCTTCCGGCGTCTCAATCGGGCAAATACGGCCATAGTGCGTCGGGTGCACGTCGCGAACTTCAAAGCCCGCGCGCTCCCGGCTTAGACCGCCCGGCCCCAGGGCGGAGAGACGCCGCTTGTGCGTGATCTCCGAAAGAGGGTTGGTCTGGTCCATGAACTGGGAAAGCTGCGACGAGCCAAAGAACTCGCGGATGGCCGCCATCACCGGCTTGGCATTGATCAGGTCGTGCGGCATGGCCGTCGACATCTCCTGATACACGCTCATCTTTTCTTTGATTGCGCGCTCCATGCGAACCAAGCCGATGCGGAACTGGTTCTCCATCAACTCGCCGACCGCGCGTACGCGCCGGTTGCCGAGATGATCGATGTCATCCACCGTACCGATATTCTTGCGCAGTTTGAGCAGATAGCGGATCGTGCCGTAGAAGTCTTCCGGCGTCAGCGTGCGGCGATCGAGTTGCGTCTCGTCCGCCGACTCGTAAAGCTTGATGTTGAACTTCAGCCGGCCCACGCGCGAGAAGTCGTACTTGCGCGGATCAAAGAACATGCCCTCAAAGAGCGCCGTTGCCGTATCGAGTGTCGGCGGATCGCCCGGACGCAGCTTGCGATAGATCTCGATGAGCGCCTCTTCGGGCTTGCGCACGGAGTCGCGCCGCAGCGTGTTGCTGATGATATTGCCGACGTCATCCCGCTCGGGAAAGAAAACTTCGATCGCGGTCACGCCGCTCTCGACGATCTTATGCAGCTTATCGGCGGTCAACTCATGGTTGGCCTCGAGCAGCACTTCCCCAGTGCTCGTATCGACCACGTCGGCTGCCGTCATCGCCCCGTCGAGTTCCGCTGCTTCGATCTCCACTTGGGAGATTTTGTGGCTGCGCAGCGCCTTGAGGATGCTGGGCGTTATTTTGCGGCCGGAGTGGGCAATCTCTTCATTCTTGACCACGACTGCATGCGCCGGCTTGGCTCCGAGCAGATGCGTGCCCTTATCGGCGTTCTCCCCGATCGTCCAAAAAAACTTGCCGTCTTTTGCCGCGATCTTATCGACCAGATAAAAGGTCTTGAGGATCTCCTCATCCGAGCGCAGCCCGAGAGCGCGCAGGAAGATGGTGCCCAGGAACTTGCGCTTGCGATCGATGCGGACATATAAGGTGTTCTTCTGGTCGTACTCGAACTCCACCCATGAACCGCGATAAGGAATGATCTTGCCCAGAAAGTAGGTGCGATTGTTGGCGTTCTCGAAAAAGACGCCGGGCGAGCGGTGCAACTGGCTGACGATCACGCGCTCGGTGCCGTTCACAATAAAGGTGCCATTCTGCGTCATGAGCGGAATGTCGCCAAAAAACACTTCCTGTTCCTTAATATCGCGGATCGATTTCGCGCCCGTCTCCGGATCCTTGTCATAGATCGTGAGGCGCACCGTCACTTTGAGAGGTGCGGAATAAGTCATTCCGCGCTCTTCGCACTCCGCCTGGTCATACTTGAGCTGGAGACCGACAGGATCGCCGCACTTGTTGCAAAAATCGGGCGTGTTCTTGTTATAGGTTCCGCACTTCTGGCAGAGCACATCGCCGGGATGGAACGGATCGGTAATGACCATGGCGCCGCAATTCACGCAGGCGGTGCGCAGGTGATGCAGCCCTTTCAAATGGCCGCACTTGCATTCCCAATTGCCGATGGCGTAATCCACAAAGTCCAACTGCGAGATATTGCGAAAATCGGTAATCGGGAAGACGGAGACAAAGACCGATTGCAGTCCATTGTCCTCGCGTTCCGAGGGGAGCTTGTCCATCTGCAGAAACCGCTCGTAGGAGCGCCGCTGCACTTCAATGAGGTTCGGGATCTGGAAAGATGTCGGGATCTTTGAAAAATCGAGACGGCTGCGGATAGCGCGGTTCTCGTTCGGCATGTTTTACTCCTGAGGCTCGGATGCGCGAAGTTGCGGAAAGCAAAGGTATCGCTCGAGCCGGGCGATCCATGCGATGTTTCTGGTTGGCCTGGAGCCTGTCATGCTTCTTCCGCCTCGCTCGGAAGAAACACTCAAGTGGGCCTCATCGACTCCCTCTGACTGATGAACGTCAGAGCGGTGTGCCGCCTCCTGCGCGATTGGCAAGCCATGCAATTGGGCGGTAGTTGGGCAGGGCGCATCGTTGGAACCGGGAGCTACGCGGCACGGGGCTGGAAAGACGGCAAACGCTCGTGAGGCAAACCGCCTTACGAGCGCCACAAAACGAATTGTGCACTTGACAAGAAATGAAAATTTCCGAATCCAGCCGGTTCCAATAAACCGCGTGTGCGCCGCCCCACAGCAGATCGTTCTCCACACCTGAAAACCCGCCGCCGATTTTCCAGATGTGCCGGCACCGCATTGGGTACCGAAAGGTTAGTTCACATACAATTCAGTTCGCCCTGAAAGGAATCGCACGCAAGCCACCACTCTGCCCAGTGAAAAGAGCTATGCCAGGCAGAGACGCGCATAAAAGATGTCAAACATTATGATAGCGCGTCCCGTTTTGGCATGCAACTTGCTACTTAACTTCGACTCCCGCAACCCCATCGAACTTCTTACGGATTGTCTCAGCCTCGTCTTTGCTGATGTTCTCCTTAAGCGGCTTCGGTGCGCCATCGACCAGGTCTTTGGCTTCCTTGAGGCCGAGCGAGGTCACTTCGCGTACTGCCTTGATGGTATTGATCTTGTTGGCTCCGGCATCCTTGAGGATGACGGTAAATTCAGTCTTTTCTTCGACCTGCGCCGCCGCGCCGGCCCCGGCCCCCGCTCCCGCGACGGCAACAGGCGCTGCCGCTGCCGCCGAAACGCCGAGGCGCTCTTCAAGCTTCTTCACCAGGGCTGCCGCGTCCAGCAGGGTCAAGCCCACAATCTGTTCTTCTAACTGCTGCAGATCCGCCATTTTTCTCTCCACTCTCCACTTAGATCAGAACTTTACTAAAAAAACCGATTTCTTTCACCGCTAGGCGCCTGCGCGTATTCCTTGCCGCGCCTGTCTTCGCCTGAAAAGGTTCCCTGCGCCCGAAGGTTCCCGATGTGCCCAGACCATATCAGCGCTCAGCACCCCTCCGGATATCCCGTGATCTCACTCCCTCTCAGCCCTCAACCGGCGCCTCGGAGGCCGCCGCTTCGGTTTGAGACGGTACTTCCGCCGGCGCCTCGACAGCCGCCGCTTCAGTTTGAGATGGTACTTCCGCGGACGCCTCGGTGGCCGCCGCTTCAGTTTGAGATGGTACTTCCGCGGACGCCTCGACGGCCGCCGCTTCAGTTTGAGACGATACTTCCGCCGGCGCCTCGACAGCCGGCTTCCCCGCGGCCGGCGCGGGCTCCGCTGTTTGGCTTGCTCCGCCGGAAAACTTTCCCTGCTCGACCGCCTGATTTACCACCACCGCCAGATCGCGGCCAGTAGCGTTGATCACCGTCGCCAGGCGTTGCGCCGGCGCACTGATCAGATAGAGCAGCTTGGCAAAGATCTCTTCCTTGCCCGGCATGGTCGCCAACTGCTTGACTTCTTCAATCGAAAGCAGCTTGCCATCGACAATGCCCAGCTTGAAGGTGAACTCGGCGTTCTCCTGCACCCAGGTCGAGAGCGCCTTGGCCAAGGCCACCGGGTCGCCGCTGGTGTAGGCCACCGACGACACGCCCTTCAAGCCTTGCAATGCCTGTTCGATCTTCGTGCCCTGCGCAGCCCGCGCCGCCAGCTTGTTCTTAAGCACGCGATAGCGGCCGCCGGCGCCTCGTACCGCCTTGCGCAATGCGAAATCCTGCGAGACCGTGAGCTTTTGAAAAGTGCCTACGATCGCGCTTGTTGGTCCCTCGAGCTCACGTGCCAGCCGGGTAACCCGTTCCTGCTTGTCCGCCTTAGTCAGTGCCATTACCAGCCTCTATGGCCTGTTCACACAACCGGTGACAGGCGTTGCGGGCAGCGTGCCCGGTTCCGCTTGAGACCTCAATCCGATTTCCGATCGAAGCTCCGGGCAAAATCCGGTCTTAACTGCGCATCTTTCTGTACCTGCAAACGGCTAGAAGCCAGCAGGTGAAATTGCTTTACGCCTTGGCCGCGGCTTCCGCCACGTCACTTGTGAGCGCGATTCCGGGGCCCATGGTCGAGCTGAGTGTGATGCCGCGAATGTATTTGCCTTTAGCCGCCGAAGGCTTGGCGCGTACGACGCTCGTGATCACCGTAACCGCGTTGTCGATCAGCTTCTCGGGAGGGAAGGAGAGCTTGCCTACCGGTACGTGGACCAAGGCCGTTTTATCCGTGCGGAACTCGACCTTGCCGGCCTTGATCTCCCGAATCGCCGCCGCCACATCGTTGGTCACCGTCCCCGTCTTCGGGTTGGGCATCAGACCGCGAGGACCAAGCACTTTCCCCAGGCGTCCGACCGACCTCATCATGTCGGGCGTCGCGATCAGCGCGTCGAAGTCGGTCCAGCTCTCTTTTTGGATCTTCTCGACCATATCCTCGCCGCCTACCATATCCGCGCCGGCCGCTTCGGCCTCGCGCAAACGGTCCCCAGAGGCGATAACGGCAACACGTTTGGTCTTTCCGAGCCCGTGCGGCAAAACTACCGTTCCGCGAACCATCTGATCGGCATGCTTGGGGTCGACCCCAAGACGAAGCGTCAGATCCACGGTCTCGTCAAACTTGGCAAACTTGACTTTCTTGAGAAGGGGAACCGCGTCTGCAAGCGAGTACTGGCGGTCTTCCACCTGGGCGAGCACTTTCGCTCGGTTCTTGCTGATTTTTCCTGCCATGCTTCCTCGTCTTCCACCGCTTGAGGACCTTTGCTCCGGTCCAGCCGTGGTATGGGCGGTTCGTCGTACTTCCCGAGCCAACCGTTGACTTGCGCCTGCCGATGACCGAAGGCGGTCACTTGAGACGCATTTTTGATGATATCACGGATTGCTTCCTACTACGCTACGATCTCGACGCCCATCGACCGCGCTGTGCCCTTGATGCTCTTGACCGCCGCCTCGATCGAAGCCGCGTTCAGGTCTGGCATCTTCTGCTTGGCAATCTCGAGCACCTGAGCCTCGGTCACCTTGCCTACCTTGTCCTTGTTCGGCGTCGCCGAACCCTTGGCCAGGTTCGCCGCCTTCTTCAACAGCACGGCCGCCGGCGGTGTTTTGGTCACAAACGTGAACGTCCGGTCGACGTAAACCGTGATGACGACAGGGATGATGAGGCCGGCCATCTCCTTGTTCTGCGTACGGGCATTGAACTGCTTACAGAACTCCATGATGTTGACCTGGGCCTGGCCGAGCGCCGGACCAACGGGCGGCGCCGGCGTTGCTTTCCCGGCCTCAATCTGCAGTTTGACCTGGGTCTGTACTTTCTTTGTCGGAGGCATTTAATTCCTTTCCTTTGCAGGGCCCGCGCTAAAGCGCTTCGCCCTCCGTTTCACACCACAGCTCTTCGGCGAGGGAGCAACCACGAATGGCGGCGAAGCCGCGCCCCGCCGTCCGCGCAGGACTAACTTACTTTTTCTACTTTGCCGAACTCGAGCTCGACCGGTGTCGAGCGGCCAAAGATCGTCACCATCACCTTGAGCGTCTCGCGATCTTCATTGACCTCATCGACGACGCCGTTAAAGTTGGCAAACGGCCCGTCGGTGATGCGTACCGATTCGCTCTTCTCGAACTTGATCTTGAGCCGCGGCTTGTCCTTGGAAACGTCGCTGCGGAAGAGAATCGAACTTACTTCTTCCTCGCTCAATGCCACCGGCTTGTCGCCGGTGCCAAGAAACCCGGTGACCCGGGGCGTGTTCTTGATCACGTGCCAGAGGTCGTTGTCCAAATCCATCTCGACCAGTACGTAACCCGGCAAAAACACGCGCTCCACGGTGCGCTTCTTGCCGTTGAAGATCTCGGTTACGGGCTCAGTCGGAATCATTACCCGGCCAATTTTGTTCTGTAAGCCAAAGGCCTGCACCCGGCCCTCGAGCGACTCCTTCACCTTGCGCTCGAAGCCCGAATACGCATGGATGATGTACCACTTGAATCGTTCATTGGCAGGGGGTTTCAGCCCTTCTTCCGGGGCTCCGCCGTTCGCCGTCTCGGCGGCCTGGTTGCCGGTTCCGGCTTGGTTATTCTCGTCTGTCATCGCTTTCTCTTTCGCGCGCACTACTGAGTGCCGCCCAGCCAACGTAGCAAGGCCTGAACCGTATGCCCTAACACCGCATCCACAACATAGAAGTACGCGGCAAAGGCGAAGACTGTCACGATCACTACTGTAGTGGTCGTGCGAACTTCTCCCTTGGACGGCACGGAGACCTTGGTCATCTCACTGCGCGTTTCCTTGAGAAAGCCCACTGCTCGCGAAAAGATCCCGGTGACCTGGTTTCCCGCAACGGCAATGCTCGATCCCGCACTTCCATGGTTCGCGGCCTTGCTTGTAACCTTGTTTGCGACTTTCACCGGCTGCGTCCCTTGCTTGTCGTCGCGAACCACTGTTGCTGACTTTGCCATACTGGTACCTTCTCATTTATTCCAGGGCCCGCGCTGAAGCGCTTCGCCCTCTCGCTCTGCTCGCGCCTTGCCAGCGCTCGCTCCGCAATTCACCCTTTATACCTTCAGATTATTCCAGGGCCCGCGCTAAAGCGCTTCGCCCTCTTCCATTCCAGGGCCGCGCTAAAGCGCTTCGCCCTCTTGCCGGCTCGCCCAATCCGGGGCTCGCCTGCAATTCACCCTTTACATCTATTCCAGGGTCCGCGCTAAAGCGCTTCGCCTTTTGCTCTGCTTGCGCCTTGCCAGCGCTCGCTCCGCAATTCACTCCTCAGAACTTCGAGACACCGCGCAGCGGACTTTGTCTCGTCTGTGCGCGTCGAACTGGCAGGGGCGGAGGGATTCGAACCCCCAAGTTCGGTTTTGGAGACCGACAGTTTAACCGTTGAGCTTACGCCCCTAAGATTACAGGGCTTCGCGCTACAGCCGAGCCCTTGGTCCCCCACGCCTCTCGCGTGGCCCTCCTGCTTACCCGTTGCGGTACTGCGCCGCAAGACGCGTATGCCCGTGCGGCCAGCACTGCAGAACCTACTTGGTTTCTTTGTGCGCCGTGTGCTTGCGGCAGCGTTTACAAAACTTCGAGAACTCAAGACGGCCTGTAGTCGTCTTTTTGTTTTTCGTCGTGGAGTAATTCCGCTCCTTACAATCAGGACACTGCAATGTGATTATTTCGCGCATAGCTTCCTTTATCCTAACCGATTCCCGAGAAACTCACCGGCCTTGGCGCCTCTCACCCGGGTAAGTGCAGGCGTCCATTGGTTTTGCGTCCCGCCGTCCGCGCAGGACCTACTTCAAGATATCGGTGATGGTGCCGGCGCCGACCGTGCGTCCGCCTTCGCGGATGGCAAAGCGCAGCCCCTTCTCCATGGCCACAGGCGTGTGCAACTCTATCTCGAGCGACACGTTGTCGCCCGGCATCACCATTTCGGTCCCCTCCGCCAGCTTCGCCGTCCCCGTCACATCCGTCGTCCGAAAGTAAAACTGCGGCCGGTAGCCATTGAAAAACGGCGTGTGCCGCCCGCCCTCTTCCTTGCTCAGCACATAGATCTCGCCCTTGAACTTGGTGTGCGGCGTGATCGACCCGGGCTTGGCCAACACCATCCCCCGCTCCACATCTTCCTTCGCGATGCCTCGCAACAGCAGCCCCGCATTGTCCCCAGCCAGACCCTCGTCCAACTGCTTCTTGAACATCTCCACTCCCGTCACCACCGTCTTGCGCGTCTCCCGGAAGCCCACGATCTCCACTTCTTCCCCAACCTTCACCTTCCCTCGCTCGATCCGCCCCGTCACCACCGTCCCACGCCCAGATATCGAGAAGATGTCCTCGATCGGCATCAGAAACGGCTGGTCGATCGCTCGCGCAGGCAGCGGCACATTCTTGTCCACCGCCTCCATCAACTCATCGATCTGCGCTTCCCACTGCGCCTCTCCGTTCAATCCTCCCAACGCCGAGCCTCGTACCACCGGCACGTCGTCGCCGGGAAAGTTGTACTTCGACAGCAGCTCGCGCACCTCCATCTCCACCAGATCCGTCAGCTCCGTATCCTCCACCGCATCGCACTTATTCAGAAACACCACGATGTAGGGAACTCCCACCTGCCGCGCCAGCAACACATGCTCCTTGGTCTGCGGCATCGGCCCGTCGGTCGCCGCCACCACCAGAATCGCCCCATCCATCTGCGCCGCACCCGTGATCATGTTCTTGATGTAATCCGCGTGCCCGGGGCAGTCCACGTGCGCATAGTGCCGGTTCTTGGTCTCGTATTCCACGTGCGCCGTCGCGATCGTGATCCCCCGCTCCCGCTCCTCCGGCGCATTGTCGATCGAATCAAACGATCGAAACGCTATCTTCGGGTTGTGCTTCGACAACACCTTCGTGATCGCCGCCGTCAGCGTCGTCTTCCCATGATCGATATGCCCGATCGTCCCTACGTTCACGTGCGGCTTCGACCGATCAAACTTCTCCTTCGCCATTTGTTTCTCCCTAATATTCTAGGGCTTCGCGGTGAAACCGCTCTCGCCCTCTTTTGTTTTCATCCCAAATCTCCCCGCAAAGAACGCGGGCAGATACGGGGCACCCAGCTTTGCGGCGAAGCCCAAGTCCCGCCGTCCGCGCAAATTCCTAGTAGTACGCATAAACCGTGAGAAACTTTGCTCGCAGCTCGGGCGGGACCCGTTCGACCAGAGACAAATAGAACTCCCGGACCTGGCCCCGATCCGATTCCGGCAACTGCTGGTATCGCTCCGCCATGTCCTTGCCCAGCAAGCCCCTTGCCAGCACCTTCTCAAACTCCCGCGCCCGCAGCTTGGCACTCCTGAGTCCTCGCAGATATCCGGCCACATTGGCCGGAGCGAAGGCCTGCTCGAGCGACAGCTTGATCTCGCCGAAGCGCACTGCGTCCTTTACTGGCAACTGTGCCTGTTTATACATAGCCTTCGTGTTTCCCTTACAAGGGAGCAATAAAGGGTGAATTGCAGGTGAGCCCCGGATTGGGCGAACCGGCAAGAGGTCAAAGCGCTTTAGGCCGGGCCCTGCAATCTTTGGAGCGGGAGACGGGAATCGAACCCGCGACCAACAGCTTGGAAGGCTGTGACTCTACCACTGAGTTACTCCCGCCGGCATAATTCCCGGGGGTCGCCCCCCAGCTACAAAATGAAAGAGACCGCTACACACCAGACGAAGGGAGGGCGAGAGCGGCGTTACCGCGACGCCCTGAAATCTGGAGCTGATGACCGGGATTGAACCGGTGACCTCTCCCTTACCAAGGGAGTGCTCTACCGACTGAGCTACATCAGCCTTGTTCGAACACCTCAAGTTCGCTCTCCATCTTATCTCGAACTTATCTCGAACTGGAGGCGGTCAATACAATTCGCAACGCAAACACGGCCAATAGAAGCAGGACGACCAAGCGAATCTTTCCCGGGTCAATCGTTGCCCAAGCCAAACCCGCAAGGAGGGCGAGCGCGGCGAGCGCAATCCACTTTCGCGCCGGCCCTCTTTCTCCGGACACGTTTGCTTGCAAAATTCGGCCCTCCGATATTTCAGGGTCCGCCCTAAAGCGCTTCGCCCTCTTGCTCCGTTCGCCGGATTCGGGCTCGCTCCGCAATTCACCCCAAATTGTCATACCACGGCTCTCCAGCGGGTCAGCAACCACGAATGGCCGCGAAGCGGCGCCTGCCTGGATGGCAAATCCGCCGTGCGGCGAGCACCAAAATGGTGCACAGGGGAGGATTCGAACCTCCGTAGCTCCAAGGAGCGGCAGATTTACAGTCTGCTGCCATTAACCGCTCGGCCACCTGTGCAGAACAAAGTGCCGGGAGTCACACCCCCAGCATCCTTTTCAAAATTCCTAGCAAAATCTCGCCGCGTCCGTCCCACGCTGTCCCCATTCTCTCTTCTTAGCGTTCCGCCAACCTTCTTCTGCCAGGGAGCGGACAGAAAACGAGAGGCGAGGTAAGGAGTGATCCAGAGGGGTTGATTCCTTTAGACTCGGCAGTCCATCGCCGCACTCGCCACATTTCCGGGAGGGTAGAGCATTTTCATGCTCAAAAATGGCGGCACTCTGGAGCTGGCGAAGGGACTCGAACCCCCGACCGTCTGATTACAAATCAGATGCTCTACCAGCTGAGCTACGCCAGCCCAACAACTCTGCCCCCGAGCCGGAAGCAGAAGCCAAAAAGAGCAGCTTCACGGCGCGGTTATGAAAACAGAGCCTATCACAGTGAACATCCCGCCGCAATTGCGGGCGAAGCTATCGTTCACGATCAACGGCCGGAGTCCGCAGAAGTGTTTCCCCAGGAATCCTTTGCATGGAAGCCCCTCCTGTCGAATGCTATGATTCGATTGTGCTGGGGGGTCTTTCGGGGCTCTCCGAACCACCGGCCGCCGCTTTTGCCGTGCTCATCGGCGTCTGTTTGTTTTCCCCCTCATGCGAAGGCGCACCAAGGCGACTGTCCTCACCGTTGTGGTCATCGTTGCGCTGCTCGCGCTCGCGGCGTTTTTGAGAGAAGAGGCTCCTCCCGAAGCGGCTCGCCTGCTTCCCGAGTCCGATGGCATTGTCTATTTCAATTTGCGGCCTCTGCGCGCGCATACGCATTTCGATCAGCATCCCGTCCCGCACGATCCCACGTATCAGAGATTCATCGACGCCACCGGTTTTGAGTTCGAGCGAGACCTGGACGAGGCGGCCTTCGCCGTCCATCGTATGCCCAACCCCCTGGGCCCCAACGGACCTATGGCCTTCTCGGAGGTTTTCATCGGCCATATCGACGGCAAGCGCCTCAACACCTATTTCGCTCAAACTTCCTCCGGCCAGGAGGACTATGCCGGACACACGATTTACAACATTCCGAGCGAAGGCCGGACCGTCCGCGTCGCTGTCCTCGGCTACGATATCGTCGCTGCCTCCAACGCCCCAACGCCGGAACAGATCCACTCCATTCTCGACCGCTATCGCACGGCGGCGCTCCCCTTCTCCGGCTCCTCGCTCTTGTCGCACCACTATTCCGACGTCCCGCTGCTCTCGCTGGCGTGGGGCATGGGCAAGTTAAGTGTGCCGCTCAAGCGCGATGGCATCGACATCATGGGCTTTCATCTTCCCGTGGCGCTCAACACAATCTTCGTCGCCTCTCTGCGCTGGACCGGCGCTCTGCGTCTCAAGGTGGAAGAGATTGCCCCCAACCAGGCGGCCGCCAGCATGTCGGCCGACGCCTTGAACTCGGGCGTCGCCATTGTGCGAGGGGTAGAGAACAACCTGCCTGCGGCGATGACCAATCCCGATCTGCGCGACATGCTCAATTCGACCCAGGTGCAACGCACAAAAGACCGTACTGTGGTTACCGCAACTTTGCCTGTGACGCTCCTTGAAAAGTTGCTCGCCGCCCCTGGGTCGCTGCATTCCCTACCCTAGGGTGTATCGACATATAGGGTAGGCTCTAACTCTTCGGTACGATATCAATCGACTATGCCTAATCGTCCCCTGTGGGTTGAAGTCTCGATCCAACGCCTGCTCGCCAACTACCAGCAGCTGCGGGAGGCCGCGTCCCCGCGCGCTGGGCTCCTGCCCGTGGTGAAGGCGAACGCCTACGGGCACGGCGTGCTTTCGTGTGCGCCGCTCTTGGCTGGCGCGGGCGCCGAATGGCTGGGCGTAACGGGCGCCGAGGAAGGCGTCGCGGTACGCGCCGTTTGCCCGCATGCGCGCATTCTTCTCATGTCGGGACTATGGCCCGGCGAAGCCGATGCGGTGCTCGAGCACCGCCTCATCCCCGTGGTTTGGGAGTCATACCAACTGGATCTCTTGGAGGAAGCGTCCGCGCGGCGGGGACTCGCTCGAGCGAGCGTTCCTGTGCACCTCGAGATCGATACCGGAATGTCCCGGCAAGGAGTGCGATTCATTCGCTCCGACGCTGACTCCCCGAGCGAACTCATCACGCTGCTCGACCACTTCCCTCAACGGTCCTGCCTTCAGCTTGAAGGTGTGATGACGCATTTCAGCACGCCCGAAGCGATCTATAGAGAGAGTCCGGGAGAGAATCCGCAACTCGCCAACCTCTCCGCCGCTGTCGATCTGATTTTGGGCCGGGGACTCGAACCTCGTTGGCTGCACGCGGGCAATTCCTCGACGATGGTCTTTGGACCCGACCAGGAAGCGCTTATCCGGCTGGCGTCGCAGGCGCGGATGTTCCCAATCTTGCGTCCAGGTCTGGCCCTTTACGGATATCTCGATCGCTTCAGCTGCGAAGGAAAGCCGGTCCCGGCGGCCGCTCTCCGTATCCAGGCAGGCGATGGCCAGGGGCTTCAACCGGTGCTGAGTTGGAAGACACGCGTGACCTCCCTGCGCGCCATTCACAAAGGTGAAACCGTGGGCTATGGCGATACCTTCACCGCCCGCCGGGAGACGAGGCTCGCCTTGCTTCCTGCGGGATACGCCGATGGAATCAATCGCCTGCTCTCCAACCGCGGACATGTTCTCATCCGCGGTGAACAGGCGCCAATGGCCGGCCGTGTCTCAATGGACCAGACCATTGTCGATGTCACGGATATTCCCGGCGTCGTGATCGGAGATGAAGTTGTGCTGATCGGCCGCCAAGGGCGGCGGTCAATTACCGCCTGGGATATTGCCGATCTCACCGGCACTGTTCCCTGGGAGGTGCTGTGCGCCATCGCCTCCCGCGTTCCGCGCCTGATGACTCCGTGAACGTGATTCCGCGCCGCAAGTGGAGGTGCTGGCCGCACGGGCACACGCGCTTCGCGCCACTTTAGCGCGGGCCCGCATAATCTTTAGGAGAAGGGTGAATTGCAGGTGAGCCCCTGAAACCGGGCTCACCTGCAAGCCGAGGTCCCCAGCAAGCTGTGCTTGCTGGGGTGGAAGAGGGCGAGAGCGGCTTCACCGCGAAGCCCTGTAATAAAAAGGGAGGGCAAGACGTCTCCGCCTTACCCTCCCCATCGTCACCATCACTGAGACGTTACGCTACTTCTTCGGTGGGGCAATGACATCCTTTGCGGCCTTGGCCACCCGGAACTTCACAACGGTCTTGGCCTTGATCTTGATGGTCTCGCCAGTCTGCGGATTGCGCCCCATGCGTGCCTTGCGCTCGGCCTTCACCAGCCGTCCCAGTCCGGGAATCACGAAAACGCCATTCTTCTTGGTTTCCTTCACGGCGGTCTCTGCGAGCAAATCGAGAAATGCAGCCGAATGCTTGTTGGTCAAGTCGAGCTTCTCGGCCAGATGACGTACCAGTTGAGTCTTGGTCATGCCAGTTGCCATATTCTATCTTTCCTCCTGATGCTTCTTGTTTTTTGACCCGGTGATGCGGGCTTTGCTTGCAACAGAATTCATTTCGGTTTCCCTATGAGCCTTTTCGGCGCTTCGGGGACTGTCCTGGTTCGCTTGCTTGCCGCCGGCGAATTTCCAGCTCGTCCGCCTGAGCGCTATGCTCGAAAAACCCTGTGTTTATGCGGGTTAAACGAACCCACCGCCGTTTACGATGCGGCTTTCAAATTCGTTTGTCAATGGCAAAAGCGGTGTTTTTGCGCAATTCTCGTATTTTTCAGGCATTTGTTGTGATTTTTTAGGGTTTTTATCCGTTTTGAGCGGCATTTGGGGGCAGGGCGGTCTTCGCTACCCCAAGCCAAAGAGCGGCCGGCGCTTGGCCCGCAGGGGGCCAATCAGCGGCGTGTTGAGCGCGTCGACGAGCGGAGCGGCTAACCGAAAGCGCTTGATCACCTCCCGGGCGAACTCCCGCTTCAAGGCAACTTCCGGGCCGAGAGTCGCCACCACGCCCCATTGCCGGCAGCGCAGCAGATCCATCGCCGGATGTTCCTTCGGAAATCCCTTCGGCGCCCGGCTGAGAGGAGCACTATCGAACGAAGCCATGACTTTCCGCAGCCTCTTATCCTCGAGCAGCATTCGCACTCGGGAATGGTTCTCGAGCAAAAATCTCCGTATCGCCAGCAGTTGTTCCCGAACCGGCATATAGACGCCCGCCGCAATCACCACTTCCTTGGGCGAAACGTGCATGTAATAACCCGCGCCCGAGATCTTCTCCATGCCTTCGCGCGACCACCATGCCGCCACCTGGCCCTTGTAGGGACGTTTGTCAGAAGAGAATCGCGTGTCGCGATAGATTCGCATCATACATTTCTGTGGCGGCCGCACATGGGCTGGCGCAAATTCTGCCATGGCGTCGGTGACGACACCGATCATTGCCAACATGGGCTGCCTTAGCTCCCGCTCAAACGCCGGCTTGCGCGGATTGAACCACTCGCGCCGGTTGTTGCGCGAAAGATCGCGCAGGAACTTGAGCGCCGCTTCGCTGAAGTACGGCTTCGTTTCCAAGTCCTTCATGGGCATCTGCTGGATTGTAAGGCTTATATTCCGCGAGCGGAGGCGGTGTGCTCTATTGAGTACAAAAGTAACGGAGGGGCAACGCTTGGTTCGCTAGCATGGCTTATATTTACGAGTAGAATCAACAGCATTCCCTCGACATCTTGATCCGTGACTCTTTGGAGACCATGAGACGATTGGCGCTCGTTCCCTTCCTGTTCGCGACATTTGCAGTGTGCGCTACCCCGCGTGTCCGCGAAATTCGGCCCGAGCAAGCCAAGAATGTGGTGCTTGCCGCCGCCCGTCACGACAACATCTACGTGGATGACCGCACGATCGTGCTCAATTCAATGGACACACGCGGTCCGGCGGGCTTTATCCCCGGCTATTACAGCTTTTCGATTATTCGGGAGAGCGACTCCTCGGACTCCGCCGACGAGACCATCCGCATGTTTGTCGTCTCCAAGCGGACCGCCGAGACATGGGAATTGAATCTTTGCAGGCGCTACTCTTTCCCTGAACTCGACCGCTTGCAGCACACGCTCATGCAGCAAACCGGCGCCACTCCAGAGGACGAGCGCAATATGGCCAAAGCGATTGGCTGCGGAGCTGAAGCGAAAGCGCAGCCGGCAAGCGCCCGCTAGAGCCCGTTGAAAGATGCGCCGAAGCAACGAGCGAGGCGCGAGATCGTGTGGCTGTCGTCGCCCCAAGCCATTGGGGCTGGTCGAACGATCAATACTGTTTTTCAACAAGCTCCTAGAGCAGCAGCAGAAATGCTCGAGAAGTTCGGCGGACGGCGCGATTTTGACGCACCACACCTCTCCGCGTCCATTGAGGCCGCGATCAACCGAGGTTTAGGCGACTTCGCGGACCCGGGTGACTGAGTCAGCTTGGGGACCCTTCTGGCCCTGGATGATGTCGAACTCTACTTCATCTCCTTCTTTCAAACTCTTGTATCCGTCAAGCTGGATCGCGCTGTAATGGACGAACACGTCAGGGCCATCTTCGCGACCGATAAATCCATAGCCCTTCGCGTTGTTAAACCACTTCACTTTACCTTTGTATTGAGGCACTCGAACTTCGACCTTCCTTGGAGCAGTTCGCGGTTGGGGAGACCAACTGCCTGTCTTAAAGACGCGCCGAAGGGTCGATTGGTTTGCCGGGAATTTTCGCTCTATTTCATAGAGAGAACGCGCGTTGGCTCCCGCCGGCGAAGACGGCTGTAAAGCATTAACGAAATCAGCGTTTTGCCGTCATAGATCTTGCCTGCCTCGATCATGCGCAATACTTCGGAAACGGGGAACCACTTGACCTCAATCTGCTCGTCGTATTCCGGCTCTGCATCTCCGGCCGTGATTCCCTCAGCGATAAAAACCTGCATCCACTCCCCAAGAAAGCCAGGACTGGCGAAGTAGCGCACCAGCTTGCGCCAGCGCTTCGCCCGGAGGCCGGTCTCCTCAAGCAGCTCACGCTTAGCTCCGGCGAGCAACTCTTCTCCCTCTTCGAGCTTCCCGGCAGGAAGCTCGAGCAAAAATTGCCGGGCGGCATGGCGGTACTGCCGCTCGAGCACCACGAGGGGGTCTTTCTTGTTTTTGGAGTCGTCGATGGCCAGAATGACGACCGAGCCGTTATGCCGGATCACATCGCGCGTGAGTTCTCTGCCTTGCTCGCGAAGCTTGTCGGTATAGACACTGAATAGCGGACCGTCGTAGCTCAGCTGAGAAGAGACGATCTCGATCTTCTCCTTTCCGCGCTTTGCAAGTATGTTCGCCTTCGCCGCCGGTACCTTGACCGCCGGTGCTTTCCCTTTTATGCCGGACGTCTTTCTTGCCGCCATCCAACCCTCGCTCTCGACCTCGATTTAAGGTACCATCCGTGCATCGGAGACTGTGCGCGCGAGAAATCGCTCAAACCTCTGCATCTTGAGCAGTCCGTCGCGCATCGATTGATGGCGAGTTGGCCGGGCCGGCGTGACCAGCGGCTCAAAGCCCGCGTCCCGCGCGGGAAGCGCAAGAGACTACGGAATGTGATATGCATCGCTCGGTCAACGGCTGTCGACCGGAAAGCCAAAGAGGATAGGGTATTGATTAGCGAGTGTTATCCCATCTCGATTCTGCCGCACCTCGGCCGGCTCTTTCAGGACTTTGCCGAGCGCCGTGAGCCACTCACTCCGTTTTATCGATCAAGCGCATATTCGAACCACTGGATGGAGTCTTCCGCGGTCGTGCCTCCGGAGCGGCGAAAAACTCTCTGCGATCTTCTGGAGGCGCAGAATCGGCGTTTTGGCGCGGACGGTGCCGTGCTCGAGAATATCTCGCGCCTGCGCAACGGCGCCGGGGCGGTGGTCACCGGGCAGCAAGTCACCCTATTCGGCGGTCCACTCTATACGCTCTTGAAGGCGGCCACTGCGATTCGCAAGGCGCGGGACGCTTCAGGCGCCGGGCACCCGCACGTGCCGATCTTCTGGATGGCCACCGAAGACCACGATTTTCCCGAGGTAAACCACGTCGGTCTGCCCATGGGCAATGAAATGCGCACGCTGCGCATCGAGGTAGAGCATCCGGCCGGCGTGCCCGTCGGCCAAATCAAGCTCGGCGGTGGAGTGGAGAATGTGCTTAGGGAAGCGGCCGAGATCCTTGGACCGGGCCCGCTGCTTGACGATCTAAGCCGCTTTTACCGGCCCGATGCGACCTTTGGCGAGGCATTTGCGGGAGCGCTCTCGCAGACCTTTCGCGCTCATGGCCTGATCGTAATCGATGCCGCCGGAGCGGAGTTCCATGCGCTGGGGCGCGAGGTACTGCGCGAATCGATTATGCGTGCCGATGAGCTCGAGAAAGCGCTCATCGATCGCGACCAGCAACTTGCCGCTCAAGGCTACGCCTCGCAGGTGCTGGTGGCTCCGCAATCGAGCCTGCTCTTTTTGATCGATCGCGAGAGCGGCGCCCGGCTGCCGCTGAGGCGCACACCTGGAGGCGGTTGGCTGGCGCAACGGCATGCCTATTCGACAAATGACCTGCTCGCCATCCTGGATGCGGAACCTGAGCGGCTAAGCCCCAATGCTTTGCTTCGCCCGATCTTCCAGGATGCCCTGCTCCCAACAGGAGCTTACATTGGCGGTCCCGCGGAGATCGCTTACTTCGCGCAATGTCAGGTTCTCTATGAGCGTATTTTGGGGCGCACCACGCCTGTGCTGCCGCGGCTTTCGGCGACGTTGATCGAACCGGCGATCGCGAGCATCCTGGCAAAACATGAGATCTCGCTCGGCGACGTGGTCGAGAGCGTCGCGGAAGGTGAACGGGAACTGGCACAAAGACTTGGCGCCCGCGCGATGCCCCTCGAGGCGAAGCGCAAGCTAGCGGCGGCTGGCAATGCCTTGGATGAGGAACTCACGCAGCTCACGGCCTACATGCAGTCGCTTGACGACAGTCTGGGGCGCGCGTCGACTGTAGCGGTCTCGAAGATGCGCTATCAGATGAATCGCCTGCGCCGGCTAGCGGCCAACTATCAGCTCAGCCGCGAAGAGAGCCTGGAGCGTCATGCCAAGGCCATCGTCTTCAACCTCACACCCGACCGGCATCCGCAGGAGCGGGTCTTTGGCGGGGCGTGGTTTCTCGCGCGGTACGGAGACTTCCTCCCCGACCTGCTGGTCGAGCATGCAGAACAGCAATGTCCCGGCCATAAAGCGCTGTGGCTATAACTGGGTTGCTTCGGCGCACTTTTTCCGCAGCCCAGTGCCTGCTCTAGGCTGAAACAGGAGCCGAAGCCGACTTAAGCCATTGCTCCATCTGCTCGTGGTTCACCAGACCAGCCTGCTGCATCACCGTGCGCCCGCCCGAGAGGACGACGAAGTTAGGTATGCCCTGGACATTGAAACGCGCGGCAAGTTGAGGATTCTTTTCCGTATCCACTTTGAGCACGACCGCATGGCCCGCCATGTTGGCAGCGGTGCGTGCGACTTCAGGAGCCGCGGCGCGGCACGGCCCACACCACTCCGCCCAGAAGTCCACAAGTACGGGGACAGGAAGATTTTGAACGACTTCCTCGAACATTGCCCCATCGACAGCGAGAGGCTCGGCGATCGGCCGCAAGGGCGACTTGCAGGCTCCACAACGACCCGTACTCGCAAGATATTTACCTGGAATGCGGTTCCTCTGCCCGCAGTCGCTACAGACACGGATGATTGGCATCGAAGACCCCCCGTCCCCATACTGATAAAGACACCGCAGATAGGATGCAGGCGCGTTCGCCAACGGCTCATCGGGGTTCGGGTTTCGGAGGCTTCGCGACTCTGGGTCAGCCAGATTACGGACCAGCTTCGAGGTTGAGCCGGTTCAAAGGCGGGGAGACGAGCAGGCGTTTGGAAACGGCTGCCTCTTAGGCTACGGTACGCGTCAACCGCTCGCGCAATTCTTCAGGGATATGCTCCTGCAGGATTCGGGCCCGCGCCATCGCGACGCCGGTGAGGTACAAAGGCGCGGGGGTCGCAATGGCTACCAGGACCCATGCCAACAGAGAAACGAGCAGTCCGGCGATGGCCGCAGCCTGCAAACCTAAGACGATCGACATTTGCCAGAGGTGCAGATCGACCAGTGCCCAGTGGTGCCGGGGCTGCATATGATGAATGACCGCCAAGGCGAGCAAAAACGCGGCAATCGATACCGTGCTTAAGCTGATGAGTACGACATCTATGGTGCGATGCAGGCGCTGCCGCGAACGGCAGTGGTCACATTCGAGCAAGTGCTGCTCATAATCGTGCCGCATTTCAGGCGTAATACCGGAGATGTCATATCTCCAACTGGAAAGGATGTCGCCGACGACGCTGTCCGTACACGCTGATCTTTGCATTGTTATGTTTACCGAAGCTCACTTTTAAAGTGACGCGGCCACTTCGTCCCAGGTATTCCGTTCCCTGAGGATTGCCCGTTGATGACCGTCCGCGAATCGTTCCGTTTGTCGCGGTTCGCTGGTCCCGGTTCGCCGACAGCGAAACAGCTTGGGCCCATAATCCCATAGTAACAATCGAAGTGCCTTGTTGCCATCGAATTCGCTCCGCTTAACCCGCCAGACTTCTACAAATCATTATTCTACAAGCAGATAGGCTCTAGTGGCGCCCCTTGTTCGGCAAGCATCACCCGATTGGCAAGAAGACTCATACGATCACTGAGCGCCTTCTCGGCAGTTACTCTGGCGAGCTCCGGCAAATTGTTACTCTCAGAGAGATGCGCCAAGACAACAAAAGAAGCGTTTCCATCGTAATTTTTCTCCAGAAATTCGGCCGCCGCCTCATTGGAGAGATGGCCTACGCGCGAGAGCACGCGCTGTTTGACGGACCAGGGGTAGGGGCCGTCGCGCAGCATTTCGAGATCATGGTTACTTTCGAGCATCAGCACATCGCAGCCTTGGAGCGCCATCTTGACATTGGGTGGAATGTAGCCAAGGTCGGTGGCGACCGCCATGCGAATGCCCTCAGCCTCAAAGACAAAACCCACCGGATCGGCTGCGTCATGCGGCGTGGTGAAGGGAGTGATGGCAATGTCTCCGATCGCAAATCCAGCGCCTGCCGCGAAATATTCAACCGCGGGTAAAGCGCAGGGATCCGGCTCCTCTTGTTCGATAGGACTCTCCTCGAGAGACTCGGGGAGAGACTCCGGCTCAAGAAAGGCTTTGCAATCGGGGTTCGGCTGCGATGCGTCAGGGGCGCTCCCAGATGGAAGGGCGGATGGAAGGATGGCCGGCTCCCCTGCCGGCCCGGCTCGCTCGAGCAGCTGGCGCCGCGCCGAATCCACGCGCCGCTGGACCAGCCATTCGGCATAGGTAATCCGTTTGTGCGGCATCATCCAGCGCATCCAGGCACGGTGCGTAGGCTCGGTAAAGTAGACGGGGATGCCGAGTTTTCGCGCTAATACGGCCACGCCCTGCACATGGTCCTGATGCTCGTGGGTGATCAGCAGAGCATCGATGGCGGAGGGATCTTCACCCGCCTTGTGCATTCGCTTGAGAAGCTCGCGGCAGGAGAGCCCAGCGTCCACCAGGATGCGCGTGCGGCTGCTGGCCACGATCGTGCTGTTGCCCTTGGATCCTGAGGCCAGCACTGTCATGCGCATCATCCGATCAGGATACGCTCTCCGTGTGTGGAAGAGAGAGACTCTTAAGGAGGGTCTATTAACACTGTTGAGGCCAGAGACAACAGGCCTCAATATCGGTAAAAACCGCGCCCGGATTTACGGCCGAGCCAGCCGGCATCGACCATGCGGATCAGCAGCGGACAGGGCCGGTACTTCGGATCTCCCAATCCCTCCTCGAGGACCCGCATGATATCCAGGCATACGTCGAGCCCGATAAAGTCGGCCAAGGTCAGTGGCCCCATGGGGTGAGCCATGCCCAGCTTGAAGATCTCATCGACCGCCTCCGGCGCCGCGACACCCTCCATCACCGCATACATGGCCTCGTTGAGCAAAGGCATAAGCACGCGGTTCGAGACAAAGCCCGGCGCATCGTTAACTTCGACGGGCGACTTGCCCAGCCGGACGGCCAGGCTCTTGATTTCCGCGCAGGTTCGCTCCGCCGTCTCCAGGCCGCGGACCACCTCAACCAGCTTCATCACCGGTACTGGGTTGAAAAAGTGCATGCCGATCACCTGGGGCGCTCTTTTCGTTTGGGCCGCCAACCGGGTAATGGAAATCGACGAAGTGTTCGAGGCGAGGATGGCGCCAGAGGGCAGAATCCGGTCGAGATCGCGAAAGAGCTCCTCTTTGACTTGAAAGCGTTCGGTTGCCGCTTCGATGACAAGATCGCAGTCCGCCAGCAGCGTGCGGTCAAGGATGCCGTGAATGGCGGCCAGCGCGGCCTCGACCTCTCGCGGCGACGCTTGGCCGCGGGCGGTCTCACGCTCCATGTTCTTCTTGATCGCCTGGAGACCGCGATCGAGCAAGCGCTGCTCGACTTCGCAAAGCAACACAGGAAAACCGCTGCGTGCAAAGACATGGGCAATGCCGCTGCCCATGGTCCCGGCGCCAATGACGCCAACGCGCTTGATCCGGGCGTGCTCGCTTCTAACAGTCTTGAGCTCTGATCCTTCGCTCATTGGCATTGGCTCCGCAACTCACTGTTGCTGCTGCTGCGCCTGTTGGATTTCGAGTAGCGGCGAAGCCGGGGGCAGAGGTTCCTGTGCCTTCTCGACCATGACGGACCAGTCTTCCGGGATCGGCAGATCGCGGTCGAGCGCAGGAGGGTCGTCGAAGGCGGCAACCTTCACCGCGACATAGAGAGTGCTCTCGGTCTTTCCCCGATAGATTCCTCTGGTGGGAGGCACGTCGGCATAATCCCGGCCAAGCGCCGTGCGGATGTGCCGTTCGTGGGCGATCAGGTTATTGGTTGGATCGAACCCTGTCCAGCCGAGATGAGGAAGGAAGGCTTCAACCCATGCGTGCGTGGCATCAATCGCGGAGCGATCCGGTTCTTGATCGCGCTGATGTAGATACCCACTCACATAGCGGCACGGGATGCGGACATAGCGTAAGAGCGCAATCATGGTGTGGGCGAAGTCCTGGCAGACCCCCTCGCGGGATTCAATAGCCTCGTCAATGGGTGAGTCAACCCGGGTGGACCGGGAAACGTACTGGAAGTAGTCAAATAGGGCCTGGTTGATCTCGCGCACCAACATCATCGGATCATCGCGCCGCGTCACGTTCAGCCTCGCGGCAAGCGCCTGCAAGACCGGCGTTGGTTTGGCGAACTCGCTCGGGAGCAGCATCTCCCAGTAATCTCCGTCGCTGACCAGCTCATCCAGCTCGGCCCAGGCAGAGGGCGCGAGAAAGTGCGGCACATCGGCAAGCGGCTGCTGTTCGACCAGGGACTCGGCGATGATGACCAATTGACGATGCTCGCCCGGGATATTGAAATGCTGCACCTGATTGCCGAGGTGATCGCGGTAGGAAAAGACCCGGCATCGCGGACTCACTGAAAGTGAAAACGTAAGACAGCGCTGGTTGGAGTCCGAGCGCGGATGCATGCGCGTTTCCATGACATTCTCGCTGATCGGATGGGAATAGACGAATTTGGTCAGGTGGCGCACGGAGTAGAACTTCATCGCGTTTCTGGCCTTCCGATCGAGTGCCGGCTCTCTAATGCGAGAGAGCCGTCTGCACCGTATAGTGGATGTAATCGCGGTAAATCAGTGAATGAATCCGGCGGCATTGTTGCGAGATGTTCAGCACATACGCGCCGACGCCCTGCGCGATCACCTCCGCGATTTCGCAGAAACTCAGAGACGCCTGCAGCTGCCCAGCGACACGGCTGAGCTCTTCCGCAATCAAGCGCCCGCTCTCCTGCTGCAGCGCCATGAGCGCCCACCGCAGCTGATCGATGGAATAGCGCACGGAGTGAGGGAACTCCTTATTGAGCAGCAGGAATTGGAGGACCTGCGGCTGCGTAAGCTCTGCCGTATAGACGTTGCAGTAGGCCTCGAAGGCCGTGCAGCAGCGCAGCAGTCCGATCCATTCCAGAAAGTGCTGGCTTCCCACGCCTTCAGCCGAACTTTCATGCACCGCATCCAGTTCCGAGACACCCAGCAGGGTCGCGATCGAGGAGGCCCGCTCGATCGACCGGCCAATCTGAATGAAATGCCAACCCTCGCCGTGGCTCATCGTTGTATCCGTGACGCCCTGAAACAAATGAAGATCATCGAGCGTCGCACTGGAAAACTCGACCAGGGTAGCGCCTCCGTGCGGCGCCTGCTCAGTCACGCGATGGTACATGCGGTTCAATTGCTGCCACTGCTCGGTGCTAATCTCTTCGCGCACTTGTCTTGCATTCTCCCGGGCGGCGGAGATGCATCCGGTAATCGACGCCGGATTGCTTTTGTCCCACGCAAGCGCGTGGACGAGCGAATAGAAGCTTCCGTTCCAGGCAAGGCCGGCCGGGTTGCCGAGCGCTGCGAGTACGCGCTTCCAGCGCCCTTCTTCACTCGTGCTCGAGGGATCGAGCGTCATGGCGAAATTTACATCGAGCATGCGCACGGTATGCTCCGCACGCTCGAGATAGCGGCTCATCCAATAAAGACTGTCGGCTACGCGCGAGAGCATGCCGCCTCCAAAGTTAATAACAGGCTCTAGGGTGTATCGACATATAGGTATGGCCCTATGTGTCGATACACCCTAGGCATGGAGCACCCAGGTATCTTTGCTTCCGCCGCCCTGAGACGAGTTGACGACGAGCGAGCCCTTGCGCAGCGCAACGCGGGTCAGGCCGCCGGGCACAATCGTCACCTTGTCGCCATAAAGGACGTATGGACGCAAGTCGACATGGCGCGGCTCGATACTGGGCTCTTTCCCTTCCCCCTCCAGCAGGCAAGGCGCGCGAGAAAAGTCGAGCGTCGGCTGCGCGATGTAATTGCGCGGATTGGCTTCGATGCGACGGCGAAACTCTTCCCGCTCCTCTTTGCTGCTGTCGGGACCGATCAGCATGCCATAGCCTCCGGACTCGCCCACCGCCTTCACAACCAATTCCTCCATGTGCTCGAGCGTGTACCGGCGCTGCTTGGGGTCGGTCATCAGGAAAGTCTCGACATTCGGCAGAATTGGATCTTCCTTGAGATAGTAGCGAATGATCGCGGGCACATATGCATAGAGCGCCTTGTCATCGGCTAGGCCGGTGCCAAAAGCATTGGCAAGCGTGACATTGCCGGCGCGATAGGCATTGAAAAGGCCAGCCACGCCCAGGATCGAATCGACGCGAAATGCCAGCGGATCGATGAAGTCATCATCCACGCGGCGGTAGATTACGTCGACGCGCTTGAGCCCCGCCGTCGTGCGCATGTAGACGACGTTATTGTGAATAATCAAATCGCGGCCTTCGACCAGCTCGATGCCCATCTGCCGCGCGAGATAGGTGTGCTCGAAGTAGGCGGAGTTGTAGACGCCTGGCGTGAGGAGAACGATCGTCGGCTCGGGCCGGCCTTCAGGCGCAAGCGACCGCAGCACACTGAGCAGCACTTGCGGATAATGTTCGATGGGCCGAACTCCATATTCGCGGAAGGTCTGGGGAAAGGTTCGCTTCATGACGCGGCGGCTGGTCAGCATGTAGCTGACCCCGCTGGGTACGCGGAGATTGTCCTCGAGGACGACGAAGCTCCCGTCATTGAGACGCAGCAGATCAGAGCCGGTGACGGCAATGTAGACATTGCGGGGAACCTGCAGCCCGCGCATCTCACGGCGGAAGTGAGGGCAGCTGTAGACAATTTCGCGAGGCACAAAGCCGTCGCGCAGAATCTTGCCTTCGCTGTAAATGTCGCCCAGGAAGAGGTTCAACGCAGTGATGCGCTGGATGAGGCCTTTCTCGATCCGATCCCACTCCGCTCCAGTGATGATGCGTGGCAGCATGTTATACGGGAAAATGCGCTCGGTGCCTTCCTGATTCCCATAAACAGTAAAGGTGATGCCCTGGGTCAGAAACGACATGTCCGCGGAGTGTTTGCGGCGCGCGAGTTCTTCCTCGGGCAGACTAGAGTAGGTTTCAAGCAACAAACGGTAGTGCGGACGCACTTCCCCGTTGGGGAGAAACATCTCGTCGAAGGCCTGGTCCAGGAAATAGTCGCGCAGGTATCGGCTTTCAAAGCGCGCCGGCACAGCAACCGCCTCCGTGGTCGAAGCCGCGGCTGGAGTTTCCGGAAGGTTGGCAGCTTCGTCAGCAGGGGCGCTCATGGTGGGGCTCCAGCTTCCGCCGAGGGTGCGCTCCCAGCCCATCCAGATTTGCCTGGTTCATCGAGCCAGTCGGAAACAACCGTGAAATGAGTAAGATCGGCCACGCCGAACGAGGTGGTCAGGGCGACATCCGAGGCGTCGCGGCCTTTTGCCATCAGCACTCTCCCCAGCCGCCGGCAATCGTGGCGCGCGTCCATGGTCCACCAGCGGCCGCTGAGATAGACCTCAAACCATGCGCTGAAATCCATGGCGGTTGGGGAGGCGGGGACGCCAAAGTCGCCTAGGTAGCCGGTAGCGTAGCGCGCCGGTATGTTGAGCGCACGGCAAAGGGTAATGGCCAGGTGTTGAAAGTCTCGACAGACTCCGTTGCGCTCGATGTAAACATCGAGCGCCGTTTTCGTGGGTCGCGCGTATTGGTAGCCAAATTGCACAAGGCGGTGCACGTAGCTTACGACCGCCTGTACCCGCGAAAATCCAGGAGCCATGCCGCCGAAAAGGTCGAGCGCAATGGCGGAAAGCCGGTCTACTTCACAATAGCGGCTGTTGAGCAGGAATTGAAGCACCTCGTGGGGCAGCTCCTGCACGGGTTGCTCCTCTGCAGACGGGTCGATCTCGTCCAGCTCACCCTTGTCCTCAATCAGCGTCGAGCCATACAGACGCAGGTCGCCGGCAGGCGCAAAGATGCGTGAGCAACGATTCCCGAAGCTGTCGATGTACTCGGCGACCGGTATCTCAGGGTCTGTCAGGAGTCTATCCGGCTCTCGCAGGTCATGGTCGCGCGAAGGGTGCACACGCAAAAGGGTTACCATTGCCGTAGGGGACGGCAAATGGAAATGGATGTCGTACCCTAAGCGAATGAGCATGCAAGCTCCCGATCTTCAGCGCGTATGGGCCTGATGCTCGTCTTTTCGGTCCGACGTTCTTGCGGCACCCGTGGCCATCAACATTGCCGGCTGCCAGCCGTAGCATTGTTAGGCTTGTGCTAAGAATTGAACAGATCGCTGTTTTTCGCAAGTAACATTTTGTCTTGGTTGAAAGCGCCCGGAGAAAGCATGACGTATTGCCTCGGTATTAAAACCCACGAGGGCCTGGTGATGGCCTCTGATTCGCGCGCCAATGCCGGCTACGATCAGGTGAATATCTGCCGCAAGATGCACACTTTCGCAAAACAAGGCGAGCGCGTCTTTGTCATCCTTACCAGCGGGAGCCTCTCGATCACACAGTCGGTCATCACGCTGCTTCGCAATGACTTCCAGCAAGGAGCAGGTCTGGCTACGGCGAGCGGCATGTATGAAGCTGCGCGCGTCGTCGGCGCCTGTGTTCGCGCTGTTTCCGACATCGACCGCGATGAGCTTGCGAAGGACGATTATGCCTTCAACATCCACCTGCTCCTGGGCGGCCAGGTCAAGGGCAAACCCTCCGATCTCTACCTTATCTATCCGCATCTATCCGCAGGGCAATCCGATCTGCGCGACCGAAGAGTCGCCTTATCTGCAGCTCGGAGAAGTGAAATATGGCCGGCCGATCCTGGACCGGGGGATCGATGCACGGAAGACGACGCTCGAATCGGCGTCGAAATACGCGATGCTTTCCTTCGATGCCACCATGCGCTCGAATGCGACGGTCGGTCCGCCTATCGAGTTATTGCAATACCGCAACGATAGTCTCAGCTTCGATCAGTACCGCCGCTTCGGCGCCCACGACTCCGAGTTGGACCTGATTCACATGCGATGGGAGCAGGCTTTGCGGCGAGTTGTCGATGATCTGCCAAGCATCCAGTTTGCCGGAACGGTGGAGGACTCATTTGCCGGAACGGCGGAGGACTCAAACTCGCTGGAAGCAATGACGTTCGAGTCCGGCAGACTTCCGATCCCATGAGACACCGCCCCTCTGCGCCGCAAGGCGCGTATGCCCGTGCGGCCAGCACCAATTCACCCCCAACCAGCACCAATTCACCCCCAAATTGTCATCCCCCGAAGCCCTGAGCGGAGTCGAAGGGGCAGTCGAGAGCCTGCGCTGAGCAACTACGAATGGCGCGAAGCGGCGTCTGCCCAGATGGCAAATCCCGGCGAATTCCCATCCCGCCATCCGAGCGTACCTGACGATCCGTAGCGGCATCCTATCCTAAGGAAATTTCCGGATTCAAGGAGAGAGTAGCGTGGGCAAGCAACAAAACATCGAAGCACTGCAGCGATTCGGGGACGCCGTCAACAGTGGGAACCTGGAGGAGATTTTGGAAGTGGTCTCCCCTTCTGTGATCGATCATGACCCGGCGCCGGACCAAGAGCCCGGCCCGCGGGGGTTTGTGAAGATCTTTACCGGACTTCGCCGGGCATTCCCGGACCTGAACATCTCTGTCGATCATCTGGTTGCCGATGAGGACAACGTCTCGATTGCCTACATAATCAGCGGCACACACAAGGGGATATTTCTAGGGGTTCCGCCAAGCGACAGAGCGATTCGGGCGCGAGGCGTCCAGATCGCGCGCTTTGAAGAAGGCAAGATGGTGGAGAGGTGGGGCAGCTCGGACCAACTCGGTATCCTCGAGCAAATTGGGGCCTGGACCGAGACCGCCTTGGGGAGTGAAGCGGCATAAGGGAGGCCGATAGAGCGCCCACTCTCCGGCAATGCGGCAGGTGGTTCCTCTCCTTCCGGGCTGGGCACAAACGGCTCCTTCCCTTCTTCGCACAGCATCGCTGCCTGGTCGCTTGCGGCCATAGTTGCGGGCGAGTATCCGTCGACCTGGGCGGAAGCGAGCGCCGCAAGTTGGCTGATCGGCATTACGTCCTCCGCGAAACATAGGCATTTCACCCGGTAATGCCCGGCTGAGGCCCAGTCCTTTCTAACGTTCTTCTCTCCCGGCGGGTCCCCCGTGACATGGCTTGGCGCGAGCGACGCTATGGACACCCCATTTCATTTCGTGATACATACGTGTCCCCTAGGGTAAGCTGTCACCTAGGAAGATACTGGGCGCCATGTTTTCACGCGAGCCTGAGTTTTCGGGAAACGGGTTGGCGGATGCTATCCGCAAAGTTCGCCGGAGAATTATGGTCAACCGGTGGTTGCAGCAGTGGATAACTGCGTGCAACTGGATCTTTGGGGCGTTGATCATCCTGGCAGCGATGCTGCCCCTTCTTCGGGCGCCGCTGGTCGCGGGGGGCATCGCAATCGCACTCGCGGCAGCTGTGGCTGCTGTCCGGGTTCGGTACTTGCGTCCTTCGGCGTATGAGACGGCTCAGCGGCTCGACAACGAAAGCCGCCAGAGTGATCGCATCGCGACAGCCGTCTATTTCTGGAGCGCCGCCGATCCAAGCCCGATGCTCCTGCGGCAACGCGAAGACACGGTGGGTCGCGTTGCCAAGCTTGACCCTGAAAGTTTCTTTCCCATTCGAATGCCGGCCAAAATGCAATGGACGGCCGGGCTGTTAGCGACCTTTGGGGTGTTGTGTGCTTTTCACGCGAGCTATGGACCTCCGCTACCCGCGCTGAAAGCAAAATTGGCCGAATCGCGGGCCATCGAGGCCACACTTGCTCCGTTTTCGCGGATTCTTGACAGCGTTGAATCCGCGTCCGCGCAGGGCAAGACGTCCCCAAGCGGCGGCACGGAAGCCAGCGAGGGTGATTCTGCCGAGGGCCGGAAATTGCCCGGGCTGCAACCTTCGCTGGATTCCATGCAAAACGGGCTTGCGGGGGCGGCGAATGCGCAAGGGGCGGCGAAGGGCGTCCTGGGCTCGAGTAGTCAGAATCGCGACGCTTTACAGTCTGGTCCCTCGAATTCCTCGCCCCCAAATGCAGGCATCCACCTTCAGAACGGCAGCTCAGACAGTTCATCGCAAAACCGAACGAACCAGGGCGGCACTCCGACGGTTTCCAGCAACAAGCTGGCATCGCTCGCTTCGAGAGCCATGCAGGCTCTGCAGGACCTGATGCAAGACGCGGCGGTGAAACAGTCTGACAAAAGCAATGCGAGCAGCCCGGATGGCTTGGAGTCGGCATCGCAGCAGTATCTGCAAGAGAAGACGGATAGCGCTCCGCAGCAGGGCGTGCCGGGCGCACCAGAGTCCAGAGGTGGGCCGACCCAGCCGACGCAGGGGCCACCACCGAAAGACGGCGATGGGATGGATGTCAGTACTACGACCGGTCACAGGCAACTCTCGGGAGCTGGAAGCGCGACGCAAGCATGGCAACCGCAGCAGGCGAATCGAGACAAACTTACCTTGCCGAACATGACTGAGGAACACGTGCCACTGGAGTCAAATGGCTTTAAGGGTGCCCCGGGGACAGACCGGGCGAACGTGGGGGCTGGCACTGCACAGGTTCCGCTGCAGGACTTGGCACCGCCGGCGGTCGCTACGGTGAATGGCGGAGGGCAAGACACAGTGCCAACGCGGTACCGCCAATATGTGCGGGATTATTTCAAGCTGGGCAAAAACTAACCTACGCAACCGCTCTGCAACCTAGGGCGTTTGCGACTTCGCGTGGCAGAACGGGGACAACAAATTGGATCGCTATATCGAAGAACAAGTCAAGGCGCCCAACATAGACCAGGCCGGTTTAGTTGAGGCGATGGCGCGAGTGCGCGATGAAATTTCAAAAGCCATCGTCGGGCAGGCGGAGGTGATCGACGGAGTTCTGGTGGCGCTTCTCGCCGGCGGACACGTGCTGCTTGAAGGCGTTCCAGGCTTGGGAAAAACAATGTTGGTGCGGACGCTGGCCCAAACGCTGGCTCTGAAATATTCGCGGATTCAATTCACCCCGGACCTGATGCCGGCCGACGTGATCGGCACGACGGTGATTCACGAAAATGGAGACGGCGGAAAGATTTTAGGCTTTCAGCCGGGTCCGCTCTTTGCGAACCTCCTGCTTGCCGACGAGATCAATCGGACCACGCCGAAGACTCAGTCGGCGCTGCTCGAGGCGATGCAGGAAAAGCAAGTGACGACAGGAGGGATCACGCATTTGCTGGCTGAACCCTTTCTGGTAATCGCCACGCAGAACCCACTGGAAATGGAAGGCACATATCCCTTGCCAGAGGCTCAACTCGATCGTTTCTTTTTCAAATTGCGCGTGCCCTTTCCCCACCGGGACGAACTGAACGAAATTCTGGACCGGACCACGCAGGCGACGGAGGTTGTGCTGCACTCGCGGCTCGATGGGCCAGAGATCATGGAAATGCGGCGAATTGTAAGAACGGTTCCAGTCGCCCCACACGTGCAGGATCGCGTGGTGAAGTTGGTGCTGGCAACGCATCCGGAGGGGGCGCAAAACACGGTGGCCGCCAAGTACATTCGATATGGCAGTTCTCCGCGCGGCGCGCAAACCCTGATTTTGGGCGGGAAAGTGCGCGCGCTCCTGGACGGGCGATTCAATGTGAGCGCGGACGATGTGCGCGCGTTACTGCTTTCCGCATTGCGACATCGAATTATTTTGAACTTCGAGGCGCATGCGGACGGGCGCACGCCAGACGATCTGCTGGAAGAGATCGCAGCAAGCGTTTGGAAGAATTAAGCTACGCAGGGTATCCCGGATTTCACAATGAGCACACGCCTTTCCCTCGATCGCGATTTCCTCAAAACGCTCGAGGAACTAACTCTCTTGAGTCGTGACGACCTGTCGGGGACGATCGGAGCGGATCACCGCTCGCGCGTTCGTGGGCCAGGGCTCGAATTCTCTGATTATCGCCGATACAGTTGGGGAGACGACCCTCGTTCGCTGGACTGGAATGCCTACCTTCGCCTGGGAAAACTTTTCCTGAAGACCTATCGGATCGAAGAGCGTATCTCCGTTCGGATATTGCTTGATTGCAGCGAATCGATGAACACGGGCCACGGCCGGGAGAGCAAATTTACCTACGCTCGCCATTTGGCCGCGGCTCTTGCCTATCTTGCGCTGTTGCATTTGGACGCGGTGGCGATCGCTCCATTTGGCACGCGTATGGCCAAACCGCTTGTGGTCTCCGGAGGCCGGGACAGCTTCTGGCCTGTGGTGGATTTTTTGAATTCGCTGGATTGCGGCGGCGAGACTGATCTCTTCCATTCCACCAAGCAGTTTCTGGCGGGCTTTCCCCAGAAAGGTACGGTGCTTGCTATTTCGGACTTCTTCGATGAAGAAGGCTGCGAGCGGGCGGTTGACCTGCTGAGGACGACCGGGCACGACCTGGTGCTCGTACAGGTGCACACCGCGGAGGAGCTGCGCCCCACGGCTTTTGGCGAATTGATGTTGGAGGATGCCGAAACCGGTGCAAAGCAACTCGTGGTTTCTTCCCCGGAGAGCACGGCGGCCTATGAACGAAATTTTCTGGCGTTTTCCGAACGCCTGCAGCGGCTGGCGATTCGCAACGGAGGCCGATTCACGAGAGTGTCCACGACGGTTCCCGTCGAGGAGTTTGTCTTGCGAGGGTTGCGCGGGAGTCAAGTCGTGGCATGAACTGGTTGACGCTCACGTTCGCAGAGGTCGCGGCTCTTTCGGCTTTAGCCGGTGCGCTCGCTTTGTGGCTGTACCTGCGGCAACCGCGCTCTTTGCGGTTGCGCGTTTCGACGCTGCGTTTCTGGGAGAGTGCGCCTTCCGGTTCGTCTGACAGACGGCGGCTGAGGCTTCGCGAGCCGTGGCCATTTCTGGCGCAGCTTTTATTTTTGATAGCCTTGATCGCCGCATTTGGAAATCCACGCCGCGGGGCAGCCATCTCTGAAAGGCGCAGCGTGGCGATGGTGATCGATTCTTCGGCGTGGTCGCAAATGCAGCCAAAGAGCGGCGCTTCCTGGCTCGAACAGATCCGCCAAACAGCGAATAACGTCTTAGGAGAATTGCCTTCGGGAGATCGCGTGGCACTTTTGCGCGCCGATGCCGATGGCGCCCCGATTCTGCCCTTTACGACGGACCGCACAGCACTGAAGCGGGCCATCGATAATCTGCAATCATCAAGCGCCGTGCCGGATGTGCCCCGTGCGCTCGAGCAGGGGCTGGCGGGACTGAGCGAGTCGTCGCGCGGTTTGCTGATTTACGTCGGTCCCGGCTTCATGGACGCGAAGCAGATGCAAGATCTTGACGACTTCCGCGACTCGTTGGATGCGCGGAGGGGCGCGCGCGGCACACAGTTTCTGGTTCGCTTGATTGGGGATTCGGCGGCGCTCTCCAATCGCGGAATCACTCGATTGGCGTTGAAACGCGGCGAAGAAAGGCCCGATCAGTGGTCGCTGCTGGTCGGGCTGAAGAATTATGAAGCGGCGCCGGCGAATGTGACACTAAGTCTTTCCGTGAACGGACAGGTTTTCCACCGCGAGCCTGTCACCCTGGCGGCAAACGAAACCAGCAGTGCCACCGATGACTTCACTTCACTCGACGGCGGCCTTTTGCAGGCGGAAATCAGTCCCTCGGATGCGCTGGACGCGGATAACCGTGCCGCGATCGATCTGCCATCGTCACAACCTGTGTCCGTGGCGGTGCTGACGGGCCGGGACGGCTTCGTCACGAAATTGCGAATGGTTCTCTCGTCGAATCCCTACGTGCGCGCGAACTTTATGAACCCGGACGCGAGGCCAAAAGCGGACGTGATCATCTACGACGGCGCCGTGCCGGCCGATGCACCCGAGGGAAATTCGATTTCGTTTCTGCCTGTGCCGCAAGGCAGCACCCCACGCCGAGTCAGACTTGGGAATTGGAACGCAGAGCATCCGGTCACTCGATGGATTCAATCCCGGGACGTGAGCGTGCGCGCGGCAGGACATTTGGAAGTCGAGAAGGGCGACACCGTCCTCGCTTCGTCCACAGGTAATTCGCCCGAGCCGCTGATCCTGGCGCGGCAGAAAAACGGGTTCCGCTCAGTGATCGTTGGTTTCGACCCGCTCGATTCCAACTTCACGATGGAGCCGGCTTTTCCTCTGCTGATGGCGGCGTCTGTCGAGTGGATGACGCGGCCCGTCGGAGATAGAGGAGACGGCCTCACCACGGGCGCGCTGGATTTGCCCTTCGCGCTCAATTCAATCGTGGCGCCGTCCGGCCGGAGCGTGCCCTTTGCGCGCGTTGGCGACGCGGTGCATTTCTTCGCGGGAGAGAGCGGACGTTACCGGATAACCGGACCAGGGGGGACCGCAGACCTCATGGTGAACATGCCGCAGCTGCCCACGGAGCGGTGGAAGCCGACGGTTGAGGAAGAAGCCGCGGTTGAGTCCGAGCCGGTAATCGTTCCGACGCACGATTTGTGGCGTTGGCTTGTCGGGTTCGCGCTGCTCGCGCTGTGGGCCGAGTGGCAGCTTTTTTACTTCATTCGTGTTCGAGCCAGGGAGCGCGCTCGGGGCGAATCTTCCGGAAGGCCTTGGTGGCGAAGGGCTTTCGCGCCGGAAAGTCGCGCGGAGAAGGACAGAGAATCGGTGATGAGACTTTTGTGAATCGGCTGCACAGGAATCGTGATGACTTTTGATCGGCCCATTTTTTTCATCCTCCTGCTGGGCTTACCGGCTGGATGGATTTGGGCGCGGCGGCAGGCCCCGAACGCGCAGATATCCTTTGCGCTAAAGGCCCTGGCGTATGCCGCGCTCGTCGTCGCGCTGGCCGGGCCCCGGATGAATCTGCCTATCCACAGATTGGCCGTAACGGTTTTGGTCGACACGTCGGCAAGCATGCCTCGGCAGTCCATTCAACGCAGCGAAAAGGTGATGAGCGAAATTGCCAAGCGCGGCTCCGACGCGGATCTTCGCTTGATCACGTTTGCGGGGCAGCCTCATCTGCTTGATGTACCGCACGACGCGAGAAGCGTCACGATACCGCAATCCATAGATCCAAAGGAAGGAATGAGCACGGATTTAGAGAGTGCGATCGAGTTGGCACTGAGCACGTTTCCCGAGGAGGGGGCGCGTCGAATTCTGCTCGTCTCCGACGGGAATCAAAACCATGGAGATGCACTTGCGGCCGCGGCGATAGCAGCAGAAGCGGGCGTGCCCATTTTCACCGAGCCCACTGGAGGAACATCGCAGTTGCCGCTGCAGTTGACCAACATCTCTGCGCCGGAAGACATTTTTTCCGGCGAAAGATTCACGGTTTCGCTGGGACTCGAAAGCCCGTCGCCCCGGCCGGTCGAGTTGGCGATCCGATCGGGAAACACGGAAATTGCAGTCAAGTCGCTTGCGCTGCGTCCCGGCGCAAACACGGTCGATATGGACGCGCGCATCACGGACAGCGGCGTGAAGAATCTCGAAGTCGTGGCGGAGGCCGGCGGCGTCCGGCAGGTGCTCTTTTCGCAAGCGATCAGCGTGCGCAGGCCGCGCATTCTTTATATTACCGGGGACGTTGAACCCTCCGCCCCTTTGCTGAAAACGCTGAAGGAGGCACAAGTCGACGTGGAGATTGCGCCGTCGTTCCCGGCGAACGATCGCAATATGAGTTGGGACGCAGTGGTATTGGATAATTATCCCGACGTGCCACTCTCGGCTGCCGCGGAAGCGGTGCTTGAAAAGTACGTGTCGCGCGGTGGCGGCCTGATATTTATCGGCGGCGATAAGAATGCCGATCTCGCAAAAGAGCCGAAGACCGTGCTCGAGAAGATGCTGCCGGTGAAAGGCGATCCGAACCCCGCGCCGGAGCAGCCGACAGCGCTCGTGTTGGTGCTGGATAAATCCCTGAGTATGGACGGCGCCAAGATTTACATGATGAAGCAGGCGGCTCGCGCGAGCCTCGCAACGCTGCGCCCGACCGACAAAGTAGGACTGATCGCTTTTGACTTTGTCTTTCGCTGGGTGGCCCCGCTAAGACCTGTTTCCGAATCGGCCGGGGTGGGCGCGCTCATTGATTCAATTACCGCGAGCGGCGGCACGCAGATCTATCCCGCCATGCAAGCGGCATATGACGCGATTCGCGCTGAGCCCGCATCGCGGAAACACATCATTCTGCTCACCGACGGCGTCTCACCGGTCGATCGTCTGCCACAGCTGTTGGCGGAAGCGGCTGCGAACCATATAACGATTTCGACAATAGGAGTAGGCGATGACGTCGATCGCAACTTGCTCAAGCAGGTGGCGGACACCACGCACGGACGATTCTTTTACCTGGATAACCCGTTCAACCAAGACCCGACAAGGATTACCAAGATCATCAACGATGAGACGCGCGACTTAAACAATACGGAGATCGTGGAGCGTCCCGTTCAGGCGGTTCTCGTACGTCCCGTCGAATTTACCGATGGCATCGATTTTCGAAGCGCGCCAAAGCTGCTTGGCTTTGTGAAGACCAAGCCTCGCGACGGAGCGGAAATCATCTTGCGCACCGATACGGGCGAGCCCCTTCTGGTCCGCTGGGAATATGGACTTGGCCGCGTAGCGGCGTTTTTGTCGGACTCGCGCGCGCGATGGTCAGCGCCCTGGGTCTCATGGCACTCGTACGGTACGTTTTGGCCCCAGATGATCCATGACATCAGCCGCCGCGATGCTCTTGCCCGCACGGGTGTGCGCCCGGGGACGGCGAGCTCCGAATCGATCGTGTATTACGACGTCAGCGAGAATGCCTATTTGTCTGCTGACGCGTTGAACGCGGGGGGAGGACCGCTCTTTGTGAACGTGGTCGCGCCCGACGGCTCCTCGAGCAGAATGGCCCTAAGGGAAACAGCTCCGCATCACTATGAGGTGCCCGTCGAAGCCTCCCAAGAGGGCTTGTATCGTGTGATTCCAGAAAACTCTCCACTGCCCCTTCCGGTCGCGGGCTTCTTTCATCAACCTGACGAACTGAAAGTTGCGGCCGTGGATGCCCCGCTGCTCGAAGAGATTTCGCGGCTGACGGGAGGCTTGGTGAATCCCACTGCGGAGCAGCTGTTTGACGAACGTGGCAGCAATGTTCATGAAATGACTCCGCTGTGGCCTTACTGGCTGGCCTTGGCCTTCGTCATCGACTTTTTTGAACTCGCTTTGAGGAAAGGACACTTCGACCGGTTGATCGCGTGGGTCCGCCGTCGTCGCGTCCGCCGCGCTGTACAAGAAACTGCGGTGGCCGCCGACTAGATAGCCGCGAGTTTCTGGTTTCAATCCACGCGGGGCTGCGGGGCGAGATGGCAGCGGGCGCTTTTGGGCGCGTTTGAGATCTGTTTCAATCCACTCGCCCACGACATAAAGGCAGCTCCTAGCTTTTAGCCTCTAGGTAGTTTCAATCCACGCGCCCACGCGGGGCGCGACACGCGGCGGGCCCTTTTGGGCGCGTTTGGGATCTTTTTTAATCCACGCGCCCACGCGGGCGCGACACCAATGGACGCGGACGGATTGGCGTCATCCTGCAGGTTAATTTTCACCTAGACATGCATACATTTTGTACATACAATCAAATGAAGCATGAGATTCGAATGGGACCCGCCAAAGGCCAATGCCAATTATAAAAAGCACGGTGTTCGCTTTTCCGAATCTCTCACGGTGTTCGAGGACGACTACGCCATTACGATCACCGATGACGAATCCGATCCTAGTGAGAGGCGTTTTGTATCAATTGGCATGGGGATCAAGGGCCGGATACTAGTCGTGGTTTATAGCTACCGCGGTATGAGAATCCGCATCATTTCAGCACGACAGGCATCGCCGCACGAATGTGCATGCTACGAGGACAAACGATGAAGAAACAATATGATTTCGGCAAAGGCAAACGCGGACGCATCATTGCTCCCGAGCCGGAACAGCGCGGCAAAACGCGGATTACCATCCGTCTCGATGAGGACCTTGTGGATTATTTTCTGAAGGAGGCAGAGCGGTCGGGAGGCGCAACCGGCTATCAGACGCTGATCAATGACGCGTTGCGCCAGCATGTGGAAGGCAGGGCTCCAAAATTGGAAGACACGCTGCGGCGCATTCTCCGGGAAGAGATTCGGGCTGCAAGCTAATCGGCGGTTGAGAACCACAGATTCCATTCGGCTGCGCTCAGGGCAGGCTCTCGACTTCGCTCGGAGTGACCATTCACCTCATCTCTGTCAGCAGCCGAGGAGCGCGACAACTGCACGGTATTTGTCTTGGGTGAGAGTTTTAGTTTCAATCCACGCGCCCACGCGGGGCGCGACACGGGCAAGCAGCAATGGATGAAGCTGGGGCAAGTTTCAATCCACGCGCCCACGCGGGGCGCGACCCAAGGCACTAAGCATTCGTTAACACTCACTTCTAGTTTCAATCCACGCGCCCGTACGGGGCGCGACGCACCATGCGGACGCGGGAACCCTCTCCACAAGAGTTTCAATCCACGCGCCCACGCGGGGCGCGACTGCGCGTGTGGCAGAGCTTACACCGACATGACCGGTTTCAATCCACGCGCCCACGCGGGGCGCGACTTCCGATTCCGCGCCTATCATCCAGGGGGTTTGGTTTCAATCCACGCGCCCACGCGGGGCGCGACGTTCTCGGGGTCGTGCATCGCACCTGCACCGAACGTTTCAATCCACGCGCCCACGCGGGGCGCGACCCACTTCTGGCTCGTTCTCGTCATCCCCGGTCAGTTTCAATCCACGCGCCCACGCGGGGCGCGACGCGTTTTTATTGTCGTGTCCTTTGGACGCATTGGGTTTCAATCCACGCGCCCGTACGGGGCGCGACAATCCCGATTCCGGACTGGCCACCGGAGAGTAACGGTTTCAATCCACGCGCCCGTACGGGGCGCGACATGGAGATCCTGCATGTCGCTGCTCACGCCGCCGTTTCAATCCACGCGCTCGTACGGGGCGCGACTTTTCTCCGCGCGCCATGAGATCGAGGAAGCCTTGCGTTTCAATCCACGCGCCCGTACGGGGCGCGACAAGCATGCCTGCGCGATCTACTGGCTAGCCTCAGGGTTTCAATCCACGCGCCCGTACGGGGCGCGACAAAGTGCCATGCGCTCACGGGTGGGCATAGTACTAGTTTCAATCCACGCGCCCGTACGGGGCGCGACCTCAAGGCAGCGCTCAAGTAATGCCATTCGTATCGTTTCAATCCACGCGCCCGTACGGGGCGCGACAGTCCACTCCTCCGCGTGAGCGGTGTGCGGCGCACGTTTCAATCCACGCGCCCGTACGGGGCGCGACCGGCGATACCAAATCCCTTTGCGTTATTTACACCAGTTTCAATCCACGCGCCCGTACGGGGCGCGACTTCACAGGGACACCAGCAGCCAAAGCATTCCGTAGTTTCAATCCACGCGCCCGTACGGGGCGCGACCGCAATCAAAGCAGAGCAAAGCAGAGCAGAGAAGGGTTTCAATCCACGCGCCCGTACGGGGCGCGACCTCCACGCGCCCGGCTGGGGCGCGAATTGCTATTGTTTCAATCCACGCGCCCGTACGGGGCGCGACATGCGACATGATACATGGCATAGTACGCGGCATGGGTTTCAATCCACGCGCCCGTACGGGGCGCGACCATGGATAACCCGGCGGAACAGACGGACGCGCAGTTTCAATCCACGCGCCCGTACGGGGCGCGACGGCGCTCCAAGCTGGCCATGCGGTACATCGGGGCCGTTTCAATCCACGCGCCCGTACGGGGCGCGACCGTAAATGCGTCAGTGCATCGGCGGAAGCGGCTCGTTTCAATCCACGCGCCCGTACGGGGCGCGACGCGCCGGCTGATCGTCAACATCAGCCCGCGGACACTGTTTCAATCCACGCGCCCGTACGGGGCGCGACTAAAGCCGGAAGAGGCGAAGTCGGACGTCATTCGGTTTCAATCCACGCGCCCGTACGGGGCGCGACATCCAGACCTGATCAAAGAGGGCATGGATTGGATGTTTCAATCCACGCGCCCGTACGGGGCGCGACACTTCGGCGGCCGAGTCGCGAATACAACCTTCGGACGTTTCAATCCACGCGCCCGTACGGGGCGCGACGATGCAATGCCGGACGACCAAGGAGAGTATGTGACCGTTTCAATCCACGCGCCCGTACGGGGCGCGACGGCGACGATGCGGACGAGGGCGGTAAGGAGGTTATGTTTCAATCCACGCGCCCGTACGGGGCGCGACCCATGTCTCCGGTATAGATCACTTCGCCGCGCGGGTTTCAATCCACGCGCCCGTACGGGGCGCGACTTCAATCGTTTTACCTGAGTCCAGATGCATTCGGGTTTCAATCCACGCGCCCGTACGGGGCGCGACCGGTCGGGTCAGGTATTTACGGATCCAGTGCATCAGTTTCAATCCACGCGCCCGTACGGGGCGCGACAAGCAAATATTTCCGCATCTCTGCCGGGGCAACAGTTTCAATCCACGCGCCCGTACGGGGCGCGACGTTCGGCATCTGCAGTTCGCCAACAAGGTCTTTAGTTTCAATCCACGCGCCCGTACGGGGCGCGACGGCATGGAAGCGGTAATTGACGTCCCTGAAATAGTTTCAATCCACGCGCCCGTACGGGGCGCGACGCGCCATAACGTGCTTGCCGCGTTCCCAGCATGTGTTTCAATCCACGCGCCCGTACGGGGCGCGACGTACTTGCTCGGATCGTCCAGGTTCCGCAACGCGATGTTTCAATCCACGCGCCCGTACGGGGCGCGACTTAGCCGGCAGACCGTATTCCGATGCAGCCCCAGGTTTCAATCCACGCGCCCGTACGGGGCGCGACGCGCCATAACGTGCTTGCCGCGTTCCCAGCATGTGTTTCAATCCACGCGCCCGTACGGGGCGCGACGCAACTCTATGCGGAGATCCAGCAGGAGAAACTAGTTTCAATCCACGCGCCCGTACGGGGCGCGACCCTTTGAGATCTCCGTAATCTCCTCGATCCCAATCGTTTCAATCCACGCGCCCGTACGGGGCGCGACGGGCCGCGGTTGGGAACTTGGTGATCGATTCGATGTTTCAATCCACGCGCCCGTACGGGGCGCGACCCGACGCATACAAAGTCGCTGGTCTTCAGATCCTTGTTTCAATCCACGCGCCCGTACGGGGCGCGACATCCGGATGCGGGCGCTGGGCGATGACTATGACGAGTTTCAATCCACGCGCCCGTACGGGGCGCGACCCAGGCGACTGACGGCAAAGAGCGCGGTTTGGTGTTTCAATCCACGCGCCCGTACGGGGCGCGACAGGGTGCTACTGGTATGGCTGGCTCCTCGATCTACGGGTTTCAATCCACGCGCCCGTACGGGGCGCGACCGGTAGGTAACCCGGCGAGAATCTCTATATGGACGTTTCAATCCACGCGCCCGTACGGGGCGCGACCGATTGCATCTGATGATTCTAAAGATCTTGTAGGCGTTTCAATCCACGCGCCCGTACGGGGCGCGACGAGGCACCGACTACTACCCGAGAACTGGGTTGCAGTTTCAATCCACGCGCCCGTACGGGGCGCGACGATCTGCGAGGCCAGCGGCGTGCCTTACGTCATGGAGTTTCAATCCACGCGCCCGTACGGGGCGCGACGTGCGCCATTTTCATTTGGCGCTGGGAAGTAGTTGGTTTCAATCCACGCGCCCGTACGGGGCGCGACTTCGAGTTCGATCGCCTGTACTGATGTTTCTGTAGTTTCAATCCACGCGCCCGTACGGGGCGCGACCAATAGGTTCAGGCATTTACGGATCCAGTGCATCAGTTTCAATCCACGCGCCCGTACGGGGCGCGACTTAGTCTCTTTGCGTAGGGGCGGAAGAGCTCTTGTTTCAATCCACGCGCCCGTACGGGGCGCGACGGAAGCTTCCTCGCGAGCTCGAGCCGATGCGCAAGGTTTCAATCCACGCGCCCGTACGGGGCGCGACCAAAGTGCCATGCGCTCACGGGTGGGAATAGTACTAGTTTCAATCCACGCGCCCGTACGGGGCGCGACCGCCTAATGCATGTGTCCGGGGAGTTCATCGAGGTTTCAATCCACGCGCCCGTACGGGGCGCGACGTCAAGATCGTGCACCCGTACCCTGGCGATGGGCAGTTTCAATCCACGCGCCCGTACGGGGCGCGACGAACTTCGGATGAGATCCCGCAGACTCTTGCGGAAGTTTCAATCCACGCGCCCGTACGGGGCGCGACCTCGACTGTCCCCGTTGCCCAGGACACTTCAGAGTTTCAATCCACGCGCCCGTACGGGGCGCGACCTGACCCGATAGATCAGGCCGCATCGGAAGAGGCTGTTTCAATCCACGCGCCCGTACGGGGCGCGACCAAGGTTCGAGATTTCGCAAACGTTGATAAGACGTTTCAATCCACGCGCCCGTACGGGGCGCGACTGGACACCTGGCAATCCAATTGCCGCAGTGCCGACGTTTCAATCCACGCGCCCGTACGGGGCGCGACAACCAGGCGACTGACGGCAAAGAGCGCGGTTTGGTGTTTCAATCCACGCGCCCGTACGGGGCGCGACGGACAACCCACACTTGCCGACTAGCTATTACGATGTTTCAATCCACGCGCCCGTACGGGGCGCGACCTCGTTGTGTGAGAGCCTTTATCCCTCTAGTCGGGTTTCAATCCACGCGCCCGTACGGGGCGCGACTGAGGCACCGACTATTACCCGAGACTTGGGCTGCAGTTTCAATCCACGCGCCCGTACGGGGCGCGACACCATGAGCTCAATGCACTGTCCCAGATCCTCAGGGTTTCAATCCACGCGCCCGTACGGGGCGCGACTAATGTCTCCGCGGCTCTCCCTTCGGGCCACCGCTGTTTCAATCCACGCGCCCGTACGGGGCGCGACAAGTCAGGAGAGACTTGTCCATCTCATTCGCGAGAGTTTCAATCCACGCGCCCGTACGGGGCGCGACCTCCAGGGCTACTATGCACCGCTCCCGGAACCTGTTTCAATCCACGCGCCCGTACGGGGCGCGACCGAGCCCTGAACTGTACTGCTCCAAAAAGACAGTGTTTCAATCCACGCGCCCGTACGGGGCGCGACGTTGTGATGGGCGCCGTGACTTTGCCCATGCCGGTGTTTCAATCCACGCGCCCGTACGGGGCGCGACTGCGCACAATCTACCTCTACTCGACGGCCAAACGGTTTCAATCCACGCGCCCGTACGGGGCGCGACTGGGTTTCCCAGGCATGGACGCTACAGGCTTTTGCAGTTTCAATCCACGCGCCCGTACGGGGCGCGACGCCCTGCATCAAATGCTTGGCATTCCCGAGAGCGAGTTTCAATCCACGCGCCCGTACGGGGCGCGACGCGTGAGATCGGATGCAGGTATAGGTTTGTCAGGCGTTTCAATCCACGCGCCCGTACGGGGCGCGACCCAGGCATGGAGACGATTAACCGATCAAGCCAAAAGTTTCAATCCACGCGCCCGTACGGGGCGCGACGCGCCGCCGTTGGGAACTTGGTGATCGATTCGATGTTTCAATCCACGCGCCCGTACGGGGCGCGACTTGGCTTGGTCGTAGTCCCAGCGCCAGCGTTCTGGTTTCAATCCACGCGCCCGTACGGGGCGCGACAGTGGCGATCCGCCAGCATCGCCATTTCGGGATGCGTTTCAATCCACGCGCCCGTACGGGGCGCGACCTGTTGAGACTGCAAGCGGTTGGACTTTGTGGTCCTGTGTTTCAATCCACGCGCCCGTACGGGGCGCGACCGCCATAAGTGGGTCCGCGAGGTTTCGATGCCAGTTTCAATCCACGCGCCCGTACGGGGCGCGACATGACTACGCCGGAATGCATACCGCGGTCGAGACGTTTCAATCCACGCGCCCGTACGGGGCGCGACTACTCGCATATTGCGCATTTCTTGTTCGAGGCCGGTTTCAATCCACGCGCCCGTACGGGGCGCGACCTGGCTGCCGCGAGAGTTAGCGCCGCATCGATGACGTTTCAATCCACGCGCCCGTACGGGGCGCGACAGGAATACACATCGTCCGTTCCCCTTGAATTGGACGTTTCAATCCACGCGCCCGTACGGGGCGCGACCAGGCAGTCCGTAAACATACACGCCGATGCAGAGTTGTTTCAATCCACGCGCCCGTACGGGGCGCGACGATTACGCAGTTCAACCCAGACCCAGCGCCAAATGTTTCAATCCACGCGCCCGTACGGGGCGCGACGGCAGACAAACGACGAGGCTTATTACCGGCGCTTGTTTCAATCCACGCGCCCGTACGGGGCGCGACTCCGATACGAGCGGACTGCCTTTCAGGGCTTCAACGTTTCAATCCACGCGCCCGTACGGGGCGCGACCGATCTGCGGCGGATGCGCTGGTCGATATCGAGCAACGTTTCAATCCACGCGCCCGTACGGGGCGCGACTTGCGAGCGGTGCGAGCGTGCTGGGAGGCACAAACGGTTTCAATCCACGCGCCCGTACGGGGCGCGACTTGGCTGTTCGCCAATCAAACCCTTGATGGCAATAGTTTCAATCCACGCGCCCGTACGGGGCGCGACCAATCGGCCCACGGCGTCTCACCGTCCGGATCAGCGTTTCAATCCACGCGCCCGTACGGGGCGCGACTTTCTAATCAAAATGCCGATAATTATGCCAATAGCGTTTCAATCCACGCGCCCGTACGGGGCGCGACCCTGGAGGGCCAACCGAGCTGCACCGGCTGCACAGCGGTTTCAATCCACGCGCCCGTACGGGGCGCGACGCTGTCTCGAGCGTGTCCTCGTTCCCGAGATGATCGTTTCAATCCACGCGCCCGTACGGGGCGCGACGTCGGGTACGGGGGTGTCGCCGTTAATGCCAAAGGGTTTCAATCCACGCGCCCGTACGGGGCGCGACCGACCAGGCTGTCAGGCGAGCCGCCTGCATAGTGTTTCAATCCACGCGCCCGTACGGGGCGCGACTGCTTTACTCTAACATCTGTCGGTTCAAGTAGATGGCTGCTGGTTTCCGCGAATCCTGGCAGCTTACGCGTGATCCAAGATGTATGGCCCATCTCAAGATTCGGTAAACAACTGACTCTTTGGGATATGGATAGAAGCGCGAACCCGCTGGGAATCCGGCCCTCACTTGAGGTCGGCGCGAGGTAAATTTTGCCTGTAGAGGTGTTACGCCATCAGGAGGCCGTCGGGGTCGTATGCCGGTTTGGCTCCGACATGCTCGACCCGATTGCGCCAGTTGCTGCCAAGGAAGTAGAAGCGCAGGCTATCTTCGTCCGCATCCATCTCCTTCAACAATTCGGCCCGAAGAACGGCCCATTGCGCAGGATCAATGGAGCACTCGAAGACGGAAAACTGAACGCGCTGGCCATGATTTTGGCACAATTTGGCGATTCTGCGAAGGCGCTTTGGGCCGGATTTACTGTCTGTCTTCACGTCATAGGTAACAAGGACGAGCATCTCATCTCCAAAGGAACGCAGGATAAGCGTCAAGGTCGCCGCGCAGGTGACGCGCCAGCAGCATAGTCTGCACATGAGGCAGCAGACCGAGAGGAATCTTCTCGTTTAGAAAAGGATGCAGCAACTCCTCCTGTTTGCGCCTTTGCCATGCAAGCAGAACCTCGCGGCGTGCGTCCGGCAGCATGCGCACCTCACCACCCTGTGTCCGTTCAAAGGACCCAACGCCGAGTTGGCCGCGGTTGACCAAGGAGAGTGCTAGGCGATCGGCCAGCAAGGGCCGCAACTCCTCCATTAGGTCCAGTGCCAGACTGGGGCGCCCAGGCCGGTCGCGATGAAGAAAGCCCACAGCGGGGTCCAGCCCAACACACTCCAAGGCCGCCTGGATGTCATGCACGAGCAACGTATAGAGGAATGACAGCAGGGCATTCATATTGTCGAGCGGAGGCCGGCGGCTGCGCTCACGGAAGAAAAACAGCTCCTTGCCGGTGAGAATCAGATGGTCGAAAACAGAAAAATAGCTGCGCGCAGCCTCTCCCTCCAGCCCTCGAAGCTGGTCGAGTGAAGATGCCTGGCGCAGTCCGCGAAGCAATGCAGCCAAGCGCCCAGCGGCATCCAGAATCGCAACCGAGGCCTCCGCATCAGCATGCTCCCGGCCGGCCCGCAAGAGCACCTGCCTGCAATTTGCGATCTTGCCAGCCACACACCATTGCGCCACCTGGAGGGCCGCGGAATCGTCGTCGGCGCGCCGGTATTGTTCGCGCCGAAGCAGCACATTGCCGTTGACCGGACCCATGATCCTCGCGAGGAAGCGTCCGTGCTCCGTGAGGAAAGAGATGGCGACGTTCCTCTCCGCGCAGAGGCCCATCAGGAAGGGGCTGCAGGAGACATTGCCGAAGCACACGATAGAACCAAGCGTCAAAATCGGGATGCGCAGCAGGGTCGCACCCTCCGACTTGACGTGCACGGTTTCGCCGTCACGCGCCAACCAAGCGCCCTGCGTGGTGACAAACAGGGTATTGAGCAAGCGCTTCATTCGGTATCCAGGTCACGCAGCGACCTCGAAAGGAACGTCCGGACGCTGCCCCGCGAGGATAGAGTTTGCGGCATGCAGAGAGAAAACAAGGAGCAGCTCCGGCACTTTGGCATGTAGACAGCTCGCGGCGTTGTACGCACTTGATACAACTGGTGCATGCGATTGGCAAGGTCCTCGGTTGCTCGACGAAGCGCGCCGTCGAAGATCACCGGGAAGCGGCGGCGCTGCGTTCCGTAATAAAGATCGCCCTCGGGGATGTGCTGATCCAACATCTCTTCCAGGCACAACGCTTGCGCGCAAAGTTGGATTTTGTCTTCCGGCCCCTGTTTGGGCTTGCCTCGCTTGTATTCGACTGGCCTCGCCTGAGTGCCGCCACCAGGCAACGGATGGAACTCGACGACATCGGCACGCCCTGCCAACCCGATACGCCGGGAATGGACGCGCAGCCCCCGACATATCCTTACTCGGCCGCGCCACTCATCTACATCACTGTCCGCGCGCTCGTGCAAGAGACGGCCTTCGGCGGTCAGGCGGTTCTCATCCCATTGCTGCTCGATGTGGATCAGTGCCCACTGCCGCTCGCAGAATTGCAGATGTTGCAGTCCTGAGAGCGGCAGCAGGTCTTCTTCGGCGTACACGGCTTGCTCCCATCGACGTCCGGGTTAGGAGGGGAAGGACGGCACCCATTCTTCAACCGAAATGCCTGGGGGGAAAACACCAGTAAACTCAATGGAATAGTCGGAGCGGGACCGCGCTGGACGGTTGTCCGCCTTTAACTCAGGGCGGAGCTTTGCGCTGACTTGGGAAAAGAGTTCGTCAGCGCGTGCGTTGCCGAGTTTGCATTCGTGACGGAAGGCGACGCAACGAACAGGAGCCATCAGGCCACGCGCGGCGGATCGGTCGGTCTCGAACATGCGATTCAGGGCTTGCTTCAGGAGTTTGAGGTCGTCTTCCGTGAAACCGGTCTTCTCTGCAAGCGGAGCGTTGAGGAAACCGTGGCAGCGGTAGAGCCCATACGGGACGTTGAACTTGCGGCCCATCGTACGCTCTTTGTCCACGTCCTTCTCGTTGGTGACGGCGCAACGCGTGATTGCGAACTCGGCAGAGACGATTGGATCGATGCTACGCGAGAAGGTCAGTTGCAAAGGGCCGCGAACCTGACCGCAGTTCACCTCTGTCGCCATCACGGCGCCGAAGGTGCGGATATCGAAGAAATTCAGACACATCCAATCGGTGAGGGCTTTAGCCTTAGCCTCGTCTTTGGGCAGTTTTTTCGATTCGGGCTTGAGCTTCAGTTCTAAATACGCTTCATTGTGCAGCGCATTCAGCACTGCCTTTTCCCGGATGTAGATCCGATGCCCTGGTTCCTCTCGGTGGGTCTCCACGATGAAGTTGCGGATCTTGCGCTTGAGGCAAACGTCGGTGACAAGCCCCTGGTTCGTCTCGGGATCGATGCGCGGTAGATTGCCGGCATCTGGATCACCGTTAGGGTTACCATCGGTAACGTCGAAGAAGTATACAAAGTCGTAGCGGTTCTGGATAGGCGCGCTCATGCACTGGCTCCTTCTGCCTTGTCTTTCTTGCTGGTATAGATATCTTTGGTCTGATGAAAATATCCAAGGATGAACTTACCCTGATCCTCCAATGAGAGCAGGCGTGGGAAGGCGGTGAGTTTGTTCAGTACCTCGCCAAGTTGCCTGTCGCGATGGATCCTGAGACCGGTATCGAGTTTGGCGAGATGGTACTGGCTTAATCGGCACAAGCGGGGAAAGACGAGCGACGGCGTGGTGCTCGCGGACGCAAAGTAACTATCCTTGATAGTTTTGTTAAGATCCCCATCAACACTATCTCTCTGTACCACTTCGAGCAACGCGAACGCGCGACCGCAGCAGTAGGCAGGATCAGTGTTGTTTGTATCGAGCATGACAGAAACCTCCAAGGGGTTGCCCCGCAAGCGGGAGTTGCGAACCAGACATGCCTTAATGGCAGCCACACGTGCGTAGGCTACCTCACCATCGCTGCGGATGCGGCGTATCATCGTGGCAAGCAAAGACTTCGGATAGGCCGAGCCGGTCAGGACAGATCGGGCAAGGTCGCCAGCGAGTTGCGGCGAGATGTTCTCGGTATTAAAGCCCTTGAATTTGCTCTTGGCATCGCGTTCAGCGCGCCCAGTCGCGTTAGCGATACGACGGAGCGTGAGGATCTCGTCGTTCCGACTTCCAGCAAGCTCAATGTCGCGCAGGTGCCTCCCCAGTCGCTCCTGCAACTCCGCCACATCCGCCTCCACCCACAAACGAATGGAGATGCGCGAAGCGTTCGGTGAAAGTCCCAGCAGAAAGAACTTTGTTGGCTGGCCGTCGTCTCTGTATATCTCCGTTTCACTCGTGCCGTCACGCAACTGTGTGAGCAGCAATCTGGCCTGCCGCAAACGCTCTTTGTCCTCTTCGACGATTGGCCCGTCGTCTGGAATCGTCTCGGCAAAGAGTTCGCTCAGGCACTTCTCAAGCGCGTTGGCGTGGTCCGCCCAGAAGACGACCGTGCTATCTCCGAGCGAAACGCGACGGCCGCGGCGGTTCAATAGATAATTCAGGGCGACGGAATATTTAAAAGCAATCAGAGCACCGACGGGAGAATTGTAACTTTGCAACTTGCCATATGAACCGTAGGCAGTACCGTTGAAGGATACAAGTAGTGCGCCGGATGATTTAGCGCCAGAAACACCCTTAATTTTAGGTTCGTGCAAGCGGGCGATATCGTCCATTTTGCCTGACACCAAGCACAGGCCTCGCACCGCGCCCACATTCAATGGCTGCTCCTCTTCGTCCTCATCGGCTTCAGATGAAATAGATATTTGTTCGTGAACAAACTCCATCTCCCCTGCAATACGAAACACACCAAAGCTTGTGGCGATCTCCGAGAGTAGATCTTTGTGCTCGTGGGCTTGTTCCGGCGACCACCCCCGAAGAAATGAGCAAACCGCGCTGAATGCTGGATGTACAAGCTGCGTCTCCAGCTCAATGTGCTTATCGCGAAAGGCTTCGAAGGCGAGTGCCGCTCTAGCTATTTCTTTCGCTCCCTTTTCGGGGTCAGGATCAGGTGCCGAAACCCAACCCAGGAGATAGGCAGCATTGTCCCAGAGAAAGCATGGATTGATTCCCTGTCCGGAAGGTTTGGACTGTCCAGGAACAATCATTTCCTTGGCTACAAGCGTCCTGCCTACCTTTTGCTGGAGAGTTTGAAATGAGTTCAATCGCCCGTCGACCTCTAACACAACACAGAAGCTCATCTTCTGCAGAGAAAAGCCACAAGCAGGGATCGCATCCTCTTCTCCCGAAGCAACGATGCGATCGTAGTGCTCTGCGAGCCGTTGCAGGATCACGCGGTCATCCCGGCTGCCAAGCATGCCGACACATCGATTACGCCATCGCGCATGACCGCGTGAAAGAACGTCGCCTGCTTGTCCTTTGCGTTGGAGAAATCGATGTCATGCAGCATCCAGCCTAGATCGCGCTGACCGGCAAGGCTTTCATGGACGACAGGCATGACACTCTCCGCTTCGAGCAATTCGAAGTCTGCTGCAAGCTCGCGGCAGCCGAAGTAGGGCCGAGTAAAGCAACCGCCTTTGCGCGCACGACGGTTGAACTGATCCAGATGCTTGGCGATGTTGTCGGGCCCGCTGAGTACCTCGAAATGCGCCTCGATTATGTACCCAACATCTCGCAGCATGAGTGTTGCCCGTTGTTGCCTATTTTTACCAGCATCTATGTGGTAGGCGAGCTGGCCCTCGCCAATTCTCATCGCCTTTGCTGCGCCAGCGCCGATCTTGTCCCTTACCTCATTGCGGCGAACCGACGTGAACCGGATCGGATTGAGCACCGTGATGCGGTCGATGTGCCAGCGGATCTCCGGCTTCCAGTAAATAGCTTCCAGGACGCCACGCGCAGCGGAGGGCGTCATTACGTCATAGCTGACGCGCTCCACCTTCATCTCCGGGCGGGTAAAGCACGCCCATTCCCCCCAGCAATGCAGCCTGATGCCGTATGCCACCAACGCCTCCTAGACACCCCAGAGCGACTCGTCCAAAGTGGTTGCTTCAGGGTCCAGTCCCTTATCTTTGCTGTAAAGCGAGCGGTTGAGCAGAAGCCACACTCCGGATTCATGCTCGCTGACGAACCCACGGCTTTTCATCTGCTGCGCGGCTTCTTGCCTGACTGGGACCAAGTAGGGCTGCAGTTCGCGCTGCGAGACAAATGGTACGTTGCCAACTGTGAGCTTATTCCACAAAATAGAGGCCTTTGCGTTGTAGGGAATCAGAATCGGCAATTGGTCATCTCGAATGATACGAAATGCGCTGGCTACCTCTCGAAACTGTAGCAGCGCGTGTCCGCGAGCGTAATCGAACGCCATCTTTTCCATCACTTGATGTTTGTCCCAACTGCTTTTGCGGGTCCAGTAGAGAAGCCGGAAATATGCCTCGATGGACTCTGGCGCGAGGGGATCTGGATATCGAGAGAGGAGTTCCTTTCCAACCTCCGCCGCCGCACGAAGCAAGCCTGGGGGCGGCTTCTCTTCGGCTTCGAACACATACGTCAAGCCTAGCGCCAGCAGACCCTCCCTGTTGCAACGCCCAGCAGCCTGCGCGATGGAATCGAGTCCGGCTTCTGCCCGATACACCGTGGGAAAGTCCAGATCGACGCCGGCCTCCACCAACTGCGTGCTGACCACCCTGCAGGGCTGTTCCCCTTTCAACCGCTCTCGGATCGTCTTCAGCGCCGCTCGCCGATGCTCTCCGCACATCCATGTGCTCAGATGAAAGCACTGACCCGACTCCGACCTCTCGGCTATTTGGTCATATAGGCGAGACGCGTGCTTCCGTGTGTTCACGATACATAGTGCGGCGCGCTCGCGCGCGAGTCGCAGCGTCAACTCGCCGTCCGTCAGCTTGCCGACCCTGCGCACCTCGACACGCCGCAACGCATGAAACAGCGGGAGGGCGTCCGGAATGATAGGGCGAACAGCTTCGATGCCGATGTCGAAATCAACGCGGCGCTCGAGTGCTGGTTGGGTGGCTGTGCAGAGGACGATCGAGCAGCCGTAGTTGAGTACCAGCTCGCGTAACCCAGCGAGCGCTGGCCTGAGCAACTCAACCGGAATCGTTTGGGCTTCATCGAGTACGATCACGCTGCGTGCGAGATTGTGCAGTTTTCGACACGGAGTTGTTCGGTAGGCAAATAGGCTTTCCAACAACTGAACATTGGTGGTAACGATCAACGGCGCGTCCCAATTCTCAGTGCCGAACTGGTTCGAACGAGTGTCGTGCGTAGGCTGAAGGTTGGTATGGTGCTCGACCTGCCCGGTTTCGGCGAGCGGCCCAAGTGCAGCGCGGTATACATCTGCGGTCTGCTCGATAATGCTGGTGAACGGGATTGCCACCACGACTCGCCGGAGGTTGTGATTGGGCTTCAGTGCGTGTTCCAGCGCGAAGGCCAGCGACGATAACGTCTTGCCTCCGCCAGTGGGAACATTGAGCGAAAAGAAGCCCGGCGGCTGACTTGCGGCATCCAGGCAGTGTTGGAGCACGATAGCTCGCTGACGATTAACATCCGTTGGCTCCGCTTCTTGCTGTTTCTTCCGCAGGCTGGCATCAAGTTCGGCCTTAAGCGCGGCCAGCGAGGGCCTCGCGGGCGCTGAACCCAGTCGGCTTCGCTCTGCAGACGCTTCGGGATCGCAGAACTCCTCGGTTCGGGTACGGTCCGCATCGATTAGGCATGAAAACAGCATGCGAGTGAAAAATGCCAGCTGGAACGGCGCGTCGCCCCTGCTCTCCTTAAGCGGTAGTGTCAGCTTCGGCAGTTCGACGTCAGGCGCCGTGACTGCAGGGATGGAATACTTCGAGGGTTCGAGCTTGTGCCGGAGCGTGCTGCGCTGTGTCGTGTCATCGGCGGACGACTCGTCCGGCAGCCCGGTATGGTGCCCCGCGATGCAGAATGCCAGTAGCTGACCGGGAACTCTCCCCACGCCCCCTGCTACAAAGCGAGCGCCAAATGTGGAATGATCAACCCGTTTCCCGGGCGTATCCTCGCATTCCGATCCAGCGTCAACCGACGCTGTCCCGGAGTTACGGAGATAAAGCTGAAAATCATCTGACAACTTACCTAAATCATGGCAGCGACCGAGAACCTCTCCCCAAAGCCGCGCTCCAAACGCTTCTGCGAAGATTGATGCGGAGTGTGCCACTTTGTCGAGATGCGCCGCAAGAGTTTCCCAATCGGCGGGAGGGTGGTCCTTTCGCGTGTGCGCGTAACAAGGCATGGGGGCGCTGTGTTTCTCCTATGGCTCGAAACAGTGTAAGCGAAGCTTCCGCTGCAGCGCCCGTTTCGCCCGTCCAAGCGCCCAACCGGCAGCGCAAAAGCATACCTGAGAGGCTGAACAGCCCCGTTTTTGGGATATTTGAGATGTCGGGACTTAGCCCACGTGAGCCAACAGGGGAGAGAAGAAAATACAGGGATCCTTCGTCGCTCCGCTCCTCTGGATGACGACGAGGCATTTGGTTGTGTCGGGGCGAAAGCCTCCGCCTACCAGCCCTGACCTACCAGCCTTATGCAAACAAGGTTGTTGTGAGGGGGTAGCTGCCGATGGGCGAGGAAGCGACCACAAAATGCCGCGCAGCGGCGTCTGCCTGGACGGCAAACCCTAGTAGCGGCCGCCTTGGATGGCGGACAGCCGGGCTTCCGCCTCATAGATCACTTCGTTGGCTTCTTCGTACTTGACGGGATCATCGCCGGCTTCGCTCCACTTCTTTTTTCCGTCTTCGAGCTCGTGCTCCGCATCGCCGCGATTGAGCGCCTCGGGCTTGGTGGCGCTCGCCGCGAGGATCGTTACCCGATCCGGCAAGATCTCGCAGAAGCCCCAGACAACGAAGAGATCCTTATCATCGCCGCCGCGGCTGCCGTGCAGGCGTATGTGGCCGACGCCCAGCTCGGCCAAGAGCGGAGCATGTCCGTATAGCGCCTCGATGTAACCGGACCGCGAGGGAATCTCGACGGCATCGGCTAGCTCGTCGATCAACACCCGCTCCGGCGTCACCAGCCGCACCCGCAATTGGTTTTCCGCTTCTGCCATCGACTTAGCCCTTCATCTCAATTCTTCATTTTGGCGGCGGCCTCAAGCACCTCGCCGATGTCGCCCTTCATGTAGAAAGCCTGCTCGGGAACGTCGTCATGCTTGCCTTCGATGATCTCTTTGAAGCTGCGCACCGTGTCCTCGACCTTGACGTACTTTCCCGGAGTGCCGGTAAAAACCTCGGCCACGTGGAAGGGCTGGGAGAGGAAGCGCTGCACCTTGCGGGCGCGGCTTACCGTCAGCTTGTCCTCTTCAGAGAGCTCGTCGATGCCCAGGATGGCGATGATGTCCTGCAGATCCTTGAGGCGCTGCAGGAGACGCTTGACGCCCTCGGCAACCTGGTAGTGCTCCTCGCCGACGACGCGGGGAGAGAGAATGCGCGAGGTGGAGGCGAGAGGATCGACCGCGGGGTAGATGCCAATCTCGGTCAGCCCGCGCGAGAGCACCGTGGTTGCGTCCAGATGAGCGAACGTCGTCGCCGGAGCCGGATCGGTCAAATCATCGGCTGGAACGTAGATGGCCTGGACAGAGGTGATAGAACCCTTTTTGGTCGAAGTGATGCGCTCCTGCAGCTCGCCCATCTCCGTCGCCAGGTTCGGCTGATAGCCTACGGCCGAAGGCATGCGCCCGAGCAAGGTCGAGACCTCCGAGCCCGCCTGGGTGAAGCGGAAAATATTATCGATGAAAAGCAGAGTGTCGCTGCCCTGCTCGTCGCGGAAGTATTCCGCAATGGTGAGGCCGCTCAAGGCGACGCGCAGACGAGCCCCCGGAGGCTCGGTCATCTGGCCGTAGACCAGCGCGGCTTTGGACTTCGAGCGGTCTTTCGAATCGACAACGCCCGACTCTTGAAATTCATTCCACAAATCCGTTCCTTCGCGGGTGCGTTCGCCGACGCCGGCGAAGACCGAAACGCCTCCGTGCTTGCTGGCGACGTTGTTGATCAACTCCTGGATGATGACCGTCTTGCCCACGCCGGCGCCCCCGAAGAGGCCGATCTTGCCGCCCTTGAGGAAGGGTTGGATGAGATCGATGACCTTGACCCCGGTCTCGAACATCTCTTCGCGGGTGGACTGATCCTCAAAGCTCGGAGCAGCGCGGTGGATCGGCCACCGCGTCGTCGCATTGACAGGACCGAGCTCGTCGACCGGCTCGCCGATGACGTTCAGAATGCGGCCTAGGGTCACGTTGCCCACCGGCATCGTGATCGGCCCTCCCGTATCGAGGCACCGCATGCCGCGAACCATGCCCTCGGTCGACTCCATTGCGACGCAGCGGACGCGGCCGCCGCCGATATGCTGCTCGACCTCGAGAATGACGTTGATGGGATGCGGAACGTCGAAGCCGTCGCTGGTGACGCGCAGCGCCTGGTAAATCGACGGCATCGTCGCCTCTTCAAATTGCACATCGACCGCCGGACCGGAAATCTGGATTACTTTGCCTATGTTCTCTGCCATAAATCTCTTTCTCGCTAAAGCGCCGCTGCGCCGCTCACGATCTCGATAATTTCCTTGGTAATCGCCGCCTGCCGCGCGCGATTCATGGTGAGCGTCAGCGAATCGATCATGTCTGACGCGTTGTTGGTCGCCGCGTCCATCGCCGTCATGCGCGCCGCGTTCTCGGCGGCCACCGACTCGATCACGGCGTGATAAAGCTGCGTGTTCACATACTGGCGGAGCAAGCCGTTGAGCAACTCCCGAGGAGGCTGATCGTAGATGTAGTCCACCTCCGCGGTGCCAAACTTCGCCGCCTCTTCCTCCGCCTGCTGGGTATCCGGCTCCTCGAGCGAGACACCCGAGGCGAGGGCCGCTTTCCCGGCACGCTCGCGCTCTTCGAGCGTCATTTCTTCAGCCTGCGCGATCTCCCGCTTGCCCACTTCCAGAATCGGCAAGATCTTTTCGACCACGACCCGCTGCGCGATCACAGACTTAAATTCGTTGAAGACCAGGTAGGCCGCGTCGATCTCCTCATGGATGTAACGATCGGCGATTTCCCTGCCCAGATCGGCGACGCGATCGAAGGAGAGCTTTTCGAGTATGCCCGGATGGTCGCCGATAACCTCGATAGGACCTTGGCGCTCGCCGCGCCGCTTTGCCGTCGCCGCATGCGCCGCGCCGTTTTGCCCTTCATCAGGATGCGCGCCGTTTTCCTCCGCCTCAACAAAAGTCGCCGCGGGATAGCGGCGGCGGAAAAGGTCGCGGCCTTTGCGGCCGATGGCATCGATGTCGATCTGGAGATCGCCTTTTTCCTCGATGAAACGGAAGGCCGCCTTCGCGATATTTCCGTTGAAGGCCCCGGCAAATCCCTTGTCGCCGGAGACAACGATGAGCGCCACGGTCTTCTCCGGGCGCGCCAGCAGGAGAGGATGGCGAACTTCTCCGCTCTGGGGATCGTAGACCTCGATGCGCCGCGTGAGCGAGCGGATCACGCTCGTAAGCATCGCAGCGTAGGGACGCGCGGAAACGGCGCGCTCCTGGGCGCGCCGCAGCTTGGCCGCCGCCACCAACTTCATGGCCTTGGTGATCTGCCGCGTGTTTTTGACGCTGCGAATGCGCCGGCGTAAATCGAGGACGTTTGCCATGCCTACCTTAAGTCGTCACTTTCTCGGGCTGCCGCTCGGCGAGGAAGCCTTGCTTGTATTCCTTGAGAACGCCCTTCGATGCGCTTCTTGAGATTGTCGTCCAAAGCCTTCTTGTCGAGGATCTCTTTGAGCACGTCCGCGTGCGTCGAGTCGACATACGGGTAGAGCCCTGTTTCAAAGGCGCGAATGTCTTCGACCTTGAGATCGTCGAGAAAGCCGTTGGTGCCGGCGTAGATGATGAGGATCTCCTTGGGGGTCGACAGAGGGGAAAACTGCGGCTGTTTCAAAATTTCGGTCAGTCGCCGGCCGCGATTCAATTGGTTCTGAGTGACCTTGTCGAGATCGCTGCCAAATTGCGCAAAGGCCGCGAGCTCGCGAAACTGCGCCAGATCGAGCTTCAGGGTTCCCGCCACCTGGCGCATCGCCTTGATCTGCGCGCTGCCGCCGACGCGGCTGACGGAAAGACCCACGTTGACGGCGGGGCGCACGCCGGAGTTGAAGAGATCGGTTTCGAGGTAGATCTGCCCGTCGGTGATCGAGATGACATTGGTGGGAATGTAGGCCGAGACATCGCCAGCCTGGGTCTCGATGATGGGCAGCGCGGTCAAGGAACCGGCGCCGTGCTCATCGCTCAACTTAGCCGAGCGCTCGAGCAGGCGCGAGTGGAGATAGAAGACATCGCCGGGGTAGGCTTCGCGGCCCGGAGGACGGCGCAGAAGCAGAGAGATTTCGCGGTAGGCAATGGCGTGCTTGGAGAGATCGTCGTAGATGATCAAGGCGTGCTGGCCGTTGTCGCGGAAGTACTCGCCCATGGCGGTAGCCGCGTAGGGAGCCAGGTACTGCAGCGGCGCCGGCTCCGAGGCCGAGGCGGCGACGACGATGGTCGAGCCCATCGCGTCGAATTCCGTCAGGGTCTGCACCACCTGCGCGATCGAGGACCGCTTTTGGCCAATCGCGCAATAGATGCAGACCAGATCGCTTCCGCGATTGTTGATGATGGTATCGAGCGCCAGTGCCGTTTTGCCGGTTTGCCGGTCGCCGATGATCAGCTCGCGCTGTCCGCGGCCGATCGGGATCATGCTGTCGATCGCCTTGAGACCGGTGGCCATCGGCTCACGAACCCCCTGGCGGGCGACCACTCCGGGGGCCAGGCGCTCGATGGGCGCAAGCTCTGTGCCCTCGATCGGGCCTTTGTTGTCGATGGGTTCGCCCAGGGTGTTGACCACTCGGCCAATCAACGCTTTGCCGACCGGCACACTCATGATTTCGCCGCTGCGCTTGACCTGATCGCCCTCGCGCAACTCGGTGTAGTCGCCCAGAAGCACGCAGCCTACCTGATCCTCTTCGAGGTTCATGGCCAGGCCGTTCACGCCGTGGGGAAACTTCAACATCTCGCCCGCCATCACCTTGTCCAGGCCGTGGAGACGGGCAATGCCGTCGCCGAGCGTGATGATTGTGCCTACTTCGTCGACCTGAATCGCCGAGCCGTAATTCTCAATTTGCTCTTTCAGGATCTCCGTGATTTCTTCTGCCTTGATCTGCGCCATTCTTTGCTTCCCATCGATTCTTGAATTCGTTTGCCGGGGTTCGCGTGAGGCAGACGACGACCGGCGCCTGCCCAATCTCCAGGTACGCTGACCTGGAGCATGCCTAGCCGGCGAGGAGACGTTCTTTCAATCGTTCCAGGCGGCCCCGCACCGAGCCATCGTAGATAGTGCTGCCGATGCGCAAGATAGCGCCTCCGAGCAGCGATGCATCCTCACGGAAGGTAGCACGGACATCGCTTCTTTCCGCGCCTGCCAAGGCGGCCACGCGCGTTTCCAAATGCTCGCGCTCCTGATCTCCCAGCGGGCGGGCCGTGATCACTTCCGCCTCGGAGATGCCTAGGCGAAGGTTGATCTCAGACCGGTACTGCTCGAGGATCTCATCGAAGGCGGAGAGACGCGCATGCTCGATCAAAAGAGCCAGAAAGTTTCGCACCTTTGGATCGCAGCCGGCGCGCCGGTTTACGGCATCGAGAATCGCAATCCGCTTGCTCAGCGACAGGGCCGGGTTCGAGAGAACCTCGCGGAGGTCCTTGCTGCCTTTCAAGGTGGCGGAGAAATCTTCAAGCTGTTGCTCGACCGCGGCCAGATCCAATTTCGACTCGAGCACGGCGTCGGCCAAGGCGCGGGCATAGCGTGCCGGAAAATCGGCCATTAGTTTCGCCCTCCATTGCGGGCGCCTTCGCCCAGTTCCTGGGTAAATTGGCGCACCAACGCAAGATCGCGTTCATCGTCCACGGAAACCATTTGGCGGGCGCGATTGATGGCCAGCTCCGCGGCAAACCTCTTGAGCTCCCGCCGCGCCGTCAGCGCCGCTGCCGCGATCTCCTGCTCTGCCGAGGCGACGATGCGTTGGCGCTCAGCTTCAATCAAGGCCTTCATATGCGCTTCCTCTGCTACGCCCTCGCGCTCAGCCTGAGAGCGAATCGCGGCAATCTGCTCGTCCAACTTAGCGAACTTCTCCTCCACCGCGCGGAGCCGCTCATTGGCCTGTTCGGTCGCCGCGCGGGCGTCGACCAGCCGCTGTTGAATGTCTTCCCGGCGCTTGCGCAACGTCTGAGGCAAGAACTTAAACAGCCCGTACAGGATCGCTGCCGCCAGAATGGCGAAGTTCAGAAATTCAAAGCCCTCCGCCACTGGCTCAGGATCGAGGTGAAGCCATCCGGCGATGGCCCGCACCGTGGCCGAGTGACGGTATACGTCGTATTCGCCTTCCTGCCCGGCCGCGCCAGCATTCGTCGCCGAGCCATTCGGGCTCGAGGAAACCGTTGCAGAGGGCGGGGCATCTTGCCCCCGCAGAGCTACCGGACCAGCCAACCCAAGGACAAGAGAGAAACCCAGGAAAATTTTGAGAAAACGGTTCAACGGCTGCTCCCCGAAACCGCAAGCTCTGGAGGAAGAATCGCGCGCAGAACCTCTTCCGCGAGGCCTTCGACCGAGCTCTCGACGGCGCGACGAGCCACCGCCGCTTCCTGGTCGAGCGCGGCTTGCGCTTCCAAGATGCTTCTTCGCGCTCCATCCCGGACTGAAGCCAACGCGCTATCCCGCTCGCGATTCCACTGCTCCATCCGCTGCCGGCGCTTGGCGAAGACGTCGCTTCGAACAGCTCTTAGCTTGGCTTCGTACTCCTGAGCCCTTGCCTCCGCCGCGGCGATCGCGGCGGCTGCGGCTTCGATCGCGCCCTCTGTAAGGGCACGCCTCTCGCTTAGAACCTTCGTCAGGGGGTGGTAAACCAGCGTTCGATAGAGCGCAACTAGAAGAAGAAACAGGAGCATGGTCGGCACAGAGCCGATAAAGAGTCCGCCGAGTTGGTGCAGAATGACAACCATGCAGTCACCGGGTATATGGGCTGAAGGATAAAGAAAGTTGGTGAATTAGTCGGGACTTCTGTTTTTAACAGAGGCCAATTTTAGGTGTCAAACCGGGCGTCTGGAAAGCCATTTTGGGTCTTCCATTCCCGGTTCGATCACCCGCACATTTCCTCGCACTTTCCCTTGAGCGATTCCGATTGACGTTAGGCAAACGAGGCGTAAACTTTAAGGTATCATCCCGACCCGAGTCAGGGTCAGACGGGCTGGTTATGTGGGACGTCGCACCGCTCCCGCTTAACCGGCCCGTTTCTGTTTTAGAGGGCCCGCGCTAAACAGACTACGGGAAAACAGGTCGGCGGCCTGTTGAATGCACAAGACCTAGCGTGACTCATTGCCGATCCAGACATTCTCTAGCGCCTCGCTTGTTGCTTCGGCGCGTTTTCCCACAGTCTGTCGCGCTTTGCCCTCTCCCGGCGTGCCGGGATTCACCCGTTTCCATATTTGAGGGTTTCGCGGTGAAGCCGCTCTCGCCCTCTTGCTCTGCTCGCCCCTTCCCAGGGCTCCCAATATTCCAGGGCTTCGCGATGAAACCGCTCGCGCCCTCTTGCAGGTGAGCCCGGTTTCAGGGGCTCACCGGCAATTCACCCACACCGCGATTCACCCTTTTCCTAAAATTTGAGGCCCCGCGGTGAAGCCGCTCTCGCCCTCTTGCAGGTGAGCCCGGTTTCAGGGGCTCACCGGCAATTCACCCTTTTCCTGAAATTCGAGGTCCCGCGCTAAACAGGTGGACAGTTGTCAGTTTTCAGTGCTCAGTTGTCAGTGATTAGCGGTCAGCGCCTCATTTTCCGTTTCGTACCACGGCTCTCCGGCGAGTCAGCAACCACGAATGGCGGCGCAAGCCGCGTCTGCCTGGATGGCAAATCCCCTTGATATTGCTGAAAGCGCCCTAGAAGCGAGGCCGGCCCAGTCACCGCCAAACGCACGAAGTCTCCGAAAAATTCCCGTTTTTGGATGAGCGCTCCGGCGTCGAGAGCCGCCAGGACCGCTCCCTCCTGCTGAGGAACCGTAAACCGCTGCTCGACAATGGGATCGGCGGTAAGGGCCAGATCCATTTGCTCGAGCAATTGGGAAATCCCTTCGCCTGTTTGGGCAGAGATGGACACCGCCCGCCGCGCACCGGACACTTCCGCGCCATGCGGAAACTCGCGCTGTTCGGGCGGCAAGAGATCGATTTTATTCCACACGGAGATACGCGGTTTACCCAGCACTCCAAGTTCGCCCAGCACTTTTTCGACTTCGACCATCTGCTGCTCACGAAGCGGACTGGATGCGTCTTCAACATGGAGCAGCACCTCGGCCTTCTCCACCTCCTCGAGGGTGGCGCGGAAGGATGTGATCAGGGTATGCGGCAGATCGCGGATAAACCCCACGGTGTCGGACAACAGAATTTTGCGCCGCGAGGGCAGCACGATGGCTCGCAGCTTCGGGTCGAGGGTGGCGAACATGCGTGAGGAGACCAACACTTGAGCGCTGGTAAGCCGATTGAAGAGCGTGCTCTTGCCGGCGTTGGTATATCCGACCAGGGCAATGGTGGGAACCGGAACCGACTCTCGCCGCTGGCGTTGCTGGGCGCGCACGCGGCGAACCGACTCGATCTCGCGTCGAAGATCGAGCAAGCGGCTTTGAATACGGCGGCGGTCGGTCTCGAGCCGCGTTTCTCCAGGGCCCCGGGTGCCGATGCCGCCTCCCAACTGCGACATCTGCGCCCCACGTCCGGCGAGCCGGGGCAAACTGTACTCCAATTGCGCCAGCTCTACCTGAAGCTGGCCTTCGCGGGTGCGCGCATGCCGGGCAAAGATATCGAGAATCAGCTGTGTGCGATCGACTACCCGCGCCGGCAACGCATTCTCAAGATTCCGCAGTTGGGTCGGAGTGAGGTTGTGATCAATGAGAATCACCGAGGCGCCCGCGGATTCGGCCACCGCGGAGATCTCCTCCACCTTGCCGCGCCCGACAAGCGTGGCCGGGTCCGGGCGTGGCCTGCGCTGGAGCACTTCGGCGACAATCTCCCCTCCGGCGCCGCGGACAAGCTCACGGAACTCCGCAAAAGCGGAGTCGAAATCCTGGCCGCGCGAAGCCCCCTGAGCGGGCAGACCTAGAGAAGGAGAGGGCAGAGAAGAGCCCTCCGCCAGGTCAGGGCTCTCAGAGCTTTCCTGATTCTCCGCTTGCGATTTCTTAGGAGCCGCCAACTCAGCCGCCTGCCGCGCAAGGGCGGCCGAGCGCGGCAATGGCAGGGACCGGCCGCGAAAGTCGACGCCGACCAAGAGAGCGCGATCCGCCGGGAAGGCTGTGCTCGTCAGGCGATCCTCATCGAGAAACGAAGAGTGCGCAAACAGCCTCTAACCCTCGGCGACCGCTTCTTCAGCGTGCGAGGTACCGGCGGAGGCCGGAGGCAGATGCCCGACGGCTACACCGGGTCGATGCTCGCTATGCAGCACGGATCGGTTGCTCACGACGGTAGAGATGGCATGCTTGAAAATCAACTGCTCTTGGCTGTTGTTCTCAAGCAGCACGGAGTACTTGTCAAAAGAGCGAATTTTGCCTGTGAGTTTGACTCCGCTGACCAGGTATATCGTAATCGGAGTTTTGTCTTTGCGGACCGTATTGAGAAACGTGTCCTGGATGTTCTGTGCCGGCTTATTGTCCATGTGCCGATCTCCTGCTATTGAGATTTTCAAACCATTCCATGCGACGTGCAGTCGTAGCAGCGAAACATACGTTCGCTCATTTACAAAAAAAGGGTGACAAGCTCGCACAACGAGCCTGCAGAGAGTTTACGCTTCGCGGGAAGATGGGAGCCTGTGAAAAGCCATAAAGAGTTGGGGTACTGCTGGTTGTTTTGATTGGATGCAACTTAGCTCGACCGGGCAGGCCAGACGATGGGCGCCCCCCTGTTACTAAAGTGGGAGAGGCGACCGCGCATTTTTTGAGCAGCGGCGTTCCTTCCTACATGCTTTCCAAGCATACTTTCCAAAGCTGGGAGGAGCGGGCTACGCTGGAGTGTGCCCACTCCGACTACTCCAATTCGCGTGCCGACCCCAACGATTCCAATCTTGGATCTTTCCCGGGAATACCGTGCCATTGGCCCGGCGCTTCGCGAGGCAGTCGAAGCAGTTCTCCTCCACCAGCGGTTTGTGCTGGGGGAAGAGGTCGCCGCGTTTGAGCGGGCCGCCGCGGCAAGGTTGGGAGCCGCCCATGCCGTCGGATGCGCTTCCGGCACGGATGCACTCTGGCTCGCGCTCGAGGCGACGGGGATCGGAGTTGGCGATGCTGTTGTTACTACACCTTTTAGCTTCTTCGCGACAGTCAGTTCCATCCTCCGCGCGGGCGCTCGGCCAGTCCTGGCCGATATCGACCCGGAAAGCTTCAATCTCTCGCCCGGCGCAGTGGAAGCTTGCCTGGCCGCGGGCAGCCCCACCCCTATCCGCGCCATTCTGCCAGTGCACCTCTTTGGCCAGACCGTGGATTGGGATGCCTTTACCGCGTTAGTAGAAAAGTATGGCGGAAAGCCGAGCGGCTTGGTGCTGATCGAAGATGCGGCGCAAGCTTTTGGAGCCTGTTGGGATTCGCGGCCCGCCGGTTCTCTGGGAGAGGCGGCGGCGTTCAGCTTCTATCCCACCAAGAACCTCAGCGCAGGCGGAGACGCCGGCATGGTGACCACCTCAGCCGAACCGGTTGCCGGGCGTTTGCGAATGATGCGTGCACATGGAATGCGCCGCCGCTACTATCACGAAGAGATCGGGTGGAACAGCCGAATGGACACCATCCAGGCCGCGATCCTTCTCGTAAAGCTACGCTTTATCGACGAATGGAATGAGCGGCGGCGATGGCTTGCCCGCGATTATCGCAAGCTTTTTGACCGGGCCGGGCTGACGGAACCGGGTCCGTATCCCGATCGCGGAGTGGTCTTGCCGAAGACCCACGTCAAGGCGACTCACGTCTTTCATCAATTTACGATCCGGGTACGCCGCAGGGATGCCTTGAAGGCTTTTCTCGCGCAGAACGGAGTGGGCTCGGAGGTGTACTACCCACTTCCCTTGCATCTGCAACCAGCTCTCGAGAGCCTGGGCTATCGGGAAGGCTCCTTTCCGGAGAGCGAGCGCGCGGCACACGAGGTTCTGTCGCTGCCGATCTTTCCCCAGCTCACCTTCGAGGAGCAAGAGGTAGTGGTAGCGCGGATTGCCGACTTTTTAAGCTAGGGCCTGTTAACAGACCCTAGAGGCTGTTCACGGGCTGGCATGGCGCCGGGCGGCGCGTCCATGACGCCGGGGACTCGCGAGCCCGGGATGCGGCTTGACTGGAGCGGCGGCAACGCCCGATGAGGGCGAGATCTTTTTGACAATGTTGCCATCCAACTCAAAGCGCAACGTCTGCGGTTCGACCGGATGAACCGCGCCGGTGAGGGGATCGGCCGTGACCGCGTCGGTCGAGGCGACCTCGATCGCAAAGATCGCAAAACCGGGCGACGGCCGATTCGCTTGTGCTTGGCCGGCCTGCCCACCGCCGGCTTGTCCATCGCTCACCTCGACCGGCAGATAGCCCTCGATGTTGCGTTGGCGGTAGGCCGTCTCATAGCGATGCTTCTTCACATTCCAAGTGAAGACTCGGATCTGGTCAAAATCGTAGGGAAGCCCGTCCTTGTAGGCATTCAAAACGGCGAGATACTGCGGCACCTGATGATCGGGAAGAGAAGATTCCGGATCGTCGACCTTGTCCAAGATATAAGCGCCGACCATCTTCTGGCCCTCGGAATAGCCGCCGATCGCGTCGGGAATATCCACATCCAGTTGCCGGGCCAATAGCCAACCGGCGTGACCCTCCGAATCGCGCGCGAGCCACCAGTCTTCCATCGGCGCGGGGGGCGGCGGCTCGGGGGCTGGGGACGCCGACCCCTTGGCAGCGGCCGTCTTACCCGAGGAGGAAGCCACATTCGCCGCCGGTTTGGGCGAAGCGATTACGCTCTGCTGGGAATTCGATTTTGGAATCGAGGCGCGTACCAGCAATTGCAGCTTGTCATTCTCAGGTAGGAGGTAAAAGCGCTCGGTCGTACGCCCCGGTTTCAGGTGCAGATAGAGCGCGTCGCGCAAGACACCCGTGGCCACGACGGGATCATGCTCATGCTGCTGGCCGAGCGCGACAAACTGATCGTAGACCGGCTCTTCAATCACAAGGTGATCTTCGATCCAGCCGATTTCGTTCTTGGAGTTCTTTACCTTGAAGAAGCGGCGCTCCCGCTCGACAACCTCGAGAGGCTCTCCATTCCGAACCAAAGCGACCCGGTTCGCTACGGGGGCGACACGGTCCCGGAGATAGACTTGTTGCGTGACCACATAGACCATCTCCGGCTTGGCAGGCTTTTTCAAGCGGCTGCATCCGCTCAGCATTGTCAAAAGAAAAATGGGAGGCGCAAGCCACAGGATGCAGAGCGAGCGCGGGCGGCGGAGAAGCCATTGACCCGCTAAAAGACTCGCTACATGATCCATTAAAGAATGATGGGGAGAAAGAGTCACCGTGCCACTCCTGCAGGATAGCACTCCCACGAAACTGCATGAGCTAGCCCGCTCGATGCCCGCTATTGGGCGGCCGACGGCGCTGTTGCCGCGATGGATTGGGGATTGGCCGGATCGGTTCCGGTGGTCGCGTTCGAAACTGCCGTCAGGGCGCCAGGGGTCGTAGTGGAATAGCTAAAGAGCTGGAGGTCATTGTTCCCGCCCGAGCCATTGTCGCCCGAGTTGATCACCGCCAGATATTTTCCTGAATTGTCCTTGGCAAAGGCAATCGGTAGCAGCCCTCCGGAAGAGAAGGGCGATCCCGAGATCGCGGCAAGCTGGCCCGAAGTTGCATTCAGCGTATAGGCGCTGATATTGTTGCTCCCCTTGTTGGCCACATAGACGTAGGCCCCAGTGGGGTCGACGACGACTCCCGTGGGACCGGTGCCGGCGGTATAGGGAGAGCCGGCTATTTCGCTCAATGCGCCGGATGTTCCGATACTCAGCACGCGTAGGCCCGTGTTGAACTCCGCCACGAAAAGAAACTTCGAGTTCGGATCGCTCGCGAGCCCATAATCGGCCGGGCTGGACGACGTGCTCAAGGGCTTAAGTATGGTCGGGGAACTCCCGCTGCTCAGTGCTCCGCCAGTACCCAATGTGAGCACCTGCACACCGAGCGGTCCGAGCGAAACATACACCAAGCTGTTGCTGGGCGTGATCAACAAGCCGGTCGGCGACTGTAAGGTGGGTGTCGCGGCCGCACCTGTATAGAGGGCCAGAGGCGACCCGGAGAGTTCGCTGAGCCCGCCCGTCGAGGAATTGATTTGATAGATGGCGAGGGCCTGCGCCTGAGCCGTAACTCCCAGCCCTGACGCCAGCAGGTAGGTGCCGGTCGAATCGACCTGCATGTCGGTCGCGATCAGGTCAGTGGCCACTGCGGTTCCGTTGTTCTGGATGGTAAGGGAGCCGCTGCTATTGATTAAGTATTCAAAGATGCCGCTGGTCGTTCCGGCGTAGACATAGGCGTTGTTCGGCGTGACGGCAAGCGAAGCAACGGCCACTCCATTGTTGTAAGGAGAGCCGCTTACAACCGAAAGGGCTCCCGTGGTGCTGATGGAAAAAGCCGCGATGTACGCATTGCCGGCATTGCCGGCATAGAGATAATCGCCGGCGTTGACCGGGGTAGTACTGCTTGTTTGGGCAGGGAAGAAGTTGCAGCCGGTCAGGCTTAAAAGCGCACTGCCCAAGAGCGCCCCGAAGAAGAGTGAAGAGCATCGATTCCGGATTGGCGCACCGCACTTTCGCTCGAAACGCATCTTGATTGTCCTAATTGTCCTACTGGTAATCTAAAGTCAATAGCCTCTAGACGTTTTAGGCATGCCCAGCGCTCGCGGCGACCCGCTATGGATTGCTTGAGAGCCAACGGCAGAAAGATACGTCTGAGAGCGCGGCGATGGCCCGGGTCCTCGGCCGGCCGCAAAGGATTCGATTATACTTCGCGGCGTGGTGCGACCCTCCCGGGACTCTGACTTCGGACAATGCTTTCGATGGCGCGCAGCCCAGCATAACGGCCGCCCCGTCAGCCGGCGTATCTTCTGCGCGGCTCTGGCAACGATCGCCATCCTTCTTCTTACTTCGCCCTGCCGCGCACAGGCCGCTCCGGACCCCCCGGATAAATTCATCTGCACTCCCTGCATCCGCGCGGACATGGACTTTCTTGCCTCCGACGAGCTGCATGGGCGGGGCAGCGGGACACGCGATGAACATCTGGCGGCCCTCTTTGCGGCCTCTCTGTTCGAGAGCTTCGGCCTTGAACCGGGCGGCGATGGCGGAAGCTTCGTCCAGAAGGCGCCTCTGCCCAATCCCCTGCCCGACGCGATTCTCCGCCGACTCCAGGGCTTTCAAGCGACCGAAAGAACGGAGACATGGAACGTGGTGGGGATTCTGCGCGGCTCCGATACGGTATTGAGCAAGGACGCGCTGCTCCTAACCGCGCACATCGATCACCTGGGAATCGGACCGGCAAAAAAAGGAGACGCGATCTACAACGGCGCCGATGACGATGCTTCGGGAACGGCGGCCGTGATTGAATTGGCGCGCGCGATGGCCCAAGGGACTCGGCCCAAGCGAACGATTCTCTTTGTTCTCTTTGACGCGGAGGAGATCGGGGGCTTTGGCAATCAGTACTTTCTGGCTCATCCTCCCGTGCCGCTCAAGCAGATCGTCGCCAATCTGGAATTTGAAATGATTGGACGTGCCGATCCGGCCGTGCCGCGCGATGATCTCTGGCTGACCGGTTTTGAGCGAAGCGACCTGGGACCGGAGCTGGTAAAGCATGGAGCTCACCTGGTGGCCGATCCCCATCCAAAGGAGCGGTTCTTTCAGCGCTCCGACAACTACAACTTGGCCCGGCGCGGGATCGTGGCGCAAACAGTCTCGAGCTTTGGGCTGCACGCCGACTATCACCAGCCCAGCGATGAAATCGACCGGATCGACTTTCAGCATCTAAACTCTGCCATTGCCTCCATGGCGCAGCCTCTTGACTGGCTGGCCAATACAAGCTGGAAGCCACATTGGCGTCCGGGCGGAAAACCCTAAAGGAAAACGATGAGCCTTCCGGGTTAAACTCTAGGAAGCAGCCATGTTTGAGAATCTATCGGATAAGCTCCAGCGAGCCTTCAAGAACCTTCGGGGCCAAGGCTCCGTTACGGACGAAAACATCGGCGAGGCATTGCGCGAGATTCGCGTCGCCCTGCTTGAGGCGGACGTCAATCTCAACGTCGTCAAGGAACTGATCGAGCACATCCGCGAGAAGGCGGTCGGCCAAGAGGTGCTGACCAATCTTTCGCCGACCGAGCAGGTGATCAAGATTATCCGGGATGAGCTGATCGCCTTGCTGGGCAAGGATACGGCCCGGTTCAACTTCGCCTCCAAGCCGCCGACAGTCATTCTGATGGCCGGGTTGCAAGGCTCTGGAAAGACCACCACCTCGGGCAAGCTGGCCGCATGGCTCAGGAAGGGCGGCCATCGGCCTCTGCTGGTCTCGGTCGACGTCTACCGGCCCGCGGCGCGGGAGCAGCTCAAGGTCGTGGCCGACTCGATCAAAGCCAACATTTACGAAGGCGACATCAAGGGCGAAGCGCCGGGAACCGCGCTGGTCGAGCGCCTGGCCAAGGAAGCGCGGCGCGAAGCCATCAATACAGGCTGCGATACGCTCATTGTCGACACCGCCGGCCGTCTGCACATCGACGAAGACTTGATGAACGAGATGCAGCGGCTGAAGTCGCTGCTCAATCCGCAAGAGATTCTCTTCATTGCCGACGCGATGACCGGTCAGGATGCGGTCCGCTCCGCGGAAGAGTTCCACAAACGCCTGGCTTTGACCGGCGTAGTGCTTACCAAAATGGATGGCGATGCGCGCGGCGGGGCCGCGCTCTCGATCCGGCACGTCACCGGCCAACCGGTCAAGTTCATAGGCGTGGGAGAGAAGCCGGACGCCTTTGAGCCTTTCCACCCGGACCGCATTGTGGGCCGCATTCTCGGCATGGGCGACATCATGACGCTGATCGAGAGGGCGGAGGAGAAGCTCGACCGTAAGAAGTCGGAAGAATTCGCGAAGAAGGCATTCACTGGCGGCGGCTTCTCGCTCGAAGACTTTCGCGATCAGCTGCGCCAGATTCGCAAGCTCGGCTCGATGCAGAGCATCCTCAAGATGCTGCCCTCGGTTGGCCCCTTCCAGGGCATCCAGCAGATGGCCGAACATGTGGATGAATCGCAGTTCGCGCGCGTCGAGGCCATCATCAACTCGATGACCAAGAAAGAGCGCGATAACCACGAGATCATCTCCGGAAGCCGCCGCAAGCGTATCGCCCGCGGTTCCGGAACGTCGGTGCAGGACGTGAATCAGATGCTGCGCCAGTATGCCCAGATGCGCAAGATGTTCAAGAACGCCGCGAAAGGCGGCGGCATGCAGCGCAGGCTGATGAACACCTTGGGCGGGATGCGCGGCATGGGCCGCTAGGTGGGTTGCGGGGTTTCGATTTGAAGCTGCAGGACCAACTCGACGAGATCACGGCCACGACGCGGAGCCTGGTGCAGCCAGAACGGCTCGCCGTGAGTGAACGCGCGGTAGCCGATCTTTTTGCTTCCGGGATCGAGACGAGGATCCTGCCGGTGGGAGAAAAGGCTCCCGGCTTTGCCTTGCCCGACGCGGCGAATCGAATCGTTCGCAGCACCGATCTGCTGGCGTTGGGACCGTTAGTGATCAAGTTCTTTCGCGGCCGTTGGTGTCCATATTGTGTAACCGAGCTCGAGATGTGGCGCGATCTTTCGAGCGCGGTACGCAAAAACGGCGCCCTGCTGATTGGGATCTCGCCGCAAACCACGCGGCAAAACGACTTTCTCGCGATACAGCACTCCTTGGGCTTCCCGCTGCTGAGCGATGCGGGATGCGGCTTGGCCAGCCAATTTGGCCTCACATACACCGTTTCAGCGCCGTTGCAGCACTATTACCGAGGCATCCTGGTGAATATTCCGCTCGTAAACGGTGATGAGAGTTGGCGGCTGCCGCTTCCGGCAACCTACGTCATCGCGCCGGACAGCACGATTCTCCAGGCAAGCGCATACGCCGATTTTCGCGTTCGTCCCGAGCCCCTGGAAGTGATGGAAGTGCTCGAAGCGCTGCACTCAGACACACGAACTGCGGCCTCTGTCAATCGCGCTCAAAGGCAAGATTAATCAAGATTGATGCGCCCTCACGCGGTTTGACCCTTGCCCCCCGCGATTGTTAGTATCAAGGTGCGGGGTGGAGCAGTCCGGTAGCTCGTTGGGCTCATAACCCAAAGGTCGCTGGTTCAAATCCAGCCCCCGCAACCAAACTAGCCGATTGGCCAACTCCATATAACCCAAGTAACAGCGCTCGCGAAAACGCCGAGGGTTTCTTGGTGTGATTGCAAGGTTCTCGCGGCTTTGCGGTCCGCAGTGCCATCCTGACCACCTTACTGTTGCCCTCACGCTTGGCCGCCATCAGCGCGTTGCCGCCCGGAGTCGGCGATGTATCACAATCGGTCGTTGAGTAAGACCGGCCAATACCATTTATCTCCCTTCAGATCTGTCACTTAGATGGCGGATAGCGACCTACCTGAAGTTCTTTCATGGAGCGCGGAAGAGCAACCGAGAAGCCGTGCCGTTTCGGAACAGATCGGTCATTTCAGTGACTTGATGGCTTCCCGTTCCACGTCCTGAGGGAAATAATAGTTTCGCCCCCTATTTCCCTCAGAGGTTCCCACTAGGATGTAGGAAGCTTGTACGTTGCATCACCGCGCTGTAACGTGGTGCAACATGATACGGGGAACGTTTCGCATGGCAACAAGCAAGGGTAAGGCGCGGAAGTCCGCGACGCCACGTGTTTCCGTGACCCTGCCCCCGGACGTGCACAGGATGCTGGAACAAATCGCCCGCGAGAAGAAAGTTTCGCTCGCCTGGGTTGTGCGCGACGCGGCGGAGCAGTACATCGCGAACAAATGGCCGCTCTTTGGGCGACCGGGAGGGGCGTGACCGTGTGGACAACATTCCGCCATCCGAGCGATCTGAGATCATGTCGCGCGTCCATTCGAAGAGCTCCCGGCCGGAAATGCTGGTGCGTCGTCTCGTTTTTTCCGAGGGCTACCGCTACCGGCTCCACGACCGGAAACTGCCGGGCTGTCCCGACCTCGTGTTCCGCGGGCGCGGCAAGGTCATTCTCGTGCATGGGTGCTTCTGGCACCGGCACGCGAACTGCGCGCTCGCGCGCATGCCCAAATCCCGGCTTGATTTTTGGGAGCCGAAGCTCACGGCCAATGCGGAGCGCGACGCGCGAAACAAGAAACTGCTCGCGAGGGAAGGCTGGAAGGTGTTGACGATCTGGGAATGCCAGCTCAAGGACACTGAGCGGCTAAAACGAACCGATAAGGAGATTTCTCGATGCGTAGCGTTGAACTGTTCGCCGGAGCGGGAGGCCTCGCCATCGGCATGGCGAACGCCGGATTCAACCACGCCGCCGTCATCGAGTGGGATCACGACGCCTGCGAGACGTTCCGCGAGAACCAACGTCACCATATGCGCTCGGTCGAGCAATGGCCTCTCATCGAGCGCGATGTGCGCAGGTTCGATTACACCACTATCGGCGAAGAGGTGATGGTCGTCTCCGGCGGTCCGCCCTGTCAGCCCTTCTCGCTCGGAGGAAAGCACCGCGGCTACATGGACGAGCGCGACATGTTTCCAGAGGCTGTGCGCGCCGTGCGCGAGTTGCGGCCCAAAGCCTTCATCTTCGAGAACGTGAAGGGGCTGCTCGCGGGAGACCTTCGCGGATTATTTCGAGTACGTCCATCTGCAACTCACCCATCCGGGTTTCACCCGGCGCAAGGCGGAGAGCTGGCGAGAGCATCGCGTCCGGCTGGAGAGGCACCACACTTCACGGCAGACTCGCTCGGAATACAACGTTGTCTTCCGACTGCTCAACGCCGCCAACTACGGCGTACCGCAACGACGCGAGCGCGTGTTCCTCGTCGGGTTCCGCTCCGATCTTGGCGTGCACTGGAGCTTTCCCGAGGAGACAAATTCGGAGGACGCGCTGCTGCGCTCGCAATGGATCACCGGAGAGTATTGGGATCGGCACAAGATCGCGAAGCGCCAGCGTCCCATCCTGTCGGGTCGCCAGGCGACCCGCGTAGAGAATCTTCGCGACATACTGATCGACGGCAGACAGCCATGGCTCACCGTGCGCGACGCGCTCGAGCGACTTGCCAGATCCCGAGAAGTATCCGCACAATGGCGTCGCCAATCATGTCTTCAATCCCGGCGCCCGCAGCTATCCAGGGCACACAGGCAGCCCGTTTGACGAGCCAGCCAAGACGCTTAAGGCCGGCGATCACGGCGTGCCGGGCGGCGAAAACATGCTTGCGCACGTGGACGGATCTGTGCGGTATTTCACGGCACGGGAGGCCGCGCGCCTGCAAACCTTCCCCGACGACTACACCTTCCGGGGGCCATGGACCGAGGCGATGCGCCAGCTCGGCAACGCGGTGCCGGTTCGCCTCGCGGAGACGGTGGCGCGCTCTGTGGCTAGTACCCTGCTATCGATCAGAGGGCATGAGTAAGCATGGGCGGTCCCTATAATCCACTCGACAAGATGAATCTCGGCCGCAGCGTCGCAGACGCGCTTCTGGTCATACCGGTAGCTCCGCTCACGCAAACGGCGGACCTCGTTGGCGCCGGTGTCTACGCGATCTACTACACCGGGACTTTCGCGCCCTACCGGCCCGTGGTCGAGAAGAACAAGGACGACGCTTTCGCCCAGCCCATCTATGTCGGAAAGGCCATTCCGAAAGGCGCCCGCAAAGGAGGCCTCGCGTTTGACGCGGCAAAGGGGAGGGCGCTGCGCGATCGTTTGCGACAGCACGCCAATTCGATCGACGAAGCGACGAATCTCAATCTCGCCGATTTTTCTTTCCGTTCCCTGGTCGTTGACGACATCTGGATTCCGCTCGGCGAAAACATGATGATCGAGCAGTTCAAGCCGATTTGGAACCTAGTCATCGACGGATTCGGCAACAAGGATCCTGGCAAGCGCCGCGCGACGCAATATAAGTCCCTGTGGGACGTGCTGCATCCCGGACGCCAATTTGCCGAGAAGCTCGCGGACGGTGGTATGACGGCCGAGATGCTGATTACGCGGCTGGAGGAATATTTCGCGGGCCAGGTCGTGCCGCTCATTCCGACCGAGGAAGCCGCGGATATCGGGACGACCGACGATGATGACGAGGAATAAGCAGTAATGGGAGTACCCGCATGTCGGTGCCGAGCGGGTAGCATTTCCGATTGCGGCAAAATCTAGGGCTGCGGGAAGAGGCCGATTTTGTAGAGCGGTGCCAAGGATAAGGCGATTCGTGAGCGATGGGATCACTTGATCTACAGGGACGGCGTAGAGGCGAAAGAGCATGACAATCGCATGGGCAATCATCATCGTTGCCATCCTGTTTTTTCTCCACAAGTATCAATTGCTGGGCAAAACGCTGCGGATCGGCGGAATCGTCACGGATGTGTTTCTTGTCGGCATTCTGGCATGGATTGGCTGGGGCCGCCGAAGAGGTAGGAGGACGGTATTGTGAAAACTGCCACGTCGGCGATGTCGTCGCAGACGACGCAAGTCTGGGCATGCTAGATGAAGGAGTACGCGGCTACGCTCTTGATCCACAAATGCTGCTGCGCTCTGGAAGAAGAGCGAAGAGTTGGTTGGCGAAGCCTTCGCGTAGATAGTGAAGAGCTCCGGTTGGCCCCTCGCCATGTGCGAGGGGCCTGTCGTTACTTAGCGCCGGAGACCGATGTTCGCGATGCGTACCGTGCATTGGCCTGTTTTTCATTAATTGAAACCACTTGGAGAGCTGCCGGAAACACAAGACGACAAATCACCACTTATCTGCCCGCAGGCCACTTCGCAATTCTGGCAGGATGCTGTGGTTGTGGAGATGAGGGTCCAAGGCTCAGAAAACGAAGCTGTGCTTGGGTAGACTGAGTGGATGAAATTGCGAGCGGTTGTGGAAGAGGATTATGCGGATGTGGTGGCGTTGGCGAATGTGGCTTATCGGGCTACGGGTGATGCAGCTAGCTGGAACTCGGAGGCTGGGATACTTGAGGGGACGCGGTTGACAGTGTCATCGCTGCGTGAGGATTTGGCGAAGCCGGGGGCTGAGTTACTGGTTTGGCGGGATGAAGATGGCTTGCTGATGGGGACGGTTTTTTTGCAGCCGAAGGAGGATGGGGTTTGGTATCTCGGGTTGCTGACGGTGAGGCCGGGTGGGCAGAACCGCGGGGCTGGGAAGGGGCTGCTGGCTAAGGCAGAGGCTTACGTGAAGTCGCTTGGAGGGAAACGGGTGCGGATGACGGTGTTGGCGGTGCGGGAAACGCTGATTCGTTGGTACCAGCGAAGAGGGTATCTGGAAACGGGAGTGACGGAGGCGTTTCCGTATGGGGATGAGAGGTTTGGGAAGCCGTTGCGGGATGATTTGTACTTTGTGGTGTTGGAAAAGGGGTTGTAGGATTTATCGCATATGTACTAAGTACTAGACGCATCTGCATCCGGGAGCCAAGCCAGCGCCGCAAAAGCCACAGCCTCTTGGCATCCGGTACATTCCGCGCGCACACGGCGAGCAGAGCCTGGTGAAGATGGACTCCTCAATTACTTGCAAGTGGCTCGAGCGGAATCCAGATTTCAACCGGTCCGATGGGTGTGCCGGCCTCCGAGATGCTGGTAAATCGCTCAAATTCTGGCGCGTGCTTTTCTCGACGTCCAGACGTGGGCAGCCAGCTTCGCAGCAACCAGATCCAGGTGTCGCGAAGCAAGGCCGTATCGTTTACTCGAACGACCGCGTACTCTCCCGCCACGAGGGTCAGACGCTCACCACCAATCACACTTTCCGGGCTTTCCTGTCGAACGCCGGCGAGGTAATGGATCTTGCGATCGCTAGTGCAGGGCGACGCGCCGTAGAACTTTGAGCTGCTTCCAAGCGCTGGATGGATCTGTCGAAATGCGCGCCACTGCTGCGGGATTCGCTGAGAGGCTTCCGCCTGCGAGTCGTAGATAGCCATCGTGCCGATCAGCAACACGTCCTCAGTAGTGCGAAATTCAGGATTCGGTCGCTCTGCCATGGCGTCAGGGTACTACGGGCCGGCGATTGCATCGCATTCTCGCCTCCGCCATCTCATCCGCGCGGGCTCCTGTTCCACATACTCTTGGCGACAAAACCCTTTCTAAGGTTTTCCGTCAGTCGTCCAGTGGTTACGACTGTCAGAATGCACAGTGTTTGCTCGTCCTCTTCCCACCCATAATTTGCAGAGTCACGAAAGGGTACGCCCCGACATTCACTCAACAGAATTGTGACGCGCCTGGCAGTTTTGCTAGTTGTATGAACTCCCAGGGTTTGACTAGGCTTGCCATGTTTGTTCGTAGTTCCGCACGTTATGTCACGGGCCGACTGGGAACCCTGTCACAGTTCCCCAAGCAACCGATGCCCGACAGTTGGGATCCTCTTGACCCCGTGGAGGTATTCGTGTCCTCAGTAACGCACTTCGAGATCTACGCCAGCGAACCTGGGAAGCTGGCAGACTTCTACCGCGCTCTGTTTGGTTGGCAGCTGGATAAGGCGCCGGGAATCGATTACTGGCGAATTCGGACCGAACCCAGCCACACAAACTCTTTTGACGGTGGACTGACATACCGCCCCATCCCCGAGACGCGTAGCTGGGTGCACTACGTCAATGTCGAATCCCTCGATGCGGCTATCGAGCAATTGCAGCGCCTGGGAGGGGCGGTGTTACGTCCGAAGACGGCGGTGCCGAAAACCGCCTGGTATGCAGTCGTCCAAGACCCCGAGGGAAACATTTTCGCTATCTGGCAACCTGACTCGACTGCATTTCCACCACCAGAACCGGATTGAGGAGAGAGGCGAGGGACCGAAACCTGAAGCAAGACTGCTCCGCTCCAGAACAAGCTGTGCGTAAAGGCTCATGTAAAGACTAGAACGACCAAATCCATACCTATAGGAGAACGCATGTATTACACCGACGATTCAATACTTCCCGAATATATGGCGCCGCTCATCATCACGGTAGCGCCTTTTGGTCCTCAATGGCTGCCTGGGGACGCGGATATCCCTGTCACCTGGGAGGAGCAGGTCCAGACTGCGGTGGACTGCTACAACGCGGGCGCCACGGTCTTGCATGTCCACGTGCGGAATCCCGCGACAGGCAAGGGCTCAACGGACTTCGATCAGTACAACCATTTCCTCGGGCTGCTGAAGAAGGCTGTGCCGAAGATGATTTTGCAAGTGGGCGGTTCGATCTCTTTCTCTCCGAAAACCGATGACGCCAAAGCCAAGTGGCTCAATTACGACACGCGCCACATGCTGACGGAGTTGGACCCGAAGCCGGAGTTCGTGACGGTTGCCGTCGGCACGGGGCAGTGGGACGTCATTTCGATGATGCACAAGGAGGACGTCGAGGGAACACACCTCGCCGATCCCAAGGTGCAGGCGGCCTGGGCCGGCATGGTGGTCGATGCCGCCCCAGCCTTCTACCTGGAGCACTTGAAGCGGCTTAAGGCGCACGGCATCCAGCCGTACTTTGTGCCAGGTCACATCCACCAGTTGGAGCTCATCGAGCGTCTGATTCGCGCAGGCGTCTATATGGGTCCCCTGAATATGGCGATCGCGGGCTACGGTGGTGGCACGCTCGGTCGTAATCCGTTCCACTGGATGGAGTTTCTCCGCCAGGTTCCACAAGGCGCGGTCGCGACCTTCTGGTCCAGCATGCGTGGATTGATCTCAATCTCTGGGATGGCGCTTGTCCTGGGCCAGCACATACGGGTTGGCAACGAGGACAACATCTGGGGAGCTGACCGAAAGCGTGCTACTTCGATCAAGCAGATCGAGGGAGTTGTCCGCATAGCCAAAGAATTCGGGCGCAAGGTGGCAACAGCGGAAGAGGCGCGCACGATGATGAAGGTTGGCGTTTGGTACAACAGCGTGGAAGAGACGCTGCAACACCTGGGCCTGCCCCCGAACCCGACGGAATACAACCCCGGATTCCTGCTCTGGGAGACGGATGGAAAACTAAGGGCTGGAGTGGTGGGAAGCGACTCGCATCCCATTGCCTACTGCATGGTGCCGCCGGACCTCGCTACGCCCACGAAAACCAAAGCAGCTTAACTCAAGCTCTGCAAGGTCCCGCCCCGGGCGGGATCTTGTAGAGGAATTTGTGCCTTTCAGGAGGGCATGATGAGCAAGGAACGTAAAGAAAACACGAGCGCGGTGACTGATCTGCCTGTGGGGCCTTGGGATTCTGCTCTGGACACGCTGCGCGAGTGGGATCCGAAGTGGGCCGAGCTCTGCTTCAGGATGAGCACCAACCCATGGACCCACTCTGTTCTGCCCCGCAAGTTCATCGAACTGGTCAGCGTCAGCTTGAATGCCGCCTGCACCAATCTCAATCCGGAGGGAACGCGCCACCATATTCGTGCCGCGCTCGAAGCGGGCGCAACACGCGACGAGATTTTTTTCGCCCTCAAGTGCGGATCGGTCCTATCCATTCACTCGTGCAGCCTGGCCGCGCCCATCGTCCTGGAAGAAGCAAAGGCTGCCAACCTCCAAGTGACTCCGAGAGCCAGCGCGGAGCCAACGCCGGCCTGTGACGCGATGCGCAAAATCGGACAATGGAACGCGGCGTGGGATTCGTTCTTCGAACTCGATCCGGTATTTACAGACGAATTCATGGCGATGGCGGGGGGCATGTACAAGAGTGGGGTCATGACGCCCAAGGAGATCGAGCTCCTCAGCATCGCCCTCGATGCTTCCGTCACGCACATGTATGCGCCGGGCACGCGCCGGCACATCAAGAACGCGCTCAAAGCTGGCGCGACTTTGGAGGAGATCATGGAAGTGCTGAAGCTCTGCGTCGTTCAGGGAGCTCAGACTTTCAATCTGGGCCTACCGATCCTAGCGGAGGAACTGGAACACCAGTCATCCAATAAGAAGGTGGCGTAATTTATGGCGAACTATATAGAGGTTGCGAATCTGGAACAACTTTCTCCTGGAGGAGGTACGGTTGTCACGATCGAGGGCAAGGACATCGCGCTCTTCAACGTCGATGGAACGGTCTATGCGATGGACGATGGTTGCCTTCACCACGGAGTATCGCTCGGAACTTCAGAGCTCGACGGCAAGATCGTGACCTGTCGCGGGCACGGCTGGAAATATGACGTGACCACCGGGAGCACGCTGAATGTTCCCGGGTACGGGGTCGCAGCCTATCCGGTGAAGGTTGTCGACGGAAAGATCATGGTCGCTACGGACGAAACACTGACTCCGGCTGCTTGAAAAGAGATGACAGTAGCCGAGCACGCGGAATCAAAGCAATGTGGGGGGCGTGAAGACTAGCCTGCCGGCGCAGGTGCGGGAATGAGGAAAGGCCACGAGCAGGAACTGAATGCGCGGCAAAAGGAGATCCCCCTTTCGCGATTTCTCGCGAAGGGGGATCTCCTGCTGAAGGAAAGGTCAAGCCCAACGTGGCGAAGACGATCTGGTCACTACCTGTTGGCTGAGCCGTGGCAGGTGCCGACGCCCTTGTCGCTGTAAGTAGCCGAAGTAGGCGCACCCGCAAGGAGCTTCCAGTGCCGACTGGAAATCCCATGGTAGCCGTTCGGATCGAGCGTCAGGGCCATCACACCCCAGTAGTTCCCGGTTGCCGCCTCGAGATTCACTGCGTTGAAGTTCGTGTTGCCGCTAGGATCCTCCATGTTTGTTTCGCCTGTGCCGGTCGTCACAGTGGTTGAGACGACCGGATCGAGTGTCTCGCCGCCGGTGCCCACGATGAATTCGCGGATGCCCTTCTTTGGATCGTAATTCCCGGAGGGGTCAAGGGGGCGGTAGCGGGCATAGAGGTGGTCGTGTCCGTTCAGCACCAGGTCGGCTTGTACTCGTAGAGCAGTTGCCAAAAGGCCTGAGCGGCGATGCCCTCTTGGGTGATGCTGTTGGCAGCGCTGAACGTGGGCTGGTGCCAGTAGGCGACTGTGCACGCGGAATGATTCTCCTCGAGATCCTTTTTCAGCCATGCGAGTTCGGCGGCAAACCAGGAGCCGGTGTCCGAACAGCCGCCCGGCTGTGTCGCGCACTCTATATTGAGCGAGATAAGGTGCCAGGAGCCGAGATTGTAGGAGTACCAGCCATCTCCGACTCCGACTGGGCCCCCCGCCGGTGATGTGGTCCGACTCCGCCCGACTCTCGAAGTGCCCCGCCTGTCCATCCGCCCGCGGTATGGGTTGGGGGTTGGGAGGTGGTAAGGCCCGGATAGCCGCACCCCGTCATCGATGGTGGGCACGGGTCCGCGAGCGTAGTCGTGATCGGAGTCCCGGCGTTAGCTCCCTGTGGTATTGATCTGGAAGCCGTTGTAGTAGGAGAAGTAGCCGTAGCCGGCAACGCCGGTCTCGCTATGCTCGTCATAAAACTCGTGGTTGCCGGGCGCGGGCCGCGTGAGAAATTTGAAAGCGCCATAGGTCAAATCGAACGATTGCTCAAAGTCCGAATATTGGCCTACCTGGTATTGCAGATCTCCGAGGATCGCGACGGCGTCAGGCTTCATAGCCTCAATCTGATTCGCAGTGGCCTCCTGGGATTGCCACAGAGAGGTGCTGGTGTAGGGGGCCTTGGGGGTGGTGCAGATTTCATGCGCAGCCTCACCGTGGCGATCCGCCTCGCCTGGCTGGCAGGCGATGTCGCCAACCACTGCCAGCACAGGCGAGCGGCCCGTCGTTGCGTAAGGCCACGTATTGTCGTGGCGTCGGATTGCCGCACGGCCACTGATTGCCGTTGGAGTTTTGATCCTGTGAGTTTTGATTCTGTGCCTTTGCCCCAGCTGCAAATGCCAGCACCGAGGCGGCCGCTCCCATGAGCACTGCCGCTCGGAACCTTCCTCGGATCGTCTTCATGCGGTTCCTCCCGTTTGAACTTGTGATTGGATAGTTGCCAAACGGCGTGACTTTTATCCCTTCGATATTTCGCGTGTATCTCGAATGTGTGAAAAAGCCGTAACACGGATGATTGGGGTTCAGACCATCGTATAGGAACCATCAGCAAGGCGGAATGTCTTGAGGACACCGCTGCACGGATGCACAACCGTCGGCTTCGCAGAATCGCCGCCCCGCCCGGTTTGCACGCGATGCGGTGCTCAGGCGTAGCGAAACAGCGCCTTGAAACCAAAGTCCATGTGCTGCTGGATATGGCAGTGAAACAGCGTGAGGCCCGGCTGGTCGGCGACCAGATCCACCGTGGCGCGTCCAAATGCGGGAACGATCACCGTATCCTTCATGATGCCGGCAGTCGGCTTGCCGTTGAGCTCGACGAGCTCGAACAGGTGCCGGTGGATGTGCAGCGGGTGAGAATCGTCACTGCGATTGTGAAACACCAGCCGGTAGCGGCCTCCCTGCCGGAACACGAATTCCCGTTCATGCGGATATTCCTTGCCGTTGACGAGCCAGTGATTGATCCCGTGGGGCCCGCCCGGCACTTTTTCAAAGACCATGTCGATGGTCTGGTCTGGCGGGGGATGCGGAGCGGGCTTGCCAAAGATGGTGTAGTCCCAGCGCGCCTTCGCAGGCGGAAGCCATTGCGGGCGCGGCTGTGCCTGATTGGCGTACTCCACCACGATGCCCATGCCGGATTGCCGCGCGGCATCGCGCAGCTCACCTAAAATCCAAACGCCCGGCAGATTCATCTCCACGATCGCATCCACGCGCTCACCCGGGGCGATCTCAATCACATCGACCGGCTGAGGCGTGGGCACGGGATTGCCGTCGAGAGCGATCACCTGAAAATGGTGACCGAATAAACCTATGCGATGAATTTGCGAAGCGCTGGCGTTGAGCAGGTGCATCAGGACGCGCTGACCCGGCTGCACGCGGAGGGGTTCCCCCGCGCCGAGCATTTTGTCGTTGATCGAGTAAAGAGGAGCGCTGACTTCGAGCCCGTTGGGACGCGGGTCTGGAGTGGCGGGTTTTTCGGGCATCGGATCGTTGGGATCCGCCGCCATCCTCGTCCTGATCCATCGTGGTCAGAAAAGGCTTCCCATTCACGCAGCGCCAGAAAGACCTCTTGGTCGTAGAGCCCAGGGTCATTCGCGGAATCGATCATGAGAAAACCGAATTGGCCGGTGTAGGCGCCGCGATGCAGATCCATCATGGCCGCGGTGTGCGAGTGGTACCATCGCGAACCCGCCGGCTTGGCCACGAATTGATAGCGCCGGCGGCCATGCGGCGGGACCGGGGGCGTGCCTTCTTCCTCCGCCCCATCCACTTCCGAGGGAACGAACAGGCCATGCCAATGCACGTACTCCGGAACGTCCGTGTCGTTCACAACGTCGACGGTGACGCGCTGGCCCTCGCGCACCCGCAGGAGGGGACCGGGGACTTTATTGCTGTAGCCGATCGTGCTGATTACAACCTGCGGGGCCAGCTCGACCATCATGGGTGCGATTTGCAGGGTGAAATCCGCCGCGCGCCCGGTGGCCTTCGGTTCCAACGACGCCATCGTCGGATGCTGTAGCGGCCCCGGAACCTGCCGGAGCGCTAGCGACTGCGCGAACGCGGGCCGCAGCTTGCCTGCCCCCGCCGCGATCACGGTGGCCCATCCAAGCCGCACAAAATCCCTTCGGTTCATGTGATCCTCATCCCGGCTGCGAATGCCAGCGTCGAGACGACCGCCTCAATCATCGCTGCCGCTATAGAACCCCTCCTGATCGTTTTCGTGCCATTCCTCCCTTTCGGATTTGCGCTTGAACGGTTGGGCAAAAGAATAGACTCTAATCCTTCAATGTTTCGATTTCATTTTCGAAGTGTGAAAATTGTGTCGCCCGCGGGCAGCGAAATAGCTGTCACTTCAAAAACTTCATCAGGTCGGAATATGCAAGATCAATATATCTCTCAGCAGGGGATGTTCAGCTCTTCATAGAGCGGCGAATGCGGGCGCGTGGCGCAGCTCGCCCGTTGGAGCAGGGAGTGAATGCGATAGCTTGAGCACCATGAAATGGCGCCCGGCGTATGGAGACGTGAAACCCGCAGCTGCCTCTCTGTCAAAACCGAACCGTTCGTAGTAGTTCGGATCACCCAGAACGAAGATCGCCGCCCAGCCTTCGTTGCGAGCGCGGTTCACAGCTCTCTCAACTAGGGCTGATCCAATACCGCTCCGCTGTCTTGTGGGAATGACCGATACGGGAGCAAGCGCCAATGCCGGGAATGGGGCATACATCTTGGATAGCAGGACATGACCGACAACTTCGCCGTCTTCATCCGCCACCAGCGAGATGACGCTGTCGCCAGCTTCTCGCAGGTCTTCTACCAGTTGGGCCTCGGCCGATTGACCGAAAGCAGAAGAAACGACGTGGTAGATGGCTTTCCAGTCGCGTGGGCTTTCAGCGCGGAGGTCAATCATCGCCCAATTGGAGCACGAGTCAGGCCGATTCCATCAGATGACTGCACGGAGGGCCGTAGCCACGCTCTCACGTGTAGCCCTGAGAGCAACAGCGACCGTCTCGCCTGCGGCGATCGTATGCGCGAGTGCCGATCTCTTCCGCGTTCCCGAGTGCTCGAAAGCGATCGTTTCGATCCCACCACCGAAAAGCGTGTGCCTTTCTTCCAGCTGATCGAGCGCTACGTTCAACCCCGCGACAACCGCGTCGGCCTCATCGGCGAGAACCATCAGTTCAACATTGATCTTTTTATATAGCATCTGAATACCCAGTGTCCCATCTTATGCCTACCGACTCCAAACCGCACCCTCAGTGCCCGGGTCACGGGCAATCCGGAAACTGCCGGTTGCAGCTCAAGGCCCACTCGGTCGAGGTCTAGTAGTGTTTGTATGCCTGGTTAAATGGCGGGCGCGGCATCGTATGGATCAACGCCGAAACGTCATATGCCTGCCGCGATCGACAGCATTGAAGCTCTGGTCGATCCGGCTTCCGGCCCGCAAATTAGCCCAAGGGAGGTATTCAATCGCCGCGCCTTACGCCCGTACTGACAAAGCGGCCACCCTGCAGAACGACTTCAACGGCACGTAAAAGTTCCCTATTCGCATCGAGCTTGAGAACGTACCCACTCGCTCCATCGCTTAAAACCGCTCGTGCCACATCTTCATCGTTGTTCTGACTTACGACGAGTATTTTCGCGCCCGGAATAACCATAGATATTCGGCGCGAAACGTCAACTCCATTCAGTGTTGGGAGGCCGATGTCCAACAGAATTAAGTCCGGTTTCAATTCTTCGGCTTTCTGAACTGCTTCTGATCCGTCTGACGCCTCGCCGATGACCTGCAATTCCGGTCGTTTTTGCAGCGTCGAACAGACGAATTGCCGGAACGGTTCGTAATCATCGACCACGAGAACGCGGACTTGTAGAGGCGGATTCTCAGGCAATAGGGGCTCCTTCCGCAGGAAAATGCTGTCTGATTTCGCAAGGAACCGTCACTCAGGATGCCGCGGAAGGATGCTAGATGAGACCAAATGAGTCTACGCCTTTGGGGGGCAGTGAGTCGGGAAAAAACTCTTTCTGCCATCGAGCAAAACAGCGATTTCGGCACCCTACCGGAGGCATGACTCTAAGTTCTGCGAAGTTCGGTTCTCTTAGCCGGCTGCACGCATGGAATCGCTTCTCGAACTGAGCGGCACACGAGCGTGGATCGTTGTACCACGCTTGGGTTGCGATTCGATTGAAAACGTTCCCTTGACCAGTTTCAGCCGCTCCTCCATGCTGACAAGGCCAAGACCTCGATTCTCCTTTGCCACTTCCCTGTCAAAGCCTGCCCCGGAGTCACTAACCGCGAGATGAATCTCATCCGAGGTTCCCCACAATCCCACTTCGATATTTCGTACCCCACTGTGTTTTGCCGAATTGTGGAGGGCCTCTTGCAGGACTCGGAAGAGGCAAAGAGAAACGTCCGGTGACAAAGGGTTAGGTAGATCGTGGGTTTTGAAGTCGATCTCCACATTCTGGTGCTCGCCGAATTCTCTGCAGAAGCTTCTCATGGCTGCAGCTAGGCCCAGATATTCCAGCTTTGACGAGTGCAACTCGTGCGACAAGGATTGAATATCAGTCGCTATCTCGGAGGTCCGTTTCGGTAGTTCGTCCATGCTGCTACGGGCTTCCACAGGCAAATGGGTGGAGTTTTCTTGGAGTTGTTCTAAATCGATTACCAACAGTGCAAGACGTTGACCGATGTCGTCGTGAAGCTCTCTGGCAATCCGCGCGCGTTCACGCTCTTGTGCTTCAATCAACCCGCGGTTCATGTCTGAGAGGGCTTCCTCGGCAAGCCTGCGGTCGGTGACATCAACACATGATCCAATGTATCCCGCAAAGGAACCATCTTGACTGTACCTCGGAACCCCAATGTCCAGAACCCAGCGATATTCGCCGTCGTAGCGCCGGAGCCGATACTCCATGCTGAACTTCTCACGCGCATCAAAAGCCCGTGTATAGGTGCCAAGACACCTCTGCAAATCCTCGCGGTGAACGCCGTCCGACCAGCCGTTTCCGAGCTCCAGCTCCGCGGGCCGGCCGGTAAACGCTAGCCAGGAATCATTGAAATAGTTGCAGGACTTATGGGTATCGGACATCCAGATCAGCATCGGTGCGGTATTCGCCACCAAGCTGAAACGGGCTTCGCTCTCGCGCACCGCCTCTTCTGCCTTTCGCCTAGTCGCCCGCTGCCACAACAACGCCAGAATCAGCATCATCTCTGCAAAGCCCAGAAAAGCAGCGCCCACGATGTAGCGCTTGTACAGTTGCCATGCCGTTGGCTTCAGAAATAGCACGACGCTACCGGGTGGAAGCGCACTTTCTCTGAATCCCCAGCGTTGTAACGCGCGCCAATCGAACATATAGACATTGGCGTCCTTCGCGATGGGGATGTCCTGCGGCTTTTCTCCTTTGAGAATCCTGACGGCAAGCTGACCAGCAACCCGGCCTTCGTCGCCATAAGAGGTCACATAGCCGCCTATCGTCCCTTGGCCAACAAAGGTGTCCTCCATGACAAAAACTGGTGCATTCGCGGCGCCGACCACGAGCGGAAGAGATTGAGTCTCATCTAGGAAGCGGGTTCCGGCAGCATCTTGCGAGATGGCCGTGTAGAGGATAATTGAATGTTCGGGAAGCCGTTTCAGTTGGTCGAGGAGAGCGGGCATTTCCAGGTTGGTGAGATAGGTGAACTCGAACCTCGATTCATAACTGTGCAGTTGTTCACTAACAATCGCCATAAGGCGTTTGTCATAGTCATATACACCACCGCCGACCACAACCACGTGCCTGGTGCCAGGCTGTAGTTGCAGTGCCACCTCGACGGTCTTTGCTGCATTCACCGTCCGCCACGCCCCGGTAAAACGGGAGTCGAGCTTCACTCCCTCTAGTTGGTCTTCGCTGCTGGCGCAAATAACGACGGGAGTAGTCGGGCCAAATTTGTTACCGGACTGGGCCATAAACTTAATGGGACTGGGCGAGAGGGCGATGACAACATCGGGCCTCCGCTCTCGATATTTGCGGATATACTCCTGAGCAAGTTCCCGCTGAGAAGCCGGGTCTGAAAACAGGATTCCTTGCATGGACTCTGAATACAGTTCAATCTGATAAGGAGCCTTGTCCAGAGCCGCACGGATTCCCTGATCGACGAGAATGGAAGCAGGCGACGAAGAGCCCAAAGCATGCAAGATGAGGACACGCCGGACCGCCCTGACTGGCGCCGCGTCGGTCGATTGCGCTAGCAGACAGCAGGCAGCTAGCGCAAGAACAAGCCTAAGCCGTCTCCAAGACTTCGACGGCGCGATGTGGCAATTGAGTGGAGCGGCCAAAGGACTATCTCAGACTAGATCCCCAGCGGTAGCGTCGCGCGGAAACCATAGCGAGTATATCGCTGCAAGCCACGAGTTCAACCTCAACCCCAAAGAAATTCATGCCCGGGAAGGGCTGTGGATGTCGCTCGCCAGCGCCCGTCTTAAACAAAGACGACGCTCTCCCGTACCCCTCCGTCGGACAAATCAACATCGGGCTGGTTCAAAGACATTAGCTAATCAGACGTTCCCCACCTCTCCAATGGGCCGGACAGCTCGGGCTCGCTGTCGACAATCAACCCAAGGGCCTGTCTCTCGAACAAACGTTTGTAAGTTCCACCCAGTTGTCGCACCAACATGTCGTGCGTTCCTTGCTCCGCGATACGGCCCTGGTCGAAGACTAGAATGCGGTCCAGCATCCGCACGGTGGACAACCGGTGCGCGATCACGAGCGCCGTTCGTCCCGCCAGCAGCCTCTCCATCGCCTCCTGAATCAACGCTTCCGACTCTGAATCCAGGCTGGAGGTTGCCTCGTCCAGCACCAGAATCGGTGTGTTGGCCAGGAAGGCCCGAGCCAGCGCCACCCTCTGACGCTCGCCGCCAGAGAGCTTCACGCCACGTTCCCCCACCAACGTCGCATAACCCTTCGGCTGGCGGCGGATGAAGTCATGCGCGTTGGCCAGCCGCGCTGCTTCTTCGATTTCGCGCAATGTCGCGTTCGGACGGGCATAGCCGATATTCTCGGCAAGCGAACGATGGAACAGGATTGGCTCCTGGGGTACGAGCGCCAGTTGTGACCGGAGTGAAGTCTGCGTCACCTGTGAGATGTCCTGACCATCGATCGAAATACTGCCGCCCGATATGTCATAGAGACGATGCAGAAGCTTGACGAACGTCGTCTTTCCGGAGCCCGAATGCCCCACCAGTCCGACCCGCTCTCCCGCCTCGATCTCGAGCGAGAAGTCGTGAAACAAGGGCTCGGTGTGCATACCGTACCGGAATGTGACGCGGTCGAAGACGATCTGTCCCTCGCCAAGTCGAAGCGGCCGGGCATCCGCATGGTCGACCACCCCGAGCGGCTGAGTGTCTAACCGCACCATCTCTTCCATCTCGTTGACGCTTCGCTGCAAGTTGGCCACATGCTGACCTATATCGCGCAGGTAGCCGTGCAGGACAAAGTAGCTGGTCAGCACGAAAGTGACGTCGCCAGGCGTCGCACTGCCTTGCCACCACAACAGCACCGCATACGAAGTCACAGCCGTGCGCAGGACGAGTATCACGATAAGCTGCAGGCTGCCGCTGCGGGTGCCGCGAACCCACGTTCGAAATGTGCGCCTCCTCCATTTGTCCAGCGCCCGCATCAGGCGAAGGTCTTCGCGCGTCTCCGCGCCAAAGGACTTCACGACCGCATTGCAGGTGATGGCGTCGGCGATGGCGCCCCCAACCTTCGTGTCCTGCGCGTTGGATAAACGCGCGGCCGGGGCCACCCAGCCGAGCGACAGCGACACCGAAATCGCTATATAAATCATCGCCCCGGCAGCGACGAGCAACCCCATGCTCAGCCAGTGAGCTCCCAGCAGCAGCGAAGAGCCAGTCAATACCAGCAATGCGGGGAACAGCGCCAGCAGCAGGGTGTCGTCCATCAGGTCGACCGCCCACATGCCGCGCGTGATGCGGCGAACGATCGAACCCGCGAAGGTATTCGCATGCCAGTCCGTCGAGAAGCGCTGGACCCGCCAGAATGCATCGCTGGCAAAGCGCGACATCAGCCGCAGCGTCAAACGCGTGATCCCCACCATCGCGGCGTAACGCGCCGCCATCAGGACTAGGCCCAATCCGGCCATGATCGCGATAGCCTCGACCGCCGTGTGCAGCGCCTGCTCCCGGCCGCCGCCGTGGGGTACGATTGCATCCACCAGCCGGCCCGAATACACGGGTAGGAACAAATCCGCGACTGTAGCCACGGCCATACTCAGGGCAACTCCGCTGACCATCGCCGCCTCACGCCGCCAGTGGCGGAAGAGGAAAGCGAAGACAGGACGCATTGAATTCTTGTCGGAAAATTGATCCATAAGTCACTCGGTTGACAAATCGGTCGGGCCGCCAAAAAAGCACCGCTGGCGGGCAGAGTTGTCTATATGCCTGTTGGAAAGGCGGAACGCCTTCGGATGTGCGCACCAAGTACAAGGTCCCGAGGGGTAACCTCGTGGCCTTCGTCCTTTAGCAAACGATAGGTTCTAGGTGCGCCGAATGCGCGGAAGGTCCGAACGCCGCGACACTTTAGTATCGCAAGGTCGATTTATGAACATGTTCATGGGCCTTCCTTTCGGCAAGATGAGTGAATGTAGTCTAGCAAACTTTTTGCTTGCGAATGTTAAAAGCCTGCTTCGGATAAGCTGGGGCGCGGCCGCGAGAGACAGGCTACTTCCTCATTTTCCGGCGGAGCATGTGCACGCGGCAAAAGACTTCGCCGTGTAATTTGCCATAGCGCAGATGTACTGCGGCCAGAACGGCTGGAGTTCAAGAAAGCTGTCGCTCACATAATAATTGTGAATGTATTGCTTGCTGGCCTGCGTTTTTGCGCCGCGGTCGTTTTCAAACTCCCCGATCAGCTCCTTGACCGTCGAGGGCGAGAATTGTGTCTCATGGTAGGCCTGGGCATAGTCGTACTCCGTGGCCCAAGTCGTGTCGATACCGGTCTGGTTTGAAGCGGCAATCACTTCATAGTCCTCGAGCACGGCGGAGGATGGGTTGACACGGGCAACAGTGAATGACGGATTGTTGCCATCGACCGGCGAGATGGAGGGAACCAGTTTGAGTGCAACGCTGTGCTCGGATGAGACGTGGGGGTCGCTACTCTGCGACTCCCGGACCTGCGACTCCCGGACCTGAGGCTCCGGGACCTGAGGCTCCAGGAGACGTATCTCATCCATGTGCGAATGGGCGAAGAGCCCGAGCCGGATAACGTCGCCATATTTGATCAGCAGATCGGCCAGCTCGTCCGAGCCCAGAAACATCTCAGGCGCCTGGTTCCCGCAGACCGCCCTAAACTTACTAAATGTCGCGAAGGGATCGACGCCCGGCGAGATGTGACCCATGACCCAGACGCTTTGGCCCACTCGCTGCGCTTGCTCGAGCTCTTGTTGTAACCATGTCATTTCCGCGGTGGCCGCGGCGGGATCCGGTGCGCCGGCACAGCTTCTGTATTTGGAGGACAGAAAGAGATCGTTGATGACGATGAGGCGCGTGTCCCGCATTGGGGTGGGCATCGTAACGCTGTAATAACCGCCCCTGGCAAACGCCTGGAGCGTCTGTTGTTGCTGGGACGGAGGCAGGCCCGTGGCTACGATCCTGCCGGCCTGGACTAGAAAGTCGCTTCCGATGTCGAGCCGGTAATCGTCGCATGGGGTGTCGTTATTGCCCAGGGCCACATAGATGGGCACGCCCGGGAAGGCAGCGCGCAGCGCGTCCGTCACAAAGCTGAAGGTCTTCAGAACGAAGGACTGATAGTCGCTCTGCGTTGATCCGGGAAAAAGAGTGACGTACCTGCAATGGAAAGCGTGCGCGATCAGGTCGCCGCTTACCGTCATGAATTTTGCATCGGGCTGCCGGGACTCCATAGCCTGCAGACTGGAGCGCAGCAGAGCGTACGGCGTATCGACGCCGCGCGCATGGCACCCCTGCTGTAGACCGGCAAAGGCCTGCTGCTGATTGGGCGAGGACGGAGCGGAAAGGATTGAACTCCACTCGCTCACGGGAGCGTCAACCAGTTGCCGCGCTCGTACAGGGTCGTGAAAGGGGTCGAAGTGGATGTCGCTTACCAGCAGGGCGGAGATGGTCCGATTCGCCGCTTGCCCGGCAGAGCGGTTCCGCTGCCCGTCCTGGGACGAGGGCGAGGCCTGCATTTCTCCCAGGGCGGCCAGTGGGGAACCCACGAGAATCAAGAGCCAAAGCCAAAAAGCAACTTGCAACCGCGAGATCCTACCAATTGACATCAACGGCACTCCACATAACTGCGGCCAGCACGGTTACGAGCCTGTGGCCTCGATCGCGATCCAATTCGAAATGGCTTCGAATCGCTGGCGATCCAAAGCGTGTTGACCGGCAACGCGGAGATGTTGAAGATGATCCGCGCGTCCCTGCGTTTCAAATACAGGAAGTGCATTCTTCACCATATCTTCCGCGTCACCCGAGTAGGGATCGGCCGTGGAGGAAACCATGAAGATCCTGCGCGGAGCTACGCATCGGAGCAGGTCATCGAAATCAAAGTGTCCGGCAAAGCCCGGGATGACGAGCGACATCTCCAGGCCGGTCCCCGCCGCCAGTTTATACCGATAGGAACACACCGCTCCACTCGTGCAGGAAAACGCGACCCGGGTATCCAGCGCGGCCAGAAAAAGCGTGACGATGCCTCCAAAGGAGTGGCCAACCACGCCGAGATGCGAACTCTTTGTCTGATCTTGAAGAACGGCCAGTGCGGCCGAGCAATCCGTCAGCAGCTTCGTCATCAACAGGTCCCCGTGTACCAGACGGTGAGCCATGTGATTGTAGTATTGCAGCCACCCTTCAGGGCTGCTGTGCTCTTTTTCGAGAGACCGCGCAAGCGTTGCTTCCCTGCCGGCGCTCTTCATACGCGACTCAAATCCGACCAGGTCGGGCGCGAGGACAGTAATTCCTCGACGCGCAAGAGCGGGACCAAACGCCTGCAGAGGATCGCCGGTCAGGCCAGCGATCTCGCTCTTGCCAATTGCCCATTGGCTGTGGTGCTGGTGTAGCGCGAGAACCGCGCCGCTTGGCTCCCCGTTCGTTGATTGAAGGTTCGTCGGTTGAAGGTTCGTTGGTTGAAAAAGAAATGCCTCGATTCGCTCGCCATCCGGAGCCAGGTAGCGAAGCAAGATTCGCTTGTAGCCGTCTTCCTCGTCCTGGCGTATGAAACAAGCCTGCGGTGGAGGATGGGACAGGGAGACCTTGAGAAACGACTGTATTCTGTCGCGTAGAGAGTCCGTAGAAGCGATGGGGGAGCCGGATGGCTGACCAGTCATCCTTGCATTGCATCCTGCAATAACTCGGCTCCGGCCTGCGCATTGCCTTCCTCGGCGGCGATCGCGGGCGCGCGGAATTTCTCTTCTCCGCCCACCCAGACCCGTACCACGTCTCCGAATCCCGAATGGACATGGAATGCGGCAAGGTCGGCCCGCTTTCCCTGCTCAATGCTGCCGATTTCGTTGTCCCGGCGAAGATGCCGCGCGGGGTTCAACGTCAACATATTGATGGCGGCGGAAGGCGTCATCCCGCTCTCCATCATGCGCACGGCGCAGGCCAAGAGCGACGGGAAGTGGTAATCGCTGCAAATGATGTCGACCAAACCCTCCGCCATGGCGTCGTGGCAGGAAAGGTTTCCGCAATGCGAGCCACCGCGATAGTAGTTGGGTGCGCCCATGCACACCATCATGCCCAACTCTTTGGCTTTGCGCGCGGCCTCGATGCTGCAGGGCATCTCCGATAGGGTCACCCCGCAGTCGAAGGCCTCGAGAACGTGCTCGACCGTTGTGTCGTCGTGGCTGCCGAGAGAGATGCGGCCGGCGACGCGAGCCTGGACAAGCTTCCGGTTGTTCACCTTCCCAGCGCGGGCGATGCGTTCCTCCATATTTTTGCGCGCTTCCTCGATCGAGATGTTCTGCCGCCCGATCCGCTGCTGGATGAGCGCTTCGATGTCGCGGAATTGGCGCTGGCCCGGTGTGTCGTCGTTGAAGACGAGGTTGGCGATGCTCTTCAGTTCCAGCATCTGATCGAAAATCTCGCCGGCCGGCTCAAAGTTGGTGCTCCAACGAATATGGATCAGATGGCTGGCGCGCAGCTCCGGGATCAACTCCTCAAAGCGCTTAGCCATGGCAAGACCGTCCCCGCGCCACGACCCGGTATGGCCTTCCCGCTCCTCCGAGATGCGCGCAGCGCTGCACACGGTCGTGAGGCCGCAGCTGAGAGCGCGCAAGTCCATAACGTGGAGCGCCAGCTCGATCGGAATCTTCGCCGTAGGCCGCGGAGAGATCTCGCGCTCCAGATAGTCTGTGTGAATATCGATCACGCCGGGGATGAGAAACGCGCCCTCTAAATCGATGCCGCCGGCAAGGTGCCGCGGCAGGATATCGGCGATGCGGCCATCCTCGATCACGAGCGTCCCATTCTCATCCCCATCGGGGCGCACAATCCGAGCATTGGTCAGAATCGTTTCCGTCTTCATCGTTTCCCTCATGGCTCCGTTCTCTTTCCCCTTTCTTCTCTTGATTCCGTCATCTTGAAATGAGCTGTGGCTGCGTGATGATCCCCCGGCGCACCCAGTCCGAGATACGCTCCATTCCGTTGATCATCACCACGATCAATATCGTGTACGCGAGCACGTCTTTGTAGTGGAGCAGGCCGTTGGCAAAGGCAAGCTCGAAGCCGATGCCACCGCCGCCAAAGATACCGAGCGGGATGGCGGCGCGCAGGTTGTAGTCGAAGGCATAGAACATATTGGCGACAAAGGACGGCATCACTTGCGGCAACACGGCAAAGCGGATGGTCTGCAGGCGCGTGCTCCCCACGCTCTCTACCGATTCGAGCATTCCCTTGTCGGATTGTTCGATCGCGTCCGCGAAGAACTTGCCATACATTCCGACGGAGCCGAAGGTCAGCGCCAGCATTCCAGCGAAGGGTCCAATGCCCACGGCGATCAACAACACCAAAATGACGATTAGATTCGGCACGGAGCGGTTCATCACCAGCAAGGTGCGCGCCGCAATCCTTACCAGAGGGTGAGGGCTGGTGTTGGTTGCGGCAAAAAACGCGAGGAACAGCGCGAGGGCGCCTCCCAGGATGGTGGCCAAGAAGGCCATCGACAGCGTCTCGATCAGAGAGATGAAGATCGTGCTCTTGGTCCAGAAGAGCGCGATGTTGGGGGGAAGCATCTGCTGCAGCAGGTCCACGATAAAGTGAAAGTCGACAACGAAGCTGACCGGTGTCAGACCCAGATATGCGAACAGCAGGACGGTCACCGCGGTGCCCGCCAATAGGTAGAAGATCATGAGGCGCAGCTTGCGCGAAGGCAGGACATTGGCCGGCACATCGAGGGTTGGCGACCCGGTGGTCATCGCAGCGGTCCTCCGCCGAGAATCCGCCCGCGGAAGAAATCGGAGATGCGCTCGGAGCCGAAGACGAGAGCGAGGGTGAGCAGAGTGGCCATGCTGGCGCGCTGATAATCCATTGACCTCATCGAAGTACTCATCACGTATCCGATCCCACCAGCGCCGATGGCTCCCAGGATCACGCCCGCGCGAACATTGACTTCGAAACGAAAGAGCCCATTGGCGAGCAGCGAAGGAAGTATTTGAGGAATGACCGCATAGCGAATCACCTGCGAACGAGTGGCGCCGGTTACCTCGACCGCTTCGAGCATCTGCGGCTCGATCTCCTCAATGGTGTCGGCCAGCAGCTTGGCCAGCATACCGATGCTGCCGAAGGAGAGTGCGACCAGGCCGGGAACGGGGCCCAAGCCAAAGAGGGCGATGAGCAAGAGCATTTGCACGATCTCCGGCAGGGCTCGTTCGAGCGCGATGAAGGCCCGCATCACCTGGCGCACCGGCGCCGGCGCAATGTTCGACGAGGCAGCCAATGCGCAGGGAAGAGAGAGGCACATGCCCATGACCGTGGCGATCATCGCCATCACAGCGGTGACGGCGATCGGCTGCATCATGTCTGCCAGGCCGCTCCACTCGGGCGGAAAGAACATCCCGAGGAGCGAAAGACCTTTGGCGAGGCCCTTGACGAGCACCGCGAAATTCACGTCGCAGCGCCACGCTGATAGAGCGACCAGCAGCGCGATGCCGGCGGCAATCGCGACCTGCTTCGAGCGCTGCCCCGCGATTCCCCGCTTCCACTCGAGGAACGGCGTTTCCTGCACCAGGGAAACTGTGCTCGACGCACTCATCTAGACTTGCACTCCTAGACGCATCCCGGGGTGTATCTCCGGTTCGTACAAAGGAGGCTGCATGTCCATTTCGGGGGACGGCGCGGCCTCGCCGCTCGATCCTCCGTAGATATTCTCCAATTGGCGAGCGGAGATCTTCGCCGAACCGTCATAGACTATCTTGCCCGCGCGAATGCCGATGACACGCGTACAGTATTTCGCAACGATCGCCGGCTGGTGAAAAGCGCCGATCACCGGCGTCTCGCGCGAGAGAGGCTGAAGGATCGACATGATGGCTTCTGCGTTCTTGGGATCGAGCGAGGAGATTGGCTCGTCGGCGAGGTGGATCCACGGCCGCTGATGGATGGCACGTGCTATGGAGACTCTTTGCATCTCGCCGCCGCTCAGCGAGCCGGCGGGCCGGGCGGCAAATTGCGCCATGTTCACACGGTCGAGAGCCGCCATGGCCTCGCGCGCTTCCGAATCCTTGAAACCGAGCAGCCAACTGCGCGCGGGATTTATATGACCCAGGCGCCCGAGCATGACGTTTTCGAGTACCGTCAGGCGCTTGACCAGGTTCGATCCCTGAAAGATCAGGCCGATGTGGCGGCGCGCCCTGCGCAGCTCCTTGGTGCCCACGCCGGTGGTGCGATAGCTCTGACCGGAGGGGCCGGTGAGCTTGATCTCGCCTTCGCTCGGCTTCGTAAGTCCAACGATGCATCGCAACGTAAGCGACTTACCCGCTCCGCTTGAACCGAGGATCGACACAAACTCGCCCCGCCCGACAGTGAAACTCACCTGATTCACGAGACGCTTTCCGTTCGGAAGCGTTACGACGATTTTTGTCACCTGAAGCATGGAAACCTACTTACCCGCAAAATTGAAGTCCTTGACCTGCGATGCATACTTTCTAAGACCGTCATAGCTTGCATCTGTGACGGGGATTAGGGCCGTGCCACTTTCCGGAGTGCGAAAGGTGCTGGAAAGATTGGCCCACAGTGCTGGGTCTCTGGTGGGCATCTCAATCAGCGCAGCCTGAATTTCCTTCTTGAGTTTTTCTGGAAGGGCTTTGCGAACGGAGTATGGGCCTTCGGGAATTGGATCGGAGGTCCAAAGCACGCGCACGTCGCCGGGCGCAATCCTGTGCGTCGTAATCAACCGGGTCAACATGCCTTCCATAAAGCCGGCCGCATCGACTTTGCCGGCGTCAACTGTCATCACAGTGGCCAGATGATCGCCGGCAAAGACCACCTTCTTGAAATCCGTATCGGGATTGATGCCCGCGTTCTGCAAGCCGACACGAGGGTACAGATAACCCGAGGTGGAAGCCGGCTCGGCAAATGCGAAGACAAGATCCTTGGCGTGCGCCTTGAGATCCGCCATCGAGTGAATCGGACTGTTCTTGGGTACTGCGATCACCGAGCGGTATCCGCCGATCGTGCCGTCCGGGTTACCGCGCGCCACGATCGCCTCGGCGCCCGCCTTCTGCGCCGCCAGTAAATAAGTAAGCGAACTGCCGCTTATCATATCCACCTTTTCCGCGCGCATCGCCTCGATGGTCGGCCCATACCCTTCCACGCGCACAACCTCCACCGGCATGTGAAGTTGTTTCTGAAGGTAGCTAACCATCAACTCCGGGCGCATCTCCCCGCTCTGTAACGCTTCAGCTTGGGGAGAGAAGGCGTAGCGCAAGACCGCCGGCGTGGTCCCTTTCGCATCGACTGACTTGCAACCGGTCAGAGACAGGCTCAGGGGTGCGCAGATAAGAAGAACGAAATAACACCAGAGACGCTTCATGATCGTTACCCATTCACCCCCGCTGAATACTGGCGGTTACGACGATTTTTTTCACCAGGAGCATGGAAGCCCTACTTATCCACAAAATTGAAATCTTTGACTTTTGAGGTGTAACTCCGCAAGCCGTTATATGTAGCGTCATTGACACTGACATAGTTCATTCCGGTTGTATTTGTGCGATAGGTGTTGACGATATTCGACCAAAGTTCCGGATCTTTGGTGGGGATTGCCAGAAATGCGGCTTGAATATCCTTCTTCAACTGTTCGGGCAGGCCTTTGCGGACGGTGGTCGGCCCGTTTGGAATCAACTCCGATGTCCACAGGATGCGCAGGTCACCGGGAGCTATTCTGTGTAGCGCGATCAACCGAGTCTCCGCGCTGGCACTGAATCCGGCGGCGTCCACCTTGCCCGACGCCACAATCAGTACGGTCGCGGGATGGGTTCCCGAGAAGACCACCTTCTTGAAATCCTTCTCGGGATTGATACCGGCGTTGAGCAGGCCGACGCGCGGGTACAGATTGCCGGAGGTGGATGCAGGGTCGGAGAAGGAAAAGACGATATCCTTGGCGTGCGCCTTCAGGTCGGCCAGCGAATGATAGGGACTGTCTTTGGGCACCGCAATCATGGACCGGTATCCGCCCAGAGTGCCGTCCGCGAAGCCGCGCGAGACGATGGCCTCGGCGCCCGCCTTTTGCGCGGCGATGATGTAGCCAAGCGCGCCATAGCTGGCGATGTCCACCTTTTCCGCGCGCATCGCCTCGATGGTCGGCCCGTATCCCTCGACGCGAACAACCTCCACCGGTCTGTGAAGCTCCCTTTGGAGGTAAGCCTTCATCAGGTCGCTGCGAATCGAGCCGCCCTGCAGTTGCTCTTCCTCGGGTGCGAACGCATACCGCAAGACCGTTGGCGTGCTCCCTTTCGCGTCGACTGCCTTGCAACTGCTCAGCGAAAGGCTCAGGAGTAGAGAGGAGAGAAGAACGAAATAACACCAGAGGCTCTTCATAGTCACTCTCTATCGGGCTGCGGAAAATCGAATGAGCGGACTGTCGAGCATCCCGGACTTAGTGTGTCTCATGGCCGATCTATACATTCGGTCGTACTTCGACATTCGGTCGTACCTCGCCAGTTGCTTTGGCGCATATTTCCGCAGCCCGCTACGCGTAAATAACTTCCTTCAGGCAGCCGTCTTCGAGATGCAGCGACCGGTCCGCCATCCTGGTTAATGTATGTTCATCGTGGGTAATCAGGATGATCGATGTGCCCAACCGCTTGAGGTCGATCAGCATATCGATCACGGCGTCCTTGGTCTTTAGGTCTAGAGATGCGGTAGGTTCGTCGACCAGCAGAAAGCGGGGACGCGAGATCATGGCGCGGGCGATGTTGACGCGCTGCTGCTCCCCTCCGCTGAATACTGCGGGATACGTGTCCCATAATTCTTTGGGCAGGCTCAGGCGTTCGAAGCATTCGCCGGCGGCGCGCCGCGCCTCGTCGAGCGAAGTCCCGCGCGCGACCAGCGCGGAAGCGACAACGTCGATTGCCGGCACGCGCGGGATGACTTGTAGAAACTGGGAGCAGTAGGTCATCTCCGTCTTGCGAATGCGGAGAATCTCATGCTCCGAGGCGGTTGCCAGATCGACCGTCCCGCCTTTTTCTTTGTAGTAGAGAATCTGGCCGCTGGTGGCAAGGTAGGTACGATAAATACACCGCATCAGCGTGGATTTCCCCGAGCCTGTCTTACCGGTGAGGCCGACAATCTCGCCCTCGCCGACCGCAAAGGAAACCTGGCGCAGCGCCTCGATCCCCTTCTCGTTGAGAATGTGGAGCTCGAACCGTTTCTGCAGGTCCACGACTTCTAGTAGCTTCCCCATCTGCTCCCCTTCTCTTCGCTTCGCTTCTTTTCTCTTCTCTTCTCTCGTGCTGTCCGCTCGCCGTCCGATCGCAGTCCGCTCTAGAGCAGCGAACTCACAAGAAGCTGCGTATACCCGTGCTGCGGATCTTGCAATATCTGATCGGTCAGGCCCTGTTCGACGATCTGGCCGTACTTCAACACGATGGTGCGGTCCGTCAGCATGCGGATCACCCCAAGATCATGCGAGACGACAATCATCGAGATGCCGAGTTCTTCCTGCAAGCCGCGTATCAGGTCCAGAACCTTGGCTTGCACCGATACGTCGAGCCCGCTTGTCACTTCATCCAAAAGAAGGAGCGGCGGATTGTTCGCGATGGCCTTGGCAATCTGAACCCTTTGCTGCATACCGCCGCTGAAGCGCGCTGGAGATTCGTCCATGCGCTTGACCGGAACCTCGGTGTGATTCAGGAGGTCGGTGGCGCGAATGCGAATGTTGCCTACATGGAATACGCCGGCCATCAACAGCTTCTCGGCGATATTGCCGCCCGATGAAAAACGGAAGTTCAGCCCGTCGCGCGGATTCTGATAGACCATGCCCATCAGGTGGTTGCGAATGTAGCGCTTCTTCTGGCTGGAGAGATCGAACAGGTTGACCGCGCCGTCTTCGACGGGCCTGAAGTTCACTTCGCCGGCCGTGGAATCGGAGTCGAAGTAGAGCATCTGCACCAGCGTGCTCTTCCCCGATCCGCTCTCGCCAACGATCCCGAGGACCTCGCCCGGATACAGATCGAAGCTGATATTGCTGCAGGCGACGACGGCGCCCGTCTTCGGGCAGATATTGCTGTTGAACTTCGGTCCCGTGCGCTCACAAACTCCGGGCGTCACTTCGCCGAAGACCTTCGTCAGATTCCGGATACGCAATAACCAATTGTCATCCATCGCGGTTTTCAACCTATTCGGGGTTCGCAAAAAGCTTTTGCGGCGGCCGCGGACCTTGCCGCACCTTGTCTAGAAAGTTGCTGTCGTTGATGACCCAGGAGAGGCTGAGGTCATCCGCGTAGATCTGATCCATAAACGCTTTGTCCTGGTCCGACGCGGAGCAGCGGACGCCGATGAACTCCTCGACCTTGAAGCGAATATCTTCGAACTCGAGAGGTTTCACGGGCGTGAAGGGAGGAATGCAATGAATGCGTTTTTCGCGGCCCGCGCCGAACAGATAGAGACAGCGCGCCATGCTCAGGTTCGGCACATCCCAGCTGGGGATCGGCGAAGGCGTGGCCACATACCGGCCATTCACCATGATCGGATGCCCCGCTCCGCTGCGCAGCGTGCCGCTGCGCACATAGGCTTCGTAGAGCGTGACCCAGATCTTTGCGTAGTCAGCCTCCGCGTGCATGATCCGCGTCTTCCCCTCATGCCTCTCCACTCCGCGGAGAGGCTCCGGCTGCGGCACCTGCAGGACCAGGATCTGCTTTTCCGTAAGAATCTCTTCCGGCACGCGATGACGGCTTTGGATAATCGTCGCGGCTGCGGTGTCGAAGGTCACCGCGCAGTGAGCCATCTCCTTGATGAAGAGGCGCAGATTGCAGGCATTGACGCTGGCGTCGCTGCCCTGATCGATCACCTTGACCACATCTTCCTGTCCCACCAAAGAGAGCGTCAGGTGCAGGCCGCCCGTTCCCCAGCCGCGCGAGATGGGCATCTCCGGCGAAGCGTAAGGAACCTGATAGCCGGGGATGCAAACCGCCTTGAGCGTTTTGCGCCGGATCTCCTTCTTGGTGAACTCGTCGATGTAGGCGTAGTTGAAACTCTTCCGGAACTTCAGGTTCTCAATCATTCGCCGCCCTCCCTCGCGCCCGCGCCCACCGCGATTCCTTTGTCGCGCTCCTCTTTCAATCTGGCAATCCGCCGAGCGGTCTCGAGCCCCGCCTGGAAGGTCACGTAATGCGGCAGCTTGAGGTGGTTGGTAAACCCGTAGGCCTCGATGACCTCGGTGTGGTAGAGGACGAACTCCTGGTTATTGGCGGGGTTGTCCGGATTGGGGCTGCGCAGCGCGCTTTCTACCATTCCCATGCAAATGCCCTTGGTCTCGTTCTGCCCGAAGCACAGGCCGTATCCGATCGAGAGCGTCGCGCCGGCGCCCCGCCTTGCTCCCCGGCTCGCGCCTTCTTGCGACCTGCGCCCGGAGCCGCCCACCATCTCGGTTTCGGTGACTTTGATCTTGCCTACGTAACGCATTCGTCCACGGTTGTCCACGATGCGCACCGGCACTTCGCCAACCCGCAACTCGCCTACGGTCCCGTGCGACTCTCCGAAGCCGCGCATGGTGCTGTAGGCCATACACATCAGTGCGCCCGTCTCGGCGCGCGCCAGCATCTGCAGCACCGCCGAGCGCGGCACTGGGAACTTGATCGCCTCCCGCGTTACGTCGAAGACGCGCCGGTCTTCGTTGGCGGGGCCCTGCCTCGCTCATCAGCCCTTCCTTGAGGAAAATGTCGATCACCTTCTTGTAGGTGGTCATGGCGTGGAGCTTGCAGGGATCGATATCGGCGTGCAGGCCCGCGATGAACTTTTCGATCGAGCCAAGACTGGCATTCAGCAGGGCGGGATTCAGCAGCCTGAAGGAATAATCCCTTGTGGGACCGAGGATCTGGCCGCCGGGAATGTCGCGGAAGGTCGAGGAGATGCGGCGATGCACCGACATTTCCCGGGTATTCAACACTTCGGAAAAGTAGCGGCGCTCGAGCGTCGCACGGTAGGCGCGCAGATGAAAAGCCGCCTCGAAGGAGTCGCCCTCCACCTGCAATAACGCCAGCGCCGCATGTTCCGGCGCATAAAGCGATCCCTCGCCCATCGCCCTGTCAACGGCGAACCGCATCTGCGTCCGCGCCTGGTCCACTTCGATTGGCTCGGTCCGCCCCTTCCAGCGGAAATAATCCACCAGCTTGTTGGCGTTTTCGATTGCGTCCTGTCCGCCCTTGACCGCTACATATCCCATCTCGCCACCATCCCCGCAAGCACGGTTAAACCGCTACTAAACCTGTTCCCATTGCGCGCGCGTGGTGCGCGGCAAACCTAGCACGCACGGACCAGCCGACAAGCTGTCGCAGGTCAGAAAAGCGTCGATACCCAACGGGAACTCCACATTGCGCTCCCGCAACATCTGAAAGAAAGCCTCCGGCGCGCCCATCACAAAGACCACAGTCTCGGTTTCAATTCCCGGCCCGGTCAGCTTAAGCCGCAGGCAACCCGCCATGGGAGCGGGAGAGATCGCCGTCACCTGCAGCACCACGGTCGCGCCCAAGTCCGGATACGCCAGGCTTCCAACCCTCGCGAGATGAATCTCCTGCAGTCGATTTGTGTCGGGAAATAAAAGAAAGTCCGCCTGCTCTGCCCCGGCGGGCTTGGCCAGAGTCTCGCGCCTTAGAAAATCAATGGCCGGCTCTTCACCCTGAGCCAGATAAAACGAGCTGTCCGAGCTGAACAATGTCAGCGCAAGCAACGCCGTGGCCCGGTTCAATTGCGGCGGAACCTCGAGCAAGACATCGTCAAGCTGGCCGATCGTCCCCGGACGCGCGGTCGACTGCAACAGGCTTCGATAGTGTTTCTGGCTGTCGAAGACCTGATCGTAGGGTTGAAGGGTGGTCGAGGCGCTCATGCTTCCTCCATCAGCTTGAAATCAACCTGCGTCTGGAGAATCAGATCGAACTCAGCCTGGTCCCGGCGGGCGACCAATTCGCCCTGCTCGCGAAGAAATGCTTCGATCCCCTTTGGCAGGGGGCGATCCGCCTGAAGCAGCGCATCCACGACGGCGACGCAATATGCCCGGACAGGCTCATCCCCGAGGCAAAGGCCAAATCCGGGAAGCCCGTCCACCACCACCTCGCACTCCGTGGTGACAGCCTCTCCAAGATAAAATTTCTGCTGCTCGAGGGAGTCTTCGGCGGGAATCATGGTCAGGCAGACGGCGGGACTCCTGCGAACCGTCACCGCATGCGTCTGTTCCAATTGCGAGACCAGCCCCTTCAACGGCTCCAAGTCGCATTCGCACAAGGTGTAGTCGTGGCCAAGGTCCGCGCTTCGCCCTGCATTCGAATTTCCATTCATCGCTTCGTCTGTCATTCTCGGAGATCGCCCTCTTTACCGGCTGAATCGCGGCCGGCTCGCCGGCGTGGCATGCGAACGGGTAGAACACTTCGTGAGGATACCCTCGCGCGCCAACTAATGCGTGTACGAACGAGAACAGGATGTCACACGGAATCGCGGGAATGCTTTAAGGAACAGTGAAAAACGGACGGATATTCGATACTTAATATAAATCGCTAAATGCATCGTTTTGCGGGCAGCCGCGCGGGCAGATAAAACGCAAATTTCATATTCATATCATTCGTATACGTATTATTATCCTGATGCCGTGCAACCAATTCCAGCCAGCCACTTTGTCCAGAACGAAGTAATCGTTCCCTTCAAGCGCCGGCTCGCCTTCATTTGGAGCTATCTGAAGGTCCATCCCCGTGCTGTTGCCCTCGGCATTGTCAGCATGGTCGGACGCGACGGGATCGCCTTCGCCATCCCTTTGCTCATCCGGTCGGGAATCCGGACGTTAACCGCGGCGCGGAGCAATGCCCATTTCCAGACAGACATCGTTTGGACCGGCGTCGCCATTGTTGCCGTGGCTCTTCCCCGCTCCGGGTTTCAGACCCTGGCGCGGCTCAACCTCATCGGCACGGCGCGCAATGTCGAATATTCGATCCGCAAGGACCTGCTCCGGCATCTCTTCACGCTGGACGCGCCTTTCTGGGGAGAGACGCGCACCGGCGACGTGATGGCCTTGGCCACCAACGACCTGACCGCCATCCGCATGATGCTGGGCCCCGGGCTCAGTTCGATGTTTCAAGCCCTGATCGCACTTCCCGTGGCGATTGCCGTGCTTGCTTCCGTCAACTGGCGGCTGACTCTCGCAGCCATGCTGCCTTCTCCTTTCGCGGTGCTGCTGCTGGTCAGCTTCGGCACAATCATCCGCCGGCGTTTCGATCGCATCCAGGCGCTCTTCTCCACCATGAGCGCCGCGGTGCAACAAACGATCGCCGGAGCGCGAGTGGTCCGTTCCTTCGTGCGCGAGCAGGCCGAGCAGAACCGATTCGAGGAGATGAACCAGTCTTATTTGCGCTCCAACTGCATCCTCGGCATTTATTCCAGCACGCTCGACCCCTTGCTCACTTTCACCACCGGAATCTCCGTGCTCGTCGTTCTCTGGTACGGAGGAGCGCTCGTTCTCGCGAACCGCTTGAGCGTGCCCAACTTTGTGATGTTCACGACCTATATGGCGATGCTGGTGCAGCCGATCGCTTCGCTGGGGCGGGTCGTGAATTTGATGCAGCGCGGGATGGCGTCGGTCGCGCGGATGCAGCTGCTCTTCGAGCAAACGCCGGAGATCGATCCTGGCCATTGGCTTGAACCGGACAACACCCCCGCGGGACGCGAACTCGAGGCTACCGGAGAAATATCCTTCAGGCGGGCCAGCGTCTTTTACGGGCCGCATGCGGCGCTGGATTCGATCGATCTCGACATCCCCGCCGGGTCGACGGTCGCCATTCTCGGCGAGTCCGGCTCGGGCAAGAGCACGCTCGTCAAGCTGATCACGCGCACCATCGATCCAACCCACGGCAGCATCTCCTTCGACGGCGTTAACTGCCGGGAGCTTCCCTTGACCGTGGTGCGATCGCTGGTTGGAGTCGTTCCCCAGGAAACCTTCTTGTTCAGCCTCACTCTCGCCGACAATATCGCGCTTGGGGTCAAGGCCGCGTCGGACAGCGAGATCCGGCATGCGGCGACCATCGCCGGCCTCGATCCGGATTTGGCGGCGCTGCCGGAAGGCTTCGAAACCGTAGTCGGCGAGCGCGGGATCATGCTCTCCGGCGGCCAGAAGCAGCGCATTGCAATCGCGCGCGCGATCTTGAAGAACCCGCGAATCCTGGTTTTGGACGACGCGCTTTCGAGCGTCGACTCAGTGACGGAACAGCGTATTCTCGAGCACCTGAAAGGCATCATGGAGGAGCGGACCACGATTCTGATCACTCATCGCGTGGCGACCGCCATGCAGGCGGACCACATTGTCGTTCTCCGCCAGGGCCGGATCGTCGAGCAGGGCACGCACGCGAAGCTCCTCGACAAAGGTGGGCGCTATGCGCGCCTGGCCCGCTTGCAGGTGCTCGAAGAAGAACTGGAGGTTATGTGAGCGCACCGGCAATCGGCCAGCCGCTCGGCCAACAAGGGCGCGCCAGCCTCAACACAGAGGAAGTCCTCGGTAAAGTCCGCGACTGGTATCTTCTCTCGCGAATTCTGCGGCTTCTGGCTCCTTACTGGGCCGCCGTGTCCGCTTCGCTCGCCTGCTCTATCGCTTCCACCCTCTTACAGGTCCTGAACCCTCTGATTCTCTCCGTTGCCATCGATGTCTATTTCCTGCGGCATCCGTTGGCCACGGGACCGCTTGCCCATCGGTTGCCGGCCGGCGCGACCGAGGGAATAGCTCTTCTTTCTCTTCTGTACCTTGGCGGGCTTATTCTCACCCTGCTCATCGATAGCACGCAGAACTTTCTCGCCCAGTGGACAGGCCAGATGGCCATGGCCGACTTGCGGCGCCGGTTGCTCCAGCATCTGCACCGGCTCCCGGTCGCCTATTACGATGTAACCCCCGCCGGACGGCTGGTGACGCGCCTGACCACGGATATAGAGGCCTTGAACGATCTCTTCGCCAACGGGATCGTGGCGCTTTTGGCCAACGCTCTCATGACCCTGTTTTTTTTGGCGGCCATGTTTCGCGTGGACTCGAAGTTGACCCTTGTTCTCGCCGCTGTCATCCCCATCTTCATTTGTCTATCCGTCGCCTTTCGCCAGTCGATCACCAGGAGCCAGCAACGAGTCCGCATCCTTCTGGCCAGGATCAACTCGTTCATTGCCGAGCACGTCAACGGCATCTACGTGGTGCATCTTTTCAATCGTCAGCTTCCCAGTCTGGAGACCTTCGATACCATCAATCGCGAGCACTTGGAGGCGTCGAAGCAGTGGGTGACCGCCAACGCATGGTTTATGCCCTCGGTCGAGCTGCTGGGCACCGTCTCGCAGGCGGGCCTTCTCATCACTGGAGCTTATCTGCTCCGCGGCGGCCATCTGACCATCGGGACAATCGTCGCCTTCCTGCAATATGGAAGCCGCTTCCTGCGCCCCATCCAGGACATCAGCGAGCGCTACGGCGTGTTGCAGACCAGCATCGTCTCCGCCGAAAAGGTCTTCGCTCTGCTCGATACCGAGGCGCCGGCGGAGTTCGAGAAGCATTCCGGAGCCCAGCCCGAAGGCACCGGCATCGAATTTGAAAACGTGTGGTTCGCCTATAAGCCAAGCCGTTGGGTCCTGAACGACGTGAGCTTTCAGATCCGCGCGGGTGAGATGCTGGCCATTGTGGGGCACACCGGCGCGGGCAAGACGACGCTGAGCAATCTACTGTTGCGCTTCTATCGGCCGCAGCGGGGTGCGATTCGCATCGGCGGGACCGACATTTGGGAGATGCACCCTGCCGACTTGCGCCGCCAGTTCGGCGTCGTTCTTCAGGATACGTACGTCCGCGAAGGGACGATCCTGGATAATATCCGCTTTGGCTCCGAGGTGCTTTCCGATGAAGACGTGCGCCGCGCCGCCCGGCAAATCGGGCTCGAAGCGATGATGGAGTGCCTGCCGGAGGGCCTAGAGACGTGGGTGCACGAGCGCGGTGACAATCTCTCCACGGGACAAAAGCAGATGATCGCCTTCGCCCGCGCCCTGGCCCACGATCCGGTTTATCTGCTGCTGGACGAGGCCACTTCGAACATCGACCTCGAAACCGAAGCCCGCATCCGTGGGGCGATGGGCCAGCTGCTCGAAGGCAGAACGTCGATTGTGATCGCCCACCGCCTCTCGACTGTGCTCACCGCAGACCGGATCGTGGTCATGCACAAGGGCAGGGTAGCGGAAGTTGGAAACCATGAGGATCTGCTCGCCAAGCGCGGCCTCTATTGGCGGCTGTTTCAAATACAGTTCGGTTATCAGTACGGTCCCGAAGAGCCATTGGCCGCGCGCGCATCAGAGGACGCGGATAAGGGAGGACGCACCGTATCGCCGGGCCGATCCGGCAATGGATACGCCGTCCCGCAAACGCAATAATCGGAGCAAAGGTTAACTTGCGGAAGACACGATCATGCCGGAATTGAATGGGAACATGTCGCGGTACGGAATCTACTTCTCTCCCCACCCCGACGCGCCCTTGCACAGCTTGGGCAGCCAATGGCTTGGCCGAGACGCGGCGACAGGAGAATCGCTCGATCCCCACCTGCCCGACGATATTGGGCATGACGAGTGGCTGCGAGTGACGGAAAGTCCCCGCCGCTACGGCTTTCATGCAACGCTTAAGCCCCCCTTCCGGCTTAGGGAGGGCTCCACATTTGAGGATCTGCAAGCGGCGGTGCGCGATTTCGCTCGCCGGCACGCGAGCTTTACGGCGCCCCCGCTTGGCGTGGCCACGCTTGGGCATTTTCTTGCGCTTACGCTTTCTGAACCAAGTCCAACGTTCGCGAGTCTTGCCGCCGACAGCGTAGGCGAGTTCGACCGGTTTCGCGCCCCGGCCAGCGAGCAGGAGTTGGCCGAGCGTCTGCGCGGCTCGCTCTCTTCGCGGGAGCGTGAGCATGTATTGCAGTGGGGCTATCCGTATGTCTTCGACACCTGGAAGTTCCACATCTCACTCACCTGCGGGTTGCCTCAGCCGTCGCTGCCGCCCCTCGAGCGGTATCTCCGCCATCGCTTTGCCCCGGTCTTAGAACAACCCTTGCTGGTCGACTCGGTCTGCATTTTTCACGAGCCTTATCCCGGAGCGCCCTTTCGCCTCGTCGAGCGAGCTCACTTGAGGTCTTCATAATGACGATGCCGTTTGTGGAGGAAGACGCCTGGAAACCCTGCGACCTTCGCGGCGCTTATCCCAACTCCGTTTCTCCGGGCCTATTTCGCGATATTGGCGGCGCCGTCGGCACCATGCTTGCGCCGGGCTCGCGCGTGGTGGTGGCCGGCGACTTCCGGCTGAGCACCCCGGAGTTGAAGCACGCTCTCTCCGACGGGTTGCTCGAAACGGGCGCGAATGTTTTGGATGCCGGGCAAGGCCCCACGCCGTTGGCATACTTTGCCGCCCGGCAAACAAACGCCCATGCCGTGCTGATCGTTACCGCGTCTCATAATCCCGCCGGGTACAACGGACTGAAGTTGATGCTGGGGTCGGTGCCCATCACTCCACGGAAATTGACCGAGATTCGAGCGTTGACCGAATCGCGCACATTCCGCTCCGGCCCGGGCAGCATCGAGACCATCGATCCGCGCCCGCTCTACATGCACACCTTACTCGAGCGGTGGGAACATCTGATCGGAAGCGGGCTTGGCCGAGTCGTTCTGGACGCGGGCAACGGAGCCTGGTCGGGGATGGCGCCGCCAATCTTCCGGAGCCTGGGCTTCGACGCTACCTGCATATCCTGCGTCGCCGACGGAAGGTTCCCCGACCGCTCGCCGGATTGCGCGAGCGCATCCAACCTCGCTCGCCTGCGCGGCATAGTGCGGGCGCAGCCGGACTCGATCGGCATCGCGTGGGACGGCGACGGCGACCGCGTCGCTTTTGTCGATGAGGAAGGCGTCTACGTCTCGCCGGATGAGATTGCCATTCTCTTTGCCTGCGCGGCGCTTGAAGACAACGAACCCGAACAAAGCGCGGAGAGCAAAATCGTCGTCGATGTCAAATGTTCCGATATCGTGCGCCGCACGATCCTTCAGCATGCTGGAACCCCCCTGCTCGAACGTACTGGCCATGCCTTCATGCGGAGCCGGATGGTTGCGGAGGAAGCGCTGCTGGGCCTCGATGCCTGCGGCCACTACTTCTTCCGCGAACTCGACGGCGGCGACGATGGACTCTTTGCCGCTTTCTTTCTTCTCAACCTCATGCGTAAGAGCGGCCGGTCTCTTCGAGAACTTCGCCGCGGGTTGCCCCTGATCTTCAGTACTCCGGAAATCCGCATTCCCACAGACTTGCTGCCCTACACGAAAGCTTCCCAGGCTTTAACCTCCGCATTTCCCCAGGCCGGTATCATGCAGATCGACGGTCTCCGTTTTGTCATGGAGGACGGCGTCGTGCTGATTCGCGAGTCGGGAACGGAGCCGGTTCTCTCGCTTCGCATCGAGGGCTTCGCCTCCGCTAGTCATGAGCGCATCCTCGCCCAATGTCTGCAATCCTTGCCAGAAGCGGCGCCGCAGATTCGCCGCGAGGCCTGGGAAGCGAGCACCCAAACGATTTGAAGGAACGATTTTCTATCAACGAATGGAGGAATATCGCATGGCGACCACACCCGCACCTGTTGAATCAACCGAGCCTACGCTTGCCCCGCAGCCCCCGGAACAGCGGCATCCGGGAAAGCAGTCGTTGGGCATCGAACCGCGTATCGACCCCACCGCCCGCGTACGTGACTGCGTGCTTGGGCCTTACACATCCGTCGGTCCACACACCTCGATGAACGAATCCACCTTCGGCGACTACTCCTACGTCGTCAACAACTGCAGCATCGTATGGGCCGACATCGGCAAATTCTGTTCCATCGCCTCGAGCAACCGCATCAATCCCGGCAACCACCCCATGTGGCGTGTCGCCCTGCATCACTTCACCTATCGCAGCAAATCGTATGGCTTCGCCGTCGAGGATGACACCGAGTTCTTCGCTTGGCGCAAGGCGCACCGGGTCACACTCGGCAACGATGTGTGGATCGGCCACGGCGCGGTCATTCTTCCCGGCGTCACCATCGGCACGGGAGCCGGCATTGGAGCGGGAGCGGTCGTCTCGAAAGACGTGCCTCCATTTGCCATTGTGGGCGGCGTTCCAGCCAAGATCATCCGCTTCCGCTTCGATGAGGAGCTGCAGGAGAAGATGCTCAACCTTGCCTGGTGGGACTGGCCGCGAGAAAAACTGGAAATCGCGCTTCCGGACATGCGCACCATGAGCGCTGACGATTTCGTCGCAAAATATGCCGCGTCAGAGACTGCTGTATCGTAGAGCGGGAGAATCCCAGGTCTCGGAGTCGAGGCCTGGGACGCCCGGCTGTAGATGCAGCAACTGCCACTTGTTGATGTGCTCGGAATTACTGACGGCAAGACATGCCCGCACTGCGTGGAGGGCCCAAATTGGGTGAAATTGCTGTTTTCAGCGGCAGCGCGCATCCTGGTCTCGCGGCTGAGATCTGCGCCGATCTTGAAGTTCCTCTTCTACCTTCACGGCTGCAGCGTTTCGCCAATGACTGCCTCGAAGTGCAGCTCCAGGCAAATTGCCGCGAACGGGACGTTTTTCTGATTCAGCCCTTGGTGCCGCCTGTGCAGGAGCACCTGGTTGAACTTTTGCTGATGCTGGATGCCGCAAGAGGAGCTTCTGCTTCCCGGATCACGGCAGTAATCCCGCACCATGCCTACGCGCGTTCCGATAAGAAGGATGCCCCCCGAATCTCGATCGCCGCGCGCTTGGTCGCCGATCTCCTTGTTGCTTCCGGCGCCAGCAGGATATTGGCGATGTCTCTGCACTCGCCTCAGGTGCATGGGTTTTTCAGTGTTCCTACGGATCATCTCCATGCGCTGAACGAACTCGCTCGCCACTACAAGGCACACAATCTGACAAATTGCGTTGTCGTGTCTCCCGATCTCGGTTACGCCAAGCAGGCTGCGGCATTCGCCCGAATGATCGGTGCGTCGGTAGCGGCAGGTGCCAAGCAGCGGTTCGAGGGCGATAAGGTAAGCATTAGCGCCATCATCGGCGAGATCGAGGGCCTGAATGTGATCGTGCTCGACGACGAGATAGCAAAAGGCAGCACCGTTTTCGAACTTTTGGCCCGGCTGCGCGAGCGCGGAGCCAAGACAATCCGCGTGGCATGCACCCATGGCCTCTTCTCCGGAGATGCCCTCGATCGCCTGAATCAACAGCCAGATGTACTTGAGATTGCCTGCACGAATACGGTTCCCATCTCACCCGAGAAATACGTCCCGAAGCTCAGAGTTTTGTCGGTGGCCCCGGCGCTGGCACAAGCCATGCGTTGCATTCATAACGGCGATTCGGTGAGTGCGCTGTTCCATGCGGATTGATCTGCGCGGATTGATCTGCCGTTCCCTTACACAGCTTCTAGTACACCCGCACGCCTTCGCGCCAGACCATGATCGGAACCGGTAGGCTCTCGATCTTTCTCACTCGCACCAAATCCGCGCGCTTGCCCAATTCGATGCTGCCGCGATCGTCCATACCGGTCATGCGCGCCGGGGAGAGGCTCACCATATTGATGGCCTCGCACAGCGGCGTTCCCATCTCTTCTGCCAGCATGAACACGCCGTGAAGCATGCTGGACGGCACGTAGTCCGAGGCCAGTGCGTCGAGCAAGCCGTGACTGGCCAGCTCCTTCGCGGACACGTTTCCGGAGTGGGACCGCCCCAGCACAAGATTCGGCGAGCCGGCTACGATTTTCATGTTTTTGCCGCGTGCCGCTTCGGCGGCAACCATCGTCGTTGGAAACTCGGAGATGGATATCCCCTCCGCATGAGCCTGTTCCACGTGTTCCAGGGTCGTGTCGTCGTGACTGGCCAGGGCGATCTCGTGACCCGCGAGTGCCGAGAGCAGCCTGGCGCGGTTCGGTCCCGAGATTCGTTCATGACGTTCCTGAGCGGTCTCAAGGAATTTATCGATCGCTTCCTGGGTAAGATGAAAGTCTCTCTTCTCCATCGCGACATACTTCTCGAGATCTCGCCATTGCCGCTGTCCGGGAGTGTGATCCATCACGGAAACGAGCCGCACGCTCGGCTCCGGATAGACTGAGGAAAAGTGCTCCAGCATCCCTTCATTCGAGATCTCCGCCCGCAGGTGCAGATAGTGGTCTCCGCGAAAGATCCTGCTGCGGCGTCCGGTATCCAATGCGGAGATTGCCTTTTTGAGTGTGTCGAAACTGCGCGACGCAAAGCCAGTCACGCCCACATAGAGCGAATCGAAGATGGTGGTGATGCCGGCAGAGATCATCTGTGCGTCGTGCGCCAGCAACGCCGCCATCACCGGCCAATCGGCATTGTTCCTCGGCTTCACGTGGCGCTCGAAGTTGTCGGTGTGCAGGTCAATCAGGCCGGGAAGGAGATAGTCCCCTTCCATGTCCACGGCCGACGCCGATTCGAGAGACCCGGCGTGCATATCGGCGATCACGCCCCCGCGAACATGCACCACTCCCTCCACCACTTCGGAGGGCGTTACGATCTTTGCATTCTTCAACGTCAGCTCGACTGGCGTCACAGCTTCCTCGATTTATATTAGGCGCAGGAAGATGAACCACAGATAAAAACGCGCCCCTCGACCGCGCCGATAGCGATGGGGACCAACAGACCTGGCTGCGCGGTGATGAAAAGCCGGGGACGTTCAGGCTTCGCGGATGCGGAATCGGACTACAATCAGCAGCAAGCAGGGTGGCGACCCACGGGCACTCGCTGGATGGCAGCGGGTGGAGGAGGGCTCAACGGTGAGCTCAACGCAAAGCGTTCTTGGTTCGATCGTCTCTCTCTGGCGGTACCCAGTCAAGTCCATGATGGGAGAAGAGCTGAATGCTACCGAGGTCACCAAGGGCGGCCTTCTCGGAGATCGCGCGTATGCGCTCATCGACACCTCCGATGGAAAGGTTGCAACGGCCAAGAACCCGCGGAAGTGGCCGCAGTTATTCGACTTTCGCGCCGCGCTGACTGACGACCCAAAGACAGGCGGGAAGGCGCCACCAGTCCGCATCACCCTACCGGATGGCGCCATCGTCGACAGCGATCAACCCAACCTCCACCAGGCCCTCTCGAAGGTGCTCAAGCGTGAGGTGACACTTGATGCGACCGGGTACGTTCATCAGGGAGCAGGTGAATCCACATCTCCCGATCTGCGGACGGCCACTGCGGAAGAATACTGGGCAGATATCGAAGGCCTCGAGCACCGGGACACGGTCACCGACTTCGGCTTGCCCGATGGGACTTTTTTCGACTGTGCCGTCGTGCATCTGCTGACCACGGCTACACTCGATCGGCTGCGCGAGCTGTATCCACCGGGGCACTTCGAGGTTCGGCGGTTTCGCCCAAATATCGTTGTAGAGCCCGCGAACGGCGAAAAGAGCTTCGTGGAGGATGCCTGGATCGGGCAAATCCTCGCCATCGGGGATTCCGTTCGCCTGAGCATTACTGGTCCGTGCGGCCGCTGCGTGATGACCACGCTCTCCCAGGGCGATCTCCCGCGGGATACAGGCATCCTGCGCACAGCGGCCCAGCACAACCGGGCTAACGTTGGCGTCTACGCCACCGTGTTGCAGGGCGGCAAAGTCCGCCGTGGTGATTCCGTCAGACTAGCGTAAGCCCACGTGTATCGACTGCTTGGCCCGCAAAGCGGGCGCGACTGCGCAGAGTTTGTTCCTCCGCGAAGGCCCAATCTCGCACACAACTCACGCACAAGGAGATTCAGAATGCCCAAAGCAGAACAACCCTCTCTCTACGATCGGCTTGGTGGCGTCTATAGCATCGCCACTGTAGTAGACGACTTCATTAACCGGATCATGATCGACCCAAGACTAAATTCCAACCCCATGGTGGACGCAGCGCATCATCGCGTGCCGCCTGCGGGATTCAAGTACCTCGTGACCGAGATGGTCTGCTGGGCCACAGGCGGCCCGCAGAAGTATACGGGCAAGTCGATGGCGGAATCTCACAAAGACCTGAAGATCACGAGCAAGGAGTGGGAGGCGTTCCTGGACTTTTCAGCAGACACTGGATAAGTTCGCCGTTCCCACTGAAGAACAAGCCGAACTGAAGACTATCGTCAACAGCACCCGATCGGATATTGTTGTCGACTAACCAATGCCCGCATCCACGCCACAAGAGATTCACTTCCTTTTCGAACGCGCCTTCAATATTGGGTCATCGTGTAGTCGAGAGCTGCGCGAAGAGCCACGTCGTAACGGGGAGACAAGGATGGAATATGCATCTCTCTCGGTTTCATAGAGAAAATCTACCTCAGTTGTTCTAGAGTTTGAAGCAAGCACGACAGAGGTGAGAGATTTGGAAAGCTCGGAACGAATGAGCCTGGCGCAAGATCTTGTGCGGTGCTGCCGGCTCTCGGGAAGCTTCAAGCTCAGGTCGGGCCAGACCTCTTCCTTTTACTTCGACAAGTACCAGTTCGAGGCCTCACCGTCTCTCCTCAGAAGGGTCGTCCAACAAATCGTTCCGCTCATTCCTCAGGGGACTGAAGTGCTTGCCGGTCTGGAACTGGGCGGAGTCCCGATCGCCACCGCGCTTTCGCTCGAAACCGGGATTCCGGCGGCCTTCGTCCGCAAGTCGGCCAAGCAGTATGGAACCTGCCGTCTGGCCGAAGGAGTCGCCGTCGAGGGCAGGCGCATCTGTGTGGTCGAAGACGTCATCACCACCGGCGGGCAGGTATTGATTAGCGCGAACGAGCTACGCAATCAGGGTGCGCTCGTGAGCTCTCTGCTTTGTGTGATCTGGAGGGCCGCAGGTCCGCCTTCGTTACCGGAAATAGAGACATGCCGCGCATTGTTCACGGCTGCCGAACTGGAGCCTCCCGTATTGTCGTGATTTCGAGGCCGTCTAGTCCTTACCGCCTTCCAATGGCGCTGCCTTGGAGGAAGCCGGCTGTGACGCCATGACCGCACCTTTCATTTTGCGAATTTGCTCTAGGGACCGCTCAGGCTATGCGTTCCCCGGCGCGCCAAACCATCAGCGGGAGAGGGAGACCTTGCACCTTTCGCACGCGCACCAGGTCCGCGCGCTTGCCTGTTTCAATGCTTCCGCGATCGTCTAAGCCGACCATCCGCGCCGGAGACAGGCTCACCATAAGGATCGCCTCGTGCAACGGCATTGCGGTCGTCTCCGCCAGCAGGAAAGCGCCGTGAAGCAGGCTGGACGGCACATAATCCGAGGCCAGCGCATCCAACAAGCCGCATCGGGCTAGCTCCTGCGCCGAAACGTTGCTGGAGTGCGAGCGCCCCAGGACGAGGTTCGGCGATCCGGCCACAACATGCATTCCCCTGGCGCGCGCGGCCTCCGCGGCAACCTTGGTCGTAGGAAACTCCGAGATGGAGATCCCCTCCGCGTGAGATTGCTCGACATGCTCGACGGTCGTATCGTCGTGGCTGGCTAGTGCAACAGCCCGGTCCGCCACCATGGCGAGCAGCTCGTCCCGATTCCGCTGTGAGTATTTCTGCTGATTCTCCTGAAATTCGTGCAGCGACTCGCGAATTTGCTCCTCGGACTGTTTGCCATCGGGCATCTCCATCGCGATGAACTTCTCCATATCCGCGTATTGCCGTTGCCCGGGAGTATGGTCCATGAGAGAGACGAGGACGAGATCGGGGTGTTCGTATAGCTGGGCGAACATCTCCGGCGTCTTCTCATTCGTAAGTTCCGCACGCAAATGCAGCAGGTGTTCGCTGCGAAACATCCGGTTGCGCTTCGCGACATCGGTGAACGCGATTGCCTCTTTCACCTTTTCAAATCTGCGCACTCCGTCTCCCATGAGTCCGACGCATAGCGCATCGAGCACCGTGGTAATTCCTGCCGCGGCCACCTGCGCATCGTGCGCAACCAACGCGGCCAGCACCGGCCAATCGACAGTCTTCCTCGGCATCAGGAGGCGCTCACGATTATCCGTATGGATATCGATGAGGCCGGGGATCAGATAGTCGCCCTCGAAGTCAAGCGCCGCAGGCACCGAGCTCGGGCCAGGACGGATGCCGGCGACAACCCCGCCGCAAATTTGGACCGTGCCCTCGACCACCTCCGCAGGGGTCACGATCTTTGCATTCTTCAGAATCAGCTCGCCCTCTGTCACAACGTTCCCCATTTACCCCAACTGCAAGAAGATGCATAACAAATAGAAACGACCGCCGGCGGCTGCGGGAGCCGCCGGCGGTCGAGAAGGACCATTTAGAACGTGAACCGTCCGCTTATCTGGGCGATACGCGGGACGTTCGCCTGGGTGTGCGGGTTGTAGCCGAAGTTGGTATCCGTTACACCGACGTCCGGAGTGCCAAAGACCACGGTATTGAGCGCATTCAGCGCTTCGAAACGGACCGTGAACCCCATACGTTCGTTGATCTTGGTGTTTTTCTCGAGAAGCGCGTCGAGCTCCTGGAAGGCCGGAAACCGCACATCCGACAAATTCCGTGGAGCATTCCCGAAGGCATACGTCCCTGTCTCCGCAAAGGCCGCCGGGTTGAAGCTGGACAGCTCGCCCGTTTTTGGATTGATGACCTTCTTCGAGATGCTTTCACCGGGAACCAGCGTCGGGCGCATCGCATATTCATATGACGTGGCGGAGACCGTCGCGCCGTTGAGAGAAGCCGGCTGGATCGGCGATGTGAGACCAAGGGGCTGACCCGTATCGTACTGGTAAGTGCCGCCAAGCTCCCAGCCTCCAACGAGACGGCCGAGCGGCCCTTGGTTGAGGAATTGTTTTTGCGGGCCGAAGGGCAGTTCGTACAAGCCGCTTACCCTAAGAACGTTGGTCTGATCCAGGTCGGAGATCGATCGCTCGCAAGCATGACAGCCATTGTCCTGAATACTGGGGGTGGTGCCGGATTCAGCAACATCATCGATCGCTTTGCTGTAGGTATAGCCCAGGAGCATAGAGATGCCCTGGCTAAGCCGGTGCTCTACTGTCAGTTGGCCGGCCTGGTAGTTCGAGTGCCCCCAGCCGCTGTTCAGCAATTCGAAGTTCAGGAACTGCGGATAGGCGCGAAGCAGGTAGCCTTGCTGTATCGTGCTCTTGCTCAGGAGGGTGCTCGGGTCGGTGATGACATTGTAGAAGGGATTGGGAACAACTTTGTTCAGGCCGCTTCCCAGAGCCAGGTTTGCGTCTGTGAGCTGGTTAAGCTGAATCGCGCCCAGCAGATGTACGCCGGTGCTGCCGGCGTAGGTTGCGGTGACGACAAAGTGCGCCGGCAGGGAGCGTTGCACATCGAGCGACCAGTTTTCCTGGTAGGAAACGCTCTGCTTCCGCGGATTCCCCGAGATGCTTTGCCCCAGTTCGATGCTCAGAGGACCGCTGGCGGTGTTGTTCCCGGCTAAAGCGGATGGGTCGTTGCCGTAGGGAGCCGGCAGGCCGGCGGGAAACGGGTTGGAGAGGTTATAGAGCGGGCTGATCCCGTTGGCTGCGGCATCGACCGAAGTGGATTTCCGCGTAAACCCAAACGAGGCGGGATTCGTTCCCCAAGTCCCCGTCGGATGCCAGAAGATCCCAAAGCCGCCATGCACCACCGTATTCTTATCGAGGGCATAGGCGAAACCCGCCCGCGGCGAGAAATGGAGCTTTCCGGGAACCTGCAACTCTCTGCTCGCGCCGTTCAGACCCACAATCCCGACGCCGCCGACGAGACCCGCAATGGGAGATGGACTGGTCGTGTCGAGATAGCTCAATTCATTGCCCGCTGCCACGTCGCCGCCCTCAAAGTCATATCGCACACCGCCGGTAAGGGTCAGCTTGGGCGTGATCTTTGCGGTATCCTCCGCGTACGCCGCGTAATACGGGTGCCTGAAATCCACCCTCGGAGCGTAGCCGCTGGTCACCGTGGCTTGGCCGAGCAGCAGTTCCGCGATCGCGTTTCCGGTCGTTCCCGAGGGAGAGTTCCCGTTGGGCCCGCCGGTAAACGTCCGTGAGGTGTTGACAGTCAGCAGTTGCGGGTCAAACAGTTGGTCGACATAGCGTCTCAGGTCTGCGCCGAATTTAAACGTGTGAATGCCCTTGAGCCACGAAACGGAGGCCGCGTATTGGTAGACCGAGTTGGGGTTCCGCTCGTACGGTTCGGAATTTCCGAGTTCCCCGAGTTGGTTGGTAGTGGCCTCCACCTGAGGGGTAAAGCTCGCCGTAGTGCCCGGCGCCGCCGAGGCTGGAATGCCGAACGGGGCCGTCCCCAGCGGATTGACGGAGCCGCGGTGCGATTCCATGCGCGCCCAGGAGACATGGTGATCGAAGATCACGGTCGGCGAGAGTACCCACGTATGATCGACCATGATGTTGCGGTCGGGGAGTTCATTGTTGCCGAAATTGGGCGTGAGACTCGACTGGCCGAAGACAGCTCCATAGACAATGAAGTTGTCGAAAAAATCGATGTGGCCAGAGATGCTCTGCTTGTCGTTGAATTTGTGGTCGATCCGGATATCGTAGCTGTAGTCGTCGTCGAGGTTGGGAGCATCCGAGAAGAAGTTGTTCTCATCGCTGCCGCCTACACCAGCTTTATTGGGCAGCGGATACTTGGCGAGCAGCGCCTGCGCCACGGGATTGAGCCGGCTCGGATCGATGACGTTGAGTCTGCCTAGGTACGAAATCTGAGAGCGGGAACCCCCTGCGGCGGTTGTACTTGGATCGTAGATAACCTGCTGAGTTCCGTTCGTGTTGAGCGTCTGCGAGAAATCGCCGGTTTTTTCCAGAGCGGTGGGCACGGTTGTCGTAAAGCCGGCGCCCGGGGTGCTGTCGCGAAGCTCCTCGAAGGAGCCGAAAAAGAAGGTCCTGTTGTGCCCGTTGTATACCTTGGGGATAACCACCGGGCCGCCTATTTGGCCTCCAAACTGGTTTCTTTCAAACGAAGGCTTTACCTGGTTCGCGGCATTGGCGTTGTAGCCATTGGCGTCCATCACGTCGCTGCGGTAATACTCCCATGCGCCTCCATGGTAGTCGTTTGTGCCCGACTTGATGCTGAAGCTCTCGATTCCGCCGCCGATGTGGCCGAACTCCGGAGCGTAGGCATCGGTGTAAATCCGGAACTCTTGCACGGCATCGAGGCCGGGGATGGCGGCTGCGGCGTGGGTATCGTAGTCGATGGTATCGGTTGCGCCGTCGATCAGGATGTCCGACTCACCGCCCTTGGCGCCGTTGATATAGAAGGTATTGGTGGTGCTTTCCGAGGAGGCGTTCGTCCCTGCGGTCAGAGAGTTGCTTTGCGTGACGCCGACGGTAAAGTTGGTCTCTTGCAGGGGATTCCGGACGTCCAGCGGGATGTTCGCGACCAGGGAGGATTCGGTCACCGTGCTCTTGTCGGGGTCCTCCGTGTTGATTTCCGGCGCCGCGCTGGTCACCGCGATGGTCGTGCTTACGGAGCCAACCTTCAGCACCGGATTCAGATTGTCCTTTTCGCCCACCTCGAGCGTGATGCCGGATTCGACCCAGGTCGTATACCCGGTAGCGGTCACGGTCACTTGATACTGCCCGGGAGCCACCGGCGGCAGCAGGAAGACGCCTCTGCCGTCGCTGACAGTATTCAGCGTCACCTGGGTCTCTGCGTTGAGGAGCGCGACCTTGGCGCCCGGAACCGCAGCCCCACTGGAATCGAGCACCTGGCCGCTGATGGATGCGCTTTGCGCAAAAAGATGCGTGCCCAAGCAGCTCGCCAGCAGAAACACGCCGGCGTGGAGGTAAGTCCGTATTCGACAGAATCGAGATGGCATTGGTTAGCTCCCTTCAATGTGTTGGTGATGGATCGCACCGCTTTATGAACGATCGAGCGAGTGCATGATGATTGCGGGGCCTGCCGGTTCGGCTGCTGGAACGCAACCGGCGCGTGACTTGGTTCGTCGAGATGCGGTTGCGCGCAAAGCGCAGCTGGGCTGCATCTCGCGTCGCGTCACGTCACGTCGAGAATGACCCTGTCTCACGAATCGAAAAGAGCGATACCGAAGGTTTCGATTGAGCAAAGTTTCCCAGACAAATGTTGGCGGAAGGTAACAGCTTCGTGAAAAATGCGTATACGAATTACTTCTCCGGGAACCCGGCACGCGGTGTTTGCTCCTCTTGATATACTGCGAAGGCGCGAATATGCGGCGGCTTGATCGCATTGCAAATGAAGTAGGGTCAAAGACTTGGAGTGCGATGGCTCGGTTGGATCGATTGCTGGGCTGCTCCGGACTTGGGGCATTCGCGAGCGCGAAACATCCGGCTGTCAAGCATGATGGTTCCCATACGGGGTGTCTTGGCTGTTGAAAACCAGAGTGAAAACCATGGCACGGAATGAGGACCGGATTAAAGTGGAGCCCGCAACCACACCGGCCCAGTCACCGAGCAGCACCCTGCACGTTGTCCGCCGGCTGCGTAAGGCATTTCTTTCCATCTGCCGCTGTGGCGATGTAACTTTCAGCCCTTACCGGTTGACCACCGAACAGTACTCTCTGATGCTCGCCGTTCAGCGGGATCCCGGCATCCGCCAGGTGGACGTCAGAGACCGGATCTTCGCCGAGCCCAATACGGTAACTGCCATGGTTACCTTACTCGAGTCGCGTGGCATCCTCCGCCGCAAGCCATGCCCCTCCGACGGGCGCGCGCGGCTGCTGTACCTGACCGCCCACGGCCAAGCCGTCATGAAGAAACTCTCGCAGGACTGGGAACCGATGCGCGCCTTACTGCGCAAGTGCTTCTCCGGCAAAGCGGGAGAGGAGGCTCTGGAGATTCTCGACACCGTGTATGTCGAGATGGAGCGTGAACGCGAAAATCTCCTGAGGAAGGCGCACATAGATCATTCGATCGAACCGGATTACGGCGAGCCAGACGGCGCCGCTTCGCCTTCCGGTCCGACCGCCCGCCGCGATAAGTCGGGCCGCCGGGCCGCGCCTCTTACCCAGCCCCGCAGGAAGGCCGAGTCCCGTTCCCGGGTAGAACAGGAACCGCGCGTTCCCAGGAGCTTGTAGAAGAGCAAACGATTGACCGCTCAACCGGCAACAATGGCTTCCGCGCAGTTCTCAACAAGCTCCTCAAGAATCTTCCTGGACGAAGAATATCGCCAGCGCCACTGAATTTTTATCCGTGCTTCACACTCCCGCCTCACCACTCGATTTAATGTCGGCTGCAAGCGATTCGCGATGACAACCACGGAACCATTGCGCATAATGACATTCAACGTCCGCCAGATGGATGGAGACGACGGCGCGCAGGCCTGGGAGCATCGCCGGGATTTGCTGGCGGAAACGGTTCGGCTCCACTGCCCCGCTCTGCTCGGCGCCCAGGAGATCTTTCCCGAGCAATCGGCATTTCTCCTCGAGAGAATCCCCGAATTCGACTGTTTTGGCCGCGGCCGTTTCGGGGACAACCGCGACAAGCACAACAAGATCTTTTTCGACCGGCGACGGTTCTCACTCATCGACTGCGGCGAGACATGGTTCTCGCGAACGCCCTCCACTCCCGGGTCGAGCGATTGGGAGATTCCCCGGCCGCGTATGGTTTCCTGGGGCAGACTCCACGAGATCGGGGGCTCGGATATTCTCATCCTGAACACGCATCTACCCTACGGCCGGGCCGCCGGTGAAGCCCGCCGCGAATCGGCCCTTCTGGTGTTGCGGCAGATCGCTTTGCTGCCGCAGGACCTGCCGCTCTTCCTCATCGGAGACTTCAACTCGCCCGCGGACGGGGAAATCTACGGCTTGCTGACCAGCGCGCTCGACGATGCCTGGAAGACCGCTGAACGGACCCTTGGCCCGGAGGGCACCCTGCACGGATTCGGCCGAATCAACGGACGCAGAATCGATTGGGTTCTCCATCGCAATGCGGGCCAGACCCTCGTGGCGGAAACCGTTACGCACACAGCCGCCGGCCTCTATCCCTCCGATCACTACCCCGTTGTCGCCACCTTCCTTCTTAACTGAGCTTTCTCGAGCATCCGTTATACTCTTCGTGTACGAAGTAGTGCGGCATACATGACAACGCTCATTCATAGGCACGCTTCCGATGACAGCGGCCATTGCCTGCCCGTTTGCTCTTCATGTTTTTCAGCAGCCTGCTACGGAGGTTGAATTCGTGAGTTACATGGGAATGGGCGACATGGGGGGATGGGCCGAGCGCGGCGGCGGGGGTGGCGGCGGGGGCGGCGGCGGTAGACGCCGTGCGGCCCTCGACAGATTGCCCAAGCGCAAGCCGAGTCTCAAACGTCTGTGGCCGCTTATCTGGACGATGCTAAAGCCGCGCCTGTGGATTCTTGCCGGCGGGCTGGTTCTGACGGTCATCAAAGTCCGCGCCAGCCTGACCATTCCCATCATCACCAGGCGCCTGATCGACAACGTACTCAACGCGCAGCCCCCCCATCCGGAGCGGCTGCCCGGCATACTGGCCATTGTGTTTGGCGCCACGGTGATTCAGGCCGTTGCCTCGTACGCACTCACTCAACTGCTCTCGACCGAGGGCCAGCGGCTGATCACCGACCTGCGCGTCCGCGTGCAACGCCATGTTGGGTTTCTGCCCGTCCGCTACTATGACGGAAACAGCACTGGTACGCTCGTCGCCCGCATCATGAGCGACGTCGAGGGGGTGCGCAACCTCATCGGCACAGGGCTGGTAGACTTTGCCGGCAGCATCCTGACGGCCGCGTGGGCATTGGATTACCTGCTCCGCCGCAGCGTCTCGATCACCCTTACGGTGCTTGTCATCGTCACCACCTTTGCGATCCTGCTGCGGTATGCCTTCAAGATCATTCGCCCCATCTTCCGCGAGCGGGGCAGAATCAATGCCGAGGTCACTGGAAGGCTGACGGAGTCGCTGGGCGGGGTGCGCGTCATCAAGGGCTACCACGCCGAAGAGCGCGAGGCCAGCGTCTTTGTCAAAGGCGCGGACAAGTTACTCAAGAACGTCATCAAGTCCCTTACCATGACCAGCATGTTAAGCACCGCGTCGGCCATGGTGATGGGGCTGGTCACGGTCATCGTGATCTTTATGGGCGGCCATCTAGTCATGTACAGGCACTGGACCCTCGGCGAGTATGTTCAGTACACCGCCTTTCTGGCCTTCATGACCGCGCCGGTCTTCCAGATTGTGAACCTCGGCACGCAGCTCACCGAGGCGCTGGCCGGACTCGACCGCACCAGCGATCTCCTCGCCGAGACGGAAGAGAACCAGGACCCGGAACGCACGGTTTCCATGCCGCCCATCGACGGCGATGTGCGCTTTGAGGACGTGGAGTTCGCATACGAGAAAGACAAGCCCGTGCTGCACGGCATCAGCTTCCACGCGGCGCCCGGAACCGTTACAGCGCTGGTGGGCTCTTCGGGCTCGGGAAAATCGACCGTCATCAGCTTGCTGTGCGCCTTCCACACGCCGAGCTCGGGCCAAGTGCTGGTGGACGGGATCGACCTCTCGAAGGTCGACCTGGGAACCTTCCGTACGCAGTTGGGCGTGGTGTTGCAGGAGTCGTTTCTCTTCGATGGATCGATCCGCGACAACGTACTCTTCTCGTGTCCCGGCTCGACCGAAGAGGAGTTTCTCTTCGCGTGCCGCACGGCTTGCGTCGACGAGTTCACCGAGCGATTCCCCGATGGCTACGACACCATCGTAGGCGAGCGCGGCGTAAAACTCTCCGGCGGACAGCGGCAGCGGCTTTCGATTGCGCGCGCTCTCCTGGCCGACCCGCGCATCCTCATTCTCGATGAGGCCACCAGTTCGCTCGACTCGGAGTCGGAGGCCATGATTCAGGCTGGATTGAACAGGCTGATGCAGGGACGCACAACCTTCGTCATCGCCCACCGGCTCTCGACCATCCGCCGCGCCAACCAGATTCTGGTTATCGAAAGTGGCCGCATCGTCGAGCGGGGCGACCATAGAGAACTCTACTCACTCGGAGGCCGCTACTATGACCTCTATACTCGCCAGCACGGCCTCGAAGAAAATCTCTTCCTCGCGCCAGGCGAGGGTGATGGCAATACGGTCGAAGACGAAAAGGATGTGGCAGACCCAGAAACAGCATCGGTTTGAGCTTGGCCGACTGGCTCGTCTTCGGCCAGGTGGGCGCCTCCAAAGCTGGGCTGTTTGACAGGGCGATTCGCTCTACATAGGATTCATCCATCGCTATGAAAGAGCGTGGTTCATGCCGCGTCCCTAAAGGTACATCCCTCGGGCGCGGCTCGCGACTTTTCGCGGGTTGCGCCGCGGCCATCCTTGCCGTCGTGCTTGCGGCATGTGCAGCATCGCAGCCGCCGGCGATCGGCGCCGCGGATTCCACGCGCTACCTCGACGACATCAAAGCCCTAACCGCGCCCGCCATGGAAGGCCGCGGGGACGACACCAAGGGAATTGCGCTCGCCGCGGATTTCCTCGAGCAGCGATACAAGAGCCTCGGTCTTGAGCCCGCCGGCACGAATGGATATTTCCAGCCGTTCGACTTGGTAACGGGCGCAAAGATCGCCGGCAAAAACAGCATCGTCGATCAAATCGGGCTTGAGAAGAGGGAATTGAAGTTAAACGACGACTTTGTTCCCTTTAGTTTTTCCTCGACCGGCGAAGTCACCTCTCCGCTCGTCTTCGCCGGATACGGCGCCTCCGCTGGCGAGTTCGGCTACGACGATTACAGCGGAATCGACGTCAAGAACAAGATCGTCGTGCTGCTGCGGAACGAACCGCCCGCCTTCGCGGCAAAAGGCGGGAATCAGGGGCCGACCCGGCACGCGGCCCTCATCACAAAAGCGATTAACGCGCGCGATCATGGCGCGAAAGCGGTCATTCTCGTGGATGGCAAGCTCAACAGCGGCCAGCAAGACCTGCTCACGCCATTTGGCAGCGTCAGCGGGCCCGAAAATGCCGGAATCCTTATGGTGCAGGTGAAAAATAGCGTCGCTCAGGCGTGGTTTAGAAATGAGGGCAAGTCGCTCGAAGCTGTGCAGAAACAGATCGATTCCGCGGGCAAACCGGAATCGTTTGTATTCCCGGCGCGGGTTCACGTCACCATGGATGTCAATATCGAGATGACTCACGCGACCGTAAAGAATGTGCTGGCATACTTGCCCGGCAAATCAGACGAGTACCTGATCATCGGCGCACATTACGATCACCTGGGCTATGGCCATTACGATTCGCTCGCACCCTCGCAGATTGGAACAATTCATCCCGGGGCGGACGACAATGCGTCCGGCACCGCAGGACTCCTTGAACTTGCGCAAATGTTCGCGCCATTGCAAGGCCAGCTTCAGCGAGGAATATTGTTTGCTTCCTTCGCGGGCGAAGAACTCGGCCTGCTCGGATCGGCGGAGTGGGTTAAGGAGCCTACCAAGCCCCTCGATAAGGCCATTGCAATGCTCAATATGGACATGATCGGCCGCATCAGGGACGACAAGGTTTACATTGGCGACATCGGAACGGGAACCACCTTTCAAACCGAGCTTGCGGCCGCCGAGAAGGGATTTCCGTTTCACGTGGAAAGCTCGGATGGCGGAGACGCCTCGAGCGACCAGACCTCATTCGTAGCGAAAAAAATTCCTGTACTTTTCTTCTTCTCCGGACTGCATTCGGATTATCACAAGCCGTCGGACACTTGGGATAAAATCAACGCTCCGGATGCCGCACAACTCGTAGATATGATCGGTAAGCTGTCGCTCGATTTGGACGGGGCAGCCGGGAAACCATCCTTCCTCACCGTTGCTGAGAATGGAAATCCCCACGAAGGCGTCGCCAGCGGCGTGGGTGGCGGAGGCGGCTACGGACCCTATTTCGGCTCAGTCCCCGATTTCGGGCAATCGGAGAAGACGGGAGTTCGCTTCAGCGATGTTGAGCCGAATTCGCCTGCCGCAAAGGCTGGGCTGAAGGGCGGCGATGTGCTGGTACAGTTCGGAGATAAAAAGATCCTCAATCTTTACGATTTCACAGATGCGTTGCGCGGCAGCAAAGTAGGGGATGTTGTCAAGGTCGTCGTATTGCGAGATGGAAAGCCGTTCAATGCTTCCGTGAAGCTCGAACAGAGGCGCTAATCATGAAAAGACAAACTCTATCGCGGGCTACTTTGGCACTCATAACAGTTGCTCTTTGCCTTGCACCGGCCCTTGTGAGAGGCAAATGGAAAGCTTTCGCCGACAGCAAGCCGGGAGGTAGTCACGGCGGCAACTCGCTCAGCTTCCCCGGCGAAGAGCGTCATCTCTCAAACATTCGCCAGCTCACCTTCGGCGGCGAAAGCGCGGAAGCTTATTTCTCCGCGGACGACAAATACCTCAGCTTTCAGCACGGAGGCCAGTTCTATGACCCACGGACGGGCGCGTCCGTTGGCCCCAACATTCCCTGCGACCAGATTTACAGCATGCGCGTGCCAACCGGCGTGAACGATCTCGCGACCAACATAAAGTTGCTAAGCAACGGCAAGGGCCGCACGACCTGCAGCTATTTCTTTCCCTACGGCGACCGGATCCTCTACTCTTCAACCTTCGCCGCCAGCGCGGCCTGTCCTCCTCCACCCGATTATTCCCAGGGCTACGTGTGGCCCATCTACGACACTTATACGATTTACACCGCGAAGCGGGATGGTAGCGACATACGGGCGCTTTCGCACGCACCCGGCTACAACGCCGAATCGACCATCACTCGGGATGGCAAGCACATCGTGTTTACGTCCTCGCGAAACGGCGATATCGACGTCTACACAATGGATGCCGATGGCTCAAACGTGAAGCAGTTGACGCACGAACTCGGCTACGATGGTGGGCCATTCTGGTCATACGACGGAAAGAAAATCGTCTACCGCGCGGAACACCCGAAAACGCCGGAACAGATCAAGGACTACAAAGCGCTCCTTGCTAAAGGACTGATCCGTCCGGGCAATCTCGAATTGTGGGTGATGAACGCGGACGGAAGCGGCAAGCATCAGGTGACGCACAATGGCGCGGCGAATTTTGCTCCCTATTGGCTGCCCGACGGGAAGCGGATCATCTTCGCATCAAATATGGGGAATCAGAAGGACCCGGCGGGCTTTGATCTTTATGTGATCAATGAAGATGGGACAGGACTTGAACGGATTACCTACTATCCGGGCTTTGATGCGTTTCCAATGTTTTCTTCCGACGGCAAGCTCTTGGTTTGGGGGTCAAACCGCAACGGACGCGCCCCCCACGAAACGAATATTTTTATAGCCAACTGGGTTCCCTAGCAGCAATCGTTGCGGGGTTCAGGAAACCGCTGGCTGGCGCGATGGACTTAAATGACTTAAACCGGCGTTTCCTTCCGCGAATTCAGCGCACTGGTCGTGAGGAAATGCAGATACTCTTCGAGCCCGGCGCCGGTCTTTGCTGAAACAGCGAAGTGGCGCATTCCCGGCCGTACGGCTTGAATATTCGCTTTCACGGTTTCCTCATCGAATTCAACGGCCTCGGCAAGATCTATCTTGGTTATCACCGCTACGTCTGCGCTGTTAAAGATGGTGGGGTATTTCAATGGCTTATCTTCGCCTTCCGTAACTGAAAGCAAGACCAGACGAAGATTTTCTCCCAGGTCATACGACGAAGGGCAAACCAGATTGCCCACATTCTCGATAAAAAGAAAGTCCAGATCGCCTATGTCCCATCCGCTAAGTGCGCGATCGACCATCGCAGCTTCAAGATGACAGAGAGTTCCAGTTGTTATTTGCTTCACGGGCGCCTGACTGCGCGCCAATCGAATTGCATCGTTTTCGGTGGCCAGATCCCCTACCAATGCCGCTACACGATATCGCGGCTGCAAGAGGGTAAGGATCTTTTCTAAAAACGCCGTCTTACCCGCGCCTGGGCTTGAAACCAGGCTTACAACAAACGTTCCCTGCACGCGGAAACGCTCACGCAGCATTCGGGCGACCACGTCATTTTGCTTCAGGACGTTCTTACGCACTTCCAACAGCCGCGGTTCGGCGCTCATCTCGTACCTCCAGAGCAGTAATTACCAATTCTTTTCCATGAATGATTTCTGACGTGGGCGTACCGCACTCAGGACAGCAAAACCATTGCATTGAACTCAAATTTCTTTGCGTCTTGCAGGCCGGACAATACACCTCGATGGGGACTTCCTTAATCACGAGACGTGAGCCTTCCAACCGTGTGCCGCTACACGCCATCTCGTAGGAAAAAAGCAGCGCATCCGCAACGACTCCGGACAATGCCCCGAGCTCGAGATAAACGGCATCGATCACTACGTCCCGGCGCTCGGCCTCTTCCTGTGCCATGTCTACGATACTCATCGCGATGGAGAGCTCATGCATAGGGCGTTCCATTGGCGGCGGTAGGTTGAAATGTGGCAAGCGCTGCCTGCCCGAGACTGATTCCGCCGTCATTCGGAGGGACCGCATGATTTGTCCATACGTGAAATTTTTCGGCATCGAGAAGAGACTTCAGGTCCTCCAGTAACAACTGGTTTTGGAATACCCCTCCGGAGAGGACGACGGTGTGAATTCCCCACTCCTCACCGGTCACTCTGATGGAGGTGTGCAGCCCTTTGGCGATTCCTCGTTGAAATGCCCGCGCAATTTCTCGTATCGAGCGTCCGCGAATCCGGTCGCGGATCACACACTCAAGCAAGGGGCGAAAGTCGAGTTCGTGTCCAGCAAATGGAAATGGATATGCATCGGCAATTGGCGCGCCTTTGGCCAGTTGCTCAAGCCAGATTGCAGCCTGCCCTTCGAAAGTAGTTTCTCTCACGAAGCCGAGCAGGGCTGCGGCTGCGTCAAAGAGCCTGCCCATGGACGTAGTAGAAAACGTGCGCACTCCGTGATGGATGAGCTGCGTAGCATGTTGATAGCGCTGGCCGAAGTTGAACGGCGCGGTCGTGAGATCAGGCAATTCGTCGATCTGCGAAAGGAAGCCGGCAGCAGCCTGTACCGGATATTGTGCGGCCGCATCGCCCCCCGCGAGAGAAGCCTGGCGCAGATGAGCGACACGCTCAAAACCCTGCTCCACGCTTCCGGTAAAGATTTCTCCGCCCCAGATGGTCCCATCGTCCCCATATCCTGTCCCATCAAGGCTGACTCCAACGACAGTCGTTTCCCACTCGCCGTGCTCGGCAAGAACCGACGCCAGATGCGCGCGATGATGCTGCACGGCGCACTTCATAGAGGACGGCAAAGTTAAAGCGTGCGCCGTAGACGCGTATTGTGGATGGCAATCGTGCGCCACCAGTAGATCCTCCCATCGCACGTCGTACATCGAGATCAGGTCTCTCACCGTCTCTTCAAACGCCCGGAAAGCCTGATAGTGATCCAAATCTCCGATGTGCTGGCTGACAAAAGCCTGACCATCGACGACCAAAGTGATGGTGTTCTTCAGGTCCGCACCCAGGGCCAGCACTGGACTCCCGATTGGCAGCATTGCAACTGCTCCGGGGGCGTATCCGCGCGCGCGCCGCAGGATCACAGGACCGAAAATCCCAGCCCGCACGACGGAGTCGTCAACGCGGCGCGCGATCGGCACGCTCGCCAACCAGGAACGCATCCGCAATTCCAGAAAGGCGCTCCAGCGCATCCTTGTCCTCGTAAGCAATCGGTTCGCTCGAGCGGTTAGCGCTGGTCATCACCAGAACATCCGGAGCACCAGCAGCGAAGAGCAGATGATGTAGCGGCGTGTACGGCAACATCACGCCAAGCTCATCGTTCCCGGGTGCGACACCGGCAAGCTCCTGCTTGTTCGGAGCAAGAACAATTGGCCGTGCGATCGACTTCAGCAGCGCTTCAGCGTCGGGAGAAAGTTGAACCAAGCCGCGTGCTGTTTCCAAATCTTTCGCCATCAACGCAAAAGGTTTTTCTTTCCTGAATTTCCGCTCACGCAAGGCGGCATTGGCCTCAGGGTTTCGCGCGTTGCAGGCCAGATGGTAGCCTCCCAACCCTTTGATCGCGACAATCTTCCCCTCACCCAGAAGTTGGGCCGCCCTGTCGATTGCCTCACTACTGTCAGCAATCGTCACTACTCCTTCACGGAGAGAATATTTCGGCCCACAGGCGGGACAGGCAACAGGTTGCGCATGGAATCGGCGATTGGCTGGGTCTGTGATACTCATGGCTGCAGTAGCGATCCATTGGCCAGTCGCGCATCGTTGTGTTCGGGCGATCGTAAGGCAATGCGAGGATGACGCTGTAGCGCGGTCCGCAATTGGTGCAATTGATGTAGGGATAGCTGTATCGCTGATCGGATGGATCAAAAAGCTCCGCAAGGCACTCGTCGCAAACCGGCAAATCCGGTGAAACGCGAACGGTTGGCCGGTCGAGCCGCTCACTTTCGCGAATCGTGAACGCGCTCAAGCCTTCGCACGGCGCGGATTCCACTTCGATCTCCGCGATCTGGGCCGCAACGGGCGGCTTCCTCCTTATTTCCTGAACAAATGCGGCTAAGTCTTCCTCGGTGCCTTCCAGATGAATCTCGACTCCCTGCTCGCCGTTGAGCACCCAGCCGGCAAGCATCTTTGCCTGCGCCAGACGGTACACAAAGGGGCGAAAGCCGACACCCTGCACCACTCCGCGAACACGAATGGAGCAGGCAGCGGCCATTACGCTCCCCCGCCCACGATGCACCCGTGACCCCGCCAGCCGATCTGAATCACTTTGCCATCCTCGACGAGAACCGGAACGGTGCGGAGGCTGCTGTCGAATGCGTGCATGCGCTTCCTGGCCTCTGGATCGGCCTCGATGTCATACTCCAGAAACTCGCGCCGGGTCCACTCCAGCCATTCGCGCAATTCCTGCGTGTACGGGCAGCTCGCGGTGCCGTAAAGTTCAAGCTTCGCCACGGTCGAGCACCTCCAGAGTTTCCCGGATGACATGATAGGCGGAAGCCTGAACCTCCTGAATGCGCGGAATGTAATCGCTGCGAACGATGATGGGAAAGTCCGCGAGACTGCGGCGATAGATTTCTCCGCCGTCGTAGCCGAGGAGAGCGACCGTCAGCAGACCGCGCTTGCGCGCCTCTTCAAGCGCCATCACGATGTTGCGCGACCCTCCGCTGGTGGAGATTCCAATCGCGACATCTTCAGGCCGTGCCTGGGCAATCAACTGGCGCAGGAAGATGACTTCGGTGCCGACATCGTTGGCGAGCGCCGTTATGTTGGCCGGCTCCATGGACAGCGATATCGCCGGAATCGGGCGATATCCAGTGGGCGGCATGCACGCAATCGAGCGCCCAGTCGTTGGCGTCGGTCGCCGATCCGCCATTTCCGAAGATGATCAGCTTCCCGCCTCGCGATAGACGCTGATGGATGGCGAGAGCGGTGTTGCCGATCTGCTCGGCCTGCTCTTTCGCCAACTGCGTCCGCAGCAGGGTGTCGTCATGCACCTTCATCTGGATTGATGCGGCCACATCTTCGACGATGCCGGTCGTTTCCTGCTTCTTGTGTCCGAGGAATGGGTAGAGAAATTCCGATTGGCCGACGTCCTGCCCGAGTTCGCGGTGCTCAAAGAACACATGCACGGTTTCCCATAGCGTGTGGTAGAAGATTTCGACCATTTCCTGATGAATGAAGGGATCCTGCGTCACCGGCTTCCAAGTGCGTACGATCCCTCAGGGCCTGGAAGCGCAAACGTCATTGCTTTGCGGGAATGCGCTGAAGCCAGCGCGGCAATCACTTCAGAGTCGCCTTCGGGAGGACCAAACCCCATCACGATGTCTTCCGGCCTGAGGATTGCATCCAGCCACGGCTGAAACGCCGTGGAAAGATCGAGCGCCGGAAGAGCGCGCTTGCCTACGATGACCGGATGCACGAATTCGACCGAAACATGCTGCGCGTCCGTAGCAGTATGGGCCGCGTCCGAAGGCGAGCAGGCGGCCGCCCGCAGGAAGCGTTCCGACATCTCCCGGCAGGCTTCAGCGAGATGCCGTGCCTCTCGAGAGAAGAAGCTCTCGATGATCTCATTGCGCATGAGCAGGCGTTCTTCAATCTGCGCCGCCAGCTTGCAAGCCGTTTCCATCGCAACCGTCCTAACAAATTCGCGGCAGCGGATCGCCGACCAGCATGTCCACGATCCGGCTCCCGCCGTATCGTGTCGTCACCAGCACGGCGCAGGCAGGTTCCGTCTGCACGTCACCGATGATGAGCGCATCCTCGCCACCTTCGGTACGATGCAAGGCGTTCAGAGCGGCATCGGCATATTCCGGCGCGACAACCGCGAGAAACTGGCCCTCATTCGCAATATGCAGCGGGTCCAGCCCAAGCAATTCGCATGCGCCGCGAACCTCATCGCGCATGGGAATTTCCTCTTCCGACAACACGATCCCAAGCCTGCAGTCGCGGGCCAGCTCATTGAGAGAAGTAGCTACGCCTCCGCGCGTGGGATCGCGCATCCAGCGAATGCCAGGGCCTGCTTCCTCGACCATTGCTTCTATCAGAGGCAGGACGCACCGGGTATCGGAGAACAAGTCCGCTTCAAGGTCAAGCTCGCCGCGCGCAAGAAGGATCGTGATGCCGTGATCTCCGATCGGCCCGGACAGGAGAATCTTGTCGCCGGGACGAACGGATCGTGTGTCGATGGTCACCTGCGGCATGAAGCGACCGATGCCGGTAGTTGTGATGTACATGCCGTCGGCTTTGCCGCGCTCGACTACCTTTGTGTCTCCGCCGACCATGGCGACGCCCGCTCTGTTGAGGGCAGCAGCCATGGCGCGAACTTCACCCTCGAGAACGGATGTGGGCAGCCCCTCTTCGAGAACGAAAGTGACGACCATGGCCTGGCCCTTCGCTCCTGAAACGGCCAGATCGTTCATGGTTCCATTCACGGCGAGCTCGCCGATCGAACCACCGGGAAATTTGAGTGGCTTCACGACAAAGCTGTCGGTGGTAATGGCAACGGAGGCGCCGTCGATTTTGACGTGCGCGGCATCGCCCAGAGGCTCTGCCGAATTCTCAAACAGCAGCGGAGCAAAAAGGCCTTCCACAAGTCTGCGGCTCGCCTTGCCGCCGGCGCCATGCGCCATTTCAATCTGCGGATCCCGAAAGCGAATAACGGAAGGGGAGCGCGTTCAGTCGCAGACTTTCCGTTCAGGCCACCGAGCTGATGCCGGTCACCATTGCCGCTGCCTTGCGATGTTCGTAGTTGTAATATGCTGCGCATGAACCCTCTGAGGAAACCATAAGCGCGCCGATTGGGTGTTCCGGAGTGCATTCCTTGCCGAATAGCTTGCACTGCGCTGGCTTCAGCACGCCCTTGAGCACTTCTCCGCACTGCGCGGCCTTGGGATCGGTTACGCGGGTGCCAGGAATCGGGAAGCGTTGCTCGGCATCCCACTCTGGCGTATTCGTCGCGAATCTTCAACGCCGATTGGGAGATGAATCCGAGGCCGCGCCACTCAAAATACGGCCGAAGCTGAAATACTTCCGCCATCGCTTTGAGCGCGGCGCGATTGCCTTCCCACGGCACAACGCGTTTGTATTGATTCTCGACTCGTGCTTCTCCCGCATGCAGCTGGCGCAGGAGCATGACGATAGACTGCAGCAGATCGAGTGGCTCGAATCCTGAGGTGACGACCGGCTTGCCCTCGTTCCTGGCGATCCATTCATAAGGGCGGCAGCCGATCACGGTGGAGACGTGTCCTGGCCCGATAAAAGCATCGAGGCGCATGTCGGGGGAATCGAGAATCGCCCGGATAGCCGGAATGATGGTGACGTGATTGCAGAAGACGGAGAAGTTCTCGATGCCTTCCGACTTTGCGCGCATCAGCGTAAGCGCGGTGGAGGGCGCCGTCGTTTCAAACCCAATCGCAAAGAACATCACGTGCTTGTCGGGATTTTTTCTCGCGATCTGCAGAGCGTCCGCCGGCGAATAGACGATGCGCACATCGGTTCCCCGGGCCTTGTGTTCGAGGGGGCTGCCGTGCGTTCCCGGAACCCTCATCATGTCTCCGAAGGCGGCGAAGATCACGTCGGCATTGCTTGGCGACCGCAAGGCCGTCGTCGATCCTTCCCATCGGCAAAACACAAACGGGACAGCCGGGGCCGTGAATCAACTCAATATTCGATGGCAGAACGTCTTTTAGGCCGAAGCGGTAGATGGCATGCGTGTGACCGCCGCAAACTTCCATGATGCGATAGTGCTTTCCGGTATCCGCGAGGCGATGAATCTCGTCGGAAGCTTTGGTAATCAGTTCTGGGTCTCGAAATTCGTCTACATATCGCATGTGGAACCTCGTCGACTTCGCCGGACGACAGCATCGGCATACTTAACCCGCTCCAGGACCCTGCGCATTTGCATGATTCGCCGCTGCCCTCAAGGCCATAGCCGCGAACCTCTTCCATGGCCTGTTCCGTTTCGCCGAGCATTCTGAGCAGATGCATCTGCTCCATTGCATCCTGCTCGCTGATCTTGGTCATGGCAAAGCCGACGTGGATCAGAACCCAGTCGCCGACCACTGGCATGTCATCCTGCAACAGGCCCAGGTCCACCTTGCGGCGCACACCTGTCACTTCCACTGTTCCCAGGTGCGCCTGGTCGGGAACCAGTTCAACGATCCTGCCTGGAATCGCTAGACACATGACGGCGCTTCCTCCGTTGAAGCCTGCTCGATGTTTACTAAAAAGCATCTTTCATTCCTGTCTCCGAGCCACGATCTCGAAGGAAAACTTAAGCTCGTCTTTCAACTTGAGCGCGCCTCCGGCAACTGACACCAGTTTTATGTTGTAGTCGGACTGGCTCAACGTGAAATCGCCTGACGCCCGCAGCATACTCCCTAACAACGCAACCCGCGCGGCGATGGGCTGGCTGCGCGTCACGCCGTGCAGGGTCAAGTCTCCGTTCGAGCGTCGCCGAATAAAGCATCTCCGACATCTTCGTGACCGAGATGCTCGGAGCCTCATAGAGGATCTCCGGAAACTTCGCCGTCTCCAGAACCTCCTGATTCATGAGGCGTTCGATTTCACGGCGGTCTTTGTCGCTTATGTCGTCCTGCACGCTCAGCGAAGACGCCTTGATGGCAAGCCGGAAACGAGCCGGCTTCGAGCTTCTCGGGATCGAAGTTCATCTCGCCGCTGAGGTCGCGAATGCCGATGGTCGGATTGTGACCCATCGCAGCCAGCAATCCAGTTGCAAAGGCGCGCACCGTGAACCGGCTTGACCGGCCATCGATGATGTAGCGATCCGAAGCCGTCTCGGCCGCTTCCACCGCGGTAGTCGAAATTTGGTCCATGCGCTCCTCTCCACTTACGCGGCAACAGGCGTGCCTGCAACTCTAGAACCATTCGCCCCTTCCAGCCGTCTGCGCCGCTTACATCGCCCGCAACTTCAAATACCGCTCAATGTCGGGCATGACCGCCTGGGCCAGGTTGCCAACTCCGAGTTGGGACATGTAACGGCGGATGAATGGATTGGACAGAATCAATCCCGCCCAAAGACGATCAAGGCCACGCCTCCAAGCATATAAAGCGTTTCCTTATCGCTTCCGTTCCCGTTTGTGGTGGTTTCAATCAATTCCATAGCCACGGCATATCTCCTTTCGCTTGCGAGCTCTTAGTTCGTTGCATCTTAGTTCGTTGCATTCGACCGATCTTCATCCAGTGTCTTCTCTCACGAGTCTCTCAACGACCTTCACCGCCTCTGGCACAGCGGCTTCTACTGGAGCGACTCAAGCCCATCTGTCCTTCGTCGCCGCCGAAGGTGGCCGGCTCGCACCCCACCAGCAGAACGCGCTTCAGCGGACCGTGCATCGCAGTCGCCATACGAAGCACATTCATGGGATTCATGGCATGCGGCTCGACGAAGCTTCCCTGGGCGAAAGAAGCGGCGGGGTCGGTCAGATCCGGCTCGACCACGTAAACCGTACCCGGTGGCTGCCCATGGGGAAAAGCGTCGATCAGGATCGTGGTTTCATAGCCGTCCTGCAGCGCATACGCAAGATCGAAGCCTCGTATGCCAAAGTCAGCCACGCGCACCGAGGCCGGGAAGTCGCACTTGGAAAGCTGCTGCGCTACCTCGACCCCAAAGCCGTCGTCGCCAAGAAAAATGTTGCCGATGCCAGCGACCAGAATGCGGGGCTTCCGGACTACATCCTTCTGACGTTGCTTTTCCACAGCAAGTGGCTCGACTTCGGACGGAGTCAAAGAAAAAACGGTGGCCGGGCTGGCGCAGCAATCCCAGATCGCGTCCCGGATCGTCATCGAGAACAACACACACATGCGCCTTGCCTTCGTAATCCTGCTCGATGCTTCAATCGTCGCGATCTGTCCGTGCAGCGCAATGTCTAGAATGTCGCCGCCCTTATGCGGGAAACAGTCGCACGCGATCGCCCGTTTTTATTTCCACGCCTGCGATGATTACGCGGTCGACGGAGCGCCTTGTCCTCGAGCAATTGCCACTCCCATTCGTTCATCGCGCCTCCTTGTTTACGGGGTGCAGCCCCCGCAATGCGCCGTGGAGCTTCATGAATTGTTCCGGCGGCATGTTCTCGGTGCGTTCAAGTATCTGGCGGGCGCGCTCGGTCCGATTGCCGCATCTCATGCTTCTCTTCATCGGTCATGGTTAGAATTCGCAGAGAAAGAATCTCGTCGATCTCGGTTCCGTCGAACAGGCTGCCGGGACTCTCAGGAGCAATCTGCGGATAGTCGTAGAGAATGATTGGCGATGACAGCATCGTGTCTCGCTCCCCCTCTTCGCCAACCAGGACCGGCCAGGTTCCGATATTGCTGCATTCCGCAGCCAGACTCCGCAGATTTTCTGGAGGATCGAGCAGCGACACAAACTCGCCGTCTTCAACCGTCAGAATGGTGTGCGCGGAGACGAGCGAATACATCAGAGCATCGGCACGGCTCATTCTGCTGCGGCCTGCATTGGTCCGAAGTCAGATTGCGAATACGCACCGTGACTTTGGCCACGTCACCCTGACATGGCTTCAAGTCGATTTCGACTGAACCGGAAACCGTCTCCCACTCGCGAATGATGACGCCGGCGATCAAATCCGTCTTTCATCGCGGAGAGGCTCAAATTCTCGTCCCGGCAGGAAACTAAATAACGAAGGCTGATGGAGGGAAAGGACGGCTGGAAGCAATGGCGGCGCGGATACCTCGCGTTCCATCGCCTCCTGCCATGGCACAAAAGTCTGGCCGCCAACTTCCAGCTTGTCCACAACCTCGAACTCCGGCTCGCTGTTCGAGCGGAAGTTCATGCACAGGATGCGTGAGTCTTCCGATCGAGCGATTGACAATCTGCAGGAAGCGAATCTTCACACCGAGCCGCGAGAATGAGTCGCGCTCGAGGAGGCATTCCGTCTGCATCATCCAGGCTTCGGTGCCATTCTGCGATTCGCTGTACGGATCGCGGGCAGAGCACTCCGAAATTCCAGCGCTGCTGATTTTTTACCGCAGAGGCGCGATAGGGATACAGCATGTAACCCTCGTAGAGCACCGCCTCGGCGATCTTCTCCACGCGATCGAGATTTGCCGCCAGGCTCATGCGCTCACCGTCTCTTCCACGGGCAGCACGCTCTCGAGCGCCTGCTCCCAGGTGGGGATTCCGTGTTGAGTTTTGTACTGGTACAGGCGCTCGAAGACGTCGCGGCGCAGATTCAGCCAGACGCTGTTTGGGATAGTAGGAATCCATCATTTCGCGCCACACTCTCACCGGAAGCTTGAATTTGGCCTCCTGCTCCCATGAAATCGGCGCCACCTGTAACGCATCTTCCGAATCCGCATAGAACACAGTGCCACTGAACATGAGATGAAGAGGTATCTCCCCGTCGGTCAAGCCTTCAAAGATACTTTGTGGCAGCCACGTTGAAATCGAAGGTGCAATGAATAGGAAGGTCGGCAAGCGTGCTGCCCTGAAAGCTGGGCACAACAATGCCGACATGGGTCCACAGCAGGCTGCGGAGAGTCTGGCTCCAGCGTTCGGGCTCTCCGAAGAGATCGCGCATGCTGCGCTTGCTCTTCCGGCGTGTAGCGCCGGCGAGTGACTTCAATCTGAATCTGGCAGCGCAATGCAACGGTATGGATGGTCTCGCCGGCATCTGCGTTCGTGATGCGAAGCTTAAAGGCCAGCGTAGGAGCTATCGCAAACGGGACGACGACCGCCTCCTCGATCTTGAAGCTTAGATCAGGCATGAGCTTCTCCATTGACTATGTCCGCGCGCGATCTTAACTCGGAAAAGAATCGCCCAATTTCCACCCAAACCTCGGAGCCTCCGGAAAGCCCCTTCCAGTTGGTCGCGGATCAGACCGACTAGCCTGTAACATTCATCGATGGGAGCGATGTAGTACTCGGCCTCAGATAAATCGTGCGCGTGGCCTACCCGGTTGACGAGCAGCGCTTCGATGTCGGGCCGCAACTGGCTGAGGACTGGATTCTCCTCGACGATCTCGCTCCAGGCATCGAGTGGGAGCAGTGACTCGACCGCACCGGCAGGGCTGGGGTAAAGCGGGATGGTTCTGCCTTCTACGCTTGAATTGAAGAAGAAGGCCATATTGATGGGGATAAGCAGGTCGTCCCACTGCGCATCTGTCATTTGGAAGTTAGCCAGCAGTTGCGCGCGTCTGGACACGCGGCGGTATTTGCCATTCGCCATTCCGTCAAAGAGGGTTGCGCAGGCTTCACACGCGCAAACGATTTGCCGCGACGCAATCTCCACCAGATGCGGGTGCTGCATGCGCCAGGCCCGCGCTGCACAGCTCGCAGCGCTCGGCCGGGGGCCGCGATCGGGCGAACTGCCGAAGCGTCGCGAATGCCTGATCGAGTGGCGTGGATGCACGGGTAGGCATGGTCACCCTCTCTCCGTCCGGAAACGGCGCGATCTCAATCCGCACCTTCCACTTCCGCGCTCTGGGCCGCCAATACAGGCACCGGCAACGGCTGCCTCAGCAGGCTCTCCAGAGAGACAAAACCGGAAGAGGGCTCGTCATCCAAGCCGAGAATCTCGAGCGACGTCACATCCGGCGCCATGTCGTAAATGCTTTCTTCCACGATGGACTGCAGATTTTTGGTGGTTGATCCGCAGCCATGGCTGGAAGTGTGCAGCCGGAGCTGAACCGCTCCATCATGAATGCCAACCAGCTCGACTTGGGCTTCGGACTTCCGCAGACGCGCGCCGGCGGCGTCGAGCGCTTTCAAGACGCGGGTTTCCAAATCATCGGGATGGAGGGAATAGAGGAGAAGCAGGTTGCCGACGATCGGATCCTGGCCGAGTTTATGGATGATCGCCTCGCCCGGCTCGCTCCGGAATCGAAGACCAGCTCCATCATCCGCTCCAGCCCCGCGCCATGAACTTCCATGAGAAGCTGAACCAGCTCGCGGGCCGCAACGTTTTGAACCGCCGCCGGGCATCTGGTCTGAGTTCACCGACTAAAGTGCCGAGCTGCCGGATCTTGCCCTGAAACTCCTTTTCCTTATCGGCCACGCGACTCCTTCTCTGAGCGCCATAGAGCATTTCAGGTTTAGGTGTAGACGAAAAAACCGCTCCCGACGCGGCCGTTCCGTCGAAGCCTCACCAGTTCACGGTAAAACCTAAAATGCTCTAGAACGAGAGCGCAGCCCTGATGGAAGCTTGATTCAGGCCCAATACTTCTCGCTTAGCGCCCAACAACCTGTTGATATGAGCTTTGCATCCGTATTAGGGTTGCTGCACCCCGAACATCGGAGAATGGTGCGTCTCGAGCACCTTGCCATTTCCCAGATACATATGCACGCCGCAAGGCAGGCACGGATCGAAGCTCCTGACTGCGCGCATGATGTCGATGCCCTTGAAGTTTTCCGGACCGTTTTCCTCGAAGATCGGCGTGTTCTGCACCGCGTCCTCGTAAGGCCCGGGAGTTCCATAAAGATCGCGTGGATTCGCATTCCAGGGAGTCGGAGGATATGGATGGTAGTTGGCGATCTTGTGATTCTTAATCACCACATGATGCGACAACACTCCACGAACCGCTTCGTGGAAGCCGCATCCTATGCCTTCTTCCGGAACCTTGAATTCGTTCCAGGTCTTTGTTCTGCCCGCGTGCAGTTCGGCAAGCGCCCGCTCGGCAAAATGAAGAGCGGCGGCCGCGGCATAGGCCTGGAAGTAGGTGCGAGCGCGATCGCGCTCGATGGCATTGCTCCAGTTGGGAATCTTCCATTCCAACTCCGTCTCGGGTAGGGACATGGTCTTCGGAAGATAGATTTTCACGCTGTGGCCGGTGGCCTTGACGTAGCCGATGTCCACAATGCCGGCCAGCGCGGTCGCCCAGAAGCGCGCAATGGGACCGCCGCCCGTATCCAGTGCGAGATACTCTTTCGTGCGCTTGTCGTACCAGCGCGGAGACATGACCCACGTATAATTGCCCGCAAAGTCGCGCTTCTGCGGCCTCGGGAACGTGCTCTGGTTCCAAGGATGCCGCTGGTCCACGGGATTTCCCAGCGGGTCTTTCTTCACAAAGGTTTCTGAGTTCTGCCAATCGTCGTAGTAGGAGCTGCCCAGCAGAATACGGATGTTCAAGTTGATGTCTACCAGGTCTGTCGTGACCAATTTGCCGTCCACAACGACGCCCGGCGTTACGAACATGCCGCGGCCCCAGTCGGTCATCCTCTCGTAGGTGTAGTCGCAGACATCCGGGTTATTGAACGAGCCCCAGCAGCCGAGAAGAATGCGCCGCCGTCCTACATCTTCATAACCCGGGAGGGCTTCGTAGAAGAAATCGAACAGGTCGTCATGCAGCGGCACGACCTTCTTCATGAACTCCACGTACTTCATCAAGCGGACAATGTAGTCCGTAAAGAGCTGGATGGTCGGCACCGTGCCCACCCCGCCGGGATACAACGTCGATGGATGCACGTGGCGTCCTTCCATCAGGCAGAACATCTCCCGCGTCATGCGGCTCATCTGCAGGGCTTCAAGGTAGAAGGCTCCCTTAAATGGATTGAGCGCTTTCATGATGTCGCCGATGGTGCGATAGCCATGCACGTCGGCGTGCGGCGAAGCGGTCTTTTCCGCCTTCTCCCAAACGCCGGGGTTTGTCTCCTTCACCATCTGCTCGCAGAAGTCCACGCCAACCAGATTGTCCTGGAAAATGTTGTGGTCGAACATATACTCGGCTGCTTCGCCGAGGTTGACAATCCACTCGGCGATCGGCGGCGGCTTTACTCCAAACGCCATATTCTGCGCATATGTGGCACACGTAGCGTGATTGTCACCGCAGATGCCGCAAATACGGCTTGTGATGAAGTGTGCGTCTCGCGGGTCTTTTCCCTTCATGAAGATGCTGTAGCCGCGGAAGATCGACGAGGTGCTATGACACTCGGCCACCTTGCGCTTGCCAAAATCGATCTTCGTGAAGATTCCGAGGCTGCCGACGATTCGGGTGATCGGATCCCAATTCATCTCTACTAACTGGCTTGGCTTCGTGGCGTCTTCCTTGTGTGCAGCAGTAATCGTGCCCATCTCGGTGGCTCCTTTGCTGGGTTAGTAGATCCTTCAGTAAGACCTGGGGTGATAGCCGGTGGTCAGCTCGGCGCGCCGATGGCGCCACCTAGGCTCTTTATTTACTGTTGCATTGGTAATCGCCCGGAGGGCCCTGATCCCCTTGCCGTAAGCTCCGATCGCGGCAGTGGAGAGCTTTGCGCCCGGCGGCTCGTCCATGAAGGGCATGAATTTATCCGGAAAGCCAGGCATGGTGCAGCCAATGCAGATGCCGCCCACATTGGGACAGCCTCCGATTCCCGCCATCCAGCCGCGCTTCGGCACGTTGCAGTTCACGACGGGTCCCCAGCAGCCGAGCTTCACAATGCACTTTGGCGAGCCGTACGAAGTTGCGAAGTCGCCACTCTCGTAATACCCGGCGCGGTCGCAGCCTTCATGCACCGTCTTTCCGAACAGCCACGTGGGTCTTAGCTGGTCGTCGAGGGGAATCATCGGTGCGAGACCGGCAACCTGATACAGCAGATACAGAACGGTTTCCATGAAATTGTCCGGCTGAACCGGACATCCCGGAACGTTCACGATCGGGAGGCCAGCCTTCGACTTCCAGTCCCAACCGAGATAGTCCGCCAAACCCATACATCCTGTGGGATTGCCCTCCATGGCGTGAATGCCGCCATACGTGGCACAAGTGCCACACGCAACAACGGCGAGCGCCTTCGGAGTCAGCCGGTCAATCCATTCGTTGGTTGTAATCGGCTGACCCGTGTTGGGATTCGTTCCCAGGGCCGCCCAATAGCCCTCCTTCTTGATCTTCTCGTTCGGAATGGACCCCTCAACGACCAGGACAAAGGGATCAAGTCTTCCTTGCTCAGCCAGATACCAGTACTTTAGAAAATCGTCGCCGTTTTCGTAAGCGAGGACAGGATTGTGCAGGTGCACTTTCGGCAAGCCGGGAATCGCGCCTAGAAGTACATCTTCAATGCTCGGCTGCGTTGCCGCGGTAATCGATACCGAATCTCCATCGCAGCCTAGACCTGCCGTGATCCAGACGATGTGCACTTCTGCCACGGCGGGTTTCTTCTGTGTAACGCGACCGTAAGGCGCTGCTTCCGCTGTCATATGCTGGATTCTCCTCTCGAAAATGCACCTCGTTGCTGGGTCAAGCCATGACAACAAAAGCTGATTAGGGCTCACAAGCAGGACACGCCTTATTTATTCTTCATACCAAATACTTCAGCTGGCATAGGAGATTCCCCGATAGGCTCTGCGCATGCCGCTCGAAAGAGCCGCGATTCGCTTTGCGGCTCTGCGAGAAATTGCGAGAAATTCGGCTGCTATTAGGATGTTTTTTCGCTGATTTTTGATTGAATTGCGTGCTGGACCAGCTCGCGGCCGCTGCGAAGCGAGAGCTTCTCTTTGATATGGGCCTGGTAGGTTTCGACTGTCTTTATGCTGAGGTGCAGTTTCTCGGCGATTTGGCGCGTGCTGCGGCCTTCGCCGATGAGACGGAAGACTTCAAGCTCACGATCGGAAAGAGAAGAGAGCTGGGAGTGCATGTCTGCGGAAGCGCCGCTGATGTACTGGTGGAGCAGCTTGTTCGCTATCCGATCGCTGAGGTAGATGTCTCCGCCGAGAATACGCCGCACGGCGACCAGGACCTTCTCCGTGGCCTCCTGCTTCATGATGTAGCCGTTGGCGCGAGCCCGCAGCGCGCGCTCTGCATAAATTGACTCGTCGTGCATGGAGAGAATCAGCACGGGGAGGTCCGGATATAACGTCCGGATGTTCTTCAACAAGTCCAGCCCGTCTGGACCATTCATTGAAATGTCCACGATCAGGATGTCCGGCTGCTTCGCGGCAATCGCCTTGATTGCGGCTTGCGCCTCTTCAGCTTCGCCGGAGACTATAAGGTCCTGTTCCCGGTTAATCAGCAGCGCCAGCCCTTGACGCAGCAGGGGATGGTCATCCACCACGAAGACAGTCTTTTTCTTAGCTCCCGATAAACCTTTCGGTCTGGCTGTCCCCGCCGCCATCTGCATACTATGCATACTATGCACCATCCTGTGCCGGGAAGGTGCAGGTGACAACCGTTCCTCTGGTTGTGTCACGCTTTATTTCGAGCGCTCCCCCGATCATTCCCGCCCGGTAATTCATGATGTGCAGCCCCATGCCATGCGCGCCTTTGGAGTTCTCCGTAATACCGTTGCCATCATCTTTTATGACCAGCGTGCCTCGACCCTGGTCGGTCCCGAGCTGAATCAGTATCTTCCGTGGATCTCCGTGCTTGATCGCATTATTCACAGCCTCCTGGGCAATGTGATAAAGATGTGTGGCCATCGTGTAGTCGTGAATCAAGACGGGTGGGTCGCACTGAAAGCGGCACGATATTCCAAAGAGGTCTTCTACTTCAGCCGCCCATAGCTGCAACGCCGACATCAGGCCCTGCGAATCGGAAACAACTGGAAGCAGTCCCCGCGCCAATTCGCGGGTTTTATAGATCGCTTCATTCACGAGCTTCACAATCTTGGCTGCATCTTCTGTCTCCGATCTCTTCTGCTCTGCCAGCTTCGCTTCATGCACCTTGGCCATAAACGCAATCCCGGTCAGATGCTGGCCCAGGCCGTCATGCAGGTCCTGGCCGATTCGACGCTGTTCTCTCGCGCTTATATCCAGGATCGCCTTTTCCAGATGCTTCCGTTCGGTGATGTCGATGCCGGTGGCTATGATGTAGTTGGCCGTATCGCCGCTGCCCGGCAACAGCGTGCTCGTCCATGCAATCAGCCGTTGATCGCCATGCCGCGTAACCCAGCAGCTCTGGTAATCCTGCGGAAGAAGATCAGTTCGCAGCACCTCGAAAATGGCCCGAAAGCGGTCTGTTTCCTCGGGGAGGAGGAACAAATCCCAAACACATTTACCCCGAACCTCTTCCATCGAATATCCCGTTGTGAGCTCGCAGGCCGGGTTAAACCGCAGGATGCGTCCTTGGCTGTCGAGCACGACGACCAGCGCTCCCACGGTGTCCAGGATCGTCGAGACGAAATTGCGCTCTTCCTGAAGCTCCTCTTCGATGCGCTTGATGTCTGAAATATCAAATGCAACGCCGTGAATGAACCAGGGCCGACCGTCTTCCCTCCGCATCATCCTGGCGTCGCAATGGAACCAGATAACACGGCCGTCGCGCGCGATCACCCGATACGAAGATCGCAGCGGCTTGCCCGAGAGAAACATCTCGGCGGCTTCCAGACTCCAGCGTTGCTTGTCATCGGCGTGAATGTGTTGATACCAACGGACTGGATCTTCCAGCCATTCCTCTCGCGAATAGCCGAGGGCAGCTTCAATCTGCGGGCTCACATACGCTTCGCTGATACCCCGGTCGAGATATGCCATGAAGACAACCGCCGGTATTTGCTCCAATAGTGCTCGATATTTAGCTTCAAGATTTGGCGCTTGCTGATCCGCAGCCGTCTCTTGTCTCTTTTCGGTGAAGTGATTCGGGGCGTCGGTAGCACTTGCGACCGAATCGCCGAATACTCTCGCGAGCTCGAGAAGTATAGCTTCTGCTTCGGCAATATCCGGCAGTCCATCACTGGCGTCTGCGGCCGGCTCCTTGCCGCCTCTCCGTTTTCCAGCGGTTCGCGCAAACGAAGACATTTCATACTCCGAAGGCCGTATGTTTGGTAGCCCGTCTCCCGTTACAAGAGAGAAGTCCCGGTGTCATTCCGGTTGCCCGGAGCGTGCCGCTTTTTCCGCCATACTGGTTCCTGGTTGAGCGATGCAAGTGTAAAGCGGCGCAATGCATGGATGGCCCGCCCGTAAGTTTGGACGGCGGCCGAAGACAGCAGCGAGCCGGGCGGCTGATCCATAAACGGCATAAACTTGTCCGGAAATCCAGGCATCGTGCATCCGATGCAGATGCCGCCTACGTTGGGGCAGCCGCCGATGCCCGCCATCCAGCCACGCTTGCCCACGTTGCACTGCACCACCGGCCCCCAGCATCCAAGCTTTACGATGCAAAGCGGCGATCCATATTCTTCCGCAAACTGCGCCTGCTCATAATAGCCGCCACGATCACAACCTTCGTGCACGGTGCTGCCGAAGAGCCAGGTGGGACGCAGGGCATCATCGAGTGGAATCGCAGGAGCGCGGCCGGCAGCCATGTAGAGCAGGTATAAAAGCGTCTCCATGAAATTGTCAGGCTGGACCGGGCATCCGGGAATGCAAACGATCGGAATATCGGCCTTCGAGCGCCACTGCCAACCAAGATAGTCTGGCAAGCCCATGCATCCAGTTGGATTGCCTTCCATGGCATGAATTCCGCCATACGCCGCGCAGGTTCCGGCAGCGATCACCGCCCATGCCTTCGGCGCCAGCCGGTCAATCCATTCACAGGTCGTAATGGGCTGTCCAGTAGCCTGGTTCGTGCCAAACGACGCCCAGTAGCCGTGCTCCTTGTTGCCTTCATTCGGAACCGAGCCCTCCAGCACGAGAATAAAAGGGTTCGATTTCCCCTCCGCCGCCAGATGAAAGCGCTTCATGAAGTCATCGCCAACCTCGGAAGTGAGAAAAGGATTATGGAAATGGACCTTGGGAATCCATGGTAGTGCCCCGAGGACAACATCCTCGATGCTCGGCTGCGTCGCCGCCGTCATCGCGATTGTGTCCCCGTCGCAACCCAGGCCCGCTGTAATCCATAGAACATCTATTTCCGGAATGAGTGGCGATTTGCGATCCGAGCGGCGAGCAGCTCCCATGAGTTAGACCGCTTCCTTGTTCGATGCGGAATGGAGAGCCGCATCGAAAAATTTAGCATCCATCTTGGGCTTTAGACGCGATTTAAGCAAGATCAGGCCGATCCACGCCTGCCCCGCGACCAACCACCGCGGGTGCCTGAGGTTCATCTCGCCTCTGCGTCGCGCATTCGGAAGGTGGCTTCAGGGGAGAGAGTTTTGGGGATCGCAAGGCAGAAGAGGATCTTTTGGCTGAGCTGAAATGGGAGCCAAGCTCGTCGGAGATATCATCTGATTGAGCAGTGCCATGTCAGCTCGCACTTGAGCATAATGCTTGCGCACTTTGTCAGCCACATCTGAGGAATCTATACGGTAGGAATGATCCGCCAAGGCCTGCTTGATTGTCGTGATCCTCTGGGCTCGCGCGGTGTTTTCTTCGATCTGTCGCACTAGCATCATCGGGCAAGGCCTAGCAGGCGCGGAAAAACTCGTCCGGGGTGGCAGGTGATGGGGCCTTTTTAGGCCCTGAGGTACAGCTCTTGGAGAATTTCTCGTACAGTCGGCGCATTTTCCCACAGCGTGCCAGCCACATTTCCTAGCGCCCTCAAGCTCCTAGAGCGGTACTTTTGTTATACGAAGCTCGACGCCGATCTAAAATGCCGTGCTTCGCCATCCCGGATCGCAAGTGAAGGACAGCCGAGGCGTGGAGCTGGGACGCCCGGGATGCCGCCACATTCAGAGCAAGCGCGATCTCCTTCATGGTCAATTCCTCATAGTAATAAAGTGTCAGCACCAACCGCTCGCGTTCGGGAAGAGCGTCGATGGCATCGATCAGCCTTTGTTGCATCTCGCCCGCCAGACAGCGAAATAAGGGATCATCTTCTGGGGCGCTCGGCAGATAAGCCAGTTCCTCTTCATCCGAATCTTTCCAACGTTGCTCGTGCAGGGACCCGATTTCCAATCGCTTCAGTTCGCCCAGCAACGAGTGGTAATCAGCCAGGCCAGTTCCCAATTCCTTTGCGATCTCCGCTTCATCCGGCGAACGTTCGAGGCGTGCGGTAAGTCTTTGTATGGCTTCTTCGATTGCCCGCCCCTTAAGCCTAAGCTCACGCGGGGCCCAATCGAGTGACCGCAAGTTGTCTAGGATTGCTCCGCGAATTCGAAACTGGGCATAGGTGGAGAATTTTGCGTCCTTCGAGGGGTCGAATTTTCTGCTGGCATCGATCAGCCCAACCACACCGGCGCTGTAAAGGTCTTCAACGAGTACATGCTGCGGCAACCGCTCGTGGATACGTCGCGCAATCAAGCGGACGAGCGGCAGATGTTCGACGACAAGCTCATCTTGAGCGGCGGTTAGCCGCGGGGCCTGCTCTATGCCAGGATGCTTTGTTTGAAGGCCCGCTTGTCGATCAGGAGGCGTGGAAGGTAAGGGCAGGCTTTGAGAGGTAACATGTTGCCGGCGATCCCTGCTTTGGATTCTGCGGCGCTCCGGTCCGCTGCCGGTAGCGATCGCTCGAGCGCCTTCCACAAAGCAACCAGAACCACTGAACTCGCTGGCAATTCTCCTCACAACTCGAGTTGTATTTTGCAACTGGACCGAATCAGTTAGCACTTTAGCTGCTCCTGCCTTGGGAGACGTAAGTGCTTCTCCCGTGACATCTCTAGACTGATCGGGTTAGGAGTATCGGGACAATACACCTCAAAGCTAAACTCACTTCGAGATCTCACATTGGGACGGCCTAAGAATTCGGAACCCAAAATGGAATTCCCAACAGGCCGCGAAAAAGTACGCTGAAGCACCGAGCGCTAAAACGCATTGGGGTTTAGGATCTCCCGGACGATCGTCAGGAAGAGAATTCGCAGATCAAACCAGACAGACCAGTTATCGATATAGGACAGGTCACAGGCAACCCTGTTTTCAATCTGCTCAACGCTCTTAGTTTCTCCGCGCCATCCGTTGACTTGTGCCCACCCGGTGATGCCAGGCTTTACCCGGTGGCGGACGGCATATTTCGCAACAACGTCGGCATACAGTTGGTCAGCCGCTTTTGTGTGCGGTGCATGTGGCCGTGGTCCGACGAGGGACATGTTGCCTCGCAGAACATTCAACAATTGCGGCAGTTCGTCGATGCTGAACCTTCGCAGCCATTTTCCAACTCGAGTGACACGCGGGTCATTTCGTCTGGTTTGTTGATCGGCCATCACGTCTGTCATCTCGTCATGCATCGTGCGAAATTTGTAACACGTGAAAAGCCGGTTATTAAAACCCAGACGGGGCTGCCGGAACAATACGGGCCCGCGACTGTCGAGCCTGATCAGTACCGCAACGAGCGCGAGAAGGGGCGATAGCCCAAGCAAAAGCATCGATCCGAGCACGGTATCGAACGTAAGCTTTTTGGCCGCTCTCCAATCCTTCAGGGGCAGCTCCTTGACCAATACCACCGGATTTGAGCCGACTGCGGAGAACTCGCTGCCCGTATAACGCAGCCCTGCGAGATCGGTTGTCAGGCATACGTCGGCAACAGCGCTACCGATCTGATCGAGAATGACCGCGATACGATCCACAGCACTCAGAGGAAGTGCGATGGCAATTACATCGATTCTCTCCTGCCTGCTCCGCGTGAGGAGGTCGCTTACCGTGCCGCGAACCTCTATATCCTCTTGCCTGGCGGGAATGCGTGACGAACGGTCGTCGTAGAGGCCCACGATCGTGTAGGCTTGCGGGTCGTTGCGCAGGCGCGATACAAATTCACGGCTGAAGTCGCCGACGCCAACGACGGCGACTCTCCGGGCCAGCCGCCCGGCTCTGGCCCATCGACGCAATAGGCGTCCCAGCACACATCGCGACATCATGAGAAGAACAGCGCTGTTCAAAAACCACGCGAGGGGCCAGTCGCGGAACGCAGCCGCGACGTCTCCCATCAGGAAGAAGGAGGCCGCTAGCGCTCCCGTACCGGCCAACAGCGGGAATGCGAGAAGCCGTAGCTGGGTGGAAACCAAGTGGAGCGATGGAAGCACATAAGCATGAGCACGCCACAGCAAGATCGCCGTGACCACACTGGCCGAGATGGTGGCGAGGATGAGCGGCCCGTCGGACCGGGTAGCGTATAGGGCCTTCAACTCCACTTTGACGAATAGCCCGGCCGCTAGGAGCACGAGAAGGTCGGCGGCTTGAATAATGTTTACGATTACCCGAGGCGACAGCCGGCCCGTATCACCGCGAGACCGTCTTCGCAGTGGAGAGCGGCGCTCCATACGATGCGCCGAGGAATCCGTTGAATGCGCTCTGGGCTCGATAGCAACCATACTCCGAAGCTTATCGGCCGAAAAATGAACAGCGTCATTGCAGGGGCCGTTTATTCTTTCCCCACAAGTAACTCCTGAGCAGACACTGAGGCGGTAGGGATGGCTGGTATCGGATGGCCTGGTAGGGATGGGCCTCAGCCCATCCGTAGCCTTGAGATACGGCTCTTGCGCCCGTGCCCATGAGTCGAATGACGATTCTGCGTAATGAAACAAAAGTGTCATGAAGAGGAAAAGGACGCAGCCGATAAGCAGTCCAGAAACAACTGCTGTCACATATAGCGCGCACAGATTTGGATTCTACGAGGTACAACCTGCCGTGAATCTACCATTTTCTATCGTCGAGCTTTCATCCTCAAGTAAGGCGGGATTATGAACACTCTTCGTCCATTCCTGACGGGTTCCTACCACTATGGTCTGGTCGCGTTGTCGATCTTCATCGCTATCCTTGCCTCCTATGCGGCGCTCGATCTTGCGGGGCGCGTCACCCATGCAAGAGGGCGGGCCCGCTTGCTCTGGCTGGTTGGCGGAGCATCGGCCATGGGCGCGGGTATTTGGTGCATGCACTATGTGGGTATGCTTGCCTTCCGCTTGCCGGTCCCCGTGCAGTACGACTGGCCGACGGTCGCGCTATCTCTCTTGGCGGCCGTGGTCTCCTCCGGAGTGGCTTTACTCATCGTGAGCCGTCCGTCCATGGGCCTCCCCCAGACGATCATTGGCAGCATTTTGATCGGCGGTGGTATCGCGGCAATGCACTACATCGGCATGGGGGCCATGCGGCTTCCCGCAATGTGCGTCTATTCTCCGGGGTTGGTGGTCTTGTCGGTGGTCCTGGCTGTCGTCATCGCTTTCGTCGCGCTATGGTTGACCTTTGCATCGAGAGCGGACACATCCAGCTGGGGCTGGCGAAAGACTTCGAGCGCGCTCACGATGGGCGCCGCCATTCCCGTCATGCATTACGTCGGCATGGCTGCGGTCAACTTTGCGCCGCGGCCCTTGATGCACTTCGATCCTTCCTACGCAATCAGCATCTCCGATCTGGGCCTCACCGCCATTACCGTGATCACCATGATGGCCTTAGGTCTTGTCTTTATCACGTCGACCGTGGATCGGCGGTTTTCTTTTCAGGCGACGGCGCTCGCGTCAAGCCAGCAGCGCTACCGCTTGATCGTCGAGACAGCGTTCGATGCATTTCTCGAAATTGACTCAGCGGGTACGATTACGGATTGGAATGCGCAAGCTGAGGCTACCTTCGGATGGTCTCGCGCGGAGGCCATTGCCAAGCCAGTCAGCGAAGTCTTCCGGAATTATCAAGGCGTTCGCGGCGAGGAGGGAGTTCCGGGCGGGACTCTCGCGAGCGGCGGCCGCGGCTTGCTGCAGAGAAGGATAGAGGCCACGGCTTTGCACCGCGATGGACGCGAATTTCCAGTCGAAATGACGATGTCCTCCATCCAGTGGGGTCCCAAGACTCTCTTTGCGGCATTCGTCCACGACGTTACCGACCGTAAATTAGCCGAGCAGGAGCGGGAAAGGGCGAAGCTGGCAGCGGAGGCGGGCAGCCGCGCGAAGAGTGAATTTCTTGCCAATATGAGCCATGAAATCCGCACTCCGCTCAACGGCGTTATCGGCATGACCGATCTCGCGTTGGAGACGGACCTGACACGCGAGCAGAGAGAGTACCTGGAGACGGTCAAGCTCTCCGGAGAATCCCTGCTGAACGTCATCAACGACATTCTTGACTTCTCGAAGATCGAGGCCGGCAAAGTCGATTTGGAAGAGACGCCATTCGACCTGCGTGAGTGTATGGAGGCCACCTTGAAACCGCTCGCCCTCCGGGCCGACGAAAAGGGACTCGAGCTTTTGTGTGAGACCGCGCCGGAAACACCGGAGACCGTGCTCGGAGATCCTGGCCGTTTGCGTCAAATCCTGACCAACCTGGTTGGGAACGCCATCAAGTTCACAGATCGAGGCGAAGTTGCCTTGCGAGTTCAGTCCGAACCCGCCGCCGCGAACACTTGGACTCTCCATTTCATCGTGTCCGATACCGGCATCGGCATTCCGGCTGAAAAGCTAACTTCCATCTTCGAGTCCTTTGCGCAGGCGGACACCTCGATTACACGCATGTATGGGGGAACGGGTCTGGGTTTGAGCATTTCCAAACGTCTGGTGGAGATGATGCGCGGCCGCATCTGGGCCGAAAGCGAGGCCGGGAGAGGGTCTCAATTTCATTTCACAATGAGCGTTGCTGCCGCGGACCCGAAAGTCCCAGTCATCGATCGCGCCGCCAATCCCGAAATCTTGCGCGGGGTCAAGGTCCTGGTTGTCGACGATAACCGCACGAATCGGCGAATCCTTGACGGCATGCTTAGAAACTGGGAAATGAGGCCTTCGGTGGTGCCTGATGCGGAACAGGCATTGGTATATTTGGCGGCGGCGAGAGAAGCTCATGAGCCATACGAGCTGATTCTGACCGACATGCATATGCCCATCGTCGATGGTTTCACTTTCGTCGAGCGGATTCAAGGATCGGAACTATCGGCCGCTACGATCATGATGCTTACCTCGGGGAGCCAACGAGGCGATGCGGCACGATGCGAACAATTGGGGATCGCCGCATATCTCTTAAAGCCCATACGCCAATCGGAATTGCGGCAGGCAATCGCGCGAGTGTTGGGCGCGAAAGAACAAACGGGAGCCATTCCTATGATCACGTCTTATTCGCCCGAGGACAGAGATCCGGCGAAATCTCTCCGAATCCTGTTGGCGGAGGACAACCCGGTCAACCAGAAGCTGGCGATGAAACTCCTGGAAAAACGGGGTCATTGTGTTGTAGTCGCCTCGAATGGCCGGGAAGCCCTCTCCGCCCTCGCGCGGGATCGCTACGATCTCGTTCTAATGGATGTACAAATGCCGGAGATGGATGGACTCGAAGCGACCAAAGAGATCCGCAGCAATGAGATGGGTACCGGCCGTCACCAGACTGTGGTCGCGATGACCGCACTGGTCATGAAGGGTGACCGGGAGCGCTGTCTAGATGCGGGCATGGACGGCTACCTTGCCAAACCCATCCGTCCGCAAGAGCTCGACGAAGTATTAGATGCACATGTGCCCCGGGGCCGTGCCGCGGCTTCTCCACCGCGATTCCCAACCGCCGACAACTTGGTCGATACAGAAGACCTTCTGGCTCGCGTCGATGGGGATAGGATCTTTCTTTCGGAATTGGTGGAGATCTTCCGTGCCGACTATCCCAAACAAGTCAAGGCCGCGCGGACGGCACTTGGGAAAAGGGACGCCATTGGAGTCAAGAGAGCTGGCCATACGCTTCGGGGCGCGCTAGCCAATCTTGGCGCACGAAACGCTTGCAGCATGGCGGAGGCTCTCGAAATTATCGGGGGCTCTGGCGATTTCGCGCTCGTCGAGTCCGCGCTCATCGAGCTCGAAGACGAGATGGGCCAGGTTGCCGCGGCGCTCGAGGGTTTGTGTCAGGAGAGCAACCGATGAAAATTCTCATCGCAGACGATGATGCGGTATCGCGCCGTCTGATGGAGAGGCAGCTGAAGCAGGGAGGATACGAAGTGATCACGGCCGGGAATGGTCTCGCTGCAGCAAAGGAACTCTTAAGCAGAAACGGACCACGCCTCGCATTGATGGATTGGATGCTGCCCGAGCTTGACGGACCCGACATCTGCCGCCAACTCCGCAACCAGCCTGAGCAGCCGTATGTCTATATCACGCTGCTGACCTCCAAGCAATCTCGAGAAGACATCGTCGCCGGCCTCGAGGCTGGTGCGGACGACTACCTTACGAAGCCCTGTGATTATGCAGAACTAAAAGCACGCTTGCGGACAGGACAACGCGTTCTCGAGCTCGAAGACAAGCTCGTCGCGGCGCGCGAAGAGATGCGTTTTAAGGCAACGCACGACGCCCTGACCTCTCTGTGGGACCGGGGTGCGATCCTCGCGTGCCTCAGAGGCGAGCTGAAGCAGTCTCTTCGCGACGACACACCCCTCTTTCTACTTCTTTGCGATGTCGACCATTTCAAGAGGATCAACGATACCCATGGCCACTTAGTGGGGGATGAAGTATTGCGCGAGATGGCCGTGCGCCTTCACCAGGCGGTCAGGCCTTATGACATGGTCGGCCGCTACGGCGGCGAAGAGTTTCTGCTCATCCTGCGGGGGTCTGATGCCGTTGATATGGAGGATCGCGCCGAAGAGGTACGACATGCGGTGGCTTCCATGCCGTTCCGTACCAGCCGCGGCCCGCTTTCGATATCGGTCAGCATTGGCGCGCTCGCGATCCGCAATAGGAAAATGTCCCTTCCCACCGACGTGCTCCTATCCCAGGTAGACACTGCTTTGTACAGAGCGAAGGCCGATGGGCGCGATCGCGTCATTTATGCGCATTGAAATCGCTTGACAGGCCACGAAACAATGCGCCGCAACAGTTGCTGATTCTATTTCAGCGTCGCGAGGCCACTCTTCGGCACTTTGGCCACAACATCGAAATGCGGATCGACCAGCTCCGTAATGTCGTATTTTAAATAAGCGCCCAAAAACGCGGCGACCTCGCTGTCTGTCAGGCCATAGTCTGCTTTGATCCAGTTCGCCAGTTGGGACGTCGCGAGCTGAATCGAATCGGCGACCGACCCCGACACGCCAAAGGACATGATGTAATCCTTGTTTTCCGCGCGCAGCTGAGGAGTCTGGCTCCCCTGGATGACATCGACGCTGAAATCGACGTCCATCGAGGTCTCGAGAGCGCTGAGAGTGACTTCGCCATCACCCATCGCCGCATGACTGTCGCCAAATCCAAAGAGCGCTCCCGGGTGAGATACAGGGAAATACAGCGTCATACCTTCGCCTACTTCGTTGTAATCCAGATTCCCACCCCATGGGCCAAGATCGATTCCCGGGTAAGCAGCCATGCCCGCGGGCGCGACGGAGATACAGCCCAGCATAGGCTTCAAGGGGACGGAATAATGCGTCAGATGCGCCGAGGGTTTCGTGAGGGTGGCAATACCCTTTTGCGGATCAAGCTGATATTCCCCATCGAAGTCCCTGTCGTAGCGGGCAGCGAGATCGTATGCCTGGGTGGCGGCAGCCGCGGTGATGCGGCTGCCTTCGCGGGCTGTCGCTCGATTGGTCCGCACCCTCAGCAGATGAACCACCAGCGTGTCGCCAGGCAAGGCTCCTTCCACATAAATGGGACCTATGTTGCAGTCTTCGCCAGCCACTACCTGTTTCCCTTTGGAGTCCACTCCATCGTCATCCGGCGTCCAGGTATGTACCGTGTCCCCGGGAAAGATATGCAAGTCCGGCTTGTTCGCGGCCGAGTAATAGCAAAAGAACGTCGCCGGATCGTAGTGAATGTCGCGCGGCTTAGCCGGAGGTATGGATTCCCCAGTCAGCTTCCAGGCGACAGTCTGAGATATACTCGCGCGCCGTCCTCTCCCCAGGCCCGACATCGTTCCGCTTCCGGAAAGATCCGTCCCATCGAATGTCCCTGTTAGGGATCCGGATGCATCCCCTTCAGCGCCCGTAATCGTCAATCTAACGGAAGAACCAGTTACAGTCCCCTCAACCCTGCTCTTACCCCAACTCCCGCTTAAAGCGTTTCCATTTAGCTGCAGGCTCACGTGAGCATACTGCGGGTCGGTCAAAGTCGTGGAGGTTATCTCGGCCGCCCATTTTCCTGTAAGGGTTGCCGCGTTCGACCATGGTCCGCACGCCGTTACGCAGGCCAATACGATTGCCCATCTCCATCGCATCCGATACATACTTTCCTCACATTGATCGAACCGGTTTTCTTGACCAGTCTCGAGTCGATCTTCTGCTGGTTTTAGGTTGCAGCTAGTTCGCGGTTAGCCGCCAACTGACTGGGGAGCTTGCTTGGCATCTTCTCTCTGAGCGTTCGCTGAGGACGACCCCTATTGTATCCCTGCCGCATTGCTAGATCCGTTACTTCGCATCGCCCGGAATGATTATCCCCTTCCACTTAAGGAAACGACGGGCCCGCTCAATCCTGTCAACCTCTGTCTTGTCCCTTCCTAATAAACATTTGACATTTTTTATCGCGTAACCATATAGTTACGCATAATGCGTCACCCATCGGTTCCATATTCGACGGAGGCGACGTTTAGCGCCCTCGCTGACCCCACTCGCCGCGCCGTCCTTGACCTGCTGCGCCACGGCAGCCAGCCCGCGGGCCAGATCGCGGAGGCCTTTCCAGTCTCCCGTCCGGCCATTTCGAAACATCTGCGGCTGCTGCGACGCGCCCACTTGGTGAAAGAACACCGTGAGGGCCGGAACCGCCTTTATGAGTTGAACCCTGGCCCGCTGAGAGCCGTCGATTCCTGGCTCAACCAATATCGAACCTTCTGGCAAATGAGCCTGACTGGCCTTAAGGCCTTTGTTGAAGCCGAGCAGGCAAGAGAAAGTTCCGGCTCCCAGACGAAGAAGAAGGAATAGATCGGAGGATGCAGCGTGGCGACATTCAAATCCAACCCCGATGCAGATGAAATTGTCAGCGAGGTTCACATCGCTGCAAAGGCGGAGCGTGTGTTTCATGCTCTTGTCGATCCTGAACAAGTATTGCAATGGTGGGGACAGGGGGGCGTTTACCGCTGCACGCAGTTCGATGCCGACTTACGCGTCGGTGGACGATGGCGCAGTGCCGGTGTGGGGCCAGATGGCGGCAACTTCGAAGTTACAGGCGAGTACCTGGTGGTTGATCCACCACGCCTGCTGGTCTACACGTGGATTGCAAGCTGGACGGGCGACGTGAAAACCATTGTCCGTTGGGAGTTAGACCCGACAGACCAAGGCACTCGGGTCAGAATCCGTCACAGCGGACTCGCTGCCCATCCGGAAGTGGCGAAGAGCTACAGCGGTTGGCCGAGAATGCTGGGATGGTTACAGGCCTTTCTGGAGAATGGAGACACCGTGGACACTCGAAAGCCAGTCGCGCGGCCATAGCATCTTGCTTTCGAATTACCAATGAACGAGGCTGTCCGTGTCTTCGACTACCACTGCTTCGTACTTTTCCAACATCGGCATGAGAACGCTCTCCAGTTCATTCTTCCAGAGCTCCCCTTCGTAAAACTTAGCCTTCATCGGCTCGCGTGAAGCAAGGTCGGGAAACCCGCGCATAAAGAAGAAGGTGTCATCGTCTTCGACAGAGAGGAATGGACCCAGTATTCTCATTCCTATTTCCGCATGCGCCGGGATAGACTTGCGCCGGAATATCTCGAGGAATTCTGAGCGGCGACCGGGCCTGGTCTGATAGGTCCGCATTTCTATGATCATCGCAATGCACCCTCAAGTAGATCGATTGGCCATTATCCCTTCCAGGATCGCAGGGCATACTGCGGTACCTCAGTGTCCTTTGCGAGACGAGGATCGGGTACAGGCGTTTTCGTCTCCAGTTTCATAGGAACAACTCCGGCCCAGACCGGTAGACCATAGTCATCCTCATCGTCCAATGGCGGCCCCTGCCGGATCTTTGCCGAGGCCTCCTCGATAGAAAACTCGAGCACCGCGGTTGCCTTGAGTTCCTTTTCAGTGGGGCCGCGCACATCCATCCAGCGGCCCGCTATGACATGTTCCGAGATCATGCGCAGAGCTTGCATTTTCTGCTCCGGTTTCTCGATTAAACAGGCAGTGCCGAACGCCACTACCGAGCGATAGTTCATGGAATGGTGAAACGCAGACCGCGCCAGCACCAGTCCGTCCACCAGAGTTACGGTCACGCATGCATCCACACCGGTTTCAAGCTCTCGCAACATTCGATTGGCACCGGAGCCGTGCAAGTACAGCTTCTCCCCGTCCCGGCCATACAGGGTCGGTATCACAAAAGGTTGACCTTCCCTCTGGAATCCCACATGTGCCAGGAATGCGGCATCCAGGATCGCATCAATAACCTCTTGCTCGTGCGAACCGCGATTGGGCAACCTAGTGAGCTTCGTTCGCGCTGTGAGTTTCATTGCATCTCCCGAATCTGTTTCGATGAGTTTACTTCTCAGGTCTGGTACCCGTCCGCAAAAAACGCCTTTGCTGGGCTTGCCGCCGTATAGACTCCGCGAAATTTGCATCCGCTCGTCCTCATCGGCCGCAGTACTAGAGTTTCACGATGTGTGGTATGTTGAAAGATCCACTTTCTATGCCCTTAGCGATACCACTTTCGAAAGGGAGCGGCCCCCTCTTCACCCAGCTTTACCTGCGCTTACGGGAAGCGATTCTAACAGGAACTTTCTCGAGCGCCGAGAAACTCCCCTCGACACGAAATCTGGCTGAGCAATTAGGCATTTCAAGAACGGTCGTACTTTCCGCATACGATCAGTTGGTCTCCGAGGGGTTCGCGGTCGGCCGCTCCGGCTCGGGAACCTATGTGTCCGGTGATATGGGTGTAACCCGGCGGGCTGTGTTGGGAAATCGGGTTGAGCTTCGCCTGTCCCGCTTTGGATTATCGGCGGCCAGTGCATGGTCGCGTGTGAATATCCCGCTGCGCCGGACGCGTTCGCTCCGTTATGACTTCGCCTACGGACTGAGCGACCTGGAGGTTTTCCCCTTTGAGATGTGGCGGCGCACACTCCTGCGGTGCGCGCGCAAGGCGCCGGTCCGGGAACTCGACTACGGCCCGGCGAGCGGGAATGTCGCATTGCGTGAAGCTATCTGCATCCACCTGCGACGGTCCCGTGCCGTGAACTGCGATCTATCGCAGGTTCTGGTTGTGAACGGCTCGCAACAGGCACTGGATCTGATTGCTCGCGTTCTGATCGAACCGAAGCAGTCGGTCGCTATCGAAGAGCCGAGTTATCAGGGCACGAGGGAGATCCTTCTCGCCGCGGGAGCACGTCCGCTTCCCGTGCCTGTTGATCGCGACGGGTTGAATCCGGCCAAGCTGCCTCGGGCTGCCCGGGTTGCTTTTGTAACGCCATCGCACCAGTTTCCTACAGGGACCATTCTGCCGCTCGCTCGACGCCTTGGGCTGCTCAAGTGGGCCAAGCGCAACAATGCGGTAGTCGTAGAGGACGATTACGATGGCGAGTTTCGCTATGAAGGGCAATTGATCGAGTCTCTGCAAGGTCTGGATCGGGAAGGACGCGTCATCTACGTCGGAACATTTTCCCGGACCGTGTTTTCGTCCCTTCGCATCGGTTACTTAATCGCGCCCAAGGGGCTGGTCACGGCATTCACCGCGGCGAAGTGGCTATGCGACCGGCACACCCCGGCCCTGGAGCAACAAGCACTCGCGGAATTTATTTCCAGTGGAATGTATGAGCGCTACTTGCGCCGGGTCAGGCGCCGAAATGCAGCGCGCCGCCAAGCACTGCTTGGTTCTATCAGCGAGTTCCTAGGCGATCGCGTGGAGGTAACCGGTGACGGCGCCGGAGCTCACGTCGTGTTATGGCCCAAACGCCGCTTTGTTGAAGAGGCCGTGATCGCAGCCGCCGCGTCGCGTGGAGTCGGCGTTTATGGCATATCTCCATACTTCCTGAAAAAGCCATTACGAACCGGAATCATGCTGGGCTACTCTCGCATGAAGGAGACGGAGATTCGGGAGGGCATCCGCCGGCTTAGTCAGGTCTTCTGAACCGGCGGCCTCTCAAATGAGGGGTGGTTCCAACTCGGCGATATACTTGAGCCGATGCATGCGCCCGACGGCAGCCTCTCTGTGCTTCTCTTCTTCGCCTGTTGCTGCCCGATGTATGCACAGCAATCGCCTACCATTCAGGTTCAGACATCTGAGGTCCTGGTACCAACTTTGGTTGAGGCGGCGCATGGCGAAGTCGTTTATGGGCTAGGTCCTATGGACTTTACGCTGACCGACAATGGGGTCCCGCAGCAGATCCGTGTTGACGAGGATATGGACAACGAACCTGTGTCGGTTGTCGTCGCGGTCGAGGAGGGGCGAATGTCGGCTCTGGAATTTAGCAAGATCGACCGCCTGGCTCCGTTGCTCGATCTTTTCCTGGGCGACGGGGAGAGCGAGGCTGCTCTGGTGACTTTCGACTCGGAGCCCCGTACCGTCGTCAAATTCACCAAGGATTCCGGCCGGATCGGATATGGACTCAGGCATCTTGAGCCAGGCGATGGCGGAGCCGCCATTCTCGACACGGTGGCGTATGCCGTCAATCTCCTCGAGTCGCAGCCAAAGAACTACAGACGGGTTCTGCTGCTGATCAGTGAGACGCGCGACCACGGTAGCAAGGACGTGAACCCGCAACGCCTGGTTGAGAAAATCGGCAGCAGCAACACCCTGGTGCTGAGCGTTAGCTTTTCGCCGTCAAAGGCCCTGCTTCTCCATGATCTTCAGAACAGCGGCCAATCCGGAGGGGCGGCGGATCTTCTTACTCCTTTGATGATGGCGATCCAGGCGGTGCGTAAGAATGTGGCTAGCGAGATCGCCGTAATGAGCGGAGGGGAATATGCGACATTCACCACGGAGCGCGGATTTGAAGACCGCATCCAGGAGGTCGCGAAACACGCGCGGAACCGCTATCTCCTGAGCTTTCGGCCGACCGACAATACCCCCGGATTGCATGTGCTCGATGTAGAGTTGGCGCGGGACTACGCAGCGCGGGTCGTGGCCAGAACCAGTTATTGGGCCCTCGATACCCAATCGGCCCAGACTGCTCCGGATGGGCCGTAGCAAGGCTTGAGGACGCGCGGGCGATTCAGAAGTGCAATGGGCTGCGAGATAACTCAGCGTTACGATTACGACATGACGAATATCAACAACACCGATCTCCTGCAACAATTCGCAAGCGACAACAATTCCGGCATCTGCCCGGAGGCATGGGCGGCCATGCAGGCCGCCAACCGCGGCCATGCCTCTGCTTACGGTGATGATCCTTGGACTGCAACCGCTGCCGATCTCTTCCGCGAAATGTTTGAGGCAGATTGCGAAGTTTTCTTCGTTTTCAACGGCACCGCGGCAAACTCCCTGGCACTTGCCGCCCTTTGCCAGTCCTATCACGGTGTCATCTGCTGTGAGTCCTCTCACGTAGAGAACGACGAATGCGGAGCACCTGAGTTTTTTTCCAACGGTTCCAAGCTATTGGCCGCTGAAAGCGCCGACGGGAAACTCACCCCGTCAGCCGTTCGTGAGATCGCTACCAGGCGGCACGACATTCACTATCCCAAACCCCGCGCTGTTACGATTACTCAGTCCACCGAGACGGGCCGGGTATACACGATCGAGGAACTTCGCTCCCTCTCGGCCGTCTCTAAACAGCATGGACTGCGCCTCCACATGGATGGAGCACGCTTCGCCAATGCCTGCGCCAGTCTTGGCTGCTCTCCCGCCGAACTTACCTGGAAGAGCGGTATCGACGTTCTTTGCTTTGGTGGCACGAAGAACGGACTGGCCGTAGGCGAAGCAATCCTATTCTTCGATCGTAAACTCGCCGAAGACTTCGCGTATCGGTGCAAACAGGCGGGCCAGCTGTCCTCGAAGATGCGCTTCCTCTCGGCTCCCTGGGTGGGCTTGCTCAAAAGCGGCGCGTGGCTGCGCAACGCGACTCACGCCAACGACTGCGCTCGCTACCTCGCCGACCGCATCGCGCCGATTCCCGGCGTCCAGATCGTCTATCCCGTGGAGGCGAATGCGGTCTTCATCAAGACCACCGACGAAATCCTCGAGTCTCTACGGCAGTGCGGCTGGAAGTTTCACATTTTTCTCGGAGGTGCTGCGCGCCTTATGTGTTCCTGGGATACGAACCTCGAACGTATCGACGAACTCTGCCACGATCTCCGCGATTGCGCCGAAAAATCCACTATGCAAACGAAGTAGCCATTCGAACCCAGTCGAATTTTCGGATACCCGCAACTATTGCGATTTTGACGCCGGAGAGTACTGGATTTGGTCCACCCTTTTGTGCCAGTTGAATAGGTCGAAGCCGAACTGAGCCTTCATCAGAACTTGATCTTGACGTAGAAAGGATCCCTTTAGCGGCCCTGACGACTTGTTTTCATAAAGCAATAAGTCGAGCTCCGGGCCGATGGAAAGACTGGGGAAAATATTGAATCTGAGCTGGTGTTCTTCAAGATCGAGGAAACGTGTACCCGTCGTATTGTCTGTTGAAAAATTCACGAAAAACCAATTCCCCGTATCTGTAAATATGTAATTGACTCTGGGGTAGAACGGAACGGTCATAGTACTCTTCCAATAAGCTCCCGCATGATCCTGGCCTCCCAGGAGAGTTCGCACCGTTGAGTTGGCCGTAATTGTGGGTGGAGTTGTTAACTTTGGATTGCTGTCATTCGCTACGCACGTAGAGAAACTTATATCCGATAAAGCCAAACACGTAGCTGTAACCTTTCCGTTTGTAAGAAAGTCGAATCCCTCGAGCGCTTCGATTTGGTGCCCGCCTTGGGGACCAAATTCGACAGAACTTACGCGGCGTTGCCAACGCAAACCGGCCCTGAACAGCGTCGTGTAGCTGCGCGGCTGATTGAACGTAAGCGAGCTGGGAACAGCGGACTTGAGCGCGAATGTCGTGGCCGTTTCTTCTAGAGGCGTCTCAAAGTGAGTGGTGACGACCACGTCTAGATGTTCAGGTCCGCGCTCGGCCCAAAGCCGTGCAGCACCCAGGTCAAACATCCCCAGGTTCGCCACTTGGTTGATCTGGCGCGATGCGTTGGATTCGCCCTTATACTGAACGTTAAAGGTGTACGAAGGACTGGCGAAAACTTGATAGTGCTGCCAGTTACGAGTCAATTGTGATTGGAAATCGCTCGCCCAGTCGGTGAACTTGTTGGAGTTCACCCCCGAAGTCGTAATGCCGCCGAAATTTGAGTCGAGCTGCGCATCGGTGCCACTGTGACCGAGAGTCGTCAATCCGAATGTCGCCTTCACCAGCGAGAAATCCCATAGTGGCCGATACTCGACGAATTGATCTATTCCGCTCTGAAGTGTCGCGGGTTTCTCCTTCGCCTTACCGGGATCTCCGGGAACAGCGCTCGGGTGGTGAAAAACCGACCAGGTCCAAAGCTGCTCGGCCGGAGTATAGCTGGGGCCTGTGTTTGTTGGTAGCGCGGCAATTTGGTCCAGGTACATATCTCTATCAATAGACCCGATACAGTGCGCGTCCCAATGTTCGCCCGCCAAGCCGTGGCAAACCGCGCCGCTGATCGTCACAAGATGCTTGTCAAAGTCAGCCGGCACGGTAGGTGGTCTTATCTGTGCGGCAGCAAGATCGGGATAGCCGGTGTCTCCGCCACCGATGAAATCGCTTGTTGCAACGGAATAAAGCTTGGTGGGGTTGAGACGAGTTCCATCGATGAAGTACTCGCCACGAGCTGAGTCAAATGTCACGCCTGCTGAAACAAGCCCCCGGTTCTTGTATTCTCCTACGCTTAGATTTGATTTGTCGGCGGCTTCAAAGGCCTTGGATTCTTTCATGACCTGTTCTAGAGCACTGCCGGGCACATAGAGCAATGTAAGAAAGTCGCCCTTCCACACGATCCGGTCGAGGAGTTGCTGCAGAATCAGATCGGGCTGCTGAGTATCCAGATCACCGATATCGCCGGAATTGGCAGGGAGCGCCGGGAAGAAGTCGCGCTCCTGTAAAAGTGCCACGTCGGCGTGCGTTTCCTTCTGCATCTCGCAAAGAGTTAAGGCGCGAATTTGATCGGATTGGCTTTCGGAGCTGAGTTGCTGTGGAAGGCAGTCTCTCTTGAGCGCAGCGCTCACGGCTTTCCAAAAAGCGGCAGCTGTATCTTTTGGAGGTGCCTTATCAGGTGGCTTGCCCAGCTCCATGTGCTCGGAGTAAAGCGTCCACTTTGGATTCGCGTCGGCGGAAATACGAATATCGAACCTCCCTATATCGGCGACGGCTTGAGGATCGCGGCTCCCGACGATATAGGGCTCAGGAATTGCCATGACCATTGGATGCCGCACCGAACCGGCTCTTGGCGCCTCCCAATTCATCGTCAAGGTATCGCCCACGGTTGCCATTTCCGGATCGGACGCGCTCACGACTACCTGAAACTGTTTGAGGCGGGTTCCCAGTATCTGTGACTCTTCCGAATTCATCTGCGACAGAAGAACCTTGATCAGCCGCCGCTTCCCATCCGCTATTTCCTTTGTGTATCCCTTCTCGTCAAACGTCCGGGTGAAAGAATCGAGCATTTGCTGAAGGGCTTCAGCGGGATCCTGAACGGTTGTCTCCGATTTGAAATTCTTGCTTGCTGTGTTAGACCACGCAAAGTTCAGCAATCCGACGTTGGCGCCTATCTGGGGATCTACAACCCCAAAAATCGCCACATCTTCCGGGATGCCATTTTCATCTTCTGTTTCGATCAGGACGTAGGGATCGGGGTCGTGGTAGCATTCCGGCTTTTGCAGGTCGGAGCAGGTCTTGGCGGTGCTATCTCCCGAAGACTGAAAGAAGGGAGTGTACACGGAGAATCGTTCACAGAAAGTGGAAGACCCATCGGCAGCCTTCACTTTTGCACTCGTAGCCACGGCGCAAAGCCCATAATTTGCGCCCGGACGCAATGTATCGAAGTGCCGTGCATCTTGCCACGGGAAATCAAGAATAAATTGGGTTGGCTTCTCGCCTGCCTTCTTCTCCAATATCGTGCACGAACCTTCCTTGATTGGCTTCGGAAGCGCATTTGGGTCACCCGGAGTATCCGCGTTGACGCCACATAAATAGAAGGTCGTGGAATTTATGATAGGCAGCAATTTGCTGAGAGCATTTTGCCCGGAGAGGTCGAGAGAGACTCCCCGAAGCCAGGGATAGACCTTTGCGCCATCGGAAAGACCTGTCATCTTAATTTCAGCATCCGAGCTATCTGTGGGGCCGATCAGATCGGCCGCCGCCGGGAATCTGGGAATGAACCACGGGGGGTTTTCACTGTCCGGCAATGGCTCATGGGCGGTATTCCAGGTAGTCTGAATCACTATGTTTGCCCCGAGCATCTGGACGCCTTCGCCGTCGTTGTGTAGCGTCCCGGTCGTACTTAGAATTGGCTGTGTCGCCATGAATCGAGCCAGCTCGCGAATCCTTTCAGGGCCGAAATAGAAATCCTGTTTTCCGGGCACCAGGGCGACATATCCCTCCTTGATAAAAAAATTGGCAATGTTGTCCGTTGGAATCATGAAGATTCCATTCGCCGGAGCTGCATTGGCCTCTGTATGCGCGTCAGATCGAATCCAGCTTTTTGAGTTGGCATCCCAGTCGAACAGCTCCTTTCCCACGCGCTCGTAGCTCTTGCCTGCGCCGGGCTGGCCTGGAGGAGGTTCACAGAAGTCGCGCGCCTCGATCTCCGGCGCAAAATTGTCACCCGTCCCCACAAGGATTGCCCCTTTCGTCTTGTCAATCTGGAACTGATCCTTGAGCAATTCTTCGAATTCAGCAGCTGCGTCGCTCTTGTCTTTTTGTTGAGCGGGATCTTTGCACCCGTCTCCAAGCGCTGTAGGTCCCTGCCAGTCGGGGATGCGGAAATATCCAAACGTCTTACCCGTATATAGGATCCGGATTGCATCCACCCGATTATCCTGCGCGGCCGAGGGGGCCGAAGGCGCCTGCGGCGGAGGTGTTGGCTCTTGTTGCGCCTGGGAGTCATTCGGCATGGCGAGACTCAAGCCAACGGCAAAACCGACTAAGAGGCCGGCATGAGACAGAGTACGCATGGGTCACCCCTTTGAATAATTGCGATGAAGGAAAATAGGCGAATCATAGGTATGCAGCTATTCGTTGTCAAGCTGCTGGCGGGGGATATCGGGGGATGTTAGGTTAATTGCGAATCTTAGCGGTGAATCCGCGGCCCTTTGGCAATCTACTTAGAAACGGTCTGAGACATTTCGAGACCAGTTTGACGACACCTCAACGAATGAACAGCCCCACAGCGGCGACGAGTACGCCGGAAGCCCCCCCGAACAACCCTAAATACCAGTAGATCTGTTTTTGAGTAAGGAGCGTAATCGAGCAGATCACTAAGCTCGCCTCGAGTAAGACCGCGGCGAAATCAAACCAGTTTGAGCGCCGTTCCAGGACCATGACAGCATTGTCCGTCGCGTACGCCTGTGTTTGAATGTCCTTCGTTTCTCCGTTGTAGTGGGTGATCTCTTTTGCGTACTTTGTTTTTACCTCTTCCGCGTGGGATGGATTTTCCACGGAAAAGACGGTCAATTGGTCTAGAAAAACTTCATAGCTTCTTTCACGAATTTTTTCCGCCTGGTATTGCGCCCACTGGTCCGCTGCCTTTGTTTGGGATAGCATCTCATCGGCGTGAATGCGCTCTCCCATCAGGGACACACTTGCTACAATGACGGCCAGAATAGCCATGCTGATGGTCACGGGCGCAAGCCGCGGGTGCGCTGCGCCGTGTCCAGCATGTTCATGCAACTCTTCAATGTCAGCCATATCGTCTTCTCCTTTTCGATATCAGATGGGCCCTGGTCTGAGCAGAAACTTGTCTACGCCGTCTTGTACCCAACACACCTCAATAGTGAATCTCAACTATGTCGGTGTGAAGGCATAGAGGGCCGATGGCAATGTCCGTCAATGTCATGGCCGCCCCGGGGGAGCTCTTGGGCAGACCTTGCCTCTTGTAGTGCTTCTGCCTTGCCGGGTCGGCTGATTATGCGGTAGCCGGACGCTTCAGCGCCTGTGCCGCCAGGACCAGGCCCGCGAGAATCAAGACGTAGACGCCAACCTGTATGGAGACGGCATCGGTAATCTCCGCTCCCAACTGTCCGGCGGCGCGGCTAAGGCTAAAGTGAAGCGAGATGATGGCAATCACAATATAAGCCAAAGGCAAGACATTCAGAAATTTCGCGCGTGGGTCTTTAATAAAGGGTGCGGCAAAGGGCGCGAGGATGGCCACGATGCCAAGCAGTCCGAAGAAACCGTGGTTGGAAACACCGGCAAGAGACGAGGGGTCATCGAAATCAATGCCGAGATATTCCCAGAAGGTGAATGAGTGCGCACCCACAAATCCAAGGCTGATCTTGTAGCCTGGGATGAAAAACCAGGCGATCCACAGCACCATGATCGTCGCCAGCGCGACCACTCCCATGCGCGCAGCCAAGGCACCGACGCCTTGTTGAGCATATTTCGCTGCTTGCTTCCCTTGTACCTGCGCCACGCCGCCCAACTGATTCAACCGCTCCTTGGCGAGATGTTGCGAGTCCACAACGGCTACGCCAGTGACCGCGCCGGCGGCGTCGAGCTCGACGTCCACGGTCATGTTGAGCGCCGGAGCTACCGGTGATTTCCAAATACCTTCAAGCATGAAGGATTTCTGTTGTCCGTTGACAAAAAGCAATCCAGGAGTTGCATCCGGTACCTTGACGATCGTACCCCTGATTTTCGGGCTGGCTTCGGCGGTCATGAACTATCTCCTTTGCTTCCTCGTGAGAATCGGATGTATGGGGGATAGGCGACTGTAAAACGGAATTCTGTTTGTTTTCCCGGTGACGGCAAATATACCAGCAGTTGCCTCCACTTGCGGTCTTTTTTGCATTCGTTCCCTGGTTAGGGACACGGGTGCGTCCGGCACGCCTCTCGGCGGGCGAAGTACGGCGAGTCTTGTACCGGGAAAAGTCAGACAGACTGAAACATGAAAGGGCCGGGGGGACTCAGATCGTGGTTAACCAGGATCTAACTAGAGAATTTCTAAGAGAGCACAACCAATTCAATAACTTAACGGAGCGGCTGCTCCGTCAAATTCACGATCGCCCGCTGGGTCAAATTCACTCATTGACTCCTAACTCAAGAAGGCTCGATGCCGAGAATGCAAAGCCAGCTGTCAGCTGTGGAGTTGTTGGGTCACGATGTGAACATCTACTGTGGGGGAATCGCGAAGGAGTCCGTGGATGGTGAAGAGGTATGGAAACCACCGCCAGCCAGCGCGTACGGACCGCCCAAAGAACACTTGTGTGATTTGATATTCACGAATGAATTCGCGAATACCTTCGATCAACTTGCTCCCCGATGCTTGCACCACATGAGCGCCAAGGCTTTCTGAAAACCGAAGGTTCGCCGTCAAGCTCTTCCATTCATCCGGGCTCAGTTTTTTACCCAGATCGATGTAGAAAACGTACAACTCGCCGCCCCCAGCCTGAGCCATGCGAGAGCCGCGAGCAATCAGATATTGACCTGCGGGATTCGCATTGATGCATACACCTATTCGCTCACGCACGCCCTCAGCCGGTTGAGTGCCATCTTTTTTAAGATAGGCGTCGAGGCTGCGGTCGACCACTTGAGTGACCTGGCGGAGCGCCAACTCGCGCAGCGCAATCAGATTGCCTGGCCTGAAGAAGTGAGAAAGAGCCCGTTCTACACGGTCCACCGGGTAGATGTCGCCGCGCGACATACGTTCCTTCAGGGCTTGAGGAGTCAGGTCCACCAGCTGAACCTCATCGACGCGTTGCATCACCCAGTCCGGGATCGTTTCGCGGATCCGCACGCCAGTAATTTGCAACACGGTCGGACCAAGGCTTTCAATGTGCTGGACGTTCATAGTGGAAAGGACATCGATCCCGGCCTCGAGTAGGTCCATCAAATCTTCAAATCGCTTGGCGTGCCGGCTGCCCTCGATGTTGGAATGCGCCAGTTCGTCAGCCAGGACGACACTTGGCTTACGGGCGAGGATGGCGTCCACGTCCATTTCTGCAAATACCGTCCCCTTGAAATCGAGCTTGCGGAGCGGAATTCGATCGAGCCTGCCGGCCAGTTCCGCGACACCCTTGCGGCCGTGGCTCTCCACCACGCCAATGGCAACATCTTCGCCGCGGCTCGCCCGGCGAATGGCCTCGCTTAACATGCTGTAGGTTTTGCCGACGCCTGGAGCGTAGCCGAGAAATAGCTTGAAAGTGCCTTTAGATTTCTCAGGGGATATCTCGGTCAACCACTCTTCGGACGTCTTGGTCACCAAGCCCCGGTCGTCCACAGCGTCACCGTAACCTCCATCGTACAATACAGAAGTGGGAAGCGATGCTCGAATGCAGGCTGTCCGTTTTGGCCTCGTTATCGCAGCGATTGGTGTCATAACTGCGATCGATTTTCGGTTGCACGTTAACCCAACCACCGTAGCATTGACGTTTTTGGTAGCGGTCCTACTTGTCTCCGCCTATTGGGGCCTGCGTTATGCGGTAGTCCTGGCCCTGGGGGCGACCGCTGCCTTCAACTTTTACTTCCTTCCTCCGATCCTTACCTTTACCATCGCCGATCCACAAAACTGGGTCGCACTCTTTGCTTTTCTGGTAGCCGCACTCGTGGCCAGCAATCTGGCGGAACGCGCACGGCGTGATGCCGAAGCGGCCAAACAACGGCGGCGCGAAGTGGAACTGCTTTACGACTTGAGTCAGCGGCTCCTGGCCTCTGAGAATGAGCTCGAACTCCTGAACGCCTTGCCACTCTACGTGCAGGAGACCTTCTCTATTCGCAGCGTTTCCATGATGGCGGCGGACCATCCTTCGGTTTACCGCTCCTCGCCCGATGCCGATGTGGACGAAACCCTGTTGCGCCTAACCCTCTTGCGTGGGGAACCCACAGTGCAGACAGGAACCGCGTATGTACCTCTGCGCCTGGGTGTGCGCACTGTCGGAGCGCTTGCTGTGACCGGATACGATCTCTCGCGCGAGACTTTGGATGCGATCGGAGGCCTCGCGGGTTTGTCAATCGAGCGCGTCCGCGCTCTCGAGGCCCTTAGCAAGAATCAGGCTATGCATGAGAACGAGCGTCTGCGATCGGCCTTGCTGGATTCGGTGACCCATGAGTTTCGCACACCTCTCACCGCGATCAAAGCCAACGTCACAACGCTGTTGTCCGGTGCCGCGCCTGACGACCACGGCAAGCGGGAGCTGCTTACCGCTATTGACAAGGAGGCCGATCAGCTCAATCGACTTGTGGGAGAAGCGGCGGAGATGAAGGATCTGGATGCCGGTAGGTTCAAACTCGACCTGCATCTGCATTCTATCCAGGAGGCGCTCCAACCGGCATTGGAGGACGCGAAGGCGTCGATCGAAGATCACACCGTGGAGATTCAGGTGCCCTCGGACCTGCCAAAGGTACGCATGGATACACAGCGCATTCGTGAAGTGCTGATGCATCTGCTGGACAATGCAGGCAAATATTCCGGTTCGGGAACTCCGATCAAAGTAACTGCTGAAGTAGAGTCCGACCGGCTCCTCATCAGCGTCGCTGACCGGGGCATTGGAATAGGTTCTCTCGAACAAACATTGATCTTCGACAAGTTTTACCGTGGCGGACGCGAACGCTACACGGCGCCAGGAGCGGGCATGGGCCTGCCCATCGCGAAGGCGCTTGTGGCGGCTCACGGAGGCACCATCGGCGTGGTCAGCCAATTAGGCCACGGTTCGGTCTTTTCGTTCAGCCTGCCGATTTACGGCAATTTGAGATAAGGCCCCCGCAATCGTCAGACTGCGGCATGACCCCGGGCTACTGCTTCTTCTGCGCCGTGGGCGGCAGCAAGCCGTTGAGTCGCAAATAGACAGAAAGCGTCGCGTAGTGATCGGCCAAGTCGTTGGTGACCTCCATAGCCATAGCGAATTGCGTCGTCGATTTCCCGCCGAACCCCGGAACGGACTCGCCCAGCTTTGCATCCGTCAGTCCCGAAAACGCCTGCCGGCAAAAATCCATCGACTCTTTGAGCCCTGCGATGAGCTTGTCCTTGTCTGTCTCAGTAGCCTCCACCCGCTTCGGAGCCGCGACCCCGCCGACCTTCGAGCATGCGAAGTTATTCACCTGGGCGATGTGCGCCATTGTGCGCCCGACCGCCATTTCTTCCGGAGTTGGATGATAGGTGTACTTATCGACGGGAAACTCCTCGCCGGCGGCGACCACATTCTTTGCAAAGGTGTCGAGAACCTCGCGCAACTCGGAAGACACGGGATCGGCCGGCGAACTCTGCGCCCGCCCAGCCAGCGGCGCGACGAGACAGATCAATGTTAACCAAACCAATTGCTTCATGTTGCTTCTCCTTCGACGCTGAGCGCGCTCGTCATTCATTATGGCAGACCAGCGCATTCTGGCAGGCCAGCGCAATTTCTCCGCCGCTGCCGTCCCGGAAGTTGGGAACAGGCTCTAGAAGCTGAAGGCGACCTGGAAATCGATTCTCCGGTTCGTGCCGGAGAAGGAATACACGCCGCCGGCGAGCCCGTTCGATTTGTCAAATAGAGGCGATGTTACATTGCCGACCGGCGGCGCCAGATTGACATCGTTGAAGAGATTCCGGGCGTTGGCGCTGAGCACGAGGCTGTAGCGGTTGTTCGAAGAGCCGCTTGAACCGCCGGAACCGCCGGTATTGCCGAGTCCACGGCCGCCCAGACTCCCGCCCCCGGAGGCTTGCGTCGTGCTGCCGACGCGGTAACCGCCGGCTCCCGCAGCGCCTCCGCCTCCTCCGCCGCCCCCCGCCTCGGGGCCCGCACCGCCGCCCCCGCCTGCGGCGCGTCGGCCTCCTCTATTTTCGAACGAGAATGTCTTGCTGACGCGTAGATTCATGACGAAATTGTTAGGGCCGGATCCGTAGTTGATTGGGATGAGGGGCTGGCCTGGGACGGGGTCGATATTGAACGAACCATAGCTGGTCGACACAATGTCCGCGGTGGGCGTGGATGACGTGGCAAAGGCCGGGCGCTGATTGAAAATCGTGCTCCCAATCAAATCCTGGTCGATGGTGATATTGAAAGGAATGCCGGACTGGAAGTTCATGAGCGGGCTCAGCAGAATTCCATGCTTGAGAGCGATTGTTCCGCCCACCACCGCGCGATCGCGAATGTCGAAAGCGGCGCGGCCGTAGTCCTCGGCGATATCGTATGGATTCTCGGGATAAGACCCCGCGCCAGCCGTGTCGCTGTTGGAGTAATTCAGCGAATAAAAGCCGAAGAGAGTAATGCCCCGCGAAGCGCGAACATTGAAATTCGTGATGAGTTGATTTTGCTCGAACCTCGCCGCGGACTCATACTCGTAGATATTTCCCAGCCCGGGAGAAGGCCGCGTGCCGCTGTTGGGGATGGCGGGATTATAGGTTCCAAGCAGCGGGGCGTTAATGTTATCGGAAATCATCTGATCGCCCCCGTGGGAATTTAGATACGTGACAGAGACCGTGACCGCCCTTGACACCTGCCGCTCAATGCCGACAGCCGACTGGATCGTATAAGGAGAATGCAGGTTCGGCTGGACGCTATACACAGTGGTAGCCGCGCCGGCGGCGATCAGTTCCGCAACCGTGGGAATATTCGGATAGAACTGCGGGGCATTGACGAGATATTCGGTCTGATTCACTCCATTCAGGAGTTGTGCCTGCAACTGAAGCTGCTGGCCAAAGCGATCGTAGAAGATTCCGAAACCGGCGCGCAAAACCGTCTTCGTATTCGCTCCGCGGCCGATGCCATATGCGAAGCCGACCCGCGGAGCCCAGTCCGCGTGGTCGTGGATGTAATTTTGCGTTTCAAAACGGAGGCCATAGCTGAATATAAAGTTGCGGCGAACCCGCCAGTCGTCCGAGACATAAACGCCGGTATCCTCGGAAAAAATCCGGGCTAAAGGATTTCCAACGGTGAGGGTGAACTGCTTGGGCGCGCCAGCCGCATACGTGCTCAATGAGGAAAAAGTATAAGTGCCATTGAAGTCGCCGGGACTCACATACGGTTCAACGACTGTCCGGACCCTTCCCCCAAATACAAGAGTGTGTTTGGAGAGTGAAAAGGTCGCGTCGTCGTCGAACTCCAGGTGATGGTGATGGTAGTTGAGGTCTCCCTGAGTGTTGCCGCCACCGGTAAACCCGCCGATGACATCGATCTCCGGCGCCAGGCTCGTGGGAGTATTGGTATAACTCTGCTCCATCGACTGAAAGCGAAATTGGTTGTCAAAGTGCGCACCGACGATCTGCGTGTCGTTGGCTCGCGTGACATTCCACAGGCTGTGCAACCCGTAGCCTTGGGCCGCTAGCGCAAACTGCCCGACGCCCAGATTCTGTTGCTCTTCGCGAGTTAACTGATAACTGACCGTCAGGATGTTGTTCGGCGACACCGCGTAATCGAAGCGCGGCCCCCCCACATCCAGCGTGCTCGGAGCCGACAGCGTCTGGGCGAAAGGAGTCTGAACCAGACTGGGGTCCAGGACCACCGCGCTGACAATAGCGTTGTTATCGATGTTTCTGTGCTGGTAATCGAGAAAGTAGGAGGCCTTTTTGCCGATGGGACCACTCACATCTGCCGTGCCCAGAAAGGAATGATACCCGGGCTCGCTTACCGAGAAGGGATCGCGGGTATCGAACGCCAGATCGTTTCCATCCGCGGTAATTCTGCCGTGAACTTGATTGGTTCCAGGCTTGGTGAGGATTTCAATTCGACCATAGCCGACCCTGTCGTATGCGGCCGAGAACGGGTTCTGGTTGACATGGATTTCGCGAATGGTATTTTTCGGGGGGGGTGAGTTGGTGTCGATTGTGAAGCCGTCCACGTAGATTTGACCGCCGTTGGGACCGACGGAGGGACCGGCCAAGGCCAGCAACTCGGATTGCAATTCGTCGGGGTCGTCTGCAAGCGCGTCGATGTCTGCTTGCGAGATGTTTAGGGTGCCGCCGTTGTTCACCGGATTTATGTCGACGCCCACGGCGTTCCCGGAGACCCGGGCTTCTTGCTTTTCGACTGCGATGGTAAGCGCGATATCCAGCCGTTGCGGCTGGCCGGCGCGGATTTCGACGCTTTCTTTCACGTAGAGCGCGAAGCCGGGGACGTCCACAGTTACGGTATAGATACCGGGGGCGACGCCGCGGAACTCGTATGCGCCCTGTGCGTTTGTAGTTGCGGCTGCGGGTTGGCCGCCTTGCGTTGAAGCAAGCGAGATCGCCGCTCCGGAGAAGACCGCGCCGGAGGGATCCTTAATCGTGCCGGAGAGGCTGCCTGTCGATTGGGCAAAAAGGACAGGGCTGAGGGGAGTGCCCAAAAGAGGGGTTAGCAGTAGAATGGCGATGAGATATTTCGCGAGCTCGCGCCGCATAAGCCTCCTGCCGGTGGTGTCACCGCTCAGTTCGGAAGAATCCCAACAGTAGGCGTTGCCAACCGGTGACGGGGGAACCCCACCTGCCAGCTAGTCCTTACCGCAGCGTCTAACCTGCAAAAATAGAGACGCGCCCCAACTGCGGAAGTTTATATCAGTTCAGATCGGATTCACCAGCGGTAATTATTCAGCAGATACGCCAGCCGTGGTTCAGTAGACATCCCGCTGGTATCGGCGGTCGCCGAAGGCTCCCGGCTCCAACCATGCCCAAAGCTGCCAAGTGGCCGGGTATCTGACTCGGACTCGACGGCTATGCATCTGAGGATGCGATTGAAGATAGATGAGGCACGACGCCTCAACGCCATAGATTGTGGATTACGTCTACTATGGATTGGCAATAACCCGAGTGATATAAGACAGCCGGATGATCGACGAACTGATCGATTCCACCACATCGAAAGTGAAGATTGCGAACCTCGTCTTTGACAATCTGCCGCCTGATCTCCGCGACATACTCAAAAGCATTGACGACGCGATAATGCCTGGTTTCAAAAGGTATAATCACGGCTTGCACATTCCCCGGAACGCTTAACCGGCGATGCACCTCCCCGGCTTCAAGACAGGCTTGGCATAGCAGGCGTTCACGCTCCTGCCACGTAGATGCTCTCGTTACTCCCGAAGTGCCTCCGCAACCCGGCCTGAATGTGGCAGGAGGCTAAAAGCCCTTCCAAACCACTTTGGGTAGGGAGCATATCGACGCTCCATGAGGAAGCAAAGCCTCATCAAATCCCGTGCCAGATGAGCAGCGACGATCGCCGATCCGAGCTCGTCCCCTGCCTCGCCGCACCGACCGACGAACGGCTGTTCCTTCGCAATCCGAAACCATTGGCAGGAGAGCATATGAAGCCAAATATCATCCGGAAAGTATGCGAGCTTGTTCCGTGCCGAAGCTAAATCTCCTGTGTCATCGCGAAAAACCGCGCCCGCAGTGGTCGTCAGGAGTTGTTGTTCCGGTAGCCCTAGCCACGTTAAATCACCGATCGGTTCCTCGGCGGTTATATCGATATACAGATACTTCTTGAAAAATGAGCGGACAGTAAAAATCTCAACTCCATGTCTCACTGATCCAAAGCAGCGTTCCTTGATATCGAGCCCCCTTGGGGCGGCCACGATCGTAGAAACCTACGGCATAACCCATGAACGCATGGGGGAGACGACAGTCGAGCATGTCACTGATGGCCGCTGCCCGTGTATCGAACTCGCTCTCCGGGAGAAACAAATGAAGGCGTGGCCCCCAATCATGATCTGTCGATATCGGGTCGTCATACCCAAGTACTTCCGAGCCATCGCCCGCTAGGGCCGCAGAGACGTTCACATCGGGAAAATTCTCCTTCAGGAGCGAATCAACGGCCTCTTCAAAAAACAGCCTGGATAGATCGATCCCAGAGATGAAGTTTTGTGCCATGGAGTCTCTTTCGGGCAGTGATTTTAGCAAGATGTGGGTTGCTCTTTGATGAACGGCTCTTTGGCCTCGCTCCGATGGCCCCCGCCACAATTACCTAATCCAGGTGCTTGCAGAATGAGCGATTTTTCTCGCACTTCTGCCCGATTTCGGTGAAGAATGAAGAATGGCAACCGGGAATTTCCAGGGTTTGCGGGTTCTGGCGCTCGAAAGCCGCCGCGCTAAGGAGATCGCAAAACTGATCCGCACCTACGGCGGCCTCCCGACCGTCGTTCCCGCCATGCGTGAAGTTTCGCTCGATTCCAATCATGAAGCGCTGGAATTCGCGGACCGCCTGATCCACGGCGATTTTGACCTGGTCATCTTCCTTACCGGCGTCGGCGTGCGCCGGCTAATGGAGATCGTTGAGTCGCGCTATGACCGGAACCGCTTTCTCGAAGCATTACGGAAGGTCAAGGTAGCCAGCCGTGGACCCAAGGTGAGCGCGGCGCTGCGGGAGCTGGATGTGCCCATCGCGGTCGCGGCCCCCGAGCCCTGCACCTGGCATGAGATGATCGGCGCGCTCGATGATGCATTTGGTCCTTCGCTCGAAGGTCTCCGGGCCGCGGTTCAAGAGTATGGAACCACGAATCCCGAGTTGCTGACGGCACTCTCCGATCACCGCGTACAGTGGACGCGTGTGCCGGTCTACCAGTGGGCATTGCCGGCTGACCTGGAACCGCTTAAAAATGCCATCCGCTCCATTGCCGCCGGTGACGTGGATGTCATCGTCTTTCTCACGGCTGTCCAGGTAACTCACCTCTTCCAGGTGGCAGAAGAAATGGGCGCGGTGCAGGCTTTGCGCGAAGGTATGCGGAATACGGTGGTGCTCTCGATCGGGCCGAGCACATCCGAGGAATTGGCGCAATATGACGTCCGGCCCGATTTCGAGCCATCGCATCCCAAGATGGGCTTTCTCATGAACGAGGCCTCCGAGCGTGCCGTCAGGCTGCTCGAAGAGAAACGCGGACCGGCAGCGCGAACCACCCTGGCAGCACAATTGCACGCGGCGATAAAAACCGGTTCGCCGTCCGCAACTGGCCGCGCGAACCCCGTTCCGGTCTCCCCTGCTCCGGTCCCCCCTGCTCTGGTGCCCGCTGCTCCGGTGCCCGCTTCATTCCCCGCAACCGAGCGGGAGATCGACTCCTCCGCACACCCGCAAGGGATGCAGCAGGCCAACGCCATTGAGCTCATGCACGCGATTGGCCGCAGAATGGCCGCGTCTGACCCGCTGCACTCCGTTCTCAATCAGATCGTGAGTTTTATCGAAGGGTTGTTGCGCTGCGACTCCTGTTTTATCTATGTGCTCGAAGAGAACCATTTGGTGCTGCGCGCCTCGAAGAATCCGCACCCCGAAGTCATCGACCACCTCGGTCTGAGAGTGGGCCAAGGAATTACCGGTTGGGTCGCGGAACATCAGGAGCCGGTCTGCATCGATACAGGAGCCTTGCGCGACCCCCGTTTTCAATTCTTCAAGGATCTTCCAGAAGATTCCTTCGAGGCGTTTCTGTCCGTGCCGATTCTTACCCGCGGACGGCTTGTCGGTGTGATCAATGTCCAACATCGCAAGGCGCACCACTACACGCCGTGGGAGGTGCAGACGATCTCGATGGTAGGATTCCTGGTGGGCGCGGAAGTCCAAATGGCGCGACTGGAGAGCGAAAATAACCTCCTATCCAGCCAGCTCGAAACGCGCAAGCTGGTCGAGCGAGCCAAGGGCATGCTGCAGCGCGAGTTGGGCGTTGATGAGGAACAGGCCTATCGCATGATGCAAAAGGAAAGCCGCCAGCGCAGAAAGAATATGCGTGAAATCGCCGAAGCCGTCATCCTGAGCGAGGAGCTTCGCCGGGCTGACGTCAAGCAATCATAACCAGCGCGAGCATTGCGCCTGTTGTTCACTTACAGGGTGAACTACATTTCGAAGACGAGTTGAAGACGAGTGAATGATAGGAGCTATCATCTATGGCTACCGCTTCTTCGAGTCAAACGCCTCTCTCGCGCCGTGAACTCCTCCAACTGCTGGGTGCGGCGGCGGTCGCCGCGGCGCTCCCAAAATTCGCCTTGGCGGACACCCCCACCTTTCCCAAAGGGGCCGTCATTCGCACCGTGCTGAAAGACTACGCGCCGGAGGATCTGGCAGGCGGCGCGACGCTTTTCCATGAGCACATGTCGCTCGCACCGGATTTCTTGACGCGGTGGAATGATGCCTCGCGTGCCACACGCGAAGCCAATGGAGAGACTCTCCTGCCTCCTCGACCGGCGCCGCCGCCGCCCCCAGGCCCGTACTTCATGCGTGACGAGGATCTGATGGCCGGCGAGATGAGCGCCGCCAAAGCAGATGGAATCGCCTGCATCCTGGACGCCGGTCATCCCGACATGGGGCGGGACATCAATTTCCTGAAGGCGATTTCCACCAAGTCCGGGCTTCCGATCGTGGCCGGCGGCGGATTTTACTCTCACCCTTTCTATCCGCCCGAGATTGCCGGCTGGAGCGAGAACCAGGTCTTCGACGCGCTGATGAAGCAGGTGGAAACGGAGCCTATTGGCGCGTGGGGCGAGATTGGTTCATGGGACTGGATCACGGCAGACGAGAGGAAGGTTTTCCGAGCCGTCGCCCGCGCACAGGCCGCGACCAATATGCCGATCGTCACGCACACCGGCATTCCTGGTAAATCGGCGCTCGAACAGCTCGATCTGCTGGAGGACGCCGGAGCAGACCCCAAACACATTGTGATCGGGCACGTCGGCAACCTCGTCGACCCAAAGGTCGAAGTCCAGAGGGCGCTTTGCCGGCGCGGATGCTTTATCGGCATCGACCGGCAGGGCGGCCCTGGCGACGCACAACAGGTCCCCATGGTGATGGCGCTGCTCGAGGCCGGTTTCGTGAACAATTTGTTGTTTTCGTCTGACTTCTCGGCCCTGTCGCAGACCAAACACGCCGGCGGCCCCGGCTATGCGAAGACTCTGACCGTGTTCGTTCCCAAGGTGAAAGCGGCCGGCGCTACGGACGAGCAGCTTCACACGATCATGGTGGACAATCCGCGCCGACTCCTCGCCTACGTGCCGAAGAAGCCGCGAAAGGGCTAGAAGCTGTCTTAGGCGCTCGAAGCTGAGTAAGATAGCTCAACAAAACCGTTCTTGTAAGCGGCCACGTTCTTCAAATCCCACCTCTCCTCCGTCAGGGCGCCACCGAATAGCCGGAGTCCGTCACCCAATAGAACAGGGGCTATCGTCAACCTGATTTCGTCCACTAGGCCGAGTTCGAGAAAACGCTGGCATAACATGGCCCCACCCACCAGCCAGATGTTTCGAAACCGCGGCGCGAGTTTCACGTGAACGAGCGTTTCGAGATCACCGGAATAGAACTCGACGCTCTCCTTCGCCGGTGGCCATTCTCTGCCGGTCACCACTACCGCCGGAGTATCGCCATATGGCCAGCCCAGCTCAAGTGCGTGTTCATACGTGCGAGAACCGAGTACGTAACAGTCTATGGCTCTGACGAAGGTCGCGGCTTCTTCCTTCGAAATGGAAATCCCGGCTTCGTAGACGCTTCCTTTGACATCGAGCCAGGAGACACTGTTGTCCTTCCTCGCGATGAAACCATCAAGGCTTGAAACCGCGTGCAAGGTCACTCTTGGCCCTATTGCATTTCCTTCACCCGGCATATTTCCTCCTGGCCTTGGCCCACATCGATCTGTGCGTCAGTGCGGATGGGAACAAGGCTAGAGCGTGTTTCATAAATCTCCCGGGCTTTCCCTTGCAACGAGCGAGACCCGCCGCCGATGCGGGGCTCGTGCGGCGTCTGGGATCCGCTAGCCCGTATATGAAACACGCTCTTCGACGTTTCTAATGTACCCGGAATCGAGTTACTGCTGTCCCGCGATGGTGAAATAAGCAATGGCGAAATGGAGCAGGATCGCCTACAACCAAAGAGGGATTTCCGTTGAACACTTTGTACGAATCTACCTTGGGGGAAACGAACATGAGCTTGAAAACATACATTCTGACAGCAGCGTCTCTTGGCCTCTACATCGCAACAATGACCTATATCTTCGCGCAGTCCTTCTTTTTGTACTGAAGAGGGTGAATTCCGGAGCGAGCGCTGGCAAGGCGCGAGCAAGGAAGAGGGCAAAGCGCGACAGTCTGCGGGAAAACGCGCCGAAGCAACAAGCGAGGCGCTAAAGAATGTCTGCATCGGCAATGAGTCACGCTAGGTCTTGTGCATTCAACAGGCCGCCAATCTGTTTTCCCGTAGTCTGTTTAGCGCGGGCCCTTCAATTTTGAAGAGAATCGAGCATGCACGGTGAGAGCCAGGGGCTACTCCCGGGACCACCCCCCGGGGGCGACTCATCTGACAGTGGGGCCTGTGAGGCCAAAACTGATGCCCTTGAACTCGCTGTCAGGCTCCGTGCATGGCCTGAACGAAGAGAAGACAGGCAATCAGCGCCAGGCCAACATAAACGTAGCGGAGGAAAACCTCAGGCTGCAAGCGGCGATTGAGCGCCCTGCCCAGAAATATCGTAGGCACGATGACCGGTAGAGAAATGAGATAGAGATGGGTCACAGATGGTGTCCATAGACCGGTCAATTTGTAACCGATGAGGCTGAGCACTCCTGCGGGGAGAAAATAGCCCTGAAGCGTAGCGCGGAAATGCCGCGCGGACCAGCGTCTCATCGCTCCATAGATGGCCAGTGGCGGCCCATTCATTCCATAAGCTCCTCCCAGCACTCCAGCCAGGAAACCACAGAGTAATAGCCATGGACGGCTGTCTTCGGCGAGCCGGACCCCTTGTTTGCCGGCAAGCGAATAGAGCGCGAAGGCCAGCAACAAAGCAGCGAGTGTTGTCTTCACACCGCGTTGATGGCTGCTTTTCAGCAAAAGCAGGCCAAAGGGGATCCCAAAGATGGTGGGAACGATGAGCCACGCGGCACTGCGGAAGAGAATCTTCTGCCAGTCTTGCAGAATGATGACGGCGGCAATCGTAACGGAGACAAGCACGGCAAGGGGTGCTGCGATTGTGATGGGAATACGGAATGCAAGCAGTGGGACAGCAATCAGAGCCTCGCCAAACCCTAGCGAGGATCGGAGCGCGGTCGCAATGAACAAGACTGAAAGAACATAGAGTGTCGTCCCTTCGATGGCTCAAGCTCCACTGGATGGTCGGCGGGATGCCGTCCTCATGATGATACGGGACTCGCCCTCCAGAACCTCTCTCCGATCTAAACCCACAGGTGAAATGCTCTATTCCGGCGTGCCGGCAGCCAATTTTCATCTGGTCTTGATAAGATTTTGGACCACCGCCGAAAGGCTCGGCATCGAACCATGAAGGGTCTCAATAGAAATAGGAAAAGGAAACAGACTCATGTCACAGGCAGCGTATGAGATTGACTCAGCCCACACTTCCGCGCACTTTAGCGTTCGCCATCTGATGGTCTCGAATGTACGCGGGGAATTCACCAAGATCACCGGCACGATACGATTCGATCCCGAGAATCCCGCGGATTCGAGCGTCGATGCCACAATCGATGCTTCTTCAATCCACACGCGTGACGACCAGCGCGACGGCCATCTAAAAAGTGCCGAATTTCTCGACGTGGAGAAGTTTCCGTCGCTAATTTTTCGCAGCAAGCAGGTTGAGCCGCGACAGGACGGCGGAAAAGTGAAAGGCGATCTGACGATTCACGGCGTAACCCGCGAGATCGTGCTCGATGTGGAAGATCTCACACCGGAAGTCAGCGACCCGTGGGGAAAACAACGAATCGGAGGCTCCGCAACTACAAAGTTGAGCCGCAAGGATTTTGGGATGACATGGAACTCAGCTCTGGAAACCGGCGGCGTAATGATCGGCGATGAGGTCAAGATCACCATCGACTTCGAAGCCGTACGCGGATGAAGTCTGATTGAGGTTCGTTGCGCGAATCCGGAGGCCTGTTCGTCAGAACTCGTGACGACGGTGGAGAAACGGCCGGGCGGCGTCTCCATGGTAGCTCCTGGCGAGTTGGCCTTCGCCGCGCAGAAGATATTTATAGGTCGTCAATCCATCAAGGCCCACAGGCCCGCGGGCGTGTAGCTTGCTCGTGCTTACGCCTACCTCGGCGCCAAAGCCATAGCGGAAACCATCCGCAAACCGGGGGGACACATTGTGGTAGACGCCCGCGGCATCGACTTCCCGCAAAAACCGTTCGGCGCGCTCATGGTTTGCCGTCAAAATCGACTCAGTATGCCCGGAACCGTAGCGGTGGATGTGCTCGATGGCCGCGTCCATGTCCGGCACTACCCGCACGGCAAGTATGAGATCGCAGTATTCGGTATTCCACCGGGCGACGGGCTCGACCGGGACCCCGGCCTGGACGCCGGTCTGGGCGCCGGTAAGGATGGCCTGTGTCTGCTCGCAGCCAAGCAGGCGAACGCCGGCCGCGCTCATGCGTTCGCCTAACAGCGGCAGAAACTGGGCGGCGATGGCCCGGTGGACAAGAACGGTCTCAACCGCGTTGCAGGCCGCGGGATAGTCGGTCTTTCCGTCTTCAATCACATCGAGAGCTAAAGCCGTATCGGCGGACTCATCGACATAAATGTGACAGATGCCTTCGGCGTGGCCTAGGACAGGGATTCGGGTGGCGGATTGAACGTACTCGACGAGGGCCTTCGATCCCCGCGGAATAACGAGATCGACCAGCTCCGAGAGCTTCAGGAGTTCCGCGACGGCCTCTCTGCCGAGGACGAGCAAGACCGCGTCCTCAGGGAGGTTCGAAGCCGCAAGAGCTCTGCGAATTAGGCCGACTAGAACCACGGCCGTGCGCTCGACCTCTTTGCCAGCCTTGAGGATGACGGCGTTGCCGGACTTGATGGCCAAAGCGCTGATCTGGGTGACGGCATCGGGGCGGGCTTCGAAGATCACGGCAAGCACCCCCAACGGGCAGCTGATCTTTTCGAGATCAAGGCCGGTATCGAGTTCGATCCGGTCGAGGACCTTGCCCAGGACCTCGGGTAGCGACGCGATAGCGCGCACCGAGGCCGCCATCTCTCTAAGTTTCTGGGGCGAGAGACGCAGGCGGTCGACCGCCGAGGACGAGAGTTCCCCACGCTCAACGAGTTGACGGGCCTCTACGAGGTCGAGCTGGTTTGCCTCGAGAATGCTGCCGCCATTCGCTTCGAGCAATTCGGCGATCGCGAGCAATGCCCCGTTGAGCACTGCCGGCGGCTGCGAAGCGAGTGCGTGAGCTGCCCGCTTGGCGGATTCACCGGCTTGACGGACAGGGGACGTCATGCCGTTCTCTCCGCGAGAAAAAGCGTCCCTATCTTCTCCCCCGCGCAGATACGCTCGATCACACGCGGCGTTCGTCCATTGGCGATGATCGCGCAGCGGCCCGCTTCCATTGCGACGCCGGCTGCCTCGAGCTTGCTCAGCATGCCGCCGCGCCCGCGCCCGTTGCCGCCCTGGACGAAGCCGCGTATCCGGTCCGTGACTCGATCGACGCGTTCAATCAGCGCCGGCTTCCCAAGGTTGGGATTGCCATCGTAGAGACCCTCCACATCGGAAAGCAAAATCAGCAGATCGGCGTCGATGTGCGTCATGACCAGCGCGGAGAGCTTATCGTTATCGCCGAACATGCGTTCCTGCCGAGGGGGACCCTTGGGCTGTTCGAGCTCCATTGTGGAGACAGTGTCATTCTCGTTGATAACCGGGATGACGCCGAGCTCAAGGAGCGCCGCGAAGGTCGCGCGCAGATTGGCGTACCGCGTTCGATCGCGGAAATCGTCCTCGGTGAGAAGAATCTGGGCAATCTGGCGATCGAGTTTTGCGAAGGCGTCGTCGTAGATGGACATGAGGCGGCTCTGGCCGATGGCGGCGCAGGCCTGGAGGCGGGACAGGTCTCTCGGCCGCTCTTCGAGGCCGAGGCGCTCGACGCCCAAAGCAACCGCGCCGGAGGTGACGAGCAAAACCTCCTTTCCCTGACGGCGTAGGTTGGCAATGGATTCGACAAGGCTATAGAGCAGGCCAAAAGCTACTTTACCGTCGTCGTTGATCACGACGTTGGTGCCGAGCTTGATGACGATGCGCCTGGCGGATGAGAGGACGGCAGCCCGCTCAGTCGCGTCCTTGGCCGATGAAAGTGTCATTCTCTCTATAGTATTCGAGAGCCCGGTCCGGGCGCTTCTACGGCGCCGGCGTGAGGCCGTGGCGCCGCATCACTTCGACCAGCGCTGCGCGGTCGGGCGGGCCGCCAGCCGCGGCTTTGAGTACAGCCGCCATTTCGCGGAAGTAGTCTGGCCCAAGGATGCCGGGGGTGACGATTGCGAGCATCCTCGCGTCGGTCGAGTGAAAGTTGTCGAAGCGGTGGACCGCTCCGCGAGGTATCAAAAGCGCCTCGCCCGGACCGAGCTCGCTCCGGCATCCGTCCACCGTCCAAGTCAGTACCCCAGCGAGGCCATAGATCGTCTCTTCATAGGCATCGTGGCTGTGCGCGACCGGCACCTTCGCTCCGGCCGCTACATCGAACTCGAAGACCGCGACTGAACCTCCCGACTCATGGCCCTCGACCAGGAATCGAATCGCCAACTGCCCAATCCGGATCTCTTCGCGCGTACCCGTCACCATTTGGTGCGCCCTCCTCGGCGGATCATGATATATCGAAATAGATCGAAACGTAGTGCTCATCTCTCGGTCCAGTGCATCCTAGTCAGTCGAGGATTCCGGGGCCCTCCCCATACAACCATGACGAAGAAATCTTCGGACCTGATCGACCGGCAGCTCGAGCGCTATCGCCAGATGCGCGATTTCGCAGCAACGGCGGAGCCGCCGGGCGGCAGCCGCGCCGCGGAAGGCAAAGCGCGCAAAAAGGCCGCCAGCGGACTCCCATTCGTCATCCAGAAACACGCGGCAACCCGCCTGCATTATGACTTTCGCCTGGGACTGCATGGGGTCTTGAAGAGTTGGGCGGTCACCAAAGGTCCGAGCTATGTAACGGCTGACAAGAGATTGGCAGTGCAGGTTGAAGATCACCCGATGGAATATGGCGGCTTCGAAGGCGCTATCCCAAAAGGCCAATATGGCGGCGGTACGGTGATGCTCTGGGATGAGGGAACATGGGAGCCGTTGGGCGATCCGGATGAGGGCTTAGAGAAGGGGATGCTCAAGTTCATCCTCTATGGGAAAAAGCTGCGGGGCAAATGGGTTCTCGTCCGGATGGGGGGACGTGCCGCGAAGGAGAGCAAGCCCAACTGGTTGCTGATCAAGGAACACGACGAGTATGAACGCAAGCCAGGCGACCCCGCGATTACTGAAGAAGCCCCCGACAGCGTCGCGACCAAGCGGGATCTCGAGGCCATCGCGCGGGACGAGGACCACGTCTGGCAATCGAATCGCCCGGAGAGAGCGCCTGCGGGAAAAACGGCCCTGCATGGGCGGCAGAGTCAGGGGAAGCCCTCGCCATCCATCCCTGTGGACCTCCCCGGGAAGCGCGAGCTCCTGCCTGACTTCCTCCCGCCGCAGCTCGCCGCACAAGCTTCGCAAGCTCCCCGCGGAGAGGAGTGGATCCACGAGCTCAAACTCGACGGGTATCGCATTCAGGCGCATATGCAGCGCTCGAAACCCGCCGGCTCCGAGGTGCGCCTTTTCACTCGCAGTGGACTCGACTGGACCCACCGCATGCCGGAGATCGCGAAAGAGCTCGAGCGGCTGAAGATCGATGGGGTCATTCTCGACGGAGAAGTCGTCGTTCTCACGGAGTCGGGCGAGACGAGTTTTGCCGCATTGCAAGCGGCTTTTGACGAAAGCAAGCCCAGCCCGCTGAATTACTTTGTCTTCGACCTGCTGCACCTCAATGGATATAACCTGCGCAACCAGCCGCTGATTCAGCGCAAACAACTGCTGGCTGACCTGGTGGAGACGCTTCCCCCCGACGGGAGCATACGCCTGAGCGAGCACGTTGTAGGGAATGGCCGAGAGACCTTCGAGCAAGCCTGCCATCTGGGCGCGGAGGGCATTGTTTCCAAGCAAAGCGCGGCACACTATACCGCCGGACGCAGTTCATCCTGGATCAAGGTCAAGTGCATTCGCAAGCAGGAGTTCGTCATCGGCGGCTTCACTCAGCCGGCGACTGGCGCTCAAAACCGCTCAGGGGGCATCGGCGCTCTGCTGCTGGGATATTACGAAGGCCGCCAGCTTAAGTATGCCGGACGTACCGGCACCGGTTTCTCGGAGGATTCCTCCCGGAAATTACGCGAGCGGCTGGAGGCGCTTCGGCGTCCGAAGCCGGCCTTCGCGGAAGTTCCGGCGGAGGCGCGGCGCGGCGCCGTTTGGACGCAACCGAAGTTGGTCGCCGAGGTACAGTTCCGCGCCTGGACGGCGGATGGCCTCGTTCGCCAATCCAGCTTCAAAGGCATCCGCGAAGACAAAGCCGCGGCGGAGGTACGCCGGGAAGAACCCGACTCCCGGCTCTCGAAGAAGCTTGCTACCGGCTCCGCCTCGGCCGCGAAACGCGCCCCTTCAACAACACAAGCAAAGAAGGCGCCGGCGATCCGCGTTACCCATCCGGACAAAGTTATCGATCCCGAAACAAAGGTCACCAAGCAAGCGCTCGTCGACTACTATCTCGCAGTCGCCGAAGACATGTTGCCGCACGTTGCCCTCAGACCCCTCTCGCTCGTTCGCTGCCCGGAAGGCGTTGCCCATCAATGTTTCTTCCAAAAGCATTGGACGCGCGGCATGCCTGCCGGAGTGGACACGATTGCCGTCCCCAACAAGAATGGCAAAGGCTCGGAGAACTATGTCACGCTCTCGACAGCAGAAGCGCTCGCTGGCCTGGCGCAGATGAACGTGCTCGAAATCCACCCATGGGGATCGACGAACGCCAATCTCGAAGATCCCGACCGCCTGATCTTCGACCTCGATCCGGATGAAGCGGTGAGTTGGCGAACGCTCGCCGACGCCGCCCGTGAAGTTCAGGAGCGCCTACACAAATTCGGGCTCAAGAGTTTTTTGAAAACGACGGGCGGAAAGGGGCTGCACGTCGTCGCTCCGCTGCGGCCGGAGCACGACTGGAGCGTGATCAAAGCCTTCGCGCAAGCTTTCGCACTCGAGATGGAAAGCGACAACGGCAAACTCTACATCAGCAAAATGACCAAAGCGGCGCGAAAAAACAAGATCTTTATCGATTACATGCGGAATGAGCGGGGCGCAACCGCGATCGCTCCTTATTCGTCACGCGCCCGGCCGGGCCTGACGGCGGCGCTTCCGCTGCGCTGGACGGAGCTGAAAACCGCCCAGCGGCCACGCTTCCCGATCGCCGACTTTGCCGCCTGGAAGAGCCGGCTTCGCTCCGATCCTTGGAAAGAACTGGGGGAGGGATCGGGAAAGCTCGATCAACGATTGCCCGCGGCCATCTCCGAAGCCTTTCGCCGCTAGGAACTCCAGCGGAGAGTCACTGGACCGTCCATCGGGTGTTCCATCGGCCGGCCGGTCTTTTCCGACTCGAGCCGCGCGCGCTTCAAGGCAAAATACCACTTCGCCGGGCGATCCGCGTCGTCAATCAGCATCAAGCCTGGATTGAACTTCAGCCCCTCGGCTTGTTGAATCATCGTGAGCTGATCCTGGCGCACAAAGCGTTTGCCGAAGAATTTGGCCACGGGAGTCACAAACGGCACCGCGTAAAAGACATTCCAGGCCGCATAGACATCGATGCGGCACTCGTTCGCAGCCGTCGGCGTCACCGTTGTGAGCGAGGAAAACCACTTCTCGCCGCAACGGATCGTTTCATAGCGCCGGTTGGGCAGCACAAAATCGATCGTCGTTCGGATGGGCTTGCCGTACACGCCGAGCAGCTTGTACGGTGCGCTGTTCGCCGAGGGCACATGCGCGGACATGCGAAAGCCCTGGGGGATTGGCTCAAAATGCTTTTCTTTTTCATGGATGCTGCGCCCGGAGCGCCACCACCATGCCTGATGTACGAAGGGGCCGTGCGCCGGGTCCATGAGGCCGATGATTCCGTGATCCACGTTGGCGGGTAGCGCCGCCACCAGATGCGCGCTGCGGTACTTGCCGCCGAACTTCGGTGTTTCCGGAACCGGACAAAGCGCCTCTCGCGCTTCCATGCTCACTCGGCCGCTGCCCGGTTCGGGCACATACACCCAGGCATATCCGTCCGCCTCCCGGCAAGGGAAGGCCGTGGCGTAGATGCGCGGCGGAAAGGCATCCTGGCGGGTGAGCGACGGAATCTCCATGCACTGGCCCGACACCGGCTCAAAGGCCCAGCCATGATAGTTGCAGGTGACAGTGTTGCCGTCGAACCGCCCGCAGGAAAGAGGAATGCCGCGATGCGGGCAGTTATCGCGCATGGCAAAGAGGCTGCCATCTTTTTTGCGTCCGAGCACGAGCGGGATGCCTAGAAGCATCGCCTTGGACATCGCGCGGCCACCGAGCGCGTTGCTGCGTAACGCCGGATACCAGTCGTTGTAGAGCAGAGTCGTGCCCGTTCCCAGCCCGTCGCTTGTCCCTGCCGCTCTTGATTCCGCCGCCATCGCTCGCAATCCGCAAAAAATCTCTCTCCTACTATAGGCGGGATTTGCCATCCGGGCGGGCGCCGGGATTTGCCATCCAGGCAGGCGCCGCTTCGCGGCCATAGTGGTTGCTTCGCGCCCCAACTTCTGCGGTGTTGAACGGAAAGCGAATTGCTGGCCGCTGAGCACTGACAACTGACAACTGTTCAGGCAAAGCGCTTTAGCGCGGGCCCTCTAATCTTAGAAACCTCCAACTTATAATGGGCCTTTACACTATCAGGAGAAAAGCTCTATCCCAGCGCGAGCGCAGCATCCCGCCCGAACCGTCATCCTCGCGCTCACCGTTCTTTGGCTTTTACTCTATTCAAGCTTCACCCTCTTCAGCCCGCCGCTTTTGGATGACGCCGACTCCGTGCACGCGGAGGTGGCGCGCGAGATGATGGTTCGGCATGACTGGATCACGCTCCACGCCAACGGCATCCGCTACCTCGAAAAAGCTCCGCTCATGTATTGGGGCATGGCGCTTAGCTTTCGCGCCTTCGGCCCCAAGGATTGGGCGGCGCGACTGCCACTCGCGCTTTTCGCGCTTGCGCTCTTTCTCGTTACTTATGCCGCGGGCCGCAGCCTCTTCGGCTCCGCTGCGGCGGGGTTTTATGGCGCGCTCATTCTGCTCACCTCCTTTGGCATCTTCATCTACACGCGGATCATGATTCCAGACGTCATCGTCTGTCTCTGGCTCTCGCTCGCCATGCTTCTATTCTGGCGCTCGCTTGAAGAGGAGCGGCCTTCGCGCTCGACGGCCTGGGGATTCGCTCTGGCTTGCGCGCTCGGCGTGCTCACCAAAGGCCTCATTGGGGTCGTCTTTCCGCTGGCCATCGTGGTGCTGTTTCTCTTGCTCACACGCGACCTCGGTCATCTGCGGCGCTGGCATCCGGTTTCGAGCCTGCTGGTCTTTTTGGCGGCGGCCGTGCCTTGGCATATCGCGGCTGGAGTGCAAAATCCGGCGCAAGGCCACCTCGTGGGCTCAATGCCCTCCGCCGGCAATGTCCATGGCTTCTTTTGGTTCTATTTCATCAACGAGCAGTACCTGCGTTATCTGAACGAGCGCGTCCCCCGCGACTATGACACGGTTCCGCTCGCGCTCTTCTGGGGTTTGCTTGTTGTTTTTCTGATGCCCTGGATCGCTTATATCCTGCACGCTCTGGGCAAAGTTCCGTGGAGGCGGATGATCGCGCGCGCGGCGCTCTCGAAGAGCGATCAGGCCCGAGCCCTGCTCGTTCTCTGGGCCGCGTTCGTCCTGGTCTTTTTCAGCTTTTCGACGCGCCAGGAATACTATTCCCTCCCGGCCCTGCCGCCCCTGGCTCTCTTGATCGGGGCTTGGCTGGCGGAGGAGGAGTCCTCACCCGCGGACAGCCGCGCGCGAATCGCAGCCGGCCGCGTTGCGCTTGGGCTCGCGATTCTGGGCGTCGCCGGCGCACTGGTCGCCGGCTGGATTGCCTTGCGCGCCACGCCGCCCTCTCCCGGCACCGATCTTTCCACGCTGCTCTCGCAAAATCCAGGTGACTACGCGCTTTCCTTAGGCCATTTTCTCGACCTCAGCACCCGGGCCATGAGCGCCTTCCGCATGCCTTTGCTGATTACCGCCGGCGCTTTGCTTGGGGGCACCGTCGCCAACCTGCTCCTCTGCCGCCGCGGCCACGCCAGGCTGGCGAACGGGGCGCTGGCCGGGATGATGGGGCTCTTTCTGCTCGCCACGCACATGGCGTTGGTAACGTTCTCTCCGGTGCTCTCCTCGAAGGTCCTCGCCGACGCCATTCGTCCGCGGTTGAGCCCGGCCAGCATTGTCGAAATCAACGGCGAATACGAGGCGGGCTCCACCCTCGGCTTCTATCTGCGCCGCCAGGTACGCATTCTCAACGGGCGCTCGTCGAATCTCTGGTACGGCTCTTTCTTCGCGGATGCGCCACACATCTTCGACGATGACGCATCCTTTCGCCAGATCTGGAGCGGGCCGCAGCCCGTTTTTCTTTGGACGGAGATCGAGAACGCTCCCACCCTCCCCGGCCGCGTCTGCGTGGTCGCAAAGAGCGGCGGCAAGGAGATCCTCAGCAACGTCGATTGCCAGGGCCCGCGCTAAAACGGCGCGAAGCGCAAGCACCGCCGAAAAAGGGTGCGCCTGTAATCAAAGTGCGTCTATAATCGGCGCGCATCCCTGAGATACCTTCCTATGCTGTCCCTTGGTAGATTCCTGGCGCTCCTTGCTCTGTTCCCGGCCGCCTCTGCCGCGCTTGGCCAGGCGGTTTCACTCACGATCCACATTGGCAAAACAGAGCCGCAGCCGGTCACCGGGCTACCATTCTCCGCCGATCAGAGCATACGTATTGTCCAGCAACTTCCAAACAGCATCACCCTGACACAGGAGATGAAGGGTCGTGTTTATCGTTCAACCAATGGGCTAGAACGCTTTGAAGGCGCCTTGGTACCTAACGATCTAGCGGTGCCCAATCCGATGACGATGATATACGTCATCGATCCAGTTCAACACACCGCAGTCCGATGGACTACGAACTCCAAGATAGCGACCCTGACCCACATCCCACCTAACGGGACGGTCACCGTCAGCTTTCTACCTTTGCCGCGTGCAACCGCAGGCCAGGGACCGATCAATCCGGAGAATGTCACAACAACGGAACTCGGCCGTCAAACCCGGGACAAGCTTCTTCTCGTCGGCGAGAGAGGGACCAGCACGATTCCAGTGGGCAAGATCGGGAATGACCAGCCTATCGTGATCACCGCTGATGTCTGGGTTGCTCCGGAACTCAAGTTCCTCATCCGAGAGATCGATCAGGACCCCCGCGTCGGCAATCGGATGGTCGACCTTACCAACATACGTCGTGAGGAGCCGGACGCCGCGCTGTTTGAGGTCCCCGCAGGTTATACCGTGCAGGAGCGACCCGATCTTTTGGCTCCCTCTGCTTCTCCTGTCTCCGATGCCCAGGCGCAGGAAATCGAAGCTGCCCGGAACGCCTCGGATCCGGCGCTCAAGAACGATGTCGCCTACAAATTGGCTATGGGTAAGATCGATCTTCCCGACGCGCATTTGCTCGCCAATGAGGCGGTCGAGATCGAAGAAGAGCGGACCGCCAATCTTGACCTCAAGGGCGCCCCCGCCGAAGGCTTCTCGCAGATGACGATGCTCAGCCGCTATTGGCTTACCCTTGGCGTGGTCTACTTCCGCGAGGGCAAACTGCCCCAGGCAGAAACCTATACACGCGCCGCCTGGGAGCTTGACCCGCGGGGATCCTTCGGCGCTCATCTTGGCCGTATCTATGAGCAGCAGCATCGCGTCCAGGACGCCATTTCCATCTATCGTATGGCGCTCAGCGCCACAGGGTCCGCTGGGGAAAAGGCGGGGATTCGCACCCGCCTGGTCGATCTTGGCGTCCCTGACGCGGAGCCTCTTCCCGTCACCGTACCAGTTCCTTTGCCGTCGGTCAGCGCGCACGGGGCCGAGGCCGATGCGCTCTTCGACATCCTTGTGACGCAAACCAACCCACCTGCCGTTCTTTTCTTGCAGGGTTCAACCACGCTTAAGGAGCCCGCCGTAGCGGCAATTCAGGCTGCGCTCCAGACAAGCCTGCCGGATGCCGGCCCCGAAAAGATATTGCGTCGAGCCCGCGTCAGCTGTAGGGGAGGAGACACTCCTACGTGTACTCTGGACCTTTTCCCCGCGCAGGCAGCCGAACGCCAATCGGTCAGCCGCTAAGTCCCGCCAGGCTCTGCTCGCCCTCCAAACTTGTCATCCCGAGCGAAGTCGAGAGCCTGCCCTGAGCCCAGCCGAAGGGGATCTGCGGTTTTCTTTCTGTCTCCGTCACAACCCTTGGGTGCCCATCCTCGCGCAGCGAGGGTGGGAGACCATCACGGCCAGCACCTAATATTGCAGGGCCCGCGCTAAAGCGCTTCGCCCTCTTGCTCTGCTCGCGCCTTGCCAGCGCTCGCTCCGCAATTCACCCCTTTACTCATTGGGCTTTGGCGGCGAAGCCGCGTCCCGCCGTCCGCGCAGGACCGCGTGTGCCATCACTGCCAGCACCTATACGGCCAGGCGGGTCAGCTTGCCGTTCTTCAAGGAAAAGCGCTGTCCGCGCCAGGCGACCGTGTCGCCGGCAAAGCTCCAGATCCAAATGCCCATACCCACCACGTCGCGCGCCGGCAGAAGCCAAAGGTCGCGGATCACTTGAACGTCGCCCACCACTCCCACGCCGACGGCCAGCGCCACCGCCACGCGCGCCATCAGGGTGAGCGAGAGCAGCGCAATACTGCTCATGCTGGCCCCGGATGCGATGAAATTCAACATCGCCCAAGGCAATCCATAAGTAAGCACCATGCCCGTGTAACCCATTCTCCGTGAATCGCGGGTGCTGCGTCCCCAGCGAATCTGGTGTGCGAGAAATTGCGGAAAGCGATACGCCGGCACAAAGGTTTCAACGACTTCATTGCTCAACGCCACTTCCAGGCCCTTCCGCGCCACGCGCGCGCCCAGCTCATAATCGTCCGCCAGATAGTCGACCAGGGGCTCCAGACCTCCGATGGCCTGAAGGGCCTCGCGGGAAATCGCCAAGGTCGATCCCAAGCCGAAACGCAGGCCGCCCTCGATCTGCCATGCGGTCAGGACCCCAGCCATGAAGTCAGTGGAGATTCCCAGCGCCTCCATGCGCGATCCAATGGTCTGGTGCGCCCTGCCGCGATACGGCGCGGTCACCATCCCCACCTGCCCTCCAGGCCGCCGCACCAACCGGAAGCAGGCCATGATCCGCCTTAGATAAGAGCGGGAGACTTTGATGTCGCTGTCGTTGATCAGCAGGTAATCGTAGGCCGCATGCGCGAGCATCTGGGCCAGATTGCTCACCTTGCCGTTGGCGCCCAGCGACTCCGGACACAGGATCAGACGAATCTCCCGCCCGGGAAACTCCCCCTGCAGCTGCTTGATGGCCGCGACCGCTGGATCGTCCATACTGCTCACACCGAAGAGAATCTCGTAGGGACCGCGATAGTCCTGCAGGCAGTGACTCGCAAAACTCGCGTACATCTCCGGGTCGAGACCCTTCACCGGCTTTAGAATGCTGACTCCCGGTTCAAACTCGGGCAGAGCGCGCCGCCATCGGTGTTGAAAGGTGCGGGCGCTCCCGAGCGCCAGGAGGTAATAGCCGAGACCGGCAAGGGTAAAGGCGGTGGTGATCGCGGCGACTGCGGTGGCTAACATGGGGGCGAATCTAGTTTATAGGGGACTGTCATTCGTAACGGAGACACTCGATCGGATCGAGCGTCGCCGCTTTCCACGCGGGATAGATGCCGAAGAGAAGACCGATGCCGCAGGAGATACAGAAGGCGGCCGCCGACCATGCGATGGACATTTGCGCCGGCAGGATCTCGCCCAGAATCAGCCGGAGGATCACGGTGAGAATGCCGCCGGCAAGAATACCGATGACTCCGCCCAGGGCACAAAGGATGACGGCCTCGAGCGTAAATTGGAAGAGAATGTTTTTCCGCGTGGCGCCCGTGGCTTTTCGGATGCCAATCTCGCGCGTGCGCTCCGTCACGCTTACCAGCATGATATTCATGACACCGACCCCGCCGACCATCAGGCCAACGCCCGAAACCGCGAACAAAAATATAAACAATCCGTTGGTAAGCGAGTTCCAAAGATCGAGCAACGACGTGGCGGAAAAGATGACGAAGTTATCCGGCTGGTCCGTGCGAAGCTTGCGGCGGCGGCGCAACAGTTCGCGGATTTCATCCTCGACGGCAAGCTTGTGCAGTTGGCTGTCGTATCTCACGCTGATCCAGTAGTCGAGGATCTCCGGGTGGATCTTGCGAAACGTTTGCAGTGGGAAGTGCGCGGAGTTGTCGCTTGGATTCTTGCCTCCGCCAAAGACCTGTTTGCCCTTTCCCTCCACGCCGACGACAGTGAAGATATCGCCTTCGATGTCGACTTCTTTGCCGAGCGCGGATTGCTTGCCAAACAGCGCCTCTGCCGCGTCGCTGCCTAGGACCACGACGTTTGCCCTTCGCCGGGCCTCTTCCGCGGTGAAGAAGCGCCCCTCGGCCATATCGAGGTCGTAGACCTCCGGCTGGTCTTCCGAATCGCCTTCGAGCATTGTGTTCTGGACCTTTTGGCGCCCATATTTGACTGAAAAACTGCCTAAGTGGCCGGTAGGCGACCGGTACTGCAGCGCCGCGTCGACCCCGACGACATGGGGCAGGTCCTTCATGGCCATGGCGTCGTCATACGTCAATTGCTTTCTGGCCAGCATCTCCGGGGATGGCTGGGATCCGAAGATGGGAAAGCGGAATACCCAGTACACATTCGTTCCCAGAGACTGCAGCAGTTCATCGACGCTGCCCGTCAGGCCATTGACGACCGACGAAATCAAAATCACGGTGGCCACGCCGATCATGATGCCGAGGATGGTTAAGCCGGAGCGCAGTTTATTGGCGCGCAGCGTTTCGACGGCCATCTTGCCCGCCTCTTTCGCGTTCCCCAGCTTCATTGCCATAAAAGCCTTCTAAAGTTCGGAGCGCAGGGCCGTGATCGGATCCAAGCGCGCCGCCTTCCGTGCCGGATACACGCCAAAAAAAACTCCCACCGCGGTCGCGGCGAGGAGCCCTAGAGCTACCGACCAGAGGCGAATCTCAGAAGGGAACCCGACCAATAGGGTCACGGCTTTTGCGACGACGATTCCCCCAATGACTCCCATCAACCCTCCGACCAGCGAGACGGTGCCCGACTCGATCAGAAACTGCAGCAGGACGTCGGCCCGGCGCGCGCCCAGCGCCTTGCGCAGACCAATCTCCCGCGTTCTCTCCGTCACGCTGACCAGCATGATGTTCATGATGACGATGCCACCCACCACGATCGAAATCGCCGCGAGAGACACAACGACAGCCGCGAAGCTCGAGCTGATGCGCTCCCACAGGCCGATAAAGGTTGCGTTGGTGTCGATCGAGAAGCTGTCGTCCGCGCCGGGCGCGTCCTGGCGCCGTACGCGTAAGATGGTGCGCACTTCGCCGGTGGCGAGATCGAGCGCGTCGCCCACCCCATTCGACCGGCCGTAGATCGTCAGACTGCGGTTCGATCCATAAACACCCAGAAATGTCGGCAGAGGGATCGCCACCCAATTGTCCTGACTCTGCCCCAGTGTCTTGCCCTTGCGCTGGCCCACGCCGATCACGGTGTATTGCTCGCCATCGACGCGAATCTCCTTGCCGATCGGGTCTTCCTGGCCTATCTGATTGTCGACGATGTCGTAGCCGATGATCGCGACATGGTTGCGGCGCTGCTCATCGACCGGCATGAACCCACGGCCCCGGTCGATGTTCATTCCATAGATGGAAGGCATCAACCAGGTCCAGCCACGAATATCGGTGTCCGTGCTCGAGTGATTGTTGTAAACGACCTTTCCGGTAACGTTCGCCATCGCGCCGTTGGCCAGGCAGTCTTTGCACTTCGCGGCGACGTCGAGGTAGTCGTCGAATGTCAGATTTTTGCGCTTCTCGTAGCGGTTGAACTCTGCGTCGCTAAAAATTACGGTTGGCTGCTTGGCCGCGGTAAACACATCGGCGCCGTAGCCATATACTTTGGTCGCGACAAATTGGTTCGCGCCATTCACGAGCGTCATTACCATGATGACCGCGGCCACACCGATCATCACGCCCAACAGGGTTAGGATTGAGCGCAGTTTGTTGGCCCACAGCGACTGCAGCGCGATTTTGATGGCCTCGGTAAATCTCATAGATTACGGGGCGCGCTAAAGCGCTTTGGCCCTCTTGCTTTGCTCGCCCCTTCCCAGGGCTCGCTCCGCAATTCACCCGTTACTGCTATTCAAGGGCCCGCGCTAAAGCGCTTTGCCCTCTTGCTTCCGCAACGCTTTTGCGCCGAAGGCGCGTGCGCCCGTGCGGCCAGCACCCGCGAAGGGGCGCCTGCCTGGATGGCAAATCTGCAGGTGGCCTGTAAGCCGAATTCTGTCAAGGACGATCATTCCTCTAGGCGACGCATTGCTGCGCCGCTCAAGCGACCTACCCGGAGGTTTCCCACCCGCGGCGGCAGAACCGCACGCGAGAACCCGGTTTCGCGCGCCGGGCAGGCACGCATCCACGGCCTGGGTCTGACCGTCGGATTCCCTCCCTATTTGGTCTTGCTCCACGTGGGGTTTACCCTGCCACCGCCTTTACAGGCGGCGCGGTGCGCTCTTACCGCACCTTTTCACCCTTACCCCAGGCATCCGAAGAGGCCCGTGGCGGTATTTTTTCTGTGGCACTGGCCGTCTTTGAGCCTTGACGCTCAAATCCCGGACGTTATCCGGCACGCCGCCCTATGGAGTTCGGACTTTCCTCTCCCGAAGCGCCTGAGCGCTCCGGCAGCGATCGCCCGGCTCACCTGCAGGGTCCATGTTAGAGCATTTGGAGGCAGTGTGCCGTTAGAGCTGGCTCTCCTTGCTTGCCTGGCTTTCCCGATTAGCCCTGGCTTTCCCGGCTAGCCCTCGCTTTCCCGACTAGCGTGGTTCAGCAATTCGATGGACTCGGCGCTCAGTTGAAGCTCAGTGGCCCGCGCCAGGCTGCGCAGCTGCTCCTCGCTGGTCGCGCTGGCAATGGGAGCCGTTATGCCGGGCCGCGCCATCAACCAGGCAAGCGCCACCTCCGCCGGCTTCGCCTTCTCCTGCTTTCCGGCCTCGTCCAATGCGGCCAGAATGCGCTCTCCCCGTGCATTGAGATATTTCTTTACCATCCCGCCGCGAGAGCTCTGTTTGAGATCTTCTTCGGTGCGGTATTTGCCGGTCAGGAATCCGCTGGCCAACGAGAAATAGGGAATGACGCCGAGCGAGAATTTTGCGCACACGCCCTCGAGCGAGTTCTCGTACTCTGCCCGGTCATAGAGGTTGTAGTGGGGCTGCAGGCTTTCATACCGCGGATACCCGTGCTGGGCGCTCGCCTCAAGGGCTTGCGTCAGCCGCTCCGCGCTGTAGTTCGAGGCGCCGATCACGCGCACCTTCCCTTGCTTCACCAGCTCGGCATAGGCGCCTAGCCGCTCTTCGAGGGGCGTATCCGGATCGTCGCGATGCGATTGGTAGAGATCGATGTAGTCGGTCTCAAGCCGCGCAAGCGAAGCTTCAACCGCGCTCATGATGTAGGCTCGGGACAAACCTTTCTTGCCTTCGCCCATCTCCATGCCAACCTTGGTCGCGACGATCACCTTGTCCCGGTTGCCGCGCTTTTTCATCCAGTTGCCGATGATCTTCTCCGACTCACCGCCCTGATGGCCGGGAACCCAGCGCGAATACACGTCCGCCGTATCGATAAAGTTGAAGCCCGCCGCCAAAAATGCATCGAGAATTCTAAAGGACGCCGTCTCGTCGGCCGTCCAGCCGAAGACGTTGCCGCCCAACATCAGCGGCGCCACTTCGATTGCCGATCGTCCCAACCTGCGCTTGGTCATGCCATCCCCCTTGATTCATTTTCCAGATCTTCAAAGGCCATTATCATTCTCTCAAGTAGGAAACGGGTGAATTGCGGGTGAGCCCCTGGAAACCGGGTCCCCGGCAAGCGCGTGACTCCGCTACAATTGCAGCGTGACCGGCTCTTCCCGATAGCTTGGGCGGAGAGTTGTCCGCGCGAAGCGATGTGAGAGGGCAGAGACCAGAAGGATGAATGTGCAGTCGAGCCCGGACAGGGCAAGCAAAGTCATGCAGTGGATGCAGAACGAGAGATGGCGGGCAGTATTACTTGGGATGGCGCTCGCATTGGGCTGGACGGGGTATGCAGCAGCGGCCGGCGCAAGCCAGGAGGCGACCCAGACGACGCTCACCGTTGCGGCTAGCAATGCGGGTCCACGAACAAAGGTCACTCTGACGGCGCACGTCGCTCCTCTGAATGGGAGTGAGGCGGTGGGCGGTGTGGTCAACTTTCGCGCGGCCGGTGCACAGGGTCTGAACTCCGATCTTGGCTCCGCGGCGGTCGATGGCGAGGGCAACGCGGTCCTGAGCACAGACAACCTGGCGGCGGGAAATCTGCAGGTAGTGGCGGCGTATGAGGGCGATGCCGCGCATGAAGCTTCCCTCTCCGCCTCCCAGCAAGTCCAGGCGCAAGCCAGCACCGTTGCGGGTTTCACCGTTTCCGCTACTCCGACCTCTCTGAACACCCCGGCAGGCGGCTTCGTGACCAGTGTGATCACGGTGACCCCGGCCAACGGCTTCAACAGCCAGCTGACTTCCTATGTAAGCCTCTCTTGCAGCGAGCTGCCCTTTGGCACGACCTGCACCTTCTCGCCGACCAATCTGCCGGCGGCCTGCAACCCCACCTGTACCCCGGTAACCAGCACCTTGCAGATCCAGACGCTCGGCACCACGCCGGTTACGCCCGTGCCCATCTCCCGTAACGGGAATCCCCCCGGGCCGGGTACCAAGCTGCCGGCCTATGCCTTCCTTTTTCCTGCGTTCTTCGGGCTCGCAAGCCTGGGTGCGCGCAAGAAGAAAGCCTGGCGCAATGCCGGCCTTATGCTCCTCATACTCGCCGGAACGATGAGCCTGACGGCCTGCAACCCCCGCTATCGCTATCTCAACCACGGACCGATCCCGAATACGGGTACGCCTACCGGTTCATACACGATCACGGTCAACTCGGTGGCAACGTCGGGCTCGGAAATCGTAACGCCGCCAACGTCGCCTCAATTGGCGCTCACGGTGACGGCCGGGACGCAGTCCTCAGACTCCGCAGTGGCACGGTAAACAACCAGTTGCCAGTTGTCAGTTATCAGTCTTCCGTTCCCCGAGCCACACCATCAACTGAAAACTGAGGACCGAGAACTGGGGACTGACACCGCGACCAGGCGCGCGGCCTCGGCCTGTATCGCCGGGTCGTCGCCAAAGCCGTATAGCCAAGCTACCCCGGGCTCACGGCGAAACCAGGTGCCTTGGCGTTTGGCGTAATTGCGATGTCCCAGGCTTGCCGCCGCGACGGCTTGCTCGCGCGTAAGCACTCCAGCGAGATACTCCCCCGCCTGCCGGTATCCGAGCGAATTCAGCGCCAGCGGCTTCTCTTGGTCCGTTGAGGGGCCAAAGCGGGCGAGTAGCGCTTGTGTCTCTTCAATCAACCCCTGGTCAAACATGGCTTGCGCCCGGGCGTCGATGCGCCGGTAGAGTTTTTCGCGCTCCGGAGCCAGGCCAATGCGCAAAATGCGGTAGCCCGTCAGGGGATCGCGGCCGCTCTTCCATGCCTCGGACATGGGTTGGCGGCCGGCCAGCGACACTTCGATCGCGCGCATGGCCTTGGGCACGTCGTTGACGTGGATGCGCCCGGCCGAGGCTGGATCGAGCCGAGCCAGAATGCGGTGCAAATAAAGCGGCCCGTGCGTCTCTGCGCGGCTGCGCAGCCGGCTGCGCAGTCCGGCGGATCGCGAAGGTCCGGCAAAGAGCCCGGCAAGCAGCGCATGCAAGTAGAGGCCGGCGCCTCCGGTCACAATGGGCAGTTTGCCTCTGGCGGCGATCCCGGCAATGGCTGCCCGCGCCGCCCGGGAGTAGTCGCCGGCGGTGTAGGGTACATCGGGGGGAACCACGTCGATCATGTAGTGGGGAATCTCGGCTTGCTCTTCCGGGGAGGGTTTCGCGGAGCCGATCTCGAGCCCCTGATATACCGCCACCGAGTCGCAACTGACAATCTCTCCATGGAACTGCCGGGCCAGCGCGAGCGAGAGGGAGGTCTTGCCGCTGGCGGTTGGGCCCAGCAGCACAACCAGCAAGGGCTCGGAGACAACCTCTACCACGCTCTCCACCAACCAGGCGGAAAGAGAGTATGCGGCCGCGCGCGGCTGAATCCGGCGACGAGCAGGATGACGGCTAACAGCAAAAGGCCGTAAATCTGGCGTTTGCGGAACTCGAAATTGGCTGGCACGCGGGCTCTTATTGGGGCTTATCAGGGTCGAGGTTGTAATAGAAGCCGAAACGGAGCTCGAGATAAGGACCTTTGAACTCCTTGGGCAGCGGAGGATATGAGGCGCCGGTAATGCCGGCCCAGGCGGCCCGGTCGAGAGACACGTCGCCGGAGGGAAACTCGAGGCCTAGCGAGCCACCGAGCATCTTGACGCTGCCGTCGGGGTAAATCCTGAAGCGGATGCCCACCCGGCCTTGCTTGTCGAGCGGAGGCCGCGCCGATTCGGGGATGATCGGCAGCCAGGCGCGGTAGGTATCCGCGATCACGCGCTGCATATAAGGCCCGAAATCGACCCCCATGGTGTCGCTCAGGATGTCAGGGCCGAGTGCCATCGCGGGATGCTGGGAAGGCGCGTTGGCGCCATAGTCGCCACCGGAGGGAGCAGGATTGCGAGCCGCGCCCTGAATTGCCTGATTTATGGCGTCGCCCGGTGTTGCGCTGTGGCTGAAATCGGGCCGCGTGGGCGCCGGCTTCGGCGCCTCCAGCTGCGACTGCTCGGTAGGCTGCAAGGGCTGGGACGGCGGCTGAGGGCGCTGGGGCGGAGCTTGTGCCTGCTGCGGGGGTTGAGGCGCCGGCGCGGCCTGCGGCGGCGTAGGCGTCGGCAGCGGAGGGCCGGCCCGGCGCATGGCCTGAAGTTGTTGCAGGGTCTTGCGATCGAGCACTGGATGATCCGATTGCGCGATGCGGTTCTTGTCGGAAGGAGGCGCCGGGACCTTTGGCTTGATCTGCTTCAGCGCATCGGGGGGAAGATCGAGATACGTCAGTTCCTTGTGGTCCTGATCAGCCGGATTGACCACGTGAGGCTCATGCCAAAGCACTCGCGGACCATAGGCTATGAACCAGAAGAGAACTATGTGGAAAAGAACCGAGATCCAGATGCCCTCCCGCAGCCGCGCGCGGGAGCGCTCATCTTCCAATCTGTCGATCAGGTGAAGAAGCTCGTCGGACCCCAGATCCTCGTAGCGGACGCGCTTACGGCGGAACAGCGAATCAGGACGCTGGCCGGGTGGGCTGCTGGTTGGAGCTTCAGTCGTGGGCATTGGCAGGCAATGAAGGCTGCAATTTGAGCGGCCAGTTTAAGAGCAACCCGCTGGCAACCACCGAGTATCCCCCCATTGTCTCACTCTTTCTCGCCGGGAAAGACGGCGGACTCCTACGAGAGCCTGCTAATAGACAAGCCAACCCGCCGGATGGTTCCAAGTTTCGCGCGCGCCCGTACAATCTCACTTATGTTCCGCGCCGCAGTCATTACCATTAGCGATTCCGGGTTTCGAGGAGAGCGCATCGATATCTCCGGTCCCACGGTTGTCGAGCTTCTCAAACAAAACGGCTTCGCCGTCACCAGCCATATCATAGTGCCGGATGAGCAACATGCGATTGAAAATGCGCTCTGCGAGCAGGCCGAGCAGGCGCGGCTGGTGGTCACCACAGGAGGCACGGGAGTTGCCCCCAGGGATGTCACTCCAGAAGCCACGCGGGCGGTCTGCGGAAGAGTGCTCGACGGCTTCGCCGAAGTGATGCGCGCGGAAGGCCGAAAACAGACGCAATTCGCACCCCTGAGCCGCGCTGTCTCTGCAATCCGGGGCACGACCTTGATCGTGAACCTGCCGGGCTCTCCACAAGGAGCAACTGCCTCGCTCCAGGCGGTGCTTGCCCTGATCCCGCATGTTTTGACGTTGTTGGATGAAACTGGGACGCAGCATGACCACCATAACGGGCTCTAAAGCCTGTTATCCCACAAATGGGTGACGATCGGGGCGGTTCTTGAAACGGACAATCCAGCTTTTCCTGAAATACAAAGTCTGGCTCCTGGCCATCCTCAAGCCCTTGGGTGCTTGGGGCGTAGGGTGCATCGCCATTGTCGACGCGGCGGCCATCCCCGTGCCCATCGATTTGATTCTGGCGGGCTATATCTGGGCGGACAGCAAGCACTTCTACCTTTACGTGATCATCGCTGCCTTGGGCTCGGCGCTGGGTGGTCTGGTGCCCTTTCTGTTGGGCCGCCTAGGGGGAGAACTCTTCCTGATGAAGCGGATCGACCGCGTGAAATATGAGAAGCTGCGAGACCGCTTCGAAAAGCAAGAATTCCTCGCCATGATGATCCCTTCCATCCTTCCGCCGCCCACTCCCTGGAAGCTCTTTGTCTTCGGCGCCGGCGTATTTGAGATGAAGACGGTCAATTTCATGTTGGCGGTCTTTTGCGGCCGCCTGATACGCGACTCGGCCATAGCCCTGCTCACGATCGAATACGGGCCGAAAATCATCACCCTCGTCACCGATCTTCTGAGCCGGCATAGCCGAGCCATTCTATTCGTGTTCCTGCTGCTGCTTGGATTGCTGGCAGTATGGATTGTGCGCAAGCGCCGGCGAAAGGTCCTGCGCGGACGGCGGGACGCGGCTTCGCCGCCATAATCAGTTGTCAGTTGTCAGTTCTCAGTTGTCAGGATTCTGGCGAACTGCTGGAGCGGTTTCACCGCGAAGCCCTTAAATAGACCGATACACCACTCGCCCCTCGCTGATGGTCGCCTGCACCTTGCCCAGCATCGGGAAACCGTCAAACGGAGTGTTTTTCGACTTCGACCTGCTCTCCGCCGCGTGGAAGGTCCACTCCGCCTTGGCGTCAAACAGCACCACATCGGCAAAGGAGCCCAAGGCCAAAGTGCCGCGGCCCCGTAGGTTGAGCAGATTCGCCGGTTGCGCGCTGAATAGAGTGAGCAGACGGCTCAAAGAAACCTTGTGCTTGCGATGGAGGATGTCGAGCGCGAGCCCCAGGGCCGACTCGAGACCGGTGATGCCATTCGGCGCCCGCTCAAACTCTTGCTGCTTCTCGTGCGCGGCGTGCGGGGCATGATCGGTGGCGATGCAATCGATGGAGCCGTCGAGCAGTCCTTCGAGCATGGCCCGCCGGTCTCGCTCGTCGCGTAAGGGAGGATTCATCTTGGCATTCGTGTTGTAGTCGCCGACCGCGCTCTCCGTCAGCACGAAGTGGTGGGGCGTGACCTCGCAGGTCACATGCAGTCCGTTGCGCCGCGCTTTGCGCACCGCGTCCAATGCCGCGGCTGTCGAGAGGTGCGCGATATGCAGGTGGGCGCGGCTGTCCTTCAGCTCCCCGAGCAGCCGTATATCGCGCTCGACCAGACCGGCTTCCGCGGCGATGGCCATGCCGCGCAGTCCCATGCGGAAGGCGAGTGCGCTGGCATTCATCGAGCACCCGCCGGTCATCCGGATGTCTTCGGCGTGCTGGATCACGGGCATTCCGGCACGCGCGGCGGCGGCCAGCGCCTGGTGCATAATGGCGTCGCCCAGGATCGGCTTGCCGTCATCGCTCACTCCAACGGCGCCCGCGGCCTTGAGCGAGCCATACTCTGTAAGCGCCTCGCCCATGCTGCCCCGCGTCGCCGCGGCGATGGGGAAAACGCGTGCGCTCGCGCCACGCTCGGAGCTCTGCATCCAGCGGGTTGTCTCGACCGAGTCGTTGACCGGCACGGTATTGGGCATGGCACAGACGCTGGTAAAGCCACCCGCGGCCGCGGCCGCCGTGCCGGTAGCGATCGTTTCCTTGTAACTTTGACCAGGCTCGCGAAGGTGCACGTGGATGTCGATCAACCCCGGCGCCACCACCAGTCCGGCGGCTTCCAGGATCTCTGCATCCTCCTGCTTCGCCGCGGCGTTCAATTTTCCCGGAGGTTCGATCGCTGCCACGCGCCCGTCCTTGAGCAGGAGGTCCCGGGAGGCATCGACTCCAGCCGCGGGATCGATCAGATGGCCGCCGCGAATCAGAATTGCTTTCAAGGCTTGCCTCCCTTCCGCGGCGCCCTTGTCCCCTGAGCCTTTCTTGGAGTTTTCCCAGAGGTTTTTTCAAGCGGAGCTTTGCCCGATGTTTTCGCCGCTCGCGGCTTCGCCGTTTGACTCGCTCTCTTGTCCTGTCCGGCGAGCGAAACAGAGAGCGTGGCCGGCGCCTGGAAGTGCCGTCCCGATTCTTCAATCAACGCTCTGTGAATCAGAGCCATCCGGATGGGCACTCCATGTCCCACTTGCTCGGCGATCGCCGACTGCGGTCCATCGGCAACATCGCTTGTGATCTCGAGCCCGCGAATCATTGGTCCTGGATGCATCACGGTAGCTTCGGGAGCCTTCCTTTGCAAGCGCTCCCGGTTCAACTGATACCGGCTCACGTATTCTTCGAGATCGAGGTGCATGCCGTCCAACCGTTCCTTTTGTATGCGCAGCATCATCACGAAACTCGACTGCGCGAGCGCCGAGTCGAAGTCGCGTTCGAGCGCGATACCGGGTCCAAGCTCGAGCGCCGCATCGGGCAAGAGGCTAGGGGGGCCGCAGAGAATCAGCCGCGCGCCCAGACGAGGGAGCAGCAGAGCGTTCGAGCGGGCCACGCGCGAATGCAGGATATCGCCGGTAATCGATACCGTGACCCCCGCCAAAGTAGCGGCGTCTATGCTCCGCCCGCTCCGTCCCGTGACCCGCAGGATGGTTCTCAGGTCCAGCAGCGCCTGAGACGGATGCTCGTGCATTCCATCGCCGGCATTGAGTATCGGCAATCCGGTTACCTGCTCCAGCAGGTAGGGAGCGCCGGAGAAGAGATGCCGCAGAATGATGCACTCGGCTCCCAAGGAGCGAAGCGTGATCCCCGTGTCTTTGAGCGACTCGCCCTTTTCAATGGAGGAAGACTGCGAACTGATCAGGGCCGTATCCGCGCCCAGGCTCTTCGCCGCCAGCTCGAACGAGGTACGCGTGCGCGTGCTCGACTCGTAAAACAGGAGCGCGACCCGCCGCTTTTGGAGCCGCCTGGACCGAACGAGCGGATCTTCGTTTTCGAGTATCGCGGCGAGCTTGAGGATAGCGCCGATTTCCTCAATGCCGAGGTCGCTGACCGACAGCAAAGATCGTGAATGACGCAGATCCTCGTGGTTTGCCTGCGCGCTATTTCGTCTTTCCGGTTTACCCTGTTGCGTCATAGAGGATTTGTGGCGAGGCTGCGCGGAACATTTCTGCTGTTGCTGTGTGTGTACTTTTCGAGAGAAGTTGGGTCGAGCTCAGCCGGCAGCCTCCACCAGAATCACCTGTTCGTCCTGATCGACTTCCTGAAGCTTGACTTCGACAATCTCCTGTTCGGTGGTCTGCACATGGCGGCCTACAAAGGTCGCCTCGATCGGCAGCTCCCGATGTCCGCGGTCGATGAGCACGGCCAGCCGGACTCGTTGCGGGCGGCCATGGTCGAAGAGCGCATCGAGTGCGGCACGCACCGTTCTCCCGGTGTAGAGAACGTCATCCACCAGAATGATATTGCGTTCCGTGACGTCGAAACCGATCGCGCCGGGGTTGACCACCGGGCGAACATCGCGCGTCGACAGGTCGTCGCGATAGTAATTGATGTCCAGAACGCCAGTATCGATCGACCGCTTCTCGATGCCGCCAATGAGCGCGGCCAGGCGCTCAGCCAGCGGGACTCCGCGGCGTTTGATGCCGACCAGCCCTAGATTGTGACTGCCATTGTTCTTTTCGATAATCTCGTGTGCCAGACGAACCAGCGTTCGCTCGATTTCCGATGCCGACATGATGCGGCCCTTCTGGCGCAGCGAGGGGGGAGAGCTAGGGTTTGCTTGGCTCATAAAGGCCTGTTCCCACTACTGGGTGAATAGCGTTGCGAGGGTAAATCGAGCCATACAGGCCCTAAAACTCTTCCGGCAGGCCGTATTCCGGGAAGCAAAACCGGGCACGGCCAAACAGTATGGAACAAAAGCGCGTATGGCCGGATCATACGAGTCTTCAGTCGAGCGAGCAAGGGGTGCTGGCCGCACGGGCACACGCCCCTTTCGGGGCAAAGCCGTGGGGCCTGGAGCCTTTAGGTTACGCAAGGGCGTTGACTTTCTCTTGATCGAACGCGCCTAATATCGGTGTGAGCCGATTATGAAGCTTTGGCCGAGCGCCCCAGACAGATCACTGCCAGGTTTCTCAGAAACGTTCCGAGGCCCATACCCACACCTCGTTTTTCTGTTTACTCTTATTGCGGATGCCTTTCGTGCCATCCGAGCGCCAAGGCATTCCTCAGCTTAAAGCCGAGGCCGCTCTCCGCATCAACGCAAGTTGCCGCCTTAAACCTAAAATGCTCTAAAATACCGGCAACGCTGCTGACTCGAATACGTCCGCAGGAATTGCATTGCCCGGCATCCTCCGCTTCGGGCATCATTTCCTCACCTTCGCTCGTTCGCGCCTTGTCAGCGCCCGGTTTCCGGCAGGAGATGTTCCCATGAAATTGAGACGAGCAGTCACCCTGGCATTCTTGCTTGCACTCGTTGGAACGGCAAGCGTCGCGGTGGCGCAGAACCCCTTCGTCGGCAGCTGGAAACTCAATCAAGGAGCGAGCAATCTCACCGGCACGATTTTGAAGTTTGGCCCGGCCGAGGGCGAATCGATCGAGCTTGCCGCCAATGGCACCAAGTACTCCTTCCGCCTCGATGGGAAAAACTACAGAATGGCCTCGGGCGACCTCGCGGTTTGGGCTGAGGCCGACCCGGCGACCTGGACGACAGAATACAAGAAGCCGGATGGCACGCCGCTGAGTACGGATGCGTGGAAGCTCTCATCCGACGGCCAGACCCTGACCGTGACCTCGACCGGCACCAAGCCCGATAAGGACCACTACACCGACACGGCGATCTACACGCGAACCGCCGGAACGAGCGGACTCATGGGGGCCTGGAAGAGCACCGAGGTCAAGCTCAGCTCGCCCGATGACTTCTCGATTGACGCCTACGGCCTAGGCGGACTGGCGATTAAGATTCCCTCGCTCCAATGGACATGCCTCGCCACCTTCGGCGGCAAGGACGCGGTGCCTACTGGACCGACGGTTCCACCCGGCCTAACCGTTGCGCTCGAGCGCACGGGCCCGTCCAGCTTCCGGTTGGCAAAAAAGATCAACGGCCAAGCCTTTTACTCCTCCCTCTACACCGTCTCGGAGGATGGCAAAAGCATGACCCAGGTTGGCAACGCTTCAGGAGATCCGCAGCAGACTTTCGTTTGGGAAAAGCAGTGACCGCCCCAAAGGGCTCCCCCGCTCGAGAATCCTACCACCGAAGGTGGGGAAGGATGACTCTCCGCATTTCTGCGTGGACCTTGCGCCCGCTGGCTTTTCTTCTATTCTTGTGCTCTGTGCCCGCCACTCTTCTGAACGCGCAGGCGCCCTCGCCCTCCGCACAGCAGCCGCAGCCCGCGCCGAATCAGCCCCAAGTGAAGAAAACGCCAACACCGCCACACAACACCCTGCGGCCCGCCCACGCGCCGAACAGGCAGACGCAGCCTGCTCCGTATCAACCCCAAGTGAAGAAAGCGCCAACACCGCCACACAACACCCTGCGGCCTGCCCACGCGCCGAACAGGCAGCCCCGGCCTGCTCCGGCTCAACCCCACGTGAAGACAGCGCCAACACCGCCACACAACACCCTGCGACCCGTCCACGCGTCGAACAGGCAGCTGCGGCCCGCTCCGGCTCAGCCCCAAGCGAAGACAGCGCCAGCACCGCCGCACAATACCCTGCGGCCCACCCCCGCGCCGAACAGGCAGCCGCGGCCCGCTCCGGCTCAGCCGCAGACGAGTTCAACGCCGAAGCAACAACAGAAGCCGCCCGAGAATGAGCCCGCTCCGAGGCAGCAATAGAACGACAGAACCTACTGTGGCGCTGGCATCACCGGGAGCGAAACCTCATTCACCACCGTGGGGTCGTCGCGCAACTTGATGTAGAGCAGCGTTCCGTTGGGGCGTGGAACAGGAATTGTCGAACCGCTGAAGCCGACAGGCACCGAAACCGGAGCCGCGAACGTGGAGGTGGCGGCCACCGAATCGAGAAGGAAAAGGTTGGATCCGCTGAGCGTGCATGGCTGGTCTGCGTTCGCCGGGCAGCGCACTTCCTTCAGCGTAGGAATCCGCACCAGATTTCCCAGCGGCTGCCAGTCTCCGGAAGCGCCGCTTTCATCGACCGGCCGGAAGCGCAGTGGACCGAATGTCGAGGGCCCGAAGCTCTTGAGCGGATTCAGTATTGCCATCACGGTCTTTGCATCCTGCAGCGTCAAGCCGCCATCCGCCATGCTCAGCAATACATGAGAAGATTCATCCGCCGTCGCTACTTCGATCTTCTCGGTGCGCGGCCAACTCTTGGGAACCTGCGACTGCAGCACAAAATTCACCGTGCTGTCTTGCGGCAGCTCATCCTGATTATTCAAGTGGATCGGATAGGGCACTGCCGTCTGAGTAAGATACGCATTCTTGCTGATCAGCGCGACCTGCGGCCTCTCGGGTTGAACCGTGGCGGCTAGCTGCATCTCGCGGCCGTCGCTGAGCGCGACCGCGACCTCCGCCTTGTCCCCCGCCTTCAACCCCGTTGCCACGCCGGCCGCGGTCAACGTTAGCTCATCCTTGTCGTCACTTCGCTTGAGGCCGTCGGGAGAGAACGAAACTCCCTCCCACACGACCTTCGAGACCTCGTCCAGACGCGCTCCTTCGAGCTCCGCCTTCTGATCTCCGGCATGGAAGGTGAACCTGTCCAAGTGGGCCGCCTCGGAATAGGCCTGCAGCTTCATCTGATCGGGCTCGGCCAACCCTGCCTGCTTTACCAACAGCGTCATCTTTCCCGGAGTGACATCCTTCAACGCAACCTGCACCTCGATTTCGTCGGGTTTGACCAGCTTGTAGGTTGCCTTTACCGCTTTGCCTTGGGGATCTTTCACCGTTACATCCTCTACGCACGCGGCGCTCCCCGCATCGAGGTGCAGCGTATCTTCGCGGCCGACAATCAACGCGCTTTTATCGGCGGGAGCAAGACTCCAGTCCGCGGCGCGAGCACCCTCAAGGTGAAAGCTCGGCCCATCGAAGGGCTGAAACCCCCAATACCCCCGGAGAACCCCGACGGCTTGAGGGTCCATGTTCGCCACCTCTACCGTATGCGTGTCAATCACAAACCCGCCGCGTACCGCCTCGGGATGGGCAGGAAGGTCGAGCGCCTTGCCGTTCTTCTCCTCGACATGCAACACAAAATCGTGCGCCAAATCTGTGGAGTAAACCAGCGGCGCGCCGTCGACCGGGAGCACCAGCGGAGACTTCTCCGCGCAGTAGGCCTGCTCGGGGTCGACCGCCTTCATCGGCGGCAGCGCCGGTGCCGTCACGGCGGGCAAACCCACCGTCAGCACCGATTTGGGATTGGAGAATGAGGGCGGATTGTTCAGCTTCAGCTGGATCTGGCCGTCCCGGTTCTCCACCAGAGCCGGAATGTATTGATATTGCGCGGTATGGATCCCATCCATGATCCGGACGACATCGACGACGGCTCCCACATACGGGCTGTATGCGCCCGCGCCCCCCAGGGGTGTCGCGCTCAGTTGCCCGATCAGATCGGCGGACGCGCCCGATGTCATGGCCGCCACCATCGATTGCGTATGCCCGTCATCCAGCACCAGCGAGTTCTCGTCCGCGGTGAGGCAAGCCAATTGTTGGACCGCGGGTTTCTCAAAGCAGTTGCTATCGACCTTGATATTGAGTGCGCGAGCCAGGAGAGCGGTTGAGCTTTTGAGCTCGGCGGGATCGCTGGCAGAGATTGCCGTGACCGCACTCAGGTAGGCATCCAGCCGCGAACGATCCAAGCTGGCTTGGTTCAAGTCCTGCGAAGCGCGCACAAACGCGCCCGGCCTGTCGCGTACATTGGAGCGCAGCGTACTGAAGTCGCCACCCGTCTCCGGCGCCAGGAAGAAAATCGCCTGACGCGCTTCCGCCGGGACCGTCACATAGATGCCCTCCTCGCGGACCTGCCGGCTCCACGTCTCGGCGTGCGTAAACCACGCATCCGGGGGAGGATTGGTCGAGCCCCTCAGAAAGACCGCGACCAATAGATAACGCGCATCCTGCTCGAGCGGGAGATCCGGGTGCAGCCACACCCGGTCGCCGGCCTCGAGATTCGGTACCTGGGAGATGGGCAATGTTTTGCCCCCCCGCATCACCTTCACGTCCAACGGCGGCCCCGCCAGGTCAAAATTTGAATCGGCCCGGGCAAGACCCGCAAATGCGAGAAGTAAGACGAGGAGGGGGAGAGAACTCGTTCGCTTCATGGTCCCCATTCTAAGAAAGTTGTTCCTATTCTAAGAAAGTTTCCTGGTGAAAGCTTTCCCAAGAAAGATTCCTGCCCAAAATGCTGTTGTCCATCCATAGACCGGTCTCCACCTCCTTTTTGCGGACACGCGCAGCAAACTCCCCTCCCACAAAGGGTTAAGTTGTGTCATGCTAACGGTATACCCCCAGATTCCGCTTGAGGTGGGACACAATGAATCCCTCGTCTGTAACCGAGTTTCTCAATCGATGGAGGCCCTAGCAGGCTGCGGAAAAACGCGCCTGTCTTTCGCACGCAATGCTGCTGCCCTAGTAAGTTAATAACAGGCTGTAGAAGTGGTCTCATATATGGGTTCAGCTTTTTCGGATGGCGCACGAGCCCCGCTTTAGCGGCGGGTCTCGCCCGTGGCCGATGACAGTTTCACGGATTTATGAGACCACTTCTAGGGCCCGTTATTCGCTGAACGGGAATTGGTATACCCTTCCGACGCATGGTCCGGGTATTGGTCAAAATCCGCCGCGCCTTTCTAGCCGCTCTGGCGCACGACCTGCTCGGGACTGCAAAAGCGGCGGCCTACTCGGCCATTCTTTGCTTTTTTCCGGCCATCCTTGTCGTCACCACCCTGCTGGCCCTGGCGCCGGAAGCGGAGTCGGTCCGCAGCGACCTGATTACCTCTTTTGCCGAGGTCCTGCCCCCCGACACCATGACGCTGCTGCACGCCTCCTTCAGCAATCACAATGTCCGCTCCGGGCAGGTCATCCTTTCCGCGAGCGTGCTCAGTTTCTGGGCCGCCATGGGAGTCATGCTCTCCCTGATGGAGGGCTTCCGCCGCGCCTACAATCTACCCCGGGATGAATGGTCCTTTGGGGTGCAGCGCATAGTGGCCCTCGCCCTGATTCCTTCATGCCTCGCGCCGATGGCATTCGCTACTGTAATGGTTGCCTTCGGCCATCAAATCGAGATGTGGATCATCTCCAACACCGACCACATGCTCAAATCCTATTTCCTGCTGCTCTGGCGCATCATCCGCCTGTTGATCGGCCTGATCACCACCATCGTTGTGCTGGCCGTGATCTACCACTTCGGCACGCCCCGCCGCCAGCATGTGAAGCATGTGGTCGCGGGAGCCACGGGCGCCGCCGTAATATGGTTTCTCACCACGCTGCTCTATGGTTTCTATGTCACGAGCTTTGCCCACTACTCGCTCTTTTATGGCTCGCTCGGGACCGTGGTGGCCACTCTGGTCTGGCTCTACATCACCTCTCTCAGCGTCTTGATGGGCGCTGAATTCAATGCCCAGTTCAATCCCAAACCTTCAGTTCAACGTTCCCCGGCTTCCATTCCCGACGAGCGAGAGGCCGCGCCCTCTGAGGCCATGCGCTTCCTCTGACATAGCGGCCAAAAAACTGCGAGTAGAATGAAGGTTGAGCGCTGCTCTTTTGGGGGATGAATGAGTTTTAGCTTGGTTGACCTGAGCCCCGTGGCTCTCGCCGATCAGCGTCGCCGCGCAAAAATCGTCGGCACGCTTGGCCCTGCTTCGAATCAGGAGCCGGTATTTCGTGAACTTGTCAGAGCCGGCCTCGATGTTGCCCGGCTCAACTTCTCCCATGGAACGCACCCGGAAAAGCTTAAATTGATCGAGATGGTGCGCAAAGTCTCTCGCGAAGAGGACAAGCCAATCTGTATCCTGGGCGATCTGCAAGGACCCAAGATTCGCACCGGCCGCCTGAAGAATCGCCTTCCGGTCCATCTTAAAGCCGGCCAGAAGCTCACCATCACCCCGCGCGATGTGGCTGGAACTCCCCATCTTATCGCCACGACCTTCCTTACCTTGGCGGACAATCTTGAACCGGGAGCCCGCATCCTTCTCTCCGACGGCCTTATTGAGTTGCGCGTCATCGCCCTGCATGTGCTCGACGTCGAGTGCGAAGTGATCAACGGGGGAATGCTGGGCGAGCACAAGGGCATCAATCTGCCTGGCATTGCGGTCCGCGTCCCCTCCCTTACCCCGAAGGACGAGGAAGACCTCGAGTTCGCGGTCCGGAACGGTGTCGACGCGATCGCCGTCTCCTTCGTGCGCACCGCCGAAGACATTCGGTTGGTGAGGCATCGCGTTGCCAGTCTGGGCGTGGATACCTGGATCATTGCCAAGCTCGAGAAGCCGCAAGCCATTCAGCACCTTGAATCCATCCTGGAAACGGCCGACGGCGTGATGGTCGCGCGCGGAGACCTGGGTGTGGAAATGCCGCCGGAGAAAGTTCCGGCCATTCAAAAATACGTGATCCGCCGCGCCGGGGAGTACCGCAAGCCGGTCATTACGGCGACACAGATGCTCGAATCGATGATCGAGAACCCGCGTCCGACCCGCGCCGAAGCAAGCGACGTGGCGAATGCAATCTATGACGGCTCCGACGCGGTCATGCTCTCGGCGGAGACCGCCGCCGGCAAATATCCCATCGAAGCTGTCAAGATGATGGCGAAGATTGTGCTCGAATCGGAGGCGCAGCATTCCGTGGTCAGCACCCTCGACGGCGGGCGAGCCGGGCATGTGCGGCTTTCGATCGCGGAGACCATCTGCGAGTCCATGGCCCATGCCGCCGAAGACCTGGACATCAGCGCCATCGCCGTCTTCACCGAGACCGGCGCTACCGCGCGCCAGCTCTCGAAATACCGTCCCAACGCACCGGTCTTTGGATTGAGCAGCGTCCAAGAAGCCATCAATCGGATGACCCTGCTCTGGGGTGTGCGGCCGATCCTCTGCAGCAAGCTCGCGACCGCCGAGCAGATGGTCGAGACAGCGGAGCGGCTGCTCGAAGAGGCTGGCTACGTGAAGCCGCGCGAGATCATCGGTATCGTGGCTGGAACCCGCACGAAGTCCGGCTCGACGAATTTTCTTCGCTTGCACACTCTAGGCGACAGCCTTTCTGAACCCAGGCAGACCCACAGCATCAAAAAGCCGGCCCATCCACGCGCCAAGCGCGGAGCCGAGGCGAAAGCGGCGCTGGAACGGCGCTCGAGTGTTGCCCGCACCGGACGCTAGGTGAGTCAGCGATGGGTCGAATTCACATCCTTGCCGATCAGGTGGCGAACCAAATCGCGGCGGGAGAGGTTGTCGACCGCCCAGCTTCCGTAGTCAAAGAACTGCTCGAAAATGCCCTCGATGCGGGCGCGACCAGAATCCGCGTCGACGTCGAGGCCGGCGGCCGAAAACTCATCCGCTTGACCGATGACGGCGCCGGCATGGTGCGTGATGACGCGCTGCTCGCCTTCGAGCGGCATGCCACCTCCAAGCTCCGCTCGAGCGACGATCTTCTGGCCATCGCCACCCTGGGTTTTCGGGGAGAGGCTCTCCCTTCGATCGCCTCCGTCTCTCGCCTGGAGATGACGACCCGCGCTCAGGAGAATTCCACCGGCACGCGAGTCGAGATTGTCGGCGGCAAGGTCTTACGCTATGAAGATACGGGAGCGCCCACGGGAACCACGTTTACCGTCCGCGATCTCTTCTACAACACGCCGGCGCGGCGCAAATTTCTCAAATCCGAAACAACCGAGCTCTCGCATATCACGGCCCTGGTCACCCACTACGCGCTGGCTCACCCTGGTAAGCATTTTGAGTTGCACTCCGCAACCCATGCCCTGTTCATTACGCCCCCTGTCGAAAAGGCGGCGGAGCGTATCTTTCAGATCTTCGGCAAAGAAATTCTGGATCATCTCCTCCCCTTCGCCGCCGAGATCGACCTTGAACGCGCCGGCCTGCCGGAGCCGCCGCCTTGGAAGCGGGAGGCGGATTATCAGCCGCCCGACCCGGGCTTCATGCGGATCAGCGGCTTCACCTCCAAGCCCGATCTGCAAAAGCTCAACCGCAATTCCATCTACTCCTTCATCAATCGGCGTCTCGTCCGCGACCGCCTGCTCCTGCATGCCGTGGGCGAAGCCTACCGCAATATCCTGCCGCCAACCTCCTTTCCCGTCGTCCTGCTCTTTCTCGAAATGCCGCCACAGGAGGTCGACGTCAACGTCCACCCGGCCAAGACCGAGGTGCGATTTCGCCAGTCCAGCCTGGTCCACGATCTGGTTCGCGACAGCATCCGCAACAAGCTCATGATGGCGCGCCCGGCTGCTGCGTTTTTGAGCGCCCTCACCTTGCACCCGAGCGCCACGCCCGCGCTCGTCGCCTCTCACTCCGGGCGAAACGGCGCGGGCGAGCCGTTGCCCAACGAAAGTTTGCCCCCCTTTAAACCATTTGAATCACCGGAATCCGAGCCTCTGACCGCGGCCGGCGATGCCGTGCCGTTTACTTTGGTTCCGCCGCCCGCCGCGCCCGTGCCCCTTGCTCTTCCCTTCGGAGAAGCGTCTGCGCTGGTCGAAGACAAGGGCAACGGCTGTTCGCTCGTCTCCGGCGCCATTGAGGATACCGGCCAGGTCGAGCACATGGACGAGCCGAGCTTGCACGGGCTCGCCTCCCTCAAGCCGCTCGGCCAATTGCGCGAATCTTTTATTCTGGCCGTCAACGAAGAAGGACTCTGGATCGTCGATCAGCACGTTGCCCACGAGCGCATCTTGTTTGAAAAGGTGCTGCGCGAGCGCAAGGTGGAGCGCGTGGAGCGGCAGCGGCTCCTGATGCCCATGCTTCTCGATCTCTTGCCGGCACAGATGGTCGCCTTTGCCGGCATTGGCCGCGAGCTTGAAGAAAACGGCTTTGAAGTCGAGCCCTTTGGTCCGCGCACCATCGCCATCAAAGCCGCACCCACGGGATTGGAAGGCCGGGAGCTCGAGCGCATGCTAGTCGAAGTTCTGGAACAGGCCGCGCGTGAGGAACAGGTAGAGAATCTGGAGGCGGCCCGGCTGCGCATCGCGGCTTCGATCGCCTGTCATGCCGCCATCAAGGTCAACACGCCACTCGATTTGGTGCGCATGGAATGGCTCCTCGCCGAATTAGCCAAGACTTCCCACCCCACCAGCTGCCCGCATGGCCGCCCCATCGTCCTGCGGTATGCTTGGAAAGAGATCCAGCGGGCGTTCCAGAGGATCTGAAAGGATCCCCTTTTGACAGCGGAACAGCTTCAGACAGCGCGGGCAGCGCATTGGCGCCAGAATCAGAGTCCGATTCTCACCCTTGAGGACGCGGTTGGCTGGTTTTCGCGGCATCCGTTGAGCCTTTACCTTCCCCGCCGCGCCCAGTTGCCGGCGCCCGCGCCTTCGTTTGTCGAAGCCTGCCTGGGCGACGCCAACGCGGACCCGCCGCATGCCGCGATCGAGCACGCAAACGGTTTGCTATCCAGGCTCGTTCGATCGGATTTCGTGATCGGGCTCAATCTTCTCGGCGCCCCGGGGGAGCAGCCGGACTTTCTGGCCCACGGGGAGGTGTTGCCCTTCCTCGTCTCTCTGCGCGGCGAGCGCGATTGGAAGCACGCACCCGGCTCGTCGGCCATCCACAAGGCTTCTCCGTTGGTGGTCGAGCTTTGGAAGGTGCTCGAGCAAGCGGGGCCGCTGACCGCGGCCAGTCTCCGGGAAAAGCTTGGCCGCGAGCTTACAGAATCGGCGGTCGCGCGCGCCTTGAGCGAGCTGTGGCAGTCTCTTCGGGCGATTCCCATGCCCCAACCGGACGGACCCGCCATCTGGGAACTGCTCGAAACCCGCCACGGCAATGCCATCTCCAAGGGTAGCGGCACCTCACAGGTCACGGCGATTTCGCTCCTGGTCTCGATGTATCTGCAATCGGTCTTTGCCGCCTCGGGCGATGAGATTGAGATTTTTCTCTCCCCTCTGGCATCGCGCTCACGCATCCGCGAGGCTGTGCGAGGCCTATCCGCTACCCGTCAGATTCACTCACTCTCGATGGAAGCCCAGACCTACTACTTTCTCGAAGACGGCTTGCCGAAGTTTGCCGAGGAAGAGCCGGAAGGCCCGAAGGTCGTCACGCCCCGGCGGCCCAGGGTGGTGGCGGAGCCGAAGCGGGCGAGAGCCGGAATCCCGGAGTGGGCGAAGGTGCGGCAACCCAATCGGGCTCTGGACAACGCCGCGCTGCCAGCCAGATCGGGCGCGCCGGAAAAATTTGTGCCACGGCCGAACCGGCCTCCAGCTTCTCGCCCGTTTGCGCCAGCCTCCCCAGCCGGCCGCGGCAGCGCGAGACCGGACAGAGGCGACTTTCAGCGAAGAAAAAATTCCAGACCAGCGTATGGCCATCGCCCCGGCAGCGAGGGCTTTTCCCAAAAGCAGCGCGCATCCGCGCCCGAGCCCCCTCGGGCACGCAAGAAGGAGAGATGGCGGAACACTCCGGGAAAGCCAGGCTACCAGCCAAATCGGGCGCGCTTGCAAAGTGGGGCGCCGCTCGCCAGCCGTTCCCGCCCGGAGGGCTCACCCGCGAATCGCCCACCCGTGAACCGCTCATCCGCGAATCGAGGATCTTCGCGTCCGGCAAGGCCCTTCTCTCCCACCGGAGAACGCCGCGGCCCGCCGGGCGCGGGGCGTCCCCGGCCCCCGCGCGGCGGCGAGAGCAGCGCACCGCGAGGCGGAACTTCGACGCGTAAATTTCAAGATCGTGGTCGAGGCACGCAAGGCTTCGAACGACCCCAGCGGCGACCGCCGGCGAGTGGAACCTTTGCATCGCATGGACCAGAAATTCCTCGGCCAGAAATCGCTCGGACAGGGAGGCCCCAACGTGCCAGGCCAGCCTTTGGCAGACCGGGCAGCGGCGGATTCAGAACCGGCAAGCCCGCCAGCGGTAAACCCGGAACTGGCCGGCCACCCGGAACTGGTCCATCTAAGACTGGCTGGCCGCGTGCGGCCACAACCGGGCGCCCACCCTCGGCTTGGGGTAATAAAGCGGGTGGCGGCCGCCCTCCAAGAAAGCGGCCTTCTTTTGGAGCGGGGCCCGGACCAGGCGCCGGCGCCCCGGGCTTTCCCAAGCCCCGTCCAGGGCGTGGTCCGGGGGCTAAGGGCGCGAGAAGACCCTCCGCAAATGGAAATCCAGCAAGTAAAGATTTGGGGAAGAAGAGACCGGAGGCATGACGGCAGAAGCTCGCTCGCATCTGATTGTCGCCATCGACGGCCCCGCTGGCGCCGGCAAGAGCACCGTGGCCGCTCGCATCGCCGAGCGCTACGGTCTCCTGAACCTGGAGAGTGGCGCAATGTATCGCGCCTTCGCCTTGAAGGCGATTGAGACCGACACCAGCTTCGACGAGCCGGACTCCCTCGGCAAGTTGGCGGCAAGAACACAGATCCAGCTGGTGCCCGGGCGTAAGGGAAACAGTGTCTACCTCGATGGCGTCGAGGTGACGGAGCGGGTGCGCGACCCCGATGTGACGGCCGCGGCCTCGCGAGTGAGCATTCACCCGGGCATTCGCAAGTGGATGGTCTCGATGCAGCGCCAGTTGGGCGCGGCGGGCGGGGTCGTGATGGAAGGCCGGGATATCGGATCAGCCGTCTTTCCCGATGCCGGCGTTAAAATCTTTCTCGACGCCGCCGCTGAAGTCCGCAGCCAGCGCCGCTTCGAGCAGAATGGCCCCGCCAGCCGGCAGCCTCCCGAATCCGTTTTGCGAGAGCTTCGCGAACGCGACCGGCGCGACCGGACTCGCGGCGCGTCTCCCCTAGTCCCAGCCCCCGACGCCGTTGTCATCGATTCGACAAATCTGTCGCTCGGCGAAGTGGTCGCCCGCGTCGAAGCGATTATTCAGGAGCGGCTTGCTAAGCTCCCTTAGAGAGCCGGATCATCGCAGGCTCTATGCTGCCTTAGGGCTGGACCATCTCGGTCACGACCAGAGGGGCATTCCGCGCAGGGGCATGTAGTAGTACTCGAAATACGCAGAGAGACCGAAGAGTACGAAGAGGAGCAGCAAGGCCCACCAAAAGACTTTCATGGGAAGGGTTGAGACGATGCTCGAATTCTTAATACCTACCGTGAGATCCCAGCGATGGAAGATCCAACCGCTCCCCCAGCAGATGCCACCTGCGACCAGCAACATCTTCACCGCGTCGACCAGGCGATTGCTCAGCAGGGGTTCCTGCATCAGAAACGCCGCATGGAAGACGAAACAGAGGCAGAGAAGAGCAAGCAACAGCGACCCGAATTTGCCTAACTCCAGCAGCATCGCCGAACCTCGGCACCCCCAGTTTGCCGCCGTCGCCGGGGCTTGAGGAGAAGCGCTTCCTCACTGCTCCCATTGCGTCTTGTGACGCTCCACCCACCAGCAGGCCGGCGCCGAAGCATGGGGAAAGATCGACTTTACACAGGATTGCTCCTTCGTACCCATAAAGTCAAATTCTTCCTTCTGTCCCTTGAGCGGGGTTACCAGAAACTGCTCCACCTGAACATTTCCATAGGCAGTCTGCCGCTGCATCCTCACCTCCAGGGTTGCCCAATCGACCGCATAGATGAGCACCGCGAGAACCACCAAATATTTCAGCACCTGTTCGAGAACCCGCTTCATATTTAGCGCAATTCTATATCTGCTGGCCGAGCTTCCTGGCTAAAACTTGACGTTCTGGCCGCGCGGGTATGCATCTCTAAGGCTGCATAAACTCGGGAGAGACAGGGTTTTCGTATAGGGAGTAGTCGCGGGTCACGACCGTCAAGCCCGAAGGGGTCACGAAATAATTCTTGCGATCTTCGGCCGGGTCGTAGCCAATCACGGTGCCTTCGGGCAGATGCACATCGCGATCGATGATCGCCCGGCGGACACGGCAGCTTCTGCCGATGTTGACATGGGTAAAGATGATGCTCGACTCCACCTCCGCATAGGAGTTGACGCGCACGTCCTGCGAAAGCACGCTGTTGCGGACCACCGCACCGGAAATGATGCAACCCGCGCCGATCACCGAGTTAATGGCCACTCCGGTACGGCCCGGTTCGCCGAAGACGAATTTTGCCGGCGGATACTGCCTCTGCCGGGTACGCATCGGCCACGCCTTGTCATACAAATTGAAGATAGGCGAAACCGAAGCCACGTCCATATTGGCCTCGAAATAGGCATCGAGCGTGCCTACATCGCGCCAATAAAGGGCATTTTGCTTATTCTCATCGACAAAGTTGTAGGCGGACATCTTGTAGTTGCCTAAAATGCCGGGCAAAACGTCATGCCCGAAGTCGTGCCTGGAGGAGGAATCCTCGGCATCCTTCATCAACGCTGGTAACAACACATCCGTGTTAAAGAGGTAGATCCCCATCGAAGTATCCACCATGTGGGGATGGAGGGGCGAACGCAGATCAGTCGTTTTTGGCTTCTCCTCGAAGCCGATCACTTCGCCTTCCGGGCTCACTCCCACCACGCCAAAACGAGAAACCTCCCCAGGCTCGACCAGAAGCGTCGCCAGAGTCACGTCCGCCCCGGCATCGATGTGGTGCTGGAGCATCCGCCCGTAATTCATCTTGTAAATGTGATCGCCGGAAAGAATCAGCACATGCTTTGGCTGCTCCGCGCCGATCGAGTAGATGTTCTGGTATACGGCGTCCGCCGTGCCCATATACCAGTTAGAGCTCACCCGTTGCATGGGCGGCAGGATCTCAATAAATTCACCCAGCTCCTGGGCCACCACGCCGCTCCAGCCCTCGCGGATATGCCGATTGAGGGAGAGAGCCTTATATTGCGTGAGGATGTAAATGCGTCTTAGGTCGGAATTGATGCAATTGGATAAAGTGATATCGATGATGCGGTAATTACCGCCAAAGGGTACAGCGGGTTTTGCCCGATCTCGAGTCAGCGGAAAGAGCCGCTCTCCGGCCCCACCCGCCAGCAATACCGCAAGTGTGTCTTTCATCCCTGTGTGGCGCCAAAGTCAGTGGCGCGGGCTCGGCTTCCCAAGTCACTCTTTAAGATAGTCCTTTCTCTCAAACACGCGATCGCGGAGGCCGGCAAACGACATATCGCCCGGTTTTCGCCACAACCGCGGGGAGGGGATAACACTAAACCTGGCCGGAGCTCCCGTCTCCTTCGACTGAAATCCGCAGCGACCTCAGAAAATTCACATCCTGGGCGTTAAACGGCTCATCCCCCTCTGCACTTTCCGCCTTTCGAGACTCAAGGCCGGGGGCGGGCGGGTGCTCCACTTCATTGAGCCCGATCGTCGCTTCCAGCATCAGGAGCACATCAAATCCTTGTTTGCGAATATCTTGCACCACATCGGAGATCTGCTCTGATTCGGAAACCGATTCGTGAATGGCCTCGCCCAGCTGCTGGATGAGACTACGGAGTCTTTGGTTCAAGGATGTACCCCCGGGTTGCCGCCTCTCCCGATCAGACGACAATATTTCCCTTACCTTACTTCTGATGCGCGAGGGAGATCAATCTGATTCAGCCCCGCTGCTAAACTTTTCCATATGGTGCAGCCACAGAAATTCGGGCGCGTTCTCGGTATCGGCGTGCGAGTTGCCTCGAATCTGCTGCGTGAGCGCGCCGGACAAGCCATGCAGGGAAATGGCCCTAACCAGGCTCCCCCTCCCCCGCCAGCGGCAGGACCGGCTCCAGGGGAGAATCCTGCCTCCTCCGGGAAAACCCGTCCGGTAAGCCCCCCTGCGGTGTACGAGAATGTAGAGAATATCAAAAATGCGGTTCGAGATGCCGCTCGCGCGAGCGCGGAAAAAAGCCGCGGCGTCGGTTACGGGGCCAAACGCTTCGGCCAGGCTTTCTGGGGCCCGCTTACCCATGCCAGCAGCGTTTTGTGGCTGGAGGTTACCGGCTTATTTTTCGCCCTGTTCGCGCTCTTTTTCGCGCAGAATCTCTATCGCGTTCGCGGAGCCTGGAGACAAGGACCCGAGCACCAACATTTCCTCTTATATTGCGCTCTCACCTTGATCTTTGTTTGGTTCTCATCGAGCTCCTTCCTGCGCGCGCGCGCAAAGAATAAGAAGTGCTGACCGCACGGGCACACGCGCCTTCGGCGGGATTTGCCATCCAGGCAGGCGCCGCTTCTCACCCCAGCAAGCACAGCTTGCCGGGGACCCCGATTTCGCGGCCATCGTGGTTGCTTCGCGCCCCAACTTCTGCAGTGTTGAACGGAAAGCGAAATGCTGGCCGCTGAGCACTGACAACTGACAACTGTCCAGGCAAAGCGCTTTCACGGCGAAGCACTAAAATGAAGGTGTGCCGGATAAGCCCAAGGACGGACGAGGGGCATCAGAGCCGCGATCTGGCGATTCCTCCCATTCTCAACCGCAGCCAAAAACGCTCTACACCGCGGATGATCTCAAAGAGTTCGTGCCTGAGCGGGACCTCGGCTTCCCCGGCCAGTATCCGTTTGTCCGGGGCATCCAGCCCACCATGTATCGCGGCCGCCTCTGGACGATGCGGCAATACGCGGGCATGGGCGATGCGGACGAATCCAATCGCCGCTATAAGTTTCTGCTCGCCAACGGCACCGCCGGGCTCTCCGTCGCCTTTGATCTTCCAACGCAGATTGGCTATGACTCGGACTCGCCCTGGTCGCTCGGCGAGGTGGGCAGAGTCGGCGTGGCGATCGATTCGATCGAAGACATGGAGCGGCTCTTCTCGGGTATCCGGCTCGATGCCATCTCGACGTCGATGACCATCAACGCCACGGCAAGCATTTTGCTAGCGCTCTATGTCGCCACCGCGCGGCGCTCCGGCGCCGAGTTGCACAAGCTTTCCGGCACGGTGCAGAACGATATTCTCAAGGAGTACATCGCCCGCGGCACCTACATCTATCCCATACGGCATGGGCTGCGCATCGTCACCGACATCTTTGCCTGGACCCATCGCCACCTCCCCGCGTGGAACAGCATCTCGGTCTCCGGCTACCACATGCGCGAGGCAGGCTCAACCGCCGTACAGGAGGTTGCGTTCACGCTGGCGAATGGCAGAGCCTACGTTCAGGCGGCGCAGAATGCCGGCCTCGATATCGATCTCTTTGCTCCCCGGCTCTCCTTCTTCTTCAATGCGCACAACGACTTTTTCGAGGAGATCGCCAAGTTCCGCGCTGCCCGCCGCCTCTGGGCGCGTATCATGCGCGAGCACTTCCAGGCCAAAGACCCACGCTCCTGGATGCTGCGTTTCCATACCCAAACGGCCGGATCCACGCTCACCGCGCAACAACCGGAAAACAACGTTGTGCGCACCGCCGTGCAGGCGCTCTCGGCGGTGCTCGGCGGCACGCAGTCGCTGCACACCAATGGATACGACGAAGCGCTCGCCCTGCCCACGGAGGAGGCCGCACGGATCGCCTTGCGCACGCAGCAGATTCTGGCCAACGAATCCGGCGTCGCGCAGACCGTGGACCCGCTCGCCGGCTCCTATTATGTCGAATCTCTTACCAACCGCATCGAGCAGCAAGCTGCCGGCTATCTCGAGCACATCGACGCGTTGGGCGGCATGCTCGCCGCGATCGAACGCGGCTGGGTCCAGCAGGAGATTCAAAACGCGGCCTATGAGCAGCAGTGCGCGATCGACCGGGGAAACGCCATCGTCGTCGGCGTCAACCGCTTTATCCGCAAAGACGCCCCAAGCACCCCCATCGACCGCCGTGACGAGGCTTTGGAAGCCAGGCAAATCGAGCGAGTGCGCGCGCTCCGCCTCCGCCGCGATCCAATCCGTTGGCAGGCGGCGCTCGATCATGTTCGCGAGCGTGCCACCGGGGGCGAGAATCTTATGCCCGCCATCGTCGAAGCCGTCGAGAGCAATGCGACCGTCGGCGAAATTGCCAGCGCCCTGCGCACCGTCTTTGGCGAGTATCAGGAAACCGTGGTGATCTAGCGGCTGTTAAACTCTAGAGCCTGTTCAATATGGGATGGCGTATTATTCGTCCATGCAAAATCTCGTAGGAATGGCTCGCAAAGAGGCAGCCCTGGCCACATTCGTGTCGAGAAAGATGACTCGCAACCTCATCGTTTTGCTGGCTATCGCAGCACCTCTGTCTATGAATTTGCCGGCGCTTGGTGCCGATTGCGCATCTCTGTCCGGCGTGAAGGTTGCCGATACCACCATAACCATTGCAGAGTCCGTGGCAGCTGGCGCCTTCAAGCTACCGAGTGGGCCGCGGGGCGGCGCGGGCGCATTTGCCAGTCTGCCAGCGTTCTGCCGGGTCCAAGGCGTCATCAAGCCAACTCCATCGTCCGTGATCGAGTTTGAGGTGTGGATGCCTGCCACGGGCTGGAACGGCAGACTACAGGCAGTTGGCAACGGAGGGCTCGCCGGCACCATCAGCTATCCGGCCATGGCAACCGCTTTGAAGGCCGGGTTCGCCACCGCGAGCACTGACACAGGGCACACCACCGACGAACCGAAGGACTGGCTTCGCAATAAAGACCGGCTCATTGACTTCAGCTCCCGCGGCCTGCATCTCACCACGGTGGACGCCAAGGCAATCGTGAATGCGTTCTATAGCCAGCCCGTGAGCAAGGCGTACTACACCGGCTGCTCCACGGGCGGCAAGCAAGGCCTGATGGAAGCACAGCGGTATCCTGCGGATTTCGACGGCATCGTCGCCGGAGACGCGGCAAACTTCTGGACCCGCCAGATGGTGACCGAAGTGTGGGCCGGAGTTGCCACAAGCACACCGGCCACCAATCTATCGCAGCAGGACCTGCAGCTGGTACAGGATTCCGTGCTCGCGAAGTGTGACGCGTTGGATGGCGTAAAGGACGGCTTGATCGCCGATGCGCGCAAATGCAAGTTCGACCCAAAGGAGCTGCTGTGCAAGAGCGGCGCTACGGATGGCTGCCTATCGGCGGATAAAGTTGCCGCCGTCGAAAAAATGTATAGTGGCCCGGTGAACCCGCGCACCGGCGCCAAGCTCTATGAGGGCCTAAACCCTGGTAACGAACTAGGCTGGGGTAAGGGTGGCGGTCAGATGGTGATCGATCGGACGACTACATCCGGGGTCAGCTCCTACGACTTCATGCGGTACGCGCTTTTCAATGATCCCAACTGGGACTTTCGCAGCTTCGACTTCGACCGCGACGCGCAGGCTGTGGAAGAACTCGCGTCTATTACGAATGCCACCGATCCCAACCTGGAAGACTTCCACAAGATGGGCCACAAGTTGATCTACTATCACGGTGGCGCGGATCCCCTGATCCCAGAGCAGAATGGGATCGATTACTACGAGAGCGTTCAGGCCAAAGAAGGCGACGCCGCGACCACGCAAGCCTTTTTCCGGGCTTTTGTCGTTCCAGGAATGTATCACTGCAGCGGCGGTCCCGGCGCTTACAGCTTCGGTGCCGGACAGAACCCGGCGTCTGCGCCTGACGCAGATCACGACGTTGTCACTGCGATTGTGCGCTGGGTGGAGCAAGGCGTGGCGCCGGAAAAGATTATCGCCGCAAAATACGTCGACAATAAGCCGTCGGAGGGCGTGGCGTTTGAGCGCCCGCTATGCTCATATCCGCTCGCCGCTCACTACAACGGCAGCGGGGATCCCAACAAAGCGGCGAACTGGAGTTGTGTAAAGTAAGCGAGCGCAACTGCAAACAAACAAGTACTTCGTGCCGCGGTGAGACCAGCGTACGGGCGAGACGCGTGAGTCAACAGGAACCGGGCAGCGAAGGCCCGGAATGACCGCTTGAGAGGTTGCGCATAACGCGCAACGCTCGCCACCCTTTAAGTTCATAACCGGCAACTAGGCATAACGTTGCTTGGCATGTCAGCATAGCAACATGCCGCTGACGCGGCCTCTGCCGGGAATCCTCGAGTTTCCGGGAACGAGCTGGAGAGGAAATTGGCCTACGACGATCTGAGAGAGTGGATCCAGGCGCTCGACAAAGCCGGTGAGCTCAAGCACGTTCGCGAGGAAGTCGATCCTATTTTAGAAATCGCCGAGATTACCGACCGGGCTTCGAAGGCAGGCGGCAAGGGCGGAGTAAAAGGCCTCGCAGAGGGCGGATATGCGCCGGGCGGACCGGCGCTGCTCTTTGAAAAGGTGAAGGGCTACCCCGGAAGCCGCGTGTTGATGAACCAGTTTGGCAGCGAACGCCGCATGAAACTGGCGCTCAACGTGAACAATCTGGATGAAGTGGCCGGGCGCATCCAGAGCCTGCTCCAGGTCAAATCGCCCGACAAGATTCTCGACAAGTTCAAACTCCTTCCGCTGCTGATGGATGTGGGCAAGCTTTTCCCGAAAACCCTGCAGGCCAAGGATGCGCCATGCAAAGAAGTCATCTTGCGCGAGAACTTCAATGTGCTCGAATTTCCCATCCTCCAGTGCTGGCCGCTCGACGGGGGCCGCTTCATCACCCTTCCCTGCGTCGTTACCCGCGATCCCAAGAGCGGCAAGCGCAATGTGGGAATGTACCGGATGCAGGTCTATGACGGCCAAACGACGGGTATGCACTGGCAGCGGCAGAAAGTGGCCGCGGAGCACTTGCGGGAGCATCTGCGGTCGAGGGCCGCGGCCAGCGCTCCGGGGCATGCTCGCGCGGCGCAGGTGAGGACGATGGCCGAAACCGCCGGTGGAACCGTGCGGCCCGGGCCCGTCCCACAAATCGCCCTCGGCCAAGTGAAAAAGGACCGCCTGGAAGTGGCCGTCGCCATCGGAACCGATCCGGCATTGACCTTTTCAGCAATTGTGCCCGCCCCGCCGGAAGTGGAAGAGTTCCTCATCGCCGGATTCCTGGGCCAGAGAGCCGTTGAACTGGTGAAGTGCGAGACGGTGGATCTCGAAGTGCCCGCGAATGCCGAGATTGTGCTCGAAGGCTATGTGGAGCTCGATGAGCTGCGGAGCGAAGGGCCTTTCGGCGACCACACCGGCTTCTACACCATGGAAGAGGAGTACCCCGTCTTTCACATCACCTGCATCACGCATCGCAAGGATCCCATCTATGCGTCAACCATCGTCGGCAAGCCGCCCATGGAGGATGCCTGGATGGGCAAGGCCGTGGAGCGCATTTTTCTGCCGTTGATGCGATTGACCATTCCCGAGATCGTGGACATCAATTTGCCCGTCGAGGGGGTCTTTCACAATCTCATGATCGTTTCCATACGAAAGAGCTATGCTGGTCAGGCGCGGAAGGTCATGAACGCGATCTGGTCTCTCGGCCAAGCGATGTTTACTAAATGCGTGATTGTATTGGATGAAGACTGCGACATACAGGACGCCGGCGAGGTGACGCTGCGCGTGGCGAACAACATCGACCCGGAGCGCGACATCCAATTCACATTGGGCCCGATCGACTCTCTCGATCATGCCTCGCGGCTGCCCAACTATGGCAGCAAGATGGGCATTGACGCGACCCGAAAATGGGCCGCGGAGGGCTTTACCCGGATTTGGCCGGAGAGCATCGAAATGGCCGCGGCGACCAAGGCGCGCGTCGATGCGATCTGGAAGAAGCTCGGCATCGACTGAATGCGGGTTCAGGTGTGACGATATTCAAGGATTGGCGGCGCAAGTTAGGCGGAACCAAGGCTCGCGTCTGGCCGCGCATGGAGCAGAGCGAGTACCGTACTTACCGCGCCGTACACCCGTTCGATGAACGCTTTGGCGTCGAGACCAGCGGGCTGGTCTACGACCTGCCTACCGGCCATTCGAGCGACCTATACAACAACGGCTACTTCGCCGTGTCTCCCTCGATCTTTCATCAGGTCATGGAGCGGCTCGATCTGTACCACCCGCGCTTCCGCTTCGTGGATGTGGGCTCGGGCAAGGGACGCGCGCTTCTCTTGGCCTCCGGTTACCCGTTTCGCGAGGTCATCGGCATCGAGCTTTCGCCCCAACTCGACCGCATCGCCCGGGCAAACATCCTGACGTATGCTCCTGCGCGCTCCGATGTTCGCTCGATCCTGGGCGACGCGGCGGAGTTTCACTGGCCTCCCGGTCCACTGGTCGTTTATATATGGAATGCCTTCACCGGTCCGGTGATGGAGCGCATGCTCAAGAATCTCGAAGCCGCGGTGCTCCAGCAGCCACGGGATCTTTACCTCATCTATATCCACCCCGAACTCGATGCCATGCTCGATCATTTACCCTGGCTCGAGAAGCTGTGGACGGCCGAACTCACAATGAACGATGAAGACTACTCCGCATGGGCCTTCCCGGGCCGCACGGAGATTTGCGTGGTGTACCGGACCGCCGGAAGCTAGGGATTCTCTGATTTTGGCTCGGAGGCTACTAACAGCCTCTACAATCGAAGGCAGGGAAGGGTGAATTGCGGAGCGAGCGCTGGCAAGGCGCGAGCAAAGCAAGAGGGCCAGAGCAGCCCCACCGCGGAGCCCTTGCATGAAGAAGCGTTCCATGAAGAAGAATTGGGACAATCCGCGCGAAAACACCATGCCCGCCGAGGCACGGGTTCCTGCCGAAGTGGTCATTGGCGGGGTGCGGGTGGCTCCGGCGACGGTGCTCGCGCCCATGGCCGGCGTGACGGATACCGTCTTTCGCCGCTTCATCCGCAACGCCAGCATGTTTCAGGCCAGCGCGGCGATCTTGACAGATGATCCGCATGCGGTCGATCGGCCCATCAGCAACCAGCAGTCCGGCTGCGGTCTCATCATGACCGAGTTCACCTCGGCTGATGGCCTAGCTCGCATGCGGGAAACCAAACGCAAGCGCTATCTCAGCTACTACGAGGATGAGCATCCGATTGCGGCGCAGCTTTTCGGCTCCGATCCGCGGACGCTCGCGGACGCGGCAAAGATTGTCGAAGATGCCGGCTTCGATATGGTCGATCTCAATCTAGGCTGTCCGGCAAAGCGCGTCGTGAGCTGCAATGGCGGAAGCGGCCTGCTGCGCGACCTTCCGCTCATCGCGAGGATCTTCGAGCAGGTCCGCGCGGCGGTTCGGATTCCTTTTACGGTAAAAGTCCGCATTGGCTGGGACGACAAGGAAATCGTTTGCGTGGAACTTGCCCGCGTGGCCGAAGAGAGCGGCCTGAACGCCGTCGCGCTTCACGCCCGCACGCGGGAGCAGGGCTACTCCGGACAGGCGCGGTGGGAGTACATTGCCGCGGTAAAGCAAGCGGTCCGCATTCCCGTGATCGGCAACGGCGACGTGCGTTCTCCCGAGGATGCCGCGACAATGATCGCCGAGACCGGCTGTGACGCTGTGATGATTGGCCGCGCCGCCCCGGCAAACCCCTGGATTTTCCGCCAAATCGCGCAGTACACCGCCTTCGGCATGTATGACCGGCCAACCGAAATGGATCGCTACCGAATGATCCGTACCTACTTCGTGATGCTGCTCGAAGAGGGCAATCCCAACGGCAACCCGGAGACCAGCGGCAAGATGAAGCAGTTCGCCTCCTGGTTCACGCACGGCGTGCCTGGCGGCGCGGCATTGCGCAAGACCATTTATGAAGCAAGGAACGGCGCTCAGGTGCTGGCCGCGGTCGACGCATTTTTCACCGGCGAGCGGGTGGCCCATTCAAGCCTTGTTTTGGCTTGAGTGGGTGGCCCACGCTTCCCCGCTTCGTTTGCGAAAGATGACCTTTGGCTCCGTGCGCCACGCTTCATTGAGCGCGATCAATCTCCAATCGATCGACGGAGCGAAGTGGCGCAAGACCGTCTCCATCGACGGGTGCACACGCAACGCGGGAACCACATAGTAGAGCAGCGGCGCCTGGGGGGCCAGCGCTATCCCGGGAAAGTATCCGCTGCGTTCGAGCTCGCCTCCTGTGCCGTCCTGGCCTTCACGCTGTTGGTTGAGCCAGCGCACGCGAATCCAGTAATCCAAGCCTTGCAGCGGCAGCTGCAGATCTTCATCCGCCTTCAATTCAAGAACCGCCAATCTCGCCCCCTGCGTGATCGTCAGCAGATCCAGCATGCCGCGATCCCGCCCGGCGAAGGCGGGTACCTGGGAATAGAGCATGGAGGAGCGGAGGGTCGGTTCGATCCGCGATACATCCTCGCGGAGGGTGGCCTCGAGCCACGCCTCCGGCTGCAAGCGGAAGAGCGGATTGCCGGCGCTAGCCGTTGACGAGCGGTACGTGAAGAGCCGCTCGAGAAGGTCCAGGAACCAAGCTTCGTTCTCCGCCCGCAAGGGTGTTTCGTTGGGACCTACGCCGAAGGTGACACTGTCCTCCCGGATGAAGGAGTTGGGTAGAAAAACGTGGCGGACGCGCGCAAACTCGAGGCCGTGCAGGGAGAGAGAGACTTCGCCGGGGCTCTTCGCTCGTATCGCGACGCGGTCCCGCATCGTCTCCGGCAACAGGCGCATGACTCTGTCGAGACCGCTTTTTGCACGCTCGACCGCGGCCCCGGGGTCAAAGGAATGCACCAGGCGCATTTCGAGATTTCCCTGGTCTGAGGTATCGACCGGCGTCAGCTCTTCGCTTCTTTCACATAGCTCGTAGAGCTCCCAGGCGCCGAGATGGGGGTTCAGCCACGCCATACGGGCTCGCGTGGTGCTCGCTTCCCCCTTCGGCACGAGAACCTTCAATCCCTGGCAGACGGTTTTGCCGGCGCCGTGCTCCCGGCAGTAGGTCAACCAGAGAATTCCCAAGGTGAGCACGCCGTCGATGGCGGTCTTCGTCTCTCCGGCGCCGATCCCGATCACCGCCCAGCAATGCTGTCCGCGCATCATCATGCCGCGCGCGTAAGCAGGGCCAAAGCTGTTTTCAAGATCCATGGCCGAACGCAGATTGTGAATCTTGAAATCGTTGAATTCGCGCGTGAGAACGCGCTCCAAGAGGCGCAAATAGCTGGTTCGCGCAAGCGTGCGCGTCGCCGGGGTACGGCGCTCTCCGTCCGGCACAAGATCGAGCGACTGCGGCTTCCCGGCCCCGAGCCGCCTCACCCGGAGGCGCAGTTTCTGCTTGCGCTCTTCCAAACCGACGATGGTCCGCACCAGGTTTCGCTCCTCCGACCAGAGGTGCAGGACGCACCGTCCATGCTCGGTCGCGAGTGAGTAGCTGGCGCGGCTTAAATCGAAGAGTGCGCGGCCATCGTCGAGCAATACCGCGTGGGGGTGGTCTACCAGGAACTTTTCGAGCGCCCGCGCTAACTCCAGAGGGGAGGCTTCCACGCCATTATTGTAGGGCTTCGACAATATTAGAGGGCTTCGCGGTGAAACCGCTCTCGCCCTCTTGCAGGTGAGCCCGGTTTCAGGGGCTCACCTGCAATTCACCCAGACCGCAATTCACCCCCGAATTGTCATCCCGAGCGCAGTCGAGGGATCTGCGGTTCGCGAAACCTTACCAGTGCAGGCGGTCGCGGAGGCGGGTCACATGCGCCAGATGATGGCGGCTATGCCAATCGTAGAGAGCGAGCACCTGCTCGACAGACTGCCTGCCGCTCTCCGGGTGCAGATAGCCGCGCTTCCACTCCTTCTCCTCGAGCCCGGCCAGCAGCGCAACCCAGCGCGTGTGCAGCCCGGCTAGTAGATCGAGCGAAGGAGTGATGGCCGCCTGGCGGGCGTCTCCGAGCTCAGCCCAGCGGTCCTCCCGGTAGGGCTTGATAGTCGGCCAGTCTTCGGTGAGCGCAAAACGCAGGCGCGCTAGCGCCATCGAATGGCTGTCGGCCACATGATGGACCACTTGGCGCACGGTCCAACCGCCCTCGCGATACGGGGTCTCCAACTGATCGGCGGAGAGGTCTTCGACGGCCATGCGCAGCTTCCGGGGCAGCTCGCGCAAGGTTTCAAGGGCGAGCGAGCGCTCTCTCGGGGAAAGCGTCTCGGGCCGCGTGAAGAGGCCAATTGGGTAGCGAAGATCGTCGATGGGCAGGACCGCGGCGTCCAAGCAAGAACCTCGCCTTCTTCTTCAATTGCCTGAGTCGGTCGGAGGTACGGCGTAGTAGCCCTTGCGCACCTGCGCCTTCAGGCCGTCCCCCTTCACGTTGACATCCAGTTTGCGATAGGTGCCATCCAGTTTTGTGTTTGTGGGGGTGTAGCTGGCGACATACTCCGTACGCAACTCCTGCTCGATCCCGTCGAAGGCTTCTTCGAGCTTCTTACCGTTGTTGCCCACGTTGATCACTCGTCCGCCGGTTTGCTCCGCCAGTTTGCTCATGGCCGCGTCGCCGGTATAGCCCATGGTGATGACGCCTCGGCCATAAAAGGCGCGATCCGCGATGAGGATGACGTAGACCAGACAGTTGGCCCGCTGCGCCGCTTCAACAGCCCCTTCCAGCTTCTCCTGGCTGCCCTGATCTTCTCCATCCGACAGGATGATCAGCGCTTTGCGGCCCGTCTCCTGAGAGAGCTTGTCGTGCGCGGCAAGGTATACGGCGTCATAGAGCAGCGTGCCCCGGGGAGTGCCGGTGGGCAACGGACCCCCGAGTCCGCCGGTGCCGACATTGATCTGCGCCTTGTCCATGGCGCGTTCGAGAGCGCGCGCGTTGTTCGTGTAATCCGACAGCAGGTCGACATTGATGTCAAAGGAGATAAGAAAAGCCTCGTCCTTGGCGCGCAGAATCCGCTGCAGAAAGGCCGCGCCGGTCTGCTGTTCGAGAGGCAATACATTCTGCTGGCTTCCGCTGGTGTCGAGCAAGATTCCCAAAGTGAGCGGCTGGTCGCTCTCGGCGGCAAAGTTCTTGATCGTCTGCGGGACTTTGTCCTCGAGAATCGTGAAGTCGTCCTTGGTGAGGGTTGGAATGAGGGCCCCGTGCTTGTCATGCACGGTGTAGTAGAGGCTTACCAGGTTGACATTGACCTTCAACGTCTCAAGCGGTTTCTCTTGATCGTTCAGGTTGGGGTCCCCGGGCACTCCCTGGGGCGCGGCATCGGGCGATGGAGCCAACTGCGCCCTCAGGGGCGCGGCATGCCACAGCAGGAGACCGAGCGCGGCCGCCAGAAATCGAGCGGGAAAGCGTGAACGCATAGACTTTAGACGCTTAGACATGGCGGAAGTACCCCTGACAATCGTTCGAAAGATGGACGAGAGAGGTTTGAACGGCGGCAACGCCAATCTGCTACTCTGTCAACTGTAATACGCCCCAAGGCATCTATCCGTCTAGGATCGTAGGATCTCAAATAAAGAGATCGTAGGATCATAAGGTTCTCAGGATCATCTTAAATAAAGAGGATCGTGGGATCTCAAGATCTTAAAATCTCAGGATCCCCGGGGGGTCTCCAATTCCGGGGCCTAGGTTAAGAATCAGCCCTAGAGTTAGAGTAGCGATGGCCGGGCTTGCAGTCATCTGCGCTGGAGGGGCTTTCTGGTGAGGCTAGGTTTACTTGCATTGGCGCTGGCGCTTCCGCTCGCTTTAAGCGGACAATCGCAGCCGAATCAGAGTGTGCCCGACGCTCCGACGCCGCAGGCGCCGGGGGGCTTGAGCGGCCTCGCCTCGCAGGTCACCCCCGGACAGGGAACCACAGCCGATCAGCCGGACAATGCCACGCCACCCGCGGCGAGCCCTGCGAACCCGAACGCGCCACCCGATCAGGTACAGCAAACACCACCGGATGTTCCCGCGACTCCGGACCAGGAGAGGCAGTTTCTCATTCGCGTTCCCGTCAACTTCGTCACCGTTCCGGCGACGGTGTTCGACAAAAAGCACCAGCAAGTTGCCGGCCTCACCTGGCGGAATTTCGAGATCTATGAAAACAACGAGCGCCAGAGGATCGCTTTCTTCAGCGCGGATTCCGTTCCCCTCTCCGTGGCGCTGGTGATCGATCAAAGTCTGCCGCAAGACATCATGCGCAGAGTGAACGACAGCCTCGCCGCCATCGGCGGCGCCTTCACGGCCGGCGATGAGGTGGCCGTTTTTACTTATAGCGACGGGGTGAACAATCCGACGGTATTTACGGCTGCTCAGGGCGCGCGTCTCCCGGCGGTTTTAGAGAATTCCAAGCGATCCGGCGAATACCAGGACGTGCCCGTGAACGGAGGTCCCTTCTATGGCGGCCCTCGAATCAATGGACAATCGGTAGATCCCAACCTCGAACCGCAACGGGACGCAGGCGGCGTTTTTGGCGTCGTCCCCAAAGAGGTTCACACGCTGAACGACGCTATCTTGGCGGCCGGTACAGCGCTCTCGACGCGAGAAAAGGGTCGGCGCCGCATCATTTATGTCATCAGCGATGGCAAGGAGTCGCGCAGCAAGGCCCCTTTCAAGCAGGTCCTGCAGTACCTGCAGACCAATCAAATCTCCGTTTACGGAACCCTGGTTGGCGATTCCGCGATTTGGGGTCTCGGCTACCTGGATAAGATCAAGCTTCCCCTGCTGCCGCTTTCACCGGATGACATCCTGCCCCGGTACGCCAATCAAACCGGCGGGCAGCTCTATGCGGAGTTCTCCGAGAATGGAATCCAACGCAGCTTCGCCGAGCTCGCCTCGCTCGCGCGCACCCAGTACACGCTGGGATACTACAGCCACATACCCTTGTTGGACGGAAAGTACCGCAACATCGACGTGCGCGTGCTGCGCCCGAATCTCTCGGTGATTGCGCCGTTAGGGTACTATCCTCTCGCCTCCAATCTGAGTTCAGCTTCAAACCAATGACGGGAGCGGCGACCGTTGCCCTGGGCTTGAACGTCACAGTCCTGGGGTTGGCGTCGGCCGCGATGTGGGGAGTGAGCGACTTTCTCGGCGGGGTTGCCGCCCGAAGAGCGCCGGTCTTGCTGGTCGTTGTCATTGCCCACGGTCTGAGCTTAGTTACATTGCTCCTGATAGCGGCTTTCCTCCACCTCCCATGGCCGGGCGGGCGTTTGGCCTTCTGGGGCATCATGACCGGCATCAGCAGCGCCGTAGGATCGATCGCTTTCTATCGCGCCCTGGCCGTGGGAGAAATGGGTCTGACGGCCGCGCTGGCCGGTGTCCTCACAGCCGCGGTCCCGGTCATCTTCTCTTTTTTCGACGAAGGCCGTCCCAAGGCAACACAAATGCTCGGATTCGTCGTTGCCGCGGTGGCGATCTGGTCGATCGCCTACCAGCCGGGAGGCTCCCCCGATCGACGCGGGCTATGGCTCGCCACGCTCGCGGGGCTAGGCTTTGGCGCCTTCCTGATCGCGTCGAAATTTGCCAGCCAGGGCGCGGCGCTATGGCCGCTCGCAATCTCCCGCATGGCCAGCGCAACCATCGCCTTGGCGCTGCTCGTGGCCGTGCATATGCGGCGGCGCACGCACAATAGCGATCGATCGGGAGGCGTCGGGGCCGTTCTCCTGCTGGCGGGAGGCGCCGGATTGATCGAGGCCGCGGGCAATCTGCTTTATATGCTGGCCACGCGCGTGGGACGTCTGGACGTAGCCGCGGTGCTCTCTTCACTCTATCCGGCGGCAACCATCCTTCTTGCCGTCTGGCTGCTCAAGGAACGCGCCAAAGCGCTACAAGCTTGGGGCATGGCTCTGGCCCTGGTCGCCGTGGTGATGATCTCTATCTAGATGGAGTGAAAGATGCTACGCGTTGGCCTGACAGGCGGATTGGGGAGCGGCAAGACCACGATTGCGCAACTCTTTGCCGGGCTGGGCGCCCGGGTGATTGCAGCCGACGAGATTGGCCGGCGGCTCATGCGGCCTGGCCAACCGGTCTACCGCGCAATCGTCTCGCGCTTCGGCGAGCAGCTTGTCTCAAGCGACGGCTCACTCAACCGCGCGGCCCTCGCCGAACTCGCCTTTCATCACCATCAGGCGGATGCGCTCAACCATATCGTCCACCCTGCCGTGATCGCGGCAGAAGAGGAATGGACGCGCAATGTCTTTGCGCAGGATCCGGCGGCTGTCGCCATCGTCGAATCGGCGCTTATCTTCGAAGCCGCGAAGCGGGGAACGGCACCGGGCTGGCTCGAGCGCTTTGAGAAGCTGATTCTCGTCACGGTTCCCGACGAGATAAAGATTGCCCGCTTTGTCTCTCGCGGTGTCGCGGCTCGCGCGGCCAACGGACAAAACGGTCAAAACGATCAAAAGGATCTGCTGCGCACAGCTCTCGAAGAGGACGCGCGAGCCCGCCTAGCGGCGCAGATTCCCGACTGCGAAAAGGCCGCACACTGCGACTATGTCATTGACAACACGGAGCCTATCGAGCGGACGCGCGAAGTCGTCGGCGGCATCTATCGGGAGCTCGAGGCCATAGCCCGGATAAAGTAGAGTAAGTGGAGTATCGCCATGAGAGCTCGCCGGATCATCCTCGTCGCTTTGCTCGTAGGAGCCTTTGTCTATCTCACCTCCCAAAAAAGCTTTCTTGGGCGGGATCGCACGCTTCTCCTCAACGAGGTAGAGCACGTAGCGCCGTTCGCGCTCACCGAGGCCGATGCTCAGCCTGCCTTTACCCCGCAGGAGCAGAACAATATTGCCGTCTACAAACGCGTCCTTCCCTCCGTGGTCAATGTGACCTCCTCCGCTCTGGCTTTCGATTTCTTCTATGGCGTGGTGCCGCAGCAAGGGCAGGGCTCGGGATTCATCCTGAGCAAAGATGGCCAGATTCTCACCAATTACCATGTCATCGAGGATGCGCAGAAGATCGAAGTTACGCTCTCCGACAAGCACAAGTACTCGGCCGAAATCATCCTTCAGGATCAGGCGCACGACGTCGCCTTGCTGCAGATCAAGGCCGCCAACCTCACTCCGGCGGTTCTCTCCCAATCGCGCGGTCTCGAGGTTGGCCAGGCTGTCTATGCGATCGGCAATCCTTTCGGTTTGAACGGCACCATGACCACGGGCATCATCAGCTCCATCCGGTCGGTGCGCGAGCCCGGGGGCGTACCGATTGAGAATGCGATTCAGACCGATGCCGCCATCAACCCCGGCAACTCCGGGGGGCCGCTTTTGAACGCGCACGGCGACGTGATCGGCATGAATACGCTGATTGCAAGCAATGGCGCGGAGCAGAGCTCGGGAATCGGTTTTGCTATTCCCGTCGATACCATCAAGGCGCTGCTCTCCGACTTCACGAAATATGGGCGAATCCGCCGTCCCTCGCTCGGCATTGTCTCGCTCGCCATCGGCCCCGGCCTCGCCGAGCAAATGGGCTTGCCTGCCGACAACGGCGTGCTCATTCAGCAGACAGTCGCTGGAGGCGCGGCGGAGCGCGCGGGACTGCGCGGCGGCAGCCAACGCGCATATCTGGGCAATACGCCAATCTACATAGGCGGCGATCTCATCGTCGCGATCGATTCGACGCCCATTACCAGCACCCAGGATATTTCCGAGGTCATGGATGAGCACAACGCCGGAGATACCGTAACGGTTACCTTCTTCCGCGGACGCAGAAGAATGTCGCTTCCTGTCACGCTGGCCGAGGCGAGAGAGACGAACACCTAGGCGTGGACTAAGGAATCGCTAGATCGGAAGTGGGTAAGTCGCTGGTGTGACCATTACTCGGGAATGACCCGAATCGGTCCCGACTTCCCGGTATCAATCCGGTGACAATGAGTGCGTTGGCGATGATGCACTCGTTGAGAACGCGCGCCAAGGCCCAACTTCATGAAGGAAGGGAGCGCGTTCACCGTTACTTATCCTGCAGTTCAAACCCCCAGGTCTGTCCAACCAACTCATGTCCGAAGGAGCGATGTTTCTCCTCGTTGAGAAGGCGAAAGCCGGCCGCCTCGTAAATTCGACGAGCGGAGATCAGTACGTCGTTGGTCCATAAGGTCAGTCGACTGTAGGCCAATACTCTCGCACGGTCGATGCACGCACGAACCAGGCGAGTGCCAACACCTAAGCCACGTGCGGATGGTTCCACGTACAGCAGCCTTAGCTTCGCCACGTTGAGATCATCTGTTTTCATGAGAAACACTGAGCCAACCACGTTGCCCCCGGCTTCGGCCACCCACGCATCGTCGCGACCTGCTTCGTAATGCGCAACGAAGTCTCCCAGAATCTGCGACACAAGTCCCTCATATGTCCAGTCCCAGCCGTACTCGCTATGGTAGAGGACTGCCTGACGGTGGGTGATCCATCCCAAGTCACCCACACGTAGAGGCCGTAGATGCACGCTGTCCGGCAATATTGCTTCAGGCTGCAGAACGGACTGGATGTCGCGCATGCCTGCCACCAACCTCTGGCGATTCTGTTCTGGAAGCGGGGCAAGAAGTGTCTCGATCTGCGATTGCGTTCCAAGATTCAGTCGTTGAAAGGCCTTCCGGCCTGCAGAGGTCAGCGACAGGAGCTTCTGCTTACCATGCTCTGGGCTGATGCGGCTTCGAAGCAATCCGCCCTTCCGAAAACGGGCCACGATGCGGCTGACGTGCGCCTTGTCCATCCCTAAACTGCGAATAACTGCCGCTGCGGTCTGCTCTTTTGACTGCGCCAATTCATAAAGCACTCGCGCCTCGGCCAGGGACAGTTCGCTTTGAGGCAAGTGTTCAGCCAATAGGCCTATCTCACGAGTGTAAAACCTGTTAAAGCTTCGGATCTGATCGATTACGGACATTGCGGGACTCCAACCATTGTTGTCACACACAACATAGCTCCTTTTGCCTGCTTCCCGCAAGCATGGAGAGCAGATCACCGGGAATGACTGGACCTGTGCAGGAGCGATAGATCCTGCACAGTCGCTTCTGTTTACTCGTCGACGGCGCCGTGGATTCTCGACTGGTGCATACAGGGCAATGCACTCATCGTCGTCAAATCATTTGGACGATGGTTTCAGAGACTAAGAGTCGAGACCGAAATTCGCGACCAGCAGATCCATGATGGATAGCGGCACAGGAGCCTGTCCATCGGCGCGCGCCTGATGAAAGGCTTTCGACTCTTGAGGTGAACAGAGAGTTCGCACGGGGTACAAGATACCGTTGGTAGCGACAACACGACGATTCTCCAGTTCGGTGCTGAACCATAGCTCAGATTGTCCGTCGTTGATGCGCTTCGCCAAGAGTACCCGATCAGCCATATAGGGAGTCTACCGGAAGGACGGTCGTCGACTCAGAAACGATCTTTGGCAAGATCATGAGAACAGAAGAGCTGCTGATCTCAGCCAGAGGACTTCGGTGGCAGATGCCGGTTTCTGCGCGCCGTCGCAGCTCAACGAGTGACTCGGTGATGATGCACATCGAAAACGGGCGAAGCTCCGAAATACCCGAAGCCCATCATCACAATGTGCACAGATAAATTCACCACATCAACTGCAACGTTATACGCTTCTCTGACTGACAAAGGGGACATGGCGGGTGAACGTCCACACAACCGCATCCTGGCCCGCGCGTGAAGATCGCCGGGCTGCGCTGGTTTGGCTGGCCATCTTCTGGATATTCGTGGGCTTGGGCTTCGGCTTCGATCTGCACAACTACCTGCATGAGCACCCGTCCGTGCCCAGGATCGTCCACGTACATGCCATCGCCACCACGCTTTGGCTGCTCATTGCCACAGCGCTAGTGCTCATGGTCGAAACCGGCAACGTCCGCTTCCATCGTCGTTTCGGCTGGTTTGCGGCCGGCTACGCCGCTCTCATCGTTGTGATCGCTCCCTGGTCCGAACTCAGTTGGCAGGCCTTGAACCTCCATACTCCCGGCGCTCTGGCGCCTGAATTCCTTTCCATCGCCTTCAGCGGAGTCATTTGCATGGTCGTGCTGCTTCCCTGGGGCATCCTTCTGCGCCGTAACTCCGCTGCCCATCGGCGTGTGCTCATTCTGGCCACCATCTGCATCAGCGATGCTGGCTTTTCCCGGTTTGTTGGCCTCTTGCTACCTGCGCCCACTACCTTTTTCGGCACCTACCTGTTTTATGAGGGCGGCAATTTGCTCCTCATCTTTCTCATGTTTCTCTGGGACTGGAAGCGCAACCGGATCATGAAACAGTTCCTATGGGCAGCCTTCCTCGTCATCGCTGTGGGCCTGACGGCCACGGGCCTCTACTTCAATGAAGGATGGAGATCGATCTCGCGCTCGTTGCTGGAGGGCTGGGCGCGGAAGATGCTGTAAAGCTAGTTGTCTTGATACGCATGTACGCTCCCTCGGCGTCGAAGAATGGGAGAAGACACTGAAGAGGATTGACGCCAATTTAGCCCCTCGTAATGCGTGGAAAAGCGGGTATCCGCGCAGCCGGTTCCCCTCAAGCTCAACTGGTAATAACAGGGCAATGCGCTCATTGACCGTGCTTTGGACGACGCCAAGAGCATAGGTATTGGTACACGCCCTTGTGGTCAGGCGATTTTCTTACCTCTGGCTGAGTTTCCCCGCCGCGACCTTCTGATTGAACTCCGCCGACCGGTTCCGGGGCACACTCAGCGATTCCCACCGGTTACAGGCGAAATGCTTCGCCAGCAGCACAATCTGCCCCACATGATGCGGATAATGCGCCATCTGGCGGTTCACGGCCTGCATCACCGAATGCGCCTCGCCGCGAATCGTCACCGTGCGCCCGAGGTCCGCATCTGAAAGCGGTTCCAGTGCCAGAAACAGACGCTTCCAGCCGTCTTCCCATACCTTTAACAGCGCCTCGCGCGTAGCCGGGGGATTCACAAATTCGTTATCGCGATCGCGTTCCGGCTTTTCGCCGTCCGTACTCAAGAAATCGGTCCAGCGCGACCGCATGTTGCCAGCCATGTGCTTCACGACCACTCCGATCGAGTTTGCTTCCTCATCCAGCACCGCAAAGAGTTGTTCGTCCGTAACCTGCTCCATCGCCCGTTCAGCGAGCTTCTTGTAATACCGGAACAGAGCCAGAGAGTCTTCGATATAAGAGGTGGTGAACTTGAGCGCCATATCTCTAGTTTATTTCTGGAACGGGTTTGCAGGCTATTCGGAAACTGATCCGCCAGACACGACCGGCAGAAAGCGCCGTCCGGCGATGCGGTGCTTCCCTGAGAGCACCCTGGCGATGGCTTCCGGATACACCGCGTGCTCCTGCTCCAGAATGCGCGCGGCCAGGGTATGCTCATCGTCGCCGGGGAGCACGGGGACCGTCTTCTGCAGCACGATCACCCCATGGTCCAGTTCTTCGTCCACAAAGTGCACCGTGCAGCCGGAGACCGTGACGCCATAGCGGATTGCCTGCTGTTGCGCGTCGAGGCCGGCGAAGGCAGGCAACAGGGATGGATGGATATTGAGAATCCGCTGGGGAAAGGCTCGAACAAACTCCGCCGAGAGCAGCCGCATATAGCCCGCGAGACAAATCAGATCGACGCGGTGCTCTTTGAGGCAGGCGACGATCTCTTCATCGTGCTCCGTGCGCTTGCGGCCGCGCCCTTCGATCACGACGGCCTGGAGCCCTCGGCGGCGGGCCGCCTCGATTCCCGGCGCATCCGCGCGATTCGAAATGACGACGGCGATCTCTGCGTCAGACAGCCGGTTTTCCGCGATCGCATCCGCTATGGCGAGCAAGTTCGACCCGCGGCCGGAGATCAGAATCCCCAACCGGGCCGACTGGGCTGCGCCCGCTGCCCTCACGCGTAGATGACCTTGTGCTCGCCCTTTTGGGTCCGGCCGATCACGCAGAACTTCTCTTGCGCACGATCCAGCATCGCCTTCACGCGTTTGAATTTTTCCGCCGGAATCACGGCGATCAAGCCAATGCCCATGTTGAAGGTTCGCAACATCTCCTCCGGCTCGATCGAGCCCAGCTGCCGCAGATGCTCAAAGATGGGCAGCGGCGTCCAGGAGCCGGTTTCGACCACCGCGGCGATTCCTTTGGGCAGAATGCGCGGCAGGTTCTCCGTAATGCCGCCTCCTGTGATGTGGGCCATGCCCACGACCGCTTCGGCGGCGGTGAGCCTCTTGATCACAGGCAGATAGCTGCGATGGATCGTCATCAATGCTGTTCCGGCCTTCTCTTTCAACGCATTCACATACTGGTGGGGCGTGTATCCGGCAACCTCGAAGAACAGCTTGCGCGCCAGCGAGTAGCCATTGGTATGCAGCCCGGTCGAGAAAAATCCGATCAATACATCGCCCGGGCGGATCGCCGCTCCGGTGATGAGCTTCACTTTATCGGCCACGCCGACAACAAAACCCGCGAGGTCATATTCTCCATCGGCATAAAATCCCGGCATCTGCGCGGTCTCGCCGCCAATCAGGGCGCAGCCATTTGCCCGGCAAGCCAGGGCCAGGCCGCTCACGACCTTTTCCGTGACTTCTTCATCCAGCCGGCTCGAGGCCAGGTAGTCGAGAAAAAAGAGAGGAGTCGCTCCTTGAACGGCAATGTCGTTCACGCAATGATTGACCAGGTCGGCGCCGACCGTGTGATGGATACCCAGCTCGAATGCCAGCTTTAGCTTCGTGCCGACGCCGTCGGCGCTTGAAACCAGCACCGGGTCGGGATACTTGGCCGTATCCAGATGGAAGAGGCCGCCAAAGCCGCCAATTTCGCTCAGCACCTGCTTGCTGAAGGTCTTTTGCGCGAGGTACTTGATCCGTTGTTTCGCGCGGTCGCCGCTCGAGATATTGACGCCCGCGGAGGCATAGGTGACAGGAATCTTGGGCGGAGTGCTCTTACGTTCTGGAAGGGGTTTCTGCATGGAGGCTGGGAAGGGACAGTTTATCTCGTTTTCGCCTTGGCGAATATCCGAGCCTCTTATACTGGAAAAGCTGTCTAGAGCGCCAATGCCAAGAGAATCGACCTCTTCCCGAGAACTTCAGCGCCGCGCCGAAAGCCTTCTACCCGGCGGCGTCAACTCGCCCGTCCGCGCCTGGAACGCGGTCGGCGGAGATCCGCCCTTTGTGGTGCGCGCCCAGGGCGCTTCCCTTTGGGACGCGGATGGCAACCGTTATCTCGACTACTTCGGCTCTTGGGGACCCATGATTCTCGGTCACGCCTATCCCCCGGTTGTCGAAGCGATCCACCTCGCCGCGCAGCGCGGAACAAGTTTTGGGGCCTCCTCGCCGGCAGAGGCGGATTTAGCGGAACTTATCATCGGCGCGGTGGGCTCGATTGAAAAGCTGCGCTTCGTCAATTCCGGCACCGAAGCCACGATGTCCGCCATCCGTCTGGCGCGCGGCTATACCGGAAGGAAGTTTGTGATCAAGTTCGAAGGCTGCTACCACGGACACGCCGATGGTCTGTTGGTGAAGGCCGGCTCCGGGGTGGCCACTTTCGGCATTCCCGGCTCCGCCGGCGTCCCCGAGGAGGTCGCTTACTGGACCCTCGCTCTGCCCTTCAACGATCTTGAACAGCTCGAAGCCGCCTTCGCTGCGCACCCGGGTGAGATCGCCTGCATCATTGTCGAGCCCGTTGCCGGCAACATGGGTTGTGTGCTGCCGGCGCCGGGGTATCTTGAAGGGCTGCGCGAGATCACCGAGCGCACCGGCAGCCTGCTGATCTTCGACGAGGTGATGACCGGTTTTCGCGTCGCCTTCGGGGGAGCGCAGGAGATCTTTGCGATCGATCCGGACCTCACCTGCCTGGGAAAGATCATCGGCGGAGGACTCCCCTGCGGCGCCTTTGGCGGCAAGAGAAAGATCATGGACCTGCTGGCGCCGCTGGGACCGGTCTATCAGGCGGGTACGTTGAGCGGCAATCCATTGGCGATGGCCGCGGGCATTGCCACCCTCAGCCACTTGGCAGGCCACCGCGGTGAGATCTACTCCCAACTCGAGACACTGAGCGCAGCGGTCGCAGACGGGGTCGCGAAAGCTGCCCAAGAAGCCGGAGTTCCTCTCACGACCAACCGCGCCGGCTCCATGTTCACCTGGTTCTTTACTGCCGGCCCCGTCGGGAATTTTGCACACGCGCAGGCGTCTAACACCGCGGCCTTCGCCCATTTCCACCGGGCAATGCTCGACCAGGGCATCTGGCTCCCGCCGTCTCAGTTTGAAGCGGCCTTCCTGGGAGCCGCGCATACCGCCGCGAATGTGGACTCGACCATCGCGGCCGCGCACCGGGCATTCGCATCCCTATGAAGACTGAAATGGGCAGACATCTAGCTGCAGTGCTTTACGTGGTGGCAATGGCAGGCGTCATAGTCGGTGTAGATTTTGTGTTCTTCAGAAACCGATTCTGGGAACGGCTGGCAGTGAATATTGGCATTGTCTTGGTGTTCGGAGCGTTCTACTTCAGATTTCTCAGGCGTCCATGAACAAGGCGCCATAGCGCCCTTTCGCTGCGATTTTGTGCAGACGCACTTCGCACTCGCTAGAGACGAGTGATCTGTGCTGGTTTCGGTGAAGATCCGAAGATCCGCTGTTAGGAGGTTTCGATGGACGCAGAACGCAACATGACCTCAACCGGTCGCCGCGGCGTGGCTCTTGGCGCCGCCGCCATTGGCGCCGCGGCCCTGGGCGCCCTTGCGATCGGGGCCTTGGCTGTCGGTGCGCTCGCCATTCGGAAGCTCGCGATTGGCAGCGGCCGCATCGAGAAATTAAGCATAGGCGAGCTCACGGTTGACCGGCTTGTGGTCAAAGATTCTGTTAGTCCACCATCAGCATAATTTCGGTTGACTTGATGACCGCAGTGACTTCGCTCCCTACTTTGATGTTCAACTCTTCCACGCTCTGGCGAGTGATGACACTCTCTATCAGGTTGTCGCCCACTCGAACAGCAACCTTTGCGGTGACCACTCCCAGAACAATCGCTTCGACCTTGCCCGGCAACTGATTACGCGCTGATATTCTCATGCGCATGATTATATTGAAGTCTGACGTCCAGCAAAAAGCGCCGCCCGGCAATTCAGA
>CAVVBW010000002.1:0-554236 GCA_963746665.1 uncultured Acidobacteriaceae bacterium | reverse complement strand
CCCTCCTCGAACAGCACATGCCTCTGGCCGCCGAAGAGATGATTCCCCGGCGTGATTCGTCACTCCCCAGCCCGCTCAGCCTGGCGCAGCAGCGGCTCTGGTTCCTCCAGCAATTGAACCCGAATGTGCCTCTCTATAACGAAACGGAAGCGGTTGACTTACAGGCGAACTCAACGTCAACGCGATGGAGAGCGCATTCAATGTGATCATTGACCGGCACGAGGTGCTGCGCTCGACCATCAAGATCATTGACGAAATGCCTCACGCGGTGATTCATGAGAGCTGGCCGTTGCGCTTCAAGAAGATTGACTTGAGCACACTGCCGCAAGAGGAGCGCCAGGCGGAGATAGACCGTTTGTTGATCGAGGAGCCGAGGGTTCCCTACGACCTTGTAGCGGAACCCGGGATTCGCGTGACCCTGCTACGTTTGAGACCGTGGGAGCACGTTCTCATCCTCATGATGCATCACATCGTTTGCGATTGGTCTTCGGAAGGGATTATTTGGCGGGGAGCTCCGGAACTTTATAGCTGCTTATCAGCGGAAAGCCGGTCGCGCTGCCAGCCCTGCCGGTCACTCACGGAGATTATGCAGCTTGGCAGGAGAAGAAGCTTGCCAATACTGATTTTTCCGCGGATCTGACTTTCTGGGAGGAGACGCTGCAGGGAGCTCCGGCACTGCTCGAATTGCCGCAGATCGAGGCCGTCCGGCAATCATGTCCTACCAGGGAGGCCGGATCCGCTGGAAACTGAATGCAGCATTGACAGAAGCGCTGCGCAACACGAGCCGGCAAGAGAAAACCAGCCTCTTCACAATTTTTGCCGCTGTCCTGGACACGCTCCTCTACCGTTACACGGGAAGCGAGGACATTCAGGTAGGCCTCCCCTTGGCCGACCGCGATCAACAGGAACTGCAATCGGTGATCGGCTTCCTGCTGCACACACATGTGCTGCGGACCAGGCTCTCGGCCAACATGACGTTTCGCGATCTGCTCGGCCGCGTGCAAAAGGCAGTCCTCGATCTTTATACCCATCGCGCCGTGCCTTTCGATCAGATCGTTCGAAAGCTTCAACCGGAACGGAATCTAAGCTACTCCCCATTGTTTCAAGTCATGCTCAACTGGCGCGATCGCGATCAGCAGCTCTCCTTCATCGGGCTGGACGGGCTTGTGGTCGATTCGCTTATGGGGTCAAGCAATACGTCCAAGTTCGACCTGTTTCTCTTCGCAACTGACAGCGGGGATGAGATATGGCTGGAAATGGAATACAGCACCGATCTGTTCGATGAAGATCGCATCGCTCGCATGCTAGGCCATTATCAAGTCCTCCTGGAAGCCGTAGTTGCCGATCCGGGCGCAAACATTGCGCGAGTGCCGCTGTTGACGGCTGGCGAACGCGAGCAGATCGTTGTCGACTGGAACCGGACGGAACTGAGTTATCCCCAGGACAAGTGCCTCGACGAACTGATTGAGGACCAAGCCGGGCGTACGCCTGACGCCGTCGCAGTCATTTTTGAAGACGAGCAACTGACGTACCGGGAACTGGGAGAGCGCTCGACCGAGTTGGCCGGCTATTTGCAGGAACTGGGAGTGGGCCGAAACACTCTCGTCGGCATTTGCGTGGAGCGCTCGGTGGAGATGGTGGTGGGCCTGTTGGGGATCTTGAAGGCCGGCGGGGCTTATCTTCCCCTCGACCCGTCGTTCCCTCCTGATCGTTTGGCCTTCATGCTGAGGGATGCGCAACCGCTAGTCGTACTAACCCAGGAGAAATTGCGGGGCCTTCTTCATCCACAACAGGCTCAACTTGTCTGTCTGGATAGATTGCCCGCATCGATATCTGGGCGACGACCTGCCTCCGCGGCGTTGTCAGGCAGGCAGGCGGAGGATCTGGCCTATGTGCTCTACACATCGGGTTCCACCGGCACTCCCAAAGGAGTGCAGATCCCGCATCGCGCGCTGGTTAACTTTTTGAGTTCCATGCAACGGGAGCCGGGGATCACCGGCGGGGACACTCTGCTGGCGGTAACCACCTTGTCGTTTGATATCGCCGGCCTCGAACTCTTCCTTCCGCTCACCGCCGGAGCGCGCGTGGTCATCGCCTCGGGCGAAACAGCCAGAGACGGGAAGCAGCTTTTGGCGTTGATGGAGCGCTTCGGAGTAACCGTCATGCAGGCAACGCCGGTGACATGGCGGATGCTGCTCGATTCCGAATGGCGCGGCAGCCCGGCGCTGAAAATCCTCTGTGGGGGTGAATCATGGCAGTCCGAACTCGCCAGTGAGTTGTTGCCAAGGTGCCAGTCTCTTTGGAATATGTATGGACCAACCGAGACAACCATCTGGTCATCCGTCTCACGCGTAGAAAAAGACAAGCCGGTTCTGATCGGGGCGCCTATTGCCAACACCACTTTTTACGTTCTGGATGGCGGCGGCCAACCGCTGCCGGCCGGTATCCCAGGAGAGCTCTACATCGGAGGCGACGGCTTAGCGTTGGGTTATTTGGGGCGCCCCGAGCTGACAAAGGAACGCTTCGTAGCCGACCCGTTCCATCCTCGGATCGGAGCGCGGTTGTACAAAACGGGTGATCTGGTGCGGCGCGTTCCGAACGGATCAATTGAATTCCTTCACCGCGTCGATCATCAGGTAAAGCTTCGGGGATTCCGGATCGAGCTGGGCGAAATCGAGACTTCTCTCGAACAACATGCGGACGTCAGCCAGTGCGTGGTTGTGATCCAGGGAGATGACGCGGCGGACAAGCGGCTGGTTGCATACTTCGTCCCGACAAATCCGCAGATCGTTCCGGCCGTCGAGGATCTAAAGAGCTTCTTGAAGCAGAGACTGCCCAATTACATGATTCCCGCAGCTTTTGCCATGATTGAAAAGATGCCGTTGACCCCCAACGGCAAGATTGACCGCAAGGCCTTATCCCTGTCTAAACTCTCGGCAATGACCAGCACCGCGCCTGTCGAAGTCCCGCGAGATCCCATTGAGGCCAAACTGGTTCAGATCTGGGAGCGGGTGCTTGAAACACGCCCGATCGGAATCCGAACCAATTTCTTCGATGTCGGCGGCTACTCGCTGATGGTGGTGAAGCTATTCACTCAAATCAACAGGGTCTTCGATCGTTCGCTGCCGATCGCAACCATCTTCCGTTCTCCTACAATCGAACAACTGGCCACGCTGATTCGTGGGCGAACCATCAGCACAGCGTTAGTTCCGATTCGGCCCTTGGGAAGCAAGGAGCCACTGTTCATCGTGCATTCGTATCTGACCTATGATCGCTTTCGCAAGCTAACAGAAGCGGACCGCCCTTTGTATGGATTGCACGAAGGCGAGGACGATAGCGAGCGCGTGACATCTCTGGCGGATCGCGTAGCCGGGTATGTGCACCAGATCCGGGAGGTACAGCCGGAGGGGCCATACTACCTGATCGGATGGTGCGCCGCCGGCCCTCTGGCTGTCGAACTGGCGCGGAGTTTGCGCGCTTCTGGCAGTGAGGTGGCGTTGCTGGGGCTTATCGACTCGGCACACCCTGCCCTTGCCGCGGAATTGCAGCGGAAGCGGCAAAAGCAAAACATCGCCGATCGCATTCGCGGGATGATCAGTTTTCATCGAAAACGGCAAGCACAATTCTCTCGATATGGGAGGGTCCGGTACGCCTGGCTGGCGCTGCGGAGCCGGGTTTCATCTGGTTTCCGCCGTTTTCTCTTGCGACATTGGAAAGTGGTGTTCGGGATCTGCCGCCGGATGGGAATCTCCAGCCCTCATTTCATGTACAACCTGTCCTCGGTGAAAGTCGAAACCGTCGAGCCTTACGATGGGCGAATCACGCTCTTTCGTCCCACCGAAACAAACAGATCCATCGTTGATACGAGTTTGGGATGGCGGGATGTCGCGTTACAGGGGCTAGACATAGTGTGGACCCCGGGAGATCACGAGAGCATGTTCTCAGAACCCCATATCAGCGCATTTGGGCAGAGGATGGAGGAGGTCCTTAAGAAATTGGAGAAACCGGAGAAATTGGAGAAAGCAGAGAAATACGGCGACGACAAATATCACCGTCCCCCGGGGTCATCCGACGCGCCGCGTGAAGTTCCCCAGCCCCTAACTAGAGGCTGGCGGTGACAATCGACTCTGACGGTACCCCACGGGGCATCGAGAGTACCGTCCCGTCGGCTTCATCACGGATATGAATCACGGTTGGGGGGACATCAATGACATCGGATCGCGTTATCTTTTTTGACACAACCTTGCGGGACGGCGAACAATCCCCGGGTTGCAGCATGACCATCCAGGAAAAACTCGAGATGGCTCACGCTCTCGAAGAACTCGGCGTTGACGTCATCGAGGCCGGCTTCGCGATCGCGTCCGAAGGCGATTTTGGCGCGATCGAGGCCATCAGCCGGGAGGTTCGCAAACCGTGCATAGCCTCCCTCGCCCGCGCCCGCAAGGAAGATATCGAAATAGCGGCCCGCGCTCTTGAGCACGCTCGGCGCTCCCGCATCCACATTGTTCTCTCAAGTTCCGATATCCATCTCCAATACAAACTTAAGATCACCCGATCCGAAGCGCTCGAACAAGCCGATTCCTCTGTCCGCTTGGCCTGTCGTTACTTCGGCGAAGTTGAATTCTCTCCGGAAGATTGCACCCGCACCGACCATGACTTTCTCTGTCAGATGGTCGCCGTGGCCATCGATGCTGGAGCTACCGTCATCAACCTTCCAGACACCGTTGGCTATTGCATCCCGACCGAGTATGGCGCCTTGTTTGAAATGCTGCAATCGCGTGTTCCGCAAGTGGCCGGTATTACGCTTTCGTCACATTGCCACAACGATCTCGGCATGGCGGTAGCCAATACTCTGGCCGCGGTCGCGGCCGGTGCTCAACAAGTCGAGTGCACGATCAACGGCATCGGCGAGCGGGCAGGCAATGCGGCACTGGAAGAGGTTGCCGCCGCCATGATGGTGCGCAGGGACAAATTTCCCTACACGCACTCGATCGTGCTCGACCGCCTCTATCCCACCAGTCAGTTGCTCTCCAAACTCATTCGCTTCGGACCGGCGCCGAATAAGGCCATCGTGGGCAGCAACGCATTCGCGCATGAAGCGGGCATCCATCAGCACGGTGTACTGGCAAACCCGCTCACTTATGAAATCATGACGCCCGCTTCTGTCGGCGTGCCTCACAACCGCATCGTGCTGGGCAAACACTCCGGCAGGAGCGCCCTGGCCCACCGCTTGCGGGAGCTTGGCATAGTTCTCGCAACTTCTGATCTCGATATTGCTTATCGTGACTTCAACGAACTTGCGGACCGCGGAAAGTCTATTCTTGATCGAGACCTGCTGGCGCTGATTCCCGCGCACCAGCGCTAGTGTGGTGCCCCGGAAATTCTTAACATAAGCCCGGGGTCTCCGAGATAAGGCAGACCGTTAAAAACCGCAGATCTCTCCACTGCCCCTTCCCCTTCGTTGCACTCAGGGTCAGGGTCCGGTTCCACGGCACGCCGGACAGGCGAGATGACAATTTATACAGGTCTAGCGGTGGAATCGGCCAACCAGCGAGGCCTTGCCGAGAACATGCCCGTCCATCGCTTTGAGGACATCGGCGCGGGTAGCGTCCGGACCGAGGTCGAGCTTGGCGTCGAGAGCGAAAAGCTCGTAGGTGTAGTTGTGGTACGGACCAGCCGCCGGAGCCCCCATCCCCATATAGCCGGGCGCCTGACGGGTGTTCTTTGCCTGTATCGATCCATCGGGCAATTGCGCAGTCCCCGCGGGAACGCCTTCAGGGAGCCCGTGTGCCGTGCCGGGAATATTGAAGATCATCCAGTGCAGCACTTCATCCGTATTCTTGCGCAGTGCCGTATCGGGGTCGCTGAGGATCAACGCAAAGCTAACGGTGCCGGCCGGAACATTCGTCCATTGCAGGGCTGGAGAAACAGCGGCTGCGCCCGCGGCCGCGGTGTACTTGTCGGGGATAATCCCGCCATCCTCAAATCCAGTGCTCGTGAGGGTGAGACCTGGGCCGGCAGGCGCTGCCGGCCTGCCTGGGGCCTGCGCGGCCGCGAAGGTGGACAAAGAGAGTATGCAGACGAGAAGGCCTTTCATTCGTACCTCCAAAATCGACAACCACTATAGCATGGCTGTCGGAATCTCCGGCGATGCGGATGGACGGCTCCTAACGCGATTCCCGAATGGCCACGACCGCGGAGAGCAGCAGGAGACAGGCGATCAATGTTTGAGAGATGACGCAATACAGACACCATACCTCTAACACATGCGCTTCGATATTCGAGAGGTAGAGTGCGTAGCTGCATCCGATCAACGCGGCGATCACGGCGAGCCGGTATTTCTTGAGCAAGGCCAGCATGCCGAGCAACGCATAGCCGACGATGCCGATTGCCGCAACAGGAACCCCGTGAAAGAGCGCAAAGCGGCTATGGTTCACGACGCCACAGTCCCAATGTGCATTGATATCGCAAGGTTGAGCGCCGCTTACATAATGGACATGCAGCGCAAGGGCGGACACGATCACGCCCAAGAGCGCCAGCAGGACGAGAAAATAGCGCAAAGGTCTGTCTCCTTGGCTCTAGAACCGGTACTCTAGTCATATTATGTTTGATATGCGCTACAAGGGAAATTTGAGTTCATCTTGTGAGTTTGGTGAGAGGACGTCCTGGAAGTTAACCTTGGCTGTTTTCACTCTGTGCATGGCGCTAGGCGCTCTGCCGGCGACAGCGCAATTCAAGCCCTCCGCCCCGGTCCCGACAAACACACTTTGGGTCCTGCGGCCACCTGCCGGAGCCAAGGTCGCCATCGTCGAGTTCGAGGATATGGAGTGTCCTAGCTGCAGCCAGGAAAATCCAGTGCTGAAACAGGCGGCGGAGAAATATCACGTGCCCTGGATCCGGCACGACTTTCCTCTACCCCAGCACAACTGGAGCTTCCAAGCCGCGGTGAATGCGCGTTGGTTCGATACGAAATCCCAAAAACTGGGGGATGACTACCGCGACACCGTCTTCGCCAATCAGACCAGCATCGCCACTCCCGACGATCTGCGGGCGTTCACTGCAAAGTTTGCAAGGGACCGCGGGGTCGCGATGCCGTTTCTCCTCGATCCGCAGGGCAAGCTCGCCCAGGAGGTGAACACGGATAAGGATCTCGGCATAGCGATGGGGGTTCACCAGACGCCTACCGTGTGGGTAGTGACCAATAAGACGAATGGCCCCGGTTCTCCTTATATAGAGATCGATGATTTCTCTACGCTGTACGCCGCCCTGACTCAGGCGGAAAACGCGACCGGCGGCGGCCACTAGAAGGCTGTCCTTAAGTTCTGGGACGGCAGCGGCGGGAGCCGTCCAGCTTGTCCGTTCTTTAGCGACCTCTTCATCAACGATTCATCGAGCTGGGAATAACCTGATCTCGAAGAATTCCAGTCGCGCGTGCCTCGAGCGCAACGAGCGCTTGGCACAGGAATGGATTTGGGCTGAAGAGATCCTGGTCAATCTTTGCGTTTGTAATCCTGTGCCTGGCCCGAGCCCATGTATGTCTCGGATCCCCTAGAGCCCCTAAGATGGCAGCCGGCGATTGCCCGCGCCAGAGTGTGGGCAGCGTCGTCCAGGATCCTGAAGACCTGCGCAGCCGGGACGGTGTCCTGAAGGTCGATCTGACGGTTCGCGATTCGATTGAGCCCGACGGCTCGATTCGCTACTGCTATATCGACGAGCGCGGCGACGAATCACCGACTTTGCGGGTCAATCCCGGGGACCTTGTCATTCTTAATCTGAAGAATGACCTAACCGATCTCAGTCCTCAAGCTGCCGCACCCAACCATCGGAATATGCATCTCGAGCGGGCTACGCGGACAAACCCGTGTTCCAGCGGTTTGATGACGCCGGTCTCGACCAACCTCCATTTCCATGGTTTGACGATTCCTCCCGTTTGCCATCAGGACGATGTCCTGAACACATCGATCCAGCCGGGCGATCCGCCATTTGAGTATCGGTTTCGCATCCCGGCGGATGAGCCACCGGGACTGTATTGGTACCATCCTCATATTCATGGATTCACCAAAGTGCAGGTTTTGGGCGGAGCATCCGGCGCGATCATCGTCCAAGGGATCGAGCGCGCGAACAAAGCCGTGGCCGGCCTGCCGGAACGAGTGCTGATTATTCGCGATCGCGACCTGCTCAACCCGAATGCACCGCCCTCCAAATCGGAGCCCGTCGTCCCCCGGTTGCTCTTCGATCGTGATGGCGACGCCGCCAACACCGGTATGGGCTTCGGAAAGCCGGCAAAAGATCTCTCCATCAATTACGTGCCTGTTCCATACCCGGACTACAAGCCTGCCGTGATCGAGATGCGGCCGGGGGAGCGGCAACTATGGCGCGTGCTGAACGCGTCGGCTATCACCTATCTCAATTTGGAAGTTCTATTCAATCGTGTTCCCCAACCGCTTGGCCTTATTTCATTGGACGGAGTGCCTCTCAACGAGAACGGCGCGCTGGGAGACTCCGCTGACACGCAGACCCATCTCGGCGTGCCGCCGGGAGCACGCGTGGAGTTCATCGTTACGGGACCACCCCAGGGCAGCGCGGGGCTTCTGGTGACGCGAAGCGTCGATACGGGGCCGGGCGGAGAAAACGATCCCAACCGCGCCATTGCAACCATTGCAGTTTCGGACAATGCGCCGGAGCCGCGCTCGAGACTTGCGGCTTCGCCGGAACCGCTACCCCCTCCCGCGATGCCCTGGCTGGGCAGCGTGACTCCAGTACGCACACGAAGGCTGTATTTCTCAGAGAAGCTCCTCGACCCGAATAACCCCAACAGCGCGACCGAGTTTTATCTCACGGTGGACGGGCAAACGCCTGCACCATTCGACCCCACATCGAAGATTCCCAATATTGTCGTGAAGCAGGGAACCGTGGAAGATTGGATCATCGAAAATCGTTCCAATGAGCTGCATGCCTTCCATATTCATCAACTGCATTTCATGCTCATCGATTATCTTGGGAGGCCGGTGAACGAGCCCTTTCTCCGCGATACAGTCAACGTGCCGTATTTCGACGGCAGAGCACTCGAATATCCCAGTGTCCGCATCCGGATGGATTTTCGCGACCCGAACGCCGTTGGCACCTTTGTCTACCACTGTCACATCCTGGAGCACGAAGACAATGGGATGATGGGAGTGATTCGTGTCGAGCCCGAGGACGGAGTCGAGAGCGCCAAATGACACAATGACGCCCGCATAACGACTGAGGGTTGCCTGCAATCGCGCATTTTCAACAAAGCTTAATCCCCGCCGCCCGACGAAGCGCACATCCTTTGCGCTCGCGATCTCTAAGGAATTTCTCAGTTCTTCACAATAGAGAAATCTGATTGAAACACACCGGGATCAATACTCTTGCGGTGGCTTTTGCCACGACTAGAGGAGAATCAGATGATGCTTCGGAACTTGGCGACAAGAGCGCTGCATGCTTTGCGCGTTGGGTCAGTGTCAATTGCAATTTTTCAGTTTGCAGTTGGCTCGTCCTTCGCTCAGAACACCCCCCTACAAACATCGCGTGACAATGAGACCCAAACACCCATCAAGCATGTCATTGTCATCATCGGCGAGAATCGCAGCTTCGATCACGTTTTTGCCACATATGTGCCCAAGCCGGGAGAAAAGGTTTGGAACCTGCTTTCGGAAGGAATCATCAAAGCCGACGGAACTCCAGGTCGCAACATGCAGAAGGCGGAACAAAGCGCTGCGGCAGATCAAACGCCGGACGCCTTCCTTCTGAGTCCACCCAAGTCATCCTTCCCGAACAACGTTTTGCCGGCTCCGCTGGTTGGCGGTCCCACGGACTCTTATGTGAAGGGCGACAGTCTGGCCCTTGCCGAAGCGTCTGAAAACGGGCTCCCACCGAGCTATTATCAGTACCTGGTCTCGGGAGGCACCGGCCAGACATCCGGTACTCCCGACCTTAGAATTTCAGATGTCAACTCGCTTCCCCCGGGTCCCTTTCAACTGACGAACAACAAGACCTTCGATTACAACGCCTATGCGGCGAGTCCGGTCCATCGGTTCTATCAGATGTGGCAGCAGTTGGATTGCAGTGCGGCGCACGCGACGTTCGAGAACCCGTCCGGCTGCGACGCAGGTTTGTTTCCCTGGGTAGAAGTCACGGTAGGCGCCGGAACAAACGGCGTGGCGCCACCGTCAAATTTCAACATTGAATATTCCTCGGCTGCGAAGACGACGGGCGAGGGATCAAGCTCGATGGGCTTCTATAACATGCAAAACGGCGACGTCCCATATTTCAAAAAACTTGCGGACGATTACGCGATGAGCGATAACTTCCACCAGTCCGTCAATGGGGGCACGGGCGCCAACCACATCATGTTCGGCCACGGCGACATGATCTGGTTCAGCGATGCGAAAGGGAAACCTGCCGTACCGCCGAACAACAACGCGACGGTGTTCAGCGCCCTCTATAACGGAAACGCCAATCCGGACCAGGGGACCGTCAATGAAGTTGAAAACCCCAATCCACCGCCCGGCACGAACAACTGGTACACCGAAGACGGCTATGGCGAGAGCTATAACGAAGGCTATCCGCCGCCCTATAAATCCGAGCCGGTTTACGGCGGCGGGTCTTATAGCGATTGCTCGGACCCGACCCAGCCCGGCGTCGGCCCGATCGTGGCTTACCTCAAATCCATGCACATCAATCCCCGCTGTGAAACGGGCCACTATTATCTGTTAAACAATTACAACCCGGGCTACTTTGGCAACGGCAACAATGCCTATATTGACCAGAATCCGGCGAACACTCCGTTTACCGTTCCGCCCTCTTCGACCCCCAGCATCGGCGATGACATGATCGCCCACAACATTTCCTGGAAGTATTACGGCGACCAGTGGAATAACTATGTCCCCGACCCGTATCAGGAGAACTACGGGGCCATCGGAGCGAACAGCGACGAGTACTGCAACATTTGCAATCCCTTCCAATATGACACTTCGATCATGGCCAACAAAGCCGTTCGCACCGCTCACATCCAAGACACCGCAAACCTCTACTCCGATATCGCGAACGGAACACTGCCGGCCGTTTCCATCGTGAAACCCAGCGGGCTGGTGGATGGACACCCCTCGTCTTCGAAGCTCGACCTGTTCGAAGGCTTCACGAAAAAGATCATCGATGCGGTACAGGCGAACCCGGCCCTGTGGAAGGATACGGCGATCTTCATTACCGAAGACGAAGGCGGCGGCTACTATGACTCCGGCTACGTTCAGGCGTTGGACTTCTTCGGCGACGGCACGCGCATTCCTCTCATCGTGGTATCTCCTTATACAAATGCGGGACACATCTCGCACGAGTATTCGGACCATGTCTCGATCCTCAAATTCATCGAGCGGAATTGGGGTCTTCCGACGGTCACCCGCCGCAGCCGGGACAATTTCCCTAACCCGATCGCGGAGCCGGGCAACCCGTACGTGCCCGTCAACGGCCCAGCCATTGGCGACCTGTTCGACTTGTTCGATTTCGGCAACGGCAACGGCAACGGTAACAGCTTCGGCAATGGCAACGGCTTCGGCCGCTAGAGTGCCGAGGCAGTGTCATCCTCAAAGGTGACACGCTTTATGCAGTTGGTAAAACAGAGAGTGGCGGGGAGCCGTGGAAAAAATCTCCGCCACTTTTTGTTGCAGCGGGAAGTAGTCTGACACAACGCCGTCAATGGCCTGCCGGATGTTGTGCCCTTAAGGTTTTCGAAGCTCTCGTCTGCGCCTTTCGCGCCCTCTTTGCTGCCTTCCTCTGGTGCCTCACATACCTTTTCCGCACCCTATTTGCCTTCTCCCTCTGTGCCGTGGTTGGCATGGCATTGGTGCCGGCCTGAGCGGCGGCCGGGAGGGAAAGCGACAAACCGAGAAGCAGCAAAAGAACACACGCGGCGACTTTCTTCACAAGCCCTCCACAAAGAGTCAGTGGCGGGATTTTAGAGCATTTTAGGCCTCTACGCCTAACCTAAAATGCTCTACCAGCAATCTCCGTCTTTGGTACTCGTAAAGTTTGGTCTATCGAGGAACTTGTGGAGCTGCAAGAGGCGTGAGAGGATGGCGGGCATGGCAATTGGAATAGCGTTATATTCGCTCCAGTTCGCTCTTTCCGTTATCTTATTGGCCCTATTCCTCGGACGGGACCAAAATAGGCGGCCAATCCCTAGCTGGCTACGTAACGCCTCTGCTTCGAACTTTGTGTGGGGAACGGTAGTTACCGCTGGGGTCTTTGTGTCGGCGGCCATATTGCTATTGCGCTAGTTTCTATCGATTTCAAACTTGATCAGTTCCCCGTCTTTGCCCCTTCTTAACGGCGATAATCTCGCGCCGCGGGGGTCTATCGCTCGATCCATCGCCAGTGCGCCCCTTGGGTAACTTCGGCGAAGGGCTGTCCGTGGAGGATTTCGGCAATGATTTCCGCTGTTTGGGAGATCGTCATTCCGGACCGGTTGAAAAACAGATTGCCGTCCGCAAAAGCGACGTTGCCGTTACGGACGGCCTGAAGCTCCCGCCACCACGGAAATCGCTCCAATACACTTTGCTCCCGCAGGCTCCGCTCCAAATCGAACCCGCAGGGCGCCACGATCAGATATTCCGGATCCGCATCCCGGAGCTGCTCGGCAGCAATGGCGGCCGAGTACTCGCCTTTTCGTCCCAGCAGAAGTTCGCCGTTCGCGATTTCCACGAGTTCGGGACCCCAGTTTCCCATCGCGAATAACGGGTCTGTCCACTCGAGCACGATCACGGTTCTCCGGACCGAATGCGCAGCCTGCCCCCGTACTCTATCCAGGCGCTGCCGTTCGCGCCGGAGAAGGGCCCCGCCCTCCTCTTCAAGATCGAGCGCTTGCGATATCCGCAAAATGCTTTGGAAGATATCTTGGAGGGAGGTGGCGGCGAGCACCAGTTGCCGCGCGGCGTGCGCGCAAACCCCACTGCGCTCGATATCGCCAGGAGTGACGGCGCACACTTCGCAATGCTCTTGCGCGATCAGAAGATCGGGGCGTAACTCGTCGATCAAGTCTGCGTGGACGTGATACATCGGCTCGCCCGACCGGAGCCGCCGCCGCACCTCTCTATCGATTTCCGCGCTCGAAACAGAGACGTCGAAGGCGGGTTCGCTGCATCGCGGAAGCCGCCGCACCCACTCCGGGTTATCGCACTCATGCGACCGCCCTACCAGCATTTCGCCGGCGCCTAAGGCACAAACGATTTCCGTGGCGCTCGCCAGGAGAGAAACAATGCGCATGTTATGCGGCTCCAACATAGCTATGGCACAACCGTTTGAAGTGGGGGAAGGTGGGGTGTGAATTTGCGAACGACAAATTCCTGAAAGAGATTTGAGGCGCCCGCCGAGGCGATGCCGATCAGCGTATTTTCGAAGGTCAATTCCGCTCCGTTGCGGCTGCTTGCCGGATAGTAGAGGTTGGAGATGCCGCCGGCGGCGAGGCTTCCCAGGATGCCTGAATAATTCGTCTGCCAGCGGCCATTGTCTCCCTTGCAAATGACTGCATTCGCCAGCGCATATAAAATCCGCGCTCGCGTACCTCCGGTTCCCTTGTAGAAATAGCGTGGGTCTTGCTTGAGAAGCGAGGGCAGGATGGCGCCGCCAATCATGGTGCCGATGAAGCTATCCGCATACGAGGCGCCATAGCGCTTTGCGTATCCCTGTGCGCCTTGTCCATAGCCGCTGAACTCATTCTCCGCCTGCTCCGCTCCCGCAACCACCGCGGTAAACGCAAACGTGACCGGGTCCACGCTGCTCTTCCATGCGAGCTCGAACTTCTGCTTTGAGGCGAGAGAAACCGCGTTGTGATCGTAAGTGACATAGAAGTTTGGAATGACGCCGAGCACGCGCTGCTTCTCCTCGACGTGGATCTGTGCTTCCGCCATTTCGAAGTCCGATTTCGCGCCGCTGACGTGAACGTCGGTGACTGTGACAGCGACCGGCAACGAGATGTTCGGCACCTCAAGGGTTTCACCAGCATGCAGGATGCCGGGCGTTGGCTGTGTCGCAAAACCCTCTGCGCTGACCGTCAGTTGGAAGGGCCCGGCAGCTACGCCGGTAAAGATGTATTGTCCGTAGGCATCGGAGACCGCCTCCTGCTCCCCGGATAGCCCATTGCGCGTAAGCCTCACCCGCGCGGAGACAATGGCGTCTCCATTCTGGTCGACGACCGTACCGAAGACCGTGCCCGAAGATTGCTGCTCTTGCCGATCGGGCGCGTTCTGCCCAGGCAGGATGCCGATTCCCGGCGCTTGGGGTAAGTCGGTCTCGATCGACCGTGGTTGCGGGGATTGCGCCAGAACAGGAAGACAGCAGAACAAGAGACAGAGAATGAGGCGGAAGGAGCGCGGTTTCTTGCGCCTCGCTCGTTGCTTCGGCGCGTTTTTCAACATGCTTCGCAGGAGTGGCCACGCATGTTCGGATTTTCCTGCATGTCCCAATTGCTTTAGCTGCCCCGGAGCGTGACACGTGGAGCGAACCTGATCGTTGGAGCCTGTTCTAATTGTCCGATGTTTTGCGCCGTTGGTTTTTAAGTTTAGCGCACAGGGTATCGGTGTTGGTAGCGATCATCCCAGCCACATAGACCATACCGTGTCCACGGATGCATGGGTGATCGCAGCCGCTCCAACCCGCCGCTCCCGCCGCCACGCCCGGCCATAGAAGATTCCCGCCAAGGCAGCCAATAACACATAGCGCCAGTTGAAGTGGATGGCGCGCTTGTTCCAGTGCGACAGCCCGAATAGGACTGCCGTCGACAGGAGTGCGGGATAGCGCCCCAGGCGCCGTTCCAGCAGGTTTTGCAACCACCCGCGGAAGAAGAGTTCCTCCGGAACGGCGATGAAGAAAAAAGTGTATGTGAATGCGCCTACGAACTCGAGCAGCCGCGGCCAAGATGCGTGAAAGTGCAGGAAGCCGAGACCCAGGCCAAGGGCAATCGCGATTGGCGCGTAGAAGAGGAATTCGCGCAATCCGAAAGCTAGGTCGCGCAGCCGCAGCCGTAGATCAAATCCAGTTCCATCGAGTTGCCGGATCGCGAGAAAACCGTAAATAGCCGCATCCAGCAATAGAATCTTGCCAAAAACGGCTAGGCGGGCAGGCCAAGCGGGTTCAAACCAGCGAAGATCGACCGCCAGACCCAATGTCACGAGAACCAGAAAGTCGCGCCAGTTGCCGCGTCGGCCGGGATCCGCATCCCTGGCCTGCCAGAGCAGGATCGAGACCGCGACCGGAAGCAACGCATAGAGCGCGAACCAGCCCCACCGAAAGATCCCGGCGGCGTATGCCACCAGCGTGTAAGGCGCACACAGGACGGCAGGGCCAAGAAGCCGCACAGTCCTGGGGAGCGATTGTGTCAGGCGCGCCAGCGATCCGGCGAAGAACGCCTCCGCCAGGAAGGGCAGCAAAGTCAGGAGAGCCGCCATGATGATTGCCGAGCTGAGCATGCGAGGGAGTCAGTGTAGCTCCTCTCTCTGCCGCGTCCAACAAGTCATGCACGATCTAGCCCGCATTTCTCACCAGCTATCTGCTGCAGCGGGCGATAAGGCTGTGTCTACGGCGTTGCGCTCGGTCACCGTGCTCGACGTACTGTCAAGTACGCCTGCGCGCGCTAACCATCGCGCGCCTTGTATCCGCAGCCTTCTCCCCCGCCTCGCTACGACACCTGGTGAGAAATGCGGGCTAAGAGAAGCGCCTCCAGCTGCTCTTGCGTGTCGAGAACTTCGCCGCTTATAATCCGTGGCCAGCGGCGGGAGCGGTCAAATTTTGCGGGTCTCCGCTGGCGTGGAGGGCAAAGAATGGCGGGTCCCGATGTCGTCTGGAGAGACGGCAGGTTCGGCCAGACGTCCAGGCATGATCGATGGTGGATTTCTCCATCGGCGATTTTTGTAGGGTTGAGCGCATTCCTGGTGTATTCCACGTGGGCGGCATTTCAGAATTCCCACTACACGTTCGGGCCCTACATCTCACCTTTCTATTCTCCCGAAATCTTCGGCAGCTCCCCGCACGCGCTGTTTGGCCCAAAACCGTCATGGTATCCGGGCTGGCTGCCGTTTTCTCCCGCGCTTTTCATTCTCTGGATGCCCGGCCTCTTCCGGCTGACCTGCTACTACTATCGCGGCTCATACTACAAGTCGTTCTGGGCCGACCCTCCGGCGTGCGCGGTGGGCGAGCCGCGCAAGAAGTATCTCGGCGAACGAAGCTTCCCGCTGATTCTGCAGAATTTTCACCGCTACTTTCTAAGGCTCGCCTACGTGGTGTGGGCCTTTCTGGTCTATGACGCAGTGATCGCCTTCCATTTCCCTAACGGTTTCGGAATCGGGATTGGAACCATCGTGCTGGTAATCAATGTTGTGCTTCTCGGTGGATACACATTTGGCTGTCATGCCTTCCGGCACTTGGCCGGGGGGAATTTCGACCGGATCTCGGAACACCCTGTGCGACATAAACTCTATGACTGCGTTAGCTGCCTGAACGCACGGCACCAGAAGTGGGCGTGGGTAAGCCTGTTCTGGGTGGGATTTTCCGATCTTTACATCCGGCTCTGCTCGATGGGCGTCTGGCATGACTGGAGAATCCTATAGTGCCGGAGTTCGAGCGGTTCTCCTACGATGTGCTGGTAATTGGAGCGGGCGGAGCGGGTCTTCGCGCCGCGATCGAAGCGGCGGCTTCCGGCGCCAAAGTGGGAGTGGTTTGCAAATCCCTCCTCGGCAAAGCGCACACTGTGATGGCCGAAGGCGGCATTGCCGCGGCTCTGGCCAATGTCGACGATCGTGACAACTGGCGCGTGCATTTCTCCGACACGATGCGCGGCGGGCAATACCTCAATAACTGGCGTATGGCGGAGTTGCACGCCAAGGAAGCGCCGGAGTGCGTGCGCGAACTCGAAGCATGGGGCGCGCTTTTCGACCGGACCAAGGATGGGCGGATCTTGCAGCGGAACTTCGGCGGCCATCGCTATCCTCGCCTGGCCCACGTCGGCGATCGCACCGGTCTCGAGATGATCCGCACGCTTCAGGATCACGGCATACACACCGGGATGACGGTCCATATGGAATGCACAGTGCTCAACCTGCTGCTGGACTCGGGCCGCATCGCGGGCGCCTGCGGATATGACCGCGAGAGGGGCCGCTTCCAGCTGTGGGAGGCGAAAGCGGTGGTGCTGGCCACTGGCGGCATCGGGCGCGCCTTCAAGATCACCAGCAATAGTTGGGAATATACGGGCGATGGGCTTGCGCTGGCTTATCGCGCCGGCGCGGAACTGCAGGACATGGAGTTCGTTCAGTTCCATCCGACCGGCATGGTATGGCCGATCAGTGTGCGCGGCATCCTGGTGACCGAAGGCGTGCGCGGCGAAGGCGGCGTTTTGCTCAACCGGGAAGGCCGCCGGTTCATGTTCGACGAAATTCCCGAGCTCTATAAGGAGCAAACGGCGGAAACGCCGGAGGAAGGATGGCGCTACACGCAGGGCGATAGGAATGCCCGCCGGCCCCCCGAACTCCTCACGCGGGATCATGTCGCCCGGTGCATCAATCGCGAGGTCAAAGCCGGACGGGGCTCGCCCCACGGCGGCGTCTTTCTGGATATTGCCTGGATCGGCAAGCACCTTCCGAAAGCGGAAGAGCACATCAAGCGCAAGCTGCCCAGCATGTATCACCAGTTCAAACAACTGGCGGATCTCGATATCACGAAAGAACCGATGGAAGTCGGGCCGACGACTCACTATATGATGGGCGGGATCCGCGTGGACGGGGATTCGCAGATGTCTAGCGTACCGGGGTTGTTTGCCGCGGGAGAAGCGGCGGCGGGACTGCACGGCGCGAATCGGCTGGGCGGCAACTCGCTCTCGGATCTGGTGGTCTTCGGCCGCCGCGCGGGGCGATTCGCGGCGGAATTCGCGGCCCACCACAGCGCGGCGGCAAAGGTCGATGAGGACGAGCTTCAGGCAACTGCAGCCGCCGCCCTCTTGCCCTTCGAGCGCGGTCCTTCCGGCGAGAATCCGTATCTGGTTCAATACGACCTGCAGAATGCGATGCAGGAGATGGTCGGCATTGTTCGCACCGAGGGGGAAATGCAACAGGCGGTGGAGGCAATCGCCGAGCTCGATACGCGTGCGGACCGTGTGGGTATCGCGGGCAATCGCGAGTACAACAACGGATGGCACACCGCCATGGACCTCAAGAATCTGCTGGTGGTGTCGGAGGCGATCACCCGCGCCGCGCTGCTCAGAAAAGAGAGCCGGGGCGCGCAGTTTCGCGAGGACTTTCCCGGCAAAGACGCGGAGTGGGGCAAACACAATATCGTCGTGAAGCGCGGCGCGGATGGCGAGATGCACGTCGAAAAGCGCGCTCTCCGGCCGATACCCGTTGAGTTAAAGGCCGTGATCGAGGAGATGCAATAGATGGCCACGCAGGCGATGTTTAGAATCTGGCGAGGAGATCCGGCCGGGGGCCAATTTCAGGATTACGTCACGCCGGTCGAGGAGGGCATGGTGGTTCTGGATGCCGTGCATGCGATCCAGGCTCATCAGGCGCCCGATCTTGCGGTGCGATGGAACTGCAAGGCCGGCAAGTGCGGCTCGTGCTCCGCTGAAATCAATGGAATGCCGAAGCTCATGTGCATGACGCGGCTGAGCAATCTCAACCTGGAGATGCCGGTCATCCTCGAGCCAATGCACACTTTTCCCGTGATCCGTGACCTGGTCACCGATGTCTCGTGGAACTTCCAGGCCAAGAAGACGATCAAGGCATTCAGGCCCCGCGCACCTGACTTTCCCGATGGAACCTGGCGGATGCAGCAAGCCGACGTCGAACGGGTGCAGGAGTTTCGCAAGTGCATCGAGTGTTTTCTGTGCCAGGATGTCTGCCACGTCCTGCGCGAGCACCATAAGGAGGACGAGTTCATCGGCCCTCGTTTACTGGTTTACGCCGCGGCGCTCGAAATGCATCCTCTCGATGTCGAAGACCGCGTGACCGATTTAAGGAAAAAGCATAATATCGGCTACTGCAACATCACCACGTGCTGCCGGCAGGTATGCCCAGAGTCGATCACGATTACCGAGAACGCGATCATTCCGCTCAAGGAGCGGGTGGTGGACCGATTCTTCGATCCGCTCAAGCAACTGTTCAACATCATTTAGAGCGCATCGTCTAATAATCGGCGGGAGGTCATATGTTCACTTTAAAGCCTATCTCACACGATAGCGTGGACAGCGCGCTGGCCAAGGCCGAACGTTACCGCCTGCTGAACGAGCCACACGAAGCCGAGAGCATCTGCCGCGACATCCTAGAAGTGGACCCGGCGAACCGGGAGGCGCAGATCAGCCTGATTCTGTCTCTGACCGATCAGTTTCCCCACGAGGAGAACGCGTTTGCGAGCGCCATGGCGGTGATATCGGGTTTGGAGGCGCCGTACGATCGCGCTTACTATTCCGGGATCGCAGCCGAGCGGCGTGCGAAGGCACGCTACGCGGCCGGCAGAATGGGCTCCTGCGGCTACGTTTACGATTGGATCGTCAAGGCGCTAGGGCTCTTCGAGGAAGCGGAGCGCTTGCGGCCCGCGGGCAGCGGCGATGATGCAATTCTGCGCTGGAACGCCTGTGTTCGTTTTCTCGCGCACCACAAAGAGGTGACTCTGAAGACGGAGGAGCGTCCAGAGCCCATTCTTTTGGAGTAACTCCGGCTGGAAGTGGTCTCATATATGGATTCAGCTTTTTCGGATGGCGCACGAGCCCCGCTTTAGCGGCGGGTCTCGCCCCATGGCCGATGACAGCTTCACGGATTTATGAGACCACTTCTGGCCAGGAAATCTTGGCCCGGATTCATAGAAATGCTCTTGCGCGGACGCGCGGATACTTCCAGATCCTGCCCTGCCCCGCCCTGCCTTGACCGCCCATTCCGTTCAATCCTCGACACATGTCCTTCAGCGGCAAGAGATGCATCAAAACTCAATAGGTTCGATAGGCGCCATCGATCGGCCATGAATCGATCGCTCGATGATGGTCAAAATTCATCAATTCGCTACAGCATCGTTGAATTTCGGATTGCCGATAGCCGCCGTCATTGCCGTGCTGGCTTTTGTGTGCACAGGAGCCGCGCAGACGGCATCCGTCGATCAAGTCAATCAATTGATCGAGCATGTGATGCAAAATGAATCGCGCGCCGACACGAACGATCACTCACATTGGGTCTACCGCGATCAAAAGCGAACGCCGGAGACGAACACGGTCAAGATCGTCGTAGAGACCGCAGCGGGCGATATTGCGAAAACGATCGAAATGGGTGGTCGTGTGCTTACTGCTGAAGAGCGCCAGCAGGATGACAAAGATATGGAAGAGCTCGTGAACTCGCCAAACCGCCAACGGAAAGCGCGGCGGGCGAGCGAACAGGACGATCAGCAAGCACATGCTTTTATGCAGGTTCTTCCCGTGGCTTTCATTTGGACGCTTGCCAGCCGGAATGACACTACCGCGACCCTCAACTTCAAACCCAATCCTCAATTTCAGCCACCGAGCCGGGAATTGCGAGTGCTCGGGGCAATGTCCGGTGAAATGGTCGTCGATCTAAAAGAAGAGCGTTTGATCAGCCTGAGCGGACATCTCACCGCTCCGGTTGACTTTGGCTGGGGGCTTTTAGGCAAACTTCAGAAAGGGGGCACCTTCCACATTGAGCGCCGGGAGATTGCCCCAGGCGAGTGGCAAACGACGGAGACGCACGTTCACATCAAGGGAAAGGCTCTCTTTTTTAAGAGCATCAGCGAACAGGAAGACGAAGTCACCAGCGGTTACAAGCCCGCACCGCCATCTCTGAGTCTGTCTGAAGCGGCCGAGATGCTCCAGAAGGGCGCCATTCAGCCTGGACTTTGATGCAGATGGCAACACAATTGAAACCAATCACTTACGCTCGGACTGGAGATGGCCAGATGACCGGGCGCGTCTCTGGCAAGCTTCGGTTGGCTTGCCAAGACTCGCCTTCCGGCGCGCTGAAGTTGACCAAGGCCAGGAAGGCCGGACGACGCCGGATTCTCAAGCCCGGTGAGCAGGCTGGCCGCGGCATCTACAAGGTCTGACGATTCGAAGGCTTCCTTCTTCGGCCGTTCTCGCATCTCAGGCTCTAGGGCGTTTTCCCTTCTACTGTGTCCATCCACAACTGAAACGAATTGCGGTCCAAGGAGATTCCCCGTATGAAGTTCTCTTCGGAAAATCGCGATAGTCTTCGCAGATCTGCCTTCCAGGCAGACGCGGCTTCCCACCCCGGCACGCACAAATCGCGCGCTGGGGACCCCGGTTCGCCGCCACTGTGGTTGCTGACTCGCCTGAGAACCTCGGCACAAAACGGAATGCTTCGCACGGGCTAGGTGTCGACAGTGTGAGGGGTTGGCGACGGGTGGCGATTGACAAGCCGCCCGCACTCTTCAACATTCCCACCGTCGATGAATGCGTGTGACGCGGAACCCGGTGTTCTCCGGAGAGGAGAGAGGGGTCTATGGCGAACAAACATCTCAACCACGGGCGACCAGTATGCAACTTACATTGATCCGCACCGGATCTCCCTTGGGGGAGATCTTCAAGCTGGCGCAGGGGAAGACCAGCATCTTCTCGCCCGCGGGGACGCCGGCGCACGCGATCGTCGTTTTATCCGTGCTCGTGCTCGCCATCACCGCGGCCATTTTTATAACGGTTGCGGGCTTGCTGCTCTATGCCGTGATTCGCTTCCGCCATCGGCCGGGCGTCACGGATCAGGAGCCTCCGCAGATTTATGGCAGCAACACGATCGAACTTTCCTGGACAGTGATTCCCATTCTGATCGTGGTGGTCTTGTTTCTGGCGACAACTCGCGTCGTCTGGGTCTCGGAAGCCACTCCCGAGCCTCCCCAAGCGTTGAACGTCGTGGTGATCGGCCACCAATACTGGTGGGAGTTCCGCTATCCCGAGCTTGGCATTGTTACGGCGAACGAACTGCACGTTCCCGTCAGCGACCCGAAGCATCCGAGACCCACGTACCTGACGATGTCTTCAGCGGATACAGACCACAGCTTCTGGGTTCCACGGCTGGCGGGCAAGATGGACGTGATTCCAAACAAGGTGAATGTCATGTGGATCGATCCCGAGAGCGCTGGGCTCTATCTCGGACAGTGCGCGCAATACTGCGGGACGCAGCACGCCAAGATGCTGCTGCGGGTCTATGCCGACTCGCCGGCCGACTTCACAACCTGGGCCGCCCACCAGCGGGAGCCGGCAGCCGAGAGCAGCAGCTCCTCGGAAGGACGGTCGGTCTTCGAGCACAATGCGTGCATCGACTGCCATACCATCGCAGGCACGGTAGCCACCGGAAGGTTCGGACCGAATCTGACGCATCTTGCCAGCCGGGCGACCATCGCCTCCGGGGCGGTGCCCAATACACCGGAAAACCTGCGGGAATTCGTGGACAATCCGGCGCACTTTAAGCCGGGAGTCCTAATGCCGCCGATGCACCTCAACGATCACGATCTCGACGCTGTCACCACCTATCTCACAACGCTTCGCTGAATGTTCGAGAAGAGGACGCCATGGCAACTCAGACCCCTGTGAGCGCAGCCGTTGAGACGGCAACCCCGTCCGGGCCGCGCAGGCTGATGCCGGAGGTGGTTCACTCATGGATCACCACGGTCGATCATAAGAAGATCGGGTTGATGTACATCGCGTACGCGCTGCTTTTTCTTTTGGTCGGGGGTTTTGAGGCGGTGATGATCCGCATACAACTGGCCCTGCCGAACAACCACGTCGTTTCCCCGCAAACTTTCAATCGCTTCTTCACCATGCACGGCACCACGATGGTTTTCTTTGTCGGCATTCCCATCTTGTTCGGGTTCGGCAACTACTTTGTCCCTCTGATGATCGGAGCGCGGGACATGGCGTTCCCGCGATTGAATGCCTTCAGCTTCTGGGTATCGGCCTTCGGCGGTCTGCTGCTCTACTTCAGCTATCTCGGCGGGGATGGCCTCTACGGCGCGGGAACCGCGCCCGATGTGGGCTGGTTTGCGTATGCGCCGCTGACGGCGAGGGTCTTCTCCCCGGGCCACAGCTCGGACTATTGGACACTCGGGGTCTTGCTCAGCGGCGTCGGAACCGTCGGGACGGCGCTGAATATCATGACAACGGCAATCTGCATGCGCTGCCCGGGCATGAAACTGAGCCGGATGCCGCTGTTTGTGTGGCTGATGATGGTGACATCGTTCTTGGGCTTGGTTGCGCTCGGCCCGCTCACGGCGGCCCAGATCATGCTATTGCTCGACCGCTACCTGGGTTCTCATTTTTTCGATACACAGGCCGGCGGCTCGGCTGTCCTGTGGATGCACTTCTTCTGGATCTTTGGCCACCCGGAAGTCTACATCCTGGTTCTGCCGGCTTTCGGCTTCGCCAACGAGATCATTCCAGTCTTCTCGCGCAAGGCCATCTTTGGCTATCCCGCCATGGTCGCGGCATCGGTCGCCATCGGCTTTATCAGCACTACCGTTTGGGCTCACCACATGTTCGCGATTGGCATGGGGCCTGAGGCCAATACCTTCTTCACCTTTACGTCGATGGCCATCTCCGTGCCAACCGGCATCAAGATCTTCACCTGGCTGGCGACCATCTGGGGCGGGAGGATCCACTTCACCACCGCGATGATGTTCGCCATTGCCTTTCTCTTCCAGTTCCTGATCGCCGGTCTCACCGGCATCATGCTAGCGGTCTCGCCCTTCAACTGGCAGCTGACAGGTTCGTACTTCGTCGTCGCTCACTTCCACTATGTTCTCGTGGGCGCGATTCTGTTCATGATCTTCTCGGCGTTTTACTACTGGTACCCGAAGATGACCGGACACATGCTGAGCGAGCGTCTCGGCAAATGGCACTTCTGGCTTTTCCTGATCGGCTTCCATCTCACTTTCGACTTCCTGCACGTGGCGGGGGTTCTGGGAATGCCGCGCCGCATCTACACCTACGAGGCCGACCGGGGCTGGGCGATCTGGAACATGGTCGCCTCGAGCGGGGCGGTCTTGCAGGCGCTGGGCGTCCTGATCTTCGCCTATAACCTGGTACGGTCCTATTTCAAGGGGCCGGCCGCCGGTCCCGATCCTTGGGACGCGTGGACGCTGGAATGGTCGACCACCTCGCCGCCACCAGCTTATAACTTCGCGACGATTCCACATGTCGAGAGCCGCCGTCCGCTTTGGGACATAAAGCATCCCGAAGATCCCGACAGCAGCTACGAATAGGATTTGCCAGTTGCCAGGGCTCAGTTGTCAGTGCTCAGTTTTCAGTTGTCAGTGCTCAGTGCTCAGTTGTCAGTGCTCAGTGCTCAGTGCTCACCGTGATGGTCTCCCACCCTCGCTGCGCGAGGATGGGGCACCCAAGGGTTGTGACCGAGACCGGTGCTGGCCGCACGGGCACACGCGCCTTGCGGCGCAAAAGCAAGCCGGGGTGGAAGAGGGCGAAGCGCTTTAGCGCGGGCCCTCAAATTAGGAGAAGGGTGAATTGCAGGTGAGCCCCTGAAACCGGGCTCACCTGCAAGAGGGCGAAGCGCTTTAGCGCGGGCCCTGAAATTGGGAGAAGGGTGAATTGCGGAGCGAGCCCTGGGAAGGGGCGAGCAAAGCAAGAGGGCAAAGCGCTTTAGCGCGGGCCCTGAAATATTAGGAGGCTGAATGAGCGAGGTAGCGGTCTTCCCACATGACATGAACGAGACATGGAAGCTGCCCTCGCGCGGAATCGTGGGCATCGCCTGGCTCATCGTTGCCGAGTCCGCCATCTTCATCATCTTCGTCGTCGCCTACCTTTTCTATATAGGCAAAAGCTTGAGCGGGCCGACTCCCCGCGACGTGCTTGAAGTGCCTATCTTCACCACGATTTGCCTTCTTTCGAGCAGCTTCACTGTAATGCGGGCGGTATCTTACCTCGAAAAGAACAAGACAAAACTGTGCTCGCTTTGGCTGGCGATCACGATACTGCTCGGCGCCATCTTCCTCGCGGGAACGGCCCGGGAATGGCACGAACTTATCTACCGCGACGGCCTCACCATCCGCACGAATCTTTTCGGCACGACATTTTATTCGCTCGTCGGGCTGCACGCGTCGCACGTGGTCGTCGGCCTTGTGATGCTCACCACGGCATTGATATTTTTGCTGCGCGGAGAAGCAACCAGCGCTCACGCGGAACGTCTCGAGGTGCTTTCTCTCTACTGGCACTTCGTGGATGGGGTCTGGGTGATTGTCTTCACCGTGGTCTACATTGTGGGCAGATAGGCCCGAAAGGAGGGGCGATGGAAGCGACGAATGCACGCGAAGAGAACCAATATTCGCAGGCGGATACGGTCGAGTTGCCGGCTCCCACAGCGTGGCCAATGGTGTTCGCGCTTGGCCTCTCTCTGATGCTTGCGAGCATGGTGACCAACGTCGCGATCGGCCTGCTGGGGCTGGTGCTGGCTCTAGCCGGCATCATCGGTTGGTTCCGCCAGGTTCTGCCGCATGCGCGGCATGAGGCGGTTCCGGTAAGTCTTGTGCCGGTACCCATCGTGACTGCGCGGACCTCGATCAGTCATCTGGCGATAGACCCAATGCACCGCAAGTTGCTACCCATCGAGATCTTCCGGATGACCACCGGTCTCAAGGGCGGCATCGCCGGCGGCATCGCGATGACGATCCCGGCCGCGATCTTCGGTCTGGTCAAACATCATAGCGTCTGGTACGCCATGAACCTTATGGCCGCGGGAGGATTCCGAAGCTGGGCAGGGGCGAGCGATGCCTTCTTAAGCGAATTCCACCTGCGCGGGCTGCTGGCGGCGCTGGGGATCCACGGTTTTACCTCCTTGCTGGTCGGTCTCCTTTACGGAGCGATGCTGCCCATGTTTCCGAGATACCCGATCCTTACGGCGGGCTTCGTCGCGCCGCTGCTGTGGACCGGGCTTATGTCCTCGGTGCTCGGAATCGTGAGTCCAATCCTTAACGCGCGGATCGACTGGTGGTGGTTCGTGCCGTCGCAGATCGCCTTCGGACTAGTTGCCGGATATGTCGTCAACCTGCAGGAGAAGGTCCGAACCCCGCAGTTCCGGTCACTGCCGTTTGCCATCCGGGCGGGGTTGGAGGGAGCGGAAAGGACGGAAGAGGAGGATGGCCCCCGGTGAGCGCGCGCGTCCTATATCTTTCATCGTTGCTATGCGCTCTCTCGCTGAGCGGCCTCGGGTGCAGTGGAGCGCCCGGCCGTCCGGGGAGCGGCTCCGTCGTTTCCCGGCCGGCGCAGGTGCTCGATTTTGCGACGCTCTACACCGAGAACTGCTCCGCATGCCATGGCGCCTCCGGAAAGAACGGCGCCGCGATCTCACTGGCAAATCCGGTCTACCTTGCATACGTCGGCGAAGCGAACCTCGAGAGGGTTACGGCGACCGGCGTTCCCGGTACGCTGATGCCGCCCTTTGCCCAAAGCAGTGGCGGCGCGTTAACCGATCAGCAGATCCACGCATTGGCAGATGGGATGATTCAGAACTGGAGCCGTCCTGGCGTGCTTACCGGACAGACTCCGCCGTCTTATGCAAGCGTTTCGGCGGGCGACGCAACACAGGGACAGAAGGTGTTTGCCACCTTCTGCGGGCGTTGCCATGGAGCCGATGGCATGGGACAAGAATCGTTGTCCGGGAGCAAGGGCGCCGCTCCGGGCTCGCTGGTCAATCCGTCGTATCTGGCGTTGGTCAGCGACCAGAATCTCCGGACCATGATCGTCTCCGGCCAACCCGATCAAGGCATGCCCGACTGGCGGCAGGATCTCCCAGGAGCGGACTCGCGCGCGCTGACAGATCAGGAGATTACCGACATTGTGGCGTGGCTGGCCACGCATAGGACCTCGGCGCCAGGTCAGCCTTACGCAAGCGGAGAACAGAAATGAGCGATTTACTCAAATATCCCGGAGAGTCCCGCAACGATACCCTATCGCCCGACGAGAAGAGAGCCGCGCACTCCCGCCGGACTTTTCTGTTCAAGCTCTCCCTGCTGCTGAATGGCGCGGTGGGAGCCGTGCTGGCCGTTCCTCTGGTGGGCTACCTGCTTGGTCCGGGGATCAGGAAAAGCGATAGCTATCAGTCCTGGGTCGGGCTCGGCCCGGTCGACGAATTCCCTATAGGCCAGACGCGGCTCACCGACTTCGTCAATCCCATTCGAGCGCCGTGGGATGGAGAAACAGGGAGGGTCGCCTGCTGGGTCCGGCGCATCTCCGCGGAGCAGTTCCAGGTATTCGCTATCAACTGCGCTCACCTCGGCTGCCCGGTACGTTGGTTTGCCCAGTCCGAACTCTTCCTCTGCCCATGCCACGGCGGCGCTTATTATGCCAACGGCGCACGCGCCTCCGGTCCTCCGCCCCGCGGCCTCTTCGAATATCAATACAAACTCACGGACGGCAACCTGATGATCTATGGCGGCGAGATGCCGACCCTCGCCACGCGTGCCTGTTTGGAGAAGCCATTGGTGCAGATTCAGACGGCGCCCACTGCCGCGATTCAGACAGCGGACACCGCTGCGCCGCCCACAGCTAAGACGAGGCCGTCATCATGGAGTTGAAGACATGGCAGAGTTGAAGACAGAACAGTCGAAGATGGCACGGTGGAAGGAACGCACTAGCGCCGCCGGAGTCGAACTGTACAGGTGGCTCGATCACCGTCTCGGTCTGACCAAACCGATCGAGGAAGCCGCCGAGCACCGCACTCCCTCGAACAACGCAAGTTGGTGGTATGTCTTCGGAAGCGCCGCCACGGTTCTGCTCATGATGCAGGTCGTGACCGGCGTGCTGCTCGCTCTCGTCTATACTCCGTCGGCTAGCGAAGCTTGGAGCAGCCTCAACTTTATCAACAACAACATCACGCTGGGCTGGTATCTGCGCGCGCTGCACGGCTGGGGCTCGGACTTCATGATCGCCATCGTGCTCATTCATATGGCGCAGGTCTTTCTTTTCGGAGCCTACAAATTCCCCCGCGAATTCACCTGGATCGTAGGAGTTTTCCTGCTGTTGCTTACTTTAGGGATGGCGTTCACGGGGCAGGTGCTGCGCTTCGATCAGGACTCTTACTGGGGTTTGGGGATTGGGGCTTCGATTGTAAGCCGCATCCCTAGCTTGGGCGGGTCCCTCGTCCACATCATGTTGGGCGGCCCAATCATCGGCGGCACCACGCTCACTCGCTTCTTCGCGCTCCATGTCTTTGTCATCCCCGGCATTCTGCTCGCAGGAGTAGGTTTGCATGTCTGGATGGTCCTGCTCCACGGCGTCAACGAATGGCCCATGCCCGGCCGCCTAGTTCGCAAGTCTAGCTATGAACGGGAGTATCACGAGCTGACCGCAAAGACGGGCCTTCCCTTCGTACCGGATGCCGCGTGGAAAGATGCCATCTTCGCCGCCGCGATCATGCTTGCCGTCATGGCCTGCGCCTACTTTTTCGGGCCGTTCGGCCCGAGCGGTACGCCCGATCCAACGATCATCCAGGCCTCACCGAAGCCAGATTTTGCCTTTCTGTGGATCTACGCGGTGCTTGCCTATCTGCCGCCGGAGGTCGAAACGCCGTTCATACTGATCGTTCCGGTCCTCGTCATCATAGGCGTGCTGTTGCTGCCGCTGATTGCCGGGGAGGGTGAAAAAAGCTGGTCGCGCCGGCCGGTGGCCGTTCTGTCGATCGCGGTGATCGCAGTCACGCTCGGCATTTTCACGCGCCTAGGGACTTACACGCCATGGAGTCCCATTATGGATGCGTGGAGCGGCGACCCGGTTCCAACCGCATACCTTCAGAACCGGACCCCACTCGAACGTCAAGGCGCGCTGGTTCTGCAAAATAAGCAATGCCGGAATTGCCACTCGCTCGATGGGCACGGCGGATTGCGCGGCCCCGCGCTCGACACCATCGCGGCACGGATGACGGAGGATCAGATGATTCGTCAGGTGCTCGAGGGAGGCGGGAACATGCCCGCCTACGGAAACGCCCTCAATCCGTCCGAGACGACGGCGCTGGTAAGCTTCCTGAAGACCCTGCGAGGCAACGATCTCGCGCCCGCCGCCGACGCCTCGCGCAAGCTGACTTCTCCGGGCGCTCCGACGCCCCCACCAGGAGGTACACGCTAACGGCATGTCCGGAGCCACCCTAGCCGTCTTCGAGGATTGGACGGTGCCGCTCTGGCTGACGCTCGGGATTGCCGCAACGGCGCTCTTGTATGTGCGCGGATGGCTCGCACTGCGCAAGACCCGATCCAAGCAGTTTAACGGCTGGCGGTTGTCATCTTTTCTGCTTGGCTTGATCGTTCTCTGGCTGGCTATCGGCTCGCCGCTGGACGGCTTCGCCGATGTTCTCCTCAGCGCCCACATGGTGGAGCATCTGCTGCTGATGTCCGTGGTCCCCCCACTTCTCCTATTTGGGCTGCCAGTGGTTCCGCTCCTGCGCGGGATACCGGCACGTTGGCGAAGGTCCGTCCTCGGACCGCTCCTCCGCTTATCGTCTCTGCGCCGGTTTCTGCATTGGCTGGTCGTGCCTGCCGTGGCGTGGCTGGCGATGAACCTGACGTTTCTGGCCTGGCATGCCCCCGCCGCCTATGACTTCGCTCTCGACCACGAACATTGGCACCAGTTTGAGCATCTTTGCTTTCTGGGCACTTCGCTGATGTTCTGGTGGTGCATCTTTCAGCCATGGCCGGCGGCCCCGCACCGGTATACGTGGGGCCTGCTCCTCTACCTCGTCTCGGCAGACATTGTGAACACCGTCCTCGCTGCGTTCCTCGCATTCTGCGGCCGGCCGGTCTATGTCTTTTACCTGGACCACGCAAACCCCTTCCACGTCTCGCCGCTGTCGGACCAGATCCTGGGAGCGGTCATCATGTGGGTCGTGGGGTCCCTGGCGTTCATCATCGCGGCGTGCGCGATTACAATCAAGCTACTACAGCCTTCGCGACGGTTGTTGTCCTGAATATTTCAGGGCCCGCGCTAAAGCGCTTCGCCCTCTTGCCGGTTCGCCCGATTCCAGGGCTCACCTGCAATTCACCCGCTCCCTAATATTTCAGGGCCCGCGCTAAAGCGCTTCGCCCTCTTGCCGGTTCGCCCGATTCCAGGGCTCACCTGCAATTCACCCGCTCCCTAATATTTCAGGGCCCGCGCTAAAGCGCTTCGCCCTCTTGCCGGTTCGCCCGATTCCAGGGCTCACCTGCAATTCACCCGCTCCCTAATATTTCAGGGCCCGCGCTCACCGGATCGAATGCGCTCAGCTGGCTTTCTTCGCATCCGCTTCGATCGCCGCCCAGGCAGCATCGGGGAGCTCGAGATTCGCCGCCGCGACATTTTCTTCAAGATGCTTTACGGAAGAGGTTCCTGGAATCGGCAACATGACCGGTGAGCGGTGCAGCAGCCATGCCAGGGAAAGCTGCGAGACGGTCGCGCCGTACTGTTTGGCGGCTCTGTCCAAAGGACCGCCCTCTTTGGCCAGCTTGCCAGCCGCGACCGGGAACCACGGAATAAAGGCCAGATTGTGCTTGGCGCAGTAATCGACGACATCTTCATACCGCCGGTCGCCCACGTTGTACTGGTTCTGCACGCTCACGATCTCGATCACTTTCTGAGCCTGTTCAATCTCTTTCGGCTTGACCTCGGATAGGCCGACGTGGTGAATCTTGCCTTGATCCTGAAGCTTCTTGATGATCCCGAGCGATTCCTCGACGGGCACTTTTTCATCGATGCGATGAAGCTGCCAAAGATCGATACGCTCCACCTTCAACCTGCGCAGGCTCATCTCCACTTCCTGATGGAGATACTCCGGGCGGGCGACGGGCAGCCATTGATTGGGGCCGGTGCGCACAAGTCCGGCCTTGGTGGCGATCACCAATCCTTTTGGATACGGATGAAGCGCTTTAGCTATCAGCTTCTCGCTGACGTAAGGCCCGTAGGAATCGGCCGTATCGATAAAATTCACGCCAAGCTCAACGGCGCGCCGCAAAACTCGCTTCGCTTCTTCCGGGTCCTTGGGTGGACCCCAAATGCCGTCGCCGGTGAGGCGCATTGCGCCGTAGCCCAGGCGGCGCACATTGAGGTCTCCGCCGAGCGCAAAGATCTTGCTCGACTCCGCATGCTGTGAATGTGTTGCTTGAGTGGCCATGCGAAGTTGGATGCTTCGGCAGGCCAGGCCGATGCTACTTAGCAACCAGCGATTGGGTCCGCGTGGAACGGCCATGCCTTGGTCACACGCTACTCATCATTCGGCTTCGGCTTGGCTTTTCCCTGAATGGCTAATGAACACGACTTGGTCCCATCGTCTTGCCACGTTGAGCCATCACTAAACATCAGCTTAACCAAGTAAACGCTCGCCCCGCCCGCCGTATCGATGGCAAACTCGTCTTCCTGAACCCGAAAGATGGGTCTCGCCTCCTTTTGGGGCTTCAAATTGACCGCTATCGCGTATTGCTCAGGAAACTCATGGCGGTCCCACGTGGCGTCAAACCCTATCACCCCAAGCTTGGCCGCGATCACCCGCTTCTCGGATTGATTCACGAAATGCGCGCTCACGAGTGTGCCCGCGCGGCCCGGCGAATCGGCGTAAAAGCCCGTAAAGGTTACCGGACAGCTTGGATTCAGCATCGTGGAGTTGCTTATATCAGCATCAAATGAAGACTTCTCAGCTGCGGCAGATAGAGAGAGACACAGTAGCACTATCGCAATGCGCTTCATGGCCGTGATCCATTCTGGAGGGGATTGACATACCAACGTTGCATCGGATTTTTTGAACGAACAAATCGATTTGAGCCGAGCAAATCTCCTGAACGATCCCGCTATGGGACGCGTCATTGTCCGTGAGTTCAAAATGGAACATCGCCCTATTCAAAGCTAGGAGCGCTTTGCCCTCTTGCTCTGCTCGCGCCTTGCCAGCGCTCGCTCCGCAATTCACCGCTTCCTTCTATCCAGGTCTAGAGCCAGGGCATACCATAGTGCCAAGTTCCGATCACAACCCACCGGTCCCCATGCAAGACGGATCGCTTTGGAGACGCCTCCCCATGGCTCCTAATAAAAAATCTAGCAAATCTAAAAAATCCGCCCCCCAGTTCTCTATCGAAAACCGGGTCACGCTGCCAGGCAGCGAAAGGGCGCCCTTGCCCACAGCCGTCGGCGAACCCACGGCGCCCCGCGGCCTCATCACCGTCTCCGTCATCGTCAGGCGCAAGAACCCGCTCAACCTGAAGCGCCTAGGCGAAGACCGTGTGACGCGGGCGCAATATCGGCGGCAATACGGGGCTGATCCCGCGGCCGTCAAGCTTGTCCGCGCTTTCGCAAAAGAGTTCGGTCTCAAAGTGGGCAGGGAAACGTTCAAGCCCGAGCAGCGCACAATCCAGCTCACGGGAACCAGCGCCGCCATGCAAAAGGCCTTCGGGGTCACGCTGACTCAGAAGTCTCTCGACGGCAAGAGCTATCGTGTCCGCGAGGGCGGCATCCAGCTGCCCACGGCGCTCGTGGGCGCCGTCGAGGCTGTTCTCGGCCTGGACAACCGCCCTCAGGCGAAACCGCACTTCCGCGTCCGCGCCGGCGCAGCGTCTGTCTCCTATACTCCCGTCCAGGTCGCGCAGTTCTACCGCTTTCCCGAAGGGGCGACGGCCACGGGTCAGACGATCGGCATTATCGAACTCGGTGGGGGGTACCGCACGGCAGATCTAACAGCCTACTTCAAGATGCTCGGGCAAAGCGCGCCTCAGGTCACCGCGGTCTCCGTGGACAACGGCAAGAATACCCCGGGCAACGCGAATGGCGCGGACGGCGAGGTCATGCTCGATATCGAGGTTTGCGGCGCGGTCGCACCCGGCGCAAAGATCGTGGTGTACTTCGCGCCCAATACCGACCAGGGCTTCATCGACGCGGTGACCAATGCCGTGCATGACACCTCCAACCATCCGAGCGTTCTCTCGATCAGTTGGGGTGGCCCGGAGTCCAGTTGGACACAGCAGGCGATCACCGCGCTCGACGACGCCTGCCAATCCGCGGCCGCTCTCGGAATTACCGTCACCGTCGCCGCGGGCGACAATGGATCGAGCGACGGAGCCACCGGCAATCAAGTCGACTTTCCCGCCTCCAGCCCACACGCCCTGGGTTGCGGAGGGACGAAGCTCGTCGCGAGCGGCGGCAGCATCACCTCCGAGGTTGTGTGGAATGAGGAGGCGAGCAACGAGGGCGCGACCGGCGGCGGCGTGAGCAGCTTCTTTCCCCTACCCGCATGGCAAGACAACGCCAATGTGCCCCCACCTTCCACCAGCGCCGGAGGGCGCGGCGTGCCCGATGTCGCCGGCGATGCCGACCCCACCACTGGATATGAGGTACGCGTCGATGGCCAGACCATGGTCATCGGGGGGACCAGCGCCGTGGCTCCGCTATGGGCCGGCCTGATCGCACTCAACAATGCGCAAAACGGCAAGACAGCCGGGTTGATCCAGCCGCAGATCTATGCCGCGAAGGCGGCGTCCGCGTTCAACGACATCACCTCGGGAAACAACGGGGCATTCTCGGCGGGGCCGGGATGGGATGCCTGCACCGGCCTGGGTTCTCCCATCGGCGCCAACGTGATCAAGGTCCTGGGCGCCGCCACGGCATCCGGAAAAAAGAGGACCTCCAAAAAGCCTGGCTCCAAAAAGCCTGGAAAGAAGCCTGCAAAGAAGGCGAAAGGGAAACGCTAAGGCCTGTTTTCCGCAGCCTGCTAGGAGCGGGGAGGTACATCCTCGGAAGCTCGCGACGAGCCGCGGTGTCTGGGCAAGCCGCAAGAACGGCAATTCGCTCCCGTGCCAAACCTGGATTTGCAGACCGGGCAGCGCACGACAAAAAAGAGATAGAAAGCGTACCCGGCAACAGACAAGGCCCAGATCAAGGCGACAAAAACCAATATCACCTGCGTCCAACTATTCGAACCTGGGAAAAACTTGAAAGCGATGAAGACGAGCACAGCAAAGGGTACGAGAGTAAGAACTCCATACCATTTCGATAGGAATTCCTGCCGCGCCGCGCGGCGGCCAGGGCCGGGCTCGTCGTCAAGGCAGGTTATGCCGCTCGCAGTGCCGGTTGTATCCGATTTCCGAGTGCCGACCACGAACTTACTCCGCAAGTAGTGAAGAAGAGGCTTTTCAACGTACCTGAATAATGTATCCGAACCGGCAATGAACTCTTGTGGTGAAAGATAATGAGCCCCATGGCTTCTCTCTCCCCGCCGCCCCCTGCCCACGCCCGGCGCTCCTCGAACGGTCCCGCCATTCTGCTGGCCCTCTTGCTCGGCTTGATTGCCGGCGCGATCATTCTGGTCTTCTGTCTACGCCAGGCGACGCACGGCGCATGGAATGAGCTGGCCACCCGGCTCACTGGCCGAAGCCTGAGCATCGATACCTCTCAGCCCACCGTCGTGGCCCGCATCCAGAGCCTGCAGCGGCTTGACACCGTCAGCTACACGATGGACAAAGTTGTCGAGGGAGACCGCGAAGGCCGGGTCCTGCCCGAGTTCCTGACCGGAGACAAGATCCTCCTCATCGTCCATGGGCACGCCACCGCTGGTGTCGATCTGGCCCGGCTTGCGAAGGGCGATCTCGCGATCAAGGAGCACACCGTCTATGTGCACCTGCCCGCGCCCGAGATCTTTACCGTGGCCCTCGACAATGAAAAGACCCGCGTCTACTCGCGCACCACGGGCATTCTCGTCCCCGTAGACCCCAACCTTGAGAGCGAGGTTCGGGCGAAGGCCGAGCAGGATCTGCGTGCCTCCGCGTTGGCCGCCGGCATTCTGGCAACCGCGCATGGGAACGCCTGCACCACGCTGCGCACCCTGCTCCTGGGCCTCGGCTTTGCCCAGGTTCAATGCGATTGAGGAGCCGCTCCCCGCGAAAGCCCGCTAGGGCTGGGAAATCGTGCTATTGATCCAGAGGATCTTGTCCCAGCTCAGCAGCTTCTCGGAGCCATCGAAGAGCTTGGCATAGCTGCCGCCCCTGGCTTTGAAGGAAAAGGCTTTTACCCGATCGGGCGGCGTCGTGGTGACGTTGCGCAGGATATCCAAGACCTGCTCCTGCCGCGCGATCTGATAGAAGCTCGGATCTTTCGTCGAGTAATACCTCACCTCGGCCGGATTGCCTTTGTTCCCGACGCCCCTCTCATACTTGATGTGCATCTCGAGATGCTCGCCCGTTGCCGCGGAAAATACCCAGTCCTCCGAACACAGAATCGGACCGACGCCGCTCGATGTGGAGCGATGCATCTTGTGGACGGTGGCCGGCAGGTAGACGCCAAAAGGTCCCGGGACGTCCGCCGGGTCTTCGGTCAAGCCTCCGACGACGAGCTGCACGTTCGCGCCCGCCGGATTCTTCACGGGAGCGACGAGATATACCAAACGGTTCGATCCGGTCTTCCCGGCCGGCTTGCCGTCGGGCAAGTTGATGGTCACCCTGTCGATGAAAATCACTCGGAGATTCGCATCCTTCGCGGCTCCCCGGGTCGCCGTGTTGGATGTAAAGCCGGCCGGCAAAAGAGCTTTGAGGGCGTCATCGGGAACATGAACATCCAACTGAAAGCGAGTCTCGGAACTGGATTCGACCATCGTCTGCGCGCTGGCCGAGCGAGACAAACAAGCCAAAGCACAAACCACGATCAAAGCCCCATAGCAACCTCTCAAAACCCGGAGTGCTCCTCTGTGCGGCATCTTCCCTCCAAAAATGGCGTTAGATCGTTAGATAGCGTTGATACTACGTCCCCGATACTACGTCCCTAAGACCGCCTCAGAAACAAAAAAACTAAGCTTTCGCCCGATCGCTCGCGCGATGCCATACGCGAGTCCATCCAAGGGGCAGGGAGTCATAGGCTGCCCGAGACGAGGCTCCGCAGGCGACCTTTGCCCGCATCGCAGCATCTCGACAAAGCATGATTCGCAAACTGAAGTCCGGAGAGTATCGTTTGTACTCACGCAAGGTGGATGCGTCGACGGGCAAGAGGCGCAATCTGGGCACCTTCAGCAGTCTGGAAAAAGCAAAGCAGCACGAGCGCGAAGTGCAGTACTTCAAGAGACACTAAGTGGCTGGGCAGCGCAAACTGTGCAAGGTTCGCGCTGCGCCCATAAGGGACGACTCGGCGCTCCATTGGCGCGGACGGAATCGTATACGCCCCATTCGGGACTTCCTCGCTGGGCTTCATCCTCGATTAAGGTTGCTTGTTCAAGATGGCTGAAGTGAAGCTTGCTGTCCGACTGCCAGAATCCTCTGCTGCCGCATCCAGGCTTGCCGCCGTCCCTCCGGCGCGAGGTTATACTTGCCCGGTTGGGAGCTTGTCGAATCATGCGCCGAAGCAACGAGCGCGGCGCGAGATACTGTGGTTGTCGTAAAAAGGCCCAAGCCATTGTTGCGGGTTCAGCGAGCAATACTGTTTTTCAACAAGCCCTTAGGGGCCGATCGGCGATTGAGACCCGCTGCCAACGTGATATCTCGACGAGAAGCGCTTACGACCAGGTCCCGCGCAGATAGCTTATCGACTCTGCTCGGGACCTATATTCCATTTTCCGATCGCCGCCGAAGCACCCGCCGAAGTGGATGGATACGCTGGACGGTCGCAGCGGCCGTTCAACTCGCCCTGTGCCTTGCCTGGTCTTCGATTCGGGTGCATGCACAAACGGCCCCTGCCCAGCTCGTAAGCGAGATGGCCCAGACCGAGCGCGCAGCCAACGAAGAAACCAAGCGGCTCAGCTATCTCTCCGAGGAGAGGTCGACACGCACCGGCGGCCACTTGTGGACAGAAAAGGTCGTAGAAACCAAGGACGGTCTATTCAGGAGGTTGATCGCCGAGGATGGTAAGCCGTTGCCGCCGGGGCGGGCAAAAGCTGAAGAAGAGCGTCTTACTTATCTCGTCGCCCACCCGGAGGCGTTTCGCCGTCTCAATCAAAATCGTAGAGATGACCTGTTGCGTTCGAAAGATCTCTTCGCCGTGATCTCTCATGCATATCTCTTCGAGGACCGGGGCAGTGAGAACGGATGCGAGCGTATCGCCCTCGAGCCGGACCCGAAGTTTCAGCCGGAAGACTTCGAGCAACGAGTGCTCCACGCCATGGCGGGCACGCTGCTGATAGACAGCAGGGAGAAGCGTCTATGCGGAATTGACGCCCACGTCGAGCGCGAGGTCGATTTCGCGTTTGGTCTGCTCGGTAAAGTAAACCAAGGCGGAAAATTCTCTCTAACCCGCGAAGAAGTATTTCCTCAAACCTGGCGGACAACCCACTTAAGCGTGCACATCGATGGAAGACTGCTTCTGATGAAATCCATCTCTCGCGACGAGGAACAGGTACGCCGCGACTTCAAGGAGATTCCCGAATTGAGCCTCTCCCAAGCGGATGCAATGTCGCGGCCTTGAAAAGGCAACCAGTTCTACTTCATGGACCACTGTTCATCGGCGGAGGGGCCGTAGAGCGCAGGCACGGGGATGCCGTTGAGGCGCAGATAGACGCCGAGCTGCGCAACGTGATGGACGGTGTGGTTGAGAAACATGCGCTGCCATGTCAGCGCGCGTGGATTGTTCGAGATGACCTGATCGCCGAAGCTAAAGCGCCAAGGCGCGGCCAGAGCTTCGTCGCTCGCTTGAGCGAGGAGGGCGCGGCACTTTGCGGCGTTCTGGTCGAATTGGCGCAGGCAATCTTCACACGACTTGAAGGTGAAATCCGCGCGCTCGCGCTTGGAGTTGGCCATGTCCATACCGTCATCTTCGATCAGGTAGGAGCCGAAGAGGGGCATGGTCGCGCAGTGCATGGCGAGCCTGCCCATGGGCATGGACTTTTCGTGCGGCTTATAGTCGCCCTTGTCGTCGGGCACCCGCTCCAGGGTGCGGCGGGTGTTGGACATTTCGGAGTCGAAGGCCTGAAGCAGGAGTTCAGCGGTTCTCATAGGGTTTTTCCTTCATTGAGGATATGGATTGCAGGGCCCGCGCTTCCAATATTAAAGGGCTTCGCGGTGAAACCGCTCTCGCCGTTCGCCAGAATCCTGACAACTGACAACTGATTTGCGCCGAAGGCGCCTGTGCCCGTGCGACCAGCACCTTTATACTCTATAAGTGATGGGCCGCTTTTCCCTCTTTTGCCGTCTCCGCCGGTTGCTCGGCTATGCAATGGCCGCCGCCGCCCTTTTTCTGCCCGGAGCTCTGGCCCATGGACTACTGCACCATAATTTGTTCCATCACCGGCAGCAGCGGCCGCCGCATCCTCTGCTGGTCGGCTACTTTCCTGGCTGGGGCTCCTCCTACGGCCAGCCTTATAACGTGAAGGATCTGGTGGCCAACGGGGGCGTCAAGCTGCTCGATCAGATCAATTACGCGCAGGGTTTTGTCGAGGACGGCCGCTGCTCGGTGGCCCATCCCGAGTCCGATCTCGATACGACTTTTACTCGCGAGAACAGCGTCGATGGCAAAGCCGACAACCCCGCATCACCTTTTCGCGGTAACTTCCACCAGCTAAAAGAACTGAAGCGCCGCTACCCAGAATTGAAGATTCTGATTTCTCTCGAAACAAGTTCCGCCAATTTCAGGGAAGGCGCGATGCCCGAGCATCGCCAGGCTTTTGTCGCCTCTTGTGTCGACCTATTTCTCCGCGGCCGCTTCGCCCCGGGTATCAGCGAGCCTGGAATCTTCGACGGATTCGATATCGACTGGGAATCGCCACGGGAACAAGACGCTGCCAACTTTCGCGCTCTGCTTGAAGAGTTCCGCCGCCAGATGAGCGCCGTGCGCCCCGGGTTGCGGCTATCGATCGCGGTTGGGAACTCACCCGGGATGCTACCCGGCACGGACTTCGCCGCTATCGCTCCGCTGGTGGATGAGGTCGGCATCATGAACTACGACTACACCGGTCCCTGGAGCCCTATTACCGGATTTCTCGCGCCGCTGTTCTCGAATCCCAACAATCCGCGTCACTCAAACAGCATTGAGCGCAGTCTCGCGAGCTATGTAGCGGCCGGCGTGCCGGCAGAAAAGCTGCTGATGGGCCTACCCTTCTACGGCTATGGCTGGTCCGCCGTGAGCAATACCGACAATGGACTCTTCCAGGCCGGAAAGGGCATGCGCGGCGACCGGCCCTATCGCTACTTCCGTACTCTGAGCGCACCCTTCGCCTTCTATCGCGACCCGCGCTCGCAAGCGCCTTGGCTCTTTGACGGCGAGACCTTCTGGACCTATGAAGACCCGACCTCCGTCCGCTACAAAGTCAGCTATGCCGTCAAGCAGCACCTCGGCGGCATCATGATCTGGGAACTCAGCGGCGACACTCCAGACGCCGAGTTGCTCAATACGGCGTATCGCTCGCTGCTTCATCCGCTTGCCGGCAGCGTGTTCGAGGAAGCGGCGGCCGCAGCAACGCAGCCCGCGACCGCTCCAATACCACCGGCGGCGTCTGATGCATCGGCCAGCTCCGTTGCCCCGCGCGCTAGTGCTCTGGTGTTGGGGCAAACCAGCGCCGGCAGCGCAGCAACGCATAGATAAAGACCAGCGCGACCGCCAATCCCAAGATTCCGATCACTACCTGAAAATACTGTGGGAAGACGTAAGGCTGGACTGGGGTGCGTGTCGGAGGGAAGCGCTGCCGCAAAGCCGCCTGGAAGGAAGCCACTTGCGCCTGGACGGAGGGACGCAGCGCCAGAGGGATGGATACGATTCCTAAAGCCTCCAAGACGAGCGCCGTCCAGTACGCGGCCGGAACTCTGCGGAGGAGACCAATGCCCGCGAAGAGAGTCACGCCTCCTACAAGCAGCGCCATGATCAGCGCAGCATTCCCCTGAAGAACGGTCCCATACAGGAACAAGGGCAGGCGCAGGGGAACCATGGCTAGCTGGGAAGCGCCGCCGAGCAGCATGAGGATCGCAAGGCCAATCACGACGCTGTGCCAAGGCTCATATTCACTCGACATAGACGCAATCGACGCAACCGGGCCGTCGACCAGGAGTCCATTTACCGGCACGCGGGCGTTGGCAAACGCCTCCCGCACATGTTTGAGGTTGAAGTACACCGCCCACCACACACCGATCAACGCGAGGCATGCGCCAGGAGTCACCGCGACGAGGATGACGCCCAAATGCGAACCTGCGAGAGGATTGCGCGCGGACGCAAATTTCAACGCGAAGAGGACCAAGAAGCACATGGCGCCGAAGGTGATCGTTGTCAATATGCCGAGCACCACAATGGAGTAGCGGGCCCACGAACGCATCCGGTAGAGATCCACGACAGTCCATGCGCAAAAAGCAAAAATACAAAGGAAGATCAGGCAGAAGATGGCAAGGAATGCTTTGGCTCCAGGCGGAAGGGGGGAGTGGGGCATGTGGACAAAAAACGTCACGAATAAGATGAGCAGGACAAAGAGCAGACCAAAAGCCGTCCCAGAGTGACCGTAGCGGCAATCACGCCAAGAGGCTTGCGCATGCAGAGGTCTCCAGATTCCCAAGAGAGATTTTCCGGCAGAGTTTGCGCACTAAGCATACGCCGAGCAGCTCAATACGGCTTTTCGCTCGTTTTCGTTCCTAAAAAAGTAAAATCTGGAAATGCGTATAAATCATTAAGATTGCGGCGTAGTTTCCTTACATTCTAAAAGATAGAGCGCAATAGAACGCACATCCCTCATTCACCGCCGCTTCCCAGCCGCCTATGATTGAAGTAAGAAGGGGAGCGATGGCAACCGCACAGATCTCACCCACTATTCCCGGTAGGATGGACACTCTCTGCGAGCTGGTAGGGAACACGCCCCTGCTCGCAATCACCTACTCCTACAAGAAGCAAGTCCGGACGCTCTACGCCAAGGCGGAACACCTGAACCTTACCGGGTCAATCAAAGACCGGATGGCGCTGCACGTCTTGCGCTGCGCTTACCAGGAAGGAAACCTCCACCCCGGAGATACGATTGTCGAGGCGACCAGCGGAAACACAGGGATCTCGCTCGCCGCCATCGGGCGCGCCCTGGGACATCCCGTGGTCATTTACATGCCCGACTGGATGAGCCAGGAGCGAGTGCAATTGATCCAGAGCTACGGGGCCAAGGTCATTGGGGTCAGTCACGCGGATGGAGGGTTTCTGGGCAGCATCCGGATGACGGAACTCCATGCCCGTGGCAGAGACGACGTGTACCTGCCCCGGCAATTTGAGAATGCGGCGAATGTCGAAGCGCACGCGCGGACGACGGGTCCTGAAATCCTGAGACAACTCAGATCTCTGGGGCTCGCACCGGATGCCTTCGTGGCCGGAGTGGGAACCGGAGGAACAATCATGGGGCTGCTCAAGTGTTTGCGCCGGCACGATCTTCAGACGAAGGTTCATCCCGTCGAGCCAGCCGAATCGCCCACGCTCTCGACCGGGCACAAAGTGGGCAGCCACCGCATTCAGGGCATATCCGACGAGTTCATCCCCAGCATTGTCAACCTGGCCTCGCTGAATGGAGTCCTAGCAGTGAGCGATGGAGATTCGATCCTGATGGCGCAAAAACTGGCCATGGCAGGGCTCGGCGCAGGCATCTCATCAGGCTGCAATTTTCTCGCGGCTGTCATGGCACAGCAGAACCTTGCGTCAAGATCGGTAGGATCGACGGTGGTCACCGTCTTTTCCGACGACAATAAGAAGTATCTCAGCACCGGCCTGTTCAAAGAGGAACCGGTCCGCGATGGGTACATCAGCCCGGAGATCGAGCTGCTTGAATTTCAAGCCGTGGGCCGCCTCGAAAATCCGTGAAGAGCGCTTTAGCGCGGGTCCCGTATCATAGACAGCGGCCTGATGGAAATTCTCAATCGAAGAAAATGCCAAGGAGCCTCAACCAAGGCGGGAACACGGCGCGGCGCCCTAAGCGCCCGGCCCGCAAAAATTTGCGCTCTGGTACTGGCGTTTTCTTTGGTTTTCGTGTCACCCTCGCAGAGCGCGGCGTATGCCGTGCTCGCCCATGAAGCGATCATCGACAGCGCATGGGACAAAAATATTCGCCCTGTGCTTCTTGAGCGCTTTCCCCAAGCGACGCCAGCGGAGCTGAAAGAAGCCCATGCCTATGCCTACGGCGGCGCCATCATTCAGGACATGGGCTACTATCCGCACGGCAGCATTTTCTTCAGCGACCTGACACACTATGTGCGCAGCGGCGACTTTGTCGGGGCCCTCATCGAGGATGCGAAAGACCTTGACGGCTATGCGTTCGCACTCGGGGCGCTCGCCCACTACGCCGCCGACAACGACGGCCACCGGATCGCGACCAATCGCGCTGTCCCCCTTCTCTATCCGAAGCTAAAGAAGAAGTATGGCGATGAGGTTACCTATGAGCAAGATCCGTTGGCGCACGTCAAGACGGAGTTCGGATTCGATGTCCTCGAAGTCGCGCAAGGACGTTACGCGCCGGATAGTTACCACGACTTTATCGGCTTTGCGGTTGCGGTTCCTCTGCTCGAAGAGGCATTTCAGCAGACCTACGGCCTGGATTTGAAGAGCGTTCTGCCTGATGAGGAAAAGGCACTTGGTTCTTACCGCTACGATGTCAGCAAGCTGATTCCCGAAGCGACGCGTATCGCTTGGAGTCTGAAGAAGGACGACATCCTGAAGGACCAGCCCAGCATCACGAAACGGAAGTTCCTATATAACCTTTCGCGCGCGAGCTATGAGAAAAACTGGGGGAGAACCTATCAGAAACCCTCGTTTGGGGAGCGCCTTCTCGCCGTCCTGGTGGGGATTCTTCCGAAGATCGGTCCCCTCAGGGTGCTGGAGTTGCGGACGCCGACGCCGGAGGCAGAGCGCATGTTCGAGGCCAGCTTTAACGCGACCCTCGACCGCTATCGACGTCTGCTCAGTCAGGTAAGCGCGGGAAACCCGCAGATACCGAACGACAATTTCGACACGGGGGACAGGACGGGGCCCGGAGTATACCGGTTGAACGATGAGACGCAGGCCCGGCTGCTCGACGCCCTGGCGAAGCAAAATTTCCGCGGCGCTTCCCCTTCCGTCCGGGCAGAACTGGTGGCATTCTACGGAGATCCGGATGCCCCCTACACGACGAAACGCAATCCAAAAAAGTGGGCCAGGGTGCAGGCTCAACTGGAGCAGCTGAAGATGCAAGCGGCCCCGGCCGGGAGCGCGGGAGCACAAAATCCCTGATCTCGAAAAGGGTGAATTACGCGTAGCGGAAGAGCGCTTTGAAGCCGTAGTCCATGTGCTGTTGAATGTGGCAATGGAAGAATGTGAGACCCGGCTGGTCGGCGACAAAATCGACAGTAGCGCGCCCATAGAACGGCACAATCACTGTATCTTTCATAATTCCGGCGGTCGGTTTTCCATTCATATTGACAAGCTCGAATAGGTGGCGGTGCAGATGCAACGGATGCGCGTCATCGGTTCGATTGCGGAAGGCCAGGCGATATCGTGTTCCCTGCTTCAGGACCAATTCATTTTCATGCGGATAAGCCTTGCCGTTGACCAGCCAGAGATCGAACTTGCCGGCGCCGGCGGGAGTTTTTTCAAAGAGCATCTCGATGGTCTGGTCCGGCGGCGGCTGCGAACCCGTCCGGCCAAAGACCGTGTAATCCCAAATGGGGTTCTTCGGAACCATCCACTGCGGATCGCGATGCTGGTCGGCGTATTCGACCACGATGCCGAGGCCCGCGTTGCGGATGTCATCCTCGGGCGCGCCCAGGATCCACACGCCGGGCGAATTCATCTCGACGATGGCGTCGATCCGCTCTCCCGGCCCCAGGAACAGAACCTCTACGGATTTGGGAGTAGGCACCGGGTTGCCATCGAGCGCGAGGACATGGAACTGATGCCCAGGCAGCGCGACCAGCCGATTTTCGATGCCGCTGGCATTGAGCAGGTGCATAAGCACCCGCTGCCCGGACTTCACCCGGATGGGCTCGCCTGCTCCCAATGCCTTGTCGTTGATCGAGTACATCAGGGAGGTGACCCCGAGGCCAGCCGGACGGGTATCGAGAACCGCAGGCCGCTCGGGCTGGGGACCGCCCTGCGATTGCTCGTCGGTATCGGCCGCATTCTGGGTATAGAAGGGTTCCCAATCGCGCAGGGCGAGAAAAACTTCCTGATCGAACTGCCCTGGGTTGTTTGCCGCCTCAACCATGACGAAGCCGAACTGGCCGGTATAACTACCCCGGTGCAAGTCGCCGTTGGACATGCCATGGGTGTGATACCACCGGGTGCCCGCGGGCTTGGGAGTGAGCTGAAAGCGACGCCGGCCCTGCGGCGGTACTGCCGGAGTGCCTTCCTCTTCGGCCCCATCCACTTCGGCGGGAATGAGCATGCCGTGCCAATGCACAAACTCCGCCGCGTCGGTGTTGTTCACGACATCCACCGTTACCGGAACATTCTCGCGCATACGGAGGATCGGCCCCGGAGAGGTGCCGTTGTAGCCGATCGTGCTGATGATGTGGTTGGGAACGAGTTCCAGGGTAACGGGCGAGATTTCGAGGGTGAAATCGGCTTTCCCCTCGGCCGCCGGAGGTGCCCCGGCAGGTGCTTCGTGCGGCGTCTGGGCTTGGCTCCCGAGCGGAGCGATCCCCGCCGCACCTGCTCCGAGAAGTGCCACGCCACTCCGCCTTAAGAAGTCCCTTCGCTGCAAGATCGCCCCCGAAGCCTCTTCACGCGAACGGCAGAAGAGCTCGTTCGCGGCTGTTCCCATGCTACTAGAGCCTGTTATGAACTTATAGGGCGGCAGCGGCGGAAGCAAATTTTCCCGAGTGCCAGGGCTCGGACCATGATGACATGAAAGTTTGCGAATAGCGGGAGCTAGAGCTACTCTGATACTGTCGTGCTAAGAGTCTGTCATTAACCTTGGGAGCGGGCAGTCTCCGCCTCATCCGGCCAGGTTTTGGCACGCAACGCTCGCGCTCCAAAGTCAATAACATACTCTAAGGTGACTTATGAGGCTTCTGCCGCGATTCGGGGTAGTATTTCTCCTCATAGCCATCAGCTCGGGCTTGCTTGCCCTGCAGTCCGGCGGATGGCGACAGTATTTCGGGCGCCGGAGCCAACCCGACGACTCCTCTCCGTACGGCGATAAAGCCGAGTTCTCCTGGTCGCGCCTTCGCTACACTCAAATTGGCGGAGGATATGGCGGATACGGGTACGGCGGGGGATATGGCGGATATGGATACGGCGGCGGGGCGTGGTCCCGAGACTATCCGAAGGCCGACCGGCAATTCCTGATCGCGCTCAAGCGCCTCACCCGCATCAACGGCCGTTCGACCGAACAGGTGGTCGATCTCGACAGCGATGACATCTTTAACTATCCGTGGGTCTATGCAGTCCAAGTAGAGGACTGGACCTTTACGGACGCCGAAGCCAAGCGCCTGCGAGAATTCCTGCTCAGGGGCGGATTCCTGATGGTAGACGACTTTCACGGCACGGCGGATTGGGAGAGCTTCCTCAGAGGAATGCGCATGGTCCTACCGAACCGGCCGATCGAAGACCTGGACAATAAGGACGAAATCTTCCATGTGCTCTATGACCTGGACGATCGATTCCAGGTACCGGGCGAGCAGTACATCAATACCGGGCGGACGTATGAAAAGGACGGCTACGTCGCCAAGTGGAGGGCAATCCGCGATGACAAGGGCCGGATCATTGTAGCGATCTGCCACAACATGCATCTTGGAGATGCCTGGGAGTGGTCGGACAGCCCCGAGTATCCGGAGAACTTTTCTTCCATGGCTTTCCGGATCGGCCTGAATTACATCATTTACGGCATGACACATTGAGGCTGCTTTTTACTTAAGAGGTTGCGGTAGACAACAGCCTCTATGTACGGAATGATGCATAGGACCTTAAAACCGTTATTCACAAAGACGGTGTCCTGGCGGGTGCGTTTTGACGCAGCCCAAGCTTCAATGGATTGGCTGGGTCAAGACCAGATGCCCGGGGACATGCCATTTGTGAAAACGGTCTAGGACGGAAATCCAAAGGCGGTGGCCTGTCCGGACCATGTTTCAGTTCCTTTTCAAGTATCCGGCCTCGACTTTCTCGAAGGGCCAGTTCGTGCTGCTCGGCTGGTGGCCGAGATGGATTCTCCTTCTCCTGATCGTCGCCGCCGGCGTGGGCTTCGCCCTCCTCATTCGGGCGCGGCTGCCCGAGGCGGCTCCGAAACTGAGAAGCTGGCGCGCGGGAGCGCTGTGGCTGCTCGAATTCGCGCTGACCGCGCTGCTGCTGCTGTTGTTGTGGCAGCCCGCCATCACGGTCGCGGAGCTGAAGCCGCAGCAAAATATCATCGCCGTGGTCGTGGACGATTCACGCAGCATGGCAATCGCCGATGACGGCCTCGCTCCGCGGCAGACACAGGCGGTGAATGTGCTGAATGGCGGCGTACTCCGCGAGTTGCAGAAGAACTACCAGACGCGGCTGTACTCGCTCGATAGCCGGGTCACGCGCATCTCGAAGCTCAGCGATTTGCACCCGACGGCTCCTGCCACTCGCATCGGGGACAGCCTGAAACAGCTGGTGGCGGAGACCAGCGACCTGCCGATCGGCGCGATTGTGCTTTTAAGCGATGGGGGAGACAACTCCGGCGGCATCGATCTCGATACCATCGCCGATCTGCGCAACCGCCACATTCCGGTGCAGACCGTTGGCTTCGGCCTGGAACAGACGCCGAAAGATATCGAGATCAACGATGCGGTCATCGCGCCGCGCGCCCTCGAGAACTCCCGGCTATCGGCCACGGTGACCTTTCACCAGCGCGGGTTTGCGGGGCAAAAATCCACTCTCGCGATACGCGACGGAACGAAAGTGCTGGCCTCGCAGCCCGTCACATTCGCCGCGGACGGGAGATTGCAGACCGAATCGGTCCTTTTCAATGCGGGGGACGCCGGAGCCAAGACACTCCAGGTCTCGATCGATCCCCTGGCCGGCGAGCAGAACCGGGCTAACAACACCGTCCCGCGGGTGATCAACGTCAGCGGCGCCAAAGACCGCATTCTGTATGTCGAGGGCGAGCCGCGGTGGGAGTACAAATTTATCCGGCGGGCGGAGGACGACGATGCCAACGTGGCGGTCGCCTCCATGCTGCGCACCACGGAGAACAAGATCTACCGCCAGGGGATCGAGAACCCGACGGAGCTCGCGGACGGCTTCCCTGCCCGTGCCGAGGATCTTTTCGCTTACCAGGGACTCATCCTCGGTTCGGTGGAGGCAGGCTACTTCACGCCGGCGCAGCAGGACCTGATCCGCCAATTTGTGGACCGGCGCGGCGGCGGCCTGCTCATGCTGGGGGGCCGTTTCGGACTCGCCGATGGCGGCTGGGCGGGCTCTCCAGTCGCGGATGCGATGCCAGTGGTTCTGCCTGGCCGGTCGGGCACCTTCCACCGCGATCGCGCCACTGCAGAGTTGGACGCGGCGGGCAGGGACAGTCTGATCACGCGCCTGGTGGATGACCCCGCCAAGAATGTCGAGCAATGGAAGAAACTGCCGTATCTTGAGGACTACCAGGACCCCGGCAAACCCAAGCCGGGAGCGCTTGTGCTGGCGGACATGAACGCCGGAGGACGAAAATTGCCCCTGCTGATCACGCAGAACTTCGGACGCGGGCGCTCTGCCGTGCTCGCGACCTCGGGCACCTGGCGCTGGCAAATGAGCATGCCTTTGGGGGACACTTCGCACGATATGTTCTGGCGGCAATTGCTGCGCTGGCTGGTGAACGGCACGCCCGGCAATGTTTCCGCGTCGGTGCCCAACCAGATTCTTTTTGACGACGGCCGCACCACGATTTCCGCCGATGTCCGCGACAAGCAATACCAGCCGGCCACCGATGCGCACGTAGAAGCGCACATCCTTGGCCCCAATGGAATCTCGGCGACGGTCGAGATGAGACCCGCCGCGGACAATCCAGGCGTCTTTCAGACCGATTGGACCGCCCCGCAACCCGGCTCCTATCTCGCCGAAATTGTGGCGCAGCGCGGAGACCAGGAGCTGGGGCGCGACGTCTTGACCTATCAGCGGATCGACGGAGCCGCCGAGAATTTTCATACCGGACAGAATCGGGACTTGCTGGAGAAGCTTTCCTCCCAGACGGGCGCGCGCTACTGGCGTCCGCAAGACCTTTCCCGTCTGCCGGACGAAATACCCGTCTCGGAAGCCGGAATCACGGTTCGTGAAACGAAGGAGCTTTGGGATATGCCGGTCCTCTTTCTCCTAATCCTTCTGTTGTGCTGCTCGGAATGGCTGCTGCGGCGGAAATGGGGGGTGGTGTGAGAGCGCCCCGCTCGATCTCGTCCCTCTGCATCTCGTCTCTCTCGATCCGGTCTCTCGCGATCCGGTCTCTAGCGATCTGGTGCGGCGCATTCCTCTGCCTGATCGCACTGCCCGCGCGCGCGAGTACCTACTACGTGACGGTGGCGGGTCTGGGCGGGGAGCCGGACTACGAACAGACCTTTACCGGCCTGGCCAAGGATCTCGACAAACTCCTCAAAGCCTCAAGCAGCGATGCTCATGTGTACACGTTGATGGATGCCACCCGCGCCCGCATGACCGAGGTTCTGGGCACGGTCGCGCACCAGGCCCAACCTCAGGACGACTTCATCATGATCCTGATCGGGCACGGCTCCTTCGACGGGGTCGAGTACAAATTCAACCTGGTGGGGCCGGATATTTCCGGGGAGGAGTTGGCCACGCTGTGCGATCGCATCCCTTCCCGGCGGCAACTGATCGTCAATACGACCAGCTCGAGCGGCGGCTCGATCTCGGCTCTCGAAAAGCCCGGCCGCGCGGTGATCGCGGCAACCAAATCCGGAACGGAGAAAAATGCGACGGTCTTCGCCCGCTACTGGGTCGAGGCTTTGGAAGATCCGACGGTCGATATCGACAAGAACGACGCGATCAGCGCACTTGAGGCATTTCAGTATGCGGACCGCAAGACGGCGGATTTTTATACATCGCAGAAGCGCCTGGCGACGGAGCACGCCGTCTTTGAAGACACCGGCAAGGGCGAACCCGTGCGCGCGGCATCGCCCGACAGCGGGGAGGGATTGTTGCTCAAGAACATGGCCGTGGTGCGCATAGGCGCGGCGCAGCAAGCAACCAACGATCCGGCCAAGCGCGCATTGTTCGACAAGAAGGAAGAGCTCGAGCAGAAGATCGACGTTCTCAAATACCAAAAGGCCGCGATGGATCCGGACGACTACAAAGCCCAGCTCACCCAGGCGCTGGTGGATCTGGCGCGCGTTCAGGGAGAATTGGATAAGTGAAGCGGCCGATCCCCATTTGCGCGGCATGGTTGATCGTGTTGGGCCACCGCGGGAGTGTGTTTGGCGGCGACGCCCAACGACTGCCAAACGCTTCGTTCAGCACGGCCATCGGGCGGAGGCTAAGACGTGCTATGAATCGCTCACCCAGGCGCAGGGAGCCCTACCTTCGCGCCGAAGGAGACTGGGGCCTCAAAATGTACGACGAGGCGAACGGTGAGTTTCGCACAGCCGTGGCGCAGACGCCCGGCAACGCCATGTATCGCGTGCGCTGGGGCCGCCTCTTGCACGAGCGATTCAACAACAGCGACGCCGAAGACCTTTTCAACGAGGCCCTCAAAATCGATCCGAACAACGCGCCGGCCTATGTCGGCCTGGCTCTGGTGAGCGCGGACGGCTTTGACGACAAGGCAGTCGAGTATGACGCGAAGGCGATCGGGCTCGATCCCGAAGCTGGTGGAAGCGCACGAACTGATGGCCAATCTGGTGCTTGAGGACTCCGACACCAAGCTGGCCGCGTCGGAGGCGGATGAGGCGCTGAAGCTTTCCCCGGACGCGCTCGACGCCATGGCCATCCACGCCGCCATAGAAATCCTGGCGGACCGGTCCCCCGATGCATGGCTCGCGAAAATTCAGCAGGTGGATCCGGGTTATGGCGAGGGATACGCCATCGTCGCCCATCAGCTCGTGCTGAATATGCGATTTGAAGACGGCGTCGCCTACTATCGCAAGGCCATCGCGGCCGATCCCGGGCTCGACTCGGCTCGTTCCCAGCTCGGCATCAACCTCATGCGCCTGGGGCAGGAAGACGAGGCGGGCCAGCAACTGGAGACGTGCTATAACAACGGCTACCGCGACGGGGCCACGGTCAACAGCCTGCGCCTGCTCGATAGCTACAAGAAGGACTTTGTAACTTTCAAGGGTGATGACACCACGATCCTCATGCTGCAGAAGAGCGAAGCCGATCTGCTGCGCCCCTACTTCGAGGATGTGCTGAAGCGGGCGATGGCGACCTACCAGGTGAAGTACAAATACAAGCTCACGGGACCAGTTCAAGTCGAAGTCTATCCGGACCACGAGGATTTTGCCGTGCGGACGCAGGGCATGCCCGGCCTGGGCGCGCTCGGCGTCACTTTCGGACAGAGTCGTGGCCATGGACAGCCCTTCCGCGCGCAAGCCGGGCGACTTCAATTGGGCCAGCACGTTATGGCACGAAATGAGCCATGTCTACATTCTTGCCATCACCAACCATCGGGTGCCGCGCTGGTTTACCGAGGGACTTGCCGTCCATGAGGAAACGCAGGCCTCGCCGGAGTGGGGCGACCGGATGACCCCCGACATCGTGGCCGCCCTCGCGGTAAGAAACTGTTGCCGGTCGCCGAACTCGACCGCGGTTTTGTCCGCCCGGATTATCCGCAGCAAGTGCTCGTCTCCTACTACCAGGCGGGCCGCATCTGCGACTACATCCAGGACCATTGGAGCGCCGACAAGCTTCTCGACATGGTGCACGCCTATGCCCAGCTCAAGACCACCCCGGAAGTGATTCAGCAGGTCTTGGGGATGACGCCGGAGCAATTCGACAAGCAGTTTCAGACTTGGCTGTACCAACAGGACGGCGGCCCCGCGGCTCACTTCGACGAGTGGCGCACCAAATTGAAGGACCTGGTCGAGCAGTCCAGGAACCACAATTACGACGCGGTGATCAAAGAGGGCGACGAGGTGCGGCAGCTCTATCCCCAATACATTTACGACGCCAATCCCTACCAGTTCATTGCCGATGCGTACCTCGCGAAAGGCGACAAGCAGTCAGCCGTAGCGACCCTGACCAGCTACGAAAAGATGGGCGGAGACAGCCCGGCGATGCTCAAGCAGCTGGCCTCGCTCGAGGAGGGATTGGGCAACCCGAAAGATGCGGCCGCCACGCTCGACCGCCTCAACTACATCGATCCGGTGGGTGACGAAGATCTTCATCGCCACCTCGGACGCCTATGGCTGGCCCAGCAAAACTATCCGGGAGCCATCCGCGAATTCAACGCCGTTTTGACGATGCACCCGCTCGACCAGGCTTCGGCGCAGTTCGATCTGGCTCAGGCCTACTTTTCCTCCGGGCAGAGGGACAAGGCCGAACAGAGCGTGCTCGCCTCGCTCGAGGCCGCGCCGGACTACCGTCCGGCACAAAAATTGCTACTCGAACTCCAGAGCCCAGCCAAAGGGGACTCGACTCAGGGTTCGACCCAGGGCGCAAACCCGGGCAACTCGGATCAACCAGACTCGCAGAAAGGGAAATAATCGATGGCTATCTCCGCTGAAGTGAATGTGGACTCGTTAGAACTTAAGACGCGGATCGACCGGTTCCACCAGGTACGGGACGGAATCCTCACCCAGGTTCGCCAGGTCATCGTCGGACAAGAAGAGGTGCTCGATCAGATTTTGATCGCGCTCTTTGTCGGCGGCCATTGTCTTATCACCGGCTTGCCAGGCACAGCGAAGACGCTCATGGTGCAGACGATCTCGAAGACTCTCGGTCTCGAGTTCAAGCGAATCCAATTCACGCCAGACCTCATGCCCTCCGACATGACCGGCACCGACATCATCGAGGAAGATCCGACAACGGGCCATCGCCGCTGGACGTTTGTCCCAGGACCGATTTTCGGCAACGTTCTCCTTGCCGATGAAGTGAACCGGACGCCGCCCAAAACACAATCGGCATTGCTCGAAGCCATGCAGGAGCGGTCGTGCACGGTTCGCGGCAACCGCTACACGCTGCCCGCTCCCTTCTTCGTGCTGGCGACGCAGAACCCGATCGAGCTCGAGGGCACATATCCGCTGCCGGAAGCGCAGTTGGACCGCTTCCTGTTCAATACCATCCTCGATTATCTGAGCGCCGACGACGAATTCAAGGTAGTCGACCTGACGACGACGACCCGTGTCGCCACCATCGAAGCGGTGACCAACGCGGCGGAGATTCTCGATTTTCAAATGCTGGTGCGCATGGTGCCCATCGCGGAGTCGCTGGCCCGCTATGTCGTTTCCATCGTCCGCGCCACGCGCCACAACAGCGGCAGCGCGCCGGATGTGGTGAAGAAGTATGTGAATTACGGCGCCAGTGTTCGCGCCGCGCAATTTATTGTGCTGGCGGCCAAGGCGCGCGCGCTGGCGCACCACCGCTACCACGTGGCCTATGAGGACATTACCGCGTCGGCCATTCCCGTTCTGCGGCATCGCATCCTGCTGAACTTCCACGCGGAGTCGGACCGCATCGATTCAGATGAAATACTGCGGCAGTTGCTGGCGCTGATGCCGCCGCCCAAGGAAGCTTAGGGGGCGCTTCAGCGCGGAAATCAGTTGTCAGGCTTCACGAACGGCGAAAGCGCTAAGGCAAAAGAGTGAATTGCGGAGCGGGTGAATTGCGGCGTGGGTGAATTACAGGTGAGCCCCGGATTGGGCGAACCGGCAAGAGGGCGAGAGCGGTCTGACCGCGAAGCCCTTAAATATTGGGCAAAGGGGTGAATTGCGAAGCGAGCGCTGGCAAGGCGCGAGCAAAGCAAGCCGGGGTCCCCAGCAAGCTGTGCTTGCTGGGGTGGAAGAGGGCGAGAGCAGTAGTACCGCGAAGCCCTGCAATATTGGGAGCGCTCAAGAAGGCGCGAGCAAAGCATGCCGGGGTCCCCAGCAAGCTGTGCTTGCTGGGGTGGAAGAGGGCGAGAGCAGTAGTACCGCGAAGCCCTGCAATATTAGGGTGAATTGCAGGTGAGCCCCGGATTGGGCGAACCGGCAAGAGGGCGAGAGCAGTAGTACCGCGAAGCCCTGGAATATTAGGCAAAGGGGTGAATTGCGGAGCGAGCCCTGGGAAGGGGCGAGCAAAGCAAGAGGGCGAAGCGCTTTAGCGCGGGCCCTGGAAAAAGAAGATGGCAGAGTCCAACATACAGCGCTTTCTCGACCCCGCGGTGCTCGCAGGCATCTCAGGCCTCGACCTGATCGCGAAGACCGTGGTCGACGGCTTTGTCGCCGGACTGCACCGCTCGCCGGACTTCGGCTTTAGCCAGGAGTTTGCCGAATACCGCGCCTACACCCCCGGCGACGATCTGCGGCATGTGGACTGGAACGTTTTCGCGCGAACGGAAAAGGCATATCTGAAGCGTTATCGCGGAGAGACCAACAGCTTGTTGACCGTGCTCCTGGATGCGAGTAACTCGATGAAGTACACCTCGCACCAGGTGACGAAGATGGACTATGCGCGGTATACCGCGGCTTCGCTTTTCTACCTGGCGATTCACAGCCAGCGGGACGCGGCGGGCCTGATCGTATTCGACGACGAAGTGCGCAACTACATCCGGCCTTCCACGCGGCAGGGACAATTGCCCCGGTTATTGGGAGGCCTCGAGTTGGCGGAGCCGGCCGCGCGCACGGATTTTGCCAAGCCGCTCCAACATTTCCAGCAATTTCTGAGCCGGCGCGGAGTGGTCCTCATTCTTTCCGACTTTTATGAGTCGCCGGCGACGATCGTTCGGACCTTTGAGCCGCTGCGGTTTCATGGAAACGAGGTGGTTCTCTTCCACATCCTCGACCCGAAGGAGATCCGGCCCGATCTTGGCCAGCCGGTGATCCTGGTTGATCTTGAAACCAACGAGCATATGGAAGTTACACCGGATTACGCACGCTTCGATTACCGCCAGAAGATGGATACGCATATTGCAGACCTGAAGGAGCGCGCGCAAGCCGCCGGGCTCGACTACTACCTTCTCGAAACCAGCAGGCCGCTCGATGGGGCGTTGCGGGAGTATCTTTCGCTGCGCCAAGGGAGGGATTGAATGGGCGTCCTCGCTCCCTGGTTCCTGGCCGCCGCCGTGGCGGCGGGTCTCCCTGTCTATCTTCACCTGCTGCGGCGTCATTCAACCACACCGCGTCCTTTCAGCTCGCTGATGTTTTTCGAACGGCGGACGCAGAGCTCGATCAAGCACCGCCGCCTGCGCTACCTGCTGCTGCTCTCCCTGCGGCTGGCTCTGCTCCTGCTGCTGATTCTGGCATTCGCCGATCCTTATATCAGCAGGCCCGCCGCGAGCATGACCCAGGACAAGCTCCTGCTGGTGGTCATCGACAACTCATTCAGCATGCACGCGGGTTCAAGAATGGATGACGCGCGCCGCCAGGCGCTGGCCTTGCTTTCGTCGCGGCCGCCAACCGAACGCGCCCAGGTAATGGCGCTGGGCTCTCAACTGCAAGCTCTGACGAGCGCTACTGACGACCCCGGCCCATTGCGCGCGGCCGTCTCAGCGCTACAGGTAGGGGACTCGCGCGGGAGCTTGAGCGAGCTTGCTCGGGCGATGCGCTCGATGAGCGAGACTGTGCGCACGCCCATCGAACTCCACTTCTTCAGCGACATGCAGAAATCCGCCATGCCGGCCAGCTTCGCGGAGATGACGCTGCCGGCCAACGTCTCGCTGGTCCTGCATCCGGTCGCGAATGCCGCTGTCCCGAACTGGGTGGTCGAAAGCGTGAATGCTCCGGCCCAAGTCTGGGACTTGAAGAAGGCGCATGTCGAAGCTGTGGTCGCCGGGTATCACACCCCCGCGGCAAAGCGCACCGTCTCGCTGGTCATCAACGGCAACACCGTAGCGACGCAAGCCATCGATGTTCCCGCCGGGGGAAGAGCGACCGTCGAATTTCCGACCCTGAACGTGCCCTACGGATTGAGCCGCTGCGCGGTGACGATCGATTCCGCGGACGCGCTCGCTGCCGACGATAGCAGCCTCTTCGCGGTCGAGCGGTCCGACCCGGCAAAGGCGCTGCTCGTTCACAATTCGTCCGACTCCCAATCGCCGGTTTACTTCGGAGCCGCGCTTGCCGCCTCGGCCGACGGCGTTTTCACGCTGCAGACGGCGACCGTGGAGCAGGCGGCCAACCTTGACCCTTCGAAATATGCCTTTATTGTCCTGTCGAATACGCTGGAGCTGCCGTCCGCTATCGAAAGCAGCTTGGAGAAATATGTGCGCGGGGGCGGAAGCGTGCTGGTAGTGGCCGGGAACACCGCCCAGCGGGGATCCCGTATCCCTGTACTGGACAATAAGATCCTGGATGTGATGCACTATTCGCAGACTGGCGATGGCTTCCTCACGGTGGGGGCCACGGACCCCTCGCATCCGTCGATGGAAAACGCGGAGCAGTGGAGGGGAGTAAAATTTTACGACACGGTAAGGGTTGACCCCGGGGCTTCACGCGTCGTCGCCAGACTGTCCGACGGCACGCCGCTGCTACTCGACGAAAAGATAGGCGAAGGGCGCGTCATGCTGCTCACGTCAAATCTCGACAACATCGCCAACGATTTCCCTCTCCACGCCATCTTTGTGCCATTTGTCGAACAAACTGCCCGCTACCTTTCCGGTACCGAGCGGCGCAGCGGATCGCAGCTGGTAGATTCCTACCTAGAATTGCGGACGGCCAAGGAGCAGTCGATAGGCGTCGAAGTCGTCGATCCTGCCGGGCACAGGCCTCTTTCGCTGGGGCAAGCCAGCTCGCAGCAGTCGTTTCAGGTCACGAGCGCCGGCTTCTACCAGCTCCGGCTGGCAAACGGCCGTCAGGATTTGGCCGGGGTGAACGCTGACCGGCGCGAGTCCGATCTCGACGTTATCCCCGCCGAGACTTTGTCTCTGTGGCGGGGAAACGCAAATACACCAGCTCCAGTGGCCGCGACTGCGGGGCAAGCTCGAGAACAAAAGCAGCCGTATCCCCTCTGGTGGTACGTCATGATCTTGGTACTTGCGGCGGCGGTCGCGGAATCGCTGCTCGCCAGCCGCTATCTAGGGACGCAGGCGGAGGAGCCATGAGCAAACGGGACGAGCTCAATTCCTATATCGGCCAATTGCAGCAGCGCTTGCGCGTCGGCGCCGCGCTCAGGGGCGCGGCCATTCTGGCGGGAACGGCACTCGTGACAACGGTTGTCCTCGTCTTGATTCTCAACGCGTTTGCGTTTTCGCGAGTGAGCGTGGGCAGCGCGCGCGCCGTCCTGATCTTGGGACTCATTCTGGTGGTGGGCTTTTTTCTCGCGATCCCGCTGTCCCGGCTCAGCCGCCGGAACGTGGTGGGCAAGGTGGAGAACCTCTACCCCCAATTCCAACAGCGGCTGATCACCTTTACGGAGCGCGACCAGAAGGGACATGAGCCCTTCCTCGACCTGTTGGCCGCCGACACGTTGGAGGCGGCTCGCGGTGCGGAGCCCGCACAAGCGGTCCCCAACAGCAAGTTCATGGCATTGATTGGAGCCGGTGTCTCCGCGCTCAGCGTTCTATTGTGGATGATCTTTGCCGGGCCGGGTTTTATGGGCTATGGCTCTTCGCTGCTCTGGGCCGGCGCGCGGCCCGGCGCCGCTCCCTTCTATTCAATCAAGGTGACGCCCGGCGACGTTACGGTGCGGCGCAATGGCGACCAACTTATCACGGCATTGCCGATGGGCGTGCTGCCCGGAAAGGTCCGGTTGTACGCGCGCTACCAGAGCGCTACGAAGTGGGACCAGGTCACCATGCAACCGCAGGCGGGGGCTTCCGGCTACCAGTTTCTTTTCGCGGGCCTCCCCGAGGGAGTTGAATACTACGTCGAAGCGGGGAAAGTCGACTCGCGCCACTACAACATTCACGTAGTCGACATGCCTTCGGTGAAGAAGATTCGCGTGATTTACCACTATCCCGGCTGGGCAGGATTGAAAGACGTGACGGAGGAGCAGGGCGGGGATCTTAGTGCGGTCCAAGGCACCAAAGCCGAACTGCAGATTCTGATGGACCGTCCGCTGCGCGATGGCTTGCTCGCGATCAATGACAATCAGCAGATTCCTCTCACCGGCGGCGCGGGAAATGTCTACCAAGGCACCATTCCTATGGATAAGGACGGGGTGTACCACGTTGCCGCGCTCGACCACGGACAACCGGTTCGCCTTTCGGGCGATTACTTTATCGCGGCGCCCGTGCCGAATCCTCCCGATGTGGCCATCGCGCGGCCGGCGCGCGACTACCGGGCCAGCCCTATTGAAGAGGTCACCGTCTCCGCTCACGCCCAGGACGATTACGGGTTGAGTGCTCTCGACTTGCATTATTCGGTCAACGGCGGCCCTGAACAGACGACCAGTCTGCTCAAGGAAAAGGGCGTGAAGCAGGCCGACGGTTCCACCGTGCTTTCGCTCGAAAATTTCAAACTGGTTCCGGGCGACGTTGTAAGCCTGTATGCGACGGCCAAAGACGCGCGCGCCGATGCCCGTACCGACATCTTCTTCATTCAGGCCGACCCCTTCGAGAGAGAGTTCTCGCAATCGCAAGCACAAGGCGGTGGGGGCGGAGGCGGCGGCGGGGGTCAAGACAACCCGGACGACATCTCGCAACGCGAAAAGGAAATCATCGCCTCGACGTGGAAGCAGCAGGGACAGAAGAACCCGGCGCCAGCACAGGCTGCCGAATCGGCAAAGTTTCTCTCCGAGGTTCAATCCAAGCTGGCCGCCCAGGCGCGGTCGCTCGCCTACCGCATGCAGAGCCGCGAACTCTCTCAGGCGAATCAGGAGTTCAATAGCTTTGTCGCGGATATGACTGCAGCGGCCCAGGCGATGGATCCCGCGGCCAGCCAGCTGAAAGACCGGAAGTGGCAGGAAGCAATGCCGAGCGAGCAAAAGGCATTGCAAAATCTGCTCCGGGCCGAAGCGACCTTCCGGCAGATTGAGGTTGCCTTTGGCAGCCGCGGAGGCGGGGGCGGCGGTGGAGGGGCGGGCCGCGACCTGGCAAGTCTCTTCGATCTCGAGCTCGACACGCAGAAGAATCAGTACGAGACCGCGCAAACCGCGGGCGCCTCGACGCCCAAGGACCAGCAAGTCGACGACGCTCTCAAGAAGCTCGATGACCTGGCGCGGCGCCAGGAGGAGTTGGCCCAGCAGCAAAGCAACAACAGTGCCCAAAGTTTTCAGGAGCGCTGGCAGCAGGAGCTCTTAAGGCGCAATGCGGAAGAGCTGCAGCGCCAGCTACAACAGCTCGCACAGAACAATCAGCAGCAGGGAGGGCAGCAGAGCGGACAGCAGGGAGATCAGCAGAGCCAGCAGGCGGGCCAGCAAAGCAGTGGACAGAGCGGACAGCAGGGCGGTGGACAGAGCGGACAGGGCAGTGGGCAGCAGAGCGGTCAACAAAGTGGCGGGCAGAGGGCAGGGTCGCAGGGGCAATCCGGGAACAATGCATCGCGAGCCTCTTCTGAGGCCAGCCGCGAAGCAGCCCGGCAGGCGCTTGAACAGCTTCGCCAAGCGACCGATGACATGCTGCGCCGCTCGCCTTCGCAACAGCAAAGTGCGGCTGACGCGCGCGCCGCGGCCGAGCGTCTTCGGGAAGCCACCAACCTTCTGGGCGGTGCGCAGCAGAAGCAAGCTTCGGGGCGTCTCGATGCCATGGCTGGGGAAGCGGACCGGCTGAGGAGCGAGCAACAAGCGCAGGACGAGCGCATGAAGAAGGAGGCCGGGGAGGAAGGCATGAGCGGCTCCCGCGGAAATGGGCGGTCGGCGGGACAGGGACAGGGACAAGGACAGGATTCGCGGGAGCAACTTGCCAACGATCGCCAACGGCTCTCCGACGATCTATCGCAGTTGCGGAAGCAGATGCAGCAGGCCGAGCAGGAACTGGCCTCTACCCAGCGGCCCGCGGCCACGAAGCTGCGCGATGCGCTCGGCGGGATTGAATCGGACGACCTGACGACGCGCGTGCAAAGAAGCGCGGACTGGCTGCGCCGCGGCATCGACTCCAACTCCAATTCCATGGAATCGCTCGAGGCCGGCATCGGCGACGATTTGAATCGGCTGAGCCAGCAAATGCATGGGGCGCAGCAGGCCTTGGGAAGCGGACCGCAGCAGGACCCCCAGGATGCGTCGAACCAGAGCGCATTGAACGAGGTCCAGCGTTTGCGCGATCAGCTGCAGGGCTTGGGTCCGATCGGCCGCAACGGCCAGAACGGTCAGCAGGGTCAGCGCGGTCAACAACAGGGCCAGCCTGGGCAAGGGCGAGAGACCGGGCAGCTCAACCGAGGCTCGCAACAAAATGGGCAAGCCGGGCAAAGTGGGCAAAGTGGGCAACCTGGGCAAAATGGTCAGAACGGGCAAGGGGGACAACCCGGGCAATCCGGACAGTCCGGCGCGAACACGGGCGGGGGCTACGGACCATTCGTGAATGGCGGCAGGAATAACGGCGGCGGCTTGGTTTACGGCGGAATGGATACGGGCAACAACTCCAACCTGCCGCAGCCCGTCGGGCCCGACAACTCCGCAACGCCCGCCGATCAGCAAGCCGTGATCCAGCAGGGAGTCAACGAACTGAATCAGCTTCGGCAGGCTGTAGGAGACGATCCGCAGGCATTGCGCGACGTTCAGGAACTGATTCGTGAGATGCAAGGCCTGGATCCCAGCCGCTTCCCTGGCAATCCGGCAGTGTTCGAAGCAATGCACACGCAGCTGATGAACGATGTGGACAAGCTCGAAGTGCGCCTGAAGGCGACAAAGGGAGATCAGCAGCAATTAGGGCAAATCCGCAGCACCGATGCGGACACGGTGCCTTCGGGATATCAAGCCGCGGTGGCAGAATACTTCCGCAAGCTGAGCAAGAACCAGTAGGAGCGCGCGTGGTGCTGGTAGGTCGGGGCTAAAGCCCCGACCTACCAGCACCGCCTCCCAAGGCTAGTTGATGGAACCGTGGCTCTTGCCTTCGATCTCATCAGCTAACGGACCGGCGCCGTAAAGTTTGCGCAGCGCTTCCATCATGGCTCCGGTATGGACGGCTACCGCGCGATTTTTCTCCCCGTCGTAGACAAAATCTCCCGCCAGCGATTCGATATTGCCATCGAAGATGAGGCCAACGATCTCCGCATTGCGATTGATCACGGGCGAGCCTGAGTTACCGCCGATAATGTCGTTGGTCGTCACAAAATCCATGGGAGTAGCGAGATCGAGGTTGCGTTCGCCCTCGACCCAACGCTTGGGCAAATCGAAGGGCGGCCGGCCGCCGAAGCTGATGGAGCGGTCGTAGAGGCCGTACATCGTCGTCATCGGCGGAGCCACAGTGCCGTTCATGGGATATCCGTCAACCGTTCCGTAGCTGAGACGAAGCGTGAAGGTTGCATCGGGATACGTGCCCTTTCCATATACCGCAAAGCGCGCCTGTCCGAGCTTCTCTCCAGCTTTGGTCAAGATACTGTTCACTTCCGTATCGAGCGTTTTGTTCATGGCTCTCGAAAGCGGATCGAGCTTGCGCGCGAGCTCAATCAACGGGTCGGTCGAGGCGGCCACGGCCTGGGCTCCGCCTGCGAGAAGCTCTTTGCGGTACGACGCGTCCGCGAGCTTTGTTCCCCCGATGTAGCTCTCTGCCGCCTCTTGCGGGGATTTGCCGGCGAGCACGATCTTGAGCCATTCGTCGTCTGCTCCAAGCTCTTGCCGCGCCTGCTCGAGCGAGCCGGTCATTCGGGCAATCTCGAGAGCAGGATAGACCGGCGCGGGCGATTCCAGGCGGAATCGCAGACTCTCCAGCTGGGCGTCATGGAAACCGGGCAGCCGCTCGCTATCAGGCTTCTTGATCTCAGCTACATACGTGACGATACTTCCGGCAAATCCCGCCAGGTCGGAGTCTGTGCGCCGGAAGAGCGTCACCTTGAAATACCGGGTGAATTTGGCATCCGCCGATTCGACCTCAGTCCAGGCAGAGCCGTATTTTTGACGCAACTCCGGACGGCTGTCGACCTTTTGCCGGAAGTCCGCTTCCTCGGCCTGTTTTTTGGCGAGAATGCTTTTCTCAGAGAGGGCAGCCAACCGGCCCACATATGCCTTGCGGGAATTTTCCAGGCCGAAGGCCAGCGACGACGCCTGCCGCGCCTGCTCCGGCCCGCGGGCACTGTATTGCTTGAGCACATCCAGGCGATGGTCGAGCACCTTAAGAATGAGCGGCTCGGTCACTTCGCCTTCGACCCGAAGCTGATCCACAGTGCTGTCGCGATCGGTCGAGCCGGGGTTGCCACTGACAAATACCAGCTCGTGTTCTTGCGCGCCCTTGCTGTTCCACTTCAAGTAGTTGTCCACATGGATCGGCTTCCCTTGGTCGTAGACGCGGAAGATCGCCATGTCCAGGTCATAGCGCGGATAGGTGAAGTTGTCCGGGTCTCCACCAAAGAATGCCGTCTGCTCTTCCGGAGCGAAGACGATCCTGACATCCGTATATTTCTTGTAGCGGTAGAGCCAATATTCACCACCCTGATAGAGAGAGACGACCTGAGACTCGAAGCCGGTGGCCTTCTCACTCTCCTTTTCGATCGCCGCGATCACCGCGCGCCTGGCAGCCAAGGCGTGCGAGTCCGTCATACTGGGCAGGACGGCCGCCTCGACTCGCGCCGTAACATTCTCCATGGATTCGAGCACATTGATTTCGAGATCGGGCGTCTTGAGCTCCTGCGCGGGCGTCGCCGCATAGAATCCGTCGCGGATATAGTTGTGCTCGGGCGTCGAGCTCTTTTGCAATTGCCCGCGAGCCACATGATGGTTGGTGAGCAAGAGCCCGTCGGGGCTGATGAAGGAACCTGAACCGCCGTCATTGAGACGTACGCTCGCCAGCCGCACATGGTCGAGCCACTGCTGGGTGGGCGTGAATCCATACTTCTGCTGCAACTGCTTGACGGGGATATTGTCGAAGGTCCACATGCCCTCTTCCGCCGCGGCATAGACGGCAACCGAGCACACTGCAATCAACGCGGCTGTGATCCAATGCTTCATAAAGTCACTCCGGTCCACACCTTCCCGGAGTTTATACCTCAAAGACGGTGTAGCATTGCCGCTGTAAAATATATCGAAAAGCCGGCCCGTATTCGGGAGCGTTTTTTATGAAGCGCGGACGATATCTGTTCATGATCGCGGTCCTATTGCTGGTAACGGCGGGCCGCGCCTACGCGCACCACTCCTTCGCGGCCAACTATTATGTCGACCAGGAGATCAGCGTCAAGGGAACTCTCACCGAGTTCACGTACCGCAATCCGCACTCATTCGTGAACGTGGACGCTAAGGATGACAACGGTCAGGTGACCACCTGGTCAGTCGAGTGGGGAGGCGCCGCTCAGTTGACGCGAGACCATGTGTACGCCAAAACCCTGCAGCCGGGCGACGTCGTGATCGTTACCGGCAATCCGGGACGCGCTCCGGGGGAACACCGCATCCGCCTGCACAAGATCGAGCGCCCGTCGGACGGATGGAAGTGGGAAGGCGTAATCATGTAGCTCTGGACGCCGTTAGAATTCGTAGCCGGGAAGGATAGAGGGCAGCACATAACAACAGGCTCTGGAAGGGACCAATCGGGGAATGCATTTCGTTAGCTTCTTGCATTGGCTCGGCAACACGCAGTTGAGCAACATGATCCGTAGCTCCCTCTGGGCCGAGCCTATCATCGAAACAACCCATGTATTGACGCTGACCCTCTTTCTCGGCTTCGCCGTATTGCTCGATTTGCGGCTTCTAGGGGTTTGGCTGGTGCGCAGACGGATATCGGAAGTCCTGGGGCAGCTCAATCCATGGATGGCTGTGGGCTGCGGCATCATGATCGTGAGCGGGGTGCTCCTTTTCTGCGGCGACCCCGTGTCCTTCTATAGCACGACCTTCTTCAAGGTCAAGATGATCATGCTTGTCCTCGCGGGTTTGAATGTTTTGGTTTTCAACTGGACGATCGGGCGCAAAACCGCCGAGTGGGACCTGAATCCCAAGACGCCGGGAGGAGCCAAGGCGGCGGCCGTCATTTCTCTGGTGCTTTGGGTCGCAATCGTAGCCGCGGGCCGGGGAATCGCCTATGCGGTTCCGCCACCATCCTAATGAGGGCCAATGTGAATCACGATGTGGGTTAGAAACATCCTGTTCTCTTTCTCCAGGTGGAGCGACAACACGATGATGGGCGACGGAATACGCAAGTCCGTATGGCTTTTTCCCGTCATCGAGATCTGCCACCTGCTCGCGCTTGCCGTCCTGGGCGGCGTTATTTTGCTGGTCAACCTGCGCTTGCTGGGCGTGGGGCTTTTTGAGGAAGAGCCGTTATCGGAGCTGGCGCACGATGTATGGCCGCTGTTTCTCGGGAGCATCGCCGCGATGATCGTTACCGGATACTCCCTGTTCACATCGGAGGCTCTGAAGGATTTTTTCAATTGGGGGTTTCGCGTCAAGATGACGTCGCTTTTACTGGCCCTGATCTTTACGTTCACCATCCACCGCAAGGTTACATTGGCCGACGAGGGGAGCATCTCCCCGCTGTGGCGCAAGGTGACCGCCATCGTCTCGCTCGTCCTATGGCTTACGGTCGGGTTGGGCGGACGATCCATCGGCTACATCACCAGCACCAGTTGAACCGGCACTAGCTAAACCAGCACCAGTTAGAGGCCCAACGAGAACATGCTTCTCTCCTACATTCTTCAGGGAATTCCCGAAGCGCGGCCATTGAATCCAATCGCGCGTTGGGGATGGGTCTTTCCCATCGTCGAGTCGATCCACATCTGCGGATTCGCCCTGTTGGTGGGAACCGTTTTCATCCTCGATATGCGTCTGCTGGGCGTATTTTTCAAACGGCAAACTGTTTCGCAGCTTGCCCGGCAGTTGGCGCCGTGGATCTGGGCGGGGATCGCTATTCAGCTCACGACGGGGCCCTATCTCTTTTCCTCCGATGCCGGGGAGTACTGGCAGGTTCCGGCATTCCACACCAAGATGGCGCTGCTTACGCTCGCGCTCATATTTCACTTCACCGTCATCCGCAAGGCGACCGAGCCGGGCAGGGACTCGGCCCCGTTAGGATGGCGCGTGCCGGCGGCATGTGTCTCGCTCGGGCTTTGGCTGGGCGTGGTCCTCGGCGGCTTATGGATCGGAAACCTGTAACGACTGCGCGGAAAGAGTTGCCCAAATGCCGCTGTTACACTTTTGCACTTGGCTCAGCCAGACGCCGTTGAGCATTGCTCTCCGCGAGGACCCCTATCCCTACCCCGTTCTGCTGATCATCCACGTGGTCACCGTCGCCTTGTTCGGCGGCATGGTGGCAATGGGCAACCTGCGCGTCTTAGGATGGGCGCTCCCGAGTGTTCCCGTGTCGCGCGTGCTGAATCAATTCCGCCCGTGGAAGTGGACGGGATTTGCCATCCTCCTGATCACGGGAATCGCGATCACCATGTCGGACCCGGTCGAATACTACGGCAACATCATGTATTGGATTTCGCTCCTTGTCCTTCTGGTGACAGGCGTGAACACGATGATCTTCCGCTTTGGGGTATATCGCACCGTGACTGACTGGGATGATGCCGGCGTCGCACCGGCAGGCGCGAGAGGCTGGGCGATCCGGTCGCTGATCCTTTGGGTTTCTCTTATCTTCCTCGGACGAGCCATCGCGTACTTCTAGTCCTGCGCGGCCCCATTCTGGCCAGCAAGGCTGCTTCGTTATAAGTTAATAACAGCCTTATGACAAAACAACTGAACAAGTACAGTTCGAAGATCACGCAGCCGAAGGCTCAGGGGGCGTCGCAAGCGATGCTCTATGCGACCGGACTGCGCGAAGAAGATATGGCCAAGCCGCAGGTTGGAATCGCCAGCATGTGGTTTGAAGGCAACTCCTGCAACATGCACCTTCTCAGCCTGGGAGAGAAGGTAAAGGAGGGGGCGCAAGCGGCCGGCCTCGTAGGCCTGCGCTTCAACACGATTGGGGTGAGCGATGGCATCTCGATGGGCACGGAAGGGATGAGCTACTCCTTGCAGTCCCGCGATCTCATTGCGGATTCGATCGAGACCGTCATGTCCGCGCAATGGTACGACGCCAATGTCTCGATCCCCGGCTGCGATAAGAATATGCCAGGCTGCCTCATCGCCATGGGCAGGCTGAACCGGCCCAGCCTGATGGTATACGGAGGAACGATTCGCGCCGGCCATGACGCCGGTCAGAAGCTGGATATCATCTCGGCATTCCAAAGCTACGGGCAATTCATTGCGCACGCGATCGACGAAAAGCAGCGCATGGCGATCGTGCGCCATGCTTGTCCGGGAGCCGGCGCCTGCGGCGGCATGTACACCGCCAATACAATGGCGTCGGCCATCGAGGCCCTGGGAATGAGCCTTCCTTATAGCGCTTCGACTCCCGCGGAAGATCCCGCGAAACTGGATGAATGCTTTCGCGCCGGCGCCGCGATCAGGAACCTGCTCGAGCTCGACCTGAAGCCGCGGGACATCATGACTCGGGAGGCTTTCGAGAATGCGATGGTGGTTGTTTCGGTGCTCGGCGGGTCGACCAACGCGGTGCTCCATCTGATTGCCATGGCAAGATCCGTCAATGTGCCGCTGACCATCGACGACTTCCAAAAGATCAGCAACAAGACTCCGCTGTTGGCCGACTTCAAGCCCAGCGGCTCCTATGTCATGGAAGATCTGCATGCCGTGGGCGGTCTTCCGGCGGTCTTCAAATCTCTGTTGGAGGCGCGTCTGCTCCATGGCGATTGCCTCACCGTGACGGGAAAGACGCTTGCGGAAAACGTCAAGGATCTTCCCGGGCTGAGCGCCGGGCAAGAGATCGTCAGACCCGTTTCGAATCCCCTGAAGGCGAGCAGCCACCTGCAAATCCTCAAGGGGAACCTGGCTCCCGAAGGCGCCGTCGCCAAGATCACCGGCAAAGAGGGGCTGAGGTTCACCGGTCCGGCAAACGTCTTCGACTCGGAAGAGGCGATGCTCAAGGCTCTCGAGGAGGGCAGAATCGCCAAGGGCGAAGTCATCGTCATCCGCTATGAAGGCCCAAAGGGAGGCCCGGGCATGCCCGAGATGTTGACCCCGACCTCGGCGATCATGGGCGCCGGGATGGGTAAGGACGTGGCGTTGATCACCGACGGCCGCTTTTCCGGAGGCTCACACGGATTCATCGTCGGGCATGTTACGCCGGAGGCGCAGGAAGGCGGGCCAATTGGGTTGGTAAAAAGCGGGGACCGCATCACCATCGATGCCGCCACAAACGAGCTTTCCGTCGACCTCTCCGACAAGGAGATCGAAACCCGCCGCGGCAAGTGGGTCATGCCGCCCTACAAGGCGACGCGAGGAACGCTAGGCAGGTACATTCGTACCGTCAAGAATGCCAGCTTCGGCTGCGTTACGGATGAATAGAGCGCATTCGAGCGCGTTCCAGAGCGCTTTTAGAGCATTTTCACTTCTACTGTGCACTGGAAAAGGTAGCGAGGTGCGGCTTCTCTTCCACCCCAGCGAGCCAAAACCAGGCTCGCTGGGGACCCCGCCCCAAAGGGAAAAGCCGCGACGAGGCCTGCTACCTTGTACACACCTGAAGTGAAATGCTCTAGCTCACATGAATCACGGGCCGGCGCTCGGGATCCTGGACAGCGCGGCGTAGCACCTCGTGAGCTAACGGAGCGATGTCTCCCTCGCCGAAGAAGATGAAGTAGAGCAGATTGGCGACCGGGTTCCCCTCGGTCCACCGGAAGTATGCGTGCGGGACCTCCCCGGTCATTTTTTCCAGCTGAATCAGCAGAGCCGCGAACGCGTTGGCAACCACGGGGCTTTTGGCTCGGAAAACCCTGTATTTCCCGCGCGTCACGCCGTGCACGTTCAAGGTGTCTTCGAAATCCGAGGCGTCCCCCCGCTCAACCTCGAAGAAATAAATCGACTCATCTTTGCCCAGGCTGTGCCAGGAACGGACTTCCCGCTCCACTGCGCCCAGATCTTCTTCCCTATCCGGGCTGCGCGCAACAATACGGACAGTGTGGCGAACGTTTTCCGCGATAAACTCTTTTGCCTGCTGATCGAATTGAATGCCAACGATGCGCAGCTCGGTCGAGCGCACGGCGCGCGAGAAAAGCGACGTGGCAATGATAGAAACGATGAAGAAAGACGCAATCTTGATACCTTCGGGCCGCTCTCGCACATTTTGGATCGTGGTATAGACGAAGATCAACGAGATGAACAGGAATGGCCACCGCAGCAGCCGTTTCCAGACAGAAATGGTGACGGCAAACGCAGCCGAAGTGATCAGTACTAGCACGCCCGTGGCATAGGCGCCGCCCTGGGCGTCGACGTTCGCGTGAAAGAGGAGCGTGACCGTCACCGCGATTGTGAAGAATACCAACACCAGAGGGCGCAACGCGCGTGCCCATTCCGGCGCCATGCCGAAGCGGGGCAGGTACCTGGGAATCAGATTCAGCAGACCGGCCATCGCCGAAGCGCCCGCGAAGGCCAGGATCAGGATCGTGCTCAGATCGTATAAGGATCCGAAAACATTCCCCAGATAAAGATGCGCCAGGTAAGCGATGGCCCGTCCATTGGCCTGTCCGCCATTGAGAAACATCTTCGGGGGAATGAGAAGCGTGCTCACGAAACTGGTGGCAATCAAAAAGACGCTCATGATGAGCGACGCGGTGGCGAGCAGTTTGCGGGTGTTGCGGATCCGTCCGGCCAGATCCGGGCCTTTGACGAGGGGCATGACTGCCACGCCGGTCTCAAAACCGGAAAGCCCCAACGCGAGCTTGGGGAAGAGAATAAACGATAGGCCCAGCGTCGCTAGTGGATTGCTATGTTGTACGAAGAGCGCCTGCCGCCAGTGGACGAACGTTCCCGGGTGGCGAGTCAACTCCAAGAGGGCGGCGACGGTGACGATCCCGTTCAACACGAGATAAATGCCGACCAGCACCACCGCGATATTGATCGCCTCCTTGAAACCCTTGAGGAAGATAGCTCCGAGGATTGCGAGCAAAACCAGCGTGACCCCCATTTGGCTCTTCATCCAGTGAGGAGTGAAGCTGTTGTGCGTAAAGTGGGCGGCGGCGTCGGCCGCCGACAAGGTCATCGTGATGATGAAATCGGTGGTCGCGAACCCGAGCAGGACCAGCACAAAGGTCTTCCCCTTCCAATGAGGAAAGAGCTTCTCGAGCATGGCGATGCTGCCTTGTCCGTTGGGGCTCGCGGCGGCCACCCGGCTGTAGACGGGAAGCGCGGCGAAGAGAGTAACCAAGACCAGAACGAGGGTAGCAATCGGCGAGAGGACGCCCGCCGCGAGAAACGCTATGCCTGGCTGGTATCCGAGAGTGGAGAAGTAGTCCACGCCCGTGAGGCACATGACGCGCCACCACGGTTGGTTCGCCTCAGACTCGCCCTGGATGCCTTCGGGAAACCGGACGTCGGATAATAACCAGTCTGCGAAACTCACATATCTCCAGCCGACTGGCCTTTCGCCGGCGTTCGCGGCCGTCGAAGGAAGAGTGGTTGCCGCGTCAAACCACCCAGTGACACTTTCGGTGTAAGGTACAGGCTGCTTCGTCGATGATAGCGCGCTCCCTGAATCCGGCTATGTAAGGCGGCGTTTCAACGTCATGGAGTGATAACGGCCGCACCGTATACGGACTCGACCTTGACGGCATTGAGCGCCTCATTGGCCTGATCGAGGGGAAAGATCGTGACCTTGGGCTCAAGGTGAATGGCGGCGGCGATTTCTAAGAAGTCGCGAGCATCCTCGCGCGTCATATTCGCTACACTTCGGATTTGCCGCTCCCCCCAGAGCAGTTTGTCATAGTTGAATTCGGGAAAACGATCCAGGTGAATGGCATTGATCGCCACCACGCCCCCTTTTCGCAGACTGGAGAGGGCGGAGATCACGACGTCTCCGCTAGGCGCAAAGGTGACCGCGCGGTCGAGCTGGAGCGGCGGACTCTCTCGCTCATCGCCTACCCAAACCGCGCCGAGAGAGGCGGCCAACTGGCGGTGCGCTGCGCCGCGGGTAGAGACGTACACTTTGCAGTTCCAAGAGAGCAAGACCGCGATTGCCAGATGGGCGGAGGCGCCAAAGCCAAACAAACCCACGTGCTCGCCGGGCTGAACTCCGGCAACGCGGAGACTGCGAAAGCCGATGATTCCCGCACAGAGCAGCGGCGCCGCGTGCAGATCGTCGAGTTCGCGGGGCAGCGGATATACGAAGTCTCTGCGCACGACGGCAAATTCGGCATATCCCCCGTCGACGGTGTAACCGGTGAAGGTTGGCGAATCGCAGAGGTTTTCTCTTCCGTCGCGACAGTAAGGGCAGGTTCCGTCGACACCACCCATCCATGAAACCCCGACGCGAGAACCCAACGGCAGATCCGGCGTGCCCCCCTCAACGACGTCCCCCACGATTTGATGGCCGGGAATGAGCGGATCGCGCAGCATGGGCAGATCGCCTTCGAGGATGTGCAGGTCGGTGCGGCAGACGCCGCAAGCCCGCATGCGCAGCCGAAGCTGGTTCGGCTCGAGTGGTGCTTGTGCCGCCTCTTCAATGGTCAGAACATTGTTCGACGCACCGCCGGCACGCCGCAGAACCGCTGCTTTCATTTGAGCGCCCTAATCATCAGAGTCAAGAATCGGGGAGACGGATGCTCCGTCATTCTTCTTCCCTCGAGATGGACGCGGCGCTAGGCTCGTTCACCGCGCTCGAGATCCGCTTTCATCTGATCACTCCGACGCAGTTTGAAGGTCTTACCGCAGGTTTACTTTCCTAGTTGCGCTGCGCCGACAGTGGCGCTTGTGCGACGAATTCGCGCGCCTGCTTCAGCTCAGGGCGGCTGGAATCGGCGTTTTTGCAAATCTCGAGGAGTTGTCGATAGTATGCAGTCGCCTTGGCATGATCGCCGCTGAGCTCGGCGGCGCGGGCAGCGCCGTAGACTGCCCTAAAACGGTTCGGCTCTTTCTTCAGCGTGGCCTCGAACTCAGTGAGCGCCGACGTTGGCTGGTTCGCCGCGAGCAGCATTTCGCCAAGCTGCTCGCGGACCGGCTTGAGCGGACCAGGAGTGATGGCGCTCTTGTCGGTAGCGTCCTCCCGCTCGGCAGCCGAACGCAGCAGCGAAAGAGCCTCGTCCTGCTTGCTCTCGGCGTGCGCGACCCATGCGCTGGCTGAGATCCGCTGGATTTCGACTTGCTCGGACCAGTAAGCATCCTTCCTCGCAACCAGCGCGTCGCGCAGCTTTTCGAGCTCAGCGATCTCGATCTTGGCGGAAGCTATGTCGCCGGCCTGCGCAAAACCGATCGCGCGCACGAAACGCGTCATCGCCTCCGGGTAGAGCGCGGGCGACGGGTGCACCTCGAGCGCCTTGGCATCGCCCCAGGCTTCGCGCTCGATCACATAACGAGCGGCAATCGCCGCCAGCGCGAACGAGCCGGCCATGCTGCTCGCTCCGACATTCTCGGGATTGTTCGCGACCCGCCGGGCATCGTCGAGCACGCGCTTGGCCGCCTGATCCTGCGCCTCCTGCAAATACGCGTACGTCAAGTAATCGTCGGCATGCAGCTCATCTCCCGGGGAATCGACTTTTCGTGAGGTTGCCACCGACTTGACGTTCGCCGCGATCGAGGCGTCCCAATCGCCGACGCGCGTGAAGATGTGCGACGGCATGTGCAGCGCGTGGGGCGCGGACGGCGCGATATTCGCATACAACCGTGCCGCGGGCAGTCCGCGCGGAGCCAGCGCCGGTGTGTCGTAGGAGTGGATGATATAGTGCGCGATTCCCGGATGATCCGGATGCGTCTTGAGCTGCTCCTCCAGAATCGCCACGGCCTGGAGTTGCTTGGCATAGGTTTTGTCCGTGGGGACCGCCGTCTGAACGATAGCGAGAGCGTAAAAAATCTGAGCTTCGGAGTCTTTCGGATACTTCACCGCGAGTTGTTCCATGGCCGCTTCATATTTAAGCTTGCGAGCCTGTTCGTCGAGCGTTCCCGAATCCTTGTACAGCTCGCCGACGGCGGCAATGTAGTCGCGTTCCCGCTCGGTCTTGGCGCCCACCGCCTCCGCTTTTTGAGAGAAAGTTAATCCATCCTGAAGCTGCTTTGGTGAACGGCCGCCGCCGAAAGGATTCCCGAAAGTGCTGAGCGAGATCCCCCAATAGGCGATTCCGCAGCTCGGGTCCTCTTTCAACACATCGTTGAATTCCGCAATGGCGGCCGGAAACCAAAATGAATGGAGCAGGGCCACCGCGCGATCGAACTTCGCCGTTACGGCCGGCGCGCAGGAAGTTTCAAAATGCACGGTGCCCAGGCGTTCCGGCGGCGGGAACTGCTCGTCGTTCATCCCGCCCACGTGAGGTTGCTGCTGAGCCGCCATCGGCAGCGCGATTGAGGCCACCAATAGCAGCTTGGACCAGCGATGTGCGATTTTCATTTGGAACTCCTATCGTTGAACGCTTATTGAGCAGCGGAGGAGGACGCCGTATATCCGATCTGCTGCTCGAACTTCTCTCTCAAGGCTTGCGACTGGCTGATAATCGCGTCGCGCTCCTTCTCGCCGATGGGAACAATCATCATGCCATGCGGGCCTACTTTGTTAATAAATGCCATCGAGCCGCGAACACCGCCTATGTCAGCATCGCTGAGATAGGGAGCATAGAACATAATGTGCGGAACGGCCGTGGTGCGGACGATGTGACCTTGTTCGTCGATCTTGTATCGGATGGGCGAGAGCATATACGAAATCCCCGGTCTTGAAGGCGCCCGATAACGGCCCTCCTTGAACCCTTCCGCAATCCGCCGCTCGATTTCGCTGCTGCTTACACCTTGCAAGCGGAGCTTCGTATCGTCCAAATCTACCGGCAGAACGGAGCGCGTGCCCTCCTCGTCATAGCAGACCGGAAAAACATCGCCCCCAGCCCGGGTCACAAGGCAGGTAAACGGGTTCGTGCCCTCCCTGGCTTTTACGAATCCCGACTGTTCGAGCACCAGCACTGTCGCACCATCCCGCAGATGCGCCGGCGCCGCGCTGAGCGCCAGCTCGATTTCCAGATCGCGAGCGAGCAGCGGTACTTGCTTGGATCGCTGCGCATAGGCGCCCTGCGCCAACAATAGCACTAACACGATCGCGATTCTCTGGTGAATTTGAGTCATGACGTTTCTCCCGTTTTCTAGCATCCGGCCGCGCCGGAATGCAATCTCTCGGCATATCTCAATTTTTCAGCTTTAGAGTTTTGCGTGTTGAACTGAGTAATTCGTCGGAAAGTGCCGGATCACTTTTTTTCACGGCACGGGACAGCATCATTGCGCCCACTAAGCCACTAAACAAAGCGATAGCTTGTTGCCTTGCTTCCTGCTCGTCTCCACCTATGTGCGCGGCGAGTATATCGAGATAGGTTTCAATGCCTTTGACGAAAGCAGTTTGAATGGTTTTTCCATTTCGCGCGGCATCGACGGACAAGGCTGGTGCTGGGCATCCTCCAGATTTAGTGTCGCGATGCGTAGGACTAAGATACCGCGCGACGAACGATGAAAGCGATTCTTGTGGATGTTTTCCGGATGCAAGCTTTTCAGATAAATCACTTGCGACAGCATCGAACGCAGAAGCAATCGCTTCAGCCGCCAACGCATCTTTGGATTTGAAATGGTTGTAGAATCCGCCATGTGTAAAGCCGGATTCCTTCATGATGTCGGCGACGGCGACATTTTCCATGCCGTGCAATCTGAACATCCGCGATGCGGTTTCGACAATGAGATGCCGATTCTGTTCGGTTTGTTCTTTCGTTAAACGCAATCGTTACGCTCCTTCTAGATCACTTGACATAATGACAGCGTATCATTAATGATGATGAATGTCATCATTAATCGCGATATTGAACGAGAGCAGCCTTTTTCTCACTTGCGGTAAGGAGTCCATGTGCAGTTCACGAAATTTGGCCAGACCGGCTTAACGGTCTCTCGCATGATCCTCGGAACCGGAACCTTCGGAAAGCAAACCGATGAAAAAGAGGCGCATCGGATGCTCGATAAGGCGGCTGAGGCTGGAATTAACTTCATCGATACCGCTGACATATATCCACCTGGCGCGGAGGCCGGTGGTGCTGAAATCATCGCGGGCCGCTGGCTTAGCAATAAGCGATCAGGTTTTATCCTCGGCACAAAGGGCGGCGGGAAAATGGGGCCTCCCGCTTGGGATGCAGGCAGCTCGCGAAAACACCTGCTCGACGCCATCGACGCTTCGCTACGCCGCCTGAATACGGATTACGTTGATCTTTACCAACTGCATATGGATGACCCCCTTACCCCGATCGACGAAATGGTTGGGGCAATGGATACGATCGTGCGTTCGGGCAGAGCGCGTTATATCGGCGTATCGAACATCCTCGCCTACCGTCTGGCAAAAACGCTTGGACGGCAGGACACACTCAAGCTGACGCGTTTCGTTTCGGCCCAACCACGTTACAACCTGCTGTTCCGTGAAGTTGAGCGAGAACTTTTCCCGTTGGCGCAGGAAGAAGGTCTCGCGGTGATTCCGTTCAATCCTCTTGCCGGGGGGCTTCTGAGCGGCAAATACAAGCACGGCGATACGCCTGAGAAGAGTCGCTTTTCGGCGGAACTCGGCGGATTCGGGCAGATGTATCACGCCCGGTATTGGCACGAGCGCGAGTTCGAAACAGTTGCCAGGGTTCAGGAAATCGCCAAACAACATGGAACGCCAATCACGACCTTATCAGTCACTTGGGTGCTCGAGAATCCTGCCATTACTTCGGTCATTCTTGGCGCAAGCCGCGTCGAGCAACTGACCGACACCCTGGCCGCCGCGGATTACAAACTCGACAGCGCATTGAAAACGAGGCTGGACGAACTCAGCATCGAGTTCCGCAGGGGCGACGCAGGGAAGTAAGGAAAGGGTGGCGCTAAGGAATGAGCAGAGGAATCAATGACAACAATCATGGCGTTTCGGCTGGCTTCGGTGGTCACGGCAATCGATGTGCTGGTCGCGTGCGGCTTTTCCATCGCGGCGATCATCCGTCCGCAAGTCTTGGTCCCTGCCGAATCCGGCCGAACGCAGGCGTCGTTGCTATTGTCGATGTACGCGGCGGCGCCCAGAATTCCTCTGGCCTTGTTGGTATTGGGGGCGATCTACGAGCAGGCCGCGCCTGCGTTGCTGATCCTGGGTGCGCTCGCCGGCGCCATGCAATTACTGGATGCCGGAATCGGTCTGTTTCCAGCATGATCTTCGGAAATTGGCTGGCCCGCTCTTTTTCGCCGCCCTGCAATTCTTCGTGGTGTATCTGCTATTGCAGGGCCCGCGCTAAACAGACTACGGGAAAACAGATCGGCGGCCTGTTGAATGCACAAGACCGAGCGTGACTCATTGCCGACCCAGACATTCTCTAGCGCCTCGCTTGTTGCTTCGGCGCGTTTTCCCGCAGTCTGTCGCGCTTCGCCCTCTTCCACCCCAGCAAGCACAGCTTGCCGGGGACCCCGGTTTGCTGGTGAGCCCGGTTTCCAGAGGCTCACCAGCAATTCACCCACGCGGCTTTTATATGGGGCCCGCGCTAAAGCGCTTCGCCCTCTTACCGCTCGACTTGGCTTAGCTGTTCGAGTATCGGCACGAAGTGGCTATCGACGAACTCCACTCCATTTTCGACGGGCGGCGGCCATACGCGGTCTCTTCCGTGAGCTTTGGCTTCATAAAGGGCGGCATCGGCGTCGCGGAGAAGTTCATCCTCCGCCTGATGGTGACCCTGGGGGTGAGCGCTGGACACGCCAATGCAGACTGTCGTAGGGGGAGGCTCGACGCCATCCTGCGCAGGCAGATGGATCGTCCGGGTCAGCCTTCTGAGGCGCTCGGCGATGATCAACGCTTTGTCGAAGGCGATGCCGGGCAGCAGGACGACAAACTCTTCGCCGCCGAAGCGCGCTGCGATTCCCTCTTCTCGCTGCAATCCGTCCCGCAGAACTCTCCCGAGCTGAACCAGCGCTTCATCGCCGCACAAGTGTCCAAACTCGTCGTTGACCTTCTTGAAGTGATCGATATCGATCAACAGCAGAGAGATAGGTTCGTGCCTGTGCACGGCATCCTGCCATTCTTTGGCGAAGCAGATCGAGAAGTAGCGCCGGTTGGCAAGCCCGGTCAGCACATCCAAATTGGAAAGCCTAGTCAGCTCGCCGATGGCCGCGGAGAGCTCGCTTCCGCGTGTCTCCGATTGCATATGGAGCAGATAGCCGATACGCTCTTCGCGCTCCATCCAGTAGTTGGCGGCGAGGGTAAAGACCACTCCGGTGACAACCAGGCTCATCGCAGTGATCTTCTCCGACCCTGTCAACCATTGATCCCGATGGAGGAAGAACCCCCCGATGAGAACGCCGACAAACGTTGACACCAACGCGTAGCGAAAGCTGAGCCGCAACATCGTATTCACAAAGAGGATCAGCAGAATCAACGCCATTTGGGCAAAGACGGTCGCCACGGCACCGACGCCATGCCATATATAGACCGTGCTGAAGCCGACGATCGAGCTCATCGTCAGGGTGATCGATTCACGGAGCCATGTGGGAGGATCCAAGCGCAGCCAGAAATAAGACCCAAGGGTGAGCGGCGTAACGATCGCGACGCGAATGATCACGCAACGGACGAAGTGGTTGGGAAGGAAGCGGAAATCGCAAAATAAGAATAGATCGTAGATGACGAGCGCGATCAGAACTCCCTCTCGGAGATGCCGGCCACGGCTTATCCGGCGGTCGCGTTCGAAGTTTTCTTCAAGAGAGCCGGGGAAATTCAACCAGAGCGCTTTCCCCCCGAGCACCGCGGCGATTTGCGCATGCAAGCCTTTTTTCGCGGAGTCGTCTTCTAGTCGCATTACTCATTCAAAGTTACATCGATCCGGCATCGGCGGCGTACAACTTCCCTCCTATTACCGAGGGCTGGAGGGACGACTCCCGCGCTGTTTGGACGGCGGATTTTGTACTGCTGCAAATGTGGCCGACGCAGCCCAAGAAAGCCCCTTGCATCCTACTCACATCTAGAGCCACAAAACGGCCCAACCAGGAAATACCCATCTTCAATGGATTGGACCTGACACGTTGAAATACAGGGATTCTTCGCGCGCAAAGACGGAATCCCACCCTTGACTTCGTCAAGGATGGGGCACCCAAGGACCCTGACCGGGACAGAAAAGAAACCGCAGATCCCTCGACTGCGCTCGGGATGACAAATTTGGGGTGAATTGCGGAGCGAGCGCTGGGAAGGCGCGAGCAGGGCAAGAGGGTGAAGCGCTTTAGGGCGGGCCCTGCAATGTTTAGCGCGGGCCTTGCAATGTTAAGACAATCGACGCGTGGTAATCTCTGGGGTTGGACGTAACTTATTGATTTCATTGGTGAAGTTGCACATATGAAATCCAGGAAAGCCATCTCGTGCGCCCGGAACAGAGAATCAAACCCGAATGGCCGGCCAGAATTAAAGGGCTGCTCGACAAACGCGAGCTGACACAAGCCGCTTTGGCCGAGCGCCTGGGAGTATCGTCCGCAACTGTGTCCCGATGGATGAAAGGAACCCACGAGCCCACAGGGGAGGCATACGTCGCTTTAGGCAACTTGGCCGGCTCGCCCGAAGGCATCTATTTCTGGGAGCGAGCGGGCATCGATACGGCCAGCTACCCGGAGACCAGCTCGCGCCTTGCTGTGTCGTCGATTCGAGTCAAGCTGACTGACTTCAAATTCGTCTCCGGACGTCAACTTTCCAGCCGGACCGTAGCTGACAAGGCCAATGCGGTTGCCATTCCTCTTCTCAATGTCATGGCGTATGCCGATCCCGTGCCCCCTGAGGAGCAGGTTCATTTGACCGAGGCCACGATTGAAGAGGTGCTGATGGCCCCGCTTAGTTGGTGCCCACACCCCACCGGCATGATGTGTATCCACGTTGCCGGGGATTCCATGTCTCCGCTTATCCCGCCTAGGGCGCTAATTGCGGTCGACACCCATGTCACCGAGAGAAGCGCTCTCCGGGGCAAAATTGTCCTGGTGGCTCATCGCGACCTGGGGTTCAAAGTCGCGAGACTGCAGCGGCTTCGTTCGGGAGACATTCTGGTCTCGGCCAACCATCGCTACCCGCCGATCGACATCACAGGTGATGCGAAATGGAAGATCGCCGGCCAAGTGCTTTGGTGGATTTTCAAAGGCTTGGAAGCCTAGGGATTTGCCATCCAGGCAGGATTTGCCATCCAGGCAGACGCGCCTGATGGCGCCATTCGTGGTTGCTAATGCGCCCCAGCATCGGCAGTATTGAACGGAAAGCAAGGGCTCTTCAGCCGTGGAATCCCACCCTTGACTTTGTCAAGGATGGGGCACCCAAGAACCCTGACGGGACGGGGATTTGCCATCCAGGCAGACGCGCCTGACGGCGCCATTCGTGGTTGCTAATGCGCCGGAGGACCGTGGTGTGGAACGGAAAGCAAAATCCGTTCCGGTTCGTGTTTGTGGAATCCCACCCTTGACTTCGTCAAGGATGGGGCACCCAACGACCCTGACCGGGACAGAAAAGAAACCGCAGATCCCTCGACTGCGCTCGGGACGACAAGTTTGGAGGACAAAGCGCTTTAGCGCGGGCCCTTGAGTGGAAGCAAGGGGTGAATTGCGGCGTGGGTGAATTGCGGAGCGAGCGCTGGGAAGGCGCGAGCAGAGCAAGAGGGCGAGAGCGGCTTCACCGCGAAGCCCTGTAATCTTAGGTCCCCTGGAATTTTAGTAGGAATGCCTCTGTCTGGGTCTTGAGCTTTTGCTCGGCTTGCTCGATCGACCGGGATGCGTTCTCCAACCAGGCGAGATCCGCGTCGAGCCTTTCGCGGGAGGCGGCAATCGCCTGCTCCAAAACATCGGGTGCCGGTCCTCCGGGGATCCTTCGAACATCGATAAAATTCTGCGGATCGAGCGCCTGGTCGAGCAGGCTGGGATCAAGATGGTAGGTTTTCCCGGTGACTTGGGGAACCAATCGCTCGACGCTCGAGACCATTTTTTCGGGATCGGAGGCGCCACCGGCCCGATCGACTGCCAGGCTCACGATCTCATGCGCGATGCGAAAGCTCGTGCCGGTCGAGCGAACCAGGACGTCGGCCAGCTCCGTTACGGTCAAGAAGTAGCCGTGCGCCCGCTGCTGCATCCGCTCCGTATCGAATCTCGCGGTTTCAAGCAAGCCGGCCGCAAGGTCGATGGATCGCGACGCATCCACAAAGGCGTTGTATACGAAGGGCTGCAGTTCGTCTTCCTGGTCGTTCATGTCGGCAAAGGGCGTATTGTGCACCGCCGTCAGAACGCCTTGGGCTTGAACGAGCGCCATGCTGGCCAGCACGCGAACGTGTTCGAGGGCGACGGGGTTGCGCTTTTGCGGCATGATGCTGCTGATCTGGACATAGGCATCGCTCAGGGCGAGATAGCCAAACTCGGCGGTGCTCCAAAGCAAGAGATCCTGGGTAAACCTGCCTAGGTTCACCATGCTCACCATCAGGGTTGAGCACGCCTCCGTCATATAGTCGACCGAGGCGATCGCCCCGTACGAATTCAGTTGCAAGCCCTCGAACCCGAGAATCTCGGCGGTGTAATAGCGGTCAATGGGAAATCCGGTGGTGGTGATGGCGCAGGCGCCGAGCGGGGAACGATTGAGCCGCCGGTAGGCGGCCTGGAAGCGCTCGTGATCCCGCTCCATCCATTCGATCGAGGCCATCAGATAGTGGCCCAGCGTCGTAGGCTGTGCCGGCTGCTGGTGGGTGTAAGCGGGCATGAGCGAGGCGCTGTGGCGGGATGCCAGCTTGAGCAGCACTCCGCGCAGAACCAGCAGCGACCGCGACACCGCCAGGAGGTGTCCGCGCAGAACCATGCGATACATCGTGAGATCGAAATCGTTGCGGCTGCGCGCCGTGGTGATGCGGCCGGCATCTTCCGGGCCGCAGAGATCGATCAGTTTCTTCTCGATGTAAAAGTAGAGATCTTCTACCTCGGGATCATAGGGGACTCGCCGTATTTCTTCGACATCCAATTGCTCGAGAGCACGCAGGGCGGCCGCCGCGCTCTCATCCGGGATGATCTTCTGCTTGGCCAGCATGAGGGTATGCGCGTGCTCGATAGCCAGGAGAGGCTCAAGAAAATACTGTTGAGCATCGCGAAAAATTACTTCGAGCACGGTCCTGCGGTAGATGGGCGCGGGAAAGCCGCCTGTATAACCCTCGGCCGGAGCCGCGGCCTCGGATTTTGTGCCAGTCTTGGTAGCTTTCTTCACGCTGATATCACCCTATTCTGGAAAAAGTAAGGGGGCGCGGTTCCGGTGGAACCCGCCCCCTTCGGTTTGCCACGACTCATTGCAATTTGCTGCGCACTCCTGTTCAGGACTGGATTTTCGCTCCAAATTCTAGAACACGAACTTCGCTCCAAACTGCAGGATGCGGGCTTGGAGGAGTGTGCTCTGATAGGCGAAGGTAGGATTCTTCGTGATCGATCCCGTAGGGATCCCGGAAGTCGTAGGCAGACCGCCGACAAGAGGCTGGGTTGTGGCGGTGTCGTTGAGCGTGGTTATGTTCGAGTGCTTATTGAAGAGGTTGTTCGACTCGACAAAAAACTGGGGCCGGAAGTACTCGAACCACGTGCCCAGTGTACGCGTGTAGCGCAAATCCACTTGAGTGATCGACGGGCCGCGGACGCTGTTTCTGGGAATGAAGAGCGGTCTGGTCACGGAACCGGTGGTCGTGTCGCCGTTGAGAATGTTATTGGACACGATGCTTTGGGGAATGCCGGACTCAGCGACGATGGTGGGCGTAAAGTCATTGTTCGAGATGAGGACACGGAGCGGCTTGGAATCGCCGTGCCACGTCGGCTGAAAGTCACCGCTTAGGGTAAAGGCACTGGGGCGATCGATGCAACTGTTGCTGCGGTCGCGATTGCGATCGGTGGGATCCTCGATCACGCCATCGCAGTCATAGTCGCTGACTTCGGGGGCATCGGAGATCGCATGTCCCCAAGTGTAGTTTGCATGCACTAGAAAACCTTGGGACAAGCGATGATCATAGCTGACCAGGAGGGCATTGTAGGAGGAGTTCGATCCCACATCCTGCAGCATGATGTTGTTGAACTGCGGGTAAAGGCGCGTCTGCGCGTTGATCGACCGCGGAAAAGACCGGCCTTCCGTCGGCGAGGTAACCAATAGGATTGATCAGGTTCATGTTGCGCTCGAACTCGATATTCCGCCCGTTGGTCAACACATACATCAGCGTCAGAGAGTCGTTCTTGGCGAGCTGCTGGGTAAGCTGCAAGCTGCCATTCCAGGTGTACTCGTTTTTGAAGTTCGGCGTAGTCGCAGTGATGCTCTGAGCGCCCAGGCAGGCGCCGGTGACCGAGGTGAGGGTATTAGGAAAGGCCGGCGCGCAGGAGGAGTTGCCGGGTATTGACGCGACGAGCGAGCTGGTTCCTCCGCTGTTGTAGAGCGGGTTGTACTAGAGATTGGTCGGCGGCTGCAGGTAGAAGATGCCCATGTTGGCGCGAACGACCGTAGTGGGAGCGAGTTGCCAACTTACGCCCAAGCGAGGCGAGAAGTTCGCCTTTGGCGTACGGAAGCTCTGCGTATAGACAAAGGGCGCGGCAGCCCCTAAACCGCTTGGCGCGTCGTATTGGTCGTAGCGCAGGCCGTAGCTGATAAGCACATTCTTTTTGAACTGCCAGGTATCCTGGGCGAAGAGATCCCAAAAGTAGGCGTGGAAGCCGGCGCCCGGATGTCCGATGCTTACCGCCAGCGTGGTGTATCCGTAGGGATTGTAGGCCGCGGTGCCGGCGGCGCTGGGCAGGGCATCCTGATAGGCGGCGATCGAGGGGAAGGTAAACTCGGAGTAGACCGCCGTTTGCTGGGTGAGCAGCGGCTTCTGCCAGCCGACGCCGAATTTCATGGTGTGAGCGCCCTTGATCCAGGTGACGTTGTCATTGAAGCTGGGAATCTTCTCCTGGAAAACGGTTCCATTGATATTCGTTCCGTTAAACTCGGCAAGTGAACTGATATTGATCATCGGCCCGGGGCCGGTGGTCGGACTGTTGACGTGCCTTTCATTGCGATAGGGCCAGTCTCCGCGGAACTCATTCAGGAGATTGGGAGAAAACGTGGTGATGAACTGCGCGCCGATGATGTGCGCGCGGTCATGAAAGTTCGATGAGGCGGAAAGGGCGTAGAGGCCACCCACATCGCTGTTGTAAGGGAATTCGTTCTTGAAGTAGTTGTAGCGAACGAAGAAAGAGTTCTTTGAGTTGATGTTCCAATCCCCGCGCGCGTCGACAAACTGCGCATGCTCGACCTCCGGCGCGGTCCCGAGCTCAGAGGCAGGCAGGTTGATCGCCGCCGCGTTCGCGGGAGTGATGGTGATGGCCGTCGGCTCCCCGCGGAGGATGTATTCATAAGAGCCGAAGTAGAAGAGCTTGTTCTTGATGATGGGTCCACCGATGTTCCCGGATGGGTTGCTCAAAGTGGAATCCGGAGCAGGCAGGTTTCGTGCGAGCAGCGGAATCCGCGAATTGACCGAGCGATGGCCGCCAGATGAACTGCGCATTGCCATGTACGGAATTCGTGCCCGAGCCGGTGATGGCGTTGTAGATGATGCCATCGGTATTACCAAACTCCGCCGCAAAGGAGTTGGAGACGTTGTTGACCGTACTCACATAGCTTTGGGAGATGGCGAAGAGACGCAAGCCATATTGGTCGGTCTCGGTGTCGCCCATACCGTCGAGCTGGTAGTTGACGTGATCGGGCACGCCGTTGGTGTTGACGTAATCGGGGATACCCAGTTCTTGATTGACGATGCCGCTGACGCCGGGCTGGAAGAGGACGAAGTTGTAGGGATTGCGGGAGGAAAGCGGGATACTCTCCGTCTCCCGAGGCTGGATCGTGTTGCCGATATCGAATGTCGCGGCGTCGACGATCGGGGCGTCGGAGGTGACTTCAACCTGCGTAGTCACCGTGCCGGGCTGCAGCGTCTCGTTGACGACCGCGCTGGTGCCGGCCTGGATGATCACGCCGGCGTTGTTCACGGGGGCAAACCCGGTGGACTGCACGTTTACGGTGTAGGTGCCCAGGGTAAGATCCGCAGCCACGTAGAGTCCGCCCGAATCTGTCTTCACCTGCCGGGCAATGCCCGTATCATTATTGGTCACGGTGACGGTGGCCCCCGCGATGGGCGCTCCGGTCGAGTCGCTCACCAGGCCACGGATGGTGCCGTTGATCGCTTGCGACTGACCCCAAGCAAGCGAAGCAGCCAGAGAGAAGAGAGCCGCGGCTGCGATGAGCGAACGAACAGCCACATTTCCGATACCGCGAATGCTACGCATAAGAGCCTCCAGAAAAATGGTGATCCTGCGATGGGGGATCGACTATTTCTCGAAAGGCCTTCGCAGAAAAACCCAATCAAATCTTTCTTAAGAAAGAACAATAATAAAGAATAAAAGTATGGCATCCACACTTTTCGGATGTCAAGTCCAGTGCGCGCCCGCCGCGCCTGGGATGTAGCTCATGATTCCCGGAACGGCTTCCGGGATTCATGATTCGTTCTATCTTGTCCATCTATCTCGTCATCTATCTTCTTTGGGCCCGGGTCGCTCGATGGTATGAGCGGTACAAGTTAAAGATGCTGGCGCGAGCTATTTGATCTGCGCCAAGCCTGGATTCTTTTTGAGACTTAAGAGGTTGGCAAAGAGACGGAAGCCTCCGGGCACCCCCTCGGGCAACTGCCGATAGAGGGCGAAGGCTGTATAGACATAAACGCCCTTGCCGTAGCGTGTATAGATCAGACCTCCCTCTTGCGGGTCCTGGCCCTGATCGTGCATCTCGGTCGGCGTCGTATATTTCGGGTCCCATTGCGCGACGAAATCGTGGCCGCGTTCCTCGACCCAGCCGGAGAAGTCGGTCTCGGTGATTTTGTTCGGCCAACTCAACACGGGATCGTTGGGAGCGAGGGTCACCTTGTCATTTTCTTCGACAACTTTCTCCGGATTTGGCCCGAAAGTGAAGGGATAGGGGCCGTAGTTGTGATCAAACTCCGGGGTCTGGTACTGGACCAGAAGGACTCCTCCGTCATTTACGTACTGGAGGAGGCGGTCGTTGGCGGTACTGACTTCAGGGCGCACCGCATAAGCTCTTATCCCTACTACGATGGCGTCGTAGGCCGCGAGGTTGCCGGTCTGGATATCCTGCGGGGAGAGAAACTTGACATGGACGCCAAGATCTTCAAGGGAGGTCGGCACATCGTCGCCCGTGCCCATGATGTAGCCGACATTCAGAGCGGGGGCAAGTTTCACATCCACGCCGGTCGTGTGATAGTCGGAGTTGCGATAGTAGGGATAGGGGCGCAGGCCGGTATAGCCAACGGTCTTGAAGCCTTCGGTGTAGTTCTGGCCGTTGTACTCGGCCACCGCCTTGATGTCGTATTTCTGGGCGCGGACACCCGAGGGATGAATTTCAAAGCTGACATTTTGCTCATCTCCGTCCTGCGCCGTAGAGAAGTCAACGGAAGCCGGCTTTGAGGTCCAGCCCGTGGGCAGCTCGAGGTGAATGGAGCCCTTTGCCGGGCCCTTCACATCGCTATGCAAGGTGACCAGGAGATGCAGGGTAGCGCTCGTGAGAGGCACAATGCCGGCCTGAGGGGAGAGCCACAGGGAGATGGGAGGGCCAACCAGGAGCGGCTCGAGCATGGGGCCCGGGCCGGTTACCCGATGGAGGCTCTGCACCACCGCGGTGGTATGGAAGTCGACGTCGTGATAGTGAAACGTCAGCTTAGCCGAGAGCGGATAGTACGAAGTGGGGAGATTGAGATAGCGGGGATCGTCGATATTGTAGTAAGACTGCTCGACCGACGGCCTGCTGAAGTAGGGGCGGGTGAAGGTGGGATGGGGCGGAACGACAACGTCGGCTGCGATGTTGCGCGTTTTGGCGGGGCCGAGGACGCCGGATACATCGGGCGGCGGGGTGATCTTCCAACCGGGATCGTCATTGGTGTCGAGGTCGAAGCCGCTGAGCGAGACCGCCTCGCTGCTCTGGTTGGCCACGTGAACATTGACTCTGAAGTCCTGCCCGGGGATCGCGATTTGAAAACTCTGCTGGGGCTCGCCCGCGCCCCCAAGGGGCCCCATCCGGGCCGGGCCCCCAGGCGCGACCGTCGCCACGACGCTCAGCGATAGAGACTGCGCCAATGCGTCGTTGAATTGCTGCTGCTTGATAAGCAGCTCATGGGTCATGTTGTAGCGGGCGTCTTCAGGAAGACTGCTCTTCGCGAGGTCCGCCAACAGAGCGTTCGTTTGCGCCAGGCCGTCGGCCAGAATCGGGGCGATCTTAGCGGGGTTGTCGGGGGTGAAGCTGTCAGAGGCCTTATCGACGGTGGCGCTCAGAGCAGCGAGGCGCGTCTTCCATTCTCCCTGCTCAGCGCTGGGCGCATAGCTCGCGATGCCTTCAAGGGAAACGTCGATACCATCGAAGATGTCCGACTCCTTGGTCCCCGGCGCCGCGGAGGAGACTCGCGAGGCATAGAGGTGATAGGGACTCTGGACCGGGCCAGCCAAGGGCAATCCCACGCCGCCGTTTTGCGACTTCTGCTCCGCAAGTCCTATACGCGAGAGCTGAGAATAAGAAAGTCCGTAGTAGGGGTTCTCGCGGCCGGTGGGAATCTCGAGCGTGGTCGAAGGCAGGCCGTCGATCCATGTGTTATCGACATAGTTGCGAAAACGAACCGGAGAGTTCCAATGATCGGTCGCGTAATCGTAGATGCCCTTGTCACTGATCCGGGCCAGAGGCACGCGCGCGTAAACCTTGAGAGGCATCCAAGGGCGAAGCCCCGCCTTGATCTGGTCGGGAAATACATTGGGATCGCCGGCCGCCTTGTAAACTTCCTGGGCCATCTCTCCCGCCGCCTGATGATGACCGTGCCCGTCGGAGACTCCGCCGACAAAAACGGAGGTGACCACCAGGGGACGCGTCAGGCGCACCACGCGCACGACGTCATAGAGAATTCGATCGTGACCCCAGGAGCTGAGCGCCTCTTCCAGAGTCTTCGAAAAGCCGTAGTCGGCCACCCGGGTCCAATATTGGTGGACCCCATAATACTGATCGGCGGCGAGCAGCTCCTGGGTCCGCACCAGGCCAAGCTCATCCCAGTAGTTGTCGGACATATCGTTCTGGCCACCCTCCCCGCGATTGAGCGTGAGCAGGGATGTATCCGCTCCTCGATAGCGGCTCTCGTAGGCGAGCATGCCTCCGTCTTCGTCGTCAGGGTGCGCGACAACCATGATGAGGCTGGCGCGGGTCTTGAGCTTGCGCAAGCTCTCGCTCAGGGCGACCACTCCCCGATCGGCGACCGTGGGATTGGCATAGGCCGAGGGATATCGCGGCGGAGCGGGGGGAGCCGGAAAATCGGACTGCGCTACCGATGCTCCGGAGAGAAGGGCCGCGAGGGAGAGAGAAAGGACGAAGTGGCGCACGGCTGTCAGCCTCATAGGCAGCTCCATTCTAAAAAAGCGTCTGAATAGCGCAGGCAACCGGGCGCTCCTGCGCCGAATGAGTTCGCCTACCTACTCATATATCAGCGGAAATTTACTTTGTAAAGAAGTTTTATTATGTTATATTCTTCGGCGTGTCGAAAACCAAGGGCGTCGTATCCAAATCCAAGATCGTCCCTCGCGTGCAAAAGGTCAATCCCTTCGTTCCGCGGGAGAGAACACTCGCCTCGCGTCCCGAGCACCTGAGGCAGGAAAACGCCAAGGCGGTTTTGCGTTTACTCCGCATGCACAACCCTTGTTCCAAGGCAGACCTGATGAGGCGCTCGGGCTTGAGCGCGCCCACGGTGTCGAACACCATCGCCTATCTCGAGCAGCTCGATCTGGTGGAGCACGTGGGGGAAGGAGCGTCGACCGGCGGCCGCCCACCCACCTTGCTTCGCTTTAAATCGAGCCGGGGATATATTGCCGGCGTCGACGTTGGCGGAACGCGTTTGCGGGTGGCGCTGGCGGATTTGAATGGCGACATCGTGGCTGAATGGGAGACGGAGTTTACCCCTGAGCAGAAGACGCCGGTAGCCGTGTGCAATTTGATCCTCACGGGACTGAAGAACGCGTGCAAGCAGCAAGGAATCACCCTCGCGAGCGTGCTCAAGATTGCCGCGGGCACTCCGGGAATTACCGATGTCGATGCCGGCCTGGTGGTTTCCGCTCCCAATCTGCTGGATTGGCAGAGTGTTCCCTTGAAGGCCATGCTCGAGCAGAAGACCGGAATTGCCTCGATGGTCGAGAACGATACCAATCTGGCGGCCATGGGAGAACATTGGCGCGGCGCGGCCATCGATGTAGATAACTTCGTTTTCATCGGCATCGGTACGGGTATCGGCGCAGGTATTTTTCTTCGCGGGCTCCTGCACCACGGCGCGAATTGGAGCGCGGGCGAGATCGGATATCTGAAGGTAAGGGGAAAGTCCCAGGAGCGGCTACACGTGTATGAGCCGGGAGAATTGGAACGGGCCATAGGCGGAGCAGGGATTGAGCGTTTATGGCGCAATGGGAGCAACGGACGGAACGGCTCTCACGCAGCCGGTCTGCAAGCCCGGCAGATCTTCGATTTGGCCGGAGCCGGCGATGCCGCCGCTCTCAAGATCGTGAACCGCGTCGCGGAAACGTTAGCCGACGCCGTGGCCAACATTTCTCTCGTGTTGAATCCTGAATTGATCATCTTGGGCGGAGGCGTAGGAGCCCACCCGGTGCTCTGCGAAGCCACCAAAAAGCTGGTCGACAAGAATGAATTCGCCCGCCCCCGCGTAACCACCAGCACCCTGGGCACACAAGCCCAGATCTATGGCACGATTTACAACGCGCTGACCGCCCTTGAGTGCACGCTGCTTTAATTAGAGGGCCCGCGCTAAACAGACTACGGAAAACAGATCGGCGGCCTGTTGAATGCACAAGACCTAGCGTGACTCATTGCCGATCCAAACATTCTCTAGCGCCTCGCTTGTTGCTTCGGCGCGTTTTCCCGCAGTCTGTCGCGCTTTGCCCTCTTCCGCGCCAGCAAGCACAGCTTGCTGGGGACCCCGGCTTGCCGGTGAGCCCGGTTCCAGGGGCTCACCGGCAATTCACCCGTTTTCTTAATATGAAATACAGGGATCCTTCGCCCTGCGGGCTCAGGATGACGGCGTCGGTTTTGGCGGCGAAGCGGGGTGTGCCGTGCGGCCAGCACCCGCGAAGCGGCGCCTGCGGATGGCAAATCCCGGTACTGCCGCTCTCGCCCTCTTTGTTTTCGTCCCAAATCTCCCCGCAAAGAACGCGGGCAGATATACACGGCACGCCGGGACGGAGTGGGGCAGCCAGCTTTGCGGCGAAGCCCTCTTCCACCCAATTTGCACCCTTCTCTTGATGTGAAATACAGGGATCCTTCGCCCTGCGGGCTCAGGATGACGGCGGCGGTTTTGGCGGCGAAGCGGGGTGTGCCTGTGCGGCCAGCACCCGCGAAGCGGCGGCTGCCTGGATGGCAAATCCCGGTACTGCCGCTCTCGCCCTCTTTGTTTTCGTCCCAAATCTCCCCGCAAAGAACGCGGGCAGATATCCACGGCACGCCGGGACGGAGTGGGGGTACCCAGCTTTGCGGCGAAGCCCTCTTGCACCCAATATTGCACCCCTCTCTTGATATGAAATACAGGAATCCTTCGCCCTGCGGGCTCAGGATGACGGCGTCGGTTTTGGCGGCGAAGCCGCGTGTGCCCGTGCGGCCAGCACCCACGAAGCGGCGCCTGCCTGGATGGCAAATCCCGGCGCCAAAGCGCGTCGCCGCGTAGCCCTGTAATATTGGAAAGGGTGAATTGCGGGTGAACCCCTGGAATCGGGCGAACCTCAGATCCTTCGACTGCGCTCGGGATGACGAGTTTGGAGGGCGAGAGCGGTTTCACCGCGGGCCCTGCAATATTAGGAAAAGGGTGAATCCCGGCACGCCGGGAGAGGGTAAAGCGCTTTAGCGCGGGCCCTCGAATATTAGGAGAAATTGAGTGATCTTCAAACGTTTGCTGTTCGTGCCGCTCCTGCTCCTGTTGAGCTCTTTCGCGCCGCGCTTTCAGCCGGCGGCCGCCGCCCAGGGCGCGGTCACGCGAGCCACGCTGGCGAATGGCATGCGGGTTGTCATTATTCAGAACTCGCTCGCGCCGGTGGTCACGCTGCAGACGAATTTTCTCGTAGGCGGCGATGAAACTCCTCCAGGATTTCCCGGCATGGCGCACGCCGAGGAACACATGGCCTTTCGCGGATGCGTGGGGATGACGGCCGATCAGACGGCTGCCATCTATGCCCTCCTGGGGGGCGAGGACAACGCCGACACCCAGCAGAACATCACGCAATATTTCACCACCGTTCCCTCGGCGGATCTGGATGTAGCTCTCCAGGCGCAAGCGGCGTGCATGCGCGGGGTCGACGATACCAACCAGGAATGGGGCCAAGAGCGGGGCGCGATCGAGCAGGAAGTGGCCCGCGACCTCTCCAATCCAACCTACAAGTTCGAGGAACGGCTGAACCAGGATATGTTCGCGGGCACTCCCTACGCCCACGATCCGTTGGGTACAAAAAGCTCTTTCGACGCGACGACCGGGGCGATGCTGCAGGATTTTTATAAGAAGTGGTATACGCCGAGCAACGCGATTATGGTGATCGTCGGCGACGTCGATCCGGGAGCGACGCTCGCCCGGATCCGGCAACTCTTCGGCGATATCCCCCGTCACGCATTGCCGCCGCATCCGGCCATCGATCTCAAGCCGGTCAAGAGCGAAAGCTTTACGCTCGATAGCAACCTTCCCTACGTTCTCGGCTTTGTCGCCTACCGGCTGCCGGGAACCGATTCCCCGGACTACGCCGCGATGCAGATCCTGGCCGACGTTCTGGGCAGCCAGCGCGGCGACCTCTACGCGATGGTGCCGGCGGGCAAGGCGCTGGCGGCGGAATTCGGCTTCGCGGCGAACTACCCCAAGGCCAGCGCAGGCTATGGACTGGTCGCTCTTCCCGCCGGTTCCAATCCGACGGCGGCAATCAACGAGATGCGGCAGATCCTGGAAAACTATGCCCAGAAGGGCGTGCCGGCCGACCTGGTCGAAGCAGCAAAACGCGACGAGATCGCCTCGGCGGAGTTCAACCGCAACTCCATTCCCGGTCTGGCGGATGTGTGGTCGGACGCGCTCGCGGCCGAAGGGCGTAACTCTCCCGACGACGATCTCAACGCCATCAAGCGAGTCACGCTCGAGGATGTGAACCGGGTCGCCAAGAAATATCTGCTTTCGGCAAACTCGATCACCGCGATCTTGAAGCCGGTGCCCACGGGTCAAGCCGTCGCGGCCAAGGGGTTTGGCGGACAGGAACAGGTAACCCAGGCTCCCAGCAAGCCGGTCGAGCTGCCCGCTTGGGCGAAGGGGGCGCTCGCGCAACTGAAGGTACCGACCCAGCCACTCGTGGTTTCAGATACGATTTTGCCGAATGGCCTGCGCCTGATCGTAAAGACCGACCATATCAGCCCGACCATATCAGTAGTCGGATCGGTCAAGAACAACTCCGATCTGCAGTCCCCGAAGGGGCAGGAAGGGGTTTCCGATTTGCTGGACGGCCTTTTCTCTTACGGCACGACGACCCTCGACCGGCTGGCCTTCCAGAAGGCGCTCGACGACATCGCAGCCAACGAGTCGGCGGGCTTCGATTTTTCAGTGAAAGTACTCAAAGAGCACTTTGACCGCGGAGTTGAGCTCCTGGCCGAGAACGAATTGCACCCGGCTCTCCCCGCGCAGGCGTTCGGGGTAGTGAAGCAGCAGACCAGCCAATTCGTCGCGGGAAATCTCAAGAGCCCAGGCTATCGCACGTCCCGCGCGCTCGATATGGCGCTGTTGCCGGCGGGCGATCCGGTATTGCGCGAGGTGACGCCGGCAACTGTCGGCACCCTCACCTTGAACGACGTGAAGCAGTTCCACGCCTCTACGATCCGCCCGGACCTCACCACCATCGTGGTCATCGGCGATGTCTCGCCAGACGAAGCCAAGGCGGTCATCGGGAAATGGTTCGGAGAATGGAAGGCGTCGGGACCGAAACCGGATACGACTCTCCCTCCTGTGCCCATCAACAAGCCCTCGGCGGTGAATGTGCCGGATCCGGAACGGGTACAGGATTCGGTGACCCTGGCCGAGCAATTGAACTTCAACCGCTTCGACCCGGACTATTATCCGCTGCAACTCGGGAACCATGTCCTCGGCGGCGGTTTCTATGCGACGCGTCTTTACCATGATCTGCGGCAGGTTGCCGGCTACGTCTATACCGTGGACGCCAGTCTGCAAGCTTCGAAAACCAGAGGCGGCTACTCGGTGACTTACGGCTGCAATCCGGAGAATGTCTCGAAAGCGAGGGCTCTGATCGAGCGCGACCTCGAGCAGATGCAAACCCAGGATGTGACCCCCGATGAGCTGCACCAGGCGAAAGCCCTGCTGCTACGGCAACTTCCCTTGAGCGAATCGAGCGAAGATGCAGTGGCCGAGGGGATGCTGCGCCGCGCCAATATTGGATTGCCGCTCGACGAACCGCTGCAGGCTGCGAAGCAGTACTATGCCATCACCGCGGATCAGGTGAAGGCCGCCTTCGCCAAACAACTGCGAGTAAAGGACTTTGTGCAAGTGGTGCGCGGGCCGGCACCGCAGTAGAGCGTTTCTCCTGTAGATGTAGACCGGGGAGATAATCCGGGCTTTTCCATTAGGAAAAGCTGCACTGAACCTCTCTCCAAAAGCACACAGCAACAGGAGAAATGCTCTGAGCGCATCAACCCAAAGTAAGTCCATCCTCTGCGGAGCTGGCGGGACGTCTCCCGAGCGGCTCCGATCATACTGAATGCTGTTTAGAAGAACAGGAAATCCGCGCCCATGAGCACGCCGATTCGCAACATCGCCATCATCGCCCACGTTGACCACGGCAAGACTACTCTGCTCGACGCCATGCTGCGCCAGGCAGGCACTTTCCGCGCCAACGAAGCTGTCGCCGAACGAGTGATGGATTCAAACGAGCTCGAACGCGAGCGCGGCATCACCATCTTGGCCAAGAACACGGCGATCCATTTCAAAGAGACCAAGATCAACATTGTCGATACGCCAGGACACGCCGACTTTGGGGGCGAGGTCGAACGCGCACTCAAGATGGTCGATGGCGTCATGCTCCTGGTCGATGCCTCGGAGGGCCCGCTGCCGCAGACCCGCTACGTGCTTTCGAAAGCGCTCGAGGCCAAGCTGACGCCGATCGTCATCATCAACAAGATCGATCGCCCAGATGCGCGGGCGCAAGAGGTCTTGAACGAGATTTACGATCTCTTTATCGATCTGGACGCGGTCGAAGACCAACTCGACTTCCCCGTGCTTTACACCAACGCCAAGTCGGGCACGGCCACCACCGATCCGGCGCAGGCGGGAACCGATCTTCAACCGCTCTTTGAGGCCATCCTCTCGGCCATTCCGCCTGCCAAGGGCGACCCTCAAGGCGCGCTGCAGATTCTGGTCGCAAACCTCGACTACTCCGACTATCTCGGACGCCTGGCGATTGCCCGTGTCCACAGCGGCACGCTGCATCATGGCGACGAAGTGACCATCTCCAAGCGCGACGGCTCCCTCGAAAAGACCAAGATCACCAAGCTTTTTACCTTCAACGGGCTCAAGCGCACCGACATCGAGGAGACGGAGATCGGCGACATTGTCGCGGTAGCGGGTGTCACTGGCATCACCATCGGCGAAACGATTACGGATCTCGAAGACCCCCGCCCCCTGCCGCTCATCGTGATCGACGAGCCGACCATCGCGATGCAGTTTTCCGTCAACAACTCTCCCACGGCGGGAAGGGAAGGACGGTTCGTGACCTCGCGGAACCTTCGTGAGCGCCTGGATAAGGAGCTGCTGACCAACGTTTCGATTCGCGTCGAAGAGTCGGGGAGCCCCGACAGTTTCAAAGTTCTGGGCCGCGGCGAACTGCAGCTGGCGATCCTGATCGAAATGATGCGCCGGGAAGGCTTTGAGCTCATGGTGGGCCGGCCGGAGATTGTGACACGCACGGTCGGCGGCAAGGTGGAAGAGCCGGTCGAGCACCTGACCATCGATATCCCGGACAGCTTCGTAGGCACGGTGATCGAGCGGCTTGGACCGCGGCGCGGGGAGATGCTCAAGATGCACAATCACGGTTACGGACGGGTGCGCCTGGAGTTTCGCGTGCCCAGCCGCGGCATGATCGGCCTGCGCAGCGAGATGCTCACCGAAACGCGCGGCACGATCGTGATGAACGCGCTCTTTGACGGTTACATGCCCTACCAGGGCGAGATTCCCCAGCGGCCCACCGGAGCTCTCATCGCGGACCGCGCGGGAAACACAACCGCATATGCCCTGAACGGGCTTGAGGATCGCGGAGTGCTCCTGGTGGGGCCGGGCGTCGAGGTCTATGAAGGCATGGTGATCGGCGAGCACTCGCGCGACAACGATCTCGATGTAAACGTCGTGCGCGAAAAGAAGCTCACCAACATGCGGGCTTCGAGCGCCGACGACGCCATCCGCCTGGTGCCCTTCAGGCCGATGAATCTGGAGCAGGCAATCGAGTTCATCGCGGAAGACGAAATGGTCGAGGTTACGCCCAAGTCCTTGCGCCTGCGCAAGAAGATCTTGCAGGCCAATCGCCGTCCCAAGCGCACCTCCATGTCCGGAGGTTAGCGGCCTGTTATTCAATTACGGGGCGAAATAACAGCCTCTAAGAGCGTACCTCAGGGCCTAAAAGGCCTTGTTTTTGGATATTCATGGATGTCGGGGCTAAACCCCGACCACCAGCATCCCGAGCCCTGAGAATCGCCGGTAACTTATCTACATTTAGACGTATACTTAGACCCACATCCTGGTTGTATCCTTCTCGCCTCCAGCCCTAACCGCTTCGCTCCAGACGAGCGTCTTTCAAGCACGCAACCTACCACTGGAGCCTTATATGACCCTTATCAAAAAGTCAGACGTAGAAACGCATCGTTCTGCCAGAGCAGGAAGAAAAGTGCTTCCCTTCGGATCGCGCGCATTGGGGAACACGACTGGTCATTCAGCGACCGGGGCAACGAGCGAAAAGTCCCTTACGGGCACTGCCGAGAAAGTGAAGACAAGCGGAAGGCAGGGGTAAACCCCACTCTATGGATTTCGCAGGTGTGCGCTGGCCAGGCAGGTTTCCGCGGCTACTTTGGATGGGACAAAAGTGCCCGCTCTGCACTTCGATTCATTTTGCCAAGGCAGAGGATCAATCCCTCGATCGCCTACTGAAACTGCTCGCCTTGCATCCCGTTCGTTGTATTAACTGCTTTCGCCGGTACTACTGTTTTGCGAGGGCACAACGCTAGCAGCCGGGGCCGGTAGGTAAGAGCTTTTAAATCCTGGCCTCCTGCCGCTGCCGCCGAAGTATCCTGGCTGCGATGCGTGTCTTTATCGGCATTGGCCTTCCCATCCAAGTCGGCGAGCGGCTCGCCCGGGCGGCGAATCGTTTGCTCCCACCGGGAACCGGCGACGGCGCACGCGTCCGCTGGACAAAACCCAGTAATCTGCATGTCACGCTGAGCTTTCTAGGGCAGGTTGAGCCCGCGCGGCTCGAACCGATTCGGGAAAGTCTCGCTACGCTGCGCGCTGCGCGCCTGCATTTGGAGCTCAACGGCATCGGCGTCTTCGGGGGTATATTGCATGCCAAGGTGAAACCGTCAGCGTCTCTGCTGGCCTTCGCCGAGCAGGTTTTTGAGTCTATGGAGCGTTGCGGATTTCCTCGAGAGGATCGTCCTTACGTTCCTCACGTGACGCTGGCGCGCGCCAAGGGGCGGATGCCGCCTCAGCCGTTCGGCAAGGGCGATCCTGCCTTTTGGCAGGCCTTTGAGGCAAGTGAATTCCTTTTGTACCAGAGCTTCACAAGGCCGGAAGGCGCATATTACGAGGTTCTGAAAGCATTTCCACTGGGATAAATCCCGAATCAAATCGGTTGCGTACGGAACCCGCAGCTCATCGGACCCGAACATCGGGTTCGACGGACATGCCGAGCCTGAGCAAGTGCTGCGGGTCCTGACCCTTTTCGAAAAGGATTTTGACCGGGATTCGTTCAACGACCTTCACATAATTTCCCGTGGCATTCTCCGGCGGCAGGATGCTGGAGACCGCTCCGCTGGCGCCTGCGATGTTGAGGACGTGGCCGTCGTAGTCGCGGCCGTAGGTATCAACGTGAATCTTCACGTACTGGCCGGGGCGCATGTATTTCAATTGCGTTTCTTTGAAGTTGGCGGTCACCCAGATGTTCTGGCTGTCCAACGGGACGATGGTCATCATTTGCTGGCCGGGCACGACGTTTTGGCCGGGCTGGACCGATCGTTGTCCTACGATTCCGGTGACAGGCGCAACAATCGTGGTGTACAGCAGATTGAGTTGAGCTTGGTCGAGAACCTCGGTCGCGCGTTCGGTTTCGGCTTCGGCAGCGTGCGCACGCGACCGCTGCACCGATATTTGCTGCGGCTGAGTCTGAGCGTATTGCAACCCCGCCTGCGCTTGCGTGATCCGGGAGCGAGCCTCTGTGACAGCCTGCTCCGCGGCGGCAGCGGATGCTCGGGTGGCATCGACGGCAGCGGCAGTTGCCTTCTCGCTATCGACTGCTTGCGTGTATGTTTGCTGCGGGATCTCGTCTTTCGCCGCGAGCGGCTTATATCGAGTGACATCGTCCTGGGCCTTCAGGTCATTGGCCTCGGCCTGCAGCAGCGAGGCCTGGGCGGCGTCAAAGGTCTTCTGGGCGCCAATAAGGCCGGCGTTGGCGTTTTCGATATCGGCTTGGGCGGTGGAGAGCTGGCTGGAAGTGTTGACGGAAGTGATGGGAACGCTCGTCTGCTGGACCGCGGCGGAGGCTTGATCGTTGGCCAAAGTCGCCTTGGCATTCGCGACGGCGACCTGGTAATCCTTCGGATCGAGCTGCGCGAGTACGGTGCCGGCTTGGACGAGCTGATTGTCGTCAACCGCAACGCGAACCACATAGCCTGAGACGCGCGAACTGATCGGATAGGTATAGCCATCGATCTCGGCGTCGTCGGTGGACTCCCACGAGGTGAAATGGCGGTAGAGCAGCACCCCGATGACGATTAGGGCGATGGCGCCGAATACCATCACAAGGCGCATGCGCAGTTTGGTGCGTAACGCCATGGGCGGACCCGGACGTAATCCCATAGAGCCTATCGGCACCTTGGATTCTTCGGGCTGCGTGGATGTGCTTGCCATGGTTTACTTTCCTCCCAGTAAGTAATGCAGTGCCGATTGTTCGGCGGTACCGAGGTCCTGTGCAAGAGAGATTTTCGCCAGGTTGAAGGAGTACAGACTTGCGATGTAGGACTGGTTGGCCGTGGCGACCGACTCTTGCGCCTGGACGACCTCGAGGTTGTCCGCAACACCCGCCGTAAAGCGGTCCCGCGCCTGCGTCAGCGTCTGGTTGGCGAGATCGATATTGCTCCGGGCCACGGCTACGAGTTCGGACGAGGATTTCAGATTGTAGAAGGCGGTGCGCACTGCGGCGTCGATCTTGCCGCCGAGGTCGGCCAGTTCCGCCTTGCGCTGTGCGAGATCCGCGTCCGCCTGCAACTTATCGGCGCGCACCTTGGTGCCCTGAAAGATCGGTATGTTCAGTCCAGCCTGGAAAGTGAGCGTTCCGTGCGAAGTCCCGAAATTGGGGCTGCCGATGTCTCCGTAGTTCGTGTCTGTGGAAAGGTAGGGATAGTTCTCGGCCGCTGCCGACGCTAGGGCAAGTTCGGCGGCCTGAACTTGCAATTTGGCGCTGAGATAGTCGGGGCGGTTGGATAGCGCTTCCTGGATCGCCTGATCCAACGTCATGTTATCTAACGGCAGGTAAGGGATCGAGTCGGTTAGCTGAAATTCCTGACCGTTTGGCAGGCCGATCACTCGAGCAAGCGTGAGCTTGTCGATCTCCAACTGGTTCTCGGCGGCGATAAGGCGCTGCTGCTGGGTCTGCATCTCGACCTGGGAACGGAGCACGTCGATGCTCGCGATCACGCCTTGTTTGCCGCGATCCACGTCCTGCTGGTAGAGAGTCTCGGCGGTTCTGACCTGGGCACGCGTGGAATCAACGGTCGCGGCATCGGAAATCACCACGAGATATGCGTTGCCGGCGGTGAGCACCACGAGGTCGCGGTCGCTGCGATACGTATACTGCGACGCCTTTTCGGATGCGGACGCGGACTTCCAGTGCTGCGTGTCAGACCAATTGAAAATCTCCTGGGACAAGTCACCGCGGGCGTCCTGGACCGCGAAAGGTCCCACAACGGCGGGGACGTGGGCGCCCGGAATGGAAAAGTTTATTCCCTCGGCCCGGAGATCGAGTTGTTCGACCGAGTAGCTAACCCGCGCCGTAAAGTCGGGGAGCAAAGCGTTCAGACCACGGAGACGCGCGGCGTGGGCGGCGCGAGTCTCCTGATCGCTCTCAATCGCACCGAGGTTGTACTTGAGAGCGCGCTCGAAGGCATCCTGCAGTGAAAGGTTCAGCGGCGTCGCGCTGACCTGGCCAGTAGGAACACTGCCGAGGAAGGTGCTTTGCGCTTGCGCAGCGCTCAAATTTGGAAACCCGCCGATCAGGACAAAGAGGATCGACGGAAAAATGACAGCCGAGCGAATTGATTTGCACACATTCACATTCCTCAATGAAACACGGGGAGTCATTCAGCTGCTCGCCTTCGCATACCGTGCAAGAGCATCGAGGATGATCTCGGTTGACACTTCCTCGCCCATGCCGGTATTCAGCATCAAATGAAATCGATGTCTGCCGGGCCATTCGATGCCGAAAGATTGCTTGATGAAAGCAGCCCGATCGCGGTCTACCGTTTCGGCAAGCTCGATTGCTTCCCGCTCGCTCTTGCCCCTCGCACGCAGCCGCCGAACTCGTTCCTGGAAGTTGGCGTACACAAAAACGTGAAACGCATCGGGGCGCTCGCTGAGATAGTAAGCGGATCCTCGTCCCACGATGACGCAGTCGCCGGCTTCGGCGATTCCGGGAAGGATTCTTTTCACCACCTCGCGAACGCATTCCGTGTCGACCATCTTCAGCCGCGGCGCATTCAAGCTGCCTTCAAAACTGCCTCGCATGAAGGCCTTCAACAGGCGGTAGTATGCCGGGTCTCTTTTCTCCTCATGCTCCTCGACCGCGCGGCATTCGCAATCCAAACGGCGCGCGATTTCCTGAGTCAGGGACTGATCCCAAAGCTTCCAGCCCAGCCGCGCGGCCAGCTTGGCGGCAATCTCACCGCCGCCACTTCCGTACTCGCGTTCCAAGGTGACCACTCGGATTTGCATATTCAGGTATGTCCAGCGCTACCAATTATTATCCGACCGCGACTTCTCCTCCGGCGCCCGGGGCATTCCGTTTCAAAGCAAAAGAGAGAATGAACATGATCGCTGCTACAGTACATAGGACCCAAAAGGTGTCGATGTAGGCCAGCGTTGCTGCCTGGCTGACGGTTTGACCGTAAAGGCGAGCGTACGCCTGAGTGGCCGCGCGCGAGGCGCCCAGTCCCGCGATAGACAACCGCGTGGCCAGACTTTGCGTTGCATTGGTGAAGGAGGGGTGACTGAGCGTCGTGTGCGCCGTCAAATATGCCTGGTGGACCTGCGACCGGCGCGCGATGAGCGTGGTCACCATTGACGTTCCGATGCTGCTTCCGATATTCCGCATGAAGTTGACCAGGCCAGCGACGCTGTTACTTTTCTCCGCAGCGATACCGATGTAGGAGGCCAGGTTGATAGGAACGAAGAGGAATCCCAAGCCAAATACCTGCAACACCCGGAGGATGCTGGCCGATTGAAAGCTGATGTCGAGGTCCAGTTGTTGAGTCGAAATGTACATCCCTACGGCAAGGGCCAGCCAGCCGAAGGCAATGATGTATCTCGCCTGGAATTTGGATGCAAGCACACCTGCAATGGGCATCAGAAACAGCAGCAAAAGACCGCCACCGGAAAGCACCAAGCCGGCCGACTCGGCTGTGTAACCCATGAGCGTTTGAAGAAATTGCGGCATCATGACGAGGCTCGAAAACAACATGATTCCAAGTACGAACATCATGAAATTCGCGCCCAGGAAGTTCAAATTCTTGAATAGATGTATGTCTATGATCGGTGCTTTGTAAAACCACTCCCAAATGACAAGCGAAATCAGACCTGTGGCGGCAAGGATGGAGAGAGTCAGGATGAAATGCGACCCGAACCAATCGTCCTCTTGCCCTTTGTCGAGCACCACTTGCAAGCACCCGACACCGAGCGTCAACAGAGAAACGCCGATGTAGTCGAACTTCATTCGTGCGGACGAGCCGCGCTTTGCCCAGGGCGGGTCGTCGACGAGACGATAAACGAGCGCCAAGGTCATAAGACCGACGGGCAGGTTGAGGAAGAAAATCCAACGCCAGGAGTAATTGTCCGTAATCCATCCTCCCAACGTGGGGCCGATCGTTGGGGCGATGATTGTGGTGATGCCGTAGAGGGCGAAGGCCAAGCCGCGCTTCTCGGGGGGAAACACATCCGCCAGGATCGCCTGCGCCATTGGTTGCAGTCCACCGCCGCCGGCGCCTTGCAAGACGCGAAACAAAATGATCGCCCCGAGACTCGGCGCAATCCCGCACAGCAATGAGCTGATTGTGAAAATTGTCAGGCATATCATGAAGAATCGCTTGCGCCCAAACAGGCCGGCAAACCATCCGCTGATCGGGAGCACGATGGCGTTTGAGACGAGGTAAGAGGTGAGTACCCAGGTGCTCTCATCGTTGCTCGCACCAATATTGCCTGCTATATAAGGCAGGGCGACATTGGCGATGCTGGTGTCGAGCACCTCCATGAAGGCAGCCAAAGCCACAACGATGCCGATCGCCCATGGGTTGACCCTTGGCGTCCACCGTGGGGCCGGCGCAGGGGCTGCCTCCGGTCTAACTCCGGAATCGCCGGCTCCTGAACCCGAGGGGTCTTTGAATTCGTCCGCCATCTCTTGATCCTGTGACTCTAACATCAATGTCAGTCGATAACATGCATCGTCCGGTTAGGCCAAAGTACAGGCGATTCTACGTCATCGCCGACTTGAAATTGTCGAATTTTGGCGCGGAAGGAGAAGGCACGATGGGTGCCGTCACCGGGACGTGGCTTGACGCTCCCGGGAGTTGTACTCATCGACGGACCGAATCGATCTGTTGTGCCAGCGATGGCGAGAGGCCGTTAAGGTCTTGCCGATTTTTTAAAGCATTTTAGGTTTTACTGTGAACTGGTGAGATCAACTATGAGCGGCCGTTCTTTCACCCCAGCAAGCACAGCTTGCTGGGGACCCCGATTCGACGGAACGGCCGCCTCGGTAGCGGTTGTCTCGTCCACACCTAAACCTAAAATGCTCTAGCCAATGCGATACTGACCGCCGTCTACGACAATTGCCTGCCCGGTAATGAATGCAGCATCGTCACTCGTCAAAAACAGAATCGCGCCTGTAATGTCCTCTGGTTCTCCCATCCGCTTGATAGCCTGCTGTTCCCAGGTCGCGCGTTTCTGCTCTTCCGATTGAGGTGCGGTTGCCAATGTATTTATCAGACCGGGCAACACCGCGTTCGCGGTAATGCCGTCGTTTGCAACATCGTTCGCCAAACCTCTCATGAAACCGATGATTCCCATCTTCGAAGCGATGTAGTGGCTCATACCGGGTATGGCTAAGCCCACCATGTTTGACGATATGCCGACGAAGCGGCCCCACTTCTTCTTTCTCATGGTTGGTAAGAAGTATTTCGCGCTCAAGAAGTGTGAGTCGAGATTCGTAGCTATCGTCTTTCGCCAGGTTGGCAGATCCAGATCGTCGATCGAGCGATTTGGGAAATAACCCGCATTATTCACGACGATATCCACGTCGCCCACATCGCGGCTCTTGGCCAACACCGAACGCCAATCGTCTTCCTCGGTCACATCCAGTTGCAGCGCGCATGCCGTGGGCCCAATCTTGCTTGCGGTCTCCTGCGGCGGTTTGAGATCGGTCGCAATCACCTGTGCGCCTCGTTCCGCCAATGCCAACACGATCGCTTGACCGATGCCTTGGCCGGCGCCGGTGACCAACGCCACTCGCCCTTCGTGAGTTCTTATTGAGGTTTTCATTTACCGGCCAGTTCGAACCGCCCGACTCGACGCTGCAAGGCGCCCGTGAACGCCCCCTTTTCATGGCCGAACAACTCCGAGGCAATCAAGTCACTGGGGATTGCGGCGCAGTTCACACTTACAAATGCGCGCGGGACACGATTTGACCGCCGGTGGATGGCGCGGGCGACAAGCTCCTTGCCTGTTCCGGTCTCGCCGGTAATGAGAACCGTAGAATCGGTTGGCGCGACCTTGGAGATGCGCAAGAGCGCGTTTTGCAAAGCGGGCGAGGTTCCAACAATCTCCTCGAACATCGAGGCCCTGTCGATCTCTTCGCGGAGGGCGACGTTTTCTTCTTTCAGCCTCTCCTCGGCTCTCTTGCGGTCGTCTATATCGGTATTCGCAACATACCAACGTCTGATATTTCCCTTGTCGTCGCGCACCGGGTTGAAGCGCGCCAGAAACCAGCGATAGCTTCCATCGCCTTTGCGGATGCGCGTCTCGATTTCAAAGGCCGAGCCAGCCGACTTTGAGCTCACTATATAACCATCCAGATGTTTCAGATCGTCTGGGTGCGCGTCAACTCCAGCGCTTCGTCGTCGCCATTCATCGAGAGTCGTACCGAGATAATCGAGCAACCCGCGGTTGGCATAAAGCCGCTTTTGGCTCGGTTCTTCGTTTACCGATACCAGTTGTGGAGCGAAGTCGAGCATCTGACGAAGCTCCTCCTCGCTTTTCCTCATTTCCTCCATGAATTGCTCTTGCTCGGTGACATCCATCCCTGTGCCCACGAATCTCGGGAGAGTCCCTTCCTGAGTTGCGAGAACGCCCACGCAACGGACGCTTCGAATCTGGCCGTCGGGCCGCACGATTCGCTTCGTGAAGTCGAATGCTCGAAGGGTCGTCAACATCTTTTGAATCTGTTGCTCGACGGATTCCCGATCTTCCGGATGCACCAGGGCCAAATACTCTTCTTTGGTTGGCGCGTTGCCTCTGGGATCGAGTCCATGGATTTGAAACAACTCCGAAGACCAATACTCGAACCCTGCGGGGGTAAATGCCCAGCTGCCTATGTGGGCAAGCCGCTGTCCTTCCGCGAGGTAGAACTCGGCTTGTTTGCGTTCTTCAATGTCGAGATTGACTCCGATCCAATACAGCAGGGTTCCATCCGCAGCCCGAACAGGTTCGGCGCGACTGAGGAACCAGCGGTACCCTCCTTCGGCGTTACGCACGCGAAAGCTCACCTCACCGGCGCAGCCTGTACGTAAGCAGCCCGACCAGACTCTGCGTGTCTCGTCGCGATCATCCGGATGCAAAAGAGGGATATGGGAGTCCCAATCCGCGCCGGTGCCTGTACCGTGACGGAGAGGATGATCGCTTGGGAGACCCAGATAATCGGCGGTTCGCTCATTCACAAACGTGAGTGCACCGTTCGGCAGAGCGTACCAGGCATAGGCTGGAACGATATTGAGTGTGGCTTGTAGCTGTGATTCAAGCGGCGAGTGCCGATTACCCGGATTGCACGCGAAGTTCTCCAAGAGCCGTACCCCAGGGCCTAAAGGCCACATTGATTCCGCTTTTTTACGGATGGGCTGAACAGGCTGCGGAAAAACGAGTGAGTGGACAGTTGAGCATACGAGATCTAGCGTGCCTCATTGCCGACCCACACATCCGTTAGCGCCTCGCTCGTTGCTTCGGCGCATTTTTCCGCAGCCTGCCAGCCCATCCCTACCAGCCCATCCCTACCGGCCCAGGGCGCGGCGTCCGATGTCCCGCCGGTAGTAGATTCCCTCAAAGTCGATGCGGCTCAGAGCTTCATAGGCCAGGGCGAGCGACTCCTCGAGCGTCGCGGCCGCCGCGGTCACACCCAACACGCGGCCGCCGCTAGTCACGCAGTGACCATCCACCATGGCTGTGCCGGAATGGAAGATCTCGACCCCCGGCACCTGGCGCGCTTCCTTGAGGCCGGTAATCTTTCGCCCCGTGGCATAGGCGCCCGGGTATCCCGCGGAGGCGGCGACCACGCATGCCGACGCCCCGGGCCGCCAATCGAGCTTCACTTCGTTCAGCCGGCCCTGGACGCAGGCTTCGAGCGCGTCCACCAAATCGCTTTCGAGCCGGACCAGAATGGCCTGCGTCTCAGGATCGCCAAAGCGGGCGTTGAACTCGAGCACCATCGGTCCGCGCGCGGTCATCATCAGGCCGATGTATAGAACGCCGACAAAAGGCGCCTCCTCGGCGGCCATGCCGCTGACCGTGGGCAGCGCAACATGGTTGAGGAGCCATTCACGCATTTGCTCGTCGACCATGCGATCCGTCGAGTAGGCACCCATCCCGCCCGTATTCGGTCCGGTGTCCCGCTCCCCAATGCGCTTGTGATCCTGTGCCGGAACCAACGGCGCGACATGCTTTCCATCCGTCAGCACCAGCAAGGAGAGCTCTTCGCCTTCGAGAAACTCCTCGATCACGACCGTGTTCTCGACAAAGCCGAGCAGCTTGCCCGTGAAGAGCCCCGAGATCGCCTCGCTAGCCTCCCGCCTGGTCTGGCACAGGATCACGCCTTTGCCGGCGGCCAGACCATCAGCCTTGATCACCAGCGGAAAATGAAAGAGATCGATCGCCTCCATCGCCTGCGTCTCGCTCGTGGCCGCGACATAGGCCGCCGTGGGAATGTTATGGCGCTGCATGAAGCGCTTGGCGAAGGCCTTGCTGGTCTCGAGCATCGCGGCTCTCCGCGTAGGGCCGAAAACAGGAATTCCGCGCCTTTCGAGCTCGTCGGTCAGGCCGAGCGACAGGGGGAGCTCCGGGCCGACGACCACGAGGCCGGGAGCCTCCGCCGCCGTCACCCGAAGCAGGTCATCGATATCTTTTTGGCTCGCGGGGACCGAGCGCGCCAACTGCGCGATGCCGGCATTCCCCGGCACGGAAACGACTTCGGAGACGCGGCCGGACTTCGCGATGGACCACGCCAAAGCGTGTTCCCGGCCTCCCGAACCAACTACCATTACTTTCATCGACGTGCACCGTAGGACAGATAGATAGGGACTCTAGCAAGACTAGAGCATTTCTTCCCGGAAGATGAAAATTGTGTTGGATTAACTACAGTTAATAAATGGGGGGAAATGCAGGCTATACTCAAACCTGCATGTCCCTCGCCTCGGAAGCGCCGCGTGCCGCCCCAGGACCCGAACATCACTCCCGGCTGCCCAAACTCGAGACGCGCAAGCTTTGGTATTACTTCGGTCCTGCCTTCGTCGCCAGCATCGCCTATATCGACCCAGGCAACTTCGCCACCAACCTGGATGGAGGCACGCGCTTCGGCTATAAGCTCCTCTGGGTTCTGCTGTGGTCGAATGCCATGGCCATCCTCATCCAATACCTCTCGGCCAAGCTGGGGATCGCCACCGGCCGCACGCTGCCGCAGAGCTGCCGAGATCATTTTTCGCGAGGCACGACGATTTTCCTCTGGGTCGCGGCCGAGATCTCCGCTTTGGCGACCGATCTGGCGGAATTTTTGGGGGCGGCGCTGGGCTTCTATCTGCTTTTCGGGGGATATTTTCTCTCTCTCGGCCTGAGCCACACGGAGGTGCTGCTGTTAGCCGCCGCTGTGTCCGCGGTATGCGTCTTCGCCATCCTCGCGCTCGAGCTTTGGGGCTTCCGCTCGCTCGAAATCGGCATCATGGTCTTCGTCTTCGTCATCGGCATCTGCTATGCCATCGAGATCTTCCTGATCCGCCCGGATTGGCCGCAAATCGCCTTGCACACAATCGTGCCCATGATTGACGGGAAAAGTATTTACATCGCCGTTGGGATGTTGGGGGCTACGGTGATGCCGCATGTGGTCTATCTGCACTCCGGACTCGTGCAGCCCCGCATGGCGGCTTCCCCTGAGCAGTCGCCCGTGTCAGCCAGGAGAAGCTATCTCTCCCGGCTGCGCCACATAAAGCTGGAGGCGCTCGATGTCTTTGCCGCCATGAACGGGGCGTGGCTGGTGAACTCCGCCATGGTCATCGTTGCCGCGGCGGCTTTCGCGGGCAGGGGCCACGGGGGAATGACGATTGAAGAGGCCCACCGCACGCTCGGGCCGCTGCTCGGCCCCGCTTCGGCCACCCTCTTCGCGGTGGCGCTCTTGTGCTCCGGCCTCTCCTCCTCGACGGTCGGCACCATGGCCGGACAGATGATCCTCGAAGGCTTCCTCGAAGTTCGCTTCAGCATATTTTTGCGCCGCTTCTTGACGCTGATCCCCGCGCTCGTGGTCATCGGGATCGGCCTCGACCCGCTGCGCATTCTGATCCTTTCCCAGGTGGCCCTGAGCTTTACCCTGCCCTTCGCTCTGGTTCCCCTGCTTATCCTCTCCGGGCGGCGCAATGTGATGCGCGAGTTTACCAATGGGCGAACCACGCAGTCTCTTGGGTGGCTCACGGTGGCGATCATTCTCGCCTTGAACGTCATCTTGCTCTGGCAGACCTTGCTTTAGAGCAGGGCACAGAGCACAGGGCTCAGGGCTCAGCAAGATCGAGGAAGCAACCATAATGCGCCGAAGGCGCGTGTGCCTGGACGGCCAGCCCGGTTTAACATAGTGATGAAAACTATGCGCGTCCCCGGCCGTTGCCGAATTTCCCTGCTAAAGCGTTTCCGCCACGGGAAGCCTGATCGTGGACGGAACCATCGTTTCTAGTTGTTTGCCAACCGGGTGTTTCCCGCTCGCCTCCGCGTGCCGCGAAGGCTGCGCGTCTTCTGCGCCGGACAAATCCACCCGTTCCAAGCCCCATGCGGCATGGCCACAGCAGAAAGGAATTCATCGTGAACAGCTTTCAAAGCCAATCCACCCTCAAGGTTGGGGACACTCGCTACGAAATTTTCTCGCTCGGCGCTCTCGAGGCCAAGGGCCTCCCTCTCCGCCGCCTCCCTTATAGCCTGCGCATTCTGCTCGAGAACCTGTTGCGTCACGAAGATGGAAAAAGCGTGACCGCCAACGACATCGAACGACTGGCCAAGTGGGAAGCCGCTGCCGAGCCGTCGCGGGAAATCGCCTTTAGTCCGGCTCGCGTCCTGATGCAGGACTTTACGGGAGTTCCCGCCATTGTCGATCTGGCGGCCATGCGCGACGCCATGAAGCATCTGGGCAGCGACCCGGAAAAGATCAATCCCTTGCAACCGGCGGAGTTGGTTATCGATCACTCGGTCCAGGTGGACGAATTCGGCACGGCAAACGCATATTCCATTAACGCCGCGCTCGAGTTTGAGCGTAACCGCGAGCGCTACGCCTTCCTCAAGTGGGGGCAATCGGCATTCCGCAACTTCTCGGCAGTGCCTCCGGGAATGGGAATTTGCCACCAGGTCAATCTGGAATATCTAGCGCGCGTCGTCTTCACCGCGGCGGGCAGCGGCGGTAAGCTCTCCGCCTATCCCGACACCTTGGTCGGCACCGACTCGCATACAACCATGATCAACGGGCTCGGGGTGCTGGGCTGGGGTGTCGGGGGAATCGAAGCGGAAGCCGCCATGCTCGGGCAGCCCGTCTCCATGCTCGTGCCTCAGGTTGTCGGTTTCAAACTAACCGGCAAATTGCGCGAGGGGACTACCGCCACCGATCTGGTGCTGACCGTGACGGAGATGCTGCGCAAGCTTGGAGTGGTCGGCAAATTCGTCGAGTTCTACGGCCCTGGCATCAGCGAGCTTTCCCTCGCCGATCGGGCCACCATCGGCAACATGTCGCCCGAGTACGGCGCCACCTGCGGCATCTTCCCCGTCGATCAGGGCACGCTGCGCTACCTCGAGCTGACCGGGCGCAGCGCGGAGCAGATTCGCCTGGTCGAGGCCTACTTCAAGGAGCAGGGACTCTTCCACACCGCCGACTCCGCGGAGAGCGAATATTCGGCCACCATCGCGCTCGATCTGGGGACGGTTGAGCCGAGCGTTGCCGGGCCCAAGCGGCCGCAGGACCGGGTTCCACTGTCCCAAGCCGGACCGGCCTTCCGCCAGCAATTGCCCAATCTCCTCGGGCCCAATGCCAGCGCGGGCAGCCCGCGCCAGGTCACCCGCTGGGAAGGAGAAGGCGGCCACGCCTGGATGAACGGGAACAATGGAAAGGCGACCCCCGAGCCGGGTCCCCTGGGAAATGGATCGGCCCCTTCGGTGAAGGAGCGTTTCGGCATCGAGGTCGATCGTTACCTTGACCACGGCTCGATTGTGATCGCCGCCATCACCAGTTGCACCAACACCTCGAATCCCTCGGTGATGGTCGCGGCCGGCCTGCTGGCCAAGAAGGCAGTGGAGAAGGGTCTCAAGGTCCCGCCCTGGGTCAAGACGTCGCTGGCTCCCGGGTCGCGCGTCGTGACCGACTACTACGAAAAAAGCGGATTGCTTGAATATCTCAACAAGCTCCGCTTCAACGTGGTTGGATACGGCTGTACTACCTGCATCGGCAACTCCGGCCCCTTGCCCACCGATGTCTCGAAGTCGATTGAAGATCACGGGCTGGTCGCCGTCTCCGTACTGAGCGGAAACCGTAACTTCGAGGGACGCATCAACTCCGAGGTACGGGCCAACTACCTGATGTCGCCGCCCTTGGTGGTGGCCTACGCGCTCGCCGGCAGAATCGACCATGACTTCGCCAAGGATCCCCTAGGCAAGGATCAGGCTGGGCGTCCGGTCTTCCTCAAAGACATCTGGCCGGCGCAGGAAGAGGTAATCGAGACCATCGCTTCTGCGATCGACTCATCGATCTTCAAAAAAGAATATGCCACGGTTACAAAAGGCGACGCGAATTGGCAGCACCTTCAGTTCCCCTCCGGAGGAACGTATCGATGGGAGCCCGACTCCACCTACATTCGCCAAGCGCCTTACTTCGACGGCATGCCGGCCAAGCCGCTGCCGGTTGAGGATATCCGCGGCGCCCGGGTGCTGGCGCTGCTCGGCGATAGCGTCACCACGGATCACATTTCGCCCGCCGGCTCGATCAAGCTCAACGGTCCGGCGGGAAAGTATCTGGTCGAACACGGCGTCAAGCCGGCCGACTTCAACTCCTACGGATCGCGCCGCGGCAATCACGAGGTCATGGTGCGGGGCACCTTCGCCAACGTCCGGCTGCGCAACAAGCTCGCTCCGGGAACAGAAGGCGGAGTCACTCGCCTGCTGCCTGAAGGCGAGCCGATGAGCATCTACGACGCCTCCGTGAAATATAGAGAGCGGGGAACGCCTCTGATGATCCTGGCGGGCAAAGAGTACGGCTCGGGTTCGTCGCGCGATTGGGCGGCAAAGGGGCCTCTCCTGCTCGGCGTCAAAGCTGTTATCGCGGAAAGCTACGAGCGCATTCACCGCTCCAATCTGGTGGGCATGGGAATTCTGCCGCTACAGTTTGAGAGCGGTCAGAATGCGGAATCGCTCGGGCTTACCGGCGAGGAGGTCTTCGATCTGACGGGCGTTGCCAAGCTGCTCGGCGAGAAGCTTTCAGGCGGACGGACGCTCACCGTGAAGGCAGTCGATCCGGCAGGGAAGACGCGCGAGTTCAAAGCAACCGTACGCATCGACACGCCGCAGGAGATTCTCTACTACGAGAACGGAGGCATCCTGCAGTATGTGCTGCGCCAACTCGCGGATTTGCCATCCAGGCAGACGCCGCTTCGCGGCCAGCTGTAGTTGCTTACTCGCCGGAGAGCGCTGGTATTGAGCGGAAAGCTCTGAAATGTTTACTAGATAAAATCGGGATGACTAAAATCGAGAGTAATTATGGCTGCATCGACCAGCGTTTCTCCGGATGTTTTGGGCAAGTACGAGCCGGTCATCGGGCTCGAGGTCCATGTACAGCTGTTGACCAATACCAAGGCATTCTGCGGCTGCGCCAATCGTTTTGGCGGGCCGCCGAACACCCATGTTTGCCCGGTTTGTCTCGGCCTGCCGGGCTCGCTGCCGGTATTGAACCGGCAGGCGGTCGAGTTTGCCGCATTGGCGGCCATGGCGCTCCATTCCGAGGTTCGCCCGCGCTCGGTCTTTGCCCGCAAGAACTACTTCTATCCCGATCTGCCCAAGGGCTATCAGATTTCGCAATTCGATAAACCGCTGGCGGAGCATGGATGGATTGAAGTGCCGGCGCGCGACGCTCAGGGCAACGCAATCGTCAAGCGTATCGGCATCACCCGCCTGCACATGGAAGAGGACGCGGGCAAGAGCATCCACGACGGCTTGCCCGAATCCGCCAGCAAGACCTATGTGGATCTGAACCGGTGCGGCACGCCGTTGATCGAGATCGTGAGCGAGCCCGATATCCGGACGCCCGACGAGGCCTTTGAATACCTCACGCGGCTTAAGGAGATTTTGCTTTATACCGGCGTGAGCGACTGCAATATGGAAGAGGGCTCGCTGCGCTGCGATGCCAATGTGAGCGTGCGGCCACGCGGGCAGCAGAAGTTTGGCACCAAAGCCGAAGTCAAGAACGTGAACAGTTTCCGCTTTATTCGTTCCGCGCTCGAGTATGAGATCGAACGGCAGGTCGAGGTGATCGAGAGCGGCGGCCGCGTGGTGCAGGAGACGCGGCTCTGGAACGCGGCCGAGGGCAAGACCTATTCCATGCGCTCGAAAGAGCAGGCGCACGATTATCGCTATTTTCCCGAACCCGATTTGCCACCGCTGCTGATCTCAGACGAGCTGGCAAAGACCATCGCCGCCCGCATACCGGAATTGCCCGAGGCGCGCCGCAAGCGCATGAGCGCCGAATATGACATTACCAGCCAGGACGCGCAGACATTGACCGCGACCCGCGCTTTTGCCGACTGGTTTGAAGCCGCCGCCAGGCAGGCGAAGAGCCCGAAGCGCGTTGCCAACCTGATCCTGGGCGAGCTGCTCGGCCGCCTCAAGGCCAAAGGCCTGGAGTTTGAACAATCGCCGGTCACCCTGAAGGGATTGGTCGAGGCCGCGGATCTGGTAGAGCGCGGCGATCTTTCAAGCAAGCAACTCAAGGGACTTTTCGACACCGCGTTTGAACGTGGGGAAGACTTTGGCCCAGTCTATGAGCGCGAAAAGCCCCAGCAGATCAGCGATCCCTCAACCATCGAAAAGCTGATCGATGAAGTCATTGCCGCCAATCCCAAGCAGGTGGAGCAATATCGCGGCGGCAAAAAGACCGTGGCGGCATTCTTCGTCGGCCAGGTGATGCGGCTCTCGAAAGGGCAAGCCAACCCGGCGCTGCTGAACGAGCTGGTCACGAAGAAACTGGACTGCGCCTGACGGCGCCCTCTCGCTACGGCAATGGGTTGATCTTCAGCTTAACGGCCTGGGCAAGCTTTCTCTGTTGCCGATCGAAGCTGTAGAGCCAGTCTGAGCCTAGCTCAAGGGCCGCCGCTACGTGCAATAAATCCGCTGTGCGCGTTCCCAGCCGGGGAGTGGTCTGGCGAGATAACTGACGAGCCCGCCCAAAGACATTCTCCGGCAAAGGCTTCAGTTGGAAAATGCCGGTGCGCAAATCCTCTTCGAAGTCACGCAGAGAGGATTGTGCCTGCGGAGGCGATACCTCCTTGCGGAAAACCCGCAATCCCAATGCATTGAAGACCTCTAATTCGGCAAAGGTCGTTATGAATAACCCCTCTGCGGCCGTGTGCATGATCCGAACCGCAGGCGCAGAATTGGCATCCGCGCTGTACAAAGAGACCAGAAAGCTGGAGTCCACGTAAATATTCAATAGCGGGCCCTATCCTCGCTTATCAGGTCTGCACCGCTAACCTTTAGTTTCTTGGTTCCATAGATGGCCCGCAGTCGCCCTAGGAAGTCCGGCAGCTCCGGCGAAGCCGGAGTCCGCTCCGGCACGAGACGGGCGATGACGCGACGTCGTTTGGTGATCTGAACTTCTTCCCCTTGGCGCAAAAGGTGCTCGACCCTTTTGAAGCTGTAGCGCAAATCTCGAAGCGAGGCTGTCTTCATGTGATACATTTTAGCATCACATTCCCAACCTGTGCTTGCCGCGCGGCGGATCTGCCATCCATGGGGATTTGCCATCCCGCAGACGCGGCTTCTCACCCCAGCAAGCACAGCTTGCCGGGGACCCCGATTCGCGGCCATTCGTGGTTGCTCACGCGCCGGAGAGCGGCGGTACCGAACGGAATGTAAGGGGTGAAAATTGCAGCGCGAGCATAGCAAGATGGCGGTAGATATGGATGGGCTGCTCGCAGCGGTGTATGCGGGCTATAGACATCCCGAAGTCTTCACAAACGTTTTATGACAGTCGGGTCATTTTGGTGGGCTCCTGACCATCCAGGGGCCATACCGGACGGAGTGATCACGGAAACGGGATGGATGGCCAAGCAGTTTATCGCGAGCCCAAAATTGCCTCTCCGGTTCTATCTGGACGCAGGGTCATTTGAATTCGACTCGAATGGGACTGGTGGTGGAACCCTTGAGACGAGCCGGGATATGCGAGACGTGTTGCTGGCGAAAGGATACGAAGTCCACTATCAACAGTTTGTCGGCGGACACGACTATTTGAGCTGGCGGGGTACATTTGCGGACGGACTGATGGATCTTATTGGAATCACGAAACAGCATCCCTGCCGGTTCATAACTGTTAGTTTCGATGGTCTAACGCGAGTTCGCTCTGGAGTCGATTTACCAGCACGCATGCGTCCCGAGGCAGCGGCGCGAACCGCTCGTGCGATATAGGTACACCGAAGCGCGCTTTATGAAAGGAAACGAAGGAATTTGATTTCGGCTGGCGATAGCTATTGCGTTAACATTCGAGGGAAAGCCCTCATTATCCGAGTTGCTGGTTGCCAAGGGTCTGCCACAAATACCAACAGGCAACCGAACGGTATGGCTTCCACTTTTCTGCGATTTGCCGAACATCAGCTCCATCGCCGTATATGTTCCTTACTGCGCGCTCAAGGCCCACGTCGCCGAGTGGAAGCACATCTGGTTCACGCAGCACCATGACCTTGAACGTTGAGATCGTCCAGGGCCCTATGCCCTTGAATCCGGCCAAAGCACTGTCCCACGTTGCGCCTTGACGCACCCTCTCCAGGATTTCATCACCTCTCGTCAAAATATCGACGCAGGACTTCGCCCTGCGTTCGGGTAGCCCAAAAGCCCTCAACTCTGTGACGCTTGGAATCGTATCTCGTTGCGGGGCAGTGATCGTTGGAAAGGATGATCTCAGCCGATCGGCGATAGTACATGCCAGATGGGTCGAAACTTGCTGGGCGACAATCATCCGAACCAATCCCCAGATTGGATCCTCCGTAGGCTTACATGGCCAATATCCGGATCGATCGCCAATTACCTCGGCAAGTACCGAGTCACGAACCGAAAGATATAGTTCAGGCGACAATATTCGAATCTCCGTTTGCTGTTCGCCCATCATTTTGGGCGAGTCGCCTCAGGCTCGATGGAGACGCGGCCAGGAATTGAGAATTTGAGATTAAATCCAGGTATCTGGACATCCTCTTTAGAATCAACGGCTCTTATTAGCCACGTCTTATTGTTTTTCCTCACCAGTCCGGGGGTTTCTTCCTCCGGCTGATTAGTCACTTCCCAAACGTTCGGCATCTGGTAGTCCCTTCGTTCGGATTTCGTATCTCGGATGTAATCGAAATAGCTCTTGTTCTTTCGCCATTCCGAATCGGCAACCTCCACCAAGGCTTCTGCAAGCGTCTGCGTCGATATTGACTTTGAAATGGGGGACTGCAGCTTTAACAGTCTCGCGAGCCGAAATGCCAGTTCCTCCAATTCGTCCCAGCGCAACAGAGCAAACTTCGCCAGAACAAACCGAGGATCGATGCTCTGCTCGCGCAATTGCTCGAGTTTTTTCTGGCCCTTAACACCCGCGCTCTGTCTATCTAGTGCCAACAGTGCTTCCTGTATATCGTGTTCCTTGGTTTCAAATGTCAACTCCCCCAAACCATCCAGACCTGATAGTAACGACTGCATCTGCTCGATCTTGGCGTCGAAGGAAGGGGGACTAACAAGGATCAGGGCATCGAACCGATGACTGCGGATGATCGCGCTGTCGAAGTAGTTGATGTGATTGGTTGCGACAAAATACAGGATTTTGCGGGCTTCCCAAAGCTCCGCAAGCTTTGGAAGCATACTGGTTGTTAGAAAGCGCCCGAACGCGTCCTTTTCCATGTCACGCTCTCGCACGAGCTCATCGATCTCGTCAAAAAGAACTATGGCATGATCTAGCTGCGACAGCTGCTTGAAGATTTCGTCAGCGGTTTTCTGAACCTTAGCGAGACCTTCCTTTACGAAGTGACTTGCATGGATTTCGATATATTTCCATTCGAGCGTATCCGCAAGGGCGCGAACTAGCGTTGTCTTACTTGCACCCGGAGGGCCGAAGAGGATCGCGGAGCGTGCCTGGTGCTCTTTAATAGGCTGGCTATCAGGTTCCAGCTTGTCCGTGGAACCATTCATCTGTACGTAATTGATGAAGAGAGTGAAGAGCTGTTCTGAAACGGTGCCCCTCCCCGTACTCCATGTCTTACCGCGCTTCGCAATCTCCTCCTTTGCCGCGTCGGGCGCGTGGCGCTGTGGTGGAGTGTTTAGACTTGAGATAGCTTCCTCCCGACACCAAATCCCTAGAAGCCTTCTCAGCGCCTGTGCATACGAAAAGACGCTGGCTGTAGCCCAGCTCTCTGCAGAAGTCACATTGGTTCTGTGCCCGGAGCACCAGCCAAAACACGGCTCTTGGAACTCGGGGGGTATTTGTGGGCGTTGCAAGGGAATCTTCGTCGCATCGGCATAACACCATAGATCGAGCAGGTTCTTACAGTACGGCTTAAGCATCTGTCGAATCGTTTCAGCCTCCGGGCCGCCTGTTAGCGAACATTCGAGCAACTCCGTGAACGTTTCGAAGACGTAGCAATACGCGTTGCCAGCTTTTAGGTAGTGGAAAAGCGGTTTGTAATGCTGCCACGTCCCGACACCTAAAATCTGCGTGGAGAACAGACACTTGAGCGCTTGTTTCACAAAATCCTGTTTCTCAAGGTTCGAGTGTAGGTTTTCGCTAAACTTGAGAAAGACGGCCAGAGACCATGCCAGTTGGTCGGTATCCAACATAGAGGATGCCGGAGAGGCAGAATGGAGAGTAATCTGGTGACCCAGTTGCTGCCGAGTCCACAGAAGCATACCGTCCCGACGATTCTGCAGGTTCCCAGCTAGTTCTTTAAGTTCGCTCCGTTGCTCTTGTTTCAGCAGTTCAATGATCTTTAGTGTCCAATAGGTATGAAATGCGTTCGGTGGATACCATTGGTCTTTTTTTCTACCTTCTGCTTCTCCAACACCGAAGCGGTTAGGAGGAGTGTTGAGCTGAGCAACTATGGTTTTAACATGTTTTTTGATCGTAGTTGCCATTTCTCCCGAATGGGCGATTACAAAAGGGAGGGCGCGGCACCTGCAATAGATTGCCGCGGAGCCTTCGGACTTCCACTTCTCCTCCGGGCGAAGAAGGGCCTTCTTTGCGAACGCAGAACAAAGGTCAGCCAGATTAGATGGCTTTTTCGTACCGGCACCGAGCAGAGAATTGAGACAGGTAGCAGTTGTCGTCAGATGATGGACCTCGCCATCGTCGAGACTGCCCTCATCCGGAAAGAGCTTAAAACTAAGCCCCGAGCGTTGGCTCTCCAGGCTCGGCGCGTGCGATAGGCAAAAGACTCGCAGACGTCGTCGCGCTTCGGTCAGGTCGTCGAAACTCTGCATAAAAAGCAACGTCCATGAATTACTCGCGAGATTACCGCCGGGGCCTGGGGTGGGCCCTTAACACGGCATGCGCGATGAAGATATACCCGCTTGGCACTACTGCACAGGTGTGGGCAACATAAGACTTGCCTCTACCCTCGAAAGCTCACGGCGAACGATAGTTGCCGAATCCGTGCCGTCCAGGGAGGGTGAAAACGCCGATCGCAGTTTATCAAGTTTCGCATGCGCCTCCTCGATGGACGCATGGGGGTCAATGAGCAACCCTTCTGGTCGATGATGCCGCGGACGAGCTTCCATTGTGCGAACTGCATCCTCAGCGGAGGAGGCGATCGATACATATTCACGCAGAGTCAGATCCGCGGGTAGTCGAGTGGAAAAGATCGGTACACCTGCACCTGCGGCGAACCCAATCTCCATCGAGGCGGATTGGCCAACGTACCCATCGGGACAGACCAACCACAGAAAATCGGCGGAGCGAATCGATTCGAGATGCCTATCCTGAACCAGCCTTATAGATCGGACGCGGTCGCTTGCTACGAACAGGAACTCTCCCTGTGCTGCAACAACGCGCGGGTCCGCAGGAGACAACACACGAACGGAGTGAGCCGCCAGTTCGTAAACCGCTGCCGAGATGGCCTCCATATGCCTGTGGAAGCTGCCGGACACTGTGGCTTTTAGCATAACGACCTCCCGCTCACTCCATTGGGTGCGTCTACGGATTATAGGGCTCTTGACGATTCTCTGTGGATAGATGCGTCAATTATAATTGACATCAATTGTTATTGACAAAACATATTTGTCAATAACAATGGGAGGATGCGCTCTGGTCGCCCAAAACTGACCCCAAATGAGGACCGTTTGCGCGGTCGACTAAAGGAGGCTCTTGAGAAATTGATTCCCGACAAACGAGGGGAATTGTCACGGGTTGCCAAGATGACTGGCATCACGAAGCAATCCCTGAGCCTCTACAAGAAAGGAGAGGCTACCCCCACTCCGGAGACTCTACGGAAACTGTGTTCGGGACTGCAACTCAACCTCAACATCCTAGGCGCGATCATCTCCGCGAGTGACCCTCCTGCTCGACGGTCACGAACAAACGCAGATCAGCAGTTGTTACTCTCACTCAGTGATGCCATCTTACTTGTGCCTCAGGAACACCTTCAGATCAGGGTATTGAAGCGTAGGAGCCAATCTATCGAACTGAAGGTATCCATAGACTTCAGCCCTGCCCGGAAGCCTCCAAAGGGCGGCAGAAGCACTGCTGCCGCCGCAGTCGGTTAGCAGGTTCGCCGCTGGCGCTTGGGCAAATCCCTACAAATTCAGCTTTTTGAAGACTCTGCCTGGAACCAGGCGGATGATCAGCATGATCCCGGCCCAAAACCAAGGGACATAGGCCACGTCCTTGCGCTTTTCAATCGCGCTCACGATTCCTTTGGCCACCTGATCGGGCGTGGCGAAGAGCGCTGTTTTGGGCACGTTCGCCGTCATTGCGGTATCCACAAATCCAGGCTTGATGGTCAGCACCTGCACGCCATCCCGGTCGATCCGGTTGCGCACGCCGTCGAGAAAAATGTTCACCGCTCCCTTAGCCGCGCCATACACATAATTGCTCTTGCGGCCCCGGTCGCCGGCCACCGAGGAAATGACGGCGAGCGTCCCGGCGCGCTGGACATGAAAGTAGTTTGCCAACCAGGTGATGAGCGAGACGGTGGAGGTGAAATTGGTATGGAGCGAGGCTGCGGCAACTTCGAAGTTCGCCTCGGCCGCGATCTGATCGCCCAGGACTCCGTGCGCGATGAGCGCGAGATCGATCTGCCCCAGCCGCTCCACCGCGGCCCGGAACATCTCCGGATGGGCCGCCGTGTCATCCAAATCGAGCACCCATGTCTCGACCTCCGACGCCCCGCGCGTGAGCAAGTCCTGCGCGACCGCGGTGAGCTTATGCGGGTTGCGGGCCACAAGCATAAAACGGGCTTGGGGAAGAGTGAGCTGACGCATGGTGGCGATGCCGATACTCGAGGTGGCGCCGAGGACCAGAATTCGCGAGGGCAGAATGCGTGACGGAAGGGCGCGTCTAGCCACGAGTCGTTACCCGCTGCCAGAAGCTCGAGCTGAATGCCGGGTCAAGATAGGCGGAGAACTCCTCCCATTGGGGATAGAAGTGTTGAAAGTGGCGCGCGCTCATGCGCGCGTCCTTCGCCGGATACATCCGGCCCCCGAACTCAGCAGTGATATCGGCTAGCTTGTCGAAGAGCCGGAAACTCGTCTCCGGCCGGATGGGGAAATCGAGCGCCAACGTGATGCCGGGAACAGGGAAAGACATCATCCCTGGAGAGCCAACATCGCCAAAGACTTTGATGACGGCGAGAAAGGACGCGAGACCGGAGTTGGTAATGGCTTCCAACGCGCGCACGATGCCCCTCTGATCCCTGCCCCAAGGCAAGACGCACTGGAACTGCAAGAGTCCTTCCTTGCCATAGAGCCGGTTCCAATGGAGGATGCTGTCGAGCGGGTAAAAGAAGGGCTCGTAGTCGACCAGCCCGGTCTTCTGTTTCTCCAACTGCTTGTTGTAGTAAAGCGTATTGAAGGCGCCGACCGAAAAACGGTTGAGTACGACGGAGGGCAAGTCGAAAGGCATGCTTAGCTTGGGTTTGGGCGAAGGCGTGAGGTCCTCGGAAATTTCCAAGTGGTCGGCCTGCATGAAGATGCCGCGCGCAAAGTTCTTCCCTTTGGCAACACAGTCGATCCAGGCCACGGTATATTCGCTCCCTGCGCCAGCCCGGGAGAGATCCACAAATTCATCGATACCGATGAACCTGGTGCCTTTGTAGCGGAGTCTCCGCGATTGGATGGGGCGCAATTGCACCTCGGCCCAACTGATCAAGCCGGTCAAGCCCATGCCTCCGATCGTCACGCTATACCAATCCGTGTTCTCGGATGCGCTGCACTCGATCCTCTGCCCGTCGGAGCGGATCAACTCAAAACGAGGCACGTGCCGGCCAAAGGTGCCGGCGACGTGATGGTTTTTGCCGTGAATATCATTGGCGATAGCGCCGCCCACGGTCACATACTTCGTACCCGGGGTTACCGGAAGAAACCAGCCTCGCGGGACGAAGGCGTCCAGAATCTCGGCCAGGGTGACGCCGGCTTCGCAACGCAACAATCCGGTAGCGGCGTCGAAGGAGAGAAAGCGGTCCAAAGGCGTTGTCCGCAGCAAGGTCCCATTTTCGAGCAGGCACACGTCGCCGTAACTGCGTCCCATGCCCACGGGCAGCATCTTGCCGCCGGCGTCGATTCGGGGAGGAAACTCCTCGGCCCAGAAGAGGGAGAGCAGCTTCGCCGGAAGCTTAGGATAGCGTCCCCAGGACTCAAACTGGGATTCAAACTGTGAAAACGCAGATCTCTCCACTCCGCCCCCGTCAAGATGACAAATTATGTCATGCGAATGTAGGTCTCTCCACTTCGCTCCGCTCCGGTCCGGTTCCACGGCACGCCGGGACAGGCGAGATGACAAATTATGCACCCTAGAGCTTATGCGTCCTAGAGCGCCGCGATGGCGATGAGCATCACCCCTACGCCCATCAGGAGACTCATACGGTCGGTGAGGGCAAAGACCACTGGATCCTCATCGAGCAACCCGCGCGAGGCCAACAGCCAAATCCGGCTAAGCCACAGGATGAGCAGTGGAGTAATGAGCCACATACGAGCAGGATGGTGGTAGAGCATAGCCACGTCCGGCCCATTGATATAGAGTGCAAAAATCAAAATCGAGGCATACGCGCTCGAGGTTCCAAAGCTGCGCAGCTGCTCGATATCGGATACGAGATATCCTCTACCGTTGGCCGGGGTCATTCCGCGGGCATGCAGGTTCTGCAATTCGCTGAAGCGCTTGACCATTGCCAGGCTGAGGAAGAGGAAGATGGCAAAGGCGGCAAGCCAAGGCGAAACTCTTGTGGCCGTGGCCGCCGCGCCCGCCAGCATGCGAATGGTGTAGAGGCCGGACAGAATGATCACATCCACGAGCACCACGCGCTTGAGCGCCAGGGAATAGGCGAGCGTTGTCCCCAGATAGAGCAGCAGATACCACAAGAAGGTCAGTGGCAGAAAACCGGCGATGACCGCGGAGACCGCAAGAAAGGCCAACGAGATGCCCAGGCCGGCCGGCACGGAAAGATTTCCCGCGGCGAAGGCGCGCCGCCGCTTGGTCAAGTGCCTCCGGTCAGTCTCAAGATCGAGCAGGTCATTCAGAATGTAGGTTGCCGAAGCGGTAAGGCAAAAGCAGATGAATGCGGCCAGGGCGGCCAATACGGAGGCGCGGCGCAGGGAGTGGGCGAGCAACAGCGGCAGAAGAACCAATACGTTCTTCGCCCACTGATGCACGCGAATCGCTTTGGCCGCCGAGGCGACCCGGCTCGAGCGGTCCACGAACTTTCTCGCCACCGGGATCTTTTTGAATTTCAGCAGCCCCCTCAGCCTCAGGCTGGGGTTCGCCAGCATCGCTTGCCGGGCGCTCCGGAGCAGCGGCACATCGGGAATTGCATTCCCGACGTAGTCGAAGCCTTCCGCAGAGAAGCGGTTTTCCATCAGCGCAAGCTTTGCGTGCCCGGTGAGGTTGGTTCTGCCATCGCTGGCCAGCACGTCCTCAAAGAGGCCGAGGTGTGCCGCAATCCGCCGGGCCAACAGAGCATCCGCCCCAGTTGTAAGGTAGAGTTTGCGGCCCGCTGCGACCTCACTGTGGAGATAATCGAGCAAGGCGCGGTTGTAAGGCAGATGCGCGACATCTAATGCAATCGCGGAGCCCACTTGACCCTTGAGAAAGGCCTTCCCCTTCCATGCCCACAGCGGGGTATGGAAGAAGGCGGCGGGGTGGCCGCGAGCCAGCACCAGCAGCGAATCGATCAAGGTATCGGATTTCACGAGGGTGCCGTCCAGGTCGACGCAAAGCGGGGGATCCGCCGCGACCGGGGTAGCCGCCTTGATAGCCTTCAGATCAGCCATCAGATGTCAGACCCTCATACTCTCCGCTAGCGCAGAATCGCTCTCAAAAGCGCGGAATCGACGGCACTTGAGCCAAAGAGGAGAGACTCCCGCGATGGCGTACCCGACCGATTTCGGCCATTTTGAGGATAGCAGAGGGCGACAGGGAGACGATAAACTAGAGATAATGGGGGACCTGACCGGTATATGGGTGTACTTTCCGTCACTTTCCGTCATCGAGCCGCGTCAAATTCTTAGAGATGGCGCGCTGGCTTCGAGAACAACTCACCCGGAGCTGGGTAAGGAACGAGTCGCCGTCGGGATGGAAGAATGATGAAGATTAAGTGTCCGTCGCCGGGAATGCTCGCACCCGTCGCTTTGTTGGCGGCGTTCCTGGGTATTTTTGCTGCTCCCTCCGTTCTGCTGGGGCAGGAGGACGCGGCCGTTCACGTCGTGGTTACGGCGACCACGAAATCGAGTGAGACCACGGACGTTCCTCAGCAGAGTGTCACGGTACGTCTCGCCGGAAAACCACAACAGATTACCGGATGGATCCCGTTGCGCGGCCCCCGCTCCGGCCTCGAGCTGGTTCTGCTGCTGGACGACTCTTCGCGGGCCTCGCTGGGTCTCTACCTCAATGAAATCAAGAGTTTCTTCGACGGGTTGCCACCCAACACCAACGTCGCCGTAGGCTATATGCGAAATGGCATTGCAGACCTGGTGACAGGATTCACCACCGACCGGAATGCGTCCATGAACGCCCTGCGATTGCCCCTGGGCGGGGCGGGCGTCGATGCCAGCCCGTATTTTTGCCTCTCGGACCTGATCAAGCGTTGGCCGACTCCCCCTGGCTCGAACCTGCGCCGCGAGGTCATCATGGTCACCAATGGCGTCGATCCTTACAACGGCCGGCGCTATGATCCCCAGGACCCTTACGTCAATAGTGCGATCAGCGACGCGCAAAAGGCCGGCATCATCGTCTATTCCATTTACTTCACCGGGGCAGGACGGTATGGGAGGAGCGGCCTGGCAGCCGATGTCGGCCAGAACTACCTCACTCAAGTCTCGAGCAGCACGGGCGGTCAGCTTTATTATCTGGGCTTTGGGAACCCGGTTTCATTCACGCCTTTTCTTTCCGATATTCAACGGAAGTTGCAAAACCAATATGAGTTAAGCTTTGTTACGCAACCGAAGAAGGAGCTGCAACCGATTTCGGTCAAAACCAATCACCCGAATACTAAATTCGAGGTGCAATCGCAGGTGCTCCCCCGTGGAACGCCGGCAGCTACAGAGAGATAGGCTCATTCGGGTGTGGTCCGACGGGGAATCGGAATAGGGATTCCGTTTTGAGCACTGCCAACATTTCAGGTTGATTCTTCACCGGCTTTTGCCAAACGCCGAGCCGGCCGAGGGGAGACAGCAATGCGAAAAATGATGGTGCGCCAGATGACGCCAATGATACGTATACATGCTGTGTTTCTGGGTCTATGCCTCCCCTTGCTCATGAGCATTCCCATGGGCATTCAAAGTCCCCGAGCCTTCGCCGCTCAAGCCGCTCAGCCGGGCGGGGCCAAGGTGGCGAGCTTTCTCGGTACGGTCCAGTCGATCGCGGGCAGGGCGCTTACCGTCAAGAGCGATGCCGGCGCCACCATGCAGGTCACGCTCAGCGACGACGCGCGGCTGTTACGCATTGAACCGGGTCAAACGAATCTCGCCTCGGCGAGCCCTTTCGAGTTGACCGGTCTCCAGACAGGGGATCGCGTGCTCGCCCGGGGCACCCCCAGTGAGGATGGCAAGCAGATCATCGCCTCCACGCTGATCGCCATCAAGCACGGCGACATCGTTCAAAAGCAGCAAGAGCAACGCGACGACTGGCGCAAGCGGGGTGTCGGGGGCCTGGTCAAGTCAGTGAATGCAGCGGACGGCACCATCGCGATTTCGACAGCCGCCGGCAAGCAGACCATGGACATTCAGACCTCGCCCAACACGATTCTGCGGCGTTACTCCCCGGAGTCGGTCAGCTTTGACGATGCCAAGCCGGCGCCTCTGAACGCCATCAAGCCCGGCGACCAGCTCGAGGCTCGCGGCACGAAGAGCGCGGACGGGCAGAGCTTGCAGGCAGAGGAGATCGTGAGCGGGACCTTCCGCAACATCGCCGGAACCATCGTTTCGCTCGACCCCGCAGCCTCGACGATGACGCTGACTGACCTGGCCACGAAACACCAGCTAACCGTTCAGATCACGCCCAACACGGAGATGAAAAAGCTTGACCCGGCCATCGCGCAGAGGATCGCCGCGCGGCTCAAGGGTGGAGGTGCGGGTGGAGGTGCGGTCGATCAGCAGGGTCAGGGCGCGCAGACCGGCGGCGCCGCCCCGGGTGGCGGTGGACAAGGCCGGGCGGGAGCCGATCCAGCGCAGTTCCTGGCCCGCGCGCCAGCCGTTACGATGAAGGATTATGAAAAGGGAAATGCGGTGATGCTCGTGGCAACCGACGGCACAGCTCCTGGCAGCGTGACGGCGGTGACCATCATCGGCGGCGTAGAGGCGATGCTCCAAGCTTCGACGAGCGGCAGCCAAGCGATGCTTTCGAACTCGTGGAACCTGGGCGGTGGTGGTGGTGGCGGCGGTGGCGGTGGCGGCGGCGACACCGGACCCTAAAGGTCAGGGCTAAAGCCCTGACCTACCAAACGCGCCAGCGAACGATATGTCGCTGTTAAAGTGTTCAATATGCGGATTTGCCGCTGCAACGGCAGCATAGCGAACGCCCGTCGAAGAAGCCTGCACGTAACCAATCCCCCTTGAGCGAAAGCGTTCTCACTTTTACCGTGAGGTATCTCGCGCCTCGCTCGTTGCTTCGGCGCATTTTTCAACAAGCTCCCCAGGACGGCCGTTCTTGATGGAACAGCCGCGCCGGAGCCGCTTTCCCGCTTACGCCTAAAGTGAAAATGCTATACCCTCAAGAGTAATATCAAGATTCTACGGTGCTTCAATGGAACCGTCGCCAGGCTCTGAATACCGAGCGGAGGGCGGCGATGGAAGATTTTTTTGCCATGGTGATCGCATGAATCACGATGCCGGCTACTTTTGCAGAGCATTTGTCGGGGCGGACGTGCAGACCAACGTCACCGCCCGCACGCTCCGCGAGGCCGAAGCCGAAATCACCCGTATGATCCGCAGCGGTGCGGCGAGCGCGCATGCCGTGCCGCATGGCCGGCCAGACCATGAACCGGTCCTGGTGGCCAAGGCCGCGAATGGAATCGCTAGCGGGGAGTTGTGCAGGTACCTCCGGCACAGCTCGGGACCGGAGTTCGATCGCTGGCAGGTTGCATACCAGTCGCCGACGCGGTTGCTCGACGATCGCTGGGCAGTGGTTGAGCTTTCCGCCTCGGGCATTCAGGAATACGGGGCCTATGGTAAGGCCGTCCTGGCCATCTGGAAAAATACGCCACCAGCGCCACTTTAATATTTCAGGGCCCGCGCTAAAGCGCTTTGCCCTCTTGCTTTGCTCGCCCCTTCCCAGGGCTCGCTCCGCAATTCACCCTTTCCCTAATATTCAGGGGCCCGCGGTGAAGCCGCTCTCGCCCTCTTGCTTTGCTCGCGCCTTCCCAGCGCTCCTAATATTGCAGGGCCCGCGCTAAAGCGCTTCGCCCTCTTGCTTTGCTCGCGCCTTCCCAGCGCTCCTAATATTGCAGGGCCCGCGCTAAAGCGCTTCGCCCTCTTGCATGTGAGCCCGGTTTCAGGGGCTCACATGCAATTCACCCACGCCGCAATTCACCCTCAGCTTTTATACGGGGCCCGCGGTGAGCCGCTCTCGCCTGGACAGTGCTCTTGCAGTTGTCAGTGCTCAGTGCTCAGTTGTCGGTGCTCAGCGGCCAGCACTTCGCTCTCCGTTCGATACCGCAGAAGTTGAGGCGCGAAGCCGCGTCCCGCCGTCCACGAAGGACTTCGCCGTATGATCGTCGGAGATGGGGAAGCACCTCGACACGATAGCAGCGGGGTTGATGCTCTCGATCCACCTCGCCTGGATCCTTTTTGTCATGGTCGGCGCATTCGTTACACGCGGACGGCCGCGGCTCACCGCACTGCACATTGCCTCGCTCGTTTGGGGGATCGTGGTCGAGCTCGGGCCATGGCCCTGCCCGCTCACGATGGCAGAAACCGCCTTCGAGACGCGCGCCGGGATTGTGCCCTACTCCGGCAGCTTTCTGGTGCACTATCTCGATCGGATCGTCTATCCCAATCTTTCCGTCGAGCTCATCGTCATGTGCGGAGTGATGGTTTGTGTGCTGAACCTGGCGGTGTATGCCTACAGGTTTTTTTCTTATAGGTATAGGGCTTCGCGGTGAAGCCCTGAACGAGAAGCAAAGGGTGAATTGCGGAGCAAGCCCTGGGAAGGGGCGAGCAAAGCAAGAGGGCAAAGCGCTTTAGCGCGGGCCCTGTGATATTAGGAGCGCCGTGATGGTCTCCCACCCTCGCTACGCGAGGATGGGGCACCCAGGTTTGCGACCGGGACAGAAAGAAAACTGCAGATCCCTCGACTGCGCTCGGGATCACAATTAGGGGGGGAATTGCGGAGCGAGCCTGGGAAGGGGCGAGCAAAGCAAGAGGGCGAGAGCGGCTTCACCGCGAAGCCCTGCAATAGAAGCAGAGGGTGAATTGCGGAGCGAGCCCTCGGAAGGGGCGAGCAGAGCAAGAGGGCAAAGCGCTTCAGCGCGGGCCCTGTGATATTGAGACGGTCTCCGGCTCTCGCAGCCAACCGTATAACGGAAACTGCTCAACCAGCTCGAGCACTTGTCCGCGGATGCGGCCAAGTGCCTGGGGATCGGTGCGCCGCTCGAGCGCTTCCGCGATCCATTTGCCAATCGTCCGCATCTCGGCCTCACGCATGCCGCGGGTCGTCAAGGCAGGCGTGCCCACGCGGATGCCGCTCGGCTTGAGCGGCGGGTTGGTATCGTAGGGGATCGCGTTCTTGTTCACGGTGATCGCCGCTTCCCCGAGCGCGCGTTCGGCTTCGCTGCCCAGGATGCCTTTGCTGAAGACGTCGACCAACATCAAATGCGTGTCGGTGCCGCCTGAGATCACACGATACCCCTGGTCGCCTAGGGTCTCGGCCAGAACTTTCGCATTGCTCACAGTTTGTCTGGCGTATTGCGCAAACGAAGAATCGAGCGCCTCGTGAAGGGCTACCGCCTTGCCGGCGATCACGTGCATCAACGGGCCGCCCTGTTCACCGGGAAAGACGGCTCGATCGACGGCGGCGGCAAATTGCTGCTGGCAAAGAATCATGCCGGCGCGGGGTCCGCGCAGAGTCTTGTGCGTGGTGGTGGTTACGATTTGCGCATGGGGTACCGGCGAGGGGTGCACGCCGCCCGCCACCAGCCCGGCAAAGTGGGCCATGTCGATCAATAGCAGCGCGCCAACCTTGTCGGCAATCTGCCGCATCCGGGCAAAATCGAAGGTCCTCGGGTAGGCGCTGCCGCCGCCGATGATCAGCTTCGGCTTCTCCCGCTGGGCGATGGCTTCGAGCTGGTCATAGTCGATCCGCTCGGTCTCGCGCTCCACCCCATAGAAGACAGCGTGGTAGAGCTTGCCCGAAAAGCTGAGCTTGTGCCCATGCGTCAGGTGCCCGCCGTGTGCCAGGTCCAGGCCCAGGATCGTGTCGCCGGGCTGGATCACCGCCATGTAGGCCGCAGCGTTGGCCTGCGAGCCCGAATGCGGCTGCACATTCGCGTGATCGGCGCCAAAGAGCTGCTTGGCGCGATCGCGCGCCAGGTTTTCGACCACGTCGGCGTATTCGCAACCGCCATAGTAGCGCTTGCCCGGATAGCCCTCGGCATACTTGTTGGTGAAAACCGAGCCTACCGCCTCAAGCACAGCCTCGCTCACGAAATTCTCCGAGGCGATCATCTCCAGCCCTTCATGCTGGCGGTGAACCTCGCGATCGATGGCCGCGGCAATCTCAGGGTCGGTTTCTTGGAGACGGCGTTCTATTCGGTTGGACATAAGGAAATTGTACCGCCTCAACGGGAAGCAAGTGGTGAGCATGGCTGGATTGCAGGACGACAGGGTCTAGTCCGCTGTCAATCCCGCGTTCTCGTTCTTTGGTGACAACTAAAGTCGATAACGAGTTCCTGAAGTGCGGGCGTCCTGTGAAAGAATGTACTTATGAAACGATCATTTGCCGCAACCGTCTGGCGTGAAGGAAACTGGTATGTCGCTCAGTGTCTCGAAGTCGACGTCGCCAGCCAAGGCGAGACTGAGGAAGAGGCATTCGCCAATTTGAAGGAAGCGCTTGAACTTCACTTCGAGCCGCCGCAAGCTACTCGCCCCGCCAAAGTTCGCACGATCGAGGTTGAGGTTGGGGCGGCTTAGTCCCCTGCCATTTCGCGAGGTTAAACGCCGGCTTGAGGCCGCGGGGTTCATCGAAACTAGCCAGAAGGGCAGTCACGTCAAGTTTGTGCGGCGGCTTGGCCAAACCGTGGACACCGCCATTGTGCCCCGGAAAGGCGAAATCCCAGTTGGCACCTTGCGTAGCATCCTGAATCAGGCTCACATTCATCCAGATGATTGGGATAAGCTGAGCTGACTGCTTGGCCTCTTGCGCCATTTTGACCGCAAAACGCTCTAGGAGCTCGTTGCTTCGGCGCATTTTCGACAAGCTCTCAGCCCTTCACCAACTCCTGCTTCTCCGCTGACTCCTGCGGCATCGCGGAAGGATGATTCTCCGCCAATTGCTTAAAAGCCGAATAGACGAACGAACCCAAATACCATCCATCGATGAACTTGTACGGAGTTTCGCCGGTGGTGTAATGCCCGCAGGGCAATACTTTGGAGACAAAGTCCACGCCGCGCCGGCGGAAATTCTCTAGAACCTGCAAGGAGTACTGTTCGAGGAAAGTCAGATCGTAGGTGGCATGGACTACCAGGACCTTCTTGGGAGTCAGGGCGAAGCGGTCCATGTAAAAAGCCGGGCTGATGGCGGATAGCAGGTTGCGCAACCGCTCCTGAGTCATGCCAACATCTTGAAACGCCTCCCGGATATGCCGCGTGCTCTGGCCCGTCCACACCACTTCTCCGAAAGACATCGAGACATGATTGAACGCATCCACGCGGATGCGGCTATCGATCGCGCTCGCGAGGAAGGCATAGCAGGAGCCGAGACTGGTGCCCAGAATTCCGAATTGCTCATAGCCTTGTTCTTCCAGCCAGTCGAGCGCGCAGCGGATATCGATGACCGCCTGCCGGCAGGAGGCGATGGTGCGCCCCACATTCGCGCTGACGGCATAATCGGCGCGCTCGAGCTCCGCCGGACGGCGAATATCGTGATAGGGCTTGCTCAAGCGCAGCGCGGAAATTCCGAAGCGGTTGAAGGCTCGGCAAAGGGCGTTGTGGCTGAAGGCATCCGCATTCCATTGCGGCATCACAATGATCGCCTGTTTCGGCTTGCCAGACATCTTTTCGCGCGGCGCGGGATACCATCGGGCATTGACCCGGTCGTTTTCCGGATACGGAGTGCGTATCGGGGAAGTAAAGCGCAGAAATTGCGCCTTCTTGAGCTTGCCTTCGACCGCCCTCCGGCGAAGCTTGGCCTCCCTTTGCAAAGTTTTCGGGCGGACGTTTGTGGGAAAGAGCTGTGGGTGCCGCTCTTCGAGCGCGAAGTCCGCCGGCCGCCGGTACGCGAAGAAATCGCCGCTCTGGCGGATGATGAGCTCGTTCAACTCGAGCATCGCCCTTTCGCAGGCGTCATGATCGGCGGGGTCGAGGCCGGTGGAATCGAGGCCGTGCCGCTGGCTGAAATCCAAAAGCCACTCGAAGCCCCACTCCACCGGCCGCACAATACGATTGCTGTCGCGCATGGTCAGCGCGGTCTCCCAGCGATACATCCAGCGTGCGTAGTACTTGCGCCACATCCTCTTCCTACTTTACGGGATTTTTTCAGAGCAGAGTGCTCAGGGCTCAGCGCACAGGGCTCAGAGTCTCAGGGCTCAGAACTGTGCTCTGTGCTCTGAGCACTGTGCCCTATGAAGCCTCGCAGGACCAAGGCGGCGCCGAAACAGATGAGCAGGCAGCGCAGCAGGATGCCCACGTTGTAGCGCCACGCGAAGATAGCAAAACATACAGTAAAGCTGGCCATGAGCGCTTCGGCCATCAGGCTTTGGAGCCAGTGCGGCCTGATGCCCGAAGGGGGAATCCTCGTGCCCGAACGGGACAGCAGACGCGGCACGAAACGGGGGACAAGGCGGCGATATTCCTCATAAGGGCTGCCCAGCTGGGAGGAGAGAAAGCGCTCCTCTCCGCGAATGAGAAAGAAAATCAGCAGACTCGTTGCGATGATGAAGAAGAGGGCGCCGGACGGCGGCATAAGGAAAGAGACGCCCACCGCGAAGAGCCAACTGCCGAGATAGAGGGGATTGCGCACAGAGCGAAAAGGCCCGGCGGCAACCACTTGGTTTCCATGCATGGCCCGGCTGCTCATGACGCCCGCACCCAAATACGCGGTTCCCCAGATGCGGAGGATCGCTCCAAGGGCCATGCAGGCGAGCGCGAAGATGGTAACCGTGACCGTTGCAGAACCAAGTCCGGCCCTGCCGGTACGGGCAAGCAGTGTGGACGAAGCGAGCCAGACGGTGCTGGGCCGCGTGCCCGGCGCACGCCACAAGAATTCCCACGGCGCGAGAAATCCGAGCACGTAGAAGGCGAGAAAGAGCAAGGCGCGGATGCGAAAGAGCACGGCGTCGAACTTCATCGCACCGTCCTGGTCTTCTGGGTCTTGCCAGTCTCCTTGGCTGCCTTGGCTTGGCGGGCGAGGCGGGCACTTGCCGAAGAGGAGGAGCCGCAACAGTCTTTACGGAACAGTGACAGTAGCAAATTACCTAGAAGTGGTTTCATAAACCCGTAGAACTTTCCTTGGCCACGGGCGAGACCCGCCACCGAAGCGGGGCTCGTGCGCCATCCGCAAACCCTGAACCCCTATATGAGACCACTTCTATGCCTACGAGAAGCTTCAAGAGGAACGCTTTCCTTTGCCGGTGAAATGGCGAACGCCGATGGGACTCTATTTGGGAGCGATGGCATTGAGCAGCGCGTCGAAGTCTTCCAGGCGTCCATACTCAATGATCACCCGGCCCCGTCCATTTTTATCCTCGATGCGAACTTTGAGCCCCAGAGCGCGCTGCAACAGGTCGCGCGCCTCGCGCACATTGGGATCCAATGGCTCTTTCTCCCTTTCTTCTCTACGCTTCTTCTCTTCCGGATGAAGAAGGCCTTGCACGTAGCTTTCGGTTTGGCGCACCGACATCGAAAGCGCGGTGACCTTCTGTGTCGCGCTCAGGATCGCCTCGGAAGAATCGAGTGAGAGCAGCGCGCGGGCATGGCCAAAGGAAAGCTCGCCCGATTCCACTTTGTTCTGGGTTTCCTGAGGCAGGCGCAGCAGACGCAGGAAGTTCGCGACCGAAGCACGATCTTTACCGGTGCGCTGAGCCATGCTTTCCTGCGTCATCTTGAACTCGCGGCTGAGCCGGTCATAGGCCCGGGCCTGTTCGATCGGGTTCAGATCGGCGCGCTGGAGATTCTCAACGATGGTGATCTCCATGGCCTGCTCGTCGGAGATGTTTCTGAGAATGGCCGGAACGCTCTCTTTGCCGGCCAGTTTGGAGGCAAGCCAGCGGCGTTCGCCGGCGATGAGCTGATAGCGCTTATTGGGCAGTATGCGGACCAGGATTGGCTGCACCACTCCGGTGGCCGCGATCGAGGCGGCAAGCTCCTTGAGGGCTGCGTCATCAAAACGAGTGCGCGTTTGGAAAGGACTGCGGTCGATCCGATCGACGGCGATCTCAAAAGGTTGCGCGCTTTCAGCGGAGGGTGCAGGGACGGATGCAGGAGCCGATGGAGCGCGGCCGGGAAGGAGGGATTCCAGACCCTTGCCGAGGGCACGACGTTTGTTCGTATCAGTGAGGAGATTCATCTTCTTCCGCCTCGAAATTTGAAAAGACTAAGACCTGATCTGCTTGAAGGCGCATGCGCGAGTGTTGCTGTTTTCTTCCGAAGGTACGGACTATCGCGGAATCCATCTTAACCGCGTGGCGCGCCCGTGCGGCCAGGAGTTATCCGTATGGCCAGAAGCGTACTTTGGATTCCCGCTTGGCGACCGGCGCCAATTTCCGGGCCTTCGATTGGGGGCTGACGACATTGTTGCGGGTGAGAATCTCTTCAGCCAGTTCGCGGTAGCTATCCGAGCCGCGGGAACGTGGATCGTAGAGCAGAGCGGGCTTGCCGTGGCTCGGGGCCTCTGCCAGACGGATGTTGCGCGGGATGACGGTCTTGAGCAGTTTTGCGCCGAAGAAGTTTTTGAGGTTTTCCGTGACCTGTTGCGCCAGGTTGGTCCGCTCATCGTACATCGTGAGAACGACGCCCTCGATATCCAAACCGGGGTTAAAGGCGGCCTGCACCCGGCCAAGAGTGGTAAGCAGCTCGCTGATGCCTTCGAGCGCAAAGTATTCCGCCTGCATAGGGACCAGCAAGCGGTCGGCGGCCACCAGTGCGTTCAAGGTCAGAAGATCGAGCGCGGGCGGGCAGTCTAAAAAAATGAAGTCGTATTGTTCCCGGACATTGGCCAGCGCCTCGCGCAGGCGGTATTCGCGCCGCTCAACCTGGATGAGTTCGACGGTCGCTCCGATGAGGTGGTGGCTGGCGGGAACGAGCTTGAGGAGATCGATCTCGGTTTTCAGCGCGGCATCGGCGACGGAACTCTCACCTATCAGCACGTCATAGGTCGAGCTGCGATTCTCATCTCGCGTGAAGCCAAGGCCGCTCGAGGAATTTGCCTGCGGATCGCAGTCGACGAGTAAGCAGGAGAGACCTTCGAGAGCGATCGCGGCGGAGAGATTGATGGCGGTAGTGGTCTTTCCAACCCCACCTTTTTGGTTTACAACGGCGATGACTTTGCCCATGGCTATGATGTCGAGAGTACCGAGCGAAGGTCCTGATGAGCAATCGGAAACCACTGTGAATAAACGGTCCCCATCTGTGGAGAAGTTCTGCGGCTGAACCCTCAAGGAGGAGGAAGTGGTTATTTTTTAAGGGTATAGCAGCCTTGGGACAGCGGGGCGCCGAACGTTCCAAAATGGGTTGCCGGTGGAAAACTTTCTTGTGTTCCACGTGGAACATCATATTGCAGTGCCCGCGCTTAACAGACTACGGAAAACAGATCGGCGGCCTATTGAATGCACAAGGCCTAGCGTGGCTCATTGCCGATCCAGACATTCTCTAGCGCATCGCTTGTTGCTTCGGCGCGTTTTCCCGCAGTCTGTCGCACTCCGCCCTCTTCCACCCCAGCAAGCACAGCTTGCCGGGGACCCCGCTTTGCCGGTTCGCCCGATCCAGGGGTCACCGTCAATTCACCCTTGGCTAAAAGACTTCACGGAATCCCCGATTGCCCGCCAAAATGTTCCACGTGGAACAGCCTAGAGCTTCTGTGACAAGGCTGCATCCTGCCTTGCCCCGAGCAACAGAATTGACTGAATCCCATAGGGAAGCGGCACCGGTTCCTGCCACACAAAATCTTTTACGAGGGACTCGTGGATTTTTCGCGCCTGCTCCGTCGTGATAAGAACGAGAAACTTGCTTGCCCGCGGACGGGCCACCGATAAAGCGCGCTGCATCTTGTCGACGGCTCGCAAGGCCACGGCATCGAAGCCGCGCGTGTCCGGCATCGTTTCGACACGGCGACCAAAAACCTCGCTAGAAATACCCAGCAACCGTACCGCCTCTTCGAGAAACGCGGCCTTCTTTTGCTGCGATTCGGCCAGAGTTACCTTGATCTCCGGGCGGCAGATTGCAATGGGAATCCCCGGAAAGCCCGCCCCCGAGCCGAAATCGAGCAAGGTGCCGATTTCTCGGGGAAGATGCTGGGCGACAAAGGCACATTCCACAAAGTGGCGCTTGACGATTTCTTCGGGCGTACGAACGGCTGTCAGCGCCATCTTCTGATTCCACAGAAGCAGCAACTCGAGGTAGAGCCGAAAGCGTTCGTTCGCACCATCGGGAAGCGAGTCGAGTCCGGCGACGCCGAAAGCCGTTTCGATCTGCTGCAATGCCGTCAGCGCCATACGCGGTCGACTCCTTCCCAATTGCCTCGCGCCAAGTTATTTTGCGATGGATTCTTCAATGGGCCGGGGCCGCCACGCCGCGGCTGCCTGGACAAAGGCAGCGAAAAGCGCCCGCGAAGCCGAGCTCTCTTCATAACTGCGCTCGGGATGCCATTGAACGCCCAGGACGAATTGTTCCGCAACCTCACCTTCGAGGGCCTCAATCACGCCATCCGCTGGGCTCTTTGCCACCGTGCGTAGCTGGTCGCCGGGCCGGCCGACTGCCTGATGGTGGCTTGAATTCACAGAAATCCTGGAGAAATCGGCTGTGTGCTCAACATCGGAGGCATCGGCTAGAATCGCGGCCAACCGGGAACCCGGACAGAGCGTTACCGGGTGAGCTTTGAGAACCGTTCGTCCGGCTTTGTGATCCGCCAGCATCGTCTCTCGATTCCGCCCCGGATCACTCACGGCTAAAGCCTGCGGAAGATCCTGGATCAACGTCCCATTGCGCCAAACATTGAGCGACTGAAGACCATAACATATCCCAAAAATCGGCTTCTGCAGGTTAAAAGCGTCTTGCAGCAAGAGTTCGTCCGCCGCCTCGCGCGCTGGATCTTTGGCCGCGCAGGCAGCGATCGGCTGCTCGCCATACTTTTCCGGATCGACATCAGCTCCACTTCCCGGAAGCAGGACTGCCGCGCAGGAGGAGGCGATCCGCGCCAATGCCTCCTGTGGCTCGTCCAACGGCACTCGGACGGCGACTCCCCCGGCACGCTCGATTGCCGCAGCATACTGCTTCCAGGCAAGCTCGTTGTATTCGTGATCGATCGAGGTGGGTACGGGGATGGCAATGCGTGGAGGAGAGGACGTCATAATGTTTACATTCCTGTAGTTACATTCCTGTATCTACGTCTATCGTCTATCTAGGTCCCCGATATCGGTTGCTCGAGAACGCTTTCGGCCGCGGCCCGCGGCTGCCCGGCATACTGGCGCTGCAATCGGGAGATTTCGTCATAAAGCTTCGCGGTCAATGCCGGTACCTGGCGAATCGTGTAATTCGCGGGATCGATCGGTTCTCCGATCGCGAGTGTGACCGGCCGCGGGCGAAAGTGACCCGCATGGATGGGCAACAGCTCTCGCGTACCGATCAGTGCCATGGGAACAATAGGCATGTGAGCGCGGATCGACAGAAAGGCCGGACCATTCATGAACGGCTGCAGATTTCCATCCTCGGTGCGACCGCCCTCGGGAAAGATAAAGAGCGGTGTGCTTGATCGCAGCGCTCGCAGCGCCCGGTTCAAGCCGGCGATTGAACTACCTGCGCCTTCCTCCTCTACCGGAATTTGCCCCGACCGGTTTAAATGCCACCCAATGAAAGGCCACTTCCAAAGGCTCTCCTTGGCGAGGATGCGGAAGGGGAAAGGCAGGCTGCTGAAAATCACGGGGATGTCCATGAAGGACGAATGGTTGGCCGCGTAAATAGCGACCGGCAGTAAATGCTCCCTGCCTACCACGGTGACCGGAGCGCCCGCGATCAAGAGCGACACCCGGGCCCAAATCCTCGCGATCCGGTGTTGCAGGCGGCCATCGCTTTCAAAGCAGGAGGCCAGCAGGGAAAGGGAGCCGAAGAATCCGGTGGAAAGAAAGAACCAGGGCGCGCGAAGAATATTGGAACGCAACCGGACCCCCAGAGGCAGCTGGGTTTGCCTGGTGGCAGTCATGCGTGCAACGCCTCCGCCTCGCAGTCGTTTTCCGCCACCAATCCGGCGCGTATTTTGCCAACCAGATAGATGGAGCCGGTCACCACCACCAACCCATCGGGAGGAGTCAGGGCCAGTGCCCGCTCGAGCGCCACCGCAGGATCGGGCGCCGCCTCGACGTCGCTGCCGGTGGCCTTGGCCGCAGCCAGCAACTCCTCAACCGGCGTCGAGCGTGGCGAATCTACAGGCGTGACCACGACATGGCCGAAGAGAGGAAAGAGAATCTGCGCGAGCTCTTGAACCGGCTTGTCCTTGAGACAGCTAAAAACCAGCGTGAGCGGCTGTCCATCATCGAGGCGCGACACGGCCGCGCGCAGCGCCCACGCGCCCGCCGGATTGTGCCCGACGTCGAGCAGGATTGCCGCGCGCTTGCCGTTACCGGCGATGCGCTCGAGACGCGCCGGCCAAATTGTCTTGCGGACGCCGGCCGCGACATCGGCGGATTTTATATCGTAACCGTGATTGTTCCTTAATTCGACCGCGGCCGCGATCGCGAGCGCCAGATTGCGCTGCTGGTGCGCACCGGCGAGTGGAGAATCGATTTCGATTTCATCCCCGAATACGGTCAGAGGATAGCGATTGGCGATACGCACGCCGGCGGCCGCATTGTTCGCATCATTGCCGAGCGGATTCGGGCCGAGCGGATTCGGGCCGCGCGGGTTAGGGCCGCCCCTAAGATCCTGCGGCTGGAAAACCCCCCACTCGAACGGCGGAATGTACTCGGCGGCGCTCACTGCGCGAACTTCGAGCGCCAGCGCCCGATCGCCCAGCTCTCGATTTGCCTCGGGATGCTGGGGCAGCGTCACCATGACGCCCCGGCGGCGCAGGATGCCGGCTTTCTCTCGGGCGATCTCCCCGATGGTTCCGCCCAACCACTCGGTATGGTCAAGCGAGATGTCGGTAATCACCGAGACCAGCGGCTCGACAATATTGGTGGCATCGAGGCGCCCCCCCAAACCCACTTCGAGCACCGCCGTGTGCACCCCTTGTGCGGCAAAGTAGAGAAAGGCGATCGCGGTGATCGTCTCGAAGAAGCTTGGGCTCGCGGGCAGCCGTCCCGCCTCGACCAGCCTGCCGCCGACCTCCTCGACCTGGCCAAAGAGCCGGGCGAACTCCTCATCGGGGATGGTTCGGCCATTCACCCGCACGCGCTCATTCACGCGGTTGAGATGGGGAGAGGTATAGAGCCCGGTCCGGTATCCGGCGCAGGCGAGAATGCTGGCCACGGTCGCCGAGGTGGAACCCTTGCCGTTGGTGCCGGCGATGAGGATCGAGGCGAACTTGTGCTGGGGATCACCCAGGGCAGCCATGAACGTACGCATCTGATCCAGCTCGAACTTGCGGCGTGGACGGCCGGGGGCCGTGTACAGCTCCAAGCCTAATGCGTTGAGCCGCTCGATTGCCGCTGCATAGGACATAATTCCTTCATTTTATAAGAAATACAGGGAACCTTCGCGCCCTAGTGCGAGGCGCTCAGGATGATGGCGGGGAGACTCTGCCCAGCAGCTAATCTGCCCCACTCAAGCCAAAAGCGGCTTGAATGGGCCACCCGCCCGCCGCTCAGGATGACGGCGTCGATTTTGGCGGCGAAGCGGCGTCTGCCTGGATGGCAGATCCCATAAAGTCCAAGGCGCGGATCAGGTAGCTCTTCAATTCGTGACGTGGAACCACGGCGTCGAGCATTCCATGCTCAAGCAGAAATTCCGACCGCTGAAAGCCTTCCGGCAGCTTCTGGCGAATGGTTTGCTCGATGACCCGGGCACCGGCAAAACCGATGAGCGCGCCCGGCTCCCCCACGTTCAGGTCTCCCAGCATACCGAAGCTGGCCGTCACGCCGCCGGTAGTCGGGTCGGTCAGCACCGCGATGTAGGGAATTCGTTCCTCATGCAGCTGGCCCAAAGAGGCGGAAATCTTCGCCAGCTGCATCAGGCTGGCGACGCCCTCTTGCATGCGCGCCCCGCCGGAGGCGGCAACAATAATCAGCGGATGCCTGGCCGCGAGGGCGCGGTCGATGGCGCGGGCAATCGTTTCCCCCGCCACGCAGCCCATGCTTCCGGCGATGAAAGCGAATTCCATCACGCTCAGCACCACTGCATGCGGCCCCAGGTTGCCGACAGCGTTGATGACGGAATCGTTCAGCCCGGTCTCCCGCTGGGCCTCGAGCAGACGGTCTTTGTAGGACTTGAGATCCACAAAACTTAGCGGATCGTTCGATCTAAGCTCGAGATCCACCAGTTCGTACCCCGGCTCGAGCAAGCTCGCGAGCCGGCCGCGCGCGTCCAGCCGCAGATGGTGGCCGCACTTGGCGCAGACCTGGAGGTTGGCTTCGAGATCGGCTTTGAAGACATATTGGCCGCAACCCGAACACTTTACCCAGAGGCCCTCGGTGCGCACCCGCTTCTCGGAGTTGCCTTCGATCTCATTTTCGGTGCGCTTGAACCAGGACATTGCTTCCCTTTCGCTGCTAGAGCCTGTTTTTAACTTCTAGGGCGGACAGCCGAACTTCCCCACTCAAGCCAAAACAAGGCTTGAGTGGGCCACCCGGGCCGGGGCGTTTCTCGAATTTTGGGGCCGGTTGCCGCGTCGCTCGTCGCTAAAATACACCCGGTATTTGTCACTCCTCGCTCCTTGCACTCGGGAAAATTCGCTCCCGTCGCTGCCGTAGGCGCGCTTGACTTGGCGCCTCTGCGCAATCAGGTCAATGTCCTCCGTGGTACGGATGCCCTGCCAGGATTGTAAATGCCCGGTAAAGCTGCTCGGCCAGAACCACACGCGCCAGCTCATGGGGCAAGGTCATCGGTCCCAAGGAAAGCAGGGTTTGCGCCTGCCGCCGGGCGTCGTCCGACCAGCCATCGGGAGGACCGATGGCAAAGACCATGGTTTGCCGCCCGGCATCGCGGCTCTTGGCCAGCCACCGGGCAAAATCTTCGGAGGACTGGCTCTCGCCGCGGCTGTCCATGAGCACCAGCCAGGGTGAAGTGCGAGCGCTCTGCCGCGCGACGAACTCAAAAAGCGCCGGTTCATTGCGGAAGGCTGCCGTTTCGAGGGGAGCATAGGATGCGAGACGGTCAAGGTAGGTTTTTGCGGCAGAGTCGAGAAGCGGGTCACGGCGGCGATCGGCGACAGCGGCCAGGATCAACTTCACGGCCGGGTCAGCGATCGGCGCCCGCGGCGCGGTGAGCTACCGTCTGTTGTTGCGCCGCCAATGCCGTGCCGTCGAGCGTGGCCTGAATCATGGCCTCGAACCCCATGCAGGAGTTGATCATCATGTGATACAGCCTGCGGTCGGCCCAGTCCTGATCGTAATAGCGGCGAATGTAGCTCTCGCGCCGGCTGTCGGTCGCCTCAATCTCCCGACGGGCCTGGTTCGCCTGTTCGGGAAAGTGCTCTTCGAACCAACGGATCTTGCGCGTCATTGAGGCATACACAAAGATATTGAATACTCCGGGAGTCTGGCAGAGAGCGCACGCCGCCCCCCGGCCTACGATGACGCAATGCCCGCTGGCGGCGAGCTCCTTCAGAGCACTGCGCACCATGGTCACCATGCGCTCGCTGTCAAAAACTCTATCGACGGGGGGCGCAGGCAGCCGCTCCACGCTGCCATGCCAGAAAGCTTTGCCAACGCGGTAATACCAGGGGTCTAGCCGTTCGTCGCAATTCTCAACCAGGCTCTTGGGCACGCCCGCTTCCTGGGCAATCTCCTCGACGAGGCAATGGTCGATGAGCTTCCAACCCAGCCGGTCCGCCAATCTGTGGGCAAACTCCGCCCCCCCGCTGCCATACTCCCGCTCGACGGTGATGACTTTGACCATGGATAGAGTTGCCAGTTATCAGTTGTAAGTTATCAGTTGTCAGTTGTCAGTTATCAGTTGCCTGAGAACCGAGCTTGTTACTGCCGCAGGTCGACTACGGTAGCGCCCGCTCCGCCCTCCCGCGGGCTGGCCTCCGCCACCTCCGCGACGTGCGGATGCCGCGCGAGCAGCGTGCGCAGCGCACGGCGCAAGACTCCCATGCCCATTCCGTGGACGATGCGGACCCGCGGCAGGCCGGCCACGAAGGCGCGATCGAGAAACTGTTCGACCGCATCCGTCGCCTCGTCGACCGTCCGCCCGATCACGTTGATCTCCGAGCTCGCCGCTTCGGTCGACGCAAGGGAAACGGAGATGCCGCGTCCCCGCGCCGCTTCGACCGGAGTCAGCCGTTTGAGCTCGCCCGAGGGCTCACCGCCGCCTTCGACCGCGGCAATGTCATCCCGCGGCACGCGCATCTTCATCGCTCCGACGGCCACCTCGAAGATGTCTCCTTCCAGTTGCCGCACCACCCGGCCGCTCTTCCCTAACGACTTGAGCTTGACGGTCGCCCCCAGCGGCACGTGCCGCACCAAATGCGGTTGCGCGTTGCCATCGCCCTTGTCCGCGCCGCTCGACTGGGCGACCACTGTTGCGTTGAACTGCTCGCTGAATTCGCGCCGCAGGCGCGCCACTCGCCGCTCGGCCTCTTTTGAGAGTTTTTGCCGGGCGGCGCCGTCGTCGATGGCCTGGACGGTTTCGCGTATCCGGTAGGAGAAGTCCTTGAGTAACGATTCGACCTGCCGCTCCAGATCGCGCACCTTCGCCCGCCATTCCTTCAGGCCCTCGCCGTCGAGGCGGCTCCGCTCGAGCGCCACCTCCCGCTCGCGCAGCCGCAACTGCTCGCGCTCCTTGGCGACCAAGTCAAGTTGGGCATGAAGTTGGTCGAGGAAGCCGGCAATGTTCCCGGATTGGGTATTCATCCGGGAGCGCGCCTCTTCGACAATCGAGGCTTCGAGACCCAGCCGCTCCGCGATATTGATTCCCGCTGAAGGACCGGGTACGCCCAGCCTCAGCTCGTAGGCCGGCGCGAGCGTCTCGGGATCGAAGCCGACGGCGGCATTGATCACGCCAGGCTCCTCGGCCCCGTAGACCTTAAGCGCGGTGTGGTGGGTCGAGATCAGGCACCAGGCATGGCGCCTGAGCAAGTAGCTGGCGGTCGCAACCGCCAGGGCCGCTCCCTCTTCCGGGTCCGTTGCCGCGCCCAACTCGTCCAGAAGCACCAGCGAAGAGCCGTCCGCCAGACGCGCGATGCGATTCAGATTGACGATGTGCGCCGAGAATGCGGAGAGGCCGCGCTCGATCGACTGTACATCGCCGATGTCGGCAAAGTATGCGGCAAAGAGCGGAAACACAGCCTCCCGGGCCGGAGTGGGGATTCCCGCCTGCGCCATCATGCTGAGCAGGCCGACGGTCTTGAGCGCGACTGTTTTGCCGCCGGTGTTCGGCCCGCTGACGATCAGCTGTCTCTCATCCTGATTGAGCTCGAGCGTCATTGGCACGATGAGGGGCACGATAGGGCTCGGGGACACGATAGGGCTCGGGCTGGGGGAGCTTTCGCGCAGCCGCTTTTCGAGCAATGGATGACGCGCGTCGATCAGGGAGAGGCGGGGAGAAGCGGGAGGGGCAAATTGCGGACGAACGCAATCGAAACCGGCCGCAAAACGCGCTCGCGCCTGGAGCGCGTCGAGCACGGCCAATGAAGATGCTCCGGCAGCAATGGCGTCTGCCTCGAGGCCAATCTCGCGCGTCATCCCGATATAGATACGGCTCGATTCCGCTTGCTCTTCATCGAGCAGGCGGACCAGCTCGTTGTTCTGCTCGATCGTTTCCAGGGGCTCCAAGTAGACGGTCTGGCCGCTCGAGCTCGCGCCATGAACGACACCTGGGATGCGCCTCTTGAACTCCTGCTTCACCGGAATGACAAAGCGCTCCCCGCGGATCGTAATCAGCTCGTCCCGGGTTTCTCCTTCATCGGACAAACGCCGCAAGGTGCTGCGCAGGGTCTCTTCAATGGCATGGTGCTGGCGCTCGATCTCTTTGCGGATGCGCTTGAGCTCGGGCGATGCGTTGTCGGCAAGCGAGCCGTCGGGATTGAGCCGCGAGCGGCAGGAACGGAGGAGGCGGGGCAGTTGCGCGCCCGGGGGGAGCAGGCTCAAAGCCGTGAGCCCGGGAAGCCGGGCGGCCAGGGCCTCGGGCGGCCGCTCGATCAAGGCATTCCATGCCGTGATCGTTTCGATCAGAAGCAGCAGATCGCGGATCTCTTCGGGCTCGAGCGAAGCCCCTGCGATGCGGGCCTTGCCGGTCAGCTTCGACGGATCGAACAATCCCCTGCTGGGCGGCGCCGGACCTTCGCGCAGCAAGAGGCGCATCTCCTCGACCAGGGAGTGCTCTTGGGCGATCCACCCGGGATCGGGCGAGGGCTTGAGCGCGAGCAACCAGTCGCGGGCTACTTCCGAATTGGCAAAGCCGGCGACGAGCTCGAGCAGCCGGCTCCACTCGAGTGCGACGAGCGCGTCCTGGCTGTCTTCGTCGACAGGCAGCGGGATGGGATCAAAGAGGCTCACTCGATCATGCTAGAGCAATCCCACGTTTCCGCGGCGAGCGCTCTAGCCGGATATCCGCGAAAACGAAGCCGTCGCGCTCGACCACTTCCCCACTCTCGACCGGTATGGGGTGGCGGAACATCGGGCCGTCGTAGACGCAGGTATGGAACTCGCCCCTTTCACCGCAGGGATCGACTCCCTCCGGCAGCTCGCGCAGGAAAGCTTCATCGAGGTCTCGCCCGGCAAACTCGCGCGGCAGCTTCTTCGGATCGACGCAGACGATCCGGGTCTTGACGCCCGCCGCGATCATCTCGTGGGCCAGGGCGCGGGTATCGAATCCCCAGACCGGAAAGACGGGCGTGAGCGAAGTGCCGCGCAACCGGTCTTCCCGATAGCGGCGGACATCTTCAAGAAAGAGATCGCCGAAGGCTATCGCCCGGATGCCGGAGGCCACCGCGGCATCGCAGGCTCCGCGCATCGCGGCTTCGTAATCCTCATTCGGGCAGGGCCATGGCAGGGGGACCACATGCAATGGCAAACCGGCGGCCGCGGCTTGCGCCTGCAACACTTCGAGGCGGGTGCTGTGCATTGCGACGCGATCGAAGGCGGAGTTGACGGTGGTGAGCAGACCTTGAACCTGATAGGCGAGGTTCTGCCGGAGCAGGTGGAGCGACCAGGCGCTGTCCTTCCCGCTGCTCCAAGACAGAAGTGTCGAAATCGGGGATAGGAGAGTCGAAACCGGGGGCGTCATCGCATTCGATCCTACCTACCTTTGCCTGGCTAGTTAGAGCCTGGTTTCAAACAGGCTCTAGAATGAAGAGATGGAATTTCCGGCAACCCGCCTGAGACGTTTGCGGCAGAGCGAGGCCATGCGTTCGCTGGTGCGCGAGGTCGAGCTCCGGCCCAACTCCCTGATCTACCCGCTCTTTCTTTGTCCTGGCGAGGGGGTTCGCCGCGCGGTCAAGTCCATGCCCGGAGTCTTCAACCTCTCGATCGACGAGGTGGCCAAGGAAGTGGAAGAGGCTAGGGCCCTCGGGTTGGGCGGCTTGCTGCTCTTCGGTCTTCCCGAGGCCAAGGATGAGGAAGGGAGCGGCGCGTGGGCCGAGGACGGAATTGTGCAACAGGGCCTGCGCGCGTTGAAGCCTCTCTCGAGCAAACTATTGCTGATTGCCGACGTTTGCCTCTGCGAGTACACCTCTCACGGGCACTGCGGGGTCGTCCGGGGGCGGGGAGACTCCTACCAGGTCGAAAATGACGCGAGCGTCGAGCTGCTGGCCCGGACGGCGCTCTCGCTCGCTCGCGCCGGAGCCGATATCGTCGCCCCATCGGACATGATGGATGGTAGGGTGGGCGCCATCCGGGATGAACTGGACGGCGCCGGCATGACCGAGACGCCGATTCTCTCCTATGCGTCTAAATTTGCCTCGGCCTTTTACGGTCCGTTTCGCGACGCTGCCGGTTCCACACCTCAGTTTGGCGATCGCCGCACCTACCAGATGGATGGCGCCAATCTCCGGGAGGCCATGCGCGAGATCGATCTGGATATCCTCGAAGGCGCCGACATGATCCTGATGAAACCGGCAATGCCCTATCTTGACGTAATTCACGCGGCGAGGGAGCGTTTCGATCTACCACTCGGGGCCTATCAGGTCTCCGGCGAATATGCGATGCTCGAGGCCGCCTTCGCTCAGGGCTGGCTCGACCGGGAGCGTAGCATCCTCGAATCTCTCATCTCCATTCGCCGCGCTGGGGCCAGCTTCACCGTAACCTACTTTGCCAAGGAGGCTGCGCGTCTCTTGTCAGGGGTAAAGTCCTAACCTGCCAGCCCTGACCTACCGGACCCTCGCCTACTGATCCAGACCCTTTGTGCAAAGATCGGGTCGAACGTGATGCCGCCAATCCTGTCTCGGACCGCGCTTTCCACCTAGGGAGCTTTGTTTCCACATCGTTTCGCAGCCGTGTTGTGGGAAGTGTGGGCAAGTGGGGACGCTATTCTTGACTTCTGACCTGTCTTCCTCGTTATCCTCTTTTCTTCGTCCTCGTTTTAGAAAACTGGAACATACCTCAAGCTTGCCCGCTACGCGGTTTTCCCCGTCCTTTCCACTTTTCCTGAGCAAACCACTACTACTACTAGCTACTCATAAAATTTCAATTGGTTAAAAGACCGTAGCTGTCGGCAGCAGCGTTTTCGGCTCCGGTCGAAGTCTCCAATACCCACAGGAGCAGCCCCGCTGGGAAAGAAAATATGCTCTAGAATGATCTGGACCGGATTGGCTCTTTTGCGGGCAGTCCAGGGCCTTGCTGCCCGCCCTGCAAGTTCATAACAGGCTCTGGTGTAGAGTGAGTCAAATCGAGGAGCGACACGATGCCTAGCGTGGGGATCGAGCAGGAGAGAGCGGTGACACAGGGAGCAGCATCCATGGAGATCAGTGTTGGCCGTCAGGAGTTTTTGCGCGAGCTCAGCGCAACGCAGAGCGTTGTCGAACGCAAGACAACCATCCCCATACTCTCCAATTTCCTCCTGGAGGCCGGAGCGGCTGGCGCGGAAGACCGGCTGACAATCATGGCCACCGATCTTGATCAGAGTATTCGCACCTCGTGTGCCGCCAAGGTGAAGACCCCCGGCTCCTGCACCATGCCCGCACGGAAACTGTACGACTACATCAAACTGCTTCCCGATGGCGACATCTCGATCAAGCTGATGGAGAACCATTGGGTACAGATTCGCTCAGGCCGCTCGAATACCAAGATGGTGGGCATGGCTCGGGCAAATTTCCCCCAGTTGCCTGAGTTCCCCGGCGGCGGCCTTACCCAGATTCCCACCGCGTCGCTCAAGAGCATGATTTCGAAGACCATCTTCGCCATCTCGAACGAGGAGTCGCGCTACACGCTCAATGGAGCACTGCTGATCTTGAAGGCGGAATCGTTGGCCATGGTGGCGACCGACGGACATCGTTTGGCGCATCTTGAAAAGAGCGGGGAGTCACTCAAGAACATCAGCGGTGAGAAAAAGACTTTGATCCCGAGGAAGGCTTTGGCGGAACTCGAATCGCTGTTGGCCGACACCGAAGAAGAATCGCTCGACTTTTACGACGACGAGCATACCCTCTTTTTCCGTCTGGGGCACCGCTTGCTGACCACCCGCAAGCTCACCGGGCAATTCCCGAATTACGAAGCAGTGCTGCCGCGCGATAATAACAAGCGAGTCGTTGTCCGCAGCGAAGACCTGATGCACTCGATCCAACGCGTCGCCCAGTTTGCCGACGAGCGCTCCGGCGCCATCAAGATCCGTTTGGAACAGAACGAGATGAAGATCTCTTCTTCCTCGGCCGATTCCGGCGAGTCGGAAGACACCATCGAAACCCCTTACAACTTCGATGCCATCGTGGTTGGCTTCAACTCCACCTACCTCATCGACTTTCTCAAAGCTATCGGCCCTGGCGGTGAGGTGCGCCTCGAGTTCAAGGATGCTCAGTCGGCTGGCCAGATGCGTCCTGAAGACGCCGACGACGATTTGAAGTACCGCTACATCATCATGCCGATGCGCATCTGAAGACGCCACGCGGGGGCGGCACGCGGAACACCTAGTCCGACATAGGCATCCTTGCCTACCGGCATTCTGGGGATTGCGACAGGGCGACCCGTTACCAAAATGGTCCTTATCACCTTTCTGGTCCAAATTGGGTGACTAAGGTCACGGTAACTACTTCCGAACATCCCTAATATTTCCACTGTATTTCCACATAATTATGATTAGCTTAGGAACGATTGGTTACCTTTGGCTACGAATCTGAAGGGTAACGGCTTCTGCCTTTAGTTACCTGAAGACAGAGCGGTTTTATGGTTCTTTCGAGCGCTAAAACCCCGGTCTTTTGGAACGAAAGATCTTCCTGATCGACGGCTTTACATTTCGGGAGGGCGAATTGCCTAGCTTCATCAAGTTTATCGCTGCTGTACTTTTAACCGGGGTTGGCTGTCTTTGCGCATTTATGTATGAACCGGTTTCGCTCGCCCAAGGCATCACGACGGGCACGATTACCGGCACGGTCGTTGACCCCAGCGGCGCCGCGGTCGTAAACGCCCAAATCACCGCGAAGAGCGACTTTGAAGGAACGGAGCGCACAACCGCGAGCAGCGCGGATGGCGGCTTCTCCTTTTACGCCTTGCCGGCCGGCACTTACGCCATCGATGTATCCGCTCCCGGGTTTTCCTCGGCGGCGGTCCTCGAGGTCCCAGTCAATTCAGGGGCAACGAGCGGGTTGGGCCAGATCCAGCTCAAAGTGAGCGCCTCCGCGCAGGTTGAAGTCAACGGATCGCTAGCCGATCTGCTGCAGACGACCGACTCGCAGGTGACCACCACTTTGAGCGCACAGATGATCCAAAATCTACCGCTCAACAATGGATTCGATACCGCAACCCAGCTGATCCCAGGGGTATCGAGCGCGCACGGCGATCTATTCGCCAACGCCAATGGAGACGACTACGCCGTCAACGGCCAGAGCAGCCGGTACAACAACAGCGAAATCGATGGCCAGTCGAACAACGATAGCAGCGTGGGCGGTTCGCAAATCTTCTTTGGCAATCCGGATGCGATTCAGGAAATTCAAATCATTACGGACAACTTCGGCGCGCAGTATGGACGGAACGCCGGGGCGGTGGTCAACTATGTCACCAAATCTGGGAGCAATGCTTTCCATGGCAGTGGCTTTGAGTACTACCAGGGGCAATTTTTAAGCTCCCTCGAAAATCAGGAAAAGAATCCCGCTTTTGGTGTCTGCGCTCCGGACGAAAGCGAGAGCAGCGGATGCAGCGCCGCAGAACTTCCGCGCTTTGTCGAAAACCGCTTCGGCGGCGTCCTCGGCGGCCCGATCTACAAAAACAGGGTGTTCTTCTTTGGGAGTACTTATTGGGACCGCTGGCGGCAAGGCGCCGCGCCGGCATCCTCCCTACCGCTCCTGACTCCCGACCCCACCGGTTTAGAGCAACTGGCAAGCGCCTTTCCCGGCAATCCCGCCGTGGGGGCGATCACCTCGAGCGGCCCTTACAGTGTGAAGGCGGGAAATCCGCAGCCGGTTCCGGCCAGCAGTTGCCCCGGCGCGCCTGGCCCGAATGGCTCATGTATGGAGACGGTCATGGGGCCGGGGGGCACCTCTGCGCTGGTTGAATTTGCAGGCGTCCAGCGAAACATCGCGACTGCCTTCAACGATCAGGAAGAGCTCGGCCGCCTCGATTTTGAGCCCGGGCCCCGCGATCATCTTTTTATCCGGTACTTCTACCAGAATGAAATCCAAAGCGGCATTGACCCGGGAGAATACGGCGGCGTCGCCAACGGAGACTTTAATAATGTCACCGACAGCGCGCAATCGATCGGCGGCGACTGGACACACACCTTCTCCCCCCGCCTGGTTGATCAACTCCGTTACAGCTTTCAGGAGACCAAGGCATTTTTTGCCAATGCATCGTACGCCGGATGTACGTCAGTCGACTTGAGCGCGTGCCCCGCGCAACTCCTATTCGCCAACGAAAGCAACGACGATCTGGGCTTCGGCGTGAACTACATATACCCTCAGGGCCGCATCATCAAAGTGAGTCAGGTCCAGAACAATGCGAGCTTGTCGCGCGGCAACCACACGTTTCTCTTTGGGGGCGAATTCGACCTCCAGAAATCGCCTGTCTTCGGCTTATCCGCGTACAACGGAGTGCTGAACTACCAGAGCTTCAGCGACTTGGTGCAGAACGGGTCTAGCGGGGATGCCTATCTCAACCTAGCGAACGGGAATCCTTCTATCCCTTTCACCGAGCCGGATGTTGCCGCATATTTCCAGGATGACTGGAAGGTGACGCCGAATTTCACCGCGCATATCGGCCTGCGCTGGGAGTATTTCGGGCAAGCTCTCAACGAGCTCCATGAGGTAACGGTCGCTCGGGAATCCAATCCGGTGACTGCCTTCTGGAACCCGTCACTGCCGCTCGCGGCGCGGACCGTTCCCGCGGTAAACAACTTTTACAAGGGGTTTGAGCCGCGGATAGGCTTTGCCTGGAATCCGGAGTTCGACAAGAAACTGGTCATTCGAGGCGGATACGCCATCAATGAAAACCCCGCCTTCTACAACCTGTTTGCCATCGCGGAGACCTCGGCGCCGACGATCAACGCGGGACAGATCGTCTGCGGCGCTCCCGGTGCTTGCCTGCCTGGTGGCGGATCACTGATAGGCGCAGCCGTTCGCGCGGCCAACCTATCCTCGCTTCCCCAGGGTGGCGATCCTCGCACGGAGCTAGAGGAGAGCTTCCCGGCAAATTTCCGTCCGCCCTATGTGCAGACCTATACGTTGGGGATCCAACACCAGATCGGCCGGGCGGTGGCCGGCGAAATCCGCTATGTCGGCTCGAAGACCACCAAGGACTTTCAATCGACCGACCACAATCCCTTCCTGGCGAATGTTGCCGCAGCCTTTCCAGGCGTGGTTTCTCCGGCGACGTTGTGCCAGGATCCAAACGCCAACGGTTTTGGACGTCCGGACTGCGACTACGCCAACGTCTCGATGGTCACAAACGGCGGTTGGGCCAACTACAACGGGTTGCAACTCAACCTGAGAACGCAGAATTACCACGGCCTCATCATGACCGCGTCCTATACAAGGAGCAAGGATCTGGACAATGCGACGGACGGCTTCCGGAGCACCGGAGGACCGGGCAGTACGATCGCATATGCCCAGAACCCCTTGAATACGAGCGAAGGAGAGCGGGGCTTGAGCGGGAACGATTTCCCGGATGTCGTGGGGGTGGCCTTCATCTACGATCTACCCAGGCTGCCCGTGAGCAACGGCCTGCTCTCGCGCATCACCAACGGCTTTACTCTGAGCAGCGTCTACCGGTTCACCTCCGGCCAGGTCTACACGCCCTTCCAACCGCTCTACGTCGATTCGAATACGGGCGACACGAGCTTTTGCGACGGCAGCTTCAACAGCCAGTCCGTTGGCGCCGACACCTGCCGGCTCATTGTCTCCAATCGCAAGGCGCCTCTAAACTCGGTGGCCTACTTGAATCCCTACACCGGACCATTTGTCAATGGATCGCCCACGCTAGGGACGCCCGAATACGTGGTATATAACAGCGATGGTTACATTACCAACCAGGCCACCGGGACGGTTACAGGTTACAACCCGGGAACGCCGATCGATCCCAAGTCGGCCTATTGGATCATCAACAACCAGGCATATGCGATGGCGGTGGGAAATCCCTACCCTGGTTCGTCAAGGAGCCCGGTGCGCGGAGAAACGTATAGCGACCTCGATGCAACGATCATGAAGAGAACCCAGCTTACCGAGCGGGTTCAACTGGAGCTCTCGTTTTCCGCATACAACGCCTTGAACCAGATGTACCTGGGCACGGGTCAAGCATTTGTGGGCTACTCCTCGTTCACGCAGACCACCTTTAACACCTCGTCGACGGTGCCAAACCCGAACTCCAACGCATCAGGAAATCGGTTTGTGCTGCTCGGAACCAAATTTATATTCTGATTGCAGGGCTTCGCGGTGTTGCCGCTTTGCGCTCTCTTGCACCCCAGCAAGCACAGCTTGCCGGGGACCCCGGCTTGCTCTGCTCGCCCCTTCCCATGGCTCCTAATATTTCAGGGCTTCGCGGTGTTGCCGCTCTCGCCCTCTTCCCGGTTCGCCCGATCCAGGGCTCACCGGCAATTCACCCACTCCGCAATTCACCCTTTGCTTTGTTTCGGTTTTGGCGGCGAAGCCGCGTCCCGCCGTCCGCGCAGGACCGGCGAAGCCGCATCCCGCCGTCCGCGCAGGACCTTCACGGCGGGGGTCTTTTTTACAATGCGTTTTTTCGCGGGCCCTCTTTTCGCCGCTCCCGGCGCTGTTTTCGCTGCCTTCGTTTTGGTGGCCTTCTTGGGCGCCTTCCTCGCCCGGGCAGCGGCCGTCTTCTCCTTAAGGGTCGCTTTCAATTGGGCCAGCGTGGTCAACTCCGCGAGATCGATGGTTCGAGCCGATTTTCTCAGCCTCTCGATGTCATAGAAGGCGCGCTTTTCCGCAAGAAAAATGTGGACGACAAAATCCACGTAGTCCATCAGTACCCATTCACCCTGTCTGCGACCCTCGACGGAGTTGGGATAGGTGTGGAATTCACGTTTGAGACGAAACTCGATCTCATCGGCGATCGCCTGTGTCTGCCGCTCATTGGCGCCGCTGGTGACGAGAAAAAAGTCAGTGAACCCGGAATCCATCGGATCGAGCTCGAGAATGCGAGTGTCTTCAGCTTTCTTGTCTTCGCAGGCCGCGGCGGCAGCCAGAATCATGCGGCGGGTTTCGGTTGTTGCCATTCGATTGAGTGATTCTCCTCGTTATTTAGGGCCCGCGCTAAAGCGCTTCGCCCTCTTGCTTTGCTCGCCCCTTCCCAGGGCTCGCTCCGCAATTCACCCCTTCTCCTAGTATTGCAGGGCTTCGCGGTGAGGCCGCTCTCGCCCTCTTGCTCTGCTCGCCCCTTCCCAGGGCTCGCTCCGCAATTCACCCCTTCTCCCAATATTGCAGGGCTTCGCGGTGTGGCCGCTCTCGCCCTCTTGCTCTGCTCGCCCCTTCCCAGGGCTCGCTCCGCAATTCACCCCTTCTCCCAATATTGCAGGGCTTCGCGGTGAGGCCGCTCTCGCCCTCTTGCTCTGCTCGCCCCTTCCCAGGGCTCGCTCCGCAATTCACCCCTTCTCCCAATATTGCAGGGCTTCGCGGTGTGGCCGCTCTCGCCCTCTTGCTCTGCTCGCCCCTTCCCAGGGCTCGCTCCGCAATTCACCCCTTCTCCCAATATTGCAGGGCTTCGCGGTGTGGCCGCTCTCGCCCTCTTGCTCTGCTCGCCCCTTCCCAGGGCTCGCTCCGCAATTCACCCGCTCCGCAATTCACGCTTTCCCTAATAAAGCATACAGTCCGTGGTTGCGGATGTATTTCGCGACCCCCGCCGTGAGAATGGTTTGGGTCTCGCAATCGGCGGCTATGGCTGCCCGAATCTCGGTCGCCGAAATATCCTCTTCGAGATCCGGCAGCAGAAAAATGTTGGATTGGCCGCCGGAGGTTCCAGCCACTTTGAGGCGCGTCCACCGTGGCCGGCATTCTTCGCCGCGAATCTCGATGCCGGCGGGCAGCGCCTCGGCGATCCCCGCCAAGGAGAATCCGGGGCGGCTGGCCACGATGAAATCGCAAAAGAGCAATAAATCGCGTGGGCGGTGCCAGCGCTTCAGGCTGAGAAACGCATCGGCGCCGACGAGCGAGAAGAGCGCGTCATCGATCGCAAGCGAGCGCTTGACTTCGTCCAGCGTGTCGATGGCGTAGTTGGGCTGGCCATCGGGACGAGGGGCATCCACTGCGCTAGGGATGAAGCGAGGATGGCCGCCGAAGGCGAGCTCGACCATGGCCAACCGGTCGGAAAAGCTGGCGTGTACCGCCGTGCCCTTGAGCGGCTGCGCCGCTACCGGAGCGACCAACACCCGGTCGAGCGAGAGACGCTCAATCGCGGCGCGGGCGATGGCCATGTGGCCACGGTGCGGCGGGTCAAAGGTCCCACCAAAGAACGCGATGCGCATAGGCATAAGACAACAGGACAAGCTCTAAACTGTTATTAACTTATAGGATGAGCGAAAGGACCGCCTATCTCGGGCTGGGGTCGAACCTCGATTCGCTGTATGGCAGCCCCGCTCAAACTCTCCGCGCCGCGCTCGCGCGATTGGAGAAACCCGGCGAAGGACTCGGCCGGATCACCGCTTGTTCTTCTTTCTATGAAACCGACCCCGTGGGCAATCGCGGCCAACCCCTTTTCGTGAATGCCGCGGCCGCCCTGAAGACCACGCTCGAACCAGTTGAGCTGCTGCATGAGCTGCTCAAAATCGAGCGAGAGTTTGGCCGCCGCCGCGAGGATGCCGGGCCCCCTTCCATGTCGAAGGGGCCGAGGACTCTCGATCTGGATCTGTTGCTTGTCGATGACATCGAACTCAACCTACCCGGCTTGACGCTGCCCCATCCCGCTCTCGCCAAACGCCGGTTCGTGCTTGCGCCGCTCGCGGAAATTGCGCCTGAGTTCCGCCCCCCGGATTGGACTCGAACGTGGCGGAATTGCTTTCCCAACTGCCTGACGAGGGCGAGAATCGCATTGCCGCCGTCCGGGCGACTGCGCGTCGGGCGGAACGCGCCTAACGGCGCCCGTGGTTGCTCACGCGCCGGAGAGCTGTGGTATCGAAACGGAAAACCTTCAAGAGGGCAAAGCGCTTTAGCGCGGGCCAGTTGTCCGTGCCCAAAACCTTTTCCTTAGTTGTCTTTGGAGCTTCGCGGTAGAGCCGCTCTCGCCGTTCGCGAGAATCCGGACAACTGAAAACTGAGAACTGACAACTGTTTAGCGAGAGCGGCTTCACCGCATACAATCGCACGATGTCCCTTCGTTTCAACATAGAAACCTGGAGCGGGCCTGCGCGGCGGTCGATGATGACTTTGCCGCATGGCGCCGTCGAGACGCCGGCTTTTATGCCGGTTGGGACCGCCGCCTCGGTGAAGGCGGTCCCTCAGCATTTGCTCGAGGAGCTGGGCGCCGAAATCATCCTGGCCAACACCTACCACCTCTATCTGCGGCCAGGACACGAGCCGATAGAGCGGATGGGCGGCTTGCATCGCTTCATGGGTTGGCCGCGGCCCATGTTGACCGACTCCGGCGGCTTTCAGGTATTTAGCCTGAATCAATTGCGCAAGGTGACGGAAGAAGGTGTGCATTTCCGTTCGCACTTGGATGGCGCGAGCCACTTCATTTCGCCGGAGCAATCGATCGATATCCAAATTGCGCTCGGCGCGGACATCGTCATGGCTTTCGACGAGTGCACCGAATACCCGGCCGACCGCGCGCGGTCGCGGCAATCCCTTGAGCTCACAGCGCGTTGGGCCAAGCGCAGCCGGGACCATTTCCTGTTGCGCGGCGAACAAGCCCCGCCGCCGGCAATGGGGAACGGCGGAGAACAAGCTCTGTTTGGCATCGTGCAGGGCGGAGCGTACACGGATCTGCGGCGTGAGTCCGCCGAGCGGTCGATCGAGTTGGATTTGCCCGGATATGCCATCGGCGGCTTAAGCGTGGGCGAGCCGCGGCAGCTTACGCGAGAGATTCTTGAAGCCACTCTTCCCTTGCTCCCCGCGGATAAGCCGCGGTACCTGATGGGGGTTGGCTACCCGGAGGAGATTGTCGAATACGCCGCGCTGGGCGTGGACATGATGGATTGCGTGTTGCCGACGCGTGCGGCGAGGCATGGTCTGCTCTTTACCTCTGAGGGGCGTCTGAACATCAAGAACCGGCGCTTTGCGGAGGATGCGGGCCCCCTCGACCCGGAGTGCGGCTGCCTTGTCTGCCGCCGCTACAGCCGGGCGTATCTGCGGCACTTGTTCGCCGCGCGCGAACCGCTCTCCGCGGTGCTCAACACTCTGCACAACCTGGCCTTCTACCTTGACACGATGCGATCTGTACGGGATGCTATCTCGATGGGCTCTCTTCAGGAGCTGCTGACCTCGGTGCGTGCACGGGCCGTCCGGGTGGAAGCTGGATGAGACCCTCCGTGTTGCCCTCGGATAGAGCATTTTTCCTCCAAAGGCGATAATCAGGCGCGATGATCGTGCGCGATAATCGTGAAAGGCGGTATCGAGGGGCGTGTCTTGAACTTAACTTCGCTGTTGCTTGCTCCAACTCTTCCGCCTGGTCTAGTGACGTTTCTCCCGTTTATTCTCATCATTGCCGTCTTCTACCTGATGCTGGTGCGTCCGAATCAGAAGAAGCAAAAGCAATGGCAGGAGATGCTGGCCAGCCTGAGGCCTGGAGACCGTATCACCACGACCGGCGGGATTCGCGGCTCCATTCTTTCGATCAAGGATGATGCTGTGCAATTGCGCGTTCCCCCGGACAATATCAGGATGGAAGTCGTGAAAAGCGCGATTGCCGCGGTGACCACCAACCAAGAGGAAGCCTAACAATCAGTATTGATTCCCATGCGTAAGAACTTAACCGGCAAAACAGTCCTGATCTTCGCGATCCTGCTCGTCTTCTTTTTTGGCATCTTCGGGATTCCCAAAGGCGTGGGTCCCAGTGCCTGGAAAGCGGCGTTGACCGACCGCATCCATCTCGGGCTCGACCTCAAGGGCGGCACGCATCTGGTGCTGCAAGTGATGGTCGATGAGGCGGTCGGCGCGGTGACGGATAACGATGTTGCCCGGATCGGTTCGGATCTGCGGCAAGGCGGCTTCGCTGCGCGATCCGTTCTTAAGCCCGATCCCAAGCGACCGGAAGTGATTCAAATCCAGGGCACGCCGCCCGACCGCGGCGGCGATGTGCGCAATCTGCTCGAGACGCGGTACGGCGACCAGTACACGATAGCCGAAGGCGCCAACGACATGTGGACGCTGACCATGAAGCCCACCGAGGTCGCGTCGACGGAAGATCACGCACTGCAACAGGCGATCGAGGTCATCCGCCAGCGGATCGACCAACTCGGGGTAACCGAGCCCACGATCCAGGAGTACAACCTGGGCAGCAACCAGATTCTCGTCGAGCTGCCCGGGATTGACGACATCAGCCGCGTCCGCGACATTATCCAATCCACCGCCCGGCTGGAGATTCATCAGGTCGTCGGCGGACCGTTTCCCAGTGAGCAGGCCGCCGCCCAGAGCCTGGGCGGCACGATTCCACCCGAAGACGAGGTGCTGCCCTACGGCGGCAACGAGGATGATATGGCCGGCCAGTACTTCGTTCTCGAGCGGGTGGCCGTGGTTGCCGGCAACGACTTCCGCGATGCCCAGCCTTCAGTGGATGAGAACGGCCGTCCGGATGCCACGTTCACCCTCAGCAACAACGGGGGAGCCCGGTTTTATCAGTTCACCAGCACAAACGTTGGCAAGTCGCTCGCCGTGGTCCTGAACAACCGGGTGCAAGAGGTCGCGAATATCCAGCAGGCCATCCGCGATCAGGGCCGCATTACCGGGCTAGGCAAGGAGACGGCGGAAAACCTGTCGCTTATGCTCCGCACCGGTGCCTTGCCCGCCTCCATCCACTATCTTCAGGAAAGCATCATCGGCCCCTCGCTCGGCGCCGATTCCATTCGCAAAGGCGTGCTCGCGTCAGTCGTCGGCATGGTGGCGGTTCTGATCTTCATGCTCATCTACTATCACGGGGCGGGCATCAATGCGGATCTGGCGTTGATTTTGAATTTGGTGATATTGCTCGGCTTCATGGGCTACAGCCACGCCGTGCTGACGCTGCCCGGCATCGCCGGCGTGATCCTGACGATCGGCATGGGCGTGGATTCAAATGTGCTCATCTTCGAGAGAATCCGGGAAGAAATGCGTGCCGGCAAGCCGCCCGGCGCGGCGGTCGACCAGGGCTTCGCGCATGCCTGGACCACCATCGTCGACACCCACGTCACGACTATCGTCTCGGCCATGATTCTCTTCCTCTTCGGTACCGGTCCGGTGAAGGGTTTTGCCACGACCTTGACCTTCGGTTTGCTCGCGAACTTGTTTACCGCGGTTTTTGTCTCGCGTGTCATTTTCGATTCGATCCTGCAGCGCAAGAATCGTGGAGAGGCTCTCTCGATCGGCGCTTAGTCCTGCGCGGACGGCGGGACGCGGCTTCGCCGGTGCTGGCCGCACGGGCACACGCGCCTTCGGCGCAAAGGCGGTACGGGTGGAGAGGGCAAAGCGCTTTAGCGCGGAGCCTGAAATATTAGGTAAGGGGTGAATTGCGGAGCGAGCGCTGGCAAGGCGCGAACAAAGCAAGAGGGCAAAGCGCTTTAGCGCGGGCCCTGAAATATTAAGTAAGGGGTGAATTGCGGAGCGAGCGCTGGGAAGGCGCGAACAAAGCAAGAGGGCAAAGCGCTTTAGCGCGGGCCCTGAAATATTAGGTGGAATAAACGATGGAACTGTTTCATGGGATTAACGTTGATTGGCTAGGGAAGAAGTGGTACTTCCTTGCTTTTTCGCTGGTTTTCAGCGTGTCGGGCGTCCTCTCGATTCTTTTCTGGCACCACATCAACCTGGGCGTCGATTTTCGCGGAGGCACGCTGGTCTATGTCCAGTTTGCGCAGCCGCCGAACGCGGACAGAATTCGTCAGGCGACCGACCGGGCTGGCATTCATGATGCCCGCATCCAGACCTTCGGTCCCGCGTCGAACAACCAAGTAGTGATCTCGCTCGCGGAGAAAGAGACCCAGGAATCGGCTCTCGACGTGGGACGGCAAACCATCGTCAACACCCTTAATGCAAATTACTCGGCAAGGACAGCGGAAGACCAGGGCAAGCTCGATCTCGACAATGTCACCCGCGAGGGTCTGACGCAGTTCCTCGAGCAACACGATCCCGAGCACCTGGGCGCGGGCGCCCCCCGCTATGGCGCGCAGGCCGAGGCCATTCTGAATCATCGCGATCGCGATCTAGGGGGGGTTTTCACCAATCTCGACCAGCTCAATGGAGTTGCCGATCCGGCCGTGGTGACCTTGCTCAAGCAAAGCTCCTATCTCTCCGGATTCAGCGTATTCCGGGTGGAGATCATCGGGCCGCAAGTGGGAGCGCAGTTGCGCAAGCAAGCCGTCCTGGCCACGCTTTACTCGCTCGCCGGCATGTTGGTGTATCTCTGGTTCCGCTTCGAGCTGATCTATGGCGTCGCCGCCGTCGTCGCGGTCTTTCACGACACGTTGATCACGATCGGCGCCTTCAGCCTGACGAACCAGGAGATCACCCTGACGGTGATCGCCGCCATTTTGACCCTGATCGGTTATTCCATGAACGATACGATTGTCGTCTTCGACCGTATCCGCGAGAATTTGAGGATCTCCCGCCGGGAGAATCTGACCAGCCTGGTGAATCGCAGCATCAATCAGACGTTGAGCCGGACGGTGCTTACCTCAGGTCTGACATTTCTTACAGTGCTCTCTCTTTATGTATTCGGTGGCGAGGTATTGCACGGCTTCTCGTTTGCTCTGGTCATCGGCATTCTGATCGGCACCTATTCTTCGATCGCGGTGGCCGCGCCGATGCTGGTGGCCTATCAGGACTATCGCGCGAAGAAGGGCAAGCGCGCCGCTTTGCCGGCGGCCAAGCGGGCTAAGGTATAGTCCGGAAAAAGCGGCCGTGGCCCTGAAATATTTGCGATGCGGGCCTCCCCAAAAAAGGTGTAGGATGATTTTCGCCTTCCCCGCGTCCTTCGCCGGGATCAAAAAATCGTCCGGCGGTGTCTAAGTTGGTACTAGCTTAAGAATTGATGAGGATAGGCCATGTTCGAAGATTCGCTGATGGAATCCGGCGGCAAGATCAAGACCAAAAGTAAGTATTGGTCGATTCTCACGCTGAGTTTCAACGCGGCCGTACTGATTGTGCTCATAATCTGGCCGTTGCTCCATCCCGAGGCTCTCCCCAGCCAGATGATGGCGACCTTATTGGTGGCGCCGCCACCACCGCCGCCGCCGCCGCCACCGCCGCCACCTGTGCAGCAGATTATCAAGGTCGAGACGCACTCGGAAATGTTGAACAACGAGCTGCAGGCGCCGAGCAAGATCCCGAAAACAATCGAGGTCGTGAAGGAATCGGCACCGCCGCCACCCTCAAATCCTTTTGGTGTGGACGGGTCGACCGGCGGAGGCGTGATGGGCGGCATTCTCGGAGGCGCCGGAACGGGGCCGACCGTCAAGGTCGCGCCGCCGAAGAAGCTAACAATCTCCTCCGGCGTCATGCAAGGAAATCTGATCCAGAAGACGGTGCCGCAGTACCCGGCAATTGCCAAGGCGGCGCGCATTCAGGGAACGGTCGTTCTGCAGGCCACGATCTCGAAGACTGGAGAGATCACCAACCTCAGAGTTATCAGTGGACCGCCCCTGCTTCAGCAGTCGGCCATGGAGGCCGTCCGCACCTGGCGCTACAGGCCTTATCTTCTGAATAACGAGCCGGTCGAGGTAGATACGACCGTGAACGTAATCTTCAACCTTGATGGATAGCGCGGCTGTACTTGTCCGCAAGCCTTCTACCAAGGTGGTAGTCGATTCTCATACCTTCTGGCCTCTTCGGGGCATTTGCTGACCCAGAGGCCCAGTGCTAGCATTTGGATGCTTTTAGCCCTTCTCCAAAAAAGAAGCCACTCCCTAGGAGGAAAGATTCTGTGATTCTCGCTCACCTCAATTCCATCGTTGCTCATCAATCGACTCTTGGCATGTACTTCTTCCAGGATCAAGGGCAGACCGTAGGTTTTAGCCCGTTGGACCTCTGGCACAACATGGGGAACATGGCCAGAGCCGACGTTTTCGTGCTCTTCGTCATGTCCATCTGGTCGCTGGCTGTGATCATCGACCGCGCCCTTTATTTCAGTGCGGCCCGTAAACAGTCGCGCGAGTTTGCTCCTCGCGTCGCTGGCGCCCTCAAAGAGGGGAAGTTGGACGAAGCAGTCAAAGTTGCCGACCGCAACAAGAAGTCGCATCTGGCCGAGGTTGTCACCGCTGGTCTGCAGGAATTCCGCAACTACGGTGGGGGCACGGCGGTGACCGACGAGCAGATCGAGTCCAGCAAGCGCGCTCTTGAGCGCTCTGAAGCGATTGTCCACGCCAAGCTCAAGCGCGGCCTCGGCGGCCTGGCTACGATCGGTTCGACGGCGCCCTTTATCGGGCTCTTCGGAACAGTCGTCGGTATCTTGAACGCCTTCCAACAGATCGCTACCCAGAAGACCTCCGGAATTGGCGCGGTTGCCGGCGGTATCTCTGAAGCCCTGGTCACAACGGCTTTCGGACTGCTGGTTGCTATCCCGGCCGTGATGACGTTCAACTACTTCACTGGCAAGGTGGAAGCCTTCGACGTGGAGATGGACAATTCTTCGAGCGAATTGATCGATTACTTCATCAAGCAGAGCCACCGCCGCTAGAACTCGCCTTATGGGGGATGCGGCCGGACCCGTTCGGCCTTTGATCTTCGGTCTTCGGTCTCGGCCCGCCCGCGCTCCCCGGCAGAGCAACAACGGCGCAGGTGGTATTCGACAGTAGTACTCGACCAGATAGTTCTCGAGTGGAGCCGGGTTGGAGTCTTCGATCCCAAGGGAGCGGAGTTCAGCTCGAGCTACGGAGCACAAAGAATGGCAATCAATGTTAGGGACGAAGGCTCTAAAGTAAATTCAAATATCAACGTCACACCGATGGTGGACGTCATGCTGGTGCTGCTGATCATCTTCATGGTCATCACGCCCATGCTCCAAAACAAGGTGAACATCGATCTCGCCAAGGTCACCGACCCTACAGCCATGCCTGACGCCGACAAGGAAGATGCCGTTGTCGTGGCTGTCACGCGGGACGGCAAGGTTTATCTTGGACAAAACCAAGTCTCGATGGCGGATCTCGGCCCGAAAGTAGCCGACATGCTGCAGGACAAGACCAGCAAGGAAATCTTTATGCGGGCCGACGCACGCGCGCAGTATAGCGCCGTGATGGAAGCGATCGACAATTGCCGCACCGCAGGCGTGGACCAGGTGGGTTTACTCACGGAACGCATCCAGGCAAATCAGCCACCTCAACCTCCACCGCCCGCAGGCGCGCAGTAACAGCCCAGCCTTCTTACGAAATGTAAGAGCTGAGTGGAAAACCAAAGAGGGAATCTATATGTCAATGACGATGGGTGGTGGCGGTGGCTTATCCCACGATATCAATGTGACTCCATTGATCGATGTGCTGCTGGTGCTGTTGATCATCTTCATGGTCATCGTGCCGGTCACGCCAACAGGTCTGGACGCCTTGGTACCGCAGCCGCCGAAGAACCCGCAAAAGCAGCAGGAAAACGACCGCACCATTGTCGTCCAGGTTCTGTACCATTCCGGCGCGGCTCCCGACTACAAAATCAACGAGACGCCTGTCACCCACGCCAACCTGGGGAACACGCTTTCCGGCATCTTCGCCACGCGCGCGGAAAAAGTTATGTTCATCAAGGGAGATGACAACTTGAACTTTTCCGCAATCGCGGACGTTATTGATATCGGCCACGACTCCGGCGTGGATCACATTGGTCTGATCACTCCGAAGATCGAGGCCGGCCAGTAAGGAATTTCGCGCTCGATGGGTCCCGTGAAGTGCAATTGGATCCGGTCCCCCCGGCTGGATCTCGCGCCTCGCTCGTTGCTTCGGCGCGTTTTTCAACAAGCTCTTGAGCCGGCAACTCACCTGGGTCCAGTCCAGAGTCGAGTGCCGGCGTAGAAGCCGCGAGCGGTGAGCCGCGGGGAAGGTAGACGGAGTGTCCTGGCGAGCTTGCTGCTTGAGAAGCGTACGGTTGCTCGATCCTGTTCCATCCGATGCCCATCGTTCCAGAGGAAGCTGTCAGCATACAGGCTTCCTGCTCCCCGGTCCGCCGCTACGCGAAATGTAGTTGCGGACTTTTTGCTCGTCTGGGTTTCGCCAAGAGGCTGAAAACCAATTACAATCACAGCGCAGAGTTTTACTCTGCGTTCCCTGCCGGGCGAGCGCACAGAATGTCAGACGCGGCCTGACGATCGAAGGAGATGAGAAGCAGAATGAAGCGAAGCGTAATTTTTCCCGTGCTGGCAGCCGCTACTCTATCGCTGCTCCCATGGTTGACCGGCTGCAGCAAGCTGCAGGCCCGTGACCAACTCAATAAGGGTGTCGAATCCTATAAAAATGCGCGATTCGAGGAAGCGATCGATCACTTCCAGCGAGCCGAACGTCTTGATCCAACGCTTCAGATGGCGCCTCTCTACCTTGCGACAGCCTATGCGCAGCAAGTCGTGCCCGACGCGCAAACTCCGGAAAATATGAAGAATGCGCAGTTTGCCATCGACACATACCAAAAGGTGCTCGACAAGGATCCGAACGATCTGACCGCGCTCAAGGGCATTGCCTCGGTCTATCTGAATACCGGCAAGACCGACGAAGCAAAGGCCTGGCAGTCCAAGGTTCTGGCCGTCGATGCGCAAGATCCCACTGCCTTCTATACGATCGGCGTCATCGACTGGCGGCTGGCCTACAAGAATGCAATCACCGTTCGCACCGGCCTCGGTCTGCAAGACAATGGCGATCCCATCAAGGACAAGAAAGCCTGCCAAGACCTCGCTGCGCAAAACACCGATCTGGTCACCCAAGGCATCGACTCCCTGCAAAAAGCCATCGCACTCCGTCCGACCTATGACGATGCTATGTCTTATTTGAGCCTTCTTTATCGGCGCAAGGCCGATCTGGATTGCGGCGACGACGCGGCCCGCACTGCAGATCTGGCGCAGTTCGATCAATGGCGCGACAAAACCATGGCGACACGCAAGGCAAACGAAATCAAGAAGAACCAACAAACGCCAGGCGGCATCGTCATCGATAACACCAAATAACCTTGAGCACCATCCGACGACAAAGCCCCTGGATCTTCCCAGGGGCTTTGTCTTGATATGCCGCTCCGAAGTTCATAACAGGCTCTAGCGTGCCAAGTATCCGGAAGATCTTGATTGCAAATCGCGGAGAGATCGCTCTCCGCGTCATCCGAGGCGTAAGAGAACTCGGCATCGCGACTGTTGCCGTCTACTCCGACGTCGACCGCGAGGCGCTCCATGTTCTCCACGCGGATCAGGCATTTCGGCTTGGCCCGGATTCCAAGTGCTATCTCGATATCCCATTGATTCTTGAAGCCGCGCGCACGAGCGGAGCGGACGCCATCCATCCCGGATACGGTTTCCTCTCTGAAAATCCGGACTTCGTTCAAGCCTGCGAAGAGAGCGGCATCAAGTTCATCGGGCCATCCTCCTCCGCAATGCGGATGCTCGGGTCGAAGGTTCATGCGCGGCAGGCCGCGGATCGCGCGGGCCTGCCACGGACCCCCGGATCTACCCAGGCCCTCGCTTCGCTCGAAGAGGCTTTTCAAGTAGCATCCTCGATCGGCTATCCGGTCATGTTGAAAGCCGCGGCCGGCGGCGGCGGCAAAGGGATGCGCGCCGTCGCCCGGCGGGAAGAGTTAGAAGCGGCATACCGCGTCGCGCGGGGGGAGGCGCAGAACGCTTTTGGTTCGAGCGAGGTCTATCTCGAGAAATTGATCGAACCGGCGCGTCATATTGAGATCCAGCTGATCGCCGACGAGCATGGCCGGTGCCTTTACCTGGGCGAGCGGGAATGCTCGGTGCAGCGCCGCCATCAAAAAGTCATTGAAGAGGCGCCCTCCGCCGTGGTGAGCCCTGAGCTTCGGCGGCGCATGGGAGAAGCGGCCGTCCGGCTGGCGCTCGATGCCGGCTACACGAATGCCGGGACAGTCGAGTTTCTCCTGGACAGCCGGCAGGAGTTCTACTTTCTCGAAGTCAACACGCGCTTGCAGGTTGAACATCCCGTGACCGAGTTGCTAACCGGGTTGGATCTCGTGCACCTGCAGATTTTGGTCGCCGAGGGCGCCCCGCTGCCTCTCGTGCAAGAAGATATTGTGTTTCGCGGGCATGCGATCGAGTGCCGCATATATGCCGAGGATCCAGAGAACAATTTTTTCCCGAGCCCTGGACGCGTCACACGTCTCGTGCAACCATCCGGTCCCGGCATTCGGGAGGATTGTGGCATCTATGAGGGCTGGACGGTCCCTGTGGACTTCGACCCTCTTCTCTCCAAGCTCATCGCCTACGCCCCGGCGCGTGACGCGGCGATCGCTCGCATGCGAATGGCGCTGAACCAATATGTGATCGGCGGCATCCGAAGCAATTTGCGTCTCTTCGAGCGCATTCTCAGCGATCCGGCCTTCATTCGCGCAGAGCTGGACACCGGCTACCTCGACCGCTTCCTTGAGCAAGAAAGACAAACTTCGGCCAGGCAAGAAGAACAAGCCGACCCGATCTCACGCGGCGATCGAGCCGCGGCGGCGGCCGCTCTCTACGAGGCCGGATGGGGTGCCCGCGCAGCGGAGCTGCACTCAACTTCCCAAGGATGCGAACCTCGAGCATGCGAACCTCGAGCGGAGTCGAGGGGCTGGAAGCGGCGAGCTCGCGAAGAGGGGCTGGCATGATTCTGCACATCGCGATCGATGGAGTCTTACGCAAGCTCACCCTCGAGCGAACCTTGGAGGACGGAGGCTTCACATGCGAAATCGACGGCCAAATCTTGACAGGATCGGCTTGTCTGCTTGCGCCGGGCATCCTCTCGCTCCTCATAGGCTGCGATTCTTACCGATGTGTGTTCGATCCGGGACCAAGCGAGGGGGGCGAAGAGTCCGCGGTCTACGTGAAGGGGCAGCGATACGGCTATCGCCGGGAAGATCCGCGCTCGCTCAAGGCCAGGCGTTCGCATCTCAAGGACGCCCAAGGTCCCCGGTCGATCAAGGCTCCCATGCCGGGACGGGTGGTCGGGCTGCTGGTCGCGGAGGGCGATGAGGTCGAAGCGCAGCAAGGCGTGCTGACGGTCGAAGCCATGAAGATGCAGAACGAACTCAAAGCCCCGAAGGCGGGGCGAGTTGTCCAATTGCGCGTCAAGCCTGGCGCGACAGTAACGGTGGGCGAGGTGCTGGCTGTAATCGACTAATATTGAAGGGCCCGCGCTAAACAGACTACGGGAAAACAGATCGGCGGCCTGTTGAATGCACGAGACCTAGCGTGACTCATTGCCGATCCAGACATTCTCCAGCGCCTCGCTTGTTGCTTCGGCGCGTTTTCCCGCAGCCTGTCGCGCTTTGCCCTCTTGCTTTGCTCGCCCCTTCCCAGGGCTCCCAATATTGCAGGGCTACGCGGTGAATCCGCTTACGCCCTCTTGTATTCCGTTCAATACCCCGGCTCTGGGGCGCGTCAGCAACCACGAATGGCCGCGAAGCGGCGCCTGCCTGGATGGCAAATCCCGTTATTGCACGCCATCCTTGAAAATCTGATTGGCCAGGTAATTGTCGACGTGCGCCTGATCGCGCAGCACTTCATAGTAGGCCGCCCGCAACAGTTGGGCTCGGCCATCTCGCAGTTGCTGCCGGATGTCCTGTTGCACTCGCGGATCGTTCAGCTCCCGCTGCCCGGCCGGCTCTTTCTCGATGAGCCGATAGATCGCGTATCCCATGGGGGACTTTGACCCCGGCGCTATCAAGGGAATGACATCCGTGATCTGGCCCGGCTTTAAGCCCGAGATCGCTGCGAATACTACGGGATCGCTCCGCAGAGTGGATTCGGGGATAAAGCCCATGTCTCCGCCGTTGCTCGAGTCATTGGGATTTTCCGAGAAGTTCATCGCTACGTTGGCGAAGTCCTCGCCGCTCTCCAGGCGGTTGTGCAACATCTGGATCTTCTTGAGCGCATCGGCATCGCTGCCAGCTTTGCTATTTTGCAAGTTGGCGCCCTGCTGCATCTTCGTGGGAGCGGAGGTAACGACGATCTCGGCCAAGTTGTACTTAGGCTCAATGAAGTTGAACTGCGCCTTGTTGGCGTTGTAGTAGTTGGTGATGTCGCTGTCTTTGATATCGATGCGCGAGATCACCTCCTTGTTCATCAACTTATCCGAGGTCAAAGAACGGCCAATCTGGCGCCGCAGATCGTCGAGCGTCATCCCGGAAGTGCGCAGCCGCTGGTCGAACTCTTCCTGGGTGTAGGGAGCCTTCATTTCGGCCAGCTTCGCGTTCACCTCTTCATCGGTGGCTACCAGGTGCAGCTTGGCGGCACGTTGCTGCAGAATCTCATCGTCGATCAGCTGCCGCAGAATATTGAGTCGCGTCGTCTCAGCCTGTTCCTTTGAGGGTTGTTGTTGCTGGGCATTTCCGAGGTTGCTGCGGTAATACTTTTCGACTTCCGCGCGTTGAATCGGTTGTCCATTTACAACGGCGGCGACGTCGGGACCATACTTGCGGTCACACCCGCTTACAACAACGCCGCTCAGCACGATGAGACTCACCCATAGCGCAGTCCTGGACACTCTGCTTGCCGTCAATATGGCCGCGCTGCCGCGGGATCGCTTCATATGGGGTCCAGGTCTCTCGCCCATTACTTGCTCTTTGGCGGTGCGGACTGAGCAGGCGGCTCGGGTTGAGCAGGCGCCGCCGGCTCCGAAGTGTCCGCGACTTGGGGGGGCGCGACACCGGCCGCCCGGAGGGCGCGGTCGATCGCCATCCAGAGAAGCTCCTTCGATACCAGCCCAGGGATACGCTCCCCATTGATGAAAAGCGTTGGCGTGCCACTCACGCCCAAACGATCGCCCACGGCTATCGAAGCTTTAATTTGTGTCTCGTCTTGCGCCTGGACGCACTGGTCAAGCTTCGCTGAATCCAATTTGAAGCGGCGCCCATCGTCGCGGGTCAATGCATCCAGCGCCTTGAAGGACTGTTGGGTGTCGTGCGCGGTTCCGGTGATTTCGCCCACATGCGAGTGCACATAGTCCACGTAGCTCCAATACGCCGTTGGATTCTGGCCGGCGAGGCAGTTGGCGTCCACCGCGGCATGCATTGCCCAGGGATGAATCTCAGTCAAGGGGTAGTCTTTGTAAACAATTTTCACCAGCCCGTCGTAATGATCCGCGGTCACCGGGAAAAATTCCTGGTGCATTTGCGCGCAGTAAGGGCACTCAAGGTCGTCGAAGCTCACGATCGTGACTTTGGCCGTCGCCGGACCGCGAACCGGCCTATTCTCAAGGGGAATCGTGTCCGCCGGATTGTGGCTGATGTCGTACTTTTCCAGACGGGCTACAGTATTGCCGTCGTTCGACAGCAAGAAATTTACCGTCGTCTGTTTTCCACTGCTGGTGAAGGTAATCGGCAGGGTCTGATATCCCGGAAAGTCACTCTTCGTTGGCGATCCAATCGCGACGTCTACATTCGGCGGTATGTCGAATTGGGAACGGACCGTTATCTCGACTCTCCGGTTCACCTGAGCGGCCAGGGAGCCGGACGTCGAGGCAGGAACATCCTGCGCCCTGCAGCCTGACGCAAGTATCACCAGCAGGCAACCAATCAGGGTGCGGGTCAAAAACAAGAAAACCACCTCTCGCCAAGATACTTCACCATTAGACCGTCTTTGCCGTCACGGTGTCCAGCGGGGGATTTGCCATCCAGGCAGACGCCGCTTCTCACCCCAGCAAGCACAGCTTGCTGGGGACCCCGCTTCGCGGCCATTCGTGGTTGCTCAGCGCTCCGACATCCATGGTGTGGAACGGAAAGCGAGGATTTGCCATCCAGGCAGACGCGCCTACGGCGCCATCTGTGGCTGCTCAGCGCCGGAGAGCAGTGGCGGAGAACGGAAAGCAAGGGACTCTTGAGCCGTGGAATCCCACCCTCGCTGCGCGAGGATGGGGCACCCAAGAGTTGTGACCGGGACAGAAAAACCGCAGATCCCCTCCAATTAAAAGATCTGTTCGGGGATCTGTTGGGAGTGCTTGAGATTCCCTGCCGACCCCACGCCGGCCAGCGTGAAGCTGAACAGCTCCTCAGACTGATTCTGTACCGTGCCCAGAGACAAGCGCCGGTATCCGAAGCTCAGCCCGCAGCAATTCCAGTTATACGAGGCTTGGGCACCATAGTACTGCAGCTGATCTTCAGCAAAGTCGTAACCGGCATCCCCGGCCACGCTCAACCCAGGCTTCACCTGATTTCCGTATCCCAGGAGAATACGAAGCGGATTGTATTTTGTCGTCTGGGTGGCAGGGTTCGAAGTAAATGTTGGATTCAACGCCTGGAGTAGGGAATAGCCTATGCTGCCGAAGACGGCCCCGCGGCGGTAGTTGGCGAAGAGATTGCTTGCGTTCCACCGGCCGGCCTTGGTGTCGTAATCGGCGTCCCACTCGAGATCCATGCGCTCGCTGGTGCGCACCTTCAACCGGGAGACGATCGGGGAATAGTGGCGGGGGCCATCCAGAAAGGCGACACCCGTGAGGTCTAGGGCGGTCGTCAACACATTGCGCCGCAAAGGAGAGACGGCTCCGCCGAAGGAGGGGTCGAAGAAATACTTTGCGGCCAGAGTCCACGTGATCCAAGCGTCGGTATCGCCGCCGCATTCCCGATAGGTTGGGGGCACCGTGATGATTCCGTTCTGGGCCGGGGGGAGATTGGCGTTGGTGCACGCTTGGGGATGGAGATGTCTGAGAAATAGCCTCTGTGTGAGGGAATAGGCGACCTCATTGGTATTGCTCAAGACATCGACGGCATCGAAACGCGGAATGGAGGAGAAGTTATCGATGCCCGTCACATACCGATACGTGATCGCGGGCTCAAGGGTGTGCCGCACGTCGCTGCCTAAGAATCGCTCCAACCAGGGATACTGGAAGTCGCGAACCAGCACCGGCGGACGCAACTCGAAGCTGGCCTCGAAATCGCGGCGATTGATGCTGCTCGCATCTTCGATCGGGGTGGAGCTGGTGGGAGTCTGGCTCTCGGAATAAAAGGTCTCTCTTACGTCTATCTCGGGCCGGAAAGTCCACCCGTCCAGATGATAGGGCAGCGCCAGATGAGGATTGAGGTCGAAGCGGCCGGCTTCGCCTGAAGTGAAACCCGGCTCGCTGCGTTTGATACCTGCGAGCGATCCGTCGAAGCCCCATAGCAGAGGGGTTCCATTGAGACGATGATCCACGGTATCGAAGGCCGCGCTGGGCAGGTGCAGGATCTCGATCTGCGGCGTGGAGTACCCATTGCCGACCTGTGAAATGCCTTGGAAGTTCTGATACCGGTCGAAGTGAACGCTCTCTGAAAAACCGTTGTCGTTGTGTGTCACGAACGCCGAGGAGGTGACCTCGGAGGCGACAGCCAGCGCGAAGGTTTCGGCAAAGGCTTCGCGGTAGACGTAGGAGCTCAAATATTCGCTGTTGACAACCGCCGATGTGTGGCCGTCGGGATAGTCGTGCCGGCCATTGAATAGAACATCCTGTCCTCCCTGATTGAGATTCGTCACCGGCGCTCCGCGGTCAAAAAGCGCGATGAAGTGGAAGGTGGCAAAGTCCTCTCCCGCCCCGCGAAAGCGGATCTCGCCGCTGGGCGACCATCCGCGTTCCGAGAAGTATTCGGTGCCGAAAGTTGCGTCCGCGCTGCGGCTGAAGGCCCAGTAGATCGACTCGCCCAGGACGATTCCCTTGGTTGAAGAATTTGAAATGACGGGGATTAGCAGGCCACTCTGCCGGGATTCGGTATTCACGGGGTGGGTCACATATGGCAGGTAGAGAACCGGCACGCCAATTAGCTTGAAGTAGCCATTTTTGGCTCGCGCCTCGCCATTGTCGACATTGATCATGGAGGCGAGGATGCGCCAGTCCGGCTGCGGCAGTTCGCACGACGTCATCGTGCCGCCGATGACGCTATATTGGAACGGCCCCTTCTTGATCACCACCCGGCCCGTAAAAATGAAAGGGTTCGATGTGGTGTAGACCAGCTTGCGTGTGGATTTGGGGGCTCTCCCGCCGAAGCTGCCGACCACGTTTTCAAAACGGGCTGTGTCCTGGTTCAGGTTGACTGTGCCGCGGTCCGCGGTGATGAATTCGTCATCGGGGCCGCCCGCGAGCGAAACATGTCCTTCGGCGTTAGCATCCCCGGTGTTCTGGTCGTAGACAACCTTGTCCGCGAGCAGGGTGTATTGCTGGTAATTGATTTTCACCGCCCCGGTCAGCGTGTAGACGGTCCCGTGCTTCTCCATGTGCTCGTATTCCAGCCGTACCGGAACGCCTGAGGGGGTGGCAGGAAGCACCTCGGCGATGGGATAATCCGGCGCGTCCGGAAGAAAAGTGCCGGAGGAAGCCGCGTCCGTTGAGCCCGCGCTCGTCTGCGCGGTATTGCCAGACGCGGCCGCCGGCCCCGCATCCGGCGGGGGAACTTGGTTGGTCAACGTCTGCGGCAAAACGTAGAGATGACATGGCAGTAACGCCGTGATAAACAAAAATGTGCGGAGTCTCATGACCAAGGGCGAAGCTAGCATAGACAATGGCAAGACGCGCAACTCCGCTCCCACGCTTCTTTTTCAGAGTAGAGGCAAGCCGCTTTCACGAACAACGAGGAACCCGCTGTGAGCACTTCGTCATCCAACCTCGAGTTGAATTTTCGCCCGGACGGCACTCTTGAGACCATCCCCCGGTGGAAACAGGAATTGAACGAGCGCCTCGCGGCGACGCGCGCGCGCCACTCGAGAGGAGTGGAAGAGCACGCTTCTCTGCCCAGTCTGGATCGCTATTCAGCCAAGCAGGAATCGCGTGCCTCGCGGCTCGCCGCCAAGGTGGCGGAGCGCTACGCCAATGCACCATCGTACAGCGAAATGCTCGCTGCCGAAGCTCGCGCCGCCGCGTTGGCCGCCGAGGCCGCGGTTGTCGCGGCGGAACAGGCTCGCGATCGCGCGCAAGCGCTCCTCGCCGGCCTGGAGTCGCCAGTTGAGACCTTCGCCGCGTCGCAGAGCATGCGCCGTCAGGATGCAGCTTCCCCAGCGATGATGGGCGGTTCGGACCCGCGCTTCGAGTCCGGGATGAAGCTCACCGCGGATTTCGCCGGGGAATCGATTGCCGACGAATTTGTTTTGGACCTGGGCGAAGCGGATCTGATCGGGCCCGTGCAGCCGCTGCCAGTCAACCTGATCGAATTTCCCCGCGAGTTGGTGGCGGCGCGGCGAGTGCGTCCGCGGCTCGAAGAGGGTCCTTTGCGGGAGAGCTTTGACGACGCGGATGGCCAGCCTCCGCTTAGAATCTTTGAAGCCGAGCCGGATAGCATCTCGCCGGCCGCGAACGCCGATTCGGCTGCTGCCGAATGGTTCTCGATCCGTTTGGATGCCAAGCCCTCCCCAGCTTTGACCGGCGACGAGCGCCGAAGGTCTGTGGATCTTTCTCTTCAGGCCGCGCCGCTCGAAGACCGATTGATGGCCGGCCTCTTCGACGCCGCACTGGTAATGATGGCCTTCGTTCTCTTTCTCGTGGTCTTTGCCGCCTGCACCGCTCATCCACCCGTGGGCAAGCCGGCGCTCGCCGGCGCCGGACTGGTGCTCGCCGGTTTGTTCGTGCTCTATCAATTTCTCTTCTTCAAGTTCGGCGAAGGCACGCCGGGCATGCGCTATGCCAAGATCGCGCTGTGCACTTTCGACGATGAGAACCCCACCCGTCTCGCGATGCGCCGCCGCATCGCCTTTCTGCTGCTTTCGGCAGCCCCGCTCGGTTTGGGATTGGCGTGGGCATGGTTCGATGAGGATCGTCTGGCATGGCATGACCGGCTGACGAGGATGTATCAGCGCAGTTACCGATAGCCAGAGTGCCAGGGCTCAGGTCTCAGGGCTCACCTGCAATTCACCCACACCACAATTCACCCTCTGGCGCGCGAGCAACCACGAATGGCCGCGAAGCGGCGCCTGCCTGGATGGCAAATCCCGGCGAAGCCGCGTCCCGCCGTCCACGCAGGACCGGGATGAGATGATGAGAAGAGGCCATTTGCTACGCAAACTTTGAGATTCGTGGAAGCAGGACCATGCTGAAAGTAATTTCCACCCATGTTTTTTTGCGCCAGCGGCTACATCCGGGACTGCTTGATGCCTTGTCCAAGGGTGGAGCGCAAGCGATTGAGATCTTCGCCGCGCGCCAGCATTTCGATTACGCCAACCGCACTCAGGTGAAAGAGATTGCCGACTGGTTCCGTGTCAATCCCGTGCAGCCGTTCTCCATGCATATGCCGCTCTTTGCGGACGCGGAGATGGGGCGGGGCGGGGCTCCGCCGGTAAACGTGATCCACCCGGATAAGGCCCGGCGCATCGACGGCATGGACGAGGTGAAGCGTGCGCTCGAGGCCGCGGAGGTCTTGCCTTTGAAGTTTTTGATCCTCCATCTCGGCGAGCGGGAAGACCGTTGGAATCAGCGGACACTCGAACACGCGATGACAGCCATCGAACATCTGCAAGCCTTCGCACGGCCCTTGGGGGTGAAGCTGCTTCTTGAAAACATTCGCAACGAGGTCACCCAGCCGCAAAATCTCCTGGAAATTCTCACGACAGGACACTTCAAAGACGTGGGCCTGTGCCTGGATCTAGGTCATGCGCACATGGGCGAGGGCGTGCTCGCGACAATCGGCGAGTGGAAGCCACGCATCTTTTCGGCGCATATCCATGACAATCACGGGCTGAAAGACGAGCATCTGTGGCCCGGGGAAGGCACCATTGACTGGAAGGAGGCGATGGGCGAACTGCGCACGGCCCCGCAATTGGCGGGAGCGGTGCTCGAGATCCATTACCAGTCCGAGGATGCGCCGGAAACGATTGCCACGAGAGCCCAGGAAACCTTTAGAATGCTCGACCTATAGTCCTGCGCGGACGGCGGGACGCGGCTCCTCACCCCGGCAAGGATCCTTGCCGGGGACCCCGATCCGCCGCCACTGCGGTTGCTGACTCGCCCGGGGGGCGTGGTACGGAACGGAAAGCGAGGTGCTGCCCGCATGGCAGAGGAAGACAAAGACGGCAAAGGTGCGGAGGAGACGCCTGCTCCTGTCGCGACGATCGCTACCCTTGACCGCCATGACGGTCAGCGGGTCACGCTGCGCGGCTGGCTCTATAACCTGCGCGAGAGCGGCAAATTGCTCTTTCCCATCTTTCGCGATGGGACGGGCACGGTGCAGGGAGTTGTGCCCAAAGCCGCGGTTGCTCCCGAGGTTTTCGAGCGGGTACGCGGGCTGACGCATGAATCGAGCGTGATCGTGACCGGCAAAGTGCGTGCCGACAAGCGCGCCCCCGGCGGCTTTGAGCTGGATGTGGAAAATATCGAGGTCGTGCAGCGGGTAAGCGAAGAGGCGCCCTTCCCCATCACGCTCAAAGAACATGGCGTCGACTTCCTGATGGAGCACCGGCACCTTTGGATCCGGACGCCGCGGCAATCGGCGATCTTGCGCATCCGCGCGGAGATCGTGAAGGCAGCACGCGACTTCCTCGATGACAACGGCTTTGTGCTGACAGACTCGCCCATCCTTACTCCGGCCGCCTGCGAAGGCACCAGCACGCTTTTCCCTGTCGATTACTTCGACGACCAGGCTTATCTGACGCAGAGCGGCCAACTGTATGTCGAGAGCACGGCCCTCGCTCTGGGCAAGGTCTACTCGTTCGGGCCTACGTTTCGCGCGGAAAAATCGAAGACGCGTCGCCACCTGACCGAGTTTTGGATGGTCGAGCCGGAGATGGCCTTTGCGACGCTCGACGACCTGATGGTTTTGGCCGAAGACTTCTTGAGCTTTGTTGTCCAACGGGTGCTAACCCGGAGGCTGCCCGACTTGAACGTCCTGGGACGGGACACGGCAAAACTCGAACGCGTGCAGACGCCCTTTCCCCGGATCACCTACGATGAAGCGGCCAAAATGCTGGAGGGCGCGCATGCCCAAGGCCTCCTCGAGCAAAGGTTCGAATATGGCAACGACTTCGGCTCCCCTGACGAGACCTATCTCTCCGCACAGTTCGACCGCCCGCTGATGGTGCACCGCTACCCCGCCGCGGTGAAGGCCTTTTACATGGAACCCGATCCCGCGGATCCGAAGCTCGCGCTGTGCGTCGATGTGCTGGCGCCGGAGGGCTATGGGGAAGTGATTGGCGGATCGCAGCGCGTCTCCTCCTACGATCTGCTGAAGCGCCGGATCGAGGAGCACCGGCTACCCCTCGATGCGTTTCAGTGGTATTTGGACCTGCGCCGCTACGGCTCGGTTCCTCACGCCGGCTTTGGCATGGGCATCGAGCGTGTGGTGGCCTGGGTCTGCGGTCTCGATCATGTGCGGGAAACGATTCCCTTCGCCCGGACGCTCAACCGCATCTATCCCTAGAGGCTGTTACTAACGATGGGCAGCGTGTTTCTCGCGTGGTGAAGATGCTCGAAGTGAGCGACTGGAGTGTCGGGAATCGCTGGACAATCCGCCTTACGGGGGTTTGGTCGGCGCAGTACTCTGCAACAGGAATGCACACCTCGCTTGGCGAGTGGAGAATTCCCGTCAATCTATGATAGTTACCAGGTTCTTACGGCCATCGAATTTGATATCCCAATTCCGCAGGATGTCTCGACCGATCAGACATGAGTAGTTCCGCTCTTTCTTGAAGTCAGCAGAAACGATACGCATCAGATCAAATCCCCGCAGATTGGTTCTTGGGAAGCTGATTGCCCCAGCATGCTCGCCACATGGAAGTGTCGCACCGAGTGCTGTTATCTCTCCTCCCTCTTGAGTTTGGAAGAGTTTGCAGTACTTGGCAAATGTCTTGCTTATGACAGTGACAGACGCACCGGTATCAAGAAGCGCCCTAACTTTAAGGGGGTCCGGAAATTCAAGACCGGCTTGGCGCCCTTTATCAATAACGTCTTGTGAGTTCATCACTATGACGTCGATGCACGGCCCAGGATCGCCCGGATCGTAAGCATCCCATCCAAACTCATAGCGCGCCATACTATGAAACGCAATAAACAGGTTCAGTTATCCAGACTTGCTTTACAAGAAAGCCTCGGTTAACGCCGAACTTTTGCAAACCAGCCCTGAAAGCCTCGGCATAAGTGCCGAAGAATCCTTCCGCTACGATCTCATCTTGGATCGCGACGAACGCGCCGGGATGTGAGCGCAACCACTCTTCCCGGTGTTGGGCAAACACCATGTTCTCCACTGAGAACGGGATTGTGGCCATCTAAATCCCCTCCCTGGATCTTAAATCCTAGTACGCCGTAGCCACGGCGTCGGCAGATTCGAAATTGCCTTACCACATTACTGCACTTTAACGTAATAATGCAGCAATGCAATAATGCAATCAAGAAGAATCTGGACCATGAGCCCGAAGGATAAGCACCTCGCGGACAACGCCAAACGGACGAGTGTCTCTCTCACGCCCGAGGACAAGGCTGCGATTTTTTTGATTAGTATGGCCCGCCAAGCCAAAGGGGACAAAAGGGACAGGATTAACGACATCCTAGTCGACGCGCTTTGGGACTTTTTTGAGAAGACTACGGGAAAAACACGGGAGCAGATTCGGACAATGCTTCCCGCCATCCCGACACAAGAGCGTCAACCTACCAAGATCACCGAAATGCCAAAGCCTAAGAAGCATTGATGGACGCAGGAGTTTCAACAAATAAGGCAGTCGCATTCGTTGTTCCTCAGCGCCCAGAAGTCCACGCACCAGAAGTGGCACCTCACCTCGCCAGCGCCTGCCTATAAACTCAAATCGGCATGAAGAAGAAATTACGCGTGGGCGTGCTCTTTGGCGGGCGCAGCGGCGAGCATGAAGTCTCGCTTCTCTCCGCCGCGTCGGTTCTAAAGGCGATCGATCCTCAAAAATATGAAGTGGTACCGATCGGCATCACCAAAGAAGGCCGCTGGCTGGTCTCGGGCGATGCCGAGCGTTTGCTCGGGAGCGAGCCTTCCCCAGGGCGGCAAATGCGCGCGGGCGATCCCGAAACCACAGCGCCAGCCGCGCTCTTGGCCAAGGGCGAGGGTGTCATCGTTCTTCCTGTTCCGGGCAAAGCCGGAACCGCGACCGGAACCGCGACTCTCGTGCCATTCGAGAGAGCGGCGTCTGATGGAGAGCGCGGCGCCCAGGCCTTGAGTCTCGATGTCGTCTTCCCGGTGCTGCACGGAACCTTCGGCGAAGATGGCACGATTCAGGGTCTCCTCGAGCTCGCTGCCATCGCGTATGTTGGCTCCGGAGTGCTCGGCTCAGCGACGGGCATGGACAAAGACGTGATGAAGCGGCTCTTTGCCGCGGCCAAGCTGCCAATCACCAAACATGTGACAGTCTTGCGCCAGGATTGGAAACAGAATCCCAAAAAGACGATTGCCGCCGTCGAGCGCGCGCTGCGCTATCCGCTCTTCGTGAAACCCGCCAACCTGGGTTCATCGGTCGGCATCAGCAAGGCGCACGATAAGAAGGAACTGGGACCCGCGCTCGATGTCGCGGCGAGTTTCGATCGCAAGATCGTGATCGAGCAAGGCGTGGGGGGCCGCGGCCGCGAAAGAGCGACCGCGAAGGCGCGCGAGCTCGAGGTCGCCGTGCTGGGCAATGATCGCCCGGAGGCCTCCGTTGTGGGAGAGATCGTCCCGGGCAAAGAATTCTACGACTATGAGGCCAAGTATCTGAGCGAGGGCTCGCGGGCCATCATTCCCGCCAAGCTGGGCAAGAAGATTACGCAAGAAGTCCGCGAATTGGCCATTGCCGCCTTCCAGGCTTGCGACTGCTCGGGGCTCGCGCGCGTGGACTTTTTGCTCGAGCCCGGCGCCGGAGGGCGGCTCTATCTGAATGAGATCAACACCATGCCCGGCTTCACCTCAATCAGCATGTATCCCAAGCTGTGGGAGGCCTCTGGCATCAAATACCGCGATCTGATTTCCCGGCTCATCGATCTGGCCCTCGAACGCCACGCGGAGAAGATGCAGACCTCCTACGGTTGCTAGGGTGCTGGCCGTATGGGCAGACGATCTTCTGGAATCATACGGTGACGGGCGAGCAAGCAACCACGAATGGCGCCGTAAGGCGCGTCTGCCCGTGCGGCCAGCACTTGTTCGGTGTCGAACCGAAAACGGCCCGGTGGGGCACCCCGCGCCGTGTCTCCGGTGTCTATTAAAATAGTGATGTCGGAGCTGGCGCGAAGGAGCACACGCACGGATGACCCTGCTCGATGCACCGCAGTACAACCCCGCCAAGGCGCGCAAGCGCAAAGAGGTTCTGATTGCCGCCTTCGTTGCCTTGCTTGTGCTTGCCGGGTTCATTTGGTACTTCTGGGACTGGCCGCAAGAACACCTGGTGAATCAGTTCTTCACTACTCTTGAAGCCCGCAACCTGCCCAAGGCATTTGGCATTTGGAACCACGACCCCGACTGGGAGAAACACCCGGAGAAGTATGCGGCCTATCCGTATGGCCGCTTTGCGCTCGATTGGGGCCACTCGAGCGACTGGGGCGATATCAAGACGTACAAAATCATCATGGCGAAGGCCACCGGCTCGGGCGTGGTGGTCGGCGTCGTGGTCAACGGCGACCAAGCATCGCCTGTCTACCTCTGGGTGCAGCGCGGTCAGAAGACGATCGGCTTTTCGCCGCCGATACCCTCGCTCGGTATCGACGACTGATCTCATGGAGCTGGTTGCATATACGGGTTCACGAGCGTTGGAAGCAGCACGAGCCCCGCTTCCCACCCCAGCAAGCTCGCTTGCTGGGGACCCCGGGCTTTGGTGGCGGCTCTCGTATGTTGCCTCATTGGAATCCGGGGATTTATGCAACCAGTTCTAGGGCGAAGGAACCAAATCCCTACTATCCCTGGCTTGCCGAGCGGTGTCCAATACAATTTGGAATAACTTCATAACAGGCGCTGGCTCAACCCTCCCCGGCATGGGGTGAAAAAGGATCTTGGAATTCCATGACCCTGCTCGATGCACCTCAGTACGATTTTGCCAAGGCGCGCAAGCGCAGAGACATTCTGATTGCCGCCGTCATCGCCTGCCTGATCGTTGCCGGATTCACTTGGTACTTCTGGGATTGGCCGCAAGAGCATCTGGTGAATCAGTTCTTCGCCACTCTCGAAGCCCGCGATCTGCCCAAGGCATTTGGCATTTGGAACCACGACCCCGACTGGCAGAAACACCCGGAGAAGTATGCCGCCTATCCGTATGGCCGCTTCGCAGTGGATTGGGGCCACTCGAGCGACTGGGGCGACATCAAGACGCACAAGATCGTGATGGCAAAGGCCACCGGCTCGGGCGTGGTGGTCGGAGTGCAAGTAAACGGGGACAAAACTCTGGTCTTTCTGTGGGTAGAGGGCAAAAGTAAAACGCTTGGGTTTTCCCCCGTCGAATTATCGACCGATTAAGGATTTGCCATCCAGGCAGACGCGCGGATTTGCCATCCAGGCAGACGCGCCTTACGGCGCCATTCGTGGTTGCTGGCTCGCCTGAGGCAGGGGGGTAATGAACGGAATGCGAGACGCAGATCCCTCGACTGCGCTCGGGATGACAATTTAGGGGTGAATTGGTGCTGGCCACACGGGCGCACGCGCCTTGCGGCGCAAAGACAGCTGCGATGGAAGAGGGCAAAGCGCGACAGACTGCGGGAAAACGCGCCGAAGCAACAAGCGAGGCGCTAGAGAATGTCTGGATCGGCAATGAGTCACGCTAGGTCTTGTGCATTCAACAGGCCGCCCATCTGTTTTCCCGTAGTCTGTTTAGCGCGGGCCCTGCAATCCGTAAGGCGCGTCCGCCCGTGCGTTAGCACTTCAGGCGCGTCAGCAACTAGGACTTCAGCGGCGAAGCCGCATCCGCCTGGATGGCAAATCCCACGCAGTCGTCGACGTGCAAGGCCTTCTTGTCGCGGTCGATTTGCCGCAGCAGCCCGCTCAGCACTTTGCCTGGGCCGACCTCGACGAAGTTGGTGACGCCTTGAGCCAACAGCCACTGAATCGACTCGGTCCAGCGAACGGCGCCGGTGACCTGGCGCACCAGTGCGTCGCGCAGCTCTTCTGCTCCGGTCACGGGCACGGCATCCACATTGACGATGATTGGGAAGGCCGCGTCCCTGAAGGGGATGGCCTCGAGGACAGGCCGCAGGGCATCCTGTGCGGGCTGCATGAGGGAGCAATGGAAGGGCGCGGACACATGGAGCATTACCGCCCGCTTGGCGCCACGCTCCTTGGCCAGCACAACGGCGCGCCCGACGGCCGCCATCGCGCCTGAGATCGCGGTCTGTTCCGGAGCGTTCATATTCGCGGCGGCCACAACATTTCCGGTTTCTCGCGCGGCGTCGTTGCAGACTTCCATGACTGATGGGAGGCTCATGCCGAGAATTGCCGCCATTGCCCCGAGTCCCTCGGCCACGGCTTGCTGCATCAATTGACCCCGCTTGTGTACGGCCCGCACCGCATCCGGGAAGCGCAAAACGCCGGCGGCATGATTGGCGGAGTACTCGCCGAGCGAGTGGCCGGCGGCATAATCGGGCGGCGGTACGTGCTCACGCAGAACGCGGTAGGCGGCAATCGATGCGGTAAAGATCGCGGGCTGCGTGAACTCCGTCAGGCGAAGCCGCTCTTCGGGCCCGTGGAAAGCGAGCTCTGCCAGATCGAAGCCCAAAGCTTCATTCGCTTCCTCAAACGTTTGTCGCGCAATGGGGAAGGCTTTGGAGAGATCGCGGCCCATGCCGACGGTCTGCGAGCCTTGACCGGGAAAGAGGAATGCTGTCTTCAAATGCATAACGGACTCCGGTTCCGACTACTGGACGGGCAGCCGAATGCCGGGTCCCGGCGCGGCTCCCGCGGGGCGCCGGCGGGTAAACTCCTGCTCCAGCCGTTCGTTGATGCCGGCTTGCGCGAACTCTGCCATCACGCGGATGCCGTTATAAATAGCGTGATCGTTCGAAGAACCGTGGTTGACGATGCAAACGCCGCGGACTCCCAAAAGAGGTGCCCCGCCATACTCCGAGTAGTCGAGCCGCTTTTTGAAATCGTTGAAAGCCTTGCGCGAGAGCAGCGCGCCCACCTGGGCGGTAACCGTGGAGTTCAGGGACTCCCGAAGCAGATCGCGCACCAAACGGGCCAGACCCTCGGAGGCCTTGAGGGCGACATTGCCGACGAACCCGTCGCAGACCACCACATCGGCATTGCCGTTGTAAATGTCCCGGCCTTCCACGTTTCCGATAAAGTTGAGCGCCAGCTTCCTGATCAGAAGCGCGGCTTCACGGGTGAGGTCGTTGCCCTTGCCTTCTTCCTCCCCGATCGATAGCAAGCCCACGCGTGGACGCGAGATCTTGAGCACGCAGCGCGCATACAACTCGCCCATGACCGCAAACTGCTCAAGGTTCTGCGGCTTGCAGTCGACGTTGGCGCCGACATCGAGCAGGACGCAAGGGGAACCGGTCGAGGTAGGCAGCGTCGCGCCGAGCGCCGGCCGATCGACGCCGGGGAGCGCTCCCAGCACCATTTTGGCAAGAGCCATGGCCGCGCCGGTATTGCCGGCCGTAAGAAAGCCAGCGGCATGCTTATCTTTGACCATGCGCAGGCCGATGCGCATGCTGCTATCGGGCTTTTTGCGGATCGCGGAAGCGCCCTTCTCGTCCATGCCGATCCATTCCTTGGCCGGGACGATGACGATGGGAAGCTCTTGTCCATTTGCCGCTTCGCGCAGCGCCTCGCGCAGTGCCGCGCGAAGCCGAGCCTCCGGGCCGACGAGATGCACACGTATAGGCAACCGCCGGCAGGCCTCGATCGCACCCCTAATTTCCGGCTCAGGGGCCCGGTCCGAGCCCATCGCGTCAAGCGCTACATCCGTCAGCATCGGCACGGAAGGGATTATGCTTCCTTGGCTTCGAGTACTTCTCGGCCCTTGTAGGTGCCGCATTTGGCACAAGCCCGGTGCGGAAGCTTCCGCTCGTGACAATTGGGACACTCGGAGAGGCCGACCGGCGTCAGCGCGTCATGGGCGCGGCGCTTGGAAGTGCGGGCCTTGGAGTGGCGCCGCTTAGGATTGGGCATGGCAAATTCCTTTCATGCGTTCCCGAAGCCACCGCTGCCGGGTGTTCTCACCATAGGCGTTTGCCATAAGACGGCTGCAGAGGGTCGAGCGTGTTCAACTTTAGTTTTTCATCCGGCCGCGTATGTCCGCCAAAGCCTTCCATCGCGGGTCCCGCAGAACCGTGTCGCAAGTGCAAGATTCCAAATTCAGATTGCGCCCGCACCCAGAGCAAAGACCTTTGCAATCTTGGCGGCAAAGCGTTTTGGCGGGAAGGGAAAGCAACACCTGTTCCCGCAGCACGTCTTCGAGCACAAGACCGCCGTCTTGATAGTACCCGATTTCCGTCTCCGAGGTCGAGATAGCGTGTTCTGAAGCGCCGCCATCGGCCCCCAGCGGACGGAAGAGGAGCTCGAACTGTTCCTTGATGGCGTGCTCGACGGGATCGAGACAGCGTGCGCAATGCACCTCGAATCGCCCTCCGAATTCGGCTTGCAGACGAATATCCTGAATTTGCAGGCGGGGAGCGCGATGCTCGGTGATAAGCGAGGCCGTACCGCTCGCCGTCAACCCATCGATCTGGCGAATCTCGCTGCCATAATCGATCGTACCGCTGGGGATCGTCAGGTCGAACTCAAGAGGCTCTCTTTCGAGATCGAGAATAGCAATCAACATATGAGACCTAAAAACGGTAGTAGACGCCGATACTCGGCTCCATCGTTCTCCGCAGCGTCTGGGTGTCGAGCAGGAACTGATGGAAACTGGGTGTCTTGTACTTGACGTAGCGATACTGCACGCGGATGCCGATGTGGTCGGACAAAACATTATGGTTGAGGCCCAGACTATAGGTAAAGGCAGGCAGCAACTGTGCCGACATCCCGTCTCCGCCCTTGGACGTCGGAGCGAAGACCATGAAGCCGCCGCCGATGGAGGCGAATAGCTGGAAACCGTAGGGCGTGTGGCCTTGAACCAGATAGGCGAATGTTGCCTCATGGACATTGTCCTGAACTCTGGCGAGGTGGCCTTTGTTGTAGGACTCGGAGTAGCGGGTGAAGTCGTAGTTCACCTCATACCCGAGCAACGGCTTATAACCCTGACGAAAGCTCACGAGACCGCCGATGGACTCCGTTGTATCCTCGCGGATCGAGTTGCCATTCGAAGCTCCTGTGACCTGGCCAAAGCCGCTCAACGCCACGTCGTCCTTTCTGGTGTTCGACGGCGTTTGCCCGGCCGGCGTGCTCGACGTGTTTTGCGCAAGGGCAGCCGAGGGCAACATAATAGCGCTCGAGAGAAAGAAGAGGGAGATCAGGAAAAAGTAAGCAGGCCGCATGCCGGCCGACCTTCGGAAACTCATCGATTTGTTCAAACTGGCATCCTGAGGGATAGGTATTTTCTAACTATATATGGTTCGGGCGCGCGAGAGCTGGCCGGAGCCGCCGCCAATCCCCCTCCTGAAAGAGGCGTATCCCCGCCACGCCGGCGGACCCAGCGCCTGCACAATCAGCGGCATTGGCCGCAGTGACGCCGCCTAGAGCGAAGACAGGCATTTCCCCGGCCGCTTCGCAGGCACGGCCAAGCGCTGCGAGTCCTAGCCCGATGCCTCGCGAAGGGCCGCCTGGGACAAATTTTTCAAATACCGGAGCATAGAAGACAAGATCTGCCCCCGCGCGCCGGGCCACACGAATCTCCTCCACGCTATGGGAGGACATGCTAACGAGGCCGTCCCGGCCATGCCGCCGAAAGGCCTCGCGAACAAGCTTCGCATCTTCCGGCACCGGCTGTTTTGGCAGGTGAATCCCATCGCAGAGCCGAAGCAACGCGGCAAGCCCGTCTGGGGCGCCGGCAAGAGAAGAAGCAGGAAGATTGATGAGGATCTTCAACTGCCGGCGGGCGAGCCCGGCGAGAAGCTCTGTGGCGAGCGTACACAGAGCTGTAGGATCGAGATCCTTCTCCCGGAGCTCGACGAAGTCGACGCCGCCTTTGATCCAGTCCGAGAGCAAAGCCCTCAGTTGCTGGCGGCGAGCCGCTTCTGCTTCGACGGCCGTACCTGCCGCGGATGGCAGCCGTTGACGGTCGGTGATAGCGCAAAGCAGCACGCCTGCAGTTTAGTCCTGCGCCTAATATTTCAGGGCCCGCGCTAAACAGACTGCGGGAAAAAAGATCGGCGGCCTATTGAATGCACAAGACCTAGCGTGACCCATTGCCGACCCAGACATTCTCTAGCGCCTCGCTTGTTGCTTCGGCTCGTTTTCCCGCAGTCTGTACCGCTTTGCCCTCTTGCCGGTTCGCCCGATCCAGGGCTCGCTCCGCAATTCACCCTTTCCCTAATATTTCAGGGCCCGCGCTAAAGCGGGAGGCGGCCGTCCAATGCCGGCCGCCAATTTGCAACAAAATTTATCTTGCGCCTGGACCGCTTCCGATAATCTTTCTTTAGATGAAGACTTACGATCTGATCGTCGCCGGCTCTGGCCCTGCGGGACATCGCGCGGCCATCCATGCCACCAAACTGGGCAAACGCGTCGCCGTAGTCGAGAAGATGCGATGCGTCGGCGGAGCTTGCATCAATACCGGCACCATCCCCAGCAAAACCATGCGCGAAGCGGTTTTGCATTTCTCCGGGTATAACTACCGCTCGATCTATGGTTCGAACTATCGCGTAAAAGAAAAGATCACCATGGCCGATCTTGCTTTTCGCGTGCAGTACGTCATCAAGACGGAAGTGGACGTGATCGAGTCGCAGTTGTCGCGCAACGGCGTCGACGTGCTCCCCGGCTCGGCGAGCTTCGAAGATGCCAGGCACGTGAAAGTGACCAATGAGAATGGCTCGATGGTTTACGAAGCAGAGAAAATCATCCTGGCCACCGGCACCCGGCCGGCAAGCTCTCCCAAGGTTCCGATCGACGGCCGCAGCATCATCAACAGCGACCAGGTGCTCCTGCTTCCGGAGCTGCCAAAGACCTTGATCATCGTGGGCGGAGGCGTGATCGGTGTCGAATATACCTGCATGTTCGCCGCCCTGGGCGTGCGCGTGATCCTGGTCGAGAAGCGGCCCAGGCTGCTTGAGTTCGCCGATCAGGAGATCGTGGAAGCGTTGAGCTACCACCTGCGCGACAGCCGCGTGACTATGCGGCTCAATGAGGAAGTGGAGAGCGTAGAGGGATCTCCGGCATCGGGAGTGGTCGCCAACCTCGAAAGCAAGAAGCGCATCTCGGGCGACGCCCTGCTCTTTGCCGTGGGCCGCGCGGGCAACACCGACGAGCTCAATCTGGCCGCGGCCGGCATCGAGGCGGACGCCCGCGGACGCATTCCGGTCGACGCGGATTTCCGCACCAAAATACCCAATATCTTTGCCGTCGGGGACGTGATCGGCTTTCCCAGCCTGGCTTCGGTCTCGATGGAGCAGGGCCGCATCGCGGCGGCGCGCGCCTTCGACGATCACAGCTTGACTTCGAACCCCAGTCATTACCCATATGGCATCTATACAATCCCGGAAATCTCCTTCATCGGCAAGACTGAGGAACAGCTTACGGACGAAGACGTCCCTTATGAAGTAGGCATGTCCTACTACCGGGAGATTGCCCGAGGCCAAATTCGCGGCGACACGACAGGCCGCCTGAAGATCATCTTCCACCGCGAAACCCGGCATCTGCTGGGAGTGCACATCATCGGCGAGGGAGCGACCGAACTGCTCCACATCGGGCAGGCCGTCCTGTCTTTGGGAGGAACGCTCAACTACTTCATCGACACCGTTTTCAATTACCCCACGCTTGCTGAATGCTACAAAGCGGCAGCCTTCAACGGCATCAACCGTCTGTCGCGGTTCAAAGACTAGGATTTGCCATCCAGGCATACGCGCTTCGCGCCATTCGTGGTTGCTGACGCGGTCCTGCGCGGACGGCGGGGCGCGGCTTCGCCGCCAAACCCTCTAAAAAGAAGGAAGGGGTGAATTGCGGAGCGAGCCCTGGGAAGGGGCGAGCAAAGCAAGAGGGCGAAGCGCTTTAGCGCGGGCCCTCTAATGGAAGCAAAGGTGCTGGCCGCTAAGCACTGACAACTGAGCACTGAAAACTGACAACTGTCCAGGCGAGAGCGTTTTCACCGCGAAGCCCTTGAATAGAAGGAAGGGGTGAATTGCGGAGCGAGCCCTGGGAAGGGGCGAGCAGAGCAAGAGGGCAAAGCGCTTTAGCGCGGGCCCTCTAATGACCGAATCTAGACTCTTCCGCCTCGCGTATGGTGGTCTGGGCATCGACCGGAAGGATATATCCCTTCTTCACATTGTCTTCGGTCACCTTGCGCACCTCGGCCACGTAGGCGGCGTGGCTGGGATAGTGGGCGTTGAGCTGGTCCAGGCTCATGTCGAGCGAATCGCCCCAACGGACACAGGCGCCGGCGCCGATCGCTTCGCGCGAGGGGACATTATCGGTATGCGCAGGCTTGCTCGAGCCAACATTGATCTGGGTAGGCACCGCGACTTGCGAAAGCCGGATGCCGCCCTCCGCCAGGCCATCCCGATCGCGGGCGACGATCGACGGGGCTGGCCGAGGCATCACCTGGGTAATGGTGAGACGGGGAGCCGATGGCGGGGGCGGCCCACCCGCGGCCCAGAGAGACAGCTTGTCCAACGCCGAAGCCAGGACGTAATTTGTCGGGACACGGGTGCCGATCAGCGGCACCGCGCAGAGCGGAGAGAGATTCGCCTCGAGCGAAACCCCGTTGTCGCGCAACTCCAACGGCTCCCGGCTGGCGCGCAGGTGCTGATCGACATGCGAAGTGCCAGCCACTTCCCAGGTACGAAATTTTGGCGTGTCGGGCTGGCGCACCGTTGCTTCGCCTGCCACCACGTCATATTCGGTGTCGACCTTCATCACCGGCGCAATGAGATCGCCGCGAATGCGTTGGCCAAGCGCCGACAACAGCAAGAAACCGTCATAGACACGCGCCGTGGGCTGGACGGCATTGACATAGGTTGCGAGTCGCGCGGCCGACTGGGATTCGCCGATCGCGAGGAAAAGCTTTGGCGTCAGGCCGGGCAGCATGTCGACCTTGCCGGGATGGCGCAATGCCTGTCCGGCTTGGGAAAAGATGTCGTAGGACGCGGCGTCCCGGTCGGAACGTCCGGAAGTGCTGGTGGCGGCGGCCATCTCACCGACGTCAAGCGCGCCGTAGCGCTGCGGGCTCCACTTTTTCAGCGCGGCAACGCCGATGGTCTGGGGCGAGACGCCGACCCAGACATAGCCGGCGCGCATGATGTGTTCCCAGGAGAAGAACCAGGTGTTTTCGGCATCGAACAGGTTGGTGACATTGTCCCATTCCACCAATACCGTGCCGTTGAAGCGTTTGGGATCGGCGGGGCGGCGTACCACGATGCGCGTCAAATAGGGTTGGCCGCTGGCCGCTACCGTGCCAGTCGTCTGGTCGGTGGGGATGTTGTAAGTCTTGGCCGTGCCCTTGATGAAGAACTCTTCTTCCACATAGCCATGGGCCGGGAGATCGTGATTCGAGGCGAAGAAGATGTAGTTGTGCGACGGGGTGCCGGGGGTGTCCGGCGCCGCGATGGGACCGGTCACCTGGGGAACAGGCACCGAAGACGTGGCGAACGCTTGAATCGCGGCAAAGCCGATCGCCGCGGCCAGTAGAAATCGCAAGTGACTAGTCGACATTATGCAGTCCTCGAATATTCGAGGGCCCGCGCTAAAGCGCTTTGCCCTCTTGCTCTGTTCGCGCCTTCCCAGCGCTCGCTCCGCAATTCACCGCTTCCCTTAACCACCCCGGGATGCAGTCCTCGAAACGCTCGAACGGCCCAGCCTAAGCTTGCCATGCGAACTCGTCAAGGGATTTGCCATCCAGGCACGCGCGGCTTCGCCGCCATTCGTGGTTGCTGGCGCGCCGGAGAGCGGCGGCGGAGAGCGGAAACCGCAGATCCCTCGACTGCGCTCGGGATGACAATTTGGGGGCGAATTGGTCCTGGCCACTCGGGCATACGCGCCTTGCGGCGCAAAGACAGCTGGGGTTGAAGAGGGCAAAGCGCTTCAGCGCGGGCCCTTGAATATTAGGAAGAGGATGAATTGCGGAGCGAGCCCTGGGAAGGGGCGAGCAGAGCAAGAGGGCGAGAGCGGTTTTACCGCGGAGCCCTTGAATATTGGGTGGAAAGGATGGAGACGGGCGTCAGATCATCCAGCGAGTCAAACGGCACCGGGCGGCGCTCGAGGAGTCGATCGACGATGCTTGCAGAGTCGTAGGCCATGCCAGCCACGACCATCCGCTTGCCGCCTATGCTGTGAATCACGACAAAACGATCTGTGCGGATATGGTACTCATACACGTGCCTGAGTTCTTCCCAGCGAATGCGGCTTTGAGGAGATCCGCGTTCCTGGAGTCCGTCCCGATCGAAAATTAAAGGCTCCGGCCAATCGGCCAGAACGAGAAGAACCAAGGCAAAGCCAAAAGCGAAGCTCACCCAACCGCCCCAATGGGACAAACCGGCGGCAAAAAGTTGCCTAGCCCCGAACGCGACAGCGCCCAGGCCACCCGCGAAACCCAGCCAATACAAGAGCAAACAACCGGGTTTGACTGGGAACTGCCACCCTTCCGCGGTTTGTTTCGGCTTCCGGCCGCCAAAGGCGGGCGCGAGCAGGACGATCAGTCCGAGCGCGCCAGAGGCGACCATGCCGACTTCAATGATGTGGGAGGAGGGCTGCATAAAGACAAGTCTGGATTCCTCTGCTACCACGGGCAATCCCCCAATAGGACTAGAGCCAGGCCTTAGAGGGCACACAGAGCCGGTTACAGTTGGCGCGAGCGCAAGAGAAGCCACGGAAAGCACTGAAACGGCATAAAATCAACCGTCGAGGACCATGCCTACCAGCCTGCGATCGTATTCAAAAATCAATCTGGGGCTTGCCATTGGGCCGCCGCGCTCCGATGGATTCCACGCCCTGACCACGCTCTATCAAACGCTCGAGATGCATGACATCGTGACCGTCGAGGCGCGAAGCTCCTCGCGAATGTCGATTGCCCTCTCGAGCAGCCACCCGCGCGTTCCGGCCAATCGCAGCAATACGGCTTGGCGCATGGTCGAGCAGGCGGCCAGGATGCTGAAGGTCACCGCTGAGCTGCGCATCCACATTGAGAAGCGGCTGCCCGTTCAAGGAGGGTTGGGGGGCGGCTCGGCCAACGCGGTGGCGGCCTTGCTCGCCCTGGAGGAGGAACTCGGGGAGCGAATTCCCGGCCCCGACCGCTTCTCGCTCGCGCAGGAGATCGGCTCCGATGTCCCCCTGTTTCTGCTTGGCGGCGCGGTTCTCGGCATCGGCCGCGGGGAAGAGGTTTATCCCTTGCCTGAGATGCCTTCATTGCCCTGTGTTGTCGCGCTGCCGGACGCCGCCATCTCCACGCCTCAGGCCTACCGCGACTGGGATGCCTTGCAAGGGCCGCCCCCGCCCCTTCCGTTGACCCCGCAGACGGCCTCGGCTACAATCGACAAGTTGAGTCGGTCAATCGCTGCGGCATTCGGCGAGCCGCACTCCTCCGGTGTCTTTTCCCTGGGAAAAGACCTGGCCGAGACTCCGCTTCTCGCGCTTGTCCGAACCGGGATTGAAAACGACTTTGAACAAGTCGCCTTTTCTCAATATCCCTTGCTCGGTGACATCAAGCGTTTGCTTTCAGGTGGGTCTAGGACGGAGGAACCGGCTATCTATGCCGCTCTTTCCGGATCCGGTTCAGCTCTGTTTGGGCTCTACCATACCCTGCCTGCCGCCGAATCGGCCCTGGCGCGTCTACGAGCGCGAGGGATTGCCGGGTTGCTGACCAGGACCTTGCCCCGGGCGGAGTACTGGCGGGACATGAAGTCCTGAGTGGGCCACTGAACGCGTTTGTGGGCGATCGACTAATGGTAGGTCAAGTGCCTTTGGAGCACTTTGTCTAGGTTCGAATCCTAGTCGCCCAGCCAACTTGAACCCGTACCAGAGCAAAACAGCTTGGGAGGTTCGTATGAAGGTGGATTCAGCCGAAATCGCTCTCGCTTCGCAACAAGAAGCGGGAACCGCGGAAGTGGGCCCTCTGGATCAAGCGGCCCCGGCAATCGACGGCAGGAATAAGCCGCTAGGCGAACGCAAGCGCCCCAGCCGATTGCGCGAAGACAAACGCTTCAAGATCTTTGCCGGTTCGGCCAACCGTAAATTGGCCGAGGATATTTGTACCCATGTTGGTGTTCATCTCGGCGAAAGCAAGCTGCAGCGCTTTGCCGATGGAGAGATTTATTTTCAGTTGCTCGAAAATGTGCGGGGCGTCGATGTCTTTGTGGTACAGCCAACCTGTTATCCGGTGGACCAGCATCTGGTGGAGTTGCTGATCATGATCGACGCCCTGAAGCGCGCATCGGCTGGAAGGATAACCGTGGTTGTGCCGTATTACGGATACGCCCGCCAGGACCGCAAGGACCGGCCGCGCGTCGCCATCTCCTCCAAGCTGGTTGCGGATCTGCTGACCACGGCCGGGGCCAACCGGGCGTTGTTCATGGACCTGCACGCGGCGCAGATTCAGGGCTTCTTCAATATCCCGGTCGATCACATGTTCGCGAGTCCCGTCATGGTGAGCTACTTCCGCGATCTGAAGCTGCCTCACCTCACGGTCGTGTCGCCCGATGCCGGCGGCGTGGAGCGCGCGCGTTTTTTCGCGACCAAGCTGCAGGCGCCGCTGGCCATTGTCGATAAGCGGCGCACGGACGTCAATGTGACCGAGGTGATGCATGTGATCGGAGATGTACGAGGAAGAACGTGCTTGATCGTCGATGACATCGTCGACACGGCGAGCACTTTGGTGAAGACCGCGCAGGCGCTGCTCGAGGTAGGCGCGATTGCCGTGTATGCGGCGGCCTCGCATGCGGTTCTCTCGGGACCGGCGATTGAGCGCATCGCCAATTCCCCACTGGAGCAACTGGTCGTAACCGACTCGATCCCATTGCGCGAAGAGGCGCAGAAGCTCGAGAGAACGGGAAAGGTCAAGGTGCTCACGATCGCCGGTCTGTTGGGAGCGACGATCGAGAGCATTCACATGGAGACCAGCGTCAGCTCGCTCTTTAGCTAGAGCCTGTTGACGCGATCTGGCCCTAGGGAAAACCAGGCGCTAGAACTTATCGAAGTGTTTTTAGGAGAATTATGGCTGAGCAAGAAGTTGTTACGGCAAAGCCCCGGGAGGGCAGGTTCAACAAAAACGCCGCCCGCCGGGTAAGGGTGAAGGGCATGATCCCGGGCGTCATCTATGGCGCGAAGGAGGCGGCCATCGCCGTCGAGCTCGACCCCAAACAGATCGCGCGCATCCTGCACTCGGCGTCCGGCCACAACACCATCTTCGACGTTGCGATCGCCGGCTCCGCCCAAACCAAGGCGATGATTGTGGATTGGCAATACGAGCCCGTCAAAGGCTCCTTGATGCATATCGATCTCAAGCGCATCGCGATGGATAAGGCGATCCGCGTCAAGGTTCCGGTGCAATTCGCTGGAGTTCCGATCGGCGTCAAGACCCAGGGCGGCATCCTCGATCAGGTCTTGCGCGAGGTTGAGATAGAGTGCTTGCCGGGCGATATTCCAAGCGCCATCAGCGTCGATGTGACCGGCTTGGGCCTGGGCGATGCGATCCGTGTCGCCGATCTGCCGCAGGGCGGCAAGCTTAAGTTCCTCACCGACGAGCACGCCACGGTCGGGCACGTTGTGGCGATTAAGGAAGAAGTTGCTCCCGTGGTGGATGCGGTTGCCGCGGCAGTTCCGGCGGAGCCGGAGGTTGCCAAGAAGGGCAAGCAGGAAGTTACCGAGGCAGCGCCGGCGCCTGAGCCCAAGGGCGCGAAGAAGTAGTTTTGGAAGGCGAAGGGAACCGGGGCCGCGTGCTGGTGGTCGGTCTGGGAAATCCAGGCATCGAGTACCAATTCACGCCTCACAACGCGGGTTTTCTGGCCATCGACCGGCTGGCCGAACGAAGCGGGGCTGCTGTTGTCAATCGCCGCTGCCGCGCGCTCACCGCGACCGCGCGAATTGCCGGGAGGGAGGTTGTTCTGGCCAAGCCGGAGACGTACATGAACTTGAGTGGTTTATCGGTTCGTGCGCTCGTCGAAGAGTTTGGTATGGAGGTTGGCGCGGAGTCTGGCGGGGAGCGCGGGCGCGAGCTGATCGTGATCTATGACGAAATCGATCTTGCGCTAGGCACGCTGCGTATTCGGGAACGGGGCTCCTCTGGCGGCCACAACGGAGCCAAGTCGATCTCCGGCGCCTTGGGAAGCGAGGAGTGGCTGCGCATTCGCATCGGCGTCGCTCCGAGGACGAAGCGGCGGCGGAAAGCGCAAGACGCGGGCGCACAGATTATTTGCTGACGCCCATGCGCAAGGCCCAGTTAGTTGTTTTGGACGAGGTTCTTGACCGCGCCGCGCGTGCGGTCGAAACGGTGCTGACCAAAGGCGCCAGCGCCGCGATGAATGAGTTCAACCGCCGCGAGCTTGAAGACGGCGCAAATTAGAGCCTGCTATGAACGGGCTCTGGATGAAGTTGGGGAAGGAAATAGCTATGCAACGCACTTACGAAGTCATGTTCATCGTTCGTCCTGATATTCAGGAGGAAGATCTCGACAAGCTCATTGCCGGTCTCGAGGCCAACATCACCAATGGGGGAGGCGCGATCCGGTCCATGGAAAAACTTGGCCGCCGCAAGCTCGCCTACACGGTCAAGAAGTTTAACGACGGCAACTACGTGCTGCTGACGATCGATGCCGACGGCTCGCTGGTCGGTGAGATCGAGCGCCGTCTCCGCGTCTCCGAGCCGGTGATCAAGTTCATCTCCGTCCGCATGGATGAAGAAGAGAAGCGCCGCGCCAAGATCAAAGCCATCCGCGCCAGCCACAAGAAGCTCAGCGCCCAACCCGTAGCCCCGCCGCCGCCGGCGGCCGCCGCTGAGCCAGCGCCCGCGGCGCCGGAAGCGCCGGCCCCCGCGGAAGCAAGCGCCTAGCGCGCTTTTAGTTCATAACAGAGAAGGAAAAGACAACTATGGCTGACGAAACCAGCACTCCCGCACCATCCCGGCCTGAGGGTTCGGGATCTTCTTCCGGCCCCGGCGGACGGTCTCCCGGCGCACGGCCCGCAGGGGCCGGCGGTGGCCGCAAGTTCTTCCGGCGCAAAAAGGTTTGCAAGTTCTGTGTCGAAAAGATCGATGCCATTCACTATCGCGATGTTCGCCTGTTGCAGCAGTTTGTGGCTGAGCGCGGCAAAATTGTGCCCCGCCGTCTCACCGGCGTCTGCACGACGCATCAGCGTTCGCTGGCGCGCGCCATCAAGCAGGCCCGGAACATCGCCTTGCTGCCGTTTGCCGCTCGCTATTGATGCATTGATGCCGTAGCTTCGGTGTCTCGCTCTACCGCGTAAGGGATGCCGCTCATGGCGAATGCTCGGATTTTCCTGAGCACGCTCGCCGGCGGTTTGGAGATTGGTCATGGAAGTGATTCTGAAAGAAGATGTCAACAACCTCGGTCATCGCGGCGATGTCGTGAAGGTCGCCGAGGGCTACGGGCGCAATTTTCTGTTGCCGAAGAAGCTGGCAATGGAAGCGACTGCCGCGAACAAGGCAGTGATCGAGCAGATGAAGCAGTCCTCGGTCCGCCGCACGGCGCGCGAAAAATCCGATGCGGAGTCGTTGGTCGCCCAGCTCGATCAGGTCGCGTTGACCTTCGCGCGCAAGGTGGGCGAGAACGAGCACCTTTTCGGTTCGGTTACCTCGGGGGAGATCGCGCAGCAGTTGGAACAGCGCGGGTTCACGATTGACCGGCGCAAGATTCAATTGGACGAGCCGCTCCGGCAACTGGGCGAGTTTCATGTGCCGGTGAAGCTGCATCGCGAAGTTACCGCGCATATCAAAGTCACCGTGCAGGCGGAAGCTTAACCAGGGCACAGGGCTCAGGGCTCAGGGCTCAGAACACAGGGCTTAGCAACGACACTGGCGGCGAAGCCGCGTCCCGCCGTCCGCGCAGGACCAACCACGAAATGCCGCGCAGCGGCGTCTGCCTGGACGGCAGGTCCTAGCAGCCGTTGCTGAGCCGCTTGGCCAGCCGGTCCGGCAGCCCGGCATCGATGATCCGCTGTTGCGCCATACGGAGGTCGTATGGCACACGATGGAACTCGACCATCTGGCGCTCGTCGTCAAAGAGCGCAAATGCCGCGCGCCAATCGCCGTCTCGCGGCTGACCTACGGAGCCGGGATTGATCAGATAGCGCGCTCCCAATCGCAAGACCAGCTCCGACATCTCCCGCTCTCCGTTCTTGGCGTAGGTTGGGTCCAAACTGAACCAGTCCTCGCGGTTGGCGGCGAAGCCGCCTTGCAGATGCGTATGGCCGAAGAAGTTGATCCTGGTGCGCGATTCACGCAATGGGAGCCATGCATCCTCGGCACAGAAAACATATTGGTCTTCGTCGAGATAAGAACCGTGCATGCAGCTCACCTTGGAGCCCTCCGGCACTACCGGACCACGCGGCATGGTTTTAAGCCACTGCAGATGCTCAGGTGTCAATGCCTGCTGCGTCCACAAGACCGCGCGGGCAGCGATCGGGTTGAACGTCTCAATGGAAGTCTGTCCGCTGCAGGCACGGTCATGATTTCCTCGCACAAAGAGCTCTCCCAGGCCGCGGACGCGTTCGATGACCTCGTTCGGCATGGCCCCATAGCCCACCACATCTCCCAGGTTCCACACCACGTCGTGCGCGGGCGCGGCGTCGAGCACGGCATCGAGCGCGTCAAGGTTCGCGTGGATGTCGGAGAGAATCAGCGCGCGCATGGAGCCCTTCCCGGAACCCATTGAAATGCAGAGCCCGTTTATGAATTTATATGAATTTTTAAGGTAGCGATTTTATACCGCGCGCACCCAGTGGCCTGGCTGCTCTTCGACGAGGGGAGCGTCCGCGCTGCTTGCCGCCGCGGCCAAGGTCGCGAGCGGCCGGCGGCGGTCGGTCGAAAGCGATGGCACCGCGCCCAGCAGGCTCTGCGTGTAAGGGTGGCGTGGATCGAGAAAGACCTGATCCCGCGTGCCGCTCTCGAGCAGCAATCCATGACGCATCACGGCAACCCGGCCGGCCATTTGCGCGACGACGGTGAGATCGTGCGAGATGAAGAGCATTCCCAAGCCAAACTTGCGTTGCAGATCCTTGAGGAGATCGAGAATCTGCGCTTGCACGGTTACGTCGAGCGCGGTGGTCGGCTCATCGGCGATCAGCAACTGCGGGCAATTGATCAGGGCCATGGCGATCAAGATGCGCTGGCGCTGGCCGCCGGAGAACTGGTGTGGATAGTTGTTGAACCGGCGCTCGGGCTCGGCGATGGCCACGGCCCGCATGGCCTCGATCACGGCTTCTCGCACCTGGCGGCGGTCCCGATCCGGTTGATGCGTTTCGAGCGCCTCGGCAATCTGCTTGCCCACGGGCATCACCGGGTTCAACGCCGTCATCGGCTCTTGAAAGATCATGGCGATCTTTCTTCCGCGATAATGCCTCATCTCGTTAGGCCGCAAGCCAAGCAGATTTGTGCCCGCAAAACGGATGGCGCCTTCCACTCGCGCCGCGGCATCGAGCAGACGCAAGATGGCGAGAGAAGAGACGGATTTGCCCGATCCCGATTCGCCTACCAGGCCGAGCACCTCTCCTTGTTGGATGGAGAAGCTCAGATCGCGCACCGCCGCCTGATCGCGGAAGAAGATCGAGAGATGGTCGACTTCAAGCAGAGGGAGCGGCATTTGATTATAGGGCTTCGCGGTGAAGCCGCTCTCGCCCTCTTGCTTTGCTCGCCCGACCCGGGGCTCGCTCCGCAATTCACCCCCCATACTAAGGCTTTTGGCGGCGAAGCCGCGTCTCGCCGTCCGCGCAGGACCTAGTTCTTCTTCCACTTGATGCTGCAGCCCACGCTTGGCCGCTGTTCGGCAGAGAGGGGCTTCCCCTCGAGCGTGGTGTCGATCGCCCGCCTCAGGTCTTCGCCGCTGACGGCAACGCCGTTGCCCGGCCGGCTGCTGTCAAACTGTCCGCGATAGACCAGGCGCTGTGACTTGTCAAAGAGAAAGAAATCCGGCGTGCATGCGGCGTGGTAGGCACGCGCGACCTCCTGGCTCTCGTCGTAGAGGTAGGGAAAGGTGAACCCTACTGCCTGTGCCTGCTCTTTGAGGCTTTCCGGCGCGTCGCTGGGATGGCTTTTGGCGTCGTTGCTCGAGATGGCGACGATCGCGACCTGCTTCTCGTAATCGCGGCCAAGCGCTGCCAACCCAGCCTGCACGTGAACCACGAACGGGCAGTGGCGGCAGAGAAACATCACCAGCAGAGGGCGTTGGTCCGGCAAGCTGTGCAAGGTTGTGGTCTTCCCGCTGGTAACGTCGGGCAGGGAGAAGCCAGGAGCCTCTGTCCCTAGGGGCAACATTGTCGATTCGGCGGCCATGGACCGATTATAGGGTCCGCGCTAAATTGCTTCGCCCTCCAAAATGTTAAAACAGCGGGGTCTGTTTGCGCGGCAGCGGTAAACCAAAGTGCTCATAGGCGAGCCGGGTGGCGACGCGCCCCCGCGGCGTGCGATCGAGAAAGCCAATCTGGATCAGAAACGGCTCATAGACCTCTTCGAGCGCGTCTTCTTCCTCGGCGAGCGCGGCGGCCAATGTATTCAGACCAACGGGCCCACCATCGTACTTTTCGATGATGGTTAAGAGCAGCCGCCGGTCCAGCTCGTCGAAGCCATGCGCGTCGACCCCATGCAGCTTGAGCGCCGCCTGCGCGCTTTGCCGGTCGATGCTCCCCGAACCGCGCACCTGCGCGTAGTCCCGCACGCGCCGCAGGAGACGATTGGCAATGCGCGGCGTTCCTCGCGAGCAGAGGGCGATCTCCGCCGCCCCGTCGCGGTCGATGGGCACGTGCAGCACCTCGGCCGAGCGTTCGACGATGAAGCGCAGCTCATCTTCCGTATAAAACTCCAGCCGCAGCAGAATGCCAAAGCGCGAGCGCAGCGGAGAAGACAACAAGCCCGGCCGCGTCGTCGCCGCGACAAAGGTAAATGGGCGGATGTCCATCACGTGAGTGCGCGCCGCCGGACCCTGCCCGATGATGATGTCGAGCTTGTAATCTTCAAGGGCGGTGTAGAGCTTCTCTTCGAGCACCGGCTGCAGCCTGTGAACCTCGTCGAGAAACAGCACTTGACGCTCGCGCAAGTTGGTTAGAATCGCGGTCAAGTCGCCCTGGATCTGCAGCGCCGGTCCGGAGGTTTGCTGAAAGCCCACCTCCAACTCATTGGCGATGATGGTGGCGAGCGTCGTTTTGCCCAGCCCTGGAGGGCCGTAGAGCAGAACATGGTCCAACGCTTCGCCACGCGTTTTTGCCGCCGCAAGGGCGATTGACAATTGTTCCTTGGCCTTTTCCTGGCCAATGAACTCGACCAGCCGGTTGGGCCTGAGCTTCAGCTCGAACGAGTTGTCGTCATCGACGGGGCTGGCGGAGACCAGCCGGTCAGGGTCGCTTCCACGCACAGGCATTTGCATCGGATACTAATTGCTATGCTCGGGCGAAGCAACGTGCGCGCATCGGTTTCCCGGCAAATGCGCCCCGCAGCGCACACAACGGATGCTTCACTCAGGTACTGTAGTAAGAGCGGCTTCCGGTTTGCCCGGCGCGTGATCTGGTGTACCGTAAAACCGGATTATGCTTCGCATCGCGCGCAATCTGTGGATTGTCATCGCAACCGCGGCGGTCTCGGTCGCCATCATCTATTTCTCTATCCCCATGAGCAATACCGTGCAGAACAATTTCGACGTCATTCTGGTATTGGGAACTCCGATGAAAGCCGATGGATCCATTTCCGCGCTGGCCCGATCGCGTGTCCTCGAGGCGGTACGGCAATATCGCGCTCAAGTTGCGCCTCGCCTGCTCCTGAGCGGAGGCGCGGCACACAATCGATTCGTTGAAGCCGAGGTGATGGCGCGCTTTGCTGAATCGCAAGGAGTGCCGCCCTCAGCGGTCGTTATCGAAGGCCAATCCCTCAACACCATTCAGAATGCATACTATTCTTATCGCATCATGCAGGCGCATGATTGGCAGTCCGCGCTGATTGTCTCGAACGCGAACCATTTGCGCCGCGCCAGTCTTATCTTTCGCTACTATCCGATCGCCTGGCGAACGCAGGCCGCACCCTGGCCTCGCGACGCATCCACCCGCCTGCGGCTCTGGCTCTGGTCATCGGAAACCGTGTACACCAGCTACGTGCGTATCTTCGGCTTTCCCACTTCGCCGTTGTATCTGCCGCATACCCCCGTCGCCCCGCCCAGGCTTTAGCGCCTATTCTTAACTAATTAAGAACAGGTGGGGAGAAACGCGCGAGACGCACGGTACACTGGGAATTCCGCGACCGCGAAACCGACCGCGAAACTGATTGATCGATGCCCAAGTCAAGGACCTTCAGCTTCAAGCGTCCCCAACAATTCGCCGCCCTGCTGCTCCTCATGTTGCTTGCGCAGTGTCTCTGGGTGGGGCATCGGCAGACGCTCACTGCCCGGGATTATGACTTTGCCCGCTGCGGCCGGGAAATGTGGGAGAAGCCCTCTCCGCTCGCCGGATATTTCACCAGCTGCGGCAATATCCCGGACGGAACGTTAGGCTATCGCGCGGCTGGCCTGCCGCTCACCATTCAACGTATTTTTGCCGGGCAGGGCGCGGAGACCTCCACGTGGGAGATGCGCCATGAGCTCAACGACGTGCTTCTTCTACTGCACAGCGCCTTCATCCTGACGGGCCTTTTGCTGGGCGCCGCGCTGTGGTGGGTCACCCGCCGCCTCTATGGCAACACCGGCGGCTTTATCGCGCTTGCGTTCTACTGCCTCTCCCCGTCCATCATCCACGCATGTACGTATCCCAACAACGATATCCTCGCCGCGTTTGGACTTTTCGCGGCGATCTATACGGCAATTGGCATCGCCCATGCCATGCAAGGCCCGCGGAGCAAATGGCGCCCGCGTATCGTGCTGCTCACGCTTGCCCTGGGATTCACGGCCGCCGCGCATGTCGCGGCATTTCTGCTCGCGATTCTGTTGGCAGTGATCCTCATGGCATACGTGGCGAAGGGCTATCGCGCCTTCGTCCTACCCATCCTGGGAATAGCGATCATGGGCGCACTGTTGCTTGTCTTCGCCTCATATGCCTTCCAGGCGGACGCCTTCTCTTACTATTTCCGCAGTGCCGCCGGACGGATGTGGTTTTCATTCGAGGCTGTCCGTCCGTGGTTTCTTAGCCTGCCCAATGCAGCCGTCACGATCGCCGCGATGTGCGCCTTGTTGCTTTACATAGCGAATCGCCGGTCGCGCTACTTCGGGAACACGATGCCCTTGCTCCTTACTGTACTGCTCTTTTTGCTGATCACCACTGGCACGGAGAGCAACCCGGCGCTCTGGGCGCTCCCCTTTCTCTTCGGCTTCATTGCCGGCGTTTTCGCCGATATCCTCGAAACCCGCTCGCGCCGGCTCTTCCTATGGATTACCGGTTCTCTGCTGGTACTCAATGTCCTCCTCTGTGTGATCGCGCTTCCTTCGTTAAGTAGCTGATATCACAAAGAGTTATAGTTATCATGGCTCCTTGCTGGCGAGCCTGGAACCACGTATCATAGAAGCAGGCCTTCACCGGGGAAGACAACCTCTGCGGTAGTTGCCGAGTATCTCTCAACCTCGCCTCTCCGCCACCCACACCCCGATTTTCCGGTAGAGGCCACCTTTCTCTATGGCAGACGATCAAAACCCAGAACTCCCTCTCGGCGCGCCCAACGGCAAAGACGCCACGCCTCCAGGCCGCAGCAATCTGATCCCCGTCAACATTGAAGACGAGATGCGGCGGTCGTATCTCGATTATTCGATGTCGGTGATCATCGGGCGCGCTTTGCCTGAGATTCGCGACGGCTTCAAGCCTGTCCACCGCCGCATCCTCTACACCCTGCATGAGATGGGCTTGGAGTTCAACAAAAAGTACGCCAAGTGCGCGAAAGTCGTCGGTCAAGCCATGGGCGTCTATCACCCCCATGGAGATTCGGCGATCTACGACACCCTGGTGCGTCTGGCCCAGCCTTTCAGCCTGCGTTACCCCATGGTGGATGGGCAGGGCAACTTCGGCTCCGTAGACGGCGACCCGCCGGCGGCCATGCGTTACACCGAATGCCGCATGACGCGCATTGCCTCCCAAATGCTCGCCGATATCGAGCAGGACACGGTCGATTTTGTCCCCAACTACGACGAGAGCACCACCGAGCCCTCAGTTCTGCCCACGCGGATTCCCAACCTTATCGTCAATGGCTCCAACGGTATTGCTGTCGGCATGGCGACCAACATCCCGCCGCACAATCTGACCGAAGTGATCGATGCCGCGATTGAGCTTTTAGACAATCCAAAGGCGGGCCTCGCCGAAGTTCTCAAGCATGTGCAAGGGCCCGACTTTCCCACCGGCGGCTTCATCTACGGGCGGGGCGGAATCGCGGAGGCTTATAGGACGGGGCGTGGACGCTTCCTGATGCGCGCCAAAGCGGCGATCGAGCAGCTCAAGAACGGCCGCCAGGCGATCGTTGTCACCGAGATCCCCTACCAGGTCAACAAATCCAAGCTCATCGAGCGCATCGCCGAGTTGGTGAACGACAAGGTCATCACCGACATCGCAGAAGATGACTTCCGCGATGAGAGCGACCGCGATGGAATGCGCATACTGATCGGCCTCAAGCGCGGAGCCGAGGCGCAGATCGTTTTGAATCAGCTTTACAAACACTCGCAGATGCAAGAGAGCTTCTCGATGATCTTTCTCGCCGTGGTCAACGGGCAGCCGCGCGAGCTCGCTTTGCATGACGCCATTCGTCACTTTCTCGATCATCGGGCGGACGTAGTCCGGCGGCGCACGGCCTTCCTACTCAAGAAGGCGCGCGAGCGCGAGCACATCCTCGAAGGCTACAAGATTGCGCTGGACAATCTCGACCGGTTCATCCGCATCATCCGCGCTTCGGCCTCCCGCGTGGAAGCGCGGGAAAACCTTCGCGCCTTCTCGCTCACCAAAGAAATCGTCATCAAGCTCGACAAGGACTCGACTGCCATCGGGGCCCCGGCTGGACTCAGCTACAGGCAGATCGACGCTATCCTCGAGTTGCAGCTTTATCGCCTCACGCAGCTTTCGATCGACGAGATTCTCAAGGAGCTGGGAGAGATCCGCGAGCGCATTGTCGAGTATGAGGAGATTCTCGCCAAGGAGTCGAAGCTGCGCTCGGTTATTCGCAAGGAACTCGAGGCCGTCCGCAAGGAATACGGAGATCCGCGACGCACCCAGATCCTCGACGAGACCGCCGAATTGCAGCTCGAAGACCTGATCGCCGACGAACAGGTAGCCGTCACTGTTTCGCACTCCGGCTATCTCAAGCGCACACCCATCTCGACCTATCGCCAGCAGCGCCGGGGCGGCACTGGACGCTTGGGCATGAAGACACGGGAAGAAGACTTCGTCTCGCAGCTCATCGTCGACTCGACCCACGCCTTTTTGCTCTGCTTTACCAATACCGGACGTGTCTACTGGCTCAAGGTTTACGAGATTCCCGATGTCGGGGCCGCCGGCAAAGGAAAATCCATGGCCAGTCTGCTCAACCTGCAGCCGGGCGAGAACGTGCGCACCATTGTGCCGGTACGCAATCTTGAAACCGACGGCGCGTTTATCTTCTTCGCCACCCGCAAGGGCACCGTCAAAAAGACGCCGCTCAAGGACTTTTCGAACGTGATGGCGCGGGGCATTATCGCCATCGGCATCGACGACGACGATGAGCTGATAGGCGCATGCCATACCGATGGCAACCAAATCATCTTTCTGGCCACTCACGAGGGCATGGCGATACGCTTCGATGAGAACGACGTTCGCTCCATGGGCCGGCCGGCGTATGGGGTGCGCGGCATCGATCTGGTCAAGGGAGACTACCTCGTCGGCCTTGCCGCCACGCCTCGGGTGCGCAAGAAGAACGGCGCGGGCGCGGCTTCTCCAAGCCTCATTCTCTCCGTCACCACCCAGGGCTATGGCAAGCGCACCGACGTGGATGAGTATCGGCTGCAAACGCGCGGCGGCAAAGGCGTGATCAACGTCAAAACAACCGCTCGCAACGGCAAGGTCGCGGCCATCCTACTGGTCGATGAGAGCTCTGAGTTGATGGTCATTAGCCAGTACGGCAAGATCATCCGCATCGACACCAAGACCATCCGCGCCGCCGGCCGCTCCACGCAAGGGGTTCGCCTGCTCAATCTTGAAGAGGAAGACAAGGTCGCGGCCGCGGTCGTCATCCCACCCGAAGAGGCCAAGATCGAGCCCGAAAACGGCTCACTGCTGCAATAGAGTATTTCTCCTGATACTGTGGAGTGGTTGGAGTCGTTCGATGCAGTCATTCTTTGACGGAATGACTGCGTTGGGCTCCTTTGCTCCCTCTACACCATCAGGAGAAATGCTCTAACGTCGTTCTTCGCCGCTCCAGATAAAAAAGAGGGGACAAAAAATAGGGCATCGCGCATGCGCAATGCCCTTTCGCAGAGCCAAAGCAGAAAAGTGGATCAGCAGCTATTCGAGGCTGCTCTTCAGGACCGCGGTCTCGTCTGTCTGATGTGAGTTGCCGCAGTTGTTCACCTCATAGCGGTCATACTGTGGCTGCACATAGAGCACATAGTGTTTGCCGACCGACATCGGGAAAAAGCCTGGGCCATTTTCGCTGAAAATCTTGAAATCGCCGTTGTGCGGCGCGCTTCCATGGATGGTCGAGTCCACGTGAATGGTGTAGCTCACGCCGTCGAAAAAGTCCCACGACTCAGCGACCGGTTTGATATCGATCACGGTACCGACGACTACGGCAGATGCCGTATGCATCTCTTTGCGGGCGTTGACGCGTTTGGCTGTGCACTGCGAATATCCGCTGGCCGCACTCAGCATGAGAACCAAAGCAATCGCTACATTCTTCATTTGTATTCCCCCGGGGTTCTTTAGATTTCAAATCTCTCGAGTACAACTTGTGTGGTATGTCGTACTACTTAAGTGGTAGCTTGCGGTATGGCGCTCGGGATGACAAGAGGCGAAGCAAGTTTAGCCATTACTTTTGGGGGAGAAAGATCACACAACAGTTCGTCGAGTAAGTTCCCATGGTAATGAGAACAATCGAAGTGTCTTTATATCCAAGGATTTGGGATTTGCCATCCGGGCCGCCGCGGGCTGCGCCCGCCATTCGTGGTTGCTTACTCGCCCTAGATCCGTGGGATTAAACGTAAAGGAAGGAAATGGGATCCCTCACCCCTCGAGTAACTATTTGTGCCAGTCACGGTGCGGGAAAATACAGGGATTCTTCCGCCTCACAGACTCGGCGTCAGAATGACGTGGTTGGCGGACAGCGCGGATCCCTCGACTACGGTCGGGATGATAAAGCTACCGCGACATTCCGTTATAAGCCCCGGCTCTAGGGCGAGTAAGCAACCACGAATGGCCGCGAAGCGGCGTCTGCCTGGATGGCAAATCCTAGTCGTTGCCCATCATATGGGCGAGCTGTTTGATCACCGGACCGGCGTCATCGAGAGTGGACGAGTTCCCGCAAGGGAGGACTTGCCAGTGCTGATAGTTATTGCCCAGAAAGAGGAGGTATTGTGTGCCCACCACGAGATTGAATTGTTTCTGGTCGCTATGCTCTCTGAAGATTGTGATCTCGCCCGACTCCTTCCCCTTCACCTTCTGGTCGACGTGCACGGTATAGTTGGTTCCATCCAACGTGTCCCAGGACTGGGGCACCTGCTGCGTGGACATCACGGTGCCAATGATGACGGACTGCGCTTGCTTGTATTCCTGGCGCACAGGGAGAGTTTGCGAGCACTGCGCGAAGGAAATTGTCGCAAACATAGTGCAAGCTAGAGCTGTGGCAACTCTCTTCAATTCGCCTCGCTTTCCCCATCGCGCACGCGGGCACGGTTCCCATGACTCGCCATGGTTCTCTTTCTGTGACTAGATTACGTGCCGAAAGTTTCGCTCGATATTACACAAAGGTAACAGGAGCATTTGCGAAACTACTAGCTAGAAAAGGTCCTAGCGCATGCGAGTGGCTAACAGGACGCTTCCGCGGCGATGCCGGGGACGTCGCGGCGGCCGTGCCGTTGCGGTCTCGACGCGCGGGGCATAGAGCGGGGCATAGTCCTTATAGACGGTGATGTGAAAGCAGGCTTGTTCGAACTCTTCTTCCACGTCGATCTTGCCCGCTACTTCGAGCGGCAGCAGGTAGGCCCTCATCCAGCCAACCTCCGATGGGGAGAGGCCCTTCTTGGCGATGTCGATGGCGGCGCCTGTCAGGTGGGGAGAGGCCACATCGCCTTCTGCCGGGGCGGCGTTGCCGTTGATCCGCAAGAGATGCTCCTGATAGGCGACTGTGCGCACCGCGGAGTTGACCTGCAGCGCAGAGTGGAAGCGGGCGAAGTGCGCGCGGGCCAGATCGGCAAGAAAATTCGCGACCCAGGGAAGACAGTAGCGCCGGTTTTCCGCGAGCCGCTCATCGACGCGCATTCCCTGGGTAACCGGGAGAGCAACGAGCTGCCCGTTGTTCAGCATGGCGGACAGGGCGGCGTCATCCGCGATACGCTCCAGGCCCTCCTGTTCATCCCGTTGATTCTGCCGGACCAGGGACTCATGGGATCCCCGCAAAGGGGGCAAGTGGCCATAGTGCTCCAAAGGCAGCAGAGGGATTGCGGGGAGTGAGGAAACCTGTCGAGGTTCGGGCTCTGCGTGCCGGGGGCGGTAACCAGTCTTGTGTCGCGCCGACGCTCTATTTGTCCGCGTCAGCGTTCTGCGGTGTGGATGTGCGGGCGTTTGCGCGCTAAGCTCTGCCGTCATGGGCATGTTTGCGAACAGCAGGGCCAGGAAGAATACGCCGGCAAGCTGTACGACGAGGCCGGGTCTGCGGCGGACAACGGTGCGCGAGCGGAAAAACCTGAGGATTCGAGGCGCGGGCCGGGTTGCTGGAGAATGGAAACGACGCATGGATAGATGACTAGAGATCGCCGGAATGGTGAGCGTAAACCGCAAGCGTCACGGATAAAAGTAGCGAGCTTGATTCGTGCTGGCCGCACGGGCATACGCGCCTTGCGGCGCAGAGGCAGCAGGGGTGCAAAAGGCGAAGCCTAAAAACAGGAGCGGGTGAATTGCGGCGTGGGTGAATTGCAGGTGAGCCCCTGAAACCGGGCTCACCTGCAAGAGGGCGAGAGCGGTTTCACCGCGAAGCCCTGCAATATTGGGAGCCCTGGGAAGGGACGAGCAAAGCAAGAGGGCGAGAGCGGTCTCACTGCGAAGCCCTACAATATTGGGAGCCCTGGAATATTAGTCCCTCCAGCGGCGAAAGATCAGCGCTCCGTTGGTTCCACCGAAACCAAATGAGTTAGAGAGCGCTACGTCCAGCTTGGCCTCTTGCGCCTTGTTGGGAACGTAATTCAGATCGCAGGCCGGATCGGGATCCTCGAGGTTGGTGGTTGGCGGCACCATCTGGTGCTTGAGCGCCATAATGGTAATGCCCGCCTCGAGGCCTCCAGCGCCGCCCAACAGATGGCCGGTCATGGACTTGGTCGAGCTCACCAGTAACTGATGGCTGGTTGCCCGCTCTTCAAATAAGGTTTTGATTGCCGCGGTCTCGAGTGCATCGCCCAGCGGCGTCGAGGTCGCGTGAGCATTGATGTAATCGACCGCCGAGGGCGGAAGCTTCGCGGTGCGCAAGGCATTTTTCATGGCGCGCACGCAACCTTCCCCATTCGGGGCCATGCTGGTGATGTGATAGGCGTCCGCACTCATGCCGTAGCCGATGATCTCGGCCAGGATCTCGGCGCCGCGCGCCTTGGCGTGCTCCAGTTCTTCGAGAATCAGAATGCCCGCGCCTTCGCCGACGACAAAGCCATCGCGGTCACGGTCGAAAGGGCGGCAAGCATGCTCGGGATCGTCGTTGCGTGTCGAAAGAGCGCGCATCGCCGCAAAGCCGCCCACTCCCATAGGGGTAATGGCCGCCTCGGCGCCGCCGGCAATCATGACATCGGCATCGTCGCGTTCGATGACTCGGTAGGCGTCGCCCACGGAATGGGCGCTGGTGGTGCACGCCGTCGCCGTCGCTTCATTGGGTCCCTTGGCGCCATAGCGGATGCTTACTTGGCCGGCGGCGAGATTGACGATGGCCGCGGGAATAAAAAAAGGTGAAATTTTTCGTGGGCCGCCCGCGAGCATCGCGCTGTGCTCGCGCTCGATCACGTCGAATCCGCCGATGCCGGAGCCAATATGCACGCCTATGCGCTCGGCATTTTCCGGTCCGATCTTGAGCCCTGAGTTGGCCATCGCTTCATGAGTCGCCGCAAGAGCAAAATGGATAAAGCGCCCCATCTTGCGCGCTTCCTTCTTATCCGTAAAGTTCAAGGGATCGAAGTTTTTCACCGCAGCCGCGAACGTCACGGGAAATCCCGTGGTGTCGAAGCTGGTGATCGGCGCCATTCCGCTCTTGCCCGCCAGCAGATTCTTCCAGACCTCGAGCGTAGTATTGCCGACCCCGCACAGCAACCCGATGCCTGTTACGACGACCCTTCTGACCAAACTACTTGCCGCCTTTCGCGTTCTTTTCGATGTAGTCGGTCGCGTCCTTGACGGTCTTGATCTTCTCTGCGTCTTCGTCCGGAATTTCCAGGTCAAAGGCTTCCTCGAACTGCATTACGAGCTCCACCACGTCGAGTGAATCTGCCCCCAGATCCTCTTGAAACGATGCGCTGGGAGTCACTTCAGCCTCATCCACCTGAAGTTGCTCGACGATAATCTGCTTTACTTTCTCTTCCACTGCTGCTGGCATGCCTGTCTCCTGTTCATATAGAAACACAAACTTCTTTGAACGGCCCCGGCCCCATCCCCGCGGGCAGACCATCCGCTTCGAGCGCGGCCCGGCGCTATTGTCCGTTATTGCGTCAGAGCTTATTCACGGTTTGGTGTATCCCACGAAGCCGCCCGTCACGCAGAAGTTCCGTCCAAGAACCCCTGCATATGGTCAATCCCCGCCAGGTCGCAGTAACAGTGAAAACGCTCTAGAGCTTGTTGAAAAACTTGGCCGCAGCAACAAGCGAGGCGCAAGGTAGCGGCGCTCACCCTTCCATACTAAAGGTGAAAGTGCCACCTACAGGTGAATCCACGAAGCAAATCGGAAGCGGCTCTCCGCAGTCTTTGCCCATTCAAGAGACTGGCTGCACATAACTTCCGATTTGCTCCGCCGCGACATGTGCCCTAGGATTTCCAGTCTACTGAGGGCTCTAAGTCGTGTAAAGGACGGCAGATTCGACCGCTGTGCCCATCCGCGGGGCGACTTCGAGTAAAGTCAGGAAGAGCGGATTTGTGACCCTTGCCAACATGCTTGCGCTGATTCTCGTGGCCGCGGCCGCGCTTGCCGCCGGCGCGGTGGGCGCCTGGCTTTTCGCGCGGCAGGGACGCGCGCCTTTAGAGAAAGCCGTCCGCACTTTGGATGCCCAATGGAAAGATGCAATGTCGGAGCTTTCCCGCTCGCGGCAGCAGGTGGACGATCTGCGGGTGGAGGTCGCCCGGCTTGAGGTACACAACGACGCGGAGAAGCGCGCATTCGATCAGATGCGCGCCAGCCTCCCTGACACTTTCAAGGCCTTGGCCAGTGAGGTGCTCCAGGAAAAATCGCAGCAATTCGCCACCCAGAATCAGACCAGCCTGGATCAAATGCTCCAGCCGCTCAAGACCCGGTTGGAGGATTTCCAGCAGAAGATCGAGACCGTGCATCGGGAGCAGATCCAAGGGAGCGCGACGTTGCGTCAGCAGGTCACGATGCTCGTTGCCTCTACCGCCAAAGTGAGTGACGAGGCGAACAATCTTGCGAGCGCCCTCAGGGGATCGAGCAAAACACAGGGAGATTGGGGAGAACTCATCCTCGAGAGCGATCCTCGAGAGCGCTGGCCTGCGCAAAGGGCAGGAGTATGAAGCTCAGGAAAGCTATGCGGCGGAGAATGGCAGGCGGTCTCAGCCGGATGTGGTGATCCACCTTCCCGGCGAGCGGCACCTCGTCATCGACTCGAAGGTCTCGCTCATCGCCTATGAGGCGCATTCGAAAGCCGACAGCGATGCGGCCCGCGCCGCGGCTTTGAGCGAGCATCTGAAGTCCATGCGCAGTCATATCAAAGGGCTGGCGGAAAAAAACTACCAAACGCTCTATGGCCTGAAATCTCTCGATTTCGTAATCATGTTTGTGCCCATCGAGCCGGCCTTTATGTTGGCGCTCTCAGGCGACGATCAGCTCTGGGAGCAGGCTTGGCAAAAAAATCTTCTTTTGGTCAGCCGAAGCACCCTGCTGTTTGTGTTGCGCACGGTCGCGTATTTATGGCGCCAGGAGCAGCAGGAGCGCAATGTCGAAGAGATCGCCAGACGCGGCGCGGAACTCTACAACAAGCTCGCCGGCTTCGTCGATTCGCTCACCGAAGTAGGAGATCGTTTAGAGCAGGCGCAAAGGAGCTACGAGGATGCTTTCAGCAAGCTCAGCACCGGCCGAGGGAACGTCATTCGGCAGGCGGAAATGCTCAAGGCGCTGGGGATCAAGCCGGCCAAACAGCTTCCTCAGGGACTGGTGGAGCAGGCAGCGCAGGAAGTGTTGGAACTGGATATAGAGGGCCCGCTCTAAAACGCTTTTGCGCCGCAAGGCGCGTGTGCCCGTGCGGCCAGCACTATTGTTGAAAGCCTGGGCGCAGACGTTCCCACGTGGCCTCGAGTAGTTCCGGCAGCACTCGCGTCTCCCCCACCACGGTCATGAAGTTCGCGTCTCCCATCCATCGGGGAAGCACGTGCAGGTGTATATGTGCGGCGACACCGGCGCCGGCCGCCTGACCGAGGTTGAGCCCGAGGTTCAAGCCGTCGGGCGAATACACCTCGCGAAGCACCGTCTCCGCCCGTTGGGCCAGCTCCGTCATCGCGAATGCGGCTTGAGAGCTCAACGCGGCGAGCGAGCTCTGGTGCACGCGAGGCAGAATCATCAAGTGACCCGAGGTATAGGGAAATGTGTTCAGGCACACAAAAGCATCCCCGGTGCGCAACAGGATGCGCGACGCACGTTCGGCCTCTTCCGCGGTTTTGCCGTGAGCGATGGCATATTCGGTCGCCGCCAGAAGGTTGCAGAAAATGCAGCCCAGGTCTCCCGGCCATGCGGCCAGTTTTTCGGGAACGCCTCTGCGTTGCTGATCGCTGCTGGCATTGGTGAAGTAGGCATAGCGCCAGGGAGTCCAGAGGTAGTCCATGGTCTCCTGAGTATATGGGTACGATGGGAATGCCATGAAAATCGCCCGATTGCCTACCGGAGCGCAGGCCGTCCGGGCCCTAGTTGTTTTTGCCGCCCGGCACGCGTTGACATGTTTTCCACGCGATTGCTATAGTCTTTATGAGGGTCTACGTAGCGGATTCGGCGTAGACATTCGTCGCCGTTCTTGCTTACCCCCGCCAGCTGAAAGGTCCCCACCGGAGACCAAGCTGTTGTGCCCGCCCGCGAACCGTGGGCACACTCGCCGTCTCCTCTGAACCTCTTGGGTGCTAGGGGAAAAAGTGAGTTCAGCGGCACCCGAGACTTCGCCGGGTGAGCGTAAGGACGATCCAGCGAAGCCGTCAGCAACGATCAGCGGTACCACGGAATTCTCGCCGGGAAGCCAGAACGGCCTGGGTTGCGTAATCGATGATAACCCGCAGTGGCGGATACATCGGAGAGCCGCCGACCAAGAATCCGGAGCTGGCAGTATGGCAGACGTCCTTAATCCTGAACAAACCGAGAGCGCGACCCTGAATACGCAACTGGAAACCCCAACGCTAGACCAAGCGACGGATCAAGCACAGCCGCCGGAAGAGCTAACTCCCAACCCTCAGCCTATGACCCTCCGTACGGCAGATACCCCGCCTTTCGCAGCCCATTCCCAAGGGGATGACGCTGAGTTGAGCGGCATGGAAGATTTTGCCGCCGCGCTCGAATCCTTCGACCGCGAGCAAGCGGCCGAAGCCGCGGCTCAATCCTACGATGACAATATCGTTACCGGCACGGTCATCAAGTTGACGGATCAGCACGTGGTGGTCGATGTCGGGCTCAAGTCGGAGGGATTGATCCCGCTCGAGCAGGTGACGGACCACACCGGCCGGCCCATTCTCAAGCCGGGCGATACGGTTGACGTGGTGGTCGAGCGCGAGGAGGCCGAGGGCGGCTTTCTGCTGAGCTACGATAAGGCCCAGCGGCGACGGGTCTGGGACGCCATTGAGCGCGCGGCCAACGACAAGACGCCGATTCTAGGCACGGTGCTGGGGCGGGTCAAGGGCGGGGTCACGGTCGACATCGGCATCAAGGCCTTTCTGCCCGGGTCGCAGCTGGAAATTCGCCCGGTGCGCAATCTCGATGGCTACATCGGCCAGCAGATTGAAGTCCGCGTTATCAAGCTAAACAAGAAGCGCGGCAACGTGGTCGTCTCCCGCAAGGAGCTGCTCGAGGAAGAGCAGACCGCGAAGCGCTCCCAGACGCTGGGACATCTTGAAGAAGGCGCCGTTCTTACGGGCACCGTCAAGAATCTCACCGATTACGGTGCATTTGTCGATCTCGGTGGAATCGATGGTCTTCTGCACATTACCGATATGTCCTGGGGGCGGCTCACCCATCCGCGCGATCTGGTCAATGTAGGCGATGAGATCCAGGTCAAAGTACTTAAATTCGACCGCGAAAAGCAGCGTGTTTCCCTAGGCTTCAAGCAGCTCACCCCCGACCCGTGGCTCGATGCCGTCGAGCGCTACCCTACCGGCGCGCATGTCCGCGGCCGCGTGTTGAGCGTCACCGACTATGGCGCTTTTGTGGAGTTGGAGCAGGGCATCGAAGGCTTGGTGCACGTCTCCGAGATGACCTGGTCCAAACGCATGAAGCATCCCTCCAAGCTGGTCAAGCCCGGCGACGAGGTCGACACCGTGGTCATCAGCGTCAATCCCAACGACCGCCGGATTTCCTTGGGCATGAAGCAATTGCTCGAAAACCCCTGGGAGCATCTCTCGGAACGCTATCCCGCGGGCGCGATCGTCGAGGGCCGGGTACGCAACCTCACCGACTTCGGCGCTTTCATCGAGATCGAGGACGGCATTGACGGTCTGGTGCATGTCAGCAATCTAAGCTGGACCAAGCGTGTCAAGCATCCTTCCGAAATCCTCAAGAAGGGCGAGAAAGTCCGCGCCGTGGTTCTCGGCGTCGAAGCGGAAAATCGCCGCCTCTCTCTGGGCATCAAACAACTCCAGCCGGATGTGTGGGAGACCTTCTTCGCCCAACACCGTGTAGGCGATGTGGTCAAAGGCAAGGTGCTGCGCACGGCGCAATTCGGAGCCTTCGTCGAAATCGCCGAAGGAGTCGAGGGTCTCTGCCATGTGTCGGAAGCCGCCGACAACATGGGCACTCCGATCAAGCTCGAAGCGGGCCAGGAGCATGACTTCAAGATCATCAAGATGAACCAGGATGAGAAGAAGGTCGGCCTCAGCTTGCGTGCGGTGGGCGAAGAAGCCAGCCGCGCCGACGTCGAAGCCTACAAGCAGCCGGTTTCGAGCTCGACCACCACGCTCGGGGATCTGGTCAACTGGAAGCGCTCCGAACACGAATAATCCTGCGCGGATGGCGGAACGCGGCTTCTCACCCCAGCAAGCACAGCTTGCCGGGGACCCCGATTCGCCGCCCTTGTGGTTGCTGACGCGCCTTAGGTCCTGCGCGGACGGCGTGGCGCGGCTTCGCAGCCAAACACTCTATACAGTAATGGGGCGGGTTGCAGGTGAACCCTGATGGAGCGAACCGCAGAACGCCTTCGGCTTCACTCAGAGCTCCGGCTTGGGATGACAAGTTTAGAGGGCGAAGCGCTTTAGCGCGGGCCCTGGGGAAGGCTCCGCAACCGCAGATCCCTCGACTGCGCTCGGGATGACAAGTTTGGGGGTGAATTGGGGAGCGAGCGCTGGCAAGGCGCGAGCAGAGCAAGAGGGCGAAGCGCTTTAGCGCGGGCCCTGGGAAGGCTCCGCAACCGCAGATCCCTCGACTGCGCTCGGGATGACAAGTTTGGGGGTGAATTGGGGAGCGAGCGCTGGCAAGGCGCGAGCAGAGCAAGAGGGCGAAGCGCTTTAGCGCGGGCCCTTGAATCTTAGAGGCGGCAAATCCTTATTTGCCGGTGTCGACCTTTAGATCGAAGTCAAATTGGGTTTTGCTGTCGAAGGAACTGATCGATTTCGTCTTGGACTTGCGGTTCTGATACTTGGCCCACAGTTGATAGTCCACATCGGAGCTGAGCTGGCCAAAGCGGAACTTTCCATCGGCATCGGTGATGTAGGTTTTGACCTCCATTGTCTTCTGGTCCTGCAGGTACACGATGGCATTCTGCAGAGGCTGGTCATTCGAGCCGACCGCCCGGCCTTCAATGACCCGCAGGCTCTGCCCCGAGGCTGCGGCGAACATGGCGCCCAAAGCGGCCAGGAAGCATAAAGCTACCCACATTCTCGGATTGGTAAGGGGTGAATTTCGGAACTCGCGCTGGGAAGGCGCGAGCAGAGCAAGAGGGCGAAGCGCTTTAGCGCGGAGCCCTAGAATATAGGACAGCCGCGACCGGCGGGCACAGCGGAACTTCGCCCGATCGCGGTAAATTCCGGATTCCCCGCGGCTCCTGCTCGCGGCAGCCGGGGCCTCGTCCGCTTCGCTCATTCCTCTTCCTCATCCACAGCCTCGACATCATCGTCTTCATAGCCGGGGTCGTCTACCTTGGAGAGTTCAAGAGGTTCGGTCGCGACAACTTCGAATTCGGCGCCGCACTCATCGCAGATAATCACGTCGCCTTCTTCAACTTCGTCCGCGCCAAAATCCAGGGCGGTGTCACATTCGGGACAAACTGGCATTCTTCCCTCCACTTGCCGGAAATTTCGGATGATGGTCAATGGTCATAAGGAGCACCCGTAAGAGGAGCACCCATGAAGTTCCAGCCTAGCAAGTTTCTCAAACGAGTCAAGGAACCTTCAAAATCGTACCGCTAAGAGGAAAGACCTGCCACCGAACCTCAACGTTAGCTCCCAGGATTAGAGCAAAGATTAGAGCAAAATTGGAGATCCGCCGGGATACGGCGTCTCTGGTTTTGCTCGAGTTCCCCAAAGAGCGTTCATCTCGAGGTGCGCGTGCTACGCAAAGAAGATAGGCTAGCAGGAGGGATAGGGTGAACAGCCCCCGGAAAACCATGGCGCGCTTTCGCAACACATCGACGATGATGTCCTTTCCGCGCTTCAGCGGAATCACGAGCCAGTTGGTGATTGCCAATGTGGCGGTCTTCTTTCTGTTACTGGTGATGCAGTTGAGTGCGCCTCAGTTGGCTCTTGCCGTGCTCAGCTATTTTTCACTTACCCCGGTGCTCGTTCTCCACGGCTTGGTGTGGCAGCTTGCGACCTATAGCTTCATCAATTCGGGGGTCTTGCACGTAGCCCTCAACATGCTCACTCTTTGGTTTATCGGCTCTTATCTCGAGGCATCCAAGGGAAGCAGCTGGCTGCTCAAAACCTACTTCGTGAGCGCCATTGGCGGCGCGGTCATCGGCAGCGCGCTTTGCTTTCTCCACTTCCTCAACGCCAGTCCGGCATCGTTTGTCACCGGTTCGGATGCCGCCCTCTTCGGCTTGCTCGCCGCCTTCGGCTTGCTCTTCGGCGACCTTGAGATGTTCATGTTCCCGCTGCCGATCGCCATCAAGGCACGCTACCTGGTAATCGTGTACATGCTCATCGAGATCGCCTTCCTCCTCGCCGGTGGTCCCAAGCTGATCTACTTCACCACCCTCGGCGGCGCGGCCGCGGGTCTTCTCTATGCCCGGCAGACCCCCGGAAAGGGACGAGCGCGAGCCAGTTCCTCGCCCTTGAGCAATCGCTTCTTCAGCCTGCGCAACGACTACTATCGCTGGAAGCGCCGCCGCGCCGCGCGCAAATTCGAGGTCTACATGCGCAAGCAGAACCGCGATGTTCGCTTCGATGACGAAGGCCGCTATATCGAGCCCGAGGAAAAGCGCGATCCAAACGATCGCCGCTGGATGAACTAATATTGCAGTGCTTCGCGGTGAAGCCGCTCTCGCCCTCTCGCTCTGCTCGCGCCTTCCCAGCGCTCGCTCCGCAATTCATCCTTTCCCTAGATGGCCATCCAGGAGACGACGCTGTGCGTCGATTCGTCAGGCTGACTCGCCCCGGCGTTGTTTCCCTGGGATGGAGGGCTAGAGGCTTTTTGTCCCGGGTGCGCGGTCTCGAACCCGGGCAGACTCGAAGGAAAACAAGTGCCAGCATTCACCGCCTTTTTCCACGCGAACGGAATCGATCGTCTCACCGGTGAATAGCGAGATGGCGCGCTTCCAAAAGTGGCGTCCCGCACGATTCGACGGCATGGCGCGAACTTCCCAGAACCCCGGAAAGCGCTTCCACACTTCATGAGCGACGGCAGTTCCAATTCCACGCCGTCGGTACCCGCGAAGAACAAAGAACTCCGCCATATCCCAGACACTCTCATTGCCGGAGATTGCCGACCCTCTCCTAACGAAAACGAACCCTGCGAGTTTGCCATCCATCCTGACAAGAAACGGGTACCGGCCAGGATCAATCCAATAAAGCGGAAGGTACTTATAGCCGAACCTGCCATCGGCGCCCAACTCCACGTCGTGGAACTCGCTGAAATCGTGTGCATACAACTCGAGCAGATTCGCCAGAATAGGGGCGTGCTCTGGAGCGGCGTTGAGAACTTCTATCTGCCCCAATGGCCTGTGTCTGTCATTTGTCATAATTAGAGGGCCCGCGCTAAACAGACTACGGGAAAACAGATCGGCGGCCTGTCAAACGCACAAGACCTAGCGTGACCCATTGCCGATCCAGACATTGTCTAGCGCCTCGCTTGTTGCTTCGGCGCGTTTTCCCGCAGTCTGTCGCGCTTCGCCCTCTTGCTTTGCTCGCCCCTTCCCAGGGCTCGCTCCGCAATTCACCCTTTCCCTAATCGGATATGCAGCTCTTTGAGCTGCTGCTCGGTGACGGGCGTAGGCGCGTCGACCATCAGGTCGATCGCCTTGGCCGTCTTGGGAAAAGCAATCACCTCGCGCAGACTCCCAGCGCCGGCCAGGATCATGGCGATGCGATCGAGGCCAAGCGCAATACCCCCATGCGGCGGGGTGCCGTAGGAGAGCGCTTCGAGAAAGAATCCAAAGCGCGCCTTGGCCTCTTCATCGCTCATGCCCAGGGCGCGGAAGATCTCCTGCTGCACATCCTGGCGATGGATACGGATGGAACCTGAGCCCAGCTCGAGTCCATTCATCGCCAGATCGTAGTAGCGGGCGCGCACGGAGGCAGGGTCGGAAACCAGCCGTTCCATATCTTCTTCGTGCGGCGACGTAAAGGGATGATGAGCGGGCAGCCAATGCTGCGACTCCTGATCGAACTCGAACATGGGAAAGTCGGTGACCCAGATGGGGCGAAAGGCCTCGCCACCGGCAAGTGGATTTTGGGCGGAGCGCTCGCGCGAACCGGCTACCGCTTCAGTCAAGGCGAAGGCGCTATGGCGGTCCGCGTAGCGCTTAGCCAGCTCCACGCGAAAGTTTCCGGCGGCCGAATAGATCCAGATCTCGTGTTCCGAGAGGCGGCCCCCGGTCTTGGTTTCGCTGGGAGCTTGGGCACGCGCGGCCTGAACTGGCGCGGAAGCATCTCCGGCGACAATCACGAGCAAGTCTTCCGGTCCAGCGGCTGCCTTGCCCGATTCCATTTGCACAAGGGCGCGTACGCGTTTTGCCGCGGCGGGGAAGCTTTTCTCGAGCCGCTTAAAGTCGTCGATCAGCTTGGCGCCTCGCCTCGCGTCAAACAAGGGGCGGTTCTCCTCGCGCTCCTTGCGGGAGAGCTCGCCCACCCGGGGAATGCGCACCGCGATTACCGGCAAAGAAGGGTCGACCAATAGCGCCTTGAGCTCTTCTTCGCCGAAGGCGGAGCGCACATCGGTCAGCCCGGGGAGTCGCAAATCGGGTTTGTCGATGCCATACTGCCGCATGGCTTCGTCATAGGTGATCCGGGGGAACGGGGTAGGCAGCCGGATCCCGGCTGCTTGAAACGCCGCTGCCATAAAACTCTCGACTACGCGGAAGACCGTCTCCTGTTGCGGAAAGGAGATCTCGAGATCGATCTGCGTAAACTCCGGCTGGCGGTCCGCGCGCAGGTCTTCGTCGCGGAAGCAGCGGGCGATCTGGAAATAGCGGTCGCAGCCGGAGATCATCAGGATCTGCTTGAACAATTGCGGCGACTGCGGCAGCGCGTAAAAGTGTCCCGGATGCACGCGGCTCGGCACCAGATAATCGCGCGCGCCCTCCGGGGTGGAGCGCGTCATGAACGGCGTTTCAATCTCAAGAAACCCCTGCTCGGATAGGTTTTCCCGTACCGCGAGGGTGATCCTGTGCCGTAGCTCCAGGGTTTGCTGCATCTCGTGGCGGCGCAGGTCGATGTAGCGGTACTTCAGCCGCACCTCTTCATTGCCGATCGCCTCCTCGGCCGGGGAAAAAGGAGGCACTTTGGAATCATTCAAGACCAACAGCCGGTCGGCCGCGATCTCGATCTCACCCGTCGCCATTTTGGGGTTGATCACGTTCTCGCCGCGCGGGCGCACCGTGCCTGATACCGCGATCACATACTCCGGACGTACGTGTTCCGCCTTGGCGTGGCCCTCCGGGCAGAGGTCTTTATCGAGCACGATCTGGGTGATGCCGGTGCGGTCGCGCAAGTCGAGAAAGATCAGGTTTCCGTGGTCGCGGCGCCGGTTGACCCAGCCCATCAGGATGACCTGGCCGCCAGACTGCTGCCGGCGGAGCTCGCCGCAGGTGTGCGTGCGTTCAAGAGTGCCTAGAAAGTCGAGCAAATTTATTTCCCGTTTCCTTCTGGTTTTGCTTCTCTAAAACTATCAATCAGCTTGGCCCGAGGAATCTTCTTCTGCTCGCCGGTGGAGAAATCTTTCACCGTCAAGTTGCCGGATTGAACTTCATCTTCGCCGAGAATCACGATGGCCCGAGCCAGCTTATCGGCGGCTTCGAAGGATTTCTTCAAGCGAAAGCTGCCGTCGCCTAATTCGACGCGCAGTCCGGCGGCGCGCAGCTCTCTCGCCAACACCAGCGCCGGCGCATTCATTTCCTCGCCCAGCGGAGCAATGTAAGCCGCCGCCCGGGGTGGGGACGGCGGCGTTTGCGCCTGGAGCGCAAGCACCAGCCGATCCTCGCCTATGGCGAAGCCAATTCCCGGTGCCTTCGGTCCGCCTATGGCTTCGGAAAGCCCATCGTAGCGTCCTCCGCCGAGCAACGCATTTTGCGCGCCCAAGGCGTCGGCATCCCCCGCATCTTCGGCATCTTGAAGGAATTCGAAGGTGGTCCTGGTGTAGTAATCCAGGCCGCGGACCAGGCGATGGTCGTGCTCATAGGGCACGCCGCATGCGTCGAGGGCCGCGCACACCGCGGCAAAGTGCGCCTGAGAGAGAGAGTCGAGCGAGTCCCAGATGCGCGGCAATTGCGCGATGATGGGCTGGTCGGCCGGCACCTTGCAATCGAGCACGCGCAGAGGGTTGGTCACCGCCCGCCGCCGGCAGTCCTCGCACATGGTGGCTGCCACCGGTTCTAGCGCGGTGCGCAGCTTGGCGCTGTACCGCGAGCGATCTTCGGCCGATCCGACGGAGTTAATTTTGAGCTTCCAGGAGGAGATCCCCAACTCGTTGAGGAAAGCCGCCAACATCTCCAATACTTCGGCGTCACGCAGCGGCGACTCACTGCCCGCGCTAGGTGGACCGATGACCTCGGCGCCAATCTGAAAAAACTGGCGATGGCGGCCCTTTTGCGGGCGCTCCCGGCGAAACTGCGGGCCAATGTAATAGAGCTTCTGCAGTTGACCTCGTTCGCCGAGGTTATGTTCGATATAGGCGCGGACAACTCCGGCGGTGTTCTCCGGGCGCAGGGTGAGCGACTGCGCCTTTTCCTCCCGATGCGATCCCTGAGCAGGGCCGCGCGAAGGGGTGAATGTATACATCTCCTTCGCGACGATGTCAGTTTCCTCGCCCACGCCGCGCGCAAAGAGTTGCGTATCCTCAAAAATCGGAGTGCGAATCTCGCCGAAGTTATAGCGTGCGAAGACTCGCCTCGCCGTGGCTTCGATATGGTTCCAAAGTTCGGTTTCAGGCGGCAGCAGGTCGCGCGTGCCGCGGACGGCTTTCAAAATGCTCATGCGTGTCTTTTCAAGAATACAGGCTCTAGCTCCAGTTCTTTCTCTCCTCGAGATAGGCCGCAGTGTAATCGAGATAATTCTTCGCGTACCCAAGGATCATCTGGCGGTCCTTGGCATCGAGCGGGCGCAGCGGCTTGCCCGGGACGCCGGCCCATAGGGAATTCGCGGGGACCACGGTGTTTTCCGGAATCACCGCTCCGGCCGCGATGATCGACCCTTCGCCGATCCTCGCGTTGTTGAGAATCACCGCGCCAATGCCGATCAGGCATGCGTCTTCGATCACGCAGCCATGCACGTTTGCATTGTGGCCAATCGTTACCCAATCACCGACCTGGACGGAGTATTTGCCGCGCATCCCATGGAGCACGGCGCAGTCTTGCACGTTGCTGTTTGCGCCTACGCGGATCGAGTGGACATCCCCGCGCAAAACAGCATTCATCCAGACGCTGGAGTTTTCTCCCAACTCGACTTGGCCCAGCACCTGGGCGGAAACGTCGACATAGCAGGTTTCGGGAATGACCGGAATGTATTCTAAGTATTTACGGATCATGTAGTTAGCGTAACTCCCCTGGGGTCCTTTCGAGGGCCTCAGGCCTAAGGGTAGCGGAGTTTTAGAGATCTTTTCGCGGCAAAATCTCGAAAAGATCTCTAAAACGCACCCAAAACCGGCTACTGGTCTTCAAACAAGCATAACGATTGACATAATTGAACTTGAGCACTATGCATAAGTAACGAAGTAACGTAAGCTAGACAAACCCTATTGGGGGATGATTGCGAGGTGTAATTTTCGTGGCTGAGGTTCGCGTGCAGGAAGGCGAGCCGCTTGAAAATGCGTTGCGCCGATTTAAGCGTAAGGTTCAGCAGGAAGACATTATCAAGGAAGTGAAGCGTCATTCTTTCTATCTGAAACCCGGCGAGCGCCGCCGCGTGAAAGAAGCGCTGGCGCGCAAGCGGAATCGCAAGAAGGCTCGAAAAGAGCAGGACTAAAAAAAAGGAACAAGAATAAAATGGCCTACCGCGATCTTTAGTGGCTGCGGTAGGCCGAAACAAATTTTGAGCAATTTTTCGCAATGTTGGTTTTCCCTCCTCCCGCCACTTCGCTCTAGACCACGGGCCCTTGAAGGAAAGCAGAAGAAACGCCGATCGCGAGAGACTCGGTCGATTCAGCGCGTTGCCTGCCGAAGTTTGTAAAATCCGGGGAGTCTCCGGGGGGAACCATCATGGAGTTCGTCGATAAGATCCTCAAATGTGTCGATTGCGGAAACGACTTCGTCTTCACCGCCGGTGAGCAGCTCTTTTTCCACGACAAGCAATTCAAAAATGATCCCAAGCGCTGCAAGCAGTGCAAGATCAAACGCGCCTCCGGCGCCGGCGGCGGGGTGCGAACGGAAACGCGAACGGTCTGTTCGGAGTGCGGCGCGGAGACGACTGTACCCTTCAAGCCCACGCAGGGCAGGCCAGTGCTCTGCCGCTCATGCTTCCAGCAGAAGCGGCCTGGATCGGCGGTCACCGCCTCCGGGGCCGCCTCCTGATTGCAGGATTTCGCGGTAAAACCGCTCTCGCCTGGACAGTTGTCAGTGCTCAGCGACCAGCACTTAGCTTTCCGTTCAATACCGCAGAAGTTGGAGCGCGAACCAACCACTATGGCGGCGAAGCCGCGCCCCGCCGTCCGCGAAGGACCTCGCGCCTTGTCAGGACAGCTGTCAGTGCTCAGCGGGTCAGGCATTGAACAGCGGGCTCGGCGTATGTGGATACATGCGTCATATCAGCGGCGAGCATCAGTGGGCACTGACAACTGGCACCTGAGCACTAGGTTGCCTTGGCGACTTTTCGCGTGACCTGGCGGCCCGGCGTTTTTTGGACGGACGTCGCGGCGAGAGCGGCTTTTTGTTTCTTGTCTTCGTGCGTGACGAGCAGCGCCTCTATCTGGCGCATCAACTCTTCGGTATTCATCGGCTTGACGAGCATCTTATCCATGCCTTGTTCCCGCCACTCGAAGCCCGGCATGGGAAACGCGGTAAGCATGGCCACAGCCGGCCGGCTGGCTGCCTTCTTGGCGGCGTGTACTACCTCAAGCCCGGCGTTTTCGTTTTCCATCCGCATGTCCGTGATCACCATGTGATAGGTGCTGCTCTTGAGTCTGGATTTGGCCTCGCGCGCGGAATTTGCCGTTTCCACTTCGAAGCCATTGATCTCGAGGACCGCCTTGAGGGTGAGCAAAATCGCCACCTCGTCATCTACCAGAAGAATGCGACGTTTCATTGGAGGAGCTCCAGGGAACAGGGGATCAAGATAGAAGCTATTTTATTGGAATCTTGGACGCCATTTATTCGATCTTCATTGAATTCTACGGGAACCTCAGCTTTGACGTCCGCACATCGCCAATCCGCCGACATCGCGGTGATAGTGAAAATGCTTTCGACCGGCATAAACTGGCGAGGTGGCAGAATACCACGTTGAGAACTTCGGGTGCCGGGCGAATCGGGCCGATGGCGAGTCCATCGACGCCGAGTTGAGCCATGGCGGTCTCACCCGAGCCTGGGGAGCCGCGGCGGCGGATGTCGTGGTGGTCAATACCTGCAGCGTTACTGCCCAGGCCGAGCGCACGGCCCGCGCTTTTCTCCGCCGCTTGCGGCGCCAGAATCCGGCGGCCTCGATTGTAGTGACGGGCTGTTACGCGCAGCGCGCGCCGCGGGAAGTCGCCGCTCTCGAAGGCGTGCGCACGGTCATCGGCAACAGCCACAAGGCGCTAGCCGCCGATCTCGTTTTACGGGGTCTCGCTTTGCGTCAAGGCCAGGGTTGTCAAGTTCAGGGTTCAGCCTGGCCGCCGGCCGGCTTTGTGCCCGTAGCGGCATTGACGGCACAGACGTTGACGGCGCAGTGGGATGCTTGCCCGCCGGAGGCCGCCCTCTATGTAGACCCTCTCTTTGCCCACACGCTGGCGATGGGAGAGCCCAGGTCTTCGTTGACCGGCCGCGCGCGCGGACAAACCCGGCCTAACCTCAAAGTGCAGGACGGCTGCGGCAACCGGTGCTCCTTCTGCGTGATCCCGGAGACTCGCGGTCCGAGCCGTTCTCTCTCTCTCGAAGCATGCCTGGCGCAAGTCGAAGCCTTCGTCGCGGCTGGAGGCATGGAGCTGGTGCTTTCCGGGATCAACCTAGGCCGCTGGGGGCGGGATCTGACTCCACGGCGCACACTGGAAGAGTTGGTGAGCGCCATTCTTGCCGCCACCTCGCTTGCCCGCCTCCGCGTGAGCTCGATCGAGCCGATGGACTGGACGCCGCCATTGCTCGCACTCTTCCGCGAGCACGCGCACTCCTCCGACCCACGCCTGGCGCGCCACGCGCATCTGCCCTTGCAATCGGGATCGGATGGCATTCTGCGCGCCATGCACCGCCGCTACCGGCCATGGCACTATGCGGAAAAGCTACGCGCCATTCGCGAGAGCATGCCGGACGCCGCCATCGGCGCCGACGTGATGGTAGGCTTTCCCGGCGAGAGCGAGGCGCTTTTCGAGGAAAGCTTCGCCTTCATCGCCGCTCAACCCTTTACGTACCTGCATCTGTTTCCATTCTCCGCGCGGCCCGGGACCTCCGCTTGGCGGCTCGATCAGAGCGATCCGGCGCCGCAGCGGCAGGTGCGGGTGCGCATGGGCCGCTTGCGCCGATTAATCGAGCAAAAAAATCTCGCCTTCCGGCAAAGCTTTCTCGGCCGTGAATTGCCCGCTGTCACGCTCGAAACCCCGGAGAGCGAGCGCCGCCGGGGGATTACCCGCGCCCTGTCCGACAACTTTCTCAAGCTCCGGGTACGTCAAGATTTTTCACCGGACCAAACCCCATCGAGCCTTCCAGCGAATCGGCGAGTGCGGGCGATCATCCAATCGGTCCATGGAGATGGTTTAACCGGCTGTCTTCTGCCCTGAGGGAACATGACGGAAGTTTTTTCAGGGGGCTTTTCACCGGCTCTTTTTCGTTTCAGTGCTATCCTTACTGCTCCAGGGGGTGTGCCTCCCCCTTGGCCTTTGGAGGGGAACCATCGACAAGCGTTCGGCCAAGTCATTCATTCGCATTAACGACAGAATTCGGGCGCGGGAAATCCGCGTGATCGACGAGAACGGTGAGCAGCTCGGTATTCTGCCTCCCTTTGAAGCATTGAAGATAGCGCGCGAGCGCGGCTTGGATCTGGTCGAGGTTTCACCTACCGCCCAGCCTCCGGTCTGCAGGATTCAGGACTACGGCAAGTTCCTCTACGAGAAGGACAAGAGCGATCGCGCTGCCCGCAAGAAGCAAAAAGTCATCGTCGTCAAGGAAGTGAAGTTCTCCGTGACGGTCGATGAGCATGATTATCAGACCAAGAAAAATCAAGCGGTCCGCTTCCTGAGCGAAGGCGACAAGGTGAAGGCCTCCTTGCGTTTCAAGGGCCGCCAGATGGCCCATCGCGAGCTCGGCTATGCGATCATCAACCGGCTTATCCAGGACATGGGCGATGCCGGCATCGTCGAGTTCATGCCGCGGATGGAAGGCACTACGCTGCATGCCATTCTGTCGCCGGGCAAAAAAGCCGAAACACCCAGAAAGCCTCCGCCGCCCAAACCCGCGATCGCCGGCGCCGCCGCTCCGCAGCAGCAGCAGACGCAAGCCCGGCAGTAGAGGACTAGAGGGCAGCATCGACGCGGTTTTTTTGAACAGCATCTCGCCGAACCACCCTCTCTCCCGTATAATGACCCAAGCAGGGAATCATGCCTAAATTGAAGACTCACAAGGGCGCCGCCAAGCGCTTCAAGAAGACAGGTACGGGCAAAGTGTTGCGTGGCCAGACCAAGACACGCCACATCCTGACCTCCAAGACGAAAAAAACCAAGCGCAAGCTCGGCCGCAACGTGCTGGTCTCGGAAGCCGACCAGCCGAAAGTGTTGCGCATGATTCCATACGCCTGACCGGCCAAGTTTTTCTCGTGATCCCTTCCGTTTGCCCCGCGAGATTTTCGCGTGTGGGAGATGTGCGGATCGAACGAGCCAGCGAGTGAAGAGGTAGTTCCTGCCTCCAGCCGCCGAACGAACGACGAAAAGGAGAAACAATGCCCCGCGTAAAACGTGGAACCAAACGCAACGACCGCAGGAAAAAAATTCTCAAGCGGGCAAGCGGCTACTTCCTCACAAAATCCAAGCTTTACCAGGCCGCTCAGGAAGCTGTCGAGCGCGGTCTTAAATTTGCCTATTCCGGGCGCCGTCAGAAGAAGCGTCAGTTTCGCTCGCTCTGGATTGTCCGTATCGGCGCCGCCGCCAAGATCAACGGCGTCAGCTATTCCCAGTTCATTCATGGGCTCAAGGCCGCCGGAGTCGAACTCGACCGCAAGATCCTGGCCGACATCGCCGTTCGGGACCCGGCCGGCTTTACCGCCCTGGTCGAGCAGGCGAAGAAGGCCCTCAACTCCGCCTCCGCGGCTTAGGCAGCCCAAGCCGCTGCCTACCGGATTGCAAGCAGGGTTTGTTCACGCCAATCGTGTGAGCAGGCCTTGGCTTGCGCTCAAAGGCTTCCGCGACCAAGAGTAAGAAACGCATGCCTCCCATCGAGATACCCAGGCTTATTGACTATTCGACGGAAGCCCTCGAACGGTTCTTCAGCGTTATCCTGGACAACTTCGATCGCGATGCCGCATCGGCTCACTCCGCGGAGGAGCGGGAACAGTTGCGTGTCCGCTGGATCGGCCGCAAGCAGGGGCTGCTCACCCGCGTAAGCGAAGTGCTGAAGAGTGCGCCGCCCGAAGCGCGGAAAGAAGCCGGCAAGCGCTTCAATGCGCTCAAGTCCGCAATCGAGCCCCGCTGCGATCCCGATCACTCACTCGCCGGGGCGACGGAGAGGGCCGGTGGCGAGGCGATCGACGTTACTTTGCCGGGCACGCGCCGTGCCCTAGGCGCCGAGCACCCTCTCATCAAGACGATGAACGAGATCGTCGCTGTATTTGCCGCCATGGGCTATTCGGTGGGCGCCGGACCTGAGGTCGAGACCGACTATTACAACTTCGAGTCGCTCAACTTCCCGCCCAACCACCCTGCGCGCGATACGCAAGACACTCTGGTCATCGCGCGGCAGGAAGCGAAACCGCTGCGCGAACGGCTCCTGATGCGCACGCACACCTCCCCAGTGCAGATTCGTACGATGGAGTCGCAGCCTCCGCCGGTGCGCATCGTCATTCCCGGCAAGGTGCATCGCAACGATGCCGCCGATGCCACGCACTCGCCGGTCTTTCATCAAGTCGAGGGCCTGTGCGTCGATAGCAACATCACTTTTTCCGATCTCAAGGGCACCCTCGACCACGCAATGAAGGCCTTTTTCGGCGCCAGCGTCAAAACTCGCTTCTTCCCCTCGTTCTTTCCTTTCACCGAGCCCTCGGCCGACGTTCAGATCAGCTGCATCTTCTGCGGGGGAGCGGGCTGCCGAAAGTGCAAGCACTCCGGTTGGATCGAGCTGCTCGGCTGCGGCATGGTCGACCCGGCGGTCTTCGGCTTCGTCGCGGAGAAGCAGCCTGCCTATGACCCAAAAAAGATCAGCGGTTTTGCCTTCGGCATGGGCGTCGAGCGCATCGCCATGATGAAATACGGCGTGAGCGACATCAGCCAGTTCTATCTGGGAGACGTGCGCTTTCTGGAGCAGTTCCGATGAAGGCTAAAGCACGAAATCAAACGCGTCATAGGTGCAGTGCGCGAATAAGGCGTATTAGCGATTCAATAAGTGGAGAACGTGGTCTTTGCGTTGTGCCGGGTGCACACGATCGACTTCTTGAGACTCAGTATTTTCTATTCAGGATGCTCAAAAGGTATCACTTTCCCGACGAATTCCGATGGAATCTCCATGCATTCATTCAGTCGCTCAAGAGTTTTACCGCCATTGGTCTAATGGAATCTCAGCACGCACCTCAACTACAAGACTTTCGTAATTCATTGCAAAAGCTGGCTGTGGACAGTCGGATAAAGACCCTATCAAGTCTGAGGGATCAGGCAGTGCATCGGGAGCCTCTATTGTTGGACGCTTCGCTTGGCATTGGAATGTACAGGAACGGCAGGATGAAGCTATCGATGCAGATACCTGTCCCGTCGCATATTCCGAGCTGGCAAGCTCTTGCAAAAGCACGAAATGAAAGAGTTTTCGTACCCCCGCACAGAGAATGGATAGGTGAAGAATGCGGAGTTGAACGTACCTGGCACTTGCCCCAGGTAGAAGGGGAGATAGCTAAGTTCTGTTGCACAACTTGGATGAACTGCGCTGAAATTGTTGGACTTGCACCAGGCCATTCGGATGATGGCGAAACTATCCCTGAGATCGATTGCGAGACTCCTAGGATACTTCTTGAGCATGAGGAGTTTCCTGAAGTTCTTCTTGCGTGGAATGACGCTAATCGTTCTCAGCTGATTGCTGCTTGCGACACTGCCATCACCGTTCTACCTGGCGCACAGTCAAAGACCCTCCATCAACTCCCTACTGGTACACAAGTCGAAGCTTGGACTGGCTTTCCTAAAACATGGAGTGGCAAGTATGTTTCTCTTCTCATTTGTAGGATCAATGGGAAAGAAACTACAGAAGACACAGCGGGTTTCTATCGGAAGGATGAACTGGTCCCCCTAAGCGGCTCACTCAAAGTCAAGAAATCGAGAAAAGCTGGCGTTAAATGAAGGCGCTCTCGAAGTGGCTCCGCTCCTATGTTCCGGGCCTCGCCGGACTCACGGTCAGCGATCGGGAGTTGGCCGGCGCGCTGACCCTGCGCGGCATCGCTGTCGAGGGCATCTTCGATCTTGGAGGGGGCAACGGCTCGCTCTTTGAGATGGACATTACCACCAATCGCGTCGATGCCATGAATCACTATGGCATTGCGCGCGAGGCCGCGGCTATCTATTCGCTGACGCTGGCAGAGCTCGATGTCGCGCTTCCCGCGCCGCGCGCGGATCGATCGCCGATTCAAGTTTCGATCGAGGCGCCCGAGCTTTGCGGGCGCTTCACCGCGCGCTCGCTCGGCGAGGTTCGTATCCAGCCTTCCTCCGGCATCGTGCGCGAGCGCTTTCCTCTGCTCGAGCAGAAGCTCATCTCGAATGCGGTCGACGCTACCAACTATGTCACGATGGCCATGGGACATCCCACCCATGCTTTCGACCGCGACAAGCTCGAAGGCGGAATCATCCTGCGCCGCGCCCGCAAAGGCGAAAAGCTGAAAACGCTCGATGGCGTCGAGCGTCTGCTCGATCCTGAAGACCTGGTTGTGGCCGATGAGAAGAAGGCGCTCTCGCTCGCCGGCGTCATGGGCGGTTGGGAGACGATGATCACGCCGGAAACCCGGAACGTGCTGATCGAAGCCGCATGGTTCGATCCGCTCTCGGTGCGGCGCACCAGTAAGCGCCACGGCCTGCACACCGATGCCTCGCACCGCTTCGAGCGCGGAGCCGATTTCAACGGCGCGCCCGTCGCGTCCGCCCTGGCCGCGCAACTGATCCTCTCCGGCGGCGGCTATCCGCAAGGCGAATTGATCGACGTGATCGTTCCCGAGGCCGCCGCGCGCACCGCTCGCCGGCCACCCATCCATCTCAGCCAAAGCGAGGTTCGCCGCATCCTGGGCGCAACGGAAGATGGCCGCGGAGTCGGCGCGGAGACCGTCGAGAGCGTGCTCGAGGCGCTTGGCTGTTCTCTCGAAAAAGAGCGCGAGGGCGAATACTCGGTCAGCTTGCCGAGCTGGCGCCTCGACCTCGAGCGCGAGATCGATCTTATCGAGGAGATCGCCCGCGTCTATGGATATAACCGCTTCGCGAACACGCTGCCCGCTTTCTCGGGCGCCGTCATCGAGCTTGCCGGGCAAGCCAAGGAAGCCGCGGTCCGCAGGAGCCTGCTTGCACTCGGCTGGAATGAGGCGGTCTCAAGCACCTTCTGCTCGGCCGCCGAGGCGGCTGCGTTCGCTCCGCAGCCGGGGCGCGGCGTGCCCCTGGGCAATCCGCTCAGTGAAGAGGCCGGCCTGCTCCGCCCGTCGCTGGTGCCCGGAATGCTCTCCATGTTGGCCAACAACCTCAACCGCAACCTGAACGACGTTCAGCTCTTCGAGATCGGCACCGTCTTCAGCGGAGATCCCCATCATGTGGAGGAGCGCCCGGCGCTCGCGATAGGCGCGGCCGGGGCGGTTTCAAGCGGCCCGCATCTGCCGGCGCACGACGTCGGCTTCTACGACGTCAAGGGCGCGCTCGAAGAGCTGCTGGCCAGGTTTGCCGTGCCCTCCTTGTACTTCGACGCGTTTCCGCCCGATGCGGGCATCGCTCCCTCGTGGCTCGACCCGGCGTGCTCCGCGTGCGCGGTCGCCGGCGGCGAAGTCGTTGCCTGGTTCGGCCGGCTCCATCGCCAGCAGGCGCAGCAGCGCAAATTGCGGCAGGCCGTTTTTGCCGGCGAAGTCTATCTCGATCGCCTGTATCGTTTGCCCCTGCGCCAGCCGATCGCGGGCGAGCTCTCACGCTTTCAACCGGTAGAACGCGATTTTTCTTTCGTCTTTCCCGAAGGCGTGCGCTGGAACGAGATCGCCCAGGCGCTCGATCGCCTGCGGCTCGCCGAGCTCGTCCGCTACGCTCCGCGAGAGATTCTCCACGGCGGCAAAGGCAAGGACGGCGGCATGGCCGTGCCCGCCGGCCACTTTTCCATTCTTATCGGCGTCACCTTTCAAGCCGCGGAGCGTACGCTGCGCGATCAGGAATTGCAGAGCTACTCGCAATCGGTCACGCGCTCGCTCGAAGCGCTCGGCGGCAAACAGCGTGGAAGCGAAACGCTTTAGCACGGTGCTGGCCGCACGGGCACACGCGCCTTGCGGCGCAAAAGCCGCAAGAGGGCGAAGCGCTTTAGCGCGGGCCCTCCAATATTGGGAAAGGGTAAATTGCGGCGTGGGTGAATTGCCGGTGAGCCCCTGGAATCGGGCTCACCGGCAAGAGGGCGAGAGCGGTTTCACCGCGAAGCCCTCTAATATTGGGAACAAAAATGTGCACGTCCCCGTTCTTTCCCGCCGGCTTTTTCACCGCGGAATCGGGATATACTCTCTTCAAAGCACGCAATGCCCCGTCTGTGATATGAGGTTCGATGTCCGCGCTGGCACAAATTTCCCCGGAGATGTCCATGATTGCCGCCGATGATTTTGAGGCTCTCGAAGAGCGCGTATTGCGCACGATCGAATTGCTGAAGAGCGAGCGCGAGCGGCGTTCCGCGGCTGAAGAGCATGCTAAGCAGCTCGCCCACCAGATCGAGGAGAGGGCGGCGCACGTCTCCCGGCTGGAGGATGAGCTCTCCGGTCTCAAAAATGAGCGGGACACGGTACGCCAGCGCATGGAGCGCCTGCTGAAACACCTGGACGAAGTGTAAGGAGAAGATTTGACCGCGACGACGGAGTTGACGAGAGAGAGCCGCCCGGCCGCTTACAGCATCGCGGTCGACATCTACGATCAGACCTACCATCTGCGCGGTTCCGATCATGAATACATCCAGCGGCTCGCCGCCATGGTGGATAGCAAGATGCGCGCCGTCGCCGCCCAGAGCAATACGGTGGACTCATTGCGTGTCGCCGTTTTGGCCGCCCTCAACATGGCGGACGAACTGGCCCGGCTCGAGGAGAACTATCGTCGCCTCAGCGGGACGGCGAGCGAGACGGCCACCACTCTGCGCACGCGCGCGAACAGTCTCACCGGCTTGCTCGACTCCGTGCTCTCCGACAACCGCCGTATCGGCTGACCTGTATCGATAAACCCTGGTGCGATACACCCTGGAGCCAAGTTTTATCCCCAGTGGTATGAGCCTGCCCTTATTTGGGATTTCCTCCTACCCGGTTTGGGATTTCCTTCTCCCCGGCCCGTTACTTGCCAAGCCGCCTCACTGCCATTAGCATCCCCTTAGAGACCGACCTGCAAAGCAGGTGCGGCAGTTCACGCTGGTTGAACCAACATTCAATGAACCGGGACTCGACTCGAAAAATCGGCTCCGTGTGCAGTGTCCGCCAGTCCGGAATGCCTAAAGAGCTGCGGAGAGTCCCAACGTCTTAGGACGGGTTCACCGGCGCACTGCTGCACGGCCCCGCGGGCCGGTTTCGTCTCATTTTCGGTGGCAACGCTGTCCACCCCGATAAGTTCGTAACAGGCACTCGTGCACCCGCGCCTATTCCAGTTCGGCCATCTCGTTCTGCCGACCTATGGAGTGCTGGTTGCGGCCGGCCTGATCGCGTCGCTCCTCGTTTTGCTGCGCATCGCCCGCTACCTTTTGCTGGACACCGACAAGGTTTGGAATCTGGGGTTGCTGGCCGTCGGCATGACCCTTGCCGGCGTCAGACTGCTGCCGGTTCTGGTCAACTGGCGCCAATTTGGCGCAACGGCCTTGACTATCAATTTTAGCGGCGACCCCAGAGCCTTGCTGGGAGGGGTTGCCATGGCGGCCGGCGCTTGCTTCCTCTATGCGCGGCACGCGGGATTGCCCATCCGGCGCACCGCGGATGCCTTGGCCCCTTCGCTCGCGCTAACCAGCTCGATCGCCTCGATCGGGTGCCTTGAGGCGGGCTGCGACTTCGGCACGCCCACCAACGCGCCGTGGGCCATCGTCTTCACCAGTCCCTATGCCGCGCAAAACGCTCCTCTGGGCATTCCGCTCCAACCCACGCAGATCTACGCGAGCGCGGCCGAGTTCGCGATCTTCATCCTGTTGCTCTGGCTCCTCCGCCGTACCCATCACGATGGAGAAATCATGGGAGCATGGCTCTTTTTGGCGGGCATGGCCAACTTTTTCCTCGCTTTCCTGCGGGGCGACGGCGGCGGCGCCGAGCTGCTGGGAGGCCTGCTTACCGTCGACCAGTCGGTGGCCGCGGCGATGGTCGTCTTGGGTGGATGGCTTTGGCTGCGCCGGGCTGAACAGGCTCTTCAGGCGCCACATGCCGGCTAAAGGCTCGCCGCGCAAAACCCTGGTAGCTCCACCCGAAGCAAGCGGCCAGAGACTCGACGTGTTCTTGACGCAAACGCTCTCTCACCTTAGCCGCGCGCGGGTGCAGATGCTGCTCGCGCAGGGCGGCATCGAGGTCGATGGCAAGCCTGGCAAGCCGTCGCGCAAGCTGCGCGGTGGCGAGACGATCTCGATTCTGGCCGATCCCGAGCCGCCTCCCCTCCACGCCATCCCCGAGGCCATCGCTCTCGATGTCGTCTATGAAGACGCCGACCTCGCGGTGGTCAACAAGCCGGCCGGGATGATGGTCCACGCCGGCTCAGGCCGCAGCGAAGACGCCCGCAATCGCGGAACCCTGGTCAACGCCCTGCTCCACCACATGCGCGAGCTTTCACAGACCGGCGGTCCTCTCCGTCCCGGGATCGTGCATCGCCTGGACAAGCAAACCAGCGGCCTCATCCTCGTCGCCAAGAACGATGCGGTCCATGCCAAGCTCTCCGGGATGTTCTCGCGCCGCCAGGTGCGCAAGGGCTATCTGGCGCTGGTCCAAGGATGGCTCCGCGAGGACGCGGGCACCGTCAATGCATCGATCAGCCGGGACATTGTTCGCCGCACCCGCATGACCACCCGCCGCGAGGGGGGCCGCGCCGCCATCTCCCATTGGAAGGTACTGCGCCGCATCGAGGGCGCTTATGGGCGCTTCACCCTCGTCTCCGTCCGTATCGAGACGGGCCGCACGCACCAGATCCGGGTGCACATGGCGTCCATCGGTCACCCTGTGGCGGGGGACACGCTCTATGGCGCGGCCGCGGAGATCACACCCCTCGCCGCTCGCGCCAAGCCATCGAAGAAGGCGCTCGCGCCTGCGAGTCTCACCCTCTCTCGCAACTTTCTCCATGCCGCCGAGTTGGAGTTTGTACACCCGCGCACCGGCGAAACCATCGCCCTCGCCTCTGAACTTCCGGCCGAGCTGAAGAAGTTCCTGGCGCTGCTTGCCAATGAAATGCCCCGCAGGGGTGATTGAAGAACTTCTTTCCTAGCAAGCAGAATCGGAAAGCAGCGCGGGGGCTATGGACCGGGGTTATAGAATGAAGAAACGCCATATGAAGTGGATGTCTCTCCTCCAACCCTGCAATTTAGCCCGGGCAGCCTCGCTCTTTCAGAGAAGCCGCCGTTTTTGCTCTCCAAAGTGTTTGCATACAGGCAGTGGAAAAGCGGCTTTGGCAATGGGCCTAGCTTTGCTATTGATTTCCGCGTCGCCCGCCCTTGGCCAACAGGCTCCTGCGTCTTCCCTGGCAACGCCAGGCGCGAATCCGGCACCTCCAGGCGCGAAGCCGGAGACCGGGTTGCCGCCTGCGGCCCCTACCCCCGGCGCGAATGGTCAAAATGGCAACGGTCAGTTCACCATCCAGACCAACGTCAATGAGGTCAACCTCATCTTTACGGTGACCGACCGTAAGGGCAAATTCGTGCAAAATCTTCAACAGAAGGATTTCGCGCTGCTCGACGATCGCAAGGCGCCGGCGCAGGTTTTGAGCTTTACCCAGCAGACCAACCTGCCGCTCCGTGTCGGCATCCTGATCGACGCCAGTACTTCCATCCGGCAGCGATTCGAGTTCGAGCAGGACGCGGCGGTCCAGTTTTTGCAGCAGGTGGTTCGTCCCCAGACCGATCTGGCGTTTGTCATGGGCTTTGACGTCTCTTCCTATGTCACCGCGCCTTATACCAATGATCAAGACAAGCTGCAGGCCGGCATCACCAAGCTTCGGCCCGGCGGGGGCACCGCTCTCTTCGACGCCGTGTACACCGCATGCCGCGATCAGCTCTTGAATGTGCCCAACACCATGCAGGGCCTAGTGCGCAAAGCCCTGATCGTCATTTCGGACGGAGACGACAACCAAAGCCGGGCTTATCCCGACGACGCGATCAAGATGTGCCAACGCGCGGAAACGATCGTCTATGCGGTCAGCACGAACGTAAGCCCTAGCCGCGACCGCGGCGACGATGTTCTCAATCAGATGGCGGAAGCGACCGGCGGCGTGGCGTTCTTTCCCCACCGTCTGGAAGACATGTCGCAGAGCTTCCACAGCATTGAAGAGGAGCTGCGCAGCCAGTATTCGCTGGCCTATCGTCCCGCAGACTTCAAACAGGATGGGTCCTTCCGATCGATCTACCTCGTCGCCCTTGACCGCCGCTATGTCGTGCGCGCCAGCAAGGGCTACTTCGCCTCCAAATTCTAGGTGCTGGCCGCACGGGCACACGCCACTACGCGGCAATTTGTCAGGCTGGCTCGCCCATCGCCCGTGGCGTGGAACGGAACGCGCCGTGCAAATTCGAACGGGTGGGATTCTACGAATGCTAGTCTTGCGTCTCCAATTTGGCGAGGAGGTCGGCTTCTGAGATCACTGGGACTTTCAGCTCGCGGGCCTTGTCGAGCTTCGATCCGGCGTCCTCTCCGGCGACTACATAGCTGGTCTTCTTGCTTACGGAGCCGGAGACGCGTCCTCCGGCGGACTCGATCCGCGCCTTGGCCTGGTCGCGCGTCAATCCGGCCATGGTGCCGGTGAGCACGAAGGTGAGCCCAGCGAGTTCGGACGACTTCTGTTTCTTTTCCGCGGTGAAGGTTAGGCCGGCGTGCCGAAGCCTCTCGACCAGATCGACGTTCTGCTTCTCCGAAAAAAATTCGCGGATGGCTTGAGCCACGCGAGGACCCACCTCCTCTACGCGCTCGAGCTCCTCCGCGCTCGCCGTCATCAACGCGTCCATCGAACCGAAGGCCGCGGCCAGCAGTTGCGCCGTGCGTGCGCCGACAAAGCGAATCCCTAACCCGAAGAGCACGCGATCGAGGGGCGCCTTTTTTGAGTTCTCGATCTCGGAGAGAAGCGTCTCCGCGGACTTCTTGCCGATGCGCTCGAGCGAGAGCAGCTGCTGCTCTTGAAGGGAGTAGAGATCGGCAATGCTCGAGACCAGCTTTTGTTCGAGCAACTGGTTCACCAGCGCGTCGCCCAGCCCTTCGATATTCATGACGCCCCGGGAAGCAAAGTGCAACAGACTCTCCTTCAGCCGGGCGGGGCAGTCCACGTTCACGCAGCGGTAGTCCACTTCTCCCTCGGCGCGGACCACTTCGCTGTGGCACACGGGGCAGCGGTCAGGGAAGGTGAAGCTCTGGTGTCCGCGAGGGTGGTCGTGATCCACTACGACTTCGACGATTTTGGGAATCACATCGCCGCCACGCTCTACCAGTACCGAGTCGCCGATTTTTAAGCCCAGCCGCGCAATCTCATCGGCATTGTGCAGCGTCGCCCGGCTCACGGTCGTGCCGCCGATCGCCACCGGCCTGAGCGCCGCGACGGGAGTCAGTTTGCCTGTGCGCCCGACCTGAATAAGGATCGCTTCGACACGCGTGATGGCCGAGCGCGCCGCGAATTTGTAGGCTACCGCCCAGCGCGGCGCGCGACCCGTATAGCCAAGCTGCTGCTGCAATGCCGTCTGGTTTACCTTGATCACCACGCCGTCGATCTCATAGCCCAGCGTCTCGCGCTCCCGCTCCGCCTTCTCTACAAACTCGAGCAGGTCCCCGCTCCGCTCGAAGGCCTGGTGATGGGGGTTTACGCGAAACCCGGCGGCGGTCAACGCATCGAGCGCCGTCAGTTGCTCGCCAAAGAGATTTTCCCCGTCACCCTTGAGGGCGAAATAGGCGTAGAAATCCAACCGGCGCTGAGCCACGATATTCGGCTCGATCGTCCGGATGGTTCCAGCGGCTGCGTTTCTGGGATTTGCCGCGGGAGACAGCCCCTGTTCTTCGCGCTCCTGGTTGAGCTTCAAAAAAGCCTTCACCGGCATGACGACCTCACCGCGCACTTCAAAGCTCTGCGGCATCCCCGCCCGCTTGAGCCGTTCGGCGGAGACAGAAAGCGGCACCGAGCGAATCGTCCTGATGTTGCTGGTGACATCTTCGCCAATCACGCCGTTGCCCCGCGTCACCGCCCTGTTGAGCATGGCGCTCCCCTCCTCTCCAGGAGAAAATTGCAACGCGAGCGAGACGCCATCCATTTTGAATTCGCAGACGTAGCTCACAGCTGCGTCACCAACGAGCGAGCGCACGCGTTGCTCCCACTCGCTCAACTCCTCCTCGCTGGTTACGTTGTCGAGCGAGAGCATGGGCCGGGAGTGCTCCACTTTGACAAAGCCTTCTTTGGGCTTGCCGCCTACGCGCTGCGTGGGAGAGTCCATCGTCACAAGCTGGGGATGCCGCGCTTCGAGCGCCCGCAATTCCCTCATCAGAGCGTCATAGGCTGCATCCGAGATCTCCGGCGCATCGAGCACGTGATATTGATATTCGTGGTGGCGGATTTCTTCACGCAATTTGGCGACCTGCCCTTTAGCTCGCTTGCCGTCGCGCTCTGCGTTCTTGGTTTCGGCTTCGGACATACGGTGAATTGAATTATAGAAAGGTTCAAGAAGGCGACAGCGGTAGTACCGCGGGCCCTCCAATCAAATGGAACCTGTAACCCATTTTTTGACCGGCGCCTGCCTGGCTCGCTCCGGCCTCAATCGCAAGACCGCTTATGCCACCCTCGCGATGACGCTTGCCGCCGAGGCGCCGGACCTCGACGTCCTCTGGGGGCTACGCGGTCCAGTGGCCACCTTAGAGCGTCACCGCGGCATCACCCACACCCTTCTCGGAGCGCCCTTCGTGGCTCTGGTGGTGACTGGGGCCGTATGGCTCTTTCACCGCTACCGGAAGCGAGAACCCCCAATTCCGCCTCGCTGGACGGTTATCTGGTTCTTCTCGCTGCTCGCGGTTTTCAGCCACATCTTTCTCGATTGGACCAACAACTACGGCATCCGGCCTTTCTACCCGTTCAACTCCCGCTGGTATTCACTCGATCTCGTCTTCATCTTCGAGCCGGTCATTTTTCTCGCGCTGGTGCTGGGTTTAGTAGTCCCTGCCATTCTGCGTATGGCGGACCGCGAGATCGGCGCCCGCAAGGTGCTTTTCCCGGGCCGCGGCTGGGCGATTGGCGCTCTCTCGATTGCCGCGTTATTCACGGGAATGCGCGCCGTTGAGCATCACCGCGCGCGCCTTCTCGTCGAGCACACGCGCTTCGGCAACCAGCCCCAGCTCCGTGTTGGCATCGAGCCGTATCCAGTGACCCCCTTTCGCTGGTTTGCCATCGTCGAGACCGCGGATTACTTTGAGACCGGTTCGGTCGATACCTACACCGGAGAGGTCGAAACCGATGAGCAGGATGTCGTCTTCAAGCCTCCTGTCACCCGCGCGGTGCAGGCGGCCAAGGCCTCATATCTGGGGCGGGCTTACCTCGATTGGGCGGCCTTCCCCGTGGTCACGGATCGCGGCAGCGTCAGCCTGACCGCTTCCTCCGACTTGGCACCGAATCCGCTCGATACCGCGGTCGAGTTCCGCGATCTGCGCTTTGCTTACCCGGCCCTCGTCCGTAGGGCAGCAGGAGCAGCAACAGGAGCCGATCCTCTCTCGGGCTGGGTCTATGTGAATCAGGAGAATGGCATCGACGCCATGGTCATGGGCCGCCGGGTGCAGAAATAAATCTCGACAAAGCCCTATAATCGTCATGGTGAATTGCGGAGCGAGCCCTGGGAAGGGGCGAGCAAAGCAAGAGGGCGAAGCGCTTTAGCGCGGGCCCTCTAATATTTGAGGTGACGATGTCCGCTTATCTGCTTCTTCTGCTGGCTGTGGCGAGCAGAGTAGTTCCTCATCCCGCGTGGTTCGGCTTCACCGCAGTGGGTGGTGGGCTGCTGTACTTTGGAGCGCGGCGGCCACTCTGGCAGACCATTTTCCCGGTGGCGCTGCTCGCGGGCACGGACTATTACCTGACAGTTTTTGCCTATGGCTACCCATTTCACATGGCGAGCTATCTCGTGACGTGGTTCTGGTACGCCGCCATCGTGGCGCTCGGAGCAGGAATGTTGAAAGGGCACCCCTCGATCGGCCGCGTTCTCGGGGCCTCGGTCGTGAGCGCTACGTCCTTTTTTCTCTTGAGCAACTTCGCAGTGTGGGCCGGCTCGATCCTCTATCCTCACACGGCCGGCGGACTGGCCGCGTGCTATATCGCTGGGATACCCTTCTACCGCAATGACGTGATTTCGACCGCTCTGGTCGCGACCCTGGCCTTCGGCACTCCGCAGCTTGTCAGCCGGCTTGCGGGTGGAGCGCGGCTGAATCGTCCCGCCGCGGGCTGACCCGGTCCCAGGACAGGGTCAGCAGGATGCCGGTAGCCGCGCCGAGCAACGCTCCAAAAAAGAGGCGCTCCAGCGGAAGATTGCCGTGAAGGTGAAGTGTCTCCGCGGCCACGTCCGCCCCGTTGAGCAGCAATCCAGCAAAAAAGCAGCGCAGGGCAATGCTCCTTTGCCAGCGGAGCCATCCGCTGAGCACGGCGCCGGCGGCCACCCCTCCATAGATGCCCAGGCAGCGCACGCAGATAGCGACAGGCGATGAGCCAATGGCAAAACTACGCGCCGGATCCTGATGGCAGAGCGCGGAAAAGAAACCGCGAATGGCCAGCGCGCCCACCGGGTAGCTTACCGCCAGCCAGGGCGCGGAGAGCGCAAGCAATACCATGCCGAGCGCCGCACCGGCGACCGTCACGCGCACTCTCATTTAGAGAGCTCTCGCTCGATGCCGGCCGCGAGCGTGCTGGGCGCCGTCGCCGGCGAGTACCTGTGGACAACACCGCCTTGACGGTCTACCAGGAATTTCGTGAAGTTCCATTTGATGGCGTCGCTGAAAAGGCCGCCTTTTTCGCTTTTGAGAAAAGTGTAGAGCGGATCCGCTTGAGAACCATTCACCTCGATCTTCGCAAACAGCGGAAAAGTGACGTTGTAGTTGCACTCGCAAAAGGACTTGATTTCAGCGTCGGAGCCAGGCTCCTGATGGCCAAATTGATTGCAGGGAAAGCCCAGCACCTCGAAGCCCCGCGGGTGAAATTGAGCAAAAAGCTCCTGCAGGCCGGCGTACTGCGGAGTGAAGCCGCACTTGGAAGCGGTATTCACAATGAGCAGCACCTCTCCGCGGTAGGCAGCGAGGGACTGGCTCTCCCCGCCATTCAGCCTCACCGTCAGGTCGTAAATCGTCATCTCGCCGCGTCTCCCCTAGTCTCACTCAAATGACTCTCACTCAAACGAAATCGGACCTCACCGGAGAATCGACGATGATTGCCCGGCCGTCGGTGAGAGCTTTGACCGAATGGCGAACGCCTGCCGGCACGATCGCCACCAATCCGGGCCGGACGATCTGAGTCACGCCGTCAACGGTCACCTCAAGCTCGCCCTCGATCACTTCGTAGACTTCTTCCTGAGGGTGGAAATGTTCGTGAATGGATGAGCCATGCACAAAATCGTAATGCGCGAATGTCATGCTCGTCGAGTGGAAATAGCGTCCATACCAACCCGGAAGGCGCTCGATAACAGGTAGGCTTCCCGCGTCCAGAAACGGCATAGAGACTCTCCTTGGTGCATCCTAGCACCGCCGGGGCCGAAGTCCCCTGGTGGCGCGGAAGACGGCGCTCCTATCGAAAAAACGAGATTTGTCGTGTAATTGGAAGAGAGGCTTGCTAATGACCTTGAGGAACGCGTCCATCGCGTCTATCGCGTCGATCGCGACAACAACTCTCGCGCTGCTGGCGCTCTTGGCGATCGCGGGATGTAGGAACAATCAGAGCCAACCGGCTCTTCAATATGCCAACGATCCTGCCTCGGCCAATTTGGCGCCCGTGAGCGGCGGCGACCAGACAGTCGAGCCCAATTCCGCAGCGCCCGCGAACAATTCACAACAGACCGCCGCCGCCGCCCCGCCCCCGCCGAACCAGGAGTATGACGAGGGGGACCATTACCCGAACCAGGACGAGAACCAGGGCAACGAGGACCAGGACTACCAGCCCCAGCCCGTGGCTTACGCACCCGAGCCTCCGCCACCTCTGCCCGAGTACCAGCAACCACCCTGCCCCGGCGACGGCTACCTCTGGACCCCGGGATACTGGGCCTACGCGCCGCAGGGGTACTATTGGACCCCTGGCGCATGGATTATGCCCCCTTATGCTGGGGCTCTCTGGACCCCCGGATACTGGGGTTTCTACGGCGGCCGTTATGGCTTCCACCAAGGCTATTGGGGCACCTACATCGGCTTTTACGGTGGCATCTCCTATGGCTTCGGGTACACCGGGCGGGGCTACCAAGGCGGTTATTGGAGCAGCGGGGCCTTCCACTATAACCGCGCGGTAAACAACATCGCCAACACACGCATCACCAATGTCTATGAGCGCAATGTAACCATCAACAACACACGCATCAATCGGGTGAGCTACAACGGCCCGGGCGGCGTCCAGGCCCGTCCTACCGTAGCGGAGATCGCCGCCGTGCGTGCTCCGCATGTGCCGCCCATGAGCCAACAGCAGGAACAGCAGCGCGTCGCCGCTACCAACCGCTCACAGTTCGCCGCAGCCAATCAGGGGCGGCCAGCCGTCCTCGCCGCCGCTCGCCCGCTGGCCGCGGACCGCAACATCCAGCCTCCGCAGCCACAAGCAGTCCACAACGCGGTCCAGGCTACGGCGCAACGCTTCGCAGCCCGTCCAGCGCAGGCCGCTCCCGCGCGTTCCATCAACGAGGCCCGCCCTGCACCTGAAGCGCGCCCGGCTCAACCAGTCAGAACGCAGAACGAACGTACGCCAGCGGCTCCCGTACAGAATCGTCAAACAGAGCCCACTCAGGCTCGGCGCAAACCATCCCAGCCGGCGCCGCAAGCCCGGCAACAGCCCGCGCCACGTGTCGAAGCCCGTCCGCAATCACGTCCGGAAGCGCAACCACGCCCGGAAGCGCAACCACGTCCGGAAGCGCAGCCACGCCCGGAAGCGCAGCCACGCCCGCAAAGTCGACCTGAATCGCCTGAGAAAGCTCGCCCCAACGACGAGCGGCAGAAGTAGGGTCGTTTATCCGCAGGCTGCTAAAGCATTTTAGGTTTAGGTCTAGACGAGAAAACCGCTCCCGACGCGGCCGTTCCGTCGAAGAACGGCCGCTCATAGTTGATCTCACCAGTTCACAGTAAAACCTAAAATGCTTTAGTGGTGCGCGGCGGCCCCTCCTGAGGGGTCGGCCGAGTGGGAGACGTTCAAATCGAGAAAACTCGCCTGGTTCTGTGCCATGCCCGGGGCATAGCAATTGCCATTCGCGGCGTAAGTAGCCGCGCACTGCGCGGCGAAGGGGCGACGAGGCGACTGGGTATATTGCCACACCAATGCCCCGGGGATGCCGCTCGCCTCCGGTGCGGGAATCTTTGGGGAAACGACGCAGCCGGGAGAGGGAGGACACGCGTCATTTGCTACCCAGAGCGCGATTGACCGGCCACCCGCGTGGTTGAGAATGTCCTCGGCCGTGCTGATCGAATTGGCTCCTTCGCGCACGGGAATGCCCGAGCAGTAGACGCCGGGGCGGTATTGCGACCCGCGAATTCCTTCCACCCAAGCCATCACATAGGCGGACTGCTCGGGAAGCAGCCGGCCACCTTCCTCTTGATCGAGAAACAAGATGGCGCCAGGCGGAAAACCCTCGCGATTCGCGGCGGAGACCGCGCTCGCGGCATCCGCCCGGCCGAGCGCGGCCGCATCCTTGCCGCGAAGTCCGGCATCGAGGCGCCCATTGAAGAGAATTAGAAATCCAAAGCCATGCTCGATCAGCAGTGCGCGCTTGCCCCGCCAGGAATTTTGCGAGCCGCCCGGGGGCCTGTTGAGCCAGTATCCCGCATAAGCAAAGCTGCGCCGGAGGTCCGCGAGCTGATCGTCTCCGGGATACTCATTCCGGTCGAAGCCAAGGTAGGTCCTGCTCCGATCGGTCATGTTCGGCGCCGAAGGCTGATTCCGCGGCGCGGCGGCTTGGCCCCATGCCATCAAGGGCGCGTCGAGCAGCAGCGATAGAAAGAGGGTGAGGATCAAGCGCTCGATTTGGAGCGGAGGATTGCGCATCCGGTTCCCAGTTTACAGTCGCCAGTCCCCGGTTTCATGCCCCCCGAGGCCAGCCTTTTACTGAGAACTGAGAACTGAAACTGAGAACTAGAGACCCTAGTAGGAGCCGCCGGACGAAGTAGTGTGGCTCCCCATGTTTGCGAATTGAATCGCGGTGTCGCGCAGATATTTGTGCGGGTTGACTGGGGTATTGCGAATGCGTACTTCGTAATGGAGATGCGGACCCGTGCTGCGTCCTGAAGATCCCACATAACCGATGATGTCTCCGCGGCGAACGTCCTGCCCCACAGCGACGGCGAAGCCGGAGAGATGGGCATAAAGCGTCTCAATGTTCTGGCCGTGGTCGAGAACGATCTCGAGCCCATAGCCGGTGCCCATCCCCGCTTTGACCACCGTGCCGTCGGCAGTCGCGCGAACCGCGTCTCCCAAATTGGTGGCGATATCGATGCCGGTATGGAATGCGCCTTCGCCTAGGAAGGGGTCTTGGCGCTCGCCGAAGGAACTGGTCACCGTGCCTTGAACCGGCCATATCGACGGAGCGTCGGCCATATCGATGGCGTCGACCGGACCCTGCGGGAAGCGAATCGCGAAATCAAGCTGGCGCGCGGTTTCGCCCGACATGGCTGAGGAACGCAGCGCGACGAACTGATTGAGCGACTGGTAGTACTGCTGATCGGTCATGCCATCGCTCGAAACCGGGGTGCTGATTGCTTGTCTTACGGCAGAGGCTTTGGCCAGCCTGCTCTGCCGCAGGCCATACAGAGCACTGACCTCGCCGGCAAGTGAGCTGAGCGATGCGGCCTGCACATCCTTCTCGTGCGCCACCTGCTCCATTTGCAGATAATCTTTGCGCAAGGTCTCGCGCTCGGTGCGCACCTGGTCAAAGCTGGCGGTCTTGAGCAACATTCGGCTGTAGGAGCCGGCCAGGCCCGTGATCGTGAAGAGGCCCACAAGAGCCGCAGCGATGAAAATGTATCCATAGTAGAGCGGTACGGGGATCTTGCGCAGACGACCGTCGTCACCGCGGGAGACGAAAATGATGTAGCAGGTCTTGCGCAATAGGCTCTCGTTTCGCTAGGGGTTTTTTGCACGTTTTATCCCCGAGACTCCAAAGAGAGGGAGCACCCCTCGGGGGAAACATCATTAGGTGCAGGCGCTGATTTCAAACCTAGCAGACCGAAAGTATGGGGTCAACCCGATAAAGTTGTACGACTCCTACACATCCATTCGCGCCTCTAGCGCCTTGCTCGCTGCGTTCGGCGCATTTTTTTGGGCTGTGTGTCATGGTGCAGGCCTCGAGGCGAGAACCTCATCTCCGGTTTCGCCTGTGTCTTTCTTCGTGCTTTCTTCGCTAAGAACAGGCTCTAGAGCAGATTGCCCGCTGTCTTCGACCACCAGTTGCTCGACGGCTATCCCCATCTGGCGACCCAGCTCGAGAAAGCGTTCGCGCCAACGCTCCGCTGCCAAGGGTTGTTCGAGATCGCGCAAGAACGTTGGCGATTCGGTAAGCATGTCGTACCAGATGTTCTGCGGTTGCCACAAGTTTAACGGGAAAGGAAACTCGCGCAAAGTGCGCACCGAGGAGATGGTGCGTTCAAGATGATCGAAACCCAACGGGTCCGCCTCGAGGGCGACCATAGCCCGCTTCATCGATTGATCGATCAAGTAGCTGAGCTGGTGCTGTTCGAGGGGCACGCCATCGGCTTTGGCTAGCGCGATCAACGCGCGTATGTGTTCGAGATCGAGGGAATCGTCCTCGAGCGCGCGGCGGAGACCGGAGTTGACGGCGAATCCCTCGGCCATGGTTAGGGCCGGAGGCTTGGGCAGCCCCATCGAGCTCATGAAGTGCAGCAACGAGGCGTGCTCTTCATAAATCTTGGCGAGGCTATTCTCCACTTCGCCAAGCGTGGACTTCAGGATCACTCGCAGCACGTGCCGGCGGTCGTCGCTGAAGAGGGAGATGAGAGAGTAAGGACTGCCTCCGAAGTATCCGTCGATGATACGGACCGCCTCCGGCACGTTGGCCTGGGTGATGGAGTCGCTGCACTTTTCCTTGAAGGCCTCGAAGGCCGTCAGGTCATCGGGAGCAAAGCGCTTGACTGCCGCGGTCACGTTCTGATCTCCCAGGTGGAGCGCGGCAAAGCACACTGTCTCGCTCTGCTCGGTGATGTTTGAGGTCACCTGCGCACGGCCAACCGCCAGCCGTCCCCGGCCCGAGGCGACTATTTCGTAGTCGAGGCGGCGGATGGTGTAGCAGAAGAGAGTTGACTCCACTGGGTAGTTGCTGAAGAACGAGCTGATGGCATAGTGGGCGGCGACCTGTTCCAGGCCGACTTCCAGAGGCCGGACCAGACGGTTGTAGAGCTCGGCTCCGTCCTTCCAGAGGGAGACATTGCTCTTGGCTTCGCCCAGCTTTTCGAGAAATTGTGCTTCCAGTTGATCGCGATCGAAGCCCATGGCCTCCGCGGCCAGCTGAATGGCGCGCGCCGCGTAGGCGATAGCCTGCACCGTTTCGATCCCGGAGATGTCGTCGAAAAACCAGCCGCAGCTCGTATACATAAGCAAAGCATTGCGGTGCATCTCCATCAGCGTGAGCGCCAGAACGCGGTCTGCGGGCGAGAACGCGCGCGCACCGTGGCTAGCAACGAAGCTGTCGACGGCCGCGCGGCGCTCCCGCGGCGGGACAAGCAGCACCCGGATGTAGGCATTGCGCGCCGCCCAAACGTCCTTGAGCAGGCCGCGAGAGGCCTCTTCCGCCAGAGGAGCGATGGTATCGCGTAGCCAGTCCATGGCTGCGCGAAGAGGGGTGCGCCACTTCTGGTTCCAGCCCGGATGCCCGGCATTGCAGCCGCAATCGGAGCGCCAGCGCTCGAGACCGTGGGGACAACTCCAGGAAGTGTTGTTCGCCACTTCCGCTTCCCATACGGGCGGGGACAGAGCCAGGAAATGCGCATAGTTGGTGAGCGCGGCGAGGGGACTGTCTTCGATCAGCTTCAACGCGTAGGAAAGAGCCATCTCGCCATGCTTGTGATGATGACCATAGCTCTCTCCATCGGTCGCGACATGCACCAGTTGCGTTGAGGTCGACGACGGATCGAAGTCGCCCGTCAAGCGCCGGGCGAAGTTCTCTCCGCTGTTGAGCAAACCTTCAAAAGCGATCGCGCGGGAAAGCGGGCCGTTGTAGAAGAAAACGGCAATGCTCCGGCCTTCGTTGAGCCGAACGAAGTAGGGGCGATGGACATTGACCGGGGCGGCGGCGGCCTCCGACCACTTCGCGTCGTCGCCTTCCAGATCGGGGAGCGTGGGCTGCAGAGTTGTTTCCGCGGGCTCGCGTGTGCGGACGCATTGGTGGGGCGCAAGGATCGTAAAGCGGATACCGCGCTGGGCGAGCAGATCGAGCGTGTCGCGGTCGACAGCGGTCTCCGGCAGCCACATGCCTTCCGGCTTGCGGCCGAAGCGGTGCTCAAAGTCGGCGATGCCCCATTCGATCTGGGTGATGCGGTCCCGCTCGTTGGCCAGGGGCATGATGAGGTGGTTGTACGCCTGGGCCATCGCCGACCCGTGGCCGTCGTAGCGGGTGACGCTCTTGCGGTCGCCTTCGAGGATCATCCGGTAGGTACGCGGCGCGTTTTGCTCGAGCCAGGAGAGCAGCGTGGGGCCGAAGTTAAAGCTGATCCGCGAGTAGTTGTTGACGATGCGGATGATCTGGTTGTCGCCATTGACGAGGCGGGAGGCGCCATTCGGCGCGTAGCATTCCGCCGTGATGCGCTCATCCCAATCGTGGTAGGGCGCCGCCGAGTCTTCGATTTCTACCGCTTCCAGCCAAGGGTTTTCCCGAGCAGGCTGGTAAAAATGGCCGTGAATGCAGATATACCGGAATACCGAAGGAGAAGATGTTGCCATATTCAAAGATGATATCGAAGGCGGGAGATGCGCTGCCAGCTTGACAGGCCAGCTTCTAGCCTCTAGCTCCTAGCTTTTAGCTGGCTAGGAGCTAGAAGCTAGAGGCTAAAAGCTAGAAGCTATTTTTTGGCGTCCAGGTCGCAAGCCCGCCAGAGATACCAGCTGGCGACCGAGCGCCAGGGCTTCCAGCGCTCGCCACGGCGAGCATCTCGTCGGCCTGGGGCAGCATCGCGGAAGAGATCGGCCGGGCCACCGTCTTTCCGCCAAAGGCCAGAAGAAACCCCTTGCGCACTCCATAGTCGGAGACCGGGAGCACGTCTGGGCGGCCGAGACGAAAGATCAAGAGCATCTGCACGGTCCATGTGCCGATGCCGCGCACCTGGGTAAGGCGGTCGATGATCTCGTCATCGGGCATGCGCCGGATGCGGGCGAGCGTGGGTACGGTGCCGTCGACGGTCTTGGCCGCGAGATCGCGCAGGGCGAGCAGTTTGTTTTTCGACAAGCCGGCGGCGCGCAGCGGCTCGTCGGGAACAATGAGTAACTGCTCCGGTTGCGGATGCAGATCGCCGAAGACGGTGAGCAGGCGGCGCAAAATCGCGGCGGCGGCCTTGCCGTGCAGTTGCTGGTAGACGATCGACTCGAGCAGCGCTTCAAAGGGAGAATGCGAGCTTTTAATCCGCAGATTGAAGGAACCCACGCGTAGGACGAGCGCACCAAGCTTCTTGTCGGCCGCGGCCAACTGCCGGCAGGCCAGGGCGGCGTCATAGCGAACAGGGCGGCGGCCATCGGTCATCGAGCGGTTCTCCCGGGGAACCTCACGAAAGATAAAGTCCCGCCAGCATAATTGAGTGTACCGAAATCGGCGCAGCGTTCGAGGAGGAGCACGGCTGACCGCTAAGGAAGAAAAAGGGGCAAAATTTTTTCTTCGCGGCGCCGGCGCGGTCCACGTTGCGAACCGAACTCACCCCGCGGGATGCGAAAGCCTTCTGTGATGCGGGGAAGAGCGCGATCGAGCGGAGGTTTTCTCCTGCGGGAAATCGAATTTTCATCGACCGAAATTCTTCTTTCCGTTTCTTTCGCGGCACGCGGGGGTTTTCCTCAGGGCGCCCTTGCTGCTATATTCAATTTTTGCCTGCTAAGGCACTCGAGAGCAATCTCGGGTAAGCCTTGCAATGTCAGCCCGCAGCGTTAACCGACAACCACCACGGAATTTGAGGAAGCAGGGACTCATTCAATGGCGCAGATTTTCGACCGCAGCTCAAACGCATTAGCCCGCATGAGCTTGGTCTTGACAGGGTTGATTGTGATTGCCCTGGGAGTGACACTGGATCAATTGCAACGTTCTCCGTGGGTGACCCGGCAAGGGCAGCGCGCCGAACAACCAGTGCCGTTCAGCCACGAGCACCACGTCATGGGGCTCGGGCTTCAATGCCAGTATTGTCATACCTCGGTTGAGAAGTCCGGTTATGCAGGCATTCCGCCAACCAAGACCTGCATGAACTGCCATTCGCAGATCTGGACCGATGCTGCCCTGCTCGAGCCGGTGCGGCAGAGTTGGGCAACGGGTGAGTCGATCCCGTGGATCAAGATCCACGACCTTCCCGATTTTGTTTATTTCAATCATGAAATTCATGTGAACAAGGGCATAGGCTGCTCGTCCTGCCACGGACGCGTCGATCTCATGCCGTTGATGTATGAAGAGAACACACTGCAGATGGAGTGGTGCCTGACCTGCCACCGTAATCCGGGCAAGAATCTTCGCCCGACCTCAGAGATCTACAACATGGCATGGACGGGCCCGACGATGGTCAAGCCGGTATGGTGCGGATCGGCGGGCGCGAAGGATGGAGTGCCCACGGCTCAGACGGTGAGCTGCACGACCACCGATCCGAGCGAAGCCGGACCGCAAATCGCCAGGCTTGACATGTTGCCACCAGGCTCTGGGGGGCAAGTGGCGGGTGACAGGCCCGCTGGAGCGGTTCCCGCGGCTCTCAACTCTGAAAACATCAAGTACGTCAAGTACACGGATCAGGCGGCTCTGGGCCAATTCCTACTGCAGCAATATCACATCCGCACGCCCCAGGAGCTCAGCAGCTGCGAGACATGCCACCGATGAAACAAGCGGATCACGAAAGACGGGAAGCAATCATGGAAAAGCAAGCGTCCCTGGGCGAGGCCGAAGCCCATCCGGCTCCGCTCGGTCCAGCGGCTGCCAAGGCGCTGACGCTCGAAGAGGCCAGGGCCAAACTCGCGGGCAAAACGGGCAAGAAATACTGGCGCAGCATCGATGAGCTGGCGGATACTCCGGCATTCCAGGAGATGGTGCGGCACGAGTTTCCCTCGCAGGTCTCCGAATGGATCGATCCCGTCTCCCGGCGTGGTTTTCTTAAGGTCATGGGCGCCTCGCTGGCGTTGGCCGGGCTTGCCGGTTGTACCAAGCAGCCCGATGAGCCGATCTATCCCTACATCAAACAGCCCGAAGATCTCATCCTCGGGCGTCCCATGTACTTCGCGACGGCATCTCCCTTCCCGACCGGCGCCATTCCCTTGCTCGTCAAGAGCGACTCCTTCCGCCCCATCAAGGTCGACGGCAACCCGGAGCATCCCTTCAACCGCGGCACCTCCGACCAGCTCACCCAGGGAACGCTGCTCGATCTCTACGATCCGGATCGCTCGCAGAAGGTGCTTTATCGGGGCGAAGTGCGGGAGTGGCCGGCATTTCTTGCCGTCTTTCGCGCCATGCTTTCCGACAAGAAGGCAAGCGGCGGCGCGGGCCTCTATATCCTGAGCGACACAGTAACGTCGCCTACGCTCGCGGCGCAATGGAAGGCGGCGCAGCAGACTTACCCCAACGCCAAGTGGCTGCAGTGGGACCCGGTCAACCGCGATTCGGCATATGCCGCATCGAAGGCAGCCTTTGGCGGCTTTTATGACGCGCAGTACCGCCTGCCGGCCGCGGATGTCATTGTCTCGCTCGATGCCGATTTCCTCTCCGGCATCGCGCATCCCGGATTTCTCCGTCTGGCGGGAGACTATGCCCAGCGGCGGAAATCCGCCTCCGCGAACAGCACGATGGACATGAACCGGCTCTACGCGGTTGAGAGCACTTGCACGACCACCGGATTCAAGGCCGATCACCGCTTGGCGCTCAAGGCAAGCGAGGTCGCCGCCTTTGCCGCCGCGCTGGCGGCTGCCGTCGGTGCCGAGGTCGGCTCCGCGGGCGCAGCTTCGAGTGCATCTTCGAGCGCACCTTGGGGAACCGGCCCGCAACAGAAGTATCTGGCGACTCTCGCCGCCGACCTGAAGGCCAGCCGGGGCAAGTCCGTCGTGATTGCCGGCGAGCAGCAATCGCCCGCGGTGCATCTGGCGGCGATTGCCATCAATCAGGCGCTGGGCAATGTGGGCACGACGGTGATCTACACCGATACCGTCAATCCCATGCCGTCCATCCAGGGCGACGACATCAAGAGCTTGGTCAATGACATCCGTGCCGGCAAGGTCGATTGGCTGGTGATCTTGAACGCCAATCCCGTCTATACGGCTCCGGTCGATTTGAATTTTGAAGACGCGATGAACAAGGTCGAGACGGTCGCCCAACTCGGCTCGCATTTGAGCGAAACCGCCTTGCTCGCGCAATGGCACATCAACGGTGCGCACTATCTCGAGACGTGGTCCGATGCGAGGGCCTACGATGGCACCCTTTCGATCGTGCAGCCGATGATCGATCCGCTCTATGGCGGCAAATCGGCGCATGAAATCATCCAGTCGCTGCTCGCGAATCCCGACCTCTCGGCCTATGAAGCGGTCCGGGCGAATTGGGGCGCGAGCGCCGGGCCGGGCGATCAAGAGCACGCTTGGCGCAAGGTTCTCCACGATGGCTTCGTCGCCGGCAGCGCTTTTGAGGCGAAGACGGTCACGCCCAAGATCGATTCCCTGCCAGCGACGCCGTCGAGCGGTCAAGCGGGCGGCATCGAGGTGGTCTTTCGTCCCGATCCAAATGTCTACGACGGCCGCTACGCGAATGTGGGATGGCTGCAGGAAGTGCCGAAGCCAATCACCAACCTCTCCTGGGACAATGCGGCGTTGATGAGCTACGCCACCCTGGGCCAGTTGGGGCTGGTCGAGTCCGATGTCGTTTCGATCGAGTCCAATGGCTACAAGGTACTGGCTCCGGCCTTCGCGATTCCCGGCCATCCCGACGGCGCGGTGACGCTCTATCTCGGGTATGGGCGCCGCAACGCGGGGCGCGTGGCGAGCGGAATGGGCTTCAATGCCTATGCCATCCGCACTTCGGGCGCTCTGCTCTTTGCCCCGGGCGCGAAGCTGACCAAAACGGGAAACACCTACGCGTTTGCCGTAACCAAGAGCCACTATACCGATCACCGGTCGGTTTCGGCGGGCGGAGACGGGTCGGGCACGCATTCGCTCGAGGGCAACGAGGCCCTGACCCGCGGAATCGTTCGCTCGGCGACGCTCGAGGAGTTCAGGCAAGATCCAAACTTCGCGCACGAGGAAAGCATCCCCGAGGATCCCGAGCCGACCGATACCATGTTCGCCAACTGGCGTTACGACAAAAACGCCTGGGGCATGGCCATCGATCAGAACTCCTGTGTCGGGTGCAATGCCTGCATCGTGGCCTGCTACGCGGAGAACAACATCGCGGTGGTGGGCAAGCACAACACCGAGCTGGGCCGCATCATGCAGTGGATCCGCATCGACACCTACTTCGAAGGAGATCTGGACGCTCCGCGGGCTCACTTCCAGCCGATGACCTGCCAGCAGTGCGAGAACGCGCCCTGCGAGCAGGTCTGCCCGGTGGGCGCCACCGTGCACTCGCCGGAAGGCCTGAATCTGATGATCTACAACCGCTGCGTCGGGGTGCGCTACTGCTCGAACAACTGCCCGTATAAGGTGCGCCGCTTCAACTTCCTCCTGTACTCGGATTTCGAGACGGAGAGCCTCAAACTGATGCGCAATCCGGACGTGACCGTGCGCAGCCGCGGGGTGATGGAAAAGTGCACCTACTGCACGCAGAGGATCGTTGCCGCCAAGATCGAGGCCGACAAGGAAAATCGCGATATTCGCGACGGCGAGATTGTGACGGCCTGCCAGCAGGCATGCCCAACGAACGCAATCGTCTTCGGCAATATCAACGATAAGCAGAGCAAGGTCAGAAAGTTGAAAGCGCAGCAGCGCAACTACGCTGTGCTCGCCGATATCAATACGCGGCCGCGGACCTCATACATCGCAGAGGTCTTCAACCCCAATCCGGAATTGGCCGAGGCGCACCGTGCGCCCGAAATTAGCTGAAAGGTTAGCGGCGCATGGCTACCAAACCAGATTTACCGGTAAACGATCGGATGTTGGATCCGAGGACGGGCGAGTACGTCGAACTTGCGCCCGGGCATACCTTCCGGTCGGTTACCGAAGAAGTTTCCCGCATTGTTCTCACCGGGCACACTCCGCTTGGGTGGTACTTCGGATTTATGTTGGCGGGCAGCATCGTCATCATGCTGTTGACGGCGGTGGGCTGGCTGTTCCTGAAAGGCGTGGGCATCTGGGGTCTGGATATCCCCGTCGGGTGGGGATTCGCCATCATCAATTTCGTCTGGTGGATCGGGATCGGCCATGCGGGCACGCTGATCTCCGCGATTCTCTTGCTCTTCAAGCAGCAGTGGCGAAACTCGATCAATCGCTTTGCCGAAGCCATGACGATCTTTGCCGTGATCTGCGCCGGCATGTTCCCGTTGATTCACGTCGGCCGCCCATGGCTCGGGTATTGGCTCTTCCCCTACCCTAATTCGATGAGCGTGTGGCCGCAGTTCCGCTCTCCCCTGCTGTGGGACGTTTTCGCGGTTTCGACGTATGCCACCATTTCCGTCGTCTTCTGGTATATCGGCATGCTCCCCGATCTGGGGACGATGCGCGACCGCGCGAACTCGAAGTTCGGGCAGTTTATTTATGGCCTCCTGTCCCTCGGCTGGCGCGGCTCGGTCAGGCACTGGGCGCAGTATGAGACAGCGTCTTTGCTTCTCGCCGGGCTGGCGACGCCGCTGGTGCTCTCCGTGCACTCCGTCATCAGCTTCGATTTTGCCGTAGCGGTTCTGCCGGGATGGCATACGACGATCTTCCCGCCCTACTTTGTCGCCGGCGCCATCTACTCCGGATTCGCCATGGTGCTCACCCTGGCCATTCCCATCCGGAAGTTTTATCACCTGGAAGACATCATCACACTCCGGCACCTGGATAATATGGGCAAGGTGATGCTGGCCACCGGCCTGATCATCGCCTACGGCTACGCGTCGGACGTCTTCTTTGCCTGGTTCTCGGCCAGCCACTGGGAATTTTTCATGATGTGGAACCGCGCCTTCGGCCCCATCGGCTGGTCCTACTGGGTGCTGATCACATGCAATATCGCCCTACCGCAGCTGCTCTGGCTCCGCAGTTTCCGGGTCCACCCCGGCAAGCTGTTCATTATGTCGCTCATTATCAATGCAGGGATGTGGTTCGAGCGTTTTGTGATTATCGTGGTCAGCCTTACCCGCGACTTTCTGCCGTCCTCCTGGGGAACATACAGGGCAACGCGGTGGGACTACGCCACCTTTGTCGGAACGATGGGCTTGTTTACAGCGTTATTTTTCCTGTTCGTTCGCTTCTTGCCCATGATCCCGATGTCCGAACTTAGAAAAATGCTGCCTCAAGCCAAGGTCAGGGCGGAAGCAGAACCACTGGAGGCAGGTGACTGATGCCTATGCGTGAAGGGATATACGGAGTACTGGCGGAGTTTGAAACGCCCACGGAGCTCGTGGTGGCCGCCAAGACAGCTTATGACTCCGGCTGGCGGCGGATGGATTGTTATAGCCCCTATCCGCTCGAGGAGGCGGCGGAAGTCATTGGTTTTCATCGCAACTATGTCTCGCTGGTCTGCCTGGTCGGCGGCTTGATGGGCCTAGCCGCGATGTTCCTGATGGAGACCTGGGTCGCTGTCCTCGCCTACCCGCTGGATATCGCCGGACGCCCGCTCTTCTCATGGCCGGCGTTCGTCGTTCCCGCCTATGAATGGACCATCCTTTGGGCCGGGCTCTCGGCGGCCTTTGGCATGCTGGCCTTGTGCGGTCTGCCATCGCTCTATCACCCGCTATTCAATGCGCCGAATTTCCGCAATGGCGCGTCGGTCGACAAGTTCTTCCTTTGCCTGGAAGCGACGGATCCGAAATTCTCCGTGGCGGAATCGCGGGACTTTCTTGAGGGCTTCCGGCCGCTGTCGGTTGTGGAGGTGGAGTATTAAGAGCTCGCCGAAAAACAGATTCCTGCGCGGCCGGCTTTTAGGGTTGGGGCTGGCATCCATGCTGCTGTTGGTAGCCGGATGCCGCCAGGATATGCAAGACCAGCCTAAGTTCGTCCCCCAGCGGGGAACCACTTTCTTCGCCGACCGGCGCTCGGTCCGGCCGCAGGTAGAACATACCGTGGCCCGCGGCCAGCTTGAGGCCGACGATTACTTCTCGACTGGACTGCTCGATGGCAAGGAGGCCGACCTCTCGCCCTTTCCCGTGACCATGCAGGTGCTCGAGCGGGGACAAGAGCGCTACAACATCTATTGCACGCCGTGCCACTCGCGGGTAGGAAACGGCGAAGGGATGATCGTCATGCGCGGCTACAAGCCGGCCGGGAACTTCCATGACAAGAAGCGTCTCGCCGAGCCGTTGAGCCACTACTTTTTCGTGATGACCAATGGCTTTGGCGCCATGCCCGATTATTCGGCGCAATTGACCCCATCCGACCGCTGGTCCGTGGCCGCGTATATTCGCGCCCTGCAATTGAGCCAGAACGCCACACAAGCCGACGTTCCCGCCGGCGTTACGGTCCAAAACCTCAGCGATATCACTCAGCAGGAAGGCTATCCGGCATCTTTCGCGGAACCTTGGCAACCGCCGGCGACGGCCGTCGATGCGGAGCCTCGCGATGCCAGCCAGGGAATGCCGGGAATGGCTCCGGCGCAGGATTCGGATCCAGCGCCTTGGGAGAATCAGCCCGAGCAACCCCGGGCGAGCGGTAAGACAGCGGCGCCGAGCGGCGCGAAATAGGATTCAGGACGATCATGGCTCACGGATATAACGTCAAAACGCTTCCCGCCGACTTGAGCGCGCCCGCTTTTGTGAATGGCTGGCGCAGCCGCGCTCTGGTTGTGGCGGCGATCTTCATCGGTCTGTCGGCCGTGCTCGCGTTTCTCGCGGCCAGCGTCGACCATGACGGCATCAATCATCTGCTGCGCTCCTACTTGATGGGGTTCGTCTTGTGCTGGAGCTTTGCCATCGGCGGCATGGCGCTGCTCATGTTGCAATATCTAACCGGCGGCAAGTGGGGGCTGGTGGTGCGGCGCCCTCTGGAGGCAATGTCGCGTACCATGCCGCTGGTCGCACTGTTGTTCCTCCCCGTCGGCTTCTTCATGAAGAAGCTCTATCTCTGGGCGAGCATCACCGATCCGGCAGCGGCCTTTAAGGCGCACCTGATCTCCCGCGATCAGGCGCACGCGATTCTCTTCAAGCATCCCATGCTGAACGTTCCGAGTGTTTGGATCCAGACCGCGATATGCTTCGGAATCTGGTTTCTCTTCATCATCCCGCTGAACCGCTGGTCCCTGCTGCGGGACGCCGACACGCTCCCCAACGTGCGCTCCTGGCAGATCAAGTTCGAGAACGCCAGCGGCATCGGTATCGTGATTTACTCGCTGACCATGACGGCGGTCGCCATCGATTGGGTCATGTCGCTCGACGTCACCTGGTACTCGTCGATGTATGGCTTTCTCTTCCTGGTAGGCCAGGCATACGCGGCTTTCGCGGTCTGCATCCTGATGACGCTCAAGTTGTCCAAGGCCGAGCCGATCAAGACGCTTTTGCGCTCCAATGAACAAGCCGACTTGGGCGGCCTTGCTTTTGCCTTTGTCATGTTCAATATCTACATCGCCTTCTCGCAATTTCTGATTATCTGGTCGGGCAACCTGCCGGATGAGATTCCCTGGTATCTGGACCGCATTCGCGGCGGCTGGGGCGTGATCGCGACGCTCGACTTCCTCTTCCACTGGCTGATTCCCTTCGCGCTGCTGCTCTCGCGCGACTTGAAGCGCAACAAGCGGCGGCTTATGCTGGTGTGTGGAATCATGATTTTTGCCCGCTGTCTAGACACATTCTGGCTGATCGAGCCGAACTTTCCGGATGCGGCGCGCAACCTCCACTTCAGCTTCGGCATTCTCGAATATGCAACCGTGCCGGTCGCGGTGATGGCCATCTGGGCGTGGTATCTGTTTGGGGAACTGCAGAAGCGGCCCCTGGTCCAAACCAACGATCCCCACCTGGATGAGATTTTGGAGGCTCAACATGCCCACGCCTGATCCTCACGGCTCCGGGTCGTCCTATTCCCACGGCCACGGCTCGGCGCCGAAGGACTCTCCCGGCTACGAGGTAACCGACGCCAGCATCCCTGGAGTCGTTATCTTTCTGATTGCGTTGGCCGTATCGGCAGCGGTCATCATGGTTGTCGCCTATGGCATCGGCAAGGTGATCAACACCTCCATTGCGAAGCAAGATGGGCCGTTGAACAAATGGAATGCGGCCAGCAGCGGTCAGATCACGCAGAAGAACCTGGCCTCCGACGCCCAGCTGGAGCAGGAGCAACTGCAACAGATGACCCAAAATTTTCCCACGCCGAGGCTGCAGATCGATGATGGCGATCAGGACATCACCGATCTCCATGCGCGCGAAGATCTGCTGCTCGATCACTACAGTTGGGTTGACCAGAAGCAGGGCAAAGTCAGGATTCCGATCGGTCACGCAATGGAATTGATTGCTCAGCGCGGTCTCCCGGTTGTGCCGACAGCGCGGCCTAGCGAATCGCTCATGGCGGGTGACACGGAACCTATCGTCACGGCGCCGCTCACCAACGGCTTTGCCCGTACCGGGCATGAGCAGGAGGCCTTGACGACCATGGAGCAACAGCGTGCCCGGGGCGAAGCGCCCGGCGAACAGGCCGCCGTGGGGACGAGCCGCTAATCGACCGAGGGGGATCATCGCCTCTGGGTGGAACGGGGGAGTTTTATTTATGCGGACATTCGATCCAATCCGAGCCATGGCCGGCTGCGGCATTTTGAGCCGATCCGGAATGCTGGGCGCGATGTGCGCGCTGGTGGTGATGATGTTTGCTGTGCCGGCTGCCCGCGCACAGGTTGCGCCTTACGGCGAAAAGACGATGGGCGACCCGGCCCAGGATCATTTGCCGGACATTCTAGAGCGGATCAAGATTACCCAGCGATTGAACCAGCAGCTTCCCTTGAATGCGCCCTTTGTCGACGACGCCGGTAAACAGGTCACGCTGGGCGACTATTTTGGCAAGGGTCCGGTTATCCTGGCGCTGGTGTACTACCAATGCCCGATCTTGTGCTCGGAAGAGCTGTCTGGGTTAGTCAGCGCTCTCGAAATGGTGGACCTCAAGCCGGGCAAGGACTTCGAGATTGTGGTCGCGAGTTTCGATCCCAGCGAAGGGCCGGCTCTTGCACGAGCCCAAAAGGCCATGTACGTTGGGCGCTACCGCCGGCCGACTGGGCCGAACGGCTGGCATTTCCTGACCGGCCCGGAACCTTCGATTAAGGCCCTTGCCGATGCCGTCGGCTTTCATTATGTGTCTGTACCCGGCCCGGATGGCAAGCTCAATCAGTTTGCCCATAGCACCGCGTTTGAGGTCATCACGCCGGAAGGCCGGGTGGCCCAATACTATATGGGCGTGGAGTATTCACCGGAGGATCTGACACTGGGCCTCGTCGAGGCATCGCACCACAAGATCGGCACAGTGGTCGAGAACCTTATGACCTATTGCTACCGCTACGATCCGCAGGTAAACCGGCGGAGTTTGATGCTCGCCCGGCTCACGCAGCTTGCCTGCCTGATGACCGTCTTTGGAGTAGGCAGCTTCATGGTGGTGAACTTTCGCCGCGATATAAAACAAGCAGCATCGACGCGAGCAGCAACAACGCGAGCGGATCAATCGGATAAAGGGTAACGATGGATCATATAAGTCCGGTACTGTGGCAGTTTTTGGAAAAGTGGCTGAGCAATTCCCCGCTCTTTCCTCCAGAAGCCTCCACCATTTCGACGCAGGTCGACGGGTTTTTCTTCTACTTGCTGCTGATCACGGCCATCGGCGTGATCGCGGTTGCTGGCATGGTTTTCACCTTCTCTATCCTTTATCGCAAGGACAGGAATCCGGTTGCGACGCAGATTGAGGGCTCGACGCTGCTCGAAGCCACATGGACAATCATCCCGCTGGCCCTGTTCTTGATCTGCTTTGTCTGGGGTGCGATCCTCTATTTCCGCATCTACGATCCACCGACCAACGCAATGAACATCTACATCGTCGGCAAGCAGTGGATGTGGAAGGCCGAGCATCCGGGCGGCCAGCACGAGATCAACGCTCTGCACATTCCCATCAACCGTCCCGTGCAGCTCACCATGATCTCCCAAGACGTCTTTCATAGCTTCTCGATTCCCGCGTTCCGCGTGAAACGCGAAGTAATCCCAGGCCGTTACTCGACGGTGTGGTTTGAGGCGACCCAGGTGGGAACGTATCATCTGTTCTGCACCCAATACTGCGGCACGAACCACTCGGCGATGCTCGGTGACATCATTGCGATGACGCCTGACGATTACCAGGCATGGACAGCGGGGAGCACGAGCGGAGCATCGCTGGCGCAGAACGGCGAACGCCTGTTCGCCAGCCTGGGCTGCAACGCCTGCCATTCGGGCGCACCCTCGGCGCGCGGCCCGAACCTGGCCGAGGTTTACGGAAGCAAACTCCAGCTCACGAGCGGTTCCTCCGTTACCGTCGACGACGCCTTCCTGCGTGACACCATCCTCAACCCATCCGAGCACACCACCGCGGGGTATGCGCCGATCATGCCTACCTATCAGGGCCAGGTGAGCGAAGACGGCCTGATCGATCTGGTGGAGTATATTAAGAACCTCAATTCCAACTACCGTATCCAGCAGACATTGCTGGCTAGTCAGCTCTCACCCGGACAAGCGGCCGCGGCGACCTCCAGCGCCGCCCCGTCCAACGGGAAGGGCAACTCTCAGAAGACAACAGGGACAAGTCCGACTCCCGCCGCACAGCCGGCCGGAGCCGCACCCAGGGTGCAAGGACGGTGACGCAATGAACACTACTATCACTCTTCCGGACCAACAAGAAGCGACGCTGCCCAAGCACCACTATCTGAATGACAGTTACGGGCTGAAGAGTTGGCTGCTCACCCTTGACCACAAGCGGATCGGGCTGCTCTATCTGGTCACGATCGCTTTCTTTTTCGCCATCGGCGGCACGGCGGCTGCGATGATCCGTTTGGAGCTGTTGACTCCTGCCGGGGACCTCATGGCCTCGGACACCTACAACAAGATGTTCTCCGTCCATGGCATCATCATGGTGTTCTTCTTCCTGGTGCCGATCGCGCCCGCCGTGCTGGGAAACTTCGTTATCCCGATCATGATCGGCGCGAAAGACGTGGCCTTCCCCAGGCTCAACCTCATGAGCTACTACCTGTACCTCACCGGCGGCATCGTTGAGCTTTATGTCATGATGACCGGCGGCATAGATACTGGATGGACCTTCACCACTCCGCTCAGCACGCACTATGTGAACACCAACGTGATCGGCGCGGCGCTGGGGGTTTTCATTGCCGGGTTTTCCTCCATCCTGACCGGGGTGAACTTCCTCGTCACCATTCACCGGCTGCGCGCCCCGGGCATGACATGGTTTCGGCTGCCGCTGTTCATCTGGTCTTTTTACGCGACATCGATCCTCTTTGTAATGGCTACGCCGGTAATTGCCATCACGCTGGTGCTAGTCATGCTCGAACGTATCTTCGGTATCGGAATCTTCGACCCGGCGATGGGTGGCGACCCGCTCCTGTTTCAGCATCTCTTCTGGTTCTACTCCCACCCCGCGGTATACATCATGATTCTGCCTGGCATGGGAATCATCTCCGAGGTGATCGCCTGCTTTTCGAAGAAACGGGTCTTTGGATATACAGCGGTTGCCTTCTCCTCCGTCGCGATCGCCGTCTTCAGCTTCTTTGTCTGGGCGCACCACATGTTCATCATGGGCATATCGAACTATTCCGCCCTGGTATTTTCCCTGTTCAGTATGTTGGTCGCCGTTCCTTCCGCGATCAAGATCTTCAATTGGTCGGCGACGATGTATAAAGGCTCGATCACCTTCGATACGCCCATGCTCTACGCATTCAGCTTCATCGGGCTGTTTACCATCGGCGGATTGACCGGAGTCTTCCTGGCATCGCTCGGCATGGACATCCACCTCACCGAAACATACTTTATCGTCGCCCACTTTCACTACGTCATGGTCGGGGGCATGGTAAGCGCGGTGATGGCCGGCATACACTTCTGGTGGCCCAAAATCACCGGCAGGATGTATCCGGAATCGCTCGGAAGGCTGGCCGCCTCGACTCTGTTTATCGGCTTCAATCTCACCTTCTTCCCGCAGTTCATTCTCGGTTACATGGGGATGCCTCGGCGCTATCATGCCTATCCCCCGGAATTTCAGGTTTTGAATGTCCTATCGACCGCGGGCGCCTCGATTCTCGCCATGGGATATGTGCTGCCGGCAATGTATCTGCTTTGGTCGATCAAGTATGGTCAGGTGGCGGGCGCCAATCCCTGGCAGGCGACGGGCTTGGAGTGGCAGATTCAATCTCCACCCTTAAAAGACAATTTTCTGGAAACGCCGGTGGTGGATTTCGAGGCATACGATTACGAGTGGTTGGCGAATAAGACCGCACACGAGGTAAAGACCGTTGGATAGCCAAGTGGTTGCAACCGGATCCGTGGAACCGCGCGAAGCCCACGACGCGCACGAGCATCCTCCCTATCAGGTCCACCATTTCGCAACGATGGGCCAGCAGGTGGAAAGCGCGAGCTTTGGAATGTGGCTTTTCCTGCTGACAGAAATCATGTTCTTCGGCGGGATGTTCATGGCGTATTTGCTCTACCGCAACTGGTACTACGACGCCTTTGTTGCGGGAAGCAACCTGCTGAGCATTCAGTTGGCGACGACCATGACCACGGTGCTGATCCTCTCTAGCTTTACCGTGGCCATGGGCGTGTATTCGGCCGAGAAGCGCAACCGCAAAGGGCTCATCATTTCACTAGTCCTCACCCTTATCCTGGGGCTCTCCTTTCTTGGAATGAAGGGGTACGAATGGCACGGGGAATATACCGAGCACCATATTCCCGGCGCCAACTTCAGCATTGAGAACTTTGTCCATCCGGCGGACAAACGGGATGTTCCCATGGCGCCGGATGCGGCGGAACACGCGCAGATCTTCTTTTTCCTCTATTTCTCCCTGACCGGCGTGCACGCGCTGCACATGATCGTCGGCTGCTCTGTCCTGACCGTTCTTCTTTTCCAGGTGTGGGGTGGGGCATATACCGACGGGCATACATCCATGATCCACAACTTCGGACTGTATTGGCACTTTGTCGATATCGTCTGGATCTATCTTTTCCCCCTGCTGTATCTCATCAGCCGTCATCCTTTGAAGTGATCGCCAAGGAAAGTAGCTATGTCGACTCCTACTCTGCATGAAGAACACATTGTCCAGCCGAAGACCTACCTTCTGATTTTGATCGTGTTGCTGGTTCTTACCGCGACCACGACCGGGGTTGCCTTTCTGGACCTCGGTATCCTCAACCCGATCGTGGCTTTGGCGATCGCCTGCGTTAAGGCCTCCCTGGTCGTTCTCTTCTTCATGCATCTCCGCTGGAGTTCCAAATTGTTGAAGCTGACCCTTTGCTCCGGGCTCTTCGCTTTTCTGGTGCTTATTACGATGACGCTGACCGATTACATAAGCCGCGCCTGGGGCCTCTGGTAGGCCGCCATTTCCAAATGCGGAGCACAACTCTCCCCCTCGCTTGCGCCCAATCGTGTCCTCAGGCCTTAGGACGACCTTCTGAGGCCTCTCCGGTTTTCCATGAGCGCGGCCGGACGCCAGTTTTCATTGTGCTATTTTTAGGTTGGCTAAAAGGCTGATCCCAAGGCGGCTTTGGCGGTTGGGGATCGAGGTTTTCCGAAATATGGCAAAGTACCTGATCACCGGTATCGCGGGTTTCATTGGCTCATCGCTCGCGATCGCTCTGGTGGAGCGCGGGGAACAAGTTCGAGGGGTGGATAACTTCCTCACCGGCAAACGGAAAAACCTCGAAGGTCTCTTAGGCCGGATTGAATTCGAGCAAGCCGATCTACGCGATGCCAAGGCCATGCGCGAAGCGTGCGAGGGGATCGATTACGTTTTGCATCAGGGGGCATTGCCCTCCGTCCCGCTCTCCGTCAAGGAGCCAGGTCCGAGCCACGCCTGCAACGTCGACGGGACCTTCAATGTGCTTGAGGGTGCTCGCGCCGCTCGGGTCAAACGCGTCATCTATGCTGCTTCCTCTTCGGCGTACGGGGATCCGCCGGTGTTGCCAAGCCGGGAGTCGATGCGTCCCATGCCCATTTCTCCCTACGCGGTTCAGAAGCTGACGGGTGAGTATTACATGAGCAGTTATTGGCAGGTCTATGGGTTGGAGACAGTCTCTCTGCGCTACTTCAATATTTTCGGACCCCGGCAGTCGGCCGATTCACCCTATAGCGGAGTGATGGCAAAGTTTATCCAGGGGATGCTCTCAGGCATGCGGCCTACAATCTATGGCACAGGCGAGCAGGGGCGCGATTTTACCTACATCGACAATGTAGTCTCCGCCAATCTGCTCGCATGCGTAGCCCCGGCGGAGAAGGCGGCCGGCAAGGTCTTCAACATCGCCTGCGGCGCCCGGCACACCCTCCTCGATGTCTATGGGACATTGGCAAAAATCATTGGCTTTGCAGGTCCTCCGCTCTACGGGCCGCCACGCACCGGCGATATTCTCAATTCTCAGGCTGATATCTCCGCCGCCGCCGAGGCGATTGGGTATCGGCCGCTGATTGCATTCGAAGAGGGCCTGAAGCGCACCATCGATTGGTACCGCCAAGCGCTCGAGGCGCCGGTGGTCTCCGGCCAAAGAGCTGCCTTAGGGCGATAGGAGAGATGGCTTGTCGAACCGGCAGCGTCTGGATGCTTGGTTTTCCCTGGTCGAGAAGCGTGAACTGCGGATTGGGATTATCGGGCTGGGCTATGTGGGGCTTCCCCTGGTCCTGCTTTTTAGCGAAGAAGGCTTTCGCGTAACCGGCTTCGACATCGATGGCGCCAAGGTGGACCGGCTGAATCGAGGGGAATCGTACATCCGCCGCATTGAACCGGGAGAGATCAAAAACGCCCAGGCCAAGGGCTTTCACGCAACAACGGACTTCGCGGAGATCGCGCAGACCGATGCCATCCTGATCTGCGTCCCCACGCCCCTCAGCGACCATCGCACGCCGGACGTCAGCTACATCACCGCCACGATGGATTCGATTGTGAACTATCTCCGCCCCGGACAGCTGGTGGTCCTTGAGAGCACCACCTACCCCGGGACCACCGAAGAACTGGTGGTGCCCGCGATCGAGGCGCCGGGAAGGCTGAAAGTGATTCGCGATGGGAAACTCGAGGATGGCATTCTCGTTGCCTTTTCCCCCGAGCGCGAAGATCCGGGAAATACCAAGATAGACCGGCGCGACATTCCCAAAGTTGTGGGCGGCGTGGGCGAGTTGGCGCTCGAAGCCGCGAGCACGCTTTACAATGCCGCCTTCCGGCGCATCGTCCGGGTTTCCAGTCCGGCCGCGGCCGAGATGACCAAACTGCTCGAGAACATCTATCGATGCGTGAACATCGCGTTGGTGAATGAACTCAAGCTTCTTTGCCTGCGCATGGGCATCGACATTTGGGAGGTCATCGAGGCGGCGGCGACCAAGCCCTTCGGTTTTCAGCCCTTCTATCCTGGGCCGGGCCTGGGCGGCCATTGCATTCCCATCGACCCCTTCTACTTGAGCTGGAAGGCGAAGGAGTTCGACTTCAGCACCCGGTTTATCGAGTTGGCCGGCGAAGTCAATGAAGCGATGCCATACCGCGTCGTCGAGGCGCTTTGCTCCGCGTTGAACGAGCGAAGCAAGCCGGTCAAAGGCTCGAAAATCCTGATGCTGGGGCTGGCATACAAGAAAGATGTGGATGACCTGCGTGAGTCCCCCGCGCTCGCCATAATCGAGATACTCAGACGGGAAGGGGCCGAGGTTAGCTACAACGACCCGTTCTTTCCCACCGTAGGACACGGGCGGAAGTACAGTTTGAACATGACTTCACGGCCGGTCGAGAACCTTGCCGAGTATGATTGCGTGTTGATCGTCACCGACCATTCGGCCTATGACTATGCCCGGATCGTGAGCGAAGCGCAATTGGTCGTGGATTCACGGAACGCAACCCGCGGCCTCGAGTCGCCGAAGATCGTGCGCTGCTAGAGTCTGTTCTTGTCACATCCTGGTCACATCCTTGTCACCAGATCCTGGAACAATCCTTTAAAGATGCTCTAGACTAAGGAGGAACTTCGGGAACAGGCTCGGAACTGGCGCGGCATGGAGCGCATTGGGTCCCGATCACGGATTCACAGATGGCAAAGGAGTAGAAACTTGGCAGGGAGTTACCGTTGCAAACCCGGAGGACGCGGCTTGATCTCGTCCCCTGCCGTCGGAATCTATGGGTAAGCGTTCAGGTTTTTTCGCATCGATCCTTCTTATAGGGGGTCTTGCCCAGCTCAATCTCGCGCTCGCGCCGGCTCAGACCTCGACCTCAGGCGTCGGAGGATCCGACTGCGCATCGGGCATTTACTCTTCGGTCGATGGAACCTGCTTGGGTGCGGACCAGTCATTCGGCCTTGGCCTCGGGGTCACCAGCAAGGCAACCCGCTAGGAGGCCAGCAAGGCGGTATGACGGGGAACGCCGGCTCTCAGGGGCAAGGTCTCACGGGTGCCACGGCAAGTCAACTGATGCAGCAATATCCTGGCCTTCAATCGCAGGGCATCAATGGCCGGATACCAACCTTTTACGACCCCAGCGGATTCCCCCCTTCCCAAGCAGAGCGGCAGGCGCTCGCACAGGAGCGCGCGCTGTCGCGCCAGAATCCCAGCCCGCCGACGGAGTTTCAGCGGCTGGCCAACGCCTCTCTGGGAGCGCTGCTGCCGATTTATGGGGACTCGCTCTTTCAGTTGGTGCCCTCGACGTTTGCTCCGGTGAGGCAAATTCCCGTCACGCCGGACTATGTCGTTGGTCCCGGGGATTCCCTGGTGATCCGCATCTGGGGACAGGTAAATTTCAATTCGGAGGTTACAGTCGACCGTTCCGGCGCGGTGTATCTGCCCCAGATTGGGGCAATCCAGGTAGCCGGGCTGCCCTACTCGGAGCTCGAGGAGCATCTTCGCGATGCCGTGGCCCGCATCTACAAGAACTTCAATCTGGAAGTGGAGATGGGCCAGCTTCGTGCGATTCAGGTCTTCGTCGTGGGGCAGGCGCGGCGGCCGGGGAGTTACACCCTGAGCGCGTTGAGCACGCTGGTGACGGCGATCTTTGCCACCGGCGGGCCTTCCGTGCGGGGCTCTCTGCGGGACATCCAAGTGAAGCGGAACGGGCAGACCGTGACTGACTTCGATCTTTACGATCTGCTCATCAATGGCGATAAGTCGAAGGACGTCGCCCTGCTTTCGGGGGATGTCATTTATATTCCTCCGGTGGGGCCGCAAGTCGCCCTTGCCGGCAGCGTGCGTTATCCCGCAATTTATGAGCTGAAGAACGCGACCACGGTGAGTCAGGTTCTGGCATATGCAGGGGGCGTCTCCTCCACTGCCTCGATGCACGCTTCGCTCGAGCGCATCGCCGCTCGCAAAGACCGTACGACCGTCGATCTTGCATTGGAGGGAGCCGGGCTCGAAACCCCATTGAAGGAAGGGGATATTCTGCGTATCCTGCCCATCTCTCCACAGTTTCAGAACACGGTTACTCTCCGGGGCAATGTCGCCGAGCCGGGTCGATTTTCCTGGCATCCGGGCATGAAGCTGAGCGAGATAATTCCCGATAGCCAGTCGCTGATAACGCGGGATTACTGGGAGCGTAGGAACCAGCTGGGAATTCCCGGTCCCGAGTTCAAGCCGGAGTACGTGACCAATCCGGATCTCTTTCCGCGCGGGCCGCAGGACAACAGCGCCGCCATGAATTCCGGCGCCACACAGGGCGGCGGCCCGAACGCCAACTCCAATCCTAACTCCAATCCTAACCCGAACGACTTCGGCGACGTCTTGGGAGCGAACGGCGCCTCAGGCGCCGCCGCTCAAGCCGCGCTCAATGCCGCCAATACGCAGCCCAGCCCGGTGACCAACGACACCGCGGGCCGGGGCGCGCTGAGCAATGACGTGCAAACTCCTTCGCAAGCGGCAGGTCTTCCCCGGCCGCCTCTCAATATTGCGCTGCCCGTGCCGGAGATCGATTGGTCCTATGCGGTGATCGAGAGGCTCAATCCCCAGACGCTGGCCACCTCTCTGGTGCCGTTCAACCTGGGAGAGCTGGTGTTGAACCACAATCCCGCTCAAGATCTGCTGCTCGAGCCGGGGGATGTGATCACGGTGTTTTCGCAGGCGGACATCCGGGTTCCCCAGGCCCAGCGCACCAAGTACGTTCGTCTTGAGGGAGAGTTCAAGCAGGCGGGCATCTACAGCGTCCTTCCCGGAGAAACCTTGCGCGAGCTGGTAGCGCGGGCGGGCGGGTTCACTCCCGCAGCCTATCTTTTCGGGTCGGATTTCACACGGCAATCGACGCAGGTGATCCAGCAGCAGCGCTTGAACGACTATCTCCAGCAATTGGAGCTCCAGATCGATCGCCAGACCGTTGCGACGATCGCGGGCTCCGTCAATCCCCTCGGCACGGCGACAGCGGCTAGCTCGACGGCCGCGGCGCAGACCCTGATCGCCAAATTCCGGACTTTGCGCGCCTCGGGACGAATCGTGCTCAACATGTCTCCGGATGCAGCGGGCCTTCAGAGTATCCCCGACCTGCCGCTCGAGGACGGCGACCGCTTCGCCGTTCCGTCGAAGCCCGATACCGTGAATGTGGTGGGGGCGGTGTATAACGAGAACGCTTATCTCTTTAAGCAGACGGAGCGCGTGGGCGGGTATCTGCGGCTCGCCGGTGGCGCGAGCCGGGAGGCGGATTCCAAGCACGCGTACATCATCCGGGCCGACGGCTCGGTCCTCAGCCGCGAGTCGCAGAACGGAGTTTTCGGAAATACCTTTGACACAACCCGGCTGTACGCAGGAGACACGATTGTGATTCCGGAGAAGGTGCCGAAACCCTCCGCTCTTTTGAATCTTAGCAGCTACACGTCAATATTCTCCTCACTGGCCCTGGGTGCGGCGGCGATCGCTGTCTTGCAGTAGAAAGGCCTGGACGATGGATAAGCGGGGGAATCTCGTAAAATAGCGAATATTGGGAGCTTAGTCTTCCAAAACAGGGTCTATAGGATTAGAGCAAACGCGGCGTTGCTGTAAGCCAAAAAGAGTTGTCATCCCGAGCGAGGTCCTTGCACAGCAAGGATGGAGTCGAGGGATCCGCGTTTCGGTCCGCATTTCGGTCGCTCATTAGAGGGACGGCCCTTCCTTCCGGACGATGAGGAATGGCCGAATGGAAAGCCAATGGCCATCAATACGGATATGCCAATCACGGAAACCGAGGTGGGGTTCTCCCACCTCCCCGCGGCGCAATTCTCCGGGAATGACGAAGAAATCTCGCTGCTGGACCTTCTGATTGTTCTCGTACGCCGCAAGAGTTTCGTGCTAAAGGCAACGCTGCTTTTCGGCGGAGCGGCTCTCTTGGTTTCGCTGATCTTGCCCAAGCGGTATACCGCCGTGGCCACAGTTTTACCGCCGCACCAGAACTCGTCGCTCGAGTCGATGCTGACCTCGGAAATGGGAGGTTTGGGAGGGCTGGCCGCTCTGGCAGGGGCAGGCTCAAATCTTTTGAAAGACCCCAACGACATGTATGTGGCGATGTTCAAGAGCCAGACGGTCGAAGACGCCGTGATTCAGCAGTTCGGGCTCATGCGCGAGTACAAGATGAAATACCTCTCCGATGCGCGGAAAAAGTTTGAGAAGAATTTCTCCGTCGAAAATGGCGGCGGCGGCGTCCTCACTCGTCAAACGCCAAAGGATGGCCTGCTGCATATTTCGGTCGAAGATAAGGATCCAGGGCGCGCGGCCGAGATGGCGAATGGCTGGATCGATCAGTTCCGCAAGCTGTCGCAGACGCTGGCCATCAGCGAGGCTTCGCAGCGCAGGCTATTTTTCGAGCAACAGTTGAACGATGCAAAGAATAACCTCGCGAATGCCGAGGAGGCTCTGAAACGGACGCAGCAGACCACGGGCCTGCTCCAGTTGAATAGCCAGGCGACCGCGCTCATCGAGTCCGCGGCCGTGCTACGAGGCCAGATCACCGCCAAAGAAGTGCAGCTGCAGGCCATGCATACCTATGCCACCAGCGAGAACTCCAATGTGGTCGAAGCCGAGCAGGAGCTGGACAGCCTGAGATCCCAGCTAGCGAAATTGGGCGGCTCAGAAGATGACTCGAGCGCGGGGCTCATCGTGCCCAAAGGACAAGTGCCTGAAGCCGGCCTCGAATATGTGCGCAAGGAGCGGGATGTTAAATACTATGAGACGATCTACGAAATCCTTGCGCGCCAGTTTGAACTCGCGAAGTTGGACGAGGCGAAAGAGGGGTCGGTGATCCAGGTTGTCGATCCCGCGCTGACTCCCGACAAGAAGTCTTTTCCAAGGAGAACGCTGATTACGGCCGCAGGGCTGCTGGCGGGATTCCTCTTTAGCTGCATTGCGGTTCTGGTTTGGGCGGGCCTTGACCACTTGCATCGGAACCCCGAAACCAGTGGGAAGCTGGCGTCGCTCAAGACGGCCATGGGCCGAAAGCAGCCCAGCGCTATCTGATGCAATCTTCGGAGTGAATGAAGAAAGTCTACGTTATCCTGGTGAACTGGAACGGCTGGCGAGATACGATCGAGTGTCTTGAATCGGTATTTCGGCTCAATTATCCCAACTATCGCGTCCTGGTGTGCGATAACGCATCGGTCGACGGCTCCCTGGACCGGATTGCCGCTTGGGCGAAAGGAGAAATCGCCTCCGATTGCCGGAATCCGGCGCTACGGCATCTGACCGCTCCCCCGCTACATAAACCGATACCCTCTGCGAGTATTGCGCCTGGCGACGGTGTTTCGCTCGCTGGACGCACAGAGAAGCTGGTGCTGGTTGAAACTGGCGCGAACCTGGGCTTTGCGGGCGCAAACAATGTCGGCTTGCGGCTTGGACTTGCCGCCGAGGATCTCGATTATGCATGGCTGCTGAATAACGACACGGTGGTCGATCCTGGCGCACTCACCGCGCTGCTGGACCGGATGCGCGAGCGTCCCACTGCCGGGATGTGCGGATCGACCCTCCTCTATTACGATGACCCGCGGCATGTGCAAGCGTTGGGAGGCTCGACCTACAATCGCTGGACCGCGCGTGTCGGGCACATTGGCGATGGACTGGATATATCCTCCGTTTTGAAAGCCGAGGATGTGGAACGCCGGATGGCCTACGTCGTTGGCGCTTCTATGTTGGTCTCGCGGCAATTTGTTCAGACTATCGGCCTGATGGAGGAGAGTTATTTTCTCTATTCCGAGGAGATCGATTGGGCGACGCGCGCCAAGGGAAGCTTCCTGCTCGCATATGCGCCCGCGAGTGTCGTATACCATAAGGAAGGCGGTTCCACTGGCGCCAAATCCGGTGCTCGGACCCGGAACCCGCTGGTCGACTATTATGGATGCCGCAGTAGGTTGGTTTTCACCCTTAGATTTGTGAAGCTTGCGGTTCCCACCGTCCTTGTGGCGATTGGGCTGAGCGTCGTTCGGCAGGCATTGACCGGCAGGTTTCGCAGTGCTTCCACCATGATGCGGGCCGTGGTCGATGCTGTTTCGCAATCCAATCGCAGGCATCGTGGCGCGTAGTTCTCTTCGGATCACCGCGATGCGGGGCGCACATTTCGATTCGGCCCTTTGGGCCGCGGCTTCGGTGTGCTGCAAGGGAGGCTTGTGAGAAAATATCTGCTCTATTCCACAGTAGCAGCGCTCTTCTCCGAGGCTCTGTCTGTACATTACGGGATCGACTGGCGGATCTTCTACCCGATCCTTATAGTGAACCTCATCTTAATGATCTCCCTTTGGGATTTCAGGCTGCGCCGGGGACACATAGCCGCGCTCCTGCTCGTGCTTCTTTCCGGCGTAGTAGCCGTGGGAGAGGTCCAGACACGGTGAGCGCGTTTCTCGCGCAGTTTGCTGGGATCACGCTCGTCTCCGTATATTTCTTTGCCTTTTTTCGAACACAGCATAAAAGCGTGGAGGAAATTTTCTCGATTTACGCGACGGCTGCTTTTTTTGTCGCGGCCTTTGGACTCATCAAGTCATTCACCCTCTCTCGCTCTCGTTACATTTTGTTCCTGTGAGGAGTATCGCTACCGAACCGGCTCACTTCGCGACACTGGTCTACCCCGCTTTTGCCTATTACCTACTCAAAGCGGTAGCAGGTGAAAAATGCAGGGGACGCGCGGCGCTTCTAGGTTTTGCGATTCTTTTTTCTGGCTCTGCGATCGCATTCGCAAATTTTCTGTTAATAGGCATCTTGGTATTCCGGAAGAGGATGACAACTGCGGTTGCCGGTCTCGCTATCGCATCTTTTTTGGTGATTGCCATATATGCGGTTGATCCTCATACCCAGGTGCGGGTAAATGACACGTTGCAGGTAATTCAGACAGCCGATGTGGCAGACGCGAATGTGAGCACCTATGCTCTTCTCTCCAATGCCTACGTAACTGCATCCGTGTTGCAAAGGCGACCCTTCCTAGGCTACGGGTTGGGCGCACATAAGATCGCGCACGAACAATTCATAGATTCTCTGCCAGGCTTTTCGGAATTAGACCCGGAGTTTATTGACTACAATTCAACGGATGCCGCTTCTCTGATGCTGCGTACTGGTTCGGAATTTGGCCTGATAGGCGTGCTGTGTATTTTCTGGTTTATCGGGCGTACCGGGCACGCGGCGACGATCAACTGGCTATCATCAACCTCTCGATTCTCACATATTTCTCTCTGAAACTTTTGCGCGAAGGCACTTGGTTTTCTGCCGAAATGTATTTTTTCGTATGGGCCTACGTGTTCTCATCAGCTCGCTTTGCCGCGAAGAGATGGTGGAACCTTCGGCCGCGGACGGTGCTTGCAAGCGCCTGACCCTCGCCGTCCATCCTGGGCTACCTCCGATCAACGACTGGCGCTCTTCGGCCGCGCGGCTTCCGGCCGAGTTCCCGGTAGACCGCGATCAGCTCCTCTACGCTCTTTTCCCAACTGAATTTTGCCGCTTGGATCAATCCCCTGGACCTGAGAGAGGAACGAAGCTCCGGGTCAAAATAGACTTGCTCCAGCGTGCTTGCCAGCTCGTCGACGGAGGAAGGATCGATGAGGAGCGCTCCGTCGCCCGCGACTTCCGGAAGGGAAGCGACGTGGCTGGCGATGGTTGGGACGCCACAGGCCATTGCTTCGAGAACTGGCAAACCGAATCCCTCATAGAGCGATGGATACACGAAGAGCTTCGCACCAGCGATGAGATATGGCTTGTCTTTTTCATCTACATAGCCGGCGAAGCTGACTTGCTCTTCAATCGCAAGCTCTTTCACCAGATCAAATGACCGTTGGTAGTACCATCCTTTTTTGCCAGCGATCACCAGTCGAACGCGCTTGTTTGTGGCGGCAAGCCGAGAAAATGCCTTGAGAAGAGAATTGATATTCTTTCTCGGCTCCAGTGTTCCCAAGTAGAGGATGTATTCGTTAGGGGCTCCGTACTGCCTCTTGACTTCAGTGATGCGCCCAGGATCAAGGTCAGGCCGAAAGCTGCGGCTGCAGCCGTGATGAATCACCGAGGCATTGGGAAGAACGCGGTGAAACCATTCCTCCGTGTCCGCACGGGCCGAATGGGAGACGAAGACCAAGTGCTCGGCACGCCGAACCGCGGTCGCAATAAAAAGGCGCATGTAACCCCGCTTGAATGCCGGATGCATTTGCGGCATGAGATAGCATGTCATGTCATGCATTGTGACCAGTCGTTGAGCCCCACCGGAGCAAAAAGGGAAGGAATAGTGGAGGGAATGGATAACATCGATCTTGTGCGTCCGCGCCAGGGCGGGCAGGTAGATCTGTTCAAGCAGGAGACGGAGCGGGAGCTTGCGGAAGAGCCGGGCCGGCACCAGAAAGACACGAGTTCCCGGAGGAACTGCCGCTCGAAGGGCCGGGTCGTCCGACTGCAAGACGACAAATAGCTCAATATCCCGGGTGCGATCCTTCAACTGTTCTAGAACGTTTTCAGCATAACTTCCAGCCCCCATCCGCCCGACGGGGACCTGGGTGAGATCGATGAGTACACGCAAGAATACCCGCTCACAGTGCGCGAAGTTATGTTCAAACAAACCGTACTGGACGCGGTTTTAGTTTAAGCACTTGTGAGTCTCTTGCGCAAGGAACCGGCAAGACGTTACCCTTTTAGAATGTTCGGATGCGGATTGATTCGGGGTTCTAGACAAAATTTCGTGTTCTCGTAGCGTTGAAATGGCGTACACAGCGTCCCTTTCATAAAAAAGGCCACTTGGCACCTGTGCCCTCGGACCGCGCCTGCACGAAATTTGCTCGTTATCGAATTTCATAGGGGACTTCCGCTTGACGTCGTCGGCAAAACTCGTCATCTCCATCGTGGCTTATAATTCCGACCCCACAGAGCTTGCTTCCTCGATCGAAAGTGCTCATCGTACCAGCCATCCCCATGAAGTGATTGTGGTCGACAATTCACCCGATACTTCTCTAGAACGGGTAGTGGTGGCCTTGGGCGCCGCTTACATGAAAACACCGGCAAATCGTGGCTTCGGCGCCGCGCACAATATTGTCTTGCGAGATGCTCTTGAGCATAGCCCCTTCTGCCTCATCCTGAACCCTGATTGCAGCTTTGACGATGGCGTTCTTGATGAGTTGATTGAATTTCTCATGACGAATGACGATGTTGGATTGGTGATGCCGCGTATCCTCTACCCGGATGGTTCGGAACAGAAGCTTTGCAAGTTGCTGCCCAACCCACTGAATCTGATTTCGCGGAGATTTGGCGGAAAATTGCTAAAATCCTTCAGCTCGGAAGCCATGAAGCGTTTTGAGTGTGGCCGCGTGGATTTAAGCAGGCCTACGAACATACCCTATCTATCGGGTTGCTTCATGTTGATGTGCACCGCGGCGCTGAAGCGAGTTGGGCTCTTTGACGAGCAAATTTTCATGTATCTGGAAGATCTGGACCTTTGCCGGAGGATTCACCGGGGTTTTCCACTGTTTTCTATCCGGATGCCTACATTACGCACCGGCACGCGCGGGGGTCCTATACCGATCGGAAACTCTTGCGAACGCACGTTCGCTCGGCAATTTATTATTTTGGCAAATATGGATGGTTTTTCGACCGGGAGAGGCGCGCCATCAACGTGGCGGTGGAACTGCAGGGGAATGGTCATTGGAAACGTGCGACGGTTTCCCGCGACGCGTCAACGAATCGACAAATTTTCCCGGCAAGAACCCTTTAGATAGGGGTTCTCACAATACGACCCCGCCGATCGCCTGAGATCGAATTGGTGATCCAGAACGTGAGCAATATGCACGTGGTCCATCCAGAGCGCACGTTGAAAGATGCGTTTCTGCCGCAGCAGATTGTATCGCGTGATCGGCCTCAATGGATGCGCCGGGTAAATTCTCTCGCAGCCAAAAGTTCACCGCAATGTTCGTTGTGGCCGTCAAATTCCAGGTCGTCAAGATACAGAATCACCCAAGGTAAATACGACTCTGGCGGACCGCAGAATACTTGGAGAGCCTCCACTGTGCTGAAGTAGTAATCGACATCCATGGACACAAAGCCAATCGGTGCGCTTGGTTGAAAGGCCGAGACGGTTTCGCAAATGCTACCCAAAATCAACCTTGCATTTGTCGACAACTACATCGTAGTGCGGTTGCATTTGCATTGGGAAATCCCACGGCGGTAATATTCCGGATGATCTCGATAGTCTCTTGGTCCGGGCATGCCGGCACCACTTCGAAGCCGTAAATATCGAACTCGACGCCCGTAGACTCTGTCACTTTGCGAGCGATCTCCCCACATATCGAGAAGTCCGGCGCCGTTGGCGACGCCAAACTCAATGGCGATTAAGCGCGCCATGCCGTATGCTTTTGCCCAACGCGGCCTGCAAAGCCCAACGCAGGCCGGGCACGCACCACCAGATCGAATTCGACCTTTGAGCGGAAATGAACCAAAGAGCGCCACAGCCGCCGCTAGGAGGTTCAGGTGGATCGGCTCAGCCAACCGTTCGTGGACAAATCTTCTTCCAGATCCTTCTCTGCAGCAGTTTTTCCGATAGGAATTGATTCATCGATGAACTCCGGAAGCGTCTTTCCAAGGGTGTTTCTCTCGCGCGCCCCAGGAGTTTTGGCCGTCAATGTTCCTTCGTTGTCTCTCCGCCTTATCGTAGAGATGCGCCGGTTTTGTGACACCTTTCTTGAAAACCTTCCGGATGCCCATGCGCAGCGCAGCATCACTCTTCAGGAGGACATCGCGCACCGGCTCCTCGGGTCGTCCCCTGAAAGTGGTCACATGAAAATACTCATGCGATTCGAGCGGCGTCGCGGAGAAATAGTAATTCGATACACAGCAGCGGGGTGCATGGGTCGCCCGGACCTTATTCACGGAGTGCCAGGAGGTGCGATGCGTGGCCATTAAAACCAACCTGTTGAACTGGCTTACCACCTCCCGCGCTTCTCCCTGTGGCCCGTTGTCCCACAGCTCCAGATTGCCGCCCGACTCATGTTCCCAACCCGGACTCACGTAAAAAAGCAGGTTCAATACCCGGTAGAGGTTCCGGTCCTTATCGTGGGAATTATCCAGGTGAGGATTCAGAAAGTGATCATGTGACATCATGCTGATGCCGCCGGCGTACAAGTGATCGTCGGGGATCATCCCCTGAATCCCGGTAATCTCTCCCACCAAATTGAGCACGCGGGAGTCCTGGAAGCCGTAAACAACCTCTTCCAGCAGCGGGTTGTAGCGGTCCATTTGCGCTGCAACATGTTTGAATTCCCGCAGGCTCTTCTTCAGCATCATTGAGCCTGGATCGGGATAAGCAGCGAAGATCCGGGACGCGAGTTCTTCCGGCAGCAGGTTGTCGATCGAACAACTCTGGATGCGCCCCGCCTGCTGGAATTCGGCTTTCAGGCCTTCTTTTTCCGGCGTCATTCGAGCTACGATTAGGCCCGCGATGTCTCGGCGGTCAATGAAATCCACTTTATCGATGCTTGACATTCCGTTGCCTACTCCATGAAACAACTGTACAGCATTTCCCCCGTTATCTAGCAGGTCACCAACCGGAGACAGCCACCATGAAGACTTACACATACCGTGCACTTAGAATACGGTGCGCTGCGATTCGCGAACGGCTCCGCGCCACCACCTCCAAAAGGCAACGATCCAAATCCAATACAACTCAGCGAGAGCGGATCTCGTATAGGTGCATCCCGGCGCCCCGGGCTTCTATGCGGCTTTTCCTTAAGGAACGCTGCTTTTTTTGTTGGAGAACATGGTCTCTTATAGCGGGGCTTGTTCTTGCCGCGGGATCGATGCAGGCCCAAACCAATTGTGCTCTCACGGGATGCGCGATGACGGGCCCATTCGCCGGGCCATCGATCAATGGGACAACCACCAACAGCGTCGTCAATGCCGCACTTGAGCCGGGCGCCGATATTGGCGCTAAAGTCAATTTTGCCTTTGCGCACTGTCCTAGGGTGTGCGAGGTGGACATTCCGGCAAGTCCTTCGGGCGGCTATCGTTATTCCACCCCCATCAGAATCCCCGTTGGGACGTTGACGACCGCGTGGCTAAAGGGCCAAGGGGCCGGGGTGACGCAGCTTATTTTCACCGGGACGGGAGACGCAATCGCAGCACTCAGTTTGACGGGTAACGCCCAAAGCGGACTGAAAATCTCTGATCTGTCGGTAACCTGCGTAGGTTGTGCGGCGGGCTCGAATGGCCTTCACCTGGAAGGCTTCAACGGAGGATTGGTCGAAAATATTCACGTTACTGGCTTCCCTGCCGACTGTGTATTCAATCAGGGCGAGAACGCAGTTGAGTTCATTTCCGATTACTGGTCGAGCTGTCTCAACGGAATTCACAATAAGGGCGTGACCATCGGTGGCCGCGATTACAGCCCGAACGCGCTGCACTTTATTGGTGGTGAGGTCGCCTACAACACGCAGTATGGCGTCTACGAGCAGGCGACCGCTGGCTTGCCACCCAACGAGAACAACGTCTACCTGGGCATCGATTTCGAGGTCAATGGAACCGCCGCAGCCAGCAACGCACAGATGTTCATCCAGTCGGCCGACAGCGACCTGATCGAATCGAACTATATGGAGCCCTCTCCAGGGTCGAAAGGATTGGCAAGTATCGTTCTGGGTGACTCGACTGACACCGCCAACGGCACCGTCGTCGTTGGGAATTTTATTGGTACCGACGGCTCCGAGACCGTCAATGATTTCAATTCCTTGGGAACCTACGTCGCAGGCAACACCGAAGATGGCGTTGTCAAGAATTTCCTGCTACACGGCGCTCGATCACGGAACCTCACCATCGGTGGCGGCAACTCCGCGTCCTCCGAGACAGGCTCCTTTATCGCCGGGGTCGATGATGGCGCGGATACGCTGGGGTTCTTTCCATCGAGCACCTTTGTCAACGCGATCTACTCCACTCCCCACGGCACAGGCTTCAATGCGGTGAATTCCAAAGCCTATTACGCCAACGGAGTGGTTGGCTTTTCTGGCACGAAAAAGGCCGGCAACTGCGTACTGACCATTGCGAGCGGAATCATTACGGGAGTGAGCGGATGCTGAAATGGAGGTCAGGGCTGGTAGGTCAGGGCTTTAGCCCTGACAGCAGGCGGCGAGCCTGGGCGGCACTCGAAGTGCGAATGCTCTGATCAAGATCGCCTTGCCGGCCGTTCAGGGTTGGATCACACGCCCCCAGCAATCTGATGACAAAGACTTGACTTCAAAGTGACACTCCCGGCTGGGCCAAGCTCTATTGTCGAATTCAGCCCCCCAACGGCTTCGGCCGCGCGGTTAGGACAAAAGGACAAATGATGTACGAAGGAAACAGTTACCGGCAAACAGCAAGGAACGCCAAAATGTGGCTTTTCTCTAGAGATTCTTCCCAAAATGGGACGCTCCCGCGGCTCGGTGCACCGTGGGTATCTTTTCCCCCGGCCCTTACTTCGGAGGGTTCTTCCTGGTACCATTGCGCGGGAATTGCTGCTAGGCTGGTTACCAGCGCGCGGAGAAGCAGCATGCTCCCGCTCGTCGCAACATCATGCTTTGCCTTGGGTTTAGATGAATATGGGTCTGGCAACACTGCTTTTCGCGGATTTCTGGGCCACCTCAGATTTAGCATTTCGGCATCACATCTAAATGACTTGTACGCTGATCAGAACAGCAGGTCGCCGCAAGGCCGAACACTGGCACAGATCACAGATTCAGTCCTGAGCTTCTTTTAAAATTTGCGAGCGGGTCCCAAACCACATGGATTCAAGCTTTGATACAAGCTTTGCTGAGACTCAGCCCAATTCTCCGCTCCTCTGGACAGAAGTTGCCGCCGAGGGAAATGGGTATTCCAACGGGCTTTTCACTCCATTTTTGCCGGCCCCGACCCGGGACATCGAGGGTAGCAGCTTCTCCGAACCGAGCAGGTGGAGTTTGTCCGCCGCGAAGAGGTGCTTGGATTTCACGGTCGCTGCCGCGGCTCTCTTCGTTTCCTGGCCCCTTCTGATCCTCGCTGCGGTCCTGGTTCGTCTGCAGTCGCCCGGTCCCGTGATCTTCCGCCAAGAGCGTGTCGGCCAGGGAGGTAAACTCTTCACGCTGTTCAAGTTCAGGACCATGCTGGTCACATCGGAGCAAGACGGTCCTTCGCTGACCAGGAGCGGCGATCCCCGCATCACCAAATTCGGGCGGTTTTTGCGCAAGTACAAGATGGACGAATTGCCGCAGCTCATCAATGTCCTCAGGGGAGAGATGAGCCTGATTGGCCCGCGGCCGAAGGTGCCGCATCTGGAAGTGATGGAGATGCCCTTCCGCCCAGGTCTGACGGGAGCCGCAACCTTGGCCTTCCGTTGCGAAGAAGAGATGCTGCAAGATATTCCGGCTCACGAGCTGGAGTCCTACTATTGCCGCGCGATCCAGCCTCTCAAGGCCAAACTCGACCGGGAATACATGCGCCAGGCGACCTTCTCGAGCGACCTCTCAATGCTCTACCAGACAGCGGCTGCCTGCATCTCCCGCCGGCCCAACCAATTTACTCTGGATCTATCGTAACGGCTATGACGGTATCGGAGAGAGACGTAGAGCGCGTCGCGGAACTTGCCAACCTCGAGTTGACCGCTGACGAGAAGTCTCGGATGCAGCACGACCTCAATTCCATTCTCGATTATGTCGCCCAGCTCAATCAGCTGGAGACGGCATCTGTTCCCCCCATGTCCCAGGTGGCCGAGCATCTAGACGAATGGAAAGCCTCGGACTCGACCTCCGTGACACCCCTTGCAACACTGAGACCCGACGATCTTGCTCCCTCCTTGGAACGTGAGCGCGTCCTTGCCTGCGCCCCCGATACGGATCACATCTTCTTCAGGGTTCCCAAAGTGATCGAGCGATAGCGATAGAGCATTTTCCCTGATGGTGTAGAGGGACGAACAGAACCCAACGCAGCCGTTCCATTGAAGAATGGCTGCACTTAGCTCCTCCAGCCACTCCACATATCAGGGAAAATGCTCTAATGAATCATAGTCATGATGAATCCGGAGCAGATCTCTATCTCAGAGGTTCGGGAATCGGTCCTAAAGGCAAAGCCCAAGGCCACCGAGTGGGCAGAGCACTTTTACGAGCGGATTGACCGGGAAAACCCCAAAATCAATGCGTACCTGACCGTGGGGCGGGAGCGCGCCCTGAACGCCGCCGCAAAGATCGACCGGCAGGTGGCTGACGGAGGGCCGCTGCCCCCGTTGGCAGGGGTTCCCATTGGCGTTAAGGATGTATTGGCAATGCGGGGGCTTCCAGCCACTGCCGGCTCCAAAATCCTCAACGGATACCGTCCGCCTTACGATGCAACGGTAGTGACGCGTCTCGAAGAGGCGGGCGCCATTCTGTTGGGAAAGCTCAACTGCGATGAATTCGCGATGGGCTCATCGAATGAAAACTCCGCTTATGGTCCGGTTCGAAACCCTAGGGCGCTCGATCGGGTTCCGGGGGGGTCAAGCGGCGGATCCGCGGCAGCGGTGGCCGCGGGGATGGCGGTTGCCGCTCTCGGGACGGATACCGGCGGCTCCATTCGCCAGCCGGCATCCTTTTGCGGCGTAGTGGGCCTTCTCCCAACGTATGGGCGTGTTTCGCGATACGGGCTCATCGCCTTTGCTTCCTCGCTCGATCGCGTGGGTCCCATCACGCGCACGGTACGCGATTCAGCCATCCTGTTGGGCGTGCTCGCCGGGCATGATCCCATGGATGCCACCTCGTCTCGAGTGCCCGTACCGGACTATACGGCGGCGCTGGATCAGCCGGTAACCGGCTTGCGCGTCGGCGTTCCATCCGAATATTTTGCCGAGGGTTTGGATCCCGAGGTCCGTCGTGCGGTCGAAAAGACCATCGAGCAACTGCGTGAGGCGGGAGCGAGCGTGCGTACGGTCTCCCTTCCGCACACCCGGTACGCGACTCCAACCTACTATGTGCTGGCAACGGCAGAAGCTAGCTCCAATCTGGCCAGGTTTGACGGCGTCCGCTACGGTTTTCGCGCACCAAATGCGAATTCGCTTTCCGCAATGTACCGCCAGTCGCGGGATCTGGGTTTCGGCGCTGAGGTGAAGCGGCGTATCTTGTTGGGAACCTACGTACTGAGCGCGGGCTACTATGATGCCTATTATCGGAAGGCGCAGCAGGTGAGGACCCTTCTGACCCAGGATTTTCTCACCGCTTTCCGGGATGTCGACGTGATCGTGACACCTACTGCCCCGACCCCGGCATTCAAGCTGGGAGAGAAAACGGATGATCCGCTGGCGATGTATCTGGCCGACATCTACACCGTAACGGCAAGTCTGGCTGGTATTTGCGGCATCTCCGTGCCCTGTGGGAAGTCATCGGAAGGGCTGCCGATCGGCGCGCAGATTTTGGGCCGGCATTTCGACGAAGCTACGGTCCTGCGCGCGGCCCAGGCAGTGGAAGGCTTTGCCTAATTGGACGGTGCGGAAAGGTTGTCCTCACCGTTTCCATCTTCGACCAGAACAGAAGACAGCCCCACCAAGTCATAGCTGACCGGGGCGGAGCCGGTTTGCTCGAACGTGACCCGCAGCGGCTCGCGTTGCCAGGTCGCGGAGGCGCATGCCGGCGCTTGTTTCTCGTCTTGCTGTTTTCCTGCTTTCGGTCCCGGAGACCAGGCGGAAAGCTTTTGAACGAGAATAGGCTTGCGCGCCGCCACCTGGGCAACGACGGCATAGAGCTCTTTGCCGCTCGCGCTCAAGCCGCAGTAAGCGGCATAGTCGCGAAACCAGATGACGTTTGAAACGGTGGGCTCATAGTCGGGCAGACGTAGCGCGGTGATACCGGCCTTGGCGCGGTCGACGAGCAGCCACGGGCCGCGTTGCCAGATCCAGTGCTCGATTTTGTCGCCCGGCAAAGCGTCGTTGATGCGTAATGCGCGGCGAACCACGAAGCTGCGATCCGTGATGTCGTGCGACTCGCCGGTCGTCCACTCCTTGAGCTTGCCATCGACCAGGAGAGGGCGGACGCGCAAGTGGGTTTCATCGGGCTGGGCGTTCGAGGGGTCGCCGGTGACGGAGTAGGGCACGATCTTCACCGCGCCTAGCAGGACGGAATGCGGTTTAGCCGCGGCGAAGAGAGAGGGGCCTCCGGCGATCAGTCCGAGAAGAATCAGCGGGATGGTGGTGCGGAGGCGCATCGCCCACAGGGTAGATGGCTGAGGAAAGAAAGACAAGTTACCGATCGATTGGGTGGTAAAACAGGTAGGTTCATTTCTTATCCACCCGCCCACTTCACGATCTGAATACAAAGTGAGGGAAAATTTGCTCCGAGGATTTGCCGGAACGGATGAGTTCTTCGACCGCGATCGTTGCGCCAGGGCAAGAGGAGGTAAGCGCATCGTCAAATATTACATATCCACCCGGGACCATGCGCTTCATCAGCTCAAATTGTGCGAACCGTATGGGCTCGTAAATATCGAGATCGATGTGCGCGAGCCCCAAAGCGGCGCGATCACATACTTCGGGAAGCGTTTGCCGCACATCCCCCTTCACGAGTAGGATGTTGTCGAGTTTAGCCGCCTCCGCAGCTTCTCGAATATCGTCCATGTGGACATCGTCAAAATCGCCAACCCCATGAAGGTCTACGTTTTCATTCGTTTCAGGCATTCCGCTGAACGTGTCCAACCCATAAACCTTGGCGGCTGGATCGACTTCTTTCAAGATTGTTCCCATGAACAACAGATTGCCACCCTTCCAAGTGCCAAGTTCGATGACGTTCCGGCTGGATAGAGCGGGCAAGTAGAAGCGTAATAGCAAATAAAGGTTCATCTTACGCCGGATGCCGACGATGGATCGCCCACGCGATCTCGCGTGTGCCTTACGGAAAAGAGGATCGCGCCAAATGTCGCGGAAGGCCCCCCCATACTCAATGCTCATTGCCCGGTCAGCTCCCTCTCGCAAGGAGCGGCCGCCGGAGGCCGGGCTGCAGAAATTGATAGCGCTGCGCGGACACTCGACCAACGCACGGGCCGGAAGCACCGGATAGATAATCCGCTCCAATGGCGTCGAAAGGATTCTTCTCATCGTTGTTTTTAGTCTTTCTTGCATTCGCACGTCTCGTCCCTAATCAATTGGAGAGTATAGAAGATTCAGGCGGATCCTCGAAAACGACTACCTGCATCCTCCCCGAGCGCGAAACTCGGAAGCCAACGATTTGGCCGGCGAGAATTATTCGATGAGACCAAGGGCAATGCACCAGGAGGGGTTGCAGGTGAGGAATGGTTCATGCCGAGTAGCGTTATATGTACTCAGTGGCTGATAGAGATTTTGTCCTCAAATGATGATCTGCGATGCAAATATCCGACCGGCGCATCGTGTGGCGGCCTCAACTATAATCCCGCGCCAGCATGCATGAAGGGTAATCGCTGTAATGCCGTTGCGTGCATTAAGAGGAAAAGCCAGAGCGAGCATTACTCAAAGACCGCAATCTTGGCGCGCTTTCCCACGCGGACCGCTATGCGTGCCGGGCGCTTTGCAATCTCAATGGCCTGCCCGGTCGATGTCACGCTATCGATGTTGACCCCGGCGGCGACCTGCTTCTCCGCCTCGGTACGCGAGCTCTTCAACCCCAGGGCCACCAGCAGCTTCGCCACGTTGATGCGCACCGGCATCTTTGGATCGCTCAGAATCGCGTCTAGAGAAACAGCGCCGGCGATGGCCACCTGCCGCAGTTCCACCGTCACTTCCTCGCTAATCGCAGACAGATCCCGCTCCTGGAACTCTCTCGCCCAGTGGGCATCCGCGATCCGCGCTGCATCTTCCGAGTAGAAACCGGCGACGATGGTGCGCGCCAGCCGCTTTTTGGCCTCCATTGGGTGCAGCAAGCCGCCGGCGACCTCGCTCCGCATGCGCTCGATCTCGCTCTGCCGCAGATCCGTCAAAAGGGTCCAGTAGCGCCACATCAACTCGTCCGAGACAGACATGAGCTTGCCATACATCTCCTCCGGAGGCTCATGGATTCCTATGGCGTTGCCCAGGGATTTGGACATCTTCTGCACCCCATCCAGACCCTCGATGATCGGAGTCATCAAGACGATCTGCGACGGTTGGTCATAGTGGCGCTGCAGCTCGCGCCCGATCAAGAGATTGAATCTTTGATCCGTGCCCCCCAACTCTACGTCCGCGCGAAGCGCAACCGAGTCATACCCCTGGGCAAGCGGATAGAGCATCTCGTGCAGCGAGATCGGCTGCTCCTGATTGAAGCGCTTGTGGAAGTCCTCGCGCTCGAGCATCTGCGAGACGGTGAACTTGGCGGCGAGGCGGATGATGCCTTCAAAACCCAGGGTCGAAAGCCATTCGGAGTTGAAGCGAACCTCGGTCTTCGCGCCGTCGAGGATCTTGAAGACCTGCGCGGTATAGGTTTTGGCATTCTCCGCGATCTCCTGCGCCGAGAGAGGCTTTCTGGTGGCGGACCGGCCGGTGGGATCGCCGATGAGCGAGGTGAAGTCCCCGACCAGGAAGATGACCTGGTGGCCCAGATCCTGGAAATGCTTGAGCTTTCTGATCAGGACCGTGTGTCCTAGATGAAGATCCGGCGCAGTTGGGTCAAAACCCGCCTTCACGCGAAGCGGGCGGCCGATTTTCCGGGCGGCATCAAGGCGCTCATGAAGGTCGGCGGTACGGATGATCTCCGCCGCGCCCTTTTCGAGGTACTCGAGCTGTTCGCCGGCGGGCAGAAAGTGGGCGGTTTGGACGTCGCTGGCGGGAGCGTTCATGCTTCTTAGCAGTATAGAGAATGAAGCCAAAAATGACCGGGGGAGCGGAATAGGAAACCGCTCTGAACTTACAATGGAAGGTGAGTGCGGGGCGGATGAGCTTTTTCATGCGAAGGATGTCAGGACGACAAGACCATCGAAGGCGCATTGGAAGGGCTTCTGCAGCGCTCGCGCTAGCCTGCGCGATGCTCATTTTGGCGGTGCGCCATCTACGAGCGCAAAGCGCACCGGCGCAGAGCACAGAGGGTGCCGCGGCCGAGAATCAGCAGAAGGCGCGGGCGGCGCTCGACGCCATGGTCGCCGCCCTCGGCGGTGAAAGGTGGCTGACGATTGCCAATACGATGCAGCATGGCCGGACCGCGAGCTTCTATCAGGGCAAGCCGACGGGCGCCACCGCCGACTTTTATGAATATGACGTCTTTCCCGGCCAGACGCGGATCGACGTGGGCAAGAAGAGGAATGTAGCGGAGATCTTTACCGGGGATCGAGGCTGGGAGGTGACGTATCGTGGCAAGAGGGCCCTCCCCGACGATCAAGTGCAGGACATTGTCCGGCGCCGGGACCACTCCATCGAGGCGGCTGTGCGGGTGTGGTTGAAAGATCCGAAGACGATCCTTATATATGACGGCCAGGATCTCGTGGAGCGGCACTTGGCGGATCAAGTGACCTTGATCAACTCGGAAAACGACTCGATCACGATCCAAACGGATACGCAAACCCACTTGCCGCTCCGCCGCAGTTGGCAGTGGCGCGATCCCATCTATAAAGACAAGAACACAGATGGAGAGGAGTACGACAACTATCATCTGATAGACGGGATTCCCACCCCATTTGACGTCAGCCGCTACCACAACGGCGACCTGACCAATCAGCGGTTTCTCTACGATGCTGGATACAATGTCGCAGTGCCGCCGGACTTCTTCGATCCCGACAAGGCCGCGGCGAAAATCGAGAAGTGATAACGCCGGTTTATAATCTCGGCTGCGGACATGGACAACAACGAGACGATTGCATCGGAACCAATTCGGACATTGAATAGCCAGGAAATCCAGTCGATTCTTCCCCACCGCTATCCCTTTTTGCTGATCGACCGGATTGTCGAGATCGTCCGCCTGAAGCGGATTGTGGCCATCAAGAGCGTATCCATCAACGAACCATTCTTCCAGGGCCATTTTCCTGGCTTTCCCATCATGCCCGGCGCCCTGATCGTGGAAGCGATCGCTCAGGCCGGTGGCGTGCTTCTGATGCCCGAGGTGCCCGATCGCGACAAGCTCCTTATGGTTTTTACCGGGATCGACCGCGCCAAGTTCCGCCGTCCGGTGACGCCGGGAGATCAACTGCGCATTGAAGTCGATGTGCTGAACTGGAAGCCGCGCGCCAGCCGGTTGCAAGGCAAAGCCTACGTGGGCGGCAAGCTCGCCTGCGAGGCGGTCGTTACTTGCCAACTGGTGCCTCTCGCGCCCAGAAACTTGCCCGGAAACTTGCCCGCCCCAGCCCCCGAAACCGTGGATCAAGAGACGGTGAAACAGGAGTGAGCATTCACCCCACAGCCATCGTGGCTGCGACTGCCCGGATTCCTGAGTCCTGTACTGTCGGCCCCTTCTGCACGATCGGGCCGGAAGTGGCGCTGGGTGAGGGGTGCGAGCTTATCTCCCATGTGGTGCTCGACGGACGCACACGCTTAGGCGCGAGGAACCGGGTCTATCCCTTCGCCTGCCTGGGTGTCGCGCCGCAGGACTTGAAGTACAAAGGCGAAGCGACCGGGCTTGAGATTGGCGACGACAATACCATCCGCGAATGTGTAACCATTTCGCGAGGGGCAGTCAAGGACGGTGTCACAAGGGTGGGCGACCACTGCCTGATCATGGCCTACACGCACATTGCCCATGACTGTTTGATCGGCAACCACTGCATTCTGGTGAATGGGGCAACGCTGGCAGGGCATGTCACGGTCGAAGACCACGCATGTGTGGGCGCGCTGTGTCCGGTTCACCAGTTCTGCCGCATTGGCCGTCATGCCTACATCGGCGGGGGCACGACGATTACCCAAGACGTGCTGCCCTTCTCGCTGACCTCGGCAGAGCGGCAGACTCACGCCTTTAGCCTCAACAAGGTTGGGCTTGAACGCTCGGGCTTTACCAAGGAGCAACTGCGCGCTTTGCAAAACGCCTTCCGTGTCTTGCTCGCCTCCAATCTGAATACCTCCCAGGCATTGGAGCGGTTGAGGAGCACGGCGGCGGAAGATGCAAGCGTCTCCTATCTTATTGCTTTCATTGAACAGTCTGAGCGTGGAGTGATCAAATAGGAAAAGGGTGAATTGCGGAGCGAGCCCTGGGAAGGGGCGAGCAGAGCAAGAGGGCGAAGCGCTTTAGCGCGGGCCCTGCAATATTAGGAGGGGGCGTGCAAGCCAAGCCGATCTTGAAGCTGGGCCTAATCGCCGGCAACGGACGCTTTCCCTTTATGTTGCTCGACGCTGCGCGCGCCCAGGGCGCCGAGGTCGTCGTAGCCGCAATCAAAGAAGAAGCGGAAGCGGAGATGGATACCCGGGCGGCTGCCGACCCCGGCATCCAAGTGCACTGGCTCTCTTTAGGGGAGCTCTCGAGGCTAATCGAGACCTTCCGGAAGGCAGGGGTCACCCAAGCGGTGATGGCTGGCCAGGTAAAGCACAAACAGATTTTTTCGAGCATCCGTCCCGACTGGCAGCTGGCTAAGTTGCTTCTGAATCTGCGCACCAGGAACACCGATATGCTGCTGGGCGCTGTCGCCAAGGTATTGAGCGATCAGGGCATTGAGCTGATCTCGTCCACTTCCTACCTGGAACCGTTGCTCGCCCAGCCGGGTTTGATGACCGCGCGCTCTCCTACGGCCCAGGAAGAGGAGGATATTGCTTACGGCCGCACGGTCGCGGGCGCCATTGCCGGCTACGACATTGGGCAAACCGTCATTGTCGCCGGTCAGGCCATCGTCGCCGTCGAGGCCATGGAAGGGACGGATGCGGCCATCGAGCGCGCGGGAGCCATTTTTCGAACACTCGAGGCCGATGGTGAAGCATCGACATTGGAGCGGAGGCTGACCGTGGTAAAGGTCGCAAAGCCTAAGCAGGATATGCGCTTCGACGTGCCGGTGATCGGGCCGCGGACCATTCAGACGATGCAGCTGGCGGGCGCCACATGTCTGGCGCTCGAGGCTGGCCGCACACTGATTTTCGACCGGGATATGGTCCGCGAGCTGGCCGATGCAGCGGGCATTGCAATTGTCGCCGCGTAGGTGCTGGCCGCACGGGCACACGCGCTTCGCGCAGCTTCATCGCAAAGCCCTCGAATACTAGGGAAAGGTGAATTAAGAGAAGCTGTGCCTGCTGGGGTGGAAAAGGGCAAAGCGCGACAGACTGAGGGAAAACGCGCCGAAGCAACAAGCGAGGCGCTAGAGAATGTCTGGATCGGCAATGAGTCACGCTAGGTCTTGTGCATTCAATAGGCCGCCGATTCTGTTTTCCCGTAGTCTGTTTAGCGCGGGCCCTCGAATACTAGGGAAAGGGTGAATTGCAGGTGATAAGTCAGCGAGCGTGGGTATCGGCATCGTTTTTGGTTTTCTGCGTGTTCCTGGCGAGGCCATCCGGAGCGCAAACCCGCACCACCTCGGGTGACTTCGTCACCGAGCTGCCGACACTTCGCTCTCTGGGCTTCGAGTGGAGAATCACAGGCGACGAGAATCGTAATGCCAAGGTGGAGGTGAGCTATCGCAAGGCGGGCGAGCAGAGCTGGCGCCAGGCTCTGCCGCTCATGCGCCTGCAAAACGAAGAGATCGGCGTTCCCCCCGCTCCCTCCACTCCCGCTGCGATCGCCGCCGCCGAGGCCTCCACCTTTCCGCGTTATCCCGTGTTCAAGTACACCGCTGCCAACATGTTCTCGGGGAGCATCCTGAATTTGCAGCCTGACACGGAGTACGAATGCCGCTTTACGCTTTCCGATCCCGACGGCGTCACCGGGGCCAAGGAAAAGACGGTCATGGTTCGCACCCGCAAGGAACCCGTACCGGCGGAGGGTGGTCACGTCTACAACGTCTATCCCGTCGGATGGGACGGGCCAAAGCAGGAGCCTGCTTTCACCGGCTTAATGGCTGCCTATTACATGGCCGCCGCTCACTTCGATTACGAGAATGCGTATCCCCCGCGCGTCCAGCCGGGAGACGTGATCCTGATACACAAGGGCGTCTATATCAGCGACCGCTTCCACTACATGAACGGGGCGCCGCGGCCGGGTTATCTGGCGCTAGGTACGCTTTTTGATGGCACCTACTATCTGACCGCGAGCGGCACCCCCGACAAGCCGATCGTGATCAAAGGCGCTGGCGACGGTGAAGCGATCTTCGATGGGGCGGGAGCGCAGACCCTCTTCAATCTGATGGGCGGCAATTACAACTACTTTGAAGGGATTACGATTCGCAATACCAACGTCGCCTTCCTTCTTGGCATCAAGGACATTGCCGGATCGAGCGGCTTCACCCTGAAGCATTCGCGCTTATACGATGTCGGACGCGCGGTTCAAGACGATTGGTCCGGCTCGAAGAATTTCTACATTGCCGACAATGTCCTGATCGGCCGTCATGATCCAGCTAAGATGATGAGCTGGACCGGACAGCAATGGGCCAAGTATCCTGGATATCCCGAGCTCTTGCTCTCTGAATACGCCATCAAGATCTACGGCCAGGGGCATGTAGTCGAGCACAATTATCTGGCGAATTGGCATGATGGAGTTGACGTGGCCACCTATGGAGTTCCGGATGGCGCGCCGAACGACATTCCGGATCGGGTTCCGCTTTCGATCGATTTCAATAACAACGATTTTTACAATATGGGGGATAACTGCATCGAGACGGATGGCAGCGCCCGCAATGTACGGGTCTACGAGAACAGATGTTTCAACTCTGCCTCCGGTTCTTTAAGCGTACAGCCGGTCTTCGGCGGTCCTAACTACTTCTTCCGGAACATCGTGTATAACTCGCCTGTAAGCGGCGCCTTGAAGTACATTGAGGAATCGGCCGGCGTACTTACTTACAACAACACCTTCATCTGCGATGCCCATGCCGGGCCCGCTTCAAACGAGCACTTCCGGAACAATCTGATCTTGTCGGAAGGCAACAAGGACGAAGTATTCGCGATTACCGCGACATTTACTAACTACACCAGCTCCGACTACAACGGCTTTCGACCCGACCCAAATGCCGAGAATGCCTTCGAGTGGAACTCCCCGCCATTCGAGGTTCTCTCCGACTACAAAGATGCTCCGGTCGTTCGGCGATACAAGACCTTGGCTGCATACCAGGCGGCGACCGGTCAGGATAAGCACAGCGTTCTGGTCGACTACAACGTTTTTATGAACGTGCCCATGCCCGATATTTCCGACCTGCAGCGCTTATACAATCCGGAGGACTATGACTTCCGTCTCAAGCCCAACTCGGCTGCGGTGGACAAGGGAGTGGTGCTCCCCAATATCACGGACGGCTATACCGGACGGGCTCCGGATCTCGGCGCCTATGAGGTTGGCGCCACGCCTCCGGTCTACGGGCCGCGAAGCGAGCCTCCCGGGGAAAACCCGGTAGACGACGTTCAGTTCCGCTCCTGGAATGGACCACCGCGGAACGGACCTCCGAGGGTCAACACTCCCGCTCCGCCTTCGGGCGGTCGCGACACGCAGGCACCGTAGACGGTGTAAAGGGAGCAACCGCGCCCAACGCAGTCATTCCGTCAAAGAATGACTGCGTTGGCTCCTCGGACTCTGCCTCGCTCTATTTTTCCCCAGCAGCGCTGCGCGGCCCACTAGCGATTGTGATTTTCTGCACGTCCCACATGCTGGCGGACCCAATGAAGACGACGTTGGATGACTGGCAGCTGATGGAATGTATCAGGTCGCCGGTGTCGTCCGCGCCATGGCCGAGGCTGGTCTGGGCCATGCCAAGCACTTTCCCGTCCAGACTCAGCTTGTAGAGTTTGCCCGTAGTGCCGTCGCCGCTGAACAAATACTGCGTGGGGCCGGGACTGACGCAGACTGCCCACGGCATGCCCACGCCGGTGATCGTTTTCTCGTAGTTCAGATCGGAGTCGTATACCTGGATGCGCCTGTTTCCGCGGTCGGCCACATAGATTTTGTTTTGATCATCCGAGGTAATCGCATGCGGAGTTTTGAACTGATCCTGGCCGTCACCCCAGGTTCCCAATTCTTTTAGCCACTTGCCGCTCGGCGAAATTTTGACGACGCGCGAGTTGCCATAGCCGTCGGTCACGAAGATATCGCCCTGAGAATCCCAGGTCACGTCGGTTTCGCGGTCGAATTCGCCAACCCGCCCCGTGGGGTGGGGATTTCTGGGCGGGGCGTTCGGATTGACAAAGTGCTGGACATATTGTTGCAGGTAATCGATCGCCTCCGGGGTCCGGCCTAGCCAAAACACCGGCAGGGCCTCCGGATTGAACTTGACTACCATGCCCGAACCCTCGTCGACGGTCCAAACGTTGTCCTGCTTATCGACGCGGACGACATGTGCGAATGACTCGGCGTAGTTATGGGGACCCCACTCTTTGACGAATTTGTAGTTCTGGTCGAATTCGAAGAGCATAGCGGCGTTCCCTCCGCGGGCCATCCCCTCGGGGTTCGTGCGTGAGTATACGAACAGATGACCTTTTGAATTGACGGCAACCCCTGCGGTTTGACCAATCGTTTCGCCAGGAACGCTGAGATGGAGAAATTGGTCGGTGATCTTCATCTCGGGATAGGTATTTTCGAGCGCCTTTTGTGCGGCAACCTGCTCCGGGGAGCCTCCAAACTGAGCTTGGGCCGCCCGCGGCAAGAGAAGGCCCGCGGTAATCATCACTTGAAGCGCGAAAAATGAAGTCAACATACGAAAGCTTTTCATGTGGCGGATTCTCCTGTTCGAAATGAATGTTCGGCCGGGATGCGCCCGGCAGTCTTGCTCAGGCAATCAGTCAGTCGATGAATCAAGTGACCGATTGGCTTTCGTGCAAAGCACCCTTTCCTACTTCTTGTCGGGCAAAGCAAAGACATAGATCGCGTTGCCGTTCGCAGGGTAGTGAATATCAGGCGCGAGGACATCCGGGGCGTTTCTCGGGCTGCCGCCGCCAAGACCGGTGGTCACGGCAATGTATTGCTTGCCGCCCGCGGTGAATGAAACAGGGAAACCCTGCACCGAGGTCCCCAGCCGCGTTTCCCAGAGGGTCGCGCCGGTCTTTACGTCCACGGCCCTGAAGTACCGGTCAAGGTCGCCCACGAATGCGATTCCGCCGGCCGTCGACAGCACGGCCGTCTGGAATGGCGCCCGTTGCTGGATGGACCAGGTCCGCTTCATGGTCTTGAGGTCATAGGCCGAGAGTCTGCCCAGGTTGCCATCGGTGCCGGGCATTTCAAAAAAGCGCCGCTCTGCCGAACCGCCCCCAGCGCCATCCTTGTACTCGACCGGGCGCGCCATCGTGTCCAAACAGATTTGGGCGAGCGGAATAATCAGTTGACCGGTAGGGGGATCGTAACTGGAGGCTTGCCAGTCGTGGCCGCCCGCGCTGCTGGGACAGGCTTCGATCCACTGGCCCTCGTGCTCGTTGACGATGTCGTCCCGGTAAGTCACGGCGCCGGTCTTCGCGTCGATGTTAGAGAATATGTTCTGGAAGAGCGTCTCCTTCTCGTCGAGAAAGCTGCCATTCTGGCGATTGAGCTTCCACAGAATGCCGTCCTTGCCGATCGTGAAGAGATCCTTCTGATTGCCGATGTCGACCAGGACGCGCTCGAATACTACGTCGAGATCGAGCGCTTCGCTCGGCACATGCTGGAAGTACCACACCAGTTTGCCGGTGTCCGGATTGAGCGCAACCGTGGAACTGGTATAGAGTTCCGTGTCCCCCGGCTTCGCTCCGCGGCTGGAGCGCATCCAGGGCTTCGCCTGCGCGATTCCCCAGTAGGTTAAATTAAGGTCGGGATCGTAACTTCCGGTAATCCACGTGTCGCCGCCGGCCCGCAAGAGGTTCGGAAGCGAGCCCCACGTATCTCCTCCAGGCTGGCCTTCGCGCGCGTCTGTCTCGAACTTCCAGAGCTGCTTGCCGCTTTCGGCGTCATAGGCGCTGATGAAACAGCCGTCCTCTTTGTAGCGGTCGCATCCCATGAGGCCCTGCACGACCTTCCCATGAATAATGATGGGACCGCTGGTGTCGCTATAGCCCTTCTTGCTATCGGCGATCACGGTCGTCCAGACGACCTTACCGGTTCGTGGCGTCGAGCGCAACCAGCTTCGCATCGGTCGTGGCTAGAAATACGTTGTCCTGATAAATGCCTAGGCTGCGCGTGGCGCCGTAGGCGATGCGCGCCATCGGACCGATGCGGTTCTCCCAGATAATATCGCCGGTGCGCCCGTCGATTGCCTGCACCATGTTGTCTGGATTCGCCAGGTAAATGATCCCGTTATGGACGATCGGCGTGGGCTCGTTCGCGCCGCCGTCGTTCATCGCCAACACCCATGCCAGGGTAAGCCCCTGCACGTTTTTCGCCGTGACCTGGTCAAGCGGACTGTAGCTCCATGCCTGATAGTTCCGCCGGATCATCAACCAGTCGCCGGGATCGGGATGGGCCAGCATTTCATCGGTGACGGGCACATAATTCTTCACTTCCCCGGTGATCGTCAGCCCAGTCGGCGCCGTTGGACGACGCGGAGCGCCATCGCCACCGGCCGCTTGCCCCGCTTGCGCGGTCGCGCCTCCGGCGCGCGGGGCGGGAGGCAGGGTAACGACACCGGTGGCCACCGAACCGATCTGGACGGCAGTCACCGCCGTCAGCGTCTGGCTGCCCGGCTGCGAGCCGTTGGCCCGAAGAATGAACGCGGTAATATCCGCATACGCCTGCGCACCGAGGTCGCCGGCATTCCCCGGCGGCATCGCCGACTGCATAAAGGAGGTCAGGGCGCTGGTTTGGCGGGGACCCCAGGTAGCCATAAAAGCCGCGCCGGCGAGCGGCGGCGCCTCAAAATGCCCGGCCAGATCGGCCTGATGGCAACTCGCGCAATTCTGCACGTACGCTTCGCGTCCGGCATTTGCCTGCTCGGCCGTGAAGGGCCCCGCGGCTGGCCGTTGCTGAGCCGCGGCCATGACGCACCCGCCAACAGCGGTCAATAGCGCAAGCATAGAATGTCGTCGCAAATTAAACATGGTCGAAACCTCCTAATGACCGAGCCAACCCCACAGATTGCCATCAGGAGCTTTCTCGCTGTCAACCTGAATGTAAAACTTCCCTTGCCTTAAGCTCTCTGCCTGTGCCGCAGTCAAATCGAAAGAACCCGAGATAGAACCCGAGAAAGAACCCGAGATGGATCCACTCGCCGCGGGGGTCACCGTGAGGTCGAAAATAGCTGAGCCGCGCACTCCGACGACTTGCCCCTGGTAGAGGTGCGCGGTAGTCGCGGGCGACTTCAGCCCCGCAAAGCTTCCACTGACCGAAAGCTTGGTGCCCGTTAGCACCGCGGTGGCCGAGCCGGTACCTGCGACCCTGGCCCGCATCGAGGCCTCCATCGGCACCGTGGCGAGCCGGGCCTTGAAGTTCTCGTTGCCTTGCGCCGACGCGGAGAGGGCCAGCCAAACGAAGGCAAATCCAAGTGCCACAGCCGCAGTACGCCTTCTCAACACCAGCGCCGTCCCCCTCATCGTTCCGCTCACCTCGCCCCTACAGGGCAGACCATTTTTACAAATACACAAACGCAAAGAAGCCCGGCTCCTGGCCGGGCGTCCTTGTCTTCCAATGAGCTATTTCTTTTTCTTACCCCCGGACTTTTTTCCGGTCTTTTTGGACGTGGCTTTCTTCGCCGTCTTTTTGGCGGCCTTCTTGGCTACCTTCTTGGTAGCGGCTTTCTTGGCCGAGGTCTTTTTGGCGGCCTTCTTGGCTACCTTCTTGGTAGCGGCTTTCTTGGCCGCCGCAGGTTTTCCGGCTATTTTTTTCGGTGCTTTCTTGGCCGCGGATTTGGCGGCGGCCTTCTTGGCTGGCGCTTGCTTCCCGGCCGCGGCCTTCTTCGCCGGGGCCTTCTTGGGGGGAGCCTGCTCTATAGGCTTGGCCGCGGGAGCTGCCTCGGTTGAGGCTTTCTTGGCCGCCTTTCTGGCTGCAGGGCGGGCGCTTGAAGAAGACTTGGCGCTTTCAGTCGCGCGATATGGCGTCGAAGTCTCGGCATGCGATCCTGAGCCCTCGTCGTCGGCGTCGTCGATGTCTTCATCGTCGTCGGAAGAGAGAGAAACACTCACTTCCTCTTCCTCCTCGTCATCGTCGCCAAACGCATCCTCTACCTCTTCCGAAAAGTCATCCGCCTCGGGTTCAAACTCGCCATCGTTATACGCATAGAGCTTGTGTTGGTTCTGCATTCTTCTGCCTCCAGGGCTTTGTTTACTTCGGAATTGGCGTAAACGCAACTGCAAGTTGCGCAATTGCCTGCGGCCGGGATTATAGCAACAGCATGCAACGGGATGCCAACGAACGCAAGCGCGAATTCATTCTCTAGAGCATTTCACTTGTTGCTATGCGCTGTCCACAAGCGGTTGTGCGCCGCTTTTCATAATGGAAAGCTGCATAGATAAGATGCAGACGCATTCGCCATCCGGGGAGACGCATCCACTCCAGTTGTGTGAGCAGACCTGATTACTGTGCGGCGGCCGTTTGTGTCTGGGACAATGTCTTAGGGTGCGCCGCCGCCCGCGTTTTGCCCGTCTTCCGCGAACGGCCAACGTGGGCAGGTTCGGCCACGTAGAGCTGGCGCCCCGGCTCCAATGTATTCGAGCGCAATTGATTCCACCGGCGCAGCTGCTGAACGGTAATGTTAAAGCGATCGGAGACGGTCACCACGGTATCGCCGCGCTGGACACGATAGCGGGTAAGGCGGGCAACTCTGCCGACCGAGGGTGCAGGTGGAACCGGGATGACGAGCGATTCGGTCGAACTAAGATCGTCGTCAGGGGCGATCTGGTTCACGAAGGCGAGCTCGGAAGTAGTGACGCGGTAGTCACGAGCGATTTCCGCCAGCGATTCTCCCGGCACGACCTTGTGAAAACGCCAAAGAGCCCGCTTGTCCTCGGGAATCTCCGCAATGCGCTTGTCGTACAGATCCTTTGTGCCCGCGGGGAGATGGAGTTCAAAGGGTGTATCTGCGGGAGTGGCCATCCGCAGCAGGCTGGGATTGAGTCCGATAATTTCTTGAATCGGCGCCTCGACGATATCGGCGACCAGCTGCAGATCGACGCTTGAATCCGCGGTTACGGTGTCGGTAACCAACGGGGGGTCGGGGCTCAACGACTCGAGGCCATATTGCTGGGGGTTTTTGGCCATAATCGCCGCGGCGATGATGATGGGAACGTAATTCTTCGTTTCCTTCGGCAGCACGTTGCGGCGATAGAGCTCCCAGAAGTCGGCATACCCGGTACGCTCGACGGAACGTTGCACGTTGCCCGGTCCCCAATCGTAAGCGGCCATGGCCAGATACCAGTCGCCCAGCTGGCTGTAGAGCTCTTTCATGTAGCGGGCATAGGCGATCGTCGATTTTTCGGGATCGAAGCGCTCGTCATACCAGCCATTGCGGGTGAGCCCGTAAGGCCCCGAGGGCATAAACTGCCACATGCCGCCCGCACCGGAGCGTGAATTCACTGCCTGGGGTTGGAAACCGGATTCGGCGACGGCTTGGTAAATAAGGTCCTGAGGGACCCCTTCCTGGGCCAGGACGCGGGAGATCATGTCGCGATAACGGCCCGCGCGTTCGAGCGAACGCATTAGAGTTGTGCGGCCGTGCGAGGAGAAGTAATTGATGTAGCCGGCAACCGGATCGTTGATCACCAGCGGAAGGTCGGACTGGGTCGTCTTGAGCTCCGCAATCGCCTGCGCCTTGATGTTCGGGTCGACCGGGAACGTGACGTCGTTGGCGATGTCGACTGGCGAGGGTTCTACCTTGGGTGCGAATCCATTGCCTTGCTTCAGAGCCTCGATCTCTAGGGTATTGATCGCATCCACTACGCGGTCAAACTCGCTCGCGAGCAAAGGATCGCTCTTAAGATCGAACTTGCTCATCAGCATGAGATCGATTGCATGGTCGAAGTCGGACCTCGCCGTCTGCAACTTGCCGGCGTGATACTGATCGACACCGTTCTGATAGGCAAGCTCAACGGAATGAATCAGATCTTGTTGCTGGGGATTGGCGGCGGCAGCGACGGGTGGATTGGCCGAGGGGCTGGATGCGGGAGCCGCGGTGGGCTTTTCGAGAGCCGGGGCGTTCGCCTGGGGCTGCTTCGCTTGAGCAGAACTCACGGGCTTCTGTGCCCCACAGCCGGCGAGCGCCAGAACGGTCACGGCAAAGGCCGCGTTCAGAGCGAAGAATTTTGAAACAACCATGCGATAGCGTGTTTTTCCTTGAGCCCTGTTGAAACGCTACTCCCCCGCGGGTGTCGAGGCAATCTTTTCCGTTGTACGAAGGCCCATTCCCGCAGCAGCGCCGAGCCCCCGGCAAAGCCTCTGTTGCGCAAACCCGAACGAAGGCGAGTTCTCCGAATCTCTCAATTGTATGGCCCGGAGGGCGCGTGCGGGTGAGTGATAAGATCGCGAAGAATGGCTTTTAGAGCGGATTTCTCACCATTTGCAGGCGGTTCGTCAATAGAGGTGGCGTCAAACGCTGTGAGAAATGCGGGTTAGAGCTTCTAAACGGGATCCTAGTGCTGTGAGCAACTCCGCATCCAACTGGTTCCCATCCCATCCCTATCATGGATAGCAAACACATCCGCAATTTCGCGATCATCGCGCACATCGATCACGGCAAATCCACCCTTTCCGACCGCTTGCTCGAATTGACGGGCGCAGTGACGGCGCGGGAGATGCAGGCCCAGGTGTTGGACGTCATGGATCTCGAGCGCGAGCGGGGAATCACCATCAAGGCGCATGCCGTGCGCATGAACTATCTCGCCAAGGATGGCCAAACCTACCAGTTCAACCTTATCGATACTCCGGGACACGTGGATTTTTCCTACGAGGTATCGCGGTCCCTGGCCTCATGCGAGGGTGCCCTGCTGGTGGTCGACGCCTCCCAAGGCGTCGAGGCGCAAACATTGGCGAACGCTCATCTCGCGATCAACAACGGTCTCGATATGATCCCGGTGATCAACAAAATCGATCTGCCCAGCGCCGACGTGCTGCGTACGCAGGAGATGATCGAATCTGCCATAGGTGTCGATAGTACCGACGCGATCCCGGTAAGTGCAAAGACCGGTCTGGGCGTGGCCGATGTGCTCGAGGCCATTGTCACCCGCCTGCCTCCTCCTGCCGGAGATGCGGAAGCGCCGCTGCAGGCGCTGATCTTCGACTCCTGGTTCGACTCCTATCGCGGAGTGATCGTGCTGGTGCGCGTCATCAACGGCCGGCTGAAGAAAGACTCCAGAATCCGGCTCATGTCGAATGGCCGTGTCTTCGATGTGGAATCGTTGGGCGTGCTGACGCCCAAGCCGGTCGAGATCGCCGAGCTCTCCGCCGGCGAGGTCGGGTTTTTTTCCGCCACCATCAAGAACGTGACGGATACCAAGATCGGCGACACGGTGACGGAGGATGGGCGCCCGGCGGCAGCGCAGCTCCCCGGCTTTGAAGATATCAAGTCGATGGTCTTTGCCGGCCTATACACGGTCGATTCCCATGAGCACACGCTGTTGCGCGATGCGCTCGAGAAGCTGCGGCTCAACGACTCGTCCTTTTTCTTTGAGCCGGAGAGCTCGGTGGCGCTCGGTTTCGGATTCCGCTGCGGATTTTTGGGACTGCTGCACATGGAAATCATCCAGGAGAGGCTGGAGCGCGAGTTTGACCTGGATCTGATCACCACGGCTCCCGGCGTGCGCTACAAAATCACGCTGACGGATGGGAAGGTGGTTGAAGTGGATAATCCTTCCAGTTGGCCGGACCCGAGCAACATCGAGAAGGTCGAAGAGCCGGTCATCAAGGCGACGATTCTCACCAACGAAGAGTACGTAGGCGGAATCCTCAAGCTCGTCGAGGAGAAGCGCGGCCGTCAGCAGAACTTTGAATATGTGACGCCCACGCGCGTGATGCTGACTTACGAGCTGCCGCTCAACGAGATCGTGCTGGACTTCTATGACCGCCTCAAGTCAGTGTCCCGCGGCTATGCTTCGCTCGACTATCAGCTTACCGGGATGTGGCAATCTCCGATGGTGAAACTGGACATTTTGGTTTCCGGCGAACCGGTCGATGCGCTGTCGATTATCGTGCACCGCGATTTTGCCTATGACCGCGGACGTGCTCTGGTATCCAAAATGCGCGAGCTCATTCCCAGGCAGATGTTTGAGGTCGCCATCCAGGCGGCCATCGGCTCGAAGATCGTGGCCCGGGAAACCGTCGCTGCGCTGCGCAAGAATGTCATCGCCAAGTGCTACGGGGGGGATATCAGCCGGAAGCGCAAGCTGCTGGAAAAGCAGAAGGAAGGCAAAAAGCGCATGAAGCGCGTGGGCAAAGTGGACATTCCGCAGGAAGCGTTTTTGGCCGTGCTTAAGCTGGGCGAGGACTCCAGCAAGTAAAGCAGTTGCCAGTCGTCAGTTGTCCGTCTGAGCACTGAAAACTGAGGACTGGTAGTTCCCAGTTTCATCGGGTCCTAATCAGCTTTGTGGAAAAGCTCCAGCTGCATTTTCTCGCGGGCGGAATCCCGCTTTGCGTCCCAGTTCCAGATCCGCCGCCTTCTAAGCTAATGAAAATACAGTAGTTCCATGGGACGTAGGCGAAGGATAAATCGCCTGGCGCGGCGCCTTTAGGATTTTGCCGAGGACGATCCTCGGCCTTCCACATTTTTTTCCACAGGAATCCATGGTTAGGAATCCATGGTTCGTGCCCTGCTCCCGGCGGGCGATCGGACTATCGCCAGGTCCCGCTTGCTGCCAGCGACCCCAGCGATCCTGCGACCCAGCGACCCAGCGAGAAGCTGGGCCGCTGGCGGGTGACGGATTTTTCTACTGTTGCGGAGCCGGAGCCGTGTGGGTGGTACTGGGATGGGTCGTGGGAGTGGTGGAGCGCGGGGTAGCCGGACGTGTCGAACTGGCTGGTTTCGGAGCGGCTGGTGCTGCCGGGGCGGCGACACCCGAGCTCGCGTTGTAAGCATCCACCACGGCCTTCGTGATATCGACGCCAGGGTTGATCCAGAGAACGGGCGAGCTCTGCTGTTGGCTGGCGTCAAGCACGACCGTGAAGCCGTTTTGCTTGGCGTACTTGTCTACGGTGACATAGACTTTTTGCGCCAGCGCCTGATACATGTCGTTCATCTGGGTGTTGAAGTCGTTCTGATCGTCTTCCGCGACCCGCTGCAGGGCCTTCGTCTTATCATCGATGGTCTTGAGCCGGCTATCCCGCTCCTGGTCGCTCAGGTTGGGGCCGGCGTCCTGGAGTTCCTTCTTGAGCGAATCGACTTCATCGCTCTGGGTCTTCAATTGGGCTTGTTTCGGCGCGAATTTGTCACGCAGCTGGGCGAAACTGCGCTGCCCTTCGTTGGTCGAGGCTACGGCCTGCTGAAAGACGATCACGGCAACCTTGGCGGGACCGGCCGGAAAACTGGGAGCGGCTCCGGCTGGCGATGGAGCCGACGGTGGCTCTGCCGCGGGTGTTTGTGCCCCGGCGGAGCTCGCGAATACAACGGAACTCGCTCCAACGGCTGACGCGAGCAGGCAAACAACTGTCAACGAACGCTTCATGTAAATAGCAAACTCCTTCAATCTTAGATCCCGGCCGCCCGCTCTCTCACGGAGGCAACTCTTCTCACGCCCCGGTCTACCTCTTGCTCATAGTCGTAGGGCAGTTCCCTGATCGGGGGTTGGTTGCCAGGATGGCGAAAGACTAGGCACAGAGAGATGACTTCTTGGGAACCTAAGGAATTATAGGTGCCTACCCTGAGAGCGTCAACGGAGGGTGAGCCAGACGAAAACGGATGCCCCGGCGCGGAATTTCAGGGGGAAATGCCGCTGCTATCGGGAATGCCTCAAAACGTAGTGCTGACCGTCACGCGGAAGGTCTTGCGCGGCTCGCGGAACTGGAGCAGCGAGTTGTAATTTTGGATCGCCTGCGCGTAGGTATAATCCCCGGCTCCGCCGGCGGGGAACATACTGCGCGTGATGAGACTCTCGCCCTGCACCTGCTCATACAAGCGAATCGGGTTGAAGGCATAGTAGATGCGGAAAGGCGCATTCACGATAGGAAGGATGACATCGAGTTCTCCGCCGCCAGACATGCGGGGCTGCCAATTGGTGCCCGAGATGGGAATAATTTCGCGGGTAAAATGGATGGCCTGACCGCCCTGGCAGGCGCCATTGAAGTAAGAAGTGCAGCCGTAAAGGGGCGCGTTGAGCGTATCGGCGCCCTCTACGCTTTGCAGGAGCTGAGACTGATGTAGGACCGGGTTGATGCCAAAGTCGTCGAACAGAACGAAGGTGACCGGGCCTTCGAGGGGGATGCGGTATTCAAGATTGGTCGTGACCTGGAAATCGCCCCCGACCGACACCGGGCGGTAAATAGGGATGGGAATCTGAATGTTGCCCAGCGTGTAGTTCTGGGGATCGATGGGCACAGGTGAGCCGTCGGGATTGGTCAAAGGCACGTTCTGACGGACGGGAATAAAGGCATACGGGGTGACCGCGCGAACATCGAAGCCGCGAATATCGCCTTCGCCGCCTGCAAAGAAGCGGTTATTGGGAGGAGCGACATCGCTGCCAAAGCCCTGGATGTACGCACCCTGGATGCGAAATCCAACGACGTTGCGCCCTTCTTTGTTTGGCCTTATACCCGACATCGCCCAGAACTCCTTGTACTGCACGACGGGCGAGAAATAACGAACGTTGCCAAAGATGCCGGCTGTATTGATGGCCGCGGTGAGGTCATGGCCGAAGCGAGGCTTAAAGGCGCTCGGGCCGACGTTGTTGTCTGCAAAGCTGAGAGAGACGGCGCTGGTAAAAATGCCCGACAGAGCGTTCGGGCCCTGGATCTGTCCACCGCGAAAATTCAGCGTTTCGAAGAGGTTGGCTGAAGCCTGGCTAAAGGTGGTGATCGAAGCCTTGCTCCAGTTGTACGTGATGCCGACACGCTTGAAGGAGCGGCGCAGCGGATAGCTGACGGAAAAATTCAGTCCGGTCGAAGACTGGTTGTAGTTCTGAACCAGCGATTGCTGCGCCGAGGTCAAGTTTGTCGATACCCCGGTCACGTTCGCGTAATTGCGCGCCGAGTTGTAATCGTACTTGTTCGAGAAGATCTGAAAGCCCACGCTGAGGGGGCGGTTGCGCAGATAGGGTTCGTTAAAGCCGAAGAGGAAGGTACGCGAGAGATTGCCCAGGTTGGCCTGCACGCTCAACGTCTCGCCGAGGCCCAGGAAATTGTTGGTCTGGTAGTTCAGGCCGAGGAATGCGCCTGCCAGTCCGCTGACGCCGCCATTGAGTCCAATGGAGTTCTTGCCCTTCTCATGCACTTTCAGCAGGAGAGAGACGGTGCCGTTGTCCGCGTCCTGATGGAGTTCGGAGTCGGCATCGACCTTGAGCGTATCGAAATAGTCGAGCTGGTTGAGACGCAGGATGCTGGCTTCCCACAGATTGCTGTTGTAGATCTGTCCTTCTTCGAGGAGCAGCTCCCGGCGGATGACGCGGTCGCGCGTAATGGTGTTGCCCTGGAACTCGATGCGCGAAACATAGAAGGGCTTGCCCTCGTCGATATCCACGTCGAGAAACACCAGGTGCTTGGTGTCGTCCACGCGCGGGGTGGGCACGGCAGTGAAGTTGATATAACCCAGAGCGCCATAAGCTTTGCGAAGATTGTCCAGTCCCTTGCCGATGGCCGTGGCATTGAAAAGCGCGCCGTCTTTCGTGGGGAACTGATTGCGCAATAATCGGACGTTCTTCACGGCCTGGTTGCCGGTAAATGTAATGCCGCCGAGGTGGTAGCGGTCGCCTTCTTGGATCGGGATGCGGATATCGATCCGCTTGCCCTTGCGGGGACGAAAGGTAATGAACGACAGGCCGCCCTCATTGCGGATATGGGTAACGGGCTCGGCGACCTCGCCGCGAAAGAAGCCGCGGTCTTGCAGAGCGCGCCGCACCCGCTCGGTATCTTCCTCGAGCTTGCTCGCGTCATAGGTGCGCCCCAGGAGATTCTCGAAGAAGATCGAGTGCGGGATGCCGATTGGCTTTAAATTCTGCATCGCGTCGCGCAGATCGCGGGAGCTGACCGCCTGGTTGCCGGAAAATGTGATGTTTCCCACCTTGACGGTCGGGCCTTCCTTCACATTGAAGTTGACGGAAACCGATGACGGGGGAATCGTCCGGACATCTGTCTTGACGGTCGCGAATTGATGGCCGTGTTCGGCGAGCATCTCGCGGATCACATCGGTCGCGTGCGCCAAAACGGTGGGGTCGTAGGGACTCTCTTGCGAGAGGGACACATGCTCTTTCTTGAACCGGTCCAAAACATCGGAGGTCGAGACGGAGTTCAAGCCCTTGTAGTTGATTTCACGGATCGTCGGCTTCTCGCGGACGACGATGTCGAGAATGACGCCATTCGCGGTATCTTCCCGCTCGATCTTGAGATCCTCGAAGTAACCCGTATTCCAGAGCGAGTTAAAATCGCGCTCGATCGATGAAGCGTCGTACGGATCGCCCTCGTGGGTGAAAAGCCGGGCGAGGATCGTCTCCTTGGGAATGCGGCGGTTGCCGATGACCCGAATCTGCCGGATGATGTCTTGCTGCGCCCAGGCGGTCAAGGTGGCTGAACAGAGAAGAAACATCAATAGGGTTCTGCACATCCGGAGAAGTAGCGGGCGCACGGCTTTGTACTTTAGAAACCAGGAGCGGAGGCTCCCTGAATTGACCGGAAGAATAGGCACACCCTCACTACTTCTATTTCAGGGCCCGCGCTAAAGCGCTTCGCCCTCTTGCCGGTGAGCCCGATTCAGGGGCTCACCGGCAATTCACCCCTTAGCTTCTATTTAAGGGGTTCGCGGAAAAACCGCTCTCGCGAGCCCCACTGCTTTTGCGCCGCAAGGTGCGCGTACCCGTGCGGCCCGGCACCTCGCGCCTTTTTGAGCGCTTGCCCGGCAATTCACCTTACTCGCCCAGGAAAGAGCGATTATATGTGACGGAAGGGGTACTTCCCAACTCCGAACTCGCTCGGGCGCCGCTCAGAAGAGACGCGGGCAACGGAGAGAACCTCGGTCCCCACCTTTTTCTCAAGGATCGATCCCATCTTCCCTGCGGGATAAACCTGGATCGTCAGCTCTCAGGTTCAGCCGAAATGAAGAATTCCTCGCTCGTGCCGTCCCACGAGATGGAGAGGAGGTTGGGTTTGCAGCAGACCTGGCAGTCTTCGACATACTGTTGCCTTTTCCCAGCGGATTCGTCCACCATGGTCTCATTCCACTCTCCACACCCTGCGCATTGGAACCCCGCGGCGAACGGCATCGTCTGTCCCAGTCTAGAGCAAAAGCCGGGATGGCGAGCACGCGGTACGGACGGTTTTCAAGGGCGGCATAATGCATTGTAGGAGCGCGCCCGCACTCCTACAATGGGCCTGGCCGCCCCGCCACAGAGCGAACTTTATGCCGAACTCTATACATCGATATCGAATTCTTTTTGCGCTGGTTTTCACTTTCGTCGTGGCTTGGCCGTCATTGATCGCCAGGGCCCAGACCGGCTCGGACGAGCAGGCAATTCGCCAGGTCCTTGAGGACCAGGCCGCCGCCTGGAACCGCGGAGACGTAGATGCCTTTATGCAAGGCTATGCCAACTCACCGCAGACGGCGTTTGTGGGCAAGACAGTCGAGTATGGCTACGATTTGATCCTGAATCGCTACAAGAAGGCCTACTCAAACCCCGCGGCAATGGGCAAGCTGAGTTTCACCAACATCGCCATCCGCATCTTGGGGCCCAGCCACGCGGTGGTGACGGGGAACTTTCATCTCGAACGCACCCAGGCCGGAGGCGGCGACACCGGGGGAATCTTCTCGCTGGTCTTCGAGAAGACAGATGCAGGATGGAAGGTCATTCTCGACCACAGCGTCGCGGACTGACCGTCCAGGTACACGCGCCTTCGGCGCCATTCGTGGTTGCTCGCTCGCCTGAGAACTGACAGCTGACAACTGACAACTGACAACCGTCACCGTTGGTCCGGAAAGACGTCTGCGAGCGATCGCCCCACCGCCGGCAGCGGACCCTTGCTGAGCAAAAGCAGATGCAGTGGGGCGGAGTTCTTCTTGATCTCGCTGCATTCGAGGACGCGGGTCGAGTACTCCTCAAGCCGGGGAAAGGGGCGAAAGCTTTTGTTCAAGGTGCACAGTAGCAGGCTTGCCGGATGGAGCAGCGGGTCGAGATCGTCCAAGTAGTATTCGAGAGACCAGTGGAAGCCGATGCTGAAGAAGCCATAAATCAAATCGTAGGGACCCGGCAGAGCCTTGAGCGAAATCTGCGCGGCGTCGAAGAGCCGGTAATTCGTCACGCCGTTAAAGTCGAGGATGCTGCGCAAGAGCGCCAGGTTCCCGCAGAAAGACGAGATGTCGGGCCATTTCGGGGGATGGTCATAGTACTTTTGCTTGTATTTGGTCTCGGCGCCATCGGCATCGTAAAGGCTGATTTCGCCGCCTTCCCAAAGTCCCTTCTTCTCGAAGAACACCACGGAACGGCCAAATCCGGGGCCGATCTCGAGAACCCGTTTCGGCTTGGCAACACCCTCGAAAATCGGCGCGACCGCTTCATATTCGCTTTCTGAAGCCGCGTTGCTCTCCCTTTGCCAGAGAAGGCGGGAGGCCTCGTCCGCCTTAAGCGGCAAGCGAGTTGCAATCAGACGAATCGCCTCGACCACGTCTTCGGTGAAGGGAGGAGCAAGGAATAATTGCTCCGACAAAGAGGTCTTTTCGGCAAGCATCGATTCGCCGCGAAACCGGTTTAATGAAAATCTCAGAGATGAGCGCATCGGACTCCCGCAACGCAGCCGTCATTCTGACGCCGGGCCTGACCCTGAATGGAAGGCAAGGGCAGGGCCGGCGGAAGAATCCCTGTATTTCTTTCAGACCTGCATGACTTCCTTTTCCTTCTGCTTGGACATCTCTTCCATCCGCCTGATCTCTTCGTCGGTAAGCTTTTGAATCTCTTCGAGCGAGCGCTTCTCCTCGTCTTCGGAGATCTGCTTCTCTTTGGCGGCCTTCTTGATCAGATCGTTGCCGTCGCGACGGATATTGCGGACGCCGGTACGGTGCTCCTCGAGGGCCTTGTTGAGGTGCTTGACCACTTCGCGCCGGCGCTCCTCCGTCATCGGAGGAATGGGCACGCGAACGACCTTGCCGTCATTTTGCGGATTGAAGCCGAGGTCGGCGGTGCGCAGAGATTTTTCGATCTCGCCAATGATGCTGGGGTCCCAGGGCTGGATCAAAATTAAGTTCGGATCCGGAGCCGTGACTTGGGCCACCTGATTGAGAGGCGTATCGGTGCCGTAGTAGGAGACCTTGACCTGGTCCAGCATGTGAACCGAGGCGCGGCCCGTGCGCGTCGACGCCAGGTTGGCGCGGAAATCGGTGACCGCCTTCTCCATGCGCGATTTGAGTTGTTGGTATGTATCCTTGAGGGCCGGAATTCCAGCCATTATCGAAACTGCCATCTTCTTCTTCCCCGTCTCTTGTGAATCGGAATGCTCTGGTGCCGTCCCAGAAGCTAAGAACAGGCTCTAGATCTTCTAACTCAGGCGAGTGACACCGCTTGCCTCGGCCTGTTCCCGCGCATGATACGACGAACGAACGAGGGGACCGGATTCGACGTGGCGAAACCCCATTCTGAGAGCTTCCTGCTTCATGTAGACGAACTCGTCAGGGGTATAGTAGCGCGCCATGGGCAGATGATCCTTCGACGGCCGCAGGTATTGACCGATCGTGAGCACATCGACACCGGCGGCCGCCAGATCGCGGTAGACCTCGAGCAGCTCGTGCATCTCTTCTCCTAGTCCGGCCATGACGCCGCTCTTGGTCACCATGCGCGGATTGAGGACCTTCGCGTAGCCGAGCAGCGCGAGGGTTCGTTCATAGCGTGCTCCGGAGCGGACGGCACGGTAGAGGCGCGGCACCGATTCGGTGTTATGGTTCAGAACCTCGGGTTCGGCCTCGACCACGATGCGAATCGCTTCCTTTCTGCCCTGGAAGTCCGGGATGAGGACTTCGACCTGGCACTCCGGCGCCTGGCGCCGAATCTCTTCAATCACCAGCGCAAAGGCGCGCGCGCCGCCCAGAATATCGTCATCGCGATTCACGCTGGTGATGACGGCGTGCTTGAGTTCAAGGGCGGCGACGGCTTCGGCGACTCGCCGGGGCTCATCGAAATCGATGGGGTCGGGCCGGCCCTTGGGGACAGCGCAGAAACCGCAATGGCGCGTGCAGCGATTCCCCAGCATCATAAAAGTCGCCGTCCGCTGGTTCCAGCACTCTCCGATGTTCGGGCAGTGGGCTGACTCGCATACCGTGTGTAGGTTGAGCGAGCGGGCCAGACTCTTGAGCTGGTGATAGCGGGCGCCCATGGGTGCGCGCGCCTTGAGCCACTCGGGCTTGCGTGCTGGGACTGGCGGGCCAGTCTCGATTTGTACCAGGTCCATCACTGTTCCCCATTGTAAAGCGTTCGTTATTTCAGACGTTCGGTGACCTGGGGCCGTACGAGATAGAGGAAGAAGACGAAGTTGGCGAGAGCCATCACGATCCATTGAGTCTGGTGCAAATGGAAGAAGTTGTACCCGGCGAAGGTCATCGAGAGAACGACGCCGCCAAGCGTGAGCGCCCATCCCCAACGGCGCTTGCGGATGAGTCCCAGACCGGCGAGGGCAAAGAAGGTGGAGAGAATGAGAATGGAGATTTTGAGCGCGCGCGCCGGATAGTGCCCGGTGAGCACGCCGATGACGCCCAGGAGCGCGAGCCCCAGCATCCAGAGAGCGATGGCCGCCATGCCCGGCAGCGGAAGGTCGCGCGGCGTGTCGGCCAGGGGCGGAGGTGCCGGTGTTTTCATAGCGTGTGCAGGTAGGCCAGCAAATCCGTCAGCTGCTGGCTGCCGATTTCATTCCCCAGGGCGGGCATCATGCTATAGCCGTGCAAGATAATGTCGGTCACGCGATCGTCGTTTGCCGTTCGGCCGCTGGGTAAATCCTTCATGCGGAAAAGGCCTTCGAGCCCCGGGCCCTTCTTGCCCCGTTCCGAGTCGGCATAGTGACAACGGGCGCACTCCGTGGCAAAGACCTGGTGGCCGGCGAGCTCTTGCGGCGTGAGCTCACTGAGCGGTTTCGAGGGAGGGAGATGCTTGCAACCGGTCAATCCGGTCAATCCCATGAGCGCCATGGCGAGGACGAAAGACGTTTTGGCCGGGATGAAAAACGAAGTCTTCAAGTGAATAAGAGGTTCCAGGTCCAATGTCGATCATAGCGCGCCTCGAAAGGGGTCCTAGTTGGTCGCCTTTTAGTTGGCGAGCGCAATGGCCGCGACGATCTTATCGATTGTCGGGTCCGGATTGCCGCCTGGCCGATGATCGCCGGACAAGATGGAGAAGGCCACGGTTTGTCCGCTGGCGGCAATCAGATATCCGCTCAAAGAAGCGTCTTCGGCCAGCGTCCCAGTCTTGGCGAAGACCTTGCCTTTGAGCAGCGGCTGCTTGAATCGCCCATTCAGAGTGCCGTCGACGCCGCCGACCGGGAGAGAAGCGCGGAATTGCTCGCCCCAGCTCTGTTGTGCCGCATAGCTGAGCAGGGTGGTAAATGCCCGAGGGGTTGCCAGATCTTGTTGGGAGAGGCCCGAGCCGTCAAAAAAGAGAAAATCGCCGGCGGGGATTCCGGCTTGGATGAGGAACTGGCGGACGACGCGCGCGCCCTCGACCACCGAGCCATCCGCGCCTTCGAGCTTGCCCAGGGTCCTGAGCATGATATCGGCGTGAAGGTTCTGGCTCACTTTGTTGATGACCACGAGAGTCTGGTCGAGAGGCGGGGAGACGTGTGTAGCGAGGATAGTCTCGCCCGCGGTGGGGGATTCGACGGTGGCGAGAGAAACCGGATGCAGTTCGATCGGCTGCTCTTGCTCGCGGAGATATTCGCCCGTGTCCGCGGGCAGGCGATGACGCGCCTTGGCTATGCCGCTGATCTGAACCCCGCGCGCAGCCAGCATTTCCTTGAGTGACCGCGCGGCATATTCCGCGGGATCTTCGATGGCGAGGGCGGCGTGCACTCCATCCTTGCCCAGGGGCGTTTGGCCAAATATGCGGACGCTGAGCGAGCCGGGCTGCCGGTCGATGCCAGGTTTTTGGACCGCCTGTGGATCGGCGGTGATCAGCGAATTCTCCAGCGTGTAGTACGACGTGCCGGGAAGCCACGAGGCGAGCGCGGTTTCTCCCACCTCGGCGGCGGGCATGATGTTCAGGTAGACCACATTGTCGTTCACCGTGAGCGCGGAAACCGGCGCGCCATAACCCCACTCGAGGTCGTCCCAAGTCCAGCCGTAGCCATAACGCTCGAAGGGAAACCAGGTATCGTCGCCGACAATGTCGCCCGCGACCGAATGGACTCCGTCAAGAACGATCTGATCGGCCATCTGCTCGAGCGCGGCCAGCGGTGGACCCGGGCGCTCGGTTCTGCCGTCGTAGGGAATCGTTCTCGCCGAAATATTGGCGTCTCCCACACCGAGGATGATGAGGTCTCCATGGACTGTCCCGGAGGCGTCGGGGGCCGTGCTGCCGACGACGCGCGTGGTAAAGGTCAGTCCACCAGGCAGCAGAGCGAAGGCCGCCGCCGTGGTGATGAGCTTCGTGTTCGAGGCCGGATGAAAGTGCTGACCATCGTTGAGGGCATAGATCGGCTTTCCGCTGAGCGTGACGACCGAGATTCCCCAGTGAGCATAGGCCGAAGCGGGCTGCGCCAGAAGCGCGTCGATGGTTCTCCCGAGCGATGCGGTCGATCTGGCGTGCGCGGGCGCAGACGTGGTTTTCTGCGCGTGATTGGCGGAGGCAAGCAGCACGAGTGGGAGCACGGCGAGAGAGCGGAACACGAGAAAGAGAACGCGTAGACGCGATCGCATGGAGTCCTATTGTAAGGGCTTTTAGCTTCCATTCCAGGGCCCGCGCTAAAGCGCTCTCGCCCTCTTGCTTTGCTCGCCCCTTGCCAGCGCTCCCAATATTGCAGGGCTTCGCGGTGAAACTGCTCTCGCCCTCTTGCTATGCTCGCCCCTTCCCAGGGCTCGCTCCGCAATTCACCCCTTCTCCTAATAATGCAGGGCCCGCGCTAAAGCGCTTCGCCCATCAGCTTTTGTCATCCCGAGCGCAGTCGAGGGATCTGCGGTTCTCGTTCTGTCCCGGTCGCGGTCCTTGGGTGCCCCATTCTTGACGAAGTCAAGGGTGGGATTCCACTGTTGAAGAGTCCCTTGCATTCCGTTCAACACCCGCTGTCTTCGGCGAGTCAGCAACCACGAATGGCGCCGCAAGGGGCGAGCAAAGCAAGAGGGCGAGAGTGGTTTCACTGCAAAGCCCTGCAATATTAGGGAAGGGGTGAATTGCGGAGCGAGCCCAGGGAAGGGGCGAGCAAAGCAAGAGGGCGAAGCGCTTTAGCGCGGGCCCTCTAATAAAGCGCGGCCAGCACTAAAATGTAGCGATGCCTTTCATCCGGCGTTCGTCTTTCGAGTGGCGATTGCGCACGAGGTCTCTCGCCCTGGGAGAGCGAACCGTGGTGATGGGCGTGATCAATGTGACCCCCGACTCCTTTTCCGACGGTGGCCGCTATCGGACGCCGGCAGCCGCCGTGGACGGCGCTTTGGCAATGTTCGAGCAAGGCGCAGCGATCGTCGACCTGGGGGGCGAATCGACGCGGCCCGGAGAGTATGAGGCGATCGGCGCAAGCGAGGAGATCGATCGCGTCGTTCCGGTGATCGAAGAGGTGCTGCGGCTCCGGCCTGAGGCGATTCTCTCTGTCGATACATATAAAGCCGAGACAGCGCAGGCGGCGCTCCGCGCCGGAGTCGAGATCGTGAACGACGTAAGCGGTCTTCTGTGGGATCGGGCATTGGCCGCCGTTTGCGCGGAAGCGCACTCGGGGTTGGTGCTGATGCATACCCGCGGCCGGCCGCAGGAGTGGCGCACTCTGCCGAAGTTGGCCGAAGGGCAGGTCGTGCCCCTAGTCAGGCGCGAATTGAAGCGGCAACTGGACGCGGCGCTTGGCGCCGGAATCCTGCGGGAACGCATTGTCCTCGACCCAGGCTTTGGGTTTGGCAAGATCTTCCGGGAAAATTACGAGTTGATGGCGGGCATGAAGGAGCTGAGAACCTTAGGGCAGCCCTTGCTCGCCGGCGTCTCGCGCAAGTCCTTTCTCGGGCGAACGCTGGCTTCCATCCGCGGCGGAGTCGAGCCTGCGGCGGCCGAGCGCGGGAACGCCTCCCTTGCGGCTGCAACGGCCGCGATCCTGGCGGGAGCGGATCTGGTGCGCACGCATGAAGTGCGCCCTATGGTTGAAGCAGCGGCCGTGGCGGATGCCATTATGGCCGCCGCAAGAAATATGGAGACCTAGAAGGGATTGGGGAGGGGCGAGCAAAGCAAACCGGGGTGGAAGAGGGCGAGAGCGGCTTCACCGCGAAGCCCTGCAATCTTAGGAAACGGGTGAATTGCGGAGCGAGCCCTGGGAAGGGGCGAGCAGAGCAAGAGGGCGAGAGCAGCTCCACCGCGAAGCCCTGCAATCTCAGGAAACGGGTGAATTGCGGAGCGAGCCCTGGGAAGGGGCGAGCAGAGCAAGAGGGCGAGAGCAGCTTCACTGCGGAGCCCTGCAATAAGAAGTAAGGGGTGAATTGCGGAGCGAGCCCTGGGAAGGGGCGAGCAAAGCAAGAGGGCGAGAGCGGTTTCACTGCGAAGCCCTGCAATAAGAAGTAAGGGGTGAATTGCGGAGCGAGCCCTGGGAAGAGGCGAGCAAAGCAAACCGGGGTCCCCGGCAAGCTGTGCTTGCTGGGGTGGAAGAGGGCAAAGCGCGACAGACTGCGGGAAAACGCGCCGAAGCAACAAGCGAGGCGCAAGAGAATGTCTGGATCGGCAATGAGTCAGGCTAGGTCTTGTGCATTCAACAGGCCGCCGATCTGTTTTCCCGTAGTCTGTTTAGCGCGGGCCCTGCATTAATTGGAGATCCTCAGGGCTTCTCGGCGCGCGCGAGGTTGGATTCGGGCACGCGGCTGGATTCGAAGCTCACAATCTTCCATTGGCCGTTGCGATCGTTGTAGACCCGGGTATAGCGATAGTGTCCGCTGACATCGCGTCCGTCGTTTTGCCCGCGAAGATCGACTTTCGAGGTGACGACGGCAGTGTCCCCATAGATGCGGATCTTGACGTCGCTGAGATCCATTTGCGTGAGCTTTGGGTTTCCGGCGCGGTGCGTGGCCAGGACATCCCCTTTGGTTTCAAGCGTGCCCAAGGCGCTGATCCCCAGATAGTCATCGGCCAGCAGGCGGTCAATCACCGGAATGTTGTTGCTGAGCTGCGCCCGCCGCCATTCCATCTCCAAACCCTCAATTTCCTTGTGCAGGTTGTCATGGTGAGGGAAAAAGGCGTGCGCCGGGAGAGAAGCCCAACAAGACAATACCAGGATCACGGCCAGTTTGCTGACCGTTTGGAAGGGCAAACGATGCTCGGACCGTGCGCGCATAAGCGTACCGGGATGGTAATCCGCGCCGAATTGCGATGCAAAGGGGGAAACAGCAGAGTGACATGTTTGCCCTCTGAACGCAACGCTTCTCAAGTTGGATTGCGAGTGGCGGAAAAGAGTTAGCCATCCAGGGGCTGTCTTGCCCGCCGCGACTGATGCGAGGGGGGTCGAGGCGCGAAAATTCGATGCGCTGAAATCGGGCCGGAAGGCGGCTCCGCTCGGATTTTGGGATTTCGCGAGAGCGTTTAAATAACGGCTGTTAAATTCTCAACTTCGCGCTCGCGCATGAGCTGATAGAGGCCGCCGACCGCGAGTTTTTGAAAGTGTGGAGTGGTGCGGTGGAACTCGCTGGCGGCGCGGTCGCGATACTGTTCGTAAATTACGACCGTGTTTGGATCCATCTCGAGGGTGTGAGGGACAAAAGTCACGCATCCGGGCTCCTGGCGCGAGGCCAGCGCCAGCTCGCGCAGGATCTCGATTAACTTTTCGTGATCCTCCGGAGAAAATCGCATACGTACGATGTAACTGACCATAGATCGTGATCCTATCTGGCAATTCCCAGTGCCTGTTATGAAGAGCCTGTTATGAACTTAATCTCGCTCATGGTCGCACGGAATGGAGTGCCTCGGCGAAGCCGGGAAGGTTCATCGTCTGGTCGCGGTCAGGGCCGGTCGAAACCATGCCGATACTGGCGCCCGACTCAGCTTCGAGAAAGCGCAGATAGTCCTGCGCGGCCTGTGGCAGCGCCGCAAAATTCGGGGCGCCCTCCGTCGAAGTCTTCCAGCCCTTCAGTTTGGTGTAAACCGGCACAACCTGTTCGATGCCGTGCACGTCGGCTGGGACCGTGTCGCTCGACCGGCCGTCAATGCAATACCCGGTGCAGACCGGGATCTCGTCGAGCGCATCCAGGACATCCAACTTGGTGATTACGAGCCACTCCGTTCCATTGATCTGGTTGGAATAGCGCAAGAGCGGCAAATCGAGCCAGCCGCAACGGCGGGGCCGGCCGGTCACCGCTCCATATTCCTGGCCGCGGGTGCGCAGCAGCTCCCCGTTCCCGTCGTTGATTTCCGTAGGGAAGGGTCCCTCTCCCACGCGAGTGACGTAGGCCTTGGTGACGCCGATGACGGTGCCGATGGAGGTAGGGGGGACGCCGGTACCAATGACGGCGCCCCCGGCGGTGGCCGAGGAGGAGGTCACAAACGGATAAGTGCCATGGTCGATATCGAGCATCGTGCCTTGAGCGCCTTCGAACATCACGCTCTCTCCGTCGCGAATCGCCTGGTTCAGAAGAACGGCCGTGTCGGTAACGAAAGGCCGGATAAGCTCGGCCGCCCGGGCATACTGCTCATACATCTCGATGGGATCGAGGGGATCGGTGCCGAAGAGCGCATGAGCGATGGCATTCTTCTCATGGCACGCATTCTCGATGTGCGTCTTGAGGAGCGGGCGGTTGAGCAGATCCACAACGCGCAGTCCGCCTCGCGCCATTTTGTCCTCGTAGGCCGGACCGATGCCCCGGCTGGTGGTGCCGATCCTCTGCCGGCCGGGAGCGTTCTCCGACGCCAGTTCGATCATGCGGTGGTAAGGGAGGATCACCTGGGCTCGATTGGAAACAAAAAGCTGCTGATCGACGTTGACGCCGAGTTCGCGCAGCTTGCCCACTTCCGCCAGGAAAGCCATCGGATCGAGAACCACGCCATTGCCGATGACGGCACGGCAGTCGGGGCGCAGAACGCCGCAGGGCACCAACTGCAAAATAAATTTCTTTCCTCGGATGATGACCGTGTGTCCGGCGTTATGACCGCCTGCATAGCGGGCTACAACGGAAAATTCTCCGGAGAGAACATCGACGATCTTCCCCTTGCCTTCATCGCCCCATTGGGCGCCGAGTACCACCGCGGTTTTAGCTCGCATGAACTCCCATCAGTCCTTGTGAACACGGTTTATGCCCTTCAAAGACACGCTCTCTGAGCGGTGAGAGAGCGCGTGCTTTACGTGCAGCCGAAACATGATGATATAACGCTGCTCCCGAGCCGACCAAGTGGTGGGAGAGAGGCCTGTCTTGCTGTGCCGGCTCTGCGACAATGGACTCATGCCGGAGCTGCCTGAAGTCGAGACAATCGCGCGGGGCGTCGATGAGCGCCTGCGCGGGGAGCGAATTCGAGCGGTCTGGTTCAGCGAGAAGCGCGAACCCTTTCAATCGCCTCCGCAAGTCATGGCGAAGGCGCTCCCGGGCAAACGCATCGAGCGTGTCTTTCGCGTGGGAAAGCACATTGTCTTCGATCTCGGGGAAAAAGTGCTCGATCGCCCGCAAGGCGCGAGCCGGTCGAGAAGGCGTGGGGAGAAAACATCGGCGCAGTGGGTGGTGCACCTGGGTATGACGGGCAGATTGCTCGTCGCCGATGCGGAGAGCCCGGTCCCCCCGCATACGCATGGAATTCTTCATCTGGATTCGGGCAGGGAGTTGCGCTTTGTCGATCCGCGCCGGTTCGGGCGCATGGCGCTCTATGGAGCGCCGGCCGGGCGAGCGGAGAGGTTTATCGGCAGCGGCCGGGAACCGCTGACCATCTCCTCCGACGACTTTGCTCAGCTGTTTCGGGGCAGGCGAACTTCGATCAAGGCCGCATTGCTAAACCAAAAGCTGCTGCAGGGAGTGGGGAATATCTATGCGGATGAGAGCCTCTTCCGGGCCGGGATTCGGCCGCGGCGGATGGCGGCGCGGCTGAAGCGGGCTGAGTTGAACTGTCTGCGCGCCAGCCTGGAGCGTGTGCTTCGGGAGGCAATTTCTCTCGGCGGATCGTCGGTTTCTGACTATGTCGATGCGGCCGGGGAGCCCGGCCTCTTTCAGATGGAGCACAGAGTTTACTTGCGGACAGGGCAGCCGTGTCTGGTCTGTGGCACGCCGATTCGCAGGGTGACCGTGGCCGGCAGGGGTACCCACTACTGCCCACATTGTCAGAAGTAGCTTTGCCTCGAATCCTATCTCGAATCTATGAAATCACGGATTGTGTTGCCGCATTCACTTCCATAAACCGGAACGAGCGGACCGAAATGATTGATAATCGTATGAAAATAAATGGAATACTAAACGGCATGAAAACTGCATTAAAGTAAGCGCCAACAGCGAGCGCCAAGATTAGCAGTGAGCGAGCGGGCAATTGATTCGGCCACCAGAGACGGTTCCAAAGGGACCGTCCGGGACCGGATCAACGTTTTTCCCGCAGGGGTTTCCCCGCCGGGTATTTTCAGGGGGGCCAGTGACTGGCCATGGACAGAAAGGCCGCCTGCAAAGGTGGCCTTTCTGCTATACGGGCAGTTAGCTCTTCGGGTAGAGGTGCAGTTTGGTAGGGCAGTTTGGTAGGGCAGGGCTGGTAGGGCAGGGCTTTAGCCCTGCCATCCTGAAGAGCCAAAACATCGGGCTTTAGCCCCTGAGGTCGAGCTCCCGCAAAATGCACCACTACCGGTTTTCGATTCCTCTTGCTCTCAGTGGGTCGACATGTGTATGCTGAAGTTTGTCTAGCAAGCGGCTGACGCCGGTGCTCGTAGTTTGAGAACCAGGGTTTTAAAAGCGCAAGATCTGAGAACCAAGATCTGAGAACCAGGATGTGCGAGCCAGGAACGGATAACCTGGATCGCCGAAAGCCCGGATCGCTAAGAACCCGGATCGCCGCAATTCTCGAGAGTCAAAAAGCTTGAATGCCGCGTCTCACGTGCAGACCATAGTGCGGTGATCGTCGCGAGGCCTGCAAATAGCGGCAGACACAGGCACCAAATACGCTGTTTTGAAAGATCAACCCATACGTTCCACCTCGAATCGCATCCTTCGGATTTGTCCCCATCGAGTGTGCCGGAGGCGACAGCTAGTCGCCGATCAAGTGGAATTGTGAGTTTCTGCCGGTTCTTGCCTTCTCCTTCTTCGAAGATAGGCAATCCCGGGGCAAGCTCAAAAGACTAAGCCAACGCACCAGGAAGTGCATGCATGACAACAGAACAGGATCAGCCCCAGCTTCAGTCTAATCAGACTCAACCGGCTTCGGGGCCATCGCAAGGGCAAGGGCATCGCCGCCGGCGCCGCAGACGTAAGGGATATGCAACCGGACAGGCGAAGAGCCATGTCAATGAGAACGGCCAACAACCGCCCCCGGCCAAGCAAACCCATAAGGCCAAACCCGCCCAAAACAGATTCACCGCCAAAGGCAACAATGGAAACGGCAGCAACGCACAAGGCGGCGGCCGTCGTAAGAACAAGCCGCGCCGGCAGCAAACCTTTGTGGGTCCCATGGATCACAGCTACCGTACGGTGAATGGAAACATGGCGGATGTCCCCCCCTCCACCATGGAATTTCGCGGCAACGGGCACAATGGCTCCTATACCGAATCGGCTCCGGCCGATGCCGTCGTTCAGCCGATCCGCGAAGACGCTCCCACCCGCATCTACTGCTTCATCGAAGACCTCTTTGTGCTCGCGAAGATTCAAGAGACGGCGAGAAAGCTGGGCGTGAAGGTTGGTTTTGTGAAGGCGGACAAGGATATTGTTGCCCGGTTGATGGAAGCTCCAGAGGCCGATCGCCCGTCGCTGATTGTCTTTGACCTCAACAATGTCAGCGCCAAACCCCTCACGTTGATTCCGCGTATCAAGAGCAAGCTGAAACGGGGGACCTCCGTCATCGGCTTTCTCTCCCACCTGCAAGGCGACCTGAAGGCAAAAGCCATCGAAGCAGGCTGCGACATGGTGATGCCACGTTCCGCCTTCTCGCAGAACCTGCCCAATCTGCTGCGGCGTCACGGGCTCGATGAAGCTCTGGAGCCAGCCGAAGCCTAAGCCACTGCGCCTGATATTGCAGGGCCCGCGCTAAACAGACTGCGGGAAAACAGATCGGCGGCCTGTTAAACGCACAAGACCTAGCGTGACTCATTGCCGATCCAGACATTGTCTAGCGCCTCGCTTGTTGCTTCGGCGCGTTTTCCCGCAATCTGTCGCGCTTTGCCCTCTTCCACCCCAGCAAGCACAGCTTGCCGGGGACCCCGGCTTGCTCTGCTCGCCCCTCCCCAGGCTCACTCCGCAATTCACCCCCAAATTGTCATCCCGAGCCCGGGGCGCTGAGCAGCCACAGATGGCCGCGAAATCGGGATCCCCGGCAAGCTGTGCTTGCTGGGGTGAGAAGCGGCGTTTGCCTGGATGGCAAATCCCTCGCGCAGCGAGGGTGGGGCACCATCACCGCGCTCTCGCTTTCCGTTCCACACCATGGATGTCGGGGCGCTGAGCAACCACGAATGGCCGCGAAATCGGGGTCCCCGGCAAGCTGTGCTTGCTGGGGTGAGAAGCGGCGCCTGCCTGGATGGCAAATCCCGGGTAGGTTTCGCGACGAATCGTCTAGAGTCGATTTGACATAATGATTGAAATCGAATTAAAAGATATAGTCTGTCCCAGGCTTTTGACCGGCAGAACTTCCGCTACCGCTCATCTTTCGATTCGAAGGGTTTTGAAATGAGATTGCGTTCGTCTTCCCCTATCCTTGCGTTCTTCGTGTTTCTTCTTGTTGTTTCCGCCGCGCCTCTGGCCTTCTCTCAAGTGACGGCGAGTGTTTCGGGATTGATCCAAGACCCGTCTGGCGCGGCTGTAGCCGCCGCCGCGGTGACGGTGAACAATGTGAACACCGGGCTAAGCCGCGCCACGACCACGGATGCGAACGGTCATTACGGAGTGTTCGACCTTCCCGTGGGAGAGTACGAGATTCACGCGACGAAAGAGGGATTCGAGCAGGAAATCAGGACGGGAATTCGTCTTGCCGTTGGGCAGGACGCCACTGTCGATCTGAGTTTGCGAGTGGGAGAAGTCAGCCAACAAGTGACGGTGGACGCGGATGCCCCGCCGGTAAGCCTCACAACCACGGACATCTCCGGGTTGGTCGGCGAACGGGAAATAGAAGACCTGCCCCTGAACGGACGGAGCTACGACGAACTGCTCACGCTGAATCCGGGAGTCGTTAATTTCACTTCGCAGAAGACCGGAGGGATTGGAGTATCGAACTCCACCGTCGGGAACAACTTCGCCGTCTCGGGCAACAGGCCCCAGCAAAATCTATTCCTGCTGAACGGCGTGGAATTTACCGGTGCGGCGGAAAATAACATGCAGCCGGGAGGCACGAGCCAGTTGCTGCTCGGTGTGGACGCGGTTCGCGAATTCAATGTGCTCCGCGACTCTTATGGCGCCGAATATGGAAAGCGGCCGGGTGCTCAAGTGTCGATCATCACCCAGTCGGGAACAAACCAACTGCACGGAAGTGTGTACGAATTCATCCGCAACAGTGCGTTCGATGCTCCCAATTACTTCGATCAGAGCTCCGTTCCGCCCTATCAGCGCAATCAGTTCGGGGCCGCTCTCGGCGGTCCAATTCAGAAGAACAAAACATTCTTGTTCGGCAACTACGAGGGATTTCGCCAGAATCTGCATCAAACATCCGCTGCTTTCGTGCCGGACCTCGCTTCCCGGGCAAGCGCCGTCCCGAGCGTCCAACCGCTGCTTGCCTTGTGGCCCACGCCCGCCGCCAATGCACCCGACTTCAACGGGATCGCACAGGTCTTCAGCAGCCCGCTGCAAACCATCCGCGACGATTTTGGGACGGCGCGGCTGGACCGCATCTTTTCCGGGAAAGACTCTTCGAGCGCCGTCTACACCATCGACGACAGCGACGACTTCACAGCCACGACTGCCGATCCCTATAGCACGGACGTTGAAAGTCTCCGCGAACAGGTCCTCAGTTTGGACGAGACTCACATTTTCTCACCGCAGTTGCTCAATACGGCCCGAGTCGGCTTCTCACGGGCGAGCTACTACTTCACAGGCGAACCCACGCCCGGCTCGCCAGCCGCCAGCGTTCCAGGATTCCTCAGCGGCCATCCCGTGGGCGCGGTCGTGGTCGGAGGAAGCGCTGCCTCGAACCCCCAGGCCTCCATTGGTCTTGCCGGGAGCAATAACGGCAGCAACCTCTCCGTTCATAGGAATCTTTTTACATATGATGACCACGTCGACCTTACGCGAGGGCGGCATCGGCTGAATTTGGGAGTATGGTTTCAGCGGGTGCAGTCCAACGAAGAGCTGGCGCTCAGTCAATTCGGCCAAGCCACCTTCGCCAGCCTGGCAACTTTTCTTCAAGGCACCACCAGCAGTTTTCTATACACTCCGCAGCCAACGGAAATGAACTGGCGTTCGTGGCTCGGCGCCTGGTATGCGGAAGATGTAATCCGTGTGACCCCTGCGCTGACGGTGTCTCTCGGCTTTCGCGATGAGTTCACAAACGGCTGGAATGAAGCTCACGGGCGTGCTTCAACATACACGTTCACCGGTTCAGTGGTCTCCGCGAACCCAACCGTAGGCACCGGTGGGATGATCTCGACGCTGCCGACCGTAGGCAATTCCGTCTTTACCGTCAACAACGCGAAATTTCTTCCGCAGCCGCGAATTGGCCTGGCGTGGAGCCCCTCGCGCAACAAGACGGTAGTTCGTGCCGCCTTTGGCATGTACAACGATCTGCAGGACGCGCTGGGGTATCGAACGGACCAGAATGCGCCGTTCAATACCGCCTACAGCATCGCTAATTTCACTGTCTCGCAATTTCCGGTCTCGCCCAGTGCTGCTGCTCCCGCGGCCGCGAAGATAGTGCCCGGGGGCGTCCAGCCCAATCTGAAGACACCGACTCTAATCTCATATTCAGTACGCATCGAACAGCAACTGGCGAAGGATACGACCCTCACCCTGGGATACGTCGGATCGCATGGATACCATGAGATCCTCGGCATCGACGCGAACACGCCCGCTCCGGTGATTTGCCCGTCCGCGCCCTGCTCGGCTACTTATCCCACCGCCCCTCCGGCGGCGATCACCGCGGGCTTTCCTGCCGGTTCGCCCTTGGCCGGAGCACCGGTGCCCAAAGGAAGCTTCTACATTCCAACCACAACCAGAGCCAACTCCGCGCTGGCCAATACATGGACGTGGTTCTCGGAGGCGGACAGCTTCTACAACTCCCTCCAACTGGATGTCAATCACCGCTTCAGCGAAGGATTGTCACTGCGGGGGGTCTATACCTGGTCAAAGGCTCTCGACGATGGGGATTCGCTGAACTCTACGACTTCGGGGGGCGAACCCGCGCTCGCGTCCAATCCCTACAATCTCCGGGCGGATTGGGGACCGGCGAATTTCGATGTCCGCAACGTGAGCGTTATCGCCGGGACGTACGCTTTACCGATCGGGTACGGGAAGCGTTATTGGGGCAGCCTACATGGCGTCGCCAACACTGCGGCCAGCGGTTGGACGGTCGACTCCATCGTGACGCTGCAAAGCGGCTTTCCTCTTACGCCTCAGCTCAGCTATAACCCGTCGAACAATGGAGATACACGGAATCCGGTTCGCCCCTTCCTGAATCCTGCGTTTCACGGCAACGCGGTTCTCGGAAAACCCAGCCAGTGGTTCAATACGAATGCGTTCATCGCACCTCCTTCCGCGAGCGGATTCTATGGAAATGTGGCGCGAGACAGTTACAGCGGTCCTGGTCTCGCAACCTGGGATTTCTCCGCGTTGAAGGACACGACGATTCACGAGCGCTTGTCTCTCCAATTTCGAGCGGAGCTCTTCAACATCCTCAACCGCGCCAACTTCAATACACCGAACCTCATCCTCTTTACGCCACCGACCGCCGCGAACCCCAGCGGATTGTCCGGCACGGCCGGCGTGATCAACAGCACCGCGACAACGTCGCGGCAAGTTCAATTCGCACTGAAACTGCTGTGGTGAGTCCTAGGCGGACGGCGGTGAAGCCGCTCTCAAGATTGGAGGGCTCCGCCTTAAAGCGCTCTCGCCCTCCGTTCCGTACCACCGCACACGGGCGCGTCAGCAACCACAGTGGCGGCGAAGCCGCGTGTGCCCGTGCGGGCAGCACGCTATTCAGTCACATGGACCGAGCGCTCCAGCCGGAACGTGAGTAGCGTTTCCGCAGGCAGAACAATCTGCTTGTTCCCGGTGAAAGCTGACCCCGCGGTGCCGGCGCCCGCCCCGGCAAGTACGCCGATCAGGGCGCCTTTGCCGCCGCCGGCCAGACCGCCGACCAGGCCGCCAAATCCGCCGCCCCCGCCGATGAACCCTGCACTGCGCTTGCCTTTGCCCGACTCGGCTCTGTCAATCGTGCTGGTCGAGACCCGATAGCTGCCCCATTTTGTCCTGACCCGTTCCAGTCGCAATTCCAGCGCGGCCGCGCCCTTAAAGCGCCCCAGCGGCTTCGCGTCGATCACCGTGCCCTCGGCGTGCGATCCTCGGGGAATCACCGTGGTTCCATCCACCACCACATCGTCGGCCACAGTAGCGCTGAAGGAATCGCCTGTTTGGCTGATCTTCGATCCCAGATCCTGGTCCAGACGAACACGCAAGTGAGTCCCATTCGGAATATCTAGCGTGGTTGGTTGGGCCGGTGGAGCGGGTGGAGGAGGCGCCGCCTCTGACGTGGCAGGCGAGCTAGGCGAGCTAGACGAGCTGGGCGAGCCCGGTGCGGGAACATTTCCCGCAGCAGCCGCGGGCTGCCCTCCAGGCTGTGTATTTTCAGGCTGGGGATTTTGTGGTTGCGCGGCTGGAGAGCTTGCCTGCTGGTTGCCACTTCTGCTGCAGCCGCCGAGCGTGAGCGCTCCCGCCACGACGAGCATTGCAAGCGATGAGAGATATCGATGTCTTATCCAAGTGCCCATGATTGGACCTCCCAGGCGTCAATCCAACGCTCAAATGTGGGATGGCCCGCGCCACCAAGTGGGAGCAACAATTTTGGGACGCGGGCTTAGTTTTTCCGTTCTCGGCTGAACGGACAACGAGCGCTTGAAAAATTCACATCTAAGATGCTGCGGAGATTTCTGCTAAATTCCACAGCTCGCGGGCGCGTCAGCATCCACGAATGGCCGCGAAATCGGGGTCCCCGGCAAGCTGTGCTTGCTGGGGAGAGAAGCGGCGTCTGCCCGGATGGCAAATACCGGCGTCTGCATGGATGGCAAATCCTTTCGTTCCGCACCACGGCACACTATATTTGAGGGCCCGCGCTAAAGCGCTTTGCCCTCTTGCTCTGCTCGCGCCTTCCCAGCGCTCGCTCGCAATTCACCCTCTGGCGCGCCAGCAACCACGAATGGCCGCGAAGCGGCGTCCCGCCGTCCGCGCAGCACCTAGCCGGGAGGCCAATGCATGGCGCGGCCCCCCAGCAGGTGAAGATGCAAGTGATCGACCGTCTGGCCGCCGTCGTTGCCCGTGTTGACGACGACGCGGTAGCCGTCCGAGAGTCCTGCTTTGCGGGCGATCTCCGCGGAGACGGCCAACAGATGCCCCAACACGCCCTCGTCGCTGCTGCCGGTGTGCGCGAGCGAGGCGATGTGCTTGCGCGGAAGGATCAGCAAGTGGGTAGGCGCCTGGGGGCGGATGTCCGCGAAGGCGTAGGTCGAGTCGTCCTGGTAAATCACTTTCGAGGGGATCTCACCGGCAATAATTTTGCAAAACAGGCAATCCGCGACGTTATCCATGACTCGATCCATGACTTGATCCATGATGCTCGAATTCCTCTGCGCACGATCCTATCGCGTTCGCTCCCGGGGCGGCGATTGGTTCTTAACGCGACTGCTCGCGAATCTTCTCGATCTGTAGCAGGTGGTTGGTGTCGTGCCCGGCCATCGTCTCCACAATTATGCGCAGCGTCAGCTCCCCAAGGTCCGGGTGGTTCGCCTTCCGCGCCAGATCCTCCGCCGTCAGCGTTTTGATCAGCGCCAGGTTCCATCCTCGCAGCGCGGTGAAGACTTCGAGCGCGAGTTGGCCGCCGATGCTGTCATAGGGACGCGCCCACTTGTCCTGATCGAACGGCTGCATTGTGTGGTCTTCGATGGCCATGGTCTGCCGAAGCCGAAACCCAAAGGCAATATCACAGTCCGCCAGGTGGCTTACGATGCTACGCGCCGGCCATTTCCCGGGTCCCAAGCTGCGTTCCAGGCCTCCAGCCCCCAGCGTGTCCACCAGTTCTCGCAGCCGTCGCGGCGTCTCGCGCACCACCTGGAATGCATCTCTGTCGCCTAAGAAAGAAGCATATGGGTTCGCTTGTGTCATACCGGCGATTTTACCTTGGCTACGAGCGGCATCGCCGTACGGACAGTGCCGGCAACCGGAGTTGCAACAGTACCCGCGCTTGAGGTGATAGCTCGCAGTGAAAACGAGGAATGAGCCTTCGTAGTAAAAGTCCTCACCTTCCCTGAGAGCGACCATATCCTTCTTGGGCGCGGCGGTATCCGCCGTCCTGGCCGCTCGCGGTAGGAGTGGTTCATCCTGCATCTTCCCATTTTCGCAAAGATGAGTAGCCCGTTGATCAGATCGCGGGTGCGGCGAGGCTCGGCTCCGCCGTCCATACGGCTCCGGCATAGAAGGTGACTGTTTTTCCCGGAATGGCGGCAGGCCGCTCCCCTGGGATCACGACGCCGACGAGGTTCAACGGGTCGGCGGCCGAGACCGATACCGGTCCATCGAAGTCCTCGAGCCTGCGCATGGCGCGGAGCGACTCCACGGCCTCGGGCAGAGCGAACTGCTCCCCGCCGAAGCCCGTGATGAAGCGGCCGCCGCGCACGGTTCCTCGCGCCTCCATGCGGCGGAAGATGCCCAGCAACTCCCGCCATGCGGGCACTGTCGTCTCCCGCTCGAGCACGTCGCGGAAGACGACTCCGTAGCGGCGCAGCAGCATCGCGCAAGCCGATTCAATTTCCAACTCGCGGCGCTCGACCGCGGCTTTCGATTGTTCGGCCTGCGGACTCGCGGCGTTGAGCAGGCCCCAGCGTCCCGCGGTCGTTCGTGGCCGCCGCACATTCTTCAACGCGCCTTGAAAGACTGTCTTGCGCCGGGGGTCGATGAGCGCTCGCAGGCTATCGAAGCCGTCGGCGGTAACCAGGCCCGCTGCCACCAACTCCCACAAAGCCCGGTTCACCTCTTCGGCAGGCGCGGCCAAACCGCGCATCAGATCGCCGGCGAAGATGGCTCCCTGTTCGGCCAGGCAGGCGCGGATTCGCCTGGCCAACTCACTCAGGCAGGCCTCGAGCGTTGCTTCCGCGATCTTCCGTCCGGCGAGGCACCGATCCATCCACTCCGCCTCGGCGCGCACGAAGAAAGTCACGGGAGCCATGCTTGTGGGCACCACGCGCCTGGGTGGGGAAAATTCACCATTCCGCGAAGAGAATGCCGGGTGCGGCGAGATCCTTCCCCACCCGACGACGCCCTGCAAGCAGAGGCTGTCCAGCCATCGCGGATCGTACCCGGCGACACGGTGGGGCAAGAGCGTGCGCTCCCACTCGATCGCGGGCGCCTCAAAGCCCTCGAGCAAGCGCAAGGCTTCGAGCACTCCCGGCTCTCCAGGCATCTGACATTGTGGCGCCACCCGCTGCCAGCGAAGCAGCCATTGCATATAAAGTGCGGGCGCGACCGGTTCAATCTGGCGGCGCAGTCCGGCCAGCGTCCGTTTATGAATGCGCTGCAGCAGCCGCCGCTCGCACCATTCAACATCTTCATCCTTACCGGCAGCTTCCGCGCTCTCGCCCCGGGCTTCGCACGGACCTTCAAATGTCCCGCGCAGGATAGTGCCCTGCATCTCGAGTGCAAGCATCGTCTTCGATATCTCTGCCGGGTCGATGGCCAGCCGGGCGCCCAGGCAACGCGAGGTTACGGGGCCGAGCAGCGCCATCCATCCCTGCACCGTCTTCTCGACCACTTCGCCCGCGGCCGGCTCTTCGGCTCGGCTGGCGAATGCGAGATCGCGGTCGAAGACGGCTGCGGGCCATAAGGCTCGCAAGTGGGACGCCCGCTCGGCTGCCACCACGTATCTCATTCCGGCATGCTCTGCCACAGTGGCTCGTCCTTGCGCCGCCAACCGCGGGTAGAAGAGCGTCCATGCATGCTCGCCCGCCACGGTTTCCTCCGGCACAACAACGAGCGAGCACAACAGATCATGCAGCTCATGCTCGTCGCGCAAGTCGGGCCAGCACTCTTCGCGGGTTGCCCGGATCGCCTCCGGATCCAGCCGGCAGGCCTCGCCCAACGCCTTCTCCGGCACCAGACCGCGCATGCTGACGGCGCGCGCCCGGCGCTCCTCGAGCGGCGCATCGTCGAGAAAAGCGTAGGGCATCGCATTCAGCAGCTCATGGGCGAAGGCCGAGGGAGCGGTCGAGTCGACGGCCACGCAGCGGATCGCGCCGGTACGGATGCCGGCCAACAGTTGGATCAAGCCATCGAGGTCCATCGCTTCGCCGAGCACATCCTTCATGACTTCGCGAATCAGCGCATGGTCGGGAATTCGAATGTCGCCCTGAATATTCTCCCGGCATGCGGCCACTTGAGGAAAGACGCTGGCCAGCAGATCGTCGGAGCGTGTGCGCTGGATCTGCGGCGGAATGCGTTTTCCGTTTCTGAAGCGCAACAGTTGCAGACTGCGTCCCGCGCTCCAACGCCAGCGAGCGCGAAAGATCGGTGAATCGAGAGATGCCTGCTCGAGAAGCTCCTTCACCGTCTCCCCGCTTAGGAAGGCAAAGACGTCGCTCAAAGGAAAGCTGTGCTGCTCGGCAAGGGAGATGTTGAGTCCATTGTCGGTGGCGGCCGCCTGCAGCTCAAAGTTGAAGCCGCGGCAAAAGCGCTTGCGCAACGCCAGCCCCCATGCCTTGTTGATGCGTCCGCCGAAGGGCGAATGCAGAATCAACTGCATTCCGCCGCCCTCGTCGAAGAAGCGTTCGGCGATGATCGTATCGAGCGAGGGAACCGCTCCCAGCACCGCCCGGCCGGCAACGATGTAGCCGATCATCTGTTCGGCGCCGGCATCGTCGACCGCGCACTCCTGCTTCAGCCACGCCACCGTTTCCGCTACCTGGGGATCGGTCTGGCTGACGTAGCCGGGGAGAACGTCGCCGGTTCGCGCGCTGATCTCTTGCCGCAGAGCGGAGACAAAGCGGGAGAGCTCGATCGTACGTTGCGGGGCCTCGCCGCGCCAGAAGGGCACATTGGGCGGCTGGCCGTGCGCGTCCTCGACCAATACCCGCCCGGCGCTTTCTACCCGCTGGATGCGCCAACTCGTATTGCCCAGCAAGATCACGTCGCCGGCAGAAGACTCGACGGCAAAGTCCTCGTCGAGTGTGGCGATCTGCACGCCCTCCGGCTGGACGATGACGGAAAAGAGCGCAGTGTCGGGAATGGCGCCGCCATTCGAAATTGCGATGGTCCGGGCGCCGCGGCGCGCGTGAATGTGCCCATGCACGCGATCGCGCAACAGATAGGCGCCATATCGCCCGCGGGAAGCGGCGATGCCCTCCGTCAGCAGGCAGAGAAGGTCTTCAAACTCCTGGCGTGTGAGGCCGGTATACGGCGTGGCTCGCGTGAACACCTCGTAGAGCGCGTCTTCTTCCCAAGGCTCGGCTGCGCAAGCGGCTACGATCTGTTGCATCAGCACATCCAGCGGACATGGGGGGAGCTCGAGCGAATCGAGCACACCCGCCCGCATGGCGCGAACCAGCGCCGACGTTTCGATCAGATCGTCACGGGTGGTGACGAAGAAGCGTCCTTTGGGAATCGCTCCGCGCCAGTGCCCGGCGCGGCCCACGCGCTGCATTCCGGGCGCGATCGCCCGCGGAGAGTTGATCTGGCAAACCAGATCGATCGAGCCGATGTCGATGCCCAGCTCAAGCGAGGCGGTTGCCACCAGCAGCCGGATCTCGCCGTTCTTGAGCTTGCGCTCGGCCTCGAGCCGCAGCTTGCGCGAGAGGCTCCCGTGATGCGCGGCTACATTCTCCTCCCCTAAGCGCTCGCCCAGGCAATAGGCCAGCCTCTCCGCGAGACGGCGAGTGTTGACGAAGACCAGTGTGGATCGATGTTGTTCGGCCAACTCGGCCAAGCGCTGGTAAATATCGTCCCAAATGGCGTTGGTCGCGACCGCGCCCAGCTCTTCCTCCGGCACTTCAATTCCCAGATCGAGCGTCCGGCGCCTGCCTACCTCGACGATCGACACGTCAGGTCTCTGCCGCCCCCCAAGAAACTTTGCCACCAGCTCAATCGGGTTTTGCGTCGCGGAGAGCCCGATGCGCTGCGGCAGCTCGGATCCGTGATCCAGGGCTCCCGCGCTCAGACGATTTTCACCAAGGACGAGAGCGTCGAGCCGCTCTAAAGTGAGCGCCAGATGGGCCCCCCGCTTGTCATCGGCGACAGCATGAATCTCATCGACGATCACCGTATGCACATGCCGCAGGTTGTTCCGGCTCTTTTCCGCGGTCAGCAAAATGTAAAGGGATTCGGGTGTGGTGACGAGGATGTGAGGAGGCCGTTTGAGCATAGCCCGGCGCTCGGCCGGCAGTGTGTCGCCGGTGCGCACCGCGGTGCGGATCTGTGGGCACAGGTAGCCGCGCTCCATGGCCAACTGCTGAATCTCCTTGAGGGGCGCCGCCAGATTCTTCTCAATGTCGTTGCTGAGCGCCTTGAGTGGAGAGACATAGACCACTTCCGTTTCCGCATCGAGCGAACCCGAGATGGCTTTCTGCAGCAGCCTGTCGATGCAGATGAGAAAGGCGGCGAGCGTCTTGCCCGAACCCGTGGGCGCGGAGATTAGGACCGGTTTGCCGGCGGCGATCCGAGGCCAGCCCAGCTCCTGGGGTTCGGTCGGGGCGCCAAAGCGGCCCACAAACCACTCGCGAACCACCGGGTGCGCCCAATCGAGGGCGCCAAGGCCGGCGTCCTCTCCGAAGCTCGGACGGTCACCTGATTCTGGGGGGAACATGGCTCATTGTAGAGCCTGTTATGGGGGTCCTGCGCGGACGGCGGGGCGCGGCTTCGCCGCCAAAACCCAAGTGAGTAAAGGGGTGAATTGCGGAGCGAGCCCTGGGAAGGAGCGAGCAAAGCAAGAGGGCGAGAGCGGCTTCACCGCGAAGCCCTGAAATAAAATATTAGAAGCGATGCTGGCCCTTGTGCCAGTTGCCGGCTCCCTTTTTCATGGGTGGCGGCGTGAGCTTGCCCCATGCGGCATGGTCCCAGGTGACTGCCTGAAGTCCATCATGGCTCGAGGAAAATGTCATGGGGGACTGGGTTGGCGTACCCGCTGCCGGATCGAAAGTGACGGTAATCTGACTCCCGGAGTCGGTCCAATGCCCGAAGGAGGTGCTCTCACCCTTGCCGTAATCTTGCGTGACGGTTGCGGATCCATCCGTTCCCAGGCTCAAGCTCATCGAGCCGCCGGGGGTACCCGGCTTGGGAGGATCGGACTCATAGTCCCCCGACCACTTTGAGGCGGCTTTCGAGGAGTCGGATGACGCAATCGCGGCGGATGCAGTGGATACGGTTAGCGAGAATAAGACGAACGCGATGCCAGCCAGCGCGACATGCAGAAAGGATCGTCTGGAGTGTTTCATGACTTCTTATAATGCCGCTTGCCCAATGGGGATGCAAGGGTTCACCGGACAAAAGTTGTATCCGGCGGTTCGCGGCGGGCGGCGGTCGCCCCAATCGTGTCCACAGACCCTACGTTCAGAGACCCTAAAATGAAGCGATGAGCGTTTCTGCCGCCGACCGTGCCCGCAAAATCCGTGTGATCCTCTTTGACGTCGATGGCGTCCTCACGGATGGCGCGATCTGGTTTTTCCCCGCGGCCGGCTCCAGCCAATCGGCCCTCGAAGACGCCCCGCGGAAGCTGGTCGAAGCCAAAGGTTTCAATGCGCATGATGGATCCGGCATCTCGCTCGCCCGGATTGGCGGCATCAAGTGCGGTATCGTCACCAAACGCAGCTCTGAAACCGTGGCACAGCGGGCCCGGGACCTGCGCCTGGAGTATGTCTACATGGGCCAGTCATCCAAGATGCAGGCAGTGCGCGAGATCATGCAGAAGGAGTCGATCGCGATTGAGGCGATCGCCTATGTCGGCGACGATGTCATCGATTTGCCCGTGATGCGCCTCTGCGGGCTGGCCATCGCGGTTCCAAATGCGCGCCCTCAAGTGAAAGCCGCGGCCCACCTCGTCACGAGAAACCCCGGAGGCCAAGGCGCCGGCCGGGACGCGATCGAATTCATTCTCGAAGCGCAGGGAACTCTCGACCAATGCATCGAGAAATATATCGACGAGAGCAATCCAACCTAGTGTCGTGAGTCGTTCATTCACAACGCAAAATTGTCATTCCGACCGGAGCGTACCCGGATTTCCTACTTCGCAGTTCTAGCAACGAACACGTGTGGGGCTCTCCGTAGAGAGAGCCGCATGCCGTTGAACAACGCCACCGCTCTCGACAGGAAATCCGGAGTGAAGCGAAGTGGAGGAATCTGCGTTTTCAGAGTTGAGAACAGGCTCTAAGGTATCCTAGGAAAGTTCGTGGATCGCGCCGTAAGAACGAGCCCTCTGTCTCGCAGGAGTATCGAGCAAGCCGATGTCCATCCCATCTATTTCTAGATCCCTTTCTTTTCTCGTGCTCCTCTTTCTCTCGATGCAATGCGCATTCTTCGGCAGCCGGAGTTTCGCCCAGAAATTGAACAATCTCGACGTCGCGATCAGTGTCTTCGGTCAATCGACTGGGGCGACGAGCGGCAACGGCATTCATGACAGTCCCACCGAATCGATGGGAGGATTGGCCACTCTGCGGCAATCGTTCAAGCCCTGGCTCGGCTATGAGGTGAACTACAGCTACACACGCTTTTCCGAACGTTACTCGAGCTTTCCCTTCTACGTGCAGGACAACCTGCACGAGGCCACTGGAGCCTACCTGTTCCAAGGGCCGAAACTGCTCGGCTTTGAACCCTTCGCCACCGCTGGGGGAGGGTGGACGATCTATCTTCCGACCACCACCGGGGGGCAGCATTTGAACCAGCAGTTCCAGCTGGCGTTCCTCTATGAATTAGGTGTGAACTATCCCCTCGTGACCAATCATTTTGGACTGCGATTGCAATATCGCGGCCTGGTAGGCAAGACCCCGTCCTTCAACCGGTCGTATTTGAATACGGACGCCATCCGCCAGACCTCGGAAGGCGCCGGCGGGTTCTATATCCGGTTCTGAAAGTTATGCCCTACGCCGAGCTTGACGAGCTGCCGATCCACTACACGCTGGAAGGGCCGGCTGACGCCCCGGTGCTGGTCTTTTCCAACTCTCTCGGCACAGACCTGCATATGTGGGACTCAGTGGTGAACGGCTTTACCAATAGCCACCGGGTTCTGCGGTACGATGCCCGCGGTCATGGCCAAAGCGGCATGCCTGCTGGCGACTATAGCTTCTCGATGCTGGGCATGGACGTACTCGCGTTGCTCGAGTCGCTCAAAATCGGCAGTGCCATGTTTTGTGGGCTCTCGATCGGGGGCATGACAGGCATCTGGCTTGGCTTACATGCCGGCAGCCGCATCTCCAAGCTCATTCTGGCGAGCACGGCCGCTCGCATCGGCACCCCGGAATCGTGGAACGATCGCATTCGCACGATCGAGCAGCACGGATTGGCGCCCGTTGCCGCCGGGCTACTGGATCGCTGGTTTACTCCCGAATTTCGTGAGCGCGAGAGCGAACTGATGGCGGCGACCCTGAAGACATTTCTCGAGACCAGGACCGAGGGCTATCGCAGCTGCTGTGCCGCCATCCGCGACGCGGACTTCTATCCCAGCCTGGGCCAGATAAGGAAACCTGCTTTGGTTTTTGCCGGCGCCAGCGATCAGGTAACGCCGCCCGCCGACGGTCAAAGGCTGGTCGAAGAAATTGCCGGCGCGGAGTATTGCGAATTGACAGGACGGCACCTGGCGCCGCTTGAGGATGTCGAGGTTTTTACTCGCACCGCGCTCGAGTTTCTCGGAGTGTAGCATCGATACAGAACTCGGCCGGTTCGTCGAGAAAGAGGGGAAACTCAATTGGATCAAATGCCTCCTGTCCCACTCACGCTTGAAGGTTCAAGCGTATTGCACCAGATGTTTCACTTCGATTGGAAGGCTTGGCGCCGCCTCTCTCCGCCCGAACGGAAGCGCATGGCCGAGAAAGCCGCGGAGGTGCTGGGAGCGTTGGAAAGTGGAACCGGCGGTGACCCGGCAAGTGCGTCCGCCGTATATTCGCAAGTGGGCCACAAGGGCGATCTGATGATGATTCATTTCCGCGATTCAATCGTCGAATTGAATCGCGTAGAGCTCGAGCTGGCGCAGATCGAGCTGCATGATTTTCTCGAGGCGAAGTATTCTTATCTCTCCGTGGTCGAATTGGGACTGTACGACTCTTCGGCCAAAACGTATGCCGCGCTTGCCGCCGAGGGGCATGAGGCGCATACGCCTGAGTGGGAGTCGGCTGTGGAGGAGCTTGCCAAGAGACAAGCCGGCGCCATGGCCGGGCGCCTTCGCCCGGCGATTCCCGACACGACCTATGCTTGCTTCTACCCCATGGACCGGAAACGCGGAGAGCAAGTGAACTGGTATACCGCCTCCATGGCTGAACGGCAGCGCATGATGCATGACCATTCCCTCATCGGACGGCGCTACGCGGGAAAAGTTCGGCAGATCATTACCGGGTCCGTCGGATGGGATGACTGGGAGTGGGGAGTGGATTTATTCGCGGATGATCCCTTGGTTTTCAAGAAGCTCATCTATGAAATGCGTTTCGATGAAGCCAGCGCGCTCTATGCGGATTTTGGCACCTTCCATTTAGGAGTAAGGTTGCCTGCAGCGGAGTTGCCAAAATGGCTGGCCGGGAGCTTCGCCAATCATGAATGACCTCTCAAGGAAGACAAAATGACAAGTACCGTAAACGTACTTCGCTGGGTGGCGCGTCTTGACTTGCTCGTTGCTCTCATTCTTGGCATCGTTCTCTGGACCGGCTCGCCCGGCCTTCTCAACATCCATATCATCACCGGCTTCATCCTCACCCTCGCGCTGCTTCTCATCGGCCTTGTAGGGTTCCTCGCGCGGGTGCCGCCGGCGCTTCCGATCGTCGCCATCGCCTGGGCCATTCTGCTGCCATACGTCGGCTTTGCCCAGTTGAAGCTGCTTCCCGGAGCCAGTCACATCGTCATCCAGATAATTCACCTGCTCGTCGGCATCTGCGCTCTTGGCGTAGTCGAGGCGCTCGGCGCAAAGATCATGAGGAAAACTCCGGCCTAGCAGGTAGGGATGGAAGCCCATCCCTCATAAAGCCAAATCAATGTGGCCTTTAGGCCCTGAGGTACGCTCTTTGGGAATTTCGCGTGCGATCAACGGATCTCTGCGTTGCCTGCTAGCAGCGCCTGCGCGGCAACAAATCGCGGCTCCCGCTTGCCTTGATGGAAAGGAGACTAAATCGGTACTATAATGAATTAACCGGATGAATTGCCGGTGAGCTCCAGGAAAACCGCACATGATTAGGCTCGGCAAACTGACGGACTATGGACTGGTTCTGATGACCTATATCGCGCGCAGCCAGGACCAATCGCTGCACGCGGCCTGCAGTTTGTCCAAGGAGTCGCAGTTGCCATTGCCCACGGTCACCAAGTTGCTCAAGTCGCTGCACCAGGGCGGATTGCTGATTTCGCAGCGCGGTATCAAGGGCGGATACAGTTTAGCCAAGTCTCCGGGAGAGATCTCGGTGGCTGAAATCATCGTCGCGCTCGAGGGTCCGATCGCGCTTACGGAATGCAGCACGGACACCTCCGGACTATGCGGTCTGGAGACTTGCTGTCCAGTCAAAGACAATCAGCGAATCATCAGCCAAGTGGTGCGAGGAGCATTGGAGAAGGTGATGCTCTCGGACCTGGTTCATCCGCTTCACGTGGTAAATATCACGGATGCGCGCGGCAAGTTAGTGCCAACGATCGGCATCTCATCGGAGAGGGTGCAATGAGCACAGATACGGCGGTCATACGGGATTTCGCGGATCAGGAGTACAAGTGGGGTTTTGTCACCACGATCGAAGAAGAGCGGGTTCCCAAGGGATTGAATGAAGCGACCATCCGCTTGATTTCACACAAAAAGAATGAGCCCGAGTTCATGCTCGAGTGGAGGCTGCGGGCATTCCGGCACTGGATGTCGCTCGAGAAGGCGCAAGCCGAGCCGAAGTGGGCCAACATCCACTACCCGGCCATCGACTATCAGGACATCGTTTACTATTCGGCGCCCAAACAGAAGCCGGGGCTGAAGAGCCTGGATGAACTGGACCCGGAGATTCTGCGTACCTATGAAAAACTGGGCATCCCGCTCGAGGAGCGCAAGCTGCTCGCGGGCGTCGCCGTGGATGCTGTTTTTGACAGCGTCTCGGTGGCGACGACCTTCAAGGAGAAGCTGGGGGAGTTGGGCATTATCTTCTGCTCGTTCTCTGAAGCCGTGCAGAAGCATCCCGGCTTGATTCAGAAGTACCTGGGTTCGGTCGTGCCCTACAGCGACAACTTTTTTGCGGCGCTCAACGCGTCCGTCTTCACCGACGGCTCTTTTGTCTATGTGCCCAAGGGCGTTCGCTGCCCCATGGAGCTGTCCACCTACTTCCGCATCAACGCCGCGGACACCGGGCAGTTCGAGCGCACGTTGATCATCGCCGACGAGGGCTCCTACGTCAGCTATCTCGAGGGCTGTACGGCGCCTGTCCGCGATGAGAACCAGTTGCACGCCGCCGTGGTCGAGTTGGTTGCGCTTGATAACGCGACGATCAAGTACTCCACGGTACAGAACTGGTATCCGGGCGATAAAAATGGCAAAGGCGGAATCTACAATTTCGTGACCAAGCGCGGTAAGTGCCTGGGCGTGAACTCGAAGATCTCCTGGACACAAGTCGAAACCGGCTCGGCCATTACATGGAAGTATCCGAGCTGCATCCTTCAGGGCGACAACTCGGTGGGCGAATTTTATTCCGTTGCCCTCACCAACAATTATCAGCAGGCCGACACCGGGACCAAGATGATCCACCTCGGCAAGAACACGCGCAGCACCGTCGTTACCAAGGGGATCTCCGCCGGCCACGGCCAGAACACCTATCGCGGCCAGGTCAAGATCATGAAGAGCGCGACCGGAGCCCGCAACTACACCCAGTGCGATTCGCTCCTGATTGGGGACAAGTGCGGCGCTCACACCTTTCCTTACATTGAGGTGAAAAATTCCACGGCTCGCATGGAGCACGAGGCTTCCACTTCGAAGGTTGGCGATGACCAGCTCTTCTATCTGCGGCAGCGTGGGCTGAAGGCCGAAGACGCGGTTTCGATGATCGTCAACGGATTTTGCAAGCGCGTCTTTCGTGAGCTGCCGATGGAGTTCGCGGTGGAAGCACAGAAGCTGCTGAGCGTGAGCTTGGAAGGTAGTGTCGGATAGTTAGGTGCCTGGTGGGCCAGGGCTGAGTTGGGTGGCCCATTCAAGCCTTGGTTTGGCTTGAGTGGGGGAGTTACGAATCCTGGTAAGGACGAGAGGATGAGCTTGCTGGAAATCAGGAATCTTCACGTAAGAGTGGACAACCACGAGATTCTCAAAGGCATTGACCTCACCGTGAATGCCGGCGAAGTGCACTGCGTCATGGGACCGAACGGCTCGGGAAAGAGCACGCTGGCGCAGGTGCTCGCTCGCCGCGAGACCTACGAGGTTACCTCGGGGCAGGTGATTTACAACGGTAAGGATCTGTTGGCGATGAAGCCCGAGGAAGCGGCCTGCGAAGGCATATTCATGGCCTTCCAATATCCGGTGGAGATTCCCGGCGTCAGCAATGCCTACTTCCTCCGGTCGGCGCTCAATGCCATGCGAAAATACCGCGGGCAGGACGAGGTCGACGCCATGGACTTTCTGCCCATGTTCAGGCAGAAGCTCAAGCTGCTCGACATGGACGAAAAGCTGATGAATCGCTCCCTGAACGAAGGTTTTTCCGGCGGCGAGAAAAAGCGCAACGAGATCCTGCAGATGGCGGTGCTCGAGCCCCAGCTCGCCGTGCTCGATGAGACCGATTCCGGCCTGGATATCGACGCGCTGAGGATCGTGGCTCAAGGCGTCAATGCCATGCGCACCCCGGAGCGCGCCATCATCCTGGTCACGCACTACCAGCGCCTGCTCGATTACATTGTTCCCGATTTTGTCGACGTGCTGGTGGATGGCCGCATCGTCCGCTCCGGCGGCCCCGAGTTGGCGCTCGAGCTCGAAGAGCACGGCTACGGCGCGATCGAGGCCGACGCGCGGCAAGCTTCGCAAGCGTAGAGCATTTTTCCTTTATGCCGAGACCGGGGATTCGATAACCGCGCAGCTTCTCCCTTGAAGAAAAGCTGCGCGAAGAGTGAGGTTGAGCGAGCGTGATTGTAGCGACTCAGGTTTCGGAAAATTATCTGGAGCATTTCCGCGAGTTCGAGGCGAGCGCGGCCGGCTGCGGCTTGCCATGGTTGCGCAAGCTGCGCTCGGACGCATTCGAGCGTTTTTGCGAGGTTGGCTTCCCCACCACGCACGATGAGGAGTGGCGGTTCACCAACGTCGCGCCGATCGCGCGAACGCCTTTCCGGCTGAACCCGAAAGGCCATTTGCGGTTGTCACAAGCGGAGTTGGAACCCTACCGGGTGGCGGGCGTGGGCCATCAACTCGTCTTTGTGAACGGACGGTTTGCGCGCGAGCTGTCGCTCTTGGGCGCGCTGCCCGATGGCGTCGAGGCCGGCAGTCTTGCGGAGGAGATTTCCGTCAAACCGGAGACGATCCAGCCGCACCTCCTTCGCTACCCTGACCTTGGGCACGATGCCTTCTCTGCTGCTGAACACGGCTTTTCTCGAAGATGGGGCGTACGTCCATATCCGCAAAGGCGCGCTGGTGAAGGAGCCAATCTGCCTGTTGTTCGTCTCGACCGGCGATGGCTCGCCCGGGGGCGCCCTTGCGATGAGCCATCCGCGCAACCTGATCGTCGCCGAGGAAAACAGCCAGGCCACGATTGTCGAGGACTATGTATCGCTCGATGGCGGGGCGGCACTCTCGAACACGGTCACGATGCTCGCCGCCGGCGATCATACCGTGCTTTCGCACTACATGATCGAGCGCGAAAACAAACAGTCTTTCAATGTTTCCACGCTTGCGCATCGAGCAGGGAAGAAGCGCGGATATCGCGTCGCACTCGGTGCTCCTGGGCGGCGGCTTGGTGCGCAACAACGTGCACCCGGTGCTGGCTGGCGAAGGAGGAGAGTGCCTGATCAACGGGCTCTTCATCGGCACCGGCGATCAGCACTTGGACAACTACATGCTGGTCGAACACGCCAGCCCGCGCTGCTCCAGCCGGCAGTTCTACAACGGGATCCTCGACGAGCGCTCGAGCGGCGTCTTCCACGGCCGCATTATCGTCCATCCGGACGCGCAGAAAACCGACGCCAAGCAGACCAATAGGAATCTGCTGCTTTCAGACGACGCGCAAATCAACACCAAGCCGCAACTGGAGATCTACGCCGATGACGTCAAGTGCACGCACGGAGCGACCATCGGCCAGATCGAGGCGGACGCCCTCTTCTACCTGCGTTCCCGCGGAATCGACGAGGTATCCGCGCGCCAACTCCTGCTCGTCGCTTTTGCGGGCGAATGCCTCGATCGTATGAAACCGGGACCGATTCGCCGCCATGTAGAAGGGCTGATCAATAGCAGCCTGTCGGAGATCGCAGGCTCAGTGCCCCACGCTGTGCAAGGGAAACGCGAGGACACCGGGAGGAACTGGGAGGAAATCGGATGACCACCGCAGCCAAGAGACCGGTTGTAGAGTTCCACCCGGCCGGCGCACCGGCCGCCGTTAACTTCCCCGCCGTTCACTTCGATGTGCAGAAGGTCCGCGACGATTTTCCTATCCTTCGCGAGAGAGTTCACGGCAAGAAGTTGGTTTACCTCGACAATGCAGCGACCTCGCAGAAGCCGCAGGTGGTCATCGATACACTCCGCCGCTATTACGAACAGGACAATGCGAACATTCATCGTGGCGTGCATTTCCTCTCCGAACGCGCTACGGAGGAGTACGAAGGAGCGCGGGAGGAACTGCGATCGTTTTTGAACGCCGCCGATGCGAGCGAGATCGTCTTTGTCCGCGGCACGACCGAAGCCGTCAATCTGGTGGCGCAGACCTATGGCCGCAGCCACGTCGAGGCCGGCGATGAAGTGCTCATCACCGCCATGGAGCATCACTCCAATATCGTGCCCTGGCAGATACTTTGCGAAGAAAAGCGCGCACAGCTGCGCGTCGTCCCCATCAACGACAGCGGTGAGCTGATGCTCGAAGAGTTTGCCAGGCTCTTGGGACCGAGAACGAAAATCGTCGCCGTGGCGCACGTCTCGAACGCGCTTGGCACGGTCAATCCCGATCGGGAAAATGATCGAAATGGCGCATCGCGAGAACATTCCGGTGCTGGTCGATGGAGCCCAAGCCGTTCCCCATCTCAAAGTAGACGTCCAGGCCCTGGGTTGTGATTTCTATGTTGCCTCCGGCCATAAGATGTACGGCCCGACCGGGATCGGCATCCTGTATGGAAAATCAGCGCTGCTCGATGCCATGCCTCCGTACCAGGGAGGTGGAGACATGATCAGCTCCGTCACTTTCGAGAAGACCATCTACAACAAGCTGCCCTATAAGTTTGAAGCGGGGACGCCCCATATCGCGGGCGGCATCGGGCTGGGGGCGGCCGTCGGATATATCAACCGTCTGGGCATCGGCAACATAGCCGCCTATGAACATGAACTGTTGGCCTATGCCACGGAAGCGGTTTCCTCGATTGACGGCATTCGTTTGATCGGCACCGCCCGCGAGAAAGCCGGCGTACTCTCATTTCTGGTCGGGGATATCCATCCGCACGACGTAGGAACCATTCTCGACCGCGAGGGAATCGCCATTCGAACCGGGCACCATTGCGCCCAGCCGGTGATGCAGTGCTTCGGGATCGCGGCCACCGCGCGCGCGTCCTTCGCGCTCTACAACACAAAAGAAGAGGTCGATGCGCTCGTCGACGGCATCCAAAAGGTGCGAGAGGTATTCATCTGATGTCTGAACTCGAGGACCTTTATCAGGACGTCATCCTGGAGCACAGCAAGGCGCCCCGCAACTATCGCGAGCTGGCGGCGGCGAATGCAAAGGCGGAGGGATTCAACCCGCTTTGCGGAGATCACTTTACCGTTTACCTCGACCTTGAGGGCGACTCGATCAAAGACATCAGCTTTGAGGGCTCGGGATGCGCGATCTCCAAGGCATCGGCGTCCATGATGACGCAGAGCCTGAAGGGCAAGACCAGGTTCGAAGCGGAAAAACTCTTTGACGAGTTTCGCAGGCTGGTAGCCCCGCAATCTCCGGCGAGCGGGAATGGAGACGGGCAAGATGGAAAGGGACTGGGCAAGCTGGCCGTCTTCTCCGGCGTTTCGCGGTTTCCCGTGAGGGTCAAGTGCGCCACCCTGGCCTGGCACGCAATGCATGCCGCGCTCAACAAGAAGCAGGAACCGGTATCGACAGAGTAGGGCGCGAAAAAAGTAGCGCGGAGGTAGGCCGATATGTTCGCGGACGAAACACTCACGCTAAGCCGGGCTTGTGAAGTCATTGAGATTCCCAGCGGAATTCACGACGTCCTCCCGGCCGGCGCCGCTGTGAGGATCGCGCAGCACTTAGGCACCGGATACACGGTTGTTACAAATTTCGGCCGAATGTATCGTGTCGATGCCGCGAATGCGGATGCACTGGGCATTGCCGTCGAAGCGGCGGCGCCATCGCCTGTTGTTCCCGACGGGGCCTTCAGCGAAGAGATGGTGTGGGACCAGTTGAAGACGGTTTACGACCCCGAGATCCCGGTCAATATCGTCGATTTGGGCCTGGTCTACTCATGTGCCATCACGCCGCTCGACGAAGGCGGCACAGAGAGCTCATATCCGGATGTCGATGACGGCCCCCGGTTGCGGTATGAGCGGCGTGCTTAAGAGCGACGTCGAGACCAAACTCTCCCGGCTGCCCGGGGTAAAGCAAGTTCAAGTCGATGTCGTCTTCGATCCGCCCTGGCATCCTGGACTGATGTCGGAGGCGGCCAAGCTCCAGCTTGGCTTCGATCTCTGATCGCGTATGGAGATGCCAACCTGAAACCGCGGTCATCCTGAGGCGCGGAGCGGACGAAGGATCCCCGTATTTCCTTCTCTTGTCAAGGCACACCTCGGGAAAAAGCTAAAGGCAGCACTACTGTTAAATTCCCAACGCATTCCATCCCTTGACGTATAACGCGCAGCGTAATACGATATACAGGTGATTCAGGGCTTCAGAGACGCGGATACCGCTGAGCTTTTCGAGAAAGGGAAGAACCGCCAATGGAACAAGATCGCGTCTGTCGCTTTTCGGAAGCTCGATATGATTCACGCCGCAGTATTGTTAAGCGACCTGAAGCTTCCGCCGGGAAATAAGCTGGAGGCCCTTTCGAGGGATCGCAAGGGACAACACAGCATCAGAATCAATCAGCAATATCGCATCTGTTTCGTGTGGAAGACAGATGGTGCACACGAAGTAGAGATTACCGATTACCACTAGTAGATGAAGGAAGCTGGACTATGTCCCTTATTAAGAAGCCCGCAATGGGATGGAAGTTCAAGAGGATTACAACTCATCCAGGCGAGGTGCTGCTTGAGGAATTTCTAAAGCCGCTTGGCATCAGCCAAAACAAGCTCGCCTTGGATATACGCGTACCAGGGACGCGTATTCTGGAGATCGTGCATGGCCGCCGCGCCATTACTCCCGAAACGGCCTTGCGCCTCGCTCGCTACTTTGGCACGAGCCCGGAATTCTGGCTGAACCTTCAGCAGAATTACGACCTGAGCAAAGCGCGAGTGGAAAATGAAGCCACCATTGAGCAGCAGGTTCAGGCATACGCTGCAGCGGGTTGAACACCGCTCAATGATCTCTGATCACTGCTGAGTGATCAAAAAGATCCCCGCGCGTCATGCTCGACCAGATCGAGCCATGCGCCCGAGCCATGAGTCAAAGACAGCTTCAGCAGCCCTTCTCAACTGTGCGCCATGCGCTTGCGCCTGAGCGCGCAGCGTGCCAGGATCGACCCCGGCTTGCGCGAGTTCGGCTGCATGCCCCACCAGCCATTGTTCGATGTGCTGAGAATCCGCCTCGAGATGAAATTGTAGCCCCAGGGCATAGTCGCCGACGGCGAAAGCCTGATGCGGACAAAGGGCAGTGGTCGCCAGGCTTTCAAGGCCATTCGGAATCTGAAACTGGTCACCGTGCCAGTGCAGCACAGCCGTATTCTCCGGCAATTTCTCGAGCGGGCTCGAGTGGCCGGCAGCGGTAAGAGAGAGCGGCGAAAAGCCGATCTCCTTGTGCCCCATCGGCTTCACCGTGGCGCCCAGCGCGCGCGCCATTAATTGTGCGCCAAGGCAGATGCCCAGCAGCGGGCTGCGACGATCGAGCCGTCGTTCAATCAACCTGAGTTCCCGCGACAGAAAGGGATAGGCACTTTCATCGCAAGCCCCAATGGGCGCGCCCAGCACAACCAGAAGGTCGGCCTTATCCACCACCTGAGTGTCGAGTTCCTGAACTCCCGGGTCGCAGTAATGAGTCTCGTAGCCGCGCCGATGAAGCAGAGGTTCGAGCGTGCCCAGGTCCTCAAAGTGCACGTGGCGGATGGCGATGGCGGTTTTCATGGGTGTACCCAATTCTATAAACCCGGTGACCGAGAAGAGGGTACGGATATCGGCCGCGATTCCAGAAACGCAGAGAGAGGGCCGCCCCGAAGGGCGGCCCTCTCTCACATGTTTGCAATTGCTCTTAGTTACTATTATTGAAAATAGCTCCCACGGTGGCGTCGCTTGCCCCAAGGATGATCGTGCAAGTATTTGTCCCCACTGGATTCATCGTTGGGTTAATGCAGTTGGACGACCATCCACCGAAGGCGACTCCATTTCGCATGGGTGCAGTCAGGATCACAGTGGTGTACAGGGGATAAGTCGCTGTGCAAACTGAGTTGCCAGTCCCAGCGCCCGGGCCGCAATTAATAACGGCAGCAGTGCCAGTGGCAGATGGAGCAGTTACCAGCCAGTTGCCGCCTTGTTCCGGGGTATTGGGGTTCAGCCCTTCGTTGTATACCGTCAGTGTCGACAGAAGTTGTTGGATGGGCTGATTGCACGAGCCTGGCGTCGGCGGGGTGCCGTTCGGATTCGGTAAAACTAACGGGCAGCCGACGGTTGCCGTAGCGGTAGCTATCGATCCGTTGCTATCCGTTGCCTCCGCTGTGATGGTGGCGCCTACGTTCCCTACGCTACTCCCATAAGCACTGACGACCCCGCCGTTTTGTGTGCCAGTCCCTGTCACCGTGCTGCTGTTGTAGTTTGAGACCGGGAATACATTCGGTGCGGAAGTAAGCCAGGTGACCGAGTTGGTCACGTCCCTCACGGTCGGCTCGGTCGAGTACGTTCCAATCGCCAGAAACTGCCCACTCTCGGTCAAGGAGCCAAAGACGATTCCACTGGGAATGATGGTGAGCGAAAGGATGCTCCCACCGCTGCTTCCTCCAGTGCCGGCGGCCGACCCTGTAACAGCGAGGGTTGCGCTGGACGTAGTAGGACCGTTGTATGCTGTTGCGCTGGCGGTGATCGTGGTTGTGCCTGCGCTCACAGCCGTTGCAACTCCGGAAGAATTGACAGTTGCCACGGCAGGAGTGGTGGAGGTCCAGGTTACCCCGCTCGTTATATCCTGTGTCGATGGGTGCTTCGCGTTGCCGTAGGTCGCAGTTGCGGAATACTGCGTGGTCTGGCCCACAGTCAAAGATTGAGCTACCGGCGTAATCTGAATGGAATCCAGCCCCATGGGGTTGCCGCAACCGGAAATTGAGAGAGCAAGGCAGACCAGCGAAAGTCCCGAAACACAATGACGAGCAAACATGTAGATCTCCTGACCGTTCCAACAACGGGCATTTCCAACAACGGGCAGGGGGCATCGTCCGCCTGACCGAATCAATCAGGTCTGACGACCGGAAATTTCCCTCGCCCATAGGCGCACGTCAACCCATGTGCCCAATCGATGCTTTGTTGTGTTCTGTTTTTGCAAACTGATAGCCATTCTCCGCTTGGCTCCTTATCTTTGAAATCAGTCAGTTATCGATGAAGCAGGGGACGCTGGTGTCGCCGCACGTATACAGGAGAGGGCAAGACGATACGCGGCGTATACAGCCGCATAGAACAGGCCGGAGGCAGGTCTTTCGTGGGAAGTCGAGCAAATCATCCGTCCATCAGGGGTGCCCCATATCTGGCGGGCTCTTCGCCAGAAGTGGGAAACCGACACAGTGTGCATCGAGAACGGTTGCACCATTTTTAGTGCATGGCAGCTCCGAGGCAATCAGGCTCTGATAAAGTTTCGCTCATGCGACCCCCGGCTGCTCCGCAGAATCTCAAGCGAAAGATTTTGAAAGATGCGCTTCGCGAAAATGCGCAGCGGGATGCCGCCTTTCGGCGCATCATTCGTTCCGTGCCCAAGGGGAAGGTTTCGACCTATGGCAAAGTCGCGGCGGCGGCGGGCTATCCGCTTTACCATCGAGCGGTGGCGCGATTGCTGCGCCGGGAGCCGCTTCACGGACTACCTTGGCAGCGCATCGTCGGTTCCGGCGGCGAGATCAAGCTAAGGGGTGAAGCGGCAGCGGAACAACGTCTTCGACTCAGCATGGAGGGCGTCAAGTTTCGCGGCAAGCGCGTCGATATGGAAGTCTACGAGCACACGCTTCGCAGTTGGGAAACACTCCACTAACGCGCTCAACTAACCAATGCCGCGTGAATTGTAACTTCAGTTGTCTTTCTTTGTGTCCGGGTAACGCTTAGGAACAGGATAACAACTGCAGTCGCAATCGTTATCTCGCGCCAGGGATTTTGGCTCAGGGGCCTGCCTCTCCCCGCAATTGAGGCACTTCATGCGGAGCCCTGTTAAAGGCAACTCGTATTTTTCCCTTTCGGTAGCCAATAACATTGGTAAATGCTGGCCAACTGCCCGGTATCGATCCGGTGGCAGTGAGTGCATTGACGATTTGGCAGCAACTGAGAAATGAGACCACTTCCGAATAGCCGACACCAGCCCAGAGCACTCGCTTTCAATCACTCCCTTGGATTGACAAACGTGGGGAACGGTATATCGACCACTGAAATGGGCTCTTCGCCCTCATCTTCGCTGAAGCTTCAGTTTCGTGCTTCAGATAGGAGCGCGCCAGCTTGACCCTGACCTGCGAGTACTCAGCCAAACTGTTCAACAGCACGATTAGCCGGCCATTGCTCTCTTCACACGCATTTCTGCGATAGCCTTCTGCGCCTCGTCGCTGAGGTTGGATTTGCCGACCTGGACGGTCACCTTGTTTATCTTGCCGGTGAATTTGTTATCGCCGACTTTGTAGTCGTCGCTAACGCACGTATAGAGGTTCTCGCCCACGTCCGTCGTCTCCGCGCCAAACGCGAAGGGCTGAGTGTGGCCGATCCGCCCTGTGGCGACTTTTTCACCGTCGACCAGGATCACACCACTACCTCCCGCGCCGAGCCCACCGCCATCGTAAGCAAACTCGAAGCGCAACGTCACCGGCCCGGACGGCAGGCGAGCGGGGCCAACGATTTTGTAAATCTCGCGTCCGAGAAAGTTCCAGGCAAACCGGGGTACGCCGTCCTTGACATAGAGGCTCCAGCCGCCCATCTCCCCGCCCTGAGCGATGACCACTCCCTCAGCACCTGCCTTCGGGACCTCGATGTCGGCCGTGACTGCAAAGGAGTTGTTCTTGACGTTGATGAAGCCATTTTCGGGAATTCCCCTCATTCCCTCATACACCGTCATCTCGGTGCGACCCCCCAGCAGATCCGGGCGGCCCGCGATAGAGGCATTGAAACGCTCCCAGGCGCGGTCGTCCAGCGGAAGCACGTTGTACTTGACGGCCTCCTCCAGGAAGACTCCCTTGAGTTTCTCAAGCTTGTCGGGGTATGTCGCGGCAAGGTCATGCGCGCAGCTGAAGTCTTGCTCGACGTTGTAAAGCTCCCACTTGTCGTCAGCAAACGTGGCGCGCGGCTTAGGCTCCCACGGCGGACGGTGCACTGTGGTGGCGAACCAGCCGTCCTGGTAGATGCCCCGGTTGCCCGCCATCTCGAAGTATTGCGTGGTACGGCGCGACTTCGCCTCGGCGTTATTGAGAGTGTCGAGCATGCTCACGCCTTCGATGGGTTTCTGCCGGACGCCATAGACGACGCCTGGCTCGGACACACCAGCTGCCTCTAACACGGTCGGGGCGATGTCAATCATGTGGTACCACTGCGTGCGCAGGCCGCCCTTCTCCTCGATGCCCTTCGGCCAATGGATCACGATGGGCTGACAGACGCCCCCGTAGGAGGCCACCTGATGGCCCCAGGCGAAGGGAGTGGCCCCAGCGAAGGCCCAGCCGTTGGGGTACAAAATATGGGACTCGGGCCCGCCGAACTTTTCGAGATTGTTCAGCGCGACGTCGAGCGGCTCCGGCATTCCGTTAAACACGGACAGCTCATTGAACGCGCCGATGGGTCCGCCCTGAAAAACGGAACCATTGTCGCCGGTGATGTAGAAGACGAGCGTGTTGTCCATCAACTCCAGGTTTTCGATCGCGTCCAGGAACCGCCCGATCTCGTAGTCGGTCACCTCGGCAAAGGCAGCATAGATCTCCATATACCGGGCAAAGACCTTTTTCTCATCGGCCGTCAGCTCATCCCATTCCTGAATCCCCGGCGGCTTGGGCGCGGCCTCGGTGCCAGTTGGCACGACTCCCAGTTTGATCTGCCGGACAAGCGTTTCCTTCCGGACCTGGTCCCAGCCCTGGTCGAACTTGCCCTTGTACCGGTCGCGCCATGACTCGGGCACCTGGAATGGACCGTGAGTGCCGATGGCGGAGTAATAGACGAAAAATGGCTTGTCAGGGGCCAGCGAATGCTGCGAACGCACCCATTCGATGGCCTTATCGGTGATGTCCGTGCTGGCGTAGTAATCGGGATCGGGGTGCAGATCGGCCCTGTTCATGTTGTCGTAAATGACCGGATGAAACAGGTCGGCCTCGCCGGACATGAAGCCGTAGAACCGTTCAAAGCCGCTATGCATGGGCCAGCGGTCAAAGGGTCCGACAGCGCTGGACTCCCAAGGCCCGAGTTCGTGACACTTGCCGAACATGGCGGTGCTGTAACCGTTGAGCCGCAGGATCTGGGGCAGCATCGTGACGCTGGCGGGACGCATCGCCGTGTACCCTGGGAACGCGGTGGCAATTTCCGAGATCACTCCGAAGTTGGCGCTATGGCTGTTGCGGCCGGTAAGGAAAGCCACGCGGCTGGGCGAACACAGCGGAGGGACTTTGAAATTGTTGTAGCGAAGGCCGGTCTCGGCAAGGCGGTCCAGCGTCGGCATCTGGATCGGGCCGCCGAATGTCGATCCGTCGCCGAAGCCGAAGTTGTCGAGAAGGATGACGACCACGTTGGGCGCGCCCTTCGGCGCTTTCACCTGGAACCGTAGCGGGGCTTGTGCATTGTGCACATCAAGCTCGGTGATTGGTGGATACTCAGGCTCAGGGACGGGCAGCACCGTACGATCCACAACGGCCTCGTCGAGCGCGCTACTTTGGGCCTCTGACTTGTTCATGATCTTCTCCTAATCGATGACTCTCTACCGCGAATGGTCGCGCGCGGCGTTTGAGAAAAAGGAAAAGGTACTCATAGACGGAGCAGCGCTCGACGGTAGCCAAGTGTAGAAACATCCTGCTCCTGCGGAAACTAGCAAAACTGTCAGTCCGCGCAGGGAAATCACCTAGCCCATAGGTTTGCGCCCTGATCACGGTTAAACCGGAAATAATTGTCGATTGGCGCTAACAGGCCGATGCACTCATTGAGCCAACGGTGCGGAGGCCCGATTTGTACCGGGAGGTTGTCGGCTAACCGGAAACGATTCACCATCGTGATTGATGTGCTACTTCCAAAGGCCACGTCACGTGCCTGCCAGCGCCGGCGCCGCTTCGAACTCAAATGGAGTTACCTTCCAGATCTCTTTGCAATACTCCCGAATCGCGCGGTCGGAAGAGAATCTGCCGATGCGCGCGGCGTTATAAATTGTCATCCTCGACCATCTCTCCTGGTCAAGGAATGTGGCCCCGACCTGATCCTGACAGTCAACATAAGATTGATAGTCGGCGAACAAGAGATAGGGGTCGCTCGAGAGCAGACTATCGACCAATGGACCGAACAGGTTGCGGTCGCAGTGCGAGAAGTGGCCGGCGAGGATGCTGTCGATGACCTCGCGCAGCGCCGGGTTGGACTCGTAGATGGTGTGAGGGTGGTAGCCCGCAGCTTTGGTCGCGGCGACCTCTGCGGCGGTGAGGCCGAAGAGGAAGAAGTTCTCGTGTCCCACGGCGTCGCGAATCTCGATATTCGCCCCGTCGAGCGTGCCGATCGTGAGAGCGCCGTTCATGGCGAACTTCATGTTCCCGGTGCCGGAAGCCTCTTTGCCGGCAGTAGAGATCTGTTCGCTGAGGTCGGCGGCGGGGTAGACCAATTGGCCAAGTGTGACGTTGTAGTCGGGAAGAAAGATCACCTTCAGGCAGTGGTTCACCTCTGGGTCCCTGTTGATGACCTCGGCCACGGAGTTGATGAGCTTGATGATCAGCTTGGCCATGAAGTATCCGGGCGCCGCCTTTCCGCCAAATAAGAAGGTGCGGGGCGGGATCTCGAGCGTAGGGTTGTTCTTCAGGCGGTGGTACAGCGTGAGAATGTAAAGCACGTTCAGGTGCTGCCGTTTGTATTCGTGAATTCGCTTCACCTGCGTGTCGAACATGGAGTTGGGATCGACGTTGATGCCGGTCTGATCCGCGATGTACTTTGCGAGTCTGATCTTGACGTCGTACTGCACCCTGCGCCACTGGGCGCGGAAGGCGGAGTCTTCGGCGTGGCTCTCTATTTGATGGAGCCGCTCGACGTCGCCGATCCAGCTATCGCCAATCTTGCTGGCGATCAGATCCGTCTGTTCAGGGTTGCTGACGGCGATCCAGCGGCGGGGTGTAGCGCCGTTTGTGACATTGATGAACTTCTCCGGCCACAGCTCGTAGAAGTCGCGGAGCACGTCACTCTTCAGCAGTTCCGTGTGGAGCTGGGCGACTCCGTTGATATGCTGGCTGCCGACGCAGGCGAGGTGAGCCATGCGGACGAACTTTCCCCCGAGCTCATCGATGAGAGACATGCGGGCCAACCGGGCGTCGTCGTTGGGAAAACGCTCGCGCACGGTGTTGAGGAAGCGTGCGTTGATCTCGTAGATAATCTCGATGTGGCGGGGAAGCAGGGAGGCGAACATCGCCAGGGGCCAGCGCTCGAGCGCCTCGGGCAGGAGGGTGTGATTGGTGTAGTTGAAGGTGTGCGAGGTAATCTCCCACGCTTCCGTCCAGCCGAGGCCATGCTCGTCCAGCAGCAGGCGCATCAGTTCGGCAACGCCGACGGAGGGATGCGTGTCGTTCAGCTGGATGGTCCACTTCTCATGAAAGTTCTCGATGGAGCGGCCGGAGTTCAGGTGCAGGCGGATCATGTCCTTGAGCGAGCAAGAGGTGAAGAAGTACTGCTGCTCCAGGCGCAGCTGCTTGCCGTGGATATCTTCGTCATTGGGATATAACACTTTGGAGATGTTTTCGGCGAAGACCTTCGCTCCCACCGCGCCCTCATAGTCGCCGCTGTTGAAGCGCTCGAAGTAGAAGGACTCAGTGGCTTCGGATCTCCACAGCCTGAGAGTATTGGCAATGCCGGAGTGATATCCCAGGATCGGCGTGTCGTAGGGGATCCCCTTTACGATCGTTTCGGGGATCCACTGCACCTTGTACTCGCCGAAAGAGTCTGTCCAGCTCCGGGTGTGGCCGCCGAACCCTACCTCGACGCCTTCCTGGGGGCGCCTGATCTCCCAGGGATTGCCGTAGCGCAACCAGTGGTCGGTGAGCTCGACCTGCCAGCCATCGTGAATCTCCTGGTGGAACATGCCGAATTCGTAGCGGATGCCATAGCCGATGGCGGGAACTCCCAGTGTCGCGAGCGAGTCGAGGTAACAGGCGGCAAGACGGCCTAACCCCCCGTTGCCGAGCCCGGGTTCGCTCTCCTGCCGGATGAGCTCGTCGAGATCGAGGTCGAGTTCATTGGTGGCCCGCTCGACGGCGTCCGTCAGCCCGAGGTTGAGCAGGTTGTTGGCGAGATGCGGCCCCATCAGAAACTCAGCCGATAGATAACAGACGACGCGCACGTTGTGTTTCGCGTAGCTCTCCGTGGTTGCAAGCCACCGCGCCAGGATGCGGTCGCGCACGGTGTAGGCGAGCGCCATGAAGTGGTCCATGTCCGTTGCGGCCTCAGGTCGCTTCGCGATGACGTAGAAGAGGTTTTCGAGGATCGCCTGCTTCAGCGCGGTGACGCTGGTGCCTGTGCGGTTGTGTTCGATGATCGGATTTTGCGAGTTGGATGCCTGTTCTTGCATGGCGCGCTCACTCCTGTCGGGTGGAGAGTGCGAATCATAACTGCTCTTGCAAACCTGAAAGGCTGCCGTCACCGGCCTATGCGATGCTTAAATACCCGTTCTCCAGCCGCTGCCGGGGAATTCACCCGGCTGACCTTCACGCGATTGCCCTGGACCCTTCCGGCGCGCTTGCTTCCTCGCCGATATGGTCAAGATCGACACCGGTGGTCTCGATGCGGAAGAGCCACGTCACGACTGCCCCAAGCAACGAGGCGATGACTAAGCCGTAGAGCAGAAAGCGCGTGCCGATCGTGTCCAGCAGAATAGGAAATAGGAACGCGGTCGCTACCGCGCCGATCTTGGCGAAGGCTGCCGCGAACCCGGCGCCCTTGCCGCGAATTGCGGTAGGGAAGACCTCGCCGGCGAGCAGGTAGGTCTGTGCATTGGGACCGAGGTTCGTCATGAAGTTGAAGAGCATGACGCCCGTGAAGATCAGCGGCACCTTAAGTGCGCCGGTGATATCGACCGAGAGCGAAGCGACAAGGAGCCCGACCGCGCAGCCGATGAAGCCGATAATTTGCAACCGAATCCGGCCCATCTTGTCCGCCAGCACAACGGCGAAAGCGATTCCGATGATCAGCAGCGTAGTGGTGAGCGACGCTCCCCTGGCGGCCAGGATATCGTTTTTGATGAGGTCGCTTAGGCTGCGAACGTGTTCTGGGCTGCCAAGAGCCGCGGCCAGGATGGTCGGCGTGAAGATGCCGATGCCATAAGTGCTGAGGTCCTGCAGGAACCAGGGCACCGAGGCGAGGATCGTTGCGCGGCTATAACGCCGGCTGAACAACGACAGGAAAGAACCGCCCCCATGCGCACTTCCGCCGCCGCCGGTTTGCTTGGGCATCAGGACGATGTTTCCCGGATATTGCGGCTTGCGCTGCAGCAGCCGTCCCGCCGCGAGGGTGGCGCGATCGGTAGCGCCACGCGTGTGCAGCCAATTGGCGCTTTCGGGGATAAAGAAACGCCCGATAGTGACGGCGAGGGCGGGCACGACCGCGGTCGCAAACATCCAGCGCCAGGCATTGAGATTCGGCATAGCGACCAGCACCGCATAGCCCACTGCGGTGCCGCCCAAAGCGCCCACTGCCTGGAACGCGAACGCCCCCAGCACTAGCTTTCCGCGGCTGGTGCTGGGGATATTCTCGGAAATAATCATGTGCGCCGTCGGATAGTCGCAGCCAAGCGCGAGCCCCAACCCAAACAGACAGATCACGAGCGAGATGAAGCTGGTGCAGAACACGGCCGCGCCAAGGAATGCGGTGAAGATAATCATCTCCACGATGAACATCGACTTGCGTCCGAACTGATCCGACAAGCTGCCAAGCCCCACCGCGCCGATCAGGATGCCGCACAGACTCGCCGCACTGATAAAGCCGTTCTGGCCGGGACTGATATTAAATTGCCGGGCGATCAAGGGCAGCGCTACACCCGTCATGAAAACGACGTACCCCTCGAAGAACTTGCCGGCCGCGGCTAGCAGCCAGATGAGCCGCTGCATCCCGGTCATGGGGGTGGAGAGAAGCCGGGTGCCATCCGGCCACATCGGCAACTCATCGATATAGTGCTGGACGGTGCGCGGTTCGCCGGTCGCGGGATTGACATCATTCGGCATCGCGATACCCCTTATGAATAGGTCTCTGGACCGGGCGGCAGCGGCACAGCTCGCCCGCCCCTCTACTGGATCTTAGCAATCTGTATCTCGCTGAGCGCACGGATGGCTGCCGGCAAAGCGATAAAATGCACCGGGTCGAGGAAGCTCGGCCGCGTTGCCACCCTGCGGTGCGATGCACCACAGTAGAAAATTGGTGATGGCCGCCGCAACCTGAGGGTTCGACTGCCTGTCCGAGACGACTGCGTATTCGTAGTTGATCAGCGGATAAGAATCGGCGCCCGGAGCAAACACCAGCGTGAGGCGCTCGTCGGGGGGCGTGCGCGGCGTGAGCGCGGCGGCCGCTGCCGTGATGGTGGCGGCGGTCGGAAGCAGGAACTTCCCGTCCTGGTTTCCGAGCATCGCGGTTTCAAGGCCGGCCTTATCCGCATCGTCCTTGAAGCTTCCGCCAAGATAACCAAGCGCATACGGAGTGCTGGCGATGGTCTGCAACATCCCCTGATTGCCGGTTGCGGTCAGGCCGCCCGGTACCGTCGGCCAAGACACCGTCGTGCCGTAGCCGATCTTGGTTTCCCAATCATAGAGAACGGGAGCGGCGCTTAGATGGACGTCGGGAGTGGAGAAGGTCAGGAACTGTGTGAAGATGAAGGTGTCGCCCGAGCCATCGGCGCGGCGCACCGGTACGATGTCGTGGTGTGGCAGGCGGACACCGCGATTCAGCTCCGCGATCGGCGCCGCATCCCATTCCCGAACCTTGCCGGAATAAATACCGGCCAGCACCGGGCCGCTCAGTTTCAGCGGCGTGCCCCGCAGCTCAGGCAGATTTGCTTCTACAATCTGCGCGGAGATCGCGAGTGGGATATTGAGGATATGCGGATTGGCCATGGCCTGCGTGTCGGGCATATAGGCGTCCGATGTGCCAATCTGCACCTGTTTCGCAATTGCCTGAGCGATGCCGGCCCCCGAGCCCGTGGCGCCAACCGTCACATTCAGGTTCGGATCGACCTTCGCGTATGCGGCAACCCAGGCCTTGAAGACGGGGAAGATCAAGGTAGACCCGGTTTCCGAAACGGTCAGAGACGCGGAATACGCAGCGGCAAACGAAAATACCGCTAACCCGGCAGTCAACACCGCGGTACGTCCCGCCCCACGAACGATGCTGGTGCGCGACCAACCCATGCGGCACTCCTGTTCTTAGAGCCTGTCGCTTTTACGCTAACAGGGTTGTGTTAGGGAATGATGATTTTTAGGGCGACGCGGGATGGATGCACGAGCCATGCTGGTCCGCAAGAGGGGGCAGATAGAGAAATCCCTTTGCCCATAGCGGTTACAGGAGGATTCAGTGACGGTGAAGAATGTATATGGCTGTGGTGAGTATCCCATCAAGGCAAGTATGAACAAAATGGGACGTCATTCTGAGGAGCGCAATCGCGACGAAGAATCTCTGTATTCCTTCCAAGTTTTAGCGGGACGTAAAGGAAATACAGGGATTCTTCCGCCTTTCTGCCCCTGCCTTCTGTTCAGGGTCAGCGGCGGCGTCAGAATGACGGCATCCCCCACTTGTGCTGATGGGATACTCACCATAGCTGTTAGTTCACAGGCAAAGCTTTAGGATCTGCCGTTCCCCGGCTTCGAGGGATCCCAAGGGCTCTTCGCCTCTGGACCCAGTTCTTCGTTCAATATCCGCGCCAGTCGCAGACCTGCCAACGCCAGTTGCCGGTCGAGCACAGGGAGTTCCCGCTGATAGTATGCTTCGTCGATATTGGTGCCCGGCTCCACCCATGCTTGTTTCGCAAGCTTGAGCGACTCATCGGCCCACTGCTCGGGAGTATCCGCACCGGCCCGCATGTGCCGCTTGGAGATCATCGTCTCCAACCTGGCGGCATACTGGCTTTCACTCAGCCACGCATGGCGGATCAGTTCGCTATCCCAAACCGCATGCAGCTCGCATGGATAGTCGCCACACTGTTGGGACCCGGCTACCGACACGGAAACATCGTTTCCGCCCTGCGCGTCCGCAAGCGCATGGAATGGCTGGTGAAGATCGCCAACGAAGTGGACCAGGAATTTCAGCGCCTCCTGGCGAGTTGCAAGGGGTTGGTTCCGATCGGCCAGGGTCTGGGCGAACAGGCGGATCTGCGCCACCACGCAATTGTCTCCCGGACAATCCCTAGCTGCCTCATACCCGCCGGCGGTTGACGGTATATTCACGTAATGCCACGGGCTGGTTTCCGGACGATCCTTCCTGATGTCGTCCGCCCACGTGGAAATAGAAGCCAGATCGCTGTCTCCAAGCAGGCTCTGGAGATTCTGGCGCGCGGCGGGAGTCAGGTGATCCATCGCGACGTCGGCAACGATTCTATGGCCTTGGTTCCCCCAGCAGTAGGCGGATGGAGCAGGCAACAGGAAGACAAGGGCACTGATCATCGCGGCAGAGGAACGAAGAAGCATGTCGCCCATGATAGTGGCCCCGAGCGTGGATATTCCGGCAAGAACGCGCCTTAGCGGCGGAATACAGTCTTCACTTACAGAGGATTCACATCCAATTCACATTGCTCTAACAAGAGCGCTCGACCCACCGGCATCATAATGTCACTCACATTCTTGTAACACCCGCCATCGCATCAGGGGAGTGTAGCGTCGCAATGCGTATCAGGGCGAGAGTGTGAAAGCAATCAGACGCCTCATCGTCAAAGTGCAGGCTTTAGGAGCGCTATATGTTGAAGAATAGATTATCGTTATGGCTCGCGCTGATATGCCTATCCGCGAGCCCCATGTTGGGACAATCGTCAACGCAAGGCGCGATCGCCGGAACCGTCTTTGATGCGACGAATGCCGTTGTCGCAAATGCATCCGTAACGATCCTCAACAATGGCACCAGCGCCGAGATTCATGTGACCGCGGATGGCAGCGGCTACTTCGATGCGCCCCTTCTGGAACCTGGCACCTACACCGTCACCATATCGGCCAGCGGGTTCAGCGAGTATCGCGTGAATCAGGTCATCGTGCAGGTCGGTCAGTTGACAACCCTCGAGCCGCACCTGGCCACGGGCGCTACCAGTCAGGTAGTGCAAGTTACGGCAACGGCTCCCGTTCTGAACTTTGAGTCTCCCGACTTCGCTTCCAACTTGAATCGGGCCGCGCTTGACAATATCCCGATCAACAATCGCCGCTGGTCGGCCCTGGCCATGACGACGCCCGGTGTTGTTTCAGACTCAAACGGCTACGGCCTCGTCAGTGTCCGCGGCATCAACACGCTCCTCAACAATGTAGAAATCGACGGCGCTGACGACAACAATGCCATGTGGGGCGAAGAACGGGGACGCACGCGCGAGGCCTACTCCACCTCCGGCATGGCGGTGCGCGAGTTCGCCGTCAACACCGGCGTATACGCGGCTGAGTATGGCCGCGCCGCCGGCGGCGTGATCACCTCTGTCACCAAGAGCGGCACCAACCAGTTGCACGGCGTCGCCTACCTCTTCGATCGCGAAAGCAACTGGAACGCCTATAACGACTTCACCACGAAAACGACAGCTACCTACACAAACGGCAATCCGATCCCTACGGGCTTCAATACGGCGCCCTTTAAGCCGGAAGATATCCGCAAGATTTACGGGTTTACCGTCGGCGGGCCTTTGATCAAGGACAAGCTCTTCTGGATCTATACCTATGACCAGCACAGTCACATCAACCCGGGCGTGGGCGTTCCCTCTTTATCGAATTCCACAACAGGCTTTTATGCCACGCCAAACGCCACCACAACAGGGACCTGCAACTTAACCACCGGATATCTGAGCGGCGATACCAACACCTACGACGAAACGGCCTGCACCCTTGCAGCTCGCGAAGGCCTTTCAAGCTACGCGGCGGGCGCTGCCGCATATAACGCTGGCATTGCCAGCCTGCTTCCCGATCTCGGCCTGGTGCCTCGCGTTGGCTACCAGGAGATCAACACGCCGAAGTTGGACTGGCAGATTAATCAGAGGAATCGCGCCAGCTTCCTCTACCACCGCCTGCGGTGGGATGCGCCGGGCGACGTGCAAACAAATACAACTGCCGATTATGCGATCGACACCTGGGGCACCGATTTCGTCAAGCTCGACTACGGGGTAAGCAAGCTCACCACCTCGATTACCAGCAATATCATTAACGAGTTGCTCTACCAGTACAGTCGAGAGTTGGAAGATGAAGGCCTTCAGCCCCTTAGCGCATATGACCAAGCGAACCTGGTAGGCACCGGCGGCAATGTGCCGGAGATTGCGCTCGATACCTCCATCGGCTTCAATCTCGGCATACCGTATTACTCCTACCGCACGGCCTATCCGAGCGAGCGCAAATGGCAAGTTGCAGACAACGTCTATTACACCCACGGCAACCATGCTTTCAAGTTCGGCATAGATATGGTGCACAATTACGACTTTACGAATGTGCTGAATAATGACCCCAACGGATATTACACCTACAACTACATCGGAAATTACCTGGCCGATATTTACAGTCATCACAACGGCAAGGCTACGGACTCGTGCAATAGCGCGGGCTCGCAGTTTGCTACGGCAACCTTATCGGCAGTGGGAAGCGACCCCTGCTACTCAAGCTTCGGCCAGAGCTACGGTCCGCCTATCTTCGCTATAGCGACTACGGACTATGGCTTCTATGGGCAGGACAACTGGAAGGTGAACTCCCGGCTGACGCTCGAGCTGGGCGTGCGTTACGACTATGAGGCCATCCCGGCGCCGCCTTATCCAATTGCCGCAATTCCGCAAACGGCCAACGCTCCCAGCGATAAAAACAATATCGGACCGCGCATCGGCTTCGCCTATAGCCCTTACAATAACGATAAAACGGTGCTACGGGGCGGTTTCGGCATGTACTACGGCCGCATCCCCAACTCCAATATCCTCCTCTCTTACCAGAACTCCGGCAATCTGGCGGCCGGCCAGTACACCATTACCTACAAATCGACAGTTTCAGGCTCTACCCCGCAGGGCCCCATGCTGCCTAACCTCTTCACGGGTGCGATAACAACCGCGCCTACACCTTCAGTCTTCTTCCTGGCCAAAAATCTGCAGAACCCGATGGTGTTCGAGTATGATTTGGCCCTTCAGCAGGACCTTGGCCATGGCACCGTCTTTTCTTTGAGCTATCTGGCCGCGCTTGGCCGGGAGCTGCCTAACTACCTTGACGTCAATCTGGATCCGACCACGGCGCAAACTGCAACGATCACCGTGATCGATACCACCGGAAAGGGGCCGCTTCCCAACGGCAAGTCATACCAGGCAAATACCTACATAAAATATGGCAACGCTTCGTTATTTGGCTCGACCGGCGCCAGCTACCAACAGATCATCGAGACTCTTAGCAACATCAATTCGAACTACAACGCGCTTGTCGCTGAGATACAGAACAGGTCGATTCACAACCTGCAGTTCGACGCCAACTACACTTGGTCGCATGCCTTGGATTTCAATCAGACCGCCACGACAACCATAAGCAGCACGACGCAGAATTGGCTGGACCCATATGCCAATGCACGCGCCAATTACGGAAATTCTCCATGGAATGTACCCAACCGGTTCGTTGCTTATGCGCTCTACACGTTCCCGGGTGTCAACACGTCGAACTGGGTCAAATATCTGGTGAACGACTGGAGTCTCGACACCAGCTTCCAGATGGGAAGCGGGCTGCCCTACTCGGCGGCTGCATCAGGCTATAGCTCCAATGATGCCGAGGGTACAGGTTGGTTCGGCGGCGGGAGCACCTCCTATCTTCCTCCCATTGGACGCGACACCTACGCGTATCCCCGCCATATCGTGGACGACATGCGTGCGTCCAAAACGATCCCTGTCAGGGAAGGCTATAACCTGCAGCTGATGTTGAATGTCTTCAATATCGCGAACCACCAGAACGTCGATGGCATCACCAACACGGCTTACAAATTCTCCTCCACAGGAGCCGCTACGAGTTCGCTGACCTATCAGAGTTCCTTCGGCGCGATCACCAGCTCCAATAACAGCGGATTCCTCTTTACGCCTCGCAATGTGGAGATCGCTGCCAGGTTTACTTTCTAACAGGAGACCGAAATTCAACCAACGCGGCGGCTTCGGCCGTCGCGGTTTTGTCTGTGAGCGGTGCGGAAGCAAACCGCAGGCATCGCAACCTATCAGGGTGGCCAATCCGGCACGTCCGCTTTCGGGGCGCCCACGAGTTCGAATAGCACCGGCTTCCTCTGCACGCGTGAGATTGAGATCGCCGCGCGCTTGGTAATTTAAGCCGGTTTATCGCCGGAAATCTTTTTTACACGCAGTTAAGAAGAGAGCCATACAATCCAGGAGCCGTAAGTTACAAGGTTCCAGGAGAACTGTATGGCCACAACTGTCTTGGCGTCGATTGGCGACCACGGCGTTCTCAATGCTCCGCTCTCCTCCGATCTGTCAGAGATCTGGATTGATCGCGACCTGAGCTGGCTCGACTTCAATAAGCGAGTTCTCGCCGAAGCGCTCGATGAGCGCACCCCACTGCTCGAAAAGGCAAAATTCCTGGCTATTTTCACCTCGAACCTCGACGAATTTTTTATGAAGCGAGGAGCTGCGCTGCGCAACGGGGCAACCGATCCACAGCGCGCTCTGGCGCTTGAGGTTCGCCGCAAGCTGCTGCTGTTGCTCGAGCGCCAGGCCGAGTGCTACCGGAACACCATCATCCCCGGTCTTGCCAACCACGGAGTCTCTCTGCGCGGCTGGGACGAGCTGAGTTCGCGTCAACAGGAAGAGGCCAGCAAGTATTTCGATTCCGAGCTATCCGCCGCATTGACGCCGCTGGTGATCGATCCCGTGCATCCCTTTCCCTTTCTTTCAAACCTGTCGACTTCTCTTGTCTTCCGCCTGCGCGACCTGCCCGCCAACAAATCGATGTTCGCCCGCGTCAAGGTTCCGGGAGTTCTTAAACAATGGGTCTACTTGAGCGCGGACCTTGCACCCGGGCGGAGACTGCTTGTTCCCCTCTATGAAGTGATTCGCGGCAATTTGCATAAGCTCTACAGCGGCATGGAGATCAGCGACGTGACCGTCATGCGCTTGACCCGCGATGCCGAGCTCGAGATCGACGATGATCCCGATGCCGACTTCCGCACTCAGGTCACTGAGCAGCTCCGCCAGCGCCGCTATGAACCTGTAGTCCGGCTTGAGTTTGGACCCAATGCCGACCATGCCGTTGTGGAGATGCTGCGCGAGCGTTTCGAACTCGCTGCCACCGATCTATACAACATGCTGGAGGTCGTGGACTACACCACGCTCTTCGAACTTCTAAGTTTGCCTCTCCCTACCCTGCGGGATTGTGAATGGAAACCTATATGGCCGCTTGAAGAAGCAACAGGCTCAATCTTCGACGCGATTCAAGTAAGAGACCTGCTGGTCCACCATCCCTACGACAGCTTTGACGCGACCGTAGAGCACTTTATCAGTTCCGCCGCCGATGACCGGCAAACTGTTTCAATCAAGATGACCGCCTATCGAATAGGCGACGACACACCCTTTGTAAAGTCGCTGATACGCGCAGCGGAACGTGGCAAACAGGTCGCCTGTGTCATGGAGATCAAAGCTCGCTTCGATGAGGAGCGCAATCTGCATTGGGCGGCTGAGCTCGAGCGCGTCGGCGCTCACGTCGCTTTCGGTGTGAGCGGGCTCAAAACCCATGCCAAGACCGCGCTTGTCGTGCGCCAGGAAGCCGGCGGTCTCCGCCGTTACGTGCACATCGGCACCGGAAACTACCACGTGAAGACCGCACGCATGTATTCCGACGTCGGTCTTTTCACTTGTGACTTCCGGATTACGAATGATGTCGTCAATCTATTCCACTACCTCACCGGTCATGCCGATCAGCCGAACTGCGGCACTCTATTAGTCGCCCCGCTTACGATGCGGCCGCGGCTGCTCGAATTGATACGTCGTGAGACCGAAAACAAGCGCGCCGGACGCCCGGCCCGCATCATCGTTAAGATAAACCAGCTCGAAGATCCGGAGATGATCGAAGCCCTGTGCGAGGCGTCTCAGGCGGGCGTCCCAATCGATCTTATCGTTCGCGGCTTCTGCTGCCTCCGCCCCGGAGTGCCGGGCCGCACCGAGAATATTCGCGTCCGTTCGATCATCGGGCGATTTCTCGAACACTCACGCATTTTTTACTTCGCCAACGGCAGCGAGAATCCCGAGCAAGGCGACTATTTCATTGGATCGGCGGACTGGATGTTCCGCAATCTCTCTAAGCGCATCGAGGTAGTGACCCCAATACTAGCCAAGGGTCCAAAGGAGCGCCTCTGGGAGATTCTCGATATTTGCCTGCGCGACGAAAGGCAGGCATGGGTTCTCGGGCCCAACGCAAAATATGTGCAACTCCACCCCCGTGAAGGGGGATGTGGTCCCGAGGCTTCTGGAACTCACCAGACACTTATGGACCTGACCCGGGCTCGGGCTACCGTTTAAGACTGCGCTAAATCTTAATGCTGTCGTCGCCGCTGGAGGGCCGAGGCAGCGCGGCGAGCGCGGACTGCGCGCGATGCCATGCGGCATCGAGGTCGCGGCGGTCGAGCGCGACCAGGGCGCTCGCGGTCTCCAGGATCGCGGCCGCTTCATCTGCCAGCACTTGACGACAAGCGTCAGGAAGTCGCGGTGCCAGCCGGCCGATCGCGTCGAGTTGGCGGATCAGCACGGCGGGTGTCGTTGCGGCGGCCTGACGAATCTGATCGAACGCGAGTTTGGCGAGGCGCTCCAGCCGCACCGGCGGCATCCATACCCGGAGCCGGCTGCCGGTGTCGTACCAGTTTCCTTCGAGAGGCGGCCGCTCAGCCAGCGTGAGCAGGGCGACGGCGAGCCAGTCGACGCAGGCAACGCCGGTGTACGTATCGTTGACTGCGGGCGACAGCGCGCGGATCGCGATTTCAACCACCTGCGCGATGCCGAACTCGGTATCCTGGGTGAGCGTGCGATGACGGCCAATACGAACTCCACGAACGATGGGCGCCTTCAGCGCACTGGCCTTTTCCGCCGGGACAATTGCCGCCAGCGGTTCGCCGTGGAACACGAACTGGCCGGGACGGAACCGCAGCACGATGAGTGCGTCCGCCGCGCGCGCGGTTGCGACCAGCGCGCTGTGATCGACATGCTGCAAATATCCACTCTTCGCGCACGACACAGTCGTGCCCGTTTCCGCCTGGCGCAGAATCGCGGCGTCATCGGGCGGCGGGCCTCTGCCCTCGCCAGGGCTGGGTAAGTGCGCGCTGCCGGCCGCGGCGTACAAGTCGTCGATGATCGCGCCGATCATATCGGGGTTCTGGATGGATGTCGCCACCCGATGGCTGTAGTAGACGAGGAACCCGAAACTGGCCACGACCAAGACCCAGCTCATGATCAGCGAGACCTGCGGGATGAATGTCGAATGCGAATCCTGATGCGTGACGAGGAAGACCAGGCAGACGTACACGAATGTGCCCATGAACAGGCCGATCGTGACTTGGGTGACCCAGTCCTGGAGGAATCGATAGAGCAGGCGCGGGCCGAACAGCGTCGAAACCATCGACAGCACGAGCAGAGAGACCGAGAAAATCAGTGCGAGCACCGTCGCGACGGCGCCCATCATCGCCGACAGAATGGCGCGTGCGTCGTCGATGCCGCCCATGGTGATCCATGTCGGGATGTGAATGATGCCATACGCGCCGAAGGTGTCGGGAATCATGGTGATCCCGAAAAGCGCGACTGCCGCGAGCGAAAGCTGCAGCGGGATTTGCCACATGTTCACGTCGCGTTGCGAGCGGAGCTTGATACGGCGGAGGGCGAGCATCTTATCGCAATTCTAGGCGCTTACATCTTCCACTCTTAACGATCTCTAAAACAGTAGCTAAAATAGGCCCTTCAGCCCACTCCGCTAAATCTTGAAAAGCAGGCGCTCGAGCACAGGGCCAAGCGTCAACACAGGAAGGTAGCTCAACGCCGTGACAATGATAAGAAATGTTGTCAGCAATGCGCCGAATGTGAATGTGTCGGTTCGCAGAGTTCCCCGGGACTGAGGCCTTTCCTTTTGCCGTGCCAGCATGCCGGCAAATATGAGCGCTGGAATGGCGAGGCCAAATCGTCCTGCCATCATGGCGACCGCCGTGGTGGTGTTATAGAACAACGTATTGGCGTTGAGGCCGGCGAATGCCTGGCCGTTGTTGGCGAAGGAAGAAGCAAAGCCGAACAGGATCTCGGTGAGTCCATGCGGTCCGGTGTTGGTGGTGAGCCCTGCCAGCCCCGCCTTCGTGGAGACCGCGATAGCGGTCAGAATTAGAATTGTGACCGGTCCGGTGAGCGCGTACAGCACGATCATCTTGTTTTCGTTCGGTCCAATATGCTTGCCGAGATATTCCGGCGTCCGTCCGATCATGAGACCGGCAAGAAACACGGCGACGGCTGCGGTCATGATCATGCTGAAGATACCCGTGCCGAGACCTCCGAATATGACCTCCCCGAGGAGAAGATTGATGAGCAGAACCAGGCCGCCGAGGGAGGTGAAACTGTCGTCCGCTGCGTTCGCCGAGCCTGTCGCGGTATTCGAGGTGACAGCGCCCCCAAGAGCCGTGCCGCCGATCCCGAATCGCACTTCCTTGCCTTCCATGCTGCCACCGGACTGAAGCCGGCTTGACCGGGATTCAATGCCATGAAGGGACGGGTTGACGCGCCGTTCGCTCAAATGCAAGGCAAACAATCCAGCGACGAAAAGCAGGAGCATCACCCAGTAGAGAACCCAACCCTGGCGCACACGCCGCACCATTCTGCCAAACGTGTTGGTCAATGCCGCCGGCAGCAGAATCATCGATAGCAGCTCCAGGAAGTTGGTCAGCGGCGTGGGATTCTCATAAGGGTGAGCGCCATTGGCATTGAAGAAGCCTCCACCATTGGTGCCCAGGTTCTTGATAATCTCAAGAGCTGCAACCGGTCCTTGCGGGATAACCTGGTGTCTTCCTTCAAGCGTCGAAGCAACAACATAATGGTGGAAGTTCATAGGAACTCCCTGCCAAACGAGCAGCAATGACCCGATAAAGGCGCCAGGCAGCAGAATCCACAGCAGACTGCGCGTCAGATCGACCCAGAAGTTCCCCAGGGTTGCGCAGGTTTCTCGCGCCAGCCCGCGTATAAAGGCGATGCCCACGGCCAATCCAGCGGCCCCGGCAAGAAAATTCTGCGTGCAGAGACCCACCATCTGGCTGAAATAGCTCATGGTGCTCTCCCCTGCGTAGGCCTGCCATGTGGTGGTCGTTGAAAAACTGATTGCGGTATTGAAAGACAGGCCAGGGGTGAGTGGCGTCGTTTGATATTGCGAGAAAAACCACGGAAGCAAGCGTTCGAACCGGAGGATGGCGTATAGGAGAAGTGTGCCGGCCAAAGTAAAGACAATGAAGGAAACCAAATATTGCCCGGCATCCATTTCAATCGTTGGATCGATTCCCGCGATGCGATATATCCATCGCTCCGCTGGAACGCATAATCGATCGAGCGCGGTCTTTCGCCGGGCAAAGACCCGGTGCATATATCCGCCCAGAGGCCGAACGCAAACGGTGACGATTACTACGAAAAGGAGCGATTGAGCCGCACTGTACAGAGTCATGGCGATGCCGGTCGCAAGCTTTCCCAGTGCGAACTTGCTTAGTTTTTCACGGCATGCGTAAGGAAGTTGTAAGAAACGCTGGAGTCGACGCGTTGTCGGGGGCGCCAAGGATATCGGCTAGCGCCGCTCAGGCCCGCTTTTCCGTCAATATTTCCAAACCCGGCAGCCATCCTTTGCATCTTTCCAAGGAACGATAGTTAGGTTGCGCGAACGCCGGAGCAGATTTTGATAGCCGATATGGCGATACATCGATGGTTTGCGATCGCATCTCTGGGATTGCTCCTGCTTTTCGCGGAGCCGAGGGCAAAGGCGGAAGTGGCGAATCGAGCGCTCGACTTGCCGGATGCCCCCCTGGCAAACCTGCCACAAACACCGGCACAGACTGACGCTCCGGCGGCGACCGGCCAATCCGGCTCACAGACTTCGCCCGCTCCCGGCAATGCGCCCCCGCTTACGCCGGAAGAGCAGCGGAAAAAAGCGCAGGAGCAGTTGAAGCAGGAAGAGCAGCAGCGGGTTTGGGCGGTAATGGCAACCTTTAATACCACCGCCAATCGAGAGGCAGTTCCTTTGAGTACCGGGCAGAAGTACCAGCTCTTCTTCAAGAGCGCGTCGGATCCGTGGCCCTTCCTGCTGGCGGCGGTTCTTGCCGGCACCAACCAGGCTGAAAACAGCTTCCCCGCATATGGGCAGGGCGTGCAAGGGTACGCCAAGCGATTTGGCGCCTCCTACGGGGACTATTTCATCGGCAATTTCCTGGGTAACGCTGTGTTGACCAGCGTGTGGCGCGAAGATCCGCGCTACTACCAGAAGGGCACAGGCAGTTTCACCAGGCGTGCTCTTTGGGCAGCAAGCGGCACCGTGTGGTGCAAGCGGGATAACGGTACCTGGGGCCCGAATTATGCAAACGTCGTGGGCAATCTGATGGGCGCCGCGGTCTCGAACGTCTACTATCCCGCATCCGATCGAACGGTCGGCGGTACGATCTCGCGGGGATTCTCGGTGACTGCCCAAGGAATCATCGGCTCTGAAGTCATCGAATTCTGGCCGGACATCGTGCGCCACCACCGGCGCAAGCAAGCCGAGAAACTGGCCCGGAAGAACGGTGTGCCCAACACCTCCCAGCCTGCTCCGCAACCATCTTCCCCACCGGCTCCCGCGTCACCCCAGCCCTGAGGACCAGAAGCTGTCTCATATATGCATTTGCGGCTCCGGTTTGCGGCTCTGGGGGAGCGCCTGAGACCCGCCTTGGTGGCGGGTCTCACTCGTGGCCTCACCGGTATTTTTGGTTTATGAAGCAGCTTCCAGCCTTTGTCGCCGGGCTGACCAGGACTGTGTGTTGGCGTCGTTTCCCAAAAATGTAAGCTTAGCCTGGAGAGGTTTTATGAAACGCATTGCTCTTTTGGCTATTGTCGCCGTGTCTCCGGCCATCGCCTATGCCCAGGTGTCCTCTATGGATATCGCTACGGTGGCTCTTGGCGCCCCCGCGAAGGTTCGTGCTGCGACGACCATCATCCGCTGGCACGCGGACCATGCAACCTATGACACGCTGCGGCAGGGAACAAACAAGCTAGTTTGCTTCGACAGGTCTGGTTTTCCCGAGCAACAGCCGTTTTCGATCGAATGCACCACCCTGACAAACCTCCCACGCGTGGTTCAGACCATGAAGTTCGAGTCGGCGGACGACAGAAAACGGACGTTGGCTTTGATCGATGCCGCCGAAAAGGACGGTACCCGAATCAAACCTGAATTCGGCTCGGTGTTCTATCATTTCGTTGGCCCGGACAAGGAGCATGCTCGGGCGGAAATGACGATTTTTGTTCCAGGCGCGACATCCGCAATGCTCGGTGGATTGCCTGAAAAAAACGCGCGGGACGGCGCATGGCTTATGGATGCCGGCAAGACGAGTGCCCACCTCATGACGCCAGGCGATTAGCGGATCTAGATCGGCGACCTTCTACCACGGCTCTAAATCATCGGCTCTAAAGTCATCGAATTCTGGCCGGACATCGCCCTCGATTGCAGAGGCGGCCGGCCATGTCCCGCCAAACATACGCTCCCACTGTCCCTGCCGCCTTTTTCGCTCGAAATCCCACCTCGCTCGCCTGTATAATCCCACCTCACTCGTCTGTATATTTTGGCAAGCGGTTCGCCGAGGGGAAACCTTGCGTCTTCACTCCCTCATCGTCGTCCTCCTCTGCTCCCTCGCCACTCTGCGCGCACTTGCTCAGTACCCCACGCCCCCCAACGATTCCACCGCGCCCTTCGACTCCGGCGAGGCGCCCGCCGTTGCCGCTCCCCCCGAAGGCCTCCTCCACCTCGACGTCGTCGTCACCACCGCCTCCGGTCTTCCTGTCATCGGCCTCCCCGCCTCCGCCTTCACCCTGCTCGACAACGGCCAGGCCGCCACCATCGTCTCCTTTTACTCCCACAACGCTGAGGCGCCCCAGCCCATCAACGTCTTCGCCGTCCTCGATACGCTCGAAGTCCCCACAGTCATCGACCAACTCGAGCACGAACATCTCGAGAAATTTCTCCGCCAGAACGATGGCCACCTGCCCCTGCCCGTTACCGTTCTCCTGCTCAGCAGCAGCGGGATCTGGCGCGTCGGCCAGACTTCCTCCAACGGCAACGCCCTCGCCGACGCCCTCGCCCACGACCGCATCTCCAGCTGGAACGGCGATACCTGGGCCGCGCGCATCGATCGGGGTTTGCTGCCGCAATCCCAAGCATCCCTTCTGGCCGGCCCTCCGGGTGAAGCCGGTCTGCGCGCCCTCGGCGCCATCGCGACCGTCGAGCGCCGCAACCCAGGCCGCAAGCTCCTCCTGTGGATCGGCCCCCCTTTCGGCATCGGCAGCGGCGTCAACCCCGAAGAAATCGGTAAAACTCCCCAGGAAAAACTCGACAAAATCGTCTGGTTTTCCGATCTCCTCCGCCTCGCCCGTCTCACCCTCTGCGACGACCCTGTCGCCCCGGTCACCGGGCCCCAGGACCTAAAGGCTTCCGGCATCCCCGCGCTCAACCGCCAGGTCCTCGCCCTCGAATCCGGCGGCCGAGTTCTCGATCTTTTGCCCGCCGACCCCATTGCCGAACTCTCGAGCTGCCTCCGCGACGCCGAATCCTTCTATACCCTCACCTTCAATCCCCCTCCCGCTCAGCAGCAGAGCGAATTCCACTCCCTCAGCGTCAAACTCCCCCCATCCCTCACCGCTCACGCCAGCCCCGGTTATTACGATCAGCCCTGGTACTCCGACCCTCCCGATCCCTCGCTCCGCCGGCTCACCGTCGCCCAGCTCGACCATCTGCTTCAAGACGCGCGCACCACATCCGACGGCGACTTGGCCCACCAGCTTTCCACGGTCCAGCTCACCGAGCGGACCCGTTCGGCTCAGATCGCCTCCTGGACCGCTGCCCTCCCGGGGGAAAAATCACGCGAAGCCCTCCTCGCCCTCACCGACCTCTCCGCCTTTCTTGATCTCCCTCCCTCGGCCATCCCCGCCAATCCGCCCCCCGATCTCGACACCCAGCGCCAGATCATCGAGCGCGCCGTCGACTACGTTAAACAGACCATTCCACACCTCCCCAACTTCTTCGCGCTCCGCACCGAGCTCGACTACCTGGAAACCCCCTCCTACTACAAAGGCGATGGCCACTTCACGCAGCCCGAGCCCCTCCACCTCGTCGACACTCTCCGCACCAGCGTGCTGTTCAGCAACGGCCGGGAAGTCGTCGATGCAAATGTTCTTGCGCAGGAAATGAAGATTGGCAACCTCTCTACTTATGGGACCTTCGGCCCCGCCCTCGGCGTCATCCTCAGCGCGCTCAACGGCAGCGTCGTCTGGAGTGGATGGGAGACGGGAGAGGACGGTAGTCGCCTCGCCGTTTTCCGCTATGCCGTCACCCTCTCCGACTCGCGCTGGGGAACCAGCGGTTGCTGCCTTCCCGATGGCGACGGGCACGTCCCCTTCAGCGCCTTCCTGCCCTACCACGGCACGGTCGCCATCGACCCTGCCACCGGCGCCGTTCTCCGCGTGGCCATGGAGTTTGGCCTCGCCGGCTTTGTCCCCGCCGACCATGCCGGCATCATGATCTCCTACGGCCCTGCCGTCATCGGCGGTCGCACCTACATCTGTCCCGTCCGCAGCGTCAGCGTCATGCGCGTGCGCTCCGTCAACGACTTTTCCGAGTGGAACAGCCAAAGCAACGTCCTCTGGGGCCCCTTCGCCACCCGGCTCGAGGATTTCCGCTTCGACGACTACCACATCTTCCGCAGCAAAGTCCGCATGCTTCTCCCCACTGACTCTCCGTAGCTTGCAAACCCGTGCGTCGCACCTCACACCCAGTTTTCTTTAGGTGTCCTAAAGGCCGGCGTACCAGTCGTAGCCAAAGTCGGCCCAGTAGTCGTTCGGGCGCGTGTCGGTATAGCGGATGAGACCGATCCGCTTGATCTGCTTGTAGCCGTATTTGATCGGCATGGCGAGCCGGAGGGGCGCGCCGTGGCCTGGCGTAAGAGGCTGGCCGCCCATTTCATAGACCAGAAGGCTTTGCGGGTGCATGCAGGCAGCCATGTCAAAGCCGCAAAAGTACTCGCCGTAGGGCGTTTCCATGTAGATGTAGCGGGGCCTCCGCCCTTCGGGGGTTCTGGCTGGCGGATAAGCGTTGATCAAGTCAGCCAGCCGGACGCCGCCCCATTGGACAGTTTGGCTCCAGCCTTCGATGCACTTGAACTGGGTGACCAGCTCCCGGTGCGGCAGCCGGCGGACGTCGTCGATCGAGAGAAGCAGGCCGGGCATTTTGCTCGGGGTTGGGGAGCTCGCGGACGCCGTGATGGTGATTGTCTGCGCCTCAGAGAGCTGAAGCGGACCGGTTCCACTGGTTCCGTTGTTGATGGGCGCTGCGGTCCCGGTGAGCTCGTGCGGCAGCATGGACGCTGGCTTTTTCGTGTTCGGAGGAGGCAGCTTGGTCTGCGCCTGCTCCGCCGGCTGCTGGGCGGCGCCTTGGTTTGGCAGGTATGCCCACGGGTTCATATCTTCGCTGTACTGCGGGTATCGCTCGCCATGCTCGGCTCCGGCGAGTTTCAGCCGCCACGTGTCCAAGTCGAGATCGAAATCGAGGCCGATGTCGCCGTTCGGGCGAAGGTCGGTTGCCCGGTTGAGCGAATAAGTAGGCGCGAGGCCTCGCTCCCGGAATGTCTTCCTGAACAGCCCGGCATTGTATTCTTCGGCGCGGCGCAAAGGCCATTGCAGCATGCCGATCTGTCGGCTGTTGCCAAGCCGGTCGTAGAGCCAATATCCGCCTCCGGCAGCGGCCGCCATGACCAGGAAACTCCGGCGGGTGCGGCGCGCGGAGATGCGCAGCAGCTCGCGATCGGGATCCTGGCCGCTAGTATCTGCGGGTTTCATCCGTGCACCTCGTCTTCACTTCGCGGATGAGGAGACATGGCCGCATAGGAGCGCTGCTCCGCGGGGACCACTTCGTGCCCGGCAACCATGCTGCGGAGGTTGTTCCAGCCGGCGCGCGCCACCTGCGCGATGTGGACGACAAAAAAGACGCAGTATCCCATGGTCAGCCAGAAGTGCAGCCAGCGCGCGGTCTCATAACCTCCGAGCACCGTCGTGAGCAGGTGTCCCTGGGTGGGCTTGTAGATGGCAAAGCCGGTCACGAGCGATCCGGCGCCCATGAGGATGACAGCGCTGTACGCAATCTGCTGGGCGCCGTTGTATTTGCGTCCGGAGGGATATGGTTTGCGCAAACCCAGGTCGTCGAGCGTCACCTCCCAGGCTTCACGGAGGGAGTTTCGGTTTGGAACCAGATACCGCCATTCCCCTGAAAACCACGTATAGAGCACGTAAATGAGGCCATTGAGAGCGAAGAGCCACATGAAGAAGAAGTGGTAGCCCAGTCCCGTGGTGAGCTGGTAGGGCGCGTCGAGAATATTCCAAAACCAACCGGGGAAAAGGCGGAACAGCGTCCAGCTTCCGATTCCAACCCGGTAGACTTCGCCCCCATGCGTGCCCGGGGGAATCGAATCGGCCCAGTAAATCAGCAGTCCGCTCCAGATCATGGTGAAGAGTAGAGGAAAGTTGACCCAGTGCATCCAGCGGATAGCCAGTGGATGCTTTTCCGCGAGACGAATGGAGGGAATGGAGGGCTGGTATTCCCCTTCAGGCCGTAGGATGCTGGCCTCGATCGGCGTCTGCTCGGGAGTGTTGTCGCTCATATCCGATCCTCGGGAGGACGAGGCTTGGCGAGACGAGGCTTGACGCTCCGCTTACACGTAGTTTATTCCCATTCACGATCGCGGGGTTTTCGTAAACGCCCTTCGGGATATGGTCCGATTCGACATTTGAGGATCGCCTCTCCCACTCCGTACGGGTAGACGGGCGCTTACAAAGCTCAATTCAACCGTTGGGAGTCATAAGAAATAGAATTAGAGGCGGCCAGACGAAAATGCCCAGGGAAGCGGAGCGAGAGGCAGGATACTTCGATGAACGATCTAAATAAAGGTGGCGCAAGTCAGCGCACTGGGAAACTCCGCGAGCTGTTGGCGCGCGGGAACTGTGTTCTGGAGACGGCTACGCTCGCCGACTATATCTCTCGCGTACACGAAATTTCTGACCAGTGGCAAGAAGAAGACTGGCTGGGCAAAGAGAAGGATGAAGACTATCTCTTGAATAACACTAGGCTTGTCGGTCAAGTCTGGTTTCGCGGTCATCGCACAACTGACCTTAGCCTCCAGCCGGGCCTCTACCGCGATAGTACCCGTTCGACTCTGCATAAACGCGCGGCTAGCCCTCGGCCGGGAGAGGACAGCGAAGATTGCTTGCTGAAGGAGTTATTTGATCTGGAGCACGAACTCGAATCGACTTTACCAGTTACGGACACCTGCTGAACGAAGTGAATCAGGCCAAGACTGCTATCGACTGGTACTTCCTAATGCAACATCATGGGATACCTACACGACTCTTAGATTGGACCACGAACGCCCTAGCAGCCTTGTTTTTTGCTTTGGAGTCTCGATGGAAAAAGCTGGAGGAACAGAATCAAAATCCTGCTGCCAACGAGGTAGAGAGCGTCGTGGCAGTTTGGATGATCGACGCCTATTGGCTCGCAATGCGGCTCGATGACGAATGGTACGGGCCGATTTTGCCGTGGTCAGATGATGCCACCAGGTACGTCCCACAGCTGGAGCAACTTCTGGCAAACATGACTGACTCCCGCGCCTTGATTCCCAAATATGCAATGCCGATTGAGCCGCCAGCGATGCACCCAAGGGTTGCTGCACAAGAGGGACGATTTGTTATTTTCGGACGAATCCTAGATTTGCTTGACCATCGCCTCCGACTTGAAGTGAAGGAGGACGAGGAGTGCGAAGTGGAGTCGTTGCGAATGCGGCAGGTATGCTTCAAGACAAAAGACATCAACTCGGTACTCAGAGATCTCGCACAACTTGGCATCTCTCGTCGCACTCTGTTTCCAGACCTTGATGGGCTCGCAAGTTTCTTGCGCTGGAAGCACTTTCACAGGATATCTGGCTATAACCTGGCGGTTGAAGGCAAATAGCGACCAAGCGCTGTGTTATATGCCTGCTCCCAAAAAAATAGGCGCCCGACCTGGACACGCCTGATACGCTGTTGAGGTTGTACGAAAACGAAAACTACAGTGGCTGCTATCAAAGCATTGGTAAAACCTGAACTCTTGGCATGGGCGCGGGATCGCGCCAAGATCACGGCCGCGGATGCTGCTAAGGCTGCTGGCGTCGACGTCGAGAGCATTGAGGCGTGGGAAATCGGCAGGGACGCGCCAACGATCAGCCAGCTCCGCCATCTAGCGGCAAAATATCACTTTCCCCTCGCGGTCTTCTACCTTCCAAAACCCCCTGCCGACTTTGCTCCCCTGCGGGATTTCCGTCGTCTGCCGGACGCGGACGATCGCAGCATCTCGCCCAATCTTACCTATCACATCAGAAACGCCTACGAGCGCCGGGAACTGGCCCTGGAGCTGCACCACGATCTGAGGGAGCCTGTCCGTGCCTTCCGTCTCAAAGCGAGCACCGGTGACAGTCCGGAAACCGTGGGCGCGAAGGTGCGTCAGTTTCTCGGCGTGACAGACGATGCGCAGAAGAAGGCCGCTCGGCAACTTAAATCATTCGATTTCTGGCGGCGCAACCTCGAAGAAAATGACGTTCTTGCCTTTGTTGTCAGCGGCCCGCAATACAGCGTCGAATTGAAGGAAATGCGCGGCTTCGCCGAGGAACAAAAAATCGAGCGCTTCTGCGACGCCGTCTCGGCCGCAGCGCTGATGCCGCGCGATCTGATGCTGTCGTTTCCACAAGTGAAACTGGCCGGCGAACGTAAGTGGAGCGATGACGATCTGCGGACGATGGCGCAAGCGATAGGGGTCAGCCGTGAGGCGTTTCTGTTGCGGTTGGTCACGTTGCGCCGCGCCACGTGGGATTTCTACAATGCTCGGCGCGCCAAGTTTAAAGAGGAATACGAGGAAGCCGCTGCGCAGAAGGCGATGGCGGAGAAGAAGCCTATTCCCATCAAGCGTTCGGTCATGCTGATGAGCTGGAACGGTCGCGGTTTCACTCGCCTCGTGCTGCGAAGTTATTACGATCAGCGCATCACGCTTAACGATGTCTCAAGCTATCTCGGCGCAAAGGTCAAACACATCCCCGCGCTAGAAAGGGCCGCGTTTCACACAGCGGAGTGATCCGCGCGCCCGATAATATATTGTATCGACACAAGCTCCTTTATAGCTGCGTGGCAAGAACGCTACCCCGTCGAAAACTTCCCGGCGTTCTGGAACAAGATGGACGCTCCTGATCAAAGCTGGAAGGCTTATAGCGCTTATCGACGTTCTGTATGAAACCAAGAAGCGATCCGACGAGCTGCATTCATGGCTAAAGGCCCGCAAGGCAATGTTCCGCGAGCTCGATGACGCCGTACAGGTCGAGGCCGCGCAAGTACTTTCGCGATTCTCGCGTCTTGTGGGAGAACGGAAACTTCGAACCTCGGCCGATCCTTTTGTGATCGCGCTTGCCCGCGTCGAGGGCTGGCAGATTGTGACGGACGAGAAGCCGACAGGCCGTATGCACAGGCCGAATATCCCCGATGTATGCGAGCAGCTCGGCATGACGACGTTCGACATTCTGCAAGTCATAAAAACCGAAAAGTGGGTCGTCGGGTAAAGCTCGAAGGACGCCTCCGGCAAGATCGCGATTGCCCGGAGAGCGGGACGACAGACTCAACAATCATGGCGTTGCAGGACAGATCAGCCGCAGGATACTGGAGAACTGCTCGCACGTCCGCATGGAAGCGAAGCGCACGGCGAATGGAAACCCATGCCAATAGCGGCAAAATGGCGGGTTACCGGGCCGGCACGGTCGATCACTTTTCTCTTAGGTTCGCGGGCGCCGGCCATCCGCCCCGAGACGAACGCAGCTCTTTCGAAATGCGACGGTTCAACGGTCGCCCTCTGACGGGCTGGACGAGTTTGCTACGCCGCTGTCTGGATTTGCCGGATTCATCGAGACGACTTCATAATTTCGCGCTTTTTTGTCGGAGCCCTCGCTCATCGTGAGAATCATTTCGTTTTTCTTGATCTTGAACGGCGTTAACTTCTATGGCAGAATTGTCTCCAGTTTCAGGTGATCGGCCGGATTTCGTAGTCCATTTCGTCGGTTCGCAGCAGGTACTGCGGGCAAAGCTTTTCGTTCGAGTTGATGTGCGTGATGCCGGCGGACCCCCACAGAGCGCCTAACCCCGCCAGGCCTGTCTGTTTCGCGCCGCACGGCACGGCCTCCATTTTCTCGAGAATGCCTCTCTCGATGCCGTCTCTTTTTCTTGTCGTTTGCACTCAACGGAATGGTCGAGATGAGGGCAAGCAAAAGAACAAATGTACCTTTGATCTTCATGACGCCTCCGTTTCTCGTGACAAACTCGCAGCCGAACAGGCAGCTCTCGATTGCTGCCGGCCTCGCGTAAGCCTTGACCCGAAGCTACAATCTCCGAGCTGCAAGGCGGCGAAGGGAAGGCCGTCCCGCTGGCCTTCCCACGTCGCACTCCGTGATTGCTTACTGGTTCGGCTTCGACGGCTGATGAGTCGTCGTCGCGGATTCGTCGATCTCGTCATCGAGTGGGCACCGGGCCCGTCGTCCCGCGCCGGTGCCGGTCTTCACGCCCGCGCCGCTGCCAGGAGTGCCGCTGGGGCTAGTGTTGCCGTACTGCTGCGCCCCGTGCACGAAGCTTTGCGGATTGGCCATCAAGTCGGTCCGCACATCGGGATGAGTATTCAGATAGGCATCCAGCTCAGCATGGTTCTGCACATATTCGTGGTCCTTGACGACAGAAGGGTTTTTTGACAGGTCTTTCTGAATCTCCGAATGGTTTTGAAGAAATCCACCGAAGTCCGACATGTGATCACGCATTGGGTCGCGATCGCGCATGGTCGAATCACGTTGCATCTACCTGCCGCGTCAAGGCGTTCGGGTCCTGCCTTAACTGATCTCGAACTCCCGGGTTGTCCTGAAGATAAGTCTGCAGAGCCGGATGGTTCCGCACAAAATCTCGATTGTCTAAAAGGGAAGGGTCTTTGCGAACCTGCTCGGCGATTTCGCGATGTCCATCCAGGAATCGGTCGAAACTCGCCACGTCTCTGCGGTCGGCATCTCGAACTGCACCGGCGTCACGATCGCGCATGTTCGAATCGCGATCGTAGGCATCTTCCTGCCGCATGAAGGCGTTCGGGTCCTGCCTTAACTGATCTCGAACTCCCGGGTTGTCCTGAAGATAAGCTTGCAGGGCCGGATGATTCTGCGCAAAAGTTCGATTGTCTAACAGGGACGGATCTTTGCGAACCTGTTCCGCAATTTCACGATGTTCATCCAGGAATCGGTCAAAACCCGCCACGTCTCTGCGATCGGCATCTCGATTTTGCCCACCGGCATCGCTTTGGACAGCCTGCCGGTCTTGCGGGGCCGAAGATTGCGCGTGGGTGGCACACGGAACACATAACAACGTCACCGTCGCCGCACCGAGGACTAAAGTTACTCTTTGGAATCTTAGTAGCTTGTTGCCCATCTCACCTACCTCCTGTTCTGACATTAGAAGTGATGCGATATTAGGACTGATGCGATGCGCAGGCCACTAAGTTGTTCGCCTTTGCGGACGGGCATTTGAGCATACCCGATGGCCTTGTAATTCATGGGTTTGTGAGGGGAAGGCAACAGGCAGGCTGCCTGTTTGGCGCGGGCAAATTGTACATTGCAAATTGTACACTTAGCAGAAAACTGCCATGCGGGATAAGTTACCCAGCCAGTCGAGGGCGGCCTAACTCCCGATTAGTCGGATTACCAGACGGGTTTCCCGCTTAGTCAAACGGACCATCACTTCTCTCTTAGGTTCGCGGGCAACGGCCAACCGGCCATGCGTTCCGACTTCAAGAGCAGATAGAAGTCGTAGCTCTCGTTGCCAACGCCTTTGTTGTTTTCAGCTCTGGCCAACTCGATGGCCTCAGCGCTGTCGATCACAGCCTCGACGGTGCCGGGCGACCCGGAAATGCTGCTCGATATGCAGGACTCGACCGAAGGCTCGGCAATCACCGGCAACGCCGGCACGGACGCGTCCTGCACACTGAAGTTCAGTGCGGAGGCCAGGTTGGCCACTTCGTCTGAAGCGTCTCGGGCCGTCAGCGGCTCCAGCCCCCATCGCCATTCGATGAACTTGAGCACCGAGGTGTGGTCGTAGAGCAGCGAGTTGATGCGCGGGCTGGCCGGATTGCCGCGCGCGAAGGGCGACACGATCAGCGTGGGCACACGGCAACCGAGTAGCGCGTATATGCCAGTCTGTGTCCATGGCGTTGGGGCATTCACGCGCGGCGGAGCAACGTGGTCAAAGAACCCTCCCCATTCATCGCGATTGATCACGAGCACGGTGTCCTTCCAATGAGGGCTCATGGCGAGCGTCGTGAGCACGTTGTGCAGAAAAATTTCCCCGTTGCGCATGTCGGCGTGAGGATGATCGTCGGCGCCCGTGCCGTCATCGAGAAGCGTGAATGCCGGGTCGACGAACGACACAGCCGGCAAACCACCGTCGGCCGCATCCACAGCGAACTGTTCTTAGAGGCTCGAAATGCCCAGGTATTTGGTTCCCCATAGCGAGAGGACGGAGACATTCGAGTAGTAGTAACGGCAATTCACGCCGGCGGCCTCTAAACGGTCCCAGATCGTAGGCAGCGTGCAAAGGTCGCTTGTGTTGCTCAGCCGGTCGGTTTGGGCGGAATGTTGAAAGATGCGATTGGGAGTGGTTGGGGCCAGAATCGACGCGAAATAGTTATCCAGGGTGGTGAAATTCCGCGCGAGCGCGGCGAAGAGTGGCAGGTCCGCCTCTTCGTAGTAACCTATCTGAATCTGTCCTTGGTGCTCGTGCGCAGCCAGCCGTCCATCTTGCCGCCATCAACCTCCGTCCGCCCTCCAGCATAGCTGTGATCGGGGTCGGGATGAGCGCAACCTACGTAGAAGTCGAGCCGCTGTGTAGGCTGCGGATTGCCATTGTTGTCAAGGTAAGAGAGCCCGGCCTGCTGGCCATTGGCATTGGGCAGCCAGCCCAGCATGTGATCGAAACTGCGGTTCTCCATCATTACCACAACCACATGCTCGATGCCGGAGAGCTCAGGGCTCGGCAAGGCGGCATCGCCAGGGTCGATTTGCCCTTTGCCGCAGGAGACGGTGCTTGCCAACGCAGCGGCTGAAACGCTCGCCGCTCCACGCAGGAACTCTCGGCGATTCACGCTCAATGGGCAACTCACACCGGACGCGATAGCCTGCCGCCGGCCACCGTACCGAGCGGGCGGGTTTCCATCCGAAGGCAATCGCGGAAATTCTACGCCGGGATGAAATGAGAGTTGTCATTGGGGATCAATTAGTCCAGAAAGCCGCCAAGCACGGGAGGAGCGCAGGCGATTTCAAACCCCCCTCGCAGAAAATGCTACCAAGCCGGGAGAGGCAGTAGCCGTGTAAGTTGTTGATTAATTAATTGGTGGACCTGGCCGGGATCGGCATCGTTGATGCCGTCGCTTGTGCAGCTTGTCGCGTCAGACCGAATGCGCGGGAGGGTCATGAGCGTCTATAATCTCGCCTTCCGCTTGGGCATTCCCGTTGGAGGCCTCGCGCTCGGGAAGGTCATCCCGCTCGTTGGCGTTTCAACGGCACTTGCAGGTTCAGGACTTGCATCAATCGGAATCGTGTTGTACTTCGTGGCTGCAATGCGAGACGCCGCCGTGTTTCAGCGCGCAATCACCGGGGCTGATCAGACGACGCTCTAGGGGGACCATTCACGCTATGTCCCCGCGCGCTTCAGCTCCAGGTCAATCCGCGCATGAAGGCGCTCGCTGAAACCAACCGGCAGCTCAAACACACGATCATCGGCAGTCAGGATGATGACGTTTCGCGTGGAGTCCAGAATCGCCGAGCAAATTTCGCAATGCTCGAGGTGCTTCTGAACCACCGTACGAGTTTCTTGAGACAGGGTTCCATCGAGGTACTCGGAGATGCAGTTCCAGACATGTTTGCAATCTATGACCACGGGAACGACCTCCTTTTCAACGTTCGCGTGGCTTTCCTCAATTGAGGGGCAAGTTGCTTTTGCAACATCATGCGCGCACGGTGCAACCGAACCTTGACACTGGGGATACTGATACTCAATGCTTCGGCTGTTTCACTGGTGTTCATCTCCTCCACATCCCGTAATAGAAACACCTGGCGATAGATATCCGGCAGTTCTTCGACCGCGGGTTGTAAAAGCGCCCTGGGCGAGGAAGCCTCGATCCACCCCTCGAATCCGCGACGTAGTGTGAAGCCTGCCCTCGAAGACTTTGTACTCGCCAAAGAGCACGAAGAAAATCCCAACGGCGATGCGCAATGTCGCGAGCGCTGTGGCGTTTCGGCCGTGTACTTGATTGGCATTTTTCGATAATTAGATCTGTGCCAAGCCGCCATCGACGCAAATCTCGCTGCCGTTCACGAAGCTCGAGTCGTCGGAGGCGAGAAATAGAGCCGTCGTTGCGATCTCTTCCGAGCGTCCGAACTCCTTGCGAGGAATTCCTGACAGGAAGTACTTCTTCGCCTCCGCCGGAAGATTCGCCATAATGTTGGTAGCGATCGGCCCCGGGCTGAGCACATTAACGCGAATCCTGCGCTCTGCGAGTTCCACCGCCCATGATCGCGCGAACGACCGCAGCGCCGCCTTGCTTCCCGCATAAACGCCCAGCCCCGGCATACCCTTGAGGTGAGCGATCGATCCGTTCATGATGATCGATCCGCTATTCCGCATCATGGGCAGCGCTTTCTGCACAGTGAAGAGTGTTCCGCGAGTATTCAGAGAAAAGATGCTGTCGAACTGCTCCTCTGTGATCTCCCCCAGGGACGCGCGACCGCCATGACCGGCGCTGGCAAACACTACATCGATATAGCCCTTCTCCCGCTTGACCGTCTCGTAGAGCCGGTCGAGATCAGCCAGTTTCGCCGAATCAGCCCTGCACTCCAGTCACATTCCGCCCAATCGCTTTGACCGCATTATCCAGATTGTCTTGCCTCCGGCCCGTTATGAATACGTACGCTCCCTCTTCGACGAACAGCTTTGCCGACGCCAGCGCCATTCCGGAGGTTGCTCCAGTGATCACCGCCACTTTACCGTCCAACTTGCCCATGACTACTCTCCTTCTCGCCCTCTTCGGAAATTCGGAAAATATTAAAAGCTGACTCGCTCATCGAGCGAGCTGTCGATGCGAACGACCGTCGCATACGCGATGAATCGCAGCAATCGGACGGCCGGATCCGCGAAAGGTTACAGGGGTATACGGGTTCGGTCTTGCGCTGCCGGTCCTCGAAACGGTCATCGGGGCTACCGTAGCAGTGGGGTTTCGGACCCGGGCCTCACTCTTTGCCGAAGCGCTTCTCATGCTGCTCCTGACATTTGGCTCCGCGCTCCGTCAGGACTGGCCCACCGTCGCGATTCAGTCGACCTATTCTTTTGTTTACTGCGCTTTGCTCGCCGGGACGCACTTTGACGGTTATTGTCTGGACCGCTTGCTGGATCGTCGTGTTTAAAACCGCGTTGTAACTTTTCTCCGACTCGATTGTCCTACCGCTGGCAAGTCCATATCAAGGAGAGTCCTGTCTATGCATGTCTCTGGTTTAGCCTCCCGCCGATGTGTCAGGTCGGGTCAAGTCCGCTGCGCTCAAATCATGAGCGTCATTCTCATCCTTCTGAGTTGCCTGTTTTTCGGAGCGCCGGCATTTGCGGAGACCCCAGCCGTCGGCTCTAAAGCTCCCGATTTCACTCTGTCCACCCCTACCGGGAAAGCCGTTCGCATGTCACAAGAGCAGCATGGCCATGGGCTCGTTTTGGTTGTGCTGCGCGGCTTCCCAGGGTACCAGTGCCCATATTGTGTGAAACAGGTCCATGACTTCATCGATCACGCATCCGATTTTGCCGCAAAGAATACGGGAGTGCTCCTCGTTTACCCAGGACCTCCAGCAAGTCTCGATCAACATGCCAAAGAGTTTCTCGAGAAACAGGCTGACCTACCCTCGAACATCGCACTTGTCACGGATCCGGATTACGTAGTGACGAATATGTACGGGTTGCGATGGGATGCCCCTCACGAAACGGCGTATCCGTCAACCTTCGTTCTCAATAAGAACGGCATGATCGTCTTCGAGAAAATCAGCCACACTCACGGTGACCGCCTTTCCGCACAGGACGCCCTCGATCACATTTCTGCAAACTAGCCGTTCATGATGCTGCGCCTGGAACGTTCGGGCGCAGCTATTCGTTCCATCGATCGAATTAGGGACAACTAATGAAACGTTTCCAGAAGCGCCTGTTACTTTTCGCGTTCGCGGTGCTGGCTTTCCATCCACTGCTTCACGCTCAAGTTCGCGAACTCGGAACGGGCGCACCGGGTCCAGTTAAGGCGTCCCATTTAACAGCAGAATTGATTGCTGATCCTACAACGATCGCGGCGGGGGTCAGCGGACACGTTGCTTTGTCGCTGACTCTCGATCCAGGATGGCATGTTTACTGGGTCTACGCTGGGGATTCGGGTGAGCCCCCCGAAGTGATGTGGTCCTTGCCGGAAGGGATCACTGTTGGCCCGATGCAGTATCCGGCCCCGTCTCGCCTTTCCCTTGGCCCCTTGATGGACTACGGGTACGAAGGCAGGGCAGTTTTTCCGTTCAACGTTTCGGCCTCTCAGCACCTCACCGTCGGAGATGAGAGGCTGCGAGCGCATGTGCGATGGCTCGTCTGCCGTGAGGTCTGCCTTCCCGGAAGAGCATTTCTGGGTCTTGATCTAAAGGTGGCTCCTCAGGCGTCTGCCGAGACCAACAAGCTGATCGATGCTGCGATTCGAGCTGAGCCGGTCAAGGCGCCCGATTCCGTCAAGATCGATGCTCAAGTGACCCGCAGTATGCTCACGCTGAACGTTGACACAGGAAGACGCGAGACGTTTGCCGAGTACTACCCGCTCGACGACGATTCGGTTCGCAATGCCGCGGACCAGAGGATCGAGCCTGCGGCTCACGGCCTAAAGCTTGTAACGGAACGCGCGGAGGTCTCAGACACAGTCCCTAAGGATCTCAAAGGCGTTCTAAAGCTGAACGGCGGGAGGTCGTATTCATTCGATGTTCCGGTCGTTGCGACAGCGGCACAGACAAAGCCGAACGCGGAACCGGAATTTCTCCTAGCCATTCTCTTTGCCTTTGGCGGGGGGATGATCCTCAACCTCATGCCATGTGTTTTCCCCGTACTCTTTCTGAAGGCACTGGCTCTTGTCGGAAATTCGGGAGAAAGCCGTAGAGTCCATCTTCTAAATGGATTGGCATATACGGCGGGCATCCTATGTTCCTTTTGGGGGATCGTCGCGGGGCTACTCCTGCTCCGTGCGTTGGGCAGGCAAGCTGGCTGGGGGTTCCAACTCCAGTCTCCGGGCTTCGTTCTTGCGATGGTCTTCCTGCTCTTCTTCATGGCTTTATCGCTCGCGGGAATGTTTGACCTTGGCCTGACGCTGACGGGCGCCGGAAATGAGCTGACGCGGAGGGGCGGTTACTCAGGTTCCTTCTTTACGGGCGTACTCGCAACCGTTGTAGCAACCCCATGCACTGCCCCATTGATGGGAGCTGCCGTTGGCTACGCACTGTCTCAGAGCGCAGTCATTACGTTCGCTGTGTTCACAGCGCTCGCGATCGGTCTGGCTCTTCCGTATCTGGTGCTGACATTTGTTCCGGGCTGGGCGCAGAGGATGCCGAAGCCAGGTCCCTGGATGGTGGCATTGAAGCAATTCACCTCGTTGCCGCTTTTTCTTACGTCGGTGTGGCTGATTTGGGTTTACGGACGTCTCAGCGGTGGAGCGCCAGGCGACAGCGCCGACCACATCGCTCGGCTTCTGGCCGGACTCGTTATCCTCGCAGTCGCTGGCTGGATCTTGGGCCGGTGGCCAACTCACCGTTGGGGCTATGTTGCTGCTGCCGTCACGACCGCCCTTGCAGTAATGATCCCTTTAAGCGCCGCACAGTCCGATCGGCTGCAATGGAAGCCGTTTTCTGCGGACGCTCTGCAAGCCGCCACAACCCAGGGAAAACCAGTTTTCGTCGACTTTACGGCCGCATGGTGTCTTTCCTGCCAGGTCAACGAAAGGGCCGTGCTCGAAGATGGAGACGTAGAGAAGGAATTGCTCCGCCGGCACTATGTTCTGCTCCGCGCAGACTGGACTCGCTACGACCCCGAGATCACAACTGCCCTGAAAAGAGTGGGCCGAAGCGGCGTGCCTACATATGTCGTGCTCCCCGCCCATGCTGATGGGGCTGCTCACGTTTTGCCGGAGCTTCTGACTCGCGGACTCGTTCTTGATGCAATCCGGCAGTCGGGATCGTAACAAGAGTATGAGATCTGCAAGAGATTGGCATCGAGAGGATCACTAAGCGCTGCCCTGGCATTTGTGTCAAGATCGTTGTACACGTTCGCTTGCTCACTATTTTCACGGGCCGGCCTGCGCAGAGGCCTCATTCTACGTGAGCCGATTCCTGACGTGGGCGGCGGCCAAATGGATTGCTCGGAACTCCCCTCCGGGGGGTATGATTTTAGAGGGCAAGTCAGGTCTGATTGACGCGTGAGGCTGCAAGAGAGGGTAACGTGTTGCAGACGAGAGAGCGTGCTGCTGTTGCGCCGGAGTCGGCATCTCAGAGAACTCGCACGCGATTGGCTATCGCCGGTTCCGGTCTGCTCTTCTCTATTCTCCAAAGTGTCTGCACAGCAATCGTGACGATCAATGGCGTTCGCCTGGTGATTGGGTTCGGCGCGCTTGCAATGACCGCGGGGCTTGGTTCTTCACTCGAGAGCTTCCACCAGATCACATGGTTGAGAATAACGTTACTGGTCGGCGCTCTGTCGGGCTCAATATTCACGCTCGCCATTGTGTTACACGCAAGGCATCTGCGCAACCGGCCCGCAGCGCGCTGGCGATTGAGCCCACTCACAGCCCATCAGAGGCGAATGGAAGCATTTCAGATCTTGCTTTCTGTGCTTACCCTGATTTTTGTCGCTGTCGAGGAATACTTGCATTTTCAGCTTTGTCACACTTTATAAATTCACTGTGGGAGTAGCTACACGGCCGAAGAGATGGGCCAGCATGGTCAGTCGATTCGCGGTTCTCCAGCGGGAAACAGCAGTAAGCATCCGGCGTTAGGCCCCCTCGGGCTCACTCTATTTAGTGAGGCATGATCCATGCTTCGTACCAGACCTCGGGCAGAAGACAACGTTGAGGGCCGAAAGGTTACAGAACTGTGCTTGGCGTCTAGCCCGAACGACGGGCCAGAAGCTGTAGCGCGAACTCCAAGTTTTCACGTTCTGAAGACCGCATATCGCGCCTTGTTCGCTGCATCCTCCCAATTCGGAACGTCGTGAAAATGCGACCGACCGCTTAGATTTTCATCTGACTATCAGTCGATTATTTCCGAACATTTAGAATTCCAGCATCGTCTGGTCTACCTCGATGACACTGATGTGACAATTCGGCACGCTGTCGGAAGGGACTGTTTTCTCGTGCTAGCATCCTCGTTCCTTGACCGCACATTCAGAGCCTTCCGGCACCGCGACTTCCGCCTCATGTGGTTGGGTGCCTGCGCGTCCACGATCGGAACCTTTGTTCAGCAGTTCGCCCAGAGTTGGCTCGTTTATGACCTCACCAAAGACCCCTTTTACCTGGGACTGGATCTTTTTCTCGGTCAATTGCCGATCATCCTTTTGTCGCTTGTTGGCGGAGTCTTCGCCGACCGCATGGATCGAAGGAAGATGCTGCTTGGCTCCCAATACATCCAGATGACCTGCGCTTTCGTACTTGCCGCGTTGTTCTTCACGCACACGGTGAAAATCTGGGAAATTCTTTCCCTGTCTTTCATCGTTGGACTGGGGCAGTCGTTTGGAGGGCCGGCATACTCAGCGCTGCTGCCGACGCTGGTCCCAGCCGAGGACCTGGCCAATGCGATCGCGATGAACTCGATTCAGTTCAACCTCGCGCGAGTCTTGGGACCTGCAATTGGTGGCTTAGCCTATGCCACTCTCGGGGCAACCTGGTGCTTCGCTTTGAATGGAGTGTCCTATCTTGCAGTGATCGCATCCCTCATGATGATTCAGGTGAGGTTCGTTCCGCTGAAATCGAAAGAAGCCATCCTGAAGAGCATGAGAGTGGGGATAGCTTTCATACGCGAGCGCGAAGGCCTCTCGGCGCTCGTCTTGCTGGCTTTCTTTACAACCTTGTTCGGCTTTTCGCTTACGGGGTTTTTACCGGTGATCGTTCAAACTGTCCTTCATGGCGGGACTCAGACTTTTCAATTACTCCTCATGAGTTCGGGAGCAGGCGCCATCGTAGGCGCGCTTTTCGTCGCCGCTTCAGAAAAGCTGAAAGAACATGGTTATGTGGTGCTATGGACGCTGATTGGGCTCGGCGCGGCGATGGCCGGCTTCGCCCTCAGCAGATGGCTTCTTCTTTCCTGCCTTCTGATCTTCCTCAGCGGCGTCGCCCTCATGGCGTCGGCATCGTTGATGCTGTCGCTTGTGCAGCTTATCGTGGCAGACCAAATGCGCGGGCGGGTCATGAGCGTCTATAATCTCGCCTTTCGCCTGGGCATTCCCGTCGGAGGCCTCGCGCTCGGGAAGCTCATCCCGCTTGTTGGCGTTTCAAAGGCACTTGCAGGTTCAGGACTTGCCTTGATCGGAATCGTGTTGTACTTCGTCGCTGCAATGCGAGACTCCGCCGTGTTTCAGCGCGCAATCACCGGGGTTGATCAGACGACGCTCTAGGCTATGTCCCCGAGCGCTTCAGCTCCAGGTCAATCCGCGCATGGAGGCGCTCGCTGAAACCAACCGGCAGCTCAAACACACGATCGTCGGCAGTCAGGATGATGACGTTTCGCGTGGAGTCCAGAATCGCCGAGCATATTTCGCAGTGCTCGAGGTGCTTTTGAATCACCGTACGAGTTTCTTCAGACAGGGTTCCATCGAGGTACTCGGAGATGTAGTTCCAGACATGTTTGCAATCTATGACCACGGGAACGACCTCCTTTTCGATGTTCTTGTGGCTGCTCTCAATTGAGGAGCCAGTTGCTTTTGCAACATCATACGCGCGCGGTGCAACCGAACCTTGACAGTGGGGATACTGATACTCAATGCCTCGGCCGTTTCAATGATGTTCATCTCCTCCACATCGCGCAGGAGAAAGACTTCACGGTAGATGCTGGGGAGCTGTTCTATGGCCTCACGCAGCAGTAGCCTGATTTCTCCCCGTTCGACCACTTCGGATGGTATCTCCCGCCAATCGCGAAGCAGAGCCGGAGAGACGGCCTGGTCTTCGTCCGGAGGCACGTCGAGTGAGTCCATGTGAACCAGCGACTTCCGGCGAAGGCGGCTCCTTGCTTCATTCAGAGTGATGCTGATAAGCCATGTACTGAACCTCGCCTCCGCGCGGAAGGACGCAAGACCTTTGAATGCCTTCAGGAACGCTTCCTGCGCTACGTCTTCTGCGTCCGCTTCGTTCTTCATGTAGGACAAGGCCATCAAATACACGCTTCGCTCGTAAGGACGGATCAGCTCGTGGTAGAGCTCAATCTCTCCTGCGAGAATGGCGGCGATCATCTCCGCTTCAGTGCGATTTGAGGTCTCATGCTTGGTCACGGCTCAACAGCTCTCACTCGTTTACCAATCAGCCCATTTACTAATCAGCGTAAACCAGGGCGCGATCTTCCGCTTCGCATCGTTAGAGCCGGCGAGCGGCCGTTTGGTTACAGTGGTAAACGCGAAGATGACCCATGTAACCCATTCGGAGAGCAGGCGTCAGATAGGAGCCACGTGCTGGAGGTCATCTATGCGTTTTCGTTACCTTGTCGCAACTTCGCTTGCCATCATTGCTGCGCATTCGGGACTACATGCGTCCCAACCCATCATCCCCTCCGAACCGAAGCCCAGCTCCGTGGTGATCGTTGAGCTTTTCACCTCGGAGGGATGTTCCAGCTGCCCGCCCGCCGACAGCTTGCTCGGGCGAGTTCACCTGAAGGAAACGACCGCTGGTCAGTTGATCGTAGGCATCAGTGAGCATGTCACGTACTGGGATGACCTGGGCTGGAAAGACCCATTTTCCGCGCAGGTATTTACCGACAGACAAAGCGTCTATGCCTCCCGTCTTTCTGCCGAAGGCCCATATACACCGCAGATGGTCGTCGACGGGCGGGAACAGTTTGTGGGAAGTGATAGCGGCACACTTCAGCGCGCTCTTGCGGACGAGGCTCGACAGCAACACGTTGACCTGCGCATTCTCTCTTCAACCCCGAGTGGCTCCGCGCTCGAAGTCAGATTTACGGTCTCGGGTAGTTTCTCGAAGCCGTTGGACATCGTTGCAGTCCTGGCCGACGATGCCGATCGATCCAATGTGCTGCGAGGAGAAAACAATGGCAGACTGCTGCAGCATGTCTCCGTCGCCCGGTCACTCAAGGTCGTCGGGACCGTGCGGAATAGCGGGGACGAATCGGTCCACCTGAGCTTCCCGGACGGCGTTCACAGTGGAGCAGTGGAGGGTCATCATCTCATCTTGTTTGCGCAAGAGCCGCACCAGGGCGCAATCGTAGGGGCAGCGACCATTCCGTTCTAAATGGAGAAAAGGCTCCGAAGTTCAAACAGGCCGGGCACCGCTTCCGCGGCTCTTCGCACCCAAGCCAAGAGATCGTCGACTGCGAGGTCCGACTGCCCCAAATGAACCTCTACTTCGATTTCGGCCCCACCGGCCGCGAGGAGATGTTGCGAGACCCGCTCCACCTCCGCTGTGGGGCAACAGCCACACCCGGCGTGTGCGATGACTCGCCTAGAGCTTCTCAGCGAGGATGTCTACTGTCTTGATATCAGGGGGCATGGCGAAGAGTTCCTCGGCGTGGGCAAAGAGCGCCTTTGCCACTTCACCGTTGACGTGCGCCGCGCGCCCTTCTTCGTTCTTGAAGGTGTCGAAAATTCCGAAGGTTGCTGGGCCGGTCTTGAATGCGAACCAAGTCGTTGTCCCTGTTTCAGCCTCGACCATAGGCCCTGCGGATTGCAGGAAGGTTTCAACTTCAGTCTCTTTGCCAGGGCGCGCTTGTAGCGTCGCCAGTATGCCTAACTTGTTCACGCAATCTCTCCCAATAGGTTATTTACATGCGGTAACGCCAAGCTCCTCGTGGTTAGAGGCGTGGCGTAGCGAAAAGTTACAAGCGCGATCAGAAAAATTTTGCATCGCAAGAAGCGTCTCTCATCGGTAACTTTTTCGTCGCTCGACGCTCCTATGCCTGCGTCAGCCCGCTACTTCAAGCAAGCGCTTTGTCTCGGAGCGTTGGCGGAGAAGCAGGTGCGCAAATGAGCATTAACCTCCAAAGGAGTCCGCATGATGTTGAAACCAGTTTATGGTCTTATGGCCATCGCGCTCGGTATAGGAGCTACCACTTCCACCATGTTCGCTGCTGATGTTTACCAGGGCAACGGAGAGTCCGTATTCGTCTTGTCAAACGACAACGTCAAAAACGAGGTTCTAACCTATCAGCTCGGAGGCGGCGGCCAGTTCGTTCTTCGGGATCGTACCGCTGCTGGCGGCCGCGGCAGTGGCGGCACCACGGATCCACTTCAGTCCCAGGGCGCCCTCACCCTGAGTGGTGATCGCAATCTCCTCTTCGCGGTGAATTCCGCGAGTGGAAGTGTGTCCAGCTTTCATCTCGCGGATGGCTTGCCCGTGCTCGTCGACACCGAGCCTTCCGGTGGGGCCTTTCCGGTTGCCGTCGCAGAGCACACTGGGACAGTATATGTCCTCAATGCTGGCGGTTCAGGAGCAGTTGTCGTTTTCCGGGCCGATGGTTCCGGAAGACTGCACGACGTTCCAAACTCAACTACATTTCTTACGGGATTGAACTCCGGCGCCTCGTCTATTTCAGTGAGCCCTGACGGCCATTGGCTTGTAGTGATCGAAAAGGCTTCCAATAGCATCGATGTCTTCCCAATCCAGGGCGATGGAACGCTCGGCACAGTCGTCGTCAACAAAAGCGTAACCCCTGGCGTCTTTGCAACGGCGTTTACACCCGGCGGGCAGCTCATCGTATCCGAGAATCAGCCTGACGGCACCGATGTCTCCAGCATCTCTACGTACACCATCAGTGGAAACGGCACCCTCACGCCCATTACCCAAAGCCTGCCTACATTCGGCGATGGCAATTGCTGGAATGCCATCAGTCCGAATGGCAAATGGGTATACGTGGACAATGCCGGTACGTTCACAGTGGCCGGATTTTCGATTGCGCCGAACGGGACCCTGACTCCGATCGGAGGCACAATTCTCAGTACTCTTCCCAGCGGCGCAAACAATCTCGACATGGCCATCAGCGGAGATGGCAAGTATTTATTCAACCTCCAGTCGGGCGTCGGCGCAATCGGCGTTTTCACAATCAACTCCGATGGATCGCTCAATCAGCTCGAAGACATCGAAGGTCTTCCGAAGACTGCCGGATTCAACGGTATGGCAGCCCTCTAGTCAAACCGCATACTGCCGGCCCTGCGCGGCTTAGTCGATCGAGCCAGCGTGGGGCCGCATTTTTCCCGGCGGGCACAACTTGGAATCGCAGCGCCAGTGATTGACGACCTATGGGCCGGCGGAGATGTTCTCACGTGAGCACCACCCACATCAGTTCAAAATGAACCGTGCAGGTAATGGTGAAAAAGGCTCTCCGTGAAAAGCCGATCCGCACGGAAAGCACATCTTGACAACGAGCCCTCCTTTTTCATGATTCCGGGCACCGATTGACCCGCCGTGATTCTCGACGACTCGTTTGGTCAACGTCAGTCCCAGCCCGGTTCCATGAGGGAACTCCGCACGCGTGCTCTCCGTGCGGAAGAACGGATCGAAGAGCTTTAGCAAATCGCTTTCGGAAACGCCCGGACCGCGATCCCGAACTACCAATTCGATGAAGGACTCCTGCTTCAGGAGCTGGACATCCACAATCGACGAGCTGCCGGTGTGCCGAAGCGCATTGCGCAGGACATTCTCGATCGCAACCCGCAGCAATTCGCGATTTCCGTGCATCATGATCGGCTCGTCACATTGAGCCTGAATCGTGATGTTCCGCTTGCTGGTTTCGAGCGTTGCATCAGAGATGGTTTCTTGGACGAGTCCCGACAAATCAACTTGCTCCCGATCGACGATGTGCCCGCTGCTTTCAAGGCGAGCAATTGTGAGAAGTTGGCCCAGAAGGGTATCCACCCGCTCGATTTCCCGATCAATTCGCTCGAATTCCTTCGCGGCCACAGCCGGCGTACGCTGTCGGGCAAGTCCAATTGCGAGAGCGATTCGCGTGAGCGGAGTTCTTAGCTCATGTGCGATATCCCAGAGCAACTGTTGTTGGTGCTCAACCAGGTGCTGAATGCGTTGCGCCATTCGATTGAAATCGGTCGCGAGGCCTCGTAATTCCTCACTGTGTTGAAATGCGGACAGATCCTCGATTCTCACGGCCAGATCGCCGCCGGCAAACTGCCCCGTGAGCCACCGCAGGCGAGATATGGGGCGCGTGAGATAACGCGCCATCCAGAAACAGACGAGGCCCGTCACGAGGATCAAGGCAGGCGGAACCAGTCCCCACTCCTTGAGAGAGAAGATCAATCCCCGGAAAGGAAAGTGATAGTTCACCACTGCAACAAACAGGGTTCCATCTTTGATGGATGCCTTGCAGGCAAGCCACCCGTCATTGCTGGAGCATGGGTCAGAGGCAGACTGGCGAAGCAATGTGGCGGCCAGCGAGCGCACTTCGTCAGGAGCATTCAAGCTCTCAAGCTCCGTCAGTTGCCCGTTAAAGAAATATAAGTGGTCTTCTGCGCTGGCTTCATTGCGCAACGCCGCAAGCCCCGTAGCGCCGGATTGTTCCCACGTTGCAGCAGCCGCTTGCGTATAAAGAACCAGGGGCGTCTGGAAAGCCGCTCGATGATTACGAACGCTTCTGAAGCTCGTTAGCAGGACAACTCCGGTGAACGTCAGACCCAATAGGAGCACCGCAGCCCAAAGCCAGACAAACATTCTGAAGAAGAGAGTGCGCACGGTCTACTCCCTCCCATTTGAAACGGCACTAAACATATAGCCAGTCCCACGAATGGCCCTGATTCGTTCGATCCCCGTGCCGCTTGGTCCAAGTTTCTTGCGTAGATTGCTTACATGCGTGTCGATGCTGCGGTCGAATGGCGTGTACTCCCGCTCCAGTACCTCCCGTTGCAGTGTTTCCCTGCTCACAACCTCTCCCGCGTGACTGAGGAAGACGCGAAGGAGATCAAATTCAACAGAGGTGAGATCGATCGGCTTTCCCGCCCGTTGTGCGTGCCGGGCCCGTGGATCGAGATAGATGTCGCCTGACTCCAGAATCGATGTGTATGGGTTCGATAATGTTGACACCCGACGTAGGATTGCAGCCAATCGAGCTGCCAGTTCCTGAGGCGCGAAAGGCTTCGCGAGATAATCATCCGCACCCAGTCGCAAACCAACCACGCGATCGACGATCTCTCCGCGCGCCGTCAGCATCAGGACAGGTATTTGGGAACGGCTACGAATACTACGCAAGAGATCGAGACCGTTGATGCCCGGCAGCATCACGTCCAGAATGATCAACGCATAATCGCCTGAAGCCGCGCGGTCTGGAACCGCCACACCGCTCCCGACCGATTCCACGCTGTAGCCCTCCGCCGCCAAATACTCGGAGAGCATGTCGCGGATCTCCCGATCGTCGTCCACAATGAGCAGCCGGTGCATAGATCGATTCTGGGATACGGACGGAATCAGAGTCAACTTGCGTTCTCCGTTTCGCTAGGCCCCATTCATTTATACGCAGAGATTCAGCTCCAAGCCGAAAACACAATACGAGCATTTGTTCTACTGCACTAGCCTTCTCCACAAGAGCGCCGCCTTTTCACGGTAATCGTCTCCCCAGCCTATTCATACGAATGTCAAGAACTGTCAAGCGGTTTAACGCCGAATTCGGCGATTCTTCACAAATCTCGACTGCGCAGCATCTCCACGGCACCTACTCTCGGAAAGAGAAAGCAATCTTCCGGAATGTCTCAGACGTTTACCGGAACGGTTGCAGGCAACAAAATGAGCGGCACTACGGCGCAAAAAAAAGACTGGTCTGCGGAATTGGAGCATGAGCCGCAGAACACCAACCAATGAGGCACTAGCCATGAGAAAAAATGCAGCGATGTTTCGTAACTCAGGTTGGACCGACGCGATTTCTCGGTACCTGTTGAGATGGATCGTGCTGGCACAAACAGTTGTCTTGGCCAGTGCTCTCTCGACGGCCGCGTTACTCGGAGCGCAGACAGCGCCGTCGACAGCGCCGTCGAAATCGATCCTCGGCACGGTGACGCAGGTACAGGCCACGTCCAGCGAGCTGAAAGTGCGACCAGACAACGGCACTCCGGTATTCGTGACGTTCGGCGCAGACACAGAAGTCCTCCAGGTTCCACCAGAAGAACGCGATCTGACAAAAGCTAAACCTGCGGGTACAGCCGACATCCGCGCCGGGGACCGTGTCTTGGTCTCTTACGTCAGCGGAATGAAGGAGGCACGACGCATTCTTGTTATGTCCGCTGCGGACATTACGAAGCGAAATGAAGCCGCGGAGCAGGCCTGGAAGACCGACAGCATATTCGGTGTGGTATTGGGAAAAAGCGGAAATCAGATCACGATACGCGTGGGGACACCGCAAGGACCTAAAGCGGCGACCGTGACGGTTACCGGTAAGACCGTCCTCCGCCGTTACGCGGCGGACTCCATTAAATTCGTCGATGCTGTCTCAGCGAACGTAGGCGACATCGCCGCTGGCGACCAACTCAGAGCGCGCGGCAAGAAGAGTGAAGACGGCCTCGCGATAACCGCTCAAGAAGTAGTGTTCGGCACTTTCCAAACACATGTTGGTCCCATCATCGCAATCAACCGTGAAGCACGAGAAATCACGATCAAGGATGCTGCCACCAAGAAGCCGCTAACCGTGGTAATTACATCCGATTCAAAGCTGAAAATGCTACCGGGTTTTGGGAAAGTGGGAAGCCCGCAGGTCCCGAATGCGAGCGCACCGGCCGCCGGCGCATCTCCCAAATCGTCGAACAACCAACCCAGCCGCATGGACATGGGGCAAATACTCGAACATCTCCCGCCGGCGCAATTCAGCAATTTGGAGATGGGCGAAGCGGTCGTGGTCACCAGTACACGGGGTGCGACCCCCGATCATGTAACCGCGATTATGGTGATTGCCAACGCGGGATCCGAGGCTGCGAGTGAGCCCGGCGGCCAGAACTCCGATCGCTTAGCCGCGATCTTGGCGGCGCACGGCAACAGCGGAATGATTGGAGCGGGCGGTCTTAATCTGCCCGCGGTGCTTCCTTAAGGCGCAGGTCCCAACAACCGTACAGAGGCAAAGATCAGGTGAAGTGGATCGTAATAGCCGCGGTGCTTTTCTTGTCTTCCGAGACTGTGATCGCGCAGAATTGGGGACAGCCAAGCCTGCGCGGCACTGTCACGGACCCGAGCGGCGCGGCGATTCACGGCGCCGAGGTACAACTCCGCGGGCCCGGACCCGAACAACATCAAACAACGAACGAAATCGGCGAGTACTCCTTTTCTTCCCTTCGCCCCGGTAAGTATCAGATCGGTATCACTGCAACAGGGTTTTCGGTTGCGCAACGAAATGACCTCACCATCGACCGGCCCATTGTCCTCAACCTACGGCTTGCGATTCAGTCCGTAACGCAGACTGTGGGCGTGCAGGGCGAAGACGCTGGAGTTAATACGAACCCTGAATCGAATGGTAGTGCCGTGGTCATGGGACGAAAGCAACTTGCAGCTTTGTCCGACGACCCCGATGAGCTTGCGCAGGAATTGCAGGCAATGGCCGGGCCGGCTCCTGGGCCAAATGGAAGCCAAGTTTTCATCGATGGATTCACTGGCGGCAACCTTCCGCCCAAATCGGAAATCCGCAAGATCCTGATCAACGCCAATCCCTGGTCAGCAGAATATGACAGCCCGGGATTTGGGCGCATTGAGATCATTACGAAGCCCGGCAGCAACGATCTCCACGGCGACTTGTTCGGCCAGTACAACGATGAATATCTCAACTCCCGGGACCCGCTTCTGCCCCAATCCACTCGCCCACCGTACCAAGTTCAGTTTTACGGCCTGGACCTGACCGGACCTCTAAAAGCAAACAAGGCCAGCTTCACACTCGATGCCGAACACAGAGACATAAGCGACAACGCTCTCATTCTCGCCACTACGCTCGACAGCAATCTCAACCCCGTGCCGATCAGCGAGGCCGTCGCAACCCCGCAGACTCGGACAACCATCAGTTCGCGTCTCGACTACGCGATCAACGCGAACAACAGTCTGATGCTTCGCTATCAGCATGTGGGCATTGGAATGACCAACGAGGGTGTCGGCGGATTCAATCTACCATCACGTGCTTATGACGAAACGTCAACTGAAAACACAATTCAGGCTACTGAAACCGCAATCCTTAACCCGAAAATCGTCAATGAGACCCGATTTCAATACATGCGTACAACAGTTCAGAACACCGGAAATGACACAACTCCCGGTATCGATGTAATCGGCGCTTTCTATGGAGGTGGTCCGACGATTGGCAACTCTCGATCCGTAACGGACGAATGGGAGATCACCAATAGCACCACATTTCAGAATGGACCGCATACCTGGAAATGGGGAGGCCGTCTGCGCGGATCGCTGCTAACCGACACCTCGTTCAACAATTTTGCCGGCACGTATACGTTCTTCACTCTTGCGCAATACGAAGCTGCACTCGCGAATCTGCCGGGGGCCGAACCAGCACAGTTCAGCTTGAATGCCGGGACTCCGACAACGAAAGTGAATCAGGTTGATGTCGGCCTGTTCGTGAACGACGACTGGAAGGTCAAATCGAACCTGACGTTCAGTTACGGTTTGCGCTACGAAGACCAGACCAACATCGATGATCCGAACGACTGGGCGCCGCGGCTTGGGATCGCGTGGGGACTGGACGCTAAATCATACCGGCCGGCAAGAACTGTGCTGCGCGCAGGTCTTGGTGCGTTCTACACGCGGGTCCCGGAGACGGTCACATTAGATGCGGTTCGCTACAATGGCATTACGCAGCAGTCCTATCTGATCGAAAATCCATCTTTCTATCCAACCATTCCCTCCTCCGGCACATTGCAGGGTGAAACACAGGCGTTTCAACCGGCATCCAGTTCTCTGGTTGCGGGACACACCTATCAGGGGAGCGTCGGCTTGGAGCGCCAATTGGGCTCACATGCTCAGCTTGCGGTCACCTACATATACAGTCGCGGCGTTCACCTTCAGAACGCGGGCAACTTGAACACTCCCATCAACGGCGTCTATCCCTTCGGCAATAAGTCAATCTACGTCACGACGCAGTCCTCTGGTCTCATGCGCCAAAACCAGTTAATCCTGAGCCCCAACTTGAACTACAACCGGCTGTCACTGTGGGGTTATTATGCGCTGTCTTATGGAATGGACAATAATGAGGGCCTTCCGGAGAACCCGTACGATCTGAGTGCTGAGTGGGGCCCTTCAACGTATGGCGATGTGCGGAATCGTGCCGTACTCGGCAGTTCCGTTACCTTGCCAAAGGGATTCACGGTCAGCCCGGTTTTAGTAGCAAGCAGCGGCCAACCGTACAACATTACGACCGGTCTAGATCCTTACAACACCGGATTCCCTGAGGGCAGACCGGCGTTGCTTCCCGGTGTCCGCCCAGCCTCTTGTCAGGGTTCCGATTTGGTGTACAAGTCCGGGTTTGGATGTTTCAATCTGAACCCCGCTCCCGGCACTCCAACGATTGAACGTGATTCCGGGCGTGGCCCGGCTACTGTGAATCTCGTCGGACGTATGTCCTGGACCTTCGGCTTCGGCGGAGGGAACTCCAGTGGAAGTGCTACTCTGTTGCAGGGCCCCGGTCAAATGAGTGGTGATGGTTCCCATACAGGTGGGGACACCGTGAGTCGGAGCACCCAGGGTGGGGTTCCACCTTCGGGTTTCTTCGCGCCTAACACGGAGCGAAAGTACAGCATCACCTTCAGTGTCTCGACGCTCAACGCGCTCAACACCGCAAACTATGCTCCGCCCAACGGGGATCTTTCGTCGCCATATTTTGGCCAGTACACCAGCCTCGGCGGACCGTTGGTCATCATGCACGGCGGAGCTGCAAGTTCCTACAACCGCAAAGTCGATTTTCAGATGCGCTTCAACTTCTGAGTTCTACGCGAACAAGCAGTGAGCAACGGCCTTGGAAGAGGTGATGCTGCTTCAGCATGTCTCCGTCGCGCGGTCACTCAAGGTCGTGGCGACCGTGTGGAATAGCGGGGACGAATCGGTCCACCTGAGCTTCCCGGACGGCATTCACAGTGGAGCGGTGGAAGGTCATCATCTCATCTTGTTTGCGCAAGAGCCGCGCCAGGGCGCAATCGTAGGGGCAGCGACCATTCCGTTCTAAATGGGGAAAAGGCCAATGGCGCCTCCGAGGTTCAAACAGGCGGCAGGTAAGGGAATCGCACATAGTAGACAGTCACCGCGGCCCCACATCAGTTCAAAATGAACCATGCAGGTGATGGTGAAAAAGGCTCTCCGTGATGACGAGTGCAAGGGTCAGGATCGAAATGACGAATTGAAGCTTCTCCGACCGTCTTTGCTTAGGCGTGACGGGTTGTGTCCGCCATTGGGATGCGGGACGGGACCGGAGCGACCATATCCTCCACAGGACGTATAGGTTTACGACTGAACCCAGAATGGCGACGACCAGCATCGGGATGCGTATCCGTTGCGCGTGAATTGCAAAAATGAAACCAGGAAGGATGGATGCGGCGAGGGATGTCACACCGATCAGGAGCCGCAGACCGCTAATCGCCATCACGGCGGTACAAGCGCTTTGCAAAAGAACAAATAGAAGACTGGTAAGCGCAAGAACCCAGGATCTACGGCTCCTGTCTTCAATTACGTGAGCTTCAGCTTGGCTTTGGTCCATCAAGTCCTTCCGGCGCCTCCTAGGAAACGATCGAGAGGCTGCCAAAGACAATTTACTCCGTTCGCTCGATTAAAACCGCGCGGCGTAGTCCGCGGGCGATACGGGTATTGCGTCCAGCCATCTTTATTCGCACGATAGCAAATGATCGAACAGCGATCGAACCAGGCTGCGCGTGTTCTTCTGAGAAAGTTCTGCGCCAAGGATTCTCTGGGTGACTGCCAGACCATGAGCGAGATTGATCATCACCGTGATGAAATCATCCGGTTTCAATCTCGAAGTGACCTCGGGAGATCGCAACAGATCCCTGACTAGCTCACCTCCGTCCCGAACCTGCTGCCGATGCACTTCAACAAAGCTTTGCCGGATACGTTCGCTTCGCAGCGCTCCGACCTCGAATTCCGCACGAAGCACGATCCAATCACGGTCCGTCATCAAGTCGGCAATGGCGTCCAGCCATTTTTTCAACCGCTTCTTTCCTGACGGCTCTTCCTTAAGCAAAGAACGAAGGAAATTCAGACGGAACGTTTGCTCCTCCTGGATTACAGCGAGGAACAGATCCTCCTTGCCATCGAAGTTGGAATACAGTGCGCCCCGGGAATAACCGGCATCCTCGGCGATCTTTTCCGCCACCGCGCCGCCAAGTCCGTAACGTAGAAAGTGCGTTCGGCCTACGGCGATCAATTTGGCGCGAGTCTGTGCTCTGCTTTCCTCGCGGGTGAGTCGCTTTCGTGGTTTTGTGCCGCTCACAGGCATTTCAATCCCTGGCTCCTCCCGATCGTTGCACGATTCTGACCACGATGAACGCGCTGCATCCCGATACGAGGATAGCCGATCCTCCGAAGCCACCCCTGTCCGGCACTCGAAATGCGCTCGCCGCCGAGGTGTTCAACATCTTCATGAAGACCGCCGGCGCCGCGATCGCAGTCTTGAATCGCGGATTCGCAAATCCCCACTACAGATACGGTGGGAATTAAGATACAGTATGTATATTAATCTGGCAACGCTCACTCCACCGGAAAGGAAAGCGGATGTCGGATGAAGTCGGGAGCAGCAGGCGATGGAAGCCTAGCGTCAATCCTTGGCTGATTGCTGCGACCGTTGCCCTCGCTGCCTTCATGGAGGTTCTCGATACCTCCATTGCCAATGTCGCTCTTCCCCACATTGCCGGTAATCTCGGCGCCAGCACCGATCAGGGAACCTGGGTTCTCACCAGCTATCTGGTCTCGAACGCGATCATTCTGCCGGTTGGTGCCTGGGCGTCCAGCGTCATCGGCCGCCGAAACTTCTTTCTGCTATGCATCACCATCTTCACCGCGGCAAGCTTTCTTTGCGGTATCGCCCCAACCCTCCCCATTTTGCTCATCGCGCGTGTGCTTCAGGGCGTCGGAGGCGGCGGCCTCCAGCCCATGGCGCAGGCCATCATGGCGGATTCCTTCGAGGAAAAGAACCGCGGTCAGGCCTTCGCGCTCTATGGTCTGGTGGCAGTGCTTGCGCCGTCCCTCGGACCGACAATCGGCGGTTGGATCACCGACAACTACTCGTGGCGATGGATCTTCTACATCAATCTGCCCGTCGGCATCCTCGCGTTCTCACTCGTCAGTCGCCTGGTCCAGGATCCGCCGTGGATCAAAGCAGATCGTGCCAACCTCAGAAGGCTCGACTATGTTGGCCTGGGATTGCTGACAGTTGCCATGGGAGGCATGCAGATCATGCTCGATAAGGGTGAACAGAACGACTGGTTCGCCTCCGCCTTTATTCGCATCGCCTGTTTCCTGTTCGTTGCGGGCATGACCGGCCTGATCTGGTGGCAGTGGCGGGCTAAGAATCCCATCATGAATCTGCGGCTGTTCAAGTACAAGAACTTCGCCATCTGCTGTTTTCTCATGATTCTGGTCGGCGGCGTCCTGAATGCCGCAACCGTACTTGAGCCGCAGTTCCTCCAACAGCTGATGGGTTACACGGCGACCCGCGCCGGAGAGGCGCTTGCGGGCGGAGGACTTGCCCTGCTCGTCGTTATGCCTGTGGGAGGAATGGCTACCGGCAGGTTCCCAGCGAGAAATATGGCTGCGTTTGGCTTCGCTTGCTTCGCCGGTGCGTTCTATTACACTTCCACGCATTTCACGCTCACCATGACCTTTGGTTTTGCGGCGTGGCTGCGAATTCTTCAGATGTTCGCGATTCCTTTCGCCTTCATCGCCATCACCACTGCGGCATATGTCGGACTTCCGAAGGAGGCGAGCAATCAGGTCTCTGGAATCATCAACTTCGTTCGCAACGTAGGCGGCAGCATTTTCATCGCGATTACTGGAGCGATCGTCACCAATCGTTCTCTCGTCCATCAGGCACGTTTGCAGGAGGCCATGCAGCCCGGCAACCCCGCCTTCACCAACCGGGTCAACGCGCTTACCGCTTACTACGGTGGCGCCGGCGGAGGTCCGGGCCCCGACCACATGGCGCGAGCCGCCATTTACCAACAGCTCAATCAGCAGGCTGCCGCCATGGCTTACCAAGACATCTACCGCTTGCTCTGTTGGATGGCGATGGGCATGGTGGCATGCGCCTTCATCCTAAGCAAGAACAGGCCCGGTCAGGGCGCTGCTGCGGGAGAAGCGATGCATTAGTCGCAGATCTCCACTGTTCCCACAATGTGCGACCTATGTTGCTGAATTGATATAGCCGCTCGCCTGGGTCTTAAGTGGAACCGGGCTCGGAAAGTGATGTACTTAGTCGTACTTATTGTCCGCGAGCGTGCTCCACCCGGCCGGGTGCTTGCCGCCTACGGCGTCACAGGAGCCCCTGGCGCGGGTTTAGGAATGCGGAGGGTATACACAAAGCCAAAGACAATGGTGGTGCCCTTCGTGGTGGCCAACGCCTCATATTCCTTTTCCCATTTGAAGAATGCATTCCAATCATGCTTAAGATCGATATAGTTGGCCTGCACACCGGCGGCATGCATGTAATAGAAGGGGACCAACCGTTCAAAGGCATCGACGACCGTGTTGTTGCTTCTGTTGCGCGAGAGCTGCGCCTGGTCGTACCCGATAATTCCGATCTGGGCGACTTTAGTTATGTTCTTCGTCTTCAAGAACGGCTTGTTCAGTGGAATGGCTTGACCTAATCCCCACTCATCACTCCAGGCTGCCCCGGGGGTCAATTGGACGTTGATGGGCAACGTGCCGAACATCGTGCTTATGTCCCCGGTGCGGGTGGTCTTTGATCCGTGGATCTCCCAATTGCCCATGATGTTCAGCGTGGTGCCCTGGTCCTTGGTGAGGTAAAAGGTGGAAGCGGCGGTAAAGTCGTTGCCCCAGTAACCGGAACCCACATTAGTTGTGGCGCCCGGCGTGTAGCGGCCGGTGGGCGCCACAAAGGCATATCCCGTCCACACGTCTGCCCGGGGAAAGTGCCAACCTAGATTTGCCAGCTGAAACCACGTATCCGCAAGAGCGAAGCCCCCGGATCCAAGAGTCTGGCCATTCCCCAAGAAAGGTAGCACGAGCGAGCCGTTGCCTATCGTGGGGAAAGCGACAAACGGCGCGAACTTCGCTCCGAGAATCTTGAACTTGGGAACATAAAAGAAGAAGTTCTCTATTGCCCAGATGTTGAGCGTGCCCGTCACATTAACCGGAGTGCCGTTTTCAAGAGTCAGCTCGTTGGAATTAAAGTTGAGGTTGTAGTCCCCGTAGGTGATTCCCGGATCGGGGAGCACTCCGGCGTTCAAGCCATATTGGCCAGGCTGATATTGGCCGTGCTGTTGCGCCATGAGCGATGAGGTAATGGATAACACGATGCAAATCAGAACAGCGAACTTCCACCTGCCATGAATGCTCCTCGTCATTGGACCGTTTCTCCTATCGCGAAAGCTAGATAATTCGCCGCAAGCTCATGTCCATCTAGGACAGTGTCTTTAATCATGGAGCTCAGGTGCCTTAGCGTGAACTGGTAGAAGTAACAGTGATCGGGAAAATAGCAAAGCAGGGATATGGTTCTTGCCACCAGATCTTTGGATACGGAGTCTCGGCAACGCTCCAGCCTTTCTTCAACACTTGAACATAGAAGGAACGCAACGCGGCTAACCACTGGGTTACGGTGCCGGGGGCCAGCTTCCACCGGGTGAACTATGCAGTCTGATACTGGAGAATGTGCTCTCTGCCGAGCTGATCGGGCCGACGACGGGAATGTCGGCTGAGGTGCTCAACGGTGCGAAGATAGCCACCGTCTTTTCTTTGTCCGCTAACTTCGGGAAGAGAAGAGTAACTTGACCGGCACTTACGGTAAATACGCTTGGCTTCCCCGGAACCACTGTCACAAGTGACAGTGGTTGCTTTGGCGCCGTTGCCCTAGGCTATCAAGTTGTTAAGGCCAGAACGAGATGCAATCCCGGCATCTTTCATTGGTTAAAAGTATCTGCGACGATTACCACCTGTTATCAATCCGTCTGACAAAGACGAAATTTGATTCAATCATAGAGACAAGAATTATGAAAAGTCGCGCGCGCTTCTGCACACCGATAATACTTGCGGCAATGTTGGCGGCCCAGTCTATGACTGCGCAGCAAAGTCAACCCACTGGTGGAAACCAGCAGCCGGCTGCAGGACAAGACGAGGGGGCGCCCAATACGACGGACTCCTTACAGAAAGCCACGCAGAATCCCGTCGCCAGCCTGATCAGCGTCCCGCTTCAGAACAACACCAACTTCGGCATTGGCCCCTATGACCGCGCGCAAAATATTCTCAACATCCAGCCTGTCATTCCCGTCGGCATCAGCAAGGACTGGAACCTGATCGTTCGCTGGATCACTCCGATCATCTCGCAACCAGCTCCCGGAACCGCAAATCTGGAGGTCTATGGCATTGACGAAGGTACGCCCGCTTATTTGGCGGCTCAGACTGTCCAGGCGAACGCAAGCGTCAACGGCTTTGGAGACATGACGCCCACCTTCTTCCTTTCTCCAGCCAAACCGCACAAGCTCATCTGGGGTGTAGGACCAATCTTCGTTCTCCCCACGGCTACGAGCAAAGTCCTCGGACAAGGCAAGTTCAGCATCGGCCCCTCGATCGTCGCGCTCATGCAGCCCGGTCACTGGACTCTCGGTGTCCTGATCAACAACGCCTGGTCGGTCGCGGGACCCTCCAACCGCAGCGTTGTGAACCAGATGCTGTTGCAGTATTTCCTGAATTACAACCTGAAAAAAGGCTGGTACATCACTTGGCAACCCATCATTACGGCAAACTGGAGAGCCTCAAGCGAAAACGTATGGACCGTGCCGTACGGCGGTGGCGTGGGAAGAATCATGAAACTCGGCTTCCAGCCAATAAACTTCAGCGCGCAGTTCTACGGAAACGCCGAGCATCCCAGGGGCGGCTCCAACTGGGGCGTGCGCGGTTCCGTTTCGTTTCTGTTCCCCAAGCTACCTCCGAAGGGCTGATGGAGGAAAAGCTAAAAGAGATGGAAGACCAGAAGTCCCCGAAGAAGTGACGTTCTTTTTTGGGGCTGGCGGAGTCAGAGCACGGCATAGGTACCCCGACGCGGAGTATTAGCGTCGCAGACTTCCACTGTTCCCACAATGTGCAATCTAAGTTGTTGAATTAATTGGTGGACCTGGCCGGGATCGAACCGGCGACCTCTTCCATGCCATGGAAGCGCGCTCCCAGCTGCGCCACAGGCCCATCGACACTCGTTACTATTTTCCTTGAGCCCGCACCATCCGTCAATTAGGCCCGTCAATTAGGCGGAGTTTGGCAACCCCGTCTGCTATGGTTTGCATCGGGAAGAAGTAATATCTATGACTATGACCATGCGCCGGTTTCGCAACTTCGCACCCATTTTTGTCATTCTCGCGGCTGGTCAGGTCCTCCTCCTCGCGCAAGCCGCCCAGACGGCTGGCTCGAATGCCGCTCCAGCGGCCAATCCCGGGCCTGCGGCCACGGCCGCGGAGCCCTCTACCCTTCCGGCGATTCAAGGGTTACGGCCCGCTCTAGACAACATCAGCACCGTGATGGCCGGCCTCTCCATCGCCCGCTGGAAAGCCCCTGGCGATGTGCGCAGCTCCACCCAGCAAGATGTCAACTCGATCCAGAGAGACTTGGCGAGCACTCTGCCGCCGCTCCTCGATCAGGCCCAGGCGCCGGGAGCGCTCGCTCCGTCCTTTGCCGTCTACCGCAACATCGATGCGCTTTACGACGTGCTGCTTCGCGTCACGGAGATGGCATCGCTTGCCGGCAGCCCCGAGGAGGCAGGCCATCTTGAGGATGTCCGTGCGGGCCTTGAGACGGCCCGCGGCCAACTTGGCACTTTGCTGCTCCAGTCCGTTTCCGCGCAGGATACACGGGTTGTCCAGCTGCGGGCGGCGTTGGCGGCCCAAGCTCAAGTCAAGCCGGCCGAACCACCCCCGTCTAAGATTGTGGTGGATGACGGGCCGACGCCGCCCAAACCCAAGCCAAAGACAACCAAGAAAAAGCCTGCGGCCACCCCGCCTGCCACTCCCGCCACTCCACAGTAACCCCCGGTCGGGGAGATTCATGGAACCTCGCCTCTCGAGCGGTGTCTAAGTCAGTAGGGAGCGAACCTGGTCGCCTGGCGCCTCGCCGGGCAATTCTGGTACGGGACTTTAAAGTTCTCATTTCCCAGCGGCACGATTGGCGTGGGCGATTTTCGCACGTTCCTGATATTGTTATTGGAGAAATTCGATGTCCGCGGGAATTGCCTTGGGAAACGTCGCTACCATCATTGGAATCCAGCCTGAAGAATCTTCAATTGTCTCTGACCTCAAAGCGGGTTCGGAGGAAGCCTTTGCTTGGCTGATCGCCAAGTATCACCACCAGATTTTTAGCTTGATTGCGCGCACCATTCCCGACCCTGCCGACGCCGCCGATCTGGTTCAGGACGTATTCGTCAAAGTCTACCGCGGTATCGGTAGCTTCAATGGGAGGGCTAGTCTTCGTACCTGGATTTACCGCATTGCTCTTCACGAAGCCTCCAATCAACGCCGCTGGTGGTGCCGTCACAAACGCCAGGAGATCACGATCGATGCCGAAACCGGCAGCAATATGGATGGAGAGACAATCTGCTTGAAAGATACTCTCGTCGACGGGCATGACTCTCCCTTGGAATGTGCCGTGCATGAAGAACTGCGCGCGCGGGTCGAAGAAGAGTTGCGCTCCGTTCCCGAACCTTTCCGTACGGTCGTTGTCTTGCGGGATATCGAAGGGTTCTCATATGAGGAAGTGGCGGAGATCCTCGACGTGCACGTGGGCACGGTGAAGTCGCGCCTCATGCGTGGGCGGGCGCACTTGAAGACCCGTCTGGCCGGGTTTCGACAGGGCGCGGTCAAGCGTTCCGTCCGTTCGGTTCCATCAGGCCAGCCGCTCTTCGCGAGCGCGAAGGAGGCCAAGTGAACGAGTGCGGTTCTGTTCGCAGCCAATTTTCCAGTTATCTGGACGGAGCCGTCACCGGCGCCGAGATGCATGCCATCGCAACTCATCTGAGAGGATGTTCCGAATGCGCGGTCGAGTTTGACGATTGGAGAACTACACAATCGATGCTTAGCTCTCTCGGGCCGGCGAAAGCTCCCGAAGATCTAGCGCTTCGTCTGCGCGTGGCTTTGTCTCACCAAACCGTGAACACATCCAAGGAAAATCTTGACCGCTGGCGCGTCCGTTGGCAGAACACTCTCAAGCCGCTGCTCTGGCAGGCCTCCGCTGGCCTGGCCAGCACCATTCTGCTGCTGGGCACGGTGTCGCTGCTGGTAGGAATGTTTGCCACGCCGGAACCGCTCGCGGCGCGCGATGAGCCCATAGGAATGGCTTCGAGTCCTCATTTTCTCTATAGTGCGCTCGAGCCCGATGGGTCCATTGGAGACCGCGATGATCCAGTCATCGTGGAGGCTTACGTCAATGGGAACGGCAAGGTATATGACTACAAGATCGTTTCCGGAGCAAACGATGCCCGGACCCGCTCGCAGCTCGAAGATGCCTTGCTTTTCAGCGTCTTCGCTCCGGCCCGCGTCTTCGGAGAGCCGGTCAGGGGCGTTGTTGTCCTCTCCTTTTCAGGAGTCTCCGTCCGGGGCTAGCCAGTAAAAGAAAGTCCACAGTTGCCAGTTTTCAGATGCCAGCCAAAGCTCGCCTGCTGGGATGAGGCGGAAAACTGAGGACTGAGAACTGAAAACTGGGGTGGAAGAGGGCGAGAGCGGTTTCACCGCGAAGCCCTGCAATCTTAGGGAGAGGGTGAATTGCGGAGCGAGCCCTGGGAAGGGGCGAGCAAAGCAGAGGGCGAGAGCGGTTTCACCGCGAAGCCCTGCAATAGACGAAGCCCTCCAATCTTGGGTTTGACCCTGCATCTTGCCGGTGAATAGACTAGGCGTAGGCTAGAAGTTCCCTATGAAGTCTATTTCCCAGCATCTCGGATGCGCACGCCGGGTTCGAGGTCACCCTGCCAAAACCACGCTGTGGATGATGCTCGCGCTGGCCATGCTCAGCCTCCCGGCGCTTGCCCAGCGGTCCTCCGACTCGCAAAGCTCCGGTTCGCAAAACTCTGGTTCGCAAAACTCTGGGGCACAATCCTCCGATTCGCAAGCTCCCGACGCGGCCCCCCCTCCGGCTACAAGCGCTACCCCGATCAAAGCGCCTGCCCTGGTTGATCCGGACGGCCCCGACGTCAGCCTGCAGAGTAGCGAGGCTCTTTTTTACATTGCGGCTGCGCTCAATTCCTGCGGCTACGATCAGGGGCTTGCCGCCTCGGATCCGCTGCGCATGCAAATAAGAGCGGAGGTCAATCAGGCGCTGGTGGAGTCGGCGGATGCGCGCGACGCGCACGACCAGGTTTGCACCTTTATTGCCCAGCACCGGCTGTCCAACCCCGGACTCGATCTTGCGCAGTACATCTCTCTCGCTCTCTACACCACGGCTCCTCCCAATCTCGCCCCCAGCGCTCAGGATGTCGATATGCCCCCTGATTCGACCCAGGTGGTGGGAATTCTTCCGTTGCTGCGCAAATTCAGCGAGTTGATCGATCTGCACCTTATCTGGCTGCGCAATCGTGCGTGGTATGAAGGGGAACTCAACCAGCTGCACGACTCGCTGTCGCGCATGATTGTCGATACGAACGCCTATCTCAGATTGCCGGTGGGCTCTACCGAGAGCGGCCGGCGTTTTCTGGTGGTGATCGAACCGCTGCTCGATCCCGGGCAGACCGATGCCCGGGTCTACGGAACCGACTACGTCGTGGTGGTCTCTCCCGTCAATGCTGTCGTCCGCATGAATGAAGTGCGCCATACCTATCTTCACTATGTGATCGAGCCGCTGCTCTATGACCAAACCACATCGCTCAATCGGTTTCAGCCTTTTCTCAAGATCATTCGTGATGCGCCGATCGACGACGCGGATCGTACCGATATCGTGGCTCTGACAGTCGAATGCATGATTCGCGCGATCGAAGCGCGCACCATGGATACCGGCGTTGCCATTTATAAGATCCCCGACGGCGTGCGCCGCGGCGATGTCGAGGACGCGACGCGCCTGCACAATGCATCCGTTGAACAGGCGGCGGCGGTCCGGCGCGCGGCCGTCGAGCACGCGGTCACGCAAGGCTATGTGCTGACTTCTTATTTTTACTCGAGGTTCGCGATCTTCGAGAAGCAGCCGCAGAGCTTCAAGGAAAGCATTGGCGAAATGGTCTATGGGATGGACATGGCGAGCGAGCTCAACTACGCAAAACATGTCACCTTCGCCGCGCAAGCTGAGCCGGAAGTGGTCCAGAAGGCGCCGCGGCCTGCGGCAGGACTCGACCTGGCCGAAGAGAAGTTGGCACAGGGCGATGCCGATGGCGCCACGGCGCTGGCCGAGCAAGTGCTTGAGGACAAATCCGGCGACGCGGCGCGCGCCAACTTCATTCTGGCTCGGGCCGCTATTCTCGACCGCGATGTCCCCTCTGCTCAAAAGGATTTTGCGGAGACCATCCGGTTGTCGAAAGATCCGCGCATGCTCGCCTGGTCGCACATCTACCTGGGACGTCTCTACGATGTCCAAGACGACCGGGACCATGCGATGACCGAGTACCAGGCGGCGCTGGTCGTGCGTGACGGTCAGCCGGACACCAAGCAAGCGGCCGAAGAAGGCCTGAAGCGGCCCTACGCCGTTCCCCAGCGCACGCCCGCGGACGGCGCGGATGGTGATTCAAATGCGCCGGATGGCCCGCCGCCTTCTCCATCGCCAGCCGGCGGCCACGCTCACGCGGCGGACTCGCCGAAGTGATCTGCCAGTACCCAGGGCAGAGCCTGGAATGGGCCTCGGCTTTCGAATCGGGAGAGGGACAAAAGAGCGGCAAGCGGATGGCACAGCAGGCTCTCAACACGCTCCAGGCGGCGCTCGGGCATACCTTTCGCCACGAGAAGCTTCTGCTTCGCGCGCTGACCCATAGCTCGCTTGCTTACGAGAAAGCACTCGAAACCTGCCAGGGTGAGAGTGCGGCGGCGCATGCCTCGCGAGATGAGGACAATGAGCAGTTGGAATTTCTGGGGGACGCCGTACTGGGACTGCTCGTCGCCGAAATCCTCTTTCGGCGCTTTCCCGATTTCCATGAAGGCGAGTGGACGCGTCTGCGAGCGAGCCTGGTCAGCCGGCGCCATATGGCGCAGGTAGCCTCCGCCATCGGCCTTGGCCCTTTCCTGCGGCTGGGGCGGGGAGAGGAAAGGAGCGACGGCCGCAATAAGCCCGCTTTGCTTGCCAACTGCATGGAGGCGGTGATCGCCGCGCTCTATCTGGATGGGGGCCTGACGCCTGCCGAATCCTTTGTGAGCCGGCACGTCGTCTCTCCGTATCTCGGCGACTTGCGCAGGGCGATGGACTCCGGGGTCCCGCTCGGCGACCACAAGTCTGCCTTGCAGGAGCTCTTGCAGGCCCAGAAGAGCGGGCCTCCACGTTATGTGCTTACCGCCCAGAGCGGCCCGGATCATCGCAAGCGGTTTTTGGTGGAAGTAAGAATCCCGCGCGGGGATAGAGAGCCGATGGCGCTCGCGCGCGGCGTAGGGACCACCAAAAAGAAGGCCGAGCAGGAGGCTGCGCGGCGCGCCTTCAAGAAGCTGCAGAAGCGGGAAGAAGGCGGCATGCCGATTGCGCTCGCGGAGGGCGACGGCGCGTGAATCAGCCCCCTACAGATCATCCTTCTCCGATTTCCGCGGTGGAATTGATGGATGCAGCGATGGAACAGATGGAACAGCCCGTGCTGCAAGCTCCTCCGCGCGCGGACCGCCAGTCCGGCGCTCACCTCATCTTTCCCAGTATGCTCGAGACGCTCCGCTCCCTGCTGTCGATCGTCGTCATCGCGCTTTTCGTTCTCACCTTCGTGGTGCAGCCCTTCCGCATTCCATCGGAATCGATGGAGAGAACATTGTTGGTAGGCGACTTTCTGCTGGCGAATAAGTCCGTTCTCGGACCGCCGGGCCATTGGGCATGGCTCTTGCCCTATCACGAAATCCGCCGCGGCGATATTGTCGTCTTTCATTTCCCGCTGGATCCATCCGAACATGTGGTCAAGCGCGTGGCCGGGCTGCCGGGCGATCGAGTGCGGCTGGTCAATGGCATTGTCTACGTCAACGGACAGAAGCAGAATGAGCCGTATGCTGTTTTCAGCGAAAGCTATCCCGATAACTTCCGCGATCAGTTCCCTTCGGCTCTCTATACTGACCCGGGAGTCGACACGCGCTGGTGGATGGAAATGCGCCGCGATGTCGTCGACGGGCAACTGCGCGTGCCGGTGGACAGCTATTTCGTTCTCGGGGATAACCGCAACGATAGCCGCGATAGCCGCTACTGGGGCTTTGTGCCCCGCTCGAACATTGTGGGCCGCCCCTTCATCATTTACTTCTCCCTGCGCGAGTCCTCCGCCATCGATGCGACGACGCTTCCGGATGATAAACTCGGACACGAGAAGAACTCGCTCGACGCGATCGTGGATTTTGCCCGCTGGAGCCGCACATTTCGGGTCGTCCGCTAGATCTCTATTTTTCCCCGGTTCAGGACGCAGGTTCAAGACCTCAAGTTCAGCACGCCAAACGTAAGGCTTTTTATTCACAATGGAAGCTACAGTCACTCAGAGCGTAGGCGAACAGACGAGGGAAGAGACACCGCTCGAAGCGTTTGCTTCGATTTGCTCGGTGCTCGTGATCGGACTCTTTGCCCTCACTTTCATCTTTCAAAACTTCGAGATCCCCTCATCCTCGATGGAAAAGACGTTGCTGGTCGGCGACCACGTGATGGTGGATCGCACCACGCTCGCGCCGGCGACTTCCTGGGCGCCTTTCGTCTACTATCGCAACCCTCGCCGCGGCGACATCATCGTTTTTTTCAAACCCGGCGAGCCTAATCTCTACCTTGTCAAGCGCGTGATCGGCGTTCCCGGGGATCGCATCCATTTGCGCAACGGCGTTGTGTACCTGAATGGAAAGGCGCAGAACGAGCCCTATGCGGCAATGCCGAACTATGGGGACTACTTCCCCTATCGGGACGACTTCCCGGCTGTGCCCCCTTCGCAGAGCGGCGATGTCACGCCCACCTGGGCGCTCGATCTGCCCAATCACATCCAGGGGCAGGATCTTGTGGTCCCTCCGGGAGATTACTTCGCCATGGGCGACAACCGTACCGTTTCGCTCGATGGGCGCTACTGGGGCTTCGTGCCGCGAGCCAACATCGTCGGCCGGCCTCTGTTCGTCTATTGGTCTTTCATCGAGTCGGACAGCCAGTATGAGAGGCAGAGTTTGGGCGACAAACTCGCGTTCTACGGGCATGTGGTCGTTCATTTCTTCAGTCAGACGCGCTGGCGGCGTACCTTCCGCCGCCTGAGTTGAGATGGGCGGCGGAGGGAACAGGCCTTCGCCCAGGCACTGGATCCTGCTCGGAGCGGTCGTACTGCTGTTGCTCGCAGTCATACTCCCGCCCCTGGTGAGCATCGGCCGCTACCAGCACAGGATCGCGGCCAGTATTAGCCGCAGCATCGGCCAGCCCGTGCACATGTCTTCGGTGAAGCTCGAGTTGCTGCCGCGCCCCGGTTTTGAGCTCACCGGCTTTGTCGTCGAAGAGAAGGCTGACTTTGGGGCGGAACCAATCCTTCGCGCGGAAAGCGTCTTTGCTTCGCTGCGGCTCTTGCCGCTGTGGCGAGGCCATCTCGAAGTGGCCCGCATCGACTTCGACCAGGCGAGTCTGAATCTTGTGCGCGCTGCCGATGGCACCTGGAACTTCGCTTCGATCCTGGTTCAAGCAGCGCATACCGCCAATGCGCCGGCGGACGGGCATTTTAAGAGCATGACGCCCCGGTTTCCATATATCCAGGCGACCCATTCGCGCATCAACTTCAAGCAGGGAGATGAGAAGAAGCCGCTTTCGTTTCTCAACTCCGACCTATCGGTATGGCCTCAGAGCGCCGATGAATGGGGCCTCCATTTCCGCGCGCAGCCGGTGCGGACGGATCTCGATCTCGACCTTTCCGATACCGGCGTTCTGAGCATCGACGGCACTCTGCGCCGGGCGGCCGCCTTGGGCGAGATGCCCGTCAATCTCAAGGCGGAGTGGGCCAACGCTCCTCTCGGCCAGTTGAGCCGCCTCACCATTGGACGCGATGTCGGTTGGCGTGGAGATCTCGACGTTCAAGCCGAGGTTAGCGGCACCGCCGATTTAACCCGGATCAAGACGCTGCTCAAAGTGAACGGATTGCACCGGGCGGAGTTTGCTCCCGCGCACCCGCTCGACATTCAGACGCGCTGCGAGGCCTCTTACAGCAAGCCCTCTGCCTCGCTCGAGGACATCGCTTGCGGCTCTCCCGTGGGCCGCGGCGAACTGCGGCTCACCGGCTATCTGCGAGACACGCAAACGAAACCTCAGGCCGGCCTCGATCTGGACATTCACCGCGTTCCCACCTCGGCCGTGTTGGCTGCTCTCCAGGGGGTGCGCAATGGCTTAGGAGATTTAGAAGTTTCAGGAACGGTCAACGGTCATTTCCGGTATCTGTCTCCAGGCGCTTCGGAAGCTCCCGGCAAGGCCGCGCCGCCGCGGAATCCCCAGAACCGAAATTCCCTGAAGCGGGGCGGTTCCCGTCCGGCTCCGCCAGCGGAGCCCTCGCTCTCCGGTGAAATGGGGGTGAGCTCGTTGACGCTGACTCCGGCGGGCTCGGATCGGCCGTTCACGGTTTCCGGAGTGCGGCTCGTGATGGAGAGCCAGAATGCCGCTGGCTCCGGCGTCCCGGCAGCAGCCGCGGCCGCTCTCCCTATCGAGCAACCGGCATTGCTGTTGCAGCCGGTCGAGTTGGGGCTGGGCTTGCCGGTCCCCCTGACTGTCGAAGGCCGATTCACGCTCGCCGGTTTCGATTTCCACTTGAGCGGTTCCGGAACGCTCGCCCGCTTGCACCTCCTCAGCCATGCCTTGGGATTGCTCAATGCTTCCACCGGACGGCTCTCGCCGGCAGACGCTCTGCCGGGAGCATCCGCCGGAGCGGGCGATCTCGCGCTCGATGTGAGTGTCCGCGGTCCTTGGCTGTTGCCTATCCCCGACGCGGAGCACCCGCTCGCCTCTTCGACCACTCTAGGCAGCATTGCCGTCGAGGACGCGGAGGTCTCGGCTCCCTACCTATCCCAACCGCTTAGGATCGCTTCCGCTCAGGCGATCCTCGGCCCCAATGGGATTTCGTGGACGAACGCCTCGATCAGCTATGGAGATCTGAAAGCCCAGGGCACACTCGAGTATCCGGCGGTTTGCGCCACCACCCGTCCCTGCCCCGCTCAATTTCAATTGACCGCTCCCGCCCTGGACGTGGGGGAACTTCAGTCCACGTTGTTCGGCGTGAGTCAGAGCCCCGAATTGCTGCGCGAGATCCTAGCCCGCATCGAGCACCACTCCGTCCCCTGGCCGCGGCTCTCTGGAACCATTCAGGTGGGCGCTCTTTCGAGCGGCAAACTGGTGCTGCACGATGTGACCGGCGCTCTCGATATCGCGGATCATTCGATTGACGTCCGGTCGCTCAACGGACGCCTGCTGAACGGCGCCATGCACTTGGCCGGAACGCTCGACGCCGCCGAGGACCAGCCGAGATACGAGCTCGACGTGCAGGTCGCCAATGCCTCTCCAAGCGCGTTCGCCGCCTTCTTTGGGGAGCAGTGGGGAGGCGGATCGCTCAACCTCTCGGCACAATGGAAGATGTCGGGGGTCGAGATCAGTGAACTTGCTCAATCCGCTAGCGGGGCCCTGCATTGGAATTGGACTCGCGGCTCGCTTGCGCTCCAGAACCCTCTGCCCGCCGCCGCGCAGCCCCTGCTCCACTTCGACGATTGGAGCGGCGACGCGGCCATAGAAGACTCGGCCATCAAGATCAAGCAAAGCCTGCTCGCTCGCGGACGCGAAGTCATCCCCCTGTCGGGAACCATCTCTTTCGATCGTAAGGTCGCCTTGAAAAGCGAGCCGGAATTGTCCGGCTTTTCGATTACCGGCACACTCGAGCATCCGGCGGTGAAATCGTCGACAGCGGAAGCAGAAGCCCCTGCCGCTCCCCTGCATGCCGCGGTGCAGTGAGGCGCGACACCCTAATATTGCAGGGCCCGCCCTAAACAGACTACGGGAAATCAGATCGGCGGCATGTTGAATGCACAAGAGCTAGCGTGACTCATTGCCGATTCAGACTTTCTCTAGCGCCTCGCTTGTTGCTTCGGCGCGTTTTCCCGCAGTCTGTCGCGCTTTGCCCTCCAAGCTTGTCATCCCGAGCGAAGTCGATGGATCTGCGGTTTTCTTTCTGTCCCGGTCACAGTCCTTGGGGTGCCCCATCCTTGACGAAGTCAAGGGTGGGAGACCATCACGGCGCTACCAATATTGCAGGGCTTCGCGGTAAAACCGTTCTCGCCCTTCAAAATTGTCATCCCGAGCGAAGTCGAGGATCTGCGGTTTCTTTCTGTCTCGGTCACAACCCTTGGGTGTCCCATCCTCGCGCAGCGAGGTGGGAGACCACTGCTGAAGAGCTCCGTGCTTTCCGTGCAATACTGCCGCTGCTGGGGCGAGTGAGCAACCACGAATGGCGGCGAAAGCCGGGTCCGCCTGGATGGCAAATCCTGCCCGTGCGGCAAATCCTAGGGACGGAATGACAGGCTTTGGCTATGGATTGTCGCGCCCGTCTCAGGGATCGTGCCGTCGTTGACCGTAACCTCCTCGGGCTGGCCTTGGATGAGGAAGCGATGCGTGATGTTTGATTGCGCCGGCACGCGCACGCGCTCGGAGACCGTGGTCGTGTCGGAACGCACTGAAACGGGAACCTCAGCCTCGGCCGATCCGCTATTCAAAACATTTACGGCGACAATATAAGATCCGGGCACGTTGGCCGCGGAGGGGTAGACTCCGGCGATTGACAAGTCGGGGAGCCCGCGATCGTGATAAACCCAAGCGTCGAAAAACCACTTCAGATCTTTGTTGCTGGTTTCGTCGAGAACCTGCTCGAACTCCATCCCGGTTGTATCGAGTGCCGGGTTGTATTTGCTGAACGCCAGCGCCAAGGCATCGTCGCCCGCCAGATCGCGCAACATCCAGAAGACATAAGCCGCCTTCGTGCGGTAGTAGACCGCGTCCTTGGCCGTCAGCAGGCTCTCCCCTTCGCCGGAATCGTCAGGCTCGCTCAGCGTAAGGGCTCCGCGGGTACTCTCCAACTGCTCAAGAGCGGCCGCTCTCCCGTGATTGCGCTCGATCCAAAGCGTCCCCATGAAAAAAGCGGCGCCCTCTTCCAGCCATGGATACGGCGACGTGAAGCGGGCATGGGTCAGCGACTGTACCAGCACTCCTGCCAGTTGCTGCGGTTCCTCAGTGCCGACGTTGGTGAGCAGCACTCCGCCATTTTCAAACGGAGCATCCTCCGTCTCCGGCAGATCGATGATCGCGAGCGGCTCGCCGGGCCGGGGACCCAGCCATTGTTTGATCGTGGGCTCGACCATTCCAGCCGCGGTTATGAAGCCCTGGGCATTGGCTTCGTCCTCGGGCCGGGCAAATACCCTCAGGCCGTTGCCGTCGTGCTCCGCGCGATTCGCGATGAAAAGGCTGGGAGAAGCAAAGCCCAGCCGGGTCGGCGGCAAGGTGACGGTCACGATCCCGGGCAGCGAGGGGGTGGACGGGAGCGATTCCGGGACAAGCGCAAACAGCTTTCCATTCAATACCGCCAGGTTCGGAGCGGAGTGAAAAAACTCCTCCGTGACTCGCATGCTGAACATGGCCCCCATCTGGCGCATCCGCTGGTCCGCGACCTCGACGAAGAGTTTGTTGCCATCGCCAAGCAACACTGGTGCCGAGGCGACCGGATACCAGACGATGTTTCCAAAGCCGCGCAAACCCACAAAATCCTCACTGATACGATCCCAATCCGAATGCGAGGCTACATCTTGCGGCGTGCCGATCCGCTCCAGCCGCTGGGCGGAGAGCGGGACTGTTCCGGCATACGTGGCCTCGACCGCGATGGTTGCCTTAGGCGCCAGAGGCTGTGCCAGCGTGATCACCGCCTCCTCCAGCCTGCTGGTGTGGTCGGAATCGCTCTCGACGGCGTGTTCGACGAAAGGCGCAGGATTGTTCCCGGCGCGAAAACCGGTCCATTGCAAAGTGGAGGAGATCTGGAGCGGCAGAAGCTTGAGGGGCGCCTCTCCATCATTGCGCAGAGTCATGCGCGCACGGACGGCCATGGCCTGTTGCCGTGGCTGGAGATGCACCTCGAGATCGTAGGAGAGGAAGGTGATCGCTTGCCGCTCAGCATCGGTTACCGGGATGTTGGGACTGGGAGCCACTGCCGCCGGGGAAGGCGCCGCGGGGGAGGCGGCCGCCGGGGGGGCGGTGCTGACAGGATTGTCGGTCGTGTCGGTCGTGGAACGCGAAAAGATGACCTGCGCGTTGGGCCCGGGCTCGACAGCGGGAGGGGTATCTTGTGCGGCGGCTATGGAAACGAAGAGCAAAGCCATTCCCAAAAGCTTCAAAAACGTCATAACCCCAACCCCTTCCGCTTGGCTCCAGCCTCGGAGCGGGCGCCGCTCCCCGGTTTCAGATTCCCGGCTGCCTGGCGGCGCTGCCGCGCAGCCTCAAAGAGAACAACGGCCCCGGCGGCGCTCACGTTGAGCGAAGCGACCCGGCCGGCAAGCGGAATTTTGAGCAGATGATCGCAGGTGCGCTTGACCAGATCGTGCAAACCCGCCCCCTCCCGGCCGAGCACCAGCACGCAGCCCCCGGAGTAATCGAAATCGTCGTAAGCGGAGGAGCCCCGTTCATCGAGGCCAATACACCACAGATTGCTGCGCTTCAGCTCTTCGAGGGCGCGCACCAGGTTGACCACCCGGGCAATCTTGACGTGTTCAGCCGCACCCGCCGAAGCCTTGACGGCTACCGGACTGAGCGGGGCCGAGCGGCGTTCCGTGAGCACCACCCCATCCACACCCGCGCCGTCGGCGGTACGCAAGAGGGCCCCAAGATTTTGCGGGTCCTCTATGCCGTCGAGCGCCAGCAGAAGCAAATCGCTTCGTTGCTGGTCGAGCAGGTCGCTAAGATCGAGAAATCGCCGTTCCCGGACCACCGCGACCACGCCCTGGTGTGCCGCGCTCTTGGCTAGCCTGGTCAGTTGTTCTTTGGGTTCAAAGCGCACCCGGACCCCGGCGTCCCGGCAGGCTTCCACGAGTTGGGCCAAGCGCTGGTCGTTGCGGTTGTGGCGCTCCTGAGCCAAGCAAATGTGGTCAAACTGCCTCGTCCCCGAGCGCAATGCCTCCTCGACGGGGTGCAGGCCAAACAAAATCTCCATAGCTCCCAGTTTAGAACTTATACGGCGGCGCGGTTGATGGTTCTCCGCGAGCGAGGGCATGCTAGGCTAGCCTCCGCGGGAGCGCCGAAGACGTCCAAATTCGGCCCGAAGGGGCTAAAAGAGCGTGGATTTCGCCGAAAAAGTCCTATATTCTGGTCGCTACCAGCCATGCTGGATGAGGAAGTTGCTATGACCGTTGCTGGCAGGGTCAGAAAAGTCATCGCCAAAGGCGTCTTTGGCGATCTTTCCCACGTCTCTGAACATGGGATGAGTGCAGCTTCTCTCACACTTACGGACCGGTCGCGCGGCGAAAATTTCCTGGTCGCTCAGGGACTCAAGCGCCACGACCCCGAATTGCTCGATCAATTGATCGTGCTCTATCAGCATAGGTTGCTGCGCTACTTGCTGTACCTCACGGGCAATCGGGAGGCAGCGGAAGATCTTTTTCAAGAGACCTGGATGCGTGTGCTGATGCGCGGAGCGCAGTTCAACGGCAATTCCCGCTTCGACACTTGGCTTTTTACGATCGCGCGCAACCTGGTGATCGATATGCGGCGAAAACGGACGATGGTCAGCCTCGAGGCAATGTGCGAAGCAGGGGAAGACGATCGTCCCTTTGAGATCGCTGACGACGAACCGTCACCCTTTGACCGCTTCCAAACTCAGGAGAGTAGCCAGCGCGTGGCCGAGGCCCTGCTTTCCCTCGAGCCGCTCTACCGTGAGGTGCTCGTGCTTCGGTTCCAAGAGGAGCTTTCGCTCGACGAGATCGCGCAGGTCACGCGTGCCCCGCTTTCGACGGTAAAGTCCCGGCTGTACCGCGGACTCGCTGCTCTGAAACCACGCATCGTGGCGGCCGAGCAACAGATGGGCCAGCCCACGTTGGAGGCTGCACGATGAGGGCTCCCAATCAGGGTTCGGCGACTGAATCTGAGGTGCTTTCCGATGTAGTTCAAACGCTGACCAACATGAATTGCGATGCGAATCTCGCATTGGTCGAGCGAACACGCTGCGCGGTGCGCGAAAGCGCCATTATCATGCGGGAGCGGCGTGTCCAGAGGCGCCGCAATATGGGCTTTGCCCTTGCGGCGTTGATCTGCCTGTTGATCCTGTTGGGGCCGGCTATTTGGAATAGCATTGACGATCTTGAGGATCTTTTCGGCGGAGATCTGGCCAGTTTACCCAGTCAAGTGGCGCTGTTTCTGTTGATGCTGGCTTCTGCGATGCTGGCCGCTCTCGTCGCTTTCTGGAAAGAGCAACGCGATGTGCATCACCAAAGACGTGGCTTTTAGCGTATAGTTCCGGGCAAGTTGACATGAGCCTATCTCCTTCAGACCAATTGCGTGATTCCGAAGCAACCTCTTCCATCTCGGATGAGTTCAAACTCATTCCGCGCTGGGCCGTGGCGTTCGCGGCGATCGCTTTTGTCTTCATGCAGTATCTATTCTGGGTGGTCGTGCCCGCCCACCGGCATCACCCCACGACCACGCCGTTGAGCGTTCGCGTCTACTTTGCGCTCTCCTGGAGCGTGATGGCCGCTTTATATGTCCTCATGGTCGGCTACGTGGGCCGTGATGCCCCGAGGCGCAACATGAACACCGGGGTTTGGACCTTCGTCGCTCTCATCCCAGGAGGTATCGGAGCCGTTCTTTATTTCCTGCTCCGTCAACCGTGTATGACCCTTTGTCCGTCCTGCGGCACGCACATTCAGACTGAATTCCATTTCTGCCCCCGCTGCGCCTTCCAGGTCTCCGCGGCTTGCGGCAATTGCTACCGGGGCGTGCGCATTACCGATCTCTATTGCGCGCACTGCGGGCATGAACTGTCCACAGACAACACGCCCGCCCGGCTTCGTGTCTACCACGGCAACAACTGAGCATCCGATTCTCCGCGCAGGCGGTATAACTATCTGATGGCCATGACAGCCATCATCGTCGATGATGAGCAACTCGCGCGCGAGGAGTTGCGATACTTGCTCGACGCGGCGGGCGGGGTGGATGTGATCGCCCAGGGCCAGAACGGCATCGAGGCCGTCGATCTCATCCGCGCCCACCACCCCGATATCGTATTTCTCGATGTCCAGATGCCCGGCCTGGACGGCTTCGCGGTAATCAAAAACCTGCTGGAAAAAGATCGCCAGCACAGCTTGCCGCAGATTATCTTTGCCACTGCCTTCGATCAGTATGCGGTTCGCGCCTTCGATGTCAACGCCATCGATTACCTGCTGAAGCCCTTCGATCGTGGCCGGGTGCTGCAGGCTCTCGAGCGCGCCCGCCAGCGGCTGCACGAGCCGTCGCTACTCGATTCCGGCCCGTCACCAGACCATGGCGCGGGCGCCAATCGCAGGATGGCCTCCAATTCCGCCCCGTCTTCCGCCGATCGGCTGGACGCCCTGCTGCGGCTGATGGAACAACAGAGTGGGCCGCGTCCGCGCGGCGCAAAGATCGTTCTTCAGGCGCAGAGCAGACTGCTGCTCGTTGACCAGAAGGACATCTGCTTTGCCTCGATCGAGGAAGGCGCCATCTCCGTGGTCACTCCCAATCTGGAAGGGCATTCCAAGTGCCGCACCCTTGAAGAGTTGCTCGATCTGCTCGATCCCGCGATCTTCTGGAGAGCCCACCGCTCCTACGTGGTCAATATCAATCACATCAAGGAAGTCGTTCCCTGGTTCAAGAGTAGCTATCAGCTCAGGATGGCGGACCGCAAACAGACGGAAGTGCCGGTGAGCCGCGCACAGACGCGGCGTCTGCGCGAGCTCTTCAAACTCTAGGGATTTGCCATCGACGAATGGCGCCGTAAGGCGCGTCTGCCTGGATGGCAAATCCGGATTCCAGGGCCCGCGCTAAAGCGCTTTGCCCTCTTGCTTTGCTCGCCCCTTCCCAGGGCTCGCTCCGCAATTCACCCTTTCCCTGATATCCCACAAATCCCCGGCGAGTCAGCGACCACGAATGGCGCCGTAAGGCGCGTCTGCCTGGATGGCAAATCCGGATTCCAGGGCCCGCGCTAAAGCGCTTTGCCCTCTTGCTTTGCTCGCCCCTTCCCAGGGCTCGCTCCGCAATTCACCCTTTCCCTGATATCCCACAAATCCCCGGCGAGTCAGCGACCACGAATGGCGCCGTAAGGCGCGTCTGCCTGGATGGCAAATTCCTCTCGTTCTCTCTTGATCGCCGATAGCATCGTATCGTCGTCGGAATATTTGAATGAAGTGAGCTTGCGCTCTCGCGCCTCTCGTTCCTCGATCCTGCCCAGTATCTCGATGTCCGCCTTGGTGACAGGATTGACCCCCTTTGCCTGTAAACAAGCCAGGATCTTCTCGGGGGAAAGGGCATTTTGCTCTGGCAGGCTCCGCAAGTATTCAAGAACCCTCTCTGCGCCTTTTTCGCCGTCGTGCCGGGCAATGCCGACCAACCCGGTGCTGGCCAGCCGCGCCCATCCGACGACATAGACGCCGCTCAACGGGCAACTGGCCGCCGGGTCCCATGCTTCGTATTCGGGTTCCGCTGATGGTTCAGGGGCTGGTTTTGTCGCGTAGCCATTTGGCCCCATCGGCAGCCCGAGGCTCGGATCATGTTTGTCGCCAATGGCAAAGATCAAAGTATCCACATCGAGGACCGCCGTCTTATCGGTTGCCTTGGCCGCGGTGCTGCCGTCGCTTCTGAGGACAAGATTATTTTCCGTGACGACCAGTTTCTGGATCCGTCCATCCGGTCCGGCGATGATTTCCTTGGGCGAGGAGAGGAAACGGAAGCTCAACTTGGGCCTGTCTGCTGGCGGAAAGCTCTTCTTGAGGAAAGGAAAGGTGGCGGCGCCGAGTTTCTCCGCGGAGAGGTCTTGATTTGCGGCGGCGGAGGCCCCTTGGATCCGCTCCATTTCGCCCAAGAACTCATCCCGCCGTATGAACTCCTCCACATAAGCAATCTCTTTGTTCTCAAACTTGGCCTCGTAGGGGCCGCGCCGCGCCACGACAATTACTTCTTCGGTCTTGCAGTCGGGACAGTCCCTGAGCAGCCAGCGCATGATATCCGCGGCGACATTGCCCATACCGATAATGGCGATGCGCTTGCCCGTCGAGAAGTCCGTGGTTGCGCAGAGAGGCAGTTGATTGTAGTGATAGACAAAGTCTTTGGCGGAGTAGACGCCTTTGCTGAATTCCCCGGGAAGGCCGAGTTGGTTATAGCCCTGGGCGCCACAGGAAACGACAATGACCGACGGCGACATCGCGCGCAGGTCGTCCAGCGTGACGTCAGAGCCTTCGCCGATCGTTACATGACCGAGATAATGTACGTTTGGCAGCGCCAGGACCTTGGCAAACTGCTTGCGCAGCCCGAATTTCATCTTGTCTTTCAGGGGATAAATCCCATATTCCGCCAGGCCACCGGGCTTAATGTCCCGGTTGAAGAGGAAGACCTGGTGTCCTGCCAGTGCAATTTTCTGGGCGGCAAACATTCCTGCGGGGCCCGCGCCCACAACAAACACATTCTTCATAGATTCCTTTTCCTCATAAGCGAACAGGGGGCCTAACTACCTAACTATTAGATGAACAGAATCGATTGGCTGATCCGCAGGGGCTTACTCCACGGTTACCGATTTGGCTAGATTTCTCGGCTGGTCCACATCGCAGCCGCGGCGTACGGCGATGTGATATGCCAGCAATTGCAAGGGCACGACTTCGATAAGCGGCATCAGCAATTCAGGCGCGCGGGGGACATAGATCACATGATCCACCAGCTCGCGGATATGCTCATCGCCCTCGACGGCGACCGCGATGACCTGACCCGAGCGCGCGGTCACTTCCTGGATGTTGGAGAGGGTCTTCTCGTAGCGGAGCACGGACTCGGAGTTGCCCTCATCCTTCGTGGCCAGGACCACGACGGGAAGAGATTCGTCGATGAGCGCATTGGGTCCATGCTTCATTTCACCGGCCGGATACCCTTCGGCATGAATGTAGGAAATCTCCTTGAGCTTGAGCGCGCCTTCGAGCGCTACGGGGAAGTGAATGCCCCGTCCGAGGAAGATGAAGTCCTGCGCGGTCGAATAGATTTTCGCCAGGCGCTCGCAATCGCCGTTTCGGCTGCGCAGCACCTCTTCGATCTTTCCCGGGACCCGGCTCAAGGCATCGACCATGGCGCGGCTCTCGTCGCCCGAGATCTTCTCCCGTGTCTGCGCCAGATGGAGCGCGAAGAGAAAGAGCGCCGTCAATTGCGCCGTGAACGCTTTGGTTGAGGCCACGCCAATCTCTGGGCCGGCATGGGTATAAATCGTGCCGTGCGCATCGCGCGAAATCATGGCGCCGATGACATTCGAGATGGCAAGCGTCATCGATCCCTTCGCAATCATCTCGCGCTGCGCCGCCAAGGTGTCCGCGGTCTCGCCCGATTGGGAGATCAGCATGCCAAGCGCCTGCGAATCCGCAATAGGGTCGCGATACCGGTACTCGCTCGCGTAATCGACCTCGACAGGGAGCCGCGCCAAACGCTCGATCATGTACTTGCCGGCCAGGGCTGCGTGCCAACTCGTGCCGCATGCGGCGATGTTGATTCTGTCGGTAGCCCGGAACTCATCGTCGCCGATCTTCATCTCGCCGAGGAAGACCCTGCCTGTTTCCGCCGAGACTCTACCCAGCGTGGTTTCCTGGACGGCTCGCGGCTGCTCGAAGATCTCCTTGAGCATGAAATGCTTGTAGCCGCCCTTTTCCGCCTGAATTGGGTCCCACAGGATGGTTTCGAGCGCGCGTTCGACGGGATAGCCGTCGAGATTGCTGAGCTTGACCCCTTCGGGCGTCAGGATAGCAACATCTCCATCTGCCAGGAAATAGAGCTTGCGCGTGTGGTGCAGGATTCCCGGCACATCTGAGGCGACAAAGCATTCGCCTTCCCCCACACCGACTACCACCGGGGGCCCGTAGCGTGCGGAGACGATCTTGTCGGGCTCGCCGGCGGAGATCACGCTGATCGCGTAAGCGCCGGTCAGTTGGCGGGCCGCGCCGCGCACAGCTTCCTCGAGCAGCATTGTCTGGCCCGACTCCTCCGCCGAGCGCAGTTGCTGCTCGATCAGGTGGGCGATGATCTCCGTGTCGGTCTCGGTGACAAAAACATGACCTTTGCTCGCCAACTCATGCTTGAGCGCCAGGTAATTCTCGACGATGCCGTTATGCACGACGACAATGCGGCCTGTACAGTCGCGGTGAGGATGGGCATTCTCTTCCGTAGGCCGTCCGTGGGTAGCCCAACGCGTGTGCCCGACGCCGTAGGTGCCGTAGATCGGATGTTGCCGGACCGCCTCTTCGAGATTGCGCAGCTTGCCCGGGGCGCGTCTCAGTTCGAGAATCCCGCGGCCATCGCCGCCCACGGCGATTCCGGCGGAGTCATATCCCCGATATTCCAGACGGCGCAGGCCATCAAGAATGATCGGCACCACCTCTTTTGGGCCGACATACCCAACGATTCCACACATGTATGTTCAATATTACAGGGCCCGCGCTAAAGCGCTTTGCTCTCTTGCTTTGCTCGCCCCTTGCCAGGGCTCGCTCCGCAATTCACCCGTTACTTTTCTTCCAGGGCCCGCGCCAAAGCGCTTTGCCCTCCAAACTTGTCATCCCGAGCGCAGTCGAGGGATCTGCGTTTTCTTTTCTGTCCCGGTCGCGGTCCTTGGGTGGCCCATTCAAGCCTGGTTTTGGCTTGAGTGGGGTAGTTTCACTGCTGAAGACTCCCTTGCTTTCCGTTCTCCGCCACTGCTCTCCGGCGCGCCAGCAACCACGAATGGCGCGAAGCGCGTCTGCCTGGATGGCAAATCCCTTTAGCGCGGGCCCTGTAATTGAGACAAGGGGTGAATTGCGGACGGGGTGAATTGCAGGTGAGCCCTGGATCGGGCGAACCGGCAAGAGGGCGAGAGCGGCCTCACCGCGAAGCCCTTAAATCTCGAGACGGTAGGAGAACTCTTCGATGACCGGGTTCGTAAGCACGTCCCGCGCGATTCGTTCGACTTCCGCGCCGGCGGCAGCGGCGTCGAGCGAGCCGTCGAGCGTCAACTCGAATTGCTTTCCCTGCCGGACAGCGCTCACGCCGTTGTAGTGCATCTTTTTCAGAGCGCTATGGATGGTTTGCCCCTGGGGGTCAAGGACCGTTCGTTTCGGCATGACATAGACATAAGCCTTCATCGTGGCCGATTATAAACCTGAAGCATCGTGTGCCCTTTTTCGCTCCGAAAATTCCTCTGCCCCATCAACGTCAGAAAGGTTTGATAAGACATAGCTTATGGTTAACTATCTGGAATTGCCCGTCGGCGACAAGTCTCCCGAGGTCATTCACGCCGTGATCGAGATTCCGGCCGAGGGCATCAACAAATACGAATATGACAAGAGCCTGCACGTCTTTCGCCTCGACCGTAATCTCTATTCCCCGGTACATTACCCTGGAGATTACGGCTTTATCCCTTCGACGTTGAGCGACGACGGAGACCCTCTGGATGTTCTGGTCCTGGTCGATGCGCCCAGCTTCCCTGGCTGCGTCATGCAGGTTCGCCCGATCGGCCTCTTGGAAATGCTCGATCAGGGAGTGCCGGATGAGAAGGTTCTCGCTGTCGGCAAGAACAACCCGCGCTACTCCGACGTTTGGAACTACTCCGAGATCTATCCCCACATGCTCAAAGAGATCACCCATTTCTTTGCGATCTATAAGGATCTCGAGGGGAAACGGGTAGAGGTGAAAGGCTGGCGCGATGCCGCTATCGCCCGCAACAAGGTTGTCGAGGTTGCCAACCGCTTCAAGCAGGAAAAGAAGAACCAAACCGTCGTGAAGGTATAAGCCTGGTTGCTACCCATTTGCCTGGTTTCGCTCCATCGCTCCATCGCTCCATAGCCGTTTCGACAGCAGATAGAGCAGCGGACCCAGCGCAACGATCAATGCCCCGAAAACCAGCGCCGGCAGATGTGCCATGCGCTCGCCGCGCGCTGCATACATGGCATAGAGAATCAGTCCGGTTGGGCACAACCCGATCAGGCAGGCGGAGAACACTCCCTTGCCGGCGGAGAAGGGCCGCTCGAGCATCGGCTCTTTGCGGCGAAGGACGGCGAGAGCCACAAACTCGAGGATCAGGCTCGAACCATATAGGATCAGGTCCATCGAGATGAGCCGTTCGAAGTCGAAGCGCAAGGCCAGTGCCCAACCCGCGCCGCAAAGCAAGATCGCCACCCAGGGGCTGCCGTAGCGGTTTTTGCGCCCGATCCAGTGGGGGAGCAGGCCATCCTCCGCCAAAGCGGAGGGCAGCCGCGTGTAGGAGAGCATCAGGTCATTGAACATTCCCACGCCGTTGATCATTCCGCCGGCCACGATGGCCACCGCGAGCACCGGTCCGCCGAGCAGCATCCCCGCGTCGGCCCAGGATCCGGTGACAAATTGGTCGATCGGAATGCCGGCCATGGCGATCGCGGCAAGCGGCAAAACATAGCTCAGCGTGATCAGGCCGGCGGATGTCAGCATGGCGAGCGGGTAGTTCCGGCGCGGGTCCTCGACTTCTTCGGCGACCGTCGAGGCATTGTCCCAACCCATGTAATTCCACATTGCGACCAGCACCGCCGTGCTCAGATCCGCATCCGCGGATGACCCTAGGTGTGGGCGACTTGCCAGCCCATGCCAGAAACCGGCAAGCACCAGCCAGGCAAAGGGAGCGAGCAGCACCAGGCCCAACAACACGGAACCTTCTCCAACGGTGGGCGCGCCGCGCAGGTTCCAGAGGCAGCAGAGCCCCACTACCGCCAAAGCCCACAGGCCGGCGCGCGGACCCGCCGTCCACGATGGCGCAAGCTTGCCCAGATAGAGAACGAAGAGCGTGGGATAGATGGCCATGTCGAAGATGCTTGCGGCCATCGACAGCCATGCCTCCTGGTAGCCCCAGAACGGACCGAGCGCCCGCCGCACCCACACATAGAAACCACCTTCGGCGGGGATCGCGCTCGCAAGCTCGCCGATCATCAAGGTTGTGGGCAGGCTCCAGATCAGAGGGAGAATCAGCAGAATGATCAGCGCACGGACATATCCGGCCCCGCCCAAAATGTCTTCAATCCCATAGGGGCCGCCGGAAACCATGAAGAAGGTGGCGGCGATGAGCGGGATGAGCCGCAGCTTGGGAAGCCGCTTCTGGCGAGTCCGCGGCGAAATTTGCGCAAGCGGGATGACGGTCTCTCCGGATTCGAAGGTTGACACCCGCTTTGGACCCAATGTGCCAGCGCCGCCAAAGCGTTATGCTTAATAGTTTTACTCCATGGCTCCCAATATTGCAGGGCTTCGCGGTGAGGCCGCTCTCGCCCTGTTGCCGGTTCGCCCGATCCAGGGCTCACCTGCAATTCACCCCGCCCGCAATTCACCCCCAAAATTGTCATCCCGAGCACAGTCGAAGGGGATCCGCGGTTTTCTTTCTGTCTCGGTCACAACCCTAGGGTGGCTGTAGATGATCAAGACGTTGTTCCGATATCGGAGCGGCTGATGGGCGGCTTGTAGTTGAGGCTACCATGGGGTCGTTCTCGGTTGTAGTAGTCGTTCCATGGCTGCAGGTATAGGTCTCTTTCCAGCGAGTTTACCCAGTGTTTTGCGTAGGCCCATTCTCTGAGAGCGGTCTGGATAAAGCGCTCTGCTTTGCCGTTGGTCTGGGGCGAGTAAGGCCTGGTGCGACGGTGCTTGATGGCCATGCTCTGGCAAGCTTGGCGGAACTGCTGTGAACGGTAATTGCTGCCGTTGTCAGTGAGCAGCGCGCGCACGCCGATGCCGTGGCGGGCGAAGAACTCCACGGCCTGTTGCAGGAAGCCGATGGTGGTTTCAGCCTTCTGGTCGGGCAACATCTGGGTGAAGGCCATGCGCGAGTGGTGGTCGACGGCCACGTGCAGGGCCAGGAAGCCTGGGTGGCTACGCTTGCCTCGCAGTCGACCGTCACCGCGCAGCGAGACCTCGCCGAAGCGCGTCATGCCCTTGATATCCAGGTGCAGCAGGTCGCCAGGCCGTGGATGTTCGTAGCGCCGTATAGGAGGAGGCGGGTTCAGATCGCGCCAGCGGCTCAGCTTTGCCCGGCGCAGGATGCGGCTGACCGAAGCCGGACTCAGTCCAGTGCGCCGCGCAATCTCGTAACCGGGCATGTGCCCGCGACGAAGTGCAAGTACCTTTTCCACAAATAAGAAACTGATCTGACGCGGACTGCAGTGCGGCCGCGAGCTGCGATCGGCAAGGCCAGCTGAGCCAGACTGCCGATAACGACCCACCCACTTGGCTGCTGTCCTGGCACTGACACTGAACCTCGCTGCCGCTCCACAAACGGTCAGGCCATCGTGAACCACCAGGTGAGCCAGCCGCTCTCGACTGATCGCCGTCCATGGGGCATTCTTGTGATAGTCCATTCGGTCTCCAGAGTTACTGCTTGCTCGTCACAAACAGCTTCTCCGGTCCTGATCGAATGGACAACCTCTTGAAATATCACAGGTGCCCCATCCTTGACGAAGTCAAGGGTGGGATGCCACTGCTGAAGAGTCCCTCGCTTTCCGTTCAATACCGCCGATGTTGGGGCGAGTCAGCAACCACAAATGGCGCCGTCAGGCGCGTATGCCCGTGCGGCCAGCACCTGCCTGGATGGCAAATCCATCCTTGACGAAGTCAAGGGTGGGATTCCACTTCTGAAGAGTCCCTTGCTTTCCGATCAATACAACTGATGCCGGGGCGCTAAGCAACCACGAATGGTCGCGAAAGCCGCGTCTGCCTGGATGGCAAATCCCCGAGCGCAGCGAGGGATCTGCGGTTCGCCCGATTGCAGAGCTCGCTCCGTAACTCACCCTTTGCTTCGTTTGGGGTTTGGCGGCAAGGCCGCGTCCCGCCGTCCGCGCAGGACCTGTCGTGTAAAAAAAGGAGTGGTAAATTAACCCTTACAGTCTGCGTAGGCTGAGTAAGTCGCGGGAGACATTCGCGTGCTGGCAAAAGGTATTTTCGTGCTCGTGCTTGGGTTGACAGTGTGCGGGCTCTCGAATCGCAAGGCGCAGGCGGCCTCATCGACATTGAACGGTGTTTACTCGGCCTCCCAGGCAGAACGCGGAGACGCGTTGTATGTCGAGCAATGCGCGTTATGCCATGGGACTGCATTGGAGGGTAGCGGTCGGACCCCTGCGCTGAGCGGCGAAGAATTTACGGGATACTGGACTGGCCGGACGTTGGCTGACCTCTTCGACAAAATCCATGCGACCATGCCCGCCCATGACCGGGGAAGGCTTACGCGGGAACAAACCGCCGATGTCCTCGCATTCATCCTGAGCTCCAACAAGTTTCCTTCGGGAGAAGCCGAACTGCCGGCCGGCGAGGCCAGTTTGAAAACGATTCGTATCGGTCGGATTCACTCCAAAAAATGATCTCTCTATTCCAGGGGCTTTGCGCTGAAACCGCTCTCGCCCTCTTCCATGTGCACCCGATTCCAGGGCGCAGATGGAATTCACCCCGTCCGCAATTCACCCCCAAAATTGTCATCCCGAGCGAAGTCGAGGGATCTGCGGTTTTCTTTCTGTCTCGGTCACAACCCTTGGGTGGGAGACCATCACGGTTCTCGCTTTGCGTTCCATACCATGGATGTCGGGGCGCGTCAGCAACCGCGAATGGCCGCGAATCGGGGTCCCCGGCAAGCTGTGCTTGCTGGGGTGAGAAGCGGCGCCTGCCTGGATGGCAAATCCCCGGCTCTAGGACCGAAGCTCCCCTGAATGAGCTGTGTCATAGCTGGTTATGGCCTCTAGCCGATGGCGAAACTGGGAGCGGGTGAGGACATCGAGCACCGCCCGCACAGCAGGCAAATCCCAATACTGCTGCGAAATCACAAAGTCGTACCGCTCGCTGATCAATGGAATGAAATCGAGATCGAAATGGCGGGCGGCCGAGCGAGTTGCAATACAGCAGTCAGCCTCCGCGGTCGAGACAGTCCGGGCAGCGGCGAGATGGCCCCGGGCAATCGCATCGTATCCCAACACGTGGCGAGCGGAGATTCCCGCGCTTTCGAGACCGCGATCGAGCAATTGGCGGGCGCCCGAGCCCTCATCGCGATTCATCAGGCGGACGCCCTTGCGAGTGAGGTTCCCGATGCCGCGGATGCCCTTGGGATTCCCGCGCTGAACCACCAGGCCCTGCTCCCATGTCACGTAGGAAACCACCCGGACGTCGTCCTTCTTAAACAGCTTCTTCACGAAGGAGAGGTTATCTTCATTGGTCTGTGCGTCGTGCAAATGAGACCCGGCAATGTGAATCATTCCCGCTTTCAGCCATTCGAGCGCTCGCTGGCTTGAACAGGGCGCGGCAATCACTTCAAAGCCCAAGCGATCCAGTTGGGCGGCGAGAATGGATGTGGCGGGATCGCAGCCGCCCACAACAATCCGTTTCCCCGAATTCAGCTCGGCAAGCGGGTTGACATAAACGCCGGAGGCCTTTGCGCCAACCCGCGATACGATGCCGTCGGCGTCGGGGATATAACTTGATCCGTTCGCTGTTGGGACTCCGACAACGGCTGCCCCAATCCGGCAAAGTCGCAGCGGTTGGCCCTTTCTCGGCTGCGTATCGGGAGAAAGAAACTTTACTCTGATCTCTGACGGCGGGCTCGCCGGTTCGACTTCGAGCGAGAACAGATCCTCGACACGACACTCCAGCACCCGGGCGAGTTCGAGAGCGATATTCGTGTTGGGAGTGTAAATTCCCGCTTCGATCGCATAGATCGTGGGACGGCTTACTCCCACGTCGCGAGCCAATTGCGCCGCCGCGATCCCACGTTGCTCCCGAATCGTTTGCAGACTGTTTTTTACGCTCACCTTTACTCTTTTAAGACCGCATCAGTTCGCGAGCATTCTAGCATGCGGAACAGCGGCCGGCCGATGCTCCCGTGCTCACCCCACATATTCGCGAGCACTTATGCGTACACAACTACATCTTCTTTACACGACATGCATACATATCTGCGCAAACCTTCGGAAGCTCGTGTCCCGCCTTCCGTCGCTGCTGTTTCCTAGGTCGGGGCTGGTAGGTCGGGGCTGGTAGGTCGGGGCTTTAACCCCGACATGGAGAATGCAAAAACGTGGGCTTTAGTGTCCGCGTGAGAACGCCGAGAGGTACTTGTAATCCACTGCGGAGTTGGGCGACAAGAGAGGCATGTCGCGATTCAAGGTTTACAGTCCGGATCAGGCATATCTACTGCCGCCGAGCGTGCGGGATGAGTTGGGTGAGAAGCACCTGTGCTTTTTCGTTCGCGAGGTGATTGAGCGGCTGGATATGAGTGTGTTTGAGCAGAGCTACAGCGAAGAAGGCGGGGAGTTGTATGGGCCCCAGCTGATGCTGGGAGTGTGGCTTTACGCGTACGCACTGGGCATCACCAGCGCGCGGCAGGTGGCGCGTCGTCTGGTGGAGGATCTTGCGTTTCGCTATCTGGCCGCCGGCGAGCGGGTGGACAACTGGGCCCTGAGCGCGTTCCGCCGCCGCCACAGTCACGCGCTGAACGACGCCTTTACGCAGGTGCTGGAGTGGGCGCAGTCGCAGGGCATGGTGAAGCTAGGCCGGGTGGCGATCGATTCGACACGCATCGCGGCCAACGCCAGCCGGGACCGTGTGGACAGCGAGCAGGCGCTGCGCGATACGCGAGCGCGGTTGCGCTGCCAGGTGCGCGCCTGGCAAAAACCGGCCGACCGCGACGACCAGGAGCCAGGCGGGCTGGAGGTGGCCATCACGGAGCTTAACCAAGCCCTGGCCGAGATGCCACGGCGCATGCAGCGATTGAAGAAAAGCGGCCTGAAGAAGCTGTCGCGCACCGACGAGGATGCGCGCTTTCTGCGCCAGCGCGGCGGCCAGTTCGCTCTTGGCTACTCGGCCGAGATCGCCGTCTCGGACGATCATCTGATCGTGGCCCAGCGGGTGACGCAGAACGCGACCGATAACGCGTCGCTCCAGCCCATGCTGGACCAGGTCGAGCAGCGATGCGGCGCCCCGCCAGGCGCGGCTCTGGCCGACAGCGGGTTCTTCTCAATCAGCAACCTCCACAGCTGGAACAGCGCAACATCGCCGCTTATCTACCGGACTCGAACATGGCGCGCGCTCTGAATCTGGGCACGCGCTGCCGCACCCGGGCCTGTGCCCCGGCCCATCGCCGCATGCGCGCCAAATTGCGAAGCCCGGCCGGGCAGGCTGCATATGCACGGCGCAAGGCCATCGTCGAACCGGTCTTCGGAGTCCTCAAACAACAACGTGGAATGCGCCAATTTCGTACCCGCGGATTGAATCGCGTCGCAAACGAATTCACCCTGGCCACCATGGCCTACAACATTACCCGGCTGCACGCCATGCGCGCCGCCTGAAGCAAAATCCTTACCCCTGCTGGGCAAAACTCAAAACAAGACCGCCGCTCCACAGGACCAACCGCGTTCTCACGCGGACACTTTAGCCCCTGAAGCAGGCGCTTTCCCTTCGATTCATTTCTAGACAAGATCGCCGCGTTCGCACTGTTTCGCTTACGGAGAAGGGACAGCGAGTATTCGTTCCGATCTTTCGCCAACACGCCGCTCTCGTCAAACGTGCGGTTCGGGATGTTTCGCCCGAGGAGCAGCGCCAAATGGAAGAACTGCTCAGGAAAATCGCAAGGCGCGCCGAAGAATTGGGCAAACAAGGGGGCCACTGCTAGGATCGAGCCACCGTGCCGACGTGAATTCATCACGTCGGCACCGCTCGTTCATCCAGAGAACCAAAAGCCCGTCAATCGACCGTGATTCGTGTCGCCGCCATCGTACCCGTCACTTCAGCGGTGTGGGGGTTCCGTCCAGGTTCCATATTTTGAACGTGTATTTGCCGCTGTAGGATTTGCCGTTCGGGGCTACTGTAACTTCCTCGTCCAGCGTGAAGGTATTGGCTGCCGTGGCTGTGGGTGTGCTGGGATCGAACAGCCAGCCGACGTGATGGAGCTTGACGCTTCGAAAGCCTGTCTGCGTCCACACTCCTACGCACACGTCGCCGCTCGCCGGAGCCAGAAAGGCGCTTTCAAACTCCGTGCCGTCGCTGTGCCACGTGTCGAAGGTATCGTTGAAGATCGACTGATCGGCGTCGTTGGTGTAAATCACGTGCCACAGGCCAACGATGGTTGGATTGTCCGGGGGCGACGGGAAGTCCGATACCGGCGTGCGCGACCGGTGGCAGTTTGATGGAGGCCTTGAGGCCAGGCACGCCGAAGCTTCCGCATGCGGCTTTGGCACAGGTGGGAGCAATGAAAAGGCAGAGCGCGGCGACCATAGCCAGGCCTCCGCGATAGAGCCGCGGCCGCAACGCGCCGTCCGAGGTGACTGAGAATCCTGAGTTTCCGACGATTCGATTCATGGTGAGCTCCTTTTCGCATCTCATCCGAGCGCGATGTGGGCTGAGTCTGCACAACGGCGCGTTTTCGAGCAATACCCGCGCGGGTGATTTGTTTCTCCCCGCGCAAGCTATTTTGCTGCAATCGATTAGGCAATCTTGTCCCCTCCCCTCAGAGCGGAGAAACGCTAACACTCTCTTTTCCTGACGGTGCTAAACTCAGTTCTCACTGGTATTGGGGGTGCGGAGTGGCGCTTTCGCCGACTCAGGAGATGGTTTGCTTCGGCCTCTTCGAGCTCGACCTGAAGGCCGCGCAGCTGACCAGAAACGGAACAAATATCCGGTTGCCCCAGCAGCCTCTTCGTCTGCTGTCTGTCCTGGTGGAATCACCCGGCGACATCGTCACCCGCGAGCAACTCCGTAAACGGCTCTGGCCCTCCGACGTTTTCATCGACTTCGACCATGGGCTGAACAAGTCCATCCAGAAGCTTCGCGACGCGCTTGGTGACTCGGCCGACTCTCCCCGCTACATCGAAACCATCCCGCGAGTGGGCTACCGCTTCATCGCCCCGGTACGAAACGGAATTCGCCCACCGGCGCCCGAGGCTGACTCGCAGATTCCTCAGTCTCGGCCGTCGGAAAGCCCCACGCTTCCGCCGCCAGCCGCGGTCGCTAGCCAGTTGGGATTTCGGTGGTTTCTTCCCGCGGCGGCACTCCTGGCAATATGCGCCGCGGTGGCGATCGGGCTTTATATCTCCTCCCGAGTCCATCCGGGCATCCCAAAGTACACCCAGCTCACCGATTTCACTGATTCCGCGACGACTCCGGCCTTGTCGCCAGACGGCCATATCCTCGCCTTCATACGTGGAAGTAAATCGTTCATGTCGGCCGGTCAAATCTACGTGAAGATGCTTCCCGATGGCGAGGCGAGGCCTCTAACCAAGGATCCGCGGGTGAAATACAACCTGGCATTCTCACCAGACGGCTCCGAGATCGCTTACACGGTTATCGATGATCCCAATTTTGCAACCTATACCATCTCGGTATTCGGCGGCGACCCGCACCTTCTTCTGAAGAATGCGGCCGGGCTCACCTGGCTCGACCCAAACCACTATTTGTTTTCCAGAATCCCTTCCGGTCTGCACCTGGGAGTCGTTACCGAATCCATCACGGGCGACGGCTATCGCGAACTGTATTTTCCCCCACACGAGCGGGCCATGGCGCATTACTCGTTCGCTTCCCCTGATCGCAGATCTGCTCTGGTGGTCGAGATGAATGGACAGGGAAAATGGTCGCTCTGCCAGCTTATCTCTATCGTGGGCGCGTCGCCGCCAAGACCAGTAGGGCCGCAGGGGGGATGCACGGCTGCGGGATGGTCTCCCGATGGCTCGTGGATGTACTTCGTGGCGACGGTTGAAGGCCAAAGTCACATCTGGCGCCAGCGATATCCAAACGGCAGCCCGGAACAGATCACCGTCGGCCCCTCCGAAGAAGAAGGATTGGTTGTAGAGCGGAGCGGCCGATCCATCATCACCTCCATTGGGGCGCACGAGAGCGCCATCTGGATCCACGATGCCGCGGGGGAACGGTCCTTGTCGTCCGAAGGAGAGATCGTCACGAACCCCTCGCCTCCGTCGTTTGGAGCCGACGATAAGAGCCTCTACTACCTGTTGCGCCATAAGGCCGATGCTTCCCCGGAACTTTGGCGCCTCACACTCGACACCGGCAAGGCCGAAGCAGTTTTCCCGGGAACGTCGATGGATGTCTACGATCTCTCGCCGGATGGCAAGCAGGTGGTTTTTACCAATGTGGGTCCCGGCGGCAAATCCCAGCTGTGGCTCGCGCCGATGGACAGAAGCTCTCCCGCACGGCAAATCGGGCATTCGGGTGAAACCAAGCCCCACTTCGGTCCGCAGGGACAAATCCTGTTTCTTCTCGCAGAAGGAAATTCCAATTATCTGGAACGTGTGAACCAGGATGGTTCGGGACGGTCAAAGATCCTTCCTTACCCTATCCTCAATGTGCAAGGCATCTCGCCAGGCCGGAAGTGGTTGATGGCGATGGCCCCCTATCCGCACAGCAGCAAGCTGGAGCCTATGGTCGTGGCGATTCCGCTGAACGGCGGACCTCCGCGCCGGATATGCGCCAGCTACTGCTTTCCAGTGTGGTCGTCGAGCGGACAATTCCTTGTTGTTCCGGTGGAACCATCGTCGCCCACCACCCCCGGTCGAAGCCTGGCGATTCCGGTTGGCCCGGGGGAAAGCCTGCCTGAACTTCCCCTGGGAGGCATCCCGCCATTGGCAGAGCCCAGTGTTGTGCCCGGCGCCCAGTCTCTTGACCGGGCCGAACTCATTCCCGGCCGGGATCTCTCACACTATGCCTACGTGAACACCACGGTGCATCGCAATCTCTATCGCATCTCACTGCCCTGAAACCATGTATTTGGAAGACGACCTGCTATTTCGCAATCTTCTACGGAATCGCGAACCTCTGGTCGTGAATAACTTCTTCGTCGGTCAGCGAATCCAACTCTTCGGTGAAGCCGACCTAGCGATAGACACGCCACATCAGGTTTACGCGCTTAAGCGCTCTCTCTCCCCGCGCCTGTCGAACGCCACATCCCCGCACTGATCGCGTACATGCGTACTTCGATCGCTTTCGGCCCCCACATGATGTTGTGCGTATAGGCAAAACCCACGCGCTCGAGCAGCTTCTGCGAGTTGTTGTGTCCGATCCCATGCCCTGCGACAATCGTCGGCAGGCCAAGCGTTTCGAACCCATAAGCGAGTACCGCGCGCAAAGCCTCCTCGCCCAGCCGCAGTCCCCAGGAAGACCGCATGAGATGAACGCCAGCTTCTATCATCTTTGGATCCATCTGCCACTGCCGTAGGCCGGCACATCCTACAAATTCGCCCGTCTCGCGCAGAAACATCGGCCAGTACTGCACACCAAGGCGGTTCTCACGTTCTAGATCAAGGCGGTTATGGGCTTGTTCCCGAGTCATAGCGCCGCCGAAATAGTGAGTCACTTCCGAATCGCACCACAACGCTTCGGCAAGAGCAGCATCTTTTTCAGTCCAGGTTCGAAATGTCAAACGAGCAGAAGATACAGGAATCATGTAAGAAAGAACCGGTTCCTCATGGCGCTAGGGTACTACAGCGTGGCGATCATATCGTGGTCTCGCCTCTGCCATCTCGGCTTCTGTTTACTAATCCGCACTCGTGACGTTCCTGTCGAATGTCTAGCTGAGTCCTCGTTCCACCATCGTGACTAGCCGCTCGCCCAATGTCAGTACCATCTCTTGCGGCATCTTATACAGCGGTCCTTCGAGCACCAGAAGTGCCAGCCCGTGAACTGTCGACCATGCGAGGTACTCCGCGTCCTGTCGATTCTTTTTGCTGAGCAGACCGCTACCCTGCATGCGGTCGAGAGATAGTGAAAGCAGTTGAAACGGATTCAGCCCCATGGAGGCCGTGTTCGCCGCGTTTTGTTCATGCACGGGAGGTGGGACCGAGAATGCCGTGCGAAACATCCCTGGCTCTCTCATCGCGAATCTCAGATATCCCATGCCCACGGCACGTAGACTCTTTCGAGCAAACACTTGCGGGTCACGTCCTGGACGGCACTTTTTCATCTCAACTTCAATTGCCGCGGCAAGCTGGGACAGACATGCCGACCGCACCGCGTCCAGCAGTTCAGCCTGGTTGACAAAGTGCCGATATGCCGCATTGGGAGAAACACCCGCCTGCCGCGTTGCCTCTCGCAGAACGACGGCATTGGGCCCTCCAACCCGGGCCATCTCTAGACCGGCCGCCGTGAGGGCGTTGCGCAGATCGCCATGGCGAAAAGTCTTGCGTTTCTCGGTGGAAACCGTCTTTTTCATCGTCTATTCAAAGAAGAGTGTACCGCGGAAAAGGCTGGTTGTGGACAGCATCCACTTTTCGATGGTAGCGTATGTGAACAGTGTTTACTTGATTGCGACACATCGCTAAAAAGAAGGTGCAACGTGGCAGACGGATTCATCTGGTACGAACTCGTAACCAATGACGTGGACAAGGCAGCCAACTTTTACAAGAAAGTAGTCGGCTGGGACATCAACGACTCCGGCATGCCGGGCATGAAGTACATGCTTTTCGGTAAAGACGGCAAGGATGTCGGTGGCATGATGACCTGGGCTGGCGCTGGCGCGCCTGAGCTTCCTACTCAGTGGATGGGTCACATCCACACTGCGAAGCTCGACGAAGAGCTGAAGGCTGTAACAGCCGACGGCGGGACGATTGTGAAGCCCGCTCAGGATATCCCCGGCGTCGGACGTTTCGCGGTCGTGCTGGATCCGCAAAAGGTGAAATACCTGCTCTTCGAACCCGGTAAGCAAGATGCTCCGCCTCGCCTGGATCAGATGGCGGTGGGTAATGTGGGATGGCACGAGCTACTTACCGATGATCAAGCAAGGGCTTTTGACTATTACTCCAAGCATTACGGCTGGCAGAAGGACCTTGCGCACGACATGGGCCCCATGGGTATCTATCAAACCTTCCAAACCGACAAGCCTCTCTACACCGGCGGAATGATGAACCGTAAAGGCCCCGGTATGCCCGAAGATATTCCCCCACACTGGCAGTTCTACTTCACCGTCGACGACATCGAGGCGGCCCAGAAACGCGTGATCGAAGCAGGCGGCGAAATAACGCTGCCTCCCATGGACGTGCCCGGAGGCTCGCGCATCCTGCAGGCCACCGACAACCAGAACGGCCACTTTGCTCTCATGCAGGGACCAAAATCGTGACCGCGATGTATTTCATATCCGATGCAGCCGCTCTTCGCTCGCAGCGGAACGGCTGCCGAACTTACGGTGAGTTTTGAAAACCTGAGAGGAGAGAGCAACATGTCCGAGAAGATGATTACATGCCTGTGGTTCGACCACGGGAAAGCTCGCGAAGCAGTCGAATTCTATACCGCCACCTTCCCGAACAGCCACCTCGGTAAGAGCAGCACCTCCCCCACGGACACGCCGTCCGGCCCCGAGGGCAAGGAACTCATCGTTGAGTTCACCGTTTGCGGACACGATTTCCTCGGACTCAATGGCGGTCCGAAGTTCGTCCCCAACGAAACGGTCAGCTTCATTATCCTCACCGAAGATCAGGCAGAGACTGACCGCCTGTGGAACGCCATCGTCAGCAACGGCGGCCAGGAAAGCATGTGCGGTTGGTGCAAAGACCGCTGGGGCTTTTCGTGGCAGATCACGCCGCGTGCACTGCTGGCCGCGACTCAAGACCCGGATCGCGCTGCCGCCAAGCGCGCGATGAATGCGATGATGACGATGCGAAAGATCGACATCGCCGCGATCGAGGCTGCTCGAGCCGGCTGATACCGCCCGAAGCGCAATCAGTCACCCTGCCGCGGGGACCGTCGCCGCTGGTCGCCCGCGTTCTTAGACTGAACCCCATATGACCAGTCACAGAGGAGTGCCGAATGGCCGACAACACCAATCTCATCCCCGCAGCGGAGCTCGCCGCAAAAAACAAAGTGCACTTCCCCAACGAGAGCCCGGAGTATCGTCAAGCTCGCAATGATCTTCTTTCCGAGGAGATTGAGCTCCGTCGCCACGTCGAGCGCGTCGCAGCACTCCGCCGCGCCCTTCCTTCGGGTGGTGAAATCCCGGAAGACTATGTCTTTGAAAGCTCCAATGGAGCGGTTCGCCTTTCACAGCTGTTCGGCGACAAGCATACGCTGGTTATCTATAGCATGATGTTCGGACCACAACGCGAGAGAGCGTGCCCCATGTGCACCGCCATGCTGACGTCATGGGAGGGAACTGCCAGAAACCTGCGCGAACGTGTCGCTCTTGCCATCACCGCGCGCTCACCGATCGAACGCCTCCTCGACTTCAAAAGAGAACGTGGCTGGCAGAACCTGCAGATTTACTCCGACAGCGAAGGCGATTACACCCGCTCTTATGTCAATGCCGACGATGGCGACGTCCCTGGTCTTGCAGTCTTCACTCGCGGCGATGGCAAGATTCGTCACTTCTGGAGCGGAGAGATGAGTGGCGAGATGGCCGATCCCGGCCAGGATCCGCGCGGAGCTCCCGACCTCGACTCTTTATGGACAATCCTCGACCTCACGCCCGCAGGTCGCGGCGCTACTTGGTACCCAAAACTTGAACACGCCAGCCTGACAACGATCAATTAGTCTCTACGGACGGTAACTGCCATGAAAGATCTCTTTGACCCCGCTCTGATAGAAGACACAAAGCGACGCATCATGCGCCTCTACCCTGAGAGTGAGCGGTTGTGGGGCAACATGACCCCTACTCAGACCCTCGCACACTGTACCTCTGGCATCCTGATGGCGATGGGCGTCATCAACCCCAAACGCGCATCCTTTCCCGCTAACGTCATCGGCCCGCTTCTCAAACCGTTGGTCCTCAGCGATGATAAGCCGATGCGCCGTAACTCGCCCTCCTCGCCGGAACTCTTCTCGGCGGACCTCACACAGTGCGACTTCGAGCGCGAGCGCGCCCAACTCATCAGAACTATCGATAGCTTTGCCAACGCGGGCGCAGCCTGCTGTTCCCAGCACCCACATCCTTTCTTTGGTTCGCTCAATCCGCATCAGTGGGCCATTCTCATGTACAAACACGTCGACCATCATCTACGCCAGTTCGGCGTCTGAGGGTTCCAGTTGAGTTTGCTGGGCAATACAGAAGCTGGCCCTGCTTGGGATGCAACCAGGCGGCCTCGCCTCTGCACTTCTCAAAAACCACATCGGATCGGTCAATCCACTGCTTACATCGCCTTGCGCTATTTCGCAATCTTCCAAGGATTCGCGAACCTCTGGTCGTGAATAACTTCTTCGTCGGTCAGCGAATCTAGGAAGGCCATCAGATCGGCGCGGTCCCGGGCCGACAACTTGAAGCCGCCAATCAACGGCGGCATTTACTGGATAAGGAGCCAGTCTCGAAGCTGTGTGATGAGGTTGGCTTGAGCCAACGGTCCTCTACCGGGCGCGTGCCCGGGGTCGCTTCCGGATAGCCGACAACTCGGAAGTTGAGCAATTCTTTGATGGATGCGTCGCCGGGAACTCCTAAATGAGCGCATCGGCCTGTTACCGCCATTTGAATTCTTTGCCTGTCACACTCGCCCCCCGGGCGCTGAGGATTTCCCAATCGGCGCTTGGATTTTTTGGATTTCGTGTAGCGAACCTCACCCCCGATACGAATGGTGATTGCCCGCTCGCTATTGCAGGGCCGGAGAGCCAATCTCATATTCAGTTTGTACCAGGCCGCCGCCATAGCTGCGCGTTCCAACGTGATGAAGCCTGATGTCGCACGGTAAGCGGCCAAATAATGGGATGCCCGCGCCAATCAGCACTGGCACGCGGGTGATCACCAAGCGATCGATTAGCTCAGCGGCGAGGAATCTTTGAATGGTGATGCCGCCGTCTATATAAGCGTGTTTGAATCCGCGAGACTCAAGCTGCGCAACGACTTCGATCGGTTCGCCCGACATCTGTTCGACCAACCCAGCCGTGACCGATGACAAATCAAGTAGCCGGCCGCTCAGGATAATTACACGCTTCTTGCCGTAAAGTGCCAGCTGGCCGAGTTTCAGCACGACATCGAAGGTCCTGCGGCCGATCACGACTACATCGACGCTGGCGAGGAATTCCTTGAACCCGTGAGGCTCCTGCTCACTGGTGTGCAAGAAGTCGAGCGTGTCGTTTGGGCGAGCCAGAAAACCATCGACGCTCACTCCGCAGAAGACCGAGAGTTTCATGGCAGGCCTCCTAAACGATATTTGGCTGCAAACAAAACCTTGAGGAACCTGTAAACGACCCTTTCGAGTGCCTCTTCGCATCCACACAGGTCGATTTATGCTAAGCCCTGTTACCGCTAGTTGGAAAACCTCAGCGACGAGTTGGCTCCGCCTAGCGCCCACCATTCATCAAAATCTCGTAGATGATGTTGAACGGCCTGTCCGGTGTCGTGGTGAGAACATTCCAGTCGCCTCGGTACATTGGCTCATCAAGGTTAGCCATTGCAAGTCGTATCCCGACCATGTACTGCTCCTGCTCCGCGTCCTGTGCTGACAGGCGTTCAAAGCGCTCCCTCGCCCTGTTCGCAACATCTTCCTTCGTGATCGGCGAGGAAACCCGAACCCCGCGACAGATCAAGTCAATATTCCAGTTCGTCGCAACCGTCAGCAGCTGTGACTCATTGGAAAGGAACTTACTCATCGCTAGGCGTTTCACCTCTTGAACGTGTTTCGTGCCAGCACGACGGGACTTCGAACGCAGAAAGAGGAGTGTCACATACCGCGTAAGCTGAATGCGACGCTCATCGGCGCGTATGAACGCGGGGTCACCGAGCAGATGCACGAACTGATTGACCGGGTGCCCAAACTCCTGGGCCAACTGCCGCTCGACTCTTGCCTCAGCTGCCGGATCCTCCGGGTCCGCAAAGTGGCCTTCATACCTAGTAGCGGATTTGGGAGATTGCTTGCTGTACGGAGGCCGCCCTTTAGCGTAGCGCCAAAGCCGCAGAGACTCCGTGTGCGAGTCGTAGTAGGCAAATCGCTCGAGTAAGCACTGCGGTACTGTGTGTGACCCAATCAACCTGCTCCTTTGTCGCCCTCCATATCTTCAGTGGACCCTGGAGACGAGAGGGGCCGCGAGCAACCTATCTGATGCGCCGGCGAGCTGGACCATGGGCGCCGGATACGGAGCCCTACAACTCGCTGGTGAAAGCATTCAATGACATGACATCCGTATCGATGCCGATGTGCTTCGTGAGTTCGCGCAGGCACGACTCCTGCTCCGCGTCCCGCGTCACAAAAACGTCGCAATAGGGCATGTACACGGACATGAAAAGGTCATTTCGACCGGCCGCGAACTTCTCGCCTTCCCGCAAAGAGGTGTTGTACCAGGACATCAGAAGCGCACAAAGCTGAGCGCGGAACGGCGGGCAGTTGTCGATGAAGTCCTGCACCGTCGCCGGATTCGTATCCGGCTCGGCCTTTTCGCCGCGCAGCTCTGCATCGAAGCGAAGCCCGGCGTCGTACAGACCCTTGCCCATCGCCGGGAGCAGCTCTGGGCTGCCATTCTTGAATGCCTCCTCGAAGGTCTTCGGACGCGGTAAGCCCTTCGCGGCAAAGACGGGGTCGAGCTTGGACCGCAGTTGAACCCAAAGCGCCTTATAACCCTTTATCGCGGCGTTTTGCTCTGTTCTTTGAAGGTCAGCCAGTGCATCATCTGCTGTGAGCTCGCCGGTGCGAATCTCGTGTGCTAGGCCGCCCGACCTGACATCGACAGCGAGCCACTTGAAGCTGGCTGAGTCTTTGGCGTGTGCGGCAATGAGGATTCTCAGCGTCTCGTATGGAGGGTTGAGACAGTCCCACCGGCGGCCCCCTGTGAGCTGTCTGCAACCGTCCAGGAGCGCGCGCCTATCTGCGAACCGAGGAGTAGACATCATCTCCTCATAACTGAGTCCCGCGAGCCGGAAGAAATACTGCGATTTTACGGCGGCGTAGATTGGGTTAGCAGATGCGCCGATCCTCACGAGCTGGTTGTGGACGCTTGTGTCGAACGTGAGGATTCGCCTGTTCTCGCGGTTGAAATCTTCGACCGTCTTGCCCGGGTTCGCTGCAAGCCACTCTCGCCGCCTGCGCCAGTATGCCCCTTTCGCCCTGCTCACGTTCGGGTTCTTCGGCGATAGCGCAGCCGTGGACTGGCGAGTCATGGCCGCGAGTGTCGCCTTCGCCTCATCCATTTTTGCGATGCGGCGCTTCAGCTCCTCCACGATGTCATCTGTTGGGACGGCACCGAGTACATTCAGTGTGTTTGTTTTCTTTGCCATCGGCTTGTCCGCGCTGTGGCTTCCTCTTTATAATTGTACTCGTTTGTACAAATACAAATAAATACAACCTAAGAAAATTGACACTCCGGCGCCGGGTCCTGAAAGCCTGGATAGATTTTCGCGACGGATTGTCCACGTGCTTGCGCGGCTGGATAGACGTGAAGCCTCGCGCATCCGCGACGTCGTAATTGGGCCTCCCCCATACCGACAGCCAGAGCGCCTCTACCGCCGCAGATCGTTTGATGAGCGCGTCATCGCCAAACCGCGTTTCCAGAGCTTGCCGCGCTCCAAACGCGCATTGCCCTGAAGTCGACAATTGAGCCCAAACCTTCTGTACAGCCGTGACACAGCACTAATGAGCCGATCCAACACTCCAAGACCGCTGCATGTTGATCCAGATGCTTTGCCAAATGCACACTTTTTCAGGCACCTGCGGCTTCACCGGCGTCGCGAAGACGAGATCGGAGAGTTGAGCGCAGCTCGCAGTTTGATCCAGATCAAAGATGCAGGGAGGCGAGGCAGCCAGAAAATATGAGTGTAGCGTTATCATGTTTTGACATTGGGCTAATTGTGGATAACTTATTATCAAATAAAGACTTATGTGCAATACTAAAAATGTTAGTACAGTGCGCTCATATTTTTAGCAACCTTTCCCAAGGCTTGGCGTCAAAAGCGAGTGGATGGACCCAGATGAAAGGACTCGGAAAATCCAAAGACAGTCGCTCGCAAAGCGGGTGTCACAAAACTACTTTCTGTGGAGGAAACGATGCTCTGTTTACATCGCTTTTCTACTCAATCGTCTCGATGGCGCCATCTTGCCGACCCTCATGGCGCTCAGTCCCTGTTCACCCGGCTGCTGGTTCTAGGTCTCACGGCGGTTTTAATTGCCCAAACGGGCAACCTGGTGGCACAGCCAGTTCTTCCGACTCCGCCGCAACTGGACCAGCTCGTCCAGCGGATTGCGCTCTATCCTGATCCGCTGTTAGCACAGATTCTAACGGCTTCGACCTATTGGGATCAGATTCCCGATGCTGCGTCCTGGGCCGATCGGCACAGCTACCTCAAGGGCGATGCGCTGGCATCGGCCATCCAGGCTGACCATCTGCAATGGGATCCCAGCGTGCTGGGACTGCTGCCGTTCCCTTCGGTGCTGGACATGATGGCGCAGGATCAGGCATGGACCGAGCAGCTCAGCAATGCTGTTCTGAACCAGCGACCTGAAGTGATGGATGCGGTGCAGCGGATGCGCCGGCTAGCCAGACAGTATGGCTATCTGGCCCCGAATGGGTATGTGAATGTCGTGGATTCGGGCGGTTATATTGAGGTGCTACCTCTGAATCCGGCAGTGATCTACGTGCCCTGGTACGACCCGTACGTCGTCTTTGCTCCCCCGCGTCCCGGCGTCGTCGTGACGACTGCGATTCGCTTCGGCCCCGCAATCACGATTGGAGCAACCTTTGGGACGTGGGGCTGGTGGATTGGTTCGGGATTCCTGTGGCCGGCCCACACGATTCTCATCGACCATACTCCGTGGGTCCGGGTGTGGGGGAACCGGTTCGGCTATGTGCATCCCTATGCCCATCCGTGGGTGCGTCCGGTTGGACCTCGCGTGGAGGTGCATCACCCGGGACGGTAACCATAAGGCGCCTGCACGATCATCATTCGTGCAGGCAAGCCCTTCAGAGATGAACCTGACTAACGAGAAGAGAGAGGAGGATGTCACTATGAATGTACTGAGAAAAGTTTTCTTGATAGCTGCACTGCTGGCTGCCTTCGCTTCGCTTCCTGCGGCGGCTCAGAAGGTGGAGACCGATTACGATCATTCGGTAAACTTCTCGCAGTTCCACACCTATTCCTGGGGTCATGTCCATTCCTCGGATCCTTTCGCCGAAACGCGGATCCGTGAGGATATCGACCGCGTCCTTCAGGCGCGCGGGTGGCAGAAGGTACCCATGGGAGGAGATGTAACACTGTCGGCAGTCGCCGTGCGCAGAAATCGTGCCGAATACCACACGTTCTACGAAGGTCTCGGGCCCGGCTGGCGTTGGCGCGGTTGGGGCGGCATATCCACGACGACCGTTGAAACCGTTCCGGTGGGCACGCTGGTGATTGATGTCTACCAGACGGGTTCGCACCATCTGGTCTGGCGCGGCATGGCGCACGACACCTTAAGCGATAATCCGGAAAAGAATGGGGAGAGGCTTGCAAAAGCGATCGACAAGATGCTCAGCAAATTCCCCAGACAGATGGCGTAATTGCGCGTGGAAACGGCCGGCAGCCGACTGCTTCCGGGGGCGCGGGAACCTGTCCCGCCGCCACGGGTTGCACCGCAGCCGGCCAACGCGCATTCCGAAACTGCATTGCGGGCGGGTGAGTCGTCGGCAATCCGAAAGTTTAGGTAAGGGAACCTCAATTGGCGCATCATCGCCAAAGCACTCAATGAGCGCTCCACGCCCGTCGGCAGTCCGCAACCTTCATCGGTGATACGGCATCGACCTCATTTGAGTACAAGGGAAGAACGACCGGGACCCCGGTGCCACTGCTCGTGCCGCGGTTTCCATCCTCCTCCAGACGGCTTCCGCTATTTCGCACTCTTCCACGGATTCGCGAACCTCTGGTCCTGAATAACTTCTTCGTCAGTCAGCGAATCTAGGAAGGCAATCAGATCGGCGCGGTCCTGGGCCGACAACTTGAAGCCGCCAATCAACGGGTCCTTATTGGCATTGTCGGCGCCGTTGCCGGCATTGGGCGAATCGGAGATGGTGCGTCCTCCAGCGGAATAATGATCGAGTACCTCATCGAGCGTCTTCAGACTGCCGTCATGCATGTAAGGCGCGGTCAACGCGATATTGCGGAGTGTCGGCGTTTTGAATTTGCCCACATCCCCCGGGCGGTGAGTGTATTCATAGATGCCCACGTTCGGCAGCGGATAGGAGAGCGATCCCTTGACGTTGTATAAGCCTATGTTGTGAAACGGAGCGCCCGTCCCTCTCCTCCCCTCGAAGTTTCCCGATGCATCGCTGAAATTAAAACCGCCGTGACAGCGGAAACAAGAGAGTGGCTCGCTGAAAAACAGTGCTTCCCCCCGTTTTGCCGACTCCGGGACGGCTTGATCGTCGCCTCCATAGTGATATCGGTCGTATGCCGAGCTGGCCGAAATAATCGTCCGTTCAAAAGATGCAATCGCCTTGGTCACGTTAGAGATCGTAAAAGGATCTGAGTCTGAAGGAAACGCCGCGGGAAATAGATCGCGGTAGGTGGCGTCTGAACGCAGTACCTGGATGAAGGCTTCGCCATCGCGGGTCAAACCAAGCTCAACAGGATGGTCGCCGAACATCGGAGTCAGCGCCTGATGTTCAAGGCTAGTCTCGTTTGGGTTGCTCCATGTCAAGACAGCGCTGTACGCGGAATTCACCAGGCTCATCGCTCCGCGGGGAAGCAATTGGCCGGTTGCTCCGGCAGACTGCGGCTTTCCGTCGGTGAAGGCGAGCTCCTGCCGGTGGCAGGTAGCACAGGACTCGGTACCGTTCACAGACATCCGCTGGTCATAGAACAGGTAGCGGCCAAGGCGCACCTTGGAGACCGTCATCGGATTGTTCTCGGGAACCTTTGGCTTGGGAAATCCTTTTGGCAATTCCCACCGGTACTCGGCGTCTCCGGAACTCTCTTGTGTTTGGGAACCCGCCGCAAAAGCCGCCCCAATGATCGTGAGGCATGCTGCAACCAGAACAGTCGAGGTGGTCCAATCGATCCAGCTGACCCAAGTGATCCGGGCGGGCCAAGCGATCCGGGCGGTTCGAGGAGCCTTGTTCACGTTACCGGCTACTTTCGCAGTTCGACTACTTCCAGCTTTTCTAACATTCGCACGGATCGGGCGCCTTCCTTATCTGCAGGCAAGACCAAGCGGGCCGGACCCTGATACGTGAACAGAGCTTTCCCATCCCGCTTATCGGCGACGAGAACCCGCTCGCCGCCCAAATCGGGATCGAGTTCGCCCAGGCTGAACACTACCGCATAACCATCCTTTGCCTCGGCAAGAACATATCCGGCGAGGGCTTTGCCTCGCATCCCCGATCCGAAGCGAATTCCGGCCTTCTTGAGGATCTCTTGCAGCGGGACGCCCTCGTAGGTCGTTTTCGTCCCGTCTTGTTCGGTGACTTCGGCTTGCTCGTGCGGCATCGCGGCCAGATCGGCCGCCCGTAGCGCGAGGGGCGTCGCAACGTCTCCCGTGACAAGAATCTGCGGCTCCTGAACGGTTTGCGCCGCGAGCAAGGTCGCACAGAAGAACAGCCCGGCAATGGCGGTCGAAATCGGACGTAGGTATCTCATACGTACATATCGTATACGAGGTTATGTCATGAAAGCGCGTCTTGCTTCATTCATCGTTGACAACCCAACAGCGCGGTCATAGCCTGTACAGTTAACCTCTTATACACGAAGCTGTCGTTTTAACAAGGCACAGGATGCAGTTCAGCACACTGCGAGGAGAACTCTATGAACTGCACCATTTCCGCCGCCATGCGACGGATGCGCTTCCTCGGACGGAGGACGAGGCGCTTTGCACAGGTCCTCGCCATCACAGGACTGTTGGTGGCGTCGCTGCCTGTTCAGGCCCAGACGAGCCAGTTTCAGGGCCAGGTAACGGATGCGAAGAAGGCCGCCATCGTTGGCGCCGAGGTTCACATCGTCAACCAGGCCACAGGAGTCGAGCAGCTGGTGAAGACAAATGGCGAGGGGCTCTACACCGCTCCCTTCCTCTCGCCCGGAACCTACAAGATCACAGTGCAGGCTCCCGGGTTTGCCACTGTCTCGAGCGAGCTGCTGACGGTCACAGTGGGGCAAACGCTCGCCTTCGACGCGCAGCTCACGGTGGGCCGCGAGAGTCAGACGGTAACCGTCAACGGCGGGTCGCAGATTTTGAATACCACAGACGGTTCGGTCAGCACGGTAATCGACAGCCAGTTTGTCGAGAATATGCCGCTGAATGGCCGCAGTTTCCAATCATTGGAAACCCTCGCGCCTGGTGTTACCCAAACGTCAGGTTCCATCGCTGGAGTGTACGGCGACCTGTCAGTCAATGGCCAGCGCACGGAAAGCAACTATTACACCGTTGATGGCGTCAGTGTAACGAACGGCCTTCAGCTTGGAAATTACGTCGTTGGACTGGGCGCGGGCTATGGCGGTGCTGTCGCGAATTCAACGGTTCTAGGGACCACTCAGCCCTTGATATCCGTGGACGCCCTCGAAGAATTTCGTGTCTCCACTTCGACGTACTCGGCGGAAGTCGGAAGAGGAGCGGGCGGGCAGTTCTCCTTCACTTCACGTGGAGGAACGAATAATTGGCACGGTACCCTATTCGACTATTTCAGGAATGAGGCCCTCGACGCGAACAACTGGTTCAACAACGACCCGAGCTGGTATAGCGCTACCGCAGTAGCTCCTCTTCGCAAAGAGAAAGAGCGGCAGAATGACTACGGCGGAACTGTGGGCGGGCCTGTTCGTATTCCGCATCTCTATAACGGCACGGACAGAACATTCTTTTTCTTCAATTACGAAGGACTTCAACTGTATACCCCTCAAGCTGCGACTATATTTTGGGTTCCCGACCTGGCGTTGCGTGCCGCGGCACCCTCGGCATTGCAGCCATTGTTAAATGCCTTTCCTCAACCGAGTCCGGCGAGTATGGGTGGCGAGAATTTTCCCGACGGCATGGCCACGTATATCACCGGGTTTTCCAATCCAAGTTCGATCAGTTCTTTCGGCCTCAGGCTCGATCATAGTTTGAACAGCAAGATCAAATTGTTCGGACGTTACAACCATGCGCCAAACACCGGCAAAACTCTCATCCCAGGTCAAGGACAGACAGAGATTTACGCTCTCGGCAATGATAGTGGAACATTTGGAGCCACGGTCATGATCACTCCGAGCTTCTCCAACGAATTCCGTTACAACATTGCAAAAAATACGAACAATATTTCTACAGTCTTCACCAGCTTCGGCAACAACACGTTTCCGGATCTTGCCACGGAACTTCCAGGGTATCCGAATATCGCAATTTCCGTTTTTAATCTTGATTTTTATCAGGATACGGGAGTGGGAGGAACCAATGGGATCGGCAACGTCCAAAGAATTACCACTCAAACTCAGAACAACGTCGTTGATACGGTGAGCAAGTCCATTGGCCGCCACCTGTTTAAATTTGGCGTCGATTACCGGAGACTGGCCAATAATATATCGTGGAGCACTGCTCAGTACACGGAGGAGGCCGGCTTCTACACGGAGTCTCAGGTCCTGAATAACGACAGTCAATATGTGTCAATTACTAATCATCCCTGGGCGGCTCGTCCCATATATATGAACTTGTCCCTCTTTGCCCAGGATGAATTGAAGGTCAGCTCCCGGATAAATCTGTCGCTTGGTGTGCGGTGGGATATAAATCCAGCTCCCACGGATGCAGGCGGCCATCTTCCCTATAGTCTGACTGAAGCAACAAATCTGGCATCTGCGACACTGCAGAACAATTATTTGTTCCATACCGACTACACAGGCTTTGCGCCCAGGGTAGGTTTCGCCTACCAAGTACATCAAACACCTGGACAGGAAACCATTGTTCGCGGTGGCTTCGGGATGTATTACGATGCCAACATAGCTCAATCGGTATACGGCTATAGTGGACCGGGCTTTACGCAATCTACTACCTCGCCGAGGGCCTTTCCAGTGTCTACTAGCGATATAGCGGCAGTGGGAAACCCGGCGATCACATACCCGCTTTCCAGCAGCTACGAGGTATATTCGTCTGATCCGAATCTTCGCTTGCCATATACCTGGCAGTGGAATACGGCGGTCGAGCAGGCCTTGGGCAAGCGGCAGAAGTTTGTCCTCAACTACGTTGGCGCCGATGGTGAGCGCCAGACCGCAGAGCAACAATTCGTTCCATCTACAGCTGGCAACGCCAACTGGGGTGCAGGAACCACATTAGATCTCATTACGAATGGCGCAACTTCGAGCTACAATGCGATGCAGCTTCAATTTCAACAGGTACTCTCACATGGGTTGCAGGCGTTTGTCGGATATACATGGAGCCACTCAATTGACACTGCGTCGAGCAACAATTCGGACTCTCAATTAGAGAAAGCAAGCTCCGACTACGACCGGCGTCAGAATTTGCAAGCCGCGGTCACCTATGACCTACCGGGAATCCATGAGAACAACCTAGCCTCCACCGCTCTATCGCACTGGTCGATCGATACGCGCCTCACTTCGGTCACTGCCGCGCCGGTCGATGTATATGAGCAGAATGTTAACCTGGCCAACGGAGAGTTAGTTCAATATCATCCGAATCTGGTTCCCGGGGTACCTCTCTATGTCTCGACGGTGGCGGCTGTCGGGAAAAGGCCGCCCGGAGGGCGCGCCATCAACTACGCTGCATTCACCAAAGCCCTCAATTCAGCGGGTGCCATCACAGAAGGCAATGCTGGGCGTAATTCCGCACGTGGGTTTGGCGCTACACAGCTGGATATGGCACTACGCAAGGATTTTCATCTGGCTGATACCCTGGGTCTCCAGTTCAGGGCGGAGGCATTTAACATACTCAACCACCCGCAGTTTGGAACTGTGACTTCAAGTCTTTCGAGTGGATCGACGACCTTTGGCACCGCAACCAATACAAGAAATGCGAGTTTGGGTACGTTGAACTCCCTGTACCAGACGGGCGGCCCACGCTCTTTGCAACTGGCGCTAAGGCTTCACTTTTAGTGCGGTCAATAACGACAGGTGAGGCTCGTCAGAGCCTCACCTTTTTTGTACGGGAATCCCTGGGAGGCTCCGGCAATGCCACTTAATGTTTTCAGGCTGGTGCATCCACGAGAAGCCCTATGGATGACACCCTTTCTGTGCATCTCGCTCATCGCACTTGGGCTGATTCGTCCTTTGCCGAGGCTTCCGGCACCGACCCATAGCCGCATCGTGTTGGATGACACAGGCAAGCCGGTCCAGATCGCTGTGCCCTTTCGCGGCGTCGCCATCGTGGGCTCAACCCCGGATGGGTATCTGGAAGACACGCACGCACCTGAGCTCCTGATGCACGCCGGGGACGCTGGTGGGCGCAAGCGATTCGTCGGCCTCCTGGTGAGTGCGGTTTATCCCGAAATTCTAAAGCGGGATAGCCTGTGGGATAGCGATCTCTTCAAGAACACCCGCGGACCCTATGTGGAGATGGAGTCGCTGCTTACCGTTGATGCGGGAGTCTTTCTTGGGTATGGTGGCTACGGTAGTGCGTTGGCTCAACTACGAGCGTTCAGTCTTCCCGCCTTGTCCGATTGGGGGCACCAGGAAGGTGTTGAGCAAGTGGATTTCTCGACGGCTCGCGTGGACTCGGCGCTGATCGGAAACCCTGAACTTGGCGAAGCGCGCATCGCCATGTATCGGCGGGCTTTGGCAGATCTGGAACGGGAACTTCGGCCTTCCACCCTTTCTTTCCTTCCGCGCACATTGACGATGGGAGCTTCGATCCGCGACAAAGCCCAGGTTTCATTAGCACGCTGGCGCAAGTATGACTATGCTCTTGCTGGTTTAGAGGACGCAACGAATGGATGGTCCGGCCGGGGAGATGATGCCGAACGTGTACTTGCCATAAACCCCGATATCATCTTTCTCTCCGGGGCTTCGGGGTCAGGAGCTGAGGGACCTTATGAGTTCATGCACGATCCTCGCTGGTCTGGGCTTAAGGCGGTGGCAAGCCGACGCGTATACAAAATATTCGGTATTGACTCATTAGGCGGCCACAATGGGTTGACATTCAGCCCGGTTGAAGAGCGTTGGATGGCTGAGATTGGCCATCCAGATCGCTTGCAGCCCGAAGTTAGGCAATTGGCGGGGGATCGCATGTTCAGTGAGTTTGGTTACAGACTGAACGATGATCAGATCGACTACCTGCTGCGGAACGACGAAAATGCCAGCTCGCTGGGCACCGAGCGTTTTACCCGCAACTATCAACCAGCAGCGCAGCAGGGGATGTCAAAGTGACGCAAGCACTTGCCGAAGAGGCAGTCTCACAAACCAGGTCTGGCGAGACATTCTTGCAGAAGCATGGGCTGATGGTTCAACTTCTGCTGGGAGTGGGAGTGCTGCTGGCGATACTGGCTTCCCTGTGCATCGGCATCTATCCCATGTCGTTCTGGCATGCCGCGCGGATCGTCGCGCATCTGGCGTGGCCGGGTCCGCTGCCTGCCAATCCGCTATGGACCGTGAAGGAGATCATCGTCATTCAGGTCATCCGGCTGCCGCGTGTACTAATGGCAACGCTGGTCGGCCTGGGGCTCGGCGTATCGGGCACGTCACTGCAGGCGATTATCAGAAATCCGCTGGTCGGCCCGGACATCGTCGGCGTCAGCTCGGGCGCTGCCTTTGGCGGAGTGCTGGCCATGCTCTGGAACTTCTCGCCTGCGGGCATCATTGCGCTGGCATGCTGCGGCGGAGTTGTGGCGATGACCTGCACCTTCGGCCTTGCAAAGGTCTCTCGCGCCGGTAGCAATAGCATGATTCTGATTCTGGCCGGCGTCTTTGTCGGAGCGCTCTTCATGGCGCTGGTCACGCTTGTCGTTTCCGTCGCGGACGATGCTCATTTACCGGGCATCGCGTATTGGCTGCTGGGAACATTTGTCGGATCGGATGCAAAGAAGGTGGCGATTGTTGCCATTCCCACGCTCGCGGGCAGCGCAATTCTGATGACATTTCGCTGGCGTCTCAACCTATTGTCTCTGGGCGATCTCGATGCAGGGACGCTCGGCCTGAATGTAGGGGCGCTTCGCTGGGCGGTGATTACGCTGGTATCGATCATCATTGCCTCGCAGGTCGCGGTCAGCGGAGTAGTGGGCTGGATCGGGTTGGTCGTTCCGCATTGCGCGCGCATGCTCGTCGGTCCGGACCATCGGCGCTTATTGCCGACCGCCGCGCTGCTGGGCGCATTGTTTGTTCTCGGCCTGGACGATTTCACACGGGCCGTTCTGCGAGCAGAAGTTCCCGCCGGTGTGTTGAGCGCGCTCATCGGAACACCAATCATCATATTTTTGCTTTGGAAATCGCAGGGCAAAGGGTGGGGCCGTGAGTGAAACAGCGATTCGCTTTGACAACCTTGGCCATGCATATGTGCCTGGGCATTGGATATTTCAGAACTGCAGCGCGGAAGTGCAGCGCGGATCGACCTTTGCGCTTCTTGGCCCAAACGGCTCGGGCAAAACCACGCTGCTGAAGATTTTGCTCGGCGCACTCAAGCCAACGGCCGGCAAAACCGCTGTGAGTGGCTTGACAGCTTTCGTGCCGCAGTTGTTTCAAGTCACTTTCGACTACTCCGTGCTGGATATGGTCCTGATGGGGCGCGTGCGAAAGGTCGGCATGTTTTCGCAACCTTCGGCGCAGGACGAAGAAGCAGCCATGGCCTCGCTGGAGCGCTTCGGCATGGCGCACTTTGCCTCGCATCCGTTTCATGAGCTGTCCGGCGGCGAGCGGCAACTGGTGATCTTCGCGCGCGCCCTGGTTTCGGAGGCAGAGATCTTGATTCTCGACGAGCCAACCTCAGCGCTCGATTTGAAGAACCAGGTTGCCGTTTTGGACTGGATAAACCGCCTCTCGCATCAGGACGGGCTCACGATCCTATTCACAACCCACCATCCGCACCACGCTCTGTCGGTCGCCGATAACACGATGCTGATGCTTGGTGGGAGCAACTTTGCCTGCGGCTCCGCTGCGGATGTCCTAACCGAAGAGAACCTTCTGGCGTTGTACGGTGTCAACATCAAGCGAATGGAGTTTGAACACGGAGGCAAACAGCGCCAGACGCTGGTTCCTGTTCTGCCGCTTCGATCGCGTAGCAATCTGTCGGAGTCTTCGAAATGACAGAGAAGACTCTTGCCGAAGCCGTCAGTCCGATTAAGCCGGCGCATAAGTTCGTGTTGGCGACAAAGTACGGCTGGGCGGTGCCGATCTTGTTGGGTATCCTCTTGCTTGTGGCAGTATTCGCCTCGCTGTGTATTGGTGCTTATCCAGTGCCGTTGTGGCATTCCATGATTTTGGTGCTGCGCCTGCTTTGGCCTTTTCATGGCGCTAGCAGTTTTCCATGGGACCTGAGAGAGACGACCGTTATGACGATTATCCGGCCGCCGCGCGTACTGGTGGCGGCGTTGGCAGGCTTGGGGCTCGGCATCTCCGGTACGGCGCTGCAAGGAATGCTGCGCAATCCGCTGGTTAGCCCGGACATACTCGGTGTAACCTCGGGCGCTGCCTTTGGCGGTGTCCTCGCCATTGCACTCGGTCTGCCGACAATAGTCCTCCTTGGTTTTTCGTTTGCAGGAGGATTGCTCGCCATATCGTTAGTGTTTACCGTGGCGAAACTGGCTCGCGGCAGCACCAACAGCATGGTGCTCATTCTGTCGGGCGTCTTCCTCGGAGCCTTCTTCCTTGCACTGGTCGGGTTGGTGGAGGCCTATGGGAATATCTTCCGAATCGTGTCTTGGCTAATGGGATCGTTCGTGGGCGCCGATTGGCAAAAAGTTGCGATGATTGCCATTCCGACGCTTGTTGGAGGCGCGATCCTGATGGGCCTGCGCTGGCGCTTGAATCTGCTGTCACTGGGCGATCTCGACGCGAAATCGCTGGGCCTCAATGTAGGCGCACTACGATGGGGTGTCATCATCGTTGTCTCCCTGATCGTCGCTGCACAGGTAGCGGTTAGCGGTATCGTCGCCTGGATTGGGCTGGTGGTTCCACATTGCGCGAGAATGCTGGTTGGGCCTGATCATCGCCGGTTGCTTCCTACAGCGGCTCTGCTCGGAGCGTTGTTTGTCCTTGGCCTCGACGATCTCAGCCGCACCAGCGTGCACCTGCATCTCCCGGTCGGAGTACTGTCTGCGCTGGCCGGAACGCCACTCGTCTGTTTCCTCCTGTGGAAGTCGCAGGGAAAGGGCTGGGGAAGTGACTAATCCTCAGCCAGGCCAGCCGCGTGCTCACCGAAGAAAATCTCCATACCCTTTACGGCGTCGATTTGAAACTGCTTCCCTTTGAGCACAAGGGCGGCATGCATGAGACGCTCGTGCCGGTGCTGCCGTATGCCTCCCGCGCCAGAGCAGGGGACTAAATCCCGGCGGCGATCCCACGCCGGCTTCGCTCTGCTCTAGGTATTCGGCAGAAAATAGCCTTCGACGCCCTGAGCCGCAAATGCATATATGAGACGGCTTCTAGTTTGTCGCAGGGCTGTCATTCAACGGTGAGATCTTCCGGGGATGTTCTTCATGAAGTTCGTGGTGCAGCTCGTCAACCTTCGCTCTGGCCTTGTCTAAAGCCTTCTTGCCGGCAGAGGTGATCTTGTAGACCCGGCGGCTGTGTCCTCCAACATTCTTAAGGACAGACTTCAACAGGCCGCTGCGTTCCAAGCCATGCAGAAGAGGGTAGAGAGTTCCCGGTCCGATGCGATACCCGTGATGCGCCAGCTCCTCCATCATCGCCAGCCCAAAGATGGGTTCATGGGACGCATGGACGAGCACATGAATCCGTATCAGGCCGAAAAAGAGTTCCCGCTGATGATTGGACACAGATCAAATATACCTCTGCTTTAACCCGAATCGAATATCCGATAGTGTAGTATCGAACTTCGATAGCGACAGTCGCATCTCGATCTTGGTGGAGGCCAGAAGCGCCGATGAAAGGTTGGAGTCATTGCCCGAAACTGATGCTGTTCCTTCTTCTGATTCTGGCCGGCTCGCGCCTGTGGGCGCAGGGACCTCCGTATCAAACCGACGATCCGGTGCCGGTGGACTTGCATCACTACGAGTTCTACATCTTCGGCGGTGTCGATGGCACACCGGCGGAGATCGACTCGACGGGGCCGGCCTTCGAGTTCAACTGGGGCGCCATTCCCAGAGTGCAACTGCACGCCATCCTGCCCTGGGGAGGCGTCTTTCCGTCGAACAATCCCGTTTACCTGCCCGGCGGAACGGGGCCGAGCGCGTTCGGTCTCACCGACATGGAACTGGGCGTGAAACTCGCCATCATCAAGGAGACCAAGCACGTTCCGCAAATCGGCACTTTCACCATGTTTGAAATACCGACCGGAAGCTATGACAAGGGACTGGGCGTGGGAAAAGTCTGGTACAAACTACCCGTCTGGCTGCAAAAGAACTACGGCAAGTGGCTCTTCGATGGCGGCGGCGGCTATCAGGTCGTCCCGCAAGCCAACTATCGAGACTTTCCGTATACCGGATGGCTGGTGAAACGGGAACTCAACGAGAGGCTTGAACTGGGCGCGGAGCTCTTTGCGCATGGGCGCGAAGGTTTTGCCGCGGCCCAGACCGAACGTTCGGCGATGATCGACGTTGGCGGCTATTACCACTTCAAGCACAACCCCAATGAACAGTTCTTGTTCTGCTACGGCCATTCAATCGCCGGCCAGACGGAGAATTATGCCTACGCAGGCATGTACTGGACCTGGGGCGGAAAGACGACAAGGGAAAAGATGACGACAAAAAGGACACGGCAAGAAACAACTGGATGCAGGGGCCGATGCGGGGCAATGCGATTTGAATGACCTGTGGACCGCGGCCCGCATTGAGGCTGCCCACAGCGGAGGACACGATAGATGGAAATTACGGCACGCGCTCTTTGGACTCTAATACACGGCTTGGGATTCGGTGCGCTCTATCTCCTGGCGTGTTCCGGTGCGCTCGTGGAGTTGTATCGCTCGACCACCTCGTCCGCGCTCCCCGAATCCACTCCCGGTCAGGAACGCTTCCTCAAGATTTATCTCCTTACGATGGTGGTCCTCGCATGGGCCGCTGTGCTGACCGGAGCATATGTCATCTATCCGTGGTATCGCGCTGCGCCGCCGCCGGGGACGACCGACCTCTCCATGTTTCCGCAACGCCTGCTGATGTCGAGCCCCACGACCATCGGCTGGCACTCCCTTGGCATGGAGTGGAAGGAGCATGTCGCCTGGTTCGCTCCTATCTCGATCACGATGGTCGCATTTGTCTTCATCCGGTATGGCCGCGACCTCAAGAACCATCGGCAGCTTCGCGCCGCGGTGCTCTCGTTTGCCGTGGCTTCGTTTGTTGCTGCGGGGATCGCGGGCTTCTTCGGCGCGATGATTAACAAGTACGCGCCGGTTCAGGGCGGTCACACGATTCAGCTGACCCAGGGAGATGAAAAATGAACATGCCGAACAGCGACGCCTCACCCAATGCTCCGGCCCTGACAAACGGTTCCGGCGCCGCCGCCATTCTTGCGGCTGGTATCGGTTCTTTCGCTCTGGCGGTGCTGGCCTGCGCCGGTGACAAATCGGCAGCCGTCAAGAACAGCCTTGATTTTCTATAAACCAACAGGACCGCTCTCCGGCGTAACCACGGCCGCCATCCTGATCTGGCTTGTCTCATGGGGGATTCTGGAATGGCGCTGGCGGAACAGGACGGTTGCGATAGGGCGCATCAATGTTGTTGCTCTCGCGTTGCTCGGTCTGAGCCTATTGCTGACGTTTCCGCCCGTCGTTGATCTCTTTTGAAAGAACGCAGTGTTCCTCGATTCCGCACAGAGGTCCGTTCGCATCCTCATAGACTCCGCAACCGTTGCCATCGAGGGACGTTCCAGAATCTCGTCCCTAATCGTCATGCTCTAGCCCGCATCTCTCACCAGGGGTCGTTGCGACGCGGGGGAGAAGGCAGTGGATACAAGGCGTGCGACGGTCGGCGCGCGCAGGCGTACTTGAACAGTACGTTGAGCACGGTGACCGAGCGCAACGCAGTAGACACAGCCTTATCGGCCGCCTCAGTAGATAGCTGGTGAGAAATGCAGGCTAAGTATTCGGCAGAAAATAGGCTTCCACGGCGCGCATAACGGCCGCGTAGTCGAGATGCGGTTTTACGCCCTCGTATTTGGCGGCCCAACAGATCTGGTTCACGATGTCCCGAGGGTAGCAGGGGAGTAGCAATTTTGCCTGGCTGCGGATGACACCGACCAGATCATGGAGAACGTTTGCGTCGCACTCGAGCCCGTACTCGCTCGCGACTCGCCGAAAAATCTCGTAGAACTGGGTATCCGAAACCGCGCCTATCTTGATCTTCGTCTGAATTCTCCGCAAAAATGCGTCGTCCAACAGCTGCGAAGGATCCATATTGGTTGCAAATACAACCAATATCTCAAAGGGAATTTCAATTGTCTTTCCCCCTGCCAGGGTCAGAAAGTCAATCCTGCGATCGAGGGGAACAACCCAGCGGTTGAGGAGCGCGTCAGGCCGCAGCCGCTGCCGCCCGAAATCGTCGATGATCAGGACCCCATTGTTCGCTTTCATTTGTACCGGGGCTGCATAGAATTTCGTGGTCGGATTCAATTGCAGATTCAGCATTTCGATCGTCAGCTCGCCGCCGACGAGAACTGCGGGACGATGGCAGAGCACCCAACGCCCATCGCTATTCCAGGGCGGCGGTTCTGCGACGCTCTTGTGAATCAAAGGATCGTAAACAGCAATGATCTGGCCGTTGACTTCGACCGCGAACGGTATCAACACCTTGTCCATGGCGAGCACGCGCGATAATGTCTCGGCGATCGTGGTCTTTCCTACTCCTGTTGGTCCATAGAGAAAAATTGAGGTACCGGAATTAAGTGCTGTTCCGAGCTGCCATAGAATCTTGCTGTCCAGCACAAGATGAGCAAAGGCACGTTCGACGTCGGGCGGGTGCACGTCCACGTTGCGGACACTCTGTTGACGGACCTGTTGAACATAGCTCTCCAGAGATACCGGCGCAGCGCCCGCATACTGGCTCTGGGATAACAACTCCAATGCTCGCGATCTCCCCTGAGAAGTGATGGCGACATCGGCGATATTGCCGGACATGCCGGTGAATTCACAGAGCTGCCCGGCGCGCAGCCGGTGAATTAGTTCGTCGGCCACCCCGAGACTTAGTCGGATGTGTCTGGACAATTCAAAGACCGACAAGGGACCGGATAGATACAGAACCTTCAGCGCCAGGTCCTCGAGGATTCCCTTGTGTACGCCAACGTCGGCAATTGACTCGGGCTTTTGAAGCGGTCCGGCAAGGGGCTCACCGCGGGTTAGATCATCCACTTTTAATCTCTCGAAGCCGAGTCCGGCAGAAAACCGAAGACCAAGTGCAATCGAAACTCGGTGCAATCGATCGCTGCATGGCCATTCCCAATTTTTAAAGGCAATCCGCCGCAAAGCATCATGCGGAAGGATTGCGCAAACTCCAATCAAGATCCGACTTCCGCGGGTGGCCCATTCAAGCCTTGTTTTGGCTTGAGTGGGGATGTTGCCAAGTGCGGTCGAAACAGGCTCAGCTCGATTCCATCTGCTCCTCGTCGTTTACACCGATCAAGCTCTTCGCCTCTTCATTGTGAGACTGGAGGTCCTCGAACGCAGGGTCTTGCGGGAAGAAAATAGAGATGGCGGTGCCATACCCATCCCGGCTGCGAACCCGAAACCGTCCCCGGTGATTCGACACAATCTCCGAGCTCACCCAGAGCCCCAGCCCCGTTCCATGGATGCCCTTCGTGGTGAAAAATGGCTCAAAGATGCGTTTGCTCGTCTCCTGTGACATCCCATGACCGGTGTCGGCTACCGTGATCATGATGCTTTCGCCGCTATCGTCCCTACCCCTTGCCGCCTGTACGCGAACTACTATCTTCCCCCCGCTGCGAGTGGCGTCAAATGCGTTTCCGATCAAGTTGGCAACGACCTGCCGCACTTCGCTGCTATAGCACCTCAGAGGCGGAGTGCTTTTGTAGTCGCGAATCACCGTAATCTGTGCATTTCTCAATCGTGCCTGGTAGAGCGCCAGCACTGAATCGATAATCTCCGCCGGGTTAACCTCCGTCGGCTTGCTGCTCTGCCGGTGGAACCGCAGCGTATGGTTGGTGATGTGGCTGACGCGTGCCAGCTCCTCGGCCGCGGTCTTCAGATAGATCCTCTGCTCTTCCATCATCGGCGTCGATTGCAGGAGATAGATAAGGTTCGTCACTGCTTCGAGAGGATTGTTGATCTCGTGCGCGATGCTCGATGCGAGCCGGCCTACCGCTGCCAGCTTTTCAGTCCTGCGCAAGACATCCTGTGCTCGCATTTGATCTTCTATATCGATAATCGTCGCCAGCCAGCGTGGCTCTCCCAGTGCGTTGTGGAAAGGAATGCAACGCGCCAGATGCAAGCGCCACGTCTGGGTCTGAGCGTTGCGCAGCCTGAATTGCAGCTCAAATGGCCTCCCAGCGCGCTGCGCGGCGAGCATTTCCGCTACATACCGCTCCCGCTCTTCGGGATGAATGACGGTTTGCCATTCACCGGCTAGCAGTTGCTCCCGCGTCAGGCCGGTGTAAGCATGCGTCTGCGAGTTGGAAAACTCGATCACCTGCGGAGTTACTCCGTCTCTTGCCAGCCAAACCATTTGTGGCAAAGCCTCAGTCAGAAGACGATACTGCTCTTCGCTATTCCGCAGGGCATTCTCGGCCCGTCTGCGCTCCGTTATATCTTGCCCATAGACAGCGGTACCGTAAGGCGCGCCGTCTTCATTTCTCAACAAAGAGAGCGAAAGACTGATCCAGCACTCTGAGCCGGACTTGTGCCGGTTGCGAACTTCTTTCACCAGCCTTTCGTCGCTGAGTTGCGAAAAGACCTCCGGAAGAGCCTCCGATACATCCTCGTCGAAGTACAACATGGTCAAGGGTTGACCGAGCACTTCCTCTTCGGAGTACCCCAGCAGGAGCTCTGCTCCTCGGTTCCACTTCAGGATTCGGCCTTCGAGATCCGTTTGGATCACGGCATCGTGCACTTGATCGAGGACCAGCGCCTGCCTGCGCAACATCAGCTCGGCGGCCCGCCTCTCCCGCCTCATCTGTGCTTCCCGCAGCTCCCTCTCCACAACCACACCGAGACGCGCCAGGTTATTCTTCAGCAGATAGTCGTGAACGCCGGCCCGCATGCCGGCTACGGCATCGATTTCGCGCATCGCGCCCGAGACAATCAGAAAAGGAATATCCAGTTCCTTCTTTTTCACGATCTCGAGCGCGCCCATGGCGCTGAATCGTGGCAAATCGTAATCCGCAATGATCAGATCCCAACATCCGGCAGAAAGCGAGTCGAGCATCTCCTCGGGCGTCTCGACGCGCTCCCACTCAACCTTATATCCGCTCTGCGTGAGCTCATCGACGATCAGCAGAGCGTCGTCTTCTCTGTCTTCCGACAGCAAGAGCCTGAGTTTCTGCAACGGTTTTGAATCCTGTCTAGTCACACGTTGAAACCTGGTTGTGTACAAGCCAATTTTTGCAGACCTACTATGCTTCACTTCCATCGCCTGTCTTTGCATCTCCGTTGAGAGTGAAATAGAACGTAGCGCCTTCACCTACTTTGCCGCTTGCCCATACCCTTCCATTGTGCCGATGGATCACGCGTTGAACGATTGCCAGCCCCACGCCGGATCCCTCAAACTCGCTTACGCGGTGGAGGCGCTGAAATGGCGCAAACAGCTTATCGGAAAATTCCGGATTGAATCCTGCGCCGTTGTCGCGTATGGAGAACACGTTTGTCCCATCGATAACTTCTCGCTTGAACTCAATATGCGCGTTCGCGGTATTGCCGGTAAACTTCCACGCGTTGCCGAGCAAATTCGATAGAGCGACGGATAACAGACGGGAGTCGCCCCGCGCGCACATCCCCGGCTCAATTACCGCTTCGACCTTGCGCTCCGGGTCGCGCGACCTGAAGTCTTCGATGGCCACTTCTGCGAGGCGTGACAGTTCCACGGCCTCCGGCGATAGCACCGTCCGCGACACCCGTGAGAGCTCCAGAAGATCCTCGATAAGCTGCCCCATCCCCGATGCCGCCGTGCGCATCCTCTCTAAATAACCCGCGGCGGTCTCATCTAGTTGCTGTCCCGCGTAATCCCGCAGCAAGATCTTTGAAAACCCCTCGATGCTCCGTAAGGGAGCGCGGAGATCGTGTGACACCGAGTAGCTGAACGCTTCCAGTTCCTGGTTCAGGGCGGCCAACTGGCGATTCCGCTCCTCGATCCGCTCCTCGTTGCGCTGTCTCTCGCTCATGTCGCGGACCGCGCTCGTCACCAGCAGGCCCTCATCTGTCACCAACGGGCTTGAACTCACTTCAGAAGGGAATGAAGTTCCGTCGCTCCGCACCGCGATCCACGCGCACGAATCGGCTTCTCTGGCCGGAGCCCAGTCGGGAATCAGCTTACGAATGTCGTGGCCCAGAAGTTCCGAGCGGCTGTAGCCGAAGAGTCCATCCGTGCGCGAGTTTGCCAGCACGATCTCTCCGCTTTCCTTGGTGATCAGCATTGCATCGGGCGCCGCGTTCAGCAGCGAGCGAAATCTCTGTTCGGCTTTCTTGAGGATTTCCGCCTGTATCCGCTGCTGCTGTGCGCTACGGCTCAGAGCGACGAAGACCGCTACCTTGGAACGCAGCACCTCGGGCACAATGGGTTTGAAAAGAAAGTCCACCGCCCCCAGGTCGTATCCGCGGAACAAATGTTCCTCGTTGCGATAGCCGGTCAGGAACAGGATGGGCGTCTGCTGGCTGCGTTTACGGGAGCGGATCAACTCTGCCGTCTCGAACCCATCCATCTCGGGCATCTTCACATCCAGCAGAATCGCCGCAAAGTCATGCTCCAGCAGCTCGCGAAGCGCTTGTCGTCCCGACCGCGCCAAAATCAGCTGCTCCCCCAGAACGTCGAGCGCGGCTTCGAGCGAAATCAGGTTGTCCTCGTTATCGTCGACGAGCAGTATCCTGACCTTCTCGCTCGCCACCGCGGCGCTCATGGACGGAAGATCGTTCGCGTTGGGCGGGATCCGCGCGGGTATTTTCATGAGCGCGATCCGGACATCGTTGGGATGTGTTCATACCGGCGCGAGATCCAGACCCGCATCACGGAGAAGAGCTGCTCCAGATCCACGGGCTTGGTTACATAGTCGGTGGCCCCTGCCTCCAGGCATTTGTCCCGATCGCCCTTCATCGCTTTGGCCGTCAAGGCGATGATGGGCAGTTTTTGAAACGCCGGAATTTGACGGATCGCCTGCATCGTCTCATATCCGTCCATGTCCGGCATCATGATGTCCATCAGAATAATGTCTACGTCGGGGGCGCCTTTCAGCAGTTCGATTCCCGCACGTCCATTTTCCGCATGCAGAACCTCGATGTCGTGATGTTCGAGCAGGCTGGTCAGGGCAAAGATGTTGCGCAGATCGTCATCGATGACCAAGACTTTTCTACCCGCAAGGGCGGCGTCCCGGCGCCGTACGTCCGCGAGCACCGCGCGCTGCTTGGCGCTTAGCAGGGCCTCTTCCCGGTGTAACAAGAGCACCGTCTGGTCGAGCAAACGCTCTTGCGACGTGGTGTGCCGGACAACCCCCGTCTGCAGCAGCCCGGTCAGCTTCGTATCTCCGGCTTCTGGAATCCCGCCGAACAGGATAGTGGGAGGCGTTTGCAGGCCTTGCTGCGCATACAGGTTTTCAATGAAGTGGCTGGATGCGTTGTTTTCCATGAGTAGATCCACCACCACGCCGTCGAAAGATTGATCAGCCAGCTTTTTGAGAGCTTCGCTTCCGGATGCAACCGAGACGATCGACAGGTCCTCGCCGCCGATCATCTCCTCCACTTCCTCCCGGCGCACTTCGTCGCTGATGACCATAAGCAGATTCTTCACCCGCTTATTCATCGAGCTCTGAATATTGCCGAACGCCTCATCGAGAGCCCCCTTCGCGAGAGACTTTTGCAGATAGCTCATGGCGCCGAGCATAAGTCCTCGGCGGCGATTCTCGTCGCCCGAAATGATGTGCACCGGAATATGACGATTGAGCGGATCGTGTTTCAGCAGATCCAGAATCGTCCATCCCACCAAGTCCGGCAGCGAGATATCCAGCGTGATTGCCAGGGGCTTGAACTCGCGTGCCAAAGCGAGGGCCGTGATACCGCGCAATGCAACCAACGCCTTGAGCTCATGATCGTGCGCCATATCGACCAGGATTCGAGCGAAGGTTACGTCGTCTTCGACGATCAGCAGCACCGGATCGCCGGGACGAATCGTATTGCGATCGTCTTCGACGATCAGATCCTCGACCACGGTCCCGGCAAGGGAATCATACCCACCCTGCAGTACCACCGGAGTGGAATCGGAACGCTCTCTCTCGATCGGATGCAATGGGGGAAAATGCCGCGGCGTCTCGCTCCGTTGAGGCACGACATTGATATAGACCTGCGGCAAATAGAGGGTGAAGGTGCTGCCCGTGCCGGGAGTGCTCTCGAGGCGGATCTCCCCGCCCAGCAAACGAGCCAGTTCGCGGCTGATCGATAGCCCCAGCCCGGTGCCGCCGTACTTTCTGCTGGTCGTGCCGTCCGCCTGCTGAAACGCCTCGAAAATGATCCGTTGTTTGTCCCGCGGAATTCCAATACCCGTATCGACCACCGAGAACGAGATCACGCTTTTCGCGCGGCTCAACACCGGATGCATCGTTTGCCAGCCCGAGGTGGCCCGGGCGATCTTCAAACGCACCGATCCCTGCTCCGTGAACTTGAGCGCGTTCGAGAGCAGGTTCTTCAGCACCTGTTGCAGGCGCTTTGTATCCGTGTAGACGATATCGCCCAGTCCCGCCTCCACTTCCGTCGTGAAGTCCAATCCCTTGCCCTCCGCGACATGGCGGAAGTTGCGCGAGCAATAGTCCTCCAACTCCATCAAGCGAACCGGCCCCAGCTCAACGTCCATCTTGCCCGATTCGATCTTGGACAGATCGAGAATGTCGTTGATCAGAGCCAGCAAGTCTGTCCCCGAAGAGTGAATGGTTTCGGCGAACTTAATCTGCTTTGTCTGCAAATTCTTTTCTGAATTCTCCGAGAGCATCTTCGCCAGAATCAGCAGATTGTTGAGCGGTGTGCGCAGCTCGTGGCTCATGTTCGCGAGGAATTCACTCTTGTACTTCGAAGTCAGAGCAAGCTGCTCGGCCTTCTCTTCCAACTGCTCTTTGGCTTGCTCCACTTCGCGGTTTTTCGTTTCCACTTCCGTTTTTTGTTCGGCCAGCAGTTGCGCCTTCTCTTCCAATTCAGCGTTTGTCTGCTGCAGCTGCAATTGCTGGCTCTGCAATTCCTCGGCCAGCTGTTGCGATTGCTTCAACAGCTCCTCGGTCCTCATCGTCGCGGCGATGGTATTGAGCACGATACCGATCGACTCCGTAAGCAGGTCGAGAAATGCCAGGTGAACCTCGCTGAATTGGCTGAACGACGCCAGTTCGATCACCGCTCTCGGTTCTCCTTCAAAGAGCACCGGCAACACAACTACGGTCGCGGGCGCGGCGCCTCCCAGACTGGATTCAATGCGGATATAGTCCTTGGGAACCTTGGAGACGAGAATGCGCTGTTTCTCGAGAGCGCATTGCCCCACCAGCGCCTCACCCAGCTTGAACTGACGCGGCTTGCCGTCCTGTTGCGTATAGGCATAGCCGGAGAGAAACTTCAGTGAAGTCTGATGTTCGTCCGAGGTGTCGGCCAGATAGAACGCGCCGTGATGCGCGCCCACCAGCGGGGTAAGCTCCGACAGCAGCAGCTCGGCCACCGTCAGCAAGTCGCGTTGGCCCTGCATCATGCCCGTGAACTTCGCGATGTTGGTCTTCAACCAGTCCTGATCTGTGTTCTTGCGGATCGTCTCCGCCAGATTGGCGATCATCTGGTTGATTGTGTCCTTCAGCGTTTCCACTTCCCCTTGAGCTTCAACGGCGATCGACCGCGTCAAGTCGCCCTTCGTGACGGCGATCGCCACATCGGCAATCGCGCGCACCTGCGTCGTCAGGTTGGCGGCGAGTTGGTTCACGTTGTCCGTCAAGTCGCGCCAGATTCCGGCTGCGCCGGGGACGCGTGCCTGGCCGCCGAGCTTGCCTTCGATCCCAACCTCGCGGGCCACGCTGGTTACCTGATCGGCGAACAGCGCCAGCGTGTCGATCATGGCGTTGATCGTGTCGGCCAATTCGGCGATTTCCCCTTTTGTTTCGAGCACCAGCTTCCGCTTGAGGTCGCCATTCGCCACCGCGGTCACAACCTTGGCAATGCCGCGGACCTGGGTGGTCAGGTTTGCGCCCATCAGATTTACGTTGTCGGTTAGATCCTTCCAAGTGCCGGCGACGCCGCGTACCTCGGCCTGCCCGCCCAGCTTTCCCTCTGTTCCCACTTCGCGGGCCACGCGCGTCACTTCCGACGCGAACGAATTCAGTTGATCCACCATCGTGTTGATGGTGTTTTTCAACTCCAAAATCTCTCCCTGGACGGTGACTGTGATCTTGCGGCTCAAGTCGCCGTTGGCCACGGCAGTGGTCACCTGCGCGATATTTCTGACCTGGCTGGTCAGGTTGCCTGCCATGAAGTTCACCGACTCTGTCAGATCCTTCCAGGTGCCGCCCACGCCGCGGACCACCGCTTGGCCGCCGAGCTTGCCCTCCGTGCCTACCTCGCGCGCCACGCGCGTCACTTCGCCAGCGAACGCATTGAGCTGGTCGACCATGGTGTTGATGGTGTTCTTCAACTCCAGAATTTCTCCGCGCACATCCACCGTGATCTTGCGGCCTAGATCGCCGCGGGCAACCGCCGTCGTTACCTCGGCGATATTTCTTACCTGGCTGGTCAGGTTGCCCGCCATGAAGTTCACCGACTCCGTTAAATCCTTCCAGGTGCCGCCTACGCCCTTTACCTCCGCCTGGCCGCCGAGCTTGCCTTCGGTGCCTACCTCGCGCGCGACGCGCGTCACTTCGCCGGCAAAGGCATTCAGCTGATCGACCATCGTGTTGATGGTGTTCTTCAACTCCAGAATTTCGCCGCGCACGTCCACGGTAATCTTGCGGCCCAGATCGCCGCGGGCGACCGCCGTCGTTACCTCGGCGATATTTCTCACCTGGCTGGTCAGGTTGCCGGCCATGTTGTTGACCGAATCCGTAAGGTCTTTCCAGGTGCCGCCCACGCCGCGGACCACCGCCTGGCCGCCGAGCTTGCCCTCCGTGCCTACCTCGCGCGCCACACGAGTTACTTCGCCCGCGAACGCATTGAGCTGGTCGACCATGGTGTTGATGGTGTTCTTCAACTCCAGAATTTCCCCGCGCACATCCACCGTGATCTTGCGGCTTAAATCTCCGTTTGCTACCGCCGTTGTAACTTCGGCAATATTTCTTACCTGCGCGGTCAGGTTGCCGGCCATCGAGTTCACCGATTCCGTCAGGTCTTTCCACACGCCGCCGACACCCTTCACATCCGCCTGGCCGCCGAGCTTGCCTTCCGTGCCTACTTCGCGGGCCACGCGCGTTACTTCGCCCGCGAACGCATTGAGCTGATCGACCATCGTGTTGATGGTGTTCTTCAATTCCAGGATTTCGCCGCGTACGTCCACGGTGATCTTGCGGCCCAGATCGCCCTTGGCCACAGCCGTCGTCACCTCGGCGATGTTTCTCACCTGCGCCGTCAGATTCCCGGCCATGGAGTTGACCGACTCGGTCAGGTCCTTCCACACGCCGGCGATCCCCTTCACATCCGCCTGCCCGCCCAGCTTGCCTTCCGTACCCACTTCGCGAGCCACGCGCGTCACTTCGCCGGCAAACGCATTCAATTGGTCCACCATGATGTTGATGGTGTTCTTCAGTTCCAGAATTTCGCCGCGCGCATTCACCGTGATCTTGGTCGAAAGATCGCCCTTCGCTACGGCGGTCGCAACGTCTGCGATATTTCTCACCTGACTGGTCAGATTGCCGGCCATAAAGTTCACCGAGTCGGTCAAATCCTTCCAGACGCCGCCCACTCCCTTCACATCCGCCTGCCCGCCCAGCTTGCCTTCGGTGCCAACCTCACGGGCAACGCGGGTCACTTCACCGGCGAATGCGTTCAACTGATCGACCATCGTATTGATGGTGTTCTTCAGCTCTAGAATTTCCCCGCGCACATCCACCGTGATCTTGCGGCCAAGGTCGCCCCCGGCCACCGCCGTCGTCACCTCGGCGATATTTCTCACCTGCGCGGTCAGATTGCCGGTCATCGAATTCACCGATTCGGTCAAATCCCTCCACACGCCGGCCACTCCTTTGACGGCGGCCTGGCCGCCGAGTTTCCCTTCCGTACCAACTTCACGGGCGACGCGGGTCACTTCGCCGGCAAACCCGTTCAACTGATCGACCATGGTGTTGATGGTGTTCTTCAACTCCAGGATTTCGCCGCGCACATCCACCGTGATCTTGCGGCTCAAATCGCCGTTCGCGACCGCCGTGGTCACACCCGCGATGTTTCGCACTTGCGCCGTCAGGTTGCCGGCCATGGAGTTGACCGAATCCGTCAGGTCCTTCCACACCCCGGCAACGCCCTTCACATCCGCCTGGCCGCCCAACTCGCCTTCCGTCCCCACTTCCCGCGCCACGCGCGTGACTTCGGATGCAAACGATGAGAGCTGGTCGACCATCGTGTTGATGGTGTTCTTCAACTCCAGAATTTCGCCCTGCGCATCCACGGTAATCTTGGTGGTCAAATCGCCTTTGGCCACCGCCGTCGTGACGCCGGCAATGTTTCTCACTTGATTGGTGAGATTGCTGGCCATGTTGTTGACCGAATCCGTCAGATCCTTCCACGTACCGGCAACACCCCGGACTTCGGCTTGGCCGCCCAACTTGCCTTCGGTGCCGACTTCGCGCGCGACACGGGTTACCTCGCCGGCGAAGGCATTCAACTGCGCCACCATCGTGTTCACGACGTGGGCCGTGTGCAGAAACTCACCCTTGAGCGAGCGTCCCTCCACCTTCAGAGCCATTTCCTGGGTCAGATCTCCCTTGGCAACGGCGCCGATCACGCGGGCCACTTCTGTCGACGGCTGCACCAGATCGCCGATAAGGCTGTTGACGGAATCGACGCAGGAGGCAAACCCGCCGGCCGCGGCGAGCGAGGCCCGCTGCGTAATCTTCCCCTCTTTGCCGACGGCTTTGCTGATCCGGGCAAATTCGGCCGCCATGCCATCGTTCTGTTCGAAGATTTCGTTGAGGGCGTCGAATATCTTGCCCTCCATGCCGAGGCGATCGCCAGGCAACCTGACCTTGAAATCGCCTTTTTTGAATACCATCAGTGCGGAGAGAAGCTGGCTCTGATCGAGCGCGGTGGATTCAGGTACAGCGGCTTTCATCGCGGAAGGACTCCTTACAGTCTGATTGACCGTAGCTCGGGGGTGGATGGGGAACGCGAGTAAGGATGCCCCAATCAGAGATCTGGTTGCCTTTGCAACGCCGATCTAAGCCCGAGCGAATGACCTATGGTTCGTCCAGCCGAGAAGTATAGCGTTTTTCCAAGAGCCTCGATATACACAGAACGTGTTGTCGCTAGGTCTCAGGTACCAACACTGCAACCCAGTATTTTGGTCCAGATTCGCCGGCAAAGGTGCCACATTGATTGGCGCGGCGCTTGCGCGGGATTCCTCGTGTCGGCCCAGCGCGCCTTCATCCCCCGGCGACGGCGCCCTGGCTTTTGGAATAAGATTCCACAAGAAAATAGAAAGGAACAGACCATCGCATTGATACACACTGGCTGGCGCTTTCTCCAGATTCCTGGCCCAACCAATATCCCGGACCGGGTTCTTCGCGCGATGCATCGCGCGGTCATCGATCACCGTGGCGCGGAATTCTCTGAATTGGGCCACGAGGTATTGGAAAAGGTGCGCGCGATCTTCCAAACGACCGGCCGCGTCATCATTTATCCGTCCTCCGGCTCAGGGGCTTGGGAAGCGGCGATCGTCAATACGCTTTCTCCGGGGGATCCTGTCCTCATCTTCGAGACGGGGCACTTTTCCGACCTCTGGCGCAAGATAGCGGAAAAATTCGGCCTTCAAGTCGAGTACGTGCCAGGTAGCTGGCGGCGGGGCGTTCCCGCGGCGGAAGTCGCGGCGCGTCTGGGAGCGGACGACCGTCATGCCTTCAAGGCAGTCATGGTCGTCCACAATGAGACCTCGACCGGAGTCACCAGTAGCATCCCGGAGATTCGCCGCGCTATCGATCAGGTCGGTCATCCGGCGTTGCTCATGGTAGATGCGGTTTCATCGTTGGGTTCCATGGATTATCGCCATGACGAATGGGGTGTGGATGTCACCGTCGCCGCGTCGCAGAAAGGTCTCATGCTGCCCCCCGGTCTAAGTTTCAACGCCGTTTCTGAAAAGGCTCTCTCTGCCGGAAAAAGTGCGCGGCTGCCCCGTTCGTACTGGGACTGGGAAAATATACTGGGACCCAATCGTGACGGATTCTTTCCCTATACGCCCGCGACCACCCTTCTCTATGGCCTGAGAGAAGCTCTCTTGATGTTCGAAGAGGAGGGGCTGCCAAATGTATTTCGCCGGCATGATCGTCACGCGGAAGCGACGCGCGCGGCGATACGAACCTGGGGCCTCGAGATCGTTTGCGAAGATGCTCGGGAATATTCGAGCACGGTGACCGCGATCTTTGTCCCCCAGGGTCATGACGCGGATGGACTGCGCGGCACCATCCTCGAAAATTTCGACATGTCCCTGGGGGCCGGTCTCGGGAAACTGGCAGGCAAGGTTTTTCGCATAGGGCACCTCGGTCATTTCAACGACCTCATGCTGGCGGGAACGCTCAGTGGAGTAGAAATGGGTCTTCGCCTCGCCGGTGTGCCCCATAACGAGGGAGGGGTAACAGCGGCTCTCCAATGCCTCGCCCCAAAGGGAAAAGAATCCGCTGGAATCTCCTGACACCCCCTGAGGGATATCCGCAGCGGAACGAAAAATGCTCTGACGGAGCCACAATGCGTCGAAGAGGACTTCCCGCAACATCGGTAGTGCTGTTGCTGATCTGCGTGATGTATGGGATCACCTATATCGACCGGGTCAACGTGAGTACCGCGGCGTCCGTCTTCCAGCGGGAGCTACATCTCACAAATGCCGAGGTAGGGCTCGTATTTTCCGCCTTCGCCTATCCGTATCTGATATTCCAAATCATCGGAGGATGGGTAAGCGACCGGTTCGGCGCACGGTTGACGCTGACCGTTTCCGCGATCGTCTGGGCGGTGGCCACTCTGCTGACCGGCTTGGCGGCGGGTCTGGCCACGATGCTTTGCGCTCGCCTGATGCTGGGATTTGGAGAAGGCGCGACCTTTCCCGCGGCCACCCGCGCGATGTCCGATTGGACCCAGGAGAAGAAGCGTGGGTTCGCGCAGGGAATCACGCATTCCAGCGCCCGCCTTGGCAATACGCTGACGCCTCCATTGGTCGTTTGGTTGATGGCGCTGGTGACGTGGCGCGGATCCTTCTTCATCCTCGGAACCGTGAGCCTGGCATGGGCGGTGACCTGGATCTGGTACTTTCGCGACGATCCTGGGGACCACCCCGGCGTTACCTCCGCTGAACTGAAAATGCTGCCCGTCTATGCTCTCCGAAAAGAGAGAAAGAAAGCGCCGGTGCCCTGGCTTCCGCTGGCCCGTCGCCTCCTTCCTGTCACCGCGGTCTATTTCTGCTATGGGTGGACGCTTTGGCTCTATCTCGCGTGGATACCTTCGTTCTTTGTTCATAGCTATGGGCTGGCCCTGAAGGATTCCGCGTTCTTCTCGGCGGGTGTCTTTTTTGCGGGTGTGCTGGGGGATGCGCTCGGCGGAGTTGTGAGCGATCGGATCCTTATCAAGACTGGCGACCTGAATAAAGCGCGACGCAATCTGGTCGTGGGTAGCTTTCTTTGTTCTTTGGCCTTCATGATTCCGATTTTGTTTTTGCATCGGCTCACCTGGGTGGCCGGCTGTCTCAGCCTTGCATTTTTCTTTTCCGAGTTCACGATCGGACCGATGTGGGCGATCCCGATGGATATCGCCCCGCGGTACTCCGGCTCCGCCAGCGGCCTCATGAATACCGGATCGGCGCTCGCCGCGATTCTTTCACCGCTGGTCTTTGGATACGTCATCGACAAAACAAACAACTGGGAGCTACCGTTTATCGGCAGCATCGGCTTGCTATTTTTAGGTTCGATTGTGGCATTTTGGATGAAGCCGGGAGAAAGGCTCGATATGCCCGATTTGAACAATGCACCTGCGATGACCGCGAAGACCTAATGCACACACTCCCGCCTCTCCCGCCCAGCTCTCACGCGAAACCTGTCGATTCATTTCCGCAAGCCGTTGAGCTCGAAAAGGAGTTGAAGCGCGGCCTGAGGGGCGAAGTGCGCTTCGATCGCGGAAGCCGGGCGATGTACGCGACAGACGGATCGAATTACCGCCAGATTCCCATCGGCCTGGTGGTTCCGCACGATGCCGAAGACGTGATCGCTGCGATTGCGGCGTGCAGAAAGTACGGCGCCCCCGTTCTGGCGCGCGGAGCGGGTACGAGTTTGGCCGGACAGTGCGCGAATGCCGCCGTCGTCCTGGATTTTACGAAGTACATGAATCGAATCCTCGAGATCGATTTCGGGCAGCGGTTTGCCAGAGTTCAACCGGGCGTTGTCTTGGACTCGCTCCGCAATCAGGCCGAGACTCATCAATTGACTTTCGCGCCCGACCCCTCAACTCACAATCGGTGCACGATCGGTGGAATGATCGGTAACAATTCGTGCGGAGCGCATTCTTTGCTTGGGGGCAAGACGGTTGACAACGTCGAGGAGCTGCGAATTCTTCTCTACGACGGAACGGAGATGACGGTCGGCTCAACCACTGACAGCGAACTCGACCTCATCATGCAGGGGGCGAAGCGCCGCGGGGAGATCTACGGTAAGTTGCGGGCCATCCGCGACCGCTACGGCGACCTGATACGCGCGCGCTTTCCCCGGATTCCTCGACGGGTTTCCGGCTACAACCTCGATGAGTTGCTGCCTGAGCGGGGATTCAACGTCGCCCGCGCGCTCGTCGGGACAGAAGGCACCTGCGCGATCGTGTTGGAGGCCAAGGTAAAGCTGATTCATAGTCCACAACACCGAGTATTGGTAGGAATTGGTTACACAGATGCTTTCCTCGCGGCCGATCATATTCCCGAGATCCTGAGCTTCGAGCCGATTGGCTTTGAAGGTTTCGAAGGGAGCATTGTGGACGGTCTCAGGCGAAAGGGAGCAGCCAGGCTCGACCTGCTTCCCGAAGGCGGCGGCATCGTACTGGTCGAGTTCGGCTCCGACGACTTGGAGCACGCGCAAAGCCTTGCGCGGCGGTTGATCGATCGCCTGAAAGATGTGCCCGATCGACCGAACACGCGGCTCTACAGCCCGTCCGAGGCGCGGGATGTTTGGCGGCTGCGCGAATCGGGTCCTCGCGCCGCGGCGTTTGCCCCCGGTGCGGCGCCCCAGTGGGAAGGCTGGGATGACGCCGCAGTCGCTCCTGAAAAGCTGGGCGGCTACCTGCGCGACATTCGCAAGCTGATGAATGAGTATGCCTACACGGGCCCCTTCTACGGTCACTTTGGGCATGGGTGCATTCACATGCGTCTCAACTTCGATTTCCAAAGCGAAGCGGGAATTCGCAAGTATGGCGAATTTGTCGAACGCGCGGCTGACCTGGTTGTGAGCTATGGAGGTTCGCTTTCAGGTGAGCATGGCGATGGGCAATCCCGCGGCGCTTTGCTTCCTAAAATGTTTGGCCCTGAGTTGATGACTGCCTTCCGCGAATTCAAAGCGGTCTGGGATCCCGGGAACCATCTAAACCCTCACAAGCTCGTGGATGCTTATTCGCCGATGGAGAACCTGCGGCTGGGCGTGGACTACAAGCCGCTCGAGCCGAAAACGCATTTCAAATTTCCCGGCGATGACGGCTCCTTCGCGAATGCCGCGGCGCGATGCATCGGACTTGGCGCCTGCCGTAAGGTTGACGGCGGTTCGATGTGCCCCAGCTACATGGTGACGCTCGAAGAAGAGCATAGTACGCGCGGCCGCGCCCATATGCTCTTCGAAATGCTTCAGGGTGAAGTGATCGGCCGCGGTTGGCGGAATGAGGAGGTCAAGAAAGCGCTCGACCTGTGTCTCGCCTGTAAGGCGTGCAAATCGGAGTGCCCGGCAAATGTAGATCTCGCAACCTATAAAGCGGAGTTTCTGTCGCACTACTACGAGGGCAAGCGCCGCCCGCTCCATGCTTACGCTTTCGGAATGATTGACCGGTGGGCAGAAGTTGCTTCCTTCGCGCCGCGCGCCGCCAATTTCTTGAGCAGCAGCGCGCCGGGGTTCAACCATCTTCTAAGGAAAGCCCTAGGCTTTGCGCCGGAACGGCAGATGCCGCGGTTTGCCTCCGTCAATTTTCAGCGGAGCGTAAAACGCGCCCAAATGCGCTCAACTGCGCCCGAAGTCATTTTGTGGCCGGACACGTTCAACAATTATTACCGTCCTGAAACGAGCCAGGCCGCGCTCGAGGTGCTGACCCAAGCCGGCTTCAGCGTAAGGGTTCCCCAGCAACATCTGTGCTGCGGACGGCCGTTGTATGACTTCGGCATGCTCGATCGAGCCAAAGAATACCTGCGGCGCATCATGCAGGTTCTCGGTTCCTGGATTGATCTAGGCGTACCGATCGTCGTCTTGGAGCCAAGCTGCGCCTCGGTCTTTCGCGACGAGCTTGGAAATCTGTTTCCTCGAGACGCGCGCGCAGACCGGCTGCGGCGCCAAACATTTCTGCTTAGCGAATTTCTGGAACATCATGCACCTGGCTATCGGCCTCCGCGGCTTTCCCAAAAAGTGCTGCTCCATGGCCACTGCCATCACCAGGCGCTGATGAAGATGAATGACGAAGAGGCGCTGCTCCGCAAGATGGGGTCTGATCTCGAAACGCTCGACTCCGGTTGTTGCGGAATGGCCGGGCCGTTCGGTTTTGAAAAAGATAAGTTTGCCCTGTCACAGGCGGTGGGAGAACGAGTGCTCTTGCCGTCTGTGCGCCGGGCCGCGCCGGATACGCTTGTTGTCTCGGACGGATTCAGTTGCCGCGAGCAGATCTTCCAGGCGACCGGCCGCCGGCCGGTCCACTTAGCGGAGGCGTTGCTGATCGCGCTACGACGGCAGGCCCCTCAAGGCTCGTAGGTCAGGGCTGGTAGGGAGCCCGCGCTCGGGCCGGCGGAAGCTTCAGATATAATCCCTGCAGCACAGCCCAGGGTGAATTGCCGGTGAGCCCCTGGGATCGGGCTCAGCGGCAAGAGGGCAAGAGCGGTAGTCTGGCGAAGCCCTGGGATCAACGGAGAGATGGCCGAGTGGCTGAAGGCGGCGGTTTGCTAAACCGTTGTAGGGTCAAAAGCTCTACCGGGGGTTCGAATCCCCCTCTCTCCGCCAGACAGTCCTTCTCTCTGCCCCTCACAAACTTCTAAGGGCAAGATTTTCTGCAGTTGGCGGGAACAGCGCGGACTCTGCCCGAAACGGAGAATCCAATACAAGCGTAAATTTGCCGGTAAAGACACGCATTTCTCTGCTACCAGAAGCGGTAGTCGATCTTTGAGAAAGCAATCTGGACTGCCCTTTCTCGGGAAGTTAGATGACACAGAACATCTACGACAATCCTGATTCCTTTGATCTTCGCACGGTCTGGAGGGTGCAGCTGAGTGGCCCTCCCTGCGATCGATGCCAAGGTGAAGGCCGAAAAGAAGGGTGCACGGAAGCCGCCAGCGGCCGCGCAGTCCAAGCCAGTCAAAAAAGCAGCCGCTTTTCTCCAGGATGGATTTGGAGCGCAGCGTGGAACTACTATGGATACGGGAAGGGCGGTCCCATCGGACCCACGGCGCCGCGCACCTTTCGCGGAAATGTTTACACTCTCGGAGTTCATTATGCTTTCTAGTCTTCCATGGCATATTTTCGTCTTGTCCACCATCCATCAGGAGGAGAATGAACCATGCTGAAGCACCTTGCTTGTTACGGAACCGCTAGCCTGCTTATATTTGCGATGAACACCTTATGTCTTGCACAGAGTTCCGGTGCTGACACTTTCAAAACCAAATGCCAGGTGTGTCATGCGGCCGATGGCAGCGGCGACACTCCGACCGGCAAGGCACTGAAGCCGCTCCCGTACAACTCGCCTGACGTTCTGAAGGCGTCCGACTCAGATCTGATTGCCATCGTTAAGAACGGAAAGGGAAATATGCCCGCATTTGGCGGCAAGATTACGGATGCGCAGATCAAGGATGTCGTGGCGTACATCCGAACGCTCCAGAAGAAGTAATAGAAGCTAGTGTGGCCAGCTATCGGGACGACCTGTCCGTCATCTCTTCGTCATAGCCTGCATGGGCTGCCATAGAAACATCCCTGCTCCGGTCGAGACGGTACCGTACGGCGCGACGCCGGACTCCGCTGCCGAAGTGAGGCGCAGCGTCTTGCGAATCCGGCAGAGGTGATCTGCATGAGGCGCAGGGCTACCGCTGCGGCTCACCGAAGAGACAACCTTGTGGTTATACTAACGCTCTGAATCTGCCGGGAATCGACAGGCCTTGTGGGATCCTGTTGTCTCACGGCAGCGTGGAAGGGCGGTGATCGCATGGCTCTTGTTCTCGTCATTGGCACAATGGCGGTCGACCGGCCAATTTGGCTACACCAGCCGCTCCGTCCCGGACGCCGTTCATGGGGCCGACCTTAGCCGGCCCACGGTAGCGTGCTCGCGGAAAAACGGGGTTACAGGTAACGTCAGCTGCCCGGTGGCGTGGCAAGTCCTGAATGCGCATGCGCAGCTCAAGGTACTTCGCGGTGCGGGGATGTTTGAGATTCTGCTGCTGACCACTTTATCGCCGACCGCCATCCTATGGCCGGGTCTCACTTCTATCCGTTTTTTTTTACTAAACTGACAACTATTTCGCGAACTGGCAAGATGTTGAGGTGAATTTCTTTAGGAGAAAAATGCCAGGATCACGGAGAGAGTTTTTGGCCTATGGTTCCGTTAGTTTGCTGGGTGCGGCCGCCCAATTGAAGGCACAGACAGGGACCTCCGGCCAATTGCCACCCGCGTTGCCGCCGGGTGCGCCGCCGGCCTTCAACACCTCTCCCGCAGTCGGGCCGGAAGTATTTCCTGCCACCTTCGCGGAAGCGGAAAAGCTTGTGCAACTGGCCCTCAGTGAAGGCTAGCGCGAGCAAGCAGCCCGGAGCTGGCGAACCTCGATGGCGTCTCTCTACGAGCGCCGCACCGGCCCACGCAAGGTTGCGCTCGAATCCACGCTCGCGCCTTACTCGCGTTGGAGCGCCGTGTTGCCGGGAGAGAATGCCGGGCCTGGCCAGAACTCTTTCGTCCGCAGCCGGATCGACGCGGGGGCGCTCCCGGCCAACGAAGAAGAGATTGCATTTGCCCCGGTAACGCGCTTGTCGCGATGGATCGAGCGCCGGCAGATCAGCTCAGAAAAGCTCACGCGTATCTATTTGCAACGGCTCCAGCGCTACAATCCTCAACTTCTCTGCGTCATCACCCTCACGCCCGATCTGGCGCTGGCGCAGGCCAGGGAGGCCGACAAGGAAATTGCCTCCGGGAAGTACCGCGGGCCTTTGCACGGCATTCCTTGGGGTGCGAAGGACCTGATGGATACCGCCGGCATCTTCACCACATACGGCGCGGAACCCTTCCGCGATAGGGTTCCGGACGCGGATGCCGCGGTTGTCCGCCGACTCACCAATGCCGGCGCGGTGCTCGTCGCCAAGCTTAGCTTGGGCGCGCTGGCGCTGAATGATGTGTGGTTCGGCGGCCAGACCAAGAACCCGTGGCTGCTCGAAGAGGGATCTTCGGGCTCGAGTGCGGGACCGGGCGCGGCCACGGCGGCAGGCTTGGTGGGTTTTGCGATCGGCAGCGAGACAGACGGCAGTATCGTCAGCCCGAGCATGCGCTGCGGAATTACCGGGCTGAGGCCCACTTACGGCCGCGTGCCCCGCACCGGCGCCATGACGCTGTGCTGGTCGCTGGACAAGCTCGGCCCGATGGCGCGCAGCGTTGAGGACACGATGCTGGTGCTGAAGGCGATCACCGGTCCCGATCCGGGTGATCTGTCCAGCGTGCCCAGCAAGCTTGCGTTTAGCGCCGCTTCGCCGGTCGCAGGGCTGCGCGTGGGCTATTTTCCGCGTTGGATGAACGAGGCGCCGGCGACCGACGTGGACCGCGCCACCCTGGAGACCGCCAAAATGCTCGGCATGATTCCGGTGGAAGTGAGCATTCCCGATTGGCCCTATGACACGCTCGGCCTCATCCTCTTTGCAGAGGCGGCTGCCGCATTTGAGGAGCTCACGCTTAGTCACGGCGTGGACCAACTCAAAGCTCAGGTTGCGGATGCGTGGCCAAACACATTTCGTCAATCGCGCTTTCTCTCAGCGGTCGACTTTGTGCAGGCCGATCGCTTCCGCCGCAAAGTGGCCAACGAAATGGAGCGCGTCTTCTCCCAGGTGGATTTACTCCTCGTCCCCTCTTTGCGCGATGAGATGTTGACGATCACCAACTTCACCGGGCATCCATCTCTCACGCTGCGCGCGGGCTTCGTCGAGATCTCGCAAGCGCGCAGCGACTGGGCGCCCGACCCGGACCATCCGTTGCCGACCTTCCACCCTGCACGCCGCGTCCCGTACGGCATTACTCTGATCGGACGCCACTTTGACGAGGGCACGCTGGGCTGCGCCGGGATCGCGCTGGAACGTGCCTTTGGAGTATCGGAGGCTCGACCGCCTGGGTTCTAGAGAAAATCTGGCTGTGCCTGGCGCGGCGAAGTTTCCGAAAACGCGTGCGAGTTCAACCGGTGGATGCAACACCATCTGATAGAGATCATTTGTTTTTAGAGGTGGTGTTCATGAGACTAGGAAGACGGTATGGTCTTTCTGCAGTGCAGAAGACCGAGATATGGCGCCGTTGGAAGGCGGGAGAATCGTTGCATGAGATCGGCCGTGCCCTCGGCAAAGACCATGGCTCGATTCATTTCTTGTTATCGCAGCACGGCGGGATTGTTCCAGCTGTTCGTCGCCGCTCGGAGCGAGCCCTGACGCTGGCCGAGCGGGAAGAAATCTCACGAGGCATTGCTTCCGGGTCGTCGATTCGTCAGATAGCCAGAAATTTGCAGCGTGCCGCCTCGACGGTCAGCCGGGAGGTGGCGCGCCACGGAGGGCGTCCACGATATCGAGCCAGTAAAGCTGATCATCAGGCCTGGAAGTCGGCTCTGCGGCCCAGGCCTTGCCTGCTTGCCCTCCATAAGCAACTGCGGACGATCGTCGCCCGTAAACTGATCCTGAACTGGTCACCGGAGCAGATTTCTGGGTGGCTGAAGCGACGGTATCCCACCAACGAGAGCATGCGCGTGTCCCACGAAACCATCTACCGTAGCTTATTCATCCAGGCTCGAGGAGTGCTGAAGAAAGAGTTGGTTCGGCACCTGCGGTCCGAGCGGCTGATGCGACGCTCCGTGCACGCTCGGGATGGCGGAAAATCCCACGGCCAGATCGTCGATGCCATCTCTATCCGGGAGAGACCTGCAGAAGTTGAAGACCGCGCTATTCCCGGTCATTGGGAGGGCGATCTGCTCGCCGGCACCGGCAACAGTCACATCGCAACCCTGGTGGAACGACGTTCACGCTTTACCATACTGGTCAAAGTGCCCAGTAAAGACACGGCGACCGTCGTCGCTGCTCTGAGTAGGCAGGTTCGTAAACTGCCCGCGTCCCTGAGGCGCTCGCTGACCTGGGACCGAGGCCTGGAGATGGCCAAACACAAGAGCTTCACGGTGGACACAAAGGTGCAAGTCTACTTCTGTGATCCGCAGAGCCCTTGGCAGCGCGGCACCAACGAAAACACCAATGGCCTGCTGCGACAATACTTCCCTAAGAAGATCAACTTATCCGGCTATTCTCAAGCCGATCTCGACAAAGTAGCCTTACAACTGAATCAACGCCCGCGAAAAACTCTAGGCTTTGAAACTCCCGCTGGTAAACTCCAAGCCAGTGTTGCATCGACCCATTGAGACCGCCAGACTTTACAGGCACTTCTCGCTTCTCGACGGTAAGGATAGATCCGAGTGGATCTCCATTTTTGCGCTATAGTGTTGGCACTTGCATGCAAACACTTATCCATTGGATAGAAGGCTTGTAGGTAAAGCCCGCTCCCGGTAGAAGTCTCACTTCTGCGAACCCTCGCAGGCAGCGCTTTTTTGTCGCTGTTGCTTGTGGGTCCTGAAGTTCTGGAGGCAATATGAACTATCGCAACCGTATCATCGCATTTTGTGCCATCGTCCTGACCGTTGGTGGTGCAGCCACCAGTTACGCTCAGTCAACCGCAACACTCTCCGGCAGCATTACCGATCCGTCCGGCGCCGTAGTACCACAGGCGCAGGTCACCGTGCGCGGCGCTTGCTACCGGCGTTGACCGCGTCGTAACCTCCGACTCCGCAGGCAACTACACGGTTCCTTCCTTGCAGCCTGGCAATTACAGCGTGAGCGTGCAGGCATCCGGCTTTGCCAATTACAAGCTGGACAAGCGTGACCCTGCAGGTAGACCAAAGTGTAACCGTCGAACGTAAAGCTTGGCATTGCCTCGACCGGCGAAGTCGTGCAGGTGCAGGGCGGCTGCGCTCCGATCATCGACGCGGCAGACCATGACCGTCGGCCAGGTGATCGACCAGAAGACGGTGCAGCGAGATTCCGCTGAATGGCCGGCACTTTCTCGACCTGACGAACCTGACGCCGGGCACGGTGGTGCCGCCGGTCACGGGCAGCCTCACCAGCGCCAGCCGCGGTCTGGGCGCCAATTCGTTCGATACCGCCGGCCAGCGCGAAGACTCCGTCAACTTCATGATCAACGGCGTCAACCTGAACGATGCTTCGCAGAACCAGATCACGTTTCAGCCGTCGATCAACACCACTGCCGAGTTCAAGATTTCGAACTCGACTTACTCGGCGGAGTATGGCCGCTCCTCGGGCTCGATCGTGAACGTGGCGACGCGCTCGGGCACAAACAGCTTTCATGGCGAGGCGTTTGACTATCTGCGCAACAACTACTTCGACGCGCGCAACTACTTCAACCGCAAACCTGCCCGGCAGAACTCTTTCATCCGGAACAATTTTGGCGGCGCCTTCTCCGGTCCCGATCTGGAAGGATCAGACCTTCTTCTTTCTGAGCTACGAGGGTCTGCGGCAGCATCAGGCGCTTGCTCTTCAACGGCAATGTCCTGAGCCCGGCACAGCGCGCAGCATTCGCGACCAGCCCGGCCGGCCCAGCAGTACGCCCAACTGATCAATCTGATCCCTGCGGGCAATAACGCGACCGGCACTGTTTTCCAGGGCTCCGAGCCGGGACCGGTAAAAATCGACCAGTTCTCGGGCGACCTGTTCTTCATACATCTCGCACAAAAGACAATCTTCACTGCTACTATGCCTGGCAGCAGGACGCGCGCACCGAGCCCAACCTGCAGGGCAACACCATTCCAGGCTTTGGCGATCATCGCACAGCGCACCGGCAGATCGGCACGCTGAACGAAGTACACATCTTCTCGCCCAACATCGTGAACGAGGCGCGCCTCGGCTTCAACCGCATCGCCATTTCCTTTGTGCCGAATACGCCGGAGAATCCGCTTGAACTACGGCATCCAGAATGGCGTTACCTACAACGCAGCGCTGCCGCAGATCACGGTGCAGGATATCGGACTGAACTTCGGCGGACCCGTCCGGCTTTCCCCAGGGCCGCTTTGATACGACGGGCGTGTTCTCTGACACGCTTTCGTGGAATGTGGGAAAGCACACCATCAAAACGGGCGGCGAGTTCCGCCGCTTCATCAGCGACTCTTTCGCGCAGACTCCGGGCACGATCACCTTCAGCTCTGACAGCCGAACTTCATCAACGGGACTTGCACAGCTACCTTTCGCCGTGACGCCGACACAGGTGAACAGCCGCATATTCGAGAACGCGGTCGGCGCCTTTGTTTCGGACAACTACAAAGTTCACGCCGCGGTTCCAGGCGGAGCTGGGCTTCCGTTACGAGTGGAACGGCACGCCGACCGAAGGGCGGCGGACGGCTGGTGAACTTCGATCAGAGCACCAGCATCGCTGGTGTCAGTGAGCCAGCCCTACAACCAGAACTACAACTAGGAGCCGCGCGTCGGCTTTATCTATGACGTGCGGGGAACAACAACACGGTGCTGCGCGGCGGCTATGGCCTCATGGCAGACGAGCCGGTAAGCGACTGGTGACCGGGCCTGGCCGGCAATCCGCCCAATGCGAACCCTGTGAGCATCACCGGCTCGCTGCCTGTGGGCACGCTCTACTCCAGCGCGGCGCTGGCCTCCCTGGCTCCGAGCGCCGATCAACCCGAAGCTGAGCAATGCCTACACGGAAAGCTACAACCTGAACCTGCAGCAGCAACTGGCCGCGGGCCTGGTGATGGAAATCGGCTACATCGGCTCGGAAGGCAAGCATCTGCGTATCGAGCGCAACTTTAACCAGTTCATCTACCCGAACGGCAAAGCGATCGAGGCCGTATCGCTTCCCTGTCGGCGACCAGCCCCATTCGTCCGGGCTCAGGCCTGGGCAACATCGCCTACATCGATTCGGATTCGCTTTCCAACTACAACGCGCTGTGGTTCACCATGCGCAAGGCGCTCTCGCACGGAGTTCAGATCAATTCGACCTATGCCTGGTCCAAGTCGATGGACCTGAATTCGCTTGGCTCGCAGGGTCGGCTATACGCTGCAGAACAACTTCAATCCCAAGGGTGACTACGGCCTCTCGGATTTTGACGCGCGCAACCACTTCGTCTTCTCCGGCACCTGGAATCTCCCGTTCCATGGCAACCGAGCTGGCTCGAGGGCTGGCTGCTGGCGAACATCACTCAACTGCAGAGCGGCAATCCGCTGAACGTGGTGACCACGTCCACTTACAACGGAGTGTCGGCGCACGATTCGACCGACGCTTGGTGGGTCAGTACACCACCGGGCGCGGCGCGACCCTGGCCAACGGCAATGTTTCGTTTATCCAAGGCACGGCCTGCGCGACGCTTATCGCCGGCTGTACCTTCTATGCGCAGCCTACGGGCTTTGGCAACCTGCACCGCAACGCGCTTACCGGGCCTGGCTTTGCGGACACGGATGTTTCGCTGGAGAAGACTACCAAGATCACTGAGACAACGGCTCTGGTGGCTGCGTATCGATGCCTTCGACTTGCTGAACCACGCTAATTTCGGCAACCCTACCCTGTCGTGCGACCGGAGCCGCGACCAGCACCTTCGGGCAGATCTCCGCAACACGTACGGCAGTGGGTGATGCGGGCTCGTCGCGGCAACTGCAGTTTGCGATGCGCTTCGAGTTTTAGAGCACATTTACAGTTACGATGGCGTGGCAAGATTTTACTATGTGGGGCTGGCATTTGAAATACGGGGTTCACTGTTCCTGTGCCCCGGTCAGAGTAGGTTGCGTGCAGCCGATCTTTAACGGATCGGCTGCGTTCAGCCCTGATTCCCGGGACATACCTACAGTGAAAACGATCTAGCCAGCCGCGTTGAGCGATTTCTTTCTGGCTACACCTACTGTGAGAGTAGTCGTGCCCATTGCTCCACCCGCGTAGGAAAGGCGGCGCCACGGCGCTGTCTTTCGCTTGTTCCAGACCCAGATCCACGGATGGATCGATCTTTGGCCGCGTCAGCGGCCGCGCTCAGAGTGCTTTGAGCGACTCACACAATAAAGCCCCGTCTCTGCGGGGATACTTACTTATAGATCGTTTTCTGCCGATAGCGCACTGGAAGGGATGCGCGCGATCGACGGTCATCCCGTGAGTCGATTCTTGCGTGCTGAAAACTGCCCCTGAACGAAGGAAATGCAACCAGTCGCCTTGAAGGATCCGACGATGCCCATCGTGTGATCAAGCCGAGCGAGGTTCTGCGCCTCATGCAGGATATGCAGCGAGGACAGGGAGCTGTTCTCCTGACGCTGGCGCCGAGCCGTAAAGTCGTGACCATGCCTTTGGACGTCGATGAGAATTCAGGCCGCTTCCTTTGTGATTACGGACGCAATCGCGAGGAGACCGAAGCAATTCTCTCCGCCATAGAGTCTGCATCGATGTGGCTCTCGACCGCGGAACCCCGAAAAGCCCGCCAGGCGCGGACTTTCTCATCTCAAGTTCTACCGCGAGAAGACTCCGGGCCGATGCAAGAAAGCCGGTACGATCGGCAGAATGGCTATGATATGGGAGAGATGCGGAGAGCGATTGTCCATGAAGAGCAGGAACGCCGCACAAGCGACCGTTCCGCGCGACGCCTTGGGATGCTGTCGTCTCCCGGCAACGTGGAAGGGCGGTGACCGCATGGCTCTTGTTCTCGTCATGGGCACAGTGGCGCTCGACCGGCCAATTTGGCTGCGCCAGCCGCTCCGTCCTGGAGGCCGTTCATGGGGCCGATCGCAAGCCGGAGAGCTCAAGGGGCGGCTGGGCGGCGGCGCGGCGAACGCCGGCTGCGCCCTGCGCGCGGCAGGTCATCGGGTGCTGGTAGCCTCAATCTTGGCTGAAGACATGGATGGAGCCGAGGCGCGCCGGCTGGCGGAGGCAGCGGGCCTCGATCTCAGACTCACAGGTGTTTGGCCGGGCCGGAGCTCCAAGACCCTTATCCTCATTGACCCGAATGGCGAACGGACCATCGTTGGGGTGGTGGACGGAGGGCTGGACCGGGCGGCGATGCAAAGGATACGGCCGTCCATCCCCGGACCGTCCGCCCTGGCGGAGGTCCGCCCCGACGGTTTGTTCGTCCGCAGCGCTTACGAGGGAGCGGTTGACTGGGCGCGGGCTGTTTCAGGACCGGTGTTGCTGCACTGGCCTTCCGGCACATATTCAGGCGAAGCGGACGTGGTAGTGGCCTCGGCCGATGATCTGCCCGCGGAGACGGCGAGGGACCCGTATATGACAATGGCGGCGACGCTGGCGCCCAGGCTCCGATGGGTGGTTGTCACTCACGGCGCGGCAGGCGCCGTCGCTCACGGTCCCGACGGAACAATCGCCGTTCCAGCCACTGCCCGGACGGTGTGCGACGCCACCGGAGCGGGGGACGTATTCGCGGCGGGCCTGCTGGACGCGCTTATGGCCGGAGCGTCAATGAGACAGGCTCTGGAGCACGCCTGTGCCTGGGGCGGCGCATCAGTCGAATTGGAGGGATCAGCACACGGCAACGCCCCTCCGGAGGCGTTCAAGACCTTTGAAGGAACCCTGCAGACCTGAAAGCGAGTGGGTCCTGGCTGCGGATTTAAACTGCGGCCGATGTCCCTTAAGGTGTCCCGTAAGTGACGACTGGCGTCCACAAATGAGAGCTTATTATTGTTGTGTATCTGGTGGATCACCCACAGCCGTTGCGGGCGCAAGCAGTTTGTAAAGGAAGCGGAGGAAACCTATGAGGAAAGTTATTGTTTGTTTGTTCGTGTTCGTTTGCCTTCCGGCATTGGCCGATGATGTTTCGGGAGTCTGGAAGGTGGACGGCACGGGTCGCCGATATTCCGGTTAATACGACTTGCACCTTAAAACAGACCGACACAGCGATCTCCGGCAACTGCAAAGTAACTGTCGAGGGAACCGCCGATCAAACGCTGGATATCAAGGGCGAGGTAAAAGACAAGCAGGTCACATGGACATTCCAGATAGACTATCAGGGCGCGCCTTACACCCTCACCTACGCGGGAACTCTAGACTCGGCGACATCCATCAAAGGTTCGATCGCGGCAGATCCTTCGGATTCGAAGGGAGACTTTACCGCGCAAAAGCAATAACCAGCAAAAGGTGATGTGGCCGAGAACAAAAGCGCAAACGGCGGCATCTCCATCCCCGCCACCTTCATGCGAGTAACTGTCACCCTTTGAGCCTCATTCGAATCGTGGCCTCCGCGGCGCTGGAGCAGGTCTCTTGGGCTATAAACATGAGGAATGTTTTCGCAACCAGGGGCGGCAACTCTGTGCGATTACGGGCACTCATCAGTTCGTGCCCGGCGTTCGGCACCGATAGCAACTCACTCCGTGCTGGAATCAGCTTTCGCGCCTGTTCCACTTCTGAAATCGAGCCAAAACCATCCCGCGCCCCGTGTATGAAAAGTGTTGGAGTTCTCAAATCTGGGAAGTGCTTCGTCCGCAGTTCTGTTGGCCGCTGCGGTGGGTGAAGAGGATAAGAGAGAAGAAGTAGATCTGCGGCGAGCATCGGATCGGCCGCTGCGGCCATAGACGATTGCCTTCCTCCATAGGAATGACCACCGAGAAACACTCGAACAGCACCTTCCCGACGGATGGCCTCAACCGCGGATCGCAGTCCATCTTGATCTCGCACGGCGCTTCCTTTTGGCGGTGGGCCATGCGGTCGCGATTGTCGAAAAGGAAGATCGCATCGAAGGACATTCAAGCCTAATAGCGTGAAGGCCTCGGCCAATGCTTTGAGCAATGGAGATTGGCAGTTCGACCCCGCGCCATGGGTCAGTACCATCCAGTCGCCACTGGGCGTAAGGGCGCGATGCAAGAAACCCCGAACCGGTGTGCCAGTTTTCGAGTTGTCCAGAAATTCAGAGCAAGTTTCCATCGAGGCGGCCTCGCATGTCAGGCTACACCGGAACTGGGCAAGCTCTGGCTGCGAAGGGATCTCTCGAATTCGGCCAATTGCTCTTCGATGTGTCCTTCCATTTGGCGCCGTTTTTCAACCCAACGGTTTAGAAAGGTTCCTGAGAAGATGAAGCATGATAAATTCGGATGGGGTATTTAGGCAGGCGCCCCGTGGCGCCAGCCGTCACAAGAGAGGCAGATCACCATGTTCCGTATTGCTCGGCTTCGATATCACTTAATTGCGCTCGCCTCCCTGGCCGCTATGTTTACCCTTCCGGGCCTCGGGCAAACGATGGACACGCTGAAGGGAGAATGGCCCACGTACGGGGGCAATCTCGCGAACTGGCGTTACTCCCCGCTCGATCAGATCAACGCGGGTAACTTTGACAAACTGGAAGTCGCCTGGCGCTTCAATACCGCAGCGCTCGGTCCGCAGCCCGAGTATCAGTTTGAAGGTACCCCGCTCGAGGTGCACGGCGTGATTTATACAACCGCTGGCACTCGACGCGCGGCCGTAGCTTTGGATGCTGCCACCGGCGAAGAGCTGTGGATGCACAGCATGAACGAGGGGGAACGGGGCGCAAATGCCCCGCGAAAGCTTTCCGGCCACGGGCTGGCCTATTGGACCGATGGCAAAGAGGAGCGAATTCTGTACGTTACCCCGGGCTACCGGCTGATCGCCCTGGACGCCAAGACCGGCGCGCCCGTGACCAGCTTCGGTGTAAATGGTGTGGTCGATTTGAAGCTGAATGATGATCAAAAGATGGATCTGGATTCGGGTTCGAATGGAGAGGATATAGGGCTCCATTCCACGCCCATCATTACCGGAAACACAGTGATCGTCGGAGCCGCCCACCTTGCCGGGGGTGATCCGCCGAGCAAAACGCACGTCAAAGGCTACGTGCGTGGCTTCGACGTGCGGACGGGCAAGCGGCTGTGGATCTTTCACACGATTCCTCTGCCGGGGGAATTTGGCAGCGATACCTGGCTGAACGGTTCCAACGTCTACACCGGGAATGCGGGCGTCTGGGGACAGATCTCCGTGGATGAGCAGCTTGGGCTGATCTACTTACCAGTGGAACTGCCGACTGGTGACTATTACGGCGGTGATCGGCCGGGTCCGGGCTTGTTCGGAGAAAGCATCGTAGCTCTCGACAGCCGCACCGGCAAGCGCAAGTGGTATTACCAGTTGGTGCATCACGGGTTTTTCGACATGGATATCCCGTGCGCGCCCATGCTCGTTGATTTGACTATTAACGGGCAGACGGTGAAAGCCCTGGCGCAGCCGACCAAGCAATCCTATCTCTACGTCTTCAATCGCGAGACTGGCAAGCCGATCTGGCCGATTGTAGAGACGCCGGAGCCGAAAGGCGATGTTCCGGGTGAGTGGTACTCCCCCACCCAGCCGATTCCGAGCAAGCCACCGGCATATGATCGCCAAGGTGTTACCGAAGACGACTTAATTGATTTCACTCCGGAACTTCACGCTGCCGCCGTTCAGCTCGTGAAGAAGTATAAGATCGGACCGCTATTTACTCCTCCGGTAGTCAGCCAACTGCAAGGACCGCTGGCCACGATTCACCTGCCGGGATCGACCGGCGGCGCGAATTGGCCCGGCGGCTCGTGGGATCCGGAAACCCATCGCTTGTACATCTATTCGCAAACCTCGCCGGCGATGCTCGGGCTGGTGCCACCTGATCCCCAAAAATCCTCCTTGGCTTACATTCAGGGCATCGCCAGGGCTCCGGATGCTGCTGGTGGGAGGCGAGGCGGCGGTCTCCAGATTCAAGGGCTTCCGCTGATCAAACCACCATGGGGACGAATCACCGCGTTTGACCTGGACAAGGGCGATATCCTGTGGCAGGTCGCGCACGGCGACACGCCCGATAACGTCAAGAATAATCCGGCTTTGAAAGGCTTGAACATACCGCGCACCGGACGCCCTGGCATTATCGGGGTGTTAACTACCAAGACGCTCGTGATCGCCGGGGAGTCGTCGTTTGTCACTACTCCCAACGGACGAGGGGCGATGCTGCGCGCCTATGATAAGGCAACCGGCAAAGATGTGGGCGCAGTATATCTGCCCGCACCGCAGAGCGGATCGCCGATGACATATATGCTCAATGGCCGGCAATATCTCGTATTGGCCATCAGCGGGCCAGGGTTTCCTGGTGAGCTGATTGCCTTCCGGCTGCCGGTAGAAGGAAAGCAACAACAGGCCCCGGAAGTACCGGTTTCTAACTAACCATTTCTAGAAGAAGAAAGCGGAGGGCTGGTGGCTTCAGGTCAAGACCGAGGTCATCAGCTACCTCCCCGGGCTTGGAGCCAATCCCATCGATAAGGAGAATGGGAGCTCCTCAGCAGTAGACCGCTGCCTTCCGCATTTTTCACCCTTCCTAATCACTTGCAGCTCATTGCCCGTCGAAGGGCCGAAAATCCACTCTAAAATGATCCGGTGATTGTAGTAATAGGAAAGCCACCCTCGGAATTGATTGCGGAGGTTTTCTCGTATGCGCCTGTCTCGTTCTTCCCTCAAATTTGTTTCGATAGTGGCCTTTCTTCTTGCCGGTGCCTGGTGTGCCAACCCCTCGGCCAATGGGCAGGCTGTGGACTCGTCTATGTTGCGGACCATGCATTGGCGCAGCATCGGGCCGTTTCGAGGGGGGCGCGCACGCGCGCTGAGCGGCGTAGGGGGTCAGCCGAATGTGTTCTATATCGGCGCCGTCAACGGCGGCGTCTGGAAGACGGACGATTATGGCCGCACGTGGAATCCAATTTTCGACAAGGAGTCAACCAGTTCCATCGGCGCCATTGCGGTTGCGCCGTCGAATCCAAACACCATTTATGTGGGCAGCGGTGAGGGTTTGCACCGGCCGGATCTATCGGTCGGCAATGGCATTTACAAGTCCACTGACGCCGGTCAAACATGGACGCATCTGGGACTGCGTGAGGGACAACAAATATCGATGATGGCTGTAGACCCTGCCAATCCCGATCGGTTATTTGTCGCTGTGGCAGGCCATCCGTATGGTCCGAATGAGGAGCGGGGCATCTACCGTTCGCTCGATGGAGGCAACAGTTTCCAGAAGGTTCTTGGCAGCGACGACAACATTGGCGCGAACGATGTCGAAATCGATCCGGCGAACCCGCGGATTGTATATGCCACACTGTGGGATGCTCGTGAAGGCCCCTGGGAAAATGCTGCGTGGAATGGAACGCGGGGAGGCATCTACAAGTCGACCGACGGAGGGACGACGTGGAACAAGCTGGCTGGAGGTTTGCCCGAAGGAATCATTCAGGCATACGTTACACTCGCGCCCAGCGATCCCGGGAAGTTGCTGGCATCGGTGGCGATCAAGGGCATTGTTCATCTCTACCGCTCCGATGATGCCGGTGCACACTGGTATATCGCGACGACAGACCCCCGGCCGGCATTGCGCATCGGCGGCGGCGATGTGCCGGTCCCGAAGTTCGACCCGAAAAATCCGGATGTGATGTACAGCACTAGTATCGTGACCTGGAAGTCGACCGACGGCGGCAAAACATGGTCGGGTTTTCGCGGCGCTCCTGGCGGAGACGATTACCAGAACATCTGGATCAATCCAAACAATCCGAAGATCATCGCGCTGGTCAGCGACCAGGGCGCCATTATCAGCGTGAATGGCGGCGACACTTGGAGTTCCTGGTACAACCAGCCGACTGCGCAGCTATACCACGTAGCCGCCGACAACGACTTTCCGTATCACCTGTGCGCCGGGCAGCAGGAGAGCGGTTCGGTCTGCATCGCCAGCCGTGGCAACGACGGAGAGATCACGATGCGCGACTGGCACCCCGTGGCCGCGGAGGAATACGGCTACGTCACGCCCGATCCTAAAAATCCCAACCTGGTCTACGGCGGAAGGCTGACGCGGTACGACAAACGCACAGGGCAGGTGCAGGAGGTTGCGCCCGATCCTTTACATCAGGGAGATTATCGCGTGGTGCGCACTCAGCCAGTCGTGTTTTCGCCCACGGATCCGAAGACCTTGTATTTTGCGGCGAACACGCTTTGGTCTTCCGCGGATGGTGGATCGTCGTGGAAACAGATCAGTCCCGATCTTTCGCGCGAGACCTACAGGCTCCCGGCCAGCATTGGCATCTACAGCGAACAGGTGTCACAGCCACCGGCGAGGCGCGGGGTCATCTACGCGATTGCGCCCTCGCCGATTGACGGCCAGCGCATTTGGGCGGGGACCGACGATGGCCTGATCTGGTTGACGACGGATGGTGCCAAGCACTGGCAAAACGTAACGCCTCCTGCGATGTCTGAGTGGCAGAAAGTATCGATATTAGAGGCCAGTCACTTCGATCCGCACACGGCCTACGCCGCCATAAACACGCTGCGGTTGGATGATCTGCGGCCGCACCTTTATCGCACGCAAAACGACGGAAAAACCTGGACCGAGATCGTGCAGGGCATCCCGGCGGACGAAAATGTGAACGTCGTCCGGGAAGACACCAAGGTCCGCGGCCTGCTCTTTGCCGGAACCGAGCGCGGGACATATATTTCTTTCGATAACGGAGACCACTGGCAATCCTTGCGGCAAAATATGCCTGCTACCTCGGTGCGCGATCTGCTGGTGAAGGGCGACGACCTCGTTTCCGCTACGCATGGACGCGGATTCTGGATACTCGACGACATTACGGCACTGAGACAGTTACAACGTGCCGCGAGGGCGCAGCAGCCGGTCTTGTTTGCTCCAGAAACGGCAACGCGCGTGCGCTGGGACATGAACACCGATACGCCACCGCCTCCCGATGAACCAGCCGGAGAAAATCCGCCGAACGGAGCAATCCTCGACTACAATCTGCCCGCTGCGACCCGTGGCCCGGTTGTTCTGGAGATTCGCGACTCCGCCGGCGCCTTGGTTCGGCGCTATGCGAGCGGCGATGCCGTTCCAGCTATCGACACGCAGCTTCTGACTATTCCCGCCTACTGGGTGCAGCCACCGCAGACGCTCGCGGCCACTCCAGGCATGCATCGGTTTCTGTGGGATATGCATTTCCTGGCCTTGCCGGATTTGAGGACGGAATATCCCATCGCAGCGGTCGCGCATGAAACCGCCCCAGAACCGATTGCACCATGGGCAATGCCGGGCAATTACACAGTCACGCTGACTGCGGACGGAGAAACAACCACGCAGCCGCTGACACTGCGGATGGATCCACGCGTCGAGACGCCGCATGCCGGCCTGGAAGAACAATTCACGCTTTCAAAAATGCTCTATGACGATTTAGAGCAGATCATTCCGGCGGCTCGTGCTGCCAAAGAGCAACTGAAGCAAGCGGGCCGCGAACCCAATGCTGCTTTGACCGCACTCGTTGGAGGCGCTTCACAGCGCGGGGCCGGAGCGGACCTCAACACTCTCAGCGGAGTGCAGTCTGCGGCCTCGCAGATGATGCAGATTCTGCAAGGGGCCGATGTGACCCCGACGACGCAGGCTGCGAAGGCCGCACAGCAGGTTCATCAGGCCGCGCAGGCAGTATTGTCCCGGTGGAAAACTCTGCAGGCAGGTGCTCCTGCGGAGAAGGCTTTTTAGAACGGATGCCCCGTCCGCACGAATGACGCGCTGTCGATATGAGGTCATAATTCCTCCGCGGGCGTTCTCTGGCGAATGATCCACACCAGGTATGGCCCTCCGATCAAAGCAAGCACCGCGCCGGCGGGAAGCTCGGCAGGCGGCATCACGATGCGTCCAATCGCGTCGCAAAGCGCGAGCAGCGCTCCGCCAAGCAGAAAAGCGCAGGGCATCAGCAGCCGATGGTCCGGGCTGATGCGCGAACGCACAAGATGCGGCACGATCAATCCAACGAACCCTATCGGGCCGGTGAGAGCAATCGCGCCGGCCACAAGAATTGAGCCAAGAACGTATCCCTGCCCGAGCAAAGCTCCCACACGCACCCCTCGCGAAGCCGCCCATCGCTCCCCAACCGCGAGCAGATTCCAACTGCGAGACTGCGAAAGGATCACGGCCGAGACCAAGAACACCACGATTGCCAGAACCGAGAGCGACACATAGCTGGTCGCATCGATGCTGCCGATCAGCCATCGCGCAATCGAGAACGACCGCGACATCCCGGCAAAGCCGCTCAGGATGATGATGAAGGCCGCGCAGATGCTGTTGATCGCAATTCCCGTGAGCAGCAGGCTGAATGCAGAGATCTGGCGCTGACGGAATGCGCCGCCGACAACCAAAATGAGAACGCCGAATGCGCCGGCCAGCGCGCCGATCCACGTCATCGGAATTCCCAGGAACGTCTCCCCTCCAATCGCGATCACGGCAACCGCCCCGAGCGAAGCGCCCGCGGAGATGCCCAGCGTGTACGGCGTAGCCAGCGCATCGCGCAGCATTGCCTGAAAGAGGGTTCCTGCCAGCGACAGCGCGCCACCAGCAACCAGCGCGAGAAGTGTGCGGGACAGCCGGAGCTGGAGCAGGATCTCGTAATCCGGAGACTGATGTCGCAACACACGCGCGAAGCTGATGGGACCCGCGCCGACCCATGGCAGTAGCAGAGCTGCTACGAGAAATATTGCAAGCGAGAGCGCAAGGCTGTATCGAGCGACGAACGAGAGCTGCTGCGTGGCGCTCATTGATACCATACCCACGGCGACCCGGATGGGGTCTTGCCCATGTCCAGACGCGTCGAGAACAGGCTCAGCCATTCCTTGTTGTCGTGCGCTTCCGCTGTTCGAATGTCATGCGCGATGACTCCGTTCGCGAGTATGAGGAGGCGGGTGCAGTAGGTCAGCGCCAGATTCAGATCATGCGTGGCTGCAATGCAGAGCTTTCCCGCGCGCGCCTCTTCGCGGAGCACGCTGAAGCAGTGCAACTGTTGTTCAATGTCGAGGAAGGTGGATGGCTCGTCGAGAAGCAGCGCGGCGGCGTTCTGTGCAAGACATGCGGCGACGAGTACACGCTGGCGTTCGCCGCCGCTCAGTGAGCCAAAGGAACGATGACGCTGCGACCAGCAGGAAGTGCGCTCCATCGCAGCGCGAATATGTCGATGATCTTCTTCTGATTCGAACCAGCGGTCGGTGTGTGGGTATCTTCCCATGCCGACCAATTGCTCTGCCGTAAAGGGTAAGTCTGCATGAATCGACTGAGGCAGATGACTCACCTGCCGCGCCATCTCCCGGCGTTTCCACTCTCCCTGGCCGCGGCCGCTGATCGTGACCGAACCGGTTTCTGGCCTGCGAAAGCCGGAGATGATGTCGAGCAGGGTGCTCTTTCCAGAGCCGTTGATTCCGAGCAGCGCCAGAAACTCGCCTTCTTCGGCAAAAAAGCGAATGGAATCGAGAACCGATCGGCTTCCATAAGAGAAGCTCACATCCTCGATTTCAAGCAGGCGGTTCAATCGGAACCGCCGATGCCGTGGACGAAATCAAAGAGCCGCTGCGCAGCGATCGGGGTTCGCGGGCCTGGAACAACGAGAGAGTCGGTCGTTCCAGCGTAGACATGACCATTCTTCACGGCCCTTAGGTCCCGATACTGATTCCACAGGGCCAGGGTCGCGGCGCGCGAGGCCCTGCGAGCTGCTGCCGTTTCCTGGGTGCCGCTCAGATCGATGATGACGTCGGGATTCTCCCGCAAAACTGTTTCCAGCGAAATATGCGGGTACTGTGGCAGACCGGGTTTCGCCAGAACATTGGTTCCACCCGCGATCTCAAGGATCTGATTCACATAGTTGTCGGGGCCGACCGCGATGAGGTTGTTGAGAGTACCTTGCTCGCGATCGACAATCACCAGCACGCGCGGAGAAGGCATTGCCTTCGCCTTGGATTGAATGTCGTCGAGAGAACCTTTGATTTGCGCAATCAGGCTGGCGGATCGATCTGGAACGCCCGCGGCCTTCCCGATGAGCTGAATCTCCGCAAAGATATCTTCGAGCGTGCTGTGTGGGACTTCAATGAAGGCAATATGCAGCGCGTTCAGCCGCTCGGTCAGTTCGCTCGAACTCCGCTCAAGAACAACAAGGTCTGGCGCGAGCCGTGCAATGGCCTCGGCATCGGGCTTGATGTAGCTGCCGACTTTGGGGAGCTTCTGGACTTCGGGCGGAAAATTGCAGAATTGCGAGACTCCGACGACCCTGTCGCCGATACCCAACGCAAAGAGTGTCTCGGTGATGCTGGGTGCGGTCGACACAATGCGCTGAGGCTTTGTTTGCGCCCTAGTTTGCGGCCATGATACGGCGCACGACAGCAGAAGAACTGCAACCAAAGGAAATTGGGGTGGCAGGGTTCTCGAGCGCTTTCGCGATCTCGCTGCGAAGTTAGGCAGACAAGTGCCTAGACGACGAAATTCCTGAAGCAAGCGCATCGTTTCTGTCCTTCGCAGAAATCTGCAGCAACCCCCTGGCAGGTCTCCTGGCTCACAGATGGCATCTCATGCCAACCGCTCACCTTCCCCGGCGCCATCGCCGAGTGGTGCTACGAGCGGTTCATCTCTGTTTACAGTGGCGGGACCGCGCCGGATTCACACCGGCTTCCCTTTTAAGCCCCGGTTGGGGCGCCATAGGTTAGTTCCTTTGTACCACGACCGTTGCGCACCTGCTTTGAGCGCCGCGCCGCTCTCTCAGGCGCGTAACGTCCTTGTCAGCCCTTTTCAACCTCATATGCGAGAGCTGCGACGAGTCGTTCGTTTTCAGCATGCCTGCGAACTGCGGCGCGCAAGTGCCCGTCGCAGAGGCTCTCGTAATTGGCGCAGTTGCGCAGGACAATTTTGTGCTCGCGGATCAGACGCTCCCAGAATGGCTGGCAATCGATAGAGCAGGGCAAGCGCAGAAGAAGGAAATTGGCCGCAGAGGGATAGACGTGGATACCGAGCTTCCGAATGGCTACTCGCATCTGGTCTCGCCGCTCGTTGTTGAGCGCGATGGTGTGTCGCGCATAGGCTTCATCTTGCACTGCGAGGCCTGCTGCAAGAGAAGCCAGCGAAGTGACAGACCATGGCGCGATCCCATCCTGAACCTGCCTGCAGAGCTCTCTATTGGCAGTCGCATAAGCAACTCGTAGCCCGGCTATGCCAAAGAACTTCGTTACGGAACGAAATACGATGAAATTCGGAAAGCGGTCGATCTCTCGTGCGAATGTGGCCTCCGGGCTGTAGTCAATGAAGGCCTCGTCGAGAAGAACATAGATGTTCCGCTCCGCTGCTTCTTCGGTAATCCGAAGCAGCGTCTCGCGAGAGGACAAGACGCCCGACGGGTTTTGAGGGTTCGCAAGCAGAATTGCATCGCAGGGCTTGCTGAAGAGGTCCGCGGCCTTGCAGCCGAAGTCAGAATCCGCCGCAAGGATGTGAGGGATCATCTCGACCCGGGATCGCTCCAGCGTCCTGCGGTATTCGACAAATGCGGGCACCGGTACGAGGCATCTCCGAACAGGCAAGCTTCGAAGCGTGGCGTCCAGCAGCGGGACAAATCCGTTTGCTACCGCTACATTCTCCGGCCGAACGCCGGCATAGCCCGCGAGGGACCGCCTGAGGTCCATTTCATCGAGGTCCGGATAATTGGCGATGATCGAAGGGGTATCGAGTGACAGACGGAGGCAGGAAAGTACGGCTGCCGGTGGACCTTCGGGATTGATGTTCGCGCTGAAGTCAAGAAGCTCAGCGAGAGGAATCCCAAAGCGATCCGCAATCTGGCGAAGCTGCCCGCCGTGGAAGGGCCGAAACTCCATCATCCGCTCCTCCTCGACCGAATCAGTTCACCCAGCAGTACGCCCGCGCCGAGCGCCAGCAGCGCGACCGTGGAGACGACGCGAATCGCTTTGCGAGCATCTTGGGGCTGCGGCGCCGGAAACTCCTCGCCTATCGGCTCAGCCGGAACCCACTCGCCCTCATAAAAGCTTCCGCCCCCAAGCTCCACTCCAAGTGCTCCTGACATGGCGCTCTCGGGCTGGCCGGCATTGGGGCTCATGTGCCTGTTTCCGTCGCGCAACCAGACCTTCCATGCTCCGCCCGCGTTGCCCCCGGCCAACCCGGACGCAGCCACAATCGCAAGAGCTGTCAGCCTCGCCGGTACAAAGTTTGCTGCATCATCCAGGCGAGCCGCGGCCTTGCCGAAATAGAAATACCGATCGTTGGCATGGCCGATCATGGAGTCGAGCGTGTTGACGGTCTTGTAGGCCATCGCCAGCGGAACACCGCCCAGGCTCATGTAAAAGAGCGGCGCAGTCACGCCATCGGAGGCGCTCTCAGCTACAGTTTCGATCACTGCGCGGCTGATCTCGTGAATGTCGAGATTCCCGGTATCTCGTCCAACGATGCGCGCAAGACGGCTACGTGCCTGCGTTAGATCTCCCAAGTCGACTGCTGTAAGGACAAGCGAAGCTTCATCCTCAAGATTGCGGGCTGCGATGCAGGTCCATCCAAGAATGATTTCCGTAAGCCAGCCCCGCAATTTCGAGCGGCGATAGGCCTCGGCGATTGTCAGCCGTGTTACAAAGTAGCTCGCGGAAACGACCGTTGCCGAGAGCGCCGCACCGGCGAGCAGTTCGCTCTCGCCGCTCTGGCCCGATCGCCGCAAAAGTGCCTCGCCCTTCGTGATGGCCCATCCCATCAGCCGGACAGGATGCGGAAGCCACTCCGGATCACCCGCGATCTGGTCTGCGAGATAAACCGCGGGAAGCAACAATCGGCCGTTCATAGCGCAGCCTCGTTCGTCTCTCGTGCCTGGGGAGTGTGATATCGGAGTCCGACCCACTCGAAGATCTTCGGCATATCGAGCGATTGGCCGACAACTCTTGCAAGCCGGTCAAGAGATTCCTGCCGTTTCGATCCCCAGTTGTCCAGCTCCGTAGCGGGCGCGAGATGACAGAACGCGCGCGCTGCTTCGATAAAGGCATGGCGAAAAGCATCTCCATCAAACAGGCCATGAAGGTACGTGCCAAAGATTCGAGAGTCTGGGCTGATACAGCCATCCGCTACCGACTCTTGTGGCACTCTTGTTTGCCGTACGAGCTGGGCAAAGGGCTGCGCCTGTCCGATATAGGATGTCTCGCCGACATGGATCTCGTATCCGTGCAAGGAGATGTTCCCAACCGGCTGGCCGAAAAGGGCTTTCGCTACGAGCCGCCCTGTGCCAGTCAAGGTGATCTTCGACGGGCTCATGGTGGTCTCGATCGGCAACAGGCAGAGACCTCGAATCGATTCCGATCCCTCGATCCTTTCAGGATCGAGGATCTGCTCTCCTAGCATCTGCATACCTCCGCAGATACCGGTTATCAGGCCGGTCTTGCCGGTCTTGTCGGTCTTGGCATGTTCGATCACAGCCGGCTCCAGCCCTTCGGTCCGCATCCAGAGCAGATCATCCGCCGTTTGCTTGCTGCCGGGCAGGATGACGATATCGGCCCCGCGCAATTGTTCCGGTTTGCGGCAGAACCGAACCGCAACCGACGGTTCCGATCGCAACGCATCAAAATCCGTGAAGTTTGAAAGTGAGGGAAACGCAATTACCGCGACACGCAGAGGCCTGCCGGCGCTGGCATTGGACCATTGGGAGCCATCAAGCGAATCGAGGGCGGGCAATCCGAGGCTGTCCTCTTCGTCAAGCGAAAGATGCTCAAGATAGGGCACAACGCCGAGACACGGTCTTTCGATTCGGTCTTCCATTGTGTGGATGCCGGGCGCGAGCAGCGAAACATCGCCACGAAACTTGTTGATGACGAAGCCGCGAATGCGCGCCCGCTCGTCGGGCTCCAGCAACTCGACCGTTCCCAGCAAGGAAGCAAAAACGCCTCCGCGATCGATATCGCCGACCAGCAGGCACGAGGCGTCCGCCATCTCAGCCATGCGCATGTTTACGATGTCGTGCTGCTTCAAATTGATCTCGGCCGGGGAGCCTGCGCCTTCAAGAACAATCACATCATTCTCCGCGGCGAGTTTTTGATAGCTCTTGCGAATCACCGGCAGCAGCTCTTCGACTCGGCGCTGGTGGTACTCCGCGGCGGAAAGGCGACCCCAGATCTTGCCGAGAACGATCACCTGTGAAGTCATCTTGCCCGCGGGTTTTAGCAGAATGGGGTTCATGTGAACCGACGGTGCGATCCCTGCAGCCTCGGCCTGCAGTGCCTGGGCGCGTCCGATCTCAAGCCCTTCGGCGGTAGCCGCAGAGTTAAGAGACATGTTCTGCGACTTAAAAGGCGCGACCCGATGGCCCTGCTGGGCAAAAATACGGCAGAGGGCCGCCGTGAGCAGAGACTTCCCGGCATGTGAGCTTGTGCCGAGAACCATGACAGCGCGGGCCGTCACGGCGCGCCGTCTTCGGAATAACGGTTGTACGAGACAACCGTCTTGAGGTCAGCTCGTTTTTCCCACCCCAAACGTTCGAGATCGGGTTCTGAAGCGAAACCCTCCACGTAACCAAGGCAGAGATAAGCCACCAGGGTCAGATGACCAGGAATGTTGAGGAGTTTCAAGAGTTCCACCGGATCGAGAATGCTGACCCATCCGACGCCGACGCCTTCGCTGCGCGCGGCGAGCCAGAGATTCTGAATCGCGCAGACCGTTGAATAGATCGCTGTCTCCGGCATGGTCTGCCGTCCCAGTCCATGGCCGCGCTCACTCCCCCGATCGCATAGGACGCAGAGGTTTTGTGGCGCTTCGAGGATTCCCTCCAGTTTGAACCCGGAATATCGTTCGGCCCGCTCGCCGTTATAGTTATCGACAGCCCGCCTGTTGGCTGCCTCGAAGATCTGATGGACAGCCTTGCGAATGCCATAATCCCGGATCACGATGAACCGGGATGGCTGCATCAACCCCACGGAAGGCGCGCTGTGCGCCGCGGCAAGCAGACGTCCGATTAGATCGTCCTGCAGAGGCGCGTCGAGAAAGCCCCGGCGTACATCGCGCCGTTCCGCGATGACCCTGTAGACTGCTGCACGCTCGGCCTCGTTGAAGGGAGGATGCGGCTTCATCGGATGGCTCACCACGCTCTCGAGAATTTGGGGCCACTATGGCTCTCATCACGGAGTTGGCTATTGACGCCTGCGTTGTGTTCGATCAGACGGCCGAAGAGCCAGATCACGTCCGAGAGACGATTCAGGTAGGCCAGCACCTCCGGCTGGACCACTCCACCGTTCTCGACGAAGCGAACTGTGCTGCGTTCGGCTCGGCGGCAGACGGTCCGCGCCATCTCATAGGCCGCAGACTCCGTGTGCCCTCCAGGAAGCGACCAGTCGGTGAGGATCCCTTCTATCGTCTCGATCTTGTGGACCAGGTCGGTTAGCTTGTCCACATCTTCTGTGGAGATTACGGGCGGTTTCTTTTTGCTTTCCGGTGGTGTCGCGAGCGCAGACCCGACGCGAAACAACGTTCTCTGGATCTCCTCGGTCCATGTCGCGATCTCCTTGTTCTGGCAAATACTCCGGGCAAAGCCGAGATGCGTATTCAGCTCGTCGACTGAGCCATAGGACTCGACGCGAAGATCGGCTTTTGAAACCCGGATGCCACCGGCGAGTCCCGTCTGTCCTCCGTCGCCACGCTTGGTTGCAATGCTCATAGGTTTTCTCCTCGAAGGGTATAAGTCTCCTCTACCGTGATGCGAAGCGCCTTGATAAGAGGAGAGCGGTGGTATTCAATGACGAGCGCATCGTCGAGAAAATCGATGGCCCGCGGCGGTGTGGTTGAGAAAAGCACTTCTTCCGGGAAAAACCATGGATGCACGGCGCCGAGCTCCTCAAGCGTTCGAGCTCGCACAATCACCGCCGGAAGATGAAAGACCCGGGCCTCTAAACAACGAAATGCCCGATGATAGCCGTCCCGCAGAAACCAGCGGTCCCGGTATTGCGCCACTTCAAAGAATGGACTGCCCGAATGAATCGCGATCGGGTTGGAACTGTCGTCAGTAATACGGAAATGCAGGTTCGGATTCACGGAGCGAAGCACCACGGATGCATCGGTCCGGATAGCGTCACAGACAATAGGCTTGGGCCTTCCGAAGCACAGATCTATCAGGTCTATCAGGCCAACCCGGTCATCGGCAGTGGGCACGGGGGCTTCCTGCGCTTCCGAATCGAGAACGATCCGCCGCTGGAAAGCAAGAAGGAGGCGAAGATCGACGACGCCGAGGAACCAGTCAAGCCCGGCCATCTCGGTGCGAAGGTCGGCCCGCGACTCCTGTTCTTCCAACCGCTCTCGCAATCCACAATCGCCGGATCTCACGAGCGCTGGCATGGCTTCAAACGCTGCTCTCCCGGTTACGAGAGCGCGTGCAAGATCCGGATTACCACGATAGACCGCGGGACGATATTCATCTCGATCGAGACCCCAAGCCGCGAGTTCTTTTACCCGCATCTTCGCTTCGCTCATAGGAGCCTCCCCTCCTCGCTCGTTGACCGGTGGATTCGAGTGCCCGCAGAACCGTCCCGCGAGGTCGGTCTCGGAATGCCGGATGAAGAGCAAAGTGCCCATCAAGCCCACACTCCGCAGAGATACACGGCAATCTCGGCCAGTTGGTTTGTCGCTCCAAAACAATCCCCTGTGATGCCGCCGATCCGACGTTTGTAATAGAGCGCTGTCCCCAGCGTGACGCCCACACTGGCCAGGATTGGGAGAAGGGCACGAGTGCGTAGCAGCGCAAATACGATCACGCACATGAACAGAGTTCCAATCATCAGGTTGCCTCTGGTCGTAAGACGCGCGATCCTCGCTCCCTGTCCGCCGGCCCCCTGTCCGTCAGCCCCTTGTCCGTCGCCCCCCCCTTCGGTGCGATCCCGCGCCGGAGGAAGGTAAAAACTGAGCGGCAGTGTTGTCCAGCGGCTCAGAACGGGAGCCACGATGAGGTAGGCTTCGACCTGAGTTCGAGGTAGCGCAGCGATGAGGAGAACCCGGGCAAACAGGCTCAACGCCAGTGCTACGGCACCATAGGCGCCGATGCGGCTGTCGCGCATGATGGCAAGCACCTTTTCGCGTTCCCAGCCGCCGCCGAAGCCGTCGGCGGAATCCGCGAGACCGTCTTCATGAAGACAGCCAGTGATTGCGACAAGGTAAACCACAATCAGCAGTGCGACGACCGCCAACGGTAGGTGTTGGGCAAGCAGGGTATACAGGAGTGCGCTGCCTGAACCGATCAGCAATCCCACGATAGGGAAATATTTCACAGCACGCGCCAGCGAGTCCTGCTCGTACGGGATTGACGGCGCCCGTAGACGAGTCAGGAACTGCACGGCTCCAAGAAAATCGAACCATGCTTGCCGCATTTGGGCCAGCAGTGTCACGGTGTGGCCCCGCTCACTCCGGCTGAGCTGAAGGTTGCCATCTGGTGGTAAAGCGCGACAGCCGATTCGATGACTGGCATCGCAAGGACAGCTCCCGTGCCTTCGCCGAGCCGCATTCCGAGAGAAAGCACCGGCGTCAACTGGAGATGGTCGAGAAGCAGCTTGTGTCCCGGTTCCTCCGAGCGATGGCCTGCGATGAGATAACCGAGTGCATTGGGCGCCATGCCGACGGCAAGAGCTGCTGCAGCGGTCGAGATGAATCCGTCCAGCACAACAACAAGCCGGTGGCGGGCGCCAGCTAACATCATGCCGGCCATCGCTGCGATCTCAAGCCCCCCAATGCAGCGCAGAATTTCCCGTGGCTCGGAACGAGCGGACGAGCCGCAATGCTTATCAACTGCCGCCGCAACCACTCGTACCTTATTCAAATACGCGGCAGGCTCGACTCCGGTGCCCGGTCCCGTGGCGAGCTTCGCCGTCGCGCCGGTCAGCGCGCAGGTCACGGCGCTGGCTGCCGTCGTATTGCCAATTCCCATTTCGCCGATGGCAATGATCGTATGGCCAGCAGCCGCAGCTTCAGACCCAAGCTGATAGCCAATGTTCAACGCCATCTCGACCTCTTCCTCGCTCATTGCCGCCTCGCGCAGCATATTGCGCGTGCCGCCTCTCACCTTGTGGTGTAGCAAGCCAGCAATTGAGCCGAAATCAGCGTCCACTCCCACATCGACCACATGCAGTGCGGCACCGTGCAGCCTTGCCAGCACGTTGATGGCTGCTCCTTCAGCCAGAAAGTTGAGAACCATCTGCCGGGTGACTTCGCGTGGATATGCGCTGACTCCCTCTTCTGTGATTCCCTCTTTTGTGGTTCCCGCTTCTGTGATTCCATGATCGGCAGCAAAAACGTAGATGGCTTTGCTGACAGAATCGCCGAGTTCCCCGCGAATCGCTGCGACCTGGGCGGCGATGTCCTCGAGACGCCCCAGGCTGCCAAGTGGCTTGGTGAGGGTGTCGAGGCGCTGACGCGCCTTCTGGCGCCACTCTTCGCTCGGCGGCTCGATGCCGCGGACGAGTTCCTCAATGACAGTTCGGCTCACCTTAGACTCCATGATTCCCCTCCCAAATTCAGCCTGATTCCCGAGCGGAAGGTCAACGGAAGGGCGGGGTATCCAAATGCCTCAAAGGAGTGTTCGCTGAGCAGATTCTGGATGTTGGCATAGATGTTCACCCGCCGCGTGACCTGGTAGCCACCTCCCAGCTCAAGCCGCTGATACGCGCCAAGCAGATTGCGATTTGGAAGCAGCAAGCTCGTGCCGAAGTTAGGATCCACGAGATAATCGCTGTCGTCGCGGCTGCCGACAAGTGTTCCGGTAAGGGTCGTGTAGAACTTTGATCGCGTGTAGTTGATCGCGAAGTATCCCGTGTGCGGCGCAATCCGGAATGGCCGCGCTCCCACGAGTGGAGAGTCAGCTCCAATCGGAATGTTGCTGAAGTCCGACGAGGTGTTGAAGCTCGGCTGGAGGTTGTCGCTTGAGAAGGAGCGCTGCACAATCGCATCGGTGTAGGTGTAACCGCCGCGCGCAAAGAAGTGGTTGCCAAGCTGGTACTGGAGCTCTACTTCTGCGCCCTGCGAGCGGAATGCGAGCGAATTAATGTACGCACCCCCATATGCGAACGGTGGAAGATTCGCGGCCGGAACACCCAACTCGATGAGTCCGTTCTGCGGCACGTATTCGACTCCGTTCGTGAACTCGTTATGGAAGTAGGTGAGACCGAGAAGCGCCCGCCCATTCAGGATTTGCTGATCGACGCCGCCATCGAATGTTCTTGAATCTTCTGCTCCAAGCGGAGAGACGTTGTACTGTTCGATCAATTCGGAGCCGTTCGAGATCGGCGCGAGCAGTCCATAGAGCGAGTTCGCTTGGTCGTATACGCTGGGCTCCTTGATGCCTTTGCCGAAACTCCCATGCAGCTTCGTCCCCGTGAAGAAGCCGCTGTTCGACGGCCGCACCAGATAATAGGCCAGCGAAGCCCGCGGTGTCGCCGCGAAACCGAAGAGGCCGTTATCCTCGAGGCCCGTCCCCAGGTTCCAGAAGAGCCGGTTCCTGATGTCACCGGTAAGCTGCAGCGTGTAGCTGTAATTGTCGCGATCGATATTGCTCGGCGTGCCGCCGGTGTATCCGGTCGAGCCATGTTCATGCTCGAACTTGAACGCCCCCAGCGCCAGAATGTGCGGCGTGACGCTGTAATCGCTCTGCGCATATACAAAATCACGGCTGGAAGGAGAGAGATACTGCGATGGCTGGTCGCTGTACTGAAAGATCGCCTGACCTGAGACGGAGTAGCCATTCGCCCCGGTGATGGTGACGGGAGCGCCGAGCCAGTAACCAATTGCCGGATCAAAGATGCCGGTTGCGCCAAACTCGCTAAACTCGGAGTTCAGCCGCACGCCGCCATACCGCAGTTCGTTGTGCCACTTTTCGGTGGTCAGATTGTTCCAGGTTAGGCCATAGTAGTTGTCCTGTTCCTTCTGCAGCCCATCGTCGGGAATGCCGTACAACGCAATCGCGTTGGGCTGTCCGCCGGAGACAACGATGTGACGCACAGTGAACCGAAGATCGTTCGTCGAGTTCAAAGCCCAACCGAAGTTACCGGCATACGTGGCGTTATGGAATTCGCTGTTCGGAAGACTGTTGCCGGTATCCATGCGGGCGAAGGCAGAATAGAGATCGAAATGCCGATAGCCCATGCCTGCAGTTACCTCATTTCTATAGGTGCCGAAGTTGCCAGCGTCTCCGGCGTAGGTGATGAGAGGAAGAGCCGTCGAGCCTCGCGGCGTGGTCAGGCTCACCACGCCTGCCAGGGCGTCGGAGCCATAAAGCGCGCTATTCGGCTCCCGCAGAACCTCGATCGACTGGATCCCGACGCTCGCGAGGTTGGCGAATTCCACCGCGCCCCCGATGGCGTTGGCCGGAATGCCGTCGATGAGCACCTTGTTTGCGTCGGTCGCGCCTCCGCGGATATCGAGTCCGGTGGTGCCGCCTACCTGTCCCGTCTGCGTCACCTCGAGACCTGGCGCCAAACGCAGCGGGTCCTCGACCTCCGTCGAATAGCGGAAATCTTCCGCGGGAAGCACTGTCACGGAAGCGCCTGTTTGCGCTTCTGGCGTTGGAGCCCCCGTCGCGGTCACAGTCACCTGTTGCGTAAGAGTTGGAGTCCCTAGTGTGACATTCAGTTCAACCGCGCTCGTTGCCGAGAGATAAACGATCGGGCTTGCGGCCGACTGAAAAGAAGGAGCCGAAGCCCGGATTCCGTACCGGCCCGAAGCCGCGATATCGAAATGGAATTCGCCTTCATCGTTCGTCTTTGTGCTGGCCAAGACATTGTCATTCCGGATGAGATCGACCGAAGCGTTCGTCACAACAGAGCCCAGAGGATCGTGCACCACTCCATGGAGCCTTCCGGTCTGTTGCGCTTGTAGCGTCCTCGCTACTAGAGGCAAGAAGAGAAGAAACACGATAGAGAAGCAGGCTGACAATCGACGTATAGAAGCAACAGACATATTCCCCCTCGGGTCGAACTGCAGCTGGGCCGGTCTCCTGGCTTGCGCGTCATCAAGCCCGTGCTGCCTTCCCGGAGCAATGCTCCAGTGGCGTTGAACTCCCTGCACGTCTCTCTGCGCTTACAGTTACGGGGTAGTGGCGGAGTTGCACCGCGCTTCCCGACACCCTGCTGGTAAATGGCTTTGACAAACTGGTTTCAGCCCGTCGGCGTAATTCACGGTGGTTCTCTCAGAACGGAAACAGAAGACCACCTCACGCGCGGACCTCCATGCGTGGACTTTTGAGCGTGAGTGGCAATCCTGCCACCATGAGGAAGACGTGATCGGCAATCGCGGCCACGCGCTGGTTGATTTCGCCCAGCAGATCGCGGTAGCGCCGTCCCAGCTCGAACGCTGGAACAACTCCACTCCCCACCTCGTTCGAGACCAGAACGACTGAGCAGTGCGAGGCATTTAATGCAGTGCAGAGCGCATCGACACTTGCAGTTATGGCTGGCAAATTCTCGCCATGAACGTCGAGCAGTTTCCCCGCAAAGAGCGTGAGACAGTCGATCAGAAGCAGATCGCAGTTGGTGACCGATCCGATTGCGCCAGCCAAGTCGAGCGGCTCCTCAATCGTCGTCCAATGTTGCGGCCGCTCAGCACGGTGCCTCTCGATTTTGCGCTGCATCTCGTCGTCTTCGCGCCGCTCAGCCGTTGCAAGAAATACAACGCGTTGCGCACGCGCGGCGAGTTGGAGCGCGTAACGGCTCTTACCGCTACGGACACCGCCCAGGACAAGAGTCACGTCCCGAGCCGAATCCCGAGCAGGACCTGGAGCCGAACCTGGATGCATACGTCGCTCTCCGGCGTTCAGCAAGGCGAACGCTCAAAGACAAAGCGGGAGGTGATCCTGAGGCAGCTACCACGCGATCTTCAGTCGGAAACCCGTGAGTCTGAAACCCGTGGTCATGCTCTTCAACTCTCCCATCGAAGTTGAATAAGCCCAGATTGGCATCTGGCCGGTCTCCTGACTTGCGCTTCATCGAGATCGGACAGCCTTCCCAGGGCCAAACGCCCCAGTGGCTTCAAACAGAGTGCCGATCTCTCAGCGTTCACAGTTACGGGGTAGTGGCGGACTTGCACCGCCTTCCCGAACACCAGATGCTTTGAAAGATACCGTCTGGCGAGTCCACAGGTCAACGGGACGTCCAAGGGGACCTGATCGGTAGCGGCCCCCGCTCAGACAGCATTGAGCGGCCCACACAATCAAGCCCCGTCTCCGCGGGGATACTTACTTATAGATCGTTTACTGCCGATAGTGCACTGGAAGGGCTGCGCACGATCGACGGTCACAGCGTGAGTCGATTTCTGCGGGCTGAAGACCGGCCCTGAACGAAGGAAATGCGATGAAAGCAACCAGTCGCCTTGAAGGATCTGACGATGCCTATCGTGTGATCAAGCCGAGCGAGGTTCTGCGCCTCATGCAGGATATACAGCGAGGACAGAGATCTGTTCTCCTGACGCTCGGGCCGAACCGTAAAGTCGTGACCATGCTTTTGGACGTCGATGAGAATTCAGGCAGCTTCCTTTATGATTACGGACGCAATCGCAAGGAGACCGAAGCAATTCTCTCCGCCAGCCAGATCCATTTCAGCGCCAACCTCGGTGGCGTGTCCTTGCGCTTTAAGGAGCCGGCACCGGTGGAGACGGTATTTTCTGGAGCGCCTGCGTTCCTCTCGCCTTTGCCGTTGGAAATCCATTATCTCCAGCGGCGGGAGCATTACCGTGCGAAGGTGAGGATCCTTCGCCCTTGTCCCTGTACTGCTCAACTCGCAAATCGTGCAACGATCAGTCTGAACATCAACAACCTCTCCCTTGGTGGAGTGGAATTGCAATCCAATACGATCTCACCCGAAGCGCTTCCGGTTGGCACCCTGCTCGAGAACGCGGTATTGGAGTTTTTTGAGTGGGGGAAGCTGGAAGTCACGCTGCGCGTCATCACTCATCGAAAGGCTGAAAATGACGGATTGTCGACCCATTTCTACGGCTGTCAATTTGAGCAACTGCCCAGGAGCAGGGAAGCGACGGTCCAGAGACTTGTTTTCTCGCTCGAGATGCTTCATCACCTCGGAAGCTAGCCGACGCGAATCAGGCTGGAATGAATGCTCAGCGGGCTTTCCTGCTAGTGGCGCGGCACCAAAGCGATCGAGCTGGACGGCTGCCTCGCTTCGACGGCAGCCCTGTCCGGGGCGGCGGGTGAGAGGTGACCATGTTGCGGCCGGAGCGCTTTGAATTGTAGAGTGCCGCATCGGCTTTCTTCAGCAACGACTCCGGTGTGTCTGTAATGCTGCTGACCGCCAAGCCGACGCTGACGGTCAAGCGGCGCCCGTTCCGCGATTCTGATTGCCGGCATATGCGCTCGGCAATCATGGATGCCTGAGAGAGATCCGTATCAGGCAGCATGATGCTGAATTCATCCCCTCCGAGGCGACCTACTCTATCGGATACGCGAGCCCCCGCCCGAAGGATCGAGCTGATGCGACGTATAATCTCATCTCCGGCTGAGTGTCCGTGTTCATCGTTGATGCTTTTGAAGAAGTCGACGTCGATGAGAACTAGGGCTGTCTCTGTTCCGCGCAGTTGAGCATCGGCCAGCTCCTGCTCGAGTATTTCCTCAAAAGCGCGGCGGTTCAGCAGACCTGTCAATCCGTCTGTAAGCGCAAGCGCGCATAGTTGGTTGCGTTGGCGGCAAACGGCCAGCCAAATGAGGCTGAAACCGGCGCCGAGTCCGAGGATAAAGTTTAGAGAAAGGATGAATGCCTGAGCAGCGCCCAATTCCGCAAGATCGAACTGTGGTGGCTGGACGCCGGTCAAGACGATACGAAAAAGGTGGAGTATTACAATGCAGGCCGTCAAGTATCCGGTGAGACGAACGGGAGAATGGAGCCTCGAATTCCGGTAGCGGAAGAGCACAACGACCGATAGGCTCGCCTGGAGCGCCTCGGCCGAGTCAAGTGTGAAGATACGCATTGCAACATTGGGATGGCCACCGGTGAAGACGATCAACCCTGACAGAAGCGCCAATCCTAGCACCATGCTCAAGGATATATACCGCTCGTTTAATTCGAGCACGTCGTTGATGGCCTGATGAAACAGAACCAGCGCCGAGAAAACGGCCAGATGGGGGGCGATGACAGTGAAGAATGGCGACGCCGACGATCTGAATAGCGCCAGAATGAGACCGCCACAGACCACGCCAAACGCTGCTTTCAGCCAACGGAGGTTCTTAAGCCCGAGCGCGCTCCGCTCGACGGTCCGGAAACCAATGACAAGCAGGGCCAGCGCCAGTGCGTATAGGACCAATAACTCTTTTATGGACATATCTTCCTGCACGAATCCATGCAATCGGCTGATGAGGGACATTTATATAATCACGCACAACAGAGTCCCCAATACTTGTTGCAAAATCGAAAGTTGCAGACTGGTTCCGTTTTGATTCAAAGGCCGAAAGCCTTCGCGCCGAATGACAAATCTCCGAGCTTGACAAATTTCATCGGAGAAACAGCGACGCTCTCAAGCGATCAGGGCAATTACATCGTCAATGCCCGCAGGAATTCCATTTTGATTCGGGCACGTCGAACTTTCCCAATACGACAGGCCCCAAGTGAAAGTTAGCTTGTGGTGTATTGTCCTTGCGATCCGAACCGATGAGTGTAGAGATGCCGATCGCAGGTGCACTCGTTTATGAAAAATCCGGAACTGGGGCAAAATGCGCCTGATGGGATCTTGAAGAAATCCCCAGCGGCTGTGGCGTCGGCCAGGGAGCCCAATGTGGCGCCGGTCAAGTTCGGTTCCACAAACTCAATCAGCTCGAGCCAAATGATGGCACTCACGGCCCTGGTTCAGCTCTTTACCCGCGGGGCCAGCTTTCGCCTCACTGCCTGGCTTGGTGCAGCGGTTCGGGTGAGCCTGACCTCGGTCGAACGCATTCTCTTCGGCGAATTTCTGGGCAATATCGCGCCAGATGACCATTATGTTGTCTCTTTGAGGATGCATCCGGTCGATGCCGCGTGCTCCGCTTACCTTGGTATCGCCCTGGTCGATCCAATGATCGATTTGCTTCTCGGAGGAAACGGCACCGGTTGCCTTCGCCCGGAGTCCGCGGAGATTACCGAAATCGAAGTATCGATCCTCGGCAGCGTGATGCAGGAGGTGTGTGCAGAGCTGAGCAATGCCTGGAGCTCGGTGGGCATTGAAATACGCCACCAACAGCGGCTACTCTCTTCCTATCACGGACAAGCTATGCCGGTGCGAGACAATGCTCTCTGTCTCAACTTCGAGATGCAGATTGGTCAGGTACAAGGCAGCCTGCAATTTGTTTTCTCCGGCTTGGCTTCGGATGTTTTGCTCCGCGCCATTACGGTGGAGAAGACGACCCGCACCCCATCGCCTGCCTTAAGGCAGAAGCTTCAGGAATGCGCGTTGCGCTTCCAATATGGAGCCACACTGCAATTGCCGATCGTCACGGTGAGCGCTCACGCGCTCAATAATCTTCAGCCAGGGTCCATTCTGCCCCTCCGCGTATCGACGGATACATCGGCACTGCTTATGGTCGCCGGCAAACCCCTATTTCATGCGCAGCCTGTTGCTGCCGGACCACGTCGGGGAGCTTATCTCACGCGGGCCGCCGATTTACCCAAGACCCCTCGGCAGAATCTGGGCCAGAAGCTGGAACCATAGCTGGAACAATGATTCGATCGAATGCCTTGCCGTCATTCGAGATACTTCCAAAGCAGGATCGCAACAGTCAAGGCGACAACTCGGAATGCAACACCCCACAATTTTCTTCTCGTTCGGATGGTCATGGAAATTCCTCTCCCAAGGCACGAGAGAGTTATCGGCAGTCTTCGCCGAGGGTTAATAGAACTGGTTGCATCTTCTAGAAGTCGATCTTGGACGGAAGTCAACGGAGAGCCGGTCATGAGAAGCCGCAAATTGTATATCAACTTGTTCGATCTGCATGAATGATTGCTGACCGATGTAACGCGAAATCCCCATTCACAGAAAGTTTCTTATCAAAACCATTTTGGATCGCGCGGGGCATTTTTTCGCACATTCTTCGCCGGAAGCATGAGGGTTGGTAGTTAGAGTGTGTTTCACGAGGAGCAAGATGGAGCCACCAAGTCAGGGAGTGAAGGCCGGCAAAGGCGAGTTTCAGAAGCATTTCGACGTCATGGCGCGATGTACGGTGAAATCTTGCATTTCTCCGCCTGGGTTTGATCGATGCGAACGCTGATCGTTGAAGATGAGCTCGCTCTGGCCACGCTCTTAAGCCGGCATTTCGAAGCACAGGGTCACCAAGTCGAGATCGCAAGCGATGGCGCAAGCGGCTTGGCCAAAGTTGCGGAATCGGCATTTGATCTGTTGATCCTCGACCTAAATCTCCCTGGTTGCGATGGAACAGATGTGCTTCGCGCCGCCCGGCAATCGGACAATGCAACCGTAGTCATGGTGCTAAGCGGCCGGCTGAGTCTTGAAGAGCGTTTGGGGTGCTTCGAGTTGGGAGCCGATGATTGCCTCGCGAAGCCTTTCGCGCTGCGTGAATTGACGGCAAGGGTCTACGGGCTCGTCCGCCGCGCGCGCGCCGCCCCGGAGCCGGTTCTCCGGTGCGCGGACTTGGAGCTGAATTCCGTTCGCCGCTCCGTGGCGAGAAGCGGCAAGAGTATTGAATTGAGCGCACGCGAATATGCGTTGATCGAATATCTCATGCAACACAAAGGGCGCTGCGTGCCTCGCACGACGCTGCTGAAACAAGTGTGGGATATGCCGGAGCAGAGCGGGACGAACGTGGTCGAAGTGTATGTGAACTACTTAAGACGCAAGATCGACCAAGGCTCTAACCAACCGCTTATTCACACCGTTCGAGGACAAGGCTATGTCATACGACCGAGCAGTGCTCAAACCCAGGTACCGGGAGACGGCGAAGCACGAGAACTGGCCGGCCCACCGCGAAAGCGACCTGCAGGCGAGCCATGCGCGCTTCTTTCAAGCAGCATTGCATAAGCTGGCGCAGCCTCTGACTGCCGCGCTTTGGATGAGCGAGCTCAAGGGCGAGATGGCTCCCAGCCCCGTGGAACTGGACCTTGACCGGGAACTCCGGAGGGCTGCGAAAACGTTTCGATTCATGGCAGAGCTTTTTGAGGAGCGTCAGCGAAGCGCGGCCTGTCTCCCGATCCGTCTAGCGGAGCTTTTCAGCGATAGCCTCGCCGATGCCGGACGCGGTTTGGGACCAGGGGCGAGAGCTCTGCCGATGCCTGACCTGGCATGCCGGGGAAACCGCGCAGCGCTCGATCGGGTGCTCCACTTCATTCTTCGGGCTCTGGATCAGGCGGCGGTGGAAGATGGCGCTTTGAAGATCAGCGGCCATCTTCCAGGGAGAGGATGCGTGGAGCTCCACTTCACCGTTCCCTCGACCCAAGGAGAGCGGATAATGAAGGAATTTTCATTGGACGCCCATCCGTTCGAAGCGAGGGAGTTCTTATTCGAGAGCCGCGAGCTCCCGGAGGCGGCGCGCATTCAAGCGCTTCTCGAGGGAATGGGGGGCAGCCTCGCCGCCCTGGGCAGCGCGGCCAAGTTCACGCTCGTGCTCTATCTGCAGATTGCAAGCCTGGGCCTCCAGCCGTGCATTGCAACCGACTGAATCGCAATCCAACCCATACTTCCATAGGGCCCCAACATGGCACACCTTGAGAGTCTCCCCGCCGTCCCGGCGAAACATTCCGCCACCGTGGTCATCGCGAGCGCGGACACATGCTTTCGCCAAAGGGTGAAGCAGGTATTAGAGCAGCTGCGCTGGAAGGTCCATCAGGCGGCCGGAGGCGCCGAAGCGCTTCTCTATCTGGATGACCACGATTGCGAAGCATTGATCCTGGACTCCTGGCTTCCCGATCTTGAGGTGAATGAACTTATTTCGGAGTGCCGGCGTAGATATCCGCGTACGGATCTGCTCACACAGGACATGGGCGCACCCGAGATGGCAGCCGTGAAGAGTTGGAGGCGTCAGGAGCTCTTGTACGCGCTTCGCCATGGCTCGGACGGGGGTGAATTGCGGAGCGAGCCGGACCGGCGGGAATCCGGAACAGCGGATGATACGAATCTGAAAACCACGATGCCGCGCTCCCCATCGACGGCAATCGCGGGCGGCCTTCAAGATAAGCAAGATAAGCAAGATAAGCAAGACAAATTCTTAAGACTTCCCGAGCTGCTTGGCTCGAGCCCGGCAATCCTCGAGCTATGCCGCGAGATCCGTTTAGTCGCCCCCCGCAAGACCACGGTGCTGATCGAAGGCCCGACGGGCACCGGCAAAGAGTTGGTGGCGCGCGCCATCCATCGCCTGAGCAAGCGTTCCAGCAGCCACTTCATCGTGCTGAACTGCGCGGCGATTCCGGAGGCTCTGCTCGAAGCCGAGCTCTTCGGGCATACGAAGGGAGCGTTCACCGGCGCCATGCAAGCCCGTTTAGGGAGACTCGAAGCGGCCAACGGCGGGACTCTTTTTTTGGATGAAATTGGCGAAATGCCTCTGCCTCTGCAACCGAAGCTGCTGCGATTTCTCGAACAAGGTGAATTGCAACGGATTGGCGAAAACGAGGCGGTTCGGGTGGATGTGCGGGTTATCGCCGCGACCCATCGGCAATTGGAGCAGCGCGTTCGAGAAAATAATTTCCGCGCGGATCTCTATTTCCGCCTGGCCGTCTTTCCCTTGACGACTCCCAGCCTCTCGGAAAGGCCGGAGGATATTCCCGAGCTGGCGGAGCACTTCCTTCGCCGCTTGGCGATCGATCAGCCAGTGAAGGGACTTCATGCGGCTGCGCTTGAACGATTGATGGGCCACCCGTGGCCGGGAGGGGTGCGCGAGCTCGAACATGTTTTGGAGCGCGGCTACATCCTCGCCGAAGAGCGGCCGGAGATCACCACGGCCGAGTTGCGCTTCGGAAGTGGCCGGCAGTTGCAGACGGAGTGTACGTAAGACATTTCTTAGCTCTAATCGGGAAAGATTGGCCCTTCTCCTGCATTCAGATTGGAGTAAGGAGCCGACCATGGAAGTGTCTACGCCTCTTGCCGATGAAATCTCCCGCTATCTCGACTTGTCTACGGACAGAATGCAGTTGATTTCAAGCAACATGGCCAACGTCGATACTCCTGGCTACCGGACGCAGGATATCGACTTCGAGGGCGAGTTCGCTCGCGCTCAAAGCCAAGTGATGGCCGAACGCATGGGGGTCGAGGAGCCGCCGCAACGGCCGCAGGTGCGCCAGGTGGGAGGCCTGCTCGAGCGGCCGGATGGCAACAATGTCTCGCTCGACCGCGAAAGCATGGACCTAGCCGAAGTTCAGTTAGAATTCCGCACCGCGGCCGCATTGCTGAAGCGTGAGTTTACGCGCATCTCAGACGCGATTCACGCGGACAAATAGCCCCATCTTTGAGGAGGCGGCGCACGATGAATCTATTTGGAGTGATGCAGCTGAGTGGGACGGCGCTCCAGGCGGAACGAATCCGGGCAGAGGTAGTCGCGGCCAACATGGCGAATGCCGACACCACGCGTACTGAAGACGGAGGACCCTATCGCCGCCAGCATGTCGTCTTTTCCGCAACGCCCATGGAACAGTCTCCATTTGGCAAAACGCTTGCTGAACAGATGGACGGAGGCCAGGGAGTGGAGGGTGTGGAAGTATCCGCGGTGACTGCCGATTCCGGGGCGCCTCTGCGCCGTTACGAGCCGGGACATCCGGATGCGGACTCGAGCGGCTATGTGAACTTTCCCGATATCAATCCCATGACGGAGATGGTCGATCTGATGGGCGCCACTCGCTCCTATGGGTTGAATGCCTCCGCGGTTCAAGCAGAGAAGGGGATGCTCCAAGCCTCGATCGACTTGGTGAAGTGAAGACGGAATGGTGAATCCCTTAGCTCTTGGTTCCGTTGCCACCGCGGCCTTGCATGACGGCGGTTCATCCATTGCGTCTGCCGCTGGGACTGCGGTCCATTCAGGCGCTTCGGAAACGCCGTTCGCCGGAGTTCTTCAGGATGCGCTCCAGCAGATGGGGAAACTCGAAGCCGACGCCGCCTCGAAGGTGGATGGAGTCCTTCAGGGCACGGGCGTGGACGTGCATGCGGCGATGATCGCTACGGAACGATCAGACCTCGCGTTTGAGACGGCCTTGGCGGTTCGTGGCAAAGCGGTTTCGGCGTATGAGCAATTGAACTCGATGCAGTTCTAGAGGCTCTAGAGCCTGTTATTAACTTATAGGGCGGCTGCGACGGGAGAGGATTTTTTCGAGCGCAAGGAGCGAGGAGTGAAGAATACCGGGCGTCTTCGAACGACGAGCGACACAGCGATCGAGAAAATCCGCCCCGTCCCTCCGGCTTCCACCCCAGCAAGCATAGCTTGCCGGGGACCCTGGGGTTGTGGCGAAAATGGGGCCAGAATTCTTTGAGTGAAAGTCCGACCAAATATTTACCGTCGTCGTTGTATGGGACCTGCCACACGCTCCATCCCAGCGCGCAAAGATCGCGCGGCGGGAACCCCGGACTGCGAACTTCGCCTCGTCTGGCCCCATTTTCGCCCACAACGCTGTCCGCCCTACAAGTTAATAACAGGTTCTAGATGCCCGATGCCCTGAAGCGAATAGGCCCTGCTGTGCTTGAAATGCAGCGGCGATGGATGACCAGTATGACGCCACGCCAACGCTGGTGGGTGGGCATGTCGTTTTTTGGCATGCTCCTGATGACTGGCGGCCTTGCATGGCTTTCGACCCGGGTTGAGTGGCGGCCCCTTTATACGGATATGGATCCCAGAGGAGCCGAGCAGGCAACGGCGGAACTTGCGGCGGAAAAGATTCCTTACCAGCTGGACGCGAGCGAAACCACCGTACGCGTTCCCGCCACCTTGATCGATAAGGCGCGATTGGGTCTTGCGGCCAAGGGTCTTCCCCAATCGGGCCGGCTCGGGTTTGAACTCTTCGATAAGCCGAATTGGGTAGGATCCGAGTTTGACGAGCAAGTGAATTATCAGCGCGCTCTCGAGGGGGAACTCGAGCGCACCATCAGCAGCATCGCGGCGGTTCAATCCGCGCGCGTCCATTTAGTGTTGCCGCATGATTCGTTGTTTCAGGACCAGCAGCGGCGGGCGAAGGCATCGGTCGTCATCAAGCTTGCCCGGCGGGGGCTATCGGATGCCGAAGCGGACTCGATCCGGACGCTCGTCGCGAGCGCCGTCGATGGGCTTGACCCTGACAGTGTCACCCTGGTCGATGCGGACGGACAGTCCTTTTTCGGCCAGAAAGACGCGCAAACCCAAGCGGCAGCCTACGAACAGCTGCTCACGGATCGGCTGATGGCAACCCTCGAGCCGATTGCCGGCAGAGAAAATATTCGCGCGTCAGTCAATGTCGATTTCGACAGCGCCGACCAGGATGATACGCAGGAGACCTACGATCCGAATGGAGCGGTCATGACCTCGACCGAACGCTCCGATCAAGGCAACGGCGCCGGGCAGACCAGACCCGCGGGCATTCCCGGCACGGCGAGCAACGCACCCAATGGCGGAGGCGCGACCACTGGCGCCACCCCGGCAGCCGCGGCGCCTCTATTTCCGCCGGCCACGAATTCGAGCGAAAACTCTCACCAGGAGAACAACAGCTATGTGGTCTCGAAACACACACGCCATGTGGTGCAAGGGCCTGGCCAAGTCAAACGGTTGACGGTCGCCATCCTGGTCAACGACAAGCTCATGACCGCTGGGAGCGGCAAGGGAGCGGAGAGGAAGTTTGTCTCGCTCAGCTCGAAGGAACTCAATCGAATGGGAGAGTTGGCCAAGGCAGCCGTGGGCTTCGACCCCGCGCGTGGCGACCGGATCGCGGTCGAGAACATCACCTTTGCAGACAACGCAATTCCCCCGCCGTCTACCCTTCTCAAGCGTATTGCCCCACGCGCGGATCAGGTCTCCGCGGCGATGTGGCTGCTGGGGCCCATAGCCATGTTTCTCCTTCTGTTTTTCTTTGTTTTTCGGCCGGTCGGCCGGAGCGTTCAGCAACAATTCGCGCGCACTGAGCTGTCCTCGGGGATGGAAGGACGGGTGGTGCCCGAGAACCTGACTGCGAATCTCCGTGAGGCGCTGCCTGATTTAACTGGCGTCCGGCCGCATAGCAGGGCGCGGATGCTCAGAGAGGCAGTCGCCGAGAGGGTGATGCAAGAACCGGCCCCGGTCGTGCGGTTGGTCAAGAGCTGGATCACCGATACGGGCAAATCCGAATAAAACGATACCGGCAAATCCGAATCAAAACAGGAGGGAAGAGTGGAAAGAAGATTGCCTGCCTTACCCGCACCGCACGAGCCGCCGGCCGGTATGCCGGTTACGGGGATAGGGAAAGCCGCGGTCTTGATGGTGGCGCTCGGCGATGGACACGCAAAAGAGGTCTACAAGCAGCTCAGCGAACAGGAGATCGAGCGGCTGACGCAAGAGATCGCGTCGCTCCAGGCAGTGTCTCCGGAGGTGGCACAGGCGGTGCTCGAGGAGTTTCACGAGCTGGTGGAGACGCAGCAATACCTGGCGTTCGGCGGACCGGAGTATGCGAAACGGATTCTGGTGGAGACATTTGGAAACCAACGCGCGGAAGCCTTGTTGAGTCAGGTGGAACGCTCGCGCGAGACCAGTGATAGCAATCTGGCGCTCGCCCTGCTGCAGAAAATGGATATGCAGCAGCTGCCCAAGTTCTTGGAAGATGAGCACCCTCAAACGGTCGCGTTGGTGCTCGCTCACCTGGATCCACGCGCTTCTTCCCAAGTCCTGTTGGCGCTTCCGGAAGAGTTGCGCGTCTCGGTGGTCAAGAGGCTGGTGGAAATGCGGCACTTTTCTGAAGAAATGGCGCAAAAGGTTGGCCACATCCTGCGGCGCAGGATGGAATCGCTTGGCCGGGACCGCAGCAAATCGTATTCCGGATACAAGGTCGTCGCTGATCTGATGAACAGGATGGATGCCACGGTCACCAAGCAGATCCTGGAGGCGATCGAGCGCGAGAACGCCGAGATGGCGCTCAGCATCAGGAATCTGATGTTTACCTTTGACGATTTTGTCACGGTTCCGGCGGCCAGTATGTCGGAGATCGTTCCCCACATCGACAAGGGGCTCTTAGCCATGGCGCTCAAGGGAGCCAAAGAGAATCTCCGCATGCATTTCTTCGGCGCTCTTTCCTCGCGAGCCGTGGAGATGCTGCTTGAAGATATCGAAGTGATGGGACCGGTGCGCGGGCGGGACATCCTGAAGGCGCAAACCGAAATTCTGAATCTGGCGAGAGCGCTTGAGGCGCAAGGGAAGCTCTATCTCAAGCCGGAGGCCGACGATGAATATATCGCGTGAAGACCGTCCGCCTGAAAACCATATAAAAGATCAGCCTCATAGGCTGAGATACCTCACGCTCGAACAGCTAGGCCGGTCTCCGTCCCCTGAACAGGGGCAACGCTCCGCCTCCCCCGTTCTCCTGCTCCCCACGGAGGAAGGACAGCGCACAGATGAGGAGGCGTCTGCCGCGGGAAAGATCGGCGAGCTTAAAAAACAGCTTGCGGATCTCGAACGGAAACTGCCCCAGGCAATCGAGCGAAGCAGATTGGAGGGCGAACAAAGAGGACACAGCAAGGCAGCGGCGGAGTTCGAGCTGGCGCTGGTTGAAAGTCGCCGTGCTGTTGGCGCCTCGCTCGAGGCTTTCCGGCGCGAACGCGAGGACTATTTTCGGCGGGTTGAGGGTGAAGTCGTACGGCTGGCGCTTGAGATCGCGAAAAAGGTCCTCCACCGTGAGGCGCAAATGGATTCCATGCTTCTCTCCGGAATTGTGCGCGCCGCCTTGGATCGCCTGGAGGAGAGCACGGGCGCCGTTCTCCGTGTTCCCGTGGCAGAGGGCGATGGCTGGAAAAATGCGCTCGCGAATCTTCCCAAACCGCCGAAGTTGGTCGAAGATCTCCGGCTCCGGCCCGGTGACTATGTGCTCGAATCGCAGATGGGAACGATCGAGCTGGGCATCGGCGCCCAGCTTGAGGAGATCGGCCGCGGATTCTTCGACCTGTTGCGCGAAGCTCCCACGCGGCGGGGCGGCGATGCCGGGGACGTGGCCCCGGCCGACGGGAGGACACCCAGTGCCGCTTTCTGAATCGAGCTCCCTCTCCTCGGAACCGGAAGAGCCGGAAGATCGCCTCCATGCGTCCGTTCGACCGGCGCCCGATCCGTTGGCTGTGCTGCGATCCTACTTCCAGCTTCTCGAGGAGCGTCCGGCTTGGAGTTGGCATGGACGGGTGGTCGAAGCTGTGGGGCAGACAGTCAAATCCGAGGGACCACTCTGCACCCTGGGAGAACAATGCGAAATTCTCGACAGTACAGGCCGCTGGCGCCTGGCCGAAGTCATTGGATTCCGGGGAAACCAGGTGATCTCGATGCCGCTCGATCGAGTCGGAGGAATTCAGTTTGGCAATGCTGTTGCCGCGCTCGGTGTTCGACCGAGGATTGGAGTTGGCGATGCGCTGCGTGGACGAGTGCTGAATTCGCTGGGACAGGCAATCGACCAAGGCGCCCCGCTCAAGTTGCGCGATACATGGATGTTGGAGCGTCCGGTGCTCGCGCCGATGAGCCGTCAGCTCATTGACGAACCGATCGGCACGGGAATCCGCGCCATCGACGGCCTGCTCACGGTTGGCTGTGGCCAGCGTGTCGGCATTTTCGGCGGCAGCGGGGTCGGCAAGAGCACGCTGGTTGGGATGATGACCCGCAACACCTCTGCCGACATTACGGTGGTTGGGTTGGTTGGCGAGCGTGGGCGGGAAGTGGGCGAGTTTCTTGAAGATGTACTTGGGGAGGAAGGCAGAAGCAAATCGGTCGTTGTTGTCTCGACCTCGGACGAGTCTCCATTGATGCGCATTCGCGCCGCCCACACGACGACGGCGATTGCCGAGTACTTTGCCGCGATGGGCAACAATGTGCTCCTGGTGATGGACTCGTTGACGCGATATGCGATGGCGGAGCGGGAAGTAGGGCTGGCGGCCGGCGAGCCTCCCACGGTCAAAGGCTATACGCCCTCTGTTTTCGCCAAGCTGGCGCGCCTGGTAGAACGTGCTGGAAGGTTCGTCCAGGGTTCGATCACAGCTTTTTACAGTGTGCTGATGGAGGGTGACGACCTGCAGGATCCTATCGTGGACGCGGCGCGCTCGCTCTTGGACGGTCACATCATTCTGAGCCGGGCGATCGCCGCCGAGGGCCACTACCCCCCGATCGCTATTCTCGACTCCGTGAGCCGGCTCATCACTTCGGTGACCACCAAGGAACATCGCCAATATGCGATTCGGGTGCGCCGCTTGCTCGCGTCCTACGCTCGCTCGGAGGATCTGGTGCGCATCGGCGCCTACAAGGCGGGAACAGATGCGGAGCTCGATCAGGCATTGCGCGCGATGCCCGGCATCCGGCGGTTTTTGGCGCAGACCGCGGAGGAGCGGGTTAGTTTTGCCGACTGCGTCGCGGGGCTCGAAGCTGCGTCCAAGGCGGGTGCGGCCTGAGCGCTCGAGCAGTCGGGAGCCTGGGAAGGCGGCTCGACCGGCTGCATTGGATTCGCCAGCTTGAAGAAGATCTGGCGCGCATGGCGGTCGAGAGGGCGGCGGCTCGAGTGCGTCAGGTCGAAACCGGAATTGAGCAGGCCTTGGCCGAGGAGCGCGCAGCCCGGAGCCGGAGAAATGCGGCTCTGGCCGAAGCGGGCGCTCAACCTGACAGTTGGCTGAAGGAGGAGTCGGAAGCGCAGATCCAGCGTGTTCTGGCTGTGCGCAATGCGCGTGCTCTTCCCGCGCTCGAGAAAGAAGCCGGGGCCGCGCGCGAGCAATATCTAGAGCGGCGGAGGGAGCGGCAAAAGCTTGAACAGCTGCTGACCGACGCGGCCGAAGAGCAACGGATGGAAGAGCAGCGCAAAACCAGGGCCGCCATGGAAGATCTTTTTCAGGGCCGCCGCTGGTATGAGAGTCGCGCCACAAGCGGCGAAGATAAGTTCCGGCTAATCCCGTGATTTTCAAAGTTGGCAGACAAACTGCAATGAATCCTCTGCATGAATGCCACCATCGCGGTCAACATCCCGGCTCAACCGATCGGCGTGTCACCGGTGACGTCGGGCGCGGGCAAAGGAATTGGGGCAGCCACTGCGTCTGAGCGGCTGTTTCCCGCCTTCCTGATGGAGGCACAAATCAAAGAGAACTCGGCTGGAGGCCCGCCGGCGACCGCCGGAGATCAACCGCGGGCGCAAACGGTCAGGGCCAGCGACGCGAACAATCCCGAGCCCAGTTCCCCGGCGTGGCTGAACCTCCAAGCTCTCGCGGCGGAGGGTTCAAGATCCGCAGAGGATTGGACTCCGTCCGCTCCCCAGCAGATCACCGCAACAGGTTCAGCCCTGAGCAAATCCCAAGAGAAATCTCAGGAGAAATCTCAGGAGAAATTAAAGATTGGGCATGCGCCGGTAATGGCAGCAGCCGCGGGCGGCGCGGCGCTCGCGCAGATACCGGTTTCGCCATCGATCGAGAGCAAACCGGTAGCGAGTCTTCCACCTGCTCCGATTTCTGCTGCCCTGAACCTCGCCGCGCCCCCGAAAATACCCTTGGCCACGGGCTCAGAACAACTCGGGCAACCGGTCGTTCTAAAAAACGATGACCTCGCCGGCGGCGCGGCCGGTGGCCTGGTAAGCAGTCTGGTTCAGGGCGAGCAGCATTCTCCAGGGCAGCCGCAGCCAACGCTCGCGTCTATCGCGTCTATCGGGTCTATCGGGTCTATCGGGTCTATCGGGTCTATCGGGTCTATCGGGTCTACCGCGTCTACCGCGGTTCAGGCGGCCGGCGCGCCGAGCGATTCCACGGCCGCAAAAGACGGTACTTCGAGCGACGGCAGTGAGACGGCTGCCGGCTCTGGCTCGACCGAAGCCTCAAGCGTGCCTGGCGATTCCGCTTCAACGTCAGCCCAACCGGCGACAGCGCAAAGTGTCAGCGCCGTTCCGGCATCACCACCGGTCCATGAGGCAGCGCCGGCGGCGGTGGTGAGTCACGGTCCCCTGTCTCTGGCGTCTGGACAATCGCCACCCGACATGTCCGCTCCGCCGCCGCCGGATGCAATCTTGCATGCTGGAACAACCGGCCGCGCCGGAACCTCAGCCGATGCGCCGGGCAGCGCCGACCCCCACGCCCTTCTCGACTCGGGTGGCGCCGCGGCCGGGAATTCAGTATGGCAGCTCTCGCCGAATCGCGTGGAAGCCGGTTTCACGAACTCGCAGAATTCATGGACATCGGTGGTGGCGCAAAGACAGGACGGACATTTGACCGCCGCGCTCGAGTCCGGGTCCTTGACTGGGAAGGACACGCTACAGTCTCTGTTGCCGCAATTGAACAGCCACCTCGCGGATCGCCAGGTGCAGGTAAACCAAATCGGAGTTTCGGTCCGGCAACAATTCTCCCCAGGCGGGGGCCCGGGCGGAGAAACGAGCGATACAGGTTATGGGCAGCACTCCGGATCGCAGGGGCAGCACTCGGGATCGCAGCCGCAGCATGGGCCTCAAGCGCCGCAGCCGTCGTTGATGTCAGGGGGGATCTCAGAAGGGATCTCAGAAGTCTCAATGGGGATCTCGGAAGTCTCAGGCGGAGCCGACCCTCTAAGCTCAGTCCTGATGACGGGGCAGAGGATTAGCTTCCGGGCTTAAAACATTTTTACCGGGCCGCGGCAACAGCAACAAGGCTCTGGTCGAGCAATCTTGAGAATCGTGATCTTGAGAATCGTGATCTTGAGAGTCGTGATCTTGAAAATCGTGGAGGAGCAAAGACGTGAATCTTAGCAGCATTGTTGAGCAGCTCCAGGCGGAGCAACAGCATCAGTCCTTGGCCCGGCCGGGGGCTGCGGCCCGGCCGAACGCTGCCGTAACTTCGAGCAGCGGCACTTCTTCGACGGGAAGCACCAGCTCCACTTCCAACCCCTCGACGAGCGAGGCGACTATTACCGCGGATGATTTTCTGCAACTCCTCGTCAGCGAGCTCCAAAACCAAGATCCGACGGCGGATACGGATCCCAATGAGTATGTGAATCAGCTTGTCGACGTCAACAGCCTCCAACAGCTCATCTCAATCAATCAAGAGGTGGGAGACATCGATCCGTCCTCGACGACCTCCGGCACTGCTTCGAGCGGCGCCACCAACGCCTCGACAGCGGAAAACCCGAGTACATCTCTGGCGCCGCTCTCAACCCAGGCCGCGCACGCGCACGCAAGCTACACAGCGCTCCAGCCTCAGGCCGAATCCCCAGGACAATCGACGGGACAATCGACCGGGCAATCGACGGCAAAGGATCCGTTCACTCCGGCCAATGCCGCCGCCGTGCTCGATGGCCTTCCTTCGATGTCCGGCAATTCGGCGATTCCCGAGAGCTGGCGGCCTAAAGCTGTCGCTGGGCATTGAGGAGCCAGAGAGGCCGAACGGCGTCTCCAGTTTCCCGTTTGGGGTAAAAGTTCTTTCAAAATCAGGATCGAGCCGCGCATAAAGGCCGATCTTCAGGAGAACAAGCATGGCGTCATTTTCGATTCCGCTCACGGGGCTCGAAGCAGATTCAACAGCCCTCAATACCATTGCCAACAATCTGGCCAACATGAACACAACGGCATACAAGGATCAGACCACTACCTTTTCCAGCCTCTTCTACCAGCAGCTTGGTGAGTCCGGCTCCGGAAATCCGATCGAGGAGGGCCTGGGCGTCCAGGTGGATTCGACGGCGACGAACTTTACCACCGGGACCATCAACCCGACCGGTGTAGACAGCAACATGGCCATCGATGGCGACGGCTTCTTCGTCGCCCAGGATGCGGGGGGGCAACAGTTTCTTACCCGCGCTGGGAACTTCACGACCAATGCGAACGGCAACCTGGTTACATCGAATGGATTGGATGTGATGGGCTATCCGGCCGTGAACGGAACGATCAACGCCAACGGCTCGCCCACCCCCATAGTGATTCCGATCAATGGGACCGAGGCCCCGCAGGCCACTCAGAACTTAGGCATCGACATGAACCTGGACGCAACGGCGGCCGCGGGAACCGCGGTGCCGGTGCCGGTAACGCTTTACGACTCGCTGGGCAACGTGCAACAGGGGACGGCGACCTTCACTGCCGATGGCGGAGGCCAATGGACCTATCAGATCGCGGTGCCGGGCGCGACCGCGAATGCTGCCGCGACGGGCACGCTTCAGTTCAACGGATCCGGCGTTTTGACCAGTCCGGCTGCCAACGTCAGCGGAGTCACCTTTTCCGGCCTTGCCGACGGGGCGAACAATCTCAGTTTCAATTTCAACCTCTTCGACGCCAACGGGAATCCGACGATCACCCAGACTGCCGCCGCGTCCGCGGCCAGCGGGACGCCTCAGGATGGCTATGCGAGCGGCCAGTATCAGGGCCTGAGCGTAGACCAGAATGGCGTCATTTCCGCGACCTACTCGAACGGCCTCACCGCGCCGCTGGCGCAGTTGGCGATTGCGTCCGTAACCAACGAACAGGGCCTGACTCCGGTTGGTGGAAATGACTATCAGGCGAGCCTTTCATCGGGGCAGGCAAGCTTGGGCACCGCGGGCACGGGCGATCGGGGCACGATCGACGGTTCGTCGCTCGAAGCGTCGAACGTAAATATTTCCACGGAATTCTCCAACCTGATCGTGGCCCAGCGCGCCTTCGAGGCCAACGCGAAGTCGGTCACGACCTTCGATACGGTGACACAAGACACCATCGACATGATTCGCTAGAAGCTGGTTCGAACAAGCTCTTAGAACGGCCTCATCCCCGTCCGCGCGTTCTGGCCACCCGAGTGCAGAGGTTACACAGGTATGGCAACGAGCGCGCCGAGCGAGATGAAGAACGAGACGAAGAACGGAACGAAAAACGAAACCCCAAAAAAGAGCGGCAAGCTGCTGGTCCTTGCAGGCATATTACTGCTCGTCGGAGCGAATGTGGGCTTTTGGCTCTACCGCGCAAAGCCGCGGTTGCCGGTTGCCCTTGCCGGCACTGCGGCCGTTGCATCCGCTCCGGCCGCGGTGCCGCTCGAAAACGTCACGCTTGACCCCTTCCTTGTGAATCTCCGCGGGGACCAGGACTACCTCAAGGTGGCCATGACATTGAGCATCCGCGGGAGTGAGCGCTCGCGGGAGAACTCTTCCTCCGGGAGCGGGGGGACGGATCTCGCTCACTCCGCCTTGGTACGCGACACCATCCTCGAGGCGCTCTCCAGTCAGGATGCGGATGCGTTGCTCACGGTGGGAGGGAAGGCCGCACTGAAGAAGACATTGATGACTGCTCTCGACGGAGCGGTTCCAGGCCTTGGACTCGATCATATTTACTTCACCGAATTTCTTGTTCAACGTTAGGGGAATTGCCGTTAGGGAAACGCATGGATGAGTTGGCGCTGGCTGGCACCAAGGGGGACGCGTCGGCGGCAGGCGCGGCATCGGGCCAGGGTGACCGGGATCAGTGGTCGTCTGTGGCCGCGTTACCCACGCCCATCATGGTGGCGGTGCCCCTTCCCGGCTTCCGCATCCGCGATATGTTGGCGCTTCGGCCAGGCTCGATTGTCGCGTCGGCTTGGCGCGGAGACCGCGAAGTGCCGCTGTCCGCTGGCCATGTGGAGTTTGCGTGGGTGGAGTTTGAAGTTACGGACGAAGCGTTGAGCGCGCGCATTACGCGGCTCGCCGGAGAATGAAGATGAGTGGCAAGCCGGGAGACGGTTGGATTCGGGCGCTCTGGTCGCGGGTTCGCGACCAACACCCCGGAAGGATGCGCGTGGCAGAGAGCTTATCGCTCGGCGGCAAGCGCTCGCTGGTTCTGGTCGAGTGCGACGGCCACGCGTTCCTCGTGGGTTGCGGGCCGGAACAGGTGAACTGCGTACTTCCCCTGCCGCCCAGCAATACCGGATTGGCCGTGGTCCATAGCCGGCAAGCCGGGCACGGGTCGCCGGAATGATGGTTCCCTTGCTGCTCGCAGCCGGGCCGATGCCCGGTCCGCTCACACAAAAGGGCCTCCAGTTGGCCGGCAACAATACAGTTCCGTGGACCATCCTCTTCGTGCTCACGCTGCTTACGCTTGTGCCCGCCATTCTGCTCTCGATGACCCCGATGATCCGCTTGCTCGTGGTCTTTCATTTTCTGCGCCAGGCACTGGGAACGCAGACGGCTCCGAGCAATCAGATTCTTATGGGGCTGGGGCTCATGATGACGTGGTTTCTGATGCAGCCTGTGCTCTTGCAGGTGCAACATCAGGCAGTCGAGCCCTTTGAACAGGGCAAGATCAGCGGGCTGGACGCCATACGCCTGGGGACCGACCCCCCGCGCCGCTTCATGCTGCGCTATGCGCGGGAAAAAGATCTGTCACTGTTCGTGAACGCATCCGGGATGGCCCGCCCGAAGAGTCCGGACGACTTGCCCCTGAGAGTGGTTGTGCCCGCCTACATGCTTTCGGAATTGAAGACCGCGTTCCAGATAGGCGCCGTGCTCTTTCTTCCCTTCCTCTTGGTCGACCTTGTGGTCGCATCGATTACCACCTCGGTGGGGATGATGCAGCTGCCACCGGTGGTGATCTCGACGCCGATCAAGATCTTTCTGTTCGTGATGGTCGATGGATGGAATATGCTGGCCGGCTCTTTGTTGAAGAGCTTTTGACCGCTTCGCCATGGAGGAAGCCGATGGGCCCTGATCAGGTGACAGAACTGCTGAGAATGCTCTTGAAGGAGGCGTTGATCATCAGCGGGCCGATTCTGCTGCTCGCGACCGTTGTCAGTCTCTCGGTGAGTCTTACGCTCACACTCCTGTCGCTGCAAGACCAAACGCTGTCGACTGTTCCTCGCCTGGTCACGGTGGGCGTGGCCATCCTGGTGGGGGCTCCATGGATTGTGCGGCGCATGGCGGAATTTACGATCGCCCTTTTCAGCGATCTGCACCGGTTTGCGCGATAGAGCCGGATGCTGGTCCCCCATATGGATCCGATGGCTAAAGCCTGGACAAATCTTCTGACGGCCGGCCTGCTTTTGCTCATCCGTGTGAGCGGCCTGATGGTCTTTGCCCCGCCCTTCTCCTCCAAGGCAATTCCGTGGCGCATTAAGGTTGCCCTGACCGTCGCCTTGACTTGGGTCATTGCGCCCATTGCCGCCGCATCGCACTCTCCCATCCATCTGGGACTCGAATCGATTCTGGGCGAGTTGTCCGTTGGCCTCCTGCTGGGAATCTCGATCGGCTTTGTGCAGGAGGCGATGCTCTTTGCCGGCTTTCTGCTCAATCTCGAGTTCAGTTTTTCTCTGGTCAATGTGTTGGATCCGGGGACCAGCATCGAAACGCCGGTGATGGGCCAACTCGCCGACCTGATCTTTCTGCTCGTGCTGTTCACCGGAGGCCTCCACCGCGTGGTCGTCGAAGCCATGTTCCGCACCATCGTGGCTGTCCCTCCGGGGCAAGCCAGGTTCGATGCGCTTGTCTCTCCGGCCATCGTGACCATGTTTGGCGGAGTCTTATTGGCCGGACTTCAGCTCGCCTCGCCGGTCATGGCTGCAACCTTCCTGGTCCAGGTGACGATTGCGCTCGTCGGAAAAATCTCGCCGACGGTGCCGGTCATGATCCTGGGAATTCCTCTCAAGACGCTTACAGGCTATGTGGTGTTGATCGCGAGCCTGGGATTGTGGCCCAGATTCATCGACGGGCGTTTCTCCACCCTGCTCGACGCGGTCATGCGGCTCATGCAGCAACACGTGCGAACGTAGGGGCCGATGGCGGATCAACGGACGGAGAAGGCAACCCCGCACCGCCGGCAAGAGGCCCGGCAGCGGGGACAGGTGGTGCGCAGCCGGGAGCTTACGGGATCGCTGGTTCTGCTTACCGGGACGCTTTTGCTCGGATGGTCCACCGATAGCTTCGTTCTGCGATGGCGCAACGCGCTCTTTGTCGCCATCCAGCGGGGAATCTTCGCAGACTTCAGCCTGACCAAGGGCGATCAGGCCATGGGCTTGATCCGGCCCCTCATCGTTTCCGCGCTTCTGCCGGTCGTTGTGTTGATGGGTGCCCTCTTCTCTGTCGCTGCTTTGGTAGCCGTGGCGCAAGGTGGGGGGATCACGGTGAAAAAGGATATCTTCACGCCCCAGTTTGCGCGCCTGTCCCCCGCTTCCTATGCGCGACAGGTATTCTCCTTTACCGGGACGGCGCGCATGTTGAAGTCGTTCGCCCCCACGTTGCTGCTCGCCTTTCTCGCGGTCCGGCTCATTTCCGGACAGTTTCTTGCCACTCCCGCGTTGTCGCTCACGCGCCTGCCGGAGATGTATCACCAGGCTTACGTGCTTTTGCTCGAGACCTCCTGCATCATGCTGGGCTGGTCGGCGCTGGATTACATGGTCGAGTGGCGTGCCAATGAACAGCGCCTGCGCATGAGCAAACAGGAGATACGCGACGATATGAAGCAGACGGAAGGCAGCCCGCAGGTGCGCCGTCGAATCCGTTCCTTGCAACGCCAGATGCGCCGCCGCCGGATCAAGGCCGATGTCGCGCGGGCGAGCGTGGTGGTTACGAATCCGACGCATTACGCGGTGGCTCTTGAATTCCATTTGGAAACGATGCAGGCGCCCAAGGTCCTGGCGAAGGGACGAAACTTGTTCGCCGAGCAAATCAAGGAGGAGGCCCGTTGGGCGGGAGTGCCGATCGTCGAAAATCCGCCGCTCGCGCGGTCCCTTTATCGCTCGGTCGAGGTAGGGCAGACCATTCCCTATGACCTGTACACCGTGGTGGCGGAGATCCTGGCGTTTCTCTACCGGGCGGAGTTGGAGCGGAACGCGCGCGCTCGAGCACGCCGTACGCGAGCCACCCCGGGCAAGCAAGGGATCTCAGGATTGGAACGGATGAGTGCGGCGGTTTCCCGGCCGTCCCCGGAAGAAGAGAAACCCATCGAACCGGCTATCAAATCAGCCAGTCCCACGCCGACACAACCCACTGACGAAAGCAGGCCGCTTCGATGAGTCCGCAAGCAACCGCAACCGCGCAGGCCGTTCCCGTCGTTCCCGTGAAGGGATGGGTCCCTGTCCAATTGGCCAGCCAATTCTCCAAGCTGTTTTTGCCCATCGTGGCGATCAGCCTGGTTTTTGTGATGCTGGTGCCATTGCCGGCATTCGTGCTGGACCTACTGTTGGCCAGCTCGATTACGGCCGCGCTGATAGTCTTCCTCTCCGCCCTGCAGCTGCAGCGCGCCGTCGATTTTTCCATCTTCCCGACGATGTTGCTGCTTTTGACCCTGATGCGTCTTTCGCTCAATCTTGCCTCCAGCCGCCGCATCCTGCTGCACGGGCATGAAGGGACAGCGGCCGCGGGCAACATCATCGAGGCTTTCGGACAGTTTGTGGTTGGCGGCAACTACGTCGTCGGCTTTGTGCTTTTTCTCACGTTGATCGCCATTCAGTTTCTGGTCGTCAGCCATGGCGCGGTCCGCACCGCCGAAGTCACGGCGCGCTTTACTCTGGATGCCCTTCCGGGCAAGCAGATGGCGATCGACGCCGATCTGAATGCCGGATTGATCGACGAAGCTGGGGCGCGCAAGCGGCGCGAAGCGATTGCCCGCGAGGCGGAGTTCTACGGCGCCATGGATGGCTCGGCGCGTTTCACGCAGCGCGACGCCTTGGCCACCATCCTGATTACGGCAATCAACATTGCGGCCGGCCTGCTGATTGGAATTTTTCAGCAGGGCATGCAACTGGCCGACGCGCTCCGCACCTATACCATTCTCACGGTCGGCGACGGCCTGGTCACCATGATTCCTTCCCTGCTGGTGTCGATCGCCGGCGGCATTGTGCTCACCCGGGCCTCAGCCTCGGCGCCGTTGGGCAACGAGGTTGGCAAGCAGCTTTTTGGCAAAGCATCGACCCTTTGGGTAGCGGCCGGCGTGATGGCGCTTCTGGCCCTGGTGCCCGCGATGCCGAAGTTGGCGCTTCTGGCCGTGGCTGGCGGACTGGGGTTTGCCGCGCGTGGGGCGGCCAAGCGCGAGCGGCCCCAGATCGGCGCGGAGGAGGGTTCAAAGACCACCCGCAAGGATGCGGCCGCGGCAGCGGCGCAAGAGAACCTCGCCGCCGCGATCAAGCTCGATGAACTGTGTCTCGAGATTGGATTTCAACTCATACCGCTGGTCGATGAACAGCAGGGAGGACTGATGCTCGAGCGGGTTCGCGCCCTGCGCAAGCACCTGGCCACACAGTTGGGATTCGTGATGCCGTCGGTTCACATTACCGACAACCTCAGATTGCGTCCGCGGGAATACTCCATCTTGATGCGCGGCGTCGAGATCGGGAAATGGGCGCTTGAGGCCGGCTCCGTGCTGGCCGTCTCGAATGAGGCAAATCCCCGGCCAGTGCCAGGCAAGGCAACCTCCGAGCCGGCCTTTGGAGCGCCCGCGTTGTGGATCGATCCCAAGACAGAACAACTGGCCTTGGCCGCGGGGTACTCGGTGGTCGATCAGACAACAGTGATTGCTACTCATCTCGGAGAGCTCATGCGCAAGAACGCGCAAGAGCTCCTGAGCCGAGGGGAAACCAAGCGCTTGCTGGACACTCTGAACGACTCGCATCCCCGGCTGGTCGAAGAGCTCGTACCCAAGATGCTGACTCTGGGCGAGGTCCAACGCGTTCTGCAGCAGCTCTTGCGCGAGGGAGTATCCATTCGCAATTTGGGTTCGATCCTGGAGGCGCTGGTCGAGACGGCGCAAACCAGCAAGACTCTATCCTCGCTGGTCGAAAGCGCGCGCCAGGCCTTGGGCAGGAATCTCATACAGCCGCTGCTTTTCCCGGATGGGACTCTCCGCGTATTGACGCTCAACCCGGAGATGGAAGATCAGGTGGTCCGCACTTTAGAAGGAGATCATGGGGGGCGTCAGCCCGGGGACCAGGGATTGCGTCCGGATGCTCAGACGGCCGTGCTGCGCAAGCTGGTCGAAGCTTTGAAGCCGCTAATCCAGCAACATTCCGATTCGGCCCTACCCGTGCTTCTGTGTTCAAGTCCAGCCAGGTATCACCTGCGGCGCTGGCTGGAGCCGTTTGCGCCACGAGTCGCCGTGGTTGCGCCGGCCGAGATCCCTTCCGGCATCCAGGTGCGGTCGGCCGGAGTCTTAGGCTGACGAGCCCGCGATCGGGCGCGCATTTGTGGATCATGACGTCTCATGAGGGAATGCAATGAAGAAATTTGCCTACGGCCGGCCCAGCTCCTCCTATCCGGTTCGATCGCCGGATGATCCCGCTGCTATGGTATCAGTCCCGGTGGCGAATCCAGACGAGGCGTTGCTTGAAAATCTGCCGATGGTCCGGTTCATCGCGCGCAGGATTCACGAAAAGCTGCCGCAGCAGGTCGATCTCGAAGATCTGGTCAGCGCCGGGGTCTTGGGGCTGATCGATGCCTCCGAGAAGTTCGATCCGATGAAGAATACGCAGTTCCGCACCTATGCGCAGTTCCGCATTCGCGGGGCGATCATGGACAGCCTGCGCGACCTGGATTGGAGTCCCCGGGACCTGCGGCGCAAGGGAAGAGCCATCGAGGACACGATCCGTGGGTTGACGGCAAAATTGGGTCACGCTCCCAACGAGCAGGAAGTCGCGGACGAGATCGGTCAACCGCTCGAGGAATATCAAAGATCTCTCGGAGAATTGAATGGCCTGGAGATCGGCAGCCTTCACGCGCAGCGCCATGACGGCACCGGGGAAGAGGAGTTGGCTTATGTTCCAGGTCCCCCGGGAGACGATCCGCTTTTCATCTGCATGCGCGAAGAAATGCGGAACCGTCTGCAGGGCACGATCGCCGAGCTTGCCAAAAACGAGCGTCTGGTACTCACGCTTTACTACTATGAAGAGCTCACGATGAAGGAGATTGCCGCCGTACTTGAGTTAACGACATCGCGGGTCTCACAGATCAGGTCCTCCGCCATTCTTCACATGCGGGCCGCGCTCCAGACACTCGAGGCGGCGGAGGGCTCCCGGATTTCGGCACAGACGGGGCAGGCCAAATCGGATTCAATCGCGCCCGCGGGGAGATGCCCAAGCGCGATCGAGGCAGAAAAGATTCAGAAGGGGATGCATGATGGAACAGGAGATCGAAGGGTGCGTCGCGGTTCTACAGCAATTGTGGCTGGCGGCGGCGTGTAAAGTTCTGGCGGAAGCATTCGAGGTCGTCTTCGAGGTGGCGGCCAGTTCCGCCGCGCGGTCGCCGCGCCCTCTGGGAGTACGGTCCGAATTTCGCATTGATGGAGATTTCCGCGGCCGGCTCGCTTTTGGGATACCGGCTGCTTCTCGCGAATTCACCACGCTGCTGCTGCGAGGGAAAGCCGGCGGAAATGAAGAGGAGACCTGGGCCCTTCTTTCGCAAAAGATTGCGGACCTGTGGCTGGAGATGCTGCGTGCGGAGGCTGGCCTGGCCTGCACAATCGGCAGGATCAGCCCCGCGGCAGAGCAGAGTGTTCGGGAAGGCGATGGGGCTCAAGCTCGCAAACCGAAGCGCAGGGGGGGCCGGCAACAGACCGCTCAGGGCGGCGAAGAAGCTGCGCTCTTCTCGACCCTCAAGAGCAGCCAGATTGCATTGCCTGTCTATCTGATCCTCGAAGGCGAGGGGGTGAGTGCGCAAGCGAAGGAAACCCAACCGGAAGAGCCGCGGAGTGTGGCCGATTCCGGCCTCAGCCCTAGCCCTCACGATCCGCAAGCCGCCAATCTCAATCTCTTGCTCGATATTGAAGTGCAAGCCTCTCTCCGCTTTGGCGGCCGGGAAATGCTGCTCGGAGAGATCCTCGACCTGGGCCCCGGAGATGTGGTTTCGCTCGACCGCCCAGTTCACGCTCCAGTCGATCTCGTAGTGGGAGATCGCATTGTGGCCCGCGGGGAAGTCGTTCTGGTCGACGGCAACTATGGCTTGCGCATTCTCGAAGTAGCTGAACCACAAAAACGATTGGAGACAGTCCGATGCCTCTTCTAGACTCACTTCGTTGGCGCACCGCCACCATCCCGTATCCCGTCCTTATGCCCCAGAGAGAGGCCATCGGAGAGGATGAAAAGGCCGCGGAGGATGGAAGTGCCTGTGAACACCCGGCATGCGGCCGGCTCAAGGCTGGGCATGCGGCGCGCGAGTGGCGGCGTCTGGAAGGACAATGGATGTGCTCGAACGCCTGTTGGTCCTCGATGCTGCGGCAGCGAATCGAGCGCGAGATCTCCGCCTGGAGAGTGAGCCGAAGCGCGACCCATTCCCACCGGGTGCCTTTGGGATTGCTTCTTTTGTCGATGGGGTGGATCACCGAAGAGCAGCTCCAAGCAGCTCTCGAGGCGCAGCGCAAGGCGAACGAGGGCCGTATCGGAGATTGGCTCCGCCGGCAGACCACGCTCACCGAGAGAGAGATCACGCGCGCCCTCGCGATGCAGTGGAACTGCCCGATCTTTGATTTAGCGGAGTACCGTCCGCAGCCGGTGGAGATTCCCAGGGAACTTATGGGGAGCTATCGCTTCCTGCCGCTTCCGGCCCGGGGCCGCAACGTCCTTTTTTTGGCCTTCGAGAGCGGCGTCGACGCAATCGCGTCCTATGCGGTACAACATGTCACCGGCATACGCGTCGAAGCAGGCTTGGCGGCGGAAGAGGCTTTTAGGGATGCCTGGACGCGTGCGCTCGGGCTCGAGGGCGGCGCCGCGGCCACGGTCCCGGTCGAAACGAGCGACGAGCTTTATGATGATGCGGCATCGGTTCTTCGGGCGCCCAATGTCAGTGACGCACGGCTGGCGCGTCTTCATCAGCACCTCTGGCTTCGCGTCTTTTATGCGCAGCAGGATCGCGGCGGCTCCGCTCAATACAGGGATTATCTCTATCTGTTGCCCCCGCGAGCTTCCGCCTCCTAGAAGTTAAGAACAGGCTCTAAGTGAACAGTCTCAATAAGTGATTTCTAACCGCGCCAGCATCCGCTTTGGCGCGAGAGGTGCAATGAGATAGGCATGGACAGTGGATACTATGCCGCGCTGAGCGGCTACCTGGCGCGAAGCCAGGCGCTCGATACGGCGGCCAACAATTTAGCCAACGCGAGCACCACCGGCTTCCGCGCCGAAACCAATTTCTTTCGCGACTCTGTCCTCGGTCCCAATGCTTCCGGCTCGCAATTGAACACTGTGGTCAATAACTTCGGTGTGCTCGGCGGCAACGATATCGACCTCGGGCAAGGCCAGCTCACCCCGACCGGCAATCCCCTGGATATTGCCATCCAGGGCCCGGGGTTCTTTTCCATCCAGACCGCGAACGGGGTGCGCTATACACGCGATGGCGCCTTCGGGCGCGCGAGCAATGGAACCCTCGTGACTTCTCAAAACGATGCGGTGCTGGGGGCAAATAACCGGCCCATTATTCTGCCGGCGGGCCGGGTAGACATCGCTCCCGACGGGACGATCTCGGTTGCTGGAGGCGTCAGCGGAAAATTGGCGGTGGTGAACTTTGCCCCCGGCACGCAGATCTCGCCCGAGGGCACGATGCTCTATCGCGCCCCGGCCCAGGCCGCGAAGCCGGCCACGGCGGCGGTATTGCACCAGGGAAATCTCGAGGGCTCAAACCTGAATGTCGTCGAGGGCACGATGCAGTTAATGCTGATTCAGCGGCAGGCGGAAACCATGCAGAAAGCGCTAAGCATCTTCTACTCGGAATTCAACAAAACAGCCACCGAAGACCTTGCGAAAGTCGAATAACAGCCTCAAGAACAGGCTCTAGGGGAACGCCATATGATTCGAGCGCTATACACCGCAGCGAGCGGCATGGAAGCACAGCAGCTGAACTTGGACACGATCGCGAATAACCTTGCCAACTCGGCGACCACCGGTTTTCAGGGGCGCCGCCTGGACTTTCAGGACATGATTTACCAGAACATGGTGACGCCCGGCGCGGCGCAAAGCCAGCAGACGGTTGCCGCGGGCCTGCAAGTCGGACTGGGCACGCGGTCCTCGGCGACAGAAGTCATTCAAACGCAAGGCACGCTGAACCAGACGAGCAATCCGCTCGATGTGGCGATCCAGGGGATGGGTTATTTTGCCGTGACTCTTCCCAGTGGGACGCTCGCGTATACGCGCGATGGGAGCTTTCACTTGGACGGCCAGGGCAACTTGGTCACAGCGGACGGGAATATGCTACAGCCGCAGATCACTGTTCCTCCGAATGCGACAGCCATCACCATCACGCAATACGGCGTAGTCAATGCAACGCTGCCCGGGCAAGCCAACCCGCAACAGGTCGGGCAGATTCAGCTTTCCACCTTTCCCAACCCCGGCGGACTGAATAGCGTCGGCAACAATCTGCTGACGGCTACGTTGTCCTCGGGGAATGCGATCACCGGAAATCCGGGAGATCAGAATGGCTTCGGAAGCGTGCAACAGGGGTATCTCGAAAATTCGAATGTCGATGTGGTCACCGAGTTTGTCCAAATGATTCTGGCGCAGAGAGCCTTCGAGAGTAATTCCAAAGTAATTAAAGCCGCCGATGATATGTATTCGCAAGTCAATAATCTGCCGAGGTAGCGCGTTCTGGTTAGCCGCCTTCGTGTTGTTGGCGTCCCGGTCCAGTTGCGCGCAATGCCTTTCGACGCCCCAGGCCGCGGTCGAGAGTTCTCTCGGCAGGGCCCCGGCGGGAGAATTTGCCCAGACGCCGGGAACGAGCTTTCGGGTATGGCGCACGGAAGAAGACGTCACGCTTGGGCGGCAATGGGTTTGGGTCAGGGCCTGCGATGCCGCCGGGCCTGCGCTGCTGACATGGGTTCCTCTGGTGCGCCGGCAGCGAAGCCGCGAGAGCCTGTCCCCGGCGCTCGTTGATCCGCTTGTGCGCTCCGGGGATGCGGTCTCGGTGCTCGAGTCGGGAGACGCGATTTCGATGCATCTCTCCGGCAAAGCCATCGAAGCAGGCGAGCTCGGAGAGAAGATACGGGTTCGGATCAATGCGCTCCAAAACGGGGCCGTCGTGGTGGGTACGGTGTCAGGGAAAGATGAAATCAGCCTGAGCAACTAACCCGCATTTCTCACCAGGTGTCGTAGCGAGGCGCGGGAGAAGGCTGTGGATACAAGGCGCGCGACGGTTAGCGCGCGCAGGCGTACTTGACAGTACGTCGAGCACGGTGACCGAGCGCAACGCCGTAGACACAGCCTTATCGGCCGCCGCAGCAGATAGCTGGTGAGAAATGCGGGTTAAGGGCCTGTTCACACAAATGTGGAGGGAAAAAGTGAGACGGCTGCCCCATATCCAAATCTTGGGACTCCTCTTGGCGCTCTGTCTCCCAGCGACAACCTTGCGGGGACAGGAATCCAGCTCGCTCAAGGGGAAACACGCGAGTCCAGCCTCCTCCTCTTTGGACCAATATCTGCTTCGCGCACGCGCCGAAAATCTTGGAGCCCCGGCCTCGCCCGGATCGACTTGGAGCGACACCGGCCGGCTGGCCAGGCTTTCGAGCGACGTACGAGCCTTTCAGGTTCACGATCTGATCGCGGTCGTGGTATCGGAAAATCTGGCGTCGGAAACGGATGGCACGGTCAAGGGGTCGCGCGCTTCGGCGGCCAACTCCCAGATTACCGCGCTTCTCAATGCCTTCTCCCCTTCGAGCGCGGCGGCAAATCTGCTTGGCCTAAGTTCATCCAACTCGCTCAATGCGACGGCTCAGAGCGTCAACAACTCCACCCTGACAACTACGCTCGGAGGGGAGGTGGTCGAGGTACTTCCGAATGGGGTGCTGGTGATCGAAGCGGCTCGGCAGGTCCTCTTCAGCCAAGAAACTCAGACGATTGTTCTCCGCGGGCTGGTGCGTCCGGAAGACGTCAGCTCGCAAAACCAAGTGATGTCGACGGCGATTTCTAGCTTAGAGCTCGAAGTCCGCGGCCGGGGCATTATCGACGACTACACGCACCGGCCCAACTTCTTCGTACGGGCTCTCGAAAGCCTCCTGATTTTTTAGGGGAATACGGTTTTAGGGGAATACGGTATGAACTCCCGAATGCGCATATGGCTTCTCGCGTTGCTGGTTAGCTGCACCGTCTCCGCTACGCACGCCGAAGATACGGTGGCGGTCTCGCCCGCATCCAAGCTTGCGCGCATCAAGGACATTGCCTCGGTCGAGGGAATTCGCGACAACCAGCTCGTCGGCTATGGCCTGGTGGTCGGTCTGAGAAATACCGGTGACAGCCAGCAGACGCTCTTTCCTATACAGACACTCACCTCTGTGCTGGCGCGCATGGGTGTGAACATTTCGAGCGGCGGGCCGGGTGCAGGCACCATCCGAACAGAAAATATGGCCGCGGTCTTTGTCACGGCGACGCTGCCTCCCTTTGCCCAATCGGGAACGCCAATCGACGTCACCATTGCTTCGGCGGGCGACGCTCGGAGTCTCGAAGGCGGCCTGCTATTGCTCACGCCGCTCTATGGCGCGGACGGCAAAGTGTACGCGGCAGCTCAAGGCCCTCTCGTCTTAGGCGGGTATAGCGTAAGCGCCAACGGCAATGACCAGCGCGTGAACCACCCGACGACCGGACGCATTCCGGATGGAGCCATCGCCGAGCGGACCGTGCCTTTCGACCTCTCGCACCTGAATCCGATCACCTTTCTGCTGGCGCAAGCCGACTTCAAAAGTGCTGAGGCGGTTGCTGAGGCGATTAACCAGGATCTCGGGGGCGAGAACGCACGCGCTTTAGACAGCCGCCGGATCGAGCTGCGGGTCAATCCGGGCCAAGATGTTCCCGGGCTGCTGGCGCGCGTGGAGATGATCCCGGTATCGATTTCGACCCGCGCGCGGGTGGTTGTCAATGAAAGGACAGGCACTGTCGTTATCGGAGGAGATGTACGCTTGTCGCCGGTCTCGATTCTGCACGGAGTGTTGTCGATCCAGGTGGTGACGCAAATGGCGATTGTGCCGAACGCGACCGGCCCGAGCTCGACCGTGCCCGAAACCACGGTGACCACCCAGGATAAACCGGTGAACCAGATTCGCTTGAGAGAAGGGGCGACCGTCGACGATTTGGTTCGTGGGCTACAGGGAATCGGGGCCACGGCCCGGGACGTGATCTCGATTCTGCAGGCGATGAAACAGGCGGGCGCCCTCGAAGCCGATCTAGAGGTAATTTGACATGGACCTCAGCCGGATAAGCTCTCTCAGTGAGGCAACAACCGCGAAAAGCGCGAGCCCCCGGCTCGAGAACGCCGCGCACCAGTTCGAAGCATCCTTGCTCACTGAGCTGTTGAAGCCGATGCGCGAACAATCGGAGTTTTCAGATAAGGAGGAGGATGATGACGACTCGAGCGCCGATGGCTCGATGCGGGAATATGGGACGGAGGCGATGGCCGAGTGCCTATCCGAGCACGGCGGGATTGGAATCGCCAAGATGGTGCTGGCCAAACTGGCGCCTTTCGAGCAGGCCAGGGAGCCAAACAACAATGGGCAGAGCGGAGAGAAAAGTCGGCTTGTGCGCTAAAAAAGCGCGTTAGGTTTGCCGATGATATTCAGAGTCGGAGGAGAACTTTATGGAAATCCGCTCCCCATCGTTAGCATTGCAACCGCTCGAACCGGTTGGGACAGTCAAGAGCGCGGACGACTCTGCCGGCCCGGGCGCACCGGGAAAGCCGGGGCAACCAGTCGAACAGGATGTAGCCAGTCTGATGCTGGGCCAGGCACTTTCCGGAGACGATACGCGAGCGGGCCGCGTTCAGGCATTGCAAGCGCAGATTGCCAACGGCTCGTATGAAGTCAGTGCTCAAGCTGTTGCCACCAAGCTGCTCGACAGTATGGCTGAAGCATGAAGGCCAACGTGAACGACCTTTGGGGCGGCGATTCCGCCGGGAGCGATACCGCGGGCCCAGAAGTGAACCCAGAACTGAACCGCGCGCTCGGCCCCAAGTTCGTCGAGGAGGTCATTCGCGCGCTTATCCAGCTGGACGCCGAGCATCTGGAGGCTTTGGCTGCCGCGGCCGAACGATTCCGGCAGGACGCAATTGCCCGGATCGCTCCAAAGATGGCTCCTGGTGAGGTTACGGAGATGCAGGCGAAGATGCAGCTCTTGTCCGCGCTTCTTGCCGAAACGCGAAGGAATTTGCGGATCTTTGCTTCCACCGTCGGCGAGTCCGATCCTTTCGGATACAAACCGGGAAGAAGGTCATGGGCGGATTAACTCAGGCATTCGGGATCATCGACAGCGCCTTGAACGCGGATCAAGAGGCGATCAACGTGACCGCGAACAACGTGGGGAACGCGAACACTCCCGGCTATACCCGCGAGGTGGTGAACTGGCAGCAAAACGACCCCGTGACCATCAATGGGCAACAATTTGGAACCGGCGCATCGATCGCCTCGGTCAGCTCCCAGCGGAGCTTGATTCTCAATCAAGCCGTGGATCAGCAGCAACAGACGCTTGGCTCGGCCCAGGCCCGGCAGAATGGGCTCACGGATGTCGAGAGCATCTTCAATCAAGTCACGACCGGGACGGCTTCGAGCGGCGCCGGAGGCATCGGAGGCGCTTTGTCGAACTTCTTCGATTCTTACTCCACTCTCCAGGCCGATCCCTCCGATGACAGCGTACGCACTACCGTGTTGAGCGCGGCACAAAGCCTGGCGGCCAGCTTCAACTCCGCTTCATCGCAGTTGGCCGCGGACACCAACTCGCTGAACTTGCAGGTGGTCAGTACGGTGGAGCAGGTCAATGGTTTGACGCAATCGCTGGCTGCCCTGAATCAGCAGATTTCTACCACCAGCCCAGACGGAGATGCAGGCACGCTTGAGGACCAGCGTCAGCAAGATCTGTCTCAGCTCTCGCAGCTCATCGACGTCAACCAGATTCAGACGGGAGACAACACTCTCACTCTGACCACAGCCAACGGCGCCGTCCTGGTTGCGGGCGATCAGTCGTATGCCCTCAGCACCTCCCAATCGACGGCCGTACCCGGCGCCGAGGCCGTCTTTGCCGACTCCCAGGCCGGTTCTGAAGACATCAGCACTTCCATCCAGGGCGGGTCCCTAGGTGGCGTTCTGGCCAATCTGTATCAGGATATTCCCGCGGTGCAGTCACAACTGGATACTTTGGCCAATGCTCTCGGAACCAGTGTCAACACGATCCAGGAGTCGGGCGCGGACGAGAACGGCAACTTGACGACAGGGGTGCCTCTCTTTAATCTGCCGGCCACAGTGTCCGGCAGCGCGGAGAGCATCTCGGTCGCCATCACGGATCCCAGCCAGATCGCGGCCGCGGCCGCCGGCAACGGCCCGGGAGACGGTTCGAATGCCCAACTCGTGGCGAATCTGGCAAATCAGCCGACGGTTGCAGGGGCGACGCCATCCGGTTATTATGCGGGATTCCTCGCCAACCTCGGATCGAACGTCCAGAACCTGCAGACGCAAGTATCCTCAGTCACCGCCTCTTTGGCGCAGTTGACGACGCAGCAGGGCAGTCTCTCCGGCGTTTCTCAAGATGAGGAAGCGATGAATCTCGAAACCTACGAGCGCTCCTACCAGGCAGCCTCGCAGACCTTCAACATCCTCGACACACTTCTGAATACCGCCCTGAATCTCGGGGTAGAAGATGCGACATTGCCGTAACAAGAAAATGCTTTCACGGAGTTGAAGAGAATGCGGGTCGATCCCTCCTTCGTTCAAAATACGCTGGTCATGCTCAACCAGGTTCAGTCTTCCGAGCAGCAGCTTACGCAACAGCTTTCATCGGGGGTGAGCGTAAACTCGCTCTCCGACAATCCATCGGCCGCGGCTCAGGATTCGATGATCTCGAGCGAGATGAGCGCCGATGCGAGCTTTACTCAGTCTGCCGCAACCACGACCGGCAAGATGCAGGTGGTCGATTCAACCTTGGGCAGTCTGACCGAGCAATTGACCCAGGCTATCTCCGTGGCGACGGAAGGAAGCAACGGGACGCTCAACGCAACGGATGAGTCATCGATTGTCGCTCAGCTCACGAGCATTCAGAATCAAGTGCTCAGCCTGGCCAATACGTCCTATCAAGGGCAAGCGCTCTTCGCCGGGAGCAAGACCGGCACTCTACCCTTCACGCTCGATACTTCGACCAGCCCGGCGACGGTGACCTATAACGGCGACAGTGATGTTCTCACTACGGAAACGCCTTCGGGAGGTTCCGTCGAAACCTCCATTCCGGGAGATCAGATCTTTGGCGGAGGCAGCGGAACCGGAGCCAATGTGCTTGGCGTGCTCAGCGATCTGATCTACGACTTCAGCTCAAATACTTCCGCGGTGACGGATACGGAAGCTTTGAATTCCAGCCTCAGCCAATTGGGCGCGATTCGCGCCCAATTCGACGGGGCTCTGAGCCAGATCCAATCGACGGTTACTTATACCCAAACCCAGCAAGTGCAACTGCAATCGTCGGAGGACACTTTGGTTCAAGACAACCCTGCGCAAACCGCAACCGCTCTCTCCAGCGCGGAAGTCCAGCAGAACGCCCTGTTCAGCGTTATGGCGGCCCTCAGCCAATCGGATCTCTTCAGCTATCTCAAATAGAGCATGTAGAGCATGATCCGGAGCTACTTGAGACGCGGAGGCGAAAGCTCGGCGCCTTCAATGCCGGCGGGCTTCCGGTGGGGCGGCTTGGCGAGAAGCCGCGATCGCGATCGGCAGAACAACGAGATCCACCCTGCGATTTCGCGCCCTTCCCGCGGCGTCGGTATTGGGCGCGGCGGGGCGGTACTGGGCATAGCCTGCCGCCGATAGCTTTGCCGGGTTGAAGTCGTAGCTCTCGATCAGGAGCCGGGCTAAGGTGGTCGCCCGGGCGGTCGAAAGCTCCCAGTTCGAAGCAAACAGGGCACTGTGAATGGGCACGTCGTCCGTATGTCCCTCCACGCGAAGGTCATTGGGCGCTGCCCTCAATTGCTCCATAATTTTGTGGATCGTGCTCGCCGAAGCGGGCTTGAGCACCGACGATCCGCTATCGAAGAATCCTACCTCCATCAGGGAGATTACCAACCCGTCCCGCGTGAGCCGGAGAGCCACGGTTTGCCGCCGGATCTCGGGCCCGAGAACCGCCTCCAGCTTCCTTTTGAGGATGAGCAAATTGGCGCGCTGGGCCGGCGTGCCGGTAAATTGATCCGCAGCTTCATCCGGTCGAAGCGAGGGGACCATGTTCACCGCGTAAGAAGCACTATCGGGCGAGAGGGCAGGGGCCTTCGCGGCCGCGGAAAAGACTCCCGTCCGGGAGAAGGCGGCCCTCATCGCGGCGGCCATCTCCGCCTGCCGTTGGCGATCGGCCCGGGCGCTCGCGAAAAGTACGACGAAGAGGGCAAAGATCATGGTGACAAAGTCGGCATACGAGACCAACCAGCGCTCATGACCCGGCGCCGCATGGCGTTTTTTCCGGCTCACGTACTTGCCTCGTCCGGCTGCTTGTCCTCCGCGAGGAACGTGCGCAGCTTAAGTTCCATCATTCGCGGATTGAGCCCTTCCAAGATAGAGATCACGCCCTCGAGCACCATCTGCTTCACCATGTATTGCTCATGAATCCGGAACTTCAATTTTCCCGCTGACGGTAGAAAGAAGAGATTGGCGCTGCCCACCCCATAAATCGTGGCGACGAACGCCACAGCGATTCCTCGTCCTACTTCGTCGATCTTGTCCAGATGCTGCATCACCTGGATCAGGCCGAGCACCGCGCCCAGAATGCCGATCGTTGGCGCGAACCCGCCGGCCGCCTCGAAAACCTGGGGCCTGCTTTCCTCCGACTCGGTCTGATTATCCAATTCCAGTTGCATGATTTTGCGCAGCTCGACCGGATCGGTCCCGTCAATCGCCAGCGTGAGCGCTTGCTTCATATAGGGATCTTGCACGGTTGCAAGATCCGGATCGAGCGAGACGATGCCGCTGCGGCGCGCCTTGTTCGAAAACTCAACCAGTTGTTGGAGCGCAGATTCCCCGTCGGGAGCGCTTCCAGTAAACACCTTGAGCATCTCCTTGCTCGCTCCCAGCACCGTTGCCAGGGGAAATTGCAACATGACCGCCCCCAGGGTTCCACCGAACACGATCATGGCCGCGGTTGGCTGCAGAACTTGCTTGATGCTGCCTCCCTCAAGCAACAGGCCCGCGACAATGCCTCCGACGGCGACCAAAAGACCGCCAATGCTGCTCTTATCCACGTCCGGCTCCCAAAAGATTTCTAGCGCGAGCTATCTTCGTTCTCTTCGATCCGCGGCAAAGTGACAATGGCGTGCACTGAGCTCGCGCTCTGCATAGCCGCTTGCGTGGGTGCACTCTGATCCAGCGTGACTCCCGCCTCGCGCAAGAGGTGGGTGCGATAAGCCACAACCCGCGCGATGACGATGGCGCAGGATTCGCGCACAACGATCTTTTCGCCAGGCACCAGGGTCAGCGTCGTATCCGGCGACGACTCCACATATTTGATCAGGTCGCAGTTGACGACCAGTGGGCTTCCGTTGAGCCGGGTGAGTTCAATCATGACAACGTGTCCTGAACGCCAGTTCATGAATTCCGCTTCGCGGATGTTATCGGCAAAGATGGAAATGTTTTGAGGGGGGCCCTGGCGGCCAAGCAAATCGAGAAAGCTCCTCCCGCGCGGCAAGGCCCACCCGAAGGGTGAGGGGAGCTGCGACTTTACTTCCGCGCTCGAATTGCCGATGACTTGGCTGTTCGCGGTTCCTTTTGGCTTCCGGAATATTGGAACCAGAGGCCGGAATGAATCAAAAAGTCAGAAGGGCCAGGCCCTAGCCAAAAGGAGAACGTCCATGTCTTTAGGAGTCTTAAACAACATTTCAGCTCTCTACGCGGAAAACAATCTAAACCAGACGCAGAGCAATCTGCAAAATACGCTGACGCAGCTTTCCTCGGGCTCGGTCCTGAACTCAGGCGCGGATAACCCGGCCGGCCTCTCGCTGGCAAACGGTATGGCCGCAAACAGCGCCGCCCTGATGCAATCGAGCACCAACGCAAGCGAGGGCGTGGGCCTGTTGCAGGTTGCCGATGGCGCGCTCTCCCAGGTAACCAATCTGCTCGACAGCGCGGTCACTTTGGCCACCGAGGCTTCGAACGGAACCTTGAACAGCTCTCAGGACGCCGCGGCCAATCAGGAGTATCAATCGATCCTGGCGGAAGTCAACAATATCGGCAGCACCACGACCTATAACTCGCAACAGGTCTTTACCGGGAGCCAGGCGGGCGTCCAGATCTTTACTGGCGACTCGTCAGCGGCCGGCTCCTCGGTGGACGATCTCTACTTTGCTTCGCTCAGTTCGGCCACGGTCGGCGATCAGGGCGGTACGGTGCAGCAGAGCTCCTCGGGCACGTTCGTCGATCTATCCAAAGATACGGCTGGTGCTCTCACCACCGCGGCGGCGGGCGGCGACACGGTCGCCGGGGGGCTGACATTCACGACTACGAACGCGGACGGAACCACCAGCACCCTCACAACCACCGCGACTACGGTGCAGGCGCTGGTGCAGGAGATCAATAAGGATGGGATTCCCGGCGTTAGCGCAAACATCACGACCGCAGGCGCCGCGGGCGTGAACAGCGGAAGCGTGAATGCAGGCGATGTGGGTATCATGATCGACAACTCGAACTCCAATGTGTCGATCGGAGAAGGAGGCACAGCTCTTTCCGATACAACCAGCGGTGGGACGACCAACCTGCTCGCTTCGACCAAGGGAATTACCACGATTCAGTATGTCGCGGGCACCGATGAGCAGTCCGCCAATCTCGCCGGCACCGATCTCAGTTCCGCGGCCGATGCCAAGTCGTCATTGCTCGATCTGAACAGCGCCGTTTCAGATGTGGCGGCGCAGCGCGGTTACATCGGTTCCCAGATCAACACTCTCAACGCGGTTTCCGGCGTCGAGAGCACGCAGCAGGAAAACCTGATCTCTGCGGAAAATTCGATCACGGCAACCGACTACGGGGCAGCCTCGACAAGTTTGTCGCAGGAAGAGATCCTGACGCAAACCGGCATCAGCGCTCTGGCGCAAGCCAACTCCACCCAGCAGGACGTCCTCAAGCTTCTCCAGTAGCCGGTAGGCGTCCTTGATCCCCTCAGCGCGGCTGGATTCCATCCAGCCGCACATTTTACTTTCTTCTCTGCTTGAATTTCTGCGCAGCCGGCCGATAAAGACTCTAGAGAAAGCCTCTAAGGAGCGGAAACGCATATGGGCACGGTTGGTCTCAGCTTCGGATCTCCGACCAGCGGACAGGGTATCGACGTATCGAGCATGGTGAGCCAGATCATGGCAAGCTATCAGGCGGTCGAAACTCCGTGGCAGAACCAACTGACTGCGCTCAATGCCGAAGACACGGCATTTTCTACCATAGGCAACGATCTGTCATCGTTATCCACCGCATTCGATTCCTTGACCAACTTCGAAGGGCCCTTGGCGTCGATGGAAGGTTCGAGTTCGGATACGAACATCCTCGCGCTCACCTCGGCCGCAACGACAGCAGTGGCCGGCAGCCATACCATTACCGTGAACGCTTTGGCGCAAACCAGCGCGTGGAGCACTTCGAGCACTCTGATCTCCGCAGCAGACACGCTCTCGGGCGCCGTCTCGATTCAAGTCGGGTCGGGCAGCGCTCAGAATTTCACGCTCGATTCTACCGACAACACGCTAGCTTCGCTCGCGGCCGCGATCAATAGCGCAGGAATGGGAGTTGCCGCCAACGTAGTGACAGAGTCGGGCGGTTCTTTCTTGTCCCTGGTCAGCGGTACCAGCGGCAGCGCCGGGAACCTTGCCGTGACAGGCACTCTTACCGACCAGACGGCACCTGGAACTCCCACGGTGAGCTTCACCCAGGCGCAACCGGGTGTGGATGCGCAGTTGACTGTGGACGGAGTGGAGATGACCAGCCCGTCGAATACGGTCACCAATGCGGTCCCCGGCGTAACCTTCCAGTTGCTCGAAGCCAACCCTTCCACTCCTGTCCAGGTGGAGATCACCAACGACACGGCCAACGTCAGCACCGCCGTCGCAACTTTCGTCAGTGCCTACAACACCGTGATCCAGGACCTGAACACGCAGGAGGGAAACGACTCCTCGGGAAATCCTGAGCCGCTGTTTGGCAACGGGGATGTTGCGTTGATGCAGGAGGACTTGGGCAGCGCGATCAACGCGACCACTTCCGCTTCGGGCATCAACGGATTCGGAGCTCTGGGAATCAGCGTGAACGACGACGGCACGCTTACGCTCAATACGGATACGTTGAACACCGCGCTCGACCAGAACTATCAGGGCGTCGTCAGCCTTTTTCAAGGAGCCGGCAGCATCGGGGAGCAGTTCAGCAATGTGCTCTCCGCCTTCAGTTCCTCATCTCCCACGGGCGTGATCTCTCAGGCCCTGCAGTCGGACGCTTCAGAGGAGAGCACCCTGAACACGAATATTTCGAATGAAAATACAATCATCGCTTCAGAGCAAACTCAAATTACCACCGAGCTCAATCAGGCAAATGAGGCACTGCAGTCGATACCAACGCAGCTGAGTGAAGTGAACGAAATCTACTCCGCAATCACTGGATACAACGAGGTGCAGTCATGAACTTAAGCTACAGGCAGCATGCATTGGCCAGCGCCAACCCTATCGAATTGGTGATTGCTCTTTACGACGGAGCGATCCGCTTTCTGCGCCAGGCGTCCACGGCCGCGGAAAAGAATGATGTTCTAGGCCGGCGCGAGTCCGTCAAGCGCGTCCTTGATATCTATCTCCATCTTCAGTCAAGGCTTCGGTACGACGTCGATGACAAGGTTGCTCGATCCTTTTCGCAGTTTTATACCGAGATGTTTCGCCACACGCTGCGGGTTTCAGCTGCGAACTCCCGCGAGGGATTCGAACAGGTGATTGCGCGCCTCTCTCAGGTAAAGGAAGCGTGGAGAACCGTCGCGCACAATCCTGAAGTTCTTCGGATCCTGGAGCGTGGCCGGGTCTAGAGCTTGTTCTTCACTTTGAGGCGACGGCCGGGTCAATAAACACGAAAAGGATGAGGGGCAGCAATGTCACACTTCTATGGTCATTTTCGCTAGTCCGGTCGTGCAACTAAACCCAGCTAATACGGCCCGAGCCCGAAGAGTGGCCAGGATCAAACAGGCCGTGGCCGACGGTTCATATCATGTCGAGTCAACAGATTTAGCTGATAAGCTGCGATGCTATCCGTTTAGAACCATTGCACACGGCACCGCCAATTCGATGATTCGCCGAGCCTGGTCGGGAGACCGTCAGGCGACAGCCGGCCGATAAGACAGGTTACAATGTTTCGGCGCAACGGCGAAGAAGGTGGTGTATTCGAGCGATGAGCTTTCCAGAGGCATCTGCCCATACAGGAACGGGCGTACATGGGGAGAGCCCGACGGTCACCGCAGTGCCGGGACTGCCGGCGCTTCAACTCAGCGGTTTCGATCTCGCGTCCCTCGGCTTTACGACCGAGGAATTTTTCATTTCCGGTACGGCGTCCTCCTATAAGCTCTCCGGCCTTCCAACCGAGGACGGGCGTTGGAACGCCGCGCCGGCGGAGAGCGCCCCTTATGCGACGCGCATCGTTGTGGTTTGGCCGACGGACCCCCGCAAATTCAACGGCACAGTCGTTGTCGAATGGCTGAACGTCACCGGTGGTGGCGACGGCGCCGCCGACTGGGTTTCGGTGCATCGCGAGGTGCTTCGTGGTGGCTATGCCTATGTTTGCGTATCCGCCCAGAAGGTTGGCGTCGAAGGGGGTCCCAGCTTGGTTGCGGCGGGTACACCCTTGAAAAAGGCCGACCCGGTGCGATATGGCCGTCTCAATCATCCGGGCGATTCCTTTTCTTATGACATTTTCTCCCAGGCAGGCCGGATTCTTCGCAGGGCTGAAGCCAAGGTTCTAGGCTCAGTTCAGCCCGAGCGCCTTATCGCCATAGGCGAGTCCCAGTCCGCCGTGTTCCTCACCACCTATGTGAACGCCGTCGATCCGATTGCCAAGATTTATGATGGCTTCCTGATCCACTCGCGTTTCGGCAACGCGGCGTCGCTTGAAAACGCGTCCATGATCACCCCCTCGGGCCAACCGCCCATCGTCAAGTTTCGCCCGGAACTGCGCGCGCCCGTGATCACGGTCATTACCGAGACGGACTTGATGGCCATGGGCCGGATTCCCGGTTATTACGCCGCTCGGCAGCCCGATACCGAGAAGCTTCGCGTGTGGGAAGTCCCGGGAACGGCGCACGCGGATGCCTACATCTTCTCGGTCTCCTCGATGGACTCGGGAGTGACGCCGCTCGAGAAAATCGCAGCGGGTTATGAGCCCATGAACAAAGTAATGCAGAGCGAACTGGCCAAGCCGGTCAACAACGCCCCTCAGCACCACTATATTGTCGAAGCGGCGCTTTCAAGCCTCGACCGCTGGATTAGAACCGGTCAAGCTCCGGCCGAAGCCGTACCGATGAAGGTCGAGGCTGGTGAGAAGCCCGACGCACCGCCAACTCTCATGCTGGATGCGAATGGCTTGGCCGAAGGCGGTGTGCGAACACCCTGGGTGGATGTGCCGACTTCCCGATTGTCCGGTTTGGGAAATTCGGGCGGCCCACTGGGCTTCATGGTCGGTGTGTGCGAGCCGTTCGATGCGGCCGCTCTGGATCGCCTCTATCCTGGCGGCAAGCGAGAGTACCTGAAGCAGTTCGAAGCCTCGCTGTCGCTCGCGATCAAGGCGGGCTTCATCCTTGACGCTGACAGACAAGAGATACTGGATCTGGCGGCGATCGCCTACCGCGGCTCGCACTAGAAGCTGTCTCATATATGTATTTGCGGCTCTGGGCGAGCGCCTGAGACCCGCCTCGGTGGCGGGTCTCACTCGTGGCCTCACCGGGTACTTTGGGTTTATGAGACAGCTTCTAGCGTTCGGCCCAAGCGCCGCGTCGATTGATTCGGTGTCGCCCTCGAGCAGAGAACAGCTCAATCAAATGAGCCCGCATCGCTGGCCTCAATCGATGCTGGCGAGAGACTAGGCTGCCTGCTGCATCGCTTTTTGAGGTACGCTCCCCAGCAAATAAACCAAGCCTTCGGCGGCGGTGGGATGCGTGAAAATCGCATCGCGCAGGACCGTGTACGGCAATCCGCCCAGCATCGCTGTCTGAACGGCCGCCATCATCTCGCTCCCTTCCGCTCCAAACGCGGTGAATCCCAGGATGCGGTCGCTCTCGGCAGCCACAAGCATTTTCACAAATCCGCGCGTTTCGCCAATCGCGACAGCTCGAAGCACCCCGGCCATCGGCATCTTGGCTAGACGATACGGAATGCCACGCGCCTTCGCTTCCGATTCGCCCAAACCCACTCGCGCCAATTCCGGATCGGTGAACATGCAGAAGGGTACGAGCCGGTCGCGCGTCGTTCGGCTGCCTCCGCTAAGGTTATCGCGTATCACCCGGAAATCGTCGAATGCGACATGGGTGAACTTGGGGCTGCCTGCGCAATCTCCCATAGCCCAGACGCCTGGCGCGGTCGTCTCCAGCCGCTCGTTTACTTTGATATAGTCATGCGCGTCCAGTTCGATTCCCGCCCTTTCGAGCCCGATCCCCCGCGTGTTCGCAATTCGACCCGTCGCAACGAGCAGATCGGTTCCCTCAATCTTCTGTTGTCCACGGCCGTTTTCGATAACGACTCTCACCTTCTGACCAGAGAGTCCGCCCACTTCATGCACTCGCGTGTCGAGCAGCACTTCGATTCCCTCGCTCGTGAAATTCTCCAGAAGCGCTTGCGCGACGTCGGGATCTTCGGCAGAGGCGATTTGCGGGCCACGTTCGATTACCGTTACCGCAGATCCGAAGCGTCGAAGGGCTTGCGCGAGTTCCAAGCCCACGTACCCTCCACCGAGCACGATGATGTGTTCCGGCAAGCGGTCGAGATCCAGCGCCTCCACGTGAGTCATAGGCTTTGCGGCCGCAAGACCGGGAATATCAGGGATCGTAGATCGCGATCCCAGATCGAGAAACACCCGCTCGCCCTTGACTGTCCGCTGGCCTCCTGCGTTAAGCTGCACTTCAACCGTTTTGGGAGCGACGAAGTGCGCTTCTCCCCTGATCAGTTCCGCTCCGGTTGCCTCGAAGCGCTCCAGATGGAAATGAACTTCACCCTCGACCATCTTGCGCTTGCGATTCAGGACGCCCTTCATATCCGTAAACACTGGCCCGGTTTGAATGCCGTATTCTGCGCCGTGCCGCGCGAACCAATTCGCTTTCGCGCTGCGAATCACGTTCTTGCTGGGCAAGCAGGCAATGTTCGGGCACGACCCGCCAATGTATTTTCGTTCCACCACGGCCGTGCGGTGACCGGCTTGTGCCATATTCCACGTTAGGTGCTTTCCTGCTTCTCCGCTGCCGATAACAAGGATCTCGTAATGCTCTATCTCAGACATTGTTTCCTCCATAGACAAGCGGGACTGGCACCTCACGTGTGTCAGCACTTCCGCGGCTGGTGAGAACAACGTTGTGTCCGTTTGCCCTCAGCGGCCACAATCGCTTGGATGCTAAACTGCCGACCTTCGTCGCCGGCCTGACATCGGGACGCTCGGGTGTGCTCAGAGGACTGTTGCAATGGCTCTTCTCGTTACAAGTGCGTCAGGTGCGAATGGAAATGGATTTGGCGCGCTGCTCGCCTTTGAATTGGACGGAAGATTCCTTGGAACCTTTATTGAGGATGATCGCATTGCCGATCCCCGTGGCCTCGCCATCGATCCAAAGGAAAATTTGCTGTTTCTGAACAGTGGCGCTGATCGCGTGTTAGCGATCTCCTCCCAGGGGCGTGTCGTCCGGGATACTGGCCGGATTGAAGGCCTGAATCCCGGCGGTGGCAGCTTCGGCCCGGATGGCCGGTACTTCGTGGGCTTGCGCAGCGCTCGCACAATCATCGGCTTGTCGGCAAACCTTGGTACGCCCCCGGAGCATCTGTTGCCGCCCCAGGTCGTACCTTTCCCTCGGGGATTTGCATTCGGTCAGGATGGCCGGTTGTTCCTCGCCTCAGGAATCGGCCCGAACGGCCAGGGTGACAACGCCATACTGGCCTTCACTTTAAGCACGCCTCTCAGGCCCTCTCGCCTCGTCGCGGATCCCGAACTGAGTCCGCTCGATCTGGCTATCGCACCCAACGGCAATATCGTTGTTTCTAGCGAGCATCCATTCGGCGCGGTAGACGCGGTGACGAGCGTTCGGGAATACGATACGACGGACGGCCACCTCGTCCGAGTTTTCTCTCCAAATGGAAAGGCTGAGTTCCGTAAACCGCGCGGCTTGCGCTTTACTCCCAATGGGTTCCTCTACTGCGTCGCCCGCGATGAGGTTGTTGGCTTCGAGTTTGCGAGTGGCGAATGCCTGGGGCCTATCGCGCGATTGCCGCGACTAAATGGACAAGCCTTGGTGTTTTTCCACGGCTCGCACTAGCGTTCAATGCGAGAAGGCATACGAGAGCTGCACGCCGTTGCCGTTGGGTGTGCGAAGTGCCGACACGGAGAAGTGATTCCAGGCGCTTTCGGTGGAGCGGCGCTCAAGCACATACCCGCCGATAACGTAACCGAGCGATGCCCCCACGAAGACGTCGGAAGGAAAATGTTCGCGGGCCATCACTCTCGAAGCAGAAACCGTCGTGGCCAGGGAGTAGACGATCAGCCGGGTGGCAATGCCGCGGTATTGCGATGCGACGACGTGGGCAAAGGACCATACCAGGATGGAGTGATCGGAGGGCATCGACTGCCCATCCGGCCAGGTCTTGGTGCCGTGCGGCCAAAAATCCCCCATGCCGTTGCCCTGCATGGGCGTCTGCCGGTCGATGGCATAGCCCAAGCCGGTGTTGAGAATGATGGAGTCGGCCATGGCTTCTCCGGCAAGCACGGCGGTTTCCTGCAGATGGTCGTTGTGGGTAACGCTACCGGCGATATATCCCACGGCCACGGACGCTGAGGGACCGTAAAGGCCGCCGTAGTCGGAGAACCGGCGAAAGTCATTCTGGCGGGACGTATCGAATCCCACCGCTTGCATGGCTTCGTTGTCCTTGTCGAGGGCGATGCCGGTGGCCGCGCCAAAGGGGAGAAGCCAGTAGTAGCTCGGCGAGGAGAGGTGAAAGGGCGCGGTGATGAGGCCTACCTCGTCCTGCGCAACATGCAGCGCGCATACCTGGAGCGACTTCAGACCGCACTCCTGCACCTGGACCTTCACTTGGGCGCGTGCGCAATTTGTCGAAAGCAACAACAGAAGCGTGACGATCAGGCGTGAGTGCATGACCCTAATATGCTACATGCTCGTTTGCGAGGAAATTTTGCAATGCTAATGATCGCAGTGCTTGAGCGACACTGATTTAATCTTCTCGCCCGGGAATCCGAGGAATCTTCCTTGACGTCGCATTGTGCGGCAATTAGGCTTGTGCAACGTTATCCCCAAACTCGTTCTTCGGATTCGTCAGCTCTTCCCCCGCGAGGAATTAGTCTTCGCGCGCAAAGTTTTTGACGTTCGCCTGCAGCAAAGCCGAATCGGACTCTTGGGCCCCAAACCTTCCCCAACCGCACAATAAAGGAGAGAGTTCATGAAGTTCATTGTGAAGTGGAACATCCCCAAGGGTTCTGTTGTTGATGCTGAAGCACGCTTTTTGAAGACAGGCGCGGTGCCGCCGGCTGGCGTGAAGATGATCGGGCGCTGGCACGGCATGAGTGGCGGCGGCGTATTGATCGCTGAGACCAGTGACGCAAAGGCGCTGTACTCCTGGCTGACCTATTGGAACGACCTGCTGGAATTTGAGACCACACCGTGCACGGACGATGCCGAGGCCGGCGAGGTGCTGGCGTCGCTGAAGCGCTGAAGCCGCGCTAAGAGCTCGGCGGACTCAGGCAAAACAGCTTGATAGCGCAGAGTGCTGTTCTGTGTCGCGGGGGGAGTGTCGACCAGCGGAGTTCCGCCGGGGCCTGGCACTCCCGGAGCCAACTGCATGGTCTAGTGGGAGGCGCAATCATCGGACAGACCGGAGCTGGCATTTCCATCGTCGACCTCAGTTCACTGACCGAGCCGGCACCGCTCCCCTATCGGAGCCCTCGCCTCGCTGGAGAGGCTGCACCAAGCGTGCGGCACGAATTCACGCCTCCCGGAACGCCGCACGGCACAACTACGGGACCGCGCATCATCCACAAATTTACGATTCCTCACATCACCAATCAGATCCTGCTATCCAAACCAGTCCCTTAGCGGACCGGAATCGGATAAGGTAGTGCGTGGCGACCGAACCGATGACTGTGCCGGAGTTTTCGAAGGGCGCGAAAAGCCCTTCATGTGAATCACAATCGCTCGCTTCCATTTGTCATCCTGCATCGGCCGAGCCAGCTCGTTTCTTGTAGAGAATCATCAAAGCTTCATCCATGAGAACTCTCACCAGCCAACTGCGGAAAGCCCCCTCACTCTCAAACCGCGGAACTGTAGAAGAGGCTGTTTTCAGGCAGTTCCGCACTGCGTCTTCGGCTTCCAGGTGATTGTTGAGCACACGGTGCGCTATGAATGACAGCACGCCTCTGTACCGGAATAGCCGAATATTCACGCCCTGCCTAACATCGTCAGCTTTCCCTGTCGAGGACTCTGGGCCGATTCCTGCCATACCGCGTCTCGATGCATCGCATCGCTCTTGTCCCACTCCAACCGTTGGCATATTGCCTCCGCATATATAAGTACCGATCGCACAAGAATCCGTTACCGCGCCTCAATGAGTGCTTTGGTCTGAAGTTGCCAGTTGATGGCTGGACCGAGGCGCCGGTAAATATTGCGCCAGATGAACAAAGCGAGGAATACGGAAAAAGCATCCAAACCAAGGGATCTGCTTTGTCCAGCTGCCGAGGCCGTGACAATTCTGCTCTCTTCAGAAACTGCGAAGGTAGAAATTCTCTAGCTGAATAATCCTGCTGTTATCGCATGGAATGCTTTGTGGGCCTCAATGGGCTCGAAAGGAGGACAAGCGATGCAAGTGGGCCTTGTCATTCCCTGCTATCTGGACGTCTTCTATCCCGAGATCGGCATTGCCACGCTGGAGTTGCTGGAACGGCTGGGCGTGCAGGTCAACTACCCGTTCGACCAGACCTGTTGTGGACAGCCCATGGCGAACAGCGGATGCGAAATCGACAGCAGCGCAACAGAAGAGCTTTTCGTCCGCCTCTTCTCGCGCTTCGAATACATCGTCATACCCTCCGGCAGCTGTACCCACCACGTCCGCAACAAATTCATAGCCGCGCCGCCCACGCCCGAACGCGACCACGTCTCTCGGCACGTCTACGACCTGGTCGAGTTCCTCCACGACGTGCTCAAGGTAACAGAATTTCCCTGGAGTGAATTTCCCCACAAAGTGGCACTGCACAACAGTTGTTCTGCGATTCGCGGCCTCTACATGGCCTCGATGAGCGAGCGCGTGCATGATCCCGAGTTTAACAAGCCCAGGGCCCTTCTTCAGAGAGTCAAAGGAATCGAAGTCGTCGACTTTGCGCGCCACGACGAGTGCTGCGGCTTTGGCGGAACTTTCTCTGCTACCGAAGAAGCCGTTTCCTCAAAAATGGGCTACGACAAGCTCGGCTTTATCGAAGCATCTCACCCCGAATACATCGTCTCGTCGGATATGTCCTGCCTCATGCACCTGCAGGGATGCGCCCGCAGGCTGGGCACTGAGGTGAAATTCCGGCATGTCGCTCAGATATTGAATGGAGACCGCCAATGAGTGTAGTCGACCAGGCCGTCAACGCTCGACGATTCATCGAAGACCGAACGCACGAGCAGTATTTCGACGCTTTGATGTGGTCTCTCCGCGAGGCACGCGACCGCTCTGCTCGCGAGGTCCCGGAATGGGAGCAGTTGCGCGACCTCGCCTCGGCGATCAAGGAACACACGCTATCCAACCTGGCGCAATACCTCGAAGAATTCGAAGCTAGCACCAAGCGAAACGGCGTCGAGGTGCACTGGGCGCATGACGCTCACGAGCACAACCAGATCGTCGCCGACATCCTGAACCAGCATGGCGCGAAGCGTCTCATCAAGTCAAAATCCATGTTGACGGAAGAGTGCGAAATGCGCCCGTTCCTTGAAAAGCGCGGCGTCACTGTAACCGAGACTGATCTTGGCGAACGCATTCAGCAGCTCGACGACGAGCCCCCGGCGCACATCGTTGGCCCAGCCTTTCAGAAAACGCCGCACGATGTCGCGCGTGTCTTCGCCAAAGCCTATGGATCGGACCCCAACAACGGCGACCCCGTCTATCTCGCCCACGAGATGCGTGAGCATACACGTCCTCTGATCGAGACGGCGGATGCGGGCATGACAGGCGCCAATTTCGCCGTTGCGGAAACTGGAGCAGTCGTCACGGCGACCAACGAAGGCAACGCCGACCTCTCCGGCAACGTCCCCAAACTTCGTATCTGCTCTATTGGCATCGAAAAGATCATCCCTACGAGTCGCGATCTGGCTGTCTTCATCCGCCTTCTGTCCCGCAGTGCGATCGGAATGCCCATCACGCAATACACATCGCATTTCCGCGCGCCGCGCGAGGCCGGCGAAATGCACATCATTCTGGTCGACAACGGCCGCTCGGACCGCCTCGGCATGGAGAAGTTCTGGCCGTCGCTCAAATGCATCCGCTGCGGCGCCTGCATGAATACCTGCCCTGTCTACCGCCTCAGCGGCGGCCTCAGCTACGGATCAACCTATATGGGCCCCCTCGGCATCATTACGATGCCGACCTTCGATATCCGGCGCTTCAGCGAGCTTCCCTTCTCATCCACGCTGAACGGCAGCTGCTCGAATGTCTGTCCGGTAAAGATCAATATCCACGACCAGATCTACGCGTGGCGCGGCGTGATGGACGAAAAGCACCAAATCAAGCTGACGAAAAAAGCCGCCATGGTCGCTGCCGGAGAAGTGCTGAGCCACCCCGAGCTCTACCGCATCGCTACCTCCGGCACTGAGACTGCTCTCAAATTGCTCCCGCGCTTTGTCATCTACAACGATCTGAATGCCTGGGGCAAGCATCGCGAAACACCGGCGCCGGCCAAGCAGACCTTTCACGAGTGGTACAAAGAGAACCGCCAAAAGGAAGAGGCATAAGTCATGGGCATCCGAGAAGGCATACCCGACCGCGTCAGGCGAAATCAGCCGCCCGCTGTAGCTCACCCTGAGGTGCCCGACTTCAGCCGCATCCCCCAGACTGAACATATAAAGGCCGACCTCATCAGGACCTTTGCGGAATCGCTCGGAGTGCTGGCCGGCACACTCGTCGAAACGCCGCCCTCCGATCTCGGAGCTTTCCTGCGCAGGCAGTTCCCGAACGCCAAAAACATCTGCTCGGCCATCCCGGAATTCACTGGAAACTCAAAGCCTGAAGATTACGCGAACTGGGCAGATGCCTCCAACATCGACGTCAGCGTAGTGCGATCTCCCATGGGCGTAGCCGAGACCGGGTCTGTTCTGTTGAGTGAGTCCGACCTGCGAGTCAACACCATCGGCTTCCTGGCGCATGACATCGTCATTCTGCTCGATCCGGAAAAAATCGTCGAGAACATCCACGTCGCGTATCGACATCCAGCATTCAAGGAGAGGGCGTACTCCGTTCTCATGACCGGCCCTTCCGGATCAGCTGACATTGCGGGCAAGGAAGTGCACCCGGCACAGGGAGTCATGACCCTTACCGTCATCCTTTGGCCAGAACAGAAGCAAAAATAAGCAATCAGGTTGTCGGGGCCGGCACTTCGGCATCGAATACGCCCGTTTCCACCGTATTTCCGTGCTTCATCTGGACGAAGATCCGGTATTGTCCCGCCGACGGAAAACCATAGGGAAAGCCGACGATGTTGGGCAGCGCCTCATTGTTCATCGTTGTGCCGCTTGCTGTTCCGCTCATGGAGGCTTGCGGGTTGGCCATCATCAACGCGGCCATGGCCACTGTTCCCGCGGGATGGATATGCGCGAACACGGTTCCGTCCGTCTTCACAAACGCTGCATGGCCAAGCATTCCCATGTAGAGGGCCATGTCGGCGGGCGGTTTGCCTTCGGGATCGAGCAGCTCGAACCGAAAATCCTCCGGCGCCTTCGGAGCCAGCACATTGGGCATCTTCCAGACCATCGTGTACCCATCGGGCAGAGAGAACTTTTCTTCGTCGAGGTTCTTGACCGCGGCCGGTTCCATGCCATTCGTCCCCGCGACGGACTTTGCCAGCCCTTCTGCATCGTCGCCCTCGAGCGTGCGGCCTGAAATCTGTGGCAGCGTGACCGTCGCCACCATCGTTTCCGGAAATCCAGTGGCGTGAACAACGTCGGCATACAAGCGATAGTCGCCCGGAGGCATGGATGGCAGCGCAAGCTGGAATTCCCCTGTTCCTGCAGGTTCCGGGTGCAGATGGAAAACGACGTCCATCTGCGGCCAGCGAATCATGTACAGATGCATGAGATGGTTGTGATCGGGGATGAAGTCGTCGAGCTGCCGCTGCGGCAGCCATCCAGGATCGTCGAGCCTAAGGTCTAGCAGGTTGCCTTGCTCGAGAGCCGGGCGCATCTCGAGCGGCTTGTAGATATTCTCCGAGTAACTCGCCGCATCCGCTTTCCACCAGCGGTTTCCCAATAGGACGACTGCCACCAGCAGTGCAAACGCCACCGTCATGGCCTGGTATCCGCGGCGGCGGTTTGCCGCCGGCACTGCCAATCCGGAGGGCAATCTCGCTTCGCGGATCGCTGCCCCGACGATGCCCACCATGCCGAACACCAGCACGATGCCCAACACTGCCAAAAGCACACCGAGCGCAGGATCCATCTTCCGCGTGGCCATTGCCGTTGCCGGAAGCGGAATCGAGAGCGCGCCCGGTCCCTTGCTGCCATTCACTGCAAACCGAATCTGCCATGAGCCGGGAGCCATGATCCACAGTTGTCCGGTAAAGAACTGTGGGTCTTGCGACGGCCGCTGCATCGTATCGGGCACGGGCGAATGCTTGGACGCTTCGCCCACCAGTGGAACAGGGGCGATGGTCACGCGCTCGATTCCGGTGGTCTCGGCGCGAACGTCAATCTCCGCTACGCCCGGAATCACCAGCGGCGGGCGAACGACGACCGACAGTTTGTACGGACCCGCCTGGCCTTCGGCATAGACATCTGGGCTACCAACGTGTGCGTATGCCGCAGCCGCGCTCAACAGCATTGCCGCGCAAATTGCTGGTATCCACTTCCTCATCGCTGTATCTTCCGCATCCACTCACCCAGCCAAAGCCCCAGCCAGATACAGATGGCTGCAGAGATCATGGCCACTCCCAAACCCTCGAACGGTTGCGCGCCATGTCCGAAGCGGACAAAGTGCCTTGTTACGAGCGGGCTCCACGAAGGTACCTGGTAGGGGAAATCGCCTGTTGCAAAAAAGCGGTTCTGGGAGGCTTTTGTCATCAGAAAATCGGCGAACGGCCATTCCACCGCAATTAGGCCTAGTACGAACACCGGCCCGCTTACCAGCGCCACCAGCAGCCTATTCCGATTGCCGATGCGTGCCCAGAGGATGTCCAGCAGCACAGCCGGAACCAGAAGCAATAGGGGAAACTGCGGCGGGACAAAGTGTGTGACTGGCTGATAGACCGGCCCCAGCTTTGGCTGAGCGGGAAACAGCGGCAGGATCAGAATGAACCCGATCGTCACTGCCGTGTATATCCCCGTTATGCACGTGAGCGCCCAACGGTGATGCGAGGCCTTCCACGCTGCCGCATAGCATAGCGGAATACCGATGCTTACCGCGATGTACGGAATGGCTGAATGCAGCATTACGTCGCGTGTGTATTCGATGCAGAAGAACGTCACTGCCAGCAGCACGAGCCCGAAGAGGTAAAGCAGCAGCCATTGCAAATGCCGGAAGCGGCTTTCCTGCTCCTCGGCCCTGTTCATGGCTGCCAGAATCAGCAGCAGCGACCCGGCTTGAACCGCCATGCTGCCAAGCATCAGCACCGTGTGGGGAGGGCTGACGATCCTTACATCGAGGCCGTAAGCACTGTGCCACCAATTATCAAATGGGGCGGAGGCTAACATGGCCACGCCGCCCCAGGCAGCCAGAAATGCTCCCAGCGGCCCGGTGAATCCCATCACGCGGACGGAACTCGCTGCTATTTCCGATGATTTCCGGAAAGTGGTGTTGAGAATCAGATAGCCGCAGACTACCCCCGCGAGCACTCCGCATAGGTAGATCGCCATGTGAGCCGGCGTCCAGAAGGTATCCCGTCCGATCGACTCATGCCATGAAACATCCCAGCGCCCCCCGATCATCACCGATGTCACGGCCAGCGCCGCGCACCACAGATACCACGGGATGTTTGCCGTACTCCCCGCCGCGTTCCGGTCCAACTGTGGGATGACTTCTGTTTTCAGCATCGTCTTCCACTCCGTGTGATTCCATCTCTTTCGATAATTCCGCTCTTCAAGCGTGACGGTACGAGCGTGGACTCTTACTGTACTCCGCGCGAAACGCGTGATTGAAGTTCGAAACATCCCCAAATCCACAATCGAAAGCAATGTCAATGATCCTGGTGGACTCTTCCCTCAGCCGGATGGCTGCCCGGCGCAATCGCGTGCGCAGCAAATATTGGCGCGGCGTGGTGCCGGTGAGGTCCTTGAAACAGCGCAGGAAGTGATAAGGGCTGAGCCGCGCGTTTCGAGCCATGTCGGAGAGCCCGTGAGGCGCTTGGGGCTCCGATTCGATTGCCCGGAGAACACGGGTAACGCGCGCCAACGCACTCGGATCGGGCGTCCGCTCACGGGCCGTGTGCCCATGCTGAAGGTGAGCCGCCCGATCAAAGACCTCAAACGCGACTTCCTCAAACATCGCGCGATCGGTGCTGCTGTCGAGAAGCATGGCCGCTCTTGTCACCAGCGGTGACAGGGTGCGAATCGCGGGAATGCGTGGAAGACGAAACCGCTGTTGCTTCGGCTCGATTCTAGTCTGTTGCTCGAACTCATGCGAATAGTGGAACGAGATGCAGCGATCTCCAACGCCGTGTTCGTGCCCGCAGGCGAACGAATCGCCGGCGTTGCCTAGCAGGAGAGAACCCGGAGTCATAAGTTCACGGCCAGTCGATGTCCGGTACTGAAAAGTGCCCTTCATGACGATGGCGACCCCACTCTGGGAATGCGCTTCTTCAAAAGCGCGGTCGGCGGGTCCGGCTCTGCAAACGACGTCATGAATCGTCCAGCCGTTCCCGGCTGCGATCAATCGTGTTTCCGGCGGCTTGCGCTCACGATTGAGTGTTGGATGATCTGCGGCGGATCTGTTTGCGACCGCAATTTTTGCCAAGAAACTCGCCTCCAGTTCCTTGAGCATAGAGTTTAGCAAGTTGTGCTACCGGAGATACAGAAATGGCATCGATACGAAAGGAAATCACCGTCAAAGCCAAGGTTGGTCAAGTATGGGAAGCGATGCGCGATATCGGCGCCCTGCACACCCGCCTGGTTCCCGGGTTTGTTCTTGACACACAATTGGAGCCGGGCTGCCGAGTAGTCACCTTTGCGAATGGGCATGTCGTTCGGGAGCGAATTGTTACGATCGATGACCATGCTCGCCGTCTGGTCTGGAGCTCAACCGGCGGCCTGCTGACACACCACAATGCGTCCGCTCAAGTGCTTGAGGACCCCGACGGCCGCACTCGCATCGTTTGGATAGCGGATCTATTGCCCGATTCAGCAGCCGAAGCCATTGACCAGATGATGGATCATGGCATGTCCGCCATGCAGACCGCACTCAATCAACTGCCCTGCTGAGCCTGCGGGAGCAGGAGGATCTTGCCGATGCCGCCCTTTTCTCCCAGCTCTTGTGCCTGCGCTGCATCGCGTAGCGGCAGTCGCTTGCTGATCGGCAGAATGAACTTGCCATCGCGGACATCGTCTGCAAACTCACGTACTTTGGATGGATCAGGCTGTGCGCCCAGGCGCGTGAACTTGACCGCCGGGTGGAGCTCCGCCGTCCCCTGCGGCAGCGCCGTGGCGTACCCAAAGGAGCCTCCCTGTTTCACTTTGGCAATGAGTTTCGCGGCAGTCTCGCCGCCTACGGTATCGGCAACCGCGTCCACAAAACCGAGTTTCGCAATCGCCTCGTCGTCATCAATCGCTACCACGCCCGCGGCGCCAAGGAAACGGGCATCCTCCAGTTGGCTCTTGCGAACTCCGGCAATCACGTGAGCGCCTAGCTTCTTCGCCGTGTGTACCGCAGCCCTCCCCACACCGCCCAGCGCACCCGTTATCAAGATCGTCTGCCCTTTCTGCACGTTCGTCGCTCGGCGCACCAACTGGTCTCCCGTTAAGGCAATCAACGGAATCGCCGCGGCATCCACCATGTCCATCCCATCCGGCAGATGGGTCACGATTGAATTGTCCACTGCGACCAGTTCTGCATAAGTCGCATTCGACAGCGCAAGGACGCGGTCTCCGACTTTGAATTGCCTCACATTTGCCCCCACCGCGCGCACCACACCACTGACATCACGGCCAAGGATCGCAGGAAAAGACAATGGGAAAGCTTTCTGGTACACCCCGGAGCGAAGCTTCCAGTCAATCGGATTCACGCCGGCAGCGGCCGTCGCGATCAAGACAGTATCTCCGCTCACCTCGGGATTGGAAACGTCTCGAAACTTCAGTTTCTCCGGACCGCCATACTCGTCGAGCACAACTGCTTTCATCGTCGATCTCCATCGTGGAGCTTCGGTGGACCGCAGATTTCGCGGACGTCTTTTTCTAGTCAGATGCAAAAGTGCCAGACCAGAGCTCAAGACCAGAGCTCAAATTTTAGACCTGTGCCGCGATCGCCTCCCGGCGGGCAGTCTCCTGTCGTCGAAGCAGGCGCGTTGAGTTGAGAATGAAGTTCAACTGGACGTCTGCCGCCTTGCCTGGTCTATAATCCCGCAGTCACGGGAAACCTAAATGGTTGCACTTCGAACGCGGGGCGCAAGCCGCGGCAAACAGACGCGTGCAGAGCTCGACGCGATCAAGCTGGAGAAATTTCGCGCGTTGGTGCGGCATGCGAACGAGAAGGCGCCATACTACTCCAACATCATCCGCGAGCGGGGCATTGACCTGAACACCTGCGTGCCGACGGATTTCCCGGTGCTCACCAAGGCGCTGCTGATGGCGAATTTCGATGGGATCGTCACCGATCCCCGCATCACCCGCCAGGTCGTCGCGGATTTCCTCACTCGCTCAGCGGATCCGGGGGATCGGCTGTTCGGAAAGATCACCGTGCTGCACACCTCCGGAACCTCGGGCGAGGTGGGCTACTTTCTCCATGCACCGACCGACGTCGCGAGGACGAATCTCCGGCGCCAGGGGGCCTACGGCCGCATGCCCCGCAGGGCGAAGCGCTTTCGCCGCATCCGCATCGCCTTCTATGGCGCCACCGATGGGCACTATGTTGGGGTCACGGGCATCCGCTCCATGGGGCGCGGGCTGCGACGACTGGTCCTGAACCCAGAGGCGTTCGAGGTCAACACACCCCTGCCGGCGGTCGTCGAGCAGCTCAATCGCTTCGAACCTGACGTGCTCCTTGGCTACACCACCGCGCTGAAAATGCTGGCCGAGGAGCAGCGGGCCGGGCGCCTGAAGATCCCGCCCATCGTGGTGGTGGCGACTGGGGAAACGGTAACAAAAGCGGACCTCGAGTTCCTGTCCGAATCGTTTGCCGGCGCCCGCGTCTCCAGTGTTTATGCCTGCACGGAGCACATGACCATGGGAGTGTCGAATCCTGACGGCGAGACCATGACGCTCATCGACGACAATCTCATCTTCGAATTCCACGAAGATCACTCGATCATCACAAATCTCTACAACTTCACGATGCCGCTGATCCGCTACCAGATGTCGGACATCCTGCGACCGGTGAGTCCGCCGGATGCACGCTACATCATTGTCAAGAGCCTCGTGGGCCGCAACGAGCGCCTGCCGACATTCCTGAACAGCGCCGGTGTTACCGACTTCGTCAGCCCCCATACGATCAACGAGATCTTCGTCAAGGGCGTCACGCGCTTTCAAATGCAGCTGACGGGGCCAAGTTCGTTCCGGTTTCCCATCTGCGTCGACGAAGCGTTGAGCCCAGAGGAGCGGAGCGCCGCGGCCGCGGGAATCGAAGCGCGCTTACATCAGATGCTGCGGCAAAAGGGCCTCGGCAACGTGACATTCGAAGTGCCCATCGTTACGGAGATCCCGCTGAATCCGCGCACGAGGAAATTTCAGCTGATTGTCGACGAGCGGTCTTGAACGGTGGCAAGGAGTGCTGGAGATCCTTCGCTACTGAATCCTCGCGACAGCAGCCTCTTCTTTAATGACGACATCATTGGGAAGGGGAAGGTATCCCAATGCGGCGGACTGTCGCTGACCTGGGCCCAGCATCCATCGCAGAAAACCTGTGAGCGCATTCCGTTTGGCATTGTCCGCACTCCGCGCAGGGACAACGATCCAGGTAAAGGAACTGATCGGGTAAACGCCTGCACCCGGAGCATCCACGAGCGAGACTTTGAAGTCCCGACCGATGTTCGTGGAGTGATTCACAGCCGCCGCGATGCTTTCCAGGCTGGCCGAGACGAAGTCGCCGTTCCGATTTCGAACTCTGCCATAGCTCAGGTGGTTCTGCAGGGCGTAAATGAATTCAACGTATCCGATCGAGCCGGCCTGCTCCTTCACCAGTTTCGATACTCCATCATTTCCGTTTGCCTCTCGCCCTACTGGCCATTTGGGCGTCAGACTTGTACCCACCTCGGCCTTCCATTCAGGGCTGGTCTTTGAGAGATAGTCCGTCCAGGCATAACTGGTGCCGCTGCCGTCTGCGCGATGAACGACTGTAACGTCGAGATCGGGAAGGTGAAGGCCTCGATTAATGCGGGTTAAGATCGGGTCATTCCATTTCTTGATCTTCCCGAGATAAATACCGGCCAGCGCCTGCGGAGTGAATGCGATGTCGCCGGGCAATCCGGGCAGGTTAACGACAGGAACCACCGCGCCTACTACTGAGGGAAAGAACAAATACCTCCCCTCGTCCGATGGCGCGAGTTCATGAATCACTTCCGGGCTATCCGAGGCTCCGAAATCAACGCTGTTTGCGAGAAGGCTGCGAACTCCCTCTTCCGACCCGACCGGATCGTACGTTATTTGCAGAGCCGGGCTTTCGCGCCGGTAGTTTGTGAACCACTTCTCATAGACGGGAAAAGGGAAGGTAGCGCCCGCCCCTTTCAAGATGGTCGTGGGTTGGGTAAGAGAGACGGGCCGGGAGGGCGCTTCGCCTTGTTCCAGGGCCTCTTGCAGTTTCTTCACAATCAGCACCGAGAGGTCTTTCGTTACGTCTTCCGACGCCTCTGGCGGCGTTGCGAGATACGACCATAGTGTCTCGCCACTCTTATCTCTCAACTCAATCGAAAGGAAGCCGGTATAAATGGGCGTCCCGTTGAGCGGAACGTTGCCCAACTGCGGGTTGTGACTGCGGTATCCCTTAATCCAGACCTCACCACCGCCGCCCAAGATTGCTTCCGCGCTCGATTCGTCGGCAGCCAGCGAGACAGAATTCAGTTTGCGGAGTTCGGCGATCACATCCTCACGAAAGTTCCCAGAACCTTCCTGGGTAGCGAAGGGCTCAACGTAAATCCGTCTGATTGGATTGGCAGGCGCCGTCTGGCTGGCGAGCGCGGATCCGAAGATCGCACAGCAGAACAGAAGACATGCGGTCAACCGGAACGGGGAAACGCTCATGGTAGGGATTATCCTCCAGTTCAGTGGGAGCCGGGTACGATCCAGGGCCTGTTAACACTATTAGGACGGTAGCGTTGCGTGACGAAAAAGGGGCCAGACGAGGCAGAGTCCGCAGCGTGTGGCAGGTCCCCATGCAAGGAGGACAACAAAATATGGCCCCTTTTTCTCCGCAACCCTCCGGGACGGGCCAATTTTCCCGATCTCTTCGTCTTTCGTCGCTAAAATACGCCCGGTATTTGTCTCTCCTCATTCCTCGACCTCGATAAAATTGATCCTCGTCGCTACCGCCCTAATAGTGTTAGCAGGCCCTAGTTGTGCCCGAACAACTCCACATCGAATACGATTCGCCATTGTGCCGCTCCGAAGTTTTGCACAAGAGCATGGCCGACGCCCAGCTTTATCCGCAAATTCCCTTCTGTACCAGTCTGTTCGAAACGCCCGGTCAAAAGAGCCTCTGTACCCGTTTCCCCGCTGAAAAAGGAGTGAAAGGCCGTTTCACCGAAAATCTCGGGACCGGCAATTACCGTCCAGCCGCTCGGCCCGGCAAACCTGCGGCCACCGCTGATACCGTAGAGAAACTCGCTCCCGTTCGGACTGCCGGGCACGGGCGCATCATTCAGCGTACGAACATGGACCCCGAGTTGGCCCGCATACGTGAAAGGGCCTGCATCGCCGGCAGCGAGAAATCGAAACATTGCCCGGTATCTGGCGTCGGTCACGTAATCGGCGCGGCTTCCGGAAGGAATGATGAGTTGCGCCCCCGCTCCCAAACGAAGCAAGCTGCCCGGCTCTCCCAGCAAGCGAGCGTCGACGCCGAGTCGAGGATCGGATATGGTATCGGGATTTGTCCCCAAGCTGACTGACGGGGCGGTGAACTGGTACGGACCAAGTGTCCCGCTCGTTCCACTGACCAGAAGGGGCATGGGAAAGTTGATGTAACCCCGAAAGCGATCATGGGTAACCGCGCCGCCGATATCGAGGAATGCTTCTTCCTACACAACCGCGAGCTCCTGCTTGCCATCTGGACCTGTAATTACCAGTGGGTTTCGAGCGTAGCCGGAGGTGAGTGAGATAGCGCCCCCGAGCCGGCCACTGATGTCGAGGTCGTCCATGACGAACCACCCAGCCGCCGGGAGCTGACTGATAGAAACGCTCGACCGCGAAACCTGCTGGTTGTTGCTGCGCATCCGCAAGCGAGGGCCAGAAGCTGAGAGCCCATCCGGCCAGCAACCCAGCCAGCAACACGTAGCTGCGGCTACGATGTGATTCAGAACTCGCCATGGATTCTCACGGTAAAGACGTTGACGGGGCCACGGGCAGCATTGAAGCCGGGATTCGTGATGTGCTGGTAATCTCCCGTCAGCCAATACACTTTGTCGAAGCTTGCACTGTAGAACAAATCGAGGGACTTTTCCGAGGCGGCCGTGATGGCGCCGTCACCAACAAATCCATCGACGCCGCCCATTCCGAGGTATTTCGCGTGTATATTCGAAACCCATCCGAGGTTGTCTCCAATGCCCGCTACGTCCTTGGGGCGTGACCAGGCGGAACCTTTGGCCAGAACTCCTACAGTTGCAGAGCGATCATCGGACGTGTAGGCATACACTTCGGTCTTCCCGTCTGAGTACATTCCGCGGGCGAAGACGCCAATGTCATGTCCAAGGTACTGCTCGGCGAAGCCGCCGATGCCCTTCTTCACGTTCGATTTTCGAGCCCAGCAAAGATCAGGCGCACCGGCGTTCTGCGATCCGTAGTTGAATCCCGTGCAAGTGGTAGGGTTCTCCTCCGGGTTTGCGTCGAACGCGGCTATGGCATCACTGAAGCGCCCCATATTCTCGCGGTTGCGGAAGGCCAGTACGCGAACCATGCCTTCCTGCCCGTGAATTGTCTGTTTGTGCTCCACTTCCATCTGGTCTCCGTAGTATTTGAAGAGCCTGAAGTCAACCGGGAGTTGGTTTGGCTCCTTCGGAGGAGTGATGCGGCCGTAGCGCACCGCCCAGTCGTCCCAATGGAATTCCCCGACACCTCCGTACGAGTAACCGCGCGCGTCGGACGCAAAATCGTAGGCAGCGTAGGTGAGGAATCCCAGACTGAGAAAACCCTGGCGAGGGTCGACATCAAAAGCGTTGGTGTCGAAGAAATCTAAAATGCTGAAATTGCCGGCAATGAAGACGAGTCTCCTGCTGTCGTAACGGGTTCCCAATTGGAGGGGGCTTGATTCCTCCACGATGCTCTTGCCGCCCAGTCCGATCGTCTGCTTGAGGAAAAGACGGGAACGATAGATCTGAGGGACACTCGTTCCGCCCTTTTGGAGCTCGAAATTCTGGATAGCGCCGCCCAGCCCCCTTAGCTGTGAAAGCGGCTTCTCCGAAATCAGTTCCGGGACCAGATAGGCTTCCGCTCCGTTCCAAAGACGCAGACCCAGGAAAAGAGTCGCAGTCCCGGTGAAGCTTCTTTCGGCAGTGGGAAGGAGCGAATTGATGCTGCCGTTCAGGTTCGTATATGGGGCGGAAAATGAGGGCTTCCAACCCGAGATATATGTGAACTGCCCGTACGCATTCCAGCTTTCGTTCTCGATGTCATGCAGGCCTTTGTCGGCCAGCAGTTGCATAAAGCTAAATTCATCGCTTGGTCGAGGCGACGGGCTGCCGTTCTGCGCACTCGCAAGGGACGAGATAAACAGAAGAGCTGTCAGCACCCCCACGATGGCTCTTGTGATATCGAACACCTTCACGGGTTTCGCTTGCCCGAGCCCCCGGCCGGAAACACCGTATCTATGCCCTCCAGAGCTTGCTTGGCACCGCTCGCGGTTGTCGATGCACAACCCCAAGGCGGGAATCGACGGCCAGAGACGCATCCAACCTCCGCGAGGAAATGAGAGAACCTCGCATGAGGGTAATTCACAGAATCGCAACAAATGTGACGGGTTCTTTAATTCTCGTCTTGGGCGGAGCTTAGACGGAGCTTGGGCGGAAAAAGATGAGCTGAAATGCTCTTTACTCCCCTCTCTCCGGCAGATGCCTACCAAGTGGCTGAAAACACATGCCAAATAAATCGTTCCGGCAATCCATTATGATTGCTAGGTTGGCGTCTCGACCGTTCGGCATTGTTGAAGCAGGAGGGTCTGGGGAAGTGAAATCAAAGAGCTGCTTCCGGCTTTTGGCGAGTCTTCTCCTAATCCCCGCAGCTGTGTGCACGATGATGGCACAAGACAATACCGCGGGGGCTGCCAAGACCGGCCCGCCGAAGTTCCTGAACATGGTTCATCAGGAGCTCAAACCCGGTAGAAGCGGCGAGTACGACGAGCTCGAAACATCGCTCGTGCGCATTTACAACCGCGAGAACATACCGAATTTCTGGCTGGAGCTGGAATCCATGGCCGGCCCTTCCGAAGTGCTTTATCTCAATTTGTTTGACTCGGCGGATGAGATGGGCAAAGCCATGGATGCATTGAACGCCGGACTAGCGGCCGATCCTAAGCTTCAGCCGATGCAGGATCGTCTATTGCAAGACAACATTTCGAGCACGACCAGCGTGCTGGGCGTTCGGCGCGACGACATGGGCTATCGCGCAAACAGCATCGATTTCTCGAAAATGCGAATGTTGCGTCTGACCACGATTTTTGCTCATCCAGGCTACGAGCGAGCGTTTGCCGAGGCGGAGTGGTCATTGAGCGAGGCGCAGGAAAAGGTGAATGCGAAGGTCGCCTGGGCCGTCTACGAAGTGACCGCCGGACTTCCCGAACCGTCCTTCGTCATTGTGACCCCGATGCAATCTCTCGCAGGCGTAGACGATGGGCTCCAGACGAACCAGGCGCTGCAAAAGGCCGATGGGGGAGCACTCGAAGAACACTTGCAGGAACTCGCTCGCGTCGCTTATGGGGCCGCCGACAGCCGATTATATTCAGTGCACCCAAAGGCGAGCCATGTTTCAAAAGAATTCGCCGCGGGCGATCCAAATTTCTGGTCACCGGCCACACCGCCCGGCCCTGTGAGGAATCCGAAGGCACCGGGCGCAGCCGCACCTGGACCGTAACCCGGACCCTAACCTCGACCCTAGCAGGCTATTGTGGCGGTGGAGCAACCGGGCTGGGCGCCGCGGTCCCGGAGCTTGGCGGTGTTAGCGTGAACGTCACGCCACGCGCCGCATTTTCATCGATGGTCTTCTGTAGATCGAGTAGATCCAGATCGATGTCGTTCTGTGCGCCGTAGGAAGTTGTGTAGTCGAGCTTCCCGTCAGAAACTGTGTACTTGGTGACAGCGAAGACGGAGCCATCTTTGAGGTATAGCAGAACCGTCTGCGGCAATGCTTCCCCAACGCCGCCTCCTACACTCAAGTTGTCAGCCGGACCCAGGTTGTCTGCCGTAAAATTTCCCGCTGCGAGATTATCGTTCGAAGAGTAGACGGGTCCAGGAGCATAGCTGTTATCAAGCCATAGGGCTCCGCAGCCATATCCCCATCCGCCAAAGCCATCGCAACCCGGGAACCAGAACGGATTGTAGCCAAAGAACGGATAGTAGCCATAGAAAACGGGGAAACCGACAATCGGAACAATGGGGATATGGTGCCGCAGTTCGGGAGGAAACAAGTCACCGAAGCGCCCAACTGAATTATGGAGCGGCGTCAGCGGAGCGAACGGAACTCTAAGCTCTCCAGGTCTAAGCTCTCCAGGTCTAACTGTATCCCAGGACTAACGACTCCAGGTGTGCGTACCCCAGGTGTATGTACGCCGGGTGTACCTATGCGAGGTCCTACGGCCCCAGGTCTGGCGACCCCAACGGGTCCCATTCCCCCTCGCGCGGCGTGCTGAGCGAAGGTGGGCGGAGGTCCGAGCGCAGTGGCAGAAACAAGGAGAATTCCGCAAATGATTCTTTGCCAGGTTGCGCGATGTAGCGCGGTGGGTTTCATATGCCCCTCCACGACCCGGAGGAGAACGACTACCACTCGATTGTAGTTGAT
>CAVVBW010000001.1:0-1547372 GCA_963746665.1 uncultured Acidobacteriaceae bacterium | reverse complement strand
TCTACTGGGAAGCTACGACAATCTGACCTTCGACGGCTCCTCGATCCGCGGCTTTACGGCGCAGAAAGAGAGCGATCTGCGTCTCGGCATCGACTGGAGCGCCTTCTACTGGGTGCCGGCCGACGTTTTCGGCAACGGCAAAGTGCTGGTCTTCGGCATCGGTGATCGACAAGGACGGCAGCCCTACGCCGGCGATCTGCGCGGCGTGCTCAAGAACTACTCCGACAAGCTCTACAAGGAAAAGGGCTACACGCTCAACGCCGCCAATGAGATCGAGGGTTTCCTGTTCGCCGGCCGCGATGCGGAGAAGAAGTTCCACGAGACGGGCAAATTCGACTTCGTCAATACCGGCGGCTACTACCACTCGCTGCCGCTCGATCCTCTGCGCCAGTTCATCGATACCGGCGCCGAAGTGCAGCGCGCCATGGGCTTCCAGAACGAGAAGGACCACCCGGAGGTCGCGCCCAGCCAGTTCGAAATCAACTACGGCTATGGCGAAGTCGTGGCCGCCGCCGATCAAATCCAGCTCTACAAGCTGCTGCTGCGTCAGATCGCGACGAACATGGGCTACACGGCCTGCTTCCTGCCCAAGCCCGTGGTCGGCGTCAACGGCAGCGGCATGCACACCAATGTCTCGGTCTCCAAGGACAAGACCAACTCTGATCTGGGACGAGAAGGGGTGGAGAAGCTCTCCACCTTCGGATGGGAGTTTCTCGATCGCATTCTGACCCACGCGCTGGATCTTTGCCTGATCCTGAACTCCAGCGTCAACGCCTACCGCCGTCTCGACCCGCACTTCGAAGCGCCGAATCAGATCAAGGCCTCGGCCACCGACCGCGGCTCCATGATCCGCGTTCCCATCGGCAACTCGAAGTCCATGCGCATCGAGCTTCGCGCCGTCGCTCCTGACGCGAATCCCTACCTGTCGCTCTATTCCATCTTCAAGACCGGCATCGACGGCACGACGGCCAGCATCGAAGGGCTCCGCCAGGCCCAGCGCTACCTGCCGGACAACATCTACACGGCGATCGAGGACTTTCGTTCGGCGACTGGATCGCCGAGATTCTCGGCGCCGACGTGCAGGGCCGCTTTGCCGACCTGAAGCAAGCCGCCGCCGACCGCTGCCCGCGCCTGTTCGGCACCTTCGTCAAAGCCTCCGAGGTCCAGTACCACCACGAAGTCTACAACCAGTCCCTGTGGAACGAATTCTAGGTGGGTTTCATATCTGGCGGGCTCTTCGAGGTCGTGGTATCCCACATCTCCCAACAACGAGCGTTGGGAGATAAGGGGCACCCATGATTGATAGATGATGGATGGATCTTCCCGCTATCCAAAATCAGGATCAGCCTCTTGCTAGACGAGGATAAAAAGCCGATGCAATTCGCAATCGTGATCATGGCCGCAGGCAAAGGGACACGGCTGAAATCAAAGCGTCCGAAGGTGCTCCACGAAATTGGCGGCAAGGTTTTGCTGCGCCACGTGGTCGATGCCGCGCGACAGATTACGCTCCCTCAAGATATCTACGTCGTCGTCGGACATGAGGCCGATCAGGTCAAGGCCTCCGTGGCCGGCTTAGGGGTCAATTTCATTTTCCAGCCGGAACAGCAAGGCACCGGCCACGCCATCCAACTGGCGCGCCACGCGGTCCAACCCTACGACAATCTTATTGTGCTTTCCGGCGACGTGCCCTTCATCCGGCCCGAAACCATCGCTCGCATCCGCGATTTCCATCTTGCCGAGAGAGCAGCCATGACGTTGTTGACGGCCGAGCCGCCGATCCCGCTCGGCTATGGCCGGGTGATGCGCCGGGCGGGAAAATCCAATGAGGTCGAGGCGATCATCGAGCAGAGGGATCTGAATGCGGAACTGGAGCAGGTGCGGGAGATCAATTCCGGACTCTATGCATTTGCCCGGGAACCGCTCTACGCGCATATCGATCGGCTGGAGCAAAGGGCGGCCAGGGCGAATTTTATCTGACCGACATGGCCGGCATCCTAGTGAAGGCCGGCTTACGGGTCGTGGCCATCAAGGCAGAGGACACCAACGAGGTTTTGGGAGCGAACACGATCGAGGAGATGATGCAGCTGGATGCAAATCTCGGATGAGGAATGCCCACCGCCTCATGGCCAATGGAGTGACCATCTTCCGGCCCGAAACCACCGTGATCGATGCCGACGTGATGGTCGGAGCGGACACGGTGATTGAGCCTTACGTGCAGCTGCTGGGCGCGACCAGGATCGGGAAGATTGCCGCATTCGATCCTATTCGGTGCTGGAGAATGCGGTCCTGGGCAATAAGGTTCTGATACGCAATGCTTGCACGGTGAGCGAGTCTCACATTCGCGACGGCGGCCGTCGGACCCTATGCCCACCTGCGGCCCGGGGAGCGATATTGGCGAAGGCGCACATGTCGGCAACTTCGTCGAGACCAAGAAGACGCGGCTGGGGAAGGGATCGAAGGCCAATCATCTTAGCTATCTGGGAGATAGCGAGATTGGCGAACAGGTGAATATCGGAGCGGGCGTGATCACCTGCAATTACGATGGTGTTACTAAGACCGAGACCATCATTGAGAACGGGGTATTTGTGGGCAGCAACTCCACGCTGGTGGCCCCGTTAAAGCTGGGCAATGGGGCTTACATCGCCGCCGCTTCCTGCATCACGGAGGACGTCCCGGAAGATGCATTGGCGTTGGGACGCTCGAGACAGACGATTAAGGAGGGCTGGACGAAGCGACGCCAGGGGAGGAAATGAGCTCGAACGGATCGCCTCCGTCGTCAGGCGGCTTCCGGGGTAGCACTGGGTAGGCAACAAGCGTCTGACGGAGATGAAGCCGGGCGGAGAACGCAGTGCGTTCGATCTGGGGCAGCGGCACCTCGAGAAGCCTAGCCGCAGCCTCGGGCGAATACCCCTCTACATCGCGCAACAGGAAGACCAGTCGCTCATTGGCGGGAAGCCCTAGGATGGCTGCTTCGAGGTCATTTCGATGGACATTCGCGCAGCCCAGACCCGGACCCTGGGGGATGACCGCTGCCGACTGCTCCTGGCGCAGAGAGAAGCGCTTCGCGACTCGGCATGAGAGACGAATCCACTTGAAAACCGTCCGGCTCCGGACTTTCCGGAAAGCCCGGACAAAGGTTTTGGCAAGTATTTCTTCAGCCTCGATTTCGTTGCCCGTCATGTAAAAAGCCAAGGAGAAGGCGCGGTGCCGATGACTCTCGAAGACGTCTCGTTGGCGCTGCTCCACGGATCGCTCGGCGGCCTCTGTAACAGCGACGGTCGCCGTTTCTAGAATGGAGAATTCGTGCTCGAATTGGAACAAGTCTACCCCACTCCGGGTTTTGACGCCAACCCGTTTTATGAATTGAAAAATCTCAAAGTCATTCGTATATTTCGATGAAGAACGGGCCCGGGGGCTGAGAAGTTGAGTATACCAGTTTGTCTGCAGAGGAAATCTTCTCTTGAGCGGGTAACATTAGACTTCGCTTCCAGAGCCTGTTATTAACAGTAGGAGAAGCAGTTCAGAATCTGGCATGCCAAACGCCGATACGCATGGCAACAGCACGCATATTAATCGTCGATGACGAGGCGCATGTTCGGACGGACATGTCGTCGATGCTCGAACCGCCCGAGTATTCGACGGTGCTTGCCAGCAGCGGCCAAACGGCCGTTGAGCGAATCCAGCAAGACCCTCCATACGACCTGGTGCTGTCTGACATGATGATGCAAGGCGTGGATGGGATGGATCTGCTGGAAAGAGTGCGCGAGCTGCATCCCGATACACCGCTGGTGATGGTAACCCCCATCCATGATCTCGCCGTGGCCATGGCGGCGATACGAAAAGGCGCGTACGACTACCTGCTGAGACCCTTTGAAAAAGAACAGTTATTGAGCACGGTAAAGCGAGCGCTCGATTATCGGCGGCTGGTGCAACAAAACGCCATGTATCGCCAGAATCTGGAGCAGTTGGTGACGGCCCGCACGGGAATGCTGAGCGAGGCAATCACCGATCTCGAGCGTTCCTACGACATTACGCTTGAGGCTTTGGGGGACGCGCTCGATTTGAAAGATGCCGAGACGGAAGGCCACTCCAAGCGGGTGACCGCCTTCACCATCGCCTTGGCGCGCGGCATGGGGATTGCCCCGGATCAAATACGGGTCATCGCCCGCGGCGCCTTTCTGCACGATATAGGCAAGATGGCCATTCCCGACGCGATCCTGTTGAAACCCGACGGCCTTAAATCGGAGGAGCAAAAGGTCATGCGCGAGCATTGCGCCCGGGGGTATCAGATCCTGCGCAAGATCCCCTTTCTGCAAGAAGCCGCGGAGATCGTTTATAGCCACCAGGAACACTATGACGGCTCGGGCTATCCCAGGAAGCTCAAGCACGACGAGATCCCGCTGGGGGCGAGAATCTTCGCGATCGCCGACACGCTGGACGCGATCACATCAGATCGACCCTACCGCAAAGCGAAGAGTTTCAGCGCGGCGCGCGCAGAGATCAAGCGATGTTCAGGCACCCAATTCGATCCCAACGTCGTCGAAGTTTATCTGAGCTTGCCGGACCAGATCTGGGAGGATCTTCGGGGGGAGATCACCCATAAAGCCAAGAGGTTCTCACCGTTCGCCTTTATGGAAGGCAAGAGCCGCAAGCGCTTCATGTAGAGCTTGAAACGGCGAGCTGAAACGGCGTGTTGAAAACAAGTGATTCCGAGCGCGAGGAGGAGCGACCTTGAGCCTATTGAGTGCGGAGAAAGTCAAGCAAGAGTTGGGATCGCTTCCGGGATGGAAGCTGGAAAATAAGGAAATCGTGCGCACCTACGAATTTCCCGACTTCCTTGCCGCCATTCAGTTCGTTCGCCGGGTGGCAGAGAAAGCGGAGAGCGCCGGGCACCATCCCGATATCGATATCCGGTACAACAAAGTGAGGCTCGCGCTGGTCTCCCATGATGCGGGCGGCCTCACCGACCGCGATATGGCGATGGCCAGAAGCCTCAATTTATTGGATTAAGATTGCACGCTTCTCTTAATCGGAAATACAGGGATCCTTCCCCTTCGCGACGCCCAGGGTCAGGCGGGCTTGAGTGGGCCACTCGCTCTCTGGCGCGCAAGCAACCACAACGGCCGCGAAGCGGCGCCTGCCTGGATGGCAAATCCCTAATCGATGACATCGTCGTCATGAATTCGCGGCTGGGGGGCTCGGGATTCGTACTCCTGGCGGATGCGAGCCAAGCTTCTGCGGTTCCAAATGGCGAAAGCAATACCACTGAGCGCAGCCGAACTGGTCAATAACAGGGCGGTCCGCCAAAAACTCCTGTACTTCGATGCTGCGCGCGAGGGGTCTCCGGCCGCTTCCTCGTTCTCGTCGCCAAGAGGCTCAAATTGCTCGTTCAGGGCAGCCATGGTCACATGATAGCGCCGACGACGACAGGCGCGCCGCCCCTGCCCAATAGAGTGTGCATTCCGCCTTTTATTTGTTCGAAAAAGAAACTTCTCACACGAAGGCGGGTCTCATACTAGTGTGGGTTGCTGTGGAAATGAACCCAAGGGCATGGTCGGCAGTCGGCAGCAACCAGGGAGATGCATCATTCGGTTCTGCCACGAAAGTTATTTTGTTCTAAGACTTGAGTCCTGGCGGACTCGGTTTGCATCTGATATGATGTAGTTGCTGTGAGAGAGTTTAGCTCCTCCGGCAAGAGATTAAGTTGCGTCACTGGCCTCCCGGCACGGACAAATTACCGTTCGTGCCGCCTTTTTTTTGGATTTTCGGCCGGATCATTCCTCCCCCAATCACAGGACCGCGCCTACTTCGCACCCGTTGAGAGCTTATTGAAAAACATTATTGATTGATCGCTCAACCAGCAACTATGGCTTGGGCCTTATTGCAGCGACAGCCGCAGTATCTCGCGTCTCGCTCGTTGCTTCGGCGCATTTTTCAACAAGCCCGGGGACGGTGTAGACTCGCTCCGAGGAGGGCAGATGAAGAAGATGCTGATGTTGGCGGCGGTCGCACTGTTGACGGTGGGAGCTTACGCGCAATGGTCCAATCCGAGCGACGATGTTCCGGCCTACCATGCGGCGGCCCCGGCGCGCGGCGCTGTGTTGCCGCCAATCCTCACTGGGGCGCAATTGACCGGACCCAGTTTCCAATACGCATGGCAAAAGGCGGTTTATCAGGACGCGGCCAAGGTCTCTAACGTTTTGTATCAACTTCCCTGCTATTGCCGCTGCGACCGGTCGCTCGGCCACCAGAGCTTGCATAGTTGCTTTGAAGGCCTGCACGGGGCGGAGTGCTCCACCTGCGCTCAAGAAGGTTACTATGCCTACAAAATGTCGATGCAGGGCAAAACCGTTCGCGAGATTCGCGACGGCATTATGCATCAGGACTACGAAAAGATAGACCTGAACTCTATCGGCAAGCAGGGCCGAGAGCGAAGAAGAGTATCATTTTTGTTGTGTCCCGATGTGAGCAAGCTGTTTTTCCGCCAGATGGGGGCGTCACGGTTTCGACGGGATCGATCGCGGTATAGAGGCATGCCGGGGTGTGGGCACCCGTAATCGCTCGCAAAACAAATAATTGCCAACAATCAACTGGCATTAGCTGCTTAATTAAATAAGTAGCCGTTCTCCGGGGCTTTGTCTGTGGGCTGCGGAAGAACGTCATACAGCAGGCTGGCTCTCTGTGGCCCGGTCCGAGCCGCAGGAGCGAGATTTCCGGACTAGGGTTGTGCGCATCTTGTCGGTTCTGAGCGCACAACGCGAAACCTATGGAACCGACTGAGCATGGAGTCTCTCTGCTGTAGACGATTTCGGACGCGGGTTCGACTCCCGCCGCCTCCACCAATATATTGTTTATTATCATACATCTACAATAGAAACCTGCGAATCGACTTGAAGGGCTTGAAAGTGGCTCGGAGGTCGATCGCTTCAAAGCTCCCCTCGGTTTAAGAACGTTCCCGCTCCTTCCGGTTTTTCTCAACTTCTCAGTTGAATGCGTGATGGAACTACGCTCGTACATTGCGTCAATCGGCTTTCCGCCTTGACGTCAGAGATTCGCCACGGAACGTATACCGGTGAGATTCGCCATTTCCCAACCCTTTTGAATTCAGGCGATCCTGCGACGCTCCTTCCCGGCACTGGACATGCTCCAGTAAAGAGGGTGGACATTCTCTGATAAGCAGCGAACAGTTCACTCATTTCACCTTACTGGGAGAGTCACAATGAAGATTATCGGGTTCGAGGAACACTACGGGCTTCCGGCTATCTATGAAGCCGCAAAAAAGGCGAACGATCCATATCTGGAGGTATTGGAGGCATTAAAAAAAGCGGGACACTTCCCGGATTCGGACGACCCGAAAATCGGGTACCCACCAGGCATCTATGATCTGGGCGACGGGCGGATCGCTGCTATGGACGACGCCGGTATCGATGTGCAGATCCTCTCGTACGCTACGCCGAGCGCAGAGCGCCTTGAACCGTCGGTATCGAGGGGGCTAACCAGACAGGCGAACGACACCCTGGCGGCTGCGATCTCTAAGCACTCGGATCGGTTCCTCGGATTTGCCACGCTACCGATGACTAGATCCCGCGGCTGCAGCCCGCGAGCTCGAGCGAACCGTCCGCGACCTAGGCTTCGTGGGCGCAATGATCAATGGCCACGTCAACGGACGATACCTTGACGACAAGTTCTTCTGGCCAGTGTTTGAAAGCGCCGAAGCGCTCGGCGTGCCCATCTACATGCATATCCAAATTCCACCCAAGCCGGTGGTCGACGCCTACTACGGTGGCTTCGCTCCCGAAGTATCTGCGTTTCTGTCAATTGCGGGATCGGGTTGGCACATCGACAATGGGATACACTGCCTCCGCTTAATCCTGGGCGGGGTGTTCGACCGGTTTCCTGCGCTACAGATCATTGTGGGCCATAACCTCGAAATATTGAGTTGGATGGCGTGGCGGGCGGATTACAGCTTTCCATTAGGTAAGAATGGCGGGCTGAAACGGACCATCAAGGAATACCTTCGGCAGAACTTCTACGGTGGAATCCTCGCTGGTGAGTATGTAGGCCAGGAGCCTGGCGCGATGGATAAGAGCTGGAGTTTGGCGTACCAGGCCTATCTGAGCATGGTGAACACGGTCGGTATCGATCGCGTCCTCTTCACCACGGACTATCCATACGGCGACATGAAATCCGCTCGGCAATTCTTTGATCAGATGCCCATCAACGTGAATGACAAGGAGAAGATCGCGCACCTCAACGCGGAGCGCCTGCTCGGTCTCGGGAAAGAACAACGTAAAGCGGGACTTCGAGCCGCTTGAGCTTGCGAGCGGTTGGCGGGTGCCCGTTGGCCTTAACACTCGCTAACGGGCTTCCCAGTCATCGCGAGGAATGCATGAACTCAAGTCTTACTCAAAGAACATTTGCTGCACGACCCGCCTCTGTGCTCCGCATAATTCGAACCCCTTCCCGCATTCACATATAAAGCATGTATTATCATATATTTACAATATAACTCTGCGAATCGACTTGAAGGTTGAAATGCTTCTCAGAGGCTCCTTCAAGACAATGACATTCCGAAAACATTTCCCTGACATATCGCCTTTGGCAAGCTGCTAATCCTTGGAGAGATAGGGGAGGGCCACAGGGGCATGGTTATGGAGGTCATTCAACAGGAAAATCCAAGCACAGCCGAGGTCCGGTCGCCTCGCCGTCCGCAAGACGCGCTCCTTTGCGATATGGAGCTCCCGCACCGAGCGACCTTCTACCCTCTTGGTTATCCTGTCGAGATTTCCACCAATGACACGGTTGTATTGCAGGCTGCCAAAGAAAGCTTTGGCCATGGGCGTTTGTCTCGAAAGAGCGAACCACTCCAGATTCGTGTTGGAGTCAGCAGCGAAGGCGGGTCCGAGTGCCCACCGGAGCCGACCCGGCGCGAATACAACCACATGTATTCTCTGGTCGCCGACGTCCATAACCAGACTCTGCTCGATCTCAGATCCGGCATCAACTTTACCTGGGCGACAAGCGCAGCGGTGAACAACAGGCTCTATTTCCGATATAACTTTCTCGAAAAAGCCGTTTACTTGCTGCTCGGCGCATCGGTGGTAACCGACCTTCACGCTGCCTGTATCAGCAAGAACGGGAAAGGCATTCTACTGATTGGCGACTCCGGCGCCGGCAAATCGACACTCGCTTATGCATGTGCGCGCGCAGGATGGACCTATACCTCGGACGACACAAGTTATCTCATCAACGATTTCAAGGTCCCCCGCGTTATAGGCCACCCTCACCGTGCACGCTTCCGGCCGTCGGCTAAGGAACTCTTCCCAGAGCTTGAACGCTTTGGGCTGACTCCGCGCATCGAGGGAAAGCCCTCGATTGAGGTTTCGATCTCGGAACTCCCGGTCGAAAGTACAGCGGCTGAGGCAAACGTGAATCATGTTGTCTATCTGAACCGGAATCCGTCGGCACCGGGAAGACTGATTCGTCTGCCCGATGGAACGGCGACGAAGCGCGCCTGCGGCGAGCTTTACTCTGCCGGAGAGGTTCGAGCGAAACACGAGAAGATCCTGCAGATTCTCTCCGATATCCCGACATACGAACTTGAGTATTGGGATCTCAACCGCGGTATCCAGGCCCTTGACTTATTATCGCGGGGCAAATGAGATTTTCGCGAAGTCGTCCGCTTCGCGGTCATGGTGACCCAACGAACCATGTTGTAGTGTGGCCGCATGCTCCTCAAGAGCTTCTTCAATCACATCGGCGGCCCGCTCTAATCCGCGGAGAGAGCGAAGCTTTGCTTGCATCTTCACGGCAGCGTCGCGATAGCTCGGATCGTTCAGAACCTTTGCCACAGCGCTATGAATCTTCTTGGCCGAAAGCCGCATGACGGGAAGTACCTCAGCGATTCCCAAGCGCGCCAGCCTGGCTGCGACTGCCGGTTGATCATGCGCGAGCGGGATGGCCACCATCGGCTTCCCTTCCATCAGCGACTCAAAGACAGTGTTTGGTCCGCCATGCGTGATGACTATCGTCGCGAGCTTCAGAAGTTCGAGTTGAGGGGCATACTTCGTAACCAGTGGATTGCCCGGCAAATCAGGGAAGATTTCCGGGTCGAAGCGACCACCGAGCGAGATCACTAACTGCGGGTCAAGGTCCTGACAAGCCTCCGAGATGAGGCGAAACACGAAAGCCTGCACATTGCGCGTCGTGCCCAAAGATGCGTAGATGATGGGCCTGCCATCGAGCCGGTCCCAGGGAAAGTCGACCTGCGGTCTTCGAGCTCGATTCGCGAACGGCCCGGTGTAGTGGAAGTTGCCGGGGAGCCTGGAGCGCGGTAGGTCGAGACACTCTGGAAGCTGGGTAATATGTGCCAGCTCAGGAAACGACTTTCGGGCTTGACGAGCCGGGCCCAATCCGACGTGGCGCCTTTGTGCATCGAGCGCTCGTCGTATCGGTCCACGCAGGCGCAGCGCAGAATTCTCGAGAAACGCAGTCTCTACCAAGGAAAACCACGACTCTGAATACTTGTACCCTGAGAGCGATGAAAGATGATTCCATCCGAAGTTATGAGGAACCGAGGTAGAGATTATGAAATAGGGCAAGCGGGCGATCTCGGCTACAGTTGGGCCGGTGAGCGCGATCTCATTGACGAGGAGCGCATTCACCTTTGTTTGCCTCACTGCGATGATTGTCTCCTCAAGATAAATCTCCAGGTCTTGCGTGATCCGCTTCAGATTGAACCGCAGCGTGGAAATCTGAGAGCGCAAGCTTGGATTGTCGACATTTGCGTTCTTCTCCTTAAAGGGGGCCTTGGCCATCCCGATCGGATGGAAATCGAGCCCAGCCTGGCGCGCACGGTCTTCAATCTTGGGCTTCTCGAAGAATGTGATCTTATGTCCTCGATCTTTGAGCTGTTGCGACAGCAGGATGAGGGCGTTCACATGTCCCGTACCGGTGAAAGACATCACCCCGAAGTGCCGGCTTGTTCGTTCAGTGGACATGTTCTACCCCCACCCCCGCGGGGATGAGGAGCTCTCTACTTCCGAGCCGCACCGCGCCTCTTCCCAGCACTTCTTCAGATTTCCGCAACAGCGCCGTCACCGGAGCGCGGAGCCAGCGTATGGTTCCGTCGATCGACAAAGGTTCCAGACCTCGCTTTGTCGAGGATGAAAGACGTTTCAGTACTGACTCAGAGGCAAGCAGTACACGGCCTCTCATCATCACAAACTCGATATCGGTCATCGACAACGTCTGCATCATGTCTGCGGGATCTTGGCCAGTGTCTCGAATACCGACCAAATCACTCAAGCCCGACTCTCTGATGGAGCCCTCCGCATCTTCCAGCCTGAGGAGCGAGGCAGGGGCTTGCGTCACTATTTTGAAAGCGGCTGATGGTGAAATCCCCAAAAAGCGCACCGCGAAACGGACTTCGTCCAGCAGGTCGCCCGCGGCTGTCAGGGGGGAGTCGCTGCCAAGCGCCACCTTCTCGATTCTGCTGAGGAGTGAAGCGTCTGGAAGTTTCCCGTAAAGAAATTCGTTCGAAGATGGGCAGACGATGAGCGAAGCCCGGCGCTCACGCAGGAGCGAAACCCCATCCCGATCAAGAGCGAGACCATGGACAAGCACGGTGCTCTCATCCAAGACTCCCAACCGTTCGAGTCCCCAGAGCTCTTCCCGCGCCTGTTCATCGATTCCCTCGCAGGCGTGCACAATGAAAGGCCGCCCTGCAGGAGTGGCGGCACGGGCATGGCAAAGGTCGCCCCCGAGGGCCAACGAGTGGCCCCAGCCGTAATCCCGGACGACGCGCACGGGAAAATCCTCTCTTTGCAGTTCCGGCCAGAGAGGATCGTGGTGGCAGACTGTTGTGACACCGCAGAGGAGATTTCGTATGCCTCCCCACCATAGGCGAATGACTTTGGGTATGGCATGATGCTTTGCAATGATCTCTGGAAAGCTCCTGTGTATGTCCTCTCCCCAATCGATGTAATTGCGATAGGGCGGATTCCCCATCCTCGGGAAAAGCGCGAACTGGAGATGATCGTGCGCGTTGACGAACCCAGGGAGGATCAAGAACCCGCTTAGATCTATGTCGGCAGGCTTGGGCGCCGTGTCGTGAAGAGCGGGCGGGAGGTTGAAGATACGGGTTATGCGGTCGCCTGAGATCTGTATCGACGCACGCGAGGTGGCCCTCGGTCCCATGGTGCACCGGGCTCCGCGAATTACGAGCTCACGTTCAGCGATCAAATGACCATTCTCACAATCGCCATACCGGGGTTCGACCGGGTCTACACCCAGATTTAGGTCTTCCGGGTGGAATAGATTCTGAACCGCGACGGCTCGCGCCGATTGCGGAGCCTCGCGACAAGGGGGCGCATCGTCCATTTGAGACCGTATCGCGGATGATGGATTGTCCATCGGATGCCGAGCTGCTCCTCAAGCGTCCGGAGACGTTCGTCTGTCAGATATTCAAGACTCTTGATGGAGTCCGACGCCGTTCCATATCGTGCGGAGAAAGCGGAATTGCGCTCCGCCACCATTGTCCTGCCGCTCTCCTCGCGGGAATACCATGGCGTGTCACTGATGATTACGGTTCCGTCTCTTCGCACACATCGAAGCGACTCGCGCAGAGTGGCCACATAATCTTCGGCGTAATGGAAAGAGGCATTGAAGATAATGGCGTCGAATTGTTCATCCTGAAATGGGAGGCGTGTGAGCTCGGCCTGAACCCGTGGAAACATGGCGGGCAGGTGCTTTCGGAAGTGCTCGGCTGCTCCCATACCATCGCGATCGTTGGTAAGCAGATCCACGGCGAATGGGCAATAGCTGGCGAGTGCCAGACGGTAGCTCATCCAGCAGTTTCCGGCTCCCAGATCCAAAATCCGTCCGCCGTTATGCTGGAGCTTAGGATTCACCACGTGCTTCATTAAATAGTCGAAGCTGCACGCTCTGATCTTCCATTGTTTGCTGTTTTTTTGAGAAAGGTCCTTGTAAGGAAGACTCAAATAGAAATCGTCCTGCTGGCTCCATCTGCCTTCTGCCGCTCTGATGTGCTCATAGTCGCGCATGAAGCGTGCAAAGTGCGCTGCGCGGTCCGGCGGGAGGGCGTTGATGATTCCATCGTGGAATAACATTTGGAATCCGCAGAATTCACAGTTGAACTGGTTGATATTGGCTCTACAGCGTGGGCATTGCGGGCGAACGCCCAGGTTCGCAGGCCCCGCAGGCCCTTCGGGGATGAACGTTCGTATTCCTTTGTACTCTCCATATGTGGCCGCGCTGGATTGCGCAGATGCGCGACGACCGTTAGCCGGAAGGAGTTCCCGCATTCAGACCTCCCTTATCGGAGCGAGCTGTCCGATAGGCACAAAGACAGAAGAGGCTACCGAAGCATTTCTCGCCGGAAGCGCAAGTGCGTCCGGATTCCGACTCACCGGCTCGAGGCCATTGACCTTGTCCCACAAAGCACTTACCTTGGCTCTTGTTTGGTGGGACGTGTCATCCACCCGCCAGGCATCGACCTCCGCATGCAACGCGTCGCGCACTGCGCGATAGAAATCGGTTGTGTAGGCCGCGTTGAACATGATGCAAAGATCATCGCTATCCGTCCAGTTTCGCTTCTGTCCAAGCTGCTCCTGCACCTGCTCATAAAAACACCGTCCCGGGAAGCGGATACGAGAACGAAATTCCGATATCATCCGGCCGCGTCTCCCGCACAAGAGCAATCGTCTCTTGCAGCTCGGCCCAGGTTTCCCCGGGATAACCAAATTGCAGGAAAAAACAAGCGCGAATACCGGCCTCTTTGAGCAACCGGCGGGCGGCACGGACAGAGGAAAGAGTAAGCCCTTTGTCCATCGCATTGAGCACAGCTTGCGATCCCGATTCGACTCCCATCCACACTTCGGCACACCCAGCCGTCTTCAGGTTTTGAACAGTCGTCTCACTCATCAGGTCAGCGCGAGACTGAATCTTGAATGGAACAGCCGCATCTCTTTTTGTAATCTCTTCGGCGAATCGCTGTACCCAGTGCTGGTCCAATGCGAAGACATCGTCGCCAAACCAGATATGCTGGACCCCTGCGGAGACCTTTAACAATCTCATTTCTTCGGCAACGGCTGCCGCCGAGCGCAAATGGAATTTGTTGCCCGAGATAGGTTTCGCACACCAATTGCAGTGGTAGGGGCACCCACGACTGGACACCATGTTTGCGGAGAAATATCCGTGAGCATTGATCCAAGCTTTGCGATAGGGCTCCATGTCAATCAGATCACGCGCAGGCAAGGACAGTTCAGACCATGCAGGATTCTTTGACAATCGCCGTGAGCTGTACTCCGAGTCATCCATGCTGGTCGAGTCTCACCATTCCGTCGATCTGTGGCACCTCCTCGGCGTCTAGTATTGAGCGACATAACCTTACGAGCGATTCCTCCGCCTCTCCACACAGCACATAGTCGAAGCCATTTTCAAGAAACAGCTGAGGATTGTCAGTAGAATCGGATCCGTGCACGACTGTGATCGCGCCCATGGCTCGCGCCGCTTTCGCGATCCTCCACGCCACTCCTCTCATGCGCGTGAGGCACATTTTCGACAGGAAATTGAAGTCGTCCTCATAGACAGCAACGATTTGCGGCGCACATGTCTCGAGGAGCGCATCAAACTTTGCGGCCGGCTCTTCAAGCATGGAATCGAAGGCTACGACGGAGATATGATTTTCCCGTAGCGCCGTGGCTGCATACAACATTCCAAGCGGCGTATAGGGCTGCATCTTGCGTAGCTGTTTTGGATCCCACGGAAGATGATAGGAGTGTGTCAGCAGAACATGCGCCATGGTTCACCTCGGATATCTACGCGCCGGCAGATCCAGCACAGAACCAGCGCAGCCTTGCGTGCCAGACGGTTCCACTTATCTGGAACGTTCGGCCTTGTAAAACGTAGCGTAGACCCAGGGGTTCGGGAAGTTGTCGCGGAATTGTCAACTCAATGTCATACCTTGCGATTCGGTGTCTGAACAAGATGCAGGGTGGTGGGAGCAGGTCCGCCTGCAACATCGCATCGTTCCAAAAACGGTGTGCTGCGAGCGATTGCCGGCAATGGAGTGAGGAAACTCTCCGCCGAATTGAAAAGATGGCCGAGCTTGTCGCGTTTGGTGGAAAGATATTGAGCGGAGTGAGGATTGGCCGGAATATCTGCGCTCACGCGCCTGGCGATCTCAATCCCCGCGGAGCGAACGGCTTGAAGTTTTTCCGGATTATTGGTCATCAATTGGAGCGAGCGGATGTTGAGGAAGCGAAGAACTTCTACAGAGAGCGCATAATTACGCAGGTCCACGGCATGTCCTAGCCTAAGATTGGCTTCAATTGTGTCGAGCCCCTGGTCCTGCAGTTCATAGGCGCGGAGTTTCTCGATCAGGCCGATGCCGCGGCCTTCCTTATGGTCATAGACAACGACTCCAGCGCCTTGCTCCGCGATGAGGCTCAGGGCCAGGTGAAGCTGCTCATAGCAGTCGCACCGTATTGAGTGGAACACCTCTCCCGTTGTGCATTGAGAATGAATGCGAACCAGTGGAGGGACTCTGTGAATATTCCCCAGAGTCAAGGCCAGAACCATTTCCGCAGGTTCTTTTTCCGCATGCTTTTCGGCATCGGAGCCTTCAAAGGCCAACAGGTTGAAGTTTGCCCAACGGGTTGGAAGGATCACATCGGCGATTTTCTTTAACGTAAACAACGTGAATGTGCTCCCTTCATACGCGAATGATCGATGTGACGCTGCAGAAGTGGTCTCATATATAGGTTCAGCTTTTTCGGATGGCGCACGAGCCCCGCTTTAGCGGCGGGTCTCGCCCGTGGCCGATGACAGTTTCGCGGATTTATGAGACCACTTCCAGCGAACGACCGTTTCATCGTTGGGCGGTTCGGCGGAATTGGTAAAGAACATGATCGCCAAGCAACGCTAGCGGACGGGAAAGCTTGCGGTCGAGTGTTTCCATCGCACTGAGAAGTCGTGGTTGATGCGAGATCCACGGCTCAGCGGCACTGGGCGGGACTGTTACGCCAATGCCAAGACGCTTCTCCAGCACAAACCAGGGAGCAAAGGCGCACATCAATGCTCGACGGCGATGGTAGACGATGGGAAATTCACGCTTTGCCAGCCGTGCTAGAAATGGACCACGCTTCGAGCGCCGGAGCACTTGATCCGGCCGCTTATGAAGTACTTCCGTGAGCATCTCGCCGGGGCAGAAAGTGCCGAACAATACCAACATGGCGGGAGCGCCAGGTTTGAGCAACCGAGCGAGTCCTCGTGCCACGGGCCCTAGGTCGACGACACAGTTGAGTGCCGCGAAGTTAGAGAACGCGCCATCGAAGAGCCATCCGCCTGTGGAAAGCTGACGAGCGGCAAAGTCCTCCAACTCCTCCCCGGTTGCAATTTCAGCCCGGGCGCCAAATGGAGATAATTTGGCCTTTGCCCGAGCAACCATTGTGGGCGAAGGATCGGTCAGAAATACTTCGTAACCGGCCCCTGCGAGAAACGCTGCATCTTCGCCTGTACCCCCTCCCAGTTCCAGGATATGGCCGGATTTGGGAAATTCCAGCAGGAGCGCCTCGCGTACGGCACGCCGTTGTGCCGCCACGCTACGCCATGCGCCGAAGCGTTGGTCAAAGACCGGGGCAACAGCGTCAAATGCCGCGGCAGAGGGCCGCATGGAAAACATCATTGTGGGAGCTCCTTCATGCGCGGCCAGTCGCGCGACGCCGATGGGAAGCGAAGCTGACAGGCGATGCCTCATTCGAAAACCCTTGTATTTCCTCGGAATGCAGAACCAGCGCAATATCCCCTCGCTTCTATCTTGCCGGAGGAAAGAGACTCTCCTTACAACGTAGCTGGGTTCCGTTCAAAGACTTGTCATTTTGGTGTAAGGCGATTGTCACAATCTTGTTTGCAGGGCCCGCGCTAAAGCGCTTCGCCCTCTTGCTTTGCTCTCGCCTTCCCAGCGCTCGCTCCGCAATTCACCTGCTGCTTCTATTGCAGGGCTTCGCGGTGAAGCCGCTCTCGCCCTCTTGCTGGTGCGCCCGGTTCAGGGGCTCACCAGCAATTCACCCACACCGCAATTCACCCTCTTCTATCTAGAACAAACCGATGCAGGAGTTTTAGTAAGTTAGCACTGTGCCGCTGAATCCAGCGCGTGTCGCAATTCTTCAGACGACGCTAATTACAATCACTTGACAAACGGAAGACTATGCAGAGACATATTGGATACCACAGGCTGTTACCGTAGCTGCTGTGCCACTGTTCGCGGTTGCCCACCATGCTGTACAGAAGCGACCTGCTTGCAATTTCGTCGAGGGTGAACCAATGAAACCGTTTCATGAAATGCAAAAACGTGATCTCGCCCCACATTCCCTCCGGGAGGAAATCAACGCTAAGGGGCTATACTCTGATCCGCAATTTAATTCCTCGCTCCGATATAGAGAACGTGCTCGGCGGAGTTACAATAATACTATTCGCTGCCGGCTGGCTGCTACCCGGCTTTGACCCACTCGAACATATCGCCGATAACAGCGCCGCGTGCGGCGATCCCGATCCCTCATTCAAACGAACCTATCAGGAAGTTTTCAATCTGGAATCGTTTCATGCGTTGCCGCATCATCCCGCCCTGGAAGGTGTCATGAAGATGCTGGTGGGCGAGCGGGTTTTGGTTCACCCCAAGCCGATCGGACGGTTGATTTTCCCAAATTGCGATAGTCTCACGGTTCATGCGCATCAGGATTACCGCTTCATGAGTGGAGACCCCGAGTGCTTTACGGTCTGGATTCCTCTTCACGATTGCCCGACCGACCTAGGTCCCTTGCAGATTCTGGAAGGATCTCACCGTTTCGGCGTTGTCGAACACGAGGACGAGAATCTGCATGTTCCTGAGATCTCGGCGGGAGCACTGACCGAAGGCGATTGGGTGTGTGGCCAGATCAACGCTGGCGATGTGCTCATATTTCACAGCCTGACCGTGCACGCCGCTTCTCCTAACCGTTCACACCGGCTCCGGCTTTCTGTGGACTGCAGATTTCAGGATTGCGCCAGGGCCATCCACCCAGGGAACTTGGCCTTTGCCGGCGAATCCGGAAAGTCCTGGGAAGCGACGTATGCCCGTTGGCGTTCCAATGACCTGAAATACTATTGGAAGGGAATGCCTTTGAAGTTTCAACCGTCTAAGTCTGAGATAGAAGAGCTTTCGAGGACAGCAGAGCCCGCATCCACGCGTGCAAGGTATGCCAGGATCCTGAGCCAGATCGGCTAATATTGGAGGGCTTCGCGGTGAAGCCGCTCTCGCCCTCTTCCATTCCAGCAAGCACAGCTTGCTGGTGAGCCCGGTTCCAGGGGCTCAGCAGCAGTGGAATCCCACCCTTGACTTCGCCAAGGATGGGGCACCCAAGGAGCGCGACCGGAACAGAGAAGAAACCGCAGAACCAGCTTCTCGCGTTCAGATTGAAATTCACATCTAAAGCGCTTTGCCCTCTTCCACCCCTTCCGCAATTCACCCATTTCCTTAGTCGCGTCCGCCGTTCGTGAAGACTGACAACTGAGAACTGACAACTGATGCATCCCTCCAAGATAAACATTCTGGGATAAACATTCTGGCCAGAACGGAAGTGACAATCAATTGACAAGTATCAGACGATCCGGAGACACATGTGAGAGCGCAGGTCGCTAATGTGGTTGATGTGATGCCTATGAGATTGCATTCCCTTCATTCCACTGCGACCCGGTTAGCGAGGTTCATCGTTCTTGCGCTGACCATGCTTTGCGCTTTTCAATATGGCGCTGCACAACAAACTCCCCTGATTTCCGGAGGCGTGGGTTTCTTTACCGACACGAGAGGTGGAGACACCACTTACGAGCTTTATGCCAAGCCCGTGCTTGTGGCGCCGCTTGGAAGTCACGTTCTCGCCGAAACCCGGGCATCGATTCTGGAAGATTTCGTTCCCGGAGCCCATGCATATAAGAGAGATCCGGTTTTCACGGCAATGGACTACCTCCAGGCAGATGTACTGGCGGGTCCACATCTGACGATCGTCGGGGGAGAGTTCCTTACACCGTTCGGAACCTACAACGAGCGCCTCACTCAGATCTGGCTAGACACATTTGCGGACATTCCGCTGATATACCCCATTGGGACCATGAACACAGGCTCCGGTGTTGGCGGTATGGTGCGCGGCTCCGCTGTCTCCACGGAGAACTATTCGGTCGACTACGCAGCCTACTATTCCGCCAACAGTACCAATGCCTATTTCGGGGCAGAACGTTCCAGCGGCGGGCAGGGCTCGATCTACCTCCCGAAAGAGGGGCTGGAGATCGGCGCATCCTACGGACGTTCGCTCTCGGGAATCCATGAGAATGATGTGGGAGCGGATGTCTGGTGGGAGCCGATTAACAGCCCATTCCGTTTTCGTTCTGAATACGCGCATGCTCCACACTCAGAGGGATATTGGCTCGAGACGGATTATCGCCTTTCACATTTTGGCGGAAGTGAGAGCTTGTTGGGCCGGCTGGAACCGGTCTTTCGCATGCAGCAGACGTTTCGCAGCAGACCGGATCCCAGCGACGGCTTGCCTTCTGTGAATACGCAGCGCGCCGACTTTGGTCTGGACTATCACTTGCCCCACGAAGTGCGCATCAATACCAGCTACTCCCGCCAATTCTCAAAGACTGGCGACGTGAACATCTGGGAGACGAGCATTATCTATCGGATCCTCCTCCCGACATGGAAGGGCAAAGAGAAGTGAGATGGAAATCTCGAGGGCAGTTCCCTTCTGAAAGTTTCCGCGCCCGGCCGTGTTTTCGAAAGATATTAACCAATTTCGTAGCGCACTCATCGGTAATAAAAGGAGGATCAATGAAACGCCTGGAAAGGATAATGCTGGGGCTTCCACTGCTTGCAGGGACCTTGGCTATTGGAGTCTCTGTGGCCATTGGCCAGACCAATAATCGGCAGCCGCCGCCGCCCCAGAACAAGAGCTCGCAGAGCTCGCCGAAGGCGGTTCACGCGGATAATCAGGACCGCGGGCAGCAAGTGTTCGAGCGCAACTGCTCCCGGTGCCACAACGCGCCGGAGGGCTTTCCATCCTCTATTTCGGGCACGGTGGCAATGCACATGAGAGTGCGCGCGGGGCTTAGCGAAGCGGATTACAAAGCTCTGCGCCGGTTCCTGAGCCCTTAGAGCCTGGTCTTAGGCCCCTGTCGCCGACCTGCCTTCTGGGTATCAACGACAAAGTACTGACAATTGAATTACCTGCAAAAGACAAACCGCCGCGATCAAGCCGCTAGAGTCAGATGGGGAAGGCTCGGACGGCCCTATCGACACAGGAAGCAATAGGCCACTCGTTTGTTTCAGCTCACTCCGCGCGGCGTCGCCAATCTCAGAGGGGGAAAGGTCGCGAATCATGGTCCAGGACGTGGAAGACACGGCAGATACCCAGCCCGGCGAGGCACGCACGACACACCTCGGCACAATTCTTATCATTGAAGATGATCCACGCATGCAGAGGGTTCTGCGGAGAATCTTCACCGAAGAGGGCTATGCCGCTGCTGTCGCCGGTGACGGTCAAACGGGGCTGGAGCTATTTCTCGCTGAGCCGCCGATCGCTGTGGTCTTGGACCTGATCCTTCCGCAGATTTCCGGACGTGAGCTCTGCCAGAAGTTCAAGAGCCACTCAAGCGAAATCCCGATCGTCGTGCTCAGCGCAATCACGGAGGTCGCGGATAAGGTGCTTCTCCTCGAGTTGGGCGCCGATGATTATGTGACCAAGCCCTTTAGTCCGCGCGAGCTTACGGCTCGTGTTCAAGCGGCTATCCGAAGACAGCGGAAGCCCAAGCTGCCGACGGTTTATCGATTCGCGGAGTGCGAAATCGACTTCAAGAAGATGACAGTTCAACGCAATGAGTCTCCGATCGTCCTGACTGCCCACGAGTTCAAGCTATTGAAATTTTTCACTGAGAATCCTGAGCGCGTGTTCACACGGGAGGCTCTGCTCAATGAGGTCTGGGGATATCATTCCTACCCAACAACTCGAACTGTCGATAACCAAATTCTGAAATTGCGCCAGAAGCTTGAACCAGACCCGGCGAAACCCAGACACCTTCTGACAATTTACGGGGCAGGATACAAGTTTGTCCCCTGACTCCGGAGGGGCGGGCGAGATGGAAAGCAAACCAGTCCCCCGGACGATCTCCTTCGACCGGAAGCAAGGCATTCGAACCTATGCTCTTCTGGTCCTGGGTATGGCGGTTGTCACACTCATTGTCACCAGTCTGTGTGTGTTAATCATTCGCAATCGTTGGCGGGCGCAGGTGACAGAGGACCTGTCGCAGGATCTGGAACATTCGGTTACAGCCTTTCAGAACCTTCAAGCCGAGCGATTGGGATCATTGGACCGCGAGAACGCTCTTCTCGCCGAGTTACCGACTCTGAAGGCGCTAATGACCAGCGGGGACGATCTCACCATCGGGGATGGCGCGGTCGATTTCTGGAAGATCAGTGGCGCAGATCTGTTTGCACTTGCCGACCCGCGCGACCGAATCGTTGTGGCATATTCGAAGAATGGAACGGCCGGTTCGACCCTGGAAGACGGGCTGGAGAACCTGCTGCACTCACCCGGCAAGCACTATCTTATTGACGGCAAGTCTCTGTACGCATGTTCGCTTCGTCCGCTTTACTTCGGTAGTGATAGAGACGGAACGCTTCTGGGGTATGTGATAAGCGGAGTTTCGATCGAACGTACTGTGCGATTGATTAGTCAGCCTACCGGTGTTGAGGCGACATTCCTGAGCAGCGGAAAGATCGTAGCGAGCACTTTGTCCCCTTCGTTGCAGTCAAGTTTCGCAGCACAGTTCTCGTCGCATTCCGTAAATCCTGGGACACCCGCGACGGTTAGCCTCGGAGATACCCACTTTCTGGCTGCCACGGAGGATCTTTCCACTACGGCCTCCTCTCCGCTGCAATTGATGGTTCTGAAATCCCTGGAGCCGGAGGAGCAGTCAATCAGCCGCATCAATCGAATGGTCTTGAGCGCAGGCCTCCTGGCGTTATTGTGCGGCACAGCCTTGATGATCACGCTTTCACGCCTTGTAACACGCCCTCTTGAAGAACTCTCGAAAAGTGTCCGTGCATTTGGGATGGGCAATGTGGACCATCGACTCCCGCGCCACGGAACCGAAGAAGTGCTGGAGCTTAGCGCAGCATTTGCCCGCATGCGGAACGAGATTCAACAGGCTAACCGCGCTTTGCTCGAATCTGAGCGGCTGGCGACGATAGGCCGCATGGCTAGTTCCGTTTCTCATGATTTCCGGCACTATCTCGCAACAATTTATGCTAACGCGGAGTTCCTTGTCGGCATCAGATATTCTTCGCAGGAGCGTGCTGAAATATTCGGAGACATCCGCACCGCCGTGCTCGGGACGACGGACATGATTGAATCGCTGATGGCCTTCAGTCGCACCGGCGCCAGCATACGAAGATCTCCGGAGTTGATGGCAACATTGGTGGAACACGCAATCGCACTGATTCGTACGCATCCCGATGCTCAAGGAATTCGAATCGAAACCCGGTACGGCAATCCCGCGGAGACAGGGGTTGTCGTCGATCAGAAGCAGATTGAGCGCGCGATCTTCAACCTACTGCTCAACGCCTGCCAGTCCAGTCGCCCCTCCGCTGAAGCAGCACATGTCCTGGTCACGGTGGAAGTCCGCGAGCGACAGGTAATCGTGAATGTGATCGACAATGGCGCTGGAGTTCCGGACGGGATTCGCAAGAGCCTCTTCGAGCCCTTCGTCAGCGAAGGAAAACAAAAGGGCACCGGTCTTGGTCTTACCCTCGCTGGTTCAATTGCGTCCGAGCACGGAGGCGAAGTCATTCTGCTCAGTAGTCGACCAGGTGAAACGATCTTCCAGATGAAAGTGGCGCGCGACCTTCTGACGGGCGAGGAAGCGACACAACTGGAGGGCATCGCGCGATGAGGTGAACCGCATGAGAATTAATTTGCTCGGTTCAGGCTGAACGGCCTTACGGGATCACACGACGCCGCGCGATGGCGGTAAACCAGAGGCTGCGGCCACAGTCGCTTGCGTAGATCACCGTCTTAGAGTCGGGTTCCCAGGACGACTCAATCTGATTGCATGGCACGTCTGCCACGCGGCGAGTGGCACCGGTCTGCCGATCGCGAATCCAGAGATTCCATACTCCATGTTCGAGGTGGCTATACGCCATCCAATGCCCGTCCGGCGACAATGCCGGATAACGAGATTCTCCGAGGTCAAGTGGCGTGTTCCGGTGGCTCTGGTCGGTCAGGTAAATCCGGGGGCGCCGGCTGCCTTCTACGCCGGAAATTGCAAAATCGCGCTGCGAGATGAAACTTGCATCGTACACGTTGATGGAAGGCGGCGTGAGCGCGGCCTCCATGGAGTGTTCGGACTGAAACGACTGCAGCACCATCAGTCGCCCTCGTCCGTGATCGGCGCGTACAAACGCGAGGTCCTGTCCGGCGATCGAAGGCATTGGATTCCGGCCATTTTCGACAATCGCCTTCTCTCGATCGAACGTATCTGTAATCCGGGAGACTCGGGGGCCCGCCTTCTCCACGAGTATTTGGCCGGTTACTTGTCTTGGACCGGCGCTAAACGAAAGATCGTCATCGGGCGAGGGATCAACCCATGTGGTCGTCCCCGCGGTCGCTAAGCGGTACCCCTTCTCAGAACCCGCGATATAGCTCGTGGCGGAGCCGGTTGCGACCGGGTCTCCATTGAGAAGAAATTGAGTTTCGAGCGGAACCCGGTAAGCGAATTCCTGTCGTGCCGATTGTTCCCGATGAAGGGCTGAATGCGCATTGAAGAGTACGGCCGCGAACATGAGGCTTGCCCAGGCATAGCGACTCCAATCCGCGGCCGCGTCCTGAACACGAAGATTCCGCCATAGCAGAAGATAGATGCCGACGAGCACGGCTACCATGAGAAATAGCCTTGGGGTAAAGAAGAGGATCGCCGGCCCGATCTGCCGTCTGGGAGCGGGTATGGGAAATCCAATCCCCAGGTAAGCGACAATGAGCGCGGCGAGCCACCCGTTCATTCCGCGCTCGATCAACCGCGCAGCGAGCACGCACACGGGAAAGACCATGAGCACAAAGTTATATGAAGCGGGGATCGTGGAGATGGCCAGAGCCGCGGTCAGCAAACCACTCCACTCCAGAATGATTCGCTCGGGCGAACGGTCATTTCTCCGAATCAATAAGATCGCGGGGGCAAGCAGCAGCGTCTGCAGCGCCGGCTCGAGCAGGGCGTACAGGAGTGGCGAGCTGTGCCACGGATGCGGATTCCACTGCGGCTCGGAGAGTAGCAAATAGTGCAGAAGGCCAGATATCGATGCCGAGGACGGAATGTATGGCGGCATCGCATCGCCACGAAGCGCCCAGGGAAGAACCTGATAGAGATACGTGCGATGTACGCTCCAGCCGAAGACTGCGATCGATATGGCAGCGGCTCCGATCCCCGTGGCTGCAAAAGAAGCAACCGCGCGCCAGTTTCTGCGCTGCAGGCACAGCACAACCAAGAGCACAGGAAAGATCTTGCACGCCGCAGCAACGGCGATGAGCGCGCCTGAGAGAGCATAGTTTTCCTTCACGTAGCACCAGCATGCCGCCACAATCAACACGAGAAGAAATATGTAAAATTGCCCCAAAAGCAGGTTGGTTTGGAGGGGAATACTGAACGCTAGCACCAAGGCGATGCGGCGATAGGACAAGCCAGTCAGGGAGTGGATGAACCAGCAGAGCGGAACCAGCAGAGCAAGATTCGCGATCATCCAGACATGCTTGGCTGCGAGCGCTGGAAGCCCCGTCAGCGGCCACATGACCAAAGTTGAGAACGGTGTGATCGGAATCATGCCGACGGCTGGAATATCGAGGGAGCGATGGCTTTTCTCTCTCTCGAGCCACATCCACTCGTAAACGCGCGAGGCGTCGTAGCCTTCGTGGGCCAATCGCGCCGTTAGATAATAATTGGGGAAATCCGAGTTCAGTTTCGTCCAGGCGCGAGGCACGGTATGCAGCCCCAGATAAGCGACTGCCATCAATAGAGCCACTCGTTCGATCCAGGACAGAGTACGCTGACCCCGAAATATGTCCACATCCCATGGTGGTCTATTCCGCGATCGTTAGTTGTCAAAGGTTTGTCATTGATTCATCGCCAGATTGTCGGCTGCGGCGAGACAAGTTCAGGCGCACATTTCTTGTGACAATCCGATGACAGCATTCTGACAACTTGGTATGCGCGGGGTAATAGATTGCCATCAGATTGGCAGATGGAATGAGGCTACGCCATGATTGTAAGTTCCCCGTTTACGGACGTTAAGACGGCGATAGATGAGATCCGGGCAGGACGCATGATCGTTGTGGTCGATGACGAGGACCGTGAAAACGAAGGGGACCTTACAATGGCCGCCGAGTGCGTCACTCCGGAGGCCGTGAACTTTATGGCCAAGTTCGGCCGAGGTCTCATATGTCTTGCGATGACACCGGAGCGCGTCGATTGTCTTCAATTGCAGCCGATGACCTCGCAGAACACGGCGCGCTTCGGCACTGCGTTCACTCAGTCGATCGATGCATTAGGACGCGGTGTCACCACGGGGATATCGGCTCACGATCGCGCTGAAACAATTCGATGTGCAATCGATCCAGCGACCCATCCTTCCGAACTGGGGCGCCCTGGCCATGTGTTTCCATTGCGGGCACAAAACGGCGGGGTCCTGGTGCGTGCCGGCCAGACGGAGGCATCCGTGGACTTGGCGCGTCTGGCAGGCTTAACGCCTGCGGGCGTGATTTGCGAAATCATGAAAGACGACGGCACGATGGCGCGCGTGACGGACCTGATCGAATTCTGCAAGGAACACAGTTTGAAGATGATCACGGTGGCGGAACTGATCCGCTACCGGATGGCATATGAGCGCTACATCCGCCGCAGGGGCGCCGCCGTACTGCAGACGGATTTCGGTGAGTTTTCAATGATCGCTTATGGCACCGATCTCGATCAAGAATCACACGTCGCCTTGGTGCACGGCGACGTTGCCTGCCGCGATACGCCAGTGCTTGTTCGAATGCATACACATTGTCTTGCCGGGGACGTATTTCAAGCTTCGACCTGTGCGTGCGCCACAAACATTCGTTCCGCATTGCAGCGAATTTCGAGCGAGGGAGCTGGCGCCGTGATTTATCTGCATCAGAACTCGCTCGGTTTTTCTCTTGCCAAGATTGATGGAGCGGCTAGGCTGGAATTCCACAACGAAGAAAGGGAGTTGACGACGCTCGAGCATCAGCGGACGACACAGCGCCAGATCGGAATCGGGGCTCAAATCCTGCTGGAGCTCAATATTCGCCGCATCCGGCTTATGACCAACCATCCCCGTCGCCTGGCTGCGCTCAAAGGCTACGGCATCGAGATCGTCGAGCATATCCCGATCCCTGCCGCCAAGACACGAGTATTCGATTCATCAGAAGAGGTAACTGTCGTTCGAAGGGAGCTGGTTGTCCCCTACATGTAGGTCCCACAGCCGCGATCACACCTGTCGAGTGAGATGATGCTCCCATAGGCGCCAGCACAGGCCCCGCCAGAGAGTAGCACAGTCGGCGCGTACGTAATCACCGCACCGTGAAATCAGATAGGCGATGTATCGCTGCCAGAGAGGCCTTCCATTGGACAGAAGGGGTCGCTTGTTGCGCAACTCAATCATAGGGGAATTTATCGATCCGATACGCGCTGGAATCAAGTTCCGCTTGAGTATCGTCCACCTTTCGCGCGGTGAAGAAAGGAAGGTAAGCTGCAACCACAAGGGGTCTTTGTTCGGCTCAAACATGTTCTCCAGTGCAGAGTTGGAGAAATTATGGAGCCAACTCCTGCGCGTTGGCGAAAGCCTTTCAATCCCGAGCGCGGCCACGGGATGGAGACGGCAGCCGAACCAAGCGCGGGCATGGTAAATGGCGATGGCCTCGAAGGTCCGCAGCGATGGAGAGTGGGTCTCGATCCATGACTGCCAGAAGATGTCATCGTCCGCATGGGCGTGAAGGAAGGTGGCCAGCTCGCGAACGTGATGGACAATCCAATCCCGAAGAAAGAGATTGCGCAGAATGTGAAGCGTGATATGACCAAAATGGTCGGCTGGGCTCAGGCAAGGAAACGAGAGGCCGTCAACCTTTCTCATCGTGCGCCGCTTCCAGAAAAGTTCAACTTCAGGGATATCGATTTGCGAAACGGGCTGGTTCCAGAGACAAAAGTGCAGCTCAATTGAGAGCGGCATCTCAGGATCGAAAGAATTGCCTCTCCACGTCCAGCCGCCGTTCCTAACGAGAGTCGCTTTATGATCGGCCGAGGTATAGGCGATGACAGAGAACGGTTCATACCCGATCGCCGTCAGAGCACTATAGGCGGCCTCGACGCTTTCAGGCGGACAGAAGATGTCTATATCGTTTTGCGCCCTGAGCCGCGGGTCCGCGACATAATCCGGCGACTGCGTAAACCCCTTTATGACGATGTGCTCGATACCCGCGCGGCCAAGCGCTTCGGCAGCTTCACGGTAAGTATCCTTGACGCGCGCGAAGCGGAGAGCATTGTCGGCGCGATTGGTTGCGAGCTGATCGACGACCCATTGGGGAAATCCCTCCATGGGAAGATGCGCAAGCGGCAATATCAGGTTGGCAAACTTGCAGAAGTCGAGAAGGCTGGTCCACTTTTCATCGGTAAGCTTTTTAAGGGCCGTCGTATCCGGGTCGCTCAACTGAAGTGCGAAGAATAAGGCTTCGACCTCAGGCGGTATTCGCGGAACTGTTTTTCCAGTTGCGAAAATGGATCCGTTCATAACGATCTGGCCTCGGTAAACGCGGCAAAATGGGACTGTCCTGAATGTAGTCAGGCGCTGGCGATGGATTGTCATTTCGCGGTAAATCGATTGTCATTGGATTGTTGTAACTTCTTTTTGCAGGGGATTCGTCGATCAATCGATTCATCGATCAATCTTGGCGATCAATCGATTAATCGTGGCGATGACTCAACAGTCACCGAGCTGGCGCCCGGTGTTGCTGCCGTCGGTAACGTCGCGCTCTACGAGAAGAAGGCCCTCACGGGCGCTTCATTCCCCATTTCTCAACCGTGGGAGTTGCCTTTTCCGACGCGAGAAAGTCGATGAGGCGTTTGGATGCCTCGGGATTCTTAGCATCTTTCACCACAGCGGCAGCGAATACCTGGACGAGCTGAAGATCGGCGGGGATCGTGCCCACGAAATCGACGCCCTGAACGGGCAGGATTTCACTTACGGGCAGAACGACCATCTCCACTCCTCCCTTGGCGACCTCGGCTGCTCCGGCACCTGAGAGCTTATCCGCCAGGGCGCCAGCGATGCCGAGCTGCGGAAATACCTTAGTCTTCAGGTAGACCGCGGAAGTGCTTTCAATGCCGATGGATTTCGCTCGAAGCAGGGTTTGTTTGAAGGCATTCACCGTGCTGATATCCGGACGGGGTGCGCCGGCACGCACACCAACGCCCAGCGGGACGCCGGCGAGATCGACGTCTGAACCTTGAATGATTCTGCCTTCCGCTAATAGCTCGGCGAGCCCTTCCCTCGACAAGATGACCACGTCGGCGGGCAGGCCGCGGCGAAGCTGAGCGCCGATCGTGTTGGGTCCATCGCCCTGAGAGCCTCCCCGCGCCGTGGTGACTGTAATGCCAGTGCTTTTCTCGAATTGGGGCAGAAGTTCCTGATAAGGGGCCGAGAAGCCGCCAGAGATCAGGACTGTGACCTGGGCAGGCAATCTAGAGGGCAACGCGACAAGCATCACGATCGCGAAGACAAATATACGCAGTGACTGGCGTGAGTTATTCATTTGGCCGTTTCCTTCCAAGCGGTCAATCTCGGCCCGGCAGCGACCCGCGCGCTGCCGGCGTCGGCTTTGAATGACGACCCTCGCTCGACGAGCCGCCGCAGAAATTGTTATTCCCTGCTAAATCGGATTCTCCTCGAAAAGGCGAGCAACGAGGGCCGAATCGAGATACGCTCGAACCTCAACGATCGTGCCATTCACAAAGCGACATACCCAACAGTACCGGTTGTCGAACCGCAGACCATTCTTCGCCGTAGCTAGGGAATGCAACTCAACCACCGCCCAATCCCCGCTCACCAGAACATGTTCAGTGCTAAGTTGCGCGCCGTGCGGCAAGACCTTTGCCAGCTTTTCAAATGTATGTGCGAGGAACTCGGCCTTGCTGTGATAGTGACCGGCAAGAGGATGCGTTCCCTCCACGATCCAGTCGACGCCGTCCAAGACATGATCGAAGAACCCTCTACCATCTCCGGATTCCAGATTTTTGAAAATTTCGCGAACGTAAGCAGTACTCAACTCCTGAGTTACAAGAGATCGTGCAGCAGACATTTCGACCTCCTTCAACAATCCTGATCATCAGCACAGAGAGCGCTTACCTGACGAGCATCGTCTCTGTGCAGCCGTGAAATCTATAGGGTCATAAGGGGACGGTGACATTGGCGGGACGATGTGTTGGCGGCACTCTGAGAACAGCGCTCACGCAAACGGATATGGCCTTCAGGCTGCGCTGGAATCAGTTGACGCCTTCCGCTCGCTCCCACGTGATGACCGGGAGCCCGTTACCGAATATACACCCAGCAATTTGCCGGGTGAACCAAATTGTTTTTCGTCGCCTATCACAGCTTTCACGCGATTGCGCTCCCAGCTATGACGCCTCCCCAAACCGCAACGAACCCGATAACCACGCTCATTGCCACATAGAGAAGGCCAATACCAATCTGGCCGTCCTGAATCGTCCGCAGCGTCTCGTACTCGAAACTGGAGAAGGTCGTGTAGCCTCCTATAAAGCCAATCGGGATCAAATATCGCCAGTTGGGACTCCAATTCGTTCTCGCAGTGAGCAGAGCAAAGACCAGCCCAATCAGAAACGAACCCGTAATGTTCACCACAAGCGTTCCGTAGGGAAAACGAGTTCCCATTTTGCTGACGATGTAACTCCCCAGCCAGAAGCGCAGAATCGACCCCAGACCGCCTCCGATGCCAACCATCACGTATTTCAGCAAGTCGCTCTGTTCCTTTCCCCTTGATCTACGGCTATACCAGCACATCACGAGGCGCTGACAGCCGACGCACACAGCTGCCAGCACTCACACGTTTTCCGTGAGCGCAACCTCGTCTATTTTCTGCGGATCGTTGCCGGCACTATGACTCCGTGACAAGAACAATCCGCTTGTCAGGAGTCATCAGCTGTTCCGGCGTAAGAATTGGGACAGCGGTTGGCGGTGAACTCCTTCACCGTTTAGCAGTTCAAGTACAGCAAAAAATACCTGGCGAAGTCAAATGGATTCGCACTCGGCTGAAGTCATATCCTTGCTCTATCGTTTCAAACAGCCCCGCGAAAGGCATACTTCATCATGAGATCCGACATTGTGTCCGGCGCGCTCTTTCCCGACTACGAACTCACCGACCATACCGCCAAGCGCCGCAAGCTCTCGGAACTGCAGGGCGGGCATCCCATGGTTCTCGTGCTCAGCCGCGGAGGTTTTTGCCCCAAAGACCGCCGGCAGGCCGAATTGCTTGTCCAACTGCACCGTGAACTGGAAGTGGGATATTGCCGTCTGGTCACGATCAGCACCGACAATATCACTCTTACGAATGAGTACCGTTCTGGGGTTGGTGCTCACTGGCCATTCCTTTCGGATGCGGGACGAATCGTTCAAAAGGATCTTGATATTGCCGAATACACGGATCCAACCAACAATCCGATGATTCCACATGTGGTCATTCTGGAACCGGGCCTCATCATCTACAAGATCTACAACGGCTACTGGTTCTTTGGCCGCCCAACGCTTGAGGATCTCCGTCAGGACCTTCGAGCCGTCACGCAAAAGTGCCGTCCAGATTGGGATATCACGACGCCGGAGATGAAGGCAGCGTGGAAGGAAGGGCGCAAAGAGCTCTTTTATCCCTACGGCAAGACCTATGCTCAAACGCTCGGCGAGCAGGATTAGAGAGACGCGGAGGCTGCTATGAACTTGAGGAATCGCTACGCTTTTCTCTGTGTACTAGGGGCGCTCGCGCCTTTGAGCGAGTTCGTTCCCTGGGTTTTTCGCAATGGCCTCGACATGCGGCTGTTTGTCCGGCTGCTTTTTGCGAATCCAATCAGTTCCTTTTTCGCCCTCGACGTACTTGTTTCAGCCATTGTGATTATCGCTTTCGCGCTCAGGGAAGCAAAGAGAGGACTGAGGGGATGGTGGGCTCCAGTTGCAGCGACGCTATTGATCGGAGGCTCACTGGGCCTCCCCCTGTTGCTTCTTCTTCGAGAAAGGCAGAAGAAACAACTTCTTGCCGATGAATAGAAGTGGTCTCTAATGCGCTGCATTCAAATCGGTATACGTGTAGGTATAACTCCACGAGAAGTCCGCTCCTGGATTCGCAGAGACAGTGACAAACGGCTCGACAGCGAGAACACTGCGGATGGACCACACCGAAGCGTCTGCCAGAGGGCGGTCACCCTCTATCCTGATCCCCACCTTTGCAGCGTCGTTCGCTATGACGAAGTTGTATTCGCTCCTCCCGCTTGAGAAGCCCTGCAACCCAAAGGCCACTCGATCCTGGCCCTCGAGATCGGCGACATACGCGGCTCTTTTACCCGCAATTCGCACGAACTTACTGTCCGGCTCGGGGGCCGGCTTGATGTCATAGGGCACCGAAATGGAATATGCAGACCCAACGCCCATGCCGTCTATCGTCAAAAAATTGTGGTCATAGACCGGGGTTGCAATCGGCAGCTTCCCTATGTTCTTCAGATGGTGATCGATCGCCATCTTGTTGCTGTCGCCTAGCAGCCGGATGGTTTTGGTGTAGATGTAGCCGTAATCGCTTTGCGGACTGCCCAGTACTTGTTCGAAGGTGATCGAGTTAGCTGTCTTGCGCGTGGTCCATTTTCCGCCATCGACCAGTTGGAAGTGTGTCGTGAAGCGGTATGGGCTGCTATCGGACTTCTGTAACAGCCCGACACCCACCTTGAGAAAAGTACCGCCAGGCTTGGCATTCTCATATCCGATCGGTTTCTGGAATTCTTCCGCCGGTCCGGTCATGGCGCTGTTGATTCCCGCCACGATGGCGCCATTGACGTATGTAAAGTCGGGGACGGAGGGATCGACCGATCGAAACCATGGCCGGTAGAGGTGATGACCGGAAAACTCGAGATCGGCGATGACTCCAGACCAATCGAAACGGGTGCCCCGGTAAAAACCCTTCTGCGCGTCCGGCAGATAGATCTTCAGGCGAAGTTGCTCGTTGTGAATCTCGACCTGCGGAGGCTGGACCTGGGCTGGACAGCAGAGGGCCATTAGGGCGACTGCCGCGGCAACGATTGTCTTCATGCGGAGAAATCCTTCATCATTCCCAAACGGGCATCGTAACAAGCGCACGCGAAGTTCGCCAAGAGCCATACCTCAGGGCATTAAGGCCGTTGATTCTGACGGAATTATGGAAGGCCGAAGCTCCCTTCCCTACCGGCGGCCCCTCCCTATCAGCCTATTCCTGGCACCCGTCTCGACTCTTCTGCATATAATCGAACCGGGTTCAGGGGCTCTCCAAATTCAATCAGGGAGCGAGCGATGAAAATGCGGTGTGCAATATTTCTTCTCTTCACAGCGGGACTGGGAATGACGAGCGCGAATGCCCAGCAGCCCGCAGCGGAAAGCGTTGACGGTCATATATTGGCCGCCCAGAAAGCGGCTGGATTGGAGTTCCCGGGACTTCTGGCCCGTTTGTGCATCCTGCCCCCGAGCGCGGCAAACGCACCGCCGCCGCGGCCACGGCCTGTCTCCGCTCTACCGCGGCAGACCCCGGACCGTTCGACCTGGTACGCCCCGCCGGTCAAAGTCTTCGACAATCTCTATTGGGTCGGAGACAAGATTCAATCGTCCTGGGCATTGAAGACGAGCGACGGGATCATCCTGATCGATACGCTTTATAACTATGCGTCGGAGCCCGAGATTGTCGATGGCTTGAAGACGCTCGGACTGAACCCGGCGACCGTGAAGTATGTCATCGTCTCGCACGGACATGGCGATCACGACGAGGGCGCGAACCTGATGCAGAAGGAATATCACTCACGCATCATCATGGGCGCCCCGGATTGGGACGCGATCGAAAAAGCCAATAACATGCCGGGCGGGACGCCAACCCGGGACATGGTCGCGACCGACGGAGAAAAGCTCACGCTCGGCGACACGACCGTAACGATCGTTCTCACGCCCGGCCATACCCTGGGAACGTTGGGACTGATATTTCAGGTCAAAGACAATGGTAATCCGCTGACCGTGGTCTATTCCGGGGGCACGGCGTTCAATAACCAGTTCGATGCCGCACGTTTCCAGACGTATAGCGCATCCCAGCAAAAACTTGCCAGGCTGGCCGCGAGTGCGGGCGCCACGGTACTGCTGTCAAACCACTCCGAATTTGACGATGCCTACACGAAGGGGAGGCTCATGGCCGTCCGCAAGCCCGGCGAGCAAAATCCCTTCGAAATCGGGCGTGAGGCGGTGGCGCGCTATTTCAATGTCGCCGATGAGTGCGCGCAGGCGGCGCTGCTTGAGTACAAGGGTTCCTGACGGCAGGATGCCCGTCTGCAAGGCTGATCGAATGGTAGGGCGGCGATATATTTCGAGAGAGAGAGAAACAATGAGGGCTAGGTCATTTAGCCTTCCTTCCTTTAGCTCTAAATATAAGATTTTGCTTATCTTGACTAATCCTAAAACACGCTATATAGTGGTCGCGCTGGTACCCTTGGGCTAGACGGATGATGTCAGACACCGGGAAGAATGGGGGATTCACGTCAGGCTCCGCAGGTCAGCCGCTGCAAGTGAGGGCGGCATTGCCGGACAAATCTAGCTTTTCGCTCACGGCGCCTGGGATCGAAGTTCGTCACTATAGCGATATTTCAACGAATGAACCCATCGAAGTGGTGGGTTGTTTTCCCCGCCTGGCGATATTTTGCCCCGCGCCCCAGGTACCCTACGATACCGAAATAAAGGTCGCCGGCACTACAGTTACCCGAATCGTCACAACGGCATGTGTCTCTGTCGCGCCAGCAAATGTGCCGTATCGCGCTAGGCCTACACGGTTAAACGGGGCAGTAACGGTGATCTTTATCGATCCTGCGTCGTTGGCCGAGTCAGCTCTCATCCTCACAGGGTTGTACGACCCCGAAATCATTCCCCAAGTAGGGATAGAAGACCCTCTAATTCGCGGGATTGGGGCTCGGTTTGATATGGAAATGATGAGAGGTCTTTCCAGCCCGCGCATTTATATGGAGTCTTTGACCGACACTTTGGCTACTCACGTATTGGCGAGCTATGCGAACTCGGTTCTTCGCGGGCAGCGGGCCTGCACCTTGAACAGCATCCAACTGCGGAACAGCATCGATTTCATGCACACGAACTTTGCTGAGGACATTTCCCTGGCAGAATTGGCGGCTGCCGCAAGAATGAGTAAGTTTCATTTCGCAAGGGCTTTTAAGCTTGCCTTTGGAGTCGCGCCTCACCGATATTTGGTGAGTCTCCGAGCAGAGAAAGCACGAAAATTGCTGTCTGACGACAGCTTGAGCGTGGACGAAATTGCTCAAGCTGTGGGTTACTCTGATGTGGGTCATTTTGCTGCGCAATTCCGCAAGTGTATTGGAATCACTCCAAGCGAGTACAGGCGATTGAAATAGTTCCCTGACGCCGTGTATGAGAATTGTTCCAATTTCCAGCGGAGCTTAATGGTTTCGGGCTCCATAGCCATTACGCAACGGCGTCATTCGCAGAGCCAATTCTATTCCGGCAAGGCGAAAACATAGACCATGTTCGCACCGGATGGCTGGTCGATGCCCGGCATTGCGTTCACTGCACCGCCGTTGTACCCGCCGCCGGCCGCCACCGTAATGAACTGGCGTCCCTTGATACTGAACGTGACCGGCGCGCCGGAGACCTGGGAGCCCAGCCTTGTCTGCCAGACCACCTTTCCGTCAGCTTGATCGAGGGCGCGGAAATAGACGATTCATGCCGCCATTGAAAATCAGTCCGCCCGCAGTCGCCAGAACTGGGGAATAGTTGGACGCGGGGGTTTCCCAACTCCAGACCGTCTTGCCGGTTTCCAATTGGCATGGTCGTGGAAACCACGTCAAGCAGCGATTTGGGCGTTAGGTGCTGCGCCGCGGCCATCTGGTGAAAAGCGGCACCCGTCAGTGCCGGCCCGGCGCTGCCCTCAAGCTGGGCCCCATGACATACTGCGCACTGACTTGCGTAGAGAGCCGCTCCTTGCTGCGACTGGCCTCTTGTGTATATCGCTGTATCCTGCGCTGCACTTACAAGGGGACAAAGACAAACACTCCAGGTAAGTACAAAGACAGTGGCGCCTTTCATTCAAATCCTAACTCATTCAAGATACATCAAAGGATACAAGAAGCTTCTGGATACGGTAGGGGGAAAGTGGCAGCAAGATACAGATAGATACAAAACGAATTGTCTCGCGGATCACCGCTGCACAGATTGCTTGCGCCTCTGCCGCATCGGCTTTACCACGCGTCACGACGATCTTTTGTACCAGTTGGATTGTTAGTGTAGCGCGGCGGATGAGTTAGTGATTCCGCCGCAGTCGGGGGCGTGGAGAAGTGGGGAGCAGCGGTTTCCACTTCTCTATGCCCCTTGTTGCCTTCCACCTGCCAGGCTGCCGGGGCTGGAGGCCGGCACCACATTTCCCCCGCACGGCGGCTCCTGGCAGTGATCGGACTTATGCCCCCGTTGACGGGTTCATGCCCCGAGGCTAGACTGGTGCCGTTAGGCTAGGCTGATCATGTCAGACATTGGGAAGCGTGAGGGATTCAAGCCAGGCCCCGCAGGTCAGGCGCTGCAGGTGAGGGCGGCATTGCCGGACCAATTTAGCTTTTCGCTCAAGGGACATGGGATCGAAGTTCGTCACTATAATGATGTTTCAAGGAATGACGACTCGGAAGTTGTGAGTTGTTTTCCCCGCCTGACGATATTTCTCCCCGCGCCCGAGATACCTTACAAGTCCGAAATAAAATACGCCGGCACTACGGTTACGCGAACCATCACAACGGCAAGCGTCTCTGTTGCGCCAGCACATGTGCCATATCGCGCTAGGCCGACACGAATAAACGGGGCACTAACGGTGATCTTTCTCGATCCTGCGTCGATGGCCGAGCCAGCTCTGATCCTCACAGGCTTGTATGAGCCCGAAATCATTCCCCAAGTAGTGGTAGAGGACGCTCTCATTCGCGGGATTGGGGCTCGGCTTGATATGGAAATGATGGCGGGTCTTTCCAGCCCGCGCATTTATATGGAGTCTTTGACCGACACTTTGGCCACTCACGTATTGGCGAGCTATGCGAACTCGGTTCTTCGCGGGCAGCGGCCCTGCACCTTGAACAGCATGCAACTGCGGAACAGCATCGATTTCATGCACGCGAACTTTGATAAGGACATTTCCCTGGCAGAATTGGCGGCTGCCGCAAGAATGAGTAAGTTTCATTTCGCAAGGGCTTTTAAGCATGCCTTTGGAGTCGCGCCTCACCGGTATTTGGTGAATCTCCGAGCAGAGAAAGCACGAAAATTGCTGTCTGACAACAGGTTGAGCGTGGACGAAATTGCTCAAGCTGTGGGTTACTCCGATGTGGGTCATTTTGCCGCGCAATTCCGCAAGTGTATTGGAATCACTCCAAGCGAGTATAGGCGATTGAAATAGTTCCCTCACGCCATGTCTGGGTCGCGACGAAAGGGATCGCTACTTGTCTCTGAGGCCGAAAGTAACCAGCGTGTGGCCTGAGATCACCGAAATATATTGCTTGCCGTCGACGCTGAATGTCACTGGCGCCATCTCGATCTGCCCGCCCAGGCTTGCCTTCCATAGAAGGTTGCCGGTCTTCGCATCGAGCGCGTAAAAATATCCTTCGCGGCCACCAGCGAAGAGCAAGTCGGAGGCCGTCGTCAGAATGCCTCCGTCGGTCATGTCGAATTGTTCCAATTTCCAGCGGAGTTTACCGGTTTCGGGCTCCATAGCCATGATTACGCCGTTCCCCGCTTCGTTTGTCCAGTTGTCGATCGGCGAACGGCGGCCAATGCCCACGCCCGGCGAGTCAGGCGTCGGAACAAACGGCGCAGGAATTCCACCGAGGAAGTTCTGGCCAGGCTTATAGTTCGTTGGGCTGGGTTCGAAGATCGATGCGTAATTCTCCCACGCGGAGAAATAGAAGAGTCCGGTGCGCGGGCTGAACGATGGGGGGTACCAGTTCGTTCCGCCCTGGTTTCCGGGATACGTCGGCTTGCCCGGCGGCTGCGGAGTTTGAATCGGGCGGCCCTTGTCGTCAAGTCCGCTCGCCCAGTTCACTTTTATAAACGGCACGCCAAACAGGAATTTCCCGTTGGTGCGGTCCAGCACGTAGAAAAATCCGTTCCGGTTCGCCCACATCATCGCTTTCGCGGTTGAACCTTTCCACGGAATGTCAGCCAACACGGGAACCTGCACTGCATCGTAGTCGTAGCCGTCATGCGGCGTGAATTGGAAGTACCATTTCAATTGGCCCGAATCCGCATCGAGAGCGACCACAGAATCTGAATACAAGTTGTCGCCGGGCCGCTGGCTCGGATTCCAATCCGGCCCTGGGTTGCCGATTCCCCAGTAGGTCAGATTCGTTGCTGGATCGTAGGAACCCGTCAGCCACACCGATGCTCCGCCATTTTTCCAGGTGTCGCCTTCCCAACTCTCGCTGCCCGGTTCGCCCGGCTCCGGAATGGCTTTAAACCGCCAGGCTTCCTTGCCAGTCTTCGCATCATATGCTGCGATAAACCCACGAATTCCGAATTCGCCTCCGCCTACCCCGACCACCACTTTATCCTTAATGATCAGCGGCGCCATGGTGATTGAGTACGCGAGTTTCACATCGGCCACCGCGATGTTCCACAGCGGATGCCCGCTTTTCGCATCGATCGCGATCAGATGGGCATCCAGGGTTCCCATGTACAGCGTATCTCCGAGAATTGCCAAACCGCGATTGTTCGCACCGCAACAGACGCGCGCATTCGGAGAGGGCGTCCAGCGATAGAGCCAGTACACGCGCCCCGTCTTCGCATCCACCGCCATCACGTCATTTGGCCGCTCAGTGAGGTACATCACCCCATCCACAACAATCGGGTTTGATTCCCACGCGCCGAACACTTGATCCTGCAGCACCCATTTCGATTCGAGCTTTGTCACGTTCGCAGGGGTGATCTCCTTGAGACTGCTGTAACGCTGGCTGCTTTCCGTGCCGCCGTAGGTCAGCCAGTTCTGCGGTGTCGCGGCCGCGTTGAGAATCTGATCGTAAGTTACCTGCGCGTGTACCGCGTAAGCGGCAGAGAGCAACAGAGCAACCAAAATGGCACGAGCGATGTTTTTCATGGCTTGTTCGCCTCCTTCAGCGTTAACAGGTAGCCGATCAAAGCCGCCTGCTCGTCGCTGGTCAGCCCCGTGGCCGGCGGCATTGGCGACGTTTTCCCAATTTCGTACTCCTTCAGGTCAGCCTTCGTGAACGAAAGCAGCCGCCCCTGATCGTCGATGATCTGCACCGTGAACGTGTCTTCGTTCAGTCGCCGGCCGTGATACGTCTTGCCTTCGCGGGTCACGATCGTCACCGGTTTGTCTATTGGAGTCATCTCCGAATTGGGATCGGTCAGCGAGCGTTGCAACGCTTGAGCCGAGCGGATGCTGCCGATATCGCTCAAATCAGGCGCAGTACGTGGTCCAACTCCATTCACCCGATGGCAGGTGGAGCATCCGCCCTTTCCGCTAAAGATCTCTTTGCCTCGCGCAGCATCGCCCACTTTCACCGGAGTTCCCGAAAGATCGAATCCCGCACGAATATACGCGATCAGCGAGCTCACTTCCGAGGGCTCAAGCGAAAATGCAGGCATGCCTGAACTCGCTATGCCCGTGGTGATCACTTTGGCGATGTCATCGTCAGACACAGCGTGATGGAACTGCCCGCGCCGCAGGTTGATACCGGACACCGAATCCCCGTTTGGGCCATGACAAAGCTGGCATTGCGCCTTGTAGAGCTTTGAGCCCGCCTCCACGTCCGCAGCCGAATATTGCCGGCTCGCCGGCACCTGCGCCGATATCGCGGAGGCCGCAAGCAGCATTCCCGCGACGCAGCACCCCATCGCCGTCCCCATCATTCGCATTATGAATCCACCTTTCGTCTCGATGAGAACCTTCAAGAAGCAGAACACTCGTTTGGCGCACGCCCAGCCTGCCCAGTCGATACTGCTCGGCCGCGGTGCCGACGGGGTCGTACGGGAGTGACCGTGGAGGTGACGGCACGACGGTTTGATCGGGTGCCGGTTGGAATTGGGCTCGGTGCGTCAGATTATCAGATTAGCCCTCCCCTAGGCGAGAGGGAGGGCTCGTCGAGAGGGAGGGGCTGTAATCTTGGCCACACGCAAGGCTTAGAACTCGATGCGCGCTGCAATCTGTTCCGCGCGCGGTCCAGTCTGGCCAAACGTCTGAATTGACCGCTGCGTTGGCTTCCCGAAAGCGAAAGTCTGGGCTGCGCAGGACGTGGTATACGCCCCTGCGGGCAACGGACCGCACGCCGCCGTGTTGTACGAATCGAGAACCGTTCCATAAGTCGTCAAGTTGGAATCGTTGAAGAGGTTGAACACTTCGCCGTAGAGATCCAACTTGTACCGCTCTTTGTACGTGAAGACCTTTGTGAGCCGTGTGTTGGTTGTATAGGTCGGATCGCCGAAATTGAAAACTGGAGGCAACACGAGCTTCGGGGTCGGATTACCGCTCGGGAACTTCGAATTCGCATTATTCCAGGCAGCCACCGCGGTTCGTAGCGTACCCTTTCCGCACCCTGCGTTGAAGCAGCCGTAGGTGAGTCCCGGAAGCGGGCTGTGTGCGGATGACGATGCATTGGCTCCGGTGCCGCTGGTATCACCGCCTGGAACCGTAGGTTCAAACGGGGACAGGCTGATGATCGACTGGTTGAGGCTTATCTGGAAACCCCACGGCAACTGACCGACGCCCGAGACGTTGAGGTTGTTGTGAGCCAGCTCGGGGCCGAACGACTGGAAGGGAGCGTTGAAGTTGAATACCGTGTTCACACCATCAAGCCCATCCAAGGCCTCGAAAGCATACGAAACGGTTCCCTGCACGTGGTTGGAAAGCCGCTTCGTCACCCTCGTCAGCAGTCCGTTGTAGACGCTACGTCCGCCATCCATCCAAAAGGTTATGGGGCCGTTCGAGCATTCCACACCCGCCACGAAGTTAGGCGTCGGGCATTTCGGGATTACGGGTCCAGCGACTGCATTGAAGTGATTGAAGTCTTCCTCGCCTATCTGGGTCTCGGTCGTTATCTTCCGTACATAGTCCGCCGTAAGCACCATTCCCAATCCGAGATCCCGCTGCATGCCGATCGACATTTGATAGCTGCGAGGCAACGGAAATGAATGAGGATAGAGCTCAGCACCGGATTTGAGAACGTCTATCGCGCTCACAGTAATCGGTCCGCTGGTTTGTGCTGTCGGTGAAAACGTCTGAATCAGATTTGGAATTTGTGTGTTGAGCATCTGATCGAACTGACCTATGGTCAGGTTGGTGATGCTTCCGGTAGGAATATAGCCGCCGATCGGAATCGGGACAGCCTGCCCGTTGAGAACTTCTATGATGTTCGGGTAGGGGTTCTGCAGAATATTCGTTGATACCGTCTGCCGCCCGTTACCGACCGGTGTAATGGCACTGCGGTCCCGATAACGCTGGTACTGAGACTGCGTGTCCCAGTAGATTCCGCCGCCACCGCGGATCACTGTCTTCCGGCTGCTTCCGAGAGCCCATGAAAAGCCGAGCTGCGGAGACCACTGCAAACCGTTGTTCCTGGTGCCCTGCAGATTCGAGCCGTAAATCGGCGCGAGAAACGCCGGCTTCGGCACATCGGTGTTAAAGAGACCCCTTTCCCACATAACCCCCAGGCCCGCGTTTAGCGTTAGGTTGGGCCGCTCCTGCCAACTATCCTTAGCATAAAATTGCGGTTTGTCGTTCGCGTACCCCCCCGGTTCATAAGCCCCCGGATTGTTTGCCGACCCCAGCCCGATGCCGCCGCTTGCGGAGGCCTGCGTGCCGATGATCGGTAGATTCAACAGATTATTGTTCGTTTGGATGATACTGGGCAAAGTGGAGAAGTATGTCGAAACAATAGCAGCCGGCACGTTGGCGTTGATATATTCCGGCGCGGCCGCTTCCTCGCACGCGGGAGTACAAAAGCCCCACGCAATCGGCGATTCGTCCCGGTAAAATTGGCCGCCGAAACGAAGGCTGTGATTTCCCTTATGCCACGATAGGTCCTCAATGATTTGATAGCGATGCAGCGTGCCGATCTGCGGTGTGATGGGATTGTTACCGAAAGTGAATCCAGCGGAAGAGCCCAGGAGTGTGGCGATACCTGGCAGACCGTAACCGACGCACGGAGACACGCACTGGCTTGCCGGAGGTAAAGTGTTTGCCCGGTTCCAATAGAAAAATGCGAGGTGGAAGTCGTTTACGATGTTCGACGTCAGAACACTGGTTACGCCAAAAACTCCCTGGTCGGCCCAATTCACCTCGTCGGTCCAGTAGGATGGTTCGGGAGCCCCTACATTCTGTGGCCCGAATCCGTTGTTGCCATCGTGAGAGTACCTCAAGAAGGCGCTATTGGAATCGTTCAGTTTGTAGTCGAAGCGGGCCGTTATGCTCTTCGAAACATAAGGACTGCTGAAAACGTTCTCCAGGCCGATGATCGAGGGCAGGTCCGGTTGGACCTGAATCGCCTGCAGCTGCTTGGTGTATTCGTAGTTAAAGAAGAAGAAGGCTTTATCCTTCCTTATCGGTCCGCCAACCCATACGCCGGGATTTTCGCGCTGGAAATATGGGCTGGGGTCAAGTGTACTGCGGCGCAGGCCCGGATACGCAGCCATATAGTGGTCGCGGAAGAAGTTGTAGACCGCGCCGTGGAGGAGGTTGGTCCCGCTCTTGGTAACGATGTTGATCGCGCCTGAACTGGTAACGCCGGTACCGAGGTTGAAGTTCACCGAGGAGCTCTGAAACTCCTGAACGATCTCGTTCGAGAAGTTCATCCCGACGCCCCCCGGGGCTTCTACCTCATCCGCGATGCTCCCGGAATCGATCGTCACGTACGCCCGGTTGGCCACCCCTAAATAAGTGACCGAAAACTGGTCATTGAAGACTCCAACCGATCCCGGCGTCGTCGTTATGCCCGGTTCAAGAGTCGCCAACTGGAGAATGTTGCGACCGTTGAGCGGAAGGTCCTTGACGGTCTCGTTGTTGACGAGCCCCTGGATGGTGTTGCTCTCGTAGTCGATTTGCGGCAACGCAGAAGCATTTACCGTTACAGTCTGCTGTGCCGTGCCAGGCACCACCACTAGATTCAAGGTAGTGGTGCTACCTGCTTGAACCGTCGCGGCCTGCTCGAGGGCACTAAAGCCCTGAGCTTGGACATGCACCTGATAATCACCCGCCTGCAAAGATGGCGCGCTAAACGACCCGTCGCTGTTCGTGACAGTGGCACGGGCGATGCCCGTAGCATTATTTGTAATCGTGACGTTCACGTTAGGAACGACCGCTCCCGACGAGTCCGTAACCCTTCCCGCAATCGTGCCGCTTGCCTGACCGAAGGCAGGGCCGACCGCTATTAGAGTTAGACACACCACGGCGATAAGATATATGTATATCTTTCTGAACACGCAAACCTCCCAAAAGTAATGCCTGGGGAGTTGTACAGTCCTGTCCGGACTATGGTCAATGGAGTGTCTTGGCGAATTTGTTGCCGTTCTTGCTCTAACTAAGAAAAGAACGGAAAGAGAATGTCTTGATTTGCGCGTGAGTTAGCCGCTGTCATCAAGCGAGAGTTACTCAACGTGGGAACGCGCGAAGACCAGTAAAGTAATATGAATACCGGCTGACGAAGAGGGGATCGATTTGTGGACGATTCCGATCGCCTTCAAGGACTGGAGCGCGAAGTTGGGCGAGTGGCGGCCAGGAGAACCGCTGATCATCCGCCACAAACATCCGGCCACATCACGCCGCTGAAGGTGGTTTGCTCCCATCGCAACGAGCGCGATGTCGGGACGGAAATGTCGGCGGAAATCGTCAGTGAACGCGCTGCAATGGCTGAACGTGCCGCAAAAAGGAAAGCCGGAGCCAACATTTAGCGGAGGGATAGTGCCGCAAAACGCTACTTTTTCACGCCGTGACCTCTTCAAGACCGCGGGCATCGCCGCGATCTCCGCGAGCCTGCCCACCGTCGCAGCGACCGAAGCCTTTGCGCAAACCGCGCCGTCCCTATCGGGTCTGCCTGAACCTCCCACGTCGCCATTCCCCGCACTGAACCAGCGCACGCTCGGCTGGCTGCGCTTCCTCTGGGAAAAGAGCACGACGCTCGACGACTGGAGCAGCAACGGCGTGCCGCACCCCTGGTGGGACCGCTACACGGCCCCAGTGGTACTGAGCTACGGACGCTTCGACCTCTCGTTCTCCGCCTACGGAATCATGATGATGGCCGATCAGACTCCGGCGTGGCGCGAGGTTTATACGAGGATCACCGACGAGATGGCGAAGCGCTATCCCACGTACTGGGGCGCGGTCGATTGGCTGACACAGATCGGCGACGACCCGAAGCGCGCCAGATACCCTCAGTCCATCATGGCCACCCTACCGCCGAATCTGCGCGGAAACTACAACCGCTTCGGCTGGACCGCCAATGGCACGGACCCGTGGGGCCTGCAGAAGGATCCCATCGGGGCCGATGGGTACCTTTTCTTCCGCGGCTGGTTCCACTTGTTGCTCAGTACTTACAAGCGCGTTTGAACGAAGCCGCTAGCGCGGCGGATGCTGCGGTTGAGGAGGGCACGGGCGTTAGCTGGGTCTAGGGTGTGGATCACAAGGAGGTTTTCCTGTGACCCGTCTTCGCCAGAGGATGCTGGATGAGCTCCAGCGCCGTAACTACTCTTCCAACACCGTTCGTTCCTACATGCATGCGGTGGAGGAGTTCGCCAGGTATTTCCGCCGGTCGCCCGATCAACTTGGACCAGACCATATTCGCGAGTATCAGGTTCATCTGTTCCGCGATTGCAAGCTTTCGCCACGCACGATTGAAGGACAGACCGCAGCGCTACGGTTTCTGTTCGTTAAGACGCTTGGGCGATCCTACCTGCCCGATCAGATTCCGTTTCCCAAGTGCCACAAGCGCCTGCCCACCGTTCTGAGCCAGGAAGAAGTAACCAGGCTGATCGACTCGGCCAGCAGTCTCATGCACCGGGCGATGATCATGACGCTCTACGCGACGGGGGTTCGTCGTGCAGAGCTGTGCCGGCTGAAGGTCTCCGATATCGACAGCGAGCGCATGGTGCTTCACATCCAGCAAGGCAAGGGCGGTCGCGACCGCGATTTGCCCTTGAGTGCCAAGCTGTTGGGGATCTTGCGAGAGTACTGGCTGTGGATGAAGCCGCGGACGTATTTGTTCCCAGGCATGGAGAACAACTGGCGCGCCGATGTTCCCATCACGGAGAAGGTCGTCTGGACAGCCGTAACCGCGGCGGCGAAGAGGGCTGGTCTCACCAAACGAGTCTCACCCCATACACTGCGGCACAGCTTCGCAACGCACCTGCTGGAGGCCGGTGCGGATCTCCGAACGATTCAGATGTTGCTCGGACATGCCAAGCTCGCTGATACCACGGTCTACTTGCATTTGTCGCGGCGGCATCTGCAGGCGGTTGCCAGTCCGCTTGAGGCCATCGATGTTTCGAGGGCCAACGAAGTCAAGCACTCCAGGAGACGCGCGAAGCGATGAGCCGGCCCACCCTCGAGGTGGCAGACATCATTCGCAGATCGGGCAGCAACTTCTGGGAACGGCAGGGATCGCATCTGGCCTGGCAGCACCGCAAGGTCATGGATGCTATCGTTCGTTGCCGCACTGCGGCTCTCGGAGGTCATCGCGATCAGTGTCTGCGCTGCGGCCATCAGGCTATCTCCTATAACTCGTGCCGCAACCGGCACTGTCCCAAGTGCCAGGGCAACACACGCGCCAAGTGGCTGGCCGAGCGTTCCGCCGAGCTGCTTCCCGTGCCCTACTTCCATATCGTCTTCACGCTGCCGCACGAGTTATCCGCGCTGGTCCTTCAGAACAAGCGGCTGCTCTACGACCTGCTTTTCCGCACCAGTGCCGCGACGCTGCTTGAAGTGGCTCGCGACCCGAAGCACCTGGGCGCCGACATCGGATTGCTCAGTGTGCTGCACACTTGGGGACAGAACCTGCAGCATCATCCGCATGTCCACTGCGTAGTCCCGGCCGGCGGTCTAGCGATCGATGGCACTGGATGGATCGCCGCGTCTCCACGGTTTTTCCTGCCCGTCCGCGCTCTCAGTCGGGTCTTCCGCGGCAAGTTCACGGCTGCTTTGAAGCAGCTCTCACTTCAAGGCAAGCTACGCTTTCACGGCTCGCTCCAGGAGCTTGCGAGACCTGAGTGCTTCCGGCTGTTCCTACGCCAGCTCTTTCTCAAGGAGTGGGTCGTCTATGCCAAGCCACCCTTCGGTGGAGCGGAACACGTTCTCCACTATCTGGCCCGCTACACTCACCGCGTCGCCATCTCCAACCATCGTCTCCTGGCGTTCAAGGAGGAACGCGTCTCCTTCCTCTGGAAGGACTACGCCTGCGGTGGCAAGCAGAAGGTCATGATCGTCTCTGCAGACGAGTTCCTGCGACGCTTCCTCATCCACGTTCTGCCGAAGGGTTTGGTCCGCATTCGTCACTTCGGACTCTTCGCGAATCGCAGACGAACCGCATCGCTCCTGCGTTGCCGCGCGCTGCTAGGCACGCCCTCATCCTCGCCGCAGCTTGCATCAACTAGTCAACTGAGGTGCCCGTCGTGCTCCGGGCCGATGATCATCCTCGAACGAATGACCAGCTCACAACTCCACTTCCGTTTATCTCTCACGATGCATAACGCGCCGCAGTGCGACCTCGACAGCTCCTGATCTAACCATGATTCGCACCGCCCCGATCAACGTCTCTTGTAACCGTGCTCGCACACGTAAAGGCGAGCCATGCCCATTTGCTTTCCTTGGCTTCAATATGGGTCAGCACAGACTCCCCATGAACATCGACATTCCTTATCGTCGGCGACATGCAAGGCCACTGGCAGCTCGCTTCACCCCTGCCCAGCACCCACCGAAGCTCTTCCCGCCCATCCAAATCCCATAGCCCTACCGCATCCACCGCGCCAACGGCTTCCTTCAAACGGCCCTATCAAAACTGCCCCGAGAAAAATCTCCGCGAACCCTTGCCTCATCGAGCGGGGCAGCCCTGATAGGGTCCTATCGTCTCTGGGGACGACAAGTGGGCGAAGCCTTTCAAAGTAACCGGTTACGGCGACGAAGAGTTCGAGTGGGATCACCACCGCCTTGCGACGCGCCTCGAGGAACAATACCAAAAACACTCTGAAGGGCCGCAGTGCGAGAACACCAAGATCTGGTTCTACTGCAACACGGCGGCGGCGCTCGGTATGTATCTGTATGACAAGGTGTACAACCGGCAGACGCACCGTTCCGCCGATAATTTTCTTGAATACGCGCGGAAGAACTATGTTGGTGTGTCAGGGGACGGGAAACTCGAATGGGTCACCAGCTACTTACGATCCGGTCGTGGGATTCAAGCTCAATGGACCTCCGGCGGGCGGCCTCTCGACGGCATTCCTGCTCGCGCCGCAGAATCGCGAATTCGCGTCTTTCCTGTATGAGACGGCGGTGAATGCAGCAGGCTACCGCGCCGCGAATGCCCGGGTGAGGGCGAACGCAGGAATGCTCCTGATGGCGCGCGAACTCGGTGACAGCGCTGTCGCCGACAAACTGAAGGCCGCCGCCGACCGCGAAAGCGACCCGCGCTTCTTCGGGAAGCAGAATGAGATGTTCGGCTGGTGGACAAACTTCCCGACCGAAGGCTACCCGCGTGGCCAGGCGAGTGCCACCATGATGGTGTCAGAAATCGGCCGGCCGGGCGACTGGATCCGGTCTTTGCAAACACCGTTCATGGATAAGTTCGCCGCCCCCACCGTGGAAGGCGTGGACTTCCCGGCGATGGGACTCTACCAGGCCTGGAACGATTCGGCTAGCGGTACGCTCAACGTGGGCACTTACGCCGCATCCCCGGACAAGCGCGGCGCAACCACGGCATTCAGGGTCACTGGCCTGCCAGCCGCGAACGCCGTCCGCGTCACCGTCGACGGCGAACTCTTTACACGCTTTGAAGTCACGGCCCCCAACGCCATCCGTATAGACACCACAATTGACAACAAGCAATTTAGGATCGAGACCGGATACCGCGGGGTAGCCCGGCGGCCCGATTACCCGGGGGCACAACTGCAACGCCCGCTCGTCGCGGGATCGGCGCGCTCGGGCCCGAATGCCAGATTTGGCGCCCCAGCGGACCCGAACACTCGCAATCTCTTTTCTACGAGAACAGCCGGCTGCGCCTGTTGCTCGACGTAGCCGGGCGCTTCCGGCACGATGCGCTTATTCCATGGCTGGCTGCCGGGCCATCTCAATGCCTTCGGAACGGCGCTCGGGAAGCCGGTTTGTGCTTAGCCTGCAGCGTTTACCGATCCCTGCTCCAGATGATTGGTTTTATCCGGGATCTTTGCAACCCTAGCAAACGAAATGCCTAGCGTTGGTCACACGTGCTCTGGCTAGCCCCCACAAGTTTGTCGCCACAAATGCCAAGAATGCCCCTAGGATTGGGCGTCCGGGATAGCTAGACTATCCTTCAGTCAGCGGATTAGTATGCTAGGCGGAAAGCCCCCTTGACGTCCTGGCATGCAGCGCATTGACGGGGACCGCTCATTATTGTCCTGAGTACGGAGGTTTTACGATGTCCAAGCTGATACAAGGTATCGTCGCTGGCGCCGCTTTTCTAGCCGCATCAGCCTGTTTCGGTGCTCCCGCAGACAACTCTGCGATCCCAACATTCTCAAAAGACATTGCACCAATCCTGCAAAATAGCTGTCAAAGATGTCACAACAACAATGGGGTCGCGCCTATGCCCCTGCTTACCTACCAGGATGTACGCCCCTACGCTAAGGAAATCAAGCGCCGCACGGGGCTTCGTGACAACGTTGGCATCGCGCAGCGGGGTGTAATGCCGCCGTGGTTTATGGAGAGGAACATTGGCATCCAGGAATACAAGGACGATACCTCGCTGACCGATCCGCAGATCGCAATGATTGCGAAATGGGTCGATGCTGGAGCGCCGGAAGGGAACCCTGCGGATTTGCCTCCGGCCAAGACTTGGATAGACCCCAATACGAAGTGGACGCTGGGCACGCCTGACTTAGTCGTTTCTACGCCGACAGTGGAGGTGAAACCGGGCGACCCCGATTGGTGGGGCTCACTGGGGACTATGCCTACCGGGATCACCCAGGACCGCTATGTTCAGTCGGTCGAAATCCGCGAAGTAAACGACATCAAGCATGAAACCAACGGCCGCAAGACGGTTGGACGCAACTACGTATTTCACCACATGATCTGGGGCGCCGAGACGCCAGGCGACGAAGATGCTGTTTCAGGCCTCGGCGGTTGGCCAGTCCACGAAGTCGGCCGCAACGCGGACGTCTTCCCTGACGATGCCGGCAAGCTTCTGAAAGTTGGCTCCGAACTGAATTTTGAGTCGGTCCACCTGCACTCGAATGGTCAGGATGTCCATGCACATTTGCTCCTCGGATTCAAGTTCTTTCCGGTGGGATATGTGCCCAAGTACAAATACGCGCGCAGAGCACTCGGGGACGGGCTTGACATCGACATCCATGCCAACGAAGCGGACCAGCGGCTTGATGCATACCAAGTCCTTTCAGAGCCCACGGAGATCGTTTCGTTTGAGCCTCATTTGCACGCGCCGGGCGTGCGTATGTGCCTCGAATATATCTGGGGCATCAACGTGCAGACGCTGAGCTGCACGGGCTACGACCACAACTGGGTGCGCGTCTACCAGTACCAAGACAACTACAGGCCGTTGCTGCCGGCAGGGACCATTCTGCACATCATCGCCTATATGGATAACACCCCCGCTAATAAGAACGTGCCGGATTCCCGGGACTGGGTCGGTTCGGGAAACCGGTCGATTGCCAACATGTTCATCGATCTGGGGGAGAGCCTTTCGCTCACCGACGATGAGTTCTACGCGGCGATGGCCAAGCGCCGCGTGGCGTTGAACTTGCAGCCGCACCAGATGGTGATCGGCTGCCCGTTGTGCACGACTGATGTCGTCCCTCCCCCGAAGAGGAGGATGACGCCGCCAGCGGCGCAGCCTTCCGAAGGTACACAGGGACAGCCAACGGCACAGGTTCGGACGCCGGCCATTTCGGACGCCGGCCATTAGCTAGAGGGGAACCGAGCAGACGGCTCATAGCGAAATTACCCCCAAATTGACAGTCAGCCATCTCTCCTGCGCCTGAAATCCTAAAGACATCGGGCGCAGGAGTTTGGCGGTCCACGGGAAACTTAAGGAGATTGGGATGTTGAACTTGCGGTATACCTTACTGCTGCTTGCAGCGGTTAGCTTGCCTGTGGTTGCGCCGAGAGCCGTGGCGCAATTGTCGTACTCGAGCGGCCAGTCTGTCTCGCCGGCATTCGAGGGCTGGGAGCCGAATCCCGATGGTTCGTACGACATACTCTTCGGTTATATGAACGACAATTGGGAGGAGCAGCTGGACGTCCCGGTTGGGCCGGACAATAACATTTCGCCTGGCCTGCCGGATCAAGGTCAGCCCACGCATTTTTATCCGCGGCGCAACCGGTTTGTCTTCCGTGTGCGTGTGCCAAAGGACTGGGGGAGCAACAAGGAAGTGGTTTGGACGCTCACCACGCACGGCAAGACGATCAAGGCGTACGGCACGCTCAAACTGGACTACCAGGTCGACAATGTGGTCATGATGTCGGAGACGGGAGCACTTGGGGCGGGGGCGAGCACTCCGGAAATCCGGGCAAACAAGCCTCCCGTAATAGAGATAGATGGTGACGCTTCCCGGACCGTGAAAGTGGGACAACCCCTTGAGTTAAAGACGAACGTCACGGACGACGGAGTTCCGAAGCCGCGCCCTCGGCGAACGGGTTTGCTAGATCCGGCGGAGCTTGCGAAAACGAAGGATATGCGGCTGCAGCCACCATATTCGGTCACCGTAGGGAGTGCGACCGGCCTATGGGTCGCGCTGCAAACCTTCCGCGCGGACGACGGACCTGTACACATCACGCCGCTGCAACCCGACACGTGGGAAGACACACGCACGGGCGCAAATTCGCAGTGGGCTCCCTTGTGGACGCCTCCCGCTCCGCCTCCGCAGAATGATTGGACCGCGACTGCCGTCTTCGACAAGCCTGGGGACTATGTCCTCCGCTGGCACGCCTCAGACGGTGGGCTCACGACCGACCACGACATCCATGTAAAGGTTGTCCCCTGAATTTCATCAAAGCCTGAGACATCTGGCGCACAGAGAATTCCGACAAGGTAGGCCAAGAGATGCAGGGTTCGCTCGCGGCGCCAAACCAGCTTGATTGCAAGCGGAAGTGGGGCGTTCTAGAACTGGTTGCATATATAGGTTCACGAGCATTGGAAGCAGCACGAGCCCCGCTTCGCTGGCGGGTCTCGTATGTTGCCTCATTGGAATCCGGGGATTTATGCAAACGAGTTCCAGCGCTTGCATTTGCCATTGCACTGATACTGATTGCCGCTGGCTCAAGCGCCGCCCAGGCGCAGGCAGTCGATCACCCGTCGCAGTCCCGATACGAAACCCGCGCGAATCATGACCCGGATGGTACCGGGCGGTTTTACATGGGTCGAGAGATCGCTCAGGTGATGGGATTCGAAGGCATTTCTTGGCTGGAGCGTCCCGAGCGCGCAGATGAGGAGGACCCGACGAAGGTCATTGACGCCTTGGAACTAAGGAACGGAGAGGTAGTGGCGGACTTGGGCGCGGGGTCTGGCTACTTTTCGTTCCGAATTGCGCCCAAGGTCGGAACGACGGGCAAAGTGCTGGCCGTTGATATTCAGAACGAGATGCTAGAAGTGATCCGCAAACACGCCAGTGAAGCGGGAGTCACGAACGTGCAAGCCGTTCAAGACACTGAGACCGATCCTCACCTTCCTGCAAATGCCGTTGATTTGGTGCTCATGGTGGATGTCTACCACGAGCTAGCTTATCCCTTTGAGGTGATGACGAAAGTGCGCGAGGCGTTGAAACCAGGTGGAAGAGTGGTCTTTGTGGAGTACCGAAAGGAAGATCCCGCAGTGCACATTAAGGAAGTGCACAAGATGTCCGTGGTGCAGCTTGAGAAGGAAATGCAAGTCGTGGGACTTGTGCACGTGAAGACGGTCGAGACATTACCGTTGCAGCACATCGTGATATTCGAAAAGCAGAAATGAAAGCAGCACGCCGTAGGATCGAAAAGGCAAAGGGAGGGAGAGGAGATTCATTCCGAGGCAACGACTCGACGGTGACGCAAGGCCGATCGAATCGTTGAGCGGCGATTAATTTCGAGAGAGCAGAACAATTCACACAGTTGCTGCGTCCAGTCTTCAGGGTGGTCTCGGGCAGCTATTCTGCGCGATTGGCCAGAATCCAAGGAGTTTCAGAGGGGTGCATTCCGATGCCGGAGAGTCCCAAGCAGATGTTTCGCGGAATCACACGCCGCATTTTCGCTCGTTTGCGGCGGAAGGCTTTGAAGAGCGGCATCCACGTCGCCAGCCCCGCCGGCAAGGCAGTAAAAGACGGGGTCATCATCGAGTGGAGCTATGACGCTGCTTCCGAACTCCTCGAAGTGGAATGCAGCGCGCCGTTTTGGATCAATTCCATCGAAATCAACAAGAGACTTCGCCGCGAGATCGAAGCCACGCTGCGCTCCGATCGGGCAGCCTGAGATGCCAAAGCCTAATTCTCTCCCGCCGTCCTAATGGCAACCCCGGAGCACGTTTTAGCCTCTAAAACGAGAGGCTTTTGCTCATGCGCGTAGGACTCGTCGCTCCCCCGTTTATTCCCGTTCCGCCCCGGCTGTACGGCGGCACGGAACTCTTTATTGCGAATCTGGCGGAGGGTCTCGAACGTCGCGGAATCGATGTCGTCGTGTATTCAAACGGGGAATCTACCGTGAAGACGGAAAACAGATTCCTTTACGGGGAAATGGAGTGGCCCGCCCTAAGCGACATACACGCGCAATTCAAAGACGCGAACCACTCCGCCTGGGCGATCGAGGACGCCGCCAAGTCATGCGACATTATTCACTTAAATAATGCTACCGGGCTGACATATTCCCGCTTTGTCGGGCGGGCATTCGTCTATACGGTGCATCACCCCAAGGTCGCGGAGTTAAGCGAATACTATCGCTTCTATCCGGATATTACCTATGTGACGATCAGCGAGCGGCAGCGGTATCTGGAGAACATGCCGCGCATGCAGACGATCCAACACGGCATTCCGATGGATTCCTATTCCCTAGTCGAAGCGAAACAACCGTATCTCGCATTTCTTGGACGCATCGCGCCGATCAAAGGCGTGCATCTTGCCATTGAAGTGGCTAAGCGGTCGGGCATACCTCTAAAGATTGCCGGAGAAGTGCAGCCGATCTTTCAAAGTTACTTCGACACCGAGATTCGACCGCATGTGGACGGCCGTTTTATTGAATATCTCGGTCCGGCCGATCTGGCGGCGAAGAATGAACTCCTCGGCAACGCCATGGCTATGCTTTTTCCCATCCAATGGGACGAGCCCTTCGGGCTGGTCATGATCGAGTCGATGGCTTGCGGAACCCCTGTGATTGCGCTCGAAGGCGGCTCGGTGCGCGAGGTGGTGAAAGATGGCGTATCTGGATGGGTATGCACTTCGATCGATCAGTTGGTCGAGGCCGTCCAGACACTCAGCCTTCCTTCCGAAACGGTGCGCAAGTATGCGGAAGCGAACTTCTCTGTCGATGTCATGGTGGAACGCTATCTTCGGTTGTATGGCACTTTGCTGCACCGCTCCCTGCCTGTGAAGAAATGGCCGCTAGAGGACAACATATCGGCGGCGGCATGACGGACCCTCAGCGGCATGCGGCATCCACTTCAGAGGATGCCGCCCCGTCGTATCGCGGAGTCCGGCTGGAGCCGGTGGACTGCCCTCCCGAACCCAAGATCGCCTATCAATCGCACCTGCCCCACAAGGTCGACAGTTTGACCCTGATCGACGGTAGAACCTTTCTCGCCAGCACGGTGGCCGGCGACATCCTGCCTCCCGGCGCGCCGGATGTAGGCTTTTTCAGTTACGACACAAGATTTCTCAGCCACCTTGAGCTGAAAGTCGGGGGGCAGGGCACCATTCTTCTTTCGTCTTCAACAGAGCGGACCTACGCCTCGCAAATCGAGATGACGATGAGAACGCTCTCCGACGAGAGCACCATGGACATTCCCGAAAACATGATTTATCTGCGCCGGGAACAGTTGCTGGCGGACGATACCCTTTTCGATTCGCTGCGCTTTGAAAACTTTTCCAACCTGGAACAGCAGTTGAAGCTCGAGATCACGCTGGATGCGGACTTCATGGACATCTTCCAGGTCAGGGGGATGGTGCGTGGACTCTGCGGGCAATACTTCAAGCCTTTGATCGAAGCCGACGGCATCATCTTCGTCTATCTCGGCCGCGACGGCGTGGAGCGCACGACGACGGTTCGTTTTTCGCCGCCGCCCTCAACGATCGCCGACCGTACGGCACGATGGGACCTGCGGCTCCCTCCTTTCACCAGGGTCGAGGTGCTGCTGCGCACGACGCCACGCGCGCGCGCACTGCCAGGGGCGAACTCCGCTCGAGCGAAAGATAAATTGAGAGGGAAAGCGGCGGCCGAGAGGGAGAGCGGCGTTCCGCTGCACCATGCGGCCGCGCATAGCGCCTATGCCACTCTGCTTGAGCAAAGGCGCGATTCTTTCTCGCGTTGGCAGAAAGAATCCACTTCGTTTCGCAGCAGCAATCAAGTGTTCGACAGGCTCTTGATGAGCAGCGTTGGCGATTTTCACGCTTTGCGAATCCCGGAAGGCGATCAGCACATTATCGCCGCCGGAATTCCCTGGTTCGATACGATCTTTGGGCGGGATTCGCTGATCGCGGCATATCAGGCCCTGGTGCTCAATCCTCAACTTGCCGCCGACACGCTTCGCGTCCTGGCCCGCCACCAAGGCAAGGCGGTCGACGATCTTCGCGACGAAGCGCCGGGAAAAATTTTGCATGAACATCGCTCCGGAGAGATGTCGCTCGATCATGAAGTTCCTTTCGGCAACTATTACGGTACCGTCGATGCAACGCCTCTATACGCGGTTCTGTTCACCCGGGTGCTCGATTGGCTGGACGACCCTCAACTGTATGCCGACCTTCTTCCCGCAGCCCAGGCGGCCCTGGGTTGGGTGGACCGGTATGGGGACCTCGATGGCGACGGTCTCACGGAGTTTGAGCGCCGCTCGCCGCGCGGCCTGCTCAATCAAGGATGGAAGGATTCCGGGGACGCCAACGCTTTTCCCGATGGAACGCTTGCGCAAGCTCCAATTGCATTGATCGAGGTGCAAGGCTACGTCTACGCAGCAAAACATCGCATGGCAGCCCTGGCCGAACGGCACGGAGATCATGCCGAGTCGGTGCGGCTGGAGAACGAAGCCCAGGCCTTGCGGGAACGGATCGACCGGGCATTCTGGATGCCCGACCGGCACTATTACGCCATGGCGCTCGACCGGGACAAGAACCAGTTGCAGGTAATCTCATCGAACCCGGGACAACTTCTATTTACCGGCGCACTTTCGCAGGAGCGCGCGGAAGATGTGGCCCAAGCCTGCCTGCGCGAAGGATTGAACTGCGGCTGGGGCATACGCACGCTCTCGCAAAGCGAACGCACGTTCAATCCGATGAGCTATCATCGCGGCTCGGTTTGGCCCCACGACAATTCCCTCATCGTGCACGGCATGGCGCGATACGGCTTTCGCAAGCGTGCCGCTCAAGTGTGCAGCAATCTTTATGACGCGGCGCTGAACTTCCGCGATTATCGATTGCCGGAACTATTTTGCGGAGTCCAGCGGAAGCCCTACGCTCTGCCGGTTGAGTATCCGGTTTCCTGTTCGCCGCAGGCCTGGGCGTCGGGGAGCATGCTGCTGATGCTGTCATCGCTCCTCGGGCTGCATCCTTGTGCCCATTCAGGCGAGCTGCAGATCATCGATCCGATCCTGCCTCCATTCATCGACTGGCTGCATCTCCGTAATCTTCGGATCGGAAACAGCCGCGTAGGCCTGGACTTTTCGCGCCACGAGGGACGCACATTCTGCAATGTGGTGGATGTCCAGGGCGATCCGTTGCGCGTGGCCGTGATCTCCGAACGTTAGCAGCGGGTATCTAAGATGGATACGAATCGAGTGATTCTGGCCGGGGCTTCCGGTTTCGTCGGCACATCTTTATTGCGTGCTCTGCGGGGGAAATCGATCGAGATTACCCAGCTTGTGCGGCGGCCCGCTCCGGCAAGCCCTGAGCAAACTTTCTGGGACCCATACGAGGCACTCCCCATCGCCGATCGTTCCGCGCTCGCCGCCCTCGACGGCGCGGCAGCGGCAATCAACCTCACCGGCGCCAATATCGCGGGACATCGCTGGACGGCCAGCTACAAGAATTTGCTGATTGCCAGCCGTGTCGCCCCAACGCGGGCTCTGGCGTTGCTTCTGGCTCGGCTCTTGCCAAGGCCGCGCGTGCTTGTCTGCGCCTCCGCCGTAGGAATCTACGGAAATCGTCAAGACGAGATTTTAAGCGAGGCGTCCGCCCTGGGGAGCGGCTTTTTGGCGGAGGTCTGCCGAAGCTGGGAACAGGCCACCGAACCGGCAAGCGACGCCGGTATCCGGGTCGTGCATCTGCGTTTCGGCGTGGTGCTTTCGCCCGCCGGGGGAGCGCTCGCGCGAATGCTGCCTCTCTTTCGCCTGGGATTGGGCGGCCGCCTGGGCTCGGGCCAGCAGTGGATGAGTTGGATCGCTTTGCCCGACGTCCTCGCCGCCATCGAGTTTGCACTCGAAACGCAAAGCCTCTCGGGGCCGGTAAACCTCGTAGCCCCTGAAGCAGTGTCCAATGCGGAGTTCACCCGCACGCTGGGCAGCGTTCTTCATCGGCCCACCCTGCTGCCCGCTCCCGCTGCCGCCCTTAAACTTGCCTTTGGGGAAATGGCCGGGGCCACCATTTTGGCGAGCCAGCGCGCGATCCCGGAACGGCTACGCGTCGCGGGTTTCCGCTTTCAATCGCCGGAGCTGGGGCCTGCGCTTCGGGCGATGCTACAGGCTTCATGATATTCAGCGCGGCGAAAACCGATTACGCTTAAAGAGAATGCGCAACCAGCACTTCGAGGGCTTTGACGATCGCTCCGCGGGAAGAAACGACCGGTCCGGCATGGCCATTCTTGCCCTCGCGGTCGCGTTGTCTGTGCTCTCGACGGCGGGTTGCGGAAGCCCCGGCGCACCTATTGCCCCCAGTCTCAAACTGCCCACACCGATCGAGAATCTCTCCGCGGCTCGCATTGGCAATTCCGTCGAGCTGACCTGGACCATGCCCACTCGCACGACCGACCGCGTACTGCTGAAGCACGCCGTTCCCGCTGAAATCTGCCGGGCCGAGGCGTCCGGTCCCTGCTCCGCGATCTACAAGACCACAGTGGACGCCGGCAAGCCGGCAAGTTATACCGATAAGCTTCCCGCGGATCTGACCCAGGGCTCCCCTCGCCTTCTGACCTACCGGATCGAGCTGCGCAATCACGCGCAAAAATCGGCGGGCCCATCGAACGCGGCTTACTCGGCCGCCGGAGCGCCTCCCGCGACGCTCACCGGTCTGACTCTTCAGTCGCGCCGCGATGGCGTCCTGCTCAGTTGGCATCCGGCTACCGAGCCTGAGTCGCCGATCGTTTTCCGCATTGAGCGGACTCTCGAAAGCAAAGCCACGCCTGCCCCTGCCACAAGATCGCCGTTGGCTCCTGCCCCGCCTCCAGCTAAGCAACTTCTGGCTGTCGAGCAGCACGGCGGCACAGACCCCGGGTACGCGCTCGATACCGATGCCCAGCTCCAACAGCAATACCGGTATCGCGTGGAGCGGGTGGCGGCGCTGACGCTCTCCGGACACGCAGTCGAAATTCAGGGCGAATCCAGCGATCCCGTAGAGATCTCGACCGCGGATGTTTTCCCGCCCGCGGTACCCCAGGGTCTGGTTGCCGTTGCCGACGAGGCTGCGGGCGCGGTGGATCTCTCATGGTCGCCGCAGACAGATCGGGACCTTGCCGGTTACTATGTCTACCGGCGCGATCTGGGGGAATCCTTCCCGGCAAAACGCATCTCTGCGGCAGCCATCACTTCGCCGGCATTTCACGATACAGGGGTGGTGCGGGGACACGCGTATGCCTACTCGATTTCAGCCATCGATGAGAGCGGAAACGAGAGCGCACGCACGCCCGAGGTCGTCGAAAGATTGCCCAATCCGTGAACCCAATTTATAACTGGAGAATGACACTCCGGCGCACGCGATGAAGTACTGCCGTCTCGAAACCCCATACGGACCGCAATACGCGGAGGTCGCCGAGCATGATGGCGAGCTCTGGGTGGAGCGTTTGATTCCTCCTTTCGAGGAAGACCTGGCGACGAACTTTGCCGGCCAGGAGATGAAACCATTTCCGCTCGCGGACGCCCGGCTGCTCGCGCCGGTGGCGCCCTCGAAGATCGTTTGCGTGGGCCGCAACTATCGCGATCATGCCGCCGAACTCGGCAATCCCCTGCCTCCCGAGCCGCTGCTCTTCTTCAAGCCGCCTTCCGCGATCATCGCGCCGGGCGAGGCCATCCGCCTCCCTGCGCTTTCTGAGCGGGTTGACTACGAGGGCGAGATTGCCATCGTGATTCAAGAAAGATGCAGCAAGATCGGCGCGGAGGAAGATGTTTGGCAGTACGTTCGCGGCTATACGCTGGTCAACGACGTCACCGCGCGCGATCTGCAGAAGAAGGACGGGCAGTTTACGCGCGCCAAGGGCTTCGATACCTTTTGCCCCGTCGGTCCGATCGTGACCGATGAAGTGGATCCAGCAGCCGGCGTAGGCTTGAAAACCCATCTCAACGGCGAGCTTCGCCAGGATGGCACGACGCGAGACCTGATCTTTCCGCTCGACCATCTGCTGCGCTATATCACCGCGGTGATGACGCTCTATCCCGGGGACTTGATTGCTACGGGCACGCCTGCGGGCGTAGGACCCATGCGGCCGGGAGATCGCGTAGAGGTGACGGTTGAAGGCATCGGCACGCTGGCGAACCCGGTTCTCTAGATAATAAGTTGGAAAAGGAGCCTATCCATGACCAAGACTCTGCTCGAACAACTGCGGGAAATGACGGTGGTCGTTGCCGATACGGGAGACTTCACGTCGATCGAGAAGTTCAAACCTCAGGATGCAACGACGAATCCCTCACTTTTGAGCGCAGCCGCCGCGTTGCCGCAGTATCAGCCCATTGTCGATCGGGTGTTAGAGGAGGCTAGGAGAAAGGCCGGGCCCAGCGCGAGCGAGAGCCAGATAGCGACGCTCGCCTTCCAACACCTGGCGGTAGCCTTCGGAAAAGAGATTTTAGCCATCATCCCCGGACGCGTCTCGACTGAAGTCGATGCCCGGCTCTCCTACGATACCGACGCCACGATCAAACAGGCGAAGGAGATCATCGCGCAATACGACGAGGCGGGCATCTCACGGCAGCGCGTCCTGATCAAAATCGCTTCCACATGGCCGGGCATCCGGGCGGCGGAGAGGCTCGAGAAGGAGGGAATCCACTGCAACCTGACGTTGCTCTTTGGCATTCACCAGGCAGTTGCGTGCGCCGATGCAGGGGTCACGTTGATCTCGCCTTTCGTCGGCCGGATTTTGGACTGGTACAAAAAAAGCACCGGGCGGGATTACCAGGGAGCGGAGGACCCGGGCGTGCAGTCGGTGACGGCGATCTACAACTACCTTAAGAAATTCGGCGCAAAGACGCAGGTAATGGGCGCGAGCTTCCGCAACATTGGGGAAATCCGCGAGCTCGCGGGCTGCGACTTGCTCACCATCTCGCCACAGCTTCTCGGCGAACTCGATTCGCTGAGCGAGCCGCTGCCCCGCAAGCTGGACCCGGAGAGGACGAAGAGCCTTCCTATCGAGAAGATGCACATCGACGAGGCGGCATTTGAAAAGATGCACGCCGCCGATCCCATGGCCTCCGATAAATTGAAAGAAGGCATCGAAGCCTTCAGCGCGGCTCTGGTGAAGCTCGAGAAGCTGCTCGCCGACCGCTTGGCGGCTTTAGAATCTGTTATTCGCTGATGAGGCAAGCAGGGCATTCGGGGATGGTCTTCATCAAGCGCCTTCATCACGCACCGAGAACCTCCGGAGCAGCGCGTCTGGAAGAGAGGGTAACTCTGTCGCGCATTCGCATGAATGGCTTCTCGATCCAGTAGTAGGACGCAATGGACATGAGAAGAGCGAGAATCGCCGCACTATAGCCCAGATGGGGCATGTGCAGGTCATAGGTGATCCCGCTGGCCAATGGATGATAGAGGTAGAGCGCATAGGAGATGTGCGCGAGGAAGCGTACGGGGGCGGTACTGCAGATCGTCCATGACTTCGCTCCCCAGTACACAAACTGCAGCAGCCATGCTGCGATCAGCGGCGGCTGGATCGACCAGAGAATCAGGTAAAAATAGTTGTTCGGCGTCTCTGGAGGAGGGACCAGGGAGATCAACGCCAGGGCGAGTAAGGGGATGGCGCTCAGCCATTGCCAGCGCAGCAGCCAGCAGCAGAACAGTCGCGTTCTTTCGTCCTCGACCAGAATGGCGAGCAGGCAGCCGGCCAGGAGGGCGTCGGCGCGCATGTCGAAGGCATTGTAGACATAGGTCCATCCGACATGAAACACCAGGTACATAAGGGCCCGATAGGTCCATTGCGCCAGAATGATCACGCACATGGTGCGGATCAGCGTGGAACGCTTCTTTAAGAGCAACAGCAGCAGCAAAGGCCATAAAAGATAGAATTTTTCTTCAATAGCAAGCGACCAGCTGATCCCCAGATGCATATACGGCTGCAGCGCCGGCGGGGCCAGCGCGCGTCCGTAATCCATCAAATAGAAGAAGGAGATGATGGCCGTTTTCCAGTGGATCCGGTGCGCCAGCGTTTCCACAATCGTGGTCAGGATCCAGCAGACATAGAAGGTGGGGAAGATCCTGAACGCCCGTCGGCGATAGAAGTTCCCAAGCGAAATGGACCCGGATTTCCGATACTCCTTGAGAAGCATGGAGGTAATCAGGAATCCGCTGAGCACAAAAAAGATCATTACGCCCATCGATCCCAGATCGGGATTCAGCCGCGCCACGAGCGTGGCTATCCAGAAGTGTTCGAGCAGGACCAAAGTGATGGCGAGGGCGCGCAAGGCATCCAAGCCACTGATCACCTTGGTATTCAGGATGGCGCCCAATTCCCGGTTGATTTGTGAGAGATTGGAGCCTGGATTGCTCTCAGCTTCAACGGTACTTTGTTTCACTTTTCGCCCTGGACCGGCGGCTGGCGGAGATCGTCTGTACGCTGGCATCTGGGTGTACGCACCTTGGAGAAACGGCATCCATCCCGCACGGTCCCAAAGTGGATTGGCCTCGGAGCAGGAGAAATGCCCAGGAGCCAAGTATGGCATCTTCAACCGCAAAGGCAAAGGAGGATAGGGTTGGCAGAATCTGTACCAGGATTGCCGGGCCGCTCTCCTTTGGATTCGCGGAGCGGGAGGTATCATATCGCTGGATGCCGTCATTGCGCATATGATCTCTATCTTCATCCTCACGAAAAATGAAGAGCGAAACATCGCCGATTGTATCGAGGCGGTGCGCTGGTCCGACGACATCCACGTTTTGGACTCGTACAGCACGGATGCCACTGTTGAAATCGCCCAACAGCTTGGCGCCAAGGTGTCATTGCGGGAATTCGACAACTATTCAGGCCAGCAGAACTGGGCGCTACGAAATATCCCTTTCAAGTACCCCTGGGTGTTTCATTGTGATGCCGACGAGCGCGTTACCCCGGGGCTCGCGCAGGCAATGGAGCGAGCAGTCGAAAACCCAGGCGATGCGGCGGCTTTCCAGATTCAGCGCAGAGATTTTTTCCTCGGCAAGTGGTTGAAGCACGTGCAGGTCACTTCCTTCTATCTGCGCCTGTTCCGGCCTGAGAGGATGCGCTACGAGCGGGTGGTGCACCAGGTTTCGATCGTTGACGGTCCTGTCTCCCGAGTGAACGGATACCTGGACCATTTTCCCTTCAGCAAGGGCGTCGCCGATTGGATCGCCAAGCACAACTCCTACAGCACCATGGAGGCGGAGATGCTAGCCGATCGCGCGCTGGCCGGTCGCACGGGCAACGCCGGCTGGAGTGTTCGCAAGGCAATCTTCGCGAAGGATTTCGTCGAGCGGCGGCGCAATCAAAAGGAGCTTTTCTATCGGCTGCCGTGCCGGCCCTTGATCAAATTTCTTGCCCTCTACTTTCTCAAACGAGGATTTCTCGATGGCCGTGCAGGGCTGGCGTACTCCGTTCTTATCAGCTTTTACGAGTACATGATCGTGCTCAAGACGCGAGAGTTGGGTGCTGGCCGCACGGGCACACGCCCTTCGCGCCGCAGTGTTGCTGACGCGCCAGCGAGCCATGGTGTGGAATAGAACCGCAGATCCCCTTCGACTTTGCTCAGGGCAGGCTCTCGGCTGCGCTCAGGATGACAATTTGGGGTGAATTGCGGAGCGAGCCCTGGGAAGGGGTGAGCATAGCAAGAGGGCAAAGCGCTTTAGCGCGGGCCCTGCAATATTAGGAACGCCGTGATGGTCTCCCACCCTCGCTACGCGAGGATGGGGCACCCCAAGGTTTGCGGCCGGGACGTCCTGCGCGGACGGCGGGACGCGGCTTCGCCGCCAAACCGTCTAAAAAGGCGGTGAACCTTGGAATTGCTTCGCGCACCGCAGAATGGTCTCCCACCCTCGCTACGCGAGGATGGGGCACCCCAAGGTTTACGGCCGGGACAGAAAGAAAACCGCGGTGACCGCTGGCACTCGGCCCAGACGAGTGTCAGAAAGTTTTCGATGGCAATGCTTGCAGCGCCTTTGCCGGGTATAACCTATCCCCTACTTTCCCGTCACACATAAGAGGCAGCCGCAGGCTACCCCGATCGTGGAATGACGCGCCGGAGGGACAGCGCGCATTCTGGCAATGGCATCGCATGCCTTTCGATGGAGGTGAATTTGATCCCTCAAGAGAGTTCGCTGCGTCAGCTCTTTCACGAAGTGGTTTTCGATTGCTATGAGTCGCGTCTGGGCATGCACGACAAGGAGATCTCGACCTATGTCGCCGATCTGCTCACCGAGTTCTGCCGCGCCGAGAACGTGTATCGCATCCGGGATGCGCAAGGGAAGCCGGTGCGGGCGGTTGGAGAGATGCTGGTAGCCGCCGATCCTGTCCTTGGGACTGCCGCATCCTTTGGTGAAGAGCGCGAGATCCGCAAACATATCGGCGACTACACGCTCTTTTTTACCGGTATGTATCCGGATTCCATTCAGCGCTCGCGGACGCGGTTTGGGGAAAGCTATTTCGAACTGGTCCAGGCAGGCAAGGAGAGCTACTACATCGTTTCGCAGTTTGACCTCTTCGAATACGCTCAGGAAGCGCCCTTCTTCGCGCGCCTGGCAAGCTCGTTCGAGTCCTGCATTTATGGCTTGAACCTTGTGCGCGGCGAGCTCGACCGGCTCCCGTCGCTGCCGTCCTAGAAGTTAAGAACAGGCTCTAGCCTGTTCTTTGCTTTCCATCTCCGCCCAAAAGAACCTTGTAACCCAACGAACCCTTCATACGTGAAAATCCAATTGTCTGCATCCAAAGAGGAATGGCGAGCCTATCATCGAGGACGTGGCGAATGGAAAAGGAAGGTCCAAGAATACTCCTGGTTGACCAGGAGGAACCGGTGCGCAAGGTCCTCGGCGGCGCGCTGCGCCCGGCGGGCTACACGATGTATCAGGTCGGCAACGGTGGAGAGGCTCTACGCAGATTTCAACTGATCCGGCCAGATTTGGTCCTCCTCGATCTGGATCTGCCGGACATCGATGGCAAGGAAGTGATCCGGCGTTTGCGAGAACGGACTTTCACCCCGATTATCGTGATCTCGGTTCGACATGCAGAATCGGAAAAGATCTGTTCGCTTGATACCGGCGCGGACGACTACGTCACCAAACCCTTTGGAATGGGTGAGCTGCTGGCACGGATCCGCGCGGCCCTGCGCGGAGTAGGCACAACCCAAGGCGATATTTTCTCGTCAGGCGATCTCAAAGTCGATTTTGGCCGGAGAGAAGTGTTTATCCGTCAAACGCGGGTCAGGCTCACCGCAACCGAGTATGACCTGCTCAAGATATTGATTCATCATGCTGACAGCGTACGAACCCACCATCAACTGATCCATGAGCTCTGGGGCGCCACCCAATATCAGGATGCAGTGCACCTCTTGCGGGTGACTCTCAGCCACCTGAGGCACAAACTGGAGATTCAACCGGCCGGACTCCGCCACATCGTCACGGAACCGGGGGTGGGGTATCGGCTGAGGACCGAGACATCGGACTGGGTGGAATCCATCCAGGTGGTACGGGGCAAGGCCGGGTACGGGCAGGGGCGAGGATGAAATTTTTTTTTGATGGGAGTAACATCTCGCCATTCTTTCTCATCTCATCATCTTGAAGCCCAAAGGCCTATTCCCCAAAGGACCCTATTATGGATGCGATGCAAGAACCGGCAGTATCACAGATGGACCCGGCAAGCGCTGAATCAATCATCGTGGAGAAGCGTATCGGTGAGCGCATCAAGCGGCTTCGCCTTAAGAAATCGATGGGGTTGGTCGAGTTGGGCCGGCATACCGGCCTCTCCGCGAGCTTCCTATCTCAGCTCGAGACCGGACGCGTGGTGCCGACACTGCGGAATTTAGCGCGCATTGCCATGGTGTTCAACAAGGATCTCTCCTATTTCTTCGAGAGCGAACCCCATACTCTCTTCCGAATCCATCGCAAGAGTGCGCGCGTGCGTTTGCCTCAGACTGGCGTGGACGACCCCACATATTACTTCGAAAGCCTTGGCTACATGGTCCCCGACCGGCATCTTGACCCTTATTATGCCGAATTCGTCCCCTTGAAAAAGAATGTCGAGGTTCGCCCCCATGTTCACCCGGGTTACGAGTTTTTGTACCTCCTCGAGGGCAAACTCGAGATTCGTCATGCGGATAAGGAGCACACGCTCGAGCCGGGCGACGGGGTATATTTCGACGCTAGCACGCCTCACGGATATCGCTGCGGGGGAAAGGCACCGGCCATTGCACTGATCGTGACGATGCACCAGCAGCAGTCAGCCCAGCCCGCGGTCCATCTGCGGCAGCCGATCGATATCGCGGAGAGGGCAAGGAAGCCGGTGGCCTCCGAGTCCATCGCCTCCTTGAAACGGGTGCCCGTACCGAACCGGCCGAAAGAAGGCGCTGAAGCGGCGCGGTGACCTTGAGGCAGGCCTTACGATTTGGCCGCGTCTGGCGCCGTCTCCGGGACGAGATCGAACCGGGGATCGAAGTAAAGCAGGCGGCCGCAGCTTTCGCAGTGAAGCAAGGCGCCCTCGCGGATCTGATTCCAGAACTGCGGCCGCAATGCCATTTGGCAGGACATGCAGCGCTGGCCCCAGGCGCGCGCGAGCGGGGTTTTTCGAGCCGAAGAGGCGAGCCGGTCATACTGTTCGAGCAGATCCGCAGCGATGTCCGAGCGTAATCCGGAGCGCTCCTTCAGCAGCCGATCCAGTTCCTTCTGCTTTTCCGAAGCTTGGACGTCCGCAGCTTGCTTTTCACGCTCGATGAGTTTCCGCTGAGATTCCAACTCTTTTTTGGCTTCGCCCCGCCGAGCCTCAAGCGTCTCGCTCTCGACCATGCTTGAGAGTTCTTCGTCTTCGATCCGGCGCATCTCCGTTTCAACAAAGCCGATCTCATGCTGCATGGCGCGAAACTGCTCGTTGGTCTTGACGCTATTCGATTGTTCGCGGTATTTCACGATCTTTTGCTGCTGGTCCTTGAGATCGCTTTCCATCCGCCTGCGCCGCGCATCTTCGGCGGCGACAGCCTTCTCCGCCTGCTCGACGGCGCGTATCTGGAGCTGAAGTTTCTGTTCGAGCTGCGCGATGTGTCCGGGAAGGGCGGCAATGGCCGCTTGCAATTGGCGAATATTGCCATCCAACTCCTGCAGCCGGACAAGTTTTTCGACTTGAACATCCATCTAGACTGGAGTTTATAACGTTTGCCAGCCTCCTGTCCGGGGGCGGTGTGAAGCGGCGCAACCAACCGGCTACTTGGCTGCGGGAAGACAAGATGCTCCGTATACACCATTTGTGAGAACGCTCTAGAGTAAACTGCAGAGTCAGACTCTCCGCCGGAGCCGCACATTGAAACGAGCGAGATTCGTATTGGTTCTAGCGATTCCCTGCTATCTTTCCGCCCCGGCCGCGCCTCATCCCCAACAGACGTCACTCACCGTGGAACAGATTTATCACCAGCAGAATTTGCTGGTTGAGCCACCGCAGGACATCGCATGGTCGCCCGATGGGGCCCAGGTGAGCTATATCGACGGCCAAGGCGAATTGATCGGCGTGAATGGGGCGACGGGCGCTCAAAAAGTGCTGGTGAACCACGACAAGATGCAGGCTTTTCTTCAAGCCGGAGAATCGGAGCGGGACTTGGCGCACCGCGCGCGCTACCACGAGCCCAGCTATATTTGGATGCCGGACTCAAAGCATCTGCTCTTCGACTCGAATGGACAGCTCTGGCTCTTCGATTTGACTTCCGGCGTGGGCGTGCAGATGGCAGCGACTCACGCCGCAAGCGGCGTCAACCCGCAATTCTCTCCCGACGGCAGCATAATTTCCTTTGTTCGGGATCGCGATCTCTACATACTCAGGCCACAACAGAGCGCCCTCCCCTTCAGGCTTACTCAGTCCTCGACGAGAACCCTACTCAATGGCGAAGTGGACTGGGTTTATGAAGAAGAGCTGGATGTACGCAGCAACTACTTCTGGTCGCCCGATTCGAAGCACCTGGCCTATCTGCAGAGCGATGAATCCTCCGTGCCGCAGTACCCGATTGTCGACTGGATTCCCACGCATGCCACGATCGATGTGCAGCGTTACCCCCAACCGGGCGATCCAAACCCCTACGTACGGGTGGGCGTGGTGAGCGTGAATGGCGGGAAGACCAAATGGATCAATGTTCCCTTCGACAACGGTAACGACTATATCCCGCGTTTCGGCTGGGTAAACGACACGACTGTGTGGATCGAGACCCTGACCCGCGATCAAAGAGAGCTATCTCTCTATTTCGCGGATACGGCGAACGAGAATGTTCAGCTCATGCTGACCAAGAGCGACGACAAGTTCCTGGACGAAGCATACGATCTGCGCGTCCTGGCTTCGAACATCCTGATCACCGGTTGGCGGGACGGGCATACCCACATTTACTGCTACAGCTTCGACCAGACGAACCCCGTGGCAAAGGCGGCCACGCTGGTCAAGCAGTTGACCAGCGGCAACTGGGATGTCTCGGGGATCAGCGCCGTAGACACCGCCAACCGAACGGTCTACTACTTGTCCGATGAGAGCGGCCCAAGCCAGGAGAGTCTCTGGGCGGTCAAAATGGATGGCACCGGCCGGCACCAGGTAAGCGGCGCGGGAGGTTGGCACGAGCCGGTCTTCTCGCCCGACGCGAAGCTCTTTGCCGACACGGTCTCCTCGGCAAGTACGCCGCCGGGGGTCGAACTGTGCACGCGTGAGGCCCACTGCAAAAGTATCTGGAAGGCTCCTCCAACCGGTTTACAGCTGATCGCGCCGATCAATCTTTCATTGAAGGCCGCGGATGGAGCGACCACTCTTTACGGGCGAATCATATTGCCCCGGGACAAGACCGCGCCGGCAAGCGTGCCGCTGATTCTGAATCCCTACGGCGGCCCCGGCGCCCGGACAATCACCGACCAATGGAGCGCCCGGACACTCTACTTCGATCAAGTGCTGGCGGAGCACGGTTATGCGGTGTTGCACGTAGACAACCGCGGGATGGGCGGGCGGGGACGGGACTTTGCCCAAGCCACATATCGCAATTTCGGCCCTGTACAGTTCAGCGACCAAATGGCCGCGCTCGACCAGGTGCTGGCCAGATACCCTCAGCTCGACGCCAAGCGGCTGGGCTGGTGGGGATGGAGTTGGGGCGGCACGTTCACTCTCTACGCGATGACGCATAGCGACCGCTTTCGCGCGGGCGTCTCCGTCGCGCCGGTAACCGACTGGCGCAGCTACGACTCGATTTATACCGAGCGCTACATGGGAGAGCCGATCAACGACCCCAATGGCTATCGTGACGGTTCTGTCATCGAGAGCGCGCACAATTTGAAGGGGCGCCTGCTGCTGGCGCAGGGAACGGGGGACGACAACGTACATTTGAGCAACTCCGTCCAATTCATCCAGCAACTCATTACCGCCGACATTCCCTATGACCTGCAGATTTATCCGCGCAAGCTGCACGAAATCGACGGAGCAGCTGCCCGAACGCATTTGTACAACCGCATCCTGGAACACTTCGAAACCTATCTTCCCACTAAGGGATAGGCGGGTCGAATTCAACGAATGGAGAAGAAGCAGAATGAGTCATCCAGCCGGAACGGCAGCGGCGCATGATTTGGTGCGCGGCCATATCACGCTCGGGACGTTCGATCTCACCATCCTGACGGATGGCTCCCATCTGCAAGATGGCGGCGCCATGTTCGGCGTGGTTCCGAAGACAATGTGGCAAAAGAGGGCACCAGCCAACGAACTGAATCAAATTGTTCTGGGCACCAATACCGTCGTAGTCCGCACGGGCAAAGAGACCGTAGTGATCGAGACGGGCATTGGCAACAAGCTCGACGAGAAGCAGCGCAGGTTCTTCGATCCCAAGCAGAAGCTGCTCGAGAGCTTTCGCGCCGCCGGCATCAAGCCGGAAGAGGTCGACATCGTGATCAACTCACACCTGCACTTCGATCATTGCGGGTGGAACACGACAAAACTCGACAATGGCCGCGTGGTTCCCACGTTTCCCAATGCGCGCTACTACGTGCACCGGGGAGAGGTGGAACACGGTCACCGTCAACTCGAGCGCGACCGGGTGAGCTACGTCAGCGACAACTACGACCCGCTCATCGCCAACGGCCAAATGAACCTGATCGACGCAAAGGCCGGCGAATCGCGCGAGATCGCGCCAGGGGTCTCGATTGAAGTGTTCCCGGGGCATACAGCGCAAATGATGGCGGTGATGCTCGACTCCGGTGGCCGGCGAGCCTGCTATGTCTCGGATCTGATCCCGACCAGCGCTCATCTGGATACGACTTGGGGGACGAGCTATGACCTCGACCCGTTGACGGTCATCGAAGAACGCAAGCGGTTCTACGGCCGGGCCATTCCGGAGCAATGGCTGGTTCTATTTACCCACGACCACCATCGTCCGATGGGGTATGTGACGTTGGGAAGCAATGGCAAGCCGGAACTGCGCGAAGAGAGAGGCGATTTGTAGCGGGCTGGGGACTGGGGTCAGCGTCAGCATGACGCTGCCTCGCCTTCGCTAAAGCGGAATGTTGCCATGCTTTTTGGGCGGGTTCTTGTCACGTTTTCCGTCAAGCATCTCGAGAGCGGAGATCAAGCGCCGCCTGGTTTCGCTCGGCCGGATCACGGCATCGACGTAGCCGCGCTCGGCCGCGATGTAGGGATTGGCAAAGCGCTCACGAAATTCCTGCGTCTTCTGCTTGCGCGCGGCGGCCAGCACCTCTAGCCGGCGCGCTTCCGTCAGCGGGCCCTCGACGTCTTCAGCCTGCTTCACCGCCTCTTCGAGATCTCTGCCGTGGATAATGTTCACAGCACCCTCAGGACCCATCACCGCGATCTCCGCCGTCGGCCAAGCCAGGTTCACATCGGTGCGGATGTGCTTGGAACTCATGACGCAATAAGCGCCCCCATAGGCCTTGCGCGTAATCACCAGCAGCTTGGGCACGGTCGCTTCGGCAAAGGCGAAAAGCAGCTTCGCGCCGTGGCGGATGATGCCCCCATGCTCCTGCTGGGTGCCAGGCAGAAAGCCGGGCACATCCTCGAGCGTAATCAGGGGGATGTTGAAGGCATCGCAGAAGCGCACGAAGCGCGCTGCTTTCACACTGGCATCGATATCGAGAACACCAGCCAGGTGCGCAGGCTGGTTGGCGACGATACCGGTGGAGCGGCCATTCATTCTCGCGAAGCCGACAACGATATTGCGCGCGAAGTGTTCGTGGACCTCGAAGAAGTAGCCGTCATCGACGATGCGCTCGATCACCTGCTTGATGTCGTAGGGCTTGCTCGGGTCCTCAGGAATGATCGAATCGAGCTCAGGATCGGCGCGGTCAATGGGATCGTTTGAGGAGCGGCGGGGCGGCTCGTCGAGATTGTTCGAGGGCAGGAAGCTGTACAACTCACGAATCAGCGCCAGACACTCGGCATCGTCGCGGGAGAGAAAGTGCGCCACGCCGGAAGTCTCGTTGTGCGTCGTGGCGCCGCCAAGCTGCTCTTTGCTGACCTCTTCGTGGGTGACGGTCCTGATCACGTCGGGGCCCGTCACGAACATGTATGAGGTCTTGTCGACCATCAATGTAAAGTCGGTGATGGCCGGCGAATAGACGGCCCCACCGGCGCAGGGGCCGAGAATGGCCGATATCTGGGGAATCACCCCGCTGGCGAGGGTATTGCGCAGGAAAATGTCGGCATACCCGGCGAGCGATACGACGCCCTCCTGAATACGCGCCCCACCGGAATCATTCAGTCCAATCACCGGCGCGCCGACGCGCATGGCGGTATCCATGAGCTTGACGATTTTGCCGGCATTGGTTTCGGAGAGCGATCCGCCAAAGACGGTGAAGTCCTGGGCAAAGACGAAGACCGTACGGCCGTCGATCTGGCCGTATCCCGTAACAAAGCCATCGCCCAGAATGCGCTTTGCTTCCATACCGAAATCCGTGCAGCGGTGGGTGACGAACTCATCGGTCTCTTGAAAGGAGCCTTCATCCAGCAACAGAGCGATCCGCTCCCGGGCGGAGAGCTTGCCTTCGGTGTGCTGGCGGTCGCGGCGCTCCGGGCCGCCTCCTTCCTGGGCCAGAGCGCGACGGCGTTCGAGCTCGCCGATCAATGCAGAGGAATGCGGGGCAGAGGAATGCGGGCGGTTTTCCATATGTGTTGGGATTATAGAGGGCGGGTGCTGGCCGCACGGGCACACGCGCCTTGCGGCGCAGAGGGATTTGCCATCCAGGCAGGCGCCGCTCCGCGGCCATTCGTGGTTGCTGACGCGCCCCAACATCCATGGTACGGAACGGAAAGCGAGCGCGCCGTGATGGTCTCCCAAGGGTTGTGACCGAGACAGGTGCTGGCCGCACGGACACACGCGCCTTGCGGCGCAAAGGATTTGCCATCCGGGCAGGGGTGAATTGCGGGTGAGCCCTGGATCGGGCGAACCGGCGAGAGGGCGAGAGCGGCTTCACCGCGAAGCCCTCAAATATTGAACCCTCCGCTTAGAAGACCTGCCGGTGGAAAAATTCGTCTTTTTCCTTGCACGGAGAGCAGGCCGCGCCGATGGCACACGCGAAGAGTAAAGCAGCGCCAACCGTGACCACGATCGCGGGAACATACGACTCAAAGTCGAAAAACCACTGCGCGAAGGTGTGAAGATTGATCCCGAGCATTTTCGTGCTCCCTTGATTAGGACTCAAAAATGCGTCACACAGTTTCCTACGGCGCCGAACACCCTAAGAAATTCGGGTCTTCTTCTTCGGCCGGAGTTCAGGAGCTGTGAAATGCCGTATATGAGAAAGGTTTAGCATTGGAGAATCGGAAAAGATACGGGGAAGATTAGGCAAAGATGCCAGAGGTAATAGCAGATACGAGGGATGCCTATCACCCGCGTCTCCACTGGCTCTTTCTCGATTTGAACTCCTACTTCGCGTCGGTCGAACAGGAGCTCAGACCTGAGCTGCGCGGGCGGCCAGTCGCGGTGGTTCCCCTGATGGCAGACACAACTTGCTGCATCGCGGCGAGTTATGAAGCGAAAGGCCACGGCGTTCGCACCGGGACTCAGGTAGGAGAAGCCAAGCGTCTGTGCCCAGGAATCACACTGGTCGAGGCTCGCCACGAGATCTATGTGGAGGTTCACCACCGGGTGGTGGAGGCCATCGAATCTTGCGTCCCAGTGACTTCCGTAATGTCGATCGATGAAATGGCTTGCCGGCTCATCGGACGGGAGCAGCCTCTGCTGGCTGCGCTCGAGCTGGCGCGCGAGGTCAAGGCAGCGGTGTGCCGCAAGGCGGGCGCTACCCTTCGCTGCTCCGTCGGGCTGGCGCCGAATCGATATTTGGCCAAAATAGCCTCCGACATGGAAAAACCCGACGGCCTGGTCGCGCTCACACCGGACATCCTGCCCGCGGCACTGGCGACACTCAGGCCGCGCGATCTGCCGGGCGTAGGCGCGCGCATGGAGAAGCGCCTCGAGGAGAAAGGAATCCGGACGATCGCAGAACTGCTGGCGCTCGATCGTGAGCAACTCGAAGCGGCATGGGGCGGGGTGGGCGGCGAAAAGCTTTGGGATTGGCTGCGCGCGGAAGATTACGGCGACGCCGAACTCGAGCACCAGAAGTCGATTGGGCATTCGCACGTTTTGCCTCCCGAGTTGCGCACGCCGGAAGGCGCATACGCTGTCGCCAACAAGCTGCTGCACAAATCGGCGATGCGGCTCAGAAAAGCGCGGCTCTGGGCGTCAAACATGACCGTCACCCTCCGCTTTGCCGTGCCGAAGACGGCCGCTGCCTCAAAGCACTCCTCGGGAATTCATCAGCAACCGTGGGCACAGAGCGGCTCGCTCATCGAGTGCCAGGACAACCAGACGCTGCTCGAGGGGTTGCAGCGTATCTGGAAGCAGCACCCGAGCGGCCCGGCTTACCAGAAGCCGTTTTTCGTGGGCGTTTCGCTCGGCAACCTGGTGCCGGACCACCTGCATACGCTCAGTCTCTTCTCCGGCCTTGAAGAGGAGCAACGAAGAACCCGGCTGACAACGGCGATGGACCGGATGAACTTGAAATACGGGACCAACACACTGTGCTTTGCGAGCATGCTGCTTGCAGGAGCGGCGGCGCCGACGCGCATCGCATTTTCGAGCATCCCGGAGCTCTTCTGACAAGTGAAACTGTTCTGAAAATTATGAATTCATACCGCGGCCGGCTTGCTCCGTCGCCCAGCGGACTGCTGCATCTGGGCCACGCCCGGACGTTTTGGACGGCATATCAACGCGCGCTTGCCGCCAATGGAACGTTGGTGCTCCGCAATGAGGACCTCGACCCGGAGCGCTCGCGGCAAGAGTTTGCCGAGGCGATGCTCGAAGATCTCAGATGGCTGGGGATTGTATGGCAAGAAGGACCGGACATCAGCGGCGCCTTCGCGCCCTATTCCCAGAGCGAACGCCACAGCTTCTATCTCGCGGCCTGGAGGAGGCTGCTTGAGGCAGGATGGATCTATCCCTGCCGATGTTCGCGCCGCGATTGGGCCCAGGCGGCTCAAGCTCCGCATGGCGATGAGGGAATCTATCCGGGAACGTGCCGTCCGGCACAAGCAACATGCCGGACAGCCGGCGTTTCGGCCCCCGCAGGAATCAATTGGCGCTTTCGCGTTCCCCAGGATCACACGATTGAATTCACTGACGGCCACTACGGGCCGCAGCGCCTGGTCGCCGGCAAGGACTTCGGCGACTTTCTTGTCTGGCGCCGGGACGATGTCCCCGCATATCAACTCGCTGTAGTGGTCGACGACGCCGCGATGCGGATCACAGAGGCCGTGCGCGGCGCCGACCTGCTGCGATCAACCGCGCGGCAGATCCTGCTGGCCCAGGCGCTCAGCCTCGAGTCCCCGGCCTGGTACCACTGCGAGCTGGTGGCCGACGAGCAGGGCGAGCGGCTGGCTAAGCGCCAGGATGCACTCAGCTTGCGGGCTCTGCGTTTGCAGGGCAGATCACCCGAGGAGGTGATCCATATGGCCACAACCATGCCTGATCACAACCATGCCTGATTAGGAATGGCTACTTCTGAAGCAATACCTCAAACCCGAGGTCCTCAACTCTCACCTCTTTTTTATGAAAAGGAATTCCGCTCAGCATTTTTTCAAACTCGCGCTTGGTGTAGGCACGCTTGAGCAACATGAAGCGAAAGGTAAAGAGCGTCATCCAGCGGCTCAACATGCCGACTCCCATATGCGCGACGTACTTCCTGATTTCCGACATGGGTGTGTCCCGGCGAAGGTCGATGATCAGGCCAGACCCGCCGGGACGCAGCACCCGCTGCATCTCGCTCAGAGCCTTCTCCGGCTCGGAGAAGTTCTTGAAGGCGGCGCGGCAGACCAACAGGTCGAAGCTGTTCTCCCGGAAAGGCATGTCCGAAGCATTTCCCTGGCGGACATCCACCTGAACCCCCGCCTCCGCAGCATTCTTGCGCGCGATCTCGACAAACGTCTTGCTGATCTCGAGGGCAGTCACTTTGCACTTGGGGGAGCGAGCCAACTCGATTGAGAGGAAGCCAGGACCGGGAGCCACTTCCAGCACTTGCCCACCCTCGGGTAGCCCGGCCAGCAGACGTTCGGCAAGCCGCTCGAATTGGCCCATGTCTTTGCGTGTGCTCTTCTCATACCAGCGGGCCACCGAGCCCTCCATGCCCACTCCCCGGTATCCTTTTGCGACAACGGTCGCTGTCGTCATGTTAAAATCTCCCTTACACACTATGTATCTTATACACTAAGATACATAGACAATAAGACTACACGTTCTCCATGTCAACTGAAAATCGGCAAGCTCTCCACGAAGCAATCGTCCACGAGATCCGGCGCTTCATCGCCGGGGCCATACTTCACAACCAAAAAGTTGCCGATGAGGTGGGTCTGCACCTCACCGACTTGCAATGCATCAATGTGCTCGAGCTCGCCGGCCCCACCACGCCGGGAGATCTGGCTCGAAGCACAGGGCTTACGACGGGCGGGGTGACGGTGATGCTCGACCGGCTGGAGAAGGCGGGTTATTTGAAGCGCGCGCCGAACCCGCAGGACCGGCGCAGCCTGTTGGTGCGCATCAACCCGAAAAAGCTCGAAAAAATGCATTCATATTATGGCGAGATCAATCGGCAGATGAGCGCTTTTCTTGAAGCGACCCCGGAGCCCGAACTGCGCACCGTGGTGGATTTTTTTACCAGGATGAACGCTCTGCGCGCGGAGAGGGCAAGCAGCAAGGCGGGGGAAAGGGCAGAGACTGGCTCAGGCACCCAGATGGAGTCACAACGCCGCAGGTAGGCCCGCGATCCACAGTGGGTATCTACTTTTCCTCACTTTTGGTGAAGGTGGGAGGTCTCACTGCTGACAATTGTAGGTGTCACAATAAGACCCATAAGATGGCAATAATATGGGCCACCTTATGTGACCTCCCTAGCCGTGCAACAAGACTTTGCCCAAACCGTGAAGCAGCAGGCGGACATCGTTCGCATCATCGGCGATTACGTGCGCCTGAAGAAGTCCGGGGCGCAGAATTTTTCCGGGCTCTGTCCCTTCCACAGCGAGAAATCACCGTCGTTTTCCGTCCATTCGGTGCGCCAGTTTTACCATTGCTTCGGCTGCGGGGAGTCGGGGGACGTTTTCTCTTTCGTCGAGAAGATCGAGAATGTGGGCTTCGCGGAAGCGATCAAGATCGTGGCGCAGAAGTGCGGTATTCCCTTGCCCAAGCGGGAGTATCTGTCTCCGGAGGAGGCCGCGGAGAGCCGCCAGCGCGGCAAGCTGCTCGAACTTCATGAGATAGCGACGGTTTGGTTTGAGGAGCAGCTAAGGACCCCCGCGGGCGCGAAGGCGCGTGAATACCTTACGGGCCGGGGTCTCACTGCGGAGGCGATCCAGAAATTCCGCATCGGCTATGCTCCGGATTCCTTCAACGCGATGCGTACCCACATGGAGCGCGCCGCGGACCCGCAATTGCTGCGCCTTTCCGGCCTTTTCTCCTCAAAAGAGCAGGCGAATGGAACAGCCGGGGGGCTCTATGCGCGCTTTCGCCAGCGGATCACCTTTCCTATACAAAACGAGTCCGGAAGAGTGATTGCCTTCACCGCGCGGGCGCTCGATGCGAACGAAAATGCCGGGCCAAAGTACATGAATTCGCCGGAAACGCCGCTCTATTCCAAGGGCCAAGTACTTTTCAACCTGGACAAGGCGCGGCAACCGATCCGGCAACTGGACTTTGCGGTACTGGTCGAGGGCCAGATGGACTGCATTAGCGCCTACATGGCCGGCGTGCAGAATGTACTGGCCACCAGCGGGACAGCTTTTACCGCGATGCAGGTACACCTGCTGAGCCGGTACACCAAGCGCGTGGCGGTCAACTTCGATCCCGATACAGCAGGCGCCAACGCAGCAGAGAAATCGATTGCCCTTTTGACAGAAGAGGACTTCGAAGTCAAAGTGGTGACGCTCGAAGGCAGTCTCGATCCCGATCGATTTATCCGCGAACGGGGAGTGCAGGCTTACATGGCCGCTCTGACAGGGGGCAAACGGCATCCCGAATACCTGATCGGGCGGGCACAGCAGCTGTTCCCTGGGCGCACGGCGGAGAGCAAGAACAAGGCACTCAACTATCTGCTGCCGCATATCCGGCGTCTGCCCAACCGCATTGCGCGGGACGAATTCGCCGCCGACGCGGCACAAAGGCTGGGGATCGATTCGGCGCTGGTGCGCGAAGAACTGAAGCAAGCGGCGCGCATGCGCCGGGAGCAGGTGCGCTCTCCCCAGATAGAGAACGTGAATGAGGCCGAGCGGCTACTGCTGCGGGCGCTCTCCTCGGCCCCGGAAAGCAGGGTCTTTTTGCGGGCGGCGGAGGGATTGCGGGCGCAACCGGAGTGTTTCGAGCATTCAGGGGTGAGCCGGATGTTCGAACGCCTTCGCGACCGGCCGGCTGCCGCTGGCGATCCCTTGACCGCGCTTGGCGAATCTGGGGAGCGGGCGCTCTTGGCCGGCGTCCTGCTTCGAGAAACCGGCGATTTTGGCGTGGAGGAGGTGGAGGCGGCGCTCCATACATTGAAATACCGGCACCTGGAGGGCCGGCAACGCCGTTTGCGGGCAGAGATCGCCGAGGCGGAGCGGAGCGGCGATTGGGCTCAGGTGGCCGCGATCGCGGCGGAAAAGCTGAGAGTGGACCGGGAAATGCGGGAGGGCGAACCAGCCGCCGCCCCGTGAAACCGATTTCCTTCTTTTACATCTAACAGTTAGGAGAATTTGAGAAGTTCGCGACATGCGCGGATCGAGCCGGGCCGGGGGGCACATGGCGATCGATCGCGGCTCCGTCCGTGATATTCTATGTTTCTATGCGGGACGTGCGTCTACTTGTCTAGAGGGTATCTACCCCCTCGGCATTGCCCCAAGCGGCCTATATCGCACTCAGTCCTTTCTGAGCACAGACTGATCCAAAACTTTCGCGGGAGATGAGACACGCTTGGCTATAGAAGACAAGTACGAGGAAGACATACAGAAACTGATTGAGGCGGGCAAGGAGAAGGGTTATTTGACCTATAACGAGGTCAACGACCTTATCCCAGGCGACCTGCATTCACCTGAAGATCTCGACGATCTGCTGACCACGATCGGTACGCAGGGGATCGATGTACTTGAAGGCGGCCCGAAGTTTGCCGGCGACAAGTTCGAGAGCGAGGGCGAAGAAGGCGAGGACGTCGAACTCGACCTAACGCCGGGCACGCTCGAAAAAACCAATGACCCTGTGCGCATGTATTTGCGCGAGATGGGAACCGTACCGCTCTTGACGCGCGAAGGCGAAGTGGAGATTGCCAAGCGCATCGAACGCGGACAACTACGGGTACTTAAGGCGATCTCGCGGTCGCCGATCGTCATCCGGGAAATTGTCGCGCTCGGGGAAGACCTCAAGCGCGGCGTACGCAATATCAAGGAAGTCGTGGTCTTCGATGAGGAAGCGCTCACCGAAGACATTCTGCAAGCGCGCATCCGGCAGAGCATCAACCGGATCGACATCCTGCAGAAACACCAAAAGAAGGCAGCCCTGCTTGAAGAAAAGCTGGAGCCGCTCAACGTCAAAAGCAGGGCAAAAGAATATCGCAAGATTCGCTGGATGATGAACCGCGAGCGGGTGGGGGTTTCCCGCATCGTTCGCGAGCTGAAGTACACCAATAGCGAACGCAAGCGGCTGCTCGACAAGCTCAACAAGACGGTCGACGCCATGCGGATGCTGGAGCGGCAGATCAAGTCGCTCGACCAGAAACACGATCAATCCAAGAGCGAAGAGCTGCGCAAGGAATACCGCCGCCAACAGAAAAACTGCAAGACGGATCTGGAAAAGCTGGAGCAGGAAGCGGGAGTCTCGATTGCCGAGCTCAAGCGCACCCAGCGCGAGATGATCCAGGGCGACATGGATGCCGAGCAGGCGAAGCGCGAGCTGATCGAGGCCAACCTGCGGCTTGTAGTTTCGATCGCCAAGAAATACACCAACCGCGGGTTGCAATTCCTAGACCTGATCCAGGAGGGCAATATCGGCCTGATGAAGGCCGTGGATAAGTTTGAGTACCGCCGCGGTTATAAATTTTCAACCTACGCGACCTGGTGGATTCGCCAGGCGATCACGCGCGCGATTGCCGATCAGGCCCGCACCATCCGCATTCCGGTGCACATGATCGAAACCATCAACAAGCTCATCCGCACCTCGCGTCAACTGGTGCAGGAGCTGGGACGCGAGCCGACGTCGGAAGAAGTGGCCCGGCGGATGGATATCCCAGTGGCCAAGGTGCGCAAGGTACTCAAGATCGCGCAGGAGCCAATCTCGCTCGAGACTCCCATCGGCGAAGAAGAAGACTCGCATCTGGGCGACTTTATCGAGGACCGTCAAGCCGTATCGCCCTCTGAAGCGGTGATCAGCGTCAGCCTCAAGGAGTACACCTCCCAGGTACTGCGCACGCTGACGCCTCGCGAAGAGCGCGTGATCAAGATGCGCTTTGGCCTCGAAGATGGCTCCGAACACACGCTCGAAGAGGTGGGCCAGAGCTTTCAGGTAACTCGTGAACGCATCCGGCAAATAGAAGCCAAGGCGCTGCGCAAGCTGCGGCATCCATCGCGCTCACGCAAGCTGAAGGCCTTCATCGACGGGGTCCGCGAGTAGGATTTGCCATCCAGGCAGACGCCGCTTCGCGGCCACCCGTGGTTGCTCAGCGCCCCGAGATCCATGGTATGGAACGGAAACGCCGTGATGGTCTCCCACCCTTGCGCTAGGGAGGTGAGTCATTCATTCGCAGCATCATCAAAAACCAAGGGAAGCGGTATAAAACGCAGAAAACACAGATCTCTCCACCCCGCTGCGCTCCGGTCGAGATGACAATTTATTATGCAAGTCAATGACTCACCATACTAGGGAGACACGGAAGCATCGAAACTGCCTGTTTCAACCGTGCTCCCGTGCTTCATCTCGACAAAGATGCGATATTTTCCCGGCGCGGGAAAGCCATACGGGAAACCGACATGGTTCGGAAGTCTCTCCATTCCCTGCCCTGGCGCGGCTTCCACCGGCATCGCGCTGGTGGCGTCACTGAGCTGCCCGGCGAGACGCATCGCAGCCAAGGCAGGCGTGCCGAAGGGATGGAGCACCGCAAAGACCGAGCCGCTGACAACGACGGCATGGCCTAACATGCCCATCTCGAGCGCCATATCCTCCGGGGGCCGGCCCTTCGGATCGAAGATGTAGAACTCAAAAACCTGCGCCGCATGGGTCTTGAGAACGGGCGGACGCGCCCAAACCATCGCATAACCATCGGGGAAGCGGAAGCTGTTCCGGTTCTCGTTCCCTTGGTCCAGCGGGGAGGCTATCCCTTCAGCGTCGTCACCACTGACGACGGCGCCGGTGATCGCGGGCAAGGACGCTCGAGAAACCAGGGTTTCCGGGAACCCGTCAGCGTGAACGACATCGGCATAGAGCCGGTACTCTCCCGGTGGCATCGAGGGCAGCTCGAGGCGGAAATCGCCGGCACCGGCAGATTCCGGATACAGATGAACGAGGACATCCATCCGCGGCTCGCGGAGAAGGTAGAGCTGCATCTGGTGGCCGTGATCGGGGATAAAGTCATCGAGCTCGAGCGAGCTCGTCCCGCCCGTCGAACCTATCGAACTGGGCCCTCGAGAATCCAGAATATGCAGATTCAAGACATTTCCCGCGCTAAGAGCAACCTGCATGGCCAGCGGCCGGTCGATGTTCTTCGCATCTTTCTGTGCATCTTTCTTTACATCGTGGGACGCATCGGCATTCCACCATCCGCCGCCCAGCCAGACCGCGAAGAGCAGAAGCACCAACCCCGCCGCTATCGCCAGACGAGCCCACCTGCGCCTTAGGTGACGGAGGGGCGCGCGCCTGGCTTCGCGGATACCGACGCCGAGGTTCGCTACCAGACCCAACACGAGCAGAAGACTGAGCAAGACGAGGACCGCATGGGGTACCGGTTCCCTCTTGTGAGCGGCCGTAGGCGCCGCCGCGAGCGGAACAGCGAACTCCCCCTCGCCCTGGCTTCCGGTGACCACAAAGCGAACCTGCCAGGAACCGCTGGCGGCGATCGGGAGATTCCCGGTGAAGAAGTCGGGATCCTTGCTCGAGTGCTTCATGCGCTCAGCGGTGAGCGGACGCCGAGACGCTTCGCCGGTAAGGGGCATCAGTGAGATCCCGATCCCGTTTATTTGAGAGGGGCTGGTGTGTACTTCGATCGCGGCCACCCCGGGAATCGAGGGAGGCGGCCGGACGGTGAGGAGGAGCTTGTATGGTCCGGCGTTGCCTTCGGCATAGACATCGGGGCTGCCAATGTGCGCATACGCGGGAGCAACCCATAGCAGCAGAAGCCCTGCCATAATTGCCAGCACGCCGCCGCGGGTTCGGTGGGATCTGAGCATTTGAGCGTTTTCACAGTTACCGGATCTCTGGAACGGAGAAAACGGTCTAAAGGATATACCTTGACAGGTCCTGATCCTTCACGATCGAGGCGACCATGGCCCGCACATAATCAGGGTTGATCAGCACCACCCGCTCCAGGCCATCCGATGAATCTTCTTCGCTCACCGGCAAGGGGACGGTGGCGCCATTTTCGGTGGCAGACGCGGCCAGACCGCCGCCGTCGGAAGCGCGCCCCTTGACCAGATCCGGCGCCATGAAGCTGATCTCGTCGAGCACTCTCTCCATGATGGTATGCAGGCGCCGCGCTCCGATATTCTCCGTGGTTTCGTTCACGCGGAAGGCGAAACGCGCCATCTCTTCCAACGACTCCTTGGTGAATCTGAGTTTCAATCCCTCGGTCTCGAGCAGCGCGGTGTATTGCTTGGTGAGCGACGACTTCGGCTCGGTCAGGATGCGGATAAAATCCTCGACGGTCAGCGACTGCAGCTCCACGCGGATGGGAAATCTGCCCTGGAGCTCAGGGATAAGATCGCTCGGCTTTGAGACATGGAAGGCTCCCGCGGCGATAAACAGGATATGGTCGGTCCGCACCATCCCATAGCGTGTATTGACCGTAGTCCCTTCGACAATCGGCAGAATGTCCCGCTGCACGCCCTCGCGGGATACATCGGGTCCGTGGCCACCCTCGCGCCCGGCAATCTTGTCGATCTCATCGAGGAAAATGATTCCTGAATTTTCAACTCGCTCGACTGCCAGCCGCGTTACCTGATCCATATCGATCAGGCGGCCTTCTTCTTCCTGCTCCAGGTACTCGAAAGCTTCGGCGACGTTCATCTTCCGCTTCTTGGTGCGCTGGCCAAAGATATTGGGCAATACATCCTTTAAATTGATATCCATCTCCTCAACGCCCTGATTGGAGATGATCTCGAAGGATGGAGTGTTCCGCTCGCGCACATCGATTTCAACCGTGCGGTCGTCGAGCTTGCCCTCGCGGAACTGCTGCCGCAGCTTCTCGCGCGTGCGGTTGTGGCTCTCCTGGCTCGCAGCGGGAAAGCTGATCGTGTTGCCGTCGATGACCTGGGGGCCGGTTGCGTTTGAGGGTGCGGGCGCAGCCGCCGGCGGGGGCGGCAAAAGCAGGTCGAGCAGCCGCTCCTCGGCATTCAATTCCGCCCGGTCTTCCACTTCTTCGAGCTTTTCTTCGCGCACCATGTCGATCGCAATCTCCACCAGATCGCGGATCATCGACTCGACATCGCGTCCAACGTAGCCAACTTCAGTAAATTTCGAGGCCTCTACTTTCAAGAAGGGCGAGTTGGTCAGCTTGGCCAGCCTGCGCGCAATCTCCGTCTTGCCCACTCCGGTCGGACCAATCATGATGATGTTCTTGGGCATGATCTCTTCGGCGATATCCGGCGGCAGCTTCTGGCGGCGCATACGATTCCGGAGCGCAATGGCCACGGCACGCTTAGCCGCACGCTGGCCTACGACATGCTTATCGAGTTCCGCCACGATCTCGCGCGGGGTCAGGTCCTCTAGAGTGAGTTCCTGGTCTTCTGCCGTTCCGGGTAAAAAGATGGCCATATCTCTGCTCCTTCTGGGGCCTCAGATCTCTAAGCCGCGAAGGCTATGCGTGCAACTCTTCGATGGTGACCTGATCGTTGGTGTAGATACAAATCTGGCCTGCGATGTGCAGGGACTTTGCGGCAACGTCGCGCGCGGAAAGATCGGTATTCTCCATAAGCGCGCGCGCCGCCGCCAAGGCATAGCTCCCACCGCTGCCGATCGCGGCAATCCCCTCGTCGGGTTCGATGACGTCTCCGGAACCGCTGATCAAATAGGTCTGGTCTAAGTCCGCCACCACGAGCAAGGCCTCCAGATTGCGCAGCATCTTGTCGGTGCGCCAATCCTTGGCCAACTCCACGGCAGAACGCCCGAGGTTGCCGGCATACTGCTCGAGCTTGGTTTCAAAGCGGCTGAAGAGGGAGAAGGCGTCGGCAGTCGATCCGGCAAAGCCCGCCAAGATCTTGTCTTGGTAGAGGCGGCGAATCTTGCGCGCCGAGTGTTTGATGACGCTTTCGCCAAGCGTCACCTGGCCGTCGGCCGCCATCACGACGCTCGAGTTCCGGCGGACGCAGAGCACGGTGGTCGAACGGATGCGAGCGGGCTGGCCCTTAGAGTGGGAGTTGGCTGGAAAAAGGGTCCTTGAGGCGGCTGTAGCCGATGGGCCCTGCAAAAGGGACAAACGAATGGACATGCTCACTCGAGTATACGCGCCTGGGAGCCGTTATGGACCGATGGGCATGGCCTGCGAAGCGATCGGCCGATGGACCGATGGGAGCGATGGAAGCGATGGAGTAGCCGCGTGGTTCACGCCTTGGTCAATACAAGTCCGCCCGCTCGACTATACCCACCTGCGATATCCTGGAGTCGGTTCCGCGGAGTTGCTTCTGCGGAATCGGTTCTGCGGAATCTGTTCTGCCTTCTGCAAGGGCATAAAACGCTCGAGCACTGTCATGGCCGCTGTTTTTCATCGGAGAACTCGATGAGCGACTTCCCTCTAAGGGAATCTCAGATCTTTGGCGCGCTCGCCGTCGCCGGGCTGTGCTTAGGAGGAATTGCCGTCTATGCATTGCTTCGCCGCCGCCCCAGCCCGGATGAGCAGGAGCGCGAGCGCCGGGATGTGCTCGTCCGGCAAGGACGCATCATCGACGCGACGGTGATCGACATCTCCGACCTCAATGCCGAGGAAAGCGGTCGACCCAATGGAATGCAGCTCATCCTGTACAAGTATGAAATTGCCGGTGTGGTTTACGAGTGCTCGCAAGACGTCACGATGCTGCGCCACCTTGTCGATATCTACAAATGCCGTCTGGGTTTCCCTGCCTCTGTCCGCTACGATCCCCATAATCCGACCAATTCCCTGATCGTCGCCGAAACCTGGAGCGGACTGCGCGAAACCGCCAATTCTGTTGCGGTGCGCCAGCGCGGAGCGAGCGCGCGGGGCAGTGAGCGAAAACCCGCCGGTCCGCCTGCCGATGAGCTCGTAACGCACAAAGTCACACAGCATCCAGAGCTGTGACTTTCGCGACGGGTCTCGCCCATGGCCGATGACAGTTTCACGGATTTATGAGGGCACTTCTAGTGTCCCCGGCCCTGTCCCGGTACACTAAGAGTATGCACGTGCATGGCACTGCAAATCAGCAGACACAGCGCGTCTTGCGCTTTTCACTGGTGGCCACGCTCGTTTACGTCGCTGTCACCTTCATCGCCGGCGTCCAAGCCCATTCGCTAGCGCTTATCTCGGAGGCGGGACACAACGTCTCCGACTCGCTCGCGCTCGCGCTCTCCTTCGTCGCCGTCTATTTTCAAACCCGTCCGGCAACGGAGAAAAAGACCTTCGGATACCAGCGCGCCGGCGTTTTGGCCGCGTTTCTCAATGCGCTCACATTGATCATCATCGCCGGCTGGATCGCCGTCGAGGCCATACACCGTCTCAATGCGCCCACCCAGGTGCAACCCCGGCTCATGATGATCGTCGCCGCGGCCGGCGTGCTGATGAACGGTGTGATCGCGGCGCTGCTCTGGACCAGCTCGCGCGATATCAACATCCGTAGCACCTTCGTTCACATGCTCGGAGATACGCTTTCGACCGCGGCGGTCATCATCGGAGGCGGCGCCATTCTGTTCACGGGACAGAACTGGATCGATCCGGTTCTCTCCATCCTCATCGCCGCGCTCATTTTGTGGAGCTCGATCTCGATCGTGCGCGAGACCCTCAATATCCTTCTGGAGGGCACACCGCGCGGCGTTTCGATCGCGGAGATCCGCGATTCCCTCGAGTCGATCGAGGGCGTAGAAAATGTGCACGACCTGCATGTCTGGAGTCTCGGTTCGCAGACGCATGCCTTGGCCAGTCACGTCACCATCGCCGACATTCCGCCGTCTGAGAGCAACCGCATCCTCGGGCAGATTACCGGCACGCTCCGGCAAAGGTTCCGGATTTACCACGCCACGATCCAGTTCGAGCATGCGGAGTGCGAAGTCGCCCACGGCTGCGCTCCGCCGATTGAAATCAGCGATCATCACCACCCCGGCCACACCCACTCCCACTCCCACTAAGGGATTTCCCATCGAGTGAGACGCGCCTTACGGCGCCATTCGCGGTGGGGATTTCCCGTCCAGGGAGACGCGGCTTCGCCGCCATTCGTTGTGGCGGATTTCCCATCTAGGGAGACGCAGCTTCGCCGCCATTCGTGGTGGCTGACTCGCCCGAGGTCCGGTGGCGAAAGACGGAAAGCCCTCCCATTGCAACAACTCCGCAGCACTGCAACGCTCCAATTTGTAGCGCTGCGGAAAAGTGAATCTGCCGATGCGCCCTAGTAGAGGATTTTCAGCCCGAACTGCAAGATGCGCGGCTCGAAGGTGCTGGAGATCTGGCCACCGGAGGTGGGAGCACCGCCGGTGATGGCGCTCAGGGGCGGTTCGCCGCCTACGCCGAAGGTCTGTGTTGTGGTGCCCTGCGTTCCGCTGATTGTGCTGGGCAAAAAATAGTTTGTGTGGTTGAAGAGGTTGTACGACTCGGCACGGAACTCAACCTTTATGCGCTCGCTAGGGGTGTTGAATTTCTTGTTTAGAGCAAGGTCGGTCTCGTTGAAGGGCGGCGTGCGGCCGGGATTGCGGCTAGCCGTGCCGAAGGGGCTGAGCTGATTGCCGGCTGCATCCTTGATCGGCGGAAGAACGAAGGCAGCATAGTTGACGTAGTTGACATAGCCGGTGCCGGTTGCGCGGTTGCCAGTGCCCTGGGTGACGGGCACACCTGGAACACGGTCCGGACGATATTCGTCGGCGCCGCGGTAGGTGGCCGAGATCTGCGGCGAGACCGCCTGCGCCGAGTTGGGCGTGTAGCCGAGGTTGAAAGGCGTGCCCGACTGTGCGGTGTTGATGACAGAGGCCTGCCAGTCACCGAGCAGGGCATTGACCGGGCCCTTGGCGCCGCCGAGGAACTGGCGGCCCTGGCCGAGGGGAAGGTCATAGACAAGGGTCGTGATGTTGGCGATGGGCAGGTTGTAGTCCGACTGGGCGTAGTCCGCGGCGATGTTGAAGCCGTTCTGCGGCGAGGGCGAGTTGCCTTCGAGCGAGGCGCTGGCGTTGTCGAGCGAGTGCGACCAGGTGAAGGAGTTCAGCACTGTCAGGCCGGAGACCATACGCTGCTCGTACTTGACCTGGAGCGACTGATAGTTGGACCAGAACTCGTTGCCGGCTTCGGTGATGTCGGACGGCCAGTTGGCAAAGGGACGAGCGAAGCCGACCTTAGGCGTGGACGTGCTGGCGCCGAGCGCCGGATTCTCCTGGTTGCCGTTCAGAAAGCCCTGCAGGTGCACCCCGTGGTTGCCGACGTAGGCAATATCCAGAACACGGTTCTTGCTAAGCTGCTGCTGCACGCTCAGGAAGTAGCTCTCGACGTAGGTGTCGCGCGTATTCTTGGGCACCCACGTGATGTTGTCGGTGGACGAGTTGAAGCTGGTGACCAGGCCGGAAGGATAGCCCTGGTCGGAGGTGGCGTAGCAGCTCGGCGTCGTCGAGCCGTTGGCGATGATCTGCGCCGGCAGCGGTGAGGCGCAGTGGTTGGTTGTGGTCGGCGTCGGCTGTGTCACCGAGGCGAACTGGGCCTGCGGCGCGTTGATGCCCAGGATGTCGCCCGAGCCGGCGCGCGTATAGTGCGCGTAGCTGAGGCCGAAGCCACCACGGATGGCCGTGTTCGCATAGGGCGCATACGCGAAGCCGACGCGCGGTCCAAAGTCATCGTAGTCAGGATGCACGAGCGTCTGGCCGTAGACGCCGCCGAATGAGACGGGCGTGATGCCGTTGCCGGCTACAGCGCCTGGGGTGGTTGTAAAGACGGTCTGCGAAGTCGGATCGAAGTTGGAGATCCGGTTGTGCAGTTCGCCGTAGGGCGAGGTGTACTCCCAGCGCAGACCAAGGTTGAGGGTGAGATTGCTGCGCACCCTCCAATCGTCCTGCGCATAGAGGTTATGTGTGTTATTGGTCAGGTGGGTTTCGTAAAAGTTGGCCAACTGGTAGGAGCTGGTGGTGCCGAAGAGGAAGTCCGCCCAGTAGTTGTCCGCCACCGCGGAGCCGCCGGTGCAGGTGGTATTGGCGCCAGGAATGGCCGTGCCGGATGGGCATACACTGTAGCCGCCGCCGTAGGTGAAGGAGCCGTAAAGCGGGTTGTTATCGTTAACCGCCATCCAGAGATGCTGGTACTCGTAACCGAACTTGAGTGCGTGATTGCCCCTGACCCAGGTGAAGTTCAGCTTCGGGTCGAGGAAGGCGGGGTCCTGCCACTGGGGATTGGTGCTCTGGCGGCCGAAGGCCGAGTAGCCGCCCGAGATGCTGATCGAGGGCAGACCGCCGGCGACCACCGGATTGCTGGGCAGGCCCGGAATGTAGCTCGGGGTGCCTGGAGTAGAGAACGCCGTGTTGCCGATCGAGAGGTTATATTTGCCGGCCTTGGTGCGATCCAGGCCGAGGCGCGCATCGAGAATCATGTTGGCGCCGAAGAGCTGCGTGAAGCCGACCGCGACCTGCTGATCGAGCAGGCGGATGTGGCCGTTGGTCTGACCGTCAAGCGGAATCGGGACCGACGGGTAGTTGACCGCATCTTCCTTGCGGTCGCTGATCCGCAGGAAGGCCGAGCGGGTGGGCGTGACCTGCCAATCGAAGCGCAGATCGCCCTTATCCGAGTCATCGGTGAACGGGACAAGGGCAGAGTAGTCGTCCGTGTTCGCACCGGTGGTCGAGAGACCCGAGAGCGGCAGACTTGAGATCTGCTTGAAGTAAGTAAGAATCCCCGCCGAGAGCGGGTTGATGGCGTTGGACGGGATGGGTGTGTGAGCGGGGTACACCGCGCCGGTGATCGGATTGCGCACCGGCACGACCAGATCCGCGTTGATCTCATTCTGCGTGGGCAGCGTTAGCGGCGTTATGATCTTCAGCACCTGCCGGAAGCCCTCGTAGTCGAGGAAGTAGAAGAGCTTGTTCTTGATGATCGGGCCACCGACGTTGAAGCCGAACTGGTTGCGATTGAAGGTCGGCTTCTGAAAGGGCACCGAGAGGCCGGAGTTGCCGATGAGCGTCGGTTTGAAGAAGCCGGGCGCATTCAGGTCGGTGTTGCGCAGAAACTCGTAGAACGTCGCGTGCAGCTGGTTGGTTCCACCCTTGGAGGCGACGTTGACCGTCGCGCCGGAGCTTCGTCCATACTCCGCGCTCTCGTTGTTGGTCACGATCTGAAACTGCGCGACCGAGTCAGGCGGAATGGCGATGACCTGGTTGTCGAAGCCCTGGTTCGACTCGCCGTAGGCGTTGTTATCGATGCCGTCGAGCAGGTAGTTATTGAATATCGAACGCTGGCCGTTGACGTTGAAGGAGCCGGCGCGCACCAGCGAATTGCTGGAGGTGGTGAAGATCTCGTCGGGCGCCTGGCGTGAGCCCGGCACCAGCGCCACCAGGTCAGAATAGTTGCGGCTGACCAGCGGCAGCGCCTCGGACTCGTAGTTGGTTATGGTCTGGCCGCGCTCACTGGTCTCGGTTTCCAGCTGCAGCGCGACGTCGGAGACCTCGACCGTGGTGGTGGCCCCCGCGCCGACCTTCAATGAGAGGTCGATGTGCTGGATCACACCGACGGAAACGGCGATGTTCTCTGCCGCGGCGTCGGAAAAGCCACTGGCCGAGGCGACGATCGAGTAAGTTCCCACACGCAGGGAAGGAAAGTTGTACTCGCCGGTGCCGTTCGACGTGGCCTGCGTCGCAATCCCCGTCTCCGTGTTGGTGACCGTCACCTTGGCATTCGGTATCGACGCACCCGTGGCGTCGCGGATCGTTCCGACCAGACTTCCATTGTCATACTGGGCGTGCGCCAAGCTCAAGAAAAGCACGGGTGCGCACATAACCAAGACCTTGGCTACGAGGAGAGCAATCCTTTTAAACATGGGATTCAACGTACATTCGCTTTCTTCAGTTTTCATGAAGCGAATGTGAACGCCAGGTAAATTTGCCTTGCCTGTTCCTCGTATATTGCCTGTACCTTTGGACTTGCCGTCCTTCACACCTCATTCACACATACGCGTTCTTATACCTCTATGCGGACTATTCTTCTCGCCCTCTTGCTCGCGCTCCTCACCGCCAACGCACCGGCCCAGCAGCCCCACCAACCCGTGCTGCTGATTTCGATCGACGGCATGCGCCCTGACTACGTCACCCAGGCCGACGAGCATCATCTGCGCATCGTCACGCTCCGCCGCATCATGGCCTCCGGCACCTACGCCGACGGGGTCACCGGGGTCCTCCCCACGGTCACCTATCCCAGCCACACCACGATCATCACCGGCGTCTGGCCCGCGGAGCACGGCATCCTCAACAACCAACGCTTCGACCCCGAGCGCAAGCTCTCCGGCGCCTGGTACTGGTACGCCGACCAGATCAAGGTCTCCACACTGTGGTCGGCCTCCCATGACGCAGGTCTTGAAACCGCCAGCGTCGGCTGGCCGGTGACGGTCGACGCCACCTCCATCGACTACGATCTCCCCGAGTACTGGCGCTCCGCCGGCCCAGGAGCCGCCACCAATCCCGACGACCGCTCCCTCATGAATGCCGTCTCGCGCCCTGACGGCGAAATCGCACGCATCGCCGCACGCACCGGCACTCCCTACATGATGGGCAACGATACCTCGCTCGCCGGCGACGAAGTCAAGACCATCTATTCCCTCGACATCCTCAAGCAGCACCGCCCCCAGTTCATGACCATCCACCTCAGCTCGCTCGACGCAGAACAGCATCTCGCCGGCCCCTTCAGCGCCGAGGCTGACGCAGATCTCGAAGGCATCGACGGCATGGTCCAGCGCCTCGCGGCGCAGGAGCTCGCCAACTACCCTAACGCCGTCATCGCCATCGTCTCCGACCACGGCTTCGCTCCCGTCGAGCACGACGTCAATCTCGCCATCCCCTTCCTCGAGGCTGGCCTGATCCACACCGCAAAGAGCCCCGAGGGCACGACCATCGTCTGGCAGGCCGAGCCGTGGGCAGCCGGCTGTGTTGCGCCGATCATGCTGCACGATCCGTCCGATACGGCTACTCGTGACAAGGTTGGCAAGCTTCTCGAGCATCTGGCCGCCGATCCTGCCAATGGCATCGAGGCCGTCCTCGATCACGAAGCCACTGTCGCACTCGGCAACTTTTCGAACGCGGCCTTTCTCGTTACCTTCAAGGTTGGCTACTGCAACGGGGGCGCTCTTACCGGTCCACTTGTAACTCCATCCTTGGAGAAGGGTGCGCACGGCTACAACATCGCCACCACCCCAGCGATGCGCTCGTCCCTCTTCATGATGGGCCAGGGTATCGCAGCCGGCCGCGATCTCGGCGTGGTCGACATGCGCCGGATTGCTCCCACGCTGGCGGGGTTGCTCGGGGTCTCCCTACCCACCGCCAACCAGCCGCCGCTAGGGGTGCACTAAGTGCTGCGCGCACGGCGGGATGCGGCTTCGCCGCCATGTGTGGTGGCTCGCTCGCCTCAGGTCCGTGGCGGAAGACGGAAAGCTGGTATGTTGCGAGTCGAGGCGTAACGGTAGAGTTACATTTCGGCGAAGAAGCGCCGTTTTCCATAGACCCAATAGAAGCCTGCGGGTACAAGGAACACAGTCAATGCAACTGAGACCACCAATCCTCCTACGAGAGCGCGTGCAAGCGGCGCATAAGATTCGCTGCCTTCTCCGAGCTTCAAAGCCATAGGCAGCAATCCGATGATCGTTGCCAAAGAGGTCATGAGAATCGGTCGCAGACGCACGCGGCAGGATTCGATTACGGCTTCCGCAACGCCCTTTCCTTCGCTCCGGAGATGGTGGGCGAATTCAACGATTAGAATGCTGTTCGACATGGCGATACCGGCCAGCATGACGACCCCCATCAGAGACATGACGTTCATCGTTGTGCCCGTGAGTACAAGCGTGACAAGAACGCCGATGATGCCAGGGGGAAGTGCAAGCAAGATGATCGCCGGATCAATGAAAGACCTGAATTGTGCAACGAGAATCAGATAAAGCAAAATCACGGAAAGCGTGAGCCCGATGCTAAAGCTGCGGAAGGAGGCGTGCATCGCCTCGGCGCTTCCGTGCACGGTGACGTTCAAATTGGAAGGAACCTTCAGCGATGCCAGGACCTGCCGCACCTTGTCATCGGCGCTTCCCAGGTTTTCTGTTGCGGGCCGTACATAAATATCGAGTTTGCGACGAATTTGATAGTGATCGACTTCCGTGGGGGCCAGCATCGGCTGAATGCTCGCCACCATGCCGAGACGAGTCGGCTGACTAATGCCGTCCGCGTGCAAAGGAATAGATTCGAGATCCTGCACGGTGCGAATCTGCGTCTCGGGATATTGCACTGTGAGGAAATAATTGTTTCCGTTCTTGTTGTCGATCCAAAGGTTCGGAGCAATCATTTGGTTCGACGTCAAGGACGTAATGACGTTGTCCAAAACCTCCTTCTCGGTCAAGCCGAGCTTCGCGGCATGGAGCCGGTCAACATTCACCCGGAGGGATGGGTAATCGAGATCCTGGGGAATGAACACATCAGCGATCGCAGGCGAACTACGCAACTGTCCTGCAATCTTCTGAGCCGCTTCGTTGTCCTGAGTAAAGTCTGCGCCTGAGATCTGAATATCGATCGGCGCGGGCGCTCCCATATTCACCACGGCATCGACCAGACTGCCCGTTGAGAAATAGGAAGACAGCTCCGGCATCTGTTCCGCCAACAGGCGCTTGATCGCGCGGATGTATGCATAGCTACCGACGCGATGGCCTGGGGTCAAGCCAACCTGGATGAAGCCGGTATGCATCGCCGCATTAGGTGTGTAGATGGCGGAGAAGCCATTGTCGACGCCGATGTTGTCAACGATTATGCCGAGATCTTTGGGAGCGATTGCCTGCCGGATAATCTGCTCCGCCTTGGCAAACTCCTTCTCAGTGATGTCGAGCTTGGTTCCAGACGGAGCCTTGATGTTGATGACGAATTGACCGGCGTCTGTCTGCGGAAAGTACGAAAAGCCGAGAAACGCATAGAGCGACAGGCTAGCTGCGAATACAATCCCGAACACTGCCAGAACCCGAACTGGCCGTTGCAGCACGCGTTTGACGAGCACTTCGTAGCGAAGGAGCATCTGCTCGAATCGATGATTGAATGCTGTGTTGAACTTCGTTGCCCATCCGGGGCGCCCGCTTCGTGTGCGCGCTTCACCTGAATCGGTCTCTGATAGGTGTTCCGGATTGTTGAGCTTCAGGTATTTCGAACAAAAGAGCGGAACTACCGTCATGGCAACGAAATAAGATGCGGCCAGCGAGATCACGACCGACAGCGCCATAGCGGTGAAGAGAAATTTGCTCACGCCTTCGAGCAGTGTGACCGGGAAAAAAACAACAGCAGTAGTCAGAGTCGCTGCTAAAACGGGCAGCGCCACTTCACGACCACCATTTTCAGCGGCAACGTGCTGCGACTCGCCCATTTCGAGATGGCGGTAGATGTTTTCGAGCACGACGACTGAGTTATCGATGAGACGGGACAGGGCCAGTGCCAGACCGCCAAGAACCATGCTGTTGATCGAAGACCCCGTCATCTGAAGAACGATGAAGGTTGCGAACACGGAAAGAGGAATGGAGAAAAAAACGGCGACTGTGGCGCGCAAGCTACCGAGGAAGATCAGAATCATCAGGCAGGTAAGTACCAGCCCGATGCCGCCTTCGTGCAATAAGGTTTCGATGGCCGTCTTGACGAATCGCGACTGATCGAAGACAACCGCAGTATGCATCGCTGACGGGACATCCACGAGATGTTTGAGCATTGTGCGGACACCGTTCACCACGGAGATAGTATTCGAGTTTCCGCCTTGCTTAAGAACGGGAAGATAGACTGAGCGCTGTCCATCTACATGAACGACGTTGTATTGAAGAGCGTGAGAATCCTTCAGTTCGCCGACGTCCGACATCAACACCGGGTTCTCACCGTTCATCTTGATCGGATATTCTGCCGCATCTTTGAGATTGAACTGAGCGTTCGAGTAGATGTCGTAATCGAGGTTGCCGATTTTCACGTCGCCGGCAGGCAGAACGAGGTTCGACTGATTCAGCGAACGAACCACGTCCATCGGACTCAATTGCCGCGATTCCAGCTTGTAGGGATCAACGTAGAACTGGATTTGCCGCCAAGGACCGCCAAATGGTTGAGGAATGGAAGCTCCCGGCACTCCGGCGAGCTGATTGCGCACGAAGTTCTGTGCGATGTCTTTCAATGCGCCGTCGCTCATGCCATCCCCATTCATCGTAACCAGGCAGACGGGAAGGCTTGACGCGTCGGACTTAAGCACAACCGGAGGAAACGTGCCGGGAGGCAAATCCTTCATATCGGATACGGCTAGATTGCCGATGGTGGCCGCGTCGGTATCCGCATTCGTGTCGGGTTGAAAATAGACGCGAATGATGCTGACACCATTGAGCGAGCGCGATTCAATGTGGTCGATCCCGCTGGCAAGGGTGAAAAAGCGCTCCAGGTGGTAGGTGATATTGCCTTCGACCTGTTCTGGGGGCATGCCAGAGTAGAACGTTGCCACGATGACAACCGGAACATTCATCGACGGGAACATATCGACCGGCATCCGCGCGATACTGCTCACTCCAAGGACCAGGATGATCAAGCAAGAAACGATGATGAGATAGGGCGTTCGAATGGCGAAGCGAGACATGGCTGATCCTTGGTAGCTGCGCGATGCTTACTCGAAGTGCGGCTGAACATGTGCGCCATCCTGAAGGCCGGAATGGCTCCCAAGGATGACGGTTTCTCCCGGTTGAATTCCAGACATTACTTGAACGAATTGCGGAGACTGGATGCCGGTGGCGACCGTGCGAATGTGGACCGTGCCCGCAGTATCGACGGTATAGACCTTATTCGTGTTTCCGGAGCTGTCGAGGGCGCCGATCGGCACGGCGATGGCGTTTGGTGCCTCAGCCAGACTCAACTGTACCTGTGCATACATTCCCGGAATCAGATCGAGCTTCGAGTTCTTAAGATCGACTTCTGCCGTCATCGTGCGTGTCGAAGCCTGCACCCGATCCGCAAAGCGAGTCACCTTTCCGGGGAAAGTTTGCCGCAACGCCGGCACTGTAACGGTAACCGGCTCTCCATCGTGGATGGTTCCCACATAGGCTTCCGGAACAGGCAGCATGAGGCGCAAAGTGTCGTCCTCGGCAACATGAACAACGGGCATGGCCTGTGTGTTGGAGGAGGTTCCTGCCTGGATCATTGCGCCGTCGCTGGCATAGCGTTGGGTAATGACGCCGTTCAACGGTGAAATGATCCTGGTGTATTCAATAAGAGCAGTTTCGTGTTCAAGGGCAGCTCTTGCCGCCTGCAAACGGCTCATGGATGCTTGCACATTTTGCTCGGCAGATGCGACCTGTGCATCCGCTTCAAGATCGCGAGAGTGGGCAACATCAACCTCCTGTAATGGCACCAAACCGGGCTCTTTCGTCGCTACGTCCAGAATGCGCGTGTAGGAAACGTGTGCAATCGCTTCGGCCGCCATGGCGCGTTTCTGGTCCTGTTCCGCCGCCGACTGCTCAGCCGTTGCCGTCTGAACGTCTGCCTTCGCCCGCTGGAGATCGTCCTGCAATTCCGGGATGTCAAGAACGCAAATGAGCTGGCCCGCTTTTACATGATCGCCAATGTCTACCAGCATGTGGCGAATGTAGCCAGCTTCCTTCGCCATCACGTCGACTTCGTAATAGGGTTCAAGTTCGGCGGTTAGAGTCACATCGTTCTTCAAATCCGTGCGAACAGCACGACTGGCGGCAACGACTGGGATTTCCTGAGGCGCCGCGCTGGTCTTGGTCGTGCATCCGCTGCATGCAATTGCTGCGACAAACAACGCTGCTAGATATGCTGCTCGTTGTAGCACCAATGTCACGTCGTCCTCCTCGGCAATCAATGCACGTCACCCAGCGCAAACTGAAATGCGGCCATCGAACGCATGTAATCGAATCGAGCGCTTGCGGCGGTGATGAGTGCCGAAGTTTGGTTGAGCTCCGCTTGATTGAGCTCGACGATGCTGCCGAGGCCTGCATCGTACCTGGCTTGGGCGAGACGCATGGCAACGTTCGTCTCATCCACTAACCGTTGCGTCACGTCGATTTGGAGATAGGCATCCCGCGCATCTGCCCACGTCATACGCACGTCGCGAACGATCTCAACCTCCCGAAGCGAGGCGTCCTTGTCAGCCGCCCTGGCTTCAAGCTGAGCTTCTGCGGCGCGGGCGGTGTACAGGCCGCCATTGAATATCGGAACATTGATGTTGAAGCCAACCGCGCCGTAGTCGTGATGGATGGTCGAATCGTGGATGGGAACCTCGCCTCCCGAGGCCAATGCACTCACGGTCGGGTAATTCAGGTCTCTTTCGGCGCGGGCTTCGTGAGTGGCCGACTCGCTCTGAAGCCGCAGAGCCTTGAGATCGGGCCGATTCTCAATCGCTTCGTCGATGTAACCGGCAGGGTCGGCGTCTGGGCTTGGAGGCAGCGATTCATCGGTGAGTATGTAATTGGTGTTGCCTTCCTCTCCCATGGACGCTGCAAGCTGAGCCTGGGCCTTCTGCACGTTGCTCTCGGCGTGGACAACGGCCAACTCGGCCTCCGAGACCATCACTTGCGCAAATTGCACATCAAGAGTGGACCGTAGCTGACTCTGCGCAAGAGCGGTCAACTGGCGCAGAGTGACGCGCCTGAAGTCGAGAACTGCGTGTGCCGTCTTCAGGACACTTTCGGCGGCCTGCACTGCGAAATATGCTTCTTCGACCTGCATCAGGACCGATTGGCGAATGCTTTCTTCGTCCTGTCCGGCGGCCTTTGCTTGGAAGCGAGCAGATTGCACAAGGTTCGAGGTATGACCAAAGTCCGTAATCATTTGAACCAGCGAAGCTCCTCCCGCGGCGCGAGTGGAGATACTCGAAGTAGTGAGTGCGCCCGCGGCGACAGCACTATCTGCGTTGGCATCGACAGCGGTGAGATTCCCGAACGTCTGTGGAAAATATCCGGATCTGGACTCAGTAACTCTCTTGTTTGCGGCCTGGGCGCGAAACTGCTCCGCAAGCAGGCGCGGCTCATTCTTGAGTGACCGCGCTTCAGCATCAGCCAGTGTCAGGTTTTCCTGACTTTTTACGCTCGGCGCGCTATCGGACTGTTGAGGAGTTTCGATTCCAGCGGAAGGCACCGCTCTCTCATTCGGAGCGGGAGGAATTGTGTTCGCTTGTGCGTTCGCCGCGGATTGAACCAGTATCGGAACCAGGCCGCAGAACAGCGCTCGGAGCAATGACAACCTCATCCGCTCCTGTCCTCTCGCTCACGGGGTTGGGCAGGTTGCGCAACGTGGACGATGGTTGTTGCCTGAACTTCTATGACGCCGTCTGTCACCAACTCGATTAGTTTGGGCATAAGACCCTCCACCGTCTGCGTCGATTCCAGGAATTCAACCCGAATGGGAAGGTGCTCGCCGCTTACGCCAGGGGCGCCATGCGCATGAATACGATGATGAATCCCAAACCCTGAATGGCCACGAAGAACAGTAGCTCCCGCAACACCTTGTTCAAATAGGAAGGAGACAATCTCCACGTGAAGATAGTCCCCCTCGGAAGCTGCGTCCTCATTCAGATGAATTACGACTCGCTGGGCGGGTCCAGGCGAAAGCATTTGGCAATCCTCGGTGCGAAATCTATTGCGTTTCGTCGACTTGCAGGAGAGCCGTGCTGCCGGCATAGAGTTTTGCGGAGTGGCCGTGTAGTGCCAGGGTAAAGGTCCCGCTGCCGTCCCCTCCAGCTGTCTTCCAGGTAGTCGCCGCCAAAACCGTAGGCTCCGCACGCGTCGGGCGAGAAGATTGCTATCGATTGCTCTGTATTCGTTCCGTCGCATGATCCAGATGCGATCAGCCTGGCAAAAACCCCATTCTTGCGGTTGTATCCGATGGCGTCGCCATCCTCCGATTTGATCATCTTGTCCAGTGGCGAAAATGTAGTTCCGCCAATCAGAATCATCATTCCAACATGATCCGTATCGTCTGTGATGTGCGGATATGTGGCTTCTTTTGAATCGATCGTGTTCGCAATCGCGCGAACTGAGAGGGTGACTGGAATCGTGTCATCGCCTGCTTGCAACTTGTCAAAGTGAATTGAAAGCATAGAAGGTTTCTGATGTGCGTATGGTGTCTGGTCGAAATGAAACGCCTGGAGAGCGACGACGTGGCCGACGAGAAGGGCTCCCTTTGGTATGTTCCTTCCGCCGGGAAGAGCGACAACTTGAATCGTCTTCGCTGTAACCTCGTCCCCTACCTTGGCCTTCTTCGTGTCTATCGAGTGCTCGAAACGGACTGGGATGGATGTGGACTGGGGCAACACCTGTGACTGCGCAGGCGCTGTGGCGGCAGAAGCGAGTACAGCAAGATTTGCCGCTCCCAAAACGAGGGCTGCAAAGATCGAAACAGGGTATATTTTCATCTTCAAGGGCTCCTGGGGAAAGACTCCGACCCCCTGATCAAACCATGGAGAAACCCTAAGGGATTCTGAACTTTGCCTGAAGTTTTGGCATCGCAGTGCTCGCGGCGAGGTTTCTGCATTAGATTGTGAAGAATGAGCGCTGCGGGTGAAGTTCGGCCGGAAAATGCCTTGAGAATCCTCGTCATTGAAGACGAGCGGAAACTTGCGAGCGCCATCGCTGAGGGCCTAGAAGGTAACGGTTACGAGGTGGCTTTGGCGGATACCGGAGAAACGGGAATCCGGCAACTGCGCAATGCCGCTTTTGATCTTGTTCTTCTCGATGTCATGTTGCCGCGACAGGGGGGCATTGAGACGCTCCGCGAGATGCGCCGCAGCGGCTTCCGGACCCCTGTGCTAATCCTTACGTCAAAAGGATCGGTGGACGACCGGGTCCGCGGCCTCGATGCCGGAGCTGATGATTATCTGGTGAAGCCATTTGCGTTCCCCGAACTCCTCGCGCGCGTCCGGGCATTGCATCGACGCGCTCACTCTGAAGCTGCCTCAGTCCTCCAGCTTGCAGATCTCCGCATGGATGTAAGCGGGCGTGTGGCGACGCGCGGAAACATGGTTCTTGATCTAACGGGCCGTGAGTTCGATCTGCTGGAATACCTTCTACTGAACAGCGGATCGGTCGTATCGCGAGAGATGGTCGCGCGCGATGTATGGAAAACGACAGTTCGATACACTTCTCTCGACAACGTAATCGACGTTCACATCGCGCGAATCCGCAAGAAGCTTGATGATCCGTTCCCTCAAAACCTGCTGCACACCGTCCGTGGGCTGGGCTTTGTCCTTCGCAAGGCGGAGGAGAAGTAATGCGTCATAGGCCTCGGTTCATTCGCGACCGGCTCACACTTTGGTATGTGGGAATATTCGGCGCTGTGCTCGCGGTCTATATTTGTGGCGCCTGCATACTACAGTACTGGCAGCTAAACGATCAGCTTCACCACGCCGAAATCGAAGACCTGGAGACCGTCGAGGGTTTGCTTTACTTCACACCGGACGGTCACCTCCTCTTGCATGAGGACTATCACAGTCATCCTCAATCACGCCTTCTACTCGATCGATACATGGAGGTGCTGAGTCCGAACGGAGAAGTCCTTTTTCGCAACGAGCGGCTTCGCGGCATGTACCTGGATGGTGCACCGAGCCCACACGAAGGAGAGGTCGGCTATCGCATCGAAGCGATTGCGGCTGGCCGACGGAACGCCGGTTCTCACGATAAGCCACCTCCACTTTTTTGAGGGCAAGCCACTTCTGATTCGCCTCGCCTACAGCACAGAACCAATCACGGAGGGTCTGTTCGAATTCATTGGACTGCTGATGCTTGCCATACCGCTTGCTCTCATAGCAGCGGGATTCGCCGGCTATCGGGTCGCGGGCAAGGCGCTGAATCCGCTTGAACAAATGGCCCGCCAAACCGAACAGATCACCGCGATGCGGCTGAACGAGCGCATTCCCGTAGACAATCCCAACGACGAGCTAGGACACATGGCCCGTGTACTCAATGAATTACTCGCACGCCTGGGAGAGTCGTTCGAAAAGCTTCAACACTTCACGTCGGATGTCTCACACGAATTGCGCACTCCACTGGCCGCAATGCGCAGCGTTGGTGAGGTCGGATTGCAGGAGGACCATAGCACCGAGAAGTATCGCGACATTATCGGCAGTATGCTTGAAGAAGTTGCGAGACTCACTTCGATGATCGATACGCTCCTGACGATCGCCCACGCGGATTCGGGCGCGATCAAGTTGCAACGATCGGTCTTCCCCATGATGGACCTGGTACAGGAATCAGTCGGAGTTGTGGGTGTGCTCGCTGAAGATAAGAAACAAACGATTTCCGTCATTGGCGACAATGAAATTTCTGTATTTGCGGACCGCAGTTTCCTCCGCATGGCCGTGATCAATCTTCTCGACAATGCTGTCAAGTACTCGCCATCCGGGAGCACCGTCCGCCTTATTTTGTCTGATGAGAAGAACTCCTCCAACCAAACGGACTCGTGCAACTGGCTATCGAGGACGAGGGGCCGGGAATTCCCGAAGACAAGGCGTCCCGTGTGTTCGATCGCTTCTATCGAGTCGATGAGGGGCGCACGCGCGATGCAGGCGGAGCGGGCCTTGGGCTGGCAATCGCTAAATGGGCGATTGAAGCGCACGGCGGCACGATCAGCGTGACACCTCATTCACCGAACGGGTCTATATTTTCCATTCGCCTGCCAGCGGCATGATCCGCAGTGCGCCGAGGCCGCACAGGGCGTCGCGGTGAAACCGCTCTCGCCCTCTCGCTGGTGAGCCCGGTTTCAGGGGCTCACCAGCAATTCACCCACGCCGCAATTCACCCTTTGCTTTTAAATGCTCTAACGGCCACTCTCCAACTTATCGTGCAGGACAGCTTCCCGGTTGTGCAGAGTAGCTCGGATTGCCGCCAGGCCGCTCTCCAGACCCGGGAGACTCTCAAGGATCGAGGCGCCATTCTGCCCATCTACCATGGATCGCAGAAGGTCACACTGACCCACGAGCTGCTCATCATTATGGATGAGGACCTTGAGTGTTGCCGCCTCCTGACGATAGCGCTGCGTCATACGATCGTTCTCCGGAACGGGCTGTTGCTGGATCGAGGCTTCGAGCGCGCCAATCCCTCGGGCCAGCCTCTCCAGGCGCTGGACCGCCGCCACCGCGGTAGCGTCCGGCAATGGCTTTGCCCGGGAAGGCGCGGGGAGGAATTCGCGCCTGTGTTCGGTCTCGGCTTCTACCACGCTCGCCATCGCAATACCGAGCAGCCATGCGGCTTTGTTACGGATAAGCTGGTCGTCGGCGCGCAGCTGGTTCTCGACGCGGTAAAAGTTGTAGCCCCAGCCATAGAACAGGTTGGTAGCGATCTGTCGAATGGCGCCCGCGTCGTAGAAGTCCGACACTATTTTTCTCCAGGCAATCCTGTCCCAGGCAATCCTGTCTCGGAGCCGACCCCATAGAATGGGGTCGCTTGACCGCCGATCTGGAATGGCAGGCCGGCGGCGGCGTTCGGAGCGGAGACAAGGCCCTTTTCAGCCATCCGCAACGCCAGATAGTAGCGCACGGCTTCGATCGGAGTAAGGCCGATGGCCTGGAGCGAGATTAATTCGCGCATGCGCTCGTCCTTCGGCATGATGAGGATCTTCAGATCATTGAGCGTGATGCCATACGTTCTGAGGAAGTCGGAAAGATGGCTTTTCACCAACTCGCGAACTTCATTGATGTGCTCATTGATGTCTTCCATCTTCGTCACTTGGACGATCTGGTTGATCGCTTGCTCAATGGCTGGTCCCGCGTAATCGGCCACTTCACGTGTATCGATCAAGTGGCCATTGAAGGGTAAGTGAGTAATTAGGTCGAGTGCCGCCTCCTTGGTGTCGACGTGGATGTAGTAATCCACCTGGTAGGACATCTCGGCCATCTCCGCGCTGGTGGCAACTCCCTCGCTGCGGATCAGCAGCTTGGACCGGTTGATGTAAATGACCTCAAAAACCCAGGGCGAGCTGCCGCCAAAGAACCCCTGAGCAATCGAACCCAAGAGGGGTTTGTCCGGAGTGGTGAGGTTGTACTGTCCGGTTTCGTAAACATTCAATACGGCGCCGCGCGACTTCAATACGCAGAAGTGATTGCTCTCCACTGTGAGCAGCGAACCGGAAACGATGCTTTCGTCTGCAATCTTGACGGCCAGGCTCTTGGTTCCGAGCATGTCCGTTCCATCGCGCAGAAGCGATGTGATGACCTGCCGCGCAATTGCCATGTTTTTCCCTCGATCAAAGCGGTCTCGCGAGCGAGTATACTACGGCACCCTCCGCGGTTGCCGCGCCCCCCGCGCATCGCTTTCGGGTCGGGCAGCCGCTCTTCCCTAAAAACGCGCTTCATTACTGATGCCGGGGAGCAGGTTGCAAAGAGCTAGGTTTGATGGCATTGGTTTGGAGCTTGCCAATGCGGCCTTTGGGGCCGACGACGAATGGCAAGGAGAGCGCATTCCAGTTGCGGTCGGCGTCGGCGGGTTCGTTCAGCGCGGGGTCGGGATGCAGCGCGCGCCAGCTGCGTCCGTCGTCGCTGGAGATGTCGGTTCCGTTGGGGCCTACGGTGATCCAAGTGTTCGTGGGGGCGTCATAAGCGACGGCGGAGCGATAGCCGTGGGGAGGAGTGGTGGGCTTGAATGCGCGAGGAAAGAGCCAAGCTATGGCCGGCGCAAGATTGCGGATAGATGCGCTGGTTCCCGGAGCGTCGGGCTGCTTGTAGTCTCCGCCTACCACGACGAAATTTACGAAGCCGGGTGAGTAGCTACCAGGACTTACTGCCCATCTCCCACGTTGAGTTGCATCAGTGCGTCTGGCTATTGCAAATGCACCAGCACTTTCGCTTGAGGGCATCGGAAGCTTGATAGTACTGAAGCCTTCCCAGGGTTTGCAGTCACAGGGGTCATGGTGCTGCTCGAAGTAAAAGTGAGCACCGCCGCTTCCACCCGTTACGAACGCTGATCCACCATTGTCACCGGGTACAACGACCGCGCTATTGCTTGCAGCAAACAAGGACTCTTTAGGACCGGCTTTTGGCGAGTGTTTCGGATCATGCTCGTTCCAGCGTGTCCAGGTATCTCCCGCATTCCGTGTAACGAAGATTGAGAAGACGTCATTTACAGGATCGCCTATAAGAACGCCCGTCATGTACCGACGGGAGGAGTGCGATAACCGGACAGCGTCCCAGAAGCCTTCCTGATCGGGGTTGGTGAAGACCAGCTTCCAAGATTTGCAGGCGTCGGTGGTTTTGTAGAGGCGGGAGAGATCGCCTTTGCCGCTGGACATGACGATCGCGGTGTTGTCGTCGAAGGCTTGAATGCCCCGGAAGTCAAGCGCTGCTGCGCCGGGTGGCGTGGTGCAGGGTCGCCACGTCGAGCCGCCGTCGGTCGTGCGCAGAACAGTTCCATTCGTTCCGCTGGCCCAAGCGATGCCGTTGCCGCCATTATCGATGCCGCGCAGGTCGGCAGTGGTGTGTGATTCCTGTATCGTCCATTGCGCTGTAGCGGCAGTGGATGCAGTAAATAGAAGCGCAACAATGAATTGGAGCCGCAACATACGGATGATCATAGCGAAGTAATGCCCGAGTAATCGGTCATAGCGGATTGGACCCTTTGAGCTCGTCGGGATTATCAACAAGCTTAGAGCAAGGAGTCCTTCCTGTCGGGACACTACGAGAGAAGGGCGAGCGAGCATCCACGAATGGCGCCGTAAGGCGCGTCCGCCTGGATGGCAAATCCTCGCCGGGCGCGGCTAGTCTTGAGAGTGTGTTCGACAGGTGCCCCGCAATCTTCTCTACAGCGTGGGCTATGACACCGTGTTCGCGGGAGGCCCCAGAGCATCAATGCCGATCATTTTCAGTATGGCCAGAGCACTGTTACGGCGAGAGGCTCCGGGCTTCACTCTGTAGTCGAAGTTGAGCGGGTCGCCGGGATCATCGCTTTCCATGCAGCAGTTCATTCCTCTGAGTTCGGGCAGTTCAGCGATCGAAGTGAGGGCCAGGTCGTGGGTAGACAGGACTCCTATTGCACCGCCCGCGACCAGGGCTCTCACTACCGACTCGCAGGCGATACGGCGGTCGTGCGAATTCGTGCCACTTAGGATCTCTTCGATGAGGAATAGGACCGGCTTTTCCAGCCCTGTCCGTTGAAGAATTCCGTGGAGCCTCTCTGCCTCCGCCAAAAACTTGGATTTACCGTCGAGCAACGAGTCAGAGATTGAGTTGGAACTGCAAACAGAGAGAGAGCCTAGCCGCGCGCGTAGAGCGCGGATCGGAGCACCTGCATAAGCAAGGATAACGTTCAGCCCGACGGCCTTGAGCAACGTGCTCTTACCCGCCATATTGGATCCGCTGAGAATGCAAAAGCGAGCAGATTTATCCAGAGTAAGATCATTGCGCACGCATTTTCCAGATGGAAGCAAGGGATGACTCAGGCCCTCCACCTCGAAAGCGCCAGAGTCGCTGACAAACTCCGGGAAGACATCGTCCGGATGTTCCCATGCATAGCACGCGATTGCACTGAGTGCCTCGAACTCAGCCCAGCAGTCAATCCACTGTCTCAGTCGCTCCTGGTTGGTTGCACGCCATCTTTCAACTGCCAGCACTAATTGCGTACCTGCGGCGGTAAGCAAAGAAGGGAGAGCGAGGAATTCCTTCTCGCGCTGGGCAATGCCCCAGAGTAAGCGCTCTAGCCTGTATACCTGGAGAGAAGCGTTCGACTCGCGTGACCGGTCGATTAGGCCCTTCAATTTCGAGGAAGCAAAGGATTGCCGCTGCAATAACTGCAGCCCTTGTTGAAACACGGAGAACTCGCTTGTAAGATTTCGGAGTTCCCTAAGGCGGGAGCGAATTCCGCTAAGCAACGGAGCGCTCACGGCAGCTTGCGCAAGCACGAGAGGAGCCAGAATGGGCAGGACTTGCAGCCAGCCCATGAACTGAGCCAAGCATAAGATCAGCAGAAGAAGAATCACCGCGCCGCATGCGAACAGAAAGATAGGGATCGCCGGATGCGCACCGAGCACGGGCGTCTTCAACCAGTCATGAAGTTCGACCGCATTGCATTCTTGGAATTGATACTTGCCAAGAAGGGCAATTTCTTCACGTAATGCGGTTGCTCCGCGGAGTTCTCGAACCGCCTCCTGCCTGGTCTTTGTCTCCTCCAGGTCTACGGGATCGAGCAAGAAAGTCGCCAAGCGTTCAGCCCCAGCCTGGGGGCGGGTTGTGCAAGGAAGGGTAAAGAGAGAACGGTCGCCGAGTACGTCTAGATCGAACTGATAGAGATGGAGGCTACGCGCGAATTCTTCGCCCGTTACCTCCAGTGCCTGCCATTCTCCGCGTAGACGTTCCAGCCCACGCTCATAAAACATGCACCGAAGGGCCAATTGGCGAGACAAGGCGGAAGATCTTATGTATTCGCGCACGCCGAAGGTGATCCCGAGCACAGGCACTATCGCTAGGGCAGGAAGACTCAAGTGTCCGTTCCACATCAAAGACGAAATTAGCAGCACAGTAAATGCGGCCAAGACAGACACCGCTATAGACCGATGCCGTCGTGAGGACGACAATCTTGCATCCAGTTCACGAAGTTTCCGTTTGTAGTCAGCTTCGACATCTGAAGAAAGCAAATGGCAGGCGCCATCATCTTGCGTAAGACTCATCGGAATACCGTCCTCACCTTGTGGCGTGTCCGCCAGTTTCCTGCAGAGTTGCACACCGAGTCATGTCACCCAAATGGGTGTCATGCGCATAGATTTCAGTGGGCTTCTATGCGAGGAGTGGCGGAGGGCGTTGCGAGAGAGGGGTGATGGACGGAGCGGTGTCGCAGGTCGGGTCACTCTGCGACGACCACGCCGGTTCCGCAGCAAAGAGCAGAGCGATCAGTAGGTTCGAATACTCGTGAAAGGCGGCCTGGATAAATTCACAGATTTCGTCCCGGTATGCAACCACAAATATCAGCAAAGCAAAAAAGCAGGCGCACGCAATCAGCTGGAGAAGAGCTGCCTTGAGCATTCCAGGCTGATGCATGGGGATGAAGATGAGAGATGCGTAGAAGACGGACATCAGGGATGGGCGGAGATAGAGCTGCCGTTTCATCCGTCTCCTCCAACCGCAAAGTATAAACTGCCAGGGGCGATTCGGTCCTACATACTTGGGCGAATCGACACTGCGATCAACCACCACGAAAGGCGCCGTAAGGCGCGTATGCCTGGACGGCTAGTCCTGAGAACGGTAGATTTCTTCGACGCGCGCGAGGGTATCGATCTCGCTCACCGGCTTATCGTCACGAATGCGCAGAATGCGCGGGAAGCGCAAGGCGAAGCCGCTGTCGTGGCGGTTCGATCGCATGACATTGTTGAAGGCGACCTCGAGAATCACGAGCGGCTCGACCAACCGCGCGCTGCCAAAGTCTTTGAGCGTGTGTTCGAGAAAGTACCGAGACAGCCGCGCGATCTCCGGATCTGTCAGGCCGGAGTAAGCCTTGCCAACAACCTTCAGCGTATCGCCATCGCGGACCGAGAAGGTATAGTCGCTCAGCGTGCCGGCCCGTTTTCCATGACCGAATTCCGCCGCTGTCACGACGACGTCGAGCGTGGCCAACTCGCGCTTCAGCTTCAACCACGCGAGGCCGCGCCGTCCCGGCTGATAGGTGCTGTCACGCGCCTTCAACATCACCCCTTCGTTCCCATGCGCTCGCGCATCGAGATAGGCCTGTTCCAATTGGAGAGCGCTCGTGAGTTGAACCGCGGGCGCCAGCACGAGCCTGGCAAAAAGGTCCGGCTCCGGCGTCCCGGCGTCTGCCGCGAAGCTCAGATTGCCTTGCCCGGCAACCGAATTGGAGACGGATGGGCGGCCAACCATAGTTTGCGACTGCCACCGGCGAACCAGTTCTTCGAGTGCCCGACGGCGTTCCGCCAAGGGCCGGTGCAGCATTAATTCGCCGCCCGCATAGAGCAGGTCGAAGGCCATGAAGATCACAGGCGTGGACTCGCGCATTGCTGTGGTTACGCGCTTGCGCCCCAGCCGGGGCTGCAGAGAGCTGAAGGGGAGCGCGCGCGCTGAACCCAATTCTCCGTTCTCGCCGCCCGGGCGGTTCTCTGCGTCGCCCCGGCTCCAGGCAAGAATCTCGCCATCCAGAATCACCGGTTCAGGAAACCCTGCGAAGGCCTCCACGATCTCGGGAAAACTCGCCGTCATATCCTCGCCGGATCGCGAAAACAGGGCCACTCGGCCGGGCTGCTCCTGATCCCCGCAGTGAACCTGGGCCCGGACACCGTCATACTTGTCTTCCATTTGGGGGTATGCGTCCGGCGAAGGTCCGGGCGAAAATCGCTCGAGCGCCTCCTCGACCGAGTCGACCGGACTGGCCAACATGAAGCCGAGAGGATGGAAGAGCCTCATCCGCGCCTCTTCCAACTGATGCCGGTGAGCCAGCGTAGAGACTTCGGCCAAGTTGCCGGTAAGCATCATCGCGCTCCGAACCTGCGTGATCTTCACTTCATAGGCCGCGGCGATCGCCTCCTCGATCAGGCTCTCCTTCACGCCCGTGCGCATGTCTGCGAGGACAATCTTGATCCAGTATTTGGCTTCGAGCGGGGTGGCCCGCTCTAAAAGCTCCTGCGCAAGACGCTGCTTGGCGGCCGGCTGCGGAGCCGCGGCAATCGCGGCGAAGGAGTCCTCGATATCGTTGAGCGTGAGTTGCGGAAGTGTGAGTTGAGGAAGCGCGCGTCGAGGGAGGCGGGAGCGCCGCTCGGGGACGCCGCCCAGCAGGCCCAGCAGATCGTGTGTCAGCAGATCGTGGGCCGCCGAGCCCAGATCCCCATGGCGAAGATAGGCCGCGTGCATGGCTTGCTGATCCGCTCCTGTGAGCTCTCTTACCACCCGGGTCAGAAGCGTGCCCCCGATGTTGAGCGTGCGCGGATCGGTCCCGGCAAAGGGCAATCCCGCGAGATAGAGCGCTCCGCGGGCGACATTTTCAGGATTGAGCGAGCGCAGGTACTCGACGATCAGCGCCCGCTTCTCAAGCCTGCTCGCCGTCGCGGCCAGGCGCTCGCAGACCGCCGCTAAGACGCTGAATCCATGGTGGGACGCGGCGCCGCCGCCGATCGTTATCCCAGACTTCGTCATGGAGTCACGCTCCTTCGCCCGTCCGGCCGATCCTGATAAAATAGCAGTGATGGCAGTCTACGGCGCAATTCCGATCTCGCCACAGCACGCTCTCCTCTAGCGGCTCCCGCCGCCCATTGCCGTATTCCCTCTGCATTTCCTTATAAACAGATTGGACACCGTTCGATACAGGTGGAGAGGAACTCGCCATGTTAGACCGTCTGGCACAGATAGAAGCACGCTATGAAGAGTTGGGCAGCCAGCTCGCCGACCCGGAGATTGTCAACGATCAGGCCCGATACCAAAAGACCGCCAAAGCGCATCGCGACCTCGAAGAGACTGTGGACAAATACCGGGAACTGAAGAAGGTTCAGCAAGGCATTGCCGACGCGAAGGGCATGCTGAATGAGAACGATCCGGAGCTCGCCGCCATGGCCCGAGAGGAGCTGACACACTTCGGGAGCCGCGTTGGGGAGCTTGAAGATGCGCTCAAGGTATTGCTCTTGCCGCGCGATCCAAACGACGAGAAAAACGTCATTCTCGAGATTCGCGCCGGCACCGGCGGGGACGAGGCATCGCTCTTTGCCGCCGAGATCTTCCGCATGTATACGCGCTTCGCCGAGCAGCACCGCTGGAAAGTCGAGGTTCTTTCGACCTCCGAATCCGGCGTCGGCGGCCTCAAAGAAGTGATCGCCATCATCGAAGGCAACCGGGTTTATTCGCAGATGAAATATGAGAGTGGAGTGCACAGGGTGCAGCGGGTGCCGGCCACGGAAACACAGGGCCGGGTGCATACTTCGGCGGTCACGGTCGCGGTGTTGCCGGAAGCCGAGGAGGTCGATGTCAAAATCGAAGCGAAGGATATCCGCATCGACACTTTCTGTTCTTCGGGGCCCGGTGGCCAATCCGTAAACACGACTTACTCCGCGGTACGCATCACGCACCTGCCGACCAACACGGTGGTCAGCTGCCAGGACGAAAAGTCTCAGATCAAGAATCGGGAAAAGGGCATGCGCGTGCTCCGCGCGCGGTTGTATGAGGTCGAGATGGAGCGCCAGCAACAGGCCTTGGCGAAGGAGCGCCGCAGCCAAGTGGGAAGCGGCGACCGAAGCGAAAAGATCCGAACCTATAACTTTCCGCAGAACCGTCTTACCGACCACCGCATCGGACTCACCAATCACCAGCTGGCCGAAGTCATGGAGGGCAGGCTGCAGCCCACGATCGATGCGCTGATCGCACATTTCCAAGCGGAACAGCTCAAGTCCGACACCGTGACCGTGGCGTAATCAGGGCATGACAACGGTTCGCCAGGCGCTCGATCGGGCAACGCTCGAGCTCAATGCCTCTTCATTGAAGCCGCGGCCGGACGCCGAGCTGCTGCTGATGCACGTGCTTGACTGGGACCGGGCCACGCTCCTCACCCGTCCGGAACGGGAGCTTTCCGGGGCTGAGTTACTTCAATACCAAGCGTTGCTCACGCGGCGCCGTGCCGCAGAACCCATGCAATACATCACCGGCGTGCAGGAGTTCTTCGGGCTGGACTTCAAGGTCACGCGCGACGTGCTGATTCCACGCGCGGAGACGGAGCTGGTGGTGGAAGCTCTGCTCCGTCGAGTCGATCGAGATCAAAGGCTCCGCATTGCAGACGTGGGTACAGGCTCGGGCGCCATCGCCATCGCACTGGCGATTGCCCTGCCCAACTCGCAAATAACGGCGATCGATCTCTCCGCGCCGGCTCTCGCGGTGGCGAGCGAAAACGCGGAGCGGCACGGCGTAGAGGAACGGTTGCGATTTCTGCGCGCGGATCTGCTCGAGGGTTCGACCCCGAGGAGCTTTGACGCCGTGGTCTCGAATCCTCCATACATTGCCGACGGCGAGGTGCTTGAAGCTCAAGTGCGCGACTACGAGCCCGCGGCGGCGCTTTACGCGGGGCCAACCGGACTCGAAGTTTACGAGCGGCTCATTCCGCAAGCCCGGGAGATGCTCACGCCCGAGGGATGGCTGATTCTCGAGATTGGTTATGGGCAGCGGGATGCCCTTGGGCGCATGCTGAGGGAGTGGGCGGATCTCAGCTTTGAAGAGGATCTGCAAGGGATTCCCCGTGTCTCCAGTTGCCAATTGTCAGTTGTCAGTTCTCGGGATTTGCCATCCAGGCAGGCGCGGCTTCGCCGGGATTTGTAGTTGCTGACGCGCCGGAGATCCGGGGTATTGAACGGAAAGCGAGAGCGCCGTAATGGTCTCCCACCCTCGCTGCGCGAGGATGGGGCACCCAAGGGTTGTGACCGAGACAGAAAGAAAACCGCAGATCCCTCGACTGCGCTCGGGATGACAATTCGGCAGTGAATTGCGGACCGGCGCGGACGGTCGGACGCCGCTTCGCGGGTCCTGCGCGGACGGCGGGACGCCGCTTCGCGGCAAAAACCCTTAAAGTAAGAAAAGGGTGAATCGCGGCGCGAGGTGCTGGGAGGGGGCGAGCAAAGCAAGAGGGCGAAGCGCTTTAGCGCGGGCCCTCATATCTTCATATCTTAGGAGGATGATCATGAGCGTGACACAAGAGCTTAAGAAAACAGATCTGAGCTTTGAGAAAAAACTCGATCAACTGGCCTCAGTGGCCATCCATGCCGGTCTTGGGCTTGCAAAGGGGCAAGAACTCGTGATGACGGCCACTCTGGATGCGCTGCCCCTGGTGCGCCGCATCACCGAGCAGGCATACCGGGCCGGAGCTTCGCTAGTGACAACACTTTATACGGACGAAGAATCGACACTGCTGCGCTATCGCTACGGCGCGAGCGAGGGCTTCGACAAGGCGGCGGAGTGGCTTTATGAAGGAATGGCCGCGGCCTTTCGCGGCGGGGCGGCGCGGCTTGCCATTGCCGGAGGCAATCCTTCGCTCTTGTCCAAAGAAGATCCAGAAAAGGTTGGCCGGGCAAACCGGGCGGTCTCAAAGGCCTATCGCCCCGCGCTCGAACTCATTACGCGGCACGACATCAATTGGACAATTGTCGCCTGCGCGACGCCGGCATGGGCCGCGGCTGTCTTTCCTGAATTGCCCCAAGAGCAGGCAATGGCCAAACTGTGGGACGCCATCTTTGCCGCTTCGCGCGCCGATCTGGACGATCCGATCGCGACATGGAAGAAGCATGATGCGGGGCTGCACCGCCGCGCGGATGCGATGAACGCCAAGCGGTATGCGGCACTCCATTTCCGCGGGCCGGGCACCGATCTCCGCGTCGGCCTGGCAGACGATCATCGCTGGATGGGCGGCGGCACGAAGGCCGGCAATGGCGTCTATTGCATTCCTAACATGCCCACCGAAGAAGTCTTCACCACTCCGCATAAGAGCCGGGTGGAGGGAACGGTGACCAGCACGAAGCCCCTGTCTCACCAGGGCACTCTGATTGAAAAGATCGCGGTGCGCTTCGAGGGCGGCCGGGTGGTCGACGCGAGCGCCTCCCAGGGCCAAGAAGTTTTGCGGCGCATGGTCGACACCGATGAGGGAGCACGGCGCTTGGGCGAGGTGGCGCTGGTTCCGCATTCCTCCCCCATCGCCAGCAGCGGGCTGCTTTTTTGGAACACGCTCTTCGACGAGAACGCGGCCAGCCACATCGCGCTGGGCCAGGCCTACAGCACATGCCTGATCAACGGCGACCAGCTCTCGCCGGAGGAGCTCGCCTCGCGAGGAGCGAACGATAGCCTGATCCACGTGGACTGGATGATTGGGTCGGACAAGATGGACGTCGACGGAGTTACGGCGCAGGGCGCCACGGAGCCGGTGATGCGCAAGGGCGAGTGGGCCTAGATGGATGATAGAACCTAGGTCTCAAAATCGGGCAACAACATACTTGTCTCAGCGTGCGCCAGCATCCTACAGTGTTGAAAATGGTTGACACGCGAACTGCCCAGCACTACTCATGGGGTAGTGGTTGCGATGGATGGCACTTAGTCCAGACCCCGACATTGAGCGTTATCGAAGAACGGATGCCGCCTGGTACTTCGGAGATTCGACATTACCACCGCAAGGCAAGTCAGTTCTTCTATGTACTGCAGGGAACTCTGTCCATCGAAATCGGCGGGAACGAATTTGTGTTGAGCCCGGGTCAGGGCGTCCACGTCAATGCGGGCGAACTTCATCAGGTCCGCAATCTGGCTACAATCGATGCCGAGTTCCTGGTGGTTTCAAATCCTCCCAGCCACGGCGACCGAGTGTCCGCTGAGTCAAGTATGTGACTGCGGGGAATAGGAAGTCGCCGGTTATGCGGAAGCCTCCGCCTTCTGGGACGCGCCGACTAAGTGATCCACCACGCGAAAGTGCAGACGGTTGTTCAACGGATCGGCGTCGGTCTCGACCGTATCCCCACTTCGCACTTCCCCATCCAGAATCTTGACCGCTAGCGGATCCTGAATGAGGCGCTGGATCGCGCGCTTCAGAGGACGCGCTCCATACTGCCGGTCATAGCCGGTCAAGAGCAGCTGGTGACGCGCGGCCCCGGTGAGCTCGAGAGTAATTTTGCGCTCCGCAAGGAGCTTGCGCAGATCGGCCAGACGCAAGTCGACGATGCGAGCCAATTGAGCCTCTTCGAGCGGCTTAAAGATCACGATGTCGTCCACGCGGTTCAAGAACTCCGGCCGGAAGTTCTGCCGCACGACGTCCATGACTTGCTCCCGCACCGCCTCAAAGGCCGCTTCACTGCTCAGGTTTTCGCCGCTGAGAAGATGCGCGCCCAGATTCGAGGTCATGATCAACACGGTGTTTTTGAAATCGACCGTACGCCCCCTGGCGTCGGTGAGGCGGCCGTCGTCCAACACCTGCAAGAGCACATTGAAGACATCCGGATGGGCCTTTTCGATCTCATCGAAGAGCACCACGGAATAGGGGCGGCGGCGCACGGCCTCGGTCAACTGGCCGCCCTCGTCGTAGCCCACGTATCCGGGCGGCGCGCCGATCAGCCGCGCTACGGCATGCTTCTCCATGTATTCCGACATGTCGATGCGGATCATCGCCTGCTCGTCGTCAAAGAGAAACTCGGCCAACGCACGCGCGGTTTCCGTTTTGCCGACGCCCGTCGGCCCGAGAAAGATAAAGGAACCTATAGGGCGCTTGGGATCGCTGAGCCCGGCACGGGAGCGCCGGAGCGCATTGGCGACAGTGGCGAGCGCTTCATCCTGGCCCACCACGCGCTCGCGGAGGCGATCTTCCATCTCGACCAGCTTGCGCACTTCGCTCTCGAGCATCTTGGCGACGGGAATCCCTGTCCACTTGCTGACAATCCTGGCAATGTCTTCCTCGTCCACCTCTTCTTTCAGCATGCGTCCGCTCAAGCCGGCGTTATCTTGCTGCGCGCTCAACTGTTTGAGCTCGGCCTCAAGCTTGGGCAGCTCGCCATAGCGGATGGCCGCGGAACGTTCCAGATTGCCCCGCCTGGTCTGCTCGTCCATCTCGAAGCGCAGCGCCTCGATCTTTTTCTTCAATTCCGTGATGCGGGTGATGCCCTCGCGCTCGTGCTGCCACCGGGCGCGCAGAGCGGTGACCTGCTCTTTGAGCGCAGCCAACTCCCGCTCGATCACATCAAGGCGGTCCTTCGAGTTCTGATCTTTCTCCCGCTTCAGCGCGGCGCGCTCAATCTCGAGCGAGGTTGTCTGGCGTTCGAGCTGGTCGATCTCCGTCGGCACGGAAGAGATCTGAATCGCGAGCGATGCCGCCGCCTCGTCAATCAGGTCGATGGCCTTGTCGGGTAAAAAGCGGTCCGTGATGTAGCGGTGCGACAGCGTCGCCGCGGCCACGATCGCCGCGTCCTTGATGCGCACGTTGTGGTGCGCCTCGTAGCGTTCTTTCAATCCCCGCAGAATGGCAATCGTATCTTCGACGCTTGGCTCGTCCACCAGGACGGTTTGGAATCTTCTCTCGAGCGCAGCGTCTTTCTCGATGTACTTGCGGTACTCATTGAGCGTGGTTGCGCCGATGGCCCGCAACTCGCCGCGCGCCAAGGGGGGCTTGAGCATATTCGAGGCGTCGATCGCACCTTCGGCCGCGCCCGCCCCAACCAACGTATGCAGCTCGTCGATGAACAGGATGATCTGACCGTTCGATTCTTCAATATCTTTGAGGACTGCCTTGAGACGGTCTTCAAATTCGCCGCGATACTTGGCGCCGGCCAACATCGCGCCCAGGTCGAGCGAAATGACGCGCTTATCCCGCAAGAGCTCGGGCACGTCGCCGGAAACAATGCGGCGCGCCAACCCTTCGACGATCGCCGTCTTGCCGACCCCTGGCTCACCAATCAGGACGGGATTGTTCTTGGTCCGGCGAGAAAGCACTTGCATGACCCTGCGAATCTCCTCATCGCGCCCAATTACCGGATCGAGCTTGCCGCGACGCGCCATCTCCGTGAGGTCCGTCGAGTACTTTTCGAGGGCCTGGTACTTAACCTCGGGATTTTGGTCCGTGACCCGCTGGTTGCCGCGCACCGAGGTCAGAGCCTTGAGGATTGCGTCATGGGTCGCACCCACGGAGGCCAACAGCAACTGCGCAGGATCGTTTTTCTGTTGGGCCAGCGCCAGCAGCAGATGTTCCGTTGATAGGTATTCGTCCTTAAAATTCGCCGCTTCCTTAAAGGCCTGATCCACGACCTTTTGCATGGCGGAGGAGAGCCCAGGCTGCGTGTTGGACCCGGAAACCTTGGGCAGCGCCGCAATGGCCTGGCTTGCCTTACTCAATAACTGGGGCGTCGATGCGCCAATTTTCTCAAGCACCGGAACAATGACTCCTTCGGAGTCTCCCAGCAGGGCTGCCAGCAGGTGCAGCGGAAGCAGTTCCGGATTTCCATTCTCGGCCGCAAGCGAACTGGCTTTCTCCATCGCTTCCTGCGACTTCAGCGTCAACTTATCCCATCGGATGGCCATCGTCTTCTCTTCCCCGATCAAAAATCGTGCGCCCGACTGTATTCAAATGCAAGACGGAAGCGGCCCGAAGGCCGCTCCCGCCCAATTGATTTCATGCAAATGATTTTGCTTCAAAACTGGATGTTCGACCTTAGGCTGCTGCTTCTTTTGACGGCTTCTTGCTTTCAATCTGCTTGGAACCGCCGGTCTGCCCGACACTTACCTTGATCTGCTTCGGTTTCGCTTCGGCGCGCTTTTCAAGCGTGAGTTTCAGCACCCCGTTCTCATACGACGCCTGGATCTTATCGGCGTCGACTGTGTTCGGCAGTGTGAAGGCGCGGTAGAAGCTCCCGTAGCGCCGCTCGACGCGACGGAAGTTTTCTTCTTTCTCTTCTTTCTCGAACGAGCGTTCGCCGCGAACACTCAAAGTGTCGTTTTCCACCTGGATGTCGAGGTCCTCCTGGCGAATGCCCGGGATCTCGAGCTTGAGAACGATCTGATGCTCATTTTCGTAGATGTCGGCTGGCGGCACGAAGCCGGCAGCAGTGGCTGGCACGTCATTGTCCGCCTGGTTGCGGGAGAGCTCCTGGAAGAACGAGTTCATCCGGTTTTGCATAACGTCATGCCAAGGATCCCAGCGAGTGATTGCCATACTTCCCTCCACAGCTTTGATTTGTGAGAGCGGTTCTCCCGGTGAACCCTTAGATTCTCAGCGCCTCGCCAGATTCGGCGAGGGCCACCGTTCGAGCGACGGCAGCCTATTGGCCAGACGGCTTCGGGGTACTGCGGAAGGTGAACCGCTCTCGAGTCGAGCTAACTGATTGGATGGGGATGGTCACATAGAGGATGCATCAAATATGAGTGTAAGGCACTAATATTTTCGGGTAGTAATATACTTGACACACCACATCTCTTTTGTTAAAGTCTATTACATGGACGACGCGAACATTCCAAAGAGCTTAATGCAGGCAATTCGATACTTTTCCGATCCCAATGTATGTGTCGAGCTTGTGGCCGCACTACGCTGGCCGGATGGCGTCGTTTGCCCGCATTGCGAGTCGAAGAATGTCGGATTTCTGCGCTCCCGGCGCATCTGGAAGTGCCGAGGTTGCCGGAAGCAATTCAGCGTCAAAACCGGGACTATTTTCGAGGATTCTCCGATTCCCCTCGACAAATGGCTGACTGCCGTGTGGATGGTTGTGAACTGCAAAAACGGAATTTCCAGCTATGAGATTGCCCGCGATCTGAAGGTCACTCAAAAGTCCGCCTGGTTCATGCTGCATCGTATCCGTCTGGCCCTAAAGAATGGCTCATGGGAAAAGATGGGCGGCGGTGAGAGCGGCCCTGTGGAAGTCGATGAGACTTTTGTGGGCGGTACTCCGAAGTTCATGCACAAGGGCCGCAGGCTCGCTCTCGTGCAAAAGAGAAACGAAGCTCCCGATTGGAAAGCCAGCGATACCCATCCCGGAAAAACCGTGGTTATGGGAATGCTTGACCGGGAATCCCGTCAGATTCGGGCGAAGGTCGTCCCCAACGTGAAGCGCGAAACTTTACAGAACGAGATCCTGAACCACATCAAAAGCGGCTCGACCGTCTACACCGACGCGGCGACTTCCTACTACAATCTGGCCGCACGGGAATACATCCATGAGACCGTGACCCACGTGGACGAATACGTTCGGGGTCAGGTTCATACCCAGGGAATCGAGAATTTTTGGAGCCTGCTAAAGCGCGGCCTAAAGGGAACCTATGTTGCCGTTGAACCGTTCCATCTTGAGCGGTACGTAGATGAGCAGGTGTTCCGGTTCAACAATCGGTTTACCCGTGACAATCCGTTGGACGATGCAGACCGTTTCATGCTGGCAGTGTCACAGATCGCAGGGAAACGGCTGACCTACGCAGAACTGACCGGAAAGATCGAGTGCGGTCAACCGTCCTGACGCACGCGCCCCCTGGAAGAGGCGCTGGAATCGCGGGAAGCGGAAGCGCTAGACTTCCGCTTTTCCTCTTCCATTCGCCGCTGTAATTCTGCTTTCGACACCTTCATGATGTCGTGCATCGCGGCAGTGAATCTGGCGAATTCAGGCGTATTTGGAGGTGTTTTCATCTGTAAATGATACTCATCGTTCGACGGTTGGAATCCTCAAAAGCAAGTATTGAAAAGTGACATATTTTGCGTCAAAGGTATACAGCACCGTCATGGCGGGCAGCTTCACGTCCCAATATCCCCTCTGCTTATAGATCCAGTGCAAGTCATCAATGATCTCGCCGGACTCGGGAACGTGTGATAACCACCACTTCAACGCGTCATAGGCTGCTTCTAGCCTGGGGTAGATGGCCTGTTCTTTGTCGATTATTTCGCAGACGTTTAGCTCTTCGATTACAGTCCGCATCGTCCCCTAGATGGCATTTTCCAATTGCAAATGCGCCCATTCGCGGTCTTCGTTGGTGATCGGCGCAGGTTGAGCGAAGACGGTGTAATGCGGAATTTCTTCGCCGTTAACGGCCGCTTCCCATATATGGTCATGGCTCTTATTGCTAATTGAAACCGCCGTGTGCTCTTCGCAAACAAACTGGATCGTCTCATCAACAATTTGGCGCTCCGCCTGATCGAGAAAACCTCCAGACGCCTTCACGTGAACGATGTATTCCTTTTTGGTCCTGCCGTAAAAGCTGGTTTCGCGGACTGTCAGAATCCCCTCTTGCTCCAACTCGCGAAGGACGGGAACGATTAAAGCGGGCACTGGACCGAACTGCTGCCGAATATAGCGAGCGCCAGTGATCGAGTCTCCCGAAGCGCGATACGCAGTCAAATCCGATAGCCAAAGCGCCTTATTGAGTTTCACGGAGCCAAGTTTTGACGGATCGCCAGAGCAGCGCCAGCAAATGTAGTGGACCAAAGATTTGAATTTTGCCCGATTCATCTGTCTTCCTCCCTTCCCCCGGGAAGTCTTTCTACCCGTTGGACGTAACGATAGCAGCTTGGATTCTTTTTGCACACAGAAGAGTGCGTTTTCCACAGGTTTTGGGCGCCACGGGTAACTAAATGTAGTCGATGCGGAATCGTTGTCTCCGGGAAGAGGGGCGATTCAGGCCGTGGTGGGCAAAATTTCTGGAGGGTGTCAGGCCGGTGCTTGGATCGCGGTTCGACTCCGCCACCCTCCACTCGTATCATTGCAGTTCGACTGTACCCGAAGGGCCATGGGCTTGTTGCACGCATATATTGATGAGTCGGGCGACGAGGGTACGGGCGAAAAAAGCTCGAAATGGCTCGTTCTTGGTGCGTTGATCGTTCAAGAGAACGAGATCCCCGGAGCTAAGGCATACCTCCAAAAGGGCGTCGAGGGCGTCTGGAAGGGGAGAAAGCCTCCGACCCACGTTCATTTTCAGAAGGTGCCCACGCACGGACAGCGGAAGGCGCTCTTACACATGCTCAAGGGCCTTAACTTCACAGCCTGTACCGTGGCAGCAAAAAAGCGCGATTTTTCTGGCGAGATATTAAAGGGTCTGAAGTGCCCCCGCATGTACAACTATCTCGCAAAGCACTTGATTGAGAGAATTTCGTGGTTCGGTCGAGACCGCAACGAGAGCGTACGTCTGACCTTCGCTTCGAGAAGCGAATCATCATGGACTGACTTCGAACAATACATCGAGCTGCTATGCAGCAGCCCAGCCGACCATCAGATAAAGTTTCCCTTCATCGATTCAATCAGCAACATACCTGCGAACCTGAACACAATGGTTCAAGCTGCGGACTGGCTTACCAGTGGGTATGCGAGTGGATTAAATCCAGACCCCTGGGATGGCGTGGAATGTTGCTACACGGAAATTCTCTGGGGGAAGTTCTGGGTTCGGGGCGGCAAACTGTGGCCATACGGCATGAAAATTCTACCGTCAACCTACAATCGCTCGAGAGAAACGCTGTTTAAGAAGATTGACACCTGGCTAGAGGATCCCACTACATTTAACACGTAGCTGCCGGGAGCAAGACCCGACCTCCAGTATCTCCAGCGTGTCAAACCTTCTAAACAGCTAGGCATATGATGCCTCAATTGACGCAGGCTTGCAAGCACCAAACTGTGTATAGGGGTATCCCCCGACAGGGTGACCGCCACTACCCACTAGTGTGATGCTACCAGTTTTGGCCGCCGACAAAACTCCCCCGTAAGGGGCATTTTGAGCATTGGGCGCCCTGTCACGGCATTATGGACGTTTTGGTATTCGCCAATGCCCGCAACCTCTTCGCCTCATCCAACATCTCCTGTGCCCTGCGCAGTGCTTCGTCGTAAGCGGTGGCGTCTTTGATGAGGCATGCAACGTTCAAAATCTGTCTTGCCCGGCGCTCTAGCTGGTCGGGATCTCGGCTGAAAGCCAAAGAATCTTCTAGCATCATGGTGTGTCAACTATATTATTGCCTATTTTCGTCGTTTGTTTTCTTTTAGTTACCGGGATCATGGTCTGTTGGGAGCATTGGCGTGGCATCAAGAAGGGTCCGCGTATAGGGGTCACGAGGGTTTTGGCATAGGGCCTCACACTCGCCTGTCTCGACCAGCTTGCCCGCGTGCATCACAGCGATGTTGGTCGAGAGATAACGCACCAACGGCATGGAGTGGGAGATGAAGAGATAGGTCAACTGGAAACTCTGCTGCAGTTGCCGCAGCAGATTGACGATTTGCGCGCCGACACTTACGTCGAGAGCGGAGACGGGCTCATCGAGAACCAACAGCTCCGGCTGGAGCGCGAGAGCGCGGGCGATGTTAATCCTCTGCCGCTGGCCGCCGGAAAATTCGTGCGGATAGCGCTTGAGGGCCGAGCTGTCGAGGCCGACGGCTGCGAGGAGATCGCCGGGATCTCGAACGGGAGCATCTTCGTCAGAGTGGTGGATTTTGAAGGGTTCCTGAACGATCTCAGCCACTGTCATGCGAGGGTTGAGAGCCGCATAGGGATCCTGGAAGACGGGCTGGATGCGGCGCCGCAGTTTGCGCAGCGTGGACGGAGAAGCTTGGGTGAGGCTCTGCCCCGCGAAGAGCACTTCGCCGACGGTCGGGCGAACGAGGCCGAGCACCATCCGGGCCACTGTGCTTTTGCCTGAACCCGACTCGCCGACCAAGCCCAGGGTCTCGCCCCGGGCGATGGAAAAGGAGACTCCATGGACGACGAAGTTCTCTTGCGGCCTGCCGAGCCAGCCATCTTGCCGGGGATAATTTTTGGTGAGGCTGCGGACTTCGAGCAGAGCCATGGCGCGATAGTAGCAGGCCGCGGGTCAGGTATTGTTTGCCGGTCCCCGATCAACCTATTTTTCAACATGCTCCTAACGCCAGTCGTCGATCACATAGGCATCGGCGCGATTGAACCCCTCCGAATGCGGACGTTGCATGGCGACACCTTGCACCGTGACCCGATATCCGCGGGATCGCATGCGGACGTAGGCATCTTCGCGAGCCGTGTTCATGCCAGCCTCGACAGACGCGCCACGTGAAGCTGCAAACGCCTCGCAGGCATTGAGCAATTTGTCGAAGCGTTCTCCGGCGCCCGTGCCACCGCGGGCGGCGCCGAACTTGACGTAACACGTTTTCACGCCGCCCTCGGAGCCGGGCCCATTGAGGCAAACCGCGAAACCATCGAGAACTGCGCGCGTGTATGTCATCACCACATCGCGGGTGCGCTGCGCCAGCACGGCTCGGATTTCACCGGTGAGATCAAGTCCTCTATCGATTTTGGCGGTGAGTCTTCGGCAAGCCTCGACGGCCGGTTCGCGCTGGCCTCTCTTCAATGCCGATAGCAGCACCAGCGCATTCGCGCGCTCAGCCGGAGAGACTGGGTCAGCCACCGGAGCGAGTGTCATCACGGCGGTGAGATAACGAGGCCAGTAGCCGAACTTTTGGTACAAGCCCACGTGTTTGGCGCTGTGCGGGAAGGTGAAGAGCCCGGTGTGGCGGACGCCCCATCTGTCAAAAATCGTCATCGTGGATTCGATCAGACGCTGGGCCACGCCGTGATCCCAGTACTCCGGCAACACCGTCAGGGGGCCAAAGAAACCAAACGATCCCCAACGCGTGATTATGTTCGATCCAATCAGCCGGCCGCCTTCGCGAGCCGCGATCGCCTTGACGTGAGCGGAGCGCCAGCGTGGCGTGACGAAGTCGCGGTCCCCCATGAAGTCGGCGGGATTGGGCAACCCCAAAAAGGTTCCAAAGGCCAGCCGAACAATACGGTCCGCCTCTTCGAGTTCACTCTGCTTCAGTGGACCAACTTGGATGGATTGGTTTGACGGCATCGCTTTGTGCTGCTTCCACCCTCTATCGCGACAGGCTTTGCTCGAGCGGTGGAACTTGCGCTGAGCGTTCGCCGTTTCCGAGACGCCTTTCGATGGCGGCGAGAGCCTCATCGCAGGATGAGAGATCCTCTGCGACAAAGTCAGCGCCCGCGTCGAGCAGGGTTTTCTTCGCGCGGCTGAGCCGGACCTCCTTTTCCGTCTCCGGCAGCTGTTCCCACTGTTGACGGTCGAGGCCAATCAGATTGCCGGTCCTCGTCAGCCCGATGGTCCACATGCCGGCATTCCTTCCCTCTTCAATGTCGATCACCGTGTCGCCGATTTTCACGCAGGCGGAGGACGGATAAACGTCGAGGAGCTGTGCATTCTTCATCAGCATCCACGGAGCGGGACGGCCGGCGCTCACCTCATCGGGGCAAACTGAAGCATCAGGGCGGTAGCCATCGCGGGCAGCCTGCTCCCGCACCGGCTCCAGCATCTGCCGGGTGTAGCCTGTGGTGCTTCCGATACGCAGCCCCCGGCTCTGCCATTCCTTAACAGTCTCCACAACGCCGGGTATCAACATGGAATGCTGCGCGATGATCTCCATCTGCAGAGGGCCGAATTCCGCAAAAAGCGCGTGGACGTCCGCTTCGACTGGTTCGCGGCCCGTGACCGCGGTCCACCGCGCGCACACGCCCTGCAAACCGAGGACGGCGCGAATGTGATCGCTCTTGAGCAGTCCCATATCCCTGCGGGCGTCTTCCATTGACAGAGAAATTCCGTGCTGTGCGAAAAGGGTCTGGAGGGCGACGACGGGCGCCACTGAACCGTGATCGACCACAGTGCCCGCCCAATCCAGCATAATGGCGCGAACGCGGAGAGGTTCCGTGGTGCGGTGGATGGAGGTATTTGGACTCATGGACGCAGTTTACGCTTGAGTGTGGTCAGATTCGCTCCGCTGAACGGTTCAGTAGCAGGGACTGATCGGTTTGGAGATGCGCACCCAAGGCACAGATGATGCCCGCAACCAGCGCGAAGAAGACAAAAAGATCGAAAAGCTTCGTCCATCCCCAATGCGAGACAAATATGGTCACAAGGAACGGGGAAAGAGTTTGGCCGATGGAGCCGATGCCGTTGACGAAGCCGGCAGCGCGGCCGTGCAGGTGAACGGGCATGGCATCGAGAACGGCCATGGCCGAGATAAGCACGTCGGATCCGTAGATGAGGATGCCCATCAGCGCAATGGATATGGCGGTTCCGAGAGCGCCGCTTCCGGCCAGCACGGGATGCAGAAGACAGACGAAACCCAGCGCGAACAGCATGCCGGCGCCAAGCGCCATGCGCCGCTGGTCAAACCAGCGATGGAGAGCCCAGGCGGCGGCAAGTGGACCGAGAAAGCCAAGCAGCTCGAAATAGGAGGCGAAATGTTCGGCGGAATGCTGCGTATAACCTAGGCTCGAGGTGAGATATAGCGGAAGCCAGAAGAGCAGCGTATATCGGGTCATCTTGAGAAAGAAATAGGCGGAAGCGATGACCTGAATTTCGCGGTTGGCGAGAATTTCGCGCCAGGCTACAGATTGCGTTTGGCTGGGCTCGAACGCGGCGCAAACCTGGGGCGCGAGTCGCGCCGTTCCCATGTAAAAGAAGAGCGCCGCCAGGAGCAGGATGGCGGAAGAGACCAGGTACGCGGGCCGGAATCCGGTTAGAGCGACGATGCGCGTGTTGACCAGCAGCCACGCGGTGAGCGAAGTGGCCAGCACTCCGCCGAGGATGTAGCTGGTACTCCACCAGCCCAGCACGCGGTCACGCTCGCCGCGGTCGAACCACTGCCCGATGAGGCGCAGAAGAGCCGGCCAACCGAAACCCTGGCCGATGCCGTTGCCGAGCAGGAGCGCCAACTGGAATTGGGGCGAGGGGCGGAAGGCCAGAAGACTGGTACAGAGGACGGAGATGCCCGCTCCGGCAAGGGCCGTCCGGCGCGCGCCAGAACCATCCGCGAGAATTCCGCCGGCAAACTGGCTGATAGCATAGGCAGCGCCGAAGGCGATGAGACTGAGGGCAAAGTGTGAAATTCCAGGACCGGCGCCGGGGCTAATATCCTTTCGGCAAATATAATACCCGGCGTAAAGCACCCAGGCAGAGATGAAGACCTGGTTGCGCGAAATGTCCAACGATTTTACTTCGGCGTTCACAGCGGTCCATTCATTGCCGTATGCGTTGCGGGCAGCGATTCGTGAAATATCACTGTCTGCGCGCCAGGATTCATGGGAAACACAATCTGGGTGACGGTTCCATCCTGAAAACTGTTGCTGAGCCCATCGGGAAAGCTGCTGGACTCCGAGAGAGCGCGAATCAGCGAAGCGATAGCGTCGTGATCGGTGCCGTCGATGCGGATGGAGCGTTGCGCGCCATTCTCGATTGTGAGCAGCGCGGCTCGCCCATACCTTTCGACTGCGGCATTTCCCGCGGCATGATCGACAATGCGGCGGCCGTCAGGCGAGCTATCCACGGTCAGCCGTTCGCCATTCGCGGAGGGCGAGTCGTCAGGGGCAGTGGGGATGGCGCCGATAAGGATCAGAATGTCGCCTGTGCCATTGCTAGATGCGAGGGAGCGGGTAAGTGTGATGCGCCCATGAAACTGGCCGGCCAGGCTGAACAATGGCGCCGTATCTTCCAGCCGGTCGACGGGAACCACGTCCTGCTGTCCGTCGAGCCGGGAGACGGGGATATAGAGCAGAGCGTTGTGGTCCTGAAAGACAGCATTCCAGAAGGTGACGAAGGGATGCTCCTGGGTGAGCTGCCAGCGGAAGCAGACGACGCACAAAAACAAAGCGGCCAATGTGGGCAGAGCCAGCAGCTGCAGGCTGAGTTCGCGCACCGGCGCCGCCATCTGAGTGTGCGGAGAATCGGCATTCGATGGGAGCTCGGGAACCGGAACCGGCGAGGCGTCGGGAACACGGGCCTGCGCAGGCTCGGCCTCCTCGGCATGGAAGCAGCGCGGCAGGTAAAAGCGCGGGATGTAGGAGCCCGCAGGGATCTCCAGCGTGAACTCCGCATCGAAGATGGCGGCAGAGTAGTAAGCAGCCAGGCGCTTGCGTACATCGTTTGCGCGTACGCGCACGCCGGCGTCGGAGCCCGTGTCGTACGATGCATCGCGGCCAAGCAACTCGATGCCAATGAGCCGCTCTTTCAGCTCCTCCACATTGCCGGCGAGCGTCTGGCGAACAATGTGGCGCAGGAACTGACAACTCTTGGCGCTGGTGCGAAATGGCTGGCTTCGGCACACAGCCTCGACGGCTGCGCTCAATTCCGAGGCATGTCGCGGCAATTCGCTCGGTAGTATCTCATCCTTTTGCATCGGGATTGCGAAAAGGTCTTTTGATTGGAACTGTCAGTTTAGAGCAAAAGCTTTACAAACAGATTAAATATCCGCGCGACGCGGCTGAACCGTTCATTGAACAGATAAGCGTGCATCCTTAACGCGCTGAACGTTTCGGCAAACCACAGCTGCTGGAATGGTAGGGGGGAATGCGAGTGAGCGGGAGTAGCACAAGCAACGCCGGGCTCGGCTGGAAGAAGCATCGCGCATTGATTCCGGCTTTTGCACGCAGCCGGCGGCGCGTGCAGGGAACCTTGGGCAGATGGGAGCCTCAATGAGCCTTTCTGCCGGTCAGCGGCGCATTTTTTGGATCACCTGGCTTGCCTACGCGGGCTTCTATCTCTGCCGCAAAAACCTGAGCGTGGTGCTGCCGCTTTTGAACCGCGTCTCGGGGCTTGACGCGCTCGAGCTCGCAAACATCGTCTTCGGCTACAGCGTGTTTTATGCCATTGGCCAGTTCGGCTGCGGGCCGCTTTCCGACCGGATCGGAGCAAAACGTGTTGTGGGCGCAGGACTATTGTTGGCCGTGGCCAGCAACTTGCTGATGGGCGTCCACGCTTCGCTGCTGTGGCTGCTGATCTTTGCCTCTCTGAACGGCGCGGCGCAGTCCACTGGTTGGTCGGGTCTGGTCAAGACCATGGCCATCTGGTTTAGGGGCAGCAACCGCGGGATCGTCATGGGATGGTGGAGCACGAACTATGTTCTGGGCGGGTTTCTGGCCACCGCCTTTGCAACCTGGGCGGTTGTGCAATCGTGGCTGCTGCCGCAACTCGGATGGCGCCGGGGATTTTTGTTTCCAGCGCTGCTGCTGCTGGCAGTCGCGGTGCTGTTCCTGTCTGGAGCGAAGGAGGCGCCGGAGGGAGCCGATCTGCCGACCGGCATCGAGAGCATTCCAGTACGGCTAGAAACCCTGCGGTCGAATTGGAGCGCCCTTGCCGGCCTGCTGTGCAAGCCATCTTTGTGGGTGGTGAGCATCTCCTATTTTTTTCTGGAGCTTTGCCGTTATGCGCTGATGTTTTGGCTGCCCCTTTACATGGTGAACCGGCTCAAGTACAGCTTGCAGGCGTCGGGTTATCTTTCCTCTCTCTATGAGTTGATCGGCATTGCCGGAGCGGTGCTGGCCGGGTACGCTTCAGACCGGTTCAGCCAGTCGCGGCGCGCGCCGGTTTCGGCCGTTATGCTGTGCGGATTTGGCGTCATCCTGCTGTGCGAACCGGTTTTAACGCGTTTTGGTCCGTTGGGCACGGCTGTCGCCATCTCGATGGCCGGAGTCTTCTCCTTCGGTCCGGACACACTGCTTTCCGGAGCGGGCGCGCAGGACATCGGCGAGCCCAAAGCGGCGGCCACCGCCTCGGGACTGGTAGATGGCATAGGGCATCTGGGCGCGATCTTTTCGCCCTATGTTGTTGTCTTCGTTAGCCAACGATATGGATGGGACCGGCTTTTTTACGTTCTTGCCGGTGCAGCGTTTCTTGCGGCAGCGGTGTTGATGCCGATCTGGAATCTCAGGCCCTCTATCGCTTCCGAATCGGCGCTTCAAGAAACGACGCTCGAGAAGGCCGCATACGCTGCCGGTGAATGAAGCAACGCCGATGCTCACACACCCGGCAAAGAACGGACTTAATACAAATGCCGATGCAAACGCAATGTTTCACCGGCAGTCGAAGCGTGCCGCAACTGGAGCGAAAGAACGCGAATAGCGGCGAAGAATGAACCTCCGTTCATTACCGTTAAGCGGAGTTCTTTCATTGCGCATTAATCTTTCGACTCTTGCTGGTGGCTACTATCGCCACACTTGGTCTCGCGAAGCGGACAAGCCTGAACGGATCATCATCTCCAGGCACGATGCGGGCCTCGAATTTTTCTTGAACCTTGGAGTGGGCCAGCCAATGCGAATTTCTATACGATTTCCAGCCTTTGCCTCAATCTTGATCTTCGGCCTGAGTGCTTCACTGTTTGCCCAGAACGCCAGCGTCAGCGGCAGCGTGGCCGACACCCAACAAGCGGCCATCAAGGGCGCAACGGTGTTGCTGACAAGGACGAGCACGGGCGTGCAGGTTCAGGCCACGACTGATCAGCGCGGCAACTTTATTCTTCCGCCCGTTGTCCCGGGCACGTACGAGATCGAAGCACGGGCGCCGGGATTCTCGTCCACGGTGCTCGAGGGAATCACTCTTGAGGTGGGTGAGTCGAAGTCAATCGCCCTCCCACTGCGGGTGGGCAGCGTCCAGCAGTCGATTCAGGTCAGCGGCACCCCCCCGGAGCTGAACGAGACCACGGCGGATCGCGGCCTGATGATTGAGCCTGCATTCGTCGACAGCATTCCGCTCAACATCCGCAATCCGCTGCAGTTGATCGATTTCGCGGCCGGCGTGACCAAGGGGGACGATGGGCTGTCGGGCCAGGATGCCACCAGCGAAAGCCGCACCAACACCTTTCGCATCAACGGCGCCAAGGGCTCGCCACCACCGATGTGTCGATCGACGGCGCGACCAACACCACGGCCTACTACAACCAGGACGCAGGCATTCCCGGCGTCGAGTCGGTGCAGGAGTTCCGCGTCTATACTGACGCTTATGCTCCGGAGTTCGGCCGCACCAGCGGCGGAATAGTGTCCTATGCGCTGCATACCGGCACCAATGAGCTGCACGGCGAAGTCTTTGAGTTTTACCGCAATGAAGACATGGACGCCAATGGCTTCAACGCCAACCACACGACGCCCGTGACGCCCAAGGGCCACTTCAGCAGAAACCAATATGGCTTCACGCTGGGTGGCCCGGTCATCCTGCCCAAACTCTACGACGGCCGCAAGAAGACCTTCTTTTTCGTTTCGTACGAAGGACTTCGCGACACCAGCGCGGGCTCGTTTCTAGGCACCGTGCCCACGGCTCTCGAAAGAACCGGACGATTTTTCGCAGACCCACGACGCCAAGGGAAACCTGATCGTCATTTACAACCCCTATTCCACCACAAGTCACCGGGGGAACTTACAGCCGAACCGCCGGTACCGGCAACAACATCAACAATATCCCCGGCTTAGCCTAACCCGATCGGCCAGGCGCTGGTGAATCTCTATCCGATGCCCAACCAGACGGGAACCGGCGGCAGCGATCTGGACAACTTCTTCTCCAACGCGCCCGAACACCGATGACAACAACAGCGTCGATGTGCGCATCGATCATCAGTTCAGCGAGCATAACAGCATCTTCGGTCACATTACCGACTTCACCAACCACATCAACTACAGCGATTACTTCGGCAACGGGCTCTCCCCCGAGGACGCAAACGACCGCATCCCCGGCAAGAACATCACCGTGGATCATACCTGGATCATCCGCCCGAACATGATCTTCGAGCATCACTTCTCCTGGGCGCACAGCGAGTCGAACCGGAACGAATCTGTGCTGAAGAGCCCGGCATCGCTTGGATTCTCGAGCTCCATCGCTCCCGGAATCACCGCCCAGCAGACGCCGCAGTTCACGCTAAGCGGCCCGCCTGCAGTGGGCAGCTACAGCACGCTCGGCAACTACTATCCGTTTGAAAGAAATTACTCTTCGGTCTATCAATATGCGGCCGCGATGACATGGGTGAAGGGCAAGCACACGGTCAAATACGGCATCGACCTGCGAGCCTATCCGACTCAGCTGTGGGATCCGGAGCAAATGTCGATCACCAGCGGCGGGTCGCGCACCGGATCCAATTTTACAGACGGATTCTCGAGCGGCACCACCGTCGCCAACGACTCCGGCGACGGCGTTGCGGACTTGCTGCTGGGACTTGCCACCGTATCTTCGGGCTATGAGCCGGAGACACAGTCGGTGCACGACTACGCGGCGCTCTTCGCCCAGGATGAATACCGGGTCACGCCGCGCCTGGTGAGTGACTTTCGGCCTTCAGGTACAACTACGAAACCGGCGACGTAGAAAAGAACAATCTGCTGAACTACATCAACCTGACGGCAGTCTCGCCCCTGCAGGCGCAGGTGCCGTCGCTCACCCTCACAGGCGGAGTCGGCATTCCTGGCCTGGGCGGCACCAGCCGGCAACTGCAGAATCCGCGCAAGCTCAACTTCGATCCGCGCCTCGGCATTGCCTATAAGCCTGAACAACAAGACCGTCATTCATGCCGGCGCCGGCATCTTCCATCATCCCGCCGCTGCCTGGCAGCAATACCCGAGCGCGGCGGGCGCGATCCGCACCACCACATCCGTCGATGCGCAGGCTAATGGCGTGACGCCGCTGGCCGGCTATCAACTCGCCAACCCGTTTCCCACCGGCCTTCCCGCCGCGCAGGGCAATGCTGCCGGACTGAGCATCGACCTGGGCGATTCGCTCGAAAGCCCGCTGCGCAGGCAGGATATTGCGTACCAGGAAAACTGGTCGTTCGATATCCAGCGCTCGCTGCCCGGCGACTTCGTCGTGACCGCGGCGTATGCCGGCAACGAAGGCGTACACCTGATGGTCAATGAGCAACTGAATCAGTTGCCCACCAGCGATGAGGCGCTGGGCTCGGGACTACTGAAGCTGGTGCCGAACCCGCTTTACGGCTTGATCGACCCGGCTTCCAGCATCAACACTCCAACGGTGAAGACAATCGCAATTGCTTCGTCCCCATCCGCAGTTCCAGAACATGGAAGGCAACAACATCGGGGTCGGGCACTCCAGCTACCATGCCGGGCAGTTGACCGTGGAACACCGCATTAAGTATGGACTGGCGGAGACCTTTGCCTATACCTGGAGCAAGGCCATCGACAACGTGGGAGAGATGACCAGCGTGGCCGGCACCATGGGCGCGGTAACCAATACGTACTGCCTCCCCTGCGATCGCTCCCGCTCCGACCAGAACGAGCCCACGGTGATTCGCTGGAGCACGCGCTACGAGCTGCCCTTCGGCGCTCAAAAACCATTCCTCAATCAGGGATTCATCAAGCATGTTGCCGGCGGCTGGACGGTGAGCGGCATCTATCACGTACGACTCGGGCCGTCCCATTGCGGTCAGTTACAGCAACGTCTCCGATCTCGACAGTTCGAGTACGCTCTCGCGTCCCAACTCGGTCCCCGGCGTCTCCGATCAAGCCTCCAGGCGGCCCCCACATCAACCTGAGCGGCACCGGAGTTTACTTCAACAAGGCAGCCTTCTCGGCAACGCCGACGTACTCCTTCGGCACTGCGCCCCGCTATCTGCCGAATGTGAACCAGCCTGCGGCCTGGGATCTCGATTCCATGGTGGAAAAGAGCGTCAGGATTACAGAGCGCTACTCAGTTGGCTTGAGAGCCGAGGCATTCAACACCCTGAATAACGTAACCTTCGGCGGCCCTACCACCAGCTTCACCTCTTCGACCTTCGGAGAGGAAGCGACTCTGAGCCAGCAAAACACACCGCGCAACGTTCAGGTCAGCTTGCGGCTGACGTTCTAACAGTACGGGCAAGATCCCCGCCGATCGATCCTGGGGATCTTGCTTTTAACGCGATGGGGAGATGGATGATGAAGAAGTTTTGCCTGTTACTTGCACTCATTGCGCAAGGCGCGTACGCCGATCCCACCTTGGTTATCAATGCTAATGTCATTACCATTGATTCAACCCACTCTGCCGCGCAAGCCTTCGCCTATGAGAATGGGCGATTCATCGCTGTGGGGACGAATGCGCAAATTCTCAAACTGAAAGGGCCCGCGTCGCAGGTGATCGATCTGCATGGCATGACGGTCACGCCAGGGTTCGATGACGCGCATCTGCACCCGCAGGCGATCTTCGACGAAGACTCCCCGTATTACCGGGTGTGGCTGGGTTCAGACAAAGTCAAGACCATGGACGAGCTGGTGGCGGCGCTGAAGCGCAAGGCTACCATCACGCCTCCGGGCGGAACGATCAACGGTTATGGATACAACGACGTAACCCTTGGCCGCCATCCCAATCGCCACGACCTGGACAAAGTCTCGACTACGCAGCCTATCATGATTACCCACGGCTCGGGCCACATCACGGTAGTGAACAGTTACGTGCTCAATGAAGCCGGCATCACCAAGGACACGCCCGATCCGCCAGGAGGAGCCTTCGATCGCGATCCGGATGGGACGCCCAATGGTGTGCTGCGCGAGACCGCACGCGGCGTGTTGGAGCGCGGCCGCAATGAGCATGGCGGTAACGGCAGCGAACGGCAGGCGATGCCGCACGACGTCGAGCTCCAGGGATATATGAATTGCTTCAAACAATATTCGGCCAAGGGGCTCACCAGCGTCGGAGTCGCGGGAGGCAGCCCCGACTCGTTCCGGCTGATGCAGGAGTTGCGCGACGAAGGCAATCCCGTCCGCGTCGGGCTGATGATCTACTCGGAATACTACGACAAGATCCGGGCTGCCGGAATTGAGCGCGGCTTCGGCGACGACCGCTTGCGCATCACGGCCATCAAAAACTTCCAGGGCAACTCGCTGAGCGGAAGAACCGCGTGGCTGAGCGAAGCGTACTCCGACCGGCCTGGCTATTTCGGTATTCCGCCTGAGCGCGGCCAGGAACAGTTGAACGCGGATTTTCAGAAGTGGTGGGACGCGGGCTGGCAGGTTGCCACGCACTCCAACGGCGACCGCGAGATCGATATGGTGCTGACGGCGATTGAGCACGCCGAGGCCCAGAACCCGCGTCCGGATATGCGCTGGCGGATTGAACACGCCAGCGTCATGAACCAGTCGCTCTTGGACCGCGCCAAGAAGGACAACGTGATCCTGGTTTTCCACTCTTATATGTGGGAGTACGGAAACGTTCTGGAGTCGTATGGGCCAAAGCGCCTGGCGATGATGCACGCCTATCGCACCAGCATCGATATGGGCATTCACGTGGCCGGTCACTCCGATTCTCCGATTTCCGCGGCCGATCCTCTACTCCGCATTCAGGATATGGTCACGCGCAAGAGCCAGCAGGGCGTGGTGATTGGGGGCAACCAACGCGTCAGCGTCGATGAAGCACTCAAGGTGTGGACGCTCGATGGCGCCTACGCCACTTTCGAGGAGAACGAAAAGGGTTCCATCACGCCCGGCAAGCTCGCCGATTTCGTGGTGCTGCAGAAGGACCCGCGCAAGGTCCCGCCGGATACCATCAAGGATATTGTCGTCGAGGCAACTTACCTTGGAGGCAATAAGGTCTACACAGCTCCGGCCGAAGCGGTGGCAATGATTCCGCAGCCTCCGCTCAACTACGGCGATGGCGACTACGGCGACGGCGACGAGGTAGAAAATGAGCATGCACCCTGGTAAATCGAAATTGCTGTTTACCCCTGGCCCCTTGACCACCAGCGATACGGTCAAGGGCGCCATGCTCCAGGATTTGGGCTCACTCGATAGCGGGTTTCTGGCAACAGTGCGCAATGTGCGCATGCGGCTGCTCGCCCTTGGTCCATATCCGGCAGAAAAATATGAATGCATCCTTATGCAAGGCAGCGGCACCTTTGTTGTGGAGTCGGTGATCTCGTCGGCGATTCCCCACGACGGCAAGCTGCTGGTTCTGGTCAATGGCGCATACGGAAGGCGCATCGCGCAAATGGCGCGCGTGCACGGTATCGCGCTCGACGTGCTTGAGGTGGAAGAGAACCGGAAATTCACCGCGGAGCTCGTCGCCCACCATCTCGCGTCGGCTGCGGGTATTACTCATGTGGCCGTGGTTCATTGCGAAACGACTAGCGGCATGTTGAATGAGGTGGAGGAGATCGGTCCTGTGGTGCGTGGCATCGGCGCCTCCTATGTTGTGGATGCAATGAGCAGCTTCGGCGCAGTGCCGATCGACATGGCTGGCGCTCACATCGACTTTCTCATCTCATCGGCCAACAAGTGCATCGAGGGTGTGCCAGGATTCGGCTTCATCATTGCCGACCGCAGCGCGTTGAACGCGGCCAAAGGCAATGCCAGAACGCTGAGTCTCGACATCTATGACCAATGGGCTGGCATGGAAGCCGACGGCCACTTTCGCTTTACGCCTCCCATCCAGACCATCCTGGCCTTTGAGCAGGCGCTCAATGAACTGGATGAAGAGGGTGGCGTGCGCGCACGCGGTCAGCGCTACCAACAAAATCACCTCGTACTCTGCCGCGGCATGAGATCTCTCGGCTTTGAAATCTACCTCGCCGACGAAGACCAGAGCTTCATAATTACCTCATTCCGCTATCCAAGCCATCCCGCCTTCCAGTTTGCGGAGTTTTATGAGAGGCTCTGGAAGCTCGGCTTCGTCATTTATCCGGGCAAATTATCCCATGAAGCGTGTTTCCGCATCGGCACGATTGGAAGGATCACGACTGCGGATATCGAAGCGTTGCTTGCGGCAATTCACGGCGTCTTGCGGGAGATGGGAGTAAGCGAGCCTGAAGTCAACGAGCCCCAATTGAGGCGATAACCCCCGACCTCAGAAGTTCGGGTGCGTGCAATTAGCTCTGGGGCGCCGGTATCGACACATCTTGCTGCAGCGTGAAATCGAGCACGGTCTCACTCGGCACCTTTACCTGGTCGCCTCCAGTGATGACTTCCGAGCCTGCGCCAGCACCTGCGCCGATGCCCGCGCCGACCGCTGCTCCCTGGCCGCCGTCGGCAACGCCACCGATGATCGCTCCAAGAGCCGCTCCGCCGACCGTTCTCTTCGCGGTGCTCGCGCCGCGCGACTTGCCGGTCACTTCATAGTCTCCCGTCACCACGGGCACCAACTTTCCATTCATCACAATCCCGGTCAACTCCAGACGCAGCTGCGATCTGCCGGTGAACGTTCCTGACTCCTTCGATTGTGTCAGCCGGCCATAGACGAGGGCATCTTCAGCGACTAGTACGTTGCCATCCAACATCAGGGGTTCTTCCCACTCGGCCAGCGTCAGGGCTCGCTCCGAGCGGCGACGAACAGCTGGAACAATCCCGCCGTGCTGCGATAACAAGAAATGAATCGAGCCATGGTCTTTGCCGAGGGCACGGCCGATCTCATGCAACGATTCTCCCGCCTTCCAACGGCGCCATATCTCGGTCTTCTGCACTGCAGAAAGACCATACCGTCTTCCTAGTCTCATGAACACCACCTCTAAAAACAAATGATCTCTATCAGATGGTGTTGCATCCACCGGTTGAACTCGCACGCATTTTCAGTAAATTCCCTTGGCCAGGAGGGACAGGGCCGGGCAAGTTACCGCAATTCCCGTTTTTTCGGCAACATTGTACAAAGACGGCTGGCATAATCACTGCATGAACACAATGAGGTCCGGCCCCGCTACATCGTCATCTCTGAACAAAACGTGGCTGAGGATGACGGGCAAAGACTCATGGAAGCCGACCGAGGCGACGGTATTCTCGTGCGACTGGACTGACCTTCCCGACCAGAACGATAGCCCAGTGGGCCATTACCACGTCGTATATAGCTATCAAGTGGACGGCACCTTCTACACCGGCCGGTTCGTAGATTACGGGATGCAAGACGAGGAATACTTCAAACGCAACGATGTCTTTCAGGTCCGATACAATCCACGAAAGCCCGCCCAGTCCTATTACCCGGACTTGCGCACCCGCCACAACTTTATACTGATCTGCTGCGCCATTGGGGCAGCCGTAGGGGTTGTTGTTCTGACAATTTCCTATTTGACAGGTCACCTTCACAGCTAGGCATCGAGACCTGAGTGCGTCACGCCTGCGAAGTCGCGTTTTCGGTAACTTCCCCTTTCACGGCCAATAGCAAAGTTCCGGACTGCCGCGGAGTGCGCAACTTCTTTTAACCGGTATATTCACAAGGAAGGGGAATCGGGGATGCAGACTCTGATTCAGAACCTCCGCTTCAGTTTGCGTATGCTGGGAAGAAATCCCGGCCTGACGATCACCATATTGCTGACAGTGGCGCTGGGGATCGGCGCGAACACGGCGATCTTCACCGTGGATTACGCGACCCTGCTGGCTCCGTTGCCCTTTCCGCAGCCCAATCAACTGGTGATGGTCTGGCAGACCATTCAGGGAAACCGCAACGGAGTTGCCGCCGGCGACTATACCGACTGGAAGCAGCAGAACGCCGTCTTCTCGGATCTCAATGCGTGGAGCGGGACCAGCTTCAACATCGCCACGAAAGATCAACCGGAGTTTCTCCAGGCGACCCAAGCCACTCCGGGCCTGGTGCAGATGGAGGGCGAGCCGCTCTTCATGGGGCGCTACTTTTTGCCTGAAGAAGGGCAGGCGGGCCATGAGCACGTGGTGATTCTGACCCACAAGCTGTGGCTGAAACTCGGGGCGGATCGAAAGATCATTGGCACCACCCTGCGTCTGGACGGCGAGCCTTATACGGTGGTGGGCGTGCAGGCAGCGGGCGATCAGGATCGCGGGGAGAACCAGCTGACGGTGCCGCTGGTCTTCAAGCCGGAACAGCTCAACCACGACTTTCACTGGCTGCTGGTGATGGGCCGCATGAAACCGGGTGTAACGCTTGAGCAGGCGCAGCAGAATATGACTGCGGTGACGGCGCATATCGCGCAGGTGTATCCCAAGAGCGACAGGGGCTGGGGCGCCAAGATCGAGCCGCTAAAAAACGATTTTCTGCCGCCTGAGCGAATCCAGATGCTGTGGCTCCTGCTGGGCGCCGTCGGCTTTGTGCTGCTCATTGCCTGCGTCAACGTGGCCAATCTGCTGTTGGCGCGCGGAATGGCCCGGCAAAAGGAGATGGCCGTGCGCAGTGCTCTGGGAGCGGCGCGCGCCACAATCTTTGCACAATTGCTGACCGAAGGCCTGGTACTGACCCTTGCCGGGGGCGCGCTGGGCGTGGGCGTGGGCTATGCCATGCTGCAGGGACTGATCGCCGCGATGCCGCCCAACATCCTGCCCAGTGAGGCGGATTTGCGGCTCAACATTCCGATTCTCTTGTTCACGCTGGGTGCAACAACGCTGGCCGGGCTGCTGGCAGGCTGCGCGCCGGCATGGTATGCCTCGCGCATCGACCCCAGCGAAGCGCTCAAGGAGGGCGGCCGCAGCGGAACGAGCGCGGGAAAGCAGCGGCTGCGGCGTGTTCTGATCATTGGGGAGTTCGGGCTAGCGATGGCGTTGCTGGCCGGCGCAGGACTGGCGCTTCACAGCTTCTGGAACCTCACGCGGGTGGACCTCGGCATCCGGACAGATCACGTGCTGACTTTCGGTCTTCCTGTGCCCGATTCGCGATCGAAGGATCCAGCCCGGATTACCGCGTACTACCAAGATATGCTCGCCCACATCACCGCGGTTCCCGGGGTTTCCCACGCGGCTGTGATGACCGGGTATCCCCTGCATGGCGCTGGTTTCGGCATGCCGTTCACGCTGGCCGGCGGAGCGGCTTATGCCGATCCATCGCAGCGGCCGTTGTCCGGCTTTGGGATGGTGACGCCTGATTATGTCTCAACGCTCGGGATTCATATGGTGACGGGCCGGCCCTTCAGCGAACAGGACACCGCCAGCAGCGTAAAAGTGGCGATGGTGAATGAGTCGTTCGCGAAGAGATATCTGCGGGGAAAAGATCCGCTGCGGCAACGCGTGGTGGTAGAGCAGATCATTCCCGGTGTGCAAAAACTTGGACCTCCAGTCGAGTGGCAGATTGTCGGGGTATATCAGGACGTGCATGCGGCAGACCGGCACGATCATCTGGAAGAGATGCTGGTTCCGTTTTGGCAAATCCCGTGGCCGCAGGCGAACGTCAGCGTCCGCACGGCGGAAAATCCGGCTTTGATGCAGATGAGCATTGCTGCAGCGGTGCATAGGGTCGATGCGCAGATTGCGCTGGCAGAACCAGAAACTTTGGATCAGATACGAGAGGAGTCGCTGGCGAGCGAACGGTTCACACTGATCCTCTTCGCCACTTTCGCCGCCGTGGCGCTGTTTCTGGCGACCCTGGGGATCTATGGAGTGGTGTCGTTCTCCGTGGCGCAGCGCTCGCATGAGATCGCAGTGCGCATGGCGCTGGGCGCAACGCGCAGCCGCGTGGTGGCGCTGGTGGTGCGGGAAGGCTCGGTACTGGCCGGCGTCGGGCTGGGCCTGGGTCTGATCGGCGCCTATTTTGTCGGCCGGGCGATGCAGAGCATCCTATTCGAGGTGCAGGCGCTCGACTTCTCCGCCTTCGGCTCCGTAGCGCTCATCCTGCTCGGGTCCGCGCTGCTCGCCTGCTTGATTCCTGCACGGAGAGCAGCGTCACTTGAGCCGATGCGCGTGCTGCATACTGAATAACAATGAGCCGTGGTCGGCCGGGATCAGCTCGAATACTCGTTGAGAAACCACTCAACCAGTTGTTCGAGAGTCGCTTTGCCCTTGGCCAGGCTCACTTCTGATTGCCGACGATCTCGATTCCACGCGTTGTCAACAATCACGCTGCGAAGATCTCGGACCCCAATAAGCTGCAACCAAAAAGTCCAAATAGGTTGCTTGGTGATCGAATCGCGAGGGCGGTATAGGAGTCCCCTCCTCGAAATGTGAACCGCGTGTATAGACGACGATTGCCCTTTCCACCTTTAAGAGAGGGCCGTATTGTTTGCCGTCATAAGTAAACAGATAGTTTCGCTGCGCTACGAGATCAATCAAGTGTTTGAGCTTGTAAGGCAGGCCGAAGTTCCACATTGGAGTTCCTAAAACGATTCGATCGGTGTTCTGCAAGCGGTGGATCAGCGATTGAATACGCTCCCATACTTTGGACTCCGCCTCGGTCATCTTTTCGTGCTTTACTGCTTTGTACTTCGCTCCAATTGCCTCGTAGTCGAACTCCGGCAGCCGCTCATGCCAGACGTTCAACGTATCCACGACGATCGAGGCGTTGCGGGATTTGCACGCCTCAATGAATGATTTGGTGAGGGTGATCGAGTCGGAAGATTCGCCTCTTGGTGACGACTGAATTTCGAGAAGTTTCACTTGGTCCCTCCGGCGTGTGGGGACTCCTTGCGGAGTCCGAAGCTAGTTCGAGACTGCGCGTGCCGCACTCTCAATTACATCTGCGACCTCCTTAGGATGCGAGGCGTAGACTGAGTGGCTGGCGCCTGCGACTTCGACTATGTGGCTATGAGCCCGCTTCGCGTACCATCGTTCAAGGTCAGGGTTGATGGTTCTGTCTGCTCCCGCCACTACCATCCAGCTCGGCTTGGTTCTCCAGGCAGCCGTGACGATCGTCGCTGAGAAATTGTCCGCAAAGTTGAGCACCTGCGAGTGCGCCATGAATGCCGCCTGGCCGTCGGGAAGGTCGGCTGCGAACAATTCATGAAATTGCGCCGGGCCGATATATGTGAAACCGTCGGGCGTTTGCTTTATGGCGCCCGATTTGGCGAGGTCGCTCGGAAAGCGCTTTCCGTCCTCTGACTCTTTCTCGCCGGCATCTGGCATGTGCGCAGCAACGTATACCAATCCGGCAACCGATGGATCCGTGCCTGCTTGCGTAATTACGGCCCCCCATAGCTGTGCGCGACAAGAATGCTCGGTCCGTCTTGGAGTGCGAGGATGCGCTTCACGGCGGTCACGTCATCCTGGAAAGATGTCTCGGGCTCTTGGACGATGCTGACGTTGAAGCCATCTTTGACAAGAATGTCGTAAACGCCCTTCCAGCCGGAACCATCTGCCCATGCGCCGTGAACCAGAACGATATTCCGAACTTGATGCTGTTTGTTCTGCGCTGAGAGGATGCCGCAGGTCAACAGCGATAAGAAAACGATGCAGAGGGACTTAGAGATTCGTCGTTCGACTCGCATAACTTTCATTGGATTGCTCCTTTTTCCGAATTCATTTGAGGGATTGTTCGTAAGAAAAATGCTCGGGCAGACTCAGAGGGTCAGATAGACGATTTGGACCCACTGCTCGCCGTTGACGATGCCATTGCCCCATATGGGGTCGAGATCGGCGAAGGGCTTTTCCGCGACGGCCTCTTGGGCAGATTTTCCCGCGGACTTCAATTTCTCAACGCGATCGCGCGAAGCGACCAGCATGTCCCGAAATTTCGTGAGGTCCGCTTTGTTGCCGAGCGGGCCGTGCCCCGCAACAATCTTGGTGTCGTTGCCGGCCAACGAGAGAAGGTCGTCGCAGGCGGCAATATTGCCGGTGATTTTGCCGCCCGTACCGGGGTCGATGTAGGGATACATGCCGTTGAAAAACAGGTCCCCCATCGAAATCACGTTGGCGTTTTGAAAATGAACGTAGATATCCGTGTCCGTATGCGCTGGAGCAACGTGTTGGAGCGCGAGGGTTTCGCCATTGGCTCGCAACTGGTAACTGGTGGCGAAGGTTTGCTGTGGCAAGCCCTCCGCCGGCGAGGGGTCGAAATGCAAGCTAGCGAGCGCGCCGTCCGGTCCTCGATATAAGACCGGCAGATCGTGCGGCTCGGACATGCGCTTCGTAGTGTTTTCGTGCGCAAGGACCGTCGCTCCTGTGGCGTGAAGATGTGCATTGTTGTCGGTATGGTCGAAGTGCCAGTGGGTGTCAATGACGTATTTCACCGGCGCGTTGCCAAGGCCATCGAGAGCTTCTTTGAGCCTGGGCCAGGCGGGTGCAACGAAAGTGTCCACAACGAATTTGCCGTCTGGGCCGTTGAGTACTGTCACGGCTCCGCCAGGACCGTCGAACGTAGTGACGTTGTCAGCAAGCTTTTGCGTTTCCATGGGAACGGCGTTGAACTTGGCGCGCATACTCGCGAGTAGGGCGGACGGCGAAGGCGCTTGCTGCGGGTGGCCCGTCGCGGAGGCGCGGAGCAACGTCGCGGGAAAGAAAGTCGCCAGAAAGGCGCTGCCTGCCAGCGTGGCAGAACCTCGCAACATTTCGCGGCGTGAGATTTGCTTCTGCAACAAATTGAATTTCATCTTCTTTAGTCCCTTCCTCGTTTGTTGTGGCATCGGGCTATTGCTTTGCCACACTCAGTTGGAGACTTTGAGCCTCTAATTAGTGACATTGTTTGTTCTGTTGTCTGTGATGAGTTATGCAAATAAGATAGGGAGATGGAACTTCGTCAAATTCGGTCGTTTCTCTCTATCGCCGAGACGCTGCACTTCGGGCGTACAGCCGAGTTGATTCATCTCAGCCAACCGGCCTTGAGCCTTCAGATACGAGCTCTTGAGGAGGAGGTCGGCGTTCGACTCTTTGCGCGGAACCGACGCAAAACAACGCTCACCGCCGCTGGTGCGGCTTTTCGTGATGATGCCGCTCGAGCGCTATCGCAATTGGAACAAGCCATTCGGCGGGCGAGGCTGGCTGCCAATGGGAAACTGGGACTATTGCGGATCGGCTTCATCTCAACTGCGGGAATTGAGCTTGTGGCCGATATCGTTCGTCAGTTTAAAGAATTAAATCCCGAAGTAGAGTTCTCTTTGCGCAATATTCTCACGGCGGAGCAAGTACGGATGCTGGAGACCGGGGCGCTCGACATTGGATTTCTTCGTCTGCCGATTGGAGGGCACTCGGCCCTCGATGTTGTCACAGTGCATCGCGAACCGTTCGTGCTCGTCGTACCCTCGTCCCATAAACTAGCAAAAAGAAAAAGGGTGCGCCTGCGCGAGGTGGCGGGCGAGAACTTCGTGATGTATGAGCGTACCTGGGCCCCTGGATTCCACGATTTGATGTTCGGGATCCTTCGCGATGCCGGGATTGTTCCCAATGTCACTCAGACCGCAGGAGAGGTCCCAACGCTGATCTCACTCGTCCATTCGCGCATGGGCATCACGATTATGCCCGCATCGGCCGTCAAACATAGTGTCGCTTCGGTAGTCGCTTGTGAGATTTTAGGCCGGACACCGATGTCTGAAATTGGTATCGCTGTCGATAAACGATTTCGAACGGCGGTCGTAGACAACTTCAGATCTTTTGCTCTAAAAAAGTTAGGTCATTCAAGGAATCTTTGACGCGCTAGACACGTTCTGGCGCAAGCGCCTCGTGAACAGCCGGCGGCAAACCGCTAGATGAGCACCAAGCCCTGTTCGCGCCGGCTGACAACTCAACTTTCAGTTTGCTTGCGATCCAAACACCATCAATCTCTAGTGAGAGCTGAGTTTTGAGCGCTGCTCGAATTGCCGTTCTGATCTTCTTGGTTTCTTTCCATGGTGTGAAGGAACGTCTGCGGGGTAATCACGCCTTCTAGATGAGGTGGGTCGCCGCGGGTCAACACGGGTAACAGACCAGGAGTCTTTCCGAGCCGTTCCAGAGCTATTCCGATTGTCTGCTCCGGGTAGACGTACGCTGGTTCTTTAATAATGAATCCAGTAATTGGCGCGTTGGCCATACCAGACTGGATTGCGGTTTCGATTGCACCACGCGTAATAAGGCCGGAAAATGTCCCATCAACACCAACAATCAAGCAGTTTTCCCCGCTCCGGCTGGCTATGGCTGAGGCCGCCTCCAGGGTGCTGTCCGGAGGAACCACGTTGAAGGTGCGTGTCATGATGTCTCGCGCGCGCCAGTTACCGATCGTCATGCGCGCTCCCACCTCCGGCAGATACACGTGATCCTGCTCCAGCAGAGCATGGTACAGGGGCTTCGGCTGATACTTCCTCGAAATCCAGAAACTGATCATGTTTGCGACCATCAAAGGCACCAGCACCTGGTAATTGTCCGTAAGTTCGAAGATCATCACGACCGACGTCATCGGAGCGCGAATGATTCCCGCGAACAGGGCGCCCATGCCGACCATGGCATACGCACCGGGATCGCTGGCGGGAAAGAGGGCGATGTGGTGCACCAGTACACCGACGGCACCGCCCACCATTGCGCCCAGATAGAGACTCGGGGCGAAAATGCCGCCCGCATTGCCAGAGGCGTAGGAAATAACCGTTGCGACCAATTTTGCGATGCACAGCAAGAACATCGTGTGCAGAAGGAGTCCGCCATTGAGAGCCTGGTCCACATACTGATAGCCAACCCCCATCACCTGCGGGAAAAAGATCAGGATCACGCCAATGATCAAGCCGCCGAGGGCAGGCCGAAAGATCCGGGTTCGAGCAGGCATGCGAAGAAAAGCCGCCCGGAGCAGAAGCATGCCCCGGGAAAACGCCAGCGACACAATCCCGCCAACGAGCCCAAGGGCTGCGTAGGCGATCAGCTCCGCTGGATTCACGAAATGGTATTGCGGGACATGAAAAATCGGACTGTTTCCCAGGATCGACCGCTCGATGATGACCGCGGTGACAGACGCCATCACCGTGGATCCAAGCAATTTTGCATTCATGTCTCCGACAACTTCTTCCAGCGCGAAAAGCACGGCAGCGATCGGCGTATTGAATGCAGCGGAGAGAGCGGCAGCGGCGGCGACCGGTATGAGGCTTTGTATGCGCCCCGGAGAAAGGCGGAGCCACCGCCCGATCGTAGAAGCGAGGGCTGCAGCAATCTGAACAGAGGGGCCCTCTCTTCCCATGGAGTGCCCGCAGCCGATACAGAGCACGCCTGTGAGAAACTTGCCGAACGCCACGCGACCGGGTATCTGACCCATCTGGAGATGAAAAGCGGCCTCAGTTTGCGGAACGCCGCTGCCGGCCGCTTCCGGGAAAAACTTTGCCAGCAGGAAGCCCGTCAACAGGCTCACCAGTGTTGGAACGAGCAACAAACGCCGGATGGATGGGGATATACCGAAGAGCAGAAATGTCGTGCCCTTGATGGCCAGCGCGAACAGCACCGCCGCCAGGCCACTGAGGATACCGACCAGGATGGTCAGAAGGAGGAAGATGCGATCCTCGCGGAGTCGCAGCTGCGATCCGCGTGATAAGCCTGAATCCGAGGCGTTCATTGCTGACCATCGTGTTTACTGGCGATCAGAAGCAACGCTTTATCCATTCCAGACAGCGCCGACGGGTCGTGAGGATCAAGTTTGATTGCTTCCCTGAAATTCTCCAGCCCATGCCCCGGGTCCCCCGCCTGAAGAAACAGCTCACCGGCCTCGGTGTGCGATGCAGCGGTTTCTGGAAGATCATCATTCAGAATGAGTAATTCCGAAAGCGCCTGGTCGCGTTGCTGGTGGGCGAGGAGGAAGCGAATGAGTTCGACACGAACCTGTCGCCGGCGCTCATCGACGTGCGTCCCGGTCCAGAGGCCATAGATCGCATTCTCATAAGAATGCACCGCTTCCGCGAGGTCCCCGCGTTTTGATGCCAGCCGCGCAAGGTCGAGGTTGATCTCTGCGTTCTCCGGATCCAGCTCGCGCAAGCGGAGTACGGTCTGCTCTGCTTCCTCATTATGATTTCCAGCCGCCAGCGCGTCGGCCAGGGCAAATGCATACTCACGGTTTTGACGGTCGTTTGCAACCGCATTCCGAAAGGAATCGATAGCCTTTTCGATTGCGCCGGAACCGATCTGGCCCTCGCCGGTGTTATACCAGATGGCGGCGACCCGAACTTCCATCCGCTGTTCCCTGGCGGCCATATCCTTTGTGAAAAGGAAGAGCGCGGTCGCAATCGCCGCGAGTAATAACAGCAGAAAGACATCTCTATCGACGGCGCGAGATGTGTCCGTTGGCCCACCCAACCCGTGCCCCCCCCGTGCTTCGGAAGTGAAGCTGCCCATGCTCGACAAGAGCGCAGCCTCATTCTATTCTCATAGATGCCGGATATCCCATCCAGTATGCTCCGGCTGCGTCGTGTCTCCGACAGGTATTCTCCTGGATACGCGAGGGTTTCTCATCTGTTTGACGCGTTGCGAATCGCGATTGGGACTCATCTTCATGAACGCCAGCGCACCGCTTTCGGCTCCTGAATTACGGAACATCCTGTACGCGACGGATTTGTCGCCGAGCTCACTTCTCGCGTTTCCGTTTGCCGTCAGCATCGCACGTCATTATGGGGGCAAGATTTTTCTTGCACACATTATGCCGGCTGAGGACGATTCGCCGGTCCCGGCGACTTCGCAAGCCACTCTGGATCGATTGGAGGCGGGCATAGAGGAAGGCCTTGTCGCCGCTCTCGGCGGTCTTCACGATATCCCTCATGAAGTGATACTGAATCACGACAGTCTGCGTTCGAAACTAATCCCTGTGGCCGACAACTGCAGGATTGATCTGATCGTCATTGGGACGCACGGCTGGCGTGACGTAAAGAAGCTGTTGAAAGGGTCGACCGCGGAAGAAATTGCCTGCGCGGCGGCCAGGCCCGTGATGACGGTCGGGCCACACGTTTCAAGTGAATTGGATTTTAGGCACATCCTGTGCGAAACCGACTTCTCGCCGGCGTCGACGCATGCCATGCCTTTTGCCTTCTCGCTGGCGCAAGCCTACGACGCTTCGCTGTTGTGTCTGCACGTAAACGATCCGGATGGGAAGGAGCCGCCCGTCGTGGCAGAGCAGAAAACTCAGGAGTTCTTCGATGAGCAGGTTCGCAGAAACGCCTCTGGGCGTCTCGCCAAACAATGCCGAGCCACGGTGGAGTTTGGATCGCGCACGGAACGCATTCTGGGCACAGCAAGGACTCGGGCAATCGATCTTATCGTTATGGGATTGCATGCCACCAGAGGCATCAAGGCCCGAATCGCGGCGCACTTCCCGGGTTCAACGGCTCACGATGTAATTTCGGAAGCACGGTGCCCCGTCCTGACCGTACCTCTTGCATGAAAGAACCGGGGCCTCTAAACGAACACGACTAAGAGTTCTTTTGCCCAATAGGCACGACGGCTCTTTGATATTCTTCTCCCCTGGAATAGGGGCTATCTCATGGCTCAACCCAATGGTGGCATCGGCAATGTGACGCCGAATGCAGCGCTCGTGGAAATGGCAATGGCGTATTCCCGCAGCCGTGTGCTTTCAGCGGCCGCCCGCCTGGGGATTGCCGATGCACTTGGAGACGAGGTTCGCAACGTTGGTTTCCTGGCTAAAGAGTGTCAGGCTGATCCCGACGCTCTCTACCGCCTGCTGCGCGCCCTCGCCAGCGTCGGTGTTACAGAGGAGACGGCACCCGAACACTTTCGACTGACTCCATTTGGCAAACCGCTGCGAAAGGATGACCCTGAGTCAGTCTGGGCAGCCGTCATCTTCTGGGCGGACCTGCTCGCGGATAGTTGGTCCCTGCTTACCGACTGCATTCGAACGGGGGAACCTGCCTCCCGCGTACGCGACCCGAACGTACCTTCGCGCTGGTCGCAGGATCCCAACGCATCCGCGATCTTTCGTGCGGTGATGGGTACCGCGCCGTCAGAAGACTACGCTCCCATCGCGCAAGCATGGAATTTCTCCGAGTCGAAGGTGGTCGCCGACCTGGGCGGCAGCGGGGGGTCGCTCATTCTTGCGGTACTCGAGCTCAACTCCCATTTGCGGGGCATGCTGATCGATCGCGAGGCCAGCGTCGACCGAGCGAAATCGCGATTCGCGGATTTAAATCTCTCTTCCCGATGCGAGTTGCTCGTCGCCGACCTGACCCAATCGGTGCCAGCCGGCGCCGACGTGTACATGCTCAAACATGTCCTGCACGGATGTCAGGATGCGGATGCTATTACCGTTCTCAGGAACTGCCGCGCCGTCATTCCGCAGAATGGGAGTCTGCTTGTCATAGAATTCGTACTGCCTCCGCTCGTCTCTCAAACAGATCCGCAACTGGAAAGCCTTCTTATGAGCGATCTCAACATGCTTACTGTGACCGGCGGAAGAGAGCGTAGCGAGCGTGAATGGAGAATACTTCTTGAAGCGGCGGGATTCAGCCTGACTCGGGTGTACCCAGTCGGGGGCGATACGCTTATGGTTCGAAACGTCGGGATTCTCGAAGCAAAGCCAGTTTAGGATACTCAGCGGGAGGATATCATTGACCTTTGACGGGTTCGCGGCTGACGGGAGTGGCGCCGCCGGCTTCGACGCGTGACATCGGAATTCGCTAAGCTGATCTCCATGAACCCTCTCGTCGCACCCTCCTGGCTCGCCAGCCGACTCGACGATCCCAGCATCGTGATCCTGGACGCCACGCTTCCTCCGGCCGGCATCGTTCCCCCGGTCGATACCCGCGCCCGATATGTTGCGAGACACATTCCTAAGGCGATTTTCTTCGATATCGACGAGCTCTCCGACCATTCCACATCGCTGCCTCACATGCTGTCGACAGCCGAGACATTCTCTCGCAACATGTCAGCCCTCGGTGTCAGCGATGAGGCGACGATTGTCGCCTATGAGCAGGAGGGCTTCTTCTCGGCGCCTCGAGCCTGGTGGATGCTTCGCACTTTTGGAGCGCAGAAGGTTTACGTTCTCAACGGCGGCCTCCAAGCCTGGATCGACGCCGGCTACCCCACCCACTCCGGACAAGTTCTCCGCGCCGCGACCAGATTTCGCGCAAGGCTCAACCACGATGCGGTGAAAGACTTCTCCCAGATCCAGCGAATGATTGCCGAGCACGCGCAAATTCTCGACGCCCGCGCGGCCGGCCGTTTCACGGGCGCAACACCGGAACCCCGGCCCGGCCTCCCGTCCGGCCACATGCCCGGAGCCATCAGCATTCCCTATAAGGATCTGGTCGAAGAGGGCGGTCTGAAGTCCGCCGAGAGGCTCCGCGAACTCTTCGTCTCCAAGGGAGTGGATCTCGAAAAGCCGATCACCACTACGTGCGGCTCCGGTGTCACTGCTGCTGTGCTCACGCTGGGCCTGGAAGTCATCGGCGCAAAAGATGTCAGTTTGTATGACGGTTCCTGGGCCGAATATGCCCAGCGTCCAGAAGCAGTCATCGAGAAGTCGCTCTAGTGTCCTGAGTTAGCAATGGAATCCCACCCTTGACTTCGTCAAGGATGGGGCGCCCAAGGTTTACGGGCGGGACAGAAAGAAAACCGCAGATCCCCTTCGGCTGGGCTGAGGGCAGGCTCTCAACTTCCCCTTCGACTCCGCTCAGGGCTTCGGCGGATGACAAGGTGGGGGCGAGAGCGGCATGAGTGGGACCGTAAAGTAAATACAGGGATTCTTCGCGCGCAAAAGGCGCGCTGCTCAGAATGACTCCTGCTACTTGGCAGGCGCCGGGGTGGTCTCCCACCCTTGACTCCGTCAAGGAGGGGCGCCCAAGGTTTACGGGCGGGACAGAAAGAAAACCGCAGATCCCCTTCGGCTGGGCTCAGGGCAGGCTCTCAACTTCCCCTTCGACTCCGCTCAGGGGTTCGGCGGATGACAAGTTTGGAGGGCGAGAGCGGCAAGAGTGGGACCGTAAGTAAATACAGGGATTCTTCGCGCGCAAAAGGCGCGCTGCTCAGAATGACTCCTGCTACTTGGCAGGCGCCGGGGTGGTCTCCCACCCTCGCTGCGCGCGGGGCACCCCAAGGACCGTGACCGGGACAGAAAGAAAACCGCAGATCCCCCCTTCGGCTGGGCTCAGGGCAGGCTCTCGACTTCCCCTTCGACTCCGCTCAGGGCTTCGGCGGATGACAAGTTTGGAGGGCGAGAGCGGCAAGAGTGGGACCGTAAGTAAATACAGGGATTCTTCGCGCGCAAAAGGCGCGCTGCTCAGAATGACTGCTGCTACTTGGCAGGCGCCGGGATGGTCTCCCACCCTTACAACTTCGTCAAGGATGGGGAACCCCAAGGACCGTGACCGGGACAGAAAGAAAACCGCAGATCCCCCCTTCGGCTTCGCTCTAGGGCATGTTCCCTCCAGTCGTGTTGACACGCCCTGGTATATTGGGCCCTGAATGCACATTCGCGATATTTTCGTCTCCGACCAGACCACCGTTTCTTTCGAGTTCTTCCCGCCGAAGACAGCAGCGGATGCCGAGGCACTCTATGAAAACATCGCGCATCTGGAGAACCTGCAGCCTTCTTTCGTTTCCGTAACTTATGGGGCGGGCGGCTCCACGCGCCAGATGACCCATGATCTGGTGGTCAGGCTAAAGCAGACGACCACGCTCGATCCAATTCCACACCTGACCTGCGTCCGCCATAACGAGCGAGAGATTGAAGAAATTCTTACGAAATACGCTCGGGCGGGGGTCAGCAACATGCTGGCGTTAGGCGGCGATCTACCTCTCGATACTCCGAACTACGATCGAAAAGCCGACGCCTTTCAGCATGCCGCGGACCTGGTGAGCTTCATTCGCCGGTGGAACGAGCGCGGGAGGCATCCCGAAAGCCAGGGTTTCGGTATTGGGGTAGCAGGATTTCCCGAGGGTCATCCGGCTACTCCAAACCGGCTGGACGAGATGGATTACCTCAAGGCCAAGATCGATGCCGGAGCAGACTATATCTGCACACAGCTCTTCTTCGACAACCATGACCTCTACGATTATCGCGAACGCTGTGAGCTGGCAGGCATACACGTGCCCATCATCGCGGGGATCATGCCAGTCACTTCCCTTTCCGGCATGAAACGCATGGCGCAACTCGCCCTCGGCGCCCGCATTCCGGCAAAGCTGCTGCGCTCGCTTGGACGCGCTGCGAATGATCCTGAGGCAGTCAAGCGGGTGGGGGTGCATTGGGCAACGGAGCAATGCCGCGACCTTCTAGATAACCAAGTGCGGGGTCTCCATTTTTATACGTTGAACAAATCGGACGCGACCAGGCAAATCTACCAAAGCCTGGGTTTGCGGGACAGCATTCTGCTGCGCCGCAGAGCTCGGCAGATGGCGACTTAGAGCCTGTTATGAACTTATAGGGCGGCAGCGAAGAAATCGCGCGGCTGGTTGCCCCGTTCGCATCCGCCATCGATTTTCCTCAAGAAATGCAGCCGTGTAACCTTTTTGCCGTACCCCGGTTATTACAACCGAGGGCGCAATAGAGCCTGCTCTTATGCTGCAAGCGATTATGCGAGTGGACGGAAAGGCAACCGAGTCGTCGCCCCTTCACTTGCCAACCGCCGGGGAGACGGCTGGCGGCGCACAGCGCACGATCCGGCAAGCGATGGTCGAACAAGAGTCGATTACCGACGACGCTTTAATGTCTCGCGTGCGCGATGGCGAGGTACAGGCGTTGGCGCCGTTGTTCGACCGCCATCATGCGGCGCTATTGAACTTTTATTTGCGCACCGGCGGCAATCGCGCGAGCAGCGAAGACCTGGTGCAGGACGTCTTCGTCCGCATCCTCAAATACCGGCGCACCTACCGCCCGGGAACGCATTTTCTAACCTGGATGTACCGCATCGCGCGCCACGCCCGCCTCGATTACCTCCACAAACGGCGCGGCGAGATCGAATGGGACGACGGCTATGCGCCCGCGGTATTGCCCGGCGATCCGGTCGAGGCGGCCCAACACCGGCACTGGCTGGCCCTGGCTCTCGAGCGGCTGCCGGAAGACAAGCGTGAGGTGTTGGTGCTGAGCCGCTTTCAGGGGCTGCACTACGGCGCCATCGCGCAACTGCTGAACTGCGAGCCAGGCACCGTCAGAGTGCGCGTTCACCGCGCCATGCGCGAGCTACGCGAGCATTTCCATCAGATTTCACAGGGAGATAAGCCATGAACGAGGAAGCCATGCCCGTCCATCCGTGCACTCGTGCCGAACAGCTGCTGCCTGAATACTGGCAAGGCGAGCTGAACGCCGCCGGCCGCGCTTGTCTCGAGCGGCACCTCGAGACCTGCGCCGACTGCGCTGAGCTGGCCGCGCTCTGGGGAGAGCTGGGCCAACTGCCCGAGGCTCAGCCCGATCCTTTCGAGCGGCGACGCTTCGACGCGATGCTCTCTCGATATCAAACAGAACGACGGCACTGGAGCGAGGTCTGGGCGGCCCCATGGAGCATATTGCTGCGCCCATTGCCGGTCGCGCTCGCGCTTGTGTTGCTGGCGGCGGGTTTCGGCGGAGGTTGGTGGCTGAACGGCAGCAGGCCCCCCGCCGCACAAAATCAGGCCGGAGAAATCGCCACGCTCCAAATCTCCGCGCTTAAGGAGGAGGTCGACGCCACCCGCCAACTCGTCGTGCTCTCGATGTTGCGGCAGCAGTCGGCAAACGATCGACTCGAGGGCGTCAGCTACAGCCGCAGTCTCAGCCAACCGAACCCGCAGATCCTGCAGGCGCTGCTGCATTCGCTGCAATACGATCCCAGCCCCGACGTGCGCCTGGCCGCACTCGATGCGCTACAAAACTCGAGCGTCAGGGGCCAGACCGACCCGGAGGTCACGCGCGGGCTGGTCGAGGCGTTTTCATATCAGAGCTCGCCTCTGGTCGAGGTGGCGCTGGTAGATAGCATGCTCGAATTGCGCCCGCCCACGGCGCAGGCCCTCTTGACGAAGATCAGCACCGATCCCACCTACAGCCCCGACGTTCGACAACGCGCCGCCTGGGGCTTATCCCAGTGGAAGCAAAATCCAAGCTAGGAGCACGCATGCACACACTTCGCAACGCCGCAATTCGTACGGTTCTGCTGACAATGGGGATCGCTCTGCCACTCGGGCTCTTGCTTTCGCCGGCTTGGGCGCGACATGAGCACAATGATTGCTGCAGGATCGCGGAAGCGCAGCCGCAGATCGAAAAGACGTTCAAGGTTTCGGGCACGCCCGAATTGGCAATCGATAACATCACCGGGCCCATCCACGTGATCGGGGATAGCAGCGGCGAAATCCGGCTCTCCGCCGCCGAAACGGTTCGCGGCGACAGCGAGGAAGACGTTGCGCGCGCCAAGCGCGAGGTCCATCTCGATTTCGCGCAAAACGGCAACAGCGTGTCAGTCTGCGTCAACGGCCCATTCCGCCATGGCTCGAAGTCCGATAACGGCGCTTGCCAAAACAGCAGCGCCTGGGACTTCGACAGAAGCTACAGCGTGCTGGTCGACTTTGAGCTGCACGTGCCATCGACCACCAAAGTGAGACTGAACACTGTCAATGAAGGCGCCGTCAAGGTCGAGCGCCTATCCGGCGGCTTCGAACTGCGCAATGTCAACGGGGGCATCGAGCTCGATCAGGCAAGCGGCGCGGGCGACGCCAGGACCGTCAATGGCGATATCAATGCCACGTTCGCCGCAAACCCCGGCGCGGACTGTTCGTTTTCTACCATCAACGGCGCGGTGCACATGTATTTCCGGCCTAACCTGGCCGCCAAATTGCGCTACAAGACGCTGAACGGCGATGTCTACACCGATTTTGCGATGACTCCGGCCGCGGACGCGCAGAATGGCTCGATCAGTTTTCGCCGCGGGCGCTTCTCCACCGGTCAAGTGGGTTCCGGCGGTCCTGAAATCGATATCAATACGCTAAACGGAAATATCTTTATCCACCGCGCGTCCTGATGAGCGCCTGGTGAAATGAGCAAGCCTATGAAAACGGAAATTATGAAACTGTGCCGGCTGACGGTGTTGCTTTCGCTCACGCTCATCGCCGCGTCGGTTTGGGCACAAGCCGGCGGCGATCAAGCGGCCAATCCCAACCGGATGGCGATACCGCTCAGCCATCCCTCGCAACCCGCGCAGGTCAATTTGACTTCGATTTCCGGCGACATCAGCGTGCACGGCTACACCGGGAACCAGGTCATCATCGAAAGCTCGGGAGATCGCTTCCGTCGACGCGATCGAGACGATGTACCCGAGGAGGCACGGGGCATGCAGCGGCTGACCAGCGGGACCGACCTGAACGCCAATGAAGACAACAACGTTGTCACGATTCACGGCGGATTGAGGAATGAGAACCTCGACCTACAGGTGCCGGCAGCCAGCTCGCTCTCGTTGAAGACGGTGAACGGAAGCGTCCAGGTCCAGGGCGTCTCGGGCGAGCTCGATATCGAGAGTACAAATGGCGGTGTCACTATCGATCAGGCTGGCGGCAGCATTGTCGCTCACACGCTGAACGGCCGGATTACCGCCACTGTGGCGCGGTTGGATACGGGCAAGCCGTCTTCGTTCAGCACCATGAACGGACGGATCGATGTAACGCTGCCGGCTGCCGTGCACGCCAACCTGACCATGCGCAGCGACCGGGGCGATATTTACCTCGATCAGGGCTTTGACTTCAAACCGCTGCCCAACTCATCCAGCAGCACAACGAAATCGGAATCCAACGGCATGACCAAACTCAGGCTGGACAATACCATCCGCGGCTCGATCAATGGCGGCGGGACGGAGATCGATATTCGCACCTTCAACGGCACCGTCCTGGTCCACAAGGGCAAATAGGGTCGATAGAGGCAGACAGGGGCGACAAATGCAAATGGAGATGATTTATTCAAACGAAGCGAGCCGGGCACTGCGCGAGCGGGAGCGGCACGCATGGCAGGGGTTGATACGCGTCCTTGGGCATGAGATCAACAACTCGCTGACGCCCATCAAGTCCATTGCCGGCACTCTCCGATCGCGCGTGCAAGCCAAAGAATCCGTTGACCGCCCCGAGTTCGACCGGGCCCTCACGATCATCGAGAGCCGCGCGGATTCGCTGAATCGCTTTGTTCAGGCCTATCGTCAACTCGCCCAACTGCCGCAACCTGTCCTCCAGAAAGCACCTTTGCTACCGTTGTTGGAACGCGTGGCCGCGCTCGAGACCAGGGTGCCCATCCAATTGGAGCCCGGTCCCGACCTGAAGCTCGAGATGGACCCCGACCAGGTGGAGCAATTGATGATTAACTTGATCCGGAACGCGGCGGAAGCCATTCTTGCGCAATCTTCCGGGTCTTTGCGCACCCTCGCCGACCGACAGCCGGAAGTGAAGATTTCATGGAGAGCAGATCGTGAATTCGTGGAAATTCTGGTCACCGACAACGGAACCGGCCTGAGCAATCTAGCGAATTTGTTCGTTCCGTTCTACACCACAAAGGCGGGTGGCAGCGGGGTCGGCCTGACTCTGGCGCGGCAAATCTGTGAAGCGCACGGCGGCGCGCTCGAGCTGACCAATCGCCTGGATGGTCCCGGTTGCCAGGCCCATATTTGGCTTCGGCTATGACGCTTCGAGACAGTTAGCCTGCATTTCTCGCCAGCTATCTACTGCGGCGGCCGAGAAGGCCGTGTCTACTGCGTTGCGCTCGGTCACCGTGCTCAACGTACTGTTCAAGTACGCCTGCGCGCGCCGACCGTCGCACGCCTTGTATCCACGGTCTTCTCCCCCGCCTCGCAACGACACCTGGTGAGAAATGCAGGCTAGATCCCATACTTTTCCATTCGCCGATAGAGTGCACCCCGGCTCAAACCCAGAGCCTCCGCCGCATGACTGACGCTCCCGCCGGCACGCGACAGCGCTTTGCGGATCAGTATGCTCTCAACCGCCTCTAAACTCATTTCTTCGAGACTCTGGGCGGCAAGCCGTTCCTGGGTCAGGCCCAGATCGGCGGTCTCGATCGTCGGGCCCCGGGCCATGAGTACAGCGCGCTCGACAGAATGGTCCAGTTCGCGGATATTCCCCGGCCAAGCGTATTTGAGCATTGCCTGCAAGGCGCTCGGCTCAAAGCCATGGACCGCCTTGCGATAGCGCGCCGTATAGCGTTCGAGGAAATGCGCCGCCAACGCGGGAAGATCTTCGCGCCGTTCGCGCAGGGACGGCAAACGGATTTCCACGGTATTGAGCCGGAAAAACAGATCCTCACGAAAACGTCCGGCGGCACATTCCGCATGGAGGTCCGCATTTGTGGCGGATAGCAGCCGCACGTTGAGCCGGCGGGTCTGCGAGGAACCAACCCGCTCCATCTCGCCGGTCTCGAGAACACGTAACAGCTTCGCTTGCTGGCGCATGGGCACATTCGCGATCTCATCGAGAAACAGCGTGCCTCCCTCGGCTAGCTCGAAGCGGCCTATACGATCCATGCGAGCGTCGGTAAAGGCTCCCTTCACGTGACCGAAGAGTTCGCTCTCGAAGGTGCCTTCCGGCAGTGCGCCCGTGTTCACGGTCACGAGCGAACGATGGGAACGGGAGGAGAGCGCGTGGAGCGTCTGCGCCACGATCTCCTTGCCCGCGCCATGTTCGCCGGTGATCAGGACATTGGCGTCGGAAGGACCGACCCGGGCCATCAACTCGAGCACCGGCCGCATGGCGGGCGCTTCCGCGATGAATATCGGCCTGCTTTCGGCGCGCAGGAATCGGTTCTCCGCCTCCAGAATCTCCGTTTGCCGGAGAGCGCGGTGCAGTTCGACCTGGGTGCGAAGAATGGTCAACAGCCGCGCATTGTCCCATGGCTTCTGGATGAAGTCGCGGGCGCCCGAGCGCATGGCCTCGACCGCGAGATCGACATTCGCCCATGCGGTCATGACGATGACCGGCAAGCGGCTATCCTGGGCAATGATCCGCGCCAAAAGATCGAGGCCCTCTTTTCCAGAAGTGGTGTCGCGGGTGTAATTGAGATCAATGAGGAGGGCATCGAAAGTCTTGCCGGCGATCGCACGCAGAGCCTCGCCGGGCGATTGCACCGCTTCTACGCAATACCCTTCACGCCGCAACAGCAGGTCAATTGCGTCAAGGATGTGACGTTGATCGTCGGCGGCGAGGATTCTAGCAGGCTGCTGAAAAACGGATGGTGGAGAGTCGAGCATACAGGATCTAGCGTGCCTCGTTGCCGATCTATACATCTATTGGCGCCTCGCTTGTTGCTTCGGCGCGTTTTTCAGAGCCTGCGTAGGCGCCTCGGCGGGTGCGCGGCTTACCGGGGCGTCCTTCACACTAGTGACCATCTTTCACAACTCCGGTCTTGGCCTCGTCGATCGAAATGCCAAGTTCGTTGAGCGTCGAGCCGGTCGTCCGGTCAAGGTCGACCTTGGCCTTCTCGTAGCCAGTCTGGGCCGTTACCAGGGCGGACTCGGCGACCGACAGGTCGCGCTGTGCCGTCAACGTCTGATAGATGGAGCCAGCGCCGAGCTGCTGCTCCTGGCTATCGACGTCGAAGACCTTCTGCGCCAGATCCCGGGCCTCTGCCGCCGCCGCAACACGGGCCGCGCTCTGCTCCAGAGTGTATTCCGCATTGCGGACATTGATGCGGATCAATTTCTTTTGCTGTTGGGCGTAGAGCTCATTCTGCCGGTACTCCAGCTCCGCACGGAATTGGTCGGCTTTCGCTACCCGGTTGCGCAGCGGAATCTGCACATTCAGACCGACGTAGTAGTTCGGAGACGAATCGTTGTATGCGTTTTCCAGCGCCCCGCTTAGACCCTGCGGCACGATGACCTGGTTCGATCCGAGGTTATAGTACGGGTTTGGCTCGCCTGCCAGGCCTACTCCGGAGTAATTGGCGACGAGGCTCACAGTCGGCAAAAGGTTATTGCGGAGAGACTTGCGGCTGATCGTCTCGTTTTCGAGGTTGATCTGCGACTCGGCGAGCATCGGGCTATTTTTGAGCGCCTCGCTGATCAGTTCCTCGACTGGCGGGAAGCTCTGCGCAGCGGGACTTACCGCCGAATCGGTCGGAACTACCGGCATCTCTTCCAGTATCGGGTCGTCCAGGTTTTTGGTGAGCGCATCCTTGATCAGCGACTCCTCCAACTGCAGATTGGTTCTCGCCACGGTCAGATCCTGATCGCGATTCGCAACCTCCGATTGGGCACGCATTACGTCGATGACCGCGACTGCCTGGAGATCGAACTGCTTCCTGGTGTCATCCAGCGTCTTCTGAGCGAAGTCGCGTGACCGGGTCTTAACCTGCTCATCCTGATAAGCATTGACCAGATCCCAGTAGATTTCTTCAATCTGGCTGACGGTGACGATGACCTGATTTTTGAAAGCAAGATCGGAAATCTTCTTGTTATTTTTTGCGATATGCAAGTAGCGCAGATTCGGACCGAAACCAAAGCCGGCGAGCAATTGCTGCGTGACGGTGAATGTCCATTGGCTATTGAGTGCCGGAGTCAGAGCCACATAGGGGCTGTTGATGGTTTGCCGGTAGTTGTAAAAGTCGAACTCGAACGAGGTGCCGGTGGGAAATGCCTGGAGCACGCTGCCGTTCACGGTTGCGGTATTGAATCTGAGAGAGGGTACTCCGTACTCCTGCAGGTTATACTCCGGCTGCGTCGAGTGCTGAAGGCTCAGCCTGCTGATCACTTGCGGGTCGTAGGAATTGACGGGCGCACCGAGTCCAAGGGTGGACTGTACCAGGCCGCCTGCTCCGCTGCCTGCCCCTCCAGCGCCACCGGAGGTACCGCCCGCTCCGCTGCCTGCCGCGGAGCCGCCCCCTTGAGTATTCTGCACAACGCCGCTATTGACGCCACGAAACGTGCTGCCAGCCTGAGTGCGAAGGATATCCGTATCCGCGATGGGAAGCGTATAGCGAGCGATCGCGAGATCGAGATTGTTCTCAAGAGCCAGGGCAATGGCATCGCGCAGAGACAAATAGAGCTTGCCGTCACGCATCAATCGATCGAGCCGCGGCGAGTTGGCGAGATCGGGTTCGGGTACACTCCCCGGCGTGTAAGGGGCAAGGGGGTTGAGCGACTTCGGCATTTGTATTGCAAATGGTTTGGCTGGAGGCTGAGCTTGAGCTGAAGTTTGAGCGGGGGTCGGAGTTGCCGCCGATTGCGCGAATGCCGTTGAACCCAACAGCCCCACGGCACAAACAATGGACACCAGCATTTTCTCGTTTCTCATTTTCTCGTTTCTGGATTTATTCGGTTCGTAGTGCCTGAATAGGATTCAATGCAGCGGCGCGGTACGCGGGCAAGAACGCGGCAACCGTTGCGGAAACTGCCAGAGCGGCGACGGAGACGACCATAGTCAGCAAGTCGAAGGCGGGCACCTCGTAAATACGCCCCGCCAGGAGGCGTCCCGCAAGATAGGCGAGGGGAATGCCGAGGGCCAACCCGATCAGTACCTGCATCAGAGCGGTCCGCAGCACATTGCCCAGTACACGAATTCGATCGGCGCCGAGGGCCATCCGGATGCCGATCTCGCCGGTGCGCCGCTCGACGGAGTAAGCAGTGACGCCGTAGAGACCGATCGACGCGAGGAGCAAAGCCGTCAGGCCAAAGAGGGAGGTCAGGCGGGCGAGAAGCTCATCCGGACTGAAGTTCGCGTCCAGCTGCTCCGCAAAGGTGTGCACATAGAGCGGCGTTAGATTCGGATTGACATCGGCAAGGGCGGAGCGCAATTCGTTCTCCATGCCCTCGCCGCTTCCTTGGAATTCGAGGATGACGTTCCCCGCGAAGTGAAAGAACTCTTCGGATTGGCGGTCGGCTTCATGTTCGACTTGGACTGTTTGCGCGATGGGCAGGAAGAACATGGGCGGAACGGGTTCGTTGGGATTGTTGTATTTGGTGTCTTCCGTAACGCCGACAATCTCGAATTGCGAATCCAGCTTCCTGGCCATTCCGAAATGCCGGCCAATGGCGTTCCCTTGAAAGTATCTCCGCGCGAAGGTTTCATTCACCACGACGACGCGACGGCCGCGATCGTCGTCCTCCTCGCTAATTGGCCGGCCGCTCTCGATTGCCGTCCCAATGGACTTGAAATAGTCCGGACCGACCGTCAGCCAGGACGCTTGGTACCAATTGTTGCCCGGCGTCGGATCGGGCTGTCCGGGGATGAAGACGCTTTCACCCCAATTGTCAAAAGTCATGGGAGTATACAGCGCATAGCTGACCGTCTTGACACCGGGAATGCTGCCCAGCCGCTCGCGCAGACGCCGGTAAAACGCGTCCAGCTCCGCGCGTTTGACTCCAGCCAGAGAAGCATTCACGCCGACGACCACCCGGCCCTGCGTCTGAAAACCGAAACGCTGATGCTCGAGATGTTCGAGACTGCGGATGAACAGGCCCGCCGTACACAGCAGAACGACGGAGACGGCCGCCTGGAGGATGACGAGCAGCCGCTGCGGAGCGGAGCTTGGATCCCAGCTGCTCGCCCGGTTGGCGCCGCGCAGCGCCTCAACCGGGTTTGTGTGGATGCTGAACCACGCGGGTGCGCTGCCGAAAACAACGCCGGCGATCAAGGAAATGGCGAAGGCAAAGCATAGGACAGGCATGGAGGGCGAGGCATCGAGCGGCACGTATTCCGACCCGCGAAAGGCCAATGCAAGCATCATGTTCGTGGTCGCATAGGAGACTGCCAAGGCTCCCAGACCGCCGAGCAGCGCCACCGTGATGCTGACGGCAAGCGTCTGCCGCACCACCTGGGCGCGCCCTGCTCCCAAGGCGATCGAAAGCGCTGTTTGCTGGCGCCGGGCGGTCGCCCGTACAAGCATCAGGCTGGCCACATTGGCGCAAACGATGAAAAGTACGGCGAGCGCGCTATAGAGGAGCAGCATCAGGCCGCGCTCATATCTATCGCGGACGTCGTTGGCGCTCGCCGCGGCCGGCGCAAGCTCGGTATGCTGCTGCCCGATTGCGGCCCGTTGATTCGGGCGCATCCGGCCCGTGCGCGTTTGCAGCCATTGCTTGAGTTCCACGTTGATCTGCGCCTGAATGGTTTGGCGATCAGTTCCGGGCGCAACGCGGCCGATGACGTCAAGCCAGTGTGAGTCCGGCAGCGCGACGTGCGAGATCCATGTGGTGAGAATCGGTTCCTGATGGATGGGCACCCAGAGGGATGGGGGATCGCTGCTCAATTTCTCGCCAAAGAAGCCCGGCCGCGTGACACCAACGATGGTTACGCCCTTCCCGTTCATGAGCACCGTGCTGCCAATGAGCGACGGATCGAGTGCGAATCGCTGCTGCCAGAAGCGGTAGCTGATGACGGCGACCGGCGGCGCGCCTTCCCTGTCGTCCGCGGGAGCAATGGCGCGCCCGCGGAGTATTGGAACCCCTAGAGTGGAGAAGTAGTTGCCGGAGACATAGCGCGCGTTGACGGCCTTAGGCAGGTTCTTGTCACCTGCGCGGCGCATGGTGAATAGGTCTTGACCTGATTGAACGGCGGCCAGACCTTCGAAGCCCTTGGTGTTGTCTCTAAGGTAGTTGTAGAGCTCGACGGAAAAGATGCTCCAATCACCCTGCAGGCCGCTGGCATAGCAGCAATTGTTTCGGCTGCCGATCTTATAGAGCTGTTCGGGATGCTCTACCGGGAGCAGCTTGAGCATCACGCTCCAGATCAGGGAAAAGATTGCAGTCGTGGCGCCGATGCCGATGGCGAGCGTCAACACCGCTGTCAGTGTAAATCCCGGGCTCTTGCGCAATTGGCGCAAGGCATAGCGGAAGTCGTTCAATAGCGAGGCGAACATGGCGATCGAGTCTCCCCTTGCTTTCTATACGTTGCCTTGACGACGTCTGTTCGCCCAGTCATCTTTTCTCGTTTCTTATGGACTTATTCGGTTCGTAGTGCCTGAACGGGATTCAGCGCGGCGGCACGGGATGCGGGCAAAAGCGCAGCAGCCGTGGCCGAGACTGCCAAAACGCCGACCGAGACGATCACGGTGACGAGATCGAAGGCGGGCACCTCGTAAATATGACCCGCCAGCATGCGTCCCGCGAGATAAGCGAGGGGAACGCCGAGAGCCAACCCGATCAGCACCTGCATCAGGGCGCTCCGCAGCACATAGTCCAATACACGAATTCGATCGGCGCCTAGGGCCATCCGGATGCCGATCTCGCTGGTGCGCCGTTCGACGGAGTAGGCGGTGACGCCGTAGAGACCGATCGACGCAAGGAGCAAAGCCGTCAGGCCAAAGACGGTGGCGAGGCGGGCGAGAAGCTCATCCGGGCCGAAGTTCTCGTCCAGCTGCTCCGCGAAGGTGTGCACATAAAGCGGCGCCAGATTCGGGTTGATATCGGCGAACGCGGAGCGCAGCTCGCTTTCCTTGCCGTCGGCGCTTCCTTGGAATTCAAGGATGACGTCCCCCGCGAAGTGAAAGTACTCTTCGGATTGGCGGTCGACATCACGTACGACTTGGACCGTTTGCGCGATAGGCAGGAAGTACATGGGCGGAATGGGGTCGTTGGGGCGGTTATATTTGGTGTCTTCCGTGACGCCAACAATCTCGAATTGCGAATCCAGCTCCCTGTCCATTCCGAAATGCTGGCCAATGGCGTTCCCTTGAAAGTATCTCCGCGCGAAAGTTTCATTCACCACGACGACGTGACGGCTGCGATCGTCGTCCTCCTCGGTAATCGGCCGGCCGCTCTCGATTGCCGTCCCAATGGACTTGAAATAGTCCGGACCGACGGTCAGGTAGGACGCTTGGTACCAGCGGTTGCCCGGCGTCGGATCGGGCTGTCCGGGGATGAAGACACCGCCATTCCAATTGTCAAAAGTCATGGGAGAATACAGCGCATAACCGACCGTCTTGACACCGGGAATCCGGCCCAGCCGCTCGCGCAGACGCAGGTAAAACGCGTCAAGGTCGGCGCGTTTGAGTCCGGCCAGGGCAGGATCGATAGCGGCAACAACGCGGCCTTGCACTTGAAAGCCGAAATGTTGATGCTCGAGACTTTCGAGACCGCGGATGAGCGTGCCCGCTGTGCATAGCAGAACGACAGAAACGGCCGCCTGCAGGATGACGAGCATGCGCTGCGGGGTGGAGCTGGGATCGTGGCTGCTGGCCCGGTTGGCGCCACGCAACGCCTCAACCGGATTCGTCTGGCTGCTGAACCATGCCGGCGCGCCGCCAAAGACGACGCCCGCGATCAAGGAAAGGGCAAAGGCGAAGCCCAGGACGGGGAGCGACGGCGAGGCCTCGAGCGGCACGTATCCCCTTCCGCGAAAGGCCAACCCAAGCATCATGTTCGTGGCCACATAAGAGACTGCCAGGGCCGCGAGGCCGCCGAGCAGAGCCACCGTGATACTGAAGGCAAGCGCCTGCCGCACCACCTGGGCGCGCCGCGCTCCTAAAGCGATCGAAAGCGCCGTTTGCTGGCGCCGGGCCGCCGCCCGTACGAGCATCAGGCAGGCTACATTGGCGCAGGCGATGAAAAGGACGGCGAGCGAGGCGTAGAGGAGCAACATCAGGCCGCGTCCGTATTGATCGCCGATGTCGTTGGTGCTCGCCGCAGCCGGCGCAAGCTCGGTATGCTGCTGCCCGATTGCGGCGCGCTGATTCGGCCTCATCCGGCCCGTACGCGTTTGCAGCCATTGCTTGAGCTCCACGTTGATCTGCGCCTGAATGGGTTGGAGATCGGTTCCGGGCGCGACGCGGCCGATGACGTCAAGCCAATGTGTGTCGGGCAGGTCGACGTGCGAGATCCATGTAGTGAGAATCGGTTCCTGATGGATGGGCACCCAGAGAGACGGGGGATCGCTGCGCAATTTCTCGCCGAAGAAGCCAGGCCGCGTGACACCAATGATGGTTACGCCCTTCCCGTTCATAAGCACGGTGCTGCCAATGAGCGACGGATCGAGCGCGAATCGCTGCTGCCAAAAGCGGTAGCTGATAACGGCGACCGGCGGCGCGCCTTCCCTGTCGTCCGCGGGAGCAATGGCGCGGCCCCGAAGCATGGGAACGCCCAGAGTGGAGAAGTAGTTGCCGGAGACATAATTCGCGTTGACGGCCTTGGGCAGATCCTTGTCGCCCGCACGGCGCACAGTGAATAAGTCCTGGCCCGATTGAACGGCGGCCAGACTCTCGAAGCCCTTAGTGTTGTCTCTAAGGTAGTTGTAGAGCTCGACGGAATAGAGGGCCCAATCACCCTGCAGGCCGCCGCTGTAGCAGCAGTCGTTAGGGCGGCCGATTTTGTAGAGTTGCTCCGGATGCTCCACCGGGAGCGGCTTGAGCATCACGGTCCAGATCAGGGAAAAGATCGCAGTCGAGGCGCCGATGCCGATGGCGATCGTCAACACCGCGGTCAGCGTAAAGCCCAGGCTCTTGCCCAATTGGCGCAAGGCATAGCGGAAGTCGTTCAATAGCGAAGCGAACATGGCGATCGAACCTCCTTTGGGGGACGGGCCGTCCAGGCACACGCGCTTCGCGCCTGCCAAGCAAAATACAGGGATCCTTCACGCCCAACTGCTAGGCACTCAGGATGACGCGGTTGGTGGTATCGGGCCGCGGCATCATTTCGGCGGCATCCTTGCGACACCATCATTGCGACATAAGGATCTCTTCCTGAGCATCGCCTTCAGCAACAACCTTGCCGTCGAAGAGGTGAATGTTGCGCTCGGCGTGGCGGGCAAAGCGCGGGTCATGGGTCACCATGCAGATGGTCGCGCCTTCCTGATGCAGGTTCTTGAGCAATTCCATCACCGCCTCGCCGTTCTTCGAATCGAGATTGCCGGTGGGCTCGTCGGCCAAAAGGATCGCGGGAGAACCGGCCAGCGCCCGGGCAACCGCCACTCGCTGCTGTTGACCACCGGAGAGCTGCGCCGGGTAGTGCCGCATGCGGTGCGCCATGCCAACCCGCTCGAGCGACTCCTGGCGGCGGCGCTTGCGTTCAGCCGATGGCATCCCCGACCGATAGGTAAGCGGCAGCTCCACGTTTTCGGCAACCGTGAGATCTCCAATGAGATTGAAATTCTGGAAGATGAAACCGATCTCCTGATTGCGGATGCGGGAGCGCTCGCCGAAGTTCAGGTTCTCGACCGAATTGCCGTTCAACACGTACTTGCCGCTCGTCGGCGTGTCGAGCAAACCGATAATCGATAGCAAGGTCGACTTCCCGCAGCCAGATGGACCGGACATGGCGAGATACTCGCCTCTTTGGATCGCGAGATGGATCCCGGAGAGCGCGTGCGTTTCGATTTCGTCCGTGTAGAAGATTTTGGTGAGATCTTCTATCTGGATGAGCGGCTGCGGGTCTAGCGTCATCTTGCACCTCATTCAAGTTGCGTTCCGGGACTTGTGCTCCCGGCCTGATACTTCACCTCAGTCCAGACGAATTCGGTCCGCATTATCCCATCGCGACATGTCGGAGAGGATCACGGTGTCGCCTTCGTGCAAACCCTCGAGAACCTGTATGGAAGTCACCGAGGCTCGCCCTACCTTCACTGGTACGCGCACCGCGCCCTTTCCATCGGAGCCGATCTTGAAGAGCTCGACGGTGCTGTTCTCGTCTCCAAACGCGGGACGCCCCACATAGAGGACATCGGCCAGCCGCTCGAGGTCGATGGTTCCGTCAACGCTCAAGTCGGGACGCGCGCCTTGCGGCATTTGCCCGCTCAGCTTTACGTCGACTGTGACCGTTCCGTTCTGTACCGCCGGATCAATTCTGGAAACTGTTCCCTGAATGACGCCGTTGTGGGTGTCGATCGATGCCGGCTGCCCGATCTGAATGTCCCGCGCCTGGGTTTCGGCGATCTTGAGCTCCGCTTTCAGTTGGTTGGGCTGGACCACTTTGGCCAGCATAGTTCCCACGGTTACGCTCTGCCCTACGGTCAGCGGAAGGTCCGTGAGCACTCCGTCGATGCCTGCTCTCACCTTGAGCGCATCCAACTGCTGCTCTTTGAGATCGGCCATCGCTTTGGCTTGAGCAACCTTCGCTTGCTGCACTGCCAGTTGAGAAGCGATGGCCTTCTCGTTGATATCGACGGTCTGCTGTTCGAGCCCATTTCGCGTGCGCAACTGATCGGCATTGCCCTGTGAGCTCTGGTAGGCCAGCCCGGAGATCACGCCCAATTTGAAAAGCGCCTTGTCTGTCTCCGCTTGCCGCTGCGCCTGTTGGAAGTCGGCGTTCGACAGAGGCCGCGCTCGACTTCTGCGCCATGAGATCGCTCTCGAGCTTCACCTGCGTGTTCTTTAAGTCGGCTTCCGCCTCCTCGAGGGCCAGCCGGGTATCGAGAGCGGCCTGGCTCAACGCCGGATCGGCGAGCTCGACGAGGGACGTGTTCGCCTTGACCTCCGATCCGGGCAGCATGAGGATGCGCACCACGGTCGCGTCGGTCTGCGCGGGAATCTGCCGGATGGCATCCTCACGCGGCGTCAGAGTCCCCAATCCGCGAACCTGACGCAGCATGGGGCCCCGCTTGACGGTGTCTGTCCAGATGGTCGATCGGTCAACCGTGGGCGCCGCAGGTTTGAGCCGCATCGCAGCGCCGGCGACGAGGGCGAGCGCGACAACGGCGACGGAAAACGTCACGATCTGGCGCCGTTTCTTTTTGACTCTGAGGTCCGGCCGGGAGATATCCATGCAGTCCTCCTAGGAGCATTCACTGGGCCAATCCAGGGGACACTATTTCCGGCTGGGAATCAACCACTTCCACGCTTTTCGGCGGTTCGAACCGTGGGGCATTCTGTCCGCTCCCGGGCTGGAGTGTCCGATTTTGGACAGAAGGCGCTCTGCGGATCACCAACCGGGAATCCACAGCCGCCTGGCTCAATGCGGGATCGGCGATGGAGATACTCGATCTTTCTTTGCCCAAGTGCTTCTGAATTCCTGTTGCATTTAGACCAGGGAACCTCTCTCGAATGTTTCAGCCGTCACTTGAAACATTCGCCGTGAAAGGGCAGTCTAAATCCGGCAAGGAGTGTGACCCTCGAATCGCGCTCCGGCGGCGCGAACCGTAGAGCATTCTGTCCGCTCCCGGCCTGGAGTGTCCAATTTTGGACAGAAGTCACTCAGCAGATTACATTTCCGCATAGCCTTAAGCTTCGATTAAGCCATTTGGCCTTACTATGAGTCTGCGGTAAAGGGAGCCTTCAATGAAGCGGATTCTTGCACTATTCGCGGCGTCAGTTGTCCTACTTTCCTGCCCTGGTCAGGCGCAGGAAACTTCATCCGGGGGCCCTTACAAGGTACTCAAAACCGTCAAAGTGGGCGGCGACGGCAGTTTCGATTATGTCTATGCGGACGTCGCGGGACGAAGACTGTACGTTCCCCGGCTGGGAGCAACTGGCCGGATCACGGTCTTCGATCTGGATACATTGGAACCAGTAGGTGAGATCGCCGGCGTGAGCGCCCACGGCGCGGCGGTCGATGCGAAATCGCATCACGGGTTTGGCAGCAGCAACCCGGTCGCGATGTGGGATTCGACAACACTGGCAAAAATCAAGGACATCCAAGTGCAAGGGCGGCCCGACGGCATTATGGAGGACCAGTTCAACGATCGGGTCTACGTCTTCAGCCACATTTCTCCAAATGCCACGGTCATCGACGCCGCGAGCGGCTCGGTGGTAGGAACGGCCGATCTCGGCGGATCGCCTGAGCAGGCAGTCGCAGACGGAAAGGGCCACCTCTACATCGACCTCGAAGATAAGGGTTCGATTGCGGTGTTGGATGCGAAGACGCTCAAAGTGACAGCTACATACGACCTGCAAGGAAAAGGCGCCGGCTGTTCCGGATTGGCGATGGACGTCGAGCATAGGATCCTCTTTGCCGCCTGTCACAATCCGCAGACGATGGTGATTCTCAGTGCGGACGATGGCAAGATTCTGGATACGCTTCCCATCGGCAACGGCGTCGACGGAGCCGTGTTCAACCCAAAGACCATGGAAGCATTCTCCTCGCAAGGCGACGGGACGCTTACGATCGTCAAGGAAAAGAGCCCAACCAGTTTTGCGGTAGAACAGACCCTGCCGACGATGACTTTGGCCAAGACACTGACCCTGGACTCGAAGACGAACCGGATCATTCTGATTGCCGCCGAGTTCGGTCCAGCACCGGCTGCCGCCGCTCCGGGGGGACGCCCGGGCCGCGGGCAGATGATTCCGGGCTCGTTCTCGATCCTGGTTGTCGGCAAGTAGACGCTTGGTAAAACATCGATCGGAGATGCGATGCGTCTCGTAACGGCACTTGTTCTAGGCTCTCTAATCGTTGCCGGAGACGCGGCCGCGCCTTCGATCGATGCGCAGACCTCCGCCCCGCTCAAGCTGACCGCCAAGTATGAGATGCCCGCCCAGGTCACGGGCAGATTCGATCATCTCGGCATCGACCTTCGAGGCGGCCGTTTATTCGTCGCCGCCGAAACCGCTCATCAGGTGCTCGTCTTCGACCTGAAGACGGGGAAGTATCTCCAATCGATCGAGGGGATCGAGATTCCGCATGCCATTTTTGCGCGCCAGGACGTGGGCCGCATCTATGTGACGGACGGGGGCCTGGGCGCCGTGAAGGTCTACGACAGCAAAAGCTATGCCCTGTTGAAGACTATCCCCTTAAAGGTCGATGCTGATTCGATCGGTTACGACCCGGTCACGCATTTGCTCTACGTCGACAACGGCGGCGGCGACGCTCACGAACCCTTTTCGATGATCAGCCTGATCGATACCACGAACGACAGCAAGGTCGCCGACATCCGGGTGGATGGAGACACACTGGAAGCCATGTCCCTCGAGAGGTCGAGCGACAAGATGTATGTCAACAATGCAGCGAAGAACCAGGTCGCCGTCGTCGATCGCAAGAACCATGCCGTCCTCGCGAGTTGGCCCGTCACGAAGGGCAAGCGGAACGTGGCAATGGCGCTCGATGAAGCCGGCCACAAGCTGTTCGTCGCTTCCCGCAGCGGCGAAATCTCCGTCTTCGATACGCAAACTCAAAAGGAGGAGCTGACATCGCTGCCAATTGGTAAAGGAGTGGATGACCTGGCGTTCGATCCGGCAAGCAGGCGCCTCTATGCGCCCTGCGGAGCGGATGGCCTGATTTACGTCTATGAAGCGCGAGGGCCAGACCAGTTCATGCTGATAGGAAAAGTGCCTTCAGCTCCCGGCGCAAAGAACGGTCTCCTAGCCAAGCAGCTGGGTCGCTATTTCGAAATCGTCCCTCCGCAGGGAACGGCCCCGGGCGCCATTTACGTGTACACGTTGCCTGGTAAATAAATCACCGGGCGGCCTCCCAAGAATTTCCCCAAAAAAATAATGCCGCAAGCTGTCGAGGCTGTCGATTTAGGCGTTCGCCGTTCGACGTGTCAGTAGAGCGGGAATTCAGCCGAGCCTGATTGAGCCCGGAAAAAGCCCAGCTCGAATCCAATCCAACACGATAGGAGAGAGACGATGAAAGTCATTGTTCTAGTCAAAGCCAGCAAGGAGTCCGAGGCAGGCGCCCCTCCCACGAAGGAGCTCTTTGCCGAGATGGGGAAGTTTAACGAGGAGTTGGTCAAGGCGGGCGTCATGCTCGCGGCCGAAGGACTCCGCCCGAGCTCGAAAGGGGCGCGGGTCAAATTCTCCGGCGGGAAGCGGACGGTGATCGATGGGCCGTTCACGGAGACCAAGGAGTTGGTCGCCGGCTTCTGGCTGTGGCAGGTGAGGTCGATGGAAGAAGCGGTCGAATGGCTCAAACGCGCGCCGTTCGACGGGGGAACCGAGGTTGAGATCCGCCAGGTGGCGGAAGCGGAGGACTTCAGCGACGAGGTAGCTCCCCAATTTAAGGAACAGGCGCGTCGCATCCGCGAGCACCTGGCCCAAAAAAAATAGCGAGCGAGGCTCGAACATGTGGCGGCCCGGACGAGGAAGTGCTACAGGCCGCCTCATGTTCTCCGGCGCGCAGTGACTCAGACCACCCGAAACAGGTAGGCATATGCCAACACTTCGAGCCCGACGAGAGCAGCCAGAAAAATGCTGTGTTTCAGCGTGAATCGCAGCAGCTTGGATTGTTGCTGAACGGTAATTCCAGTTGCCGCCGCCGCGACGGCGATCGATTGCAGGCTGATCATTTTGCCCATCACGCCTCCCGAGGAATTCGAGGCGGCGATCAGGATCGGGCTGAGTCCGAGATGCCTGGCCGTGACGACCTGCAAGCTTCCGAAGAGAGCGTTCGACGAAGTATCCGATCCGGTGAGGAATACTCCGAGCCAACCAAGGAAGGGACTGAAAAAGGGAAATACTTTGCCCGTGGCGGCGAAGGCCAGGCCGAGAGTTCCCGTCGCCCCGGAGTAGTTCATGACGAAGGCCAGGGAAAGGACGGCGGCAATGGTAAGGATGGCAAATTTCAACTGACGCGCTGTCACCCACACCACCCTGGCGAACTCCCGCAACGGCATCCTCAGGAAGATGACCGACACGAAGGTGGCAAACATGCAGGAGCTGCCGGAGGCGGAGAGCAGATTGAGATTGAAAATCGCGGGATAGAGGGAAGGAGCAGGCACCACCGGGGGCGAGCGCAGGATCAGATTGTGCAAAGCCGGCCAAGGGAGCGGGAACGTGGCCTTGTTGAGAAGCACTTGAACCGGCGGGTAGCTCCACAAAAGGACGAAGATGACCAGGAAGACATACGGCATCCAGGCAGCGATCGTCTGGGCCACCGTTTCTTTCCGCGCATGGGATTCCGCGGCCCTCACCTCGGCCGAAATTTCAAATGGGTCCGGACCCTTCCTCGTTCTCTTGACCTTCGTCTGCGGCTTCCACATTTTCAAGAGAACAACTAATGCGCCCATCGACGCCAACGAACTCAGGATGACGGTAAGCTCGACGCCAACATAGTTCGAGACCAGAAACTGCACGACGGCGAAGGTGAGACCGGTTACCAAGACGGCAGGCCAGATCTCGAGCGTCGCAGCGAGACCTCCCATGGTCAAAATCAAGTAGGCGGGAAGGATCAAGGCGATGGGCGCGCAAAGCCTGCCCACCGCGCCGCTGAGCTTGAGCAGAGGGAGGCCGGTAACGCCCGCCAGCGTGATGATGGGCAAGCCGATCGAGCCGAAGGCCACCGGCGCGGTGTTCGCCAGCAGGCAGAGCGCCGCAGCGTAGTAAGGGGAGAATCCCAAGCCGACCATCATGGCTCCGGCGACGGCGACGGGCGTTCCAAAGCCGGCCGCACCTTCGATAAATGCGCCAAAAGCGAACGCGATGAGGAGCGCCTGAATTCGCAGATCGGAGGTCAGCGATCCGATCGAATCCCGAATGATCTCGAACTTCCCTCTGTCAACGGCTACGTTATAGAGCACGATCGCCCAGAAGACGATCCAGGAGATGGGGAAGAGACCGAACGCCGCTCCATAGGCCGCCGAACTCAAAGCACGCGAGACCGGCATGTGGTATCCGGCCAGGGCGACGATCACCGTCACTGCCAGACCGGATAATCCTGCGACCCATGCCGGTCTCCGCTTCACCGCCAAGAGGTAAAGCAATACGATTGTCGGGATGGCGGCGATCGCCGCGGAAATGGGTAGGCCCTGCCCCCAGATGTAATAGCCCTGGTCCCAAATGGCGTTCATGCTTGCATGGACTCTTCGATCCGATCGGCGTTAAGGGTTGATCCGGTTCCGGCGACCAGTGAGTCAGCCACCGCCGAAGCCGTATCTCGTATTCCTGCGGGCAGATTCCGTAGAGAGGAATCTATGGAGTCGCAACAATCTGTGTCAAGCGGAAAGAGGATTCACAATCAAATCGCGGCGAGATGGGAGAGTATGGCCGCTCGAGTGACTCCAGTTGCAGCGTCTGCTTGAACATGGTGTGATCGGTAATCATGAGCTCCGCGGAAACCCATCGCGCGATCGACGCGGTCTGGAGAATCGAATCGCCCAGGCTCATTGCCGGTCTCGCACGGATGGTGCGCGATGTGGGCCTCGCCGAGGACTTCGCCCATGACGCTTTGGTTGCCGCCCTCGAGCAGTGGCCGGCGTCGGGCGTGCCGGATAATCCCGGCGCCTGGCTCACGGCCACCGCGAAACGTCGCGCGATCGACCATTTCCGCCGGAACCGGAGGATCGATCGCAAGCACGAAGAACTAGGCCGCGAGATCGCCGAGCTGGAAAGCGCAGCGCCGGACCCGAATGCCGCTCTCGATTGCAGTATCGAAGACGACCTTCTGCGCCTTGTGTTCATTGCATGCCACCCGGTGCTCTCAACCGAGGCACGCGTCGCACTGACGCTACGCCTGCTGGGAGGCCTGACTACCGAGGAGATCGCACGCGCATTCCTGACTTCGGAGCCCACGATCGCGCAGCGGATCGTTCGGGCGAAGCGGACCCTTGCCGAAGCCGGCATCCCCTTCGAGGTTCCTCGCGGGGCCGAGTTCCCGGCACGCCTGTCATCCGTGCTTCAGGTGATCTACCTGATCTTCAACGAGGGCTACTCGGCAACGGCCGGCGGCGACTGGATGAGGCCCGCGCTCTGCGAGGAGGCGCTGCGGCTGGGGCGCATTCTCGCGGAACTGGCGCCCGAGGAGCCGGAGGTCCACGGACTGGTCGCGCTCATGGAGATTCAAGCGTCGCGGTCCAGGGCACGCGTGAGCGCCTCCGGAAAACCCGTTCTGCTGCTCGATCAAGACCGGGCGCAATGGGATCAGCTGCTCATCGGCCGCGGTCTCGCCGCGCTCGAGCGCGCCAGCAAGCTCGGCCGCGAACGCGGCCCATATGCAGTACAGGCTGCCATTGCCGCCTGTCACGCAAAGGCTATTACTCCGGAAGAGACGGACTGGGCGCGCATCGCGGCGCTCTATGGAACACTCGCGCAACTCGCCCCTTCCCCTATCGTCGAGCTAAATCGCGCGGTTGCAATCGCGATGGCATCGGGTCCCCAGGCAGGGCTTGAACTGGTCGATTCACTGGTCTCCGAACCGGCGCTGAAGGCTTACTATCTTCTACCGAGCGTGCGCGGCGACCTGCTTACAAAACTCGGCCGCTTGGCGGAAGCAGGGAGGGAGTTCGAACGCGCGGCGGCGCTCACGCGCAACACCCGCGAGCGAGAGCTGCTTCTCAAGCGTGCCCAAGCCTGCACGGACGGATGCGGAGGCCGCGGCGCTGAATGACGTGCGTGCGCATGGACAAGTGGCTCTGGGCCGCCAGATTTTTCAAGACGCGCGCGCTGGCTGCACGGGCATGCGCACTGGGCAGGGTTTTGTCGAATGGGCAGCCGGCCAAGGCCGCACGCGACGTCCGGGCCGGCGACTTATTGCAAGTAAAGAGCGACAGCGGCGATTTTCAAGTAGAAGTGCTGATGCTGAGCGAAGTGCGCGGTCCTGCGGCGATTGCGCAGACGCTCTACCGTGAGACAGAGGCGAGCCGGGAGCTGAGACAAAAGCTGGCTGAGGAGCGTAAAGCGTTCTCCCAATTCGAGGCGCTACGGGAAGGCAAGCCATCGAAGCGCGATCGCCGGGAACTCGCCCGGCTTCGCGGGCGGGAGTGATATGCAGGTAAACTGAGATTCCATGAGGAATTCTTGCCGTATTGCCCTTGTGGGAGATTACAACCCTTCTGTCCCTGCCCATCAAGCGATTCCCCTCGCGATCAGTCTGGCAGCTCAGCACCATCAAGTCACAGTGGAAGCAGTGTGGGTCCACACCGCGCAGATTGAAGACGCGGAAGCGGCGCTTGCGGGCTGTCATGGAGTTTGGTGCGTCCCGGCCAGTCCTTACCGCAACCCACAGGGAGCGCTCGAAGCGATTCGAGTAGCCCGGGAAAGAGCAATTCCATTTCTCGGTACCTGCGGCGGCTTTCAGCACGCTCTCATTGAATATGCCCGCAATGTAAAGGGCCTGACCGAGGCCGATCATACCGAGGCGAATCCTCATGCTTCGCTGCCGCTCATTGTTCCTCTGACCTGTTCGCTCATTGAAAAAGAGATGGATCTGATTTTGGCCGAGGGTAGCCTTCTCTACCGAAGCTACGGCATGCCAAGAATTGTGGAAGGGTATCGTTGCAGCTATGGACCCAATCCAAAGTATGAGCGGGAACTCTTCACAGGTCCGCTACGAGCCACGGCGCGCGATCCCGATGGTGAAGTGCGCGGAGCTGAACTCTCTGGACATCCCTTCTTCGTGGGAATGTTGTTCCAGCCGGAGCGCAGGAGCCTGAGGGGTGAGCTGTCGCCCGTGATCCGCGACTTTGTAGGAGCCATCGTGGATGCCTAACTGTTTCGAGGTGGCCTCCTCGTGGGCAGTTCAATCATTTGGAACCAACATGCGACTCCAGGCGTTCACCGTTCTTCTGGTTTAGCCTGCAGCACCGCCACCGCCATGCGGTTCAGCGGCGTTTGAATCCCATGCTTCTCCCCCAGCCGCACGATCACGCCGTTCCGGGCCTCGATCTCCATCGGCCGTCCCGCCAAGCGGTCTGCCAGCATCGAATTGTTTCGATCCCCTTTGCCGTTCATAATCCCATCGGCCACACGCTGAGCCACGCTGTCGTCCAGATTCGCACCCTCCGCACGGGCCACCGCCACGCATTCGCGCGCCATCTCGAACGCCACAGGCGACAGCGCCTCGGTGCGAAAGGCGCCAAACGGTTTCTTCGCCAAGACGGAAAGCGTCCCCGTCGAGTTCCCGCACAGCTTACGCCACATGGCCGTTTTGAAGTCCTCCGTGACGACAACCTCCGAATTGCTTCCCTTGAACAGTTCGGCAAACTCCCGTCCCAAACGCCCCTCTTCGACCGTCATCCGCGCATCCCCGCGCTGCCACATCGTTCCATCTGGCAGCCGGTCCACAGAGATTCGGACCACTACTGGCACGAGCAGCTCCTGCTGCACCCACGGCGCAAATCGCTCCCGATGCTCGACTCCGTTTTGCGCCACCGCCACAGGCGCCCCGTTGGCGGCAAGCCCCGGCAGCCACTTCGCCGCTCCCTCCGCGTCGTACGCCTTGGTCGCAATCACAACCCAGTCGACCGCGTCCGCCTGCGATGGCTCGGTCAAGTTCCGGGCCTTTACCAGCACCACGCCCTCCGGCGTCTTCACCGTCAATTCCTTGAGCGGCCGCCGCGTACACAGCGTAATTTCATGTTGGCCTGTCGCATCCAGCAACGCCGCCAGCACTCCACCGATCGCTCCTACACCCACCACCGCCACTCGCGCCATGCCCGCCGCTCCCATTGAGTAAGTGATAAGAGCATAAGAGACTATGCAGATTCTCGCGCATGCGCTCGCATTAAGATTTAAAGAATGAATTTTCCCAACGCTCTTTGTTGGGAGATGTGGGATACCACGGATCTCGATGCACACGGTCTCGGTTCGCCACATCTGTCGAAGAGCCCGCCAGATATGGGGACCCGTTCGTCAGCGGGGTTCAAACACTAGGATTTCTACGTTTCGCTGGGCTGGCGTGATCACAAGGCCCAATTGATCGCGAAGATCCTTGAGGAAGTCGTTCCTCACGCCCTTGCTGCTCTCCACGCGAAATTCAAACTCGCCCTGCAGATTCGTCTCATTGACGACTGGGCGGTCAAGTTCGGCTTCCAACGTGCGGCAGAACTCATCTGCGGTACCGTCGACGGACACGCTGCGGATGGCGCCGATGCTTAGTGGCTTCGCTCCTGCCGCTACCTCGTCAAGACCGCCAGGAGCCTCAATTTCGATGACGGTAGAAGTCCCCATAGAGCCTCCCATCCTTTCGTTGGTCGGGGGTCTGACCGCCGGCGGCTTGCGATCAGGTGCGGTGGTGACAACATATGCGTCCACCAGGCGGCTTTCTTGTCTGGCGGCGAGATGGAAGTAATCCTGGAGCCCCTGCTTCAAGCGATCCTTCATCTTCTCCCGGTCTTCTGGTTCGGGCAACACAAGGGCAAAGTCATAGCGCTTGCCATCATCAAGGGAGGCGGGCAGATGAACGAGGACCGGGTTGACATTGTAGATCGCGTCGATCGCCTCTTTGAGCGTATAGCCTTCGAGAGCCCAGAAGTCATCGCCACCGAAGTTGCCGCGCCTTTCGCCTTGCGACGGCGAAACGTGGAGCGTGTAGGATGGCGAAAAATTCGGCTTATTCTCGTCGGGGCGCGGCATCCTGTATTGCTCTGCGTTCAGAACCGCCTGGCCACTCTGCGCGGAGCCGGGCGCGCTCGAGACTGTGTTGAATCGGATGCCGGGTGATAAATCGCCGGCTTTTAGGTGGGTAGTGACAGGTCCGTAGTACGTGCCAATTTGACCGAAAGCGTAAGGAGCTGCAAGAGCAAATAAGGCAAGGAGGAATCGCGCGATCACAGGAAAGCTCCCGCGAATCAGCATACAGATCTGTCCGTTGTGTAGACAACAATCGGTTGCTATCCCAACCGCTGAGGTTCAGAGGCGCGGAGGTTTCCTAGATGTCGAGGTTCTTGACGTCGAGGGCATTCTCCTCGATGAACTTGCGACGCGCCTCGACATCTTCTCCCATCAACGTGGTAAAGATCTGTTCGGTCTCGGCCAGGTCTTCGAGCTTGACGGAGACCAGTGTGCGCCGATCGGGATCCATCGTCGTCTCCCACAACTGAGGCGCGGTCATCTCACCCAGGCCCTTGTAGCGCTGTACCTGATAGTCGCGCCGGCCTTGCTCGATCACGTAGTCAAAGAGCTCGCGCGCGGTCTGCTTGGTCACCGGCTCGGGCACTGCGCGAGCGGTCTTCTTGGGCTTGGCAGCCTCCTCCACCGCAGGCACATCGGCTTCGCTCTCTTCTGCTTCGGCAGCGGCGGACTTGCCTACGTATTCGATAAGGAAGGGCGGCTCGAGCTCTTCGCGAATCTGCGCATACTTGGCCATCATCTGGCGAAATTCGGGAGACGAGGCCAGCATCCAGTCGATGTGGCGTTCCGCGCCCTGGGCATCGGTGAAGCTCATCGACCAGATGCGGTGCTCCTCGTCGTATCGCGGCTTGGAGACTGCCTTAAATTGAAAGCGCTTGGCCATCTTCTCGAGCTCGGCGTGGAGCTTGCCGATCTTTGTGGGTACTGCGGCAGGTCCTGCGCCTTCCGCTTCGAAGTCGCCGCGGCGCATCAACTCGAGCTTCGGCAAAAGCTCCGTGATCTCTTCGTTGCGCAGGCGCTTGTTGGCCTTCTCAAAGAAGCTCAGATAATCGTTGAGCTGCCCCATGAACCTGGTGAGGGCCGCGCCTTGGAGTTTTTTGCCTTTCGCCCCGGAGGTTAGGACCATCCCATCGGAGGCACGCTTGACCATGACCTGCACGAACTCGCGGTCATCCTTGATGTACTGCTCGAACTTGCCTTTCTTGATGCGATAAAGAGGCGGCTGCGCGATATAGACATGACCGCGCCTGATCAACTCCTGCATATGGCGGAAGAAGAAGGTCAACAGGAGGGTGCGGATGTGCGAGCCGTCAACGTCGGCATCGGTCATCAGAATCACCTTGCCGTAACGCAGCTTGGCGACGTCGAAATCTTCCTTACCGATGCCGCAGCCGAGGGCGGTGATCATGGCCCGGATTTCTTCGTGGCCGAGCATTTTGTCATAGCGCGCCTTCTCGACGTTCAGGATCTTGCCTTTGAGCGGCAGTACTGCCTGGAACTTCCGGTCGCGGCCCTGCTTGGCGGTCCCGCCGGCTGACTCGCCCTCGACCAGATAGAGTTCGCAGCGATCCGGTTGGCGTTCGCTGCAATCGGCGAGCTTGCCCTGGCAGTCCTCCGCCGTCGAGCGCGCCTTTGCGCCGCGTCAGGTCCCGCGCCCTTCTCGCGGCTTCGCGCGCGCGCGCCGCTTCGATCGCCTTGTTGATGATGCGCCTGGCGATGGGAGGGTTCTGTTCGAGGAACATGCCCAGGCGCTCGTTGATAAAGGCCTGCACAATCCCGGCGATGTCGGAGTTCAGCTTGCCTTTGGTCTGTCCTTCAAATTGCGGCTGTGGCAGCTTCACGCTCACCACCGCCACGAGCCCCTCGCGCACGTCCTCGCCGGAGAGGTTCTCCTTAACATCCTTAAAGAGCCCCATCTGCTGGCCGGCGCTGTTGATGGTGCGGGTCAGCGCGGTGCGGAATCCGGAGAGATGCGTGCCGCCATCGACGGTGTTGATGTTGTTGGCAAAGCTGAAGACGGTCTCCGAATAGCTGTCGTTGTATTGCAAGGCAATGTCCATCTCCACGCCGTCGCGCGAGGCTTCCATATAGATCGGCTTGTCGTGGAGGACTTGCTTGCCGCGGTTCAGGTGCTTGATGAACTCCGCAATACCGCCGGAATATTTGAAATCGGAGCGCTTCGCCTCACCAGTTTTGGGATCGGTGGTGCGCTCGTCGACCAATGTGATCTCCAGACCTTTGTTCAAAAATGCAAGCTCGCGCAATCGTTGCGCCAGCGTGTCGTAGTTGAACTCGGTGAAGGTAAAGATCGACCGGTCAGGCAGGAAGTGGACGCGCGTGCCCCGCTTCTTGGTGTTGCCTGTCTGCGCGAGCTTGGTGATGGGAATGCCCCTCGCATAGTCCTGCTCGTAGGTGTGCTGATCCTTCCAGATCTCGACGCTGAGCTCTTCGCTGAGAGCGTTGACGCACGAAACACCGACGCCGTGCAGCCCCCCGGAAACCTTGTAGGTCGAGGAGTCAAACTTTCCCCCCGCATGCAGCTTGGTGAGAACCACCTGCACGGCGGGCATCCGCTCGCCGCCGGGAACCTCCATCTCATCGACAGGGATGCCCCGGCCGTCGTCGACCACGGTGATCGAGTTATCGATATGGATGGTCACATCGACATGCGAGGCATGGCCAGCGAGCGCTTCGTCGACAGAATTGTCAACCACCTCATAGACCAGATGGTGCAATCCGAGCTCGCCGGTCGAGCCGATGTACATCGCCGGCCGGAGGCGAACCGCCTCCAACCCCTCAAGAACCTTGATGTTCTCCCCGGTGTAGGTGTCTTGAGAATTGGGAGTAATGGACGAGCTATCGCGCACAGCTGCCGGTGGGAGATTAGTAGAAACAGCAACTTCTTTGGTGGACATGAAACTCCGCTGATATGTCGTTTATGTCGTTTAAAAGCGCTCCGGGGCCCGCATGGCCGAGAGCGAAACAACAGATTGAAAACGAAAGGCTTGACGGCACTTTGACACATTCAATTTTAGCACCTCAGGCCCCTTTTCCGCTGGAGTTTCAGACGGCAATCTGGGGAAACCAGGGCAGGAGGAAAGGGGCACCAGGAAAGGCGCAAAACCGGCTGGGGAGAAAGGAGAACACCGAAGCCAATGTTCCTTACTTTAGTCACCACTTTTAGGGTACTATAGACCCCATCAACGCACTCAAAAATGGTTACCTGAAATCAGATTTCGCTAGGTACCCCGGTAACTGGATCGGTTAATACCTTATAAAGTATGTGAAAACAATAGACTTAACTTTTAAGACGACTATAGTCGGTGTTGTTCTGAAACACCAGTTCGTAACTAACAAAATTCTCTCGAGGTAACCTCACAATGAAACTTATGGTTCGGGTTTCCGTCTTCGGTCTGGTCTTCGCCGGCGCAATTGCCAGCGCCTTCTCGTCTAAAACCACCATGCCCACCCCATCGACTCACAGCAATATGGTCGTCTCAAACTCAATGCCCATCCCGGATTGCGAGCCTGGCGAGAGCGGCTGCCTCCCGTAGTTGCGAGGATGAGCAGTTGGGCACCATTGGAGATAACCAGCGTACCGTGTCCGGCCCAAGGTAGCACCTTCGTGCTATGTGTAACTAAATTCTTGGGTTGAGCCCCGACCCGTTTCGAGCTATTCTCAAACTCGTAAACGGAGTCCCTATGTCCGGCACAGTACTGAATATCTTTTATGCTGCTGAACCGCTCCTGATGGCGATAGCACTGGTTGCTTTTTTGTGCACCAAGGAGCGTAAGCGCTTCCCTGCACTTCTAACCTACTTCGTGCTGCGGCTGACCTCGTTCTTGGCCCTTGCTTGCCTGCTTCATGTCCATCTCTTTGTGCATGTCGCGGCAACGACGATTTACAGCTGGTATTTTTATACCTATTGGTCGCTGTACACCGCGGGCGCCATCGCGATTTTCTTTGTGATTCAAGAGTTGTTCGACTACGCGCTCGAGCCGCTGCCCGGTCTCAAGCGGCTAGGTTCGGTAGCCTTCCGTTGGGTCGCTTGCCTCTCCTTTGTCGCCGCAACGGCAGGCGCTCTTACGCCGCGCCTTCCCGGTTTTAAGTTTCTGGTTGGCATGTGCGACCAGTTGATGCGCTGCGAGAGCATCTTCCTGCTTGGACTTTTGCTATTCCTCATGCTCTCCGCCGGAAAGCTTGGGCTCTCCTATCGCAGCCGCATCTTCGGCATCAGCTTCGGCTTCGGCATCATGGCTGCCAGCAACCTGATCGCCACCGCTTTCTTCGCCAACCATGGGGGCAAAAATATTGTCACCTCGCCGATCAGCATCATGGATACCGGCGCCGGTCTGCTTACATTGATGATCTGGTCCGCGTACTTCGTGCAAAGGGAACCGGCACGCCAGGTGGTCGCGCTTCCTGTGACCTCGCCTCTGGCGCGTTGGAACGAGGTCGCCATTGCGATCGGTCATTCGGGCGGTTCGGTTGCGATGGCCGCACCAAGCAACGACTTCTTCCTTCAGGACGTGGAGAAAGTCGTCGACCGCATCATGACCAAGAACTCACTCAAAGTGGCGAGCTGAGGCTCATCACAGATCGAGCGCCATAAGAAAAAGGTCCCGAGTCTTCGGGACCTTTTTTTGTCTGCTTTCTTTTCGGGCAGCGAAGCTCGCTCTTCCGGGCACGAAGAAGCTAGAGCATTTGAGAAATCTCTAACAGGGCTGCGGAAAAATTAGGTCGTTGGGCTCCCGGCCTCGACAGCTTCAACAGATACGAAGCGGCCGGTCCTTCCGCGATCGACAAACTTCACCCGTCCGTCGATCTTGGCAAAGAGCGTATCGTCGCTTCCCCGGCCAACGTTCAGACCAGGCTTCAGCTTGGTGCCACGCTGGCGAACAATAATCGAGCCGCCGGTCACGACCTGACCGGCAAAGATCTTGACGCCCAGCCGCTGCGCATTCGAATCGCGGCCATTTTTCGAACTGCCTAAACCTTTTTTATGTGCCATTTCACATCCTTGCGCTCAGAACAAAAGTTTGCGGGAGAAAATGCTCTCCCCACCAGGTGGAAGATTTTATTGCCCGGCGCTCTTCTCAGCCTCATAGGTTTCGCCGTCCACCTGAATGGCATCGATACGTACTTGCGTGTACGCCTGGCGATGCCCTTGCAACTTTTTGTATTGCTTCTTCCGCTTGAAATGGAAGACCAGTATCTTGTCACCGCGGCCTTGGCTGAGTACGCTGCCGAGGACCTTGGCGGAGAGCGGATTCACGACCGGCCCAGCATCGCCTGAGACTGCGAGCACATCGCTGAACTCGACTTTGTCTTCCGTGACCCCGGTCGAGGTCTTCTCGATCTTCAGAACGTCCCCCGGGGAGACGCGGTACTGTTTACCACCTGTGCGGATCACCGCGTACATAAAACCTCCAGACGCCGGGGCAACACCGCAGCGTGAACAGAACATTCTTGGGCGGACACAAGTTTTTCTTGCTGGACATGCTCAAACCCGCAGCCGGCAGGGGAGCAGATCGCACCAACATTGCTCAGGCAGGCGCAGTAAACCGGCGCGCCGTACGCAAGATCGCCAAACCTTTAAAGTTTACTGTCTGGGCCGGCTTTGGTCAACGGCAGGCAGGGTAGGGGGAGAAAGGTGCTTGCTGCACAGCCACCATGCATGGTGGCTGGAAAGAGAGTGCCCATGCGCAAGACACGCGAACACGGTTCATTTTTTCAGGCCGAACGCGTAGACTTTCCCATCCCACGTGCAAACGTACACGTTGTCTCCCACGACGACCGGTTCGCTGAAGTGCGCCCAGCTATCAATGGCCTCCTTGCTGGAGTAAAGCTCTTTTCCGGTTTCCGCATCGAGCGCGTATAGAATCGCGTTGGTGCCGATCGTAACACCAGGTTTCGGCGACCCGCGGGATTCGGTGGCGTCTCTCCCTGTCTGAAGCGCGTATACCACTCCATTGGCGATCGTCGGCGGATCGGGAGCGTGCATTTCCCGCGAGATCCAAATCGGCGTAATCATTGGTGTTCCTTTGGCGGTATCCATTTCCACCTGGAACGCCATAATGCTGCCAACCTTCGCGTCTCCGTATGAATATTTGAACGGCGGCGCATCTTTTGATGGTGGGCCCATCATCGACATCACCAGCCACCGTTGTCCCTGCTCGCCCTGCCACGTCGATATCGATCCCCATATCCCTCGGTCGTGCAGCTTCGCCTCATCATTGCCATATCGCGGTGAAACGTAAAGCGGCGTGTGATGGTCGGTTCCGCCCAGCTCATTTGCGTCGAGAAGTGAGATCACCGATTCTTTCCCCGTCGACGCCAGCAGCGACCACTTCTGGAATGGAAAGATCACCGGGTCCGTCGAGCCGAGGTCCAGGTCTTTGCCGTTCAAATATTGCCAATTCGACGGAGTGTAACTGCCTACCAAACGGAGGTCTTTGAAACTCAGCTCGAGCAGCGTTTCGCCGAACTCTCCCGCGGCCGGGTCGTACGGACCATCGGCCGTCTGCGCGTAAAGGCCCTTCGGTCCGAGAACCAGTCCGCCCCTTCCCCAGGCCCCGCTGGATCTGCCGTTGCTCGAGTAAAACTCGACCGTGCGATGCGCTGGATCTTTCAGATCGAGGGCTGTGAAGTGTCCCATCGCCCCGCCGCAACCGCGACCCATGGCTGTATAAACGACGCCATCGATCAAATTCAGGCTCCAGTTCCGCGCGAATGGAATTGTAAAATCGGCCGGTTGCATGCGCTCTTGGCCGGTCTTCAGATCGAGCGCGCGCAGCTTGCCATCGCTCGTCGAGACATAGATGATCCCGGCCTCTTTATCGATCACGGGCGTGGCATTTTGCGTGTTCGGGCACTGATAAAGCAACGATTTCGATTCTACCGGGGCCTTTAGTGGGTTCGGGAACGCCTTCTGCCAGGCAAGTTCGCCGGTTTCTGAATAGAGCGCGTACACGGTGTTATCGCTGCCGACCACGTACACGAGTGTCTCTGGGCCTTGCGCCCCGTCGATCGTGGCAACCACCGGCGCCGTCAACGTGGAAAGAACCACATCCACCGGTTTAGTAGAAAGTTGAGATTTCCACTTCAATTGCAGATGCGAGACGTTCTGCTTCGTAAGAGTGGTCTCAGACTTGTTCCAGCCGGTGCGTTCTTGGTCGTAGCCCCACGTCAACCAATCGTTTTGGGCCGCAACGAAACTGGGTACCAAGAAAAGCCCTAGGCCGACGGCGAAGCCAAAGGCTCTGACCAGTATTCTTGAAACCGATTGACGTTGTCTCAAGATTATCCCCCTCTTTTCATCCGACCTATTTGGCCGGAATTTCCATCTTGCTTTTCCGGCGGCGACAGTATACTGCTGGTTGCCGCTGCTGTGATCTTTTTCTGCTTTCGTTCCGGAGCCAAAGAACGATGCACCTCGCCCCGTTGATCGATCAGTTGACGGGGGGTGAATTTCCCCCGGCCTATAGCTATCCCGTCAACGGCAAGCAGGGGGATAGCCGCAACGGAACCCATCCCCGCTCTCCCGCGTAAACTTCCTTGAAGCAATCATCAGGAGCCCGCTTTGTCTTCGATCAGCCGCGATCAGCCTTCCCCAACCAGCAATCGCCGGTCCGATACCCTCGTCCTGCTCGCCATCACCGCCGCCATCGCGCTCTTCCATCTCCTTACCGACAATCGCTATGGATTTCATCGCGATGAGTTGCAGTTCCTCTCAGACGCGCGCCACCTCGACTGGGGATTTGTCGCTTTCCCCCCGCTCACGCCCCTCGTTGAGCGCATCAGCCTCAGTCTCTTCGGCCTCTCCATCGTCGGCCTTAGGCTCTTTTCGGTCATCGCCCAAGCCATCCTCATCTTTGTCTCCGGCCTCATGGCCCGCGACCTTGGCGGCGGACGCCTCGCGCAGGTCATAACCGCTCTCGCCGTGGCCTTCTCGCCCCTCCCCGTGTTTGAGGCAACGGAATTCCAGTACACCTCCTTTGAAATGCTGTGGTGGGTGCTCATCGCCTACTTCACCATCCGGCTCCTCAAATCCGAGGACCCTCGGTGGTTATTCGCCATTGGCGCCGCCATCGGCCTGGGCCTTCAAACCAAGTACTCCGGCGGCTTCTACAGGACCAGCTAGACATGCTCGTCGCGCCCGTAGGGCAACTGTCACACCACGGTTTGCCTCGATTTCCTGGAGTCTCCTGAAACAACTCGCGAATCGACGTAGGTGAAACGTTTCTTAAGGCGTAAAAATGGCATTTCGATGAGCTGATAGGACAAGGTTGCAAACAGAACGCTTATTAGAAAAGTGCTGATTGCTATCTTGGAGAGTTTGCCGGTTTGGCTAAATGGGATGCTTGCAGCGAGCCTAAATGCGAGGATGTGGAAGACGTAAAGACCGTAGCTGATTTTTCCGAGGTAAATCAGAACCTGGGCCCCTCTTCCTGGTTTCCAGGTGCCGACCGGAGCCAACACGGACACAATAATCAGAACGGCAGCAATGGCAACTGAAGGATATGTAATGAGTGCTAGCCATCCGCCAGTATTGCCCTCGCGTCCGGCAGTAATGATCAGCGCAAAGCCGGCAAATAGTATGAGGGCCCGTGTACTTAATCGCAAGACCGGAGCCTTGCCTTGCAATGAATACGCGAGCAATGCACCCGCAGCGATCGGGTCGAGTCGGGCGAAGGTATTGGTCCACACACTGGAAAAAAACAAAGAGTCAGAGTGAGCCAGAATAGACCACAAACGCATCAGACTTGCAATTGCGATAAGAGCGGTTGCGATTTGCGGCAGATAACGGGACCACCGTTTCATGGTCAATGGCCACACCAAGTAAAACTGCTCTTCGATCGAGATCGACCACAAGGGAGCGGCGATGCCTAATGTCCGAACCCAATTCCCGGAAAACAGGAGAAAAGCGGCGAGATCGAAACGGCTGAAATGTTCGCCGGAAGGGAATGCAGCCTGATACAGGGGACGAACACAGAGTAGGAAAAAGAAGTAAAGAGGCCAGATCCGTAGGATACGCCGGAGATAAAAGGCTTTCACATGAAGCGTACGCCTCTCGCGCAGTTCCCGCAGTAGCAGCTCTGTGATCAGGTACGAGCTGAGCGCAAAGAAAAGGTCGACGCCATAGATGCCACCCGAAAATAGGCCTCCGACAATGTCGTCGAGCGGATGGCCAAAACGGCGGAAGGAGTTTTGGGGGATCGAGAAAACGTGGGAGATAAAGACCAGAAGAAAAGCACCAAAACGCACGATGTCTAACTCGGGATGATAAAAAGGTCGCTTTTCGATTGGATCCATGTAAGAACGCGCACCGAATATCTCGCCGAAAAGAATGAAACAAGGCGCTCTCTAAAAGAGTATGACACTGCAGAACGGAGTTCAGAAAGGCGAACGCTAAGAACAATCCAAAGGTCCTGTGCGAAGCGTGCGTATCTGATTCTCTCTTCTGACGTGCAGGCATACTAGCCCCTGGAATTCTAATGGATCACGCTGTTTATCGGTGCGCGCCTTGCTCTCTGGTCAGTTGACGCACATCTCCGATGCACTCTTTGAGCTTCCTAAGGAACTCCAAATTTCCAGATTGCGGTCGGATTCAACGGCAAGCAAGCGCGATGCGGCTCGGCACGAGGAAAGCAAAGATCCTCCCTTGAGCTTGCCCCTTGAGCTTGCCGAAGCGTGAGGGCAAGCCTAAGCTTGCCGACACACTAAATTCAATGGCTGGGGAGGCCAATGATGAGAAAGACACATCTGTTGACATCCGCGCTATGCGGCGCGGCGATGGCACTTTGTTTCGTCACGCCGGGCAATGCGCAGGATGACCAAGACGGCGGCCGTGGGGCGGCCGCGCCGGTACCGGAAATGCCGTTCCATTTGGTGGAGGGCTTCTTCCACTATCCTGCCCACTATGTCATTGGCCGTGTGAGCGGCATCGCAGTCGCCCCCAACGGCAATATCGTTGGACTCAATCGCGGCTATCATCCGGTGCTCGAGTTCAAGCCCGACGGGAGTTTTATAGACTCCTTTGGCGAGGGCTCGCAGCTGTTTCTGGGCGCCCATCAAGTGCGCTTCGATCCGCAGGGCAATCTCTGGTATGTAGATGCCGCCGATAACCTGATTTTCCGCTTCGATTCCGAAGGCCGCACCGTGGGCACTCTAGGAACGTTGGCGGAACCTTGGACCTTCCTAACCCATGTGATCGCGGGCGCCGTACCCAGCAAATCCTCGTTCTATCAGGAAACCGATATCGGCTGGAGCAAGGATGGCAGCATGTTTGTCTCCGACGGTTACGGCAATTCGCGCGTCGCCAAGTTCGACAAGGACGGCAACTTCGTCAAATCCTGGGGCGAGCGCGGCACCAAACCGGGCGATTTCAATACTCCGCACAGCCTGGTGGTGGACAACAACGACGTCATCTATGTCGCCGACCGGGGCAACAGCCGCATCCAGGCCTTCGACACCGAGGGCAATCTGAAAAGTGTCTGGCGGCTCCCCACCGCGCCGTGGTCGCTGTGTCTCACCAAGGGAGCGAACCAGGTGATGTTCGTAGGGAGCGTGGGCAAGGTTTATAAGATGGATCTGTCGGGTAAGATCCTGGGTCAGTTCGGCCGCCCGGGCCGCATGCAGGGCACGCTCGATTCCATTCACGCAATCGCCTGCCCGGATGAAAAGGCCGTCTATCTGGCCAATTTATATTCCTCGCGCTTCGACAAGTGGGTGACGAACTAATTCGCGACCGGCATCGAGCGTATGTTTTAAGAAAATGACCGATCTAACCGATCTACCAGAGGATATTTTCCTAAATCCCGCGTGGCATTCTCTCCAAACGGCGCATCGCCATTTCGCCGTTTCGGCCGGCGACGCATGCCGATATCCCGCCGACGTCGCTCCGTTTGCCGCAGTTGCCGCGCCGAGCGCAATAGCCCTCAAACAGCTTCACTCGCTCCTTCTCCCGGGAGAGTCGATGTGGCTCATAGGAGCACGTTACCCACGCGGGACAGAACTCGTTTTTGGAGAAACTCTGGAGTGCCTGCAGATGGTGCTTGAGGAGGGGGTCACGCCGCCTGATCCAACGATAGAAATCGTTCCACTTTCCGACGCAAATGCAGCGGAAATGGTCGCGCTCACGAACATTGCCTTCCCCGGCTTTTTCCGCAGCAGAACGTGTGAAATGGGGTCTTATTACGGCGTGCGATCCGGCGGCGAGCTGATCGCGATGGCCGGTGAGCGTTTGATGCCCGACGGCTACCCCGAGATCAGCGGCGTCTGTACGCATCCCGCTCACCGCGGCAAGGGCTACGCCGCGAGTCTTATCTGGCAGCTTGTGCGCAATCACCGGCGCGACGGCAAGGTCTGTTGGAGCAGCGAACCATCACGCCATCGAGCTCTACCTGCGGATGGGGTTCAGGGTGGTCCGCAAGGTCACGCTCCATCGGATCATCCGATCTTCCGCGGCAGTATATACTGATATTTCGCGGACACGGTGAGCATGCTTCCCGGCTGGCTAACCCCTTTTGCGCGAAATACTCAAAATAGAAAGAATATTGGAGTTTGGTTATGGCTCAGGTCTGCGAAATCTGCGGTAAGGGTCCTCAATTCGGCAACAAGATCTCGCACGCGAATAATGTGAGCCGCCGCCGCTGGAACGTCAATCTCCGGCCGATCAAGGCGAAGGTCGACGGCGGGCAGAAGCGCCTTCGCGTCTGCACCAGCTGCATCAAAGCGGGCAAGGTCGTTAAGGCCTAAGTCCGCTCATTCTCGGGCTGAAAATCCAGAGACACCGAGTTAATACAATAGCGAAGTCCGGTTGGCTTGGGGCCATCGGGAAAGATGTGTCCCAGATGCGCTCCGCAGCGGGCGCACATCACCTCGGTACGCCGCATGCCGTAACTCCGGTCTTCGTGGGTCGTGACCGCATCCGTGGTTGCCGGCAGCCAAAAGCTCGGCCATCCGCTCCCTGAGTCGAACTTCGTATCGGAATTGAATAAATGCGCTCCGCACGCCGCGCAGCTGTAGGAGCCATCGGCGTGGTTATGATTGAGCGCGCCCGAAAAAGCCGGCTCGGTTCCCTTTTGCCGCATGATGCGATATTGGTCCGGCGTCAGCTCCGCACGCCACTCCGCATCGGTCTTTTCCACTTTCTCGACCTTCTCCGCCTTGGGCACTGGTTCCGGTTCCATACGCTTCGCTCCTGATTTGCAGCCTCTTCGACTGAACTTGCGCCGGCGTGATTAAAGCCGGGCGATCACTTCGATCTCGACTAAGGCATCTTTTGGCAGTCTTGCGACTTCGACCGTGGAACGGGCCGGAGGCACGGCACCCTCGGGGGCCAGATAGACCGCATAGACCTCGTTCATGAGGGAAAAATCTTGCATGTTCTTCAAGAAAACCACCGTCTTGAGGACCTTGCCCAGATCGCTGCCCGCCGCGGCGAGCACCGCCTTCAGGTTTTCGAGGACCCGCGCCGTCTGCTCGCGAATTCCGCCCGCGACCATTTGGCCGCTGCTTGGATCGAGCGCGACCTGTCCCGATGTGTAGATGAAATCGCCGCTCACGACGGCTTGGGAATAGGGACCGATGGCGGCCGGCGCTAGCCCGGTTGAAACCTTTGCCTTGCTCGAAAGGGATTCGTGCGAAGTGCTCATGCAGCCATTTTAGACTTTGTGGGCGCGGTGTACCTCGCGCACACCTGGAACGCGACGGAGCCCGGTCACAATCCGCTCCAGGTGATGCATATCGTCGGCTTCGACGACAAAGTCCACAGCCGCCTCGGAGGCGCCAGCGAGTTTGGAGTCCACGCCGCGAATATTTGTGCCATCGTCGCTGATGACCGCGGTCAACTCCTTGAGCATGCCTGCCCGATCGTCGCAGTAGACGGTCAACTTGACCGGATAGGTGGTCTTTCGGCCAGCAGCCTCCCCGGCGGCGGCGCCCCACTCCACGGAAATACGGCGGTCGCTCTCATAGAGCAGATTTTGTACGTTGGGACAGCCCCGCGCGTGGACGGCGACGCCTTTGCCGCGCGTAACATACCCGACGATCTCTTCGCCGCGAATCGGATTGCAACATCGAGCGCGGTATACGAGCAGTTCGTCCTGGCCTTGCACCTGGAGGGAATCAGAACCATGCATGTGGACGCGCTTGACCGTGTCCGACATGCCGTCGACCTTCGTTTCGGCGGCCACCTCGGACTCCGGAGCGCTTTGCGACGTGCTCCCGGGCGAGAGCCTGTTGAGAACCTGCCGGGAGGAATGTTTGCCGAAGCCGATCGAGGCAATCAGCTCGCTGGCCGTAGCCACACCCAATTCGGAGGCCGCGCGCGCGTAGTCGGCGTCGGTTAGCTTGCTCAAGGAAACCTTATATTTTCGCGCTTCGCGATCGAGCAGCTTCTTGCCAATCTCCATCGCGCGCTCCCGCTGATGTTCATGCAGCCAGTGCTTGATCTTGTTGCGCGCACGCGAGCTTTTGGCGACCGTCAGCCAGTCCCGGCTGGGCGTGTGGCCGTTTTGCGTAACCACTTCCACAATGTCGCCGTTGCGCAACTTAGCTCGCAGAGGAACGATTCTGCCGTTCACCTTGGCGCCGACGCAGGTGTTGCCGACCTCGGTATGGATGGAGTAGGCGAAGTCGATCGGGGTCGCGTCTTTGGGCAGCACCACCACCTTCCCTTTCGGGGTAAAGGTGTAAACCTCTTCCGGATACAAATCGATCTTGAGCGTCGAGAGGAACTCATTCGGATCGGTCATCTCGCGCTGCCACTCGACCAGCTGCCGCACCCAGGCCAGCCGTTGCTCGTCCCTTGCGCTCACCGGCGAGCCACCCGACTTGTATTTCCAGTGCGCGGCAATCCCTTCTTCGGCGACGCTATGCATCTCTTTGGTGCGAATTTGCACCTCGAACTGATGTCCGCCGTTTCCCATCACTGTGGTATGCAGCGATTGATACAGATTGGGTCTGGGCATCGCGATGAAGTCTTTGATGCGTCCGGGCACCGGCCGCCAGAGCGAATGGACAAGTCCAAAGACCGCATAGCAATCCTGAACCGTGTTTGTGATCACGCGGATCGCCAGCAGGTCGTAAACCTGATCGACGGTCACATGCTGCTTTTGGACCTTTTGATAAATGCTGTAGAGGCGCTTGATGCGCCATTCGACGGTCGCCTTGATATGGTTCTCGCGCAGCTGCTCCTCGATCAGGGATTCGATGCCCGCGAGGAATTGTTCTCCCTCTTCGCGCTGCGCTTCGACCGCGCTGCTGACCTGGTCATAGCCCAGAGGGTCCACATAGCGGAAGGCCAGATCTTCCAGTTCCCCACGCAGCTTGCCCATGCCCAGGCGGTGAGCCAGAGGCGCATAAATGTCCAGCGTCTCGCGCGCGATCCCCTGCTGCCGGTCCGGCTGAAGGTGCTCGAGAGTGCGCATGTTGTGCAAGCGGTCGGCCAACTTGATCAACACCACACGCACATCGCTCACCATCGAGAGGAGCATCTTGCGGACATTCTCCGCCTGGCGGTCTTCGCGGTTGGCGAACTGGATCTTGTCGATCTTGGTCACGCCTTCGACGATGTGCGCCACCTGCTCGCCGAATTGTTCGGTGATGTTCTCCGTGGTGACCGGGGTATCTTCGACAGCGTCGTGGAGCAGCCCCGCAGCGATCGCGGTCGAGTCCAGCTCCATTTCCGCCAGGACTTGCGCAACCTCAAGAGGATGAAGCACATAAGGCTCCCCTGAGGCGCGAAGCTGCCCGCTATGGTGCTCGAGGCAAAACTCCCATGCTTTGCGGATGATGGCGGTGTCGTCACTGGGGCGGTGCTTACGCACCGTTGCCAGAAGCTCGCGGAACTTAGCCGCCAGCGCTTCTGGCCCACTCAAATGCTTGACTGGCGCAGATTGCGCGGTCGCCATAACTGATTATAGGCCGACCCCACCCAACTTGCACGCACCCAGGGAATCCCCTATGTCCGTTCCCACAGTATGCTGACTGCATGGCGGCTCCTATCTCGAACGCACGGCGAATGGCGGATGCAAAGCGGACAAAAGACAAACGTAGACGTGCGAAGAGCCAAGGCGAGCAAACCAGGGGCGAGCGGAGCCTGATCGCCAACATCCGTCAACGAACTCGTTCACAAGCCGGCAGTTCCGCGTTGGTTCTCGGCATTGGCGACGATTGCGCTGTGCTTCGTCCGGCAAAGGGCGAGGAGATGGTCGTGACCACGGACCTCTCTCTCGAGAATGTCCATTTCCGACGTGGCTGGCACCCCGCAGAGAGCGTGGGTCATCGCTGCCTCGTTCGCGGTTTAAGCGATCTGGCAGCGATGGGGGCCCGGCCGCAAGCCGCTTTCCTCTCGATCGCTTTGCCAAAGGAGTTGTGTGGACCATGGCTCGATCGCTTTCTCGACGGCTTTCTCGCGGTCGCCGAGCAATACGACGTTCCGCTCGCCGGAGGGGATACGGCGGAGTCCCCACGCGGTAGCAAGTCCAACTCCGCTCATTCCGGGAGCGGGCTTGTCGTCGCCGATGTAGTGCTTCTCGGCAGCGTCCCCAGGGGCCAGGCGCTTCTGCGTTCTGGAGCGCGCGCCGGAGACATCGTCTATGTGACCGGCGCCTTGGGAGGAGCCGCGGCCGAGCTTCGCGCGCTCGCAGAACGTCCCGCGGCATTTCGCAAGAAAGATTCAGCCGCGCATCCTCATCTTTACCCCCAACCGAGAATCGCCACGGGCAGAAAGCTCGTCCGGGCACATCTCGCCACCGCGGCAATCGACTTGAGCGACGGCCTCTCGACAGACCTGGCGCATATTTGCGAGGAGAGCGGACTATCCGCAGTCATTGACGCCCAGGCCGTTCCTGTCCACCCCGGGGCAACGTTGGCAGATGCGCTCGACGGCGGCGAGGACTACGAATTGCTTTTTACCGCCGGGGCAGAGACGGCGATCCCGGCAAGGCTAGGCGGCCTGGGTGTGCATGCGATCGGGCGCATGGCTCGTCGCAGCCGTCAGCCGCAGGTTGCGATACGCACCAGTGACGGAAAGACGGCGCCGCTCGAAACCCAAGGCTGGGAGCACTTTCGTACGAAGCGGTAGAGGCTGTTGAATCAATCCCTCTTGCTTTGCTCGCCCCTTCCCAGGGCTCGCTCCGCAATTCACCCCCCGCAGCTCGCGGAGCGCGACACACCTTGATAGCATCGGAGGAGACCATGCAGACATCCAAGCCACGCGTGCGTTTCGCACCTTCTCCTACCGGCATGTTGCACATTGGAAACGCCCGGACTGCTCTTTATAACTGGCTTTTCGCCCGTCACACCGGCGGAGAATTTCTGCTCCGCATCGAAGATACCGACGTCGAGCGTAGCGAAGAACGATTTGAAACCCAGCTGATCGAAGACCTGCGCTGGTTGGGGTTGGACTGGACGGAAGGCCCATTCGCCGACGGTCCGCACGGTCCCTACCGGCAGAGCGAGCGCCTGGAGATCTACCGCAAGGCGACGGAGCATTTGCTGCGCGAGGGCAAAGCCTACCGCTGCTTCTGTACCGCCGAGGAACTCGCCGAGGACCGCCAATCCGGTCTCGAGACGCATCAGGCTCAAGTGTATTCCGGCAAGTGCAGAAGGCTTACCGCCGAGGAAGCGGAAGAGCGGGCGACGGCGGGTGAACCCTTTGCCGTACGCCTCGCCATTCCCGACGAGCCACTTCGCTTCCACGACATTGTGCACGGCAATATCGAGTTTTCGAGCGATACGGTAAGCGATCCGATTCTGGTCCGGTCTTCAGGAATGCCCGTCTACAACTACGTAGTTGCCGTCGACGATGCGGCCATGGAGATTACCCATGTGATCCGCGGCGACGATCACCTCTCAAATACTCCCAAGCAAGTAGCCGTCTATCGTGCCTTCGGCTGGAAGGTACCGGAGTTCGCCCATCTCTCGACCATCTTGGGCAGCGACCGGGAGCGGCTCTCCAAGCGGCACGGCGCAACCTCGATCGCGAGTTTGCGCGAGATGGGGATTCTCCCCCAGGCTCTCACCAATTATCTTGCTCTGCTCGGTTGGGGCGCCGAAGGGGGCAAGCGCGAAACCTTTACGCTCGAAGAGCTCACCCGGCAGTTCACCCTCGAGCGAGTCACGCCCTCTCCCGCGGTCTTCGATTGGGACAAGCTCTACTGGCTCAACCGGCACTATATGAAACTGGCTCCGCCTGCAGAGATCGAAGACTTGGCGTGGCCGTATTTTGCCGCGCTCCACTGGCTGCCACCCCGCGGCACAGATGTCGAAATCGATGCCGAGATCGAGGCGTGGTTCGGCAGATTGCTCGCACTCTATCTGCCCGCCGTCGACCGACTCGAGCAGTTGCCGGGCAAAGCCGCCGCGCTCTGGCTTTATGACGCGGCGGAGGCCAAGCGAAACCAAGAGAATCAAGCGCTTCTCTTCTCCGCCGCGGGAAACCGCGTCGTCGGCGCCTTCACCAAGAAAATACTAGGGGAGAGCAGCGCGATGACACCTGAAAATTTCAAAGCGCTGGTGAACCAAATCAAGGCGGAGACCGGCGTCAAGGGCGCGGAACTCTTTCATCCCATCAGGATCATGTTGACGGGCGCGCACTCGGGTCCGGAGTTCGACAAGCTCATCCCGCTGATCGAAGACGGCAGCCGGCTGCCTCTGCCTATCCACGTTCCCAGTGTGCGCGAGCGAGTAGCGCTCGCTCTCGAGGCGTATGGCGCCATACCAGAGAACTAAAATCTGAACTTCTAGAACTGCTGTTCAGGAACTGCTGCTGCCGCCATGCGCCACGATCTTCACTTCGATATTGCCCCGGGTCGCGCGGGAGTATGGGCAAGTCTGGTGGGCTTGGGCGACGAGCTTCTCCGCCGCGGCCTGATCGAGACCCGGCGCGGTCACATCGAGATCGACCGCGAGCGTGAAGGCTCCGGATTCGTCCGGACCAATGCCGACTTTGCTTTGAATGGTGATCTCGCCGGGCGTGAGGTGCTGCTGGTGCGCAATGTAGTCCATCGCTCCGGCAAAGCAGGCTGCGAATCCGGCGGCGAAGAGCTGTTCCGGGTTGGCACCCCGGCCGTGCCCGCCCAGCGAGGGCGGGGCGGCAAGATCGATCCTGACGGCACCGTCGGAGCTTTCCACGTGACCGTTGCGGCCGCCGATTGAGGTTACAGATGCGGTATAGAGGGTGTTCATCAGCCCGACGTCCTATGAATTGGAAAATGAACTTCTATTTTTCGAGCGTACGCTGGCCAAAGGATTCGCTCAAGCCATGACCGATTTGCAGCCCGATTCGCAGCCCGACTCGAAGTCCGATCCGCAGCCCGATTCGGGAATCGATGCAACTTTTCCGCATGCATGGCAGGCAGAAGTGTTGCGCGCGCGCCCCTTGATTCTGCCGGCGCGGCAATTCGTCTACCCCGTTCAGGTGGAAGAGGTGGAGCGCGGCGCGCTCGAAGTCATAGTGAAGCCGCCCTCCAGCTCCGCTGATGGCTCGTCTTTTCTTGCCACCTGCGCGTTGGGCTTTTCGAGCCCCCTCGCGCTCACCGGAGTTTGGGGGGCGCCCCATCCAAACTGGATGTGCGCCGTGGCCGGAGGCTACGGATATCTCATCGACACCTCCGAACCGCGGCAGTGGGAGCAGTTGGAATACCGCCCCGTCACTGCGGTACGAGCCCTGCCCGGTCATGGATTGCTGGTCTTTGCCGGCTTCCACTCCCTCCTTGCCTGGGGGCCCGGCGGCAAGGCATGGCAGACCGCGCGGTTGAGCTGGGAGGGCCTGCGAATTACCGGCATAGAAGGCGACACGCTGATCGGGTTCGGGTGGGATTTGAAGACCGATCGCGAGCTTGAATTCGCCGTAAATCTAAAGACGGGCGAACACCGCGGCGGCGGCTATTTGCCTTCGCAGCTGTAGAAGCTCAACGCAGCGTCGCCCTGGGTCAGCATCCGCCTGCGGTGGAGCTGACCGTAGATTTCTTTGAGGGCCGTTGTCTCTGCGGCCCGGCTCCCACTGCGATGCTCGACGATGACGATGCCATTCGGGGCCAGCAGTTCGGCCGCGAGCCTTCCCAGAGTGGTCAGCGTGCTCTTATAGGCACCCACAGCCTCATACGGCGGATCGAGAAAAACAATGTCCCAGGGTCTTTGCTCCGTCTGCCGCGCCAGACCGGCCAGCGCGGCAGCGACGTCGCGGCTCTCTATGCGGAAGCCGGATTCAATCTTGAGCGAGGCAAGATTGGCGCGGATCGCCCCCACCGCCGGGGGCGCCTCCTCAACGAACCAGACCTGGCTTGCCCCCCGGCTCAGCGCTTCGATGCCAACCGCCCCTGAACCGGCATAGAGATCGGCGAAGAATGAGCCTTCCGTACGCCCAGCCAGAACATCAAAAAGAGTTTCCCTCAGGCGGTCGCTGGTGGGCCTTGTAGCCCACCCCCGGGAGGACTTTAGCGGCCGCGAGCGGTATGTGCCGGCAATCACGCGCATTGGTTTTGATGGTAGCCGAAGACACCCGACGGCAGGCAGGCTCTACAATGCAGGCAGCAGCAGATTGGTCTCTCTGTGGCGCGGCTTTCTTGAGAAGCAGGCTTCGATTCGGCCCGAGCAACCGCGTCGACTCAACCCTCCTCAAGGAGCAAGGACGGAAGCAATGCGTGGATGGTCATTCCCCCTGGGAAGATGGATGGGTGTCGAGCTACGCATACACACCTTCTTCGTCCTGCTGCTCGGCGTTTGTCTCGCCTATACGGAGAGCACAAATCTCCCCGCCTTTCGCGGAGTAGGGCTTTGGTGCGTGCTGCTCTTCGCCGTTGCCGTACGTGAAGTCGCGCGCCTGGTCGTTGCGGCCTACCATGGCTTGCAACTGAGGAATATCCTGCTCCTGCCCATCGGCGGCCTGCTTTCCTATGCCAACACCGACAGCACCGAACGCGCCTCGCAAGGCAAGGTGCAGTGGCACATGGCCCTGGCAGGGCCTTTGGCCAACCTCAGCTGCGCTCTCATTCTGGCGATGCTCATTCTCGGCATGTCGCCCACTCTTAACTTGCTCGAGAGACCCTGGATCACCCCAGCACACCTGATTCGCAGCCTGGTCTGGATGAATGTCTTTCTCGGCTTCCTCAACGTTCTGCCTGCCTATCCTCTCGATGGGGGCAGAGTTCTTCGCGGCGGCTTTGACAAGACCCGTGGCCGAACTCAGGGAGTGCGCTACGCCGCAAGCCTCGGTCAAATCCTAGCCTTGGTTGGGATCATCGCCGGGCTGGTATTGATGAATGTTTGGCTGCTGATGGCGGGTTTCTTCATTCTGATCGGCGCGCAACTCGAAGACCAGGGCGTTCTGTTTCAGAGTGTGGTCGACACGGTGCACATGGGCGACGTCATGCTGACGGAGTTTTCCATGCTCGCGCCCTCCGACACGCTCGAAGATGCATTGTATAAATCGATTCACAGCTTGCAGGATGACTTCCCCGTGGTTCGCGGCGACAGCCTGGTGGGCATTATTTCCCGGCAAAGCATTCTCGAGGCGCTGCGCAGCGAGGGCAACGGCTATGTGCAGGCGATCATGTCGCGCAGCTTTCATGTGGCTCAGCCGGAGGATTCGCTGGGAGCCACCATCAGCCGCTTTGGCGGCCGCGGACTGTCGCTTGTGCCGGTGACGGAAGGGGAACGCATCGTCGGCATTGTGACCCTGCAGAACCTGATGCACTCGATGAATCTGCTCGCGGAGAGCCGCAAGCTGCAGCGGCAAATTCAGGAGTGACGAGTAGCACTCCGCTCGCGCCTGGACTCTACCTAGTCGCCACGCCTATCGGCAATCTCGAGGACATGACTTTACGTGCTCTCCGCGTCCTCAAGGGCGTGGACCTGATCGCGTGCGAAGATACGCGCTTCACGCAAAAACTCTTGAGCCACTTCGACATCCGCGTCAAAACCGTCAGCTGCCATGAACACAACGAGCAAGCGCGTGCCGGGGAGCTGCTCGGCCTGCTTGCCGAAGGCGGCCGCGTGGCCGTGGTCAGCGACGCGGGCATGCCGGGAATCTCCGATCCTGGCATGCGACTGGCCCGCGCCGCGGTTGAGGCCGGCATCCCGGTCATCCCGGTACCGGGCGCCAACGCGGCCCTCACCGCTCTCGTTGCCTCGGGACTCGATACCCGCCGCTTCTTCTATGCCGGCTTTCTCGATGCCAAGGGCGGAGCGCGGAGAAGCGAGCTCGAAGCATTGGCCGCAATCCACGCCGCCGGCCAACCGCTCACGTTGGTCCTCTATGAAGCTCCCCACCGCATTCTCGAGACGCTCGCCGATGTGGAGCAGGTTTGGAGCGCAGGCGTCCGGGTCGTGGTCGCGCGCGAGCTGACCAAGCTCCACGAAGAATTTCTGCGCGGAACCGTCGCCGATGTCCGCGCCCAACTGGCGTCGCGGGAACGTATCCGTGGAGAAATCGTGCTGCTCATTGAAGCCAGGGAGGAAGCCAAGCAGCCTGAAGCGCGAACAGGGGCACAGCCGGCCGGGAGAAGCGTCGGCGAACGAGTGCGGGAATTGATGGAAGGCGAGGGTTTGCCCGAAAAAGACGCACTCAAGCGGGTTGCGCGGGAACGCGAGGTCTCAAAGAGCGCTGCCTACCGGGAATGGCAACGGACGAAAAAATAGCCGAGACGCCCTAATCTTTGTCCGGAACGGGGTCGAGAAGGGGCGTCTTACCGGACGCAACGTCCCAAGCCCGCTTTGGGCGCTCCGCCGGCGGCAGATCGCGAGCTTGCACCCGGTCATAGAGATAAACGCCGCTGGTTGTTCCTAGAGATTCGTTGTAGAGGCTGGGCTCGCCGATCACCTCGCGCAGTTCCTCGGCAAAACGGTGGACCGCTTTCAAGGAGTCGGCAGTCGCCGGCACCTCGACGCGTGCGGTCTTCCAAAACTTCTGATATCCACGGTCGAGCAGTGTGGCGACTTCCCCACCCACGAGAAGGCCCGGTCTCTCGACCCAGGCCACTGGATGGGTCCGACCCTTCTGCGACCGGTTTGGCGGGGTTGAGCGTGCCAGGATAGCTCCAGCTCCATATTTTTGTACCAACACGCGGCTCTCGACGTCTTGATTTGCGACCCCTTGATTTGCGACCTTGGGCACTTCTCGAACATCAAAGTGCAGACTGGGCAGGACGTTGAGGACATCCTCGAAGCTTAGAAATTCGACTTTGGTTCGCATGGTTGGCCGCCGCTTATCGATTGCCGGGATTTTTCACCGGACGTTACACTCATCCGGGTGGTGTCTACACTTAGGGGAAAGGTCTTCTTCACTGTCGCACACCGGCCGCGGTGGCCGCAACGCCGCCTAAGCGGCGGCAAAACAGTAAGAGGGAGAGGCCTCACCGCGAAAGTGAGGGGCTGAAAGAAGGAAGCGTGGAGACAATCACAAAGGCACTGGGCAGCACTCTTTTCGAGCGAATCGGAAACACGCCCTTGCTGCGCCTGGTTCGAGTCGCGGCGCATCTTCCGGGCATTCAGTTGCTGGCCAAGGCTGAATGGGTGAACCCCGGCGGATCGGTAAAAGACCGGGCAGCTTCCGCCATTGTGGCGGCGGCCGAGGCCAAAGGCCTGCTCGCCGGCAGACATCTGCTCGACGCGACCAGCGGCAATACCGGAATCGCCTATGCCATGCTGGGCGCCGCCAAAGGGTTTCCCGTTACCTTGTGCATGCCATCGAATGTCTCCCCGGAGCGCAAGCATATCCTCGCCGCATACGGAGCCAGCGTTGTTTGGACCGACCCTGCCGACGGCGCCGACGGAGCCATTCGCAAAGCTCGCGAGCTTGCCCGCGATCAGGACCGCTTTTACTATGCCAACCAATATGCCAACGAGGCCAACTGGAAGGCGCATTACCACGGCACCGCAAACGAGATCTGGCAGCAGACCGGCGGGCAGATCACCCACTTCCTCGCCGGCTTGGGAACCAGCGGCACCTTCGTCGGCGTCACGCGGCGGTTGAAGGAGCTGAACCCCGCGATCCAATGCATCTCCATGCAGCCGGATTCGCCCTTCCACGGGCTCGAGGGGCTCAAGCACATGGCCACCGCCATCGTGCCGCCGATTTATGACCCGAGCCTCGCCGACCGCGAGGTGGCGCAGTCGACCGAAGGCGCATATGTCATGGCCAAACACCTGGGACGCAGCGAAGGATTGCTGGTAGGCGTCTCGGCGGCGGCAGCGGTCGCCGCCAGCCTCAAAATTGCCGAAGAGGTCGCGGCCAGGGGCGAAAGCGCGGTCATCGTCACGGTGCTCGCGGATTCGGCCGACAAGTATCTGAGCGAGCGCTTTTGGGAGGAACAATGCTGAAGTTGAGTGACGCGGCATATAAAGAAGTGCGCCGTCACGGCGAAGAAACCTATCCTCACGAGTGCTGCGGAGTTCTTCTCGGTCTAAGCCTTGACGGCGCCCAGGCCAGCGTCAATCAGGTGGAGGCGGTAGTACGGGCGGGCAACACGCGCACCGACTCGGCGCACAACCGGTACCAGATTTCTCCGCATGAGCTGGTCAAAATACAGCGGGATGCCCGCGAAAAGGAGCAGGACATTGTCGGCTTCTACCACTCGCATCCCGATCATCCGGCGCGCTGGTCGCCAACTGATTTTGCCGAGGCACATTGGCTGGGATGCTCCTATGTCATTACCAGCGTGGAACATGGCAAGGCGGCCGTGACCAACTCATTTCTGCTGGCCGGTTCGGGCGAGCAAGACAAGAGATTTGAGGATGAAGAGATTCAAGTGGAGCAGCCCGTGGGGGCGGGTAGTATTCTGAATGGTGAACTGGCAATCAGACGCATTCAGCAAGCGGCGTGGAGCCAATAACATGGAGCCAAATGGAGCCAATAACATGGAGCCGGTCAAGTCGATGAGATCAATGAATTCGATCCCGAAGTTTGCGAACTTTGCCGGGAGCAGTGGCTGCCCTCTCGCGCTCCCCTTCCGATGTTGCCCGGCTTAGTGGCCGTCGTTCCATTCATCCCCAGCTTCGCACGAGCCTGAAACATTCTGCCGGCGCCGGGAAACAGTGAGAAAGTGAGACGCGATCCATGAAGATTCATATCCCGACCCCGCTCCGTCAGTTCTCGGGCAAGCAAGCCATAGTGACGGTGGAGGCGGCGACCGTAGGTCAGGCTCTCGAACGGCTGACCAGTAGTCATCCCGAACTCAAAAAGCACTTGTATTCAGAAGAAGGAAAATTGCGCGCCTTCGTGAATGTCTACCTGAACGATGAGGACATTCGCCATCTCGCCGAAAGAGAGAACACACCGGTCAAGGAGGGTGACAGCCTTTCCATCATCCCTTCGATCGCCGGTGGAAGGTGAGCAGTCGCCCTCAAAAGGAACAGCACATGTCTACTTTGACGGAAACACCCCTGGCGGCCTTGCCGCCGCTAACCAATGACGAGATCGCGCGCTACTCGCGGCATCTGCTTCTGCCCGAAGTGGGCATGGAGGGGCAGCAGAAGCTGAAGGCTGCCAAGGTGCTGTGCATCGGTGCAGGCGGATTGGGAGCGCCGCTTGGCTACTACCTTGCCGCTGCTGGCGTAGGCACGATTGGGCTGGTCGACTTCGATGTGGTCGACGCGAGCAATCTGCAGAGGCAGATCATCCACAGCACCCGCGACGTTGGCCGCCTCAAGATCGATTCGGCGGCCGAAAAGCTGGAAGCGTTGAACCCGTACTTGAAGATTGTCAAGTTCAACACCATGCTCTCCAGCCAAAACGCACTGGAGATCTTCAAGGACTTCGACATCGTCGCCGATGGCACAGATAACTTCCCCACGCGCTATCTGGTCAACGATGCCTGCGTTCTCAGCGGCAAACCGAATGTGTATGCTTCGATTTTTCGCTTCGAGGGCCAAGCGAGCGTTTTCGCCACCCAAGATGGGCCTTGCTACCGGTGCCTCTATCCTGAGCCGCCGCCGCCGGGGCTGGTTCCCTCCTGCGCGGAAGGCGGCGTCCTTGGCATTCTGCCTGGACTCTTGGGCCTGATCCAGGCGACCGAGGTCATCAAGCTGATTCTTGGCCAGGGAGAACCGCTGATCGGGCGTCTGCTGCTGGTCGACTCGCTCAGTATGCACTTCCGCGAGCTCAAGCTCAGGAAGAATCAGGACTGCCCTGTCTGCGGCGCGCATCCAACGGTAACCAAGCTGATCGACTATGAACAGTTCTGCGGCATCCAGCCCGAGGCTCCCGCGAGCCCCCTGGTCAACGGCGTTGCCCAAATCTCACCGAAGGAATACAAGCGGCAAGTCGACGGGGGCAAGGATTACTTTCTGCTCGATGTGCGCGAGCCGCACGAGTTTCAGATCGCGAATCTGAACGGCTATCTGATTCCGCTCGGCGATCTAGAGAAGCGGGTCAATGAGCTCGATGCCGGCCGGGAAATCGTCGTGCACTGCAAGTCGGGCGCCCGCAGCCAGAGGGCGGCCGAGTTTCTCAAGAAGGCTGGGTTCAACAAGGTACAGAACATGGCTGGCGGCATCAACGCCTGGAGCGATCAGGTCGATCCCAAAGTGGCCAAGTACTAGCAGCTTCCGAAGCCTCTATACGTTTTTTACAAACACCGTGTACCGGCGCCAATATGCAGCCAATCTTCAACGGATTGGCTGCGTTAGGGCAAGACGGGAGATTCGGGGAAGAATTCTAGTCCGGGGAGAGATTTCACCTGCTGGCAACAAAGTTGCAGGAAACAGATTTGACAGGCGAATATTGGCGGGTACAATCTTGCCGAGCATCTAAGATTCAAGGCTGATTTTAGGGTCTACTTTTCCGGATGGACACAGTGTGCAAGCATGGTAGGGTGCGCGTGGTAGCGCGCGAAGAGGATGTCGAATACGTCGAGTGCCTGGATTGCGGAGAGGTCTTCGACTCCAACGAGTTCCACGACATGGCGATTGAAGAAAAAGTCGAAGAAGAATCTGAACAGGATACGCAATAGGGCGCCAGGCCTGACGGGTTCAAATTCTTGTATGCTCAGCTGTCCACTGAGTCGTTTTTCGGCGGCCTGCTAGGAAGCTGCGGATTCAGCAACGGCCAGGCGGCGGGCGGTACGCCAAGCGTAGTGCAGAGCGGAGACGACCGTCAGCACGACAGTCGCCTCGAGCGCCACGGCGCGGAAGAGAATCAGCGGCCGGGGCGCATAGATCTGGCAGACCAGCACTCCGAGCAGCGCAAGGATCTGGGCGCAGGTGCTTGCCTTGCCGTAGATGCTCGGCCGGAAGTCACGAATCCCCAAGCTGATGTAGAGCAGAGCGGCAACAATCAGGATTCCCAGATCCCGGCTGAAGACCAGCACGGTCACGCGCAGGGAAACCAGCTGCTGATGCATTAGAACCAGAAAAAGCGTGCTGAGCAGCAGCTTATCGGCCACCGGATCCAGATACTGCCCAAGCACCGTCTCCTGCTTGAGCACGCGCGCGGCAAGCCCATCCAATCCATCGCTGAAGCCGGCGATTACAAAGAGCACCAGCGCGGTGCGGTAGTTGGAGTCGAGCGCGGCCAACACCAGAAATGGAATGAGGCACAGGCGCAAGAACGTCAATAGGTTGGGAGCTGCGCGGAGCTCTTTGAACACGGGACTCCAATCGGCCTAATATTCCAGGGCTTCGCGGTGAAACTGCTCTCGCCCTCTTGCTTTGCTCGCCCCTTCCCAGGGCTCGCTCCGGAATTCACCCCTATTCCAGGGCTTCGCGGTGAAACTGCTCTCGCCCTCTTGCTTTGCTCGCCCCTTCCCAGGGCTCGCTCCGGAATTCACCCCTATTCCAGGGCTTCGCGGTGAAACTGCTCTCGCCCTCTTGCTTTGCTCGCCCCTTCCCAGGGCTCGCTCCGCAATTCACCCCTTATTCCAGGGCTTCGCGGTGAAACTGCTCTCGCCCGCTTCCACCCCAGCAAGCACAGCTTGTCGTTCCGCCCATACAAGAACTTTGATGCTACATGAGTCGCGTGCCACCCGCATCCCGCGTCCCACCAGTGTGGAGCGAATAGGCGGCAAGCGGGCCAGCAATCCTTGGTATGATTGTGGGGTCGCTCCCGCAACACGCGCAGGCGCGTAGCTCAGTTGGTTAGAGCGCTACCTTGACACGGTAGAGGTCAGGAGTTCGAGTCTCCTCGTGCCTACCATATCTCTCGCAATGCCAGCCGCCTAGGTTCTCAAAAGTCAATCTACGGGCAAGTTCTATGTTGGCTCGGCGTTGGATTTGGACCGGCGGCTCGCAGAACACCAGCGCGGCCACAGCCCGTACACGAAGAATCGGGGGCCGTGGGTTCTGGTCCACAGCGAGCGCTACGCGACGCTGGCCGAGGCACGTCAGCGCGAGCACCAGATCAAATCCTGGAAGTCACACCGGTCGATCCAGGAACTGGTAGACCGGACCGTGGGTTAGAGCGTCCCGGCAAGCCGGGAAGGTCAGGAGTTCGACGCCCCTCATGGTCGTGCATAGCGCGAGCGCCCGACGGCTTAGTGGGGCCGTTTCGCGGCCCGTCATCGAACCACAGTCGAACGCAGCTCGCATGTGGCGCGGAACGCGGCGGGGTCGGTAGATCAATACATGTCAGTCACGTCGCGCCGTCCACCGCGGGGGAAACGCGCCGGGACCGGTATGGGGGGCTCTTCGCGGCCGCGGCGCGCGAAGATAATAAAAGAACCCGGCGATATAACCTGCAATCTCCTGCCCCAAAAACTGGTTGCGATCGGTCGTTCCGAACGCGATGGATCGCACGACCCGCCACATATAAAACACGGGCATGTAGATCAGTGCCCGATAAAGATTTCCCAGGTGTCCGGTCCGTTCAAACTGAACAAGCAACCCCGCCGCGTGACCTCGCATGTACGCGCGGAGTTGCCGCGCCAGTCCGGCGTCATCACGCCGATGGTAGTGAAACGATACGGCGGAGGGGTCATATCGGCAAGTCCAGCCGGCGCTCAACAGACGGTGCCAATATTCGGCGTCGTCCGAGCATCCGGCCGCTCCCGCGCCGAGCCGCTCGTCAAACAGCCCGACCTCATGAAAGACGCGGCGGCGGAATGCCATGCTCGCGCCAGCACCGATTTTCCAGGCCAGACATCCGCGCGTTCGATCCGATGCGAAAAAATCCTGCCCAAAATCCACGCGCCGGTAGCCCCGTCCGAAGCTCCAGAACCTTTCGAAATGCTGCTGCGCGGGAGTCTTTAGCTCAGCCGGCAGCACCAGGCCGGTGACAGCCGCGACATGGTCCGCGTCAAAACCGTTGGTCATGCATTCAAGCCAGCGCGGATGCGGTTCCACGTCATCGTCCGTGAACAGAACGATGTCGCCCAGGGCCGCCAGCGCACCAGCGTTGCGCGCGCGGTCGAGGCCAAGACGTTCCTCTCGAAGATAGTCAGCACCCGCTTCTCGCGCGATATCGCGAACGCTCTCATCGGCCGACGCATTGTCAACAACAAGCATCTGGTCGGCTCGCCTGGTTTGATTTTGGAACGAAGCAAGACACCGCCGCAGGGCATCGGGACGGTCCCGCGTGCAGATCACAACCGTCGTCGAGAGCGGTGATCGCCATTCCGCGGAGGCCTCCCGTCGTGCGAGGAGCAACGCCTCCACATCAATCGTGGACGCCGCGGCATCTCGCAACTGAGGGATCTGGTGCGGAGTCAAAAGCCAAATATGACCAACGGGCCGGTCCTCAAGCCAGAAATACAGCAGAGAGGGTGCCGCCGGAACATACCCGTCCAGGTCTTTGTTGATATCGTAGTGGAATATGGCAATCGGCGGTCCGGGCCTGGTGAATGGCTCGGACTCCGGCACGGATCCACCGGCTTTCGCGCTGAACGTTTGCGCCGATGACGCGTTTCTCATAGCGTATTCCAAAATAATATATGCCGCGGCGCGGAGGCTAATGGGAACATCCGAGCTTATATCAGTCATCGTGCCGGTCTATAACGGTGCAAGCACGATCGATGAGACGCTGAAGAGCATCCGAAATCAAACGCATCAGCACCTTGAGATAGTTATCGTCGACGACGGATCAACCGATGACACGCAAGAGGTCGTGCTCGATCATGCGCGCGCGGATGGGCGCGTCAGACTGATTCGCCAAACCAACGCGGGGGTCGCGGCCGCCCGAAATCGGGGGATTGCCGAAGCGGTGGGTGATCTGGTAGCGCCAATCGACGCGGATGATCTGTGGTCCGAGGACAAGCTGAGAAAACAGCTTCATGCGTTGGAGCGCGGCGGCGAAGGGACCGTGTTGGTCTACACCTGGTCCACCGTTGTCGACTTGAAAGGCAACGTGATCGAGGCCAGGCCTGGCGTGACCGACGAAGGCGATGTGTTGCCAGCCCTCTTTTTCCATGGCAATTTCATCGGCAATGGCAGCGCCGTGCTGATGCGCAAATCGGCCGTGTTCGCGGCGGGCGGATACGACGCGTCATTGCGTGCTCGTTCGGCTCAGGGATGTGAGGATTTTCTGCTCTATTTTCGGATGGCGCGGTTGGGCCGGTTCGCTGTCGTGCCGGAATTTCTAACGATGTACCGCCAAAGCCCCGGGAGTATGTCCAGCAATGTGCGCCAGATGTTACGATCCATGCAAATCGTCAATGATGAGATCTGCCGCGAATATCCATCGATGGCGCCACAAAGGCGGGCCCACCTGTCGCACTATATGGTCTGGCTTTATCGGCGCGCCGTCACAAGTGGCCAGCCTCGCGACGCCCTATTTGTTGTTGCCCAACTCGCCTGTCTCAACCCGCGAAGGGCTATCGGCGCTCTGCTGCGTACGTTCCAGCCGGGGTCATCCGGTGCCAGAGGTTAGGTCTCTCGTTTCGGCGGCTAGCCCGGCGTCCAACAGAGCCAGCAGCGGCACCAGCAAGCCGATGCTCAATCCTCAAGAATGCTGCTAAGGAGTCCTCTGACGACAATGACCGACAAGCTCCATCGATAGGGTGGTAACACGTCCACCAGCGGACCTGACGCGCTCAGGAAACGGAACCAACTCAAACGCGGCGTCGCGATCATGGTGTGTTATTCTCACCGGGAAATAGGCCGCTGGTCCGATCATGGGCTCGTGGTCCTGACGCTTTAATCCGGGTGCTGTTTCGCACAAACCCGTGATCCGGGCATTGGGAAGCACTTTCCACGCAGCGTCCTGTGCTGGTCCGGGTTGATGAGCAATGTCGTCAAATCCCGGCGTAAGGACCTGAGATGCAGGCAAACGCCACACCCATCGAAGGCGCGTCGCCGCCTCTTCCTGAACCGGGCGCATCCGACACCGCTATCGTGATCGTGACCTTCAATCAGTCGCATTTTCTCGAGGACGCGATCGCCAGCGCGCTGGCTCAGACGCAACCCGCCAGTGAGGTTATCGTTGTCGACGATGAGTCGACAGATGACCCAGGTGCGGTAGTCACGAGGTTCGCGGGCGTGCGGCTCATCCGTCAGGAGAATCAGGGTTTGCCGGCGGCGAGAAATGCCGGCCTCCACGCGGCCCGAGCCGCCATGATCATTTTTCTGGATGCGGACGACCGGCTTATGCCAATCGCGGTCGAGGCTGGCCTCGCCTGTCACGCACGATCCCAGGATTGTGCATTTGTCTATGGCGCACATCGACACATCTCGGGCGCAGGCGTGCCTACCAGTGAAGCAAAATACAACAAGATCGGCGAGGAGGCATTCTCAGCCTTCCTCCGCGGCAATTTGATTGGGATGCACGCGACGGTCATGTATCGACGAGACGTCCTCACAGACAGCGGGGGGTTTGACGTCGCCCTCCGACGTTGTGAGGATTATGCTGTTTATTTGCGGATCGCTCAACATTTCCGAATCGCGTCTCATCCTGCTGTCGTAGCTGAATACCGAAAGCACGGCGACAACATGTCATCCGATCATCTCGAAATGCTCCGTTGGGCCCTCAAAGTTCAGTACGATGCGGTCCGGCCATATCACACTCCGAAAACGCAGCGAGCCTGGCGCGCCGGAAGATTGGAGTGGAAGGCCTTCTACGCGGAGCAAATTATCCTCGAGGGTCCGTCGAGCGGCGGCACTCATCAACCGGGCCGCCGGCTTCGGAAGCTTTCCCGCGCTCTGCGTGCATCGCCCTGGTACGTCATGAAATACACATTTCAAACATTCAATACGCGTATTAAAGGCGTTTTCCTTCCGCCGATCATGGCAGGGTTGCGCGCCATTCACGTGGGCGTGCCCCCTCCGGGTCGAGTGCGTCTGGGCGACCTGGCGCAAACCTCGCCGATAGACGGCGATTTTGGTTATGGGCGCGGAAACCCGATCGATAGATTTTATATCGAGTCCTTCCTGGATAAGCATAAGAGCGACATCGCCGGACGTGTGTTGGAGGTCGGGGATGATTCCTACTCACGGCGCTTTGGTTCCGGACGTGTTCAGAGGCAGGATGTGCTGCATGTGCATTCTGGCAATCCAGGCGCCACGATCATCGGTGATCTCTCGATGCCGAACGTACTCCCACGCGAAAGCTTCGATTGCATCGTGCTTACGCAAACGCTCCACCTGATTTACGATATGCGGGCGGCGCTGAAACAACTCCACGCCGCCCTGCGCCCAGGCGGCGTCCTGTTGCTGACCGTGCCAGGCATCAGTCAGATTGATCGCGGCGAGTGGCAGAAGAGCTGGTATTGGAGCCTCACGCCCCAGTCGCTGACGCGTCTTCTGAGCGAGGTCTTCGACACCACTGCGGTCGTTGTTGAAAGCAACGGGAATGTCTTTGCGGCGGTGGCCTTTCTGCATGGCCTCGCCCAAGAGGAAGTGCCGCGCGCGAAACTCTTGGTCAAGGACGCGGCCTATCCGGTGATCGTCGCGGCACGGGCCCGCAAAATGATGCGAGGCACCCAGGGGCCGTGATATCAGACACAACGCCCAGGGTTTCGATTGTCACGATTTTCCTGAACGCGGAACGTTTCCTTGACCAGGCGATGCAAAACATCCCCAGGCAGAATTTCACCGATTTCGAACTGATCGTCGTCGACCACGGCTCGACCGATGGAAGCACTGCGATCGCGCGAGGATACGTCGGTCGTCGCAGCGGGCGTGCACGCGCCATTGGTCAAGCCGCGGGCGCGCTTGGATGCGCCATTACGGGCCGCCGGACATCGCCGCTGATGAAATCTGATCAGTCGTTGAATCGTGTCGAACGCAGGCGCGGCCCAGGCATCGCGTCGTCGGCTGTGCTGAAAGCGTCGTCCCGCCGGACATGGTTGGACGGCCCGCACTATCTGGCGAAAACGCCGCCTGATGCGGAGTGTTTGTTGTGATTCGCGCGCGGCGGGCGATAGGTGCGGCCGTACGATCGTTCCTGCGGAAGCCAATGGTTCTTATGTACCATCGCATCGCGAACACGGACTACGACCCCTGGGGCCTGGCCGTATCGCCCGCTCACTTCGACGAACAGCTCGCCGAACTGAGGCGTGAGCGGGACGTCATGTCGCTTGCAGAATTCGGAACGTTTCTTGCCGGCCGCCGGCTACCGAAGCGAGCCACTGCGATCACGTTCGACGACGGCTACGCCTGTAATGCGCGCGTGGCGGCCCCGATATTGCGTGCCCACGGGCATCCGGCGACGTTTTTCCTCACAACGGGCGCGATCGGTGGCGAACGGGAGTTCTGGTGGGATGAACTAGCGGCACTGCTGGTGGAGACGTGTGTTCCGGTCACCGGCCTTGTAACCGTGGGGACGAAACAGTACGAGATCGACTTTGCCGCGCCCCTTGTCCCTCCTGATGTACTTAAAGCCTGGCACTGGACTTCGCCGTCGCGAAACGTACGACTTCAGAATTACATGGAAATCTGGAGAGAGATGCGTGCTTTAGGCCACACGGGGCAACGCGCCGCACTCGATTCGATGTGGCAAGCCTGCTCAGTGCGGCCGATTTTGCGAGACAATTATCGCCCGATAACCGCGCGAGAGGTAAAGACCTTCGAGGTGGCGGGTTTGTTTCGCATCGCGCCTCACTCGGTCACTCACACGGCCCTAAGCGGTCTCCCTGAGGAAGCGCAGCGGCTCGAAATCGTGGGCAGCCGCGATTCATGCGCGACGCTGTCGGACAATACCATAGCGGTATTTTCCTATCCTTACGGGGACAACTCGCCGATCACCAGGCGGATCGTTCGTGAAGCCGGTTTCGCCCTGGCCTGCGGCACGGAGGCGCGTGTAGTCAACGCGACGAGCGATCCTTTCGCGATTCCGCGTTTTCAGGTACCGGACCTTCCAGGGTTGGTCTCTTGAACAAGGCAAGCCGCGGCGCCTACTGGACACACACTCACGACCTAAAACCTGTTGCGCCGACGAGCCCCGGCATCTTTTGCCGCAATCAACTCATGATCTGCTCCGGCGCTCATATCATGGATGAAGATTTTGCGCTCACGTGCCGGTGGACGATATCTTGGAAAAATGGTTGAGCGAAGCGGGAGAAGTGCATGCTTGCGCGCGGCTCGACAAGGAACCCCTGGATGCAATGAGAATACTCGTAGCTGGTTGGTTTAGTTTCAAGGATGGCCACGCCACCGCGGGCGATGTACTGGCGCGCGATCTCACGTGCCAGTGGATTGAGGCAGTGCCTTGTCCCTACGATGTGGCTTTGGATAAGCCTTTCAAAGGGGGCGTGAATTGGCGCAAGGTCAATCCGCAATCCTATTCACACGTCATATTTGTTTGTGGCCCATTCTCCAACGGACCATTGGAGCAGAGCTTTCTTGCGCGTTTTTGGCGGTGTCGGCTGATTGGTTTGAATTTGTCTATGCTGACGCCGCTCGACCGATGGAATCCATTCGATCTGCTTATTGAGCGCGATAGTTCCGCGGGAGGTCATCCGGACTTCGTAATTGCGAGCCGGCAGAGGTTGGTGCCCATCGCAGGTGTATGTCTGGTCGAGGACTATCCGGGAGCCGATAACGATGTGGCAAATGCTGCGATACGAAGGCTTACGGATTCGAACCGCGTGGCCACTATAGCGATAGATACCCGTCTTGACACCAACAGCACTGGCTTTCGGGATGAGGCTGAGGTAGAGTCCATCATTGCTCGGTTGGACGTTATGATCACGACGAGGCTGCACGGAATGATTTTGGCCCTGAAGAATGGAGTCCCGGCGATTGCCATCGATCCGGAACCCAATGGCGCGAAAATATTGCGGCAGGCCCAAACACTGAACTGGCCGGTTGTGTTTAAAATCTCCGATCTAGATGGTGCGGAATTACAACAGGCGCTGGATTACTGTTTAACGCCAGAAGCGCGTGCTAAGGCCAGAAGCTGTGCTAAGGAGGGTGAGATAGTTGTCCGTCAGCTGTCGCACTCTTTCATTAAAGCTTTTAGATACCCCGATGACCTGGAAGCGAGCTTCATGAGACGTCTGCGGCAGTGATCCATGATTCGTAGCGAAGACCACCATGAAACGTCTTATGAGCTATTTCGGCTGTTCGGGCTGCGCGCTGCGGAACGAAGCATCCGCAACTTATCGTAGGGCAGAAGAGGCTCGGGGATGCATCTCGTGTCCAACGTTACGCCGGGACGCATGGTTGGGAGACCTTGTTTGCGCGGGTCACGATTTATCAACATCCTCAGCGCGTAAGGCGCGACAAAGAATGGAAGCTGGCACCCCGAACGAAACCCCCAACGGGATGCGGCAAGGAGATTGCCGGACCAGAAGGACAAGCCGGCAAGATACATCGCAAACTGGTGGGCCGCACGACACAGCACTCGTGAACTCAAATCTGGTCGAAGCTCGCGCATCTTCTCGACGACAAGTTGCTGAGACCGCCACATCCGATCGCACGTCGTACTCATGCTGCCGCGATGCCGGCGGTAGCCGAGCAGGATCTCTGGAACAACGGCGACATCGTAACGCTCCGCCACTCGCAGGGCCAGCTCCCAATCCTCGCATCCTCCGGCATCCGCCGCGGCAAGGTTCTCGTTGTATCCGCCCGCCTCTTCGATGCAGCATCTACGAAATAGCGGGACGCTGGCGTTCCCCGTGAAGTTCATCTGCAGAAGGAGCTCGAAAGCGCTTCCTTCCATCATCCATCGCGGCGAACGATCAAGCAACGCGCCGTCCCGATCGATCCAAACCCACCATGAGTAAACAAAGCCTGTCCTCTCACCCGATTCAAGGATTCGTCGCACCTGACAGTCAATCTTCGTTGGCTCCCATAGATCGTCGGCATCGAGCGGAGCGATGAAGTCGCCATGGGCCTCCGCTATGCCCCGGTTTCGAGCGCGGGCGACGCCGCTGTTCGCCTGGCTTAAGACGCGTATTCGGGCGTCCCTCGCCGCATATAGGTCCAAGATTGCCGGCGTGCCATCGGTCGAACCATCGTCGATAACAAGGATTTCAAGATTCCGATATGTCTGGCTCAACGCTGATTCGAGAGCAATACCGACGTACTCCGCTCCATCGTAGACCGGAATAATCACCGAGACCAGTGGATCGTGGCTTATGGCACTCATCAGATGACACTCACGCAATGCTATCGCGTCTTTTTCCAGGAACGTCAAAGCGCTTCGTTTCGCGGGGCCTGTCCGGGAGATCCCGCGCGCATAGCGTCTGATATAGTCGAGGCGCAGAGCTTCTGGGCTTTGAAACCGGCGGGCGCGGGGACGGTCGTGAACGCTTGTCGACTACCACTGTCATGAGCTTCGCTTACCGCTCTTTACCGCGCATGGCCGTCGCACGGATGGCATGGAGTGTTCCTAAATCGGCGGAGAGAACTGCTGTCGGTCTAGCCCTGGCTCTGTATGCGGCGCTGCTGGCATACATAATACCGCGGCATGAGCCGTGGGCAGATGAGGCGCAGGCCTGGGAACTCGCGAAAAGCCTCAGCCTTAAGAGTCTGTTCGGAACGTACATCCACTACGAGGGTTCTCCAGGTCTGTGGCACGCCCTGCTGTGGATGCTCTCCAGAATGCATGTAACATACAGCGGCATGCATTGGATTGCGGGCTTGATCGCGTTGGCCGCCATGGCGTTGCTGACGATCGCGGCTCCCTTTCCTCTTTTATTGCGGTTACTGCTGCCCTTTACTTACTTCTTCGCCTTCCAGTATTCGGTGGTCGCGCGAAGCTACGTTTTGTTTCCGGCGCTCCTATTCGCCCTGGCGTGTCTCTGGCCGCGCAGACGAGTGCGCCACCTGCCGGTAGTCTTGCTGATTGGGTTGCTCGGAAATGTCTCGGCACATGGTTTTGTCGTGGCGCTTGGCCTGGCCATGATCCTGACGATCGAGTGGTTCCGCACCCCAAAGAAGGAGCGGGCGCATGGGGGCTCCTGGCTGGCTTCTGCGCTTCTGCTGATAGCACTGTTGGGCTTTGCGGCCTGGTGCATCATCCCCGCGCCTGACACGGGTTGGGTGGTCATTGCAAAGGACCTGGCGACACATGGTCCATTGACCGCAGGGGCGGACCGGTTGCCCAAGCTTGATCCGCGGATGAGCTTTCTATCGCCGCATCTCAAATCCGCGATCGCGATCATTTATCAATTCCCACATGAGCTGGGCCATGGGCTGGCTGATAAATTCTACCTCGGCGTTACTATCTGGGTACTGCTGGTGTGGGGCTGGATGAGCGACGGCCTTCTGCGATATTCCCTGCCGGCCCTTTTTCTCTTAGGGATTATTGCACCCTTTCCGCATCAGTTCTATCACTCAGGATTACTGTGGGTACTGTTCCTCTTTCTCTGGTGGGTGACCTGGCCGGAACGCGCGCGAGAGTGCCCTGAGCGTAAGCTATCGGTAGCGAATTTGAGGCACAAGGCGCTACTCATCTCAGTCATGCTCTGTGTTGCGATTCAACTGGGATGGGCAATGACTGAAATACGATACGACGCATCTAACCCGTATTCACCGAACCGTGATGGCGCGGTCGTCCTGAAGGCGTACCTCGACCGAGCAGATAAAATAGATGTCGCCATTCCGTCCAAACAGAAGAACAATGGATTTGGAGAGTTTTTTATCACGGGCATCGAGCCCTACTTTCGAACGGAGCCGATCAGCAATATGCCGTTTAGGTTCTGGTTCTGGGGCTGGAACGATGAGGTGCGCGCGAAATACCTTCAAGATTCCGAGGATCGATCTGTAGTCGTCGTGGTCGAAGAGACGGCGGAGGATATCCGGTACAAGGCCGAGGAAGCCCGTTTAGACTCACTAGGGTATAGGCGCGCAAAGGTCGTCTGCGGGCAGATCTATTATCCCGACATGAAAGGTTCGCCTTACGTGAAAAGTTCGTCTTTGTGTCATGCGTTCTATGAACCGTAGAAGAACCGCGGAATCGATGAAGGCCGGAAACAATGACAATCGCCGTGATTATCCCGGTTTTTAATTCAAGTGAGTTGCTAAGCGACACGCTTCTGGCCGTGTGCTCGGGCACCAGAGTGCCGGATGAGCTCATCGTGGTGGACGATGGCTCGAGCGATGAAAGCGCGCGCACTGCAGAGCAGTTTGGCGCGCGTGTCGTGCCGATGCCCCAGAACGTGGGGCCGGCGGCCTGCCGGAACCATGCTGCCCTGCTGTCGCAGAGTGAAATACTGGTGTTTCTCGATGCAGATACTTGCGTACATCCAGATACGATTGAACGAATGGAACTCCGCTTGGAAGCAGATGCAAGCCTGAGCGCGGTTATTGGATCGTACGACGATACGCCGCGCCATCCAGGAACCTGCTCGCAGTATCGCAACCTCGCGCATTGCTATGTGCATCGATCCGCAAATCGCGCGGCGCTCACCTTCTGGAGTGGATGCGGCGCAGTGCGGCGCGAGTGGTTTTTTGAGGTCGCTGGTTTCGATGAGCGGTATCGCAGACCCAGCATTGAAGATATCGAGTTGGGGTACCGGATGTCTGATCGAGGCGCTCGGATCCTATTGGATCCGGAAATCTGTGTGACGCACACGAAATGTTGGACTGTGTGGGACGCCATCCTGACCGATCTTGTGGATCGAGGGACGCCGTGGATGGCGCTTCTGCTCGAGCGTAGGACGATGCCGGATGATTTAAACATCAAGCGACGCCACCGCATAGGCGCAGCGCTCACTGGAGCCGCACTCGTTTGCCTTATGGCCTGTATGCGATCAGCTTGGTGGCTTGTTCCATCCCTTCTCCTTGCGGCACTGGCGCTGTGTATGGATGCAGGTCTACTGCGCTTTATCTACCGCAAGCGGGGATTTCGGCTATTGGTCGTTGCAGCGGCAATGACTCTCGTACAAAACCTCTGCAAGCTAGCAGCCGCCGGCGGAGGATTGCTTGTGTTTGCCTCCCGCTTGCTTCCATCGCGCCGATTGCGGCGCGGAGACCGGCGTTCACAAATTCTGGATCGCTGCCAAGCACAGGAAGAAGAATCCGTGCGTCTGTCCTCACCGGCGCCGACTGCATAAAGTTGAGGATCGTCCCCAATGTTCCTTATGCTGCGTGAGACGGCCTGTTTGGGGGGTAGACCTTGCGCACGAGGCCCGTGCACATAGATAGACCATGACCATTTCGAATCGACAAACCCGATCCATGCGATGACTATTCAGAAACAAGTGGGCAAAGTGGGACAGCTACAGGCGCTCTGGCGCCGCGCCTTCCCGCATCTCATTGGTCTTCTTCATATCATCCCAAAGCCGCGTTGGGCAGCGCCCACCCTGGTCGCCCTGGGCATTCTTTCCTCGTTCGCCGAAGCGATGGGAATCACGTTGGTCCCTCTGTTTTTCTATTCGATGATGAACCAGCTGGATTTTCTTGCGTCGAACGGCGGCGCGCTGGGCGCGGCGTTGCGCTATGCGATGACGCGGTTCCACAGTTCTCGCGAGATCGCTTTTGCCTTTCTCCTGTTGATTGTCATCCGTGGCGTGCTTGCCTATGTTTATGCCATCGCCACGTCTCACATAAGCGAGCAAATGAGTCAGACGACACGGGACCGCGTCCATTATCAATACCTTCGACTCCCGTATCGGTTGATTCTGCAACATGAACAGGCCGACTTGGCTCAAATCCTGGGCCACGAAGCGTGGCTCCTTTCAGCAGCCTATGCAAGCCTTACCAGGATCTTTGTCAATGCAACGTTCATTGTCATTCTCGGATGCTTCCTGGCGATATTCTCCTGGAAAATCATGCTTTGTGTCTTACTCGGCTCATTACTGCTCTCCGCCATACTTCGTCTTCTATCGAGGCGCGCGGGTGCGATCGGCGTGGAGGTGAAGCGCGTTCATCGGGATATGTGGGACCACATGATGGTCACGCTCCAAGGCATGCGAACCATCCGCGCCTTCGGCCAGGAGGAGATACATCAAAAGAGGTTTGATATATCGTCCGCCGCTGCGCGCGACGCTGACATAAACGGAATGAAATTAACGTTGCTCCTCGATCCGCTGACAGAAGTGGGATATCTCGTAATCGTGGGCATCATAATCGTCGGTTCCCAATCTTTTGGTATTAGCTTCGCGACGGCGCTCACCTGCGTTGCGCTCCTCTATCGACTTCAGCCCCATGTCCGTGAATTGGAGGGTGTTCGACTCAAGCTCTTACAACTCGAGCCGCAACTGCATTCGGTCCGAACCATGCTTGAGGCGGAGGTCGATCGCCCTGGGACGTCTGGCGGCCTCGCCATCAAGGCAATCAAGCGGGGGATCCGTTTCGAGCGTGTCAGCTTCAGCTACAGCGAAGGCGGCCCGCGCGCGCTCGACCAGGTAACTTTCGAGATCCCGGCCGGCGTCACAACAGCGCTCGTCGGCGCTAGCGGATCGGGAAAGACCACGGTCGTCAACCTGCTGCTGCGCCTCTATGTTCCAGACTCCGGTATGGCGTATGTCGATGACGCCCCCTTAGAAGATGTGGACCGCACTGATTGGCTGAAACTCATCGCCGTCGCCGGTCAGGACGTCGACCTGATCGATGGCACCGTGCTTGACAACATAAAAATGGCCGACATTCACGCCTCTGACGAGGCAATTGCCGCCGCCCTTGAGATTGTGGGGATCTCGGAGTTGATGGAGTCTTTGCCCGACGGTTACAACACCTGGGTTGGTCACCAGGGCCTGCGTTTTTCGGGCGGTCAGCGGCAGCGCATCGGCTTGGCGCGAGCGGCGCTGCACAATCCAAAGTTCCTCATCTTGGACGAGGCCATGAACGCCATGGATCTGGCCTTGGAACAGCGCGTTCGCCGTGCCATTGATACTCACTTTGCAGGTTGCACCATCCTATTAATCACTCACAGGCTCGAAACGGTCTTGAACTCTGAGCACGTTATCTGGATCGACGACGGCCGAATCATCGCTGAGGGTAAGCCGGGCGAAATGCTGCTTGATAACGAGAGCGCCCTCTCGAAAGCGCTAGCGACGACTCTCTAGCATGGTAAGTCCTAAATTCGTTTGCCTAAACGTCGGCATTTGTTCCGCTGCAAGCAGAGGAAACGCAGTCGTTGGCACATCTGCTAAGTCTCCGTTTTCATTCTTTCTTCAGTCCGATCTACTGAACGGTCTCATGAGCATGACTGAAGCTCGCGTCCAGCACATGCGCGGTTTGGCGCAGGCGGAGAGCCTGCTCGAGCGCGGCGGTGCGGACGTGCCAGGTCTCGTTTTGGCTGGCTTCAAAACGGCGAGAGGCCAGGCCATCGTCAAACTCGCAGGCGCGAAGCCCTTCGAGGAGTTTCGCGGCTTCGTCGGCGGTCGAGGCCAGCTCGAGCAGCGGAGTCTTCCGAGAAAGTTCGTGAACACCCGCGAACGCGATCATGGGACGACAAGCGGCCAGATGCTCGTAAAAGCGGGTGCTCGAACCGGACCAAGTGGGCTCTTTCCGAATGTAGGGCAGAACTGCGACGTCCAGGGCGCGGGCGTAATGGACGAGTTCCGCGTAAGGGCGCGGCCCGATGAAGAAGGAGCGGGGATTCGCCATGACGGCTGCGCGTGCGCGCTCCTGGTCACGGTCGGCGATGCGTTCGTCGGCGGGGCCAACGAAGGCCCAGCAGAACTCGGGGACGAGCGGGAGCAGCTTTTCGAGCAGCAGCCAATCGGTGTTGCCGGCCAGATTACCGATGACGCCGGCAACCGGCCGCCGCAGGTGGAGAAGGTCAGCCGGCAACGCCGCGGGACAGACGGGCGGCTCTTTCAGCAGATTGGCCGCTCGGGCAGCGTTGGGCAGGATGTGAATCTTCTTCGGATCGCATCCGGCATCGCAGGTCAGGTATTGCGCAATGCGTTCAGAGTTGGGACAGACAAGGGTTGCCGCGGCGCACAGACGGCGGTCGAGCGGCAGAACGCTTTCGCGGCTGGCGCTTTCGTATTCGGCGATCAGGTCGGTGAGCCAGTAGACGACCGGACCGGGCCATGCCTCCGCGACGCTGGCGAACCAGGGAATCGTGCAGATCAGCGGCGACTGGCCGGGGCGGGGAGAGTGCGCCGCGAGACGAGCGGCGATTCGAGAGCCGATCCGGGTAAGCAGGGCGTCGGGTAAGCGGGCAAATCCGCGCTGGAGCGGGAAGGTGCGGATTTCAAGCGAAGAGCCTGCCTGGCTGCGTTTGCTCTCGCGGAACCCTGGGCGTATGGGAAGAAGGCTACGGTCAGGTTCCCACAGGATGACCGGAACTGAGTCGGCGAGTGCCGCCGCGAACTCGAGATCGAGAGCGTCGGAGAGCTGCAGAATTTGCCACGGATTGGTAGCCGACATGAGTCCGTCTCTCGAATACATGCTGAATCCCGGGCCTGCCAGGGAACTGCAACCTCAACGGAAACAGATCAGGAGTCCCAGGACCGCTGTTGAGAAAACGGGGGAAACGGTTCTGTTCTGAGCAAGTCACTTACCGTGGCGAAGGAATAGCCCTCATTTTTTAGTACAGGTATTATGCGCCTGACAGCTGCGATGGTCTGGGATATGTCGGGGTTGGGTCGAATATCCCGGCCGTCGTGCAGGCACAGGATGCCGCCCGGGCCGGTTCCGGCGAGGACATATTCGGCGATGCGCTCGGCAGGCCACTGCCAGTCATAGCCGATGACGGTCCAAAGCACGCCCAGCAGGTGCAGGCGGCGCTGCGCGCTTCCAACGCCGAACCAGCGAAAGCCGTACGGCGGGCGAAAGAGAACCGGGATCGTGCCTGTTGCGGCGCAGAGGATCTCCTGGGCCTCGGCTAACTCGCGGTAGATAGCCGCGGGAGACAGGAAGTTAGGCCTGCGGCTCAGGCGGGGACATAACCTCGCGTGGGAGTAAGTATGGTTGCCGATCTCATGCCCGGCGAGGGCCACCTTGCGGGCGATCGCCGGATGGCGCTCTACGTTCATTCCGCACTGGAAAAAGGTAGCGGCGACCCCTTCGCCGGCAAGGACGTCGAGCAGTGGCAGGGTGCCTTCGCAGGGGCCGTCATCAAAGGTAAGGGCGACAGCGCGGGAGCCTGGGTTACCGCTGCTGACACAGGCGCCGAAGAGCCAGGCCGGCAGCCGGGGCGAGAGGCCGCTTTTGCGGCCGGAGGGCAGGGGTGCGCGCAACGAGGGGTCATCCTGCGGCATAGGCAGGAATGAGGATCGATTGGGCTCTATCATAACGGCAACCGTTGCTGTATACGCGCCTTATCTCTTCGGTCAGGGCTGTAAACGCTTGTTCACACCATCGCCACTGCAAATGCCCGTAAGCATCTGAATCGACACGTTATTCGGTGAATGTGGCGATGGCCTCCTGCTTGCCTTTACAGGTGTAGCTTGCTGCCACATTCAAAGCTTTTCTACCACGACTTCGTGCTTGATTTTGCTTTTTTGCACGAAGGGGAGAAACCTAACGTGACCTCGGACGACATAAACTCCCGGTTGACCCCGATTTTTCGCGATGTGTTCGACGACCCTGGTCTAACACCAAACTGCGAAATGACAGCCGAGGACGTAGGGGAATGGGACAGCTTAAGCCATGTTCGCCTTATGCTCACGGCTGCGCTCTACATAGCTGGTGCGGCTGTGTACCTCACGGCTCTCTTCTTCACGATTTATCTGGTCTACTTCCATACGATTCGTTCTCCCCTGCACCTTGCTTGGCGACCCTATGGCTTCTCTGAGCTGTTGATCAACTACAACGCCGGGTTTTTAAGAAGAGGCTTGATTGGAGCTGCAATTCACCATTGGGCCGGCAGCAAACCCGCTCTTCCTGTTACCGATCTTCTTATATTCACCAACTTCTGCATACTCGTGGCCACGATGGTTTTACTTGTCGTCTTTGCGGGCCGCAGGAACCTGCTGCTAAGGGCTCTCTTGGTGCTGGTCATTCCGGGTGGCGTCTTCGCGTGGAGTATCTCGAATGACTTTTTCTATCGCAAGGAAGCCTTCTTCCTAAGCACTATGGCGGTCACCGCTCTGTCTGTCTCTCTCCTTCGCAGACTGGATCTCCCATGGTTGCGCCGGACGTTGGCAATCGCTCTAACCATCTCCATCTTCGTCTCCGGCATACTCCTGTCGCTGGTACATGAAGCGTTCATCTTCCTGGCCGCTCCCGCAAACCTGTTCCTCTTGTTCGCCGTCGGACGCTGGTTGGCTCCTAAGGCCGCAGAAGACACTATCGCAGTCATTCAGAAACGCCTGTTCCTGCTTTATTCCGGAATGGTAGCCATAGTCTTCCTGGTCTCTTTCATCTTTCGCGGAGGGAAAACAACTGCGGATGTCATGTGGCGAGAGCTCAATCCCCTGGATCGCACCATGATCAACCCGGCTGGGACTATACAGGGCGGAATGATGACAATCAAAGAGGGCTTTCTAAAGTCTATGGTTATGCCGGGCCACATCTTCATTTATGGGATGGCATGGTTCTGGCTTGTACCCATCATCTGCCTTATGCTTTATTGCCTTGCTGTGGTAGCGCTTGATGACAAGGGCAACTCCCCCCAATCCGCCGGAGAGTTCAAACGATGGGCCGTTACGTATGTTGTCCTCTTCATGGGCACAGCCCCGGTTTTTATTTTGGGTTGGGATTGGGGACGATGGGTCGCTTCCATAAATCTGTCCTTTCTCATACTGTGGCTCTCCATCCTTCCCACCGATGCGCCCGATTGGTTCATCCGGTTTCTTAGCGAAAGGGTTGTAAAGCGCCATCCATCGGCGTCCGAAGCCGGGGCACTGGCTGAAAGATACCTTGCTGTTGTTCGTCGGCGGCCCCGCTGGACGGCGGCGGTGCTTCTGCTTTTTGCTCTGACCTTTCGCCTTCCTGAGGGCCCGATCGATGCGCTCGACACGGAATATGTCCTGCACTACGCAGCCCATGGACTCAAAATCGCCCTGAGTGCTCGACCTCGGTCCTTTGCTTTATCCGGAGAGAAGTGATTGCCGCGAGACATGATATCGTGAATATCGACCCGGACTCCGAATTCGGCCGCTACCCCAACGCCACGAATCTGTTTTACCCGGTCAATGGGCACCTGACCGAAGAAGGAAACTCCGTTTTTGAGCAGGCTCTCGTACGTGGTCTCCTTTCGAGTGACCTGGCTATCTTCAGTGGTTGCTCTCTCGCTCACGGTTCGGCCAGATGAATCTCCTCTCCTACGTGCACCTGCGCAACATCTACCGATCCACAGGCGTAGGCCGGGTAGCGCGCGAATTGACTGAGCGCCTTGCTATTCTGCCCGGAGTGAATCTGGAGGTGCTGGCCGACCCGGGCGATCACCGTGAGATCGTGCATAAAGTGGGTGAACCATGGACCAGCTTTCGCTACCACTTCATGCAGCACGAGACCTCGCGTCAGCAGGAGCTGTGGTATCTGCTGAACCGGCCTACCGCTGAGAGTTACTGGCCGCAGGCGGAACTGGTTTACTGCACGGCCGAATCGTATGTGCCGGTTCGTACCGCGCGCCTTGTTGTCTGCTGTCACGATACTCAGCACTTCGAGCCTGGCGCGAACAAGATGAGTCTGTGGCTGCTGAAGCAGCGATTCAAGTGGAAATTACTCTGGGGGCGGCTAGCTCGAAAGGCGGACATGTTCCACATGACTTCGCACTTCGCGGCGGAGCGCGCTGCGCACTTTTTTCCAGCCACCAAGTCGCGCATTTGGGTTGTCCCGAATGCCGCGTCTGAGAGCTTCTTCAACCCTCCAACCGAAAAGGGCAATGAAGTTCTCGCCCAACTTGGTCTCACGGGCAGACCTTACGTGCTCGTCCCCGGTGGACTCCATCATAGAAAGAACGCCGACCTCATCCTCGATGCATGGCCGTATATCCATCATCGGCGGCCAGACTTGACGCTGGTTGTCAGCAACCATTCCGACCCGGCCTATCTCGATCGTGCGAACGCGCTTACTCCATCCCTCATACTGGCTGGCTACCGGGAGGAGGATCAGCTCGTCGCGCTATACAACGCCGCGCAACTCGTCTGGTTTCCCACTCGTTATGAGGGCTTTGGCATGCCGGTCATCGAAGCGATGGCATGCGGGGCGCCGGTGATCAGCAGCAACTCGAGCGCGATACCTGAGATTGCCGGCGATGCCGCGACCTTACTCTCGCCTGACAAAATGGAAGACCATATCGACGTTATTTGCAGTTTGATCGACGACGATTCTGCACGGGAGGAATTCTCCCAACTCGGAAGAGCGCGTGCCCAGCGGTATCGCTGGGCCAACTCGGCGCGGCAGCTCGCGGAGAACTTCGCCGCGCTTCTCTAGAATCCCCGCTGTTCCGGCAATCGTATGGAGGCTCGGATGCTCCGTATCAAGTATTTCGCGATCCTCGCGCTCACCCTTTTCGTACTCATTTCCAGTAAGCCCTCGCTGGCGCAAACCGGCCTGCGAGTGACATATGGAGGCCAGGGAGTTCAGACTCTCTCATATCAGGGTGTCGTGCTCGAAGACCTCAGTCAGAATGCTTCAAACGTCTTTCATATCTCGCATATGAAGATGACCGATCTGCGCGGGAATCCGGCCACTTGCCCGGAATGCGGGTGGGGCGAAAACAATCACGGAAAAAGCTGGAATGCGGCGACCAAGACATGGACCTACGTCTTCAGTTGGGGATCCATCGCCGTCCAGTTTCAACAGTCCGGCAACACGCTGAACATAAATGTCACCGAGACGAACCTGTCTAACTCCGGCCTAATTTTGGATGGCGCGGCGATTTACCCCTTAGTTCTCAGCTTCCCACAACTCCCCGCCGGGTTTAAAAACATTGCCTATCCGCATTACGCCTACGAGACGACCGGGCCTGGCGTTACGACCGCGGACTATGGCTCCGGAGAAGTCGTGGCCGTCGATCCCAACGCTTCGAAACCTCTCTACAGCGGCTATAAACCCACCGGGACGGGCTTTGCCTATACGCCCATCATCAGCTCTACCACACCCGATGGTCTGGCTGCCTTTGATCCACAGAACGATCGTCCGGTGCGACCAGGCGAGACCGACAAATTTACGGTCTCGCTGCGATTTGCGCCTTCGGGAACAGCGACGGGAAGTTTGGCGGCGGATGCATATCAGAACTGGGCGCAGACCTGGCCGCCCCAACGCAACTGGACAGACCGGCGGGCGATGGGAACAGTCTATTTAGCTAGTTCTCCGACAGCTATCAACGGCGACAAGCCCGGCGGCTATCCGAACAATCCACGCCGGTACTTCAATGACAGCAATCCAAGCGACTTCGACGTTACCACCCCGGCGGGACTTGCACTGTTTCAGACCAGGGTCCTGCGGCAGGCAGTGGCCAACGTGACAAATGCGAAGCGGATGAATGCACAGGGCATCGTAACCTGGGACATCGAAGGGGAACAGTATCCTCAGCCAACCAGCTACGTCTGCTCGCCGGATCAAATCGCAGCAGTAGCGCCGGAGATGGAGAGCATCATCACCGACCCCACCTCGCCCTTTGTTGGAATGAAACTTGACGACGCCTACTTCAAGACCATGACCCGCGCAGGCTTGCGCGTCGGCGTCTGCGTGCGTCCGCAGCAGTTCAGGCTGAATGGCGATGGCACAGCCCAGCAGACATACTTACGTGACTCCGCGATCGCCGCCGAGCTGACCAATAAGATCGCATTTGCGCACAGCCGCTGGGGCGCAACCCTCTTCTATGTGGATTCGACGGTAGAGACCAATGGCGCGGTACTGGACGCGAGCGTCTTCGAGCAAGTGGCCAAGTCGTTCCCTGACTCACTCATTATGCCGGAGGAGAGCACGCCGAAGTACTACGCTTACACGGCGCCATTCCAATCGTTTATCTTCAACGGCGCCCTCGGTACCGATCCGACGGTTTATAACTACTATCCGCATGCGTTCAGCGCGATTCTGGTCAACGATGTTGCTGCTTCCACCCTCGCGGCTAGCCGGACACAATTAACAACTTCGGTCAGCAACGGCGATGTGTTGATGGGCCATGTGGACTCCTGGCAGGCAAACAATCCGACCATTGCGCAGATCTATCAGAATGCGCAGAATGCGAGCGCCAGTCGATCTGCTGCGACGACGCCTGCGCCTAGGCCAAGACCCACTTCCACCAGGTGAGCGCAAGCATGCCTGGGGCTCCGCAGGTCAAGCGGCGCCTGTGAGGGAGATTCGGGTCGAATCCTCCGTTGCCACAGGCGTGGGGTTGGCGCTCAGCTCTTTCTCTTCGATTAGCTTCTGCAAGTGGACCAGCGCCCGCATCATGTAATCCGGTGCATCGTGCCCGGCGGACCGGGTAACACTCAGGCTCCCGCTAGGTCCCAGTGACAGGGAGACATTCCAGGATGGACTCACATCCTTATCCCTCGCCACTTCTTCAAAGTGGGCTCCGCGCATCTCCATGTGCACGGTCGTGAAGTTCATGTCTTTGCAGACTCTAAGAACCACGTCCCAGTATTCAGGCACGGTAGTGATTCCGGAGACGGCCTGTGTCAGTTCGTGCAGATACACCTCTTCTTTTACAACGCTCAGAATCATTTTTCGCGACAGGGTCCGACGCGCCGCAGCCAACTCGATATATCCCAGGTAGTTGACGCCCACACAAACGAGGACACAGAAGACGATGATGACGAGGCCATGAAAGCGATCGCCGCCGAATGTCTGCATCAGGGCCAGAGATGCTGCAATCACGCAGACGCCGTAAAGCATTAGAGTGGCGGCCCTGGTGTTGAATCCGCGCGCCAACATCATATGGTGGATATGACCTCGGTCCCCTTGGAATATCGGTGCACTCCTCAGATAGCGGCGGGCAATCGAGAGACACACATCAATCAGGGGAAGAGCAAGGGTCATGAGCGGAGCTGCAAGTCCCAGCATGGTGCCTGTGCTCCGGCTCCAGATCAGGCCGAAACACCCCAGCATGAATCCGATGGTGAGGCTCCCGCAATCTCCCAGAAAGATGGAAGCCGGGTTGAAGTTGTAGCGCAGAAACGCGAGCAGGCATCCGACCAGGGGGACGGTCGCCACCGCCAATCCGAGATTGTGGCTCAGGATAGCCACGAGGAGAGTAGCCAGCGACGCCAGCAGGCCAACTCCCGCAGCAAGACCATCCATGCCATCGATCAAGTTCAGCGCATTCGTGCAGGCGAGGAGCCATACAAGGCTGAGGGGTACCGTCAGCCAGAGAGAAGCTACATGACCATGAAACAGAGCCAGGCGAGCGCCAAGGGAAACGGCGAGGATGGCAGCGGTCGTCTCAAGAGCAAGTTTTTCCCACGGCTTCAGTCCAAAGATATCGTCGACAACGCCAATGACAAATACCAGACCTGCTGCCGGAAGGAGCGACCAGAGCAATTGCTTGTGCTGCACTGAAATGGTAGCTGCAGCCGGCGCGACGAGAAGCATGATCCCCAGTGCGCCTGCGTAGGACAGCACGATCGCGATCCCACCTACTCGAGGTATCGGTCTGCCATGGAACTTGCGATCCGCATCGGGACGGTCGACGATATCGAAACGCAGGAATAGGTTCCTGCATAACGGAGTCAGGATCAGGCACAGAAGAAAAGCAGTCGTTCCAAGAACAAGTGTGGCGATCATACATCTCTCCGTGCGACGAGTTTTTCTTCACGAAGACCGAACGCTGAGGAGCGGGCTTACCTCGGTGGAGGTATACCCTATCGAATCAGCGCCGAGGATGCCGGCGAGCCTGGCAACGCCAATCGGAAGATCGAAATGCTGAAGAAGTGCTTTGCGTGCGTTCCGGCCAGCACGGGTCACTTCTTCGGGGTGATTGGCGAGGCGGAGAAGTAGATGGGTAAGGGCCGCGACATCGCCGCAGTCCACGTGCCACCCGCAATTGAACCGTTGAACAAGATCGGCCGGAGTTGCTGCTCGCGGCCCGACAAAGAGAATCGGCCGTCCAGCCGCCATCAGACCATAGACTTTGCTGGGCACGACTGACCCGCAACAGACATCGCGCTGCGTTACCAGGCCTATGTCGCCCGTGGAGAGGCTTTCGCCGAGACTAGACCGGTCCACATAAGGACGAACGTCGACAAAGCGAAGGTTGTGGGCCGCTATAAGCGACATCAGTTCTTGCTGGCGACCGCCGCTTCCCACGAAAATAAAACGGAAGCGTTCGTCATCCTTAAGCTCGAGAATGGCGCGCGCTAGGGTATCGAGGTCGTGTGCGAGGCCAAGATTGCCGGAATAGAGAAGAACCAACTGTGCGCGCTCGGCGCGGCGTGGAATTGGTTGAATCGCAGTGCCGTCGGCCCAATTTTCCGCAACGAAGATGTGCGCCTCATCGACTCCACGATCTACCAGACGACGTTTCATACACTCACCGAGCGCAACGATCCCGTCGGCCCGACGTCGAGAGAAGTCGGCGAGCCAGCCAGTAACTTGATCCGCCATGCCGCCCGCTTTGAGGTAGTTCAGATCAATCGCCACATCCGGATAGACATCCATCTCCCAGATGAAGTGACGACTGCCGCGAAGCGCCTTCAGTGCCGTCCCCAGAAGCGACAGGAGGGGCGGCGTGGTAAGGGTGACGATCAGATCGGGCCGCGGCAACGACAACGCCTTGAAGGTGGCCAGAAAGTAAAAGGAAAGATAGGAAACCACCCGGCCCACGCGGCCGCGACTGAAGCGTGAGGTCTTGACTCGACAGATTCTTACCGCCGGCGCTGCATCTTTCGAGGCGAGGTTATATCCGCCGTCCGCGCTTATGGCATAGATCTCGTGACCTCGTTCCGCCAATCCCCGCGCCAAATCGGTGAGCATTTGACTCGTGGCAGATGAGTCGGGCCAGAAAAACTGATTGACGAGAAGTATTCTCATAAGACGCGAATCTCCGCCAAACGGCGACCGGGTGCGCCCCGGAGCGTACGCCGTCTTACAAAAACGGCGGGATTACCCGCATAAATGTGGTAGTCGGGAACTTCTCCAGTGATTACGCTGCCCGCCGCCGCCACGGCACCCTCGCCGAGAACGGTTCCGGGAGCGAGAATGCATTTTGCGCCGGCCCATGCTCCATTCATGAGGTGTATCGGTGCAATCATCAGCCCAAAGTTCGGGTCACTCCAGTCATGATTGCCCGTGCAGAAGTAAGCGCCTTGCGAGACGCAGACGTTATTGCCTAGGTGCACCGTGGCGAGGTTATCGATCCAGCTATTCTCGCCAACCCAACAATCGTTGCCTATTTCAAGATGCCATGGGTACTTGATCGTGACTCCCGGCTTAATGACCACTCGATCGCCAATCCGGGCACCAAAAAGGCGGAGCAGACTTGCTCGCCAGGACGAAGTCATCCAGGCAACCCGGTGCAAAGGCGATCCGGCAAGCAACCAGGCTACGCGCCACATGACAGAGCGCCCTGGGTTGTACCAGGAGTTGTCAAACGCTCGTAAGTTGACTTGGCACATACGTTCTCAATTCCTCGGTAATTCGACCGACTGGGGAAGGGGGCCCTCACCTGATACCCACTGGTAGACTTCGCTCATCTCTCTGGCGACCGTCGACCAGGCGTATCGTTGCTGGACAAGGTGACGGCCTCGGGCTCCGATCTCGAAGTTGGTTGTTTGCCGGTTCCCCAGAAACTCGTTCAGTGAAGACACGAGTTGATCTGAGTTGGGCTGGATGACCCATCCGGTTTCAAGCCTTGCCACGTCCGGTAAATTGCATTGCTCGGTGACGATGACCGGCAGGCCGATTCCCATCGCTTCGAGCGTGGAGACACTCAGTCCTTCCGAATAGGAAGGCAGCACAAAACACTGGGCTGCGGCAAGCGCGCTCCATTTCATCTCTTCATGCAACATGTCCGTGAACAAGATGCTTCTGTCGAGATCGTGCTTAGCGACGAGTGCTTCGATACTCGCTCGGGTCTCTTCAAAGTCGGGCCCCGCTATCACCAAGTGTGCTTCGGGCCACCTCTTCGCTACGGTTGCCCACGCTCGCACCAAAATATCCAGGCCCTTCTTGAAGTGAATCCGTCCAAGAAACAGCACGATCCTCTTGCCCCGAAGCGAAGGAAACTTCCCAAGGAATGGTTCCGGGTCGATAGCCGCCGGAACGCGCACTCCGTTCGGGATCACCGCAATCGGGAGTCTCGCTCCAAATCGCCGGTAATCCTCCGCCTCGGCGCCTGTAAGGGCGTGAAGGCAAGCCGCTCCCCTAACATTTCTTCTCTCTGCGATGGCCGAGTAGATGGCTTTCTTGATGCGCTTATTGTTGAGAGCCCACGACTCCAACATGCCGTGGGCGGAAAGGATATAGGGTTTCTTGAGCGCTCTTGCGGCGTGAGCAGCCGTGGCAGTGCTCTGCTCCCAAAGCCCGTGGATATGGATACCGTCCGCGCTCTTCATCTGGTCCCTGAAGTCGCGAGTCAGACGCTGATCCTTCATCCAGGTCAGCCGGCTCAGAGGCCAACGCGTAATTGCGAGTTGGGGCGATTCCAAGAAGGAAGAGCTCTCGCCGGGCGCGCAGAATGCGGCGACCCTGACCCTCAATCCAGTCGTATCCGTAATCGCTGAGGCCAAACGAGGCACAACCGCGCTCAGCCCTCCATAGAGCGGGTCGAGATGGGTGACAACGCTCACCCACTCTCCGCGCACGGAGGGGCTCCCCTCTTCGAGCGAAGGTTGATTCACTCGATCTTCAAGTAGAGGGAGATTCATCAGCGACTCTCCTCTGGGTGAGGTGGAAGCATCTTTAGCGATCCAATTGAATTTTTGGGGGGAGGCGGGGCCCGGCGACACGAGACACCCTACAGAGAATGCAATTTCCCATCCAAAGCACTCGCGAGGGGAGCCCTCGTCAATTCAAGCTGTTAGCTGATCCCCGGGAGGGGATTGGTGTTCACAGCTGTTTACATCCGGCGAGTTGAAGTGATGCGGAGTATACATGTGCAAACCACTGGTAACCATGAGTTACTGACCAGTTATCAACCGTAAAGTGAATAGTGTCCAAAGGAAGCAACGGGGTTGAGATTGGCCAATAGAGCAATCTCCTCTCCGAATGCCGTTGGTGAATAGCAGCCGATGGCCTCCGAAAAGGGTGCACCCGTTCGAACCGGTTCGCTGGGCGAGCATAAGTGAAATGCAATCAATTGCATACCAGTCAGCCACGAGTGCAATTTCCTGCATGATGGCGTGCCAGCCATTTCATTCTGACCCGACTCCTTCTCCAACCTGAACCTCAAGCCATCCGAAGCCAGCAGAAAGGCCCTAAAATTGCGATGGATCCTATCGGAATGACTCGCAAACTTGACCCTTCGGAACCGACCAAGAAGTGATTGCGTCGCCGGAAGAATGAAATGGAGTAGCTCATGCCGGTTACCGTTCTGTTGGCAAATACGAATTGGTGGCCATCTTCTGCGCATCTCGCGATCTCGTTGAAGAGTGCGGGGGTCAAAGTCGCTGCAGTCTATCCGCGCCATGGCCACCCGTTGGCGAAGACCGGAGCGGTTTCAGCCAGGTTCATTTACCGCGCCACCTCCCCGCTGCTGTCTTTGACCAAAGCTATGCGCGATTCGGGCGCCGATTGGATTTTGCCTTGCGACGATCGTTCAGTCTCGCATCTTCACCAGCTTCACTCGAGAGCCGTGTCGGAGGGAGATGCCGGCAAAGCTGTCACAAGCCTGATCGAGCGATCTCTGGGGTCGCCCGCCGCGTTTTCAATCGTTTCATCCCGCGCTCGACTACTGCAGAGCGCGCAGGCAGAAACCATACCCGTTCCAGAAATGTCCGAAGTCGTCACCCTAGAACAGCTTCGCCACTTAAGCGAAACCAAGAGCTACCCGTGGGTCATGAAGGTGGATGGTTCGTGGGGCGGCCTCGGCGTGAAGCTGGTCCGTAGCCTGAATGAGGCGGAGGCTTGTTTTCGTCAAATGCGAGAACCCCTAGGGACGCTTCCGATGCTCAAGCGGCTCTTGGCAAATCGAGATCCGTTCTGGATTGAGACGTGGTGGCGCCGGCAGAGACGGGGAATCACGGTTCAGTCTTATGTCGAGGGGCGGCCTGCAAATTGCGTGGTCTTCTGCCGTAACGGCAAGGTGTTAGCGGCAATTGCCGTTGAGGTCGTAGCGGCGCAGGCGGCTATGGGTCCGGCGACCATCGTGCGGATTGTTGATGGTGGTCAGATGCTCGACGCCGCCAAAGCCCTTGTGGGACATCTCAATCTGTCCGGTTTTCATGGCCTCGATTTTATATTGGAAGACAAAACGGGAATCGCGCATCTCATCGAGATGAACCCGCGGTGTGCGATGCCCTGTCACTTGAGGTTAGGCGGCGACCGCGACCTTACTGGATCGCTCTATTCGGAACTATCAAGTCAACTGCCCATACCGTCGCCGTTCGTTCTGGGCAGTGACATCGTCTCCTACTTTCCGCAGGCCTGGCTCTCCGACCCCAAATGCGATGCACTGCATACCGGGTACCACGATGTACCATGGCAGGAACCCGAGTTATTGAAGGAACTCATGCTTCTTCCGTGGCCCGATCGGAGCTTTCTTGCGCGGACTTCCGATCGATTCCGGAATTTGACCTATGAGCAGCGATCAGCGCGAGGCACCGCATTCCAGCCTCTGCAGCCGGCCGGCCGCGGCGTTAGCGCGGCCAACGCGGAAGTGCAGCCCGGAGAAGTGTTATGAGAGCGTCGCAACGCACGACTAAGGAATTCTCAAGCGTAGTTCCCATTCGTCCAGACGGCTCCGCACCTCCTCTGTTCTTTATTCATGGGGTTGGAGGCGTCATCCCGGACTTCGGGACGCTTCTCGATAAACTTGATTCGAGACACCCTGTCTACGGTATCCAGGCGCAGGCCTTCGACCCGGTAGGTCCAACACTCCTCACACTGGAAGAAATGGCTTCTTCCTATTTGAGAGATATACGGCGATCAGTCTCCCATGGACCTTACTATTTAATCGGCTTTTCATTTGGTGGAATGGTGGCCTTCGAAATGGCCCAACAACTCCGGGCCCAGGGAGAGGAGCGGCCCATCATCGCTATGATCGATGCTTGCGAAATGAGTTATCTGAAGAGACAAGCGAAATTCGATCCAGCGGGACAGAGAGCGAGCGATATTTACCACCAACTGAAGAGACGACTTGGAGAAGCGTTTGAGAGACCCGACACTTTTTCTTACATGAAGGAGAAGATCGAATCGAGGCTGCGCCGAATCATCTATGCAGTAAGCTCGAAATGTGGGATCTCGATTTCGAGTTCATTCCATCGCCCCTATCATGTGAATTGGTTCGCTGCGGTGAATTACTCGCCGAAACCTTACGACGAAAAGTTCTATTTATTCAAGGCGAAGAACCATTTTTGGGAACCAAGAATCCCCCCGGATTTAGGGTGGGGACCGCTGGCATTGAAAGGAGTCGAAATCTTCGAGATTTCCGGCGACCATACCAGCATGTTCCTCGAGCCGAATGTGAGTGTGCTGGGTGACCACCTAGCGCGATGTTTCGAGACGGCATCGGTCGGCGCTCGGCAAGACTAATACTGCCGTTCATCAGAATCGGCTCAGACCGAGGAACCCGTTGGGTGCCACGATGGCTATCGGTGTCTCAATCCCTGCTTGAGGCCGCTATCTCTGCGGATTCTTCAACAGGAGCAGCCTGACTGACTTGCGGCTTGACCTCCTTCGAGCCGGGAATCGCCAGGTGGGCCGCTGACTTGGAAAGGTGACGTGAGAGGCGGCGAGCGGTGTATCCGGCTCCGTAGGCAAATCGCAGCAGAGGTCCGAAGCTCGGCGCTGCGACCGCTCCCACAAAATAAAGGCCCTTCACGCTCGATTCGAACGAAGTAGAAAGCACCGGGGCGTGCCCGGCTGAACGAATTTCAGTTTGCAGCCCGCTGCTCAAGAACGACAGTCGCTGAAGATCGACCTTGTATCCAGTAGCCGAAATCACATGGTCGGTCTCGATCCAACGGCTGCCGCTTGGATCCGCGACGCGAAGACGCACGCGGTCCGGTTGGATCTGGATCTCTTCAAGAGTGGTGTTCACATTGAGCTCAACGTGACCCACCACCGCATCCTTTATGAACCAGCCGGGTGCGGGGCCCAGATGCTTGCGGACCACCTTAAGCCGGAAGGCCAGCGGCATCCGATGAAAGAGGAGAGGGCCTTTCACGCAGAGAAGAGATCGCCACCCCGGGCCAAGTCCTGTCATGGGAGCGCGGAGGCGGTCCAGAAGCGGGCGTGGCTGCGGACCTGGGGGATTATGAAAGTGAATCTCGGGTGCGCGGGCAATGACACGGACCGTAACGCCAGCGCCTTTGAGCAGCGCAGCCAAATCCAACGCCGATGCGCCCGCGCCGATGACGGTGACATCTTTACCTCGAAAACGGCTAACGGAAGTATGTTGCGAACTGTGAGTGACTCGTTCCTCGGGCAAACCGGAAAGGATAGGCGGCAGATATTGGAAGTGACTGATCCCAGCCGCAATTACAACCCTTCTCGAAAAGACCACTTCGCCATTATCAAGTAGAAGCCTGAACCCCGAATCCGAACGGTCCAGCGAGACGGCCGCACGCTCTTCAAGTTCGGGAACGAGTCTCCTTTGGAACTCCTTTCCGTACCTGATGAAGGTCTCAAGCGGAACCGGCAAGCCGACGTCAGCATAGGGAATCCCATTTTCCTGGCAGAAGCGTTGCAACGTGAATGTAGAGTGCGGATCGTAGAGTGTAGACGCGAATCCGTCCGATTTCAGGCACATTCCTTCCGGCATCTGGTTGATCCAGGTATGCATAGGAACCCCGAAAATGCGGAGGTCCACCTCGAGCGCCCGCAGATAGGCTGCAATGGATAAGCCATATGGACCGGCTCCAATGATCGCGACGTCTACGTTATCCTTCATCAATCACCTCACTTAACTCGCTGTTCTGTCCGACGTACTTCGAAAAAATGGAATTACTGCTCTGCTCTCCGCGCGGAATTGTGGCGTTCTGCTGCCGAAATTGGCTGATCCAAAAGGGCGTACTCGTAGGTCCGGAGTGTCCTAGTCCCCATCGCTTCTGTACCAAACATGCTTTCCGCGCGGCGTCGTGCGGCTTGCCCGAAGGCAGATCGCAGGGTAGCGTCTTCCAACAAGCGGTTCATCGCCTGCGCAAGCGCGCCGGAGTCTGAGTGCGGCACCGTCAATCCAGTAACGCCGTCAAGGGATACGAAGGGCACTCCGGAATCGAGATAGGTGTTGATCACCGGAGTTGAAGCCGCCATGGCTTCTACCTGCGCCAGGCCGAATGCCTCTCTTCGATCGGTTGAGGCCAGGACAAACACATCGGCCGAATGGTACAAACTGCGCAGGCGCTCATCGGTAATCTCCCCGCAAAATACCACTCGATCGTGGAGATCAAGAGAGCGCGCCAGCTTCATCAGCGCGCCCTTGAGCGGACCGTCACCAGCAATCACGAGCCGTCCGGAAGTCTTAACCATGGCCCGGATGAGATAGTTGAAGCCTTTGTAGACGACTAGCCGGCCTACGCTGAGGATCAGTCTTTCACCGTATTGCGAGCGAATATCCTTGACCGCACTCTCATCAGGCGGTGCAAAGTGATTCTCGGAGATGCCAAGCGGGATCACATGGCAACGGTCCCGGTATGGGCGCAGGACCAATGAAGTCTCCAGATAGTTGCTTGACGAAACGATGATCGCCTTCGAGCGTCGAAGGACCGCGTGCAAAACCGGTCCAAAGAACTCACGCGAGATGCGCTGTTTCACAACATCGCTGTGATAGGTGACGATCAGCTTCCCTCGGTTCCCACTCATCAGGTACGCTAACGCCGCCATGGGATTTGGCCAGTGAAGGTGAATCAGATCGGCGTCGAAGCTGCTGACCCGGGAGACCATCGCGGGGTTCAAGGAAGTCGAATTCACCTGCGCGACGCGGGCAATGCGCGTGACCTTAACACCATCGCACAGTTCCCGCACGGTCGTCGGACCGGTGTTCGAAACGAGGACCTCGACGTCCACTTCCTTCTGGAGGCGGTCGCAAAGCGTTTTGACGTGGCTTTCCATGCCGCCCCTTTGCGGCGGATAGAACTTGCCGAGTTGAAGAACCCGGAGACGCCCCCCGCGAACCACGTTGTCACGATTGGTGTTCATTGCCAGTGACCTAAAGCGATGGTTCGCTTTTCTCTCAACTCGTCTGGAACATCGAGCGCGGAAGACCCGTTCGAGTTGGACGGGTGACTCGAGCGGCGGTCCGCTGCCTCGCTTTCAAATATCTCCCGATAGACGCTCGCGACCTGGCCGGCGTTCTCGCGCCAACTGAAGCGTCTCGCGTTCTCGATTGAGCGGGTGCGAAGAGCGCTCCACAACGCCGGCTCATAGCGGCATTGGTTCAGCAAGAGAGTGACCGATTGAATCCATCCGGAAACGTCGTCGACCGGGCAATAGATGGCGGCACTTCCGCCGATTTCCCGTAGCGCTGCGAGATCGCTCGCGACCACTGGGCAGCCGTGAGCCATTGCTTCCGCAACCGGCAAACCAAAGCCCTCGGCTTCGGACGGCTGCAACAGGAGCGTCGACCTTCGATACACCGCGCTTAGGATGGAACGCTCTACAAATGGGAGTTCCGTAATCGATCGGGTCACGCCGAGCTGCCGTGCCAAATCCAATTGCGATCCGGTCAGAGGTCCCCCGACGCGAATCAAACGCACACCCGGAGCTTTGGTCATAACGCCGGCGAATACGCGAAGCAAAACATCGATTCGTTTCCGCGGAACCGTGCTCCCAACGCTAAGCAGGAGCAACTCACCGGCGCGGTGACTCAATAGGCTATCGGCCGCGCGATTCGCATCCAAATCAGTGACCGCCTCGTAGTCGGCGCCATTGTGGACGACACTGGTATGCATTCCCGAAATGAGTCCAAGACGATCCGCTTCCCGCCGAACCGCCTCGCTGACGAAGATTACATGCCGAGCAGACCGAAATCCTTTCAGGACTCGCTGGACCATGGCCCTATACCAAATCGGACGAGGCTCTCCTGCGGGTTCCGACAGGCAGCGAAAAACATCCAGATCATGGCACGTAATCACCGTGCGTCCCTTCGGAAGCGTCAACGCCAGATGAGCGTAGCTGTGATCGACAATGTGAAACAGATCGTAGTTCCGCTTGAGCTTTCGCAGCCAGAGTGGATACTCGATCATCCGGTTCCAAAGCCGGTCGCAGTTCCCGCCAGCATGGGAAGATCGCAAAATACCGAGCGCCGTAGCCCTTCGCCGGAATGCCGGCCGAATCAGGTCCGCCTTGATGGAGTCGCTATGGCGACGTTGCAGCTGTTCAAAGAGGATGTCCCCGACCAGGTCCATGCTGGGCCAGCCTTCTTCCGCAAAATCGCACACTAGGCCTAGGCGAAGCATTTCTTCTCGCCTCCCGATCTCGCATAGGCGCCTACCTGCCTGGCTGCCGCGAGTTCACAGTAAAGCTCTGCGAAGCGCACCGCCATGGTGCGTGCCTGAAACTTGGCGGTGACAGCCGCGCGGCCGTTCTCTCCAAGACGCACTCGCAGGTCCGCGTCCCCTGCGAGACGCTCGATCTGCCTGGCTAGCATCGCAGCGTCTCCAGGGTTGTGCGCAAGCGCCGTGACCCCATTCTCGAAAACCTCAACGGCGCCTCCGCCCTGGCTGACAATCACTGGCTTCTGGCAGGCCATCGCCTCGATGATGACCATTCCGAAGGGTTCGGGCTCCGTGCTGGCGTGGACGACAATATCCAGCGCCCGGTAAGCCCTCTCAATAGGTTCGACTACGCCGGTAAACCCGAACTCAACACCAGGGCAGTTTGCTGCCGCCGCCGCACGTAATTCATCGAATGTGTACTGGCTGCCCGATGTTTGATAGATGGGCCCGCCAATCGCATACGCGCGAACGTTGAGCTTGTCCGGCAACAGAGCTAACGCACGCATGAAGGTAAGGTGGCCCTTCCATTTGGCGAAGATGGCTACAAGGCCAACCCGCACGACGCCGGGACGCGCCTCCGGTAATCCGCTCATCCGGTCCAGGTCCAAGGTCTCCCCTGCGGGCGTAAATCGCCCGATCTCGACACCGTTGTAGATCGAGATCACCTTTTGCCGAGGTAACGGGATCGTGAGAAGGTCAGCAGCCACGCTGCTCGAGTTGGCGACGATACGGTCGAATCGTCTCGAACCTAGTTTCAAGAGCCATCTCTCCAACCGCCGGCGATCCAAGTAATCGTGAATTCGGCAGACGCGCACATCGCTGCCCCCGAAACCCCGCCGTGAGACCGATGCCACCAGGAAGTGCATTTTGGATCCATTGGTATGGATTACGTCGGGACGAATTTCACGAATCGCGGCTTTCAGCCGGGCCCGATAACGCAGCGTGGCCGGTAGGGAGCGAAGCGCCCTCCATGTCCAACCCAAACCAAACCGAGCGCTGCTTCCGAGAAGAGCGAACTCCCGCGGAAGTGGAACAACCTGAACTCTTACGCCGGATTTGCGGGCACGCGCCGCCAAAGGACCGTCCTCGCCCAGCAGAAGATTCAGCCCCCAGTCAGGGTGCAGATCCCGCAGACTCTCCATAAGACTGGACAGGCTCGTCTCAGCTCCACCCATCTGACCGGAAGGATTCACGTATAAGACGTTCATAAATAAGCGCTCACATACTTGAAAAGGTCTGCGCGGGCAATTCGAACAAATTAGACTGTCCTCTATTGCAAGGACAGACGTTGCTTCCTTTCGCTGGGGAAGACAGTAGCGGTTCTCGTTAGGCTCAGACTCAAGTTGGCAGTAGCCAGAGATACCAAGGAACCTTACAACCTGCAATTCTTTATCCAAATGAACCCGGGCCCGGAGGAAGTTTGGCTTTTAACACGTTACGAGCCCACTTACCGACCCTGTGTTCACAACCGTTTACATCCTGTGCGCTGAAGTGCAGCGAAGTATACATGTGCAAAACACTGGTAACCCCAAGTTACTGACTAGTAATCATCCGGGAAGCGAACAGCGTTCAAGGGAAGCAACGGAGGTGATATTGGCCAATACGGCGATCTCTTCTCCGAATGCCGTTGGTGAATAGCGGCCGATGATCTCCGAAGAGCGTGCACCCGTTTGTACCAGTTCGCTGGGCACAGTGTCTTCCATCCGACGAAGGCATTGCGCAAGTTCTCCCGGGATGCATGGATTGAATATGTAACCGTTCTTGCCCGGGTCAATCAGGTCCTCCGAGCAGCCGCAGCGGCTTGAAACGATCGCCGGAAGCCCCGAAGCCATTGATTCATTGACGACAAGACCCCAGGGCTCACGCGTGCTGGGGAGCACGAAGCACCTTGCAAATGCGTAAAACGTTGGGAGTTCCCGAAGACCCTGGTGGCCTGCAAAGTGAACCTCGCCGGCGAAAGCGGATTGCGAGGCCTGCTGCCGGAGGTCGCGTGAAGCCGGTCCGTCTCCTACGATGACGAGCGGCCAACTCCCACCGGCCTCTCGATACCTGGTCCACTCGGCGAGCAATCCATCCACATTCTTCTCTTCGGAGAGTCTGCCGACGTAAAGAAAGTATCCGGGGGGCAAGCCGAATTCAGAAGCGTCTCGCCGGCGAAGCTCCGAAGTCCGGCTGCGAAAGAAGTCATTGTCCACGATGTCGTAAAAGCGCATGACACGATCCAAGGGGAAACCCAGTCCTTCAAGGTAGCGCCGGTGGGCAGTTCCGCCAGCAACGGCCCAGTCAAATAGAGCGTGAATCAGCAATGCCTTGAGTTTTTCCTTCCACCAGACCCGTACGTGATCGCTCGCCGTGCTCTCTGTCATGAGGACCGACTGACGCCGGTGAAGCTTAGCCCACAATGCGGCGGCGATGGCGGGAAGTGTGTAATAACCCGGCACAAGAACAATTTGAGGGTTCACTTCGCTAAGGGTCTTCCACAGTTTGAGGGAGAGCCGGAGTTGCCCGGCCCGTTGCCAGTCGGCATCTGGCATGAGGGTTAAGACAGGAAGATCATCTGGCAGTTCTTCGCGGAACTTGAGGCCGGCATGAACACCGATTCCTCCCACAAGTTCGATCCCTATCACCTTGCCGGCAAATTCGCATGCTGATTTGAGCCCGATAAAGCGAGCGACATGATAGGGATACCAATCGATCCAAATCACAGCAACCGCCGTTTGGCGAGGTTTCGCGTTGACAGGACTTGCATGCGTCTTAGACATGTTCATATCCTTGTTCGCTTGGTATTGCGAGCCGTGAATCACTGATCGGAACACTCTTTGGAACCGGCGGCTTCAACGCCCATCGCCAGACGAGCCAACAGGGAATCGATAGTTCCAAGGTGCGGAAGATAACGGCTTCCATTGTTTGCATGACGAGGTAGATGGACAGGGCCGAGAGCAGGACATACTGAGTGGCCCAGGGCCCTCCTTTGAGCACCGCCTTCCTCCAGACTGAGCCATAACACCGCCCAAGCAGCGCCATTGCCGCTATCGAGAGCCACGAGACCTCTACCCAAAGATCAGCGACAATGCCTGGCGCCGAGCCCGGGGCTCCGACCCAGCCCAGCGCATCCGCAAAGCCTTCGCCTGTACCCGCATTGTTCAGAAGTTCCGGGACCCCGAAATCCTGATACTTCGTTGGCCAGATGGCAGTCGGAATAGGGCGCACGATCAGCTGTGCGAGATAGCGCCGCATCCAGTAGTAATGGTTGGTGCGAGCAGCGGCAAGCACTGTTCCGGAGCCATAAATATACTCGTTGCCTGTGTCCGCCTGATCGACAACCGCGCTAACATCGGTCTTTACGTCAAAGCTCGAACCCAGGTAAATGTTGCTGCGGTTCGTGACCAGGAAGAGAATCAGCCAACCCAGCGTGAACCCGAGCCCGCCCACCGCAACAATATGAGGACGACCCCGCCGCGTCATGTACCAGCCCATCAGTACCACCACGACAAAGGCAAACGTGGGTCCTCGGCGTGCCAGCAAGAGCGCCTGGGAGAGCCAGGGAAAGGCGAATATCCCGATCAGCGTGAGAGCCTGGATGCGCGGGCCACCGGCCGCCAGCGACGTGATTGCCAGAAGGACACCTACGAGTAGCTGCAAAGTGCCATCGCGGATATAGCCACTGTCGTCCCAGCCGCCGGCATAGGACTTACTGTAGGCAGCAGAGAAGCCTCCGACATTGATGATGGTGATGCCCCAACAGATCAGGCCGAGCACTCCCGCAATGGCGGCTCCAATCAGCAGCCGGCGGCAGGCTTCCTTGGAGAGCGGCTGGGTTCGCGTGACGCGATTCCGCGGTATGCGAAGCCCCACAGAGAGGCATGCAAGGATGAAAGCCGCCACTCCGAGAATATTGAGCCGCTGCACGTAGAAGAGTTGATTCGCGTCAAAAAATCGATCGAGACCGTCGGCTGACCAGAGCTTGAACGGCATCCAGAAATAGAGAAACGCGAACATCGGTCCGATGAAGACAAGGGGATGGAAGACGTCGCGGCTGCCATCGAGCGCGACGAGTACCCCGATGGCCACGAGGATCACCGTGACGACGAGAAGCCATTCAAACATGCTTCCTCCCTGTCGCGGCAACGGCGGCCTCGGATGCGGCAAATGCCTCTACCGCCTGAACTACTCCGGCCCGGAAACGCTGCCAGCTAAACTGCTCAGCGCAGAGACGCGCCCGGCTGCCCATCTCGGCAACTTCCGTGCGGTGATGTAAGGCCCAGTCAATTCGATTCGCGATGAGGTCCGGCCGGCGCGGCTCGACGATGAAACCCTGAACCCCGTCTTCTATCAGGTCAGGGGCAGCGGTGTGTGTGGTGGAGAGAATGGGGAGACCGCACGCGAGCGCTTCGAGCAGAACCTGCCCAAAGCCTTCCGCCACGGACGGGAAAACAAAGAGATCCGCGGATCGATAGGCCCGAACCAACTCGGCCGAACTAACCGAAGGCCGTACCTCCACCTGGCCGGCAAACGACCGGAAGAGTTCCAGGCCGTCGACGACGCGTCCGCAGACCGTCAGATGCACATCGCTGCTGCCCAACAAACGCAATGCCTCAAGCAGATACTTGATCCCTTTGCGCTGGTTGATGCGCCCGACGAAGAGCAGGTTCAGCTTCTCGCCTGGAGCGGACCGGCGCTGCGCATCCGGCTTGAATCGGGCCGTATCGACCCCATACGGCACTACACTGATCGAGGACCGTTCCGTCCCATTCTCAACCAGGGTCTCTCTGGTAAACGAAGAGGCGACCAGATAGTGCGAAGCCATCGTGGTTTCGCGGACCAGATGCTCAAAGTCCTCTTCGGGAAGCGACAACTCCCACTCCTGTTCGAGCGACTGCGCGCAGTCGGGATTCGCATGAAGCTCCTCGGTAAGGATCCGGCGGATGCTTACAGGGTGGGGGTGCAGCTGAAACAAAATGGCCGGCCGCGGGTAATGCGTGAAGGCGTCGTATCCGTAGTAGCTATAGCTGAGCAGGCCGGCCGATCTTCGGGCGGCATACTTGCCCGCGGTGCGTCCCAGCGTGGCATCCGCATAGCGCGTTATCTTGCGGCGCGCGTAGAGAGGCGCCTTCGGAAGCTTGTCGAAGAGCAGCGTCAGCAAGCCAGCAACCCAGCACTGACGAACCTCGGCGGAGGGCAAATGGGAGTCGCTTCGCTGGTACAACATGGAGCTGAGGCGCTTCGGAAGCAGCCGGGCAAGAGAGCGCGCCCACTTGCGATCGACCGGAAAAAACAAATCCGTGACCAAAGCCTCAAGCATGCCTGCTTCAGAGAGTGCTCGCGCCAACTGATAGCTATCGCGTGCGCCGCTGTGTACGGTAACGAACTTTGGGCGATCCCCGGGCGCCTCGGCAATAGAGGTGCAGACGCCGCACAAAGGCGCGTTCGCCGCGACGAAATCGGCAGCCGGCGGAGTATTAGAGCCTCTAGGCATCGCCACCACCACTCATGTCTCCGCCTGGTCGAAATATTTGCGCGGCAAACAAGGGTGCGGCCCGCAGCACCCGCCGCAAGGCGGCCATGTCCGGCAGCCAGCGATTGCGCCGCCCGAGAAAGAAAAGACGGGTCACTGCGGCCGCTGCGATCGCTGTCATCGTCAAGGTAATCGACAGGGTATGGTCCGGATGCCGGCTGCGAAGCAGGGACAGCGCCGCGAGAGCGATGCCCGTCGAACACCCATAGGTGAAGACCGGAATAACGTCGCTCGGTATATGGTCTTTCCATGCGAGTACGGACAATACCAGAACCGACGACACAATATGCGCCGCGAGATAAATCGTCATCGCGCGCGCAGCGCTGCCTCGCGACAGCAGAAACATGGTGGCTGCGGTTGCAACAAAAATCGCCCAGATGGTGTTAATGATGCCCGTTGCGCGAATCGAGACGATCGACAGTCTCGCTGTCGCCGGCGAATTGCCCATGTGCACAACTGCAACGGCGAGCGCGATTGCCGTAGTGATGCCCGCAGCCTCATAGGTGCGCCCATAGATGACCCGGAGGGCCCAAGGAACCAATACGATGCCTATAGACGCGAGTATTAGCGAAGCAAATGTCGCGGCAAACGTGCACAGCCCCATCACATGGCTGGGTGTCCGTGCATCCTCCCCTTCGCGGTCCGCCATGACCGCGTAGCTGCTTTCGGTCAGCATGGTTGGCGCGAGCGCGACTATGTTGCGCAACTGGCTGGCGATAGCGAAGAAGCTCATCTGAATGAGAGCTGTGTCGGAGCGTGCCACCAGCGTCGTCAACCAAAAGCCGGCAAGGTTGGTTCCGATAAAGCCGGCAAGCTGAATAAACCCGAAGGTCCATACCTCCCGGAGCATGGGGCCGAGAGGACTGGGGGTGACGGACTGGTGGTCAATAAGACCGAGCGGCCGCGCCAGCGACAAGCAGAGAACCACAGCCGAAGTCGTGATGATCCCCTGAAATACGATCATGTGGATCGGGTTATGCCGCGTCGCCGCGAGCGGGATCAGGGAAATCATGCCCAGGCCAACGATCAACGACAAAAGCAGCAAAGCCGCATGACGGCCCTGACCGACAAAGAAGCCGCGCGCGCATTCCAACAGGATGAGCCCTGCAGCCGAGAACGCAGCCCAGCGGAGGAGACCCGTCAGGCCGCCCTTGTGCAGGAGGTGGGCAATCGGAGCGGCGCCGAGCCAGAGTCCAAGCGAAGCCGCCACCGCCGAAACCAGCGAAATAATCACCAGAACCCGCGCCAGCGTTCTGTATCCGGCTCCGCCGAGAGGATACTTCCCGGAAAATCGCGCGGCCGTCGAACCGATCCCCGCGGCGGCGTAGGTGGATATGTTAGCCGCCGAGGTGATCGCGAGCGAGTAAGCACCGAAGGTAGACGCACCGCCCAGCCGGGCAGCCAAAATGTTGGCTAGAAATCCAAATCCCCGCTCCACACAGATACTGGCGCCAAGCGTCGAGGTGCCGCCAATAAGCCGCTTTGTCAGATGCGCGGGTACCTGCGCGCCCGACGGCGCGTCAACCGGGATCGTCTGATCGGACTGCGAATCGGTGAGAACCACTGGATTCATATCGACAACGTCCCGTGCACTGCTGATTCACCCCTGATCCTGATCCCTTGGGAGTTTTTGCAGAAAGCCGATCAAGGCCGCCTTGTCGGCTCCGCTGGGAATGCCCGGACCTCTGGCATTGCGTGTAAGATTCTCCGCCTCGCGGCTGTAGGGCCCAGCATAAGCGGATGGCCGCTTCGCCGGCATGACAAACGAAAACCCGAGGCCGTCTATCCCAAAGCGAACCACCTTCGCATTCACAGTGAGCGAACGATGTGGCTCGCCCTCGGCGAGGTCGGGCCTTTGCAGCGCGATCATGACATGGGTGCCCGGATACCAGCGCACATCGGTGACCACGTAAACTCCGCTTAGGCTTATATCCCGAATGCTGTGAGCGACTGCGGCGCCACCATCCCAGTAGTACGCAACCAACGGCGGCGACTTCATCCGGGTGGCTCTTCTCCGGTCGTGAGTCCCAGGGATGTAAAGATCGTCATGATTGTCGTGTAGCCCGGCCTCGTCCGCCTCGTTCCCTATGGCCGAACTCCAGCCCAGTACCTTCATGAAGAAAGTTTGCTGGCTTCGCGGCGGGGGAATGATCTCCCCATACGCCGCGGGCGTGCTGCCGTGCGAGCCGTTGGAATTCGAGCCATTCGCGGTTTCGTTCGTCCCGTTGCTCGCTCCATTCGTCACCGCGCCGTTCCCGTTTGCAGCCGGGAAATCTTCACTAACGCTATTCGCCGCTCTGGTTTTGCCGCCTTTATTCGCCGGTTCGCCGAAGAATCCACGGCTCCCGGGAGAATAGCCACTCCATCCACGATCCCGAGCCGTTTTCATCGACCTCCGGCCCGTACATATAGCGTTGGTACGATTTGTAGTAGTCGCCCACTCCAGTCTTGTTGGGATCGAAGTCGTTCAAAATGGTGCCAACCAATCGAATGCGATCCTTATCGAAGATGTCGCGAGCCTTCGTAGCCTCCTCCCGCGACGTCTGTCCAGAGCGCACAACCAGAATCACACCGTGAGCATGGGAAGCCAGGATACGGGCGTCGGCCATGTGGAGCATCGGCGGCGTATCGATGATGATTACATCGAAGTGTTGTTGAAGCCGGTGAAGAACTTTCCCTGTCTCAGAGGAATGAAGCAGCTCGACCACCTCTTCCGACCCCTGGCCAGAGGGCAGAATAAAAAGATTTGGCAACTCGGTCGACTGGTAGAGCGGATGCTCGGACGAAATCAAATCGGAGTCGTCGTCGCCCCGCAACAAATTGCGCAGGCCGAACTCATTCGGCACTTCGAGAACCTTGTGTAAGGCGGGCTTGCGCAGATCGCCATCGATCAAAAGAACGCGTAGTCTCGATTTGCTCAGGGCAACCCCGATATTCGAGATTACGGTGGTCTTTCCGTCCCCGGGATTGGGGCTCGATACGACATAAACCCTTCCCTTCTCCCGCGGATGTTCCGACAGCATGATGGAAGTCGTCGCGCTACGGTATGCCTCGGCGACAATCGAGAAATTCCCGGTCCAGTTGGTCAGCGTAGGCTGCTTCTGGTACGGATGGACTGGCGGCAGAGTGTTCGTTTCGACCGGCGTCAGCAGCTTGCGTTCTCGCACCGTGGACGGAATGACCCCCAGCTCGCGCAACCCGAGGTAGCGCTCCACGTCCCCGGGCGCACGCAGCGTTGTCGCGCTCCGCTCAAGGGCAAAGGCAAGGCCCACACCAAAGACCGTTCCCATCAGAAGACCGTATGCCGCTGCATTGCCACGTCTTGGTGAAAAAGGAACCGGATTTGGTTCTGCCGCATCGACAACGCGGACCGTTGAGGCGCGCATCGCCGATGCGAACCCCGCCTCGCGCGCGCGTTGCAGAAGAGTCTGATACAGCTGCTGTTCCGATTCCACCTCACCCCGCAACAGGCTGATCTCCGACGCCTTGCCAAGTTCGGCGGAAACCGACGCCAGTTCCCGATGGTAGGCATTCGACAGCATCGTTTCCCGTTGCAGTGAGGATTGATAGTCACTCTTCAGGCGGGTTGCGTTCGACACCCGCTCCGACGCCATCGCGGCCTGGACCGACTTGATCTGTGACCGTAAATGAATCACTTGCGGGTTCTCTTCGGTCAGAGGCGGTACCAGCTTCGCTACCTCGGCCTCGAGATCCTCAAGCTTTATCGCATATTGCTGATACGCCGGGCTCTCGTTCAGGTCTGGAGCAGAAGAGGAGCCAACACCGGCCTCCGCCTGCTTCTCCATCCGGTCTGCCTGAGCCCTCACATACTGGTCCTGCAAATCGCGCAGGCGGTCCTCTTCAACGCTTGTGCTGTTCGGACTCAGAATCAGGCCGTTGCCGCCCGTCGCGTCCTTGAGCCTTCTTTCCGAATCCTCCGCCTTCAGCTTGACGTCCTTAACCTGCTGGATCAGCCAGTCGCTCGTCCTCTGCGACTCGGCCGCGCGCATCTCGAGGTCCGCTTGCTTGAATTGGTCGACAAGCATGTTGCAAAATTTTGCAGAAAAATCGGCACTCCAGGAATCGCAGGTGATCTCAACCAGGCGGGTAACGCCGAGCGGCTTTACGGTTATCTGCTTGGCCGCACTCGCAACCACGTCGTCATAGGAGAGGGACTTGTGACGCACCAGAAACAGGCCGCGTTCCAGCCGCGACATAAGATCCATCTGCTCGATGAACTGCGGATGAGGATCCGATTTCATATGGCGAATCGTCCGCTCGAGCAATGTGTCGCTTTGCAGGAGTTTGATTTGCGTCTGCACATAGACGTCGGAGGACGAGTCATCCGGATCCCCTGTGGGAGCAATGGTCCGCATGTCCATGAAGTTGCTGTTCAGACTTTGAATATCCAAAGAGGTTCTTGCGCGATAGACAGGGAGCGTCCTGAAGCTCATTAAGAAACTGAGCACCACACCGCAGATCGCGGCCACCAGAATCAGCCGCCGGTACCGCGACAGAGTCCGAAGATACTCCGCGAGAAGACTGCCTGGGCGGTCCTCCGCGTAGAGGATACGAGTCGGCTCGTGCGAAGCGGGCCCGAGCGCCACAGAGGAATCGCTCGGCGTCTCCGGCAGCAGCGGGTTGTTAGGAAGATCACTCATACGATAGAACGAAAGGTTTGCGATTAGAAACGATAAATAGCCACGCCCGTAGCGGCCTGGAGAATGGCTTCAACTGCGCGGCGGGAGCCTGACTTCGCTGCGCTGTTCGGTATGAAGAGGATGTCGTTTCCGAGGAGAGAAACATCGGGCGCCTTCCCCGCGAAGATTTGGGTGATATCCACTGGGATCTCTGCCGCTTTCCCGTCCCCACCCGGCGCTTGGCGAATAATCTTCGCCCGCTGCGGCGCTGCATTCTGATCCAGACCCTGTGCCAGTGAGAGCGCCTGCAGAATGGTGATGGTGGGACGCGAAGACAGCTGAAACCCCCCAGCTTTGCGGACGTTGCCCACTACGTAAACAATTTCGGCCTTGGGTATCGATATGATGTCGTTCGGCAAAATGAGAATGTTATCCGATGGAAGCTTTGAGGCGAGCAAGTCGTCGAGTGGCACCGAGGCCGTGCTGCTGCCGGTAGCCGGATCCACTGAGGCACCGGGAAGAGTTAGCTTTCCCCACTCTTGTTCACGAGTCACAATCACTTGCGAGCCCGCGTCGTCCTTTACGCCGCCCGCCAGCGAAAGCACCTCGATCAACCGCTTGTCCCCGGATATCTGGTGAACGCCCGGTGCGTTGACTGACCCGATAATCGAGACGGGTCTGCTGTCGTCTTCGGCCAGGTTAACGGATATGTGCGGGTTCGTAATGTACTTGCTCAGGCGGGTCGCAAGTTCCGCCTTGAATTGCTCCAGAGTCAAACCACTGGCATGGAAGCGCCCAGCAAGCGGTATGTCCACAAAGCCGTTCGGATCGATCCGGATGGGCTTGTCGGAGATCTCATCCATGTCGATGACATGGAGCAGAATTTGATCCCCAACAACCAAGGAATAGGCAGGCGCAGTCGGAGGCCGCGCTGCCGGGCCACTCTGCGAGTGGGCCTGAAGCGGCATCCATAACAGGCAAAAGACAAAAACGATAGACGCATTCAACCCATAGCCAACCAGGTTGCGATTACGGAAACAGAAGAAGTCGGGATGCGTTCGTTCGGTTCTGGCTAGGGCCTTTTGCATCTTGATCCTTCGGGGTAAACGCGTCCAGATAAACAAGGGAACAGCAATTGCTTAACCAAATGCAGTTGATTTCAAGGGGCCGTGTTTTCAGGCCCTTAGGGGTCCTATAGGTTGGCTAGTGTACACAACCGTTTACACATGCTCGATGCGGAGTGAATCGGGGGATACTCAGGGGCTCAGGCTACGCCGGAAATGCCCCACAAGCAGCGATCGATCGAGGCATTTTCCAGAATTCCTGTGTCGTTCAAATCCCGGTTCCTGGTGTTGCCCGGACAGGGCCTTCACAACTGCTCGGAGGTTCGGATGATGACGGTAAGTGTGACCTCAAACATCGTCTCAGAGTCAGCCACCCGCGTGGCGCCGAGCAGCAGGCCGGCGGACCGATCCAAACCGAGTCTCGATGCCCTGACGGGCCTTCGGTTTCTGGCCGCGATGGGGGTGGTGTTCTACCACTTCTCCCTCCCAATCCTCAAAGGCAGGAGCGCGATCCTGTTGAATCTCGCCGGTGCTGGATATATTGCCGTGGACCTGTTCTACCTGCTATCCGGCTTCATCCTTACCTACAGTTATCTCAGCCCTGAAGGAACGCTGCTGGGGAGCCGGCGCAACTTCTACGTATCACGCTTTGCTCGCATCTATCCCGCCTATTTTCTTGCGTTTGTTGTGGCGGCGCCTTCCGATATCGCGACCAGCCTGCATGTCAACCACTTGGCCACCGCGATCGCAAAGCTAGCGGTAAGCGCGGTATCGGTCCTAACCTTGCAACAAGCCTGGACCCCGTGGACGGCTTGGGATTGGAATTTTCCGGCATGGTCCGTCTCGGTGGAAGTATTTTTCTACCTCCTCTTTCCGTGGCTCGCCGTCCGCCTCGCGCGACTGAAGCAGAGATCTGTCCTCCCGGTGGCGGGCTTATTCTGGCTGCTGGCCTTGTTGGCGCCGTTTCTTTTGTGGGCCATAAAGGGAACAACCGGACCAGCAACCAGAACCGACCACCTGCAAATGGCGGTCGAATTTACACCAATCCTCCGGCTTCCTGAGTTCGCAATCGGAATCCTGCTGGGACGCGCCTACGTTCTCGGACGGTTCCGGCGTCTCAACGGCAATTTGCTGGCCACGATAGCCTTTTTTTCCATCTTCGTCGTCCTGGCATTCTGCCCGAATCTGCCTAACCCACTGCTTGCAAATGGTCTTCTGGCACCTCTCTTCGCGCTTTTAATTGTCGGTCTTGCGCAAGGCAGGGGGCCGATCGCCTGGTTCCTCGCCCGGCCGTTCATGGTTACCCTTGGCGAAGCAAGCTATGGCGTTTATATCCTGCAGATTCCATTGGCCCTCTTGATCATGAGGCCACCTCCGTATCATTCGGTCAAAATGCTTTGTCTCTATTGCGTGTTATTGGTGCTTTGCTCTCTGATCTCGTGGCGTTTTGTAGAGTCGCCGCTGCGGAAGAAGATTCGCCACAGGTTCAGTAAGGCTGCCGCATAGCTGCCCATCTCGCCAGGCGCGCGTTCTGTCCGCCGGCCACCCATCTTGGATAGAAAGTCAGTCGAAGTAGAGATTTACGCCTTAGACGGCTTTGGCGGCTGGCTCTCGAATCTCTCCTAACCGCACCGGTAGGGTTGGAGTCTAATGTTCGCCATGGACAGGAACGACCACGCGGCTATCCGGGCGGTTCTTGCAGGAGACAAAGAAGCCTATGGAACCTTGGTCGTGCGCTATAGCGGGACACTGTACCGGCTAGCGTTCCGGATTACAGGGAACGAGGCCGATGCGGAGGACGTGGTGCAGGAGGCGTTCCTGCGCGGCTACCTGAAACTGGAGAGTTTTGAATCGCGGTCGAATTTTGGGACGTGGATTTACCGGATCGCGGTGCGCTGCGCGCAGGACAAAATCGGCAGCATGAAAGTAGACGAGAGCCGCCGGGTGGGCGGAGAGGCCGATCCGTATCAGGACGAAGTACAGGTGGCGGATTTGGGCGCCGGGCCGGAGCGGCTGCTGTTGAGCGGCGAGATTGGGGCAATGCAGGCGATGGCGATGCAGGGCCTGACGCCGACGGAACGAACAGCTTTTATCTTGCGGCATATGGAAGAGCGCACGACTGAAGAGATTGCAACAGTGCTGGGCATTGCGCCGAACGCGGCCAAGCAAGCCGTCTTTCGCGCCGTGCAGAAGCTGCGCCAGCGGATGGCTAGCCTGAGGGTGAAGATATGAAGCATTTGACGGACGAGGAACTGATCGCATACGCCTACGGTGAAGGCAACGAGGCGGCTGTGGAGCAGCACCTTGAGAGGTGTGCGGAATGCGCAAGGAGCCATTCTGCACTGCGGAGCGACCTCGCTGAGATGAAATATGCAGAGCCGCCGGCCCGCGACGCGCGCTATGGCGAGAGGGTGTGGGAGACGCTTGCCGGCCGGCTGTCGACGTATGAAGCGAAAGGGTGGAGCTGGCTGCAGAGCGGAGTGTGGAGAGGCTTGAGCTATGCGGCGGCGTGCGCGTTGCTGGTGGCCTGCGCCTTTGCCGGCGGGCGTCTGTGGGAACGCAGGCAGGCGCACATGACTGCAGTGGAACATCCGCAGCCGGCGCCGCAACAGGCTGCGCATCCTCCGCAACGGGTTGTGGTGGTGGTGCTGAGCGACCACCTGGACCGGTCGGAACGGCTGCTGGTGGAGCTGAAACATGCGGATGCGGGCAGCGCGGAGATGGTGTCTCCCCTGAGGGATGAGGCGCGGAGCCTGCTAGCGGCCAATCGGATCTTCCAGAAGAGCGCCAAGAAAGACAACGATCCGGCGCTCGAAACCGCGCTGGACCGGCTGGATCATCTGCTGGTGGAGCTGGCCAACCAGCCAGGGGGGCTAAACAGCGCAACGATTACCCGGCTGCAAGACGAAATGAACGCGGACGGCCTGCTGTTTGAGGTGCGGGTGCTGCGTTCGAGGATTCCCGATCAGAAGGCGGCCGCGACCGCCCGGACGGAAGGGGGCACGCTATGACAACCAGACTCAATCTTCATTTCGCTCTGCTCGGAGTATTGCTTTCGACGCCGCTCACCGGCATGGCCCAGATCGCACCGGGACAGAGTTTTGCCGGCAGCCCGGGCCCGGTTGGAATCGAGAGCAACACGGCGGCGGGAGCGTATGGCGCTTCAGACAGCAAACTCTATGCGGACGGAACGCGAGCCATCAACGAAGGACGATGGCCGGATGCAGAAGCGATCTTTAACAATGTCGCCAGTCAGCACAGCGAGCACTCGGATGGGGCGCTCTACTGGAAGGCGTATGCGGAGAACAAGCAAGGGCAAACGAAGCCTGCGCTGGACACCTGCGCCGCGCTCGGCCGGGACTATCCCGGCAGCAGCTGGATTCAGGAATGCAGTGCGCTCGAGATCGAGATTCGCGAAAAGAGCGGGGCCCCTGTCGAACCGAAGACAGAGGACGACGACGATTTGAAGCTGCTGGCGCTGAACTCGCTGATGAAGAAGCACGAAGCGCAGGCACTGGCGCAGATTCAGGAGGTTTTGAACAGCAGCGATTCGAGCGAGAAGCTCAAAAAGGAAGCGCTCTTTATCCTGGGACAGCATTACTCCAATACGACTTATGCGCAGATTGTGCGCATCCGGTATGTCGAGGGTGATGTGCGCATCACGCGGGGCGAGGAAAACGAAAAACCTGCCGGCGCGACGTGGGAGAAGGCGGTTGCGGACCTGCCGCTGGAGACGGGCTTCAGCCTGGTGACCGGCGCAGGCCGCGCAGAGATCGAGTTTGAAGATGCATCGATGCTCTATCTTGGCGAGAACTCAGTTTTGACTTTGAACGACCTGCACACGACGGCCGGGGTGCCTTACTCGGAACTTGGGCTGCTGGCGGGCACAGTCTCAGTGAATCTGCATCCGTATATCCCGGGAGAGTTGTTCATTCTGAAAACGCCGACGGATGACCTTTCCTTGAAATATCCCGACGTCACGGAGGCGCGGGTCAGCAGTTATCTGGATGGAATGGCCGTGACGCCAAACGCAGGCACGGTTTTGCGCTTGCCCGGCATTACATTGGTAAACGGTCAGACATTGTATTTTCGCGACGGCCACCTTATTGATTCCGCGGGCTCAGGCGATGCGGGCGCGTTTGCCGAGTGGGACACATGGGTAGCAGACCGGATTGCGCAGCGGACAGCGGCCATGGCGGCGGTGATGAAGGCTTCCGGGCTGAAGGAGCCGATTCCCGGACTGGCGGATATGAAGGGACAGGGCACATTTTTTGCGTGCGCTCCCTATGGGACATGCTGGGAGCCGACCGCAGCCGAAGGGCAGCAAGCAGGCGACAAGTCTTCCGAAGCGCGGCCGTCTTCCGGCGGTGCATTTGAGCAACGCGCGCATATCGTGCTGGCTGACTTCATCAAGCTTCCCAGGTCGACGGGGTTGCGGGCGATGCAGATGGCCACACCGGCATTGGCGACGCATCCATATCTAGAGGACGAGCTCTTTCTTCCCTGCCTTCCGATATCCGTGCGTGACCGGCTTGTGACGAATTCGCTGACGGTTGTACACCCATGGGACTGGACGCTGTGTCACGCGGGGAGTTGGGTTCCCCACAGGAGTCCCCTCGGGAATCATTATGTATGGGTGGTGGGTCACCATCGGCACCATCTTCCGCCGGGCCACTGGGTGAAGAGCGGGAGCACCGTGGCATTTGTTCCGCTGCATCCGTATGACGTGAAGAGCCGGCCTCCAATCAACCAGAAGCAAGAGGTCTTTGCAGTGAGCGACAAGAACGGCTTCTCGGTCGAGCGAATCAAGCTGGACCCGGAGAGTAAGATTGAATTGCTCAACTCGCCTCCACGAGAGTTTCGCACAGTGTATCTGGCCCCACTCGCTCGGGCCGATGCGCCGCATATGGAGGCTCATGCGCTGGGGGATGCGTTCGCCGGGAGAAAGAGTACGGCCAAGACAGAAGGCATTTCACTGAGCTTCGATGCCAAGTCGCAAAGCTTCATGATGCCCAAACAGGTGATGCACTTGGCGACCGTTTCCGTGCCGATCACAAATCATGACGGCTCGCTGCAGGCGCGGGGCGGAAGTTTTGCAGGCGGGCATGGCGGCTTTGACGGCAGAGGCGGATTTATTGGGGGTGGAGGCTCGAGCGGCGGCGGCGCGCACGGAGGCGGAGGATCAAGTGGCGGCGGTTCGCATGGCGGTGGAGGGTCCAGCGGTGGAGGGTCCAGCGGCGGCGCGCACGGAAGCGGAGGATCCAGCGGTGGAGGGTCCAGCGGCGGCGCGCCGAGCGAGATCAAGTGGCGGCGGCGGTCATAAATAAAACCAGCATGACTTAGAGGTGAGCTGGGTTCGATGAATTAGGCAACAATACTTCCGGTCGTTCTTCTCGGTCTTTTGTGCGCGGGTCTTTTGTGCCCGGGATCAGGGATGGCGTAGGCCAATTAGTCACCTACAACCACGGGGGCAGCTTCCGGCTGAGTCTTGGGCGCTCGGCCAAGTGCGAGCATATGCTCCCGTGTCCACACGATCAGCAGGACGAGCGTGCCATAGATCAGGAAGGGCGAGATCGTCACCACCTGCCTCGGCGTCAGTACAAGCGCGAGCCCGACTCGGAGCATGGCTTCGGCGAGATATGCGACACCCCAGACCGCTGTGACCAAACGAATCGCGCGGCGGAATCGCGGCTTTTCCCATAGGCTGTTCCACCAGGCGATCCGCTCCGGATCATCTCCCGCCACGAATTGCCGGATCACGGAAAACATCAACGGCCGCGCGGCGAAGAGCGAACCCAGGTAGATAAGCCCAAACGTGCCCGTCAGGAACGAATCCTTAATGAGCGCGAAGAATATGCTGCCAGAGATCAGCGACAGGATTGTTCCGATCACAAGAAACGTCAGGACGATGATGCCAAGCGGTTCGAGGCGGCGCGTCTTGATCCAGTTGCGCAGGTTGTTGAGCGCGGGCGCAAGACCGCCGGCAGCTAGCGCCCAGAGGACGGGCACGCCGCGGGCGGTAAGTAAATCAAAAATGAGAATCGGCGCCGCCACGTCAAAAAAAAGGGTTGGGAGAATCGCCCGAAGGTGGAAGCTGGGTACAGGTGGAACCTTGCCTGTGGACTGCTCGGCCATCGTTGCCTTCCTGTGCGCAGAATACGCCCTTGCGTGCGGCCAAGGATGGGTTGTGGGCGGACCACATTAATATATCGCGAAACACGCGCTCCGCCTGCTTCCATGCGCCTCTGCCATATCCTCCTGGTGCTAGGCTGATTGCGAATCCTTCTCAGCCTTCAGATCGAAACTCCCTTCAACCCATCAGCTCAATTGGGCAACCAGCCAGCCAACCACTCAGGCATCCTCTGGGTGGAGCAGAGGATGCTATGAGTCTAAGCACAGTGGACGCTTTCAAAAACGCGCAGCCGACCAACGCCGGACAACCCCCGACCTCACCGGCCAATGGCAAGGAACGGTGGAAGGCGCAGAAAAGGAAGAGCGGATTGCAGTGAAGTTTTGGAAGAAAGACGGAAATGGGACGGCTTGATGAACTTGCCGGATGGACACGACCGCAGGCGCGCGTAGTCCGGCTGGCGAACGCCGATCATGCGGTTTACCGGTCGAACCTGGAGGATGTGCTGCGCGAGCTCGACGAGTTCGTGGCGACGCTCACGTAAAGCGGATCATGGTGTCAAGAAACCCACCAGGAACGGCAGTCACACCCTGCGTTCCTGGTTAATCGTCGGATTCATGGAAGATTGCGTGGTTGATATCCGGCCAGAACTCTTTCGCTCCGAACGTGCCGAGATCTAGCAAGGCATTGAGCAGCCAGCGCTGTCCAGTCTTCGTCCAAGTGCGTTCCTGCTGCGGGTAGTAGAGCGATGAGATACCGGCTGATATGCCGGATCCCAGGACCTCCGACACATTGAAGGTTTCTCGTCCCGTGTCTGTGCGCGTGATTACCGTTCGCGACACCGCATAGATGCCTCGCTTGATAAAGCCGCCATGACCCAGCGTGTAGTAGCGGCTGTCTTGACGCAGGACGCTCGGGAGAACAGCTTCTACCCAGAGGTTCTCATCCGTCTGATCGGCGAAAGTGTGCCAATAGTACCGGCTGTATCCCACGGCGCCTTGGCGAAATTCCGGATAGGAATCAGTCCATTGACTGATCCCCGCCTGGATGCCAACGAAGATGAACGACGAATAGTCGAAGCTATCCAGGGCGCCCGTCTCGAACTTCTCCTTTACCGTCTGCGGAGGTAGCTTCTCGCCTGCGCTGACGGCCCGAAAGTTCGGCACGATCCACAGGATCCGCTTGGTCTGCCGATCCTCTTCCGGAACCGCTGGGTTGGTCTGGGCTGACGAACTCGGGGAGGCTGAAGAGCTTTGCTGTCCTTCAGGCGCCGGGGAAGGCGTGGGAGCGTCCGGCATTTCGGTAACCGCCACCGTTTTCTGGGAGGCAGGTGACGGAAGCAGAGGAGCTAACTCTTGCGCCCGACAAAGTGTCAGAGTTAGCAGACTGATCATAAAAGGGATCACAAAACGCATAGGGGCGCCGGCCCTCCTCAAATTCATACCGCAGGGTATTTGAATCGGTTTTTGTCACCTTGTAGCTATCCTTGTCCAACCTTTACCTTGCTCGTGCACGATCCGTCAAATCGCGGAGCCTTCCAGGCTTTGAGCTGTCTGGTGCGCCTATGAAAGATAGAGATGCTCAAAAAGCCTCAAGGAGGCAATATTTGCAATTATCTGGGTTTCAGGCAAACGAAAATTGCCTTCTTCAACTGCCAGTGGAGCGATAGTGCCGCACGCCGAACTTCCACACTTGTAGGGCCGCCATGAGAAACGCGACGCCGGCCAATGGGGCAAGCCACTCAAACAGCGTGGCGCTCCCCAAAGGATCCCTCCGATGGAGGACGGCCAGCACGGGGAAATAGTTCACACAGGCGAGAGGAATCGCGTAGGTGAAGAACTGCCGAAACCACGGGCGATAGATGGCGATGGGATATTGGCTCATGAAGACTCCGCCATAGGTGAAAGCGTTCCAAACCTCGAGTGATTCGGTGGTCCAGAATGCGCTGGTCGCCTGCAGCACGACCAGTCCGGTGAATAGGCAGACGCCTCCAAAAACCGCCAGGAGCAGCAGGACCGCGGTCTCCGCCGACCAGGTTTGACGCATTGCCGAAATGGCCCAGCCCAGCACCACGGCTCCTTGACCGAATCTGCCGGCGCGGCGCAGCGTCAGCTCCTGGCCGATCAATTGCAACACGGTCGAGCGGGGCCGAAGGAGCAAGCGGTCGAAGTCGCCCGTCTTCACCATGTTGCCGAATTGATCGAAGCCGCGAGCGAAAGCATCGGCGATGGCGAAGGTGAGGCTGATCGTCCCGTAAAACATCGCAACCTCCGGCAGCGACCATCCTCGCAGTTGGCCGAAGCGGTGAAAGAGCGCCCATACGCCGAGAAATTCGACGGCCGTCAGAAGGCCGTGACCGAGAGTCTGGAGCACGAAGGAGACGCGGTATTGGAGCTGGCTCCGGGCGGAGAGGCCGATATAACGGAGGTAGAGGCCGAGATCGTTCATCGCCCTACCCTCCCTGCACTACCACGCGGCGCAATCCGCGTGCCAGCAGCCAGCGGCCGAAGAGCACCAGCGCCGCCGTCCAGAGAAGCTGACGCACGATCACGGCCAGGATGCTGTTCGGCGCCAAATTGCCCACATAGACGCGATAGGGCAGATCGACGAGCCCGGCGAAGGGCATCGCCTGGAGCGCGGGCTGGGCCCAATCCGGGAACAGGGGCAGGGGAATGATCATTCCCGAAAACAGCATAACCAGCGTCGTGAGCATGGCCACCGTGCCATCGGCGCTTACGGTCCACATCAAGGTGACGTTCGTCAGTGTCGTCAACGCGCAGCTCAGCAGCAGCGTGCATACCATGGCCCCGGCGAATGCCATGCCGCTCTCAAGCGTCGGCGCACGGAGCCGCCATTCGCCGAGCCCGATCAGCGGCAGAGCGAACATGGCGAGAATTGCCATCGGCACGGCGCGGAGGATGGTCGGCGCGGTTCGCCACGCCATCGCCCGCACGAACCACAGGTTGTAAAGGTCTAGGGGCTTAGAAAGCTCGTACGCCACCGCGCCGCTGCGCACCATGGCCTTCACTTCTGCATCGACGTTCCAGGGCAACAGGGCCAGCAACGCCTGTCCCAGCCAGACGTAGCTCACCACTTGCGGAAAAGTCATCGGCTGGGGCCGATCCGTCGATCGGTAGAACGCCTCATAGACCATGATCATCACGAGTCCGAAGAATATCTGGGTCCACAGCCCGGCGAAGGCGGCGGCGCGGTACTGGAGCATGGTGCGAAATCGCGCGCTGAAGATGGCGAGGTAGGGTTTCATTCAGCGGACGCTGCGACAGCTTCCGCTGCCGTGCACTCGTAGAGCTGCGCGACGATGTTTTCGATCGGAGGATTCTCGGCGAACAGGTCACGGACGGCGTGCCGCGCCGTAATGCGCGCGATCAGTTCGGCCGGCGAGACCTGCTGCGGATCGAAGCCCAGGCAGAGGCGATGCCCGTCGCGCCGCACCACGGTGGCATGGGAGTCGCTCACCTGCTCATCGGCAGCGGACAGGTCCACGATCAACCAGCGCTCCCGGGAGACGCGAGACCGCAACTCGGCCAGGGTTCCATCGCAGAGAACTTTTCCGCTGGCGATGACGATGACGCGATCGCACAGGGCCTCGATGTCGTCCATATCGTGGGTAGTGAGAATGACGGTGACGCCGTGGCCGCGGCTGCGCCGGCGAACAAAATCGCGCACCGCCAGCTTGGAGACCGCGTCGAGCCCGATCGTCGGCTCATCCAGGAACAACACCGGCGGCTCGTGAATGAGCGCCGCCGCCAGATCGCAGCGCATCCGCTGGCCCAGGCTCAGTTGGCGCACCGGAACGTCGAGCAGAGGTTCGAGGGAGAGTAGCGCGATCAATTCGTCGCTTGCGGCACGATAGCGGTCGCGCGGCACGCGGTAGATGTCGCGGAGCAACTCAAAAGACTCGATGACGGGCAGGTCCCACCAAAGCTGCGTGCGCTGGCCGAAGACCACCCCGATTTCCCCGACGTGCTCGACGCGCTGGCGCCAGGGCACGCGGCCGCGCACCTCGCATCTGCCCGAATCGGGCACAAGGATTCCGGAGAGCGCCTTGACGGTTGTGCTCTTGCCTGCGCCGTTCGGTCCGATGTAGCCGACCAACTCGCCCGCGCCGATGGAAAAGCTGACTCCATCGAGCGCACGCAACTCGCGATACCGCCGCGCAACGAGCCCGCGAAGGCTACCGCGCAATCCAGGCGCGCGTTGCGCAATCCGGTAAGTCTTGACGAGGTCTTCAACCACGATCTGGGGCTGCATCCGCGCCTTCCTCTAGCTCAGCCTGACCTCGAACGGAGGGGTTGCAGGGTCTGCCAGCAACTTACAGGACGCAGTTTATGCAGTTATGAAGATCGTATTCTCCGGATCTTAATATGAGCGTATGTGCGGGAAGATACTCATTTCCGCACCTATGCCGACTAGTGCGCGCCCCCGCCGGCAGCGGAGAGCCCAAGCACCATCTGCGTGCCGCCGTCCAATTGGATATCTTTCTTCGCGCCGAGCAGGATGCTCGAAGCCTGAGCCATCCTGGGATCTTGTTGCCCCGGTGCGTTGTTCGCCACTAGTACGCCGGGAATCGACGTGGTACTGATGGCTATGTTGCCGTTTCTGGCTACGACGGTCCCCGCCGCGGGCCCACTATTTCCTGCGGGAGCTGCCCCGGGGTAGCCGCCCGCGCCTTGCGATGCGCCGGCCGGGCCTTGCGGTACTCCGCCCGCTGCTTGAGGCTCGCTCATGGCTCCGCCCGCGCCCGGCGGTGGAGCGATCGACTCAATCTGCGAATGCACCGGCATGCTCTGGCCACCCTTCAACTCCAGGTGGTCAAACTGGAGCACGACCTGGGAATTGTCGCCCGCCCCGCTCGGCTGCACGCCGACCACGTGGCCCACCAGCTTTGAGCCCTTGGGAATCTCGATTCCGTCGGCAGTCTTTACCGATGATTTGGTCTGAACCACCACGCTATCGCCGGTCTTGGCGGTCTTTGAGTCAAGCTTGCTCACAAGTTCTCCCTTGACTGGGCTCATCGGTGCGGCGGACGCTTCCGGGCTCGCGGCCGGACTATTCATCGGCCGCGCCGGCTCTGAACCCGGACTGTTTTGCTGGGTGGCGGGGCTATTCGGTTGGTTGGCCGGGGGTGGCTGCTGCGCAAAAAGTGGGAAGCTTGCTAAGGCGAATATGGTCGTCACCAGCGCTGTGCCTGATCTCATGAAAATTCTCCCTCAGTTCCCACGGCGCAAGCATCGTGCCAAACCACGTGCAAACCAGGGATCTCCACGCAGATTTGTCCCAAGGGGTTGACTTAGAATCGATTGGCGTTCAGCAGAGCACGAGTGCCATCATTCGAAATCAGCGCTGGACCCGAATTCCCTCCACGAATTCCCTCCACGGACCGAGTAATTCTTCCCAGGTCGAAATCTCGTCATCTCGTCATTTCGTCTTGGGCGGCCCGTGCCTGTTGGCCCCGGGCCTGTTGGAAGACCAGCCTGTTACCGGAAGAGCCATCTGAAAAGTCTCGGACTCATCGGCCATGGACGCTCGAGCAACGAGAGCATCAGCAGCGCGCCGATCATCGCGATGTTCTTCGTGAAATTGATCATGTCGATCTCTCTCATTTGTGCGTCGTCGACCTTCCAGAACGTATGGATCTGGAAGGAGACCCCGAGTAGGAAGACAATCAGCAAAATGATCCCGCATATGGGGCTAACGCCGAGCAACATGCTGAGTCCCCCTAGCAAGAGAATCACTCCGGACCCGGCCACGGCAAGTTTAGGGGACGGCGTATGCTTTGCCTTCGCGTACTCCGACAGGTAGTTGAGGTTTTTGAAGTGCAGGAAACTGGACCTCAACCAATACCCGCCAAAGAGGATCCTTCCGATCAGAAAAGCGACGTTCATTTTGGCTCCTTTCGCTCCCGGGGACTTTAGCCTGCATTTCTCACCAGGTGTCGTCCGCGAGGCGGGTGAGGAATGCAGGCTATCTCTCTGGGCAATTGAAGCGCAAATCCAAAATCCCAAAATCCTGGCGGATATGGGTTGCCAGAACGCCGGGATTGAGACTGCCAACAGCCTATGCAAGTCTCCGGAGCGTCATATATGATTGATGGAAGCTAAATATTGGTCATGTCGGAACCTGCCTGCTCCGGCACCGCGCTTCGCGGCGCTTTTTGTGGCAAATCATCTTGAAGGAGAACCGATTCGATGAAGAAACTAGGGATCTGTGTGTTCGTGGGCTGTCTGTTCGCATCGCTGAGCATTTTTGCCCAGAGCTCGGAGACGTTTACCGGCGAGATCTTGGACAGCCAGTGCGCCGCGATGCACGGGCACCAGATCATGATGAAGCAGGGGGAAAGCGCGAAGGATTGCACGATCCGCTGCGTAAAAATGGGCGGGAAGTACGCGCTCTACGACCCCACGGCCAAGAAGGCCTATCAACTCGACGATCAGACGAAGACTGCGGCGTTCGCCGGCCAGAACGTAACGGTAACGGGGACGCTCAACGCGGCGACCAAGACGATTCATGTGACGGGCGTCAAAGCCGCATCGTAACCGGGAGCCGGCCGCACTGGCACACGCGCTTCGCGCCGCTCGGCTGCGAAGGGTAAGAGAGAGAAGTAACGGGTGCTGAACCGCGAAGCCCTGCAGCCCTGCAATTTACGCGGATTGCTTCACCTGAGAGGCGCCTGCTTGCCGCAGGCGCCTTTCCAATTCCGGCTGGGATTTATCCGGCGGATCGGCGACGCCAACCAGTATCTTCCCGGACCCGATCTCAGGATCCGTAATTCCGCCTTTGAAATTTGGCAGCTCCGCTCCAATAAGCAGAACCACGAGCGTGGTGATCATGGCTCCGAGCATAGTGCACTCGTAGACGATGATGCCGTTGGTCCACCCGGGGGTGAGAGACATGCCGCCGGTGAGAATCGGATAGGATTTCTGTGAAAGGGTGGTAAGCAGAAAGCCAAAGAGGCCGCCGATGACGCCGCCGAGCGCGGCCCAGCGGTAGGGGCTCGCGGTTGAGTGCTCATCGGCAAATTCGTAGCCATCGTGGGGCTCGCCGGCGACGATGACGATCTGCCGCGCGTCGAAGTTCAGTTCGGAGGTGGCGGCGCGCAGGGAGTCGACGGCGCGCTGCGCGGCGGCCGGATCGGCGTAGAGAGCGTAGAGGGCTTTCACTCCGCCACCTCGGTGGACAACGGCACCAACCCAAATTGTTCACTCTCGACGGTGCCGGGGGCGGGCACTCCACCGTGGTGCTGTAGTCCGACCTTGAGCTCCCACATGGAAATGATAGGCACGAATTTCGTGAACAGCAGGTAGAGGAGCGCTATGAAGCCAAAGCTCGAAGCCATCAGGGTGTCTTCGACCCATGTGGGCCGGTAAGTGCCCGAAGAATAGGGTAAGAACTTATGCTCGAGCGCGGGCACGATGATCAGAAAGCGCTCGATCCACATGCCCACGACGACGAAGCCACCCGCGATCGCGGTTCCGGTGATCGTACGGAAGCGCTTGACGGCCAAAATAGGCATGGGGATGATGAAGTTGCAGAAGACCATGGTCCAGAACATTGGCGCGAAATTCAAGCGAATGTTCTGCCAGAAGACAGCCATCTCCGACGGTGAGTTGCCATACCAGGTGGTCAGCTTCTCGGCAAAGACGAAGTAGAACCAGATCAAGCTCATGGTCAAGAGCAGCTTGCCCAGATTGTCGAAGTGGATGGGCTGGAGATATTCCTCCAAGTGCAGCAACTTGCGCAAGAGCGCCATGGCCAGAATAAGAGCGCCAATGCCGCTGAAGATCGCGCCAGCGACGAAGTACGGGCCGAAGATGGTGGAGTTCCATGTGGGCACGGGCGTCATGGCGAAGTCCCAAGACACGATGGTGTGCACCGAGACAGCGACCGGAAGGATGGCGATGGCCATGATGTGCATGGCGATTTCGAGGCGCTTCCATTGCCTCGGCGTGCCCTGCCATCCCAGCGCCAACACGCGGTAGATCCTCTTGCGCAGGCCGGTGGCCACGTCGCGGACAGCGGCGAAGTCCGGGATCATTGGCAGATACAGGAAGGTTGTGCTGCCGGTGAGATAGGTTGTAATCGCGAAGAAGTCCCAGGCGAGCGGCGAGCGGAAATTGGGCCAGATATGACGCTCGTTGGGGTAAGGGATCATCCAGAAAGCAAGCCATGGACGCCCGATGTGGCAAAGCGGAATAATGGCGCCGATCAGGACCGCGAAAACAGTGATAGCCTCCGCGCAGCGAGTAACCGGGCGGCGCCAGGTGGCATTCGTAAGACGCAGAATCGCGGAGATCAACGTTCCGGCGTGACTGATGCCGATCCAGAAGACGAAATTGGTGATGTCAAAGGCCCAGAAGACCGGGGAGTTGATCCCCCAGACGCCGATCCCGGTATATAGCTGGTAAAAAAAGGCAGCTACGCCCGAGAGAAAGAGGCTGCCTGCGAGCGCCACGGCGACCCAATACTTCCCGCTCGTGTGGAAGATCGGCCACAGCAGATCGTGCTGGATTTGTTCAGCCGTTCTTTGCATCTTGCCAGGTGCCTCGCTCGAGATAGGTGATGTTGGGCTGGGTGCCGACTTCGCCCAAAAGCTTGGTGCCGCGATTGGAGCGCGCCAGCCGCGAGACTTGACTATTGGGGTCATCCAGATCGCCGAAGACCAGGGCGTTCGACGGGCAGGATTGCGCGCAGGCGGTAGTGAATTCCCCGTCCTTCAGGTCGCGCTTTTCCGCTTCGGCCTGAATCTCGGCCGCCTTGATACGCTGCACGCAGAAGGTGCACTTCTCCATGACGCCAACGCTGCGCACGGAGACGTCGGGATTGAGTTGCAAATCGAGCGGCTTATCCCATTGCGGATTGTAGAAATTGAAGAAGCGCACGTTGTAGGGGCAGGCATTGGCGCAAAAGCGCGTACCGATGCAACGGTTGTAGACCTGCGCGTTCAGCCCCTCGGGCGTGTGATAACTGGCGTACACGGGACAGACGGGTTCGCAGGGGGCTTCGCCGCATTGCTGGCAAAGAACCGGCTGAAAGCGGACGCGCGCATTGGGGAATTCTCCCTCCCAATAGCGCTCGACACGAATCCAGTGCATCGCACGGCCGATCGCGGCCTGCTCCTCGCCCACCGTGGGAATATTGTTTTCCGCATGACAGGCGACCACGCAGGCTTCGCATCCGGTACAGCGATCGAGATCGACCGCCATGGCCCACTTGTGAGACATAGAACCTCGCCGACCCTTCTCTCCGCCTCAGGCGGAGCATTGCTCCAAGCAATAACTAACGCCGCAAAAACTGCAAAAACTAAAGCGGCAAAAACTAGCGCCCCAACAACTGAAGCGCAAAAGCTAACGCCCCTCGTGGGGGAAGCCGCTCAAGCCTCCTCCGAACAATATGAGCTTGGCCTGCTCGGGTCCGCCCGCGCGCGCGAGCTTCACCCGGGTCGCGGCCCAAGCGAGCGATCCGGTTTGGTGTTCGGCGAGCGGCGCGAGAATGGAGAGCGGGTTCGAGCCGCGGCCGGAGGCGAACCGTCCGAAATTCTGATGTCCCTGACCGACGGGCATGGCCACCATGTCGGTCGCGATTCCAGGGGAAAGGATCGCGGGAGCGCGGACGCTTCCCTGCTCGGAGGCGATCTCGACCAGATCGCCTTGGCGAATGCCCAAGCGCTCGCCGGTTTGGGGATTGATCTCGACCCAACTCGACCACATCGCCGTGGTGAGCACGTCGGGCATCTCCTGCATCCAAGGCAGATGCGCGGCCGAACCATCGCCAAACGACTGCGAGACGTAAGGCAGGAAGTAGAAAGGAAAATCCCCGCCGGCGCCGCCAAATTCCGGCGCGGTCAAGGCCACCGGCGCCTGTTTGGCGGGAGACGATGCGCTTACGGTGCTCCGCGATCCGGCGGTGGGCGCAGCCGAGGGGACGCTCCACCAGCCGCCCTGCGCCTGCGCAGCTTGCCAAAAATCATCGTCCGTCTTGGCGTTGATGGAGCCGCCGGTAGAACGGAGCGGCACGAACGCGGCGCGCAGCATGACGTCGAAAGTCGGCCAGGGAAGAGCCTTGGCGACGTCGCCGCCAAGTTGGTGCGCGAGGCCGAGCAGCACATCGGGCATCGGTCGCGTGTCGTGCAGCGGGGCAACTGCGGGCGGCGCGAGGCTGGCGACCGCCTGGAGCGAGCCCGACTCGGAAATGCTGTCGAGCCAGGACTCGAGCGGCGCGTTGTCCGGCAAGATCAGGTCGGCCTGGATGCTGGTTTCGTCTATGAAGCCGCCGAAGCTGACGATGTAGGGAATTTTGGCGATCGCTTCGCGGATTCGCACTCCCGGGGGCGCCGAGAAAACCGGATTGGCATCGTAGAGCAGCAGCACCTGCGGCGCGTGCGGCTGGCCAGTCAGCGCGGATTGCGCGAATGCGTTGAGGCTCGCCAGGCTCGCCTGCATCGGCGCCGCAGCTTCTGCGGCATTGCCGAGCGGCGGCTGGGGCGTGAAGCCTAGAACCGACCCCTGATCCCGGCCGGTATCGACCAACGATTCCAAGGCATTGACTGCCAGCGCGCTCGCGAGACCGTTGGTATGCGCGAGCGGCGCGCCGCCGATGATCGCGGCGGCCGATGCGCTCCCAGCGATCTCGTGCGCGAGACGAGTGATGACGGCCGCGCTCACCCCGGTCTGCTTCTCGACCGCTTGCGGAGCGAAGTCCGGCAAGCCCGCGGACCAGCCGGCGATCAGCGATCCGGCTCGCGATCCCGCGCCCTGCGGAGCGAGCTTTTCGCTCAAGATGACGTGCGCGATACCCAGCGCCAACGTGCCTTCGGTTCCGGGCCGGCACGGAATCCACTCGTCGGCATTGGCGCCGGTCTGCGACATATGCGATTCGACCTGGACGAATTTCGCACGGCGTCCGGGGCGCCCTTGGCGCATCTCGCCGTAACCTATCGCTTGCGCGACCGGAGAGTTCCAGGTACCGAGGAAATCGGCGCCGAAGGAGATGACATAGTCGGCGCGGCCGAGATCGAAGGTCGGCGGCGCGGCGTGGCCGAAGCTCAGCTGATTTGCCTGGCGCAGCACGGCCTCATCGTAAGGCTCGTACCAGACCGCGGGCGGCGCGCCGAAGCCCTTCAGGAACCCCTCAATCAATTCGTGGCGCTGGCCGCGCAAGGGCCGCGCAAGGAAGGCCAGCGAGTTGGTGGACTTCGACGATTGCAGTGCGGTCAGATGCGAGGACAATTCTTTCAGCGCGTTGTCCCAGGTTATTTCCTCAAATTCGCCGGAACCGCGCGCCCCGGTGCGCTTGATCGGGTGTGTAATCCGGTCGGGATTATAGAGCGCCTGAAGACCCGCCTGGCCGCGCGCGCACAGCTTTCCGCGATTCACAGGATGGTTGGGGTTGCCTTCGAGCTTTTTCGCCAGGCCCATCTTCATCAGACCGCGCTGGCCCTGGCGCACGACTTCAGCGTCGCCTTGCATGACGCGCACCAGCAGGCCGCAGCCCCCGGAGCATAGAGTGCAGACGCTCGGCTTCCAGGTGGCGATGCCGGGAACCAGCTCTTCATCCGGAACGAAACGGATGAGATGGTGGCCGGGATTGCCGCAGGCCTCGAGCGTGGCCATGACGCCCGAGAGAGCCGAGATTTTGATGAAGTCACGCCGTTCCATAAGAGTTTGCGGGCACCTGGTCCGTCAGTCGTGACAGGTCTCGCAATCGATCGAGACCTGCTTTCGTTCGTGGCACTGGAGACAAAAACCCATATCCAAATTCACTTTGCGCTCGGCAGTGGTCTGCTTGGTCATATCGCTGTGACACGTGGCGCAGTCCACCCCGGCGCGGATGTGCGGGGCATGATTGAATTTCACGTGCGCCGATTCACTGTAGTCGTAGACACGCACCCAGGGAATCTCTTCGCCGCGCGCCTTGTAGGCGGCGATTTTCTTGATTTCGGGCTGGTCGGTATCGATCGCCGAGTGACAGGTCATGCAGAATGTTACGTCGGGAATGCTCGCCACAGGTCCTTGATCCACGCCGGCATGGCAGAAGTTACATTGCAAACCTTTGGCGAGATGCACGGTGTGCGTGAAGGCGATGGGCTGCACCGGATGTTCCGGATGAATATCAAGAAAATCCTTTACGGCGGCCAATGCCGTGGGATGCGAGGTAGTGAAAACGCCGGTGGTCACGTAATCAGGTGGTCCCGATGCGCGCGCCGCTTGCCCGGGTAGCGCGATTTTCACCAGCGCCCACACGCAGGCGACGGCCACAATGATGAGCAACCATTTCCCCAAACCCGTTGGGATTCGCATAGAGAGAGAAGTTTTCACGTGCAGCTAAAAGTAAATCGGTCGCGAAATAGTGATGCTACACGACCGCAGCATCGTTGTAAACGAAGAAGGCGGGGGATATTCGCCCTCCTTGTTTGAAGATTTGCGGGATATTCACCGGCTCGACCGCGCATTCGGCGCAGGCGGAAGCGCTTTCGGCAAATATGAGAATGAGGTGGTGAAGACGGTCCCGCGCGCGGCGCCTAGACGTGGACTGGCGATCATGTGTCGAGGGCGGATGGTCCGCGCATGACATGGTCCGCGCATCGAATGATCCGCGCATCGGGTTGCCATTCAGGTTGCGAAGAATAAGTGAGATTGCTCGCTTTTAACGGGCCGCCGACCAGTTCAGTCTATTCGCTACCATAACTGATCGCTATTTGCGATTCGCTCTCTCGAACGCGAGAGTTATTCCCCAAAGCGAACCGTTACTCCAACGCGGGCGACGCGGGGGGTGCCGAGAGTGGGTAGAGGTGTCTTGCCGACTTCGATCGTCCGGTCGAAAAGGTTTTCACCATCTGCGAAGAGCGAGATATTGTGGCGGAACTCGTGCGATGCGTAGGCGTCCAAGCTGAAAAAGCTGTGGAGATAGTAGAAATTGTTCTCATCGTCATACTCGTGCCCGCTTATGCGTCCCTGAAAGCTGAGTAATCCAATGCGGCGCTGCGTTAACTGGACTTGGGCCGTAGCCATGTTGTGGGCGACCTCGGGAATCCAGTTGCCTACAAGCGCCGGAGTGCCCGGAGGCGGCACGTATTTGGTTACGGTGGCATCCGCGTACTGATAGCCCCCGGTGATGGCGACCCAACGGGTGGGCTGGGAGGCATAGTCGATCGAGATTCCGCGGCTCTCAATCTGGCCGAGATTTTCACGCTTATACGTCTGCGTCAAGGCGGTGGAGCTCTGCAGGACCGCCGTTACAGGTCGATTGATCTGCGTGTCGAAATAGCTGCCACGCACGGTTGAACCGAACCGGTGCAGGTCGGCCTGGAGTCCAACCTCCCATCCGGTAGCGCGCTCGGAGCGCAGAAATGGGTTGGGAAGGGTGGTTTGCTCACCCACGGTGCTGGTGCGGTAGAGCTCGTCCTCGTTGGGTGCCCGATAGGCGCGAAAAGCCGACGCGTTGAGGGCCACTGATTGCGTGAGACGCCGCGTAATGCCTAGACGGGGATCGAAGGGGGTCTCGCTGAATGAAGGAAGCGGGGGGTACGTTGTGCCGGTCGCGGTGGCGAACTGGTACACATCAAAGTTGGAGAAGTGATCGACGCGCGCCGAACCGCTGAAAGTCCAATTCCTGGGGGTATAGAGAACTTCGCCGTAGACACCGGTTTGCCGCTGGTGCGCCCCGGTATTGAGCACGCTTCCCTTGCCGGCGAAGTTGGTTTCATAGTCCGCCGCGCGGACATCGAGTGTGTCGGCCCCGGCGAGCAGCAGCAGGTGTGTACCAATCGCCCGATGCCAGTGGCCGGCCGCGCCGAGCTGATTGGCCGGGTCCTCGGCGCTGCGAATTGGCGTCTCCGCGGTGCGCGCTGCGTTGACCGAAGAAAAGGTCTGTAGATAGTGCTCGGCTGTGCCGTAGAAACGCAGGACAAAATTGTTCAAGTTCGCCCCCGCGTCGTAGCGCCAGAGGTGGGTCTTGTTGATGGTGTACGGCGTTCCGTTGTGGCGAAATTCCGCGAGCGTGTCGCCGCGCAGGAAGACGCTCTGGTTATTGCCAAAATCACGGTTGACCTGGACTAAGAGATTTTGATCATGGACGTTGGACGGCCTATCAATCGGTCCCCGATATGGGGGCGCGATGAGGATGTATCCGTCCGTGGCAATCATGCCTCCAGCCACCAGGCCGGACCACTTGCCCACGTTCAAGCTGCCGAGCCCCGCCATATCGAGCAAGCTTTCCGACCCGCCGCTGGCGGAGAGTTCGAACATAGAATTTTTTGGCTGGACCGGTTCGATGCTGATAACGCCGCCAATGGCGCTTGACCCATAGAGATCCGAGGCGCCGCCGCGCACCAGTTCCACCGACTGAATTCCCAGTTCGGGCAATTCCTCCCAATGGATCCAGCCGCCATAGGGATCAGCGATCGGAACGTCATCGAAATCAACCAGAGAGCGGCTGACCGAGGTCGATCCAAGACCGCGCAGGGAGACGCCTTCGGTAGTGGGGTTCGCGACGAGTGAGCTCGATCGGCGATAGAGCTCGAATCCGGGGACCTGGCGCAGCTTGTCATCCAACGACACAGCCGCGACCTGCCGTAAAGCCTCAGTATTGAGCACCCGCGTACTGGCTGGACTGTCGATGGACGCCAACGGGGACATGTAGGCAGTGACGGTGACGTTCTCCAGCGGCTGTACGAGCACGACGTTGAGCGGGGTCTGTGATCCGATGATAACGGTAGACGGAGCAAAGCGCGAGGCCTCGACCGTCACCGGACCGCTTTCCGCAGGAACTGTAAACTTGCCGTCCGCGCCGGTTGTGGCGAGCAGGACGCCGGCACCGCTGACGATTTGCGCCCCCGCTACGGGCGCACCGTTTGCATCGGCCACGACACCAGTAACCTGGTTCGTGGATTGCTGCGCATCGCCCGGCAGAACGATCAGAAAGAGACACAGTAGAGAGAGAGCGGGCAGAGACTTCAGGCCCGGAAAATCGCACCGGGCCATAGTCTTCAAATAGGCAAGCGTCATGCGCCATACCGATGGCACAATCCGGTTGGTGGCCAGTAAAAACGCTTTGCCTCGCAAGAGAAAGTTCACAGGTTCGAGAATACTCGCACGGCGGACCTGACGAGAACTCGTTTTATGGCTCATTATCCGATGTATCCCCTCTGCTAAGCGGGCTTGGTACAAGAGCACGACAAAATGAGAGCGTACTGCGCTTTAGAGCTTACTGTGCTTTCAGGTAGGCAATCAAGGTATTGATTTGGGCAGGCGTCAAAAACATCCTAAAAGGAAGGCATTGGCGCTCTGCAAAAAACACGATCCCCTCGAGTTCTGCTATGGTTCGGTCATGAACCGGAGGTCGAGTTTGTGCGGTGTCATCCTGGCGGCCGGCGAATCGAGCCGCATGGGGAGAGACAAAGCATTGCTTCCCTGGCCCCCGGCCGTGCCGGGCACGGTTGCTTCCCCCGGTGAGACGTTTCTTTCGGCGGCGATCCTTGCATTCAGGCCATATACAGAGACGGTGATCGTGGTTGCCGGCAAGAATGAAGGCAACCTAGCTCCCATCGTCTATGCGAGCGGCGCATCGCTGGTACGAAACCCCGCGCCCGAACGAGGACAGTTCAGCTCGCTCAAAACCGGACTCGACCGAGTTCTGACCCTCGGCTGCGAGGCCGCGATGATCACCCTGGTTGACCGCCCTCCGCCGAGCGCGGCAACTCTCAAGCAACTCTGCACATCCTTTGAGCTGGCGCGTTCTCGCGGCCAGTGGGCCGTGGCGCCGGAAAACGGCGGCAAACGCGGCCATCCGCTTCTGGCCAGCCGCGAGCTGATCGACGCGTTTCTAGCAGCTCCATCCTCGAGCAACGCGAGAGAAGTTAGACAGGCGAATGCGCAATACATCGACTATGTCCCGGTCGCCGACCCATTGGTCACGCTCAATGTGAACACCCCCGAGGAATATGCCGCGCTCGCTTCATTCCAAGCTGAATGATTTCCCCGGTGAGTCCGTCGGATCCCGGACACGCTTTCTGCGAGACTGCCGCTAGACGCTGAGATTTGCTGTTGAGATTTGCAGACTCTAGAGCCTGTTCTTAACTTCTAGGGCGGCCAGCTGATTGAGCGCAGCCGCCAGGGCGTTCAATGCCAAGTGGCTGGCGTGGGAAGAAGCCGGAGGCAAGCCCCCGATTTTGCCGACGAGTTGTTCCCTGCCCAATTTCCTCGCCTCGGCCACCGTTCTGCCCCGAATGAGTTCCGTAAGCGCCGAACCGCAAGCCAAGGAGGAGACACATCCTTTGGCGAGGAAGCGTATCTCCTCGATGCGGTCGTCCGCGAGCTTCAGCGTCAGCTTGAGAATATCCCCGCACGCTGGATTTTCCATCTGTACGGACGCATCCGGGTCGGCAACTTCTCCCACATTGCGCGGATGTTCGAAGTGATCGAGGACCTGAGGTGAGTACATCGAGGCTGCCTGTAGGCGATTCGGTCTAACTAGAAACCATTGACCGCGCCCGGATCTGGTGCGTCTCGATGATTTCGCTCACGAGAAACAAGTCTGTAAGCATCGCCCGGAGGTGAATCGATGCATTCAGATTGTCGATCAACTGAGAGCTGATGACAGGCTGAGCCAAAACCAGCTCGATGGCGGCAATCGAGTTTTCGACGTCGCGCCCGAGCACCGCGAAGAAGGCTTCATAGGATTCGGCGGGCAGAAGATGTTCCTGCTTTACGGCCGCCGCACAGCTTTCCCTTAAGCCTCTCAGCGCTGAAGCCGCACGACCGAGTTGTTCCCGGACCCGCTTGCCCGATTCGCTGCCCAAGTCGCTCGAAAGCCCCTGCGCCGCGAAGGAGAGCGTGAATTCATAGCACTCTTCTATGGTGTTACAGCGTTCCTGAACGTCGTTCAGCATCGTTTGTGGTTTCGATCACTTTCACTATGAGTGCGATGTGGTTCGATTGGTCGGGTGCGGCCATTCTTCGTTGGAATGGCCGCGCATAGTGAAAAGGTTTTAGCCGCGGGTTCCGGTCGCCGAGCTGGACGCCGGCTCTTTGACAACCCACCGCTCGGGATCGTGCTCCTCGAGATAGAAATCCCGGCCCATCCAGCCGAAGACCATCGACTTCGTGATGGCGAGCTTCTCCGGCCGCATCCCAAAATAGACGTGCACCATCACCAGTGCGATCAATCCCACGCCCGCCAGCCCGTGCAGCACATACATCATTCCCCAGGTCATTCGCTGAACAGATATGGATTGCGCGTAAAGACGATGGTCTCCACGCGCTTCATCATGAACACGCCGGTCACGATCACAGCCAGACCGGCCAGCAACGATGACCAGGTGATAAAGCTTGTTCTCCAGCGGATACTTGGCAAATCGGTCCGGCGGCGGCGCCGTCTTGCCAAGAAACCTGCTTGGTCCTTCTCATGGCGTCCCGCATGTCGATCTTGTCCGGCCAGATCGACCAGAAATCCAGAAAGAAAGTGGCGTGAACGATATGGAAGAGAATGGAGACGGTCAGCACCATGCCGGCGATCCAGTGGTAAAGCACCCAGTTGAACTGGACGCCCACCTTGGGCAGGAAGGCCGTAAAGAGCAGCACAAACATCGACACCGCCATGATCCAGTGAAAGGCGCGCGCCACCAGCGAGTGCCGCGGCACGCGCTCCGGAATCGCGGCCAGGACTGCGGCAGACTCCTCGTGCTTCGCGAACTTTTTCTGCTCGGCGACGATGCCCACGTAAAGCGCGTGGACGATCATAAAGCAAAACCCGGCGATCACCGCGACCCAGATCAGAAACCAGGCAATATGGATCGGAACCGTTTGCCCCCACGGACTTGTTGCCCACTGTATTATGCCCCATGTTGCCTCCTGCACGCCGCCGATGGCGCGCTTTACCAGATTTCTCATCAGCGGAATCTTGTAACCATTGAACTGCAGCGGAACCGCGCCCTTCGACCGCCAGCTTTGCCCGCCATCTCGCCGGTCGCAGCATCGGCCGGCTTGCCGCGCACCGCATCTTCGACCGCTTTCAAGCCGCATCGGACGCGGCGCCACGGCATTGACCGCGATGCGGATATCGGTGATCGTATTGCCCGACAGCTTCATCGCCGAGGCCACGTTCATCAGCGGAAAATCCCACACATTGCGGTCGCGCACCTTCTCGAAATAGAACTTCGCCCCCGCCCACGTCGCGGGAATGCGAATCGCCGTCAGCAGGTCGCCGGGCTCGCAGCATGTTGATGCGCGTGATGTCGTCTTCGGGTCCGACAAAATAGTCTTCCGCATCCACTGTGCGCTCGCCCTTCGGCGTCTGCATCACGAACTTCGCATCGAGCGCGATCAGCGCCGGCACCGAATCGGACGGATGCACGGCCACGCAGCGGTTCGCGCCGAAGATCGCATGCTCGCGGTTGCGTCCCACCGGCGTGTCGGCGTAACAAATGTTGCCGCCGGCGCGGTAGCACGGCCATCCGCCGCGGTAGTACCAGCAGCGCACGTCCTGCGATACGTTGCCGCCCAGCGTGCCCTGGTTGCGAATCTGCGGCGACGCCACCAGTTCGACACCGCTCGGACAGCACACTGTAATTTTCTTTGATCTCCGGATGATTCGCGATCTCCGTCAGCGTGGTCATCGCGCCGATCTCGACGCCGTCGCTCGATGACGCGAATTCCCCTGAGCTCGTCGATGCCGCTCAGGTCCACCAGCACCTTCGGCTTCTTGATGCGGTCCTTGAGCCAGTCGAAGCTGTCCAGGCCGCCGGCCATCACCCAGGCATCATCTTTATGCTTCTCCAGAAGCTTTTGCGCCTCCGCGGCCGAGGTCGGCTGAAGCAGGTCGAAAGCCGGCATTACGTCTCGTATTACTGCCATGGCTCTCTCCCGTTCATGTCTCTGTTAAATATGCGCCATCAAGGGATGTTGCATCGGCCGGCCCGCTTCAAACGACGCCAGAATGGTGTCGGCGTTCACCGGCGCGCGCTGGAAGATCTCGTCTCCAAGCGCGTCGGTGAGCGCGTTCAGGACGCTCGCGCATCCGCCGCCCACCGGCGGCTCGCCAGTCCCGCGCGCGCCCACCGGCGTCTCCGGATCGGGAATGTCCAGCGCTCCCCATTGCATGTCCACCGGCACATCCAGAATCGTCGGCGGCCTGTTCTGGTAGAAGCGCTTGGAAACCATGACGCCGTAGTGGGGATCGAAGACCCACTTCTGGCCGATCGCATGCGCGATGCCCAGCGTCGACCGCCCCAGCATCTGCCCGCCCAGCGCGTGCGGATGGAGCACCGTGCCGACGTCGCCATACGCCAGAAAATCCGTGAGGTAGTACTTCCCGGTCTCGACATCGACTTCCACTTCGGCAAAGCTGGCGAAATAGGAATAGGTGTCTCCATCGTGAGGAAATTTGTCTTTCGCCGAGGCCACCAGCCCTTGGCCGGCCAAGGCCGCCACCGACTCTTTCGTCACTTTGTTGACGTCCGGGTTCACCTCGTGGCCGTCGTAGATGCCGCCCAGTTGGATGGCCTTCTGCGCCGCCTGCGCAAATCTCATCCCCCCGCCGCCGCCTTTGCGGAAGACGCGCCCGTTCGACAACATCGTAATCCTCGGGCTGCCCGCCCAGGGACTTCGCCGCAACTTCTTGCAGCCGCTGCTTGCACTCGAGCGCCACAGCATGCGCCGCCCGCGTCATGGCATGCGTGGTCTGGCTGCCGCCGGAGACGCAGGTATAGGGCAGGTTCTTCGAGGTATCACCCCAGACGACGTCGCACATCTCCCAGGGCACGCCCAGAACCTCCGCGCCCGCGCGATGCACATCCATCACCGATTCCGTTCCCAGGTTGCCGATGCCCGACTGGAAGCGCACCCGGCCCTCGGGCGTGATGACGATCAACCCGTCGAAGCCGATGGAGCCGCCAACATAACTGCTCAGCGATACCCCAACGCCGCGCACCTTGGTGCCGCTCCGCTTCGGGCGCGCCACCCTCTCGTTCCACTTGAACTGCTCCGCGCCCTGGTCCAGCGCCTGCTTAAGAAAGCAGCTCGTGGCGTGCTGCGCGCTTGCCCTTCACGGCCGGCCCGAATTCCGCTTTCCCTTCCGGACAATTCACGCGCCGCAACGCCACCTGGTCAACGCCGAGCTTGCCGCGCGGCCTTGGCAAGGATCGGCTCCATGATGGCGATTCCCTGCATCCCGCCCGGCGCGCTCTTAGCGCTCCGCGGAGGCGTGTTGGTCATCACGCTGATCCCGCGCCACCGCATCGCCGGCGGCTGGTACAGCAAAGAGACGATGTTGCCCGACGAGGGGCCATCGCCCTGGGAGTCATAAGCGCCGTTGTCACAGACAGTAAACATGTCGAGCGCGGTAATCCGGCCGTCCTTGGCGAAGCCGACCTTCACTCGGCCGATGACACTTGGCCGCGCCCGCCCGATATAGATCTCCTCTTCGCGGCTGATCCGCATCATCACCGGGGCATTGAGCTTTTTCGACAGCAGCGCGGGAATAATCATCGTCACCCCGCCGGTGATCTTGCTGCCAAACCCGCCGCCCGTGTATTCGCTGATGAAGACGACCTTGTCCACATCCATATGCATCCAGCGCGCGATGGCGGGCACGGTTTGAGCCGTGCTCTGCGTCCCGGAATGGAGGTATAGCTTGCCGTTCTGCCAATAAGCCATCGCGGTGCGGGGCTCCAGGCATTGCTGGCTGACGTCCGGCGTGAGAAATGTTTCGTCGAGTATCAGCGCCGCATTCTTGAAGCCCGCCTCGACGTCGCCATAAGACCAATGGTCCGGCGCCTGGCCCATCGGCAAACGGCCCTTATCGTAATCGGCAAAATCCGCTTCCGTCCACTTAACTCGACTGCAGCGTGGCCGCTCGAGGATTCGTCCGCAGGCCGAACCCAGACGTTGCCGTCCTCGCGCGGGTTCGGGCCCCCGGGCCGGAGGCTTTCGAGCGGATCGGTGACGAAAGGCAGCGGCTCCATATCGATCTCGATCTTCTCGATCGCTTCGGCGCAGGTCAGCTCGTCCACCGCAGCCACGGCAAGAATCGGCTCGCCCTGGTAGACCGGCTCGTTGGTCAGCGCACGTTCGCCCCACTTGCTGGCCTTGATCACCGTACCGTTGTCGGTAAGAGTATCAGCGTGGGCGGAATGTCATCCGCGGTAAGAATCGCCTTGACGCCAGGCATGCGCCAGCGCCTTATCCAGATGAAGGCTCTTGATGCGCGCATGCGGCATCGGGCTGAGCACCAGCCGGCAAAACAGCATGCCTTCCGCGCGAAAGTCCTCGGCATACTTGGACTTGCCCATAACCTTGGCCATCATGTCGGGCGTTGTGTAGTTCTTGCCAATCAGCTTGTACTTGGCGCCAAATTCGGGCTTGCCAGGCGTTCACCTTCGCTACATTTTTCAGCATGCTTAAGCTCCTCCTCAGATTCTCTGCGCCCGCGCATCATCGCGTTTAGGATCTTGTCATAGTCCTGGCAACGGCAAAGGTTTCCCGAGATGCCGTGCGCCAGCTCCGCCCGGGTAGGGTTGGGATTGGTCTTCAAGAATCCAACCGTCGCCATCGTGAACCCCGACATGCAGAACGCGCATTGGAACCCCTGCTCGTCCATGATGCCCTGCTGCACCGGATGCAAGCGTGCCGTCGGGCTTCGCCAGCCCTTCAATCGTTACGACTTTCCGCGCCCGCACCGTGTGCGTCAGAACGGAGCAACTGTAATGCGGCACGTCGTCGAGCAGCACCGTACAGGCTCCGCATTCGGCGCGGTCGCAGCCCAGCTTGGTCCCGGTCAGGCCAAGCTTATAGCGCAACGTCCACGCCAAGGTCTCCTGCTTGATCACATCCACCCGGCGCGGCTTGCCGTTCACATTGATTGTGATCAGCCGCTCGCCCGCTCCCCCGGAAGAACCCTGACCATATACGGTCGAGGCTAGGAATCGATAATTCGCCGCGGAAACTGCCGCTCCACCGGCGATGACTCCTTTGATAAATCTGCGTCTGGTGACGGATCTCGGCGCGTTGTCAATCATCTTCTGCTCTGTCATCTCTGACATCGGATGATACTCCTCTGTTCTTAAGCCTTCGGTGAGACGCCGGACTGTATGAGGACGTGCGTCTCGCAGGTACCCAAGTGCCCACCATCCTACTACTTCAAGTTGCGTAAGTCACTAGACTTTTCATAGAGCAAAAAGAGCGACTTGACCGCAGCCCGCGTCACTTCTGTCCGGGATATTTTGTGTGTTCCATTACTTTGTGTGTTCCAGTTCCCCATGGCCCCGGGGGGCTCGGGGTAGTCTGGGGTGAACCCGGTAAATTCCCGGCGCCGTTTCGTAAGGCGCCGTTTCGGAAAAGGTTGAACAGAAGATCATAATTCTCTAGAGAAAGAATGTCACTCGAAACCAGAACATTCTCATGGAGATGCAGGCCTTTCGTGAAGAAAATATCTATCCTTATTATTCTTCTGTCGTGGGCGGCGCCGGTTTTCGGCCAGGCAAACAGCGGAGAATTGCAACTCAGGGTTACGGATCCGTCCGGACTCGGGGTCAAGACCTCGGTTGAAATCGTCAGCGAGGCCAATCAGTATTCGAGCACCCTCACAACCGACAATCAAGGGGATCTGATCGCCAAACGCCTGCCTTATGGCGTATACCAGGTCGAAATCCGGCAGCCCGGATTCGCCGACGTCTCCGAATCGCTCGAAATTCGCTCGTCGATCCCAACCCACCATGCGATCGAACTCAAGCTTTCGTCTGTCACAGAGGCCATCACCGTCAACACATCCAACACGCTCATCGACCCCGATGAGGCCGGCTCGGTCAACCAGATCGGCCCCAACCTGATTCAAAACCGTGTCGGCTCGCTCCCCGGCCGCTCCGTCCAGGATCTGGTGAATTCGCAGCCTGGCTGGCTCTACGAGGGCAACGCGGTGCTCCATCCACGCGGTTCGGAATACCAGACGCAATTTGTGGTCGATGGGATTCCTCTCACCGATAACCGCTCTCCCAGCTTCGGTCCGGAGATCGAAGCCGACGATATTCAGTCGATGAGCATCTACACCGCCGGCATTCCGGCGGAATACGGCAGAAAAATGGGCGGTGTGGTCGAGATCAACACCTTTGAGGACTCGCAGCCGGGATTCCACGGACAAGTCGTGCTCTCGGGCGGCAGCTTTGCCTCGGCCGGCTCTTTCGCGCAAGGACAGTATGTTTGGGGCAAAAACACCCTGGGCGCCAGCGCCAGCGGCAGCATGACCGATCACTATTTGAACCCTGTCGTTCCGCGAAATTACTCGAACACGGGCACGCTGGGCGACTTCTCCGTCCACTACCGGCGTGACTTGACGGCAAACGACCAAGTCGACCTGAGCGTCCGGCACGAGCTTTCCCGCTATGACATTCCGAACGAATTTGTGCAGCAGGAGGCGGGCCAGCGCCAAACTGCCGACAACTTTGAAACGATGGGAATTGCCTCCTACCAGCACACCTTTTCGACCCATGCCCTGGCCAACATCCGGGGGATGGTTCGCGACAATTCAAATGACTTCAACTCCAATCCAAATTCGACGCCAATCGAAGTCTTCCAGCACAACTGGTTTCGCGAGGGGTACTTTAACGCGAGCGTCACCATCGATCATGGCCGTAACGAGTGGAAGGCAGGCATCGAATCGGACAACATGTTTCTGAATGAGAACTTCAGCTACATCATCACCGATCCGACCCAGTTCGATGACGACACACCTGCTACGTTCGCATTCAAGGCAAATCGCCCCGACCTCGAGCAAGCCGCTTTCGTTCAAGATCTGATTCATCTGAATCATTGGACGATCAACGCGGGCCTCCGATGGGATCACTACCAACTGCTCTTGAACCGCGAGGCTCTTGAGCCTCGCTTTGCGATCTCGCGTTACTTCCCCTCCGCGGGCCTGGTGTTGCATTTCTCCTACGATCGGGTCTTTCAAACCCCATCGTTTGAAAACATCTTGCTTTCCAGTTCCACGGCAGTCGAATCGATCGATCCGGACAGCTTTCTTCGCCTGCCGGTCCAGCCTTCCGAGGGAGACTACTATGAAGGGGGTGTGACCAAGACTTTTTTCAACCAGATCAGGCTGGACGCCAACTATTTTCGCCGGTTGGTGGATAACTACGCCGACGACGATCAGATCGATAACACGTCGATCAGCTTTCCCATCGCATTCCGGAAGTCCATTATTTATGGCATGGAGGCGAAGGTTGACCTTCCCGACTGGCATCGCTTTTCCGGGTTTGCGAGTTATTCCTATGAAGTCGGCAATGCCTGGTTCCCGGTCACGGGCGGCCTCTTCTTGGGCGACGATGCAAGCGCCGCTGCTTCCCAGCTCTCCGGACACTTCCCGGATTCACAAGACCAGCGCAACACCGTCCGCGGCCGCGTTCGCTATGAAATTCAACCCCGCCTCTGGATCGCCGGCGGCATTCAATATGACACCGGCTTGCCCTTCGACTTTGACGGCGATCCATCCACCGTGCTCGCCGAGTACGGCCAGCAGATATTGAATCGCATCAACTTCAATCGCGGACGGATCTATCCTTCATTTCAGGTGAACGCCTCCGCCGGCGCGACCGTCTATCAGTCGGAACGCCTGAATGTACACCTCCAGGCCGACGGCGAGAACCTCACCAACGTTCTCGACGTGATCGATTTCGGCGGCTTGTTTTCGGGCAACGCCATCGGTCCCCCGCGGAGCTTTACGCTCCGCCTGACAACGAACTTTTAGAAGGGAACAGCATGAAAGCCGTTGGATATAAGAAGCCCTTACCCATTGAAGATCCGGAATCGTTGCTCGATATCAGCATTCCCGCGCCGGAGGCGAAGGGACGGGACCTTCTTGTTGAGGTCAGGGCGGTGTCCGTGAATCCTGTCGACACAAAGGTCCGCGCCACCTCAAATCCAGATGGAACCGAATACAAAGTCCTTGGCTGGGATGCCGCGGGAATCGTGAGAGAGGCCGGCTCCGACTGTTCCCTGTTCAAGCCGGGAGACGAGGTCTACTATGCAGGCTCGATCGCGCGTCCGGGAACGAACGCTGAGTTCCACGTGGTCGATGAGCGGATCGTGGGAAAGAAGCCAAAGAGCTTGAGCTTTGCCCAAGCTGCCGCTCTGCCATTGACCAGCATCACAGCCTGGGAGCTGTTGTTCGATCGGCTCGGCGCACAGCCGGGGAAGCCAGCCAACGCGGGCACCCTGCTTATCATTGGCGGGGCCGGAGGCGTCGGCTCGATTTTGATCCAGCTCGCGCGCAGACTGACCGGGCTTACGGTGATTGCCACGGCGTCGCGTCCGCAAACGCGGCAATGGTGTCTCGATCTCGGCGCGCATCACGTCGTCGATCATGCCAAGCCTTTACAAGAGCAGCTACGCGCCATTGGATTTGCCGAGGTTGAGTTGATCGCCAGTCTAACTGCCACGGACATGCATTACCCGGCTCTGGTTGAGGTGCTTGCTCCACAGGGCAAGTTTGGCCTTATCGACAATCCAAAGTCGCTCGACGCGATCCTGCTTAAACGCAAAGCCGCCTCTCTGTGCTGGGAATCCATGTTTACGCGCTCGCTCTTCGCGACGCCCGATATCCTTGCGCAACACAATTTGCTCAACGAGGTCGCCGATCTGGTCGACGCCGGTCTGGTTCGCACGACCTTAGCGGAGACTCTCGGGGAAATCAACGCAGCCAATCTCAAAAAGACCCACGCCCGGATCGAGAGCGGCCGCACCCTGGGCAAGCTGGTACTCGAAGGCTTCTGATATGTCCGTGCTGAAGAATTCACAAAGTCCCCGCAGTCGATCGGCATCTATCTATCTATTGGTAGCCGGGCATAACAAGCAGATATTCACCGGGCGCAACGGAATCGGATCGGAAAAAGCACCATGATTTGGAGGATTTCGACATGAAAGCCACCCAACAACTGCATGATCTCGGACAGAGCCTTTGGCTCGACAACATCACCCGCGACATCGTCAACGACGGCACACTGAAGCGCTATATCGACGAACTTTCCGTTACCGGCCTGACGTCGAACCCAACCATCTTCGACCACGCCATTACGCATGGCAAAGCATACGATGCGGAGATCGACCGCCTGCAAGGCAGTGGGCTATCGGGCGAAGACCTCTTCTTTGAACTCGCCGTTCAAGACCTGACGCGCGCGGCGGATCTGTTCGCTCAAATCCACCAGCGCACCGCCGGCGTGGATGGGTTTGTATCGCTCGAGGTGTCGCCTCTGCTGGCCTATGACACCGCGAAGACGGTAACCGAAGCTCAGAAGCTACACAAGAAGGCCAACCGCTCGAATCTGTTCATTAAGATTCCCGGCACCAAGCAGGGAGATGCGGCGATCGAAGAAGCCATTTATTCAGGGGTGCCGATCAACGTCACCCTGCTCTTCAACCGGGATCAATACCTGGCTTGCGCAGATGCTTACATGCGCGGATTGGAGCGGCGTATCGCCCGAAATTTGAGCCCCGATGTCCGCTCCGTCGCTTCTCTGTTTGTCAGCCGCTGGGACAAAGCGACGATGGATCAGGTTCCCGCGGGACTCAGAGACAAATTGGGAATTGCGATCTCCCAGCAGATGTATAAGGCTTACCGCGACGTCCTCGAGTCAGATCGCTGGCAGCGGTTGGCCAATGAAGGGGCGCGTCCGCAGCGGCTCCTTTTTGCCAGCACCGGCACGAAGGATCCCCAGGCATCGGACGTACTTTATATCCACGCTCTCGCCGCGCCCAATACGGTCAATACAATGCCCGATGCAACGCTGCTCGCATTTGCGGAGCATGGCCAAGTGGGAAAGGCACTTTCCCGCGACGGCGGGGATTGTGAAGAGGTGCTGGCCGAGTTCGGCAAAGCGCAAGTCAACCTCTCGAAGCTTGCGGCCGATCTGCAATCGGAAGGCGCGAAGTCATTTGTCGAGTCCTGGGCGGATCTGCTCAAAGCGATTCAAGTCAAGAGCAAAGCGCTCAAAAAGACGGCTTAATCGGGGAAATCCTTCTGCCCCTTTCGGCTTCCACCCCAGCAAGCTCTGCTTGCTGGGGATTGCCGTGTCCCTCGCCGCTCGAGCGCGTTCACGATAGATGTATCCAATAGATGTATCCAGGAGAGAATCTCCTTACGCGGCTTTTCACCAAGAAAAGCCGCTCTACGGAGAGGCTGGATCGGGCATAGCAATCGTGAAGGCGCTTTAGAATACGCCCGGTATTTGTCACTCCTCCTTCTCTGCACTCGTAAAAATCCCTCCCGCTGTCATCCCAGTAGTGTGAACAGATGGGATGAGAAGGCCCGATGCTGGGCCTGCTTGGATTACCGTTGTACATAGTCGGAGTTAAGCGGAAGGACGAAAGCCTTGCTGCGCATTCGGCTGAGCGCCGTTGAAAGGAGTCGTGGTGGAACCGTTTCGGATTCATGTCACAGATGAGGTACTCGACGATCTGCGGGCACGGCTACGCCATACGAGATGGCCCGACCAGGTGCATGGAATAGGTTGGAAACAGGGCACAGACTTGAATTGGCTGCAGCACATCGTCTCTTACTGGGCCGATAAGTTCGATTTGGCGTGCCTGGGAGGAGAGGCTTAACAACACCCTCGACCACTTCACCTGGGAAGGCATTCACTTCGTGTACAAGCGTGCCGTGTCGGGTCGGGGAACGCCGCTTATCCTCACACATGGTTGGCCGAGTACTTTCCTCGATTATGTGGACATAATGCCTATGCTCGGCGATTTCGACCTAGTCATACCCTCTTTGCCCGGATATGGATTCTCGCGACGTCCAGCCCAGGCCGGTATCAACTATCGATACGTCTCGGAACGATGGCACCAGCTCATGTCTAAACTTGGCTATTTCCGCTATGGAGCGGGTGGCTACGATTTCGGGGCCGGGGTAACCACGATCCTTGCGCTTGACCATCCAGAATCAGTGATCGGGATTCATCTCACTACCTTGGAGTCGGATCTCACTCCGGTGGTAGACGAAGTGGATCTTTCTGATGTTGAGCGTTCGTACCTTGCGGTGAACCAGGAGTGGGATGTCACGGAGAGAGGCTACAGCGCGATCCAGTCCACCAAGCCGCAGACTGTCGGTTATGGACTCAACGACTCTCCAGCCGGGCTGGCTGCATATATTGGCGAGAAATGGCACTCGTGGAGCGATGTCACGCCGCCCGATGACTTCCTCTGTGCCACGCTAACCCTCTACTGGGTCACGCAGACAATCACATCGTCCATGCGTGACTACTGGGACAATCGCTGGTTTCCAGTTGATCGCGCCTACGTCGGTACGCCCACGGCCTTCGGCGTCTTCGCCCATCAAACCGTCTTCGAGGGAGAGCCACCGCGCCCGTATTTGGAACGCGTGTACAACATTCAGCGATGGACAGTCTTTCCGCGTGGAGGGCACTTCGCACCGGCCGAGGAACCGGCAGCCGTAGCGAAGGACCTAGTGACTTTCTTCCGCGACCTACTTTGAGTCTTATACCTCTGAATATTTGACAATCCCCTGCCTTCTCATGGAAGGCCCTAGTCATCTGGCGGATGTGAACAGCCGATGGAAGTGCCACCATAGAGCCTGTTCTTAACTTCTAGGGCGGACAGCGTTGCAGGTGAAAATGGGGCCAGACGAGGCGGAGTCCGCCGCGTGTGGCAGGTCCCCATGCAAGGACGACAACGAAGTCTGGCCCCATTTTCAACGCAACCCGGAGGGACGGGGCGAATTTTCCCGATTGCTGTGTCGCTCGTCGCTAAAATACGCCCGGTATTTGTCACTCCTCGCTCCTTGCACTCGGGAAAATCCGCTCCCGTCGCTGCCGTCCTAGAAGTTAAGAACAGGCTCGAGCTGGTCAGGTGGAGAACATGATGAGAAACGGAATTCAGGACTCAGGGGTTTGGAGCTCGCTGTCCAAATCCATATCAGAAGCAATCGAAGCACATGAGGGCAGCATCGTCGCCCTCCATAGAGGAGGGCGTTCTTCCTCAAGCGGCGTTGTATGGCGACCTGGCGTCATCGTGACAGTGCGTAACGGTCTCCGCCGCGGTGAAGAGGTCAAAGTAGCGACGAGCGGCGACACATTGAACGCCAGCGTATCAGGAAGCGATGCGGGAACGGATCTTGCCGTACTAAGCATGGAGACCAATAGCCTAAAACCCGCTGACACCAGCGGCGTCGAGGATACGCGGGTCGGAGAACTTGTGCTGACGGTCGGTCGCTCCTTACTAGGCGACATCTCGGCCAGCTCAGGAATCGTCGCGCGCCTTGGCGGTCCATGGCGAAGCTGGCGCGGCGGCCAGATTGATCGCCTCATACGGCCTGATGTCCGACTCTACGTGGGCCAGGCCGGCAGTGCACTGGTGAACCAGCATCATCGAGTGCTGGGAATCAACAGCCCGGGTCTGGCGCGCAACGCCGTCATCACCCTGCCGGCAAAGACCATAGATCGGGTTGTCGATGCAATCCTTGAACGCGGACACGTACCACGGCCATTTCTCGGTATCGCGATGCAGCCCGTTCCCGTTCCGGATCCTCTGCGCGCTCAGTTTGCGGAGGGAACCGACCAGGTGCTTCTGGTTTTGCACGTCGAACCCCAAGCGCCTGCAGCTTCAGCGGGAGTGTTGGTGGGAGATTTGATCGTGTCGCTGAATGCCGATCCCGTTCACGACGTTCGCGATGCTCTGCATCGGATTGCCAACTTGAGCGTCGGGGACCCTGTATCGCTGGTGGTGATCAGGGGAGGCACAAGAGTGGAGTTGGCCTTAACCGTGGCGGATCGTGGTTGACCATCGCAAACATGAAGTACAGGGTCGAGCCGCGGCCGAAAGAGTACCTCCGTTCGACCCACTGTTGATACTGCCCTGTGCCGATTCGACCTCACTATCGAGCCACTTCGAAGCTCTGCGAGGCGCAGAGGGCGTGGATTTGCTTCGCATCTCACTTCCGTCAACTCTGCTCTTTCGAGCACAGAGCGACAACCCGGATGCTATTGTGATCGTCATCGAAGAGTCATTTCCAGCTCTCTGGGAAAACAACGGCCCGCTCGAAGAAGTCTTCTCCGATACCCCTACGGTCCTGCTAGCCGCAAGGCTAAGTGCTGCGGTCACGAGGAGTGCCTGGCGCTTGAAGGTACGCTCCGTCCTTCCCTTGCCCATAGCCGCTCAGCAAATGGTCGCCGCGATTGCGGCGACGGCAGCGGGTTTCGCCGTCAGCCTGCCACGACCATCTTTCACAACGGAAGACACAATCGGTGCCATGGATGCCGAGCCCGCACAACTGTCTTTGGCGGAACATCTAACCACAAGAGAAGTAGAAGTCTTACGTTTAGTTGCTCTTGGGCACGGAAATAAGGAGGTGGCGGCACAGTTGGGCGTTTCCGAACACACTGTGAAGTTCCACGTCAGCTCCGTGCTGGCCAAGCTCGGCGCCCGAAGCCGGACAGAAGCGGTAACCATCGGAATCCTGCGCGGCCTGGTTGCCATTTAAAGATAAGTTTGGACGCTGCTGGCCTTGCCGGCCCCTCGCCGGCCTCTTATGATCCGTGGCTAACGTCAGAGTAAGAGCCAAGCGGCAGGCTGATCGCCTCGAGCGACCGGCGCTCGGCCTTTACGCCGACGCGCCATTCCACGGCAGCGGCGAAGACCATCAGCCCGGCGCCAAAAAGGTACCCGACAAAGACGTCCGCACGGGAACCGGTCCCAATCAGTTTTCCGAAAAGCGCGGGCGCCCCGACACCGCCTGCGAGGGTCCCAATGGCGTAGAAAATTGAAATCGCCATGGCACGAATCTCTAGCGGAAAGACTTCGCTGACGGTCAGATATGCGGAGCTTGCCGCCGAGGAAGCAATAAAGAAGATGATCGTCCAAGCGACCGTTTGTGTACGAGCATTCAATTCGCCCAAGGCGAACATCCAACCGGTGCCCGCGAGCAGGATTCCCGACAACCCATAGGTAAGGACAATCATGGGCTTGCGGCCGATCGTATCGAAGAGCTGCCCAAGCACGATCGGCCCCAATAAATTGCCCAGCGAGAAAGGCAAGAGGTAGAGCCCAACCCTGCCTGGGGTTACGCCATAAAACCTGATCAAGAGCAAGGCGTACGTGAAGAAGATGGCATTGTAGAAAAAAGCCTGGGAAGTCATAAGACAAAGGCCCAGGAACGACCGTTCGCGATTGGTATGCATCATCGCGGTCCAAATGTCCCGAAATGAAGTGTGGCTCCGCGGGTGGATGGTGAGGGGCGCACCTGTAGGCTTTGGCAGCCGGCACCCTGTCTGGTGTTCGACGCGAGCTTCGATCTCGCCAACGATGCGCTCGGCTTCTTCGAGTCTCCCATGAGTCACGAGCCATCGTGGACTCTCGGAGATGAATTTCCTTACAAATATGATGACCGTACCGAGTAAGGCTCCGATGCCGAAGGCGAGCCGCCACCCGTAGCGGGCCGGCATATAACGCCCGCCCAGGAGAAAGATGGTGGCGCCCGCGCCAAGGGCGGCTCCCAGCCAGTAGGTCGCATTGACAATCAGATTGACGTGACCGCGTACCCGGGCCGGGATGAGTTCGTCGATTGCCGAATTGATAGCCGCATACTCGCCTCCAATCCCCATTCCCGTAACAAACCGGAATAACGAATAACTGAAGAAATTCCAGGCGAACGCCGAGGCTAACGTGCCACAGAGATAGACGAAAAGAGTAACTGTAAATAGCTTTTTTCTGCCCAGGAGGTCGGTCGCATAGCCAAACAAGATAGCGCCGAAGACGGCCCCAGCCAGATAGAACGTGGCGGTCTCTCCCACCTGCACATCGCTCAGGTGAAAACTCTCTTTAAGGACCCCGCCAATCGAGCCGGCCAGGGTGACCTCCAGGCCGTCCAATATCCATGTAACGCCGAGGCCGACCAGGACTAGCCAATGCCAGTGGCTCCAAGGGAGCCTATCCATTCTTTCTGGGATCTGAGTTTGGACCGGCTCGCGTTCTCGCATCAAGGTTGGATGTCGCTCACGCCCGATTTACGTTGTACAAAACGCGCTATCCGGCAGGCGCCCTTGAAGGTAGGGCGCCCCGAGACGACGCCGGGAGGTGATGAAACGATCAGTTCTTCGCAGGAACGGCGTCGATATGAATCTTCCCTAAGGCGTCTGCGTCCGTCGGAAGCTCGGTTTTTCCCAAGGGGAACTGATTCGAGCTGAGAATGAACGCGAGAACGTCCGCGGCCTGTGGCCGCGTGAGCTTTCCAGGGTCATCGTCCGGCATGGTCTTTTGGATCTTGTCGTACAAGGCGACCAGGGATTGGCCAATCCAGTCTCCGGTGAATGCACTGCCTGTCAGCGGAGGGAAAGAGTCGCTACCTTTCAACTCGTCCCCATGGCACTTCGCACAATTATCGCGATACAACGCATTGCCTCGCTGTGCCTGCGCGGTGGTGTAAACGCCATCCGATGTCGATGAAGCTGCCTGCGCGTGGATCGCGCGATTCGAAAATCCACACACCGTCAACCCAAGTCCAATGACGAAAATCCGTTTTGCCAACACTCGATGTCTCCTGAGGCTGGTCAGCCTATCCAGTTAAGAAGTTTTTAGACTAACATTGTCTCGTCCCTCAATGGTGAAGGCATGATAACTTCTCTGCTGAAACGTTTGACGATTGCTTGCGGCGTGGCCGCGTTCTGTTTGGCAAATCTCGCAGCCTATGCTGCCGCCACCCCCGCCTGCGATAGCGACAATGGAGGGATCACGCTGCCCCCCGGCTTTTGCGCATTGGTGGCCGCCGACGGTCTGGGCCACGCACGGCACCTTGCGGTAGCGCCCAATGGCGATCTTTATGTAGCCCTGCAAGGCGGCCAAGGCACCGCGGGAGGCGTGGTCGCTCTGCGCGACGCCAACGGCGACGGGCGCTTCGAGATCCAGGAAAAGTTCGGCGACGGCAGCGTTACCGGCATCGCTCTCGAAAACGGCTATCTCTACATTGCAAAGCCCCAGTCAATCGAGCGCTACAAGATGACACCGGGGCAACTGAAACCCTCCGGAGCCGCCGAGATTGTCGTTTCCGGTCTTCCCTCGGAGCGCGAGCATGAGGACAAGGGACTCACCTTCGATGGCAAGGGTTCGTTCTATATCAATATCGGGAGCCCTTCAAACGCCTGCCAGTCGCGCGACCGGCAGAAGGGCGTAGCCGGAATGGATCCTTGCCCAATCCTCGAGAAACACGGCGGCATCTGGAAGTTCGATGAAAACAAGCTCAACCAGACGGAGGCAGACGGCGTGCGCATCGTTACCGGCCTCCGCCAGGAGCCGGCCATCGACTGGCATGATGGTTTTGTCTACATCGTGATGAACAACCGCGATCAGCTCGACACCCTCTGGCCGGCAAACTTTACAGCTGAAGATAACGCCACCCGGCCGGCGGAGCCGATGTATCGTGCCGTCCCCGGCTCGAATTTCGGCTACCCATTCTGCTTCTTCGACTACGGCCAGCAAAAGCTCCTGCTCAACCCTGAGTACGGCGGAGATGGCAAGACCGTCGGCCGGTGCAGCGAGTTCACAAATCCGATCGCGAGCTACCCTGCGCATTGGGCGCCCATGGACATCATGTTCTATACCGGAACCCAGTTCCCCGCGCAGTACAGAGGCGGAGCGTTTATCGCCTTCCACGGGTCCTGGAACCGTGCTCCGGAGCCGCAAGCCCCAGGCAATGTGACCTTCCAACCCTTCGCCAACGGCAAGCCGTCGGGCAAATTCGAAGTCTTCGCCAGCGGCTTCGCGGGAGCAACAGTACCCGCCAACCCCGCCGAGGAGTTGGCGCGCCCAAATGGGGTGGCGCAAGCGCCGGACGGCTCCCTCTACATCGCCGAGAGTCAAAAGGGCAAAATCTGGCGCGTCTTCTATCGCGGAAGCAAGTAATCGGAAAATTTCAGGCAGACGCGGCGGGCGGCGGCAATCAGCCGCCGTTCCTTTGGGAGCCCATCAGTCTCATCCATCCCATCAATCGCGGCTGCGGATTTTCGTGAGGAGGCGAAGTATTTCGAGATATAGCCAAACGAGGGTGACCATGAGCCCAAAGGCGGCATACCACTCCATATATTTCGCAGCACCCGCCCGCACGCCGCTCTCGATGAAATCGAAATCCAAAACCAGATTGAGCGACGCGACGATCACCACGATCACGCTGAACCCAATACCGATGGGGCTCGAGCCGTTCACCGTAGAAAAATGGAATCCAAAAAAGCCGAGCACGAACTGAGCGACATAGAAGAGCATGATCGCGCCTGTTGCCGCGATCACTCCTAAGCGGAATTTCTGCGTCACCTGAATCAGCCCCGAGCGATAGGCCAGCAGAAGAACAAAAAGCACGCCAAATGTCAGGCCAACCGCTTGGATCGCAATCCCTGGAAAACGCAGATTGAGAACCGCCGAGATGCCGCCCAACGCCAATCCTTCGAGGAGCGCGTAGGCCGGTGCGGTTACCGGGGACCACGCCTTTTTGAAAACCGTGACCAAGGCGAAAATAAACCCGCCAATGGTCCCCAGCCAAAGCAGCGGCAAAACACTCGCTGCCGACTCCGACTGCGTAAACAGGTGCCAGGTCCAGGCTGCCGTCGCCGCCGTGCATAGGAGCAGCAGTCCGGTCTTGTTCACCGTGCCCTCGAGCGTCATCGCTTCGCCGGTCGCGGCGTACTGCCCGCGAAATGCCTGGTCGTTCAGGGCCGGATTGGAAGTCCTCATCAATTGCGCCATTCTCTTTCTCCTCTGGCAGCGCCAGCAAAAAAAACAGGCAGGGGCAAGCGCCCTGCGCTTCTTACAGTGTACTCACGACAAATGGCGGAGCAAAATTTGTCTTTCATCCATAGAGACAAAGAGTTACGCTTTGTTTGAGGTGGAGGGTATCCCTCCATCCATCACGAGAGCTTGCTAGAGCGAGGCCATTTGCAGCGCGCATTTGCCCGGTCAAGAGGGATAAACAGTTACTTCACAGCAGGGCATCTTTTAAATATGTCTATGCCGCTCGCGGGTCTCGTGCGTATTTCCGCAAATCGCCGGAACTTATGAAATACACTCCGGCCTGGGTCTATGCCGCCGGCCTGCTGGCCATGATGAGTTTCGGTGTACGCGCCGCCTCCGCGCAGGACAACTACGAGATCCAGGTCTATGGTTCCGATACGGTGGCGCCCGAAACCACGATGCTCGAGTTGCATAGCAACTTCACCGCAGACGGTGCGAAGGCGTTGCCCGGATCGAACTTCAGCGCTGACGGATATTACCCGACCAATCATGTCGAGCATGAAACCATTGAGATCACCCAGGGGGTCACCGATTGGTCTGAGGTGGGGTTCTATATCTTCACGAGCGAGCACAGCGGCCTGGGGATTCAGTGGGTCGGAGATCATATCCGGCCGCGCGTGCGGGCGCCGGACAGTTGGCATTGGCCGGTTGGCGTGAGTCTCTCGACGGAGATTGGCTACACGCGGCGCGACTTCTCTACAGATACATGGACGTGGGAGATCCGGCCGATCATAGACAAACAAGCGGGGCGTTGGTATGTCGCCCTGAATCCCGCGCTGGAACGCTCTTTTCACGGAGCAACCGTAGACCAGGGGGTTGCATTTTCGCCAGACGCCAAGGTTAGCTATGACTTCAGTAAGTACATCAGTGGCGGCCTGGAGTATTACTCGGCATATGGGAAGTTGGGCGATTTTCTCAGTTTGCACAATCAGCAGCAACAGTTCTTCCCCACGGTCGACCTCAACGTCTCGCCCGATTGGGAGATCAACTTCGGCGTGGGATGGGGGCCGACGGCCGGCACCGATCACCTCATCGTAAAAGGCATTATCGGCCGGCGCTTCGATTGGAAGCGTCACCGGACCGGCAGTTCCGAGAGCACGCAATAGTGAGGGAGCAAGATGGATCGTCGGGCATTCCTGGCACTTTCAAGCGCGGCCGCGGCCGGCGCCGCTCTCCCTTCCCAGCGTCCGGCTTGGGCCCAGTCCGCCGCCGATGTCACATTGCAGATCGCGCCTTTGAAGCTCGAAATTGCACCGGGCAAGGTAATCCACACGGTTGCCTACAATGACCGCGTGCCTGGACCGCTCATCCGCTGGCCCGAAGGCAAGCCAATCGCGATCGACGTCCTCAACCGCACGGCGATCCCTGAGATCGTCCACTGGCACGGGCTTTGGAATTCCTCCGAGATGGATGGCGCCATGGAGGAGGGTTCGCCGATGATCCCACCCGGCGGTGAGCGCCGCTACACGTTTACGCCGCGCCCCTCCGGCTTCCGCTGGTATCACACGCACATCTACGCCGGACATGACCTCAAAAGAGGCGCTTACACCGGGCAGTTCGGATGCTTCTATATCGAGCCGAAGGAGAATCCAGGCAAATACGACCAGGAGCTCTTTCTCACGCTGCACGACTGGAACGCTTTCATGGGCGGCGGCGGCGACTCATCGATGGACGCATTCTACGATTATGCGACGATCAACGACCGGATGCTTGGCTTCGCCGACCCCATCAAGGTCGAACAGGGGCAGCGCCTGCTCTTGCATTTGCTAAACGCAAGCGCAACCTTTACACACTGGCTGGCGCTCCCGGGGCATGAATTCACCGTCGTCGCCATGGACGGCAATCCGGTCCCGACACCGGCCCGGGCGCAGGCGCTCCGCCTGGCTCCGGCCGAGCGCCTCGATGCCGTCGTCGAGATGACCCGGCCGGGAGTTTGGATTTTGGGGGAAACGCGCAAGGCGATCCGCGACAGTGGCATGGGCATCGTGGTCGAGTATGCCGGGCAGCAAGCGAAACCGCAGTGGATCGAGCCTCCGGAGACGCTGTGGGACTACCGCCCCTTCGCGAACAGCGCCGCAACCACGAACGATCCCGATCAGCGTGTTCCTTTGCTCTTTGAATCGAAGTTCCACGGTCATGGGGACTTCGACTATTGGACGATCAATGGAAAGTCATTTCCCGGCACTGAGACTATTTCACTTACCCAAGGCAAGCGCTACCGCCTGGCAATGACCAACAAGAGCACGGACGACCACCCTGTCCATCTTCATCGCCACACCTTTGAGGTGACGAGCTTGGACGGCAAACCCCTATCCGGACTTCGCAAGGATGTGGTGGTAATCAAGGCGAACAGCACCGGGGAGATCGACCTTATCGCGGATAATCCGGGCAACACACTCTTCCACTGCCATCAGCAGACCCACATGGATTTCGGTTTCATGATGCTCTTTCGCTACGCGTGATCGAGGGCCGCCCCCGCCGGAATCCACGCCTTCGCGTTCGCCCCGAGCCATCGGTTCCCGACGGCAGAATCGGCCCGGCCCACGGATCCCTTCTCGACCTAAATTGCCGGTCGCTACTGGGCTCTAAATACGATTCCCACGTATAATTCAGGAAACCGTCAAGACTGTTATTGACTGCAACAATTGAGGAAACGCGCACTCGCCATTCGGCCAAGCGGCGAGCTAAAGCGGCGGCTGGCGGTGTCCGGTTCATTGCTCGCTTAACTTTATGCGAAAGGCGATTGCCGCCGGCAAGCGATTTTGCCTCTTGTCTATTGGTTCTGTGATTCTGTGATTCCGTGAACTGCGGAAGAGCGATGTAGGAGTGAGCAAAAGAAATGTGGATTGTTCGTCTTGCGCTGCGGCGGCCATATACCTTTGCCGTCTTCGCGCTTTTGCTGATGATTGTAGGCCTGGTCTCGATCCTGAACACCCCTGTCGACGTTTTTCCCTACATCGACATCCCCGTGATCAGCATCGTCTGGCAGTACGCCGGTCTTTCGCCGCAAGACATGGCGAACCGCATCGTCACCAACGCCGAACGTGGGCTCACCACGTCGGTAGACAACATCGACCACTTGGAGTCGGAATCCCTCAACGGCAAGGCGGTCATCCATGTCTATTTCCAGCCGTTCGTGAACATTGCTACGGCCATGGCGGAAATTACCGCTAATTCCCAAGCAACAATTGCGCTCGCTGCCCCCCGGTACGACCCCTCCTCAGATCCTCAAGTACGATGCATCGAGCGTGCCTATCCTGCAACTTGGTCTTTCCGGGCAAGGTCTTTCCGAGCAGGAGCTCAATGACCTTGCGAGCAATTTCCTCCGCCCCCAACTGATCACCGTTCCAGGAGCTGCGCTCCCCGCGCCGTATGGCGGCAAGAGTCGTCACATCCAAGTCGATCTCAATGAGCAGGCGCTTCAATCCAAGGGATTGTCGCCTGCGGACGTGACCGCCGCCATTGGCAATCAGAATTTGATCCTGCCTTCTGGAACCATGAAGCTGGGGCGCTTTGAATACCAGCTGGAAACCAACAGCGCGCCAACCACTATAGAAGGGCTGAACGATCTTCCGATCAAGGAAGTGAACGGAGCCATCGTCTACGTTCATAACGTTGGCCATGTCCGCGATGGTTTTTCACCGCAAACCAATATTGTCCGGGTAGACGGTCAACGCGCTACCCTCCAGACCATACTTAAAAATGGCAATGTTTCCACCTTGAATGTCATCGCAGGCATCCGCAAAGAGCTCGTGGACCTCGCCAAGACACTGCCGCCGGAGCTTCGTGTCATCCCGCTCATCGACCAATCCATTTTTGTCCGGGGCGCGATCAACGGGGTCATACGAGAGGGCCTCATCGCCGCCTGCCTTACCGGGATCATGATCCTGGTCTTTCTCGGCAGTTGGCGCAGCACGCTCATCATCGCCGTTTCTATTCCTCTTTCGGTCCTGGTTTCCCTCATCACGCTCAACGCGTTGGGCGAGACGATCAACATCATGACTCTGGGCGGCCTCGCCTTGGCCGTCGGCATCCTGGTGGACGACGCCACGGTCGAGATCGAAAACATCAACCGCAACCTTGAGGAAGGCAAGGCGATCGAACAGGCGATCCTCGATGGCGCCGCACAGATCGCGGTGCCGGCCTTTGTCTCGACACTCTCGATTTGCATCGTCTTTGTCCCCATGTTCTTTCTTGGCGGGGTCGCCCACTATCTCTTCGTTCCGCTTGCTGAAGCGGTTGTTTTCGCCATGCTGGCCTCGTACTTTCTCTCCCGGACGGTTGTTCCCACGATGGCAATGTTCCTGCTGCAAGAGCATGACCCGGAAGCCGAGAGACGGAAGCATAAGAGCCGGAATGCTTTCATCCGCGCCCAGCTTTTATTTGAGCGCAAGTTTGAACAGCTGCGCAGCTTTTACCACGGGTTGCTGCGGCTCACCATGGAACACAGCGCGATCTTCCTGATCCTCTTCATGGCTCTTTCGATCGGCTCGTTCGCTATGCTCTACCCATGGCTGGGGCAGGATTTCTTCCCGACCGTGGATTCGGGGCAGTTCCTCATCCATGTGCGGGCGCACACCGGCACTCGTGTTGAAGAAACAGCGCGGCTCTGCGACGAAATCGACAGCGCCATTCGCGCGGAAATTCCGAAGAACGAGCTCGTCACCATCATCGACAACATAGGGATTCCCAACTCCGGAATCAATCTCTCGTATTCGAATACCGGAGTGGTTAGTCTCAGCGGACGCAGATATCACCGTCTCGCTCACGGAGAAGCATCACCCAACCGATGATTACGTGCAACGCCTCCGCGCACGGCTCCCGGTATTGTTTCCGGGAGTGATTTTCTATACGCTGCCGGTGGATATGGTCACACAGACTCTCAACTTCGGCCTGCCGGCGCCGATCGACGTTCAGGTCATAGGCCAAAATCTGGAGGCCAATCGAAAGGTCGCCGATCAACTCCTGGAAAAGATCCGCTACGTGCCGGGGATGACGGATCTGCGGATTCAACAGCCCTTTGACACTCCGAATCTCCTTGTCAATGTAGACCGCACGAGAGCTGAGGATATCGGTTTCAGCCAGGGGAACGTCGCCCAGAGCTTGCTGATCGCGAGCAGCGGCAGTTTCCAGACGAGTCCAACCTTTTTTCTCGATCCCAGAAATGGTGTTTCCTACAGTGTGACGACACAATCCCCACAGTATGGGTTGGACTCGCTCAACGATCTTAAGAACATTCCCGTTACGACAGGCGCATCGCCCACGGCGGACCCGCCCGCCAACCCGGCCACGGAGCCGGGATTGGTTACGCCCCAGTCAATCGGCTCACATCCGGTCGAGACCGTCGCCAACTTCGCCACCATCCACCCCGGCGCAGAAGTGGCGGAGGTCAGCCACTACGATATTGCTCCGGTGGTCGATATCTACGGCAACGTAGTCAACGCCGACTTGCGCAGCGTCTCCGACAGAATTGCCAAGATCGTGGACCAGCAGCGGGAGCATCTGCCCCGAGGCACGAAGATCGAGATTCGCGGCCAGGTACAGACGATGAATTCCTCGTTCATCGGTCTTCTCAGCGGCCTGGCGTTCTCGATCGTCCTGGTCTATCTGCTGATCGTGGTGAACTTCCAGTCGTGGCTTGATCCCTTCCTGATCATCGCGGCCCTGCCCACCGCCCTTTGCGGCATTGCATGGATGTTGTTCATCACCGGAACGCATGTCAGCGTGCCTGCCCTTACCGGGGCAATCATGACCATGGGCGTCGCCACCGCGAATTCGATTCTTGTCATCAGCTTCGCTCGCGAACAACTCGAGGCGAATCCCGGCCATGCTCGCGAATCCGCTCTCAGCGCGGGCTATACGCGCTTTCGTCCGGTTCTGATGACGGCGCTGGCCATGATCATCGGCATGGTTCCCATGGCGCTGGGCTTAGGCGACGGCGGTGAGCAGAACGCGCCGCTTGGCCGTGCCGTGATCGGAGGATTGATCTTTGCCACTGTCGCCACGCTGTTCTTCGTACCAACTTTCTATAGCGTGGTCCATGAAAGGCTTGAGCGGCGCCGCCATGCCGCGTTGCTCGGAGAGCACATCGAGACAGATTAGAAGAGGGAGACGTGACCTTGGCAATCATGCCTGGCAGCTGTGATTTTGTGGAGAGCGTTAAATGAAGCAGGAAAGACAGGACGACGGCCAGCAGCAAACGCCGCATGAGGAATTCGGAGACGCGCCAAGCGCCCGGCCGCCTTCCGCCGGGAAGGCGATTTTCGGCCTGATCGTCATTCTGATCGTCGCTACCGCCGTGGTCATCGCGGGTGTCCTGCCGCGCGTGCGAGCCCGCACCACCCTCACGGAACAAACGAACGCACTGGCCGCTCCCACGGTCAGCGTGCAGCCGCCGCAGATGGGAAAAATCGATTCGGAAGTCGTCTTGCCCGGCAATATCTCCGCTTTTACCGATGCACCTATTTATGCCCGAACCGACGGCTATCTTGAGAAGTGGTATTTCGACATCGGCGCGCATGTTCACAAGGGAGATCTTCTGGCAACTATCAGTTCCCCGGAAGTCGATCAGCAACTCCTCCAGGCGCGAGCGGACTTAGCCACGGCCCAAGCCAACGCCAGTTTGGCCAAGGTCAACGCCACGCGCTATACGGGCCTCTTGTCGCAAAATGCGGTCTCCAAGCAGGACACGGACACCTTCGTCAGTCAGGCGGCATCCACCAGCTCCGCGGTCAACTCCGCGTTGGCAAATGTGCAGCGCCTTCAAGAGCTGCAATCGTTCGAGAAGGTCTACGCACCCTTTGACGGAGTCATCACTGCGCGCAATATCGATATCGGGCAGCTGATCAACTCGGGGGCTGGACAGCAAATGTTCCGCATGTCGGCCATCAATACGTTGCGCGTCTACGTCAACGTTCCGCAGATCTATTCGCGCGGCGCGGTTCCCGGTACACCGGCAAAGCTTACTCTCGAGCAGTTCCCCGGTGTGAGCTTTCCCGGCAAGCTGGTGCGCACGGCCAGTGCCATCGATCCCAGCTCGCGCACCCTGCTCGTCGAAGTTGACGTAGACAACAGCGGCGGCAAGCTGGTTCCCGGAGCCTTCACCGAGGTTCATATGAACCTCAATCCAGGCGTTCCGGCTCTGATCATTCCCGTCTCCGCGCTCATCTTTCGCGCCGAGGGCTTGCAGGTGGGCATCGTGGTGAAGGGACCCAATGGAGACCAGGCCAAGCTCCGCTCAGTCACGATGGGGGAGGATGACGGGACGATGGCGCAGATCATAGGCGGCCTCGACGCGAACTCGCTGGTGATTCAAGACCCGCCAGATTCACTGATCGATGGCGAAGCTGTCCGGGTAGTTTCGGCCCGGCCGGACACCGCAACCGGGAGATCCAAGGAATGAATCGTCGGGCATCTCTATCTAGGCCTTGTTTTTCCCCTTCTTATCTCGGCCCCAACAATATTCCTCGTCTCCGGCTGCAGGGTTGGACCCAATTATCAGCGGCCCTCCGCTCCCACTGCTCCGGCATTCATGGAGGACGCCGTTCCTCCGCCCAACCCGCCGAACGGCGGCTGGAAGCAGGTAGCTCCCGCCGACAGCTCGATCCGCGGCAATTGGTGGGAGATGTACAACGATCCGCAGCTAAACGAGCTGGAAGAAAAGGTCGCGGTTTCCAATCAATCGCTCAAGGCTGCGTACGATGCCTATATGCAAGCGCTGACTGCGGTTCAGGTATTCCGTGCCCAATACTTTCCGACAGTGACCGTTACTCCCACTGCCCAGAACGACCAGCTGTCGCGCAATCGTGGGCTCTACTCTCGCGGTTCAACCACGAACTATAACGACCTGCTCGTCACGGGGCAGGCACTGTGGGAACCGGACCTTTGGGGTAGCGTGCGCAGGTCCGTCGAATCCCAGCGGGCCACGGCCCAGGCCAGCGCCGGCACGCTGGCCAACCTAACGTTGAGCTTGCGCTCAGAGTTGGCTACCGATTATTTCCAAATGCGCGGCCTGGATACGCAGAAACAGTTGCTCGACAACGCCGTCACCCAGTATCAGCAGTACTACACGCTGACGGAAACCCGCTTCACGGGCGGAGTGGCCACCGAAGCCGACGTTGCCCTGGCTCAGACACAACTGGAGCAGACCAGTGCGCAGTCGATCGACGTCGGCGAGGCGCGGGCGCAGTTCGAGCATGCCATCGCCGTTCTCATCGGGCAACCCGCTTCCAGCTTCAGCCTCCCCATAGCTCCGCTGAATCTTGCGTTGCCCCAGGTTCCCGTGGGCGTGCCCTCGCAGTTGCTCGAGCGCCGGCCCGATATCGCCGCCGCCGAACGCCAGGCGGACGCCGCCAACGCACAGATCGGCGTTGCCATCGCCGCGTACTACCCCACCATCACTTTAGGAGGGACAGGCGGGTTTGAGAGCGCAAGCCTGGGAACTTTGATTCAAGGTCCAAGCGCGCTGTGGACGCTGGGGGGCTCGGCCACCGAGCTGCTCTTCGACGCCGGCCGTCGCCACGCGCTCACTCAGGAAGCGCGCGACGGCTATGACCTGAGCGTCGCCAACTACCGGCAGACGGTGCTTCAGGCCTTCCAGGAAGTCGAAGACAACCTCGCCGCCTTGCGCGTCCTGAATGACGAATACTCGGTACAGCAACGGGCGGTCGCCGCCGCTCAGCGGTCTCTCACGGTTTCGACCAATCGCTACACGGGCGGCGTCACAACCTATCTCGAAGTCATCATCGCGCAGACCGCGCAACTGTCCAACGAAGAGACCGAGGCCAGCATTGTCACCCGCCAGTTCACCTCCTCTGTCGGGCTCATCACGGCGCTCGGCGGCGGATGGGACACGACCCAACTGCCTACGCCATAGATTTTCCCTATATATGCCCACCCTGAGTTCCGGTACAGCAGCCTTTGGGTATCGAGATTTCCGGCTCTACCAGATGGCCAGGGTGATGGTCATTATGGGCGCCGAAGCCCAGTCGGTGGGCGTGGCTTGGCAGATTTACGAGATCACCCACAAGGCCCTCGATCTCGGATACACAGGACTGGTGCTCTTTCTGCCGGGTCTGTTGTTTTTGCTCCCCGCCGGACACGTGGCCGATCGCTATGACCGGCGCCGCGTGATCCTGGTCTGCTATCTGCTGCAAATCGCCGGAACTTCGGCGCTCCTGTTCTTTGCCGAGCACGGGACCAGGAGTGTTCTCCCTATATTTGCCGTGCTCTTTCTGATCGGCACCGGACGCGCGTTCAGTGGACCGGCAAGCTCCGCGCTGATCCCCCACCTGGTTGCCGAAGAGCACTTCGTGAACGCGGTGACATGGGGCGCGACGGTCTTCCAAATTGCCAATATCGCCGGACCGGCCGTCGGCGGGTTGCTCTACACGCTGCCCCTTCACGGCCGCTGGAGCGGCGCGGCGGTCGTCTACTTGTTTACGCTGACGACCCTGTTTTGGTTCGTCTCACTAATCGCTTCGATGCGTGTGCGGCCGGGCAGGATGGAGCACCGCGCCATTTCGGCAGACGTCATTCTGGCCGGCTTCCGTTATGTGTGGAGTTCCAAGCTGCTGCTAGGATCCATTTCCCTCGATCTGTTCGTGGTACTGCTCGGCGGCGCGGTCGCTCTCATGCCCATCTTTGCCCGAGACGTGTTGCACACCGGCCCGCAGGGGCTGGGCGCGCTGCGGGCAGCGCCTGCGATGGGCGCCCTGGCCGTCTCCATATGGATGACCTTCCGCCCGCTGAAGCGGCGTGCCGGCGGCAAGATGTTCGTCGCTGTCGCCATATTTGGCGCGGCAACCACCATCTTTGGCTTATCCAAAAGCTTATCGATTTCTCTGGTGGCGCTGACGGTGGTGGGAGCCTCGGACATGGTGAGCGTGGTGGTCAGGTCGTCGATGCTGCAGTTGGCGACACCGCTCGAGGTGCGCGGCCGCGTGAGCGCCGTCAACTCGCTTTTCATCAGCGGATCGAACGAGCTGGGAGAATTTGAAAGCGGACTTACCGCGCAGTGGTGGGGAGCCGTACGCGCCGTTGTGATCGGAGGCGTGGGCGCGCTTGCCGTTACCGGCATATGGAGCGCACTCTTCCCCGCCTTGCGGGAGGCGGATGAACTCACGGCAGAAGCGCTACTCCGCGTGGAGGAGAGGCTCGCAGCCGAAGAGAACATTTCCTCTCCTGTGCCGGTTGCCCCCAAGCGCCCTTGATGCCGGCAGCAAGGATCGCGGCCGGAAGTGAACAGGCTCTAGCCCGTATTGCGTAGACCAGCGGCGATTCCGTTGATGCTGGCGGAGATCGCCCGGTTGATCGCCTCCGAGTCATCTCCCGCACGCTTGCGGCGGAGAAGGTCTACCTGAATGAGGCTCATGGGATCGACATAGGGGTTGCGCAAGCGAATCGACCGCGCGAGAACCGGATTGGTTTCCAAGAGCTCTCGCTGTCCGGTCACCGCAAGGATGCCGCAACGTGTACGGTCGAACTCCGCTTCAAGCTTGCGGAAGACGCGGTCGCGCACGCCCTCGTTCGCGACCAGCGAACTATAAAGCCGGGCGATGTCAAAATCGGACTTGGCCAGGGCCATCTCGACGTTGCGGATGAGGTCGATGAAGAGGGGAAACTCCTGCATCATGGTTCTAAGGATTTGAGGACCGCCGGGCCGTTCAAGAAACTTTTCGATTGCGTGGCCCACTGCGAACCAGGCCGGAATTACCTGGCGGCTCTGTGTCCATCCGAAGACCCACGGGATCGCACGGAGATCGGAGAAGCCGCGCCGTTGACCGCGGTGCGTCGGCCGGGATCCGATCCTGGCGTGCTCAAGTTCGGCGACGGGCGTTGCCTCTTCGAAATACTCCAGCACCTCCGGATCTTCGAGAATTTGCTCGCGATAAAAAGAAAAAGCGACGCAAGAGAGTTCCTCAAAGGCGGCCTCCCACTCCGGCAGCAGGACGCCAGTCCTGTGTCCTTCGGAGATCCGCGCATTAGGACGAGCGAGAGAGTCGAGGCTGGCCGCGATCATCAGCTCCAGATTGCGCTCCGCGAGGATGACATCGGAGTATTTCCAGTTCAGCACTTCTCCTTGCTCGGTAATCCGGATCTGCCCGTCGAAGGCGCCGTTTGGCTGCGCATAAATCGCGCGGTGCGTCGGGCCGCCGCCCCGCCCCACGGTGCCGCCACGCCCATGAAATAGCCGCAACCGGATGCCGCACTCGTGTGCCACTTCATGCAGAGCCCGATGCGCGCGGAAGATCTCCCAGGTACTGGTGAGCATGCCTCCATCTTTGTTCGAATCGGAGTAGCCAAGCATGACCTCCTGGGTGTTCGACCATGATTCGAGCAACGCCCGATAGCCGGGAGACTGCCAGAGCTCGCGGCAGATGGAGGGCGCATTCCGCAGATCTTCAATCGATTCGAAGAGAGGCACGGGCATCAGGCCGGGATCACCACTGGTTGATCCGCTGCCCTCGACGCGCACGCCTTCCAGGCGGGCAAGCCAGAGAACGTTGATCACATCTTGCGCACTGCCGACGCCGCTGATGATGTAATGGCGAATCGCCTCCGGAGCCGACGATGCCTTCAACCCGGCGATCATCCGGAAGGTCTCGATCACACTGGCGGACTCCGGTGTGAGCACCGGGGGAATGGAAAGCGAGCTCTCCCGGTCATGCTTCCACGCAGAAGCTTCTTCGAGAGCCTGGGCATGCAATCGGGCATGCTGCCGGATGTCGAGTGTATGCAAATGCAAGCCATAGGTTCGGACCTCGAGGATGAACGGGTCGATCAAGGATCGCGCGATACGTAAGCCGCGGTTTTCAGAGAGGCTTGCCTGCACGATCTCGAGGTCATCCAGCAACTCCTGCCCGTAGCGGTAGGCTCGCAGGTTGGCCAGCGGGGAATCCTCCGCCACCGCTCCGTTGCCTTTGCCCTTGAGGCGCACGCGAACACAGTTCAGAAAACGGCGATACAGTTCAAACTCGTAGCGCTCGCCAAAAGTCTGATCGCCGGTGAGATTGAGCTCGGACATGTACGCGCCAAGACGCTCCCGAAGAGCGTCGCTGACAGGAACTTGCTCGGTCGAGCTGCTGAGCGATTCGATGACAAACTCTACCCGGCGCTCGTAGTGGGCAAGCAGACAATCGCGCGCCATCTCGAGCGCCTCACGCGTCACCTGCGATGTTACGTAGGGATTGCCGTCACGGTCGCCGCCGATCCAGGAGCCAAAGGAGAGCAGGAGAGGCAATTTTGCAGGGCTCACCGAGACACCGTACTCGGCGTGAATGGCGGCGGCGACTTCCTCATAGAGAGCCGGCAGCGTAGCGAAGATCGAAGCATCGTAATAATCCAGACCCATCTTCACTTCGTCGAGCACGGTGGGACGGCGGCTGCGAACTTCATCGGTTTCCCATAGCTCGGTGATCTCGGCGGCCAAGCCCTCTTCAAAATGCTCCAGTTGCTCGCTGGAGAGGGGGATTCGATCCAATTGCTCAAGGAAGTCGCTTATCCTGCGCCGCTTGAAGATGACGGATCGGCGCGCGACCTCAGTGGGATGCGCGGTGAAGACGGGAACAACCATCACGCGTCCGAGCAGCTCCAATGCTTCCTCTGCCGGGATCCCAGCCTTGCGCATTTCCCTGAGCGTTCCGCGCAGGGAGCCGCGCTCCGTCTCGCCGCCGCCGGAGAGCTGGCGAGAAAGCCGGCGCCGTTTGCGATGGTTGGTCTCGGCCAGATTGATGAGCTCGAAGTAGAACGCAAATGCGCGTGCCAGACGGTAGGCCCTGACCGGGTCCAAGGCTTGGACCCTCTCGAGCGCCGCATGGAAAAGTTGCCGGCCTTCTGCCTTCCCACTCTCGACCTGTACGTTCGAACTATTCTCCTTCTGCACTTCACGGCGCCGGATGGCGAGCTGACGCAGCTCTTCCTCTGCAAAAAAAAGCTCATCGCCCACTTGCTCGCGCAATACCTGGCCTAGCAGCATACCCAGCGAACGAACGTCGCGCCTGAGCGGCGCTTCTTTGATGTCGCCGGCGCGCGCTTCAAGCTCAGCCAACCGAAGAGACCAATTCTCGGGTTTCCAGAGTGGAGTCATTGCTCTTGATTATGCAGGATGCATAGCTAAAGTCGTCAGATGACAGTCCTCAGTTGCCAGTAAAAACCGGCATTAGAGGGAGGATGAACCTGGGGGCTGCGGACTAAAAACTGAGAACTGCGCACTGTGGTTCTAGGTCGCTGGCTCCTGCTGTTCGAGCTCAACGACGAGCGACTCCCACTCATCGCTCAGGGCCGCGTGCCGCGCGCGCAGATCGTCGAGAGACTGGGTCAAACGCTGCGTCTCGTCCGCGCTCACGTATTGGCCCAGAGCCCTTTCCGCGCTGGCGATCGAAGCCTCGACACGCGGAATCTCCTGTTCGACAAAGGTGCAGCGGTCCTGCATTTGGCGAAGTTTGATGGGATTCAGCCGGCGCAACCTGCCGCCATTGCCTTCTGGCGAGGCCTTCGGCGATTCCTGCGCCGGCGTCGTAGTCACGCCCACAGCCCCATAGGGTGCGCTAAGTCCGGCGAGGGGATCGGCCAATCCCTGCTTGCGGAGGAGATAGTCCTCGTAATTGCCGGGATAGACGTGAACATGCCCGGCCTCCACTTCAAAGATGCGCGTGGCCAAACGATCGAGGAAATACCGATCGTGGGAAACGAGGACGACGGTTCCAGTAAAACTTGAGAGAGCCTCGAGCAGAACATCCTTGGCGCGCAAATCGAGATGGTTGGTAGGTTCGTCGAGCAGCAGAAAATTGGCCGGACTCACCAGAATGCGGGCGAGTGCGTAGCGATTTCGCTCTCCGCCCGAGAGCACGCCTAGCGGCTTGAAGACATCGTCGCCGGTAAAGAGAAAGCACCCAAGCAGGCCGCGCAGTTGCGCCGTGGGCACGCGGGATGCTGTGCTGCTGATGTCGTCGAGCATACGCGCATCGGGATCGAGAACCTTGTACTGATCCTGCGCAAAATATTCCCCCGTCACGTTGTGGCCTAGATGCAGGGTGCCGCTCGTGGGCGGCTCCATGCCTGAAAGCATGCGGATGAGCGTGGACTTGCCGGCTCCGTTTACGCCTACAAGCGCAATGCGATCCCCGCGATCGATGGTGAAGCCGACCTCGGACAGAACCTGCTTGGAGCCATAGCTTTTAGACAGGTCTTCGACTTTCACCACCGTGCGGCCAGAGGGTTTGGGCTGGGGAAACGTGAAGTGGATCGCCTGCTCCTCGAGAGGGATCTCAATCCGTTCGATCTTCTCCAGCTCCTTGATGCGGCTCTGCACCTGCTTGGCCTTCGTGGCCTGATAGCGAAAGCGGGAAATGAACGCTTCCAGATGCTCAATGTGCTCACGTTGGTTTTTGTAGGCAGCTTCGAGCTGGGCGCGGCGCTCTTCCTTCTGTTTGAGGTATTGCTCATAGTTACCGTGGTAAAAGTGCAGCCCTTTGTTCCATACTTCAACGATCTTGTCGACCGTGACATCCAAAAAGTACCGGTCGTGCGAGACCAGGATGTATCCGTTGGGATAGCCGTGGAGATAATCCTCCAGCCAGTTGCGGGTTTCGAGATCCAGATGGTTGGTCGGCTCGTCGAGCAATAGCAGGCTGGGTCTCTCGAGCAGCAGCTTGGCCAGAGCGATGCGCATCTGCCATCCGCCGGAGAACTCCTCGCACTGCCGGGCCCAGTCCTGCTTGCTGAAGCCGAGACCGCCCAGGACGGCGCCAACCTGCGCGTCGAGGGCATAGCCGCCATGGGCGCGGAGCTGAGAATCGATATGGGAAAACCGCTCTGCGGCCGCGGCATATTCCGCTGTTTCCGGATCGAGCTCGGCTAAGCAACTGGAAAGAGTTTCGACCTCCTCTTCCATGTTGCGGAGCTCGGCAAAGACCGACAGGCACTCCTCGAAGACGCTGCGACCCGAGAGCACCAGCCCCTCCTGCGGAAGGTAGCCGGTGGACATGCCGCGCGTCCGTTGCAGGCTGCCATAGTCGAGCGAGTCCGAGCCCGCCAAGACCTTGAGGAGCGTGGACTTCCCTGTGCCATTGGCGCCGACCAGGGCGGTGCGCTCGGCGGAGGTGATGAGCCAGCCGGCATTCTCAAATAAGACACGTGGGCCGAACCGCTTACCGGCCGATGACAGTTGCAACATGAGGAAAGCAGCAGAGCGCCGCTACTTTATTGTCGCATCTCATGGCGGCAGAACAAACTGCTAAGAGCTTGTTGGCGACAGCCACAGTATCTCGCACCTCGCTTGTTGCTTCCCACCCCGGCAAGCTGCGCTTACCGGGGACCCCGGTTGCTTCGGCGCGTTTTTCAACAAGCCACTAACGCGTCTTCGAACGCGACACGGCCGATGCCTTGCTCTTCTTGCTCTTGGCCTTCACCGTGGCTCTATTCTTTGCGGGGGTCTTGCTCTTGGCAAGCGCCGGGGTGCTGCTCTTGGCAGCGGCACCTTTCTTTCGCGCGCTGCGCGGCGCAAACCGCGAGCGAAGAAACGTTTCGTAATCGCGATTAGTCTGATCGGCATACTGAACAGCGAATTCGGTGATGGCGGAATCGGTTTTCCGGGACCCCCCAAGATAGCCTTCAATAGCCAGCGGATCGCCCGCCCGCGCGTGTCCGCGGGCCAGCAACTCGCCGCATATCTCGGCATATTGTGTCAGGCCGCCGTCCTTAAGATCCTCGACCGCGATCGATGCTTTGTGATCGTTGAGCTGACGAACGAGATAGTGCCGGTTGCTGATCGTAGTCCAGCCAAGAAAGGGGTCCGACTGCAACTGCATGGCGCGCTGGCCCTCGGCGACTCTCCGCCCATGGTGCTGAGCCCCGCCGTGTTCTCCCAGGTAGGGAGCGTAAGCCGACCCGGGCTCTTCTTTGATTTGCAGAAAAAGCGGGTCGTACAATCCGTTGCCCTCGAGATAGATGACGTAGTCGCGCAGACCGACGCTTCCCGTTCCGACCACGCGGAATGCAACATCGAGCGGCCGGTAAAGCGAAAGAAAGTGCTGCCGCTCCGGAAGGAGGCTTTCCCGGTAGGGAGTGAGCGCATCCACGATCCTACGGGCCTGCGGAGGCCTCAACCGGTATTGCAAAGGGGGCGAGTCGACAAAGATGCGGTGCTCGGGGTTCTTATTGCTCCCCACTTTTGGCATCACTGTCAAGCTCGCAAGCGCGGACTGCGGAGTTTCGCGTTCGGCTTTGCGCAAGGCCTGCGAGACCGGCGCGATACGCTGCAGGCGATGGACCTGATAATGGGCAAGGTCGAGCACGGACATGCGCGCGAAGCTACGCATGGACGTGCGGTAGCGATTAAGAAAAATCGCGGCGGCGTCCATGCATCCGGCGTTCTTCGCTCCGGTTTCCCGACCCGCCAAGACCAGGCTGACCGCCATGCGTTTGAGATCCCACTCGAAGGGCCCACGGATCGTCTCATCGAAGTCGTTAATGTCAAAAACCAACCGCCCGTCCGGAGCGGCATATGCGCCGAGGTTGCGCACGTGCGCGTCTCCACAGAGCTGGGTGGCGAGACCGGTGTGCGGCAACACCGCCAGATCGGCGGCCATCACGGGCACGGCTCCCCGGAAAAATCCAAACGAGGAAGCCGCCATGCGCTCCCACTTGATCTCAAGCAATCCCGGAACGCGGCCCACTGCAGAAGCTGCAATCGCGTCGATGGGATCGGTCCTGCGGTCGGCGGAACGCCAATAGTTTTGGCCTTGGCGCGGGGCTTGTTTCCGCCGGGATTGACCGTAGGCTCGACGCTGGTCCGGAGTGCGTATGTCGTTCAGCATTGTGCGACGAAGATACACTCCACGGGCCGCGCCAATCAAGCAATGGAGACCCCTGGCAGCGTCCTAACTCGACGGCCCGCACGCTCTAAGACTTTGATTTCGATGGCCATGGCTATATCATGACGCCGGACTCGCGATCGGCATCCAACGACTAACTGCCAAATTGTCCGCAGGAAGGCGAGCCCGCTTTGGAAAAAACACTGTCCGCTAACGGCCGCGGCCCCGGGAAGAAGCATCGCTTGCTGCTCTGGATCGGTCTCCCTCTTTTATTCGTTGTCGTTGTCCTGCTCATCGCCGCTGAAATACTCCTGCACCGCATCGAGCCAAGCTTGCGGGGGCGAGTGGTCGAAACCCTTTCCGCCCGTTTCAACAGCCGCGTCGAACTCAAGAGCCTGCATGTATCGCTCGTCCGCGGCTTGGAGGTCGTGGGCAAGGGCCTGACTGTCTACCCTTACAATCTCGATTCCAGCACTCCGACGTTCGCGATCGACAGCTTCTCCTTTCGCACGGCGTATGGCAACCTTCTGCAATCGCCGATGGAAATCGGCCATGTCGATGTCCACGGACTGCGCATCCATCTTCCGCCCAAGAGTCAACGCAAGGATTTGCCTAAACTCACGAGTGCCGGTGGGGGCCACATGAAGATTTTCGTCGACGAAATCCGCGCCACGGATACGGTACTGACTTTGGGCACGGATAAGCCCGGCAAGGTCCCGCTGGAATTCGATATTCGACAGCTTCTCTTGAAGTCAGTGGGCGCGGGCAAACCGCTCCGCTTCGTGGCCACGCTGACCAACCCCAAACCAATAGGGAACATTCAAAGCACGGGCTCCTTCGGCCCGTGGAACTCCGACGATCTGCGGCAAACCCCTGTGAGCGGTACTTATTCATTCTCGAAAGCGAACCTCGGCACCTTGAAAGGCATCTCGGGCATCCTCTCCTCCACTGGCCGTTACCAAGGCACACTCGATAACATTGCAGTTGACGGCTCGACCGACACGCCCGACTTTGAAGTCGGCATCAGCGGGCACAAGGTGGCTTTGCACACCGACTTTCATGCGATCGTCGACGGCACCAACGGCGACACCTACCTCCAACCCGTGATTGGACACTTTCTGCACTCGTCGCTTACCGCCAAAGGCTCCGTGGTGCGCGCCGCCGGAGTGCCAGGCCACCAGATCGATTTGGATGTCGTCATCGACCAAGCCTATATTCAGGACCTGCTGCTGTTGGGCGTGCATACCGACCCGCCGTTCATGACCGGCCACGCCAAGCTGCGTTTCAAACTCAATCTTCCGCCGGGACCTCAGGACGTAGCGAATAGACTCAAGCTTCAAGGGAGTTTTGATATTACCGGCGCTCACTTTTCCAACCAAAAAGTGCAGTCGAGGGTTGACGAGCTGAGCCTGAGAAGCCAAGGGGAGCCTGGCTTGGCAAACCAGGAAGCGAAAGACCCTCAGACCGCGAATATCAGCTCGCAAATGCAAGGAGAGTTCAACCTGGCGAACGGCCTGTTGCGGGTTGCGGATCTGAACTACGACGTCCCGGGAGCAAACGTCAAGCTGGACGGAGTCTATAGCCTGGACGGGAATAAATTCGATTTCTTCGGCACCGCCGGGCTCAAGGCTTCGTTATCCGAGCTCGTTGGCGGATGGAAGGGATTCTTATTAAAGCCTGCTGACCGTTTCTTCCGCAAGAACGGCCATGGGCTTGAAGTGCCGATCAAGATCACCGGCACAAAATCGGATCCCCACTTCGGCCTCGACCTGAATCACGACGATGAACAGGAGCAGAAGGCTCAGCAGCAAAAGAAGTAGTGTCGGGTATTACGCGAGCCGATGGGAAACCCGATGTGAGCGCCTTGACCGCAAAGCCCCCGAGTATTGCTCGATTGCGTCATCATATTTGCGATAAACTCCCTCGAATACCGAGTTCCACGATGCCAACTTGGCGTAGGCTCGCGCGGCCAGCCGCATCTCAGCATGCCGGGCGCGATCCAGGATAAGGGCCGCGATCGCGTCGGCAAACTGTCCGTCTTGGGCTACAAATCCTGTTTCTCCCTGCCTCACAATCGAAGCCGGGCCTCCGTCCGGGGTTACGATCGCGGGAACCCCGGAGGCGAGCGCCTCGAGCACGACGATGCCGAAAGTGTCCGTATGCGACGGAAAGACAAATAAGTCCATATTGGCATAGGCCCCGGCGAGTTCCCGGCCGCGAAGAACGCCGGTAAACTCGGCATTTGGCAAGTGTTCGCGTAGCCAGCTCTCCTGCTTACCGTGGCCGACCATTAAAAAGCGGAAACGGGTGATGCCCCGCTCGATGAGCTGTTCGCGGACGCGTACAAGCAGGGCGAGATTCTTCTCAACCGAGAAACGGCCGCAGTAACCCAGGACGAATTCATCGTCCTGGCGATTGCGCCCCCGGGATTGAGGAGAAAATTCCGTGGTATCGACGCCGCGCGGCATGAGCGTGCAGTGCCGGCCGGTCATTTGTTCGAGCAGAAGGCAAAGGGCGGCATTCGGCGCCAGGAGAATCTCAGCCATACGGTAGAAGCGGGCGCACACGAGAAGGGTAAGATCCTCAATCTGCTTGCTGGCATAGGGCATATTTTGCCGGGGTAGCATGCGCAGGAGCCAACCAGCGCGAAGGGCGGCGTATTCATGAATGTTGGTATGCCAGCTGGCAACCAGCGGTATGTTGAGGCTTTTGGCGAGCCATGCGCCGAGAATGCCGGCTTCGCTTGGCCCGGTGATATGAATGACGTCCGGACGAAACTCTTCGAGGGAGCGAGCGATCAAGGACTTATATCTTAGAAAAGCAAGATCGAAGCTCAGATCCCTTTCTATGCGAAAGGAAATCGCGCTGTCGCGGGGGATATCGAGCGTAGTCAGCTCGCCGCTCCGCTGATGAAGGACAGCCGATCCCGGTTTTCCCGGCCGAAGGCAGAAGAAGGGTAGTTTTTCCCTCACCGCGAAAGCTTCAAAGCTTCGGCTCGTGTGGGCTACGCCATTTACCTCATAAAAGCTATCGGGAAAGTAGGCGACCCTCGGATAGGTGACGGACTTAGACAGAATGTAGGCCCCCCTTCCGTGCAACGAAAGACCTCACGAAGCCTCTCTTTCTCCCAGAGCGAATTGCTGCTCGTTCTCGCTCCACACAAAGCGCAGACCCCAACTCATGGTTTCGTGGCCCATCAGCCGCACCGCTTCGACCGCCAGCCGCAGTGACATGGGCGCTTGCCCATTCGGCCAAAGCTGGGCTAACGGACGGCCCACACCCTCACGATCCGGGTAAAAGACCCGGTCATCCCAGCGACGCGATCCTTGCGGAAATTCCGGATAGTCGCGGAGCACCTCGAGCGCCTGCCGGAAGATCCGATGCTTCCAAGGCTTCGCATACTGCGGCATAAAGAGAACATGGCTGCGCCGTTCGCGGCGGATCTCATTGACAAACTCGTTGAAACTGGCAGCGCGCGTTAGATTCACATTAGCATTCGGCTCCATACTGTGAGCCTGCCATCTTGACCCCCGCCCCAAGCCTTTGGCAGCAAGCTCCGAGGCAAACGCGGTTTTGACGTGGCTAGTATTCGGTGCAATGCATGAACGACGCGTTGCGAAGAGGAGAATCCCCGTACATTCATTCAGGGGGAACCAGCACTATCAATGGGAGACAATGCGCCGTGAAGGAGGGGTAAAAATAAGCATCTACCGTGTTCGCGCGATCTCCGGAAGCTGCTCCTCGTCGACGCTTGTTTGCGCCTGAGGCTTGATTTCATGGTCCAGATGGTGCCGCGTGAGTTCTTCCTTAAGGATCTGGAAGGCTTCTTCAGGAGTATCCGCCATCTGGAACAATTCAAGGTCTCGCGGAGAAATCGCTCCCTTTTCGACCAGCGTATCCATGTTGAGAAGGCTCTTCCAGTATGTCGAGCCGTAGATCACGATGCTGATGTGTTTGGCTAGTTTCTGAGTCTGTACGAGAGTTAAAAACTCGAAGAGCTCGTCGAGCGTGCCGAACCCGCCCGGGAAAACAACCAAGGCCTTGGCGAGATAGGCAAACCAATACTTGCGCATGAAGAAATAGTGGAACTCAAAGTTGAGCGAAGGCGTGATGTAGGGATTGGGCTCCTGCTCAAAGGGCAGCCGGATATTGAGCCCGATGGTCTTGCCTCCAGCCTCGGATGCGCCGCGGTTGGCCGCTTCCATGATGCCGGGTCCACCCCCCGAGGTAACGACAAAGCGATACCGGCGTGACTTGAAGGTTTGCGTCCATTCCGTGAGCAAGTAGGCTAGCCTGCGAGCGTCTTCGTAGTATTGCGCCATCTCTACGGCTGCTTCCGCGCGGCGGCGAAGCTCGGATGCCTCTGCGCCAATCGCCTCTGCATTGCTCACGGGCTTCTCCTCGGCCGGACTCCCATCCGAGGCAGAGGAGGAGCCGTTCTGGTCCAATAGCGCGAGCGCGCGCGTCGCGTCTTCGTGCGATGGAAAGCGCGCGGACCCGAAGAAGACAACCGTGTCCTGGATTCGCTCCCGGCGAAAGCGAGCGAGAGGCTCGGAATACTCCGAAACGATGCGCACGACGCGACCGTCAGGACTGTTGAGAAAGGCCGGATTCTGATAGGCCAAAGGAGCGGCCTCACGCCGCGGCGATGTGGGATTTTTCTTCATAATCTCAGAGAGCGGACTCACGGTAGTGTATGGCCTCATCCACGGCGATGTAGAGGTTCAAAACACCGAGACCGGAGATGATTCCGCGCACCGCGCCATGCATGAGGAACGCGGAGATGCGGGGGAAGTAGTTGATCCAGTTATTGCCGGACCATAGCGGCGTCCAAGGAAGCACGATGACAATCACGCCGACATAGATGCGCAGAATGACGTAGAAGAGAAGTTCAATGCGGCGAAGCCAAATGCGAACCCGTCCTGAATCGGGAGGCACGGCCTTGCGATCGGGCACGGCCGAGCCGTTCGAAGAACTGGACGAAAACAGGTTCGGCTGATGCGGCATTCTCGTTGTGCCAGGGCCAGATGCTGATGCGTCCCTTGGACTTTCCGATCGTTCCTATAACTTAACTGTTGCCTTGCGGCGAGCAATGCCTCCGGCAGCCTGCTTTCTGGAGGACCGGCTGCATAGAGGCCGCTTCAACGGTCGGCACCCACCCTGAGCGCTCTAGAGCCTCGTTATGCAGTTCCAAAAACGCATAATAGGCACTATGCCAACAGTACCACAGCCACTTCTGAGACTGGCCCGAGCTCGCTCTCCGCTCAACTTCCAGTTGACACCGTGAGGTCGAGACAATTAGGTTTGATGGAGATGAACGTCCGCGTACATCATCGTCATAACCATCATCACGTGACGAACGTGCCGGCGGACGCCTTCACCCGGAAACAAGGCTAGAGCAAGCAGCCAAGATCTGGAAGAGCCCGCCGGCGGGAGATGCGCCGGCGGGCTCTTTTGCGTTTGGGCCGTAGGCTGCGGAAAAATGCGCCGAAGCAACGAGCGAGGCGCTAACGGATGTGTGGGCCGACAATGAGGCACGCTAGACCTTGTATGCTCAGCTGTCCACTCACTCGTTTTTCCGCAGCCTGCGTAGGCCCTGATTCTTCAATGCCTCCTCTCTAACGGAAGTGGGGCGCACAGGACGGATGAGGAACCGAGATGACCGACGATATAAAGATCGACTTTGCAAAGATGGACGGGCTGGTTCCGGCGATCGTTCAGGACGCCGGGAGCGGACAGGTGCTGATGGTTGGCTTTCTGAACGAAGCGAGTTACGCAAAAACGCTGGAGACGGGCTATGTGACCTTTTGGAGCCGGACACGGCAGAAGCTCTGGATGAAGGGGGAGACTAGTGGAAACCGGCTGCGCGTGATCGACGCGGCCACCGATTGCGATTGGGATACGGTTCTGTTTCGCGTTCAAGTCGAAGGCGACGGGCTGGTGTGCCACGAGGGTACCGTGAGCTGCTTCACGCGACCAATCCCCTTGGCCGCGGCAAAAAATGCGGAGGTCCGGTGATGGCCAATAAATTGAAACTGGGCATTCCTAAAGGCAGTCTGCAGGACGCAACCATCGCCCTTTTCGAACGTGCCGGCTGGCGAATCTTTGCAAACGGCCGTTCCTACTTCCCTACCGTCGACGACAACGAACTTGAGTGCATGCTGATCCGCGCGCAGGAGATGGCGCGATATGTCGATAAGGGGGTGCTCGACGCGGGCTTGACGGGTATCGACTGGGTAGTCGAAAGCGGCCGCGATGTGGCCAGCATCACCAGCCTGACCTATTCCAAACAAACGCGGACGAAAGTACGTTGGGTCCTCGCCGTTCCCGATGATTCGTCCTACCAGAAAGCCGAGGACCTGAGCGGCAAAGTGATCGCCACCGAACTGGTCGAGGTAGCCAAGCGCTACTTCGCGGCAAAAAATGTTCTCGTAAAAGTAGAGTTCAGCTGGGGCGCGACCGAGGTCAAGCCTCCGATGCTGGCAGACGCCATCGTGGAGGTTACAGAAACAGGCAGTTCCCTGCGCGCCAACCGTTTGCGGATTATCGACACGGTTATGGAAAGCGAGACCCACCTCATCGCCAATCGCATCGCTTACAGCGATCCTTGGAAGCGGCAGAAAATCGACAATCTCGCGCTGATGCTCAACGGAGCCATTGCTGCCCAAGGCCGGGTCGGACTGATGATGAATGTGAACAAAGCGAACCTCGAGCAGGTGCTTAAAATGCTCCCTGCCTTGAATTCGCCGACTGTCTCCGCTCTCAGCGATACAGGCTGGGCGGCGGTGAATACCATTCTCGAGGAGAATGTGGTGCGCGATGTGATTCCCAAGCTGAAGAGCTCGGGAGCAACCGGAATCGTCGAATACCAGCTGAGCAAGATCGTTCTGTAAGAACGAGAGGAGGATTCCCGATGAGGCTGGTGAAGACAGGCGGACGGGGCGGCCAGCAACTGCTGAGCGAACTCGACGGGAGAGCTTCGGCCGCGACGGCTCGCGCCATGCCAGTGGTCGAGCGCATTGTGCGCGGCGTACAGAAGGGCGGCGACCGAGCGCTGCGCCGCTACGGGGCGAGACTGGACGGCTTGGCTCCTCGCCAATCCCTGGCGATTGATCCGGCGGAGATCAAGCAGGCATGGGAGACGACGCCGCGGCCGCTTCAGTCGGCGATCAAGATCGCCGCCAAAAACATCCGCGAGTTCGCCCAAGCGCAAATGCCCTGCGAATGGAGCGTGATGAGCGCCGGCCTTACCACCGGGCAGCGCATTCGCCCCCTCGCCGCGGTCGGATGCTACGTTCCCAGCGGGCGGTATCCCTTGCCTTCTACCCTTCTGATGACGGTCATCCCGGCCCAGGTCGCCGGTGTCGAGCGCGTCGCCGTGGCCTCGGCAAAGCCGGCAAAAGAAACATTGGCCGCCGCCTGGCTTTTGGGCGTGAAGGACTTCTATCGAATCGGCGGAGCGCAAGCGGTGGCGGCGCTAGCCTATGGCACCATGAGCATTCCCCGTGTCGATAAGATCGTGGGCCCGGGCAACTGGTATGTGACCGCGGCCAAGAAACTTGTCGCTTTCGATTGCGCCATCGATATGCTGGCCGGCCCGACCGAAATTGTCGTGACCAGTGAAATAGGAGATCCCGCCGCCATCGCCAGCGACCTGGTGGCGCAAGCCGAACACGATCCCGAGGCATTGGCGATCCTTGTCACCACCAAAGAGCCTCTTGCCCGCCTGGTTGCGAACGAGGTCAAGCAACGGGTCAAGACGAATCCGATCGCCCGCGCCGCCATCGCGAAACATGGCGTCATCCTGCTGGCCCGCACGGTTGAAGAGGCGCGCGAAGTGACCAATCGCCTGGCCCCGGAGCACCTGACGGTCGATGCCGGCAAAGATCTCAACTGGGTCCGCAACGCCGGATCGGTATTCGTGGGCCGCTATTCCCCTCAGCCCATGGGAGACTACGTATCCGGTCCCAATCACACATTGCCGACAGGCGGTGCGGCGCGAGTGAGGGGCGGACTGAGCGTGATGGATTTTCTAAAGATCATCACTGTCCAGGAATACACGCGGACCGGTCTCGAGAGGCTGGGGCCGGTGGCGATTACTCTGGCCGAGGCGGAGGGCTTGCGCGGCCATGCCGCGGCGGTGCGGGCAAGGGGGATCGATGGCTGAAGCCCGTCTCGACACTTCCCTGCACACTCCGCCGGAGCCGCGCCCCCTGATCAAGCGGATGCGCGAATACCACCCGCCCCTTGGCGGACGCGGCGGGCTCAGGCTCGACTTCAATGAAAATACCTTGCAATGCTCACCGCACGTGCTCGAGGCCCTGGGCCGGATCGCAGCCTCGGATCTGACCAAGTATCCCGAACGCCAACCGGTAGAGGCCAAGGTCGCCGCCGCATTGAGTCTTGAAGCCGAGCAGGTGCTGCTGACCAATGGCGTGGATGAGGCGATCCATGTTGTATGCCAAACCTTTCTCGATCGGGGGGATGAGCTGCTCCTTCCCACGCCGGCCTACACCATGTACGAGGTTTACGGCTCGGCAACGGAGGCGACGATCAAGACGGTTGCGCCGGGCCGGGATTTTCGATTTCCGCTCGACGAGCTGCTCGAAGCGATCACGCCGCGAACCAGAGTGATCGCGATCGCCAACCCGAACAGCCCGACCGGCAGCGTAGCTCAGCGCGCTCAGCTTCTAAAGATCATCGAGAGTGCTCCTCAAGCGGTCGTGCTGATCGATGAGGCCTACTATCACTTCTTCGGTGAGACGATTCTCGACCAGGTGGGGAAACTTCCCAACCTGATCGTCGCGCGTACTTTTTCCAAGGCTTATGGGCTCGCTGGATTGAGATTGGGAATGCTTGCCGCCCCAGTAGAAACGCAGCGCTGGCTGCGCACAGTGATCTCTCCCTACAGCGTCAACGCGCTGGCTCTGGCATGCCTGCCCGCGGCGCTCGACGATCAAGCTTACGTCGACTGGTATGTCGCCGAGGTGAAAGAGGCGCGCCTTGCCATGGCGGACAAGCTCCGCCATCTCGGTGTGCCGCATTGGCCGAGCGAGGCAAACTTTGTGCTGGTGAAGATTGGGCCCAAGCATGACGCGTTTGTCCAAGCCCTGCGGCGGCGGCGCATTCTCACCCGCGACCGCTCCCAAGATCCAGGCTGCGAGGGTTGCGTGCGCATCACCGTGGGCACGCGCGAGCAGACCAGCCAGGCCTTGGACGCAATCGAGGAAGCCCTCACGGAGATCGCCTGGGAGAAGGTTCCATGATCAAGCGAAGCGGATCGAAGACCGCGCGGCCCGGCGGCAGCAACCGCGGAAGCACGCGCCAGGGAACCATTGAACGCAACACCACCGAGACCAGGATCTCGCTCAAGCTCACCATCGAGGGCGGTGGACGCTACCACATCAAGACGGGAATTCGCTTCTTCGACCACATGCTCGAGCTCTTTACCCGGCACGGAGCCTTCGATCTCGATCTCATCTGCAATGGCGATTTGGATGTCGACCAGCACCACACTGTAGAAGACGTAGGGATCGCGCTGGGCGAGGCCTTCGACCAGGCGCTGGGCGACAAGAGAGGCATCTTGCGCGCGGGCTACTTTCTAATGCCCATGGACGAAACCCTCGGCATTGCCGCTGTCGACTTGAGCGGGCGCGTGGCCTGCGTGGTCGAGACCAAGGTGAGAACCCGTCTCGTGGGCGATTTGCAAAGCGAGCTGGTTGAAGATTTCTTTGAAGGCTTTGCCCGGGGCGCGCGCGCCAATGTCCACGTAAAAACAATGTACGGACGATCCAATCATCATAAGATCGAGGCGCTCTTCAAGGCCTTTGCGCGGGCCCTGCGCGCCGCTTGCTCCAAAGACAAGCAGTTGGGCGCAATGCTGCCCAGCACTAAAGGTCTCTTGTGAGGGGGCTAAGGTGATTGCGGTGATCGATTACAAGGCCGGCAATCTTACCTCCGTCATGAAGGCTCTCACCGCCCTCGGCGAGAAGGCGGTGGTCACCGCGGATCCAGCCGTGGTCACTCGCGCCGAAAAGGTGATTTTGCCCGGAGTCGGCCATTTCCAAGCGACACGGCTGCTCGAGGAGACCGGATTGACCGCGGCGGTTGGTGAAGTCATCGAGCGCGGCGTGCCCTTCTTGGGGATATGTGTAGGCTTGCAATGGCTCTTCGCCGGGAGCGCAGAGGCGCCGGAATTCGCCGGCCTGGGAATCTTCCCGGAGAGATGCGAGCACTTTGCCCCCGGAATCCAGGCGCCGCACGTCGGCTGGAATAGCATCAGCGTCCGGGACGACGGCGGTTCACGGCTGATGCGCGGCATCCCGGACGGCTCATTTGTCTACTACACTCACTCCTTCCGGCCGCCGGTCATGAGCGACACAGTTGCGGTTACTGATTATGGAGGCCCGTTTTCCGGGGCGGTCGAGCGCGGCAACGTAATGGGCGTGCAGTTCCATCCGGAAAAATCCGGCGCGACCGGCATGCGTCTGCTCAGGAATTTCGTCGAGCTGGAGCCCCCATGCTGACCAAGCGCATCATCGCCTGCCTGGATGTAAAAGATGGGCGGGTCGTCAAGGGCGTGCAGTTCCTCGATCTGGTCGACGCCGGCGATCCCGCCTCGCTCGCCAAGCACCATGCCGCGGGGGGCGCGGACGAAATCGTGCTGCTTGACATCACAGCGACGCACGAGGGGCGTGGAACGCTGCTCGCGACCGTCGCCAGAACCGCGCGGGAGCTTTTCATTCCCTTCACTGTCGGCGGCGGCATCCGCACGCCGGAAGACGCCGCGGCGGTCTTCGATGCAGGAGCGGATAAGGTCAGCATCAACTCGGCAGCCATCGCGAAGCCTGCCCTCATCGATGCCATCGGCCGCAGCTTTGGCGCGCAGGCGGTCATCGTGGCGATCGACGTCCGCCGCGCGACGGCGGGCGATTCCGTTGCCGGTGCCGAGGTCTATATCCAGGGCGGGCGCATTCCCACGGGGCGCCGCGTCCTCGATTGGGCGCGCGAAGCCGAGTCGCGCGGCGCTGGCGAGATTCTTCTTACCTCCATGGACGCGGATGGTACGCGCATGGGATTCGATTGCGAACTCACGGCCCGGGTGAGCGCGTCGGTCGAGATTCCTGTGATCGCCTCCGGCGGGGCAGGCACGGTCGCGCACTTCGCTCAAGTCTTTCAGGAAGGCAAAGCGCACGCAGCCCTCGCCGCCAGCATCTTTCACTTCGGAGTCGCCGATGCCCGGGCACTCAAAAATGAGTTGGTAAAGGAGGGCATTCCGGTGAGGCTGCCATGCTAATACCCTCCATCGATTTGATGGGAGGCCGGATCGTTCAGTTGGTGCACGGCGAGACCCTCAAGCTGGCCTTCGACGACTTCGAGTATTGGATCGACCGCTTCGCGAAATATCCCTTGGTGCAGCTGATCGATCTCGACGCGGCCATGCGTCAGGGAGACAATCGCGCCCTGATCTTCGAGATCGCCCAACGGCTGCCGACTCAAGCCGGCGGCGGAATCGGAACGGTGGAGAAGGCCAAGGAGGCACTCGGCGCGGGCGTCCGGAGAGTGATTATCGGTTCCGCGCTCTTCGGAGGAGCGACGTTGGTGAATCTCGATTTTGCGCAGACGCTCGCCGCCGCTGTTGGCCGGGAGAGGCTGGTCTTCAGCGTGGATACCAAGCAAGGACGCGTGGCCGTGAAGGGCTGGAAGGACCAAGTGGACCTCACTGCCGAGGAGGCGATCTCTCTGCTTGAGCCCTACTGCGCCGCCTTTCTCTATACGCATATCGACAAGGAGGGAACGATGCAGGGTTTCCCTTTCGAAGTGGCGGAGCGCCTGCGGCAAAAGACCAAACGCCAACTGATCGTCGCCGGAGGCATTCGCGAACAGGCCGAGATCGACGCTTTGGACGCCATCGGCGTGGATGCGGTCGCGGGCATGGCGGTCTACTCGGGGATTCTCAAGACTTAAGTAGTGCTGAAGTCTTGCAGCTTCATCGTGGCGTCCTTGCTTTCGAGGATTGAGTCGGAGTGTTGAAGGACGGAATGAGAGGCGTGGGATCGCGCCGTTCCCAACGGCGATAGACCTCTGCGAGTACGGCTTCGCGGTTCTGTTCCATCTGCGCGATGTAGGAACAGGGCGCAGCCGTGTCTTCGTTGCGCGCGGCCCAGATGAGGAGCTCAAGCAGGACAGGGGCGAGATCGATTCCCTTGGCCGTAAGGCGGTAATTGATACTGCGTCCGTCGTCCGCCATCGGCTCGGCGGTAAGAATCCCGGCGGCTTCGAGCTTATGCAGGCGGTCAGCAAGAATGTTGGTCGCAATCCCCTCGCCAGCGTTCAGAAACTCACCGAAGGTGCGGTAGCCGCGCACCATCAGGTCGCGGACAATAACCAGCGACCAACGGTCGCCGAATATATCGAGCGAGACACTCACCGGGCATCCGGAGCGGTGCTTCTGGATGGACTTCTTCGCCAAGGCAAGATGTTAGCCATCTTACTTGCACCTTGCAAGTTATTTATGCTTACAATGCAACTTTGCGACTCGCCGCGTCCGCAGCACAACGCGGACGAGACTTTAGGTCCGGGCGGATATCACAGGCGAAAGACAGGTGATTTGCATGAGTGTTCTCGAAAACTCTCCCCGCATAACGCCGTTTCTCTGGTTCGACTCGAACGCCGAAGAGGCTGTCGACTTTTACCTCACCGTGTTCAAAAACTCGCGCCGTCTCGACGTGCTCCATGACAACCGCGTACCGAATGGTGGCGTCCTCACGATTGCTTTCGAGCTCGACGGCCAGAAGTTTACAGCGCTCAACGGCGGCCCAAATTTCAAATTCACCGAAGCAGTCTCATTTGTAGTGCGCTGCGACTCGCAGCAAGAAGTGGACGACTATTGGTCGAAGCTCTCCGCCGGAGGCAGCGAGAACGTGTGTGGATGGCTCAAGGATAAGTTCGGCCTCTCCTGGCAGATCGTGCCCGCGCGCTTGCCCAGCCTTATCAAAAACCCGAAGGCGATGCAGGCCATGCTTCGGATGAAGAAGTTCGACATCGCGGAACTCGAACGCGCCGCGCAATCCTAAAAGGCTACACCTTCGGCTCTATCGACAATACTTATCGGGCGGCATTCATCGGGCTGCGACTCGGGGTCGTCGTGACTTCGATGCGTGTATTTTTCACAAAGACAACGTCGTGGCCGCGCGCCAGCCAGAGGTCATAGAAGGCAAGCGCAGCCCCGTAAATGCCTATACCGGCGGCAACGTTCCGCGAGCTCGCCACAATGCCGACAACGCGGCCGACAATGCCGAAACCATTCGATGCGACAGCGCTATTGCCGACCTGGCTCCCATCATCATCAAAAGCGCGCCCGGCGAGCAAGGTTAACACCAACGGCACGATCACACGGTTCTGCGATTTTTGCTCGACGCCGCCTTCCGGGTCGATTTTCAAATTTGCCGACTTCTTTGCATCGACCCCGGCCAAGGTCCCTTCGACAGGTTGGGAGAAGCCGTTAGGAAACTTCAATTCCCGAAACCTAAACCGAAGCTTTCCCGAACGCCCAAAGGAACGAGCCGGCTTGGCCTGCGTGATCTCCCCCGCAAGGAGGGATCCTTCGGGAACCACGAGTGTGTGACCGGCATCAAAAACCGGTTCGGCGACGCGGGCTTCAAAGGTGTCTCCTGCCTTTTGGTTCGCGGAGCTGACCGTTTGCTCCAGATATGCGCGCAGCCTCCATTCATCCTCTTGATTCGGGGTCGGGCCAACCGCCGCCGGCTTCTCTATCGCTCGTTGCTCGCTCTTTCCTTGAATAGACGGCGCGCCATCTTTGTCCGGTGGGGTGCGCGTCAATCCAATGTCTACGGGCTGCGCCAATTCAACCGTCCATAGGGTTCCGGTTTCAATCCTTTGCGGGTGATACGGCAACTGCCCATAGAGGAATTGAACTAGCCGGTCTCGGCGGCCGGGTGCGGTGAAGATAGCGGCATTATCTTTCAATCGCTGTTTCTCTTGGGCCATCTGGCGCCTAATCAAAGAGTCTTTCTTCTTGCCGGGCGGAGGTGACAAACGCAAAATCGGGACGCCATCCGTGGCGCTGTCGCTCACAATAGGTTGGAAGATGCCGCCAGGGAGATCCAACTGATCGAATCGCACAACTGGGATACGAAATGGCGTGAAATCTCCCCTGAGCCGCGAGTGGATCCGGCGGCTTCGGTCTCGCTTGAGTTGGATGACTCTGCCGCGAACAACCGTGCCCGCCGGTATCGCGATCCGGTTGTCGACATAGACCGCATAGAGCAGGCGGCCTTCCAGTGGTTCTCCAATCTTCATGGGGACGTGCTGGAGCAATTGAACTGCGAGTGGAGTAGCGGACGTGATCTGGAGCGATTCCGTTTGGCCGCGCAATCCACCCGGAAGGAGTGCTACAAGAGCTGCTAAGGCGAAAGACCAGGCTGCGGAATGCGTGCGTACAGAACGACCCTCCCGAGTAGAGTGGCGCTGTGAACTGATCTCGGTGGTCACAGTTCTACCGCATGCGCGTTGGGCTGGCAGGCCGCGGGGCCGCCAGAGCCGCATCGCTGTTCGGACGTCTTCAGGAGCCGTCCTCTAAAATGTCCACATCCTCGTGTCAGCATGTAACAAAATTACAGTCTTTATCCCTTAAGAGCTAAAGTCAGGCATAATCTTAAACCGTTAAGAAGTTCTTGTGAGGCACGTATGCGAAACAAACTGTCGAATGTACCGCGTCAAAAGCAGCAGTTTTCCGTACCGACTGCAGCGGAAATGCGCCTTCTGCAAATTCTATGGGACCGGGAAGAGGCCACCGTTGAGGATGTGGTGAATGCTCATCCGGAAAAAGTGAGGCCCAACTACAAGACTACACAGACCTTGCTCCGCATTATGGAGCGCAAGGGATTTATCGCGCATGAAAGCCGAGGCCGCGTCTTTGTCTTCCGGCCGTTGGTCTCTCGGAAGGCCATCGACCACCTGTCGGTGCAAGCACTGGTATCGCGGAACTTTCACGGATCGGCAAGCGGGCTGCTGATGAATTTGCTGGAGGCCAGTTTCATCAAAAAGAAAGAGTTGGATGAGCTCGAAGCGTATATCCGAGAGTATCGTAAAAGGCAAGAGCCACGCGATCGCGAATAATCCAGAGACGCTATGAACCCAAACCTTTTGCTTGGTATTGTGACCGCACTTGCAGGCTTCGCGCTGAAGACGACGTTTGCCTTCGGGCTATGTTTGGTTTTCAGCAGGCTCGTCGACTCTCCAAATCGAAGATTTCTGATCTGGCTGGCATTTCTTTACGGGTCGGCAGCGTACTGGCTCTGGCTGGCGAACGGCATTCTGCCGGTTGAACGGTTGCCGGCAAGTGCTCCACTCGTTTTTGCTCAGCCAGCCACTTCGACGATTGGCGCCTGGCAGATTCCAAGTTCCTGGGCTATCCCTCTTAGTGTCGCGCTCCGTGTAGCCGGGATCGGTTACTTACTGGTCTTGAGCTACATTCTCGTGACTTATCTTAAGAAACAGCGGCGTCTAAAATGGGTCCTGGATTTCACCTGCAAGCCACCGGTTGAGATCGCAGAAACCTTTCAGCCGCTGGCAGAGAGCCTCCGTGCCGGCCGCACAAGATTGCTGGTGCTATCGGGGGTTACGTCTCCGGCAACATTCGGCTGGATTCGGCCAACCATTCTGCTGCCGGCTCTTTGTCTCGAACAGGACCGCTCCGAGCTCGAAGACATTTTGCGCCATGAGCTGCACCACGTTCGCCGCTGGGATTTTGTCTGGAACGGATTTGCCATCGCGTTCCGCGGGCTTCTTTTCTTTCATCCCGCGGCGTGGTATGCCGTCCGACAAATGCAATTCGACCGTGAACTCGCATGCGACCTTGCGGTTATCTCCCACGCTCCAGCAAGAAGAGCCACGTATGCGGAGTCTCTGGTTCGTTTCGCGCGGCTGAATTTGTCGCAGGACCCAAAAGTTTGGGGCATAGATTTCGCGGCATCGTCGGAACATTTGAAGGCTCGCGTTCACTCCATCCTGGCCGGATCCAAAAAGCCTTCGGGATGGTTACTCTGCTTGCGCGCGAGTTTGGGATTGACCCTCTTCGCCAGTTTTCTTGGGGTCACGCCGTCTTTGGCAGTCCTGCTTTCCTACACGCAGCGAGAGATACCCCAACCACTGGAGCCAACGATTTCCGCTACTCACGCGAAAGTCGAGACTCGGGTAAGAGCAGCCGGAAAGGTCCGGCTGTCAGCATCTTTAGGGAACGCGGATGCGACGGGTGCGAGCGCAAGCCAACAAGAAACCGCTCAGGCAGAACAATCCACGGAGGAGCCAGCACACGACAAAGCTGGGGGTGCCCTTTCCACGACGAGCGGGCCAACCCCACAACTCCTCCGCCGCAATCTGCCCCCTGGTAAAACTGACAGCGCCCACGCTCCGCAGCAATCAGTGGCTTTGGTAAACCCGGGCGCCCAGATTGGCACGAAGGGAAATCCCGATCGCGGCAACGCCCTTCAGCAATCCGCTGTTTTGGTAGGGAGTATCTATCAGCGAGTGGCCGGCCTCAAGAATGAAAAGTGAGGCCGTTTCTAATATTGCAGGGCCCGCGGTGAAGCCGCTTTGCCCTCTCGCACCCTAGCAAGCACAGCTTGCCGGGGACCCCGGCTTGCTCTGCTCGCGCCTTGCCAGCGCTCCCAATATTGCGGGGGCTTCGCGGTGAAACCGCTCTCGCCGCTCTTGCCGGTTCGCCCGATCCAGGGCCAACCTGCAATTCACCCATGCCGCAGTTCACCCACGCCGACCGCTATTGAAAAAAGATGAAGAAAGTGCTCATTACGAGGGCGCCCATGGCAATAATGACTGCGACTGCATAGAGCAAGTAGGAAGCCGGAAAATCCTCATCGTCTACCATCTGAATCTCTCTCACTTCAATTCGATTCCGAAAAACTTACTTTGACTCTGGAAAAAAGTGAGCTTTACTTTCCTTCGGTCAACAAACAAGTCTGAAATGGATCGAAGACCGATTTGGAACCGCACTAAAATCCAACCGCTACTTGCAAAGATCCAACCGCTACTCGCAAAAACCTCACCGGCGTGAGAGGGTTTAAGAGATGTTTTCAAGTATACTCTTAACTTGTTAAGACTTCCCGAGACTCAGGGGGCAAAAGAACTTTGAAGGCGCCGGACTTAAAGATCCTGATATTCGCCTCTTCGTATTTGCTCATTTTTCCGTTCTGGGCTTTTGGGCAAAACAGTTTCGATCGAACGGGGGCTCCTCCCGAAAGCGCTGAAGTCGACACCAGCAGCTCATTCGTACCTTCGTTAGAGGATCTTGGCCTCCCTGCTGCTCCAGTCCCGAACTCTGCCCAAGGCCAAGCGACATCTCCCGGCCAAAGCACGGGAGACACGTCGAAACAGACAACGACGCCCGCGAACAATGGGCCTTCGCTCCAGGATTTGGGCTTCCCTGCGGCCCAAACCCAAGGCAGCGCGCAGGCACAGGCGCTCTTGAATAAGCGAACGCATATGCTCAAGGTCCATCAACAACTGGGATTGATAACGGCGGTTCCGATGGTTGCGGCGCTAATTACCGGGCCACAGGCCAAGGCGAAAGGGAAAAACGGCCAGACAATTACGGAGCCGACTTCGGCGAATCTGGATTTTCATATCGCTCTAGGCGGCCTGACTACGGGCCTGTATTGGACAGCCGCCTATTATGCTGTCTTCGCGCCGAAAGTTCCGGGGGTCAAACCCAAAGGGGCCATCCGCCTGCACAGGGATCTGGAGTGGGTTCATGGCCCAGGGATGATCCTGACTCCGGTCCTGGGGATCATGGCTTACAGGCAGGAAAACGCCGGAGAAAAGGTGCATGGGATCGCCTCACAGCATGGCACGGCCGCGTATGTGACGGCTGCGGCCTACGGCGCGTCGATCGTCGCCATATCGTGGCCGATCCATGTGAAATTTTGGGAGAAATGATGAATAAGAGGATCCTGATCGCCATTTTGCTGGCAGCGCTGCCCATGTTTGCGCAAACGGATACCCAATGGGTGCTCGAACAATCCACTCTCACGTATCACATTTCCCACCCAATCCACCTGGTCGAAAGTAGCAGCCACGCGGCGAAAGGCAAGGGCGTTTGCCACGCCGGAGAATGCGAATTCCTCATCGCGGCGCCCGTGAAGTCGTTCGATTCAGGAGACAGCAACCGCGACCTTCACATGCTGGAGGCGACACGCGGCGCGCAATTTCCCATGGTCATCGTGCGCACCCAGATCCCCGAAGGGGCATCCACGTCCGCAACGATTTATGCCGATCTGGAGGTCGAGTTTGCCGGCCAGACCGCCCACTATCAACATGTGCCATTTCAGCGGCGTGACCCAAGGAAACGAAGTGCGGATATCGGGAACAATTCCGGCAACGTGTTCCGATTTCAAGATCGACAGGCCATCGTTTCTGACGGTACCTATCAAGAACGAAATCCCGGTGAGTGTGGAGATGACCTGGCGCCGGATGTAAAACTCCCTCTTTGACACCCATTGTGAGATATTGCGGCAAGGGGGTATGTGTGAAGAGAGCCTTTCCTGGCAGACAGATCTCGCTCGCCGCCCTGCTCTCTGTGCCGGTTTTCCTTGCCGGCGCCTCTGCTTGCGCGCTTTCCGGCTCCGCGCAGTCGGCCAATTCCGCTGTCGATGCCCCGGCCCAGGTTTTTTCTCAAGCCGCACAGATCGACTTCGCCGTGCATCAAATTCTGGCATCGACTGGAGTGCCCAGCGCCTCGATTGCCGTCGTCGAGGGCGGCCGGATCGTCTATCTCCATGCCTACGGCGAGGCGCGGCTCTCTCCGCCCATCGCGGCCCAGCCTGCGATGCGGTACTCGGTTGGTTCGATCAGCAAGCAGTTCACCGCGGCCGCCGTCCTGCTGCTCGCCGAAGAAGGCAAGCTCCAGCTCGACGACCCCGTTGCGAAGTATTTGCCGGATCTCACCCGCGCGCGCGAGGTTACCCTGCGCATGCTTCTCTCGCATACTTCGGGATATGAGGACTACTGGCCCCAGGACTATGTCATGACTTCGATGATGGCGCCCACCACCGCCGCGCACATCCTCGAAGTCTGGGGCAAAAAGCCACTCGATTTCGATCCCGGCACCAAGTGGCAGTACTCGAACACGAACTACGTCATCGCCGGCCAGATCGTGGAGCAGGTCAGCGGCACGCCTTTGATGCAGTTCCTCGACCGCCGCGTCTTTGCGCCTCTCGCGATGCGGGATGTCTATGACTCCAATGCAAGACCTCTCCCGTCAACCGATCCGCTTGGCTACTATCGCCACGCCCTGGGACCGTTGCGTCCTGCCCCCCAGGAGGGTACAGGCTGGATGTTCGCTGCCGGCGAGCTCGCCATGCCGGCGCAGGATCTCGCGTTGTGGGACATCAGCCTGATCGATCGCTCTCTCATGAAGCCTGTCTCCTACGCGGAGATGTTTAAGCCCGTTCTGCTCAAGAGTGGCGCGAGCACGGGCTATGGTCTGGGAGTGTTCATCGGTTCCCACAATGGGCACGCGATGCTCGAACACTCGGGCGAGGTCTCGGGCTTTGTTTCAGAAAACCTTGTATTTCCGGCGGATCGCGCCGCCATCGTAGTGCTCACCAATGAAGACGCCTCGGCGGCGGCGGGAATGATCGGCCGCGCGCTCACGCCTCTGGTTCTTGGCATAACAACACCCGGCGGCGCTGCGCCCGGTGCGGCGGCGCAGGCGGAAGCGCGAGCCCTGGCCATCTTCGCGGGCTTAGAAAAGGGGCAACTCGACCGCACACTGCTGACGGACAATTGCAATGCCTACTTCACGCCGGAGGCAATCAGCGACTTCGCGAGCAGCCTCGCCCCGCTCGGCGCTCCCTTGAGTTTTACCCAGACCCAAGAAGAAGGGCGCGGAGGCATGACCTTTCGCGCATTCACCGCCCGCTTCGCCAGCCGCACGCTCACCGTCACGACCTACGAGATGCCTGACGGAAAGCTCGAGCAGTATCTGGTGATCCCTTAGGCCGGGGAATGCGCGGTAGGTTAAAATATCATTCTCATCCCAAGCCGGGATGGCGGAACTGGCAGACGCAGCGGACTCAAAATCCGCCGATCGCAAGGTCGTGGGGGTTCGACCCCCCCTCCCGGCACCAACAAAATAAAGGATTCAGATCAATTTTGGCGTCTCGAAAACGAGAGGCCAAAATTCGTTGGTGGCTGTTATGGTGGCTGTTGGTTTCTACAGGGGCTCTGGGTGGCTGTTTCGCCCCTCATTGGACTGCAGTGAGGCGCAGAGAGTGACATTCCCCAGATGTCCTGAGCTTAGCCGAGGTCGGACCGGAGTCAAGGCCGCGCATCCGCGCGCCGCTTCGCGGTCACAGAGCCTTGACCCCGGCCTCTGAACCTCCTCGGCAGATCATCCCAACATCCTCCTTACCTAACATCAGATCCGCAATTGAATCTTTCCGCCCTGCTCGTTCACTTCATATAAGGTGAGAGGCACTTTCGCTGGTCCGCGCAACACGGCTCCGGTCGTGACTTCAAACTGTGAGCCGTCACATTGCGACATCAGAGTAGTTCCAGTGAGCAATCCGCTGGACAGCGGACAGCCCTCATACAGGTCGTCGAAGGCGTAGAGTTTCCCGCCGACGCGAGCTACCGCCACCCTCAGTTTCAAATCTTCCAAATAGTAGGGGTTGACGTAATTGTTGGGCAGCCTGGTCCCTTCGCCCAGCGTATGAAATTCGGTCGTAATGGCGGCGACACTCATGATTTGGTCTCCTGTGCTTGCTGCTCGTTTTTCGGATCAGTAGGGATAGAGTGGGATGACGTCTTCCTTCCGGGCAGTTAGCCGGAGCCCACCCGGAGCGCTCTCCGGCACGATGGGTTTATGCGGCATGATCACCGGAATCCGCCTATAGGTCGAACCGAGCGATGGGCGCAGGTCGGGGTCGCCCTTGTTTGGCCAAAAAGACATCGCCCGCTCGGCGAGCGCGGTGATCATGAGCGATGGGTTCACACCGGGGTTAGCGGGCATCACGCTGCCATCCATGACGTGCAGGCCAGGATATCCGAACGCGCGCTGGTAGGGATCGACCACGCCTTTGTCGGCACTCTCGGCGATAGACATACCCCCGATGAAATGCGCCGAAGCCGTGCGATTGAGGACTTCGAACCACAAAGCCGCCTCGTCGCCGTGCATCTTCCGCGCCAATCGTTTGGCGAAGTCCTCCACCACCGGGATGTGGGTGGAGGGCGGAGTACCGCCTCCGTGGCGACTGCGCAACATGTCGTCCTTCCAGAACAACTCGATGGAGGTGTCTGAGGTTTGCATGCACAGCATCACGGCCTGGCGTTCCGACCAGTTGCGGGCGTCGAATCGTTCAAGCACTTTGTCCGGATGCTCGACCAACTCCTTGAGCCAGCCTTCTACGGGATGTTTTTGTACGCCGTCTTGGTGATAGGTCATCAGGAACGCCATGATGTCGCTGCCTACGCCATAATAAACCGGCTCAATGCTCGTTTCTGGGTCCGGCCACACCCCCGAGGTGATGGCTACTGAACCCGGAGTGATATGAATCTTCTCCGGGTCATGTTTCCAGGCGCCATAGGGAAGAGTGATCGAGAGCAACTGTTCGGAGTTCGTGCGTGCACGCTGACCCAACTGGTCCGACAGCCCCGCCAGCGTGCCCACATGCTCAAGGCGGTGCAGCAGTTTGGCTGAACCATAGGCGTGCGCCGAGACAATTACCTCGTCAGCGGTAAAAGTGTAATGATCCAACTGGGCGGCACGCTGCATCCAGCCGGGGTGATGGGCATGGACTTCGAATCCGCCGCCCTTCAGCGGGATCACGTTGTGGACTTCATGCAGCTCTTGAATCTCGGCGCCGCGTTTCTCCGCCAGATAAAGATAGTTCACTGTGAGTTTGTTCTTGGAATCACGTCCGCACCCAATCATGCAGTTACCGCAGTTGACGCAGCCGCGGCGCCGGGGACCTTCGCCGCCAAAATAGGGATCGTCCGCTTCCACGCCCGGCGTGCCGAAGTAGACGCCTACTGGCGCCTTGTTGAAGGAATTGGCCTTGCCCATGTCTTGCGCAACATCACGCACGAGCCGGTCCACATGCGTGTCCATGTAAGGAACGCGCACCACGCCGAGCATCCGGGTCGCCTGATCGATGTATGGGGCCAATTCACCGGCCCAGTCCGTGATCCCGGCCCACTCAGGGGCGTCGAAGAACTTTTTTGGCGGGACATAGAGTGTGCTGCCATAGACATGCGATCCGCCACCAACACCGGCGCCGCACAACACCAGCACGTCGTCCAGAAACTCCATGCGCTGGATGCCATACATCTCGGCCTCCGGCTGCCACGCAAATTTGCGGATGTCCCAACTGGTCTTGGGAATATCATCGTCGAGCCAGCGCCGACCGGACTCGAGCACGGCCACCTTGTAGCCCTTTTCGGTTGCCCGAAGCGATGCAACGCTGCCACCGAAACCTGAGCCGATCACGATCACATCATAGTGGTTGGATTTGGTATTCATGTTTTTCACTTTCGCAACTTCGTGTGGAATTGATACTTGGAAGACCATAACCGCGAGGATTTATAGGGTGACACCTAGGTGTTCTGTGCAAGTGCTAGATGCGTGATGTGCAGCGTCCCCGTTCCTTGGACTAGGGGGTCAGTGCGCTGGTGATCCGGCGCTCTAAAGTGTGTTTCGTGTAGGGCTGGTAACGCACGCCAGGATCGCAAAGCTCGTCATGATTTTCGGTGAACAGAGCCTTGACAGCTGTGAGTTGTGCCTTGCGCCACGACGGGGGGCGAGTGGCGCCCGAGAGGAAATACTCGCGCCGCCGGGTGACAAGCGGTGAGTAGTCAGGATTGGACATGACGTCCTCCCGTAGTGCGTTCCGTGTGATAAATTCGAGCGGCTCTGCTCAACGCGGAAACGAGCGTATGACATCGCGACTCTAACCCTCGCCGGCCGGGATAAACACTAGCAAAAGTATATGAGCTCATGGGAAAAGGTTGCAGGTAACTCTATGAACGCTTTGCCCTGTTCTCGACAGTCGAGAATCGAAACTTGCCGAAAATGCGTGCGAGTTCAACCGGTGGATGCAACACCATCTGATAGAGATCATTTGTTTTTAGAGGTGGTGTTCATGAGACTAGGAAGACGGTATGGTCTTTCTGCAGTGCAGAAGACCGAGATATGGCGCCGTTGGAAGGCGGGAGGATCGTTGCATGAGATCGGCCGTGCCCTCGGCAAAGACCATGGCTCGATTCATTTCTTGTTATCGCAGCACGGCGGGATTGTTCCAGCTGTTCGTCGCCGCTCGGAGCGAGCCCTGACGCTGGCCGAGCGGGAAGAAATCTCACGAGGCATTGCTTCCGGGTCGTCGATTCGTCAGATAGCCAGAAATTTGCAGCGTGCCGCCTCGACGGTCAGCCGGGAGGTGGCGCGCCACGGAGGGCGTCCACGATATCGAGCCAGTAAAGCTGATCATCAGGCCTGGAAGTCGGCTCTGCGGCCCAGGCCTTGCCTGCTTGCCCTCCATAAGCAACTGCGGACGATCGTCGCCCGTAAACTGATCCTGAACTGGTCACCGGAGCAGATTTCTGGGTGGCTGAAGCGACGGTATCCCACCAACGAGAGCATGCGCGTGTCCCACGAAACCATCTACCGTAGCTTATTCATCCAGGCTCGAGGAGTGCTGAAGAAAGAGTTGGTTCGGCACCTGCGGTCCGAGCGGCTGATGCGACGCTCCGTGCACGCTCGGGATGGCGGAAAATCCCACGGCCAGATCGTCGATGCCATCTCTATCCGGGAGAGACCTGCAGAAGTTGAAGACCGCGCTATTCCCGGTCATTGGGAGGGCGATCTGCTCGCCGGCACCGGCAACAGTCACATCGCAACCCTGGTGGAACGACGTTCACGCTTTACCATACTGGTCAAAGTGCCCAGTAAAGACACGGCGACCGTCGTCGCTGCTCTGAGTAGGCAGGTTCGTAAACTGCCCGCGTCCCTGAGGCGCTCGCTGACCTGGGACCGAGGCCTGGAGATGGCCAAACACAAGAGCTTCACGGTGGACACAAAGGTGCAAGTCTACTTCTGTGATCCGCAGAGCCCTTGGCAGCGCGGCACCAACGAAAACACCAATGGCCTGCTGCGACAATACTTCCCTAAGAAGATCAACTTATCCGGCTATTCTCAAGCCGATCTCGACAAAGTAGCCTTACAACTGAATCAACGCCCGCGAAAAACTCTAGGCTTTGAAACTCCCGCTGGTAAACTCCAAGCCAGTGTTGCATCGACCCATTGAGACCGCCCCACTTTGCGGGCACAACGGGTTACTTCTGGTTTGCACGTCATCCGGAAACAACTCTGCGCGCTCAGACGATTTCTAGGGCATACTCGCAGTTTTCCTAGTTACGGAGACGGCACAGTACTCCTATTGGACACTGCTAAGAGTGCTAAACTTTTTGGCTGCTTTTACGAGTTATGACCTCGGCATCCAAATCGCTTCATCCCGCTGATGTGATACCTATTCAGCGCGGCCATGGCGCCCTCCAGGCCGGATGTTTCTTCCTGCCGCACTGCCACTTGTGCCAGTAGTCAATTGCCTTCTAAGCCCCTATATAGGAGCAAGGCTAGGAGTGCACGTGTCAGCGTCTGAAGCAAAACAGCTCGCGCATTGCCGCGGTAGGTGCCTGAGCTCGCAGTCACGGCTGTGGGCCACTGATATCGACTTGGAGCAACTCTTATGATTGCGAACGCCGCCGGGAAAGCCGTATCCATTGTGCTCAGTCTTGTTCTCGTAACCGCATCTTCGCAGACTATTTACGGGTTCCAGGTTCCTGCGTCTGATACAGCCAATCCTACCGACACTGCACCACAAAGCGCCAGCGATCTTGAGGCATTGGTGGCACCGATCGCGCTCTATCCGGACTCGCTGGTTGCCCAGGTGTTGACCGCCTCGACGTTTCCAGACCAGGTCGCCATCGCCGAATACTGGCTGCAGCAGAACAGCAGCCTGACCGGCAGCGCCTTGATGGCGGCCGTTAATAAACAATCCTGGGACCCGAGCGTTAAGGCACTTACGGAATTCCCCTCAGTGCTCGACAACATGTCGAAGAATCTCACCTGGACCTCCTCACTGGGGGAGGCTTATCACAACCAGCAGGCTGAGGTAATGACGGCAATCCAGACCCTGCGCGCGCAGGCCAAGGCGAAAGGTACTCTGAAGTCGAGTTCTCAGATCACCGTAGTGGAACAGTCGCCGCAGGTGATTGTCATTCAACCTGCCAACCCCCAGATCATCTATGTTCCGCAGTATGACCCCGCGGTTATTTACGGCACCCCCTACGTGACGCCGGGATATACCGCCGGCGACGTGGCTGCTGCTGGCATTATCGGGTTCGGCGCTGGGATAGCCGTCGGAGCGTTGATGAGCGGCGGATGCTGCAGCTGGGGTTATAGCAGCTGGAACTGCGGCTGGCACGGCACGGCAGTGGTCTATCACGGAGGAGCGTATTACGGAAACTCTGCCTGGCATGGCGGCTACTACAACGGCGGATATCACGGTGGCTATGGCTATGACAACGCATACAACAGAACCAATACCGCGAACCACTACAACAACAACTTCAACAACAGCGGCAACACTTACAACAGGAACGTAAGTGGGAACACGGTCAACGTTAATAAGCAGAATGCTCAGAACTTCGACGCCAATCATCCCTCAGCCTCGAACTCCTGGGCGCAGCATTCTGGAGACACCGGAAAATCGAACGCCTTCAGCGGCCTGAGCGGGCATTCCGGCGGCTTCGGTGATTCCGGTGGCTGGTCCTCAAGGGCCGAAAGCAGTCGCGGATGGGGAAGCATGCGCTCCAGCGGATTCGGCGGCGGACGGTTTGGCGGTGGCGGTGGCGGATTCGGTGGCGGTGGATTCCGGGGCGGCGGCCGGCTCTAGAGTTCACCCGAGTCGCGTCACAAAGAACCGATGAAGTAGGAATGTGGAGGAAAGAGTATGTCGAAGGCGGGGCGGAACCTAACGGCTTTGAACTCTGGTCCGGTATTGTTCACGGCGCTGCTTGCGGCGATCACCTTGCTGGCGCATGCAATAAGGGCGAGAACCCGCAACCGGAGAGTTCGAAGACTGTTCAAAAGAACTTCGCATCTCCGGCAGATGCAGGGGCCGCGTTCCTGGAAGCTGCTAAATCCGGCGATCAGAGTGCTCTACTCGCGATCTTCGGCCCGGATGCCAATGACGTTTTGTTTTCGGGCGATGCCGTGAAAGACAGAGATGCTCTGCAAGACTTCGTCGCCTCCTATAACCAGATGCACCGCTGGCGGGAGATCAAAGCAGGGGGCGAGATTCTTTATATCGGGGCAGACAACTTTCCTTTTCCGATTCCACTCGGAAAGAACCCTTCGGGTCAGTGGTACTTCGATACTGCAGCAGGCAAGGACGAGATCCTGGCGCGCCGGATCGGCAAAGGCGAGTTGACCGCGATTGCCGCCTGCGGAGCGAGTGCCGATGCCGAGCAGCGATACTTCAGTCAACCCCACGATGGCGACAAAGTAAAACAGTACACGCAGAGATTTGCAAGTGATGAAGGTAAGCAGAACGGGCTCTACTGGAATTTTCGGGAAGGTCAGCCTCCGAGTCCCCTGGGCGAGTTGGGTGACTTCGCGAAAGCGGCCGGCTATACCAGCGCAGGCAGTAAGCCACAGGCGTTCGATGGCTATTACTTCCGGATACTGACCGGGCAGGGCGATAAGGCCAAAGGCGGCGCGATGAATTATGTCGTGAACGGAAAGATGACGGGTGGCTTTGCGATTCTGGCCTATCCCGCCGAATACCGGAATTCGGGGATCATGACCTTCCTCGTCGGCAGGGACGACATCATCTATCAGAAAGATCTCGGCGAAACGACCGCCACGCTCGCCCCGGCCATGACGGACTACAACCCGGGCGACGGCTGGAATCCTGTGGTCGGCACAGAAGCAGTCGGACAATGAGAAGGCACTGCTCCAGGAATCGACGACAGGGATGGTGCGCTTCTGCTCCGCGCTCGACAATAATTCTGATGGGGATGTTCCTGCTTGTCTTTGGCCTGCATGCGCAGGAAACATGCGCCGAGGAGGTGAAACTTCTTCTTTCCCCGACCCAGGTGCAGGCTGCGATTCTGGCCCTTCAGGCTCGGGGAGAGACGCATGAGCGTATCTATTTTTATGACATACAAAGTCTTGCTCTGCTCGCGAAGGGCGTGATCCTTCGTCTAAGGGAGGGCGCGGAGATTGACATTACGGCAAAATTGCGACCCCTCTCCGGCGAGAAATTCCTCGATTCATCCGGCGGACGCGAACGCTACAAGTGTGAAGTGGATTTGAACGACGGCGTCGAAAATCAGTCGTTTTCCGTGCAGAGCAAGTATATTGCCGCAAAGGTGCCGGAGACGGGCGAGGCAATCTACCAACTGTTGAGCGAGGGACAGAAAAAACTGCTCGAGGCCTCGAAGGTCCAGATTGACTGGAAGGGTGTCAAGCGTATCGCGGAGATTCGATCAACGAGTTGGGCAACGCGCGCGCATCCGCCGCTTGGCAAGTTGAGCTTGGAGCTTTGGGAGTGGCAGCGTGGCAGCGTTCTCGAAGTCTCAACGAAGGTGGCACCGGATGACGGGCAGTCCACCTATGTCGAACTGCGTGATCTCGCGAACAAGAATGGGTTGGTAGTGAGTGCGAATCAACGTTCCAAGACAGCGATCGCATTGGGAGAGATCACCGCCGCGAATCAACAGTAGCGTGCTTTGACGCGACAGCGGGCATTCAATAGATTCTGTGCTGCCGATTCACGAAGGCCCAAATCACATGCGCTAGCGAGGTAAGTCCTCACTTGACAACAAACAGCCAGCCTTGGGTGCAACGACTGTTGGAACCGAACGAAATCTAAGCTCCAGATTGCGCGTTTCCTGGCCGCAGACTGTGTGCGTCGGCGTGATGGCGAATAGATCGCTGCAGAGCGCATTGAAAGCGATGTCGGCAATTGAAAGCCAGCGCGACGGAAGCCAAGCGAAAACTGTGATTGTGCAAGCACTTAACCGCAAGCTCCTCGAAGACCCGGAGAATTTCTGGGAGTTTTACCTCGAGACACTGAATGTCGCCCATTTGAATCCATATCAGGCGCTCGCGGAGCGTTTATGGCGGAGCGGGGCTGTCGATGAGACCACTACTTTGAGAGACCTCCCAACGATCCTTGCCGGGGATGCGGCAACGCCGCCCGAAGGTCAGCAGCAATAGGAGTACCGGAGAGCCACTTTGAGGAGCTAAGAGTGAGGATCGTCTAGCGGAACGAGTCGTAAACCATCGCCCAGCATTTCTTTCAACGCGATGAGCACACTGGCCGGGGCATTGTCGGTAATCCTAGACGGGTAAATGCTCTTGCCTACACCAGCGCTCTCAATTTTCAACGTGAGAAGGTCTGGGTATTTTTCCCGCAGTCTCTGGTCAATGCCTTTCTTTGGCAGTTGAGACTTGCGTCCAAGTAGTATCAGGTCGAATCGTTCGGTTTGGAGCATCCCCATCGCAGCATCATCGGTGCCTACGGATTCGACGGTATAGCCCGCTTGCTCCAAGAGGAGCACGCGAGATTTCCGTAGCGGCGCATCGTGCGCCACTACGAGAATACGTTTTCCCAAAAGACCCGCCTCCGAGTTGCAGAAGTGCAATTCCAGTGTCACAAAGGAGAGAGTTTGGAGTCAACGTGGCCAGTCACAAAAACGAGCCTGGATTGTGTGAGCCACTGCCTCAATGATGTGCCGCACACAGATCCGCTAGGACCTATTTTTCGGACTTCGAAAAGCGGGAATCCGCCGATCGCAAGGTCGTGGGGTTTCGCCCCCTCCCGGCACCAACAAAATAAAGAGTTTGAGTCACAGAGCCTTGACACCGGCCTCTGAACCTCGGCAGATCGTCCCAACATCCGGGGAATTATTTCCGCGCCGATTGCTAGTTTTGCTAGTTCCCACCGCCGGAGAATGTTCATAAACTGCATTCATCCGCGCTTGTCGATGGCGCGAAACTGTAGGTTGACTTTGATTCTCTCTCCCTTCGCGTTGAGCTCCAATCCTCATGTCAAACACGAAACGAATTCAGAGCCAAGACCTATAGCAAGTCCGAGCGACAGTAAAAGCTTTCGCCCGCGGTTGTTTTCCCGCCGAATCAGAAATTAGGTCACAGTTCCGCAATGTTTCTTAAACAGTGATCTGTGAACAAACGCAATATCCGGTCCGGCCCGTCATAAACGGTTGAGGCGAGCCGGCCAAAGAAGCGAGGGATGAAATGATCCAAGATCGCGAATCAGCTAGACTAGAAGAGACGCAAACCGCCAAGACACCGTGGAGAAAATGGGGACCATATCTGAGCGAGCGCCAGTGGGGTACGGTTCGCGAAGACTACAGCCAGGACGGTAATGCCTGGGATTACTTCACCCACGACCAGGCCCGATCACGAGCATATCACTGGGGCGAGGATGGTCTTGCCGGTATTAGCGATGACAAGCAGTTGCTATGCTTCAGCGTGGCGCTGTGGAATGGCAAAGACCCTATCCTCAAAGAACGTGCGTTCGGCCTTACGAACAGTGAGGCCAACCACGGCGAAGACGTCAAAGAATACTACTTCTACCTCGACAGCACGCCGACCCACTCCTATATGAAGTATCTGTACAAGTATCCACAGGCAGAGTATCCCTACCTCAATCTGATCGAGACGAATAAGGGCCGCAACCGTGGCGACATGGAATATGAACTGCTAGACACGGGTGCGTTTGACGAAGATCGCTATTTCGATGTCTTTGTGGAGTATGCCAAGGAGTCGCCAGAAGATCTCCTTATCCAGATCAGCGTAAGTAATCGCGGGCCTGAGGCCGCGACCCTACAAATCCTCCCGACGCTGTGGTTCCGCAACACCTGGTCGTGGTCGCCAGATTCACCCAAGCCGTCCCTGAAGCAGATCCTAAGTCAGAAAGGCAGTCAGGCTGTTGCAGTCTCACACGCCGATCTGGGTGAACGCTATCTGTACTGTGAGGGAGACGTCCCGCTACTGTTCACCGAGAACGAGACTAACAACGAGCGACTATTCGGTACGCCCAATGGATCTCGTTATGTCAAAGACGGAATCAACAACTACGTAGTCAACGGAGATCACGACTCGGTTAGCCCCGGGAAAACTGGAACCAAGTCAGCGGCACAATATCAGTTGAACGTAGGCGCAGGAAAGACGGCCACCATCCGTTTGCGGCTAAACGATCTGGCGCCTGCGGCTATGGGCGACGGGTTCAAGAGCTTTGCTGAAATTATGCAGACCCGCCAGCGCGAGGCGGACGAGTTCTACAAATCCATAACCCCAACCCATGTCAGCGAGGACGAAGCTCTCGTCATGCGCCAGGCACTTGCCGGGATGCTCTGGTCCAAGCAGTTTTTCTTCTTCGATGTGGATGTATGGCTGAAGGAACATGGTGAGGACCCTATGAAGCCGGGCGGGCGCTTCGGGCGGAACTCCGAATGGTTCCACATGGTGAATCAGAACATCATCTCGATGCCCGATAAATGGGAGTATCCATGGTATGCGGCGTGGGACCTTGCATTCCACACCATTGCTCTGTCCACGGTAGATCCGGACTTCGCCAAAGAACAACTCGACCTGATGCTGCAGGAGTACTTTCTGCATCCGACGGGTCAGATCCCCGCCTACGAGTGGAACTTCAGCGACGTGAATCCGCCGGTACACGCATGGGCCTCCATCTTTTTGTACCGGACGGACCAGGCCCTTAAAGGGAAAGGCGACATCGAGTTTCTCAAGCGATCGTTTTCCAAGCTTATGCTGAATTTCAGCTGGTGGGTAAACCGGAAGGACCGGTTTGGTAAGAATCTGTTTGAAGGCGGCTTTCTCGGCCTGGACAACATTGGAGTCTTCGATCGCAGCTCGCCGCTGCCTACTGGTGGCCACCTTGAGCAGGCGGACGGCACCGCGTGGGTTTCGATGTTTGCGCAGAACATGGTGGAGATCGCAGTTGAGTTGGCTGCTCACGACGCTATGTATGAAGACATGGCGCTGAAATTTGCCGAACACTTCATTTGGATTGCAAAGGCAATGAATCAAACAGGGCCGGAAGGAATGTGGGACGAAGAGGATGGGTTCTACTACGATGTCCTTCGCCTTCCTGACGGTAGTGCCAGGCGGCTCAAGGTTCGCTCCATGGTGGGCCTGCTGCCCTTGTGTGCCACCACAGTGATCGAGCCTTGGCAGCGCGAACGCATACCGCGAGTGTCGAAGATCCTGCGAGAGCGTTTGCAACGTATGCCCGAACTCCGCGAGAGCATTCATTCAACCGGGCAGGGTCATTTCGGGTATGACGGACGCGGCATGGCTGCGTTGGTGAATGAGGATAGGTTACGCCGGATTCTGACGCGCATGCTCGACGAGAACGAATTCCTCAGTCCCTATGGGATAAGAGCACTCTCCAAATATCACGACGACCATCCCTTTATTGTCCATGTGGAGGGACAGGAATACCGGGTGAATTATCTTCCGGCGGAATCCGACACGGGCATGTTCGGAGGCAACTCCAACTGGCGCGGTCCGATATGGATGCCGGTGAACGCGATCCTGATTCGTGCGTTGCTACAGTACTACCTCTATTACGGCGATAACTTCAAAATCGAGTGCCCGACCGGCTCGGGCAAGTTGATGAACCTGTTCGAGGTCGCCAAGGAAATCGCCAACCGTCTGACCCGGATCTTCTTGAAGGACGAATCCGGCCGGCGACCAGTGTACGGAGGTACTGAGAAATTCCAGACCGATCCCCAATGGAGGGATCACATCCTGTTCTTCGAGTACTTCCATGGCGACAACGGAGCCGGCCTGGGGGCCAGCCATCAGACTGGGTGGACTGGCCTGGTCTCGAAACTGATCGAACTTTTTGGCCGCATCGACGGTCAACAGCTCTTGGAGTCCGGTAAAGAAGGTGCGTTTGCGAGGGGGCAAACAACAGATGACCTTGGCAGGAGAGAACCGACAAGCGACAAGCAAGTCGCCTAAGTGGGCCGCCGCAGGGACGCCATCAGCTGTTCATCGGCATACAGACAATTGCGATTCTCACACACAAGTAACACGCGGAAGGGGTAGATATTCCACGAGTGCTGTTTGAGCCTCACAATCGTGTTCCTGGCAACACTTCGACCGATGTGGGAAGAATTCACCACGTGGCGCTGGACCACGGAAACTCGAAAACCAAATGCAATTGAAATTCCATCGACCTAGCGTACTGGCGATCCTGGAGGCCGGTGCGCTACGCCGCTGCAGGCGGTCCGAACCAAGTGGTTAGCGCGTCAGCGAGAGCCGGCTGGGTCAGATCTCCCACCCAAGCCACATATCCGTCGGGCCGAACCAAGACGGCGGTGGGCGCAGTGACCGGCCCAAGAGCCGGAAGCTCCCACGGGCCAACGTATTTGGCGTCGACCAACTGGACCCGATCCGCCCATGGCGGGATGTCGAAGGCGCCGGGCTCACCGAGGTTGAGGAGCACCGGCCGGGCACGGTGGAGCAGGCTGAAGACCCGGAGCGGGCCGTTTTCGGTGACCAAGTCGAGATCGGGCATGCGGCGTCCGAGCAGCGGATGCCCCTCTCCGAGGTCGTAATGAATGTCCAGACCGGACATCATCGCGGCGAATCGTCGGCGCGGCTCGTCCACGCCGAGGAGCTCGGCAATCGTGTCGCGCAGTGCCTTCGTCCGTTCGTCTTCGCGGCGAAGAACGATCGACGCCATCGCGTTGCGCAACACGCGGGCGCCGATCGGGTGGCGCTCGGCGTGGTAGGTGTCGAGGAGGCTTTCTGGCGACGTCCCCTTGACCACCTGCGCCAGCTTCCATCCCAGATTCACCGCATCCTGCACGCCGGTCTGGAGACCCTGGCCACCGTCGGGGGGATGCACATGCGCGGCGTCACCAGCGATCAGCGCGCGTCCCTTGCGGTAGGAGGCCGCCTGCCGCGCAGCATCGGTGAACCGGGAAATCGAAGTCGGAGAGTGGATCCCGTAATCGGTCCCGTAGACGGTGATGAGCGCCGCGCTGAGTTCGCTGAGAGTGGGTTCGGTGGTCTGTCCAACGTGCTGTTCGGTCACGAGGACGCTGACCGGTCCGTGATCCGCGTAGACTATCTCGCCGTTGCGGATCTCGTACTCTACCCTGCCGAGGGCATGGATGCCGAGGGCGTCGCGGCGGATGCCCCATTCCGGCGGCGTCTCGGCGAGCTCGGCCACGGCGATCAGGTTGCTGGTGGTAGGATCCGATCCCGGGAACGCGATGCCGGCGGCCTTGCGGACCATGCTGCGTCCGCCTTCGCACCCGACGAGATATTGCGCCCGCAGCGACCGGCCTTCGCTCAGTTCGACATCCACGCCGGTGTCGTCCTGCACGAAACCCGTGACTTCAATACCGCGATAGATCGGCACCTTGAGCTCGTCGACCCAGCCGGCGAGGATCCGCTCGATGTGGTTCTGCCGCAGCCCGAGACTGTAGGGGTGGCGGGTGGGAAAGCCGCTGAGATCAAAATGGACCCCGGCAAACCCAGTGACCTGCGCTTTCTGCCCCTCCGCCAGAAACCGGTCGGCAATGCCGCGCTGATCGAGAACCTCGATAGTGCGTGAATGCAGGCCGCCCGCGCGCGAGCCGGCGAGTTCCTGGCTGGCGCGCCGCTCGACAATGGCGACGTCGACGCCCGCCAACATCAACTCGCCCGCCAACGTCATCCCCGTCGGACCCCCTCCGGCAATCACAACCTGATGTTTCATCGTAAGCCCCCCTCGCCGCGGTATCTGTGTTCAACAAACGTCTGCTGAACGTACCGCATCCTGGAGCGAAATACAGTCTGTTTTTATGTTGTTCCGAGTTGCTATCCTAGAAGTGGAGAGGATGAGGATTAACCTCGCGATTCGGCTCGGAAATGGAGCGCCCTCTTTCCGCCATTCAAGACCGGTGCAGAAAAGGGGTTGCCACAAACGACGGATCGCCTGCTTTGGTCCGCCATCCATTTGATAAGACGTTTACGGGGTCCCAGAGGTTAAATGTCCGCGCCGCTTGCCGTGATCCGCCGCTATGATAAGCTTCGAGGGCGTAAAGCAGAATGCATTACGTCGTCCACGGAAGCAACGGGCCATTGCTCACAAGTCGGCCCTTAGCGCGAGGATTGCCATGGCCTCCCTTCAGGAGTTTCGCTGCGAAGTCTGCGGCCTAGTCACCAAAAACCCGATCCATTGGTTTGCGATTCGCTGTGGCGAATCTCAGCTGACGGTGCTCCGATGGAATGCGGAATCTGCAAATGCTGCGGATGTCCGGCATTTGTGCGGCGAAGCGGATGCTCAGATTTACATCAGCCGCTGGTTCGATTCCGTGTGTTCGCCTCCCAAGCCCGATTTCATAACGAGTCCGAGGCCGCGTCGTTCAGGATGATTGTCATTGCGCTCCCCTGCTCCCACAAGGTGACGGTCCCGTCTGTCCACGGAACTTCCCTCTGTCCGGGTTTGTCGCGGTTTGTCGTGCGCGCTCAACGGTTGTCAGCTCTCACTCCTAGCTGACGGTTATGGGCCATTTTTCGTTTCCGTGCTTATTGGCGCTGTCCATCGATATAAGCCCCATATAGGACCAGAGCAGTTCCAGCGGCTGCGGCCATGAGTTTGAGTGCGAACCAAATCATAAATTGGGATAAACCGCTGCATTCTCATTTGACCGGCCAGGATTTCGCTATGCACTGCAGGATTGCATTGACGACTTTTATTCTTCTGGTTGTAGCGTCCTTGGAATCGCAAACGGCTGAGAAGACCACAAAGGCAATCAGCTAGCTGACCGTTGACGCCTGCAGTAGAGGTGAAACTTCCGGTTTTCTGAATTGCGGGCGGTTAACCGCGCACTCGGACATTATCGGTCTTGGTGCAAAATTGGATCTAGGCAAGTGGTGCAACGAGGAGGATGCCGGGATGAGAACCAACTACCCAGCGGTGGTTGTTTGCGCGATTGTTTACTGGCTGCTCGGCGGGCTCTGGTACGACCTGTTGTTCAGCAAGCAGTGGATGGTGCTCGAACACATGAGCGCGGCACAAGCGAGTTCCACGAATTCGGTCTGGATCTGGCCGTTCATCCTCACATTTCTCTTGAATCTCTTGATCGCATTTGTCCTCGCGCAGGTCTGCATGTGGCGCAACGCGAACACCGCCCCGCGCGGCGCTGCGGTCGGCGCCATCTTGTGGCTAGGAATTGTAGGCCCGATTGTTTATACGACGTACATGTACGAAATGCGGTCGGTGCACCTATTTGCGATTAACGAATTTTACGCTCTGGTGGGGCTGTGCCTGATGGGCGCGATTTTGGGCGCTTGGAAGAAAAAATCCGCGTAGAGCCGACCGTCGCGTTCATGAATCCGCGCTTAAATTAGGAGATGATCAGGCTGATCACCTGTCGCGGAGCAGTCGCGCCTGCTGGCACGGAAGTGATACGTCCAGCCGAACGATTCTGATGACCATCTATTTCAAGTTTCTCCAGCCAGACACACATTGCGGCGTTACCATCGAGAGCATCGGCTCATCGATCCGCATTGAAGGTAGCCAACTGTCTGATCGCGAAGGAGAGCGATTGCTTTCCAGTCTGGAGATCAAATCCTTCGCTACGCGAGACGAACAGGCCGACTCCTCCTGACATTACTTCCCGTTTTGAACGTATTCGCGGTAGGCGGTGACAAATACAGGTTCCCATCCCTGGTTGTAGCCATCACGGCTCTTCCGTGCATTGGCGGTAAGTTTCTCCCAGCCGCTGTGGGTGAGCACAACTCTTGCGCCTTCGGGTACGGGGGAGAACGTCACGTCCACCCTTTGCGCCTCCTTTTCATCGCGGCCGGGATGGAAGCTGAACGCCACCAACGCCGGCGGCCCCCATGCCAGTAGGCTGCCCCAGAGGTACTCCTCTCCAGAGCGTGTGCGCTCGAAGATACGGCCACCAACACGCGGCTCGAAGATTACAGCCGCGGGCTTGTCCTTGAATTCGCTCGCGTAGCCAACAACAGAATGAGTGGCGGCGGGCCACCACATGCTGAAATCGGCTGTGAAGTATCGGAAAGCCTCTTCAGGGCTGCATGCCACTGTTATGGTCTTCACGACTGGCTCAATCGAGACGGACTTGGTTGTCATACCCTATCGGTCCTTTCTTTTCGTTGGTGGGCCAATACAACTCGGTGCTTTTTTGTATCCCTTATCTGTTCCGCCACGTAGGTGGCGAAGGCGTTGAGCGCCTCCTGCCACATGGAATCCGCATACTCTCGCAGACCTGCAAAGCCCGCGGGATCGAGGCCGAAATAGTGCCGCGTGCCCTGGCGATGTTCGCGCACCAGTTGGACTTCCTTCAGAATCTTCAAGTGTTGCGACACGGCTGGGCGGCTAATCGGCATCTGGCGCGCAATTTCGCCCACCGACAGCGGCTTGCCGCGCAGCCGCCCGAGCAGCGCGCGGCGGGTCGGATCAGCTAAAACCGCGAGTACGGGAAGGTCATCCGACGCTTCCAAGTATTGGTAAGTCATGACTAACCGTAAGCCGCAGCTAACAGAATGTCAAGGGAGCACGATTACATCTGAGCGGGTAATAACGGCAGCATCTCCGGGCTTTCCCGTCACGCGTGGACCATTGCGGAGATCACGGATTCGCCGAAGCGTTCCATCTCCTCATACTGAGGGCTGAATTGCAGCAAAACAAGATTGACACCCGCTGCCTCAAACCTTCCTAGCTGGTCCTGGACCTGCGCCGGCGTTCCTACCAGTCCAGAGCGGAGGCCACGATTGGAGACTGAATACTCCTCAATGGACATGCGCTGCTCCAGTTGCGTGCCGCTCAGCCACTGCTGGTAATTGGCAAAGCCGGCTGCGTTCTGCTTCACGTCGGTTACGCGTTCCAGTTCGCGCTGAGCGTCTGCCTCGGTGTCGCGCACGATCGTATAGCCAGACACTCCGAATTGCATCGGCGGCAGTCCGAAACGCTCCCGGCGCTCGCGCATGTCCGTGATCTTGGCCTCGACATACTCCGGAGAATCGCCATGCATCACATACGCATCGCACTTTTGCGCGATCAGATTCTTGGCCGCTTCCGACTCTCCACCCGCGTACAGAGTCGGCCGCGGTTTGCGCACCGGCTTGGGCTCCAACACCGTATTCTCGACCGAGTAATACCTGCCTGCGTAGCTGAAACTGGGTTCCGTCCATGTACCGTTGACAACATCAAGCCATTCGGAGGTGCGGGCGTAGCGGTCGTCGTGCTTCTCGAAATGCACGCCGTACATCCGCGCCTCCTGTTCCCACCAGGAAGACACTATGTTGAGGGAGAGCCTTCCGTTGCTGATGTGGTCGATATTGGCGGCCTGCTTGGCCAGTAACGCCGGCGCATGAAACGTCGGGCGCACGGCGACCATCAGTTCCAATCGCGCGGTGACGGCGGCAAGCGCGGCAGCTGTCGACCACGCATCGAGGCTCGGCGCGCCCACTCCTTTGATGTCGTTCAGATTCAACTCGGCAACCAGCGAAAGGTCAAAGCCAATCTCCTCGCTGCGCCTGGCTAAACGACTTACGTAACTCCAACTGGCCTGCATCTGTTCGTCTTCCACGTTGCGCAGCCAGCCGCCGAAGACGGGCATCCAGTAACCGTAGCGAATTCCACGCTTACCCGCGGGCATGTGCTATCTCCGCCTCAAGAAAGTCCGCTAGATTCACAAAAGGATTGAAGCCGATGACTCGGGGAGCGTCGGCAACAAAGTTCGAAAGCGCGTTGACGTCGTAGTAATAGATTTGGCCATCCCGATCGTCGATAACATACTCGATTCCGCCGACATCGATTTTTGCCGCGGCCACAATGCGTTCGATCGCCTCAATCACCGCTGGAGGCGGCGTGTAACCTTCCACCTTAAGGCCTGCCTTCGCGCCTTCAACGACACATGCGGTGCCGAGGCTCTCGCCACGTGCCGTCTGACAAATGTCCGCAGGACACAGGTCGAAGGTTTCGCCGGTGAGGTGAACGTTGATGGCGTAAAGATACCTTCCCGCCAGCGTCTCCACACGCGTGATATGTCCGCCGCGCGCGGGGATGAACTCCTGCACTAGGCCGATGTGATCGAAGCCAAGATGCAGCGATTCGGAATCAATGGCTGCTTCGAGCTCGGCGGGCGAGTTGAAGCGAACGATGCCCGCGCCGCTGCCGCCCACGTTCGGTTTGACAACGACCGGATAGCGCAGTCCCTCCGAGGCGGCCACCGCGTGACGCGGATCATGAATGACGCGCGCCTTGGGGTAAGGAATCCCGAGCGACGAAAGCAGCGAGAGCTGAAGCGCCTTTGAGACTTCATAGCGAAATGCCTCTGTGCCATTCAGTACGCGAATGCCCTGAAGTTCAAGCTGGCCAAGCCAGGCAAGCGTGTGAAAGATAGCCGAGCCGTGCTCGCGCCTATCCGCGGACGGGCTCATGCGATTGAACAAGACGCGGAATGCGGGCGCTTCCCCTCCCGCTGTGTAGAAATGCTCCGGAGTGTGAATCTTCGTGTAAGGCGTTCCGCGCCGCTCAAGCTCCGCAAAGATGGGATTGAACCATTGCGGGTGTTCGTAAAGAATCGCAAGCGGAGCAGCGGAATGGTGGCCGCTTGCGGTGGTGGCGGCGGGTGTGTCGACAGTGGTTACACTCATGCGGATAACCTCAATGGGGAAGACGGTCCGTGGTGATAACAGGATAGTACAGAGTGGAGTACAAGTCCCCACGCCGCAGGTTTTTGACGTCGTTAGTCTTTTGGGTGTTTTGGTACACTTCCTCCATGCGCGTTCTCGCGGTATCTCTGATCGCGGCTGCGGTTACGATCCTGACTTTACATGCCCAGCAGACCAGTGGGTCGATCGACATTCCCGCAGGCGCACGCGCTGTGCTACAGGCGAAAGGCGATGGAGTCCAGATTTACACATGCGTCGATGAGCATGACGGAGCAAGGTGGATTCTGAAGGCTCCGGACGCGATGTTGCTGGATGCCAAAGGGAAGATGATCGGAAGCCACTTTGCGGGACCCACCTGGAAGCTCGAGGACGGGAGTCAGGTTCAAGGTGAGGCCATTGCCACCCAGCCAGCCCCTGAAGCAGACTCCGTTGCCTGGCTGTTACTGCGCGCCAAAGCCGGAACCGCTACGGGTGCGCTTGCCGACGTTCGGTTCATTCGGCGCACGGAGACTCACGGCGGTGCCGCGACCAAATCGGGCTGCGAAAACGCTCGGGACGCCGGCAAAACGGTGCGGATCCCTTACACTGCCACATACACGTTCTACGCAGAGAAATAGTTCAGAGCCCGGCTGCTCGCGCGATCAATATCAATCCTGCCCCGATGACAACGAATCCAGTGGCTCGCGCCACGTGTTCACCGGCGGGTGCGAGACGTTCAGCAGTGATAGCGGCCGTAATGGCGGCCATTGCGCGCAGATCCATGACACCGACAACCAGTAGGATCGCCGTCAGGTTGGCACAACTGAGGCCGCAGTGGAGTCCGAAATGCAGGCCGAGCCTCCACGCCGCAGCGGGGCGAGCCGGCAGAACGCTGTCGCGCCCCGGCGCCTCCCGGCAGCAGGTAAGGTGATGTGCCTTCCACTTTGTGAACTGGAGTGCGCCGGCGATGAGGACGACCAATCCGGCAACGATGGGAACTGAGCGCGCCAACGCCGGCTGTTCCATTTCGATCGTTGCCATCGCCACGCCCACCGGGAAAACGGCCAATCCGGCCAGTGTCCAAACGAGGAAGTAACCGAGGCCAAGTAGCGTGGTGAGCCAATCCCGGCACGTCCCGCGTGCCCTCCAAACGGACTCGCGATAGCGCCACAACACCGGCGCCAACGATGGCAGCATCATCGCCGCCATCATCACGATCCACATGCCGGCGAACGAGGCCGTGGCGCCGGTCCACGTCTGTCCGGGCATCCGCATCCACGCCATCGACATTTTCCAGCCGCCTGGCATCGGCATCTCAGCGATGGCCGGCATGGAGATGCACCAGCCGGTCGTAGCCGCCACACAGACGATGAACAGCATCGCCAAGACGCCAATGAAAGTTCGCCGGGAAGCTTCGAGCGAAACCGAGCGAGCACGAGTGGTTATAGAGATGCCAGACGTGAAATTGTTCGCGAGAAATGTTGGGTTCGTCACGGTACTCCCTCCGTTCCCGATTGAGATGTCGCGCTCATAAGCAGGTTCATGCTTTCGCCTCTGCGGCGCGCTTTTCGAAGGCGGCACCCGCGTCGGTCACAACATCGACCCACTTCGAGTCAGGGCGAGCCTCGGCGTCGTAGTTGTCGTGCCAGTTCCACCACTTGTACGGCGGGGTCTGCGGGTAACCCTCCGGCGAGTCCTCCCAATTCTCCTGACGGCCGAGCGCCGTCATATCGAGGTAGCTCCAGGTGGTCCCCATCGCCTCGTCGCCGCGGCTGTTGATGAAGTATGTGCGGAACACCTTGTCGCCGTCGCGGATGAACGCATTGTGGCCGTGCCACTGGTCCACGCCGAAGTCCGCGTCGAAGCTGTCGGTGATGGTGTACCAGGGCATCTCCCAGCCCATCCGCGCCTTCAGGCGCGCGATGTCCGCCTGCGGCGCGCGCGAGGCGTAGGCGAGCGTAGTGTCGCGGGCGTTCAGATGGGCCAGGTGGGCGACCTGATCGGCGCCCAAGGAGCAGCCGCGGCAGGCGTGATCGGGCCAGCCGAACACCCCGGGCTCGAAGAAGGCGCGATAGACGATCAACTGACGGCGGCCCTCGAACAAATCGAGCAGGCTTACCTTGCCCTTGGGTCCGTCGAACTCGTACTTCTTCTCCACCGCCATCCACGGCATCCGCCGGCGTTCGGCGGCCAGCGCGTCACGGGAGCGGGTCAAGGCCTTCTCCTTCACGAGGAGTTGCTGGCGCGCAGCCTCCCACTCCTGCTGCGACACGATCGGGGGTGTGTTCTCGTTTGCTTGTTGCCTTCTGTGTGGTCATCGTCTTTTTCTCCATTCGTCGGATCTTCTTGGTTGTTTCGTTCTCAGTATGACCGCGGACTTGGTGGTCACAAGATATATTTAGCGCAGGATGTTCGAAGGGTGGGAGTGACAAGTGTGGCGGGATTCCGATGGACTCAGCTGATCACAGCCGCAGCACGTGCGCTCGTCGGCCGGTGATCCTCTCGGCGCATTGAAGCGTGTCGCGTTACGCGACGATGCGCCCGCCCTTGCACTTCGAGGCATCGCGATGGCCCAGCTCGGCGAATTCGTACGAGCGAAGGAACTTCTGCGCAGCGCAAGGCGCGCGTTCACTCCGAAAGAAGCAGTAGCCCGAGCGAGGTGCATCGTCGCCGAAGCCGAGATCGCACTCGCCTCGCGCGATCTTAGCTGGCCTGCGAAGGCGCTCGACGCGGCGCGAGCGACGCTCGAAGCGCACGGTGACCGATTAAACGCCGCGCATGCCCGGTATCTAGAGGTCCGGCGCCTCCTGCTGATCGGGCGCCTCGACGAGGCGGAGCGCATGCTTGCCAAGCTGGACCCGACGCCTTTCCCGCCGGCGTCAAGGACCGCCCACGAACTCGTGGTTGCAGGGATCGCAATGCGGCGTCTCCAGACGAAAGCGGCGCGTGCCGCGCTCGCTCGGGCCGGGCGCGCCGCGCGGCAAGCAGGGATCGCTGCTTTGACGGCGGAGGTGGAAAGCGCCATCCTTGTCCTGAACACGCCTGCCGCGCGCCTGATTGCGCATTGCGAAGTGCGGCTCCTCCTGCTCGAAGAGGTCGAAGCATTGCTCGCGTCGAAAGCGCTCGTGGTGGACGCATGCCGTCATGTCGTGCGCCTCGAAAGCAAGGCGGTCTCGCTTGCAACGCGTCCGGTGTTGTTCGCGCTCGCACGAGCATTGGGCGAAGCGTGGCCTGGCGACGTGCCGAGGGATGTGCTCGTTCGCGCGCGCATTCGGATCGAGATTCGTCGATGAATCGCATCGCGCGCGCTTGCGCGTCGAAATCGGGCGGCTTCGGAAATTGCTTCGGACGCTAGCCGACGTGAGCGCGACCGAACGCGGTTTTGCGCTGGCGCCACGCAGCGCACGCGAAGTCGCCGTGCTGGCGCAGCCCGTTGAAGACGAGCATGGTTCAGTGCTCGCCTTCCTAGTAGACGGTGAATCCTGGTCGAGCTCGGCCCTGGCGCTTGCGCTCGGAACGAGCCAACGGACTGTGCAACGGGCGCTCGACTCGCTGGCCGCGGCCGGCAAAGTGCAGTCGTTTGGCCGCGCGCGAGCCCGTCGCTGGATCACCCCGCCCGTACCGGGATTCACGACGACTTTGTTACTCCCCGCTCCGCTGCCGATTGATTAAGGTGGAAGTATGAAACGATCAAAAGCCGAAATCGTGAGTGAGTACGGACCCTTTCCGGGCGCCGAAAGAGTGCATGGAGTAACCTACGACGGCCAGCACGTCTGGTTTGCCTCCGGAGACAAATTGAACGCCTTCGATCCTGCGAGCGGGATGGCAGTACGTTCTATCGATGTCGCCGCGCATGCTGGAACAGCCTTCGATGGCCGGCACCTGTTTCAGATCGCCGAGGACCGCATCCAGAAGATCGATCCGAAGAGCGGCAGTGTGCTTGCCACGATCCCAGCGCCCGGCGGCGGCCGTGACTCTGGGCTCGCGTGGGCCGAGGGGACGCTTTGGGTGGGAGAGTATCGGGACCGGAAGATCCATCAGATCGATCCCGACACCGGGGCAATTCTTCGTACCATCGAGTCAAATCGCTTTGTCACCGGAGTCACTTGGGTCGACGGAGAGCTATGGCATGCCACCTCAGAAGGTGACGAGAGCGAGTTGAGGCGAATCGATGCTCAAACGGGCGAAGTGCAAGAGAGCCTCGAGATGCCACGCGGTTTCAACGTCTCAGGACTCGAGTCCGATGGGGACGATCGATTCTTCTGCGGAGGACAAACGAGCGGGAAGGTGAGAGCCGTCCGCCGGCCTAAGCGTGGCTGAGCGATCGTTGGAATCCATTCAGGCATTTTTCAGTCACTGCTCATCGCCGCTCGCAGCGCGAGCCCCTGGGCAACCGACGTGAACTCGTTGCCGCCCCGGATCCGGTCTTGACCGAAGCGGCTCGTGAAGATCCGCCGCACGGCGGGTACAAAGGAGCTGCCGCCGGTGAGGAAGACCCGATCCACTTCGCGCGGCCCAACACCGCTGCTTTTGAGCAGGGCGTCCACACTGTGCTCGATCGCGGCTAGGTCTTCGGCAATCCAACTCTCGAACTGGGCGCGCGTGAGCGGAATGCACAGGTCGATCGTCGATGCACCGAATGCGGAATCGCGGAAACCGAACTCCGCGCACTCCTTCTGCGAAAGCTCGAACTTAACCTTCTGCACGGCCTGGTGCAGCTGGTACCCCAGGTCGCCTTCGATCACAGTGATCAGCGCCTCAATCTTCTCCGGTTCGAGTGCACGCATCCGCGCGCTCTTTAGAATCTCGCGGACATTGTTGGTGCGCAGAAACGAAAGATAGTGCCAATGCTCCAGGTGCGCGTAGATCCATGCCGGTACCGCCGGGAGAATCTTATTCAGCGAGCGTGCCTCGGAATTCGACCCCAGGGCCGGTGATACCAGCTTGCGGACGATTCGCGCATCGAAGGCGTCCCCGGCGAGCCCCACGCCGCTGTTGCCCAGCAGGTCCTCTGGCCGCCGGCCACGCCGACGCACCTCCGGCCCCACGCGCAGCAGCGAAAAATCGCTGGTGCCGCCGCCGAAATCGCCGATCAGGATCAATTCCTCGCGGTCCAGTGTGGCTTCGTAGGCATAAGCCGCGGCCACCGGCTCCAGCTCGAACTCCAGCTCTTCGAATCCGGCCGCCACGAAAGCCTCGCGCAGCCGCGAGACGGCGAAGTAGTCTTCCTCATCCGATTCGGCTCCAACAAAGCGCACGGGCCGGCCTACGGTGGCCCGTCTGACAGGCTGCATGAATTGCTCTTCGGCCCGCTTCCGCAGGTCACTGACGATGCGGGCAATCAGCTCTTCCAGTCGGTGCCGGCGACCGAAGACTTCGGTTCCGGTAAGAGAGCGGCTGGACAGGTGCGACTTGAGCGACTGGATCAGACGGCCCTTCTCTTCAGCGTCGAGATAGCGGTCAATGGCCCCAGGGCCAGAGTAGCCATGCACGCGGCGCTGGCCGTTCGCGGTCTTCGACGCTTCGAAGTAGAGCACCGATCGGGAGGAGGGGACCTCTTCGCCGCGAAAGGTAAAGCGGGCGAGCTGGATTTCTCTGCTGGGCTCGAGCATCGCGACCGAGCAGTTCGTGGTTCCGAAATCGATACCAAAAAAAACCTGCCGCTGCCCGTTTGAACCCATTCCTTCATTATCCCGCAACGGACTTCATAGACAGGATTGCTGTCGCCGTCGCTGCAGGAGGCCGTCGAGACGCCACAGCGCCGGCTTGCGATCTTCAAAATGAAAATGGCACTTTCAGGGATTCCCGCACGCGGAGACGGGATGGCGTGGCGCTCGGTTGCAGAAGTTTTCGCGATACCGGACGCAATTCTTCCGGATGCTCGCGAAGATAAGCGAGCAGAGGTTGCCTTTTGTTCTTTCCGCGCCTGCGGGTCTCGTCGTCCGAGGTCGAATCGCTTGGAATCAATTCAGGCAGGCACGCAGCCACGCGATCGTAGGCCGAGCGCCAAGTTTTTTTGACCGTGGAGAGCGAGACACCCAGATCGCCGCTCAGATCCTCGTCCGTTCCACCTGCGAGCGCGGAAAGCAGCAATCGCTGTTCGCTCCCGCTAAAGCCGAGCCGCGGTGGTTGATACATGAAAAGAGAACCAACCCACGAACCGTGCTGTTTGAGCGCCATGGCGCGCGTAATGCCGATGACATGGGGTCGCGAAATAATATCGTGTGAGCTCTTCCCTTCGAAATCGCCATAGCATCCATCCGGCTTCAGTAGAAACCCGCCGGTATTCCGCATCCCCTCCAGGTGCTCCGGGGTCTCCCCATGGGCAACCAGCTCTTTGACGAGAAAACCGCGATGCTCCGTAAGGAAGGCGGTCATGACCTCCTTATAAACTTCCGCCAGTCTCATATCCTCCACGCGAACACAGCCGTGCCACACGGCAAGGTTCAGACCGCCCCGCGAGTTGGCTTCCTTGATCTGTTTGTCGGAAAGAAGCGGAGAATGATCGCCCTGCGCCACGCGCTTCGCAAGCTCCGGACCGATCCAGAAGTACGGTGGCGTTTTCAATTCACGCAGGAACCTGTCGGTAATAAATACGCTAATACCGATTCCGAGTAGTCGAGGGGCAGCTCCCCCTACTTCTTCAAACACCGCCGTTGAAGCGAAGCCGTTACAGCAAAGCAAGCGACGCCAGGCGGGGGCCAAATCCGCGATCGCGTTTCCATACCGCGGGCCGGAAATCGCGTGCCCCGCAACGAGGTTCGCGCATTGGGGGACATCCTTCAGCCGCATCGGGCGATAGCGGACGCTCATGGAAGTCACCTGTGATTTATCCACGACAAATTCGCTGCTCTTTTAGAGGGCTAGTTTATAACACCGTTCCAGCGCATACTCTTTTGGTTTTTTGAAAATGAATCGGGTTCTGATGAGCTTAGGGGAAAGCAGCGAAATCATGGTGAGTGCGGGAAGTTGGATTTTTACCCTGGGGATGCTGGCGACGGCGGTCCTCGCGATAGCCAGACAGCGCTTCGCGCGGTTGCAACGCACGGCGATAAAAACCGGTCCACCCAGCCCGGCGCGGCCTGAAGATGAGCGGCGGACGAGGAAGCAGTGATTGCCGGAAACTTTTGGCGAAAGCGACTACCCGCGGCGCAATTTTGCCTGCCCGGCTGGCGGCAGGAAGCCATTGGCATCGCACGGCGAAAGCGGCTGGCACATCGCGGCTGGAAACGGCTTTGGTATCCAGCGCCCGAGTGGAGCACGCCTCGTAGCCACCTGCTGCGCGGTCTTTTGTCACTTCGCATCGGGCAATGCTCACGCCCTCTTCCCATCTTCGTGCCGCGCCGGCCCTCTCAACGGCGATTCCGCCGGCAACGCGCGCGCAAGCCGTGAAGGCATACGCCGCGCGGCCGGACTCAGGTTTCGACGAAGGATCTTAGCCTGACCAGCGCCTGATCCCACTGCTGAGAGACGAGATCGAGGTATTCCTTAATTCCGTCAATCGGCACTGGATCGAACTCGAACCGGCTCTCGCGGCCGGAATGGACACAGCGCACAATTTTTACGCGCTCCAGGACCCGGAGGTGCTTGGTGATTGCCTGCCGGGTCAGTTTGGAACCTTCTGTGAGCTGAGAGATCGAAAATCGCTGCCCGCCGCTGAGTTTCGCAAGCAGCGATAATCTCGTCTCATCCCCCAACGCGGCAAAGACCGGCGCATGACCCCGGCGCTTAGCCGTGATACCGCTATGACCCTTGTGCGACATATGCCTCGATGTTCTTCATCTGCTCTGTCCAGCCGCCATCGTTCCTACGGAAGTTTTCCGGGCCAAGATCAACAGGGAGTTGGTCAAAACCGGACTCAGTGACCACAAGCAATGTGCCACTCGGGGTCCTCTCCAGGGTGAATTCGACGAGCGTTGTCGGGGCGTTCGAGTAGTCCGCCGAATACTCCGCTCGATCCAATGATTTCGAATGCGGCCAAGTAAAGGAAAAGAGGCGTTCCGGCTCCATTTTCTGCACCACGGCTTCCCATAGGACGTGCTCGTAGCCAGGATGGGTGATGTAGCCGCGCGAGGTCTGGCCCAGCACAAACGGACCATCCAGCTTCACTCGAAACCACTCGCCAAACTCGCGATAGTCGGTCAGCGCCCGCCAGACGCGCGAAATCGGCGCCTTGAGTTCAATCCGCTTCTCAATGCGGTCTTTCATTTTATGCAACCTCCAGGTTGCATATTAACGCCGTTTCGAAGGCGAAAGCAACCTGCTAGCGCTTGATATTCTTTGAGAGGGCTGATGGAGGAGCGAAAACATATGGCAATGCGAATTTTGGTAATCGGCGCGGGCGCGACAGGCGGTTATTTTGGCGGCCGTCTGGCCGAGGCCGGGCGCGATGTGACCTTCCTGGTCCATGGCCGGCGAGCTGAGAGCCTGCGGAAAAGTGGCCTGCGCATCGTCAGTCCGCACGGAGACGCCTCGATCCATCCCAAGGTCGCTCTTGCCAACGAGATCAGCGGCCCGTACGACCTTATCCTTCTCAGCGTCAAGGCTTACTCTCTCGAATCCGCGATGAACGATTTTGCTCCGGCAGTGGGGCCCGACACGATGATCTTCCCGGTCCTGAACGGCATGCGCCATATTGAAGTACTAGTAACAAAATTCGGCGAGGATGCCGTACTCGGAGGCGTTTGCCGCGTCTCGACCGAGCTCGACAAGGATGACCGCATTGTGCAGCTTTTAGGGACTCAGGATCTGGTTTACGGCGAGCGCAAAGGCGGCGCCTCAGAGCGTATGAAAGCTCTCAACAGCGAGATGCAGGGGGCGGGCTTCAACGCATATCTCTCGAGCGATATCCTCCACGAGATGTGGGAAAAATGGATACTGATCGGAAGCCTGGGCGCCGCAACCTGCCTGATGCGCGGCAGCATCGGGGAGATCGAGGCCGCTCCGGGAGGTTCGTCCATCCCGCTCAAGATATTCGATGAATGCAGCGCGATCGCAACAGCGTGCGGATATCCACCGGGCGAGTCTGTTGTTGCCAGAGCAAGGAAGATGCTGACTGCTCGTGGCTCAACGCTCACGGCCTCCATGTACCGCGATATGAGCAATGGCAGCCGCGTCGAAGCCGATCAGATCCTTGGTGACCTGGTGGAACGAGGGCACAAACTGGGCCTTCGGGTCCCGTTGGTCGAGGCGGCATTCGTGAACCTTCGAATCTACCAAGCAAGGCTTGTATGAAACCGTCCATAGCCATTGTTGCCAAAAACGAGTCGGCCAATCTCGGCCGCACTCTCGAGAGCGTGGCTTGGGCCGACGAGATCGTGGTGCTCGACTCGGGCTCGACCGACAACACGGTAGAAATCGCCAGGCGGCATGGCGCTAAGGTCTATTTCGAGCCCTGGAGAGGCTATGGGCCTGGTGTAAACTCGGCCATCGACAAGTGCACTTCTCCATGGGTTTTTTCTTTGGACGCGGACGAGGTGCTGACGCCGGAATTACAGTTGGAGATTCAAGAGCTCCCCGGCAAGCCGGAGTTCCAGGCATACACTGTTCCCCGGCTCAACTGCATCTTTGGACGCTGGATGAAGCATGGGGGCCTTTACCCCGACCGCAAGCTCCGGCTCTTTGAGGCGGGTACGGCGCGGTTGCCCGAGGACACGGAACCTCATGCCACCCCCAAGTGGAAGGGGCCGACAGGCAAGCTCAAGCAAAATCTGCTCCACTATCAATATCCAACCATCAAGCTTTATTTAGAGCACATGGACCGTTACAGCACAGCAAGCGTTCCGCTCTTACTGCGAAGAGGCAAGACCAGCGACTCCGCAGGGGCCTTCATTATGAACGTCGTGCTGAATCCAATCGCAACCTTTGTATATAACTATATTTTGCGGCTGGGTTTTCTCGACGGGCGGGAGGGGCTCATCCTTCATCTCTACCACTCCACTTATGTGAACCAGAAGTACGTCAAGGCCTGGATCGCGGCCAAGAATATCGAATATCCCGCTGCATCCACGGATCGCGCCTAGATCTTGTTATGAACAAGGCTCTAAAGGCTGCGCGGCACGGCGAATCGGGATAAACTGAAGGTGTTGAAAGGGGAGCAAGGTATGGGTGAAGTTGTCGGAGTCATCGTTTTATTTCTGGGTCTCTTCGCCACACTGATTATCTGGGGAACCGGCGGACACGCCGAGACTTCCAACGAGGAGCACGAAACGCACTAGAGCCAGCTATCACCTTGGACGGGAATGCAAGCGGTTCCAAGCGGTTCTATGAGCGCAGAGGGAGGATAACAAGGAACTCCGTCCTTCCCGGTACCGAGTCAATCTGAATCTCTCCCCCAAACTGATCGACAACAATCCGGTGAACAATGTCGAGTCCCAATCCAGTGCCCTCGCCGGCCGGCTTGGTGGTAAAAAAAGGCTCGAAGATATGCGCCTTGTGCTCTTCAGCGATTCCTGGTCCATTGTCGACAATGCCCACTGAGACCCGGGAGCCTTCCAGTTGAGTGCATAGCGTAATCGTGCCTTTCTGAGGGGCGGCATCGATGGCATTGTCCAACAGGTTCGTCCATACCTGGTTGAGGCCGATGCCCGTGGTCGAAATCTGCGGAAGGTTGGCGGCGAACTGCCTTACCACGGTCAGCTCTTTTTGGCGGAGCTTGTGCCCCAGGATGATGAGGGTGCTTTCGAGGCCGTCGTGAATATCGAGTTCATGGTGCAGCTTCTTGTCCTCATAGGCATATTTCTTGACCGCGCGTACCAGCTCGGTTACGCGTGAAACGCTTTCTTCGACGGTCCCGACCAGCTGCATACTCGAGGTTAGGCCTGCCACCCAGTTCAGCGGGTCGGACAAGGAATTGCCCGAGAATTCTTGCTGGGCGCAACTGAGTTTCTCCTCGTCGAGGCCAATATCCGTCAGGGTGGGCGCCAACTCCCAGGCATTTTCTATTCCTTGGCATTCGAGCCACTCCGCCAATCGTTCCTCCGCATCGGACTGATCGAGCGAATTCATCTTTGCGTGCTTTTGCGGATCGAGCGCCTGCTGCTGCAGGTTGCGCAGACACTCCATTTGGCTTTCGGTCTTCGGCTCGCCGCTGCAGAGACGCAGGCTGATCAGTTGCAGCCGGCTCAGATTTTCTCTCAGCTGCGAGGCTGCCCGCCGGGCTGCGGCGCCCGGATTATTCAATTCATGCATCAAGCCCGCTGTGAGCGTGCCCAGCGCAATCAATTTTTCTTTGTGGAGTGCCTGGGATTGATAGACCTGGAGGCGGTTCGACATGTTCTTCAAGACCACTTCACGCACTTGCGGACAGCGGTACATGAGTTTCCAAAAAGTCTCTTCTTTCAGATAAAGCAACTTGCTTGGTTCGGTGGCGATGGCAACGGCCCGTGCCTCTTTCCCAAGCAGCATGGGGACCTCGCCAAAGCTTTCACCGACGCCCATAACGCCGAAGAGCGTCAATGTTCCATCGTCCTCGCGCCCAGAAACGCGAACTTCGCCTTCGAGCGTCACCCAAAGGCCACGCCGGCTTTTCACTAAATCCGACAGGTCGTCGTCCGGGTTCGCATGGACCACCTCGACGACGCCGAGTGATGCAAGGTCTTCGAGAGCGGTGCCGGCGAACATCGGCACCTTTTGTAATTCCAGCTCGAGGCTCGCCGCCTCGACCGATTCCATCTTCGGACTTTGCGCTACTTCCTTCATTCTCTAACCTGCCACGAATCCATGCTCGCCACCGCGCCCCTATTCCAGCGCCTATTGAACAGGCCCTAAAACCGCGCCAGATACTGATGCATGAACTGCACCGCGATCGATCCCTCGCCTACCGCGGAAGCCGCGCGCTTTATTGACCCGTGACGGACGTCACCCGCCACAAATATTCCCGGCACGCTGGTTTCGAGCAGATATGGCTCGCGTGCCTGATCCCAACCCTTGGGCAGCCGTCCATCCGTCTTCAGGTCTGCGCCTGAGAGCACAAAACCATTGGAGTCCCGCAGGATCGATCCTGGGAGCCAATCCGTGTTGGGCGCCCCTCCGATAAAGATAAAGAGGCCATTCGCCGGAACAGTTTCATCGCCTTGTGGCCCCCGCAGCAACAGACACTCCAGCCGGCTCCGTCCCAATGCCTCGATCACCTGGCAATTGGTTTTTACCACTATGTTGGATGTTTCAGAAATCTCATCGATTAAGTATTTCGACATGGTCCTTTCGAGGGATACGCCGCGGACGAGCACGGTCACCTGTCTGGCGTATCTGGAAAAGTGCATTGCCGCCTGGCCCGCTGAGTTTGCCCCCCCTACGATGTATACCTCTTCGTTGCTGCACGCTTTTGCTTCAATGATCGCCGCTCCATAGTAGACCCCCGCCCCTGTCAGGCGGTCCAAGCCAGGTGTATCCAGCCGGCGATAGCTGACTCCAGCCGAGATGAGGCAAACGTGGCAGGAGACCTCACGGCCATCCGCCAGTTGCACAAAGTTGTAGTTACTCTCTGTGCGAATCCCGATGGCTTTCTGGGTAAGAAACTCCGCGCCAAAGCGGTAAGCCTGGGTGTAAGCCCGAAGGCCCAGGTCCGCGCCGCTCAACCCCGCCGGGAAGCCCAGATAATTCTCAATCTTCGAGCTCGAGCTTGCCTGCCCGCCGGGCGCGTCGCTTTCGATCACCAGCGTCTTCAGCCCTTCCGACGCGCCATAGACCGCCGCCGCCAGACCTGCCAGACCTGCGCCGATGATGACCAGGTCATAGAACTCCTTCGTTGCCTGGGTGCGCAGGCCGATCTTGGTTGCCAGTTGAAGCTGGTCCGGCTGGACCAGCGACGAGCCATCGGGAAACAAGACGACCGGCAATTTGCGGTCATCGAGGTTGAACTTGCCCAGTAGATCGAGCCCCTCCTTGCCCTGTTCCGGATCGAGCCAGACATAAGGAACATGATTCCGCGACAGGAACTCCCGGACCTGATGATCGCGCAGCGTATACCGGGCGCCGATCACTCGCAGGCCCTCAAATGGCGGAGTGTAGCCCTCTTTCCAGCTTTCCAGCAGATCATCCAGAACCGGGTAGAGGCGCTCTTCCGGCGGGTCCCAAGGTTTGGTCAAGTAGTAGTGTATTTTGGCCGCATTGATGGCCCGGATGGCTGCTTCCGTGTCGGCATAGGCCGTCAGGAGCGCGCGCTTCGCATCGGGGAAATGGCTGATGGCGCGGGACAGAAAATCCACGCCCGACATCCCCGGCATACGCTGGTCAGAGAGAAACAAAGCTACCGTATCTCCACGTTTTTCCAACTGGACGCAGATATCGAGCGCCGCCTGGCCCGACCCTGCGCGCAAAATGCGGTAACCCGCGCCATATCGCCGGCGCAGATCCTGGACGACCGTCTCGAGGACGCTGATATCGTCATCCACCGCGAGTATGACTGGCTTTGCCATGTTCCCCCCAGTCTATTTGATTTGAGCCCAGAGCTCGTTATTGGCTGTCACCTTCACCCGAATCCACGCCCTAAAAATGGGTCTCACGACTCGCTTACACGACTGGATCGGCGAGCCTTAAAGAACGAAAACTCGCCTTCCATCGCTACCCTCCCAATGGAGTTAACAGGCCATAGAAGAGCAACTTACGTGTGCATTCCTGCCACTTTCGTGGAGTTTTCTTTCCTGCCCGACTCGCTAGGCTTGAGACCAACGGATCTCTATCGATTCGCAGTCATTCCCGAGAAGGGAACCGTTGCAGAAAACGCATCGTCGTAGCGGTTGCAAAGCGGGACGCTCGTTACAAATTGGAACACTGGAGACTTTGCCGCCAAGCGGCAGCCGATAGTGTTTTTAACTGTTCTTCGCCTTGGTCGATGGATCCGTTGGATGCGGGACAAAACATTCCCAGCTGACGGCGCTTGATTTTGAGGCCAGGGCCAAGCACAGCAGAAAGCAGCTCAATGAATAAGATTATTTTAGCTGACAATCAGGCAATTTTTCGTGCAGGCATCGCCAAGGTCCTCGCCAGCGAGGAGGATTTTCGCGTTGCCGCGCAATGTGCCGACTTTGAACGCCTGATCCTTTCCGTCGATGCCTACCGTTCCTCGATCGTCCTGTTTGCATCCGGGCTCCGGCTTGATTATCAAGACCTGATGTCGCATGTGAAGGCTGCGGGCAGCCGCGCCGTCGTGATTGCGGAGAATGGCGAGCCATCGCAGATCTTCACCACGCACGATATCCGCGGCGTCGTCTATCGCAGCACAACGGGCCCAGCATTGGTCGAGTGCGTACATCGCGTGATCAAGGGCTTCTCCTCGATTCAACGGCCGGTCGAGGTCGCCGGCTCGGAAGAAGAGGACTCCGTAGGCGCGCGGGTTCGCGACCGGCTTACTCCCAAGGAGATGAAGATCGTTGCCTTGATCGTGCAGGGATGCAAAAACAAGGAAATTGCTCTGCGCCTGGGCACGACCGAACAAGTCATCAAGAATTATCTGCGCAGCGTCTATGACAAGACCGGCGTCTCCGATCGCCTGGAATTGGCGCTCTTTACCATCCACCACAGGATTCTGGCCGCGGCCGCGGCAGAGGCCGGAAGCACTGTTCAGATGCGTACGGCGTAGAGGCTGGCGGGATGCCAGCCTCTACGTCGAGGCGCAGGAGCTGTGCGCCGTTGTACGCGCTATAACTTCTCCGCTATCGATTTTGCCTGGGTGAAGAGGGAGAGGTAATCCGGGCCGCCCGCCTTTGAATCCGTTCCCGACATATTGAAGCCGCCGAAGGGATGCGCCCCGACCATGGCGCCGGTCCACTTGCGGTTGAAGTAGAGATTGCCGGCGTGGAAGGTGCGACGGGCATGATCGAGCTTCCGGCGATCGCGCGAGTAAACCGATCCAGTCAGCCCGTACTCCGTATTGTTGGCGATTTCCAAAGCGTGATCGTAATCCGTGGCGCGGATCACCGCCAGCACCGGCCCAAAAATCTCTTCCTGGGCGATACGCGCTCCGGGGTTGACATCGGCAAAGATCGTTGGCTCCAGGTAATAGCCGCCCTCTGGCTCCGCAATTGCGTGTCCGCCTGTCAACAGACGCCCTTCGCTCTTCCCGATTTCGATGTAGGAGAGGATTTTCTTCCTTGCGGCCGCGTTGATCACGGGACCGAGATCCCGGTTTTGCAACGGGTCGCCGGCGCGCATGCCTTGGACACGCTCTACAAGTTTTGTGAGGAATGTCTCGTAGATGGAATCTTCGACAACCGCACGTGAGCAAGCGGAGCATTTTTGGCCGCTGAAGCCGAACGCTGAAGCCACAACGCCCGCGACGGCATCGTCGATATCGCAATCCGCGCTGGCCACAATCGAATTTTTGCCGCCCATTTCAAGGATGCTTCGCTTGATCCAGAGCTGCCCCGGCTTCGCCTGTGCGGCGCGGGCATGAATATCGAGGCCCGTATCTCTGGAGCCTGTGAAAGCGATGAAGCGCGTCTTCGGATGCTCGACGATGGCTCTTCCAAAGGTCTCGCCCGAACCCGGACAAACATTGACGACACCGGGCGGCATCCCTGCCTCTTCGAGCACGCCGAGAAAGTAGGCGGCGATCGTTGGCGAATCGCTCGAGGGCTTCACAACCACGGTATTTCCGGTGACGATTGCCGCGCTGGTCATGCCCGCCAAAATCGCCAAGGGAAAGTTCCAGGGCGAAATCACCACACCCACGCCAAGAGGAAGGTAGAGCAGCTCGTCACGCTCGCCGGGATACTGGATCGGCGGGGCCGCCTTCGCCAACCGCAGCGCTTCGCGTGCATAGAACTCCAAGAAGTCGATTGTCTCGCCTACATCGGCGGCGGCCTCGGCCCAGTTCTTGCCGACTTCATAAAGCAGCCATGCGCAAAACTCAAACTTCCGGGCGCGAATGATCTCGGCTGAGCGCAGCAGAAGCGCCGCACGCTGTTCTGGGGCAACAAACCGCCAGACCTGGTATGCGTTGAGTGCCGCTTCGATCGCCCGTTCAGCGAGTTCGGCGCCGGCCTTCTGGTGCAGGCCGACCAGCTGCCCCGGACGCGCCGGGTTCAAGGACTCGATCTTCTCTCTGGTCCGCAGCCGTTCGCCGTCGATCACAATCGCATACTCGCGCCCGAGCATGTCGCCCACACGCGCCAGGGCCTGTTTCATCGCATCGGCGTTTTTGGAATCTTCAAAGTCCGTAGCCGGTTCGTTATGGAATGGGCCTTTCGGCTGGAGAGGCAGAATCCCGGCACTGAGATCGGCGGCCGACATAGGATCAGTTTAGAGCTTTCCCCTGGGCGAGCAGGCGCAATATCTCACCGATGGCCGTTGCTTCCTGCCTGGCAAGGCTTCTTCCCATTGAAAAGAGGCCAGTTCCCTTGCGAGAGGCTGGGTTAGCTTCTTTTGACACCGCTATTTGCAGTTGGTAGATTGAGGGCTGGCGCATCCCTTATTCAGGCAACGAGTGCTTATTCAGGCAACGAGTGCTCATTGAGGGCTAATCCAGCGTCCCCGTCGTCTAGCCCGGCCCAGGACACCGCCCTTTCACGGCGATAACACGGGTTCAAATCCCGTCGGGGACGCCAAATAGAATCAACAAGTTAATGCTAAGTCCGACTCATGATCTTCGGGTGCTGGGGCAACCCGTTCCAGCGGGTTGTCCACGGTCCCACTTTTCCCCGAGCCGGGCCTAGCCGGAATGGGTCAGTTCCCATGCCTAAGGTGGAGTGGAGGGTCAACTGGCCTGGCAGGGGTGGTTCGGAATTCGGTAATGCAAGCGATACAGCGCATATCATTGACTAGATTACTTCTAATTGGCGCGGCATTACCGCACCAAGATCCCGCACTCCGCATGAAATGCCGCACCTGCGCAAGTATCGTGCAACAATCTCTCTCAGCAGTTACAAAGAGTGTTCTGAGCGGCCACGCGCCCCGGACACGATCCTCGGGGCCGAATTTTGCGACTTCTTTTTATGCAAGGTGCTCATGCATGTCGCAGTACAGTCTTTGGGGTGACCTTTTCCATGCTCTCTCGATGTAAACGAAAAAATTGGGGTGAAGCAAATCGCTCCACCCAAGAAGACTTGCAATGTTAAAGAGCCGATCTTACTTATTCAGCACTTCAATCTTGGCGCGGAGAACGATATTGGCACATTGAGTCCAATACTCGGTGTCCGCTCCGAGAGCGTTGACCGCCTTCGTTGTTCTTACCTTGTTCACGAGCGTCTTGTATAGCTCGTCGCCAGCGACCTTGAACACTTCCTTGTAGTCCACCTTCCAGAAGTATCTGTCGCCCTTCAGTTCCAACAACTCTCTGAACGCAGCAGCAATCGGCAACGATTCCGCCAAGTCCATTTGGTGGTCGGTGGTGTACTTCGTACCAGCGGGAGTTTGGGGTTTCTTGAGAGTCTTCACGCCCCCGAGCTTGCCGAACTTGCGCCCTCTGCCCGTATCCTTGCTGAACTCCGACTGGATGAATTCGGGCAACGTGACGACATCGGCTGCTACGTCGTAAAGTTTCTTGAATTCCTCATGCGTGACTTCGTTCGTGTACAGGTCGAGCGCCTTGCCTTTCGACCGGTACATGGACGCGGGTTGAGTGGTCTTCCAGCGCTCCTTCAGGAAACAGGCCATTCGCTGGACAATTTCGCGAACGTCCCATTCCTTGTCCTCATTTTCCCTGAATGCGACTTCGCCTCGGGTCGAAGCCGCCTTTTTGCAGCGCATCCTTCAACTCATCGAACTTGTTCTGATATTCGTCGAGAGTGAACTGCTGCACTTGGGAAGACGTATTTAGCGCCTCGACAAGCTGCTCAAGCTCACCGCTCTCGAATGCCTGACCAGCCAAGAAGTGAACGCGAACGAAGGGCTCCGTCCACCCCTCGCGCTCATTCAATTCGTTGGCTCTCGCTACCGTTTGCTGGATGACCTCGAAGGTGTGCCCGCCATCTGCGATTCCAAACTTGGGTTCGCCGTTCTCAAGGTCCTCGAAGTCTTTCGGGTCGATAGCGGGGATGGTTACCCTCAACGCCTTGTTTTTGTTGTCTACCTCGAATTTGCCACAAACGTAGATAATTCCTCGATTTTTCCTATGGAAGGTCGAGGGGCTGTTTTCAACGGTGGAGACCATGTCGCGGAATGGTTTCTTTCTCTCGGACGCTGGTCTTACGTTTGCGTTGCCGCGCTCCAGCTTTGCGGCTTCCCCAAATGGGAGCCAGGTTTCTAGATGAAATAGACCAGCGTCGGCGGGGTCATTCAGCCGTTTGATGTGTTCATTGTCGCGGGGATTGAGTTCGAGTACCTTGGTGGGAAACAACATTTTGCACTTCCTTTTTGGCGGCGTATGCTGCCAAGTGATAGTCATCAGAAGCTCAGAGAGTCATCTGACGCCAGAGAAATCGTATCACACACCCGGATTGAAACAAAGGGGAATAAAAACGGGTTACTGGCAAGACAGCAGCCCCATCGCCATAACCTATGGGGAAATTCGGGGACAGTCGGAACGTTCCTCGCTCCTACGGGACTCCAAAGGCATGGACCAAACGGTAACAGTACGAGCAGGCTACTTGGGGTCGAAGACGAGTTCACTCTGGTTCGCACCCTCGGCCGACTTTCCTGGCGCGCCACGGCTCACACACTATCAGAAAACGTTCCGTCCGTCCCCGCATTTACGTCAGATCAATGCGCCCGCGGTCCCAACGGAGGATTTAGTTGGGGGGCCGAAGGATCGGGAGAGCCTGCAGGGTCAGCCGGCCTCTCGTTTTGAGGTGACTCGTCAGGAACAGGCGCGAGTAAGTTTTCACGGAGGTATAGTTCATCGGGCAGAATGCTCAGATCCGCACGTCGAAGGCGGGATGAAAGCCCCTTCTTCCGTTTAAGAAGCCAGACCACCTCGCCCTCGAAAGTGTGTACTCTCCCAGCCCGATCAAAGGCTTGATCAAGTTCGTCCATCGGTACGCGCCTCTTGATTCTCTCGCCCAAGGCATTAAATTCTTTCGCGAGCTGATCCATGACGAAAAGGCTCAGTTGTTCCTCTGTTTTCAAAACGGCCTGCAAGTATTGAGAATACAGGACCAATAAAGTGAAACCAACCCGCGGAGTGTCTTCAAAATCGGGATCTTCGAGAATCAGCCTGCTAACAAACGAGCGCGTGAACTGGAAGGAAGTGTTTATGCGCGCGAAGTGTTCAGTGACAAGCTGAGTTAGATATTCACTCGGCTGAGAGGATATCGCAGTCGCCACTGCAAGTTCATTGGGCATGATCTGTAGCTCGATCATATTGCTAGGGATCGACGGCAGCCTTACCATGAATTCCGCAGCTAGAAATTCTTGAAGCGATTTGTGAGAAAACTCAAAGCTATCGTGCCCGCTCTGGAAGAACAGTCCAGTATGGGTTTCGAGCTCGTCGACCACTTTGGTCGATTGATTTAAGGGCAACCCGAAGTTTCCATGTATAGTTTTGTAACATCTGAGTAGACGGTCTTTGCTAAATGTAGTTGTCTTGAATTGCCGAGTCAGTTCGTAGGCGAGATTTGCCAGGAACTCTTCCTTCCTGTCAGCTTCAAATTCTGCATATGCTGACTCCCTCCTCACTGATTTGGCTTCGTCCCAGTCCTCAAGCAGTAGCCGAACTATCTTGCGATAGACAGTCTTAGGTTTCGCTGGAATTCGTTTACTCTTTTCGAAGATTACGCAGAGATGAGCCAGTGTTAGCGGCCGGATTGCGGTGTCGTGGTAGGGTGAGTCGGCTAGTTGCGCTAGGAAGCTCTTAGCGTCGTCGGCCCCGAGCCAGCGCGCTGCAAAATCATTGATCTGTTCACTACTGAACGGTTTAATTTCTACGGTCCGTGCTCTTTCGATGTGTGCACTAAACTCGCCGCTGCGGGTCGTCATTACGAAAGCCGCGTCGGTGAGATGAACAGCGAGCTTTCTGAGCTCCTCCACGACCATATCGCGTCGTTGTTTGAAGGTGATCTCGTCGAAGCCGTCGAGAATGATCAAAGCCTGGACCGTGTTTAGCCAGTCAGTAACTACGCTGTCTCTGATAGAGCGTCGTGCGCCTGCGTTTTCTTCTCCAGAAAGGCTCTCGGGATAGGAGATTCGTAAACGGAGCATCTCTTGTATCGAGCGACGAATGTACTCAGGCGCGGTGCTCGACGAGGCCAGATTCAGATCTCGCAAGGAGAGATAGAACAGAAGTTGATAGCCCGGGAGGAAGTTAGGCTCCTCGAGAAAGCGCTTACAGACGTGCTTGAGGGCAGTCGTCTTGCCGGCACCGGGGTGTCCGAGCACGATGAAACTCTGTTTCTCGGTTGAAAGAGCATCCTCGAGCTTTACATCAGGGGTTCCTTGCGGGTCGTATTGACTGCGTCTCCTGGTGAGATATATATCGAGAGGCACGAAAACATCAGACAGGCGACGCCCTACAGCTGTCTCAGTGAAAGAAACGTCATCTGCCCAGCGCTTAACGTGTGAGCAATGATCTGTGATCGCCTTTTCGATCTCGAACTGAGGAGTCGAAAGCTCAGTCTTCACGCGGCCAAGCACGGATTTGATCTTGTCGAACCCGAGCTCAAGCACTTTGCCCGCTGCAGTTCTCAGTACGATTTCAGTGATTTGCTGCCCACTCGGATCCATGAACTATAAAATACAGGAGCGCCCAAGCGTAGCGGCCAGGGAAATTCGGGGACGGGAAATTCGGAGACAGACGGAACGTTCCTCGTTCCTACGGGAGCCAAAGGCATGGACCAAACGCTAACTGTACGAGCAGGCTACTTGGGGTCGAAGACGAGTTCTCCTCAGACCGACCTTCCTGGATGGCCTCCCTTTCGTGAGGCCAGGCACCGCTGCGTCGCCTCTTCGAGAGCATGGATGAACTCCGAGGTCCCCAGCGTCAGATGGTAGAGAACATCAACCGCCACCACCCGAGCGAAGCGCGCCACGGCTCACACAGTATCAGAAAACGTTCCGTCTGTCCCCGCATTTACCTGTCCCCGCATTTACCTGTCCCCGCATTTACCAGGCGTCAGGGTGCGAGATAAAAACACACCGACCAGATGAGCGATCTAATCTCCAAGCTGCGTGCCCGTGCCAAAGAGAGTGAAGCCCGCAACGAAGAACTTCGTAATCGCTTGAAGGAGTTCGACACCTTGCTGCGCGACGCCGTGGGAGAAAGAGATGTCCACGGGAGGAGCGGATAGTGCATGCTTGAGGAATAAGGCGATGGCGATAGCTTCTATGGCTTCCTGAGTTTTAATGGCGCGCTTCGGGTTGCATACCGGAACACCGAGGAAGATCTCATCGATCACCATGAGGGCTTCGAACCGACGTATTCCCTAAAGGACCTGGATGACTGCCACCCGGTTTGGCTGCGAGCTCTTGCCGTTCCCGAAGTCATGGATTCGTTGACCGCCAGTCTTATCTCGAATTTCGAGACCGACATCGCGGCCACGGTCCAGGGCGTGAAAGCCGTGCAGGCGGTTGCGAATCTTCCTCTCCGGGAGCTTGAAGTCGGGATCGTCGATGTGACGACCAAGTTGGGCTACCCAAAGGTACTGGAGCAATGGCAAAAAGCCCAGGAAGCACTTGCCGTGGATCCGGCCGAGGCATTGACGCGGGGTTCGCAGCTCATCGAAACACTTTGCAAACATATTCTTGAATCCAAGGGTCGTAAAACAGATGCAAAGGCTGATTTGAAGGATCTCTATAAGGCAGCTGTCAACTGCCTCGGCCTGAGCCCGGACCCGAAGACTTCGGTAGCGCTTAAGAGTCTGCAATAGTGGACTCGTAACTGTTGTGCAGAATGTGGGAACGCTCCGTAACCACGCCAGTATTGCACACGGTGCTTCGCCGAACAGCGACCCGGTATCCCTGTCGCAAGCGCGCCTTGCTGTGAACACCGCAGGAGTGCTCGCAAATTTTCTCATGGATGCCATTATCGCCGATAGCGCATCAAGGACTCCACCTCCACCAAACCCTAAATGCCAAAAAGGCGTAGCCGCCCATGCATGGAGTAGAGGCGAATAAAAAGAGAATAAGTGCAGTGGAAGTTCGCATAAACTCGTAAAATGCTCATCACTGCAAGAATGCCCTCCGAATGGGGCGAACTGGAAGATCTAGTCGCCGGCATCCTAAATGAGGCTGGCCTGCAGGCCAGACGGAATGTGACTATCGCCCTACCCCGGGGTAGCGTTGATGTCGACGTCCTGGCCGAGGAGACGCATGACGGCATCGTCCAGCGGATCGTCTGCGGGTGCAAGAATTGGGGAAAAACTATCCCGAAAGAGGTTGTCCACGCCTTTCGGACGTTCTTCAAGAGTGCGGTGCCCACCGTGGCTACGTCATTTCCAGTTGGCTTTCAAAGCGGCGCGCTCGAGGCGGCGCATCCGACCAATATCCAGCTGGTGACGTTTCAGGAATTTCAGGAGATTTATTTCGAGAAATGGTATGAGAAGCGCTTATGGGCGACAGAGGGAAAAATCAGCGGATTTATACCTACTACGAGATGATTTTCGGAAAACCGGGATACTCGTTGCTGGAAAGTGACGAGGAACGGGCCGCGTTTGACGCGGTGTGGCATAAATATCTTTTTGCTGGGTGCCACTGATCCGGTTGGGCCTTGGACGACTCACTGACTAGAAAATAGAGATTCCGGCCTTACCGCTTAGCGTCGAGGACCTGGCGAAATTAAACGCAGTGGGCACCGTAGTGCCGGACGATATCAAGGTGCCCTCGACCTATCGGGAATTTTTCGCCATTCTCGAAGGATATGCGAGCGCAGGCCTGAGCGAATTGCGCGCACTAAACCCCTTAACCCGCGGCAAGCCACAGGATGAAAACCTGCGCGACGATTAGCAGATACTCATTGACACGCATCGCCGCGCACGTGCGTCCGTGAAGATTACCGGGCTGGGCTTCGGGATTCCCTATCCGCACAATGGGCAGGTTCACGAGTACGTCCCGGCGTGATTGACAATCACCCAGCACGGAGCCGCTCCTGCGTCAGGTACGGTGCGAACAAAGGTGAGACGCCCTTACCTCCCGCCTTTCAGGTCAATCTTCGCTGTATCGCCCGTTATCTCGAGATTTGTTCCAAAAGGCTGTGAGAGTTCAGCCACGCGTGCAAGGATGTAACCCGCTCGCTGGCCCGTAGCCGGCGCAGGCAAGCCGCGTGTATCGATGAAGAGGTTATTCGCGTGTGGGTCATGAACGTCAGGATCGCCCTTCCCCATATAATTCAGAAGTATCGGCTGCAGGCTGATCGATTGCAGATGCTTTCCCTGGTATACCAAGGTGGGGACCACACTCTCCCAGGTTATCGGCTCTTCCAGCGTCCACATGGTCGCGGGTGCGTTGAAAAAGAAATTCCCCAGATCATAAAAGATAGGCCGGTTGTGATAAATCTCGATACCCTGGAGAAGAGGTGCGCCATGCATCACGACGATATCCGCGCCCGCGTCTACCTCTTCATGCACCCATTTCTTCAGCCATTCCGCCGGCCTTAACCGGTCCGGCAACCCCTCTTCGAAGATGGTTCCAAAGGGCTTGTCGAAGACGTGATTGTGTTGGTATACGATGACGATGTCGGCCCGCTTACGGGCATCGCGGATACTCTGAAGAATGCGCTTTGTATCCTCCTCGTTGGGCACGTTCCCTGCTCCGACGCGGAGCTCATCCACTCCTGGCGTGGTTGCGGTCGCCATGGATCCCTTCGCAATCAGTCCCGACGCCATGGCCACAAGCGCAACCGTACTCTTAGGCGTGCGCAGGTAAGCGGGCGCCGCGGCTTGCTCGATATTCATCCCGGTCCCGGCATGAACCAGGCCCAGACGGGTCGCCTCCTTGAGCGTGTTCTCAATGCCGGGGACCTTTAGGTCGTTGGAATGGTTGTTGGATGTATCTATCAGGTTGAAGCCTAACTCCTTCAATGTATCGAGCGCTCCTGGCGGGGCGAGAAACTCCGGACCCTGTGCGGGCACGTTGGCGTTCGGCTCACCGGGTTCCGCGACCGTTCCTTCAAAATTGGTGAATATCACATCGCCCTTCAGCAGCGACTTGATCGTTGGGATCGCAGAGGGCTCGGTAACGCGGAGATCCGACCTGAATCATCGATTGTCCGGTCAGGGTGATGGTGAGCGTGGGAGCTTGCGCCCATAGGGCGCCCCCCATGGTGAATACAATGACCGGGAAGGCCGCTTTCAGCAGGAGCCGACCCCACTTTGAGATAGTTGCCATCTGTTCTCGGTCTTGCTCCTAAGCCCGAATTAGACGTCGGGTCGTCCATACTGCTCTCAATGCGGCGGGCTGGCCGATTTGCATAGCCAGCCCCGCACAGGAGTAGTCCTAAGCCCTCACCGAATTCCTGGATGCCGTGTCTCCACGCACTACAGCGGCAGATCCGGATTTGCAATCGTGCGCCACATGTGCGCGACCGGGCTGTTGTCGTATCCCAGTCCTTCTTTCGGTTGCTTGAACTGACGTCCAATGATATCGGTGAACGGCTCGACGGACACCTTGGCATTCGGATCGAACGAATAGAGGTCGTTGACAGTTACCAGACGCGGCTCCATATACCACTTATGATTCCGAATAAACTTGTACGTGTCTGCTATGTACGTTGGCGGAACGTAATCCTCGCCCCAGATCTGCTTATAAAGATCCGGGTACACGTAGCCCACTGACTCATCGGGGTAAAAACGCAGTGCTTGGTGATAACGAATCGCGAACGCGACCTTTAGCGAGACATACGGCTCGATTAACTGCGCGCCCCACCACCCGTGATCCGGCTTGATCATCGTCTGCACGACGTCGTGCATCAAGCAAGCGAAGATGATCTCTTCTGTCATACCCGTCTTCATCGCCCGGGTGGCGCTCTGCAACACGTGATTGGCGGGGGCGAACCTCAGCTGAAAGTAATCGAGAAGAGTCGGTTGCGCCGGCATGGGCGCGAGCCTCTTCACGGTGTGGGTAGTGTTGCGTCCCCCAGTAGCCACGAATAAAGTGCCGGCTCCACGCCTGTAGTCTCGGGTTTCAATCTGCGTTTCCAGCTCGGCCACCGTTGGAAATTTTTTGTCTGTGGATGTTCCTGGCTGTTGTTGCCGGGCCGCCTGGGCATCCAGGTGTTCGATCATGAAATCTTCCAGTGCGTCGGCTTTTGCTTCAGGGCTAAGCAAACTGGCTACGGCTGCGCCGCCCAGACTCGCAAGCAAGGCTCTTCGATCAATCTCCATATTTCCCTCCGGCGGAAAGCAGAGAGTGTAATGCTGCTCGTGGGATGTGTACTCTTTTCTGCTTGACTGGTCAAGCCTGCTTGGCCGGAAGGTAAGTGTCCTATTTACTTAGGGTCGGGAAGAGGGATACGGCGAAAAGCCGGGGACGCTACGGGGACTAAGCGGGAACTAAACACGGCAAAACAGGTGCAAGCAAATCCAAGTGAGAACAGGCCTATCTATATAGGTAATAAATGATTTATGCTCAATCATGCAAAGCACTCCAAACTGTGCAAAATAGCCTGAGACCCTCTTTCACGGCGATAACACGGATTCAAATCCCATCGGGGACGCCAATAGAATCAATAACTTATAATCACCCTTGAAATGTTCTCTCAAATGGCGGGGACGCTACGGGGACTAACGTACAGTTATGCGGTTCCCAACCATCCGCTACAGTTCACTTCGGTTCTGGGAGCGAACCCGCAAACGCCCTATCCACGTATTTCCACTGCAGGCCGCGAAGCTCGCTGATGTGAAGTCCGGTGGTCGCAGCCAGAAGCACCAAAATCTGATTTTGTGGGGTTAGGTGCTCCAAAATCGCGCTTGTCTCGCCCGGTGTGAGAATGTCCGGGTCTCTTTGACGCAACCCGCGGCATCAGAAACGAGCTTGCCACATCGCATGACGTTCGGTATTACTTCCGTCTTACTAATTGGCATCCTTCAGCTTCGTGTCCAATGCACCATAAGCGTTCACGGCTTTGCGTTTATTGCTGCGCCCTCTTCCTCGGTGACGAATATTTCGGCGATAATGCTCACGCGTGCACTTGTCAGGTGCCCTCCCCGAGTGCTCCCATCCGACAGGGCGACGACGGTATGAGCGTGCACGGTTGGCTTGCCGTCCTTGTCCGTCGCAATGCTGCCGACCAGTGAGACCACCTCGGCTTCCTCATTGATCACTGTCGTCTTAGGGCTCTTATGAACGGGATCGTTCCACCGGAGAGAGGCCTTATCAATAGCTCCGAGCCCTGTGAAGTGACCGTTCTTGACATGATTCTTCTCGGCAAACTCCAGCAACCCGGAAATGATCTCATCGCCTTTGATCATATTGACGCGATACGTCCGGGAGGACGAACCAAGATCGGTCACCTTCAGTCCGGGCGCCGTCCCCGGTCGAACGGAAAGGTTTTCGGGCGACGCTGGTGATTGTTGAGCACTCAGGCGATGCAAGGCGGTGGTTGCGAGTCCGCTCGCCAGCAGCAGAGAAAGTACGGGGACAACCTTGATAGCGTTGACCGTGCGATTCATCTTGAGAACCTCAGGCACCAATTTTGTCTCAGAAGCGGGGCCAAGTCCATTGTCGCCCCGAAATGTGCCAGCAACGCTCTCTACCGGAGAGACAACATTGGTGCTTTTGAGTTTCTGACATGCGGATTGCAGCCCATGGAAGAGAGCGCGGCCAGGCGGGAGTGGGTTCAATGAGCGCCACGAGTAGGGCGCCCGTTGCCGCAAGTGGTTAACCGCTGGGATGACAGGAAGAGAATACCGCTGGTGAAGGAACTGTGAAGCCGGAGAGCATCTTCGCCCTGTTAGGTCCGTTCCGAAAACCCGCTGTCCTTCGCTACTGGTTTACGAAGCTCAAACAAAAAAGCACGGCATAAATCTCGCCGCGCTCCATGTATACCCAGGTCTCTGCACAGGCGCCCCTGCGATCATGCTGCCACGACCCTGCCGAGCACCATCTTATCAAAAGAAGGAAGAGGTTTAATAAACGGTGCCAGTTGCTTTGCTGCCTCTCGAGGAAGGGAGGCAAATCGGTCAGTCTCGAACGAAAATCCAATGAAGCATTTCGCCGAGTGAGCGCCGCTTGAATTTGATGATGCCCGTTCCTGGTATCACGGGTTTTGAAATGTCGCGGCAGACCGTCCCATACTCGATTGGGGTGGAAAAGATGTCATCGATGTCTTTGAGTGATCCAGCCTCGGGGAAATGAGCAGTGCCTTCATCTCCTATCTTTCGCTGGATAAACTTGCAGTGCACTTTGGTTTTGATCCCCGAGCCGGTTGTTAAGCGGTCGTATCGAAGCGTGATAGGAATGCCCTTCAGCGGGTTTCCGCTGTCTACGTCGATGGCGCGCACAGAGTACTCGAAATATGACATTCATTCTGTCGCCGATTTGCCCAATTCTATCGAATCTCAAGTGTCCATTTGAGATCGCACGCCTACCTCTCGCCTAATCCTGCAGCTCTCAAGCCGAATCGGAAAGCCCTTATCCCATACATGACGATGGGCCTTCGCGTCTGTTTTCAAGATTGCGTTGCAGGCCTTTCAGCCTGTCTGCCTCATTTGGCGATGCGTCTGCAAGAGGCGCGCCACGCGGGAGTTTCCTCAATATGAAACTTCAAGACAATCTGGGGAATCTAAAAATTAGAAGAGGAGGATGAGTAAAATGAAACGACTTTCAGGTGTGTTCTTGCTGGCATTAGCGACTAGCGTTTCCGCATTTGCCATTCAACAGCCAGCAAGGCAACATTTCCATGCGCATGTGATTTCGCGTACCGCCAAGTATACCTATAGGGGCACCAAGGTGGCAGTGAAGGAAGCCGCCAAGCCCATTGTGTACGTTGGCAAGCAGGTCGTGTAAGAGCAACTTGACGGCTGTTTGTTGGGGCCGTGAAAGGCGGCCCCTCGCCGCTCAATGCCTACCTTGTGAGAGCTCGCTCCCGGGAGAAGACTCGCATGCACGACTCAGTAAATGTTCGAGCAGCGCTTCGAGTGGCCGACTGGGCACCTCGTCTCGCTGGTTTACGAAGCTCAAACAAAAGAGCACGGCATAAATCTCGCCGCGCTACATGTATACCCAGGTCTCAGCACAGGCGCCCCCGCGATCATGCTGCCACGACCCTGCCCAGCACCATCTTGTCGAAAGAAGGAAGAGGTTTAATAAACGGTGCCAGTCGCTTTGCGGCCTTTTCGGTGGTGAGCACGTTAGCCGGATCGAGTTTGATGAGTTCAGCCTTCTCTGGTGTCGGCTCCCAAACGTCTTCGCCGACGACCCTGCCCCGATCGTCATAGGGCCAGATCATCTCAAGCACCGTCTTGTAAATAAACATATCATTCTCGTCGACCGTAAGGTTCTTCGCCTCAAGCGCCTTTTTCAGCAACCGGTCGGCGATGGCGGTGGGAAGGCGCGTCAACAGCTTGTTGCCTTTCAGAGTCTTTCCCGACACCTGTTGATGGACAGTCGTGTAGGATGCGATGAAGTTGTCCGCGACAGCGACCGTCTCGTTTTCTGTGTAGAAGATGCACTGGCTCGTCTCCGCCCACATACGATAGAGGCTCTTCACCTGATCCTGGCCGCTCAACGCCGCGTTAGTACCGTCGGCATGCACATGGTATACGGGGTTCGGGTTCATCATATCTGACGCAAATATCTCTTCAAGGCGCCCCGCAACTTGCAGAGCACGATGACGGCTGTACGCTATGAGCATGAACCTGTGCCTGGGGTTCGTTGTAGTCTCGAGCAGCTTGTCGATCGCTATATTCAACTTCGTGATGTCGTATTTAAACACGCCTACCTCCGCACCTTTGGTTTTGAGCGAGCCATGTTGTCAAGGTTCGCGACAAGAGTGCCGAACACAGTTGGGAGGTTAGTTCCTTTGTACTTTGCGAGGAACTAGCAATACTAGCGGGGTCCCCGAAATTATTGGGGGTCTAGATGGATGGCATGCGCAGGCAGCCCTCCAACTCCCATGCTGCAGATGAAGCAAGATACGCAGGGACCGTGGATCTGTGGATCCACGGTACAGCGCATCTTGCCGGAGGTTGCCCTTACGTGAGCGGATGTGAGACAAAAGCAACTACATTCCCTGCTGAAACGCCTTGTTCACGATAAGCTTGACGTCGACCCGCCGATTAAGCTCACGGCCCTGCGGGTCTGTATTCTGGGCGTCAGGATGGGTGGAGCCGTAACCGGCTGGTGCAACGATACGCCTCAAGGGAATGTTCCCTGTATTGCGAAGATAATTTGCCACTCCCTCAGCACGATCCTCGCTGAGCTGTTGGTTGTATTCTTTTGTTCCAGTTTTGGACGCGTACCCTGCGATCTCGATCAAGTAACCATCGGTAGACGCCGTGAGAGCGACAAGCTTGTCGAGGTCTGCCTTCGCGGAGGCATCCAGGGCATACTTACCACTAGGATAGTAGATGACCGCTTGGGCGACTGTCTGGTAGTCGTCGAGGTCCGAAACCCGCTTGTTGACCATCTCGACAGCGCCTGCATTCATCATCGCGATGGAGCCGGCCGCGGTTGCCGTCGTCCCTGCTGCATCAGCCGTTGTTTGCGCCTGATTTGCCGAGGTCTGCGCATTGCCCGCAGCGGCTACTCCCTTGTTCGCTGTAGCCTGTGCGTCGCCGGCTGCTGACTTATTTGCATCGATCTGCTGTTGCTGTGCGACTTCGATGGCGAACTCATCCGGCGAGAAGGTGATCTTGCTCGCTTCCAGTTGGTTATCCGCATTGCCCACACCCTCAACATCAATGGTCAAGCCAGGCACCATGGCTGTCACATCCATGTCTTCGTGACGACGGAACGCTACCTTGGATTTGTTGCGGAGAACTTTCGTATCGTCGGTGATCTTGATCAGCGCAGTCGACCCGGTCTTTTGCTCTTGAATCTTTATCAGATCACCCTTTCTGGCTATAATCGTCGCCCTTCACTTTCGCCTTTTCGCCAGAGGTGAATGTTTGCGCAAAGACAATAGAGGTTAGCGCCATTATGGTGAGCAGGACGACGCAAACTCTTTGCGTCCCCACGCCTTGGTAGCTACCACTCGGTGATTTCATAGGGTCCTCTTCATCATCGGTTTATGTGAGTCGAGCTGATTTCGTCTCGTAGGGGGTCGCCGGCTCGGAACCAGTTGGATTTCAAGCCGGGACACCCGCCGACGACAAGACCTAAGCTATCCAAAGACCAGTGCCGCTTGAAACTGTCACTAGCGACAGGTTGGGTGTAAGTGCTGTTTTATTCCCAGGCTGCGGCTCCCGACTGCCGTTCGCGTTCACCTGTCGCAAATGACAGTTGTCAGGGAGTCGTTATTTAGGAGCCTTCGGTGGGCAGCCCTTATCGTAGGTTTCCTGCATCCGCCTCAGTTTGAGCACGCCGTAGAAGACAATAATCACCATCGCAGTTACTAGAAGGCCTCCCAACCGCCTTTCCATGGGATAGTCGCCCTCGCGGTAGAAAATATAGCTGGAGACGATCAAGCAGAAAATGCCGATGTTGATGATCCAGTTGACGGGCTTGGACACGAGAAAGTCCAGGGTCCCAAAGCCGGCGAGTTGGTAGAGCATGAAAGGCAGGATCGCAACCATCGGCAGCAATTCGGAGGCACCCAATGCGACGTCAACTTCGCCTGGTGCGTGGGTGTGCAGCAGCGTACTGTGGGCTAGTTCGTGGAATAGCGCCGGGATCGCATCCAGAAAAGGCACCACGGCGAGCAGTTCCAGCACCAGCGATCCGCTCCAAGTGCCGACTTTGGATGAGGGATCAGCGCCGGCACCCGATGATTCCGTGCCGATGTATAAGCCACCGACGATGGCGGCCGCACTAGACAGCATCAGTAGTTCCACCGTGATGCCAAAGCTCGCCGGTTCGCCGGTCTTGATCAGCAGCAGGCCCATAAAGCCGGGCAGGTAAAACATCACGCGCACGAGTCGAGCCCAAACGCGTGCGTCGCGCTCCGGTGGCAGGATTGGGAGCGCAACCCCGTCGATTCCGGTAGTCAGTCTGACCTTCGACATGCTGATTCCTTCGTAGTGCGAGAAACTTGGATTCGGATCTAGCTCGCACTTAGAGCAAGCGAAGTTACGCAGCATTTGCGTAATCAATTGTCTCCACCGGGTGGCTTGGCACAAACCAACAAAATACTAGTTATCCTGGCGAAGATGCGGCGACTGCATCGCCGTTTTGCTTAGCATCACAGCCTTTCGCCGCTTTCTCCGCGGTGAGTGAGCACATGTAGTGCAACACAAGCTAGAAGGTTGTGGAACCTGTCGTTTGCGACAGGGGGTGGGGAATACTTCCATTTGGATGTAAGTCAGTGAGGAGCACGGGCTGTTACAAAAGGCTGGCCTCAGCGGGGGACGCTGAAGCGAGCTCCTAACGGACAGATCGAAAAGTTTCGGCGGCTGGAGACTCGGGGCTCCGATGCCAAGGGCGGCGCGAAGCCCTTAAGCAGTCCGATTCTCGGGAACATAGACGAGGAACTCCGGCATGTCTGGAAGATTATTAATGAACGTCCCTTTTTTCTTCCCGTCGGAGGAAAAGCGCCGCACCCGCACTTTCTTCCGCTCGGCCACGTACAGATCGCCGTCGGGGCCGACGGCGAAGCCGGAGGGGGCGTCGAGCTTTCCGTCGATCACCACACTCGCCTTGAGCTCTCCGCTCGGCGGCGTGGACAGGTCTAGCGTGAGGATGCTGCCGGTGCCCGAGGCGCCGATGTAGAGCGTCTCGCTGTGCAGGATCAGGTGCACGGGCGCCTTAAGCGTCCGCCCTGTGATGTGGGCCAACAACTCCCCGGACTGCGCATTGAAAACCTTCACCGCGTCGCCGGCTTCGTCCGCCACGTACAGATGCTTCCGGTGCACGACGATGCCGCGCACCGAGTGCCGTGGCTTGCCGTGCTGGTCGAGCACCACCTTGAGGCCCAGAGGCGATGGCACATCGAGCGACGTGCGGTCACCGTACTCGGGAAGGCTCCCCTGGCTGGATGCGACGAGCGTGCCGGGGAGAAACTTCCCGTTGGGATAGTGCTCGCGAAGGTGCGCGGCCACCGGTGCGGGTTTGCGGGTCGCCGACACAAGCGACACCACGGTGTTGGTATCCTGGCTGGAGACATAGATGCGACCATCATCCCCCAACTCCACGTCGAAGGGGTGCACCATCGCCGCAACCTGCTCGGTCGTCGCAAGCACTTCCTTGAAGCGGAAGGTGTTGCCGTGCCGGTGGTAGACGGCAATGTGGCTATCCTTGCGCCACGCGCTCGCGATGTAGAGGTCGTCGCCCACGAGTGCGAAGCCGCGCGCAATGTGCAGCGGCTGCGCGGCCGGCGATGGATCGAGGAGCAACGGATGCATCTTGCGCGGGGAGCCGTCGTCCTCGAAGACGCCGATGTTGTCGACGCCGTGCCTCGATTCCCCCCGATAGCTTATCCACCACACGATTCTGTCCTCCCGAACATATCGCTGCATGGTCAGAACCGGCGCGCGATAACGTGCAACTTTTCAGCCAACAGGCAAGCTACAGCGAAAATTACGACCCGCGCAATTCGACGGGGCATCCCGGCATTATAAGCCAGTTGGGATCAAACTCCCGGTGACGGGCTAAAACGGAAGTTGAGTTTCCGTCGGTGATAACAGGGCCTTTGCGTTCTAAATGGTCTAGATAGATTGCTGTTATTGCTTGTAGGGGAATAAGTATCCTGTCGCCTTCTCTGCCCTTAGGATACGTTTCGTCTCGATGAGGTCCTATTCCCGGTTCTTGGTTAAGTACAACATCAACTGACCCCCAAAGCGCTCGTTGGCGGACCCCTGTCACTTGTGCCAGTTATCCGATCAGGCCGGGGGCGCTTCATAATCTTTGCGAACCATTTAATTGATTCGAGAGAGCTCGAAATGGCTACAAATAACGAGTTGCAGCGTTCAGTTCTGGCACTCCGGAATATGCCACGGATCGGTTTCACAACCTGCGATGCCAAAGATCCTGAGACGAAGCTAGCGCCGCCCGAGTCGTACACTCGTTGAAAGGCTGGCTATGGCACCATCGTCGTACATCGCAGACCTGATTCTGTCCTCAGTCATACCCGTTGAAGTCCTTGGACTCGGTAGCCTGCTGCTTGTCGGTGTCGTCATGGTCCACGGCGCAGGACTCGATTGGATTGTGCGGCTCTACAATCGAAGATCGGAGCTACTGTTCGAGAAGAGTTGGCGCCCCCTAATGGCCACTCGACTCTTCGCAGGGACGGTATTCCTTCTGCTGATGCTTCACGTTCTCGAGATTTGCATCTGGGGTCTAATTTTGACCAAGATGGGCCTGATTCCAGGCATGCGGGATGCCATGTACTTCAGCGCAAACACCTACACCAGCCTCGGTTACGGGGATATACTTCTCCCCACAGCCTGGCGGGACCTTAGCCCGATCATTTCGATGTCCGGTCTTTTCACTTTTGCCTGGACGACTGGTCAATTGTTCGCAATCGTGCAATCCCAACACGATTTGGTGAAGCGACTTGAGTCCGTGCATAAGAAAGCTCAACTCACGGCGCAAAACAACCTCAAGGGAGGGCGGCTTACGAAGGATGAACGGCAAACGTTGCGTGAGGAGATCGAGCGGAAACTCCAACAACTTCACGACGATGAAAGGGCGGACCTCGAACTATTCGTCCAGGCGCACCCCCCGCGATCCTAAATCAGCGCCCCAGTTCCTCAAGAAGGGATTGACCACGGCACTCAAAGTATGAGGGTCGCGTTCCGTCTCCGCCCGTTAGCTTTGTCGTGGGGATGTTTGCTGAGAGTACGCTGGCAGGGCAGAGGCGATTCCGTCAGATCGTCAGCTTAATGATTGAAAAATCATCATCGAGGTCTTCTGAGCCGTGGAAGTCTCGAGCGAAACGGAGGAGCTCTTCCAGTTCCGATGCGCCTTCGGGAACTGCGCGTGTGAGGACTTCTTCGAAAGCTTCGACTGTCAGCAGGGTGCCGTCCGGCCGCATGATTTCGTAAGCGCCGTCGCTGAAGAGGAATAGCCGCGCAGGGCCGGCGAGAGTACACTCCTTGCTCTCGTAAGCGACGCCCGGCCACAAACCCACAGGAAGACCAGAGCCCGACAGCGACTTTGCTTTGCCGTGCTCTTCTCCTGCATCGCTCACCAGAATTGGCGATGGGTGCCCGGCGCTCGCATAGCGCAGCCTTCCTGTAGGGCGGTGGTAGACGCCGTACCAGATGGTGAAATAGAGATCGTTTTGACGTTCCGTCTGGAAAGCCTGATTCAACGAGCCCAGTACCGCTTCAGGCATACGGAAATCGGTGTTCAGCAAGGCGCCGGATCGGATCGTATTCGCTACCGTGATCGACAGTAACGCCGAGCCGACGCCGTGTCCGCAGACGTCCAGCAGGTATAGGCCAAAGTGCTCGCCATCGATCCAGTGATAACCGAATGAATCCCCTCCCAGTTCCGTGGAAGGAACGAAGAGCCAGTCAACTGCGAAAGGCTCGGCGACGGGCGCCGGCAAGATCGCAAGAACATAGCGCTCGGCATCGCGTAATTCCTGCTGCAACCGGTTGTGGATCCGTAGAAGCTCATCGCGGGATTCGGCCAAGTCGCGGTGGGCCAGCGTCAGCTCCTTGTGCGCGGCCTCGAGCTTTGCAATGAGGCGTGCCTCGCGCTGGCTCAACAGCGTCATGTCGTACGCCTTCTGCTGGATTTTCCTTGCAGAGTCATGTTCCGCGGTCACATCGAGGAGCACGGCCCACGTCATGTCTTCGTCGGCAAAAAAATGAACGTCCGCCACACGTCCGCTAGGCATTCCCACGGACTGAAAAAGAAAAGGTGTTTCCTCTAAGGGCAGCAGACCTTCCAGGAATGGCAATTGATTGCTGGCGGAGTGCTGGTGCTTTAGGTCAGCCAGTCCGTAGTATTCGAGCTCTCCGCCTGCTTTGATCAGGACCAGTTCGTTGTTGATGAGGAGATAGGCTATGGAGCGCTGGGACTTAACGAGGAGCAGTAGCCATTCTGAAATACGGGCAGGTATATCCAGCATCGGTCACGACACCATCCGGTTCGCGAGTTCCTGAAAGGCTTCTTCGACCCCTTCACCGGTCTTGGCGCTGGTCCGGAGAACTAGGTATCCCGCGTCCTTCAAGTCTTCGAGGAACTGTTCCGGGATCTGCCAGTCCTCCTTCAGATCCGTCTTGTTGAAAAGGAACAGAAAGGGAACCGAACCTATTTCCGAAGTTACCCGTGCCTGTATCGACTTGGCAACTTCGAGCGTTTCAGCCCGCGTGACATCGACGACCAGGAGATATCCCGCAGCACCGCGAAGATAGCTTGTACGTATTGTCTGGACCTCGTCCTCGCCCGCAATGTCCCAGAGGATAAGAGCGACATCTGCGGCGCCAACGTTCACCATCCTCTTCTCGATTTTGACGCCAACGGTGGTCAAATATGCGTCCGAAAAGATACTTTGAACATAGCGCTGAACCAGGCTGGTCTTGCCGACCCCGTATCCCCCCAACAGACAAACCTTTTTCTGAAGCATAAGGATCTTACTCGCCAGTAATCACGGTGAATGTAACTCTGCGATTCATCGCCGCGGTTGATCTGCCTTTGGCAGCGGGCACGGGTTCGAGTGGACCGGCGCTGCGCACGGTGAGCAGTTCCGGAGCGATGTCCCGCGTCTTGAGCATGGAGCGGACGACCTCGGCTCGAGCCGCGCTGAGGGATAGGTTCGCCGTTTCGTTGCCGATGGCGTCCGCGTGGCCGGAAATCATCATGCGGACAGAGAAACCAAGACGGTTCGACACGCGCATCAGTTGGCGGAACTCGTCGGCAACAGCATCCAGGTTGGCGTCCTCGCCGCGCGCGGGCCTATCTGCATTTGAATCGAACGCGATAATATGCCCCTGTATAGCATCGCGCAGGCGAAGATATTCCGGATCCTGGACGTCCGCGAGGGCGCTGAAATCGACCTTAGGAGAACCCGCGGGCAGCGCCGCGACCAGCATTCTCGCCCGCTCGACCCAGTACTGTGGAACGCTCCCCGTGACTTTTACCGTGTTGCCATTCAATGACAAAGAGACTGAGGGTGGAGGATTCAGACTGGCGACAAGACGCCGGAGAACGATTGCCGGGTCCAGCGCTTGGTACGAATCCCAGTGACCGACGACACGGTGAGAATCCAAACCCGACTGCGACAGCACCGCGGCGGGATCGGCGGCCAGGGGATCACGCAAGCCGGAAATTTGCCATTTTCCGTTGCGGAATTCGGCGTTGGCAACTACGATGCCAGGCTCCTCACGCAATCGCTGGACATACGCGTCGACACGATCCCGGTCAACTGTCCGCCGAATCACCCACGCGCCGGCAACAAGCAGCAACACCAAGGGCATGATCCACAGCCAGGGTGACAGCCGCGTTTCACGCGGCCGTTCCCGTTGCTGCAGGCAGCTTTCGAGTGGCGTGACCAAGTCCTCCAGGGTCGCGGAGTCACCTTGGAATTCTTCCAGCGGAATCCGGAGTTGATCGTGAATGTGGGTCAATGTTTCGCGCAGTGCCGTATGCAGCGATTCGGGCGGATTGCCCCGAATGACGGCAGCAAGGAACGCGAATGGTCCCTCCTCGCACCATAACAGCAGGTCGCCAAGGCGCAGAGTATCGATGCCGCCTCCCCCGCCCTTATTCGTTCCCTCGAACGAGTCGCGCACGAAGTCCTGGATGGCCGACAGCATGCCGGACACCAGCTGGGGATCCTGTGCCGTCGCCTCAGGCGCCGCTACGTGCTCGATGAGAAGGCCGGTCTTGCGGTGAATTAAGAAGACGTGCTCGACCCGGAACTGCACCGTGTGTTTGAGCACCACGTCGGCGTAACTGCTTCCGCTGCGAAGCGCCTCCAGGCGCCACTTCAATCCCTGCCATGAGAAGCTGTGTTTGAACGCGTGGTTGAGGCGTTGCAACGTACCGTCAAGAGACTCGGCAATGGATTTACGGATCGCCGGTCCCATCAGGGGGTAGAGGATGCCAACCAGTGTGCTTGGATTTTTGCGGATCGATCCCTGGGTCGCTCGCTCCAGGATTGGCGCCAGCACCTTCGCGAGTTGTTCGTCTCTAGATCCGGCAAGGGCGAAGGCGTCGGCCAGGACGGAGCTGATGGCTTCAGCGAACTGCCGCGGATCATCAAACTTCTGCTGCAGCTTGGCGATCGCGGCTCGATCCTCCTCGAGAATCAGGCTGCGCAGCGCTTCCAGTTTCGGATCCCCTTCGAGCCTGGGGAGCGCCGTCGCCAGGTCGTGGTCCAGGCTGCGCGCTACCTCGAATAGCAGCACGGCGAGCCGCTTGCTGCGGGCATCGTCGGGCTGAAAGTGCGGGGGATCCGAACTGTCCCTGTCGAGCAGGGAAACACTAGAAATCACGGTGATCTCCGATTGCGATATTCCGTTCAAACCGACGTGGGGTCCACTCGGTTCAGGATCGCTGGCCGCTACCTCCGTTCGCCTTCGCCGTCGAGTCCTGATTCAGGCATCGGGCAATTTCGACGAATAGACCGGCCAGCAGACTGCGGTCGGTTTTGACATTCATCAGTTCAGAAAGCATCCGCTCTATGGTCGCGCGAGTTTCTTCGATCCGGCGCCGGATATCTTCGTGCAAATTTTGCGACTCGTGGCCCAATCTCTCAGTGAAATCCCGGTCCAGGCTGGCCAGCTGGTCGGCAACCTTGCTGAGGTGCTTCTCCAATCCCTGGATCTGTTCCCGCAGGCCGCGGCCCAACTCCTTATCCGCCTCTGCGCGAAGATCCTGCTCCTGACGAACCTGGCTGGCTATCGATTCCAGCTGTTTCTTCACCGAGGATTCCATGCTCTGAATGCCGCGAGCGGACTCTACTTCCAGATCGCGTACCTTTTGTAGAAACCGCTGCTCCATCACCGCAAAACGGCGGTCGTAGTCCTGCATCTGGTTGCCGAAAAGCAACTCGCGGATTTTGTCGACTCCCGGCGCGTCGCCAGTTGACGGTGTGTTGTTTAGTGCTTCCTGTGCAGCTTTGATCGTCTGCGCAGTGAACGCCGGTGGTAATTCAGGTTTTGCTGCCATGCTATTCCTCCCCTTGGATGACGCACTCAACGACGAACGCAAGGATTGTGCGTTCAGCTTATTCTGCGGCTTACTGGTCTGTACTTTCTTCATAATGGCAAAGTGCAGGGTCAAGGCAAAGTCATGGGTTTAGGGGGGTCGCCACGAAGGTAGTGCAATTCGTCCGAAACTGGCAAAGGTCTGTATGCCCAGCCACTGGTCTTAGCGTCTTCAGGGCTGGCAGCCGTTCGTCACTCCGAGCGTTTAACTTTCGCAGGGCCGAGCTTAAAGCTCTTTCTTTTCAATGTCAAGGCTGAATTCCAACAGGCTGATTTCAGAGACCTAGCACTCGCAAAGCTCACCACAAAAAAAACCTAAAGGCACGCTTTGCTGCGCATCCTGTTCCCTCTCTCTGTTGAAATCTGAATGTGGGTACGGCTCCGCTGGCTTACGGCCGTGGCTTCGGGAACTCCTCGATGTGCTGTTCGCCTTTGCGGCCGAAGTAGATCACTCTTTTGCCGGTCAGGAAGGCCCAATAGCCAATCACCCCCGCAGCGGTCGACCGCTTCACAAACTCGGGGTACCGCACCGTGTCTGCCTGGGCACCGCGAATTGCCGCCACAAGGCCGGCGCCGTCGAATTCCGCCGCTATAGGACCAGGGTCCAGGATCATGGGCACCGGGTGCGTGGTTCCATCCGCCAGATAGTGGGTCTTCTGCTTGGCCGCGAAGTCCACGAGGTACGATTCCACGCCGACTTCAAGGAGCCCTTTGACGACCTGGGGGAAGGTCATCTTGCCTTGTTGCGTTGCGATTGCCAGTTCGTGAATCACCTGCTTGCTCATCTCTTTTCCTTTACTAGGTTGGCAGTGTCTGCAGGCCGTGTGCCCGCACCAGCTTCTTCATCGTTGCAATCAGCGCAGTGCGCTCTCCGGACGAGAGGGGATGAAAGAACTCCTCGTCGTTCTGGTCGGCCAGGGCTGCCAGTTGCGGAATCAGCCGCCGCCCTGCCGCCGTCAGCGCAATCGATTGGAAGCGGCGGTCATCGCTACGTTCTCGGCGGGTGACAAGCTTCTTCGTCACGAGCCGGTCTACAAGTTTCGACACGCCGCCACGGGTTATTCCGATCCGCTCCGCCAGAACACCCGGCGAGGTCTCCTCGTCGTCGAGCATCTCCCGCATCACCACCCACTCGGCCACGGTCACCCCGCTGGCCAGGAGCTTTCGGGCAAAGGCTTGCGAGACATGATTGGAGACGAAGCGGAGCCAGAATCCCACATGCTTTTTCAGGTCGCTGACGGTCAGATCAGGTGCTTTAGCGTCTTTCACCACACTAGATTACAAGGAAACTGTATCTATGTCAACTATGCTGGGAGACTATCGACCGCGGCGCGTGCCCAGCGACGTATCACTCCATCGCAAAAGCCGCACCACCCTGAGATCACCGGGATTCCTCAGTTGCCTTTGGGGAAATAGCTGAATTTCGTCAGGAAGGTTCTTGCTTGCGCCGCCGGGTTCAAAATCTCTCAGCCGCCTTCACGAGTTTCGATCAGGGCCCGGAGTTGTTCAAAGTTGTCGACGACAAAATCCGCACCTGAACGTGTGAGTTCTTGCTTTGTGAACGAAGTAGGGATTGCCGCGGCAATGCATCCGGCAGCTTTTGCTGCCAGAATGCCATTTAAGGAATCTTCAATGACCAAACACTTTCCTGCGCACGTTCCCAACCCGAGGACCGCTCTCTCGAAAACCTCCGGATCGGGCTTTGGCTTTGAGAAGCAGGACGAGTCTAGGATGAGATCAAAGCTGTTTTCCAGACCAAGCAAGGAGAGAGCGGCACGGCGGTTACGTGAGGTCGCCGAGGTTGCCAACGCAATCCGATATCTCGTGTGAGCCCACAGTACAAATTCCTTGGCGCCTCTTACAGGCACCGCCATGTGTTCTATAGCCTCAAATTCCTCGTGCTTGATACGGATCAGTTCCTCGGGCTCTACATTCTTGTCGCCTATGGACTGAAGGACCTCGTTGATCATCGTATTGTCGGGACGCCCTTTGTATTTCTCGTGGACGTCTTCTGGCAAGGAGATACCGAAGCGCTTAAAGGCGCGCTTCTTCGCTAACTCATGAACCGGTTCGGAATCGATAAGCACTCCATCCATATCGAAAATAATGCTGCTGAGTTGCATGGTCTCCTTTGGGTAGGCTTTTCGATCGGGAATCTAGCGCCACACTGACTCTCCTGTACCCGAGAGTGCCCTGTCGAGATAGGTCGCCGCGCTGATCAGTGCGAGATGCGTGAACGCTTGCGGGAAATTCCCAAGATGTTGCCCATTCGAACCAATTTCCTCTGAATACAGGCCAAGATGATTGGCATATCCCAAAAGCTTTTCAAACAATAACTGCGCCTTTTCTAAGTCGCCAGCACGGGCCAAGCATTCGACATACCAAAACGAGCATGCAGTGAAGCTCCCCTCTCCACCCGGAAGGCCGTCCACATGGGTGCGTTCCACCTCGTAGCGACGGACAAGCGTGTCTTCAATCAGTCTTTTTTCTATCGCTCTCAGAGTCGACACCCACATTGGGTCCACTGGGCTAATGAACCTCATCATGGGCATCAGCAGCGCCGAAGCGTCCAAATCTTCGGTCCCCTTTGCTTGCACAAACGACTGCAGCCCGTCATTCCAGAAGTTCTTAAAGATGTCATCCCGAATTTCATCTCGCGTTCGCTGCCATTCATCGAGAGGGCCCGAGAGCGAGCGTTTTTGTGCAAGGCGCAGAGCGCGATCGAAGGCAACCCAACACATCACGCGAGAGTGCAGGAATTCTTTTGCTCCACCGCGAACTTCCCATATTCCCTCGTCAGGCCGTTGCCAGTTCTTGCTCAACCACTCCAGAATGCGCTGAACCTCTTGCCATCCGGCATATGAGATGGGGTCGCCGTATTTATTTGCCAGGTAAACGGCATCCATCATTTCACCGTAAATATCCAATTGCAGCTGCTGGTAGGCGGCGTTTCCGATGCGTACTGGCCGTGAACCCTCGTATCCGCTCAGATGGTCCAGCGTAAGCTCGTCGAGCTTTCGTCTGCCATCGATCCCATACATTACTTGCAATGGTCCTCGCTCCGCATCGTCACCCAGCCTCCCCTTCAGCCAGTCGATAAATGCCTCAGCTTCTTCGACAAACCCGAGTCGAATCAGCGCGTAAAGCGTGAATGTCGAATCGCGCAACCATGTAAAGCGATAGTCCCAATTCCGCACTCCCCCAATACTCTCCGGCAAAGAAAATGTAGGCGCGGCGACTAATGAGCCGTGCTCTCGGCTAATGAGCAGCTTCAACATTAAAGCCGAGCGATTGACCATTTCCCGCCACCGGCCCTTGTATTTCGATTGCGCAATCCATTTCTTCCAGAAGCGGCTCGTTTGTCGGAAGCGTTGTCCTACAAGCTGCATCTCAGGCCGTTGCCCGTGGGGACGCACTCCACCGAGCACAAAAGTTGCCGTTGCGCCGGCTCGCAACTCGAAGTTTGAGATTACGCCCTGAGAGTGTTGCTCCAAAGCGACAGTGGAGTATAAAGCCATTGGCGGGCAATTATTGTCGGCCGGATAGAACATCGCGGAGTGATCCGATAATTCCGTCCGGTGCGCTGATCTTGCGTAGTTAAATCGTGGCTGGCAATGCATTTTGAAATGTACGTTGCCTCGGATCACCGAGACCATCCGAATGATCTCATTCGGATGGTCCACGTGTTTCTCAATCGGCATGTAATCCGTCAGCTCGGCTACGCCTTCCTCGGCAAGGAATCGCGTCAGCAGAATATTTGTATCCGGCAAATAGAGCTGGCGTATCCGCATGTTCGTGAGCTGGGGCTGAATCTGGAAGCGGCCACCCTCTTTTGTATCTAGCAGAGCAGCAAATACCGTGGGGGAATCGAAATTTGGGTAGCAGAGAAAATCGATCGACCCGTCCATGCCCACCAATGCAATGGACCGCATGTTGCCGATAACGCCGTAATTCTCAATAGCCTGAAAGCTCATATGTTTGGAAGAGACCGAGGCTTATCAATAGATACTCGCTGAATCCAGGCGGCAAACTACCTTCACCCCCTGCCGATGAGCCGTTTCGCTGCCGCAACGACCTGGTCCGGCTCAAAGCCGAACTTCCTCTGGAGCTCCTTGAGTGGAGCCGAAGCTCCAAAAGTTTTCATGCCGATGATATGGCCCGCAGCACCGACGTATCGCTCCCATCCGAACGTGGAAGCTTGCTCTATCGCGATGCGAGCCTTGACGTTTGGTGGCAGCACGCTGTCCCGATACTCCTCCGTCTGGTGATCGAATATGTCCCAGGACGGCATCGACACGACTCGAGAACGGATGCCCTCGGCGAGTAGCGCCTCATGTGCATTCACGGCGAGACTGACTTCGCTTCCCGAGGCGATCAGGATCACTTCGGGGTTGCCGCCGGGAGTGTCTGCCAGCACGTAGGCGCCATGGGCCACACCCGACGCCGGTGCGTACTTGCTCCGGTCCAGGGTCGGCAACACTTGACGCGACAGCACCAGCACGGCCGGTTGGTGGCGCAGTTGCATGACGTAGCGATAGGCCTCAACGACTTCGTTGGCATCAGCCGGCCGCAGTGTGACCAGTCCGGGAATGGCGCGCAACGACGCCAGGTGTTCTACCGGCTGGTGAGTAGGGCCGTCTTCTCCGTCACCCATAGCGTCATGAGTGAAAATCAAGATTGTGGGCAGTTCCATCAGTGAGGAGAGTCGAATGGTAGGCCGCAGGAAATCGCTGAATATAAAGAATGTCGCTCCGAACGCCCTGAGCTTGGAGAGGGAGAGACCGTTCACAACCGCTCCCATGGCGTTTTCGCGGATGCCATAGTGGAGGATCTTCCCGCCCGGGGTTTCAGCCTGTAAATCTCCGGCGCCCTCATAGGTAAACAGAGTCTTGTTCGATGGCCCCAGGTCGGCGGAGCCACCGAGGAACCAGGGAATATTCTGTGCGAGCACGTTCAGCACCTTGCCGGATGCTTCTCGCCCCGCAATGCCCTTCGCGTCGGCAGGGAATACAGGTAAGTTGCGATCCCATTCGCCGGGAGTTCGCGCCGCAACATCAGCTCGATCTGCGCCGCGGGTTCGGGGTAGGCACTTCTGTAACCATCGAAGAGCTTTTCCCATGTCGCGCGGGCCGTGGCGCCGCGCGCACCGATCCCCGCGGAAAAGTGCTCATAGACTCCGTCGGGCACGAGGAACTTCGCGTCCTCGGGCCAGCCGTAGCTGCGCTTGGTAAGACGGACCTCCTCCTCACCGAGCGGCTCGCCGTGGGCTTCAGGAGTGTCCTGCTTGTGCGGTGAACCGTAACCGATATGGCTGTCAAGAATGATGAACGTGGGCCGGCCCTTCGTCTTGCGGAAGACTTCAAGAGCGTGCTCGATGCGAGCAGTATCATTGGCATCGCCGACCCGCAACACATTCCATCCGTAACCGAGGAACCGGGTTGCAACGTCCTCCGTGAAGGCGATGCGCGTGTTCCCCTCGATAGAGATGTGATTGTTGTCATAGACCCAGCAGAGATTATCGAGGCCCAAATGTGCAGCCAGCGACGCGGCCTCCGACGCCACGCCCTCCATCATGCAGCCGTCCCCGCAAACAGCATAGATGTTGTAATCGAAGACATCGAAGCCAGGCCGGTTGTAACGGTTGGCGAGCCATTTCTGAGCGATGGCCATGCCGACGCTCGTGGCGACGCCTTGCCCAAGCGGGCCGGTGGTGGTCTCGACGCCGGAGACCCAGTGGTACTCGGGATGACCCGGGGCCTTGGAGTCGAGTTGGCGAAAGCGCCGGATGTCGTCAAGCGTCACCGAGGGCTGCCCGAGTCTCTCGTACTCGGCATTCACCGCTTGTGTCTGGGTAAGGTGGAGCACCGACCAGAGCAGCATCGAGGCGTGCCCGTTCGAGAGCACGAACCGATCGCGGTTAGGCCAGACCGGGTCCTGCGGGTCGAAGTTCATGACGCGGTTCCAGATGGTGTAGACCAGAGGGGCAAGCGCCATCGGCGTGCCGGGGTGCCCAGAATTGGCTTGCTGGACTGCATCGATTGAAAGTGTGCGGATGGTATTGATGCACAACTGTTCGATTTCAGTCTCAGTGATTGGCTCGGTTACGGCGGCGGCGACGCTCATGTCTCATCTCCTGGTTATGTGTTCTGGTTATGTGTTCTGAGCTAGGTTTTCTGAGTAATTTCTTCTGGACTGTCAACTCGCACTTCGAGCGAAGCCACTTTACCCAGCCGGCGGATGTGCCGCGCAGCTTGGCTGAACTCGGCTGCCAGGAACGTATCGACGTTGTCTCGGGCAACTGCCGGTCCTACTGTCCCGCCGCCCATACAGATGAGGTTCATGTGGTCATCCTCAACCCCCTGCCGGGCTGAGAAGTGGTCGTGAATGAGCCCGGCACGGACACCCGGGAGTTTGTTTGCACAAACGGAGGCGCCAACGTCGCTGCCGCAGATGGCTACACCGCGATCGACCGTTCCCGCGGCGATCGCTCGGGCGAGCGGGATGACGAAGTCGGGATAATCATCGCCCGGATTCAGGCTGTGCGCCCCGACATCAACCACCTCGTGCCCGGCTTCACGAAGATGAGCAACCAATTCTTCCTTCAATTCGAACCCGCCGTGATCAGTGGCGATTCCCACGCGCATGTTATGCTCCCCTCTTGTATTCAGCGGTTAACTCTCCTGCCGCCGCGACATCGGCGAGCACCAGGCCTCGTTCGCGGGAAACCCGGCCTGCCGGAATCGACTCATCCCCAGCGAGCAGTCGATTCAGCATTTGCATTTTTTCGCTCCCGGTAATAACCCATAGAACCCGCCGGGCACGGTTGAGAATCGGATATGTCAATGTCATCCTGCGCCTACCCTGGTAGACCCCGGTTACGGCGACGTCCGCGTCCCGGACATTTAGAACCGGATCGCCCGGGACCAGTGAAGCAGTGTGACCGTCAGGGCCGAGGCCTAAGTGCACGAGGTCGAGCACCGGCGGCAATCCAGCAATCTGTTGGAGAGTTGCAGCGTATTGCTTGGCCGCGGTCTCGAGATCAGCCGACTCCACGGGCATTTCATGGATCTGCTCGGGAATCAGCGGAGCATGGTCGAGAAGGCTTTCGCGCAAGTGGGTGAGATTCCTGTCCGGATCCCCGGCAGGGGCGACTCGCTCGTCGATCTGATATACATGCACACGCTCCCAAGGAATGTCTTCGGCTGCCAACGCGCGCAGCATGATCCACGGAGTGTGACCGCCGCTGACGGCCATCGTAAAGCGGCCGCGCGCGCCGATGGCCGCGCGAGCATCCGCGGCGATGACCGCCGCACTGGCTCGCGCAACGGAATCGGCCTGATCAAATACTTCAAGCTTCATAGGCACCTCGAGCGCATAGGCACTTCGATCTTCATGGGGCTTTCTCCAACAATGGAATTGGTCTGACTACACACACGCGCATATGTTCCATACAAGGTCGGCATTGTCAGCTGGCTTTGGCGACGACGCGGAAATCTTCCTGGTCCGCGGTGCTCGGGTTATTCCAACCTCCGGCGGGCAAAACTCTCTGCTCGACCTCGCTCGGACCCCAGGAACCTTTCTCGTATTCGTAGATGGGAGTGCCGGCTTTCAGCGCGGGATCGACGATCCGCCAAGCCTCTTCCACGTAATCCTGGCGGGCAAACAGAGTGGCATCTCCCGTCATCGCGTCGCCCAACACGCGCTCGTATGCTTCCATTTCGTCCGGACGGGGAATACGGCTCGCCACCATCTCGACGTCCTCGCCTTTCATTGCCTCGCCGGCAGCCATGACAGTCGTGCCTATGGCTATCGTCATCTCGGGGCTGATCCGGAACCGCAGATGGTTTTGAGACAGCTCGCTCTGCTCGATAACCGCCGGGGGCTTTCGAAACCTGGCGAAAACCTCGGTGCAGGTCGTCGGTAAATTCTTTCCTGCGCGGATGTAAAATGGCACGCCTTTCCAACGCCAGGAATCAATCTCCAGTCGCAGTGCGGCAAAGGTTTCCACCTTCGAATCGGAGCGGACTCCCCCTTCCTGGCGGTAACCGCGAAACTGCCCTCGGACGAGATTACCCGGCTCGAGCGGCGGAATCGCCTTCAGTATCTTCACCTTCTCATCGCGAATGGTTTCACTGTCTAAGCGGACCGGAGGCTCCATCGTGAGGTTGCACAGGATTTGGAACATGTGGTTTTGGATTACGTCGCGAATGGTGCCAGTTTGATCGTAGAAAGCGCCGCGTCCTTGGACACCGAAGTCTTCTGCCATAGTGATCTGCACGCTTTCGATGTAGTTGCGATTCCAGAACGGCTCCATGAACGCGTTGGCGAACCGGAAAACTACTACATTGTTCACAGGACGCTTGCCAAGATAGTGATCAATGCGAAAGATTCCGGATTCGGGAAAAGCGGTATGAAGAATCCGGTTGAGCTCCTGTGCTGAGGCAAGGTCATTGCCGAAGGGTTTCTCGACAATGACGCGAGCGCCGGCGGTAGACCCCGATTTCTCTAATTGCTCCACGACGGTTTCGAACAACAGGGGCGGGATGGCCAGGTAATGCGCCGGCCGTTGCGCTCCGCTGAGCTCTTTGCGGATGGCCTGAAAGGTGGCAGGGTCCGCGTAGTCGCCGTCTACATAACGCAACAAGCCGTTTAACTTGTTGAAAGCTGCAGTGTCGATTCCGCCGTGTTTCTCGAGGCTATCGTGCGCCCGCGCGCGAAGCTGTTCGAGGTTCCAACCGGCTTTGGCCACGCCGATTACCGGCACGTTGAGGTGGCCGCGTTTGATCATCGACTGCAGCGCTGGGAAGATTTTCTTGTAGGCCAGGTCGCCGGTAGCGCCGAAAAAGACCAGGGCATCGGAATGGGAATCGCTCATTGCAAATCTCCTTTTCTCACGCGGTTATTTGCCGGCTGCCTTCTCCAGGTGTCCGCCGAAGCCATAGCGCATCGCCGAGAGTAGCTTGTCCTGATAATCCGCCTCACCGCGCGAAGTGAAGCGCTGGTAAAGGGCGGTCGAAAGAACGGGGACCGGCACAGCCTCGTCGACGGCGGCCTTGATCGTCCAGCGCCCCTCGCCCGAGTCTGAAACATGACCCGTGAACTGAGCCAGCGCGGGATCTTTCGCCAACTCGCCAGCCGTCAGGTCGAGTAACCAAGACGCAACCACGCTGCCGCGCCGCCACACTTCAGCAATGTCACGCAGGTCGAGATCATATTGGTAGTGCTCGGGGTCACGCAGTGGCGTAGTCTCTGCGTCGATTGACTCCTGCTGTTTGCCCACATTCGCGTCGCGCAAGACGCCCAGTCCCTCGGCGTAGGCGGCCATGAGGCCGTACTCGATACCGTTGTGGACCATCTTGACAAAGTGGCCGGCACCGTTCGGGCCACAGTGCAGGTAACCCTGTTCCGCGGTGCCGCCAAGCTTCTCGCGTCCCGGCGTACGCGGCACATCGCCTGTGCCCGGCGCTAGCCTCGAGAAGATTGGATCGAGGTGCTTCACCACATCCTTCTCGCCGCCAATCATCATGCAGTAACCGCGTTCCAGGCCCCACACGCCGCCGCTCGTCCCCACGTCCACGTAGTGGATGCGCTTCGCTGCCAGTTCCTTGGCCCTCCGGATATCATCGACGTAATAGGAATTGCCGCCGTCGATCAGGATGTCTTCCGCGTCCAGATAGGGCAAGAGTTCGGCGATGGTATTGTCGACGACCGCCGCGGGGACCATCAACCACACGGCCCGCGGCTTCTCGATCTTCGTCGCAAACTCGCGCAGTGAAGAGCTTCCCGCAGCCTTCTCCTGCACTAACTCGTTCACTGCCTTCGGCGACATGTCGAAGACTACACACTGATGGCCTCCTCTGAGGAGCCGTCTCACCATGTTTGCTCCCATCCTTCCAAGCCCGATCATTCCAAGCTGCATAAATCACTCCTTATTCAATATCGTCACTGTATGTATTCCGTTTTACTTGCGCACCTGCTTGACGCCAGCTCGCAGCCGGGCCATCGCTGCACCCACTTCTTCCCTCTCACCAAAGATTGCTGTCCCTGCAACCAGAACATTCGCTCCAGCGTCAACCGCCAAAGGAGCAGTCTTTGCGTCGATGCCCCCGTCCACCTCAAGATCGCACCCTGGGTTAATTTGCTCGATCATTTGGCGGACACGCCGGATCTTTTGCAGAGTCGAGGAGAGAAAATGCTGATGTCCGAAACCCGGGTCAACAGTCATCACCAACACTTGCCCGACATCTTGCATAATTTCCTCCAGCACCCCCGCGGGGGTGGCCGGACTGATGGCGACTCCGACGCCTTTACCCAGTTCCCTAATGCGTTGTAGCGTGCGGTGCAAATTGGCGTTGCCCTCCCAATGAACGAGAAACGAATCGGCGCCGGCCCCGACGAACTCGTCTAGGAAAGAGTCCGGGGCCGAGATCATCAGGTGAATCTCAAGAGGCAGGCGCGTCACGCGGCGGAGTGACTGGACGATCGGCGCCCCCATCGAAAGGTTGGGCACAAAGTGTCCATCCATCACATCAACGTGGATGCGGTCCGCCCCTGCCTGCTCCGCCGCGGAGACTTGCTCGCCCAAGCATGCGAAATCCGCGGCGAGGATTGACGGAGCCAACTTCACGACATCGGTTTCCATCTCGCGGCTTTCTCCTTCTCGTTCACGCGGCGCTGGGCTCGACGCGAGCACTCTCAAAAATGTCCACAAACTCACGGTAGCGGCGGGCGATCTGGGCCACCGCAACGGCGCGCGTTGTCTTCTTGGACCGCCAGTCCACCAGCGGATCCCAGAAGTCCGTCCGCCCCACGGCGAAGCCGATGAACCCCGGAACTCCGGCGGCCGTCAGCAGCCATTCGCGTACTTTTTTGTCGTCCTCGCCGCGGCCCAGGATGATGCAGCCGACCTTTTCACGGCCGCCTCCCCGCGCAGCAGCTACCATCTTCTCGCAGTCCTCGCGTCGATCGAGTCCCTCGATCTTCCATACGTCCGGCTCGACATGAGCGTCTTGGAGCTGCCGGAGAGCCTCGAGCATCAGTCGAGGACGAAGCTCTCGATCATAGGCTTTCTTGTCGCCCTTAAGCTTGTCGAGCTGCGCCTTCTCCGGCGGCACCAACAGCTCAAACATAAACAGGCTTCGATTCGCGCTATGCAGGTAATCCGACAGCCGCTTCAGGCGGGCGGACTGGCGATGATTCATCGCCAGATCGCCCTCCGGGTTGTAACGCACCAGCACCTTACAGAAGGTCGGATGCATAGCCTCGATGTGTTGGGCGAAGTCCTCGCCGTACTCGAAATCGAACTCCTCCTGGCCGCTCTTCTCGGCAGGGCACGCGGTTACATAGCCCTGTGCTGCCGCATCGCGAAGTATGGCGGCACCGAACTGCTCGTCCACCAGGATCCCGGCTTTCTCTCGGTGCACCCCGGCCGCAACAGCAGCTTTGAAACCGTCGTAGATCACCTGCTTGGCCTCAGCGATCTGCGCCGTCTGCTCCGGCGTGAGCGCGCCCTTCCAGCCGAACATTCCCGTTTCGAACGATCCGCGATGGTCGAAGGGCAGGATGTATAAAGGTTTGTCAAAACCGAGAGCTAGCATGACGCCTCCTTAAACTTGCGGTAGCGGCGGATTAAGTTATTTGTTGAACTGTCATGTCCAAGCACGGGCTCTGTCTTGCTCTCAAGCTCGGGGATGATTCGCTGAGCCAGCGCCTTGCCAAGTTCCACGCCCCACTGGTCGAATGAGTTAATCTGCCAGATCGTGCCCTGGGTGAAGACGCTGTGTTCATAGAGTGCGACCAGCTTGCCGAGAATCTGGGGCGTGAGCCGATCTGCGAGGATTGTGTTCGATGGACGGTTGCCCTCAAAAACCCGGTGCGGTGCGAGCGAATCGGGAGTGCCCTCGGCTTTGACTTGCTCAGGCGTCTTTCCGAATGCCAGCGCCTCAGTTTGAGCAAAAACATTCGCCAAGAGCATGTCGTGGTGGCGGCCGAGTTTGTCAAACTTGCGGGGTTCGCTTTGCCCGCTGACGAGAACTTTGACGTGAGTGCCACCCACATCTATAACCAGGATATTCATGACTTAGCTGGCCTTCTTGAGGGCGGCGCTCTTAAACGCGATCACCTCCATGAGATCGTTCCACGACTTGACAAAGGACTTGGATCCTTCATCCTGAAGCTGGGCAGCCAGCTCATTGACATCGATGCCAGCTTTCGCGAACTGCGCCAACACTTCTTCGCAGTCACCGCCGTCCGCTGGCAAGATCGAACCCAACTCTCCGTGGTCAGCGAGGGCTTTCAAAGTACCCTCCGGCATCGTGTTCACCGTGAAAGGCGAAGCAAGGGCTTTGACATAGAGGACGTCCGATGCCTTGGGATCTTTGGTTCCAGTGCTGGCCCACAAGAGCCGCTGAGGGCGCGCGCCGGCATTGAAAACGCGCTGCCAGCGGGGCGAGTCGAGCAACAACCGGTACGCCTTGTATATCCGCTTAGCAATGGCGATGCCGAGTTGGTCGCGCAGCGGCTCGGGAGCCTTATCCATGACCGCGGAGTCCCAGCGACTGACAAATACCGAAGCGACGGAGCCGACACTGGGTTTAAGTCCTGCATCGATACGCCGCTCGACGCCGCGCAAGAACGCTTCGGCGGCAGCCACGTACTGCTCGCGAGAGAACAGGAGGGTGACGTTGACCGGGATGCCGGCAAATATCGCCTCCTCGATCGCGGGCAACCCTTCCTTGGTGCCCGGAATTTTGATGAACAGATTGGGCCGTCCCGCTCGCCCGTGCAGATCCTTGCTGCCGCCAATGTGCTGGCGGTATCATGCGCAAGCAAGGGCGACACTTCCAGAGACACCCATCCGTCCACACCTTCCGTCTGCTCGTGGATTGGCTGGAACTGGTCGGCGGCCCGGGTGATGTCCTCCAGAGCCAGGTCAAAAAAGAGTGCCTCGTCCGATTTGCCCTCGCTCAGCTTTTCGCGGATTGCGGCATCGTAAGCACTACTGTTCTTGATGGCATGATCGAAAATCGTGGGATTCGAAGTAAGCCCCGTCACCGAAAGTTCGGTGATATAGCGCTTGAGCGTGCCGCTGTTCAGCAGATCGCGTGTGATGTTATCGAGCCAGATACTTTGGCCCAGATCGTGAAGTAATTTTGTCGCCTTCATAAACCTCCTTCATCTCGTGTGTAGTGCGTCAGAGGAGGTGAGGGCGTTGTTCACAATTCCCTCTGCCTCGCTCACAATTGCGTTCAGGTGTGCTTGATCCTTGAAGCTTTCCGCATAGATCTTGTAGATGTTCTCCGTGCCCGAAGGCCGGGCCGCGAACCAGCCGCAGCGGTCACGACCTTCAACCCGCCTATTGGAGCGTTGTTACCGGGTGCGCGGGTCAGCTTTGCGATGATTGGCTCGCCAGCCAGGCTTGATGCGCGTAACAGCATCAGGCGATAACTCGCGCAGCCTCGCTTTCTGCTCAGGCGTTGCCGGCGCGTCGATGCGCGTGTAATACGGCGTGCCGAACTCCGCCGTTAGATCGCGGTAATGCTCGCCCGGGTCCTTGCCTGTGCGGGCCGTGATTTCCGCGGCGAGCAGGTCCATGATCAGGCCGTCTTTGTCGGTGGTCCAGACGGTGCCATCGTGCCGCAGGAAACTTGCCCCAGCGCTCTCTTCGCCGCCGAAGCAACACGAGCCGATCAACCAACCCCGGAACGAACCACTTGAATCCCACCGGAACTTCGGACAACCGGCGACCGCAAACTTTGCACCACCTTGTCGATCATGCTGCTGCTCACCAGCGTCTTGCCGACCGCAGCATTGCGCCGGCCACAGAGGGCGATGCGTGAGCAGATAGCGGATGGCCACCGCGAGATAGTGATTCGGATTCATCAATCCGGCGGAGGGAGTGACGATTCCATGCCGGTCGGAGTCCGGATCGTTGGCGAATGCAACGCGGTATTTGTCTTTGAGTCCGACGAGCCGCGCCATCGCATACGGGCTGGAGCAGTCCATGCGGATCATGCCGTCGTGATCGACCGTCATGAACGAAAACGTCGGGTCGATCGTCGGGTTGACGACGGCGATGTCCAATTTGTATCTAGCGTTGATCGGTTCCCAGTAGGGTCTGGCGGCGCCTCCGAGCGGGTCCACGGCCAGCTTGAGACCGGCGGCACGAATGGCATCCATGTCGACGACGTTTCGCAGGTCGCGGACGTAAGGCATGACGAAATCTTCCTGGTGGGTGGTCCCCGCCTTGATGGCCGCCGCAAATGGCACGCGCTTCACGCCGGCGTTGTTTGCTCGCAGCAGTTCGTTGGCCCGGTTCTCGACCCACCGCGTCACGTCTGTGTCGGCGGGACCACCGTTCGTCGGGTTGTACTTGAAGCCGCCATCCTCCGGCGGATTGTGCGACGGCGTGATCACGATGCCGTCCGCGAGGTGCTCCTTGCGGCCGCGGTTATAGACGAGAATGGCCCGCGAGATCACCGGTGTCGGCGTCACGCCGTTGTCTCGTTGAATGATCGGTATCCACGCCGTTGGCCGCGAGGACCTCGAGTGCGGTGCGCTGGGCCGGATCGGAAATCGCGTGCGTGTCCTTGCCCATGTATAGCGGACCGTCCGTGCCGTGGGCGCGTCGGTAGTCGCAGATTGCCTGCGTGATGGCCAGAATGTGCGCTTCGGTGAACGTGCCACGCAGCGGCGAGCCTCGGTGTCCGCTGGTCCCGAAACTGACCATCTGGTTGGGATCGCTTAAGTCCGGCCGGCGCTCAAAATACTCGCGTTCGAGCCGGGCCACGTCGATCAGCATCTCTTTTGGCGCAGGTTTGCCCGCAAGCGGCGAGATGCTCGGGATGGCTGGTCCTACGGCACTGGGCATGGCTTCACCTCCCAGATTCCGGCTGCGTATTCTGCGATCGTGCGGTCGCTGGAGAACTTTCCCGAGCCCGCCACGTTCAAAATAGCCTTGCGCGCCCATGCGTCCGGGTCGGCATATAACTCGCACAGCCGCTGGTCCGCCTCGAGGTAAGACTTCAGGTCCGCCAAGTGCATGTAGTGGTCCCCGTGCGTCAACAAGGTGTCGTACAGAGGGGCGAAGATGCCGGGTTCATTGCGGCTGAAATGATCGGAGAAGATCAAGTCCAATGCCGCGCGGGTTTCCGGCTCGTGTTCATAGTGCCAGTGCGGGTTGTACCACCCGCGGCTGCCTGCAACCTGTTCCGCCGTCAAGCCGAAGAGGAAGAAATTCTCTTCGCCCGCCTCCTGCGCCATCTCGATGGTCGCGCCATCGCGCGTGCCGATCGTCAAAGCGCCGTTCATCATGAATTTCATGTTGCTCGTGCCGCTGGCTTCGTAGCCGGCAGTCGAGATCTGGTTCGAAACATCACTGGCAGGGATCAGCCGCTCCGCGAGCGAAACGTCGTACTCGGGCAGGAACAGAACCTTGAGTCGGCCTCGCATCACCGGGTCGCCGTCGATGGTGTCGGCCAGATTCTCGATGAACTTGATGATGAGCTTGGCCAGCTGGTAGGCCGGCGCGGCCTTGCCGGCGAAGAAAAACGTCCGCGGCGCGATCTCGAGCCTTTGGGTTCTCGCGCAGCCGGTTGTAAAGCACCACGATGCGCAGCGCATTGAGCAGTTGCCGTTTGTATTCGTGGATGCGCTTGATCTGGCAATCGAAAATTGTGTCCGGGTCCACTGTCTGACCGGATGAGGATTTGAGCCACCTCGCAAACTGGGATTTGGCCTCACGCTTGGCACTCCTCAAGCTGTCGCGAAAGCCTTGATCGTCGGCAAGGGGCTTAAGCTTCTTCAGTTGACTAAGATCAGTCACCCAGCCATCGCCGATCGCCTCCGTGATCGCATGAGCAAGCGCGGGATTCGCCAGCAACAACCAGCGGCGCGGCGTGACCCCGTTCGTCTTGTTGCTGAAACGCTCGGGAAACATCTCGGCCAGGTCCTTGACCGTTGTCGTGCGCAGCAGCTCGGAGTGAATTGCAGCCACACCATTGGTGCTGTGCGAACCAACGATGGCCAGATTAGCCATGCGGACGTGTTTGGCTTGGCCTTCCTCAATCAAGCTCATGCGCTGCACGCGTCCCTCGTCTCCTGGGAATCGCGTCCGAACGGAGTCGAGCAGGCGGCGGTTGATCTCATAGATGATCTCCAGATGACGTGGCAGAAGCTGCTCGAACCACGCGACCGGCCACTTCTCCAGGGCTTCCGGCAGCAGCGTGTGATTCGTGTAACCCAGAGTTCTCTGCGTGAGGTCCCAAGCCGCGTCCCATCCCAGGTGTGCTTCATCGAGCAGAATCCGCATCAACTCGGCGACCGCCATCGACGGGTGCGTGTCGTTCAGCTGGATGGCAACTTTTTGCGGGAGCGTGATCCAGTCGGTGTTGCTTCGCCGGAAGCGCCGGATGAGATCGGCCAGTGAACAGGCCACCAGAAAATATTCCTGCACGAAACGCAGACCCTGACCGAGACTGGTGGAGTCGTCCGGATAAAGCACCCGCGTAAGCGATTCGGCTGTAAGCGTCTCAGCCACCGCACCGACGAAATCGCCGTGACTGAACTCCTGAAAATCGAAGTAGTCGGGTGCCTTCGCGGCCCAGAGCCGAAGAGTGTTGATGGTCTTGCCGCCATAACCGACAACCGGCCGATCAAAAGGGATGCCGATCAAGTTGGAGGACTGGCCAACGATCGCCCGCAAGCTCCCACCACGTACCTGGAAAGAGCAATTCAGCTTGATTTCAACCTTTTCCTGCGGGCGGGCAACCTCCCACGGGTCCTGGCGACGGAGCCAATTGTCCGGCCTTTCCTGCTGCCAACCATCCCGGATGTCTTGCTTGAACATGCCGTATTCATAACGCAGACCGTAGCCCATCGCCGGAATTTGCATCGTCGCCATTGAGTCGAGAAAGCAAGCCGCCAAGCGCCCGAGTCCACCATTACCGAGACCGGCATCGGGTTCCTGCTCGAGCAGCCCGAGCCAGTCGAGTTTTTGTTCCTTGATAGCTTGCTTCGTCAGGGGATCGAGCAAGAGATTCGTCACATTGTTGGCAAGCGAGCGGCCAATGAGAAACTCCATCGAAAGATAGTAGAGACGCTTGGGGTTCTCGCGCGCGTACGTGTTCTCGGTCCTTATCCATCGCTGAGACAGAACATCCCGCACGGAACGCGCGATGGCCTCGAAACGCTCGCGTGGGCCGGCAACCGCGAGATCGACGACGTTGTCGAAGACAAGGTGGCGTTCATACAAGGCGTCGGACGTGCCTGTGAATTCGATAGGACCGGAACCGTATTGACTACGAAGTTTCGCAATATCGTCAGACTCGAGTGAAGTCGGGCGCTCTATCAGTCTTTTTGTGGCCATGTTGGCGTTATCCCTTTAGTTGAAGTCGAATTGCGGTACATCTGCCATCGGATCCGGTCAGACGCCAACGTGATGAGTGTCATTCCATAACCGAATTACCGGCTGACGCAGGTTATGTTCATAGCCCAACGCACTCAGGCTTGCGGTGCTCAGCAGAAGGTAACTTCCAGCCGCGGGTCTAAGCTCTAGCCAGCGGGCCGCGAGCACGCGCAGGAAGTGGCCGCTGGAAAAAAGCAGCACGTCCCCTCGAAGCGCTCGAACCCGGCTCAGCACGCAGTCGGCCCGCGCCGCCACGAGCTCCGGCGATTCACCCCCAGGGCAGCCGTCACGGAACAGCTCCCAGTCCGGGCGCTCGGCATGGATCTCGGCGGTGCGGAGTCCCTCATATTGGCCGTAGTCCCACTCAAGTAAATCGCGGTCCACTTCGGCGACGGCACCAAAGCCAGCCAGTTCACAAGTCCGTACCGCGCGCTTCAAAGGACTCGCAAACACCTTTCCAAAATTCAGTCCTGCTAGTCGTTCTCCGAGCGCGCGGGCATTCTGCTCACCGTGCTCAGTCAGCGGCAGGTCGGTAAGCCCCGTATGTTGGCCAGTGAGGCTCCATGCCGTTTCGCCGTGGCGGGCCAGGTAGATAGAAGGGAGTTCCTTGCTCGTTGTGCTCTTCATCTGAAAATGTCGATATCCCCTACTGAAGGAAACGCTAGTTATTCTGCTCATGTTGGGCAGCAATGGCAGTTCTCAACGTCCCCGCCTCGACCCGCCTGACTTAAGAGCAATCAGAATGCCCAACCTTTGTGAAGCATCACTTGCCTTCGCGATGGTTGAAAATGCAGCACTTAGCCGGGTCGGGGAAAGCCGTGGAATTCCGAATGCCGGCAACTCAGTGCCCGTGGGTCGTCACTTGTGAGCCAATTGGCAGCCGGCCGCGACCGGCAGATACCCGGCGCCGTTCCTCGCTCAACGCGCTTCGGATCCGTTGAGTGGAATGCTTCATTCTGGAGTTGTCCAGCCGGTGGCAACATCCCTGCAAACGCCAACATATTGGCCTTGACCCATCTGCCGGGGGCCGCGTCACCCGCCGCCCGAGGGCCTTGTTTCCCGGAAATACTGCTCTCCGTTCTTCTGGCTCATCAATTGCAACTCCTCATCGCCAGGTGGGAATTCAATAGTCCCCGGCGTTTAGGAAAGCAACCAATGACACTGGAGATCGCGAGGCAGATGCATGGTCAGGCCGATTGATCCAAGTCTTTGGTGGCGTGAGGAAAACGAGGGTCCAAGTGGGAGCTACCCTGGATGACCACGAGACGCGCTGAGAATCGGGAAAGAAGACGCGTAAGAACCCGTTGGCCCCTACTTCTCTTTGCCTCCAGCATCTTCGCCTTCGGTCAGAACAGCGATGTAAGCGCTGGGCCCGCCGCTCAACTGAGTCAACCATCTCAAAACCAGCCTGACGAACTCACACAGGAGCTCGATGCCGACGCAATGGCATTGTCGAAGATACCTGCAGACCCACTCATACATCCGGATCCCGTGGCTCCGATCTTGCGACCAGTCGACAGACTTGTAGATACGAGTATTCGTTCTCTACGGTTGAAGTTTGGTGCAACTTATACCTTTCTGAACCAGTACGCGACACTTACGCCGGACGGCGTCCGGCACGATCAGCCCAGCGGACGCCTCGATTTCACCGGAGCGTGGGCTGTGTACGATCATGAACAAACCGCGGGATCCATCAGCCTGCTCATTCGTTCCGGAACCAACATCGGTATGAGTCAGGACTTCAACCTTAGCGACAGGCTCGGCTCAGGGCTCTACCTCAACTGCCTGCAAGGCGGCGGTCCGCAGGAGCCAATCACCGTGAACATTCTCTACTGGCGGCAGGATTTCCTCCACAAGAGGCTTTCTTTTTATGTTGGCAAGATCCATCCCAACGAATACGTAACTCTCAGCATGTTCAACAACGACGAACGCACACAATTCTTAAATGGAGCAAACGACGGTAATCTTGCAGTTGCCTCGGATGGGACATATGCCGGGGGCGGCGCGGTTGAATTCCAGGCTAGTCGGCATGTTTACGTCCACGCAGTCGCCGTGGACACGGAGGGCGCACAGCAGAGAAACATCGAAACGCTCGTCGATCGAAAATACATGGAAGGCGTTGAACTAGGCTGGTCCTCCGGTTCACTTGGGGAACGGTGCCGGCATTATCGCGCTGGCATGTGGCGAGACGATACGAAGAACAACGGGAGTGGATATGGCGGCGGCTTTGGGTTCGAGCATGAATTATCCAATGGCTGGACGCCATTTGGAAGATTTGCCTTCGGGACCAACAAGGGAACGGCCATCAAAGATTCCTACGGAATCGGTCTGGCTCAGGTTCATCCATTCGGACGCCGGGGAGACATGTTCGGCGCCGCATTCAATTACACCCAACCGAACCTCCCTGGTAAGCACCATGAGAGCGTGTTTGAGTCGTTCTATCGTCTTCGTCTGACTCACAGCGTTGAGGTTGGCCCGGATGTAGAAGTTTCAGTTCATCCCACGTACGCAACCAAGGCTTACACAACGACTCTGCTCGGCGCGAGAATGCGAATTATCTTCTAAAGGCTGAGACCCTTTGATCCGAGGTCGCTTCTTTGCGGAAGAGCATTCCTCAAAGTCACGACAGGCAGGTATATCCAAATCCGTTGCGTGGAAGAACGCTTTGAGAATTGAGGTAGAGACAATGGCAACTCGAGGAATCGGCGCTCATCCAGGTCCGGCACAGCTTATTCAATCCCCGGCGACCGAGCAAAACTATTCACGTTCCCTGGCCATCGTCACTACTCTGTTCTTCATGTGGGGATTTCTCACCTGCTTGAATGACATTCTGGTACCACATCTGAAGTCGATCTTCGAGCTCAGCTATGCGAGGGCCATGCTGATCCAGTTTGCGTTCTTTTCCGCCTACTTCTTGTTCTCCGTGCCCTGGTCGAAGATTGTGAATACCATCGGCTACAAGACAACCATGGTGGTCGGCCTGCTGACCATGGCGGTTGGAGCATTCCTGTTCGTACCCGCCGCATCCGCTGTTTCCTACCCGCTGTTTCTGACCGCATTCCTTGTTCTCGCCGCAGGGATTACCGGTCTCCAGGTATCGGCGAATCCGTATGTGGATCTGTTAGGCAAGCCGGAAACGGCGTCGAGCCGGCTGGATCTGACCCAGGCTTTCAACTCGCTAGGTACGACAATCGCTCCGAAAATCGGCGGGCTGCTTATCTTGAGCGCGGCGCCGTTGGCGATCGAACAATTGCGTCAGCTCACGCCACAAGCATTGCATGCGTATCGTCGTGCAACAAGCGGCCTCGGTCAAGCTGCCATATGTGGTGATCGGCGTCGCACTGCTGTTATTGGCAGTGCTGATCGGCGTTTCCAAGCTGCCAAAAATTGAAACCGCGACAATCCGCTCTGGGGAGAAGGTGAAGGATTCCATCTGGAAACATCCCAATCTCCTCTTCGGCGCGATTGGCATTTTCGCATATGTGGGCGCCGAGGTTTCGATCGGAAGCTTTCTGGTGAACTATTTTGGCCTGCCCGAGATTGCCGGCTTCTCCGCCAAGACGGCAGCAGGTTTTGTCTCGTTCTACTGGGGCGGCGCCATGATCGGGCGCTTTCTCGGCGCGCCACTTCTGCAGCGCTTCAAGCCCGGATATCTGCTTGCCATTTGCGCGATTGCTGCCGGTGCGCTGGTCACTACCTCGATGGTCTTGAGCGGTCACATAGCCATGTGGACCATTCTCGCCGTGGGCTTCTTCAACTCGATCATGTTCCCCACGATTTTCAGTCTGGGAGAAGCGGAGCTGGGTCCTCTGTCGGGAAACGGCTCCGGCCTTCTGAACATGGCCATCGTCGGCGGCGCGATCCTTCCCGTGATACAGGGCGTAATCGCCGACCATGTCGGGCTTCACCACGCCTTCGTGCTTCCCATGATCTGCTATTTGTATATCCTGTTCTACGCTCTGAGTGGATCGAAGCCGAATAGCCAACGATACACAACAGCATAGGGCTATGGGAGATGGCAACGGAACTCACGTGACGCATTCGGGGCTCAGTCAGGAAATCAGTCTACGGACATGGCTCAGCGCACTTTTGTCGGCTCCCCCTGGTCATCGTGCTCAACAAGCCGGGTCATAATTGCAAACAGGAAACTCGCTGAGAGCCCGCACATCAACACACCGGTAATACTCTCCACCGGACCTACGATTCGCCAGCTCGGTTGCAGTACAAGATCTCCATAGCCCACCGTCGAATAACTGGCTGCCGAAAAGTAGAAAGCAGACTCCCAGTTTGCAAAGCATTTCGAACGATAAAACGCTGCCCACAGCAGGATCTCCAACATGTGCAGGCAGACAATCAGACTCGTGAGTATCACCATGAGCACAGCAGAACGAAATAGACCGAGCCGGTGAATACCCCTGGGCAATCGATCTCGTGCCCACTCGATAAGACCTGCCATCCCGGCGCTCTGTAACACGAGCGTAAGCGTTACGAGAGCGATCGCCGTAGGAGCTTCGTGGACGAAAAACATTGGAATAGATCACGCAGACTGTATGGGTTGGTCCGGTTTCGCCGAACCCTCGCTACGATCAAAGGCAGTCAGGACTTCCATATTGTCATCGCCCCTCAATGCGCCTAGGGCCTTTCTGTGCGCCGTCCCCGGACTCACGACGAGCAATGAGATCACGGACGCAATCACCTTTACGAACAGGATTATTTCGACCATTGCTCCTTGCATGGATCCTGACCGACCGCTCTCCCGCCTGTGGTGGCCTGAAGAGATCCTAGCCATGCAATCCTAGCCATCACCGCTTAGGTCTTACTAGCCAATTGCCGTCACTTCGCTGTCACTACCCGGGAGAACGCTCAGTGAACCCCGAGAACACTGCACGGAGCATCCTGCGCGAGCTCGTAAACCGTGCTCCACAGACGCGATATGTGCAACAGATGATAGTGAAGCCCCATAACGAGAAGATCTGCTTTGTATTGAATAAGGAAATGGACGAGTGCAGTGACTTCATCTCCTTCGAGGAGATGAGGCACGAGTTCAACCCCTTCCGCCCGCGCGGCTTCACGAGCCTCGGATTGTAGCCTTGCGTAGGCTTCCCGCCGATCTTTAACCAGCGTCAGCGTAAGGGAAGGATCGGCAGCAGCGACATAAGCCGTGTAAGCAGGCGGTCCTTGGGCAATAGTCACCGCTCGCAGTTCAGCCCCGAGCAACTTGGCCAGCTGAATCGCCGATCTTAATGCACGGGCGGCTTCGGGGGATTCGTTGTAAGCTACGACGATTTTCTTAAACATGGCTGTCCTGTCACCTATTCGACTTGGATCTCAAGTCGTGCCGACCTGACTTTCATAGTCGCTTGGCTTCGTTCTGGCTTGACCCTCGGGTCGATCGTGATCACGGCGGCGCTGATCCTCCCGATGGGAGCGAGCATCCGTCTCAGCAACCTCCAGCGCAGCCCTCTCAATAAGCAGCATCAGCGATAAGGCGAAGAACGCGATTACCAATACCTGCACATCAAGTGTCATAATTCCCCCCATCTCTGGGGCTCTACCCTCTTCTGCAGTGCAATGCGAGGGCCGTTTGCAAATGATTGAAACGAGAGTGGACTGCCAGATGGAGAATGATGGCCCGCTAACGAGTGGTCAATGACTGGCACCGCTGTGAATGCCGGCACCGCAGCGCCAGACCCAAAGACAAATACCGCTGCCTGACCATGAGGCGGCAGCCTGGCGATTCTGCGCGTCATGGATCTGTGCTAATTCCCGGGGGTAACTGCCAACCTATTAGCAATCGGTTCGGCCGGTCCCCAAGAGAAGCAGCAGCTCTGGCCTGTGTATTCAATCGGTTGTCGCGGTCCCACCTGTTGTCGAACTTTGGTCACCCACATGCATCTTGTCTCGATGAGTAAAGATGCGAAGCCAGCCGGATCGGCACTTCGCGATATCGACAGCCAACAATTGGACGAAGCGGAACATTCACACCGCGAGCAAAGAGACAAGGAGAGCACACAATGAAGCTTCAATTACCTATCGCGTTAGCACTGGGTCTGGTTCTGCACCTTGGAGCGCTTGCCCAGGATGCTGGGTCCGATGTGGGAAAAGCCGCCAAGGATACGGGTCACGCGACGGCAACGGCAACTGAGAAGACCGCCCACGGCACTTCAACGGCAGTTAAAGACACATCGCACGCCACCGACCACGCCGTCAAGAAAACGGGGCACGGGGTCAAGAAGACTGCGCGCGGTATCGGTCACGGAACGAAGAAAACCGCTACCAAAACAGCGGACACGTTGAAGTGACAGCAGGTTCCGCAGACGTTTCATAGTCGTTGCTGACCACATTAGGGCAGTAGCGCGGGCAACAAAATTAAGGAACCGAGATGGGGAGCGTTTCTTTGCAGGGCAGGATAACCATCAACAATGCGAATGAAATGCGGCGCACTTTATCAGGTGCTTTGCGTCCTCAACTAGCAAAGTTGACCGTAGATCTTTCCGGCGTCACATATATGGATACGTCGGGCTTGGCAACGTTGATGGAAACCATGCGGATCGCGCGACAGCAAGGCACACGACTGGTCCTCAGCGGTATCCAAGATCAACCGCAATACCTTCTTGAGGTCACCGATCTCGATCACGTATTCGAGATCGAGGAGGCGGCAACCACTTGAGCGCTCTAGAAGCTATCGGCAACAGCGTAATCCAGCAGCTTGCATACGTTGGCGGGTTAACAACTCAATTCTGGTCGGCGCTAAGCGCGTTGCCACGACTGCTGCCGTTCGTTGGAAAACGCGGGCGTTGGCGAAGCTCCATCCGACAGATGTACGCAATCGGGGTAGGAGCGGTGCCCATGATAGCAATTGTGGCGGCATGCGGCGGATCCATCCTGGCGATCCAGAGCGCCTCCCAACTGAGCCAGTTCGGGGCGATGCAGCTCGTAATCGCTATCGTCGTGATCGCGTTCACGCGGGAACTCGGTCCACTCCTGACGGCCATCGTCGTGAGTGGGCGTTCGGGGTCGGCGTTTTCAGCCGAGATTGGAACGATGGTGGTGACCGAGGAGATCGACGCGCTACGGACCATGGCCATCGACCCAATTGAATTGGTGTTGGCGCCGAAATACCTTGGGGCGATGATCGTAGTACCCTGCCTGAGCATCATCAGCAACCTGTTTGGGATTCTGGCGGGCGCGGTGTTCATGTATCTCAGCCTGAACATGACCCTCCCGATGTATCTGCGAGACGCAGCAAACGCGGTTCGTCTTCGCGACGTGTTCGTCGGACTACTGAAGAGTCTCGTCTTCGCCACCATCATCGTTCACGTCGGGTGCATGGAAGGCTTCAGAGTGAAGGGTGGACCGGAAGCGGTGGGCAAATCGGCAACTTCGGCGGTTGTCAAGTCTACCCTCCTGGTGATCTTTGCGGATCTATTCATTACGTCGATGTTCTACATGCTGGGTATGGGGTGATCATGGCGAGTCCGATCATCCGCGTCCAGGATCTTACCGTCAGCTATGGCGGCCGCCGCGTGTTAGACGGCGTCAATCTCGATATCGAGCGTGGCGAAGTCATGGTGCTACTCGGAGCCAGCGGCTCCGGAAAGAGCACGATGCTCCGGCACATTATTGGGCTCGAGCGGCCGGACGTAGGCACGGTTCAGGTGCAGGGCGTAGATATCAATCGCTGCACGCCCCAAGAGCTGAAGGCCATCCGGCGGGGGATGGGCGTGGCCTTCCAGGAGGGGGGGCTCTTCAGTTCGATGTCCGTCGAGGAAAACGTTGAGCTGCCCCTGCGCGAATTGACGACGCTAGCCGATCCCGTGATCGAGATCATGACTTACATGAAGCTCGCATCCGTCGGGCTGGGCGAGGCGGGCAAATTGTTGCCACAAGAGTTATCGGGGGGGATGAAGAAACGTGCCGCGGTTGCACGCGCAACCGCCCTCGACCCGGAAATACTCGTCTTTGATGAGCCGTCCGCCGGACTCGATCCGATTGTTGCCGCGGAGCTCGACGAGCTGATCCTAGTCCTGAAGCGCGCCTTCCAAATGACCATCGTGATCGTGACCCACGAGATGGCAAGTGCATTTCGCATCGCCGATCGCCTGGCCATGCTTTATAAGGGCTCACTCATCGCAGTGGAGAACAAAGCATCGTTTCAGGCAAGTACAGATCCGAGGATCCGTCAATTTCTCGATCGGATTCCCGAGCACCTCGCTCAGAACGAATCGGTGCAGCGCCGGCTGCGAGAACTCGCCGGCATGACAGGAGCAGCAGAATGAAGACTATCGAAGCAAAAGTGGGAGCCCTCGTGGTCATCTGTGCGGTCATCCTAACCGCCACGGTGTACTACGTGAGTTACGTCCGGTTCAAGGGCGCGCGGGTTCCGTTTAGGACTTATCTGCGGGATGCCGGAGGGATGGCGCCGGGCACGCAAGTCCTGTTTGGAGGAATTACTGTGGGCAAAGTGACTTCGGTACAGCCCGATGAACAGGATCCGACCCGGATTGAAATTTCGCTCGATGTGAAGCAGGGCACGCCCTTGAACGCGAAGTCAGTGGCGGACGTTGGATCTGTCAGCCTAATGAGCGACCCAGTTCTCTCGATCACCACGGGGTCGAACGACGCACCGCGGTTGCATCCCGGAGCGACTATCCCATCGCAGGAAACTGTGAGTCTGGATGAATTGCAGCGCAAGATGGCGACCCTTGCCGACGCCGCACAGGGAACGCTCGTGACCGTACAGAGTGATCTGAACAACATCACCGGCGACACCCGCCACCTCTTGGCGAATCTGAATGACGCCACTGGAAGCACTAACCGGAAACATCTAGCTGGCATTCTGGCCAACACAGACACGATGGTCGCACATCTGTCCCCGCAGGTCGACCAGATCAGTGAACAGGTGCTGAAGCTGACCCAAAATGCAAACAGTGTCGTAGCAAAGTTAGGGCCGACTGTCGACAATGTGAATGCCACCGTTACGAACGCGAACGGAACGATCACGGCAATCCGCGAGCCGACTCAAGCGGATCTCGCGGAACTCGAGAAAACGCTCGAGGAAACGCGGGGCCTGATCGGCAGTCTGCAGGTCCTGGTTCGGACGAACAGTCTAGACACCACGTACACAATCGAAAACCTCCGGATGGCGACCGACAACCTGAACCAACTGACGGAGTCGGTCAAGGAGCGGCCTTGGAGCCTGGTGCGAATCAGACAACCGAAAGAACGACAAGTTCCCAAATAAGGTGAGGGCTATGCAAAGGAACATGTATTGGACATTGACGATTTGCGCGTTAACGCTACTCCTGTCGGGGTGCGGCGTGCGGTATCCGAACTATTACACACTATCGATCGCTCCTGCGCTGACACCGAAGGTCGATTCAACGCCCCGACAGGTTACAGTTGCAGTTCGCAGCTTCGAAACGCCCGCCTACCTGCGCCAGGGGAGGATCGTCTATAGCAAAGCTCCCGGTGACATCGGCTTCTATGAATATCACCGCTGGGCTGTCGACCCCGGCGCAGCGGTCACGACAGCAGTGATCGAGGCGCTCCGCTCCGAGAAGATGTTCTCCTCAGTGGCGCCGTACGACGGTCAGGAACGACCCGACTATCTCCTGACCGGACGACTGGAGAAGCTCGAGGAGATCGATTACCAAGGAGGTGTAAAGGCGGAAGCGAAGTTGTCGGCTGAGCTAACTAACCTGAGAACTGGAGCCATTGTTTGGAGCGGGGATGAGGCCGGAACCTCGAAAGTCGATGGCCATGATGTCGACTCCGTGGTTGCAGAAATGAATCGTGCTCTTCAGGGAAGTATGGATCGGCTGCTGGCGAGTATGACGCAGCAGGTCGCCGCGACCAACATTTCCCTGCGTTAATACCGTGCAATGGAGAATTACAACCGCCTCAAGACTCCGAACTGGGTTGCCGACGGGTGGTGAAGGATCCTATATGCCACGACACCAACCCAATAAGGAGTTCCCGCGATGGAAGATAACCCGACGTTAAGTCCACAACATATCGACCGAATTAGGTCTGTCGCGCAGCTACGTCCAGTACAGACCGGCGAAATTTTGTACGAGCCCTCTCAGCCCGATGTTCCCCTCTTCATTGTCCTCGAAGGTACCGTCTCAATCTGCAGAACAGGAGAGGATCATAAGATCCTGGCGATCCGCGAGGCAGGATAATTCACAGGAGAGATGTCCCTGATTTCCGGCAAGCGGTCACTCTTGAAAGCGCACGTGACTGCAGACGGCGCGGTTTTGGAACTTAGTCGGGACAACGTGCTTTCTCTTATGGCCAAGGACACGGAGCTTGGCGACATCTTCATGGGGGCCTTTGTCGCCCGGCGCCTGCAAATGATCCAGCTCGGGGAGGGGAATGTACTCCTCTTCGGCATGAAGAGTTCTGCCCGTACTCTCGTACTCAGGGAGTTCCTCACGAGGAATGGGCATCCGTTCACCTACGTCGACATCGAATCCGATTCGTTCGAAGGGGAACTGATGGACAAACTCGCTGTCCGCCGCGGTGAAATTCCAGTTGTTTACTGCAATGACCGATTCGTCTTGCGAAACCCGTCAATCGCGGAGCTAGCGGCCTGCCTCGACCTCAACATCAACACCGATAGAGGTATACAAGACATACTGGTGATCGGTGCAGGCCCCGCGGGATTGGCGGCGGCCGTGTATGCGGCGTCGGAAGGTCTGAAGACGCTGGTCATCGAGAAGTCCGCTCCCGGTGGGCAGGCTGGATCTAGCTCGAAGATCGAGAACTATCTTGGCTTCCCAACCGGCCTCTCGGGACAAGAGCTAGCCAATCGATCCATGGCTCAAGCGCAAAAATTTGGCGCGCAACTGATGGTCGCCCAGTCTGTCGTAGACATCGACTCCAATCGTCAGCCGTACAAGATTGTCTTGGCGTCTGGCCTGAAATTCCATGCGCGCAGCATCGTGATCGCGACAGGCGCTCAATACGCGCGTCTGCCGATTGAGGACGCGGATGCTTTTACAGGCAGAGGGATCTACTACAGCGCAACTCATATGGAAGCGAAGCTCTGCGAGTCGGAGGAAGTCGTCGTCGTGGGAGGGGGGAATTCTGCGGGCCAAGCGGCCGTGTTCCTCGCTCACACTTCAGCAAAGGTACACCTTGTTGTGCGGTCCAGAAAACTATCTGCGTCAATGTCGCAATATTTGATCGGCAGGATTGAAGGGCATCCGAAAATCGAGGTCCATTATCTCACTCAGATCACTGGCCTAACCGGCGCTGCACACCTGGAGAGCATAGATTGGCGGGATGACTCGTTGGGAGTGAAGGTAACGCGGCCGATTCGGCACGTCTTCGTGATGGCAGGAGCCGCACCGCAAACGGCGTGGCTCGAAGACTCCTTCGTCTTGGACAAGAAGGGCTTTATAGTCACCGGTCCAGACCTCGCCGAATACGGTGATTGTCAATGGCCGTTAAGGCGGCAGCCACTCTTGCTTGAGACCAGTGTGCCGGGAATATTTGCCGTAGGCGATGCGCGATCTGGCAGTGTTAAGCGAGTTGCATCCGCAGTCGGTGAAGGTGCAATGGCAGTTCATCTCGTTCATAGATACTTCGCTGAGCTCGATGAACAGACTACTTCGTCGCCAGAGAGACAAACTGCCGCATCGTAGGGCCTGACGCGGCTGCGATCCATGCGACCGCGGCGGTCCTCCTTTGATCTCGTGAAGTACCGGCGCTTCTCACAAAATGCAAGAGTGCAAGCTCCTCTAATCTGTCCAAGGCGTCCCTGCCTATTTCTTATCGAGCAGCATAAGAAGAAATACCGATGGCAGATAGATTATCGAAGCGAGCAGCAATTGACGTGCGCTGGCATTGGATCGAACAAGAACCAATCGTACTCCGCCATACAAGAAGCCGAAGCTGAGCAACAACGCTCCTGCAGCGTAGAGCAGACCGGCGTGACCCAGCACAGTGGGGATCACGCTAAGCGGAATCAAAGCTAGGGCCGGTAGGATGCTTTGCCATGCGATGAAGCGGTTCCTTCCCTTTCCCTGCGGTAGAACTTGGTATCCCGCTCGGTCGTAGTCGTCGCGATAGAGCCATGCGATGGCCATGAAATGGGGAAGTTGCCACAGGAAGAGCATCGCATAGAGGACCCAGGCCTCCACGCTCAGTCTCCCCGACGCCGCAGCCCACCCGATGAGCGGAGGCACAGCCCAGGAAAGGCGTCAACGAGAGTACAAAGTGCCGTTCTTCGCTTGAGTGGGGTGTAGAAAAATAAGTAGCTAATCAAGGTGAGAGTGGCGAGCAGGCTTGCCAGCCAGTTCACCGTAAGCGCAAGAAAGATGGCGCCCCCACATGACAAAAGGATGCCGAACCAGAGTGCGCGGAGCGGGACGATGCTGCCCAGAGCTAAGGGTCTCCGTGCTGTCCGTCGCATCTGAGCGTCAAACCGCCGCTCGATGAACTGGTTAAGTGCACTCGAACCGCTCCCAGTGAGCAATGTGCCAAACAGAGTGCGACAGAGCAGAAGGAATGGGAAGCTTTGCGATGGAGTTGGCAGCGCCAGGCAGAAGCCCGCGAACACGGTGATTGTGATCAGGAAGTTTGCGTCAGGTTTGGTAAGCGCCGAATAGTTGGCCAAGACGTTCGAGCTTACCCGATAGCGAGCCCGGAGGGTCGCCCCTACATCGGGGGTCGTAATTGTGGGCTCTGTCGCCATCGTTAAACCGCCTCTCGCCCGGGCCGGCTTAATTGCCATGCCTTGTCTGTGTCTAAGTACGGTCCCGCGGATCTCGCGCGGGGATCCGCGGGAGATGAAAGTAACTGCACAGTGATCACAACTACAGGCAGCAGAAATACGGCAGATCCCAGCACCCACATCAGCGCTCCTGCAGCTATCTGGTCGTTCAGAGCGCTGAGACCAAAGGGACGTGGAATCACTCCGTAGCTGGGATAGATCAGGCGGCCGGAGAAGCACAGAAAGGCCGACAGCCCCGTATTCACAATATCTGCAAGCAGCAAGTACGGTAGGATCATCCAACGAGAGAATCGTCGTCGAAAGGGCCAAGGTTGAACAATCGGCCACCAGAACAGAACGCTGCCAAAGAAGAAACAGGCGTGTTCAGGTTGTGCCAATTTTCGGAACTCAAGGCAAACTCATACGCCGCTGGCAGGTGCCAGCCAAGATAGGCTGCATTCATTGCGATCCATGCGACTGAGGGCCGAGTAAGGAACTTGCCCGCGCGATGTAGAATCTGTGTGCGGAAGAGCGGCTGCAGAACGAAGCGGATCGACCAGCCTGGAAGTCCACGGAGTATTGGAACCACTGGAGCGCCGAGGACAACCAGCGGCGGTGCGATTGACATGAGGACAAAATGCTGCGACATATGCATGAAGAGCAGCGTTTCACTGAATGTGTCGAGAGGCGAAGCAACCGCGACAAAAATGCTGGCGATACCACTAAGAAACGCCAGGAGTCGCCACGGTGGAAATTGGCCTGGGCGGGTTCTACGAATCCGCGCCCACCCAACTGCATAGATTATTGCCACTAGCACGAGCGCGCAGGTCACCGCGGGCGGGATATCCCAGTTGGTCAGCAGCGCAGATAAGGAGTCCTGCATTGCCTACTTCTCCGGCCCGGCCGCCGGGGCAACCTCGGAGGTCTGCACTTCTTTCCGGGAAGCGTCGGCCGCCGGAACTTGATTCGGCGGATGCAATGTTTCGAGAAAGCTCACCAGCGCTGTCACCTCCGGCGGCGAGAGATTCTTTCCATAGGCGGGCATGTTGCCGCCACCCTGCAATACCTGGCGAATCATTTGGTCTTCGGTCATGCGGGTTGCAACCAAATCGAGCGCAGGGCCCCGCTGGCCTCCGACTCCGCCGACAGCGTGGCAGTTACGGCATTGCTTTGCCTTGAAAAATGACCGCACCCTGGCGCACCAATGGTGTGGCATCGCGCAGATAGCGCGGAGGCACAGGATCGCTGCTCCAGGCGTCCATATGCGGGCTCCAGGGAGTGAAGGTGCGCCAGATGGGTAAGGGTTCCCCACGAAATAGCTACAGTGCACAGCACTAACACCGCAACCGGACGGCGGTGCCAGCTCTTTTCTCCCTCCCCTGCGTAGAACGGTAGAGCAAGCAGAATCGCAATGCCGATCACTGGAACGATCAGGATAAAGGGCGTTTCCATCGATCGGGGGAAGATAGGCCAAGGCCGCATAAATCCAGAGGAAAAAGAAGTCCGGCTTCGGGACCGTATGAATGATGGTGGGATCGGGCTGTCCGCTCGGACCGTAGGGGCCGAAGACGAAGGCGCATACGGCCACGGCGGCGATAATGGCGCCGGAGAAGATTAGCGTCCTTCCAGAGTGCGCCGGGGACGAAGGGGACGCCGTCCTGGTGTGTGAGCTTATGGTACTCCTGCAGATAAGTGGAGCGCCGTACGACGCGGCCGGGCATCGGCCATTCATTGATGCCTAGCTTGAGCACCATCCAGACGTGCAGGCCCGCGAAAAGCAGCATAATCCCGGGATGACGAAGACGTGCAGGGCAAAGAAGCGCGACAGTGTAGCGCCAGCGATGATTGGACCCCCAGCATCAGATGTACCACGCTAGCCGCCGATGACCGGCACGCGGCTCGCGATAGAAGCCCCGATGCCAAGGCCCCAGTATGCATCCTGATCGAAGCGCAGCACCTGGCCGGTGAAAGCCATCCCCAGCGTCATGAGCAGGAGAAAGACTCCGAGAGTCCAGGTGAGCTCGCGCGGAAACTTGTAAGAACCGAAGAGGAAGACCTGCGCCATGTGGATGAGCACGACGGCGACCATGAAGTTGGATCCCCAGCCATGCATTGCGCGCAGGAACCAGCCAGAGGTCAAGCTGGTGATTCAGCACGTTGAGGCTGTTCCAGGCTTGGCCAGCGGAGGGCACGTAGACGATGGCGAGCAAAATGCCAGTGACGATCTGCAATAAGAGCAGTGTGAATGCGGCGCTGCCGAAGACATACCACCAACTGGCCGTATTGCGAGGTACAGGGTGCAGCGCTGCGTCTTTGACGGGCCCTTCAAGCTGCAGGCGCTGCTCCAGCCAGTCGTAGGTTTGCTTTAACCTGCGCATGGGCGTTTCCTTTGCAGTCACTGATAGTCACAAGTTTCGCGGCTTCGGAGAGCGTCGGCATCTGCCCGGCGTAGATTTGCAACTGCCGTTGCGCGACTTTGTAGTCGTATGTCAAAGAGGCCACGCTCGGGTGGGCCGGATGCGCGCGAGCCATCAGCGTAATACACGCCTCCGTGGCACGGGCACATGAAGAGCTGTGACTGGGGAAACCAACGAACCGGGCAGCCGAGATGTGCGCAGTTCACGGCAAAGACTTGAAACTGATTCGTAGCGATGCGAGGCACGTAGCAGGCGACACCCGCGGTTTCGCCATCCCAGGGTCTGCGGAAGGGATTCACAAAGGTGGCAAGACGGGTCTCGCCTAAAGGAGAGTCTTCCGTCGGACCCAACGTGATCCATGATTCATAGGAAGAATCGGGTTTCATCGCAGAGAACAGGTAGCGAATCACCGGCGTAGCCAGTGCCAGTCCGACAACTCCGTTGAAGGCAATGCCAAGCTTAAGTAGGAACCAGCGGCGCGAAACGGATAGTTTCTCCTCGACACGCGGCTGTTCATTCGTTGTGACGACGTCGTAACTCACTTTTCACCTCACAGATGTTCCCGGATATGGTTGGCCGGGAGTTGCGCTGCGCAATGTTGCCAGATACATGACAATATCCGTTACGTCTTCTGCAGTTAGTGGAGAGCCGGCCTTGACATGCCGCCAGTCTGGCTGTCCGATGTCGGGGCGGCCTGCAATCAGGACGGTGCGCAGAGCTTGATCGCTGACCAAAGCAAGGTAATCCGGGCTGGTGAGCTGCTGCATCGATGCCTTGTGACACGATACGCAGTCAGTGTCGTATTCCTGTTGACCGTGACGGGCATCGCCATTTTGGCCGTTCATGTAAGGCGGAGGGTTTTGGCCGCTGAGAGTATCCTGCCGCGACCACTCTTTGCGCATGCCGCGCACAATGACATCGACCTGCTCTCCTGTCAGGGTGCCACCGGCAGAAATTGCGAAGGCAGGCATTTGCGTCCCGGGCATCCCGCCGCTGATCCATTTCTTCAGAGATTGGTCATCCACAATCGATTGATATTCGGGATTCGCTAGATCGGTCGCCGCTCCGTTCTGTCCATCTGCCCCGTGACAAGCAGCGCAGTTTTGGCTGTAGAGCGCGTCGAAGTTGAGTTGATCCTGCGGTCGCAACACTTCCGCACTCGGCTTCGGATAACCCGGGGCGTTGTTGCATCCTGACACAATCAGGATCAACACGCACGCCGTTGAGAAGAACATGGCAGATCGGATCATCGGTCCTCCTCATTGCCGTGGGATTCCATAAGACCAGGGATTTCGATGCCGAGGCGGGCAAGCACTGGCAGCGATTGGGCGGTTCGGATGCGCTCCGCGCGCGCAACCACCAGGCCTGCGACGATCCCAAATGCTATCTGCGACAGAATGAACCATCCCCAGGCGATTCGCGCATCGAGCGCCGGGTTGATGATGCCCATCGTGGAATGCAGCAAACCGGTCCATAGCAGTGGTGCGATGATGCCACCAAGCAGCACCGGACGGCGAGGCAGCATCGGCAGCATCGCGCCGTAGAGTAGGCCGACCAGCAAGCAGGTCGTAGCGTGAATAATGGTCGCGACGATTAGCCCTTGCCAGCGGAAAGCAGCGATGTCCGCTGTGCTGGGGTTGCTCCAATGCGCGACCCCGGCGCCGTCGAGGAGGTTCACCGGATATCAGATGCTGTGCTGGGCAATGAGTCCGTAGATCAAGGCCGGCACGACCATGGCCATGCCGCCCGCGATACCGCCTTTGATCCCCGCGGTGACGGGGTAAGTCTCAACCGGCAAGTGGGTACGATGCCGTTCGCTCACCCAGATATGCTCGACATGCTTATGAATCGTTGCAATAGCTTCGGGGTGGACATAGACCGGCACGGTCTCCAGAGACTCATGCGGCAGCACCTGACGAAACCATCCGACGCATCCAAATATAACGAAAACGATTCCAAAGACTGTTATGACAGGATTCGTCACGAGTCCGGCAACCCCGAGCGTAGCCCCAAATGCGAGAATGATGGGACAAGCTGTGGGTGATGGCAAGTGGACCTGGCGTTCCTGTTCCAGCGCCGTCAATTGTGCGTCAACTGTCATGCGATCACCGTCCTAGGATGTAGACCACTGTGAAAACCACCACCCACACTGCGTCGACAAAATGCCAGTAGAGCCCGAGCACCTTGACCCGTTCCGCGTGTTGCGCGTCCACTTTCCCAGTCAGTGCGAACCCGAGCAAAAGTGACAGCATGACCAGGCCCACGACCACGTGCGTGGCATGAAGCCCAACGAGCGAGTAAAAGGTAGTGCCAAACAGATTGGTTCGGATGGTGAGCCCGTCCTGATAAATGAGCTTGTGCCACTCCTGAGTAGTGCCGGCGAGGAAGATGACTCCTAGAGTTACGGTCGCCGCCATCCAGATGCTGAAGCGTGACACTGCGCCACGAGCAATCGCATGCTCTGCACGCATGAATGTGAAACTGCTCGAGAGCAAACAGATGGTGTTGAACCACGGAACCTCCAACACCTGCTGCGGCGTCGGCCCATAAAGACTTTTGCCAATGTAAAAGATGTAGGCAACTACAAAGATGGTAAAGATCGCTGACTCACCGATGATCAGCGAGATCATGGCAACGCGCCCTCGAGAAGGCAACTCCCACGGTCGATCTTGCGATGGCGGAGCGAAGGCGATTGTGCTCATTGTTCATACCTCCAATCCGGATCTTCGGGGTGCTTCAGATCCCACAGTGGACGTCGGCTCCTGACTTCGGGCTCGGTTGCGAAGTTGTACTCGGGAGGCGGCGATGTCGTTCCCCACTCGAGAGTCCAGGCATCCCACGGATCATCGCTGGCGCGCTCGCTGTGGTAATACGACCACACCAGGTTGAAGGCGAAGATCAAAACGGCGAGCCCCTGAATGATCCCTCCGATTGAGACAATCATATTTAGGTTGTTCCAACCACGGTCTGGCTCGTAGGTGTAGATAGAACGAGGCATTCCGAGGAAGCCAAGGAAGTGCATCGTGTCGAAGGTGATATGAAAACCGATAAAAAAGAGCCAGAAATGCCACTTGCCTACCGTTTCATTCAGCATGCGGCCGGTGACCTTCGGATACCAGTAGTAGATCGCGGCAAAGATATTCATGACTATCGCCCCAACCAACACGTAATGAAAGTGTGCGATCACGAAATAGGAGTTATGCAGCTGCGAGTCCAGTGGCGATACCGAAAGCATGATCCCTGTGAGTCCGGCGATGAGAAATTGAAAGAGGAAAGCCGTGCAGAAAAGCATCGGCGTAGCAAACCTGATCTTGCCGCCCCACATTGTCGCTACCCAGTTGAATATCTTGATACCGGTGGGAATGCCGACGAGCATGGTCGACAAGGTGAAAAATGCAGTCGACACAGACGTCATACCCACGGTAAACATGTGGTGGGCCCACACGCCAAGGCTGACAAAAGCAATTCCAACCGAGGCCGCCACCATCGCTGGGTAACCGAAGATCACCTTCCGCGAAAACACTGGAATGATCTCGCTCGCGATCGCGAATGCCGGCATCACCAGAACGTAAACCTCAGGATGGCCGAAGATCCAAAAGAAGTGCATCCACACAACGGCCGACCCGCCCGCCTGCACATCGAAGAAGTGCCCGCCAAGATAGCGATCGATGAGCAGCATGACTTGGGCAGCGGTGAGCGGAGTGATCGTAACAAGCGTAAGTCCGCTGACTACAAACATGAGCCACGCAAACAGTGGCATGCGCATAAGCGTCATGCCCCGGCAGCGCATCGAGAGGACGGTTGCGATGATGTTGATAGCTGTCCCCAGAGTGCCGAAGCCGCTGAGGATGAGTGCCAGCGCCCAGTAGTCCGTACTGTGACCCGGCGAAAATGCGCGCGCCGTAAGAGGGGCGTAGGCAAACCATCCGACGTCGGGCGCGTTGCCCATCCCGTATAAACCAAAACCACCGATAAAGCTGAAGTAAAGCAGGAGGCCGCCAAACGCGGTCAGCCAGAAGCTGAACGCATTGAGTCGTGGGAAGGCCATGTCGCGAGCCCCGATCATCAATGGAATAAGGTAGTTCGCGAACCCGAAGAGAATTGGCATACCCACGAGAAATGCCATCGTGGTGCCATGCATGGTGAAAAGACGGTTGAAGACTGCGGGTCCCAGGAAGTGGTTATTGGGCAAAGCAAGTTGAATGCGGAGGCAGATCGCTTCGGCTCCTCCAACCAGTAAAAAGAGGATCGAGTACACAACGTAGAGAATTCCCAGCTTCTTGTGGTCGACCGTCACGACCCAATCATGCAGCCGTTCGAGAAAAGTCTCGTGCACTCGCTGCGGAAGCGCCACATCGAGATCGGATGGAATCGGTAAAGTTTGTTCAGCCATTTCTCTTCCAATCTTTCCTTAGTGGAGCGTGGAAAGGTACGCCACCAGCTCATCGAGTTGTTGGTCGCTTAGCTGCATCGCAGGCATCAGAGACCCTTGCTTGAAATGATCGGGCTCTTTCAGCCACTCGCGCAGATTTTGCGGGGTGTTCAGTGCGGCGCCCGATGCAATGGTGGCCCGGCTCATCAAGTGCGTCAGGTCCGGCCCAAATCTGCCAGTCGCGGCCGCGCCGGCCACAGCATGACAGTTCATGCAGGCTTGCGTCTCGAAGACGCGCCGGCCAACCGCGGCATGGGGATCCTGGTTCCCCGGCAGACGCTGATCTTTCACCCACGCAGCGAATTGCTCGGGCGTATCGACGTAGACACGAAGCAGCATCTTCGCATGTTGCATTCCGCAAAACTGTGCACACTGCCCCAGGTAAAGTCCCGGACGGAGCGGATCGATCCACATTTCATTTATGCGGTTAGGAATGAGATCGGTCTTACCGCCAAGCTCGGGCACCCAGAAACTGTGATCGACATCAGCCGACGTGAGTTTTAGATAAGTGGGCATGGGATGGTTCGGGCTGCTTAATGGGACGTGTAACTCATTCGCCGTCACGATTCCGAGTTTCGGATATCGGACCTCCCACCAAAACTGATGCCCAACCACAGTAACGTCGGTCGCAGACGCAGGCTTCGGGGCATCCTGAATGGCAAAGATTATCCGCGCCGTGGAGAGAAATAGGACCACTACGATGAGCACCGGAATCACAGTCCAGGCAAGTTCAATGTTGTTGCTTCCATAGACTTGTGGGGGCTCGCTTGGACTGTCAGTCTTTCGCTCTCGGAACCGAAGTATAGCCAGCGACAGCAACCCGGCGACGAACACAAATATAGCGCCTGTAATGGCAAACACGAACCATGAAAGGTGAACGATCTCAATTCCCGGAGTCGAAGAGGGCGTAAAAATATTGATTGGGTGTGACAGTCGCGTGGTGGCCGCCGCGAGACAGGCCTGTGCTGAACTTAAAAGGATTCCAAGAACCTGGAGCACACGTCGTATATTCGAGTTTTTCAAGTAGTAACACTGCATCGAGACGGCACCTCAGGAAATATTTCATCCGGCAGCTAAGAGCTTCTGCCTCATTTCTCGTCGAGACGCGATGACCACGAGATTCGCGCCCGGTATTCTTTCCCACATTGCAAGCGGGGGGCCAGTGACCAAGACGGACATGCGGGCGTGTAAGTGATTGAACAACGGATGGATTTGCCGAACACCTGTAGGATGGAATTTCCCTAGCCAAAACATCGGTGCTTAAACACTACCGATTGGTGACTGGTTGGCAGCTGTCGTTGAAACAATAGTTGCGCGTTCTGCGCGCGAAGCTCTGAGTTCGTCCGGCCAGACGAGCTCGATGCAATGACCCCTTGAGTGTTGGCCGATTGGCATTTGCCATTCCGACAACCACCATTCCCGGGCAAAGACCACCCGGCTACTGAAGATTCCCCTTCTTTTCCCTCCACTTCCAGCACCATCGTTCGTGGTTACCGAATTGCACGCTCTCCGCATAAGAAGACGGACGGCAGACTAACGGAGTGTCCCAGCGACCGGCCCGTTTCCGGCGTGGGATGAATTCAACTCCTTGAGGAGGGAAGCCAATGAAACGCCAAGAAAATCCGCCAGGTCGGGCAGAAAGGTGGCGGACACTCTTCAACACGCACCGTCGAACGCTCACAGCCGTGGCTGAGATGCTGTCGCACTCCAGTGCATCTCCCGAGCAGATACTCGACGAAGCAGCGGCAACTTTAGAAGGTTCATCAGTCCGAGATCCTTTTGCACAAGTCGCTGCGATCCGAGCTGTCGTCAAGGCTGCAATTGCACACAACCGCGAGGCTGACGATTCACGTATCGAGGCAGAGTTGCGTGGCCCGGCGCAGCACGCATTCAGCGGAGCCTCGCTCGTTGGATTGCAGCCATGGCGGGAGCGTGCAGTGTATTTTTTACGCGAGGTCCTGCGCTATTCACGGCGAAATACTGCGCTCCTTCTCGGCATGAGTGATGCCGATATCGACCAGATCTATGAGCTTGCAAGAGGACGTATCGGCCAATCCCGCAACACATCCTTCCGCTGGTTGACGGATGGTTCGAATATGGCTGATGAGATTTGGTCAGATCGCCCAATAGAGATGAGTTTTCAGGAAGGACCACTTGATGAATTTCAACTGTTGTTTCAGGACCACCGAGGAGAGCGGTCAGAGCATGCGATACAGCTCTGAATGCCTGGCAGCCCACAATCACAGGGCTCGCGACGTGCGATACAGACAAAGAGCCCATGTACTAATCATGTGTTTGCTTTGTCTTCTGGTACTTGCTCCTCCTCTATTGGGACAGGCGGCCGCCCCATCGTCGACCAAAGATGATCGCACCTCTGCGGCACGTCCGGATAACCCGCGTCCCAATCCTGAATCTTCTGATAGTTCCACGGCCATCGACGGAATAGCGAATTCTTTTGACACGAATGTTGGCGCAGCACCCACAATCAATGTCAACAGCCCGCCAGCTTACGGGCGCCAGACCAAACGGGTTTTGTATATCGTGCCCAATTTCCACTCCGTTTCAGCAGGTTCTCAACTTCCGCCTCAATCTGCGAAAGGAAAGTTACTGAACGCCACCCAGGACAGCTTTGACTACTCAAGCTTTATCTTCGTTGGAATCCTCGCCGGGGTGGGGCAAGCGCATCGGGCGACGCCGGAGTTCGGACACGGCGGCGTTGGCTACGGGCGCTATTACTGGCACACTTTCGTTGATCAAACTGACGAGAACTACTTTGTTGAAGGCTTCATCCCAATTCTCTTTCGGCAGGACACTCGCTATTACACGCTTGGACGAGGAGGGCTCCTGAGGCGAACTTTCTATGCCGTGAGCCGTGCCGCAATAACACGCACTGACGCAGGAAACCCGGTAGCCAATTATTCAGAAATCATTGGTGCTGGCGCAGCGGCCGGCATTTCCAATCTGTATTACCCGAGTCAGGAACGCACGTGGACAAAGACGGGTCAACGGTGGGCCTTGAATGTCGGCCTGGACGTTCTCTCACAGACATTCAGAGAATTCTGGCCGGATGTCAATCGCAAGATCTTCCATCAATAGCAACCATTCACCCTCTCTTCTCGGCAGAACGCGGTGACTATCCGCCGGCCCGTTAACTTTAGAAACACTCGATTAACTCTGTTCCCTTGGATGAGCACTTGGGCTATGTGAAGGCTATCCTCACGGAGAGGGGGTAATGGTCGGATGCTGAAACTGACGTATGAACCTGGAAGCTCACAGCTCTGACAGATCCCCGGGTGAACATCCAATCGATCGATCGGCCGCGGCCGAACAGGGAGTGTGGTGGGGTCGTTGGCACAGACTGCTTCTGAAGGACGGAGCGAAACTGGGGTCGTCTGAGGGCCGCAGCCGCACTCCGGGATACAACGGCGCGGTCTATTGTAATGAGGCACCCTCTCTAAAGAGTCGATCAAAGGGTTGGCAGTTGCTGCAATGTTGGCAGGGTCACCAAAGGAGAACTACCGAGGCGTTTGGCCGATGGCGTCGATTAGCTCGTCATGTGCCTGTGCGTAGTCCAGCTGTGACTGAAGAAACAGAGTTTTCGCGTCAAACTCTTGAGCGACGGCCAAGTGCGTTTGGGAGTTGAGTGCGGCTCCGTGCGCGAGCTCCTGCTCGAGCTCACGACTCGATTCGGTACGCAGAGCAAGAGCCTCTTCCGACACCTTCAGCACCTGTTGCGTCCTTTCCAGGGCGTTGTATGCAGTTCGGACTGACAACTCCACCTGAGCCGTCAGTCCCGCGAGGCTCTCTTTCGCTTGAGACAACTGGGCTTCACGTTCACGCAGCACCGCGCGCTTCTTCCCAGCGTCGAACAGGTCGTAGCCGAAATGAACACCAAACGTGCCAAAATTTTTCGCCAGAAAAGGGACATCATTCGTGTAGCTGTAGCGGGCGAAAGCCTCAACGTCAGGGACCCAGATATCCGTGTTGGCCAAGCGGACCGCGGCCTGCGCCTTCTCCACCTCGTCACGAGCTTCGACGATCTCGGGATGTGAGGCCATCGCATCCGCAACACACTCCTCTCGCTGGCAGGTCTGCGGATATTCGGCGACAGCAGAATCGAGATCCAGAGCCGTGGTCAGCGGCAGGCCCATCAAGTCATTGATTTTCAGCTTGAGATCTGATAATTGAAGATCGGTCGTCAGCAGTTCCTGCTGGGCTTGCAATAGCTGCATACGGCTTTCGATGAGATCCGGTTGCAGGACGCTACCCAATTTCACCTGCTGCACTCGTTCGCGCTGCAAATCCTGCGATGCGTTGATCCGGGCTTCCGTGGCGGTGCGGTGCGCCTCGGCAATGAGGATTTTGTAGTAAAGCTCATGAACATCGAGCGCTACATCGTTCTCGGTGACTTGCGCTTTTTCGGATGAAGCCTTCATTTCGGCCCGGGCCATATCGTTTTCCTGCTTGATCTTCAGCAGCGTCGTCAATGGCTGGGTGAGTTGGGTTCCGCTGGTCGTCAGGTTGCGGCCGCCCTGGTTGATGATGGAGTTCACAGGAGGAATCGGCGTTCCCGCCGCTACACCGAACTTGCCTTCATTGATTTCAATCAGCTGCGTATTCGTCACATGCAAGAAGCTGCTGTCATTCCGTATGGATGGGAAATACCCGCTCCGCGCGGCTTCGGCCGCGTGTTGTTTCTCGTCGACCGTGTCGCCGGCGATGCGAACGTTGTGGTTGTGCTCGAGCGCCAACTCAACGGCTTCCTGCACCGTAATGTGACGCGGAGGCGCGGTATCGCCTGGTGCCTGAGCCAATGCGAGCGAGCCGAACACGGCCGTAGCCACAATTAAGATGAATGCCGTGATTCGTTTCATTACTTAGACTCCTTTTCGGGGTCGGAATTTGCAATATCGCTGTAGTTCAACGGCAATTTGCGAAGCAGAGCGACCAAAATCAACGCGCAAAAACACGACCATGCGAGTAGCACGAATCCATCAATGAGGCTCAGCGAGTACGCCTGAAGACGGACCCGATCCGAAATCAGATCGACAGCGCGGCCCCCTGCCTGAAACGCGCCGAACGATTTGGCGTAGAGATCTCCTGCCATGCCGTGAAGGTTCTGATCGGTGATCCAGTTGCCGCGGCTAACGTGGAGCCCCAGCATGTTGGAGTGCAGCATCTCGCGCTCAGCAATGAAATGCCCCATGTAGATCGCGCCTGCGGTCCCACCGAAAATCCGGACGGTGTGAAAGAACGCCGAAAACGTCAGTACCCACTGTGGCTTCGACAGGCCGCCTGTGAATATGGCCTGCTGAACAATGCATCCCACCAGCCCGATGAACGAGAACGCTTGCCCGACACCGGTAAGCAGCTCTGTCTGGTAGAAATTCGCTGCTGCCCAGCTGCTGTCGTAATGAGCATTCAAGACGGCTGAAATTGCTGTAAGGGTCAGGCCAACCGCAAAGAGAATGCGAGAATCCAGCTTGCGGAGCAGCAGGAGCCCGGCGATAAATGCGATGGGCAGCAGCGGAACAGCGCTCCATATGATCGCAGGCCCAATCTCGTTGGGTTCAAAGCCGCGAATTGCGAGCGACTGGGGGACCAGGATGATAGTTAAGCAGAGTGTGAACCGAAACCAGAAGAGCAGACCGCCGAGCAGAACGGTGTTCCGCTGCGCGAGATAGGGCAAGGCGACCAAAGGGTTGGGACCCAGCAATCGCCGCAGCAGCGAGCAGAGCAACAACAGCGACCCGCTAAGAAAAAGCGCGTTGTACACACCCGAGCGCCGCCAATCGAGCCTCTGTCCTTGCTGGAGGGCGGCAAACACCAGGGCCAGACCCACGCTTAGAAATAAAAACCCAGCGAAGCTCGGCGGAGGACCTTCCTTCTTTCGTGCAGCGGCGGGTGGTATCCCGTAGTAAATACAAATCATCATGACTGGCACGATTACGGCGGAACCCCAAAACATCCATCGCCATGAAAGATAGTCCCGATAGAATCCATAGAGCGAGGGAGCTATGTTGACTGCGCCGTCCACAAAAGTCGCGTAGAAGGCGATCGTGAATGGAAGATAGCGAAGCGGAATGGCGCGCAGAGCAAAAGTCAGCGTGAGGGGATAAAACGTGCCTGAGCTCAGTCCGGCGATCATGAGAGCCGCAACCAGCAGACCATAACCATGGATTAGCGGCAGGAATGCGCAGGTAATGGTAAACACACTTGCCGAGAAAAGTAGGATGCGACGCGTCCCGATCAAGCCTCCCAGATAGACAGTGAACGGTCCGATAAACATCAGTGAGGCATTGAAGGCGCTATCCAGCCACGCGCCGGCGTCGTAGCTGATGCCGACGTGACCCTTGAGATCGGGCAATCCCAATGTAAGCATCCGGCCGGTAAGCGTGACAACTCCGGCCCCGAGTACTACGCCGAAAATCCCGAGCAGCGGCCTTGTCGAAACTTCCGAAGGGATCGTCGCGGCAGCTGCGCGCACGATCTGTGCTGGTGTCAATTGGGTTATTGCAGTTGTGTTAGCCACACTATTCCCGCTTATCCCTTGGTGTGGATGGTTGCAATCACAGAGAGTCCAGGACGCAACTTCCCAGCCAGTTCCGAATCGTCGAGTGCGATCTTGACCGGGATTCGTTGGACAACTTTGGTGTAGTTACCCGTGGCATTATCCGGTGGCAGCAGCGCAAACTGCGATCCGCTCGCCGGCGCGATTTCGATTACTTTGCCGCGTATGACCTGGCCGGGATATTCGTCAATCCGGATCTCCGCCGCGTCGCCAACCCTGACGTTCGTGAGCTGGGTTTCTTTATAATTTGCCTCCACCCAGAGCGTGCGATCGATGAAGGGAATGACTTCCGTGCCAGGAGACACCAGTTGCCCTGGCCGGACTTGCCGTTCACCCACGCTGCCATCGCTCGGTGCAAAGATTTTGGTGTAACCAAGGCTCACCTGCGTGGCCACTAGGCCGGCCTGTTTGGCGCGCACGTCAGCGGCGAGTTGCAGGTCCTGAGACTCCAGGACAGTCTTCTGACGCCGCTGCGCTTCGGCTGACAGCTCACTGCTGCGCAATGCGGTCATGGCCTCGGTCAGGTCTGCATCGCGGCTGGCATACTGGCCAGTGAGGCTTTGTTCATTCGCAACCGCCTGCTCCAGCGTCTGCTGTGTTGTTGATTGAGTCGCATAGAGTCCTTCCTGGCGATTGCGCTCGGAGCGGGCTTGTACCAGATTGGCTTCCACCGCCTCCTTGCCGGCCTGGGCGGCCGCGATCTGCGCTTTGGCCTCGTCGATTCCGGCAAGGGCCGACTGAATGCGTGTGTCTTGAAGCTCGATCTGACGACGGTTATCCTCGATGGCTGCCTTCGCGGCTTCCACCGCCGCACTCGCCTGTGCCACCTGGGCCTGAAAATCCTTGTCCTCAAGCTCAAACAGGAGCTCCCCTTTGTGCACCTGCTGGTAATCGGAAACGTCGACGCTGGTAACAATGCCGGTCACTTTCGTACTTAACGGCGTAAGGTCGCCGCGCACATAGGCATCATCGGTGACTTGTTCGACGTGCCCCCCTTCCCACGAATTCCAGTTGTGCGCGACGGTGAATAGAACCGCGAGAGCCAACAGTAGCACCAGGATTGGAGTGCCAAACTTCTGCCATGCGGGCGTGGCCTTCACAGCACCGTGCCGCTCGTCCCCCGGGGTTTCGGCGGGGGAAACCGGTTTGGCTTCTGTGGCCGCCTTTTCCGGGGATGAGGGAAGCGTCGACATAAAGAGCTCCTGTACCTTAATGATTGGTCCCGATAAACGGTTCGCTTTGATCGTGGTCGACTTCAGCGTGATGGCGAATGCCATCACAAATCTCTCGTATCGGTTACCTACCAATCACAGCAACTGCCAGTCCAAAGACAGTTGTAGTGGGATGTGCTGGAGAATACGGGTCTTAGGGGCTAACCATGATTTGCGCGTGAGCAATCTGCTGCCAACCGGCTCCCACACCCACAGTCTGTTGGCACTGGAAACCCTTGAAACGGATTGGCACGCCCGGGGTGATTCCTTCGTCGAGCGAATTCACAGGGACGTGAGAAGATGCCGCCGAGAGTGAATTCCCAGGGTGGAAAGGTGGACGAAGTGCAATCGTCGATTGGGACCGCAGAGGTGAACTAGCTAGCCTTGAAGTGATGTTTGTTGATCTTGAGAGACTTGATCTTCGACTCCAGGGTGGTTGACGGAATCCCCAGCTTCGCTGCCGCGCCCGCCGGTCCGGAGACGCGCCCCCTGGTTTTGGCCAACGCGGTCTCGATGATCTCTCTTTCCCGAGGTGTGGGCTTATTCGAGAGCATCGGACTGGCTGCTTGAAACGAAGACGAAGCCCGCGAGAGCCAGCTCTCGTCGACTGAAAAGATCTCCGTTTCGCAGAGAACGACGGATCGCTCAATCACGTTCTGTAACTCTCGAATGTTTCCCGGCCAAGGGTACGCCTGCACCAACTCCAACGTCCTCTTGTCGACGCTCTTTATCTTTTTTCCCGCTTGCCTCGCATATCGGTCGATGAAGTACTCGACCAGCATAGCTATGTCCTCTTTGCGCTTCCGCAACGGTGGAACTTCAATGGGAAAAACATTGAGCCGGTAAAACAGATCGCTTCGAAAGATGCTGGCTGCAATTGCAGACTGCAGGTCGCGATTGGTGGCGGAAATTACCCTAACGTCAGTTCGAACTGCTTGATTCCCGCCGACACGCTGAAATTCGTGCTCCTGCAGTACTCGCAGCAGCGCGATCTGCGTTTCTGCTGGAAGTTCGCCGACCTCATCCAGGAAGATGGTGCCGCCTTCTGCCAGCTCAAACTTGCCCAGGCGCCGCTGCAGTGCTCCGGTGAATGCACCCTTTTCATGGCCGAACAATTCCGAGGCGATCAAATCGCGGGGAATGGCAGCACAGTTCACACTGACAAAGGGACGCGAACACCGTCGCGAGCGGCGGTGAATCGCCCGAGCGATGAGTTCTTTGCCCGTTCCGGTCTCGCCAGTGATGAGCACGGTCGAGGAAGCCGGTGCGACTTTCGAAACCCGGGAGAGTACTGTTCGCAGGGCCGGAGAATCGCCAACAATCTCCTCGAACATTGATGCCTTGCTGATCTCTTCTTGTAGGGCGATATTCTCGTGCCGGAGTCTCTCTTCGGCCTGCTTGCGCTCTTCAATGTCAGTGCCAGCAGCATACCAGCGGGTGATCTGTCCCTTGTCGTCACGCAATGGGTTATAACGACCCAAAAACCATCGATACCTTCCGTCGCCCCTGCGGATTCGCGTCTCCGTCTCGAAAGCAGAGCCAGTAGAGAGAGCACGATCAAAAGCATCGTTGAGCCGGTCCCTGTCATCAGGATGAACGCCCTCACTTTGATCAGACTGCTGCAGCCACTCTTCATTACTAAGACCCAGGTAATCGAGCAGAATGCGGTTGGCGCGAAGACGTTCGCGACGTGCGCCGAAAACAGCAGCCAACTGAGGCGTAAGATCTAACATCTGTCTAAGCTCTTCTTCACGCTCCCGGACTTTCTCTTCTGCGTTTTTGCGCTCGGTAATGTCAGTCCCCGCTCCTAGAAACTCTCGATTGCCGGACTCATCCTGTGTAGCGTGAGCCAGCGCGTGGAAATGCTTGACTCTCCCATCAGGCATCAGCAAACGATAGGTATGCTCGAAATCCGCCCCTCTCAAAGACGCTTGATTGATCACTTCCTGGAAGTCCGCGCGGTCCTCGGGATGGACGCGCTGCACTATTAAGTCGATTGTTGGTGTGACCGAACGGTCGTACTCGAAGATGCGGTAGGTTTCGTCTGACCAGAGAATCGCGCCGGTATCAGGCCTCCATCCGAAACTCCCTGTATGGCTGAGCCTTTGAGCCTCCGCCAGGTACGCTTCGCGGCGTCGGAGCTCCTGAGTTAGCAGTTTGTGGCCCGTAACGTCAATGGCGGTGCCAATGATACTTTTCAGCGTCCCGTTCTCGACGACGGGTGCTCCAACGCAACGGACGTGCCGAATTTCGCCATCGGGTCGCACGATGCGCTGGGTGACATCACACCCCGAAGCGTCCGCATCTGTAACCACTCGCTGGATTAGCGATGCCATGAAATCGCGCTCTTGTGGATGGACACACGCCAGATAGCGCTTGAGGCTAGGCGCTTCTTTCGCCGGATCAAGACCGTATATCTGAAAAAGTTCGCGCGACCAGTAGCTGAAAAACCCTGCAGGATCAAAAACCCAGCTGCCCATGTGGGCAAGGCGCTGCCCTTCGGCGAGATAGTATTCACTTCGGCGCAGCTCCCCGGTTAGTTGCTCTTGCTCGGTGATATCCATTCCCGTCCCGACGAACTTATGGGAAGTCACCCCGTCAGTCACCGGTACACCAACGCAACGTACATGACGAACCTGTCCATCGGGCCGGACGATCCGCTTCGTGAAGTCGAATCCACGATGGTCGGTCAACATCTTCTGGATCCCTTGTTCCATGAACCCCCGATCTTCCGGGTGGACAAGCGCCAAGTATTCTTCTATTGTTGGCGGTTTGCCTCGCGGATCAAGGCCGTGAACGTGGAACAACTCGGAAGACCAGTAATCGAATCCCGCAGCGCTGAACGCCCAGCTACCCATGTGTCCAAGCCGCTGCCCCTCTTCAAGGTAGAATTCTGCTTGCTTGCGTTCTTCAATGTCGAGATTAATCCCGATCCAATACAGGAGAGTTCCATCGCTCGCCCGGAGGGGTTCGACCCGAGTTTGAAACCAGCGATATCCTCCTTCAGCGTTACGGATTCGGATACTGCTTTCTTTAGCGGAGCCCGTTTGTAGACAGATTGACCATATCCTGCGTGACTCCTCGCGGTCATCGGGATGCAGCAAGGGAATATGGGCATCCCACTCTCCGCCAATGTCGATTCCAAAACGGAGAGGGTGGTCTTTCGGAAGGCCGAGGTAATCCGCGGTTCGTTCATTCACGAAGGTGAGCGCACCCGACGGAGTGGCGTACCAGGCATACGCCGGAATCACATTGAGAGTGGCTTGTAGTTGCGCCTCGAGCGGCCGGTGCTGTTGAGTCGCGCTATTCATGTTATTCCGGTAAACAAAAAGCGAAGAGTTCGACGATTACAGGAGTGCCATCGACTCCCCGTATTCGGACCTCGTGCGATGCCCTTTCATCGGCAAGCAGCCCCGCTAATTCCCTGCTCGGGATTTGGAGGTGTTCATGTCGCTGACCGGAAGAATGCTTACACTTGGCAACGCTAACCGTAATATAATGGATGCGTTCGCGATGTGAAAGATCTCAGCGCAGATTCAAAAGCCAACGTAAAACTTCGAGGCGCCCGCCGTTCGCGTCTCTCTGTTGGACTCTAACTTGGATTCAAGGGCCTTAAGCCGAGGGCCAAAAGCTGTCGCTTCGCGCCTTCGCTCGCGCCCCAGGAGCCTTGCTCCTTGCGGACGAGGCTCGACGTCGCCCTTAGTGTGGGCGATGATTCAAAGAGCGGCAAGACGATGACTCTCGTTTTCAATGACGCTCTTCAGGTGTCCACGCGAGAATACAGATCTGCTGAGTCGTCCGGCAAAACTCATGCGAATCAGGCGCCTCTCGGCTGCTAGAATCGTGGCTGTCGACCGGACGAAGAACTGAAGTTGAAGGGACAATCGTCGTGGAACGCTCACACCATGTCCTCGATGTTCTCCGCAAGGATGAGGAGTTCGTCCTGTACCGGGACGAACAGTCGAAGCAGCCCAGTTCACCCTCAGTTCTCTGGCTAGCTCCTGCTGCAATCCAGCCAGCGCTCGAAACCCTAAGAAAGCTCGAACACGAATACTCGTTGAGGGATGAAGTGGACTCAGCCTGGGCGGTTCGGCCCCTGGGCCTCTCCGAGCAACGTGGGCGAACCACCCTTATGCTCGAAGACCCCGGCGGTGAAACTCTCGATCGCTTCCTTCCAGGACCGATGGAGATGACACAGTTCTTACGCTTCGCCATCGGTCTCGCAGCGGCACTCGGCGAATTGCACAAAAGGGAGCTGATTCACAAGGATGTAAAGCCGACAAACATTCTGGTGAATCTCAAGACGTTCCAGGTCAGGCTGATGGGTTTCGGCATCGCTTCGCGCCTTCCTCGCGAGCGCCAGGCGCCCGAACCTCCCGAGTTCATTGCTGGAACACTTGCTTACATGGCCCCCGAACAAACTGGGCGAATGAACCGCTCGATTGATTCGCGTAGCGATCTCTATTCTCTCGGAGTCACGCTTTACGAGATGCTGACCGGGACGCTTCCCTTCATGGCATCCGATCCGATGGAACTGGTGCACAGCCATATCGCAAGGCAGCCGACACCGCCATGCGTAAGGCTGAAGAGTATTCCGGAACTCGTTTCGGAAATCATCATGAAGTTGCTCTCTAAGACGGCCGAGGAGCGATATCAGACAGCGGCTGGGGTCGAGAGTGACCTTCGGCGATGCCTGGCCGAATGGGAGACGCAGCACCGCATTGCCGAATTCCCGCTTGGCGAACAGGACATGCCGGACCGTTTGCTGATTCCCGAGAAACTGTACGGGCGGGAATCCGAAATCAACACGTTGCTCGCTGCCTTCGATCGTGTTGTAGCCGCCGGCAGGCCGGAGCTCGTTCTTGTCTCCGGCTACTCCGGCATCGGTAAATCGTCCGTTGTCAATGAACTCCACAAACCATTGGTTCCACCCCGTGGGCTTTTCGCATCGGGCAAGTTCGACCAATACCAGCGCGACATCCCATATTCGACGCTTGCTCAGGCATTTCAGAGCCTCATCCGGCGACTTCTAGGAAAGAACGAAGCCGAGCTGGCGCCCTGGCGAGACGCGCTCTCTGAGGCGCTTGGCACAAACGGGCGGCTCATCATCGACCTCGTTCCTGAGCTGGAGCTCATCATCGGAGGCCAGCCACCCGTCCCCGATCTCCCTCCGCAGGACGCGCAAAGGCGTTTCCAGATGGTGTTTCGGCGATTTGTCGGCATATTCGCGCAGCCGTCACATCCGCTCGCGTTGTTCCTCGACGATTTGCAGTGGCTCGATGCGGCGACACTTGATCTCGTCGAGGATCTGTTGACGCAGCCGGACGTGCATCACTTGATGTTGATCGGCGCGTACCGCGACAATGAGGTCGACTCGTCCCATCCCCTGATGCGGAAGCTCGAAGCGATTCGGTACGCGGGAGCTGCCGTTCACGAGATCAGGCTTGCACCGCTCGACCAGCAATACGTGACGCAATTGCTTGTGGACGCGCTTCACACGGAACCTAAGCGTGCGGCTCCCCTGGCGCAACTGGTTCACGAGAAGACAGCCGGCAATCCGTTTTTCGTGATTCAGTTTCTTCGCGTGCTCGTCGAAGAGAATCTGCTCGCGTTCGCTCATGACGCGGTGCAATGGTCCTGGGATCTCGATCGCATTCATGCCGAGGGGTACACCGACAACGTAGTAGATCTCATGGTCGGTAGATTGGGGCGGTTGCGGGCCGCCACCCAAACGGCGGTCCAGCAGCTGGCGTGCCTCGGAAACACTGCCGCAGTCGGTACGCTGTCCCTCGTCTACGGAACAACAGAAGCCGATATTCACTCAGTGCTGGAAGAAGCGGTTCGCGCCGAATTAGTCGAACGTCGCAACAACTCATATCGCTTTATCCACGACCGCATTCAAGAAGCAGCCTATTCGCTGGTTCCGGAATCGTTGCGCGCCAAGGAGCACCTCCGCATCGGGCGGCTGCTCGCGGCGCACACGCCACCGGAAAAGCGAGAGGAAGCGATCTTCGAGATCGCCAATCAACTCAATCGTGGCGCCGCGCTGATCACCTCGCTCGAGGAACGTGAGCACCTGGCCGAGTTCAATCTCGTCGCAGGCAAGCGGGCGAAAGCAGCGACTGCCTACGCACCTGCCCTGACCTATCTCGCGGCTGGTGCTACGGCTTTGCCTGAAGATGCCTGGGAACGGTGCTATCGCCTCGTGTTTGCGATCGAGATCAATCGCGCCGAATGCGAATTCCTGACAGGCGACCTGGCTGCAGCAGAGGGGCGACTCACGACGCTCTCCCCTCGGGCTGCAAATCTTGTGGATAAGGCCGCTGCCGCGTGCTTGCGGACAGCTGTTTATACAACGCTCTATCGTTCCGACCGCGCCGTGGAGATCTGCCTCGAATACCTGCGCCAGGCCGGCATTGTCTGGTCTCCGCACCCCACCGGCGAGGAGATCCGCGAAGAGTTCGACCTCCTCTGGCGGCAGCTTGAGAGTCGTCCGATCGAAGGGCTTTTCGACTTGCCGCTGATGTCCGATCCGAACTCTCGGGCCATGATGGAAGTCTTCTCGGAACTCGTAGCGCCGGCTTACTTTAGTGACGCGAATCTGTGGGGGCTTGCCCTGCTGCGAATGGCAAATCTGAGTATCAAGGATGGCAACTGTGATGGATCGTGCTACGCGTACGGCTTCATAAATATGGTGCTGGGAGCGCGGTTTGGCGAGTACCGAGCCGGGTTCCGCTTCGGCCAACTCAGTCTCGATCTCGTCGAAAAGAAGGGCCTCGACCGGTTCAAAGCTCGCGCGTTTTACGCCTTTGGAGTCGTGGTTACTCCTTGGACCCGGCATGTGCGAGCGGGCGTTCCGATAATTCGCCATAGTTTAGAGACAGCATTGGAAACCGGCGACCAGACGTATAGGGGCTATGGCTTCAGCAGTCTCGTCTCGAATTTTCTCGCGAGTGGCGCACCACTCGAAGATGTGCAGCGTGAAGCTGAGTCTGGGCTCAGATTCGCGCAAAAAGTGCACTTCGACTTAGTCGTTGACGTCCTGACAGGGCAGCTTAGTTTCATCAGGACTCTTAGGGGCTTGACGCCGGTGTTCGGCTCGTTTTGCGAGGACGGGTTCGACGAGGGCCCTTTCGAGCAGCATCTGGAAGGTCTCCTATGGCCCAACTCCTGGTATTGGATTCGAAAGCTGCAGGCGCGCTTTTATGCAGGCGACTACAGGCAGGCGGTAGCAGCGGCCGCTAAGGCACAGTTGCTTCTCTACACAATGGCCGCTTTCTTTGAAGAGGCCGAATACCATTTCTACGGAGCGCTCGCGAGAGCGGCCGCTTGCGATTCTGCAACGCCAGATGAACGACGCGAGCATTTCGACGCTCTGGCCGAACACCAAAAGCGGCTGGTGCAATGGGCGGAGAACTGTCCCGACAACTTCGAAAACCGCGCCGCACTCGTCGGCGCCGAGGTCGCTCGCCTCGAAGGCCGCACAATTGACGCCGAGCGGCTTTACGAACAGGCAATCGGCTCAGCGCGTGCAAAGGGCTTTATCAACAACGAGGCGCTGGCCAACGAACTCGCCGCACGCTTCTATGCGGCACGAGGTTTCGACAAGATAGCAAATACCTATTTGAAAGACGCGCGGTACGGTTATCTCCGGTGGGGCGCCGAAGGCAAAGTGCGCCAACTCGATGAGCAATATGCGCAGCTCAGACAGGACAAGCCGGTCGCTAGTTCCAGGAGCATGATCGCTGCACCCGTCGAACATCTGGATCTAGCGACTGTGATCAAAGTCTCGCAGGCAGTCTCGGGTGAGATGGTTCTGGAAAAACTGATCGAGAGACTCATGCGCGCCGCCATTGAGCACGCAGGCGCCGAGCGAGGGCTCTTAATTGTTCCCCGGCGTGACGAGCTGCAGATACAGGCAGAAGCAACCATTAGCGGAGAGGATGTGACCGTGCATTTGCGAGGCAGCGCCGACACTCGAGCCGCGTTGCCGGAGTCGCTCGTTCGCTATGTAATGCGCACTCAAGAGACCATAATTCTCGATGATGCATCGTCTCGGAGTCCGTACTCTGCCGATCCCTATGTCGTTCAGCGTCGCGCCCGTTCCATTTTCTGTTTGCCATTGATTAACCAGGGAAAACTCATCGGTTCTCTCTACCTTGAAAACAATCTGACACCCGGCGTTTTCACTGCTGACCGCGTCACGGTGTTGAAGGTGCTTGCCTCGCAAGCCGCAATTTCGCTCGAGAATACGCGGCTCTATCGCGATCTCGAAGATCGCGAGGGGAAGATTCGCCGGCTGGTGGACTCCGACATTCTGGGAATCTTCATCGCGAACGTCGAGGGTGAGATAGTCGAGGCCAACCAGGCGTTTCTACAAATGCTGCAATACGGCCGTCAGGATCTCGTCTTAGGTCGATTGCGCTGGACGGATTTGACGCCGGCCGAGCTGCGCGAGCGCGACGTGCGTGCCCTGACGGACGCACGGGCAACCGGCGCTTTTCAGCCATACGAGAAGGAGTTCCTCCGGAAAGATGGCAGCCGCGTGCCCGTGCTGATTGGAGGGGCGCTGTTTCCAGGTGCGAAAGAGGGCGTCGTGTTCGTCCTCGATCTGAGCGAACAAAAGCGCGCCGAGGAGGCCCTCCGAACAAGTGAGTCGTATTTGGCGGAAGCGCAGAGGCTGAGCCAAACCGGCAGTTGGGCCTGGAGTCCAGAGCACGATATCAGGTACTGGTCGGAGGAATGCTACCGTGTTCTCAGTTTCGATCCACAGGATGGTTTGCCCCGATTCGAAGACTTCTTTCAGCGGCTTCATCCCGACGACCAGCCCGGCTTCAGGGAACGAATCCAGACGGCTATTCGCGAGAAGGCAGAGTGGGAGGCGGACTACCGTATCGTGTATCCGGATGGCCCCGTCAGGGACTTTCACATCGTAGGTCATCCTGTTCTGAGCACGTCCGGCCATCTCATTGAATTTGTGGGCACTGTGATCGACGTCACTGAGCGTAAACGAGCAGAGGAGGAACGGCGCAGAAGTGAACTGGAACTCCGACTGATTCTGGATCTGGCGCCTCAACTTATTGCGGTATACGGCCCTAAGCGTGAACGCCTTTACGCCAACCGCGTCTTGCTCGATTACCTCGGTTTTAGTCTCGAAGAGTGGCGTCAGCCTCCTGCGGGTCACGACAACTACGTTCATCCTGATGACAACGAGCGGAGCGACACTTTTTTTGATCGTGCTGTCGCTCGTGCCTCTGCTGATGAGTTGGAGGTGCGACTGCGTAGACGTGATGGAAGTTATCGCTGGTTCTTGGCTCGCTTTAACCCATTGCGGGACGAACTGGGACAGATTACACGTTGGTATGTTGCGTGCACAGACATTGAAGAGCGCAAGCAGCTCGAAGAGAAACTCCGACGCGAGAATATCGCCCTACAAGAAGAGATCAGCAAGGCGTCAATGTTTGAGGAGATCGTTGGCAATTCTCCGCCGTTGCGAACCGTACTCTCTCGGGTTTCGAAAGTCGCACCAGCCTCCTCCACCGTACTCGTCACCGGCGAGACCGGAACGGGCAAAGAACTCATCGCTCGGGCAATTCACCGCCGCTCGCGACGCTGTTCGCGTCCCTTTGTCAGTGTGAACTGTGCTGCCATTCCCCGCGATTTGATCGCCTCGGAATTGTTCGGCCATGAAAAGGGTGCATTCACCGGAGCCCTACAGCGGCGCCTGGGCAAGTTTGAACTGGCGGAAGGCGGCACCATCTTCCTGGATGAAGTCGGCGAACTTCCAGCAGAAACGCAGATCGCGCTGCTGCGAGTACTGCAGGAGCACGAATTTGAGCGTGTCGGCGGGAACCAAGCAATTCGAACTGACGTTAGGGTAATTTCTGCCACCAATCGTGACTTGCAGGCTGCGATTGACTCGGGTGTTTTTCGAAGTGACCTGTTCTATAGACTGAATGTCTTTCCTATCGAAGTTCCTCCTCTGAGGGAACGGAAAGGTGACATAACGATGCTGGTCGAGTACTTCATTCACCGATTTGCGGGGCAAGCGGGAAAAAAGATAAATAGCATCGACAAGAGGACCTTGGAGTTGGTTCATGCATATCCTTGGCCGGGTAACATTCGAGAGTTACAGAACGTGATTGAACGATCAGTCATTCTCTGTGAAACAGAGATCTTTTCAGTCGACGAGAGTTGGCTCTCGCGGACCTCGTCCTCACCTCTCGAAGAGAGTCTGACACGCTCGAAGAAGCCCACACTTGAGGAAAGAGAGATGATCGAGGCTGCTTTGGCCGAAACCAAGGGACGCGTCTCTGGACCGGCGGGCGCGGCAGTGAAGCTGGGCATTCCGTCAACTACTCTGGAATCGAAGATCAAGTCCCTCAAGATCAACAAACATCATTATCATAACCAGCTAAGCTAGCTGCTTCGCAACCGCGGTGGGCGTGTGCCCCCAACGAGTCCGGATAGAGACCAAGGCCGCCGATTCCACAACGCAAACCAGGGTCAAGCGTAGTTTGTGGCGACGATTTGTGGGCGGGAATTGCAAGGAGCAATGCGCGCCGCGGCAGCGAACTCACATTCAACCAGAGAGCAACTCTTACTCGCCTATGCTGCTGGCGTGGCGGGCTCCCGTTCCTCTGCTTTCATCGAATCCGCCGCATGGTGGTTCACAATGAGCTGAGAACCCCGCTGCCCAGTCACATAGGTCCAAACCCATTGCAGGAAGACGGTCAAGCGGAGGCTCGATGTCGCCAGGAACTGAAGGTGTACGGCCGCCCAGGTGAGCCACGCCCCGAACCCGCTCAGTTGAACCTTTCCGCTTTCGAGCACCGCAAAGCCCTTTCCCACTACTGCCATGGTGCCTTTGTCAAAATAGCTAAATGGACGCGGCGGGGAACCGCCGGTGATGCGAGCGCGGATAACTTTTGCCGCATAGTGCCCTTGCTGCATCGCCACCTGAGCAACACCCGCCAGCGGCTTGCCGTTTTGATCGAAGGACGCGGTATCGCCGACGACGAAAACCTCAGGGTGTCCCGGCACAGTGAGATCTTTTTGAATCCGCACTCGCCCAGCCCGGTCTGTCTCCGCGCTCAGCCACTTCCCTGCCGGGGACGGAGCTACGCCTGCGGTCCATATCACGGTCTTGCTTGCGATACGCTCGCCGGCGACAACGACACCGTCCGCATCAATCTGATCGACGCTGTGTCCGAGCCGGACCTCGACGCCTAAGTTCTCCAACCGTTGCTTGGCCGCCTTGGAAAGCTTCTCGGAAAACGAGGACAGGACCCTCGGTGCAAGATCCACAAGAATGATCCTTGCGGAAGCCGGGTCGATTCGCCGAAACTCTGATCTCAGTGTCGTGCGGATGAGCACGGCCAGAGCGCTAGCCATCTCTACCCCGGTTGGCCCCCCGCCCACCAGAACGAAAGTCAGCAGATCCCGGTGCCGGCGCGGATCTTCCTCAGCTTCGGCTCGTTCGAACGCCTGCAAGATCTTGTTTCGGGCTGCCACGGCATCGGCTAGGCTCTTTAGCCCCGGCGCATACTTTGCAAATTCGTTGTGGCCAAAGTAGCTGTGGGTAGCGCCTGTGGCCACAATCAGGTAATCGTATGCAACGGGCACCAGGTCGCGGTCTGCGTTGCTCACGACGACGTGCTTCTGTTCTTTGTCCACGCCCGTGACTTCTCCCAGGATCACTGTGGTGTTCTTCTGATTCCGGAAAATCTCACGGATGGGCGATCCGATCTGACTGGGCGCGAGCTCCGACGTCGCCACCTGGTAGAGCAAGGGTTGAAACACGTTGTGGTTTGTGCGGTCAATCAGGGTTATCTCCGCGGGCGTTTTCTTGAGAGCCCTGGCGGCTGCCAACCCACCGAATCCCACACCTACAATGACAATCTTGGTTGGATTCATATGGCCTCGCGCCAATACACGAGTCGGTGTGCGGCAAAAATCATTTCAGTTCTCCTTCTCCTTCGTCCCGGTGGAATCAGGAGCGATTGCGCGTTCTTTACCCGGTTGACTATGGAATCAGAGCACGGCAAGTGCCATTCATGCTGAATGGTCTATGGCACCGGGAAACGCTTGAGCCTGAGATACATAGAAGAGAACACGTCGAAATCGGCTTGTTCGTGGCAATAGAGCTAATGCTAGCGCTTAGCGCTTTGACCAGTGGCTGGCACTTGGCGTGCCAGTTTTAGATCCGGTTCTGAACCGCGCTTTGCCTGTCAGGACCGCGGGGCCTCCTCGGCTAGAGCAGCCGTGCCCAACTGACGCTTTAGCGCCAACACGCGGGCAATCGTGACATCGCGGCGCGGGCACTTCAATAGAATCGCGCATTTTTCATCGGACTGCCCTTCCAGGATCGACATAACGAAGACGAAGCGCTCGAAGGCATCCAGTAAAAGAATTGCGGCAAAGGGATTGTCTTCTGCCGGCGTGTGCGATCGCTCGAGACTGATGAGCGGTACGCTATCCGCGTGTTCTGGTGTAGGCATGACCATCTGGATTGCGCGCGTGAGTACCGCGCCCCGAGTCCATGAACGCGCCCAGTCTGTGAAAACCCCAACCCCCTCCAAGCAATCTCCCATCGCCGATACAAGACATTCCTCCGCTTTATCATGGTCTGCGGTTAGGAGGAACGCTAGTAGGTACAGACTGTGCATCTCCTCGTTAAAAATGTTGAAGAAGTCGGTGACAGTCAGGCATGGCGTTGCTCGTTCGTTGACTAAATGCATTGATTGCAGCATGATTCACCTCTCTCGTTTCAAGCCACTGATTGCTCTAGATCTTCAAAGAACGTGTGGGTTTCACCCTGCGCAGCGCGAGGGAATGACTGCAGATTGCCGGTATAAGGCACGCCGCCCGTGAGCAGCGCTCCCAAAATCCAGTCATAGTCTTCGAGATAGACAATCTTGAGTTCATCCGAGCTCAGGTGCCTGGTGAGCTCAATCACCTGCTGGATCTTTGCCTTTGCCGGATGGTCGGCCGGGTGCGCCTTGCCACTCAAAAGAATCTGGATGCCGCCCAGTTCCCTCGCTGCGCGGAGTAATCGGCTCGGATCGGTGAAAAGCAGCTCGCAGCGCTTGTAGGTCGCCGCTCGGCGGGCAAAACCTATGGTGAAGATTTCGGGACGAAGTTCCAGGCCAGTGCGATCCTTCACGGCGGCGATTAAAGCTTTCTTGCCCTCGAGATGCGCTTCTGCAATCTCGCTCTCGGGAATGTCCATGGCATACCGCAGCTTCAAATTGTCTTCCCTCCAACGGGGAATATGACGGTCGAACAGATCCCGGAATGCGGACGCCGTCCAAGTGGTTGCATGGGCCCCGTTGGTGATGGCGTCGATCTTGTAATCGGGAAACATCTCGCGCGACACTTTGCCATGCTGCATCGCAACGCCGTTCACATACCGTGCAAAGCGCAGCGCGATATAGGTCATATTCAGCAGGCCGTCATGCGAACCGCCGACTCGCTCGATAAGATTTGTCCGCTCACTGCCTAGTATGCGATTGGCCTGCTCCATCGAGAACCGATCGTGCCCGGCCGGAACCGGCGTGTGCGTGGTAAACACGCAGTGCTCGCGCACTGCTTCCAGGTCCTCATCCGTTGCCTGCTCTAAACTTCTACCCCGCAATTGCCGCTCCAACAATGCGATCGTTAACAGCGACGCGTGCCCCTCGTTCAGGTGGTAAATCAGCGGCCGGTAACAGAGCGCCTCCAGAATGCGCGCTCCGCCAATGCCCAACACCATCTCCTGCCGCAACCGATAGTCTCCGTCCCCAGCATATAAATGATCGGTGAGCTCGCGATCCCGTGGGTCGTTCTCCTCTAGATCGGTGTCGAGCAGGTAGATGGGAATCGTATGACCGTTTACACCTTCCATGTCGTAACGCCAGACGCGAGTCGCGACCGTACGACCCTCAATGAGCACCGTGACGACCGGCACTTCAGATGTCAACATCTGTTCCGGATCCCACGGCTGCTCTTCCTCGCTCTGCACGCCATTCGCATCCAGACGCTGCTTGCAATAGCCCTTGCGGTGCGCCAACGTCACCGCGACCAGCGGAAGTCCCATATCCGCCGCGGCCCTGAGAGTGTCACCGGCCAGGACACCGAGCCCGCCACTATAGGTAGGGATGGCGGGGGTGATTGCAATTTCCATCGAAAAGTACGCAACGATCCCGCTCTGCTCCGGGTATTCCCAGGAAGAATAAGGCGGCCAGTTAGTAAAGTGTGTCTGCAGCGTCATAAGTGTCTACTCCCAGATATTGCTTGATCTCACCATCTCGTTACTGGCGCACCTTGGACAAAATTCTCTTTGGGGTCCATGCAACACCTAGAGCATGCAAGATGAGGTGGTCTCCAGGGCTCAGACTCTGGGGGTCAGAAACGGCCTGATATGCGTATCGAACGCTCGCATTTTGTGTTATGCACCAGGGTTCGTGACGAACGACCCCGTCACAGTGTCCACAGGCTGACTCCGCGCTGTGTTGGTTGCTGTAACTCAGCGGGAGGTGGCTGTCTACCGGCATTTGGTTACTCCTGCGGCGACGGTTGATAAACCGGTTTGCTTCCCCGCCTTGCATCAACATGCCGCCCGATTCGGTATCGGTTCTGATGTTGCTTAACTGCACTTTCATGGCCAATCTGAATTCGCGAGTTATGAGAGATATTTCTGATCCCCCACAGTTCTTGATCTACCGGATAAATCGAGACGCTTTCCTGCCAAACATGAAGAAGCTCAGCGGCTGGCATTTGTCTGGAATATTTGGCGATCTGAAGATCACGCCGCGCCGTCGGCCGCGAAATTTGTGAAGGCGAGTGAGCAGTGTTGATGCGTTCGTCACCACGAAAATCGTGTACAACCGCCGGTCGCGCGGTCTCCGAGCCGTCGGAAGTCGGCGTTTACGAAGTTCGTAAATTTACGAATTTCTCGTAAGTTCGTAATTCCCGCCGGAAGCTCACAATCCCTGCAACCCCTGTCTTTTCAGCGCATAGGCGAATGGAAGCCGCATTGCAATGATGCCATTGGAAAGCAATTGTGTGAAAGAAAGGGCCAGTGCGATGTGGAAGATTCTGAGAGGGATCAGGAACGAGTCCGTGATTCTCACTCTAATTGGTCGAATCGATGGGGAGAGCCTGGCGGAGTTGAAACGGGTTATCGGCTTAGAAAGAGATCAGAAGCTGGTTTTGGATTTGAAAGATGTAACGGTGGTCGACCAATCGGCCATTCGGTTTTTGGTGCGCTGCGAAGCGGAAAACGTCACGCTGGAAAATTCTCCGGCATATATTCGCGAGTGGATTGCGGCGGAAAAGCACGGAAAGAGGAAGCGCGAGGCCTAAAGTCGAGCTCTGACGATGGGAAGTCATTGGTGAGGTGGATCATGGCGAAAGTGATCGAATTCTACAAACGAGAGGACAGGAAGCTCAACCGCGAATCGTCGCCTGAAGGCCAACTGGCCAAGGTAATCATATTCCCCGATACCAGAAGCAAACAATCTGCCTAGGCCGTTGACGTGGAGGAATGCAAATGAGTTCGAATAATGTTTCATCTGTCGCGGTACACGGTGACGAGTCACGTTTTGTGAGTCATCCGTCGGTTCAGTATTGGGACGAAAAGCAGAGGCGTTTCACTGAAGAGGATGGCCCAATGAGGCACACTGCCCAAGCGAAATGCGATCTACAGCCCCTCTTTGATGACGAGGTCTGTTGTGAGCCGGGCTTCGACGGAATCGTTGGTCGAAGCAACGCTCTTCGTACCGTGCTGCGCGAGATAAAGACGGTCGCTCCGACCGACTCGACGGTATTGATTTATGGCGAGACCGGCACGGGTAAGGAGTTGGTCGCACGCGCTATTCACGAACTCAGCCCTCGCCGTACGAATGCATTCGTCAAGCTGAATTGCGCCGCGATTCCAACCGGGCTGCTGGAAAGCGAACTTTTCGGGCACGAAAGGGGCGCCTTCACCGGAGCCATCGCACAGCGACTCGGCCGCTTCGAGGTCGCGAACCATGGCACCGCGTTTTTGGATGAGATTGGCGAGATTCCTCTTGAACTCCAGCCGAAATTGCTTCGTGTACTGCAGGAGCGGGAATTTGAGCGCCTGGGAAGCACGCGTACGTTACATACAGCTGCGAGGCTCATCGCCGCAACCCATCGTAATTTGGCGGCCATGGTCGAGGAGCAGCGATTCCGTTCCGATCTCTTCTTTCGATTGAATGTTTTTCCCGTTCGAGTTCCGCCGTTGCGTGAGCGTCGCGAGGACATCCCTCCCCTGGTGTGGCATTTTGTCCGGCAATTCGCCGGGCGCATGAAACGGACCTATGATAGCGTTCCTCCGGAAACGATGAGAATTTTGTGTGATTACGACTGGCCTGGAAATATCCGCGAGCTACAGAATCTGATCGAGCGGGCGGCGATCCTTTCCCCCGGTCCCGCTTTGCGAGTGCCTGTCCGCGACCTTCATCGCCGAACGATCACTGTGCCGCAAAGCAGGAGATATCAAACATTGGAAGAGGCTGAGCGTGCTCACATCCTTGCGACGCTCAAGGAGACGAAGTGGGTTCTCGGAGGACCCAACGGTGCGGCAGCGCGACTGGGAATCAATCGATCGACTCTACAGTTCCGGATGAAGAAGCTCGGCATTGTGCGCCCCGGCCGTGAAGATGACGCCCCTGTTGCATCACAGCCACCGGCAGGCACTGAGTGGCAGTCCTATGCCGATTGAGAGTCATCGAGCCATTCAACAACAGCTGACGATCGGGTATTGAGGCGTCGGCGAACCTCAACCCGACCCCGGTCACGTATCCTCATGGGAGGCGCTAGTCTGGTTCGTCAGCAATCCTCTTTAGCCATTCATCAAGGAGTTGACGCTCCGAAACGAGTACAGAAACCTCCAACATTCAAAGAGGACTCATCGCTGTCCTATGCTCGCCTTCATCATCAGTAAACCGCCAAAATGTTGCAGCGGACTTTTTCGGCGATGTTGCGAACGGTTCCGCCCCATAGCGCGGAGATTGTGGAGTGATGACGTCGGCCGAGTACCAGAAGGTCGGGCTTGTACTCGATAATTCGATCGACGATCGTTGGTACCTCTTCTCCCTCAATGACTAGCCCTTGAACTTCGAGCCCCGCTGCAGATGCTTTCGCCATTGCGCCTTTCTGCAACTCTCGATAATAGGCGCTCCGCTGATCGAGAAGCATCTTTCGCCCACCCGGCATTTCGGCCTCAATGTACGCCGTGTACAACGGCAATGGTTCGCTCACGGTGATGATGTTGAGTCCTGTTTGGAAGTGTTTGGCTACGTCAATTGCAACTTCAAGAGCACGATTTGCATGCGGGGAATCATCAAACGCCACTATGATTTTTCCGAACATAAGACCTCTCGATCGAGACTCATTACCTCCGTCTGAGCAGTACATCTTTCAAATTCGTGCTGCCATTCTGCAGCCACAAATCGCGTGCCGGCAAAGCACTCGTTGCCAACCTCGGGTTCCGCCTCGCCGACGCCGAATATTAGATGCTCGAAGGTGTGCACCTGGACCAGGCGAACCTCGGCGCGGGGGCTCCAGACCGGGGACGCACCACCGCGAGGTTCTTGAGGAAGTAGTTCTCCGGGAAGTAGGCGGTAGGCGAGCGGGGTCAAGGTGACTACTCGGCTTCAATGTGACCGCAGTTGTTCCTTGACCGCTTCTCGTACGCATTGGACCGCCGAAGCCAGTCTCCCAATGTGTTTCGAATGCAGTATCCAAACATTTTGCATTGGAGAGAGATCTTTCACAGTGACCGGCTTGACGCACTTGCGCAAGGGAGAGGATCGAATGACCTGCGGCATCATCAACCCCATTCCCACGCCGTCAGCGATCAACGAAAGCTGCAACTCGTAGCCTTCTGTCTCGACTGTAGAAACAAATGGCAGACCGCGCTGCAGGAACGCCGTCTCAAGTAATTGGCGAGCGCTACATCCATGGGGATTCAGAATCCATGCATTCGAAGCAAGCTCCTCCAATGTCGCCGGCTGCGACAGGCGCGCGGATTTTGCCGCGACAATTGTGAACGGGACCGCCCCAATGCACTCTGAATTCAGGGAGGCCGGCGGCGTAGCCCCCTCGGGCAGGAACACGACTGCGCAGTCCAGGACACGAGTTGCGAGGCGCTCTAATAGCACTCCGCTCCATTGCACGTACGCTTGAATTCGCACCTTCGGCAATTCGGCGCGGAGGCGCCTGATCGGTAACCCTATTGCGAGATCCCCAAACGACCTCGACATGCCAAAACGAAAATCGCCCGAAGCTTCACCCCCATGCATGATTCCCGTCTTCAAATCGTTCACTGAACTCAGCACCGGCTTTGCGAACTCGTACGTCTCCTGTCCGGCGCGAGTAGGCTGCAGGGGCCGGGTCTGGCGGTCAAGCAGCGGTGATCCGAGCACATCTTCCAGATTCTGAATTCTGCGTGTCACGGCCGACTGGGTGAGATGAAGGTGAGCAGCTGCCGCCACGATCGACCCGCGATCCACAACAGAAACGAAGGCTTCCAGATCAATCAGGTTCATGAGCTTTTATCCCCTTGTGCATGCCTTTTCAGATGCTTCTGCTCGACCCGAGATTCCTCATTCGCGAGCATTATCTGTATATTATGCGCGTCTCGCATACTGCGTATCAAGAAGTTTCATGATCCGAACTATGTACAAGCTGAATCTATCACTCCATGATCGGCCACCAGGAAATGGGGCGGAGCGCACTCAAGGGGAAGCGAAGCGGATGCCGATTGCAGGCGCTGCAAAGCGAGGACATAGGCTATGTGGATCGTTAGACTGGCTCTCAATCGACCTTATACGTTTATCGTCTTCGCGTTGCTCATCCTCCTGCTGAGCCCGGCCGTAATTCTCCGCACGCCCACCGACATCTTTCCCAATATCGATATCCCAGTGATTGCTGTCGCGTGGACTTACACTGGGCTCAATCCCGAAGATATCGAAACGCGTTTGACAACGCCTTACGAGAAGGCTCTGACAACACTCGTCGATAACATCCAACACATTGAATCGACCAGCTACAACGGCTCCACCATAGTAAAGATCTATCTCCAGCCTGGAACGAGCCTCGATACAGCAAATGCGCAAGTCGTGGCACTGAGCGGGTTTGAACAGCGATTTCTTCCTCCGGCTATCCTGCCGCCGGAGATCATAAATTTCAGCGCGTCCAGCGTCCCCATTCTGCAACTCGGAATCTCGGGGCAGGGTATGTCCGAACAGCAGTTGAACGACCTCGCGTTCAATTTCCTGCGAACGCAGCTCATCACGGTTCCGGGTGCCGTCATCCCGCTGCCCTATGGAGGCAAGCAGCGTCAGGTCATGATCAACATGGATCAGAACCTGATGCAAGCGAAAGGGGTTTCTCCCAACGATATTCTGAATGCCGTCAATGCACAAAACCTGATCTTGCCGTCGGGCACGGCAAAGGTTGCCGAAAGCGAGTTGGACGTGCGGATGAACGTCGCGCCGCGCACAGTCGCAGAACTCAATGACATTCCAATCAAGCAGGTCGGCAACACGACGATCTATTTGAGAGAAGTGGCCCGTGTGAGTGACGGATTTGCCCTGCAGACGAATATAGTCCGACAGGATGGTCATCGAGGCGTCCTGTTGAGCATTCTCAAAGCAGGAAACGCATCGACCTTGGATGTGGTGTCAGGAATTCGAAGCGTGATTCCGCATGCGACCTTGACCTTACCGCCGCAACTGAAAATCACTCCCATCGCCGACCAATCGCTGTTTGTGCGCAGCGCCATTTCCGGCGTTGTCCGTGAAGCCGTCATCGCGGGGGCATTGACCGGATTGATGATTCTGCTCTTCATTGGCAGTTGGCGGAGCACGATCATCATTGCCGTCTCGATTCCCCTGTCCATTCTCACCTCCATCCTGCTCCTAAGTTCCCTTCACGAAACGATCAACATCATGACGCTTGGCGGCCTCGCTCTTGCGGTCGGCATACTCGTCGACGATGCCACGGTCGTGATTGAAAATATCAACCGCATTTTGGAGGAGGGCCATGAGACCGATATCAAGCAGGCGATCCTCGATGGTTCCCAGCAGGTGGCAGTTCCGGCGCTAGTTTCAACACTATGCATCTGCATCGTTTTTATGCCGCTGTTCCTGCTGGGCGGCGTGGCCCGATATCTCTTCATTCCGTTGGCAGAGGCAGTCGTATTTGCCATGCTCGCATCCTACTTCTTCTCTCGGACGCTGGTTCCGACGCTCGCGATGTACATGCTCAAGCTTAACGAGGGCCGCGGCGTGTCGCACAATCCTCTCGTGCTGTTTCAGAGAAACTTCGAACAAGGCTTCGCCGGAGTTCGGAGCGCGTACGAACGTTTGCTGATCGGTTTGGTGAAACATCGAAAGCCCTTTATTCCGGTCTTTCTTGGACTCTGCCTCAGCGTCTTTCTCCTGGCGCCATGGCTCGGGCAGGACTTTTTCCCCAGTCCGATGCCGGTCAGTTCATCCTCCATGTCCGCGCAAAGACAGGCTTGCGCATTGAGGAGACAGCGCGGCTTTCCGACCTGGTCGAAGATTCCATCCGCACAGAAATTCCGTCTGGGGAGCTCGACAATATCCTCGACAACATAGGCCTGCCGTACAGCCCGTTCAATACGATGCATTCCACGTCTGGTGTCATTGGAGCAAACGATGTAGACGTGCTCGTGTCATTGCGGAAAAATCACCATCCCACAGCGGGATATATTAGGGAGCTCCGTGAGAAGCTTCCCCACGAGTTTCCAGGGACGGCCTTCTATTTTCTGCCTGCGGACATCGTGACTGAGATTCTCAATTTCGGTCTGCCCGCGCCAATCGACATCCAGATCGAAGGAAACAACCTTCAGGTCGATCATGATATTGCCGAGAAGATCCTGCCCGAGTTGCATCAGGTCCTCGGATTGACTGACCTGCATATCCAGCAGCCGCTCGATTATCCAACGCTCGATGTAGCGGTGGACCGAACCAAGGCATTGCAGGCGGGATACCGGGAGATAGACGTTGCTTCAAGTGTGCTGAATTCGCTGAGCGGAAGCTTCCAGGTAACACCGATGTTCTTCGTCAACTGGACCAATGGCGTGGACTACAACCTGGTGGAGCAGACGCCGCAATACCGGATACAGTCGATCAAGGACATCCAGAATATCCCCATCGCCGGCGGTCCCAAAGACAGTCCGGAGATTCTCGCCGATGTTGCTTCGATGCAGCGGTCTCACGAGATGGCGATCGTGTCGCATTACAACATTCGTCGAGTGATCGATATCTACGGGACGCCGCAGGACCGGGATCTCGGCGCGGTGAGCGGCGATGTCGAGCGCATCGTCGACGCGCATCGCAAGTCATTGCCTCGCGGAACGTTCATCACCATACGGGGACAGGAGGAGACAATGCACGAGTCGTATACCGGCTTGATTACAGGCCTCGGATTCGCCATTGTGCTGGTGTACTTTCTGATCGTCGTGAACTTTCAGTCGTGGCTTGACCCTTTCATCATCATCACCGCCCTTCCGGCAGCCATGGCGGGGATCGTTCTCATGCTCTTCTTCACGCACACGACACTCAGCGTACCCGCGCTCATGGGGGCACTGATGTGCGTGGGAGTCGCTACGGCCAACAGCATCCTCGTCGTCTCCTTCGCGAAAGACAGATTGCTGATTCACGGAGACGCGGTGAAAGCTGCCCTTGAGGCCGGCACTACACGTTTCAGACCAGTCATCATGACCGCGCTTGCGATGATCATCGGCATGGTCCCGATGGCGCTCGGCTTGGGAGATGGCGGAGAGCAGAATGCGCCTCTGGGACGCGCCGTCATCGGCGGCCTGTTTTGTGCCACAGTCGCGACGCTAGTCTTTGTCCCGTCGGTGTTCGCCCTGTTTCACAAGAAAGCCGACGCCGCCCAGCTAGAGTCGTCCAGAGCTTCCAGCCTCAATTGATCGTTGATTACGGAGCCGCAATCATGACACGGAATGAATCGAACCAAGTGCAAACCATTGCTGCAACGCCCGGTCCCACGCGAACTACCGGACGGTGGGCCATCGCTGTCGGAACAATCCTCGTCCTTTGCCTCGTGTACGCGATTTTTGACGGCATTCATTCGCGCGTGGAAGCCAAGGCCGAGCTGCGCCAGGTGGCGATGAACTCTGCGATACCCTCCGTCAACGTTGTCTATCCGACGCGAGGAGCCGAGGCGGAAGAGATTGAACTGCCAGGCAACACCGAGGCGTTCACCGACACGCCGATCTATGCCAGGACCAACGGCTACGTAAAACAGTGGTACGTGGATATTGGCGGGCACGTCAAGCAGGGTCAGCTTCTTGCCGTAATCGAGACGCCAGAACTCGATCAGCAATTAGAGCAAGCCAGGGCCGACCTGAAGAATGCTGAGGCCAATTTACAGATCGCACAGATTACTGCGACGCGTTGGCAGAATCTGCTGAAGACGGATTCCGTCTCGCACCAGGAAACGGACCAGGCAATCAGCGACCTGCATGCTAAGCAGGCGTTGGTCGATTCCAACACGGCAAACGTTGACCGCCTGGAGCAGCTACAGTCTTATGAGCGTATCGTTGCTCCTGTCAACGGAGTGATTACCGCTCGCAATACAGACATCGGAGCGTTGATCCAGGCGGACACTACGGCTCCCAAGGAAATCTTTCATCTTTCTGCCATCCAAACGCTGCGCATCTATATTCCAGTCCCCGAAGTCTACGCTTCTTCCGTGAAGACAGGAGACAAGGTCAGTGTGACCTTGGACGCCTTCCCCGGCCAGACATTTGCCGGAACACTGGTGCGCAACGCGGATGCGATTGACCCCACCTCGCGAACGCTGAATGTCGAGGTCGACGTCGACAATTCATCTGGACGACTGATGCCGGGAGCCTATGCTTTCGTGCACTTCAAGGTTCCGTCTACGAGCGGAGCCGTGACCATACCCTCGAATGCCCTGCTTTTCCGTGCTGAGGGCCTGCGCGCTGGCGTGGTCCGGAATTCTCGTGTGGCGCTCCTGCCTATCACCATCGGCCAGGACTACGGCAGCGCAGTGGAGGTTCTTTCGGGACTGACCGCGCACGATGCCGTGATCGTAAATCCCTCGGACTCGCTCGCAAACGGGGCGCAGGTCCAGGTCGAAAACAACGTGAACAATGGGGCACGGCAATGAAGCGTTTTCTTCTTACGGGCGCGGGCGCGGCCGTCCTGCTCTTGTCCGGCTGCATGGTTGGCCCCAACTATGTCAAGCCGGCGGCGCCGCTGACCCCAGGCTTCAAGGAGACGACCGACTGGAAAGAGGGCGATGGCTGGAAGATTGCCAAACCCGACGATACCCTGGTGCGCGGAAAGTGGTGGGAGCTCTACGGAGATCCGAAGCTCAACGAGTTGGAGGAGCAGGTAGACCCGTCCAACCAGACCTTGAAGATCGCCGAGGCGAACTTTCGCCAAGCTCGCACGGCAATCCGGTTCAATCGCGCCGCCGAGGCGCCGACCATCGGAACCTCCCCCACCATCTCCGCGATCCGGAGTTCCGCGAATCAACCCTATTTCCCGTCAAGCCTGGCCAACAACGGTTCTGGAGATTTCACGCTTCCCTTCGATCTTTCCTATGAGATCGACTTATGGGGAAGGATCCGCCGCAGCGTAACGGCGGCTCGAGAAGAGGCGCAGGCCAGTGACGCGGACCTTGAAACTGCCCGCCTGAGCCTGCACGCCGAGCTTGCGGTTGACTACTTCGAAGTGCGCAGCGCCGATGCACAGGAACAACTGCTGAACGACACCGTCGAGGCTTACAGCAGGGCGCTGGGGCTGACTGAGAATCGATTCGAAGGCGGGGCTGCGCCGAGGTCCGATGTCGCCCAGGCGCAGACACAACTCGACGCCGCACGCGTTCTTGCCACAGACATCAAGGTGCAGCGCGCTCAGTACGAGCATGCACTGGCGATCCTCATCGGGGAGCCGCCCGCTGCTTTCAGCCTGCCCCCGATTCCGCTCAATATACAGCCGCCCGAATTGCCGTCTGTGCCCGTGGCTCTGCCGGCGCAGCTTCTGGAGCGGCGACCCGATATTGCAGCGGCCGAGCGCCGCATGGCGGCGTCCAACGAGCAGATTGGAATCGCACAGGCGGCCTATTATCCGACACTCAATCTGGCGGCAGTGGCTGGCCTCGAAGGCTCATCCCTGTTGAACTGGTTCAATTGGCCGAGCCGCTTCTGGGCGGTCGGACCAAGTATGTCTGAAATACTCTTCGATGGCGGAAGGCGCCGTGCTACGACGGAGTCGGCTAGAGCGGGCTATGACGCCTCTGTTGCCACCTATCGCCAAACCGTTCTGACCTCGTTCCAGCAGGTAGAAGACAACCTCGTTGTTCTGCGTGAGTTGAGTACCGAGTCCGTACAGCAACATGAAGCGACAACCTCGGCAGAGGACACTCTCCGTCTCTTCCAGAACCGTTATGCGGGAGGCGTCGATACATATCTCCAGGTCGTCACTTCGCAGACCACCGCTCTGTCCAATGAGCAGAATGATATCGACCTGATGAGACGGCGACTCGAAGCAAATGTGCTGCTAATCAAAGCATTAGGCGGGGGATGGGATGTTTCGGCTCTTCCCAAGCTATGAGGAGATGCACAGCACTTGAAAGTTGACAGCAACGTCGAGAATAGTGGCCCGTCAGACGCATTCCCTTTCGAATGAAATATTTGCCACCCGGGACTGCTCCTAGGCTGCGGACCGGCAGATTTGCTTCGGAACTAGCGCCTGATTTCCGGGTCAAAATAAAGGAGTGAGTTCTGCGGCTGCCGGCGGCAAGAGACCTGCGGCGCATTGGAAACGTAGGTTTACCCTTAGGGCGAGCCTATATGGGCCCCTGGAGGGAAGATGAGATCCCATACCTGCCCGCCCGCATCGCGCATTGCCAGTTTCTCTCGCCTGCCGCTTGATTTGCCTCAGAATTTCTCTCCTGCCGCAGCTACCGCCGGAGCTGTCGTGCAGTCGCTCAGACGCCTGATTGCGTTGGCGTTGGCGCTGCTTCTGTTGCCGGTGGGGCAAGGAGAACTCTTCGCGCAGCAGGCGCCGTACTACGGACAGTACGCTCCTTACCCGCAAGCAGGCTATGGACAGTCACCGCCCTATTATGGGCAGCAGCCTGTCTATCCACAGCAGTATCCTTCACAGCAACCCTACGGGCAGCAGCCTTACCCGCAACAGCGCGCCTATCCGCAGCAGGTTCCTCCACAGCAACCCTACGTGCAGCAGTCTTACCCGGCCTACGGCCAGGGCTATCCGCAGCAGGGTAATGGCCAAGCGCAACCACCGGTGCAGCCGCTCGGCGCGCAACAACTGGAGCAACTCGTGGCGCCGATCGCGCTCTATCCGGACACGCTGCTGGCGCAGGTGCTGGCCGCCTCCACATATCCCGCGCAGGTGGCCGACGCCGACCGGTGGCGGCAGACGCAGGGCAATATGAATTCCGAACAGATTGCCGCGGGAGCCAACGCCGAGCCCTGGGATCCGAGCGTGAAGGCGCTGACGGCTTTTCCGCAGGTGCTGGCGGAGATGGACCAGAACTTGCAGTGGACCACCGATCTAGGCAATGCCTACTACAACCAGCCGCGGGACCTACTCGAGGCGGTGCAAGCGATGCGCCAACGCGCGCAGGGGGCGGGAAACCTGCAAAGCAATCCGGAAGAAGCGGTGAGCTACGATCAGGGCAACATCGCGCTGGCCCCAGTGAATCCGCAAGTGGTCTATGTGCCGGCCTATAACCCGTGGACTGTTTACGGAGAGCCAATCTCACCCTATCCGGGATATTCGCTGCTTGGGGCTCTGGGATCGTTTCTCGGCTCGTCGGTAAGGTTTGGGCTTGGGATCGCGATGACAGCCTTCACCCCCATGAGCTGGGGCTGGCTGGGCTGGGGCTTAAGTTGGCTGACTCAGTCTGTGCTCTTCCATCAGTCGAACTACTATTCGCGCAGTACCACGGTCGCTGATTGGGGACTCCCCCACGGCGGTCCTCGCGCCTTTTCGCAGCGGGGAGCGGGCGCCTCTTACCGGGCTTCGGCCAACTATGGACGGTCCGGCGGTGGATACAATGGAGCGCCCGCACAGGGATTCACCCAAAGGCCGGGCAGGAACGCCTATACGGAGAGCCGCCCTGCAGAAGGATACAGCCGCGGTTACCAAACGCCCGGAGTCGGCTACGCGCGGCCCCCGCAGGAGGCCTACAACCGCACCCAGCCGATGGTAAGCAGGCCGCAGCAGTATAGCCGTCCAAGCTATGGGTCCACCTTCGATGGCAGGTCCCCGGAGAGCTACGGCGGCAGACCAGGCACAGCCTACGGCGGTACGATGCAGGCCTATCGGGCGCCGGCGGCAGGCTTCGCGCACGACGATTTTGGAGAGCGGCCGTCGAGCGGCTTTATGAGCAAGGGTTTTGCGCAGCCTTCGAGCAAGCCGGAGCACTCGGGCGGCTTCCATCTATTCGGCGGAGGACACGCGTCTAACAATCCCTATGGCGGCGGCCACGCTCCGAAGAACTTCGGCGGCGGAAAGAATTTCAGCAAAGGTCACTCGGGCGGAGGCGGTCATTCTGGCGGTCACGGTGGTGGGAAACATCACCTCCTTTGATTGTGCGGCAGCGCCTGATCAAGGATGAGCCGGGTGCGATTCCAAGGTCACTGGTCGAGGTTCCGGCCACAAAGCGGTGAACGCCAAGCCTACCGCGATTCCCAGAGAAACCTCCGCAAACCGATGGATCGCGATCAGCCACGCCTGCTCGGAACGCGTCACCAGCATCACGATAGCAAGTGTAATGCTGGCATACCGGTACGCGGCTCTTTCTACGCCTAACGCCGCGCACAACAATCCGATCACGAATACGGCCAGCCCGAAGACGAAAACATTCCCTGGGAAATAGGTCGCCGTCACTGCTCCAACAGCCGCGCCCACGAGCGTTCCCGCGAAGCGCTGGGCTGAAATGGGTAGCGCAGTCCCCAGCGTTGACTGCATCACAATGAGGGTCGAGATCGAAGCCCAATAGGCATCCGGCAATCGAAATAAACGGGCCATCAGCAAGGAAGCCACCGCTGCAGCCGCAGTTCGTGCAGCATGCGTTAGTGAAGATGGGTTCTCGACCGCTAGAATTAATTTCTTTAAATCATCTATATGCATCTGTATTACCCGGAACTTCCATTTTTTGACTTCCGGCCCGACCGATAACGTATACCCACCCCCGTCGGTTTGCAATGTTCCAGCCAGCTTTTTGAGTGCAGGGCGATTCTCGTGATTCTTTACCGACTGGTCCTGCATCTCCCCTAGTGGGCACCGGAGTCTACCAACGGAGCGAAATGGCTACGAAGCAATTGACGGTTGAGAGATTCAGCATCTTATCCTCCAGGTCCTTCGAGGAGGTCCTCCTCGGCCTCGAGAAGGGCATCGGACGCCCGGACATGCACGCGCTGCACAAGCAGATGGCGGGGGCCTCGTCCTTCGCCGAGTTTCAGAAGATCATTCACGGGGCAGTCGGCGGAGCCGATCTGATGGAGTTTCTTCGCCTGGATCTAGGCGGCCCGCTGCGGAAGGACCCGGCGGCCAGGGCCTACAAGATTGTCCGCATCATCGCAGGAAATCCTCTGATCATGAAGCAGATGGTCGAGCATGTTCCCGACGCCGGCTCCTACGCGCCGGTAACCATTCTCGTCTACGAGCGCCATGACGGAGTCCATCTCTCCTACGACAACATGGCAAGCTTTCTTGCTTCGTACGGGAACCGCGCAGCGCTCGAGATTGCCGAAGCGCTCGACCGCAAAGTGATCAAGCTGCTCACCGAAGCTGCCGGATAAAATTACGCCATCTAGGGCAGGACCGCGCGAGCTATCTACCTAGGAAGATGCGTCGCGAGCGGCGGATCTTTATGCACTCTTTAGGTCCTCGTTACCCATTCCTTACGGGAAATCCTGTCAACTAAAAGCACATCGCATGCCCGAGGAATCGGCTTGGTTGCACAGCAGTGTGCAAGCGATAAAGGACAAAAAGGCTCTTTGCCCGATTCTCGAGGGTTAAGAAGTTCTTCATAAAATGACAAGCTTCGGGGTGCGGTCTCTTCAGGTTCATATTCTTGTTACGGTGTTGTTGGCTTGCGTACCTCATGGCTGGTCACTGTCGAGTGTCGGTATTGGCGCTACCGCACAAGCCAGGTACCGCGAAACGGGAGCGCTGAAGGGTTTTGCGTTGGGTCCCAATGGTGATCCACTGAACGGTGCCTCGATCAATCTGCTTTGCGTCGATGACAACACGGCGCAAACAGCCGTCAGCGGCGCGGATGGTAGTTTCGCCATTGAGGGACTGGCTCCTGGGAGCTATGAGCTTACCGCTAGCGCAGGGAGCTACGCCCTCACTGGCTCTTTCGTAAACATCGTCTCGGGTGCGACGATCCATGAAAAGCTCAGCCTGCAAGAGGCGGGTACCGGAGCGCCACCAATCCCCGCACCACCCGCAGCTACAGCAAAGCGAGGCTTCTGGGTGCGTCTGGGACACGCTTATATCGATGACTGGACATCCAGCTCCAACGGCTCTGAGGCGCCGGCAGCTCCCGCCCGAAGAGGGACACCTGCGCCTCTGAACTCTCCGCCCTTCCCTGCAGCAGATTGGCCGATTGGCGGCACAGTTGTGATTGGCGCACCGGACTACAACACTTACATGCTGATGGAGGCGATCAATAAGAACAGATCGCGAATCAAGATCTATGGGTGGCTGGATATCGGCGGCAATGCCAGCACATCGAACAAAGGAAGATACGCGAACGGCGAAACGGCCTACGATGTGATTCCGAATTCCATTCAGCTCGATCAGGCGGTGCTTTATTTCGAGCGCCTACCCAATACAGTACAGACCGACCACTTTGACTGGGGATTTCGGTTCGCCAGCCTCTATGGACTTGATTACCGCTACACGACCGCGAAAGGTATCTTTAGCCAGCAGCTCCTGGGTCATGGAAGCGGGAATGTCTACGGCTACGATCCGGTGATGTATTATCTGGACTTCTACGTGCCGCACGTCGCGCGAGGAACGGACATTCGTGTTGGCCGCTACATCTCATTGCCTGACATTGAGGCCCAGCTAGCTCCAAACAACTATACTTACAGCCATTCCATCACCTATACCTACGACTGTTACACACAAAACGGCATCAATGCGACAACTAAGCTGGATGACCATTGGACCCTCCAGGCAGGCGTTTCGGGAGGCTGTGAAACAGCTCCCTGGATTTCGAATGCTAAGCTAACTGGGAATGTCTGCGCGGCCTATACATGGAGCGACGGCGCCAACAACCTCTACGCTTGCGCGAACTCCCTCAATTCCGGAAAGTATGCTTATAACAATTTGGATGCCTACTACCTGACCTATTACCACAAGATCGATGCCACTTGGCATACCGACACCGAGGCTTGGTATCAATGGGAAAGGAATGTACCGAACTTGTGTTACGGGCTGACGCCGTGCATCAGTTATGGATCGAATGCAAATGTCGGCGCGAATGCCGGCGAGATTATTTCGCCTTCCCTGATCACTGGGGCAAACGGGGCGAAATGCAATCCATTACTGACTCACTGCTATGCTCCAGAAGTTGCGATTGTCAACTATATTGAGCATGAGTTCTATAATCACCATGCCTCGCTCACGATTCGTAACGAATACGTCAACGATTTTGCCGGGCAACGAACCGGCACCAAAACAGCCTACTCAGAGCACTTGTTCGGATACAACTTCTGGCTGGGAAGCACGGTCACGTTTCGTCCTGAGCTCAGGTTCGAGCACTCCTACAACAAGCCAGCCTATGACGCGCCTTCGATCGATGGAGTAAGTGGGGCGCCAACCAAGACAACTCAACTGACCCTCGCGGGAGATCTGATCTACCACTTTTAGTCATCCCGTCATGCGGTCCGTCCGGATCAGTTTGAATGAAATGGATCGACTCCTCCCGGATCAGAGTCTTCTTCAGGGCTTGGGATGTCGAGGTTGACCACTACGGCTTCTTGCCCACTCCGAACGATGACTGCCTCTACGGGTTGGTCCTTCGTGGCGTTGAGTTCCTGATGCGGCAGGTACGGCGGCACATATACAAAGTCCCCTGGACCGGCTTCTCCCACGAACTCCAACCGATCTCCCCAACGAAACTTAGCACGACCCCTAACAATATAAATTACGGTTTCTAGTTCTCCATGATGGTGCGGGCCCGTCTTGGCATTGGGGTGGACCACGACCGTGCCGGCCCAAAGTTTTTGCGCACCCACCCGCGCGTACGAAATGGCTTCGGCACGCGTCATATTTTTAGTTTGCGGAGTATTCGTATCCAACTCGTCGCTTCGAATGATTCTCACGCCATTTGCTTTCCAGTCTGTTGCCGCACCCGAACTTGACTCAGACATCATATTTCCCTTTCCGAAACGCAAACCTCAGTATATTGCGAGGCAGATCTCCAGATGCGTGGGCAGGTAGTCAAGGCGGGGCGCTGTTGGAGGGCGGCTGCAGCGAGCCCGAGTATGCGAGCTCTTCCAGCCGTCAGAGCGGTGTCTGGTCGCCATAGAGGCGACGCGCGGCGCTCACGATTGGGCGCGAGTTCTCACGGCACTTGGCCATGAAATGCAGCTGATCTCGCAGCACAACGAATTCCGTATCAGCCCTTCAGGGGCATATTTGGCCAAGAGCGCCCGATCCGCCGCAATAGGACACATCCTGTAGCTGAAATACGATGTTGTCCGGATCGTTGACATAAAGCTCCGCGGTGCCCAAAGGAAAAGTCGGACCCCCACCATTATTGCCGCGTTGACGCAACCTCACGCGACAGGTCATTGGTTTGATGTTAGCCGGATTGCCGCCATACTCGATTGGATCGAGACCATTGTCGGCCAAAATCCCCATTACCCGGTTGGCATCGAAATTCTCGATCGTGTAGCAAACATGATTGACGCCTGACTTCGCGTTGGGATTATGGCCGGCGATGTTGTACACGATGGTATCGAGCCCTGGGCCTACCGCGAAACACCATTGTGTCGGCCCTTGCTTCGACTGAACGCGAAGATTGAAGAGCTTCTGATAGAAGTCGAAAGTACGCGGCCCATCCGTCACGGTGAGCGTGACGTGGCTGATTGTCTTCAATTGGAACGCCGGCTTTGCCGTCGTCTTCGGTGCTGGTGGGAGAACGTCGCCGCGGGGACCCGATCCGTAGCCATAGCCCGTGTGCTGAAGCTGAATCTTGATGCCATCGGGATCGGGCAGCCAGACCTCCGGCGTTTGGCCACGTGTCGTCACCACAGCCCCCTGGACGGCATTATCGGTCAGGATCTTCATCAGCCCGTTGGGATCGAAATTCTCGACGGTCAATCCATAGGAGAGGAAATCGGGTTTCGCGCCATTCTTCACCGCGGTTAGCGCGAAGAATCCTGGTCCTTCCCCGACCCGGAACACCGCAACATCTTCTTGCATGACCGGCGTTCCAAAAAGCTTCTGGTAGAACTCCACAGATCGCGTCATGTCCGAAACCGAGATCATGACATTGTTCAGCGTTCGCGTCGCGATGAGCGCCTTGCCCGTTTGCGCCATAGCTTGAAAAGGAGCCATCAGGATGGACGGTGTGGCCATGATGGCCGGTGTCGCCATGAGCAGAGTTCTGCGCGTGATCCAGCCCTTTTCGGACTCGCTGTTCATGAGATCTTCTCCCCACTTCGACTTGACAGGGGGGATTATAGCAGGATGGACCGGTGCCGACTATCGTGCGACGAGGAACGCCAATTCCGCTTGGGCTTGTTGTGCGCTTTCGTTGATCGAAGCGAGCCTCGACGCTTGACTAAGGGCTGACGCGAGGGCAACGAACCAGCATCAACACCGTTCCGGTCTCGCAATCTGAACAGCACATGGAGTGATGAAGATTGCCGTGAACAGCTGATGTCGAGGAGGCAAAAGAAAATCATCGGGGGGGGCGGTGACGGGAATGGAAGGACGCTCTTGGCGATTTCAGGGGATGACCGCGTAGCCGGTGAGCTTGCAGTCAGATCGCGGCTAGTCGCGATCTGACTGCAAGCCTAATTGCCACAAAGAGGAGCATGCCGGGTTGCAACGACTCTATTTGACGGAGACTTTGACCTTGGCATTGGACCAGCAGCACTGGAAGCCTCTACCACCCAACCCGGTGGAATCGAGAGCTTGCATGTTTAGCTCATATTCGCCAGGCTGACTGAAGGTGACAGTGGTCGTCGTTGTGCCGTCAAAAACGGTACCCGTTGGTGGCGATTTCAAGTCGATCTTTTCGACTACGGGCTTTTCGTTGTCGAACTTCGCTGGGCTGGGACCTCGGAACATGGACCACTGGACCGTTACCGGCTGAATCTTACGAGCTGTCGGAAGCCTGGGGGCCTCAAGCGCGGTCTTGGCATCATCCGCGACCCAGACTTGCAGTGGAAGCGGAGTTCCTACCGTAGTGGTTAGCGACTCGGTCTGCCCGAGCGGTCCGTTCACAAACGGTCCGTTCGGAGAGAACCCGATGTACGCCGGAGTATCGCCCTGCGCTTCCATAAACGGATCGATGACCCAAAGCGTCTTGATGTCCAGAGGAATTTGCGTTTTCACGCCATTGGCTGTAATGGTCCATGTGAGGACCTTGTTGGTCCCGAAATCTTTAGGCACCTTAACCGTGAACATACCCCAGGCGCGGCCGGGGAGAAAATGTGTCGGCTGGCCTTGGTCAGGACCACCAGGCTCGATATCGTTGTCGGGACCGATCGGGACATCCACGGCCTCCTTGAGGTTGCGGTTGTAATAGCCCACCAGAAGACTGAACGAGCCGTCGGGATTTGGGAACCATCCCTCGAATGCTCCCGTGACGCTCGACCCTGAATTCTGCGACGGCGCGAGGGGCAGATCTTCGGCCTTGGGGCCCGGAGCCATACCCTTCATACCGCCCATATCGCCACCCTTGGAGGCGCCGTTCTGGCCAAGCGCCATACCGCAAGTCGCGAGTACAGCTGCGAGCGCCAAACTTCTCATTCCCCACCGTTGTACTGACATCTTAAATACGCTCCCCTTCGCAAAAAATACGGGAGGGATTGCCATTATTTACCGGCAATCCTCTCCCTCCTTTACCTGATTCGTTGGCCGCAAAAAACCGTCGCCCACGACAGAGCCGACTTTACTCCTTGGGGGCCGGCCGCTCGTGCTGCGCAGCCCAGGCATCATAATCGGCTTGACTGATATAGGTGATGTTCACCCACGCATGGGCCATCTCATCAACGGTCCGTTGGCCATATCCAACCCAAGCATTTGGATCGGGGTTGCTCGGCCAGGCGCTGGTGTTGTTATGCCACGCCGTTATTTTGAGTATTGTCCCTTTGGGCAGAACCGGCGCCACATCGTCGGCATAAATGTAATTCGTCATCCACATAAAATTGAAATCGGGGACGTAGCTGAGCACTTCGTCTTTTCCGTTAGGCAGAAGCGCTTCCATCTCCATCGCTTGGCCCCGAAGGTGCATATGCGGTTGGAAATTTTCGAGGCGCGCCGGAGCTGCCAGTACATGGAACCCTTCGTTTACCGTTGTCGAATTTGGTGGAATATCAAGAAGTTGAAGACCGTCCAAATCTCTGCCGCTAGCCGTTAGCTCGGTGAGATACGTCCGGTAATGCGGTGTGTACCCTTCGGGATAAAAGTAGACGCCAAGTTCCGCATGGCCAGTCACATCTTTGCTCGTTGAATGCGTATGGTATTCCCAACGAATCTTCGAGCCCGGCATAAGCAGCTTGGCCGTGCCGTCGCGATAAATGTCGTAGTTCTTACCAATCGCCCACTCCATCAGTAGGCCGCCATCTCCGCCCCTGGCGGCAATATTCGCCGGAGCCGCTACCTGCGCCGTAGGAGCGCCGGTCTCATCCTGGTATAGGCCGGCCAGAATGTGGTGGAATACCTTGCGGCTGTCGGTTCCCACAGGCCGCATCTCGACTGCCCTAACCCAGCGCGGCTCAGTTAGACCCTCCACGTTGGTGACCGGATGATCCCACTGGTCCTGAGCGTTTGCCTTGGCCGTATACATGGGCCCGTCGATGATCAAGTCGGGCGCGCGGCCGTAGACTTTGGCTAGCCTCCAATTGTCGCTGTCGTCAAACGTCAACGCCGCCGGCATGTCCTTCATATCGCCGCGAGGAGAGCCCTCATCCACCCACTTTGCAATGGTCGCAATCTGCGCATCGCTCAGCGAGATGTCGTTCGAGAAATGCTGAATCCCAACTGTCTTATCGATGAACCACGGCGGCATGGTCCGCGCCGTCGTCCGCTGCTTGATGGCTTTGGCATATGCCCGAGTCTGCTCGTAGGTCTGCAATGACATCGGCGCGACGCCCCCTGCATGGTGGCAGGTCTGACACTTCTCCTGCAGGATCGGAGCCACATCCTTGGTAAAGGTAACTTGCCCGGGGGCGGCCGAGGTCTGCGCGTTCGCTGGAGTACCAGCCGCCATCATCACCACCAACGCAGCAAGACCGACTGGAAACAAACCAAATTGCATAGACTTCCCCATGCCCTTCATTCACTACCTCCAGACAACGTCCGCGATCTCATCGCGAAGCACATGGGAATTAAACCATAAAAATATTCGCAGTGTCAACGGACTCCCCGTGTTGTCAGCGCCAATCACCGCGCATCAAATCTTCACCTATTCCTTGACCCGGCGCCGTTCGAAGCTCCCGCCAGACGGTCCGGCGAGCTCAAAAAAAACGGGAGGGGGTTGCCCTAGTTGATCGGCCTCCCTCTCCCGTCTTTATTCCTGATTCGTCAGCGCCTGTTCACTCCTTGGGGGCTGGTCGCTGGTGCTCCGCGGCCCAGGCATCGTAATCAGCTTGACTGATATAGGTGATGTTCACCCATGCATGGGCCATTTCATCAATGGTCCGCTGGCCATATCCGACCCATTGGTTCGGATCGGGGTTGCTTGGCCAGGCGCTGGTGTTGTTATGCCACGCCGTTATTTTGAGTATTGTCCCCTTGGGCAAAACCGGCGCCGCATCGTCGGCGTAAATGTAATTGGTCATCCACATGAAATTAAAATCGGGGAGGTAGCTGAGCACTTCGTCCTTCCCATTAGGCAGAATCGCTTCCATCTCCATCGCCTCGCCCCGGAGGTGCATGTGCGGCTGGAAATTCTCGAGGCGCGCCGGAGCTTCGAGCACATGGAAGCCTTCGCTTACCTGCATGGAGTTGGGTGGAATATCGAGACCGGACGTATCCTCCGCGCTCCTGCCGAAGGCCGATAACGCGGTGAGGTACGTCCGATAATGGGGGGTGTACCCCTCGGGATAAAAGTACACGCCAAGTTCCGCATGGCCAGTCACATCTTTGGTCGTCGAATGGGTGTGGTATTCCCAACGAATCTTGGCGCCGGGCATGAGCAGCTTGGCCGTGCCGTCGCGGTAAATGTCGTAGTTCTTACCAATCGCCCACTCCATCAACAGGCCGCCGTCTCCGCCCCTCTCGGCAACATCCTTCGGAGCCGCTACCTGCGCCACAGGAGCACCAGTCTCATCCTGGTACAAGGCCGCCAGAATGTGATGGAACACCTTGCGGCTGTCGGTTCCCGCAGGCCGCATCTCGACAGCCCTTACCCAGCGCGGCTCGGTGAGGCCTTGCACGTTGGTCACTGGATGAGCCCACTGGTCCGACCCGTTTGCCTTGGCCGTATACATGGGCCCGTCGATGACCAAGTCGGGCGCCCGGCCGTAGATTTTGGCTAGCCTCCATCCGTCGCTGTCGTCGAAGGTCTTGGCCGGAGGCATGTCCTTCATATCGCCGCGCGGAGATCCCTCATCCACCCACTTCGCGATCGTCGCGATCTGCTGATCGCTCAACGAGATGTCGTTGGCAAAATGCTGAATCCCTACATTCTTGTCAATGAACCACGGAGGCATGGTCCGCGCCGTCACCCGCTGCTTGATCACTTTGGCATATGCCCGAGTCTGCTCATAGGTCAGCAGCGACATCGGCGCGACGCCTCCTGCATGGTGGCAGGTCTGACATTTTTCCTGCAAAATCGGAGCTACATCCTTGGTAAACGTAACCTGCCCGGAGGGGGCCGTCGCATTCGCCGACGCCTGCGCACTCGCCGGAGTCCCAGCTGCCATCGCCACCACCAACGCCGCAAGAGTGAATGGAAACAAACCAATATGAATGGACATTCGCATCGCCTTTATTTGAGTGCCTCCTCCCACAAGTTCTGGGCTGCCGCGATTCCTTCGCGAAAGCCACACAAAAAAGCTACATAAAATGATAACCACGATATTAATACTGTTGTCAACAGGCTCCCCACGTTCTCAGCTCGTTGAGAACGCCCATGCGTTCAGGGCACGGCATTTCGTGGAGTCGGTATAGAGAGCCGCTACTTGACGGAGACCTTCACCTTGGCGTTTGACCAGCAGCATTGGAAGCCCCCGCCACCCCGTCCGGTGGAATTGAGAGCAAGCATATTCAGCTCATATTCGCCAGGTTCGTTGAACGTAACCGCGGTTGTTGCTGTGCCGTTGAAGATCGCGCCTGGCGGCGAATTGAACTTGGTCTCTTCGACGTCGGGTTTTTCGTTGCCGAACTGCACTTCGCCGGTACCCCGAAATACAGACCACTCAACCGTCACTGGTTCAACCGGGCCAGGGGTCTCATCGCTCTCGAGCGGAGCCTTGGCGCCATCGGCGACCCAGACTTTCAAAGGCAGCGGAGTACCTACCGTAGTGGTTAGCGATTCGACGCGCTCGACCGGCCCGTTCAGAAAAGGCCCATTCGCAGAAAATCCGATATATGCCGGCCTATCGCCTTGCGCGTCCTCAAACGGATTGACGACCGAAATCGTCGCGAGCTTTAGAGGGATCGACGTTTTCATGCCGTTGACGGTAATAGTCCAGGTGAGCGTCTTATTCCCGAAATCTTTTGGCACTTTAACCGTGAATATTCCCCAGACGCGGCCTGGAAGAAAGTGTGTCGGCTGGCCTTGGTCCGGGCCTCCGGGCTCGATATCGTTGTCGGGACCGATCGGAACGTCCACAGCCTCCCGAAGATTGCGATTGTAATAGCCCACCAGAAGGCTGAACGTGCCGTCGTGATTCCCGAACCATCCCTCGAATGCCCCCGTAATGCTGGCCCCCGAATTGTGCTCCGGCCCGAGGGGCAGAGCCTCGGCGGCGGGGGCCCTGGCCGGAGACACGTCCTTCATAGTTCCCATATCGTCGCGGGGAGCGCCATTTTGACCGAGCGCGATACCGCAAGCGGCAAGCACTACCACGAGCGCCAAGCTTCTCAATCCCCACCGTTCGACCGACATCTTGAAGACACTCCCCATCACAAAAAAAATACGGGAGAGGTTGCCGTTGTTTACTGGCAACCTCTCCCTCCTTTGTTAGCAGTTTCCTTGCTAATCGATTCGGGGGCCCGTTAGAACCGCCGCATGATTAGCGCCCGTTTACTCCTTGGGCATCGACACATTGTGCTTCGCAGCCCAGGCATCATAGTCGGCTTGGCTCATGTAGGTGATGTTCACCCATGCATGCGCCATTTCATCGACTGTCCGGTCGCCATATCCGACCCATTGGTTGGGATCGGGGTTGCTCGGCCAGGCGCTGGTGTTGTTATGCCACGCCGTTACTTTGACGATTGTCCCCTTGGGCAGAACCGGAGCCGCATCGTCGGCATAAATGTAATTGGTCATCCACATGAAATTGAAATCGGGGAGGTAGCTGAGCACTTCGTCCTTCCCGTTAGGCAGAATCGCTTCCATCTCCATCGCCTCGCCCCGGAGGTGCATGTGCGCTTGGAAGTTCTCGAGGCGCGCCGGAGCTTCGAGGACATGGAAACCTTCGCTTACCTGCATGGAGTTCGGTGGAATATCGAGACCGGACGTATCCTCGCCGCCTCTACCGAAGGCCGATAACGCGGTCAGGAATGTCCGATAGTGGGGTGTATACCCCTCGGGATAAAAGTACACGCCAAGTTCCGGATGGCCGGTGACGTCCTTAGTCGTCGAATGGGTATGGTATTCCCAACGAATCTTGGCGCCCGGCATGAGCAGCTTGGCCGTGCCGTCGCGATAAATGTCGTAGTTCTTACCAATCGCCCACTCCATCAACAGGCCGCCGTCTCCGCCCCTCTCGGCAACATCCTTCGGAGCCGCTACCTCTGGCGACGGTGCACCAGTCTCATCCTGATACAGGTTCGCCAGAATGTGATGGAATACCTTGCGGCTGTCGGTTCCCACAGGCCGCATCTCGACCGCCCTCACCCAGCGAGGCCCGTTGAGGCCCTGCACGACTGTGACCGGCCGATTCCACTGATCCTGGAAGTTTGCCTTAGCCGTATAATCGGGTCCCTCGATGATCAAGTCAGGCGCCCGCCCATAGACTTGGGCTAGCCGCCATCCGTCGCTGTCGTCGAACGTCTTGGCCGTAGGCATGTCCTTCATATCGCCCTGGGGAGAGCCCTCATCCACCCACTTTGCGATGGTCGCAATCTGCGCATCACTCAGCGAGATGTCGTTGGCAAAATGCTGAATCCCAACCGTCTTATCGATGAACCACGGCGGCATGGTCCGCGCCGTTACCCGCTGCTTGATCACTTTGGCATAGGCCTTAGTCTGCTGGTAGGTCAGCAGCGACATCGGCGCGACGCCTCCACTCCGGTGGCAGGTCTGACACTTTTCCTGCAAAATCGGAGCGACGTCCTTGGTAAAGGTAACCTGCCCGGGGGTGGCCGCACCGGCCGACGCCTGCGCGTTCGCCGGAGTCCCTGCCGCCATCACCACCACCAGCGCAGCAAGACCGGCTGGAAACAGACCAAAATGCATAGATTTTCGCATCGCTTTCATTTGAGCGTCTCCCTCGACAGAACTTGGCTGCCGCGATTCGCTCGCGTAAGCCACACATGAAGGTAAATCACAATGGCCCATACATTGTCAACACACATCTGATTACAGGGATAAGGCCCACGCCAAGAGACCAGTTTTGACAGCCATTTTCTACAGCGGCACAAGTACAACAAGGGCCCCACGGCGGTTTCCCGGATACCCAGTTCCGTGCCAGTCAAATCGCAGCTTCTGACTGCGGTCTACATCGACATCGACCCTTGCAAATGATGCGGGAGAGGCTGCTTTAGTTGTACCGGCAACCTCTCCCTCTTTTGATCGATTCGCGGCCCGCTGGAACCGACGCGCGCGATGGCGCCCGCTTTACTCCTTGGGGGCCGGCTTTTCGTGCTCCGCAGCCCATGCATCATAATCGGCTTGACTGATATAGGTGATGTTCACCCATGCATGTGCCATTTCATCAATGGTCCGCTGACCGAATCCAACCCATTGGTTTGGATCTGGGTTGCTGGGCCAGGCGCTGGTGTTGTTATGCCATGCCGTTATTTTGACGATTGTCCCCTTGGGCAGAACCGGAGCCGCATCGTCGGCATAAATGTAATTGGTCATCCACATGAAATTGAAATCGGGGACGTAGCTGAGCACTTCGTCCTTCCCGTTAGGCAGAATTGCTTCCATCTCCATCGCCTCGCCCCGGAGGTGCATGTGCGCTTGGAAGTTCTCGAGGCGCGCCGGAGCTGCTAGCACATGGAAGCCCTCGCTTACCTGCATGGAATTGGGTGGGATATCAAGACCGTTAGGATCCTCCGGGCCGTAGCCGAAGGCGGATAGCGCGGCGAGATACGTCCGATAATGAGGTGTGTACCCTTCGGGATAAAAGTACACGCCAAGTTCCGCGTGGCCAGTGATATCTTTGGTTCGACGGATGGGTGTGGTATTCCCACATAATCCTGGCGCCGGGCATGAGCAGCTTGGCTGTGCCGTCGCGGTAAATATCGTAGTTCTTACCAATCGCCCATTCCATCAGCAGGCCGCCGTTCCCGCCCTGGGCGGCAACCATCGCCGGAGCCGCTACCTGCGCCACAGGCGCACCCTTTTCATCCTGGTAGAGGCTGGCCAGAATATGGTGGAACACCTTGCGGCTGTCGGGTCCCACAGGCCGCATCTCGACCGCCCTCACCCAGCGCGGCTCGGTAAGGCCTTGTACGTTGGTGACCGGGTGAGCCCATTGGTCCGAATCGTGTGCCTTGGCCGTATACGTGGGCCCATCGATGATCAAGTCAGGCTGCCGGCCGTAGACTTTGGCTAGCCTCCAGTCGTTGCTGTCGTCAAACGTCAGGGCCGCAGGCATGTCCTTCATATCGCCGCGAGGTGTGCCCTCATCCACCCACTTTGCGATGGTCGCAATTTGCGCATCGCTCAGCGAGATGTCGTTCGAGAAATGCTGGATTCCCACATTCTTGTCAATGAACCACGGAGGCATGGTCCGCGCCGTCACCCGCTGCTTGATGACTTTGGCGTATGCCCGGGTCTGCTCGTAGGTCAGCAGCGACATGGGCGCAACGCCCCCGGCGTGATGGCAGGTCTGGCACTTCTCCTGCAGAATCGGAGCGACATCCTTGGTAAAGGTGATCTGCCCGGAGTGGGCTGCCGCGCTGGCCGGAGCCTGCGCCGCCGCGTCCGCTGGAGATCCAGCGACCATCGCCACCACCGCTGCAGCAAGAATGATAGGGAACAACCTAAGATGCCTTCTCACGGCTTTCATTATGAGTGCCTCCTCATAGACCACTAACTAGTGTAGCCCCAAAAGCTCTCCGCAAGGAGATTACTTTTAGCCCCTGAAGACCCTGCATATTGCCGCCATCAAAGCCAACTCACGATCAAAAGCGACTGCTCGCTGGCGGCGCTGTCTGGCAAGCTATAGCCTCATGCAACAAAGCGGCGCTGGCGCCGCAGGAAAAACCTCCCACTTGCGCCAGCGCCGCTTTATCGATCGATTTGCTCAGGCCCCGACAGCTCCCAGCCAGATCCTAGAACAGCAGCTTCAGTGCGAACTGGATCTGCCGCGAGGTCCCTCTCGTCGAGGTAATGACTCCCGCCGCGCTCAGTGGGCTCTCCTGATCCGCCGTGCAGCCAATAAGTCCACCACCCACACTCGCCGGACACGAACCCCCGTTTACATCGGCGCCGGCGCCTGCTGGTGCGCTGTAGTTGACGTGGTTGGGGATATTGAAGAACTCCCCGCGAAACTCGATCTGCCCACCCTCGCCCAGGAAATGTGCCGGCGTGTCCTTGACCACCGAGGTGTCGAAATCGTCGTAACCGGGACCGCGTATAAAGTTCCGCGGCGCGGTTCCGATATATCCCGCCGGCTGGGTGGAAAAGGCGCAAGGATCGAAATATCGGGTCTTGGTATGGAGCCGCGTGCCCGCCGGGATCAGCCCGTTCACGCCGCAGCCGGCGCTGACTCCATGCGTAATGTTGGCGTTGGTCCGCCCGGGCACAAGATCCGGCTCGTCGGTGAGGATGCCGTAGGTCTGGTCGACGCCAGACTGTGAGGGGAAGCCCGCTGTGAAGATGCTAAACGGGTTTCCCGAATATGCTGCCACGATCCCGCTCACCCACCAGCCGTTTGTAAACTTGCTCTCGAATCCCTTGGACCCGACGAAATCGGGCAGATGATAAATGGCATTGATGTTGAGAACATCCGTCAGATCGAAGTCGGCGGGGCCGCGGCGCGAGGCGTTGCTATTGGGCTGGCCGATGTAGTCAAAGGGCTGCCCGTCGTCGATCGCCTTTCCCCAGGTGAAGGATGTTTGCAGCTGCAGTCCATGGCTGAGCCTCTTGATCAGGCCTGTTTGCAATGCGTTGTAGTAGGAATCCCCGTGCCCGAAGTACCCCGGCACATCGCCGAAGTTGGGATTGAGTCGCGGAAAGCCGGCCGTGTAGCAGGAGGTCGCCGATCCGTCTGTCTGGCTGAAATAGTTGATGGCCGCACCCGCCGGCTTCGCCACGCACAAGCCGCTTCCATTCGCCGATGGAACGCCTTCGGGGAAAACCGGGTTGGCGTCGTTCAACTGGAAGAGGTCCAGTCCGCGCGAGCCCGCATAGGCCACGGTCAGCGCCATCTGGCCGGGCAACTGCTGCTCCGTCGCGAGGTTGTAGGAATACAGGTGCGCCTGGGACAGATGGTAGTCGAACGTCGGGCCGACTGCCGGGAAGGAGCCGGGGTTCGGAGGAGGGATCGGGACCGTCAAGGTTTGGTTGGTGATGGTGTACTGCTGGATGGCCGGCGGAGAGACACCGGCGCCAAGCGCGAGCCCGAAGCCCTGGCCGGTTTGATCGTAGAGGATGCCGAAGCCGCCGCGCAGGGCCGTCTTCCCATTGCCAAAGACGTCGTAGGCAAAGCCGAACCGGGGACTCCAGTTCCTGAGCGTCTGATTGGTGTACAACGGCCCTGGCGTGAAAGCCGTGTCCGTCGCCGGATGGCGGAGGGCCGAGGACAGGTTGCCTTCGGCGATCGTCTCCGTATACGGTTCATAACGCATCCCCAGGTTGAGCGTCAGCCGGGGCGTCAAACGCCAGGCATCCTCGCCGTAGAATCCCATCGTGTCCCAGAGATACGTGTGGGTGAAGTTGCTGCCTGGCAGGATGCCTGTCAGTTCCGATATCTGAGCGTTATCAAGCGCCGCGAGATTATTGATGCGGACATTGTCGATGTTGTAACCGGCAATGTAGTCATGATTATTGTAGTGATTGAAGAGGGCGCCAAATTTGAACGAGTGATGGCCGCGGACCCAGTTCAGATCGTCGCTGTAGGTGGAGATCACCTGGTTGGTGAGCCGGGGAGTGTTCGAGTCGTTTCCCAACGCCGTCACTCCGCCGATATCCAAGGCTCCCATTGGCTCCCCTGGCGCGAGTTGGTAGGGCGTAGTGAGCAGGAGCGGGTTCGTCACCGTGAAGGATTCGTTGGTAGGGTTGCGGCTTAAGGAAAACCGTGCCGTATTGAGCAGATTCGGCGTGAAGATGTGGTTCTCCGCCACAGTCACGAAGGTTGAACGGCCCTTTGAGGTAAGGAAAGCGTCGTTAAAATTCCAGGGCGCCCCCAAGGACGCCTGATCGAAGGTGTAGCGGAGAAAGGCGCTGTCCTTGGCCGAAAATGTCTGGTCGAGGCGCAACTGCGCGTAGTCCTCGACGGTCTGCTGGGTATAGACGAAGCCGTAGTCGTTGTTGGGAAGATTGGGAGTTGGGAAGAGATTCAGGAACGGCACAATCTGCGGCTGAATCGTCGCTGACGGCGCGTCGAGTTGCGGGCACTCCGCCTCCGTGATTGTCTGGCCCGCTACGCCCTTGCATGCCGGGTTGATTGAGATGTCAAAGTTGGTCGTCCCCAGGCTGGCCCTCAGCCCTTCGTAGACCCCATAGAAAAACGTCTTATCTTTCACGATCGGGCCACCGACCGAGCCGCCAAACTGGTTCCGGCGAAATGCCGGCAGGCGAAGGCCGCCCAGCGAGGAGGGCGGCAGGTCGAATTCATTGCGCGCGTCGAGCGAGCTGTTGCGCAGGTACTCGAAGGCGTCGCCATGAAACTGATTGGTTCCGCCCTTGCTCACCAGCATCGTCTGGCTGCCCATCTTCTGGCCGTATTCCGCGGCGAAGGAGTTGGTGATGACCCGGTATTCCTGAATCCCGTCCACGCCGAGCGTCGTGCCGATGGGGGAGCCACCGGCCGAATCCTGGTTGTTGGTCGTAATGGCGCCATCGAGCATGTAGTTGTTGGCGTTGACCGGCGCGCCGTTCGAGCTGAACTGCTGGCCGGACCCTAAGGCGACGCTGCCGTTGGAGGCCTGGGTCGTTGTGGCGGCTACGCCGGGCTGCAGCAGGGTCAGGTTGATGTAGTTGCGCCCGTTGAGCGGCAGGTCGGCGATCGTCGTCGGGGCAACCAGGCTGCTCAAGGCGCTGGTCGTCGTGTCGACCTGGGTGCCGCCGGTGGTCGACACCGTGACGGTCTGCGTCGCCTGCCCAATTTGCAGCGTGATATTGGCCACCAGATTCTGGGCCACCGAGAGCGTCAGTCCGCTTTGCACCTCGGTCTGAAACCCGGTCGCTTCCGTGCTGATCGAATAGGGGCCCACTGCCAGCGCATCAAATCGGTACGCCCCATCGTTTCCCGTCGTGACCGTTCGGCTTTGCCCGGTATCGGTTTCGACCGCCGTGACCTTGGCCCCCGGCACCACGGCTCCGCTAGAATCCTTGACTACCCCGAGAATCGTTCCCGTAGACAATTGCGCTCGCATGATCGGCCCACTGAAAATTAACGCGGCAATTCCAATCAAGCATAAAAATGCCCTCTGCAAAACACCCCAATTTTTAATCATGAATATCCCTAGGAAGGTGACCTCTCAAAAAGTTTCGCAACACAATCGAACGACTTTTTATCCGCGTCGACCAGTAAAACGCATAGAACGGGCCCCTGTCAAGGGGTTCGAGGGCACGAGAAGAAGTCTTGCCTCGAATATCGCAACAATCATAGTGACATATTGCTCGGCCAATTGAGCCGGATTCCGTAAAGAAAAAGCCAGGGATACGTTTCGAGCGCAGTTGAGAGGGCGGCGATTCGGCGGTGAATCGCGCACAGATTCGCCCGGCCTCGGCAGCAGGTGTATATCTTGGTGCGCGAAGACTCCATTGTCCCAGCGGCACTGGCGCCCGGGGAAACCCTCCCGCTTGCGCCAGCGCCGCGTTGCCGCTTCGCCGTGAAACTGGTTGGTGCCGCCCTTGCTCACGATCATCATCTGGCTGCCCATCTTCTGGCCATATTCCGCGTTGAAAGAATTGGTGATGACACGGTATTCCTGAATCCCGTCCACTCCGAGCGTCGTGCCGATGACGGAGCTCCCGGTGAAATCGGCGCCATTGGTCACAATGGTGCCATCCAGCAAGTAGTTATTGGATTGGATTGGCGCGCCGTTCGGACTGAATGACTGCCCGGCCTCTCCCTCGTAGAGACTACCGGCGCTGACGGGAGTACTAGAGGCGATGTAGGTACTCGCTACACCTGGCTGCAGCAGGCTCAAATCGATGTAGTTGCGCCCGTTGAGTGGCAGGTTCCCTGTGTCGTCACCGAGACGGTCTGCGTCGCTTGCCCGCTTTGCATTCGAGCCGCTGTTCTCCGTCATCAGAATTCTCCTTGGACTCATCCATGAAAACTCGCAACAACGCCAGGAGCTTTTATATGTGCGCCGCATAGTTACGCTTGCGTGCTTGCCAATGTCAAGCCCTTTTGGGAGGGTGGGAAGCTGCCGTTGCATCTGGCATGGGTTTTGATGGGGAGTAAATCTTGTCCACGTCACGAGTAACTGTCATGAACACAGATTTGAGGTGGGATGCCCCGTGCGCGCGGCTTCCTGGGGTTCGTTTGCCGCCGCTGTAACGGCAAAGCGACACTGGCGCAAGCGGAAAGTCCCCGCTTGCGCCAGTGCCGCCTTGCCGATTTCCTCAGGCCGTACAGCTCTTAAAAAATAACCTTCAACGCAAATTGAATCTGCCGCGCGGTTCCCCTGGTGGACGTAATGAGGCCCGCTGAGCCGATCGGTGCCGCCTGAGCCGCCGAGCAACCCGTAAGTCCGCCGTTGATGCTTGCGGGACAGGAGCCTGTCAAAGCCAAGGTGGCTGGGAGGCTGTAGTTCGGATGGTTCGGGAGATTGAAGAACTCCGACCGGAACTCCACGTTCCCGCCCTCCCCCAGGACTTTCGCGGCCGTGTCCTTCACCATCGAGAAGTCCCAGTCATCGTAACCGGGACCGCGCATAAAGTTTCTCGGCGCGGTCCCGATGAACCCCTGCGGCTGTGTCGAAAACCCGCAGGAATCGTACCATTGGCTCCTGGTATGGAGCGGCGTGCCGGCCTTCAACGTGCCGCAACCGGCGGTTACGCCATGCGTCAAGTTTTGGCCGGTCCGCCCCCGCACAAGGTCGGGGCTGTCGGTAATGACACTGTAAGTCTGGTCCTGCCCGTCCAGTGAAGGGAAGCCCGACGTATACACACCGAATGGATTCCCCGTCTGAAACGAGAAGATACTACTCGTCCACCAGCCGTCCGTGAACTTGCTCACAAGTCCATTGCTCCCCCGGAAGTCCGGAAGATGATAGACAACATTGACATTGAAAATATCCGTCACGTCGAAGGATTCCGGCCCACGGCGGGAGGCCATGCTCAACGGCTCGACCACCTGGGGCGTTAAGTCATCGGTTAACTTCCCCCAAGTGTAGGCGGTTTGAAGTTGCAAGCCGTGGCTGATCCTCTTGAGCAGGTTCACTTGCAAAGAGTTATAAATGGAATCGCCGTTCGAAACGTAATACGGCACCGATCCGAAGTTGAGATTGTTCCGCGGAGAACCGATGACGCCCGCCCCATTGTTCAGGTAGCAGGAGGTCGCCGATCCGTCCTGCTGACTTGTCAATCCCAGCATCTGCGCCCTTGTCAAGGTTTGCGATGTGCCCGCGGGCCCGGGGACGCACTCCGTACCTCCGTTCGCCAAAGGAACGCCCGTGGGTACGATAGGGTTGGCCTCAAGGAAATTAAAAAGGTTGATGCCGCGCGATCCCGAGTAGGCCGCCCTCAGATCCACCTGACCGGGCAACTGCTGCTCCACCGTCAGGTTATACGACAGCAAATGAGGCTGGTCGATGTGCCACGCAAACGTAGGGCCGACCACCGGAAAAGTGCCATAAGGCGGCGCTGGGAGCGGGCTCGACAAGGGTACGTTGGTGATGGTGTACTGCAGGATGTACGGCGGAGAAACACCGGCGCCCAGCACCAGCCCCCCTGAGCCGTAACCGGTCTGGTCGTAGAGTATGCCGAATCCGCCGCGCAGAGCCGTCTTGCCGTTGCCAAAGACGTCATAGGCAAAGCCGACGCGCGGTCCCCAGTTCCTCAGAGATGGATTTTTGAACTCCGGCCCCACCGTGAAAGCCGTATCCGTTAACGGGTAGCGTAATGACGATCCAAGATTGTTTTTGTCGATAATTTCCGTAATCGGCTCGTAGCGCATTCCCAGGTTGAGGATCAGCCGCGGCGACAAACGCCAGGCATCCTGAGCGTAGAATCCCATCGTATTGTAGAGAAAAGTACGAGTGAAGTTGCTTTGGGGCAGGATGCCGGTATATTCCGCTATCTGCCCTTCCATCAACGCCGCAACGCTCGGAAAAATCACGTTGTTCTTGTCATAGCCGGCGGCGTAGATGTGGCTATTGTAGTGGTTCCAGAGGAAGCCGAATTTGAACGAATGATGGCCATGAATATAGTTCAGATCGTCGTTCCAAGTGAGAACGGCCTGATTGAAAATTCTGGGAGAGTTCGAGTCGTTCCCCAACGCGCTCGTTCCGCCGATCGCCATCTGTCCCATGGGCTTGCCCGGCGCCAGTGAGTAGGCCGGAGAGCTAAGCCGCGGATCGGTGGGGTAGAAGTTTTCCCCAGTAGGGTTCCTGCTGTAAGAAAAGCGGGCCGTGTTCAGCACGTTGGGCGTGAAAATGTGATTCTCCGCCACGGTGATGAAGTTGGCGACGCCTACGGCCGCATCGTGAGATTGATTGAAATTGAAGGGCACCCCCTCGGACGAGTTGTCGTACGTCCAGCGGCCAAAGGCGCTGTCCTTGGCCGAAAAATTCTCGTCGAGGCGAATCTGCGCGTAGTCCTCAACAGCGATCTGGTTAAACACAAAGACGTACTGGTTGTTGGGAAGATTGGGAGTCGGGTAGAGACCCACGTACTTAGCTGCCGCCGGCGCAATGGTCACCGGCGTCGTCGAGCCGAGTTGCGGACACTCTGCCGGCGTGATCACAGCACCCGCCGGGCCCTGGCACGACGGGTTGAGCGAGACCTGGACGTTGGTGGATCCCAGGGTGGACCTCAGCCCTTCATAGACCCCGAAGGCGAACGTCTTGTCCTTCACGATCGGTCCGCCCATCGCCCCGCCAAACTGGTTTCTGCGAAACGGCGGCAGGCGCTTGCCAATCAGAGAGGGAGGCGGATCGAAATCATTGCGCGAGTCGAGCGAGCTGTTCCTCAGATACTCGAAGACATCGCCGTGAACCTGGTTGGTCCCGCTCTTGCTCACCATGATCATCTGGCTGCCCATCTTCTGGCCGTATTCCGCGGCGAAGGAATTGGTGATGAGCCGGAATTCCTGGATCCCGTCCACTCCAAGCGTGGTGCCGATGCTCGAGCTTCCGGTTACATCGGCGCCGTTGTTCAGAACGGCGCCGTCCAACATGTAAATGTTGGCTTGGGTTGGCGCACCGTTGGAGCTGAATGCCTGGCCCGCCCCACCCTCGTACAGGGTGCCAGTGGTGGCGGTGGTACTCGCCGAGATCGTGGTAGCCGTTACGCCCGGCTGCAGCAGGGTCAAACTGGCGTAGTTGCGGCCGTTGAGCGGCAGACTGGACATGGTCGTCGGGTTTACCAGGCTGCTTAAGGAGCTCGTCGTCGTATCGACCTGCACGGTTTGCGTGGTCACCGAGATGGTCTGCGTTGCCTGCCCAACCTGCAGCGTGAAATTGGCGTTAACCTCAACAGCCACCGAGAGCGTCAGCCCGTTTTGCACTTCGGTCTGAAACCCGGAGGCTTCCGCGGTAACCGAATAGTTGCCTATCGGCATCGCATCGAACCGGTAAGCCCCGTCGTTTTGCGTCGTAGCCGTCCGGGTGGCGCCGGTATCGGTCTCTTTCGCGGTGATCTTGGCGCCGGCCACGACGGCTCCGCTCGCATCCTTGACCACTCCGATAATCGTCCCCGTAGACTGTGCCTGCATCATTGGCGTACTTAACAAAAATGCGGCCAGCCCGATCAAACATAGAACTACACACTTCACGCTCCTGCTCTTTTTGGTATGCATATCGCCTCCCCGCAAAATGACATCCCATGACAATTCAGAACGAACTTCTCAACCATCCTTATTGCCTTGGAATCATGGGGCACGGGCGCTCTATCAGGAACTGGCAGAAGTAACAGTGGGCGGGAAAATACGACGTAGGATACGCGGCTGCGCGGAGCGTACGCTGCACTCTGACGGCTGTCAAAAAGGGAGGACGACGATTTTTGATGGGAGCAAAATATTTAACCAGTAACTGTCACCGCGACAGTTCGATTGATATGGGATGCCATACAGAAGATACGCAAAAGGGAAGAATGCGATCCCAAGAATGCGATTCGAAGACCGTTGAACGGGGCGTAATTAGGCTTTTGCTGCCTTGCGGGGTGCCCCACTTCGTCCCGGCGTGCGGTGGATATCTCCCAACGCCCTTTGTTGGGAGATGTGGGATACCGCAGATCTCGACGCACGCTGTGTCCCTTTCCCACATCTGGCGAAGAGCCCGCCAGATATCGGGCGCCCGTGTGTTGCTGCACTTCCCACAAAAGACCCACCCCGCTTTTGCTGCCTTGCTCTGAACTGTCGTGAGAAATCACTGTCGTGAGAAAACCAGGCGAGAGCCTCCTGCGCTTCGCTTCTTGCCGTAACTACAAAGCGGCACTGGCGCAAGCGGGAAACTTTCCGCTTGCGCCAGTGCCGCCTTATCGATCGATTTGCTCAGGCCGAGACAGCTCTTAGAACAGAATCTTCACGGCGAACTGAATCTGCCGCGGGGTTCCTCTTATGGACGTAATGAGGCCAGCCGAACCAAGCGGGGCCTGCTGAGCCGCCGAGCAACCCGTAAGTCCGCCGTTGAGGCTGGCGGGACAGCTGCCTGACATAGCCAAGGTGCTTGGGGTATTGAAGTTCACATGGTTGGGGATATTGAAGAACTCCGCCCGGAACTCTACTTGTCCGCCTTCTCCCAGACGGCTCACTGCCGTGTCCTTCACCACCGAGGTGTCGAAATCGTCATAACCGGGACCTCTGAGGAAGTTTCTCGGCGCGGTCCCGATGTAGCCCGCGGGTTGTGTGGAAAACGCGCAGGGATCATACCATAGGCTCTTGGTATGCAGCGGCGTGCCGGCCTTGAACGAGCCACAACCGGCGGTTACCCCATGCGTCATGTTTTGGTTGTTCCGTCCCGGCACAAGGTCGGGGCTGTCGGTAATGACGCTGTACGTCTGGTCCTGAGCGTCCCGTGAAGGGAAGCCCGAGGTGTTAATACCGAATGGATTGCCCGACTGCGCCGAGAAGATACCACTTACCTGCCAGCCGTTGGTGAACTTGCTCACAAACCCATTGGTCCCCGTGAAGTCCGGAAGATGATAGGTAACATTGACATTGAGGATATCCGTCACATCGAAGGATTCCGGCCCACGGCGGGATGCCATGCTCAACGGCTCGACGTCCGGCGCCGTTAGGTCATCGTCGACCTTTCCCCAGGTGAAGGCGGTTTGAAAACTCAAGCCCTTGCTTATCCGCTTGACCAGGTTCGTCTGCAAAGAGTTGTAAATGGAATCGCCATTCGAGACGTAATACGGTACCGATCCGAAGTTGAGATTGTTGTGCGGAGAATTGGCCAGGTAGCAGGAGGTTGCCGATCCATCCTCCTGACTTGTCTGTCCTTTCATCTCTGCGCTTGTCAAGGTTTGGGACGTGCCCGCGGGCCCGGGAACGCATAACCCGGTTCCGTTCGCCGTGGGAACGCCCGTGGGAACGATAGGGTTGGCCTCAAGGAAATTAAAAAGGTTGATGCCGCGCGATCCCGCGTAGGCTGCGGTCAGCGTGATCTGGCCGGGCAACTGCTGCTCCAGCGTCAGGTTATACGACATCATGTGAGGCTGGTCCATGTGCCACTGAAACGTAGGGCCTACCACGGGAAAAGTGCCATAAGGCGGGGCCGGGAGCGGGGACGACAAGGCTATGTTGCTGATGGTGTATTGGAGGATACCCGGCGGAGAAACACCGGCGCCGAGCACCAGCCCCCCTGAGCCGTAACCGACCTGGTCGTAGAGCATGGCCCAACCGCCGCGCAGGGCAGTCTTGCCGTTACCAAAGACATCATAGGCAAAGCCGAACCGCGGGCCCCAGTTTCTGAGAGAAGGATTATCGAACTCCGGCCCTAGCGTGAAAGCCGTATCCGTTAACGGGTTGCGCAATGCCGATCCAAGACCGTGGGCGTCGATAACCTCTGTAATCGGTTCATAGCGCATCCCCAGGTTGACGGTCAGCCGCGGCGTCAAACGCCACGCATCCTGAGCGTAGAATCCCATCGTGTCGTAGAGAAAAGTGCGGGCAAAGTTGCTGCCGGGCAGGATACCGGTATATTCCGATATCTGCCCCTGAAGAAACGCCGCGACGCTCCCCATGATCACATTGTCTTTGTCATAGCCGGCAGCATAGATATGGCTATTGTAGTGGTTGTAGAGGGCGCCGAATTTGAACGAATGATGGCCGTGGACATAGTTCAGATCGTCGGCGAATTGAAGGATGGACTGATTGAAGATTCTGGGAGAGTTTGAGTCGTCTCCCAGCGTCGTCACTCCGCCGATCTCGATCTGTCCCATTGGCGTGTTCGGCGCCAGTTCGTAGGCCGGAGAGGTAAGCTTCGGATCGACAGGGTAGTAGTTTTCCCCTGTAGGATTTTTGCTGAAGGAGACGCGGGCCGTGTTCAGCACGTTGCCGGTGAAGATGTGGTTCTCCGCCAGGGTGAGGAAGTTGGCGCGGCCTACGGCCGCATCGTGAGATTCATTGAAATTAAAGGGCACCCCCTCGGACGAATTGTCGAACGTCCAGCGGAAAAAGGCGCTGTCCTTGGCCGAAAACGTCTCGTCGAGGCGAAGCTGCGCGTAGTCCTCCGTAGCAATCTGGCTATACACAAAGCCGTACTCGTTGCTGGGAAGATTGGCAGCCGGGAAGAGCGACTCGTACGGAACCGCCGCCGGCACTATCGTCACCGGCGTCGTCGAGCCGAGTTGCGGACACGCCGTCGGCGTGATCACCGTGCCCGCCGGGCCCATGCACCCTGGAGCAACCGTGATGTCTGTAGTGGTAGCCCCCAGGACCGACCTCAGCCCTTCATAGACCCCAAAGAAAAACGTCTTGTCCTTCACGATCGGTCCGCCCAGCGAGCCGCCAAACTGGCTCCTGCGAAACGGCGGCAGGCGTTTCCCGGAGGGCTGCCGGGAGGGAGGCAGATCGAACTCGTTGCGCGCGTCGAGCGAGCTATTGCGCAGGAACTCGAAGGCATCGCCGTGAAACTGGTTGGTCCCCCCTTTGCTCACGATCAACGTCTGGCTGCCCATCTTCTGGCCGTATTCCGCGTTGAAGGAAGCGGTGAGGACCCGGTATTCCTGAATCCCGTCTACGCCGAGCGTCGTTCCGATGCTGGAGCCCCCGGTGGCATCGGCGCCATTGTTCGTAATGGCGCCATCCAACAAGTAGTTGTTGGCGGTGGTTGGCGCGCCGTTCGAGCTGAATGCCTGGCCGGCCCCTTCGTAGAGGCTGCTGGTCGTAGCGGTGGTGCTGGCGGTGATCGTGGTAGCCGTTACACCTGGCTGCAGCAGGGTCAAACTGATGTAATTGCGGCCGTTGAGCGGCAGGTTGGAGATGGTCGTCGGGGTTACCAGGCTGCTTAAGGAGCTGGTCGCCGTATCCACCTGTGCGCCTTGGGTCGTCACCGAGACGGTCTGCGTTGCCTGCCCGACTTGCAGCGAGAAATTGGCGGCAATCTCCTGGGCCACCGAGACCGTCAGCCCGCTTTGCACCGCCGTCTCAAACCCGGAGGCCGCCACGGTAACCGAATAGGTGCCCACCGCCATCGCATCGAACCGGAAAGCCCCGTCGTTTCCCGTCGTAACCGTCCGGTTAACGCCGGTATCGGTCGCGCGCGCGGTGACCTGGGCGCCGGCCACGACGGCTCCGCTCGAATCCTTGACCACTCCGATAATCGTTCCCGTAGACTGCGCCTGCATCATTGGCATACTTAACAAAAATGCGACGAGCCCAATCAAACACAGAACTACCCTCTTCACGTTTCTGCTGCTTTTCATGCGCACAAGTCTCCCAGCAAAATTTCAGAACGAGCAACCGGAGTTTTTTTTCCTGCGCCGCAGCGTACGCCAGCACGCTAACTACTGTCAAACAGGAAATGTTAGGAGGTTAGGAGGGACCAAATCTTGTCTATGGCGCGAGTGACTATGGCACGAGTAACTGTCATCGCGACAGTTTGATTGATATGAGATGCCATAGAGAAGATACGCAAAAACGAAGAATGCGACCCGAGGAATGCGATCCGAAGACAGTTAGCGGGGGCGTAATTGGGACTAAGCAGCCTACTAGAGCCTCTGCGCTTAGCTTCTTGCTGTAACTACAAAGCGGCACTGGCGCAAGCAGGAAACTTTCCGCTCACGCCAGTGCCGCCTTATCGATCGATTTGCTCAGGCCCAGACAGCTCTTAGAAGATAACCCTCACGGCGAATTGAATCTGCCGCGGGGTTCCATTCGCGGCGGAAATAAGCCCCGCCGAGCTAAGCGGGGCCTGCTGAGCCGCGGAGCAACCCGTGAGGCCACCGCCGATCGCGGCCGGACAGTTGCCTGACATAGCCAAGGTGCTTGGGTTGCTGAGGTTGACATGGTTCGGGATATTGAAGAACTCCGACCGGAACTCCACCTGCCCCCCCTCCCCCAGAAATCCCACGGCCGTATCTTTCACCGCCGAGAAGTCCAGATCGTCATAACCGGGACCCCTGAGGAAGTTTCTCGGCGCGGTCCCGATGAAGCCCTGGGGCTGAGTGGAGAACGCGCAAGGATCGTAGTACAGGCTCTTGGTATGGAGCCGCGTGCCGGCCTTGAACGAGCCGCAACCGGCGGTTACGCCATGCGTCATGTTTTGGTTGTTCCTCCCCGGCACAAGGTCGGGGCTGTCCGTAATGACGCTGTACGTCTGGTCCTGCGCGTCCCGTGAAGGGAAGTTCGAGGTGTAAATACCGAACGGACTGCCCGACTGCGCCGATACGATACTACTCACCCACCAGCCGTTGGTGAACTTGCTCACTAATCCTTTGGATCCCGTAAAGTCCGGAAGATGATAGACAACATTAACCTGGAGGATATCCGTCACATCGAAGGATTCTGGCCCACGGCGGGAGGCCATGCTCAAGGGCTCGACCGTCGGAGCCGATAAGTCATCGTCTACCTTACCCCAGGTGTAGGCGACTTGAAATTGTAAGCCGTGACTTATTCTCTTGATCAGGTTCGTTTGCAAAGAGTTGTAAATGGAATCGCCATTCGAGAGGTAATACGGCACCGATCCGAAGTTGAGATTGTTGTGCGGAGAATTGGCCAGGTAGCAGGAGGTTGCCGATCCGTCCTCCTGACTTGTCTGTCCTTTCATCTCCGCGCTTGTCAAGGTTTGGGGCGTGCCAGCCGGCCCGGGAACGCATAACCCGGTTCCGTTCGCCGTGGGAACGCCCGTGGGAACGATAGGGTTGGCCTCAAGGAAATTAAAAAGGTTGATGCCGCGCGATCCCGCATAGGCCGCGGTCAGCGCGATCTGGCCGGGAAGCTGCTGCTCCAACGTCAGGTTATACGACATCATGTGAGGCTGGTTCATGTGCCACTGAAACGTAGGGCCTACCACGGGAAAAGTGCCATAAGGCGGGGCCGGGAGCGGGGACGACAAGGCTATGTTGCTGATGGTGTATTGGAGGATACCCGGCGGAGAAACGCCGGCGCCAAGCACGAGCCCCCCTGCGCCGTAACCGACCTGGTCGTAGAGCATGCCCCAACCGCCACGCAGAGCCGTCTTGCCATTGCCGAAGACATCGTAGGCAAAGCCAAACCGCGGTCCCCAGTTCCTCTTAGATGGATTGAGGAACTCCGGCCCTTTCGTGAAAGCCGTATCCGTCAGAGGGTTGCGTAATGCCGATCCAAGACCGTTGGCGTCGAGAACTTCCGTAATCGGCTCATAGCGCATTCCGTAATTGAGGGTCAGCCGCGGCGTCAAACGCCAGGCATCCTGAGCGTAGAATCCCATCGTGTCGTAGAGAAAAGTGCGGGCGAAGTTGCTGCCGGGCAGGATGCCGGTATATTCCGATACCTGCCCCTGAAGAAACGCCGCGACGCTCCCCATAATCACGTTGTCTTTGTCATAGCCGGCAGCATAGATGTGGCTATTGTAGTGGTTGTAGAGGGCGCCAAATTTGAACGAATGATGGCCGTGGATATAGTCCAGATCGTCGGCGAATTGAAGGACGGACTGATTGAAGATTCTGGGAGCGTTTGAGTCGTCTCCCAGCGTCGTCACTCCGCCGATTACGAGGGCTCCCATTGGCTTGTTCGGCGCCAGTTGGAGGGCCGGAGAGTTAAGCAGCGCGTTTGGGTAGAAGTTAGCGCCTGTAGGATTCTTGCTGAAGGAGACCCGGGCTGAGTTCAGCACGTTGGGGGTGAAGATGTGGTTCTCCGCTAGGGTAAGGAAGTTGGCGCGGCCTATCGCCTCATCGTGAGATTCATTGAAATTCCAGGGCGCCCCCTCGGACGAATTGTCGAATGTCCAGCGGAAAAAGGCGCTGTCCTTGGCAGAAAAGGTCTGGTCAAGGCGAATCTGCGCGTAGTCCTCGACCGCGACCTGGTTATACACGAAGCCGAACTGGTTGTTGGGAAGATTGGGAGCCGGGAAGAGCGCCTCGAACGGAACCGCCGCCGGCACAATGGTCGCCGGGGTCGTCTGGCCGAGTTGCGGACACGCCGCCGGGGTGATCACCGCGCCCGCCGGCCCCGTGCATCCTGGCGCAAGCGTAATGTTTGTAGTGGTGGCACCCAGGGTGGACCTCAGCCCTTCATAGACCCCAAAGAAAAACGTCTTGTCCTTCACGATCGGTCCGCCCAGCGATCCGCCAAACTGGCTCCTGCGAAAGGGCGGCAGGCGTTTCCCGGAGGGCTGCCGGGAGGGCGGCAGGTCGAACTCGTTGCGCGCGTCGAGCGAGCTATTGCGCAGGAACTCGAAGACATCGCCGTGAAACTGGTTGGTCCCCCCCTTGCTCACGATGATCATCTGGCTGCCCATCTTCTGGCCGTATTCCGCGTTGAAGGAATTGGTGAGGACTCGGTATTCCTGGATCCCGTCCACGCCGAGCGTCGTACCGATGCTGGAGCTCCCGGTTGTATCGGCGCCATTGTTCATAATGGCGCCATCAATCATGTAGTTGTTGGCCTGGGTCGGCGCACCGTTCGAGCTGAATGACTGGCCGGCCCCCCCCTCTTTGAGGTTGCTGGCAGTGGCGGTGGTACTGGCGGAGACAGTGGTGGCCGTTACGCCTGGCTGCAGCAGGGTCAAACTGATGTAATTGCGGCCGTTGAGCGGCAGGTTGGAGATGGTCGTCGGGGTTACCAGGCTGCTTAAGGAACTGGTCGCCGTATCGACCTGCGCGGCTTGCGTCGACACCGAGACAGTCTGCGTTGCTTGCCCGATTTGCAGCGAGAAATTGGCGGCAACCTCCTGGGCCACCGCGACCGTTAGACCGTTTTGCACCGACGTCTGAAATCCAGAGGCCTCCACAGTAACTGAATAGGTGCCCACCGACATCGCATCGAACCGGAAAGCCCCGTCGTTTCCCGTCGTAACCGTCCGGGTGACGCCGGTATCGGGTTCGCGCGCGGTGACCTTGGCGCCGGCCACGACCGCTCCACTCGAATCCTTGACCACTCCGATAATCGTTCCCGTAGACTGCGCCTGCATCATTGGCATACTTAACAAAAATGCAGCGAGCCCAATCAAACACAGGACTACACACTTCAAGTTCCTACTGCTTTTCATGCCCACAAGCCTCCCCGCAAAATTTCCATCAAAAATTTCAGAACCAGCAACCGGAGCTTTTTTTCTTGCGGTGGAGCGTATCCCAGCACGCTAACTACTGTCAAATGAGAAATGCCCTTGTTGGGGGCGATGACTCTCGACGGGAGCAAATCTTGTCTATCGCAACAGTAACTGTCGGCATGGTAACTGTCATGGCGACAGATTGATTGAGAATTGATTGAGGTAGGATGCCCCGGAGAAGACACGCGCTTGTCGCAGTAACGGCAAAGCGGCACTGGCGCAAGCGGGGACTTCTCCGCTTGCGCCAGTGCCGCCTTATCGATCGATTTGTTCAGGCCCAAACAACTCCCCGGACAAATCTTAGAACAGTAGCCTCAACGCGAACTGGACCTGCCGCGAGGTTCCTCTGGTAGAGGTAATGTCCGCCAAGCCGATATTCGAGGCGTTCGAGCAACCCGTAAGTCCACCGGCGGGACACGCGCCTGAAATAGCGTAGGGGAATGGGGTACTGTAGTTCGGATGGTTCCCGACATTGAAGAACTCCGACCGGAACTCCACCTCTCCGCCCTCGCCCAGGAAACGCGCCGCCGTGTCTTTGACCACCGAGGTGTCGAAATCGTCGTAGCCGGGACCCCTTAGCATGTTTCGCCCTGCGGTCCCAATGTATCCCGCCGGCTGGGTATAGAAGGCGCAGGGATCGTAAAACAGGTTCTTGGTATGGAGCGGCGTGCCCGCCTTGACGGCGCCGCAACCCGCGGTGACGCCGTGCGTGATGTTGGCGTTATACCGCCCGGAAGTCACATCCGGAGTGTCGGTGAGGATGCCGTAGGTCTGGTCCTGCCCGTCCCGTGACGGGAAACCCGATGAGCTAAGGCTGAAGGCATTCCCCGACTGCGCTGAAACGATCCCGCTCACCCACCAGCCGTCTGTGAACTTGCTCACAAATCCCTTGGATCCAAGAAAGTCCGGAAGATGGTAGATAGCGCTTACGTTGAGAACATCCGTTATGTCGAAGTCGGCGGGGCCGCGACGCGAGAGGTTGCTGTTGGGCTCGCCGACGTAGTCAAAGGGCTGTCCGTCGTCGATCGCCTTTCCCCAGGTGAAGGCTGTTTGGACCTGCAAGCCGTGGCTGATTCTCTTGACCAAGCCTGTTTGCAAGGCGTTGTAGTAGGAATCGCCGTGCCCGTAGTAGCCCGGCACGGAGCCAAAATGGGGATTGATTCGGTTCTCGCTGGCCAGGTAGCAGGAGGTCGCCGTCCCGTCATCTTGACTTGCATAATTGATGGACGAACCCGCCGGCGCCGCAACGCAAAGGCCAGTTCCGTTCCCCGAGGGAACGCCTTGGGGCAGGACCTTGTTGGCCTCATTCAACTGGAAGAGGTTCAACCCGCGCGAGCCCGCGTAGGCCACGGTCAGCGCCATCTGGCCTGGCAACTGCTGCTGCACCGCAAGGTTATAGGAATACATGTGCGCCTGCGACAAATGATAGTCAAAGGTCGGGCCTACCTCCGTGAAGGAGCCGGGGTTCGGGGGAGGGATCGGGACGGTCAACGGGAGGTTGGTGACGGTGTACTGCTGGATGAACGGCGGAGAGACACCGGCGCCAAGCGCGAGCCCGAAGCCCTGGCCGGTTTGGTCGAAGAGAATGCCGTAGCCGCCGCGCAGGGCCGTCTTCCCATTGCCAAAGACATCATAGGCAAAGCCGACGCGGGGACCAAGGTTCCTGAGGGTTTGATTGGCGTACAACGGCCCAGGCGTGAAAGCCGTGTCCGTCGCCGGATGGATGAGAGCCGAGGAAAGGCCGTTCTTGTCGACCGTCTCCGTATACGGTTCATAGCGCATCCCCAGGTTGAGCGTCAGCCGGGGCGTCAAGCGCCACGCATCCTCGCCATAAAATCCCATCGTGTCCCAGAGGTAAGTGCGGGTGAAGTTGCTGCTGGGCAGGATGCCCGTGACCTCCGATATCTGGGCGTTTAAAAATGCGGCAACGTTCGCTACGACAACATTGTCGATGTTATAGCCGGCAATGAAGTCATGGTTATTGTAGTGATTGAAGACGGCGCCGAATTTGAACGAGTGATGGCCGTGAACCCAGCTCAGGTCGTCGCCGTAGGTGGTGATCACCTGATTGGTGAGCCGGGGAGTGTTCGAGTTGTTTCCTATTCCCGTTATTCCGCCGATGTTTATGGCTCCCATTGGCTCCCCTGGCGCCAATTCGTAGGGCGTAGTGGTAAGGCGAGGGTCGATCTCCCCGAAGGCTTCGTTGGCAGGGTTGCGGCTTAAGGAAAACCGTGCCGAGTTGAGCAGATTGCCCGTGAAGATGTGGTTCTCCGCCACAGTTATGAAAGTTGAGCGGCCCTTGGTGAAATTGTAAGATTCGTCGTAATACCAGGGACTTTCGAGCGACGCCTGATCGAAGGTGTAACGGAGAAAGGCGCTGTCCTTGGCCGAAAATGTCTGGTCGAGGCGAAGCTGTGCGTAGTTCTCGACCGTGGCCTGGTTGAACACGAAACCGTACTGGTTGAGGGTGGGAAGATTGGGAGCCGGGAAGAGCGCTAAGAACGGCACAATCTGCGGCTGAATGGTCGCTGACGCGGCGCCGAGTTGCGGGCACTCCGCGATCGTGATTGTCTGGCCTGCTGCGCCCTTGCATGACGGGTTTAGAGTGGTATCCACGCTGGAGGTCCCCAGGCTGGCCCTCAGCCCTTCATAAACCCCATAGAAAAACGTCTTATCCTTCCTGATCGGGCCCCCGACCGACCCGCCAAACTGGTTCCTGCGAAATTCCGGCAGGCGATGGCCGTACGCGGCGGGGGTGGTGGGGTTCAGGTCGAACTCATTGCGCGCGTCGAGCGCGCTATTGCGGAGGTACTCGAAGGCGTCGCCATGAAACTGGTTGGTTCCGCCCTTGCTCACGAGCATCGTCTGGCTGCCCATCTTCTGGCCGTATTCCGCCGCGAAGGAGTTGGTGATGACGCGGTATTCCTCAATCCCGTCCACGCCGAGCGTCGTGCCGATGGCGGAGCCTCCGGTCGCGTCCTGATTATTGGTCAGAACCGCACCATCGAGCATGTAGTTGTTGGCGTTCACCGGCGCGCCGTTCGAACTGAAGGACTGGCCGCTGCTTAAGGAGACGGTGCCGTTGCTAGCGGCGGTCGTTGTGGCCGTTACGCCTGGCTGCAGCAGGGTCAGAGCGATATAGTTGCGGCCGTTGAGCGGCAGGTCGGCGATGGTTTGCGGGGTTACCAGGCTGCTCAAGGCGCTGGTCGTAGTGTCGACTTGGGTGCCGCCCGTGGTCGACACCGTGACGGTCTGCGTCGCTTGCCCAACTTGCAGCGTGAAATTGGTCGACAGACTCTGGGCGACTGCGAGCGTCAGGCCGCTCTGCACGGATGTCTGAAATCCAGAGGCTGCCACAGTGACCGAATAGGTGCCTACCGACAGCGAATCAAAGCGGTATGACCCATCTCTTTCCGTCACTGAAGTTCTGCTCTGACCGGTATCGGTCTCGAGCGCGGTGACCGAGGCGCCCGCAACTACCGCCCCGCTAGAATCCTTGACTACGCCGAGAATGGTTCCGGTAGATAGTTGCGCCAGCATTATGGGACCACTCAGCAGTAACGCGGCCACCCCAATCAAACATAAAATCACTCTCTTCGTGTTCACTTAGTCTCCTGTCAAAGCATAGATCTCCCGGCGATCGGTTCCCTCGGGGGAGAACTCGCAACCAGCGCCAAGATATTTTGCATGCGCGGTATTGATTACACCTTCACATTGGCGCATGTCAATAGGTTACTTTGGTGGGGCGCCGACTGCCCTGGCGTTTGGGCCTGGCCGCAATCGCTGCAATGCGCGTGAAGGAGGGCCTTGCCTCTGGCAAAACTCTTTCAATGCTTGTCATAGCGAGGGAGTAAAGGAGGCCCTTGCATCTGGCAAAACCCCTTTTGGGAAGAGGTTTCGCACGAGGGAATGGTAATTGTTATGGTTACAACTCGTAGCTCCGGCACTCCGGCGCCAGGGGCTGTCATTGATAGCCTTCCACAGGGAAAGCCAGGCGGGGAGTTATCTACTTGATGCCCTTTACCTCGTTGTACACTTCCGTAATGAAGCGGGTCTTGCTCTGTGGCGTGTCACCCTTGGTGCTGGCGTCATACGGCGCGGTCAGGTTGGCTGCCAGTACGTCGTTCAGCGACTTGCCCTGATCGACCATCTTCTTGGTCTTTGCCAGAATATCGACCAGCATCGCGCGATAGGGCAGCAGGTCGGCTTTCTTGACCAGCGTGCCATGTCCGGGAACCAGGGTCGTATCGGCCCCCGCGGACTTCTCGATGATGTCGATCGCGGTGATCATGCCCCGGATCGAGCCGCCGTTGGCCTGATCGGCGAAGGGATAGCCGAAGTTGCGATAGAAATCGCCGATATAGACGGCATTGGCCCGCTCGAAGCGGACGATGGTGTCGCCGCCGGTATGGGATGCCGGCACCGGGATGAAGTCTGCCACTTCGCCATCCATATGAACCTTGAGCGCCGGGATGCCGGGCGTGCCCAGCGGATAGGTCACTACGGGAACGCCGGCCGGATCGGGCCCAGGAGCCGGAGTCCCGTTGGCCCGCGCCGGAGGATGCAGCATCTCGTCGCGCAGTTCGTCGCGTGAGAAGATCAGCGCGCCCTGCTTGGCGAAAAAGGCGTTGCCGCCCGTATGGTCGGGATGGATATGCGAGTTGACCAGGATGCGGATGGGCGCATCGGTGAATGTTCGGATCGTCTTCAGGACCTGTTCGTGCAGCTCTTCGTCTTGGGAGTCGACCATCAGGACGCCTTCCGGACCGAAGAGCACGGCGATTCTGCCGCCGGCCGCGTCGGGGTGGGTGGTGTCGAGGCCGGGCGAGCCCTGCAGGATGTAGAGGTTCGGCGTCAATTTGGCAGTTACCGAAATCTGGATCTTGTCCCATTGCGCGAACGGCCGTCCCCGAGCGGGTGCCTGCGCCCAAATGCTTGCGGAAAGAACCAACATCGCGGCGAGTCCTTCAAGTAACAGTCCCTTATGTTTCATCGCGGCACATCCTTAATCTCTCGATCTTGAATCCTTAGACGACTCTCTACTGTGTGTGAATTCGGCGTATTCATCCCTCGGTGTACAAAGCGGCGGGCGTCTCTGCGAAAGCAGGCTGCGAGGCACGCATGGGTTTGAGAACTGTCAATGCCGCAATAGCCGCCACCACATTCATGACGGCGCCGGTCCAGAACACGGTCTCCCAGCCGCCGGTCTTGCCGACCAGGACGTTGGCCAACGGCACCAGAAGCGCCGCCGTGCCCTTGGCGGTATAAAGCATCCCCGCATTGGTGGTGGCGTATTTTATCCCGTAGGCATCGGTACAGGTCGAGGGAAACAGGCTGTAGATCTCGCCCCAGGTGAAGTAGATGAGCCCGCTTGTGATGACGAACATCACCGGTCTGTGACCATAGAGGGCGAGCGCGCCGATCGCCACGGCATCGCACATGAAGGCGATGAACATCGTCGTCTCGCGCCCGATGCGATCGGAAATCCAGCCGAAGAACGGCCTCGCCAGACCGTTCAGCACATTGTCGACCAACAGCGCGAATGGTCAGCACGGTGCCCGTGATGCCAATCATCGATATCTTGGAATCGGCAATCTTGAAGTCGATCGCGATCGATGCCAGCTGCGCGGTGACGATGAGCCCGCCCGTCGCGACCAGAACGAACATTGCATAGAGCACCCAGAACAACGGCGTGCGCAGCGTCTCCGCGGGCGTGAAATTGTGGGTAGCCTGGAGATTGGGTCCGGCGCGGAGCAACTGGGGCTTCAAGGCGGAGGCGGGAGGCGCTTTAAGGAACTGGGAAACGATCAAGATCACGCAGCCCTGCATGAGCCCCAGCCACAGAAACGCCGACTGATAGCCATGCGAAGCGATGATCTCGCGGATCGGAACCACGGTCGCGGCGGCGCCCGCGCCGAATCCCGCTGCTGTGATTCCGGCGGCGAGCCCGCGCCGGCCCACAAACCATTTCAGCGCATTGCCGACGCATGTGCCGTAGACGGCGCCGGCGCCGATGCCTCCTAGAATTGCCGCGAAGTAGAGCACAGGCAACGAATTCGCCGCCGAATCGATCGCCCAGGCCAAGGCCACCAGCACGCCTCCAATCATGACGATGATTCGCGGCCCGAAACGGTCGACCAACCAGCCTTCTATTGGCACCAGCCATGTCTCGGCCAGGACGAACAGACTGAACGCCACCTGGATCGCGGCGCGGCCCCAATGATGTTGCTTGTCGATGGGATTGACGAACAGATTCCAACCATATTGAAGATTGGCGATCATCACCATGCAGATGATGCCGATGATGAGTTGGAAGACGCTGCCCTTGTGTCCGTCACCGCTTTGCGGAGGATCGATCGACATCGGCACCTCGATTTATGATGATCTCGACGAACCGCATCCCTGGATCATGCAGTCGCGCCGGCTAGAGCCTGTTATGAACTTATAGGGCGGACAGCGTTGCCAGCAAGTCGAATGGCGAGCATGGAATAGTATTGGACAGCGATCCTGTAATACTGTTGAGAGGCAGGCGATGTCAAGTATTTACCGCACCAGCACGATTGGGGCGCTGATTGGCGTCGGGCCGCGATACGGCTCCGGCGATCGGCGCGCCCGACCGCAGGTCCCTGACCCGTCAGGGCTTGCGCGATCTCGCCGAACGCAGCGTTGGCGCGCTGAATGGCATGGGCATAGGGCGCAACGATCGGGTTGCCATAGTGCTGCCCAACGGTCCCGAAATGGCGGCCGCGTTTGTTGCCATCGCCTGCGGCGCCACCACCGCGCCGCTCAATCCCGCCTACCGGGCCGAGGAGTTCGATTTCTATCTGTCGGATCTGAATGCCAAGGCGCTGGTCATCCTGGACGGCATGGAAAGCCCTGCCCTGGCGCGTTGCCAAGGCCCGCAACATTCCTATTATCAGGCTCGTTCCAAAGCCAGAGGGTTCTGCCGGCGATTTTACACTGGTGCCGGATGCGGCGATGACCGGCGCCCGCTCAACGCGGCGGCTTTGCCGAAGAGACCGACATCGCCCTGGTGCTGCACACCTCCGGCACCACGTCGCGGCCCAAGATCGTGCCGCTCAGCCACATCAACGTCACCGCATCGGCCTATCATATCGGCCGCACACTTTCGCTTGACGCCGGACGATGTCTGCCTCAACATCATGCCGCTGTTTCATATTCACGGCCTGATCGCCGCCACGCTTTCCAGCCTCGCGGCGGGCGCCTCCGTGGTCTGCACGCCGGGCTTCAACGCGCTCAAATTCTTCAGCTGGTTCGAGGAGGCCAACCCCACCTGGTACACGGCGGTTCCCACCATGCATCAGGCGATCCTCACCCGCGCCGAGCGCAATCGGGACGTGATCCGGCAACGGCCGGCTGCGCTTTATCCGCTCGTCGTCCTCGTCGCTGCCGCCACAGGTGATGGAGGCGCTGGAAAAGACCTTCGGCGTTCCGGTGATCGAAGCCTATGGCATGACCGAAGCCTCGCATCAGATGGCGTCCAATCCCCTGCCCCCGGCCGCGCGATTTTCCGGGATCCGTCGGCATCGCCGCGGGTCCGGAGATCGGCATCATGGACGAGAACGGCGCGCTGCTTCCTGCCGGCGCGCTGGGCGAAATCGTCATCCGCGGCCGCAATGTCACGCACGGCTATGAAGCCAATCCGCGACGCCAACGCCAAGGCCTTCACCAATGGCTGGTTTCGCACCGGCGACCAGGGCGTGATCGATCGAAGCCGGCTATCTGCGGCTGACCGGACGGCTGAAGGAGCTGATCAATCGCGGCGGCGAAAAGATCAGCCCGCTGGAAATCGATACGGTCATCATGGACCATCCGGCGGTGGCGCAGGTGGTCACCTTCGCCGTGCCGCACGACAAGCTGGGCGAGGATGTCGCCGCCGCCGTGGTGCTGCGCGAAGGCGCCGTCTGCGACGAGCGCGAATTGCGCGCCTTCGTCGGCTCCCGCGTCGCCGACTTCAAGGTGCCGCGCAAGATCGTCTTCCTGACCGAGATTCCCAAAGGCGCCACCGGCAAGCTGCAGCGCATCGGGCTTGCAGAAAAGCTGGGATTGACGGGATGAAGATCGCCGTTTTCGGCGCCGGCGCCATCGGCGGCTATCTCGCCGTCAAGCTGCATCAGGCGGGCGCGGACGTCAGCGTCATCGCGCGCGGGCCGCATCTGGCCGCGATACGCGAAAACGGCCTGACGCTGAAAAGCGAAGGAAAAACCACCACCGTCCAATCTGCCCTGCACCGACAAGGCCGAAAAGGCCGGACTCGCAGGATTATGTCTTCGTGACCTTGAAGGCGAATGGGCTCGCGCCCGCGGCGGCCGCAGATCGCCACGCTTGATGGGACCCGATACCGCGCTGGTCACCGGCATCAACGGCATTCCCTATTGGTATTTCTATGGCATCGGACGGTCCCTGGCGCGACCGCCCGATCGAAAGCGTCGATCCCGGCGGCAAGCTTTGGGAGATCGCTGCCGCCGCGCCAGGCGATCGGCTGCATCGTCTATCCCGCCGCCGAAGTCGTGCGAGCCCGGCGTGTATCGAACATACTTATGGCAATCGTTTCACGCTGGGCGAACCGGATGGCAGCAAAAGCGCGCGCGTCGAAGCCTTGTCGCAGATGCTGGTCCAGGCGGGCCTGAAAGCGCCGGTCCGCACCAATATCCGCGACGAGATCTGGGTCAAGCTATGGGGCAACCTCGCCTTCAATCCCCTGTCGGCGCTTACGGCTTCCACCCTTGACCGGCTCGCCTTCCAGCCCGATCTGCGGGCCGCCGCACGCGCCATGATGGAAGAAGCAGCCGCAGGTGGCCGAAGCGCTGGGCGTTCGAATTTCGCCGATCGATGTCGACAAGCGCATCGACGGCGCCGGCGAAGTGGGCGCGCACAAGACCTCCATGCTGCAAGACCTGGAACGCGGCCGGCCGATGGAAATAGACGCCCTGCTGGGCGCGGTGGTCGAGTTGGCGGATCTGACCGGGCACAAGACGCCGTTATTGCCGGGCCATCCTCGCCCTGGTACGCGAGCGCGCACGGCAGGCAGGATGCTATCCGAAAGATTGACGGCGCCGCGGACGGAGAGCGCGGGCCAAGCATAGCTTGGCCGCCGGCCGCCTGGCTCCTTTACCTTTCGCCCCTTCCGGGAAGCGGCTTGCCGCTCTCGTCCACCGCGGTGGTGGTCACCGGCCCCATGCCGACCAGTTCGAGCACCGTGGGCTCGCTGCTGCCTTCCTTGGCCCCGTCGTAATGCACCGTGTTCGCAAGATCGGTCGCGAAGCTTCCCGCCGGCAACGGATACATCTGGGAGGTGTCATAATGCGTGCTCGAGCTTACCCACCATGTGCCCGACACGACATAAACCCAGCGGTCCGTAGAGTGGAAATGCGGATGGGAGTAGTGGCCCGGCATCCATTTGATGAGAATGCCATAAGGACCCGGCTTGCTCGCGTCGCCGAACAGCTTGGCCTGATAGGTGCCGCTATTCGCATTGCCGGTCCAATGAATGTCTGCGGGTAGGGTAAAGGGGAGATGGGTCGGATCGGGCGCTGGTCCCTGCGCAAGAACCGCACCACAAAGGCCGATCGCCAGAGCCGCACTCAAGAACATTTTGCAAACAGAATGCATGTGGATCCTCCCGATTTCTTCTATGCCGAGATAATAGGCAGAAAGCCCGCAGACGGCAACACCGCGCCGGCTTGCTACAGCGTGGGGCCGTAGAGCCGCATAAGGTCACGCATCCGGCTGCGCGTTATGTCGATCAAGCAGCGAATGCGCGCATTCGGTTCGGGGGAGCCCGGGTGCTTGGGCGTGCCCACGTCGTAGACGTTGCTCACCGCATCGCAGGTCGCGGTCCGGTCTTTTTCCCACGCTCTCTCTGCGGCATCAAGCGCGAGTGCGTTTGCGTCGTTTGGCGATTCGTCGATCAGCGCCTCGCGCAAAGCGGCGAAGAATGCCTCGAAGTTCTTGTAGCTTTGCGTGCGTATGTTCTCGAGGCAAATGTTCCGGTCGGTGAGCGTGATGGCATCCTGGCATTCGTTCCCAACCTCGGCCATCTCGGTCTCGTAGGCAGAATGGGCGGCGCGCTGGGGGGCGCCGTCCTGGGCTCGGGCGCTTGCAATGCCGCCAAAGAGAACCGACAGAACGAAGAGGACGGCCGGCTTCGCCAAGGCTCTGCTCATACCAAAACAATAGCCAAGAATGGCGGCGCTGGGAAATCTGTTTTAGTAGCCGAGAAATTTGCCGAAGGTGCCGTAGGTCGGTTCCGGGCGCGGCGGTGCCGCGGGCTGGTCTTTCCAACGCGGCTGCTGAGGCTGTGCCGCCTTCTTGGGAACCGGTTGAATCTTCTGCGTCCAGTTGCCGATGGCGGCCACGATGCGCGCCGCGGCCAGACGCCGCGAACCCGCGTCGGACTTTACGCCGCCTCTAAACTCTCCCAGAGTCTCCGGCTCACGCCCATCCTCAAGCACCGCAAGCGACCATCTGCCTCCGTTGTCCTGCGGCGTGAGGACGAAGATTGCCCGAAGACTCCGCACCACGAACTCGACCGCCGCCTTATTGTCCTGCAGGTCCAGGCGCGGATCGAGTTCCAGCTTCTCTCTGCTGGTAAAGTCGAAGGCGGCCTCGACGCGGGCCGTCAAGTCAATCAGCTTGCTTTCGCGCTCTTTGGTCCGCTGGCGCTCTTCTTCCTCAGCCAATTTGCGGTCTGTTTCCTCGACTAAGTTGCGTGCTTGCTCAAACATATCTGCCAGCATCGATTCCATGCGGTTCCTCCTGCGCAGCAGAAGTATGCCGGACGGGCGGCAGCCGGAGCCATACAACTAGAAGGCTATAAGGGTGTGAATTGCAGGTGAGCCCTGGCTCGGGCGAACCGGCAAACCAGGGTCCCCGGCAAGCTCTGCTTGCTGGGGGTGGAAGAGGGCGAGAACGGTTTCACCGCGAAGCCCTAAGGGAAGTAGCAAGGGGTGAATTGCAGGCGAGCCCTGGAATCGGGCGAGCAAAGCAAGAGGGCAGAGCGCTTTAGCGCGGGCCCTCCAATATTAGGGAAAGGGTGAATTGCGGAGCGAGCCCTGGGAAGGGGCGAGCAAAGCAAGAGGGCAGAGCGCTTTAGCGCGGGCCCTGCAATATTGGGGAAAGGGTGAATTGCGGAGCGAGTCCTGGGAAGGGCGAGTAAAGCAAGAGGGCAGAGCGCTTTAGCGCGGGCCCTGCAATATTAGGGAAAGGGTGAATTGCGGAGCGAGCCCTGGGAAGGGGCGAGCAAAGCAAGAGGGCAGAGCGCTTTAGCGCGGGCCCTGCAATAGAGAAGATGAAACAGGATGGAATGAAGGTAAGCGTGCGCCCGCCATGCCCTGCTGCTTCCGCCTTGCGAGGCGTGACTGTGGCAGCAGCGCGATCCACTCCAAATGAACAACAGCGGCCTCTAATAGCGCCGGCGATCCCGGTCGCGGTTTCCGCCACCGCCTCCGCTACTACCACCACCTCGGCTTTGCCGCCCGCCACCGCCTCCGCCACCGCCCTGTTTCGGCCGGTAGCAACTCTTGCAGTAGACTGGACGATCCCCGCGAGGTTCGAAAGGTACAGTCGTCGTCTGCCCGCAACTCGCGCAGACTACCGTGGTGCTTGTACCCGAGCCGGAGCCGCCGCCGGAGGACTCATGCTGTGCGTAGGAACCCGAGCCCTGACCCGCACCCTGTTTCGCTTGGCGGCACGGTTTGCAGCGCCGGGGAGAGGAGTATCCGCGCTCCTGGAAGAATTGCTGTTCGCCTGCGGTGAAAACGAACTCCTGGCCGCAGTCGCTACATGTGAGTAATAGGTCACCGCCGCTCATGGCATGGCCCCCTACTGAGGGAGTGTACAGCCATCCCGGGTGGCCGCATGGGGAATGTTGGTCCTATAACATTTTCATGAGGCGAGCGCTGACCTGCATTTCTCACCAGGTGTCCTTGCGAGGCGGGGGAGAAGGCAGTGGATACAAGGCGTGCGACGGTCGGTGCGCGCAGGCGTACTTGAACAGTACGTTGAGCACGGTGACCGAGCGCAACGCAGTAGACACGGCCTTATCGGCCGCCGCACTAGATAACTGGTGAGAAATGTAGGTCAGAGCCTGCGAACCCTATTTATGGCGGCAGCGAGGCCAGCCCCTTGGCTTTTCTGACCTCTTCGGTCAGCGCGGGAACGATGTCGAAGAGATTGCCAACGACCCCATAGTCGGCGATCTCGAAGATCGGGGCCTCCGCATCTTGATTAATGGCCACGATCGTGCGCGATCCCTTCATGCCGACGAGATGCTGAGTGGCGCCGCTGATTCCGATCGCTAGATAGAGCTTGGGCGCGACCGTCTGGCCGGAGCTTCCAATCTGTCTCTCGAACGGCACCCACCCGTTGTCGCATATCGGGCGTGAAGCCGCGACTTCGCCGCCCAGAGCGTGAGCCAATGCTTCGGCCAGCGCGATGTTCTTCTGCTCTTTGATACCGCGTCCGACAGAGACAATCACCTCGGCCTCAGCGAGATCCACCGTCCGTTTGGCCTGCTCGACCACAGGGTGGGGCATCACTCGCTTGGGCGCCCCTTCGGCTGCGTGAACAGCTTCGACGGGCGCTAGGCCAGCTTCGACCCGGTCGGCGCGAAAGCTTCCAATCTGTATGGTCGCGAGCCACGGGGCCTCTCCGGTAAATGCAACATCCGCTAAAAATTTACCCTGAAACATCTGGCGCACGAATAGCAACCTGCCGCCCTCGTGCTTGTAGCCGATCACGTCGGAGATCAGGGCGCGGTTGAGATGGAACGCCAGGCTGGGAGCAAAGTCGCGCACTTGATAGGTGTGTGCGAAAAGCACCAGTTTCGATGGGTGGCTCGAGAGAAAATCCTTCAGCGCATAAACATAGGCGTCCGAAGTGTATTGCTCGAGGGCTGGGGCTTCGAGCGAATAGACCTTGGCGACGGCATACTTCGCGAATTGCTGAGCCGCTTCAAATGTCTTGTATCCCGGGAGAACGACGTCGACCGGCCAGCCAGTCTCTCTGCTGATCGCTTGCGCGGCGGCAATCGTCTCGAGCGAGGTGAGATTGAGCTTGCCTTCCCGCTGTTCCGCGGCGACGAGGATACGATCGGCCATGCCTCCGTCCGGAACTGCCAACAAGCTCTAAAACTCTGAAGCTCCGCGACGCAAGGCCATGCCGGTCAAGCCGCAGACGATCGAGATCGTGAGCGCCACAATGAAGTAGAGGGTGATAGGACGCATCCAACCCGGCGAATAGCTTAGATCGCTTCCGAGCCAGAGCAGCAGAACGGCGCAGATAATGGCAAACTGGACAGAAACGACCAAGAACATTAGACCGCGGTATCTGCGATGGTCGAGCGCAGCGACCTCTTCTGGAGTCAGGTTACGCTCTTCAGGCGGAAGCAATGTGTTGGCCATAGTCCCTCTCTGCTGCTTTAGACTGCCGGCGTTTCCACGCGGCAAAGATCTTGCGCTTGCACAACAAATATATTAAATCACGCGAGCGTTATTTTTAAGTGCCTCGACCAGCTTCTTTGCCACGTCGGAGGGCGTCCCCGTCAGCATCTCCGTCTTCTTCTGCTTGACGGGCGGATACAGCCGCTCGATCCGCTGCAGACTCTCCCCCAAGTGACTCTCGATTTCCTCCCACCGAACCTTGCGCAATGGTTTCGATTTTGCCTGCTTGATACCGAGCAGGGTGGCATAGCGCAATTTATTGATGCCGCTTTGGATGGTGACGACCGCGGGCAGGGAAATATCCACCTGCTGGGATAGACCGCCCTCGAGCTCCCGCTGCAAGCGCAAGCCCGAGTCTGTTTTTTCGATTCCGACAATGATCGTCGCATGCGGCCAGCCCAGCGCTTCCGCCAAGAGCACGCCCGTCTGCGCAGCGCCAAAATCGTCCGATTGCAGGCCGGTGGCAATGAGGTCGATGCGCTCTTTCTCGATAGAGGCTGCAATGGCTCGTGCGACGTTGGCGGCATCGAGGGTTTGAAACCTGTCGTCTTCGAGATGGACCGCCCGATCGGCTCCCTTAGCGAGAGCCTCGCGCAGAACCTGCTGCGCCCGCGCCGGACCGGCCGTCACAACCGCCACTTCGCCGCCATGCAGCTGCTTCTGCCGCAGCGCCTCCTCGAGGGCATAGGCGTCCGGCTCATTCATTTCGTAGGAAACATCCTCGCGAATCCAAGTGCCGGCGTCGTTTAGCTTGAGCGCCGCGTCTTTTTGCGGCACCTGCTTCACACACACAAGAATGTTCATGGAAGGCTCTAAAGAAACGCCACTGACTGCAGGCTCGACACTTCAAAGCGCTTGCGGCAGCGGATATTCTTGCAGCCCGTCACGTCGTCCTTGCGCACCATATAAGATTGAGCCTTGGCAAAGCGCGCACGGTCTCGCTCATCCGCATTGCGAGGTAGTTGAGCCTTCTTGCGGCGAACAAGCCAGGAGATTTCATATTCCTGGGCTTGGCCGCAATGCGGGCAGACGAGCGTGTGCTTGCGTTGCTCGGCCTTTTCGTCAAAGAAATCGCGCTCTTCCATGGGGATGGGACCTGCTTCCTGGCATCCGGAGAACTCCTCCGCAAGCCTTCATAAAAGTATTCCATACTCACCGGACGAGGGACAAACGCCGGCGGCGGAAACAAGCAGAAGGAGAGAATGATGAAGGGCAAGCGCAGGCCTGCGAAGTTCTCCGTGACCAAGGCCGTCAAGGCCAATGCGCGGGAGCGCGTCGGCCAGCCGAAGCCGGGACGCGTGATAGAGGACCGGCCGCGTGAAGATCGTCGCAGGCGGAAGCATAAGGAGACGTTGGCTAATTTATTGCAAGCCGAGTGACTCAAGACTACTTTTGCCTACTGAGAACCACGGAAACAATTTGTCCGTCCTCCGCCTTGTCGGAGGTCTCCGAGTACCTGACATTCGCCTTGAGGCCGAGCAGATCCCGGCAGGGATCGAGGTTTCCCTTGGGCGGCGCAAAATTTGCGGTGCTGAAGTCGATCTTGTAAAAGTTGTTGCTGTAAAGGGAGAGAGTCTTCGACGCGTCGGCAATCTTCAGTTCGAGGACGGATGGGTAGGAGCATGCCGCACCCCGCACCGTTCCGCTAAATTCCCGCATTGGCCCATGGGGTGTCTCGTCGGGATGTTTCGCACCGTTGCCGGCGGCATTTTCCGAATTCAAGATTTGTCTTTGCGCCGAAGAGGGTGCCGCGCCGGCTTTGTTTTGGACCCCCTGCGCTTTATCTGTCGTTGCTTGCTGTTCCTGCTCGTATTGCTGGATTGCCTGCAGGCGGCTTTCTACCAATTCGCGGTCTTGCGGAGCCTTCGCAATGGTCAACGCCTGCTGAAGCACTTGGATCGCGGCCGCTTGCTTGTCCTGCTCGCGCAGGATGCTCGCCGTGTTCAAGCGGTAGGCGAGATTGCCTGGATCGAGCGCCACGGCCTGCACATTCAGCATGTGCGTTTCATCCATTTTTTCATGTTGCCTTGCATAAAGCGTGGCGAGAGCGTCATAGGCAGGCGCAAATGAAGCATTCAGCTCGATCGCCTTTCGCAGGCTCGCCTCGACAGCCGCCGCATCCTGCGCTGACAGATCCCCGTCGCGCATCGACATGGAGGCGAAATAGTAGTGAGCCACGTAGCTCTCCGAACCCAGTTTGATCGCTTGCGCGTACCAATCCCGCGCCGCCGGAATATTCCCCTCCAAGAAAGACAGATACCCCATCGTTTCATGGGCCTGCATATTGTCCGGATCATCGTGCAAGATACTGTCGAGCAGGGCGTGTGCGTCTTTGGTGCGCTTGTTATAGGCCAAAAAGTCCGCTCGTACGGCATTTGCCTGGGGCAGCGTCAAGGTGTGGACTGCGAAGGTAGTCTCGTCCACATTTGTAGGGATCGCGGCCTCGAAATGTGGAAAGCTGCCTCGCCCTACATAAAGACCCAGCGCCTTCTGAAGCTGATTCAGATCGCCGAAGGCCCGCTCTGCTGCCGTTACACGGTCGACCTTTTGGCTTACCAGTTGAAGGTAGTCGGTCAGCCGATGAGCTTTCGTGGGAAAGTCTTCTATCTGGAGATACTGCACCAGAGCCCAGGATTCGGCGTAGAAAACGGAACCCTTCTGCTCCTCGTGGTAATAGGGGGAATTCTGGTCGACCGTGAACAAGGTTGTTAGCGGCAGAAGGCTATTCTGCTGCAAGTACAGAGCATTGTTGGGGCTGGCCTCGCCCAGCTGAACTTCTTTGGCTTCAATCTCTGAGTTTTCAAAAAACTCCGCCAGACCCTCGTTGACCCAAAGCGGCAGCCAATCCGCGTCTTTGCGCATGCGGAAGTGCGTGTACTCGTGGTAAATCGTCGCATACGGGTGGTCGCCGTCAGCGTCTAGACGCAGCAAGATATAGTTTTTGTCTGGAGTCCCTAAAAAGAGTCCGGCGAGGTTCAGTTGGCCCTTGGCAAGGTAGGCTTCGGGCTCCAGCGTTTGAAAGCTCTTCTTATCTTTCGCCGCGAGGACCACGATAGGAGATTCAGAGCCGGCACTTGGCTCGGGAAAAAGCGCTTGCAATACCGAGCGCATCCGCTCGAGCTGGCCCGCGACATGGCGGGCCTGCTTTTCGCCGCCATTGCTCACTACGATGAAGTTCGGAGTGCGAACCTCCAGCCAAGCTTCCGGGGCCTCACTTGCGCTGAGGGTGGCAGTAAAGGCTAGCAGAAGAGCAACTTGCTTCAACCTAGGCATTTGAATTTCGCAATTATGCCCGAACAAGTCGTTCAAAGCGAGTTCTTTGTAGGCGGCCGGGACATGCTTGCGTCCGGGGATGCGTCAAGCGGTTAGTTCACGCACATATTCGGTTGCGTCGGTGCGCAAGCGTGAAGGGGAAGACAATTTCGCCTGGAACCGGTTCTAAGCGGCAGAACCCAGGGAGTCCACAATCAGGGGCTCGATCGCCGGCTGGGGTATGATCGGCGGCAAGGATACATCGGTGTACCGGCCTGCGGCTACGTCCACAAATACCACATTCGCCGTGTCTTCCGTGCGGGTGGTGCTGATGTGCAACTTCCGGACAGCCTTGATTGCCACGGTCGCCAGAAGAAACCGGTTCACTATTTTGATGCCGGCTGAATAGACCAGTTCAGATCGCATAGAACCTCACGTACCTCGGGTTGGTTGCCTCAACAGACTTGGGGCTCCGGGAAGGTGGCCGCAGGCCGAAGCGATAAAAGGGTGCTGTCTCCAGCATACGCTGGCGCCCCCATTGCTCCTATCAAATTCGTGCAGCGTCCGCAAAGACCTTGTTCCGTGGAGGAACATAATAGGTTCCGTGGAGGAACAGATAGCGTTTTCAATGAGATCCGGCTAGAACTTCGGCCAGGTGCACCGCCTGGCGCGGGGTATTCTGCTTGATCTGCTCGCGGCAACTGAAGCCGTCGCTGACCAGGATTGTCTCCGCCGAGGCTGACCGTATGGCAGGCAGCAACACCCGCTCGGCAAGGGCTTGCGAGACAGAAAATTTGTCCTTTTCAAAGCCAAAGGGGCCGGCCATCCCGCAGCAGCCGGAGTCGAGCAACCGCACGTTGGCCCCCGTTGCCGTGAGCAGCGCGACCTCATCCTTCATTCCGATCAGCGAATGATGGTGGCAGTGGCCATGAACAACGATCTCACGCTCGTTTAACCGCGGCGGCTGGTAGCTGGGCGCGTGCCGGTGGAGAAACTCGCTCAGCAGGAAGGTTTGTTCGCGGAGCCGCCGCGCGCGCTCATCCCGAGGAAAGAAATTGATCAATTCGTCGCGAAAGACGCTGGCGCAACTCGGCTCGAGCACGACCAAGGGCACTCCGGCGTCAATCTGAAGCGCAAGTCGCTCGAGAATCTCTCGCAAGTATTGTCGCGCCTGGGTAAGAAACCCAAAGTCATAGAGCGGACGGCCGCAGCAGATGTGTCCCCTGGGCAACTGCACATCGAATCCGGCGGTGGTCAGAACCTCCCGCGCAGCGCCGAGCGCCGCCGGATGGTAGTAGTTGTTCCAGGTATCCGGCCACAGAAGGACCGTGCCGGCGGAGGGGGCGGCCGGCCGCCGCTGCTCTGCCCGAAAGATCTTCTGGAAGCTCTTCCCTGCAAACTGCGGCAACTCGCGTTCGGACGCAACCCCGGCGAGAGCCTTGACGAGAGTGCTCAGTCCCGGAGTCCTGAGTGGAAGGTTAGCCAATCCCGGCGTCCATGATGCCACGTGGGACCAACGGTCCATGAACCCAAAGGCATAGTGCTGCAAGGGATGAATGCGGCCGGCAAAATAATGGGCCAGAAATTCGGCCTTCCATGACGCCATATCCACGTTGACCGGACATTCGGTTTTGCAGGCTTTGCAGGAGAGACACAGTTCCAACGCCTCTTTCACTTCCTCATTGCGCCAACAGCGGGAAATAACATCGCCATGCAACATCTCCCACAACAGGTGCGCGCGGCCTCGGGTGGAGTGTTTCTCCTCGAGAGTGACCCTATAGCTGGGGCACATCGTCCCGTGGTCCTGTTTGCGGCAGGCTCCCACGCCGACACAGCGCAGCGTGGCTTCGCCAAAGGAGCCCTTGTCTGCGGGGAACTGGAACCACGTTTCGGGCTTCTTCGAGTGGTAGCCTGCGCCCAAACGCAGGTTGTCAACCGGGTCATAGACCGCGACGGGGTCAATGAGCTTTCCCGGATTCATGCGATTCTCAGGATCCCACAAGGCTTTGAAGTCACGGAACGCCTGCATCAGATCTGGACCAAACATCTTTGGCAGCAGGGCGGCCCGGGATTGGCCGTCGCCGTGTTCGCCCGAGAGCGAGCCGCCATGAGCCAGGACGATGTCGGCGGCCTGATCGATGAAATCCCGGTATTTGCCGATGCCCTCGACTGTTTCCAGATCGAAGGTGATCCGTAAATGAACGCAGCCCTGTCCGTAGTGCCCGTACATCGGGGCCGTATATCCATATCGTTCGAGCAGCGCATGAAGGGCGCGAAGATAGCTGCCCAGCCGCTCCGGAGGCACGGCAGAATCTTCCCAACCTTCCCACCCGTGCGCCTGACCGGGCACAAATACGGTTGCCCCCAGGCTCGATTCGCGCACGCGCCATACTCGCGCCGCCTCCTCTTCTGAGCAAATACGAACGCTCGGCCGGGAGGCAAAGCCCTGTGTGGCCCTGGCGAACTCTTCCACCTGGCTCGAGACCTCCTCCGCGGTCGCCGCGCCGAACTCGCACAGCAAAAAGCCCCCTCCTTGGGGCAGAAGCTCTATGTCGTCGAGAGCGAGTTGCTTCTTTCTCATGAAGCCGAGCAGCAGTTCGTCGAAGCCTTCGAGGCCGATTGGCCGGTACTCGAGAATCGCCGGCACATAGTCTGCGGCAAGAAAGGGAGTCGGAAAGCCGAGAACCGCCAGACGGCGGTGCTGCGGGCTCTTTTTGAGCCGGCATCGTGCCTCGAGGATAGTGACGCACGTGCCTTCCGTACCCACCAGGGAGCGGGCGACTTGGAAGCCGTTTTCCGGCAGCAGCTCGTCGAGGTTGTAGCCGGAGACGCGGCGCGGGATTTTAGGAAAACGCTGGCGGATGGCATCCGCGTAGGTGTTGCGAATCCGCAGAAGGCCGGCATAAATTTCGCCCCGCCGCCCGCCGGCGGAGATGATGCCCCCCAGCTCCCCCTCCGTCGTTGCCCCGACCGTCAGACGCGTGCCGTCATAGAGAAGAATGTCGAGAGACTCGATGTTATCGACGGTCTTGCCGCCCATGAGAGCGTGTACGCCACAGGAGTTGTTACCGATCATGCCGCCGATCGTGCATCGGTTATGCGACGCCGGATCGGGAGCGAAGGTGAGAGCGTGCTTTTCCGCGGCGTCGCGCAGCGTATCGAGCACGATCCCAGGCTGAACGCGGGCAAACCTTTGCGCCGGATCCAACTCGAGGAGCGCATGCATATATTTCGAGAAGTCCAGGACCACGGCCACGTTCGTGCATTGCCCGGCCAGACTGGTGCCCCCGCCGCGGGAGAGCACGGGCGCGCCTAGCTCGCGGCACGCCGCCATCGCGGCTTCGACATCGCGCGCGTCGCGTGGCGCCACCAGCCCAATCGGGACCTGCCGGTAATTGGAGGCGTCGGTTGCGTAGAGCGCTCGTGCGCCTTCGTCAAAACGCACCTCTCCGCGCAAGCATGCGCGCAGCTTCTTTTCGAGCTCTCGCGATGCGGAGAAACCTTCGTGAGGGTGCGCCGCGCGAGATTGCGAACTCGAGAGAATCGGCAAAGGAGAGACCGGCATACCGTTTGTGAAAGCGGTCTAGCGCAGCAGCGAACTGTTTGAACCGCTCCACTCATCCACGACTACGCCGAGATCGTTGAGAACTTTGATCGTCGCTTCGACATTGCGGCGAATTGCCACCCGGTCGGCTCGCGGCTCGGCGGGCGGCTCCGCGATGCCGACAACACGGCCATAGGGCCAGACTTCCGGAGGCAGCGAGGCCAGCGCTTGCGGCAGATCGGCAAGCGCCACTTCCACTCGTTGCCGGCGCGCGGCTACAGGACGCAGCATGCTTCCGCTGGCGAAGCCATTGGGCTTTTGATCGGGAAAAATGACTACCAGAGTGACGGTATCGGCATGGACCTCGAGGAAAGGGTTGCCATAAGCTTCTCTGCTGCGAACCTCGAGGTATTGGTTCTTCGAGGGAGGGGGAATTTGTTCGAGCTCTTCACGCGCTACATCTTCCTTCGCCCGAGCGGCTTTGCGCACTTGCTCAGCCGCCACCCGCGATACCGGTGCCTTTGAATTCGCATTGCGGGAGCAGCCCGCGGCAAACGGCAGCACCATGCTAAGCAGCAGAGCGGAGGCAAGGGGGCAGCGCTGGACTGGCGACGCATTGGAGCGCCGGCGCGCCCGGGTCAGGAGAGAAGGGCTGGGGGATTTCGCGGGTGCCACGACACTCAGCATAACAGGCTTAGAGCCTGTTATGAACTAGGGTAGAGTCAGAGTAGTAAGGTCGAGGAGATGATCAAAGCCATAACCATCGTGCGCCCGGCAAGCACACCTGGCGCCTATGAAAAACTAGCCAGCTTCTTTTCGGCGCTGGGTTTTGAGCGTGGCAAGGGATGGATTGAGCCGGAGAGCCGGGGTGCATCTTTCCTCGCGCCCTTGGGCAACCTGGAGTTTGCCGATGGAAATGCGCCGGCCCTTGCGGAGATCTTGGTGGAAGTGACCGCGTTGGACTCGATTGAAGCCGTGGCTCGCCGGTGGATGAATGGGGCTTGGGGCGAACAGGAAGCGGCGGGGAGGATTGGCGCGGTCGGCGAAACTGATTGGAAATCCAGGGCTTTCACCATCGAGCCCGTTCCCGGGTATGTCTTTGCTTTTTGGGAATGGTTGGATCCGCTCAAAGGCAAGCCTCTGGCGATCGAGGGCGATCTGAGCGCTCACGGCATGCGCTTTGCGGTGGTCGCCGCACGCTGGAATGCCGTCATCACCGATCGGCTTTTACAGGGTGCGCTCGATGCGCTTTTGCGCAGCGGGGCGGCCCGCGAGGATGTCTCTGTGATCCGCGTACCGGGAGCGTGGGAGATACCGGCGGCGGCGCGCCAGGCGGCCGAATCGGGTAACGTCGATGCCGTCATCACTCTAGGCCTGCTCCTGCGCGGGGAGACCGCCCACTACGAGGCCATCTACAACGAAGTGTCCCGCGGCATCGGACAATCGCAGCAGGAGACGGGCATTCCCCATACCTTTGGCGTACTGACATGCGAGACCTTGGAGCAGGCGCTCGACCGCGCCGGGATCAAGGCAGGGAACAAAGGCTTTGAGGCGGGGATCGCTGCGATCGAGATGGTGTCGCTCGGGCGAAAGATGAGCAGCCAATTCCGCTCCGATGCCAGCAATGCGCCGCCTGGTGTAAGCCCGCAGATGACCGCGACCGGCAAACGGCGGAAGTCACGGGAACTTGCCATGCAAATGCTCTTCCAAGCGGATGTAGGCAAGCAGACCGAGGCTCAGGTGCTCAAGAACTTTTGGACAGCGCGCGAAGAGGTTGACCAGGAAACGCGCGGTTTTTCCGAAGACATTTTCCGCGTTGCCACCGCGCGGCAAGAAGAGATCGATCAGCTGATCGAATCGAACTCCGTCCACTGGCGTCTGCAGCGAATACCCGCGGTCGATCGCAACGTGCTGCGCACGGCAGTCGCGGAGATGCTCGGCTTTCCCTCGACGCCGGTTGCGGTGGTGATCAACGAATCGCTCGAGATTGCCCGGCGCTACTCGGCCCCGGAGTCTCTGAATTTCCTCAATGGCGTGCTCGATGCAATCGCCCGGCAGAGAAAGGGTTCCCACCCTCTCCATCCGTCCGCAGCCGGCGGAAAATGAGTCCTAGCAGAAACGAGTGAGTGGAGTGCTGAGCATACAAGGTTTAGCACCCTGTTCCTTGCTTCGGCGCATTTCTCCCCCAGCCTGCTGGACCCTGTCATGGGGATTTTCTCTCTCCCCTTTGCATCTTTCATGCACTTTTCTCCGTCCTGGAGGGAGACAATTCCATCTACTTCGGGTTGCAATTCACTGGGAGTGAACCGTCCAAGGTAAACTTGAGGGAACATGTGCCAGAAAAAATAGTCGATGGCGGGGAGGGACCAGCTTGCCAGCTAAGCAGTCCGTCGAGCGTCTTGATAGACGCCGGGAAATGGTCCTTTGAGCTCCGTTCCAACCTGCTCCGCATTTGCCTCCGCATACCCGGAAAAGTTGCCTTGAGAGAACACGTCGGGTACCAGCAAAAGCTACAAAGAAGGGCTTCAAGGAATAGAGGTACCGAGCAATCGGCGAACCGATGAAGTCGCCTCATAAGGACACGCGTGATCACTCCCTCTTTATTTAGGTCTTCGATGCTGGCGCTGTCGCTAGCAGCATTTTCTCTGGTCTCGTTCGCGCAGGAGCAAACGGCGGATCCGCTGCCGGCCGCACCGGCCGGGAATCTCCAGCAGATCGCAGCCATCACCGCGGCTGGAGACGACACTCCGGAAGCGCCTCTCCCGCAGGACCAGCAGGGCAGCCAAACGGCGCCCCAGCAGAATGCCCCAGCGCCGGCCCAACAGAGCAGTCAGATGCCTGTCCAGTCCAATCGTGATCTAGCCGCCCAACAGGTGAAGCAACAAGAGAGACAAAGGATCCTGGGGGTGGCGCCTAACTTCAACACCTCTTACATCGCGGACGCGGCCCCGCTTTCGGTGGGTCAGAAGTTCAATCTGGCGTTCCACAGCGCAGTCGACCCTTTTGTCTTTTTCTCCGCGGGGGTGGATGCGGGGTTGAGCCAGGCAGAAGATAGCTTTCCGGCATATGGGCAGGGCGCCCAAGGCTTTGCCAAGTACTTTGGGGCCTCTTATGTCGATGACTTCGACGGAACCATGATTGGCAACGCGATCCTCCCCTCGCTCCTCAAGCAAGACCCGCGCTATTTTCGCAAAGGAACCGGTACTTTCACCCACCGTTTGCTCTATTCCGTCGCAACCACGGTCTGGTGCAAGAACGACAACGGAAAATGGGGCCCCAACTACTCCAACGTCTTGGGCAACCTTGCTGCCGGCGGCATTTCCAACCTCTACTATCCGGCCAGCGACCGGGGCGCGTCCCTCACCGTCGAGCGAGGCTTCACGGTAACGGCCGAAGGTACGATTGGAGCCGTCTTCGAGGAGTTCTGGCCGGATATCGCGCGCAAGACTTTGAAGAATCACTTGAAAGGCTTGCAGCCGAATATTCCTACGCCTACGAACTAGCGCCGTGTGGAATTGCTAAGCACCCTCGTAACGGAAGCGGGCTCTTTGCAAGGATCTTGTAGAGATCATAAAGCCGGGACTCCGCGATCGTCGTTGCGAATCCTAACGGCTTCTTCGATCCTTGAAACGAAGATCTTCCCATCGCCGATCTTGCCTGTTCTTGCCGAGGAAGCGATAGCATCAATGGCCTTTTCTACCAATGCATCGGCCACAACCACTTCTAGCTTGACCTTGGAGATGAAGTCGACCGCATACTCGCGCCCACGATAAATTTCCGTATGACCTTTTTGCCGGCCATGTCCGCGTGCTTCGAGAATGGTCATGCCTTCCACGCCAATTCCGATCAAAGCATCCTTGACCGCATCCAGTTTCGAGGGCTGAATGATCGCTTCAATCTTTTGCATGCTCATATAAGGCTCCTTCGTTCAGGTGAAAAGGAAACAACCGGCTCTCTCCGGCGCAACGAGATTGTCACGATCATGAGTTCCAGTCGTAGCCTTCCTCCCCGTGTTGTGACAGATCGAGTCCTTCGGCTTCCTCCTCGCTTGACACGCGAAGACCGATCACAAGATCCGTGACCTTGAGCAGAATCAAAGTGCCGACAATCGAGATGATCCAGGCGACTGCGACGCCGCCTAACTGATTGACGACTTGATGCCAATTGCCATCCACCGCCCCGGAGGGCAGCGTATTGCCATTAGCGTCCTTAAAGATTGGATTGATGGCGCTCGAGGCGAAAACTCCGGTGAGAATCGCTCCCAGGGTTCCACCCGCTCCATGAATCCCAAAAGCATCGAGGGAGTCATCGTAGCCGAAGCGCTGTTTGACCTTGGCGACCATGAAGTAGCAAATGGAGCCGGCTAGAAGCCCTATGACGATTGCAGACATAGGCTGGACGAAGCCCGCTGCCGGCGTAATGGCCACTAACCCCGCTACAGCGCCTGAAATGGCTCCAAGAGCGCTTGCTCTGCCGTTGCGAATTCGCTCTACGAATGCCCATGCAAGCGCCGCCGCCGCTGTCGCGAAGTGTGTATTCACGAATGCGCTCGTGGCGAGAGTTCCGGCAGAGAGCGCGCTTCCGGCATTAAAGCCAAACCATCCTACCCAAAGAAGGCAAGCGCCAATAAAGCTCAGCACAACGGAGTGCGGGGGCATTTGTTCTTTTGGGTATCCGATCCGTTTGCCCAGATAGAGGGCGCATACCAGCGCGGAAACACCCGAGGTGATATGCACCACGGTGCCTCCCGCGAAATCCAACGTCGGAATGCGGCCTCCGAGTGACGCGTTGAGCAAGCCGTTCTTGCCCCAGACCATGTGCGCCATGGGCGCATAAACAAAGATGGACCAAAGAGTGAGAAAGAGCGCCATGGCGCTGAATTTCATGCGCTCGGCAAAGGCGCCGGTAACGAGCGCCGGGGTGATGATCGCAAACATCAATTGATAGATCATGTAAGTCTGGACCGGGATGGTCGGGCCATAGTCGGGGTCCGGCGTCAGGCCAACTCCGCGCAGAAAAATATGGTGCAACCCACCAATAAAGCTGGAGCCGGAATCGAAAGCTAAGCTATAAGTCAAAAACGCCCAGACCATGGAGATGATCGCCATCATGGCGAAGCTCTGCATCATGGTTCCCAACACGTTTTTCCTGCGTACCAAGCCTCCATAAAACAGAGCGAGTCCCGGCCCGGTCATCAGCAGTACGAGGGCCGCGCTTACCAGCATCCAGGCGTTGTCGGCGTTCGAGACGCTCAAAGGCGCGGGGGCGGTTTGACCCACGGCTTGACCCAACGACACCTGTACGCATGCGCCACAGAGAATCAAGACCGGCAGCAACCTTCTACCCAGACGTTGCGAGGCCCTCCTCAGGCGTGGGTCGGACTCGGAATGAGCTTTTACGTGATCGCCGGGTACCGGCTGCGTTTGACCAGTGCTTTTCCGTTCTGCCATGCAAATTCTCCTAGCGGTTGGGAATTCAGCTGTGATTTCGGGGGTTCCAGGATGGCTGTGATAAAGAAAAGACTTTACACTAAAACCTGACAGGCACCTAGTATGTTCGCTGGCGTCGAAGAATTCTGGTGTCGAAGAATTCTGGTGCCGGAGCAAGGAACGGGGACCACGGTCATCCGAGCAGGAGTTACTCCGATCGCTCCAGCTGGAAAGGCGCCGGGAAGTGGCTCACAATTCTGAGGACCTTTAAGGACCTCAACCCATGAAGAGTCCGCCGTTGACATCGAGCACGTGGCCGGTGATGTACGCCGCCTCTTCAGAAGCAAGAAAGCTCACAGCGTGCGCCACATCGAGGCTCGCGCCCGGCCGTCCCAAAGGGATATAGGCAAGCATCGCCTCGCGCTGCTTGGCGTCCAGCGCCGCCGTCATTGCCGTCTCAATGTAACCCGGCGCCACCGCGTTCACGGTAATCGAGCGTGAAGCCACCTCGCGCGCCATCGACCTGGTAAATCCGATCAGCCCGGCCTTACTGGCGGAGTAATTGGCCTGTCCTGCCTGCCCCGTCTCCGCCACAACACTCGAGATGTTGATGATGCGGCCCCAACGGGAGCGGAGCATCGGGTTCAACAGGGCTTGCGTCATCAGAAATGCGCCCGTCAAGTTGGTGGTCAATACCTGGTCCCAGTCGGCGCGCTTCATCCTGAGCAGCAGCACATCCTTGGTAATTCCTGCGTTGTTGACCAGGATGTTAACGCTGCCAAAATGCGCGATCGCCCCCTTGGCGGTGGCTTGAATGGATTCTTCGCTGGCCAAATCGAGAACGAATGCTTTGCCGTGCCCGCCGAGCGCGACAATCTCCTCGACCACGCTTTCGAGCTTCTCCTGGTTACGCGCAGCAAGCGCAACCCGAGCCCCCCTCTTAGCCAACTCCAGCGCGCACGCGCGGCCAATGCCTTGTGAAGCCCCAGTAACCAGTGCCGTTTTGCCTTCAAGATTTCCCATTCCACTTCCTATTCCTATGGTGCTCTTTGTCTCTCCGCGAATGCTCAAGTCAGTTTAGAAGGCGTGACAGCGTATTCGCCAGTGTCGACAAATATCTGGTTAGTTACAGCTCGAGAAAAGAGACGAACGCTATTCTCGAAGCAATCAGATGTAGATTGGCCGAAGCTGAATAACTTGAGCGGACAGAAGATTCACCGGGCTCTATACGATCTCGGCCGGCCGGGCTCCCACCGCCTCGAGAGCCTTGAGCGGCGACAAGGGAACGGTATCGAGCGACCAGAGATAGACGGCAAGCTCGCGGGAGTAATGCAGAAGCGGCGCGGTTTCCGGCAACCGGATGCCATAAACCTCCGGCAGGTCATTGATCTCGATCTCGGCCTCGGCTGCCTCGAGCGGCCAGGGCGCGTGGTAAATGTCTCCGCGCAGCAGCTGCCCGCGATGGCCGGTGGTGAAAAGGCAGTAGCGTTCCATGAGGAAATATTCAATTGTCCCCGGACAGCTCTGCTCGAGCATGCGCACTTGCCCTAGCCCGCGATAATGGGCACGGAAGCGCACCGGCCGGGCGCTCAGCAGGCGTTCGCTCTCATAGGTAAATTCCCGATCGCCCCGGGTTCGGACCGACATCCGCGCCCAGTGGTAGGGAAGATGAAAAATTGTCCGCGCCATCGCGACGCCCAGGGGATTCGCCGCCTCGAGCGAAAAGAAATAAACGCCGGCCCGGTTCGTATTCCGCTCCCGTACGTAGGTTCTGAGGTTCAACTCGGGAAACCGGATCGCCCCGGGGATTCGGGGTATCCCCCGCACTTTGACCTGATCCATCCAGAAGGGCACGACACCCACCCAGGCGGATTGGTCGAAGGTATCGATTTCAAGACCAGGGGGCAGCAGCGGCGCCAGTTGGTGAGCCGCGACGGGCCAATGCGCGAAGAGAAGATCTCGCCAACGCTGCGCCACGGCCCAAGGCCGTTTGGGGGGCGAGTAGGAGCGATGGTTTACCACCGAGAGGGTCTTCGAGTATGAATCGCGCCTGTCGTCCATATCTGGGAACTCACTGAAACGACGAAGGAACCCCGCATCGTGTGTGCACGGATTACTCTACCCTATTTCTCTCTTTATGCTACGCCCTTATGATCTATCCTGATCTATCCTGATCTGAAGCGAAGCAGATTTTCCACGCCCCGCGCGAATCATGGCCGAAATTCAAATGGACACACTCGCCGCGCCAATCACGGTCCCGGAAACGGCCGGGGAATCGTCCCGGAACCAGACCGAAGTCTTTGCCGTCCATGGGGCCGATCCCGAGGTCCTGGCCTATGCGATGGCCAAATACTCCCGCTCTTCCCTTTCGATGAAGGAAGCCCTCCGCGAGATCTCAAGCCAGCGCGCCGAGCAGTTTTTGAATACCTTCTACTTCCAATATGGCCATCGCTCGATTGCCGACCTGGCACATGTTGCCTTCGCGATCGAACGGCTTTCCCTGCTTGCCGCCATCATTCTCGTCGATGAACAGCGCTGGGACGGCCAGGAGCGCTCCACGCGCTACCAGAATTTCCGCAAGAGCGGATGGTACTTGCCGGACTTTGCCGGCGACTCAGCCGCTCGCGGACAATTCTCCCGGACCATCGAGGCGCTCTTCGCCGAATACCATACAGCCGCCGAACGAGTCTTCGAGTTTCTCAAAGAGCGCACGCCAAAGCCCCCGGAGATGAAAGAGGAGGCCTATGCCCGTACGCTGCGAGCCCGCGCCTTCGACGTCGCCCGTTACCTTCTTCCCCTGGCCACCAATACCTCGCTCGGCCAGATTGTCAACGCTCGTACGCTCGAGTCCCAGATCTCCCGCCTGCTTGCAAGCCCCCACGCCGAAATCCGCCAACTGGGCGAACGGCTCCGCGAGGCCGCGGCTGGCTCCGCGTGGAACGCGCAAGGCGAGGCGTTGGCATCGCTTACGCGCGAGATCGAGGCGCTCGACCCCTCGCTGGGCGCTCGCGCCGAGGCCTTGCTCACCCGCGAGGTGAAGACCGCGCCCACCCTGGTGAAGTACGCCGCAGCCAGCGAATATGCGCTCCAAACACGCCGCGAGCTGGCCGAAGCCGCAGCCGCCCTTTTGCAGGGTGTCGCGATCGAGGCTGCGCCGATCGTCGATCTATTAGAAGACGAAACACTTGAAATTGAAGTTGCGACAACCCTGCTTTATGGGGCATCCCACCATCCTTATCGGCAGATCCGCAGCCATGTGGCGGCCCTCAGCCAGCAGCGCCGCGACGAGATCGTATCGCTGGGCGCCAGACACCGCGGCCGGTACGATGAGCTGCTCCGCGAGTTCTCCTCCGGCCATGCTCTGCGCTTCGACATCCTGATGGACATAGGCGGCTTCCGCGACATGCACCGGCACCGCCGCTGCATTCAGATCCTGCAGTCCTTCACCAATGCGCATGGCTACGACTTGCCCGACGCGGTGACAGAGGCGGGAATCCGTCCGCAATACGACCTGGCGATGGGGAGCGCGCATGCGTCCTTCACAGCCCTCTCCGGCGGCGGACACCCTGAAGAGGCTTGCTACGTGCTTCCCCTGGGGACGCGAAACCGGGCGCTTTTCAAGATGGACTTCGCCGAAGCGCTCTACATTGCGGAGTTGCGTTCGGCCCCCGCCGGCCATTTTTCCTATCGGCGCACCGCCTGGGAAATCTACCAGGCCGTGGCCAAAAAGCACCCTTCCCTGGCCCCATATTTTCGCGTCACCGACATCGACCAGCCGGTGGATCTGTTGCAACGCTAGAGCATTTTCACTTCAGGTGCATGTTCACGGGCGGTGGTATCATCCACTGAAGCTTGTAACCGATGAATTGCAGCCTCGCGGCCGTCCTCTTGAAGAGCCCTCTGTGTGCGGCAATGCTGCCGCCAGCTATGAATGATGGCCTTCGTTCCCCTGACACCACACTTACCCCCTGGAGACTCCCGTGGCAGATGATCGTTCCCGCGCCCTCGACCTGGCGCTAGCGCAAATCGAGAAGCAGTTTGGCAAAGGCTCCATCATGCGCCTTGGCAGCAAAGAGGCCATCGTGCCCATCTCCGTCATCTCCACCGGGTCGATCTCCTTCGATTCGGCGTTGGGTGTTGGCGGGGTCCCGCGCGGCCGCGTCATTGAGATCTTCGGCCCCGAGTCTTCCGGCAAGACCACGATCACGCTTCAGATCATCGCCGAAGCGCAGAAAGCGGGCGGCATGGCCGCTTTCGTCGACGCCGAACACGCGCTCGATCCGCAATACGCCAAGAAGCTCGGCGTCGATGTCGACAACCTGCTGATCTCCCAACCCGATTACGGCGAGCAGGCTTTGGAGATCACCGAAGCCCTGGTGCGCTCGGGTGCGATCGACGTTCTGGTAGTCGACTCGGTGGCCGCGCTGGTGCCGAAGGCCGAGCTCGACGGCGAAATGGGCGACTCTCACATGGGCCTGCAGGCCCGCCTGATGTCTCAGGCCCTGCGCAAACTTACGGGCACCGTGGCCAAGTCACGCACTTCTCTAATATTTATCAATCAGATCCGCGAAAAGATCGGCGTCATGTTCGGCAACCCGGAAACCACCACCGGCGGCCGGGCGCTCAAGTTCTACTCCTCGGTCCGGATCGACATTCGCCGCATCGCGGCGGTCAAGGAAGGCGATGTAGTGGTGGGTTCGCGCACCCGGGTCAAGGTGGTCAAGAACAAAGTCGCCGCACCCTTCCGCGAGGCCGAGTTCGACATTCTCTACGGGGAAGGCATCTCGCGCGAAGGAGATGCGCTCGACTTAGCCGTCTTGCATAACGTCGTCGACAAATCCGGCGCCTGGTACAGCTACGCGGGAGAGCGCATCGGCCAGGGCCGCGAGAATGTCCGCTCGTTTTTGAAGGAGCACCCGGAGATCTACGCCCGCATCGACGCCCAGCTCCGGCAGAAGCTTGGCCTGACCGCGGTCAAGGAGGCCGAGGTCCCCGCCATCCCGGCAAACGGAGCGGCCCAGGCCGCCGAAGCAGTAAAGGTGGGACGCAAGTAGGCAAATCTTTTCTCTTTGGAATATATCCAAAAGATTTGCCTCACAGTAATTCAGCGTCTCCCGTCCCGGCGGCTTCTTCCAGCCAGAAGAGGCCGCCCACTCTGCTTGATCTGTTCGGAATCGGCAAGGAAACTTTCCGCAAACTTGGGGGAGGTGAGGCCTTTCTTAACGCTGAACGCGCAGACTGGGGACCAGACTCGTGGATGCATTTTGAAATCGGGCGGGCGACTCTGCGAAAGTAGTCCATCCCGGGCATCCGCTTCATCGCCGGACCCGACGGCAAGCTCTGGTAATCGCGATCTATCGCCCTGCTACAATCCTTCGCAGTCCGCCATGCATGTAAAAGCCATCTATCCGGGAAGCTTTGATCCTCTTACCAACGGGCATCTCGACCTGATCGCCCGGGGCTCGAAAATCTTCGACCATCTGGTGGTCGCCATCCTCAAGAACTCCGAAAAGGCCGCCCCTCTCTTTTCGGTTGCCGAGCGCGTCGCCATGCTTACCGAAGCAGTCGAGGAGTTTGACAATGTTTCGGTGGGCACCTTTCGTGGGCTGTTGGTGGACTTTGCCCTGGAGCAGCAAGCCCACGCGGTGCTGCGCGGCATCCGCGCCATTAGCGACTACGAGTACGAAATGCAGATGGCGCTCATGAACCGGCGGCTGGCGCCCTCGGTCGAGACCGTTTTCCTCATGCCCGCCGAAAAATACTCCTATGTCAGCTCGCGGCTGATCAAGAATGTCTTTGAACTGGGCGGTTCGGTCGAAGGTCTCGTCCCTCCGGCCGTCATCAAGCGGCTTCGCGACCGCGTCCCCACGACCTAGGGTGTATCGACATATAGGGATGGCCGGCGACGGGAGCCATTTTTTCTCAGTTCGAGGAGTGAGGAGCGACAGATACCGGGTGTATCTTAGCGACAAGCGACGAAGAAATCAGAAAAATAGCCCCGTCCCGAAGGGTTGCGGTGAAAATCCGGCCATTCCTATATGTCGATACACCCTAGCCACTTTAGAGCAGCTCATCGCGGGACGTAGCGAGAGCTTTCACCACCCGCCCCACATCCTGCGAGCGCTCCCGCGTGGTAATCAGGATGGCGTCATCCGTTTCGACCACAACCAGATCATCGACGCCAACAAGCGCGATAAATTTATTCGGGCTGTAGACGTAATTGCCGTGAGCGTCGAGCGCGAGCGAATCGGCCGCGTCAATCACGTTACGTTCCTCTGAGCCGCGTCCGTCAAGATGATGCTCGTAGAGCGCGGCCCACGACCCTAGATCGCTCCATCCGAAATCCGCCGGCAGACAGTAGAGATTGGAGTGATGCTCCCCTTTGGTCGAGCGCGGTTCGAGAACGGCATAGTCGATGCTGATGTTTTCGCAGCGGGGATAGAGCTCGGCGAAGACATCTTGAAACCCGGGCGTTCCGTAAGCATTGGCAATCTCCTCGAGAATCGGAGCCGTTTCCGAAAGATGCTCACGGATCGCGTTCGCCAGGGTTCGCGCACGCCAGAGAAAGATGCCGCTGTTCCAGTAGTAGTTCCCGGCCGCTAGAAACTCCAGCGCCCGCTCGCCATTCGGCTTCTCGGTAAAGCGGCGCACGCGCAGCACTCTGCCGTGTCCCGTCGCGCCAGCCAGGACCTCGCCGCTCTCGATGTAGCCATAGCCTGTCTCCGGCCGGGTGGGTTTGATCCCCAGCACAACGATGTTATCCCCAGCGGCTGCCAGTGCGATTCCCTGTTCGATGACCGCTCGAAATTCCTGCTCATCGGCGATCACCTGGTCGGAGGGGAAGATGCCGAGCACCGCCTCGGGAGCGATGCGCTCGAGCAGAAAAGCGGCCAGGCCGGCGGCGGGCGCGGTGTTTCGCCCAACCGGCTCGCAGACAATTTGGCTAGCCGGCAGAGTTCCGAGCTGTTGTGAAATCACTCCGGAGAGCAGGTCGTTGGTGATGACCCAGAGGTCTTGCGGCTGAGAGAGTTTGGCTAGCCGGTCCGCGGTCTTTTGGATCATGCTGCGCTCACCATCGAGCGCCAGCACCTGCTTAGCCTTCGACCGGCGGCTCCTCGGCCAGAAACGCGTACCGCTGCCACCGGCGAGGATGATCGGACAGAACTCCACCTTGGCTTCCCTAACTTCCATTCGCTCTCTATCCTACCGGCTAGGACGGGGGAGTTCGTTGGATCCTATAGCTTGGCGAAGAAATCCTTCATTCTGGTCAAGCCCTCTTCGACGTCGTTGTGCGAAACAGCGTACGACAGCCGGATGTGGTCGGCGGTCCCGAATGCCTCGCCGGGCACGGTAACGACATGCGCCTCATGCAAGAGGCGAGTCGCCAATTCCGTCGCGGTCTTCACGCCGGGCTTACCCACGAAGGACGAAATGTTCGGATAGACATAGAAAGCGCCCTCGGGCTTGGTGCATGTAACTCCCGGGATTTCCCCAAGCCTCCCGAGAATGCGGTCGCGCAGCGTGATGTAGTCCGCGCGCATCTCCGAGACACAGCCCTGCGGCCCGTTCAGCGCGGCGGCTGAAGCCTTCTGCACAAACGCGGCGGCAGACGAGGTCGACTGGCTTTGCAACTTGGTCATGGCGGCGATAATCGGCTTTGGACCGAGAGCAAAGCCGGCGCGCCAGCCGGTCATCGCATAGGTTTTCGAGAGCGAACCCAGCACGATGATGTGTTCCTTCGCATCAGTGAAGGAGCCGCCGGAGACCGGTACACCAGTGAACTGCAAGTACACATAGCACTCGTCAAGCAGCAGATAGATGCCGCGGGAGTGCGCCAGCTTCACGATGCGTTCGAGATCTGCCGGGGCAACGACGGAGCCCGCCGGATTCGATGGCGAATTGAGGATGATGGCTTTGGTTCGCGGAGTAATCGCTTTCTCGATGGCTTCGGCGGTGATGCGGAAATTCTGCGACTCCTCCGTTTCCACAAAGACCACCTTGCCGCCGGCATACTGAATGATGTCTTTGAACGAGACCCAGTAAGGAATGGGCAGGATGACCTCATCTCCATGGTCGACCAGCACCTGGATGGCATTGAAGAGCGCGAGCTTTCCGCCGGTGGTGAAGACTGCCTCGTCGGCGGCGTAGTCCGAACCGAAGTCGCAGGCATGGCGGTCAACGATAGCCTGACGAACCTCGGGGATGCCGGGAACGGCGGTGTAACGGGTAAAGTTGCTCTCGATGGCTGCGATGGCCGCGTCCTTGATGTGGCGCGGTGTGGCAAAATGCGGCTCGCCGGCGCCAAAATCCACTAGCTTGGCGCCCTGGGCGCGCAGCCTGGCGGCTTCGGCAGTGACTGCCATGGTGGCCGAGAGCTCGATGCGGCCGATACGGTCGGCGAAAATCTTGGTGTCTACGGGTGCACTCATCCTTCTATCTTGGCAGACTTCCGCCCTTTTTTGGAAGAGCCAGCTCGAGCGGCTCGATCGCCCGAGCCCCTCATTCGCGTCTCCGCAACCTGTCAAGAAGCTCCCGCTCGGCTGCTGCCAGATCCTCTTCAGTGTCCACCCCAATGGTGTCGAACGGAGTGTATTCGACATAAATGTCGATTCCATTCTCGAGCAGCCGCAGTTGCTCCAACCGCTCTGTCAATTCGAGCGGACTGGGCGACAGGCTGGCGAAACGCTGCAACGCCGCTTTGCGATAGGCATAAATGCCCAGGTGCTTGCGGTATTCCCCGCGGGTGCCTCCACTATCCCGGTGAAATGGGATGGTAGCGCGCGAGAAATAGAGCGCACGGCCATCGCTCGCCGAAACCACCTTGACGGCATTGGGATTGTGAACCTGGTCCGGAGGACACGTGGTGGCGACGGTGCTGACGCCGACCTCGTGCGAACGGCCGGAAAAGGGCCGCAGCACGGCCTCGATGTGCTCCGGGCGCACCAGCGGTTCATCCCCCTGGAGGTTGACGTAGATGTCGGCATCGACCACTCCGGCAACGGCATGGACGCGATCGGTGCCGCTGGCCAGGGTGGTTGGCGTCATGATGCTCTGCCACCCCTGGGAGGCGGCATATTCGGCCACCTCATTCGAATCGGCAGCGATCAGCACCCGATTGAATTGAGGGCAGGCCAGGGCCGCGCGATAGACCCATCCGAGCATCGGCATCCCAGCCACAGGACGCAAAACCTTCCGCGCCAGACGGGTGGAGGCAAGGCGCGCAGGAATGACCGCTATGACGCGGTCCGGTGGGCTTGGAGACAAGGGAGCAATCCTTTCTCAGAAAATCCACAGCTTCTGATGCTCATGTTGAGTCCTCTTCTTGACGGCCGAAAATACCTCAATAGATCCCCCATTCCATTCATTCTTATTAACTTACATTCAATAAGATTTCATCCGGGTTGCTCCGGGCGAAACCTCCGCCGGGACTCGTCTTCGGGCTGGCCCAACATTTGTTTAAAAAAAAGTATTGACCCCTCCCTTTCGATCACGATAACTTCATGGTGGCCGAACACAGCGCGGCTTTTTTGGATGGTCCGTACTACCGCCCACTGCTCGTGACTCCACTCATCCTTTTCCGGCAATGCAGAGTCAATTAACCTGCCCGGATTCAGGTGTGTGCGTGGTTTTTGCGCGTGGGTAAGAAGTAGCCCCGAAAGATCGATTTTGCAGATCGAAAGATCGAAAGATCGATTTTGCAGATCAAAAGATCGATTTTCGGAGGCACAGTGGTTGCACGACGCCATCTCCCCAATGTACCCGTCCGCTGGGCAGTATAGGCGGCGGGAAAATGCGCCGAAGCAACGAGCATTTGCATTTGCGGAAGCCGGTTTCTTCGCGAGTATCGCATGCAGTCTTTCCGGCTTGGACTTTACAAAAATAAGACGAACTAAAGATGGTTCCAGATAGAGAGCCCTCGCGTCTAACAGTATGAAAATCGACCAAAGCCGCAGCGGGTAGGTTCTGCTTTTGAGCAGATCCCTAAGGTTGCGGTGAGAGGTCAAGAGATTAAGGAGAATTGAGATGCGTTCTGATCTGATTTTTGGGGCACTTGCCCACGTCAAGAATCGCTACCAACTTTGTCAGCTAGCCTCGAAGGCTACCCGGAAGCTTCATAAGCCAACGACCCGGTTGCAGGATACGACCAATGAAGTCCTGGTTCGATTCCGCTATGAAGATCCGGCGGCATCGTCTACCCCTCAACTTGACGTACCTCAGGTTCAGCAGCGCCGCGCAGCATAAGCGCGGCCTGCTCTGGGCCCTTTACTTCTTCGCCTACGCCCCCTTAAAAACTTAGCCAGCTTCCTTCCAAATACATCCCCCCACAGCTTCCCACCCGCAGGTGACAATGACCATCTCTGAATTGAAAGAAAAGAACATCACGGAGCTCAGCCGCATCGCCCGGACCCTTGAGATTCCCGGCGCCAGCGGTCTGCGCAAGCAAGACCTGATTTTCAAAATTCTCCAGGCGCAGAGCGAAAAAGAAGGACACATATTCGCGGAAGGCGTTCTTGAGATACTGCCCGACGGATACGGCTTTCTGCGCTCGCCGGACTACAACTATCTGCCCGGCCCGGACGACATCTACGTCTCACCCTCGCAGATCCGCAAGTTCGATCTCAAGACCGGCGACACCATCAGCGGCAATGTCCGCCCCCCGCATGAAGGGGAGAAGTACTTCGCGCTGGTCAAGATTGAAGCGATCAACTTCGAGTCGCCCGAGGAGACGCGCAACAAGATTCTCTTTGACAACCTGACGCCGCTCTATCCTCAGGAGCGGATCAAGATGGAGACGGTCCACGAGAATACCAGCGGCCGCGTTATGGATCTGCTTACGCCCATCGGCAAAGGCCAGCGCGGATTGATTGTCGCTCCGCCGCGTACCGGCAAGACGATGCTCCTCCAGTCAATCGCGAATTCAGTAACGACCAATCACCCCGAAGTCGCCTTGATCGTTCTGCTCATTGACGAGCGCCCGGAGGAAGTGACCGACATGCAGCGTTCGGTCAAGGGCGAAGTCATCAGCTCCACATTCGATGAACCAGCCGCCCGCCATGTGCAGGTAGCCGAAATGGTGATCGAGAAGGCCAAGCGTCTGGTCGAACACAAACGGGACGTGGTCATTCTGCTTGATTCGATCACCCGCTTGGCCCGCGCCTACAACACCATCGTGCCCCCGTCGGGCAAGGTGCTCTCCGGCGGCGTCGATTCGAATGCGCTGCAGCGGCCCAAACGCTTTTTCGGCGCCGCCCGCAATATCGAAGAAGGTGGGTCGCTCACCATCATCGCCACCGCCCTGGTCGACACCGGCTCGCGCATGGATGAGGTCATTTTGAAGAGTTCAAGGGCACCGGCAACATGGAGATCATTCTCGACCGCAAGCTGGTCGACAAGCGCGTCTTCCCCGCCATCGACATCCAGCGCTCCGGAACCCGAAAAGAAGAACTGCTCATTGTCAAAGAAGATCTCCAGCGGATCTGGGTGCTGCGCAAGGTATTGAACCCGCTCTCCCCTGTCGAGGCGATGGAGCTGCTCGTCGACCGCTTGGCGAAGACCCGGAACAATGCCGAGTTTCTCTTGAAGATGAACTCGCTCTAGCTAGCCCCGCATTTCTCACAATCGCACTGGGAAGGCGCCGGGTCGTCCACTGCGGCGACGTCATGCTGACGCTGACCCAGGGATCCTTTCCTTCGACTTCGCTCAAGACCTCTCCGCGAGCACCAACTCCAGCTGCCCGAGCCCGAAGCCTATAATCTCTAGAATCTCTCGCTGGAGCTCGATTTGGCCGAGTCAAAGCATCGTAAGTGGACGGTGACAGCGCTTGCCAGCGGCATGTTCCTGCTGCTCTTCGTCCTCGCCGCTCTCAATGCCTTCAACCTCCCTTTTCTGCGGCCGCACGGTACCGGTGAAATCTTTCTCTTTACTGCTCTCTCCGTTCTGGTCTTTCTGCTCCTACTCACTCTTCTGGTCTTGCTTTTTCGCAACGTCGTCAAGCTCCTGGCCGATCAGCAGAGCCGGGTGCTGGGCTCGAGAATCCGCAGCCGCATGTTGGTGGGCGCTCTCCTGGTCTCCTTTACTCCGGCAGTGTTCATGTTTTTGTTCAGCTTTCTCTTGCTGAACCGCTCGATGGAGCGCTGGTTCTCGCAGCCGGCGTCGCAGCTTCGGCAGGACTCGACGCGCGTGGCCGTCGAGCTCTCACAATATGTCGCCGCGAACGCCCGGGCGGAGGCCGAATCGTTGGCGAGTTCCCCGAGTTTGACCCAGGCTCTCGAAGCGCAGAACCACGACGCCTTGCTGGTCGAGCTGAGGACGCATCGCATCACTCTTGAAGGGGGATTTGCGGTCGTCTACCACGATCGAATCGCCGTGAGCCAGTATCAGCTTCCCCGCGAGGACGGCCCGGCTTTGATCCGGCCATCGACCAATGACATCCTCAGTAACGGACCCGAACCGAGTCCCGGCTCCGGTCCGCTTACCGCCGTCGTGCTCGAAGCTGCCCAGCGCAGCGATCAGCCCGCGCTGGTGGTAGGGAACAATGACTATATTCTCGGCGCCGCCAGCACCGAGAATGGCGGAGTCGTCGTCGTTGGCCTGCCTATGCCCAGGGGGCTGAGCGCAACCATTGCGGATATTCGCTCGGGTGCGCGTGACTACTCGCTCTTGTACAGGATGCGCAATCGGGTACGCAGCACCTATGTATTGCTGCTCGTCCTGCTTACCGCGCTCACTTTCTTTGCCAGCAGTTGGCTCGCGTTATTTCTTTCCAAGCAAGTTACCCGGCCTGTCGAAGCCCTGGCGGATGCGATGGACGAGATCGCCGCCGGGCACTATGCGCACCGGGTCAGAGTCGAGACCACGGAGGAGTTGGGGGAGTTGGTAAGGTCGTTTAACCATATGGCCTCCGATCTCGAGGAAAGCCGCGCTCTCGCTGAAACTTCCACCACCCAGCTCTCCGCCGCAAATCGCACACTCGAAGAGCGCCGCAGCGAGCTCGAAACCGTTTTGGAAACCATCCCCAGCGGCGTGGTCACCTTCGATCCTCAGATGCGTGTGCTGCAGGCGAATCGAGCCTTCCAGACTCTGCTCACTCCGCGTGACCGGTACGATGTCTCAGGCATGCCGCTCGAGGCCATTTTCCCCCGAGAGATCGCCGACGAGCTCATCCTGTTGGTGCGCCGCAGCCATAGGATGGGAGTTGCGGCAACCGAGATCGAGCTCTCGGGCCTCGGAGGAGTTCGCAACGTAACGGCAACCGTGGCCACGCTTGAGCTCGGTAACGACCGCCAGGGATGCATTCTGGTACTCGAGGATGTGACGGAGTTCCTGCGCGCGCAGCGCCAAATGGCGTGGAAAGAGGTTGCGCAGCGCGTGGCGCACGAGATCAAGAACCCGCTCACGCCTATCGCACTTTCCGCCGAGCGCATCCAGAAGCACGTCGAACGCACGACACCTGAGTCGCCGAATGTCGTTCGCAAATGCAGCGAGGTCATTCTCGCCTCCGTCGAGACCCTGCGCAGGCTGGTCGATCAGTTCGCGGCATTGGCCCAGTTCCCCACCTCGCAACCCCGAGCGTTTGACCTCAACACAATTGTCAAAAGCTCTCTCGCGCTCTTTGCCGGCAGACTGAACAAAATCCGCATTGTCGAACACCTCGGGGGGAATATTCCGCCCGTTTTGGCGGATCCCGAAGCGATGAAGCGCGCCTTGGCGAATCTGATCGACAACGCGGCCGAGGCCATGCAGAGCAGTCTTCTGCGTGAGCTCACGATCGAGACGGGAATGATCGAGGGGCACACCATGGCCGAGATCGTGATCGCCGATACCGGCCATGGGTTGAACGATGAAATGCGCGAGCGCCTCTTTTTGCCGTATTTTTCCACCAAGCGGCGCGGCTCCGGGCTCGGCCTCACGATCGCCGCAAAAATCGTCCAGGAGCATCACGGAGAGATTCGTGCCGAGCAAAACACTCCCGCGGGAGCGCGTTTCATCATCGAATTGCCTCTGGCCGAGCCGAAGACCACGGAACCCGCACTGGTTGACGACGATCTCAGGACCATGGCATGAGCCATGTCTTGGTGGTAGACGACGAATCGGAGATTCGTGAGTCCCTGAGCGAAATCCTCAGAGAAGAGGGCTACACGGTCACCAGCAGCGCCACTGCCTCTGAGGCGCTGGTTTTGCTGCACGACGCTCGGTATGACGTGCTGCTGCTCGACATCTGGCTTCCCGATCGCGATGGGCTGGAGGTTTTGTCGGAGATTCGCTCGCTTGCGAGCGAGAGCATGCCGGAAGTCATCATTATCTCCGGCCACGGCACCATTGAAACGGCCGTGCGCGCCACCAAGCTCGGCGCCTTCGATTTCCTCGAGAAGCCCCTATCGATCGATCGCACGTTGATCCTGCTGAAGAATGCCATTGAGGCCCGGAGGCTGCGCAGCGAGAACCAGGAGTTCAAGCGCCAGCTTTCGACGCACACGCCGATCACTGGAGAAAGCGTTCCAATCAAAGCGCTGCGTCAACAGATCCGGCTCATGGCTCCGACCAATGGGCGCGTACTGATCTATGGAGAATCCGGCACGGGAAAGGAACTCATCGCTCGCGCCATTCACGGAGAGAGCTTGCGCAAGGAGAGGGTCTTTGTCGAGCTGAACTGCGCGGCGATTCCCGAGGACTATATCGAGAGCGAGATTTTCGGCTATCGCCACGGGGCGGTGCCGGGCGGCCCCGCGGAGAAGCGCGGAACCTTCGAACGCGCCGATGGCGGCACGCTGTTCCTCGATGAGGTCGGCGATATGAGCCTGAAGATGCAGGCCAAAGTGCTGCGCGCCCTCGATGAGCAGCGCTTCACGCCGGTCGCCGCCACCCGGGCGCTCTGCGTGGATGTGCGGGTAATTGCCGCCACCAACAAGGATCTCGAAGAGGAGATCGCGAAGGGCAACTTTCGTGAGGACTTCTTTTATCGCCTGAATGTGATTCCCTTCTACGTGCCGCCTTTGCGCGAAAGGAAAGAGGACATTCACCTTCTCGTCCGCGAATTTCTGCAGGAATTCGGCCGCCAATACGGCCGCCCGCGCGTGGCGATGAGCGACGACGCGATCGCCGTGCTCAAGCAGTACCACTGGCCCGGCAACGTGCGGGAGCTCAAGAATGTCATCGAGCGGGTGATGATTCTGAACCCGCAGACGATCCGCATCGAACGCAAGCATCTGCCGATGCTGGTCTACCGGGAAAATAGCCGCAAAGGGGAGGAGTTCAGCACCCTGCAACAAGCCAGAGAAGCTTACGAACGCGACTATATCCTCAAGAAGATCGATGAATGTCACGGCAACATAAGCCGCACCGCGGAAGCGCTCGGCCTCGAGCGCAGCCACCTCTATCGCAAGATGAAGACCCTCGGCATCAGCGTCCGAGAGTAGTGCCGCGGGCACGGCGGAACGCCGCTTCGCCGCGCCTCGTGGATGTCCCCATGCGTCCGGATGGTGTCAGCCCTTTCGGCGCCGGCCTTTCTGGGTTTTGGGCGCGCGTCCAGGCTGCGCCACAGGCGCCTTTTCGAGCGGGAGCAGCTCCTCTTCGCGCTTAGACTCTGCCTGATCCAAAGCCATTTCCTCGAGCTGCCTGCGCCAGTCGAGAGAGTCGACAAAACCCCGGGACTCGCGCCAATTCTCCTCTACAACCACATACAGATCGAGAAAAACGCGCCTTCCCAGCAGCGACTCGATCTCCTTGCGCGCCGCCGTACCGATGGTCTTGAGCTTGCTGCCGCCCTTGCCGATCAGGATGGCCTTCTGTCCCGAACGCTCGCAGTAGATCGCCGCCGCGATGTGCGTGACGCTATTTTTCTTCTGCGGCTCCGGCTCCTCGAAGCGCTCGATGACAACCGCCGATGCATAGGGCACCTCTTCGCCGGTCTCAAGCAAAATGCGTTCGCGAATCAGCTCGGCCACGAGAAAGCGCTCCGGCTGATCGGTGAACTGGTCTTTGGGAAAATAACGCTGACCCTCGGGCAGAAACTCGACTAGCTTTTTCAAGCAGGCGATCCAGGCCATCCTTCTTCCGCGCGGAGATCGGGATGACCGCCGCAAAGTTATACAAGGAGCTAAGTTGCGTGATGAGTGGCAGAAGGCTCGCCCTGGGCACCAGGTCGATCTTGTTGATGAGCAGAAAGACTGGGCAATCGAGCTTGCGCACTAGCGAGAGCACAAACTCATCCTCACTCCCGCCGCCCGCGCCGCGCCATTTCGGGCCTCCTGCGGGACAAGGGGCGCTCCGCCTTCGCTTTGCCGCCGCGGAGCTTCGGACCCAGCATGAGGCAAGTCGATCCTGCGCGTCGCATCCACCAGCAAGAGGACGATGTCGCGATGCTCCAGCGCCTCGTAGACCTCCTGCATCATGCGCCGGTCCAGTTGAGAGCCCGGCCTATGTACCCCCGGAGTATCGACAAAAACGATCTGCGCCGCCGGATGCTTGTCCTTCTTTCCCGGAACCTCCACGACCCCTTGTATCCGTGTGCGCGTGGTTTGCGGCTTGTTGGTGACGATGGCGATCTTTTCTCCGATCAGGGCATTCAGCAGGGTGGACTTCCCCGCATTGGGACGGCCCAAGATGGAAACAAAACCTGATCGCACACTTGTCTCCTGACGCACAACAAGTGAAAATGCTTCCATTGCAAGGGTAACCCAGTCAGGCGCCCACGGCTTCAACAGGCGAAATGCGAACCCGTTCCACCCGTCGATCGGTCGAGGCAGTCACTTCAAAACGCAGCGAATCGGCGGCGATCACCTCGCCTGCCAGCGGAATGCGCCCGGCAATTTCGCTCACCAAGCCGGCCGACCGTGGTCGCCTGGTACTCCTGCTCCAGGCCGGATGCGCCGCTCAGCAGGTCTTTCAGACGAGCCACCTCAAGGCTCCCTGGGACCAGCCATGAGCCATCTGCCTGTCGCACCGGCGCGTCCTGCTCGCTCTCCTCCTCATGCTCATCGCGGATCGATCCAACGATCTCCTCGATGAGATCTTCTATGGTGACCAGTCCGGCCACGCCACCGTATTCGTCGATGGCAATCTGCATGTGCTGCTTTTCCCGTTGCATCTCGCGCAAGAGCTCATTCACCCGTTTTGTCTCGGGAACAAAGCTGGCTGGCCGTTGAATGCTCGCCACTCTCTGCGTCGCCGCAACGTTGTCGGGAATCTGCAGTAGGTCGTGGGCAAAAACAATACCGCTAATCTGATCGAGCGAACCTGAAAAGACAGGGACACGGGAATACGGGTGATCTCTGAGCTGAACGATGAACTCTTCGAGGGTCATTTCACCGGGAACCGCGAAGATGCCGGGGCGCGCCGTCATCACTTCGCGAACGACCTTGTCTCCAAACTCAACCGCCGAGCGAACCAGATCGCGGTCGCTCTCTTCAATGATCCCTTCCTCCTTCCCCGCCTCAATCAACGCATCCACCGCTAAATCGTTCATGTCCTCCTCATCTTGGGTGGAGACCGGCTCTGCCAGCGACGCGATCGAAAGCAGGAAAGAGAGCAGGAGCGTGACGGGAAGAACAAGCGTGATGAGCACGCGCAAAACCGGCCGCAGACGTACAGTCCACGCGCCGCGCGTGCGCGTGAAAAAGACAAAGGGCAGAAACCGGTTGAAGAGGACGATCACCAGAATCACCCCGAGAATCGCCTGCGCGATCTCAGCGAAGCTGGGGCGATCGGAGGCCGAGGTTCCGGCGAAGAGCAAGACGCCAAAGAGCAGTGTCAGGCACGCCAGGGAGAGCTGCATCAGGACGGCGGCAGAGAGGGCGATCCGCTCTCGGCGGAAGCCAAGCCGCGGCTCAACCTCGAGCACCCAGAGGTCGATATTCTGCTGGAATTCCCGGGAGAGAAATTTGCCCATCTCCGAGTACAAAAGATCGACATAGGAAGAGAGCGTCAGAATGGCAAGCAGAAAAGCGATCGCGATAGCGGATAGGAGGGTCATCGCGATTTGCTCCTAAAGGTGTGCGATGACTTTGTCTGCTTGGCCACGGCCACTTTGCGCCCACGCGCGGGGCGAACGCCAAGCCGGAGTTTTCCGGGCGGCCGCTCGCGTTCGATCAGCCCCAACGGCAAAGCGAGTTTCTTGCGCAGTCTGGTCTCCTTACGCGCCATCTCGCCGGAATCTGTCTCGTGATCATAGCCTGCCAGATGGAGCAAGCCATGCAGCAGCAATACTTTCACTTCGATTTCCAGTGTGTGTCCGCATTCCCCGGCTTGGCGCGCGGCAGTTTCGAGCGAAATGGCCAGATCCCCGGCATGGCCGCTGCCGGAAGAATGACCGGCAAAATTGGGCGCGGCTGGGAACGAGAGCACATCCGTGCTCTTATTCTTCCCGCGGAAACGGTTGTTGAGCTCACGAATCCGTTCATCTCCGGCGAGAAGCACGGAAACCTCCCCGGCTAGCCCGATGGCCGAGGCTGCACACGCGACGAACTGAGCGAGTTCGCGCTTGCGAAGTGCGCCCAGGCGGGAGGTCTTCGACGGGGCGGGTTCGATCATGATCATCGTGCGGCGGGACCTAGAGCGCCTGTTCAGACTACTGAGGCTTAGGCGCAGCTTCCGTGAGAGCGCCTTCGGGCAGATTCAGCGGCAACTCCCGCTGCGCTCTGCCAAAGCCGTCATAGGCGCGGATCACTCGTTGCACCAAGGGATGGCGAACTACATCGCCCTCCTCGAAATGGCAAAAGCGTATGCCGTCCACTCCGTCGAGGATCTCGATCGCCTCGACCAAACCGCTTTTCTTCGGATTCGGCAGATCGATCTGGGTCACATCTCCGGTGATCACGGCTTTCGAGTCGCTCCCCAGCCGGGTGAGAAACATCTTCATCTGTTCGCTGCTTGTATTCTGCGCTTCGTCCATGATGATGAAGGCGTCGTTGAGTGTGCGGCCGCGCATGAAGGCCAAGGGAGCCACTTCGATCACATTCCGCTCCAGCATCTTATCGACCCGGTCCTGCTCGAGCAGATCGTAGAGCGCGTCGTAGAGAGGGCGCAGGTATGGATCCACTTTCTCCTGCAGTGTGCCCGGCAAGAAGCCCAGGCGTTCGCCCGCCTCGACCGCGGGCCTCACCAGGATGATGCGGCTCACTTTCTTGGCGAGCAACGCGGAGGCGGCCATAGCGACCGCCAGGTAGGTCTTGCCAGTGCCGGCCGGACCCACTCCGAAAACCATATCGGATTGCTCGATCGCTTCGACGTAGCGACGTTGGTTGATCGAGCGGGGCTGAACCATTCGCTTGATGCCCGCTGAGCGCTGCTTCCCGGTTTCGGCCAAACGGCGCAGGGTCACTGCGGGATCGGCGGTCACCAGCTTCAACATGCCGTGCAACTCCCCGTTCCCCAGCGAAATGCCGTTCCGCCTCAGGTATTCATAGTCGGCAAAGATCGCCTGTACCCTGACAACGGCCTCCGGAGAGCCTTCTACCTGGACTGCATCCGATCGCAGATCGATGCGAACGCTGAGCGTATCCTCAAGCAGTCTGAGATTTTCATCGTGGGTCCCAAACAAGGGCTCCAGGTTCGGCGTGATTTCCAGCGCTTTTTTCATCAAGCGGAGAAATGACCTCCCAACAGGTCCGGCGGACCTGACGTGAATATGGAATGGGTGGATGGCGGGGAAACAGCTACCCCACAGGGAACAGGCGCGAAATGGGTGAAATGGGCGAATCTACAAAGGAACGGGAAAGCAGGAAGCGGCACATAAATACGATGCTTGGCCGGGTTGGCGGTATGCACCAAATATTTCCCGTAGATGGCCCTCAGAGTAATCTCCGGGGAGCGGGTAGTCAACGGCTATTCTTGTGAACCCCCAAGCCTGGGAGTCACCTCTTCCGGCCGATTTCACTCACCGGAGCAAGAGCCGGCTCCGGAGCCGGCAATTGCCCACCGTTGAAAATTCCAGTAAACTCAAGACTTAGGGAGATGCGAACCTCTCCGTCTCCACTCCATTTTTCTTTAGAAACTTGAGGATTTACGATGGCGAACCATGTTTCGGCGCTGAAGCGCGCCCGTCAGACAGTAAAGCGCACCACGGCCAACCGCGTGAACAAGAGCCGGGTTCGCAAGTCACTTCGCGCGCTCCGCGACGCCATCACCAAGGGTAATTCCGCCGAGGTGACCGCCCAGTACGGCAAGACCGTTTCCGCGCTCGACAAGAGCGTGCAAAAAGGCGTTCTGCACGACAATACGGCCTCCCGCTACAAGAGCCGCTTGCACGCACGCGTCAAGGCGTTGACCGCGAAAGCCGCAAAGTCCGCTTAGCAAGCGCTCCTACTTTTTTTCCGGCATAGTGGGTGAGGAAGGTACGGCGTAAATTTCGATCGCGCCGTCGCGCAGCACCGCGAGATGGTTTCCATCGGGGGAAAGCGCAAAGTTCTGCCCGGCGGTCAGGATCGGTGATGCGTTCACGCTCAACAGCAGCGCTCCGGTCGAGGCATCGAAGACTTGCACCATCTGTGCCTTCACATTTTCGTCATCAAGCGAGTCGTCGAGGTTGATTGTGTGAAAGACGCGCAGCAATCCGACCGCGAACCGGCTCCCGTTCTGCGCCAGCGCGAAGGTAGGCCACACGGCGTGCCCGTCGCGGCGCCCGCTCCATAGCTTCTTGCCGTCAATCGTCCACGTATCGATAAAGGCGTCCGCCGTATTCGGACCGCAGCTCTCAATCATCACCGTCGTGTCGTTCAGAAACGTCTCGCGCGGGAGGCAAGTCGATTCAATGTTGCCCAGCGTCACCTCTTGGCCCTTAAAAGGGACAAACTGCATCAGGTAGTCTTCGTCATCCTTGCCTTTCTCGGGCGTCAAAAAGCCGGTGCGGGCGATGGGCACCACCACCGGCGAGGTCACGTGTTCCCGGTCTAACACGGTCCGCGTATCGATGTCGACGAGATTGATCATCGTGTCCTCCTCGGGCGGCGCGATCCCAGCCGCCTTCGCTTCGTCCACCAGCTTCTGATGCTCCTCGGGAGTATGCCGCTCGTACTCGTCCTCGCTGACCATCGTGTGGCCATCCGGCGAGACCTCGGTGGCCAGGATGCCGCTCGAAGAGGTGAGCCAGTGCTTGAGAGTGAGCGATGCGTCGACCGTCGAATAGACGTTCCCTTGGCGCACAAGAAACCTGCCCCCGCCCAAGGGCCATAGATACCGGGAACGGTCGTGCATGCGCCAATCCGCCGCCGCGGCAACCTGTCCGCCGGGCAGGTCGAGCACCATCGCATGGATCATCTGGTCGTCATCCGCCCAGTTGGCGTCCCGCTCGCGTGTCATCAGCTTGGAAGTATGGAAAGTGAAGAGCAGCCGCGTGGAGTCGACAAAATCGAGCGAGCTCGATGAAATTCTGGCCAGCATGTAGAGCTGGCCCGGGGGCCGATAACCCAACGGAGCAACCGGAATCCGTTCTTCGAGCTTGAGTGGAGCCGGGGCGTCGCTATGTGCAGGCGCTGGGGCGGCATAGACCGAAACAGGGACCGAAACAGGCAGAACCAGAAGCTGAATCCAGAGGAGCGGGGTCATCACAATGGCCACACGAAGTCGTGGCAACCGGAGCAACCCTGAACGTGAAAAGAGACCTAGGCGCCGGGAAAACCTCGGAGCCCGTCGGTGTCCGGTTATTTGACCACAGCTGCGGACCATTGCTTCGAGCCTGTTATGCGCTTCTGGAAGGGTAGCGACGGGAAGGTTTTGCCCCAGTGACCTGGTATGCCCTCACAGAGCTTTCTATACCAGTTTGCCAGAAATTGTCGAAACACGGCTGTCGCGCGAAAATCTGCCGCAGCGGGAATCGGCGGTTTTGTAAGTGCGGTTAGTGTGTCCGGCATACGCCTGGTGTATGCTGGCAGCTTGTCTCCGCGGCCAGTCGAACCGGCGAGAGACAAAATCAGAAACCAGGAAAATCGATGAGATTCCGATCGCTAACGCTGTTATGGCTCTTCCCTCTTTTGGTGGCTCTCTTGATCGTGGCGCCAAAGATCTGGGCTCAGGGCGCCAGTCCCGCTAGACATGAGATAACCTACTCGCCCATACCCGGCTTCGACAAAAGCGCGATGGATCTCACTGCAAATCCGTGCGTCGATTTCTATCAGTACGCCTGCGGAAATTTTCCCAAACTGCATCCCATTCCCCCCGACCGGGCGGCATTCAATGAGTTCACCAACCTTCTCGAGTACAACACGCAGGTATTGCACGGGATTCTGGAGAAGGCGGCGGCGAGCCACGCCCCGGCCGGCAGCGATCAACAGAAGATAGGCGATTACTACGCCAGCTGCATGGATACGGGAGCGATTGAAAAGAAGGGATTGACGGTCCTTCGTCCGCAATTGGATGAGGTCGCCGCGCTCGACAACAAAACCGCTCTCACTCCGCTCCTTGCCCATTTGCAAAGGCTCGAAGTCGATGCCTTCTTCGACCCCGATTCCCAGCAGGATTTCAAGGACGCCACAAAGGAGATCGCGGTCGTCGATCAGGGGGGACTGGGTCTCCCTGAGAAGGACTACTATCTGCGAACGGACGCGAAAAGCGCCACCATCCGGCAACAATATGTCCAACACCTCACCAACGTGTTGAAACTCCTGGGCGAGCCTGCCGGCAAAGCGCAGAAGGATGCGCAAGCGGTGATGGCTCTGGAAACCTCACTAGCGAAGATTTCAATGGGAGTCGTCGACCGCCGCGATCCCGCCAAGGTGTATCACATGGTCATGGTCGACCAGCTGGCCTCCGAGCTACCCACCCTCCGGATACAGGAATTGTTCGCTGGAATTGGCTTTCCTCCGGTCAAGGAGGTGAACGTCGCCTCGGTGCCTTTTTTCAAAGGTCTGGACAGCGTGCTTAAACAAACCGACCTCGAAACGATCAAGACGTACCTGCGAATCCGTCTTGTCGACTCCGCTACGCTGGAACTCCCGAAAACCTTCGACGACGAACACTTCAATTTCTATAGCCGCGTTCTCAATGGAGTTCCCCAGCAGTTGCCCCGATGGAAGCGTTGCACCGCCGCGACCGACAGATCTCTCGGCGAAGATCTAGGCAAGTTCTATGTCGCGGAACATTTTGCCGGAGACAGCCGGGCGAAGACGCGTGAGCTGGTCAGCCAAATCGAAAAGGCGATGGAACAGGATCTCGATCAATTGACCTGGATGAGTCCCGAAACCAAGGTCAAGGCGAAGGAGAAGCTGCACCTGGTTGCGAACAAAATCGGCTATCCGGAAAAATGGCGCGACTATTCCAAGCTGATCGTCCAGCCCGACGATGCGATGGGTAACGGCTTGCGGGCGCGAGGGTTTGAGACCGCCTATGAACTGGACAAGATTGGCAAGCCCGTCAATCGCAATGAGTGGGATATGACGCCTCCCACCGTCAACGCCTACTACGATCCAAGCATGAACGACATCAACTTCCCGGCGGGAATTTTGCAGCCTGCGTTCTATGACAGACAACAATCCCAGGCGACCAACGACGGGCACATCGGTTCGGTCGTCGGTCACGAACTGACGCATGGCTTTGACGACGAGGGGCGACAATTCGACGGCAAAGGCAACTTGGACGACTGGTGGAGCGACGCCGATGCTAAGCGCTTCAATCAACGCGCTAACTGTCTGGTAGACGAATACAACGGCTTCATCGCCGTGGACGACCTGCACGTCAACGGCAAGCTCACCCTGGGCGAAAACACCGCGGACAATGGCGGATTGCGGTTGGCCTTCATGGCCCTTATGGCCCAGGCGACAGCGGATCATATCGACCTGAAGCAAAAAAGCGATGGCCTTACGCCCATCCAAAAACTCTTTGTGGGCTGGGGGCAGAACTGGTGCGCCACCACGCGCCCGGAGCAAACTCGCCTGCAGGTGCGAACCGATCCCCATTCGCCCAACCCCATCCGAGCCAATTCCGTGGTTATGAACATGCCGGAGTTTGGCGAAGCTTTTGGCTGTACCCGGGGCCAGCCGATGTATCCGGTCAAAATGTGCCGTGTCTGGTAGCTCGGAAACGACGACGCGCGCCTTGGGATACACGGCCTGTGCCGGGGCTGGCTGTTTGTGGGGCACGGGATTCTACTTCGGCAAGATCGCATTGGAAGAACTGCCGGTCGGCCACATGGTCTTCTACCGCATCCTGTTCGCCTGCGTGGGCCTGCTGCCTTTTGTGATTCGACAGCCGCCTGATTTCAATCGCCGGGAATGGCAGATGCTGCTTGCGGCGAGCTTCTTCGGCGTCCCGGTCCAATTCCTCGTTCAGTTCTACGGGCTCTCCCTAACCACGGTCAGCCACGCCGCCCTGATGGTGGGCGCGGGGCCGGTGGTTCTCGCCGCCGCGGCAACTCTCTTTGAGGGGGAACGGCTGGACCGTACCGGCTGGTTGGCGCTGGCGGGATCGACGGCCGGTGTTCCCTTGGTCGTACTCGGGGGTCAGTCGCACGCGCACGGCCACGGCCCCAGCACCGAGGGGGATGTGCTGGTGCTCCTCTCGCTCCTGGCCGCCACCGGATGGATTCTGGCCAACAAGCGGTTGATGTCACGGCATTCGCCTGTCGTGGTGACGAGCTACATTTTGCTTTGCGGCTTTGGGATGCTCGCCGTAACCGTGTTTCTTATGGATGGAGCGCCGCCAATCCATGGCATCTCGCCCAAAGTGTGGTGGGCGCTCGCAGCGAGCGGCCTGCTCTGCACCGCTTTGACTACGTTCTTGTGGAACTGGGGAATCCACCGCGTGCCCGCTTCACGCGCCGGAGTCTTCCTGAATATCGAACCGGTGCTGGGATCGGTGCTCGGGGTCAAGCTTCTGGGCGATCGCCTTGGAGCATGGGCCTGGCTCGGCGCTGCCATCCTGATTGCGGCGGCGGTCATATTGACCACCCGGCCGCACAGCCACGTCCCGGAAATGATTCTGGAATAGCGCCCGGGTTCTGCCGCTTGGCACATCCCGTCTTGGCACATCCCGTCTTGTCAAAGCCCGTCTTGTCAGATAACGACGGATGGGTTTAAAACCGTGAACATGGACCGTCGACAAGTGTTTCAAGCAGCTTTTGCCATGCTTCTGAGTCTCCAAGCCAGGGCCGCAGAGTAGACCACCGGAGCCGGGCAGCTGTTCGAGCAGGATTTGCCGGACGTATCTTTGGATGGCTGGAGCGTTACGGCCGTCGAGGTGCGATATGAGGGCGGCGGAGCCTCGAAACCACATCGGCATCCTGGATTCGTCCTCGGATACGTTCTCGAAGGTGACATCGAGTTTCAACTGGCTGGACAGGCAAAAACCGTCTATCGCACTGGACAAATGTTCTACGAGCCTCCGGGCAGCATCCATCAAGTATCGGCCAATGCCAGCGCCACAAAACCCGCGAGGATGCTGGCCATGGTATTCGCCAAGAAGGGCGTTCCCAGAAGCATGCCGGCATGAACGGCCGAATGCCCCGGCTGCGCTTTGGGGTCAGGAGGGTCACGCTGTGAGGGTCAAGATCTTTCTTTCGGTCCCCTGGCTTTCGGTCGTCTGGGTTTCGGTTATCTGGATCGGTCTCATCTGCAGTGCACAGGGGCAGCAGGTCGTCCGCGCTCCCGTTCCTTCTGCGCGCCCCCCGGCGCAAGCTACGCGGTATTCGCTCGATGTGGTCGTCACCGACAAGGCAGGTCATCCCGTCCCGGGATTGCAGCAGGCCGACTTTACCCTGCTCGATAGCGGGCAGCCCGCCACGATCACGTCCTTCGCAGCCATCGATACCGCTGCCCCGGCTGCGTCACCCTCGCCGGCCGCCCACACCGCCGCTCCCACCGCCGCTCCCACTCAGGTTGTGCTCGTCATCGACGAGGTGAACACTCCGTTTGTCGCGGTCGGGGTCGAACGCATCCAGCTGCACAATTTCCTGACCCAAAACCAGGGCCATCTGGCTCTTCCCGTGACCATCGCTATGGTCACAGACACCGGCGTCAAGCAGATGAATCAACACCCCAGCACCGACGGCAATGCGCTCGATGCTCAGTTGCAGCAGGAGCAAAGCACTCTGCGCGCAATTACCCGCTCCAGCGGGTTCTATGGCGGCGCCGATCGCCTGCAGATCTCGCTCCAGACGCTGAACCAGATCGTCGGAAACCTGATCCCGGTCCCAGGCCGCAAGCTGCTGGTGTGGATCAGCCAGGGCTGGTGGATGTTCAATGCTCCGAATGTCATCACGAACAATTCGCAGCGCCGTGCATTCTTCGCAGCCGTTGTCGGTTTCTCCGACGCGCTGCTGCGGGGACAGATCACGCTCTATGCCGTCGACCCGCTGGGCACCAGGGATGCCGGAAGCCCCGCCAATTTCCAATGGCAGGATTTTCTCAAGCCCGTGCCTTCCGCGAAAAAGGTCGATCCTGGCGACGTGTCGCTGCAGGTGCTCGCCGCTCACAGCGGGGGACTCTATCTCTTCGGCAGCAACGATATCGCGAGCGAAGTGGCCAAATGCGTGGCCGACGGAACAGCATATTACCACCTCACCTTCGATCCGGCGCACTCGGAAACCCCGGATACTTGGCATGGGCTCGAGGTAAAGCTCGACAAGCAGGGGCTGCAGGCACGCACTGCTTACGGGTATTATGCGCAGCCATGAACTCTATATCCCTCGCGTGATTGAAGGAAAGACGACGCTGTGATCTTTCGCGATCCGCTGGCCTTTAGAGATTCATCGCATACTGAGGATCCGCAAAAGAAGAAGCTGGAGAACGCGACTCGCTGGCCAGCGCAAGCACCAGGCGTTCGAGCACCAACCGCTTGTCCGGCGGTGAGGAGCGAAGCTCCAAATCAGCGCGCGCGATCAAGCGAAGCGCTCGTGTGAGATCGCGGCGGGACTTGTAGCGGCGTGCCTGACGAATAAGATCTTCCGCGGCAAAGGGTGGCATGCGGAAACCCTGCCAAAGCGCCTGCCAGACGGCGCGCGAATCGCGAACGTTTTTCTCGAGAATTACCAGCATCTGGCGGAAGGTGCGCGCCAGCATGTAGAGATGGCCGATCGCGGAGTCCTCGCCTCCATCGGAAGCGTTCAGTAAGCCATGGAGCAGCAGCAGAGCGCGCGGCTTGTCTTTTGCCGAGATGGCATCCGTGAGCTCATAGAGCGAACGCTGCTTAGCGGCCAGCACCATGGTCTCGACATCCCCCAAAGTAATGCGGCGGCGGTCCCCCACCCGGTCCCCCACGTAGAGAAGCAGTTTCTCGAGTTCGCTCCCAATCAGCATCATGTCCGCGACGAGGGCATCCGCCAATTCGCGAGCCGCATCCGGATCGAACTTCGTCTCTTGCTCTTCCGCTGTCGAGATGAGCCAGCGGACAGCATCCGCTTCATCCACCCGAGCCAATTCCACCATGCCGCAATACTCGCCTAGCGTCTCGCGGATACGTTCATAACGTTCTTTGTCCTGCATCTCCATCCGCCGCGGGTCCGCGGGAATGCGCAAATGGTCCGCCACGAAGAGGACAACGGCGTGGGGGTTCGGTGAACGAAAATAGCCGGCGAGCGCGGCGAACTCTTCTTTTTTGGCGCCCCGCGTGTAGAGGTTTTTGACGTTCCTGACGAAGATCGCCTGAAAGGGCGCCATGAGGGAGGGTGTGCTGGCGTGATCGAGCACGCTGAAAATGTTGGTTTCGGCCAAGTCGAGATCGCTCAAGCAAAAATCGCGGAGCGAGGGGTCTATCAGCGAATGCATTACGGCGCGGCGGCAGCGTTCATATAGAAAGGCCTCGTCGCCCGCTAGAACGTAACCGGCACGGAGCGCTGCCTGCGACGAGGCTGCCGCGGCCACCTCGGCGATGAAGCGATCCGACGAGGCAAAGCTGCGAAGTTTTGTGCGCTCCGTCATCTTTAAAAGGACTCCAGAATATCGCTCACCAGCGCCTGCGCAAAGTCTCTCGAGAGGCGCTCGACAGCGGGCGAATCTTCCTGAATAAAGCTGGCGAGATCCGACGTGGTCTCGTATTGCTCGTGGAAGACGTAATTCTGGTGCTGGTAAAGGACGCGATCGTTGCGGTCGGTAAGAACAACATTCGCGTTGATCGTCACCAGGAAGCTGGAGGTAAAACCCGAGCTTGTCCCCGCGATCGACGTGGTGGTCTCTGTTCTGTAGGTGAGCGGCTGAACGGACTCGGAGACGATCGTGCCGCTGAGCTTGGCGTCGGCTGAATCGCCATGCTCTCCGGAGACCACAGTCAAGCGAGTGCGGTCATTGAACTCGCGGATGACCGCCTGCGTCATGGTCAATTCGGTATGGTAGGACTGAGTGCCATTCTTAAAGATGGGCACTGCAAGCGTATGGACCGCCGGCGGAAGATTCGCCGCCGAATCGAGACGGTGGTATCCACACCCGAAGAGAGAGAGCACAGCGTAGGTAACCGGCAAGAGAGCAAAACCGCGCATACCAGGTTATTGTCTCAGGAGTGAGCGCTCGGCGGTGCGGTCGAACTCGGGCGCCGCAGCGATCCATGCAATCCACGGAGAATGCGATCACGGCATTACCGTCCCTAACAAATGACAAAAGACAAAAGACAAAAGCAAAGAGGCAACCGCGTAGGGCTGCCTCTTTGCTAAGAGCCTGGTTATGCCGGTGAGGGCTGGCTCTCTCCACCAAAACCGGGTGCACGGCCAGGCTCGGGCTTGATCACATGCTGCACATCGCCGGCCGGAGCGCCGGGACCGCCGCTCAGCGGGAGAGGCGGAAGGTCCTTGCCTTCGATGATCATGCGAATCTCAGCTGCATCGAGGGTCTCCCGATCGAGCAGGGCCTGCGCCATGCGGTGCATGATGTCTTTGTTGTTGTCGAGGATCGAATAAGCCGACTTGTACGCATCATCGACCAGGCTGCGAACTTCCGCATCGATCTGGCGAGCCGTTTCCTCCGAGAAGTCGCGGTGTTGAGCGATCTCGCGGCCCAGAAAGATCTGCTCTTCCTTCTTACCGAAAGTAAGCGGACCCATGCGGCTCATGCCATACTCGCAAACCATTTTCCGCGCGAGATCCGTTGCCCGTTCGATGTCATTGCCGGCGCCGGTTGTCTTGCGCGACATAAAGATCTCCTCGGCGCACCGGCCGCCCATCAGAATGGCCAACTGGGTATCGAGGTAATCCTTAGTGACCGTGTGCTTGTCCTCCTCCGGCAATTGCATGGTGACGCCAAGGGCCATGCCGCGCGGAATGATGGTGACCTTATGCAGCGGGTCGGCATGATCGCGCTTCGCCGCTACCAGAACGTGGCCGGATTCGTGATAAGCGGTGTCGCGCTTGTCATCCTCGGAGAGGAGCATGGACTTGCGCTCGGCGCCCATCATGACCTTGTCTTTGGCCAGCTCGAAATCGAATTGCTTCACTGCCTTGCGATTGGCTCGAGCGGCGTTGAGGGCCGCCTCGTTGACCATGTTTGCGAGATCGGCGCCGGAGAATCCCGGTGTGCCGCGAGCCAGAACGCGCAGATCGACGTCGTCGTCCAAGGGAACCTTCTTGGCATGCACGCGCAGAACTTCTTCGCGTCCCCGGACATCGGGCCGGCCCACAACCACGCGCCGGTCGAAGCGGCCGGGCCGCAGCAGAGCGGGGTCGAGAACATCCGGACGGTTGGTCGCGGCAATCAGAATCACGCCGTCGTTGGACTCAAAACCGTCCATCTCGACCAGCAATTGGTTCAGCGTCTGCTCACGCTCGTCATGGCCCCCACCCAAGCCGGCGCCGCGGTGACGGCCGACAGCGTCGATTTCATCGATAAAGATGATGCACGGTGCATTCTTCTTGCCCTGTTCGAAGAGATCGCGGACCCGGCTCGCGCCGACACCGACGAACATCTCCACGAAATCCGAACCGGAGATGGAGAAGAACGGTACGTTCGCCTCGCCTGCAACCGCCCGCGCCAACAGCGTCTTGCCTGTGCCCGGAGGGCCCACGAGAAGAACGCCCTTGGGAATGCGGCCGCCCAGCTTTTGAAACTTTTGCGCTTCGCGCAGGAACTCGATAATCTCCTTGAGCTCTTCTTTGGCCTCATCGACCCCGGCCACATCTTTGAAAGTGATCTTCTTCTGCTGCATCGAGAGCAGGCGAGCGCGGCTCTTTCCGAACGAGAGCGCCTTGTTGCCGCCACTCTGCATCTGGCGCAGCATGAAGAACCACAACGCGCCGATGATGATAATCGGCGAGAAATTGATCAGGATCGGCAGCCACGAGCTACCTTGCGTGTCCTTGACCGTGATCGAGACATGGTTGTCTTGGAGGATCTTGAACATGTCCGGATAGTTCGCCGGAACGGTCGTGTGGAAGGCTTCTTTATCGGCGACGTAGTGACCATGGACCTCGTTGTTCACAACCGTCACATCGCTTACTTTGCTTCCCTGGGCATCCTGCATGAACTGCGAGAATGAAATCTCCCGGTCGTGGCTTGTCCCCGCGCTCTTCTGGACGATCTGCCACAGGAGAACCAGGCATGCCAGGATGAATACCCAAAAAATGATCGTCTTGACCGTAGAATTCACGAAATCCTCGTTTCTCTTACCCTACTCGAAAAGGCCGCCCACGCGCCCCGCGGAGAACCGGTACTTCCCTCGAGAACCCTTGGCAACCCTGCCCCACCTATTAGACGGCAGAAATCCGTTATAGATTCCGAAGACTGTGGAGTCTCTCCAGTACGGTAAAAGGGTATTTACCGACACTTGCCCATCGCGTCAGCTTATTTTACTCCTGGCGAACGAAAGCGGTCCCACGGAGCACGCACCGTTGCACCCGAAGTCACACACCGGCAGCTCTCCAGTCACCGGAAGCCGGGAAAAGTTCATTCTTAGAGGCCTTTTCCGAGCGCTGGGGCGCCCGCAGCCCGCTCGGTGGCGCCCGTGGCCCGCTCGGTGGCGCCTGCGGCCCGTTCGATAAAGACAAACTCCGGCGCCTCCAACTCAACCCCACGCATCCAGACAATCCGCCCTCCAACCTCGACCACCGGCCAAGATTCCCTTTCGCTGCCTTCGGCTAGCAGCCGGTCCAACACCTCCTTGACCTTCTTGGGCCGGCGGCTGTGCGCCAAAGTCACACGGTCTCCAGGCTTCCAGCAGCGTACTTTTGCAGCGCAGGCATCTTCCGCCAAGCCGGAGGCAGGCCGCCCGTCGAGAAAAACGCCGAGATCCAAAGCGCTGACGCTGCCGGGAATCGGAAAAGGATATTCCGGAGCGGTAAAAGGCGCCGAACGGGGCGCGCTTTTCGTCAGCCGGATCTCCCGCAGTGTTGGCTCCGCGACCACGCCTCCGGGGAGATCCAATTTTCTGCCGCGGCGCCGCTCCGCCGGGTCGCTCAGACCCCGTTTGCTCAGACCCAGGGTGCTCAGACCCAGGGTGCTCAGACCCAGGAGAAGTTCGGTCTGGTCGAAGCTAAGCGTGGCTCCCATTTGGCGCGCTGCCTCGCGCAAAACCCGCCGCGCAACCGCCGGGTGCAGTTCGTGGAGGCGTACTCGCTCGATTCCCAGTGAAGCCTCACCGGGGCTGGTCGAGCTCGACCGTCCTCCACCCCGAACTGGCTTGCCGGGCAGCAGCAGAGACGGTAGCAAACGGCGTAACTCCTCTTGCCAGTAGCGCTCCTCATCGGCGGCGATCGCGGCCAGGCGCGACAACTGCCGGGCAATCGCCGGATTCAGGCTGGCGAGCTGAGGCAAGACCTCGTGGCGGATCCGATTGCGCGTGTGCGCTAGGTCGCGGTTGCTCGCGTCTTCGCGCCACGGCTGCTCCAACCGGCGAAGCCAAGCCTCGATCTCTTTGTGGGTGGTCTCAAGAAAGGGGCGCAGAATGCTTCCCCGATCCCATTGGAGAACCGGATGAATGCCGCTGAGTCCCTCGGTCCAGGCCCCGCGAAGAAGCTTCTGGAGAACGGTTTCTGCCTGATCGTCGAGGGTATGCGCCGTGGCCACGGCCTCCGCATGGCCGGCCCCGATGAGATCGCGGAAAAATCCGTAACGGAGACCGCGAGCTGCCTCCTCCAAGCTCTCCCTCCGGGCCTCGGCGGCGGCAGGAGCGTTCCCCTGGTAGAGATGTAGCGGGAGATTGTGAGCCGTGGCCAAGCCTGCGACAAAGGCGGCGTCGGTATCTGCTTCAGCCCCGCGAATGCCGTGGTGAACATGGACAACGGAAAGAACCAAGCCCAGGTTCAACCGTTCTTCCAGCAGCCGGCGCAGCAGGGCTACCGAATCGGCGCCTCCCGATACGGCGACGGCAAGCCGCTGTCCGGGATGGAAGAGACGTACTTGAAGCGCTGGCGAAGACACGGGCATCGGTGCGGGTGGTGCTAGAAGCTAGGGGCTAGAAGCTAATAGCTGCTTAATTAGCTGCTTATGGGCCGTTATCCCTCAACCGGCTCGACGTAGAACATCTCGTCCGTGCGGCGGAAGTCGTTGCTCTCGTAAAGAACTCTGCCAGACTCGGTCGAATGCAAGGCGACGACGCGAATCTTGCGCCGGCGCGCCTCCGATAGCGCCACCTCGATCAAATGGGTTGCTAGCCGCTTGCGGCGGAACTCCGGCTCGACAAAGACGTTTAAGAGGTAGCCCCGCTTGTCCTGCCGCGGGTCGAGCGGGTGCGGCGGCCAGTCAAGGATAAGCAATCCCGCGCTCGCGACCACCTGACCGGCGGCCGTCGTAATCCAGCCGATGTACTTGCCCTCTGCCAGCATTCTCTCTACCCATGGCTCGAAGTGCTCTACCATGACGTCCAATATCTGGTTATCCGCGCGCCCAGCATCTACGAACATCCGCCGTCTGTGTTGACTGATGATGGGCGCATCCGCCACCGTTGCCACGATCGTCTGGTACATGCTCGCAGTATATCGCTCGGGGCGGCCCGATTTTTCCCTGGCAACGCTGTTCATCCCAGTGTTGTGAAGAGGTCCTAGTCCAGGTCTCCTGCTATACTCCGGTTTCGATGCGGGTTTTTGTCATTTTGCCAGCCGCTGGGATTGGTACGCGTATGGCTCCCGGCCACACCACTCCGAATGCGCCCAAGCAATTTCTCTTGCTTGGGGGCTCGCCCATTCTGGTGCACAGTCTTCGCGCCTTTGCCGCCGTGCCTCGGGTGAGCGCCATATATGTGGCCGTCCGCAAAACGGAATTGAGCCGGATGACGGCGCTGGTCGCCGAGCACACGCTGGCAAAACCGGTACAGGTGGTCGTGGGCGGGGACAATCGGCAGGAATCCGTGGGCAATGCGCTCAAGTCCATCCAGGCGGCCGACGAAGATATTATCCTGGTGCATGACGCGGTTCGACCGCTCATCGATCCGGCGGCCATCGAGCGGACCATTGACGCGGTCAGAAAGCATGGCGCGGCCATCGTCGGCGTACCCGCCGTGGACACCATCAAGCAGGTCACTCGCACCGCGGATGGAGCAATCGTTACCGCCACCATCCCGCGCGAGCACGTCGTGCTGGCGCAGACGCCACAGGGCTTTCGCTCGCACATTCTCAAGCGCGCTTTTGCTGAGGCGGAAGCGGACGGATTCTTGGGAACCGATGAGGCAAGCATCGTAGAGCGGTCCGGCGCCCGGGTCGCTGTGGTAATGGGTTCACCGGAGAATTTAAAGATCACCCAGCCGAGCGATCTGGAACTGGCGGAATTTTACTTGCGACGGCGCGACTGAATACGAAGGCTTCGCTCGACGGCACGAGAGACGAGAGAACGATGAGCATGAGAATTGGCTATGGCTGGGATTCACACGCCTTCAAATCGGGTGTGCCTCTGAAGCTGGGCGGCGTTTCCATCGATCACCCGGAAGGCCTCCACGGACATTCCGACGGAGACGTGCTTCTGCACGCCATCACGGATGCGCTCTTGGGTGCAATCGCCGTAGGGGATATCGGCAGCTTTTTCCCTCCCGGCGACCAGCGATGGAAAAATGCCGACTCAGCGATTTTCTTGACGCTGGCGCTCGAAGAGGTTACGACGGCGGGCTATCGCATCGTCAACGTGGACACCACGCTGGTTTTGGTTGCCCCCAAGATCGGACCGATTGCAAGCGAAATACGCGAGCGAATCGCGGAGTTGCTGCGGATTAGGCCTAACGCGGTCGGTATCAAGGCAAAAACGCCCGAGGGTTTGAAACAAGATCACATGGCTGAGGCTCATGCCATTGTTTTGCTCGAACAAGCTGAGGATGAAGATCGCTTGACCCGTATGGAAGCCGCCATCGAAAGCCAGGAAAACGTCGAAGAAGCGCTGAGCGATCTGGTGAACGAGGCCCACGGCGAGCCGTCATCCCGCCGCAAGACAACGATCCCGTCCTTCGACACGGACGATATTACCTAGAGCCTGAAACTTGCCCGGCAAAGCGATGCCAGATTCCCCCAAAAAGCCCCGCGTCCGTTTCGCTCCGTCTCCCACCGGCTACCTGCATGTAGGAGGCGCGCGCACCGCCCTTTTCAATTGGCTCTTCGCCCGGCATACCGGCGGAACCTTCATTCTGCGCATTGAGGATACCGATTTCGAGCGCTCTTCCGAAGAGATGGTCGAAGGAATCCTCAACGGCATGAGTTGGCTCGGCCTCGATTGGGACGAGGGTCCCTTCTTTCAATCCAAGCGGATCGGGCTTTACCACGCTATCGCTGAAGAACTGCTCCAGCGGGGACACGCCTACCGCTGCTTCTGCACGAAAGAGGAGTTGGAGCAGCGCCGGGCGCGCGCCTCCGCCCAGGGCAAACCGCCGATGTACGACCGCTCCTGTCGCCGCCTCGACCCCCAAATTGCCGAAGAGCGGTTTCACGCGGGGGAGCCTTGCGCTCTTCGCTTTGCCGTGCCCGAGAGCGGCGTCACCGCCTTTGACGACGCGGTGGTGGGGCGCGTGGAGTTCGCCAATGCCGAGCTCGAAGACTTCGTGCTCCTGCGTTCCGATGGCATTCCCACCTACCACCTGAGCGTGGTCGCCGATGATTTGGATATGGAGCTCACCCACATCATCCGCGGTGCGGATCACCTCTCGAACACGCCAAAACAGGTGCTTGAGTACCGCGCCTTAGGCAAAGATCTGCCGGTTTTCGCGCACGTCCCCCTCATCCTCGGACCGGACAAGACCCGCCTCTCCAAGCGTCATGGTGCTACCAGCGTCATGGCTTATCAGGACCTCGGAATCGTGCCGGAAGCATTCCGTAACTTTCTTGCTTTGCTCGGATGGACGCCGGGCCGCATCCCCAAGGACGCCGGCCAAAAAGACCGTGAAATCTTCGACTCACAGGAACTTGTCGGGCTTTTCTCGCTCGAGGGCATCTCGCGGTCCAATGCCGTCTTCGACATAGACAAGTTGGGCTGGTTCAATACCGAGTGGATCCGGCGCTATTCCCCTGAGCAGCTTTTGCCCTTGATTGAAGCCGAATGGCAAAAAGCGGGCTGGATACCCGACCGAAGCCGGCCGGAGATCCTGGCGGCGATTGCCCTGCTCCAGCCGAGAGCGCGCAACCTGAAGGACTTCGCACAGTCATTTCGCGCTTACTTCAGCGATCAATACGAATACGATCCCGGCGCGGTCGCAAAATTCCTAAAAGACGCTCCGACACGCGTGCAGTTGACGGAGTTGGGCGACCGGTACCAGTTGGCGGAGGAGTTCACCGAGGTTGCAAATGAGAATCTCCTCCGCGCGTTCGCGGAGGAAAAAGGCCTGAAGGCCGGCGTGCTGATCAACGGATCGCGCGTGGCGCTCACCGGGCAAAGCGTGGCTCCCAGTCTCTTTGCTGTCATGATGGCGCTCGGCAAGGAGCGCGTCGTCGCCAGGCTGCGCCGCGCCTCCACTCTAGAAGCTAGTAGCTAGTGGCTAGAAGCTAGTAGCTACTTGGCAACCACGCTCACTGAAATAGGAAGATCCCGCGGCGGCATGCAGGCGTTCATATCGCAGGCCTGGTAGTGCAGTTCGGCTGCTAAGTGATGCTCGCCGGGCTGCGCCGTCAGATGTGCCTGGAGCACAAAATCACCGGTGTAGACGTTGAGCTTCTCCTTGGGAGAAAACGCCAGCGCATAATCGGTGCCGGCTGGAAAGTCGACGGCAGCGACATGGATGCCCTGCCCTTCGATCACCGCCAAGCGCGTTGCGATCAAGTACTTGTCGTGTGGAGCGTGCGAATTGATGTGCAGGCCGTTCGCCACGCGAAAGCGAAGATCGACCAGCGTCGGATGCCCGGCCTCAACCCGAATCTGACCGGGTGGGAAAAATTGGACGGCATCGGTTGCACTTGGAGGAGATAGCGGAGTTGCGCCCCCGGGGAGCGGCAGAGGTTGGCTCTTCAGCCCCTGCTGGGCCTGGAAGGCTGCCAGTGTGAGGGGCGTGAGAACGGCGAGCACGGCGATCGCGATCCAGCGCATGCTAGAGCCTGTTCTTAACTTCCAGGGCGGACAGCGTTGCAGGTGAAAATGGGGCCAGACGAGGCGGAGTCCGCGGCGTGTGGCGGGCCCCCATGCAAGGATGACAACGAAGTATGGCCCCATTTTCACCACAACCCGAAGGGACGGGGCGAATTTTCCCGATTGCTGTGTCGCTCGTCGCTAAAATACGCCCGGTATTTGTCACTCCTCGCTCCTTGCACTCGGGAAAATTAGCTCCCGTCGCTGCCGTCCTAGAAGTTAAGAACAGGCTCTAGCTCCCGGCGGCCAGGGCTTTCTTGATGTTGGCCTCTACTTCGTCTTTCGAAACAAGCCCGGCGGTCTCCGCAACGATTTTTCCATTACGGCCGACAAAGTAGGAGGTCGGCAGAAATTCAATGCCGCCATATCGATGCGAGATTGCGTCGTCTCCCATGAGCAGCGGATAGTTGATCGACTGTTGCCGGCCGAACTTGGCAAGCTGTGCCAGGCTGACGGTGGCATCGTCTTCAGAGACGCCGAGGATCTCAAACCCCTGGGGCGCATATTCAGTGTGCAAGGCCACAAACCAGGGCATCTCGATCTTGCAGGGCGCGCACCAAGTGGCCCAGAAGTTGATCAAGACAGCCTTGCCCTTATAGTCGGAAAGAGAGAGCTTTTTGCCTTCGGTGGTGCGCAGGGTGAAATTCGGCGCGGTTTTGCCGCGCAGATTGGGCAGGCCCTCGTCGCTCGAGACGTCCTGCTGCACCGACTGGTTGCTTTGATTTTCGGGTACCAGCATCGCGGGCATATGCCCCTGGGCAAGTTGCCTACGGCGTTTCAAGTTTGTCGCGCCGGACCAAACCATGAGTGCCAACGCACCGAAAACCAGAACGATGACCCATTGATTGCGCTTCACGTTCGACTTCCCTTCCTCATATAGCGGACTCCTCACGACCCTGAAGGTTACAAAAACCCGGGCCGGCGGTCCTCCGGCGGTCCTAGCCGGCACAACCCCATACATTTTAGAGCTTGCCGTGGATTTATGCGACCGCGCCCACTCCCGCTTTGTACTCCCCGCTTTATACTCCCCGCTTTATACTCCTGGTGCGCCTACTTTTTCGAGATCACCACTGTCCCTCTCCCGGTCTTCCTGCCCCGGTATACCTCTTCGGAACGGGCGGATCGGAGATCGGCAGGATCGAAGTGATTGGCAGAACGGGTCTTTTCCGCAAAACTCCATGGCTCAGCTCACCCCAGCTCAACTTGTACGCATTGAGGCCCAGGCGCTGGCTGCCTTGGCCGACCGGCTCGAGGGAGAAATGGCAGCGTCCTTTGCCCGCGCCGTCAGCCTGGTGGCCGGCTGCGGGCAGACGCATGGCCGTGTCGTCGTTACCGGAATGGGAAAGAGCGGAATCATTGCGCAAAAGATTGCCGCGACCCTGAATTCAACAGGAACCTCGTCCCTGTTTCTGCATCCAGCCGAGGCGCTGCACGGCGATCTGGGCATGCTGGCCAAAGGCGACGTTGTCCTCGCGCTCTCTTCGAGCGGCGAAACCGAGGAAATTGTACGGCTGCTTCCCACTCTCAAGAGGGTCGGCGACGCGCTCATCTGCTTTTGCTCGGTTTTAAATTCAACCCTCGCCTTGGCCAGTGATGTGACGCTTGATACCAGCGTGGAACAGGAGGCCTGCGTCATGGGCCTGGCGCCCACGGCATCGACGACTGCCATGCTGGCATTGGGCGATGCGCTGGCTATCGCGGTCTCCCTCAAGAACGGCTTCCAGCCGGAGGATTTTGCCGACTTGCACCCCGGTGGAAACCTCGGCAAGAAACTGGCGCGGGTCCGCGATCTGATGCATAAGGGCGATGCCATCCCCAAAGTCGCACCCACCACGCGGATGACTGCCGTCATCTACGAGATGAGCCGCAAAGGCTTGGGAATCACTACCGTGGCCGCCGAGAGTGGCCTCCTGGTTGGCATCATCAGCGATGGAGACCTGAGAAGGCTGCTCGAGCGGAAGGGGCCGGACGCCTTGGCTATGAGCGCAGGGGAGGTCATGAACCCCTCGCCTAAGACCATTGCGGCTGACGAGCTTGGCACCCGCGCGCTCAAGTCCATGGAAGAGAACAAGATCACGGCGCTGGCGGTCGTCGATGACCAAGGGGGCATTGCCGGCGTCCTCCATCTGCACGATCTGTGGGGTTTGGACCCGATGTTGCGCCGGCAACCGCCTATCTTCTAAGCCGGGTATTGTCTTCCGCGACGCCCCCTCTGCTCTGGCGCAGTCATGGGGGTAACTGGCCCCCCGAGGCATTTAGAATGGGTATAGAAAGTGGCGCCCCGAGAAAAAGAATGCACCGTTGGTCGAAGCTTTTTATTCCTACTTTGCGGGAAGCACCGGCGGATGCAGAGGCCGCCAGCCATAAGTTTCTGCTGCGGGCCGGTTACATACGGCCGTTGAGCGCCGGTGTGTACTGCTATCTTTTCCTCGGCCAAAGATCTTTGAACAAGATCATCGCCATCGTCCGGGAGGAGATGGACGCGATCGGTCAGGAATTCCTGCTGCCGGCCCTCCATCCTCGCGAACTTTGGGAAGAGAGCGGGCGTTGGACCGGCATGGGCCAGAATATGTTCCGCCTCCAGGACCGCAAGGGCGCATGGCTGGCTCTGGGCATGACCCATGAAGAGGTGATGACCGACATCGCGCGCAAGGAACTGCGCAGCTATAAGCAATTGCCTCAGATCTGGTATCAGATTCAGACCAAGTTCCGCGACGAGCCCAGGCCGAGGTCGGGTCTGCTGCGAGTGCGCCAGTTCATCATGAAGGACAGCTATTCCTTCGATGTGGATGCCGCCGGGCTCGACGAAAGCTACGACAAGCACGACCAGGCATACCGCAGGATCTTTACTCGCTGCGGACTGAATTTTGTTGCGGTGGATGCGGACTCGGGCGCGATGGGCGGATCCCAGTCGCAGGAGTTCATGGTCTCAAGCGATGCCGGTGAAGATTGGATCGCAAGCTGCGCGAAGTGCGGCTATGCGGCGAACGTCGAGAAGGCCACCTCCCAGCTGCCGCCGGTCGAAGACCTTCCGCCAACCGGCGATGGCCAACCGGAGCCGGTGCACACCCCCGGTAAGGGGGCGATCGCCGATGTGGCGGAGTTTCTCGGAATTTCGCCGGCTCACGACATCAAGACGGTAGCGTATATCGCGGGCGGCCAGCCGGTCGCGGTCTTTCTTCGGGGCGATCACTCCATCAACGAGATAAAACTCCTCAACCTCCTGGGCGCAAGCGAATTACGCCCGATGCAGGCAGACGAGCTGACGCAATTCTTCAAGGCCCCGGCGGGATATCTGGGACCGGTGGGGCTCGAGGCCGCCGAAAAGCCGATGTCCGGCGGGTTGACCGTCGTGCTTGACCGGGCTCTCGAGGGCCGCAAGAACATGATCTGCGGCGCCAATAAACTCGATTATCACCTTCGCAATGTGACGCCTGGCAAGGATTTTCGGGCCACGGTGATTGCCGATATCCGCAACGTATCGGAGGGCGAAGGATGTCCGAATTGCGGCGGTCCGCTTACCATTGCCAAAGCCATCGAGGTTGGACACATCTTCAAGCTGGGCTACAAGTATTCGCAGAGCATGGGCGCGCGCGTGCTCGACTCGAACGGCAAGGAGATCATGCCCATCATGGGGTGCTACGGCATCGGCATGGACCGCATCCTCACGGCGGCCATTGAGCAGAACCATGACGACAACGGCTTCTGGATGCCTTCCTCGATCGCGCCCTTCGACGTGGTGGTCACGATAACCAATGTTCGGGACGCCAACTTGGTGGCGACTGGGGAACGAGTAGCCAGGCAACTGGAAGATGCGGGTTTCGATGTGCTCCTTGATGACAGGGACGAGCGCGCCGGAGTCAAATTCAAAGACGCGGACTTAGTGGGAATACCCTACAGAGTCAATGTGGGCAAAAAAGCTGCCGAAGGGTATCTTGAGTTGGTAACCCGCTCCACCTCTGCCAGCCAAGATGTTGAAATCTCTCAGGTGGCCCGGCTGCTCACGAGCATTGCACGGGAAAGCGCTGTAGAAGTCTTCTCATAGTTCTGACAGTAGGTTGGAGCCGCATTTGGGATTCAAACAGAACGCCGTACGTGAATACCGCATGCATCGCATCCGCTATACGGCGCTGGCCGCCGTTTGCGGCATTGCGCTGCTCGGTATCGCGATTTGCGGATCCGTCTTCGGCTACTACTATTACAAGTATCAGCGCATCGTCGACGTGCGCTTGCAAAAGCCGCTCTTTGAACAGACGGCCAAGATTTACGCGGCGCCGAAGGAAGTACGCGTAGGCCAGAAGTTGAGCGCCCAAGCGATCGCGGCTGAGTTGCGGACGGCGGGCTATAGCAGCGATACCGACCGGGATCGTTCGCAGTTGGGAACCTTTTCGACCTCGGGATCGAACATCACCATCCATCCCGGACCGCAGTCCTACCACTCCGAACAAGGCGCCACGATCTCCTTTAGCAAGGGGCTGGTCGGCCAGATCACCGGCGACGGCGGGCAGTCGATCGATGCATATGAGCTCGAACCGCAGTTGATCACCGGGCTCTCCGAGGATCGAAACCGCACCAAACGCAGACTCATTACCTACGACGAAATGCCACCCAACCTCGTGAATGCGGTCACGTCGATTGAAGACCGCCGCTTCTTCGAGCATGGGGGGTCGACTTCTACAGCACCATCGGATGGATGTGGCACGATCTGCGCGGAGACCGCCGCTATCGCGGCGGCGCCTCGACCCTGACGATGCAGCTCTCGCGCGGCATCTTCCTCTCGCCGGAACGCAAGCTCAAGCGCAAGATCATCGAGATCGCCATTACCTATCAGTTGGAGCACCGCTTCACGAAGAAGCAGATCTTCCAGATGTACGCCAATGAAATTCCTTTGGGTCAGGTGGGCAGCTTCGCCATCAATGGCTTCGGCGAGGCGGCGCTGACCTACTTCGGCAAAGATGTACGCCAATTGGACCTCGCGGAATGCGCTTTATTGGCGGGCATGATCCAGCATCCCAAGCTATCTCAATCCCTACCGCCATCCGGCGCGGGCCATCGAGCGCCGTAACCTGGTGCTCGACACGATGGCCGAGCTCGGCAAAATCACCAGGGCACAGGCGGAACGCGCCAAGGCGGAAGGCCTCCACCTGAACCCGATGAATATCGACGCGGGTGAGGCGCCCTACTTCGTCGACTTGGTGCGCGACCGGCTGGCGCAGCGGATGGGCGATACCGATTTCAACAACGACGGCATGCGCATCTACACCTCGCTCGATCCCGATCTGCAGCGGCAAGCGACCGAAGCGGTCACCGAAGGAATGGCGGCGGTCGATGAGCAGGTAGAGAAGGCGCATGCCCGCCGCGTGAAGAAGGGTGACACCACGCCGGCGACCTATCCCCAGGTGGCGCTGGTCGCGCTCAATCCTCATACCGGCCAAGTACTGGCGCTGGTGGGCGGACGCAATTACGGAGCAAGTCAGCTCGACCATGCGATCACCCATCGGCCGACCGGCTCCGTCTTTAAGCCCTTTGTCTATGCCGCCGCCTATAACACGAGCCTCTCGGGCACCGTCCTTACCCAGCCCACCACCGACACTCCCGCAGTACAAGATGTCGCCGCCGTGGGGGGGAGCGCCGAGCCCCCACCACCCGACCCAGGCCAGCAAAGTGGGGTCTTTACCGCCGTCACCCCGCTCAATAACGACCTGACGACCTTCGAAGATGGCTATTCGCCGGGCAATTTCCACTCGACAAAGTACAACGGGCAGGTAACCGCGCGCCTGGCGCTGCAAATGTCGCTGAACAACGCCACCGTAGAGTTGGCGCAAATGGTCGGATACAACAATGTCGCGGCGCTCGCCCGCGATGCCGGCATCAAGTCCGCTCGAGGCACGCCCTCGGTTGCGTTAGGCGCCTACGATGCCACGCCTCTCGATATGGCTGGCGCCTACACGGTCTTTGCCAATGGCGGCGTAGAAATCGATCCTTGGGTGCTCGCCTCCATCCGCTCCGCCGATGGCGATGTACTCGAGGACTACACGCCGAGCTCGAAGCCCATCCTCGATCCGCGCGCCGCCTACCTGACGCTCTCTCTCATGGAAAATGTCATCAACGCGGGCACGGGCGCCGGGGTACGGGCGCTGGGATTCACCGCTCCAGCGGCGGGGAAGACAGGCACCGAACATGATGCCTGGTTTGCCGGCTTCACCAGCAACTTGCTCTGTGTGGTGTGGGTGGGCAACGACGACTACACCGATTTGAAGATAGAGGGCGCGCACGCCGCGGTGCCCATCTGGACCAACTTTATGAAACGGGCCGTTCTGTTGCCGCAATACTCGGATACCAAGGAGTTTGTTCCTCCTCCTGGAGTTTCGGTAATGCGCATCGATAAGGTCACCAACCTGCTGGCCGATGCGAGCTGCCCGGTCGACTATGACGTAGCGTTTCTCGACGGTACCGCGCCTACGGATACCTGCGATCGTGCGAACGGCGAGAGAACTCTCATGCAAAGGCTTTTTGGAATTGGCAAACAGACCGCCGTGGCTCCCAGCATTCCCGGCGCCGCACAGCCTGGGCCGTCCGTCGTACAAGCCGCCCCGCAGCGCGCCGTGAATGCTCCCCCCGCAACGCCGCCCACGCCCGCTGCCGCGCAGGACCAGCAACAGCAAAAGAAGAAAAAAGGATTCTTCGGCAAGATCTTTGGCGCGATCAAGGGCAGCGACGACGACGGCAAGTAACACTTCCAGCGATTCTCTTTAGCCCGCATTTCTCACCAGGTGTCGTAGCGAGGCGGGGGAGAAGGCTGTGGATACAAGGCGCGCGATGGTTAGCGCGCGCAGGCGTACTTGACAGTACGTCGAGCACGGTGACCGAGCGCAACGCCGTAGACACAGCCTTATCGGCCACCGCAGCAGATAGCTGGTGAGAAATGCGGGTTGGTGGCTTATTGTGCTCGTGACGCGTCTTATCCCCCTCTTTTGTCTCTGCTTGAGCGCCGTCTGCTTCCCCTTGCCGCGAGCGCTCGCACAGACCGCCGTCAATCCTGCGTTCGGGCGGGCTTCACGATTGCGGCGCGGCATCAATGCGAGTTGGTGGTTCGCGCAGATGAGCGATTATTCTCCTGGCCGGCTCAACGCTTTTATTACGCCCGCAGACTTCCAGCTGATTCATCGGCTCGGCTTCGACCATGTCCGGCTGCCTATCGATCCGGCGCCGCTACTCGACGGAGCGCCGGCGAATGGACTGAACGCGAACTATCTTGCGCTGCTCGACAACGCAGTCGGCGAGATCCTCGAAGACCAGCTCAACGTCGTGCTGGTTATCTTTCCCAATGACAGTTACAAGTCTCAGCTAAACGAGAGCCCGCAAGCGCAGCAGGCATTTATAAGCTTCTGGGGAGCCTTCGCGGCTCATTACGCCAGTTACGATCCCGAACGGGTGTTCTTTGAAATCCTCAACGAGCCGAACGTCGTCCAAGACTGGCCCACGCTCGAGGAGCAGACGGCACAGGCCATACGGCTCGCCGCGCCCAGGCAGACGATCATCGCGACGGCCGGAAGGTATTCCGGATTGGAAGATCTGTTACGGCTTCAGCCCTTGCCCCTCGACAACGTGATCTACACCTTTCACTACTATCTGCCGAGAGAATTCGTGCAGCAAAACACGGAACCAAAGGGCGCCTATCCGTATCCGTCACAGTCGCCGGGCTCCGCGCCGGATGAGAATCAGAGCCTCGACCTTCAATTCAAGATCAACGAATACGATTTCGACCAGTGGAACTCGGCGCATATCGCATCCCAGATCGGCTACGCGCGCAAATGGAGCGATCTCCATAACGTGCCGGTGTGGTGCGGCGAGTTTGGCGTTGACATCTCCAACCGGGACATGTCCCCCGGGAGCACCCCGGGATCGATGCGCAGCGCGTGGCTGCACGATGTCCGTGTGGCGCTTGAGCAGAATGGATTTGGCTGGGCCATGTGGGACTATCGCACACCCAACTTCGGTCTGGTGACCTATCCGCAAGGGGCGCCCGTCGCCGATCCCCGTGCGCTCACGGCGCTTGGCTTGCGGTAGCCGGAAGCCGGCGAAGATTGAAACCAGGCGGCGCGGCTTGAAACCCCGCGTCCTTGAGGAACGGCGCCAGCGGGCTGAACCCTACGGGCTGGCCGTTCACGGTGGAGATCAGCATGCCGCCCCGGCGATCCTCGCCGCCCTGCATCTCCTCGCGAGCGAGAAGAGCGAGAAACCGGCTAAGATCCCGCTCCGCATTCGATCGCTCCGGCTCTTCGTCGGGCAAGAAGACCTGCAGGTGGGGATTGCCGCGGCGGAAATATGCCGCCAGTTCGCCGTTGCGCAAGATGACGCTTGCGCCCACGCTGCGTGAGAGCAAGCGTCCCGCGCCGCCGGAAGCCTCATCTTGAACAGCCTGGGGTTGAACAGCCTGGGGCCAGCGCAAAACCGAGCCATATGGGTTCGCGGGATCCGTGACCGCGAGGGAAACCATCTCGGGATTCTCGAGTGGTGGTCCATTGCGCAGCACGCGCAGCAGATCGACCGCCGCGGGCAGGGCAAATTGAGTCGCTCCCAAGCCGGCCACGAAATAGCCGCGGCGAACCGTGCCGCGGGCTTCGAGTGCCTTGAGCACCTCGTAAATCGCGCTGAAGCCGCCCGGCAGGTTTTCCTGCGCGATCGACTCACGGGTAAGCACGCCGTAACGAAGCAGCAATTGGTTGGTGGCCGCATGACTCCATTCGGTGTGCGAGGCGCGAGCCGCGGGAACCAGCGTCCAGCGGCCTTGCCCGCTGGGCGGCGTGGTTCGCCGGGAGCGAAACGCGGCCAGGTTATGCTGGCGCTTGGGCTGACGAGAGGAAGGCGGCCGCGCAACGTAGGAGCGCAGTGCGTGGAAGGTGTCATTGGTCACCATGCCACGCCATACCAGGCTCCACAGCGCATCGAGAGTCTCCCCCGGATAACCCCCGCCCGCCGCTTCATGCAGTTGCGCGAAAAAAGTTGCACCGCCGCGGCCGAGCTGCTCCACCAGCAAAACCTCTCGCGGACTCAATGGCGTCTCAAGCTCACCTCCGGCGCGCGCGGGCAAGAGCGTGGTGAGCTTGTCCGCCAGAAACAAGGCAATTCGGCCATCGCGCTCGCCCAGTGGGCCCAGGCCGCACCAGACCACCTCTCCTGCCGCGATCAGCGTATCCAGTTGGCTGGGAAGATAGCCGGCAAGCCGCGCCGGCAGGATCGCGCTCTCGACCAGCGACGCGGGAAGAGGCGCTCCTTGGAGATGTTCGACGCTATCGAGCAGCGCATCCAAACCACGGCGGCGAACCAGCACGCCCTGCCAATGGGTTTCCAGGCGTGCCAGCGCCGGTTGCTCGATCGGCTCGATCTCGCGCCGCAGCCGCGCCAGAGACTTTTGCCGGACCTGCCGCAGGACCTCGGCATCCAGCCATTCGCGGTAAACACCGCCGGGCCTGAATCCTCCTTCGAGAACATGGCCGCTGGCGGCGAGCGCGTGCAGAGCACGCTCGACCTCGTGCGCGGCAAGGCCAAAGTGCGCTGCGATCTCGTCCAGGGTAAAGGGACCGTGCGTGCGTGCAAAGCGGCGAACAAGTTCGAGCACCGGCTCTGAAACCGGTTCAAGCAACGCTTCCGGAAGCCCGGGCGGCAGAGCAATGCCAAGCGCGTCGCGGTAGCGGGCCGCATCTTCGACCGCGATCAGGCGCTGGGCTTTCGCGATCTTGATTTCGAGAGCGCGCCGCGCGCGCAGCAGCCGCTCGAGGTGACCGGCCAAATCCGGATCAGCCAACCGTTTGACGATCTCCGCGCGCGACAAATCGCCAAGACGCAAGAGCAGGTCGTGGATGCCATCGGCGGAGCGCACTCGCTGCGTCTCTCTCAGCCCTTGAAGCTGCTCCTCCACGCTCGAGATCGACTCGGCGTCGAGCAGCTCCCGCAGGCCGGTGTCCCCGAGCAGGTTGCGCAATTGCTCCTGATCGATCGAGAGAGCCTGCGCGCGGCGTTCGGCAAGCGGGGCATCGCCATCGTAAATATAGTTGGCCGCGTAGCTGAAGAGCACCGACGAGGCAAACGGAGAAGGCGTGCGCGTGTCGGCAACGTGGACGCGCAGGGTGCGCTTCTGGATGGCATCGAGCGTCTCGACCAGAGCAGGCATGTCGAAGACGTCGCGCATGCATTCCCGATACGCCTCGAGCAGGATAGGAAAGGATGGATAGCGCGCGGCAACGGAGAGCAGATCGTGGGCGCGCTTGCGCTGCTGCCAGAGCGGAGCGCGGCCCTGCGCGCGGCGCCGGGGTAGCAGCAGCGCGCGGGCGGCGCTCTCCCGGAACTTCGCCGCGAAGAGCGCGCTCGCGCTCAGCTCGCGCAACACCAGATCCGTCACCTCGGCGGGATCAAGCAGAAAGAGGCCGGGGTCGGGCGGCGCTTCCATGTCGGGAAACCGCAAGACAAATCCGTCGTCGCCCCACATCGCCTCGACCTCGGGGCCTTGATTCTCGCGAATGCGCCCCATGATGGCCATCGCCCACGGCGCGTGAATCCGGTTGCCGAAAGGCGTGAGCACGCAAACACGCCAGTCTCCCAGCTCATCGCGCGTCCGCTCGATAACCAGGGTGCGGTCATCCGGAACCTCGGTCGTCGAAAGTTCCTGGGCAGCCAGAAAGCGGATGAGATTTTCCCCGGCAAGCGGGTCCAAATCATGCTCAAGCGCCAGCTTGCTGAGAGCGGCATTGCGCGGCAAGGCGCGCAGCTCACCCACTAATTGGCCGATGCGCCGGCCAAACTCGAGCGGCCTGCCGGCGGCATCGCCGCGCCAGAACGGCATCTTGCCCGGCTGGCCCGGCGCGGGCGAAACCAGCACCCGATCGCGCGTGATTTCATCGATGCGCCATGTCGACGCTCCCAGAACAAAGGTATCTCCCGTGCGCGATTCGAAGACCATCTCCTCGTCCAACTCGCCTACGCGGACAGGCTTGCCCTTGGCGCCTGAGAGAAAGACCCCATAGAGCCCGCGATCGGGAATCGTTCCCCCATTCAGGATCGCGAGCAGCTTGGCGCCCTCGCGCGCCGTCAGAGTGTTGCGCGTGCGGTCCCACGTGATCCGGGGACGAAGCTCTGCGAATTCATCCGACAGATAACGTCCGGCCAGCAGATCGAGGACCCCATCGAAGGCCTCGCGGCTGAGACTGCCGAATGGAGCCGCACCCTGTACCAGCGCGAAGAGCTTCTCCACTTGAGTCTCAGGCGCCGCAAATTCATGCGGCGATGACTGATGCGGCAGTGACTGATGCGGTGATGACCTCAGCGATGCTGGAGGCTGCGCGACGATGGCCACGATCTGCTGGGCCAGCACGTCCAGCGGGTTGCGCAGAAACCGGGTCTCCTCAACCAGTTCGTCGTGCATCGCGCGGGTGACGGCTGCACAGGCGATAAGATCGGCGCGATGCTTCGGGATAATGATGCCTTCGCTCGCGATTCCCACCTGATGCCCGGCCCGGCCGATGCGCTGCACCGCGCTCGCGACCGATGGAGGAGCCTCGATTTGCACGACCAGATCGACGGCTCCCATGTCGATGCCCAGCTCGAGCGAGGAGGTAGCGACCAAGGCGCGCAGTTTGCCTGCCTTCAATTGCTCCTCGATCTCCGCGCGCTGCGCGGCGGCGAGCGAGCCGTGGTGGGCCCGCGCGAGCGGCTCACCGGCAAGCTCGTTGAGAGCCGCGGCCATTCGCTCCGCGATTCGCCGGCTGTTGACGAAGATGATCGTCGATCGGCGCTCCCGGACAAGCTCGACCAGCCGCGGATGAATGGCGCTCCAGATCGATTTCCGCATCGCATCCGTCGCAGCGGCTCCATCCGGGGGCTCAGCTTGCCCTAGCCGGGCCATGTCCTCGACCGGCACCTCGACACGCAGTTTGAGCTGCTTCGGTTCCGTGGCGTGAAGAATCGTCACTGGCCGGTAGAGGATCGGACCGGCCTCGCCCCCGGTTGGCCCTTCTTGCACTCCGCCGAGGAAGTGGGCGACCTCCTCGAGCGGCCGCTGCGTTGCGGAGAGGCCAATGCGCTGCACTCGCCGGCCGGCGAGGGCCTGGAGCCGCTCGAGCGAAAGCGCGAGATGCGCCCCGCGCTTAGTGGGAACCAGCGCATGAATTTCATCGACGATCACGGTGTCTACATGGACCAGGCTCGCCGCGGCATTCGAGGTGAGCAACAGATAGAGGGACTCCGGAGTGGTGATGAGTATGTCGGCGGGATGCCGCCGGAAGCGGCTGCGCTCCTTCTGCGAAGTATCCCCTGTACGGATGGCGATCTCAGGGGGATAAACCTGAACTCCGGCGCGTTGAGCCATCTTCACGATGCCGGCCAGAGGCGTTCGGAGGTTGCGTTCTACATCGACTGCCAGAGCTTTGAGCGGACTGATATAGACCACGCGGCAGCCGGCCTTCGCTGCTTCAGGAGGCTCGAACATCAAGCGGTCGAGGCACCAGAGAAAGGCGGTCAAAGTTTTGCCCGTTCCCGTCGGTGCGAGAATCAGCGTGTCTTCGCCGCGCGCAATCGCCGGCCAACCGAGGATCTGCGGAGCAGTTGGGCGCTCAAAGACGGAACGGAACCACTCCCGGGTGGCGGGGTGAAAGAGACTTAGGATTGTCATCCCGAGCGCAGCCGAGGGAACGTTCTCAGTCTGTGGCCGATCCCCTTTCGAGCGAGATGATTGCCGCCGCTTTGCGGCTTTCTTCGCCGTCGGCCGTGTTTGCTTCCTTGCTGTCATCCGTCTCCCGAGCGGGGTCTTCTGCCAGGATAGATGCCAGGATAGACAGGATAGAGCGGATTCGCCGCCCCTTGCCGGAAAGTGTTGCGGTAGAGCAGTGCTGCCGTTACGCTCAGGTCACAACATAGACAACGCAATGAGGAGATTCGCTTGGGACGATGGAGCGGTTTGCTGGGATTGGTGGCAATGCTTTTGCTGGCATGGATCTTTTCCACAAACCGGCGGTCCATTCGCTGGCGGACGGCGGCTTGGGGACTGGCGCTGCAGTTTCTCTTTGCCGCGCTCGTGTTGCGCTTCCCGGCGGGGGAGCGCGCTCTGGCCTTCGCAGGGGAGGGATTCGACCGCTTTCTCTCCTACTCCTTCGTCGGCTCGGAATTTGTCTTTGGCCCTCTGGGCAAGCAGCAATCGCCACTTGGCTTTGTCTTCGCTTTTCAAGCTCTGCCTCCCATCATCTTCGTTTCCGCCTTTTTCGCCGTTCTGTATTATTTCGGCATCATGCAAGGCATCGTCCGAGTTCTGGGCCGTCTGATGCAGGCGACAATGAAGATCAGCGGTGCGGAGTCGCTGGACGTGGCGGCCAGCATCTTCATGGGGCAAACCGAAGCCCCGCTGAGCATCCGGCCCTTTCTCTCCGAAGCAACACGCTCGGAATTGATGACCATCATGACCAGCGGCATGGCCCATGTCTCCGGCGGCATGATGGCCGCCTATATTCTCTATGGCGTTCAGGCGCAGCATCTGCTCGCCGCCGTGATCATGACCGCGCCGGGAACCGTTCTGGTGGCCAAGATGCTGGTCCCGGAGACCGCCGTGCCCGCGACTCTGGGCACATTGCATATACCCACGACCGAAGAGCATCGCAACGAGAATCTGCTGGGCGCCATCACTCGCGGCACACTCGACGGAGGACGACTGGCATTCAATGTCGCCATTATGCTCATTTCCTTTTTGGCGCTGATCGCCCTGGTGAACGGAATTCTGGGCGGTCTGCATGCGTGGCTCGGCGCGCATCGCCTTCCCTTTCCGGCAAGCCTCGACCAGATTCTTGGGGTACTCTTCTCCCCGGTTGCGTGGCTCATCGGAATCCCTTGGCACAGCGCTCGCCTTGTCGGCAACCTTCTGGGGACGCGCATGGTGACCAACGAGCTGCTTGCTTACTCGATGCTGAACGCGCAAAGGACCATGCTCGACGCGCGCTCCTTCACCATCGCCACCTTCGCTCTCTGCGGTTTCGCCAACTTGGGCTCGATCGGCATCCAGATCGGTGGCATCGGCGCGCTGGTTCCGGAGAGACGGGCCGAGTTGGCCCGCTTGGGCTTCCGCGCCATGCTCGCAGGCACCATGGCCAACCTGATGTCTGCCTCGATCGTGAGCGTCTTCCTTCGCTAGGGTGTATCGACATATACAGGCCGTCCGGGCATACTCCGCTGCGCAGCAATTCGGCTGGCTGACGCGGCCCGGCCTCAATTACTTTTGCCGCTGAAGAACAGCGTCATTCAAGGACAATCATGACAATCGATATTTACGAAAAAGCCGCACAGGCCGCAGCCACAATCCGCGCGCGGACCAGCGCAGCTCCGCGTGTCGGGATTATCCTTGGCTCCGGTCTCGGCTCCTTCGCCGAGACGGTCGATGATTCCGTGGTGATCCCCTATTCCGCCATTCCTCACTTTCCGCGTCCCACGGTCGAGGGTCATCGCGGCATGCTGGTGATCGGCCGCGTCGCGCAAACACCGGTGGCAGTACTGCAAGGCCGGGTGCACGGATATGAGGGATATACGCCGCTGGAAACGACTTTCCCGCTGCGCATCCTCTACAGACTAGGGGTGGACACGATCATAATTACTTCCGCCTGCGGAGGGCTCCGCCCCGATTTGCATCCGGGCCAGCTCGTGCTGCTGGCCGATCAGATCAACTGGACCGGCGCCAGCCCCGCGGTCGGAAAGAATGACAGCCGCTTCGGGCCGCGCTTCTTTGATATGACCGAAGTCTATTCCGTGCTTCTGCGAGCCCAGGCGCAAGCTGCGGCGGCGCAGCTTGGAATCGATCTCCGGGAAGGCGTATATCTCGGTGTCTCCGGCCCTAACTACGAGACTCCGGCGGAAATCCGAGCCTTCCGCGCAATGGGTGCGGACCTGGTGGGTATGTCGGTGGTACACGAGGCGATTGTCGCCCGGCACATGGGAATGCGAGTGCTGGGCATCTCCTGCGTCACGAACCAGGCGGCCGGCTACCTCGGCGCTCCGGTCAGCCATGCGGAGGTCATCGAAATAGCAGCGGCGACGGGAGAACGGTTGACCGCGCTCTTGACGGCGATCCTTCCCGGGTTGCACGAGGATCACCCATGATTTCCCGCCAACCCGTCATTCTCGGTCTTGGAGGGCCATCCGGCGCGGGAAAAACGGCTCTTGCCGAAGAGCTGGCGCGAAAACTCGACGGAGCCCACCTCCCGATGGACCACTACTATCGCGACCTGCGGCACATGGCCATTGAAGACCGCGCCCTTCAGAACTTCGACCATCCGGACACTCTCGACGCCACACTTCTCACTCTGCATCTAATTGAATTGCGCGCCGGCCGGTCCATCCGGGTTCCGGAGTATGACTTCGCCCAACACACGCGCATCCCCGGGCGGACGCAGCTTGTCGAAAACCCGGGCTTGCTGATCGTCGAAGGCATCCTTGCCCTCTATTACGAGACGCTCCGGCCTCTCTACGATCTGGCGTTGTATGTGGACGCACCCGACGCTGTCTCTTTGGAGCGGCGCGTGGCCCGCGATGTAAGCGCGCGCGGCCGCACGGCGGAATCCGTGCGGCGGCAATACACCACGATGGTTCGCCCCACCAGCAAGGCCTTCACCGTGCCTACCCGGCAATATGCCCATCTCATCTTGGACGGCACAATGCCGGTCGAGCATAATGCGGATCTGATTCGGGCAGAGATCGAACGGCGCCATCTCCGCTTGTGAACGTTTTTCGCCCCCGGACTCACAGCCCGGACTCGCAGCCCGGCGCGCGCACCGCGCCGCTCGGATTTCATGAAATTAACAGAGAGCAGCTGGCCACTTTGCTATCCTTAAGGGGCTATGCCGACCAAAAAAGAGCTTCTCTCGAACCCCATTCAGCACATCGATATCAAGCAACTGAATGTGGTCCCGCTGGTTGAAGCAATGCAGCACATGGCATACAGCTCCCGCGATCTGGCCCGAGCCGCGGCCATCTATGAACGCATGCTGCGCGACCGGGAGTGCGGCGTGATCGTTTGCCTCGCCGGCTCCCTGATAAGTGCAGGATTGAAACAGATCTTCGTCGATCTGGTACGCAACAACATGGTGGATGCCCTGGTCTCAACGGGCGCCAACATCGTCGATCAGGACTTTTTCGAAGCGCTCGGCTACCGCCACTGGATTGCCGACGATCTCTACCGCCAGGGCACGGAAGATGCCACCCTGCGCGAGCTGATGATCGATCGTATATACGACACCCTGATCGACGAAGAAGAACTCCGCGTCTGCGACGAGATCACGCATGTCATTGCCGATTCGCTGGCTCCCCGCCCTTATAGCTCGCGCGAATTTATCCGGGAGATGGGCGCCTACCTTGAAAACCAGGGCAAGATGCCGGATAAAGGCGGAGTGGACAGCATTGTCCTGGCCGCGTATCAGAAAGATGTGCCGATCTTCGTTCCCGCGTTCAGCGACTGTTCGGCGGGCTTCGGACTGGTCGCCCACCGCCACGGCCGCGGCGGCAAACCAACCGTCTCGATCGACTCGGCAAAGGACTTCCACGAATTGACACAGTTGAAGATCGCCAATCCGACAACCGGCCTGTTGATGATCGGCGGAGGCGTGCCCAAGAACTTCGCCCAAGACATCGTCGTCTCCGCTGAAATCCTCGGAGTCGACGCCCCCATGCACAAGTACGCCGTGCAGATCACAGTTGCCGATGTACGTGACGGCGCGCTCTCCTCGAGCACGCTCAAAGAAGCGAGCTCCTGGGGCAAGGTGGACACCACCTTCGAACAGATGGTCTATAGCGAGGCGACCATCGCGCTGCCCCTGATTACCGGCTACGCCTATCAGAAGAACGCCTATCGGGAGCGTGAGGAACGCCGCTGGGCGCGTCTGCTCGAGCCTGTCACAGCCTAGTCCGCATTTCTCACGACACCTTGCTCCTTGAGACGCCAGGCTTCCGCGCCCTCTCCACTCTCTATCCCACAAAAGTTGCATTAGGCCGAGGCCTTCGAGCAGTGGCGGGCCGGAATAGACGGTGTACGCTGGATCGTCCCCCAGAAGAGTCATTAAGAAGAAGGTACCTATGGGGTTCCCTGTGTCCTTAAACATTATTCTGCTTGGTTTTCTAGTAAGTTATGTGGTGATGTTCATGGCGTTTTTATGTCTCTGCCGTGGGTCGGCAGTGACTGAAAGAGTTATCGCGAACCGGGCCAATGTCGTTCCCTTTAAACGTAGCTGAAGTATTTTCACAGTCGGTGTAGAGTGAGGAACCGGTCCCGGCGCAGCCGTTTGAGCGCCGGGCTCCCGGCACATGAACTCTGCGGGCTCGAAGTGGCGAGAACGGCTGCACATAACCGGTGCTCCGCGCGCGCCATGCGTTTTTATTTCTCCAGATAGTTTCCGGATCCGAAAACCACGACGTGCACGATCTCGGAATTCGGCGGGCATGGAGACTTCTGTTGGTCACTCTGTTCGCCTGAAAGACTCCCCGTATGCTGGAACCGGCAACCAAGCATCCAGCATCGATTCTTCTTGTCCTCTTTTTGGGACGAGTAGCAAGAACTCCGCATGATTTGACCGGACTGGAGCATTTTCACGGTAAGGTGAGGAACTGAACCGAGGAACTGAACTTGGATCAGCGGTTCGTTGCCATCATCTGTAACATTGAAAATGCCATAAATGAGTAAGCATGTGACTTGGCTACGGGATAAGCTTCCGACAACTGTCATCTTCGCCGCCTCTGTCCTGCTCTCTGCCTATGGCGGAATCGTACTTCTGCTCGGGCATGGCGGCATATTTGTGGCCGCCGTCATTGCCTGGGCGCTGGCGCAAACCTTGCTCATCGTTCTCTGCGTCCTCCACTTCTTGAGCGCCTCGCGCCGGGATGCCGCGGAAAATCAAGTGCAGCAACTCGCCCAACTGCAGAGAAGCATTCTCGATTCAGCCGGCCCCATGATCCTGGCTACCGACCTCCAGGGGCGCCTTCTCATCTTCAATCCGGCCGCCGAAAGAATGCTGGGTTACCGGGTCAACGAAGTACTGGGAAGTCTGCGCGCCGAGGATCTTTTTCCCGAGGGCGAGCTCGAGCGCGTCGGACAGCTTCTGGTCTCCCGCCTGGAGCGCGCGCCCGCGGTTGAAATGACCGGAGTGTCGAGCGAGCTCAAACACTACGTCCAATACGTCACCAGTTTCCCGGCGAGCCGGGTTCGCGGCTTCGAAATCCAATGCCGCCGGAAAGACAGAACCACCTTCCCCGCGGTCGTCTACCTCTCCGCGGTGCGCAATAGCGAAGGCGCACTGACCGGCTTGCTCGCCATCGCCACCGACCTTACGGCGACCAAGCGGGCCGAGCACGCGCTGCGCGAAAGCGAAGAACGCTACCGCGATCTCTTCGAAAATTCCCAGGAGATGATCGCCACGCTCAGTCCGCGCGGCAAATATCTGTATGTCAACCCTGCATGGCAGGCATGCTTTGGCAAGAGCGCGGCCGCTTTTGAGAGCCTCCTGAACTTCGAGGCCGCCTTCCCGCAGGAGATCCAAAGCGAGGCGGCGACCCTGTTTGAAAGAGTCTTGCGCGGCGAGCGTATCGATGGCGCGAACTTGCGCGTGCACGATGCAGACGGAATGTATCGCGAGCTCGATGCCAGCCTCAGCTGCCGTCAGGACCGGGGAGAGCCCGTCTCCGTGCGCTGCATCTTCCGCGATGTCACCGCGCAATACCAGCGCGAGCGCAGATTGGCGATGCAACTGGCCGTCAGCCAGGTGGTTGGGGAATCGAACACTTCCGATGAAGCCCTGCCGGCAATGCTCGAATCGCTGGGAACCAACCTCGGCTTCGACATGGCGGGCCTCTGGTTTGTCTCCGGCGAACACCATACCCGCTATCTCGCTGGCTGGTACGCTCCGGATTGCGCTTGCGCGGAGTTTCACCGCGATAGCATCGGGCGGGTAATCGAAAAAGGCAGAGATCTGCCGGGGCAGATCTGGGCCGCTGAGAGTCCCCGCTGGATTGAAGATCTGCGGCAGGATCCAACCTTCTTGCGCACCGCTGCCGCCGTTGCCGACGGGCTCGTCACCGGTTGGGGGGTTCCGGTTCGCGTCGGCAACCAGGTGATCGCTGTCGTTGAATTCTTCAGCCGGCAAAAGCTGAATGAGGATACCGAGATGATGGCGACGGTGGAAACCGTGTGCGCCTCCATCGGCCAGTTCATGGCTCGCTCGGCGCAAGAGAGCCGGCTCGAGGAGTTGAATCGCCAGAAAGAATCCATCCTCAATTCAGTCGCCGACGGCATCTTTGGCACCGACTCGACGGGCCGCATTGTTTTCGTGAACCCGGCGGCCGCAAGCATGCTCGGCGCGCAGCCCTTCGATCTCGTCGGACGCACGGTCCATTCGGTGGTGCATGAAGAGCGCAAGGACCGTGAACGCTGTTCCGATCAATGCCGCACTCGGCGGGCATTCTTTGTGCGCGAAGGAACCAGCGGACAAGACGTCTTCTATCGCAAGGATGGCGATTCTTTCCCGGTCGAGTTTTCCGTAACGCCCATGGTCGAACACAATGTCGCGGTCGGTAGTGTGCTCAGCTTCCGCGACATCAGCCAGCGATATGCCCTCGACCGCATGAAAGATGAGTTTGTCTCGACCGTAAGCCATGAGCTGCGCACGCCGTTGACGTCGATTCGCGGAGCGCTGGGTCTGCTCTCGGCGGGGCTGCTCGGTGAGCTGGGAGAAAAGGCGTCCAACCTGCTGCGCATCGCGGTTAGCAACTCCGACCGGCTGGTCCGGCTGATCAACGACATTTTGGATCTGGAGCGGATGCAGTCGGGACGCGCTCCGTTGGCCTATCGCAATTGCTGCTTGGAAGAACTGGCGCGGCAAGCGATCGACGGCATGACGCCCATGGCGGAAGCGGCCAAGGTTCAGCTGCTGCTTGACTCCGAGCCGATGCAGATCGAAGCTGACACCGATCGCCTGCAACAGGTGATGACCAATCTTTTGAGCAATGCGATCAAGTTCTCGCCGCCGCACTCGCAGGTCACGGTCAAACTCGAACGGCTTCTCGATGGAGTCACTCTGAGCGTCATCGATCACGGCAGGGGCATTCCGAAAGACAAGCTGGAGTCGATCTTCGACCGTTTCCAGCAGGTCGACGCCTCCGACTCCCGGCAAAAGGGCGGCACCGGGCTGGGACTCGCCATCTGCCGCACCATCGTCCAGCAGCATGCCGGCCGCATCTGGGCGGAGCGCAATGCCGATCGCGGATCGACCTTCAGGATGTTTCTGCCCGCGGTCACCCACGCAGCCGAGGGTTTGGCGCACGACAGCGAGCGCGGCCTCGCAAAAATATCGGAAGCCTCGATCCTCATTTGCGATGAAGTTCCCGAGGCGCGAGCGCTGCTCGCGAATCGGCTGAACCAACAGGGTTACCGTGTGCTCCAGGCCTCCACCGGGGATGAGGCCATCACCATCGCCTGCCAGACGCGCGTGGACGCCATCCTTCTCGATCTCAGCCTGCCCGGCCTCCGCGGCTGGGAGACTCTGCGGCTGCTCAAAGATAACCGGCGCACAGGTTCAATACCGGTTGTGGTGCTGAGCGCTTTGGGCGCGATCAATGATCTCGAGGTGGAGCAGACCGCGGATGCGTGGCTGCAGAAGCCGCTTGAGGAAGAACTGCTCCTGGCGGAACTTTCCCGGGTGCTGCACGATGACAGCGAGCCGGCCCGGGTGCTGCTCGTAGAGGATGACGACGATCTCGCCAAGGTGATCCTCGCCACATTCGAGCGCGCCGGGATCGATGTCTATTACGCGTCCAGCCGGAGACAGGCAATTCAAATGTGCGTCTCATCGCGGCCGAACCTCTTGATTCTCGACCTTGCTCTCCCCGACGGAGATGGTTTTGGCGTGGTCGACTGGTTGCGCCAGCAAAACGATCTCAAGAACTTGCCTCTCGTCGTCTATTCCGCGCGGGATCTTGGCGAGACGGAGCGAAGAAAGCTGCAACTGGGACCGACCGAATTTCTAACCAAAGCCCGCGTGCACTTGCGCGATGTAGAGACTCTGGTTTTAGCCATGCTCCGCCAGTATCGTTTTGCCGGTGAGGATAAACTGCACTAGGGCCTGCTCACACTATTGGGACGGAGCGGTTTCCCCCAATCCGTAACTTTGCCTCAAGGAAGATTGCATGACACGCCGTATTCTGATCATCGATGATGAGGACGACATTCGTCAGGTAGCGGCGCTTAGCTTGGAGACAGTCGCCGGTTGGGACGTTCTCCTCGCCAATTCGGGCAAACAAGGAATCGAGCGGGCACGCACCGAACAACCGGATGCAATCCTGCTCGACGTCATGATGCCGGAAATGGATGGACCGACAACCTTTCTCCAACTGCACTCCAATCAAGCCACTTCGCACATTCCGGTTCTCCTGCTCACCGCCAAAGTCCAAGGACCCGACCAGCGGCGATTTGCCGGCCTGGGAGTGGCGGCCATTCTCCTCAAACCGTTTGATCCCCTCACCTTAGCCGAGCAGATCTCCGCCGTGTTAGGGTGGGAGTAAGACACCCGACCCTTCCGCAGCGTTTTCCGTTGGTTCTGCATCCAAACAGCGGGCGGCTGCATTCCGCCGATCCGCGGGCGGACAGGCGTCGTCGCGTCGCGACATGGAAAACGGTTTCCTATGAACGACGATCCCCCATTTCGAAACTCGAAAATCGATTCGCGCCCGCCGGAAGGTTTCGTGGAACCCGTGAAACCCGCCGAATCCCCGGATTCTCAGGATCCCGAGGCAAAAAAGCAGAAGCTGCAATCGCTTTTGGCCGCCTTGTGGGACCGAAGTCGGCAGACCGTCACCGACCGGATTGAAACTCTCCAGGAAGCAAAGTCCCTGGCGGCTAGCGAGCAAACTTGATGAACCGGCCAGATTGCGCGCCGTCGACTCGGCGCATAAGTTGGCCGGCGTGCTCGGAACCTTCGGCTTGCCCCATGGTACGGAGTTGGCCCGCGAGGCGGAGGAAGTCTTTGGGCAGCAAGCGGTCATCGGACCGGCCGAGCTCGAGCGCCTGGGAGCGCTGCTCGATGATCTGGCCAGCCTGATTCGAACCGCAGGCACCTACCCTGGCGCCGATCCGCAATAGCCCGGGAGGAGTAGCCCTGCAATATCCTCTCGGAGCCAAATCCGTCTAGACTGAAGCAATGACTGGCTTGGGCCGCCTGCTGATAGGCTTGGGATGCATACTGCTCGTGGCAGGCGCCGCGATACTCTTGCTCGGGAAAGCCGGCGTGCCTCTGGGCAGGCTTCCCGGCGACATTACTTACCGTGGCAAAAACATGCGGGTCTACTTTCCGCTGGGAACCTCCATCCTTCTCAGCGTCTTGCTTTCCCTCGCCTTTTACGTGATTTCCCGCTTTCGCCAATGAGGCAACGCGGACTTTCTGTTGTGCGGGAACGAGTTTAGACTCGACGTTTGCTGGAGGCGGCGGTGGCCAATACGGATGACGCACCGGACCAGCTGGGCCTGATTTTCGCCGAAGCGGCGATAAATCTCCGGCGGGTCTGGACGGTGGGCAGCCTGGTCGGCGAGGTTCGCAATCACATCGAGCAGCACTATGCCGATGTGTGGGTAGAGGGCGAAATTTCCAACCTGCGCCCTGCCCCGTCGGGGCACCTCTACTTCACGCTCAAGGATGGTGACGCGCAATTGCCGGTTGTGATCTTCCGCCGGCAGGCGCTCTTGCTGCGCTTCCGTCCGGAAGATGGCCTTGCGGTCCTAGTTCGCGGCCGCGTCTCCGTTTACGAACAACGCGGGCAGATGCAATTGGTCGCCGAGTTCGCAGAGCCCGTGGGGGCCGGCTCCATGCAGGCTGCCTTTGAGCAATTGAAAGCCAAATTGCGCCAGGAAGGGCTTTTCGCGCCGGAGAACAAGAAGCTGCTGCCGTCCTTTCCCCGGGCGATCGGCATCGTCACGTCGCCTACCGGCGCGGTGATCCGTGACTTTCTCAATATCGCCGGACGCCGCCACCTGTCGCTCCATGTGCAGATCTATCCTTCTCTGGTGCAAGGCGGCACGGCCGCCGCGGAAGTTGCCGCGGGAATCGCCCACTTCAACCGGACGCGTACTGTCGATGTGATCGTGATCGCACGCGGAGGCGGCTCGCTTGAAGATCTCCAACCTTTTAACAGCGAGCTGCTGGCCCGGGCGATTGCCGCGTCGGAGCTGCCCGTTGTCTCTGCGGTGGGGCACGAGACTGACTTCACCATTGCCGATTTCGTCGCGGACCTCCGGGCTCCCACGCCCTCTGCAGCCGCCGAGCTCCTTACCGAGGCTCACCACAAGATCGAAGAGCGAGTCATCGAGCTCCATCGCCGTCTTACCCAGGCCTGCCGCTATCTCCTGATGCAGGCCAGCCAGCGCTTTACTCGCATCTCCGCCCCGGCGGCGTTTTCCAGATTCCGGAGTGCGATGGCAAGCCGCCAACAGCGCCTGGATGAATTGCAATACCAGTTGGAAGCCACCTGGCGGCTGCGCGGCCGGCGGGCCGGCGACGCCTTGCAGCGCATCGAGACCAGGCTCCTGCGTCAGGATGTAAGCCACCGTATGCGCGTGATGCGCGAGCGTCTGTCAACGCTCGATCGAAGGCTCATCCGCGCGGAGGGGGAGGTCTTGGTCCGCCTGAGAACCGCGCAGACCAACGTGGAGTCGCTCCTGCTGACGCTTTCGCCCCTGGCAGTTCTCCAACGTGGCTACGCATTGGTCTTTGACGATCGAGGAGTATTAGTGAAAGATGCATTTGCCGCGCAGGAAGGCAGTCTGTTGACCACGCGATTCTCTAAAAGCCGTCTGACCAGCCGCGTGGTCGAAAGGAAAACAGAAACAGAATAGGACGCATGAAAAAACTCTTTGGAACAGATGGCATTCGCGCGGTGGCCGGAGAGGCGCCCCTCGACGCGAAAACGATCTTTGCCACCGGCCTTGCACTGGCGCACTCCCTCGGCGGCAATAACCTTCCCGCACCGCAGGTGTTGCTGGGCGCAGACACGCGCGAGTCCAGCCCCTGGATTTCCGCTGTCATCGCCGCGGGGCTCTCGCGCGGCGGCGCTCAGGTGCTGAGCGCCGGCGTGATCACGACGCCGGGCGTCGCCTATCTCACGCACCAGCACCGCTTCGCTGCTGGAGTCGTCATCTCCGCCTCGCACAATCCCTGGCAGGACAATGGCATTAAGGTCTTCGGCAGCGATGGTTTCAAGCTGCCCGATCGAGCGGAGTTGGAGATCGAGGGGGAGATCTTTCGCCGTCTCGCCTTACTCAATACCAAGGCCGACACGACGACCGGCACGACGATCGAAATGATGGACGTGCCTGACACGCCGAATCTTCAAGCTCTCGACCCTCCACCCGTGGAGCCGGCGTTTCGCCTGCAATACGAGGCATTTCTGCGCAATCTGGTTCCGGGGCTCAATCTCAAGGGCAAGAAAATTGTCATCGATTGCGCCAATGGCGCCGCGGCGGCCATTGCACCGGAACTCTTTGCCTCCTTCGGCGGCATCGTCCACTTGACCCACGTCACGCCCACCGGGAGAAATATCAACGAGAACTGCGGGGCTCTCCACCCTGAAGTCGTGGCGAAAGAGACAAAGGCCCTTGGGGCCGACCTGGGAATCACATTCGATGGCGACGCCGACCGTGCGCTCTTTGCCGACTCCCGGGGCCATGTGGTCAATGGAGACGGTGTGATGTTGGTCACCGCGCGCGATATGCAGCGCAAAGGGGCGCTTACCGGCAATCTGGTGGTAGCGACCACGATGTCGAATATGGGCCTCGAGTCGGCGCTGCTCGAAAGCGGCATCAAGATGCTGCGCGCTCCGGTTGGGGACAAATACGTTCTCGACATGATGCAGCAGCACGAGGCCGCCCTTGGAGGAGAGCAGTCGGGCCACATCCTCTTTCCCCGGCACAGCACCACGGGCGACGGACTGCTGACCGCGCTGATCTTGCTCGATCTTATCGAGCGCTCGGGCAAACCGCTGCATGAGCTCGCGGCCGGCCTCAGAGTCTTTCCCCAGGTGATCGTGAACGTGCGCGTGCGAGAAAAGCGGCCGCTCGATCAGATTCCAACCGTGGTTGCCAGCATTGAGCGGGCAGAGAGCGATCTGGACGGCAACGGCCGGGTCGTGGTGCGATACTCGGGCACCGAGGCCCTGGCGCGCGTCATGATCGAAGCGGAATCGGAACAGCGGATGCGGGAGCACGCGGACCGCATCGCGCAGGCCATCCGCACCGAAATCGGCGCCTAGCGACTGCGCGTCGAGCGGGACGCGCTTCGCGCCATTCGTGCTTGCTGACGCGCCCGTCATCCCTGTGATCCCGGTTTCCAGGGCTCACCGGTAATTCACCCCAAATTGTCATCCCGAGCGCAGTCGAGGGATCTGCGGTTTCTTTTCTGTCCCGGCCGCGGGTCCTTGGGTGCCCCATCCTTGACGAAGTCAAGGATGGGATTCCACTGCTGAAGAGTCCCTTGCCTTCCGTTCGACCGCACTGAGGCCGTCAGCAACCACGAATGGCGCCGTTAGGCGGCGTCTGCCTGGATGGCAAATCCATCCTTGACGAAGTCAAGGGTGGGATTCCACTGCCGAAGAGTCCCTTGCTTTCCGTTCGACCGCACTGAGGCCGAGGCGAGTCAGCAACCACGAATGGCGCCGTTAGGCGCGTCTGCCTGGATGGCAAATCCCCTGGATGGCAAATCCCCTGTAGGGCAAATCCCCTGGAGGGCAAATCCTAAGCGATGTCCCGCCAATTCAGGCCTACGCCGGCCTTGACGACAATGGGCACAGTCAACTCAATCACATTTTCCATCTCCTGCTCGACCAATTGCCGGGCGCGCTCAACTTCGTGCTCCGGCACATCGAACAGCAATTCATCATGAACCTGCAGTGTCATCAGCGTCTCCAGGTTTTCTTCTCTCAGCCGCCGGTCGATCCGGATCATCGCGATCTTGATCAAGTCTGCGGCTGTCCCTTGCAGAGGTGTGTTGACCGCGGTCCGTTCCGCGAAGCCGCGCAGATTCGCGTTACGGCTTTGGATATCGGGGATAGGACGAACGCGGCCAAAAAGCGTGCGGACGCGCTGTTCGCGCCGGGTCTCTTCGAGCACGCGGTCGATGTAGGAGCGCACTCCCTGGTAGCGTGCAAAATATGTCTCGATGTAAAGACGGGCCTCATTCTGCTCGATCCCCAATTGCTGCGCCAGGCCGAACGGAGAGATTCCGTAGACGATGCCGAAGTTCACGGCCTTGGCCCGATCGCGCGTCTGTTTGTCCATCTCCTCGGGACGAACGCCGAAGACCTCTGAAGCCGTCAGCGTGTGGATATCCTCCCCGTCGGCGAAGGCGCGCACCAGCAGAGGATCGCCTGAGAGGTGCGCCAGCAAGCGCAGCTCGATCTGTGAATAGTCTGCCGAGATGAGCAGCCGGCCGGGAGCGGCGATGAAGGCCGCGCGAATCTCCCGTCCCAACGCGGTGCGGATAGGAATGTTTTGCAGATTTGGATTGGTTGAGGACAAGCGCCCGGTCGCCGTGCCCACCTGATTGAAGGTTGTGTGCACACGCGACGACGAGTCGGCCAGCAGCGGCAACGAATCGACATAAGTGGATTTGAGCTTGGCCAATTGCCGGTACTCGAGCACCATGCGGGGGACCTCGTTGTGCTCGGCCAGCTCCTCCAAAACATCCACGGCTGTCGAGACAACCTTGCCCCGGCCGTACTTCATCGGTTTCGGCAAGTGCATTCGGTTAAACAGCACATCTCCCAGCTGCTTGGGCGAATTGATGTTGAAGCGATGCCCGGAGCTCTCGAAGATCTGCTCGCTGACGCGATGCATCTCCCCGCCAAGGCGCACCGACAGCTCCGCCAGAACCGATCGATCGATGCGGACTCCCGCCTGTTCCATCCGCAGCAGCACCGGAACCAATGGCAGATCGATCTCGCGATAGAGCTTGGTCGTCTCGAGCGCCTCGATATCTGCGCGCAGGACTGGAGCCAACCGGAAGATCGACTCGGCTGCCGCCGGCAGAAACGCTTCCCCTTCGGGCAATGGGTGGCTGCTAAAGCGGGCCACGACATCGGGCAAGCGGTGGGTGGCGTGGGTTGGATTGATGAGGTACGAATAGAGCATCACGTCGTCTACTTGCCCGGCGACGCGGATGCCGAGCTCCCCCTCGAGAAAGCGCAGCGTGGCCTTCAAGTCATGCAGCGACTTGGGCGTGTCCGCATCCTCAAGCAGCGCGCGCAGCTCCTTCGCCTGGCTGGCCGCCGGGCGCGCGCCCAATCCCAGATCCGTGCCCAAAGCCGTGCTCACATCTATCCCGAGATCCGGGCTCAGGTTTTCACTCAGGTTCGCACTGAGATTGAAGACCAATACTCTGCCCTCTTCGGCCGAAACGGCCACGCGCACCGGTCGCGGCGAGAGGGCTTCTTCCATTCGTTGTTCCAGTCGACCGAGGCGTTCGAGCAGCGGCAACGTCTTCATTTGCGGCGGTTGCTCTTCGCTGGCTTCGGTCTCCGACGGGGCTACCTCTTCGGCGGCGGAGGCGAGCAGGGCAGTTTCGAGAGCGAAGGAGAACCCTCCGGCGCGTGCTAGCCGGAAGAAGCGAGACGCCTGCTCTTCGCTGGGCTCAAGGAGGATCTCCGGCCCTGCCGCATCCTCCGCCGGAGCCAGTTCTTTGAGCATCGACGTGAATTCCAACTCGGTGAAGAGCGCGCGCGATGCGGTCACGTCGGGCGGCTGTGTCTGCATGGCGTTGAGTTCGAGCTCGAGCGGGACCGCGCAGTCGATCGTAACCAGTTCCTTGCTGAGCAGAACCGAGCTGCGATTGTTCTCGAGCGACTCGCGATAAGTCTTGCGTTTGATCTCCGAGGCATGCTCGAGCGCGGCCTCCACGCTGCCGAATTGCTGAATCAGCTCGACCGAGCCCTTGTCGCCGATACCCGGGGCGCCGGGAATGTTGTCGATCGAGTCTCCACGCAGCGCCATCACGTCGATGACCTTTTCCGGTGGCACGCCCAGCGTCTCAAATACCTTTTCGCGATCGAGCATCAGATTGTCTTTGACCGGGTTGAGCACCGTTACCCGATCGGTGACCAACTGCAGCATGTCCTTGTCATTCGACACGACGTACACCGGATGGCCCTCCCCGGCCGCCTGGCGGGCTAAGGTGCCGATGACGTCATCGGCCTCAAAGCCTTCCAGCTGCAGAATGGGAATGCGCAGCGCCTCGAGCGCCCGGCGGATATAGGGCAGCTGTTGCGCCAGGTCCCCGGGCATCGCGCTGCGGTTTGCCTTGTAACCGGCGTAATCGATCTCCTCGAAGCTCTTCGTCTTGCTATTCCACTTGCGCACCGTGGCCAGCGAGCGCGCCCGCTCATCGCGAAAAACCGGCGCGCTCATATCGAAAACGGCGGCGAGATACTCCGGCTGGAAGTCGCGGCGCAGCTTGTTGATCATGTTCACGAAGACGAAGGTGGCCGCCGTCGGCAGGCCGGTGCGCGTAGACATCGGCCGCTGCCGCTGCATCGCGTGATATGCGCGAAATATAAAAGACATCGCATCCAGCAAAAAAACTGGAGGCTTTTGGGTCGGCGTCGCCGTGTCGTTCGTCAAGGCCATCGATGACGAGTCTATCGCAAGCTTCTCGCGAAGGGCTCTCTAGACGATGCGGAGATGGGGCATTCACGGCCAGGAGCTCCTTACGATAGGGGCAGGAGATGATGCTAGTTGTCATGGAATCGTTAGTTAAATGTCTCCTGTTCGAATAGAAATTAGCACATTTATTTTGCAATAAATCGCTTACTCCTCAGCTATCTGTTAGGAAGTTAGTGCGTCTAAGAAGGGTTGCGGGGATGGGTGAGTACTGAATGCGCACTGCGGCCTCGCCGCGCGCATTAACAGGCTGCGGAAAAATGCGCCGAAGCAACGAGCGAGGCGCTAACGGATGTGTGGGTCGGCAATGAGGCACGCTAGATCTTATATGCCCCGCTGTCCACTCACTCGTTTTTCCGCAGCCTGTCCAGGCCAGCAAGATGAAAACGGTCTTTCCACCCTTCAGGAATCTTCTGACAAAGATCTGACTTCGGAGTGACACTCTCGGCCGGCCCAAAGTTCTATCGTCGGCTTCAGTCCTCAGCGGCGTCGGCGATGCCTCTAGAGGAGCCTGTTCAACGATCAGATATGGAGCCGTCGAATGCCACAGCTAACACTGCGCTTTCTGTATATCGATAACTGCCCATATTGCGGCAGAGAGGCAGCTACACCGCATGTCGCGGGTTGCCCGGTTGAAGTGATGACAAGGAAGATAGAAAATGACATTGCTCTACCGTAATAGAGCTTACTAACGCTCCTCGATCGGACACCTCCTAGGGCTGTTGCCTAAAATCAATTCATGCTGGTTTCCGATTTCAATTTCGAACTTCCCTCTGAACAGATCGCGCAGCAGCCGCCGGAGACGCGGGGCAGCAGCCGCATGCTGACCCTCTCGAGGACCACGGGAGCGTGGCGCGACGGACTCTTTCAGGAATTGCCCGAGCTGCTCAACCCGGGAGATCTCCTAGTCTTGAACGAAAGCCGTGTAATTCCGGCGCGGCTCTTCGCTCATCGCGCGGGAGGCGAGGGACAGGTCGAAATCCTGCTTACCGAGATCCTGCTTACCGAGCAGTTGAGTGAATGGGAGTGGCGGGCCTTGACGCGCCCTGCGCGCAAGCTGCCGGTTGGCGAGGAGTTGGCGTTTCGCTCGCCTGAGGGAGAAACCCTGCTCGAGGCCGTAGTTACGTGCCGCGGCGCCTTTGGCGAGCGCACGTTGCGCTTTACGCCAATCGACGATTTCTTCGCCTGCCTCGACAGGATTGGGCACATGCCCTTGCCGCCATACATCCGTCGCGGCGATCGGCCTCTCGATCGCGAGCGCTATCAGACAGTTTTCGCCACAGAAAGAGGCTCGGTGGCGGCGCCTACCGCAGGGTTGCATTTTACCCAGGAAATCCTGGAACGCATTCGCGCCCGCGGCGTCCGCATCTGTTCTCTAACGCTGCACGTGGGCCTGGGAACTTTTCAACCGGTACGTGTGGCGACGGTCGAGGAAATTCAGCTTCATCGAGAGCGTTATTCGCTTCCCGAGAAAACCGCCGCCGAGGTCAATCAAGCGCTGCGCGAGCGCAGGCGCATCGTCGCGGCGGGAACCACCACTGTGCGCACCCTGGAACATTGCGCTCAAATTGACAGACTGCAGGCCCACTCGGGTGAGACCAGCATCTTTCTCTCTCCCGGCTCGCAATTCCGCGTCGTCAGCGCGCTGGTCACGAATTTCCATCTGCCGCAGTCGACGCTTATGATGCTGGTGAGCGCCTTCGCCGGGCGGGAGCAAGTGCTCGCCGCTTATCGCCATGCCGTCGCCGCCGGCTATCGCTTCTTTTCCTACGGCGACTGCATGTTTGTGGCCTAGATCTTTGTGGCCTAGATCGAGACTGCACGAAACCCTTTGATCGGTTGAAGATACGATACGTCCGGTGCCAAACCACGTGCGCTCGCAGGTTAAAAAAGAGAGTCCTAACCATCGGGCAAATCATCGTTGCTTATGAGTTAGGTGTCTTGGAACAAACCCATGGCAGCCAGTCCAAACCTTACAACGCAGCTTCCCTCGAACCCTCGCTCCCTTGATCCCGATCAGGTGGAGGACCTCCTTAAGCTGCAAAAAGCCGCTCAAAAAATCACCTCCATCCTTGACCTCGACCAGCTTGTTGATAAAGTCGTGAACGAGATCGCGCGTTCCTTCGGATGTCTGGATTCTGACATCTACCTGCACAACAAAGAGCGCGGCGAACTGTCGCTGGTGTGCGCTCACGGCTGCAGCGGCTGCGAGATCCACGGCCCAGGCCACAGCCTAAAGATCGGGAAAGGCATGGTGGGATACGTCGCATCTACTGGCCAGATGCACTATGCACCCGATGTGCGACAGGACGCCTATTACATTGGCTGTGAAGAATCTACGCTCTCGGAAGTTGCTATTCCCCTCCATGTGGAAGGGCAATTGGTGGGAGTATTCACGGCCTCCCACACCGAGCAGGATGCCTTCACTCCCTGCCAGCTGCGGCTACTCCAAGCCCTGTGCAGCGATGTCGCAGTGGCCGTCCACAACGCTCGCCGATTTCAACAGGAACAGCGGCAACGGGAGCAAATGACTCGCGAAACCTGGGAGGCCCGCGTGATTCAACAAGCTCTGCTTCCCAAGGCGTGTCCCTCCATTCCCGGTTTTGCCGTGTCGGGGCTTTCCATTCCTGTGGGCGCGGTGGGCGGGGACTGGTACGACTTCATTCCCATGGATAAGGGACGTTGGGGGTTGATGCTGGCCGACGTTTCCGGCAAAGGAACTGCTGCAGCGCTGCTCATGTCCGCCACTCGTGGCGTTTTGCGATCCCTGGTCGAGACTGCCTCCGCTCCGAGTGAAGTGCTGACGAAGCTGAATCGCCTTTTGGTCAAGGATTTTCCCGCCGGCCGTTTTGTGACCATGGTCTATGCCGTGCTTGATCCAGCTACGCGGACTCTGACTTTCGCAAATGCAGGTCATCTACGGCCTCTGTTGATGACCGGTAGTTCAGCCCAGTTCCTCGACGTCGAACGAGGGATCCCCCTGGGACTGGGACTAGGTGATTTCTCAGAGGTGGAAGTGAAACTTCCCATGGGTTCTCGCCTGGTGTTTTACAGCGACGGCATTACCGAGGCGGAAAATCAAGCGGATGAAGAGTATGGGTGGATACGTCTTCAGGAGCATTTCTTGCGAACAGACGCCTCCGCAGAGAGCCTTCTCGATGACGTACGCTCGTTCGCCGACGGGTCGGGTCTGCGCGATGACGCCAGCGTCATCCTGGTGAAGGGCTAACTGAGTCACGATATTCCAGGATCTCGACTGCAGCAGGACCTTTGCCTACGCGGAACTGACGGTGGCTCCGGCGGCGGATCAGCCCTCAATCTGAATCGGGCTTGGCGCATTGAGCTCAAGATCCTCAAAACGACGCCACTTGTAAATCGCGATGGATACCATCCAGCTCAGGGCAAACAGTCCAACAATGATGTAGCCGAGTGCGCCGAAGTTCTGGTTGAGCATTCCCACCAACTTCCACAATGCTCCCTTTAGATGAAACTGCCCGGCCAGGAGGCCGAGCGCCTCGATTCCGCCGACTGCGAAGGCGATCAGAACGGAGATGAAGGTGATGGTGATGTTGTAGTAGAGCTTGCGAATGGGCTTCACGAAAGCCCAGCCATAGATCCCCAGCATCAGAATATTGTCTGTCGTATCGATCAGCGACATACCCGCGGCGAAGAGGACGGGAAATACGAGGATCGACCACAGTGATAGGCCCTTGGATGCCTCAGCGGCAGAGATGCCGAGCAGCCCGATCTCGGTGGCGGTATCGAAACCGAGACCGAACAAGAGGCCGAGCGGATACATGTGCCAACTCGACCGGATCATCTTGAAAACGGGCCGGAAGAGGCGTCCCAGAAAGCCCCGGCTGCCCAGCAACAGGGCAAAATCTTCTTCCACATAAGGTTCTCCGCGCCGAACCCGCTTGAACGCGCGGCATATCGACTGGAGAACGATCAAATTGACAGTCGCAATTCCGAACAGAAAGAGGGTCGATACCAGGGTGCCGATAACCGCTCCGACATCTTTAACGGCATCGACGCGGTGCTCGAATGCGAGCGTAGTGGCGGCAATGGCGACGGATCCCAACACGACGATCGTTGAATGCCCGAGCGAAAACATGAATCCCACAGCCACGGGACGTTTGCCCTCTTGCATCAGCTTGCGCGTGACATTGTCGATCGCAGCGATATGGTCGGCATCGACCGCATGGCGAAGCCCAAGGCTGTAAGCGAGAAACGCCGTCCCCAGAAGCACCGGATAGCGGTGAAAGGCGATGAGCGCCCAAAGCCATGCCGACAAATTGAACAACAACAGTACGCAGGATATGCCGATTACCCGAAGGCGCGCGTTGCCCGTCTCGTCGTTGAGCATGCTCCATTGGGAAGATGCCATCGGTTGACTCCACGCGTTGCAAGGATGAGCTCGTAGCACGTATCCGATAAATGTAATACTATGCCCGGGCCGTAGGAACACTTCTTTGTGGAAATCACTTGCGGTGCCAGTCACACGTTTTCATCACACGTGTTATCGCGGCCTGCAAGTAGCTCAACCTGCACAAGTTGCCTGAGTTCTGATAACTTTTAGTGCGAGTGCGTGTGCTTGCCGCCTTTGAGGTCTTTCCCGGAGTTTGTCATCACGAGTTTTCCCAACTCGACCCCGCGCAAAGCCAGCATACGATCCGCGATCCCCTGAATCTGCTTGCTGCGCCCCTTCATGATGACGACTTCCAGGCAATAGTGGTGATCGAGATGAACATGAGTGGCCGCCAGAATCATCGCGCCGGCGGAATGCTGGGTCTCGGTCAACTTCTGCGAGAGATTCGGAACGTGATGGTCATACACAAGCGTCAAAGTACCAACAACTGGTTTGTTGGAGTCAACGCTCTCCGACAGAAGCGCCTCTCGGATGAGATCGCGGATTGCTTCTGAGCGGTTTTGATAACCGCGCTTGGCAATCAATCGATCGAACTCTTTCAAAAGGTCCTCTTCGAGAGAAACCCCTGTTCTACTCAGTTGCGACATCGCTTCTCTCCATCCCGATTGTAGCTGCATCGCTAGAGGCTTTCCCTTAGAGCCTATTCCTCTAGAGCCCATTACTAGGCCCGCTGCATCAAATCAGTTGCTCGTACAATCGCAAAAGAGGGCCATGGGAATGGTGACTCCACAAACCGACGCTTCGCAAACCGATCTGGGGCAAACCGACCTGGAGCAAACCGGCTTGGAGCCGAGTAATCCGGCGACCGGCGCGCTGAGCCGGATCATCGCTCAGCGGACAAGATTTCTGAGCTTCCTCGTCGCGCGTGTCGAAGACGCTGCAACCGCCGAGGATATTCTGCAATCCGCTTACGTCAAGGCAGTGGAACATGGCTCAGAGATTCGAAATGACGAGAGCGTCGTCGCTTGGTTTTATCGCATTCTTCGAAACTCCGTTGCGGACCACTATCGGAGAGGGGCCGCTGGCGCGAGAGCTCGCCAGGGCTTCGCCGATCAAGCGGTCTTGAGCTATGAACCGAGGCTGGAGCAGACGGTCTGCGCTTGCATCGGGGATGTGGTTCGGGAACTCAAAAGCGAATATCGCGACGCCATCGAGCAGGTCGATCTTGGCGGCGCGACGGTCGAGGATTTCGCCAGATCCCAGAAAACATCCGCCAACAATGCCTCCGTCCGCTTGCACAGGGCGCGAAAGTCGATCGCAAAAAAGCTGATAACCGTATGCGGAGCCTGTGCGGAGCATAAGTGTCTTGATTGCACCTGCCGGCGAAGCCAACTGTAAGATTTCGCATGCTTGTGCGTCAGCAGCAGTACAAGCAATAGGAGGAGATCATGAGCTGCTGTGACACGCCGAACAATGCTGCAAAAGATCCTGTGTGCGGCATGACTGTCGATCCTGCGAAAGCCGCTGCAACCATGGAGCACCGGGGAGCCAACTTCCACTTCTGCAGCCAGGGTTGCGCCGCCAAGTTCCGCTCCGATCCGGAGAAGTACCTCCAGCCTTCCACGCCACTGGTCGCTATTCTGAGCGAAGACACGCGTGTGATCGATCCGGTTTGCGGCATGAAGGTCGATCCTGCGAAGGCGGCGGCAACTGTGGAGTACAAGGGCGCCACCTTCTACTTCTGTGGCCAAGGTTGTGCCGCCAAGTTCCGCTCAGATCCGGAGAAGTACCTCCAGCCTTCCACGCCATTGGTCTCAATCCTGAGCGAAGACAAGCGTGTGATCGATCCGGTTTGCGGCATGAAGGTCGATCCTGCGAAGGCGGCGGCAACCGTAGGGTACAAGGGCGCCACCTTCTACTTCTGTGGCCAAGGTTGTGCCGCCAAGTTCCGCTCAGATCCGGAGAAGTACCTCAAGCCCAAGGAAATGCCTGCGCCGCCGCGGCCTCCCACAAAAGCGGAGCAGAAAACCAACTACATCTGTCCGATGGACCCCGAGGTCAGCAAACTGGGTCCTGGCGCCTGCCCGAAGTGCGGCATGGCGCTCGAACCTGCAACCGTGACTGCGCCGGTCACACGGACGGAATATACCTGTCCGATGCATCCGAAGATTGTCCGCTCCGAACCCGGCAACTGCCCGAAGTGCGGCATGACGCTCGAACCGCGCGAGGTCACCATAGAGGAGAAGAATCCAGAGTTGCTCGACATGACGCGACGGCTGTGGATCAGTGTCGCACTCACTGTTCCGATCCTTGCGCTCATGGTCTCCGGCCTCCTCCCCTCTATGCCTCTCGAGCACTTGCTCTCGGCGAGGGTATGGGCCTGGGTGGAGTTCGCCCTGGCGACGCCAGTGGTCCTATGGTGCGGCTGGCCGTTTTTTGTAAGGGGGTGGCAGTCTGTCGTCAATCGCAGCCTGAATATGTTTTCCCTGATCGCCCTTGGGACAGGCGCTGCATATCTCTTCAGCGTTGCCGCTATCGTCGGTCCTCTCATTTTCCCTGCGTCCTTTCGAGGGCCGGGAGGGCAGATCGGCCTGTACTTTGAGCCTGCCGCGGTCATCGTGGCTCTTGTCCTTCTCGGGCAGGTCCTGGAGCTCCGCGCCCGCGGCAAAACCAGCAGTGCAATTCGCGCGCTCCTTGGCTTGGCTCCGAAGATGGCGAGACGGCTCGACGGCCGCGGAAGTGAGGCCGACGTGCCTCTCGATCAAGTTGTGGTGGGCGATCGGCTCCGCGTGCGCCCGGGAGAAAAGACTCCTGTCGATGGCGTTGTGCTCGAGGGACACAGCTCCGTCGATGAGTCGATGGTGACGGGCGAACCGATCCCTGTAGAAAAAGATGCCGGCTCCCACGTGACGGCAGGGACCGTCAACGGTACCGGAAGCTTTATCATGCAGGCCGAGCGCGTCGGCACGGACACTCTCTTGTCGCAAATCGTGAAGCTGGTGAGTGAAGCACAGCGGACCCGGGCGCCGATTCAAGGGCTTGCCGATCGTGTGTCGTCGTATTTTGTGCCGGCTGTCATCCTGGCTTCGATCGCCACCTTCTTCGCCTGGTACTTCGCCGGCCCTGAGCCGCGCTTCGCACACGCTCTAGTGAATGCCGTTGCGGTACTGATCGTCGCCTGCCCTTGCGCGCTTGGACTGGCGACTCCAATGGCGATCATGGTAGGCACCGGCCGCGGAGCCAATGCCGGCATTCTCATTCGCAACGCGGAGGCGCTCGAGCGCTTTGGCAAGGTAGACACGCTTCTGGTCGATAAGACGGGAACGCTTACCGAAGGCAGGCCGGCGCTCGACGCGGTCATTCCGCAGCCGGGATTCAGCGAGGCTGAGATCTTGCAACTTGTCGCAAGCCTTGAACGCTCGAGCGAACACCCGCTAGCAGCGGCTGTCTTAGAAGGCGCCGCGGCAAAAAAGCTCGCTCTGGCCGGCGTGCAGGGTTTTTCTTCGACTACCGGAAAAGGTGTAAAAGGTACCGTCTCGGGAAAACAGGTCGCGATCGGGAATGCCGAGCTCTTTCGCGAGCTGTCCGTCGATCCCACGCCACTGGAAGCGCGGGCTGAAGAAATGCGGCAAAAAGGTCAGACCGTCATGATGGTCGCGGTCGATGGCAAGGCCGCTGGTCTGGTGGGCGTCGCCGATCCGGTCAAAGAATCGACGCCGGAGGCGATTCGTGAACTGAAGGCGGCGGGCCTGAAGATCATCATGGTCACCGGAGACAACGCGACCACCGCTCGCGCCGTGGCAGACCAGCTGGGCATCGCGTTTGAGGCCGATGTTCTGCCTCAGAGAAAAGCTGAAGTCGTTAAGGCCTATCAGCAAAGGGGTTCTATCGTGGCCATGGCTGGCGATGGAGTGAATGACGCCCCCGCGCTCGCTCAGGCCGACGTCGGTATTGCCATGGGGACAGGTACGGATGTGGCCATGGAAGCTGGCGGCATCACATTGCTCAAAGGCGATCTACGCGGCATCCTCCGCGCCCGGCGTTTGAGCCAATCGACGATGCGCAACATCAAGCAAAACCTGTTCTTCGCGTTCGTCTATAACGCCGTTGGCATACCGCTTGCGGGCGGGGTGCTCTTTCCTGCCTTTGGGTTGTTGTTGAATCCGATGATCGCGGCGGCGGCGATGAGCTTCAGTTCTGTGTCCGTGATTGCGAACTCTCTGAGGTTACGGACAGCAAAAATGTAGGTTCCTTGCTCGCTCAGCAAGGCCGCCGCCCCCAAACCTGAAAGACCCGCGGACCGCAGACAACGGTCAGCGGGTCTCGCGTATAGCGCTCGATTTCAGAAAGCAGCTCGCGCAATTCCGATTGTTCGATCAGCTTCTCCGCAAGCACCGCTTCTGCGATGCCGGCCATGGTGAGAATGCTGATTTCTTTTCCCGAGCCTTCCTTGTGTTCCGGGTAGACGATGTTGATGCTGGTTTGTTCGACCCCCGCACCCGCGAGCATGGCCAGAAGTTTCGGTCCGATATCGGCATCTCCGCCGCGGCGGCGCACGACTTCTCGATATAAAGCGACATACCGGTCATGGGCGGCGTTACCCGGATATGAAACATATCCCTCGAAGTCGATATCCTCGACCACCAGAGCACCGCCCGGGCGCAATGCGCAAAGCAGCTTGGGCAGAACCCGCTCGCACACCGGCAAATGTGTCAAAAGGAATCTTACATAGATCAGCGAGTAGATGGAGTCGTCATCCCATTCGGAGACGTCTTGTTGCCGGAACTCCGCGTTTGTCACCCCATCCGCCGTGGCGCGACGGCGAGCCATGTCGAGCTTAACCGCATCCATATCGATGCCCACCACGTGCCCCTGCGGACCGATGAGTTGTGCGATTTTGAATGTGACCTCTCCCGCGCCGCACCCCAGATCCAGGCATTGCATGCCCGCGCAAATTCCTGCCTGTTGAAGCAACGGGAGCGTTGTAGGCCAGTAGGCGCGGGCGACGACTTCCATTCGCCTTCCGCCAGCAATACCGCCGTGAATTGCGTAGTGAGCCATGCATGCTCCGTCATCGGAGGAGTCGCCGTGAACAATAGCGCAGACGGCAGCACCTGTAAATGGGAAAGTGGCGCCTTTCGGCGAAAACCTGAAATCTTTCGCCAGCCTGCTGCGTAGTCTATTTTGTGTGCCTGAAGACGGGATGGAAGGCTACCGGCAAAATGGACGCCCCCGGAATGAGAGAGTTTTCGCGGTTACCATTACCTGGCGAGAAACGGTGATGTGCAGGCGTTTGAACGGACGCCTGCGTGAAGGGCGGCTTCTTGCGAGATACCAACTGTGAAAACGCTCTAGCCGATCTCCTGAAGCAAGCTGGGGCTGGCGACTCGGATGCCTGGGGCGAGATCTATCGCCAATATGCCCCGGTGATATTCCGTTTCTGCCGGCGTGCGCTGCCGACGCGCGAGGACGCTGAAGATGCGACCACCGAGATCTTTATGAAGGTGCGGCAAAAGCTGAGGATGTACGACTCCTCACGTCCGTTTACCGCTTGGCTGTACAAGGTGGCAAGCAATCATTGCTGGGATCAGTTGCGACGGAGGCGGATTCGCCAAGATCTCGAAATTGGTGAGATTGAGACCCTTCCACTCGAGCATCCAGATCCCAGTCAGCTCGAAAGACTGCTGATGGATCAAGACAGCAAGCGGCTTCGGCAGGGCTTGGCCAAGCTATCGGACCGCGCACGCATGGCGTTGGTTCTTAGGTATTACTCGGAGATGAGTTACGACGAAATCGCGGAGACGCTGGGCGTGAGCCGCGCATTCGTAGGTGTGTTGCTGCTGCGCGCCCGCCGCGAATTGCGGGATGTCCTTACGGTAAGGGGTGAATCGCCGGTGAGCCCCTGGAAATCGGGCGCACCGGTGAGAGGGCGAGAGCAGTAGTACCGCGAAGCCCTGAAAGGAAAGTCATGAACCACTGCGATGAGATGACGGGGTTGCTTTACCTTGATGGGCAACTCGATGACGGCCGCTCCAAGGAGATTGAATCCCATGCGGCGACATGCGCGGAGTGCCGGGAGCGGTTGCGCGGGCTCGAAATGGAAAGCGCCTGGCTGCGCGAATCGCTCCAGGCGGATGAGGAGCCTTTCCCGGCGCGGCTGCTCAATCCGCCGCGGCGCCGTATGGTCCCGTGGGAATGGGCCGCGGTACTGGGTTTGAGTATGGGCGGAGCCTACACGGTGTGGAGCGGATTCGTCGCGCCATGGCGCGCGCAGGCCGCCCTAGCCGGTTTTACCCAAGGGAATCTTCTGACGACGCTTTTTTTCAGCGGCACTTTCTGGACAGGATGGGACGCGATGACAGAGATGACGGAGTTTCTGGCGATGGCAGCACTGGCGCTGCTGGCGATGTGGTTGCTCTTGCGGCATCGGCGATCCGCGTCCACCGCGGGGGCAGTGATGGGCGCGCTGGCGCTCGCGTTGGCGTTGGCGCCCTCTGCTAAAGCCGCCGAGATCGAACACGGGCGTCCCGGCTATACGCTCCCGGCTGGGGCGGAGGTAAAGACCGACCTGATTGTCTTCGCGGGAACCACGCGCATTGATGGAGACGTGGACGGCGATCTGATCGTATGGTCGCGGGACATCACGGTGAATGGGCACGTCAAGGGCGACATCCTCGCCTGGGGCCAGGAGATACGCGTAAATGGACCCGTGGATGGCAATGTGCGCGCCTGGTGCCAGACCCTGATGCTCGATTCCACGGTCGCGAAGAACGTAATGACCGCGGCCAACCAGGTGAACCTCGAAGACAAATCATCGGTTGGCGGCACGGTGACCGCGGCCGCGGGAAATGTGGAGCTGGACGGCCAGGTTGGAGGAGATCTGCTCGCCTTCACAGGGGACACCGAAATCAACGGATTGCTCGGCCGGAACGCCGTGATTCATGCCAACCGCCTGGTCATCGGGCCGCAGGCCCAGATCAAGGGCCAAGCGCAATATACCGGACGGCGGCAGGCCGAGGTCTCTCCTCAGGCCAGGCTCGGAGCTCCACTGCAAACGACAATTTTCCGCGGCAGAAGCCGGCTCATAGCCGTTTCCGCCGGGCGCCGGATCTGGCACGAGGTTTTGCGCTGGGGCGCGAGCTTTGTCTTCGGAACGATATTGCTGCTGCTGCTGCCAGGCTTCTTCGTGGACATCAAGAAGGCATGCAACCGGGTGCTGCCGTCGCTCGGTTTCGGCGTCCTCTTCCTGTTCGCGACCCCGATTGCCGCGTTGATCGTGTGCATCACGATTGTCGGGCTGGGTGTCGGACTCACCTCACTGCTGCTATGGGCCATCGCTCTCTACGCGGCGCATATTTTCGTCGCCGCGTGGGTGGGCGAAAGAGTGCTGCCGGCAGCTGCGGGGCTGGGCGGCCTGGCGCTGGGCTTGCTGCTGCTGCAAGCCGTCGAGTGGGTGCCCTATCTCGGCGGCTGGATTACCTTCCTGGTGATGCTCTGGGGCATCGGGGCATTGGTCCTGGCTACCCATCGAAGGTTCCAACCCCAGCAGACACCGGTCAGCTGACGAGCTAAAGCGATTTTCAGGATTGGCCGAAGTGCCGCTCCGCGTTGAGGCGCGCTCGCTCGAGGGCCGCTTCCACCTCCAGCCGCTTGGCCTCGAGCACCTCCGCATCGCCGGTGGCGGGCGCCTGCACGTTTCGCGCCCAGCTCACAACCACGCGAGAGAAGGGTTTGGGAATCATGAATCTATCCCAAGAGCGCAGCAGCCATGCCCTTTCAGGAAGAGCATAGAACGAGCCAATCACATAGCCGGTAAGCTCAGCCAGCTTGACCGCGCCGGGCTTCGCCTTGTATACCGGCCCGCGCGGACCGTCGGCCGTAAAGATCGCCGGGTATCCTGCCTCGACCGCACTGGCGAGCGCAAGAACGCCGCTCGCCCCATATCGGCTGCTCGACCCGCGAACGGTGCGGTAGCCCAGATGCTCGATCGTGCGCGCGATCAACTCACCGTCGAAGCTGCGGCTGATCAACACTGCCGGCTTTATGGTTTTGCGAAAGTAACAGGCGCAAGGAATCAGGCAGCGATGCCAAAAGCACCAGATCTGTAGCGCCGGAGGCGTAGCTGGCTCCGCCCCGCATTCAGTCAAAACCTCATAACGAAGCGTATGGTCGAGAGCCCGCAACAGAAGCGCCGCGAGCCGCGGAAGAGTCGCAATGAGGAGCCGTTGCCCGAAAGTGAACTGCTGGCCGGGCTCCGCCGCCCTCTTCTCCGATGCGCCCTTCACTCCGCGATTCTACAAGGAGCCGGAACGGCAACTCGGGTAGGATCGCTTTGTGCTCACCCTGGAAACACCCGTTCAATTCGTCAAGGGCATTGGACCTCGCATCGCCGCGATGCTTGCCGAAAAGCAGATCTCGACAGTCGAGGATCTGCTCTATCATCTGCCGTTTCGCTATGAGGACCGCTTGCGTCCCCGGGCGATCGAGGATCTCACGCCAGGCGAGGTGGCCAGCGTCATCGGCCAAGTGCGCCAAGTCACTCTCGTGCGTACGCGGCGTATGCCCATTTTCGAGCTGACCGTTGAACAGGGCCTGGGCAAGATCAAATGCATGTGGTTCCATGGCGCGTACCTGAAGGACAAATTTCAGAGCGGGCAGATGGTTGCCCTCTATGGCAAAGTGGAGCCCTCGCGCAGTAAGACCAGCTTCAAGATGATCCAGCCTCAGTTCGAGCTCTTGCCCGATGACCACGACGACGACGAATCCAAACTGCTCGAAGTGGGGCGCATCGCGCCGGTTTACGAATCGCTGGGCGGAAGCAAGTTGGCTTCGCGATGGCAGCGGCGCGTGATCTGGGGAATGCTCAACGAGCTAAGAGGACGCATTCCGGAAACGCTGCCCCAGGCGATGATTGAGCGGTTCCACTTCCCCGGCCGCGAAGAGGCGCTCATGCGCGCGCACTTTCCCGACGCGGGAACTTCCCTGAACGAACTCGCTGCCTCGGCAACGCCGTCGCACCGGCGTCTGATCTTCGAGGAGTTCTTCTACCTGGAACTCGGCCTTGAATTGAAGCGCAAGAGGCTTCGCCAGCGGCAAGGCATCTCCTTCGCGGCCAACGACCGCGTACGCGAGGCCCTGCGGCAGGTCCTTCCCTTTCATCCCACCGCGGCGCAAAAACGGGCTTTGGGCGAGATTGTCGCCGACATGCGCCAGCCTGGACCCATGCGGAGGCTGCTGCAAGGCGACGTGGGGTCAGGCAAGACCATCGTGGCCTTGCAGGCCACCCTCATCGCCATCGAGAACGGTTACCAGGCAGCGTTGATGGCCCCGACCGAGATCCTGGCGACACAACACTTCCTGGCCGCCAAAAAGCTGCTTGAGCGATCGAAAGAACCTGATGGCAGGCAGCGCTACAACATCGTCCTCTTGACCGGCTCGCTCGATGAGGATCGCAAGCGCGCCAATCGGGGAAAGATTGCGCGCGGGGAGGCGCAACTGGTAATCGGCACGCATGCGCTCATCGAAGAAAAAGTGGAGTTTGGGAACCTGGGTCTCGTGGTAGTCGATGAGCAGCACCGCTTCGGCGTCTTGCAGCGCTTCCGGTTGATGAAGAAGCCGAATGCCGGGGAACCGGATGTCCTGGTAATGACGGCGACCCCGATTCCGAGGACCCTCGCGCTTTCCCTTTATGGAGACTTGGATCTGAGCGTGCTCGATGAGCTGCCTCCAGGCCGTACCCCGATCGTCACGCGGCAGGTTTCCGACGAGCGGGCAAGCGAGGTATGGGAGTTTGTGCGCGGGCAGGTCAAAATGGGGCGTCAGGCATACGTGGTCTATCCCGTCATCGAGGGCGTCCAGGAGGACCAGCCGGAATTGGACTTTGCCGGCGAAGCAAACGAGCAGCAGGATCTCCCTGCCTTGTCCCAGGCCAAGCTTGGAAACAAAACGGGAACCAAGGCCGCCGCCAAGGCGGTTCGTTCCCACGTTGAGAAACCTACTCTCAAGGCTGCCACGGCCATGTATGAGGAATTGCGCGCGGGAGCGCTCCACGGGCTACGGCTTGGATTGCTGCATGGCCGCTTGGACGCCAATGAAAAAGAGATCATCATGCGCCATTTTCAGCGTGGCGAGGTGGACGTGCTGATCGCAACCACCGTGATCGAAGTGGGCGTCGATGTCGCCAACGCAACCACCATGGTCATCGAACATGCCGAACGCTTCGGGTTGGCCCAGATGCATCAGTTGCGCGGACGCGTCGGGCGAGGCACCGCCAAGTCATATTGCATCCTCATGACCGGGGGGAAAGTCTCCGAGCAGGCAACGGAGCGCCTCGCCGCCATGGTTCGCACTCAGAATGGATTTGAGCTTGCCGAGCTCGACCTCGCTTTGCGCGGCCCGGGAGAGTTCTTCGGGACGCGGCAGGCAGGATTGCCGGATTTCCGGATTGCCAACCTGGCGCGGGACCGCGTTCTGCTGGAACTGGCCAAGGAAGCCGCATCCACCTTCGCTACGCAGCCGGCCCAAGACGGCGCCGGGGAAGAACGAGCCGCGGTCTTTGCCCGCCTTCGCGAGGCTTGGCAGCGCCGCTACGGCCTGGTCGAAGCCGGCTGAGCGTTGGCGCTTTCGATACAGGATTTAGAGCCTGTTATGCACTTATAGGGCGCAGGCTCTAGCAGGCTCCCCGCAATATCCCTCGCGCCTCAAATTGGATGTCGAGCTCGATCTTGACGATCTCGAGCGAGCAAAAATCCATTGTGGCCTCCTCGAGCGAGGCTTCATCCGCGGACGGGATCGAGCGCGTAGGCATGTCGTACAGGTATGGCGCGCAGCGGCAGAGCTCCGCCAAAGCCAGCTGCGACGAGGGGACAAATTCAAGACCGAGAGAAACCAGAGCGCTATAGATCTCGACCGAGATATCCCGGGGGAATTCGAAAACAACGTTGGCCACGCAGGTCTCGAAGTACGAACGGCTGAGGATCCATCCGCCCGCGTCGCAGATAACCCCATGGAGCAGGGGAAGCACAGAAGCGCGGGCTTCCGGCAGAAGCGCCGATAAATAAATGTTTGAATTCATAAGGTGCGCACATTGAGCCTGTTCTTAACCTCTCGGCGCCTATCTCCGGATTTCTCTCTGTTCCCATAGTCAACGATGCGATGAACGTCTACAAGCGATTCGCCAGCACTTCGGAGACTCGCTTTAGTTACACACGGGCGCGGCTTTCGGGCCCGTGGTACTGTGATCGACATGCTGATTGGTACCGGTGTGGATCTGGTCGAAGTCGAGCGGATTGCACAATCCATTGAGCGCTTCGGTCTGAGGTTTCTCGAGCGCATCTATACCGAGCGGGAGATCGCATACTGCACGCCCAAGCGGAACAGCGCAGAGAGTTTCGCCGCGCGCTTCGCGGCAAAAGAGGCTGGAGCGAAGGCTCTGGGTACCGGGATCAACCTCGGGGTTACCTGGCATGAAATCGAGGTGACGAGGTCGCCACTGGGACGACCCGGTTTGGAACTGTCGGGACGAGCACAGTGGGTGGCCCAGAACCTGGGCGTCCGGACGACGTCCCTAGCCCTGACGCACACAGCCGCCATGGCCATTGCCATGGTCGTCATGGAAAGCTAGAGCCCGTTCTCGGGTCCCTTCTCCAGCCGATTTGGTATCCTCAGTCCCAGCGAGCGAAACCGATCCGTACCAGTTCTTTCCGGAGGGGGAAGTCCGTGCCGAGCCAGGAACAAGTCCGGTGGTCACAACTTAAAGTGGGCGTGCTGGTCATTGTGGCCCTGGCGGCATTGACCGCTCTCGTCTTTCTCATGTCCGGCAGCACGGGCGGATTGTTCACGGGGAGAATCGTTCTGCGCTCGTACTTTGAGAATTCCGCGGGCCTGAAAGTAGGCGCTCCTGTCAATCTGGAAGGGGTCACCATTGGGAACGTGCGGTCGATCCGCATTGTCCCCGAGCGAAAGCTCACGCCTGTCGAGGTGTTGATGAGGATTAGCGCCAAATATAGAGAGGCGGTGCATGCGGATTCAAAGTCCAGCCTGGAGACGATCGGCGTTCTGGGCGATACCGTTGTGGACATCAGCAGCAAGTCGGCCAGCGGGCCCCCGGTTGAGAACAACGGGGAGTTGCAGACGACGGAAACGCCAAACCTCTCCGACGTCATCAAGTCCGGCCAGGGCACGATCCAGCAGTTGAACGTCATCCTGGCTAAGGTCGACAACCTGGTCGACGTGCTGAATTCGGACAAGGGCTCGATCGGCGAGCTGATCAATGATCCCGCGCTCTACCAGAAGGCTTTGCTTACCGTGAATCAGTTGCAAAAACTAGTAGCCGACGTGAGCAATGGGAAAGGCTCGATCGGCAAGCTAGTTCAAGACGACAGCCTTTACAACCAGATCAATGACTCGGTTGCCAAACTGGACAGAATCGCCACCGATCTCGACGAGGGCAAAGGGACGGTCGGCAAGCTGCTCAAGGATGAGACGCTCGCCAACAACCTCAATCAATCGGTGGCCAACGTCAACCAGCTCATCGCGGGCATCAATGCCGGCCAGGGAGGTCTGGGCATGATCGCCAAGGATCCCGCCTTCGCCGCCAAGCTGAAAGACACCGTCGACCGCCTAGACTCGGTTCTGAGTAAAGTGGATAGCGGTCAAGGAACCATCGGACAACTAGTACAGAATCCCTCTGTTTACAACAATACCGAGCAGTTGCTGACGCAGGCGCGCGATCTGCTGCAGGCAATTCGCGAAAATCCCAAAACGTACCTTACCTTCCACGTGAAGATTTTTTAGAGCATTTCCACTGACGATCGGCGTCGCGAGGCTCTACAGCCTGTTTTGAGCTCATAACAGGCTTCAGCCCGGCGCAGCCTATCCCATTCTGCGGGGCCCAGCGCACACGAACCCTCTGATCGCTCTCGCTTGTTGAAACAGATTCATCCCACATCAGGCGAACGGCGCCCAGGTAGTACAGTGGGAAGGGCCACAGTATTTGCACCTCGCTTGTTGCTGCGGTGCCTTTTCAACAAGCTCTAGCCGAAAGTGGCTCCAGCTTTTACAATTCAAGCGGGAGCGCTTCCCTACAAAGTTCCAGCTGCAGATCGAGGATGAAGGACACGCATGAAGTTTAGGAAATTCGGCCGGATTGCCCTGGCCTTGGCTGTATCCCTAGGGACTGGATTGGGAGTGACCTCCTGCACCACTGACAACACGGTAGGCTATCTTTGGGTCACAGCCACGCAATACGGTCAGATCTCGGCTTTCAGGATCGATCACAATCTTGGCATCCTCACGCCTGCACAGAACTCACCCTACCCGTCCGGCGGCGTCAATCCGGTCCGCGCCGTCGTAGCCGGCGCCGGTAGATTCGTCTATGTGCTCAATGCCGGGTGCGGAGGGACATCCCAAATCGCATGTCCCCCGGGTACCCCCGCCGGGCAGGAGGGCGCGAATATCTCCCTTTTCACTGTCGGCGGTGGCGGCTCCTTGGCCTACCAGACCGCATATACGAGCCAGGGAAATTACCCGATCTCGCTGTTGACCAATGCCACCGGGTCGCTCCTCTACGTCCTCGATTCGCAGATTCCGGACACTGCCAACTGCACCTCCTATGTGAGCACCACCCCGGCGTCCGCTTGCGGTGACATCACGGCGTTCACGATTGACCCCAATACCGGGCGGCTTTCGCTGATCCTCAACCAGCAGGTGAAGAACATATCGACGGGAACCAACCTCTCGTATTTTCCGGTTGGCGGCAGTCCGATCGACTTTGCCTCTTTCAGCAGCTCGACCAGCGCCAGTCCCTACATCTTTACCATTGAGAAAGGGAGCGGAACGGCCGCCGATCCCAGTCAGGCTGTCTACGTCTATCAACTGAACGGCACAACCGGACAGTTGACGCTGACGCAAAACACTCCGATTCCCTCCCCCGCGACCCAGTTGAGCTATATCTATGCGAGCCAGAGCTACGTGTATCTGGTCGATGCTCAGGGCGGAACGACGCCCGGCCAAATCCTGCCGTACACAGTCGGCACCAACGGCGCACTGCAGTCCGTTGTCGGCGGGGTGGTCAACAACACAGGTACCACGGCGAACCCCGGCCCGATGATTGTCGATCACACTGGAGCATTTCTATACCTCACCAACCAGGGACCGAATCTGACGCCCACCAGTGCCGGCAGCTCGGTGAGCGCATTTTATATAGTTACCGGTTCGACAGGCGCCGGTCAGTTGCAGCCGATCGCTTCACCGGTAATCTTCGGCTCCGGTTCGAGTCCGCGCTGCATTCTTGAAGATCCGTCAAACCAGTTCCTATACACGGCGAATTATGCCACAAGCACCATTACGGGCGCTGTCATCAATCAACAGGCGGGAACGCTCTCTGCGCTGCGCAAGACTCAATCGTTTGCTACGGCGGGCCAACCCACTTGGTGCGTAACAAGCGGAACGCTCTTCTAGGACTCCGCTTCAGCGGAGACCAAGCAAGGTTGTGCAACCATGGTCTCCGGTGGTCGAAAGCAGTTCGAGCTTTATACAATGAAGTCGATTTCAAACCTCTAGGTTGCTACAGGCTCTAAATCCATTCCTGGAATGGTCCGGGATGAAGGAAGCGCATGAAGTTCAGGAATTTTGGCCGGATAGCCTTGGCCTCTGCTGTATCTCTCGGTTTAGGACTTGGCATGACGGCGTGCGGACCCGGCAACACGTACGATTTCCTTTACGTCATCAATTCGAAGGCGAATCCCGGACAAATCAACGTTTTCGCTGTCGATAGCCAATCGGGCGCGCTGATTCAGCCCAGGTACTCGCCGTACAGTTCGGGGGGGCGGAATCCGGTCGCCGTCGTTGCCAGCGCGAATGGCCAGTCCCTCTTCGTCGCCAATCACGACGACAACACGGTGACGAGTTTCGGCATCGGAACCGACGGCAAACTTTATCCGGCGCAAACCTGCAATACCCCAGGCAGTTACCCGATGTATTTGGCCGTCAACCCAGCGGGAACCTTCCTCTTTGTTGTTGAGACCTATCAGCCCAATTTCAGCACCAACATCCCCGGGCCGGGCGCAATCGTCGTCTTCCCCATCGGATCCAATGGGACTGTGTCCTGCACGCCGGTCGCGAATGGAACGCTCGCCTTCTTTCCCGTGGGTACCAACCCGGTAGGGGTGAATGTCCTGCCCAATGGAAACTCCGTCTACGTCGTGAATGAGAGCCCCACACCCGCCTCCACAGGCCCGGCAATACCCGCAGGCATCACGGCATTTCAGCTGGCCGGCAGCGGCGTTCTCACCCAGATCGGGCAATATCAAGTCGGTGTCGCGCCAAATGCGGTAACGACGGACCCCACCAGCCGCTTTCTCTATGCCACCGACGGAGCTTCCAATCAGGTGGATGGTTTCCTGGTGCAACCGAATGGAACGCTGCTGGGAATGCAAGCTCCCTTCACTGCGGGCAATCTACCCGACTCGATCGTCGTCGACCCGCGCGGCCAGTATGTTTACGCGGCAAATTACAACTCGAGCACCGTCAGCGCCTACACCATCAGCCAAAGCAACGGGCAGCTCTCGTCGATTGCCGGCATCCTCAGCGGTTATGCGGTCGATACAGGCCCCACCTGTCTGGTCATCGAGCCCGCATTGGGTCGCTATCTCTATACCACTAATTTTCTCGGCAACACGGTGACGGGTCTTTACTTGAATCCGAATTCCGGAGTTCTCTCCACGGTGCAGAACTCCCCCTTCAAGGCAGCTGGCCAGCCCACCTGCGCGGCAGCCATTCCGCATGGCAACCATGCTGTCCAAGCAGTACAACCCTAGAGCTTCGGGGATAGGGTGTATTGACATACACCCTATCCCCGAGGCAAAGAGCAAGAGGCCCTGCTAGCAGGGCCTCTTGCTTGTCTCAATCACGGGGTTTTGGTCTCGCGCCCCTGGCCTTTGAACCGGTGATGTGGGTGATCAGTTCCCGTGCCGGGCGCTCGATCAGCCGTTTGGTAAGCAGGGCCGCCGTGATCAGCAACAGATAGGAGAGCCAGGGGTCGAAGACAATCAATCCGGTCTTTTCGAGAAGATGTGAGTCATGCAGCATGTTCCACAGATTGAAGTGCAGCAGATATAGGCAGTAGCTTGCTTCACCCACCGCCATGAACGGCAGATAGCCGAAGAAACGCGAAACCGGGTTGATTCCGGCAAGGCAGAGAATGATGGCGGCAAACACGGGCATCAGCAAACCGTCATGCATAAAAACAAACGGGAGCCGGTTGCCGAAGTAGAGGGCTAGATAGAGAGCAACAAGCCCCAAGATGCCTGCAGCCAGCCTCTTCCGGCTCTCCGCCGGGATCAAGTCATTCAGGGAGGCTAACACCATGCCGAAGAGAAATGACGGAAGGTGCTGCATCGGCATGAACTTCAAGGCGCGAAGCCAGATGCCGTTGGAGTAGCGGTCCGGGTGCGGACTGCCATCGGGATTGAAGTGTGTGTAAAGCGCCGGCAGCACCAATCCGCAGAGCCACAGGCCAAGCATAAGCGGCACCAGGCGCTGCCAGCGCCTGGAGAGGCGCAGCGTCGCCAGCCACGGGAACAAGAGATAAAAAAAAGCCTCCGTGGACATGGTCCATGCGGGCGTGTTCCAAAACGTCGACAAGGTCGGATGCCAGCCTTGCAGAAGCAAAGGGGTCGCTATCAGGCCAAGAGTGAAATCGATCCGGGTCTGTGCGTGGAACTCCTGTATCAGCATGCCGGTCGAGACGAGCAGGCTGAAAATATATACCGGATAGAGGCGCGAAAAGCGCAGGAGCCAGAACGTTCGCGCTGATAGTTTCCCCTGTTTGGCGCGCTCGCCGTAGTTGTAAGTGAGAATAAAGCCGGAGAGGAGCAGGAAGAAGCTGACGGATACGTAGCCGCTATCGATCACCGGGGCAAACGGCCCAAACCACCGCGGATTGGAAAAGTGGTAGAAGACCAGATTCAAGGCGGCAAAGCAACGTATCCCGGTCAAGGCGGGTAACTTCGCCCGCCTCCCCTGGGCCATAGCTGGGGCCGGGGCCGCGGCAGCTGGGGGAGCTGGGGACGTTTCGATTTCGGCCACTGAATTCACAGTAGTCAGGGGGAGCCACCTTAGAGCGTGTTCTAGAGCCTGTGATGCACTTCTAGCGGAGCAGGTGTACCCCGGCAAGCAAAGCTTGCTGGCGCTGAAGGTCCTGATCGCCGTTGCGCGTTCTTCGCATGCTGGGGTGGAGATGCTGCCGGGTCTATGTTCAAGGCCGGCAACACCGTGCATCCCAGGTTCAGGCGGTTACCAGGGAACCGACCTTTTCTCCACTGATCACGCGCAGGATGTTTCCTGGCCGGTTCAAGTTGAAGATAATCACGGGCAGATTGTTGTCCTTGCACAAGCTCACCGCCGTCATGTCCATTACCTTTAACCCGAGCCGCAGAATTTCCATGTAGGAAATCTGTTCAAATTTAACCGCATCCTTGGTGATAACAGGATCCGCGTCGTAAATCCCTTCCACCTTCGTGGCCTTGAGCAGCACGTCCGCCTTAATTTCCATGGCGCGAAGTGAAGCAGCCGTATCGGTCGAAAAGTACGGGTTGCCGGTGCCGGCGGCAAAGATCACGCAGCGGCCCTTCTCCAGATGGCGAATGGCGCGGCGTCGGATATAAGGTTCCGCCAACTGATTCATTTCAATGGCTGACATGACTCTTGTCTGCACGTTGCACTTCTCTAACGCACCCTGCAACGCGAGCGAGTTGATGACCGTCGCGAGCATGCCCATGTGATCGGCAGAGACGCGATCCATGTTGGCCTGTTCGGTAACACCCCGAAAGAAGTTCCCTCCGCCGACCACGATAGCGATATCCACACCGAAACTCTGGATCTCTGCAATCTCACGAGAAATTTCGTCGACTCGAGCGGCATCAACGCCAAAGCCGCGGCCTGCAGCCAGGGCCTCACCGGACAATTTAAGGAGAACTCGCTTGTACATTCAGGAAAGTATCGCACATCTCAGGGTTTGGCCGGCGGCGCATGGGCGGTTTCTGCCAGCAACACCGGCCATTCGTATATGTCGACGCACCCTAGCTTTGTGGGTTGTGCCGGATCTGGGCCACGGTCCAGGCGCTATCGCCGACTTTGAAGCGGGCAAAGCGGCGTACGGAGAGATTTTCGCCGAGCTTGCCGATCTTCTGCGCGATGAGATCCTTGATCGAGAAGGATTGGTCCTTGATGAACGGCTGATCGAGCAGGCAAACCTCTTCATAAAACTTGCTCATTTTACCTTCGACGATCTTCTCGACCACCTGTGCGGGCTTGCCCGTTGCCGCGGCCTGGGCCCTGTAGATGTCCTTCTCCCGTTCAAGGTCTTCAACCGTGACATCCTCGCGGCGAATGTAGCGGGGGTCGGTCGCGGCGATATGCATCGCGATATCTTTGAGCAATTCTTGAAAATCTTCCGTGCGGGCGACAAAGTCGCTCTCGCAGTTCACTTCGAGCAGAACGCCAATCTTGCCGCCGGCATGAATATAGGTGCCCACGGCGCCTTCCGTGGTGCTGCGCGATGCCTTCTTGGCGGCCGAGGCCATCCCCCGCTTGCGCAAAACGACAACAGCCGCCTCGAGATCGCCTTTGGCTTCCTGAAGCGCGTTGCGACAATCCATCATCGGCGCTCCGGTCTTTTCGCGGAGCTCCTTCACCTGTGTCGCCGAGACATTCGTCTGTGCGGCAGAAACATTCTCACTCATTGACTTCCCTTCGTACTTGCTTTTGGGCAGAGCTTATTGCGGCCCGTGCGTCAGCAGCGAGGTCACCCAGCATGGCAGTTCTCAGTTTTCAGTCGTCAGTCATCAGTTTCATGCTCTCGGGGGGCCAGCTTTGCTGGCAACTGAGGGCTGGCATCTGACGACTAGATGGTGCCTTCGACGGCTTCAGGAACATCCACCGAAGCGGCCACGCCGGGAGCCTTGCGGATCCCGCCTCCGAGAGCGGCTTCGAGATCGACCTCTTCCGCTTCTTGAGCGGCCTCAGCGCTGGCAGGCTTCGAATCGGGCACGGCCTGGGGCGCTGCTTCGAGCTGGGCGTCGGCGGTGACCCCGGCGGCGGAGGAGCGCTTCTCACCGGCCATCTGAACACCTTCGGCAACCGAGTCGGAGATCTTCGAGGTAAAGAGCCGGATGGCGCGAAGAGCGTCGTCGTTGCCGGGAATGATGTAGTCGACCACCGTTGGATCGCAGTTGGTATCGACAACGGCAACCACGGGAATCCCGAGTTTGCGGGCTTCCTTGACCGCGATTGCCTCGTTGTTTGAATCGACTACGAAGATCGCGTCGGGCAATCGGCGCATGTTCTTGATGCCCGCCAGGTTTGCCTGCAGATGTTTGCGCTCGCGCTCGAGCCGGATGACCTCTTTCTTGGTCAAGAGATCATAGCGGCCGTCGGTGGCCATCTCATCCAATTCCTGCAGGCGTTTCACGGATTTTTGTATCGTGACCCAGTTCGTCAGCAGACCACCCAGCCAGCGCTGATTGATGTAGAACATGCCGCAGCGATTCGCTTCTTCGGCAATCGCGTCCTGCGCCTGTCTCTTGGTGCCGACAAATAGAATGACCTTGCCCGCCGCTGTCAGTTCGGTAACGAACTTGCTGGCTTCCTTGAACATCTTCAAGGTCTTTTGCAGGTCAATGATATAAATTCCGTTGCGCTCGCCGAAGATATACTCCTTCATCCTCGGGTTCCAGCGCTTCGTCTGATGCCCGAAGTGGACTCCCGCTTCGAGCAACTCCTTCATGGTGATTGTGGCCAAACTACCTCCTCTTGGAATTGCATCCTGTCCTCTGGTCTTGACCCGGCTCAGGATTGATTCCCGCACCCGCTCCTTCGCGGGTGGGGGAAGAATTCAGGGCCTGTTCACACGACTGGGGAACAGGCCCTACTTCAAACCGTGCTCCGTGGTTCCCCACAAAGCCATGCCCTCTACCGCCTGCTAAATTGGAACCGCTAGATTACCCCAGCGAGCAAAGACCGCTCGCCGGGGACCCCGATCCAATTGATAAACCCTTTCAGCCAACGATTAGCGTTTGCTGAATTGAAATCTCTTTCTCGCGCCCTTCTGCCCGTACTTCTTGCGCTCCTTGATGCGCGCATCGCGCGAGAGCAGACCGTCGGCCTTGAGCGTCTTGCGCAGCTCGGCATTGAACTCGAGCAAAGCGCGCGCAATGCCCATCTTCAACGCATCCGCCTGGGCGCTCACCCCGCCACCGCGTACAGTGGTCAGCACATCGAAGTTGGAGGTCATTTCCACCGTCGCCAAAGGCCTCTTCGCGGAAGCCCTCTGCTGCTCGGTCACGAAGTAAGTCTCGAAGGGTTTCCCGTTGACGGTGAATTTCCCGCTGCCGGGCCGCAAAAACACTCGAGCGATGCTCGACTTGCGGCGTCCGGTTCCGTAGTACTGAATTAAGTCTGCCATGTCCGTCCTAATATTCCAGGGCCCGCGCTAAAGCGCTTTGCCCTCTTGCTCTGCTCGCCCCTTCCCAGGGCTCGCTCCGCAATTCACCCTTTTCCTAATATTGCAGGGCCCGCGCTAAAGCGCTCTTGCCCTCCAAACTTGTCATCCCGAGCGAAGTCGAGGGATCTGCGCCTTGCCAGCACTCGCTCCGCAATTCACCCCCCTCACTTCTCTTACCGCGCCGCCAGCTCGAGCACTTGCGGCTGCTGCGCCTGGTGAGGATGCTTGTCGTCCCGGTATACCTTCAGTTTCGTAGCCATCTGCCGGCCCATCTTGCTCTTGGGCAGCATGCCTTTGATTGCCTCTTCAACGACCTTCTCGGGACGGCGGCTCAGGAGGCGCACAAAAGATTCCTCGCGCAGGCCGCCGGGAAAGCCCGTGTAGCGGCGATAGACCTTTTGCTGGCTCTTGAGCCCGGTGAGCGAAACCTTGGCCGCGTTGATGACGATCACGTGATCGCCCATATCGATGAACGGCGTGTATTTGGGGCTTCTCTTACCAGCCAGCACGCTGGCCGCTTCGGTCGCCAGGCGTCCCAGCGTTTTGCCGCTGGCATCCACCACGAACCATTTGCGGACAATCTCGTGTGAGCTCGGAATATACGTAGACATCGTTTCAACTTCCTCTTTTCCCGCAGGAAAACATTCCCGAAGAAGACTTTTCCTTGTCGCGCAGGAAAGTCCCCATAAAGCCACAATTCGTCCCGCCAACGGCGGATTCAAAATCGCGTGAGTGGCGCGGTCGAAAACGAATAGGCTCTTCGGATTCACTCGTCGCCAAGCTGCCCTGGCCGATCGACCACTTCGCGATCGAAGGCCTACGCAGACGGCCAGACGTGATACCGCGCAAGGCTTTCAGACTACCCCAAACAGCACATGGAGTCAACGCAGACGGCTACTCGTCCTCCACGAAAGGGGCATTTCTCCGCGGCCCGAGTCATCATATGCTCTCTTCAGGTGCTTCGCCGGAGGATCCCCCCACCATGACGCCCCGTGTCTTTAACTCTCTAGTCGCAGCACTCATCCGTATTGGATTGCTGCTCGCCCTGGTAATCCTGCTGATGGCAGAAAATGCCCAGGCTCAACGTGTGAACGCTCAGCGGGTAGATGTTGCATCTAAACGTTCGACCAGCCTTCCGGGGGCGGCGTAACGTTCTTCCCCGGGCGCGCACCCTTGCCAGGCCCACCACATGAATCCGGTTCCTCGCGGATAGGGCTCCGGCGGTGCGATTGGAGCACTGTACCGTGTTACGCGATGCCGAAGCATGCGCCGCGATCCAGATGCTCCGCATAAGGAGACAATATGAGGTTCCATAGGCGCTTCTTTTCGCTCTTGACGGCAGCTACGGTCCTGAGCGTCTTCAGCGGTGTCTCCGGCGGCCAGCAATCTTCGCCCAGTCAGACCGCTCCCGGTGCTGCTGCCCCCTCTACCGCGACCGCCGGCGTCGACAAGACTCCGGGCCTAACTGAAGATGCCCTGCGCACGCGCCTGGTCGGGAAAATGGTCTTCCTGCGCGGGCTCTATGTCGGTGACAACTTCAATTTCGACGAAAACGGTAAGGTAGACGGCTCGCCAGGGACCACCTCTTTTACCCTCTCGGCGCTCGAGGTCAAAAAGGTCCACCTTTCCAAGCGCAAGCTTGAAATCGAGGCGGACCGCTATGGCCTGCACTTTTTTGGCACGCTTCCCTATGAAGACGGATCTAAGCCCTTCGATAAAGTGAAGATCTCAAAGAAGCCAGTGCATATTTCGATCGACCGCGAGGTCGTGGTCGTCCCCAAGGTAAAGAAGGAAAAAGAGGCGAAGACCGCTCCCCCGGCTGCCAAGGCTCCGGGCACGGCTGGCGTCGCGGCTCCGGTTGAGACCGCGGCCGGCCCGGCCGCCGCCGCTCCTGCCGCCCCGCAGTCGCCTGCTCCCGTTGCACTTGCGCCCGGAACGACCACCTCCCCGGCCCACAGCGCGATGTTGCTGAATACCGCGCTCGACAACGTCTTCTCGACCGATATTGACCAGCGCATGCTGACCCATCTGCCGGATTATTGGCAGGCATACTTCAACAGCAAGAACCAGCACCGTGAATTCACGCCCACCGACAAGAGCGTTCAAACGGTCAGCGCCGGAGTCACTCCTCCGAAGGTGCTAAACAGCATCGATCCAAGCTCGAACGAGTATGCCCAGAAGTACGGCATTGCCGGCTTGGCTCTGTGCCGCACCGTGGTTGACGCGACGGGCAAGCCCGAGGAAATCGCCATCTCGCGGCCCATCGGCTTTGGACTGGACGAGACAGCGGTGGACGCCATCATGAAGTCGCGTTTCACTCCCGCAACCGAAGCCGGCCATCCCGTCCCTGTAGTCATCGATGTGGTCGTCACCTTCCGCATCTTCTCCAACCGCACCAAGCCCGGATCGGTGGTGAAAGGATCGAAAGACCCCGAAGTCGCGGCCTCGGCGTGGGATGCGGACGCTCCGAAGCCGGCAAAATAGGCTCTACAATGAGGGCGTGAGCCAACGCTTTCTTAACCTCATCCGGATGGGCGAAACTGCTGAAGTCGCCACCGCAGCCGAAGAAGATCCATCGCTGATCGCATGCAGAGATAGTCAGGGCGTTTCCGCCCTTATGTGGTCGGTTTATACCCGCCAACCGCTGATCCGCGACTTCCTGGTCGCCCACCTCCCCGAGCTCGATCTCTTTGAAGCCGCCGCCGTGGGCGATTGCCGTACGCTTGAGTCGTTGCTCCGCAAGGATGCCCTTTTGATCTATCAGACATCGGAGGACGGCTGGGGGGCCCTCCATTTGGCCGCCGGCTTTGGCGGAGCGCCCGCCACGGCGTTGCTGCTCGAGCATGGGGCGCATGTCCACCTGATCTCGCGCAACCCGATGCGCAACCAAGCGCTCCATGCCTGCCTGGGCTTGAGCCAGGATCTCGCGACAGCGCGTCTCTTGATTGCGCAGGGGGCGGATGTGAACTTCGCTCAGGCCGGAGGCTATACTCCTCTGCACCAGGCGGCGGCGGCAGGCGCGAACGAGCTCGTGGTCATTCTGCTCGATTCCGGCGCCGATCCGGACAAACTCTGCGACCAGGGCAAGACCCCCGCCGCCTATGCGATCGAGCGCAACCACGAAGAGACGGCGGCGCTTCTCCACCGCGGGGACCGCCGTTAGACCCTATGACAACGGGAACGCTTGAGCTCCGGGCCATTTCGCGGTCACATATGCGCGCCACGCCCGGAATGATCGGTGTGGTCGTATCTCTGCTCTATTTCGGAGATTTATTTCTCAAAGCTAGCCGGAAATGCTTTTGGTACGACGAGCTGTTCACGGTCTATCTGTGCAGGCTGCCCAGCTTCAAACACACATGGGCAGCGGTGATGCAGGGCGGAGACTACAACCCGCCCGTTTTATATCTGCTCACGCGCGCCGCGGAGAGAGTCTTTGGAGAAGGGCTGATCGCCACCAGGCTGCCCGAGATGGTGGGCGTCTGGCTCTTCGGTATCTGCTTGTATCTCTTCGTTTCCAGGCGCGCGGGCCGGCTCTCGGGGTTGATCGCGGCACTCTTGCCGTTCTTCACCATCGTCCAGTACTACGCCTATGAGGCGAGACCCCATGGGATCACACTGGCCTGGGCCGGTCTGGCACTTATTTGCTGGCAGAGGAGCCATGATGGAGAAGGCCGGTTTCTCTGGCCGCTCGGCTTTGGGCTGAGTCTTACAGGCGCGTTGTTGACGCACGTCTACGACGTCTACCTGGTATTGCCCTTCGCCGCCGTGGAGCTTTACTACCTGGCTAAAGACCGCCGGATGAGCTGGCCCATCGCCTCGGCGATCGCTCTTCCGCTCATAGGAGTTCTGCCTCTCTATCTTTCTCTAGTTCGGATGTATCGGGCAACAGTGCCGCCCACCTTCGCTCCCGCCTCGCACTCAGTGCTTCGGCCGTACTTTACCGAAGCGATGAGTCCGGCCATTGTGCATACTCCTGCTTGCCATCGGGCTTCTTGCCTGGGGTGGAAAGCGCCAATCGAAATCTCCAGATCCCATCTCTCTCATTCCGCCGCGGGAGATCCTCCTTGCGGCACTTTTTGCCTGCATTCCCCTTCTTGGGTTGGCGGGCGCCATCCTCAGCCATGGCCCCTTTCTCCCCCGCTATTTCCTGTCGGCCATCGCCGGCTACGCAATTCTCCTCGGCTTCGCAAGTTCTCCAAGCTCTCGTAGCTCTCCAAACTCCGTTGGAACCGCGCGGTCCTGGATCCCCGGGATCTTATGCGCATTCATGCTTTTTCTCATGGTTGGCGATTTGGGGAGATCGGTTTACTTCCGAATCGAGAATAAGGACTACGGCCTCTCCGGGCCGAGCACCGACTTCCGTTTTGGCCCCTCACCCGACAATCCGCTGGGCCGGAACGAGACGCTCCTCGGTCCAACCGGCAATGGTCCAGCGGGCAATGAGGATATTCTGGTCTTGCAGGATATCGAGTACTTTTATCTTTACCAATATGCCCCACCCGCGGTTTCGCGGCGGCTCCTCTTCGCAACCCCCTCGGCGGCAAACTTGTTCCTAGGCGAATACCGGCGCCTGGCCGCCTTGGCCGACGTCAGCCTCAGAACGACAACCTTCGCTCCGTTCCTGGCATCCCACGACCGATTCTTTGTCTATGCCAAGTCGCCCGGCGTGAGCAGTGCGGAATGCGGAGACTGTGTGCAGGAGTTTCTGAATGCCGGCTTCACGCTGAAGTCGGCGCGCCGCGACACCAGCGGCGTTTTATACGAATACCAGAAGTAGTCGGAGCCAAAGTGGTTTGTCGAGTTGTTGGTTCAGGAAGCAATGGGGCTGAATGGACTGGCGAGATCGCAGGGTCTTTGTAACCGGCGGTGCGGGGTTTATCGGGTCCAATCTCTGTCATGCGCTCGCGGGCCGGGGCGCTCATATTTGCGCCGTGGATGTGTTCCTGCCCGGTGGCGGCGCAAATCTCGCGAACCTCGACGGTGTCGATGTCAATCTGGTGCGCGCCGACATTCGGGAGGCGGATCTGCGTCCCCTCTGCGAGGGAGCGGAGGTGATTTTCAATCTTGCCGCCCAGACCAGCCACATGGGCGCTCAGCATGACCCGCTTGCCGACATCGCGATCAATGCCGTCGCTCAGTTGCGCTTGATCGAAGCGGTGCGGGAGGCAGCGCCGGCCGCAATTGTCGTCCATGCCTCAACCCGTCAGTTCTATGGCCGCGTGAAACACTTGCCGGTGAACGAGGATCAGCCGGTCGCTCCAACAGACGCAAACGGCGTCTCCAAATTCGCCGGCGAGCAGTATTGGATGCTCGAACATCGCGTGCACGGCCAGCCCGTGGTTTCCCTCAGGCTGACCAACTGCTATGGACCCCATCAGCGGATTCTGGACGCGCGCCAGACCTTCCTTGGAGACTGGCTCCGCTGCGCGCTTCAGGGCCGCCCCTTCGAGGTTTGGGGTGGCGAGCAGCTGCGCGATCTTGCCTACGTGGACGATGTAACGGAAGCCTTCCTGGCAGCCGCCTCGACCCCTGCTTGCCACGGCCGCGTCTTCAACATAGGCGGCGCGCCTCCGGCATCTCTTCGCCAGATTGCCGATCAGCTCGTCCGTGCCGCCGGGAACGGAACAAGCTATAAGATTTGCGATTTTCCCCGCGACCGTGCCCCCATCGATATTGGCAGCTATCATGCGGATGACAGGGCCTTTCGCCAAACCACCGGCTGGGCGGCGAGCGTCGGCCTCAAAGAGGGGCTTCGCCGTTCGATCGATTGGTTCCACCCACGTATGGCTGCTTATCTTTAAGAAAAGAGCACGATGGACGCAATCATGATTATGGTTCCGCAAACCGATTTGGGAGCCGCGTATCGGGCTCAGAAGGGCGAAATCGATGCCGCGATCTCGCGCGTGCTCGAGTCGGGCAGATTCTTGCTGGGAAATGAGTGCGTCGCGTTTGAGAGAGAGTTTGCCGGGTGGCTTGGTGCGTCTCATGCGGTCGGATGCGCCACCGGTACCGACGCACTTGCCTTGCTGCTTCGTGGGCTGGGAATCGGACCGGCCTCTTCGGTCGTGACTGTTTCGCACACCTCCGTTGCTGACGTGGCGGCTGTCGAGATGTGTGGCGCGGTGCCCATCCTCATCGACATTGAGCGGGATCATTACACGATGGACGCGACGGATCTGGAGGCGGTGCTGGCCAAGCCGCCGCGCGGCGTGCCGCCTATCCGGGCCGTCATCGCGGTCCATCTTTACGGGCAGCCGGCCGGCATGACCCGCTTGATCGATCTATGCGCACGGCACGGCGTCGCGCTGCTTGAAGATTGCAGTCAGGCCCACGGCGCCCGCTACCAGGGCCGCATGGCCGGCACGCTGGCTGCAGGCGCGGCATTCAGTCTCTACCCCACCAAAAACCTGGGAGCTTTGGGCGATGGCGGCATCGTGGCAACACCGGACGCGGCGCTCTCTGAACGAATGATTGCCCTGCGCCAATACGGTTGGCGGGTGCGCTACATCAGCGAAGAAGTTGGAATGAACTCCAGGCTCGATGAAATACAGGCCGCGGTCCTGCGCGTGCGTCTGGGCCGGCTGCATGCCGCGAACGCCCGGCGGCGGCTGATCGCCGCGGCATACGACGAGGCTCTCGGCGGATCTTCGGTCCGCCCGCCCGCCCGCGCGCCCGGAACCGAGCATGTCTTCCATCAGTACGTCATTCACGTGGCCAACCGGGCCGGAGCTGAGTCTCATTTGCATGCGCTCGGCATTGCAACCGCGATCCACTATCCCATGCCGGTCCATCGGCAACCCGCATACGCCGGCCGGGTGGCGCTAGGTCCATCGGGTTGCCGCAACACCGATGGCGTGGCTGGGCACATACTCAGCTTGCCGATCTTCCCTGAGCTGACCGATGGGCAGGTCGAGTATGTCTGCGACGCTCTTCGAGGCTTATAAATCCCAAGATCACCCTCGGACTGTTACCGGCTCCGATGGGCGGACCGCGGTGGCGAGAACCGAGCCTCCCACTGGCATCGGTAAGGGAAGCCATTCCTCAAGCGCCGTCGCCCTAAACAACGCCGCATCCAGCCATGGCGGAAATGGAGCGACATCCGAAGGGGCATGAGCGCCGCGGGCGGCCAGTTTGCGGCGCATGACCATGATGGGAAGCAGCAACGCGTTCCAGGAGCGCACACGCACATTGCCGAAGCCGGCTTGGACAAGCATCGCTCGAAAACTCCGTTTGCTGACGCGCCGTGCGTTCAAGACGCGCTGGTCATGCGCCGACCGGAGCCATTCGTATGCAGGCATATTGATGACGACCAGGCCGCCTGGACGGAGAAGTCGTAAGAATTCGGCAAGCGCCTCCCCGGGCTGAACAGCTTCGTGGCATAGCACGTCGGCCGAGACGATGGCATCGAAGCTCTGCGATCGAAATGGAGCGAGATTGACGCTGCCGTGGATGATGCGGCTTCCTGACTTTTCGGCGGCGCGGCGCGCCGCGATTTCGTTCCATTCCAGGCCCACCGTTTCGAGATCCGGGCGGCGCGAAGCGAGGACAGCCAAAAAACCCCCCGTACCGCAGCCGGCGTCGAGCAGCCGGCCCCGCACCGGCAAGAGTGCGCGAAGCAAACGCGCGTGCAGGGCACGGTACCACCACATTCCGCCTTCCGCCGCGTCCATCAGCGCATACTCAGCGGCTTCCATCACGGATTCTCCGCAGGGCTCATGTGCTCGGAATGCTCGATCCGGCGCACGGTAGCTTGTGGATTTCCATTCGTCGAGAGAAAAGTACGTCCGACATATTCGCCTACGACGCCCAGGATCATAGACTGAACGCCGCCGACGAGCAGGATGACCACCATCGTGGAGGCCCAGCCGGACGGCCTATTGGGAGTGACCAGCGCCTCGATCACAACTTCAATGGCGCCGAGCGTGCCCACCAGAGCCATCGCAGCGCCGGAAAACACGGCGATCCTCAGCGGCGCGAGAGAGAAATTGGTGGCGAGATTCAGCCATAGTCCCACCAACCGGCGGAATGTGTAGCTGGAGCGCCCCTCGGTACGCGCGAGGTGATGAACCTCGATGCTGGTGATACTCCGGGTTGCCTGCATCACCAGCCCATCCACATACGGATAGGGACCACGATAGCGGGTGACCGCGCGAACAACCAGTGAAGACATGCAGCGGAACGACGACATGTAGAGGCCTTTGGGCTTGTCCAGCATCATGTCCGCCACACGGTTGGCGAAACGGCTGCCTAAGTTACGCCACGCGGCGTGCCGTTTCTCGGCGTATTTCGCGTAGACAACGTCCCAGCCGCCGAGGCGCGCGTGTTCATAAAGGCGAATCACTTCCCCGGCCGGATTTTGCAGATCGTCATCCATTGTGACCACGTATGCGCCCTGGGCATACCGGAGTCCGGTCATCACGGCGTTGTGCTCGCCGAAATTGCGAGCGTGCTCGATATATGTGATTGGCACCGTTGCAGTGCGCAGGAGGGCATGGCAAACCTCGGCCGTCTGATCCGGGCTGCCATCGTTGACCAGGACGACCTCGAGGCCGCCGAAAGGCTTCAGCTCGGAGAGCGCCGCGACCAGGGTCGAGATGGTCGCGGCTCCCTTATACACGGGCACGACAACAGACAGACCGATCTCCCGCGCAGCGGTTTTCCGTCTCTTATTGTTGCGCGCCACCCGCAGGAATGACTCCAAGGTAAATCGAGATGGAATACCTGCCTGTTCGCTACTGCTAGTAGCGGTAGTGCTCCGCCTTGTAGGGGCCCTCGACCGCCACGCCCAGATACTCGGCTTGCGCCGCGGAGAGCGTCGTCAACTTCACGCCGATCTTCTCCAGGTGGAGCCGCGCGACCTCTTCGTCGAGCTTCTTCGGGAGCGTATAAACATCAACCTTGTAGGTGTCCTTATTCTTCCAGAGATCGAGCTGCGCCAGCGTCTGGTTAGCAAAACTGTTGCTCATCACAAAACTCGGGTGACCGGTGGCGCAGCCAAGATTGACCAACCGGCCTTCGGCCAGAACGAAGATGCTACGCGCCGGCTTGCCCTTTGCCGCGGGAAAGTTATATTGATCCACCTGGGGCTTCACATTGATCCTCTCGACACCAGGCGCGCTGTTGAGGCGATCCACTTGGATCTCATTGTCGAAGTGGCCGATATTGCAGACGATCGCCTGATCCTTCATTTGCTCCATGTGCTCGTAAGTAATAATGTCCACGTTCCCCGTGCAGGTCACATAAATGTCGCCGCGTCCCAGGGTCTCCTCGAGAGTGGTGACTTCATAGCCTTCCATGGCCGCCTGCAGGGCGTTGATGGGGTCGATCTCGGTGACGATGACGCGGGCGCCCATGCCCCGCAGCGATGGGGCGCAGCCCTTGCCCACATCGCCGTAGCCGCAGATCACGGCAACCTTGCCCGCCAGCATGACATCCGTGGCCCGCTTGATGCCGTCCGCCAGCGACTCCCGGCAGCCGTAGAGATTGTCGAACTTCGACTTGGTGACCGAATCGTTCACGTTGATCGCAGGAACAAGCAATTTTCCCTGCTCCTTCATCTTGTAGAGCCGGTGAACGCCGGTGGTCGTTTCTTCGGAGACGCCGCGCCAGGCTTTGGCCAGCTTGTGCCAGTGCTCCCGATCTTCCGCATAAACCTTCTTCAATAGATCCTTGATGACCTGCTCTTCGTGATTGGCAGAAGGCGAATTCACCCATTCACCGCCCTCTTCGAGTTCATAGCCTTTGTGGATCAGGAGCGTCACGTCGCCGCCGTCATCGACCACCAGCTCAGGCCCCTTGCCGTCTTTGTGGCTGAGCGCCTGGAAAGTCGACCACCAGTACTCCTCGAGCGTTTCGCCCTTCCAGGCAAAGACTGGAACCCCGGCAGCCGCAATGGCCGCGGCCGCATGATCCTGGGTGGAGAAGATATTGCAACTTGCCCAACGCACCTCCGCTCCCAGGTCGACGAGCGTCTCGATCAAAACCGCGGTCTGGATCGTCATGTGCAGCGAGCCGGTGATGCGTACCCCGGCGAGAGGCTTGCCCACCGCATACTTTTTGCGAATGGACATGAGTCCGGGCATCTCGTGCTCGGCGATGGAGATCTCTTTGCGTCCCCAGTCGGCTAAGGAAAGGTCGGCCACTTTGTAGTCCTGGGCGGCGGGGGTGCGGTTCAGGGTTGCAGTTGCCATTTTCGCCTCATATCGAAATATCGAAGGAACAGGATACTACCTTGCAAGAAATGCTCTATTCGTAAGCCAGGGCATCGATCGGATCTTTTTTGGCGGCTTTAGCCGCCGGGTAGCTCGCCCCAATGAGCGCGCCGAAAAAAGCGATGGCCGTGGCGGTCATGATCCACTGCGGGCTTAGAGGAAATTGCAGCGCGGGGAAGCGGACATTCATGGCTGCTTTGATCACGAAGGTAAGGCCGATTCCCAAAAGGATGCCGAGAATGGCAAGCAGAGCCGTTTCCCGCAGCACAACGTTCACGATGTAAAACTCAGAGGCGCCTAGCGACTTGAGAATGCCGATCTCGCGGGTCCGCTCGAGCACCGCCGTGTACATTGCCTGAAAGATCACGATAAAGCCGACAATCATGGCGATGCCGATGACGACGCGCAAGGCGATGCTGAAGCCCGGTAAGTGCTCCGGCGTCAGCATGGAAAGAAGGTCTTCAAGTGTCTGCACCTGATATTGCGAGAGCCCCGGTGCGGCGTGAATCTCCCGGGCGATGAGAGCATCGTTTTTAGGATTGTCGCTCTTGATATAGAACAGGGTCGCGTTATTTTCCGATCCCATCAGAGCCCCCAGAGTCTTGATCGCAAGGAACTTTCGGCCGCCTTTGCCGTGCTCGACGATGCCGCATATGCGGAAGGGATGGTTCAGGATTGAAATGGTGTCCCCGACTTTGTAACCTTTGTCGCTGCGTGCGACGACGTCGTCGATGATTACGTCATCGGGATGCTGAAACGGCCCTCCGGAGAGGAAGACAAAGGGTTTTAGAGCGTTGAAGCTGGCATAGTCGATTCCCCAAATTGTTTCAATGCTGCCTTGCGCGGAAAATTCCTGGATGGCCGGCGTGGCCACGGCGACGTGGGGGAATTTGCTCAGTACATCGGCAACTTTTGCGGAGACGGGAGCGCCGCTCACCCCGCTCAAAAAGCTTTGATTGGGAGGCCGGACGATGAGATCCGCGCCGATGCCGCTATTCAGCGTTCTAGACCCGGCCAGCATGCCCACCATGATGGCGACAATCGACAGGATCATAATGACTTCAATGGCGACGGCGAGCACGCTGATCGCGGACCGCAGCGGCCGATGCAATAGATTGCCAATCACCATTTTATTCATAGGCCGAGTGTAGCAAAAATGGACATCCGGTTCGGGGCGGATCGCATCCGCCTCGGAGCTTGTTGAAAAATGCGCCGAGCAACGAGCGAGGCGCGAGATACTGTAGTTGTGGCCGCAATAAGGCCCCAAGCCATTGTTGCTGGTTGAGCGACCAATACTGTTTTTCAACAAGCTCCTAAGAAGGAGCTCGACCATGGTCTTTGAGGACCGCAGGGACGCGGGCCGTGTCCTCGCGAGAGAGATGGGAGGATCGCGCGGCTGGGTGGACGCGATCGTGCTCGGCTTGCCGCGCGGGGGCGTGCCCGTGGCCTACGAAGTTGCGCGCGCATTGAACCTGCCGCTCGATATATTTATCGTTCGCAAGCTGGGAGTGCCGGGAGAGGAAGAGCTGGCGATGGGCGCGATCGCGAGTGGCGGAACAGTGGTGATCAATCGATTGGTTGTCCATGAGCTGGCCATCTCCCGCCAGGTAATTGAAGCGGTGGCAGAGCGGGAAAACCTGGAGATTGAACGCCGTGAACGCGCCTACCGTCAGGGCCATCCTCCGGCGCGGATCGACAGGCGCACCGCCATCCTGATCGATGACGGCCTCGCCACCGGAGCAAGCATGCTGGCGGCGGCGCGGGCCCTGCGGCCGCGCGCGCGGCAGGTCATTGCCGCAGTACCGGTGGCCGCGGAGAATGCGTGCGCTGAGCTCCGCTGTGAAGTGGATGAGATGATCTGCACGGCAACGCCGCAGCCGTTCTTGTCGGTAGGTAGTTGTTACCGCAATTTCGCGCAGATCACGGACGAAGAAGTTCGAGCTTTGCTGTCGCGGGCGCGCGGCAGCGCCGATCGAGGACCGGAATCTCCCGGCCATGCGTCCTTACAAGGTGTATCGACATATAGCGTGAAATACGCTCTAGTAACTCAACAGATGCCGTAGTCTCAACGTAATCTCAACAATCGAAAGGGCTGCGGCATTTTTGTTTTAACGTAGAGGCTGTTATTTGGCTGGAAGGGGCGCGCCCTTTCCAGCACTTACTCCTCTGATCAGGACTAGGAGCACACCGCGGAAACGTACACGATACAGTCGCCGCGAGCAAGCGCACACCGTATGAGTGATTTCGGCGAAGCATTGCGGAAAGAACGGGAAGCTCGCGGAGTCGCGCTTGAGACGATCACCAGGATCACAAAAATCAGCAATCGCCACCTCCTCGCCCTGGAGCACGAGCAGTTTGACGCGCTGCCCGGCGGGGTCTTCAACAAGGGGATTGTGCGTGGCTATGCCCGCGTTGTTGGCCTCGATGAAGAAGTGTGGCTGGAACGGTACATATCCGCTTCCAAGTCGAGCGGCGCCGTTAGCGAAGACGAAAACGACTGGATGCAATTCGCCGAGAATGCCAGCAAGGGGCGGGAGAGTGCCGTAGCCCGGCGCCCTGAGATGCGGCTGCGTTGGATGGGCGTCTGCGCATTGCTTTTACTGCTGGCTGGCCTCAGCTGGTTCGCTTGGACTTACATCCACAATAAAATCGCAGCGGAACCGCATCACCCGGCGGCAAATTCGGTTCCGGCCGCCCGCGCGCCGGCAGAGAGTCCGCGCCAACGATAAGACAATTCGAGAAAGTTGATTTTGCCCCCGTAACCCGGCTCTGATAGGGTCGTAGAGAGCAGAAGGGTGAATTGCGGAGCAAGCGCTGGCAAGGCGCGAGCGAAGCAGGAGGGCGAGAGCGGTTTCACCGCGAAGCCCTGGATTAACATCGGAAATGGAGGAAGCTGCTTTGTCAGGACGCGATAGATTCTTATTTACCTCGGAGTCGGTAACGGAAGGGCATCCGGATAAGATTGCCGATCAGATTTCGGATGCCATCCTCGATGCCTGCCTGGAGCAGGACCCCTTACAGCCGCGTGGCCTGCGAAACCCTGACCGCGACCGGGCTGGTTGTAATCGCCGGCGAAATTACCACGAAGGCTTATGTCGACTTTCAGTCGCTCGTGCGCGGCGTCGTCCAGTCCATTGGCTACGACAATGCCCTCTATGGTTTCGACTCGAATACCTGTGCGGTGATTTCCAGCATCAACAAGCAGTCCGGCGACATCGCCATGGGCGTCGACACGGGCGGCGCAGGCGACCAGGGCATGATGTTCGGTTATGCCACCGATGAGAACCCGGAGTTGATGCCCACCGCAATCGCACTCGCGCACAAGCTCACCCGAAGGCTCACCGCGGTGCGCAAGAGCGGGCTGCTCCCCTATCTTCGTCCCGATGGTAAGAGCCAGGTCACGGTCGAGTATGACGAGAACCACAATCCGGTGCGGATCGACGCCGTCGTGATCTCCACTCAGCACGCCGAAAGTGTCACTACCGCAGAATTGCGCGCGGCGATTCTCAAGGACGTGATCCAGGTCACGCTTCCCGCCAACCTGCTCGATGCAGACACCAAATACCACATCAACCCGACCGGCCGGTTTGTCATTGGCGGCCCCATGGGTGACAGCGGCTTGACCGGGCGCAAAATCATCGTGGATACCTACGGCGGCATGGGCCGGCATGGCGGCGGCGCGTTCAGCGGCAAGGATCCGACCAAGGTAGATCGCTCCGGCGCCTACATGGCCCGCTATATCGCGAAGAACATCGTGGCGGCCGGTTTGGCGAAGCGCTGCGAAGTGCAGTTGGCGTATGCCATCGGCGTGGCTGAACCGGTGAGCGTGCTGGTGGACACCTTCGGCACAGGCGTGGTGCCGTCCGCTACCCTGCAAAGTCTTGTTCGCGCCAATTTCAAGCTCACTCCCGCAGGCATTATCGAGAGCCTGAACCTGCGCCGCCCGATCTACCGCCAGACGGCATCGTACGGTCACTTTGGACGCAACGAACCGGACTTTACCTGGGAAGCGACCGACAAAGCGCAATCCTTACGCGAACAGGCTGGTCTTGAAGGCAAGGCTCAACTGGCAGGCGCGGCAGTGCACTAAGGTGCTGACCGCACGGGCACACGCGCTTCGCGGCATTCGCGGTCGCTGACTCGCCGGAGGTCCGGAGTATTGAACGGAAAGCTCAGGATGAATCGACGCCGTCATCCTGAGCCCGCAGGGCGAAGGATCCCTGTATTTCATATCATTCGGTGCAAGTAGGGCGAGAGCGGTTTCTTTTCTGTCCCGGTCGCAGTCCTCGGGTGCCCCATCCTTGACGAAGTCAAGGGTGGGATTCCACTGCTGCTGAGTCCCTCGCCGTCCGTACCACACCAAGCGGTTTCACCGCGAAGCCCCAAAGATTTGATACGGAAAGGTGCTGAGCACTGACAACTGAGCACTGAAAACTGTCCAGGCAAAGCGCGACAGACTGTGGGAAAACGCGCCGAAGCAACAAGCGAGGCGCTAGAGAATGTCTGGATCGGCGATGAGTCACGCTAGGCCTTGTGCATTCAACAGGCCGCCGATCTCTTTTCCAGTAGTCTGTTTAGCGCGGGCCCTTGAATAGATGCAAGGGGTGAATTGCGGAGCGAGCCCTGGGAAGGGGCGAGCAAAGCAAGAGGGCAAAGCGCTTTAGCGCGGGCCCTTTAATGATTACGCCGCGTGGAAAATCTTGAATACCACAATCGCAACAATCACGGCCGCCGCCTGAAATCCAAAAGCCCAAAGGATGCCGCGGATGCACCCAGCCCTGTGACTGGCTTGGGGCAGTGATTGGGATTCGGGGAAAAAGCCGGAATCCTCTCCAAAGGATTGCGCAGACCTTGGGACGCGTGTCCACAAAGGAATCGGGCCGGTGGCGGAGGCGAGTCGCGTCCGGTAGCTGGAACTGGTTTGGATCTGAATGCTCATTCGAGTCTGACCTGTGGCTTAAGTCTATCCGCGCACGGACAAATTGCATCACATCTGTGTCTGCCACTTTTGTGTCTACAACTTTTGTATCTACAACATTTGTTCGGTGCGTATTGCACCTTAGCTCAGCTCAATCTAGGCGGGCGGAATGCAGTAGAGCCGTCGATCTCAGCCTGAATACACTCTATGAGCCACAAAACAAAGTCTGCCCCGCTTGAGAGTTATGCCGTGATCGGCGACTGCCAAACCGCGGCGCTGGTCGGCATCGACGGTTCGATCGACTGGCTGTGCTGGCCCGACTTCAGCTCCGATGCATGTTTTGCGCGCCTGCTCGGCTCCCAGGAGAATGGCCGCTGGCTCCTCGCGCCCGCCGGCAAAATCAAGAAGACCTCGCGCAAATACAGAGATCACACCCTCATTCTCGAAACAACCTTCGAGACGGAAGAGGGCGTGGCGACTCTGATCGATTTCATGCCGATTCGCGAAACCAACTCCGACCTGGTGCGCATCGTGAAGGGAGTCCGCGGCAGCGTACCCATGAGAATGGAGCTGGTGCTGCGTTTCGGCTATGGCATCATCGTGCCCTGGGTAACGAGTGAGCAAGAAGAGTTGAGGGCCATCGCGGGCGCCGATCTGGTGGTGCTGCGAACGCGAGCGCCTCTTCGAGGCGAGGGCCTCACCACGGTCAGCGAGTTTACCGTCAAGGCTGGGGAGAGCGTGGGCTTTGCCATGACCTATGGCCCCTCCCATCTGCCGGTGCCCCGTGCCATCGATGTCGATGAGGCGCTCGTCAGGACACAGAGCACTTGGGAAAAATGGGCTGCCCGATGCCCCTATGACGGCCCCTACCGGCAAGCCGTCGAGCGGTCGCTGATCACGCTCAAATCACTCATCTATCATCCCACCGGAGGAATCGTCGCTGCCGTCACCACTTCCCTGCCCGAGCAGCTGGGCGGCACGAGGAACTGGGATTACCGGTACTGTTGGCTACGCGACGCTACCTTCGCCCTGTTGGCGCTCATGAACGGCGGATACTATCAAGAGGCCTGGCGATGGCAGGCCTGGCTGCTGCGCGCCATCGCCGGCAGCGCGGAGCAAGCGCAGATCATGTATAGCATTGCCGGCCAGCGCCATTTGCCGGAGTGGGAAGTCCCGTGGCTCGACGGATACGAAGATTCAAAACCTGTCCGCGTGGGCAACGCCGCTGCGGGACAACTGCAGTTGGATATCTATGGCGAGCTGATGGACGCCTTTTTCCACGGGCTCGAGCGGCTCGATCCAAGCCGGGATTTGGGCTTCCGCATGCTGATGGGTATGGTCAATCGCCTGGGGCAATTATGGGAGCAACCCGATCAGGGCATCTGGGAGACGCGCGGAGCTCCACAACACTTTACCTACTCCAAAGTGATGGCCTGGGTCGCCTTCGACCGCGCGATCCGGGTGGCCGACAAATTGCCCGCCGAGGCGCCTGTCGAACAATGGAAAAAAGTGCGGGCGAAGATTCATGCGGAGGTCTGCGCGCGAGCATACAACCGGAGATTGGGCAGCTTTGTTCAGGCCTATGGCTCCGATCAGCTCGACGCATCTTTGCTGCTGATGCCTCTGGTCGGCTTCCTGCCCCATGATGACGAACGGATAAAAGGCACAATCGACGCAATTGAAAAGAATTTGATGCCCGACGGCTTGGTCATGCGATACAACACAGTGAAGGTAGACGATGGCTTGCCGTCCGGAGAGGGCGTCTTTCTTGCTTGCAGCTTCTGGATGGTGAGCAATCTGACGCTCATGGGACGGGTAGAGGAAGCCAAGAAGCTTTTCGAACACGTATTGTCTCTCGCGAATGACGTTGGACTGCTCGCGGAGGAATACGACATCGGCCGCGGGCGTCTCGTGGGGAACTTTCCCCAAGGCTTCTCGCACATCGCGCTTGCCAACGCCGCCTTCGACCTGGCCAATCGCGAAGGATCCTCACATCAACGCGCCCATCGAAAGCCTGGGCCCTCTCGTGTTAGCAGGCCCTAATGCATACGTTTGAGCTCTGGGCGCCCGATGCCCGCACGATGGACGTGAAAATCGGGGAGCAGAAGTTCCCGCTGACCAAGGGGCACGGGGGTTGGTGGTCCGGCAGCGTCGATATCGCCGGGCCCAACACCGACTACCTTTTCATCATCGATGGCCAAGAGCCGGGAGTGCCCGATCCGCGGTCGCCTTGGCAGCCAAATGGCGTCCATGGACCTTCGCGCATCTTCGACCCTGCGGAATTTTCCGATATTTGGAGCGATGCGGGGTGGCAGGCGCCCCCATTCGAGAGCGCGATCGTTTATGAATTGCACATTGGCACCTTCACCCCTGAAGGTACGCTCCAAGCCGCCGAGTCCCGCCTGGACTATCTCCGAGAGCTTGGCATCTCCCATGTCCAACTCATGCCGGTGGCGACTTTCCCTGGGGATCGGGGCTGGGGATACGACGGGGTCGATCTCTACGCGCCTCATCCGGCCTACGGTGGTCCCACGGGGCTGCAGCACTTCGTCAATGCATGCCATGAAAAGGGGCTCGCGGTACTGATCGATGTGGTCTACAACCACCTCGGGCCCGCGGGCAATTACCTGAGCCGCTTTGCGCCATACTTTACCGCGGTCCACTGTACGCCTTGGGGCGAGGCGGTGAACCTCGAAGAGGCTGAAAGCACCGGAGTCCGCCGCTTCTTTATCGACAATGCGCTGATGTGGCTCCGCGACTATCACTTCGACGGATTGCGCCTGGATGCGGTCCACGCCTTTATCGACCGCTCCGCGATTCATTTCCTGGAGCAGCTCGCAAGCGAAGTAAGAGCCCTTGAGTTCGAGATGGGAAAGCATTTCGTCGTGATCGCCGAAAGCGATCTGAACGATCCGCGCCTGGTCGGTGCGACCCAGGCCGGAGGCTTCGGCCTGGACGCGCAATGGAGCGATGACTTCCACCACGCGCTCGTCACCGTCTTAACGGGCGAGCGGCAGGGCTACTATCGCGACTTCGGCTCGCTCGCGGACTTAGGGAAGTCACTCCGCGAGGTCTTCGTCTACGACGGCAAGTACTCCGAATACCGCAGGCGGAATCACGGCCGCCCGGCGACCGGACTGCCCGGCTATCGCTTCCTGGGATATGCGCAGAATCACGACCAGGTCGGGAACCGCGCCAAGGGAGACCGTCTCATTCAGATAGCGGGCCCGGGCCGCGCCAAAATAGCTGCCGCTCTTGTGATGACCTCGCCTTTCATCCCCTTGCTATTTCAAGGGGAAGAGTTTGGCGCGTCCACTCCCTTCCACTACTTCACCAGCTTTGAAGATCCCGAGCTGGGCCGATCGGTCTCCGAAGGACGCAAACGGGAGTTTGCGGCCTTCGTCTGGAGCCAGGATGAAATTGCTGACCCGCAGGAGTGGGAAACCTTCGCCCAGTCGAAGCTGGACTGGGGGGAACTCGACCAGGAGCCGCACCGAGCCTTGCTCCAGTGGCATAAAGACCTCATCCGTTTGCGCAGATCCTCGGGCGACTTGACGAACGGCGCGCTCGCCGCCGTCGAGATCCGCTTCGATGAAGAGGCGGGCTGGTTTGTGATGGAGCGGGGACGAGTGCGCGTCGCGTGCAATCTGGGAAAAACTCAAGCCACGCTTCCCTGCGAAGACCGCGCGGAGCTGCTGCTCGCCTCCGACTCCTCGGTAAAAATAGAAGGGACAGCGCTTGAACTGGGCCCGGACTCAGTCGGCATTGTTTCGCTACCCTCAGCCAAAACTTAGAGCATTCACCGGCAGAGATTCCGGGCTTATCCAGCTGTCGCCCGTTGCTTGGGGTATTACCAAATACATTAGCGGCGAACCTCGTCGTAGCGTTAGCGGGAACTGGCTCGCTTTTTAGTAGTCTCCTGTTTCACCATAAATTTTCCGACACCCGAAATAACCCAGAGCATCACGTACAGATCGGCTATACCGACAGGCGCGATCAGTATTGCTGGAATCCACTTGGTGGTCCACGGAACAAACAAGATCAACGGGACATGAAGAGCTGCAAGGACGGTCATGGTAATCCAAAACCATACATGCTTCCTCAGCTTCCATCTCATTGTGATGGCGAGGCCAACCATAGCAAGCGACACCATAATTGGGCGCGCAAGATCAAACCTCCCGACAGATACAAACAAAAGCGCGAGAAGGATCGTCCCAAAGAAGACGCAGAGTCCTCCCCTCCACGACATACGCATCTGCCTGTCTTCTGCGGTTATTACTTTGTCTAGTGGCAATTCGCGACCGCCTTGTAGTACAAATCCTCAGCAACTGCGAGACCGGAAAGAACTTGCCCAACGACAAGGCGTAGCCTTCGTAAGACCAGCCAAAATTGATGCGACGCCGGTAAGCGTTTGAGCGCCAGCATTTGATCCTGAGGCATTAGATCCCCGCAGTCGGCTCGTCCCCAAGGCGGCGTCATGCTGACGCTGAGCATGCGAAGCGGAAGCATCCCTGTATTTTCTTCTCTCTCCAATCGGCTCACGCAACGAAAAACAAATACAAGGATCCTTCGTCGCTCCGCTTCTCAGGATGACAACACATTCCGGTTGGGCCTGGATACTTCAGATGCACCCGACGGGAGACAGTATTTGGCGGCAAGGCCACCTCATAAGTTCACAACAGCCTCGAGAGCGGCCTTCACTCGGTCGGGTGTGAATGGAACTTCGCGGAGCCGGGCGCCCGTGGCATCGAAGACCGCGTTACCGATGGCCGACGCAACGATGGTGATCGAGGTCTCTCCGGCTCCCGTCGCGTCCACATCGGGCCGGTTGAGCAGCATCACCTCGACCTTGGGAATTTCCATGCCCAGAAACAAAGTGTGATAGCTGTTCCAATCGACCGAGGTTACCTTCTGGCCGTCCCATGTGACTTCTTCGCCGAGCGCGCGGCTCATGCCCTGCAATGCCCCGCCTTCTAACTGGTTCCTGAGACCGTCGGGATTGGAGATGGGGCCGCAGTCTTCGCCGATGACGATGCGCTTCACGCTGATTTTTCCGCGCTCCCGATCAACTTCGACCTCGGCGATCATCGCCGCGAATCCGTTGTCGCCCTCGTAAGCCACGCAGGAGATGCCGCGGCCGGTGGCGACGCCGGTCTTCGAAGTTCGCGGCTTGGGCGATGGCCGCGCGTCCCAGTTCGCGGCCTTTTGAGCGGCCTTCACCACGCCGCTGAGTCTCGCGTCACTCAGGTGACGCAGCCGATATTCCACCGGGTCGGCCTTGGCGTGCGAGGCCAGCTCATCCATGAAGCTTTCATGAGCGAAGGTGTTTTGCAGCCGCGCCGGCGAACGCAGAGGCCCGGTGAAAAATGGCGACGCGATGTTGTGCATCAGAGCGCGCTCGGCCTTGATTGTTCCAGTGCCCTTGGGCACGCCGTCGACGTTGCCGGCACAATACGACGGCACGCCGTTGCTATTGTTGCTGAAATTTCTCGGCTCGGGCGCCGGCGATCTGGGGACGAAGGGCTCGGGTTCAAAGCCGGCCAGCATGCCGCTGACGACATTTCCTGGCGTGTTGTAGCCCGGGCGATTGCCCAGCACGGGCGACCACGCCTCATACTCCCAAGCGACGATGTTGCCTTCGGCGTCGAGCCCGGCTCGCTCGTCCATGACGAAGGCGTAGCCGTAGTTTTCTCCCCACGCCATCTCATCTTTCCGCGTGAGCTGCACCTTCACCGGCTTTCCCACGGCCTGGGACAGCACCGCCGCGTCGAAGCTCACCGTATCGGCGCCGTTCAAGCCGTAGCAGCCTGAGCCACGGCGAAAAATCACGCGCACGTTTTCCGGTTTCAGCCCCAGCAGGATCGCAGCGCTCCCGCGCTGTGGCCAGACGCCCTGCGTCGGCGAATAGATCGTGGCCTTGCCGCCCTCGACGTCGGCTACGGCGCAGGAGGTCCCCATCGATCCGTGCATCTGGTAGGGATGATAGTAGGTGGCCTTGACGACCGTTGCGGCTTCGGCCAGCTTTCTGGTCCACGTCCTTAGAATCGACCATCAGCGTATCGCGCGTCGGTTTCCGATTGCGCAAATAGTCGGAGAAGGTGGAGTAATTGGGCAGGCCGGCGCCGGGACTCCACGTGACCTTCAATTTGTTGGCTGCCTGAATCGCTTGCCATGGCTTCTCGGCCACCACGCCGACAAAGTTATTCTTGACCACAACCTGCACGTTGCCGGGCAAGCCGTCTACGGAACTCTTATCCACGCCGGCAACAGTCGAGCCCACGGCCGGCGGCCTCACCACGCGGCCGTGCAGCATGCCGGGCAGGCGCACGTTGTGCACAAATTCGAATTGTCCAGCGACCAGGGCCGGCAAGTCGGGACGCTTCGCCGGTGTGCCGAGCACCGTCCACTCACTCGCGGGCTTCCGCTTGGCTTTGGGATCTACCTGAATCTCGAACTTCTTACCGCCGAGCAGCGGCCCATAGCCCACTTTCTTCGATGGATCTCGCTCGACGGCGATCACGCCGTTCGCGGCCACGAGTTGGTCTGCCGCGACGCCAAGATGAGCCGACGCTAGCTTGAGCAGCGCCTGGCGCGCGGTCGCGGCGGCCTGGGCGAGATCGCGGTGATTGAAGTTGGTCGGCGTCGATTGACTGCCGGAGGTGACTCCCTGATCCGGGGTGATCGATGTGTCGCAGTAGATGAGATGCACGCGGTCGAAGGCCACAGAGAGCTCTTCTGACACCAACTGGATTTGCGCCGTGGAAATACCTTGGCCGAGTTCCGCTTTTCCGGTGTAAGCCGTAACGCTGCCGTCTTCGTCAATCGCGATCCACGAATCGACTTGGCCGGGCGGTGGAGCTCCCACCGCGTCTCCCCCGCCAAACTCTTGCGCCTGGGCAGTGTCGAACTCGCCCGCCGCGCTGAAAGTTACGATCAGCGCGCCCGCGCCCTTGAGGAAAGAGCGGCGGGAAAATCCCGCGCGCTCGAGGGCCTCTAGCGCGTCCGGCGTCAACGTGGCGCGCGCCGCCTCCGGCGATTGAACCTCGGCCTCCAACGTCTCGCTCATGCTCCGAGCTCCGATTTCGCGCGGCTGATGGCGCGCAGCATCCGCACGTGGGTGAAACAGCGGCACAAAACGTGCGACATCGCCTGCGCAATCTCCGCTTCGCTGGCTTTCGGGTGGGTGTCGAGCAGCGCCTTGGCGGTCATGATCACGCCATTGACGCAAAAACCGCACTGCGCCGCCTGCTCTTCGATGAAGGCCTTCTGTAGCGGGTGCGGCTTTTCGATCGTTCCGATGCCTTCGAGCGTGGTGATTTCAGCGCCTTGGACTGACCCCACCGGCGTGATGCAAGAGCGAATCGCCTGGCCCTTCATGATCACGGTGCAGGCTCCGCACTGGCCCAGGCCACAACCGAACTTCGGTCCGCGCAACTGAAGATCGTCGCTTAAGGCGTAGAGCAGCGGAGTCGAGGGATCGAGATCTAAGGCATGCGCGGCGCCGTTCACCCTGAGCAGGATTTTCCGATTTGGGCCGTCTGTCTCGCCCATCGCGTAGCCCTCCTAATTCGGCTTATCCGGCGAGTTCCGCATGAACCGTTCGTCGAGTGGCTGCCGGCCCTTGAATCCGGCTTCAATCGTGTGCCAGTGCGTAATTCTGGCTTCGCCCATCTTCCAGCAGAGCAGAACGACCTCGTCGCCCAGTTGACAGGGAAAGTCCAGAAGCCCGGTGTCGAGATCCTTTACCTGGACCCCGATCGAATCGATCTCCTCGACCGCATCCTTGATCTGCTGTACAGCGGTGCGCAAGCCGGAGCGCTGGCGTCCCACGCGAGCCGAATCGACCTGCATCCCACCGGAGAAGAAGATGTTCTGGTTAAGCTGCTCAAGACCGGCTTCCAAGTGATGGGCAGCCGCTTTGGCTTCGATTGCCCGGCGCAGCAAAGACTCGAGCAGCGGTACCAGCGATTGCGCCTCGTCGAGCGAAAAAGTCTTCATCCCACTTCCAGCATACGGTCCAAGGCCACCCTGGCCCAATACTTTACATCCTCGCGCACTTGAATTCGATTGACCACCCGTCCCGCAACCAAATTCTCGAGAGCCCATGCCAGGTGTTGCGGCGAAATGCGAAACATCGTTGTGCACAGGCATCCGGTGTCATCGAGCGTAATCACTTTTTTCCCTTGGGATGCGAACCTCTGCGCCAGACGGTTGACCAGGTGGATCTCGGTGCCGATGGCGAACATGCTCCCGGGCGCTCCCTCCTCGACAAGCTTGATGAGCCGCTCCGTCGAACCCAACGCGTCCGCCTTTTGGCATACCTCCCAGCGGCACTCCGGATGAACGATGACCTGAATGCCCGGGTATCTTTGACGCACCGCATCGACGTGCCCCGGCAAAAAGCGCTGGTGCACCGAGCAATGGCCCTTCCACAAGATCACACGCGCGTGCTCCAGCCGCTCGGGATCGTTTCCGCCGTTGATCTTATAAGGATCCCACGTCACCATCTCGTCGAGCGGAATGCCCATGGCAAAGGCTGTGTTGCGCCCCAGGTGCTGGTCCGGTAGGAATAGGATTTTTTGACGCCGCGCGAATCCCCAATCGAAGGCCGCTCGCGCATTCGACGAAGTGCAGACCAACCCGCCCCGCTCTCCACAGAAGGCCTTGATGGCCGCCGTCGAGTTCATGTACGTGATGGGCATGATCTGATCGAGATCCAGGCCCGCCTGCTCGAGCGATTCCCAGCAGTCCTCGACCTGCCCAATCTCTGCCATGTCGGCCATCGAGCAGCCGGCGTTCAGGTCGGGCAAGATCACCATTTGGCCGCTCGCGCCCAGAATATCCGCGCTCTCCGCCATGAAATGCACGCCGCAAAAGATCACGTAACGGCTTTTTGTCTCTGCCGCTAGCTTCGACAGTTTGTAGGAGTCGCCAGTCGCATCGGCAAACCGGATGACCTCGTCGCGCTGGTAATGGTGGCCCAGCAGGATCGTACTCTGCCCCAGCTCGGCGCGGGCCGAGGCAATCCTCTTGTCCATTGTGTGATCGGGGAGGGCTAGATAGTTCTCGAGTGAACAACTCGTCCCGTCGGAAAGATCGGGGGAAAGATCAGGGGGAAAAACCAGCGGAGAGACCGCCCGCAGATCGACTGCACGTGCCGAATCGACAACTTCTCGCACTACGCTCATGATGTTCCGCCTTCAGTCCTTATCTCTTCAGAAATAGGACGGGGATGTTGAAAGCAATCACGGCTGCAGCGGGTTCACTGCGATCGCAAATTCCGATCGCCCAATCCGCGGGGATGTTGCAACCCTGTCTATTCAATTAATAGATGCACCCCACCCTTGCTCGGCTTCCGGTGAGAGGCAGGTTTTCATTCTAGTACATTTCCTGCATCCAAAGGGGCGTCTAAAACGTTGATCCTACTGAGCGAAAGCAGAGTTGAAGCCGATTTGTGGGTGGTTCCGGCCGCAGGTATCATGACATTGGCATGAGTTTGCCCGACACAATCTTCATTTTCGCGCTGGCGCTGGTGATTTTCGGCCCTAAGAAGCTGCCGGAGATCGGCCGCCAGATTGGCAAGCTGATGTTTGAGTTCCGCCGCGCCAGCAATGAGTTCAAGCTGCAGATCGAGGAGGAGCTGCGAAACGCCGAGGTCGCGGATCGCAACGCGAAGGCCGCGGCTCAGATTTCCGCTCCGCCTGCGCCATCGGTAACCCCCGCCGAATCCCCCGAGCCCTCCGAGTCCTTGACCATCCGGCCGCCAACTACCGGGGCCATGGTGAGCGCGGGCCCTCCAGCCGCCAGCATTTCCGCTCCCGAAAGCAACCCGGTTTCGCTCGAACCGGTTTCACTCGAGCCGGTTTCGCCCGAATCAAGCGCCCCTCCCGCCGGCATCGTCGAAGATCGCCATGAATACCTGGGAGGCGATCTCAGCGAACCCTCTCACCAGGACGAACCTGCCGGAGAGCCGATACCCAACCATCATGGCTGACATAGTGGATCGCGCCCGGGCGGCGGTGAACGATCGAGCAGAACTGCCGGGGATGAGCCTTCTTGAGCATCTCGAAGAGCTCCGTAAGCGCCTTATCCATTCCGCGGTCTACTTGGTCATCGGTTTCTTCGCTGCCTATGGCTTCCGCGAGAAAATCTACGGATTCATGCAAGCGCCGATCGTTTCCGCGCTCAAGAAGCACAATTTGGATACGCACCTCGTCTACCTGAACCCGGTCGACATTTTCAATCTGTATATCAAGATCAGCTTTATGGCGGGCGCCATTCTCGCTTCTCCATTTGTGCTCTATCAGGTGTGGCTCTTCATCTCTCCCGGCCTCTATAAAAAGGAGAAGCGATACGTCGTGCCATTCATGGCGGCGACTGTCGGCCTCTTTCTCGCCGGCGCCTATTTTGGCTATGGGTTGGTATATCCCGGCGCTCTCGACTTTCTGATCGGCTACAGCAGCCAATTCAGACCCATGGTGACGGTTGGCGAGTACACCGACCTTTTCATGACTGTGATCCTCGGTTTGGGGCTCACGTTTGAGCTGCCGATTCTGGTCTTCTTCCTGGCCGTCTTCGGGTTGGTAAGCGCGGGCTGGCTGTGGAGAAATGTCCGCTATGCTATTCTTCTCATCTTCGTCATCGCCGCGATCATCACTCCCACTCCCGACGTTCTGACGATGTGTATTTTTGCGGCGCCGATGCTCATCCTGTATGGCATCAGCATCGGAGTCGCGTACATGGTTCATCCGAGCCGAAGAAAGCGTCTGCGAGAGTCACGATGACCTTTGAGCTTGTACGCCGCGTCTGCCTATTCTTTGCGTTTACCGCGCTCCTTCTCTCCGGCATCGCCGGGGCGCAAAGCGCCGAGCCCCTTCCCCGATTCGATGGCGCCCGCGCTCTCGAGTACACCAGCGAGTTTGTTTCCGTGGGACCGCGTTGGGTGGGCAGCCCAGGACATGCCAAGGCGGAGGAGTTCCTTACCCGCCACTTCGCCAAGGACGATCTCGAAAAAGACTCCTTCACCGCGTCCACGCCCGCCGGCGTCCTGCCAATGACGAATTTCATCGTCAAGTTTCCCGGCAATCAAGATGGAATCATCGTGGTGGCCAGCCACTACGACACGAATTATCCGCTCAAAGACACCAGCTACGTGGGCGCCAACGATGGCGGCTCAAGCACCGGCTTGTTGCTCGAGCTGGCATCGAGCCTGCGCGGAAAAAAGCTTGCCGGCGCGAGCGTCTGGCTGGTCTTTTTCGATGGCGAAGAGGCCTTCAAAAGTTGGACCGACACGGACTCTGACTATGGCAGCCGGCACCTGGCCGCCAAATGGCAGAAGGATGGCACACTCAAGCGGATCAAGGGCTTTCTTCTCGCAGACATGATCGGTGACCGCGATCTCGAAGTGGAACGCGACATGAGCTCAACCCAGTGGCTAGTGGATCTGGTAGGACAGGCAGCGGCGAAATACGGCGACCAGTCCTACTTTTTTTCGCGCTCAACCTCGGTTGAGGACGATCACACGCCGTTCCTCAAGCTCGGCGTGCCCTGTGCCGACATCATCGACTTCAATTACGGTTATCAGAACTCGTTCTGGCACACGCCCCAGGACACGATGGACAAGCTCAGCGCCAACAGCCTGACGGTTATCGGGGACACTTTGCTCGAGACCATTCAACTGCTCAACCAGCGTTGAATGCTCTAGAAGGTAAGTAACATAAGGCAATGTTCGCCGGCACACCCATCGGGTACTGGATAGGCTTTCTCGCGGTTGTGCTGCTCTCGGTCGCCTTCGACCTGGTGGTGCTCAATCGCGGTTCCCAGCCCTCGCGCCCCCGCAACAACCTTTTCTTCGTGCTCTTCCTGGTCGCGCTCGCCGCCTGCTTCGGAGGATGGCTTACCCACATTCAGGGGCCGCAGACCGGCTTGGAGTTCGCCTCCGCCTATCTGATCGAGTTGTCGCTCAGCATCGACAATCTCTTTGTCTTCCTGGTCCTGTTTCGCTCCTTCGGCTTGGCGTCGCGGGAGCAGCACAAGGTGCTGCTATTGGGGGTGGTAGGCGCAATTGTGATGCGCGGGCTTTTTATCTTCGCCGGGGTCGCGCTGCTCGAGCGTTTCGTGTGGATTCAGTATTTCTTCGGCGTGCTGCTGCTGGTCGCGGCATGGCGGCTGCTACGCGAAACTGCTATGAACGAAGCTGAGGCAACGGCGGCGGCGGCCGGTTCACGATCTTCCGCTCGGGTTCGAACCCCCGTTCGGACGCCGGTTCGATGGGCCACCGCGATCGCAACGCGCCTTCGCGGAAACTCCAAAGGAGTCCTGCTCTCCGCGCTGATCGCCATCGAGCTCGCGGACCTGGTCTTCGCGCTGGACTCTATCCCCGCCGTGCTCGCCATCTCGCACCAGTTGTTCGTGGTCTATACCTCGAATATCCTGGCCATTCTCGGCCTGCGCTCGATCTACTTTCTACTGGCCCATCTGCTCGACCGGATGCGCTTCCTTCATTTCGGACTGGCGGCGATTTTGGGCTTCGTCGGCTTGAAAATGCTCCTCGCGCAAAGGCTGCACATCTCCATCGCCCTCTCTCTCGGCGTCATTCTTGTTGTGCTGTCTATCGCGGTAGGCGCTTCTCTCTTCTTTCCTAGCAGGGTGCTCGAAAATGCGCCGAAGCAACCAGTGGGGCGCAAGTGAAAATGCTCTAGGCATTCTCCATTGCCAGCGCAATGCCCTGTCCCACCCCGATGCACATGGTCGCAAGCGCGCGTTTGCCGCCGAACTTTTTGAGTTGATGCGCGGCGGTCAGAGCGAGTCTGGCTCCGCTCATGCCCAGCGGATGTCCCAACGCGATAGCGCCGCCAGTAGGGTTCACGTGTTCCGCGTCGCCCGGTATTCCAAGTTCGCGCAAACAGGCCAGTGCCTGGCTGGCAAATGCCTCGTTCAGCTGGATCCAATCGAAATCGCCGATTTTGAGGTTCAACCTTTTGACCAGCTTGCGTGTCGCGGGCACTGGGCCAAGACCCATCACCCGTGGCGGAACCCCGGCCGTGGCCATCCCGAGAATGCGCGCCCGCGGCTTGAGACCATGCCGCTTTACGGCATCTTCTGAAGCCAGGATGAGCGCCGCCGAACCGTCGTTGATGCCGGAGGCATTGCCCGCCGTGACCGTGCCCCCGGCCTGGAGCGGCTTCAGCTTTTCCAAGCCTTCGAGCGTCGTATTGGGACGGATGTGCTCATCGGCACTCACCATTGTCGTGCTCGTGCGGTCTTTCACCTCGACCGGAACAATCTCCTCGGCAAAAAACCCGTCCGCCGCGGCTTTGGCTGCGCGCTGCTGGCTGCGCAATGCAAACTCATCCTGCAGCCCGCGCGCGACAGAGTAATCCTTGGCCACGTTGTCGCCTGTCTGGGGCATCGTGTCGACGCCGAATTGTTGCCGGAACAAGGGATTGATAAAGCGCCACCCAATTGTCGTGTCAAAGATCTCCGCGCTCCGCTGATAGGGCGCGTCCGCCTTGGCGACAACGAAAGGCGCGCGGGACATGGACTCGACGCCCCCCGCAATGGCGAGCTCAATCTCACCCGTGGCGATGGCGCGCGCCGCCGTCCCGACCGCATCCAGCCCCGAGCCGCAAAGGCGGTTCACCGTAACCCCGGGAACACTCTCCGGCAAGCCTGCGAGCAGCAGGGCCATGCGGGCTACGTTGCGGTTGTCCTCGCCCGCCTGATTGGCGCAACCCAAGAACACCTCGTCCAATGCCGGCCAATCGACGCTTGGGTTCCGTATGATAAGGGCGCGGATCGGCAGAGCCGCCAGATCGTCGGTACGCACGCTGGCCAGTACGCCACCGTAACGGCCAATCGGCGTCCGCACCGCATCGCAAAGAAATACCCTTTTCAAGCCCCACTCTCCTCCATGGGCAATCACTGCACGCAGCAGCGATATTATCGCTTAGCCGGGACGAACGGATATTCTAGCGGCAGGTATTCGGGAGCGGTCGAGCGATGACCATCGATTTTGACCTGGTGGATATCAAACTATTTATAAACGCGGCTGAGACGCGCAGCTTGACGCGCGGCGCCGAACGCTCCTATCTTTCGGTTCCTTCCGCCAGCACTCGCATTAAAAACATGGAGGATCGGCTCGGCGTCAAACTCTTCTATCGCACCAGACAAGGAATCAGCCTTACTCCGGCGGGAGATACGTTTTTGCATCATGGACGCCTGATACTTCAACAAATAGAAAACTTATATGGCAATTTACAGGAGTATGCGCGAGGAATAAAGGGGCACCTGCGATTGTTTGCAAGCACTACCTCGGTCAACATATTTCTGCCTCCTGTGCTCCGGGATTACCTGGCGACGCATCCGGACGTCGCAGTCGATATTCAGGAGCGCTTGAGCCAGGAAATTGTGCGCGCGGTTTTTGACAGGACCGCTGACATCGGCATTGTCTCGGACGCCGTTTCCACTGCGGGGCTGCAGGTCTTCCCATACCATCGCCACCGTTACGTCGTCGTCACTTCCGCCAGTCATCCGCTGGCAAATTGTCAGACTATCGATTTCGAGAAAACGTTGGGCTTTGATTATGTGGGTCCGGTAGAGGGTTCGGTCATGCATAAGTTTCTGAAGCAGGCAGCCGATTGCTTCCATGAGCCTATCCGGAGTAGGGTTCAGGTCGGCAGCTTCGAAGCTCTGAGCCGTATGGTTGAGGGCAACATAGGCATCGGTATATTGCCCGAGCCGGCTGCCCGCAAATATGCCGAGACGATGGCAATCCGCATCCTTCATTTAGCCGACGGTTGGGCTTCCCGCACGCTCCATATATGTGTCCGGGATCTGGAGGAGTTGCCGTCGTTCGCGGCGGACTTGGTCCATAGATTAGTCGCCGACGCCGCGTCCGTGCCGGAAGACTCCGATAGCTGAGCCATTCTTAAATTGAAAGGGGTATCCATGCGTATAGCTAAAGTGCCGGTTGTACTGATCGGGGCCGCGTTGTCGGCGGCAGTGCTAGTGGTCTTCAATGGAGCGGCTCTTGCCGGCTACGGCCAGTCTTCGCAGCAAGATCGGCAGCAAGATCCGCATACTCGGGCTTTGGCAGCGGGATATAAGGCGGCATTTACTTGCAGCGGTGTCTTCGACGCGGGACTGTCGCTCGAGCAAATTACGGCCGACGACCTTGAAGGAATCTACGCGCAGTATCAGCAACTGGTACGTAGCTTGCCGCCCGCGGAGATCGACCGTGAGAAACACATGGTGAGCGTGACATTCGACGACAAGCTGCCGCCCAGGATTTCCGCGTGGCGGCCAGGCCTCGGGTGCACGGAGCTTCCTATCGGCGCTGGACTGGAAATGGCGTCGATTTTGCCGCGGCTGAAGGCGGCGCGTCCCGCCGGTGATATGGATAAGCTCGCTTGGCCTCAGGGCGACACCGGCGCTCTGTCCGCCACGCAGCCGCCTGCTGCGCTTTCTCAGGTCGTCACCCAGTTATTTGATGGCCATACCTATGGTGCGGGAAGCAAAACGACAGCCGTCATTGTCATAAAAGATGGGAAGATTCTCGCGGAGCGCTATCGAGATGGCTATGACATGCATACTCCACAGCGGACGTGGTCCGTTGCAAAGAGCATTACCGCAACGGTGGTGGGACGCGCTGTTCAACTGGGATTGGTGAAGACCGACGAGCCCGCCAACGTTCCGGAGTGGAAGCATCCCGGTGACCCAAGGGCGGCAATTACGCTCGCAACGCTTATGCATATGAACAGCGGACTCTGGACGAACGGCCCGGGCAACCGTACCGACGAAATCTATCTCGGCGGCGGTCCGGTTACCCAGTGGGCAACCTCCATGCCCTTGGAGGTGGCTCCAGGAACACGCTTCCGCTACTCAAACGACGATGCTCTATTGGCTGCGCGAAGTGTGCGCGCGTCGCTCGGCGACGGCCAAGCAGCAATCGACTTCCCGTTCACGGAGCTATTCTGGCGCATCGGAATGTTCCATACGACACCGGAGACTGATTGGCAGGGCAACTATATCCTTTCCAGTCAGGTCTGGACCACCGCGCGGGACGTCGCGAGGTTAGCACTCCTTTATATGAATGATGGCGTCTGGAACGGCCAGCGTCTATTGCCGGAGGGGTGGTCCAAGTTTGTCGCCACACCGGGGGGCACTCAGCCGGAGGCGGGTGCGGGCTACGGCGCCTTTTTCTGGCTATACGGCCCAAAGCAGGGTTTGCCGGAAGGGACGTATTTGATGAATGGGAATCGCGGACAATACATTTTCATCGTACCGTCCAAAAAAGTGATCATCGTAAGGCGAGGATTCGATCCGGACAGCGGTGTCCACTTCGACATCGCCCGTTATGGCCGCGACATTTTAGCGGCACTGGAGTGATGTCAGGCAGAAGGCGTATTAGCCGGAAACTAAAGCCCGGTTTTGAATATACGAATTGCGTGCCGATAGTCGCCTATGAAATAAGCCTTATGGTTTAGTGAGTCGGCAAATTGACGACGCGTACGTTGAAAGCGTCCGCAAAACCGCTCAGTTCGGTTCATTGGGCGTGATCTCGAGCACGTCGGCCTTGGCGCGGTCAGAGGCAGCCTTTCAAAAGGCAATTGGTCCTGAAGGAACCGGACATGGCAATCGAGGTAGGCAACCTCGAATCGTCGGCGCGCGGAGCTCCCACAGCCCGGAGGCTGCGGGACGTCACGAAAACCCAGTGGAGCGCATTCGCGGCGTCCTTTGTTGGGTGGCTTCTCGACGGATTCGATTTTTCGATTCTCACCTTTTTGCTTATCGACATCGAGCACAGCTTCAGCGTTGACAAGGCGCTGGCGGGCGCGCTAGGAACCGTTACGCTCATGTTTCGCCTGGCCGGCGGTTTAGGAGCCGGCACCCTTGCCGACCGCTTTGGCCGCAAGGGCCCGCTGATGCTCTCGATCGTGTGGATCTCGCTCTTCAGCCTGCTAAGCGCATTTTCTATCAGCTATGCCATGCTGTTTGCATGCCGCGCTCTATTCGGAATAGGGATGGGCGGCGTCTGGGCGGCGGCGCTGCCGCTTGCGCTCGAACATTGGCCGAAGAATTTGCGCGGTGTTGCATCCGGCTTGCTCATGGGCGGTTTCAATTGGGGCTATATGTTCGCCTCCGTGATCTTTACGATTGGCTATCCGCTGATCAACAGGGCGGGTTTTTCCGGATGGAGAGTACTCTTTGGGGTAGCCGCGCTGCCCATAGTGTTTGTGTTTTGGATTCGAAGCGATGTCAAAGAAAGCCCGGTCTGGCTGAGCCACCGCGGGGAGCCCAAGGCGGCGGGTGAGCGCGACCGGTTGTCGATGTTGAAGATCTTTGAGCCCGGGCTCCTGGGCGCGACAATTCAGACGGCGATTATCATGTGCGCCTTCATGTTTTCTAATTATTCGATCACGTTCTGGTATCCGACGCTCCTTCGACAATCCAAACTATCGCCTCTTGAGTTTTTGGTGGCTCTCAATGCCGGCGCGATTGTAGGAACCGCGCTATGGGGGAAGGTTTCGGAAACTCGTCTGGGCCGGAGAGGGGCAATCTCCTTAGCTGCCTTACTCGGCGTTCTGTCGATTCCCATATTCGTCGGGGTTGGTCATCCTACGATGCTCTTGATGGGCGCGCTCGCGATGGGAATGTTTGCTATTGGGGCGTGGGGAATGGCGCCTTCCTATCTCACCGAGCGCTTTCCTACCGCCGCCCGCGCAGTTGGTCCAGGGTTTTCTTATCATGCGGGCGCCGCGGTTGGATCGCTGACTCCAGCGATTATCGGAATGCTGCAAGATCGAGGCGTAGGTCTGCCGCGGGCGATGGGCGCCTCAATCGCGGTCGCCGGCGTGCTCGTGGCAGCAACAATATGGCTAGGGCCGGAGACGCGAGGCACAAACTTTACCAGCTCTGAATGATCGAGTTGCCTGGGCGGCCATTCAGGTTAGGTTTAGGATTAGTGTCCGCCTAATACTCTATTTACGAGATCCAAATTGAACTGCGTATTTGGCATCTGCTATGAAATGCAATGGTGAAATATGGTTCCTCCCTTAACAGGTACGCGCGTCCTTGACCTTAGCCGGGTCCTCGCAGGTCCGTGGGCGACACAAACGCTTGCTGACATGGGGGCGGACGTCGTCAAAATAGAGCGTCCCGGCTTCGGAGACGAGACCCGAAGCTACGCTCCCTTCGTTGAGTCCGGTAACGGAACTGAACCTCGAAGCACATACTTTCTCGCGGCTAACCGCGGAAAACGCTCTATAGCAATTGACTTAACCACGGAAAAGGGGCAGGAGCTTGTTCGGGAGTTAGCGGATAAGTCGGATGTTTTAGTTGAAAATTACAAAGTCGGAAGTTTAGCTGCCCTTGGATTGGACTACAAAACATTGTCTGCCCGGAATCCAGGGCTCATTTATTGTTCCATTACCGGTTTCGGCCAGACCGGACCGCATCGCGACCGGCTGGCTTACGACTTAGTGGTACAGGCGATGGGCGGCATGATGAGCCTCACGGGCGAGCGGAACGGCGAACCGATGAAATCCGGGATCGCCATGGTCGATATTACAACCGCACTCTATGCCACTACAGCTATCCTTGGCGCTTTGCACGAGCGTGAGCGCAGCAAGATCGGGCAGCATATCGATCTCGCCTTGCTCGATGTTCAGATCGCGACGCTCGCTAATCAAGCATCGAGCTATTTGATGACCGATCATGTCCCGGAGCGGTACGGCAACGCTCATGTCAGCATCGTTCCGTATGGAGCATTTTCGACAAGTGATGGGCGGATGATCGTTGCGGTAGCGAACGATTCGCAATTCGAGCGATTCGTGGCGGCTCTTGGCCTGCGGGAGATCGCTGCCGATTCCCGCTTTCAAACCAACGAAGCTCGTGTGCGGAATCGTCAACAATTGCTCCCTATGATTGAAGAGCGCCTGCGTGCGAGGTCGACTCGCGAGTGGGTTGCCGATCTTGATCGAGAGCACATCCCCGCCGGCCCGATCAACACACTGGATGCCGTCTTCGACGATCCGCAGATCGACGCACGGGATCTGGTGCTTGAGTTCCAGTCCGGTGCCGGCAATCGCGTGCGTGTTGTGGGCAACCCGATCAAGTTCTCGCGCACCCCGATCAGCCAAAGCGTCGCGCCGCCTTCGCTCGGTGCCGACACCGATCAATTGCTGTCGGAACTCCTCGGGAAAAGCCCGGATACGATTCGGAGTCTCCATGAGGCCGGGGTAGTCGAACAAGGTACACATGTCCTCGCACGCGCTTCGGATTCCTGATAGGCAGGCCATTCAACATCGAGAGGTGGTTACCATGCGCACTAACTTGGGCAAGTCGTCATGCTCGCGGCGCGAGTTTGTGAAGTGGGCAGCTTTTGCATCGACACTCACAGTCGCTACCCGAGGCTACGCGAAAAGGCTTCCGTTATTCAGGGGTCTCGACTTTTTGCCGGGCGACGGCGACCATAGCGGCCTCGAATTTGGCAGTGCCATGCCGACGCAGAAAGAAGTGTGGGATTGGCTAACTTGGATGGCCAAGCTTGGGCCGAAATTCACTGGCAACCCCGCACACCAGACATATACCGACTTCTTGGAGTCGCATATGCGGTCCTCTGGTCTCGAGGTCGCGCTTGATTCTTACACCTTTCCCCGTTGGGAAGCCCGTCGCCATGAACTCACCATCAAACCAGCCTCGGGCCAGAGTTCTAAAGTGCCTGTCACATCCTATTTCCCGTACTCTGGCCAGACTCCCGCCCAGGGGGTCACCGGAGAGCTGGTGTACGTGGGAAGCGGCAAGTCGTTGAATCTTTCAGGACTCGCGGGAAAGATCGCCTTGGTCGAATGCCCCATCCAGTCCCGTCCTTTCGGAGAGTGGTATCACACATGGGGCGTTTACCCTCCGGGCGATACATTCCCTACAACGACACACCCTGCTCGCGGACCGGTCAGCGACCTTGCTCCGTTCCTCAAGGCGGGCGCGGTTGCCGTCATCCTGGGGTGGACCGACATTTCCGACGGCAACGCCGCCGACCAGTACACTCCGTTTTCAAGACCGCCGCAGAACATTCCGGCTCTTTACGTTGGACGAGAGAGTACGGCGCGGCTTCGAGGACTCGTGGGAAATAACACACGCGCCACGCTCGTTCTCGAAGCGGATGTAATTCCCGACAGTCCGACTAGAACCATCCTCGCCACGTTGCCGGGCGAGAGTTCGGATGAAGTGATTATCGTCAACACGCACACGGATGGAACCAACGCCACGGAGGAGAATGGCGGAGTCGCAATCGTGGCACTGGCACAGTATTTCTCCAAGATGCCGAAGACGATGCGCAAAAGAACTCTCGTTTTCCCATTAACTACCGGCCATTTTGCGGGGCCATGGGTACCTTCGATTCGCGGTGTGATCGAGCAACATCCCGATCTGATCCAGAAGGCGGTCGCAGCCGTGACGATCGAGCATCTCGGTTGCCGCGAATGGATGGACGATGCCTCCTTGAATTACAAAGCGACCGGGAAAAATGAATGGAGCATCGCCATTTCCCCGCTTAAATCAACCGCGGATGTGATGTTGCAGGATTTGCAGGGCAGCCAGGATCGCGTTGGAGTTGTGAACCCGGCACATGGCGGTTGGTTTGGAGAAGGCGGAGCGTTGGCGCGCGCCGGTATCCCTACGATTGGCTATATCCCGCAGCCTAACTATTTATTGGCCGCTCCTGCGAACGGTTGTATTGAAAAACTTAGCCCGGAGCTAATGCACAGCCAGATCGAGGTATTCGCTCGGGTTATCCGTGAGATGGATAGCATGAGCCGTGACCGGTTGAAGGGCGGGGTCGTGGGCGGCGTGCTTGCTGGGGTGGCTTCCCGGAGCGGAGCTGTCTCGTGAACTTCGATCATCTCATCGTCGAAACAACAGAATGCGTCGGTATCATCACTCTTAATCGGCCCGAAGTGTTGAATGCTCTTTCGAGCTCCCTCCTATCCGAGATTGTTGCCGCCCTTGAGGGCTTTGAGAAAGAAGACGGCATAGGGGCCATCGTGATCACGGGCGGCGACAAGGTATTTGCCGCGGGAGCGGACATCCGAGAGCTGCGAGATGCGAATTTCGCAACTCTGTTTCGTTCCGATTTTCCCGGTGGACGGGGTGGAATGTGGCGTCGGTTTGCCGCGCATCGTAAGCCGGTGATCGCTGCCGTTGCCGGTTTTGCTCTCGGCGGCGGCTGCGAATTGGCGATGGCTTGCGATTTCATACTGGCTGCCAATACCGCGAAGTTTGGTCAGCCCGAAATCAACATTGGCACGATCCCCGGCGCTGGCGGTACCCAGCGCCTTACTCGGCTGGTGGGCAAATCGAAGGCGATGGAGATGTGTCTTACGGGGCGAATGATGGACGCGGACGAGGCGGAACGATGTGGGCTGGTCAGCAGAGTCGTTCCGCTCCCGGAGCTGCGGAACGAAGCGATCAAGTCCGCCTCTCATATCGCCACGCGATCCCGGCCCGCGGTCATGATGGTGAAAGAAGCGATAGACGTGGCATACGAAAGCACATTGTCAGAAGGCATGCGCTTCGAGAGGCGAGCGTATCAGACGACCTTTGCTACCGAGGACATTCGAGAGGGCGTGGCCGCCTTCTTAGAAAAACGCAAGCCGGTGTTCAAGCACAAGTAAAGATTCCATGGAGGAGCATTCCTCTGAACTCAGGCAAAGCGGGCATACCAGTGGCGGGTCTCACAATCAACACCGCGGTTGCAATCGTTGGCAGCGGCACGATGGGAGCGGGTATTGGGCAAGTGGCCGCAATTGCCGGGCACGCTGTCAGCTTTTATGACGTAGAAACAGGCGCGGTCGCCAAGGCAATTGCATCGGTCAGGCAAAGGATACGGCGACTGGCGGAGACGGGACGCATCCGCCAGGAAGTAGCGGAGGAGGCGGGCGCGCGCATTCATCCCGCCAATGAGCTTCAAAGCCTTGCAGACGCCGGCCTGGTCATCGAAGCCATCGTCGAGAACGCGGACATCAAGCGCGGGCTGTTTGCCAAGCTCGAGGACATCGTCGGGCCGGATTGCATCCTCGCGACGAATACGTCTTCCATTTCGATCAATCTCCTCGCATCCGTCCTTCGCAATCCGGGCCGATTCATTGGCATGCATTTTTTCAACCCTGCGCCCGCGATGCGTTTAGTGGAAGTGATCCGCGGCTTGGCGACGGACGATGCGGTCGCAGGCGTTGTATTCGAGACGGCGAAGGCATGGGGCAAGGTTCCCGTTCACGCGAAGTCGACACCCGGGTTTATCGTCAACCGCATTGCGCGCCCATATTATGGGGAGGCTCTTCGCCTGCTCAACGAACAAGCGTCCGAGCCGATCACGATAGATGCGATCCTGAGGGACTGCGGCGGCTTTCGGATGGGACCGTTCGAACTGATGGATCTGATTGGGCTCGATGTCAACTTTGCGGTAACCCAATCCGTATTTCAAGCATACTTCTGCGATTCGCGGTTCCGTCCGTCGACGATCCAACAGGAATTAGTCAATGCCGGATACTTGGGGCGTAAATCCGGACGAGGGTTCTTTTCCTACGGTGATGAAAAACCGCTTTCACCACCTTGTTTAGAACAGATGGACCAGCAGAAAGTCTCGCCCTCTGGGATTTCCATCACTCCGGATTCTCCCTTTGGCGAAGCGCTCCTCAACAGATTGCCAACGAGTATTGACGTTTCGCAATTGCCTCCGCATTCCGACCAACGAGTCATCGAGGTCGGCAATGCGGTGGTCTATCAAACCGACGGCCGCACCGCAACTGAGCGCGCATGTGCGAATGGGATCCCGAACACTGTGCTTTTCGATCTCGCGCTTGATTACAGTCGATCGCCCCGTGTGGCCGTGACGCATGCCGATATGTGCACTCCGGAATCGTTTCGGGCAGTGGTGGCGCTGCTTGAGCTTGCAGGCTATGCTGTCTCCCAGATTGACGACGCAGCAGGCATGGTGGTGATGCGCACGGTAGCCATGTTAGCGAATGAAGCATCGGATGCGGTGAATCAGGGCCTCTGCACCGCTGAAGCCGCGGATACCGCGATGCGGCTGGGGATGAATTTTCCGATAGGACCACTGGCTTGGGTGGAGATGATTGGAGCTAGTAAACTCCACGTGGTTTTGACTCACCTGGCAAATCACTATGGCGAGGACCGGTATAGGATCTCTCCGGGATTGAGCCGCATGTACTGGCGGAACGCCGGCGATCAAGTGCTCAAATTGAAACGATCGATCTGATTCATTTCATCCCCTTGCACGCCGGCGGGGCCAACCGAAGCGGCGAGGCGGTATCTATTTTGCCGCCCGTGGCGGAGACTTTGCTTGGCAACGGACCGCCGGATTGGCCCCACCAGTTATGGGCGGCGGTCACGTCGTATCCGGTCGCTTCAATGGCTGAATTGGCGCCGGCAACGATGCAATTGCCGCCGGCGCTGTCCGAATCTTTGCCGCCCAGATCAATACTGGCGCGCTCGGTCGTTCCCTTCTGATCGAAAGCGAGAGCCGCGGTGCCTTGCCCGCCGACGAAGTCGCTGTTTTCGATTCGGATCGTGAGCTCCTTCAGCGGCACCAGGTTCATAAAATGAAATGCGTACTGCGGCGTGCCGGTGATAACGGTATTCTCGATGTCGATCGAGTCCGAATCGCCTTCGCCATCGCCAAAATTGCGGTTAGTAGCTGCAATTCCGGCGCCGCTGCCGTTCACCGCCGATCCAATGCCGTTGCCTATGCAGTCGGAAAAATGACTGTCGAGCACGCGCAGGTTGTTCACATTGTGATGGCCATGAGAGCTTTGGTCTACACAGCGGCTGCGATTCACATCACCCGCGGTGAACTTGTCCTCGGCGGGGAAGGGCGTGGCGTGTGTCGTGTGCTTCACCGTCACGTCCTCGAGGGTGAGATTGTTCGCCGAAGCCGTGGCTTCGTTAATTTCTTCGATCATGTCGCCGGCATTGTCTTCAAACGTGCTGTGGCTTACATACACGTTCATCGTCGATGGGCCGCTCGAGAGGAAAAACTCAGCTCCGTTGCACGAGCCTCCCCCGATCCCGTGGGCGAAGGTGTTGTGATTGATGTTCCAGGTCAGCGTGCCGCCGGTCTGGTTCGTAAAAAGGCCTTCGCAATCCGCGTTAGCGCTGCCGATGTAGGTTTCAGAGTTGTGATCCGAGTCCACCGTAAGCACGGCCGTGTCGCGGGATTGCAGGCCGATCCCGAGTAGAGAACGCATCTTCGGGCCCTGAGCGAGATGCGTCAGGTTGTTCCCTTCGACGCGCGCCATCACGATGGCGGCGCCGGTAGCGCGAATATCGATACCGTCGTTACAGGCGCCGTCGTGAATGTAGTTGTTGCGAATCGAGACCGAGTCAGTGCCCTTGTCTTCATCCGCCATAACGGCGGCCCAACCGTCCGGCAGCAACGGTTGATTGATGGGAAACATCACGTAGAAGCCGGCCGTGCACGAGGTGTTTGTACCAGCCAGATTGTTGTCGTGAACGTCCGCGTCATTTACGTCGAGGCCGTAGATGCCGCCGCGATAGGAGTTCAAGATCATGAGATTGCTCACCTCGGCGCCGTCAGCCAAAACCACGGCATCGCCAGAGTTGCTGGCCGCATTCGTATTAGTAATGCGGGGTGCTTGCGTCAAGTTCGCCGAAGGGTCCGTGACGGAAGGACCGCGGCCGGTGAGCTTTTGACGAGGCTTGAGGGCAATGCCGCCGTCGAGAGGCGGCGTCGTCATCGGCGATGGCAGCACGACAATCTCATCGCCGGGCGCCGAAGCTTGCTCGACGGCGGAAAGGGAATTGAACGGCGCCTGTTCGGATCCATTTCCGCCCGCAGGCGCGCTGGCGCTGACGAATAGCGTTTCCGCATGACCCATCCCGGCGCTGAACAGAACCGCCAGTGAGAGACTTGCGAATACTCCGGCGGATTTCACCGGCCTTGCTCTAACTGTCATCGCCGAATCTCCGATTGTGATTCTGCTATGGCATCGTCCTCGAGTCAAGAGACGTCGCGGTAAAGTCGACGAAGCGCAGCTTTCTGTTGCGAACATCGGAGTGCTTCTGGAAATGAGTATCGTCCCGCGCGGGAAAGTCGTTGCGGAAGTGCGCTCCGCGGCTCTCTTCCCGTGCGAGGGCCGACTGGACGATGCGTTCGGCAATACTGTGCAGGCTCCTAAGCTCGATCGCCGATCGCTCGATCGTCGAGGGCAGATCTTCGCGCATGGCCGTCAATTCATCTGCCGCGGCGCGGAGTCCTTCGCCATCGCGCAGCAGTCCCGCCTTGAGCCACATCATCTTCTGCAAGCGTGACCGCAAGACATCGATAGGGGAAGACGGCCAAGGCGCGTGGTCCGGCGCTTCCTCATAGCCTCGCGCCGTGCTTTCCGTCTCCTCCAACATATAGGTAGCCGCTCTTGCCCCGAAGACCAGCCCTTCGAGAAGAGAGTTGCTGGCCAGCCGATTGGCGCCATGCACCCCGGTACACGCTGCCTCGCCCGCGGCATAGAGACGCGGCAACGACGAGCGGCCGTCGATGCCGGTGCGCACCCCGCCCATCAGGTAATGCGCGGCGGGACGAACTGGAATGAGGTCGCGCCCGAGATCGAGATTGTGCTGCCGGAGAAACCATGAGATCCCCGGGAATCGGGCGGTCAAGTCGATCCCGGTCAGGTGACGCATATCCAGATAGACCGGCAAAGGCTCGCCCGCGCCACCGGCCAGCCCTTCCCGCGTGATCGCGCGGGCCACAACGTCGCGCGGGGCGAGTTCATGCAATGGGTGGTAGCGGTCCATGAAGCGCTCCTGGCGAGCGTTACGCAGGTATGCTCCCTCGCCACGCAAGGCTTCGGAGAGCAGAAACCGCGGAACTCCAGGAAGGCTCAGCGCCGTGGGGTGAAACTGGTAAAACTCCATGTCGGAGATTTCCGCGCCGGCGCGATGCGCCATCGCGATTCCGTCCCCGGTGGCCACGCTCGGATTCGTCGTCTCGCTATAGACCTGACCCGCGCCGCCGCTGGCAAGAAGAGTGGCTCGCGCATAGGCGTGAACGATCTCTCCCGTCGGTTGGAGCATGCTGGCCCCGCGCACCACTCCATCTTCGACAAGCAAGTCGATGGATGTGGTGTACTCTCGCAGCTCGACCTGGGGCAGCATCCGCGCGTGCTCGAGAAGCGCCCGGCCGATCTCGCGGCCCGTTGCGTCGCCATTGGCGTGCAGAATGCGGTTGCTGCTATGAGCGCCCTCGCGGGTCTTCATCAGTTGGCCGTTTTTGCGATCGAAGTTCGTTCCCCAGGAGAGCAATTCCTCCACGCGCCCAGGTCCCTCTTCGACCAATATCTCGGCAGCCCTCGCGTTCACCAATCCGTCTCCGGCGTTCACCGTGTCCTCTAAATGCAGGGCAACGTCTTCTTGCCCGCCAAGAGCCACCGCAATTCCTCCCTGCGCATACTGGGTATTCGATTCCCCTAACTCTTCTTTCGTCACAACGAGCACGCGGCCGGCTTGGGCAAGCTCAATCGCCGCCCTGAGCCCCGCGATTCCGGCCCCGATAACCAAAAAATCCGTAATCTCCGTGATGGCCATGGTTCGAGATTATCATCGGGAATCTTCGCCATTCACCGTCCCATCGCTCTGAACCGGATGCGCAAACTCCAGCGAGCCCTCGCAGCCATGCTCGCATCGCGCGATACGACGTGCGATACGATGAAAGGCATAGCCCGTTGCTTCCTAATGACTCGATGACCCGATGACCAGATGACCAGATGACCCGCAAGATCTCCGTAACCACCAACTCGGGGGAGTATGCCGTATCCGTCGCAAGCGGCCTTTCAAAATCGCTCGCAGGCCGCCTGCGCTCGCTCTTCGGCAAAGACCGAAAAAGCCTCTACGTCGTCACCTCGCCCGAGATCTGGTCGCTCTGGGGCCAGCGCTTACTGGCCTCCTTCGGTGCCGTCCAGCCCGTCATCCTCTTTCTCCCCAGCGGCGAGCGCCACAAGCGCCTGCGCGAGATCGAGCGGTTGGGCGCGGAGATGGCCGGCGCAGGGGCAGACCGCTCTTCGCTGCTACTTGCCTTTGGCGGCGGCGTCATTGGCGATATGGGCGGCTTTCTTGCCGCCATCTACATGCGCGGCATCGACTACGTGCAGATACCCACCACGTTGCTCGCTCAGGTCGATTCCTCCATCGGCGGCAAGACTGGGGTAAATCTGAGCGCGGGCAAGAACCTTATGGGATCTTTTCACCATCCGCGCGCCGTCTTCGCGGACATCGATCTGCTGAGCACCCTTTCCCAGCGAGAGCTGCGCGCTGGGCTTTACGAGAGCATCAAGGCCGGACTCATCCGGGACGCCGGCCTCTTTCGCTTCATCGAAGCCAATCAACCGCTCATTGAGCGGCGCGATCCAAAGACGCTCGAAAAGATTGTCGCCACATCCGTTCGCATGAAGGCCGAGGTCGTCGGTTTGGACGAAAAAGAAACTGGGCTGCGGATGATTCTCAATTTCGGCCACACCGTCGGACATGCGATTGAAGCCGTGACCGGCTTTCGAGCGGTTCTGCACGGCGAAGCCATCGCCTGGGGCATGCTGATCGCGCTCGAAATCAGCAGGATGCGCAAGTGGTTGAAGCCCCAAGATGCCAAACGCGCCGAACAGCTCATCCGCTCTTTCGACCCTCCCGCTTTGCCGCCGCTCGACCTCGAAGCGCTGCTCAAGGCGAGTGCGAAGGACAAGAAAAATCGCACCGGTGTGCGCCGCTTTGTGCTGCTCAAAGGCATAGGCAACGCTCTAGTCACCGAAGATGTGACCGATGCGGAGCTGATCGCGGCGCTGAACTCGACTCTTCCCCTTCGCCGATTCAGGCGCTTCCCGTGACATCGCCGGAACCCTCATCCGCCGGGGCTCGGCCCGAAGGGGCCTACGATGAGCAAAGCGCCGCCAGCGCGGTGCGTGAGATGTTCGATCGGGTCGCCCCTCGCTATGACCTCTTGAATCACTTGCTTTCCTTGAATATCGACCGGCTCTGGTGGTCGAGAACCGCCCGCCGTTTTCGCCCTGTGCTCAGGCGGCCGGAGGCGCGCGTTCTTGACCTCTGCTGCGGAACTGGCGACATGACCTTGGCGCTGCTCAAGCACCGGCCCAGAAACGCACAGCCCATTCTCGCGGCGGACTTTTCTCACCAAATGCTGCTCCGCGGAGCAGCAAAATTCGCGAGCCCAAGGTTCCGAAGCCGGGCAGCGATCCCGATCGAGGCGGATGCCCTGCACCTGCCCTTGCCGGCGGCCTCGCTCGATCTCATCACCACCGCTTTCGGTTTCAGGAATCTTGCCAACTACCAGGGCGGCCTTGAGGAGTTCTACCGCGTCTTAACACCACAGGGCGAGGTCGGCATCCTCGACTTCGGCGAGCCTGGCGGTCTCTGGGGCAGACTCTATGCTCTCTACTTCCGGCGCGTGCTGCCCAGAGCCGGCTCGCTGATTTCCGGAGTGCCAGGCGCCTATCAATATCTCCCCGCCTCGGTGCACAAATTCCCCCGGCCGGCTGAAATGCTCAAAGCCATGGAATTGGCGGGATTTAGCCAAACCTCCTGGACGCCGTACAACTTTGGCGTCGCCGGGCTCTACTATGGCGTGAAGAGGTAGCAATCCGGGTACCGGCGGTTGTAGGCTTTTCTTAAGAAGGAGGCCGCCATGCGCGCAACATCCACCTGGAAGCAGGACCTGCAATTTGATGCACTCTCCGAGAGCGGCCACCATGTGGTCATCGACTCGAGCCCTGCACACGCCGCAGGGCCAGGTGCGGTGGAGACGGTTTTAATGGGTCTCTGTGCCTGCACTTCGGCCGACGTCGTTTCCATCCTCAAAAAGAAACGCGAGCCGCTCACCTCGCTCACGGTCTCGGCGGTTGCTGAGAGAGCGTCCACTGAGCCGCGCGTCTTCACCCATATCCAACTCCTCTATCGAGTCTCGGGCGCGGTTTCCCAGAAAGGCATGAAGGATGCCGTAGCCCTCTCCAAAAACAAATACTGTTCTGTTTCGAAGATGCTCGAAAAAACCGCAACGATCGAGTACACAATTGAACACGTGCCGAGTGAAGCCACGAGTGAAGCCACGAATGAAGCCATGACAGGCTCGAAGACTGACCTATGATTGGATTCTTCCGTTTGGTTCTCGCGGGGATGCTCCTGGCGATGGTGGCTTTGATCTCGGCCTTGACCACGATGCACTTTGCCATCCATGGCGCCGAGGTTCAGGTTCCCGATCTTCAGGGGTTGACGATTGCCGCCGCGGTGCGCAAAACGTCGAGCGAAGGATTGAACCTCGCGATAGACAACAAATATTTCAGCGCCGATTTACCGGCGGGCCGGGTACTGGCGCAATCCCCCGCGCCGGGAACGGTGGTGCGGCGCGAATGGCCCATGCGCGTGACCGAGAGTCTTGGACCGCAGCGGGTCACCATCCCCAATGTGATCGGCCAGCAGGAACGCGTGGCGGCGATTGAGGTCCGCAGGCTGGGGCTCGAGCTCGAGGAGACGTCGGAGATGCCCGACTCGAGCTTTCCTCCCGGCACGGTGATCGCGCAGAACCCACAGCAGGGCGCCGAAGGCGTGGCTCGGCCCAGTATCAGCCTGCTGGTAAGTACGGCGCCCGCGACCCCCGGCAACGCGTATGTGATGCCTCAACTGGTCGGTATGCCCTACACCGCCGCGGCCAGCCTGATCGCCAAGGCGGGCTTCAAGGTAGGGCCAATGGAAGACGATGACAGCGCCCCCGCGGAAGATTCCGAACCCGACAAGCCAGCTCCGCCGCCGGGCCTGATCGTCACTCAGACTCCCCTCGCGGGACACCGCGTGGACGGGAGTACTTACATCAGTCTGTCGATTTCACAGTAGTGGGATGAAGCCTCGTGTCGCCGTCAGGCGCGTGGCGCCCGTGCCACCAGCACCGCAAAGAAGCCGTCGCAGGGCGCTCCCGGGAGTATTTGCAGAAACTCATCCGAGGCGCGTCGCCCCAGCAGCCGGTCCGCGCTCCCCGCGTGCAAGACGCCCTGGGCTTCGAGGGCGTGCATTTCATCTCTCCAGGAGAGCAGACGAAAGTCACTTTGCCCGGCCATCGCTTCACTCACAACACTCTCGTTCTCCTCGGCTTCGAGCGAGCAGGTCGAGTAGACAAGGCTCCCCCCTCGCGCCAGCGACTTCATTGCCGAGAAGAGAAGTTTGACTTGCCGTTCATGTTGGCGGTGAAGGCCCGCGAGTGTGACGCGGTGACGAATCTCAGGGTTGCGCGCGAGCGTTCCCGTGCCGCTGCAGGGTGCGTCGCAAAGCACCATGTCGAACTGCTGGTCGTAGGGCAGCTCGGTGACATCCAGAACGCGGAATGAAATTTGCTCTCCGCTGTTTTGCCGGGAAAGGAAGTTTCGCATCGTCCTGAGCCTCCGCGGATCGATATCGCATGCGGTGATCGCGGCCTGCGGGTTGCGCTCGGCAAGGATGGCGGTTTTTCCGCCTGGAGCGGCGCAGCAATCCAGAATCGAGTAGCCCTGGGTTGAGTAACTCTGGGTCGAGGTATCCTCGGTCGATCGCGCCGCCCCGCCAGCGCCGGCCGCCAACTCCGCGATCAGCTGCGATCCCTCATCCTGAATGCGGACGAGCCGCTCCGCTGAAGGCTCGAGTCGAGATGATCTCTCCCTCGACGACACGTCTTGCCCGCGTCTACGAAGGAGCCGGCTTCAAGCCTCACCCCTTCCTCGCGCAAGAGAGCCTCTGCTCCGGAATCCATCAGGCGAACCGTTACCGGAGGAGGCTGCTGATCGAAGCGGCAGATCGCGGCTGCCTCAGCTATGCCATAGGCCTTCGCCCACCGCGTGACCATCCACGTGGGATGGGCGTAGACTCGCGCAATCTCTCCAGCCGCAATCTCTCCAGCCGCAGTCTCTTCAGCGAAGACGGGCGGGGCGGGAAGCGTTTCGAGCTTGGGCGCGTTCACCGAGCTTGCGCAACACGGCATTGACCATGCCCGCGGCATGAGGATTGCCCGACACCTTGGCCAGCTCGACGCTCTCGAAGATCGCGGCATGCGCGGGAATGCGGTCGAGCAGCAAAAGCTGGAAAGCTCCAAGCTCGAGCGCGACCTGGACGGGCTCGAGCAGGCGGTTGTCAGCCCTGGTGAGGGTCGCGGCGATCCTCTGCTCGAGCAGGATTCGCCAGCGCAACACCCCCATCACCAATGTGGTCGCAAGATTCTTGTCGAGCGCGGACAGTGCTTCGACAGCCCTCGAGCGAAGCAATGTGTCGCTGTGCGACTCCGGTTTCTGCCTTAGTTCGAGCAGGAGATCGAAGGCTACTCGCCGCGCGGGCGCAATACGATTCGCCATCAACTGCCGAGTCTCTCATCCGCATGGGGAGGAAAGCCCCGGAGAAATTCCGCGGCAGGAAGCCTCTTCCTGCCTTCCAGTTGAACTTCGATCAATTCCAGCCAACTGGAGTCCCCGGAGGCCACAAACATCCGGCCGCCATCCGTGGCAAGGGAGCCGGGAGGCCGGGCAGTGAGTGTTCCTTCTATGGGCATCAGGCGATGGATGGTCAATTTTTTGCCGCGAAACAACGTATAGGCTCCGGGCCACGGCTGAAAACCTCTCCAGCGGTTATAGATCTGCTGGGCAGAGCGCGACAGGTCGATCTGCGCGTCTTCGCGCCGCAGTATCGGGGCGAGCGACGCCCGCCGTTCATCCTGCGGAATCGGCTGCAACGGCTGGGCGGCGCCGGGCGCCAAACCTTCCAGCGTTTCAACCATCAGACTGGCGCCAGATTCGGCAAGCAATGGAAAAAGATCCTCCGCGGTCTGATCCGGTGCGATCGCGAGCTCCCGCTGCAACAGGATCGGACCGGTATCCAAGCCCTCATCGATGCGCATCGTCGTGGTGCCGGTCGTGGCCTCGCCATTGGCCACCGCCCACTGGATCGGCGCCGCGCCGCGATACTTGGGCAAGAGGGAGGCGTGAAGATTGAGATTGCCCAGCGGCGCAAGATCGAGCATCCATTTGGGAATGATGCGTCCATAGGCGACCACAACGATGGCATCGGGACCAATTGCCTCAAGACGCGAGCGAAACTCGGGATTGTTCTTGATCTTCTCCGGCTGAACCACGGCCAGACCGGCTTCTTTCGCCGCCACTTTGACTGCCGGTTCGGCAACCTCCCGGGCGCGCCCGACGGCTCGGTCCGGCTGGGTGACAACAAGTTCGACCGAGTGCCCCGCCCGCAGGAGTTGCTTGAGCGCGGGAACAGCAAAGAACGGAGTTCCACAGAAGACCAGCTTCATTCGTCTACCACTCGCCGGTACGCTGCAGCTTGCGGATTCTTCTGAGAACGAAGTCGCGTTTCAATGCGCTGATGCGAAAGATGAAGAGAATTCCGTCCAGGTGATCGACCTCATGCTGAAAGGCCCGCGCAAGCAGATCGTCCGCTTCCCGTTCGAACCAGTTTCCCGTGACATCCTGAGCGCGAATTTTTACCTTGAACGCGCGAGACACTTTTTCCCGAATATCGGGAAGACTGAGGCAGCCCTCCTCGTCATACCGCTTCCCCTCACGCAGCAGGATCTCCGGATTGATCAGGACAAGCTTCTCTTCGGGATTCTTTTGAAAACTGAGGTCGATGACGGTAATTCGCTTGGAGATTCCAATTTGCGGCGCCGCCAGGCCGATTCCATGCGCGTCGTACATCGACTCGAACATATCGTCGACAAGCTTCTGTAAATCCTGGTCGAACTTCGTCACCGGTTCGGCCGGCCGCTGCAGGATTGGGTCGGGAAATTTGACGATCGGATAAACCATGGAATCATTCTGGAGCGCTTCTATCAGTGTAAGACAGACTTACGATGCGCTGCGGCGAACTTCTTAGAATCGCCGGATCTGTTCGAGGTAGCCCTGATAGTTTCTGCGCATTTCTTCGACTGAGTCACCGCCAAATTTCTCTGCCGCGAGTTTCGCAAGCACGAAGGCGACCATTGCTTCGGCGCCCACGCCGGCAGCCGGAACGACGCACACATCCGATCGCTCGTAGGAGGCCTTGGTCGTTTCGCGGGTCGCATAGGAGACCGAGCCGAGGGGGCGGCGCAAGGTGGAGATCGGCTTTAGATAGCCCCGCACAACAATGTCTTCCCCGTTCGATACGCCGCCCTCGATTCCGCCGGCGTTGTTGCTCTCGCGAGTGAACCGGGTTGGCTTACCTTCGCGTTCCCCGGGGGCGTAGCCGATGGCATCGTGCACCGCGGAACCGAAGGATTGCGCCGCGGTCACTCCCCGGCCGATTTCAACCGCCTTGACCGCCTGCAACGACATCACCGCCCAAGCCAGCATGCCGTCCAGACGCTCATCCCAGTTGGCGTAGGTTCCAATGCCCGCGGGCGCTCCATGCGCAACAACTTCGAAAACCCCGCCAACGGTATCCCCGGTGCGGAGAGCCTGATCGACTTCGGCTTTCATGCGTTCCTCAGCCGGCCCATCCACGCAATTCAAAAGCACTTCGCTCCGCGCCGCAAGCGAGGAAATTTCTTCCCAGCTAGCATCCCGCTCGAGTTCTGCGCGGCCGACGCGAATCACATGGCTCGAAACCTCGATGCCGAGCGCCCGCAGGAGAAGCTTGGCAAAAGCGCCTGCCGCAACGCGAGCGGTGGACTCACGCGCCGACGCCCGCTCGAGCACATAGCGGGCATCGGGGAAGTCGTACTTGAGCGAGCCTGCGAGGTCGGCGTGGCCCGGGCGGGGAGAGGTCACGGCCTTGTGTTTGGCCGGATCGCCAGCTTCTACCGGCAGAGCCTCGGTCCAGTTCTGCCAATCGTGATTTGCGATTTCGATTGCTACCGGAGATCCGATCGTCTTGCCATGCCGCACACCCGAGAGGATGTGCGCGTGATCGTGTTCGATGCGCATGCGGCCGCCGCGGCCATAGCCCTGCTGGCGCCGCCATAATTCTCTGTCAATGAAATCTATGTCGGCTTCCAGGCCCGCGGGGAGCCCGGAAATGAGCGCGATCACACTCTCGCCGTGGGATTCACCAGCCGTTGAAAAACGTAGCATGCTGCGTCTATTAGAGGGCCCGCGCTAAAGCGCTTTGCCCTCTTGCTTTGCTCGCGCCTTGCCAGCGCTCGCGCCGCAATTCACCCTTTCCCTAATATTTCAGGGCTTCGCGGTGAAACCGCTCTTGCCCCTCCAAACCGGTCAATTCACCCTGAGCACTGAGCACTGAGCCCTGAGCCCTGAGCCCTGAGCACTGAGCCCTGAGCACTGAGCCCTGAGCCCTGAGCCCTGAGCCCTGAGCATTTGAGCCCTGAGCCCTGGGCCCTGAGCATTTGAGCCCTGAGCCCTGAGCCCTGAGCATTTGAGCACTCACAACTGATTCTATCGGGAGGCCACGCTGGCCCGAAAATAGTCAAGAGACAACTCCAAACCACGCCGCAGACTAACCTTAGGCTCCCAGCCCAGGAGCGCGCGAGCCTTGCCGATATCGGGGCAGCGTTGCATAGGGTCGTCTTCGGGAAGAGGCTGGTAGCAGATCTTGCTCTGTGAACCGGTAACGGCGAGGATCTCGCGTGCGCAGTCTTGGATGGTTTTCTCCTCCGGGTTCCCGATGTTGACCGGGAAATGCTCGCTCGAGCGGGACAGAAGAAGGATTCCCGCGATCAAATCGGAGACATAACAGAAGCTTCGCGTCTGCATGCCATCGCCATAGAGGGTCAGGTCTTTCCCCAGCAGCGCCTGGACCATGAGGTTCGAGATCACCCGCCCGTCAGCGGGCTGCAAACGCGGGCCGTAGGTGTTAAAAATGCGAACCATGCGGGTGTCGGCTTTGTAGTAGCGATGGTAAGCCATGATCATGGCCTCGGAGAATCGCTTAGCCTCGTCATAGACGGAGCGGGGACCGATGGGATTCACGTGGCCCCAGTAGTTCTCCTTCTGGGGGTGGACATCCGGATCGCCATAGCACTCCGAAGTGGAGGCATGGAGAAAGCGGGCCTGATACCTGCGCGCAAGATCCAGGACATTCCTCGTTCCTGCGGAACCGACCGCAAGCGTCTCCGGCCCGAGCCGCAAATAGTCGGTTGGACTGGCGGGCGAAGCGAAGTTGAAGAGATACCCGACGGGGCCGGCGTCGAATGGTTCTGAGATGTCGCGCTCGAGCAGAGTGAAACGTGGCTCGTTCTCTAAGTGGGCCAGGTTGAGCGCGCTGCCGGTAGAGAAATTATCCACCCCGACGACGGTGAAGCCCTCGCCTAGCAGCGCGTCGCATAGGTGAGAACCCAGAAAGCCGGCGGCTCCGGTCACGAGAACCCGTTCGGCCTTCAAAATGTCCATTCGTTCTGTCGCCCAAAAATCATTCGGCGGTCCTCGTTGTTGTGCCCACGGGAGTGCCTGCTCCAAATCGACTCAGTTGGAATGGCCTGCCAACGCTGAGATACGTGAAGCCAAGATCCTGCATCCGCCGGGGATCGTATAGGTTGCGTCCGTCGATGACGATCGGGTACCGTAGCCCGCTGCGCAGGCGCTCCAGATCCAAGCGGGCGAACTCGGGCCAATCGGTGAGAATCAGCAAGGCATCGGCCCCTTTGGCGGCGGCATAGGGATCGTCGGCATAGCGCATGGATGCGTTGGGAGGAAGTTGCACTTGGGCGCGGCCGGCGGCTGCGGGATCGAAGGCGCAAATCGAACTGCCCGCCTCACGCAGCATCTGAATGATCTTGAGCGCGGGAGATTCGCGGATGTCGTCGGTGCCCCCCTTGAAAGCCAATCCCAGAACGCCTAGCTGCTTGCCGCGCAGCGTCCAAAGCGCGGAGCGCACTTTCTGAAAGAATCTGTGCTTCTGGCCTTCATTGATTTTTTCGACTTCCTCGAGCAAGCCGAAGTTTATGCCCAAATCCTGTGCCACAAAGCGAAAGGCCGCGACGTCTTTGGGAAAGCAGGAGCCTCCATAGCCGATGCCTGGGCTCAGAAAGCGCCCGCCAATCCGCCCATCGAGCCCCATTCCACGAGCCACCTGCTCAACATCGGCCCCGACCGCCTCGCAAAGATTCGCCACGACATTGATGAATGAAATCTTCGTGGCCAGAAACGCATTCGAAGCGTGCTTGATGATCTCCGCTGCCTTGGCTGAGGTCTCGAGCACCGGCGGTGGATTATCCACGGTCCGAGCGCCGGGAACGGCGCCGGAACGCTGGTAGTAGCTGCCCGACGAGAGCGGCCGGTAGATAGCAGCCAGAACTTTTGCCGCCGCTTCACTATCGGCGCCGAGTACGATCCGGTCCGGGTGAAGGAAGTCCTTCACCGCCGTGCCCTCGCGCAGAAACTCCGGATTGGATGCTACATCGAAGAGCGAGTGCAGCACGCCGTTTCGCTCAATGGCGCGGCGGATCCAGTCGTTTGTATACACCGGCACCGTGCTCTTCTCGATGATGACCTTGTAGGAGTCGATCGAGCGCGCGATTTCACAGGCAACCGAGTCTACATAGGAGAGATCGGCATCGCCCGCTTCGCTCTGCGGGGTGCCTACGGCAATAAAGATGGCCTGCGACTCTTGGGTAGCGTGGCGCAAATCCGTGGTAAAGCGCACTTGGCCGCTCAAACGGTGGCGTCCCAGCAGTTCAGGAAGGAACTCTTCGTGGATGGGTAGGTCACCCTCGTCGAGCATCTTCACCTTGGCGTCGTCGTTGTCGACGCACAGCACGCGGTGGCCGATTTCCGCAAAACAGGCCGCCGCTACTAAGCCAACATATCCCGAACCGACGACTGTGATAGAAACCGATTCGTTCATTTGCCTCTCGAATAACTGGCTCTTGAGCCTGTTACAGGGTAAATGGCGGTTGTCCGGGTGCCAAGCACTGGCTGTTTGCCCTTAGAGCCTGTTATGAACTTATAGGGCGGACAGCGTTGCCAGCGAAAATGGAGCCAGACGAGGCGGAGTCCGCAGCGTGTGGCAGGTCCCCATGCAAGGATGACAACGAAGTATGGCCCCATTTTCACCGCAACCCCGGGGTCCCCAGCAAGCTGTGCTTGCTGGGGTGGAAGCCGGAGGGACGGGGCTAATTTTCCCGATTGATGTGTCGCTCGTCGCTAAAATACGCCCGGTATTTGTCACTCCTCGCTCCTTCCACTCGGGAAAATTAGCTCCCGTCGCTGCCGCCTTATAAGTTCATAACAGGCTCTACCGTCCAGCCGCATTCACCTTGTCTGCACTACTCGAAAACGAAGACGCGGGCGGTACGTCGCTGTCTGCCTTTTCTTCGTGATATTCCATCTCGGTGTTGATCGACCACAGATTCTGCTTCTCCTTGATGCCGCCAACGATATTGTCGACGGCGGTCATGGCGGTCAACATGGAGTGGTCCTGATTGTTGTACTTGTGCATACCGTTTCGGCCGACCAGGAAGAGATTCTCGAAGCGGTCCGTGAAATCCCGGATAACGTCAAAACGGCCGTAAGTCCCAAAATACGCGGGATAGGTCTTGGGTACGCGCACCACATGGGCATCGCGAACGTCGGCGGCGCGCAGCATGCCAATTTTTTCCACTTCGCCGATGGCGAATTTCTTCAATTCTTCGTCCGGCATCTTCCACAATGCGTCGGTGTCGTAACAGAAGTACTCCAGTCCGATCCAGGTCTTAGAGGGGTCGGCGACCATGTACGGACTCCAGTTATTGAAGATCTGCAGCCGGCCTACAAGGACATCCGGCTCCTGAATATAAATCCAATTGTCTTTGAGTGGACCCCCATCGGCTTCCCGCAGCAGCAGCTGATCGACCAACAGTCCAACCGTAATGAAGTCGCGATACTCGAGCCCGTCGCTGACTTCGCGAACGCCGTCCGGGATCTGGGTATCGAGCGCATCGATCAACTCCCGCACCGGCATCGTCGAAAAAACATAATCCGCGCTGAAGCGGCGCTGCTCCCCAGAGTCGCTGATAGCTTCGACGGCCACCACGCGATTCCCTTCGACCTCGAGACGGGTGGCGCGCCAGCCAAGAAGAACCTCTCCTCCCTGCTCCCGAACCAGATCGGCGGCATGCTCCCAGAGCTGCCCCGGCCCGTATTTCGGATAGAGAAACTTCTCAATCAGAGAAGTCTCGGTTCCCTTTTGCCCCAAGCCCTCATCTTTGCGCGGCGTAAAGGTCTTCTTGAGAAAGTGCAGCACGGCGGTCGTGAGCGAGAGTCCCTTGATTCGTTGAGCGCCCCACTCGGCGCTGATCTTGTCGCAGGGAACGCCCCAGACCTTCTCGGTGTACGACTTGAAAAACGTGAGGTAGAGCTGGCGGCCGAAGCGATTGATGAAAAAATCTTCAAGCGACTTCTCATTTTTGCGCGGAAAGAGCTTCGCGGCCAGGTAGCTGAAACCGACCTTGAAGGTGCGCATCAGCCCCAGCCCTCGGAGCGTATCCCCGCTGAGCTTGATGGGATAGTCGAAGAACCGGCGTAAGAAGTAGATGCGGCTCTTGCGGGGACGGACCAGCATGACCAAATCGGCGGTCTCCGGCGAGAGGTTCTGCGCGGGAGCTTTCAGAATTCTCTGCTTGTTCTGATATTGCAACGCATGCTGCGTATCCGCGCTCGCTTCAGGCGGCATAAGGTCCATCCACCAGTTCATCACGCGATCGGACTTTGAAAAGAACCGGTGTCCTCCGATATCCATCCGGTTGCCTTTGTATCGGACGGTGCGCGAAATGCCCCCAATCTGGCCGCTCGCTTCGAGCACAATCGGATGAATGCCCGACCGCCGTAGAAATTCCACAGCCGCGGTAAGACCGGCAGGGCCGGCGCCGATGATGAGGGCGGTTTGAGTCAAACGAGCTCCGGTGTTGGGAGTGGGAGCAACACGGCCAGGTAACTCATGCGCTCAGACGTGAGGTCAACCGGCCTCGGAGAAGGCCGGGGGGAGAGAGCGAAGAGGCGATCTTTGCGCCGGATCCGGGACCTGGTTGATAAACAGACACGGAGCGTGAGCGGCGAACAACGTCTTCTGCCGCATCGTCGGAACAACCACAATATCTCGCGCCTCGCTTGTTGCTTCGGCCAAGTTTTTCACAGGCTCCCAGCGCGGTCGAGTTGCCATAAAAAGGCCGTAAACTGGCCTCAACAGCGGCAAAAAAGCGACCTCAGCCATCAGTTCACAATAGTGGCTTAAGCCTATCACGAGGTAGTCCGCGGCGCCTTTTCTAACGGCCCAAGGGTGCCTCAAGTGATAATTTCTGTTTCTATTCCTTACCGGAACACAACCGTTTCTCTTCTAGACAGATCAAAGAGATTTGATTACCCTGAGGATCATCAGTTCAAAGGGATCGTGGCATCCCGGTCCGAACTCGGCCATATTTGCTCCGCGTACGAGCCATGGGGCTGCTCTAAAACGTACAACCAGGTTTCGAGTACCCTTCTCGTTCCCGTTTCTAGGTCTTGCAGGTTGTTAATTGTTCAGTGTGACCGTTGCAAGTCTGCTCCTACTGCAACTATTGTTGGATACGTAACGAATTAGGTTACTTGGTACAAACAAGACGAAGCGGTGCAAGCCTTTTTGTGTCTATACACTGCAACAACCGCGTGGGACGGCAGAATTGTACGCGCTGATTACTTTTGGTCCGGGTTCAGCTACCTCCAAAATGCAGAAGCACCAACATTTAAATTCACGGGCGGCTCACATGCGACTTCTTTCAAGATCATTAGCTTTCGCAGCTCTTTTGGCGGGAGCCATCTTGCCGAATGTCTCCCAGTCACAGGTAGTACCCGCGATCAAGAATGGCGGAAGCCAGATCAACGTCTATGGCCTGTACTCTGTGGTCAATCCAGACGGCAAAGGTGCGCTCGATTACCCCCCGAATACTACTTTTCCGCAGAGCGTTCAGAATTTTGTCGGAAGCTGGAATGCTACGGGTGGATCCGGTGGCGCTGATTTCCGGTTGGGCAGGTTTGCCTTCGGCCAGCCGGCACTTGGCTTTCGATACAACTACTCCAACGGAAATTTCGGCAAGGAAGTGACCTATATGTTCGGGCCGGAGTTGCATTATGAATATGGCAAATTCCGCCCATATGGCATGATCATGTTCGGCAAGGGCGACGTCACTTACCCCACCAAATTCGTGGACGATAGCATCGTCTACCAGTTTGGCGGCGGCGTGGATTATCACTTGACTCACAGGTGGAGCTTGCGTCTGTTTGACTTCCAGTACCAGCTTTGGAATCTGGGGACCCATGAATATCCCGCCGGAGCTTTGCCTGGACAGCCTGCGGTGGCCCTCGATACGACCTTGAGGCCGTATTCGCTCAACTTCGGCATCATGTTCCGGGTATTCTAGAGCTCCCCGGCAGCACTGCTGGAGGGAGATGATATTTGCTTCTCCTGTTGTTCTCGGGCCTGTTCACACTGCGGGCACAAGGCTGGCGCACTACTGGCGCACCACTGGAATGACGGGCCCTGTCCCTCGATCCACCCTCAAGTCAAGGGAGCGCTCCAGAGTTTCACACGCGTCCTCCGGCCTGTCGCCATGAAGTAGAAATGGTCTCACCCGCCCCAATTCGCGACGCCTTTACCGAACCCTCATACTCCCTGTCGAATCGCTTGCTCCGGCTGGCATGGAACCTTTGCTGGGCCACGCTCTATTGGCCCTCCCCACGCCCTTTTCATGGCTGGCGCAGCTTTCTGCTTCGCTGCTTTGGAGCCCGGATGGGCCCCCATTGCCACTTCTATCCGAATTCGCGCGTATGGGCTCCCTGGAACCTGGTCTGCGCCGATCGCGCCTCTCTGGGAGATGGTGCGGAGATTTACAATCCATCCCCCGTGCATCTGGACACTCACGCGATCGTGTCGCAGCAGGCGTATATATGCGGGGCCACCCACGACTACAACGATCCGGCGTTACCCGTCCTTTCTTTTCCCATGCGCTTGGGCGCGTACTCTTGGGTGTGCGCCCGTGCTTCCGTCGGCCCTGGAGTCAACTTGGGAGAGGGAGCCGTCCTTGGCCTGGGGTCGGTGGCGACAAAGGATCTGGAACCCTGGACAGTCTATGCCGGCGTGCCGGCGAAGAAGATAAAGGTTCGGGAACGCCGCCAAGCGGATGGACCCTAGCAGGCTGCGGGAAAATGCGCCGAAGCAACGAGCGAAACGCTAACATCTGATGAAAGCGCCGGTGATATGCTCTTAGCGATGCCTTCCAAGATCCCCCAAGCCATAAGCTCAATGGCCAAACACGTCTTCTCGGCCGCTATGAGAGTTTGGATTGTGATTGGGGTCTTTGCGCTTGCTGCCGGTGCGATGCAAGCCCAGGCGCCGGAACCCACGGCGCCTACGCAGGATGCGGCGCCGATTACTCCGGCCACCAATCCTCAGACTCAAGACACTACGCCTCAGCCTCTTTTTCCCCAATCCGACTATACCCAGCCTTCCACCCAACCCCAAGCACGAGCAGCTACCCCCCTAGGACCTTCCCTAGGAGCGGGCTTGGGATTTGGACCGATCCGTTCGGGGGACATTGTCGAGGTACAAGTATTCGATTCTCCCGAATACAATGTCCGAATGCCGGTGTCGTCTGCCGGGGACATCGCGCTTCCCTATGCCGGGATCTTTCATATCGAGGGGATGACCTCGATCCAGGCGGCGGACGCAATCACGAATCTCTTTCGGGACCGCGAGATCTTGCGCGATCCTCATGTGATCGTAACCACGCAGCAGTTTGGCTACAGCGTCACTGTGCTCGGCGAGGTTCGCAGTCCGGGAATCTATGCTCTCGCGGGCCGCAAGCGGCTCATCGATATCCTCACGGAAGCGGGTGGCATTACCAACAACGCAGGGCATGTGATCGAAGTCTTTGGCGCCGGCACGATGAAGAACCCGCAAACCTTGCTGTGGGATCCAACGCTGCGCGAAAACAACAATGCCGAGGTTGAGCTCGCGGCGGGCGAGACGGTAATGGTAAGCCGTTGCGGGGTCGCCTACATTGGCGGAAATGTCGGTAGGCCCGGAGCCTATCCCCTGTGCGACTCAAACCACACAACGCTCTCTGAGCTGCTTGCGCTGGCACAAGGAATCAGAGCAAATTCCTGGCCGCAACGCACGCTTCTGCTCAGGGCATCGGATTCGGGGACCCGAGTGATTGATAAGGTCAGGCTGGACGATGTGCTTCACGGGAAAAAGACCGACATCATCATGCAGCCAGATGACATTGTCTACATACCGTCCAGCACCTGGAAGGCAGTAGGAAAAAACGCTATCACCCAGGCCACTGCGTTCGCCACCTTGGCCTACTTCTACTATCATCCTTGAAACGGCCGCTCGTAGCGCCATCCGCAAAGAGTCCCAGTCGCCAGTCTTCCATGAAGTTCAGTATCGTTACCATCTCGTTCAACCAAGGACGGTATCTCGAGGAGGCACTGAATTCGGTCCTGACGCAGGATTATCCCGAAGTCGAATACATCGTCGTCGATCCCGGCTCGACGGACGGAAGCCGGGAAATCATAGAAAGTTACAGGGACCGCCTGGCGCATGTCGTCTTCGAGCCTGATCGCGGCGCTCCGGACGGACTCAACAAGGGCTTCGCCCGGGCAACCGGAGAGATTTTCGCCTTTCTCAACTCTGACGATGTTCTTCTGCCTGGAGCCATTCAGTCCGTTCGCCGCGCCTTCGAAGAGAGTCCGAATTGCGGCATCGTAATGGGCGACGGCTTCATCGTCGATGGCAGCGGCAAGCGCATCCGCCATATACGCGCCGCCGGCTTTACCTCCGCGCGATATTTTTATGGCGCCGCCACTTGGCTTCAACAAGCGACTTTCTTTCGCCGGGAAGCCTTTGCATCCGTTGGAGGATTCAACGTGATCAATCTCTCCTGCTGGGATGGTGAACTGATGGTGGAGATGGTCCGGGGCGGGGCCGAGATCAGGTATTTACACCGCGATCTCGCTCTCTTTCGTGTCCACCCGCGCTCGATCACAGGGTCCAAACGTCACGGGGACATGATGAGAATGGATATGGATCGCATGTTTCGACGCGCGTCAGGACGAGGATGGACAGGACTGGACGCGCTTCGCACCCGTCTCTTTCGAATCGAGCGCCTTCTGACCCATCGGGGCGCCCTGGAGTCCGCCATTAAGGGCAGGTTGCATAAAACATGAGCGCAATTTCGTGAGCTCTTCTCGAGCGATTGGGGATCGCGCCCGGGGCTTGACAGCAGCGGTTCGCAAGGATGAGAAAGGTTGGTCAAAGGCCGCACGGCACTCTATAATCTGGAGTTTATCAATACTTTTTTACTTTTTTCTCGCGGCCGAGGTCCCGCGGCATACAAGCATGGATGCTGAAGCCCCTTCCGGAGAGTCCATCCGCTACGGCACAACGATTGGCAACCGGTTTGATATGCGCTTCGCTTTCCATGGCAGGCAAGGGGCTTCCCGGCTCGCGCAGCGACCGCACGGAGGACGGCGCGAGAGCGCGCACTTCTCCGCTGCGATTTTCATGAGCGTTCGAATCTTTCCATTTGGTGAATCTGCAACAGCATGAACCTCAATCCTCGGCAGCCGGAACAGAATACCGCGGGCGATTATCCCGAACAGACAGCCGGCGACCAGGCCTTCGCCAGTTTCGGATCTACCGAAGGGCTGTTCTTGCAGCGCGCTGTCCGCTTGGCAAAAAGGTATGTTTGGCTGATCCTTATTTGCTGCTTGCTAGGCTGGGCTTTTGGCATGTACAAGAATGCCACCTCCACCAAACTCTACCGCTCGACCGCCACCATTGAGATTACGGCCGAAACCGCCGATCAATTTCGCCTGGACACAGGCGGCGGTTACGACGATGGATACATTGACGCCTCCCGGCTAGACACCGAGATCGCGGTTCTCAAGAGCTCGACCTTGGCAATGCAAACAATCCAGTCGCTTCACTTGGATCAAAATAAGGACTTTCTGCCGGCAGGCTCGAACTATCACTGGGATCTATCCAAACTTCCGGATCGCCATGGGCTGATTGGAATGTTCGAGGGCGGTCTCGAGGCGGTTCGCTCCGGGCACACCAATATTCTCGAACTCAGTTTTACCGCGCGGAATCCTGAGCTAGCGGCCACAATATGCAACACGCTTATCGACAACTACGTCCAGCACCATTTCAGCGAAAACTATGCCGCCACGCAGGAGGTCTCGGTGTGGCTGCAGTCGCAGTTGGGCGAGCTGAAAAACCGGCTGGAGGCCAGCCAGGTGCACATGCTGGATGTGCAAAAGGATATTGGGCTGGTCGGCATCGACCAAACGCAAAGCATCGTACTTTCGCGCCTGGTGGACTTGAACCACAATCTGACAGAGGCCGAGGGCGCGCGTATGGTTGCCGAGGCCAAGTTGCTCACTCTCCAAAGCGCACCGCCCACCGTACTGCCGACTTTGACCAACGATCCTCTCCTGCTCTCTCAGGCGCAGCGTCTGGGTGATCTCCAAACGCAGTACGCAAGCCTAACCACAAAATATGGAGCGCAAAATCCTCGCGTGGTCGAGGTTCGCTCGGAGATGGATCAAATCACGGCGGCCATGAAGCTGCAACAGGCGAACGTTCTCAACCGGGCCCAGCAAGAAGTGAACGCCGCCAAGGCGGATGAACAATCTCTGCAGGTTCGATTGAACCAGGAAACAAACTCGGCCTACGAGGGCAACTCCAAGGCCGTCGAGTACACGCTGGCGCGCAGAGAATACGAAGCCAATCGCTCGCTGTATGACGGTTTGGAGCAGCGGCTGCAAGAAGCGGGGATCCTCGCCGGTCTGCACTCAACCGATCTACGCAGAATCGACAATGCAGACGCACCCGATTTTCCCAGCTTTCCGCGGGAGGGGGTAAACACATTGCTGGGCGTGCTCTCCGGTCTCGGCCTGGGTATATTCCTGGCGTTCATCATTGAACTGTTCGATACCAATATCAAGACGATCTTCGACATTGAAGAGCGCCTTGGTCTGCCGATGCTGGGCGCTGTTCCCCAAGTCGACATGAAGCAGCTTTCACCGGGCACGTTCGTCGCGGATGCTACTTCGACGAGTCTCGGGACCTGGTCGCGGCTCGCAGAGGCCTATCGCTCGCTGCGAACTACGATCATGCTCTCGCGCGCTGGCGCGCCGCCCCGGGTAATTCTGATCAGCAGCGCGAAGCCGTCGGAAGGCAAGACTTCCGTCTCCACCCTGGAATCGATCATCTTCGCCTTAAATGGCGCGCGTGTGCTGTTGATCGATGCCGATTTGCGACGGCCGTCCGTGCACTTGCGCTTCAGAATCGCGAACAAAGTCGGACTGACTACGGTGCTCACGGGAAAATCGGCATTGAGCGAAGCGATCGTCTCCATTCCCGCAGTGCCTACGCTCGACGTTTTGCCCGCTGGTCCCGTCGCGCCCATGCCGGCCGAGTTGCTCGGCTCGACAGAGATGTCGAATCTGGTGGAAGGGCTTCGCACCAAGTACGATTTCATCCTTATCGACACGCCGCCGGTGCTCACCGTTACGGATGCGGCAGTGCTCGTCCCCGTCAGCGATGGCGTGGTGCTCATACTGCGCTACGGTCAAACCTCGAGGAACGTGGTGGCGCGCGCCAGCGAGATCCTGTTGCGCTCCGGCGCGCATCTACTCGGAGTCGTGTTGAACGCCGTAGATTTGCGCTCTTCCGATTACGCTGAATACTATGGCCGCGCATACAACGACTACTATCAGTCTCGCGCGGATGGCGAAGAGTAGAGATCGAGCGTGCACGGTGCGCGACAACTGGCCGGCTTTGAGGGGCACGGGTGAAAGCGATAATCGCGACAGGCTGGGGTAAGCTCTATTTCCACGAAACCGCCGAGGCTCTGGCCGGCGCCGGCGTGGAAGTCAATTTTCTGACTGGGTGGTTCCCCAAACCGAGCCAGGCGGCCGCCGTTGATTGGCTGGGAAGCCTTCTTGGCGAAAAGCATTTGGCAAGACGCCTGGGCGCACGGCGCATTCCAGGCGCAACCGTGACGCCGATCGCCTGGGCCGAGGTCGCCGGCACGGCTGTCGGCTTGATCCAACGGACAAAGCTTCTCTCTCAAGATCTGGCCTATGGAATGCAATTTCGCATTGCCGCCTGGGCCAGCCGGAAATACTTGAAGAACGCCGATGTCGTGCTTGTTCGTAGCGGAGCAGGACAGTCCGGAGCGATCAGAACGGCGCGCAAGAACGGCCTGGCAGTGGTGACCGATCAATCCCTTGCCCATCCGGCGTTCATCCATGCTGTGCTCCGCGCGGAATTTGAGCGTTTTGGCCTGACCGTCGGCTACGATCCGAAAGCAGACCTGTGGAAGCTCGTATTGCGGGACTGCGCCAGCGCGGATCTGCTCCTGGTGAACTCCGACTTCGTCAAAGAGACCTTTGTCGATCTCGGTTATCCCGCCGAAAAGATTCGTGTCGCTTACCTTGGCGTACGCGAAACGTTTTTTAACCTCAAACAAAACTACGATATCGATGGGCCGGTGAAGATCCTGTTTACCGGCAATTTCGATGTTCGCAAAGGCGTGCGCGTCTTGCTGGAAGCGATTCGCCTATGCCGCAGCGAGGGTCTCGATCTCCGTCTGGAATTGATCGGCAATTTGGGAAATGGGGAGCCTTGTCTTCAACCGTCCGATTCTGAGTTTTTTACTCATACGCCGTTTGTCCCCCCCACGGAACTCGCCGGCGCCTTTGCCCGAGCCGATTTATTTGTTTTTCCCACCTTTGCCGAAGGCTCATCGAGGTCGGCGATGGAAGCCGCTGCCGCGGGGCTCCCGGTCATAACCACGAAAAACTGCGGCCTTCCCCTGGAACATGGAAAGAGCGCTCTTTACGCTCCGGCGGGCGATGTGGAGTCTCTCGCGGCCGCGATCTCATTAGCCAGCGCGGACCACGCCCTGCGCTCGTCCTTGGGCAGAAATGCGATGAAGATGGTGACCGGGAACTACACCTGGGCCCACTACGGCGAGAGAGTAGCGAACGTGCTGAGCGAGGCGGTGGAGCACTCCAGGGCCACGCAAATATCAAAGGGCCCGCGCTAAAGCGCTTCGCCCTCTTGCTTTGCTCGCGCCTTGCCAGCGCTCGCTCCGCAATTCACCCTTTGCTCATATTTCAGGGCCCCTGCTAAACAGACTACGGGAAAACAGATCGGCGGCCTGTTGAATGCACAAGACCTAGCGTGACTCATTGCCGATCCAGACATTCTCTAGCGCCTCGCTTGTTGCTTCGGCGCGTTTTCCCGCAGTCTGTCGCGCTTTGCCTGGACAGTTGTCAGTTTTCAGTGCTCAGCGGTCAGCACCCTTGCAGCCCTTGTTCCCACTTCCAAGCCGATCTCACAATCTCATCCAAGTCTCGTTTTGCTTCCCAGCCCAGAACCGATTTGCTCATGGATGGGTCGGCATAGAGCACGGGAGGGTCGCCCGGGCGGGGTTCCGCGAATATATGCGGCACTTCTCTGCCTGCAATGCGCTCTACGGTCGACAGGAGTTCAATCACCGAAGTGCCCTTGCCCGTTCCTAAATTCAAACTGATCGACTTCCCGCCGCGTTCGAGGTACTCGAGGGCCAGGACGTGCGCGGCTCCCAGGTCCGATACGTGAATGAAATCGCGGATGCAGGTGCCATCGGGAGTTTCAAGGTCAGCCCCGAATACTTGGAGGGGCGGAGAGACGCCCAGGGCCGCTCTCATCGCCAAAGGAATCAGGTGGGTCTCCGGCGAGTGCATCTCGCCAATGGTGCCGTCCGCGTGTGCGCCGGCGGCATTGAAGTAGCGCAAGGCCACATAGCGAAGCCCCCGAGAGACGTTGTATGCAGAGAGAACCTGCTCAAAAAAAAGCTTGGTGACACCGTAGGGGTTGATGGGCGCCTGCGGGCAACTCTCACGAATCGGCAAAACCGCGGGCACGCCATAGACGGCACAGGTCGAAGAGAAGACAAAGAGACGCACATCGCTCTCGAGCACCGCATCGAGAAGTCTGAGTGCCTTCTCAACGTTGTTGCGAAAATATTTTCGGGGACTCTGAACCGACTCTCCGACATAAGCGGAAGCGGCAAAATGAATCACCGCATCGGCATTCCGCAAAGGCACGGAGAGCGCGTCGACATCGCCGATATCGCCTTCAATCAGGGGAAAGCCGTCCGACAGCCGGCGTTGGCCGGTGCTGAGGTTGTCGAAGACGACCACTTCATGACCAGCGGCAGCTAGTTCTCGCACGGTATGCGAACCGACATAGCCGCATCCTCCGGTCACCAACACTCTCATGCTTCTCCTCCTAATATTGAAGGGCTTCGCGGTGAAACTGCTCTCGCTCTCTTACCGGCTCGCCCGATCCAGGGCTCGCCTGCAATTCACCCACTCCGCAATTCACCCTTTCCTAATTCTAGGGCTCGCGCTAAACAGACTACGGGAAAACAGATCGGCGGCCTGTTGAATGCACAAGACCTAGTGTGACTCATTGCCGATCCAAACATTCTCTAGCGCCTCGCTTGTTGCTTCGGCGCGTTTTCCCGCAGTCTGTCGCGCTTCGCCTCGACAGTTGTCAGTTTTCAGTGCTCAGTTGTCAGTGCGCAGGACCGCGCCGAGACCAAGGTGCGCCTCCACCGCTTCAAGCAGCGAAGAAGCCACGGCATCCGCCATTCCCGCCGCGGTCGCCGCGCCTGGCTTCTGCCGCGTCGCTTCGCCGCGAAGGAAGATGGTTCTCATTCCCAACCGCTTCCCCGCCTGAATATCCGAGATCGAGTCTCCAATCACCAGGCTATTGTGTTCGTTGGCTTCTTTGTACCGCTCCAAGGCAGCTTCAAAAAGACCTGTCTCCGGCTTTCGGCAAGTGCATTGGCCACGGTCGTGCGGACAATAGTAGATCGCATCGAGCGAAGCACCGTGGAGCGCCAGGTGGCTCTGCATCTTGGCGTGAATCTCTTCGAGCTGCGGCTCGGTGACCCGGCCCAAAGCGACGCCGCGCTGATTTGTCACCAGAATCACGGTCAAGCGGGCGCGGTTCATCCGAGCGACCGCCTCTTCGGCTCCAGGCAACCACTCAACCTGCCGCCATTCGCTCACGTAGACACCTTCCGGCATCTTGCGATTGAGAACGCCATCGCGATCGATGAAGACGTATCGTATTGTGCGAGGCTCCAACGTATCCATAGATTATGGATTATGCACGGTATCAAGAGAAATGCTCGATTCAATCCCCGAAATGCGCGGCGAGGGCAAGTCCTCTCGAAAAAGTGCTCGCCGCGAACGATATAATTTGGAATACTTTGCATCCGTTTGAGCTGTGTCTCACGCATTGAGGGTTCCATGAAGCCGCCCGTCGATACAACTCCAATTTTCGCGCAACCGCTTCTGGCCAAAATGCAATGATCGATAATCTGCACGACGTCATGCGGCTGGTCGAGCGCGACTGGCGGCAGGTGCACGTCCTGGTAGTGGGCGACGTGATGCTCGACCGATATATCTGGGGAGACGTGGAGCGAATTTCTCCAGAAGCGCCAGTGCCGATCGTGCGCGCGGCGCATCGCAATGAGCAGCCTGGCGGCGCGGCCAACGTGGCCATGAACTTAGCCGGCCTGGGAGCAAGGGTGACACTGCTGGGATTTTGCGGCGGCGATAGCGATCAGGAAGCGCTTGAGCAACTGCTTAAGACCGCCCACGTGGCTTACCGTATGACCAAGACCAGCGGGATGCCGACCACCTGCAAGCTGCGCATTCTGGGCGGCAATCAGCAGATGCTACGTTTGGATACCGAGACGAATGGGCCGCGTCCGGCTGAGGCCTACGATGGGCTCTTGGCAGACTTCGAGGCGGTATTGCCATCCGCGAACGTGGTCATCCTTTCCGATTACGCCAAGGGGGTGCTTACCGACACGCTTTGCCCCATGCTCATCCGGAAGTCGCGCTCAGCGAATGTTCCCGTCCTGGCCGATCCAAAAAGCCGCAGGCTGGAGCGCTACCGCGGCTCGACCACAATCTGCCCCAACTTGAACGAGCTTTCTCTCGCCACTGGGGAGTCTTCAAAAGACGTTGCGCGGATCCTGGCGGCCGGGCAGCAGCTGATCGAATCTCTTGACCTCGAATATCTGACCGTGACTCTGAGTGAGAAAGGCATCGCCGTGCTCTATCCCACAAGGCAAGTCTTACTGCCTGCGGTAGCGCGCAACGTATACGATGTCTCGGGCGCCGGAGATACGGTCATTGCCACGCTGGCTCTCGGCATCGCGGGAAAACTCCCCATCGAGAGCGCGGCACAGCTCGCCAATATCGCCGCGGGAATCGTTGTCAGTAAGGTTGGCACCGTTCCCATTCAGAGGCATGAAATGATTGGAGCGCTGTCTGAAGAGATTGGATTGCACGCCGAAGAGAAGGTTCTTCCGCTCGAGCGGCTCCAGGCGCGGGCCGCCTCCTGGCGATCTTCCGGCAAGAGGATCGTGTTCACCAACGGCTGCTTCGATATCCTTCACGTCGGGCACATCTCGCTGCTCGCATCGGCCCGCCGCCAGGGAGACAAGTTGATCGTGGCCATCAACAGCGATGCCTCGGTAAAGCGTCTCAAGGGCCCGTCCCGTCCCATGGTCGGAGAGCGCGAGCGAGCACAGATGCTGGCGGCGCTTACGGCCGTCGATGCTGTCGTGATCTTCGCGGAAGACACGCCGCTTGCCACGATAGAAGCTCTCCGGCCCGATGTGCTGGTCAAGGGTGGAGACTATAGCGAGGCCACGATCGTCGGCGCACCCGAGGTGCGCTCTTGGGGAGGAACGGTCAAGATCATTCCCATCGTCGAGGGCTTCAGCACCACGCAACTCATTGCCAAAGCGATTGAGTCTTCGCCCGCGTAGAGGCTGTGAATCACAGGCTTAGAGCCTGCTCTTAACTTCTAGGACGGGATCATGCCTCTCATGTCAGCGAAAGACCCATCCCGGCGTATCACTCTGCTAAGCTTTCGCACCTTTGGCGACTACGTGTTGAAGGCGCCGTTTCTCCACGAGCTTTATCGCAAGTATCCTGACGCGGAGGTGACCGTAATCACCAATGGAAAGGGTGGCGAGGTCTACCCGCTGCTCGATTCGCGGCTCAAGGTCGTTGTGCTCGATCGGGGCGAAGGCAAGGCGGAGATGCTCCGCAGACTGGCGCGGGTTCCGCGCGCGGACGTCGTCTATTCCATGGATGACAGCCGCGCGACTTTGATCCTTGCTCTGCTCGTGCGCGGCAAACGCAAAACGGGGTGGGTTCAAGGAATCAGCCGGCTCTATGCCGAGGGCGGCTACTTCGAATGGAAGAGCGTTCGCCCATGGCTCTCCTTTGTGATGAAAATGGTCTTCCGGCCGGGCAAGGTTCGGCTTCCGGAGGACAAGTACGAGGCCGAGGTGGAGCTTGAACTGCTCGATCTCTCCCCGCCGGAGCGGCCCGAAAGCGGCCGCCCCTTGGCGGACTACCGCAGCCTCTTCTCCTATCCGCCGGCCATCAAGCCCACAAACCAGCCGAAGATGCACTACATCTACTGCGCCGCGGAGGCGGGCTGGGTTGTGCGTCAGCTCACCACTGAGCAATGGGCGGGTGTGATCTCCGGCCTTCTCCAGGCGTTTCCCAGCCACTCGATCGTCGTTCATGGCGCGGCGGCAGCCGTCGAAAAGTTTGCCGGCAATCCGCGCGTCTCGTCCTATGGGCAAAGATCCGTCCGGCAACTCTTCGAAGTGATCTCGGCCGCCGATCTAGTCATTGCTCCCGACAGCTTCGCCCTGCATTTAGCCTCGCTTTACGACGTGCCGGCCATTGGTTATTTTGGGCCTGCGCATCCACACCGTTTCCGGCCTACCGGCCCCGGGAGCAGGAGCCTGTTTCGCCAGCCGGAGTGCTCTCCTTGCCTGCAACTGAGAGGGACGGCGCGCTGCCGCAAGGGTTTGATCCAATGCTCTTCTCTGACCGCGCTGAGCGACGCCGACTTTGTTGCCACGGCCGAGTCTGTGCTGGCGAGGCTGTGATGCCCATTGCCGCGCTTACCTTGGAACTTCGTATCGAACAAGCCCACTCCCTCAAGGATCGACGCCAGGTTGTGCGCAGCCTTAAAGAGAAGCTACGCAATGGTTTCAATATTTCGGTGGCGGAACTCGACGAGGCCGTCACCTGGCAGTCGGCGACCATCGGCATCACGGCCATCTCCCGTTCCCGCGATTACCTCACCGGCCTCATGCAGCAGATTGAAAATGCAGCCGTTCGCATCGCCAACGACCTGGGCGCCGAAGTCGCTGACTCGTGGTGGACCTTTCTTGAAGACGACTCGCCGCAATAGGGATTTTGTCCTTCAAAATACAAGCCCTGGCCCGAATTCTGGTATTCTCATTGGTTTAGCCAAGGACTTGTCCATGCCAGAGCAACGGGCCCGCAAATACCATCAGGAGCGCGTCGCGGAAACGCTGCGCGAAGAGATCAGCACGATGATTCAGGGTGAACTTTCCGACCCACGGATCAGCTTCGCTTACGTCAGTGAAGTCATGCTCAACCCCGGAGGAAAATCTGCCCGGGTATACATCGCGGTGGACGGCGGTGAAGCCGAAGAAAGAGCCACTCTCGACGCTTTGACAGCGGCTCGCGGCTTCATTCACCACGAACTGCACGAGCGCATGGGCGTTCGTCACGTGCCGGAGTTGATCTTTCACATCGACAAATCGGAGCATCTCAAGCTGCGCATCGATGAGCTGCTGGGGCGCGCAAGGAAACACGAAAAGATGAAGAGCCAAAAGACCGCGCCTGGGACTTAGAGCCTGTTCTCAACTTCTAGGACGGCAGCGACGGGAGCTAATTTTCCCGAGTGCAAGGAGCAAGGAGTGACAAATACCGGGCGTATTTTAGCGACGAGCGACACAGTAATCGGGAAAATTCGCCCCGTCCCTCCGGGTTGCGGTGAAAATGGGGCCATACTTCGTTGTCATCCTTGCATGGGGACCTGCCACACGCTGCGGACTCCGCCTCGTCTGGCCCCATTTTCACCGGCAACGCTGTCCGCCCTAGAAGTTAAGTACAGGCTCTAGGGCCCTGTTCACACTCCTGGGGCGGCGTCGCCGGGAGTCAGTTTTTTCGAGTTCGCGATCCACTCCAGGAGTGTGAACAGGCCCTGATGCCGTTCAAGCAATCCACTCTCGACGCCATCCTCGCCTCGATTGAGCGAGCCGAGCATCTGCTTGTCACCTCGCACGCGCGACCGGACGGCGATGCCGTCGGGTCGGTCCTCGCCTGCTGGATGATGCTGCGTCAGATGGGCAAGCATGCGGACATGATCCTGAGCGATGGTGTGCCGGTCCTCTATCGCTCCCTCCCCTTCGCCGCGCAAATACATCACGTCAGCCGGGTGGATGGCGACTATGACACGGTCATCCTGCTTGAATGCGACAGCGTTCAGCGCTCCGGCCTGCTAGGGCTGGAGAACCGGTTCCTCATCAACGTCGACCACCATGCCAGTGGGCAGCCCTTTGCCAACGTCAACTGGATCGCTCCGGCGAGCGCAGTCGCCGAAATGGTCTATCATCTGGCTGGGGAGGCAGGCGTTTGCATAACGCCAGAGATGGCAACCTGCCTGTACACGGCTCTCCTTACTGACACCGGCCGCTTTTGCTACGAGGGGACCGACGCTCACACCTTGGAGCTCGCGAGCGACCTGGTCCGCCGCGGAGCAAACCCCATGCTGATCGCCAGGAACGTCTACTTCTCCAATCCCACCTCCAAGATGCTCTTGCTTGGAGCTGCGCTCTCGAACCTGCGCCACGAGGGGAACATCTCATGGCTCTGGGCCACTGAAAGCGATATCGACCGCACCGGCGCCGCGGAAGAGGATTCCGAAGGCATCGTCAACTATGCGATCAGCATTGCTGGAGTCGAGGCCGCAGTCTTCTTCCGGGAGGTCGCCGGTGGCCGGGTCCGGATCAGCCTGCGCAGCAAAGGACAGCTGAACGTTGCCGCGTTTGCCGAGCGTTTCGGCGGCGGCGGCCACGAAACGGCCAGCGGCTGCACTGTCGAGGGGTCCTTGTCGGACGCTATGGAGCGCATCCTCGGCGAGTTGCGCAGCGAGATCGTACAAGGGCCGGTTCAGACGTTGCCAAGGGATTAGAGCAAAACCAGGGATACTATGTCCCATTTCATTTCGTTCAAGGTTGTCGCTCCCTGTTGGTCGCGTCAACTTGAGCGATGTGGTTCCCGGATACGTCTTCCCTGGTTTTGCTCCAACCGGTGATTTCGCATCAACTTAGAGCGCTTGCCCGCACTGACAATCTTCGGGTGGCGAATCTGTTAGCCTTTCCCTAGGCGGTGGATTCATGGCGCCCAGGTCCGCATCGCTGCTATCGAGTGGATAGACCGGCGCCGGAAGACATAGCAGGCATTGTTGTCAGATCCTAAAATGGCCGAAAAAGAGGCAATCCTGAGCCCGCCGCAACCGATTTACGCGCCGGGAACACTGCAGCAGAAGCTGCTCAACCGGTGGCCCCTACTCCCTGACATTCTGGAGACTGCCGCTCTTTTTGTCTTCAGCACTTTCTTCCTCTTCTATGGCCTGGTGCCGATCTTCGGCGGGGATGGGCTCGGCCTAGTAGGTGCGGACGAGCCCCGCTACGCTCAGGTGGCTCGCGAGATGTTGGCCCGCCACGATTATGTGACCCCATTTCTATGGGGCCATCCCTGGCTTGAAAAACCCGCGCTCTACTACTGGCGCGCCATGTTCGCCTTTCGGGAATTCGGTGTCCACGACTGGTCGGCGCGACTCCCTTCCGCCAGCTTCGCCTTCATCCTGGTTTTCCTGATTTATTGGCATATCCGCCGCTTTCGACCGGGCGCCCAGCTCGATGCCGCTCTGATCACCGCCTCTTGCGCCGGCATCCTCGGCTTCGCTCGCGGCGCATCTACCGATATGCAGATGGCCGCTCCCTTCTGCATCGGGCTGCTCGGTTGGTACGCCTGGTATGAGACAGACAGGAAGTTCTGGCTCTTCGATCTCTACTTTTTCGTCGGCGCAGCCACGCTCGCCAAGGGCCCGGTAGCTCCGTTCCTCGCGCTCGCCATCATTTTCGCCTTCGCCGCGTTGCGACGTGAGTGGTCTCTGCTGCGGCGCACGATCTGGATCCCTGGCGTGCTTCTCTATTTCGCGATGGTGTTGCCCTGGTATATCGCGGTGCAGAGGCGCAACCCCGACTTTCTGCGCGTCTTTTTCCTCGAGCACAACCTCGAACGGTTCGCCACCGACCGCTATTTGCATGATCAGGCCATTTGGTATTACTTCCCGATCATGTTGCTAGCCCTGATGCCATGGACGGTGATCGCCATGCGCGCATTGGTCGACGCGATTCAAAAGTCGATCGTCGAATGGAAGGCCCGCCATTCCAAAGTTCCTTATGTGGGCCACTCCAGCTGTGGCGATGCCTTCCCTGAGTTCCTCGTCCTTTGTACCCTGTTTCCCATCGCATTCTTCTCGTTCTCCCATTCCAAGTTACCGGGCTACGTCCTTCCGGCGATCCCCCCGCTCACAATTCTCACCGGGGACTATCTCAATCGTGTCCGGCGCAAGACGCCCAACTCCTGGCTGCTGATCCTGCATGCCCTGCTCACCGGCGTCACCGTGATTCTGGTGCTGCTACTGCCGTGGCATATCGGGCATCCGGGGGTCATGCCCTCATTGACGATCCTTGGCTCGGCGGCGATGAGCGGGATTGCTTCCGTCCTGCTCATCCTCATCGTCGTTGCTCGCTTTGGGCTGAGCCGGCTGCGCATCGCCACGATGGCGCCGCTCGTCATCATGCTGCTGTTTCTCCTCGGCGTCGGGCCTATTTTCGGTCTTCCCGCCGTCCCCGGCAGCCAGAAAAATATCAGGCTCCTCGACGCCGCATACTCGGCCCGCCCTCTGGCGGCAATCATCCGCCAGATCGCCAAGCCAGACGAGCAGGTCGCCGTCTTCCGGGTGCGTCGCGACATGGAATATGGGCTCTCCTTCTACCGCGACCGCCGGGTTGACGACTACGATCTGGACGGCATTCCCTCCCAGGAACATATTCTCGTGACCCGCGAAATCTCCCTGGGCGCGCTGCATCCGCTCTTGGCTGGCCGATCCTACCAGCCGCTCTTTTCCTATCCGGCACAGGGTCTCGTGGTTTATCAGGTCTTCGCCAAGCAGTAGAGCCTAAAAGCGATCTCCCCTTCCAGGGCCTGAAACGCGATTGCGGCGGACGCATTGACTTTCCATAGCACTGTGTTCTGCCGTACACTCCTTTTCAACCCCTTGCTCGCCTTTCGTCGATTCGAAGCATGAGGGCCAGACGGGTTAGGTTATTTGAGCGGATGACACCCGCGGTCCAGCTGGAAATCCTCGATCTGCGTCACTTCACCGCCGGCGATCTCAAGCCGGTGTTGGATGCCGAGAGCCGCGTTTGGAGCGATCGCCTGCGCTGGGACTTTCGCGCCTCGGCAAAGCTGCTGCTTCAATATCTCGACTCGCGCATTTTGCCCGGTTATGTGGCGATCGAAAACGGGCATATCTGCGGTTACGTTTTCTGTGTCTATGAAGGAAACAAGGCCGTGGTTGGAGATGTTTTTGCAATCCCCTCCACTACCAATCCCGATTCTGCAACCGCCGTGGAACGCAGCCTGCTTGAGCATCTGGTGGAGCTTCTTAAGAACTCTCCCGGGATTGACCGCATCGAGTCGCAGCTGCTGCTGCATCCCCACAGCGTCCATGCAGGAGTACTCGTGCAGGCCGGATTCCGCGTCTACGAGAGGCTCTTCATGGAGCTTGAGCTCGCCTCAGCGAATCTCGCGCAGCGACAGCCTATCGGCGGCGCCGCAGGCCTTGAGCTGCGTGCCTGGAAGGATGGCGACTTCGCCGCCGCGGGCCGCCTGATCGCGCAAGCCTACCAAGGCCATCTCGATAGCCTCATCAATGACCAGTACCGCTCGGTTTCGGGCTCCTTGCGCTTTCTGCACAACATCGTGCGCTTTCCCGGTTGCGGCTTCTTCGATTCGGAGGCGTCCCGCGTGCTGGTGGACCGAGACCGCAATGAACTCGCCGCGCTGGTGCTCTGTTCTCGGGTACGCGACGACGTGGGTCATGTCACGCAGATCTGCGTGGCATCGGGGTATCGCCGCCGCGGCTTTGGCGCCTGGATTCTCGGCGACTGTGCGCGGCAGCTCAAGACCCGCCGCTTTGCAGCCCTCACGCTCACCGTTACCAGGGAAAACGAGGATGCCGTCGCGCTCTACCGCCGCCACGGCTTCACCACCCGGCATACCTTCGATGCTATGGTCTGGGATCGTTGATTCGAGGGCTTCGCGGTAAAGCCGCTCTCGCCCTCTTACTCTCCTCGCCCAATCCGGGGCTCGCTCCGCAATTCACCCCTTATTTCTATTCAAGGGCCCGCAAACCTAATGGCGTATGAAATACATGAGCCAGCTGGCCGCGACCACGCATACCAGAAAGAGGACAAAGCAGTACACGCCATAACGGACCATAGCTTTCGGCGTGGAGCGCTGCGTAATACCGAAGATGATCGACGCGAAGCCGGCAAACAACACCACGGCCGTGAAATGAGAAGGCGCGAGCGTCAAGGCTTTCTCCCTGCGGCAATGCTGTGCGCATCCACTGCGGCGATCAAATTCAACAAGCCCGCGACGACAATGAACTTCGCGCCATAGTCGGCGGTCACGACCTGCACCGGCGCTTGCCCGAGTCCCAAGCCGTGGGCAATAAAGTACAATAGACCGGCGCCTAAGTCTCCGAGAAAGCCCAGCAGGTCGAGCAGGTCGCCGCCGCTCGGCCCATAGAGCTTACCCTGCATCATGATGCCGAGCACAAACATGGAAACGATCGAAGCCAGGATCAGAAGTCCGCGAATCCAACGCCGCAAGAGAAAGTGACCCGCGCCTGGAATAAGCCATCCGGCGATCAAGGTCAAATACCCCCATCCATCCGACTTCACTCCGGCTGTTTTCTTTACCGCCTCTACCCTTTGGGCCATCTGTCAAGAATATACAATCAATCGGCGGCCGGGACCAGGATGCGGGTCCGGTGTTCGAGAATAGGCTTCTCCATGAAATGCCACGAACAGGCAGCATAGAGAAGGGAGATTGCCGCGGCCGTAACTGCTACTTTCACTTCCCCTTGTAAATAGCGCTCCACCTCGATGATCACCGCCACTTGAATGAGATATAGGGAGTAGCTGACGCGCCCCAGGTAGGTCACAGGTGCCAGCGTAAGGAGCCGAACGCCGCGGCCGCTCAAAGCCCATAGTATCGCGCCGGCGCAGGTGGTCAGAGTAAGCTCGTAGATCCAGAGATTTCCCGCTCTCGTGTTTGCGTGTGTGGAGAACCCCGGAATCCGGGAGAGAAAGATCAATGCGGTGATGCTAACCGCCGACAATATCAGCCCGTAGTGCCCAAATCGTTCAAACTTGCTCCGGTATTTGCGCCATGCAATTGCCATCAAAGCGCCCGCCGCGAGAGTATCCATGCGAAATGGCGTAAGCATGTAGATCGGCCATTCCGTTGAGAACCAAGGCGTGCACGTCCAGCGCAGAAGGGGCGCGGCCACCATGAAGGTAAGCGCTAATTTTGCCAGCCCATCTTCGCTCAAAAAATACACTGCGAACGGCCAGACGAAATAGAACTGCTCCTCTACCGCGAGTGACCACAACGGGTCGAACTGTCCTGGCCTGAGCACGCCCAATGGCGCTATCAAGTTCATCAGAAAAGCATAAAGATACCAGTGGCGAAGCCACCAAACCCCATAGAACAGCAACCCGATGCAGAGTAACAACAGATAGGGCGGGAGAATGCGTCTCGCGCGTCGCCCATAGAATTGCCCGAAGTACCCTCTTAGAGTTTGGTCTTTGTGTTCGATCAGGATGCCGGTAATTAAAAACCCGGAGAGGATGAAGAAGAGGTCGACGCCCATCCACAATAGCCTGATAAAGAAGACGTGGTTTAGGAATACCGCGGCAATCGCAATCGCCCGGATGCCGTCCAGCTGAACGATACGCTTAGTCATCGATCCTCGTTGCGGGGTGGGACCTCGTAAGCGATGCGGAGAGCAAAGTTCAACGCCACTCTACCATACGGCTGGTTCCGCATCTGTATTCCGGAAGCTGAGAACTGAGAACTGAAAAACTGACACCTAACGTTAAATCCGCACCAGATTCCGCTGTACCCTTCCTGTAACCATGGCCTTGCCCGGCTCGGTCATCATGTTCAGCTCGCTGCGCACGCCGAATTCCGGCAGATAGATTCCCGGCTCTACCGAGAAGCAGGTAAAGGGAAGAATGACGCGCTCGTCGTGCGTCTCCAGATTGTCGAGATGCGCGCCGTTCCCGTGCAATTCCGTCGCGATGCTGTGGCCCGTCCGGTGGGTGAAATATTCTTGAAAGCCCGCTGCCCGTATCACTGCGCGCGACGCATCGTCGGCCTGCCACCCTGCCAATGGCCGGTTTTGGCGAAAGGCCTCCTCGACAACTTTGACCGCGGCATCGCGAGCCTCGATGACCGTCGCAAAGACTTTTTGCTCGCGCTCGCCCGGCTCCCGCCCTACCACTCCCGTCCACGTAATGTCGTAAAAGCAGCTCTCCGGACGGTCCATTCGAGCCCAGATATCGATCAGAACGAAATCGCCGTCGCGGATGGGCTTCGCGGCCGCTGCCGTGGGCTCGTAATGCGAGTCGGAGCTGTTCGCGTTCGCCGAGACATTGGGTCCATGCTCCCACACGAGCCCGGCACGCTGCATCGCCTCTTGCAGCCACACAACCATGTCATATTCGTTCACTGCCGCCCGAGTACCGGAGTTGGATCCGCCAGAGTTGTTCCGGGTTAGACCGGGAGCGCGCACCCTGCGGCCGATCTCCTTCCATGCCTCGGCAAGAATCTCGTCGATCCGTTCCTGTGCCTGGTAGTGACTGTGAATCTGCTCGGGCGTCAGCACGGCCTCGAAGCGGCTCACCAAGTCCGCTGAGCTCATGATCGTCTTGCCGAATTCGCGCAGCAGCTCCACTGTTCCCGCGTCCACCAGGGAGATGGACATGATTGCATTGCGCGGCGAGTATTGCATGGCCAGCCGCTCAAACGGCGCGAGCATCGTGCGAAGCTCGGACTCCAACTCCTGCCAGGAAGAGTAGACTCGCTTTTCTCCGGCGAGCGAGTCCAGCCGCGATTCCTCAATGCGGTGCACAAGCTTGCACGGTTGGCCTTCGGCGGGAATCAGATAGTACCACCGCCGTGTGACCAAAAGCGATTCGTCGAGGCCAAGAATCCGGTAGGCAATCGGATCACGGTGATGATGATCGTAGAAGAGCCAGCCATCGAAATGATGCTCACGGAGGGCGGCCTGAATCTCTTCGATCTTCACTGTGCCCTGTGCTCTGTGCGCTGAGCCCTGTGTGCTCTCTCTTTTTACTGTGCGGCAGTCAACTGTGCAGCCACACGCTCCGTGGCGAAGGCTTCGATGGTGTCGCCTACCTTCACATCGTTATAGCCCCCGATACCGATTCCGCACTCCATGCCGTTGGTGACCTCACGCGCATCGTCCTTGAAGCGCTTGAGCGAAGACAACTTGCCCTTGAACACCGGGGCTCCATCGCGTAACAAGCGAATCTCCGAATCGCGCTTGATCGAGCCATCCACCACGCGGCAACCGGCGATCGTTCCCACCTTGGGAATCCGGAAGAGATTGAGAACCTCCGCCCGGCCCAGGTAGTTCTCTTTGATCGTGGGCTCGAGAAGTCCCAACATCGCCTTTTTGATCTCGTCCTGCAACTCATAAATGATCGAGTGTAACCGGATCTGGACGCCGTCTTGCTCGGCCAACTCAGCGGCCTTGCGTTCCGGCCGCACATTGAAGCCAATCACGATGGCGTTCGATGCGGAGGCCAAAAGGATGTCGCTTTCCGTAATCGCGCCGACGCCGGTGTGCAGCACCTTGATGCGCACTTTTTCCGTGGACATCTTCTGCAGCGAATCGGCCAGCACCTCGACCGAACCGGTGACGTCGCCCTTGAGGATTAGCGGCAATTCCTTGACGCCGGCTTGCTTGATCTGCTCTGCCAGACCTTCGAGCGAGACACGGGATGACTTGGCCAACTGCGACTCGCGTTCCTTCATCTTGCGGTATTGCGCGATGCCTTTGGCCTTGTCGCGATCCGCGACCACCAAGAAAGTATCGCCCGCGTCCGGCATTCCTTCCAGCCCCAGAATCTCGACCGGAGTGGAAGGGCCAGCCTCTGAAACCGCTCGTCCGCGATCGTCGAACATGGCGCGCACCTTGCCGAAGGTGTTCCCCATGATGAAGCTGTCGCCCGCGCGCAGGGTCCCGTTCTGCACCAGCACGGTCGCGACCGCGCCGCGACCGCGGTCGAGCTTGGCTTCAATCACCGTACCTACTGCCGTGCGTTCCGGAGTCGCCTTCAGGTTGCCCAGGTCCGCCACCAAACAGATCATCTCGAGCAGGAGATCGAGATTCTGTCTCTTCTTCGCCGAAACATCGACAAAGACCGTCGAACCACCCCAAGCTTCCGGCACCAACCCGCGATCGCCCAATTGCTGCTTCACGCGATCCGGCTGCGCATCCGGCTTATCGATCTTGTTCACTGCGACGATCATGGGGACGCCCGCCGCCCTCGCATGATCGACAGCTTCGAGCGTCTGTGGCATCACGCCGTCATCGGCCGCGACCACAATCACAACGATGTCGGTCACCTTGGCGCCGCGTGCACGCATGCGGGTAAAGGCCTCGTGGCCGGGGGTATCGAGAAAGACGATCTCCCGTCCATAAGCGGGCGAATCCTGCTTGGCAATCCGAACCTTGTAGGCGCCGATGTGCTGGGTGATACCGCCCGCCTCACCCGACGCTACATCCGTTTCGCGGATCGCATCGAGGAGCGAAGTTTTGCCGTGATCGACGTGCCCCATCACCGTGACTACGGGGGAGCGCGTCGATTCGATCTCGTTGACATTCTCCTGGCTCATGAGGTTTTCAAGCGCCTCATTGGCCATTTCGTCTTCGAAAGTGATCATCTGCGTGTCCGCGCCAAATTGGGCAGCCACATCCTTCACCAATTCAGCATCGAGCGATTGATTGACCGTGACAAAAACGCCGCGCACCAGCAGCGTCGCGATCAAGTCCTTTCCGCGGACTCCCAACTTCTCTGCCAAATCCTTGACGCTCACGCCCTCTGTAACGGTGATGGTGCGGGTGATCGGCACCGGCTCCTGTGGTATCTGCGCTGCGCTGAAGCGCGGAGGCGGCGCAAAACCCTTCATGGGACCCTCTTTGGTCCTGGGATACTGCTGACGTCCGCGACGCTGCTGCGGACCCGGCCGCTGCGGCCGCGGCGCCTCGCCGGGGGGAGGCATCAGTGCCCCGGCGCCGCCCATGCCAGGGCGCGCTCCGCCAAAACCCGGGCGCGCGCCAAATCCTGGCCGTCCGCCGGGCGCACCCGGGCCACCTGTCGGTTGGATCCGCGTGGGATGCATCGGCCGGCGCACGCCCGGAGGTCCGCCTTGTGGCGGACGCGGACCAAATCCCGGTCCCCCGCCAGGCCTGGCGCGGTCGAAGATCGGTCTTCCCCGCTGAATCACTCCAGGATGCTGACCAGGATGCTGAGGCGCTGCCGCCGAGGGAGTAACTGCCACAGGAGTTGGCGCGACCGAAGGAGGCGGGGCGGTATAAACCGGCCGCGGCCCAGTCTGCGGCATGATCATGCGGCGCAACGGGGGCGGGGGCGGGCCCGGCGGCGTCACAGCGGAAGCTGCTGCAACCGGACTTCCGGCCGGCGAGGATTCCTGAACGGGAGCAGGCGGAGGAGACACTGCAGGGACCTCCGGGAGCACCGTGGGCGCGGGCGTCGCCTGAACCGGCGCCGCCGCGATAACCGGCAGAGCGGGAACCGCGTTCACCGGCGCCGAGCTTGCCGGAGCAATCGGGTGGCCCTGGCTCACACTTGTTTGGTGTGCGCCGGCCTGGCGAAAGTCAGCGGCCGGCATCCCCGATGTTGGCGGCTTGGCGACAACAGGTCCAGCAGGCGGCTTGGCCGCGATGGCAGGGGTGGGAGGCGGGCTTGCCACCACAATTCTTGGCTCCTGACGAGGCTGGGGAACAATTCTTCTCGGCGCTGGCGGAGGGGGCGACGCTGGCATCGGAGGCACGCGCTGACTCAGCGGTTTCTCGCCCTGCGGGCCCCGCGCGAAAGGCGATGCTTCCGGACGGGCTTGGCCAGGCAGGCTCGCTGCCGTTGCGGCTGGCGGAGTCTGCGGAGGTTGAGCCGGCGCTGTCCGGGGCACCGTTTGCGATGGAACTGACTGGCCAGCCACCGCGGCCGGCGCCGGCGACTTGGGCGGCGGGGTGGACTGCGATGGCGCGGCGGATGCGGCGACAAAGCCTCTATGCGATTCCGCCTCAGCCTCTTCTTTTCTCCGTTGAATTGCTTTCAGCACATCTCCCGGCTTGGATACACGCGACCAGTCGATCTTCGGCTTGGGCTCACTTTCGCTCCTCGCCGGGGCGCCGCCATTTTTGCCACTGCGGTGAAAGTGGCCGCGCACGCGCTCGGCTTCGTCCTCTTCAAGCGAGCTTGAGTGGGTCTTCTTCTCGGTAACGCCGACCTCGGTCAAGGCATCGAGAATGGCCCTGCTCTTTACTTCCAATTCGCGCGCTAAATCGTTGATTCGAACTTTGCTCATCCGTCCCTTTTTGTTCAACCCTTCCGCGTCACATCTTCATCGCAACCTCACGGCTGGGGCATTGACAGCTGGTCTTATTATCCCCTGAAAACGTGGAATGTGCGCCACCCGAAAACTAGAGCTCCGGGCAGCGCCGCATTTACGCGCCACCCTCACCCGCCCCGTCTTCGCCTATCTCGGATTCTTCCAAAACCTCGGGGCCGGTTTCCGCTATCTTATGGCTGGTATCTTGTTGGCCTGGGGACACGTCGAGGACGCCAACGTCCCCGGAATTCTCCCCCGATTCCGTCAACTCTTCCATCCGCTCGGCGGCGACCTCATCCCGGATCAGTCCCGACCCGTCCTCATCCTCCGCGGCTCTCTCGCCATCTTCTTCGAGATTTAACCTGAGGGCATCGATCTCTTCGTCCGTCTGCGCCCGATCGATGGCCTCCTCCGTGGCCGCTGACACTTCGCCGGCCTTCACCGCAGGCTGCTCTTCGCCCGGCTCATATTCGCCAAAGTAGTGGCGCACCGCCAAGCTGATTTTTTCGAGCGTCTTCTCGCCGATGCCGGGAATCTCCTCCAGTTGCTCGGGCGTCATGTCGGCCAATGCTTCGACCGTGGTGATACCCGCAATCACCAGCTTCTGGATGATCGCCTCGCCCAACTCCGTCACCTGTTCGATCGGGGTGGAGGGTCCGCCGCTCATCGCCACCATCTGCTGCTCTACCTCCTGGCGCTTCTCTTCCTCGCTCTTGATGTCGATCTTCCAGCCCAAGAGTTTGGCCGCCAGCCGCACGTTCTGCCCTTTCTTGCCGATGGCAAGCGAGAGCTGCGAGTCGTCTACGATCACCTCAATCTGCTTCTCGGTGAGATTGGTGATGCTCACTCTGCTTACCTTCGCCGGTTGCAGCGCCTTCTCGGCAAAGGTGGTGATGTCATCGCTGAACTCGATGATGTCGATCTTCTCGCCGTGCAATTCGCGGATGATGGACTGCACGCGCATTCCCTTCATCCCAACACAGGCGCCCACCGGATCGACATCTTTGTCGCGCGACATCACGGCAATTTTGGTACGCTCCCCGGCTTCGCGTGCAATTGCGCGAATCACGACGGTGTTGTCGTAGATCTCCGGTACTTCGCTCTGGAAGAGGTTTTGCACGAGCTCGGGCACCGCGCGGGAGACAATCACTTGCGGCCCTTTGGAAACCCGATCCACCCGCTGCAGCACGACGCGCACCCGTTCGCCGATCGAAAATTGTTCCAGCCGGGACTGCTCCCGCTTGGGCATGCGGGCCTCGGTCTTCCCCAAGTCGAAGATCACGTCTTGCAACTCAACTCGCTTGACAGTCGCGTTCAGCACCTCTCCCAGCCGGTGCGCATACTCGTTGTAAACGGTATCGCGCTCAGCCTCTCTCACTTTCTGGAAGATCACCTGCTTGGCCATCTGCGCGGCGATGCGGCCCAACACATCGGTAGGCTTGTAGTAGCGGATCTCTCCACCAACTTCTACTTCCGGAGCCAAAGCTCGCGCGTCTGCAAGCGTGATCTGGTTGAGTGGGTCTTCCAGCGGCTCCGAGCCTTCAACAACCGACTTGTAGACGTAGGCCCGGATCTCGCCCGATTCCTGGTCGAGCTCCGCCCGCATATTCTCCTGCGTCTTGTAATACTTGCGCGTGGCCAGAGCAATCGCGTCTTCCACCGCGGATACCACGATCCGCGGATCGATTCCCTTGTCGCGGCTTAAAGCTTCGATACTCTGATACAGAACACTCGCCATGTTTCTTCACCCATCTATTTCAGGGCCCGCGCTAAAGCGCTTCGCCCTCTTACCGGTTCGCCCGATTCCAGGGGCTCACCGGCAATTCACCCTAATATTCCGCAGTGTGAACAGGTCCTAGAACTCAGGAATCAAATTGGCATTCTCGATGTTGGCAAACGCAATCTCGATCGTCTCCGCCGCTTTTCCGCTCTTTCCGCGTCTTTGCTTTTTCGCTACCAAGTCGAGCACGATCCCATCGGCCGTGATCTGTGTGAGCCTGCCTTGCCAATGCCGGTTGCCTGCGATCGGATCCCGGGTTTGCACCTTGACCAAGCTTCGCATAAACCGCTGATAATCGGCCCGCGCGGTCAGCCGGCGGTCCAGCCCGGGAGACGAAACCTCGAGCGTGTATTCGGTTTCGGCCACCAACTCTTCCACGTCGAGAACCGTGCCGAAATTACGGCTGAACCGCTCGCAATCTTCGTGAGTGACCCACGCCAACTGATCGAGGCTGCGCGTTAGGACATCCTCCGCTTCCGACTCCGGCGCGGCCGCGCCGGCTGCCTCGGCCAGCTTGGCGCGCTCCTCCCGGTTCTTTTCGATAAAGACGCGCAGCACGCGCTGCTTGCTGCCGCCAACATACTCAATTTCCACTACCTCCAACCCATGCGAAGCGGCCACACGATCCGCCGTGCGGCGAATTTGCTCGAGACTCAGTGCCATAATTGCCGCTTCGACTTCCGGCGCCTTTCGCTCAAAAGAAAAGTGGGCTTTCGCCCACTCATTTCCCTCGAGCTCTCCGTCGTACGGAGCAAGGACAAACTCGTCTGCCACAGTTAGCTTACGCCGATTCTCCGCCAAACTCAATGGGGTGCCGGCGGCCGTTCTACCCGGTTTTCCGCTGCGCGAGCCCCCAATCCGCGCAAGCCTTACAATGGTTCAAACGAGTCGCAAAGCTACGGTACGTCAAGCGGTTCAAAACGCCTGTCTCTATGATCCAGACACCGATATTGGAAGCCCTTACTTTCGATGACGTCCTTCTTGTGCCCGCGTATAGCGAGGTCGTCCCGGCCCAGGTCAGCACGCAAACCCAGCTTACCCGAACAATCTCGCTCAATACTCCCTTGCTCTCCGCGGCGATGGATACGGTGACCGAATCGCGTCTCGCCATCGCGATGGCTCAGCAAGGCGGATTGGGCATCGTGCATCGCAATCTATCGATCGAGCAGCAGGCCAGCGAGGTGGACAAGGTAAAGCGCTCGGAAAGCGGCATGATCGTCGATCCGGTCACCATTGGGCCGGAACAGCTCATCTCCGACGCCCTCGATGTCATGCGCCGCTACAAGATCTCCGGAGTGCCTGTAACCCGGGGTAAAAAGCTGGTGGGCATTCTGACCAACCGCGATCTTCGCTTTGAAACGCGCACCGACATTCCTATCAACGACGTGATGACCAAGGAAAACCTCATCACGGTTGCGGTGGGCACAACGCTCGAAGATGCGGAGAAGATTCTGCATCAGCATCGCGTGGAAAAGCTCCTGGTGGTAAACGGCGACTATGAGCTCAAGGGATTGATCACGGTCAAAGACATCCAGAAAAAACTCAAGTACCCGAATGCCGCGAAGGACGATCAAGGGCGCTTGCGCGTCGGAGCGGCGATCGGAGCGACGGGCGATTACATCGAGCGTGCCGCCGAACTCGTCCGCTTCCGCGTCGATGTGCTCTCGATCGACTCGGCGCATGGCCACTCCTCGCGCGTTCTCGAAGCCGTTCGCACCATCAAGAGAAATTTCCCCGACGTTGCCCTCATGGCCGGCAATGTCGCCACTTACGAAGGCGCCAAAGCGCTTATTGACGCGGGCGTCGACTCGGTCAAGGTGGGCATCGGTCCGGGGTCGATCTGCACCACGCGCATGGTCACCGGCACCGGCATGCCCCAGATCACCGCTATCAGCGAGTGCTACCGCGCCGCTCGCGAGCACAATATCCCGGTGGTCGCCGATGGAGGGATCAAATACTCCGGCGACGTCACCAAGGCAATCGCTGCCGGCGCCAGTGTGGTCATGATCGGCGCGCTCTTCGCCGGAGTCGATGAAAGCCCGGGCGAAACGATTCTCTACCAGGGCCGCAGCTTCAAGGCCTACCGGGGCATGGGTTCGCTTTCCGCCATGTCCCAGGGCTCGGGCGAGCGCTACTTCCAGGGCAACGACGATTTCGAAGAAACGGCCTCGACCGAAGGCGTCGTTGCCCGCGAGCGCAACGGTCAAAATCGGCTTGCCAAGTTTGTTCCAGAAGGGATTGAAGGCCGCGTGCCCCATCGCGGGCCGCTCGAATCCATGGTCTACCAACTGGTCGGCGGATTGCGCTCCGGAATGGGCTATGTCGGCTGTGCCACGATTCAAGAGTTGCAGGAAAAGTCGCGCTTCATCCGCATCTCCAATGCCGGTCTCCGCGAGAGCCACGTCCACGACGTGATCATCACCCGCGAAGCCCCCAACTATCACGTCGAATAGGTGCTGGCCGCACGGGCGCACGCGGCTTCGCCGCCACCGTGGTTGCTTGAGCGCCTAAGCACCGTGTGTTGAGCGGAAAGCGAGGGACTGGCCCTCGGGCACACGCGCCTTGCGGCGCAACGACCGCAGGAGTCAAGAGGGCGGAGCGCTCGTGGGGATTCTCAGACCGGCAGCAGACTCCCTCTTGCTCTCCGTCCTCAACCATGGCAAATCCGTCAGTCCGCACAACTTTTTCCCCGCGCCCGCGTCCCAATATCTATGCGATACCTGCGCGCCACATCCTTGCTGCTCATATTGCTCTCGGGGCCGATTGCCGCGATTGCCGAGCCGGCAGCCCAGCCACCCGGGTGGGTCCCCCAGGGGGTTGAAGATCTCGGCCGGCATGCGGCCTTTCACACTGACTTTACCTTCGACAAGTCCATGCTGCAGGTGGCCAGCAATTTCATGGGCAATACCGACGACGATACCCGGCGCGCCATCAACAAGCTCGAGGCGATCTCAGTCCACAGCTATCATTTTTCGGCTCCGGGTCTTTACGACCCCGCCGAGATCGAGCGAATTCGCGCGGAGTACGCAGCGACCGGGTGGAAGCATATGGTGGACACTCACGGCAAGGGCGATCCTTCCAATCCCGGTCAGACAGACTTATGGATCAGCACATCCAACGCGGATGTTACGGGCATGGTCATTCTGCTTTCTAACTCGACGAATTTCGATCTGATCGCATTGACCGGCAATCTGAGCCCGCTCGACATGCTCCATCTTCGCGGCCACTTCGGCATACCCAAGTTCGACGGCGACCACCTTGTGCCGGCTCCGCCATCGCAACGGTTCAGCGCGCCCGATTCTGGCCAGACTGAGCCGCCGGCTCCGCCGCCCCCCGGCCCGCACCAGCAGGGCATCGTCACTGCAAACGGCAAGCGCCTCATTCTTCAGGAGAAATGATGAAGAATGAGGCACTTGGCTGTTCTTGTTGCTGAGGTCGCTTAGGCTTTGTCGCCGCCATCCTCGGGCACCGGTTGCTGTTCCGCCATGGCCTTGTCGAGCTCTTCGCGACGCTTCGCCCGAGCCTCCGCGCGCTTCTGCCGTTTTTCATCGAGCTCATGCTCGGAACCGAGCAACTCGATAAAGGCCTTCTCCGCGCCGTCACCCTTCTGAAAGCCGGTGCGAACGATGCGCAGATAGCCACCATTGCGCTCGCCGTACCGCGGCGCCACGGTATCGAAGAGCCGGGTCACCGCTTCACGGGTCTGCAGATAGCTAAGAGCCTGGCGGCGTGAGTGCAAGTCACCCTTCTTTCCCAGCGTGATCAGCTTCTCGACGTGGGGGCGCGCAGCCTTTGCTTTGGTAATTGTGGTGTGCACGCGATCCTCGAGAAGAATCGAGGTAACCAGATTCCGCAGTAACGCGCGACGGTGGCTTGTGTTCCGTCCTAATTTGTAGCCTGCATTGCGATGGCGCATAAATTTCCTCTATGCTTCTTATTACAGGGCTTCGCGGTGAAACCGCTCTCGCCCTCTTGCTTTGCTCGCGCCTTCCCAGCGCTCGCTCCGCAATTCACCGTTACTTCTATTCCAGGGCTTCGCGGTGAAAGCGCTCTCGCCCTCTTCCACCCCGGTTTGGCTAGTGAGCCCCGTTTCAGGGGCTCACCGCCAATTCACCCGTTACTTCTATTACAGGGCTTCGCGGCAAAACCGCTCTCGCCCTCTTGTTTTACGTTCAATACCGCCGATGCTGAGGCGCGTAAGCATCCACGAATGGCGCGAAGCGCGTCTGCCTGGATGGCAAATCCTTAAAAGTTCTCCGGTTCCGATTGAAGAGGCGTATCCACCTGGTCGAGATCCTCGTCGTCTTCGTCCTCGTCGTCGAAGCGGCTGTAGCTCGCCGCCAGGGTAGCTGCCGGCAGGACGCTGGTCGGTCCGGGCACGGCATTGCCATGCTCGTCGATCTTCATGCCCAGCGACAGGCCCATCTGCGCGAGAATTTCCTTGATCTCGTTCAAGGACTTGCGTCCAAAGTTCTTGGTCTTCAGCATTTCCGGTTCGGTCTTCTGCACCAGTTCTCCGATCGTCTGGATATTGGCATTCTTCAGGCAGTTGTAGCTGCGCACGCTCAATTCCAGCTCCTCGACGGAGCGATTGAGGTTCTCGTTGCGCATCTGCAACCGGCCATCATCGGCAGCGCTCTCAGCTTCGATCTCTTCCTCGAAGTTGATAAAGATGCTCATGTGGTCCTTGAGCAGCTTGGCTGCGAGCCCCAGCGAATCAGCCGGTAGAACCGAACCGTTCGTCCAGATTTCGATCGTCAACTTGTCGTAGTCGGTAATTTGGCCCAGACGAGCGGCGTCCACCGTGTAGTTCACCTTGCGCACCGGCGAGTGAACCGAATCAACGGGAATGAAGCCGATCCCAAGATCGGAATCGAAGTTCTTGTCGGCGGAAATATAACCGCGGCCGCGCTTGAGCCGCATTTCCATGTCCAGCTTGCCGCCGTCGCTGACTGTTGCGAGATAAACATCCTTGTCGAGGATTTCCACGTCGCCGTCAGCCTCGATCTGGCTCGAAGTTACGACCCCTGGCTGGTCCGCGCGCAGATAAAGCGCCTTGGGACCCTCCCCATTCAGCTTGAAGGGAACCTGCTTGAGGTTCAGGATGATGTCCGTCGCGTCTTCGACGACACCGGTGAGGGACTGGAACTCATGCAGCACACCCTCAATCTTCACCGCGGTTACCGCTGCTCCCTCGATCGAAGAGAGCAAGGTGCGGCGCAGCGCATTACCGATGGTGGTTCCGAAGCCCCGCTCAAAAGGCTGGGCGCTAAACTTCCCGTATTGCTCAGTAAGCGTCTCGGTATCGACTGCAAGACGCTTGGGTCTTTGAAATCCTCTCCACAGCATATCTGTATTCCTCTCCATGCACGGCAAACGCCGCGAAGCATTCTGCAGCGGCCGCGCCTGTTTCTCCTTCGTTAAAAATCTCTAACAGCGTACCAAGGGCCTACGTGCTGGGCCTACTTACTGTAAAGCTCGACGATCAACTGTTCATTGACCGGCAGGTTCACGTCCTCGCGCTTGGGCAGCGACAGAACCTTTCCGGCAAGATTCGCATGATCGACCTCTAACCACTGTGGCGCAATTTGATGGCTGGCAAACTGAGTCGAGCTCTCAAGCACTGTCAAATTCTTACTGCTTTCGCGGATCTTTATCTCGTCGCCCACGCTCACCTGGAAGGAAGGAATGTTGACTTTGCGGCCATTCACTTGGACGTGTCCATGGCGTACGATCTGCCGGGCCTGACGCCGGGAGCTGGCAAAACCAAGGCGATACGCCACATTGTCCAAGCGCCGCTCGAGCTGCTGCAAGAGCAACTCGCCGGTGACGCCGGGAGCACGGGATGCTTTCTCGTAGTAGGCGCGGAATTGGCTTTCCAGAGTAAAGTAAATGCGCTTTGCCTTCTGCTTTTCACGCAATTGCAGGCCGTAGCCTACGATCTTCGCTTTGCGGTCGCGGCCATGCTGGCCAGGGGCAAAATTGCGCTTCTCAATGGCGCACTTATCGGAAAAGCACTTGGTGCCCTTCAAGAAGAGTTTGGTGCCTTCGCGGCGGCAAAGGCGGCAGACTGGTCCGGTATAACGTGCCAAGTTCCATCTCCTTATAGCATTTTCACTTTTAGGATGCGGCTGAAGTGAAAATGCTCTACTTCGGAGGCCGAGCGGTTTACAGCGCGCTTTGCCGGAGGCAAAGCGCCCTTCGTCCCGCTCCAAGCCGTTCTAGTCTTCTAATCAAAAGCTTCAGACTTCTGCTTCGGGTTTCCGAGTTCTCTCGAGACAGAACTCGGAAAAGTGCTTATACACGTCTCCGTTTCGGGGGCCGGCAGCCGTTGTGCGGAATCGGCGTCACATCGCGAATGGAGCGTACGTCGAGACCGGCGGCGGCCAAAGCACGCACTGCCGACTCGCGGCCCGAACCCGGACCGCTCACGCGGACATCGACCGAACGTAGACCGTGATCCCGCGCCTGGTTGGCGGCGTTGACCGCGGCCTGTTGCGCTGCGAATGGAGTCCCCTTCCGCGATCCACGAAAGCCGAGCGAACCCGAGCTTTTCCACGACAGGGTATTGCCCTGGCCGTCGGTGATGGTAACGATGGTGTTGTTGAAGGTCGCCTGGATATAGACCAGCCCATAGGGAACGTTCTTCCGTTCGCGCTTCTTAAACTTCTTATTCTTGGCAGTCTTTCCGGCTGCGGCCGGCTGCGGTTTCGCCATTATGTCTTACCCGTCGCTTTCTTCTTGCCCGCGATGGTGCCCTTACGCGGTCCCTTGCGGGTGCGCGCATTGGTATGCGTGCGCTGGCCGCGTACCGGCAAATTCCGCCGATGACGCAGTCCACGATAGGACTGAATATCGATCAGCCGCTTGATATGCATCGAGACGTCTTTGCGCAGATCGCCTTCTACCTGGGCTTCATTCTCGATCACTTGACGGATGCGGTTTACCTCGTCTTCGCCGAGATCCTGGATTTTTTTGAACGGATCGACATTTGCCGCTCCCAGGATGCGCAGCGCGCGAGGGTTCCCTATTCCGAAGATGTAGGTCAGTGCGATCCGTGCCTGCTTTTGACGCGGCAGATCGACCCCAGCGATACGTGCCATGCTTTTCCTTCTTCTTGGTTATGCCGGAAAGCTCTTTCCGGGCTCCGGCGGGTTTAGAGCAAAAGGGGAAAGGTTCAACGCAAGCCTTTATGGCTAACTAGCCTTTCACCTGCTCTTTACTATTGTTCTACGTCTAGCCTTGGCGCTGTTTGTGCTTGGAGTTCTCGCAGATCACACGCACGACGCCACGGCGATGGATGACCTTACACTTGTCGCAAATCTTCTTTACGGATGCCCGAACCTTCATAAACCACTGCTCCTGATCTTCGTAACCACTGCTCTGACGACTTGACGCGCGGCCTTCAGCTTCTCGCTCAAAGCTCCTTGCCTACACTGCCGGAGCCGGCGGAAATTACTTATACCGGTAGACAATGCGCCCCCGGGTGAGATCGTAGGGACTCAACTCGACCGCCACCCGATCCCCAGGAAGAATACGGATAAAGTTCTTGCGCATGCGTCCAGATACGTGCGCCAAAACCTGATGCTTGTTCTCAAGCTCCACCCGAAACATGGCATTCGGCAGCGTCTCGACTACCGTTGCCATGACTTCAATCGCGTCTTCCTTCGACAAGCATTATCCCGATTCTGCCCGCGATCCGCCTCGCAAAGGCTCAATAGCAAATATCAACTCTTATTGCGTCAAAACCACCGCGCCGTCGGCGGTCACTGCAACCGTATGCTCGAAGTGCGCACTCCAGCTGCCGTCCTCGGTCACCGCCGTCCAGCCGTCGCTCAACACCTGCACACCCGGCTTGCCGGCATTGACCATCGGTTCGATCGCCAAAACCATTCCCTCGCGCAGGATCGTTCCCGCACCGCGCTGACCGTAGTTGGGTACCTGCGGATCTTCATGCATCCTGGTCCCAATCCCATGCCCGACAAAATCGCGGACTACGCTGAATCCGCGAGCCTCGACTACCTCTTGCACGGTCGCGCCGATATCGCCCAAGGTTGCCCCAACGCGAACCACTTCGATCGCCTTGTCGAGCGATGCTCTCGTCACCTCGAGCAACTGCTTGGCGCGCGCGGTAATCTTTTCGCCCACCGGCACCGTAATCGCCGCGTCGCCGTAATACCCATCGAGCACAACGCCGCAATCGAGCGAAACGATATCGCCGTTGGCAAGAACCCGCTCGCCGGAAGGGATCCCATGGACCACTTCCTCGTTCACCGACGTGCAGAGCACGCAGGGATAGCCTTGATATCCCTTAAAAGCCGGGATCGCTCCCAGCTCCCGAATCTTGGCCTCGGCGGCATTCTCGAGGTCGAGCGTGGTCGCACCCGCCTTCACCAAGCCCCTGACATGCTCAAGAACCTGATGAACCACATTGCCGCTGCGCCGCATTTTCTCGATCTCCTGCGGCGTCTTGATCATGATGGCCATCGGATTCCTATCTATTTCAGGGCCCGCGCTAAAGCGCTTTGCCCTCTTGCTTTGCTCGCCCCTTCCCAGGGCTCGCCCCGCAATTCACCCTTTTCCTAATATTTCAGGGCCTGCACTAAACGCCTTACTGTCTTTGCGCCGTCAGGCGCGTGTGCCCGTACGGCCAGCACTAGCTCTGCTGCCGCAGCTGAATCACCGCCGCCATAATGCCAGCCGTTACATCGTCTACCGGTTGCTCGCCGTTCACTTCCACAAACCGGCTCTTCGCCCGGTAATGATCCAAAACAGGGGCCGTTTGGGTCTCGTAGACGCGCATTCGCTCTTCAAAGACCGATTGAACGTCATCTGCGCGCGTGGCCAGCGGCGTGCCGTCCACGTCGCATACCGTGTCCACTCTTGGTGGCTGCAGGTAAACGTTGTAAATGCGCTGGCAGGTGGGACAGTTGCGCCGTCCGGTAATACGGCGCAAGAGTTGAGTATAACTTACCTGGATGCTCACTGCAATTACAGGTAGCCGAGCCCGGCCGGCCGAAAAGGGCTGGGTATCGAATAGCCTGTCCAGCCACTCCGCCTGCCCCAATGTCCGGGGATAGCCGTCCAGGACATAGCCCCTGGCGGTATCCGGCTGGGCCAGCCGGGCAGCCACCATCTGGTTCACCAGATCGTCGGGAACCAATTTGCCTTCGGCCATCAACTGTTTAGCCGCAAGGCCCAGAGGGGTAGACCGCTCTTTATTATCCCGGAGAATATCTCCCGTCGAGATCTGGACAATGCCCCAGGCCGCCACGATCGCCTTGGCCTGCGTGCCCTTGCCCGCTCCCGGCGCCCCCAACAGCAAAATAGGCCCCGGTATCGTCGCGCTCAACTCTTCCCTGTCTTTCGAGGACTCAGCAAAAGCCACCGCTGCTACCACGCGCGCCTTCCGCGCACCCGGCCGCTGCGCGGCGAAAAGCCTTCATAGTGCCGCATAATGAGCTGCGACTCGACCTGGTTGATGGTGTCCATTGCAACGCCCACCACGATCAACAGCGAAGTGCCCCCGAAATAGAAGTTCACGTTCAAGCCATGAGTGACCCAGGTGGGGAGCCTCTCGAAGAACCCTCCTACCAGCCACAGGTCGTTGAGGTGAATGCCACTGATCAGAATCTGCGGTATGAGGGCGACGATAATCAGGTAAATCGCGCCCACCAGCGTGATGCGGGTCAAGATCTCGTTCACAAAGTCCGAGGTGCGCCGTCCGGGACGAATGCCGGGGATAAACCCGCCATATTTTCGCATGTTGTCGGCAATGTCATCGGGACGAAAGATGATCGAAATGTAGAAGTAGGCGAAGAAGATGATGCCTACCATGTAGAGCAGCTCGTACCAGGGTTCGCCTGGACCCAGGCTATCGAAAATGCGCGTCAGAAACGCGCTGTTATGCACAAAGCCTGAACTGGCGAAGAGCAGAGGAGCCGAGAGAATCGATGCCGCGAAGATCACCGGCATGACTCCGCCCGAGTTGACCTTGAGCGGCAGGTACGTGGACTGACCACCCATCAGGCGGCGGCCCACGATCCGCTTGGCGTATTGCACCGGTATCCGCCGTTCACTGCGTTCAACAAAGACGATGAAGGCGACGATCACAACCATTGCCACTACCAGCAGGACCAACGCGGGGACGGTGAATGCGCCCCACGCCTGGGTGCGCGCCTTGTCGATTAAATCCTGGATGCCCCGCGGCATGCCTACCACAATACCGGCGAAGATCAGCAGGCTCATCCCGTTGCCGATGCCTCGATCCGTGATCTGCTCACCCAGCCACATGATGAAGGTCGTACCGGTGGTCAAGGTCAACACCGTCATCAACACAAACCCGGGTCCGGGATTCAACACATAAGACACGCCCCCGGCGCCATGCGACAGGGTCAACGCAATGGCGAGCGACTGCACGACTCCCAGAACGACGGTGACATACCGCGTCCATTGAGTGATCTTGCGGCGCCCCAGCTCGCCCTCCTTCTGCAGCTTGGCCAAGGGCTCATAGACCACCGTCAGCAATTGAAAGATGATCGAGGCGGTAATGTAGGGCATGATGCCCAAGGCGAAGACCGTGAGACGGCGCAGGTTCCCCCCGCTAAAGAGATCCACCAATCCAAGTGCGCTTCCCGCCTGTTGATCGAAGAACTGCGCCAGCAATTTGAGATTGACCCCGGGTGTGGGAATCTGCGAGCCCAATCGGTACACCGCCAGAATACCCATGGTGAACAAGACCCGTTTGCGCAGGTCGGGGACGCGAAAGATGTTGGCTAGCTTCTCAAACATACGAATCCTCTATTCCAGGGCTTCGCGATACTGCCGCTCTCGCCCTCTCGCTTTCCTCGCGCCTTTCCAACGCTCACTCCGCGATTCACCCCTTACAGATTTTCAACCGGCAACCAGAATAGCCTTGCCGCCCGCTTTTTCAATCTTTTCCTGCGCCGATTTCGAGAACTTATGGGCATGGATCGTCACTGCCCCGGTCAAGTCTCCATTTCCCAAAATCTTGAGCAGGCCTCCGTGCTTTTCGAGCAGGCCCTTGGCCGCAAAATGCTCCAGGGTCAACTCGCCTTGACCGATCTCGCTCTCTAATTGGGCAATCCTGTCCAGATTCAAAACCGAGTATTCCGTACGGAAGATGTTGGTGAAACCGCGCTTCGGCAAACGGCGATGGAGCGGCATCTGACCGCCCTCGAAGCCACGCATCAGCCTGGAACCCGAACGGGAACCTTGCCCCTTGTGTCCCCGAGTCGAGGTCTTGCCCATGCCCGAGCCCATTCCGCGACCCACACGCTTGCGGCCGGTGTTCGCCTTCTTTGGCGCCCGCAAATTAGAAAGATTCTTGGCCATCATATCCTCTTCTATTCAAGGGCTTCGCGGTGAAACCGCTCTCGCCCTCTTGCTTTGCTCGCGCCTTCCCAGCGCTCGCTCCGCAATTCACGCTTTCCCTAATATTTCAGGGCTTCGCGGTGAAACCGCTCTCGCCCTCTTCCACCCCTACTGCCCCTGCGCCGCCAGGCGCGTATGCCCGTGCGGCCAGCACCAGAATCCTAAGCACTGACAACTGAGCACTGACAACTGATTTTAGGCGGCGATGCCGCGTCCCGCCAGCACCGCGCAGCACTGGAGCGTTCCGGCGCGCTTCGGCTACTTTTCTACGATCCGCACCAGGTGAGGAACAGCTTTCACCATGCCGCGAATCGACGGCGTGTCCTCACGCTCGACAACCTGATTGAGGCGGGTGAAACCAAGCCCCTTGATCACCTTCTTGTGCTTCTTCGGCGTCGCGATCGAAGATCGGTAGTACTGAAGAAGAAAAGTGGCCTTAACTTCTGGCTTCTCCGCGTTCCTGCTTTCCGCACCTGTCATGACTATAGCTCCTGTATCCGCTTGCCGCGAAGGGCCGCCACTTCGCCACGGTCGCGCAATTGAACCAGCGCATCGAAGGTCGCCTTGACCACGTTGTGCGGATTGGCCGATCCAAGGCTCTTGGTCAACACATTCTGCACGCCGGCCGAGGTCATCACCGCGCGAACAGCGCCGCCGGCGATCACGCCCGTGCCTTCCGGAGCCGGTTTGAGCAGCACATGGCCCGCGCCAAAACGGCCCAGCACCTGATGGGGAATGGTGGTATCGGTCAGATTGATGCGCACGAGATTTTTCTTCGCCGCCTCGATGCCTTTGCGGATCGCCTGCGGTACTTCCTTGGCTTTCCCCGAGCCAAAACCCACGACGCCAGCGCCCGGATCGCCCACCACCACCAGTGCCGCGAACGACATGTTCTTGCCGCCTTTGACCACCTTGGTCACGCGGTTGATCGAGACCACCTGGTCCTTCAGGTTGTACTGCCCGGCATCCAGCTTCCGCTTGAGTATTGCCATTCGCTCGCCTTAATCCTTCTCGGTCCCACTCGGGGACCGCATCCATTTGACAAGAGGGCCCGCGCTAAAGCGCTTTGCCCTCTTGCTTTGCTCGCGCCTTCCCAGCGCTCGCTCCGCAATTCACCCGTTACTTCTATTCAAGGGCCCGCGCAAAAAGCGCTTGGCCCTCTTCCACCCCATCAAGCTGCGCTTGCCGGGGACCCCGGTTTGCTTTGCTCGCCCCTTCTTGAGCGCTCGCTCCGCAATTCACCCGCCTAAATATCAGAACTCCAAGCCCGCCTCACGCGCCGATTCGGCCAAAGCCTTAATGCGCCCGTGGTAAAGATAGCCTCCGCGGTCAAAGACCACCTGCTTGATGCCCTTTTCCCGGGCACGCTCGGCTACCAGCTTGCCAACCTCTTTTGCCGCCGCGATGTTGCCGCCAGTCTTCAACTTCGAAGCCAAAGTCGAGGCGGAAACCAACGTCTCACCCTTCGCGTCATTGATGACCTGGGCGTAGATGTGGTTCAGCGAGCGGTACACATTCAAGCGCGGACGCGCTTCGGTTCCCTGCATCCGCTCGCGAATGCGCGCATGCACCCGCTGGCGAATTACGTTTCTCTGTCTTTGCGAAATCATCCGATGTCTTCCTTCCTAAGAGCGGAGCCGCCCTGCGGCGCCGTTCGGTACGAGATCCTTCGTTCGCTCAGGATGGACGCGCGAGGCTTGAGACGCCTCGCAAACGCGATCACTTGGCGCCCGTCTTGCCAACCTTCTTCTTGAGCCGCTCGTCCACGTACCGGACACCCTTGTTCTTATAGGGGTCTGGCTTGCGCAACGAACGCATGTCAGCCGCCACCTGGCCTACCTTCTGCCGGTCAATGCCACGAATCGTCAGCCGCGTCTGTTTGGGATCGACGGCCACCTCAATTCCGGTGGGCAAAGGAAACTCGATCGGATGGGAAAACCCCAATGTAAAGACCACCGTAGCTTTGCCCTTGAGCTCCGCGCGGTAGCCGATCCCGACAATGTCCAGTTCCTTGGTCCAGCCCTTGGTCACACCGTCGACGGCATTTGCCACCAGCGCGCGAGTCAACCCGTGCAAGGGCGCCAGCGCATCGTTCTCACGAACGGCGATCAGGTTCCCACCCTCGGTCTTGAGCGTGATGCCCTTAGGCACCAACGCATTCAGTTTCCCCTTCGGCCCCTCGACCAGGACCGTGTTGCCCTGCATCGTATACTTCACGCCCTGGGGCAGAGGAATCGGTTTTCTTCCGATACGCGACATATTTGTCTCAATCCCTTACGGCTTGCGAGTCCCGCTCCATTCTAAAGACAGATCGAGCGTTCCACTGCAGCCAGAACCTGTTTCCCAGCAAGGCCGGAAGCCGCCGCGCGGGCAGCCTACCAAACGTCGCAGAGAATCTCGCCCCCTACGCCTTCACGCCGCGCCTGCCGGCCCGTCATCACGCCGCGCGGAGTGGTCAGGATGCAGATTCCAAATCCGCCCTGCACCCGCTTGATCTCGTCATGACCCACATATACCCGGCAACCCGGACGCGACACCCGGGCGAGGTCGCGAATCGCCGCTTCATTGTTCGCGCCGTACTTCAGATAGACGCGCAGCACAGCACGGCCATTCTCCTCGGCTGCCTTGTAGCTGGCAATGTAGCCCTCTTCCTTAAGAATGCGGGCAATCTCCGTCTTCAGTTTCGAGGCCGGAACATCCAACTTCTGGTGGCGCGCACGGATCGAATTGCGAATGCGCGTCAGAAAATCGGCTACTGGATCGGTCAAACTCATTCTCTCTCCTTCATCCCCCGTTCGCTCCGGCTCCAATTGGCCGGAGAACCAGCGGGGATGCAGTTCTATAGCGGACACTCAACCATGCATGCCTACCAGCTAGACTTGACCACTCCGGGAATTTCGCCCCTGAGCGCCAACTGACGGAAGCACAGACGGCACAATCCAAACTTGCGCAGGTAGGCCCGCGGCCGTCCACACAGCTTGCACCGATTGTGCTGGCGGCTGGAAAACTTCGGCTTGCGGGCGTCTTTGACTCTCTTTGCTGTCGTTGCCATATTTCTCCTAATATTGCAGGGCTTCGCGGTACTGCCGCTCTCGCCCTCTTTCCGGTTCGCCCGATCCAGGGCTCACCGGCAATTCACCCTAATATTGCAGGGCTTCGCTGTACTGCCGCCCTCGCCCTCTTTCCGGTTCGCGATCCAGGGCCACCGGATCCAGGGCTCATGCCGGCAATTCACCCTAACATTGCAGGGCTTCGCTGTACTGCCGCTCTCGCCCTCTTTCCGGTTCGTCCGATCCAGGGCTCACCGGCAATTCACCCTTTTCACACCGTCTGGCGGAAAGGCATGCCAAACTGCCGGAGCAGGGCACGCCCTTCATTGTCATCTCTGGCAGTGGTCACAATCGTGACGTTCATGCCCTTCAGTTTTTCGACGCGCGCATAATCCACCTCGGGAAAGATCAGTTGATCCCGCATGCCCAGCGTGTAGTTACCGCGTCCGTCGAAGCTCTTCGTCGATAAGCCTCGAAAATCGCGCATGCGCGGGAGGGCAATCGAGATCAGGCGGTCGAGAAATTCATACATCTTGTCGCCACGCAGCGTGACCATCGCTCCAATCGCCATTCCCTCGCGCAGCTTAAAGGCGGCAATCGACTTCTTGGCCCGCGTAACCACCGGCTTTTGTCCGGCAACGGAAGCGAGGTCCGCCACCAGAGGATCCATCAGTTTGACATTCTGTGTCGCCTCGCCCAAACCCATGTTCAGCACGATCTTCTCAAGCCGCGGCACCGCCATGGTGTTGGTCAGGCCCAGCTCTTTCTGTAACGCTGACTTAAGCTCGCGGTCGTACTTTTCTCTCAATCTTGCCGTCACTTTCGCCATGGCAATTCACCCCTTGTTACGTCTTCCTGTCACTTCTTCTTTGGCGCGATGGTTTGACCGCACTTCTTGCAAACCCGAACCTTGAGATCGCCTTCAAACTTGTGCCCAATGCGAACCGGACCGCAGGTGCCGCAGACCAGCATCACATTCGAGATCTGGATCGGCGCTTCCTGCTCGGCGATTCCGCCCTGGATATTTCTTTGCGGATTGGGGTGAACGTGCTTTTTCACCACACGCACATGCTCGACGAGCAGCCGCCGCTCGTCGCGCAGAACCCGCAGCACGCGGCCACGCTTGCCTTTGTCACTGCCCGTGATCACCTCAACGGTATCGTTGCGTTGTATGCTCAAGCCCATATATTCCTCACTCCTTACTGCCGCCCGCGAGAAAACCCTATAGAACTTCGGGCGCCAGCGAAACAATCTTCAAGAACTTCTTCTCGCGCAACTCACGGGCGACCGGCCCGAAAACGCGAGTGCCTACCGGCTCGCCTACATCGTTGATCAGCACTGCCGCATTCTGATCGAAGCGAATATAGGTCCCGTCCCGGCGGCGGTATTCCTTGCGCGTCCGCACCACCACGGCCTTGACGACTTTGCCCTTCTTCACTTGCCCCTCGGGAGAGGCTTCCTTTACAGAGGCGGTGATTACATCGCCCAAGCCGGCCTTCTTTCCACTCGAACCACCGAGAGGCAGAATCATCTGCAGCTTGCGAGCGCCGGAGTTATCGGCGACCTCGAGCATCGTTCTCATCTGTACTGCCATACGGGATACTCTCCTTACTAGCTTCTATTCCAGGGCTTCGCGGTGAAGCCGCTCTCGCCCTCTTGCCGGTTCGCCCGATCTAGGGCTCACCGGCAATTCACCCTTTTCCTATACTTCAGGGCCCGCGCTAAAGCGCTTTGCCCTCTTGCTTTGCTCGCGCCCTCCTGAGCGTTCGCTCCGCAATTCACCCCTTGCTTCTTATTCCAGCAGCAAAGCCGCTCTCGCCCGGGCCAGCACCTACTCGGCGGTCTGGGCGGCTTCCGCGGCTTCCACCTGCGCCAGAGCAGAACGGCGAATGATCTCTTCGAGCTGCCATCGCTTCAGCTTGCTCAAGGGACGCGTCTCGCGAATACGAACAACATCCCCCACGTGAGCCGAATTCTCCTCGTCATGGGCGTAGAACTTCTTGCTGATCTTGATCACGCGCTGGTACTTCGGATGGGTTTTGCGCATCTCGACCTCGACCACGATGGTCTTTTGCATCTTGGTCGAAACCACGCTGCCCACCTTCTCCTTGCGCGGCGAATGCTTCTTTGCCCCATCCACTTGCGGCGTTACTTCTGGGTTGCTCATGGCTCAACGAGCCCCTTTCTTGACCGACGCTGCCGTCTTGACCTTCTTGGCCGCACGCGCGGGTTTGGCCTTCTTGGCCGACGCTGCCGTCTTGGGTTTCTTGGCTGCGGCGGGCTTAGCCTTCCTTGACTTCTTAGCTGCACGCGCGGGTTTGGCCTTCTTAGCTGCACGCGCCGGCGTGTCGGCAGGCTCGGCGGGCGCCTCGATCTGCGGTTTGAGGGCCCCATCGCCGATTCCCAAAGCGCGCTCACGGGCAATTGTCTTGAAGCGTGCAATATCCTTCCGCAGATCGCGCAGCTTCTTGACGCCTTCAGTTTGTCCCAACTTCATCTGGAAACGCAGCCGGAAGAGCCGTTCGGCGCTCTGCCGCTCGTGCGCTTCGAGCTCTTCGTCACCCAGATTGCGAATCTTGTCAGCTTCCATTGCTCTTCTCTCTATCTCTTTACTTACGATTTGGCCGCTTTCGCCGCCGTGGCCGCGTGGACCTCGTGCCGCATCACGAACCGCGTCTTCAAGGGCAGCTTATGCGACGCCAAGCGCATCGCTTCCTGGGCCAAATCCGGGGTCACACCTTCCATCTCAAAGAGGATCTTGCCTGGCCGGACGACGGCCACCCAATGATCTGGAGCGCCCTTGCCTTTTCCCATACGCGTTTCGGCGGGCTTCTTGGTTACCGGCTTGTCGGGGAATAGACGGAGCCAGATCTTTCCGCCGCGCTTGATAAAGCGCGTCATGGCCACGCGGCTGGCTTCAATTTGGCGGTCGGTAATGTATCCGCACTCCATAACCTTCAGCCCATAGTCGCCAAACGACAATTCCGAACCCCGCCACGCCTTGCCGCGCATACGGCCGCGCTGTTGCTTGCGGTACTTGACTTTCTTTGGCATCAACATATAAAAACCCAGCCTTTAGCCGCTAGCTCTTAGCTTTCAGCTAGCTCGAACTGACTTCATGTAAACCTAGCCTTTAGCCGCTAGCTCTTAGCTTTCAGCTAAAAGCTAGGAGCTAGAAGCTGCTTTTAAAAAACTCCTGTCCCTACCTGTTGCGGCTGACGACGTTTCTGCTCGTAGATATCGCCGCGATAGATCCAGGTCTTCACCCCGATCACACCGTAGGTCGTGCGCGCTTCGGCAAATCCGTAATCGATATCGGCGCGCAGCGTATGCAGCGGCAGCCGGCCTTGCAAATACCACTCCGAACGCGCGATTTCATTGCCGTTCAACCGCCCGGAGACGCGAACCTTGATGCCCTTGCAGCCGAAGCGTAGCGCCGAGTCGACCGATTTGCGCATGGCGCGGCGGAACCCTACCCGCTTTTCGAGCTGCAACGCGATATTCTCGGCTACCAGCTGAGCATCGAGCTCGGGCTTGTTTACCTCGAGAATGTCGATAAAGACGTCGCGGTTTGTCCGCTTCTGCAAATCCGCCTTGAGCTTCTCGATCTCGGCGCCCTTGCGGCCGATCACGATGCCCGGCCGCGCGGTGCGGATAATCAGGCGAAGCTTGTTGCCAGGGCGCTCGATCTCGACCGAGCTCACGCCCGCCGCCTTGAGCTTGTCCTTCAACTCCTGCCGCAGGTGCACATCTTCGATCAGCAGCTTGTCATAGTCACGCTCGACAAACCAACGCGACCGCCACGGCTTGTTCACGCCGAGCCGAAATCCGTAAGGGTGGACTTTCTGTCCCATAAGCTTCCTCGAAACCTCTATTTCGCAGACTTCTGCGAATTCTTAGCCGGCACCTTCTTAGCCGCGCTTTTTTTGCCCGTGCCCTTTTTCGGCATGCCCTTCTTCGCGGCGGCCTTCTTGGCCGGCGCCTTCCTGGCCCGTCCCTTGCGCGCGTTCTTCCGCCCGGCGTCGTCCTCAGGCTCAGCCGTGCTAACCAGACTCTCGCGCTTCTTCTCGGCAACCGAGATCACGATGTGCGACATGCGGCGCTGATACCGGTAAGCCCGGCCCATGGGGGCGGGGCGGGTGCGCTTCATGCGCGGCCCCTCGTTGGCCAGCGCCTTCTTGACGTAGAGGTTATCCACGTCGATGTCCAGATCCTGCTCCTGGCTGAGATAATTCGCGTTCTGGATGGCCGAGCGCAGCACCTTCTCAACCAGAGGCGCAACCCCCTTCTTGGTGAAAGCGATCGTCTCGAGCGCCTCCCCCACCCTACGGCCCATGATCAGCGCCAACACGAGCCGCGCCTTCTGCGGCGACACTCGCTGAAAGCGCGCTTCGGCCCGGAATTCTCTTGTGTCCAATTGCATCATCTTGCTCCATTCATTGGAGGGCCCGCGCTAAAGCGCTTTGCCCTCTTGCTTTGCTCGCGCCTTGCCAGCGCTCGCTCCGCAATTCACCCTAATATTCCGGGGTCCGCGCTAAAGCGCTTTGCCCTCTTGCATCTATTCCAGGGCACGCGCTAAAAGCGCTTTGCCCTCTTGCTTCTATTCCGGGGCCCGCGCTAAAGCGCTTTGCCCTCCGTTCAACACCGCCGCTCTCGGGCGCTCAAGCAACCACAGCTGGCGGCGAAGCCGCGTCCGCCTGGATGGCAAATCCTACCGCGGCTTGGCGGCGGTTTCTGCCGCCCGCGCCGAGTGTCCCTTAAAAGTACGCGTCGGGGAAAACTCACCCAACTTGTGTCCCACCATGTTCTCGGTCACATATACCGGCACGAATTTCTTTCCGTTGTGCACTGCAATGGTGTGCCCCACCATATCCGGATGGATGGTCGAACGGCGCGACCAGGTACGAATGACTTTCTTGTCATTGGCCTGGTTCATCGCATCAATCTTCACCATCAAGTGTCCGTCGATAAACGGACCTTTTTTCGTCGAACGCGCCATACCTTCAGTACTCCTTAATATTCCAGGGCCCGCGCTAAAGCGCTTAGCCCTCTTCCACCCCATCAAGCACAGCTTGCTGGGGACCCCGGCTTGCTTTGCTCGCCCCTTGCCAGCGCTCCCGATATTGCAGGGCTTCGCGGTAAAACCGCTCTCGCCCTCTTGCAGTGAGCCCGGTTTCAGGGGCTCCCCTGCAATTCACCCACGCCGCAATTCACCCCTTACTTCCATTCCAGGGCTCGCCCTATGCGGCTACCCGCGGCTAACGATGAATGCATCGGTCCGCTTATTGTTGCGCGTCTTGTACCCGCGCGTTGGCTGGCCCCACGGAGTGACCGGGTGACGCCCGCCCGAAGTTTTGCCCTCACCGCCGCCGTGCGGGTGATCGACCGGATTCATCGAGACACCGCGGTTGGCCGGCCGGATTCCCTTCCAGCGGTTGCGTCCAGCCTTGCCGATAGACACATTCTCATGATCGGTGTTGCCGACCTGACCGACCGTTGCCATGCACGCAACCAGCACGCGCCGGGTCTCACCCGAAGGCAGCTTCAAAAGCGCATAGTCGCCCTCTTTGGCAACCAACTGCGCCGACGATCCCGCCGACCGCACCATCTGAGCGCCCTTGCCCGGACGCAATTCCACATTGTGCACCGTGGTTCCAGAGGGGATGTTCTTGAGCGGCAAGGCGTTGCCGATCAGGATGTCGGCATCCGGACCGCTCATGACCGTCTGCCCAACCTTAAGACCCACCGGTTGCAGGATGTAGCGTTTCTCGCCATCCGCATAGTTCACCAAAGCGATCCGCGAGGAACGGTTGGGATCATATTCGATGGAAGCAACCTTGCCCGGGATTCCGAATTTTTCCCGCTTGAAGTCGATCAGGCGAATCATTCGCTTGTGGCCGCCGCCTTGGTGACGGACTGTGAGATCGCCCGAGTTGCGGCGTCCGCCCGTCCGCTGCTTCACGACAACCAAGGCCTTATGCGGCCGGTTGGTCGTAATATCGTCGGTCACCAGCGAGGTCTTGAAACGCAGCGTTGGTGTGACCGGTCTATATGTCTTGATCGCCATATGTTCTATCCCAGGGCCCGCGCTCAAGCGCTTTGCCCTCTTGCCTTGCTCGCGCCTTCCCAGCGCTCGCTCCGCATTTCACCCTCTGCTTCGACTCAGAGGTTGTTCACGTAATCGGGCAACTTCTCGCCCGCCTTCAGGCGAACGTATGCCTTCTTCCAGTCAGGACGAAAACCGGCGAATTTACCCCTGCGCCGCTCTTTGCCGACATAGTTTGCCGTTCGCACCGCCGAGACCTTGACCTTGAAAAGAGTCTCGACAGCCTGCCGCACTTCTGTCTTGGTCGCTCCCGCCGCCACCTCGAAAACAAGGGTGCCTTCCACTCCCTTCAATCCAAGGCCCTTCTCGGTAATCAACGGCCGGCGAATCACGGTATATACGGTCGTCATCACGCCACCTTCCTACGGGCACGCTTGCCTGCCGGGCTCTTCGGCGCGGGCGCGCTCTCGCTTGCCGCCAACCTGCGCCGGGAAGCCGTCTTCTTCAATGCCTCCTGCAATTGCTCGATCGCCGCGCGCGAGAATATTACCCGCTCGTACCGCAGCAGATCGTACGCATGGACCTCCTGGGTCAGCAGCAGCTCCACCCGATCCAGGTTCCGCGAGCCAAGCAGCAGCGAGGGGGTCACCTCCGGGCCACTCTCGACCAACAACGTGGTCCGCTTCGCGTCGAGCTTGTTGAGTGCAGTCCGGTAAGCCCTGGTCTTTCCTTTGTCCTGGGTTTCGGCCGGCTCCAGGCTCTCGACCACTGTCAGCTTGCCATCGGCCAACTTCGACGCCAACGCAGCGCGCAATGCGCCAAGAAGTTTCTTGCGGGGAAAAGCGTGGTCGTAGCTGCGAGGCTGCGGCCCATGCACCGTTCCGCCATGGCGCCAGATCGGAGAGCGCACCGAACCGACGCGCGCCCGGCCCGTGCCCTTCTGCTTCCACAGCTTCTTGCCTGAACCGGCGACTAATTTGCGGTTCTTGGTCGCCGCCGTGCCCTGGCGCAGCGAAGCACGATAGTGCTTGACCGCTTCCCAGAGCAGCGCCTCATTGATCTGGCTCGGGGCAAAAACCTCATCGGCCAGCTCAAGCGAGCCCACCCTCTGTCCAGCAAGATCTACAACGTCTATCTGTGCCATTGTGTTCCCTTTACGTAAATCCCCGGCTCTGCGCTAAAGCGTTTCGCCTCTTGAACCCCGACTGCCTATGCGCCGCAAGGCGCGTGCCCGTGCGGCCAGCACCTACTTCTTCTTGGCGCTCGCCGCCTTGCCACCCGAAGCCTTCTTCGACGCCTTCAACGGATCGACCGTACCGGCCCCGCCAAAACCGCGGCGCTCGCGCGGCGGAGCCAAAGATTTCGAGATCAATACATAGCCATCGCGCGGTCCCGGCACGGCACCCTCGACCATCAGTAAATTCTCTTCAAGATCGATCCCGCGAATGCGCAGATTGCGCACGGTCACGCGATCGGTTCCAAAGTGACCCGGCATGCGCTGCCCGGGAAAGACTCGCGAGGGAAACGACGATGCGCCGATCGATCCCTGTACCTGGAACATATGACCGTGAGATTTGGGGCCGCCGCCGAAACCATGCCGCCGCACCACACCCGAAAATCCCCGGCCTTTGCTGGTACCCACAACGTCCACGTATTTACCGTCGTCAAAGATGTCGACCAACACCTTGTCGCCGGCCTTGAGGCCCCCGCTCTCCGCAGCATCGCCATCAGACGCCTTCGCCCGCTCCACGCCAACCTCTTTGGTCAGCTTGACCGGAGGAACATTGCCCTTGGCGAAGTGTCCCGCCATCGGCTTGTTCACCTTCGAGCCCTTGACGAATTCGACCAGACCGATCTGCGCCGCGTCATAACCATCTTTGGCCTGCGTCTTCAACTGGGTGATCACGCAGGGACCGGCCTGCAGCACGGTGATGGGGTGCACGTCCCCCTTCTCGTCGAACACCTGCGTCATGCCGATCTTCTTGCCCAAAATTCCCGTTACCGACATGGAAAATTCTCCTTACTTGCTCTTGCTTTCCGTTCCGCACCATCGAGTTCAGGCGCCGAGCAGCCACGAATGGCGCGAAGCGCGTCTGCCTGGATGGCAAATCCTACTTCTCGAAGGCCTTGATCTCGACATCGACGCCAGCGGGAAGATCGAGCTTCATCAGGGCATCCACCGTTTGCTGGGTTGGCTCAAGAATGTCGATCAGCCGCTTATGCGTGCGGATTTCGAAGGCCTCGCGCGATTTCTTATCCACGTGCGGAGAACGCAGCACGCAATACTTGTTCTTCACGGTCGGCAACGGAATCGGTCCCGCGACCTGCGCACCCGTGCGTTTGGCTGTCTCGACGATTTCACCCGTCGAGGTATCGAGCACACGATAGTCGTAAGCCTTAAGCCGAATGCGAATTCTCTGTCCTACCATTTGCAAATTCCTTTCATTTCAAGGGCGCAAATCCTACTTCAAGATATCGGTGATGGTGCCGGCGCCGACCGTGCGTCCGCCTTCGCGGATGGCAAAGCGCAGCCCCTTCTCCATGGCCACAGGCGTGTGCAACTCTATCTCGAGCGACACGTTGTCGCCCGGCATCACCATTTCGGTCCCCTCCGCCAGCTTCGCCGTCCCCGTCACATCCGTCGTCCGAAAGTAAAACTGCGGCCGGTAGCCATTGAAAAACGGCGTGTGCCGCCCGCCCTCTTCCTTGCTCAGCACATAGATCTCGCCCTTGAACTTGGTGTGCGGCGTGATCGACCCGGGCTTGGCCAACACCATCCCCCGCTCCACATCTTCCTTCGCGATGCCTCGCAACAGCAGCCCCGCATTGTCCCCAGCCAGACCCTCGTCCAACTGCTTCTTGAACATCTCCACTCCCGTCACCACCGTCTTGCGCGTCTCCCGGAAGCCCACGATCTCCACTTCTTCCCCAACCTTCACCTTCCCTCGCTCGATCCGCCCCGTCACCACCGTCCCACGCCCAGATATCGAGAAGATGTCCTCGATCGGCATCAGAAACGGCTGGTCGATCGCTCGCGCAGGCAGCGGCACATTCTTGTCCACCGCCTCCATCAACTCATCGATCTGCGCTTCCCACTGCGCCTCTCCGTTCAATCCTCCCAACGCCGAGCCTCGTACCACCGGCACGTCGTCGCCGGGAAAGTTGTACTTCGACAGCAGCTCGCGCACCTCCATCTCCACCAGATCCGTCAGCTCCGTATCCTCCACCGCATCGCACTTATTCAGAAACACCACGATGTAGGGAACTCCCACCTGCCGCGCCAGCAACACATGCTCCTTGGTCTGCGGCATCGGCCCGTCGGTCGCCGCCACCACCAGAATCGCCCCATCCATCTGCGCCGCACCCGTGATCATGTTCTTGATGTAATCCGCGTGCCCGGGGCAGTCCACGTGCGCATAGTGCCGGTTCTTGGTCTCGTATTCCACGTGCGCCGTCGCGATCGTGATCCCCCGCTCCCGCTCCTCCGGCGCATTGTCGATCGAATCAAACGATCGAAACGCTATCTTCGGGTTGTGCTTCGACAACACCTTCGTGATCGCCGCCGTCAGCGTCGTCTTCCCATGATCGATATGCCCGATCGTCCCTACGTTCACGTGCGGCTTCGACCGATCAAACTTCTCCTTCGCCATTTGTTTCTCCCTAAATATTTCAGGGCCCGCGCTAAAGCGCTTCGCCCTCTTGCTCTGCTCGCCCCTTCCCAGGGCTCGCTCCGCAATTCACCCTTTACTTCTATTTAGGGCTCCGCGCTAAAGCGCTTCGCCCTCTTGCTCTGCTCGCCCCTTCCCAGGGCTCGCTCCGCAATTCACCCTTTACTTCTATTCCAGGCTCCGCGCTAAAGCGCTTCGCCCTCTTGCTCTGCTCGCCCCTTCCCAGGGCTCGCTCCGCAATTCACCCTTTACTTCTATTTAGGGCTCCGCGCTAAAGCGCTTCGCCCTCTTACTTCCGTTCAATACCGCTACCGCCGGGGCGCTTGAGCGACCACGAATGGCGCCGTCAGGCGCGTCTGCCCGGATGGCAAATCCTACTTGCCTTGGTTGCGGCCGATGATCTCCTCGGACACCGACCTTGGCGCCTCTTCATAGCGATTGAAGTGCATTGAGTAGTTGGCCCTGCCCTGGGTCGAGGAGCGCATATGCGTGGCATAGCCAAACATTTCGCTCAACGGCACATTGGCCTTGATGACTTGCGATCCAGCGCGGTGCTCCATACCTTCGATCCGGCCGCGCCGCGAGTTGAGATCGCCAATGATGGTGCCCATATATTCCTCGGGCACAACCACTTCGACCGACATCACCGGCTCGAGCAACACCGGGTTGGCCTTCTTCGCGGCTGCCTTGAAGGCGATCGATCCGGCAATCTTGAAGGCCATTTCGTTCGAGTCGACGTCGTGATAGCTGCCGTCGTAAAGCGTGGCCTTGATATCGACCATTTCATAACCCGCCAGCACCCCGCCTTCGAGCGCCTCGCGAATTCCCTGCTCGGTAGGCTTGATGTATTCCTTGGGCACGACGCCGCCCTTGATGTCGTTGACAAACAAGAAGCCCGCGCCCGGCTCGTTGGGCTCGACCCGGATTCTTACGTGTCCATAGTTGCCGGAGCCGCCCGTCTGACGAATGTATTTGCCTTCGGCTTCAGAGGACTTGCGAATGGTCTCGCGATACGCCACCTGAGGCTTGCCCACATTGGCTTCGACCTTATACTCGCGCATCATGCGGTCGACGATGATCTCGAGGTGCAGCTCGCCCATGCCGCTAATGATGGTCTGGCCCGAATCGGGATCCGTATGCACCTTAAAGGTAGGATCCTCCTGCGCCAGCTTGGCCAGAGCCAACCCCATTTTTTCCTGATCGGCCTTGGTCTTCGGCTCGACGGCCACGGCGATCACCGGCGCGGGAAAATCGATCGACTCAAGAACGATCGGTGACTTTTCCGTGCAGATCGTGTCGCCGGTGACGAGATTCTTCAAGCCGACGCACGCGCAGATATCGCCAGCATAGATCTCGCTAATCTCTTCCCGCTTGTTGGCATGCATCTTGAGCAGGCGGCCGATGCGCTCGCTTCTGCCCGTCCGCGGATTGAGAACCGTGTCCCCAGTCTTCAATTGGCCGGAGTAAAGCCGGATAAAGATCAACTGCCCGACAAACGGGTCGGTCATGATCTTGAAGCCCAGAGCGGCGAGGGGCTCGCTGTCATCGGCATGACGGATGAGCGTTTCTTCGGGATTGTCCGGATTCAAGCCTTCGATCGGGGGAATCTCAAGCGGGCTGGGGAGATAATCGACCACCGCATCGAGCAGCGTTTGCACACCCTTATTCTTGAAAGCGCTCCCGCAAAGCACGGGGAAAAGCTTCATGGCGATGGTGGCTCCGCGAAGAGCCTTGCTCAGTTCGGCCGAGGTCGGCGTTTCGCCTTCCAGGAACTTGTGCAGCATGGCATCGTCGTTTTCGGCGACCGACTCGACCAACTGCATGCGGAAGGCCTCCGCCTTCTTGACCAGATCGGCCGGAATATCTTCAATCGAGTACTCGGCGCCCATGTTTTCGTCGTGCCACAAGATGGCGCGCATGTCGATCAAATCGACCACGCCCTTGAAACCGGCTTCCTGGCCGATGGGAATCTGAATGGCGACCGGTTTCGCGTTCAGCCGCTTGCGGATGGTATCGATGGCGTGCTCGAAGTCGGCGCCCATCTTATCCATCTTGTTGATAAAGCAAATGCGCGGCACGCCATACTTGTCAGCCTGACGCCATACCGTCTCCGATTGCGGCTCGACGCCGTGCACCGCGTCAAAGCAGGCGACCGCGCCATCGAGCACGCGCAGGCTGCGCTCGACCTCGGCGGTAAAGTCGACGTGGCCCGGGGTGTCGATGATGTTGATGCGAATATCCCGCCAGGTGCAGGTGGTGGCGGCCGAGGTGATGGTGATGCCGCGCTCCTGCTCCTGCTCCATCCAATCCATCGTCGCGGTGCCTTCGTGCACCTCGCCAATGCGATGGGTAATGCCGGTATAAAACAGGATGCGCTCGGTCGTCGTTGTCTTCCCGGCGTCGATATGCGCCATGATTCCGATGTTCCGGCAACGATTCAGTGGAACTAGACGAGGCACGGTATTCTCTCAATCTCGCGCGAGGCACTACACGGAGGCTCGCGGTTTTTTTTGCTCTTGCTTGTTTCCGTTTCGTCCAGCCCTGACCGGCGATGGACGGATGCTTACCAGCGATAGTGGGCGAAGGCCTTATTGGCTTCGGCCATGCGATGAACGTCTTCTTTCTTCTTCATCGCCGCGCCGCGACCATTGGCCGCGTCGAGAAGCTCATTGGTCAGCTTGTCGATCATGCCCTTTTCTCCGCGCGCCCGGCCGTACGTCACCAGCCAGCGGATGGCAAGCGAGGTCCGGCGCTCCGGACCCACTTCGATCGGCACCTGATAGTTGGCGCCGCCAACACGCCGCGTCTTGACCTCAAGCAGCGGCTTGCAATTTTCGACAGCCTTCTTGAACAGCTTCAGAGCCTCGTCGCCACCCTTCTGCTCCAGATTTCGCATCGCCTCATAGAAGATGCCCTGCGCAGTCGACTTTTTGCCGTCCCACATCATGGAATTGACGAACTTGGTGACCAAGGATGAGCTGTACACAGGATCCGCAGGAACGTCCCGCTTCGCGATATGACCTTTTCTCGGCATATGACCTTAAACTTCCTTCAAAAGTACTAAAATTTCAGGGTCCGCGCTAAAGCGCTTTACCCTCTTGCTCTGCTCGCCCCTTCCCAGGGCTCGCTCCGCAAATCACCCTTTCCCTAATATTTCAGGGTCCGCGCTAAAGCGCTTTACCCTCTTGCTCTGCTCGCCCCTTCCCAGGGCTCGCTCCGCAATTCACCCTTTTCCTAATATTTCAGGGTCCGCGCTAAAGCGCTTTGCCCTCTTCCACCCCAGCAAGCACTGCTTGCTGGTTCGACCAGGACCTACTTCGCCGCGCTTTTGGCCCGCTTGGCGCCATACTTCGACCGGCTCTGCTTGCGATTGGCAACGCCGACGGCATCGAGCGTTCCCCGCACCACGTGATAGCGCACTCCGGGCAGATCCTTCACTCTTCCGCCGCGGATCAGCACGATCGAGTGCTCCTGCAAATTGTGACCGATGCCGGGAATGTAGGTTGTCACTTCAACGCCATTGGTCAACCGGACGCGAGCCACCTTGCGCAGGGCCGAGTTCGGCTTTTTCGGCGTTTGCGTGTAGACACGCGTGCAGACCCCGCGCCGCTGCGGCGATCCCTGCAAGGCCGGCGAGGCCGTCTTATAACGCGGCGCCGTGCGGCCCTTTCTCACGAGCTGGCTAAATGTAGGCAAACCTGACTCCTTAATACATTCATTACAAAACTCAAACCCAAACACCTAACGTCAGCGCCCGACCTAATGAGCATCCGAGCAAAGGCACACCGTGCGGACAACGCGCGCGCTTCAGCCCCGAGTTGGAACCAGGCCTGAAACACTGCTCCCGCATGCAGCACATCTCCCGGACAGCGCCAATCCCTTGCGCCTCTCCCGGAACATGAAGCCGCTTGCCATGCTTCGCAGCTGCTTCTCAGTACCAGACGAGAACTTGCGACGGTGGCCGTGCGTAGCTTCTTGGAATCTTGGCGTTCCGCGTTGTTCCGCGCCTATACGCCCGGTGCGCTCTCACGCACACAAAGAAGAAGCCAGCTCCGTTTCGCGAGTTCCGGCCCGCATAACCTTCCAAGGTAGAAGGCGGTCGCAGGCACCGATGCGATTGTTCGTACTATTGCGCCAAGCCAGAATACGCCCTGTTTCGGGGCTGATTTCCGCGCATTTCACGGGCTTCAGCGCAATCTATTAAAGATAGCAAGAGCCGGGTCGAGCGTCAATGGGGGGAGGACAGGCGGGTAGTGGTGCGCTTTAGCGTGGATATAGTACAGAAGAGGGAGAAGTGCGAATGGATGAAACTCTAGGCAACGGCCCGTTAGCGTGTTGATCGCCTCTTTCGGAATCGGAATTATCACCTTGACGCCCCAAGTGGGTGACAGTCGCGATGACCGTGGACGTTGGGTGGGCGCAATTAGCGTATTGAACTGAAAATGGGCACATATATCCATATACCCGCAAGGCCCCATCTAGATGATGGCGTTGCACTTGCGTAGTAATCCACTTTTGCGAAGAATCCACAGGGGTCTAGATTGATATGCTCCGCTAGGCCGGGACGTGAGGATAATGAGCACACTGGAAGAAGCCGACTTTTTGCTTGAATGTTGGGAGCAGAAAATCTGCCCCCAGTGCCACACGCAAATCCACGAAATGCAGGCTGTAGGGGATGGAGCGATGCGCAATGGCCGCTTTTGCTCTCTGGATTGCTATACGCGATACCACGAGAAAAGGCTGATAGAAAAGCATCGTAATAAATTGAAAAATAGCGATACCAATCATTAGGGAGAAAGAGCAATGCCTGAAGTGGAGAGCGAACGGTCACTATTCCCAGAGCTGGAAAGCAAAGAAGGGAATGAAGGGATTTTGCCATGGCAGGAGATCCGGCGGATGGTCGCGAGTGGGCAGATAAACGCAACTCCGAACGTACCTGACTCCAACGTTCAGCCGGCAAGCATTGATCTGCGGCTAGGGGATGTGGCTTACCCCGTCAAAGCTAGCTTCCTCCGAGGCCGTTCGGCGACGTTCCTGACCAAAGTCCAAGAAATGCTTGGTGGCAGCGTTATTGATCTCAGCCAGCCAAGCCCACCATTTTTGGAGGTTGGGGCGGTGTACGTGATCCCGTTACTGGAACGATTGAGATTGCCAAGCGGCGTACAGGCAGTTGCTAACCCAAAAAGCACGACTGGCCGTCTTGATGTGTTCACGCGCCTAATAACGGAACATGGGGATCAGTTCGACCGCGTTCCCAAGAACTACAAAGGGCTGTTATTTGTCGAAGTCTCCTCCAGAACATTCCCAATCCTCGTCAAACCCGGAATGAGATTAAACCAGTTGCGTTTTGTGCGGGGGAACTCGCTTGAGCCGATAACCAATGGGGGTTTAAAAAAACTAGCTAAGGAACAGACCCTCCTCTATGACGCGCAAGGGAACCCCACCAACATCGGGGACGGGAACGGGATAGAGTTAACGGTGGACTTGGAAGGCGACAAGGGCAACGACATAGTTGCCTATAAGGCAAAGGGTTCTGCGAAAACAATAGAACTCGATAAGGTTGCATACTATGATCCAGCTGACTACTGGGAAGCTATCCCACGCAATCCTGAAAAGCGCCTCATTCTCGAAAAGGGGGGGTTTTATCTATTGGCCTCAAAGGGTAGGGTGAGTATCCCACTGGGATATGCAGCAGAAATGGTTGCTCATGATCCCACCATGGGGGAATTTCGTGTCCACTATGCAGGCTTCTTTGACCCGGGCTTCGGCTATGGGTCGAAAAAGGGGGACATATGCGGGACGAAGGCGGTTCTCGAAGTCCGGGCATATGAAGTCCCCATCGTGTTAGAGGATGGGGATGTGATCGGGAGATTGCACTACTATAAGATGGCAGATATCCCCGATAAGGTATATGGCTCAACAATCGGTTCGTCATACCAGCAGCAGGGGCTTGCGCTCAGCAAGCAATTTAAGAAACCATCCCCCCTGCTGGAGCGCAGCGCGGATTCTAGCGCGGATTCTTTTGTCCCCATGCGGAAGAATCCGATGATGATCGAAACGCACACTCCAGCGCGTTAAGACAAAAAATCCACCACAACCTGCTGCGCCCCACCGCATACGTGTCGGACACTACCAGCACGGGGGTGGGCCAGGCTCGCCCTCGCGATCTTCTTCGTATTGATGAATCACGACAACATGCGATTGCTCGGCGGAAGTCGCAAGAGCTTTTGACCTGCCCCGTTTTTCTCAACCAGTGATAACTGTAGATTCTCGATTTAGGTTTGGCTTTGGAAATATCCCTCCGCCGCCGTCGAGGCTGTGCGGATGTGGGAAGCGCTCTTGGCTTTCCATATCCGCATAGCCTGTACTCTGCCGGAACTCGGCCGGCGTCCGATAGCCCAACGAACTATGCGGGCGTTCCCAGTTATACTCCTGCTGCCAGTCTGCCAGAGTGCTTCGTACATCGTTCAACGTCCGGAACCAGTGCGCGTTCAAGCACTCGTCACGCAGGCGCCCATGGAAGCTTTCGACATGCCCATTTTGCATTGGTCTGCCCGGTTGGATATGGACTAAGGCGATCTTTTGCTCTTCGGCCCAGCCCAGCATCTGCCGGGAACAGAACTCCGGCCCATTATCGGAGCGCACACTTTCCGGATGGCCGCGCTCCTCAATCAACTGATCCAGCACCCGTGTCACCCGCCCACTGCCCAGGCTCACGTCCGCTTCCAGAGCGAGACACTCGCGGGTATAAGCATCGACCACGCTCAAAATGCGAACCATCCGGCCGTTCGCCAGTCCATCCACGACGAAGTCCATTGCCCACTCCTGATTGGCCCGAAGCAGTCTCGGCGCCGTTAACGGATCGCGCACCAGACGCTTGCGCCTCCTCCGCCGCACCGCCAGCCCTTCTTCCGCATACAGCCGGTAGACCCGCTTCACGTTCACCTCACGGCCCCGACGCTCCAGCAGCACGTGCAGACGCCGGTAGCCGTACCGCGGCTTCTGCCGTGCCAGTTGGATCAGCGCCTCGCGCAACTCCGCGTTGCGATCTGGCCTCGGCTCGTAACGATAGCTCGACCGATCCACACCCAGCAGCTTGCAGGCTGCACGCTCGCTCCGCTTGAACTCCACTGACACGAACGCAACATCTTCTCTCAGCCCGGCAAGCTCCAGCCGTTTTTTCTTATCACCGCTTTCAGAGCTTCGCGGTCCAGACTCAGATCGGCTACCAACTGCTTCAGCCGCCGGTTCTCGTCCTCCATCTGCTTCAACCGTTGAGCCTCGCTCACCTCCAGGCCACCGTACTTCGCCTTCCAGCCGTAGAATGTCGCCGCGCTTATCCCATGCTCCCGGCACAGATCCGCCGTCTTCAATCCTGCCTCATGTTGCTTCAAAATCCCGATGATCTGCTCTTCGCTGTATCGGCTCTTCTTCATGCTCCGTCCTCCCGTTCAATTTACGAGAGAACTCCAGCTTCAACTGGTAGAGTTTTCCGGGGGCAGGTCACCTGCACGACAAGGGGCCTTGTGTACTCGATCTCCAATCGCGTCGAGCAGTGTGCCGCGCACCGTTCTGGGTAGTGTCCTAATTCGACGTCGCTTCAGGAGTAGAGGCGACAAACCGTTGCCAACTTAATGAGCGGGCCCGCTGCCGTCCACCTGCTCCGCCGCCAAAGGCTCTTTATATTCTCGAATATCGCTGATTTCAGACACTACCCGAATCCGTCGCTTCGTTAGACTCCTCTTCACCATTCGGATTGTAATTCGTTCTGTTATTTCGCTGGCACAGGCGCCGAAACGAGACCCTTAAACACGAATTTTTGGATTCGCCTGCCATCCTCGACTTCCGAAGTATAGAGGTTGCCTTTATTGTCCGTTGTCATGTGATGAAGAACGTCGAACTCGCCAGGCGCTATGCCCGGCCGCCCGAACGAGTCCAAGGCTTGTAGCGTCTTGCGGTCTAATATCCAGATCCGTGCTGGGCTCCTGCTAGCGACATACAAGAAGCGCTGCTCGGGATCCGCCGAGAAGGCCACGCTGGCGGCTGTGTTGCCGTTATTGCACCCGCCTCCAGCTTGCTCGCACCAGCGGTCGATCCATACCTGGGTTATGTATTTGCCTTCGGTAGTGAATACTTGCACCCGCTTGCCGCCGCGGTCGGCGACATACACGAGGCCGTCATTTGAGACTTTGACGCCGTGCACGGGTGGCACGAACTGCGAAGGCCCCGGATCTTGGGGATCAAATCCCGTGGCCAGAGTACGTTTGGCTTCCCTTTGAGCGGCTGCAGCTTTTGCGGCCTCACCTGTTAAGGCCGGGGGACGCGGGGGATCGTCCGTCGGAGTGTTGCCGAACGCGCCCCACATGCGTTTGTACTTGCCCGTTTCCGCGTCGAAAACGATGATGCGCTTGTTGCCGTACCCGTCGGCAACAAAGAGTTCATCGGTCTTGGGATAGACGAACACGTCCGCCGGCTTCCAAAGACTCGTCGTATCCGCGTTCGTCTTCTTTTGGCTGGGTTGACCGATCTGCATTAAAAATTTCCCATCTTCCGTGAACTTCAGGATCTGATCGTCGTCGCCATTGCCGCTGATCCACACATTCCCTTTGTAGTCCACTGTAATTCCGTGCTCGGTCGAAGGCCACGTATAACCATCTCCCGACTGTCCACCCCAGCCCCGAATGTAGTTGCCCGCCTGATCGAACTCCATCACCGGGGGCCCGGTTGTCACACCGGGCTTTACCGTTCGCGGGCGATGAAGGACCCAGATGTTGCCATCGGGGTCGCTCGCCGCGCTGGACACCTGGCCCAGCGTCCACCCGTTCGGGATGTGTGGCCAAGATGGGTCCACAACGAATTTCGGGACCTCAACCTTGGACGCGGAACGGGGCGAGGCAGCCGAAGACTGGTGCGATCCCGCAATCACGAACGCCACAACCACCAGCAGGACGACACCCGCGCTCATACGCAACGTGCACTTCGCATTCATAGTCGATCCTTTCCGTCGTTTCTTCCCGGGCGGTTCCGATGCAACTGAATCGACATCCTAAATCTAATCCCGGAATTTCCGACTTGACCGTCCGGCTTGTGTCGCTCGGCCCACACAACACACAACAGATAGTTCAAGCGCACCCGATAATACGCTTCTCTCGCCCTTGACTCAACGAATTTGCCCCATAGCAGGCCCCCAGCGGGTGGAGCGCGGGTTCCGACAGAACGTTCTCGCCCGTCTGTCGAGTCTCCCTTGGCTCTGAGCTCGTCGTGCTCGACATGGATTCGAGCGAGGGTCCAGTTTCAGCGTAAGGCAGGATCGTCGGATCGTAGGACGAAACGGATTTTGGCGCCGAGCGAAACTGCAGGTGGAAATATTTCCGAGAAATGTTTCCAAGGAGCACTGACCGCCTGACCTGCCCCCTGGATCCGCACAGAAGGAAGTATGATTTTCGGATTCGTTGATCGGTCCGCTTTTTCTATTACAAGTCCAGAGTTAGTCTCCAGCAGTTGCTAGGCTAGACAGATCACGGGTAGTGTCCTAATTTGAAATCCACAGGCTTACTTCTATTCATTGGCGAAAAATTCGCGAACGGTCAAATTGCACACTCTTGAAAGCTCCAAAGGGCCAAAGTAGAGGAACTGCGAGCCTTTTACATTTTTCCTAGGTTTTCTGCCACAAAGCCTCTTGGCGACGAGGGGCTTTGTGTGCTCAATTTCCAATTGCGGCCATCAATGTGCTGCGAACCTATTCTGGGTAGTGTCCCAATTCGATGTCGCTTTAGGGAGTAGTGACCCAAACCGTTGCCAACTTAATGAACTGGCCCGCTGCCGTCCACCTGCTCCGCCGCCCGAAGCCCGTTATAGTAGCCAGTGTTGGTGCGGGCGGCCAGGCCCGGCTTGTCCACGCGAATCTTCAGCTCGTGATATTCGTCGGGTCCATCCGCGGGGGGAGGAGCAAACGAAATCGTATAAAACGCGCTCGCATCCCGCACGCAGCTCTCGATCTCGGCTGCCAGATCGTTGCTCGGCACCAGCACGCGCCCCCCGCTCTGCACCGCCAGCACCCTCAAGTCCACATTCGGGAAATACGCCTGCGAAGGCTTCTTCACTCCCTTCACGTACTCCTCGTACATGAACGTCGCTCCAATCCCGTGCGCCACGCTGTATAGATCGATGTGCCCTTCGCGCAGCACCGTCGATAGCTCCACAATATTTTGGAAAAGCCCCTGCTGCGCCTTCGACGACATCCGCGGATCCGGAGGCGGATTCCCCATCGGCCAGCCAGGACCGATCCAGATCAGCAGTTTGCGCCCTGGATTCTTGGCCTCCAGATGCACTACGCGGTCCAGCATCTGCAGCGAAAGCTGAACGCGCTCGGACGCGCCCCAACCGCCTGCCGACCGGCGAATATCGCGCAGGCTGCCTTCCATGGCGTCTATCTGCGCGGCCACCGCGTTCCCGTCCGTTGACGGCGCCGGCTGCATCAACAGGGTCTTGTCGGTGAACCAGAAGATCGACACCGGCTGTGCCAGCCGTCCACCGTCCTGGCGCAAAAACTGGTCGATCCCGTCGCGTGAATAGGCGACATCCTGAAAATCGAGGTTCACGGCGTCGATCAGCAGAATCACTCGCACCGGCTGCGGCGGCGGAGCTTCCGCTCCGCCGTAAGCGTGGAAGTCCACGATGGACGCCGGATGATTATTGTCGAGCAAAGTAAAGTCGCTTTGGCTGAGCCCGGCAATAGGTTTACCCGACTTGTCCGTGACCACCACATCCAGTTGAATCAGCCCCTGCGCCGGAGTCGCACCCGGTTCGGGACGCAGCGCCGGCGGCGTCGCGGGCTTCTGCCCGCCGGCCAGGACCGGCATCCAACACAAAACGGCCATCAATATAAGGGTGGATCTCCGCATCGATTGCCTTCGGCCGGAGCAGTTCGCAAAACTCCGCAGGACCACCATCTTACCCCCCGACCCGAAAGCCGACCCAAAAACGAAGAATCGCAGAGGCGCGGTAGTAAGTTAGCCGCAACCGTTGTTGTCTCAAATGGGAACTGCAGCTGGGTCGGACCCGCTAGTGTGTCCCGCTAGTGCACCATAGAGTATGGATTCCGAGCAGTCGAGAAATCCGGCGCGGGGCTGGGCCAGGCTCGATGGGATCGATCTGCTTCGCGCCCTCGCGATCTTCTTCGTGTTGATGAATCACGTGAACATGCGATTGCTGGGGGCGAAAGTTCCCTACACGCGGGGTCTCCCGGCACAACTTGTGTACTCGCTTGTTTGGAACGGCCAGTTCGGCGTGCAGATTTTCTTCGTGGTCTCGGGCTTCCTCATCACGTCGACCACGCTGCGCCGGTGGGGCAGACCCTCCCATGTCAGCGCCCGCGACTTTTACCTGCTCCGCATCGCCCGGATCGTGCCCTTGCTTCTGTTGCTGCTGGCTGTCCTCAGTTTGCTCCATGCCGCACATCTCAAAGACTTTATCGTTCCGGCAAAGACGGGCGGGCTGGGACGGGCGCTGCTTGCGGCCCTCACCTTTCACGTAAATGTCCTCGAGGCGCGGCGCGGCTATCTGCCGGGCAACTGGGACATTCTTTGGTCTTTGTCCGTCGAGGAAATGTTCTATCTGTTCTTTCCCCTCCTCTGTCTGCTGCTCAGACGGGGGAGACTGCTGGTCGCGGTTCTTGTGGCATTTGTCGTTTTAGGGCCGTTTGGACGGACGGCGTTCGCTCACGGCAACGAGGTTTGGCAGGAGTACTCCTATCTCGGAGGGATGGACGCCATCGCTCTCGGCTCGCTCACTGCCCTCTTCGTGGCCCGGCGGCGCCTTTCCCGGAGGGTTCTTTTGACGCTGGGAGGCTGCGGAACCGCGATTTTGATCTTTAGCCTTGGCTTCTCCATCCGGGCATACGCATGGGGACTAGGCCGGAACGGCCTGAATATGACGATCCTCGCCATCGGCACATGCATGGTCATCATTGCCGCGGCTCAGAGCGGATGGCGCAGCCCGCGGATTCTTGCTCCGTTTTTCGTTTTGGGCCGGCGCAGCTACGAGGTCTACCTCACGCATATGTTTGTCGTCTTCGCCCTTTTCCACCTCTTCGTGGTGGCGGGTAAGCCGATGAAGGCGGTTCCAGTACTCTTCATCGCGGTCATTCTCTTCGCGGGTCTTTTGGGTGAGATGGTCGCGCGATTCTACTCAGAGCCGATGAATCGCCGGCTTCGCCGACGGTGGGGAGAGGGACCCGATAAGCTCGGCTCGATATTGGAAGCCGAAAAGGCTTCCGTGATAGGCGCGTAGAAGTGCGCTGAGTGGGGATTGCTAAAACCGCAGATCCCCTTCGGCTTCGCTCAGGGCAGGCTTTTCACTCCGGTCGGGATGACAATTTGGGGTGAATTGCGGCGTGGGTGAATTGCAGGTGAGCCCTGGATCGGGCGAACCGGCAAGAGGGCGAGAGCGGCAACACCGCGAAGCCCTGCAATATTGGGAGCCCTGGGAAGGGGCGAGCAGAGCAAGAGGGCAGAGCGCTTTAGCGCGGGCCCTGGAAGAAAAGTAACGGGGTGAATTGCAGGTGAGCCCTGGATCGGGCGAACCGGCAAGAGGGCGAGAGCGGGCAACACCGCGAAGCCCTGCAATATTGGGAGCCCTGGGAAGGGGCGAGCAGAGCAAGAGGGCAAAGCGCGACAGACTGCGGGAAAACGCGCCGAAGCAACAAGCGAGGCGCTAGAGAATGTCTGGATCGGCAATGAATCACGCTAGGTCTTGTGCATCCAACAGGCCGCCGATCTGTTTTCCCGTCGTCTGTTTAGCGCGGGCCCTGCAATATAAGGTTGCTCTAGGTGCCGGGCGATATGGCCGGAGCGGTCCTGGTCTTCGCAGCGATGGAGACGGACCGGGCCCGATCGCGGGGACGCGAATGGGACCTGGCGGGTGCCGTGGCAGGGATTGGGGCCTCGAACGAATGGCGTCCAAGCCACTCCAGCATGATGCGGTTGGACTCCTCCGGGGACTCCTCGAAGAGGGAGTGACCGCCCGGCATTACGATGAGCTCCGACTGCCGCAATCTGTGGTGCAGCCGAATTCCGGAGTCGAGACTGACCGTGAGGTCGCGATCGCCCCATACCAGCAGCGTTGGAATCCGCGCGACGCGGCGGAGCGCGGCTTTTAGCGTGGCCATTTCGGCGAACCAGCAGCGAATGATGGAGAGGATGTGCCGTAATGTGCTGGGGCACCGCAGGACGTCGATAATCTCCTGCAAGCAGCTGTCGCCAATGCGGTCCGGGCCACCATAGAGCGCTCCAAGCGCGATGCGCTGAATCGCCGCGGGAAGAAAGGGCAGCATCCGGGCGACAAACCTGCCCCACACGGTGCTGTAAATGCGCACGATAAGATCGCTTGAGTGGCTGTAGGGGTTGGCAGGCGCGAAGAGGATAAGCCTGCGAACGCGCCTGGGATAGAACGCAGCAAGCATCAGCGCAATGGCTCCCCCATACGAGTGGCCAACGATGTCGGCCTGGGCGAGACCGAGCGAATCCATGGCTCGAACAATACGATTGGCGTTGGCCCTGAGACTGGCATCTAATCCCTCGATCCCTTGGGATTCACCCATGTTTAGCCAGTCGATGGCATAGACGCTGGCGTTCTGAGTGAGGGCGTCGATGTTGTTATGCCAGTTTTCGCTTGAACCGACCAATCCATGGATAAGGAAGACCGGTGCGCCGGTTCCCGCATGCAAGTAATGCAGGCGAGCGCCGGTCACATCGACGAACGCCTCTTCGTATCCCGATCGCGGGGACTCCTGCTGCATAGCATCTAATTGGATGCACGGGGTTGCGCAGCGTAGCATGAGTTTCGCGGGTTGATAGAAGAAATTGCTATGGAAAGTAAGGGGAATAGCGAGCGGATTCTTCGAATCGGCCATCGTGGAGCCGCAGGTCATGCTCCAGAGAACACAATAGCCGCCATCCGCAAGGGCATTTACCTGGGCGTCGATTTTGTCGAAGTGGATGTCCAACGCACTCGCGATGGGCGCTTCGTGCTCATGCACGATGAGCGCGTGGACCGCACCACCAACGGCACCGGTCTGGTCTGTGAGAAGACATGGGATGAGTTGCAGTTGCTCGACGCGGGCGACGGAGAACGCGTCCCATGTGTGGAAGCGGCGCTGGCAGCGGCAAGCGGGCAAGCCGGGGTGATTCTTGAAGCCAAAACACCAGGCATCGGGCCAGACCTTTACCGGGCGGTCGAAGCGTCGGCTTTTTCCGGTTCGGTGATCTATGCGTCCTTCCTGCACGCGGAGATATTTGCAATCCGCAGGATCGACCAGCAGGCGAGAACCATGGCGCTGATGGAGTGTGTTCCAATTTCTGGAGCAGGCTTCGCATGCGAGGAGAACGCGACGCTGGTTGGCGTGGCTCTTGATGCCGCAACCGCCGAGCTCGTTACTGCGTTTCATGGCGCCAGCCTGGAGGTATTGCTCTATACCGTCAATGAGCCCAGGCTGATCACCCACGCCATCGGTCTCGGCGCCGATGGCGTTATATCCGATTACCCGGACCGCGTTCCAAAAATCCGGCCGAGATGAGTGCGAGGCGCTCAGGATGACCTGGTTTAAGCTTGTGCTTGATAAGGGAGTCGACCATGTCCAAAGCAAAAGGTTATGCAGCAGCGGCCGCCAAGGCTCCTCTCGGCTCCTACTCCTTCGAGCGCCGCGAACCGGGAGACCATGATGTCTCAATCGACATACAGTACTGCGGCATCTGCCACTCGGACATTCATCAGGTACGCGACGAATGGGGCGGCTCCATCTTCCCAATGGTTCCCGGCCATGAGATTGCCGGAGTGGTGACGGCTGTCGGCAGCAAGGTCAGCAAGTTCAAGGCCGGCGACAGGGCCGGGGTTGGTTGCTTTGTCGACTCCTGCCACGACTGCCCCCAGTGCCGGAAGGGTCTGGAGCAATACTGCAGCCAGGGATTGGTCCTCACCTACAACAGCCGCGAACACGATGGCACGCCCACGATGGGCGGGTATTCCGACAAGATCGTGGTCAATGAAGACTATGTCCTGCACATGCCGAAGAATTTGCCGCTCGACGCATGCGCTCCGCTGCTTTGCGCGGGAATCACCCTCTACTCCCCGCTGATGCATTGGCAGGCCGGCCCAGGCAAGAAGGTAGCGATCGTCGGGCTGGGCGGTCTTGGGCACATGGGCGTCAAAATCGCGCATGCATTGGGCGCGGAGGTCACGGTCCTCAGCCATTCACTCAACAAGCAAAAGGACGCCATGCGTCTGGGCGCCGATCATTACTATGCGACGTCGGATCCCGAGACTTTCGAGAAGCTGCAAGGCTCCTTTGACCTGATCATCAATACGGTCTCGGTGGAGCTGGACTGGAATCAATACCTCAGCCTGCTCTCGGTGGACGGCGCGATGGTGGTGGTCGGCGTTCCCGACAAGCCAACCCCGGTCTCATCTTTTTCTCTGATTCTCGGACGCCACAGTCTTGCCGGCTCGGCGATCGGCGGCATTGAGGAGACACAGGAGATGTTGGACTTCTGCGCCACGCACAGCCTTGTCAGCGACATTGAAGTGGTGCCGATTCAGAAGGTCAACGAGGCCTATGAGCGCGTTCTCAAGAGCGACGTGCGCTATCGCTTTGTCATCGATATGGCTTCGCTCAAAGCGGATATGGCTTCGTTCAAAGCGAACTGAGTGTGGCGGCCGGGATGACGTGGAACTCGCTGATTGAATGACCGACATATTCGTCGCGATGATAACCCAGAAGCTTGAGTTCCTCTTTGTTTGCCCACAAAATCGTCCCGTCTGCCGCTACCCAGTGCATGGCAACGGCTGCGCTCTCGAGAAAATCCCGTAACTGCGCCTCACGAAGCGGAAGCAGCCGTTCCGCTTTTCTGGGTTCCGCGATTTCGGTTTCGAGCGCGTCGTCTCCTGTTTCTTTCTCGACCACTACGTCCTCCTATCCAATCGGGCGGTTCCCATTGGGTTCCTTCAGGCGAATATCGCAGGGCGAGCTTCGATCTCCGATGGCGGTTCACATTGAAATTTCGCATCCAATTCGCGGATGTTCGCCAAGAGGTCCGTTGGGTGCAGTGGCTTAGCCAACACGGTAAAGTCATGCCCCGCGTCGCGGGCCGCGGCAAGTAGATTCGCGGTGGCAGCTTGCCCGGAAAACAACAGTACTTTGCAATCCGGTACAGAGTCTTTCATAGCGATCGCCAAGTCGATGCCGCTCTTGTCCCGTAAGACGATGTCACTGAGCAGCAACTCCGGAGGGATGACGCAGCTAAGGTCGAAGGCACTCTCTGCATCGTAGGCTGGCATAGCCGCGAAACCTTGGCTCCTGAGGATCGTAACAAGCGTATCCGCGATCACGTGCTCATCGTCGACCACAAGGATCACTGGACGATGAGGATTCGGTTCGGCGGTCAACCCCTTCCGCATTATTTCATCTAACGGGACTGTTTCAAAACTGAGTGCTGGCATCGACGCATACCTCTATGGTCACCCTAGCAGCATTGTTAAAATATGGGTTAAATCTTTATGTATGTGCCATTTAGAGGGTAGCGGCAGCTGGGCGAGAGAGACGCGCGAGGCAAACGTGAGACGCACTTGTCACTTCCGGCGTGGATATGTTAGGTTATCGCTGCGGTAGGTTAGTGGTACGATTAGCGATACGATATGACTGCCTTAGGAGGAGAAGGGGATGGCCAAAACCGAAAAGACCGAAAAGCTCGAAAATCTTAGGATCGCTCCGATGAACTTTCAATCCATGTCCCAGGCCGACGTTCCGACCGGTAGGAACGGCAAGCATAAGGAGATCGTCTCCCAGCTGCTCAACGACATCAGTCAACTGGAGCAGGGGCGGGCCTTGAAGGTTCCTCTGTCCGAGCTGCCCGACACAAAGGAGAACATCCGGTCGGCTCTCAATCGTGCAACCCGGGAAAAAGGATTGAATGTCGCCACATCGAGCGACAGCGACTACTTGTACGTATGGATATCGTGACCGGTGTACCTCGCCGCGATCGAAAGGCCGTACCCTCCCCTCGCGTGAAGGAGTACTCTGGCGTGCAGTGAACTTTCAGCTTGGATGAGCAGGCGGCGGTCAACCAGGCCGCTGAATGCATCATCTGTAGTTGATGAGGATAACTGCAGATACAGTCAGACAGTGAGGAGGATCCTATGGAAACCGCTCCAATCAAGATCACGAGCGCGATCGGTCCCGATCTGGTCGTCGCTCTTTTTACAGAAAGCCACTCAGCACACGGCGCCATTGCCGATCTCGAGAGCGCCGGCTTCCGGCGAGACCGGGTGGCGATTGCCTTCTCTCCCGAAGGCAAGAAAGCCGAAGAGAGCTCCCACAAGGGACATTGGGGAGAACCGACGCCTCCGGAGAGCGAGTACAGTCTGGCCTGGAGATTCCGGCACTGGATCGAGCACGATCTGCATCGCCAGGGCGCGGAGCAAATGTCGGCAAGACATACTTCCGGCGCGCAACATGGAGAAGAGGAGTATTCCGAGGTGGATCTTCACAGTACCCTCCAAGTTTTGGGCGTCCCTGAAGTGAGGATTCAGCTCGTCGATCAAATATTAGGCGTCAACGGAGTTCTTGTGCTGGTCGACGCCGCTGAACGGACGCGGGAAGCGGAGGTCATTCTGGAAAGGAACTGCGGTCTAATCCGAACGGGCACCGTGATTGGGCACGCGGCTTAGGCATACCGGCTCAGCCTTTTTGAGGGCAACCGGCAGGCCCCTGTTCAACTCTCATCAGAGATGGGGGGATATGGGGGTATGAGCCTGTTCGTTCGAAGATCGGCGTTCACCGCCAGCCTCGATTTTGATCTGCGAGAAACTGCCGGGCTACCCGGCATCGGAGAGCCCGACACCGGAGCGCCCGATGTTGTGCCGAACCCTGGTGTGCCGGATCCTGATCCAGAGCCCGGCCCCGATCCAGAGCCCGCGCCGCCCGTACGCCTTCCCCCACCCGACCCCGACCCTGGCTTGCCGCCCGATCCCGCACCAAGCCCAGCGCCGGTTTTCCTGCTAAAGCCTACGCGCGAGCTTCAAATACCATGTTGAACGGAGTCTCCGCCGCCCGCCGAAAATGCGTGAAACCGCCGTCACGGACGACACGCTCAAGCTTTGCCTGCCCAGCTTGGGCTCCCAGCCCCAGCCCAACCTCTTGCGAGAGGGAACAGGGCACGCATATCGTGGCCGACGCCGAGTAGAAGATACGGCCCACCGGATTGAGGTTCGCCGCGGTGTCATCGTTTGCGAAGGGTTCGACGATCATCCAAGCGCCGTTGGGCGCAAGCGATCCGAGCACATGACGCGCGGCGCCGGAGGGATCGCCCATGTCGTGCAGGCAGTCGAAGAACGCGACCAGGTCATAGTCTTTGCCAGGGAACGCCTTGGCGGGCGCGGCCGCGAAATGAACTCTATCGCCGACCCCGGCCGCTTCGGCCTTCTCTTGCGCCTTCTCAATCGACTGCGGAATGATAGTCGAACCCGAAGAACTCCGACCGAGGATAGGAGCTCGCCATCAGCAGCGTAGAAGCGCCATGCCCGCAGCCGATGTCCGCTACGCGCGCGCCGGCCCTCAGTTTCGCGTCGACACCCTCAAGGGCAGGAATCCAGCTCGAAACCAGATTGGCCAGATAGGTCGGCCGGAAGAATCGCTCGCAACCTTCAAATAAGCCCTTCTCATGTTCGTGCCAGCCCATGCCTTTGCCGGTCCGGTAGATCTCCGTAAGCTTGTCTTCGTCTTTCATCAGGGACGCGAGCATATAGTAGAAGCCCGGCAGATGGACCGGCGTGTCGTCCATCGCCAATGCCAGCGCCTGCTCGGGCGTCATGAAATAGGTGCCAGCCGCAGCGTCGTATTCTACAAATTTTCCCGCCGCATTCGCATTCAACCACTCCCGGATATAACGCTCCGCGGTGCCCGTTCGCTTGGCCAACTCCGCCGGGGTTACCGGCTCGCCATCAGCCATGGCGCGGTAGAGACCCAGCTTGTCTCCAATAAGAATCAGCGGCGCCTGCATTGCCGCGCCCATATCCTGCACTGCCCGCATGAGCAGCGCGTTGAGTTTGTCGGGATCGATCGATCTTCCTATGGAAGCGGATGTAGTCATTTCTCTCTCCTCCTCGGAACAGCATCAGGATTGGAATAGCCAGGGTCGGAATAGCCAGGGCCGGAACAACCAAGGTCCGAAAGAGCGCCGGGGTCCCCGCGATGCGGTCGAAACGGTGTGCCTGGAGAGCGGAGGCTAGAGCGGAGGCGCGTCCGACATGGTGCTTGCGCGGGTTCTTCGAACTGACAGAGGATAGTCTCCCCAGATACATCGGCGCAAGCTGGGGATTCGCACAATACGGGAGCCTCCAAAAAATCTTAGGAAGAAACCGGCCGGACCTGATGCGAGTAGCCCGTGGCGTTCGCTCGGAAAGTTATCTCCAGGCGCTGGCCGCGCCGCGGGCTATAAACGAGCGCCGGCCGGAAACACACAAGGCAGAAATAGCCAGGGCGCCGGACGCTCGGATAGTAAAGACCATTCGACTGCTCGCCGAGCAGCCGGGTTGCCATCTGCTGAGAGGCCGCGTAGCACTGCGGCACTGGCTCTGCCTGAAGACATTCCGCATATTTGTCCGCGGGCCGGAGCGTGTGAAACGTCGCTCGGAAGTCAGCCAGCCAATCGTCGTAGGTGGAGACGTCTTCATCCGGCCGATTTCCCGGAAGATCGGGAACGATGATTTCCGCCAGCCGCTTCGCCTTGTGGTAGGCCACTTCTGAAAGCGACGTCTCCAATTCTTCCGCCGAATACCAGGCGCCGCGCGTTGGGTCGCAAAAGCGGGAACCAAATTTGCTGGTGTGACAGAATGCCGCGTTGACAATATGGGCATTGGCGATGCCATAGACCAACTCGTAGATGCTAATCCCGATCAGCCCCTGCTGTTCCCCTTGAATGCGCTCGTTGGTCGCGCCATCAAGCAGGATGAGGTCTTGAAGCATGGCGTCACCGTCGGCGACATTTGCCAGTACGGTTCCCGATTCGCTATAGCGGGAGGGAATAAGGCGGTGCATTGCGTCCAATGCCCAATCGAGGAGCGGAGGCGTCAACGGCCACCCCGCCAGGCGTCGAGCATGCGGCGCACCTCGAGCATTCCCGGCTGCCCATGGCGAAGCATGTAGTCGATCGGAGCGTGGCCGGCAAACATCGGGCCGCGATTGGCGAGCACTACCCAGCGGTCCGCCCACTGCGGGCCGAAGTAAATATTCAATGCCTTATAGATGCCGATGATCAGCGATATCCTCATCAGCGTGTCTTGGTCGAGCTTCCTGCCGCGCGGCCTGGTCTTCCACGCATGAAAGGTGGAGGAAGCTACGCCGCCGAGCAGACCCCGCGCCTGCGCCTCGCTCAACCCCCATTTCCCGGCAATCCTCACAAAGGCCTTTATGGCGCTCGAACTGAGACGTTCGCGCTCGGCCGCGTCTGTCAGGTCAGGAGCCTGATCGAAGGAATAGCCGGCAATGTTGGGCGTCGCGGGGGACATAGTCAATCCTCGATTTCGAGATATATTATCATCGATATCGAGAAATATGACAACCGGGGATGTGACGGGTGGATGAATGGGAATATAAGACTAGATGTAGACTAGTTTGAAGGTGTCATATGTCTTTTGTCGGTTCCTTTGAAGCCAAAACGCATCTCTCGGCGCTGCTTGAGCGAGTCGAGAAGGGCGAGCGTATCACCATTACCAGGCATGGCGTGCCTGTCGCGATGCTGGTGCCAGCAGAACCGCAGCCCCGCAAAGAACTTAAGCAAGTGATCGCCGAATTGAAAGAATTCGGGCGTGAACAATCGCTTCCCGCAGGGGCGACGGTGCGAGATCTGATCGACGAAGGGCGTCGTCTCTGATGGAGAGTTTGGTTCTCGACGCGTCGGTCGCCATGACCTGGTGTTATCCAGACGAGCACAGTGACCTCGCCTATAAGGTCCTGGATGCGATGGAGCACAGGCAAGCGGTTGTCCCCTCGCTATGGGCCGTTGAGGTGGCAAATGCATTGGTTGCCGGGGAGCGGCGGGAGCGCCTGACCTCCTCCGGGATCGCACGATTTCTAGAACTCCTCAAGGGATTGCCGATCGAGACGGACATCCAGACCGCGTCGAGAGCTCTGGGCGATACCTTGCAACTTGCGCGAAGACATGGTCTCTCCGCCTATGACGCTGCCTACCTTGAACTCGCGACACGCGAAGGATTGGTGCTGGCAACGCTGGACACAAAGCTCAAGACCGCGGCTGAGGCAGCAGGAGTGAAGATTTTTTCCTAAGGCAGCTCAACGCTCGCCACCCCAGTAGTGTGAACCGGCGCTAGCTGGCAATTACTTCTTTTGTCTGGGTCCGCTCGCCATCCCCAACCCGTTGGTTTGCCAAGGACCCCGGATCCGAATACCCGGCTTTATCGAGAGCATCGCATTCCTGAAGTAGCTGGTCGATCACTTGCCGGGAGTATAGGACAAAGTGATGCGCGGAGAGCAGCACCATGAATCCCAGCCACATCTTTGCGTCCTCGCGCCACCAGGAGTAAGTGAGCTTGCCCAGGAACCGCCAGTAGCTGCGGCGGTAGCTCGAGCGAAGCCCCTGGTGCCACATCGAGGACAAGAGCACGCGCAGGTTGTAGGACATGGGGAGGGAGGGAGGCTTTTGCGTCGCCCGCGGCCGCCATACTTCCAACGAATGATATGCGCGATCAAAAAAGGCGTCCGGCTGGTACAAGCCATCGAGCAAAGTGCATAGACCACGCAGCAGGACAGGCAGGGGCATGATGGTGCGGAAATTGGGAGAGCTGAAGTTCGAGGTCGAGGTGCTGTCTTCGATCAGACGCCCCTCCCGTTTCATCCGATCGTACAAAGGCGTGGTGGGGGGCGCTTGCAGAATGCCGGCCATCGCCCAGGCGATGGCGGTCCGGTCGATAAACTCCAGCTGGCGGGCAAAGATGGTCTCGTCATCGGCGTCGAAACCGACAATAAAGCCGGCGAGCACCCACAGTCCTCGCTCCTGAATCAGCCGTACTTGGGCGACGTTATCTTTGCTGCGCAGATTCTGAAATTTGTGCGATTCTTTCAGCGCTTCGGCGGAGGGCGTCTCAATGCCGATGAAGACATACATGAAATTCGCCGCGACCATGGCATCCATAAGCTCGGGGCGGGCGGCCAGGTCGAGCGACGCTTCGGTATAGAAGGAGAAGGGTTGGTGATTGAGCTTCTGCCACGCGGCCAGCTCGAGCGCAAGCGCCAAGGCCTGATGGTGATTTCCGATGAAGTTGTCGTCGACGATAAACACTTCATTGCGCCAGCCCAGGCCGCGCAGCACTTCCAACTCGCGAATCACTTGCGCAGGCGTTTTTGCGCGTGGGCGGCGCCCGTAGATGGTAATGATGTCGCAGAATTCACACTGGAATGGGCATCCGCGGGAGAACTGGATGGGCATCGACGTATATTTGTCGAGTTTGAGCAGGTCGAAGCGCGGCACCGGGCTCGTGGTCATATCGGGCTTGTCGGTGACGCGGTACAAAGCGCGCGCCGTGCCCCGCTCGAGCTCCAAGGCGATGCCGGGAAAAGCCTCTTCGGCCTCGCCCACCATGACATGATCCGCCACGGGAAGCGCCGCCTCGGGGTGGGTGCTGGGCCATGGGCCACCGGCAAAGGTGCGTCGCCCGAAGGCGCGGGCGCGGGCGAGAATTTCTAGGGCATCGGCCCGTTGCGCGTGCATGGCGCTGACCATCACCAGGTCGGCCCATAGCAGATCTTCATCGCGCACCTCTTGGAAGGCGTGATCGAGAAGCCGTATCTCCCAGGTCGAGGGGCAGAGCGCCGCCACGGTGACCAGCCCCAGAGGCGGGGTCATCGCGCGCTCAGGAATGATCTCGAGAACGCCTTCGAAGCCCCAGTAGGAGGGTGGAAAACGCGGCCAGACCATCAGAACCTTGAGGTCCGGGCCTAACGGCGGCAGATATCCGCCGGAGGAGCGATTGGAGTGTTCGATTAGGGACAAGGGGAGGGGCGAACTCGAAGGCACGGGGAGAGGCTGAGAGTCTGGCGGCAGCATGAGACCTTCCTTGTCCCGTCTTCACATCCAGCATGAGGCGGGTGAGAGTTGACACTGGCATTTTCCCTAGCGGCCGCAATGCGGCGCGGGTAGCAGCTTACCGCAAGCATTGGTCATTTGGTCATTTGGTCATTGGTCCACCGCAGCTTGACACGATGTCCGCTGCCGGTGGACAGGCAGAGGCGCGCTGCAACATTACGCCGATTTGGTCTCGATGTCATCCGGAATCGAAAGCAGCGCCAACAACAGTCTAGCCCTTGCGCCGACCTGGCGGGCTGATTCCGAGAAAAAGAAAGATCGCCCCGGTGATAGCGTTGACGGCGCCCGCCGTCGCGTTCCGCGCGTGGAAGAATTCCACGGCGGCAATTGCCAAAAAACAAACCGCCGCCGCGAAATAGAGATATCTGAACTTCATTCGATCTTCACCCCATCCGTTCATGACGGATTTTCTAGAACTGCTTGCATATATGGGTTCCCGAGCGTTCAAAGCAGCACGAGCCCCGCGATACCCGGGGTCCCCAGCAAGCGAGCTTGCTGGGGTGGGATGGCGGGTCTCGTACGTTGCCCCATTGGAATCCGTGGATTTACGCAACCAGTTCCATGGCCTGAAAGTTGCATCCCTCTGTCGCCTTACCCCGGAAGTTGTACCCCAAAAGCTTTCAAACCAGCACGCTTCATCTTACCCTTTGAAGTAGGTCGCGGGCTGCGTATGAGGTTGCCGCTCATATCGCAACAGTGACTACGACATATTGTTTCTCCGTGGGCATCGATTCAGGCTCGCATCGAGCCCAAGCAGCTGCCTTCTCGACCAAGCGGCGGGACTGATCCACTTTTCTCTGCATCCGATCGACGGAGTGATACACGGTGAGTAGATTTCGGCCATTACGGAAGGGAAGGGCGCCTCAGGGCCTGCTATGAAGCTTTCTAGGGGACGCGTGTTTTGGGCCTCAGCGCTTTTGTTGGGCATTCTCTCGCTCAGCGCAGGAAAGGCATTCTCTCAAGCGGCTGCGGACGATGCGACGCTGCCCGACGATCCCAGCGCTCTTGCGCCCCAACCGATCGCCGCGTCCGACTCGAGCTCCCCCACGGAAGCCCTGGTAAGGCCGGAGCCTCCACTGTCGTCCAATGAAGGCCGCCAGACCAAGCGAATTCTTTTCATGGTGCCCAACTTCCGGGCGGTGAGCGCGGATGCCCAGCTCCAGCCTCAGCAAATAAAAGAAAAATTCAAGACCGCGTCACTCGACAGCCTGGATTACTCCTCGTTCCTTTTCTATGGCATTCAGTCAGGAATCTCCTGGGTCGACAACTCATACCCGGAGTTTCACCAGGGCGCCGCCGGCTACGGCCGATACTACTGGCATACCGCGGCCGATGCGACTGACGAAAACTATTGGGTAGAGTTTATCCTGCCCGCGGCGCTGCATCAGGACACGAGATATTACACATTGGGTGAGGGGGGATTCGCCAAGCGATTCAGCTATGCATTTTCGCGCGCCTTCATCACGCGCACCGATGAGGGGAGCAACACCCTCAATTTATCCGAGATTGTAGGTTCGGGCGTCTCGTCTTCCATCTCCAACCTCTACTATCCCTCGCAAGAGCGCACCTTGACCAAGACCTATCAGCGGTGGGTCACCAATCTGGTGATCGATGGCGGCGTCTTCGTCTTCAAGGAATTCTGGCCGGATCTCAACAACCGGTTCTTTCATCAGACGGACTAGAGCATTTTCACTTCTACTGTGCGCTGGAAAGTATAGCGAAGTGCGGCTTTTCTTAAGGAAAAGCCGCGACGAGGGTGGCTACCTTGTTTACACCTGAAGTGAAAATGCTCTAGCCATCACAAGCCTTTCAAAGGCCTCTCCGCGCGCGCATACACCGGATCCTGTTGCAAGTTGCGCGCGGATCGCTAAATTTTTCCCCTAAAATAATGCGTCTTTTTGTCGATCACAGCAAAACTTCCCGCGCTCACTTCGTGTTCATCCCTGCAGCACGGTGAGCCACTTCACTGGCTTGCCCACTCCAATCTCCCCTTTAGGGATGCCGTGTCAGCGATGTCGTAGAAGTGCGCGCCGCTTGCGGATCTTCACGCGCGCAATCTGCTAAGACTGCTGGGAAAGAGAGCTAAAGATGCTTCGCAAACTGCAAACGAATTTCTATCTGTTTTCGCTTGTCACTCTTTCACTGTCCGTCCTATTCGGGATTGGCTGTGGGGGCTCAGGTTCTTCCACTTCTTCTGACCCTACCGGCGAGACCGGCGCCGCCTTTGTCGTCGGCACGGACGCTCCGGTGGCCGGGGTCGTTTCCTTTTCGGTGCAGGTGAATAGCATCATGGCGACCGACGCAAACAATAATCAAGTCTCGCTTTTGAGCGGCCAGCCAACCGTGGATTTCGCACGCTTCAACGGTCTGCAAACGCTCCTCGATCTCAACGATGTTCCGGTAGGAACATACTCGAGCATCACAATTGGCCTGGGAAGCGCAACGATCGGATATCTGAATACGGTAGCCGGGTCGGCGCCCACGATCCAGACGGAGCCTGCGACCTTTACGACATCGACCGTCCAGGTGCCGCTCTCTTCCCCTCTCGTCGTCAGCCAAACAGAGCCCGTCGGATTGCACCTCGACTTCGATCTTTATAAATCAGTGCAAGTGACGAATGGCCAGATCACCGGCCAGGTGACTCCAACCTTCAACGTCAATGCCGTGACGCCTTCGAGCCCGGGCGCATACATTGACGAGTTCGACTCGGCCGTGGTCAGCGTGAACGCGACAGGCGAGTCATTCCAGATCGACGGGCCCCACGGACGGCAGTGGACGGTGAACGTGAACGGGCAAACCGAGTTCGACAATGGGGAGAACCTGGGCGATCTGACAACCAGCAGCATCGTCGAGATCTCCGGGACACTGGATCGCGCCGACTCGACGATCGATGCCGACGAGGTGGCTATTCTCTCGCAGAATGGCTTCTATGCGGCGGGCCAGATCACTTATGTACAGCCTTCCTCCGGTCCCGCAACCGATTTCGATCTCTATGTCCGCGGCTTATTGCCCACGACAACGGGCCTTTCGCTCGGCGGCATCGCGCAGGTCGATCTGACTGGAAACGAGAATTACTTCATTTACTGGATGCATAATCCGCTCACGGAATTCCTCTTCAACTCGAGCCTGCTCTTGCCTGGACAGCATGTCTCAATCGGCGGCCCAGCAAGCGGAGCAGTCAATCCTCAAGCGGTAACGACAAAGAGAGTGGTGCTCCGCCATTGGGGATTCAATGGGCAGGTGGTTCCAGGCAGCGTGAATACCGGTAACGATTCATTCCAAATGAATGTCACTGGCTTTGCCGGTCTTCTGGTTCCTGGTCCGGTGACGGTCTATGCGGCAGACGCAAACTTCCACAATGGCCTGAACAACGTAACCGACGCGGGCAATGCGACCGCTATTCGCGTGGTCGGGTTGCTCGTCGAGGATCCAACTTCGGGCAAACCGGTCATCCTAGCTCACTATGTCGACCTGTTGAACTAGGCGCGAATCCGGACCACGCGCGAGGCCGGGGTTTAGAGCATGCAGGAGAGATGCCTAAACCTCGGCCCGCTTTGGACCAATGAGTAGGGGTCACCTATAGCAGGCACATCGCGGCCCGCGCTAGGCTTCCCGAAAGCGATAGCCCACGTAGCTCTCCGTCAGAATGTATGTGGGTTGGGCCGGATCATCCTCAATCTTCTTGCGAAGCTGGCTGATAAGGACACGCAAATATTCGCGTTCATTGCCGTATTCGGGGCCCCATATAGAGGTTAATAAGCGATTGTGGGGCACAGGCCGACCGGCGTGCTCCATCAAATACCTCAACAGCTCGAACTCTTTCGGCGTGAGGTGAATTTCCTGTCCCATTTTATCGACACGACGACGATCAGGATCAAGCGTCAAAGAACCAACCATGACGGGAGCATTGGATGGAACTGCCGGCGTCTTGGACCGACGTATTATCGACCGCAACCTCGCAGTCAGTTCCCGAATTCGAAACGGCTTCGTCACATAATCATCGGCGCCCGCATCGAGCGCTTCCACTTTGTCGTCCTCTTCGTCGCGCACCGTAAGCATGACGATTGGAATCTGGGGGAAGCCCTGATGAATTCTGCGGCATGCTTCGATCCCTCCCATTCCGGGCATATTGAGGTCCAAAAGCACCGCATCGTAGTCGACCATACGAAGACGCAACAGCGCCTGTTCTCCGTTGCCCGCCTCCCCGATGACGAACCCCAACGCCGTCAAGGTCTCAAATAAGCTCTGCCGAATTCCAGCATCGTCCTCGACAACGAGCACATTCCATCGCTGTTCCACGGCGTCACTCCTCATTTGCGGCGCGGGGCAGCGCAAGGAAGAACGTAGTGCCCGTACGCTGGTCGCTACTCACCCATGCACGCCCCTGATGTGCCTCTGTTACTTGCATTACAACCGAAAGGCCGATACCCGTGCCTCCGGGCGCCTTGAGATTCGAGCCTGGACTGCGATAGAAGCGCTTGAAGATGTTTTGCCTTTCTTCAGGTGGAATGAAAGACCCCTCATTTCGGATACTGATGAGAATCTCTGTCTGCTCCTGCTGGACACCAACCGTAATGGAAGATTCGGCACTTCCATACTTGGCGGCATTGTCGAATAGCTGAAAGAGAGCCATTTTCAGAAGCTGCTTATCGGCCCATACGGTCGTTCGCTCCGGGGTGGTGGGCTGCAGAGTGACAGGATGTGTGCCGAGTTCCTGCGAACAGTCTGCGATGCTCTCTTGGATGAGTTGCATGAGATTAATGTGCTCTCTTCTCAGTTTAAGGTTCGCGTTGTCGATCCGAGCTGTGCGAAGCAGACGCGTGGTGAGGTCGCTGAGGCGGTCTGCCTGCTGATCGATCAAGACGGCGAGTCGTTTTTCCGTACCGGCCAACGTATCCATTTCAATCAGGCCGGAGCTAGAGCTTCTGATGGTCGTCAGCGGTGTCTTGAAAGCATGCGCGAGGCCGTCCAGTATGGCAGAACGAAGTTCCTCGCTCTGCCGGGCCGCTTCCGCGCTGCTTTCCGCGGAAAAGGAACGCGCCCTTTCGATCGCAACCGCCGTTAGCGAAGCAGTTGCATTGATCGAGGCAGCATCGAAAGAATGACCGAAGATTACCAGCGATCCGATGGCTCGGGTGCCTGAACGCAGCACGCGTCGAGACGTCATCGTCACGGAGTCATCCTCGTTGCGTTCTGTAAAGTAGGTGGCTCGCACTTCGTCTTCCGTAACGTCACAGACCCCGCTTACGCATAAGCGCAGGTCGTGCGCGTTCCAAAGTGCGACTCCATTTACCTTGAGCGTAGCCTGAATGAGGTTCGCAAGTTGCCGATCGACCGGCTTCTGGAGATCCAGAAGAAGGATGCTCTGGCTCAGCTCGTAGAGCTTTTCCAGGTGCAAACGATGCACTTCAGACTCGCGAGCATGCCGACTGACCTGATTTGAGAGACGGCTCACAAGCAGGGCGACGCTTTCGAAAGTAAGCAAAGCGACCCAGTCATGGGAGTCTGACATGTAGAACCTGAACAACGGTTCGGTGAAGAAGTAATCGAGGCAAGCCACAGACAACAAAGACACGATACCGGCTTCTAAAAATCCCCAGCGCAACGCAATCACGGTTACAAGAAACAGATATACCGAAGTCGCAGCAGAGAGATTGAAGTGAAGCCGGAAAGCGGCCCAGGTGATCAATAGAGCCGCAGAGATCCCAACGATGATTCTGCCGGCGGCGTCACGAATCTGTGTCTTATGCATGTGCGCGCACCCCAGCAACCCAGCGAAAATTCAGATTTTAGAAGTGGTCTCATATATAGGTCCAGCTCCTCGGGATGGCGTACGAGCCCCGCTTTAGCGGCGGGTCTCGTCCGTGGCCGATGAAAGCTCCGCGGATTTATGAGACCGATTCTAGCCTCGAACCCGTAAAAAACGCATAAGAAACCCGATTATGCGCAGTTTACGGTTTTCACGATCCACTGGATATGGCCGGCAGACTGCCGGCTTTACGAGGTGATTCAAGTGAAACACATTAGAGGCCTTTATCAGTGGTCAGTGGTCGTTGGGCAGCCGTCAATATCTCTCAAGGAGGATGAGGCCGCAGTTCCCAGTAGTGAGACGAGATGGGCACGTCTCTGTCTGCCGATCTTCGCTCTTTGCCTGTTCATGAGCGCCGTGTCGCCCACCTTTGGACAATCCACTTTTGGCAGTGTGAGAGGCATTGTGCAGGATGCTTCCTCCGCCGCCATTCCCGACACCACGGTTATTCTGCACAGCACCGATGAGAATACGGACAGGACCGTCAAGGCCGACATGACAGGCGGTTTCGTCTTCGAAAATGTAAAGGCCGGTAACTATACCCTCCACGCCTCTCACGGCGGTTTCGCCGATACGGAGATCTCGGGAATCTCGGTCGAAGCCAGGCAGGATCTGCGGCTGACGGTCTCGTTGAACATCGCCGCACAGCAGACGACAGTGGAAGTGACTTCCGACGCCACGCAGATCAACACGGAGAACGCGACTCTTGGCGACTCCAAAGACAATCTCGAGATAACCGAGCTCCCCCTGAACAATCGTGCCACAACGACCAGCCCGTTGGGCGCGCTCGGTCTTTCCCCAAATGTCCAGACCGATAGTTCCGGCAACATCTCACTTGGCGGCGCGAGCTCCTCGATGGTGAATTATTCAGTCGATGGTATTTCGACCGCGAATGTCAGACAGAACGGAGCTTTACAGGACGCCTACCCCTCGCAGGAGGGAATCGCTGCCGTCAAGGTTACGGCGTTCAATAACAGTGCGGAATTCTCTCAGGTCGGCGACGTGACCTTTACGACGAAGAGCGGAACAAATCAATATCACGGCAGCTTATTTGAGTATCTGCAGAATCAGGCTTTGGATGCGGATCCCTATGGCTTTACCGGGAAGGCGCCGAAGAAGTTCAACACGTTTGGGTTCTCGCTCGGCGGCCCAGTGACGATCCCGCACCTGTACAACGGGCACGACAAGACCTTTTTCTTTGCGGACTATGAGGGCAACCGCCGAACGACTGCTGTTGCGCAGCAGTTCGAGGTGCCGACGCAGGCTGAGCGGAATGGCGACCTCAGCGGATTCGATCCGTCGCTGACGACTCCCATCACCAATATCAGCCCAACAGCGGAGGCACTCCTGGCCCGTATTCCGCTGCCAAATGTGAATGGTCAGTCGGGTTATAACTACGAGAACTTCCAGTCAACGCCAGCCCAGACGGACGGCGCCGACATTCGTATTGATCAGACCATTACGTCGAAGCAGTCGGCCTATGCGCGGTTCAGCAGGAAGAACATTACCTCGGATGCAGCCAATCCGTTTCTGCCGAATGATGTCGACTCGATTCACAATCGCAGCTTCCTGCTTTCGCATACTTACACGATTACGCCGAAGCTGTTGAACGAATTTCGTTTTGGTTTTACCTACGTGACGACAAGCGTCGACTTTCCGATTCAGGGGTCGGATGCATTGACCCAGCTCGATTTGTCCGGGGTGAATATCAGCCAGCATCCGACGACCCATGCTTTTCCAACATTCAACTTCAGCGCCGGTACTGGGCTAACGCCGATCGGCAGAGACAAAGCAGGCATCACTCAGTCGAAGACAACCCAGTTCAGCGACAATCTCACCTATATCTTGGGCAGGCACACCGTGAAGGGCGGAGTCGATATCCGCCGGGTCCGGTACTTCGATCTGGAGAGTTTCGCTCCTGAATTCGCTTCCGATGATTTCGGCAGCTTCATCTTTCAACCGACCTTTACGGGAAATGCCTTTGGCGATTTTCTCGAAGGAGCCCCTACCACGCTAAACTTCGCGGTGTCCAGCCCCGATGTAGGTGGAACAGCGACACAGTACAGCTTCTTCGCTCAGGACGAGTATCAGGTGAGCAGTCGATTGACGCTGAGCTACGGCTTGCGCTGGCAGGTTCTGCCGGGATTCCAAGAAGATGGCGGCAATCTAGCGAACTTTGATCAGCGAAACAATTCAATCGTGGTTCCGGATGCACTTCAGGGATATCTCACAAGCCAGAACATTACAGCGTCGAATCTTGCCTTCCAGCAGTCCTTCAACGCCTGCAACCTAAATATGACTTCGCTGCCATGCACGAAGTATGTGACGGCAAGCCAGGATGGATTGCCACAGAGTCTGCGCAACACTTACAAGAGGAACTTCCAGCCCCGGGTGTCGATTGCCTACCGGCCATTTAACGACACGAAAACAGTCATCCGCGCCGGCTTTGGTATCTTCACGATGACAAACCTCGGCCCGCTTTCGTTCAACAACAGCGGCAACCCAACGTCGAGCCTGCATAGCTACTCCAACTCGAATTTGGCAGGGCCGAATACACCTTTGATCCAGTTTCCCAATACCGCGCCGCCCAGCACTAGTGTGCAGATAGGCGGTGGAAGTCTTGACCAGGGGGTTGATCCAAACTACCGTGACCCACAGTCGAATCAGTGGAATGCGACCCTGGAGAGGGAGATCAACGGCGACACATCCGTCCGTGCCAGCTATGTGGGGATGCACACCTACCGATTGAGCATTACGGAGGATCTGAACCAGATTCCCGCGAGCACGACACCCTACGTCTCAGGTACCACGGCAAATCCTTACGTCGATGCCAGAGCTCCATATCAGAACTGGTTCTCGCTTGCCAGCACCTTCAATGCGGGCGAGGCGAACTACCATGCGTTTGAATTGCAGGCCACGCGCCGGATGCAGCGTGGTCTCTATTACGACGCAAACTATACGTATGCCGTCAACAAAGCGGACAACCAGGGCGATGCGCCCAGCGCATTTGCCGGCGAGGTGAATTATGGGCTTCCTATCGCCGACCGGTTCCATATCCGGCAGGATCTTGGCAATGTCGAAGGCACGCGCCGCCACCGCGTGCTCTTGACCGGGATGTATCAACTCCCATTTGGCAAGGACCGTGCATGGATGAATGGCGGCGGTGTGAAGGATGCATTGCTGGGCGGTTGGGATTTGACCACGGTCACCCTGCTTGAGACAGGTCCTTGGCTCACGCCGACCATCAGCGGTTCAGCAGACCAGTCGAATACGAACGTAGCCAACCGTGGCGTGACCCTGCGACCGGACGCTGTGTCGAAGAACTTCTATACCGGACAGTCCAGAGCGCACTATTTCAACCTGGCGGCATTCGCGCCCACCCCGGTTGGAGCAGGACGTTTTGGTAATGCCGGAGTCGGCATTTTGGAGGGGCCTGGAACTTCGACCGTCAGCATGGGTGTTGCTAAGGGATTCCGGATCACGGAGAGGATGCATGCACGCTTCGAGTCGACCTTTACGAATGTGCTGAATCATACAAACTTCCTGCCACCGGTCACAGTGATCAACAGCTCCACCTTCGGGGCTCTGACCGGGCCACAAACCGCAGAGAATGCGGGTAATCGAACCGGTCAGGTTGCCCTGCGGCTTGATTTCTAGGACGAATGGGAGTTGCGCCGGGGTTTAGAGCATTTTAGGAGGAGATGCCCTAGACCTCGGCCCGCTCGTCAAGCTGTGCAGTCATCTGTTCTGGCTTCTGTTCTGTCTTCCGTACGGGCTTGGGCTTGGACCAAACCGAGCATCTCATTCAGCGTGTTGAGAGCTTGCACCTGACCCACGACCGAGCCTTTGGTCTCTTCCGGGCCCATATTCCCGATCGCCCAAAGCCGTGCGATGATCGCATCCCGCCCGATCTCGAACTGCTTCAGCACGGCGATCTCTTCCCGTTCGATCTCGACCAACAACCGATCGCGCCGCTCCTGCATATACTTCCGCACGCATGGCCGGCGCTTGATCTGGCGCCCCATCCCGCGCTTAAAGCCGGCCTGCTCGGCGCAACTCTCGTCGGAATCCTGGCCCTTCAAGAGTAATTCGGCGAAGGCGAGTTCCGCCTCGGTGATGATAGAGTCTTTCTTTTTGAGCGACATACCGTTCCTCCCAATCTTCGCCGGAAGCGGATCGATTTCGGCTGGAAACAGCCTGTATAAGCTCTAGATTCGGAATGAGAAGAAGAAGTTCGAGAAAGTGAGGCCCGTCTGGGGACGACGATCGAGGCGGACTCGTGTTTATGGGCACGAGAAGCATACAATTCACGGGCTGGACAGCCCGATCTTAAATTCCTATCCAATGCGAGCCTGCCCTGACGGTAAATTGATTGAAGCGAAAGGAAGTTAATTCCATCCATTCACTGGAGCCGAGCCAACAAGATGAAAAAGACGAGACCACGGGCCCTCTGGTTTAAGCTCGCCGTCGCGCTGGGCGCGGCGCTCGGCGTGCTATTGCTCGTACAATCCATGGTCATATATTTCCAAGTCTCGAAGGACATGGTCACGGCAGAACTCGGACGACAAGCGCGCGCGCGCGCGACCACCCTCGAGAGGGAGTACCGGCGGGCCGGGGTCCGGACTCCAGGGACTCTGGAGCAGCTGCTCGAGGAGATCCGGCAGGCGGAACCAAGCAAAATCGCTTGGATTCGGGTGAATGATTTGTCAGGCCACCCGGTGGCGCAAAGCGGCGGGCCCCCCGCTGGGCCTATCTTCAACGCCCAGCAAGTCCGGCTCGCGGACGCCCGGGGGATTCCCGTTTCCAACATCATGGATACCACGGCCGGCAGAGTCATGACGTACGCGTTTCCGGTCATCCTTAGCGACCAACCCCGAACTGGGGAGCCGGCCTCAGAAATTTTGGCGGGAAGCCGCCGGTACGTGGAGATCGGCCTCTACTGGAACAGCGCTTCGGCGGACTTCGGGCCGCTGCAGGCGGCAAGTCTTATTAGTTCGTTTGCAGCGCTAGGGCTTCTGGGTTGGATGATTTTTCTTTGGCGACGATTTCCCCGCTATATTCGCGCCTTGGAATTGCAGGAACAGGCAAAGGCCGCTCAGAGGGTCCAAGCGGACTTGCTGCTCGCGCCAGATTCCGCCTTTGGGGATCTGGATTTTGCCGCGACGTGCGTCCCAGCCTGGCATGTCGGAGGCGACTTCTACGACGTATTTTCCGCCCCGGAGGGACGCGTGGCAATTGCCATCGGCGACGTCTCCGGAGATGGCCTGCCGGCATCCGTGATAGCAGGGGTTCTGGTCGGCGCTGTCCGGGCCACGAGTTGGCAAGCGGGATGCCTGGAACATGAGGCGTCGTCGAAGCAACTGAATGAACTGCTCCACCTGCGTACAGCGGTCGACCGATTTTCCAGCTTGTTCTGGTCTTATTACGACCCCAGAGGAAGGGTTCTACGATACGTAAACGCCGGCCATCCGCCGCCAATACTGCTGCGCCGAAACGGCGCGAATAATTCCACAGTCGAACGGCTGGAGGAGGGCGGACCGGTAATGGGCGTGGTCCCGGGCGCGAAATATCATCAGGGCGCGGTTTCCATTTGTCCGGGCGACTTGTTGGTCCTCTTCTCCGACGGCGTGACGGAAGCACCGAATGCTCTAGAAGAACAGTTCGGGGAAGAGCGCCTGATCGCGGTGATACGAGGCAGCAGCCCGCAAGCATCCGCCGCCTGGATTCGCAATGAAATCCTCAGGCAGGTTCGCGAATTCATCGGCGAGACAGAGGTCCAGGACGATCTCACGCTGGTGGTGGTGCGGTTCCGAGCAGCGGCATGAGCATTCTGTGGTATCCCACATCTCCCAACGAGCGTTGGGAGATATGGGGCACCCCTTGATGGACGGATGATGGATGGATCTTCCCGCTATCTAGGATCAGGAGGCTAGGGCCTAGGATCAGGAGGCTAGGGCTTGGTCATTTTCAAATCGGTGACGGTGCCTTCGGTGTTGTGGGCGAAGCGGATTCCGTAGACTCCATCGGTGGACTTCAACTTTCCGGGCGCGACCAACTGAGACTTGGGATAGCTCGCAACGACGGCGCCATTGATGGAACACTCCACGGTGTCGCCTTTCACGGAGAGCGCGATCTTCTGGGTCACCGGCTGTCCGACGCCGGCAGCCTTGTGCACAGCGGCGTTCTGTTCCCCTTCCTGGCCATTCATCTGAAACGGCTGCGGTCCGAATCCGCGCACGATGAATGACCCATTTCCATAGGCTGCGCAATACAGTTCGCTGTGCTGCGGGGTTCCGAGATCATTGCCGGCGATGACGATGCCGTAGGGATGCGGGTGATCGTTCAAGTTCATGAATTTGGGCTCGGTGAACGTGGCAGAGACGGTGTAGTTGCCACTCGCCTTGTCGGCGGGATTCCAATAGGCCACAGCCGGGCCAGTTGTGACGTGAAGCGAATTGGCGTCCCCGGTAAGCTTTGCGTTGTTGACTGTTCCGTGGTCGGCCGCTCCAGTCCAGCCCGGAACCGAGATGCCGCCACCTGCGATGGTGCGGGAAGCATCTTGACCCTGAGCGGAGAACAGCGCAGGGGTGAGGAGGACGATGGCTGCTGTAACGGTGAACCCGCGGATGAGACGCATAAGATGTCCTTTCAGGTGCGGAAACGTTGACACGCAAAATTGTAGATGTCTTTCCCGTCACCCACAAGAGAGGCCCGGGGAAGCCCTGGCGAGGTATTTTGTTATGAGGCCGAAATCCGCGGGTTCTTCACTTCCGGTTAACGTCGGGCCCGGAAGCGGCGGCCGATTCATGGCTCAACTCACCATGGCCCAGCTCGCCGGAGATCTTGTCGATCAATGCAGCTTCATTTTGCAAGGCCTGCGCCAGCGCGACGATTTGGTCCGCCGCCTCGGGGTAGCGGCGCTGTTCGATGGCCTCACGAACACCGGGCAGCGTCTTTGCCCCGTAGCCGGTATACCAGCCGGGCGCGACAATCAGGTTCTGCATCCATGGCCGCCGGGGCAGCCCTTGGGGACTCAATAGCTTCTGCTCCGCTTGAGCAAGCTGCTGATTGATGGTCTTGACGCTATCCGGGGATGGAAGGTGATTGCCTGCCGCGGCAGCGGCGACTTTGTAGCGCTGCGCGGCCTGATCCAAGGCCGCCATCGCGTTGTCGAGCGGCGCGAAGTTGAGATAGGGAGGAATTTCAAGCGCAGGAGGAGGCACGGTTGGATTTTCCGGGTCATTCGCGATGCGATAGGCGCCCTGCTCCAGGTTGCGGGCACGGGCTTCCGCCTCATCTCGCCGGCTCTTGAGCAGCGCTTCAACCTGGCCCGAGTACGTGTGCACGGTCGAGGCAAGCGGGGTGAAGTCAAAGGGCAGAATATCCGCGTCTGCCATGCGCATCACCAGCATTCCTCCAGTTTGCGCGAGCGCCCGTCCATAGACGAATTTGGTGTCAGAGAAATGCGTAAACCAATAGAAGTCGTCGTAGGCGGAGTGATAGATGCCGCTGCGATCCTCGCCACCGTAGCCGATATTGAGAGAGGCAGTGCCGATGTGATCGATGAAGGCGGTGTAGTCGGAACCCGACCCGAGGGGACCGATGGGCAAATCGGCGCCATTGCGAGCCTCCGCCCTCGCTTGCGGCGATGGCCTGATCTCGGCCTCGGCTTGTTGGCGTTTATAAACCGAGACGTTGGATTCGGGATCGACGATATCTTTCGCTACGCCGGTCACTAGAGGACCCAGCGATTGCGACCCTTCGACGCGAAGGAAGCCGCGTCCATTCCCATCGCTGTTGATGTAGATGGCCGCATGCTGCTTGAGTTCGTCCGCGTGTTCCTCGGCCCACTCGGTAGAGCCGAGAAGCATCGGCTCTTCCCCATCCCAGGATGTGTAGATAATGGTCCGCTTCGGCTTCCAGCCCTGCTTGGCCATTTCGCCCAGTCCGCGGGCTTCTTCAAGGAGAGCGACCTGCCCCGAAAGGGGATCGGCGGCTCCGTTGACCCAGGCATCGTGATGATTGCCACGAATGATCCAGATATCGGGTTCTTCGCTACCCGGCATCTTGGCAATCACATCGTAGACGGGCTTGGTATCCCAATTGAAAGCAACCTTGAGATGAACCTTAGCCGGGCCAGGACCAAAATGGTAGGTTATGGGTAAATCACCGCGCCAGCTTGCGGGAACGACAGGACCCTGGAGCGCCGCGAGCAGGGGCTGCGCGTCGGCATAAGAGATAGGGAGAGTCGGAATCTTCGCGATACTCCCGGCGTCTTCGATCTTGAGACGCTTAGCATCCTTTGTAGCGCCTATTCCCGGCGTAAGCGGGTCGCCGGGGTAGAGCGGCATATCCATCACGCTTCCCCGTTGAACACCCTGCGGCGGACGCATGGGACCTTTCGGAAAAACCTCACCGTCGCTGTAGCCATCGTCAGAGGGATCGGAATAGATGATGCAGCCGATGGCGCCATGCTCCGCGGCGATCTTAGGCTTGATGCCTCGCCAGGAATTGCCATATCGAGCGATGACAATCGCTCCCTTTACAGAGACGCCCTCTCGCGCCAGCTCGTCATAGTCTTCGACCAGCCCGTAGTTGACATAGACCAAGGGTCCGCTCACATCGCCATCGGGCGAGTAAGCGTTGTAGCCCGGAAGCTGCTCGTCCTTTTGGTTCGAAGTCGGGTCGACCGCAACGGCCGGCTCGTCCAGCTTGGCGGTGTATGCCGTGGGCGCCGTCATTTCCAGGAGGCGCGTTTTGGGGGTGGGAAAAAGAACGTAATAGGTTTCGATCTGGGCATCCCAGCCCCACTGCTTATATTGCGAAAGAATCCAATCCGCGTTCTGCTTGTCATAGGGGGAGCCTACGTGATGAGGCCGCGCGCTCAGCAGTTGCATCGCAGAACGCATGCGTTCGGGATCGGGGTCCGCCAGGAAGCGCTTCTCCCATGTCCTCTCGGTCTGAGCATTCTGTGAAGTGAACCCGGCAAGTTGCGGTTCGCTGGCTTGTTGGGCGGTAAGAGGACCCGCAAGAGCGACAGCTATGAGTGAAGCGGTGAACCTGCGCATGATCTCCTCAACGTTGTAAATCTCAGAACCGATTGGCAGGAATTGTACACCCTCGAGCGGGATTCGAAGACGGCCAGGCGTCAGCTGGCGAGTCTGGGAACTCGCATTTCTAGCGAGCCGTTCGCGAATCTCCGACATCAAAAGTGCTGTAGCATTTTGACTTGACGGGCCTAGGCGGTTCAATGATCAAGGACAAATTAAGCGTTCTCTGGATAGGGACGCTCGCGCTCTCGCTCTCTGTCGCGCATGCACAGAGCCCGCAAGAGATGATTCAACAAGTCGTCCACACCGAATACACAGCAGACGAAAGTGACGACTCCCAATGGATCTATCTGGAAGAGATCCAGAAGCCGAAAGAACACCTTCTTCAGTGGGTCGCGAGCACACAGCAGGGCGACGTCCAACGCGTGCTCGAGAGGAACGAAGAAAGCATCTCCGAGTCTCAACAACGCGATCTGATTCAAGCTTTTCTACACGACACTAGAGCCCAGAACAAACAGATCGCCGAGAGTCATCACGACTATAAGCAGATTTATGACCTTCTCCAGCTTCTGCCCGTCGCTTTTCTGTGGACACAAACCGGCGCGACTGCAACTGTCACCTCCTTTCACTTCGAACCCGACCCAAACTTCCATCCGCCTACGCGTGAGGCGCGCATCTTCGCCAGCATGGTCGGCGACCTTGTTGCCGATAATCAGCAACACCGCATCGTCAGCATGAGGGGCCACCTCATTCACGACGTAGCCTTTGGCGGAGGCATTCTCGGCAAATTGAAGGAGGGCGGTTCCTTTTCGCTCGAGCAAGAGCAGGTCGGCCAATCTCTCTGGCAGTTGACAGCATTCCAGATACACATCGAAGGGAATGCCCTGCTCTTCAAAAGGATTTCGCTTCTGCAAGAGGACAACCGCAGCGAGTTCCAGCCCGAACCTTCAGCCACTACCCTCGATCAGGCCGCGACCGCGGTCTTTAAGCAGCCAGAGGCCGCCAAGGCGAGGACAGAGCCGAAGCGAAACGCCGAACAGTCAGGTCCTCCGTAAGGTGGCTGATTGCGTGGAGGCGGCGGAGCACTAGCTCGATTGCGGCGCCCTCAATGGACCGCTATTTTGGCGACAACGGAATACTCGTACTTGACGAAGTCATACAGCGCGTTTTCTTTGATTCTTTCGTTGTCGCTATGCATGGCGTGTGTGACCAGATCTTCGGTAGGCAGCTCAGCTCCAATGCCGTAGCACTGCATCCCTTTGGCGCGCAGGCCCCTCATGTCAGTGCCGCCGGTAGTCATGCCCGGGATGGTGATGGTTCCGGGAAATACCGAAGGCTGGACGCTTGCGAGGTCCTTGTAGAGTTCAGTATCGATACTGGAAGAGGGGGTCTCCTTAGGCCATGTTGAAGGAGCGACGATCTGGACTTCGGGATCGTCAATAGCCTTCTGCATCATCGCTTTGAACTCGTTCATATCCTCGCCCGGAACAGCGCGAATATCCAGCGTCGCCGTCGCCTCCGAGGGGATGACGTTGGAGCGAAAGCCACCCTGAATGATATTGGGGCTGATGCTGGTACGAAGGATTGAGTTCATTTGTATGTCATTGGCGCGGAAATACTCCTGCACTGCCTCAGTCTTTGCGGGATCGAACAGGTCTTTCAGCCGCTGCGTCTGTTCGGGCGAGCTCACCTTCTCGAGCCCCTCGATATAGCCCCTGGTGACCGGCGTCAGCTCCATGGGCGGCTGCCACGCACCTAGTTTCCCAACCGCGGCTCCGAGGTGCACGATCGCATTATCCTCGCGCGGCATCGAACCGTGGCCAGAAATTCCGTGCGCCTCGAGCTTCATGCCGCGGCCCTCTTTTTCGGAGACCTCGACCATTTGATACTGGACCTTGCCCGCCGTAGAACTGAAGTAGCCGCCTTCGGTCAGGCAGTACTCCGCGTCGATGTCCGGATAGTTATGGTCGATCAGGTAAGAGATGCCGAAGGTCCGGTTGGGAGATCCGCCCTCCTCGCCCGCCTCTGATACGAAGATCACGTCGCGGTCCAGCTGCACGCCGCTGCGCTTCAGCAGGATCATCGACATCAGTCCCCCGACTACCAGATCCTTGTCGTCGATGGTCCCACGCCCCCAGATATATCCGTCGATCAACTTCGCGCCAAACGGATCCTCTGTCCAGCGATCGCGCTGCACCCCGACGACATCCTCGTGTCCGAGGACCAGAATCGGTTTCTTGCCGCCATTTCCTTTGATGCGCGCGATCACGCTGAGCCGGTTGGGATCTGCCCCCGCCAGGACGGATGGGATTCCCTCCTTTTGCAAAAGCGATTGCAGGTATTTGGCAACCAGGGTCTCATTGCCGGGAGGATTGCTGGTGTCGATCTTAATGAGCGACGTGAAGTCGTCGAATATCTCCTTGTTCGTCTTTGCCCAATTTACCGGGGGCGCCTGCGCGAGGAGTGTTGAGCCGGCAAGAACAGCAAGAAGGCCTGGGGCAACGAGGAACAACCGGAATATTCGGGGCATCATTGCATCTCATCCTTTTGAAGATGTTGTGGAACGATTATGTGGCGCGGCAGCCCGGGAATGATCATTTGGAAAACGGCGCCAGCAGCTCCTGCCTTGTGTGGTACTTGCCATTGACGATGACGCTGTCCACCCGCACCAGATCATTAATGTTCTGCAGGGGATTGCCATCGATGATAGCCAGATCGGCAAGTTTGCCTGCCTCGACGGAGCCAAGGTCCTTCTCGTAGCCAAACGCTCGCGCGGGCAGAAGCGTTACCGTCTGCAACGCCTGCCAGGGCTGGAGCCCGTACTTCACCTCGGCGCGAATGCTCAGGTGCAGCGGGATCTGCTGGCCTGGAGTCGCCGAGTCGATGCCCGCCATCACGCTGTCGCCGCTCTTATACAGGCTCGCGACTGTCTCGTCTTCGCGCTCGAGGCCGACGGGCGGCGCCTTGGTCTTGACGGCGCGGTCGCGGGCCGCCACCATTTCCTTCTGCGCCCACGGAGGGTCCAGCGTCGCCAGGCGCGGATCGTCGACGATTTTCGGATCGTCAGCATACATCGCGACCGAACCAAAGGCGGTCGAGATGTCCCACATCCCCGCCTTCGGGAACAGCTTCAGGATGTCGCCGTAGGTGACGCCACCTACCGAGCGGGTGTAGGCGTAGCCCCAGCGCGAGGTGGCGCTCACATGGGTCATGCCGTCCATGCCGTACTGCAGACCCGGGAGACCGTAGTGCGACGCGATCCATACTCCGGCCTTGTCGTGCGCAAGGGTCATGACCTCTTTCTGGTACGCGGCCGGCAGGCGGACGTAGGTCTTGTAGTTATCTACATCGAGCGACTGAGCTCGCTCGAACTCACGCTCGATCTGCGCTTCGCTGTGGATGGAACGGTCCGTGGGATAGAAGATGCGCTCGCCGTCAAAGAGCTCCGCGGAGGCAAAGTAGCGCGGCCCGACGCGATCGCCCGAGGCAAACGACTCTTTCACCTCTTCCTGCGTGTAGGCTTCGTCACCCTGCGACTGCAGATCGGTAAATCCATACGCCAGCCAAAGCCGCGCGCCCGCTTCTCCTGATTCGGGGACGCCGCCGTACATATGGTTGTGCGGCTCCCACAGCCCCGGGATTACCGTCTTGCCGGAGGCGTCGATAAAGCGGTCGCCGGGAGGAAGGTTCTGCGGATCGCTGGTGTGCGGTGCAATGCTTGCAATGCGGTTATGCACGATCGTGATGTCCACGTTCTCCCGTACATTCGATCCAAGACCATCCCAGAGCCTGCCTGCGTGCAGAATGATCCGGCCCTCCGGCATCACGCGATGGTACGTAAGATCCATTGCCACCGGCTGCGGTGCTGTGGCCCCGTCCGCGGCAACCAGCCTCAGTTTCCCGTCGGAGAGGTACAGCAGCTTTTTGGAATCGCCGCTCCAGCTGGGCGAGTCGGAGACCTCATGAGTGATCTGCTTGGCTGGCCCCGAAGGAACTCCATTGGCATCCACTGGCCGCGTCCACAGAAAGTCATCCATCACAAAGACCATCTGTTTCCCGTCGGGCGAAAAAGTCGGTCCGTTGTAGCCTCGGGTGAGGATGGTCTCGAAGGGCGCCGGCTCGGTCACGGTGGTCTTGCCGGTCTTCAGATCGAGCGTCACGATGCGGCTCGTTCCTTCCCGGAAGCGCATGTTATAGGGAGTGAGCGAGGTCTGCGTCAGCACCTTCCCGCTCGCCAGCCAGCTTGGCTGCGACGGCCCGAAGACCCCTTTCAATACCTCCCGGCTCTGGCCGGTCGCGACATCTGCGACAAATGTGGTTCCTTCCTGATCGTGATCGGCGATTTGCTTTCCGTCCGGCGACCACGAGGGCTGCATCTCGGCGCCGGCGGACTGATGCGTCACGCGGCGCGACTTCCTGCTCGCGAGATCCATAATGTAGATGGCCTCAAAGCCACCTTTGTCGGAACTGTAGACGATGCTTTTCCCGTCCGGCGAGAACGAAGGGTCCTGCTTATAGAACGGATCGTTCGTCAGAGCCAGCGGCTTGCCCCCGATCGGCATCAGCCACAGCTGATTCAGCGCCTCGAAGACAATTTGCCGGCCGTCGGGCGACAGTGCAGGGTGCATGATTCCCTTCACCTGTTTGGTCGCGGTTGAATCGAAGTCATAAATGCGATGCTTGTATCCCGGGCGGTTGATGTCGAACGTAGCGGAAAACGGAACAGCATCGCTCTGGTTGGTCTCCAGGTCTGTAATCAGGATTTTGCCGTCGCCCGTGTACAGAACCTTGCCGCCAGGGAGCCAGCTTGCATGGAAAGGGAAGACATCTTCCGCGGAGCCAACCCTCTTTTCCCCAATCATCAATTCGCTCTTGCCGTTACTAAACAAGGTATAGGCGATGCTCTTGCCGTCGGGCGACCAGACGGGCGAGTCGATATGCTTGCCGCCGGTCGCCATCGGTTCCGCGCCGGGATCCGGCGGAGCCTTCGGGATCGAGAAGACCTCGGCAATCTTGCCTACTTTATCGACCGTCTTGATGGTGACACCCGAGACGCTGGCGCCATGCCCGCGGGCAATGCCCATCCCGCTTACAAAGGCAATCGTGGTTCCGTCCGGTGACCAGGCAGGCTCATAATCTTCTTCCGGCCCAGAAGTCTTCTCGGTGAGGTTCCCGGTCGCGATGTCCGCAACCCAGATGTCGTAGCGCCCCTTAAGAGCGCGATCCGAAGAGAAAGCCACTTTAGAGCCGTCAGGAGAGATGCGCGGCTCGCGGTCGTCGCCGTGCCCACCGGTCAACTGCCGCACACCGGTACCATCCGGTTTCATCAGCCATATGTGAAATGTGCCGCCTTTATACCCCTGAAACGCGATCAGGTTGCCCTTGGGCGACCAGTCTGGCAACGCGGGTTCGAGCATCGGGTCGGTCAGCCGTTTGGCCGTGCCGCCGGTAATCGGCATCGACCAGAGCGTCTCCTGCAGATCAAAGAGGATGACTTTATGGTCGGGGGAAACGGTGGCAGACATATTCGTTCCTTCAGTCACTGCAACCGACTTCACCACGCTCTCGCTAGCCGTCTTTTGAAATTCGCCTGCCTGCCCGGGCACGCTGCAGGCAAGGGTAAAAGCTGCCAAGAAAACCAGCGCGGTCCTGTACCTGTCGAGTCGCTGCGACATCATCGATTCTCCTGAGTTGTTTCCACATTGCAGACTTCGGTTGAACGATTTCCGTTTGGAAAGCCTGGATCCGCACATTGCGAATCCAGGCGAGAGCCGGCCACCTGCAGCAGATTGGCTAAGTCATAGCAGTATCCCCTAGAAATCGAGCCGTGCGGAGAACTGCAACTGCCTGGCGTAAAAGGCCAGGACACCCGAGGTTGAAGTCGGCAGCCCGTAAGTAGAATTGGTAATGACCGTATTGTAAGAACCGTAGTTGGAATGGTTGAGCAGATTGAATGCCTCTATGGTAGTGGTTATCCTGTATTTCTCATGAATCGCCGTGGTCTTGGACAGGTTTGCATCGACGCGCTCGTTTGGCAGTCCCCGGAATGAGTCGCGATCGACTGTAGTAAGTCCTGTAACCGAATCATAGTGATCATGAATAAGCGAATTGTAGACAGCCTTTGTGTAAGAGGCTCCAGTATTGCTCAGGTGGGAGCAAATCGTACCAGGAAGTGTAGTGCCTGCTTTCCATCCTGCCGGCTCCAGACAGAAACTGCGGTTAGTGTCCAGGGTTACAGCCACGGGATCGGGGGTTCCGACCGATGGACCATATGCGAGGCCCGATCCGTAGTGGTAGAGAATGCCACCGTGAAGTCCGTATTTCGCCTCATAATCGGCGTGGATTGTCAGCGTGTGACGCTGGTCGTCGACTGAAGGAGCCCACTCATCCTGGTAGTTAAATTGATTGGACGGATAGGAGAATGCACTCGCGGAGTTGTCCTTCTCTGTGCCATAGGTGTAAGAAAGGCCGCCGCTGGCGCCGTATCTCGTCCGCTCCTGAATGTTCACCAGGATGTTCTGCATGAACGAGCCGATGTAGTTCGGCGTAAAGAAGGTGGCAATGGTGCTGTAGTGGGGGTTAGGGTTATAACGCGAAGTTATGCAGGTGAAAGGACATGCAGCCGTCACAGGTCCGTAGTTATCCTTTGCCCACCCCGTAGTGGGATCCTCCACGAGGTTAGCGTCTTGGCGAGTCCAGTCATGATGGAAGTGCATATACGTGTAATCTGCAGATGCACTGAGGCCATACCCAAATTCCTGCTGCACGCCAATGGAGCTTTGCCCTGACCAGGGCGTGCGTGGGGAGGGCTCCATCACCTGAATGGCCTGAAATACACTTCCAGGACTCTGAATAAAGTTGCCAGTATTCTCGCCGGCAAACGGATTGGTAAGGCTGAAGGGCTGGCCCGTGACCGTATCAATTGCCGCGTTTCCGGTGGGGTTCGAGATCGGGGCGGCAGCCTGCACCGTCGTAACACCATTGAAGATCTGTGCATCGATGGTCTGATTGGCCTGCATATCGGCGTAGAACATACCGATACCGCCCCTCACGACCGTCTTACCGGCACCAAACACGTCCCACGCAAACCCAAAGCGCGGCCCGAAATTGAAGTTATCGCCATGAGTTGGCCCTTGTACTCCGTTAATGTCGACGGCCGCGGGTGTAAACACATTTACGTCGTTATCATAGCGAATCCCGAGGTTCAGGGTGAGCTGCCTAATCACTTTCCAGTCATCCTGAATCCACAATCCGATTTGTTTGCGATGGATGTTGGTGTTGAACTGCCCGAAGCCCTGAGTATAAGTCGTGACATAGGGGCTGATTGAAGCGTAGTTCCAGGTTGAGGGATCGAGTTGATTCGGGAAGGTTGCCGCATACCCCAACGGCGGGTCCGCACTGAAAGCCACGGTTCCACGCTCGTTCTGCGGAAACGATCCATCGTTATACTCGAGGAGCACTTCTTCCCCGAATTTGAAGCTGTGCTTGGCCTTTAGCCAGTAGCTGTCGTCGCGAAACTGTATGACGTCGGTAGGCAGATCGGATGGATAGTTATAGGCGGCGCCAACAACCTGAGTCGGGAAAGTTAACTGCATACTGGGGACAATAGGAGTATTGATGCCGACGTTGTAGAACCTGCCCGCGAAGATGGAATTGACGAAGTTGCTGGTGACGGTGTGCGACCAGCTGCCGATGTACCCCCAATTGTCGAGTGTGTCTTTATACTGCCTGCTGATCGATGAACTGCCCGAGGGCAGAAGGTCGGGCTGGCCGGTATCGAAGTAGAAATACCGAACAAAGATGTGGTCTTGTGACCGAGGTTGATAGTCTCCCCGGAAGAGGTATTCATTGTTGAGCAGAGTGTCGGAGTAGCCAAAAGAAGGCGCGGGCGTCCCAAAATCGATCAGTGTTGTATTTGTAGTTTGCGGCCGATGCTCGCCCTCATACGATCCGAAGTACCATAACTTATTTTTCACGATCGGCCCCCCCAGCGATCCGCCATACTGCTGGTCCGAGAACGGAAGCACCGTCTTCGTAATCGGGTCGGCCGCGTCGAAGGTCTGGTTGCGGAAGTAGCCAAAGGCGGTTCCATGTAAGGCGTCGGAGCCGGCCTTGCTTTGCAGATTGAGAGTGAGTTGCGAGGTGCGCCCCTGTGTAGCATCGAACTGATTCGTGATGATCTGGAACTGGCTGATAGCGTCGCGGCTGAACTGTGGCTGGCCAAAACTCGAATCGGCGCCATTCTGTGTGACCTGCTGGCTATCCAGGTTGAACTGTTCTTTCCCGTTATTGAGGCTGCCTAACGGGCTGTAATTGGTGATGGCATTACGGCGGATTCCCGGGAGCAACATCGACAAGTCCATGTAATTCCGGCCATTCAGAGGGATTTTCTGAAATGTCTCGGGGTCGACATTGCCGGCGACCTCAGAGGTGACCGTGTCCAGCGTCGTGGCGGCACTGGTAACCTCCACCGTGGAAACGGCACTCGCTACCTGAAGCTTGATTGTGACCTGCAGGCTTTGCCCAACCAGAAGCGTGATCTTCTCAACTGTTGGAGAGAAGCCCGGGCCTTCGGCTCGCACCGAGTAATCGGCCGCGGTCAGGTTAGGAAACTGAAAGTTTCCCGACTTGTCTGTGGTTGTCTTGTAGCTCTCGCCGCTGGCACTCTGCGCCGTGACACTTGCAGAAGCGACCGTGGCGCCTTGCGCGTCCACAACTTGCCCGACAATCGAGGTTTCTTGTGCATCGGCGATTCCGCATATCGCGAGGATTGCAAGGGACATTAGAATGATTCGAAGTTTCTTCATCGTTGCCTCCTGACCGTCTTGTAGATAACGCCGGTTGCGATGTCGGTCGCCTGAATGGACGCTCTGGGGACGACGGTTTCTGGGGAGTCGGTAACAATGCCGGATATATTTCTGGGAAAGGCGCTTTGCGCGAAGCTGTACCTTACGCAGGGCGAAAGAAAACACATCGAAATAAGCCACCGTTGCATGAACTCCTCAACAGATAGTGAATGCGTGCGTTTCCACAGACGTCTCCGGAGATGTCTCCGTGCGAGACGTCGCTAAATATGCTTGTGACAGGGCACTCCAAGTGCGTACGCCGAGTTACCGCATCGAGCTAGCAGCCCACTTATTGACGAGCCTTCGATTTGTTCGACGGCACGATTGTGCTTATGCCCGACCGGAACAATTGCTGCACGGGAGAAAAAAGTATCGTGTCGAGTGAAGGCACTGTAGCATGCAATATCGTCCCGTATAGCCGGGAGTTTTGTAATGATTTATAGCGACAAAATGGAGCAACCGACAAGACTGGATTGCGGCGACCCAATGCTTCGGGGACAGATGCTCTCGTCCGAAAGAAAATACAGGGATCCTTCGCGGCCCAGGGCAAGGCGCTCAGGATGACGCAGTTTGGCGGCGGATGATGAGGTTGGAGTGACTAATTAGGGGTGAATTGCGGCATGGGTGAATTGCAGGTGAGCCCCTGAAACCGGGCTCACCTGCAAGAGGGCGAGAGCGGTTTCACTGCGAAGCCCTGCAATATTGGGAGCGCGGCAAGGCGCGAGCGATCCGGGTACCGGCACTATTGGTGTCACGCAGCACTCGCTCCTCGTGTGGATGTCATATGACCCGTGCCCACCGCGGGCCGGGCACGGGAAAGCGTCTCCTCATAGATACGCTCCAGTTCATCGACAACCGCAGGCCATGCGAAGTGCTCTGTCGCGTACTCCCGGTTGTATCTTCCCATTTGGGTACGCCGCTCCGGCGAGCGTAATAGCCCGATCAAGGCAGATGCGAGGTCATTCGCGTTCCCAGGCTCGACGAGAATACTGCCCTCCTTCGGAAGCATGTAGCCCAAGCCACCGTCTTGACTCGCGACCACGGCGAGCCCGCAGCTCATGGCCTCGAGCGCGCTCATGCCATAGGGTTCACCAAGCGACGGAAGACAGTAGAGAGAGTGTCTGCGAAATAGCCCGGGTGCAGCGGACCGCTCGATTGGACCGAGTAGATCAATCTGGTCTTTCACGGCCATGCCTTTGATCCAGTCTGTTACACGGGGGAGATCGGGACCCCCGCCCGCCACTGTCAAGCGGCACCCGGGAATCGCCGCTGCGACTTGAGGAAAGGCCTTGAGAAGAACGTAGATACCCTTCCGTTCCCAAAGGTTGGCAAAGAACAGGATCGAAGGCGCTTCGGCAAATGGATCGCCCCCGGATGCAGGATAGAAGAGCGAAGTGTCGACGCCATGCTGCAGTAGGGCGATCTTCTTGCCCAGGCTGCGTCCTTCATAAATACGATTCATGGCTGCCGGTGTCGTCAACAGCAGCGTAGAAGCCTGGCTCTGCTGCAAGCGGCAGATTATCTCCCGCCCACGACCCAGAACGTTATTCACGCCCGGTAGCCCGGAGCGCACCGAATCCGGATCATCCGGCCAACGGGCAACGTAGGTGCCCAGGACTAATGGAACCGAGGTACCGATCAGCGCCAGGCTCAGACCGGAATACACAGGATTCATTTGGTGGATCAGGTCAAAGCTATGCCGCCGTCGAAGCTTGGCAAAGAGGGCCCGCACACGCAGCATGTACTCAAGCCGCCTTACAATCGGCAATTGACTATGGCACTTTAAAGGATAAAGCGTGACGTTGTTGGGTAGAGGGCGCTCCAATGCGCACTCTTGGACCGCAACATGTAGGCGGTGGCCACGCTTTGCAAGATGATCGATGAATCCGAATGCGGTCAGGCCATCGCCGTTCGGCTGGTGATCCGTCAATAAAGCGGACGGGTGCGGGATAAAGATGGTCAGCGATTGTTTTCTCACTCGCACCTCTTCAACGACATGGAAGGCATGACGCCTCTCATCCTGCATGATCTTAGACAGGTGATCGAGCAGCGTAAACGCAGAAATCTCGTATCTTCTTCTGGCAGAAGACTGCCTGTCCAGCACCGTGAACAGGCCCTAGACAGGCCGTAGTCACAACAAAAGACAACCTTGTTCGAGCTGTGATCGCGGGGCCTAGTTGCCGGTCCTCATTCGATCGCACCTTGTAGTACGGCAGACCTCTGCCCCTCAACCCGGCAGTCTTCTACGTAGAATAGCCGCCCCCCAACTTTCTAGAATCGAGGTTAGAGCGGTGCAAGGTGCCGCGCGTCATGCGGGCGCCACCCGATGAGAGCGAGAGGAGACAGGTGATTCGAATCCTTCATTACAACCACACTTCCAAGGTAAGTGGCGCCGAGAACATTCTCTTGACGATTATCGAGAATCTCGATCGGGCACGCTTTCAATCGGTTGTGGCTGCTCCGGAAGGCTGCTGTCTCGGGGATGCTGTGAATCAACGGAAGATACCGTTCGATTCGATGCGCGATCTCTCAGCCCGATTCACTTGCCGCCCAGACCTCCTTATGAAATACGCGGCTTCATCTTTTCTTGCGATCCTGGCCTTCCGCGGGCTCGTTCGCAGAGAGCAGCCGCAGGTCATCCACGCAAACAGCGTCCGGGCCGGTCTCGTTGCCACGCTGGCGACGCTCGGCATGAACGTTCCGGTCCTCTGGCACATTCACGACATCTTGCCGCGTCATCCACTGTCCCTGCCGATTCGAATGGCTGCTGCCTTCTCTTCTAAGACATCGGTAGTTTCGGTATCGAAAGCCACTGCGTCGAGCTTCGAAGGCAAATACCTGCGGCGTTTGCTTGGCCGCCGCAGCTCTACGCTTTACAACGGGATCGATACCGAACGCTTCACGCGGGAACGCGGGAATCGCGCCCGGGTTCGCGAGACGCTGGCGCTGAACAGCAAGGACTTCTGCATCGGACACATCGGTCAGTTCTCGGAGCGAAAGAATCAACTGGGGATGATACGCGCTTTTGCCGAGTTGCTGCCGCAGCTGCCAAACGCCGTATTGCTGCTGGTTGGCGCTCCACTCTTCGCACACGAGGTCAAATATGCGCTGCAGCTTGAACAAGAGGTTCGCAACTTGCAAATCGAGGATCGCGTGCGCTTTCTTGGACAGCGATCGGACGTCCCTTCGCTGATGCAGGCGCTCGATCTACTGGTCGTCAATTCTCAGCAGGAACCCCTTGCCTTAACGGTGGTGGAAGGGTTTTCCGCACACGTTCCTGTGCTGGGATCGAGAATCGGCGGCATTCCCGAAATGATTGAGAATGGCGTTACCGGATGGTTGATATCCGCCCCCGATCCTCGCTCTCTGGCGAGCGACATCGTCTTCATCGCAAGGAACCCAGCGCTGGCAAAGGAAGTTTCCGAGGCAGCGTTTGCCTTGGCGACGAGGAAGTTCACCGTGGACAGATTCATGGAGGAATTTTCACGTCTCGTCGAGCGAATAGCAGACCCATACGAGGATCTTGCTGTTCTCGCCTCAGAGGGAAAAGCTGAGCCCCTCAGTAAGGTTACGGTGCACTGACATGATGCGCAGACATCTCCACGGTTTTATTGCCGCATTCGACAGCCTCATAGCGCTCGGGATCACATTGCTGATTTTGGTCGCGGGTAACAGTGAAAGGCTACCGGCAGGCGGAGCGAAGCAGTTTCTTGAGGTTCGCGTCACGCTGCTGAACGTCATCTTCGCCATCCTATATATGGTTACTTGGAAGGGCTGCCTGAAGGTCTTCGGCCTCTACCGGGGAGCCTTTCGAAGCCTCTCACGCCAGGCGCTTCAGGTTTGCAAGAGCTGCATTGTAATGACCGCGGTTCTGACCGCGTTTCTCGTGGCGAGCAGGACGAAAGGTCCGCTCTTGCGAATCCCTCCAATGCTCTTCGCGGCAGCGTTCGTTTATGAGAATTTCCGCATCTGGATAAGCGGGGTCATTGTTTCCTGGCTGTCGCAACGCAATCCTCAGGTGGTGATCATTTTGGGGAGCGGGCCCCGTGCCGTCAAGGCCTGGCGCGAGATTCGCACTCAATATCACAAGGTTATCGAGGTACTCGGATTTGTGGACGACCGTCCGGTCGAGGAGATGCCTCCCGACATCGCAGCCCGCTTTCTGGGCACGGCGAATGAACTCTCCGAGATCCTCCTGCGGCATGCCGTCGATCAGATATTGATCGCCGTGCCACTCCAGTCACGTCATGGCACCGTTCAGCGAACGCTTCGCCTGGCGCAGGAGATCGGAGTGGGTGTTGCCTACCTGAATGACATGCCTTCGCTGCCGGGCGAGTCGTGGATCAAACGGGACACCGGCTTCTTTCAAGATCTGGTGCCTCGGCACGAAGATTACGTATTGCATCAAGCAGTGAAACGCGGTTTCGATTTGATTGGCGCGACGATCGGGCTGCTACTGCTCTCTCCCGTCTTTATGCTGATCGCTCTGGGAATCAAAGCGACCAGCGAGGGGCCTGTGTTCTTTGTGCAGGAACGTTATGGCTACCGGCGACGGCTCTTTTCCATCTTCAAGTTCCGCAGCATGGTACGGAACGCGCCGGAGCTCATGACGCAGATTGAGCATCGCAATGAAGCCAAGGGCCCGATCTTCAAAATCAAAAACGATCCACGAATCACGCGCTTCGGCAGTTTCCTCAGAAAGACTTCGCTTGACGAACTGCCGCAGCTGATCAACGTATTTCTCGGGGACATGTCCCTGGTTGGTCCGCGGCCGATGAGCGTACGCGACGTTTCGTTGTTTGGTAAAGCAGGGCTGATGCGGAGATTCAGTGTAAAGCCGGGCGTGACTGGCCTATGGCAAGTGGCGGGACGGCATATCCCGAACTTCGACCAGTGGATCGCTCTCGATTTCAGTTACATCGACAGTTGGTCGCTCGCATTGGATCTTGAAATTCTGGCGCGTACAGTGCCAGCTGTCGTGAAGCGCGCCGGAGCGGCTTAGAAGCGGGAACCGCAGACCCCCTTCGGCTGGGCTCAGGGCTTCGGCGGACGACAAGTTGGGGGGGGGCGAATTGCGGCGTGGGTGGGACCGTAAGTAAATACAGGGATTCTTCGCGCGCAAAAAGCGCGCCGCTCAGAATGACTCCTGCTGCTTGGCAGGCGGCGTGATGGTCTCCCACCCTCGCTCGAGCGAGGATGGGGCACCCGAAGAGTTGTGACCGAGACAGAAAGAAAAGCGCAGATCCCTCGATGACGTGGATGGGAGAGGAGAGCCACATGAAAATAGCCGTGATGCACGACTACTTCACTCAGATGGGGGGTGCCGAAAGGGTCGCCGCGGAACTGGTTGGCGCTCTGCCAGGCGCGTCTCTGATCGCTACCGTCGCGCTCGAAGACCGTCTGCCTCAGGAGCTTAAAGGCCTGCGGATCGAGACGTCGTGGATGCAGAAGCTTCCGAAGATGAAAGAGTATTACCGCCTCTACTTTCTGCTGTACCCATTGGCAGTGCGGTCGATGGACCTCTCCGATTACGATCTGGTCGTTTCGAGTTCGTCGGGATACGCCAAAGGTGTGCGCGCGGGACGGGATACGACCCATATTTGCTACTGTCACACACCGATGCGTTGGGTGTGGAATTTCGACGGCTACTCGTCGAGAGAATCTTTTGGCAAAGCAACGAAAGTATTGCTGCCCTTCCTTATCTCCGCGCTCAGGCGCTGGGACACGGCAGCGTCCCGCCAACCGGACCACTTCATCGCGAATTCTACAGCCGTCGCCGAGCGGATCCGCCGCGCCTATGGCCGTGCTTCCGAGGTGATTCACCCACCGATCGATCTTGGTAGATTTCACCCCTCGCAAGACCAAGAGGACTACTATGTTGTGCTCTCGCGCCTGGTTTCATACAAACGCATCGATCTGGCGGTGACGGCCTGCAGCTTACTTAGACGCAAGCTAGTGGTGATTGGCGACGGACCGGACCGGGCTCGTCTCGAGGCCATGGCCGGACCGACCGTCACCTTTGTTGGACGGGCGCCAGACAAAGATGTCGAGCGATATGTGTCGAGGTGCCGGGCGCTGCTTTTCCCTGGAGAAGAGGATTTCGGCTTGGCGCCGTTGGAAGTCGCGGCAGCGGGCCGGCCAACAGTGGCATATCGCGCCGGCGGCGCGATCGAAACTATCCGGGAGAACGAAACAGGCGTCTTCTTTAAGGAACAAAATCATTGGTCCCTTATCGAAGCGATGCAGCGGCTCGAGAGGCAGAGCTGGTCGCAGGCGCGGCTGCGTTCGCACGCCGAAAGCTTCGGGGTGGATGTCTTTCGCGAAAAGTTTGCCGCATTTCTCGATAAAGTTGGGGTGCCACTGAAGAGTACTCAAAAGAGACGAGTGCTGGTTCGCAAACCATGTGAGCCGCCTCCCGCCTGGTTTGAAAGAGCGCTTCGCCGCGCTCGATGACACTCACGGGTTGGAAGGTAAGGGCCTTCTAAGGAACGCCTGGGAACGTTTCAGCATCCAACGGAAATCCTCGGATCGCGGCAGGAAGTCAGGTGCGGGTTCGCGCAAGACGAACCGGAAACTGGCGTACGTGAGCGCGCAGCGAACGAGCGTGGACAGGAACACCGAACTCGCAGCGCCGACGACACCATATTTTGGCACCAGAATCATCAACAGCGGAACGGTAATCGCCAATCCCAGAGCCTGCATCATGGTCACGACGCCAGGCCGATTCAGGGCCATAAACGCCTGGGCCAGGACAGTGATCGATCCGCTCAGCACAGCCTCCACGGCGAGGATCTGGAGCGGCGCGTTCACGTTGGCATAACTCCTTCCATAAAGAACTCTGAGCAATATAGATCCGGAGAGCACCATGGCCCCGCAGCCCAAGAGGGAGAAGGCCATGCTCACTCGTAATGCCCGGCCGGTCAGATGAAGGACCTCGCGAACCTCCATACCCACGGTTTTGGGAAAGAGAACGGCGGCTACCGCTTGATGCAAAGTGAGCAGCACCCGGGAGAGGCTCAAGGCCACGACATACGCGCCCATTCGGGCGGGAGATAACACCGTAACGACAAATACCTGATCGATATAGAGCGAGAGAGTACTACAGATCTCAATACCGTAGGAGCGCGAGCCATAAGAGAAGAGCATGCGCGCCGCCGCACGAAAAGGGATGCTGAAACCGCGGAGTAAGTCGCGTACTCCCGCAAGCGCAACCGCGATTGCCGGTAACCCGCTCGCAATGTAGCAGACAGCGGCGGTCGTCGGCGTAAGGAGCTGAGTGACAGCGAGTATTCCAAGCCCGAGAAGAGTGAGGGTGGGCGGCAGAATCAGCGAGAGATTCGACCGGCTAAAGTCGCCGCGTGCTTCAAGCGCGGCTCGCGTAATCAGCACCAGCGCACTGACGATCGTATTCAGGACTACCCAGCGGGCCGCCTCGGCAACCGCCGGCGAATACTGATGAAGGAGATGCGGCAGAAAAAGAAATGCAACGAAAGAAGCGGCGATGCTGATAAGGCTGCCGATCAGCAGCGAGGCACTCAGCAGGGAGCCGCTTTCTCCTGGCCGCTTGCGGAGATGGTAGGTAAGGGCGCTTGGCATGCCCAGCGTTATCATGCCCGAGATAAATTGAGGCCATACGAGGATTGCCGCCAGCTCCCCTCTTCCAGCGGGCTGCAAAAGGCGGGCGGTCACAATGCCTGTGCCTGCGTTCAAAAGCACGATCCCCAACTTGGCGCCAAACGATTGGAGGACCGCTCCAAATCCGGTTTGCTTGCCCACACTGTCTCCCTAATGTTTCAGGGCCCGCGCTAAAGCGCTTTGCCCTCTTGCTTGGCTCGCCCCTTCCCAGGGCTCCCAATATGCAGGGCTTCGCGGTGAAACCGCTCTCGCCCTCTTGCAGTGAGCCCGGTTTCAGGGGCTCACCTGCAATTCACCCACGCCGCAATCCACCCTTTCCCTAATATTTCAGGGCTTCGCGGTGAAACCGCTCTCGCCCTCTTCCGCCCCAGCAAGCACAGCTTGCCGGGGACCCCTGCTTGCTAGCTTTCGACCACAGGCGCCGGCCGCAGTGCCGTTGGATGCGCGTATCTCACCGAGGTCTGTGAATGGTGCGCGGCGCGATAGTAGGTACTTGAGAAGAAGATACCGAGGCACCCCCAGAACAAAATGCCTTGCGGGCCGATCAATACGTTGCCGGAGAGAAACTGGAAGGATAGCCCGCAGAGGACGGCGCGCGCCGCTGCCGCAAGGGTGTCGGATGGAACGGGCGTGAATAGCATTGTAAAAAACAGTATTGCGAAGCCGGATGAAAATAACACGGCGCCCGCCCACCCATAGGAGAGCAGTAGATGCATCGGCCCTCCATCTACCGGCATACGATTGAATGCAGGAGCAGAGACGATGCCCATCCCTAGAGGTTCCCGCTCCATATAATTCAGCACCCACTTATATTCACCGATGCGTTCCGCCACGCTGCCGTCCTGGTCAAGGGCAGACAGTGTGTCCAATCGTTGCGCCAGGATCTGGTCGAAGGGAGGCGTAACTAAGAGGAAAGTACTCACCACCGCCACGCTCGCGATAATCCAAATGACACGACGCCGCAGGGTCGCCGCAGTCGCCTTGGCAGGCAAGATGAGAAGAAAGAGCATGCTGATGAGCCAGCCTATCCACGAGGTGCGATCCTGCGAGAGCAAGAACGCGGTCGCCACCGGCGCGGCGACACAGAGCCCTTTCCAACCGGGTTGGCTGACGGCGACAGAAAGAATCACCATGAGGTATGTGCTCAGCACGCCTGGAGAATTTAGAGTGCTGAAGACACGAATCCCCAGCGGTTCGGGTTGACCGAAACTGGGGGGAACTAAATCAATGTAGATGTTCTTCATCCATGCGCAGTCCCATGCAGGAGCGACTAGGAACTGGTAGAGACCGTAAAGGCCGATAATGCAACCGCAAACCAGCAAACTGCGTTGGACCGCGATTTTCAGGCGCGGGTACTGCGGATAGAGTTGGGCAAGATAGAGTCCGAAACAGATTGGCGTACCCCAGTCCACCAATGCCTGAGCAGATCGGGCCATTTCGCCATGCAGAAGGCCAACGTCAATTCCCAGCAATAGGGCACACGCGATGAACGCAAGCGGGAGAATCATGCGACGCGTATGGGGACGCAGAATACCGCGCAACCGGAAGACCGAGATCAGAGTAACCAGGAAAGGCACAAGCAAGACGATGCTCGGCTCACGGAACCCTCCCTGGTAGTCGGCTACGCGGCGGATGAAAGGCGAAAACATCCACAGCGCGAGGGTAAATTCTACATAGAGCGGGGCGTCGACAACGATAAGTATCCACCCGGCCAGCAACGACGTGATCAGGAAGACGACCCGTTCCAGAGCCCCGGCGCCAACAACGAGTAAACCGCCGTTGATAACCGCGAAGGCGAGGATCGTGATTCGCGGCGCCTTCGCGATCAACTTTGCTCGCCGGGTCCGACTCGCCCCCGGGGCTTGGCTCGATAGATATTCCGTTTCGATATCGAACCTATCGATCACCCACGGACTCTCCATCTCTCTCCCCATTCCGGCTATAGGCGCGTCAGATTTTGACGCGTGTGCTTCGAGTCTCGTGCCTTACCTATATCGCGAGCCTATAGCTTTAGCGGGCCGGCACACGTCGGGTACTCCGGCCAGCCGGGCGGATGGCGCCTCGATCACGGACCACTCCCCTGTCCTCTTTGTCGAGAGTGGATAGGATTCGCGGTCAGCGGCCGCAAGAAGGTGCTTGTGCGCGTAGTTGACCAAACCCACGCGTCCCGATACGTCAAGTTTGCCGAAGACGGATGTTAGATGGTGCCACACAGTGGTTTCCGAAATAGAGAGTTTGGCGCTGACTTGCTTGTTCGTGAGTCCTCTGCATACCAGCAACGCGACCTCACGTTCGCGATTGGTGAGCCGTTCTCCCTTGCGATACTCGGCCGTATCCGGCGACAGTGTTTGGTCAAGGAGCGCTTCCGCGGCGGCCCGCTCTATCCACAGTCCGCCACGATGAACCTTTCGGATGGCCTTCAGAACCTGTTGGGCGGTGGAACGCTTGCTCACGACGCCGCGCGCGCCCAGTTGCAGAGCGAACCGCCGTTCGTGCATGCTCCCAGATTCGATAAGGACGATGACGCGCGTCCGTGAGGGTGTGGCCTCCATTAGCTTTTGCGCATCCATCGGATTGCCGCGGAGCAGACCCCAATCGATCAGGGCAATTTCAGAGGGCACTTGCGTCATCATTCCCTCTAGCTCAGGAAACGAGGTTGCAGCCGCCACAAATTCGACATTTTGATCTCCATCGACAATTTTGATGAGTCCCTGAACGATCAAGGGGCAAGAGTCCGCAACGACAATCCGAACGGGGGAAGGGGAAATTTGCTTCAAGTTAGAAGCAGGGGGAATAGGCATTTCGATTGGTTCCACGATGATTCACGCTCCAGGGGTTTGCGTGTTGGTTTTTGCGTTTTCGTTATGAAAGCGGCAGAGACATCGCATTTGCCGCCCTCGGACATGGGCGCGGTGCTTCCACTGTCCGGCCCCGGGCAGACTGCCGAAAAACCAGTAAGTGGAGGAGCACAAGATTGAGAGCATTTTCCCTTCCACTGTGTACTGGAAAATCTGGCGAAGCGCGACTTTTCTTGAGGAAAAGCCGCGACGAAACCAGTTATGCCGTATACACATGAAGTGACAAATGCTCTACCGTGCTCATTGCCGGCAAAACTGCTCGCGCGTCTCGCTCGTTGCTACGCGCATTTTTCCGCAGCATGCTAGAGCGTGTTTCATATACAGGCTAGCGGATCCCGGACGCCGCACGAGCCCCGCATCGGTCGCGGGTGTCGCTCCGGCATCGGGAAAGCTAGGGAGATTTATGAAACACGCTCTAGCGTTTAGAACGGCCTGAACTCATCTCGGACTCCTTGAGACTGGTGTTACTCAAGGCAGCGGCTCTGGCGTTCAGCCGAATCGGAAGGACAGGACAACGGAAAGTGGTGCGTTTCAAAAACTCCTGGGTTTCAAACTGCTGAGTGTGCCGCTATTTTCGCGTCGCATCACTCACATCCATGTCGTTAATGTCGTTTTTTATATCTGATTCGGGGCATAGGGAACCCGGTTGCCTGACCTTTCAAAGCAACTTATCCCCGGGGCCCTTGTTTGGAGCTGTTCTCAACTTCTAGGGCGGACAGGGTTGAAGGCGAAAATGGGCCAGACGAGGCGGAGTCCGCAGCATACGGCAGGTCCCCATGCAAGGATGACAATAAATATTATGGTCAAGCTTTCGCTTAGACGAAGTATGGCCCTCTTTTCGCCACGACTCGAAGGGACAGGGCGAATCTTCCCCATTTTCATGTCGATCGTCGGTAAAAAATGCCCGGTATTTGTCATTTCTCGCTCCTTGCACTTCAAGAAAATTAGCTCCCTCGCTGCCGCCCTATAATTTAAGAAGGGCTCTAGTATGGGACGGGGAAATATCCGCCGAGATTTGTCAACTTGACGACGCGCTCGAACTTCGAAAAACGGCTTCGAGGCACGAGCAACATATCTCCGGACTGGAGGACGGCATCGTGTTCTAGGTCTTTGCTGGAATGGACGGAGTGAAGATCCAGGACTTTGACTTCAGCGTCTTGATCATTGATCTTTCTAAAGATCACGACTTGGGAAGAACGGGCGTCCTTGCTCATCCCACCTGCTTCGAGAACGGCCTGCAGCGCCGTGGTCTCGCCTTGCAAGTCATAACGCCCAGGCTTCGCCACCTCCCCCGCGACGTAGACATACGGGCTGTGAAATTGCTTGAGTGTGAGATTTACTTCCGGATCCTTCAGCTCGGAGGACGCCTTTTCCGTGATGCTTTGTATCGCCTGCTCGACGGTCAGATCGGCAAGTTTTACCTGCCCACATGTTTGCAGGTAGACGTAGCCGTCGGGTTGGACGGTCACTTGTTCGTTGTATTCCGGTGTGTATCGATAGTTCAGCTGGATCACGTCTCCTGGCTGAATCTGATACATAGGCCGGGTCTTGAGCGTCGTAGAGCTTTGTGTCGTAGAGCTTTGTGACCAGGCCAATGAGGACAGACCGAATACCAATGTAAAAAGTGCCACGAAAAATGCTCGCATAGTGACCCCTTTCATCAGAGCTCTAAAGAAGCCGGTGCAACCAATTGGGTAATGGGTAGGTTCTCCCATCGAGAACCGAGCCCAACAGGCGTCCCCCGGATTCGCGAACCAGCGAACGAGCGTATTCCAACTGAGCTCTGCGCGTAACGCCCGCGCCGGCGACCAAAATGACGCCGTCGATGATTGGCGCGACGCTTGACATCGCGCTCGAACCGGCCAACGAGCCGCAATCCACCAAGATATAGTCAAATTTCGCGCGAATCTCGCGGAAGAACCGGCTGCGGAAATCAGGGTCGGCGCTCCATCGAAACAGGCCGGAGCTATCCGTAAAGGAACGGTCGCGTCGGAAAGCGCTTTCGTAAGTAATGGTCCAAAGATCTGAATCTGCCAATTGCCGATAGCTGTCTTCCGGCACGCAGCCGGCGTCCCAATCCGCCTCTGCGATTGAGTGCAGATCAACGAGTACGACTCTTGAACCAAAGCGTCCGGTCAGTTCCGTGCCAATGCCGAGAATGATCCGCGCAACATTCTTGTTAGCGGGGCAGGAGACGAACGCGATCGCCTTCGATTGCACGGACCGTTTCCCGCCCTGGAAGACGGTATAAATCATGTGTTCATAGACGCTGGCGCGAGGCCGTGTTATCCGATTCTTAGCCATTCACGATCTCCTGTCACGTATGTGCTTAGGGCCTGTTAACACTATTGAGGCGGACGGCGTTGGGAGCGAAAACCGGGTCAGGCGAGGCGGAGTGCGAAGACTTTGGTGGTTCCAAAGTCGTGGGCGACAACGAAGTATGACCCGATTTTCTCCGCAACCCGCAGGGACGGGGACAATTTTCCCGATTTCGTTGTCGCTCGTCGCTAGAAGACGCCCGGTATTCGTCACTCCTCACTCCTAGAACTCGAAAAAATTGGCTCCCGTCGCCGCCGTCCCAATAGTGTTAACAGGCCCTAGTTCCGTTTCTCGCGCATCCAGGCATCGGCGGAGCTGGGCCGGTTGACTGGGAGAGTCGTTCGGAAGCTGGAAGCGGGTGAACGAATCCCCTTTCGCGGCACCGTGGCCAGCGTCGGTAGTCCGAGAGCTCTTTCGAGCTCGGCCGGGGTATAGAAAGTATCACGGGACATCTCGGCCAAAAGCGAGGAGCCAACAGAGAGAATGAGCGCCGTGAACAGTCCAAGCGCCAGATAGAGCTTGGGCCGCGGTTGAATCGCCACCATGGAGGCCGAAGGTGGGTCGGCAATCGCGACATTGAGGAACCGTTCCTTGTCCATCGCTTCGTCGATTTGCGCCTGATCACGCTTTTGCGCATAGAGATCGTAGTTGCGCTGATCCTCCGTGACCTGGCTCTGCAAGGCATCGTAGTCCGCAGTCTGCTTTTCGAGCGTGCTAAGTTGATTCTGCAGCTGCGTCTTCTGGGCGGCGAGGACGTCCCTGTGCGCCTCGAGGCCCTTGAGGTTGACACGCGATTTTGCCCAGGTCTGTTCGAGCTCCTGACTTACCGGATTGACGTCGGTAGTTTTCTCCTGGGCCGCGGTACCCTCGACCGCGACGAGGGTTTTGCGAACATTCGCGATCTCGTCATCCACCTCCTTCACGAAGCGGTCGTTCGGCGTGAACTTCGCGAGAAGCCCAATGCGCTGATTGGTGAGCTGGGCCAACATCGTATTGAGTTGCTCTATGGACTGTTGATTGGGAACTGTTCGTACCTGCGTCGGGATACGCGATGAAATGCCGGACATTTCAGTATGCGCAGCGCCCGCGAGGCTCGCATTCTCTTCGATCATGCCCTGAAGTTGCGTCAAATCCGCGTCATCGGAATTGATTTGCTTAAAGAGCGCAGCCTTTTCGTCATCAAGCGACGTGAGGCCCTCGCGGGCTTTCAGATCCGAGAGTTGCTGCTGGGCATCGGTAAGAAGCTTCTGAGCCTGATCCGCCTGTCCCTTGAAAAACCCAAATGTCCCGCTGGGATGGGACAGCGTGAGATGCTTCGCCAGGTAGGCGTCGGCGACCAGATGAAGGACTGCTTGAGCCTTCGCCGGGCTGGAATCTGTGTAGCTGACCGCGAGCACATTGGAATTGCGAACAACAGAAACGACTAAAGCCTTGCTCAAAGCGCGGAGCGCCTGTTCCTTCTGCCCCGGACTCATCCGGCTGGAACCTTGCGTCTTGTCGACGACTTCTGTCAGCAAATCCCGGCTGTGAAGCAGCTCCATCTCGGAGTTGACTTGTTCCTCCGTCACACTGGGCGTGATTTGGACGACTCTATCGGGCTCCGAACTCACGAGAGGTGTCTCGCGCGCGTTCTGCACCAAGATAGTCATCGTCGCCTCATATCTGGGCGGCAGGAGGTAGATGGCGGCAACCGTCACCGCGATACACAGCAGAAATACTGTCAGGAGGATCCGCTTCCTTCGTATGCAAGTTTCAATAACGGAACGCACTGACAGCTGCGGCGCCGCATCGGCAACCTCCATCTCCGTATACGGCACAGCCAGGCTTTCCACCGGCCTGCGAGTGATCATCGGTGTGGACAAAAGAACCTCCTGATGCGTTGCACCCACTTGCTGAGTACAGCAAATACAGGTGCATCGCGCAATTGGGAGTCCCTGCCATGGCGTATGGCAGGATGCTGCTATATCGAAAACGGCGCCCGCATCCTACTATTTTTCTGATGCGCCTCGCACGGCTGGCGGCTTCTTCGCCGTTGACGGGGGAGTGATCTTAAGCAAGGTCACGCGATCATCCACGGAGATTGCTCCGCGGCTCGTCAGATCGTGAGCTTCTTCCGCAAGAGATCCATCCTCGTTCAGGCGCATTTGCTCGACGAGGAATGGGTAAGGCAACGCATACATTACTTGTTGAGGAGGGACGGGCAGGATCTTCTTTGAGTTGACGTCATAACCCGGAACTTCCTGCCAGATAGCAAGAACATAGGTTCCGTCCCGCTTGGCGAAGAGTAAGTGATGCACGTTGGATAATTCGCCCGAGAGTGACAATGCGAGATCGCGCGGAGCCCAGGCCGGACCCGGATCGGCAAGTAATGCGATGAGGTGCTGGATAGCGAGATACGCAGGCTTGGGCGAAAAGTCGGATCGCACCAGGCCGAACTCATTATGTATGCCCTGCTGGACATGTGTTACGTCGGCCAACTCGTAAATGTAGGTCCTACGAATGCCGCGTGCATATTGTTCGAGCAGCAACCTCGGCAGATACTTCGCTGCTACCGACTGCGGAATCCCTTGCGGATCGCTTGCGTCGTTCCGGTAGCCAGTTTCGGTGGTGACGATGGGAAGGCCCGGCCAGGCTTTATCTATTAGATTGAAATCCCATGATAGGGAACCGTATCCATTGCTGCCCCAACCGGCCGTGCCAGGATTCCTGCCGGCGAAGTAATTGTGGAGGTTGGCAAAATCGAAATATTGAGAAGTTCCGCGAAGGGCGGAATAGGATTCGGCGTGAACGAAGGAGGGACCAATGATAGGAAATACGACGCCCCGATGACCCGTCCTTGCGGCAATTGCCAAATCGGGGAGAAATCGATTCAGATTTGCGGCCCAATCCTTGTCATGGCCATCGTCGGATTCATTGGGCGCCTCGTACCCTTCAAAACTATCCTTCATACGGTCGGGATAACTTTGAAGAAGCTCTATCGTCTGATGTGGATTGGTGATGAAGATGCACTTGATCCCATCCCGGCCAAGGGCGTTCATGCGGGTGAAGTAAGGCATCCACTGAGTATCGATCAGGCCATCGCGAACGTGTCGGATACCGAGGGTGCGGAGAGTTCTCTCTACGGCTGGAAAGTCTCCGTAAGGAGAGTCAGCGTCGATTAGATGGATGTTCAGACCGATACTATCCACAAAAGTATCGGCACTATGGACATTTTGCGCTCGTCCGGTGAGCCCCAGCAGCAGAGAGGCGGTGAAGAACAGGGTGATGGTGGGGAGAGCGAAAACCGTGTCTCGCCTTTTTGCAACGCTCGTCTTTGTAGCGCCCATTATGAGGCGGTCCTCCTATGCATAGAAATGGCTAAGTGGATGAGATTGCCGAGGCAGGAGGGTTGATGGTCCATAGAGAATCCCAGAAAGAGTTCGCTGTCATTAGCTTGGATGATGAAATGTGCCTAAGCGGCGGCATCGTCTCAAGCGACGCCGACCGAGCGAGGGCCAAGGCCGCAAGCGAACGCAGAAGTATCTTGCCCCCGGTTATCTATATCAGCGTGGCCGTGCTTTCGGGATTGGGACTAATCGGCAAGATGTCTCTTCTTCGGGAGCTGCTCCCGTTGCCGGCGCGGGCTTTGGAACTGATCATCGCTATTGGTCTTGCGTTGCCCTTGCTGTGGCCCGTGGCTATCCGATTTCGGAAAATTGTATCAGTGGCCTTTCTGGTCGCGCTCGTCGGGGTGTTTCTAGGGATCTTTCCGCGCGTCGAGAGGATGCACTCTCAGCGCCGAGGCACTGACCAGCCGGATTGCATCATCGCCGCATCGCAATCGTTGATGACTGCTCAGTGGCCGTACGAGCGAGCGAAGATCTGGTCGCAGAACCCTTTGAGTTGTGGCCCGGGCTGGGTTGCGCTGCAAGCGCCGGCGGTACTGGTTGCCGGTTACCGATGGAACTTGATTCTCTGCTGGGCATTCGCAGTCGCAGCTATTATCGGCGCGGTAGGTTGGTCATCGGCATCGGCGCTTCTTTCGCTTCTTGCCTTATCTCCCGGTCTGTGGCTCGCCGCAGCGAACGGATCCGATTTCCTCACCTTCGGTATCGCGATCACCGCGCTATACCTCGCCTCGGAGAAGTTTCGCACGGTCAAGTTCGTGAACATCGTTCTCCTCGCCCTGGTGGCGCAATTCCGATTCCCGACGATGCTCGTACCCGCGTTCCTATGCAAAAAGATTGGGCGGAAAGGCGTAATCTGGGCCTCGGCGCTCGCTCTTGGATGCCAATTGATCTTTCTGTTTTGGAACGCGAAGGGTTTTATCGATGATGGGCCATTGCATCTGTTTTACAAGCTGACTAACTCCTCCGCGCTTTCGACCAACCCCTGGGTCGTCTCCGTCGAGGTGATCGTGCCGCTCATGGTCGCCATTCTAGCGGTAGTTGTTTTCGAGCAACGCACTCCCTGGCGATGGGATCTGCTGGCATTTTTCGGCGTGGTCTTCGTGGCGCCGGCTGTCTTGGATCTTGTGACCAAATACCACCTTTATGGAAGCATGCAGAAGGCCTGGGGATTTTGGGAGGGAGATCTGTGGATCTGCGGTTGCCTGCCCCTAGCCGCAGCGATGCTCGTCCTGGAACGTAAGATCGGGGAACGTAAGATCGGGGCCGAGCAGCGGCAAACCGGACAGCGGCTTGTAATCTTGCCCGAGTCAATCTCCAAGGGCGCCGCCTGATCGGAGGCGACATAAGCTGGCGTAAAGGCAGGGTGTTCAGACCTCTCGACAGCCTGTCCGTTCTGACAGTAGAGTGACCTCTTACTCCTCTGTAGACTTGATCCGAATCAAAGGGCATTATTTCTGTCCCTCTATGCAGTCGGACCGCCGGCAGAGATAGTCAGGGATTCAAAAGAAGCGACATTCAAGTGCACCGCCAACTAGACATTTGCGATTTCGACGGGCCGTTTGTTTCGTTGAAGGAAGGGGTATTTGACGATGGCAGCACAAACTAAACCCAACATTTTATTCATAATGGCCGACGACATCGGCTGGTTTAACGTCAGTTGCTACAACCATGGCGTCATGGGTTACCGGACCCCGAACATCGACCGCATTGCTAAGGAGGGCGCGATGTTCACGGATTTCTATGGGCAGCAGAGTTGTACCGCCGGACGTGCCGCTTTTATTACTGGCCAGTCCCCAATCCGTACGGGCCTCACAAAGGTCGGCACGCCGGGCGCAACGCTCGGCCTCAGCTTCGAGGATCCCTCAGTTGGACAGTTCCAGAAGCATTTCGGCTATGCCACCGGCCAGTTCGGCAAGAACCACCTCGGTGACCGCAACGAGCACCTGCCCACCGTTCACGGATTCGATGAGTTCTTCGGAAACCTCTATCACCTCAATGCCGAGGAGGAGCCCTACTATCCGAACTATCCGAAGGACCCTGCGTTCCGAAAGAAATTCGGCCCGCGTGGAGTACTGAAATGTAAAGCAACCGACAAGGACGATCCGACAGTCGATGAGCAGTTCGGGAAAGTCGGCAAACAAACGATTGAGAACACGGGGCCGCTCCCCAAGGAGCGGATGGAGACCGTCGATGAGGAATTTCTCGCTCCGGCGCTCGATTTCATCGGTCGGAAGACGAAAGAGGGCGGTCCCTGGTTCTGCTATTTCAACCCAACGCGGATGCACGTCTTCACGCACCTGAAACCGTCCTCCGTCGGCAAGACAGGACTCGGTCTCTATCCTGACGGCATGGTCGAGCTCGATGGCTACGTCGGCCAGTTGCTCAAGAAGCTCGACGATCTCAAGATCGCGGACAACACGATCGTTGTCTTCACCACCGACAACGGCGCCGAAGTCATGTCATGGCCGGACGGCGGCGCAACGCCGTTCCGCGGTGAGAAGGACACGAACTGGGAAGGCGGCTGGAGGATCCCCTGTGTCATGCGCTGGCCCGGCATCATTGAGCCCGGCCGCGTCATCAACGACATCTGTTCGCTTCAGGACTTCATCCCCACCTTTGCCGCGGCAAGCGGAGAGCCCGACCTGGTCGAGAAGGTGAAGAAGGGATACAAGATGGGAGACAAGACCTATAAGGTTTGTCTCGACGGCTACAACCTGATGCCGTTCCTGGCCGGCAAGGTGGACAAATCGCCACGCGAGGGTTTCATCTACTGGAGTGATGATGGCGATTGCATGGCGATGCGCGTGGGGCGGTTCAAGATCGTTTTTACCGAGCAGCGAAACGCAGGCCTTGCTGTCTGGCGCGAACCTTTGTCTCCGATGCGGCTTCCCAAGTTATTCGACCTTCGTGCCGACCCGTTCGAGCGCGGTGAGGAGGCTTTCAAGTATGACGACTGGTTCTTCGAGAACATCCCCCTCCAGTACGCAGCACCACCCCTTCTCATGAAGTGGCTCGCGAGCTTCAGGGAGTTCCCGCCGCGGGCCAAGGCAGCAAGCTTCACTATTGACCAGGTGGTCGAGAAGTTGATGCCGAAAGACGTGATCGTCAAGGACACCGAGCGAGTGCATTAAAACAACCCGGCCTTCGATGGAGCGTGGAAACCAAAGGATTGGCGGAGCTATTGCTGCTTAAACTGGCGGAGTTTCTTCAATTCTGAGCAAAAGTGACCATCCTTAACGATCACTCGTATGCCAGAATCTCGGCATGAAGATCCGCGAGATTATGCTGTTGCTGTTGGTAGTCGCAGATCTTGCAGCCTTACCAGTGGCCGCAAAAGGGCAGTTACTGGCTGATTCGGGAGGCTCCTCGGTCGATGGTGCAATCGCAGTTCCAGCACAACCGGACCTGACATACGTGCGCCCTATCCAGGCAACGAAGCTGCGCAATTACATCTTCGACGCGGTCGGCCCATATCCTATCGCCGGCGCCGGATTCGCAGCCGGGATTAGCCAGGCAGATGACACTCCGCCGGAGTGGAAGCAAGGCGCGCAAGGCTATGGGAAGCGATTCGGGTCCGACTTGGGCATCGCAGCGCTGAGCACCACTACACGCTATGCGCTCGCGCAAGCCCTCAAGGAAGATACGTTGTATTACCGCTGTGAATGCAAAGGCGTCTTTCCGCGGCTGAGCCATGCCGTAATTTCGACGTTCACGGCACGCCGCGGCGAAGACGGCCACAGCGTTTTCTCTTTTCCGGCGCTCGTTGCGCCATATGCAGGCACGATGACAGCTGTCTATAGCTGGTATCCCGGCCGCTACAACGCCAAGGATGCATTCAGGATGGGCAACTACAGCATGCTGGGATATGTGGGTGGGAATATCGCACTCGAATTCCTCTATGCCGGACCTCACTCCCTGCTTACTCGCATGCATTTAAATAATGAGCACGCGGCGCCAAATCCTGGTTCAAATCCAAATCCTGGTTCAAATCCGTGATTGACGGCGAACTCCCCTGTACAGACAACAAGTGGTTCATATTGCTCAGACTCGGGCGAACCTGGCCTCTAGAGTGAATAAGGCAGGTAGATCGATAACAACCCGTCATCGTGAGGAGAATTCATGCACCGCTTGAAGCTCCCTCATGGTAACTGCCGTTGCTGGACCGTGCTTTACGGCAACCCAGCATCCAACGCAAATCCACGAACCGCAGACACCTTGAGGGGTCACAAATGCGCGGATTCAAAGCTCTTCTCTGTACTACAGCGTTGCTCGCGCCACTGGCGCTGGTCCCAATGGTCAACGCGCAGGTTTCCATCAACATAGGGGTACCGCCCGTCTGTTCCTATGGCTACTACGGCTATGCACCATACGCCTGCGCACCCGTTGGCTATTATGGGCCGGGTTATTTTTATAACGGCATTTTCCTAGGCATGGGCCCGTGGTCCAACTGGGGCTATAGCCACGGTTGGGGCGGCCATCGCTTCAGCAACGGGGGTGGTGGAAGGTATAACGGTGGACATGGTGTTGCGGTCAATCGTGGACATGCGGGCGGCGCAACGGTCGTGCGCACCAGCAACAACGGGTCCCACGCTCGCCCCTCCCCAGTCGTGTCCCATGCCCCAGCGGCACGCAGCGGCGCATCCCATGCGGCTTCTCACGCGTCAGCAGCGCATGCCACCGCATCCCATACTGCATCCCATGCCACTGCATCCCATGCTGCAGCAGGACATGGCAGCGCATCCCACGGCGGTGACGAACGCCGTTGATTGGTAGCTGCTGAAACAAGCGGCGGCTACTGCTAAAAGGAGCGGTGGAGCGTAACAGCCCCGCCGCTTTATCTCCTTTCCGCCACAGAATTGCAAGGTGTAGCCGCACTCCGGGAGAGGTCCTCGATGACGCCAGCCACTTTGGCCAAGAACAATCGCGACCTCAAGGCTGGGAAGTTCCTTGCCACAACTGGCAAGGGCAGGAAAGTCGTGACCTTTCTTAAGAAGCAACCAATCTTCACGCAAGGGGATGCCGCGGGCCCGGTCTTCTACATCCAGGAAGGCAAAGTTAGACACACTGTCGTATCCCAGTTTCGTAGAGAAGCAACCCTGGGCATATTGAGCGAGGGAGACTTCTTCGGAGACGGTGGCCTGGCAGGACAGCCTTTACGCACGGACTCTGCGGCGGCAATCACGGATTGCAAGCTTCTGCAAATTGAGAAGGAAGCAATGATGGTTGCACTTCACCGGGAGCGTGCGTTCTCGAATCTGTTCGTAGAGTATCTGCTGGCCCGGAACATCCGGTATCAAGAGGACTTAGTTGACCAACTCTTCGGTTCGAGCGAAAAGAGACTCGCTCGGGTTCTGCTCTTGCAGGCTCATTTCGGTGAGGAGCGCCGGCCCGAGACTGTAATCCCCGAGGTCAGTCAGGCGACTCTGGCCGACATGGCCGGCACAACCCGGTTGCGCGTCCGTTCCTGCATGAATAGGTTCAGGAAGTTAGGTTTTCTTGCCAATAGCAAGGGCGGGCTGCGAATTCATCGTTCGCTCCTCAGTATCGTTCTCCACGACTAGAAGTGGTCTCATAAAGCTCCCCCTGAAAGCCCGCTTGCCGTTCGCGAGTCTTTTCCGCCCGCTGCTCTGGCGAGGGAGGGGGTGCTGCGCGCCATCCGCGTTGGCGCCGAGGAATCCGCAATGCTAGGATACGAAAGGAGTTTGACACCCAGACCAGAAGGGCTTTGCTATGCCACGAGCCAAGCGGAAAGTCGTTCGCACCTCGCTCGCCAAGGCCCCAACAGGGATCCAAGGACTGGATGAAGTCACAGGCGGCGGCCTGCCGAAAGGCCGCGTCACGCTGGTGTGTGGCAGCGCGGGAAGTGGCAAGAGCTTATTCGCGATGGAATTTCTGGTGCACGGCGCGGTGCAATACGGCGAGCCTGGCGTATGCATGGACTTCGAAGAAACCGAGGAGAAGCTGACGGCCAATGTCGCATCGCTGGGTTTCGATTTGCGTGAGCTTACCAAGCGCAAGAAGCTGTTGGTGGATTACGTTTTCATCGATCGAAGCCAGATTGCCGAAGCTGGAGAATACAACCTCGATGGCCTGTTCATCCGTTTGGCGCACGCGGTCAAAGCGATCAAGGCAAAGCGCGTTGTCCTGGACAGCATTGAGGCTCTTTTTGCCGGAGTGGCTGACTCAGCGATTCTGCGAGCGGAACTCCGCCGGCTGTTTCGTTGGCTGGAAGACCACAAGCTTACCGCGATTGTTACCGGGGAAGCCGGAATTCAACACGTTGACCCGTCACGGGCTGGAGGAATATATCGCCGACTGCGTGATCGCACTGGACCATCGGGTAACGGAACAGATTTCCACCCGGCGGTTGCGAGTCGTCAAGTACCGGGGCACTTCCCACGGCACCGATGAATATCCGTTCCTGATCGATGAAGATGGGCATCTCGGTGGTGCCCATCACCTCTCTCGCACTTACTCACAAAGCTCGTACAGACCGCGTTTCAACGGGAATTCCCGCTTTGGACGAGATGATGGAAGGCAAGGGATTTTTCCGTGGAAGCAGTGTGCTGGTGACCGGCACGGCGGGAACCGGGAAAATCCAGCGTGGCGGCGAATTTCTGCGAGCGCTGCCTGCGCCCGCGGCGAACTTTGCCTGTATTTCACTTTTGAAGAGTCTCCCAGCCAGATTCTGCGCAACATGCGCTCGGTTGGCCTTGACCTGGAGCAGTGGGTGAAAAAAGGCTTGTTGCACTTCCACGCCATGCGGCCAACCAGCACCGGCCTGGAAGGACATTTGGCCGCTATTCACAAATTGATCGCCAAGCTTCGACCAAGCGTCGTGGTCATCGACCCGATCACGAACCTGATTTCCTCCACAGGCACCTATGACGTCAAATCGATGCTCGTGCGCCTGGTCGATTTTCTAAAGGTGGAACAGATCACATCGATGTTCACGAATCTGACATTCGCGGGAGACCCCCAGGAGAGAACTGCGGCGGCCGTCTCCTCCCTGATGGACACCTGGATTGTACTGCGGGACAGCAAGCCCAATGGACGGCCGAGACGCGAGCTTTACGTTTTGAAATCCCGCGGCATGGAACATTCGCGCGAGCCTCGCGAGCTGATCGTGAGCAAGAGAGGCCTGGAATTGGGCATCGTGCTGAGGGATCATCCGTCGGCCTCGACTGTCGAAGCGCCAAGTGCAATCGCGGCAGCCGAGTAGCAAGATTGACCCACCAGGGCCAGAAACCGAGCACCGACATGAAGACGAGCACCGGAATCAAGAAGAGTTCCGCAAAGAAGCGCCCCGCTAAAACCGGGGGGGCTGACTTTTTTCGATTACGGCTTTACATTGCGGGCCAAACCCCTAATTCGATTGCCGCGATCGCCAACCTCAAGAAGATTTGTGAGGACAAGCTGAAGGGCAAGTACCGTATCGAAGTCGTCGACTTGCTTGTGAAGCCGCAACTGGCCAAGGGCGATCAGATCATCGCCATTCCTACTTTGGTGAGAAGGCTGCCGCCACCGGTCAAAAAAATCATCGGGAACCTCTCAAGAACCGAGAGTGTCATTGTGGGGTTGGATCTTCAACCAGCACGCTGAAGTTGAGGACTCAAATATCAGATGTCCAACAAGCGAGCGCATCCCGATGGCCGAGTCCGCCGAGGCGGGCTGCCTGGCAAAGTCAGTGCGCCGCAAGGAACTCGCGGAACCCCCGCACCCTCGCTGAGCAAACTGCCGCCATCCACAGCTTCCGGATCAGCAAACAAAGCTCCGCGCCCGGCTGAAAGCCGCAGAGGAAACTCTTCGCGCTATACAGTCCGGTGAAGTGGATGCTTTGATGGTTTCCGGTCCGTCACGGGGAGCAGGCGGTTTCTCTGAAAGGCGGCGAACCCACTTATCGCATGCTGGTGGAGGCCATGAGCGAAGGCGCGGCAACCCTGTCGCGGGATGGCGCTGTGCTCTACTGCAATCGCAGGTTTGCTAGAGCTGTTGCGCAAGCCATCCGGGAAAATTATCGGAATTGCGGCGCAGTCGCTGGTTGGGGAAACGGAACGAGACAGATTTGAAGCTTTGCTTGGCGATGCGCAGAAGGGGGTTGCGAAAGGCGAATTCAACCTGCGTCGCACAGATGGAAGTCTGATCCCAGTCTATTTGTCTGTTAACCGGTTTCGTGGATACAAGGGCCACGCCTTGGGCATGGTAATAACCGATCTGAGCGAGCAAAAGCGCACGCAGGCAGCGGAAATCAAACAGGCCGAAGAGATGCAACGGCTCCTCCTGGAGCACACGCTTTCGGCGCAAGAGGAGGAGCGGCGCCGGATCGCGCGCGAATTGCATGACGAAGCTGGCCAGTTGCTGACCGCTCTTTTGGTTGGCCTGCGTACTCTGGAAGACGCTCGGAAACTGGCGGACGTCAAGGCTCAGGGACATCGGCTGCGGGAAATTACCGCCCAGGCGATCGACGAGGTCGGCCGGCTCGCCCGCGGGCTTCACCCAACGGTGCTGGACGACCATGGCCTGGGTGTTGCGCTGAGCCGATACGCTGCCGAATACACAAAGACCCACAACATAGCCGTGGATCTCGCACTCAATGAACTTGACTCCAGTAACCTGCCCTCAGCAGTCCAGATCGCGTTATATCGCATTCTCCAGGAAGCCCTGACTAACGTTGCCAGACATTCGGGAGCCAAGGCGGTCAGCATTCACTTCGCGTGTTTGGCCACGACTGTGGAGGTAGCGGTAATCGATGACGGATGCGGCTTTGACGCCAAGGCCGTAGCTGTCTCTTCGCACCGCCTGGGGATTCAGAGTATGCGGGAGAGAGCGGCAATGCTAGGCGGAACGATTCGTTTCACTTCCCAACGCAAGGGAACCAAAATTCTGGTCCAAGTCCCACTTGCCGAACCAGGAATTCCAGCCCTCGGCGGAGCGGAGGAGCAATTGAAATGCCGGCGCGAACACACAAGATCAGAGTCATGATCGCGGATGATCACGCAATTCTCCGCGCCGGACTGAGAATGCTGGTCAATGCCCAGGCTGATATGGAAGTTGTCTCGGAAGCGCCCGATGGAGAGAAGGCGGTTCGAGTGGCACGGGAAACGAGACCGGATGTGGCCTTGCTGGACCTTACCATGCCTCGGGTTGGAGGTATGAAAGCGCTGCAGGAGATGGCGCGAGACTGCCGCGAAATCCGCGTGCTCGTTCTCACGATGCATGATGACCCCGCTTACTTAAGATCGGCACTGGCTGCCGGGGCCTCCGGCTATCTGTTGAAAAGGGCGGTGGATGCCGAGCTGATTGCCGCGATACGAGCGCTGCATCGCGGAGGAATCTTCGTGGATCCGCGTTTGGCCAGCGTTCTCGTCCAGGACGTGATAGCGAAGAGAAGTACAAAAGCTGGTTCAACACGACCGGCAAACATCCTGAGCCGCCGTGAGTTGCAGGTGCTCAGACTCGTGGCGCGGGGCTACACCAGTGCGGAAATAGCGAAACAGATTTTTGTGGGTGTGAAGACTGATCGAGACATATCGTTCACGTCTTACCGAGAAGCTTGGACTCAGAACGCGTAGCGAGGTGATTCGCTTTGCAGTGCAGATGGGTCTATTGACTCCGGAAACGCTGGAGAGTGAGCCGGGCTGCTTCGGCTCGGTAGAAATTTCGTTTCAGGCCGCCTTCCTTCCCCGATATGTAGTGCACATGCGCCGCTGTCAGGGTTTTCCCGGACAAGGCCGCTCATTATTAGCAGAATCCCCTATACCCTGACGATTCCATTTGCGGCACACTACGGGCAACAGCAAAAGTGTAGAATGGTTTCATGTATAGGTTCAGCTTTTTTCGGACGGCGCACGAGTCCCGCTTTAGCGGCGGATCTCGCCCATGGCGATCGGGGAGCAAGGCGATGAGAACGACAAGAAACGACTCAGCTTTGGGACCGGATTCGGGGCCGCCGTCTTTGGTCTAACCTCCGCGGTCCATAATCCGCATTAGGCCATATGCCAACGAGTGATAAGAACGGCTTGGCATTCGACCCTGCGGCCTTTCTTGCGCACGCTGGTCTCGGTCGAAGAATCATCGAAGTGAAGCCTAAGGAGACCTTCTTCACCCAAGGAGATCAGGCAGACTCCGTCTTCTATCTTCAGAGCGGCCGGGCAAAACTCACGGTGGTTTCGCAGAGCGGCAAAGAGGCCACGATCACGCTTCTCTCCGCCGGCGACTTTGTCGGAGAGGAGTCCCTCGCCGCAGTCCTAGGAATGCGGCTGGCGACAGCCACTGCCGTAAGCACCTGCTCGGCGCTCAAGATTGGAAGGGAAGAGATGATTCGCGTCATGCATGAAGAACATGCCTTCTCCGACCTGTTCTTGTCGTTTCTGCTGGGCCGCAGCATGCGCATTCAAGCTGATCTTGTCGATCAGCTGTTCAACTCCAGCGAAAAGCGTCTCGCCAGGATTCTTCTGCTCATGGCGGAATTCGGCAAACCGGGCGAGCCGGAAACCTTGATTCCCAAGATCTCACAGGAGACGCTCGCAGAGATGATCGGTACGACACGATCCCGCGTCAGCTTCTTTATGAACCGCTTTCGCAAGCTTGGGTTCGTTGACTACCGCGGTCGCATTCGTGTGCATAAGTCCCTGTTGAATGTGATACTGCATGATCAACTGCCCGAGGACAACGCCGTCAAGCCGGACATCCCTCACGTCCCGCCGACTCGATCAAGATCGGCCAAAATTCGCCGAACTGTTCAAAACTGAGCAGAAGCGCAAATTACGCAATGGAATACTGGCCCTAACCCCCGAGGCATTCTTCTCATTGGAGTTAGATATGGCAGACATTAAGGCTTCAATTCTCATCGTTGAAGATGACGAATCAGTTCGGCCTTTCCTTGCACAGGTTTTCACTCATCTGGGATACAGCACTCGGTCTGCGACGGACGGTCTCTCTGCACTGATCCAGATTCGCCAGGAAGTCCCGGACATTCTGCTTTCCGACCTCAATATGCCGGCAATGTCCGGCTTTGAATTGCTCTCGATCATTCACCGCCGATTCCCTGCCATCTATGTGATTGCGATGAGCGGCATGTTTACTCAGGATCAGATCCCCTGCGGGGTGACTGCCGACGCCTTTTATCAAAAGGGCGGCGGCGGTGTGCGTGATTTGTTGAAGATTGTGGAAGCCCGGCCCCTGCCAAGACGCGAACATCGCGACACGCCGGAGCCGATATGGGTCCCGAAAAACGGCCACGATGCCTCGGGAGAAGAGTACGTGACGATTCCCTGCCCGGAGTGTTTTAGAACGTTTCCGCAGTCTATCGACGGCACAGGTAACCTGATTCTCGATACAAGCTGCGTCTTTTGTCAAAGCTGGATCCTTTACGCGATCGTCGAGCCCCGCAGTCTGGAGTTTCCTCAGCCATGGAAGCCAAGTTCGCAAGAAACCAGTGGCCCAGGCCGCCGGCCAGTGCGCCTAATGAATCGAGGTCTCCAATGTCCGGAAGACTGATGGTCTTGTTTGCTGTTGTTTGGGTTGTACTCGCCGCGGCTCTCATTTATGTGGATGCCACCGATCGATTCCTTCCAGTCCGACTGCTTCTGGCCATGGCTGGTGTGTTCAGTTCTGCTCTGCTGCCGGCTGCAGGGACGTCAAAGTCAGGGTTTTGCATTTCCCAATGAATCCATAGCCATGCGTCTGCCAACGCCGTGAGTGCCGCTCCTAAGGGCAGTCCAAAGGAGAATCAAACTAGCCAGGAGCAGGCGGCAAATGTGAGCACAATTGCACAGAAGTGAGAGTGGAGCAATGGAATACTTTCCCCAACCCAACCGTCGGTGTTCTGGGGAGGGTGCGCGATGCCCAACGCGAAAGTAAAGCTGCTTGTCGTAGATGATGATGTCTCGCTGCGAATGTCGCTGGCGGAATTTTTTGCTGAATTTGGACATAGTGTGCGATCCGCCGCGGACGGTTTTTCTGCACTCGTTGAGATAGAGAACGAGATCCCAGACATCCTCCTATCCGACCTCCACATGCCGGGTATGTCTGGATTCGAGTTGCTCTCGGTGGTCCGGTGTCAATTTCCGACTATCCGGGTGATCGCGATGAGCAGTGCGTTTTCAGGCGAAGGTGTACCACCTGGTCTTCCCGCCGACGCTTTCCATCCGAAAGGAACCAATGTGCGTTCCTTGTTGCAGCTTGTAACAACCATGGAGACCACTTCTAGGGGCAAGCAAGCGGGGCTCGGGAGCGGCCTCCGTAGAACCGCCTAGCAGATCCTGACGGGCCCGGATCGTGCCCAAAAATTCAGCAGACCTTCTGCTTTAGTTTCCTGACCGTCGCATAATTCGCCCGATGTGAGCTATCTTGCTCAGACTGGAAAGCCCCGCACCTGTAATTCTTTAATCTGCTGGGAGTGTCGAGAGGGCGGCGACGCCAATTCGTGACTCCCATTCCTAGGTTTGCTGTGGGTGAGACCCCAACAATTCAAATCGAAGCGATCGCATCGAGCCGATTGGGAATCTGTTTCCCCTGTATTTCGAGGAGCCTCCGGCAACCACGACTCGACCCGAATAGCTCGCTAACCGACGGCTACATGTCGGGACGAATGATAGACGCTAAGTCGCAAAAGAGGAAAGGTCGAAGGTCATGCCTTTAGTTCTAGTTCTCGAAGTTCTCATCGCGGTGGGTGTTCTCCTATGGCTGGTCAATCGTTTCATTCCTATGCAGGAGACCATTAAGTCGATTTTGAATGCCGTCGTAGTCATCGCCGTCGTCTTGTGGCTGTTGAATGGGTTTGGACTGCTTCATTCCCTTTCCCGGATCCACCTTGGATCTTGAGGAGTGATGGAAAAGAGAGTCAAGAGACTGTGATCACCGCACCGACGCAAGGCCGGTACAACGCGGCACGGCAGACATCTGCCACAGGGAGATATTTTGAAGAATAAGCTTTGGTTAACCATCGGAATTGCCCTTAGTTTCTCCGCATTTGCTCAAACAACCACCAGCACAATATTCCGTGTGAACGTAACCAGCCGCACGGTTCAGGCGATCGACTATCAACATCGCAGCGGGTCCACAATGCTGGACTTCGCGGGTACGAGCCTGATGCCTTCGGCGAACGGCGAGGCCAAGGTAGAGAGCAAAAAGGGATACATCGCAATCGACGTGGAATTCGCCAATTTGCAAAAGCCCACAACGTTTGGCAATGAATATCTCACTTACATCCTGTGGGCGATTTCACCGGAAGGCCGGGCGGTGAATTTGGGAGAGGTGCTGGTCGGGGGCAATCATCGCAGCAAACTGGACGTGACCACAGACCTTCAGGCGTTCGCTCTGATCGTGACCGCAGAACCCTACTATGCGGTTCGGGAGCCCAGCAATGTGGTGGTGCTCGAAAACGCTGTGCGCGCCGACACCAAGGGCACAACAGAGGGAGTGAAGTACGAACTCATGGAGCGGGGCGGTTACATCCCCACCGGCTATAAGTTTGACCCAGTCGTTCTGGACGCCAAGGTGCCGCTGGAATTTCTAGAGGCGCGGAACGCACTGCGCATCGCTCAATCCGAAGGAGCGGAGGAGTATGCCAGCACCAGCTATCAACACGCTGCTCAGTTGATGACCACTGCGAATGGGTATGCCACGGAAAAGCACTCTCCGCGAAAACAGCTGATCGCAACCTCTCGGGACGCGGTACAGACAGCCGAGGATGCACGCGCGATTTCCGTCAAGAACATGGACGAGAGACGTCAGGCCAACGAACGCGAGCAAGCGGCGGATGCGCAGGCGAAGTTGCAGGGTCAGACCAACGACGCGATTCAGCAGAGAGAGCGAGCTCAGTCCGATGCGGCACGAGCTCAGTCCGATGCGGCAAAGGCACAATCCGACATGGCCGCAAATCAGGCAGCATCAGCAGCCGCGGTTGCCGCGGCCCAGAACGAGGCCGAACAATCTCGCTTAGCTGCGGAGCGAGCGGAAAACGATAGGGCCGCCGCGCGCGCGCGGTTGTCCGAACAGTTGAATTCCATTCTCCAGACCCGTGACAGCGCACGCGGCCTCATTGTCAGCATGTCCGATGTTTTATTTGCAACCGGAAAATACTCATTGATGCCGGATGCAAGGGAGAAACTGGCGAAGGTCGCTGGAATCTTACTCGCTTACCCGGGACTCGATATTCAAGTCGGCGGCTACACGGACAATGTCGGCGGCGATGAAATGAACCAAAAGCTGTCTGAGAGCCGGGCGGGGTCGGTGCGTGACTATCTCGTGCAACAAGGCGTGGCGGCAAATTCAGTGAGCGCAAAAGGGTTCGGCAACACTTTGCCCGTAGCCTCAAACGATAATGCCACCGGACGGCAGCAGAACCGAAGAGTGGAACTTCTCGTGTCCGGCGACGCCATCGGCAGCCCGGCCAACGCGACCACAATAAGCTCGCGCTAGCCATGTACCCGATGCGGCATTCCACGCGGCCGCACCGCGCGGTGAACCTTCACAGTCTGAATACAGGGAAATAAGGAGTGAACATGCTTGGAACCATATTGATCGTGATTTTGGTTTTAGCCCTATTTGGCGCCCTACCAAGATGGTCGCATAGCAGAAGCTGGGGGTATTATCCGAGCGGAGGAGTAGGGTTGATCCTCGTGATTGTCGTCATTCTGCTGCTTCTCGGCCGGATTTGACCCATGCGCCGTCCGCCGATCTGACCCATTTCGGGTCGTGATCTTCTATTTGTCGCTCAAGTTGATCCGTGCTATGCCTCATTTCATGCGTTCTTCCAGGAGATGGTCCGCGATTCGTATGGCATTGGCGATGATGGTGAGTGAGGGATTGACGGCGCTCGCCGATACGAAGCAGGAAGCATCGACGACATAGAGGTTGTCGAGGTCATGCGCCTTGCAGTGCGGATCGAGGACGCTGGTGGCGGGATCGGCGCCCATGCGACAGGTACCGTTCTGATGTCCGACGCCCTCAAGAGGGATGCGCTTCTTGAAATAGGCATGAAGCGGAACGGAAGTGGCGGCGTGCCCGGCTTTCTTAAGCACGTCGACCCAGCGGTCTTTGAGACGGTCGAACGATTCGACGTTGTTTGGCGTGTAGGAGAGCTGAATCCGCCCGGGTGCGGCGTCCGTGACAGGCGCGGACTCGTTGGTGCGACCGGTGTCCCCGGAGGGGTGTGCGCCGATAAGGCTGGGCTGCCAGCTTTTGACGGAAAGCGGAGTCGTGTTGTGGAGCGTGACGCGATTGTCCGGATCGGGCAGATCTTCCGTTGTGAGCCACCAGGGGACAGCGTGCTGCTTCATTCCTTCAAGGACAAAGCCGGGGGTGAGCGGTGGGGCGTCGCCCTTCATCATCTCAAAGTGGAAGCTGCCGATGGGCTGCACCTGCCCGAGGGGAAAGGGGTAAGAGGGATCGGGATCCTTAAAGTAGAAGTCGTTGGTACCCCAGGTTTTGGTGTAACTATCCTCGTTGCGGTTGGTTGAAATGGCGAGGAGGGCGTCAGCCTGATGGAACATAAAATTGCGGCCAACCTGATCGGAGTGGTTGGCAAGGCCGTTGGGGTACTTGTCGTTGGCAGAGGCGAAGAGGATCACGGCGGAGTTGATAGCGCCGGCGCATAAAGCGAAGAAGGCTGCTGTGTAGATTGCCGTATTGCCGTTCTTCGATGCCGGAGGAGTATTGGCCTCGGTTGGTTCGGGTGCGGAGCCGTAAGGTTTCCCGGAGCCGGAGTGGATGACCTCGACCGCGGTGACGGCGGTGCCAGTGCTATTGGTGAGGAGGCGTGTCACGCGAGAGTTCGTCATCAGGGTGACGTTGGGCAGGTGCATGATCTGCCGGATGCAGTTGATGTCGGCATCGGACTTGGCGTGAACGAGGCAGGGATAGCCATCGCAGGTGTCGCAGCGGACGCACTTCGAATCGAGGGGATCGGCTTCGTTGCGTTTGAGCCCAAGAGGGATCGGGAAAGTGTGGATGCCGAGCTTGCGAACGTCATCCTCTATGGATTGCATATGCGGCTCGTTGGCGAGGGCGGGATAGGGATATTTCTTGGAATGGAAGGGCTCGGTGGGGTCGAAAGAGGAGCCGTATCCGCCCGGGACTGGCGGGCGCCGCGCCGAGATCGCCGTGGACGTGGAAGAGTTCTTCGGCGCGAGTGTAGTAAGGCTCCATATCGGCATAGGAGATGGGCCACGCGGGCGAGATGCCGCCTTTGTGCCGAATGACACCGAAGTCTTCGGCCCGCATGCGGAACATAGCAGCACCGTAAACCTTGGTCTGTCCCCCGACGAAATAGGACTGCTGAGGGTGCAGTGGGTTGCCTTCCTTATCCTGCCAGGTCTCCTTGGTGTGGTAGCGGTTGTCGAGAAAGACGGCGGAGGTATCCCAGTTAAGTTTCTCCTGCGGCATGAAAGGACCGCGCTCAAGGATGAGGATTTTCTTGCCAGCCTGGGCGAGGTGCAGAGCGAGAGTTCCGCCGCCAGCTCCGGTGCCGATGACGATCGCGTCGTATTGCATGATAGTAAGATGCAGATCGGTACTTTCTCTCCTCAAGATCCGCAAAGTTCGGTCTCTTCCCCGGCACTCGCCCGCACTTCGCGTATCAAAGAAGCAGTTTGGGTTGTGGCGATTGGCATGTCAGGGTCCCACGGGTGACGATGGAACGGATAGTGGCAGAGAAACGGGCACGGGTACTTCGGGTCAGGATGCAGTTTCGCGCAGAGAATTCGATCCGCGCCGTAGATGCGGAGACAGATCTCCGCCGAGATCATCATGCCAAGCAGAGGCGCGACGAAGTAGAGCCACTCCGCGGTCCAGACGTCGGCAAAGACTGCCGATCCCGTGGTTCGGGCCGGGTTGATACTAAAGCCGGACACGGGAGCGAAGAAGAGGATGTCCAGCGCGATCAGGATTCCAACGAAGTAGCTGGTAAGGTTTGCCAGAGACGGTCGATTCGAAAGCCAGAGAACGACTCCCATGAGAGCCGTCGCCATAAAAAGCTCCGCGAAAAAAGCCGCTGCGGTTCCGTATCGCCCGGGTGCCGTAACGGCGTAATCGACGCTCGGATCGGCAAGGCTGCTGCGCAGAACAAGCGCAGAAACCGCCACCCCAAATACCCCACCGAGAAATTGAAACACCACGTAGAAAATGGCATTCCATGCGTCGATCTTGCCAAGTCGAAAGTAGGTCAAGGTAATCGCGGGATTGAAGTGGGCGCCAGATCGCTTTCCCATGGGGGAACGAATGATAAAGATCGCGGTGATACCCATCGCGATTCCCATCAGGACCCGGCGAACGATCGCATTCGGAATGAGGTGGAGCGCCGGATAGTACGGGATCGAAAAGAACAGACAGCAGAGACGCACGCCGAGATCATGAAGATCGCGAGTTCGACGCCTTCAAAAATATACAGGCGCCAGTTACGCTTGAATGCGTCGCGTGGCGTTCGCGTTCAAAACTCTCGGATTGGTTTCGCTGATCGTATGGCTCAAAGGATAGCTCCATTGCCGGGACCTGGCGAGAGGCAGCTATGTGGCAGCGCGCTCTTCGCCAGGTATCTGGCCGAAAACGAAGCACGCTAGCGCACGGTGACCGCGTAGTCCTGCCCTTCCCAGCGGTTACCTTCAGTCCAGAAAAAGGTGAAGCGAATGCAAGTGCCCGACGACGTGGCGACATCCGTCAGATCGACGTAATCAATCTGGAGTGCAGTTTCGAATCGATTTGGTGTCTTGCACCGTTTTCCAGTTGTCACCTCGACCAGTGGAGTGTGAAGGCAGCCTCGCCCTGCACGCGGAGAATCTCGCCAGCTCGCATGAAGCGCACGTGGCGGTTCGGCTTCCAAACTTCGAGCTGCTTTCTCTTGCCGCGCTTACCCAGGTAGCGTTCGGCGACCTCCGGAATCAGCGCCATAGACCTTGCGTTCCATCGTGGAGCGGAGAAGTTTAATGTACTCGGCATGGGCCCACATCAGCGGCATAGCAGAGCCAGTGGGTTGGCCGAGCCACATATAAATCTCTGGCCGGTCGGCCTTATCCCAGGACTGCTCGGGAAGCAGACCGGTCTTCGAGGCAAGACCCTCCATGGTCGCGGATGTAGGTTTCAGTGCTCCGACCAGCGGCAAGCTCGTAGTGGCCGCGTTCGCCGGTGAGCAGCGGCCACGCACGGCCCACACCATGCTCGAGTGAAAGGACCGCCGTCCTGCCGCTGGCCATAGCCGTCGTGGTTGTAGCGGTGCCAGGTTGGCCCGGCGGGCGTGTCCGTCTTGAGCACGGCGTCGATCACTTTGAGCGTGGCGACCACGGTGGGGTCGTCCGGCCTGCGGATACCGTAGCGGACCAGTTCCAGAAAGCCGCCATCGACAATGTTGCGGGCGGGAAAATCGCTCTGCGCGCCGGGAGCATGATTGGCGATGTGCAGGATGCGGGACTCTTTGTCTTCGGCAGGGTGCTCCTGGCCGACCTGCTCGGGCAAAATCCGCATGTAATACGTGGACGTGCCCTCGACGAGCGAGCCTGTCGTCGTGACGGTCCAGTCTTCAATGTGGGCTTCAAGGTAGTCGGCATACTCCTCGATGAAGGTCGCGGTCTCCGTGTCGCCGCGCTCACGGAAGAGAAGCGACGCGCAGATGAGAGCGGCGATATTCGAGGCGAGCGTGGAAGGCGAATAGCCGGAGGCCTCTTCCCATCGCTCCTGCTGAGTGACCGGACCATTGCGGATGAGATAGGCAGCGCCCTTGCGGACCAGGTTGAAGGGATCGAAGTCGGCCAGGCCTTTTTCGCAGCGAAGACGCCACGCAAGCATGATCGGGAAAGCGACCTCGTCGAGCTGGATGCCGCTCCAGTAGGCGTCTCCATTGACCCAGAAGTTTTGCGGGAATCCGCCGTCAGCCTGCTGTGAGACGGCCAGATAGATGAGCGCGCGGAGCGGAGTAGCGGTATCGCCGGCAGCGAGCAGAGCGGTTGCGCTGTTGACCATATCACGGGTCCAGACAAGGTGGTAACCGCCCTCATCGTTGTCGCCCTTGGCCTCTCCCCACGGAATAGCGAGTGACGCAATGAGAGCGCCGGCGAAGAACTTGTCCTCGTGCGCGAGCAGAAGGCTATAGCTGCTGTGATAGAGATTGCCCTTATCGAAAGACATGCTCTTGAGGGGCCGCAGGTGTGAGGCAGTCTCATCCCACTGCTTCTTGAACCTCTGCAAATGCTCGTCGAAGGGTGTTCCGAGAGATTGCAATAAATTGGCGACAGCCCGATGCTCGCTGTTGCCGAACGCAAGACCGAGCGTAAACTCTTGAGTCTTGCTGAGATCCAGCTCTCCAGTCAGGGCGATGTTTCCATCACTGGCACGGTTAAACTCCCAGTCCATCTTGAAGTTGTCGTGAAGGTCGGTCCAGCCGTCGCTTGCGCCAACATAGCCGCAGGAGAGATGGGAAAAGGGGACGGTCGCGCCCATCGCCATCCACTTGCTGCCCTTCTGCGCCATCAGGATGCGCTGGCCGTTGGCGATGGCGATGTAGCCGTTGTTGCCAGCACCGCCGATCTCGAGATGCGGGGCGCACAGGGCGAAGATCTTGAGGTTCGCGAGAAATGCCTTATCTTTGCAGACGATGCGAGTATGCTCGAGAAGGCACGGCAGATGCGGGTCACCGATGACCTCCTTGGTGATGGTATAGCGGCCATCAGGGTCCGCATTGATGCAGCGATAGCCGAGCGCATGATCGGAGATGCGCTCCATCTTGACGGTAAGATCTCGCTTTTCTTCATGGAAGAAGGTTTTGCCGTCAGTGACGAGATACTGAAGATCGCGAAGCTGCGGCCGGTCTACGGTAGGGTAGTAGACCTCCGTGACGATGCCCTTCCAGATCGTGAACCAGAGATGGCTGGAGACGGAGTACGCTGTGCCTACTCCGGACTTGTTGCTATGTGTCCATCGGGGTTCGATCCCCGGCTTTCCAAAGGCTTCCTTGCCACCAACTTCCTGCATTTTTCACCCCATGCGTCTGTAACCGTATGATGCTGAATTCGCACAGCTCACAATCTTAGAAGCGCTCCATCGATCCGGGCCGGACAAGGTTGCATACGAGACGCGCCCCCCAAAGTGGGACTCGTGCAGTGGTCAAAACGGTTCGATCTACCTGTGAGACGGCTGCTAGCTGCATCTGCTCCCCTTATGACGGGTTCGCCGATTCGCTATTTTCCTTTTCAGTGTTGAAACAGATTGCTGTGTTTTGAAGCAGTGTATTCCTAGAAAGAGTCTCGTTACTCGGCATGGGCGCATCGAACCTGAGGAGGGTCTTCATGAGATTACAAGGTAAAGTAGCTGTTGTTACAGGGGCTGGGACGGGGATTGGTCAGGCCATCGCTGTCGCCTTTGCCAAGGCGGGAGCCGCGGTCGTTGTGGATTATGTCGGAAATGCCTCTGTTTCCGAAAACACGATCAACATGATTAATGCTATGGGAGGAAAGTCGCTGGGGGTGGACGCGGATATCACGCTTCCGGATGACGTCAATGGGCTTGTCCAGAAGACGGTTGCGACATTCGGCAAGCTCGACATCTTTGTGAACAACGCCGGTATCGAAAAGAAGGTCGCGTTTGTAGACTATCCGCTGGAAGAATGGCAGAAGATCATGTCGGTGAACCTCACCGGACCTTTTCTCTGTTCGCAGGTTGCGGCCAGACAGATGATCCAGCAAGGCAGCGGTGGACGAATCATCAACATTTCATCGGTCCATGAGGATCTTCCCATGCCTACAAATGCTCCATATTGCGCCACGAAGGGCGGTCTGCGGATGCTTATGCGCACAATCGCAGTCGAACTGGCTCCGCATGGAATCACCGTGAATAACATTGGCCCCGGAGCCATCTACACACCGATCGACAAAGATGTGGAGACTGACGCCAGGTTGAATGATCAAATTCTGGCTGAGATACCGATGGGACGGTGGGGCAAGCCTGAAGAAGTCGCTCAACTTGCAGTTTACCTCGCTTCGGACGCGGCCGCCTATGTCACGGGCAGTACCCATTTTATCGATGGCGGCATGCTGAGAAGCGCCGGTAGCTTATAGAACGTGCCTGGCAACAACCCGATAAATGCACTGATCCCCATGCTGTTTAGTCCTGCTCGCCTGCCACTCCGCCCCACGATTGTTCGGTCCTGATTTATTAGCGTGGCCATCGCTATCCAAACTAAATATGACGAGGAAACTGGTCAATTGTATACAGCACGCGCCCTGGTTCCTTGTCTAACATTGAGTGGTAATGAGAAGTGTCTCCAGAATTTCTTTACAGCAAAATGAGGATAAATATATGTTGAAGCGTCTTCTGATTTTCTCAACACTCATCATGATTGCGGCACAGGTCGCGGTTGCCTCCGACCGCGATGACGATGTCGCTCGCACCCAAATGGCCGCCCAGGTCTTCAAAGAGATTATGAATACGCCGGATCAGGGTATACCGCATGACTTGCTGGATAAGGCAAAGTGTATTGCCATCATTCCAGGAGATAAGAAATTCGCATTCATTTTCGGTGGGAGCTACGGTCGCGGTGTGGCGACCTGTCGCACGGAGCACGGTTGGAGCGCTCCGATGTTTATCGCTATTGACGGCGGCAGCGTTGGCTACCAGATTGGCGGTTCTTCTACGGATTTGATCATGCTTTTTATGAACAGTCACGCTCTGCAAAGCCTGCTTAGCGACAAGTTCAAACTGGGCGCCGACGCTTCTGTAGCGGCAGGCCCCGTCGGTCGAAAAGCTACCGCTAACACGGACCTAAAACTGAACGCGGAGATTCTCTCCTATTCACGCAGCAAAGGCGTTTTTGCTGGAGTCAGCCTAAGCGGCGCTGTGGTCCAGGCAGACAAAAGTGGGGATATGGCCTTGTATGGCGACAATGTGGACAGGCACGAGATCTTGGACGGCAAGGTGACAATGCCGGCTTCGGCGAGGAGTCTTATGCACGAGCTTCACGCCTACCCGGGTACGGCGAGCGGCATGTAGGAGGCCCGTTGCAAAGTGTGCCGAAGCAACAAGCCATATGCAAGCAAGCTACTGTGGTCATAACCAATGCACCGTAGCGATGCTCGAAAAGGAGCAAACCAATGACGAAAAATAGATCGTTTCAAGGGTTGATATTCATCGTAATTCTGGGCATTGGCGCGGCACTCGCATACTCTATGTATGGAGTGTCACCCAACTTTGAAATTCTATGGATCATTGGTTGCGCAATCGTCCTTGCCTCCGTTGTTTCATCTGCCATTCAGGTTGCGGATCAATGGAGCAGGGCGGTTGTTTTGCGGCTCGGTAAGTTTCATTCCCTTCGCGGACCGGGCCTCTTTCTGATCATCCCGCTCATCGACACCATTCCCTACTGGATCGACACCCGCGTCCTCACCAGTTCTTTTAAAGCGGAAAAAACTCTGACGAAAGACACGGTGCCAGTAGATGTGGATGCAGTGCTCTTCTGGAAAATCGTGGATCCAAAGAAGGCTGCGCTCGATGTAGCGGACTATCAAAGCGCGATAAGCTGGGCCTCCCAGACAGCTCTGCGTGATGTCATCGGCAAGACAATGCTTTCTGAGATGCTCGAGGGAAGGGACAAGATCAGCAGCGTACTGAGGAAGATTATCGATGAGCGTACGGAGCCGTGGGGCATCAACGTCATTTCAGTAGAGGTGAAGGATGTGTTGATTCCCCCGGCCCTGGAGAATGCGATGTCGATGCAAGCACAGGCCGAGAGGGAGCGTCAGGCCCGCGTGATTCTGGGTGATTCGGAGCGTCAGGTCGCAGAGAAGTTCGTAGAAGCGGCCAGGACCTATGCCAACGATCCGATCGCTTTTCATCTGAGGGGCATGAACATGCTGTATGAGGGCTTAAAGCAAAACTCCACGATCGTTATTGTCCCCAGTTCCGCCATCGAAACTATGCAACTCGGCGGTCTTGCCGGCCTGACCGCCCTGACTATGGGCATCGGCCAGGACCGTGCGGTCAAAGAAAAGGAAGGCCAACTCGTAACCAGCAATGGTTCTAAGCCAGTTCCAATGGGCGAGACATTGCAGGTCCCGCTTACGCGGGAAGCGGCATGACACGGCAATACACTCAAGACCGGGGTATCACATTGAGAATGCAGGGGAGCGAATGAGTGAGAGCACGCACACGCATCACGAGCGGGGGCCGCATCAAAATGGAATTCACCACGACCATCGTCCGTATTGGAAGCGCGCGCATCGTGATTGGCGTTTCTGGGTAGCCGTCTTCTTCATCGGCGCGGCTCTGTTCATTTACGTGACGAGTGTCGACCTGTCGCTGGTGCCTAACAAGCACCCGCATTCAGTTCCTGTTGGCCAGTAGCGGAGCTATGCGGATTCTCAGTCTCTAATAAAGCTCTCGCAAAGGGCGGTGCGAGCTTCGACAAACGAGTCTGACGCAGCCAGACTGCGACGAAGATAGGCAAAGCTGTGGGAGTCGTTGCTCCAGACGGGTTTGTCGAGCTCAACACCGTGCCCAGCCGATCCCGTCGCGGCTTTTCCTCAAGAAATACACAGTAAAAGTGAAAAAGCTCTAATTGCAGCCATGCATCATGGCGAGGTATACGAGCGAAATGACGATGGAGCCGGCAATGCCGACCGCGAAGAGCGGCGTCCCGCTCGCCAGAGCTGATCCGGTGCCTTCAGATTCGGACTGCCTGTTCTCCTGGGGATTCAATGGGTTGTAAAAGATGGGAAAGGTCTTGCCCTGCTCCATGGCAACGGGGGCAGTGAGCTCGCCGCTGAAGGTTTTGCCGTGGGCGTAATACGTGAAGGAGATGAGGAAACGGTTTGAGTCGCGAGCAATGCCGAGAGTGAGGGTATTCATCCTGGCGAATTCGTAGTGGCAGGCGGTGACTTCGGCCTGGGTTTCCATCCAGGGCGGAGAGGATTTGAGGGGTGGAGCGGTCTTCGAAGCGATTGCCGGTTGCTCCGCTCTGGGATCGATCTTCATTCACAACTCCATTCTCACAGGTGTTTCCAAATCAACTATTGGTAAACAAGTCCGCGCGAGGATGTCCCTTGGCCAATGGCGGTGGAGCAGCGGGCTCGCTGAAATCAGCCGTCCAACTCCAGTTCCTGATCTCCGGCATATCTTCAAGATGCTGCCGAATATAGTCGTGGTGCTCGTATAGCTTCCGGTTGAACAGGTCGATAACGTCCGAAGCCTGGGAGCGCAGCCGCGGAACGTGTTTCAACGCGTCGATGGCAAGGTGAAAACGGCTCATCTGATTCAGCACCACCATATCGAACGGCGTGGTGGTCGTGCCCTGGTCCATATAACCGCGGACATGGAAGCGGCTCTCATTGGATCGCCCGTGAACCATCGAGTGAATCAGCCAGCGATTGTTGTGAAAAGCAAAAATGACATGCGCATTCTTGGTAAAGAGTGCATCGAAGGACATGTTGTCCATCCCATGCGGATGATTGTCCGGCATCATGAGGGACGTTAAATCCACTACGTTCACGACCCGGACGGTGATGCCGGGAACATATTTCTGCAACAGCCATGAGGCCGCGCAGGCCTCAATAGTCGGCACGTCGCCCGCGCAGGCCAGCACGATATCCGGCTCTGTACCTCCGTCGTTGGTCGCAAACCTCCACGTCGATGCACCTCGCGAGCAATGTTCGCGGGCCTCGTCCATGTTCAACCACTGAAGCTGTGGCTGCTTGCCGCAGGTGACGAGGTTGACGTAGTTGCGGCTCCGCATGCAGTGGTCGAAGACGCTCAGCAGGCAATTGCTGTCCGGCGGATAGTACACGCGGATGGTCTCACTTCTGCGCGCGAGTGCATTGTCTACAAATCCTGTCGCCTGATGACTGAAGCCATTGTGATCGTTCCGCCAGGCGTGACTCGTCAGCAGAACATTCAAGGATGCCAATGGTCTGCGCCAGGGAAAATCACGGCACTGCTCCAGCCACTTGGCATGTTGCGTCAGCATCGAATCCACGACCTGCGCGAAGGCCTCGTAGGAAGACCACATGCCATGGCGGCCGGTCAGCAAATATCCTTCGAGCCATCCCTGACAGCAATGCTCACTCAGCACTTCCATCAGGCGGCCGTCGCAACTGAGATCGTCGTCGATCGAGACGGTCTCCGCCATGAAGCTCCGCTTGGTTGCTTTCAGAACGGATCCTAAGCGATTGGAGTCCGTCTCATCGGGGCAGAACATACGAAAGTTTTTCGGATTCAACCGGAAGACATCGGCAAAGAAGTCTCCGAGTTTTCGTGGCGCTTCCGCTACGACCTGACCGGGCCCGGGGATCTCAAGCGCATAATTCGTGAAGTCCGGCAGATCGAGCGCGGTCAGCACCCGTCCGCCATTCACGTGAGGGTTGCCACCCATGCGGCGATTTCCGGCAGGCGCCAGCTCCGCTAACTCCTCTATGAACTTGCCATTCTTATCGAACAGCTCCTCAGGCTTGTAGCTGCGCATCCAGGCTTCGAGGATCTTGAGATGTTCGGGATTCTCGCGCACGGTTGCCAGCGGTACCTGGTGCGCGCGGAAGGTGCCTTCGATGGGGATGCCATCCACTTCTTTCGGACAAGTCCATCCTTTGGGCGTGCGCAGCACGATCATGGGCCATACGGGCTGCTTCTTGAACCCATGCTGCCGCGCTTCTAGCTGAATGGCGCGGACTTCCGCATAGCAATCGTCCAGTGTTTGAGCGAGGAGCTGATGTACGACCTCGGGTTGGTCGCCTTCGACGAAATAGGGCTTATAACCACGTCCTGTATAGAGGGCCTTCAAGTCTTCGTCGCTTGTCCGTCCCTGAACAGTCGGTCCGGAGATTTTGTAGCCATTGAGGTGCAGAATCGGGAGAACTGCGCCGTCCCGCACAGGATTGAGGAAATTGATGGACTTCCAGCTTCCTTCGAGCGGACAAGTCTCGGATTCTCCGTCGCCGATGACGCAGGCGACGATCAGATCGGGATTATCGAAAGCTGCACCGAAGGCATGGACCAACGAGTATCCAAGCTCACCCCCCTCATGCATGGAATTCGGGACATGCGGTCCGCAGTGGCTAGGCACTCCACCCGGCGTCGAGAATTTCCTGAAGAGAAGGCGCATACCATTCTCATCGGGCGTGATCTCCGGGTGAACCTCGGTATAGGTTCCTTCCAGATATGAGCTTGCGTTCAATGAGGGACCACCGTGCCCTGGACCGGCGATGTAAATGATGTCCGCATCATGCTTTTTGATCAACCGGTTTAGATGAATGTAGATGAGGTTTTGCCCGGGTGAAGTTCCCCAGTGTCCGAGCAGCCTTGGCTTGATCTGCTCCGCTTTGAGCGGTTCCCGCAGAAGCGGGTTTTCAAAGAGGTAGATCTGGCCGATGCACAGGTAATTCGCGGCGCGCCAATACCGATTCATCTTGTCGAGCATCTCCGACGTGAGCGGGCCATTAGGAACAGGGGCTGCCGCCTCGTGTTTGCCGTTTGACGCAATAGCGGTAGACAATGTCACATCGAAGATAAATTCAGTCGGCGCGTTGGCCTTAGCAACGTTCTGTTCCTGGGATTTCGGGTGGATGTCCTGATCGAGAGTGATTGCTTTCTCGGTTGTCGGCATATTGATTGTTCCTCTCTAACTTGCCACCGCCGCTTTCAGGCGGTTGTGAGACTTACTTCTGCAGAAGCTTCCGGATCGATTGCAATTCCGTGCGTCGCTTCGCGGTGGTTTTGGGATAGGCCATCTTGAGATCCTCCAGCGTGTCGAGCACAATGCGGGAGACGATCAGGCGGGCGTTCTCCTTATCGTCGGCGGGAACGACGTACCAGGGCACATGATGGGTGCTTGTCGCCTGCAGACAAGACTCATACGCATTGACGTAATCCTTCCAGTACTTCCTCTCATGAATATCGGCGAGGCTGAATTTCCAGTTCTTGTCAGGCTCATCAATGCGGGCGAGGAATCGCTTCCGCTGCTCTTCCTCGGAAAGGTGCAGAAATATTTTGACGATGCGCGTTCCATTACGATGGAGGTGCTTTTCCATGTCCACGATCGAGTCGTACCGTTCCTTCCAGATCGTTTTCTCGTCGCGCAATTCTTCGGGAAGACCCTGGCTGCGGAGGATCTCCGGATGCACACGAACGACCAGCACTTCCTCGTAATAGGAACGATTGAAGATGCCGATCCGCCCGCGTTCGGGAAGGTGACAGGTTGTGCGCCAGAGAAAATCATGTTCCAGCTCTTCTGCGCTCGGCTGTTTGAAACTGAAGACCTCGCAGCCTTCCGGGTTGATCCCTGACATGACATGCCGGATGGCGCCGTCCTTGCCCGCTGAATCCATCCCCTGAAAAATCAGCAGCAGCGCATAGCGGTTGGAGGCATAGTGAAGCTGCTGCAGCGAGCTCAACTCCTCAACGTGCTTTTCCAGGAGTTTCTGATACTCCTCCTTCGACTTGCAGATAGGCTTCACAATCGTCGGCCACTCTGCGAGTTTGACCTTCTTCCCGGACGGCACACGGAAATCCTTCGCGTCGATGTTCATTTACCCTTGTCCTTCCGTGTCACGGGTTCCGTGGATTGGGCTTTACGCTCATGGACTCGCCCGAACATCTATGCGACCTTCGGATGCTCCGTCTGATCGCTTCGAACCTCGCGCTCCGCCTCAAGCCAGTCCTGATCCTGCTGGCTTTCGCCCCGTGCTCGCTCCTGGTAGAGTTCGTAGGCGCGTGACGCGATCTGCGGCGTAAGGTCGACCGTCCCCTTCTTCGCCAACAACGGCGCTTTCGTAGGGTCGAAAATCCGATAGGCAAGCAGCTTTACGCGATCATTGACGAGAGCCCATGCAATCGCGTAGCCCCAAACGAACCCTGCCCACTTCCAGCCAAGGGGCGTCATAAAGAGCCCATACACCGCGATCAGAGTCGCTACCGTTTGCGTGCCGAGGACTGCCATCCACAGAATTCGCGCAGGGCGGATGGACCAGAATGGGCCGCGCGTGCGCGTCAGGAAGATCGTCAGATGTCCGGCCACGGATAGCTTCAGGTACATGAGCGTTTGGATGTGTCCGCGGTCGAGGTGAAAGACGCGCTCACCAAGATAGAAGAGGCCGAATGCGGCCACAACGCCGATGACGCCCAGTACCGTGGAGATCCCGAGCACCAGGCGCATATTCCACGCTTCGGGCTTGTCCTTGTAATGAACGTTGTCATATGCGATGGACAGGATGGCTCCGTCGTTGAGCAACGCCAGCATCACGATCATCACCGCGGTCAACGGATAGAAGTTGAAAACCAGGATCGCCAGCGTCATGAAGAACAGCACGCGCAGCGTTTCGGCTATGCGATAGATCGCATAGCTGTTCATCCGCTGGAAGATGCGCCGGCTCTCCTTGATCGCGTCGATGATCACCGAGAGTCCGGATGCGAGCAGCACAATGGAGGCCGCCGCGCGCGCCGCGTCCGTTGCTCCGGAAACAGCGATGCCGCAATCCGCCTTCTTGAGTGCGGGTGCGTCATTTACGCCGTCGCCGGTCATCCCGACAATGTGGCCGCGCTTCTGCAGCACATCCACGATGAAATACTTGTGCTCCGGGAAGACCTGCGCAAAGCCGTCCGCTTTTTCTATGGCCTCCGCGGTCTGCGTACTTGCTTGCTGTTTGGTGTCGCCCAATCCACTCGCATCGAGGATATTCGAGCCCAATCCCAGTTGCCGGGAAGTTTCCTTAGCTATGGCGATTTGATCGCCCGTGACCATCTTGACGCTCACGCCCATCTGCCTGGCACTCGCGATCGTTGCTTTCGCCTGCTCGCGTGGCGGATCGAACAAAGGCAACACACCGGCGAACTGCCACTTGCCTTCTTCGTCGGCGCGGGCCACGCCGAGCGAACGGAAGCCCCGTCCCGCGAATTCATTGACGGCCTTCTCGACAGCAGGCTTGACCTCGCTCTTGTTCGTCGACATCTCGAGAATGACCTGCGGCGCTCCCTTGGCGACAAAGAATTGCTTTCCGTCCGTTCCTTTGACGGTGGCTTCGGTGCGTTTATGCACCGGGTCGAACGGTTGAAAATGCAGTATCTGATACCCCTTCAGGGCTTTCTCGTCTTTGACGCCGCCGATCACCGCGAGGTCGATGGTGTCTTTGTCCTCCGCGCGCGAAGCCAGCGCCGCCCATAGAATGATCTGGTCAGCGGGGATACCGTTCACGCTGAATGGATCGCCAAGCGTCAGCTTGTTTTGGGTAAGAGTGCCGGTCTTGTCCGAGCACAGCACATCCACGCCCGCCAGTTCCTCGATGGCCGATAACCGTGTCACAACGGCTTCTTTTTTCGCCAGCAGACGCGCGCCGACGGCCATGGTCACCGACAGCACCGTCGGCATCGCCACGGGAATCGCGGCCACCAAAAGCACCAGGCAGAATTCCAACGTGGTGAGGACCTGGGTCGCCACGGAAAAGTGCTACAGCCAGTATCAACGCGACCAATGCCACCGCAAGGACGATGAGGTAGTCGCCGATCTTCAGTACGGCACGCTGGAAATGGCTGACGGTGTGAGCTTCCTCGACCAATTGCGCGGTCTTGCCGAAGTAGGTGTTCGTCCCGGTGGCGTACACCATGGCATCGATTTCGCCCTGACGGAGGATCGACCCCGAAAATACTGCCCCGCCAGGTTTGCACGTGACGGGCAAAGATTCGCCTGTCAGCGCAGACTGATCGACTTCTACCGGATCGCCCGCCAGCAGACGCGCATCCGCGGGTATGATGTCACCCAACCGCAAACGGATGACGTCGCCGGGCACCAGGTCGCTTGCCTTCGGATTTGTCCACTTCCCACCGCGCTTGACCCGGGCGTTAACCGCTAACTTGGCCTTCAACGCGGCAATGGCATTCCCTGCCTGGTGTTCTTCCCAGAATCCAACGATGGCGTTTGAAGCAAGCAGAAGGAGGATGATGAAAAAATCCAGCCAGTGCCGGACGATCCCCGACAGTATCACCGCCACTTCGATCATCCACGGGATGGGGCCCCAGAAATAGCTGAGGAACTTCAGGAACTCGTTGGTTTTCTTTTCCGCGATCTCGTTCGGGCCATATTGCGTCAGCCGCTTCTGGGCTTCGGCCTCGCTGAGTCCATCTGGGGACGACCCTAGCTTCTTTTGAAGATCCGCCATTGGAATGGATTTCAGATCATCCTTGGACTCGGCCTTCGACCCCGGCGGCGGTACAGGTTTATCTGGATTTGATTTCACGTGAACGACCCTTCTGTTTCCGTTCCTTCAAGCAGCGGTCTTGCAGCTAGTTAGTCTCTAGGTGGAGACGGATCAATCCGGTGACCGGTACGGGATGCCTCGATCGTTTCCTGCGAGAATCCTCATCGTGCGTGATGCCGGCCACGATATCTATCTGCCTCTTCATTAGAAGGCTTGCGACGCCTCATCTCTGTGACGACCGTCACACTTGGAAATGAGCTTCCATTTTGGTCAAGGGCCGAGAGAGCACTGAAGAGCGTGGAGAATGCAGAGGGACAGTGAATAGCCCGTTGCTGGTATCGTTCGTCGCGTACGTCACAACTCATCGCGCCTGCTACAGACAATATCCGTTCCATGATGAGCAGGCTGTGCACTTTTGCTCACGAAGTGCGCCGCAAGGTCATCGCTGAAGCGCAGATGGGTGCAGCCGGCGAGTCCCGCAAGAACGCTGCGCAAGTTATTGACGGGGCACAACAGAGTTGTCCTGAACTGTTGAGTTTGGCGTTGGATAACAGCAGAAGAAAGAGCAAAACCGCACAGATTAATGCTTGCGATGGTGCAATGCTGGTGTCAGTGTGCGAGTACGAGTGATGAACTACGGAACTCACTCGATATTGTAAATCCGGCCCCACCACGCAAAGCTTCTTCTCAACGGAAGAGCACGTTCGATAAAAAAGGAGATCTCATGACTGCAACCTCTAAGTGCGCACGTCCCGCTTGCAACTGTGTTCCGGCGGACGGGAACAGGTATTGTAGTGAGACCTGCGCCGATGCAAAGCGCGTCATAGAGCTGACATGCCAGTGCCAGCATCCCGCATGCCAGGGTGAGAAGCTGAAGGCGTAATCGATAGATCAGGCTCAATCTCCAGACGAGCCTGATCTTCCTTTTGCCGGCTCGGTTCGATCACAAGAAAAAGAGGCGCAAGCACTCTCATGACAACTTCGACTGTACTTTCGACGCCCACCGCTCCCCCCGCACTCGATGAGTTGTGTATCAACACGCTGCGCTTCCTAGCGGTGGACATGGTGCAGAAGGCCAACTCGGGCCATCCCGGGTTGCCGCTGGGTTCGGCCACTATGGCTTACGCCCTCTGGGATCGACTGCTCAAGTTCAATCCGCACGATCCCTTGTGGCCTGACCGGGACCGTTTCGTTCTCTCGGCCGGACATGGATGTGCGCTTCTCTACGCTCTGCTGCATGTCACCGGCTTCGACCTGCCGCGGGAAGAGCTTGAGCGATTTCGCCAATGGGGCAGCCGCACGCCAGGTCATCCGGAATACGGAAAGACGGTGGGTGTCGAAGCTACCACTGGCCCTTTAGGTCAAGGACTCGCCAACGCTGTCGGCATGGCTATTGCCGAGGTGTCCCTGGCAGCGCGCTTCAACCGGCCCGGTCACCGGATCGTGGACCATTACACCTATGTTCTGGCAAGCGACGGCGATCTGGAAGAAGGAATTTCCTCCGAGGCAGGCTCCGATGCCGGACACCTGCGCCTCGGCAAACTCATCGTCCTCTATGCCAACAATCACATCACGATTGAAGGCAGCACGGAGCTGGCTTTTACCGAAGACCGTATGGCCCGCTTCGCGGCTCTCGGCTGGCATGTCCAGCACGTCGAGCACAGCAATGACGTCGAAGCGGTGGAATCCGCTTTAATGTCTGCCCAGGAAGAGACGAGCCGCCCCTCCATCATTGCAGTTCGTACCCACATCGGCTTCGGCAGTCCTCACAAGCAAGACACGGCGGCAGCCCACGGCGCGCCGATTGGTGTCGAGGAGGTCCGCCTGACCAAAGAAGGTCTCGGCTGGCCGGTGACTCCTCTCTTCCATATTCCCGATGAGGCCTTAGAGCATTTCCGGGAAGCGATCTCACGAGGGAATGCTGCACAGAAGGATTGGGAACTACGTTTGAAGGCTTACGAAGAGGAATATCCTGACCTGGCTGCTGAGTTCGAGCGAGTCATAACCAGGCAGCTTCCGAAGGACTGGGATGCCAATCTCCCAACGTTCACTTCGGAGGACGGTCCAATGGCTACCCGCGTCGCATCCGGAAAGACGATCGAGGTTCTCGCCTCGCATCTGCCGGAACTGATGGGCGGCTCCGCTGATCTTGCTCCCAGCACTCACACGAACATGGAGGGGGCCGGGAACTTCGAGCCTGAAAATTGGTCGGGACACAACATGCATTTCGGCATTCGGGAGCATGCCATGAGCGCCATCCTGAATGGCATGGCGTTGCATCGTGGCCTCATCCCGTATGGCGGAACCTTCCTGGTCTTCAGCGACTACATGCGTCCACCGATGCGGCTTGCCGCTATGAACCGTCTTCCGGTGATCTATATCTTCACCCATGACAGCCTTGCCATGGGTGAAGACGGCCCGACCCATCAGCCTGTCGAACAATTGCTCGGATTGCGATCGATCCCGGGCATGGTCATCCTGCGGCCCGCGGATGCGAATGAGACGGTGGCTGCATGGCGCATCGCCGTTGGGCGCAACGAGGGACCCGTCGCTCTGGTCTTAACTCGCCAGGGACTTCCGGTTCTCGACCTGGCCCGCTATCCAGCAATTCCGGAGGGTGTGCCGCTCGGCGGCTATATCCTCGCCGACTGCGACACTGAGAGCGGGCCCGACATCATCCTGATCGCAACCGGCTCCGAAGTGCACCTGGCTTTGGAGAGTCGTGATCGTCTGGCGGCTGAGAATTTTCAGGTCAGAGTGGTGAGCGTGCCGAGCACGAACGTCTTTTCCGGTCAGTCGGACGAATATCGGGACAACGTCCTCACCCCAGGCGTGCCACTGCTGGTGATCGAGGCCGGCGTCTCACTCGGCTGGAGATCGTATGTCGGGCCCCAGATCGCCGTGATTGCGGTCGACACCTTCGGAGCCTCGGCTCCTGGACCGGTCGTGATGGAGCACTACGGCTTCACCGTGGATAACATCTGCAACCGGGTCCGTCATCTCCTCCTCGAAACCCAGAGGAAATCATGATCGGGCTGAGCGGATGCAGCCGGTAAGCCAGGCATAGAGTATGCCGTTTCGGCAGGCCAGATCCAACGGGTTTGAGTTTCGCAGTATTACGCAACAACGCCAGGGAGGTGTTTATGTATCACTATTACTGGTTCGGAATGCATGCATATTGGTGGATTTTCTGGGTCATCCTATGGATGATGTTCTTCTCATTCATGATGCCGGTAAGGCGAAGCAACTGGGCTAGTTACCAGGAAATGCAAACGCCTCTGCAACTCCTGCAAAGGAGGTATGCCGGCGGGGAGATCACATCCGAGGAATACGAGGAACGCAGGGCTAAACTTCTGCGGGATACCAAGATAAGATAAGTCCGATCTATGCCAAGTGCTTGTCGGCTCGGCAGCATTGGGGCAAGCCACAGCTATGGGCCGACACGATTCTCCCTCCAACCGGCAGTTGGCACAACCCCATCCTCCGGAAGTTATTCAGGGGATGGACCCCTGCTGCGGCCTTGCATCTGGCCGCCCCTTCGGGCGACCGACGATACCTACGCCGCATGCGCGCCCAGGAGAAATGATGAAAGCGACCCAAAAACTCTACGAAATGGGCCAAAGCCTTTGGCTCTCCGGCGCTCTTGCCGTGGCCAAAGCTCTGCACGCGAAGGCGGCACGGCCTCGCAAAATCACGTGTACCAGCTCCCACATCGTTTGTTCGTAGTGAGCAAAACAGAACAGACATAGCTTCTCCCATAAGGCGAAGCTATGTTAGCTGTGAAGACAAGCGGCCTCGGCGACGGAGTAATTCGCTCTCGTTGTGGAAAGGAATTACCGTCGGGATTTCTGAGACATTCCGCATATTGTTTCCTGGTTTCAGATACGGGACGGCCTCTTGCCCGAGGATAAGCCGTCCTACCGGGACGGTCGCATATGGAAAGGGCCATTATGATGACTGAGCCAGGAAACGCCATTTTTGACCCCGCAGACTTTCTCGCGAGAGCGGGGCTTGGACGCCGAATTGTTAAGTTAAAACCAAAGCACGTTTTCTTTTCGCAGGGAAATCCTGCAGACTCCGTTTTCTACCTTCAGAAGGGCCGAGCCAAGATCACCGTAGTTTCGGAAAGAGGCAAAGAAGCTACGATTACGCTTCTCTCGGTCGGTGACTTCATCGGAGAAGAGTCGATTGCCGGAGCAGTTGGGCTTCGACTGGCGACGGCAACCGCGATTACCGCATGCACGGCGCTCAAGATTGAGCGGGCGGAGATGGTCCGCGTCATGCACCAGGAACACGCTTTCTCCGATCTGTTCCTGAAGTTCCTGCTCGCCCGCAGCATGCGCACCCAGGCCGATCTTGTCGATCAGCTTTTCAACTCCAGCGAAAAACGTCTGGCCAGGATTCTCCTGTTGATGGCGGAGTTCGGCAAGCCCGGAGAACCGGAAACGTTGATCCCGCTCATCACACAGGAAACGCTGGCCGATATGATCGGCACCACGCGGTCTCGCGTCAGCTTTTTCATGAACCGGTTTCGCAAAATGGGATTTGTTGAATATAACGGTCGCATCCGGGTGCACAAGTCGCTGCTCAATGTGATCCTGCATGATCAATTGCCCGAGCAGAATGCAGAAAAACCTCCGATTATTGATATGCCTAAGGCTCAACAAAAGACCGTGAGACGTGCCTAACGTGACCAAAATTGGACAGAATTAGGAAGGAATGGGGCCTCTTAGTCTGCCAAATCTCCATGTGGAACTAGGACATCCGTCCGCAGGTCACAGTATTTTCCCTTGAAGATGAGAATAAAGCTCTTCTGGCAGTCAAAGAAGAAGCTCAGCACGGGTCAGCAGTGATTGTTCCTTAAAGCTACGCAACTGAGCACCTCCAGGTTGCCGGCTCATTAACCCGATGAGCCGTTCCGGCGAAGAACACCGCGGCTTACTTTCGAGCATGCAAGTCGGACGGAACAAGGCCGCCATCGAGATCTGAGACCCCGCAAGACCCGACTTCTTACGGAAATACCGCAGGAAGGGAAAACCGAGTTGAGGCATATGCCTTGCGGCCTCCGTGGCGAGACTCTTCGGAATGCTTATGGGCTTTCATGGAGTACTCGTGGGCCTGTTTGGAGCTCGTGAGCGGTTGAATGTTGGTAAACACGCCGTGGCGACGCTAAAGCACGACTGCGGTCCGCGAATCACGATATAGGTTACGAATTCTGGAGTATGTTCATGAATGCCCTCGACAAAAGTACAGTGGACCGCTTGCGCGATAGAATCGCTCAGCTGAGACGGGAGAAAGCTCAACTGCTGCAGTTGATCGCCGCCGCGCCCGTCGGCTTCGCACTTCTCGATCAAAATTTACGATTTGTCCGGATCAACGCAGCTCTCAAGGTGATTGACGGCCATTTGGCAAACGAGCACATCGGCCAGACGCTTCGAGAAGTGATTCCTGAGCAGGCTTCTGTCCTGGAACCCTTATGCCGCGAAGTCCTTCAGAACCAAGTGCCAATTCTCAACGTTCAGATCGATAGTATTCCGGTCAACGAACGTGCCGGTCCACGAGTCTGTTTGGCAAGTCTTTACGCCGTTCGTCCCGATGGCAAGACGTTGAACCTCGGGCTCCTCATCAGGGACGTCAGCTCGTACAAGTTGGAGACCGTTGGCCACTTTAGCACCCTGATGACCGAGGACTTTAACTCAGTGTTGTCCGCTGTTTCTGGGAGCTTCAACATAAAGCTTGACAATCTGCCGGAGACTCACCCAGCGTTCGCCGGGCTCAAGAAGGCACTGCAATCCAGCCAGAAGAGCGCACAGTTGATCCGGCACCTGCTGGCCCTCGCCGGCAAAGGCGGCCCTCTCCTAACCGGCCGTGAACAAGAGATCTTGCAACTGATTGCAGATGGCAAGAGTTCCCAACTAATTGCTAAAGCTCTCAGAATAAGCTTCAAGACCGTGGCCGCACATCGCTCCGCTATTATGAAGAAACTAGAGGCTCATGAGGCTGCCGGCCTGATACGGCACGCCATCCGGCAAGGTCTGATTCAGCCTTGATGACAGCTCGGTAAATGACCTATGCGCGCCTACGTCGCGCGCGCTATTTCTCTCTTGGCATGCATTCACAAAGCCTTGCGCTAGAGTTACATCCGGGTGGTCTAAGCTTCGGCTACCTTTTTTAGCGCAAGTGCACTTTCCCTAGGGCAACTGACCGATAGTGCGCTCGCCATAGCTATGTTATACAAAACACAGATAGTTGTGAGCAACGAATGAGGTTCAAATTTCCGACGCTCTTCAAAATGCGAGAAGCAGACTAACGATTTCTTCGATTCAACGGAGCGCTTCGGAAGCAGGAGAGGTTGCCGGCCTCGGCCCACGCTTCGCGACTCGAAGCCCTTCTGCGAGGCAAGATCGTTCAGTCCTTCTTCAAACGATAAATAGCGGTCGATCGCCGAAAAAGGTGATCGCTGGAAAAGCGAGGTCGACGAGGAATCCTTGTTGGCGGTTTGCTCGATATAGATGGTAAGGAAGTGATGATAACGGAAGTCATCCGTCACCTACGAGGCTGGGTCGTCCTGAGCCATCTGCGCAGCAAATTGAACGCGGACCCTCTAGCTGTCTCCGGGGCCACACCGAATCCAAGAAGAGACCATCCAGATGACTGAGCTAAGAAACACCCAATTCGACGCCACCGTCTTTCTGGCGAAAGCTGGACTAGGACGAAGGATCGTCCAATTGAAACCAAAGCAGGTCTTCTTTTCACAGGGAGAGTCCGGGAACGCCGTTTTCTATCTCCAGAAAGGCCGCGCAAAACTCACTGTCATTTCGGAAAACGGTAAAGAAGCCACAATCGCGCTTCTCTCCGCCGGCGACTTCATTGGAGAAGAGGCGATTGCGGCAGTGGCCGGGCGGCATATGGCGACGGCCAACGCTATTACCGCCTGTACCGCGCTCAAGATAGAGCGGGAGGAGATGATCCGCGTGATGCACGAGGAGCATTCTTTCTCCGACCTCTTCCTATCGTTTCTGCTGGCTCGTAGTATGCGAATCCAGGCCGATCTAGTCGATCAGCTTTTCAACTCCAGCGAAAAGCGTTTGGCGAGAATTCTCTTATTGATGGCGGAATTCGGCAAGCCGGGAGAACCGGAGATATTGATTCCGCAGATCACGCAGGAAACGCTGGCGGAAATGATCGGCACCACACGGTCCCGCGTCAACTTCTTCATGAATCGCTTTCGCAAGCTTGGCTTTATTGAATACAACGGCGGCATCCGGGTTCACAAGTCGCTGCTCAATGTGATCCTGCACGACTGGAATGATACGCACAAAACCTCGTAAGTACTCATCTCGGGGGAATCTCTACAGGGTGACTCAGATGCGGCCAAGTGCGGCCGACAAATGTGAGCAGGATGACCGGTATGGAGATTAGCGCAGTAGGTTGCTTTTCCCCAAGATGATGATCGAGGTTGCGCAGGACAGGTCGAAAACGCGGAACGTCGGGCGCAGCGGAGGATTCTTTCGGGAAGGCATTTCCCCAAGGTTCTGCCAAACCCAAGTGCACCTTACTTCTTGCCGGACTTTGCGGCCTCGGCGGCAAGCTCTTCGGAGTGCTTATGGGCGTTCCTGGAGTACTCGTGCGCCTGTCTGGAGAGTTCGTGAGCGGTTAGATGATCTCCCTTGCCGTGAGCGGTCGCAGCTGCGGTGTGAGCGTGAGCCGCAAGGTTATGGAGTTCTGCTGTTCGATCGTGCGTACTCTGTGGCATTTTGTTCTCCTGGCCAGTTGGATGCGGTTAAGGCGCGACCGGCCAGATTTCCAGAGTGTTGCTCCGGCTCCAGCACAGTCGCGGGTTTACCCGCACCCATCGGGTCAAGCAGCGGCTATCTGCTAAGAACAGGTTCGGCGTGGACCGTCTCTCCATGAACCGCGTAGGAGATGTGATTTGTTCCTCCGATGATGTCTTTCGCCTTCGCCACCGCGTCCGTTGTTCCGTGAACGATCAGGAGAAACTTATCGGTTTTCAAAGCAGTTTCGTACTTGATGACGCTGTCCTTCGGGATGCCGATACTGACCAGGCCAGCCCCAAGTGCGCTGACGCCTCCGACAACAGCTGCTCCCTCAAGGCCAGCTACTATCCAAGCTACGAGTGGGCCTGCTACGAGAATCGGCCCGATACCCGGGATGGCGAACAAAGCGGATCCGAATAGCAGCCCCCAGAATCCTCCCCAGAAGGCTCCCACCTTGCCCCAGTGTTTCATTCGATCGCCGGTGTTGTAGTAGCCGACAACCTGTTCGTCCGTGTGCATGTCTTTCGCTGCAATCGAAAGGCTCTTCATGTCGACACCAGACTCTTGAAGCTCCTTAACGGCCTGCTCGGCCTGCTCGTGCGTGTCATAAATCGCTACCACTGAATTAACGTTGGACATTGCATGCTCCAGTTTCTTTCGTTGGGTGGAGATACTGTGAACTGCGGCTGTACGAAGTGCGGGTACAGAGATGGAGGTTCTTCTTATGAAGTCGGGCCGCCGTACTGTGTTCAAGTCTTAGCGGCGTTCGTAGTTCAGTCTTTCATCCTGGAAGAGGATGCGCTGTGCAATTGGATACAGTAGATCATTTCCTGCTCGTGCTTGAATCTGGCGTCCCTGTTCGGATAGAAGCGAAAGCCGATAGTCGCTTTTACGTCGTATCCATCGTCAGAATGTCCAGAACAGCACCGTGAAGAATGTTCCGACCACTGCTGAGTTCGTTCCAGATGGAGTCAGGAGAGCCATTGCGAGCATTCCCATCCACACCGACTCGCCTTTGCATGTCTAAAACTGCTCAGACTTTTTCATCTTGAATGACCAAAATAGGACGTCAGGCATATTGCGTCCTGACGAGGAGAGCATCATGCCCCAGGCACCAGTTTCCAGTTCCATCCCCAAGAAGATTCTGCTGCCCATGGACTTCAGTCCATCATCCTACGCGGCATTAGAGATGGCGACAGACCTCGCTCGGCACTTCCAAGCTGAACTTTGCCTTCTGCATGTCATCCCCATGCTTCCCACCGTCACGGGCGCCGAGTTTTTTTCTGAAACGGAGTTCCTGCAGAAAACGAGGGATCGCGCTGAGCAGCGGTTAGCTACCTCTATAGACGCTCTCGTTTCCCAGGGACTCAAGGCGAGTTCCTTTGTCGAAACAGGAAATGATGTGGCTGGCAATATCATGATCGTGATCGAACGCGAGCATATCGACATGATTGTGGTTTCGACGCATGGCATGTCCGGCTGGCATCCAATGGTCTTCGGTTCGATCGCCGAGAAGGTCATCAAACTCGTGCAATGCCCACTCTTGTTGCTCCGTTCCGAAAAACCAGCCGCAGCGTGAGTGGATCGAGATACCAGAGAAATACTGTAAGACTCGGCGTGATTGGCTGGATGTGCGACTTGCTGACGTTTCAATCAGGCAGAACGAGCACGACGCGACACCGAGAGTTCAGGATCAAGCTATGACCGCAGCCAGCACTACCGTACTCACAGCACCTAGCTTACCCGCAAAGCTGGTCCAGAATGCCATGTCGAATGGACTTACGAGCGATGAGGCGCATAGCCGTCTTGAGAAAGATGGGCCAAATGCGATGCCGGACACGTCCTCGCACCCGCTTCGCAATGCTTTGGCCAAGTTCTGGGCGCCTGTTCCCTGGTTGCTCGAAGCCTCCATTGTGCTCCAAGTGGTGCTCCACAAATACTTTGAGGCCGCGGTCATCGCGGGCCTCCTGGTCTTCAACGCAGCTCTGGCTTACTTCCAGGAAGGCCGCGCCCAGGCCACTCTCCTCGCTTTGAAATCGCGGCTCGCCCTGAATGCTTCCGTCCGGCGTGACGGAGTTTGGAAGACGGTACCGGCGGCGGAGTTAGTGCGTGGTGATTTGGTGAAGTTGTCGCTCGGTGGCGTGGTGGCAGCCGATGTGCACCTGGTGGATGGGTCTGTCCTGCTCGATCAGTCGATGCTTACAGGCGAATCGCTGCCTATTGAAGCCGGCGCAGGAGCGGATACGTACGCAGGGGCTCTGGTGCGCCGCGGGGAAGCCTCTGCAGAGGTGACAGCCACCGGCGTGCATACCAAATTCGGGCGTACCGCAGAACTGGTTCGCACGGCGCATGTCGTCAGCTCGCAGCAAAAGGCGGTGCTGCGGATCGTCCGTAATCTTGCGATTTTCAATGCCGGAGTCATCCTTCTCATCGGGGTGTATGCCTATACCCATCGAATGCCATGGAGCGAGATCATTCCGTTGTTGCTCACATCGGTCCTCGCGGCGATCCCAGTGGCATTGCCCGCGACCTTCACCCTTGCGACGGCCCTTGGAGCTCGCGCTCTGGCAAAGGTGGGCGTTCTTCCGACGCGGCTCTCCGCTGTCGATGAGGCTGCGACGATCGATATTTTGTGCTCGGACAAGACGGGAACCCTGACACGCAACGAGCTTACCGTCACAAGCGTCCGGCCGATGCCTGGCTTTGACGAAGCCTACATCCTCGGGCTGGCTGCCCTCGCAAGCTCCGACGGTGGGCAGGACTCAGTCGACGCGGCGATTCGCTCTGCTTCCTCACACAAGCCGGCGTCGGGCCTGCCAAGACTAATTACGTTTGTGCCGTTCGATCCTGCGAAGAAAACCTCCGAAGCAACAGCGACCGATTCGAAGGGTGGCCTGGAGCGAATCATCAAGGGAGCCTTTACAGCAGTCATCGGCCTCACTGCTCCCTCATCCACTGCGACCGGGATCGCTGACGAACTTGAAAAACAAGGCTTCCGGGTTTTGGCGGTGGCGGCGGGACCCGCCGCATCCATGCAGCTTATTGGTTTCATCGCACTCAGCGATCCGCCTCGAACGGATTCGGCATCACTTATCTCGGAGCTTAAGACCCTGGGCGTACGCGCCGTAATGGTGACTGGCGATGCGCCGGCGACGGCGGCAATCGTTGCCCATGCGGTGGGACTGGAGGGCGCGGTCTGCCCGCCCGGACCAATTCCCCACCACGTCAAGCCACAGGATTTCGCGGTATTCGCGGGTATTCTTCCTGAAGGGAAATATGACCTCGTCAAGGTGTTTCAGAAAGACGGGCATACGGTCGGGATGTGCGGCGATGGCGCGAACGACGCACCCGCACTCCGTCAGGCACAGATCGGCATTGCTGTATCGACGGCAACCGATGTCGCCAAGTCTGCGGCCGGCGTTGTGCTGACGGAGGCTGGACTTGGCGGCATTGTCGCTGCCGTAAAAGAGGGCAGAGTCACCTTCCAACGCCTTCTGACATACACGCTAAATTCCGTTCTCAAAAAGATCGTGCAAGTGCTCTTGCTGGCGATCGGCTTGGTCATGACCGGCCATGCTGTTTTGACTCCCATGCTGATGGTGATCGTGATGATCACCGGAGACTTCCTAGCCATGTCATTGACCACTGACAGAGTGTGGCCGTCGGCAATGCCGAATTCGTGGCAAATCGGCAGGATTACGAGCGCGGGCATTATTCTTGGAGCCTGTTTTCTGACGTTTTGTATCGCGATTTTAGCGGTTGGAAAGTTCGAGCTACAGCTCGGAGTGGAGGCACTGAGAACTCTTTCTGTCGTCGCCATCGTATATGGGAGTCAAGCCACAATCTACGCGATCCGGGAACGTCGCCACCTCTGGGGGCCGCGCCCAACCATATGGCTCGTGCTTTCCTCTGCGGCCGACCTTCTTATTATCTCGACATTGGCTCTTCGCGGGATTGCGATGGCGCCGCTGCCGCTCTCGGTTGTGACTGGTGAACTTGCGGCGGCTGTCGCCTTCGGGTTAGTCCTGGACGGGATAAAGATTCCTGTCTTTGCTCGTCTCAAACTCGCGTAAGAAATGAGTCGGTCATCTCTCAGCCCAAAGACTCGTCATCATCGAGATCGGAGTGATCCTGCTCACGGCCCAGGCTCTCGCTATCAATCGGCTTGCGGGGTTACCCCCATCGGCCAAAGTGAGCACAATTGAACAGAACAGCGTTCGGCGCCATGGGATGGAAGGATCCCTGCGAACCACCGCCGCGGAGACCCCCACAGCGAGAATCGGAACCGGCAATGGGTGGGGCACATGTGAGCATAGTTGCACAGACCGAGGACTTCGCAGCTGAGATGTTTAGATCTAGAGCACTTTTTGATCGTCCAGAGGACGAGCGTCGTGGCCATTGCCAAGGTTCTGCTGGTCGATGATGACGAAGTTGTGCGCCTTACCCTGGCTGCAATCCTGGAACAAGATGGCTTCGATGTGATGGTTGCGGCCAGCGTATCCGAAGCTTTGAGGCTTATCAGCTCAGAAACCTACGATGTGCTCCTGAGCGATCTACACATGCCGGGCGCCGGGGATGGTCTTACGGTCGTGAGCGCGATGCGCCATGCCAATCCGAGGGCCGTGACGTTGTTGTTGAGTGCCTTCCCGGAGATGACCGCTGCATCTCATGCTATTCTGCTGCAGGCCGATGAGATCCTGGTGAAGCCGATGGATGTAACGGCGCTGGTTGCCGTGATTAAGCAGCGGCTGGCAAGTGGGCCCCTGCATCCTCGCGTGGTGGAGAGTTTAGCTACGATCCTCGAACGCTCGGCCCCGAGCAGCATTCAGACTTGGTTCGAACACGTCCAAATGGAACCAAGTCTGACGGCAGTTCCATTGAGTCGAGAACTCCGTTGTAACCATCTACCTGAGGTTTTCCGAGACTTGGTGCATCGTCTCCGCTCCTTTACGCCCCTTGGCACCAAGGAACTGAAGTCGGCCGCAGCCGCGCAGCTATCCGGCGCATGCAAGGCTATACTGCCGCGATGATGGTCGAAGAGTCGCGACTGTTGCAGGTCTGCATCTTTCAGACATTGCAGAACAATTTGGCGAGCATTGATTTCAGCGTCCTGCTAATCGGAGTAATGACGATCGCAGACGAGGTCGATTCACAACTTAGCCAAGCAATGACAAGCTACGCCGCATAGTCGATTGGACCAGCGCGCCGTTCACTTTCGCCCATCGGCTAAAGTGAGCACAATTGAACAGAACAGCGTTCGGCCGAATGGGATACTGCGATTACAAACTCTTCCCCGGTCTTAAACCACATCGCTTTTTGGAGGCGCTCGCCTATGGATAGTCGAAGCTCGGAATTCGCCACCTTTGCGTACCGAACAAACACGGACGGAAGCATCGACAGCATTTGCCTTGATTGCTTCCTGACCGCGGGTAGCGCTCGACGGCTATCGGATCTGAAAGAGATCGAGAAAGACCACCATCGCAAGAAATCACATTTGGAAAACTTGCTTTTTGACGAATTTTGGTCTTCTCCTTCCATCGAGCGCATCCGCAAGAGTGCAATCGCCGCTTAGTTGAGGCTCTCCTGCCTAGGAGCGGCCCGGCGAAATCCCGGGCGCTAGATGAGATTCCCCTGCGGGAAGAGTGCCGATTGCACGCGAAATTTCTCTAAGAGCCGTACCTTAGGGCTACGGATGGGCTGAGGCCCATCCCGACCAGCCGAGCCCATGCTAACCCATCGCACTCGTTCCTGAAGCTCCCGTTACAATTCGGTCATGGATAAGTCCGCAGAGCAGGATCCGAGAGTATATTTCGCGGCGGAAAGAACTTTTCTGGCCTGGATTCGAACCGGTATCGGCTTAATGGGTATTGGTTTTGCGGTCAGCCGTTTCGGGATTTTCCTCCGCGAATTCAGCACAAGCAGATTACTTCCCAAAGTTCACTCTGTGGGTCTTTCGGGTTGGTCTGGGGTTGCTCTCGTAGGCTTGGGGGTATTAGTCAATGTCGCCGCCCTCCTACAGCACTTGCACCTCGTCCGCCAGTTGAGCACAGGAACCTGGATACCGGGACGAGCTTCAACGAACGCGGTCATCCTTGCGTTGCTGCTAGCCGGCGCGGGGGCGGGAATGGCCATATATCTAATTTTCGTCAGTTGAAGGGTCCATGATGCCAAACGCCAAGTATGCGGGTTTTGAGGCCCTCGATCCCTTTTTCGAGATTATCCAGAAGGGCCTAAGCGAGTTCGTTGACGGCGACCACTACTTCGATACGATCGCCGATGATGCATTGTTCGAGTTCCGCTACCACTTTCCCGGTTGGCCGTTGACGGTCAGAGGACGCGACGAACTGATAGCGCTCTATTCCGGATACGGTGACAGCATCAGGCTCGACTCCGGCGACGCACTTGTTGTGCATCCTTCCCGGGATGGCCGCATTGTGATCGTCGAATACGAGGTACACGGCAGAATTCTTATAAATGGCAACTCCTACGACAACAGGCTGATCGCCGTGGTCACGATTGAAAACCGAAAGATCGCGCACTGGAGAGACTACATGGATTCTCTGGCTGCATGGACCGCGTTGAACAGTTGAACAGTACCTCCTGATCCCACCCATAGCATCCCACCCTATAGAGAGCAGCTGCCAGCGCTCCTCTGAGGAGTCTCCCGCGTGTTGGTGTGTCGATGCGTCGATGTGTCGATGCGTCGGTATATCGACACCGTATCGCCAACCGGCCGGTCTGGGTCGCGTGCAAACCCAGTTTAGCGATGCGGAATGAATCACAGTTCCTAGAGATCAAGCGAGATTAAGTGTCGACGAGAACAGAACTTACGGGCTGTGAGCGCAAGGCAACAGAGAGTCCGCAACGATTGGTTAGCCGATTGCCTGTGAAAGAGCGGACGTACTTGCCGGCTGAGGTAAGTCGCGAGATCGCGAATTGGAGCCCAGAACGATGATCGATGAAGAGAAGGAAGGTGAGCCCGTAGAGGATCCGTCGCGACGGAGTTTTCTAGGAGCTGGTTCTGCCGCCCTGGCCGCAGCGACCCTAGTTGGATTGACGGCAAGCGCACAACAGCGTGAGGACATCCGCGAGGCTGAGGGCGATCATTCTTCGAGCGATCCAGGGCAGGAGAATAGGGCTCTTCTGGCCGAAAACCCGAACAGCAACACACCTCCTCCGACGGACAATGGAGACATAGGCCCAATCTGGTATTCCTTCGATCTCGCGCGCAAGCGCGTGGAGGAAGGCGGCTGGACCCACCAGGTAACCCAGCGCGAACTGCCCCCCTCAACGGAGATCTCCGGCGTCAACATGCGACTGACCCGCGGCAGCTTCCGCGAATTGCATTGGCATACGGCGGACGAATGGGCCATTATGCTCACCGGCAACGCTCGCGTCACGGTTCTGAATCCCGATGGAACGATCTTCATCGACGATGTGAGCAAGGGCGACCTCTGGTATTTCCCCCGGGGGTTTCCGCATTCCATTCAAGGTCTGGGGCCGGGGGATGGCTGCGAGTTCCTGCTTGTTTTCGATGAAGGCTTGTTCTCGGAGGACAATACTTTCCTGATCTCCGCGTGGGTCGCGCACACGCCGCCTGAGATATTGACAAAGAACTCCAATCTCAGCCGGAGCGCCATTCAAAAGTTGCCGAAGGATGAGCTTTATATCTTTCCTGCGGGCCTTCCCTCGATCCCTGGCAGAGGACAAGGCGGCCGTTGGCGGGAAGAGTGTGGAGTCTCAAATCCAATACACCTTCAAGATGTCGGGTATGGCGCCCACAATCAAAACAGCCGGAGGCGAAATCCACATCGTCGACTCACACAGGTTCCCCGCTTCCAAAAACATCGCCGCCGCGCTGGTGACCATCAGGCCGGGAGGTATGCGGGAGTTGCACTGGCATCCGAATGCCTCCGAGTGGCAGTTTTACCTCGCGGGCAAGGGGCGCATGACGGTATTTATGCCTCCGGAGAAGGCTCGCACGATGGACTTCAATGCCAACGATGTTGGCTACGTTCCGCCGGTTGCCGGTCACTACATCGAGAATACGGGCAATACCGATCTGGTCTTTCTCGAGATGTTCAAGGCGGAGCAATACATGGACATCTCCTTGAACAACTGGATCAGACATCTCCCTCCGGAAATGGTGACTGCACATCTAAACATCGATGAAGCAACGATCCGGAAGATCCCTCAAGAAAAGCGGGGGGTGATCGCAGGATAGCCGCTCGCCGCATGACGATGCCGGAAGGATTGATAACAGTCATCGAAGAGAGGAGTCTCGAAATGGCGCCAGAAGCATTCACGTTTGCAAGCTCCCCATTTGTGCCGATCGCTATCGGTTTTTTTGGATTGGGAACCGGCTACTTCGTCTGGGGTGGCCAGGCTTTGTTTGGGTTTCCTAAGACCAGTCCCGAGGTCAACCGATCCCTAGATTATGGGGTTTCTGGATGCCGGGCTTCATGCAGTTTCTCGCCGGCACTTACCTGTTCATCGGATTGACGTGGTTCAACGTATTCGGCAACGCGGCTCCTTTGTATATGGCGGGCCTCGCGTTCACGTCATATGGCATTCACTGGTTCGCGATGGCCCACCGGCGATATATCGATTCCAGCGCACAGGCTGATGGTCGGATGGCCATAGCATTCCTCTTTCTCAGCATTCTCGGCGTTGATGTGTTCGGGCGAGCTGGAGACATCCCCGTGATGATCGTCTTTGTCGGCCTAACCTTGATCTACGCCACCGAGATTCCTACCCGCTTATTGTCCTGGAGCTCCGGTGGCCGTCTTACCGGGCTGTTTCAAGTCCTCACCGGCATCTGGCTGATGTACTGCACCTACGCCATCACTGTAAATCTGGCGTTGGGAGCCAAAGCCTGGATCTAGAGCCCGTTTACAGTTTGGGATCATTCTGAAAGACTCGAGCATCTGCAAAGCTGATTGGAGAGTTATGAGTAACAACCTGATAAAGGCATTGCGTTTTGCCGAGTTTGGACCGCCGTCGGTGTTGCGAATCGAGGAAGTCGCGATTCCGGAGCCGGGCGAGGGAGAAGTACTCGTTCACGTGAAGGCGGCTGCGATCAATCCCAGCGACATCGGGAATGTCGCGGGACGCTTCAAGCGCACAACTCTGCCGCGAACCCCCGGCCGCGACTTTGCGGGAGTTGTTGTCAAGGGGAAGCGGCGGGAAGGCGAGGAGATATGGGGCAGTGCCCCCGAGCTTGGTATCGTCCGTGATGGATCTCACGCGGAATATGTTGTTGTCCCGGCGGAGGCGGTGTCGATCAAACCGAAGTCGTTGAATATGGCGCAAGCGGCGGCGATCGGGACTCCGTACATTACGGCCTGGGAATCTCTAGTGAGCGCAGCGCAGATCCAGCCAGGCGAAACCATTCTAATTGTGGGCGCCGGGGGCGCGGTGGGACAAGCAGGGACGCAGATCGCGAATTGGAAGCAGGCGCGCGTGATTGGCGCCGCAACCACATCCGATCCAATTCCCGGTACCGAATCGGTCGTCAATACCAAGACAGAGGATCTTCGTGAGAGCGTTATGGAGCTGACGGCCGGAAGAGGGGTTGATGCTGTCCTCGACACTGTGGGTGGCCCAATGTTCGAGCCGGCGTTGCGATCGCTCAGGATCGGGGGACGACAGGTGGCTATCTCAAGCGCGGGAAGTCCGCGCGTCAGCTTTAGCCTGGTCGACTTCTATCACAATTGTTCCCGGCTGCTTGGGGTAGACAGCTATGGACTCACATTGAAACAGTTGGCGGAAATTGAGGACGGGCTCCGCACCGGTTTTGAAACGGGGGCATTGACACCGCCGCAAATTGAGATCGTTCCGTTTGAGAAAGCTGTGGACGCGTACAGCCGCGTGGCGGCCGGACAAGTGAAAGAGAAGCAGGTACTAATTTTCGAATAGGGCGATGGCAGAACGCAACGATGATGGGTGGCCTGCTGTTTATCGGAGCGGCGAAATCCCAACCAACGCTGCTTCCGCGCCCCTTGCGGTCGAAGGAGAGAGAGGGCTGATGCGCAATTCGAACGCCAGCCGGTATTCGCTTTGACGCCAATCCTGCCCGGAGGAGCGTTCGAGCGCAAGCAAAGAGGTTCCGACGTAGACTGATGTTCTGCCCGATAAAGGTTCGAGAGTCATGGCCACGGTACGTCGGATCTCCTGCGTTTCTAATGAGCGTAAGAGCCATTGGTGGCTTGTTTTGATCTTTCTTCTCATCGCGCTCTCGGCGTTGCGTGGGAGGGCGCAGACGCCGGATCCTCAGCCACCTGGTCCGGCTCCAGATCCGGCTCGCCCACCGTTGAATCCATTCCCTGCAGAGCAGAATTGGAGTTTTCTCGCAGACCCTTCGAAGCGCACGGACTTCTTCGACCCCGTCAAGTACATTCCATTTGGCAACAACCCGCAAAGGTACCTTTCGGCGGGATTCGAATACCGTATCCAATACGAGTATTACGACAACTGGATGTTTGGCGCGGGACCTCAAGACCACAATGGATACGTCATGAACCGGGTGATGCCCCATTTCGATTTCCACGCGGGCAGTGACTTCCGCCTGTTTTCGGAGTTTGAGTTTGACTACGAGGACGGGAGGAACGGTGGTCCACGCCCGCAAATCGACGAAGATCGCGGCGATGTTCATCAGGCGTTCCTCGAGATCGGCTCTCACGTCCGCAGTCCGCGCGGCATAAGTCTGCGGGCGGGACGCCAGGAAGTGGTGTTCGGTACCGGCCGCTTATTCGACAACAATGAAGGTCCTAACGTGAAGCTGAGTTTCGACGGATTTCGCTGGATCGCCGAAGGTGCGCATGCGAGGTTGGATCTATTCGCCGTGAAACCGGTCGAGAATTATCTCGGTTGGTTCGACGATGTACCGAATTCATGCGGAAAGCCTGTGGGGAAGCTATCTGACTGTTCCGGTCCCAATCGTGAGCCGCGGGGAGGCCGATTTTTATTACATTGGACTGGATACGAAGTCAGCCACCTACAACAGAGGCACTGCCCACGAGCTTCGCCACACCGTAGGAACCCGATTGTTCCGCCCAATAGGGGAAGGCTTGGACTATAACTGGGAACCCAACTACCAGTGGGGAAGTTTCGGGAGCGCCTCGATTCGCGCCTGGAGCGTATCGACGGAAACTGGATTCAGGTTCGATCGCATACGCTTTGATCCTCGACCACTGTTACGGGCGGACGTATACAGCGGAGACGGCAATCCGGCGAATCAGCCGCTGGGTACCTTCAATACCATCTTTCCCCGAGGCGCATACTTTACTCCTGCGGTGGTGCCTTTTCTGGGGCCCCAGAACCTGATCGATGTGCATCCGGTGCTTCAATTCGAGCTGCGGACGAACGTGACAGGGGCCTTTGCCTGGGACTGGTACTGGAGGGAATCAACGCACGACGGGATATATGCTTTTGGAAGCGGAGTCCTGATTGATCCAGCCGGCGCCAGCCATGCCCGCTATCTCGGCACTCAAGGAGATCTCGAGATTCGGTGGGCTCCCGCGAGACATGTAATCATTGCATTCAACCTCGCCGGCTTTAAGCCAGAGACTTTTTTCAACAGGCTGACCTACAATGCCGAGCCCATCGCTGCGAATATCGGTTTCACGTATCGCTTCTAGGAGAACCGATGAGGACTGCTGGTGATCCTACGGTATTCGTCATCGATGACGACGACTCGATTCGTGCGGCCATTCACGGCATGCTGAAGTCGGTGGGGTTAAAGGCCGAGACTTTCGGGACGGCGCATGAGTTCCTGCGCAGGCCGCAACTGGATGGACCGAGTTGTCTCGTTTTAGACGTGGAACTCCCGGAGGTGAATGGTTTGGATTTCCAAAAGGAGTTGGCAGCGGCCGGTATCCGGATTCCCATCATCTTCATCACCGGTCATGGAGATATTCCAATGACGGTGAAGGCGATGAAATCCGGTGCCGTTGAGTTCCTATCCAAGCCATTCCGAGACGAAGACCTGCTGGATGCGATCCACCAGGCTTTGGATCGCGATCGGGCAATGCGTCAACAACAGAAGGAGCTTGTCGAATTGCGAGAGCGCTATGAGTCTCTGACAACGCGTGAGCGGCAGGTTATGGGTTTTGTGGTATCAGGCATGCTCAATAAACAGATAGCTTATGAGCTCGGGACGAGCGAAATCACGGTGAAGATGCAGCGCGGCCGTGTGATGCGGAAGATGCGCGCTGAATCACTAGCGGAATTAGTTCGAATGGCTGCCAAGCTTTAAAAGGCTGCTGACAAGCGGCTGCGCGGCCGATCAACCGTACAAAATACAGCAGCGCTTACATACCAAGGTATGATTGCGCGGACTTCGCATCGCTATTACCGTCCATATCATGGGGATCGAGGGATGGGGATTAAGGGGAAAGCCAAAATGGTTGCGATTATCGATGATGATGACTTGATCCGAGCGGCATTGGAGGGCCTCTTGAAAGCGGACGGCTTGCCGGCGCAAGCGTTTGCGTCGGCCGAGGAATTTCTGAGCTCGGGCAATCAACACGACACTGCTTGCCTGATCACGGACATCCGCATGCCGGGAATGTCCGGTCTAGAACTGCAGGCAAAGCTGAATGCAGACCATTGCAGGATTCCGACTATCTTTATAACGGCACACGGAGACGCGAAAATGCGGATGCAGGCGATGAGAGCGGGCGCAGTGGAGTTCCTGGCAAAACCGTTCGACGATGAAGCCCTTCTCGAGAGTGTGCGAGCGGCTCTGGAGAGCTAAATCGGACAGGAAGTATGCGCACGAGACACAGGAGGCGCTCTGTGGAATCTTTCGGAAGGTCCGGGGCCGATGACCAGGTACATAGTCGGCGCAGATTCGAACAGATCATAGGCAAGAGCCCTGCTCTGGAAACAGTGCTTGAACAAGTTGAACGCGTAGCGCCCACGAATTCCACCGTCGTTATCCAGGGAGAGACCGGCACCGGCAAGGAGTTGATCGCGCGCGCAATTCATAACCTCAGCTCGCGATGTGGACGCGCGTTCATCAAGTTGAATTGCGCCGCCATTCCGCTGGATCTGCTGGAAAGCGAGCTTTTTGGTCACGAGAAAGGCGCGTTCACGGGAGCGATTGCGCAAAAAGTTGGCCGTTTTGAGGTGGCCGACAAAGGGACGCTTTTCCTGGACGAGGTGGGCGATATTCCATTAGCACTGCAGCCGAAACTGCTCCGCGTCCTGCAGGAACAGGAGTTCGAGCGCCTGGGCAGCAGCCGGACTCACCAGGTGGACATTCGGCTGGTCGCCGCGACCAATCGCGATCTGCCGGAGATGGTGAAGCGTGGCGAATTTCGCAGCGACCTCTATTACCGCCTCAATGTCTTTCCCCTGACGTTGCCACCCTTGCGCGCGCGCCACGAAGACATTCCGGCGCTGGTGATGCACTTTGTGGAGACTCTCGGCCGCCGACTGGGCAGGCAAATAGAACACATTCCTCCGGAAACCATGTCCGCACTTAGCTCCTATCACTGGCCGGGTAATATTCGCGAACTGCAGAACCTGATCGAACGCGCGGTCATCCTTTCCAACGATGGAGTGCTTCCCAATCCCTTGCCGGTTGCTGGAACTCAGACCGCCGAAGTCTTTCCGGCGGCAACTACTCTTCGAGACTCCGAGCGCACTCTGATTCTGCAAACGTTGGAAGCCGCCGGTTGGGTGATCGGAGGCCCGAACGGCGCGGCGGCCAGGCTTGGCCTGAAGCGCACTACACTGATTTGCAAGATGCAGAAGCTGGCAATTTCCCGGCCCGATGTTCAAAGCCGTCTGATCGGACCGCCACGGCAGAAGCCGGCCTCGCTGCCGCAATATCAGTAACAATCGGCATACGAAAAACGATCACCGCCGAGAGGCGCGACAACCAACAAACAGCGAGGAGACAATACGATGGCGATGCCGGCAGACGTACTCGATAAAAGCACAGTCCAAATCGGATTTATCGGCCTGGGACTCATGGGGAGCCGGCTCACGCGACGTTTACATTCAGCAGGCTGGGATGTTCACGCATGGAACCGTAGTTCGGGACCGGCAGATGTGCTAAGGCAAGAGGGGATAGGAATTGCCGAATCAGCCACGAAACTCGTCGCTGATTCGGATGTGATTCTTTCGTCTTTGGCCAATGACGCGGCCGTTCGCTCGGTGTATCTCGAAGAGAATGGCATCTTTTCTATTGCAAAGCCAGGAACCATCATTCTTGAAATGAGCACCATTTCGCCAGAACTATCGGGCCTTCTCCACCAGACAGCACGCTCCCAAGGCATTCGCTTGCTCGATGTGGCCATCTCCGGATCGACAAAGGCAGTCGAGGCAGGGACGATCACGCTGCTCGCTGGTGGCGACCGGAAGACCTTCGAGCAATGTATTCCCATCTACGAGTCCATCGCCAAGCAGTGGTTCTTAATCGGGCCTGGTTCCTCAGGGATCCAGATGAAACTCGTTGTCAACCTTCTTCTGGGCGTTGATATGCAGGCGATCGCAGAAGCGGTTTCGTTGGGAGAGCATCTGCAAATCGATCGCGACGTTCTGCTCGATGTCCTATCGAAGACGGCAGTGATACCTCCGGCATTCGTGGGAAAGTTTCAGAAGATAAAGACCAGCGACTATTCTCCTGAATTCCCGCTGCGGCTGATGAGCAAAGACATGGATCTTGTCATGGATGCCGCAAGGGCCTCCGGCGCCAATTTGCCGGCGGCGACTGTCGCCCAATCCGTACTTGCCTCGAATGTCGGCGCATCTGGCGACCTGGACCTAGCCGCCATAACACCGTTTGTCGTTGGGTGATGGATGAGGGGGGTAATGGATGAGGGGGTAATTCCATTCGCGGCGAGAGGCGTGGAGCGTAATCAGGGTAATCGGTGAGGAGCTCGCTTTTTACATGTGAATTGTCAGTGACATCAGGGCAAACTACTGGCTGGCGGAAGTTGAGATGCATTCCAGCCGCCACCGACGGCCTTGATCAAGAGCACACTGGCATCCATCTGGCGGCGGAGGATGTCGATTTCGTTTCGCTGGTTGAAGAGGAGCGTGGTTTGTGCGGTGACAACTTGCAGGTAGGGTTCGGCGCCTCCTTCGTAGAGATCGGTGAACAGCCTCAGGTCCTGTTGCGATTCCCCCACCGCCTGTTCCTGCTGAGTTGCTTCCTGCGCGAGGATTCGTAGCGCAGCCAAATTGTCTTCTACCTGTTGAAATGCTTCGAGCGTTGTCTCCCGATACGTCGCAACGGTTGCGTCGTAGTTCGCCTGCACCTGCTCCACACCGGCTCGACGGCGGCCGGCATCGTAGACGATCTCGGATGCCTGCGGGCCCATCGCCCAGAAGCGGCTGGGCCAGGTGAATAAGTTGGAAATATGCCGGGATTGCAGCCCGACGTCGCCGCCGATGGTCAGGCTTGGGTAATACGCAGCCTGCGCGATGCCAATGCCTTCGTTCGCCTCCGCTACCCGGCGCTCCGCGGATGCTATGTCGGGACGGCGTTCCAGCAGTTGCGAGGGCAAGCCAACGGGAATGGCCGGAGGCTCGAACGGTTGTGATCGAGGGGCAATGGCGAACTCTGCTGGCGGTTTGCCGATCAGGACGGCGATTGCGTGTTCATAGTGAGCGCGCATCACCCCGATATCGGTATCCTGCACGCGCGTAGTATCGAGCTGCGTTCGTGCTTGCACCAAGTCCGCCTCACTGGCCGCGCCGCCATTGAACAGCGCGCCGGTGAGATCGACCATATCGGCATAGGCCTTCACGGTTTCGTCCAGTAGTCTCTGTTGGGAGTCGGCGCTGCGCAATTCGAAGTAATCGTAGGCGAGTTCCGCCTGCATGCTGAGAGTCACGGCTGCGAGATCTCCGGCGCTGGCCTGAGCTTCCTCGCGGGCAGCCGCCACGGTGCGACGTATGCGGCCCCATAGGTCCACTTCGTAAGAGAGATCAAAAGGAAGGAGGAAGTTACCCACGGAATTGACGCCGGTGCTGCCCGTGGGAAAGTAAGGTTGATTGGGTGAGTAGCGCAAAGCTTCAACGCCCGGTGATACCGCGATGGTGGGGAATTCCCCGGCGCGATAGTAACGAACCGTGGCGCGAGCCTGACGAAAGCGCGCCTCCGCCATCTTAAGGTTCTGGTTGGAGACCGTGACTTGTTCTTCCAGAGCGTTGAGCTGAGGATCGCCGAAGATCGCCGGCCAGTTACTTTGCAGAGCTTCTGCCGCATTGGGATGAGCGACCTTCCATTGGTCCGTTTCCGGCAGCTCCTTATAAGCAGGAGGCACCGCAGCGGCCGGCTGTTTGTACTTTGGACCGACCATACAACCGGCAAGGAAAATCACGCCGGACGCCGGCAATAGGAACCGAAAGCTCATTGATCGCCACCTGCCGCCCCACGCGTGACGCGGACGGGCGTGCCGCTGACTAGCGAGTCAGACGGGCTATCGATGACTTCGTCACTCGCAGTGAGTCCGGAGGTTATTTGCACACTTTCTCCGTAGTCAGTGCCAATGGAGACTGGAACAAGTTGCGCAACACTATTGCGAACCACTCCGACCTGTAGCCCTTGTGTACGGAACAGCAACGTACTGGAAGGAATAATGACGGATTGAATCTGCCCGGGCAAAGCAAGGTGGACCCGGACGTAAGCTCCGGGAAGAAGCAGGCCCTTGGAATTATCTATATCGACCTCCGTGTTGAGGGTGCGTGAAGCCATGTCTATAGAGCTTGACGTACGGGCGATTGTGCCCTGAAAGGTCTGATTAGGGTATTCGTCGAGAGTAAGGGTGGCCTTTGATCCGATGCGAGCAGCGCGCGAATACACCTCAGGAACCGCGACGAAAACACGAAGCGTGCTGATTTGCCCGATCTGAAACAGCTCCTGGCCCGGCGAGTTCAGGCCGGCGGCAATCAGCCAGCCATTGTCCGTGTTGCGCATCGTGATGACTCCATCGAAGGGCGCATAGATCTTTTCGAATCCGACCAGATCTGCATAATGACGCTCGTTTGCCCCATACGAATTGACGGTCCAATCAGAGGCTTTCTGACTGTCAACGGCCTGGTCAGTCGATTGTTGGGATACAGAGCGTGTTTTGATCAGTCCCTGCCAGCGGTCGGCGGTAATCTTGGCGAGGTTCGAATTGGCCTTCGAGGTTTCAAGATCGGCCTGCGCCTGTGCCAGTTGTTTATCGAGCTCGGGCGCGTCGATGACGGCAAGCAAATCTCCCTTTTTCACGCGCGATCCGATGTCGTGGTACCACTTGACCAGATAGCCGCTGGCGCGAGCATAGACGGGAGAGTTGATGTAAGGCTGAGTGGCCCCGGGCAGCACGACCTCATCGATTGGCGCATTCTGCTTGGGGTGGACGATCATTACCTCTTGAACGGCAGCCTCGTTGGTGTTTTGCAGCAATTTCGACTCGGCTCGCTCGCGGGCACGGATACCCAAAAGGATCCCGAGCACGAGGAGGATGAACATGGTCACGCCGGCCGCGGCCAGGAACCGCATGGTGCGCCGCCGGTTGCGAACCTCGCCCGGCGGACAGCCCGGAATCTCAGCGTTTGTTACCTCTTTGTCATCCATTCTGAGCTCCGTTCTGAGCAGCGTTGCGAGACCGATTCAAGCGATGGTGGTGCAAAAACGCGAATACGGTCGGCACGAAAACCAGAGTGGCCACTGTTGCGCAGAGCAAACCTCCGATCACAGCGCGACCGAGAGGCGCGTTTTGTTCGCCTCCGTCGCCCGCGCCTATTGCCATTGGGACCATGCCAATGATCATGGCGAGGGCGGTCATCAGGACAGGTCGAAACCGCGTGAAGCCAGCCTCTGCCGCGGCCTCCAGGGCATCGCCGTTTTCAGTCAGCCGCTCCTTGGCGAAGGCGATCACAAGAATACTGTTCGCCGTCGCAACACCCATACACATGATGGCGCCCATCAAAGCGGGCACGCTCAGGCGCGTGTGAGTAAGGAACAGGAAGACGATAATGCCGGCCAGAGCCGCAGGCAGAGCGGTGATGATAATGAATGGGTCCAGCCAGGATTGAAAATTGACGACGATCAGCAGATAAATGAGAACGATGGCAGCAGCCAGGCCTGCCAGCAATCCTTCATATGAGGTTCGCATCGTTTCAAGCTGGCCGCGTATGCGAAAGAAACTGCCGCGCGGGAGGAGTTTCTGATCGTTGTCGACGATGCGAGTGATGTCCCGTCCGACAGACGCGAGATCGCGGTCCTGGACAGAGCCGTAGATATCGATAACGCGGCGGATGTTATAGTGATCGATCGCTTCCATTTCGTTGCCGCGGCGCAACGAGGAAACCTCCGACAGGATTTCAGGACGCTCCATAGCTGTCGAAGTGAGGGGTATGTTGCCAACGCCCTGTAAGGACTGAATGCGATATTGCGGAGTTTGCGAGATCAGTTCGTATTGCACACCGTTGTTCCAATTCAGGAAGAAAGTTGGGATGGTCTGGAAGCTACCACTCAGAGCGACAAGCAGGCTGTTGGAGACGTCGCGATCGGTGTAGCCGCCTATTGCCGCCTTAGTTCGATCGACATTGATGTTGAACATCGGGTAGTCGAGTGGCTGTTGAATCCGCAGGTCAGTGAGGCCGGGAACGTGACGGAGTTCGCCCAACACACGAGTAGCCAACTCATGATTGCTCGCCAGGTCCTGACCTTCTATCTGGACATCCACCGGCGCAGGCAATCCAAAGTTTAGGATTTGCGTGACCATGTCTGCCGGCAGGAAATAGAACGTTGTGCCAGGGAACTGGCGGGGCAAGATCGTACGAAGCGTCCGGACGTAATCGGCCGTCGGGTGGTGTTTGGCGTTCAACGTCACGAGTACATCGGCGTCGGAGGCGCCGATCACGCCTGAAGTGCTGTACATGAAATTCATCTGGCTGTAGGGCAGGCCGATGTCGTCAACGATGCCTTGCACTTCTTGCTTCGGTATCTGCCGGCGGATCGTGTTTTCGATCAGGTCGGCCAGCATGGCGGTATCTTCGATGCGGGTTCCGGTTTGGGCCCGGAAATGGAGCATGAACTGGCCGCTGTCGACACTGGGGAAGAAATCGCGGCCGAGCCAGGGAAGGATAGCCGCGGCGCAGACGCAGACGAGAAGGAAAGCCGGGATGAAGATGATTCGTCTGCGTATAAATGTCTTCAGCAACGCGAGGTAAGTGTTCCGGAACCCGTTCGAATCCACGGTCGAATGCCTTCTGCATCCGTACCAGCGGATTGCGCGACGGCTCAGCATTGTGATTGGCCGCCTTTAGGAGGTACATCGCCATGGTAGGCACCAGCGTTCGCGACAGGATATAAGAGGCCAGCATCGCGAAGATGATCGCCTCTGCAAGTGGAGGGAACAGATAATGCGATACGCCCTGTAAGGCAAAGAGGGGCATAAAAGCGATGCAGATGCAGGTTGTGGAGACGAACGCCGGGGTCGCGATCTGCGCGGCCCCGTGCAAAATGCCCTCATAGAGAGGTTGGCCCTCTTCGAGATGGCGGGCGATGTTCTCGATGGTGACAGTAGCGTCATCCACCAGGATGCCTACCGCCAGCGCTAATCCTCCAAGCGTCATCGTGTTGATGGTTTCCCCGATGCCGCTCAGGACAATGACTGAAGTAAGAATCGCCAGCGGAATAGAAACGGCGATGATAACTGTGCTGCGCCAGCTGCCGAGAAACAGCAGGATCATAAGCGCCGTCAAGCCAGCGGCAATGGTGGCCTCACGAACGACGCCTTCAATGGCTGCGCGAACGAACACGGATTGATCAGCGAGCGGTTGAATGTGCAATTGCGACGGGAGGGTCAGCTCGACGCGCGGGAGCAACCGGCGAATTCCATTGACCACGCTGAGCGTAGAGGAGCTTCCAGCCTTGATGATGGTGACCAGAACACCACGGCTGCCGTTGTGACGAACGATGTTGGTTTGAGGGATGAAACCGTTGGCAACGTGCGCAATATCTTTCAGATAGATGGTTGAGTTACCCACGACCTTCACGGGGACGTTGTTGAGCTCGTCTATCGTCCTGGGCGCCGAGTTGGTTGGGAAGTCATATTCGAATTTGCCGATTTTGGCGGTGCCCGACGGCGCAATCACGTTCTGTGCGCTGAGCGCATTCACGACATCCTGCGGTGAAATTCCTTTCGACTGGAGAAGCGTGTCCTGAAGGTTCACCATGATCTCGCGCTGCTTCCCGCCGTAGGGGTACGGAACAGTGGCCCCGGGAACCGTAACAAGCTGGGTTCGAAGAAAGTTCAGGGCCAGATCATTCAGGTCGGCTTCACTCAATCCCGGGCCGGACAGCGCGAGCTGTAACACAGGCACATTCGAAGCCGTGTAGTTGACAATCTCCGGAGGCAGTGTACCGGGCGGCAACTGGCGCAGGATGCTTTGTGAAGCAGCGGTAACCTGCGCGTTCGCCCGGTCGACGCTGGCGTTCGGTTGCAGAAAGATTTTTACTCTGACCAGGCCGTCAATGCCGACGGTTGTGGATTCGATGTGCTCGATGTTGTCGACCAGCGTTGTCAGAGTTTTTTCGTACACTGTCGTGAGCCGGCCTTCAAGCTCTTCCGCGTTCATGCCGGTGTAAATCCAGGAAACGGCGACCACGGGAAGATTGACAGTGGGGAAGATGTCTGTTGGGGTGCTCAGAATGACAATTGGGCTGAGAAGTAGTATCAGCAGAGCCAGGACGACAAAGGTGTAAGGGCGATCGAGCGCGAGCTTAACAATCCACATGGCTGAAGAGTCCTCGATCTAGCGAGTTCTGTGGCCGGTGACAGACGCGGCAGGATCTTTAAAATAGCTTTGACCGCAGCATCTGCGTGGTGTGGCCAGAGCATCGTTCCAGTCCATCCAGTGCACTTCCGGTGCCAAAACGCAATTTCAGGCCTGCAAGAGGATATGGCAGGTCTCGTCGATTTGTGTGCTCCATTACCGTTCTTTTCATGAGTTTGCCCATTCATCTCCGGCGCCGATTATGAAGGGTACGTGTGGGTGAGGCGAAGTTCGGACAGCAGCGTGTCGTGCCTCCGACACCTCGCCTTCGACACCCTGTCAATCGCTTGACATCTGCGGCGGAACCGCATCGTTAAGTCGCGAGTTGATCATGTAGATATGTAACATGTGCTGTCGGTACTGATCTGGATCTTGGCAACTTACGTGCACTTGATGTCGATGTACAGAACTTGCCCGTGGGATCTTTCCATTCGATTTGCGGAGGGTTCAATGCGTCTGCTTCGCACAAATCTGACTCTGTTGAGTTGTGTCACTGGGTTGTTTCTGTTTGGCACGGCGGCCACAACCGGGGGCCAATCGAGTTCTGCAAGAGAAATGAAGGCTTCATCATGCCCGAATGATGACACCGGCTTAACCCTGCCTTCTGGCTTTTGCGCGACCATATTTGCCGATGGCATCGGCCACGCTCGGCACCTGGCGGTCGCGCCAAGCGGGGTGGTGTACGTGAACACCTGGTCGGGCACGTATTACGGTGATTCGGCTCCGCATCCAGGCGGATTCTTGGTAGCCCTTGAGGACACGACCGGCGCGGGAAAGGCTGATGTCATTAAGCGCTTCGGTGAAACCGCCCAGACTGGCGGCGCCGGCGGGACGGGCGTCTTTATTTATAACGGTGGGCTATACGCGGAGATCAATGATCGAATCGTGAGATATCTGCTTCCTGCCGGGTCTATTGCGCCGCAAGGCTCTGCTGAAACGATCGTCTCCGGTCTACCTCTGGGTGGCGATCATCCGATGCATCCGTTCATCATCGATGCCAAAGGATGGATGTATGTGGACGTCGCTACTGCCACCAACGCCTGCCAATTGAAGAACCGCCAAACAGGATCGCCCGATGCGAACCCGTGTACCGAACTTCAGACACGCGGCGGGATCTGGCGTTATAACGTGAGTGAACCGAACCAGAAGTTTTCGCCGGGGGCGCGTTACGCGACGGGAATACGCAATGCTGAAGGCTTGGCGTTCAATTCCAACGGCGGATTGCTTGTGACGCAACAAGGACGAGACCAACTGCATGCGAATTGGCCCAATCTTTACAAGCCTACCGAGGAAGCGACGCTGCCCGCGGAAGAGTTGCTGCAATTGAAGCCTGGTGGTGACTACTATGGATGGCCCAAATGCTATTACGATGCTGTGCAGCAAAAGCTCGTACTTGCGCCCGAATACGGCGGGGACGGCGGCAAACGGGTGGGTGTTTGTGCGGACAAGATCGGTCCGGTTGCCCCACTTCCTGCACATTGGGCGCCCAACGACATGGTGCGTTACGACAAGAAACAATTTCCAGCCCGATATCGTAACGGAGTCTTCATTGCCTTTCACGGGTCGTGGGATCGTGCGCCATACCCCCAAGGCGGCTATAACGTAGTTTTTCAACCGCTCCTAGGTGACCGTGGATCGAGCAACTGCGAGATTTTCGCCGCCGGTTTCGCCGGACCCGATAAGACTCCCGCCGGTGCAACGCATCGTCCTTCCGGTCTTGCAGTGGGCCCTGACGGATCACTCTATGTTTCGGACGATATACGCGGCCGCATCTATCGGATTGTCTATAAAGGAGGAGTTAACAACGGCTCGACGCTGACCCCATGCCCGAGCGCGTCGGCCCCGGCCGGTAAAGTGGTCGAAGCCTCTGCTACTCCTCCGGAGGGAACGCATCCGAACGCGGGAGCAGCTGCAACCACTAACCTTCCTGTTCCCGAAGGAGCGACTCGAGCGATGGTTGCCCTGGGCGATCGGATTTATCACGGCCAGGTAGGCGGAGCTCCATGTGCGGGTTGCCATGGCGCGAATGCCGCGGGCTCGCCTTTGGGTCCTAATCTTACTTCCGGAAAGTGGTTGTGGAGTGATGGCAGCTATGCGGGTATCTCGAAAACGATCAGAGAAGGAGTGCCACAGCCCAAAAAATATCGCAGCCCGATGCCGCCCATGGGTGGGGCGCAACTCACTCCTGATCAGCTAGCGGCGCTTGCGGCATACGTGTGGGCGCTGAGTCATTGAAGCACTGGCTAGGTCAGCTATGGGCCGCCGTTCTTCGACGGGGCGGCCCGGCCGGGAGCGGGCCTTCGAAGTGGATAACGGCTCTATGATGCGAGTAGCCAAAGGAGTCTGGCGTCATACTTCCTCGATCAAGATCGAATCGATAGAGGTTGCCGGCAATCTGCCGAATCACTCCGCCATCGGCCGATGACGATTTCCAGGGCGTCTCGATTTCGAAGGATGCCGCTCCTGCGTCATTCACGTCAGCCTCGACGATCAGTGAGTTATCCCTCAGGTCGACGCTCGTGATCTTGATACCAGTGCTTGGGTTGCCAAGAAGCGGCACCAAATGCGGCGCCATAACTTCGACTCCGCCCTGGAATCGGATGTCACAGCGAATCGTGCCTTGGGCTGCTGTAAAGGCGAGACGAGTGTGTTCGTCGTGCGCATTGCGCTCCACAAAGGCTGTAAGGCGCCGGTTGGCGCACTCGGAACTGAGAAGGTGAGCTCCGAGAGGAACTTGGGGATCGAAGACAAACGAGGTGGGATTTCCACGATTTGTGACTGTGATCTCAATGTCTTCTTCGCCGCGCTCGAGCTGCAGATCTAGCTCTGCATGTTGCATTCGGACATTGTGTACGGCAATATCGTGCCACTCAGGCGGAAGGTGCGGAGAAAATGCGACCTGGTTCGACATCGAATCGATTCGAAGGCCAAGGAGGCCGCGTGTGGTGGCAGTGAGAAATCCGGCGGATGACCAGGCCTGCTCCGGAACAGACTCGGTTTGTTGACGATAGTAGTCGCCAGCCAGCACCTCATGAATGTGACCCGGGGAGTCCAACGATATCCAGGGAAGGATCGAACTCCAGATAGGAAAAGCGCTTGCCGGGCGATGCTCACTCCAGAACGTTTCTGCGATCTCCGTCGTGTTCAGGGCGAAGACGCTCCCCGTAGCATAGGAGTCGGGATCGAAGGCGTTGGAGCTGGATGAAAGACCGCGCGAACCCCAATCCGTCTGAAATCTTGAAGATGCAATTTTGTCGAGCAACGCCTCATCCTGCTCCGGTGTGAAGACGTGTCTGGCAATAAGCTCGCTTGGACTACTGCTCTGATCGAAAATTTCGCTGCCGCTCTTCGTGTGGCCACTCATCCAGAATTGCCGTCCATTGTCCCAGTAACGCGCGGCGATAGCCTGCCGCGCCGGCTGAATGGCGCGATCAGCCTGCGCTTGCTCTTGAGAATGGTTCGTCCATTTGGCAAGGGTCGCAAACGCTGAGGCGGCGTCGAGCCACTCAGCTGAGAGGTTCAACTCGTCACTTTCGCCGTCCTGCTCGTTGGTGCCTTCCTTATCCGTGGGAATCCGCGGCAGACTGGTTGCTGGATCAACGAGAGACTGGCAGTACCGAAATGCAGCTTCAATTCGAGACCAGTGCTCTCTCGCGAAGTCGATGTCGCCGCTAGCCTCCACGTACCGAGCGACTACACCGAGGAACTGAAATGTGATGTCCACATGGACGAACATGTAGGGGTATTTGCCGGCCCAGTCGATATAACCCGCGCTTTGTGAAATCTCGTGCCAGATCATGCCAGTATTTTGGTCTTGATATTTCAGAATGAATTCGAGTTCGGCCCGCGCGCGATCATAATCGCCCGTCGAGACGAGGCTATCCGTTGCGACCAAACCATCCCCGGCGAAAAACCACGCGTATTGTGGGCGCCGCCCGTTGCGCGAAGGGCCATATCCGGCGACTATGCCGCAGCCCAGATCCGGGTTACAGACCTCTGCCTGATCGAGAGCGATTTCTGACCACGTGATTGCGCGGTTCACGTCTTGCTCGGGAGTTTCGATTTGAAGCCCATTGCGCGCGAGATCTGCATAGTGCGCAGCGGCTTGTTGTTCAAGCGCGGGCGCGTCAGCGACCCATTGGTTTACCAATGCGCCCCGGCCACCAACTCGGTTCAGCGCGATGAATACCTGGGCGGATGGGTTCGGCCGAATTGTAAACGCGAGCCCGTCACCATAGCGAATTGCGCTGTTTTCAGTGTTGTCATGAGTAACGGCGTCGCGCGAGGCGATCGTTGCCGTAAATCCAGCCGCGGCGTCGGAAATTACATAGCCGGAAAGCGCTTCATTCCACGCCGTGCTTTGTCCTCCGATGCTTGCCGGCCACATCAGATCGAGCACCGGAGTGAAGTGGAGCAAGATGTCCACCTTGCCTCGGCCTTCCACTTTGTAGGTTATGATCGCGCCGGGTTGGTCAAGAGGCACGAAGAGTCTTTCGCGAACAACGAAGTCTGGCCCGATGTATATGCGCGTTACCGCATCGGGAGAGTAGTCGATCCGCCGGAGGAGCAGATTCCCATCAAACTCAGAAGTTGAGTCCCGGGGCCGAATGCCGATGCGATATCCGTCAAGGATTTGAAAGGGCCACGCCCACATTTCAAGTCCGTTCTTTGGATAGCCAAAGATGGCGGCGCGACGCCCGTGCACAGCCATGAAGCGAACAGGTTCGGTTGAATCGGTCGAGAGCGTTAGGCCGGATTCGGGCGCCGCGGGGCGCATTTGCTGCCCAACTGCTGGACTGCCAAATAGAAAGGCCAGTGCGGCGTACACGACAAGACGACTCAGAGTATCCATCGCACTCTTAGAACATTCCCGTTGACAAGACAAATAGCATTACCACGTAAACGTTACTGTTTTGGTCACATAGCCATCTTCTCCATTGGCGGCCGGGAAGACGACGCTCACCGGACTCATGTTGTTCTGCTCGTGACCTATCTCTGCATCGCCCGTATGAATTTTAATGTTGGGGTCGTTTTCCCGCAGTAGAAAGGTGTGTTGACTTGATCCTTGTGCAGCCAGCGTCAGCTTGAGCTCGTGCGGCAGGCTTTGCTCGTCCAGCACTTTCATCTGTCGCGTCTCTGCGCCAAATTCGGGCAGCTCAGATTTCATGGAGGCTTCCACGGGGGACAACGGAATGTGTAGCACTCCTGCCTTCGTGCTCGCCCCGGGAACGGAAGAGGTAAGATGCACGGTTTTCGCGGCATCGCCCGATAATTCCACTTGAAGCTCCCCCTGATGGCGCGTGAACGTCAGATCTAGATGGTCGCTTCCCAGGGGAACACGCCGCAGCTTCGCTGCATTCCAATCGGCAGGCAGATGAGGAGTGACAGTTAGAGTGTGCGTGGCTGCATCCCAGGCGAGTCCGAACATTCCGCGCAGCACAGGCGAGATCACCATCGCGGATGACCAGAGCTGATGCGCGGTGCTCCGCCCCAAAACCTGATAGAACTGCCCGGAGAGCAACTCCGTCACATCCCCCAGGTCCTGCGACCACGTGAGTTCCACGTTGTGCATCAGCTGCGCATAGCCGACAAGGGGATGCCCGGCGCGATATTCGGCTACCGAGAGCCAACCGGTGAACAGCGGCCACACAGACCCCTGATGATAGCTGATGGGATCATAGAAGCTTACGCGATCGCTCAGGATACGCGCGCCCCAATCGGTCGAGAATTCGCTCGAGCCCCAGCGGCTCATCATCGCATCCGCATGGTCGAGTTTGTATGTTCCGTCCCACCATGCGACAGAGGGGAAGATCGTCGCTGTGTCATCGGTCGTGCCATCGGCATTGCGGCTGAACGCATAGAAGTTCACCGCCGGCAGAAAGTACTCCTGCTCGATTTTTACGCCGATATCATGGGCTCGCCGTGTGGCCTGTTCCGCCAGGTCGCTGTGGCCCGCCGCCCGCGCAAGATCAGCAAAGGCACTGCTCGCCATTTCATCGAGGACTGCCAGATAGATTTCCTGATGCGGCATCTTCGGAATCCAGGACTCTACCCACCCCGTGCCTACAGAGTTGTTGTAAATCCCATCATCCGAGTCGTGTGATGTCTCAAAGCTCCAGGCGCGTTGGAAATGTTCCCAATTTGCGCGAATGAAGCTCGCGTCGCCGCTGATCTTCAAATAGTCATCGGCTGCCATTTGCAGCAGCGGGGTTGCGTCGGCGGACGCGTATTCATAAGGCAGTGACTGCCAGTCGACCAAGCCGGCGGTCTGCGACCACTCATGCATGATCATGCCATCCGCTCGCTGGCGACGCAGCAAAAACTCGAATTCCTGCCGCGCCGTCGCGAAATCGCCGTAGCTGTTGACCGCATAGAGCGACCACAACGCATCGCGCCCGAAGAACCATCCAAAGCCCGGACGCGCCGCATCGCCTGAGGAGACGAAGCCGGCGGTTAGCGCCTGTTCGTCGCTGCCCGATGTGGTTTGGACGCGCAACTCGTCGATGGCCACTTCAGCCCAGGCGAAGGCCGCGTTGAGGTCTTCATCCGGGGTTTCGATGCTGGTGCGTTCGGACAAAAGGCGTTGATAGTAAGCCTTGTTTGTTTGGTAGATCGTTTCAGCTGAGGCATCGAGCGCTGCGAGACTCTTGGCCAGAGCATCCTTCGTCGCGCTCTCTGTCGTGCTTGCGAACGTCATCAGCAGAGGAAAAATCGTATTTCGATCCTTTTGCGGATCGAAATGAAGGACAAACTGCAGTGGCCACGCCTTGGCGCGCTCTTGATAAGGAGCGAGAATTCCAGGCTCAGCGCGCGGCATAGCCAGCGCCGCCGCGTTGTCCGGAAAGTTTTCGTGCAGGATATAAAACCCCGATCCTCCAGGCGTGTTCACCCATTCCGGCGACGGGCGATCATCGGATTGTGCCGGCCACATGCGCTGCATTACGGGATCGAAGCTGAAGGTGAGCGTCATGGGCCGAACAGCTTCGATCTGGTAGAAGACCAGAGGGCCCGCACCGTCCGGCGCTTGCTTAGGCGCAACCATGATCTGCCGGACGGTGAAGTTTGCGTGAGAATAGGTGATCGTCGTGCTAGCGGGTGTTACATCGATCCATGACGCGTGATCGGTCACATCGATGGGTACAGGATAGTTCTCCATATTGGCCACGATGCGCAGGCCGCTGAAGATCTTCCAGGGAAAAATCCATGCTTCATATTCCCCGTTCTGGTCCCCAAGTAGTGCGCCACGCGGGCCGACGACCGATACAGGTTTACTGACTATAGTCTCGCGCGAGATGGCAATCGGCGGTTTTTCCGACTGCCGTGGAAACGCAGGCAGGGTGGGTAATGATGCTGTTGTCGTTTGCGCGGAGATAATAGCAGCCCAAGAGCACGCGCAAAATAGCATCAGAGAATGTACAACGATTTTCATGCCTATCCATATATCGCCGGACTCGCCGTCGGGCGCGTCACACAATTGGCGTTTGCTAAGCCGCCCCCTCGCGGGCATCTCTCCACAGATCAATTGCTCCATCTTGCGCGTAGCGATCGATCTCCTTAAGCTCAGCATCCGTGAAGTCGAGATTCTTCACGGCATCGAGCGAGTTGTCGAGTTGCTCCACGTTTCGCGCTCCAATCAATGCCGATGTTACCCGCCGATCACGCAGCACCCACGCAATCGCCATCTGCGCGAGCGTCTGCCCGCGCCGAAGCGCAATTTCGTTCAGAGCCCGCACACGCATGAGATTCTCATCGCTGAGAAAATCCCTCTGAAACCAGAGGCCGTCGTTGGCGCGCGAGTTGCCGGGCACGCCGTTCAGATACTTATTCGTCAACAGCCCCTGTGCCAGCGGAGAGAATGCAATGCAGCCTACGCCCAGTTCCTCGAGCGAGCCAAGCAGTTCCTTCTCTACCCAGCGGTTCAGCATCGAGTAGGACGGCTGATGAATCAGCAGCGGCACCGCTTCGCTATTCAAGATCTCTATGGCCTCGCGCGTCCGCTCCGGGCTATATGATGAGATGCCTACATACAAGGCCTTGCCTTGCCGTACTGCCTGCACCAGCGCACGCATGGTTTCGTCGAGCGGCACATCCACTGTCGGCCGGTGCGAGTAGAAAATGTCAACATACTCGAGCCCCATCCGTTGCAGGCTTTCATCGAGAGAGGCCAACAGATACTTGCGCGAACCGCCCACGCCGTAGGGACCGGGCCACATATCCCATCCTGCTTTCGACGATATCAGAAGCTCATTGCGATGATCGCGAAAGTCCTTGCGCAAAATCGTTCCGAAGTTTTCTTCGGCAGACCCATACGGCGGCCCATAATTGTTCGCTAAGTCGAAGTGCGTAACCCCGCGGTCGAACGCCCGCCGGATCGTCGCCCGGCCGGTTTCGAAGACATTGACACCACCGAAATTCTGCCACAGCCCAAGCGACACCGGCGGCAAAAGAATTCCCGATCGCCCGCACCGCCGAAACTGTGCTCCGTCGTAGCGCTTTGCATCAGGTATATAACTCATCGGCACAAATCTCCTTTTCTCGCATCCTAGTCAAGAGTACTATCCAGACTCAATCGCGATCGTCATGCTCCTTATCAGCACTTTCAGTGCCAATGTGAATCGGTCCGGCCTGCAGAGATTCATCCGGGCGGCTCAGGGAGATCGGCGATAGTCAATGGACTATCCCCCGGCGGCCGCACGGTTTTCAGCTATTTACATAAGTGATATAAGCGACGAAGGAGCTCACTGCGCAAGCGTTTCGTCTCCCGTCTTCTTACAGTTCATAACAGTGTCGATATGCCGACGCTTCCGTCGATGACCTGCCGGACGACCTCAGCTTCTTGAATGGGAAGGCATGAGAGACGCGGATCGAGTTGAATCACACGATGAAGAATTTCAATGAGTTGTCGGAACGCGAGATTCTGGCTTTGGCCATTTCTCTGGAAGAAGAAGACGAGCGAGTGTATGCGGACTTTTTCGAAGGGCTGCGTCAGGATTATGCGGGATCCGCCGCAATGTTCGACAGCATGCGCAAGGAAGAGTCGGAACACCGCCGTCGTCTCATCGAGCTCTACCGGCAGAAATTCGGCGAGCACATACCCCTTATTCGCCGCCAGGACGTGAAGGGATTTGTGCAGCGTACGCCGGTGTGGCTGGTGCGTCCACTGGGGCTCGACGCCGTTCGCAAGCAGGCAAGCGCCATCGAAGTCGAAACTCGCAGGTTCTATGAGCGGGCCGCAACACGTGCCCAGGACGCCAGCATCCGCCAGCTTCTCGATGATCTCGCGCAGGAGGAACGTACGCACGAAGATCGCGCTAAGGAACTGACGGAAGAGAAGCTGCGTCCAGATGTGAAGGAAGATGAGGACCGGGCGCGCCGGCGGTTATTTGTGTTGCAAATCGTGCAACCCGGCCTGGCTGGACTGATGGATGGCTCCGTGTCGACTTTGGCGCCGGTATTTGCCGCGGCCTTGGCTACGAGGAACAGCTGGGACGCCTTCCTGGTCGGGATGGCTGCATCGCTCGGAGCCGGCATCAGCATGGGCTTTGCCGAGGCCCTGTCGGACGACGGGAGTCTCACGGGGCGCGGACACCCGTGGGTACGCGGTCTAATCTGCGGCGCCATGACGACGCTGGGAGGCATTGGCCATACTCTCCCATTCCTTATCAAGGAGTTTCCGTTAGCCCTGGGGATTGCGATGGTCGTGGTCCTTGCCGAACTCGGGGTCATCACCTGGGTACGTCATCGTTTCATGGATACGCCAGTGCTCTCCGCAGGTCTGCAGGTGGGACTTGGCGGAGCACTCGTATTCGTTACGGGCGTCCTGATCGGAAGATCGTAAAAGCAGTCCGCTCCGCACGCGTGCCGCCGGTTGTCCTCCGTCTTCTCCTACCCACGGTTTTCCGAACCACGCCTAGAAGCTGTCTCATATATGCACTTGCGGCTTCCGGGCGAGCGCCTGAGACCCGTCTCGGTGGCGGGTCTCACTCGTGGCCTCACCGGGTACTTTGGGCTTGTGAGACACCTTCTAGTCTCGCTCGGCATCGATGTTACCGACGGAAGTGTCGGGATGCCGACGCTTTTCTTGCCGGTCGACACCCGTGGAGTATGCGATGTGGTCTCCATGCTGCGCGGACTTAGATTGGCTCTAAACGTGCACATTAGAAGGTCATCACCGATATGAAGTCGGGGCCGTAAGGCTGATGAAAGAGGGCTAGGAAGGCTGACAGCAGTAGGAAAGGTAAGAGGGTCTTTTCATCCAGTCTATCCAGTCTATCCAGTCTATCCAGTCTATCCAGTCTATCAACCGCGGCCGCAGGAGTAACCAAATGCCAGTACAAGACCAAATCCCGTTGCGCCACAGCAATCGATACAGGGTGGACTCAGCCTGTGAGTACTGTGACGGAGTCATTCGCCACGAACCCTGGTGTGCCACACAGAGTCCTGACGTTCATTACGCATTTCAAGCCGTCTCGGACCCCGATACGTTGAGTCTTGGAGATAGCCTCATCTTGCATGCTTTAGGTGTCGTATGGGCACCGGAAGGAAGTCAGGCGCATAGAGGAGCCCCCCTATTGCGCGACCAGAGCGAACTGTCAAAAGCCGGTCAATCTGTCGGGATTTCGACTGACACTTCGGATGCTATCCAGACCACAGTGGCATCCACAGAAGAACACTCCTGAATTCAGCTACATCGGGGGTTATTTCATGCGCTCGCCCTTTGGCATTCGGAATGCACTGAGAGCAGCAGGGATATTGAGGAGCAGGATCAATCTTCAACGCCTCGGAGAATTGTGATGCGTTCTGAGCTAGTGTTTGGCGCAACGGAAAATGTTTCGAACCGTTTTCTACTTGCTAAGCTCGTTGCGAAGGCAAGCCGCAAGTTACACCGGCCAAACACTCGCATACAGGACACGGTGAACGATGTATTTGCACGCTTCGGCCGTGCCAACCCAGTAGCAGGCGTGCCGCGTACCAGCAATGTGCAGCCGTTCGCCGGCGCTGCGCATGCTGAGACTTGTTCACTCTGCGAACATCCAAGGCAATCCGTGGCTTGAGCGGCGCGTTGGGTCATCGTTCCGGCGGCCCCGCACGTGCCTCCATTTAGAACCATCGGGCGTTACTCGGGCGGGCGTACTAAGGGGAACTGGGAACGAAGGAGATCTATATGCTGGAGCAAATGTACTTGGTTGACGAAAGAGCAACATCACGCGCGACCGCAGCAGACGTCTTTAACACTTTTACTGAAGAGCTCGACAGTCTATACCTGCTTTCGCTCCTGCTCACCGCGGACCATGATAAAGCCGAGCAATGTTTTGTCAGCGCCATGGGGGGTTGCATGGAGGGGATTGGTGTTTTCATGGATTGGGCGCGTTCACGCGCCCGGCGGGCGGTTCTCAAGTATGCAATCCAGATGATCGTTCCGATCCCAGAGCACGCGGGTACGGAGTCGCTGATCCGTCCAAGGAAATCGACAATATTGGGAACGAACAACGCCTTTAGCGACATCCTCGCCTTGTGCGAGTTCGAGAGGTTTGTTTTTGTGATGTCGGTTCTCGAAGGCCAATCCGATCAAGAGTGCGCGAGTCTTCTTGGATGCGCACCGAAGGATGTCTTGATGGCCCGCGTGCTGGCGCTCAAGCGCCTCGCAAACACTGATTCTCTCTACGCTCAAGCCGACGAGGTCGTGCAAGCCTGACGGAGAAATCCGGGTTCAGGATCGGAATGCAGCATCCAACAAACCAAGGAGTTTGAGCAGGATGCCCCAAAAGCACGACATGATCGACCACGGTATTGCTTCCGGTCCCGTCACAAGCGCACGTGTGACACTCGAGTCCGTGCGGGAGACGTCAGTCGAGAAGGTCACGGGGAAGAGATCGCGACGAGTACAAGATAGTCTCGCGATTGAAGAACCTCTCGAGATTCAACTCGGCTATGGGCCAGCCCACTCACGGCTAAGCAAATCGATCTCCGTTACGATGCGTACTCCCGGCGACGACTTCGAGCTCGCCGCAGGATTTTTAATGACAGAAGGAGTGATCCAGGATGCCAACGACATCGAGGAAATAGGATATGAGGTTGCTCACCTCGGCGAATCCCGCGAGGACTCTCCGATAGACCTCTCACTTGCAGGTTCCAAGCGGAATACCGTTCGAGTGGAATTGGCACCGGATGTTCCGGTAAGCGTCGCTAATCTTGAACGCAATTTTTATACGACATCAAGCTGCGGCATATGTGGCAAAGCGTCTTTGCTCGCATTGCGAATAGTCTGCCCGCCGCGGGTGGAGAACGGCTTCAGGATAGACGCGCAATCGCTTTACGAATTGCCTGGCCGCCTTCGCGAATCCCAGGGTGTATTCGATCGGACGGGAGGCTTACACGGCGCAGGGCTCTTCGACAACGCGGGTCATCTACTCGCGCTTCGCGAAGATGTGGGCCGCCACAATGCTGTCGATAAGCTCATCGGGGCCGAATTCCTTGCCGATCGGACACCGCTGCGCGACTGCCTGCTTTTGCTCTCCGGGCGCGCCAGCTTCGAGCTGCTGCAGAAGGCATTGATGGGCGGCCTTCCCATGGTGGCATCCGTTGGGGCTCCATCGAGCCTTGCCGTCGAGGTAGCGAGGCAGTTCGATATTGTCCTCGTGGGTTTCCTGCGGGAGAGTCAGTTCAACATTTATCACGGGGCGGACCATGTGCATGGTTACACTTCCGCCAAAACCAGGGGTGAATTGAATGAAGCTGCGGATTAAAGGGAATTCACTGCGGTTGAGAGTATCGCGCTCTGAAGTTGCAAGGCTTTCAAGGAGCGACCGCCTGGAAGAGACGGTTCATTTCGCGCCGGAAGCCAATGCCAAGCTCACTTATGCCTTGGAACCGGAATTGTCGGTGAAAGAGCCCACTGTACGATACACAGAGAACACGGTAACGATTCTCATACCTGCGGACCAGGCATCCACGTGGTGTGCGACCGATCAGGTCGGAATTACCGGAAAGGTCAGTTTAGGAAGCTTCGGATCGCTCGATCTGCTGATCGAGAAAGACTTTGCGTGTCTGGACCGGAACGACGAAGACAATCGAGACACCTTCGCAAACCCGAATGTTCACGCAACACGCTATTGTGGCGTTTCCGAAGTTTTTTGACCGATCGGCGGCCCGTGCATTCAGCCGTGCTTTTGTGTTTGCTGCTTGTTCAGGGCGGCTCCGAAGACGCTAAGCAACCCTACTGCAGCCGCCATGCCGCGGCGCGCATCCTTCGATGCCGCCTGCTTGCCAAGCGCAAGCAGCGATGGAGCTTCCTTGCCGCCCTCCGCAATCACTGCATGCAAAGCATCCGCATCGATCGAGCTTAGGACGTTGCTGAAGATCAGCCCTATGCGAAGCGCTGTCACCATCTGCTTCGAGCTGACGACATCCACCACATCGTTGACGACTGTGTCGCCCGCACTCAACAGCCCATTCAATAAATCAAGCAGGCCCGTTTGGTGCAGCCGCTCGAGCAGGTCATATGCGGCCAACACGGCCTTTGCGTGTTCGGCTGGAGCCTGCTCAACCCTGCGAATCAGGTCCTGACGCGAATCGACTGGCGTGAACTCCCTAAAATCAACGGCTACCGCCATCGGATGACCCGCCTTTCTACGATTGGATTTGAACAAGCTTTTCCGTGCCCGGCATGTGATAGTCCTTGCGCTTCCACTTACGCTCCACTTCGACACCCATCTGAGGTGTTGGCTTGCCTGAAAAGCGGAAGTTCAGGGGCTTCAAAGGGTTCGTCCCTTGTTCCGGCAAAAGTTTGATGCGCACCGCAGTCTCTTTGAACGCGGGAGTATCGGAATCACGGTCCGCATGCGAGCCGGTCAGGATATTGACCGGCCCCTCCCGCGAGTACAGCGGCACATACACCTGATGCCCGAAGACTCGGCCCGTCACAAGCACCTTGATGACCAGCGAGCCGTGGCGGCTGGTGACGCGCACCCATCGTCCGGACTCGATACTGCGCTCCTTCGCCAGGTCCTGAGAGATTTCAAGGAAGCGCTCCGGAGTTTCCTCGCGAATCCCGTCAACCCGATCCGTCATGTTGCCCTCATGGAAGTGCTCCAGTAGGCGACCGTTGTTCAGGAAGAGATCGAAGTCATCATCCAGAGCCTCGTCGGGCTCGTGAAATGAAACCGGATAGAACCGCGCCTTATTGTCCGGGAACGGAAACCCCTTCAAGTAGAGAGTTGGCTGGTCGGAACCGTCCTTGGCTATCGGCCACTGCAGCGTGTTGTATCCTTCCAACCTGTCAAAGCTCGCACCTTCATAGAGGGGGGTTAACGAGGCCATCTCCGCCATAATCTCGGAGGGGTGCTGATAGTTCCAGTTCGCACCCAGTCGGTTGGCAAGCTCCATCGTGATTTTCCAATCGGCCCTGGCGTCTCCTAACTCCGGCAGAGCCTGATACATGCGTTGAACGCGCCGCTCTGTATTGGTAAATGTGCCGTCCTTTTCGAGGGCCGGAACAGCGGGCAGAACGACGTCAGCATAGCGGCAGGTTTCGGAGAAGAAGATATCCTGCACCACAAACAGATCCAGCTTCTCGAAGGCGGCTGCTACAACGTTTGCATTCGCGTCGGCGGAGATCATGTCTTCTCCGGCCAGATACATCGCGCGCAGCTTGCCGTCATGGATCGCGTCTACCATCTGGTGGTTATCCAAGCCGCGTACCGGGGAAAGCTGCCCGCCCCAGGCCTTTTCAAACCGTTCGCGAATGGCCGGTTCGTTCACATGCTGATAGCCCGGATAGCTGTCCGGCATGGCTCCCATGTCGCTCGCGCCCTGCACGTTGTTGTGCCCGCGCAGCGGATAGGCTCCGCAGTCAGGACGCATATAGTTTCCGGTAACCAGCAGCAGGTTCGAGATAGCTGTGGATCCATCTGATCCGCTCGTGTGCTGAGTAATGCCCATCGCCCAGAGAACGCACATCGTCTTCGCAGCCGCAATCTCCTTGGCGACACGCTCCAGGGTTTCAATGGGCACATTGCACGTCTTGGCGGCATACTCCATGGTGAAGGGCTCGAGGCTCTTGCGGAACCCGTCCAGACCGTTGACCCACTGGTCGAGAAACGCATGCTTGGCGTGGCCGTGGTCGAACATGTAGCGGCTCATCGCCGATAGCCAGACCAGATCCGTGCCGGGCCGCGGGCGGAAGTGGATATCCGCGCGGCGCGCCATCTCGTGCTCGCGCGGGTCGGCAACGATCAATCTTTGGCCGAAGAGCTTGTGTGCGCGTTTGACGCGCGTTGCCAGCACGGGGTGGCTCTCCGCGGTGTTGCTGCCGACAACCAGCACCAGAGCCGAGTTGGCGATATCTGCAAACGACCCAGAATCGCCGCCATAGCCCACAGTCCGGAAGAGGCCCATGGTCGCAGGCGACTGGCAATAGCGGGAGCAGTTATCGACATTGTTGGTTCGAATCACCGCACGAGCGAATTTCTGCATAAGATAGACTTCTTCGTTCGTGGTCTTTGACGAGGCGATGACCGCAATCGAATCCGGGCCATACTGCTGCTTGATCGTGCCCAGCTTCGTTGCCACAAAACTCAGAGCCTCTTCCCAACTCGCCTCGCGGAAACCGCTGCCTTCGCGGATCAGCGGCTTTTGCAGACGATCCTTATGGTTCACATAATCCCACCCGAACTTGCCTTTGACACAGGTCGAAATCTGGTTGGCGTGGCCCTCCAACGGTACAATCCTGAGGATTTTGCGGTCCTTGGTCCAGACATCGTAGCTGCAGCCAACGCCGCAGTAGGTGCATACCGTCTTGGTCTTCTTGATGCGTTCCTCGCGCATCTTGGCCTCGGTCTGCGAGACCTGCATAATGGCCCCGTAGCCCATCTCCGGCTCGATCGCCTTGACCACATCGATCATCTTGTTCAGAGAGTCTTTCCCGATGCCCGTGAAATAGCCAGCTTCGCCAAGCATGGACTTTTCCATCAGGGCATTGCAGGGGCAAACGGTGACGCAGTGGCCGCAGGAAACACAACTGGACCCGCCGATCTCGTGGCCGCCATCCCATAATACGCGGGGATGCTCGAGGTCCCACCCAATCGACAGAGTCTCGTTGACTTCGACCTCCTGGCATGCCTGCACACATTGGCCGCACAAAATGCATTGACTGGGGTCGTAACGATAGAACGGATTGGACATATCCACTTCGTACGGCTTGGGCTTGAAGGGATGCTCCTGGTGTTGAACATTCAACTGCCGCGCCGTGTTGTGGACCCTGCAGTTTTCGTTATTGTTGTCGCAGACGGTGCAATAGAGCATGTGATTGCCGAGGATCACGTCGAAGGCCTCCGCGCGGGCATCCTTCGCGCGCTTCGACTCGATCACCACCTTCATGCCCGCACCTACTTTGGTTCCGCAGGAGCGGACGAGCTGTCCATTTACCTCAACGATGCAGGTGTCGCAGGTCTCGATCGGTCCCATGAGGGGCGAGTGATAGCAGATATGGGGAATTTCCTTTTGCCGGAGGATCGCCTCGACCAGAAGCTCACCTTCGCTTGCAGCGACGGCCGCTCCATCAAGGGAGATCTCCACGTCTGGCTGTTTCGCAGACTGGCTGGCTTTGGCTACATTGATCGTCTCCATCACACTCATTTTGTTCCTCGCTCGGTCGTCATATTGTTGGGATGCCGTTTCCACTTCCGTGGAAATCCATCACCCACTCCCATCACCCACTCCGGCGCGCTCCGGTTCGAAGAGATGGAGATTGCATTTGAAGAGCCAAATCCGGCGTGTGTTTTCTATGTCTTAAGACCAACTGATGAGCGGGCGCGACGGGTGGATGGCACAGTGTCGGCATTTCGACTCCACGACCGCTGTAGGCACATTGCGCAGCTCGCCCCGAAGCTATCCCGATGCCGCGGTCCAAATCCAGTATTTTGAGTGCGATGCCGATTTCACGCCAGGAGGGGGTGCAACAGGTTCCTGGATCATTCACTCTATTTCGGCAGGAATCCAGACCTTTAGTACGAGTAGAATGCCTGGGTATTTCGATGGAAGACAGGTATGAACTGGACGCGACTCGTTGCGATCGTTGTTGGCGCCGGTGTGGTCTCCTCGCTGACTGACTGGTTCTTTGCCGGCGATTGGATTCATCGGCGCTACAGCTATCCAGAAATCTGGCGTCAGGGTGGCGAAGGGAGAGCGATTGCTCTGACCAGTCCGCTACCATTTCTGACCTGCGGGATCTTTGCCTATGTCACCGCCTGGCTGGGTCTTCATTCTGTGTCGGGCGCGATCAAACTAGCGGTTGCGATGTGGCTGATCGCCCCGTTGCCGCTGATCCTAACGAATGCTGCATTTATGAAGCTGCACCGAGTGTTTGTGGCTTCTTACGCGGTCGGCTGGCTAATAAAACTCACAATCGCTGCGGTGGCGGTTGGCTATTTCCTTCGTTGACGCCGTGTCGATCACAATTTTCAATGTGTTTGCGGGCCGTGGTTTCGGCCGCTCACCCGCCAAACTTGTCGCCGAACATGGGAAGACCGCTCTTGGATGACTCACGGGTGGCCTCATCTTGAATCACATCCCAGTGCTCCACAAGAATCCCATCCTTCATTCGAACTATGTCCGCCACAATCCAGTTCGCAGGCAAGCCGTGGCCCGAGTATCGGCCGTGCAAGATGACAAAGTCCCCTTCGGCCACAACGGTTCCCAACTCATACCTAAGAGTCGGCGGAATGCTCCTAATGAGATTGAAGAGACCTTCGCGACCGGGCGGGATATGAGCGCTATGCTGGATGTAGTTGGGAGACCAATAACGTTCGGCTGCTTCGTAGTCACGCTTATTGAAGAGCGTGTCGAAGGCTTCAAGGACAAGTGCTTTATTTTTCGATTCAATCGTCTGACCCATCTCTGTTCTCCTTCCGCCTGTTTGAAATTTCTTTCCCCCGATTGGAACCAACTGTCAGACGAGGCTGTCTGTATTGAAGGGCCCGCGCTAAACAGACTACGGAAAACAGATCGGCGGCCTGTTGAATGCACAAGACCTAGCGTGACTCATTGCCGATCCAGACATTCTCTAGCGCCTCGCTTGTTGCTTCGGCGCGTTTCCCGCAGTCTGTCGCGCTTTGCCCTCTTCCACCCCAGCAAGCACAGCTTGCCGGGGACCCCGGCTTGCTTTGCTCGCCCCTTCCCAGGGCTGCCAATATTGCAGGGCTTCGCGGTGAAACCGCTCTCGCCCTCTTCCACCCCAGCAAGCACAGCTTGCTGGGGACCCCGGTTTGCTGGTGAGCCCGGTTTCCAGGGGCTCACCAGCAATTCACCCGCTCCGCAATTCACCCCTTCCCCTAATATTGCAGGGCCCGCGCTAAAGCGCGGGATTTTGAAGCCCGCTGGAAGCCGTAGGCCGACTGGTTGCTCCGGAAACCAATCGACGAGAATCCACTTAAAGAACGTCCGCGAAGTCAGGTAACTCTCGTCCGGGAGATTGTAGAAACCCAGTGAGCCTCCGCACGCAAGGTTGAGGTGGTGAAGAGGAAGCGTCCTCAATCCTCAAATGGAGCGTTCGCAATCAGATCTGGACCAGTGACCGCCACGTGGTATCCCTCGACAAATCGCGAGCCAAAGTCCCTCAGACTGTTGTCATAGGTCGTTTCAGGTTTTTCCCGCGCAACCTTGGTGAAGCACGCAGTGATACCTCTTTTCATTCCCAGGCGGGGAAATTCGTTCAAGATAGCCTTCATCTGGTTTGGTGGAATCCGGTCGAATGCGTATCCGACGGCATCGACGGCGACAGCCTCAAAGATGACAGAGACCTCGGGCTCTTTGTAAAGAGCGATCGTTCCGTGAGCGTGTAGGGCGATCGCATCCCACACGACCTGAACGTGCTGCGGGGATACTCCTCGCGCCTGAAGGAATGATCTGGCGGCGTTCGCTCCATCTACCTCAAACCTGGCTTGGCTTGCATACTTCTCAGTTAGGCCCAAGTCGTGAAGAAGGGCCGCAGCGGCGACCAACTCTGGATCCGGGGCAGTATTCATACCCTGCGCCAAGAGAGTGGCAAACAGCCAGGAACGCATGACATGGTTGTATAGGAATGGTTCCGATGAGGATCGTGCGAGGTCCACCGCGTCACGAACCAACTGTGTATCCACCACTTCTATGCCAGCGTGTTTCACGGTTGAGACTCTCCCTATCGAGCTTCCTAGATCGCGGCGCTCAGTGTTTGCTGCGCAACATCGGCTTCTAGTACTCGAACCATTGATTGAGCTCCTGTACCTTTTCGGGCGTGTAGGGTGGGAAAAGATGCTCGATGGCCACGTCCGGCGGAGATATCAGGACTGACTTGGCGTGCGTTAGGGAATCGTAACCGTACTTCCCGTAGTAATTCCCGATTCCGGACGTTCCCACTCCTCCGTACGGCATGGACTCAATGAACAAGAAAACATTGGTCTGATTTACTGCGCCTCCCCCGAATGAAAGGGATTGCAACACACGATCGATCGCCTGCTGATTTCGGCTGAACACGTAGCCAGCAAGCGGTTTGGGGAGCGACTTGACCTTTGCGAGTAACTTTCCAAGTTCGGAGTAAGTGAGGATAGGCAAAAGCGGCCCAAAGATTTCGTCTTCCATGATTTTGTCGGACCAGGAAATCGGGTACAGGATGGTCGGGTCAAGATAGCGGGCCGCAGCGTCCGATTTACCGCCGTAAACGACCTTCTTAGGATCGATCAGGGACGCGAGTCTTTCGACAGCGGTGGCGCTTATGACACGCGAGTAATCCGAATTGCTCTTGGGATCTTTGCCGTAGAGCTCGACGACGGCTTTCTTGCATTCCGCCACGAAGCCTTCAGCCACGGACTCATGAACGACTGCATAGCCGGGCGATGTGCACCACTGTCCTCCCCACGCCATTGCGCCCCAAACAATTTTCTTGGCGGCATCTGGAATGTTCGCTGTCTCATCAACAATAGCCGGGTTCTGCCCGCCCAGCTCAAGCAATACTGGAGTGAGATTCTCAGCAGCCGCTCGCATCACTACCTTGCCCACACCTACGCTTCCTGTGAGAAACATGAAATCAAACGGAAGCTTCAAGAGATTCGTCACTACTTCTCGGCCACCGACCACGGCGCTCAGAGCTTCCGGCTCGAAATACTTGGGAATCAACTCCAGTAGCAACTCGTCCGTTGCCAGCAGCGCTTCAGAGAGTTTCAAGACGCAGGGGTTGCCGGCCGACAGGGCACCAACCGCGGGACGCAAAGACAACAAAAGCGGTCCATTGAATGGACAGATGATCAGCGTAACCCCGTAAGGCTCGCGGTACACCATTCCCTTATGCCCGGATGCAGCGAGGAACTTCGGAAGGGGAGTCTCGACAGGCTTCATCCATTCTTTGAGCTGGGACTTTGTGAATTCGCTGGTTGCGATCGAAGCCAAAACCTCAAAGGCGTTCTCTTGGGACGCCGTCTTGAAGTCCCTGCGCGAGGCATCAGCGAAACGCTCATAGTTGTCCTTGAGCATGTGGGTTAACCGGTTCAGCTGGTCGACTCTCCATTCATAAGTCTTGGTTACATCTGTGGCAAAGTATTCCTTCTGTTTGTCGAACAAATCCCGAACGGAAACCGCTTCGATTACTAAATCGCCCATCGCATTTTCCTTTCTTCTTCGCCGTCGTGGGATGCTATAGCTGACTTCACACAGTACTCACCCCTGCGTCGTTTTTCATGACTAAAACCATCCGAAAACGCGCCTTTCCATCCATCATGCGAGCGAAAGCCTCGGGCGCCTTCTCAAGCGGAAGGGTTTCGATCATCGGCCGCACACCTTCGAGGACACTGAACGCCAGTGTGTCCTGAACCTCGATGGTGCTGCCTGTCAAGCTGCCATAGATTGCGCGCCCGCCGAAGACCAGCGACGAGGAGGAGACCTCGATCTGGTCGGGCGCGACTGCAACCACGATCAACTTGCCGCGAACGGCAAGGCCCGGGACCAGTGCGGCAATCGCTTTGCCGCTTGGAGCGGTTGCCAGGATCGCTTTGGCACCACCCAACCGCTGTAGCGCCGCGGCAACATCTTCTGCTGCGGTATCCACATAGGAATGCGCGCCCAAATCCTTAGCTAGTTCCGCTTTTTCCGGTCCTTTATTGATGGCCACGGTGCGGAAACCCATTCGCCGCGCAAACTGAACTCCTAAATGTCCGAGGCCGCCGATTCCCTGAATGCCAACCAGATCCCCCGCGCGCAAGCCGGCGTTACGCAGTGCATTGTACGTCGTTATACCAGCGCAAAGCAGAGGGGCGGCTTCCGCGGAGGTGAGCTCCTCGGGTATTGAAGCGAGCGCTCGTGCTTCGGCGATCATCACCTCGGCATAACCCCCGTCGGTAGTAATTCCAGATACGACGGGGTTGAGGCAGTTCGCAAAGTCTCCGCGTAGGCACGGTTCACATTCGTTGTCTTGCCCGCCCAAAAAGCCGACGCCTACACGCTGCCCGATCTTCCACTTAGAGACATTCGGACCGATCTCCTCGATTCGGCCTACGACCTCATGCCCGGGCACTCTCGGCAATTTCAGGCCTGGATAATCTCCCTGTACCGTCCCTAAATCGGAATGACAAACGCCACATGCTTCGACGCGTAGGCGGACTTGACCAGCCGCCGGCTTCGATATCGGCCGCTCGACAACACGAAGTACGCCCGGTGTTGACACTTCTACTGCCCTATATGTGCTTGCCATCTTCACCCCCCAAAGGAGCCTGTCACTTCTTACGTTTATCGGTGCGTGCTTTTGGCCGACCGCGTTCCCGGAACATCCACTCCCTGATATAAGGCGAACAATGCAGCGCCAAGATACACTCCGCCTCACACGCGTTGAGGAAGCGAATGGCTTCGACATCCACGAGATCCACTTCCTCCAAATCCAAAGCTAGCCGCGGTCCGCCGCGCTCGATCTCGGTCTTGACCTGATCAACGTGCTCAGATCGAAACTCCCCACTCAGCCGAATCCGCGTTTTGCCATTAGCAGGAATCCGTTCAATCTTCAGCGTCATGGACTTTCCGGCTCCAAAGCGCAGCCGTACGAATGCAACTACCAGGCCAGTCACAATTCGTTGAGAAGATGCGGCTTAGAATTGCCGCCTATCCTGAATTTTGAGGAATTCCTGTCTGGTGAGGAAAACACGTCAATTGCGCAGGTTTGCCGCGATCCGAGTCGGAAGCCCTAGCCTGGCTGCCGCGCCCAGTCGCCCTGAGATTCGGCCGTGGCTTTCTGCCAGCGCGCAGCTCGATGAGCGACTCGGCCCGTTATCGCCCACTGAGGTCAGCAAATGACAAGGTCAAATCGGTTTGGCAGCCGTTACGCTGCTGATTTCTTGCTGCGTGCTTCAGGTTTCAGTCCGATGGTGACCTTGTCGATCTTGCCGGTGAAGACGAAGGGCATCTCGTAGGTGAAGTCGATAGGGGAGCCGATGTCGCAGCCTACGTCTAGTCCTTCGCCCAACGAGAACTGGATGGGGATGGTCTTTTCGAGGCGGCCTTCGGCGACCTTTGTGCCGTTGGCCGACATGGTAATCTTGCCTCCCTTGCCCATGCCGCCGCCGTCGTAGGCGAAGTCGACGACAAGTTGCGTCTTGCCCTTTGGCAAGGGATCCGTCGCGGTGAAGGTGGACCGGTCGATGGAGAGGAAGTTATAGACGAAGGTTGGCTTGTTGTCGCGGAGGTAGAGACCGTAGCCGCCTTCGAGTCCACCGTGAGTGACGACCATACCGCTGGTCTTGTCGGCGGTGAGTTCGATGTCGGCGGTGATGGTCCAGGACTTGTTGGTCATCGGAGGAGAGGCAGCGTCGGGAAGGCCGATGGTGCCGGGATAGTACGTCATCGTAGTGCGTCCGGCGGTGAGGCTGGGACGGCCCATGAGTTCTGCGTTCATGCGGATGACGCCGCGCCAGTCGATCGGGAGGACGTTGTATTTTGCTGCTTCGACCCACCAGAGGTCCTGCAGCTCTCTGAGTTTTTCGGGGTTCTTTTCGGCAAGGTCGTTTGACTGCGAGAAGTCCTCGTCCAGTTTGTAGAGCTCCCATGGTGCTTTATCGGGATCCCAGTCGCCGCGATTCGGGTTCCAGGGGACAAAAGAGGGAGATGAGGCCATCCATCCGTCGTGATAGAGGCCGCGGTTGCAGCCGAGCTCGAAGTATTGCGTCTTGCGATGGCTGGGCGCTTTGGCGTCGTCAAAGGTGAAGGCGAAGCTGGTGCCTTCGATCGGCTTCTGCTGCACTCCGTTTAGTTCGCTGGGCGCGGTTATACCGCAGAGTTGGTAGAGGGTAGGGACGATGTCGATGATGTGGAGGAATTGTGGGCGTACGCCGCCTTTGTCTTTGATGCGGGCGGGCCAGGAAATGATCATGGGGTTGCGCGTGCCGCCGAAGTGGCTGGCTACCTGCTTGGTCCACTGGAAGGGCGCGTTCATGGCATGCGCCCAGGCGGCGGGGAAGTGGTTGAAGTGCTTGGGGCCTCCGAGTTCGTCGATGGCTTTGATGTTGTCCTGCCACTTCTCCGAGATGCCGTTGAAGAAGAGGTTTTCGCAGAGGGAGCCGTCGAGGCCGCCTTCGGCGCTGGCTCCGTTGTCCCCGGCGACGTAGATGATGAGGGTGTTGTCGCTGCCGGGGAGTTGCTTGACGGCATCGACGACACGACCGAGTTCGTAGTCGCACTGGGCGCCGAAGCCGGCGAAGACCTCCATCATGCGCGCATAGAGACGCTTCTGGTCGGTGTTGAGGGAGTCCCATGCAGGCAGGCCCTTGGAACGAACCGTGAGTTGTGTGTCCTGGGGAACGACGCCGAGTTTCTTCTGCCGCTCGAGGGTTTGCTCGCGATAAACGTCCCATCCCTCATCGAACTTGCCTTTGAACTTATCGATCCACTCCTTCGGGGTGTGGTGTGGGGCGTGGGTGGCTCCGGGAGCGACGTAGAGGAAGAAGGGACGGGTGGGCGAGATGCTACTGGCCTGTCGCACCCATGCGATGGCTTTGTCGGCGATGTCAGTGGTGAGGTGGTAGTTAGGATCTTTAGAGCGCGGAACGAGATTTCGGTTCTCATAGAGGATGGGGTCCCAGTGGTTCATGTCCCCGGCATTGAAGCCGTAGAAGTAGTCGAAGCCGAGTCCGTTAGCCCAGCGGTCGAAGGGGCCGGCGGCGCTCGCCTCCCACGTGGGAGTGTTGTGGTTCTTGCCGATCCAGGCGGTCATGTATCCGTTCTGGCGGAGGACTTCACCGACGGTTCCGCAACTTTTAGGCAGAATGCAGGTGTAACCGTCGTAGCCGGTAGCAAGCTCAGTGATGCCGGCGAATGCAGCAGAGTGATGATTGCGTCCGGTAATGAGTGCGGCACGTGTGGGGCTGCAGAGGGCCGTGGTGTGGAAGCAGTTGTAGCGAATGCCTTCGGCGGCGAGACGGTCCATAGTGGGGGAGGGAATGCCCCCGCCGAAGGTGCCAAACTCACCGAAGCCGCAGTCGTCGATAAGTACGAGAAGGATGTTGGGCGCGCCTTCGGGGGCCTGCACGGGCTTTGGAAATTGGGCGGGGTCGGAGTCGAGATAGGTGCGGCCGATCTCACCGGGGAAATGGAAGTCGGGGCGAGGGAGGACGTTAGGTGTGCCCGCAGCGGCGGGCTTCGGGGTTGCGATCGGTTGCACGTTCGATTTCGCCATTGGTTTCCCTCATATGTTCTAGTCGAGCTTTGATATTGCGCCAACGATTCTGGAAGCAGCCGGCCTTCCCTGTTGCTCACGCCCTCGATCGGCCTCTGCCACACGCCGTTCACCTCAACGGGTTCAACCTGGGGACCACTCCATACCCAGTGAGAGCATAGGGACGCCCCGCCGCTTTGAACAACTAGGAAAACTACCAGAGCGTTCGTGAAAACTCTCACCGTAAACACAAGCTCGTTTACAGGACTAATATTCTGAGGGAACTTTGAACCGAAACTTGTCGATTCCCAAGCGCTTGATTTTTGAGTCCAGGGTCCGCGTCGGAAGCCCTAGTCTGGCTGCCGCGCCCGCTGGCCCTGAGATTTGCCCGTGGCTTTCTGCCAGCGCGGCTTCAATCATTTCCCGCTCCTGCCTAAGCAGCGCGCCATTCAGTGCGGCTGCTCGACTGGCGACTTGGGGCGGCTCACGCTTGAGCCAGGTCTCGTCCACAGAAAAGGCATCACCGTCACTGAGGATGACGGCCCGCTCAATCACGTTTTGCAGCTCACGAACGTTGCCCGGCCAGCTGTACGCTTGAAACTGTTTGAGAGTTTCTTTATCGATTGTTCTGAACTTCTTTCCAGCCTTTTTCCCAAAGCGATCGATGAAGTACTCGACAAGCAGGGGAATGTCAGCGGTGCGCTCGCGCAACGAGGGCATCTCAATGGGCACGACATTGAGTCGGTACAGGAGATCCTGGCGAAACTTGCCTTCGGCCACAAGCGCATTCAAATCGCGATGCGTCGCGGCCAGCACTCTTACGTCGATGGAAATTGCTTTGTTACTGCCGATGCGTTCGATTTCACGTTCTTGCAGCACTCGTAAGAGTGCGATCTGGATCTCCGGAGGCAGGTCGCCGATTTCGTCGAGGAAAATCGTCCCGCCATTCGCTGATTCAAAACGCCCCATGCGCCGTTGTGTCGCACCGGTGAAGGCACCCTTCTCGTGACCGAAGAGCTCAGAAGCAATCAACGATGGTGGAATTGCGGCACAATTCACGCCAATAAATGCCCGATCCGCGCGGCTCGATCGCTTGTGGATGGCGCGCGCGATCAACTCCTTCCCCGTGCCGGTTTCTCCCAGAATGAGAACCGTGGAATCTGAAAGGGCGACCTTACGGACTTGGCGGAGGAGTTTATTGAGCGCTTCGGAAGTGCCGATGATGTCCTCAAACATCGAGTTGCGATCGATTTGCTCTCGCAATGCCAGGTTTTCGTTACGTGTCCTTTCTTCAGCTCGGACGCGGTCGTCGATGTCTGTTCCCGTCGCATACCAGCGAATCACAGCTCCGTGGTCGTCAAGCAGGGGATTGTATTGAATGAGAAACCACCGATACTGTCCATCTTTGCGCCTGACTCTTTGCTCGTTTTTGAATGGTGCACCCCGGGAAAGCGCCTCCAGGCGCTCGCATCGCAGTCGCTCGACATCGTCCGGATGAAAGGCCCGAGCGCGAAAATCCGCCGCCGTCACCTCTTCGATTGTGAGGCCCGTGTAATCGAGCACAGGCTGATTCCCATAAAGGCCAGTGCCGTCCAGTTTCAGCACCACGATCATCTGGGGTATGGCATCGACAATGTGCCGAAGTTGAGCTTCTGATTTCCCGATCTGTTCGAACGCCTTTCTCAGGGCCGTCTGCGATCGATCGCGCTCAATGGCGATTCCGGCAAGGCGGCCGGCGTAATCGATCAACTGAATTTCGCCCCGCCCCGGTTGCCGAGCTTCGCGGTAGTACATGCAGAATGTCCCCAGCACTTTGCCGTCGTGCGACATGATGGGTGTCGACCAGGCGGCGCGCAATCCGTTCTGTAGAGCAAAGTCTCTATACTTCACCCATCTCGGGTCAGAAGCGACGTCAGAGACGAAGACAGGCTGACGAAGGTAAGCGGCTGTGCCGCATGATCCAACATTAGGGCCAATGCACAATCCATCCGTCGCTGCCCAGTACGCTTCCGGTAAGCTCGAGGCGACGCCATAGCGCAGGTGCAAGTTGTCTTCGTCCAGCAGGAAAATCGAGCACAGCATTCCCGCACCGTGAGCTTCGATTAGGCGGGTGATAGTCGTCAGAACTTCCTTCAGGGGGGCGCCGAGAAGAATCATCTGCAACGCATCGAAGACCGCATCGCTGGGCAGGGTTTGCGCGGGGAATGGGGATGTTGGGAGCGCTTCCAGGTTGAGCGATGCCTTAGCGTTTGCCATAAAACCGCCACCTGTCAGCCGGCATGCCAGCAGTATCCCACACAGAGATGTCCAGCAACTGCCCAACGATCCAAATTATGCACCGGCCCCGAGGGCGCTCGCATCGAACGCGGCATCGGACCGTGTTAGGAGGAGTGTTATGAAAGCTGCAGTCGTTGCCGCGGTGAGTGGTTCATGGCGGATCTAGGAGGGCGGCAGTCAGCACCGGTTTGGGGCAGATTAAGCGCCATCTCGAAGTTGACGAGTCGATGACAAATGGCCCCTTCGTATTAGTGAGCGACAAACGAAGTGACGAGGGACCATCGGACGAGCCCAGACAAGAGGCACAAAAAGACGAATCGGCCCATGCCTACCCTCAGCCTACCGAGCAATATCAATGAGACAGCGCACCAGACAACGGCGAAGATGTCTAAGTTCTTCAGACTGAAGCTTCCAGATGGAAACAGCGCCCCTCGAATCAAAAACAGTGAAAGGTTTAACATTGCGGCGACTACGACTGCCGCGATCATTCGCAGAGCGCCCTCCACGCACCGGTTGCCCTGGGTCCTCTCAACGAATGGCGCACCGATGAAGACAAACAGGAAGCATGGCAAAAACGTATAAAACGTTGTGACGGTTAGCGCCAGGGTTGCCATCATCACTGATCCGTGGAAGTGGTTGAAACCCGCGATAAAACCAACGAACGCCACCACGATGATAAGGGGCCCTGGAGTGGTCTCGGCTAGCGAGAACCCATCTACCATCTGGGACGAATTTGGCCAGTGATACTTCATCACCCCCATATGTGCGACATACGGGATGACAGTGTAAGAACCGCCGATCGTGACGAAGGCGGTTTGCGTAAAGAAAAGAGTTAGCTGCCTCCAGAAACCGAAGTCTTGACAAAGGCCGTACATGGATACCAAAGGCAGGAGCCACGCAACAAATCCGACTGCGGCAATTCGAAGTGACAAACTGCTTCCAAGGACGTCCGCTCCTATCTCTTATCGGACTGCCCTTGCCGGGCGTGACCGCCAGCAACTCGGGCCGGCGCCAACCTACTATAACCCCAAGTAAAGCTATGCTGAGTATGACCAGGGGGATTGAAACACGGAAGAGGGCCATCGCGGCAAACCCGCACACAGCCGCTAGCCACTGAACTCGGGCGACGAGAGTCCGGCGCGCGACACGAAGAAGTGCAAGTATGACAAGGGCAACGATCCCGGGTCTTAGCCCGGAGATCATCGCGGCAACCAATGGCAAACGCCCAAAGTGGACGTAGACCATGCTCAGGGCGAGTATGACGAACATTGAAGGCAGAACGAAGAGTGCTCCGGCGGCGAGGCCTCCCTTCTTTCCGTGCAGTTTCCATCCGATGTATATGGCAAGTTGTTGTGCTTCCGGGCCGGGAAGAATCATGCAATGACTCAATGCATGAAGGAACTCTTCGTTGCTGATCCACTGCTTCTTGACTACCAACTCGTCATGAAGGATCGCGATGTGGGCCGCGGTTCCACCAAAGCTAATCCAACCAAGCCTCCACCAGAACCTGATGGCTCGAGAAAAATCAGGAGACCGCGATGTCTCGATCGGCGGGGACGCTATCAAAATTTGCTGCGACCTCTATGACATTATAACGTCATATTGTGTGGAGCTCAATGCAGGTAGATGAGGAGAAAATGATGAAATCTAGGATTTTCAGGCGGGAACACGTTCGGGAGGTCATGGCTCGTTACGCGACTTTGCCTCTACGGCTGATGGTGGGCTATGGTTTTCTCGCGCACGGGCTTGCGAAGTGGTCAAAGGGACCGGCAGCGTTCGCATCCATCCTGCATTCGATAGGCGTTCCCGCGCCCCAGCTCATGGCATGGATCACAATTCTGGTCGAAATTTTTGGGGGAGCGGCGATCCTGTTAGGCGCCTTTGTCGCGTTGGTGAGTATCCCGACGATCTTACTGCTCGGCGTTGCGGTCTTCACCGTTCATCTGCCCTATGGCTTCAGTTCGATCAAGCTCGTGAGCTTTATCGGCGGCAGGGCGCAGTTCGGACCGCCGGGATACGAATGCGATCTGCTTTACATTGTCGCGATCCTGGCGCTCGCATTCAGCGCCCCTAGCCCGTGGTCGGTAGATGCCTATCGCCTCCGTGGAGGCGATGCTTTGGATTGAGTCTCCTTCGCCGGCCTTCGCGCCAAACGCGTGACGAATCGGATAAGGTCGCTCCGGTAGGAAAGGATCTCGTAGTCGATGGGGCGGCCGCCTTCCGTAAAGGAGGTCCGCTCGATACGGAAGACCGGTGAGCCCTCCGAGATTGCGAGCGCCTGGGCTATGTGCGCCGAAGCCGCCGCAGCTTCCATTTGGTACTCCGCACCAGTGAGTGGAATTCCATACCTCTCTTCGAGGAGCGTGAAGATAGGATTGATGCGAAGGTCGTTGCCCACGATCTGTTTTCCCAGATCGAGCGGAAGGTAGGTCTCATCGAAGGACATGGGAACCGAATCCGCCAGACGAACACGCTCAATCCGCATCACACGCACGCCCTTGCTGATGGCGAGCTGGCGCGCGACGATCGCGTTCGCCGCAACAACCTCTTGACTCACGACGCGCGCGGAGGCCTTGCGTCCGTGAATATCCATGTCCTCCACAAAGCCGGTAAGCGTTGTGAGCTCCTGCGAGATCCTTGGCGCCAGCACATAAGTGCCATGTCCTCTCCGGATCTCCAGGATCCCTCGTTGAATCAGGTTCTGAATGGCGCGACGTATGGTGATCCGGCTTACGCCGAAGCGTGTCAGAAGCTCCTCTTCGCTGGGCAACCGGTCTCCCGGTTTCAGATCGCCTCGCGCAATCTCGGAGGCCAGAACCTCTTCAACCTTGCCGTACAGTGGGACTTCAGTCATACGGACAATATAACGTCCGCGGTCGCTCCCCGGTTGCTTTTCGGAAGTTAGCCAGTTCCCTTCCCCGGTCAGGCCGCCGATAGGCGAATGATGGGTTTGATCGTGCCCCATTTTCACCGGCACCCGAAAGAACCGCCCACCCCGCCGCTCAGAAGTTCACTGATGATACCTGTCGCGCCAAGTCCACCTGTGCCCGTAGCGAGTCCGCCAGCGTGAGCGGCAGCCGCGCCCGTGAGCGCGGGAAGGAGCAGGCCGATGAGCTGACCACCACCCACTCCACCCAGCAGGCGCGACGTATGGCTCATTTATTCACGGAGCGATGGGAGGCGCTCTGCTCTCTCGCCAGCTTCGCCCGGATCTTCGGCAAGAGCTGTAGGTAACGCTCGGACTTTTCCTCACGAAAGGAATCTTCCATTGCCTTACGATAGCCCCCCAGATAGATCGAGTACATGACAGCTTGAGCGCACCCGACGCCAAAAAAGATGCCTATGGCGAACCCGATCATGCCGTTCCACAGAGTGTCCATGTCAACTCTCAATGCGCACGGCGCGGACGGTTTCGAGGATGCCCAATAGAATGGCGGCGGGATTGGGCGGACATCCATGGATTTTGCGATGGACAGGGATCACATTCTCCACGCTGCCCCGGCTGGCATAGCTGGAATCGAACAGTCCATCACAGGCACCGCAGTCTCCAATCACGACGACCAGTTTCGGATCGGGGACGCCCCGAATGGGCGGTAATAGGTCGTCTAGGCCAGATACCCTAGGCTTCCGCGACCGCCTGCACCCCTGCATGGTGGCGAGATTCATGACGAGCGCGGACGCAATAGATCTTCTCCTGGTCCACGTCCTGTCGCCTTAAACTCCCGCTGTGCGGCTTGGAGCTGGCTCAGCTCAGCCTCTAAGCAATGCTTTTTCTCAATCAGCTCGGTCCTACGCGTCTCCAGTCTTTCGCGCGCTTCGCGAGCCTTCATGTGCAAAACCGCAGCTTCTAATTGATTGATCTGATCCTTAACTTTAAATAGTACTAGCGTGCAGCTCAGAATCTTTTGCTCGAAACTTTTTTCTTCCATCCGCATATCCTCCGGATTCGATGAGCACTATCGCACTTCGTCCGGGAATTACTATTTCTCTCTTCCCACAGGATTTTCCATCTCGTCTAGCATCTCCATGGCTTCCTTAAGATGTGCGTGGAAGTACCGCCGCATCAGTTGAAGAACCTTGTTGATGATCGGATCACGAACGGAGTAGAAGACCTGATTCCCAACCTTCCTGTTCAACACCAGTTGCTTGGCGCGAAGAACCGCTAGATGCTGAGAAACATTGGCTTGCTCCATGCCCAGTTTCTCCATCAGCTCACCTGCGGAGAGTTCCCCTTCCCCCAAGAATTCGAGAATCGCAATTCGAGTAGGATGCGCAAGCGCCTGAAAAATATCGGCCTTGAATCGTCGTAACGCGTCCTGCACGCGACCTCCAAAACATGGTTAGTATATAATGATATTCGTATTTAGCAAAGAACAAGTTACCCGATGGACTCGTTCTGCAGCATTATGATCCGCTACTTTTTCGGCTTTCAAGAAGTAGCAGCCGTGCCACGTTGGGTTTAGAAACATGACCCAGGAATGCACAGCCCGACAGCTATCCTGAGGAATGTCTGCGTCTTATATATTCGTTCATTGATATATACGAAAAAGTTGGTTATTTTCTGAATTGCCTATGACTTACACGAACAGGAAAGGATGGTCATGTCTGCTATAAAAACGTTCCTTCGCTCCTTTGCTCAAGCGTTCGGCATCTCCAGCCCGCAGCAGGTGAAAACTCGGCAGGCGTCATGGCCGTTGAACCCGCCAGCCCGGCCTGGGCCGGTGGGTACTCCGAGTAGGCCCCAGACTGCCACGACTACGAAGAAAGACGAATAAGGACTCGGGCCTTTCCCTAGCGGTTTGAGCCGTCGTTTGCGTCAGCGTTGAAGAGCTTGTCGCGTTTCAAAAGTCTCGTGGATAAGGAGCGAACATCGAGTGGGTATTGGAGATCCCTTGTCCGAGGAATACGAGGAATACAAGAGACGATCACGCACGTCCACGCCCTTCATCTATGAAGAGGACGGAACCTTAACTTTGTACTTCGAAATGGGTTCGGTACAGAGCCAAATGCATGTCAATCTGCCCGATTTCCTTATGCTCGGTTACACGCGAACCATGATGGGCTTCCTGCTCTTCAACCAACGTCCGCGGCATATAGGGACTATCGGTTTAGGTGGAGGCTCGATACAGAAACACTGCTACCGCTGTCTTCCTCACGCGAAGATCTCCGTTGCCGAAATCAGCCCGGAGGTAATTGCCCTCCGCGACCACTTCTATATTCCGAAAGATGATTTCAGGTTCAAGGTATTTTGTGAGGACGGAGCTGATTTCGTATTTCGCCACTCGAATGAGTTCGATGTCTTGATCGTGGATGGATTCGACATCACGGGACAGCCCGAACAATTATGCAGCCAGCGTTTTTACGACGACTGCTACAACGCACTAACTCCGAATGGCGTCATGGTGGTTAACCTGCATGACCATGGCTATAGAGTCTTGCTTGCACGAATACGTCAGAGCTTTCAGAATCGTGTCGTGGTGGTTGGTTGCGACGACGGAGACAACCAGATTGCGTTTGCAGGGAAAGGGAATGCGTTTGCGTTTGCTCGGTCGGGGAATGCGTTCAAGGAATATATCCAGAATATGAAGCAATATCATCCGATCAAGTTCAACTAGACAGCATCGCATCTTCAGCTTCGGCGGAGGACGCGCAGGCCGGGTTGAAAGGATTCGATGCTCGAAATCAATCCAACAAAGGCATCTTGGTGAATGTCTCTAGCTGGACATGGTGGTCGATTCAGGCCCTGTCGAGACACGACCTCTCTCTGTTGCTGACGTGTGTGCTTGGGTGGCTGCTCCTGGGACTTGTCGCACTGATTCGACCCCATAGCGTGCGCTTTGTAGCACACCTGCTTTTTCCGGTTGGTGCTTTAGTTGGACTCGGTGTTGCGCTCTTGGGGGCAATTGCCCTAAGGGCCGGCTACGCACCGCAGATCGTGGTGCTGCCCCTCGGCCTGCCCGACCTGCCTTTCCATGTTCGCCTGGATGCGTTGTCGGGCTTCTTTCTGCTCCTATTGGGCGTAGCTGGGGCGGGCATTTCAACATTTGCGGCCGGTTACTTCCGGTCGGGGGAGGGCACTCCGCCCGGGCTGCTCTGTCTGCAGTACCACATATTTCTTGCCACCATGGCCGCGGTGGTACTCGCCGACGATGCTTACTTCTTCATGGTGGCATGGGAGACGATGGCGCTCAGCTCTTACTTTCTAGTGACCTCTCAACACCGCATTCCTGAGATCCGCCGCGCCGGTTTCCTCTATCTTCTAATGGCTCACATCGGCGCCATCTGCATCCTGCTGAGCTTCGGCGTCCTGCAAGGTGGCAGCTGGCACTTCACTTTCGATGCCATGCGCAGCGCCCGGCTTTCCCCCTTCCGGGCCAGCACCGCATTCCTGCTCGCGCTCCTGGGCTTCGGAGCGAAAGCAGGACTTGTGCCGCTGCATGCGTGGCTGCCGGAAGCTCATCCCGCAGCGCCATCCCCCATTTCGGCGATGATGAGCGGCCTCATGCTCAAGACCGCCATCTACGGTATGTTGCGGATAACCTTCGATCTGCTGCACCTCCAGTTTTGGTGGTGGGGCATCTTGATGCTCACGTTCGGGCTGTTCTCTGCCCTGTTCGGGGCGATCTTCGCGGCCGTTCAGACCGATATGAAACGTCTGCTTGCCTACTCCTCGATCGAAAATATCGGACTCATTTTTACCGCCGTCGGCCTTGCCATTCTTTTCGCGGCCAGCAACTTACGCTTGTTTGCGGCTCTCGCGCTCAGCGCCGCACTGATCCATGCCCTGAACCATTCACTTTTCAAGAGCTTGCTCTTTCTCGCTACCGGCTCGGTTCTACACGCAACCAAACAGCGCAGTCTCGGGAAGCTAGGGGGGCTGATTCGCCGGATGCCATGGGTGGCGACACTAGCATTGGTGGGCACGCTTGCAATCGCAGGGCTGCCGCCTCTCAACGGATTCGTGTCCGAGTGGCTGCTGCTACAGTCCTTTCTGTTCACGCCGGAGATTCCCCACCCCTTCCTCAACATGCTGATTCCGCTTGGCGCCGCAGTGCTTGCGCTGACCGTCGCTCTGGCGGCCTACGTGATGGTGAAATTCTACGGTGTGATTTTCCTGGGTCGGCCGCGGGAGGCAGGACTGGAGAAGGCCCATGATGCCGGCTGGTTCGAACGTCTAGGACTAGCTTGGCTCGCCCTCGGCTGTGTCTTGATCGGCATCTTGCCCCAGTTCGCACTCAAGGCGGCGAGTGCGGTCACAGGCAAGCTGCTGGACCAGAGCGTAAGCCCAAGTTCGTCGCTCCTTTGGATTGCTCCGATCTCGCCAAGGCAAGCATCCTATAGCGGATTGCTGCTTCTCGCCGGAATCGCCGGTGTGTTCGGTGTGACTTTTGTTCTCGTGCGCGTTCTGGCTCACGGCCGCGTGCGCCGCACGGCTCCGTGGGACTGTGGCTATCCATGGCAAACAGCCCGCATGCAAGATACCGCCGAAGGCTTCGGTCAGCCGATCCGGCACATCTTTGGACCGTTCTTCCACATGGAGCGCGATCTACCATCTCCCTCCGATATCGCACCATACTATCGAATTCACATTGAGGATCGCCTGTGGCGGGCGGTCTATCTGCCGATTGCCCGTGGAGTGCAGTGGCTAGCGGATAGGGTCGGCACTCTGCAGGGCGGCCGGCTGGCGATCTATCTGCTGTACAGCTTTCTGACTCTGATTGCGTTGCTGGCATTCGTCCTATGAGAGGGATCACACTTGTGCGCCAATTTAGCGAGGTAACGCTCGCCATCGCGATCGCTCCGCTGTTCGCCGGGTGGATCGCGCGGTGCCGTGCCTGGCTGCAGAATCGGTCGGCTCCGCCCTTGATACAACCCTACCGCATGTTGCGTAAGCTCTTTCACAAGGACGCAGCCTTAGCCACGGACGCTTCCCCGCTGTTTCGAACGACTCCATATGTCCTGTTCGGAACTATGGTGCTCGCCGCCGCCATCATTCCGTCTATCGCCACAGATCTGGCGTTCGCTCGCGTGGCGGACGCGATCGCGCTGATCGGTCTGTTCGCCACAGCGCGGGTCTTCCTATCCCTGGCCGCAATGGACATTGGCACGGCCTTCGGGACACTTGGCGCACGCCGCGAAATGATGATTGGATTTCTTGCAGAACCGGCCTTGTTGATGGTGTTGTTCAATGCCTTTCTGCTCTCGGGAAGCACTGCGTTGCCGAGTCTGGTTGAAGCCTCAGCCACACATCCCTTCCTGATCATGGATCCGAGCCTGACCTTCGCTGCAGTGGCGTTCTTAATGGTCTTGTTGGCGGAGAACGCCCGCATCCCAATCGATAATCCAGCCACCCACCTTGAACTCACGATGATTCACGAAGCGATGCTGCTCGAATATTCCGCGCGTCACCTGGCTTTGGTGGAATGGGCTTCGAGTCTTAAGCTCTTCAACTATGCATGCATTGGATTCGCGTTATTTCTTCCTTGGGGCATCGCCACCCACGGCGCGGAAGGCGGCATGGAGCTGTTGTTAGCGGTCGCCGCGCTGGTGGCAAAGCTCGCAGTCGCGGGCGCGGCGTTGGCGCTGATTGAGTCGCTGTCGGCGAAGCTGCGGATCTTCCGCGCTCCTGAGTATCTGGCGATGGCGTTTCTGCTCGCCGTCCTGGGACTGCTCGTCCACCTCTTGTTTGGAGGGAGCGCGAATGCTTAAATCCCACCTGATCGCTCAACTGCTGAAATTGCTGGCCGCCAGCCTGCTGCTGATCTCCTTTGCCATGCTTTCCAGGCGGCGAACGCAACGCTTGATCACGCTCTTCGCCTGGCAGGGCGCGATCCTCTTTTTCTCTACTTGTCTCGTGGCCTACGACGCGGGCCTCACGGAGCTCTATTATTCCGCCGCGCTCACGCTGATCCTGAAAGTCATCGCGCTTCCTTGGATTCTGCACCGGCTCATCCAGCGGCTCCGCGCGCAATGGGACAGCGAGCCACTGGTGAATATTCCCACCACAATGCTGGTGGGACTGGGACTGGTGATATTCGCCTTTGGGTTGGCGCAACCGATCAGCGTGCTGGCTACAACCATCACGCGCAACACTCTTGGTATCGCGCTGGCCGTAATCTTCCTCGCATTCTTGATGATGATCACTCGTCGCAAGGCGGTGACCCAGGTGATTGGATTTCTCGCCATGGAGAACGGGCTCTTCTTTGCCGCAACCAGCGCGACCTATGGCATGCCGATGGTCATCGAACTGGGCATTGCGCTCGACCTTTTGGTCGGGGTATTCATCCTGGGAATCTTCTTCTTCCAGATCCGCGAGCAGTTCGACAGCCTCGATCTGCATCACCTCGAAGCACTCAAGGAGGACTGAAGTGGAAATCCTGCTGATTCTGGGCTTGCCGCTGTTGGGGGCGGTTTCGTTGGCACTGCTTGGCGCCCGCCGCTTCGCAGCCGAGCTCAACGTGGGGATGAGCTTCGCCACGCTCGTCGCCGCGGCGTTCCTGGTGCTGCGCGTTGTCCGGCACGGTCCCATGCTGGTCGCGCACGAGCAGTTCTTCGTCGACTCCTTCAACGTGTTCCTCGTCGCGCTGACCGCGTTCGTGGGTTTCACGACTTCGGTTTTCTCGCGGCCGTACATGCGCATCGAGGAACATCATGGACGTCTCAACGCACGCCGCCTTCGCCTGTATCACAGCATGTATCAGCTCTTTATGGCTGCGATGCTTTTGGCTCTGCTGACCAATAACATGGGTCTGCTCTGGGTTGCCATGGAGGCGGCTACGCTGTCGACGGTGTTGCTGGTTTCGCTCTACCGTACACGCGCCAGCCTGGAAGCAGCGTGGAAATACTTCATCCTCTGCGGCGTCGGTATCGCCCAAGCCTTGTTCGGCACGATCCTGCTCTACTTTGCCGCGGAGCAGACACTTGGCCGCGAAGGCATGACGGCATTGCTGTGGACCCACCTCAATGCGGTGAAGGGACACCTTGAGCCGAGAGTGCTCGGACTTGCGTTCGTCTTTCTCCTGGTCGGTTATGGCACAAAGGTTGGTCTCGCACCGCTGCACAACTGGTTACCCGACGCTCATGCCGAAGGCCCCACTCCGGTATCCGCGGTATTGTCAGGCTTGCTCCTGAACGTCGCTTTGTATGCGGCCATCCGTTGCAAGGTCCTGGTTGAAGGATCGATCGGATCGCTTATTCCCGGGCGCATGTTGATGACGTTTGGGCTCTTGTCTGCGGTACTGGCGGCCTTTTTTCTTTTTCGGCAGCGCGACATCAAGCGGCTTTTCGGTTATTCCTCGATTGAACACATGGGCATCATCACCTTTGCTTTCGGAATGGGCGGTCCGGTCGCGAACTTTGCCGCATTGCTCCACATGACCGTCCATTCGCTTACCAAGTCATCGATCTTCTTTACCGCCGGACACGCCTCGCAGACCGCGGGGACGCAGCGCATGGATGACATTCGTGGCCTCGTTGGAATCAGCCCGACCATCGGTTGGGGATTGATGCTCGGGTCAATCGCAATCCTTGGGCTTCCTCCCTTTGGCGTGTTCGCAAGTGAATTTCTTGTTCTGACAACTGCTATGCGTGAACATCCCTGGACGACGCCCTTCCTCCTGGTTGCATTGGGCGTGGCTTTCGGCGCAATCTTCAGCCGGGTTCAGCCCATGGTCTTCGGCGAGAGCAACGCACCCCGGTTGCCGCACTCGCCGGCTCTGTTGCCGGTCTTTCTCCATCTTGCGATGGTGCTTGCGCTGGGACTGTACATACCGCCAGCACTCGCGTCGTGGTATCGCGCCGCAGCGAGGCTGATCGGATGACGAACATGCGGCCAGCTTTCTCCGACCATAAACGGACACCGATACCCGGGAACATCCCGAGCAGCCGGCTCCGTGTAGACCGTCAACAATGGCTCGAGATAGCCCAAGCAATGCATGAGGCCGGAGCAATATTTTTGACCCTGTGGGGTGCGGATGATCAGGATCGGGATGGCGGCTTTCGCATTTATACCGCCTATCTCCTGCCGGATACTGTGATGGTGGCCGAATTGTCTCTCGAAGAAGCAGCGAACCCCGCTTATCCCAGCATCGGGGGAATGTTCCCCGCCGCATTGCGAATGCAGCGCGCGGTGCGGGACCTGCTTGGAATCGCCTGCGACGAACCCGATAAGCGTGAATGGCTGCGCCACGGCGGCTGGCCGGAAACGGTCTTCCCGCTGCGATGGGACGTGGATGGGAGCCAGGAATATCCAGTAATCTCCGAGCTGTACCCGTTCGTGCAGGTAGAAGGGGACGGTGTGCATGAGATTCCTGTTGGTCCGGTTCACGCGGGTACGATCGAGCCAGGACATTTTCGCTTCTCCGTTGTCGGGGAGAAAGTTCTGCGCCTGGAAGAACGTCTCGGCTACGCTCACAAGGGCATCGCGAAGCTCTTTCAAGGAATGTTGCAAAAGAACGGCCATCGGCTGGCGGCACGGGTCTCCGGCGATTCCGCCGTTGCCTTCTCCTGGGCCTATTGCGCGGCGCTCGAAGCCATCACCAAGACCATCTGCCCGCGACGGGCGTCCAGCCTGCGGGCTCTGGCGCTCGAACATGAACGGCTTGCCAATCATCTGGGCGATTTGGGAGCGCTTGGCAATGACGCCGGCTTTGCCTTTGGGCTCACGCAGTTTCTCCGGTTGAAAGAAGATCTCCTGCGAGTCAACCTCGCTGTCTTTGGAGCGCGCTACCTTCTCGACTATGTTATCCCTGGCGGAGTCGCAGTCGATCTGCCAGGGCACGCCCGTGGGTTGCTTCTCGGTCAATACCTCGCGTTGGAGCAAGGCGTCTCCAGGATGCGTGCTATTTATGACGAGCACGCCGGTCTCCAAGATCGATTCCGCGAAACCGGGAAACTGGAGACGGTCTTGGCACAAAAACTTGGCGCCATCGGTCTGGCCGGGCGCGCCTCGGGCATCCGGCTCGATCTGCGAGTCGACCATCCATGGCTGCCTTACGACGGGCTTGCCGCGAAGCTGACAGTCGGAACCGCAGGGGACGTTGCGGCGCGAGTTCAGGTGCGATTCGACGAGATCTTCGAATCTCTTCGCCTTTGCCGCGCGCTCCTCGATGGCATTGCTGGTGGCCCGGTTCAAATGTATGTTTCCCCCGCAGCTACTGGACTTCTCGGAATCGGACTGATAGAAGGATGGCGCGGTCCCGTGATGCTCGCTCTCGAAACTGGCACGGATGATGCCATCCGGCGTTGCCATGCGCACGATCCCTCGTGGCAGAATTGGCCGCTCCTCGAATATGCGATCCTTGGCAACATCGTGCCCGACTTCCCGCTGATCAACAAATCATTCAACCTGTCCTATAGCGGGCAGGACGGGTGAGGTAGATATGTTTGACGTCCTTTCGCGCATGTTGCGCACCGGTATATTGACCGAACCGCCACCAGTTCCCGACGACCCAACGCCGGCAATGGAGTCGATCCAGATAGATCTTCAGAGGATTCTAGGACGCGCGCTCTGCATCCGCCATGTGGATGCAGGCTCCTGCAATGGATGCGAGCTCGAGATCCAGGCACTCAATAATCCTTACTACAATCTCGAGGGATTGGGCATCCACTTTGTAGCCAGTCCGCGTCACGCCGATATGCTGCTGGTGACCGGGCCCGTGTCCGTGAACATGGAGGAAGCCCTGAAGCGCACCTACGACGCCATCCCCAACCCTAAATGGGTCGTGGCTTTCGGAGATTGTGGAGCGTGCGGTGGCATCTTTGGGACGAGCTACGCAAGTCGCGGCGGTGTGGCAGGTATCATCCCCGTAAACTTCACAATAATGGGCTGCCCGCCTAGCCCCCCCTCCATCCTACGCGGCATTCTTCAGGCGGTGCGCATTCCCCTTGGGCCTAGTGGGGCACTTCCGACCACACTTTCCAGAGATCTGTAAAGAGGAAGCGATTGATGGTGATATTTCCGTCCGGCAAGGCCGGTTCATGTTCAGAATAGGCTCCTGCTCTCGTACGAGTGTATGTCTTCACCAGGCGGCTAACCCTGCACCACCCTGGAGCTATACGATGTCTTTGCCCGACGATCGCAACGTTCTGGTCAGGCGTTCATCAGCGTAAACTGTAAGGCGAATGTCCTGCGCATCTCCAGGTTCTTCGAAGCCATGCGGCAAGGCCATGCGCGGATTATAGAGCCGTATGGCGGACCAACAATACCAGTCAACCAACTCCTCGATGGAGTGACGATAACTGGATTTGCATCCGCAGCGCCGATTTTAGAACTTCAAATCGGGCAGCCCTTTTACATCCTCCGCGTCGGTTGAGACGCTGATGTCGTGCCATGCCTTGGCGTCGGATTCCCGCTTTTCCTCGGCTAAGCGGGCAAACTGCACGGCATCGCTGCCGAGCAGGAGATGTGCGGGTAGCTGCTCTTTAGAGGCTAGTTGCAGAATGACCTGGGCGACTTTTGCCGGAGCGCTCATCTCATGCCCCCAGTGCCCCTGCAACATCTTGATAAACGCACCTACAGAGGCCTCATAGTCGGGTAAAAGCTCCGGTGTGCCAGCGCTTGCCCGCTTGCCCCAGTTGGTCCGCATGCCGCCTGGCTCGAGTGCGCACACCTTTACGCCGAAGGGCGCCAGCTCCGGGGCAATGGCTTCGGTGAAGCCGCCTACAGCCCATTTTGCCGCGTGATAGGCTGCGTTTCCAGCAATCCCCAACCTGCCGCCGAGGGAAGAGATCTGAAGGATGCAACCACTCTTCTGCTTGCGCATGACGGGGATCGCGGCTCGTGTCATATAGACAACGCCGAAGAAGTTCGTGTCGATTAAAGCGCGAAAGCTCTCTGCGCTTAGCTGCTCAAAAGGGGCAACATCTCCGTACCCCGCATTATTGACGACAACATCCAGACGTCCGAAGACCTCAACAGCTTTTGCGACCGCGGCCTTTGCCGCCGCCTCATCCGCCACATCGAGGACCGCTGTATGGACCTGCTCACCATATCGCTCCACCAGATCGTTCAACCGGTTGGGATCGCGAGCCGTCGCTAAGAGACGATCACCCGAAGCAAGAACAGCCTCTGCAATATCGCGACCCAAACCACTTGCGCTACCTGTTACCAACCATACTTTGGGCATCAAAACCTCCGTTCTGCCGATTGGATGCAGCATAGCGGAGTGAATACTCATTAATTCGGAAAAAATTCGGCTAATCTACTTTTTGGCTGCCGCGCTCCAAAAGGCCTCGAAACCTGCTGTGCGGTAGCGCTCCGCTTTGGCTGGATTGGCCGCCATGGACGCCATGGCCGTCTCAGCCATCGCGAGCAAAAGGTCTGACGCAAAGGATTGCGGCAGCCCACTCAATTTGCCCTGCGCGACAAGCTGCCGCATGGCTTCGGTGGCGTCCTCGAAGCCCGCCTGCCCCCGCTGTCTACTTTGGTCGGTGACGCGCTCGGAAGCTGTGAGCCGCACCATCGCCTTGCGCTTCGCCGGCGACTCCATTCCCCAGGTAACGTAGGCGTTCCAGATATGTTGTATGCGCTTGCGGAGGGAGCCGGTCAGGGGAAAGCCCGCGATCGTAGCGCGTCGCACGTCGAGCTTCAACTCGACGTAGAGCTCGTTGAGCAGCTTGTCTTTATCCGGGAAGTACCGGAACAGCGACCCCTCGGCCACCGACGCAGCCTTCGCAATGCTGGCAGTGGACGCGCCGACGCCATCTTCAGCAATCGTCTCGGCGGCTGCACGGAGAATGGCAGCACGCTTATCCCCGGTCTTCGGTCGCGGCATGACTGTCCATAGTGTATGCAGTGAATCGCTCCATGCGCTCGTAAACATTGCCTTCGCGAATTCTTATACAATCGTTTGCATTCTCCTTCTGCTCCGCCTTGGAGCTTATGTGCCACGATCAGTGCAAAGGAGGCCACACCGATGTATCACTTACAATCCAGCGTTCCTGAGAGTCCAGCACACTCTGACGAGCCAGTCGAAACGCAAGAGAGAGTGCAGAAGAAGAGTTTTCTGTGGCCTGAATTGTTTGATCAGGCTCCGGAAGCGGCTGCTGTCACTCGCCTGGACGACCGCATTCTTCGCGTCAACAAGGAATTCACGCGTATGTTCGGTTACGAGGAGGAGGAGGTTCTCGAACGTCCCATCCACGACCTCATCGTTCCCGAGGCGCTGGTTGCGAGCGCACGAGAATATACACATCAACTCAAACAGGGCCATCGAGTGGAGGTCGAAACCGTTCGCAGGCGCAAAGATGGGCGCGATGTTCGTATCTCCATTGTCGCAGTTCCAGTTACTGCGACTTCCGGCGAGCAGATTGCGAATTATGCGATATACCGGGACATTACCGAGCAGAAGCATGCTGAAGAGCGGCTGCGGGAAAGCGAGGCGCGGTTCCAAGAAATGGCCGATACCGCGCCGGTGCTGATTTGGATGACCGGAACGGATGGCCTTTGCAATTATTTCAACAAACCGTGGCTCGAATTTACAGGCCGAAGCATGGAGCAGGAAGCAGGCACCGGATGGATCGGAGGCGTGCATCCAGACGATGTACAAGGGTGCCTCGACGGCTTCCTGCCTGCATTCCATGCCCGAATACCTTTCAGGATGGAATATCGCCTCAGGCGAGCGGACGGAGAATACCGCTGGGTGATTGAAAGTGGCATTCCGAGATACACGGGGGCGGGAGAGTTTGCGGGTTATATCGGCTCAAACATTGACATTACGGACCTCAAACGCGCACAAGAGGAGCAAGGGAGGCTGCGACAGCTGGAGGGAGATCTTGCACGCATCAATCGCGTGAGCATCATGGGAGAATTGGCGGCATCCCTGGCTCACGAGGTTAAGCAGCCGATCGCCGCCGCCATCATGGATGCGAAGACTTGCGCGCGGTGGCTACGGCGTGATGCACCCGATGTCGCAGAGGCGTGCGCGGCTGTCTCGAGAATGGTCAAGGACGCTACCCGCGCTGCCGATATCCTCGATCGAGTTGGCTCACTCTACAGGCGAGATACCCCACAACGGGAGCTGGTTGACGTAAATGAAATGATTCAGGAGATGCTCGTTCTGCTGCGCGATAAGGCAAATCGGAACTCCGCTTCAATCCGCACCGAACTCGACTCGAAGCTTCGGCCGATCACCGCGGACCGCGTGCAGTTGCAGCAAGTGTTGATGAACCTCATGCTCAACGGCATCGAGGCGATGAAAGATACGAGCGGTGAATTGACCGTCACTTCGAAGGAGACCGCGGATGGCGAATTGCTGGTTTCCGTCTCCGATTCGGGTATCGGAATCGCCCCGGATCGAGCCGATCGCATTTTCGAGTCGTTCTTCACCACCAAACCGCATGGCACCGGCATGGGATTGTCGATCAGCCGGAAGATTATCGAGTTGCATGGCGGCCGGGTGTGGGCGAGCGCCAACTCCGGACGGGGCGCGACCTTTCAGTTCACATTGCCCAACGGGTGACGGGAATCCTCATCGTCATCCGCCTGACATTTTTACTCCGGTGAAAGCCTAAAATGGAGAACCTGGTCTACTCTTGGTAATTTAACGCGAGAGGGGCGCTGCGAATGCTCAAGCGAGATGAGTGGCTGAACCTGGCACGCAAGCTGGACTGGAACTATTCCTACGCACAAGAAAAGGACGTCTTTCCGGAAGTGATCAGCGGACATCCCTGGCTGCCGCATGCCGAGTGGCAAGACTGGGAAGAAGCTTTCAAGAATTCCTACCGCGAATACGTGGAGAACCAGCACGAGAAGGATTTGTCAGTGTATGCGGTTCGCGACGCCGTAGGACGTCTGGAAGATGTCGAGAAGCTGAATCCTGCCTGGATCAACGGGCTGAAGGTGCATGCCGCCGGATTGGCGCTGGCCGAGTTCACAGGCTCCATTGGGAACCTGCGCGGCGCGCGCTTCGGCCGCGACAGCGCCTGGCGCACAATGGCAGCCTTTGGCGCACTGGATGAATTTCGCCACACGGAGATACCGCTTCTGCTCTATCACCAGTTGGTGCGCTGGGATCCGCAGTTCGACTGGGCGCACCTCTTTTACCACACCAACAACTGGTTCGCCATCGCGGCCCGGCACTTCTTCGACGAGCTCACGCTGGGCCAGAATGCGATCGAATTTCACATCGCCACGAACTTCATTCTCGAGACAGGATTTACGAATCTGCAGTTTGTCGGTCTTGCGTCGTTGGCTCACCGGGCAAACGATCGCATGTTCGAGAAGATGGTAACCAGCATTCAGACGGACGAAGCGAGACACGCGCAGATTGGTCATCCTGTATTAGCTACAGTGATGAAACACGATCCGGATTATGCGCAATATCTGGTCGATAAGTGGTTTTGGAGAAACTGGAGGCTGTTCTCGATTATTACTGGCTCCAGCATGGATTACTTAACGGATCTCGAGCAGCGCCCCTCATCGTTCAAAGAGTTTACCGAAGAATGGATCATCGATCAGTTCCTCAGAACACTGGACGAATTTGGCCTGCAGAAGCCCTGGTATTGGGAAACATTTCTCGACGAGCTTGATGTTTATCACCACATGGTTTATGCCAGCGCATATACCTATCGCTCCACACTGTGGTTTAACTGCGTCCTGCCAGGTCCGGCAGAGAGGAAGTGGCTGCGCACGAAATACCCGAAGCACTGGGACGAGTTGGATGCCGTGTGGGAGCGGCTCGCCATGCAATGGAGAGCCGTGGGACCCGGCGCGCACAACGAGGCAGCCGTCCATTCCACGGCGATGCCGACGTTTTGCGATTTATGCCAGTTACCTCTTTCAGCAGGCACCCCGTCGAAGAACGCCGCCAACGTGCTCAGCTATGAAGGCGAGAACTACATCTTCTGCTCACAACCTTGCCGGTGGATTTTTCTGCGAGAACCCGAGCGTTATAGCCGTCACCGGGGCCTTGTGAAGCGGGTGCTGTCCGGCGAGGCGCCGGCAAGCATGCCTGAGCTGGTGACGGAGTATTTCCGTTTGACGCCTGAGACATGGGGTAAAGATGCCTATGCCGGCAAGTACGACTGGCTAGAATGCGGTGTTCCCGGCACTTAGCAGGGTTTGCCACGGATCGGAGCGTAAGGCCTATGCCACTTCCTCTTTACGGCTTCCTCGAGGGCGACACGATCGGATTGGTGATCGTGGCCGACGAAGACGAAACCGTGGAGTCACTCTCCCGAAAACTGCAGGAGGCCGCGAGTCTCCGCGTAAGTCCCATTCAAAATCCTCGGGTCCTCTACGGTGACCGGGCGCTCGATCCTAGGATGACTCTCGCCCAGGCCGGCTTGAAACCGCTCGAACGATTTGACGTGGACCGGGGGGCACCCTGATGGCCTTTCGAGCTGTAACCACACTGGACGCACTCTGGAGCGGAGAGATGGCGACCTGCACGGTGGAAGACAAATGCATTGTGCTGATCAATATCGGCGGCCAGATTCGAGCCTACGAGGACGTTTGCCCTCACATGCGAACCCCGCTAAGCGGTGGCTCTCTCAATGGCGATGTGCTTACCTGCGCGACACACGGCTGGGTCTTCGACGTGAGCACCGGCCGAGGCATCAACCCGGCGCAAGCATGCCTAACCGAGTTCGCCACTGTGGTTCAGGGCGATGACGTTCTGGTGGACGTGGAGCAGTCGCTCGCGGCGCGCCCCAGGTTCTTATCTCCCGAGAAGAGCGCATGAGCGACGAGCCGGTGAGTGTCTACGAGCGCGTCGGCCCGGTGCTTCAGGCTGGCCCGGTGAGCGATGCCATCGTTGCGGCGATCAAAGATCTTAACCAGGACGTGCAGGTGGTGGACCGCGGCGCATACCTTCGCGTTCTGGTTCCCCATAAGTGCCTTGTGACGAGAACGGCCATCGAAAGGCGCCTGGGGCGATCCTTTCGCTTTCCCGGCGAACTGGAAGTTGTCATGTCCGGTTTCAAGGGAACGATTCTGCTTTCAGAGAGCGAGGCCACGTGGCTATTCAAGGAGCGGCCCAATCGCGCCTAAGGGCCGGCTCGCCGAGGAGGAGGAACGATGTCCCCCCAGAAGACCTATTGGCATCTCCAGCGACAAGCGCGGATCCCCAGCCAATATGAGATCGTCACGTCCAAATTGCTCATCTATACCGGCGAGGGTTTCACCGGCAAGCGCTTTGAGCTCGATGTTCCGTTGAAGGACTGGTACCTAAAGCATCAAGAGGCTTCTCCGCTTAGGTGCAGTTCGTGGGAGAAGTTCCGCGATCCGCGTGAGACGACTTACACGAAGTACACGGGTGTCCAGTTGCAAAAGGAAATCTTTGTCGACAACATTCTGGAGGAGATTGAGACGACGGGATACGATGAGCGGCTCAACGGAACCCTGCTTTACACCCTGGCGCGGGTCTTCGCTCCGCTCCGGTATCCAGTCCATGGGCTTCAGATGGTTGCCGCCTACATAGCACAGATGGCCCCGGGGGGACGCATCGCCGTCACGGCGATGCTGCAATTGGCGGATGAAGTCCGACGAATCGAGCGCTTAGCGTACAGAGTGCGGCAGCTACAGCTAGCCTGCCCCGGATTCGCCGAGGACAGCCAGGCGCGGTGGGAGCTCGATCCCCTTTGGCAGCCGTTGCGTGAAACGGTCGAAAAGCTGCTCGTCGCCTACGACTGGGGAGAGTCGTTCGTAGGGCTTAACCTTGTCCTCAAACCATTGTTCGACGAGCTGTTCATGAAACATCTGGGTGAAGTGGCGCTGGGAGAGGGCGACTACCTGCTGGGCCAGATCCTCTATTCGCTACGCGAAGATTGCCTGTGGCAGCAGCGGTGGAGCCAGGCCCTGGTGCAAATGGCGATCGAGGATACGCCTGGAAATAAGGACGTGATTCAAGGATGGGTAGACAAGTGGTATGGTCTCGCGTTGCCCGCCATGCGAGCGTTCTTTCCGGTCGTCGCCGACAGGCGGGAGGCAGACAGGCGGGAGGCAGAAACGAGGCGGCCGGTGCCCAACATCAAAGAGCAGATAGATCTCTTCTACACCGGCTATCTCGGGTCAATGCATCTTAGAGCCTGACCGAGTTAGGGTTGTGCATAGTAGCCATCGCGCGTTCGAGCGGTCAGGCCTGGCTTGTCCAACCTGATCTCAATATGGTGGTATTCGTTCGGCCGATCGGCAACCGCCTTGTCGAAGGTGATCTCGTACCAGGATTGCATATCCGAAAGACAGTGTTTGAGCATGCCCACGACGTCGCTGTTGGACTCGAGCGCGAGCCCCCCGCTCTGGATCGCGAGTACCTGGAGACCGAGATCGCCGATATCTGTTTGGCTAGGTTTGCTGATGCCTTTTACGAAGTCCAGATAGTAGTCGGTGCGGATTAGGGGTTCTCCGACGCCAAGCGGATTGATGTTGTAGAGCGTCACATTCGCCTCTCTTAGCTGCGTGGAGAAGGATACGACATCGCCGAAAATCTGCTGCTGCTGCTTTGAGTCGAGGTCGATGCGAGCGCCCGAGAGGAGAGGCCAACCTGGCGAGATCCAGAGAACGATCTTCCGGCCGGGAAGAGTTGCGGCATAGGATGTCAGTTGGCGGAGGGCGGTCAGAGAGATCTGGGCACGGTCGTTCGCACCCCAGAAACCGGTGTCGCGGGGGATCTCCCGCAGCCCGATTGTGTAGTGGTCGAGCGAGCTGCCCAGCTCGTTGCCGTCAGTTGAAAAGCCCTTTTGGATCTGGATACCCTTGTCGGTCAAGACTGCGATCGTCATGGGAAGCGCCAGGTGGCCGCCGTTCGCCTGCAGAAACTTCTGAATGTTACTCCGTTCATAGGCCACGGTATCGAAGCGCGTGTTGACGGCATCGATGACCAGAAGGACCTCGACCGGTTCCTGGCCCGCGGTGACGGCCCTGAACGACGTGATAGGCTGGATCGATTTATTGTCCATTACCGTAAAGTCCTGCTGTCTGAGACCAGCGACAGGTGACCCTGTTTTAGACACGGCGACTACATTGAGGTAAACGCTCCGAGCGGCCGGCTTGCCGACTGGAGACTGCTGCTGAGCAGAGGCTGTGGCGATGCCCGGCAGGAGCGCCGCAATGAGAATGCAAACGCGGGTATCGATAAACATGGAATCCTCCTGGTTGGCGCACGCGGAAGCGTCCAGTTCTTGAGTGCCTTCCCGGCGTTCATGTCAGCGAGTACGCCTTCCCTTCCCAGTGCAATCGGAGCGCCAATCATTCGAATCATTGAGGATTTGGCTTTGAGCTGCACGCAAGCCGTGAAAGCCACGTCTCGATCGGCGCTGGATGGCAAGAACCTGCTGGCAGGTGTCGATATAACGACACGACTTCATAGTAAGTGTCAGAGGAAGTACGCGATTCGCTTCCCGATCTTCACTTTCCGATTTCGGGACGCATCTCGTTCACTTCTGAAACAGCATGATGTACCTTGGGAATGTGCCTGTCGAAAAACTCCTGGGGGGCATCTCCCAATTCCAAAAGCACGTTTATCCGAAGCATCGGGACCTTTTTGAAGGGCTGGCCCTGGGTCAGCGCCCTGAAGCACTTTTCATTACGTGCGCCGATTCCCGAATAGACCCTTGCCTGCTAACCCAAGCTAAACCGGGAGAATTATTTATTTGCCGCGTGATTGGCAATGTTGTACCGCCTTTTCCCGATGCGATTGGCGGTGTTTCGGCCACGATAGAATATGCGGTCGGCGTGCTGGGGGTTTCGACGGTGATTGTTTGCGGCCACACCGATTGCGGTGTTATAAGAGGCGCGCTCAATCCCAAGACGCTTGAAGCTTATCCGAGTGTGACGGCCTGGTTGCGCTATGCGAAAGTAGAACGCCGCGAACCAGAACCGAGCGCCGAATGTCTTCTCGCGCTGGCGGAAGATAATGTAGTTGCACAACTGAAAAACTTGCGCTCACATCCGACGGTTGCGGCTCGGCTGGAAAAAGGCGATCTTGCCCTCCACGGGTGGGTCTATCACATTGGTCCCGGCACCGTGACGGTTTATAACGAAGCAAGCCGGACGTTCGAGACAACAAGCGCCATGTAATTCTGGCCGCGTCCAGAAGCACTACCCCCATCCACAAGTTTTCCCGCCCGGCCCCAACCGCGCCCAGGCTGACGCAACCTCGGAAACCTCGGCCCAAATTAGGATTCGAGCCACGAATGCGACGGGAAGCACCCGATGCGGAGGAGGGCGCGCGGGAATTTGCACTCGAGGGTGTTCGGTCAGTGTCCGCAAACTTTCCTATGCAGCGATATAGAGAAAAGATTTTGCATTCACAGCAATCCAGTTCCCATGGTGGCAACGTACACACCACAGCCGTTGATTCGACGTTACTGCGACTGGCCTCGCTCGATCTCCAAATAGAAGAGGTACATTGTGGACAAGAAGTTGACTGAACTCATCGATAAGGCGGTCACGCGCCGAGGTTTTTTGGCCGGCTCGGGATCCGCTGCAGCCGTAGCGCTCGTTGCGGGATGCAGCGGCAGTTCTACGCCAGTTCCAACGCCGACGCCAACCCCAACCCCAACCGCTCTCGGCGATACCGACTATCTTAATTTTGCCCTCTATCTTGAGTACCTTGAAGCCGAATTTTACCTCCGCGCGGCGACCGGCAGCGGCCTCTCCGCCACTGATACTGGCAACGCTTCAACCACAGTGATTGTTCCCAGCACCACCATGGTTCCTGGCCTGACCACCACTCAGCAGAATTACATCTACGAGATTGCGCAAAATGAACTGGACCACGTTCGTTTTCTCCGGTCCGCTCTCGGCACGGATGCTGTTTCGCGGCCGAACCTTGACCTAATGAATAGCTTCAACGGCGCAGCCAGTGCCGCCGGCATCGGTTCGAGTTTCAATCCGTTCGCAAGCTACGAAGCATTCCTGGTGGGGGCTTTCGTTTTCGAGGATGTCGGGGTGACGGCATATCTCGGAGCAGCCGGCCTTCTGAGCAGCAAGACTTATCTCGCGGCCGCTGCATCGATTGCCGCCGTCGAAGCGTACCACGCCGCCGAAATACGGACGCTGCTGATCGCGGACTCTATCGCGACCGCAACGAAGACGGCAACGTTGGTTACACCGAATGACACCTACCTGGGCTATGCGGACAAGATCAGCGCCCTGCGCGCCACTCTCGGCGGCGGGAACGAAACGAGTTTGACCGCGCTTCCTCCGTATGCCATTCCGTTCGTTCCGACCGCATACACCCCGGCAAGCACGATCGTTGCCGCCAGCCAGACGACTTCGATCGCCTACGCCCGCACCACGGATCAGGTTCTTCATATCGTCTATGCCACGGCGCCTGGTGCTGGTGTGAAGAGCGGAGGATTCTACCCCAACGGAATGAACGGGAATATCAGCGTAACCAACAGCTAAGGACGGAGACTTATGGCAACCTCGGAAACGCAACAGCTCGATGAAATTATCGTCAACAGTCGCCGGAAGATGCTCGCCCTTGGTGGTGCTGCGCTGGCCGGTCTTGCCTTCGCCGGCGTTAAAGCAGTGCAAGCGCAATCCACCCCTGCATATACCGATTCAGACATCCTTAACTTCGCCCTCAACCTGGAGTACCTCGAATCGCAGTCTATACGCTCGCGACGACCGGCATGACCATCGACAAGCTGGGACTTGGGATCGGCGCGGGCACCGCGACCACGGGCGGCGGTTCGGTCATCACCAAGCCGGGAGGCCCGAGCGCTTGTCTCGTGCCCTGGACCATCCCTGCAATTCAGGCTTATGCAACGGAAACCGCCAACGAGGAGCGGAATCACGTCACTTTTCTGCGCGGCGCGTTGGGAACCTCTGCCGTAGCCCAACCGAATTTGGACCTCTACAACAGCTTCAACACGCTCGCGAACGCGGCTGGAATTGCCAGCACCTTCGACCCGTTCGCCGGCGATGCCGATTTCCTCATTGGCGCATATGTTTTTGAGGATGTCGGCGTGACTGCCTATAGTGGGGCCGCTCCTCTGATCACAACACCCGGCAATCTTACGGCGGCGGCTGGCATTCTGGCGGTCGAGGCTTACCACGCTGGCCTGATTCGCACCTCCATCTTCGGCCTGGATCCTACCGGCAGCGTTGGGCTGCAGGGCTATACGCAGAAGATTTCGGCAACTCGTATGGCGCTCGATGGCAGCGCAACCACGGATGACATTGGCGTGGGCTTTCAGACCGTCTCCGTTGAACCCACCGGCACGACATTCGGAGCTGCAACGATCGTCGATGCCCAGACCGGATCACCGAACTACTCCAAGACCTACAGCCGCAGCACGACGCAAGTCCTCAAGATTGTCACCGGCAATATCAATTTGGAGCCGACGGGTACAAAATACACGGGAGTGTTCTTCCCAAATGGGCTGAATGGACTATTCAGCTAGGGGAATTCCCCCTCGTTGACCGTCAAAAAGCGGGCAGCGTTCACAACCTGCATTCTTGCACGAAGTCTCGGGCTCTGTCCGGCTAAAGTCAGTCAGTTTCACGTCCCACCCTGCGGTGGGACGTTTTGTTTGTATCTCAGATGTTTTCGGCCGCAGCCAAGGCTTTGGCGGAAAGCAGGCTTCGCGCCATCGCTGCCCGGCTCCGCAATGGGCCCAGCAAGATGCCGAAGTCCCAGCGCTCAACGAAGCGTATTTTCATAAGCTTTTGTGCTCAAACAGTGCGATCAGTAGAATGTCGCTTGTTCTCCTGTCGCCTTTTTGTCGATGACCAGAAACCCTTCCAATCCGATAAAGGCGTCCGATCGTTCCATGGACGGGGATTCAGAACAGTCCGAAGCGACGGAAGTCGGCTCTGCCGGTGATGAGCTATTGCTGGATCGCATTCGGACCAACGATCAAAATGCGATGGCGGCCCTCTTCGATCGTTACGGGAGCATGGTTTATTCGGTAGCGTTGCGCGTGCTGAAGGACCCGGGCCACGCGGAAGACGTAATGCAGGAGATCTTCTTCCAGGTCTGGAAAAATCCGACTCGATTCGTGCAGGGCCGGGGATCGCTGGGCGCGTGGCTGGCAGTAGTGACAAGGAATCGGGCGATCGACTCTCTGCGGCGCAGAAAGCCTACCGATTCGGTAGATGATGTCGTGCTGACTTCGAAGACGAACCTGGCTTCGGAAGTCGAGCGAAATACGATCATGGAAAAGGTTCGCGCGGTACTCGAGAACCTGCCATCGGAGCAGCAGAAGTCGGTGGCGTTGGCATTTTTTGAGGGATTGAGCCATGCGGAAATCGCGGCCAGAACAGGCGATCCGCTAGGGACAGTGAAAACAAGGATCAGATTGGCGTTGATCAGCTTACGAAAGGCAATCCAGGCATGACCGACAGCGAACACATCCCGCAGGAGGATTTGGCCTTTTACGCGATGCAGGGCCTCTCCACGGAGGAGTCTGCAGTGGTTCGCCTGCATCTGGCGGAATGCGCCCTTTGCCGCGCTGAGCTGGCCGCCGTCGCCGGAGACTTGGCGCTGGTGGCTATGAGCAGCGAACAACATCCAGTGCCTGAAGGCGCTCGGCAGCGTTTTATCGACAGAATCTCAGCCAGCCCCGCGGGGGACCCACAGGCCACGCATGCGCCGGTTTCTCCCATCACGACGGGACGTCCTTCATATAGGCGCTCTGTTTGGATTCCCTGGGCCGCGGTGGCGGCGTTGGCGATCCTGGTGATCTCGTTCGGCGTGAAAATCAACTCGCTCAATCAAGAGTTGCGGAGTGAATCCGATCTGGTGGCAAATCTGGCAGCCACGGCTTCGCGCGCACAGCAAGTACTCGAGATACTTACGGCGCCCAACGCCCAGCGGGTGGCACTGACACCCGGCAAGACATCAACCGTACCGACGGGGCGCGCGGTCTATCTAGCCGACCGTGGCGGCTTGATCTTCGAGGCGAACAACCTGGAGCATCTGCCGGAAGACAAGACTTATGAGCTTTGGGTGATTCCGGCAAACGGCAGCGCCCCCGTACCGGCAGGGCTCTTCCGGCCAGACGCGACGGGCAGCGCGAATGTGATGTTGCCACCTGTTCCAAAAGGTCTCCCAGCGAAGGCCTTCGCCGTGACCATCGAGAAGGCGGCAGGCTCCGCCGCGCCGACAACTCCAATCATTCTCTCCGGAGCTGCTTCTAGCACCAGTGGATGATGAATGAGGCGTCCCCAAGACGTACCTCAGGGCCTAAAGGCCCCGTTGACTTTGACGGCATTTATCTTTCCGGTTGAAGCTACTTGTCACTTTGGGAAGGCTTAGCGGAAACGAAAGTCAGCCCTGCAAGCGCTGCTGCGATCGCATGTGACAGATCCTCAGCCGCTCTGCGTTTGAAGACGAAGGCGTTTGCACCCACTGCCATTGCTGCGTCAATGTATTCAGCGTCTTCCAGATCCGTTAGGACAACGAATCTGGATCTCGACTTCAGATTCGTGAGACGCCTGACGACCTGGAAGCCATCGAGATCCGGTAGGACCAGATCGAGGACCAGCACATCGGGCCGTAGCTTCAGAACCGCATCGATGGCGGTTAAGCCGTTCCTAACCACTTTGATCACGTCGAATTGCACGTTCACTATTTGAGATATTACTCGAAGAACCGGCCCGCTGCGGTCCGCAAGAACCACCCTGGGTCTTGGGTTCAAATTGATCTTCATCATTCATATTTCTCCAAGGATCTGGGGGCCTTCTGGCAGGGAACTATCCCGATGTTCCAGCATCAGCGAGGCAAGGAGCTTCCAGCAGGAGATGTAGCAGGGGGAAAAGCGAATTTCGTTGCGCTAAGGCAACGACGACCGCGGGGAAACGTGAGCGGAGGCGGAGCCGAAAGCAAAGCAGTAAATCGCTTCAACAGATCCGAATGGAGAGGAGAGCGGTTTATGAGACGGCTTCTAGCACGCCAAGAGCTTTTCCGGCGCGAGAATGTGGATCCTGCCCCGCTTCTTTGTAATCGCCCCCTGTCGTTCCCACTTGCTTAGCAAGCGGCTAGCGGTAAACATGCCAATGTCCGCAAGGCTGCTGAGTTGCTCGTTGGTAATGTCGATGTCAACTCCGGCCGGATGGGTTCGACCGATCCGATGTCCGAGATGAAGGAGCGTGTGGGCCAGTCGTTGCTCGGCAGTTCGAGTGGTAATCCTCGCATGACGGTCGACATAGGCGCCAAGATAGCCCATCGTGATGCGAAGCGCATTCTCCGACAGCCGTGGATAAGCACGCGAGAGTCTGAGAATGGACGAGTGCTCCCAGACCGACAACGTACAATCTTTGTTCGCCTCGGCGCTCCCGATATACGCGGGAGGATTCTTGAGGAGTGTCCCTAACCCAAAAACATCTCCCGGAGCGAGCCACCAAAGGAGCAGTTCCTCTCCCTGCTCCGTGACCCTGTAATATTTGACGTTTCCCTCATGTAGAAGGAACAAACAGACGGCCCTGTCGCCGGATTGGATAATCATCTCCTTGTCCGAAACCTGCCGCTGCTTGGCGACACGCAGGATCGACCTCCGATCGTGGTCAGGAATGCCTGCCAACAATTTTGACTGCGTCGCCGAGATAGCTAGCGTTGCGCCCGGCGCGATCATTGATAGAGCCTCCGAAACAAAAGGCCCGGCAATGAGAACCATGCCGTCGCGCAGAACGCCGATCATGTGGCCGGCATCCTTTCGCGGCGGACGAGATATCGATCAGAGACCGTCTCTAACCGCTATGCGAGGAACTCAACCATTCCCGTGTCGAGGTCGTACATCGCGCCTGCAATCTTTATGCTGCCAGTGGATTCGAGGTCCCGAAGCACAGGGCTCTTTTCCCGAATGTTGGCGATGGTCACTGACACGTTCGTTCGCGCCACGGCGTCTACGAACGCGTAGTTCTTGGCCGAGCGTACCCCAGTGTAGCGAGTGGCTTCAATGGCGGGATGGATCTTCGCCAACAACGCCGTGAGATTGCCAAGCTCGACCCCGTCGATGGCACCCTTAATCGCACCGCAGGCGGTGTGGCCCATGACAAGCACGACTTTCGAGCCTGCCACCTTGCAGGCGAATTCCATGCTACCCAATACGTCTTCGTCCGCAACATTCCCTGCCACACGGCCGCTAAAGATATCGCCGATACCAAAGTCGAGAATCACCTCTGCGGGTACTCGCGAGTCAACACAGCCGAAGACAATCGCAGCAGGATACTGTCCCTTCGCAGTCGCCTTAGCTTCGCGCATCAGATCGCGATGCTGCGGTTTGCCTGACCGGAAGCGTTCGTTGCCAGCTTTCATCTGCTGGATGATTTCGTCCGCCGTCATCTTGTCACGCTGTTCCTCGGTGAGGTCTGCGTGAGCCAACACGGTTCCCAAGCTTGCCTCGACCATCCCGGCAGCCGTCGCAACGCCGGCAGCCTTGCAAAAGGCCCGGCGGTCAAATCGATCTCTTCCATCGCTGAATTGTGAATGCTGCATCGCCACGCTCCTACGGATTGGTCCCGAGTGACGGACAGCCCGGGAGGGTTCGCTCTTCCGCCTATGCCTCCCGCTCACAGCTAAAGCGTCGGACTAAAGCGTTGGACTAAAGCGTTGGACCAGCGAGCACGATCTGGTCCGGGCCTCACACTCTTCCCGAATCCAACCAGGCGCCAGCTTGCGAAGCAGCTTCATGCTTATCAATAGAACGGCCAGGTCATCCAGCTGACCGATCACGGGAATGAACGACGGGATCAGTTGGATTGGGCTGACAAGATAGCCTAGAGCACATAAGGCCGTAAGCTTGGCTGCCCAGGGCGTTTTAGGATGCCTCAGGAGCAAAGTCAAGGTCCAGATCTGACGAATCGCGAATGCAATGCCCTGCTTTCCCTTTTCCGCTTTGTCCGCACGCCAACTCCTTCGCCTACTCGGGCCTTGGTATGAACAGTTTTGCAGGTCGATAGGAGAGGCAGGCGCGGCGCTCTCGCAACACCCGGCCAGAATCGCGGTTTCCATGGAATTGCACTCCCTGTTTTCTACTTCGTTTTCTACTTCCCGCGTTTGCCCGATTCCGACTTTGATGGACTTGCGCGCCTCTGTCCGTCACGACGAGGCGGGAGTTCCAGGCAGATTGGCCCCAGTTCCGACTTTGATGGACCTGCACGCCTCTGTCCGTCACGACGAGGCGGGAGTTCTAAGGCAGATTGGCCCCAGTTCCGACTTTGATGGACCTGCACGCCTCTGTCCGTCACAACGAGGCGGGAGTTCTAAGGCAGATTGGCCCCAGTTCCGACTTTGATGGACCTGCACGCCTCTGTCCGTCACGACGAGGCGGGAGTTCTAAGGCAGATTGACCCCAATTCCGACTTTGATCGACTTGCACGCCTCTGTCCGTCACGACGAGGCGGGAGTTCTAGACAGATTGGCCCAGGCAGATTGGCCCCAGTTCCGACTTTGATCGACTTGCACGCCTCTGTCCGTCACGACGAGGCTGGAGTTCCAGACAGATTGGCCCAGGCAGATTGCCCCAGTTCCGACTTTGATCGACTTGCACGCCTCTGTCCGTCACGACGAGGCGGGAGTTCTAGGCAGATTGGCCCCAACCTCCTGTTGCGGCCTTCGAATCAATCGGAGCCCGACGTGGCAGGTCGAGGTGTCCACCGGTTGCGCCATGCGAGCGGCCGGGCGGTAGCGCCGGCAATAATTCGGAGCGCACAAAAATGATCCGCCCTTAATCACTTTGCGCGGGATTCGGATACTGGGCATCTGCGGGTCATAGCTCTGTTCACGGTCTCCCTTCGGAAGGGACCCGCCGCAGCAGGCTTTCGGTGCTGGATGGTGCGCGGAATACCAGTCAGTCGTCCACTCCCAAACGTTGCCGATCATGTCGAAGAGACCGTAGCCGTTCGGCGGAAATTGTCCGACCGGGGCCGTGCCTTCATATCCATCCTCCAACAGGTTCTGGCACGGAAACTCGCCCTGCCAGGTATTGGCCATCTGCCTGCCATCCGGCGCGAACTCCTCGCCCCAAGCGTAGGTGGCACTATCCAGCCCGCCTCGGGCGGCAAACTCCCACTCGGCTTCCGTAGGCAACTCTTTGCCTGCCCATTTGGCGTATGCCTCGGCGTCCTCATAAGAGAGGTGGACTACCGGATGCTGTGCAAGTTCCGCGATAGAACTCCCTGGTCCTTGAGGGCGCAGCCAGTTTGCGCCGGCAATGTAGCTCCACCAGTTGAAATGGTTACGCAGGTCGACACGCTCCGCAGGCTTGCGAAAAACGACGGATGCTGGTTGCAGCATCTCGGGCAGCGCGCCAGGATAGTCCTCCGCCATGGGTGGGCGCTCCGCCAACGTGACATAACCTGTAGCCTCGACAAACTGAACAAATTGCCGGTTCGTGATGGTGTGCTTGTCGATCCAGAAGCCCTGCACCGTTGCGCTGTGAAGTGGCGATTCCTCCGGATAGTGATTGTCGGAACCCATCAGAAAAGTGCCACCCGGAATCCAGATCATGTTGGCGTTCGGCGATTCTGGGGCGGTTTCAAGGCTTTCGACCGAACGAAACGATTGCACAGAGGAGCCCTGGGGTAAAGACTCACTCTCGGATTCCGTATATTTATCCGCCATGCGCACTGACATGACGCTGATTAGAACGCCAGACGGTGCGGATGGGAACTGTCATAAATACCAGATTCAGCCAGCCTAACGCCGTGGAGACGATCATGACACGTACTCGGAAGCTGGCGGTTTTGCCAGGTGACAAGTGCTTTTCGGTGACCGTAGCCTTTTCCCGAGTTTCAACGGGCGCGGTGTACTTCAGGGTGAAGCCGAAGCACAACTCGCAGACAACAATTTGTCGAGGCGCAACATGAACCGTTTGCGAGATATAGAGAATATCTTGATGGCGATCGGGATTATCCTGCTCGGTTTCTATTTCGGCGCACGAGGTGAAGGCACGTTTTCCTCGTATATGGCCATACGTGCTTTCGAGGCATCGCAGCGCCCAGCGCCCGTCACGCCAGCTTTATTCTCCGAGAAAGCCTCATCGGAAGCCGACGTCAGCCTATGGTCCGAGAAGAGGATTGAAGCCTACAAGAGGAGCTTGACTCAACATGTCGAGCAACCCTCGGCGCTGCTGCAAATTCCAAAGATCCATCTTGAAGTGCCTGTCTTTGAGGGCACCGACGACCTGACCCTGAACCGGGGCGTAGGGCGGATTCCGGGTACCGCGCACGTGGGGGCGGATGGCAATCTCGGTATCGCCGGCCATAGGGACGGATACTTTCGAGGGCTCAAGGAAATAGGGACGGGGGACAGGCTGGACCTAGTCATGCCCGGCAGGACAGAAACTTTCGTCGTCGACCGAATACAAATTGTCGATCCGACAAAGGTAAGCGTTTTACGGCCCGGAGACACATCTTCTGTGACGCTTGTCACCTGTTATCCATTCTATTTCGTTGGCAGTGCGCCGGAACGTTATATCGTGCACGGCTCATTAGTAGCCCCTGAACCGTCCTCGAACCTCACTGCGGCACGCCATTGATGCGGCAACGGGCACTGGCACTTCTAACAGCTGACGACCAAATGAAGGATAAGGAATAGTTGGAGGATGAAATGCAGATGCCAGCATTACCCCGGTTACTGCGGGGACACCGGCGGTCAGGAGAATGCGAAATGAAAACCAAAGCACCGATCATCGTATGCAAACTGCTCGCAGCTGGCGGGGTATGCCTTGCGCTAGTTACAGGTGGGAAGGCACAAGTCCAGACGCAGACGAGCACCAGCGTTGGCCAATCGTCCCACGTAGTCAACGTGCAGCGCGGAAAGGTGGTTCTGGTCGACGGGAATGACCTAATCGTCCAGATGGCGGATGGATCCCTTCGGCATTTCCCCAACGTACCGGAGAGCGCTCGCGTACTCGTGGACGGGAAGGAATTGGGAATTCACGATCTAAAGCCGGGGATGACTCTGCAACGCACGATAACCACGACCACCACACCGCAAACAATTACTACAGTACAAAACGTAACAGGGACGGTGTTTCACGTGAACCCGCCCTTAAGCGTTATTCTGCGGCTGGAGGACGGAACGAATCAGTCCTTCAAGATCCCAAAAGGACAAAAGTTCAACGTCAACGGCCAGATCATGGACGCATGGGGATTGAGGAAGGGCATGACTGTGAACGCAACCAGGGTTGTTGAGACCCCTGTGACCCAGGTGTCACAAGCGCAGAACATCACTGGCGTAATGCCTCCTCCTCCTCCTGCTCCTCCGGCTCCGAATCTACCGGTGCTCGTCGCCGTGCTAGTACCGGCGCGGGCGCCGGCGCCAGTGGCCCAGGCTCAGGCGGAGCCGGCTCCAGCGGAACTGCCCAAGACAGGTAGCCCACTCCCACTCGTCGCGCTATTCGGAATCCTTTGCATCGGTTTGTCTTCTGGCATTCGCCTGATTCGCTCGTGAATGCATGCGGTGCGCCACACGGATGAAAGCGGGACGCCGGGAGGTCGGAGCATGAACCTCAAGAAGCAGGCTGTTGTGGTTTTCCTTGCGATCAGTCTCTTGGAGATTGGCTGCAGTAAATCGAGCGCGCCGAGCTCGAGCCAGAACAATGCTTCGCCTCCATCTGCCCCTGCGCAGCCTGCCGCACCGCCGAGCAACGCGCCTCCGAATGTTCAGCAAAGCGACGTTGGACCAACTTCGCCCCCGCCACCGGCCCCGCCCCCGGCCTCAAGCGAGCCTGCGGCTGTCCCAAGTGTGCCTATGGCGGAACCTGCTCCACCCAAACCTGTGATTGTGCCCGCCGGAACTGCGATTCCGGCGCGCATAACCGACACGCTGAGCTCTAAGTCCAGCCAAGCCGGTGATCCGTTCGTCGCGACCGTGAGCAGTCCTGTCAAAGTACATGCATCAGTCTTGATACCCGCTGGTTCCAGAATCAATGGAGTGGTAACTGTGGCCAAATCGGCGGGCAGGTTTAAGGGCGCAGCCAGTTTGTCGATTTCAGCACGCTCCGTTGTAATTGGAGGCCGGACATTCCCGATCCACGTTTCGAGCATCGGAAGCGAGACGAATGGAAAAGGTAAGCGCACCGCCGGCTTCGTGGGCGGTGGCGCCGGCGGTGGCGCGTTAATTGGCGGAATCGCCGGGGGAGGGAAAGGCGCACTCATCGGAGGACTGGTCGGAGCGGGGGCCGGAACCGCCGGCGCCGGCTTGACCGGGAACAACCGGGATATCACGCTGCCCGCAGAGAGCGCGGTAACATTTTATCTGAGCAGTCCTCTCAAACTGGGTAATAGTTCGCAGCAGAGTGCATCGGACCAATAACTAAGCCCCTCTTCAATAACTAAGCCCCTCTTACAGACAAGCTAACTAGAGACACGTGACTCAACGCTCTCCTGCCCGTCTGCCTTCTTCCCATCGAGATATTTGACCGGGCAAATATCGTTGCCTCCTTCCCCATGGATCATTTCGTCGACCGACTTTTTCGCAAGCAAAAGTCCGAAACCTCCTGGTCATAAAGCACAGCCAATACTTTTACGAGTTCCTCGTTTCTGCCTTATCCCACTAAACTGCGCGAATAAAGACGGTGTGGAAAAGGTCGGGTCAGAGTATTCAGTGCAACGGGGCTGGACGCGGTTGAAGGTTCGACGAGGAGAGACAGCATTCCAACTTCACGTCCGGCTTAGCAGTCTTAGGCGGGGCTGCCTATCACAAGTGCTAGTTCGCAAGCGATGCGAAATCTGATCGACTAGTGGACTGAAGACTAAATGCCCATCCACGGCGCTAATAGATTCGCGATTCATATTGGTGCGTGAGGAGAATCACATGAATTCGAGATCAGCTATTCGAAAACCCGTACTTGTGGCGATCGTGATTTCCAGCTTGTTTTTAGCAACACGGGCTTTCGGTGCCGACATCAAGGGCCAGGTGCTGGGCGCAGGCGTGCCCATAAGCCAATCGACTGTGACTCTATTGGCAGCGAGCGCAGGCCCGCCCAAACAACTCGCACAGACTAAGACCGACAGCGATGGCAGGTTCGTGATCCATAGCACCGGCACGCCTGACTCCAGCCTCTATCTGGTGGCTACCGGTGGCGTATCTGCAGCCAATCAGGGAGCCGGTGATAATCCGGCGATTGCGTTGTTGACGGTCGTAGGAAGCAATCCCCCGGCCCGCGTCACCATCAACGAGTTCACTACCATTGGGTCGGTGGTGACACATGCGCAGTTCATCGACGACACGACCATCAAAGGCTCCCCGCTCCAGCTGCGGATTGCCGCGGGCAACATACCCAACTTCGTCGATTTAGAAACAGGCAGCTGGGGGCCGACGATTCTCGACGCCCTCAACAGCGCGCAAACACCGACGATGGTCAACTTTGGCACACTAGCCAACGTGATGGCCGGTTGTATCACGCGGGTGAGGCCCGATGCGTGCAGCCAATTCTTCGCGGCGACTACGCCTCCCAGTGGCGGCGCTCCGCCGGATACGCTTCTTGCGACGGAAGTGGTCGCATTCTTCCCCTGGCACAACCCGGACAAGATATTCGCGTTGCTCAACGAGTTCTATCCGCTGCCGAAGCCCGGCACTCCCGGCAAGCTCTTGCGGGATACACCGTACCTGCCGTATCTCACGTTCGCTCCCAGCGCCTTCGTGTTTCCGCTTAAGTTCACGGGCGGCGGCGTCAGTGGGGGCGGCAAGCTCATGATCGACAGCGAAGGCAACGCCTGGGTTGCTGACAACTTCACCGTCGGGGCGCAAAACCAGGATGCCTCGTGGACCGGCGGTCTCAGCAAGTTCGCTCCCAACGGCAAGGCACTGTCGCCCAGCCCGTTGGGCTTCAGGGGCGGAGGTATCGCAGGCCCCGGTTTCGGATTGACGCTCGACGCGCAGGATAACGCGTGGCCCACCAGCTTCACCGGCCAGAACATCACGAAGTTCGATAAGAGCGGCAAGCCGCTTTCGCCGCCGGAGGGCTGGAACTTTAACCGCCAGATCAGCCAGATGCAAGGCATCATCGCCACGCCGAGCGGAGATATCTGGGCGCTCGACTTGATCAAGGGCCAGGTTGTAAAGCTCCCTCAGGGCGATCCGTCCAAGGTGCAGTTCTTCTGTCAGAACAAGACCGGCGATCTCCTGAAGAACCCCTGCAAGCTAATGGGGCCATTCGCTCTCGCCATCGATCAGCAGGACCGTATCTGGGTCACCAACGCCGTTGCGGACCACGTGGTTCGTTTCCCCGCTTCCGATCCCAGCAAATTTGAAACGTTCAAGGTGGGATACTCTGCCAGCGGCCTCGCTATCGACAGCCTGGGCAACGTCTGGGTGACGAACAAACTGGGCAGCTCGCCCAAGGGGGCATCTGAAATTCGCGGAAACGCTGGCCGCATTTAAATTCAACTTCGACAACGACCCCGACGCCGGACAAAGAGCGACCAAAGTCCTGGTGCCTGCCATGGCCGAGGAGAAATCTGGCTACGAAGGCGGCAGCATTACGGTGTTGCGCCCCGACGGCACGGAGGCGCCTTTCTCTCCGGTGTATGGCAAAGGCATAGTCGGGCCCTGGGCGGCTTCAGTCGACGGCAATGACAATGTCTGGATCTCCAACTTCGGCTCCGCGTCGGCCGGGATCGTAGAGTTGTGTGGCTTCCGCACCGAACACTGCCCGCCGGGCGTAAAGACGGGTGACGCTATCTCGCCTCCAGGCGGTTACGTCGGCGGCGGATTGCAATTGCAGGTTGACGTTGGCATCGGTCCCGCCGGAGATGTCTGGGTCACCAATAACTGGCAGGTCTACGAGGACGCCATGGGCAAGGTCGATGAAGCATTACAAACCCTCGGCGCCGGCCAAGGCGTAGTGGTCTTCTACGGAATGGCAAAGCCGGTTAAGACGCCGCTGATTGGTCCACCTCGCCAGCCGTAGAAAATTGATGTGCTTTCGGCGACGGCGGACGATTAAATAAGTCGGTGCCGAGCTCGGATCCGATTGGACGGAGGATACATGGTACGCTTTTTCGATCTTACGTTCGTGTGGTTCTTTGTGATTACCGGGATCGGAACTGCCGGCGCCGGTCTTTATGCCTTTTGGCCCCGGTGGACAGTAAAAGCGGTCGGGAAGATCCCGTTCGTCCGTGAGTACACGATCATCACTCAGCACTGGGGGATCATGGTGGGCCTGATGGGCGTCTTCATGATTGCCGCCGCATTCAAGGTGGAATGGCGAACGCCTATTCTCCTCTATAGCTTATTGGAAAAAGCTTTCATGGTTTATCTGGCCGTGGCCAACGGAAGGCAGCCTTACTCACAAGGATTCAAAGCAGCTGCGGCGATGGATGCAACGGTGGTTCTCTACACGATCGTATATTTCGCAGTGTTCGGATTTGCCAGTTAGCCAGCAGGGACCGAGAACCCTCGGTGGCAGCACGAACCAATTCATCAGGCGACGCAATGCTTGTCCTAGGATTAGAGTCTCGCAACAGTCTCGTTCGCGACCGCAGCGTGGCGGAGTTCCCTGAGGGAGAAACCCTGACCGGGATGTTTTACGCGGCAGAGCACCACCTTGCTTGGCGCGATGGCACGAACCGCGATGGCACGAACAAGGGTCGGACCCATTTGGGAAGCGTCTCAGTGACCGGCAAGCGCGATTTGTAATCCAGAACTCGTTCACGTCACTGGGGGACGGAGTTCTCGGATGGGAGCCACGCTACGATCGCTGCGGATGTGAAGGAGTTTGACCCCGCGCCCGGCATGCGATTGTAACGAACTTTGTAACCTACGACAAAACGGGGACCACCCTTAGGTTTACGAAGTTGGCCGATCTACCGAGCAAATTGATGGTGTGAAAATGACTAAAAATCTCGGTGCCGATTCGCCCGTTCGCACCTGAAATCGGGAGCGACGGACAAAATACAGTATTTCCCTCCTGGAATGAATAGGTTAGCGTAATGGCGTTTGAGTGGATTTGGTGTGATTAGGTAGGCTCGCGGGCTGAGACCCTACACAACACAGGTTTCCGCTCCGGTGCATAGAATGACCAGGGCCAACACGGCCCGAATCGATCGACTCATGAAAATCGGTTTCGGATGGAGCGGCCACGCCACACGATCCACGTCGCTTTATGTCACCGCGTCCAGGCGCTGGGCCTCACCGCAACCGAATCCCCTGGGAGCTCTCGCTGGGAATTGACTCATTTGCATCCTGTCTCATCCACCTCAATCCCGGCTCGATCGGAGGCCAGGTTAAGCGGACAAAGGGCTGGCAAAACTGTCGCTTTTTACAGCCACATTTACAAATGCCATAGGGGCGCTAATTTCGACCTATATTCATCTGAAGTGGGCTAAAATTCACTCGTTGATACCGGTTCTGGTTGCGTGAAGAAGAAAACACAATAACGGTGACAAGACACCCCAAAACGGGTTATAACAATCAGACTGATTCCGGTGATTATTGAATAAGAAGAATTGCAGCTCTGATATTTGTTTGTTGCAATTTGTCCGACTCTTCAGTTTTCTCAGATCCGGCCTCAAAGGTTTTCACGATTAGCCCTTCGGTCGCTGGGTGCTTCTGGATCCCTCGTAGGGGAGTCGTTCGTGACTTCTCTATCCGGTCACAGCACTATGATCCCTTTCAAAAGGGGGAGCGCGAAAATGATCAGGCCACGCATATTTCTAGCCGATGACCACACTCTGCTCGTAGACGCCTTTCGCAAATTGTTGGAGCCCGAGTTTGAAATCACGGGTGCTGCCTCGAACGGTTTCGAACTGCTCGCGACCGCGCCACAATCGCAGCCGGACCTCGTCATTATCGATCTTGGTTTGCCCCTGATGAATGGCATGGACGCAGGTCGCGAGCTCAAAAAGCTACTGCCTCGAACCAGGATTCTTGTGGTTACCGTCAATGAAGATTCCTCCGTGGCCGGCGAAGCGCTCCGCGAATGGGCCTCAGGCTATTTGTTAAAAAAGTCCGCGGGGGTGGAACTCATCCATGCGCTTCGAGAGATATTAAAGGGCAAGAGATATGTAACGCCGTCGATAGCCCGGAAGTTGACCGAGCACTTTATTCGTGATCCGGAGAGGCAGAGCCAGAGATTGCTCACGCCGCGTCAACGTCAGGTGCTCCAATTGCTGGCGGAGGGCCAAACCATGAAGGAAGCCGCCGACGTCTTGAATATCGCTACGAGAACGGTTGCTTTCCACAAGTACAGGATGATGGAAGAGTTCGGCCTACATAGTAATTCCGAGCTCTTCAAGCTAGCCATCCGCGAGCGCCTGGTCCCCATGGCCTGACGAGGGCTTTTACTTCGACGCCACACCAATTTCCCAAGAAGGCGCGCGATCGAGAAGAGGAATGCCGCAGCCCACCGCAATCCCGGCGCACCCGTAGTGTAGCCGTGGCCGAATCGATGACCATAAAGACAACGCCATCCGCTTCGCAACTCCCGGACCCGAAATCAACGATAAGAGCAAATCGTGACATCTCGCCGTCTTCTTCAGGGCACGTGAGATTCGGTCGGCAGGATGGGAGAGAAGAAGAGATTTCCACGTACCGCCTCTCGCGCCGCGCTCAAGAGATCGGTCCGCATGCGACGTTTTGCAACGTAGCTTCCACCCGCTTCACGGACAGCGCAAACATAGTCAATGTCTTCCATGCCAGTGAGGAATACGATCTTGACCGCGCAATCCGTCTCTCTCAATCTCCGCACAGTTTCAAATCCGTCTTTTTCTGGCATTCCAATATCCATTACAACGATGTCCGGACTAAAGATCGACACAGCATCGAGAGCTGCATCGCCGTCGAGTACAACCGCCATGATGTCGAATTCGTCCTTCATAATTTCACATGCTGCCATAAGCACTCCGGAACGATCGTCGATCAAGACAACAGTTGATTTATGCTTCCAAGATCTCGCCATGGCTCTCCCCGCTGCGTAAGATGCGTTGACAGTACGGCTGCGAAGATTGCATCGCAACTGTCAGAATTTGCAGCCCACGGCGCGCAGTTCCTGTAATTTCTGACAGTTTCCTGGCTTCTTCGTCTGAACTTACTCTTTATGGAGGAACCACGGGTTTGAGGACCGGCGACCGTTGCCGGCATCCAACGTTCGGTTTCCGCCTCTCTTTTCGAGCTGGGGTTCCGAGCTCCGTTAGGAGCGAAATGGTATGACGCGGCCGCGCATACTCTTGGCTGACGACCATATATCTCTCCTGGTTGCATATCAGGAGTTGTTGCGTCAGGACTTTGACGTTGTGGCCGTTTCGTCCGACCGTTATTCTCTTATGACAACCACCATGGAGCTGCAGCCTGACGTGATTGTCATTGGCCTTGGATTACGGTCGTTGACCGAGTTGAGCCCTATTCACGAACTAAAGAAATTAATGCCACAGACCAAAATCCTGGCGATCGCGAGGAAGGACGATGTTCAACTCGCGGCGCAGGTAGTTCATGAGGGGGCTTCAGGTGTCCTGCTGAGACGGACGGCGAGAAAGGAGCTTAACGATGCGCTACGTCAATTGTTGGCAGGCAAGACATACCTCACGCCTTCTCTCGCCAAGCATCTCAAAGCTGCGCCACCCAAACCACAGGGCGCCGATCCTCATAAGTCCATCACTCGGCGGCAACGTGAGGTCCTGCAACTACTTGCAGAGGGCAGGACAATGAAGGATGTAGCCAATATCCTGAATCTGACTACGAGAACTGTGGCATTTCACAAATACAGAATCATGAAAGTTTGCGGACTTCGTACCAACGCGGACCTGATCAAACTTGCTATCCGTGAACACTTGGCCTCCGCAGAATAGAAGCTGTCTCATATATGCATTTACCGAGGGTGTATCGACATATAGGGACGACCCGGCGTTGCGAGATAAAATCCGGCCGGACGAAGCGGAGGCCGCAGGCTGTGGCGGGTCCACTGTCAAGGCCGACAATGAAGTCTGGCCGGATTTTCACCGCAACCCTTCGGGACGGGGCCATTTTTCTCATTTCGTCGCCGGTCGTCCCTATATGTCGATACACCCTATCCGGGCGAGCGCCTGAGACCTGCCTCGGTGGCGGGTCTCACTCGTAGCCTCACCGGGTACTTTGGATTTGTGAGACAGCTTCTAGCCCATTGTCCGCCGATGAGTGTGCCGGAAGGAAAGACAAGGTCGACGCACAGCCTCACTAGGGCTGACTAGGGGGGGTCGCCTTTTTTATCAAGCGCTCCATGATTTTTCTCGGAATCTCGACGATGATCTGGGTTCCTCGATTCGGGTAGGAGGTCAGAGACAAGCGTCCATGGACAGATCTGACACGTTCTCGCATGCTGACGATTCCAAGGCCTTGCGGGAGCGTTTCAGTGTCGAACCCCTTTCCGGCATCTTTAACGGCCATGCAGTATCCGTCGCGTTTCTTCAGGAGAGTGAGAACGGCAGAGCTTGCACCGCTATGCTTGAGCACGTTCGTCAAAGCTTCCTGGGCCACACGGTAGAGACAAAGAGCGATGTCTTTCGGGACGGGTTCCATGTTGTCGTCCAACATGGTTTCGACTTGTAGGCCGGCCCGCGCGATTTCCCCGCAGAAGCCCCGCAGAGCTGGTGCTAATCCGAGGTGCTGGAGTTTTGTGCAGTGCAGGCGGTGAGACAAATCATGGATATCGGAGACCAAGGTATCGAGTGTTTTGCCCAGGCTGGCAATCGACATCAGTTGAGTCCTGCCGTTCTTGCCCAGATCGGCCTCGAGAGCGTGGATCTGCGACGTGACCATGGAAAGCCGTTGACCAATGTCATCGTGCAGTTCCCTTGCAACGCGTCGCCGCTCATCCTCTTGGGACAGAATAAGGCGGGAAGCCAGAGACTCTGCTTCCTTCTGAGACACAATCAGCTTGTCTAGCACATCTTTCTGAGCGGTTATATCCTCGACGATTCCCAGAACCACGATGCCGTCCGAATGTTCTTGGAGCAAAGTTACATTGACGTTGCCCCATATTGTCGTGCCGCTGCGGTGAAAGAATCTCTTCTCGATTTGATAATGATGGCGCTCTCCGCTGAGGAGTTGGCTAAAGAGGGGCGCCTCCCGCTCATAGTCCGCCGGATGTGAAAAAGTCTTGCATGTCATCCGCATCATCTCCAACTCGGTAAAACCCAGCATCCGGCAAAGAGCTTCATTCACAAATAGCATGTGGCCGGAAGTATTTTCGAGCGCGATTCCCGCAGGCACATTATTGAAAACCTCGCGAAAATGTGAGCTGCTATTGTCTGTTTGGAGGTATGTCAGTTTTCGTTTGTACGCACTCAGGAACATGCTTCCCACAAAAGCGCAGCTTTCGACGAGAGAAGCCGACCAAAGGCAGACTCGTCTGCTTGACAAGATGGCAAAGACACCGCTGCTCAATTCCCCGTTCTCAACTGGAACCAACGCGAGAGAACGCAATCCAAGACTTTCAAGGTATTTACGGTCTATCATCGCTTGCGATGGGAGTTCCGCCAGGCCCGAAATGAGGACGGCTTTACCCTCTAGCAGTTGCGCCCTACACCATGGAAGCTCATGCCGATTGAGGTTTCGCACCTTATCGAGCACATCGCTTGCTGTGTTGGGCATGTAGCGGACGACGCAGGGGGAGTCTTCTCGAGCCAAAAACCAAGCAGCCTGCTCGGCCCCTTCTGCCCGGCATAACTCCTTAAGAGTCGATGTGATGATTGCGTCCATGTCCCCGACGGAACATTTTGCGAGACGGAGTGAAGTCGCATAAATACTGCTACTTGGAGCACCGGTTCGATCGCGCCCACCATTCGGGTGGCCGACCGGTCTACGTGAGGGGGACGCCATGGCATAGCTCCTGTTACTCAACGAAGCAGTCTCAGCAAGTAAGGACGGCCGCGATCGACTAGGGAGATCGTAACAACCATTGGGGGAAGGGTCCGAAGGGCATAATATATACCACCGGCTAACTAGAATGTAACTGTCATATGTAACAGGGTGGAACTGGGGCCAGCAAATTAAGCGATGAGCGGAGAAGGACGAAAAAGCACGGTCAAGACCAGGCATCCGATCTGCTGATGTGTCCCCATTTCTGCGCACCAATCGAAATGCGATTAAACGAGGGGCCGCGAAGCATGCACCCTTCCGACCAGATCATTGCTGCGCGGGGGCAGGTTGGGACATGCTCAGGGCGTCTAGCATCTGCGCGATGAAAGAGGCCTACTTGAAGAGGCTGGTTGCGGATCTGAGTCCGGACGCACAGTGCGCGGGGTCACCGACCCGATGGGGTGCGGTCCCGTACGAGGCGGACTCTGCGGCAGCGGCCGACACGGAATTTCACACGGAAGGTGCCGGACGGACTGCGCCCGCTTCCTTGCGCTTTTCCGCCAACCGTAATACGATGGTACACCATTCAGCAGTTGGCAAAACGCTCCGCAAGCTGAAAATATAGCTCCAAAATGTAGCTCCAAAGATATGGCCATCCGATAGTTCCAGATGGCCGCACGCTGCGTTATGCACGATAGCGAAGCGACCTGACGCAATTCCCCCCTTGTAATCCTGCCTACGTTGTTTCCTAGCGGCACACCGCCAAAATGGCGGGCGAGCGCTTCTGTGAATTTGCAGTTAAGGGGCGATTGGGGACTCTTAAACGGTTAAGATGACGCCAATAAGAGATATGTCACTTGATATGCGGCCGACAATGGTTCTTGCGAGCGATAGCCCTGCGGTAGTCGAAGCCGTATCCAGTATGATGCGACCGGCGTACAACATCGTTCAGGTGGCCGTCACCGGGCCAGACGCGCTCTCGCAGATCCTTGGACTGCGGCCCAATCTTGCGATCGTGGACATGAGCATGCCGGAACTAGACGGGATCGCCGTGGCGCGAAAACTAAGCCGGGCCGGAAGCAACACTCGGATCGTTCTCCTGACACAGTTTGAAGATGAGGACTACATTACGGAAGCGCGCGCCATTGCTTACGGATACGTCTTCAAACGACGGCTGCACACTGATCTTCCTCTTGCGGTTGCGTCAGCCATCTCTGGCGCCTTCTTTCTGTCGCACTGACCGGGGGGCTCATGGCCTCCCGGTTTTCTTTTGTGCGGCGGCCTCAGGATGGAGACCAGTTTGGCGGGGCTATCGTGAAACCGGCAAAGTCAAAAGCCGGAGCGACGACGCAGGAGACGAGACTCCAGGCACCCGTGCTCTCGGCCGATTGCCAGGCACCTGTAGGGACTATGGCCTGTGGGCGCTCGCCCGCCGTGATGTCTGAACCGAGCAGAATGACTTCGGTTTGATGACCGTCAGGGCTGAGGCAGAGCCGGATGGACGAGCCGGCATGCCAGAGCCAGATCTCAGAAGCATCGACTCTATGCCAGTGGGAGCGCTGGCCTTCCTGAAGCAGGAAGTAGATGGCAGTAACGGCGGAACGTGTGTCGGGCTCTGCCGGGGCGCGGAAGGTTTCCGTGTACCAGCCCCCCTCGGGATGCGGCTTCATGCCGAATATCTCGATGATGGCTTGCGAATCGGATTGAAAATCAAGAGGCATGGGAAAAGAGTAATTCCTCCCGCCAAGGAAATAGGGGAGTTGGCTCTCTGCTGTCCCGCCTGCTATTTCTTCACCGGCCGGAAGTCCCGCTTGCGGATCAGCACATGCACGCCCTTCGTCTGATCCACTACCTGCGACACCTCAAAGTCCGCCGCCGCGCTCAGATACGCCATCGCCGTCGCCCGGTCCATGTCATGATTTACGGCCAGGTACTCGATCGCGTTGCGGACGGCCTTTTTCATCGCTTCGTTCAGATCCGGGTCCAACCCGATCGGAATCCAGTACTCAGGTGTCTCCGCAAAAGGCGTTGTTAGCCGGCTCCGCGAGGGGTAGCCGGGTGAGCCTGCCTTTAACACCGTCAGCCGCACCGTCGCCCGCAGCGAGCCCTCGACTGCCGTCAGCGCCACCTCGCCATTGCCCTGCGCAAAGTGGGGGTCGGAGACAAAGAACTTCGCCCCGGCAACCTGAACTGGCAAATAGAGAACGCTTCCCGCCACCAAAGAATGAATATCCAGGTTGCCGCCGAAGACGCCTGGAGGGATGGAGCTGGTCTCCCGGGCAGTATTTGGCGCGACACCGACCGTTCCCAGAAACGGCGCGGCCGGGAAGTCGATCGACGTTCCGTCCGGCTTCTTCATCGAGCAGACAAGCTGTTCGCCAACGATCCTCAGCGAAACAAACTTTGAGACATTGTGGTAGCGCTCAGGAAAGGCCGCGCTGGCGTTTGGTTCAGCGGGGGCAGACTCCGGAAACTCCCCCGGCAGCGCGCCCTTGCCATGCCGGTTGCTGATGACTCCGTAGGGAACGCGTGGTGTGAACGAAAGGAACTCTACTTTCAACAGGTCGCCCGGCTCGGCTCCCTCGACTTCCACCGGACCGATGACGATGTGGGGGCCGTCCTTCGCAAAATCGTGTTTGAGAGAGGAAGAGGCGATTGCCTGCGCATCACGCAGCACCTCCGCGCGCGGCACGCCGAACTGTCCAAAAAACTTCACCGGGTCTCGCCCCTGGTCCTCGAGCAGACCCTCATGGCTTAACGTGTCAAACGTCACGATCGAAGACGAGGGTACAGTCAGGATGGGCTTCGACGAGGCATCCGGCAGATAGCCCCAGCGGACGGTCTCCGGCGTCGCCGGCACGTAGAATGCGGCGCCCGTATGCAGTGCCGCCGGAGCAGACCCCGGTTTTTCCGCCAGCGGCTGCAACACGCGCTGCTGCGCCAAGGCGGGCAAAACGGCCGCCAGCAACGGCACCACCAACAGCGTGTGCCGGGCAGCCGGCTGATGGAAGAATCGCACCGGCATTCGCTTCACGGCCTAAGGATGCGCAGCCTGCTGCTGCTCGGCCATGATTGCGTGAAACATGGCCTCCTCGATATCGATCTCGCGGCGGCAACTGGCCTTGTCGATATACGGATTCGGAGCGCCCGGCTTCATCCGGGCATACTTCTCCTGCATCCCATACTCCGAAGTATGGTCGCCGAGTTGTACGTCGCAAGGCAGCGTCCGCACCACTTGGAACGATCGGGTGAACTCCTCGGCAATTGGGGGGGTGATCACATTCGGAGCGCGCAGGCTGCAGCCGAAGACGACATGATAAGGCTTGCCGGCATCCTCGACGGTGGTCGTCCACGTCGTGCATCCGTGCGTATGCCCGGGGGTCAGATGGGCCACCAGCACGGTGCCGCCCAGAGTAACCGTGTCCTTGTCATGAATCACCCGGTCGATGGGGTGTTCCTTGCCGCCCGGCTTCAATGCCTGCAGGGCCGGCACGTCTTCGGCCATCACTACGACCTGCGCACCAGTCAACTGCTTCACCAGCGCGTCGCCTTCCATGTGGTCTCCATGGGCGTGGTTGCCCAACAGAATTTTGATGTCAGAAAACTTGAACCCTAATTGCTCGACCGATTTGAGAATCACCGGGGTATTCCGCTCATACGTGCTGTCGATCAGGATGTTGCCCTCGGGCGTGACCACCAGGAAGGAGCTCAACGTCTTCGTCCCGACGTAGTAAATGTTGCCGATGATCCGGTGCGGAGGAAAGGCCGTCGTCTGATCCTCGGGCGTACCCATGTTGCGGGTCAGAATCGAGCGTGGAGTGTAGGATTGCCCGTCCACGGTAACAGAGGGATGGTCGGCCGGACCGCGGGAGAAGGTTGGGGCGGAGCTCTGGAGTTGGGCCCAGCCCATTCCACAGCCAGCCAGAAGACTGAAAACGACAGACAGGGGCAGCCTCAATGTCATGTTCATGGCAACCTCTGGAATGCAGGATTTGCCGCTCGGGGTAGTTGACTATACCATGCGGAGTTCCGGACGAGAGAATTTTGAACGCGTCTTCAGCGACGCGTGCTCAGCTGATCGATCGTGCGCTTCAATTCTTCAAGCTGTTGCCCGGCCTCGCCAAGCTTGCCCTCCGCCGTCAGGCGCTGGGAGTCGGCAAAGTCTTTGGCGGCTTCCGCGATCAGCGGTGACCTCGGGGGCAATCGGTTCTGGCGTGAGTTTTTACTCTCTGATATCGCCAACTGTCCAGCAACCGTAGAAGTGGAGTGATACACCTTGGGCCCTGGACTTGCGATGTGCTCGCCGGCAGCCGTAGCCTCGCCCATCGAGAGTCATGACGGGTGTCACGGAAGAACTTGGCGGCATCGAGCGCGGTACCGCGGCCCTCGGCGATGTTCTGCAATGCGCCGGTAGCGCGAGCCGCAAACGCGGAGGGGACGACCTCTCAAGTCGTTGGTTCATGTCTGGTGCGAGGCGACTCAGATAACGATTCCTACACGCCAATTACATCGGCCAGCCGGTTCCCGGTACTCACGCTACTTCTTGGATTCGTAACGGCCTCGATTTCTGATTGGCTGAGGGCACTCTGGCAGCAGCAATCCTGTCTTTCGACGGAGCGGCGTCTGTCCTCCGCTCCGCCCATTCGCGGTAACGATGATTCGTGGCCTAGAAGAAAGCTCCCATTCCCAAGATCTACTGCCCGCACGCTTTTCCAGCATCAGGATGAGCCCCAGCCGCCTTCGCTTGAGCCTCAGTTTCGTATTTCCCCGCCTTGGTGGTGCCGTAGTACCGCGAGCCATAGCAGTGATAGACGTTGCTGGACGAGTTCACCCACACCAGCCCAGGACCGCCGCCCGGGGCGGCCGTGCCAGTGCTTGCACTCTTGGAGGGTTTCGGAGCGGGCGCGGTGGCAGGGGCACTGGTTGCTGTCGCGGGGGCCGGAGTTGGTTTAGGAGCTGGAGCCGAAGCAGGAGCCGCCGAAGAACTTGCGGCACTCGCCGCAAACCAAGTCTTCACGCCCTGGTGTCCGCGGCACGCGCCCTTCTTTGTCGCGGTGCTGGTATATGAACCGTCGTTGCATTGCCCTGTCGAGCCAGCGAGTGCACCGGCTGGCGCCTGAGCCATTCCGGCCTGGCAGGCAAGAGCCCCCAAGAGAAGAACGCCGAAATAAATCGATTTGAATTTCACGGCCACACCTCAATCGGAGAAATCCGAGAGACGAGGAGTCCCCCGGTAGTCGGCAATCATATAGTGCCCGATCGATTCGAGTGAGGGGATCTATGACCTTATCAAAAGGCACCCAATTCCGCATTCAGAACCCTTGCTAGCCTGAGTCCCGCCAATGCAAGCTGCCGATCCATCACCGGCCGCTCCCGGTCGTAATAGGCCTGGTCAAGGTCGGCTCCCGGCTTCACCTTTCCGCCAGATGTCGGCAACGCCGGGTAGCTAGCTCTCTAGAACATCACCACGGAGCGTACATCCTCTCAGCTGTTTCAGTCGTCGTTGCTGGAGACTCGACCAACAGGAGCGCTTCATTCGAATCCCTGCCCTTTACCGTTCGTGCCAAGTCCTGCTTATCCTTGCTGTGAGCCTTCTACCAGCAAAACAGCTTGCCGCTGACCCAGTTCCTGTCCGCCGTTCGCAGGGAACGTTCCATGGATTTTTGGTACTTAAGACGCTGGAAGGCAGCACCCTCGCCATCGGCGATCTTGTTCAGGTTGCTCACGGAGATCGCGTCACATCCCGTCTTACATTTCACTTTCGCGACGGCTCCCTCGATGACGAGAGCACGGTGTTTTCTCAGCGCAAAGTCTTTCAGCTCATCCAAGACCATCACATCCAGCGCGGCCCCTCGTTTCCCAAACCCCTTGATATGCTCGTCGACGCCGCCACCGGCCAGATCACCTCTCGCGACAAAGACGGGAAAACCACCCAGAACCACCTTGACCTCCCCCTGACATCTCGAACGGCCTTCCTCTGCCCCTGTTGCTGAACCGTGACCCCGCTGCTTCTTCAACCCGTCTCTCCATGGCGGCGCCCAGCGCCAACCCTCGGCTCATTCATCTCGTCATTACGCCCGTGAGCGAAGACCCTCTCTCCATCGGAGGCATTCGCCACAAAGCTACGAACTACCGCATCAAAATTGACCTCGGCGGCATCACTGGCGTCGTCGCCCCCGTCGTCGGCAAACAACCCTCTGACATTCACGTGTGGGTTCTTGGTGGTGAGGCCCCTGCCTTCGTCAAGGAAGAAGGGCAGTTTTACGAAGGCGGACCCATCTGGCGCATGGAACTTATCTCACCGATCTTTGCGCCCACTCCATAGGGTAGCCAGCAGATAACCTGCCTAGGGGGAAGTCTAGGCCAAATCTGTGGATGACTTTCTCCTTTTCTTCGCGAATGCTGCTTTTATGTTTCAGGGTGTCCCCAATCCGCTCAAAACCGTGATTCGCTGCAAGGGATGTGGGGAGAATATCCCGGCGCCGGTCGAGACAATGCCCGCGCAACCCATCGCGGCCACGTGCCCGCTCTGTGGCGAACAGAGGCAATACCTGCCCTCACAGGTCTTCCAGGGTCGTTTGTCATGGCGATTGTTGCGAAAGCCAGTCGAGGGGGCGCGCTGATGCAGCCGCCCGCCGCTCAGCACAAAATGAACGGCCGTGTTTTGGTGATTGCTGCGGCGACCATCGCCGCGCCTTGGATGGCTTTGCTCACAAGAAACAGCTCCTGACTTCCGTCGGCGACAACTCTCTCAGCCGTGCGATCGCCCAGAGCGCGACGTTGAGCTTGTTATCTGCGCCGACCTTCTGGCAGATTCGGTAGCTGCGATCTCTGATGGTGCGCTCCGATCGGCCAAGCGTCGCAGCCATCTCCTCATAACTCATTCCCACCAAGAGCAGCGCAATGACTAAGACATCGACGGACGTAAGCCGATAGCGTGCTGCGATGAGGCAGATTCCACATTTGCCGCACTCAATGCGGCCGCAGGGTGCCTTCATATCGCCCATGCCCGCTGTACTTTGGTGATCGGAAGCCGCACCAGACCGCCCTCGGCGACGGTGACGATGTGACGGCCGTTGAGGTGGACGATGCCGGCGATGGCGGCCGGCGGCGATGGTATTTGCGCTGTGCTCATGGACCCTTTACCTCAGGGGTTTAAACCCCTCATGTGCCACCCTGATTGATGTCGGGGTTAACACCCCGACCTACGACGCCCGTTTGGCCGCCGAGTTATAGTCTGGAAACGCTGACGATGGGGTGCGAGTGAGCAATCCCGGAGAAATCACGCTGGAAATGCTTCAGGAAGCTTTGGCAGCCGTGAACTCTATAAAATTCCCGCGCATCCCAGACCCCGCAGACCCGACTCCAGAAACCCATGAAGCGTTGAGGGGGGATGACCTATGAAGCGTTGAGGGGGGATGACCTATGAAGCGTTAAGGGGGGGATGGACACCAGCCCAATGGCGCATTCATGTTATCTGCAATCCGCCTGCATGTCCACATCGATTGTCCAAATTGGCAACTAAAAAACCGTTCGCGCGCTCTGCCACCGCACTGCGATCGCTGGCGTGTCCGTGGGCCTGTATCATCGTCCAAATCACCCAGGAGGCTTGCAGATGCCTTATAACCAACTCCCTCGTGGGGCAACACCACCGCCGAATTCCCCATCTCTCAACAGCATGGTGAAGCAGCCGAATTCCGATAGTGATGTAGGCAAAGGGGCCATCGAAGAGGAGATTCCCTCCCCCGATAAGGCGAACGGCCCGAATCTGCATGGCCAATTGGGCCACCGCGATCAGGACGAAATGATCAAGGATGCGGACTCCGACCTGCCCGGGTAGTTGGGTCATTCGCGGCGAAGGGCACCCTGGATGCATCTCCCACTCAGCTTATTCGCGCGTGACACGTCGGCACCCTACTTGGCAGCGCCTCAGAGTGGGATTAGAGAGTCGGCATGCGCGAGATTCCAACCGATGTTGTAATGCCCGAGTCGCATTTCAATCGCAGTGGTCATGGTCCCCATCATTTCGTGGCAGGAAATGGTGTAAGTGGGGCCGGCGTGTTCCCGGGGGCGGGTATGCGAGCAGTGTTCAAAATCATGCCTACAGTCGTGTAGTAGCCAACGGTTGCCACTGTCTCCACAACTGTCTGCTCACCGAACTTCGTAACCGCGCGATTGTAAGTCACATCACTCACGCTCTGATTCCTCTGAAGCTCAGTGCATAAATCGTAGATAATTTCCTCATCTTCAGTCATTCCTGGCGGGCGTCGCCCCTCGGCAATTGCCTGCACAATCTCTGGCTTTAGCCCGGCTTTGATTGCCGCAGCAGAGTTACCCGCCCATTCATACTGAATGGTCCATTGGCGAGCGACTGTTAAGACCGCCAATTCAAGCAGTTGTGCGGGCAAGGTGCTCTTGAATCGTATATAGTCGCTAAGTGTCCGCATACGATTCATGAGGTCCGGACTTCGAAGCATCGCAGTATAGGGGCCTTGCGGATCGGAGCCCCGATCGGCAAGGTATGCCGCTATCGCCGCCTTCTGTGCGTCCGTTTGTTTATCGACAGGAATTGGCGACATGCGGACCTGCGCATTCGCGCAGGTCCAGCCAAGCATTAATGCACCTATCACCGCGAAACAACGAAAAAGACGACAGCGCATAGCAAACCTGGGCCAGCTACTCATGATTCGTCTCCTCCTTTATCATCCCCCATCGATTCATGGTGTTCAGAAAAGTACACATCAAGAGCCCGTTTTCTTCAAGCATCGGCTTCCCATCCGAGAAGTACGGGCTTGACGGGGAGAATGGCTATCTCCACGGTGCTCAGATCCGCTATGACATGCGGCCGGACATTCCTGTGGGGTCGTGGAAGATCGGCTAGAGATATGCCCTTACGATGGCCGGCGTCTCATGCCGCTGGCACGGCCTGAGACACACGTTTGTTTCCCGCGTCGCGGAGAGCCAGGCATCGGACGCCACAATCATTGCGCTGGCGGGACATTTGAGCGTGAAGATGAAAGAGAAGTACAGCCACGTGAGGGCGGAAGCAAAGCGGCAGGCTGTGGCTACGCCCGACAGGCAGGCGACAGTACAATAAGCCCGTCTCCGTGTCGTGTTTCAATCGTGGTGGTCACAAAAGTGGTCACAATCCGGTATATCGGCGGAGGGGCTCATCTCTTAACTCATTGATTCTGCGTGGTGGGCGAGGCGGGAATCGAACCCACAACCCCCGGCTTAGAAGGCCGGTGCTCTATCCGATTGAGCTACTCGCCCGAACTTCTTGCCATTGTAGCGTCCCCTAGACACACCCCTCATTCAACACCGCCGGCAAAACCCCGGCTAACGCCCCCGCCCATTTCAGCTCGGCAAGCTCCGCCGTTCGGCCGCAACCCTCGACAAACCAGGTCACGCCAAATCCCGCCACGCCATGGACCTCGGCACGGCGCAGCACAAAATCGGTGCGCGCCGAGCGCAGCTCCCAAGGACGCAAGCTTTCTGCTAACCTGCGCACCCAACGCTCCCCAATCGCGAAGGACCCCCTCGCTTCGAGATCTAGCGCGAGAATGTCAATGTAGGATCCGGCAGCAAACTTCGCCTCTTCGGGGGTTGCCTCCATCTCCCACGGGTCGATCGGGTCGATCGAGTCGATTGCGCCGCCGCGCGTCCAAGCATCGCACTTCGCCGTCCAAAGTCCCGAGTCCTCGCCATTCAGTCTGGCCAGCGCGGAGCGCAAGGCCGGCCGGTTCCGCGCCTCTTCAATTTCGTCAATCGATTGCGGCCGCGCGCGCAGGTCGATGTAAGACCACCAAGGGACCACAATCACCGGGTCCTCGGCTGCAAGCTCCACCGACCAATCGGCTTCCATCAGGGCTTCGCCGTCTCCAAATCCATTCCCATTTCCATCTTGGAAGAAATAAATTCGAGCAGCGTCTTCTCCGCCCAGTACCCGTCGTATCCCAGCGCGGGCGCGAGAAATGCACAGTGGCCGCCGTGCGCGGTTTCGACTAGCGTTACGTGCGGGTTGGCCAGCAGTATTTCGCGCGTGGAAGCCAGCATCTTGATAAAAGGATCGTCGAGTGAGTGGAGCACGAGCGCCGGCACCGCGATCCTATGCGCTACCCGCGAGCTGGCCGCGCGGGCGTAGTAGTCGTCCGCTCCCTGAAAGCCGGAGTAGCGTGCCGTAATTCTGTCGTCGAACTGGCGAATTGTCTTAATGGTCTCGATGCCCTCCGCCGAGTAGATGGCGGGAAAGAGCTGCACTTTACGCCGGAAGCGCCGCAGCAACCCAACCATGAACTTCCACTCATATACACGATTTTGCGGTAAGTGGAGCGCATCGGCCGAAACCGCAAGGTCGACCACGGGCGAAATGCCAACCACCGCCTTCAGGTAGCGCGGAGCAGCCTCCCCTAGATCGCCGGCCAGCTTGAGCACCAGATTGCCGCCCATCGAGTAGCCGACCAAGGCGAATGCCGCAAGGCGCTTTTCAGCGGCCAGCGTCCGCATGACCGTCTCAACATCTCCCGAGAGTCCGGAGTGATAGAGCGTGGGCGACAAATGATCGGTCCCGCCGCAGTTGCGCATATTCATGCGCACCACGTTGTACCCCGCGCCCCAAGCCCGCGCCGCATTGCCCAGAACGTATTGCGATCGGGAGGACCCCTCCAGGCCATGCACGATGAGCATGGTCGGCCGCCGGCTCGGATCCTGCTGCCAATGGCAGTGGCAGAGCACATGACTCGGCGGCACAGAAGCATTGCCTGCATCTACTTGAAGAATGCGCGCTTCCCCCTCGGGCAAGCTTTGCTTCCGAGGCAGAAAATTCCCCACCAACGTTTGCAGATGCCCGTTCGAGAGAAACCGCCGCGGAATAAAGCCGCCGAGACTGGTCTCGAGACCGCTTGAAACGGGATCGACGGCCAGCTTGCTGTCCTCGCTCATTGCCCGCGCAGCCTTTCCGCACGCAATCGTTCAAGGACCCCTTCGGCATAGAGCGCCCCTGCGGGCGACTCCTCGTGTTTGAAATAGGCAAAGACGTCGCCGCCGATCGCGCTCTCCTTGAGCTGGGCGTCGATCTGGCGCAACGCGTCTTCGCTGTAGTCGCTCTTGCGCCACCGGTAGCAGGAGAAAGAGGCGGTGGCGATTCTTGGCGTTTCAAGGTCGTCGCTTTCGGCCACGCATAGCGCGGCGTCATGGCGTTCCAGCACTTTGAAGGTCTCATCGGAAAACCAGGACGGATGCCGGAACTCAAAAGCCAGCCGCATCTTGCCTGCTCTTTCGAGCGCTGCATCTTCGAGGAAAATTTCGAGCGTGGAGGTATCCGCTTTGAAGTTCGGCGGGAGCTGAAAGAGGATCGCTCCCTCTCGCCCGGCGCGAAGCACCGGGGCGAGCGCCATGAAGAAGGCGGAAAGTGCCTCGCGGCATTCCTTCAATCTCTTGATGTGGGTGATGCGCTGCGACGCCTTGAAAGAGAAGCGAAAGTCCTCGCCCACCTGCCCGAGCCAGCTATTGAGCGTGGCCGCGGACGGCAGATGGCGGAAAGTGTAGTTCACCTCGACAGAGTTGAGCCGCGTCGCATAGTGTTCCAATAGCTTTTTATTTGGAGTTTTGGCCGGGTAGAACGCCGGCTTCCAGCTTGGATAGGCCCAGCCTGAGCAACCTACGAAGACTGCTCCCGGCGGGGGGTTCATCTCTGCACTGGGGCGGCTAGTGGGGGTCGAACCCACGACATCCGGATCCACAGACCGGCGTTCTGCCACTGAACTATAGCCGCCATATAGACTCAAATTGTAGCATCCGCGCTCGCGGGCTTCGCTGCTCCGCACGCGTCTTGCGAAAGCCTTTGGCGCGCGTTTCAACGTTTCAACGATGCGTGCAAAAGGCGAATGAGGTGAAGCTCCTGCCTATGGCTGGCTCTGGCCAACCCGAAGTCCTGCCGCGCCCGAAGGCCGCGCCTCCGCTTCGTTCGCGCCATGCGGGCCGGCTCTTCTCCGACGAGAATCTCAACTTCTTAGCGCACGTGCTCGATGACTGGTTTCGCGTTCCCGGCACCTCCATCCGCTTTGGCCTCGATGGCCTTATCGGACTTGTGCCCGGCCTGGGAGACATCCTCGCGGGCCTGGCTTCCTCGATCCTCATCCTCGCCGCCTGGGTGCGCGGAGTGCCTTACGTCACACTCGTAAGAATGATCGTGAATGTCGGGCTCGATGTGATCATCGGCGCCATTCCACTCTTGGGAGACGCCTTCGACATCGCATGGAAGGCCAACCGGCGAAACTATGCGTTGCTGGTGCGCCGTCTCGAGCAGCCGCGGCGGCAAACCTGGCGGGACTGGGCCTTCCTGTTGCTGATGGCCGCGGCACTTTTGGCCATCTTCCTGGCGCCGCTGCTCATGATCCTGTGGGCTCTGGAGTGGCTCCGCGGCCGCCTCTGAGCCGCGAATTCAGCGGAGGGCCTGCGATACAATCTGTGGAGTCGGGGCGTAGCGCAGTCTGGTAGCGCATCTGCTTTGGGAGCAGAGGGTCGGGGGTTCGAATCCCTCCGCCCCGACCATGGAATCAACAGCTTACATCAGTAATAAGATACTTCCCTCACCAACATCACATTTGTGCTGCGACAATGCCGAGCACCTTAAGGCAGCGGTCCGATTTGCTTGCGAAAGAAGAGTGTTGACTGGGGGTTGTCGTTATAGCGTTCGCACGAGACGTACCCACGTTTTCGATAAAGAGCAATGGCAGCTTTCAGATCATCATAAGTATCAAGGTAGATCCAACGCAGGCCCTGCTCGCGTGCGAAATCCTCCTGTGCCTCCAGCAGTTTTTCTGCAATGCGATTCCCACGGGCTGCAGGCCGTACATAGAGACGCTTGCATTCCCCGCCGGTCGGAATGAAACGGAGCTTTGTTAGGACGACGCACCCAACTGCCTTATCATCCAGATAGGCGAGCCACACGCCTGAACCGGGGTCATCGATAATCTTCTGGATCTCTTCTGGAGTGTCTCGCAGTACGACGCTAACCGCCTCGTAGTACTCCTGCAGCAATTGAATCGCTTCATCGTTGGATTTGGACAAGCGAACGATCCGAACGGAGCGCCGTTCAGGTTCACTCAGGATGGAGCGAATCTCCATAGAAAAAAGCTTGAACACAAATAGTTGCTAAAAACAACTATATCGCTAGAAGCTGTCTCATATATGCATTTGCGGCTCCGGGCAAGCGCCTGAGACCCGCCTCGGTGGCGGGTCTCACTCGTGGCCTCACCGGGTACTTTGGGTTTATGAGACAGCTTCTGGCCCTTTGTATTCCACACTCGGCGAGTCAAGTAAGTTGATGCCGTTACATCCCGTTACATCCATAGGAGCTTTTGAAGACTTGCCCGGCCATTGCCATGATCGTTGTGTCAGACGCCAGCCCCTCGGCCATGTGCGAAATGAAAGTGTGCCGCATGTCACGCCAGCGGCAGGAAACGTCGGCACGGCAGGTCGTCCAGGAAGACTCCCAGCCCGCAAAGGACGTTCGCGGATGTAGTCATAGACCCGTACCAATCCACCGATTGTGCCCTTCTTTCCATGTAGCGATTCAGCTTTATCCGCATTGCATAGCCGTCCTTCAGAACAACCGGAAGAATGCTATTCGCCCTCACGACATGTTCGACGGCATTGCCTCTACTTTCGACCTGGGCCGAAGACATTAAGAACGGTCGGCCCGAGACCAAGTCGTGGCACTAGGTGGACATCCCGTCCACTGCAGATAGCTACTTGGCGGCAAGGGATTGCGCGGAGGCGATTGCGTTGTGGCGAAGATCAATCTGTTTGCCGCGGTTCCCGCTGACCCGCACCAGCCGCTCGCGGCGCGCCGCGCCAGGAGGCATTGAAGTTCTTGGTTCATTTCGTGGGCGACGTTTCCGTTGGTGTTCCACGCAGACCATCATCTCTGATTTTCAGCCACGATCGATTTTTGGCCATAATAGCTGATCAGATAGAACGCAACTCCGAAAGAGATAATGTCCTTGAAGAGAAACAGGCCGAGATTGTTCATGTAATGGATGCCGTGAACCACGACGGTGTCATCCGGAGTGGTGATCAACATGGTGCTTGTGGTGAAGAACATGCCGACTAGAATGATCCCGCCCAGAATGCCTGCTTTAGGTTTAAAGTAGCCAATGATCAGTAGAATTGCTGCTGTCCATTCAGTGGCCCCGATTATATCCGACCCAATATATGGTCCAAAGACCTTGAATTGCCAACTGATAAGTGGGCTGTTAGTGACGAGCGGGATGATGCCCTCTGCTCCGGGTGCTGTCATTTTGAACTTGCCTGCCCACAGCAACATCACGATCATTCCAATGCTGCAAACAAGGAAAGGGATATTTCGATCTGTAACAAACGCTGCAATCTTCGTTAGAACACTCTTCGCCTGGAGTTTGTTACCTGTGTTCGCTTGAGATCCGCGCACACCATCACCCGACGCCTCAGCGGATGTGGTTTCAGTCATAAAAGGACTCCTTCATGTGATGATCCGTCGTTGTCAAATATTGAAGGCCGATTTGAAACACTGTCAACACCCTCGGCGGTGACGATCCGACGAGAGTAGCCGACTCAAAATTATTAATGCTGAACTTCGCCATCCCATCGGCGGGTGGCCCATACATCAAGACTAATTCTAATCCGCTGTGGAATCAGGCTGATTTTCACGCATATCGAGCGTACGAATCCACGCATAAGCGGGCGCCCTATGTTGCAACAGAGCGGCCTCGGCCCCTATTAACATTGAGAAACGGAGCTGGTGGAAATTGGTGCGAAGTGGGGTAATACCGTGGTCTACGCTTTGGGATCAGAGGGTCGGGGGGTTCGAATCCCTTCGCCCCGACCATGGAATCCATTGGTTAGCGCGTTAGGGCATCCCATTAGAGTGGACTATAGCGAAGACTGTAGCGGGTAGCTGTCTTTTGAGAGAGCTTCAAATCCGTTGGCTTCAGCTGCGTACTTACTCAAACACGACCTTACATGCCCTTCGACGACGTCGTGTGCAACACGTCGATCAGCGGCTGCGCAGCAGGAGGTATGGGCGTCCGGCCATCTCGGACCATCTGAGCGGCGTCGATGTCCTTGCCATAGAGCTGCTTGTTGGCGCCGTTGTCGGTTGCCATGGAGGCAGTACCTAACGACGCGCCGGCAAACAGCCCCTTCGATTCCGAATATGACAAGATGTCCACATTCGGATCGTTAAATCCTGCAGCGTTCGCTCCCGACGGGCCTGCCACAGCGGAGGCGTCAGCACCGAGCTTCAGCTTGCCCGACAAGACCTTGTCCGCTCCTCGCTGACTGACTACCAGCAGAACATAGTCCGTGGCAGTGGAGCCCAGTTGCGCACCTAAGCTGCTGGTGTCCAGGGTGTACATGATGGGCGCTCCCCATTTTCCGTCCATGTTGGCTCCTGTACGGCAGGCCAGCACGCCCCGGCCATAGCTCACTCCGATTCCAACCCCCACTTTCTTAACGCTGGGATATACCAAGACACACTTCGCCTTGCTCCACGCGGTATTGGATATTTCCTTTTTGTCCGTTATCGTTTTCAGGACGGCGGTTGACTCGGCGAGCCGCTTATCAGCCTTCTGGGCAACGGCCGGAACGGCCGCTGCGAAACAAAGCAAAACTGCGATCAAGTTCCTTGTCATTGGTAACCCCTTTCGGTCTCAATAAACGAGACAGACTTATTCGCAGGGCCTTCTGCCGGACCTGTGACCACCCCTAGCTTATAAGCACCGGTCCGCCCTCCATAACTGGCAAAATTGCCAGTCTGCACGTGCTCGCCCGCGCAACTTCTCCTCGAGCCGAGTCCGGTATCTATCCAATAGAGCGCTTGGAGCGCCTCTCCGCCTCCTTGCGGCGGCGCATGCTCGTAAGCACGCGTTCAACGCCGGCAACGGTCCTGATTACGTCTTCGTGCGAGGTCTGCCAGTTCGAGACGCTGACGCGCATTGCGCGATTTCCAATCCCAGTGGTTGTGCCAGAAAAGAATGAGGTGCCCTCGGCTGCGATCTCAGCGATAACTTCGTTGATCCACTGGTTAGAAAGTGCTCCCGATGGATCAGGAAATGTAACAAGTCCTTGATTGATGATTGGACTGCTCAGCACCTGGACGCCTTCGAGCTCCCCAAGTCGAGCGACCAATTCGGCGGCACAGTCGCAGCAGCGTTCGACAAGCTCCCGCACGCCATTTCGGCCAAGCTCCCGCAGGGCCGCGTAGCTCGGGAATCCCCGGGCCCGGCGCGAGAACTCCGGGTTCCAATCGAGCGGCTCACGCGCGAGGTCCTGCTGTGTCAGATAACTCGCTTGATGGCTCATGGACGCTCGATGCGCATCCGCTTCAGCAACGAAGGCATACCCGCAGTCGTAGGGAACGTTCAACCATTTGTGGCCGTCGGTCGCCCAGGAGTGAGCCTGTTCCATTCCGCGAATCAGTCCCTCAAAGCGTGGACTGGCCGCTGCCCACATGCCAAAGGCGCCATCGACGTGCGCCCAGGCTTGATATTGACGCGCGATGGGGATAAGCACTTCGAAATTGTCAAAGCCGCCGGTATTCACGTCGCCCGCTTGCAGCAAGGCGACCGCAGGCTGGCCGTCAATCTCCCGCAAGGCCGCTTCGAGCGCGGCCGGGTCGAGTGCTCCGCCGTCATCGACGCGAAGTGGAGTGACTGACCGATCGCCGAAGCCGAGCAGACGCAGTGTGCGATCGATCGTTGCGTGCCGGTTGCCGCAGAAGACACGTATTTGCGGCGACCCGCTCATGCCTTGCCGTTCGACATCCCAACCTTGCCTCTTCAGTAGCCAGCTCCGCGCCGCGGCCAGACAGGTCGTGTTGGCCATCTGGCAACCCGTCACAAGCGCGAAGGACGACCAAGCCGGCAAGCGAAACAGATCCTTCAACCACGAACCTACCGCTTCTTCGACGATCGCCGATACCGGGCTCACGCTATACAGGCCCGCATTCTGGTCCCAGGTTGAAGTCAGCCAATCGGCGGCGAGCGCCGAGGGCAAGGACCCACCCATGACCCATGCGTAGAAACGAGCGTTCACGGAGTTGTTGAGACCGCCTTCGATATCTTTCACAAGATCGTCGACAACCGATTCCGCCGCCATCGGATCGCGATTCCACTCTTTGCACAATCGCCGCCGAAGAGTCTCGAGCGAGGCCGTGGCGCCCACGGGACGCTCATCCACAGTCCGCAGGTACTCGAGGGCGTGTTGCATGGCGCTATCGAGCGCGGGGTAAAAGTCTTTTCGCATCTTCGATCCTTAGAGTTAGAGGCTGTTATGAACTTATGGCGTGGATGGCTATTGACTGCCCACACCACATGCGCGGCATTCCTTTAGAGCAGGCTAACCGACAGACCACATTTCCACAAATGAGCACTTCATTTCCACAAAACATAATGCAGAAGATGCCCAAATTCTCTTAGAAGTTCATGCTATGTTACTCAACAGCGGAAGAGAAATCTTCCAGGAGAAGAGAGCAGACTAGAAGGTCATCGAGAGAATCGGCAACGAGACTCCCAAAGCCTCCGGGAAACCGGATGTTTCGGGATGACAGATAGAAAGCTCATACGACGAATGTGATAACGGAGGAGTGCGGAAAGCGCGGGCTTAGCCTGCAGCTACCGAGTAACTCCGGGATGACAATCTGTTGTGATCTGGCAGCCGAGCCAAATCTTCGAAATTCGGATCGCAGGGGCGAGATCTCGAGAGAGAAATCGCCCCTTGCCTTTTGTGCGACATTCTCTGTTGGGAAATCTCGACTTAGGCCTTACCGAGGACAGCGTCAATGTTTTCGGGTTCGCGACTTAATGGGAAAGCCAGGCCGAGTGCCTAAAACAGTAAGTAGTCCATAACAGGCTCTAGTTCACCAGCTTCTCGTTATTGCTCCGGTCATCATCGGGTAGCACGTGGTCCGGATCGACTATCACCTCGGCAATCGGAGCCTTATTCTCCAGTGTCCAAAGATAAGTCCCCTTGGAGAGCCATGTCTCGACCGGCAGCTTCACCCGAGTCTTCTCGCCATTTTTGAAGCGCACCTCGACAGTGGTGGGTAGCACCAACTGCCCGCGATTGCTGATGGTCACCGTCGACCCTTCCACCTTGTCGACCGCCACATCATACTTCCAGTTATTGAAATACCACCCACGCCAGAACCACCCCAGATCCTCGCCGCCTGCGCTCTCCATCTCCCGAAAGAAATCCGAAGGCGAAGGATGTTTGAACGCCCAGTCCTTGATGTACTTGCGAAAGGCCCAATCGAAGCGCTCGGGCCCAAGAATCTGCTCGCGCAAGCAGCACCATTCCATAGGCGCCTTTGAAATAGCTGATCGGATGTCCCAACTGCCCGGGATAGGCATCCGCCGGCATCATCAACGTCGGGGCCTCCGGATTATCCAGCACCTTCAGGATCGTGTCCGGCGGCTCACCACCGGCCGAGTATTCCGAGTCCCTCTTCGGCCCATACTTGCCACCCGCATACCCCGCAGACTCCTCGATATCGATGAACGTATTGAACCCCTCGTCCATAAACGCATGCCGCCGCTCATTCGATCCCACGATCATCGGGAACCACGAATGCCCGAATTCGTGCGCCGTCAGCCAGAAAAAGTACGGCCCCTTGTCTGTGACCCCATCGAAGACCACACCGGGATACTCCATCCCGCTCGAAAAGCCGGCGATACTTACCGCCGCTGGCCATGGGTACGGATACCAGTGCTTGGAGAAACGCTCGATCGTGTCCTTGGTGTACTCGGTCGACATGTCCCACGCATCCGGCCCAACGCTCTCCGGCGGATACACGCTCATCGCCAGGCTCTTCTTCCCGTCCGGCAGGTTGATCCTTGCCGCGTCCCACACAAACGCCGGCGACGCACTCCACACCACATCCCTGGTATGGTCCATATGGAAGTGCCAAGTCAAGGTCCCATCCTGCTTCGGCCTGCTGGCCGGATCGTTGACCTCGGCAGGCGTACGAATATAGACGGTCTTATCGCTGTTCCGAGCCTGCTCCAGACGATCCATCTCCGTCTTCGTCAGTACCTCCTTCGGATTCACGAGCTCGCCCGAGCCGGCCACGATCATCGTCGAAGGCACGGTTACGTAATAATCAAAGTGCCCATACTCCAGATAGAACTCACTCCCGATATAGGGCAGCGTGTCCCACCCGCGCAGATCGTCATAAACACACATCCGCGGATACCACTGCGCCATGTCGTAGATCTCGCCCTTTTGGGACTTCCCCCACGATGTCCGCCCGCCCCACGTACCGGGAATCTGGTAGTGGTACTTGATGTGGATCTTCAAATGGCCGCCATGGGCTGCCAGAGGCGCCGCCAGCTGGATCTGCATTCGAGTATCGGTGACAAGATACTCTGCCTTCGCCGTCTGCTTTCCCGTCTCAATCTCCACCGAATCGAGAACATCCCCTTCCGTCGAAGGCTCCGGTCCAGCCTCTTCGCCGGCGCGCGTCCGTCTCGCGCCACCACGCGCAATCTGCGCCCGCGAGTCCTTTCGGTACATGTTCTGCTCCAACTGCACCCACAGGCTCGTGCAGCACATCCGGACTGTTGTTGGTATACGTAATAGTCTCGGTTGTACTCAACTGCTTCGCCGCCGTATCGAGCGACGCATGCAACTCATAGTCAGCCTCGTTCTGCCAATAATCCGGCCCCGGCGCGCCATTGCTCGACCGGTACGCATTCACCGGGTCCGGCAGCGCCAGCGGCGCAAATGTCAGACGCGGATCGTAAGTAGAAGATGCAGTGCTCGAAGCCTGCGCCAGTCCGGCGATCGAGGAAACGGACAACAGAGAGAACACCAGACCAAGCATCAAGCCGCGGGAAGTCTCGAGCGACAACTCTCTCTTCACAGGAACGCTCCAAGGAATCTGCCCCTTAATTTAGCAGCATTCGGAGGTTTCGCGGCTGGAGGCGCGGGAGACAAGAGCTTCCGCATTCCTTCCGAGTCAGCTATCCTGAACTCGAACCTGGATCCAAAGCGCCCATCAGCGGACCGGGCAGAGAGGCACTTTTTGAAACTTCAACTGCGTGGATCGGGTGGATGCGGCAACCAACCTTCGTGATGCGACCTGCACTGCGTCTGATTTTCGTTGCCACCATTATCGCCAGCATGCCGCGGTCATTCTTCGGGCAAGAAAGCAGCGCGCAACCGGATTTGCCGGCAGCCATCCGGCCAGTCTTCATGGCCCCCGAGTCCAACTCCGATCGCGGTTCCATCAATGTGCCTCTCGATAATTGGATCTACCCTGCTTTCGAGCGTCTGTTTTCTCTTGGATATGCCGATTCCGCTTACCTCGATATGCGCCCCTGGACTCGCCTGAGCTGTTTGCACATACTCGAGGAAACGTATCCGCGAATAGAGGGGGCGCCGAAGGACTCTGAAGCCTGGACCATCTTTGTATCCCTGGCAAAGGAATTTGGATTTGAAGCAACTGAGCCCCCGACCCACGCCGAGCTCGATCAGATTTACACCCGGCCGATGTATATCGCAGGGCGCCCCCTCAATGACTCGTACCACTTCGGGCAGACGCTGATCAACGACTACGGCAGGCCCTATCAGCAGGGCTTCAACGCGATCGGCGGATTTGAGGCCAGCGCCGAAGCTCACCGGCTGGCGCTCGATTTCCGGGGAGAGTACCAGCATGCGCCGGGGCGCGTCGCCTATCCCGAGTCGGTCGAGGCTCTCATCGCCCAAGTGGACGACAATCCGGAGCTGCCTCCCGAACCCGTTTCCTCGATCGACCGCTTTCATCTGATCGATGCCAACTTGTCATTTCTTGTGCGGCAGAATGAAATCTCGGTGGGCAAGGCGCAAGACGTATGGGGACCCGCGCAGACCGGTGGCATGGCGATGAGCAACAATGCCGACCCCATTTACGCCTTTCGCATCAATCGCGTGGATCCCGTTCGCATTCCGTTGCTTTCAGACCTCACCGGGCCATTCCGCTATGAAGCCCTCTTCGGCGATCTCAAGGGGCATCGTTACCCCAATGCTCCGTGGATCCATGCGGAAAAGTTCGCCTTTAAGCCCACGCGCAACCTGGAGTTCGGTTTTTCCAGAGTCGTGGTCTTTGCCGGCGAAGGTCATGTGCCGCTCACTTTCGGCTCCTTCTGGCACAGCTTTACCAGCTTCAGCAATGTCTCCACCGCCGAGAAATTCAGCAGGAACGACCCCGGAGCGCGTCACTCAAGTTTTGACTTTACCTGGCGGCTCCCATGGCTGGAGAACTGGCTCACCCTCTACTCGGATTCGATCGTCCATGACGATGTCTCGCCACTCGATGCGCCGCGCCGCGCCGCCATCACTCCCGGCATCTATCTCTCGCGCGTTCCCAAGCTTCCCCATGTCGACTTTCGGGTGGAAGCCGTATCGACGGACCCCCCGGGAAACCACCAGGGTGGCCAGTTTTTCTACTGGGAGGTTGTCTATCACGACCTATACCTCAATAGCGGCAACTTGTTTGGCAGTTGGATAGGGCGGGAAGGCAAGGGCGGCCAGGCGTGGATCACCGACTGGCTGAGCCCCAAAACGTATGTTCAGGTTGGATACCGCAACACGAAGGTCTCAAAGACGTTCATTCCCGGCGGAACCACGCAAAACGACTTCCAAGCGAAAGCCGTGCTCCGGCTCAAGGAGAATCTGGAACTGAATGCCTTTGGCCAGGTTGAGCTTTGGACAGTGCCGGCGCTTGCCCACGGCCGCCAAAGCGATTTTACCGGTTCCTTTCAATTGACCTATTACCCCAAAGCCAGCTGGCACCGGTAGACCCTTCCAAGCGGCATCGCGACGTCACGTGTTCATCCCGGTCTCACGAAGAGGGCGGCGTCGAACCCGCATGAACATACTCACGAAGGACTGGGAGCATCTCCCCAGACCCTCTTAGAGAGGCCACGCCAACGACGAACGCGGAGAGCAGGAGAAAGAGGAAGCCAATGGCGCCGTGACCGATAAAAAAACCCAAGATGCTGATCGCAGCCAGCAACCAAGTCACCGGCAGACGCATGCCGGCGATCAACAGGATGTATGCGGGAAGCAGACCGGTGGTCACGTCGTACACAAACATGCGTGGGTTTATCAAAAGGATCGCAATGAGGATCAGCGCGAGCCAGCGCTCGTCTCTGGGATCTACCTGCGAGCGAAGCCGCAAAAGAATGAATAGAATCACGCCGGCAAAGACAATCTGCACGGCTGCTGGAATCACGAATCCCATCATGTGAAAGCGCTCGAGCAGATTTGCCGTAACCCCGTACGGCGCACTGCCGTAATTGCGGCCAGTGAATGTCTGGCGAGAGAGAGCTTCGCGAAACTGCCGATAGAGACCGGGCATCCAGATTCTCTGCGAGAGATAGATGCCAAGGGTCACCAGTGTTGCAACCGCGCTCGGAAGAACCTGGCCGACTGCCGCGAGCAACGGCAACAGTAACAAAAGCAAGAACGTGATTTTTGTGGCCGCAGCCAGCACTGTCACCAGATAAAACCATCGCCACCGATTGCGCGAGAGTCCAGGCGCGGCTGCCAGAAGCGCTGCGCAATAACAGAGGGAAGATATATTGCCGGCAAAGAACACCGTCTCGGTGAGCAGAAAGGGCGCCAGCAGAAATAGGGCGAAGGCTTCGATTTTTCCCAGACCCCGCAAGTAGAAGCGAGCCAGCACAAAGGGAAGGCCGAGCACGCTGGCGATATGGACCGAAAGGTAGAGCTTCCAGCCCACAGCCGGCGTGAGCAGCCGTCCCAGCCAACTCGCGATCACAACGAAGACTGGCGGATAGATGAATGGAAGGTCATAGGGCAGGAAGTAGGGAGACTTGCCCTGGCTGAAGTTCGTGGTGGCGTCCGCATAGATGCGGGCGTCCCAAAACGGGTGCAGCGCGAAGGTGCGTCCCAACATATATATGAGCGGAGTAATCGCGGCGCAGAGACACAGCAAAAGTATCAGGCGACGGCCCCTGGTCATATGCATGATTCTAGAACTCCGACGATTAGAACTGGTTGCATATATGGGTTCACGAGCATTGGCAGCAGCACGAGCCCCTCTTCCCACCCCAGCAAGCTCGCTTGCTGGGGACTCCGCGCTTCGATGGCGGGTCTCGTATGTTGCCTCATTGGGCCGCGGGGATTTAGAGCCTGTTCTTAAGTTCTAGGGTTTTCCGCAGCGATCCAGGCTCCGCAGGGGATAAATCGCCACGTCCGGATAGCCGTATTTGTCGCCGACCGGTCCCATCCGGCGCAACAGGCCTTCTGTCCAGGGAGACAATGGCGGCTCGCGGAATTCGCCAACCTTGGGCTCGGAGCGTGTTATCAAAGGCTCAGGCATGGGCGCCCAAAATGGCTGATGTGCCGGATCAGGCTCCGGCCATATTGCGTAGGTCGGGTGAAGGCAGACTTCCTCCTCGATCTTCCCGGCAAGCGATGCGTGCGGATCGGAGGGACGGCCTCGCGCTTGATTTTGGAAGTAGAGATACTCCGCGCCTGCCATCTCGACCGAATAGAAATATCCGCCGACCGGACCGTAGACCACAGCGTTCTTCGGCAGGGTCTTCCGTACGAACGCGGTGAGGTCAGAGTTGCTGCTGCGATTCCACGTCAACAAGTTGACGATTTCGTTCTGCGCGTCCTGAAATATGAGAACGAGCAGGGCGACGCCCACAAGACCCGCGGCAAGCGAGCCAAGCTTCCTCGCTCGAAGAGACTCCCAGTCAAACCAAGACAACATGGCGATCACCGCCGGCGGCATCCAGAAGACACTCTGCCCGAGCGAGCGCCCGATAAGCAACAGCATCAGGGAAAGATTTACCACGGCGAAGAGGGTTAGCAGTACCTTGAGCGCGAGCTTGGGATCTTTTTGAGCGGACCTCAAATGCGCGACGGCACCGGTCAGGGCAGCGAGAAACAGCAACAGAAAGACGAGAACGAAGCTTTTGTGGATAGCGAGATCGAGATCCCAGGCGCCCTGGCCTACGATGGGCGTCACGTCTAGAGCGTCCTGACTTGTGGTCTGCCTGACATAAGCGTACCAGGACAACGAGTTAAGACCCCACGGCAGGAGCAGAAGGGTTTGGACGAGCGGCGCAACGATCGATATCCCCAGCGCCCCAAGCAGAAGGTTTTTACGGGCGTTGCCGAAGAACAACGCGGCCAGCAGCGCGGAGACGAGCGCGGCGACGCAGAGCGTGAGTGCGCGCGGGGTGGAGCCCAAGGCGAGGCCGGCGAGCGCGCCCGCAACCATTACCCTCCAAAGCAAGGCCCGGCCGCCCAACTGGACACTGCGGAGGAAGAGCAGCAACCCACTGAGGAATAACCCCGCTGTAACGAAGTCCCATCGGCCCGGCTGCCGCGTGGTGATCGACCCAGCAAGGGCGAGGACAAGAGCCGCAGTCAACTGCGCCCACTTGCCGCCACCTGCAAGCCTGACCAGTGCGATCGACACCAGAACGGTGAGAATGACCCCCGCGAAACAGACGAGGCGCCACGATGCCACGGACAAACCGAAGGCACGGATCTGAAGCGCAGCGGCCGCGAAGGAAACCGGGCCATAAAATTTAATGGGAGAATCCGACCCTGGATATTGCGCCGTGGGGCTCGGATTGGGCGGCTGCGAGCGGGCCATCGACAAGCCCGTAGAGACAACAAATACCTCATCGTTCCATGCCGCCTGACGCTCGATCGTCAGCATATGAATTGCAAACACCAGCAAGATCAAGCACACACCGGCAACCCACAGGAGCTTGCTGCGCGCGAAGGACATTTCCGTTGACTCTTCTGATCTCAGAGACGGTTGCGAAAGCGGCATGGTTGACTTGGGAGCTACGTATATGTGCCACGACGGGGCTGCTTGAGAAACGTGTGGTCGTGCCGATGGCGATGAATCAGTTCAAAGCCGCGAGATTTCAAGGCGCGAATTGCTTCGGTGGTTTTCGCTTTAGGGATCTCCGGGAAAAAATCATGGAACTCCACGCAAATCTGTTTAATCGGGATGTCCGCGCTCCAACAGCTTTCCAGCACCTCATACTCAAAGCCCTCAATGTCGATTTTTAGCAGGTCGATCGAATGGTGGCCGTTCTTTTCCATCTCACAGAGAAGTGTAGTGCAGGGAACGGTCCTGTCGCCGCCGGCCTTGAACCAGGTGCCGCCTCCTTCGCCGCCCCCTACGGAGAAGCCTCTGTTCAGGGGAGGCGGAGAGCCCGACAGGCTGGAAGAGCAGATGATCGGAATTGGCAAGAGCAATCGTGCGCTGGGCTACCGGAGAAGGATCAAAGATATTGATCTTGACTCCAAATCTTCGAATCAGCTCCTGTTCGAAGGTGATGTCTTCACCTACGCCACCGCTATAAATTACCGCGCCGGGACGCATATCCCGTGTAACGATCGTCCATTGCGACAAGACTCCTATCGTTTCCTTGTCCGGCAATTGCTTGGAGTAGAGGGAATCGAACCCCCGCCTCAGCCGATGACGGACTCGTTTTGGGAGAAGTCTGGAAACGATTTTCATCCACCACCTGCACTCTGTTTGGAAATGCTCTCGATACGCCCGCCCGCGTGCTGTCAGGGCTAAAAAGCCCTGACCTACCAGCCCTGACCTGCCAGACTTGCCTAACTCCTGTTCGTGGAGGGTTGGAACTGCCGGAATTGCCCGTTCCCGCGCACGGTTCGAGCGCGCGGCCGACGGGAGAGCACTTGTTTCCCTTCCCCTGCGTTCAGAAAGTCATAACACAGCAGGACCGCAAACGCCGCCACCAAACGATCGGTGCTGCCCATAGGGGAAAAGAGCACGTCCCAAGTAAAGCCCACCGTGGGAAAAGAATAGAGTGGCATCAAGGCATTACGCTGGAGGACGGCCCGCACGAACGTGCGACCTACCAGAACCAGTACATAAATCCAAAATATGCCACCCAGAATACCCGATTCTACCCAAGCCTGCGTCAGGTGTGAGTGGGTGGGAATGCTGGGGTTTTGAACATCGACCGGTTCATCGGAACCCGTGTAGTCATATTCATACTGGATATCCTGCATCATTTGAAGATACTTTGGTCTTACCGCAAAGGATCCGTGGCCGATGATGGGGCTATCGATAATGGCCTGGATGGCTACGAGCGTTTCCGGTCTGCCACCAACCAGCACTCCGAGCCTGCCCGCCGATTGCGATTCGAATTTAGCCTCGGTCTGTTCGTCGAAATAGTGATGGCTGGCGGCGTACTTCACCGCCTGATTGGCTCCGTATGCGGCTCCGCCGGTCAGCGCGAAAACGATCAGGAGTTTGAAAAGATCCGCGCCGCCAAGAGCGCGGCCGGCTTGGCCCTTGCGGACACCGGCGATCGGCAACACAACCACCGCCGCCATCAGGCAGATCGCGGTCTGCGAACGAACGGCATAGTGCAAGTTCAGCGCAGCCAGGCCAAGTGCGATCAAGATGCTGATCGGGTATTTTCCCTTGGCGAAGAAATACGAGGAAAGCACGAGGGCCGGGAGGGACACGGCCCCGTCGAGCCCGTACTTCCACTGGGTCAGGATGCCACCCCCACCTCCAAATTTTCTCGAGCCCGAACAGCAAAACGGCATCGGCCAAAAAGAAGACAATGAAGCCTCGAGTCTTCCTGTTGATGAGAATGGCCAGAGTGACGAAATCCAAGCCGAGGAAGACGACCCTTGCGATGCCTTTCAGCTTATTGGCAAGAGAGGTTCCCAGATACAGATCGCCAGTGATGGTACCGAAGAGCCAGCCGCCCAGCAGAATGTAAAACCAAAGGTATTCGCGGCGGAAGGCGCGCTTGCCATGGTTGATCACCAGAAATGGGAACAGGATGAGAACGACGATCTCGTCGCCGGGTAGGCTGCCAACGAGATTGATGCTGAGCGCGCCCGCGCAGACGACGGCGAAGATCGCGACGTCGTTCCAGAATACGCCGCTCGAAGGCCACAGCGGATTCTGTTGACGGCGCCGGTGCTCAGTCCATTGGGCGAGCGTTACCGGCATGGATTCGCTCCGGCGCTGAAACCGCTCCGGCTTCCAATGGTTTTAAGGTTAGGGAGGATAGGCACGGTCCTATAAGGATACCAACGCCGAGAGACGAGCAGCGAGGAAAACCGGTTGCTTCGGCCAAGTGTCTTAATCAGCCTGCTAAGCGAACAAGTCCTTCATTTTGCCGAAGAGGCTGCGCGAAGTGGCGGTATTTTCGATCTCGATCGATTCGCCGAGCTGGTGGATGAGTTCGCGCTGCGCCTTGGTCAGCTTCTTGGGAGTCTGCACGACGATTTCGACGAGCAGGTCGCCGCGGCCATGCTCATTGAGGTGGGGGACGCCCTTGCCCCGCAAACGAAATTCCCTGCCGCTCTGCGATCCTTCGGGGACCTTGAGCGTGGTCTTGCCTTCGAGCGTCGGAATCTCAATCTCCGCGCCCAGCGCAACCTGGGGAAAAGAAACGAACACGACACAGTGCAGGTCGTAGCCGTCGCGCTCGAAAAATTCGTGCGCCTTCACGTTCAGCATCATGTAGAGATCGCCAGCCGGTCCACCAAAGCGTCCCGCATCCCCTTCGCCCTGGTAACGAATGCGCGTGCCATCCTCGACACCCGCGGGCACATTCACGGTGAGGGTGTGGCGGCGTTCCACGCGGCCATCGGCGCGGCACGTGGGGCAAGGATCGGTGACGATCTGACCGGTCCCATTGCATCCGGTGCAGGGGCGGGCAATCGAGAAGAAGCTTTGCTGATACCGCACCTGGCCCCGCCCGGCACACTGCGGGCAGGTGGAGGGACCACGTCCGGCAGCCGAGCCTGTGCCGCGGCAATCCGCGCAGACTTCGGCGCGGCTGATCTCGACCTCCGCCTGCTTGCCGAAAACAGCCTCTTCAAAGGACAGATGGAGCTCATGTTGAACATCGCGGCCGCGCTGGGCGCGCGAGCCACGACGGCTTGCTCCCCCGACGTTGAACATCTCGCCGAAGAAGTCGCCAAAGATATCTCCGATATCCGTACCGGCGAAGCCTTCGAAGCCGGAACCGTTTGGGGTGACGCCGGCGTGCCCGTAGCGGTCATACGCCGCCCGGCGCTTTGGATCCGAGAGGACCTGATAGGCCTCGCTCGCCTGCTTGAACTTCTCTTCGGCGGCCGGATCGTCAGGATTGCGATCAGGGTGATACTGCATCGCGAGACGACGGTAGGCCGTCTTCAGCTCCTGATCGCTGCAGGCACGGGTGACACTCAAAAGCTCGTAATAATCGATTTTTTCCACGTTGGATCGTTGACTCATACTTCTTTCTGCCGCGGGTTGCTCACCACTCGAACCAGCGCCGGACGCAGCAGCCGCTCACGAATGCGATATCCGCGGCGAACCTCGTCGAGGACCTGGTTATCGGGGAGATCGTCGCGCTCCACCTTCTCAAGCGCCTCATGAATACGCGGATCGAAGACCGCCCCGACGGTCTCTACCGGCTGGACGTTGAGCGAGCGCAGAACCTCTTCCATCTGCTTCACGATCAGATCCACGCCGGTCCGCAACTGTTCAGGGGAAGCCGAGGATCCGAGGGCCAGCCGGAAGTTATCGAGCACCGGAAGAAATTGCTCGATGGCATTGCCCACCGCGAAGTCGCGAAAATCCGCCCGTTCCCGAGCTTCCCGCTTGCGGACATTCTCAAACTCGGCCTGCAGACGGGCGACGCGGTCGAAGAGTTGGTCGCGGTCCGCCTTGAGGCGGTCGAAATCCTCCTGCGAGATCTTCTCCCCCGTTTCCGGCAGCTCCGGGAACTCCGGCGCGCCGGGGCTGCGGCCAGAAGCGGCCGATCCCTCATTGACCCGGCCGGAGACGGAGCCGCCGTCTTCTTGTGCGTCGACCAGCTCACCGGTAAATTTCTTGGGAGTTGCCATAATGATTCCTAACGTTGCCTGTCTATTATGTTGATTCGAGGACTGCCACTCCCGATTTTCTTTTCTCAGAGCCTTTTATTGCGGCGCCTGGAGAATGCGATCCGAGAGTTGGGCGATGAAGGAGACGGCCCCGATCGTCTCCTGGTATTGTATGCGGGTAGGGGCGATCACGGCGACGGTGCCCAGCCTCTGCGTACCCAGCCGCGCAGGCGCCCCGATCAGAACCAGATTGCGCATCTCGGGAAAGTCATCTTCCAGCCCAACCACCACACGTACGAACTCCTGGCGTGCTCCCACGTAGGCATCGAGCAGCTCGATCAGACGCTGCTTGGCCTCGAGCGCGCCGAGCAGCTGGCGCAGACGCCGGCCATCCAACTCCCCGGCAATGAGATTCGCGACCCCTTCAATAAAGACGGATTGCCCGGCGCTATCCTGCACGAGCGCTCCCTTTCGGCAGAGTTCCTCGACCGCCCGCATGAGCTGGTCGTATTCGTTGCGCTCCTGCTCGATGCGGCGCGCCATTTCACTGCGCACGCGCTCGATCGACCAGCCGCGAAAATTCTGGTTGAGAAAAGCAGCGGCCATTTCGAGCTCCGCGATGGAGAGATCACGGTCGAGCGCGAGTACACGGTCAAGCACTACGCCGGACTTGGTGACGACAACGGCGAGGACGCGTCCGGTAGAGAGCCAAGAGAAATGAATATGATCGAGCGCGTGCGACTCCACATTCGCGGCTATGGCCAAGCCCACTCCGCTTGAAATCAGCGCGAGCACATGCGATGTCCTCTCGAGAAACTGCTCCCGGCTGTTCACTCCCGTAAAGCTGTCCTCAATCTGCTCGCGCCGCTCTTGCCCGAGCACGTCCGGCGCCGTCCGGGGAATCGCCGTAAGCTGCTCAACATAAAAGCGAAAGGCTTGCGCCGTAGGAATCCGCCCGGCGGAGGTGTGCGGTTGCTCGAGCAAGCCGGAATCGCCAAGAGCCGCCATGACGTTGCGAATGGTTGCCGAGCTCAAGCCTTCCTGGTTGTCAAAGACGCGCGCCACCGCCTGCGACGCAACCGGCTCTCCAGTCGCAATGTAGGTCTCGATAATGGCGTTCAGGACCAGCCGCTCACGGGGACTAATCCGAAGGTCGGAAGACATTGCCCACCTGCCCTGAACCATCACGTCAACATAGACGGCGGCCTACGCGGGAATGGGACGTTCCTTCAAGCTTGGCTGCCAAGCCATGCAAGAACGGCTGCCAAGTCACGGGGTTCGCCCGCCAACAGAGCGGGATAAACTATATAAGCCGTTCATTCCACAGAGTTTGGCGATAAAGATAAGTCGCGGTTCTATGGTTATTTTAGAAAGTTGAGCACCTTGCTGTCAAGGACTCACGAGGTTTGCGTAGTGGTACATTTTGCACGAGTTGTACCTCAGGGGCTAAAGCCCGATATTTTTGGATCTTGGGGATGGCAGGGCTGAAGCCCTGCCCTACCAGCCCTGCCCTATCAGCCCAGACCTACCAGCCCGTACTCCCAACTGCACCACCCGGAGAGAGGACAAGGGCGCAATTGCCTTGCAGTCCAGCGAGTCCTCCTGCGAGTCCTGGGGGAAAGACCGGGTATGAGATGATTGCTCGGCGGACGCCCTCCGCCGACTTGAGTCAACTCGAGGCCCTGGCAATCGAATGATCCGTCGAATGGTTGGCAAGTTGATGCGGTCTGCCGGGCTCGACTTTGAGCGGTATCTTGAAGCTTCGGCGGCGGCCCAAACCTTGCACGCGAGGCTGGCGCTTCTGGCCGATCCACGCAACGGCGATCCGCGCCGGCTCCTCAAATACGGCCACAAAATCTACTCGCAGAATGACGAAGATGGGATCATTGCGGAAATCTTCCGGCGCGTCGGCACGCAGTCGAAGCGGTTCCTCGAAATTGGAGTGGGCAATGGCTGCGAGAACAACACGGTTGCCCTCCTGCTCCAGGGTTGGAGCGGAGGCTGGATCGACGGTAGCCCCAACGATGCGCGGGCGATACGCGAGCGTTTTTCACCACTGCTGAGCAGTGGGAAGCTGCAATTCATAGAGGGGTTTGTCACCTCCGAGACCATCGCCAAACTTGCGGCGCAACCGGGCTTGGACGATCTCGACCTCTTCAGTATCGATATCGACGGCAATGAATATCACATTCTCCAAGCGATGCATCTCACGGCGCGTGTGGTGATTGTGGAATATAACGCGAAATTCGCGCCGCCGATCGATTGGGTAATGCCCTACAAGGCGGACTTTGTCTGGGGATTCACGGATTATTGCAGCGCGTCTCTGACCGCCCTCGAGCGCTTGATGCGAAGCAAGAATTACAGCCTGGTCGGTTGCAATATCACGGGCGTTAACGCATTTTTCGTGAGGGACGATCTGGCCGGGGAGAGTTTTCTCGCTCCCTTTACCGCCGAAAATCATTATGAGCCGGCGCGGTACTGGATGACTCCTGGCTTCGTCTCCGGGTACCCGCCCGGCGTCCTATTCCCCCTGCCTTAGGGTGTATCGACATCGCCCGTGAGAAGATCGATCATCGTGCCTCGCCGCCAATCCTCTCCCAAGCCACAGCCTGATCGACGACACGTTCCCGCGAAGTCCCAAACTCGCTTTTCGGCTGACGAAGGACCCGTGGCGATCATCTCGCGGAGAGCCGCCGAACGGCTCCGCGCGGGCCATGTTTGGGTTTACCAATCGGACATTGAGCAACTTGTTCCGGGAGATTCGGGTCTGCTCGCCGTTGCCGACGACCGGGGTCTTCCACTGGGCACGGCCCTATGGAGTCCCCACTCGCAGATTGCTTTGCGGCTGGTCTCGACCGGCCCGGTAGCCGATCACGATGCCTGGCTTGGCATTGCTCGACATGCGTCTGCGGAAGGCGCTCGAGTTGCGCGACGGAATGCTGGACGAGGGAAGCGACGCCTGCCGCCTGGTCTCGAGCGAGGCCGACCAGCTCCCGGGCATCATCGTCGACCGGTACGGCGACCTCATTCTCCTCGAGATCCTCGCCAAAGCGCTCGATCGGGAAGATACCAGGGCGACGATCGTCAAGGCGCTCACGGCGAGGCTCGACCCTTCGACCATTGTCGAGCGCGCCGACCCACGCATCCAGGAGCTCGAGCAATTGAGCCCGCCGAGCGACGATCCGCTCTACTCCAAAGAGCCCTTTCCGCAGCTCGCGACCATCTTCCACATCAACGGGCTGGCGTTTCACTATGACGCCCGGGCGGGACAGAAGACCGGGGCCTTTCTCGACCAGCGGCTGAACTATGCGGCGGCAGAGCGCCATGCACACGGCGAAGCTCTCGACGTGTGCACCTACCAGGGAGGTTTTGCGCTGCACCTCGCGCGGACCTGCTCCCGCGTCACCGGCGTCGACGCCTCCCGCGCGGCGCTCGAGGTGGCGGAAGAAAATCTAGCGGTGAACCGGCACCGCATCTCGGGCGAGGTCGACTGGATGGAGGCCAATGCCTTCGATCTGCTGCGCGATTGGAGCGGCGCAGCAAAGACCTTCGACACCATCGTGCTCGATCCCCCGGCCTTCGCGAAATCCAAGCGCGCGGTGGAAGGGGCGCTGCGCGGTTATAAGGAACTCAATCTCCGGGCTCTCAAGATGCTGCGTCCGAACGGCACGCTGGTCACCTGCTCCTGTTCGCACCACATCTCGCAGGACGAGTTTCAAGGCGTTGTCGCGAGTGCCGCGGGGGACGCCCGGCGCCGCCTGCGTATTCTCGAACGCCGCGGAGCTTCGCCCGACCATCCCGTCATCCTCAACATTCCGGAGACGGAATACCTGAAGTGCCTGATCCTCACGGCCGATTGATACTTCAGTTCTCAGTTGTCAGTTGTCAGTTGTCAGTTCTCAGTTTCATCTCCCAGGTCAGTTTTTACTGACTTCTGGGGACTGTCATCTGACGACTTTAGGCTGCGGCACTGCTCGCATTGGCAACCGCGTCGCAGGTAATCCCAGGAATAAATGCCGGTTTTGTGGCCGTCGCTCCAGTGGAAACGGATGGCATAGTTGCCGACGGGTTCGACTTCCTCCGGCCGCACGGGGGCCGTGTACATAGGCAAGAGGCTTACCGGTTGCGGCTTCGCTTCTCCCGGTTTGCGGCCTGCTGCTTCGCGCTCTAGGATGCAGGTGGCGCAAGGGCAGGCGTTGCGCAGCCAGGCGAAGTTCCAACTGCTATGGTGGCCGTCTTTCCAGAAGATCTCGACGCCCGTGCCGGTTGTCTTGTTCACGCAGACGCGGGCGGGCTGTGTCGCCTCTCGGGGCAGCTCGCGATTGGAGTACGCATTCTCCTCGTCCAACCTGCGGAGTTCGTCCTGATGAACGAAACGGATTCCTTCGTGGCTCATAAGCGGCTTTCGAACACTTGGCTGTCTTTAAGAATACGCCGCTCAAGGCTTTCTCCTTTAACCCCGCTCAAGGCTGCCAACCCCGCTCAAGGCTGCCAACCCCGCTCAAGGCTGCCGCCACAGCCTGTTCAGCATTGGCAGGGCCTCGCCCGGATCGGGTGCCTGATGGACGAGCGCGCGATTTTCCGGTTTGAGGAAGCCTTGCTCGACGGCGATATCCAAAAATTGGAGCAGGCCGTCGAAGTAGCCGCAAGTGTTGACGAGCATACACGGCTTGCTATGGATTCCGAGCTGGAACCAAGTGAGGACCTCGAAGAATTCATCGAGGGTGCCAAAGCCGCCGGGCAGCGCGACAAAAGCATCCGACTTCTGCGCCATCTTGGCCTTGCGCTCGTGCATTGTTTGGACGACGTAAAGCTTGGTCAGATGGCGATGCGCAAGCTCGCGGACAGCAAGGGCCCGGGGAATGACCCCAATCACCTCGCCACCGGAGGCGAGAGCCGAGTCCGCCAGCGCGCCCATCAGTCCAACATGGGCTCCGCCATAAACCAGTCCTAACCCGGCTTCTGCAAGGAGCCGGCCGAGCGCGACGGCCGCTTGGCGGTATTCAACCCGATTGCCATCGCTCGACCCGCAAAAGACGCAAACCCTGCGCCGCGTTTTCCGCCGTAAGTTATCCAGCAAATTCTCCATGCATAGGATTCGATCACAAGCCGCATGCCGTAAGCACGGGCGGTACACTAGAAGTCTGTTATGCCCTCCAGAACATGCAGTCAGGACCGGTAGTGCAGCATCTACTCGACAAATTGAACCCGCAACAGCGCGCAGCCGTAGAGGCGGTGGACGGTCCGCTGCTGATCCTGGCCGGCGCCGGTTCGGGCAAGACCCGGGTCATCACGCACCGCATCGCCTATCTCATCGAGGAGCGCGGAGTCGAGCCGGATTCCATTCTGGCTGTCACCTTTACCAACAAGGCAGCGGCAGAGATGGCCGAGCGCGTCGATCGCCTGCTCGACCACCGCACGCTCGCGAAACCGCTGCTCGCCACCTTCCACTCCTTTTGCGTGCGCGTTCTGCGCCGCGACATCGAGGTGTTGCGCATCGGCGGAGAGGGCCTCACGCGCAATTTTGCGATTTACGACGATGCCGACCAGCAGGCCATCGTTAAGCAGGCGATGCGCCGCATGGGCCTGGACCTCAAGCAGCTGACGCCGCGCACCGTCCTCTCCCGCATCTCCTGGGCGAAGAGCCACATGCTCGACCCGCAAGAGGTCTATCTGCAATCCGCCAATCCGGAGAGCGAGCGGATCGCGCATATCTACGAGATCTATCGCCAGGAGCTACGCAAGGCCAATGCCCTCGACTTTGACGACCTCCTGCTCGAAACCGTGCGCCTGCTCGGCTCCTCCGGGGAGGTGCGGGAGCGCTACAACCGCCGCTATCGCTACCTTTTGATCGATGAGTATCAAGACACCAATCGGCCGCAATATGAATTGATGAAGCTGCTCACCGGCCCGGAGCACAATATCTGCGTGGTTGGCGACGAGGACCAAAGCATCTATTCCTGGCGCGGCGCCGATATCCGCAACATTCTCGAATTCGAGCGGGACTTTCCTGAGGTGAAAACGATCCGGCTGGAGCAGAATTATCGCTCGACGGGCGTGATCCTGGAAGGAGCGTCGGCCGTCGTGGCGCGGAATCTGCGGCGCAAAGGAAAGACGCTGTGGACGTCGCGCGAGGGCGGAGCCAAGATCGGCTACTACGAAGCTCCCGACGGAGAGAATGAGGCGCTCTTTGCCGCCGATTACATCCAGAAATATATCCGGCGGACGAGCGATGAGCAGGATCCGCCGCGCATCGCCGTGCTCTATCGCACCAACGCGCAGTCCCGTTTGGTTGAAGAAGCGCTGCGCCGCTATGGGATTCAATACACCATGGTCGGCGGCTTTTCCTTTTACGAGCGGAGCGAGATCAAGGACCTGTTGTGCTATCTGAGGCTGGTCGAAAATCCGCATGACTCGATCGCGCTGGGCCGCATCATCAACACTCCGGTGCGCGGCATCGGCAAAACCACCCTCGAGGTGCTGGAGCGGCTCGGCCTGGAGACGGGCATGAGCCTGTGGAGCGCGATCGACCGGGCGGTCGAAGAGCGTCTCGTGCCCCAACGGGCATGCATGGCGCTCGATACTTTTCGCCGGATGATCGAGGACGCCCGGGCGATGCTTGCGCCTAACTTCGCCAACAAACTCGCGGAGGACGTTGCCCCCGGAGATGCAAGCCTTCCTTCGCCCGATGACGGCGACTTCGACGCTCTCGCAGACATCGGTTTTGATTTTGGAGAGCAGCAAGAGGCAGAGGCCCCGGCCTTCGAAACGGCGGAGGAGCCCGCGGTCCCCGGTTTTCGCAAACCCGGCGACAGCGCGACTCTGCCCGAATTGATCCGCTTTCTGATCGACCGGACCGGATACATTCGCGCACTTGAACTCGAAGGGACGCCGGAGTCCCTCTCCCGGATTGAAAACCTGAAGGAATTGGCCAATGCCGCGCAGGATGCCGAGCGGCGTGGAGAGACTCTGGCGGAGTTTCTCGACCATGCCGCATTGGTCAGCGACACCGATCAGTACAAGCCGGACTCCCGCGTGACGCTGATGAGCCTGCACGCCGCCAAGGGCCTCGAGTTTCCGCTGGTGCTGCTGGCAGGGATGGAAGAGGGGCTCTTTCCTCATTCGCGCACTCTCAACAACCCGATGGAACTCGAGGAGGAGCGGCGGCTCTGCTACGTCGGCATGACGCGGGCAATGGATGCCTTGGTCATGACCCGAGCGCGCTATCGGCGCCGCTATGGCAATGACATGCCCGAGGCCAGCACGCCGTCACGCTTCCTTGAAGAAATTCCGCAGCATCTGCTCGAAGACCTAACCCCGGCGCAGCGCACCCCCACCCGGGGCGGATATGGGGATCGCTACTCCTCCGGACGGGGAAGCGGCAATGGGTGGGAATCGTCTCCGCACTACCGCTATGAAGACGAGGATCAGAGCGCACGCTCACCCATCGCCTCGAGCCGGGCCCGGGGTGGGCACGACTCGAAGACGGCGCCAGGAGAGGCTTCTCTCGACAATGTGGCGCAATTCTTTCGTTCGCGCCAGGGGAACATCAGCCGGCCAAAGATGGATCTGCCTTCGCCCACGAGCTTGACCGGATTGCGCAGCGGAGAGCGCGTCCGCCATCCGAAATATGGAGAGGGCGTCGTCTTCCGGCGCGAAGGAGAGGGTGATGACGCCAAGATTACGGTACAATTTCGAGAATTCGGGGTGAAAAAGCTCGTGGAAAAATTTGCGCATCTGGAGAGGGTTTAGACAGGTTCACGATGGCCAATACGAAAACAATCGAAGACAAGTTGGAGCGGAAGAAGATCAAGCGCGCCGCGCGCAAAAAGGCGGCTCCCAAGGCTGCGCGCACCACCCCAAGAGGCTTCAAGAAGAAGAAGGTCAAAAAGCTCACCCGAGGTCAAAGCAAGCGCTAGAAGCCTCAGTTGAACTTCGCACTTTAGCTCAATGCGATCGAAGGGGGAATCCCACCCTTGCTACGCAAGGATGGGGCACCCGAGATTGGCGATGGATTCAAGGAAGGCGTCCAGCCGGTAAGATCCTCTGCGCCAGGAGCCGAGGCACTGCGACAGCAACTGTTCGCGACTAAATCGATCGACAAGCTGATCAGCGACTCAGAGTTGCCGGAGCACTGTCTGAAAAAGACGCTCGGCCCCTGGTCGCTCACCGCGCTCGGGATCGGCGCGGTCATCGGCTCCGGCATCTTTACGGTCATCGGTACCGCGATCGCAGGCGAGAAGTTCGATACCTCGTCGATTCTAAGCACCCCTGTGCTCGACTACCTGGTTCACCACCATGCGCTCGCGGGACGTCCGGGCGCGGGTCCTGCGCTGGCTGTTTCCATGCTTCTGGTCGCGGTCGTCTGCGCTTTTACGGGACTCTGCTACGCGGAACTCGCATCCATGATTCCGATTGCCGGCAGCGCCTACACCTATACCTATGCGACCATGGGCGAGCTGATCGCCTGGATCATCGGCTGGGACCTGATCCTCGAGTACGCGGTGAGCAACATGGCCGTGTGCGTCGGCTTTGCGGCACATATTGCCGATTTCATGGACTGGTTCGGCATCCACCCGACCGCGAGATGGATTTCGCCCGCATTTCTACCCTCCGGGCTCACGGATTTTCAAGGCAGAACCATCTATGCGCCGGGCTGGCATCTTGGCTTCAATATCCCCGCCTTCCTCATCGTCATGCTGATCACCGTCGTGCTGGTGCGGGGCATCCGCGAATCCGCGGGAACCAACAACATCATCGTGCTGCTGAAGATTGGAGCGATTCTGGTATTTATCGCCGCCGGAGCGTTCTTCATCCACCCGGCGCACTGGCATCCCTTCAGCCCCAACGGCTGGTCCGGCGTCCTTACCGGGGGCAGCATCATATTTTTCACCTACATCGGCTTCGACTCGATATCGACCGCCGCCGAAGAATGCCGGAGGCCGCAACGCGACGTTCCCATAGGCATTCTGGGAACGCTGATCGTTTGCACCGTTCTCTATGTGAGCGTCTCGATGGTGCTCACCGGGTTGATCTCCTGGCAGACGCTGGTCGACGATGCGGCGCCCGTGGTCAACACGCTCAAGAAGCTCTCGATCGAAACCGGATCGGCCACCCTGAACTGGGTTCGGCTCGTCGTGCTCCTGGGCGCGATGATGGGCATGATCTCCTCGATTCTCGTCTTCCAACTGGGGCAGGCGCGGATCTGGTTCGCGATGTCGCGCGACCGGCTTTTTCCCAGCTGGTTCGGCAAGGTGCACCCACGTTTTCGGACCCCTGCGACAGCGACCTGGATCGCCGGCATCGTAGTGGCGATTCCGAGCGGACTACTGGATATCGGGACATTGGCCGATTTGTCGAATATCGGAACGCTCTTTGCCTTTGTGCTGGTCTCGATCGGCGTGGTGATCCTGCGCATTCGCGAGCCTGAGCGGCGGCGCGGCTTTCGCGCTCCGGGCGGAATTGCCGCACCTGTTCTCAGCACCGTATTTTGCGGGCTGCTCATGGCAGGGCTTCCCATGATTACCTGGCTCCGTTTTTTTGGCTGGCTGATCATCGGTCTCGGCATCTACTTTTTCTATAGCAGGAAGCGCAGCGAGTTCGCCCCCCAGCCGAACCGGCTTCCCCCATCTTCCCTATGACCGCCGCGCGGCAAGAGATTTCGCACGAGTGGCTGCGCACGCTGCCTAAGGCTGAGCTGCATTTACATCTCGAGGGCACCGTCTCTCCAGAAACACTCGTCGAGTTGAGTGGGCGATACGATGAAGAGCGGCTCACGCTCGATCAAGCCCAGGCACTCTACCGGTACACCGACTTCACGGGCTTTCTTATGGCATTTAAGGCGGTCAGTGAGCGCCTGCGCAGCCCGGAGGACTATGAGCTGATCACTTATCGCATGCTCGAGGGGCTCAACGCTCAGGGCGTCGTGCATGCCGAGGTCTATGTCTCCGTCGGCGTTATCTATTATTGGAGACGGATCCGATTCGAGCCGCTCTTTCAAGGGATGGAACGAGCGCGGCGGCGCGCCGAGCAAAAGTTCGGCATCACACTCTATTGGATCTTCGATGCGGTTCGCCACTTTGGACCGGAGGAGGCCGCCCGGGTCTTTCGCAAAGCTGCTGAGCTGAAGCAAGAATCGCCGAGCATTGTGGGGATCGGTATCGGCGGCGACGAGCGCCGCACAGGCGCCGAGCCATTTCGCGATCTTTACCGCGAGGCGCGCGATGCCGGACTCCGCCTGACCGCCCATGCCGGGGAGACAACTGGACCGGATGGGATCTGGGGCGCTCTCAATATCGGCGCGGAGCGCATTGGGCATGCCCTTTCGGCGGAACAGGATCCCGAGTTAATGGAGGTGCTGGCCAAACGGCAGGTTCCCGTTGAAATATGCATCTCGTCGAATTTGCGCACGGGCTGCTGCGTCTCGCTCGAAGAACATCCAGTCCGCCGGTACTTCGATGCCGGCCTGATGGTTACGCTGAACTCCGACGATCCAACGATGTTTGAGAGCGATCTTGAGGGCGAATACCGCCTTGCTTATACCGCCTTCGGCTTTACCGAGGAACATCTCCGCGAGCTAGCGGCAAACTCCGTCGAGGCCAGCTTTCTACCGGCGGAGCGAAAAGTCTCTCTGCTTCAGCAAATCGACAGGATGAAATAGCCCTTTTGTGGCCTCTCCGTGGTAACGTTCCCCTAATCAAGCTGCGTTATCATGACGATAAGGAAGCTACGCTATCTGTTCAGTTAGAGCGGGCTAAAGCATTTTCGATGTGAGGCGTGCACGGCCATCAGTAAAAAATAGCTGTACGTAACCGCGCTCGCCACATCATAAGGAATAGTCAAAACGCTACAAGAGGTAAAGAAATGGCGGAAATCCCGAAGTCCAATGAACAATGCTCCACTGGTGAAAGCTGCCTCTTCCGAATCGTTGGCTGGGCCTCAGTCGCGCTCGGAATGGCCGCCCTTGGTCTATATGTCGGCCATGAGTTGCGTTTGCGCTACAAATTCAACAAGCGCACGCAGTACGACATTTTTTCGCATGCCGGAGATGCGTTTCCGACGGCCGATTACGGCGTGGGGATTTAGGGCCTGCTATTAACTTCTAGGGCGAACGCCGCTCTTCCGTGCACGATTCGCCTGGTTCGGCTAGATCGCCTAGATCGACGAGCGCCTTGAGTTCCTGACTCAGGATCTGAGACACCGTCCCGGCATTCGCGCCGCCAGGAACCGGCAACGTCATGACGACCACGCTGCCGCCGCCTGGACGCGGTAAGACACGCAAATAAGCCCGGCCTTGTTTTCCCGAAGCGATCTCACGCAGATAATCTACTGTCCGGCTCGACTGAGTGGCCACAACCTGCAAGGAGAAAGCACTCCCATCTTTGCGCACCCGCCATCCGTCCTGTCCATCGGCCTCGATTGCATCGGCAAACGCGGGCGCCCACCGGGGAATGTTCCTCGGGTCCATCAGAATTGCGAACATGGCATCGGGCTGTAGATCGGTCTCTGCGCTTTGGGTCACCGTTCGAGTGGTCACCATCGGTCCTCCGATCTTCCGATTTCCGATTTTGGGCGGGACTTCATGGATGAAGTCAGCGGTGCGTGAGTTGGGGTGTCTGCGCGCCGGTACTGCCCAATGCTCCCAGCTTAGCTAGGTCCGCCAAGGAAACGTTGCCGCTTATATGGATAAACGTCAGTTCCGTGGGCTCGACCGTCAGAATCGCCATCTCGTTGCCCTCATGATCGGACGTTGACCGGTGGCACACATCCGCGGAATTGCCGGTCTTGCTCTCGTAGCTATGGATGAAGCAGTTCCAGTTGTCTTTCCGCAGCTTCTGCCGATAGGGTTCGACCTCTTCGATCTTGTACATGCCGGGTTTCGGATAAGTATAGGAATGCACGACAACAAAGCTCATCTTGTGCGCCAGATCGCCACCCTGCTTGCCGCTAACCATGCCGAGCATGTCAGGGCTTAGATTCACTTCGGTCACCTTGCTCGCGCCCTGCGCGAACTTCTCGGTGCCCGCGAACAGATCATCCTTCACCTGCGGGTTCGCCGCCACCGGCTCGGCTTGGGCCTGGAACGCCCGCGCTGGAATCGCCGTCATCGCCGTCATGATGGCCGTCATCATCGCCACTCGTGTCATTCGCCGCATCAGCATCGCTCTCTCCTTTTTCATCTCCGCACAATTACCGAACCGCCCAGCCTAGCCCTGCGCGCTCCAACTGCACCCGGGTTTGATCGAGCGCATGATCCGTCACGCGCATCGCGGTCTCGAACTGTTGTTGGGCCAGGGCAATCTGCTCCCGCTCATGCCGCACATGCACCTGCTCCGCAGCAAACAAACCCAGCACCAACATCGCGGCAATCGCCCCGCCCGCCCAGGCGCGAATCCGCGGCGTCAGAAACCGGGGCGGCACCGGCAGAAGCTTTTCCGCGGTTGCCGCGTGTTCTATGACGCGCGCGGCGAATCCTTCGGGGGCATCGACATGGCGCAGCGCCCGCGTCAACTGCCGCTCAAAGTCGCCAGGCTCCCGTTCCCCGATTTCAAACTCATTCATCGCGCATACTCCTTCATGGTTACCGCGGCCTTGCTCCTCAACAGCCGCAAGCCACGTTGCAGATGACTCTTCACCGTCGCCAGCGGCTGACCGAGCAGCACAGCAATCTGCTCCGGCAGCATCTCTTCCTGGTAGCGCAACACCACGGCAACGCGCATCGGCTCCGGCAGCGCCCGCAACAGTTCTTCCAACCTCGCCGCGACATCCACACCCATCCGCGCAGGGCCGCCGCCGGCCGAGCCAAAATCGTGCTGCCCGTCGATCCACTCTTCGGCCGCAATCTCCGGCTGACGCGATCTGCGTCGCAGCGCGTCGGCTGCCCGATGCACGGTCACGCGGCGCAGCCAGAAACGGATATGGTCTTCGCTCTTCAGCGTGTCGACCGCCCGGAACAGTTGGAGAAAGACATCCTGCGCCACCTCTTCGGCTGTGCCGTAGTCACCTGCGATGCGCAGCGCCAACGAGAACACCATCCGCTGGTGTGTCTCAAGCAGCCTCCGAAACTCAGTTGCTTCGATCGCCATCTGAGCGCTCATATACCTAATACGCAGAATTCCGTCCGCCGGAACGCAAAATCTTTATGGATGGGAAATATGTCTTTCCCGGCGATGCGCTTGATGTGGGGTGGTCCTGCTAGGACTTGGGGTGCCAGGGTATGCACCTGAAGTGAAAAAATGCTCTGAACCGATTAAAGATGCTAACACGGCCCGCTCGACATGGCGCTCAACCGGTCTGGAGGTATTCTGGGAGCTGAGATAGTGCATGAAATGGCCTACTGAATTGTTTCTGATCCGTCACGCAGAGTCGGCGTACAACAATATGAAAAAGAGGAAGGACTCTGATCCGGACTATCGTCGATTCCGGGAATTGTTCGAGAACGATCGTTCGAATCCTGAAATCCAACCCCTGTCCCGCATCCTTCACAAACGTCACTCCCTGGGGTTCAGCGATCGCGATACCCCAATCAGCCCGCACGGAGAACTGCAGGCCAGCATGACCGGCAGGGCGATGCGGGAGTCGGGCATGAGTTCTCCGGATGTCATCTTCGTCTCGCCTTACCTCCGCACGGAGGAAACTCTGCGCATTCTGCAGGAAGAATGGCCCGATCTTCAAAAGGCCAAAATTTATAGGGAGGAGCGAATCCGCGAAAAAGATCATGGACTCGCGCTTCTCTACAACGACTGGCGAATCTACCATCTGATGCATCCGGAACAGGCTGAACTGCACAAGCTGCTTGGGGAGTACGACTACCGCTTCCTCAACGGAGAAAACATTCCCGATGTCCGTGAGCGGAACCTTTCGTGGATTACGACGCTCACACGTGAGTTCTCCGGAAAGAGGGTCATGGCGATCACGCATCATCTGACCATCCTGGCTACCCGAGCAAATTTCGAGAGACTGAGTCCAGAGCAATTTCTATATTTGGATGAACACGAAAAGCCTGTGAACTGTGGGGTGACACGCTACATAGGAAATCCCGATCTGGGGAGCCGCGGCAAACTGGAATTGCGCGAGTACAACCGGCAGTATTATGAATCCGCAAAGGAATGATGGGGAGATCTGATACGCACACCAAGACCCCGCTTCGGAAGGGCTTTCTTCGATCCTTCGTTCGATGGCTTGTCATCGGCGTTGCGCTTCTGTGGTCCCTTGCCGCCCTACTGCTTGTGGCCGCGCGGTGGATCGACCCGCCGACAACCGCAGTGCACATCCAGCGCCATTTGCAGGCCTGGGTCCACCACACTCCATATCGCGAACGCTACAAATTCATTCCCCTGAGCCAAATCTCACCTAATCTCCAGCACGCTGTCGTCGCCGCGGAGGACGCTCGCTTCTATCAGCACCATGGATTCGATTGGCACCAAGTCGAGATCGCTGCCGAAGGGGATTTGGAGGGCGGACGCACTCGCGGAGCTTCCACGATTACGCAGCAACTCGTAAAAAACCTATTCTTCGGAACTGGCCGCTCTGTCCTCCGCAAGGGCGCGGAGTTCACACTGGTACCGGTGGCCGAATTGGTCCTCGGCAAACAGCGCATTCTCGAGATCTACCTCAACGTGATCGAATGGGGCCCTGGTATTTATGGCGCCGAGGCGGCGTGTCGCTACTACGACAGAACCGCGGCGCGGAGTGTCGACCGGGAACAGGCGGCCCGGCTCGCCGCGATTCTGCCTGCGCCACTGAGGCGGAGGCCCGAGCGCATGAATAACTACAGCACGATCATCCTTAACCGGATGGGCCAAGTGGGTTGGTGAGCGGCATTTTACCAATGCAGCCTATGGAATCACACCTTTCGTTCCGACGTTGTGAGAATGGCTGAATGCAACAACGCCAATGATGGTTATAGCCTCAAAGCACAACTCCGCGGGAAGTTCTCCGAGATAGCTCGGGAGGTCTACCGCGGGATACCCGCAGCAAACCAACCCTGAGTTCCCGCCGCGTTCCGGATGAGGAGTACAGGCGTGTCGCACGGATTGGCCGGGACCGGCGACAGGACATCGTTAATGGTAAAGTCCCCATTAGCCTCGAGGGGTACCCCAGCCTCGGTTGAACTGGAGGCGGTAGCGCTGGCGGCGGGCCCGCAGAAGAGCGTGGCGAAGACGCTCGCCCCGGCATTCGTTCCGATGCCATTGCCGCCGCCCAGCAGCAGTCCCCGTCCATGAACACTGATGCGTCCATCGGCACGCACATCTGCATCGAGTCCGGCGATTACCCAGATTTGTCCGGCTGGAGACACACCCCGTACGGTGTTCGCGGTGGCTGTCGTAACCGGCGGCATTGCAGTGCTGACGACGACATTGGAGATGGGATCCACCCCGATTCCGCCCTTGAATTGCACGAGAGAGTCCTGCATGCCATCCCCCAGGCTTGAAAGAGGGACGAGGACAAGAAACAAGAGCCCGAGACTTGAAATATATTTCATGACACGCTCCTCAGGAGACCCTTCCGACGGCAACTCCATCGCAAGGACAGATTTGGGCCTATGGGCCCGGAATGCTACGCTTCCCGAACCCTCGGCGCAAGGCATTCTGCAAATGGCTAATGTCCTATTGCTTTTGGCGGATGCACAAGGATGTTACGGCGAGCAGAGCAACGGAAGAGGGTGCACCAAGTGGGTTGGTAATTGTGCGCGGTGACGACAAACCGACTCATGAGATGGTCCGCCGCTTGCTTCACTCGCGAGAGCGGGTGATCGTGGTGGCAGCGTCTTCAAGGAGAGATCATCGACATGCAAGCACATTCGGGAACTGACCAGGGCCCGGTGTGATGATGTGAAACCACATAACAATTCCACATCATCACAGGTCCCACCGCCGGCCACGAATGAACTGCCAACTGGTTCTATTTGCCGCTGACAAGCATAGCCTGCTCGACAACCTTCGTGTTCTTGTTCGTGTTCTGGGCCATAATCTCGGCGTTTGCTTCGGCTTTGGTCCGGGGGAATTCTCTCCCATCCGTCTCACCTACAACCGACAATGTCTGCAGGTATCCAGTATCCCCATATTTTTGGAAGGTGACATCTGTCTGCTTTTGGGGATCCGAGGAGCGCGTGGGTATGAAGCTAATGTACTCGCCCTTCGTACCCGCAACATTCTCGATTAGCACTACCTTGGCATTGTCGATCGGTTCGGTCATTCTATAAGAGCCTGCAGGCAACTTGACATTGCCTGCGTAAAAAGGGAAGGGTGCTGTAAAGACGACACTATAGAAGTCACTATTATCGATCTCAGCCGCGAGCGGCATTACCGACAGCACCGACAGCACCGACAGCATTCCCATCGTCATGACGAGCTTTCCAAATTTATGCATACGAATCTCCTGATGTAAGCACCTGATATTTTTTGCTTCCATAGGTAAAGTGGCGAGGAGGGAATGAAATATTCCAAGCTCTCAGTGTTTTTTTGGAGATTATGTGTCGATGTCCATCTTCGACTGTCGACCAAAGGTCCGGACAGGTCAGCTGTTCGGATTCGATGTGACGAGAGAGCGCAGAACCGTCTCCAGGGTCGTGCGTTCTTTACGGGAGTTCGCCTCGCCGAATTCAAAGTCGATCCAGCCTTCGTTGAAGCCGTCGATCATACGAATTCTCGGTACGGGGTTCTTCGTGCCTTGCGAGCGAAATAGTGTCTCCCACTGGTCATGTGGAACCGCTTCCGCACGCACCGGACGCTCCAGTATGGCGCTAAAACCCGCAGCAATATCATTGGCCGAGTAGCGCCTAGGACCTTCGAGTTCGACAATACGAACTCCCGTCCACGCTTCACCAAGGAGTTCTGCCGCCGTTCGCGCGATGTCGCCCGCGGCAACCATCGGAATCCGATGATCGAGAGGTTGCAGAAAGCTGGGGATTACACCCTTGCGCGCCGCTTCCACATCCCATGCTGCGTTCTCCATGAATCAGGCCGCACGCAACAATGCAATGGGGACCGAAGTAGTGCGCAGCATCTCTTCCGTGATTTTGGAGTTGTTCAGAAGGTTGTGTTCCGCAACATGGGCTCCAACCGTGGAAAGAAAGACGACCCTCCCCGGCCGGCTAGTTTCGATGGCCTGCCGGATGGCCGCAGCTGCCTTGTGCGTTTGAGGAAATCCCGGTTCAGGATCGTAGTCTGGAGGTGTCATCAAGAAGACGCCTTCGACACCGCGAAGAGCTTTTGTGAGTCCCGTCGCATCTTCCAGGCTGGCGATTGCGATATCACAGCCTTGAGCGGACCAGGGCTGTCCCTTCCCTGCATCCCGCACCACCGCTCGCACCTTGTGTCCCTGCGCCAGAAGACCGCGGGCAACCGCTCCCCCTACTTTGCCCGTCACTCCAGTAATTGCAAACATAATCGCCCCCCTCAGGGAATTTTGTTGACCTGGAGATCTGATGTCGTCTTCGATTGTCGCGATTTAAGCATGAATGGCATATTAGAAATGAGGAAATGCATGAATCAGAATTTCGATGATCGTAAGCTGAACGGAATGAGCGCCTTTGCCGCGATAAGCTGCTGCGCGTGTTGCATTCGAGCTTGAGCACATCCTCGCCACGTTGAAGGAGACGAAGTGGCTTGTGTCGGGACCGCGTGGCGCCGCCGCGCGCCTGGGGATAAATCGCTCGACGCTCCAGTTCCGGATGAAAAAACTGGGAATTCTTCGTCCCGGAATGTAGGACCCCGGGGCTTAGGCGATGCGCGTGCTGATGGATGGGCAAGCGATATCCTGCCAGCAGTCTGATATCAGGCATGTCGCCAGACTGCCTGAACAACCTCCTGCGCTCCGGAATCATCTGCTCCTACATATCCCTAGCAGGCTGCGGAAAAACGAGTGAGTGGACAGTTGAGCATACAAGATCTAGCATGCCTCATTGCTGACCCACAGATCCGTTCGCGCCTCGCTCGTTGCTTCGGCGCATTTTTCCGCAACCTGCTCGGGGGCAGATCTGCGAGCCGGAGGCTCTCACTGTGAGACTCATCCTCATCCTGCTGCTTACCTGCTTCAGCGCCGTCGCTGAGGACGCCCCGCCGGACCTGCTCGTTGATGCGGGTCAGTGCCTCGGCACCGCGAAACAGGACTGGCTCGATCTGGCTCACCGTAAAGCGGCGACTGTAGAACTGGGCGCTGTGACGGTTGCGGCCGCGCATCGCGGCGAGCAGATGCTGTACGTCGTGGACTACATCACTCCCTACCATTCCGAGGGAACGGTGTTTCTCGTCCTGGTCGTGGGCAACAAGCATCAACGCGTCCTGCGTCTTCTGTTCCCAACCAGGTTTCGTCAGGCTTTTTTCCCGGACAATGGATCGCAGCGCATCGAACTCGTAGATCCACCCTTTGGGGGCATTGGAACCCAAGACGGAATCATCTCGGCGATCCGGCAGGTTGGATTCGAAACGTTCAAGATCCCCGTCACTCAGCTAGAGAAACCTCCCGATTCGGTCAGCTGCGAGACGGCAAAAGAATTGCCTTAGAAACTAGTCTTATCGATCGCGCTGTGGCTCCGGCCGGAAGCATCGTGCCCTGCTGCGGCGGTGCTCACGCGCGGCTGCCAAGCGCTTCGGTAAGCACTCAGCTCCTGAGATCCTCAAACTTAGCTTGAACCAATCGCACAATGACAGCAAAAATCATTGCGGTCGAAACCCCGAACATGAGCGCTCCATTTGCTGCTTCCAGCGGTCCTAGCAATTTCCACGACGGGGTCATCATCACATCACCGGAACCCAAGGTCGTGTAGTTGACCGCTGAGTGGTAGAAGGCAATTCCGAATTCTTGGAACTGTCCGCAGATTACGAACAACACCGCCCATAAGGCGATCTCAATCAGGTGCGCCACGAACGCGAATGATATCGCCAAGACAACGATGGCAAGGTCGATCCAGAAGCCTGCGCCCGCGCGGCCCAACCTTTTCTCATGGCGAACGAAGTTTACTGTCGCGCCCACGGCCAGTGCGTGGATAAAGATGGTACATAGGACGGCGCATGCGCCCACCGCCAGGGGAATCAGGATCGAGACTCGATGAGTTTGCGTCATTCCTTCTGCCACAGCATCCTGTCCCTCCAATCACGGTGCGTCGGTCGAGGAATAGCGTTCAGGCTTGGATCGTCACCGTTCCCTGCAGGTCAGCACGGCTGTGACAGCTACTCCCGTTGGGAATACACTGAGAGAGATTTGCACAGCGGAGCTGAAAGATCAAACAAATCAGCATTAAGAGCGATAGCAAGAGCGACCGCAGATGTGCTCCCTGACTTGCGGGGTTCCCAAGCAATACGCCCGCGAAGTCAGCTTTTCAGTAAATTTCCCCTGCCTAGAGAGCCGGGGCGGGCAAGGTGCGCAATCCCCGTATACGTCAGAGGAGGCTACACTCCTTGAGTGAACGCTAATCAAGGCAAAGACTCCCCTGATTTTGGTAGCTTCCGCGCCGGGCTCATCGGCCTCCCTGTAAGTCGGATATGGCAGGGTACGGGTCCGCAATCTTCCTAGAATTTGGCAACGTGCAGCCGAGACGAAGACGCGACGGCTCCCCAGGCAATCCTCGTGGCGAATGGACGCTAGGGATCGAGTGGAATTGGCGCATCGAAGGCAAGCGACGGATTTGGTGCGGCAGCTGGAGCGACGGAGAACGTTGGCCAAGAGCCTTTGCGCGGCTCGAAGGAGCAACAGTCATATCGGCGACCCTCTTTTGGCAGATTTCCCGAAATCGACTTGACCCTATCTAACGGCATACATGTCATCTCGATGATGACTGCTGAGGGCGATCCAAAGGTGGCACCTTACGAAACGAGGCGAGGGAACTTCAAGTTCCATCTGCGTTCGCGCTGGAAGGCTGCAGCTCGTGAGGACTAATTATTGTGAAGAGCATACTGAGAAGGAGTCAGGAGCAGTAAATGTCAACTATCGTGCGAAGCTCTTTCCCGTTCTGGCTTGCAGTTGCGGCAGCCTTGCAGGCTCAGGATCTGCCGAAGGGCCAGATCATCGACGAAGTGAAGTGCCAGGCAGATGCCTCGCAGACCTATGCTTTGTATTTGCCATCCGGCTACTCGCCGGACCGCAAGTGGAGCGTGATCCTCGCGTTCGATGCGCGCGGGCGCGGGCGCGCGCCGGTGGTGCAGTTTCAGGCTGCGGCGGAGAAGTACGGCTACATCGTAGCGGGCTCGAACAACTCGCGCAACGGCCCTGGGCAGGTGAGCCAGAAGGCTGCTGAAGCTCTCATTCAGGAGATGCAGATGAGGTTTTCCGTCGATCCAAAACGGTTTTATGCCGCAGGACAATCGGGCGGCGCGCGCTTTGCGATGGATCTCGCCCAGGATGGAAAGGTTTTCGCGGGCGTGATCGCTTCGAGCGCCGGGTTCGCGCATCCCCCGAGCGAAGAGGTATCTCTGCCCTTCGTGGTTTTCGGGACGGCAGGCACGGAAGATTTCAATTATCTTGAAATGCGTAAGCTTGATCGTCAGCTTACATCGCCGCACCGCATCCGGATCTTCAACGGCAACCACACCTGGCTGCCGTCCGACCTTGCGGTGGAAGCTCTCGGATGGATGGAACTGCAGGCGATGAGGTCCGGTCTGCGACCGCGCGACGAGGGCCTCATCGACAGCGAATTCGCAATTCGCAAAGCGCAACTGGCCGCCACGAAGGACTTGGGTGAGATCTACCTGGAAAACGCTGCGCTTGCGACCGACTTCAAAGGTCTGCGGGACGTCAGCGCTTATGAAGCGACTGCAGCCTCTCTCGAAAAGCAGAAGGATGTTCTGGACGCGCTGCACGCCACACGCACGGCCGAGATGGATGAAGGGCTGATGAACGACGAGATCCTGAACTTCAGCGACCAGCTGGGCAATCCGGCAGAACGCGCCGATTCTCTGGCGGCTCTGCGCGAGCGGCTCACAAAACTGTCGACGCAGGCGAAGGCCCCGGAGGATTCTCCACAGCGGAGAATGGCGCGCCGGGTGCTGCGCGGCGCGATGGCTGACAATGCAGGACGAAACGACCCGGACTTTCAGAAGCTGCTCGACGAAGTAAAACCGTAAAATCTGTCCTTTCCCGCGAACTGCCTGCAAAGTCAGCTTTTTTCGGTAAGTTGGCGGGATGAGAAAGCCGGGCGTTGTTACTGATGGCGCAGATTTAAGCGAAGGTTCATTTTGCCTAAGTCTCGTCCGTCGTAGCGCGTCACCGCCCAACACGAACGCACCCGGGACACTTTTCCCTAGCTTTCTCTGCATGGGAATGATCGCACGCGTTCTCTGCAGATGAGCGCGCAAATCGGCTACCCCGAAAAAGGGGGCCGGAGCTGGTTAGCAGTTCTAAGAACCCGATTCCAATTAAACTTCAATTGGATTGCTGGTTAATGCGTAGCCTTTGCGGCTTCTGACAGCTCCGATCGGAGCATTTCGAGACGCAAAGCAGCGATAGGAGTGGCATGCAGAACAAGGCGAGTGGACGAGCTTTATCCCCGATCCGATTTTTCTTTCAATGGCGAGGAGCACAAACGCTAGCGTTGCTCGCTGCGCTCCTACTGGTTGCTTGCGTTGCATATTCTCAGGAGCCCAAGCCTGCACAACCTAATGTCGCGGCCTCGAACAAGGTGGCCCAATCGCGCTTGCCGTTCAGTGACCGGCAAGATTTCGCGGACGCAATGCGAGGGTTCATCGCGACAATCCCCGACAAAACGAATCCAGATCGATACGGATTTCTGAAGCAAGATCCACCGCCGACCGTAAATCCCGGTCTTTGGCGTCAAGCACAACTCGACGCTATCAATGGTTTGTTTAAGGTCACGGATGACGTCTATCAGGTTCGCGATTTTTCGCTCTCGAACATGACCATCGTAGAGGGCCGGACCGGCATCATCGTCATCGACACGCTCGCCACACCGGGCGCCGCGCGCGCAGCTCTGGACCTCTATTTTGCGCATCGTCCGCGCAAGCCGGTTATGGCTGTCATCTATACGCACAGTCACGGGGACCACTTTGGAGGCGCGAGTGCGCTGGTATCGCCGGCCGATGCGGCCGCCGGAAAAATAAAAGTCATTGCGCCAGTGGGATTCATGGAAGCAATCTTCGGGGATTCGCTGTCGCCCGCGAATCTGGGAAGCCGGCGCGGGCAATTTCAGTTTGGGACGATGCTGCCCGTTGGCGAGCGGGGATACATAGACTACGGCGAGGGCAAGAACGAATCACGGGGCGCGAGTGGGCCGGGCCCGATTATTCCGCCGAACGACGCCATTCGGCAGCCAATCGAGACGCGCACCATCGATGGAGTGGTTTTCCAATTTGAACTTGCCCTCGATTCGGAAGCACCTTCCGAGATGGTGATTTACCTGCCGGAGTCACATGTTCTGGACGTGGCAGAGCTCGCCACTCACACTCTGCACAATCTGCTCCCCCTGCGCGGGTCGCAGGTGCGGGACGCGAATCGTTGGTCGCAATATCTCAACATCGCACTTGACCAATTCGGGACGGACGTCCAGGTGATGATCGACCAGCATCAGTGGCCCGTGTGGGGCAACGAGCGGGTGCGAACAGAGCTCGGGAATAAGCGCGATCTCTACAAGTACCTGAATGATCAGACGATCCGAATGATGAATCAGGGCCTGGGGCCCACCGAAATCGCTGAGAGCCTTACGATGCCGCCCGGGCTCGAGAACGACTGGTCAGCGCACGGATTTTACGGCAACCTGTCGCAGGATGCCAAAGCCGTCTACCAGCGCTATGTTGGCTGGTACGATGGCAACCCTGCGACTCTCGATCGCCTACCGCGCGTCGAGGAAGCCAAAAAGTATGTCGAGTATATGGGTGGAGAGGCTTCGGTGATCGCGCGGGCGCGCGACGACTTCAAAGCAGGCCAGTACCGCTGGGTCGCTGAGGTCATGGACCAAGTCGTCTTCGCCGATCCCTCCAACAAGGAGGCGCGCAGCTTGGCGGCAGATGCATTCGAGCAGTTGGGATACCTTGCCGAATCGGCGCCGTGGCGCAACTCCTACCTGCTCGGCGCGCAGGAATTGCGCGATGGCGTCCGTGGCGGAGGATCACTCGTTCCCGCCGTCAATCCAGCGGTGTTGCACGCCATGCCGATCGCCCAGGTGTTTGATTATCTCGGTACACGCGTAGACGCGCCTCGGGCTGGAACAGCGAGAATTCTGATCAACTGGCGATTCACCGACACAAATGAGCTGCTTGCATCTACTCTCGAGCATGGCGCGTTGACCTGGATCGACGGCAAGACCGAACCGAATGCCATGGCTACGGTAACAACCACGCGAAGTGTGTTTGAAAGTCTCGTTCTGGGCCAAAAAACATTCCCCGATGCAATCAAGCAGGGCGAGATCACCACGGTTGGAGACTCCAAGGCGGTATCTGATTTGTGGGCGCTGCTGGACGAATTCAAGACCGGTCTTCCGATCGTTACGCCACCATCATTGAACCCTTGATCGGACTCGCGACCTTTGGAGTCACATCTCTAAGGTTGGTAACCGTCCGCCATCCACTGAGCGAATAGCTCAATGCGAGCTTGAGGCCAGGGACCTTCTCCTCGTGGTGGCGGCGGTGGCATCACGGCGCCCCCAATTGCTCGAATGCGGTCGTAGATGGCGGCGGCATGCGCCTTCACGTCATCGTAGCTCGCCAGGTTGAAAGCCTTGCTCATCGCATGGATGTCCCGCTCCGTGAAGAGCGGACGAATGTCTTTCTGAAAGCTAGTCGGTTTTGTCATCAGTGTTGCTCCTGGTAGTTTTGCTGGTGGTAGTGTTGCTCATGGTGCGGTGAGGATTTCAGGAGAGATCTTCAGGTGAGGCCTACAATCTTTCCGCCAGCCTTGTTCTCCTCCATCAGTCGATGGGCCTCTACAATTTCGTCCAGATGGAAAGTCTTGCCTACCTGAATGTGTAGCGCACCCGCCTCAACCTGCTTGGCGAGCTCATTGAGCGGCGTCCGCACGGACTGTATGGAGGCATGAACACGCCGTCTTCAGCGTAGAGGGGCATAACCGCGGCGGTATTCGATGCATTCAAGGCATCGTTGTACTTCGCCAACAGAGCAGTCACCGCTTCCTTCGTAGCACTCATTCCGGTGTCCTCATTTGCGGCCGGTTCTTTATTGGGCGGGGATCCAGGTGTCTGACCCCGTCAGCTTGACTGAGACGTCCGAAAAGAAGACCCGCAGCGGCTTGCCGTCCGCTGTCCCGCGGTGGTCCGTCGAGATGAGGAGAGGGCCGGCCTTTTTGTAGCCCGCCCATGTCGCGATGACGACACTCGGCTTTTTGCTTCCTCCGCGGCGGTAGATGAATTGCTGAACCCGGTAGTCCTTGCCGACATAGAGTTCCCAGGTATCGCCGGGCGTGTAGCCACCCGAAGAATATTTCACCACGACCCGCTCGGCGGAACCACCCCCCAGCGGCAGTTTCTGCATACCCTCATCTGTCACGTTGGCGCTGGTGTCCCAGGCAACATGGAAGGGGAAGAGCAGCCAATACTGATCGTTGTTGAAAGCCGGATCGACTACGTCTTTCACATTGGCGGGCTGGCTGCTGATCTGGGACTGCAGGTACGTCACCTTCACCGGCTTGCCCGCGCTATCTTTCCCCTCGTAAGAGATCCGGCCGCTCTTGGGGTCCCATTCCCACGTTTGAGCGAGTTTGATCGGGCCGAGTTCTAAGTTGAAGGTGTAGCGGATCCCCTCGATTTGCCCAAACGAATCGAGACCATAGGCCTTGGCGATCTGCTCGGCAATTGGCGGCCGACTCTGTGCCCCGGAGGTTGCGGCAAGGACGAACACCCCGAGAGCCAAAAGACGGATTATCGTAACGCGGCTGGGATTTGTCATAGAGGTCGCTCCTCAGTGGATCGAACGGATGATGTGTAGGATGCCGGGCAAAGACTTCGAGAATATGGGTATCGCGTGGGTACGCTGTACTCTTTACCGACGCCAACTAACGCCCTTCGCCGGTTGGCCACGAATTATACGCGCCCCGGGGTATGTGGATTTCGATGGCACCACAAAGAGCCGGTTAAGATGCTGGTCGTCGGAGCCGGCGCAACCCGATGATTGCGCCGGCCGCCGCGACCGATCCGTACTCCAGCAACATAATCCAGCCAGGAACCAACCACGGACGACCAAGCGTGCGCAAATGCCAAACGTAGTAAGTCGGGATGATGCTCACTGTCCAGACGATGATCGGCACCGTCGAGGCCGAGCGCATGAACGGCAGCAGCCAGAGAAGGTACCACGGATATAGCATCGGTGCACATAGAAGCGAGGCAGCCATAGGCCATGCAAATGCGTCCGCAGAGTTTACCGGGGGCTTGATTCTCAGCCAGATTGCAGTAAGAAATCCGGCGAGCACGGCCAGCACAACCACAAGCTGCGGGGCCGCCACTCGCGCGAGCGTTTGAAAAACCGGATCATTAAAGCGGAAACTCTGCACATAGGTGCCGAGCGAGCCGATCGGAATCCGCCCGTGGCTGAAAAATGGTATGTACAGGAGTCCAACCACGAGTGCCGCAAGCGCGCCGTCGCGCACGCGAACACGCCTCCAGTAGAGCGGCAGCAGTACAAACGGGAGCAATTTCACGGCAACAGCCAGCCCAAACGCTAGAGCCGCAATCGTGCGCCAGCGCCGTCCCAGAGCCGCGACAGAGACCAGGAGCAGCAGAACGCCGACAATGTCGATGTGACCGCTGCCCGCCACTTCCGTCGCCAGGAGCGGGTGCCAGGCATAAGCCAGAACCCAGTGCGCTCCTTGACGACTGCGACGCAAGACATCGAGCAAGACGAGAACAATCGCCACATCGCAAAGCACAAATGCTACTTTTAGCGCAAAGATCGACTCATGAATCGCCGTCACGGCGCGGAAGAAAAGCTGAGCTCCCGCCGGATATGGGCTCGGCAGATCCGGGTTGTTCAGCGTGCGGGTTTCGGGTGTTTGCAACGCGTCGAGCGCGGGATCGCCGGGAACGACTATGTAGGGGTTATAACCGAGCCGCTGCACGCGGCCATCCCAAAGATATCGATGAATGTCGTCATCGGAACCGGGCGGCACGAGTAGAAACAAAACATGGCAGAGAGCGGCTAACACGAGGCCGATGACGACGACGCGCCGCGGGAATCGTGGCGTCGAGAAGAACTCGCGAATGACGAGGAGGTACGCGATGCCGGCAACGGACAGCGGAATGATGAAGGACAGTTCACCCGGGGTGTCGAGCTTGCGTGAGCAGATTGCCAGCGCCGCAAGGATGACGACGCCGAGAACATACAGCCTGCGGGACGGCGTGAGTTTCACAGGTCTCCGGTGTCCTTCGGGAACTGTCTCACCGCCTGTCCCCACTCTTTCAGCCAGACCGCCGTTCGCGGCGCCCTAGCCGGGGCGAGCCGCAGTTCCGTGGCAAGCCGCGCTAAGTCGTCCTCCACGTCGATGTCGTAGAAGGGCGGGGTGAAACCAACAGAGAGCCGCAGACCACGAGCGCGCGCCAAGAGCGCCTCAAGCGCGCTCTGAGTGCCCATGCCATCGCCATCGAAAAGCGTTGGATGGACGGCCTTCGCCCCTACAAGATAATAGCCGCCATCCTGTGTCGGTCCAACCACCACGTCGTGGCCGGTGAGCGTCTCGAACGCGCTCTCGAGAACTCCAGCCGGCAAGTGCGGACTGTCGCTGTTGAAAGCAACGACGCGCTGCCGGCCAAGCGCTGCGAAGTGGGCAAACACCGAGATCAGGCCTGCCGCAAGGCCCTGCCCCGTCTGCGCCACGACACTGACCACGCCTGGCAGGAACCGCTTCAGTTCTTCGACGTCTGAAGCGGGGCACATAATGGCGACCTCCACATTGCCCAACGAGCGCACGAGCGCCATTGTGTCTTCCAAAAGACAGCGATAGAGCTCGGTAATTGCTTCAACTGGAAGGCCCTTGGCCAAACGGGTCTTGACCATGCCCGGTCTGGGAGCTTTTGCCATGACAACCAGCGTGCGGTCCCTGTTGGGCAAGTGTGCTGTATTTTCGCTGAAGGATTCCATAGGAGGTCGCTATGCCAAGACTCACGCTGGCCGCGGCGTTCCGGCCCTTCGACGCCGAAAGGAATAGCGTGCTATCAGGAGGAGGATGAACCACCCCGCGCCGACTGTCCCTCTGAGCGTGCCGCTGATCTTCGATTTCCCAATACGCGGATAATAGCTCACCGGCACCTCAACAATGCGGAATCCACCGAGCGTACCTTTTAAGATGATTTCCACGGCCCATCCGTAAGTGTTCTCTTGGAGCTCAAGCCGGCGAAGGACATCTGCTCGCCCGGCGCGGAAAGGTCCAAGGTCGCTTATCTTGAGACCGTACAAAAGCCCGATCAGACGAGCGGCCAGGCGGTTGCCAAATGCGGCGTGCCAAGGCAACGCCGCGCGGATGCGCTGCTTTCCCAGGCGCGAACCCAGCGTAATATCGGCGCGGCCGTCAATGATTGGAGTCAAGAGAAGTGGCAGCTCATGCGGCCGATCGCTGTAGTCGCCGTCGAGGAAGACGACAACGTCAGGGCTACTTGCAGCAGCCAGTCCGGTCAAACAGGCGCGACCGTATCCGCGACGAGGCTCGTCAAGAACGCGGGCTCCCATCTTTGCGGCAATCTCGGGAGTTCCATCGGTTGAATTGCTATCTACAACCAAGACCTCAGTGACAATATCGGCGGGGAGATCCGCCAAGACACGGCCAATGGATTCCCCTTCGTTGTGTGTAGGAATGACGACCGACACTCGCACTTGATCCTGGCTCACCACATCTTGGCTCACCACAATGGGAAGGACGGCCAGCGCTGCGCCAGCAAGGCGTCGACGCCCCACGACCGGCCGGCCCGCCCCACCGCGAGCCCAAGCGATACGAGCACCGGAACCAGCAACTCCCAAATCCACCCGATGCCCCACTCCGACATCCAAAGGCTGCCTAGGTACAGAAACGCTATGAAGGCGACCGGCCGCGTCAGCAGACCGACGACGAGCAGGATCCCAAGAGAGATCTCGGTCGTCGCCTGGATCGGGATCGCTATCGTGGCGTGATTCGCCACGATAGCCATAACGGCCTTCCACGCGGCCGGAGCGTGGCCGTGCTGGATGTAGCCGTTGATGATTGGGGTGTAGCCCGCCGGGGTGTAAAGACCCTTCCCCCGATTCTCAAAGAACGTCGATACGAACAGCGCCCCAATCGTTAACCGAACGATGGCGATCCCGTTCCGCGCGTATGGGTGGTCGGGATCGTAGGAGATTGTGTCTGCTGGTTCGGCAAAGTCCGGTGTTGCCATTTCGCACCTCTCAGTACGATTTCGACCGCGTCCGCCGGAACCTTGCGAACGATGCGTAGGGCGCTATAATATCCGCGCCGTGGCGATGAAGGCAAACATTGAGATCGACGCTGGCGCCAAGACGTTTGCCGCTGGCCTGCTGGGGGACTTAATTGCGGCACTGCGCTCGAGCGGCCCAGGCGATCTCGTGGCCATCACCACCACCGCGGCAAGTGTGGGCGCCGATCTCGAGGCTTGGTGCCGCTTCACGAATAACACTCTCGTCGATTCCGACTCAAACGCGGGCCGCACTCGCTGGGTGATCCGCTGCGGTGCAGCCCCGGCCAATTCCGACGCGGAGCGCCCTCCCGGCTCGCGCCTTTGGCTCTATACGAATTTCGACTGCAACCTATGTTGCGACTATTGCTGTGTGCGCTCGTCGCCCACGGCACCGCGGCGGCCGCTCGGCCTGGCGCGCGTGCGGCAGATCGCCGACGAAGCGGCCCGACTCGGTGTCAGCGAAATCTTCGTGACCGGCGGAGAACCGTTCCTGCTCGCGGAGATCGCCGAAATCCTGGCTGCGTGCGCCGTAGCCGCGCCGACAACGGTGCTTACCAATGGGATGCAGTTCGCGGGACGCCGGTTGGAAGCGCTTCGCTCGCTCTCCCGCGATCGCGTCACGCTGCAGATCAGCCTCGACAGCCCCACGCCGGAGCGGCACGACCGCCATCGCGGTCCAGGCACATGGGCGCGCGCGTGGGCCGGTGTCGAGCGTGCTCGCGGGGAGGGGTTTCGGGTGCGATTGGCGGCGACCGTGTCCACCGACGCGGAGGCTGAGGAGTTCCGCCGCTTCCTCGATGCGCACGAGATCGCCGAAAGAGACCGGGTTATCCGCCGCATCGCGCTGCGCGGCTTTGCGGCGCAGGGCGTCGCCCTGGCGCGAGCAGACTTGGTGCCCGAAGTCACGATCACCGCTGAGGGCGTTTATTGGCATCCCGTGGGGGCTGAGGATGCCGACTTCCTCGTCACTCGCGAGATCTTCCCGCTCGCCGAGTCCATCGCCGCCGTGCGCCGCGCCTTCGACCACGACCGCGACCACTCCCGCCGGTTGGCGAGCATCTTCAACTGTGCGTGACGTGAGGCGCGCCGCGCCGCTTGAAAAACCCTTGCCGCACCGACGCCTCACGCAACGCGTGATAGCCGTCGAGGTGTGGCAGCACCCAGTGGTGGAGCCCCTCGGCGTCGAGCACAGAACGGTGAATGGGATTGTCGTAACTCATCGCGGACAGGGCTTCAACGAACCGCCGCTCGAGCGCCGGGTCGAAATCGGGCCGAGCGGTGAACATGCAGTGATTGTAGGGCGGCGACGTCCAAATCGCCGTGAGGGCGCCGTGAGGCACCAGTTGCCCGGTCTCCACTGCCTTCCAGAACGGGCTGCCGATTGCGCCGGCATCAGCGCGGCCGTCGAGGACGGCGCGAACAACTTCGACTTCGCTGGTTCCAGTGTCGCCATGCTTGCCGAGGTCGCTGTCGAAGCGCAGTGCGCGGTAATCGCGCCCTTCGATTAAGCCTTGCTGCTCAAGGAAATGAACGGGCAGAATTGCGGCGTGGCCACTGTCTCGGCTGCCCAGCGCCAGCGTACGATTTCCGAGATCAGCCAGCGCGGTGAGCGGACCGCCGCTGACCGCGACGATCGTGGTCGTCCAGGCGAGATCGGTATCGCGCATGGCGAGCGGGCGGCAGCGATGGCCGCTCCACTCGTCGGCCTGCAGGTACGCGAGGTTTGTGTTCCAAGCGATATCGATACGCGGCCGCGGATCGTTGAGTGAGGCCAGGGGGGTCGAGGCCAGCAGCGCCATCACCTGCGCTTCGTAGCTCTGGAACAGCACGACGTCGACCGGCAAACGCGCCTCCTCATGAAAGTAGCGCCGCATGCCTTCCCAGATCGTGACGACCTTTGGATCGTAGGCAACGGCCCCGACCCAAATCGTTTGTTCCTGTTCGTTGACGTTCGACATTCGCCGGCCTCCTTCTCCGGGGTTTCGCGGTCAGAACAGGGGCATTCCCAATACTGTTCTCGCGATGAATTCGCGCAGCACGTCGCCGGTGGGCGCCATGACGGCGCCGGCATGGGCGTCGCGGAAGAGGCGTTCGATGCTCAAGCTCTTCGAGAACGCCGCGCCCCCGCAAAGGCGCATCGCGGCAGACGTTACGCTAATCGCGATCTCGCCGGCGGCGGCTTTTGTTTCGAGCACACGAAGTACTGTCGTATCCCGGGGCTGCTCGAGATGATCAATCAGATCGTCGACGCGCGCCGAGAGGCCGTCGGTATCGATTTGCATGGTGGCGAGTTGTGCGCGCAGCGTCGGCAAACTCTCGCCGAGGGTGAGGCCCAGATGCTCGAAGCGAGCGTTCTTGAGGTGCGCTATGGCGGCGGCAACCGCGGCTCTGCAGAGGCCCAGCGCCACGGCTGAGGTCCCCAGATTGAACAGGGGCAGCACGACGGTCATCATCGCCTGGAACCCCACTCCATCGTCTGTGATCCGAAGCCCGGACGGCACCTCACAGTCGTCAAGAACCATGGGCGCGGAAGCGTTCGCGCGCAAACCTAAGCCATCCCACGGGCCCGCAACCGACAGGCCAGGCGTCCCCGCCGGAACTAGATAAAGAGTGGAATCGGTAGGACCCGAGCCTTCGGGCGCAAGCGATGAAACAACGTAGCTCTGGGCGTGTCCCGCGCTCGTCACCCAGGATTTTTTCGCGGTGATGCGAACGCCGGAGCCGTTCTGACGCGCGCGCGAAATCGGCGTCCAAAAGTGGCTCCGCGAACCGGCCTCGCTGAAGGCGAGCGTGGTCAAGTGCCCTCCCCCGCTAATCTCCTGCAGAGTTGGCGCAACCGCCGCCCCGGACGGCGCCGCGGCAATCGCCGCCGCGCCGAGCACGTGCATAAGATAGACCATCGCGACCGACGCGTCGGCTTCGGCAAGGGTTGCGATGACAGCCGCGAGAGTCCGTGGTCCCAGGCCGGAACCGTCTGCCTCGGCCGGCAGCATCAACCCGAGCAGCCCCTCGCGACCCAGAGCGTCGACCGCCTCGGTCGAAAACCGCCCTGCTTTGTCGTTCTGCGCCGCAAGCGGCGCCAGCACGCGATGCGCAATCTCTCGCGTACGCGAAACAGCGGTCTCATGATTCAGGGTGGCCATCGGTATCTACCCCTCACAGCCGGTAGAGGATTATCCCCGACAACGCCGCGACCGGTCAAACATTGGGGCCGAATTCAGCACTGGTTCTGACAACCGACGCTAAAATTTCGGGCAAGTCGCCCCTCATTTCGCAAAGAATCGCTGCAATTGCCGCAGCACTTCTTCGGGCTGCTCTTCCGCCAGGTAGTGTCCGCAGTTCAGCGCTCGCCCCTCGACGGGAGCGTGCGCATGCTGCTTCCACACCTCGAGCACATTCCATAGCTTGTTCAGGGCGCCCTTCTCTCCCCAGAGAGCGAGAACCGGGCACTCGATCTTTCGCCCTGCGTTCTCGTCGGCCTCATCCATCTCAAGATCGATGTCCGCGGATGCACGGTAATCCTCGCAAGTGGCGTGAATGGTCTCGGGCGTCAAGAAGCAGCGGTAGTACTGCTCCAGTGCCTCGGGGGTCAGCGCTCCGGGAGTGCCGTTTTGCAGTTTGAAGTGTTGCTCAAGAAAGAAAGCGGCGTCTGCTCCCACCATGTGTTCGGGAAGCGGAGCGTCCTGAATCAAAAAGAACCACCACATATATTTGGTGGCGAACTCCTTTGAAGTATCGCGATACATCCGCAGAGTAGGCAGGATATCCATGAAACAAACTTTGCGGACCGCCCGGGGATGGTCGAGGCACATCCGATGAGCCGTCCGTGCGCCACGATCATGGGATGCGACGAAAAACGCTTCGTGGCCCAGATGGCGCATCACCTCGACCTGATCCTGCGCCATCGCGCGGAAGGAGTAATTCACATGGCGTGCGCCGCCCTCCGGCTTGCCTGAGTCGCCGTAGCCTCGCAGGTCCGCCAGAACCACGGAGTACTGCTCAGAAAGGCGATGGGCGATTTTGTGCCAGATGAAGTGCGTTTGAGGATATCCGTGCAAAAGAAGCAGTGGGGGACCGGCGCCTCGTCTCAGGGTGTGAATCGTCGTCCCTCGGGTTGCGATGTCTTCGACTGTGAAACTCTCGAATGCCGTTTCAACACCTCCTTCTTCCCTGAGTGCGTCTCAATTCCTTTGTCTTATTTTCGGGATCCTTTCTGCTTCTCGCCCACACTTACCAAGCTGACTCCATCAAACGTCGTTTTGCCGGCGTTCTCGGGGGGCGTGCTCTCGAGCGCGACTATGCCGGTATTCTTGGGCAGAACATTGAAACGTAATTGAAGATAGGTTCGGACCAGTGTTGCCCTTCTGCGTGACTGTATCAGTTGATCGGAAGCCGAGCCCGAGGACGAGTAGCCTTCGATGATGAGCGGTTGACCGTAGATCCCATTGAACTGGCCTATTGCCAGATCGATATTGTGTCTGCCCTGCGCAGATAGCACTTCTTCCCCGTCTCCGTTGGTGGTGAACAGCCCGAAAGCGGCTATCCATTGGCGGCTCTCAGGCAAACCCTTGAAGATCTGTCCGGCACGATATTGCTCGATCGGCAGGTCATCGAGATCGTCGTATCCCCGATGCCTGAAGAAACCTTTGAAGAAGAACTCGCGCTTCAACGCTTCTGTGTCATCGGCCAGGTTGCCTGTGGCCTGGTTGATGTTCGTGAGAGACTGCTGCAGATTCGTGCCCGCGTCTTCGCCATATTGGTTCTGGCCAAACGCGCTCTTGAGCGTGGTATTGATCTGCTGACTTGTCTGATCGAGATTGTGCGAGGCGGACTTCGCGCTGGTGAGCGTGTCATCCATCTTGCTCACGAGCTGATGGGATTGAACGTCAGCCAGGATGTTGTCAATTCGAGTGGAGGACCCATCCAGCTTCTCGGTAGTCTGGCGAATGTTCGCTACTGACTGCCTTACGTCCGCGGCGGTCGCTTTATCTTCAAGCAACATCCCAACGGAACCTTTTCCACTGCGCACATCCTCGACAACGCCATTTACATTCCTAATCGTGCTCGTCGCTGTATCAAGAGTGGTATCCAGGTGACCGCGGACGTCGTTCATGGTGCCTTGAACCTGGTTGATCGTAGTGCTCGTCTGGTTCATGATGCCTTGCGCCTGTTCCAGCAGCTTGGATATTTCAAATGGTTCCTTGGTCTCAAGCGTGCTACCGGCCGGCGCTTCGGATGCGTGCTCGCTTCCTTCGTGGATAAGCAGGAACTTATCTCCCACAATTCCCTCTGTCTCGACGGTCACCAGCGAATCTTCGCGGATCAATTGGTGGAGTCGATCGTCTACATTCATCTTCAGCCGGAACTTTTGCGCCGGACTCGAAGGGATCTGGACGTTCTCGACTTCGCCTGCATCCATGCCATTCACCCTGACGTTCACGCCCTTCATCAGGCCATCCACATTCTGGAAGTTGGCGTAGAAAATGACATGATGAGTGAAGGCTTTGTGCTGATCGCCGATAAGAAACAGCCCAACGCCGAAGAGCACGACAGCAACTGTGATGAAAATTCCCACCACGAGATTGTGATTCTTCATACTACCAACGCTCCGATATGAATTGCTGCAGCCGGTCGTCCTGCCTGCGATCCAGCTCCGCGGGCGGGCCAAATGCCAACAGCCGGCCTTTATCCAATACCGCAAACTTGTCGCCTATTTTTCGTGCTCCGTGAATGTCATGGGTGACGATCACCATGGTGGTGTGACGCTCGGTCTTGACCTTCATGAGAAGATCGTCGATCTCGCCTGCCGTAATTCTGTCCAGTCCGCTGGTGGGCTCATCCACGAGAAGGATCTCAGGCTTAAGTACCAGGGCCCGCGCCAAACCGGCTCGCTTCTGCATGCCTCCAGAGAGAGCCGCCGGCAACTTTTCGCCATCCTTCTCCAGACCAACCTGTCGCAAAGTTTCCTCGACTGCGCGGTTGATTTCATCCTGAGATTTTGTGATGTCAAGCCGATGGAGTGGCATGGCAAGGTTCTGATTTACAGTAAAGGAGTCAAAGAGGGCCGCGCTCTGAAAGAGAAAACCCATTTTTCGACGAACCTTAACCAACCCGTCTTCATCCAGAGCGGCCATGTCCGCACCTTCCACCAGAACTCTGCCGGCATCGGCATAGAGCAGACCGATCATCAGCTTTAGGGTTACGCTCTTGCCGGTTCCGCTGCGCCCGAGGATGCATAGCGTCTCGGCGCGGGCGACCGAAAATGAGACTTTGTCGAGCACGTTCCTTCCATTGAATGCTTTGTCGACCTGTTCAAACGCGATAGCGGGATCATCCGGGCCGCCACGATGACCGTTGTCACTCATATGGCCTGATCCGGAAAGATGAAAAAGATGCATTTCACCAGGATCACATCTGCCAGGATGATCATCAGCGATGAGATGACGACGCTGTTCGTAGCCGCTTTGCGCACACCATCGGAACCCTCGTTCGTCGTGTAGCCATAAAAGCAGGAGATCGTAGCGATGAGATAGCCAAACACTGCTGTCTTGAGAGTCGGTGGAACAAAATCGGCAAGCGCCACACCGTCAAAGGCGCGCTCGAGATAAAGCGCCAAGCTCAGATGCGAAGCTAGGTGCTCGGAGACAAAGCCACCGAGGATACCGGCTGCATCCATAAAAATGTCTAACAGCGGCAGCATGACGATGCAAGCGATCACTCTGGTCACTACCAGCAACTTGAATGAATCGACGGACAGCGTCTCGATTGCGTCGATCTGCTCCGTGGCCCGCATGTTGGCGAGTTGCGCTCCAATGCCGGCGCCCACCCTGCCGGCCATCAGCAAGCCGGTGACCAGCGGGCCAATCTCATTGAAGAACGCGAGCGACTGGAAGACAGGAATGTCCGCGGTCGCGCCAAATTGGACCAGCATACTGCGTGTGTGCAGCGTCAGGACGACGCCAAGGGCAAAACCCGACGCCACGACAAGTAAGAACGACCCTACGCCGATTTCATAGAGCTGCGAGACCAGGTACTCGCATTCGAAAGGGGGGAACCATGCGTCCCGCAGAGCTTTGGCACCGAATAAGGTTATGCGTCCAATAGAATCGAAAGTTGACTTTAGCACCTGATTCTTCCTTCGCCTTTGGGATTTGATGCTTTAGAGGGCTTTAAGAATCAAGCAGAAGCGACATTTCTCAATGCATGGCAACCTTCCCGCTCTTGCGCGGATCGTTCGGCTTGAGCAGGAACGGGGCGACGAACATGATCGCTCCGGTAACAGCCAGCAGCCAGTACGCGTCGACATAGGAGAGCACAGCCGCCTGCGACTGAACCGTGTTGTAGAGCCCGTCCGTCGCCTGATTCTGCGCTAAGTGGATGTTCAGCCCGGCATGGTTCAGTTGCACTGCGATCCCTGAATGGCAGTCCGGAATCGGGGGGTCGATGTGAATGGCGCCAGGACAGACTGATGGAACTGCCCGCGCCGGGGGAGCACAGTGGTCATTGCCGAGGTTCCGATGCTTTGTCCAATATTGCGTATGAAGTTCATCATTCCGGCGCCAGCTGAAGCCGCTCGTTCTGACGCTCGAGTTCCTCTTGTGTGCTCATGGCTCTCTTTCGAAGGACTCGACCGACATGGGTTACGTGGCCCAAGGATGGATTTGTCCGATTTGACCGATTTGTCCTGAGACCTGGTCGACTTCTACTAAATTATTTTCCAGGCAAACGATGCCAACAATCCGGCGCCACTTGCAAGTGGCGGACGGATGGTGGAGGGATTTGAGGCCGCCGAAATTTACCTTGATATTGGGCGCATCGTCTCGCCGTTCCCGAGCATCCCTCATTTGAAACCGGAGACGCCGGCAGGATCAGCACAACCGTGGCTTCATCCACTTGTATTAATCTGGTTGACTATGAGTGCATGCCGGGATCGGCAGGCAAACAATCACACGCAAGTCCAGATCGTCTTGGGCTAACAGACGGGGCTAAGAAGCGCAAGATCGTCACAATTGGAAGCACCGAAGGGCAACCTCTTCCCAAAGCATCCCAACACAGGCGGCACGATGATGCGAATACCCTATAGCGCTACGCTCTCTCATCTCCTTCTAGCCGGGTTATGCGTATTCCAGGCGTGGGCCGCCGATCCTGCTTCCCCGCCCCAAGATATGCTGACGCCGGTACGCGCCGATCTGACTATGGGCCGGGCGGACGATGCAATTTCGCACCTGCGCTCGTCCCTTACCGCCAACCCGGAAGACGCGGAGGCGCACAATCTGCTTTGCCGCGTGTACTTCCAGGAAGAGCAATGGAACGATGCGATCGGCGAGTGCGAAACTGCAGTCGCACTAACTCCGCTCGATAGCGAATATCATCTCTGGCTAGGCCGGGCATACGGCGAAAAGGCCCGCAGCATGCATTCCATAAAGGCCTATGAGCTGGCGAAGAAAGTGCGGCGCGAGTTCGAGCGGGCTGTCGAACTTGATAACGGAAATGTAGATGCGCTCTCGGACCTCGGCGAGTTCTATACCGCCGCCCCGGGAATTGTTGGCGGAGACAAGAAAAAGGCGCAAGGTGTGGCCCAGACGCTCGAACAATATGAGCCGGCGCAGGCTTGCCAGATCCAGGGCATGTTGGCGGAGAAGAATAAGAATTATGCGCTTGCAGAGAGCGAGTACGAGGCGGAGGTGAAAGCCTCGAGCCAGCCTGCCGACGCATGGATGGACCTGGCCGCGTTCTACTCCCGCCGCCGGGAACGGGAACAGATGCTCCAGGCATTGCACGCAGGGATTGATGCGGATCGAAAGGCGCCGAGGCCGAACGGCCCCGCGCTGGTAGATGGGGCTGCCCTCCTGAGCCGCAACAAGGAGGAGCCGCAACTTGCCATCCAGCTACTCAGGCTCTATCTGGCATCGCCGAATCAATCGGCCGATTCGCCGGCCTTCCAGGTCCATGTGCAACTGAGCCGGTTGTTGGAAGAGCAAGGCGACAACGCCGGAGCGACACAACAAGTTGAAGCCGCCGCGGCCCTGGCGAGTGAATACCACCCTGCCGCGCCTAAGGTTGTTAAGGGCGATGAGCTCTCCCTCGAAGAAAAGCCAAACAAGGAGTAAGCATACGAGCCTTATAGCCGGCTAGGATCGTAATTTAATCCAACAGTTACTTGTTTAATGTATAGAGGAGCTTCGAGCCCTCGCTGGCCGAGGGGTGGTATCGTGTGACTCCCGGCAGGCGCCGGACGGCTCGCTGTGGGTGCTGGAGAGTGCGGCCCGGCGGCCTGTTCCGCCTAATGCCGAAATAGTTCTACGGATTATCCAAGGGAAAATTAGGGGGCTTTTTGATGAAATCCGTTTCCGCCGCCGTGTTCTGTCTGTTGCTGGGTTCGATCTCCGGCGCCTTCGCCATCACGGTCACCACCGACCCCGGGGCCGGACCGGAGAGCATCACCGCCGCGCCCGATGGCGGGCTGATCCTGGGCAGCTCCACTAAGCCCACGATCTATCGCGCCGCCAAGGGCGAAACCAAGGCCAAGCCCTGGATCGACGTCAGCGCCGACGGCGCCGTGTCGTTCCTCGGCGTATTGTCGGATGCTTCCACCAACACGCTCTGGGCCTGCGAGCTCGGGCCGCGGGGCGCGCCGCGCACCCCCAGCCCCAGCACCCTGCTGAGTTTCGACCTCACTAGCGGTGCGGCGAAAACGCGCTGGAAACTGCCTGGCGACTCCAGTGTGTGCAACGATTTCACCATCGGCCCCGATCATGCTCTCTATGTCAGCGATACTCTCAACTCGACCATCTACCGGGTAAGTCCGGGTGCGCCCGCGGGCGAGGTCTTCATCAAGGATCAGGCGCTCGCCGGCATCGACGGCCTCACCTTCATGGACGGCGTCCTTTACGCCAACGATGTGACTTCCGACACGATCTGGCGCGTTCCCATGGACGCCACCGGCAAGGCCGGCAGTCCGGTGAACATCTCGACCGACCAGCCGCTCAAGGGACCGGACGGCATGCGCGCGGCGGGCGGTCATCTGTTCGTGGCAGAAAATGCCAATGGCCGCGATTCGATGCTCACGATCACGGGAGACACCGCGCATGTCACTGTGATCCAGACGGGCCTGAAAACGCCAACCGCCATCGAACCGGCGGGCGATGTGCTGTGGGTGGGCGACCGCGCGAACGACAACGCGATGTCAATCCCCCTGCCGCATTGAGCGTCTTCACTTATAAGGACCGATCTCGATCGGATTCAACCGACCGTTAGCAGCTCTTCGTAGAAGCCGCCGATTTGGCTTATGCGGTCGACGAAATGAATCTCCAGGATCCAGTGGCGCAATCGGCCTTTCTCGTCGGTTGAAGTCATACGCAGATTGCTCTTTGGATGGACGTAAAGCGTTATTTTGTCCTCAGCGATGCGCTCATGGGGAAACTGGCCGATCAGGTGGCCAGCGATCGAGCCGCCAAACTCCCAGCCATATTTTCCCGCAAGGGAGACGGCGCGGGCATAAAGCTCGCTGGCAGTGATGTCTGGATGTTCCTTGAAGTAACGCTTCCCATCAGCAAATGCCTTCGCGACATCATCACGCATCTTCAGCTTCGCGGGGTCTGACCCGATGACAAAAGTACGACCGAAGTCGGCTTCGTACTCCTCAAAGACAGGGCCGAGATCGAGGAAACAGATATCGTCCTCGCCAATGATGTGATCTGGTGGATTCTCATCGTAAGGCAGCAGCGTGTTGGCCCCAGCGCGGACAATTCGCTTGTGCCAATAGGTTGAGATCCCGTACATCTCCTTCGCCAGGTCATAGATTTCCTGGTTGAGCTGGCTCTCGGCGATGCCGGCGCGGATCAACTCTCGCGCTTCAACCTCGTGAAAGAGCTGCTCCGCCTTATTCTGCGCGATGCGGAGTTCAGTGACCTTTTTCTCCTCAACGCCATCTACTGTATGGGGCTTGTCTGACACTTGGTCTATACCTCATTACAGATATAGTGCCCTATGGAGGGGGCTAAACAGGCTGCGGAAAAATGCGCCGAAGCAACGAGCAAGGCGCTAACGGATGTGTGGGTCGGCAATGAGGCACGCTAGATCTTGTATGCTAAACTGCCCACTCACTCTTTTTTCCACAGCCTGTAAAACCAGATGCCCGCTATTTCTCGCTGGATGAAGATGGGAGCGGCTATCGTGTCTATCGTGGCTGCAGCGGCCGCAGTCCTGGGCAGCACGGCTGCCAGCGCGCCTTTGGCCGAAGCACAGGAGCCGGAGCCACAGACCATTATTGGGAGTTCCCCGCTGAACAGCCTCTCCGGAGCGACCGGGTGGATCAATTCCAAGCCTCTGACGGCAAGCGAGCTCAAAGGGAAGGTTGTCCTGGTCGACTTCTGGGCCTATTCCTGCATCAACTGCATTCGCGCCGTTCCCTATATCAATGCGTGGGCAGAAAAGTATAAGGACAGCGGCCTGGTGGTGATCGGGGTCCATACACCGGAGTTCGACTTTGAAAAACAGATGCCCAATGTACAAAGGGCAGTGCAGAAGTTTCATATCACGTATCCCGTTGCGCTCGACAGCAACAACGCGATCTGGAATACGTTTCACAATCAATACTGGCCAGCTGACTACTTCATCGATGCCAAGGGAAAGGTGCGCTACGAGAACTTCGGCGAGGGCAATTATGACCAGTCCGAGCAATGGATACAGGACCTGCTGAAAAAGGCGAACGCGAGACCGATGCCAGCGACCGCGGTCAGTGTTCATGGGCAAGGGGTTGAGGCCGCCCCCGACACGAACGATGTTCGCTCGCCTGAAACCTATATTGGCTATGCGCGCGCGGATAACTTCGCATCGCCGGGCGGGATCAAGCGAAACGCAGAGCGGTTCTATACCGCGCCCACGCATCCGCGACTGAATCAGTGGGGGCTTGTGGGCACATGGGCCGATCACGAGCAGTTTGCCGTGCTCCAGTCTTCCGGGGGCAAGATCGTCTTTCATTTCCACGCTCGCGACCTGCACCTTGTGCTCGGCCCGAGTGCGGACGACAAGCCAGTCCGCTTTCACGTGACGATTGACGGGCAGGCTCCCGGAGAGAATCATGGGGTGGACACGGACGCGCAAGGCAACGGCATTGTGACCGGATACCGGCTCTATCAGCTGGTGCGGCAAAAGGGCACCGTCGCAGACCACATATTTACGATCGAGTTCCTGGACCCTGGAGTCCAGGCGTTTTCCTTCACCTTCGGATGAGGGCAAATGTCCGCGGAAATTCGTGGAATTCGTTTAGCGTTCGAAGGGGCGCAGAATAGAGGCATGCCGGAGAACGCCCTTGCCCAGATTCTTGCCGAAGTGAGCAGATTTGCAGAAACCGCAAGCGATCTCGCAGCCTTGCAGAACTTTATCGTTGGGATCATTCCAGATCGCTTGCCCTACTGCAACTGGACAGGCTTCTACATGCTCGATCCCGACGCCCCGGAGACTCTTGTCCTCGGTCCATATCGCGGAGCACCAACCGAACATGTGCGTATTCCAGTAAGCCAGGGGATCTGTGGCGCGGCGGTAGCCGAGAACGACACGGTGATTGTGGACGATGTCCACTCCGATCCGCGGTATCTCGCCTGCTCGGTTGAAACCAAATCTGAAATTGTTGTTCCTGTACGCGCGAATGGTGCGGTGGTCGGGGAGATCGACATCGACAGCCACGAGCTTGCAGCCTTCTCTCCGGGGGACAAAGAGTTCCTGGAAAAGTGCGCAGCTATCGTGAGCGGCTTTATTGAACGAACTCAGGCGCTTTCTTCGGGACCAAAGTAGAAGCGATGGTGATTTCTACAGCCGAGATTGAATCCAGCCGCACAGCGAAGGGAAACGGGGCATCGCAGATTCTGCGGCCGTGTCATCCGTCAACGAACGCTGATCGGGGAACCTAAGCGCTAAAAATATGTCGGCTAGGTTTCGGCAAGTAAAGCATCCTGAGTAACGTCTGCCCCGTCAAATTCGAATGAGGGCGCGCTGTGATGCGCCTTCGCTATTCGCCGTTCGCACTGGGCGATGCTGCGCGACACGCGGCCGAATTGACCCTCCTCCGTTCCCACAACCCGCCCACATGCCCGGTGATCTGGGCAGGCTGGCACGAAGACTCAGGGCTGTCTGTGCGACGGCGGGAGAGGAGCAAGCCATGAAATTCAAGTGGATATTGGCCGCAATCATCGCATTGCCGGCCGGTGCGGCGGCGCAGAATGCAGTGCCATCGGGAACGCTTCTTCCTGTGAGCCTTGATCGAGGGGTAAAAGCTAGCACTGTCCATCCGGGCCAGGAGATCCGCACCCACGTCATGCAAGATATTCCCGGCACGTCCATCCATCGAGGCGCCTTGGTGCTCGGCCACGTTGTGGCTGCAAACTCGTCGAAGAACGGAGAAGCTACGCTCGAAATCCGCTTCGATACCATACAGGAACACGGCCAGCGCATCCCCATCAGGTCGAATCTTCGGGCGCTGGCGTCGTTTCTTGAGGTTGAAGAAGCACAGATTACAGAGGACATGTCGAGCCGCGGTCTTTCACCAGAAACGTCGACCACGCAGCAGATCGGAGGCGACCAAGTCTATCGGGGCGGGGGACCCGTCGCGGTTGGTATCACAACCGTCGGTCAACCCACCCCTTATGGCGTTCTGGGGCCGCCGCTCGCCCAGCCGGTCAAAAGTGCCGGGGGGTAGTTGGTGACAATACCCAGCCACAAGCATTCTGGTTATTCTCCACTAGCGCATGCGGCGTTTATGGGTTCCCCAACATCCGGATCGCACATGCCGGCCGGACAGATCCGGCCGGAACCATCGTCCTGACTGCCAGGAGTGGCAAACTGGCGCTCAACAGCGGAAGTGGCCTGCTGCTGCGCGTCCAGTGATCAATCCGGCTGCCAACTTAGGCGCTTTCTTCAGGACCAAAGTAGAAGCTATAGTGATTTCTACAGCCGGGATTGAATCCGGCCGTACAGCGCGGACAAGAATAGTTGCTGCTCATGTATTCACGGATCGTTAATTCGTTCCCGCAGACTCCACAGAGGATCGCTCGAACATCCCATTCCGAGCGTGGCCACACCTTGATGTCATGATTCGCCAATGCTGCATGACAATCCTTACAGGCATAGTAAACACCGCAGCAGGCCGTCTTGATAGCAATGATGTCGAGCGCAGAGTGGTAATGGACGCAGCGAGTCTCCGCATCCAGCTCCACTCCTCGCACCTCCGGTCGTATCGGCTTCACATCTCTATCAAAGCACAATGGGGAGCGCCAATTCCGTTGTGCGTTTAAAATCATGAGGCTGGCGGGGCGCTCGCGAGAGGCATTTTGGGAAGCGCCGTACGCCGTTGAAGGGCCTATAGCTCAATTGGTTAGAGCAGCGGACTCATAATCCGTTGGTTCCAGGTTCAAGTCCTGGTGGGCCCACCAAACAACGGCTACTTCGGGCTTGCAACGAAACCGGCTTCCACTCATCCGATTGCGCGAACCGCGCCCCACGGGATGAGAACCCAAGGACGGGAAAAGGCGCAACCAAGAGATACAGCCGTCAGAGGGTGCTAGATCAGCTTAGAACTGGACCTTACAGTCAAAGAGGCCGCGTCTCACGGGTGGAAAAACTCTTCGCGCGGTTAGCTCGCTGGAAGCGAAATGGTGAAATTGGTTCCGTAGCCCGGCTCGCTGTTCACCTTGATGTCGCCCCCGTGTTGTCGCACGATTCCATAAGCACTCCACAGTCCCAGCCCGGTCCCCTTTTGTTTTGTAGTAAAGAACGGTTGGAAGATTTGGGACTGAGCATCGTGAGGAATTCCGATCCCCGTATCCGATATCGAAATGAAGATGAACTGTCCTCTTGCTTGATCTTTCTTTGATTCGGTCTCGTCGATTTCCGCAGCGCCGGTCGAAATTGTCAGGTCTCCTCCGTGAGCCATTGCGTCTAGGGAATTTACGATGAGGTTGACGAGCACTTGGTCGATCTCAACGGGATCAGCCTCGACCATCGGTAGCGCCGGGGAAAGGTCAGTCTTTACTCGGATTCCTTCTCGAAGCAGCGGGCGAACTAATTGCAACACACCGGCTATGGAATCGTTTATCTGTACGGCTCGCATTGCAACTGTGTGAGTTCGACCGAACTTCATGAGGCGCTTCGCGAGTTCCGTAGCTTCCTGGGATGCCGTGGAAATGGCTTGCAGGCAGGCGCGCATGGCCTCTGGCGTAATTGTGTCCGTCAAAGCGAGATATGCATTTGCCGAGATTACGTCGAGGAAGTTGTTGAAATCATGCGTTAAGGCTCGCGAGATGGTCCCAAGAGTTTCCAAACGGTCCGCGCGCGCCGCGGTATTGAGCAGCTCAATGTGAGACGTTTCATCGGTTGCGATTATCAACACTCCTGCAAGCCCGACGACTGAGAATCGATGAGCCGACGCATGAATCCATTTCCAACTTCCATCCGGAAAAATCATCCGAAAATCTCGGGGTTCGACTTCTTCGCCGACCAAAGCCCGCATCGGGTTTGATCCATCAAAGGCAATGGCACGTCCATGACTATCCTCAAACCGGTAACCTTCCGCCAGACGAGCGCGGACCCAGTCCATTAGGTGCATCGGGCGCTCTTCACGATGTTCTCCAAACACGGTGGCAAAAGCTCGGTTGGTAAAAACCACTCGTCCTTCTTGATCGTGGACAACAAGCGCAGCGTCTACGTTATCGAAGACGGATTGAAGAAGATCAGGGCTTTCGATCCCAGAAACTGGCATCTGTTCGTTTCTCCACGCATCCTGGATCCGCGCTTGGCTGGCTCAAAACACAACCAGATCGAGGTATCAATGAATCATCCCACAAAAGCCGCAAGATCTCGAATCGTCTGAAACGTGGCCACGATTTGACGAGCGCCTTGCACTTCAGTCAGCTTTTCCTCAATAGCGGGTGTCCGGCGCTTTCTGTGATAGGATTTGGGAACCGTCCAACGTTAGTGGATCGTCTTCGCATCCTTCTGTCTACCCTCACGGTGATGGTGCTTGGCGAGACCGACAATCTGTTCGGCAACTACCCTCGGAGACACCGGCCCTGAAGTGCGGGGAGAGCAGCCTTGGAAGGATCAACGGTTCGGATTCTTGCAGTGGATGATTACGAACCCTTTAGGCGATTCATCTGTTCAACGCTGAGAAAAAGACTAAAACTGCAGATCGTCGGCGAGGCCACGGACGGATTAGAGGCGGTCCAGAAGGCCGAAGCACTGCAACCGGACTTGATTGTGCTCGACATCGGGCTTCCAACGCTGAATGGGATCGAAGCCGCTCGACGAATCCGCAAGCTTTCCCCCAAATCCAAAATACTATTCGTGAGTCAAGAATCTTCTGCCGATGTGGTGCGGGAAGCTCTTGCCTTGGGAGCACTGGGCTACGTGGTTAAGGCACGTGCTGGTAGCGAACTGGTAGCGGCTGTGGGAGCAGTTCTTGAGGGTAGGCAGTATATCAGTGGCGGATTATCGGGTCACTATTTCACCGACGCAACGGATACGCATGTCCCCCGATTGCTTACGCAAGCAGGCTCTCCCATCGCTGGCGCCGAGAAAAGAGAGATGGTTCGCAACCACGAGGTTCAATTCTATTCTGATGACGCATCCTTTCTTGTTAGCCTGACCCACTTCGTCGAGGCTACTCTAGAAGAAGAGAGTAAAGTTATCGTGGTCGTGACCGAGTCACACCGGAACGGTCTTCTTCAGGGATTACAGGCACGTGGCGTGGATATTGCTGCTGCCGATGAGCAGGAGCGCTTCGTCCTTTTGGATGCCGCCGAGGTTCTCTCCACATTTATGGAAGACGCGGGGCCCAGTTGCGAGCGATTCTTGTCGACCATTACGCCGCTGATCCGGAGCGCTGAAATTAAGCACAAGAGAGTTGTAGTGTTTGGGGAAGGAGTTGGGGTTCTTTGTGCTGAAGGAAGGATAAAGGCCGCCATTGAACTTGAACAGTTGTGGAATGAACTAGCTCAAACACATCCCGTTTATATACGCTGTGCGTACCCAATGACCGAAGAACTCAAAGGGGAGCCATATGCAGCGATATGCGCAGAGCACTCCGCTGTCTTAGCCGTCGAAGCCTGATTCTCCCACCTAGAAAAGGTCGACCTTTACCCCACCGCCCGTTTGGAGGTGTGCTCTGAACTGAGTGGAACGCGAACATGGATTGCCGTTCCCCCCATTGGCTTCGATTCAATCGCAATCTCTCCATTCAACAAGCGAACCCGCTCCTGCATGCTCGTAAGCCCAGCCCCCGACCCCTCTTTGCAGCCTCTACATCGAACCCCTTGCCCAAATCCCTGATCGTGAGATGAATCTCATCTGACTCTTCGTAGAGTTGCACTTCAAACCGTTTCACCGCGCTGTGCTTGGCAGCATTGTGCAGGGCTTCCTGTAGAACTCGAAAGAGGCAAAGCCCGATTTCTTGCGGCAGAGTGCTTCGCACGTCCTGTCTACAGTCGATCTGCATTCCCTGCCGCTCGCCGAATTCCTTGCACCAGTTTTTCATACCTGCAACGGCACTCAGATTTTCCAATTGAGAGGAGTGCAAATCATGTGATAAGGCTTGCACACCACTTGAAATCTCAGCCGTCTGTTTTCGGAGTTCCGAGACACGTTGCTGGATTTCAGACGGATCGTTTTGCAGTCGTTCAAGCTCGACTGCCAACATTGCGAGGCGTTGGTTGATGTCATCGTGAAGCTCTCTAGCAATCCGAGTACGTTCTTTCTCCTGTGCTGCAACCAGCTGTCGGGTCATGTCTGAGAGTGCTTCTTCAGCTAGCTTGTGGTCAGTGACATCGATGCAAGAGCCTATGTAGCCAGCAAAGGAACCGTCTTTGTGAAACCTCGGCACCCCGATGTCGAGCATCCAGCGATACTGTCCATCGTGTCTTCGCAAGCGGCATTCCTTCCTAAATGGTTGACGCTGATCGAACCCTCGACAATAAATCTGATGACATTGTTCGTAGTCCTCGGGATGAACAATTTTGGCCAGCCCATTCTGAAGGTCGGTCTCCTTGAGGCCGGTGAAGTCCAGCCAAAGCTGATTGAAATAAGTAGGCTTTCTGTCTAGTCCTGACATCCAGATCATCACCGGTGCTGTGTTTGCAACTAGGCGGAACCGCTCTTCACTCTCGCATACTGCCTCTTCCGCCTGTTTGCGATCAGTGATGTCCCGTCCCATGCCAAACATGCGCTCGGGATCGCCATTGGGTGCGTAATAGAATTTTCCCGCGGCAGTGACCCATCGCACGGCTCTGTCGGCGCGGATGATGCGGAACTCCGCGCTATAAGGTTTTCGGCTCTGTCTGGCGTCGGCAACGGCTTTTCGGACGAGTTCTCGGTCTTCCGGGTGTATGGAGCGGAACAAGTCCTCGACGTGCCCGGAGTAGCTGTCTGCTGGGACTCCGAAGATAGTTTGGAGGTCACCGAACCACTGGCTTCGTCCGCTTTGAACGTCCCAATCCCACCCCACCGACTTTCCAGCTTCCACTGCCAGACGAAGCCGGTCGTAGGCAACGGCTAGGTCGGCTTCCGCCTTCCTTCGTCTCGCCCGCTGCCACACGAGCCCGCCAATCAGCAACGCTTCCAAAAAGATGAGAGATACACCACTAATGAGAGAGCCGGTGCTCCCAGCGGATTGATGGGTTGAAACATCACGTTCCACACTGTCTCCCACTCAACCCCAAAAATGGTGATGCCTTCACATTCACGACAATCATACCCACCAAACAGGCACAGACTGGACCACGGAAGCCGAAATTTCCAACCTGCTGCGGCTACCAGCCCTCTAAATTCAATGCTTGACCTTGAACATCAATTCAATGCTAGCTTCGGCGCCGGCGCTTGCGATGCCGATATCGCCCTCTACGGAAACTGCGAGGCCAATCGTGATCTCCTCAAGCTCCGTGTCTTCACTGACAGATTGTGCCAAACTCTTAACCAAGGTGCCTAGCTGTCCGCGAAGTGCCTCGATTTGACCGGTCAGCTTTTCTATAGGCTTCTTAGTCATGAACGAAGGAAGGCCTTGTTCCTCGCCGTGTGGCGCTCCCTCTCCCTCTGGAGGCAAGTAATCAAGTGGTTGAGCTGGCAAAACTGGTTGAGGGCCAGCGATGATAGTAATTGTGTTTGCCTCTTGGGACATGATTCACGCCTCCTTCAGACGTATAGATCGAGTTGAAGGACTTCCTTGGCTTGAGAAAGTGACTGTGCGCCACCCTCATTCACAGGCGACCCCCCTAAGACAGGAGGAATCGGATAGCTCCCCATGTAGATACCGACACCGTCTCCGGTGGCGCGTTCGCATACTAGGGCGCCACTATCCCCGGCGATGCCGTGCTTGTCAAAGAACACTCGCATCGGATGTTCGTCACTCAGATATGTGGAGTGAATCTGAGTGTGAGTAATTTTCCCGGTGATTATACTGCCAGTGCGATTTCCGTAGAACCCGATGTCCGTTCCGGGAAGAGGACTATATTGGACGCCCAGAGTAGTAGTTTTCGCCGGAATGCAGCCAGCCAGGACGATCAAGGCAGCATCGATTTTGCAGCTCCCACGATCCCCCACAGCCCAGCCGCTCGAAGAACTCATCGACACGGCAGAACCAAGAGTCACGCCTCGAACTACGTGTGCCGCGGTCAACACTCCATCCGCGGCCGGGGCAATCGCCCGTTTCTTGGAGTGCGCATAACAGGCACCTGTACCCGCAGAAGGAAAGGTCGGATGCGGCGGGATGTGGGGCACCATAGAACGCCAATTCAAGACTCGAGCGAGCGTCGCATTCCCGAATAAGAAACTCTCGATTTGCTGGAATGGGTTGTCACTCGTTGCTTCCAGCTCCAAGGCAACGCCGAAAACGTAGCCACCATAGTGCGCGACTCCATTTGGCAACTCAAGCTCGCCTGAGATTGGCACAAACCCAAATGTGGCGTATTGAAACCCGGGCCGCTGATGATCCCATCGCTCGCGCTCAACTATCCCTTGAAGGCTCGCGGTCCAACGAAGGATTCGTCTTTGCCGATTGTTTAGCCGTTCTGAGCGTCTCGAAAGGTCCTCAGCAGTCACGCCCGCCGGTAGTACCAATTCCGGCTGCGTTGACGGTAGGAGGGACTCAACCGCCTTATCTGTCAACTCTGGCATAAGCAGCTTTCAAAATACGGCCGGGCGCCCTCGTAGTCTCGAAGTCGCGGCAAGAATAGCAGAAACTGAAGTGGATTTGAGAACCCCTACCGGCCCGTCGCTGCCAGCCCATCCCTGCCAGCCGGACGAGTTTTTCGGCAGCCTGCTAGGGCGGGGTGTAACCTTAGGCTGCTGTTAAAGGGCTGTTAGGAGACCTCGATGAAGCCTGTTGTGTTCTCTCTTATGACTCCGCTCGTGCTAATGCTTTCAGCGGCCGCGGTTGCCGCAAGTTCGACGCCGGCGCAATACGTCGCCATGGGCAGCTCTTTCGGAGCCGGCCCGGGTGTCGGAACCCGCGCGCCCGGCAGTTCCGCTCCGTGTAACCAATCCGCCGATAACTATGCCCACCAGGTTGCGCAGAAATTCTCCCTTAACCTGACGGACGTAACCTGTGGGGGCGCGACGACACAGGACATTTTGAGTCGCAGCCAGCATTCCCTTCCTCCGCAGCTTGCCGCCGTTCAACCACAAACACAGCTGGTGACCGTCACTATCGGCGGCAATGACGTTTCCCTGATCAAAAATCTCGTAGCCTGGTCCTGCGAGAATGCCGGTGACCGCATCTCGACGGAATTGCGACCTCGCGTATGCCGCGGCACTCCCACCCCAGCCGCGGAAGTCGAAGAGGAGTTCTCCGGCCTCGAGGCTCACATGCGCCAGATCGTGGATGGAGTTCATCATGTCTCGCCCAACGCGAAGGTGGTGTTTGTCGACTACGTGACCATTCTTCCGTCAAAAGGCTCCTGCCCCGACAAGTTGCCGCTTACCGATGAAGAGCTCGAGCAAGGCCGCATGATCGTCACCCGGCTGGGGGACCTGACGGCGAAGGTCGCAAAGGAGACCGGTTCGGGACTGGTGAAAGCATCCTCTCTCACGCGGGGGCACGACGTCTGCTCCGCCGATCCATGGGTCTTTGGACTTGAGTTTTCGGCGACACCCGGGGCCTTCGGGCCGACTGCATATCATCCAAAGCCGCAGGCGATGGACGCTATCGCCGGGAAGTTGGAGCAAACGCTCCCGGCTTCGTTACGATCGGGCCCGGTCAAGGAATAGCCCGCCGTCTCGATCGATGTTCGACAGCAAAGCCCAGGTGATGGCTCGGGCTTTGTCTTTTTAGTAAAGATGCGGTTGTGGATTATTCACTGGACTTGCCGGCGCCGGCGCCGCCCTCGGCCAGGATCACCGAGAGATCCTTCATGCGCTCGGCGTCCTTGGGGGTCTTGGCGGTGGCTACTTCCTTTTCCAGGTTTTGGCTTCGCCCTTCAGCTTCGCGATGTCCTTGCGGGAGTGCAAGGCTTCTACCTTGGCGATGTCCGCGTTGATCGCGGCGATCTGGTTCGCGGAGACGCTGGAGCCGCGGGCCAGTTCGTCGAGATAGGCGCGGGCCGTGGTGAAGGTGGCCGGCCAAACGAATGAAGTCGACGTCGGCTTTGGAGGGTGGCGGGCGGGCTTCGCTGGCATTGGCAGCGGCGGCAGAGAGAGCGGTGTTGCTTTGCCTGGGGCTCCGGGCTCGACGATCGTGGGACCGCCCGAGGGCGGAGCCGTTTGTTGCGAGATTGCCGATGGAGCACAGAGCGCGAGCGCGCCCGCGAGTCCGATGCGAAGTGCGGCGAAGATTCTCTGTACCAAAGTTCCTCCGAACGATTGTTTGGCTCGAAGCGTCGAACCCAAGGGGCGAACGCTCAGAGAGAGAGACGTGCGCGGACAACAGCAGGTCGAAGAGGCTGCAGGTATATCATCACGTTTCGGCGATTGTCAACGCGGTTGGGCCGAAGCAACGAGCAACGAAGCAGCGAGCACGGCACAGCCTGCTAGGTGAGCCCGTCGTGAAATTTCACGCTGGCATGGCTGCCGTCACAGAAAGGCTTGTTCGAGGACTGTCCACAGCGGCACAATGTAACGCGATTGCGCACTTCATATGGCTCACCCGATTGCGAAATGACCGGGATGCCGCCTCGAACCCAGAGCGGCCCGCTGCACGCCTCCATCGGATCTTCGACTACGCCAATCGACTGCGGCAGCGTCGGCTCAATCGCCGCTCCAGAGGTTTTGTCATGCACCACCAACCGGCCCGAAGGGCAATATGTCGCTTCATGTACTACTTCGTCTCTCGTATTGGCATTGCCGGTCTTGTGGATCTGCTCCCAAACAGATCCATGGTTGTCACAAAACCTGGCAAAGGCGCAGAGTTTCTGATCGTCTTTGAGGATGAGCGTTTGACCGTCGAGAACATCCGCTTGTCCGTCGTATCGAGCGTGACTCGCCGTCTCCGTTCCGTCGAATTTGACTTGTTTGTGCGTGCCATCGCAGAAGGGCTTGTTCTGCGAGTGGCCGCACCGGCAAAGCGCATACTGTTCTTTGACCTCGAACGATCTCCCTTCGGCCCAATCCCATGAGCCGCCCTGCTCGTTTGGAGTAATCGTCTGCAAGGATAGCGGGATCGCATCTGAGACAAGATAAGGGCCGCCTTTGGCGACGGTGATCTGCTTCCTATTTCCTTTGTCACTCATAATGCCCCTCCCAGACAAAAGAATCAGACCGCCTAGGACATAACTTTGTCAATCAGCTCGTGCATATCGACCTGAACGATTTGATTTATCAATTGATTTATCAACCTGCGCTCCTTACCTTGTAAAACAAGCGAACGCGAAATCATTGCGTCACTCTTGAAAGGTCTTCAATATGGCCACCGTAAAGCTTTGGACGGACGAGCAAGTCTCGGCGAATCCGCGCATACGAGCAGTCTTCGATGAGATACGCTCTACTCGCAAATCCGATTTCGTGAATAACTTCTGGCGGGCCCTCGCCAATCAACCGGCGCTTCTCGAGCGAACCTGGTCAAGCATCAAGGAAGTCATGATCGAACCGGGCGCGCTCGATCCACTCACCAAGGAATTGATCTATATTGCCGTATCCACGATGAACAGCTGCAGCTATTGCATCCACTCCCATACCGCGTCAGCCCGGGCCAAGGGTCTCAGTGACCAGCAACATGCCGAGCTTCTCGCGGTAATCGGCATGGCGGCCGAGACCAACGCGCTGTCAACAGCGATGCAGATCCCTGTCGATCGAGAATTCGCAGTCGAATAGCGACGAGTCGAACGGGCGAGAAGGGACACAGAAATCCTTATCCTTCGCCTTCGCTGCGCAAGAATGGCGGCTTCCCGATGTTGGCTGGCTCTACCCCTCCTTCGCCGGCTGCTGGCCTTTCTCCAGATCCTTTGCACCATCGAGATGCTTTTCGAGGACGGGCAAGGCATGCTCCGCATAGGACTTCAGAGCCGGAGTCTCGGCGTCCGCCGCTTCCTTCTTGTAAACGGCGATCGCTTTGGTGTGTCCGGCAACCATCTCGCGGGTATAACGGTGATCGAAAGCGGCGCCCTTCAATTTCTGGAAAGGACCGATCATCGTTTTGTTGTTTTCGGCGTCGATTGCGTTCGGCATATTGAGACTGGCCTGGTGGGCGACGCCATACAACTGGTTAAAGTCGTTGGTGTGATCGGTGACCAGCATCTGAGCATAGTCTTTTACCGGCTGCGAGGAGGCCACGGATTCCGCCAACTGCCCGAGGTTGGCTTCGACCATGTCGGTTTGCGCAGCGAAATCGACAAATTGCTGGTCGCTCATTGCCGGTCTTGCCGCAGCCCTCTTTTGCGCCAGCACAGGTATCGAGCAGAGAGCGAGGCAGCAAAGGGCTGAAAGAATACGTTTCATTTGATTCCCTCCGAATCGAAGTCTATATATCAGAGTTAGATGCCATCTAAATCTGCAATGAGGCCCGCTGGATTAAGTATGCTCAACAGTTCGCCAATCCGATTTTCCGCAGCCCGCTAATCCTTGGCCACCCTCGTCACCGGCGCAAGCGGCTTTCTAGGCGGTAGGGTCGCGCAGATGCTCGACGAGCGGGGCGAGGAGGTCGTCATTCTCGCCCGCGCGACTTCAGACCTCGGCCATCTCTCCTCAACCCAGGTTCGCGTCATTCGCAGCGACCTGGCGAATCCCGCGGCCCTCAAAGAGGCAGTCCGGGATGTCGCGTATATCTTTCACTGCGCAGCCTGCTCAACCGATTGGGCACCGAAGCAGACCTACATCGAAGCCAACGTCATCGGCACACAGAACCTGCTCGCCGCGGCTCAACAGACGCCAGGACTTCATCGATTCGTGCATGTAAGCACGACCGATATTTACGGCTATCCCGAGATACCCTGCACAGAGGAACACGGTTTCTTCGATGCCGGTCTTCCTTACAACCAGAGCAAAGGCCGGGGCGAAGCCGCCGTGTGGAAAGCGCACCAAGAGCATGGCCTCCCGATTACGATCGTCCGCCCGGCAACCATCTATGGTCCGCGCGGAAAGGACTTTACCCGGGAGATCGCAATGCTGCTGCGCCAGCGGTTGATGGCGTACATCGACAGCGGCAGAACACCCGGTGGCTTCATCTATGTCGATGACGTCGCGCAAGCGATGTTCGATGCCGCGGCAAGCTCACAGACCATCGGCCAAGCGTATAACATCGCCGGCGGCACGGGAGCCACGTGGGAAGAGTACGCGACTCTCTTCGCGGAGCGGCTCGGGGTCAAGCCGCCTTGGATCGATCTTCCGTTCCGGGCGGCCATGGCGCTCGCTCGCGTTTTTGAAACTGCTCACGCCTGCCTGCATCTGCGCGGGCGGCCCCTGCTCACGCGGCACGCTGTTTACCTGCTTGCCCGCAACCAAGAGTTTCCCATTGCGAAGGCCAAAAGCAGCTTCGGCTTTTCACCGAATATCTCTCTCGAAGAAGGCATCGACCGTTCCGTCGCATGGCTGGAAGACGAATCGGGCGGAGCCTGACATCAACTCAACAAGGGAGATTCGTACAGGGGGGCTTTGGCGCGGCCGTTTGCTGCGGCGGGACGGGCAACACCGTGCGGGGCGGCGCCGGCGGCGCGCTAATCGTCTCCTCGTCGCCGGGCTCGAAGACCGGTGTCCCCTTGGGCAGCTTCAGGCGGCCATCGACCATATAGGCGACGACGATTCCGCCGGTGACTTCCGGCGCCAGCACGACAAGAGGGAGGAGATACTTCTTGCTCTCGACCAGCGACTGAGCTACGCCGTCCACGGGATGGCTGCGGGGCATGCTGCCGGGCAGCTGGGGGATGACGAAGGCGGTCATGTCGAGGTCGGAGTGCTTCTTGCCGTAACTGACCAGCGAGCGGGCGACCTGTTTCGGGGTCATCAGGCCGACGTCAGCGATGAAGTTGCGGTGGATGGAGTGGGGCAGGTAGATGTCGAGGACGACGCGGGAGAAGTCGGCGCAGTTGTGGAAGAGGAGGTTGAAATGGCCGACGTTGCGGCGGTCGTTAAAGATGGCGATGAACCGCTCGTCCTGTTCCGGAGTGCTATCGACCTGGAAGCCGTGAATGGTCCGGTCGAAGGCGGAGCCCACGAGCTCGGTCCACTCGCCTTTGGGGGGTTCGCCGTTCTTATCGTCCGGCGCGAGATCGAGCAGGTGCTTTCTGCGGTAGGCGTCGCGCAGGGCAGCGACCTGTGCCCTATCCACCGACTGGGGGATGTCGCTCAGCGAATCGACCGCATAGAGATAGCCGATCAGGGGAATGGCGATCCAGTCATAGCCGTCGATCTTGTGGTAGCGGCTTATGACGACGCCGAACTCGCCGTCGTGGCAGGGGCGGAGCTCGATGTGCGAATCGGCGCAGATGTGATTGAAGTAGACCGCGGCATGGCCGGTGGGGTTAAACGCCCCAAATTTCCCGTAGGGTTCTTCCATCAGGAGCGCGACCGAGGCGTGAGCGTATGTTGTTGCCGCGGCCAGAAGAGAGAGGAACAGAGCCGCGCCGCGAAGAGGCATCGCTTTGCGAAGATTGCAGCCTCTCGTTCTATATCCCATGCTTCCTTCACCCAGGGTTTGGCCAGACACTATGCAATGTACTTATATTCGATGCGAAACATGAATTTCCAGGCGGTTAGACAAATTGTAACCTGTCACGAATTGAGAGGGTGGGCGAGGGCTAGAGGCTGTTATTCAGTTGATAACAGCCTCTAACTTCACATCGTCAGAACAACGCGGAATTGTGCGTTGCCGCTCATCATCCGCGCGTAAGCCTCCGCCGCTTTTTCGAGCGGATACGTTTCAATCATGGGACGCACGCCGCTTAACTCCGCGAAGCGCACCGTATCTTCGGCATCTGCTGCTGTTCCCGACGCCGTGCCTTGAATCGTTCGACTTCCAGTAATGAGCTGGACCGGCGTGACCTCAATGGGATCAAACGCCGCGCCGATCACAATGAGCTTGCCGTTCGGCCCCAGACCGTCAAACAGCTCCGACATCGCTTTCGAGCTTGGGGCTGTCGCTAGAATTACGTTTGCCCCGCCCAGCTTTTGCAAGGCCTCCGCCGGCTTGGTCGAATTGCTGTCGATGTACACACTCGCTCCGAGTTTCTTTGCCAGGACCGCGTTTTCGGAGCCGCGCCCGATAGCCGCCACCTTATAACCAGACTTGTTGGCGAATTGAATTCCGAGGTGACCCACACCGCCGATACCCTGCACCGCAACAAGGTCGCCGGGGAGGGCGCCGCTGTGGCGCAGCGCGTTGAAGGTGGTAACTCCGGCGCAGAGTAGCGGCGCCGCTTCGGCGTCATTCAAACTTTCCGGTATCGCCACCAGCGCCTCCACGGGAGCCACCATGTACTGCTGGTATCCGCCGTCATAGCTGATGCCGGGAACTTTCAGGTTCCGGCAATTGCGAAAGTCTCCGCGCCGGCAATCGGGGCACGTATTGTCGTGGCCGCCGTGCCAGCCGACGCCGGCATGCTGCCCCTGCTTCCACTCGGAAACACCGGCGCCCACTGCATCGATGATGCCCACGACTTCATGTCCGGGAACGCGGGGATACTGAATTCCGGGCCAGACGCCTTCTACCGTGAACGAGTCGCTGTGGCAAACACCACAGGCCTGCACCTTGATCCGTACTTGTCCCGCGCCGGGCTCAGTAATCTCCCGCTCGACGATCTGGAAAGCTGCTCCCGGTTTAGAAATCTGCGCCGCTTTCATTTGTTCCGCTGCCACGGGTACTACTCTCCTCGTTGCCATACATCCTCCTAAGAATTTTCAGCTGTGGTTGAAAAGCACTATACGACCGCCGCCCGGATCCTGGCCCGGATCCCGGTCGAGAAGAGTTCCGCGCGTTCAGTTCTTTTTGCCGAGCAGGCCTCCCAGGCTCTTGCCCAGCTGCTGCGCGGGGGCTCCGGCGGCCCCCCCGGCCGCCCCGCCGAGCGTGCCCGCGATACCGGTCGCCATGCTACCCACCGCTCCGCCGACATCGGGGATGATCTTCGGATCGCTGGCTGTGCCTTGCACGGCGAAGGGAATCTTGGCCATGGAGACGGTCTTGCCCACCGTTTCGCCCAACACGCCACCGCCGCCGGAGGAGAGCTGCGCCACCATATGGAAGTTGAGCGCGTTGCCCGGGCTGAGCGTTCCCGCACCGGTCACCTGCCCGAGGCCGGCGATCACCAGGACGAGATTTGAGACTTGGGATCCAGCAGGACTGTAACGGATATCGCCGGTCAGCCGCTGAATCTCGGTATCGTTGCCGCTGGGAACGTGGACGCCGGTTATCTTGGAGACGGTAGAGAGTTTGGAACCCAGATCAAACCCTGCGAGACGCGTGCCATACACCCCGACGTTGCCGGCGGCGACCAACGCCGACATGGGGCCCTGCGTGTGCACATTGATGCTCATCGTTCCGCCATGAAGTGACGAGCCCGCGGGCAGGACGACGCCGAAAGCGGGCAGCGCAGCGGTCAAGTCATCGACCGGCATACCCTGGCCGGCGGTGGTCAGGTCGACCGAGGTCACCGCTCCCTTGCTGGCAAAGGTTCCATGAACGTTGGCTTGGGCACGACCTACGTGCAGCAGGCCGCTGTTCAGAGTGCCGGCGCTCTGGGCGAGGGTGTAGTCGAGGTCGAAGTCCATCGTGATGGGCACCCCGGAAGGCGCGCCATTCGGGACCAGCTTCAGCTTACGCAAGGTCACGACGCCCTTGAGGTGATCCTTCCCATTGACGGCGCTGAGATGGTTGGTCAAATCGCCAACACCGCTCAGGCCACTGGCCGCCGTCACAAGTCCGCTCTTGGCGATGTCGAAGGAATCGATGCGAACATCGGCTTCAAGAGGTGTCAGCGTCGCGTCGGTGGGGTTGGCGGGACCGACTTTGCCGTCGAGCTTCAGGGCGCCGCCGCCAGGCAGGCTCATCGAAAGCGCGACCGGAAAGGCGGAGGCCAGGGAGACTTTCGTCGCCTGCATTTGCACATTGTTGTAGATGCTGGGAGTGGTGACGCCCGCCGGTGCGAGGGTCACCTCGCCATTGGTCACGTCGAGCGTGCCGATGGTCAGATTGTTCCGTTGCGGCTGGGGTTGGCTGGGCGCCGGGTTCCCGGTGCTGGCAAGTGTGGAGAAATTCCACTGGTTGGCGGAGTTTGCGATGAGATGAACGACCGGCTTATCAATCGTGATGCCGGTTATGTTGAGCTGCTTGGAGAAGATAAGAGGCCACAGCTCCACGCCAACCTTGAGCGAGGATGCGACGAGAAACGGCGACTGGCTGAAGCGGGAATCGTCGGCTATGGAGAGGTTATCCGCGCGGAGGGAGCCGGAGAACAGCGAGAAGGCCAGGTTGCCTACCTGCACCTTGCGCCCTAGCGCCTGCGAAGCCATTTGTTCGAGTTTGGGGCGGAAGTCGTTTGCGCTGATCAGAAACGGCAGCAAAGCCACGATGACGATGAGCAAGGCGAGCACCGCGCCGGCGATTATAAGGATGCGCTTCATGCCGGAAACCTCCTGGCCTTCCGCCGCTACCGAGAAGGGATATCTCTGGGATGCGAAGAGAAGTTCTGAGGTGGCCCCCGGAATCGAGCTGGCGACTACGGGCGGAGCGCGATCGGCAGAGCTTGCAGACCCCGGAAAGTGATGCTTGGTATGTGCCGTGGAGCCCCCGCGACAACTTGCAGCCGGGGAAAGCGCCGTGTAAGTTCGCTGAATGCCACCTGCGCCTCCATGCGGGCCAGTGCCGCTCCAAGACATGTATGGATGCCGTGCCCAAAAGAGAGCAGGCGCACCGCGGGACGGCGCAGATCGAGCGCGTCGGCCTCGGGAAAACGCTCTTCATCATGATTGGCCGACCCGAGAAGAACAATCACGCGCTGTCCTGCTTTTATCGTCTTGTCTGCTAGTTGCGTGTCTTCGAGCGCTTCGCGCGTAGTAGCCTGCACCGGCCCGTCGTAACGCAGCAGTTCGTTGACTGCATCCGGCGCGAGAGCCGGATGAGAAACCAGAGACTCCCATTGCTCCGGGTGACGCAAGAGAGCCAGCAACCCATTGCCCAGCAGATGCGTCGTCGTGCCATGTCCCGCAGCGAGCAGCAGAATCAAATTGACGATCAACTCTTCCGGGCTCAGCCGATCGCCCTGTTCTTCCACCACGATCAGGTCGCTGAGCATGTCACCCGCAGGGTGTTGCCGCCGCTCCGCGATCAGCTCCCGGAAGTACTCAACAAAGGCAAGGATACCGCTCCGCGCCTCGGCCGACTCTTCCGGGGAAAGAATCCGTCCATTGAGCAGCTTGCCGAACGCAACCGACCAGGCTTTCAGCCGGAATTGATCTTCAATCGGCACCCCCAACATCTGCGCTATCACTACAACCGGGAGCGGGACCGCGAAGTCCTGGATGAAGTCGATGGGAGCTCCAGCCTCTTCCGCATGGTCGAGCAGCCGCGTCACCATTGCGGCGACCTGCGGCCGCAGCGCTTCCACACGGTATGGCGTAAACGCCTTGGTAAACAGGCCGCGCAGGCGAGTGTGATCCGGCGGATCGAGAAAAAGCATTTGCCGGGCCAGTGCCGCCTGCACAGCGTTGGGCGCGCCTTCCCCGTTTTGTTTATTCAGCACCCGTTCAGCGGAGAAGCGGCGATCCGCCAGAACCGACGCCACATCCTCATAGCGGGATACCATCCAGCCACGGCCATCGGAATCTTCATGGACGGGATCTTCGAGGCGAAGCCGCCGAAAGAAAGGATACGGATCGGCGAGAACGTCGGGGCGAAGTAAATCTCCCAAACTGAAGGCCTCAATGTCTGCTTCATACATGGGAGCTCCTAATATTGCAGGGCCCGCGCTAAAGCGCTTTGCCCTCTCGCTTTGCTCGCCCCTCCCCAGGGGTCCTAATATTGCAGGGCTTCGCGGTGAAGCCGCTCTCGCCCTCTCACAGGTGAGCCCGGTTTCAGGGGCTCACCTGTGATTCACCCTTACCGCAATTCACCCTTTTCCCAACATCGCAAGGCCCGCGCTAAACAGATTGCGGGAAAACAGATCGGCGGCCTATTGAATGCACAAAACCTAGCGTGACTCATTGCCGATCCAGACATTCTCTAGCGCCTCGCTTGTTGCTTCGGCGCGTTTTCCCGCAGTCTGTCGCGCTTTGCCCTTTCCGACCCCGGCTCGCTCCGCAATTCACCCTTTTCCCAACATCGCAGGGCCCGCGCTAATCGATCATAAGCTTCCCAACCGCTACCGACTTGAGCGAAGCCCTACTTCTTAGGGACGTTCTGGATGTTCCGGCACCCACCACGCAGGCACTATTTTCGGGATATGGAGCTTGCGGGCGACCGGCGCCCACTGAGGCGCAAACTCTCTCGATACATTCGCAATCGCGATTTCTCCCAGCTCCGATAATGCGCGCTGCCCGGAGTGCGAAACGTTATTGAATCCATTTGGCAAGTAGGCCATGCCCACAAAGCCCCCTGCAGCAGCGCTTGCGAAATTGGAGAATGCAATGGTTCTTCCGCCCGAATCATCCCTGTCAACGATCGTAAAGACAACAGCATGGAAGAGGCGCCGGCCCACATTGGCTTCCGCGGGAGCAGGCAGATAACGCGGGTCTTCGTGCAACACCGATTCCGCCAGGAACCCTGCAGTCCGCTTGGATGTTTGCGTTGCCAGGGCGCTTCCATAGAGTCTTCCAAATGCGCCCCCTCCGTCGATCCATTCCCGAGGATAGTTCTTGGGCGGATCCGCCATGCGGATACCGGCTCCGAACGCCGGAAAAATCAACGCGGGTGGCCCAAAGGCACGGTGAGTGTAGATGGTGAACTTTTCACCCAGCGTCAACCGCCCTCTGGTCAAGAGCGGGGGAATAGGCCCAATCGCGATCGGAATACCCGAGGGATTCTGGGCAACTTGAGCGGACGGTGCGTCCGGCAGAGCAACGAGAAGAGCGGTATCTGTTGAGAGGGTAACGGCTGTTTGTTGCGCCAGTGCCGAGGTGCACATCATAAAGGATGCAGCAAGAATGAGCCCAGCTTTCATATGCGCCGGTGCCTTGCTGGCACTTGGCGCAAGGTGCAACGCGGATCCCGGTTAAATTTTGCAGACTGTTTCATTCCCCCATCGTACGTCACTTGACATCGAGCTGACCTGCCCCCGGAAAACTCTACCAGTTGAAGCTGGAGTTCTCTCGTAAATTGAACGGGAGGACGGAGCATGAAGAAGAGCCGATACAGCGAAGAGCAGATCATCGGGATTTTGAAGCAACATGAGGCAGGATTGAAGACGGCGGATCTGTGCCGGGAGCATGGGATAAGCGCGGCGACATTCTACGGCTGGAAGGCGAAGTACGGTGGCCTGGAGGTGAGCGAGGCTCAACGGTTGAAGCAGATGGAGGACGAGAACCGGCGGCTGAAGCAGTTGGTAGCCGATCTGAGTCTGGACCGCGAAGCTCTGAAAGCGGTGATAAGAAAAAACGGCTGGAGCTTGCCGGGCTGAGAGAAGATGTTGCGTTCGTGTCAGTGGAGTTCAAGCGGAGCGAGCGTGCAGCCTGCAAGCTGCTGGGTGTGGATCGGTCGAGCTATCGTTACGAGCCGAGGCCAGATCGCAACGCGGAGTTGCGCGAGGCGCTGATCCAACTGGCACGGCAGAAGCCGCGGTACGGCTACCGGCGTCTGCACGTGCTGCTGGAGCGTCGGGGCCGTGAGGTGAACGTGAAGCGGGTCTACCGGCTGTATGCGGAAGAAGGGCTGGCGGTGCGGCGGAGGAGGCGCAAGCGTCTGGTGCGCGATCCGTTAACGGCGCCGAGACTGCTTCGGGCCAATCAGGAGTGGGCAATGGACTTCGTCGTGGATGGACTGGCGAACGGCCGGATGGTTCGCATTTTGAGCGTGGTCGATGCTTATACCCGCGAGTGTCTCGCTCTGGAAGCGGACGTGAGCCTGGGCAGTGGGCGGGTGACACGGGTGCTGGATCAGTTGATTGAGGAGCGCGGCCATCCGGAAAGTGTGCGCTCCGATAATGGGCCGGAGTTCTGTTCCCGGCAGATGCTGGGCTGGGCCGAAGAGCAAAAGATCGCCTTAGTCCATATCCAACCGGGCAGACCAATGCAAAATGGGCATGTCGAAAGCTTCCATGGGCGCCTGCGTGACGAGTGCTTGAACGCGCACTGGTTCCGGACGTTGAACGATGTACGAAGCACTCTGGCAGACTGGCAGCAGGAGTATAACTGGGAACGCCCGCATAGTTCGTTGGGCTATCGGACGCCGGCCGAGTTCCGGCAGAGTACAGGCTATGCGGATATGGAAAGCCAAGAGCGCTTCCCACATCCGCACAGCCTCGACGGCGGCGGAGGGATATTTCCAAAGCCAAACCTAAATCGAGAATCTACAGTTATCACTGGTTGAGAAAAACGGGGCAGGTCAGAGCGGACCCGTCCGGAGTGGATCTTGCCGAAACCGCAGATCTCTCCACTCCGCTTCGCTTCGGTCGAGATGACAAATCTATTTCAGCAACGGAAGGGACGGCACACTCGCCGGGCCGCTCGCTGAACAAAAAAAAAGCGACCGCTCACCGCGCGGTCGCGCCATCTTCCATCTTCAGGACTCAAAAACTGAGGCAAGCCGTTTAACGGCGTCCCCCGCCACCGCCGAATCCGCCGCCGCCACCGCCGTGGAATCCACCGCCACCGCCGAATCCACCCCCGCCGCCGTGGAACCCACCACCGCCAAATCCTCGGCCGCCGTAGTAGCCGCCATAGAAACCTCCGCCCCAGCCGAAGGGGTAGAATCCCCAGCCGAAGGGACTATAGAACGGGTAGGGGCCGAAGAAGGTGTAGTCGAAGATATAAGGATCCCAATACCATCCTGGAGCGAAGCCATATGCTCCATATTCCTGCGACATTTGGACGTTTGCTTCGGAGAGATATTGCGAACGCAGGCTGCTCCAGTTGTAGAGCTCGTCTTCAGCAGCGCGGGTGTCGAAGTTTTGCGGCTTTTGCGGGTCGCCTGCATTCAGCGCAAACTCGTGATGGCTCTTAACAACAACCCACTTATTTTCGCCCTCATGAACGGCGGCCTTCCCGCTAAATACCTGCGCCATGTCAGTGTTGGCGTTGAATTCGTAGAAGCCTGTCTTCAAGAGCTCGGTGGGCACGCCACCGGTAACGATCTGAATGTCGTTCTGGGAGTGAATCTCGTCCGCTTCTACGCTTGCCCGGCCATGTAGAAGACCGAGCTGGGTAAAAGTAAGATTGGGCGAGATCATTTTGACGCTGCTATTGTCATCAAGACGCAAAAAGACGCCGGGAGTCAGGAGGATCTCCGCTTTTCCTTGACCTGTAGAGAGCACTTGCCCTGGATCGAGTTCGGCAGACCCTACAGCTTGAGGAGTGAGCAGCTTGCCTGCAAGGTAGGCAGAGCCTTCGACATAGTTCAGAGTCCCTGGACGGGCTGGGTTTGCGCCAAATGCCGGCGCGCACAGAGTCCCCAGGGAAAGCAGCAGAAGCACTTTCAACCTGGGCATCATCGCTATTTACCTTCTTACATTTAGATGTATCGAAGGTCAAAAGGAAGCGAAAATCACGCGCCCCACGGCGGTCCATGGCGGTAGAAGTGGTCTCGAAATTCCTTACGTCAAAGTTCCAGGGTTTTAAAGTTCCAGGGTTTTGAGGTACTCGCGAAAAGGCGGTCCAAGGTCGTCGCGCTTGAGCGCAAATTCGACTGTCGCCTTCAGCATGCCGAGCTTGTCGCCCGCATCGTAGCGGGTTCCCTCGAAGCTGTAGCCGTAGACCCTCTCACTCCCAAGCAGGCCGCGAATGGCATCGGTCAATTGCAACTCATTGCTCGTCCCGAGCGGGGTCCGCTCCAAGAGTTCGAAGATGCGCGGCGTGAGGATGTAGCGTCCGATAATGGCGTGTTTCGACGGCGCTTCCCCAAGCGGCGGTTTCTCGATCAGCGCTTTCACGTCGAAGAGGCGCGGATTGCCTTTCACTTCATCGCAATCGAGCACGCCATAGGCCGAGATGGCCGGCCCTTCGACAACCTGGGTGGCCAAAACGGAGGCTTGCGTTTGCTCAAAGACCTCAATCATCTGCTTGAGGCAAGGCACCTTCGCGTCGATGATGTCGTCGGGCAAGATCACCGCGAAGGGCTCATCGCCGACCAGGTCGCGCGCCATGAGCACGGCGTGGCCGAGGCCCATCGCCTCTTTCTGACGCACGTAGGCAATACGCGCCATGTGGGAGATGTATCGCGTCATCGCCAACAAATCCAACTTACCGCGCGCCTCGAGCAGTTGTTCCAACTCAAAGCTGATATCGAAGTGGTCCTCAATCTCCGCCTTGTTTCTGCCGGTCACGATGATGATCTGTTCGCAGCCGGCGGCGATAGCCTCCTCGACGCCGTATTGGATCAGCGGCTTATCGACAAGCGTCAACATCTCCTTCGGGAGCGCCTTGGTCGCCGGCAGGAATCGCGTACCCAGGCCGGCTGCGGGAAAAACTGCTTTGCGTACCTTATGCATCATCTATAGGAATCCTTGCGTTCGAGGTATCGCAGTTCACGTACTTGCGCAGCTTTAGGATGCGAAAAACGGTTACAACGTCGGCGAATCGTCGCCGAGGAGCGCGCGGCGCACGATCTTGATGGGTGGAAATCCCTGCTTCAGAAAGTCATCGTGGAAGCGTTCCAGTGAAAAATTCGCACCTTCCTTTTTTTCGAGATCGGCGCGCAACTTCAAAATCTCAAGCTTCCCCAATGTGTAATAGAGATAGGTGGGATCGGAGGTTCCCCGCTTGGTCTCGATCAGACCGCTCTCCGGGGATTGGTACCCTTGCTGCACAAAAAAATCGACTGCCTGATCGAAGGTCATGGCCCCGGTGTGCATTTGAATGCCGACAACAAAGCGGGCATCGCGCAGCAAAGCATCCTGGAGCTGCCCCAAGCGAATCATCCTGGCATCTCTTTGATCGCGCGCGCCCGTACCCGGCTGACCGTAGCCCTCGTCGAGCATCATCTGCTCGCAGTAATGGGCCCAGCCTTCGGCGTTCGATGAGGCCCCCAGGAGCTTGCGGACCTTGCTCGGCGCCTGCTGCAGCCACAGAAACTGAACATAGTGTCCGGGATAGGCCTCGTGCACCGCGGTGCTGATGATAGTCCCCCGATTGAAGCTTTCCATGCGGCCCTCGATCTCCTGCGCAGAGTCGTGAGGTCCGGGCAAGGTCACATTGAAATAGGCTTCTTTGGCTACTTTTTCGTACGGCCCGGGGGTGTCCATGGAGGCGACGGTGGTCGCACGCATGAAGGGCGGCGTCTCCTCGACGATCGGGTGGACATCCGACGGGATATCGACGATGTGTTTCTGCTGGATGAACTGAACCAGGCCGCTGAAGGTGTCGCGAAAGCTCGCGAGCAGATCGCCGGGGGCAGGATGGTCGCGGTCCAGCTCTTGAAGGACCTGGCGCGGCTGCTTGGAGGGATCGATTGCCCGGGCCACCCGGCCGAACTCCGCCTGATTCTTACGCATGTCCGCATAGGCAATCTGCAATAGCTTGGGCAGAGGCGTGTCTACCATTTCGTCATATTCGAGCTTCTTTTGAAAGGTATCCGCGCCAATGCGGAAGTCGCCGTTCGAGCGGGGCAGCACATCGCTCTTGAGCCATGCCTGGTAGCTTTCAAGGGCGGCGATGACGGCAGCATTCGTCCGGGCGAACTCGGCCTTGAGACCTGGGTCCCGCGCCGCCGCGAAGGCCTGGGGAACGTCCGATTGGAAAAAGACGATGAGCCCGGGCAATTGCTCGAGCGCGATCTCGGTTGAGATGTGCGGCGGGTTCTGGAGATTTTGGCGAGCGTCATTCAAGATCGCCGGCATTTGCTTCTCGCGGGCAATCAGAGATCGCAGGCGCACATCCGGAGGCGCGAAGGTGCGCTCCATCAGCGCAAAGGCGCTCTCTGTGATACCGCTCGAATAGCTGTCAGGATTCTTCTCCCAGGGACGGATCGTCTGGAGCGTCAAGAGCGTGCTGCGGATATTGCCCAGCACCAACTCGAGATCTCCTTGAGCGGTGAGGTCGAGCGAGGCGGGAGAGACGGCGGCAAACTTCGCTTCATACTCCTTGAGCGCCGCAACCTCCCGGTCGATTGCTCCCCGCGAGTAGTCTTCAAGCGCGGTGTCGTACTGATGAAACCCGTCGAGGGTGCCTTGGGTAGGCGAATACTTGAAGTAGACATGGTCGAAGTAGTCGTCGGCGAGATGATAGAACGCCGCAGTTGCGCCATTGGCGGAAGCGGGAGAGGTTTGCGCGGAGCCCGCAGACAAACCGCCGGAGCCGGCCATGACAAACCCTCCTATGAGCGAGATCGCGGTCCACTTCAGGTTCATGTGAAAATACTTTCATTTCAGCGCCCTAAGCGCCAGTGGAATCCCACCCTTAGCTGCGCGAGGATTGGGGCCACCTGTGAAATTTCAACACGTTGTTCCGTTTTTCTGAATGGATGCCAGCAGGAGTAGCCGGGGCGGTGCGAAAGTGGAAATCGTTCGTAAGTATTTCCAAGGCGCGGGTTTATGCGCCGGCTTTTGCATCGCCCTTCGGGCCCAGAAACCTGCTCCGTCTCCCATTACGAGTGGAACAACCTCTTGACCTTCTACAGCCACCCTTCTCTCTGCCCCACTCAAGCCAAAACCAGGCTTGAATGGGCCACCCTTCGAGACAGAAAGAAAACGCGCTCGGCAATTCACCCCGACTGGCTTTGCGCCGCAAGGCGCGTTTCGCCGTCCGCGTAGGACCGCGTTGCCAGCTCCTCGAGCAGAGCCTCCAACTCGGCAAAGACCTCCTGGGGCTCGTTGGCTTTGAGAGGCAGACGAAGCAGTCCCTGGGGCGTGAACTGAGCGCCCTTCTTGGCGTTTTTCGCGACCAGCTTCATCAGGCGTGCCGGATCGACGTTCGCCTGGCCGGTAAAGCGGATTTGCAATTGATCGCGCTTACGATCCACCTGAGAGACGCCGAGTTGCTCGCACCTCAGGCGCAGCGCCGCCGCCTGGAGAAGATGGAGAACGCTCGAAGGCAACTCTCCGTAGCGGTCTTCCATCTCCGCGCGCACATCGTTGAGGGCGGCGCTGTCTTGGGCGCCGGCAATTTTCTTGTAAATGCGCAGCCGCTGGTTCTCTTCCGCGATGTAGGTTTCGTCGATTCGCAGGCTGATGCCGAGGTTGAGCTGGGTCACCGGCCGCTCGGGATGCTCTTCGCCCTTGAGCTCGTTGACCGCATGTTCGAGCATGCTGGTATACATTTCAAAGCCGACGGCCTCGATGTGGCCGCTCTGCTCCCCACCCAGCATATTCCCGGCGCCGCGCAGTTCGAGGTCGAGCGCGGCGATCTTGAATCCCGCGCCGAGGTCGGAAAACTCCTTGAGCGCTGCCAGCCGGCGGCGGGCGATCTCGGTAAGCTCCTGCTCGCCGGGAATCAGCAGATAGGAATAGGCACGGCGGTTGGAGCGGCCAACCCGCCCGCGCAGTTGATACAGCTCGGAGAGCCCGTGCCGGTCGGCGCGACTGACGATGATGGTGTTGGCCAGGGGAATATCCAGCCCGTTTTCAATGATGGTGGTGGCGACCAGCACATCGTATTCGCCGTGCATAAAGGCCAGCATCACGCGCTCGAGCTCGCCTTCGCTCATCTGGCCGTGGCCTACGACAACGCGGGCCTGGGGCACCAGCTCGTGAATCTTGGCGGCAATCTCGAAGATCGTCTCGACGCGATTATGGACGAAATAGACCTGGCCGCCGCGCTCGAGCTCAAGCTCAATGGCCGACCGGATGAGCTTTTCATCGAACTTGGCCACCACCGTCTGGATGGCCATGCGATCCTTCGGCGGCGTCTCGATCACACTCATATCGCGCAGCCCGGCGAGAGACATATGCAGCGTGCGCGGAATCGGCGTGGCCGACATGGCCAGCACATCGATCTCGCGGCGCATCTGCTTCAGACGCTCTTTGTGACGCACGCCAAAGCGCTGCTCCTCGTCGACCACCAGAAGGCCCAGGTTGTGGAATTCAAGATCCTTGGACAAGATGCGATGGGTGCCGATCAAGATATCCACCTTGCCCGTTTCGACGCGCTCGAGAATCAGCTTTTGCTCGCGCGGAGTGCGGAAACGGGAGATCATCTCCACGTTGATGGGGAACTGCCGGAAGCGGCTCTTGAAGGTTTCGAAGTGCTGGAAGGCGAGCACCGTGGTCGGGGTAAGGACAGCCACCTGCCTGCCGTCCTGCACCGCCTTGAAGGCCGCGCGCATGGCGACTTCAGTTTTGCCGTAGCCGACGTCGCCGACCAGCAGCCGATCCATCGGCACCGTCGACTCCATATCGCGCTTGATGTCGGCAATGGCCGAAATCTGGTCTTCGGTTTCGTTGTAATCGAAGGCGTCTTCAAACTCGTGCTGGAAGTCGTTGTCCGCAGGAAAGGCATGCCCTTCCGCGGCTTTGCGCTGCGCGTAGAGCTTGAGCAACTCGTCGGCCATGTCCCGCATAGCCTTGCGCACCCGGGCCTTGGCCTTAGACCATTGCTGGGTCCCCAAACGGTTGAGCACAGGCGCGGGCCCGGCATCGGTCGAGCGATACTTCTGGATGAGGTCCAGACGGGTAAGGGGCACGTAGAGGCGCGCTCGCTCCGCGAACTCGAGCACCATGAATTCAAGTTTGATGCCGTCCTGCTCGATCTCTTTAAGGCCAAGATAGCGCGCGATTCCATGCTCGACGTGCACGACATAGTCGCCCACGGCAAGGTCGCGAAAGTCGGAGACGAAGGCCGCCGTCTTCGATTTGGACCGGACCGGCGCGGGGCGCGCGGCGACATCGGCTTCATCGGAAAAGTCGTTCGCGCCAAAGACGATGAGGTTGCTCTCGGGCAGGCTGACGCCCGCCGGAATGGCGCTGCGCACCAGGATAGGCGTGCGGAAGTCCCCCGCCAGATAGCTGGTCTCGTCGTAGATGTTTTCGCTGCCCGGATGCATGGCGCGGCTGCCCAGGCGGTAGGGCTGACCGTATTCACGGAGCAAACCGGCCAGCCGCTCGACCTCGCCCTGGTTGGGCGCGATCAGGAGCATGCGGGTGCCCGCGGCGGCCAGCGTCTTGATCTGTTCGAGAAAGACCGGGATCGAGCCATGAAAGCGAAGCGTGGGCCGCGAGATGAAGGCGACCTCGCCGAGCGAATCGCTTGCCTCTTCGAGCACATCGACCGCGCCTAATTGGTCAAGCTCGAGCCCAGGCAGGGAGGCAATCTTCCACAGCAGCTCGTCCGGAGAAAGATAAATGTCAGACGGCGTCACCAGAGAGCCGATTCCGCTGCGTTCGTGCCGCTGCTCCACCTTGCTCCACCAGCGGCCGGCCTGGTTCTCGATCATGGCCGGCTCTTCCACGAAAACCTGCACGCGCGGGAAGAGGTCGAAGAGGGTACGATCCGCGCCCGCTACGGCGGAAAAGAACTCCCATCCGGGAAATACGCTAACGCCCTCGGCGGCCACGATCCGCGCCACCGCATCGGGATCATCTCCGGCTTCGAGGCGGGCGCCGCGCAGACGCATATGGACCGCGGCTAGCAGTTTTTCCGAGACCGGTGTTTCGGTAAGCGGCAAGAGCAGCGCCTCATCGAGCGGCGAGGACGAACGCTGCGAATCGGGTTCGAATTTGCGGATGGACTCAATCTCATCGCCGAAGAGCTCGACGCGCACCGGGCGATCCATCTCCGGGGAATAGACATCGAGGATGCCGCCGCGACGGGTAAATTGGCCCGGCATCTCGACGATATCCATCGCGGTATAGCCCACCGTCGACAGATGGGCTGTGACTACATCGATATCGATCTCTTCTTCGCGGCGCAAGATGCACGCCAGACTGGAATAGTAAGCCGGGGGGAAAACCCGCATGCTGGCCGCTTCGACCGGCACAATCACGATCGCGGCAGCGCCGGTCGCGATCTTCCATAAGACCGAGGCGCGCTGCTCCTGGATATCGGGGTGCGGCGACATGCTTTCAAAAGGCAATACGTCGGGCGCAGGCAAACGGAGCACGCGGCCGGGGTCGATGGCCCCTGTGAGCTCCGAGGTGGCGCGAAGGACCAGCTGCAAATAGTCCGCCGCCTTGTTGTCGGCGACGATCACGACAACAGGAGACTGGGCGGCGCGGGCAAAGAGAGGGATATAAAGCGAGCGGGCGGTTGCGGTGAGTCCTGTGACACGTCTCCGCCCGGCGGCGAGGGCCAGGTGCCGTCGCACGCGCTCGAAAGACTCAGAATGCTCCAGGTCCGAGAGCAGCTCGCGGACGAAAGGAAGGATCATGCCTGATTCCATTCTAACGGGACTTCCATTTCTCCGGATGGGAACTGGAGTTTCTTGCCGGAGAAAGAGTCTAGAATCAGCCAAAGCCTACAATCATCCAAAGCATGGATAAGCCTTCCTCAGAGCTTCCGGCGAAGGAGCTGGCGGCGAAGCCTCGAGCGGCCGAAGCCGCGCCGGCATGGCGGCGGGCTCTCGCGCTGTTCCGACCCTCGCACCGCCATTCCGTCCTTTCGGCGACTCTCGTGCTGATGTTTTCGACATTTCTCTCGCGCATCATCGGGCTGGTGCGCGTCAAATACATCGCGTATCTCTTTGGCGCCGGCAGGCAGACGGACGCATATCTCGCCGCTTTTCAATTGCCGGACATGATCGCGTATTTCCTGGTGGGAGGCACGGCGTCGATCGCCTTTATCACCATCCTCAGCCGCTATCGCGAATCGGGCAACGAGCAAGAGGGCGAGCGAGCCATGTCCATCATTCTCACGGTGATGGTCTGTGTTTTGGGGACGGCCGTCATTCTCGGGGAGATCTTTGCCCCGTTTTATATTCAAATCTTCTTTCCCAAATTCACTCAGGAACAGGCGGCGCTGTGCACGCACATGACGCGGATCATGCTGCCCGCCCAGCTTTTCTTCTTTGCCGGCGGCGTCTTCGGCTCCGTGCTCCTGGTGCACAAGCAATTCACGTACCAGGCGATCTCCCCACTGATCTACAACACCGGCATCATCCTGGGAGGGGTTGTACTTGCCAAATCCATGGGAGTTTCTTCACTCGCGGTTGGCGTTTTCGCGGGAGCCTTGCTCGGCCCGCTGGCGTTGAATGCGTGGGGCGCGCACCGCGCGGGTATGCATTACCGGCCGATCCTGGACTGGTCCCACCCCGGCCTGCGCGAGTGGGTGCGGCTCTCGCTGCCGCTCATGCTGGGCGTCACCGTGGTCACAGCCGACAACTGGATTCTCAACTACTTCGCCTCGGGCGCTCAGGGACAAATCTCGCGGCTCAGCTATGCCAAAAACCTTTTCACCGCGCCCATGGCGATTCTGGGACAAGCCGCCGGGGCCGCATCCATGCCTTTTTTTGCCGCGCTCTTCAGCCAGAATCGCATGTCTGAGTTTGCCGGGGCGGTCAATAACTCCGTCTCGCGCGTGCTCGCCTTCTCTCTCTTGCTCTCCGCCTGGATGATCGGATTGGCCTATCCGGCGGTGGACCTGGTCTTTCGCGGTGGATCCTTCCACCACCTCGATGCCAGCGAGACGGCTCGCTACTTCGCGATTTTTGCGCTGTCGCTCTTTCTCTGGACCGCACAAGCGATCTACGCGCGCGCCTTCTTCGCGGCGGGAAATACCTTCGCCCCGATGGCGGCAGGGGTAGCCGTCACTTTGGCTTCGCTCCCCGTCTATTGGTCGCTCTTCCATGCCGCTGGAGCCGTCGGCCTCTCGGTCGCCTCCGATATCGCCATCCTCGCGCAAACGCTGGCGCTCGCAATCATGCTCCATCACCGCAAAATGGTGTTGCTCTCCGGCTTGGAACGGGCGGAGATATGGCGGGCTCTGGTGGCCACCGTCGCCAGCCTGGCGGCTCTCTACGGATTGCGGCAGATTCTCCCAAGCGCGGGACGGTGGAGCGCCGATCTCATCCTGCTCTCTGTTGGAACCATCGCGTGGCTTGCCGTAGCCGGCGTCTCGCTCGGTTTGACCGGCTCGGCTTTGCCCGGCCAGCTACTCGGCCGGTTGCGCCGCCAAAGCGCCTAGGTAATGAAAAAAGCCCCGGCTGACGCCGGGGCTTCGTTATCTTGCCATCTTGCCGATTGCTTGCGGAACAGCCTCCTAAGCCGAGGCAATTGCCTTTTGCGATTCCACGGCTCCGCTGTTCAGGCCCGCCACCGAACCGTCCTTGGTTTGGCCTGGCTTGCGAATGTCGATTCCGCCCTTGAAGAATGCGCCGTCTTCAATACTGATGCGCTGCGCGATCACATCGCCGGTCAACGAACCCTCGCTGCGAATGTCCACGCGATCACTGGCATTGATATTGCCGCGGACCTTGCCGAGAACGACAACTTCGCGAGCAGAGATATTCGCCGAGACCTGTCCGTTGCGGCCGACCGTGACCCGGTTGCCGGGCAAATTGATGGCGCCCTCAACCTTGCCGTCGATGTACAACGACTCGGAGCCCGTGACCTCGCCTTTGACGACCAAGCTCTTACCAATCGTGGCCTGATCGGCTACCGCCTGCGAGGCGGAGGAGGTCCCCGAGGGACGCGCACTGGTTGATTCCAAATTGGAGGTTGGAGGCACAGCCGGACGCGCCGGCTCCGTGCCTGAGGATGAAGAGGGGCTTCCGGGCTGATTCGGTTTCCACATCTGCGTCGTATTTCCTTTCCACATACTTCTGGCTACCGGTTCCCGAAAAAACCCTGTGGGATCGTTCCCACTCTTCAAGGCCAAATCAGGCGTAGCTGATTGTTTTTGTCTTGCTTCCACGTGCTCAAGATGAGTCCGCGCAAACCGCGCAACCCTTACTCTATACCGTTTCCACCGTTCCGGGGCCCTGTTGAGAGTATGTTCCGTGCAGCCGGTCTTCGATAGATCGCCGGCGATGAACCGGCGGGCTAGATCGCCGACGATACCTGGATAAACCTGCAGTCGAAACGGTCTATGCTGAATCTTAACCATCCTTACGGGAAAATTGAAATCCCCCAAATAGATTCTTTTGCGGGCTGGGGGTGCCTGATCCGTTACCATCGACAAAGTTGGTGAAAAACCGCGCCCGTCTTCGATTCCATGAACGACCGTGAACTCCTCCACCGCATCGAGCGATCTGCCGGGCAAAGCGCGGGCTATAAGCAATTGGTCCGCGAACTTGGCTTGGACGGTGGGCGGGATCGCCGGCTGCTGGTCGAGCAATTGGACCGGCTGACGGCGCAAGGAGCACTGATCAGACCTGATCGGGACCACTGGGCGCTGCCCCAGGCTCCTGCGCGCAGCGAACTTACCGCCGGCCGTCTTGACCTGCACCGGGATGGCTTCGGCTTTGTCCGTCCGGAGCCTCGCCCGTCCGACGGCGATGGCGACATCTTCATTTCTCCCAACGACATAAGCGGGGCGATGCAAGGCGATCAAGTACTCGTGGAATTGGCTCCTCCACGGCTTGACGGCCGGCGCTCCGGGCGCATCGTACGGGTCCTGATCCGCAAGAACCCGACGGTCGTAGGCGTCTTCCACTATGCGCGGCGCGATGAGGCGCAAGGCCATACGGTGACGCCCTGGGATGACCGCATGACGCAGAACATCCTGATTCCCTTCGGCCTCGAAGATCATCCCAACCTTGCTCCAGATCCCGCATTGAGAACGCCGCATCGCGTTCTAGGGGAAGAGGCTACCAGGGCAGCTCAGGTGCAGGATCTTGCAGGCAGGAATCTGGAAGGTCTGGTGGTGGATGTCGAAGTAACGGCTTGGCCAACGGCCACGCGCCCCGCCCGCGGCCGCGTGATCGAAGTCCTGGGCCGCCCGGAAGACTTTGGCGTCGATGTCGAAATCGTTATCCGCAAGCATCACTTGCCGCATGTTTTTCCCGAAAACGTTCTCGCGGAAGCGCGCGCTGCCGCTCATGTCGATGAGCAGGAAGCCGCTCGAAGGCGCGACTTTCGCGGCCTGCCGATTGTGACCATCGACGGCGAAACGGCCAAGGACTTCGACGATGCGGTGCACGTCGAGCGAGACGGCAGCCAGTGGGAGCTACAGGTTCACATCGCCGATGTCGCCGAGTATGTAACCGCCGCCTCGGCGCTGGACCTCGAAGCACGCCTGCGCGGCACCTCCGTCTACTTTCCCGATCGAGCCGTCCCCATGCTGCCTCAGGAGCTCTCGAGCGATATCTGCAGCCTGCGGCCCGGCGAGGACCGCCTGGTGCTCTCCTGCATCATGCGGCTGGACGCCGAAGGCGAGCTCCTCGACTACGAGATCACGGAGGGTGTCATCCGGTCGGTGCGCCGCATGACCTATACGCAGGTACACGCAATCCTCGAAGGAGACGAGAAGACCCGCGAGGAGTTTGCGCCGCTGGTTGGCGATTTCGAGCAGATGCATGAACTTGCGCGCGTACTCAACCGAAAGCGGCAGCGCCGCGGCTCGATCGATTTCGACCTGCCCGAGCCGGTCATCGAATTCGATTCTCAGGGCGCTATGCGGAGCATCGTCCGCTCCGAGCGCAGTTGGGCCAACCGGCTCATTGAAGAATTCATGCTCGCGGCCAACGAATCGGTCGCCTGCTGGCTTGAGGATCTGGGCGTGCCGTCGCTCTATCGCATTCACGAGAAGCCGGAGCCGCGACGCGTGGTGGAGTTTGAAGAGATCGCCGCGGCCTTCGGATACTCTCTCGGGCTCGGGCCGCTCCCGGTCAAGCGGATGACGATGAAGTCGGACCGCCGCGAGCAGCGGGGCCGCGATGGCGGCGGCCGTCCACCGCGCCAGTATGAGATTCCTGAAGAGATCGCCGTGACGCCGCGGATGTATCAACAACTCGCGCTCAAGATAGCCGGCAAGCCCGAGGAGCGCATCCTCGCCCATCTCATGCTGCGCTCACTTCGCCAAGCCCGGTATAGCGAGAAAAATGAAGGGCACTTTGCGTTGGCGGCTCCCTGCTACACCCACTTCACCTCGCCCATTCGCCGCTACCCCGATCTCATCGTCCATCGGATCGCCAAGGCTGTACTCGACGCCGGGGGGAGCGGCCGGGGCGTGCCTGCGGAGATGAGATCCACAGGGCAGAGGACGCGGTCACGCCATCCACAAACCAGACTTAGCACTGTCGCAATCCGCTGCCCCCCTCAGCGAGGTCGCCCTGGCCGAGATCGCCTTCGAATCAAGCCAGGCGGAGCGCCGCGCGGACGACGCCGAGCGCGAGCTCATGGAGTGGAAAAAGGTCAAATTCATGCAGGACCGCGTCGGCGATGACTTCGCCGCGATGATCCTGAGCGTGACCAAGTACGGATGCTTCGTCGAGTTGGACTCGCTCTTCGTGGAAGGGCTGGTGCCCATCATGAGCCTGGAGGACGATCACTATACCTATCGCGAGAATACGCGCCAGATCATCGGCGAGCGCTCCGGCCGCCGCTACTCCATGGGCGACCGCGTGCGCGTTGTGCTCGACCGGGTTGATCAAGTACAAAGACGGCTGCAGTTCTCGATCCTTCGCGATGCTTCGCTCGACCGTCCCCGCCGCGCAGCCAAGCCCGAAGATGGCGCCGCCGGGCGAGCGAAAGCGAAGCCCAAGCAGACGCATGCGTACAAGCCGCCGAAGGCAAAGGCCTTGGGGAAGAAGAAACGCAAGGGCAAAGGAAAGCGACGAGGGTGAGCCACAAGCACAGTGCTCAGCAAACAGCCCATGTCAGCGGCGTCCCCCCGTGCGCGTGGTACCGCTTACAATGACGTTGTCAGCATCTGCGGAGAGAGACCAATGGCACATATGGTGTTTTGCGCGCGCTACAAAAAGGAGATGGAGGGTCTCGACGAGCGGCCCTTCGACAGCGACTTCGGCCAGAAGATCTACGATCAGGTCTCCCAGAAGGCCTGGTCGGAGTGGCTCGAACGGCAGAAGATGCTGCTCAACGAATACCGGCTGCAGCCCTGGACGAGGGAAGCGCAGGAATTTCTGGTGGAGCAGATGCAGGAGTTTTTCTTTGGCGAAGGCTCGGCGCTGCCCAAGGAATATGTTCCTCCGAGCCACTGACTTTCTGCGCGGCGCCACCGTAAGCCCGGCGCTCATGTACACTCGTAAGGGAGTTTTTTGCTGTCGGGACGTGGCTCAGCCTGGTAGAGCACTCGCTTGGGGTGCGAGGGGTCGGCAGTTCAAATCTGCCCGTCCCGACCATTTAAATTCCTCCTGAAACTTCAGCTTGCAGTGGCAGATTCGCTCGAGAACTGCCGGCCGCGAGCGCTCGACTGCCCGCCGCTTCGCCTTCCCCCGTGCGTGGTTGTAGTGTTCCAGCATCTTGCGACTCTCTGTGGTTCCCCGCGACTCAGGAATTCACCGAGGTGGCGGCCGGTTTCTCAACGGTTTCCTAGCTACAGACTAGACGGCTTCGAAAGAGCTTCAGTTCGGGGCTGCCCTCTTCAAGCCTCTTGAAGAATTGCGGAGGATGGAACCCCCTCGATTTAGAGCGGATTTCTGACAGTGCCACCCCGGGCGACACATCTTCCACTTCTTTGAAGAAAATTGCGCACCCCGTTTCAGTATTGCCGAAGTATGCCTCGAACTCCTCACGGGAAACGCCAAGATCAGTTCGATGTGATTGCCATATTTCCTGCGGACTCCCTTTGACAATTCGGTCAACCGTGACGCAAATCGAGATCATTGCCTCCGGTGCTTTTGTATAGATCCACACTCGGCAACCAGATTGAATGCCCGGCGCACGCCGACGCAACTCGGCTGCCTTCTTGCCGGCAATGATCCGTTGGACGAACTTCTGCTGGAGGGAAATGACAATGTCGCCTTTACTCACGGGTCCCTTGTCCTTTGCTCAGTATCTTCGCCAGTTGATCCGATGTGATCGACTTAGACGTGACGAGGTTTGATTTATCGATGCAGCCCAGCTCTCGCAAATGTTTGAGTGGAACCGGTTTTCGGAGCTTCAATACGTTGTCCACTGTTGTGGCAGCAATTAGCTCCCCCGAAGTGAGATTCTTGATGTCCTCTTCAGCGACAACTCCACCGTCAAGCAGCGTTGCTTCGATCTGACTCTTGGGGACCACAACGGTGCTGGTAATTCGTGAGACCGCGACTGCCGCTCTCCTGCCGTTCGCTTTCCCAGATTCGTAAAAGACGATCGGCGTACCGCGCGACAGAAGCCGCTCATTCCGTGCGTGACTGAAATAGGTTCTCTCGTGCAGTATGCCAGCCTGTGGTCTCGGGAGCAGCGATGTCTGCTCAGATGTGTCGAGCAGATCATCAGCGTAGATCGCTCGTATGGGTGCGAGAACGGCATTTCTTCCGGGCAACACGAACAGGGTGGGGGACAGGATCGTCTCCAGGTCGAATAGGTCAATGAGGAATTCTGTGCCCGACTTGCTCCGGAATTGGATTCGAAATTCATCGTCCGTTATGGAGGCAAAATCTTCTGCGAATCGCATGTCTGCCGCGACTTCTAAAAGTCGCCGGATTGATGGCCAGGAGGCCGCGTCGACCAAGCCGCCAATCGTAAGGCGCTGGTACCGCGAAATCTCCGGTCCACTGCCAGCACAGCGCTTAAAGCCGTATCTGATGGCTACGTCCTGAGTTCCTGTAGCGCTATTGGGGATAAGCACGCTGAGCCGAGTGGGCCCACGTTCGCGTGCAATGCGGGAGAGTTGATTCAGTAGCGCATTCACGGCAACTGGAGCTGAGGCCTGGTCTTCGTCTACGAGGAGAAATGCTTCGAGTACGCCCTGCAGAATTGATTGAGGCTGCCAAAAGGCGGTGCAAACGACTTGATCTCCAAAGGTGATAGCCAAGGAACGCCGTGTACTAGCCTGTGCACCTTCCGCCAAGGCGAGGCTGTGAAGTTCTCGTGGCAGCTTCAATGGGTTGACTAAGTCGCGGATGGCCGTGGAATGCCGTTCAGTGATCTCCGCAAGCTGCAAGTCCCGATCCGAGAACCCGATTTCGAGTGGCGAGGAGGTGCTAGTCGCTGAACGCAGAGTATCGGCGAGATCCTTCACATGCACGATCTTGATTCCGAACGCCGTCTCGATATGTTGGCTCGCCTGGACCAAAGCATCTTCCGCGGTGACAAAGGCAGCAATCTTGTGGTGCGCTGCAATCGCGAGATGCACGAGGTCCGACCGGTCCTGCACCGTGAGCGTGCCTGCCTTCGCTCGTGCGGGGAAAACCATTGGTGCCAATTGCTCCAACATCGTTTCGCTGACGCCGTTTCGGGGCGCCGGGAGCGTAGGAAGTTGTAACGCGAACTCCAGAATCGGGTCGTGAGCCGAATTCCCGGATCGGCGTAGCTCCTTGGTGAATTCCTCAGTAACCATAAGCCGGACGATATTGTTGAACGAGGCCGTCATGACAGCGGCTCCGTATTCGGATCGTGGGCGTCGTTTCACGACGTCGAAGAATACATTCAGGTCAATCGCAAAGACGGTCGTGAGATTTGGAAGCGGATCATTGAGGGGGATACCGGAAACCGGTCGGCGATAACCAAACAGCGCAGGCGTATTGAACTGTCGGGCCCGGATGTTAATGGTTCTGCCGCGGGTCGTCCCTCCTGATTTCGTTGCTATCGTCTCGAACTTGAGAGAGCTCCAAAAGGCGTTTGCAGGCAGTTCTGACGCTACTTTTGCACTGGCGCTGAGATATTGCTTGTCTTCCAGATAGTGGAGCAGCGTCTGCACCAGCTGACGACCCACGCCGAAACCACGATCCGCGTCGGATACGAAAACTTGAAAGATTTTGGCGTGGGGGTGGGTTGCGCCAAACAAGATGTGTCCCGCATACCGTGGCTGGGCTCCTTGCCCATCTCGGCAACGAAGAGAGTGCCCTGTGCTGCGGCTTGCTCGTATGCCTGTGCCGGCAAGAAACCAAGCGCATTTTTATCCGAATCAGCGCTAGCCTGAACCGATGCTACCCATCGGCAAACCTCGAGCGGTTCGCGCTCGATTTGGAACATCCGTTGAAATTTCGCCAAGTAGCATCTCCCCAGAACTCTCCCCGACGAGGGCGACAGGTCTTTACGGAATCGAGAATAGCAATCCGTCCGACGCCGAACTCTCGAAAAATCAAGGCGAGAACCGCGATGGGAACGAACCGGTTGCATGGGACTATCATAATTCTCTTTTTCTTCGCCCACGAAGTGAGTGCTCTCCCCGCATTCCGAAGGTAACGGCGAACGCGGCCTTCCTCGTCAAACGATTAACATCAGCTCGGTCAACGGCTTCAACTCCACTGTGGCGCTTACATGTACCGCTCCTATCAGCGTCGTGGTGCAATGAAAACCCGCGCAAGGAAACCAAATTCATGGCAATTGAGGGAAGGCCATGAAATAATAGGGGATACGGCTTGGCGAATCGAATCTGCCTGTTGCGGCGATGAAAACAATCGCCAGGGAGATTGTTGAAAAACAGGCCGATAGCCCGGCCAAGAGTCCCTGGGCAATGCATCTGGACGAGGCCGCGATAGATGGAGGTTGCGATGAGTGCCATGCTCAAACGATGCGCGGTAACCGCAATGGCTGGTGCAGTGCTGCTTCTGGCGGGCTGCACGCAATCGGCTAAGCCCTCGGCCAGTGATCAGTCTGAAGGGGCGGCGGCGAAACCTGCGGCACCCGCGGCTCCTCCGGAACCGGTGGCCGCCAAGACGGCCTTTTGGCCGATGTATACGGCCGCCCGGAGCTGGGCTACCGATCTCGTCACCTTGACTGTCTCTGCAAAAGAAGTTCCAGGGTTCAAGAATGCAGACGGCAAAGCGGCCATGTGGCAGGCGACGTTTGGCTCGCCCAGCCTGCATCAGTACAGGGTTTACTCGTACTCCATCGCCACCGTCCAACCGGACATTTATAAAGGCGTGACCGCTGGCCTGGAACAAACTTGGGCCGGCGAAACGCGCAACCAAATGGCGATCGACACCAGTATCTTCAATGTCGATTCGGATGCCGCATACCAAGCCGCGGCAGCCTCTGCAGCGGATTGGCTGAAGACAAATCCAGAGAAGACTCTCTCGACCATCGATCTTGGGCAAACCTTCAAGATCCCGGGGCCCGCCTGGTATTTGGTGTGGGGCAGCAACAAGTCCGGCTATGCTGTCTTTGTCGATGCCAACAGCGGTAAGGTGCTCAAGGGCAAATAGCCGCTGTACCATCTGTCATGAAAAGAAGATCGCTTCACTTGCCGCTGTTTGTATTTGCGATTCTCCTTTGGCCGCCTCTTCATTGGCCGCCTGTCCGTGCGCAATCCCATGCGCAATCCCCCGCGCAGTCTAGCGCTCTCTTCAAAACGATACAGTCCTTGGATACCCAACTCTTCGACGCTTACAATCACTGCGACTTGAAGACGCTCGGCGCGATGGTGTCGGACGACCTGGAGTTTTATCACGATCAGACGGGGCTGTCGGTGGGCAAAGCTCCATTTATTGCGTCGATCCAGCAGAATATCTGTGGCAAAGTGCAGCGAACGCTTGTCCCCACCTCGCTCGAGGTGTACCCGCTGAAGGGCTATGGAGCGGTAGAGATTGGCGTTCATCGCTTTCGCCAACCCGGACACCCGGAGGAAGGCGTGGGCGAGGCCAAGTTTGTGCAGCTCTGGCAGAACAAGGACGGCGGGTGGAAGCTGACGCGGGTGATCAGCTACAACCATGAACCGCTGACGAAGTAGCTGCTGACTCCCGGCGCGCCCACCACGCGACGTTTTCTCTGCGCGATAACGATTCCATTACATCGCCTTCACACTGGCCGGGTAAATCTGGAAAGGGGGCTGAGTTCAGGAGCCCTCCATTCAGAGGAGCAGCGATGCAAAAGATAGTTGCAAGTTCCTTGGCGATGCTTTTGGTTGCCGGCACCATGATCTCGCCGGTCGAAGCGCGCGCCGAGTCGGGCGGCCCGACCGCGACGCCGATCAAACATCTTGTCGTCATCTTCCAGGAAAACGTCTCGTTTGACCACTACTTCGGAACCTATCCAAATGCCACCAACCCCGCGAAGGAGCCCAGGTTTACAGCTGCTCCGGGAACGCCTGCCGTAAACGGTTATACCGACGGGCTTCTCAACAGCAATCCCAACGCCCTGAACACCGCTCTGAACGGCGCCGCGGCAAGCAACCCATTCCGCCTGGACCGCTCCCAGGCCTCGACCGCCGATCAGGATCATGGCTACACTCCCGAACAGGAGGCATTCGACCACGGCTTGATGGACGGCTTCCCCAAATACACCGGCACTGGCGGTCCGCCGCCCACGGGGCTAACAACCACCGGCCTGGTGATGGGCTACTATGACGGCAACACAGTGACCGCATTCTGGAATTATGCGCAGCACTATGCGATGAGCGATAACTCCTATGGCACGAACTTTGGCCCGTCTACCGATGGCGCCGTCAACCTCATCTCCGGCCAACTGAATGGGGTAAGCGACCAGATGTCGGCAAGCGGCTCCGTGGTCCCAGACGGCAATGGCGGGTATACGCTGGTCAGCGATGCCAACCCGATCGGCGACAAATGCACGGCCACGACAGGAGCCGCGGTATCATTCACAGGCACCAACGTGGGCGACCTGCTCAATGCCGAAGGCATTACCTGGGGATGGTTCGAGGGCGGTTTCGATCTCACGGTGAAGAACCCCAACGGCACCACGGGCTGCGCAAGGAGCACCAAATCGAGCGTAACCGGGGTCACAGAGACCGATTACATTCCGCATCACCAGCCGTTTCAGTATTACCAGTCCACGCAAAACCTGCAGCATACGCGTCCCAGCTCAGCGGCGACGGTGGGGATGCAGGGCGACCCGGGAAACCACCAGTACGACATCCATGACTTCTTCGATGCGATCAATGCCGGCAACTTTCCGGCGGTCAGCTTTCTCAAGGCTCCCGGCTACGAGGACGGCCACGCCGGATACTCCGACCCTCTTGACGAACAGAACTTCGTCGTGACGGTGATCAACTTTCTTCAGCAACAGAGAGACTGGGATCAAACCGCCGTGGTCATCGCCTATGACGACTCCGACGGCTGGTACGATCACCAGATGGGTCCGATCGTCAATCAATCCGCCACGCCTTCGGATGCATTGACCGGACCGGACGCGTGCGGCACCGGGGCAAATGCGTTGCCCGGCGTCACCGGAGCCCATGCGCAAGGCCGGTGCGGCTACGGTCCGCGTCTGCCTCTGCTGGTGATCTCGCCTTATGCGAAGCAGAACTTTGTCGATCACTCGGTCACCGACCAGAGCTCGATTCTGCGCTTCATCGAGGACAACTGGCTTAAGGGCAAGCGAATTACAGGTTCCTTCGACGCCCTCGCCGGCACTTTGAACACCATGTTCGACTTCAACAGCCCCAGCCGGAACACGCTCCTGCTCGACCCCTCGACGGGAGAGCCGGTACGGAGCTATCCGTTCCCGTCCTTTTCTCCCTTTCCACCTTTCGGGAGGTGGTAGCCGTCCTCTCGCAAACCGAAGACAGCTCACTCTGAAGCACCGGATATTTTGTCCGGTGCTTCGTTTTTTAAAAATGCTTTGCCGGAGTAAAGATTGATTCCGATCACGCGCCGCAGGCTGCTTGAGGGAAGCGCATTGCTCGCCGCCCGGTTGGCCGCCCGGAATGGCGTCTTCTCCCAATCGCTCGGGAAGGGAGCCCCGCCGGGCTTCACGACTTCGACACTTGATGTCGATACGCTTGCCCGCTATGTGGACCCTCTCCCGATCCCGGAGATCGCACGGCCAAGCGGATGGCGCCTCAGCCCCGAGGATCGCAAAGCCAAATTACCCTTCTATCGGCTGGCGATGCGGGAGATTGAGTGCCAGGTCCATCGCGACCTTCCGGCGACTCGTTTGTGGGGCTTTGGCACTAGCTCGCCTAGCACTAGCTCACCCGGACCAACTTTCGAGACGCGCAGCAACCAAGGCCTCTTGGTCGAATGGGCGAACGAGCTGCCGAGCAAGCATTTTCTGCCCATCGATCACCATCTCGACGGCGCGGGGCTCGATGTGCCGGAGGTGCGCAGCGTGATTCACCTGCACGGGGGCAGGACGCCGCCTGAAAGCGACGGCTATCCCGAGCATTGGTATACACCCGGCAAGTCGGCGACCTGCTACTACCCCAACCGCCAGAACGCGTGCATGCTCTTCTATCACGACCACGCGATGGGCATTAACCGGCTCAATATCTATGCCGGGCTGATGGGCTTGTACTTCGTTCGGGACCAGGCCGAAGATGCGCTGAATCCCCCCCGGGGAGAGTACGAAGTGCCCTTGCTGGTCTACGACCGTTTCCTCCATCCCAACGGTCAACTCGCCTACCCTGTGTCGGGCAAGCCCAACGCGCCCTGGGTTGCCGAAGTCTTTGGCAACGCGATCCTGGTCAACGGCAAGCTCTTCCCCCGCCTCGATGTCGAGCCGCGCCGCTATCGCTTCCGGCTGATGAACGGGTCGAACGGACGCTTCTACCGCTTCTCCCTTGGTATCGGAACAGGCGGCATCGGAACAGGGGGCATCGGAGCTGGGAATAGAGCACTGGCCTTTGAGCAGATTGGCACGGAGCAGGGATTCTTGCCGGCCGCCGTTTCGACCAGCCGTTTGGTAATGGCGCCAGGCGAGCGGGCCGATCTGCTCTTCGATTTCAGCCCGCATGCCGGGGAGACGATTCTGCTCAGGAGCGATGCTCTCGAGATCATGGCGTTCCGCGTCGCCGCCTCTCCCGCGGCCACGGGAGCAACGGCCGCCGTGGCCGGGAGCGCGCGACAACCCAGGACGGCTGCGCCAAACGTTGGCGGAGGTCCGAGGACTGAAGTGGCGCCGGCGAGCGCTATAGGCCTTCCATCCTTCGCGCGGATTGGGGAAGATCAGGCGGTCAAGACGCGGCGGCTGACCCTCGATGAAAGCCTCGATCTGGTCAACCAATCGATGGGCATGCTTCTGAACAAGACGCCGTGGCATATGCCGGTAACCGAAAACCCGGCGCTCAATTCGACAGAGATCTGGGAGTTTGTGAACTTAACCGACGACTCACACCCCATCCATCTTCATTTGGTGAGATTCCAGATTCTCGACCGCCGAGCTTTCGACACCTACGAGTTCCAGGACAAGGGAACCATTCGCTTTGTTGGGCCCGCCGTGCCGCCCGACCCGACCGAGGACGGATGGAAGGATACCGTGCGCGCCGATCCGGGCGTGGTGACGCGCATCATCATCCCATTTGAAGGATTTCTGGGCCGCTATGTGTGGCACTGCCACATCCTCGAGCATGAAGACAACGCGATGATGCGCCCTTATGATGTCATCGCGGGGGCCTAAGAAATTTAGGGCTTACTGTGAACTGGTGAGATCAACAATAATCGCGGTTGGATGAACCCAGATGTCAAAACTTCCGATTGGCGCCCCGATCTGGATGATTCTCGGCCCGTTTCTATTGGTTACGGCGTTATCGATTGTCCTCGTGATCCTGCCGCGGAGGAGCCAACCGCCGCCCGATGAGGGCTGGAAAGGTATCTTTTACGCGAATCCAGACGACCCGGCGCTGCTGGTGCCGAAGCGATCCGGTCTGGGCTACACACTGAATTTCGGCAACCCTTGGTCTTGGGGCGTGCTGGCTTTGCTAATGGGCATAGCTGCTCTGCCCTTCATTTGGCTCGCGGTCGCCCGGCACTTCCCTCGATAGGCAGGAGAAGGATCGAAGACAGCGGGAAGATAGGTCTTCAACCTCAGTGGCTGGATTTTTCGCGGTGCTGGGTTTTGCGCACCTTCCTCGCTTGCATGAGCATCAAAGCAAGCGGCCAGCCGGCGTAGGTTCTGCAGTGGCAATTCCGGCAGCGTACCGGATATTGGAGCAGGGCGAGGCGTTCGAGGTCTTTTAAGCGAAAGTGAGAGAGACGAAAATTCGACGATGAGCATTCACGGCAAATCACTGGAGTACGTCCTTGAGAAGGGAAAATTGGGGGGAATTCCCATCGGCGAGCTCAGCTTGTTCTAACGTAGCATGGTTCCCCTATAGCCGCCCTCTGCGCTAATGTAGAGGACACTGAGTGCCTGTTCTTAGCCTGCGATGAGGTGAGAGATGTCTTGGGATGTCTCGTTTACGTGCGACATCTGCGGTAGAAAAAAGGGCGACGCGAACCACTGGTGGATGGTGGTGCTCGGCGACGTTCCGTGCTTCGAGCAAGGGCAGCCGCGGCAGCGTTTTACCCTGATGCCCTGGAATGCGGCGGAAAGCCGGAATGCGGAGTTCTACCACATGTGCGGACAGGGTTGCGCGATGCAGGCCATGGAACGGTTCATGACCAATGGCGCGTTATTCCACTATGCCGGGCGAGCCGGAAGCGGCGGCCAGCAACAAATGAATACAGCTCACCTGCTAGAGGGCGAGAGCAGTTTCACCGCGAAGTCCCTGCAATATTAGGAGCGCCGGGAACGCGCGAGCGAAGGAAGAGGGCAATGCGCGACAGACTGCGGGAAAACGCCCCGAAGCAACAAGCGAGGCGCTAGAGAATGTCTGGATCGGCAATGAGTCACGCCAGGTCGTGTGCATTCAACAGGCCGCCGATCTGTTTTCCCGTAGTCTGTTTAGCGCGGGCCCTCCAATCTATGCAGCGGGTGAATTCCGGAGCGAGCGCCGGGAATGCGCGAGCAAAGGAAGAGGGCAAAGCGCGACAGACTGCGGGAAAACGCGCCGGAGCAACAAGCGAGGCGCTAGAGAATGTCTGGATCGGCAATGAGTCACGCCAGGTTTTATCCATTCAACAAGCCGCCGATCTGTTTTCCCGTAGTCTGTTTAGCGCGGGCCCTCCAATCTATGCAGCGGGTGAATTCCGGAGCGAGCGCCGGGAATGCGCGAGCAAAGGAAGAGGGCAAAGCGCGACAGACTGCGGGAAAACGCGCCGAAGCAACAAGCGAGGCGCTAGAGAATGTCTGGATCGGCAATGAGTCACGCCAGGTCTTGTGCATTCAACAGGCCGCCGATCTGTTTTCTCGTAGTCTGTTTAGCGCGGGCCCTCTGATCTATGCAGCGGGTGAATTCCGGAGCGAGCGCCGGGAACGCGCGAGCAAAGGAAGAGGGCAGAGCGCTTTAGCGCGGGCCCTCTGATCTTGGTGCCGAAGAAGGGACTCTGCACCATACTTTCGTAACACATTGATTGCAATATACTTCTTTACACGGAATCCGGTTTAGTAATAATTTAGTAATGCATTTCGATGCAAACCGGGTGTCTGGATTGCCAAATTCCACTGTCACGTTAATGCGCTACTGCCGGACGGATGAGGGCTGGAAACGCCTGCCTGCCGCCACTGGTAAAAACGGTCGTATTCGCCCTGAATACGTCTTGATGTACGGGAAACAAATCCATTGCCCCGTGGGTCACTATGAGCTTCGTTTCTACGAGGGCCGCAAGCTCAAATATGAGAACGTGGGCGAAAATCCGGCCTCTGCCTTCACGGCAAGGCAGATCAAAGAGAAGCTGTTAACCGCAAAGACTGCCGCCCAAGATGCTGGCGTGACCCTCGTAGAGGTTCCGGGACGCACGTACCTGCTACGGGCAGCCAATCTGTACATCCAGGATCGTAAGAACCAGGGTGCGATAGAGGCCGCTCGGGACGCTCAGAACGTCCTCGATGAGTTCCGAGCCAATAGCGGCAGGACGTTCCTGGACGAAGTGACCAAGGATGATATTTACGCATACCAAGCGGGTCTCAGGAAACAGGGCAGGACTGATAGAACCGTGGCGAACAAGCACAATCGGCTGCGCTCGTTTCTCCGGTTCGCAGGCATAGACGTGAAAACGATCATGCCTCAGAAGCCCAAGTATGAGAAGAGCTTGCCGACCGTATACGGTGCGGAGCAAATCACGGCCTTGCGCGAAGCTGCCGACGATTACATGACGCTAGTGATTGATCTTGGCTCTCAGTGCGGCCTACGTGAGCTTGAAATGGTTTACCTGGAATGGCCGGATATTCGCCGGAAAGAGAAGATTCTGAGAGTGCAGGGCAAGCCGTTTTGGGGCTTCAAGGTCAAAGACTCTGAGCAAAGGGACGTTCCCATGCCCGATGAACTGCTTGGGCGTTTGGCAGTATGGGATGAGGCAAGGGACAAGGAATGGCGAGAGGCAAACTTGGGGTCAGGGAAAGAGGGGCGCTCACGGACTCGTTTGGTCCTTGGAACAAAGCATGACCGCCCCAACATGCATTTGCTCCGTCAATTGAAACGGCTGGTAAACCGGGCGGGGTTGGACTGCGGGATATGCGAAGGATGCACGACCGATATTAAAGAGTGCCAAGAATGGACCCTGCATAAGTTCAGACGGACGTATGCAACTACCCTGATACGCAATGGAATCGACCTGAGAACCGTGCAAGCCTACATGGGGCACGCAGACCTTGCCAGCACAATGCGTTATCTTCGGCCAGCGGAGAGCAAGGAATCGCAAACGGCTATTAACAACATATTTTCATCGCCCAAGACGCACAGCGAGGTGACCCATGGAAAAGCAAATCACAACAGAAAAGCCCGAAAAGATCATGCAGTCTCTCATCTCACGGCTGGCGAGACAGCAAGAGCCGCTAACGGTCAAAGAACTGGCAGAGAACCTTCGCGTGTCGGTACGCACGATATACAACCTGATCGAAAAGGACGGCTTGCCCGTTCTCAGGCTCGGGACGGCTATGCGGATTGATCCGGTTCACGCTGCGAAGTGGCTCCGGGCTCGGCAGGTTCGGTAAAGTGGAGGTTCTGAGCAGGGAGTACAATCCCCCGCAAAGGCACATTGGATGAAGACTTTACAGATGCTCAGCACCCCCCGGCTTTCGATAGTCATTTCCCCGATAGCGCTGGCCCTCTCCATTCTCTCTTTCCGTGACAGCCACCAGCAGGCCGTCGCGCTAGCGAAACCAAACGTGAGTTTCGTAGAGGACACTGACCCCGGACGATCCCCTAGTCGGACTCAAAATAATGAACGATGGACCGGGAGTTGCGCGACTGAAACATCTCACTTTCTACGTAAACAGGAAGCCAATGGACAGCCTTTCGGAAGCAATGGACTTCGGCGATTTGTCAGATGACGTTGAATTTTTTGAGTTCGACAACGATTCGACACTAGCGGCGGGCGAACAAGAGTGGCTGCTTTCAATGAAAACAAAAGTTAAAGGGGCGGAACGAAAGAGCCTAGACCAGTTCATGGACTTCGTTGACCAACAGTTTGCAGTCGAAGCCGAATACTGTTCAGTGGTCACGGGGCACTGCGACACCGAGGGTTCTAGGGACGGCTGGTGCAAATAAGAATTCAGCGAAGAGGACTAAACCACAAATCCCGGTGCATGAAGTGGATCAAGAATATGTAGGCAATGGAAAAGACCACGATCCAGAGAGTCAATTGATATACTGACTCGCCCTTTTTGACAGTCTCCCACGCATCTTTCAGAACCTCGGCAGCAAGATCTGATATTTCGTCTGTCTTTTTGCCAACCGTCTCTTGGTCCGGTCGGTCCGGTTGCCTGAGAATCAATTGTTGGTATTCAACGATCCCATCAAATAGCTTCTTATGGTCAGTTTCTTTAAGGTTCAGTCGCAGTCGAATTCGCGCCGTGATCTCGTTTATCGTCACGGTGGAACGCTTAGGAGCGAGTCCGAGGAGAGCGGCGTGAAATTCGGTCGCTTCACCTAGCAACTTCGCAACATCTATTCTCAATCCGTCAATCCATTTCTGACGAAATTCGGATACTTTTGATTCTTTGCTGATGACCAAACCCAAAAAAGTTGCAACTGCGCCTACTGTGGCAGCTACCACGGTATCGGAGAGAGAAGGCATTCTCGCAATTCTACAATCCCGCAATGTGGAGGGTGACCTGCCCCCGGAAAACTCTACCAGTTGAAGCTGGAGTTCTCTCGTAAATTGAACGGGAGGACGGAGCATGAAGAAGAGCCGATACAGCGAAGAGCAGATCATCGGGATTTTGAAGCAACATGAGGCAGGATTGAAGACGGCGGATCTGTGCCGGGAGCATGGGATAAGCGCGGCGACATTCTACGGCTGGAAGGCGAAGTACGGTGGCCTGGAGGTGAGCGAGGCTCAACGGTTGAAGCAGATGGAGGACGAGAACCGGCGGCTGAAGCAGTTGGTAGCCGATCTGAGTCTGGACCGCGAAGCTCTGAAAGCGGTGATAAGAAAAAACGGCTGGAGCTTGCCGGGCTGAGAGAAGATGTTGCGTTCGTGTCAGTGGAGTTCAAGCGGAGCGAGCGTGCAGCCTGCAAGCTGCTGGGTGTGGATCGGTCGAGCTATCGTTACGAGCCGAGGCCAGATCGCAACGCGGAGTTGCGCGAGGCGCTGATCCAACTGGCACGGCAGAAGCCGCGGTACGGCTACCGGCGTCTGCACGTGCTGCTGGAGCGTCGGGGCCGTGAGGTGAACGTGAAGCGGGTTTACCGGCTGTATGCGGAAGAAGGGCTGGCGGTGCGGCGGAGGAGGCGCAAGCGTCTGGTGCGCGATCCGTTAACGGCGCCGAGACTGCTTCGGGCCAATCAGGAGTGGGCAATGGACTTCGTCGTGGATGGACTGGCGAACGGCCGGATGGTTCGCATTTTGAGCGTGGTCGATGCTTATACCCGCGAGTGTCTCGCTCTGGAAGCGGACGTGAGCCTGGGCAGTGGGCGGGTGACACGGGTGCTGGATCAGTTGATTGAGGAGCGCGGCCATCCGGAAAGTGTGCGCTCCGATAATGGGCCGGAGTTCTGTTCCCGGCAGATGCTGGGCTGGGCCGAAGAGCAAAAGATCGCCTTAGTCCATATCCAACCGGGCAGACCAATGCAAAATGGGCATGTCGAAAGCTTCCATGGGCGCCTGCGTGACGAGTGCTTGAACGCGCACTGGTTCCGGACGTTGAACGATGTACGAAGCACTCTGGCAGACTGGCAGCAGGAGTATAACTGGGAACGCCCGCATAGTTCGTTGGGCTATCGGACGCCGGCCGAGTTCCGGCAGAGTACAGGCTATGCGGATATGGAAAGCCAAGAGCGCTTCCCACATCCGCACAGCCTCGACGGCGGCGGAGGGATATTTCCAAAGCCAAACCTAAATCGAGAATCTACAGTTATCACTGGTTGAGAAAAACGGGGCAGGTCAAGGGCTCAATTCCCCACAACCCTCTTGAGGATCATCCTCGCCAGTCCCACGGAGTCCGCCACGGCGCTTAGAAGCTTCGGGCTAGGCGTGCCTATGTCATCCCGTGCCAGCCGTACAGCGGCAATGATGGACGCGGCAATGACAATCGTGGATGCATAGCGATCACTGGTACGGTGCTCCGCTTGCTCATGAGCGATTGAACGTCTCATCTCTCCCATTTCACCACCCTGCCGACTGTACCGGCTTTTTCCGTATCAACTCGTACGCGATACACCCCTGAAATATTTCCGAAGGCAAATACCCCCAATATCCGCCACACAATGGACAGAGAGCAGCAATCCACGATGAGGGGAGCGTTTCGACCGGCGCGGGAATCTTCCGATGGCAGCCCTTGCACGTTATGACGAAGGAATAACTGCCGGGCGGCGGAGCGGAAAGCATGATAGGATTATAGGCGAATAAAAGGAGAAGACACGGGAAACCACAGAGGAGCAGGAAAACGGAAATCGGATCGAAGGAACGATTCCGAGTGCTTAGAAATGCCTAAGAGACAATCAGCCGAAGCGTCCGTCTTTCAATTGTTCTGGATGCGCGCAGCTTTGTGTCGATAGCGGCCAAGTCTTCAGGTTTGAGCAAACATTGCATCGCGAGAGTACCACTTTTGAACTCTGCCAAAAGATCCACGCGGCGGTACGTTTTATATTCGCCTAAGTTGATGACAGTTGGTTCGGTGACCCACTCATAGGCCCCGACGGCAAGTTCGTGGTATTGATTCGGGAACTTCACCTGAAACGGAGCGGTTTTATCGAGGCGCGAGGTTGTGAGGCATACAAAACTCACCTCAGCGGATGCATCTAGATTGAGAAGGAGGGCGTATTTGAATCGCTCTTTGAGATGAAGATCATCTGGATCTCTCATCAAATAGCGAAAAATCAATCCCTCTGGAATCGGTTGTCGAAATGTGGTTCAACAATCGAATCCGGGAGTATCACGCGGCGTTTGTTGCTGCCTTCGCGATTACAAGGTCTAGTTCCTCTTCAGCACCCTGATTTTCAAGCACTAAAGCCAGCAGGTCACGGTTTTCCGGGTCAAAAAAGTCTTCATATGACATCTGACTGCGGCTTCCCGAAGTGCGAAAAGTATCAGCAATTTTCCATGCAGGTTCAGTATGGGACTCTTCACGCAATTGCCAAGCAGGCTTTTTGCCATGGATGGCTGCGACCTCTTCAAGGACCTCAAGTCACTTTGCGAGAAGACGTCAGGGTCAAAAAGACTCGCATCCTTTAAGTAAAAGACTGGAAGCTTTCCGGGGCTAACTGCTAGTACACGCAAGAGCGCGGGCTCTTCCGTGCGACTCTCTGGGTTGACGTCTAATGCGTCGTTCATTTCATTCAATGAAAATGAAGGCACCGGCCCGTGATCCAAGCAGAAGTAACAATCTCCCAGAATAGGGCGACCGTAACGGTTGAGGTGCAACTTGTCGGCAAAGAAAAGTAGTTTTGCCGCTTTCAGTTTGGTGAGGTCAGTCACACCACGCTGCGAAAAGAAGGCAAGCGCCTGCACAAGTTTTTCCTCGTTAAATCGAAATCGAATATTGCTCAAATCAGCTCCCACGCTGAGAACTGCTCGCGCCAAAGTGTTCGGCACACTTCAAACGCAAAGTCAATCACCCAGACGTACTACCCCAGTATACTTCTGTAGATGCTTGTATTCCATTTGATGTTTGACGTTTTGGCCCTCAATCGTCAATCCCAAGAACTGTTAAGACAATTACCAAGGGACCATTGACAAAGTCGATATATTTGCTTAAGCGGTTCGTCCAGCCGTCAGTTCCGCTGAGGGCTTCAAGAAAACAACGGCGAATCCTATCGGCCCCTTTTGGATCAAGTCAGCGTGAGCGTCAAGGCGATGGTGCTCGGCTCTGGATTGCCAGCCGGGAGCATCGGATTTGCGATGAGGTCCTTATTTAGCCATAGAGCAGGAATGAATCTGTGCCACTTGGAGTGGGACTTGCGATGCCACAGGCGGGACAAAGCAGTTTCGCGTTTGACCGGGCGCGGATAGGCTTTGATGATTTGCTCATCGTGCCTCCCACTTCGTTTTAATCCTTAGGAAATACTGCGCAGGATCAAGCCGCCGCACGCAAAACAGTTTGCCAACCAGCGTGACAATTTTCTGTTTGGCCTTTTCGGGAATCCTTTCGGTTGGGTTTCCCGCGAGTTCTTGGATGTAGCGTTGCAACTCGCGCCAAAGCTCGTCATCGTCTCCGATTCCCTCGGAAATAGAGCTCTCAACGTCTGCGACAAACTCGACTAGCAAATATCGGTTGGTTGGCCGCTTCGCTTCGTTGTCATACTGGAATGCGCTTAATACCGCATCAGCAAGTTGGTATTTCGCGGCGATGTACGCTTCAAGAACCTTATGGAATGTCTGGTATCGAATCGGGTAAAGAATGCGGTCTGCGCCGCTGAATGGTTTTACTGCTACTGTTGATGTCACCTTCCCCCATGTTTAGATTTGTCTCGCTCTCCGCTCGGGCGAAACGTGGACGGGCTGGCGGGCTACCCTCTATGCGGCGGGTTCTCTCTGTGCCAGTGCGTACCGTTTACGTTTGTCGAGTTGTTCCATTGGCAGGTCGCGGGTTCTTTGGCCGCTCGGCTCTATGGCTCTGTGCCTGCCTATGAAATGTGGAGATTGCCCGTATACCTTTTAAGGACACGAGAACGGGCATTTTCACTAAAAAAGCCATATTTATTTTCAGGCCGCCTCTAAAGGCTCTTCTAGCTCTGATTCGGCGGGGCGGCCTTTTAGGCGGGCGTCATCATCGGGAAAGATGATTTGCCGTCCAGGCGCGAGGGTGGGTTTCGTACCCAGCGTATCGACATAAGCGAGGTTGCGGAACCGTAGTTTATCTCTCAGCCTTAGCGTTTTGAAGGTACGGGCGCTCCAATACGCCTTCGCGTGCAATCGCGTGCTGATGCTCGCAGCGCCTTGGGTGAGTATCGAGTCCATATTCTCGAAAACCCACGTCCACACGTCGGATTCGAGGGCGGGAATCGTCTCGTCGTCCATGAGGTCCGTGCACTCGCGAAGGATGCTCCAAAAACCTTCATATACGGCTTTCCTGCATAGGGTCATCAGCACCGCCAATCGCGCGGCTGGCTCGATGACGGACAGCGCCCAATTCAGAAAATCTTCCTGGGCGAGGGCTCCATCGTACTCCGACAGGCGAAGGGCAAGCCCTTGAACGATATCTTGAGCCTGCCATGCGGCGAGGCTAAGAGTCTCGTTTGCGCCGTCTAACAATTCGCCAAAGCAATTAGTAAAGAGCTTTTCGACGGCTGCGGTTCGGTCAGCTCGTAGGGCTTACAGGTCAATGTTTATTGTGGTGCTAGTGGTTTCTTGCGCTATGTTTTCATTCATCTCTTCCTTTATTTAGATTTTTGTTCCCATGCAGCCTGTTTAACGTTCGCTGCCGATACTGCCTTTTTGCTTCTTTTGTTCTTTATATGGGATACGACTGCCGCGACTACATGCGCTGCTCGCTCGTCTTCTGTCTCAAAATAGTAGCGCCCACTCAGGACCAATTGCCTGCAAATCTCCTGAGTCGATACCACTTCTTGCACAGACAGCTTCGCCAGTGCCCTCGCCCACTGCTGGGATAAGGGCAGGTTTTCAAACACTCGCGCCCACATAAATTCAATAAAGCGGAGTTGCCGTTGAATTTTGGTCATTGTTTTCTGTTCTCCTGTTTTGTTAAGTGCTCGAAATACTGTCCAAGGTCTCTTGGTCGCCGCACTGGTCTAAAAACTAGCGTGCTTTGGTAAAGCGTCATCGTTTTCGTTCTCCTGTACTTTTCGTGACGCTTATTGCGCTACAAACATGGACTCATCTATTTCCGTGAAGACCTGGGAAGTAAAGGTCTTCTCTATAGCCTTCCATCGTTGCGATAGTGCATAAAGACCACGCCGCGCCGCTTTGGTATGTTTTGCGTGTCCAATGGCGTGCTCGATCATTTGGAAGGCAACTTCTGCGTTACCATCGCAGCGGTTGATTATCTTTTGAGCACTCCAATCCTGCGTGGAGAGTTGCTTTTTATGCGGGAACTTTATCCGAAGCCTGAAGAGTGCCTGAAGGTATCTTTTACGAAGTTCTATGGCGGCTTCGCTAGGCTTTGCTGGTAAGGTGCGGTTTGCCATCGGTAGCCTATCGAGATTGACCGACGTGAGTTTTGATAGCCCTCTGCGGCTAGTAGTCGATATCCAGCCGTTAGCTTTTAGTGTTTTCTCTACGCGGCGGATGGTCTTTTCGTCGCAACAACCGATCATCGTCGCGAGGGTGCCATGCGAAAAGGTAACTGGATGGTCGATAGCCTTAAATGCCAACAAACTTGTAATGAAGGATATTTCGGAGGGTCCGATTCCATCGGGCTTTGCAGCTTGGGTGAAGTCGCGGATTATCTTGAGGATGCGGGAGTCTGAAAACTCCCCTGGTGCAGGGGTTAGGGTTTGCGTGGCAATCGAGTTTGGGCGCTCGACCGAATTGTAAAGTGCTGAATCAGTCATTTTCTCCCTTCTGGTCGAACTACGACCATAAAATTGGCGCTAACTACCAGGGAAGCGCCAGCCCATTCACTGATTATACTAAAATGGAAGTGCATTGTAAACAAATATTTCTATATGTCAAGGGCAATCCTATAAAATATTTCTGAAGAAATCACCCTGGGCAAATTTGGTGGGGGTCAGCGGAATATATATGGGGGCGCGTTCGCGCTCAGTTTCCTGTGTCATGTATCTTCGTGAACGATCTCCATTCTCAAGTTGCATTCCGATTATTATTCCTTGCTCCTTGCTCAGTCCCCCGGACCTCGTTCGTTCCCTTCGATACTTATGTAGTAAGTATAGGTAGGCAAAATTGGTAGGGGTATGACCCTGGGCAAATTTGGCAGGGGTATGACCCTCTAAGCAAAGGGGATCGGATCATGATATTCCGCCCTCTTTGTTACTTGCTCCATGCCACTTCTTGAGCAGTTCGGCAGGCGTCATCAGCTCACTTTCCATCTGACCCTCCGAAACCCAAAAGTGCAAGAGTTTCCCGTAGCTTTGCACTCTTGGCTTCCTCTGCTACCTGCTCCCGCGTTCTCTGCTCCACCTGTTCATGGATCGTTTTCTCTACTTCTCGCTCCTGGATCAAATCCTTGATTGCCTTTTGATTTCTCTTGCTTGACTCGGGCAGATCTAGCCCTTGAATCAGCATGAGCAGTTCGACGCATCTTATACGCTGGACCGTTGCCAACTTCTCATTTCTGATGAACCCCTTTAGGGCTTTGATTGATTCCTGCCACTTTCTGCGACTGACCACCTTTCTCACATTTGCCATAATCACCTTTTTATTGTTAAGGACATGACGGTACGAAAACGACCATAAAAAAGTACGGAACTGGCCATTATTTTGTACAAGTGACCTTGCGATGGGACCCAACTTGATCAGCGCCTAATAGCGGGGCGGAAATAGGGGACCCAAGAGGGTCCTTTGCGCATAGCGTGATGGGACCCAAAGGGGACCCGTACTAGTAGGGAGGTATCAGGAGTTTGTTGGCCGGGCTGAGCGCGGCAACGTCGAACGGGGTGGTGTGAGTCTCCCGGCACCCCTCCGACAAAGGCGGTATCGGGACTCCTACCATCCACCCGTAGCCGCATGGATTATTTGCTCAACTGGTGGGGACGGCAAAGGGGAACGCTAAGAGGGGTAATTGACTAGGGGCAGATTCGAGCATGGCCTATCACGGCATAGGTCCAATACAGGGATGGTCACCGTCCCATGCTAGGCAGCATTCAAGATGCGCATTACCTGCACAGGAGACCACTCTCCACCACGGGGAGCAGGCGTGCCGTCAGCGTTCAGGGCGTCCGCAATTGCACGTAGCGTCATTGCGCCCTGCCTCTGCTTCTCTTGGATGACAGGAAGGACATCGGAACGATACTTTGCGGCGTTCTCCTGCCGTGTCTGGAGGGCGATTCTACGGCCTTTAGCGCCCACTTTGTTGATATCCCACCTAAGACCGCCTAGAACCGTTCCACGGGCTTTAGCAGCCGCTAGAGCGGCCTTTGTACGCTGTGATATTGCCTTTGCCTCATACTCTGCCATTGATGCCATGATGTGAACGGTCAGTTCGTTTGCCTGTGGCAGATCGACGGCAACAAACTTGACGCCAGATTCCATCAGGGCAGAGATGAACGCTACATTGCGCGCCAAGCGGTCTAGCTTCGCTACCAGCAAGGTAGCACGATGCAGACGGCACAGTGAGAGCGCCTTCGCTAATTCCGGCCTGTCACCGCGCTTGCCAGATTCGACTTCTACAACCTCGGCGACCAGCCCCCACTTCCCGCCGTTCAAAAAAACTGAGACAGATTCCCGCTGAGCTTCCAGCCCCAGACCGCTCTTACCCTGCCGTTGTGTACTGACTCTGAGATAGCTTACGAATTTGCCGTTCATGAGGCCCTCTCCGTACTGTTTACGTTGCTAACGACGACCGATGTACGTAATGTAACAGACTAGACAGGACGAGTCAAGCGTCTATATCTATGAAACATCATAAGTATAGTGTAATAGTTACATGATTAGTGATAAGTGCGGCCAATCGGCCATGAGATGCAATTGGGCCGGGTCTTGAGGGTTCATTCCATGAGCGGTTCTACGCAGGATAAACACATCTTCTTTCCGAACGTCGATATCTTCGAGTTGTTGAAGGACAGGCTTGTCTTCATTAGCAATTTCTACGACCGCGCAGTCACGCCGTTTGAGGAGCAAAAGCGGCTTATTAGTGGGAACCTCGAACCCTTCGTGGATACTCGGAACCCAGAGGAGTGTGATGGGCCTGCATTTGAGTTTGAATGGCAGGACGCCGACGATTTCGAGCACACCCTCGGTTTCCTGTGTCTAAACCTGCTCAACAAGGCGCTGGAAAACTACACCCGGATGTTCTTGATGCGGGAAAATGGGATCACGAAGAAGAGTGAACTCTCACGCTATATGCAAAATGTGCCGAAAAGCGGTGGTTATGTCATGCGGCATCTCAGGGCACTGGAAAATAGATCGCACCCGCTCTTTACGTGGATGCGCTCGCCAGTCAGCAAGGCTGAGCTTGAGGACATCACCGAAACGAGAAACGTGTTCATGCATGACGAACAGCTTGATGAGCGCAATGTGCGTCAAGACCCCACGCATTTCAAAGCCAACGCGCAGTCGTCATTTTCTGACTTGCGTTGGGCCGACGCTTACGCGGACGAAGAGTTTTGGAATAATCCTCAACAACTCGTTGTGACGAGGAGCAATCTTATGCCAGCGATAGCGAAGGTGCGCGAGTTCTGTGACTTCCTTGAGACGTGCAGGACGGTTTGGTAAGTGTATAAGAGCGTCATGCCGCCTGCTCCTCTGCATGTTCTTCTTCCAGAATGGCCTGTACCTCTTCCGATGTCAGACGCTCTTTGGCTTCTAGCTCAATCGCCACTCGCCGGACTGCGCGCGCGATAACCGGATGGGACACGATCTGTCTTGCATTCTCAAGCGAGATTTGACGAAACACCTTAAACGTATAGGAGTTCTTGATATGGAAATGATCGAAAAGCCTGCACAGTTTCTTTTCATCGCTCTTGTAGTGGATTGCCGGAGCGCTTATACCGGCGGTCTCAACGGCAGCACGCGCAGCCATACCCACTATGGCATCATGCCCGATTATCCGTTGGGCTAGGGCATAGTCCTGCTCATCATTAAGGTTCAAGCATTCAAGCCTGTCACTAAGCCCTTCCCCCTCCGTGTACATGACGTGCCCGCCGAGGAGCATATCCGTGTCGTTGTCCACTTCCGTGGCAATCGTCTCGTAGTCGAATGGGATTTCAAAATTGGCTGACATAACAGCGTGTCCGGCCTCATGGTAGGCAATCGTTCTTCTGTCGAATGCGGAATCCGGCGCGATAAAAAACCGCCCTTCCCCCGCTAGCAGTTGCTTGTTCCGTTTCATAATGCTCCGTTCATTGCAGACAAAACCTTACCACGCCTTTTTGGAAAGCTACTGGTGCAAGTTTTATAGGAACCTTTTATTGATACGAAAGGGGATAGGACTTGAAAATAGGAAAAAATAGGGCTTGACAGGGTTTCGCGCACCCATGCGTTCTGGGGATTATGGGCGCTCATCGGACACGGTTCTCCGCGATCAACCACTCTAGAGCCTCACGGGGGATGCGCGGGACTCGATAGCGGCGCGTGGGAAAGTGGCGGAAGGCACAGAGCGCAAGGGGAAGTGATTCCCTTTCCGCAAACGGGTTCTGCTAATCTGCGCAGCATGGCAAAGAACAAACCTAATCAGCACTGTTCTGTCTCGGGATGCACTACCCCTAAGCCGCACATTGATGACCCGGTGGTCGCTGATCTAGTGAAGATGTTTCTTCCCGCCTGAGAGTCTTACTTTGTGGTCCTTCATGGCGATGATGGACCTCCGGGAGTCGATTATTGCCGACATCCACGCGGAAAGGCACTTCGCTTGGCAAACACGCGTAAGACAGGTCGAAGAAATCTATTTCAAGGCGCTCTACTGTCTCTTCATTGCGACCGAAGACGAGTTGCCCCATGTATTCTCAGGGGCTATGCCGAACGGTTTAATTCCGATATATCGCAAGGTTAATAAGCTGGTCCTCGAAGGGCGAGGCAAATGGGAAGGCTCCCAGCCAAAAGATTCGCTGGGCATCATGACCCCCGTGACCATTCTCCACAGTAGCGGCCACGCTTCCTACAACGCGATGTTTACTGCAATGACGTATGCGATTCACCCCGATTCACGCCGCCGCGTTGGTCGCAAGTTCATCAAGCACCTGAATGTCTACTGTGATCGCCTAGAGCACATGCATAAGCTGTTCAAAGCCGGAAGAGACAAACAAACCGTGCTGAGTGCGATAATTTCGATGCACAGACCCTAAAGGGATTTTAGGAAACTGCAAGGGTCGGGATCAGATAAGCATCGTTACCAGTTTAACAACGTCATAAAGCTCCAAATGTTTACGAAGAATGACATTTTCAGCGGCCATTTGTGCGCGCATCATTGACATTGCTCGGTCTAGAGCGCTGGTGTCCCCCTGCGAATCATAGTGACGTTCCAGTTTCTTTAGCGCCTCGATGATCTCGCATCCGTCAATCAGTCTGTCCTCGCAGAATTGGCGAGCATTGACCTCTGACAAGAGAACGTATTTCGTGAAGACAGCAAGCTCAAGCAGGTTCCGGCAAGCGCCAGCCGAAAGCTATAATCATTCGATTTGTAATATGTCACCAATCGGCTATATGCATCGAGAACGGCCCTCATTAAATCGCATATCAGATGATAAAACCAGCCGCTCTCGGTATCTGCTGGCTTCAATCCATTACCCAGGCGACTGAACACTTGCGCAAGGGCATTGCCCCGTCTAACGAACCTGCTTCTTTCATCCATGCGGATTGTTCTCTCCAATGAGGCTTTTGCTCTTGGTATTTCCGTCCGTTCCCTCGATTACATTATTGTCGTTGTGGAGACTATGGCGGTGTCTTCGGAGGATCGCGCCTGGGCTGCTGAGATGGGCTTGTTGCTCGATTGAGCCGGGCAGCGGCTACCAGACAAGGGAGAGCAAGCATAATTAATACGCGCAGAGAACAGCGAAGCGTATTGTGTACGGGATGGAAGGGCGCTAGAGGGAGGGAAATAGCAATGGCGGACGTGAAAGTGATTCATGTAGACGAGATCGACCTAAGCAAGCGTAACTCTGGCTTCGGTGAATCTGAGGAAGCGTTTGACGGAATTCCTTGTTATTACAACGGGCAGGCACATGGAGAGGGGACCATTATCTGCACACCCGGCCACCAACAATTTGTGTGCAGCCACTTCGGTCAATGGATTCCTAACGGTCGTTGCTAAGACTTGCGGCGCACCCTCATCTCTTAGTAATACATGCCCTGTTTAGTAATGCAAAATTGCTTCAAGAGCATTACCAAGGCGGCATGGGATGCACACAATGCACGCTATGCACATCCCATTATCTCTCTATTTTCAACAATTTACAGCAGAATGAGAAACTTGCCTAATTTCTTGGTGCCGAAGAAGGGACTCGAACCCCCACACCCTTGCGAGTACATGGACCTGAACCATGCGCGTCTGCCAATTCCGCCACTCCGGCACGGCCACATTCCAGCACGGCTTGGCTGGATGGGCAGCAAGCCCTAGTGTACAAAAGCTGATCGCGATGTCAAAGAGCTTCCCGCCGCGCTGTGGCCGCTCTCTTCTGGACAACAGGAGTTGGCAGTTAAATTATTTAGGCAAAGGCGAAAGCTGGCCTATACTTCTGAGCTAGGGTGCGGCGCATTTGAGGTCGCTACCCCGCGACTTGGATGCCAACTCATCTTTCACAACGGCGCGGACCGCAGAAGCCGGAGATTCCCGACAAGCTCTACTTCCGCATTGGCGACGTCGCCAAGCTGTGTAGCGTTCAGCCCTATGTGTTGCGTTTTTGGGAAAGCGAATTTTCCCAGCTCCGGCCCAATAAGAGCGGAACCGGGCAGCGGCTCTACCGCAAGCGCGACGTTGAGATCGCCCTGCGCATCAAGCGCCTTTTGTATGACGAGGGCTATACGATTGCGGGCGCCCGCCAGATCGTCCAGGCCGAGACACGCCACAAGGGCGGGCAGCCAGAACTTCCCTTGCAGCAGCAGCAAGCCGTTGAGCGGGCGGAGCTTCGCTTGCACAAAGTTCGCAAGGAGCTGAGAGAGATTCTCGGACTGTTGTCGGGTCCGGAACCTCAGGTGCCGCTGAGAGAGAAGAAGTCTACACGGATGCCGGCCCCGCGCCCTGAGCTTTTCGAACCCTAGAGCATTTTAGATTTTACTGTGAAATGGTGACTGTGAGCGGCGCGCTCGTTGTGAATCCCCTGATCGCCTCATGCACTCGTAAAACAAACTCCCCCTGAACTGGAACTGGGGTTGCGGGAACAACCCTCTCATGCGGCGTCGAACGGAACAGCACGATCGCGATGAGATAGAGAGCGACGAGTACCGCTGCTACACCTATGAGGTACCACAAGGCACTCTTCCATGTGTATCGGGGCAGTTGCATAAGCTGTAGGATGCGCCCGGCGTGTTCTCACCGCATCAGCGTACTGCCCTTTCCTGGATTGTGTTTCGAATCCGAGACGATTCTCAAGGCCTCGTCAAAACGCGCCTGCCGCACGTTTTGCGCGAGTTCTTCCCAATGAACCCTACCGTAGACGGTTTTCGCCTGGTTGTCCGCCAGACTGACCTCGCGCGCCCAAAAGCGCCGTTGAAAGTCACTGTATGCGGGCACGGGGTCACTTGGATCGATCGGCTTACCCGACGATCCTAGAGTCAAGAAAACCATGGCGTAGAACATGTGTGCGAGCTGCCTTATCAAATAGAGCCGGGCTCTCTGGTAGTCATCCGGCGGTTCGCCGAAATACTTCTGAAGAAAGATCGCTTCCTCCGATTCATTGGTGACGATCATGTTCGCAACCACCGCCAGGTCGGCATACCGATCGTTCTCAAAAGCAGCCTCCCAGTCAACCAGCCACAGGCGGTTGTCGTCGAAGAGCATATTGTCCGGCTTGAACAGGTCGTTATGACCCGGCGCCAGATCCGAATCGAGACGCGAGTAAACCGCGGCCACTTGCTGGTAGCGAGCAAGAAGTTCCTCAGTCTCGTTTTCAGGCAGAATGTTCGACACCCGGAACTTCTGGAGGAATCCGTCCAGGGCAGGTCCCTTGTTCAGCAGGAACGTGCATGTGTTATTGAAGGGGGCTCCGGGAAAGGGCGGCAGCGCGTGCAAGGTCCGCAGCGCGGCGGGAATCCGAACCAACGCCTCCGCCGCTGGTAAAGGTAGAGCCTCCACAAAATCAGTGATGGAGATTCGATCCTCGGTGCTGGCATACCTGATACGCGGCGCCAAGCCTGCATCGGCCGCCGCCTGCATGCAGGTGAAGTGGCGCGTCATATCGCCGGGGCGCGTGTTGATCCGCAGCAGATATGCAGATCCTCGCACGATAATGCGAAAGGCCCGGTTCGAGCCGGGCCGCTCGGACAGATCGCGGATGTCTTCGAATTCGGTGACTCCGAAAGTCTCGTTCAGGCCGAGAGTCACGGCCGCGCTCTTTTCCTGCGGGATCATAAGCCTCCTCTGGTGTTGGATTGCGGGACAACGAATCGCTCAGGGTTGATTCCTTAGGGATATTAGTCGAGCTTCGGGCCGCAGACCAGTCTTAAGTCTGGCTTCATTACACCTTTATCTTGTGTGTGTTCTATGTGTTAGACATCCACGTCGAGGTCCAGTTATTCTGAAGACAGAGGGAGTCGTTGCCCCTTTTTCCGCGATATTTCTTCTTCTCAATTTTTTTCAGTTCATTTTCCCGGGCTGCCAGGCTGGTGCAGTGTCGATAATTGCTTTCCTCGAAGCGAGCACGTAAAATTGTGCTGCACACAAAAGAGTACTTTGATGAAGACGAATATCACCCTGAAAATTGAAGCCGATCTGCTGCGGGAAGCGCGTATTCTTGCCGCCGAGGAAGGCACATCCATCAGCGCCCTGCTGGCCGTTCGTCTGGAACAGGCGGTGCGCGAGCGCAAGGGGTACGACCAAGCGCGCAGGCGTGCGATGACGCGTCTGCGGAAAGGCTTTGACCTGAGATGGACACCTCCTCCCTCCCGGGATGAGCTGCATGAGCGATAAGTGTTTTGTCGACACCAATATCCTGGTGTACGCGCATGACCGTTCCGCGGGAATGAAACATCAGCATGCTCGATTGCTGTTAGAGCGATTATGGGATTCCGGCCAAGGCGTTTTGAGCACCCAGGTTCTACAGGAACTATGTATCAACCTTCGCCGCAAGGTCAGCCACCCTTTGGATGTGGATGTGGTGCGCCAATTGATACGCGATTACTCAACCTGGGAAGTTGTGACCAATACTCCGGAGTCTGTCCTCCAGGCATTGGATATCGAGGCGCGTTATAAGACTTCCTTCTGGGACGCGCTCATTCTTCATGCTGCAGGCAGTTCAGGAGCAACGATCCTTTACTCCGAAGACCTGGCGCCGGGTCAGAGCTATGGAGGAGTTCAAGTTGTGAATCCTCTGATCGGCCCCACGCTCTCGTAGAACAAGCCCCAGGAAATGGTCCTGGCTTCCGAAAAGCTCCTGGCCTCCAAAAATGGACCGCGGTGATAACATGGCGGGCAACCATCAGGAGGGCTCATGAAATACTCTCGACGAGATTTCGGCCTGTTGTTGCCCGCGCTGGCGGCCACCTGCCTCGAGGCCCAGAATTCCCCGGAACGGTTATTTTCGAAAAGATTCCCATTCGCCGCAGCGCTCGGTAAGGACGCCGCCAGGCCCCCGCACGCCGAAAACGTGGAGGAATTGGAACTCGACATCCGCGACTACGTTACGATGCCGGTGACCGGCGCGCCCAAGGATACAGGGGAGCTCGGGGACATGCTCGCGCGCGTCAATTTCATGCGGGAAGAGCCTGGGGGCGGCGGGAAAAAAAGATTCTTCGTAAATGATCTGAATGGTCCTCTGTATATTCTCGACAAGTCCAATCGCAAGCTCACCACGTATCTGAATTTCAATGGCCGCGATGGCCAGCCGGGATTGTTTCACAGGCTCCCTACCGACACCGGATTTGGGAACGGCTTCATCAGCTTTGTCTTCGATCCCGATTATGCGCGCAACGGCAAGTTCTACACGATTCATCTGGAAGATCCGGAAGCTCCCGGATCGGCGATGCCGGACAATACGCATTTTCCAGGCGTCGACACGGCTGGTTACAAGCCGACCCCCGCGATCGAAACGCCCGGGCCGACGATCCGCGAGGCGGTGCTGCTCGAATGGACGGATGCCCATACGCAAGACGCGACATTTGCAGGGCCCGTGCGGGAATTGATGCGCGTCCGGCTGAACACGCGTATTCATCCCATGGGCGATGCGATTTTCAACCCGACGGCGCGCCCGGGCGATCCGGATTGGCGGGTTCTCTACATCGCCTGCGGCGACGGCGGTTCGGGCGAATCGATCAATCCTCAGATGCGCTCCAATCCACAGCGTCTCGACACGCTGGTGGGCAAGATTCTGCGCATCATTCCCGATCTGAATGAGAGAAAATCATCGAGCGCGGTGAGCGAGAACGGCGCCTACCGCATCCCCAACGACAACCCGTTCGTTCAAAAGCGCGGCGCGCGCGGCGAGATCTGGGCTTGCGGCTTGCGCAATCCTGCGCGCCTGACCTGGGACGTCGATCCGGCGAATCCGAGCGACAACCATTTGATCGCGAGCGTGATCGGTCTGCACACCTGGGAAACTGTCGTCATTATCCATAAGGGAGCAAACTACGGATACTCCTTGCGAGAAGGCAATCAGAAACTGGAGACGACAAATCGCACCTCCGACCTGCCGGAAGACGACCATATCCCGGTGCGAATCAACGCGACGGAGACCGATGGCATGGTGGTTCCGACCTATCCCGTCATTCAATATGCACACGTGGAAGGCGGTGGCGATGCTATGTCGAGCGGTTACGTGTACCGCGGCAAAGCGTTTCCGGCGTTGCGCGGCAAGTATCTTTTCGGCGACATCTCGACCGGCAATCTTTGGTGGGTCGATTACAAAGAAATGTTGGCCGCCGACGATGGCGACCCGAAAACGCTCGCCGCAATGCACCCGCTGAGGATCGGCTGGACTCAGCCGGGCGCCGCAAGAGAGGTGTACGCTTCGATGGCTCCAATCGTCGAGTGGGCGTACCACTCGCGCGGCGGCACGGGGGCGGGTCTGCCTGGCAGAGCGACTGTGGCGAAAGTTGGCCGTGCGGATATTCACTTGTGGGAAGATTCAGATGGCGAGCTTTACATTCTCAGCAAGAGCGACGGCATGATCCGGATCGTGACCGGCGCGGCCTAAGCTTCACCTGCATCGCGGAAATTTGGGAATTTCCGCGCTACCCGCTCCATCGCGGAGCTGCCGCCCGGCCGGCATATACTGAAGACTCCGATTTTGATTATGAGCAGCCAGCTAGACAAGATTCTCGCCGTCACGCGCTGCGGCGTGCCGAGCGAAAAGCGCAGTCTTCGCTCGCTTCACTCGAGCGCGCGGCCCGCGCGCATCGGCCGAGAGGCTTCGCTCGCGCATTGCGCCGGCATGCCGCTTCCGGAGCGGCGGTCATCGCCGAGCTTAAGAAGGCATCCCCTTCCCGCGGCTTGATTCGCGAGAAGTTCGACGTAGCGGGCTTGGCTGCCGGCCTGGCAAACGCGGGCGCGGCGGCGCTCTCGGTGCTTACCGAGGAGCACTTCTTTCAGGGAAGCCTGGCCAATCTGGAATTGGCCTCCGCGGTCTCCGATCTTCCCTGTTTGTGCAAAGACTTTCTGGTCGATGAGTTTCAGATCCTCGAAGCCCGGGCGCATGGCGCCGATGCGGTTCTCTTGATCGCCGCCGCGCTGACCGATGCGGAATTGTGCAAGCTGGCGGCTAAGGCGCACGCCTTTGAACTCGATCGCCTCTGCGAAATCCATACCGGGGAAGAACTCGACCGGGTCTTGAGTCTGGGGTTGGATTGGGAAGCCATCGGCGTAAACAACCGCAATCTGCAGAGCTTTCAAGTGCGCTTGGAGGTTTCACTCGAACTCGCGGAGCGTCTCCCCGCGAGCGCGGTGCATGTGGCGGAAAGCGGCATCAACACGGCAGATGACCTGAACCGCTTACGGAACGCGGGCTTCGATGCCTTCCTGATTGGCGAGTCCCTGATGCGCCAGCCGGATCCCGGTCGAGCTCTGGCCAGCCTGCTCGCGGCGGTCTCTCGAGAACAAGTTGCCCGGCCTGCCGCGGCCTCGCGGAATTAGCTATGTGGATCAAGATCTGCGGCAACACCAATCTTGAAGATGCCAAGCTAGCTGCCGACGCGGGTGCGGATGCCGTCGGATTCATCTTCGCCCTGAGCAAGCGGAAGGTGACTAGGGCCGAGGTCGCAACCATTACGCCGGGCCTGCCGACCAGCCTCAGAAAGATCGGCGTCTTTGACGCGCACAGCTTCGACGAGATTGCCTTCACCGTGCGCGCTGCAGGATTGAATGGAGCGCAACTGCATGGCGATCTCGATCCGCTTCTCGCACAAAAACTGCGCAAAGAATTCGGCGGCGAATTGTTTTTGATTCAAACGCTGCACTGGCCGGTGGATGGCAATTCCGACAAGACGCAGCAAGAATTCCGCGACAAGTTGCGTGCCGTCGTTCATCACAACTGGCTGGATGCAATCCACCTCGATGCCAGGACTGCAACCGCCAGCGGCGGCACGGGAAGAAGCTTCGACTGGGTGCGTGCCCGCGCCGCGCTCGATGACGAGGGCGGATCTCTGCGCGTGATCGTGTCCGGCGGTCTGCACCCAGGCAATGTTGCCGAAGCGATCCGCGTCTTGAAGCCCTGGGGCGTGGACGTTGCAAGCGGGACGGAGGCTGCTCCAGGGAAAAAAGATCCGGAACGGGTTCGTGCGTTCATGACTGCTGCACGCACGCTTCAGGTAGGAACGGAAGCGAACGAACCTCTTGCCTCCCAGGGGCATTTCCCTGTATCTTGAATAGGCGATGATGACGTTTACCCCCCACTTTGGGTTTACTTACCGCTATTGGTCCCCCAATAGCGGCTCTGGTGGAGTAACGTCCTTCTGACAAGATAGGCAGCAAAGGTTCAGAGAGCACGAAATCCACGAAGCCGCGACAAACAAGGTCGCGGCCTTTTCTTTTGAGGTGAGGATTTGAGTGGCACGCTTGACATTCGACAAGCCCTCGGCGCCGGACGGTTCGGCGCGTATGGAGGCCGCTACGTTCCTGAGACCTTGATGGCGGCCCTCGAAGAGCTGGAAGCGGCCTATGCGAAAGCTGAGGACGATCCAGCCTTCCACGGAGAACTCGATCTTCTGCTCAGGGACTTTGCCGGACGTCCGACGCCTCTCTTCCTGGCCTCGCGGCTGACAGAACGGCTAGGCGGAGCAAGGATTTATCTCAAACGCGAAGATCTGCTGCATACCGGAGCGCACAAGATCAACAACTGCCTCGGCCAAGGGCTGCTGGCGCGGCGCATGGGCAAGCGCCGGATTATCGCGGAAACCGGCGCCGGCCAGCACGGCGTGGCCACCGCCACCGTGTGCGCCCTTTTCGGGATGGAATGCGTGATCTACATGGGCGAGGAAGATATGCGCCGGCAGGAGCTGAATGTCCACCGCATGCGCCTGCTTGGCGCCGAGGTGCGCGGCGTGGGGTCGGGCTCGCGGACGCTCAAGGACGCCATCAATGAAGCCATGCGCGACTGGGTGACGAATGTGCGCACCACATACTATCTGCTGGGCAGCGTGCTCGGCGCGCATCCTTATCCGACCATGGTGCGCGACTTTCAGCGCGTCATCGGGCAAGAAATCAAAACGCAAATCCTCGCCAAGGAGTCGCGGCTGCCGACGGCGGTCGTGGCCTGCGTCGGCGGGGGCTCGAATGCCATCGGCGCCTTCTACGAATTCATTGCCGACAAAGACGTGCGGCTCATCGGCGTCGAGGCGGGCGGACGCGGAGCTGGGCTGGGCGATCATGCCGCGCGCTTTCAGGGGGGCTCGCCGGGCGTGCTGCAGGGCACCTTCTCGTATCTCCTGCAAGACGATGCGGGCCAGGTCTCGCTCACTCACTCAATTTCGGCCGGGCTCGACTACGCGTCCGTGGGGCCGGAGCATGCCGCATTGCACGACTCGGGCCGCGCGGAGTACGTTTCCGCTTCCGATGAGGAGGCTTTGCAGGCGGCCATGGTGCTGTCCCGCAGCGAGGGGATCGTTCCAGCTCTCGAGAGCGCGCACGCGGTGGCGCAGGCGATCGAGCTCGCGCCAAAGCTTGCTCCGGATGACATACTGGTTATAAACATTTCCGGCCGGGGCGACAAGGACATGGGAATCCTGACGCACGAGCTCGGGCTTTAGAAGACTGGTCTGAGGGAGCGAATGCCGATCGATTTCGACAGGAGAGGGGACTCAAAGCCGGGTTTGAAACCAGCTTTGAAACCGGGGCTGGTGATCTACCTCACGGTGGGAGATCCCGATCTCGCGACGACGCGGGAGATTGCCTTGGCCGCCATCGATGCCGGCGCGGATGTACTCGAGCTGGGGGTCCCATTCAGCGATCCGGTGGCCGATGGGCCAGTGATTCAGCGGGCCAGCGAGCGCGCTCTCGCCCGAGGCACTCGCCTCACGGATGTGCTCGGCTTGGCGGCGGAATTGCGCCGGCTTCGACCGGCGCCGGGTTTGGTGATCTTCTCCTACTTGAACCCGATTTTGCATTTGGGATTGGAGCGCTTCTGTCAGCAGGCCGCGCAGGCTGGCGTGGACGGCGTGCTGGCCACCGACCTTACCGTCGACGAGGCCGGCGAGTATCTAGAGCGGGTTCGCCGTGCGGAATTGAAGCCCATCTTTCTCGCCGCGCCGACCAGTACCGACGCACGGCTAAAGCGCATCGGCCAAGTCTCGGAAGGCTTCGTCTACGCCATTTCCCGCACTGGGATTACCGGCAAGCGGCAGGATCTGGCCGCGGATGCGCGCGAGCTCGTAGCGCGGCTGCGCCCTTTTACCCGCCTGCCCATTGCCGTTGGATTTGGGATCTCGCGCGCGGAACATGTCGCCGCCGTGGGAGAATTCGCCGATGCCGCGGTGATCGGCAGCGCGATCGTGTCCTTGATCGAAGAGTCCCAGGAGCTCGCTCCGGGAACGGCTCCGGCGAGAGTCGCGGATTTTATTCAGGGCCTCCGGCCGGCTGCGGCCGTGGCCGAGCAATGTATTTAAAAGTTCCAGAAAGGATCGGGTGAGCGCATGGATATCGCGGACTGGCGACGGCAGATCGACGAGCTGGATCGGCGGATTGTTGAGCTTATCAGCAAGAGAGCCCGCGCGGCCCAGGAGATTGGCAAGTTGAAGCGATCGACCTCGCTGCCCATCTACGAGCCGAACCGCGAGCGGGTAATCTTTGACAATGTCCGCGCCGCCAATCCCGGCCCGCTTCCGGATATCGAGCTGGTCCACGTCTACGAGCGCATCGTCGATGTCATGCGCGCACTGCAGAAAGACGAACTGGCATCGGGAGGCGGACGCCGCATCGATTCGGAAGGGACCGAGCCGGAGCAGAAGAGTGTAGACAATGCAGGGGAGACAGGAAAGCAATCATGATTGTTGCCATGCAGGAAAGAGCGACCGAGGAGCAGATCCAGGACGTGATCGAGCGCCTCGTTCAATTGGGATTCAATGTGCACCGCACGACCGGAACCATACAGACGATTTTGGCGGGCGTGGGCACACCAGCACATTTTGACCACAAGGAATTCGAAGTGCTTGCCGGCGTCTCCGAGGTGGTGCGCATCTCCTCCCCCTACAAGCTTGCGGGCAGGAACTTCCGGCCGGACGGAACCATCGTTCGCTTTCCCAACGGAGTCGAGGTTGGCGGCAACGAGGTCATGGTGATGGCCGGCCCCTGCTCTGTCGAATCGCGCGAGCAGCTGTTCGCCGTTGCCAAGCTGGTCAAGGCCGCCGGGGCGCACTTTCTCCGCGGAGGCGCGTTCAAACCGCGCAGCTCACCCTACTCCTTTCAGGGACTCGGGCTAGAAGGGCTCAAACTGCTCAAGGAAGTGCGCGAACATACCGGCCTTTTGATCGTGAGCGAGGTGATGGAGATTTCGCAGATCGAATTGATGCTGCCCTACGTGGATGTGTTCCAGGTGGGCGCACGCAACATGCAGAACTTCAATCTGCTGCGCGAGCTTGGCCTGGTCGAAAGGCCCGTTATGCTCAAGCGGGCGATCGCCGCGACGATCGAGGATCTGCTGCTCTCGGCCGAATACATCCTGGCCGGCGGGAACTACGATGTGATGCTCTGCGAGCGCGGCATCCGGACCTTTGAAACCTACACGCGCAATACGATGGATATCTCGGCCATTCCGGTCATCAAGAAGCTCTCTCATCTGCCCATCATCGGCGATCCCTCGCACGGCACGGGCCGCCGCGACCTGGTCCCGGCGCTGGCTCGCGCGGCCGTCGCAGCCGGCTGCGATGGTCTGCTGATGGAGGTTCACCCCAATCCGGACAAGGCGCTTTCAGACGGCGCCCAATCGCTCACCCCGGAACAGTTCACCAAATTGATGGCTGAGTTGCGCATCATCGCCCGCGCGGTCGACCGCACGGTCAGCGAGCCCAAGGGATAATCCTCCCATGCCCATCCATCGCCTCACGATTGTGGGCACCGGCCTGATTGGCGCATCGGTCGGATTGGCTTTGCGCGCCAATGGATTTGCGGGCGAGATCGTGGGCTGGGACCGCGAACCGGAACAGTTACAAATCGCGCTCGACCGCGGCGCGCTCGACATAGCGGCGACCGACCCAATCGAGGCCGCGAAGTCGAGCGACCTTATTCTGCTCAGCGGCCCGGTGCTTTCCATCCTGGACTGGATGGAAAGGCTCTCTCCCGTGCTGACGCCGGATCAGCTCGTTACCGACGTGGGCAGCGTAAAGTTCGTCATTGAAAAGCAAGCGCGTCCACTCTTCGGCGGCTCCGGCCAAGCCGGCTTTCTTCCCGGACATCCCATGGCGGGCAAAGAAGTCAACGGAGCAGCGCATGCCGACGCGGCACTGTTCAAAAATGCGGTTTGGCTTTTTACCCCTTTCGCCGAGCATCCGCTCTCCCCTGAGTGGCGCGCCTGGACGGAGCGCTTTCAATGCCGCACGCTCGAGATCGGCGCAGCCAGGCACGATGAAGTTTGCGCCTGGGTGAGCCATCTGCCGCAAATGCTCGCGACCGGACTCAGCGCCCTGCTCGAAGAGCAGCTTGGAGAATCGCCGGAGATCCAGGCCATCGGCGGACGGGCGCTCGGCGAGATGACCCGGCTCGGAGCGAGCCCCTATTCCATGTGGCGGGATGTCGCGCACACCAATTCCGAAGAGATCGCGTCGGCGCTGCTCGCACTTGAGCAAAGGCTCGCCTACATCCGGGAAAACCTGAAGACTCCCGGGCTTCGCGACGAGTTTGAACGAGCCAACCGCTTCCGCCGCCTTTCTTTGCCGTCCAGCTAGCTTTCGCAATCGCTCTACCCGCAGAATTGAACTCGTGCCGAGGTTGAAAACGCTCATGGGAATTGTCAACGTTCTTTTCGGCCGTCCGCTGGCAGACTCGGAGTCGCGGGCGGAGTGTGTCGGTCCTCTGCCTGGAGTTCCGATTTTTGGCCTCGATGCACTGAGCTCGGCGGCATATGGTCCTGAAGCCGCGCTGACTCTGCTGATCCCGCTCGGGCTGGCCGGGGTGCACTATATCGTCCCGGTCATCTCCGCGATCGTGGTGCTGTTAATCATCCTTTACTTCTCTTATCGGCAAACGATCGATGCATACCCCTCGGGCGGCGGATCCTACACGGTGGCGACCGAGAATCTGGGCGATCACGCAGGGCTCCTAGCAGCGGCGGCGCTCATGATCGACTATGTTCTTACCGCCGCGGTAGGCATTTCGGCCGGGGTGGGCGCGCTTGTCTCTGCCGTTCCCAGCCTGCAGGCCCACACTCTTGGACTTTGTCTCCTAATACTTCTGCTATTGACCGTCGTGAACATGCGCGGCGTACGCGAAACCGGCGTTGTCTTCATGATCCCAACCTGTGTGTTCATCCTTTGCCTGCTGATTGTCATCGGCCTCGGCTCTTTGCACGCGATCCTAACCGGGGGACATCCGATGCCGGTGGTGGCGCCGCCGGCATTGCCGCCAGCAACGGGGGTGCTGACGCTCTGGCTGTTGATGAAAGTCTTCGCGAGCGGGTGCACGGCCATGACCGGGGTGGAGGCGGTGAGCAACGGTGTGACGGCCTTTCGCGAGCCAAACACCGAGAACGCCAAGCGGACGCTGACCATCATCATCGCCTTGCTGATCGCGCTGTTGCTGGGAATCGCTCTTGTGTGCCGGGCTTACGGGATCGGAGCAACCGACCCCTCCGGGCCCGGATACCAGAGCGTCCTCTCGCAACTGACGGCGGCTGTAGCGGGCCGGGGCATCTTTTACTACGTCACCATTGCTTCCATCCTGCTGGTGCTCTCCCTCTCCGCAAATACGGCCTTCGCCGATTTTCCCCGGCTGACGCGGGCCATCGCCGCCAATAACTTTCTGCCGCATGTCTTCACCCTCCGCGGCCGGCGCCTGCTCTACTCGTGGGGCATTTATTGCCTGGTTGGGCTCACTGGCGCACTGCTGATCCTCTTTGGCGGTGTAACCGACCGGCTCATTCCCCTTTATGCGATCGGCGCCTTCATGGCATTTACGTTGTCGCAGGCGGGAATGGTCGCGCATTGGAAACGCAAGCGTGGAGACGGCTGGGCCAGGCACATGGTGGTAAACGGAATTGGCGCCGTCGCGACGGGTATAACGCTGTTGGTGGTGCTGGTGGCCAAGTTTGCCGCAGGGGCTTGGGTCACAGCTCTGCTGATTCCCCTGATGATCCTGCTGATGGTCATGGTCAGGCGGCACTATACTCGCGTCGCCGTGCTCACCACAGACAACAAGCCCCTGAACACGGCCTGCCTGAGCCCGCTGTTTGCCATTCTGCCAATCGACAGCTGGAACCAGATCACCGATATGGGTCTGCGTTTTGCGATGTCGCTTTCGCACGAGGTGCAAGTGGTTCATATCGAGGTGGGCGAAGAGAAAGACTGTATCACCCATGTGTGGCAGCGAAACGTCGTCGATCCGCTCAAGGCAGCGGAATTGCCCGTACCCGAACTCGTCATCTTGCGCTCGCCCTACCGCACGGTGATCACGCCGCTTGTCGACCACGTTCTTCGGATGGAAAATAAGCACAAAGACCGGCAGATCGCCGTGGTGGTTCCCGAGCTCGTGGTCCGTCACTGGTGGGAGAATCTGCTGCACAACCAGCGGGCTCAGGTGCTGAAGTTTCTTCTCCTGGTCAAAGGCAACCAACGAATCGTCGTCTTGAACATTCCCTGGTACCTGGACCGCAGAGGGTGAGACGCAGGTGGAACTTCAGTTCCGCCCCTGCACGCACAAATCGCGCGCCGGAGACCCCGGCCAGTGGGGATGTCAGCTTATGGGCAATGAATTACTTGACTCACCAAGGCGCTAGCGCGCGGCCACCCAGCGAATCCCGACGTCGGCGGCCGAGCGGACGCGGTCGATCAGTTGCGCGGCATGATGTTGGATATGGCGGATATTGACGAACTGATGCTCCAGCTTGGACATGCGATACCAACTGAAGCCACTTTCGGTGGCGTCGAGATCCAACGCGTCCACGGCGTCATCGATCATCCGATCGCAGAACTCCCAGTACTCGAGCACCTGCGCTTGCGTGTACGGCTCACCCGCGATGCCGTCGCCCTCGCCGCGATGCTGTTCCCACAGCCTAAACGCAGCTTCGTCGTGCTGAAGATACAGGTGTGCAAAGAACAGAGCGTGATACGACACCTGCCAGAACGCATTCTTGTGGTTGGTGGTCAACCACTCCTCGGGCGGGCAGCGCTCGATGGCTTCGTGGAGCATCGCCAGCGACGCGTGATACTGGCTTTTCAGCACGGCTCGAAGCATCGGATGCGTGTGGTTCACCGACTCGATTGTACGTCGAGGCAGCCTTCGCAGGCACCTGTCCAGCTACGGTCACGAATCGCGAATCGTTGGATCGACTCTCGCGGGCCATTTCCATTAGGTGAGCTAAGGATGTTGTTACCGGTTTATGTCATTAGATTGAAGCGGATTGAAGCGCGATGCTAGCGTCGGTTCTTCTCGGTTTTCCGAAACATCACGCCTGCCGCGAAGAACACGCAGGCGACCGCTAGGGCTAAGAGAGCATGCGACCTATGGTCGAAGTGGAGAGCCACCGCGGCATCGATCCACCATACCACCGCGCCTAGAAACCAAATGAAGGAACCACTCGGCATTCGCATTCAGGCTATCTCAAAACCCCCTTCCGCCATGCGCCAAACTTGCCGGTAAGCCGTTACTTCCGGCACCGCCCTTCGAGAAGGGCGTAACGGGCGCTAGAGCATTTTCACTTCGACCGTGCACTGGAAAAGGTAGCAGGTGCGGCTTTACTTCCACCCCAAAGGGAAAAGCCGCGACGAGGTCGGCTACCTCGTACAGACCTAAAGTGAAAATGCTCTAACCCCGTGCCGAGGCCCTGCGCTTTATCCAGACCCTCTCCGCCGCCGGATGCCCTAAAGTGGATCTTCCGGCCGCAGTCTCGATCGATAGAGTCCGGTCGTAGTTGCGGCTCAATACGCGTACCCGGCCACCGGGCTCAATCCCCGCATGATGCAAAAAAAGCAGCAATTTCGGATCGCGCTCATAAAGGCTCATCACGGTGTACTCCGTATTGTCTCTCGCCTCGGAAAGCAGGGCCATTCCTCTCTTGGAGCGTTGCGCCGGACTCTCTGGCAGCACGCCGTTGCCGTGGGGACAAGTTCCCTTCTCCCCAAGTTTCTCGAGCAATTTCGCTTCGAAGGCCGGGGAAACGGCGTGTTCCAAGCGCTCGGCTTCATCGTGAACCTGGTACCACTCCATCCCGAAGAGTTCCGCCAGCATACGCTCTATAAGATGATGCCTGAGGGCCGTGCGGTAGGCAGTCTCTTTGCCCTTTCCCGTAAGCCGGACGATCCCGTCCGGCTTGACTTCGAGGTACCCGTCTCGTTTCAGCCGTTTGAGAGCCATGGTGACCGCCGGCGGGGAGACGGAAAGCCAATGAGCCAGAGTCGCGGGAATCACCGCCTGCCCTTCGCTCTCCGCCTCAAGGACGGCCTTGAGGTAGTCTTCCTTCGAAATCGTGATCGCATTCTTCAAGTGCGGGTCTTCTCCGTGCCAATCCGCGGCCTGTGCCAATCCGCGGCCAATGATGAAAATGCTATACCACGGAAGAGGGCGAGCTTAAACGCCGCCTCTCCAGGGAGAATGAAACCGGGGAGAATGAACCCAAGGAACCATGTCTCCACTCAGGCGGCAACGGCTTAGGCTTTTCGAGGGCTTTCTCCGGGCCAGCGACCGGCTCGCCGCTCGCTTTGCCGGCGATTCCGCGCGCCCCCGGCATCTGGAAGTGGGCCGGCGTGGAGAGGAAGCGGCATATTTCTATCTGCGGCGCTCCGGCTACATCGTTGTCGCGCGCGCTTGGCGGAGCCCCAAGCTTCGCGGAGATCTCGACCTGGTCGCTTGGCAAGGAAGCACCCTTTGCTTCGTCGAGGTCAAAGCCCGCTCCAGCCGGGAGACCGCGACGGCCGAGTCGGCGGTCGACCCGGAAAAGATGCAGATGCTGCGGCGCATGGCGCGCCAATACCTCCAAGGGCTGCCTTCGCCGCCTAGGGATGCGCGCTTTGATGTTTTGGCGGTCTACTTTGAGAAGGACAAGGCCCCGGAATTTGAGTTCATTCCTGGGGCCTTCGATTGGTACCAATAGAGACGTGCTTTTCGCGAAAATTCACACCGAGAAGGATGAACCGCAACCGCAAGACTTGGTCGAATTCGGATTGATGAAGTTGAAGCCTTGCCGTATCAGCGTTTCCTCATAGTCGAGGATCGTTCCATTGAGGTAGACGAGCGACTTGGGATCGACGAAGACGCGCACATCCTCGAACTGATAGAGATGGTCGCGTTCCCGGGGATGCGCGTCGAAGGTCATCTTGTAGGACAGGCCCGAACAGCCTCCGCCCTGAATGCCCAGGCGAAGTCCGCCCTCCTCGGGCGAGATACCCTCCTTGGCGATCGCGATTCGAATCTGCTTCAGGGCGCGCTCGGTAACCTTAATGCTCTTCTGATCGGGCTCTACGTTTTCCGCATTCAAGACCGATAGTTCCATTGCCATCCCCCCTGTATATTATAGAGCCCGCGGTGAAACCGCTCTCGCCCTCTTCCACCCCCGTTAGGATGCGGCGCCCAGCCTCGGCGTCGCAAGGTGCTTATGCCCTGGCGCGAGCATCTCCCGCAACTGGCGCACGACATCGATCACCTTGCCGGCTACGTAGTCCACCTCTTCTTCCGTATTGAAGCGTCCCAACCCGAAACGAATCGAGCTGTGGGCCACGTCATCTCCCAGGCCAAGCGCCCGGAGGACATAAGAGGGTTCGAGCGACGCCGAAGTGCAGGCCGAACCGCTCGAAACGGCGACATCGTCGATCCCCAGCAAAAGCGACTCGCTATCCACATGCATGAAGCTCATGTTGAGATTGGCCGGCAGGCGATGCTCGATCGAGCCATTCACCTGCACGAAGTCGAGCTCCGATTCGAGCCTGTTCTTAAGCTTGTCCCGCAGCCTTCCCAGCCGTTCCGCCTCTTCGGCCATCTCTTTTTGCGCAATTTCGCAGGCTGCTCCCAGGCCAACGATGCCGGGTACGTTCAGAGTGCCCGAACGCATGCCCCGTTCGTGGCCGCCACCGTCCATCTGCGGGGAAATCCGCACCCGCGGGTTGCGCCGGCGGACGTACAAGGCGCCGCAGCCTTTTGGCCCATAGATTTTGTGCCCTGTAAGGGACAGGCAATCGATGTTCATTGCCTCCACATCGACCGGAACCGTGCCTACGGCCTGCACCGCGTCCGTATGGAAGAGCACGCCGCGCTCTCGGCAAATTTTGCCAATCTCCCGAACGGGCTGGATTACGCCGATCTCGTTATTTGCGAGCATGATGCTGACCAGGATCGTCTGGGGGCCGATCGCCCGCTCGAGATCCTCGGGATCGATCAGCCCATCCGCCTTCACCGGCAGATAGGTGATACGGCAGCCGCTCATCTCCAGGGCCTTGCACGCGTCAAGCACAGCCTTGTGCTCGGTGACTTGGGTGACGATGTGGTTGCCGTGCTCCCGGTACATCCCGGCAATGCCTTTAAGGGCCAAATTGTCGCTTTCGGTTGCCCCGGAGGTAAAGACGATTTCCTTCGCCGCGGCCCCAATCAGTCTCGCGATCTGCGCGCGAGCATGCTCCACCGCCTGCTCCGCTTCCCATCCGAAGGAGTGGTTCCGACTCGCTGCATTGCCGAATTTCGTAGTGAAGTAGGGCAGCATCGCCTCGAGCACACGCGGGTCCATCGGCGTGGTCGCGTGGTGATCCATGTAGATTGGCAATTTCATGTGCTCCCAATATTCCAGGGCTTCGCGGTACTACCGCTCTCGCCCTCTTGCTTTGCTCGCGCCTTCCCAGCGCTCGCTCCGCAATTCACCCTTTACCTAATATTCCGGGGCTTTGCGGTGAGATGGCGGCGAAGCCGCGTCCCGCCGTCCGCGCAGGACTAGCGGCTCAGGCTGACGAGAGTTTCCGGCTTGCCGGGATGATAGCGGCGGCTGGCCTCGGGCTCGCACAGATCGGAGACGCGAATCGCCTTCAGCACATCCGAGATGCTCTCGTTCACCTTGCGCAACGGCTCCCGAACCGTGCAGCTTGCCGTCAGATCGCACCCGCGCGGCCCGGTCTCGCATGAAGTAATGAACAATGGGCCATCGATCGCCCGAATCACATCAAAGGCGGTGATCTGCTCGGCGTCTCGCGAAAGCGCGTACCCGCCATTCGTTCCCGCATGGGAAGATAAAAGACCCGCCTTGGTTAACCGCTGCAGGATTTTGGCTAAAAGCTGGGCTGGGATGCCGTATGCCTCGGCAATATCCTTTGCGCTCAACGACGGCGTACCTGCCCGTTCGGCCAGGAATTTTAGGGCCATCAGCCCGTAGTCCGCTTTTTTCGTGAGCCTGAGCATGGAGTCGATGCGTTCGAAAGGGCAAAGCCGCCCGGGTTGTGCAAAGCCGACCTGGTTAGTCGCATATTCAGTATACGGGCCCGTCCTGGCGAATCACAAATAAGGTATTACGCAAGTCTTACACCGCCCGCCTCGTATCCAGCCGTAGCCTGGGATCGGCCAGTGAACCCAACCCAGGTGAACCAATTATGTCGACGGTCCTCTCCCCGGGAACAATAGGCACAATGCCCGGGCAAACGGAAGGCATTCAGGCACCCCTCGAGCCGCATCGCGGTAAGTTTCAGTGGGACTTTGCCATCATTCTCGCGATCTTCCATCTGGGAGCGGTCGCGGCTCTCTTTGAGTTCCGCTGGACGGCGCTCGCGGTTTGCGCGATTCTTTGGCTCCTGACGGAAAACGTCGGCATCGCCGTTACGTATCATCGGCTGCTTACGCACCGTGGCTACGTCGTGCCCAGGTGGCTCGAATACACAATGGCGATTCTAGGCACGATGGCTCTTCAAGGCAGCCCCATCTATTGGGTCGCCGTGCATCGTCTGCACCACCAATACACGGACAAACCGGGCGACCCGCATTCTCCCCGGGACGGGAAGTGGTGGTCGCACATGGGCTGGATCCTGAGGGGCCCCCTGCACAACAACAACGCCATCCTCGAGCGCTACGCTCCGGACCTGATGAAGCAGCCCTTCTACCGCTGGCTCAACAAGTACCATTGGCTGCCTGTAACCCTGCTGGGCATTGCGCTTCTCGCCCTGGGCGGCTTGCCTTGGGTGCTTTGGGGGATTTTTTTCCGCGTCACCCTCGGCATGCACGTCACCTGGCTGGTCAACTCCGCCACTCATATGTGGGGATCGCAGCGCTTCAAAGGCCATGATGACTCCCGCAACAACTGGTGGGTGGCTCTGTTGACCGGCGGCGAAGGCTGGCACAACAACCACCACGCACACCCGGTTTCCGCGCGTCATGGCATGGCCTGGTATGAGTTTGACCTCAATTATTGGGGCATATGGCTCCTCGAAAAAGTGGGCCTCGCCACCAAGGTCAACGCCAAACGAGTCTGAACCGGGTAGAGCAGTTTCACTTCTGGTGTATACAAAGCAATCAATCCCGTCGCGGCTTTTCCGCAAGAAAAGCCGCACTTCGCTAAGCTAGCCGGTACAGAGTGGAAGTGAAAATGTTCTAGCATTAGGTGAGTCTCTCTCCGAGGTCCTCCCCAAATGCGCTTGCGTTCTTTCGCCGTTCTGACCGCAATGCTCGGCCTGCTGGCCGCGAGCCCCGTACTTCCAGCCCAAGCAAGCCAAGAAACAATCGTTGTCAACGCTCAGGCGCGGGCTATGCCTTTCCCTCATTTCTGGGAGCAGGTGTTCGGATCTGGCCGCGCGATTCTCAGCATGCGCGAGAGCTACCGCGAAGATCTTCGCCAGGTAAGGCAGGCGACCGGCTTCCGCTATGCCCGCTTCCATGCCATTCTCGATGACGAAGTTGGCGTCTACAGCGAGGACAAGCAGGGCAATCCGGTCTATAACTTCACCTACGTCGATCAGATCTACGATGGGCTCTTGGCCAACGGCGTAAAGCCCTTTGTCGAGTTGAGCTTCATGCCCAAGCAGCTCGCCGCGCGTCTCGACTACCATCCGTTCTGGTACCACCCCATCGTTTCCCCGCCCAAGGACTATGGCAAATGGAATGCGCTCATCAAGGCCTTTGCCCAGCACCTCGTCGATCGCTACGGCATCGACGAGATCTCCAGTTGGTATTTCGAGGTCTGGAATGAGCCCAACATCGACTTCTGGACCGGGCGCCCCGCCGAGCAAACCTATTTCGAGCTCTACGACAACGCCGCCCGCACGCTCAAGGCGGTGAGCAGCCGGATTCGCGTAGGCGGCCCGGCAACCGCGCAGGCCGCATGGGTCGGCGACATGATTGCTCACGCTACCAAGGATCATGTGCCGCTCGATTTCGTCTCCACCCACGCCTACGGCAACGACACCGCCATGGATGTCCTCGGGCACCCGGCGACGATTGCGCCCTACCAAATGGTCGCCGCCGCCGTCGACAAGGTGCATGCCCAGATCGTGGCCTCGAGCCGCCCGACGATTCCCCTCATCTGGAGTGAGTTCAACGCCACCTATATGAGCCTGCCTGAGATCACGGACTCGATCTTCATGGGGCCGTGGCTGGCCAATACCATCCGCGAATGCGACGGCAAGGTCACGCTCATGTCGTACTGGACCTTCTCCGATGTCTTTGAAGAGCAAGGCGTCATCAGCAAGCCCTTCTTCGGCGGCTTCGGACTGATCGCCATCGACGGCCTGCCGAAGCCCTCCTTCCATGCTTTTCAGCTTCTGCACACCCTGGGAATGGAACGAATTCCCGAGGAGTCGCAGGATGTCCTGGTAACCAAAAAGAGCGATGGCACGCTGGTTCTGGCCGCTTGGAACCTGGTCAACCCCGGCGTCGCGGCGAATCCCAAATCCATTCGCTTTGACTTCAAGGGCGTCAAACCTGGCGCGGCAGTGCGCATCGATCGCGTCGACCAAGCGCACGGCGACGTGCTGATGGCTTATCGCAAGATGGGCCAGCCGCCGTATCCCACCCAAGCGCAGATCAAAGCCCTCAAAGCCGCGGCCCAGCTCCCGCCGAGCGAAGTGCGGCATCTTGAGGGGGAGTCGCTGACGGTGGTGCTCCCGCCGCAAGGGCTGGCTGTTTTCACGGTCGCCGAGTAGCTTCTATTCCAGGGCCCGCGCTAAACAGACTACGGGAAAACAGATCGGCGGCCTGTTGAATGCACAAGACCTAGCGTGACTCATTGCCGATCCAGACATTCTCTAGCGCCTCGCTTGTTGCTTCGGCGCGTTTTCCCGCAGTCTGTCGTGCTTCGCCCTCTTGCTCTGCTCGCCCCTTCCCAGGGCTCGCTCCGCAATTCACCCTTTCCCTAAGATTCCAGGGCCCGCGCTAAAGCGCTTCGCCCTCTTGCTATGCTCGCGCCTTGCCAGCGCTCGCTCCGCAATTCACCCCCGCCGCAATTCACCCTTCCCCGTCAACGCCGGAACATGCTCTAAAATGACTGTTTGGTTCGAGAACGACCCCACCGGCATCCAAAGCCCAGCCAGGAAGTCAAAACCAGCAGTCAATCCGAAGGAGCTATCTTTGGCGGAAACAATTTATGACATCGCAATTCTCGGCGGAGGGCCGGCAGGATATACCGCGGCCATCCGCGCCGGGCAATACGGGCTAAAGGCCGCGCTCATCGAGCGGGAGGATAAGCTGGGCGGCACCTGCCTCCACTGGGGCTGCATCCCCACCAAATCTCTCCTTTTCAACGCGGAAATCTACGACCACCTGAAGCATGCCAAGGAATATGGCATCGAAGGCATCGGCCAAGTCACCCTGAATTGGCAAGCCATCCTCGATCGCAAGAACGGAATCGTGACCAAGCACGTGAAGGGTCTCGACTTTCTGATGCGCAAGAATAAGGTCACCGTCATACAGGGTTATGGCCGTCTCACCGGCCCGGCGAAGGACGGCGTTCACTCCCTCGCGGTCGAGTCGAAGGGTGAGAAGAAGTCTATCCAGACCATCCAGGCCAAGAACCTGGTCATCGCCACCGGCTCCGACGCGCGCCTGCTGCCGGGCCTCGAGGCCGACTCGAGCATTTTGACCAACATGGAGATTCTTGCCATCGACCACATCCCGAAATCCATGGTGGTAATCGGGGCCGGAGCGGTCGGGGTGGAGTTCGGCTCCATCTTCAGGAGCTTTGGCAGCGAGATCACGATTGTCGAATACCTGCCTCGGCTTGTTCCCAACGAAGACGAGGATGTGAGCAAGGAACTGGCTCGTGTCTTCCGCAAACGCGGCATCGAAACCAATGCCGGCGCCAAGTTCGATCATGTCGAGAAAACCAAAGACGGAGTCAAGGTGACGTTCACCACCTCCGACGGCAAACAGGCCGTGAAGGAAGCCGAGAAGATTCTGATCGCCGTTGGCCGCGCTCCACGCACCGAAGGCATCGGGCTCGAGAAGACAAAGATCAGGCCCGATCGCGGCTTCATCAAGACCAACGAGTGGATGCAGACCGATGAGCCGGGGATCTTCGCGATTGGCGACATCGTTGCGGGTCTGCCGCAGTTGGCGCATGTCGGCATGATGGCGGGCATGACCGTGGCGGCGAAGATTGCCGGCAAACCTGCGCGTCCGGTGCGGCGGGATCGTATTCCGGCCTGCACCTATTGCGAGCCGCAGATCGGCAGCGTGGGGCTGACCGAGGCACAGGCCAGGGAGCAGGGCCGCAAGGTCAAGGTGGGCAAGTTCCCCTTCTCCGCCAACTCCAAGGCTTCGATCGTCGATGCGCATGAAGGATTCGTCAAAGTGGTGGCCGATGGACAATACGGAGAGATTCTGGGCGTGCACATCATCGGCCCCCAGGCTACGGAACTGATCGCCGAGGCCGTAACCGCGATCGAGCTCGAAGCGACCGTCGAAGACATGATGTTCACCATCCATGCCCATCCGACGCTCGCCGAAGCCATGCTCGACGGCTTTTCCGGCGTGGAAGGAATGTCGATCAACGTTTGACAGGCGTCCCTCAGGCTGCCGGCTCTCCCGTCCACCCCTGTCGCCGCTCCTGGCTCAGTCATGATCTCTCTCCTCTATCTCGGCCGCGTGGATTATGGTGAGGCGCTTGCCTTGCAGCAGGAGCTCACGGAGCGCCGCAAGCGGGGCTTGTTGGGAGACGTGCTGCTTCTGCTAGAGCATCCTCCGGTATTGACCATGGGCAGGAACGCCCATCGCGAACACATTCTGGCCACCGAGGCGTCGCTCAAAGAGCGTGGCATCGCGATCTTTGAAACCAACCGGGGCGGGGATGTGACCTATCACGGTCCCGGACAGCTCGTCGGCTATCCAATCCTCGACCTGCGCGGATTCACGCCTGCGCTCGGCGCAATCGAATATGTCCGCAAGCTCGAGGAAGTAATTCTGCGCGCCTGCGGGGATTATGGGATTCTTACCGGGCGCGTCCGTGGGCGGACCGGCGTATGGACCGGCGTGTATACGATCGGCGAGAGGCGGGTTCAGGAAAAAAAGATCGCGGCCATTGGCGTGCACATCTCCCGCGGCGTTACCTCGCACGGCTTCGCCGTGAACGTCATCCCCGGCCTCGACGACTTTCAGATGATTGTGCCCTGCGGCATCCCTGACCGCGAGGTAACCAGCATCGAAGCGGAAATTGACGAACGGATTCACCGGACGCCCACGCTCGAACAAGTGGCCAACTCCATCGCCCGCCATTTTGCGCGGGTATTTGCGCAACCGGTTCTGTGGGTCGAATCCTTGGAGCAGCTATTGGGAGAGGAGCTACTCGGGGAGGAACCACGCGGGCGGCGCGCTCCGGCGCGCACGGAAATGCTCTAGAATCGGAAAGTCTGTTCGAAAGAAATGGGGAAAGCAAGTCCATGCCTACGGAAGTAATCATGCCCCAGATGGGGGAGTCGATCTTTGAAGGCACGATCACCAAGTGGCTGAAGAAACCCGGTGATGCGGTAGAGCGCGACGAGCCTCTGTTTGAGATCTCGACCGACAAAGTCGATGCCGAGATCCCTTCCCCCGCCAGCGGCGTTCTCACCGAGGTAAAGATCCCGGAAGGCAGTACCGTACAGGTCAATACGGTGGTTGCCCTGATCGCTGAATCGAATGGTCAAACGGCTTCCCCAGCCGCCGCGCCGAAAGCCGCCCCTGCGGAGACACCCGTGGCGGGCGCCGCGCCGAAAGAGAAACCGGCGCCGCCCGAGGCGACTCCCGCACCCGCTCCCGCCGCCGAGGCCGCCGCGCCCGCTTCTTCGATCGACGTCATCATGCCGCAGATGGGCGAGTCGATCTTTGAGGGCACGATTACCAAGTGGTTGAAGAATCAGGGTGATTCGGTCGAGAAGGACGAGCCGCTCTTTGAAATCTCCACCGATAAAGTAGACGCTGAAATTCCCGCTCCGGAGAGCGGCATTCTGGCACGAGATCAAGGCGCCTGCCGGCACCACGGCTCAGATCAATACGGTAGTGGCCGTTATCCACAGCGGCTCTCAGGCAGCGACGGCCGCAGTTTCGACCCCGGCCCCAGTCAAAGCCAAAGCCAAAGCGCCGGCAGAGGAAACGCCTTCCTCTGAGACCGCAGCGGCCTATGACGCGGCGGCCGCTCAAGAGAAGCCGGCGACCGGGGGCGTGACCGGTTCCGGCGAGAGGGTGCGTTCTTCTCCGCTTGTCCGCCGCATCGCCAAGGACAACAACCTGGATTTGCGCCAGATCGCCGGCACGGGCTCGGCCGGCCGGGTCACCAAGGAAGACGTTCTCGGCTTTCTGGCGGAGGGCGCTCGAGCGCCCTCGGCGCGGCCTGCAGCGCAGCCTACGGCACAGCCTTCCGCGCCAGCACAGCCTTCGACCCGAGCTTCCGCCGAGCCCGCCGACCAAGCGGATCGATTGGTTCCGTTGTCGCGGATGCGCTCGATCATTGCCCAGCGGATGGTTGAGTCCAAGCACACCAACGCTCATGTACACAGCGTCTTCAAGATCGACATGAGCCGCATCGCCCGCATCCGCGAGAAGGAGAAATCCAAGTACGAGCAGCGGAACGGGGTCAAGCTCACCTACATGCCCTTCATCGCCCGCGCCGCGATCGTCACCCTGCGCAAGATGCCAATAGTGAACGCATCGCTTGAGGGAGATTCCATCCGCTATCACAGCCACATCAATCTGGGCATCGCCGTCGCCCTGGAATGGGGTCTGATCGTTCCCGTCATCAAGCAGGCGGAGGAACGCAATTTCCTAGGCATCGCGCGAGCGATTGCGGACCTCGCCGAGCGGGCACGCGGCAAAAAGCTCAAACCCGATGAGGTAGTATCGGGAACCTTCACCATTACCAATCCCGGAATCTTTGGGGAGCAGTTTGGCACGCCGGTCATCAACCTGCCGGAATCGGCCATTCTCGGCGTCGGCGGCCTCTTCAAAGAGCCTACGGTGGTTACAGATGAGGACGGATACGATTCGATCGCCGTCCGCCATGTCGTCCGGCTCACGCTCGGCTTCGACCACCGCATCATCGATGGCGCCGATGCGGGCAGATTCATGGCCGAGATGAAGAAATACCTGGAAAACTGGAGCGAAGAGATCGGCTAGGCATCTCTGACAATCGCTCTGGGCACGGCGCCGGCTGCGAGCGGCCCGCAGATGCAGCTCATCTGCATTTTTCCAAGTGACTTCAGAGTATTTTTCCCGCACTGAATGAGGGTACTTACGGTGGGCAATCCGCCGGTCTGGAATTGAATCCTGGTGGCAGCTCGATACGGATTCGATTATAAGAAAATTGGGGTCTTCCCCGGGAAGCTGGTGACCGTTGGTCGAAGCCGCGAGTGCGCCTCTCGTAACCCGGAATAGCGGCTATCGCGGCCACATCGCCGAATTGGACGCCATCCGCGCCTTTGGGATCGGGATCGTACTGCTCAATCACTTTTGGCCGTTGTCCTTGTCTTTCTGGATTTTTTCAATAGGACAATCCGGGTGGATCGCCATGGACGCTTTTTTCGTCCTAAGCGGTTTCCTCATCACCGGCATTCTCGTCGACACGCGTTCGCGGACGGATTATTTCAGCAACTATTACATTCGCCGCGCTCTGCGAATTTTTCCGCTGTATTATCTCGTCCTGCTGGCGTTGTTCATCTTGTTGCACGTTTCCAATGGGGGGAGCGGAGTGGAGTACGCCCAGATGCATCAATGGGGCTCGCCGGCATGGTTCACGGTGTACCTGGGAAACTTCAGGATGGCATATAAGAACGCAGCGCCTCCTGTTATTGCGTATGCCCCTCTGTGGTCCCTGCAAATCGAAGAGCAATTCTATCTGCTCTTTCCCCTGGCCGTCCGCTGGATGCGGCTCGAGCACCTCTCCCGGCTCTTGTGGTGCCTGGTCTTGCTGAGCCCGGCATTGAGGGTCCTCTTCTATTTGTGGGACCCGAACAACCCGGTCCTCCAGTATGCGTTGTTGCCCTGCCATATGGACGGCATCGCACTCGGAGCGCTCATCGCCATTCGCTTCCGCACCGGCGCTTGGGAAGTGCCTAAGCTTCGCCTCGCAGCCTTCAGCGTCACGTTGCTGTCGGCGGCCCTCATCGGCTCGCTGCTGAGCACCCCCACCTGGAGGCATGAGGCATGGTCCAGCCCATTCAATCGGGTGATTGGCTATTCGCTGTCGGGCTGGGGTTGTGCGGGCCTGGTTCTCTTGCTGATTCAGTTGCGTGGGTCGCCTTATACTCGCTTCCTGCGCATCGCACCGGTGCAATATATCGCCAAGATTTCCTACGGTATCTATCTCCTGCACCAGTTGGCTTTTCGTGCCGTGCGATGGACCGGCAGGTTCCATGTTCACTTGGCGCCTAATGGTTTGCTGAACGTCGCGTTCCTATTCCTCGTGAGCATCGCGATGGCGTCGGCGTCGTGGCATCTGCTGGAGAGTCCGCTGGTCAGACTGAAGGATCGGCTGGCCCCGCGCCATACACCTGACCGCGTGGCCATCGGAGTATGAAGATGGATCCCGAAATGGTTCCCAAAATGGTTCCCAAGATGGGTCGAAGATGATTGCGTCCAGAGAGCGGCCGGCGAATTTACCCGGGACCGCTGCGCCTGCACGAGCTATCTATCGCGGGCATATTGCCGAATTGGACGCCATCCGGGGCATTGGGATCGGGCTCGTCCTGATCGATCATTTCTGGCCCCGCGTTCTGGGTTCGCTGATTTTTTCGGTAGGCCAACTGGGCTGGATCGCGATGGATTCTTTTTTCGTCCTGAGCGGCTTCCTGATCACGGGCATTTTGGTGGACACGCGTTCCCGGCCCGACTATTTCAGCAATTACTACATTCGTCGATCGCTCAGAATCTTCCCGCTGTACTACCTAGTGCTCCTGGCAATCCTCTTCATGTCGTATTTTTCCTCAACCGGCCACGGGGCCGAAAATGCCGCGTTCGTTCGTCAATGGGGTTCGCCGGCGTGGTTTTTTTTCTATCTCGGCAACTTCAGGATCGCTTACCGACACGCGTGGCCTACGATCGCCGGCTACGGCCCCCTCTGGTCTTTGCAGATTGAAGAGCAGTTTTACCTGTTGTTGCCCCTTGCGGTCCGCTGGATGCGTCTCAAAAATGTGACCCGCCTGCTATGGGGAATGGTCTTCTTGAGTCCGGCAATACGCATCCTATTTTTCCTGCACGACCCAGGGAATCCGTTTCCCCAATTCGTCCTGCTGCCGTGCCATATGGAAGGATTGGCGCTTGGAGCCCTGATTGCGATCCGCTTCCGCAGCGGGCCGTGGATCCTCCACAGAGGACTTCTCGCCGCTCTGACCCTCGCGTTGCTGCTGGCAACCTGCATTGCGTCGTTTGTGAGCAAACCGATCCTGGTAGATCAGTTGTGGTCGAGCCCCTTCAACCTATTGGCCGGGATTTCCCTGTCATCCTGGGGCTGCGCCTCGCTCCTTCTCTTGCTGATTGCCTTCCGCGGGTCATCGTATACCCGCCCGCTCCGCACGGCGCCGGTCGCCTATCTCGCCCAGATCTCTTATGGCATTTACCTTCTGCACCGGCTGGTCTCGCGCCTCGCCCGCTGGCTGGGAAATTCCGGACTTCATTTACCGCCGGATAGCTTAGCCCGGTTCCTGGTCGTCGTGGGCATCAGTATCCTGCTCGCCTCCATCTCCTGGTATCTCTTCGAGAAGCCGTTGGTGCGGCTCAAGGATCGTATCGCTCCGAGCCATCTACCGGACCGCACTCCCGTCGTAACTTGAGCTTTTCCCAAGGAAACCGCTGCCATGATGATGCGAACGGCTGAAAGCCATGCGAGCGACAAGATCCGCCAGATGGGACCGATCCCGTGGATGTGGCCGCGGGTGCTGGCCTCGATCCTCTTGACTCTGGCCGCGCTCGGGTTCCTCGCCTGCTCCTACGTCGATGCCTGGCATACACCCTGGTTGGAGCAACGCATCGTCCCCACGATTGCTTTGGCGCACGGACTCTCCATCTATCACATGCCTGGCTCCGGTCCCCTGATCGGCACCACCTATGCCCCTCTGTCCTACCTGGTATTTCTGCCCATCGCCGTCTTCTCCCATGTGCTGCCCGTCTTCGCCGCGGGCTCGCTGCTCTCGACGTTTCTCATGCTGCTGCCGCTCGCTCTGGCGCTGGGTTTTCAAGTCAAAGGCAATCGCCTGAGCCGGAGCGATGCATGGCTGCTCTTCGTCTTCGGTTTCGTCGCCCTCGTTTTCCTTCGGCCTTTCAACTACGTGGTCAGCATGGTGGACTCCGATGCGCCGGCCATCTGCTTTATGACGCTCAGTCTGCTGATCCTCTACTGGAAACTGGAAGCACCGAGCCGGGCGATGCCTGCCTGGAGCAGTCTATTGCTGGTATTGAGCATCGGCTGCAAGCAAAACATGCTCGTCGCCGGAATCGTCGTCCTGCTGACGACCGTTTATTTCTTCGGCCGCGCCGTGGCCGTGCGCTATGTTGCCTGGACAATCCTTTGGGGGGTATGCGCGCTGGGAACGGTCGCCGCGATCTATGGGAATTTGCGCGTGGTGTACTTCAATAACGTGACCGTGCCCACGCATATCCACGTAGAGAAGGGATCTCTCGTCTTCGGTACATACGATACGTACCAATACGGCGCGGCGCTTGTCCTCTTTCTCGTGGGAGTCTGTCTCATCTGGTTTCTCTCCGCCGCTGAAGCGCGTCCGCGTTCCGGGCGCTTCCTCCTGGCGTTCTTTGCCGTCGCCGCGGTCATGGTCCCGGTAAGCATCCGCACGTATGCTATCGTCGGCGGCGACGCCAACGCTTTTTCCCATGCACTCTACTTTCTTCTTGTCGGGTCCATTCTCACCGCGGCCGAGTTGATTGCCGCGCTGGGCCGGCAACCAAGGCCGGTCGCTGCTCTGCGGTGCTGGACGATCGCGGCTGCTTTTCTCCTGTTGGCTTCCGGCGCGCCAATGCGTTTCGATCGCGCGCGCATACAGCTGATGCGCGAGACCCCCGCGGCCCTTGCCGCTTATCGCTATGACCTGCAACACCCGGGCGAGGTTTACTTCCCCTCGAACTCCGTCGCAACTTACCTGGCCGAGGGAAGGCTCTACGAGACGGATTGGGGAGTGCTGAACTTGACGGTCGCCGGGCAGGCACTCAACCGACAAGACGTTCTTCGCTATCTTCCCCCGGACGCAAAGTATCTCGCTGTACCGCGAGGAATCGTACAGCCCGAATATTTATATCCGTTTTTCTCGCCTCATCGCATCCCCGCTAAGGTGCCGGGTCTCGAGAACTTCTGGGTCTATCTGCTGGAAAGGTAAACCCCTACAGATAGCTCTTGGCTTCGAGCACCCTGTCAACGGCTTGCTGCGGGGTGGCAGCGGTCGCGGATAGATGTCCCATCTTTCTTCCTTTGCGTGGCGTGTGTTTCTCATAGAGATGCAGGCTCACTTCGGGCACAGTGAGCGCCCGATCGAAACGCGGTTCGTGATCGAGCCAAATATCTCCAAGCAGATTCGCGATGGCGCCGGGCCGAAGGATGGTCACGTCTCCGAGCGGCAGATCGCAAACGGCGCGCACGGCTTGTTCAAACTGGCTGGTTACGCAGCATCGTTCGCTTGCGTGATAGCTGTTGTGCGGACGAGGAGCGAGTTCATTGACGCAAAGTCCGTGGTCCCGGGTGAGAAACATCTCGACCGCCAATAGGCCCTCGAGCGCAAGCCTGCTCGCCATGCCGGCGGCAATCTCCTGCGCACGAGCCTCGACCGCCTCTGGAATCGAGGCCGGGAGCACGCTCCAGGAGAGGATCCGATGCTCATGGTGGTTGGCCGCCGCGGGGAAGGCGCGAATCTCTCCACGAGGTGAGCGCGCCACCATCACTGAAATCTCCTGTTCCAGTTCAAGCGCCTGCTCGGCGACACAGGGCGTCTCGCCCAGCGCGGCCCAGGCTGCCTCCGCCTCTTCGGCAAGCGAGAGGGGACCGGCGTCATGATTGACATCGATCTTGATCTGGCCTCTGCCGTCATAGCCGCCACGCGCACGCTTGAGGTAGATTCTTCCACCCATCTCACGGAGCACATCCACGAGATCGCCCGCCGAATGGACCGCCTTATATGGCCCGACGGGAAAGCCTTGCTCCCGCAGCCAGTTCTTCTGCCGGATCCGATCCTGCACCATCCCCAGCAGCTCTTTCGATGGGCGTACAGGCGCATATTTGCCGGCGGCTTCGAGCGCCGGCAGCGAGATCTGCTCAATCTCGAGTGTGACCACATCGCAGCCGCGAGCAAGGTCGGCTGCCGCGCGGGGATCGTCCCATGAACCCTCAAAGCAGGCGTCGACGACAAACCGCGCCGCGCACGACGGGTCCGGATCCATCACCTGCACCCGGTATCCAAGAGACCGAGCAGCCATGGCGGTCATCCGTCCGAGCTGGCCGCCCCCTAAAATTCCAATCGTCGCACCGGGCAGGATGGCACTCATCCTGGCAAATCCTGCTCCGGCGATTCCGCTTCCGGTAGTTTCTGTTCCAAGACCTCTCGGGTGCGTGCTTCTCTCCACGAGCGTAGCCGCTCGCGCAACTGCGCGTCTCCACCGGCCAGAATGGATGCCGCGAGCAGCGCGGCATTCGCCGCTCCCGGCTTGCCGATGGCCAGGGTTCCCACCGGGACCCCTTTGGGCATTTGCACAATCGAGAGCAATGAATCGATCCCGTTCAGAGTAGTCGCGGGAATGGGGACCCCGAGGACCGGCAGAATCGTCTTCGCGGCGATCATTCCCGGCAAGTGCGCCGCGCCGCCAGCCGCCGCGATAATGACCTTCAGACCGCGCGACTCCGCTTTCGCGGCGTACTCAAAGAGCCAGTCCGGAGTCCTGTGCGCGGAGACAATCCGGGCCTCGTGAGGAATCGATAGCGCTCGCAATAACTCGAGACAAGGCGCAAGTACCTCATAGTCGCTCTTGCTCCCCATCACCACACCGACGACCGCGAGATGATTCTCATGGATACTCGGAAGGCTTCTCTTCTGGGCCGAAGGAAGGTCCGTCTTCGGATCGGGGGTGGCCGGAGGAACGCTCATCTTGCCGATTATAGGTGCTGGCCGCACGGGCACACGCGGCTTCGCCGCCATTCGTGGTTGCTGACACGCCAGACACCCGGGGTATTGCTTCGCGAACCGCAGATCCCTCGACTGGGCTCGGGATGACAATTTGGGGGGTGAATTGCGGGGCGAGCCCTGGGAAGGGGCGAGCAACGCAAGAGGGCAAAGCGCTTTAGCGCGGGCCCCGCATGAAGGAAACGAGTGAATTGCGGCGTGGGTGAATTGCAGGTGAGCCCCGGATTGGGCGAACCGGCAAGAGGGCGTGAGCAGTAGTACCGCGAAGCCCCCAATATTGGGAGGCCTGGGAAGGGGCGAGCAGAGCAAGAGGGCAAAGCGCGACAGACTGCGGGGAAACGCGCCGAAGCAACAAGCGAGGCGCTAGAGAATGTCTGGATCGGCAATCAGTCACGCTAGGCCTTATGCATTCAACAGGCCGCCGATCTGTTTTCCCGTAGTCTGTTTAGCGCGGGCCCTCTAATATTAGACGTGAAGTTCGCGTCTTGCTGCTTCGGCGACGCGGGAAAGGTCGGACGTAGTCAGCACGCGGATGGCATGCTCCTCCATGGCCTCGACAGCAAATCTGTATTGGGCGATGCGGTCTTCATCGAGTTCTTCTGTCTCAGACCGCCGGATGGGCTCGATGATCGCTGTCAGCTCGAGCGTGGCATTTTCCACCCGCGCGACGCCCTGCGCGATGGCCTGCGCACTGAAAGCCAGCACCTTGGCGGCCTCGGCGTCGGCTTCGAGCGAGACTGCCTGGAAGAGGCGGACGACCCCATTCGGGCGGTAGCCGCAATCGATCCGCAACAGGTCGCCGGGCTTGGTATACGCAGAGACAGGGATCTGTTTGCGCATCAGCCCCCACACGCCGGCCCGCTCGAAGGTCGACCGCATCGATTGGACGATCGATTGCCGTCCACTGCGCCGGCTCGCGCGTTCTCGCTTGGGAGACTCGACATACAGTTTCAAGAGCTGCTCGAGTCCGGCAATAAAGCTCTCCGCCAAAAAAGCCTTAGCCTCGGTGATCTGCACCGCGTTCGAGAGTGTGTCCTCGAGCACGGCCATCACTGGCTTAGCCTCATTTGCCTCACTCGGTTCATCGCTTCTTCCATCGCTTTTGGGGCCGGCGAGACGCTGGGCAACCTCGAGTTCGAGGGCTTCGAGCATCTCGATATCGGCATCCGGGTCGATACACCGGACGCGGGACCAATCGCTGGTAAAACGAACCGCCCTCTGCTCCTCGACTTCGAGGGAGGGGGATCGGACCGATTTGAGAACCACTCCGATATTCACAAACTCATTCTTCACCGCATCCGGCACGTAGCGGATGAGCTGAAACTCGCATTGTTTTCTTTCTGGCATCGTCATATAGCAGGACTCCGCGCTAAAGCGCTTCGCCCTCTTGCTTTGCTAGCGCCTTACCAGCGCTCGCTCCGCAATTCACCCTCTCCCTTTATTCACCCGCTGCTTCTATTCCAGGGCTCAGGATACAGCGCTCAACACTTCCCCTTCTGTTCAATACCACGGGGGAGAGGCGCGAAAGCAACCACAGTGGCGGACGAAGCGGGGTCCCCGGCAAGCTATGCTTGCTGGGGTGAGAAGCCGCGTCTGCCGCTTGGATGGCAAATCCTACATCACGCGCCCGCCTGGCTCCATATCATGATCATGCATCCATTCCGGCGCTGGAAAGCGCTTTTCGGCGCCATTTTCTTCGTCCTTTCCCCAATTTGGGAAAGGGTTGCGTGAAGATTCGCGGAACTGCGCGATCAGTTCCCGCACCCGCGTTCGCCGCTCCAGGAGCCGTTCGATCAACGACTCAAGGATGCTCAAATCTCCTCCATACCATTCCGGAGGAATGCTTCCCGCGATCTCCCACGCGATCGCCGGATCGAGCGTCTCAATCCGGGTGAGCCAAGGTTCAAAGCTCTGCCAGCCGGTAATCGGGCGGTAGACGGAATTGTGCGGGAAGACACCCCGTAGGGGTGAATCCTGAAACTTCCAATCGCCGGCATGAAAGCAATAACCCTGGTCGATGAACGTTGCCCGGTAGCGGCGCTCGCGGCGGGTCTTGGCAAACACAGCCTGTCTGCCGTTGCTGTTGCAGGTCCATTTATCGAGGGCCAGGATGCCGGCGAATTCCTTGAGATTCCGCGTCTCCAGAAGCAGTTGCTCGGGGAGGTAGTCGACTACTTGCCCCGGCATCAACCCACCCACCAATTGAGAGCCGAATTGCAGTCCCGCCCGGCACCGCTCGCTTGCTCCCTTGAGTTCGAGGCTCAGCTCCGGGGTATTTTGAATCAGCCAATCGGTCACTTCCACCACGTCCGAGTGGGGCACCGTGAGTCCAATGACAGCGCCCAGTTTGGACGCGAGCAGCTCATTGGCAAGGACGCGGATATGTTGAGGATTGTTCTGAAACTTGACCACATAGAGCTTACCGTCGGATGCGAGCATCAGGTGACTCTGCGCTCCGCCCCGCATGCGGCGAATCTCTTGTGTGGCTAAAACCGCCAATAAGATCTCCTAAGATTCAAGGGCCTTGATTGCAGAATACTGGAAGGCGCGAGCAGAGCAAACCGGGGTCCCCGGCAAGCTGTGCTTGTTGGGGTGAAAGAGGGCAAAGCGCTTTAGCGCGGGCCTTGTAATATTGGGACGGAGGGAAGACATGGAACAGGCTGTGAACCCAGGGAACGGCTCCCGCCGGGATGAAGATATCGCGCTGGATCTGCTGAAGTTTGTGGCGGCGGCAACGGGTACGGGACGCGCTACGGCGGGCGCGGCCGGATTTGTCGCCGGCGCGGCCACGAAGGCCGACGATCAAGTGACTCAGCTTCTGACTCTCTATTCCAAGTGCTTGCGCACGGTGCAAGCAAAGGGAGAGGCGCGCTAGCGCGTCCGCTTGCTCACCGAACCGAGCGTCGCCGTCTTCGGCGCGGGAGCCTTCGGCCGGAATCATCTTCGCGTCTACCGTGAGATCGAGGAGGCCGCGGGCGGCGTGCACTTGGCCGCGATCGTCGACCCCGATCCCGCAACCGCAGAACTGCTTCACGGCCATCATCCAACACAAGGGCGGGCAAAGCCGGGGCGGGTCCCCGTCTTCGCCTCGGTCGAGGAGTGTCTGGAGGCGCGCCGCGCCGGCAAACTGCATCTCGATGCGGTTTCAATCTGCGCCCCCACCTCCGCTCACTGCGCCATCGTCTCCCGGGCGCTCGCGGAGGGCCTCGATGTCCTGGTCGAAAAGCCGCTCGCCGCGACCCTGGCCGAAGCCGAATCGTTGGTCCGGCAGGCGGATCGGGGGCGGCAGATTCTGCAGGTCGGCCACCTCGAACGCTTCAACCCCGCGGTCACCGCCGTTCTCCCGCTGCTCCAGGGACCCATGTTTTTCGAGGCGCATCGGCTCAGCATCTTTACTCCGCGCGCGCTCGACGTGGACGTGGTGCTGGACCTGATGATTCACGATCTGGATATCGTGCTGCGCTTCGCACAGTCCTCCGTGCGCGAAGTCCATGCCGTCGGGCTGCCTATTCTGTCGCCCAAAGTCGATATCGCCAACGTCCGCCTCGAGTTTGCCTCGGGAGCGGTCGCCAACTTTACCGCCAGCCGGGTCAGCACCGAGAAGGTGCGCAAGCTGCGCTTCTTTCAGCCTCATCAGTACTTATCGATCGACTATGCCCGGCAGGATCTGCTGGTCATCCAGGTACAGGCCCAGCAAGTCGAGACCCAGCAGTCTTCCGCGCCGGCCCCCTTTATGCCGTCTTTGGGCTTCAGCAAGCCCCCCGTGAAAGCAGGTGAGCCGCTGCGCCTGGAGATCGAAGCCTTCCTCGATTCCGTGCGCACCCGCACTCCGCCTCTGGTAAATGCCCAACAGGGATGCGATGCGTTGGCCCTCGCGCTCAGAATCAATCGCGAGATTGAGCAACACTCCGCACGCGCGGGACTGGACCGTTTTCGCACTTAGAGCCTACTGCAGCTTTTCCACTTGGTAGCCGTCGGGGACCTTCATCTCGAACTGGTCATCGCCGAGTGTCTGATTCACCGTAAGCTTTTCGATGGTGAGCACCACGCGAAATTCCTCGAGTGGACGATTGATATCGACGGTCGAGGGGAATTCAAAACCGCCAAAGTCCTCATAGGGGCCGTAAATCACCTGTGTTTCCAGATCGCCGCCTTGATTGTAGATGTCCAACTCAACCGGGAGCAAGTTGATGCGGCCGAAGCGGATGACGCGCAGCGGATTGGCGATCCTCGCCAACCCCGGCACCGCCGGAGGTGCTCCCTCGCTGAGAACCGTCAAGTCATATTCCGGCAGATCGATGAGCCGTTTGGTCTTGGGGTCTTGCGAGGTCTCGCTCTCATTGATGACAGAGACGATCTGGTCGGGGGAAATCGGTTGCACGAGCATCGAGTCCAGAAAGAGTGCCGGCCGCAGGTTCTCCATGGGGTTCGCGGCTGGTTTGGTCACCGCGTTGGTGCCTTCGATCGCGCGGCTCTTGGGAGGAATCAGCATCGTAAAGGTTGTTCCGTCGCTGGCCAAATCGAAGGCCCGGGTATGCAGCACGGGCACCAGTCCGAGCACCCGCAGCATCCGCGGCTTGCGGAAGAGCAGATAACCTCGCACCGAGGTATAGTCCGTCATCTTGCCCAGGCGCGCCCCGCCTACAGAAGCCGCGAAATCTACCGTCGCGTTGAGCGAGTTGATCTGCGCATAGCGAAGATTGAGCGCGGCCACCAGCTGCAACGCATCCGCGTTCATAACCGGGCCGGCCAGCGCCGGTTGCGCCAGCTTGCGGGTGTGGCTCAGGCATCCGGTCAAAACCGGCAGCAACAGCGCCATAAACCTCAGCCAATCTCTCCGCATCAATTCAACTCAGGAACTGCGAGTATAGAGTACTTTGTGCATTCTCAGGGTTCCTGGGGATGCGGTGATCGTGGCTGCGCGGAGTGCGGTTTGTTCGCTTACTCCAACCCAGAGAATGCTCTAGCGATTCGTCTGTGCCTTGAGCGCGTTGCGATACGCGCTCACATTTCGCTCGTGCTCCGCAAGCGTGCTCGAGAATCGCGAGTGACCTGCCGCAGCCGCATCTGCGACAAAATACAAATAATTCGTCTTCGCCGGATGAATCGCCGCGCGAAGAGCGGCGAAGCCCGGACTGCAAATAGGACCCGGAGGCAGCCCCGGGTGACGGTAGGTGTTGTATGCCGAGTCCGCTTTGAGGTCCGATTGATAGATGCCTCCGCGATACCGGTTCTCAAGCCGGGCCGCGTAAATCACCGTCGGATCGGTCATCAGAGGCATGCCGATCGCCAGGCGATTCTCAAAGACGCTCGCGACCAGAGGCCTATCCTCGTCAACCGGCGTTTCCTTTTCGACGATCGAGGCCATGGTCACGGTCCGGTGATAGTCGCCATCGAGACCGAGCGAAAGGGAAGCCTCGCGGAAGCGCTTTACCATCACGCTCAACATCTGGGCCGGCGTCTGGAGTCTCTGAAATTGATACGTATCGGGGAAGAGATACCCTTCCAGGCTTGTGGCCTGCGGATCGAGGTCGGAAATCAGGTTGACGTCCTTTCGTGCGGCAGATAGAAAGCTATCCTCCGACCCCAGCTGGGCATTCTGCACGGCCTGGGCGATGTCGAAGAGATTGAAGCCCTCAGGAATTGTAACCGTCCGGGTATAAACATCGCCGCGCCGGATGCGATCATAAACCGTAGGGAGATCTGCCTCTTTGTCAAAGCGATACTCTCCGGCTTTGAGCGTGCCGCCGCGCGCCATATGCCATAGGTCGAAGGCATACTGGCTGCGGACGATTCCCTGCGAACGAAGCAGACGGCCAATCTGGCGAGCCCCCATGCCCGGAGCGATCTGGACAAAGGTCTCTCGCCCGGGGCCGGCGGGAAGCACAAGATTCGCTACAAAGAACGCGGCTACGAGCCCGGTCAACAGCAAGAACAGTGACAGGGAACGTCGCACAGTCAATAGGCCTGCCTTTTTGATTCCTTTGGAGGGGTGTGCGATGCGTTTTCCTCCGACGCCATTCACTGGGAGACCTCTTACTTAGAGCTCCCCTTATTAGATTAAGTGTGACAGATCGCCATGGAAAGCAATTCAGAACCGCCCGTCATCCGCCGCGTTACGGGGGGCCGCCTTATGGGGCTCGACGTTGGCGACCGTAGAATCGGGGTCGCCGTCTCAGATGAGCTGGGCCTCACGGCGCAGCCCGTGCTTACGCTGGTCAGACGGAATCGCCGCGAGGATCTTCGCTCCCTGGCGCGGCTCGTGCGCAAGCAGGGCTGCTCCCAAATCGTCGTGGGAAACCCCCTATATATGTCGGGGGATCTCAGTCCGCAAGCCGCGAAAGCTCAAGCGTTTGCGCAAGCGCTCCGCGAGGAGACGGGCGTGCCGGTTCACCTGTGGGACGAGCGTCTCTCGACCACTGAAGCCCACCGTCATCTGGATTTGGCCGGACGCAAGCCGGGCACCCGCCGCGCGGTCATTGACCAGTTGGCGGCGGTACTCATTCTGCAAGCTTTTCTCGACGCGCGAGCATCGAGAGGCTCGTCCCCATCCCCGCCCGACGAAGGACCCGCTGGTTCTTCCGGCGAGGGTGGATAACCCCAAGGGAGGCAGGAGCCTAAGAGCCTGTTATCGAATACGGCGAGAGTTCCTCGTCGTATAATCGGGATTCGGCGATTTCGTTCGATCGCCCCGCCTGTCTTTCGTCAACAGGAGCAAATAGGGAAGTGGTACAGGGGATGCTTGGCCCGAAGGCGGCTGGGCCCCGGCTACGTTATTGAAAAAAATGCCTGAGCACATCAAAAAGCGGCTGGAAGAACAGATTCGCAATCTGGAGCGCGAGCTCACCCTTGAATTGCCCGCGGAAATCAAGAAAGCGGTAGCCATGGGAGATCTGAGCGAGAACGCCGAGTATCACATGGCGAAGCAGCGGCAGGAGTTCGTGAACGCGCGCTTGGGACAACTCAAAAAACGCATGGCCGAGCTGGCTCTCGTCAATCTGACCAACATCCCAAAGGACCGCATCGCGTTCGGATCGACCGTCCTGGTCTATGACACTACCAAAGATGAAAAAATCGAGTATAAGCTGGTGACCAGCGAGGAGTCCGACGTGAACCTGGGATTGATCTCGACCACCTCTCCCATCGGTCGCGGGCTGGTAGGCAAGCAGGTAGGAGATATCGCGATCATCGTCACCCCCAATGGGAAGCGCGAGCTCGAGATCCTAAAGCTTACGACGATTCACGACGAGGCAGAATGAGCTGGACGGGCGCCTTTGGCCGAGGTTGCGGAGCCATTCTGCAGCGAATTGTGAATGGTCTTGCCCTCACTCGCATCTCGCCCAACGCTCTTACCTTCATCGGCCTCATCATCAACACCGGCGCCGCCGTTCTCTTTGGACTGGCCAACGAGCATAACTATGTGCGCATGTTCGCCTACGCCGGTCTCGTCATCATCGCCGCCGGAATCTTCGATATGGTGGATGGCCGGGTGGCGCGGCAAACGGATCAAGTCACCGTCTTCGGGGCCTTCTTCGATTCCGTCATCGATCGCTATAGCGACGTGGTTCTCTTCTTGGGGCTGCTTGTCTTTTATGCCCGCGGCAGCAGATTCTTTTACGTTGTCCTGGCTGCCATCGTCATGGTTACCTCGCTCATGGTCAGCTACACCCGGGCTCGCGCGGAAGCCCTCATCGGCTCCTGCAAAGTGGGCTTCATGGAACGGCCCGAGCGCGTCGTTCTCATTATCCTGGGCGCTCTTTTCGAGCGTTGGGGAGTCATGGCTCCAGTACTTTGGGTGCTCGCCGTGATCTCCACGATTACGGTGATCCATCGCATTCGGTACACCTATCAAATGACCAAGCATCTGGCTCCAGTGCGCGGACCTGTGCCGCTTGCCTCGCGAAACGAGCCGGAGATAGCCGCCCTTCGCTCGCAGCCGCGAAAGGATCCGACGGATCTGCGCTCGGCGCCCCAAGCCTAGTAGCTTCTTGGCATGCTGATCCTCGCCTCCCAATCTCCCCGCCGCCGCGAGCTCCTGGCGCAAGCCGGGTACACCTTCGAGATCCAGCCTTCCTCGTGCGAGGAAACTCGCCAGGAAGGCGAAGGCGGGATTTCCTTCGCCATCCGCTTGGCTTTGGAGAAAGCGCAGGCGGTATTCGCGCTCCGGCAGCCCGCGCACCACGACTCCGAGCCACTCATTGTTCTGGGGGCGGATACGGTGGTGCTTTTGGACGGAGAGGTCCTGGGCAAGCCCTCGAGCCCCGCCGACGCCTCGCGCATGCTGCATCAACTCTCGGGCAAGACCCATCAGGTGGTCACGGGAGTCGCTGTGGTCGCAAGAGATGGCCCCCGAGCCATTGTCGATTCCGTGTCGGAGCTAACCTATGTTACGATGCGGGCTCTCTCCGAGCAGGAAATCGCTGGGTATGTGGCCACCGGAGAACCGATGGATAAGGCTGGAGCCTATGCGATTCAAGGATATGCAGCGCGATGGATTCCGCGCATCCGGGGTTGCTATTTCAATGTAGTGGGCCTACCGATCGCTCTGGTTGCGACCGTGCTCGAAGGAATCGCGGACCGAATCGGCAAGGTCACTATGCCGCGCTAGTCGAAGTTGGAACAAGCACCAACCGAACGACTCGGCACTAGGAATCTGTGACCTACGGGGCGTTTCAAATTCGGTTCCAGCGACCACTCTGTGTCTTTTTTGCCACATGGCAACTTTTTGCCCTATATATAGTCTATGACTTTGGGAAACCCAGAATCGTGGAATCAGCACAACTGGAAAAGACAATTCAATCTGCCATCGCCTTCTCCGGCGTAGGTTTGCACAGCGGGGCGTCCGTGAGCATGCGCCTGTTGCCCGCTCCTGCGGGCACGGGTGTTATCTTCCGGCGGACGGATCTGGATAATTTCGAGATTGCCGCGATCGGGCGCAACGTCGCCAAAGTCAGCTATGCGACGAGTCTGATGCGCCAAGGCGTCCTTATCCAGACCACCGAGCATCTGCTTTCCGCCCTATTCGGCATGGAGATCGACAATGTTGTTGTCGAGCTCGACAACCTCGAGCTGCCCATTCTGGACGGCAGCGCACAACCCTATGTCGAAGCCTTTGCGCAGGCCGGTATCAAGAGGCAGCGGCGCCGGCGTGAGTATTTGCGCATTCTGAAAGACATCGAAGTCCGGGATGGCGGCAAGTTTATCGCGCTCTATCCCGGCGAAGGCTTCAGCATCAGCTATGACATTCTCTTTCCCCAGCCAATCGGTCACCAGTCATTCACTGCCGACCTGGCAGGGGGGTCCTATGGATCGGAGATAGCGGCCGCACGCACCTTCGGGTTCTGCGAAGACGAGAAAAGGCTGCGGGATATGGGGTTGATCCGCGGTGTCTCGGAGGAGAACGCCATCATTCTGTCCAAGACCGGGGTGTGCAACGGGCCGCTACGTTTCAGCGACGAATTCGTCCGCCACAAGGTCCTCGACCTGATCGGCGACCTGGCTCTTGCCGGGCATCGCATTCTGGGCCGGGTTGTCGCCGAGCGCGCGGGCCACGCGATGCACACCGCACTGGTTTCCCGGCTGCTTCACGACCGCTCCGCGTGGGAACTGGTCCACATCGCTTCGCCCAAGCCCAAGCGCAGTCAGGCGGCGGTCGCCATTGCGCCGCGCCTAGTTACCGCCTAAGAGCCGCGAATCGCCTAGCAGGCTGCGGAAAAATGCGCCGAAGCAACGAGCAAGGCGCGAACGGATATGTGGGTCGGCAATGAGGCACGCTAGGTCTTGTATGCTCAACTGTCCACTCACTCGTTTTTCCGCATCCTGCTAGGAATCCACAGCCACAGGCTGCTCTTCTCGCAATACCGCCGCCATCGCGTACTTGAGTTCCTCGACACCCATTCCGCTCACAGCGGAGATGGCAAAGAATGGCAGCTTGCGCCTTTTGGCCATGGCCTTTAGCTTCTTCAGCTTCTCCGGGTCCGCCACATCGGCCTTGGAAGCAACGACAAGCGTGGGCTTTTTTTCCAGGCCGTGTCCAAAACTCTTGAGTTCGCCCTGAATCACGCGAAAGTCTTCGACGGGATCGGGGCGGCCGCTGCCAACCGACACGTCGACCAGATGCGCGAGAATGCGCGTGCGCTCGATGTGGCGAAGGAACTCGACTCCCAGCCCCGCGCCCAGGTGCGCCCCCTCGATCAACCCCGGGATGTCAGCCATCACAAAGCTCTCGTTGTACGGCGCTTCGCCCGTCGTTACCACGCCTAAATTGGGCTCCAACGTGGTAAAGGGGTAATCGGCGATCTTTGGCTTCGCCGCCGAGATTCTTGAGATCAGCGTGGACTTCCCCACATTGGGATACCCGACCAGGCCCACATCGGCCAGCAGCTTCAGCTCCAGCCGGTATTTACGCTCCTCACCGGTTCTGCCTGCTTCCGATTCCCGGGGGGCCTGGTGAGTGGCGGTCGCGAAGTGTTGATTGCCCCGGCCTCCCCGCCCACCCTTGGCAACGACGATGCGCTCATCCGGGCGCTCAAAATCATGGACCAACTCTCCCGTCTCGTCGTCGTACAGAGTGGTGCCAACCGGCACCTTCAGCACGATGCTCTCGCCCTCCCTGCCGCTGCAGTTCGAGCCCTCGCCGTGGCGCCCCCGCTCTGCCTTGTGTTCAGGATTGAAGCGGAAGTGGACCAGGGTGTTGTGGCGTTGACTCGACTCCATGATCACATCGCCGCCGCGGCCCCCGTCTCCGCCGGAGGGCCCTCCGCGAGGCACAAATTTCTCCCGCCGGAAGGCCACGCATCCGTTGCCGCCATCTCCAGCTTTGACGCGAATTCTTGCTTCATCGATGAACATGTTCCTATTTTAGGGTGCTGGCCGCACTGGCACACCCGCTTCGCGCCACTTTACCGCGGGCAGATCCCTCGACTTCGCTCGGGATGACAAGGGGGGCGAGAGCGGCTTCACCGCGGAGCCCTACAACCTTAGGAAAGGGGTGAATTGCGGAGCGAGCCCTGGAAAGGGGCGAGCAAAGCAAGAGGGTAAAGCGCTTTAGCGCGGAGCCCTACTATGATAGAGGGATATGGCGTTCACCGAACAATACGACATCGTGGTGGTCGGAGCCGGACATGCCGGCTGCGAAGCCGCGATGGCCGCGGCGCGCATGGGGCTGCGCACGGCGCTCTTCAGCTTCAATCTCGACCTGATCGCCCAAATGTCGTGCAACCCTGCCATCGGCGGGATCGCCAAGGGACATCTGGTGCGGGAAGTCGACGCCCTCGGCGGCATCATGGGTGAGGTCGCCGATGCAGTCGGCATACAATTCCGCCTCCTCAACACTTCGCGCGGGCCTGCGGTGTGGTCTCCTCGCGCGCAATGCGACAAGCAGCAATATCGCGTGAAGATGCGCCAGGTCCTCGAGTCCCAGCCTAACCTCTTTATCAAGCAGGCAGAAGCGGTCGACCTGATCTTTGATCGAACAGACGGGGATCGAACAGACGGGGATTCAAAGGACGGGCACCTGGGCGGGAGGCGCGTGCGCGGCGTCCGGCTGCGGGACGGCCGCAGCATCTTCGCCGGTGCCGTTGTCATCACGACCGGCACCTTCCTGAACGGGCTCATCCATTGCGGCGAAGAGCACTACCCGGCGGGCCGCAGCGGCGAACCTCCCAGTCTTCTGCTCGGGGAGTCCCTCAAGATGCTGGGCCTCCGGGGATGCCGCCTCAAAACGGGAACGCCGCCGCGCCTCGACGGACGCACCATCGACTGGAGCCGATTCACCGAGCAGCCGGGGGACAAAGATCCGACGCCCTTCAGCTTCCGCACGATCGAGCTGCCCCAGCGGCAGATCTCCTGCCATATCGCCTATACGACGCCCGAGACCTTGCGTCTCATTCGCGAGAACGTCCACCGCTCGCCTATGTATACGGGGCAGATCCAGGCCACGGGTCCCCGCTACTGCCCTTCCATTGAAGACAAAGTCGTCCGATTCCCGGACAAGGAGCAGCATCAGTTCTTCCTCGAGCCGGAAGGGCTGGACACGCATGAAGTCTATTTAAATGGCATGTCCACTTCGCTGCCAATGGAGGTCCAGTGGCAAATCGTGCGCTCGATCCCGGGTTTGGAAAATGCCGAGATGCTTCGCCCCGGATATGCCATCGAGTACGATGCCATCGATCCCACGGAACTCGATCGCTCGCTCGCCGTGAAGCAGATCGCCGGCCTCTACCTTGCGGGACAGATCAACGGGACTTCGGGTTACGAAGAAGCCGCGTGCCAAGGCATCATGGCTGGCATCAACGCCGCTCTCTTGGTGCGCGGAGAGGGGCCCTTTACCCTTGACCGGTCGGAGGCCTACACAGGCATCCTGATCGACGACCTTATCAGCAAGGGCACCAATGAGCCCTACCGGATGTTTACTTCGCGCGCGGAATTCCGTCTGCACCTTCGCATCGATAACGCCGATCGACGCCTCACGCCTCATGGACGCCGCCTCGGCCTGATCGACGACGCCGCCTGGAGCGGCTACCAGCGGAAGCAGGAGCGCGCCGTCGAGCTTGAAAAGCTGCTGGCTGGCCGCAAGGTAAATCTCGCGCTCGTCGGCAGCCTTCTTCCCGAGATCGCTTCCGCTCTCGGCAATGTGGCGGGTCAAACCTATGCGCAGCTCCTCAAGCGCCCCGAGATCACGATCGACGCCCTCGTTCCCGTCTTGCGGGCGGAGTTAGGCGCGCCTTCCGCTGGCGATTCCCAGGGACATGGGCTTCTTGCGTTCCTTAGTCTTCCCATTACCGCAAAGGTCCGCAATGAGCTGAAGTCCGTCGAAACGGAGATCAAGTACGCCGGCTACCTGGACCAGCAGAAGAAAGCGATCGACAAGCTCAAGAAGGCAGAAGCACGCACTATCCCATGTGGATTCAACTACATCGGAATCAGCGGCTTGTCGCGCGAGATGCAGGAAAAGCTTACCCAGATCCGGCCGCAGACCTTAGGCCAGGCCAGCCGCATCCCTGGGGTTACTCCGGCCGCGCTTTCGCTGGTCAATGTCTATTTGGAAGTCCAGAACAAGCGGCGTGCCGCCCGAAGCAGCGAACCTGCGGCACGCGAGTAACGTTTGACTTGCCTTGCTCCAACTCCAATAATCGAGACGGATGGATATCTACGAAGAGATCGTGAGATTGCGGCGCGACGGCCACCGGGGGGCGGTGGCCACGATTATCAACGTGCGCGGCTCGATTCCTTCTTTCAAGACCGCAAAAATGCTAGTGCGCGACGATGGCTCGATCGTCGGGACCATTGGCGGAGGCTGCGTCGAGGCCGAAGTATGGCAGGCGGCGCAAGAAGTCATCTCGAGCGAAAAACCCCGTACTCTTACCTTCGATCTGAATCAGGATCCCAAGTATGACACCGGCTTGGTTTGCGGAGGCACATTGGAGATCTTTGTAGAACCGATACTGCCTCCGCCAGTGCTTTATATCTTCGGCGCCGGCCACGTAGCGTACGGGCTCTATAACATCGCCAAGACCGCAGGGTTCGACGTGATCGTGGTAGACGATCGCGAAGCCTACGCCAATCGGGAGCGGTTTCCCGATGCCAGGGAAGTGATCAGCGACGATTACGATCGCGCTTTGGCTGGCCTCACCCCGAGCGAATCTTCTTATATGGTGATCGTCACGCGCGGCCACCATGACGATATGCGCATCCTGCGCTGGGCGGTCGGGACGCCTGTGCGCTATATCGGGATGGTCGGCTCCAAGAGAAAGGCCATCACCATTTTTCGGGAGTTGACCCAAGAGGGATTGAAGCCGGAACTCTTCGAACGCGTGCATTCTCCCGTGGGTTTAGAGATCGGCGCCATCACACCCGAGGAAATCGCTGTTGCCATTACGGCAGAATTGATTGCCATCCGACGCCACGCGGCGGGGACGCTGCCGCATATGAGTTGGTTCCATCGCTACAAGCCAGGTAACGACATGGCCGACGATGCCATCGATGGCGAAATTGCGCTTCACAGCAACACTTGAATCGCTGCCGGTCTCATAAGAACACCCCACCCTGGAACGCTCCTAAACCGGCGGCGGATTCCGCTCCCCGAATTGCGCCTGATGCCAGTAGGGATAGATCCGCTTCACAGCGCTTGCCGCGTCGAGTTTCGCAATCTGTCCGGGTGTCAGCTTCCACCCGTAGGCCGCGAGATTCTGCTTGAGCTGCTCCTCGTTGCGCGCACCCAAAATGATGCTTGCCACCGTGGGCCTGCCGAGCAGCCAGTTGAGAGCGATCTGGGGAACGGTCTTTCCCGTTTCCTGGGCTACCTGCTCGAGCGCATCGATCACGGTATAAAGGTGCTCATCGGAGACCTGCGGTCCACTCTGGGCGGTCTTATGCAGGCGGCTCAATTCCGGCAGCGGCTGATTGCGCCGGAGTTTTCCCGTGAGACGGCCCCAGCCAAGCGGACTCCAGACCAGAGCGGCGACGCGCTGGTCGATCGCAAGCGGCATCAGCTCCCACTCGTATTCCCGGTTCAGGAGGGAGTAGTAGACCTGGTGCGCGACATACCGCTGCCAGCCATTCTTTTCCGAGACCGCGAGGGACTTCATCAGGTGCCATCCGGAAAAGTTCGAGCAGGCAAGGTAGCGTATCTTCCCCTGGTGAACGAGCGTGGTCAGCATGTCGAGCGTCTCCTCGACCGGCGTCGCCGCGTCGAAGACGTGCATGTGGTAGATGTCGATGTAGTCCGTGCCGAGCCGCCGCAGGCTGCCCTCGACCTCTTGCATCAGGTGATATCGCGAGGAGCCCAGGTCATTTGGCCCATCGCCTGTTCTGAACGAGGCTTTGGTGGAAATCAGAACCTTGTCCCGGCGCCCCTGGATCGCCTTGCCCAAAATTTCCTCGGCCAAGCCGTCGGAGTAGCTGTTTGCCGTGTCAAACAGATTTACGCCCGCATCTAGGCAAACGCTGACAAGACGCGTGGCCTCCGGTGCTTCGGTCTCGCCCCATGCTTTGAAGAATTCGTTGCCGCCGCCGAAAGTGCCGGCGCCAAAGCCGAGCACCGGAACCTTCAGCCCTGAAAAGCCAAGTTGCCTGTATTCCATGGACAGTGGATGCTTGGGGATAGAAGGGCGGCTCGGGAAAATTCATTCCATTCATTCCCCGCAGACGTCCGGAGACATAAATTGGAGCGAGAGAAAGAGAATGCAGATCCGTGATGCCGTGCTATCGGACTTCGACGAAATTACCGCAATCTACAACGAGGTACTCACAACCTCGACCGCGATCTACAATGACAAGCCAAGCACGCGCGAGGAGCGAATCGCATTGTGGAGCAGCCGGAAGGAACAAGGCTATCCGTTTCTTGTAGCGGCCGATGGAAAGGCCATTGCCGGCTTTGCTTCATTTGGAGATTTCCGGCCTTGGCCGGGCTATCGTTTCACCGTGGAAGGCACGGTGCACATCCATTCCTCCATCCGCGGACGCGGAGTTGGAACCGAGCTCTTGATGGAATTGATTGCGCGAGCGCGAGCGATCGGGAAACACATCATGATCGCCGGAGTGGACTCGGAGAACACGGCATCGCTGCGGTTTCTCGAGCGCTTTGGATTTGAACGGACCGCGCACCTCCGGGAGGTTGGATACAAATTCGACCGGTATCTGGATCTTGTCTTCCTTCAATACTGGCTTACTCCTGCTTCGGTGCCGTCGCCGGTTTCGCCGTGGATGGAGCCGTAGCCGCCGCCGCCCGGGGATTCAATCCGGAGTCGATCTCCGGCCTTCAATTCGAGTCTCGCCTTCGCGCCAATGGCTTCGACAGACCCATCGGCTCTGAGAACGGTATTGCGGCCAATGCCGCCTGGGCGGCCGCCCTTGAGGCCGTAGGGACGACTGATGCGGCGTTCGCTTAACAGCGTGACGGAGGTGTCGACAAGCATTTCATACTCGCGGAGAATGCCTTCACCACCAGGATAGAAGCCGTCCCCTCCACTTCCCTGGCGCAGAGCGTAGCGGCGAATGCGCACCGGGAGATAGTGCTCGATGGCCTCGACGGGGGTATTGCGCGTGTTGCTCATGTGAGTGTGAACACCGCTCAGGCCGGGCAGGCCGTTGCGTCCACCCATGCCGCCTCCTATGGTCTCGTAGTAAGCGAAGGGCGAGCCGTCAGGCCGCCTTCCGCCGAGAGTGACATTGTTCATCGTCCCCTGGCTGGCGGCGGGGATGACGTGAGGGAGAGCCTGTGCAAGCGCGCCGAGGACGACATCGGTGATGCGTTGCGACGTCTCGACATTGCCGCCGGCAACGGCGGCGGGATGCGTGGCATTGACGATCGTGCCCGATGGAGCAATGACGCGGATCGGACGCGAGATGCCTGAATTGTAGGGAACGTCTTCCTCGACCAGGCAGCGGAAGCAATAAAGTGTAGCGGCGAGCGTGATCGCGAAGTTGGCGTTGACACCACCGCGGGTTTCGAGCCCGGTGCCGGCGAAGTCCACCTCCGCGCGATCGCCCGCGATGCGGATGGTGACGCGAATGGCTATATTGTGGCGGCTGAAACCGTCGTCATCCATCACGTCCTCATAGCTGTATTCGCCATCGGGGATGGAGGCGATGGTGTGCCGGAGGATGCGCTCGGCGTAGTTCTGGACGGCACTGGCATGAAGACGGACACGCTCGAGTCCATAGCGCGCGACGATTGTGCGGAGGCGGAGTTCAGCGACACGGTTCGACGCAATCTGCGCGCTGAGGTCACCGGTCCGCTCGGTGGGTGTGCGGACATTCGCGAGGATCAGCGTCATGATGTCTTCACAGATTTCGCCGCGCCGGACGAGTTTGATGGGCGGGATAATCAGACCTTCCTGGAAGATCTCCTGGGCGAGCGGCATCGAACCGGGGCTCATTCCGCCGACGTCGGAGTGATGGGCTCGGTTCGCGACGTAGAAGGCCGGCGCCGGGCTCCCTTCGAGAAAGACCGGCTGAACGAGTGTGATATCAGGGAGGTGTGTGCCGCCGTGGAAGGGATCATTGAGGATGACGGCGTCGCCGGGCTCCATGGGCACATGCTCGATGGCTGCCTTCACCGAGAGGGGCATCGCGCCGAGATGCACCGGCATGTGATCGCCCTGCGCGATGGTCTGGCCGCGGTCATCGTAGATCGCGCAGGAGTAGTCCAGACGCTCCTTGATGTTGGGTGAGAAGCCTGTGCGGTGGAGGGTGATGCCCATCTCTTCCGCGATCGAGAGGAAGATGTTTTTGAAGATCTCGAATTCGATGGGATCTTTGATCGGATCTGGGATGGGATCTGGGATAGGCCCGATGTTCGCGCTGGACATGGCTCAGTGCACCTTTTGTGCGGAGACTCCCGCCAGCGTGTGCCGACGGGCTTGGTCTAGGCGGGTTGCGATCAAACTGCCTATGCCGTCCATCCTGAAGCCGAAGTTTGGCGGGATGACGATGGTGGACTGGCCACCGGTAAGAATTGCGGGGCCCGCTCCCTGCATACCCGGTTGTAGCTGCTCGCTCGAGTAAATCGCAGTGTCTCGCCAATCGCCGTCGAACCAGGCCGGCCGCGTGGCAATGGGTTCGGGGAGAGGCCGCGGTTGGGCAGGTGATGAGGGAAAGGTGTATTTGCGCGTAATCCCCGCGGCGCTGACGCGTACATTGACCACTTCGGTAGCGCGCGCTGAGTTCGAGTAGCCGTAGAGGCGTTGATGTTCGCGATGGAATGCGGCGTTGAAAGCTCCCGTGAAGGGGACGTTGATCTCATAGCCCTGACCTTGATAACGCATATCGAGAGAGCAGGTAACGACCACGTCCTGGGGAGCGAAGCCCTCGCTGACGACGTCCGTTTTAGCCTGATCGATAAGGGGCGCGAGGTGGTGCTCAAGATCATGAAAGGTGACGAGATTGGATGGCTTGAGAATGGTCTGCGAGTAATCCTTGCGGACGTCGGCCAAGAGCATGCCCAATGCTGAGAGGACGCCCGCATGTTGGGGAACGATCACGATGGGAATTTCCATCGTATCGGCGATCTCGCAGGCGTGCATCCCGCCGGCTCCGCCAAACGCGAGGAGCGCGAAGTCACGGGAGTCGTGGCCGCGTTTGATGGAGACGGCGCGGATCGCATGTTCCATGTTGGCATTCGCGATCTCGACGATCCCCTCCGCCAGGCGCGTGGGAGAGATTTTTAGATTTTTCGCGAAGATATCGGCGCACATCGCTGCTCGCTCGGCGTCGATCGGCATGCGGCCGCCGAGAAAGTGATTGGGATCCAGCCGGCCAAGCAGAAGATTCGCGTCGGTGACGGTGAGTTCGATCCCTTTGCCGTAGCAGACGGGCCCAGGATCGGCTCCGGCGCTGCGCGGGCCGACGCGCAAGGACCCTCCACTGTCGACGTAGGCAATGGAGCCTCCTCCGGCGCCGATGGTATGGATATCGAGCGTCGCCAGCCGCATGGGGAAGTCGCCGATTGTCGACTCACTGGTCGTGCCGAGGCCGCGATCGCAGAGGGTCACGTCGGTCGAGGTGCCCCCCATGTCGAAGAGGATGACGCGCTCGAAGCCGGAGGCTTGTGCGACCGCCTGCCCTCCCACAGCGCCAGCCGCGGGTCCAGAGAGAATCGTGCGCACAGCGGAGGCGCGGGCTTGCGCGGCGGAGATGGAACCACCGTTGGATTGCATGACGTGGAGCCGCGTCGCCGCGAGACCCCGCTCCAGCGTCTTGAGGTAACGCGACATGATTGGCGTCACGTAGGCATTGACGACTGTTGTGCTCGAGCGCTCGTACTCGCGGTATTCCGGCAGGACTTTGTGCGACACCGATACCGTGAAGCCCGCCTGAGTAAGATGGTCGGCGACTTGCCGCTCGTGAACAGGATTTGCGTAGGAGTGGAGCAGGCAGATGGCGACGCACTCAATGTTGGCCTGATGAAGTTTCTCTGTGATCTCCGCCAGTTCGTTCGCGTGGAGCGGCTCGAGCACGTTGCCGTGATGGTCGAGTCGCTCGGTGAGGCCGAAGATCAGGCCTGGATCGAGCAAGGATCGACTGCCGCGCACCATGAAGTTGTAGAGCTGGCTCCTGGTTTGCCGTCCGATCGCCAGAACATCTTGAAATCCTTCCGTAGTGATGAGGGCCATGCGCGCGCCCTTGCGCTCGAGCAGGGCGTTGGTGGCAACGGTCGAGCCATGAATGACCTCGGTGGGCGAAATCTCTCCCATTAGCTCCGCGATGCCGGAAAGGATGGCGCGGGCTGGATCGTCCGGCGTAGAGCGTACCTTGTGAACCGAAAGACCGCGATCATCGAGTCTCACAAGGTCCGTAAAGGTGCCCCCGGTATCTACACCAATTCGAATCATGTACCCTCTTGGCCGGTCAGTGTCAGGGGCGCTCGATGGCGCTCAATGCCATTCCCAAGATTTTCATCCCAAGACTGCCCGGACGCAGATTCTCGTTGTCTGTTGATTATCATCGTAGTTGACCAGACCGAAGCCTACTACTCGGGGAAACGCATATATGTCTACTATCGATCCCAGCGCGCTTGCACAGGAGTTGATGAACGCGCACGCGTCCGCGCAGATCATCGCCACGCCACCCTCGGCGCGCGATGCGGGGTTCAATCTCGCCGCGGGCTACGCGGTCGAAGCGGAGCTGGCACGGCTGCGGCGAGCAGGCGGCCGAACGACGGTTGGCCGTAAGGTCGGCTATGCCAGCAAGGCCGTCTGGAGGGCGCTGAAGCTGGACACGTTGGTCTGGGCGCACATGTACGACGACACGGTGTGCTTCGCGGAAGGCAATGACACGGTGCTCCCGGTCAGCCACATGTGCTCGCCGAAAATCGAGCCCGAAATCGTCTTCAGGCTGAAGCAGCAGCTGGGCGATGGCGTTCTCGACCCAGCCGCTGTGCTCGAGGCGGTCGAATGGCTGGCTCTCGGGTTCGAGATCGTCGACTGCGTGTATGCCGACTGGAAGTTTCAGCCGGCCGATTTCGTCGCGGATTTCGGATTGCACGCCGGCCTCGTCGTGGGCAAGCCCCGGCGTGTCGAACCGGAACTGGTTGCCACTCTGGTCGATCAGCTTTCACAGTTCAAAGTCAGGCTGTTCCGAGACGGCCGCCTCGCGGCCGAGGGTTCGGGACGGAATGTGCTGCGAAGTCCTGTGCTCAGTTTGGGCGAGCTTGCGTCGGCGATTTCCCGGGAGAGCGATGCCGAACCGCTAGCAGCCGGAGAGCTCATCAGCACGGGAACCTTGACCGAATCGCTTCCGATCGCGGCGAACGAAACCTGGACGGCGGTGCTCGATGGCATTGATTTACCGGACCTGACGGTGCGCACGACGCCGAAGAGATGACCCTGAAGAAGCTACCCATCAACTAGAAGCAAATCTCGCAGGTCGCGAAACGCTGATCCATAACAGCGCGAATACTTTCAGGCGGGATCATTTGGGAATTGCGTAATCTTTGTGCGTGTCTTCAGCACTTTCAAAAGGTGGTTTGTATACACGCCGGTCGCGATGCATTCTGCCCCATCCTGAATCATCATGGAGAGAACTTCTTCGCCGTCCTTGTCGATGGAGGTCACGTCGTTTAGATCCACAATGCAGGTTCGCGTCGAGAGGCGATCCCGGGATGCCTGCCAAGTCGAAAGCAACTCGGCCACAGAGGATTTCGTCAGGTGGCCTTGAAGAATCCACCTTTGCTCTAGGGCGGTCTCTGTAACCGTAATCCTCAGCATTCTTCTAAACCCTACAGACTCGACAAGCCATTCCCCTTGGGGCGGCAAATCTCCCCTCCATGGATGACGCCTTACGCCCAAGCACGTGAACACTTACTTCCGTTTCTTGGGCCTCGAGCAGGCTCGAGCGTTTGTGCGCAGAGTCCGGCAGATCAATCAATCCTCCCTCATGCAATCTCCTTGCCGAATGATTGCTTCTATTTGGGATTCGCGGAAAGCTCTGATAAACCGGGCAGATAAGGATGGAATTTGGACAAAGCAGGGCGCTAGGAAGAATACTCAAAAGCTGGGGACTGCCAGCAGGTTGGCAGGGGCAATGAAGGCTATGTCCTCTGGGGACGGGAAATTCCGAGCTTTTGCATGCGGAATTGGAGCGTCGGCCGCTTGATGCCGAGTCGCGCTGCGGCGCCGTTGGGGCCTGCAAATACCCAGTTCGTCTGCTCGAGGACCGACAGGATGTGCTTTCTCTCTACTTCTCTCAGAGTCGCCGCGCCGTCCTTGCGGTCGTTCTCCCCCGTCCTGGATTTCAAATCAGCGAGCGGAACCCTGAGCTCGGGCCCCTTCGAGAGAATCACCGCGCGCTCGATGATATTTTCCAATTCGCGGATGTTTCCCGGCCACGCGTAGCGGACAAGAGCGTTCATGGTCTCAGAGGAAATCGTGTCAACCTGCTTCTTCATGCTGCGGGCAAAGCGCTGAGCGAAATGCCGCACCAGAAACGGTATATCTTCTGTACGTTCACGCAGAGGAGGCATATGGACCGGAAACACATTCAACCGGTAGAAGAGGTCGGAACGAAACTTCTGTTCTTCGACCATGGCCGGCAAATTCCGGTTGGTGGCTGCAATCAAGCGAGCATCCGTACGCAGGGTGCGTGAGCTGCCCAGCCGTTCGAATTCCCGCTCCTGGAGGACACGCAACAATTTCGGCTGCAGCTCCAGAGGAATCTCTCCGACTTCATCGAGAAATATTGTTCCTTCCGAAGCCAATTCGAATCGGCCCGTGCGCTGCGAGACCGCGCCGGTATATGCCCCTTTTTCGTGTCCGAAGAGCTCGCTTTCAAGCAAACCGGTTGGAATAGCCGCACAGCTAAGTTTCACGAAGGGCCCGGAGTTGCGCTGGCTAAGATTATGAACGGCCCGGGCAATCAGTTCCTTCCCTGTCCCTGTCTCCCCGTGGATCAGAACCGTAGACCCGGTCGGGGCCACTGCTTCGACTTGTCTTAACACGCGCCGGAGCGCAGCGCTGTTGCCGACGATCGCCTCAAAATTCATTTCGCTACGAATTTCATCTTCGAGATAGACCTTCTCCTGGATAAGTTTGTCGGAGAGTTCCGTAATTTGCCTGTAGGCCATGGCATTATCGATGGCGATAGCAACCTGCCCGGCGATCTGGGACAAGAATTCAATGTCTCCCCGGGTGAATGCATTCTTCTCCAGCCGCACCAGACAGAGAACGCCGAGAACACGGTTACGCCGGGCGAGCGGGAGCAGGCATAGAGTTTCCACTCCCTCGGCGGCCGCAATTCCATGGTCAAAGCCCGATCTCCGCAATTCGTCAATATCCCCCACCCATTGTTTTCCCGAACGAAAGACCTGACCTGGGAGCGAGGCCTCAAGACGGCTGGGCGTCTCCTGTTCCACTGTTCGTTTGCCACCGGGAAAGTCCAGGACATGCGTATGAAGCCGTTTCCCTTCCGGGTCCGGCAACATGAGAGCGACGCCGTCCAGACGCATCACGTTGCGGATGCTGGGAGAAATCGACTGCAGGACCTCGCGCAGTTCTAAGTTGGATACCACGCTGTTATTCAGATCCAGAATGAGCTTCAGCTTGGTCCGCTCGCTTTCCAACTGAGCGCGTATGGTCTCCGATTTCGAGAAATTCAGCCAGTCATCGATCGCCAGCGCGGCATGATCGGTAATCAGGGAAAGAAGAGAAACATCGTGCTCCGGAAAGGCATCCTGATCTTTTCGTCCGATGCAAAGCGCTCCCATTCGGCGGACCATTGTGCCTAAAGGAAGGAGACATAGCGAGCTGTTTCCATGCTCGCGGAAGAATGCGCGCGTCTCGGGAAGCCCCGCCTCTTGGTCGGCCAGGGAAAGAACCTGCGGCTGTTGCCGCTCCGACACCAAGCGCCAGATCTCCTCCCGCCACCCCGCAATCGAAGGCTCATTGGGAATCGAGCCTCCCTTGCTGTCGACGGCGTAAAACGAGAGTGAATTTTCGTCGCGGTATAGAAGGGCGATGGTGGCGGAAGGGATGAGATTCGAAAGCTCCGAAGGCAGTGCCTGCAGCAATTCTTCCGGATTCCGTTGCCGGCTCAATCTGTGGGCGAGGCGAAGAAGCTGACCAACATACTCCGCTGGCAGGGCAGTATGCTTTGATGGGAAAACGCCCTTGTTGCGCGACCGCTGCACGGTTTGTCGAGGGAGTCCTTTCGCGGATGGCTGATGACAGATGGTAGATAGATGAGATTTTCTTGAGTAAGGTAGCGCGGTACTTATCACAAAATAGCGAATTTATCAGAGTGAGAAGCCGCGCCAGGAGACAGGAGAAACGCAAAGGGCGCCTCACACGCCAATGCATGGACCGCGCAAAGGTGCCAGCCTATTGGCAGCAGGTCAGACTGCTGGCACCCCAGTCCCGGTCAACCTTCAATTCACGGGCCGGTGGCCGGGTGCTTGGCCCGATTTTTCAATCACTTATATTTCTCGGAGCGCTCGAATTGCGTGTTGGCATCTCAGTTGCACCCGCAACCATGAAAGGTCTGGATCCGCGAGAAAGGTTCGGATCCACGACTTCAGGAACTCAAAAGGCACAAACGTTTTATCGTTCGATCCGCTGGTCTCGCGGGACCTTGATATTAGGCAGCGACCTCGGGAGGTATGGATGCAACTCGAACAGGACACCGAACACCCCCGCAGCTTTCGGCTGGATGTTCCGCTGCACGCGCTTCTTACCAAACCCGCGGCTTCCTCTCCTGCGTTCGAGCCCGCTTCAACGCCCCAGAAATTTCCCGACCCCGTCTTTCCCCAGCATCCGGAATTGCTGGGGCCAATCGCTGAGAACGATGGCTGGACTCCTCCTGAGAAGCGCAAATGGGCACCGGGGCAGATTTACCATGCGATGCAAGGCTGGCTGTTTCCATACATCCGCTCGCGCGTGACCGCGGGCGACTTTCATCCCCTCATTGCGTACCTCTTTACTGAGTTCAAGTGCAATCTCGATTGCCACTACTGCTGGGCATTCGATAACAAGGTAAAGGGCATGAGCGAGGATATGGCCAAGCGCTCGATTGATTGGCTTCACGGCACAGGCTGCCGCGTGCTCGCGTATATGGGGGGCGAGCCGCTGCTGCGTCCCGACCTCATTCATCGAATCACTTACTATGCCGCAAAAAAGGACTTTTGGATTTATCTGCCTACCAACGCCCGGTTGTTGCGCACGGATGTCATCGATAAGCTGGCGGACGCCGGCATGTCGACATTCAATATTGCGGTCGATGCGGTCGATCTGAAAACCGGGCTGCCCAAAGCGCTCGCGCCTATCCGGAAACAGTTCGACTACCTAGTCCGCAAGCAGTTTGGGTACGGTTATTCGGTCTTTCTCAACATTAATATTTGCCGGAACAATCTTGACGACGTGCGCCAGTTGACCGAGATAGCCCACGACAACGGCATTGCGACGGACTATCACATCAACGAGTCGCCGCTGCTCGAACAGGACGAGCACTTCCAGCACGCGGAGAATAACGTAACCTACATCACTAAGAATGACTGGCCCGCTGTGGAAGAGACTGTCGAGTGGCTGGCTGAAAAGCAGGATGCCGGCTACAAAATGGTCAATTCGAATACGCGGCTGAGGCAAATGGTCGATTTCATGAAGGGCAAGCATTTTCCGTGGAATTGCCGGGCCGGTCAGAACTCAATGATTATCCGCGTCGATGGAACGCTGGCGCCGTGCTTCCCGATGTATATGGCGAGCTACGATTGGGGAGTTGTGGGCAATCACAAGTTCGACACCAAACAGCTCGATCATCAGAAGGAGACCTGCCAAACGCATTGCTTTTCCACGCTCAATCACATTCTCGGCTGGTGCTACAACGACCAGCGCGTCATCAAGTATTTCTTCAAGCAGCTAGCACATGGTTTCCAGGGAATGAAAGGGCAGGTATAGAGATAGGCCGCTCCAGACTCTCGGGTAAGGCGGAGCGGATGCCATGAAGCCGCAATATGCAGTGTGCCAAGAGGAGAACCTTATGCCGGTAGTGGTCAACGAGATCGTTCAAACAGACTTCGAAGTGGAAATCCAAGCCAGGATTGACGCCGAACGCGCGCGCCTTCGCGCAGAGGCCGGATTGGCGCGCATGCGCGAGTTCAAGAAGCCGGTGGAGCGCACCTTTACAGCCGCGGAGCGCGACATTGTGACGATTCTCTTCGGCGGCCTTACCTGGAAACACGAGGCGATGATCAAGGCCGTGTTCCATGGCAGCGGCTATCGCTGCGAGAACATTCCCACTCCGGTGGTCGCCGATTTTCAAGCAGGCAAGGAGTTCGGCAACAATGGCCAGTGCAATCCAACGTACTTCACTGTCGGCAATCTGGTGCGCTATTTACAGATGCTCGAGCAGCAAGGGCTGACCCGGCAGCAGATTATCGACAACTATGTCTTCTTCACCGCAGGCTCCTGCGGTCCATGCCGTTTCGGCATGTATGAGGCGGAGTACCGCTTCGCCCTGAAGAATTCCGGCTTCGAGGGTTTTCGCGTGCTGCTCTTTCAGCAAACGGACGGCATCAAGGCCGCCAGCGGCGAGCCGGGACTCAAGTTCTCCGTCGATTTCGGAATGGGCATGTTGAACGCGTTGAATCTCGGAGATGTGATCAACGAGCTGGTCTACCAGGTCCGGCCTTTCGAAGTGACCAAAGGGGAGACAGACCGCGTCATCCACGATTCCGTTAAGACGCTGACCGATACTCTGCGCGACAGGAAACGCTGGCATATTAAAGACGCCGCGCCGAAGTGGGCCCTCCCCTACCTTGAGAGCCACGACAAGATCGCGGGAATCAGCTGCACGCTGGGAAAGGTCGCCCACAATCTTTATGGCAAGGAGTATGTGGACGCGCTGCACGCCTGCCGCGACAGTATTGACGCGATCGAAGTCGATCGCTTCCGGGTGAAGCCGGTAATCAAAATCACAGGTGAGTTCTGGGCGCAGACCACCGAGGGAGACGGCAATTTCAATATGTTCGCCTTTCTCGAGAGAGAGGGTGCGCAGGTGCTGGTCGAGCCGATTGCAACTTGGATTGCTTACATGATGTATGTGGCAAAAGAGGGCGCGAAGGCTCGAGCCGAAGCGGAAGCTCCGTACCGGGATCCCAAATGGTATGAGGTGAAAAAACGCTTCGCCAACGAATTCAAGTTATTTAAGAAGACCGCGGGATTAAGTGCGGGAGGCGCGATGTGGACCTATTTCTACCACCGCACCATCAAGCACATGGGCGACACGTCTCATCATCTGGTTCCGCAAAAGGAGTTGTCGCGCCTAGCCCATCCTTTTTATCACCAGCTCGCGCGCGGTGGAGAAGGCTACATGGAGGTTGGCAAGAACGTTTATTACACGGTGAATCATTTGTGCCACATGGTCCTGGCGTTGAAGCCGTTCGGCTGCATGCCATCGACGCAGTCCGACGGCGTACAGTCGCGGGTGGTGAATAAGTACAAGGACATGATCTTTCTCCCGGTCGAGACCTCGGGGGAGGGCGAAGTGAATGCACATAGCCGGGTGCAGATGGCGCTGGCGGAGGCAAGGGCCAAAGCCCGCGCGGAATTCGACAGCGTGCTCGCGCGGACAGGAAAGTCTCTGGATGATTTGCGGAGCTACGTCGACGAACACCCGGAGCTGAAGCATGCGCTGTATAAGGTTCCTCATCGCGCCGGCGTTGCCGGAACCGCCGCACAGTTTGCCGGGCACGTCAACGATCTGATGGATCGCGACAAAGGCTATCGGCGGTCCCATGCCTCTTTGACGGCAGCGCAGGTGGGCAACGCCTGACTGCGGTAAAGCGGCAGAGCGGGCAGAAGTCCTTCCGCGTTGGCGATGGTGATTGAGGAGGCGAAGGATGGAGCAATTTCTTGTTGGGCTTGATGTAGGTTCGACGACTGTTAAGGCGGTTGTGGTCGATGCTCGAACAGACGCCGCCTTGTGGCAGGACTATCAGCGCCACGAGACGCGACAGCCGGAGAAGGTCCTCGAATTCCTGCGGCGCATGGAAGCCGATACTGGCATGTCGCCCGCGAACACCCGCATCTTCGTTACCGGCTCGGGCGGGGGCGGCATCGCTGAAATGATCGGCGCCAAGTTCGTGCAGGAAGTCCATGCTGTTTCGCTCGCCGTCGAGAAATTGCACCCCGAGGTTTACTCGGTTATCGAATTGGGAGGCCAGGACGCGAAGATCATCGTCTTCAAAGACGACGAAGAAACTGGGCGCAAGAAGAAGATTCCCTCGATGAACGACAAGTGCGCTGGAGGTACCGGCGCGGTCATCGATAAGATCAACGCCAAACTGAAGATTCCTGTCTCCGAGCTGGCCAACCAGGGTTATCACGGAGTGAAGCTGCACAAGGTAGCGGGAAAGTGCGGCGTCTTCGCCGAGACCGACATCAATGGCCTGCAAAAGACCGGCACGCCTTCGAACGAGCTGATGGCATCGCTCTTCGAAGCGATCGTACTCCAGAATCTCAGTGTTCTAACCCGCGGGCATACCCTGCGCCCGCATGTCCTATTGCTGGGCGGCCCGAATGGATTTATTCGCGGCATGCGCGAGGCGTGGCAGGCCAACATCCCGCGGATGTGGAAGGAGCGCAAAGTCGAGATCCCAGAGGGCTCTTCGCCGGAAGAGCTCATCAAGGTGCCGGAGAACGCACAGTACTTCGCGGCTTTGGGAGCGGTCGAATTTGGCAAGGACGAGCCTGAGTTGGGGCATTATCTCGGAGCAGACAAACTCCTCTACTACATAGACTATGGACGCGCGGAGGAGAAAGCTTCGTCTGGGAGCAAGGGCCTTGTGACGGAGGACGCCGAGCTCGCCGCCTTTCAAGCGGCCTACAAGAAGAAGAAGTTCATCCCCGCGAAGCTAGCCGCTGGCCAAGTGGTCTCGGGCTTCATGGGAATCGACGCCGGTTCAACCTCGACGAAAGCCGTTCTGTTGGACAAAGAGGGCGAGATCGTCTGTAAGACTTACCAGCTTTCCAACGGCAACCCAATTCAAGACTGCATCGAGATGTTCGAGAAGATCGCGGCACAAGTCGAAAGTCAAGGCGCTACGCTCGATGTGCTTGGCGTTGCGACGACCGGCTACGCGAAGGACATTCTCAAAGACGTGCTCCACGCCGACGTGGCGCTCGTCGAGACAGTCGCGCACACCGAGTCAGCACTCAAGTTTTACAAGGACCCTCACGTCATTGTGGATGTGGGCGGCCAGGACATTAAGTTGATCGTACTGAAAGACGGCCGCGTAAAGGACTTCAAGCTGAATACCCAATGTTCGGCCGGCAATGGCTACTTTCTGCAATCGACCGTGGAAGGCTTCGGCATGAAGGTCGAAGATTTCGCAGACCTCGCGTTCTCCGCGAAATCCATGCCTTCGTTCGGGTACGGCTGCGCTGTCTTCATGCAATCCGATATCGTGAACTTCCAACGCCAGGGTTGGCGGTCGGAAGAGATTCTCGCCGGGCTTGCCGATGTGCTGCCAAAGAATGTCTTTCTTTACGTCGCCAGCATTCCCAACCTGGCGGCGCTCGGATCCCGCTTTGTCCTGCAAGGCGGAACGCAAAACAACATGGCGGTGGTAAAGGCGGAAGTGGACTTCATAAAATCCAGTTTTCGCGCCAATGGCAGGGAACCGGAGATCATCGTGCACGAGCACTGTGGAGAATCAGGCGCCATTGGAGCCGCACAAGAGGCGCTGCGTCTCTGGAAGAACGGACGGAAAACAACCTTTATCGGGCTCGAAGCTGTGGCCAACATTCGCTACCGAACCACGCGCAATGAAGACACCCGCTGCTACTTCTGCAAGAACAATTGCCTGCGGACCTTCATCGATGTGGACGTGACTTCGCAAGAGCACAGTCACACGGACGCTGTGGCAGCCGACCGCGCAGCCACGGTCGAAGAGGTTGCTGTTGCCGCTGTTGCGACAAGTCTCCCTCCGCTCGAACAGATACAGGCGAATCTACCCCCGGTTGAGTCGCATGGCTCCTCATGCGGCACCGGAGGCGGTTGCGGCTCCTCATCTGCCTCTACCTTTAAGGCCAAAATGGAGCCGCTCGTCCAAATTCAGCTCTCGCCCGGCTCAGCCAAGGTGGTTGAGTTGCCAAAGCCGGTGGAATTTCAACCGCGCAAGACCAAGGTCCCCTTGCGCACCGGCGAACAGAGACTGATTATCGCGACTTGTGAAAAGGGAGCTGTCGAAGATCTGGCCGACATGAAGGACATCAAGGCGGATATCGACAAGATCAAGGAAGCGAATCCTAATTATGTGGACGTAGCCGCCCGCGACGTCTTCCGCCATCGCCAGGTAGAGCTGGTTGCCGATGCTGTCCCGAGCACGAAGGGACTCTTCGTTTCCAAAGCGGTCAAGGAACGCGCCGGCGCGATGGAAAAGCGCAAAGATTATCGCGTCGGCATTCCGCGACTGCTCAATACATATACCTACGCCCCGATGTTCAACGCATACTTCGCTAGCCTAGGGCTGAAAGCCGAGAACATCATCTACTCCGACTACACTACGCCGGAGCTGTATCGAGCTGGCGCGAGCCGCGGCGCTATCGATCCCTGCTATCCCTCGAAGATAGGGATTGCGCATGTCTACAATCTGCTCGCAACCAAGCACTCGAAGAAGCCGCTCCATGCAATCTGGTTCCCCATGTACGACGTGCTGCACACCCACCTGGTGAACCTGACCGGATCGAACGCCTGCCCCACTGTTACCGCGACACCCGAGACGGTCAAAGCCGCCTTCATGAAGGAAAGCGACATATTTACCGAGAATGGAATCGTGTATCTCGATCCCATCCTGAACCTGCAAGACCACAAATTCTGTGCCGAGCAGATGTTGAAAGCGTGGGGACCGATTCTGGGGCTTTCGCGGGAGGAGAATGAGCGCGCCGTGGAGGCGGGCTTCAAGGCGCTTGAGGAATGTGAAGCGGAGATTCGGCGGCAGGCGCGCGAGACACTGGATCAGCTTGAGCGCGAAGATCGTATCGGCATCGTGATGCTGGGGCGCGTTTATCACCACGATCCTGGCCTCAACCACGAGATTATGGAAGAGTTCCAGAAGCTTGGCTATCCCGTCTTCTCGCAGAGCACGCTGCCCTTGGACGAAGACTTGCTCGACCGGCTCTTCGGCGACGAGGTTCGCGCAGGACTCATCACGCATCCGCTCGACATCTCCGATGTCTGGAAGAATCGCTATTCCACCAGCACAAACCATAAAGTGTGGGCAGCGAAATTCACTGCGCGTCACCCCAATCTTGTCGCCCTCGAAGTCTCGAGCTTCAAGTGCGGGCACGACGCTCCCATTTATGGCGTAATTGAGGGGATTATTGAGCAGTCTGGGACACCGTACTTCTCATTCAAAGATCTGGATGAGAACAAACCCTCGGGATCGATCCGTATCCGCGTGGAGACAATCGACTACTTTCTCCGCCGCTACCGCGAAGACATCGTCAAAAGGCGTCAAATGGAAGGAAACATCGAAGAGCAGTTGGCCGAATTCGAGAGATCCCTTCGCGGCCAGAGCAAGGACAGCATGGAAATGGTCCTGACAGGCGACCGGACCTTGCAAAGTTCCGATGTAGCCTGATCTGCGAGGCCCGCCCCCACGCCCCGGCGCAGAAGCTGGTGGAGCGGAGGCGGGCTCTTCTAAGGGACAATCGCTTAGCTCGGGTTAATGAGCAACTTCGACAGGCACCAAACGAAAACTCTGTTCGCGGGCCTGCGCTCGAAGGCGCGCTTCCTTACGTTTGCGGAAGCGGATCTCCGGCAAAATGAGGACACTTTCATCGTAGGCCTAGAGCTTGGTCAACAGGTGGCGGACTATCACTCCCGGGTGCCTACTGAGCTAGTTGGTTCCACGTAAGGCTTTCCAGTAGGCGTGTAAGCCCGCCAGAATAGACAAGGATCTTCAGCCACCCCTTGTTGTGGATTCTCGGCATTGGCCCAAGACCCAACGCCATTTTGATCTTTGGTCCACTTGAACAGTCCATACCAAGGAGCGCTTCCGAAGGTCTCCAGCATCTCCACCACTGTTCCGTCACGTGGGGCTGAAGCTGCCGGCTTCCACCCTCCAGACTCATGAACGGAGATTGACTTGCAAGTCGTCGCCGCGAAGCATGCTCCAGAAAAGCCAGCTAACATCACCAACACGAGTGCATTTTTCACAGGTAAGCTCCTAGCAATAGAATTTGGACAACATAGGAATACTGGCCCCGAGCTTCACTGCAGCCCCGCTTCCCGCTCTTCGGCCTCAAGCTTCGCCCGGTAAGCCTGCTGCTCGGCAAGGAAGAATCGCTACGCGTATCGGACATTCCGATCGGCAGGATCTGGGTTTTTGATTTTCCTAGAGGTCAGGGCTCATCGCGGAGCGGAGACACGCTAATTTGTCGGAGTGAAGGACCGCCGCACGTCACGGTGCAAGGCGGAGAGAAAAGGAAGAGACTACGCCGTCTCCTCTGATTCGCAGATCATAGCGTGTTTCCCGCGCGATTGCAACACATCCGAGCGAGCGATTTGGCTGTGGAAATGGCCGCAGGCATCGAGTGCCGGTCCTTCGAGCAGCTGAACGAAGCGAGGGAATGGCTCGAGGGTGTGACGGCCGCGTAGACTGGCTGCGGCGCTCGGAAACGTTGGGGGAGGTGGAGAACCTCCGCAGCGCGCCGAGGGCCAGGAGAGCCTCACTGGATCTGCATCCGGCCCCAAGCGCGCGCACGCACCATTCCACGGCAGCCTTTAGCGCGCCACCACCACTTTGAAGATCACGCCGTCACTCTTCGCGCAGACGTACTGCCCGTCGATCAACCGCCATTCGTAACCTTTGGGAGGCTCGTGCAGATGATACGCGCGCCAGTCGGCAACCGGCTCCCCGCGATTCCAGTCGTCGTGCTGGATGTGGCGCCCCTTTTTCCAGTCATCGTGCCTGACGTAATGGCTCTGGTCGTGATGAACGTAGTCCCCACGGCCCTCCTGCGCGACGGCAACACCGCCAGCGAGAGTTAGGGCAAGGGTGGAAATAGTGATAGCTCGGCAAACCAGTCTCATGAGTGGTTTCCTCCTATTCGTATGATTCCCCCCCTGATCGTAAGATTCACCGCCGCCGCGCCACGTCGTCCGAGCCCGACTGAGCCGGCGGGGCGAGTGCAGTGGCAGCCGGAGGCTTCCAGCACGGCGATGGATCGATGCTCATTCCGCGTGCTTTGCGCTTGCTCATTGCAGCATCGCCTTTCCATCGCCCAGCGCCACTGAGACTCACTGGAGACTCAAATTGCTCGTGTACCCCCCGCGAGGGGCCCAGATTGACAGGGACTTGCGTGTATATACAATCAGAGCATGCAAGTCGAGTTCGACCCGGCAAAGAATGAGCGGAATATCCGGGAACGGGTCTCTCATTCGGGCGGGCGGTGGACTTCGATTTCGAGACGGCGATACACCTTCAGGAACAGCGGCGCGGGGAAAACCGCCAGATTGCCATCGGCTACCTGGAAAATCGCTTGCATGTGCTCTGCTATCTCGAAACCGCTAACGGCATTCGAGTAATCAGCTTTCGCAAGGCGAACGGGAGGGAGGCGCGCAAATATGGCAAACCGAAGACGATTGACCGATTATGAAGGGGAAGTTCGGGAATTGACGGCGGAGGATTTCAAGCGCGCAGTCCATTCTCTAAACTGCCGGCATCCTTGCAGGAAAAACTCCGCTCCTTGAAAACGCGCGGCCCGCAAAAGACTCCCACCAAAGAGCTGATTTCGATTCGCCTCTCGCGCGATGTGGTAGAACGGCTCCGTGCTTCCGGGCGTGGATGGCAAGCGCGCGTGGATGCTCATTTGCGGAAATGGGTACGGAGTGAACCAGCCCTCAAGGCAAAGGCAGGCAGACGGAAATAGCCGCAATGTACGCTTAAGCGTGGTCGGGCCATATCCGCGACATAAGAGAGCTCTTCTGGTCCCTGTCGGGTTAAGGCTGAAACCGCCGGACCAGATCATCACCGGAAATCTCTTTTCCTAATAGCTGTACCGCTCACCCGAAAACGACGCCGCGATCTGAAATCCGTCCGGTGTCTGCTTGACGTTTGGAATCGTCATCGAAAACGCCGCCGTTTTACCGGGCGCCAAATAGTTTATGGTTGTCTGGCCAGAGCCGATTTCGCCGGCCTCGCCAAACATGAACCACGGATCTTTGATGATCTTGTCCCGATTCTTGTAAAGATAGGGCCGCGCCGAAAGTTTGAGGTTCAGCGAGGATAGCGTGAGTTGCGTGGGGTTTCCAATCGTACCCGTTACCTCTAGCCCGCTCGTCGTATAAGTCACGGTATCGAAGGCGATGCTGTAGCCCTTGCGCATGAACTGGATCGTTCCCACATCTGGCGACAGCAGATCGTTGTCATAGCCGTAGTCCGACGCGGTTTGCTGGAATGAAAGGTCGTCGATTTCCCCGCTCAATCTGCGTAGAGACCATACACAGTAGGCAGAGGTTAATAGGCTAATGACGATCAGCGAGAGACCGCTCCAAAGGACGAGGCGGCGTGGTTTACGAATTGGCTTTTCAGAGGGTTGCTCAGGCGAAGTCGGAGCGTTCATCACAGAAGAATCGCATCACCGCACGCGCAAGGCAAACACTATCTGTCACAAGGTCTGTTGCTCGTGTCGTTGTGCCAAAAATCTTCCCAAAATGTGCGTTGCGATGAGAGAGCGGGACAGAGGGTGAATTCCGGCCCCTTGCGCTGCCATGTGCGCTGGGTGCAGGTGACAGGGCCTACTGCCTGAGAAGCCACGCTCCTCGAATGGAAGAATCCCTGTTGAAGACGGCCTCTTCTGCAAAGGCTGTAAAGACAAGGATAGTGCGGGGCTAACACTTGATACCTGCAAAGAGGGAATCGTCGCCACTGAAAGACCGGCCAAATTCAAGACGCGTGTGATTGCGCTGGGGGGTGCCGGGGAAGAGCGGTAGGATTCACAATTGCAGCAAAATAAAAGCTGCCGTTTTGGCAGCAGCTTCTGACCCTCTAGGCAGGTCTGCAATGAATACCTATTTTTGGGGGGAGTCGGGCTTTGTCTGAATCGTGGGTGTAGGCGGTTGTTCTGCGCGGGTATTGGCGGTTGAACCTTTTTTCCAATCTGGCCAAGTCTGCACTTTGCTGACGGCCTGATCCATACGTTGCCAAAGTTTCGTGTTTGTCATATGGGCTTCTCGATTTTAGGCTCTTCGGTTTGATATGCGCCTTCAGTTGGGCGCTTCGTTGATAGTAGTTTCTCGAGACGATTCAGCGCAAGCTCTTCTCGATCAAGATACGAAATTGGCTGCATTTGCAATCTTGGTGCCGCTGTGGCCCTGCGCCACAGAATTTTCTTTCCTTCCGCCTTGCGTTCGACTTTGTATCCCGTCCCAAGAGTCAATGAAAAGAGATCAAGATAACGCCGAGGTCCGATTCCAATGAACGAGAGAAATGGAACTCTCTTTTCGTCAAGAGTTGAAGCATTCGTCTTGCCATCACTTGAAACAGAGATCGCATCTCTATGGAGCTGCAAGGCCTTGCTTTTTGCGTATGGCTCGATATAGAACACCTTTTGGAAACCCGCTGCGATGATGTGCTTGGTGCAATTGTGGCAAGGAAAGGTAGTGACATATAGAACTGCATTGCGAGTTGACCTTCCGCTGCGCCCACAGGCCAAGATAGCCTCCATCTCCGCGTGAACAGCGCGTTGAAATTCAGTGATGTCAAACAGGCCCGCTGCCCTCAAAGCATCTCTCAGTTTGGATTTCTGAGCCTTCTCGTCCCATTCTTGACCGAGAGCCGCGCCTATCGCATCGGCCATGGTGGATTTCGCATCATCGTTTGAGTCCGCGCCAAGATCCATATCGCGAGCAGCAGCCTTATTTTCCGGACCGTAGAGGCCGCCACCGAACTTCGGTACGTCATTCCATCCCACTGAGAGCAGGTCGCCATATTCATCGACAACGGCAGCCCCCACCTGTCGCGACAGATCGGCTGAAGTGAATGATGCGGCGTATGCTGCGTACATTGACCGTTCGGCAATCGTGGGAGTTTCATAGGGGGAGCCAAAGACGAGATCTAAGAACCGCCGCAGCTCGGTCTTGTGCTCATCATCGCGAACGAATACGTCCGAAAGGTAGAAGGTGTCCCTTGTTCGCTGTCCGTAATCATCTGCTTCTTTGGCATCGGTGTCGATGAGGGACGGTATTGCTAGCTCCTCCACCCCTCGCTCGTCCCGCAGATATCGAAGGCGCTCAGCTTCGCTCGAAGCGATCCCAACTAGAAAAAAGCCTGCACCATAGATTCTCCGGAGCGTTTCAACCTCTTCAGGGCGCTTAAGAGAGACAATTACGTGCGCCGTTTGTGGTTGCGGCGTATCTTTCTCTACCGGTTCTCTCGCCTCTTCGCCTTCAGGTCGATCGGCAGCGATGGCTCCTGCCGATACCAAGGCGAAAATGTCTGCCTTTGCTGTCTGTCTGCGGATTTGGTTGCCGGCCTCGATCTTACTCGCCATCTCTTCGGCTCTGCTGCTTGTACGAACTATTTTCGGTAATCCAAGCTTTTCCAATACATCGTCAAACTTGTCACTTAGCTTGAGTTCGTTCGTAACGTAACCGAACTGCGAGAGGTAGTTCCGAAGCGTATCCAAGACCGGACGGTAATCCGTACCCAATGGGCAGCATATTCCAAAGACAATTTCGGCACCCGGGAAAAATCCTAAATAGGCATCTGTGTCTGTTGTCATTGTTTCGGACCCCAGTCTACTCATGGCCAAAGCAAAAATCCATACTAAACTGCCCCCAGGGAACCGGAAAAAGCAGGCCAAAGCAATACCGATAGGTTAGACCACGCCACCGTTGAAGTTACCGACAATTACTTGAGGCTCGTTCACAATGGCATCCGCGTAGTTAGCCCACTGTTAAAGTATGCGCCTTCGTTTCGCTGTACGCTCAGCGTGAGCGCCCCGGATACCCTCCTTCTCATGTGCAATGCAAGAGCATTCTCGATTACGTCGGAAGCGAATCCCTTCTCAGGAGCTGAGCCGCTGCAGTCGCCGCAAATCGTGGATCGTGAGCGGGTTCACGTCTAACGGGCTTCGTTGAGCGCGTTCGCCAAAGGACGTTCGAGGGCTGCTCCGGCCCGGCAGACCAATTCTGAACCCACCGGTGAGGTTATTTTCCGATGCAGAAGGTGGAAAAGATCAGATTCAGGATGTCGTCGGCGGTGGTCTCTCCCGTGAGCGAGTCCAACTGGCGCAACGCTCCGTAGAGATCTAACAGCAGCATCTCGTGAGGGACCCGATCCGCGACCGCATGCTCCGCGGTCGAGAGCGCCTCGAGCGCCGCCGTTACCGCTTGCGATTGGCGCAGGTTGGTCAACATTCCACTCTCCCGCTCGCCATGGGCGCCGCACACCATCGCCAGCATCTGAGCCTTGAGCTCCGGAATGCCAGCACCCGTCAAGGCAGAAGTGCGCATGACCGGCAGCAGCGTGCCTGGCATCGTGCTCGCCGTTATGGTGCTCGCCGTCCCCGTGCTCGCCGTTATGCGCGGCAACGCCCGCGGCAGATCTATCTTGTTCTCAACCACGATCGCCGGACGACGCTCGAGCGCGGACAGCAGCTCCAATTCCTCGGGCATTGGTTTCTCGGTTGCATCGAAGATCAGCAACACCATGTCGGCGCCGGCCAGCGCCTCGCGCGACTTTTGAATCCCCATCTGCTCGGCTTCGTCTTCGGCCTCGCGCAAACCCGCCGTGTCCACCAGCTCCACGGGAATTCCGCCGAGCGATACCCGCTCGGTGACCAGATCGCGCGTCGTCCCCGGCGCCGCAGTCACGATCGCGCGCTCACGCTCGACAAGGCGGTTGAAGAGCGAGGACTTGCCGGCGTTCGGCCGGCCGACGATGGCTAGCGTCAATCCCCGGTGAACAATGCGCCCGTGGAGAAAACTCGCCGCGATCGGCTCGAGCGCGGCCCTCGCCGCCATGAGCCGGGCAAGGATCGCTGCCGCCGGCGCAACCTCGATATCGTCTTCGGCAAAATCGATTCCTGCCTCGAGCAATGCAATCAACTCGACGAGCCGCTGCTTGACCGGCTTGACCCGCCGTGAAAGCGCCCCTTCCATCTGCTCTGCCGCGACCTTGGCCTGATAGAGAGTCTGCGCTTCGATCAGATCGCGCACCGCCTCGGCTTGGGTGAGATCGATGCGGCCGCTCAGAAAGGCGCGCTCCGTGAATTCACCGGGATAGGCAAGACGCGCGCCCTCCGCAAGCGCGTATCCCACCAGGGCTTCCAGGATTACCGGCGAACCGTGCGCCGCGATCTCGACGACATCTTCGCCAGTGTAGGAATGCGGCGCGGCGAAATACGTCACCATGGCCTCGTCCAGCTTTGCTCGTGCCTCTCCATCCTGCGTTGCCGGTTCGAGAATCGCGGCGAGGCGCACCTGCGCATGGGCGAGCGGATGGCGCAGCCGCAAAATCGACTCGGCGATGCGCCGGGCCTCCGCTCCCGAAAGCCGGACGATGCCAATGCCGCCGCGGCCAGGCGGCGTAGAAACAGCGACGATCGTTTCCGTGTTGCCCGCGTCAGTGTTGCCCGCGTCCGTGTTGTCCGCGCGGGCGCTATCGCCGGGGTTATCGACGTTGATGGGCATTGCGCATCGGCCGCGGCGCGCTTACGCGCTCGGCGCCGCGGGGGTAGACCACCACGAACCTGCGTAAACCCTCGCCGCTGCTCTCTGTTTCGAGATCCTCGAATCCGCGAAAGGCCAGGTGCAGCATGCGCCGCTCGCGCGAACTCATGGGAGCGAAGCTATAGGGCTGGCCGGTACGGCGAACCCGCTCAGCGGCGGTCTCCGCCGACAACTTCAACTCGCGCGCGCGGATGGCCTTGAAGTTATTCGCGTCGAAGGAAATCTTGTCGTGCTCTTCGAGATCGAGGCGCACGATTTTCGCGGCGATATGTTCGAGGGCGCGCAGCAGTTCGCCGCCACGCTGGGTCAGCAGCGGCGCATCCGGCCCGGCCAACTCCACATAAATCTCGCGGCTCTCGAGGCCATCCGGGTCCCCGGCTCCGGCGCCCGCGGTAATCCTGTACTTGAGCCGAAGGCCACCAACCGTGGTCAGGGTCTTGAGGAAGGATGCAATGGTTTGGGCGGCGGCGGCAAGATCGTCGATCGGCATCGAAATAGTATCGCACTCCCCCAGGCCGATAACCCAGGCCGACAAGAGGTCCTTACTCCTCTAGCGGCGAACCATCTGGCCGCCCTTTTTTTTTGCGGCTCGCTTGGCGGCGAGTTCCCGCATCTGGCGGCCCGTGCCGGTGCGGTTCATGATCGCCTGCTGGATCACGTTGATCACGTTGCTGAAGGCCCAATAGAGGGTCAGCCCCGAACCCAGATTCCAGGTCATGAAGCCGAAGAAGACCGGCATGGTAAAGGCCATCATCTTCTGCTGCGTCGGGTCCATGCCCGGAGAGGGCGTCAGATACTGCACCAGGAACATGGTCACGATGAAGAAGACGGGCAGAATGTGCAGCGGGTCGGGCGCGGCGAGATTGTGCAGCCAATACCAGTGCGCCTGGCGAAGCTCGATCACATTGCCCAGCATGCGATAGAAGCCGTAGAGCAGGGGATACTGGAGGAGCATGGGCAGGCACCCGCCGAACATGTTGACGCCCTCGCGCTTCTGCAGGTCGAAGATTTCCTTGTTCATGTCCGCACGGCGAGGGTCGCTGGCTTTGTACTTCTTGTACTTCTCGCGGATCGCGTTCATCTCCGGCTGAACGCGTTGCATCTTCAGCGCGGACTTCATCATCTTGATGCGCGTCGGCAGCATGGCGATCGTGATCACCAGGGTGAGGAGCAGGATGGCCCAGCCCCAGTTGGGGACGACGTGCTCATAGAGCCAGCGCAGAACGAGGAAGAGAGGCTTCGCGATGAATCCCCAGAATCCGAAGTTCAGGATCGGCTCGATGCTCGGCCCAGTCGAGGAGCCATTGGGGCCCGTGGCGTGCACCGCGCTCAGCACATCGATGACCTTTGGCCCCACGAAGAGGCGCGCGTGCGTGCTGCCTCCCTCTGAGCCGACCGCCGCGCCCAACACAACGGCGGAAAATGTCTTGCTCTGGGGATTTTTGGGGTCGCTCGGGACCGCCATCTCATTGTGCAGCCCGACCAACGATGCCTCGGCAGGCGAATCGGGCAGAAAGACCGCGCCGAAATACAAGTCGCTCACGCCCGCCCAATCGAAGGGACCATTCAGCGTGACGCCATCGACCACCTTCTTGGCAGCCAGAATCTGCGACTTGCCGTTCTGCATTTGGTTCACTTGCTGCTGCGCGTAGTCGGGCTGTGTCTGCTGGTCGCCGAAGCCGGAGGGCCATGCCAGCAAGGCCGGAATCGGACTGCCCTGGTTGCTGGCGGTAACCTCCGCGTCGATCACATAGCTTGAATCGAAGCGGAAGGTCTTCTTGATCGCGAGGCCGTTTTCCGAGTAGGTCAGCGTCAGAGTGGCGGGGGCATTGAGCGTTCCCGTTGCCGAGGCGACAAACAGCTCCTGGTTGATCCGCTCTCTGAGGGCTTTGTCGTTGGTCCACAGGGAGAGTGGATAACCAAATTTAGGCGCGGCCTGTTGGCTGACCAGGTCGAGCGGTCCGCCGGCTTCGTTTTTGTACTTCTTGAGAATCCAGGAAGTGACTTCGCCGCCGCGGTTTGAAAAAGCGATGCGATAGAGCTCGTTCTCGACTACCGTTGTCGTCTCGCCCGCCGCGGCCACGGTGGGCGTTGCGGCACTCGCCTGAGAGACCACCGGCGCGGTGGTAGCGGCAGTGGAACCCGGAACGGGGGCGGAAGGGGGGGTGGACGGCGCGGCTTTCGTTGCTATCGCCGGCGCGGCAGCAGGCGCGGGCTGCGGCTTCTTCGGGCCAAAAACTTGCATGCCCAGGAAAAAAAGAACAAAGACGGCAGAAAAGATAAGCAGACTGCGAGAGTCTTGCCCACCCCCGCCGCCCGGTTGATTCGGATTGCGTATTTCAGCCAAGAAAATTTCCTATGAGCCGGGCGGCAGGCGTTGCCGCCGCCCTATGGCTTGGTACTCAACTATGGTAAATGGCGGCGCTGCTCCGTGCCGAAATCACGACCAGGGTCCTTTCTCTTGCAGGGCTTCGCGGTACTACCGCTCTCGCCCTCTTACCGGCTCGCCCGATCCAGTGCTCGCCTGTAATTCACCCTTGTTGAACATGCCCGGCACCGGATCGAACCCTCCACGGCTGAGCGGGTTGCAACGCAACAAGCGCCAGAGTGCCAGTGCCAGGCCGCGGACAACTCCATGCCGTTCCACGGCTACGGCGGCATATTCCGAGCAGGTGGGTTGGAAGCGGCAGGCGCCTCCGGCGCCCGTGGCCGAGTGCAGCACGGGCGAGATCCAACGCTGGTAGAAGCCGAGCAATCGAACGATCATCTGTCTCGCTCCCCCGTGCGGCTAGGTTTCTCTCGAGGCTCCTCTGGGCTTCGAGCGGTCTCGATGGCGGAAAAAATCTTCGATACTTCCCGGCGCAGCCCGGCGAAACCAGCGGTCAACACGGCGCGCCGCGGATGCAGCACCACGTCGACATCGCGCGTTAAAGAGGCGAGACTCAGACGGATCGCCTCGCGCATGCGCCGCTTGATGCGGTTCCGTTCGATCGCCTTGCCCAGAACGCGGCCTGCTGTCAGACCGACGCGCGGGCCCCCTCTCGACCCTGAGCTTCGGGGGGCGTAGAAATAGGTCATCGACGCGGAAAAGTGCTTGCGGCTCTCGCGATACACGCGTTGATAGTCGCCGTGCTTGCGCAGCCGGATTTCACTCATCGACTGCATAAGGATTCACACCAGCAGGAGAAAGAAAGCTCAGTCGCGGAAGCTTGGGCTCACGGAGACGCGCTTGCGGCCCTTCGCGCGCCGGCGAGAAAGCACTGCGGCTCCGGCATTGGTCTTCATCCGCGTACGGAAGCCGTGCGTCTTTGCACGATGGCGGCGGTTCGGTTGAAACGTGCGCTTGGGCATGAAACGGCGCTCCTGATCTTCAAGAAAATTCTGCCTGGGGCAAACTCCAAGTATATACCGGACCGGGCGAAGACGTGCTGCGAGGCCGAACTCTCAATCTCCAAATGGGTGTTTCCCGGAAGCTTTCACAATGCTTGGTGCAACTACGCCGGAAAGATTCGCTTCAGAATAAAGTGATCGTTCCAGCGTCTCTCAATTGTGCTAGTATCGGCTCCGTTCAATTGATTTTTGGACGCCCACATACTCAAGGATTCCGATCGGGAATGACCCGCGAAGAGGACTCATCCTCTATCGCTTCCTCGCCGTCGAACAATAAACCGCGCACCTTGAGCAACCGAACGCGCTGTTTTTGTTTTCGGAAAAATGTTGGGGTAGCTGGCGTCGTTTTTACATAGTCATTTTTACTTATAAGGAAGAGTATGTCTTTTGTCGCCACAGCCACTACCGCGCTGAACCCCTGGGTGCGAATCCTCAGTGCTCTCGAAAAAAAGATCAATCGTCAATCCTTCGATACATGGCTGAAGCCCACGCGCTTCAGCCACGTGAACGGCCGCGTGCTCTTCGTGCGCGTTCCCGCGCCGGAGTTCAAGAACATGGGGGACCGTTACGGCGATCTGATCCAAGAGGCGATCGACGTCTTTCGGCTGGATCTGGACGATGTTTCTTTCGTAACCCAAGAAGAGGATCCGAGCCAGATCCGCGTGCGCCAGGACGGAGGGTTCGCCCCCGTCGGCTCCGACGCGTCCGGCGCACCGCGTCCCGGCAACCGTCCGGTGAACGGCGCCGGCGCGCAGCAAGCGAAGTTCGACTGGAGCACGGCGGCGCAGCTCAATCCGCGCTATACCTTCGAGGCATTCGTAATCGGCAGCGGCAATCAGTTTGCCCGCGCCGCCTCGCAAGCCGTGGCTGAGCGGCCTTCGAAAGCCTACAACCCGCTCTTCCTCTACGGTGGAGTCGGCATGGGCAAGACGCATTTGATGCATGCCATCGGCCATGAAGTAAAGCTGCACCAGCCGCAATGCTCAATCTGCTATGTGTCGAGCGAAAAGTTCGTCAACGAGATGGTGAACTCGCTGCGCTACGACAAGATGAGCAGCTTCCGCGACAAGTTCCGCTCCGTCGATCTTCTGCTCGTCGACGACATTCAGTTTCTGGCGCAGAAGGAGCGCACTCAGGAGGAATTCTTCCACACCTTCAACGCGCTTCACGAAAACATGAAGCAGATTGTCATCGCCTCCGACCGGCCGCCGAAGGAGCTGGCGGAAATCGAAGATCGTCTGCGCAGCCGCTTCGAGTGGGGCTTGATTGCCGACATCCAGCCCCCTGACCTCGAGACCAAGGTTGCGATCCTGCAAAAGAGGGCGGAGGGCGAGCACGTCACGCTGCCGACCGATGTTGCCCTCTTCATTGCCTCCAATGTCCGCACCAACGTGCGGGAGCTCGAAGGCGCTCTGGTGCGCCTGGTCGCCTGGTGCGGATTGAATGGCGTGGAGATTACCCTCTCCACCACGCAACAGTGCCTGAAACAATTCATCGATACCCAGGTCCGCAAGATCACGATCGAGGCCATCCAACGCGCGGTCGCCGAACAATTCGGCATGCGCATCGCCGAACTCAAGCAGAAGAACAACTCCCGCTCGGTGGTGGTGCCCCGGCAGATCGCGATGTACCTTGCCAAGCAGATGACGGAGGCCTCTCTGCCCGAGATCGGACGGCAGTTTGGCGGTAAGCACCATACCACCGTCATGCACTCCATCGCTAAGATCGACGCGCAGCGCCGCGATGACAAAGACCTTAATCGCACCGTCAACAAGTTGATGGAGATCCTCAACGGCTAACATTTGGCCGCTTAGCGGGTGCTGGCCGCACGGGCACACGCGGCTTCGCCGCCTTTCGTGGTTGCTCGGGCGCCTGAGAGCTGCGGTATTGAGCGGAATACGAGGGACTCTTCAGCAGTGGAATCCCACCCTTGACTTCGTCAAGGATGGGGCACCCAAGGACCGCGACCGGGACAGAAGGAAAAACGCAGATCCCTCGACTTCGCTCGCTTGACAAGTTTGGAGGGCGCAGCGCTTCAGCGCGGGCCCTGGAATATTTAGTAAGAGGGTGAATTGCGGCATGGGTGAATTGCAGGTGAGCCCTGGACCGGGCGAACCGGCAAGAGGGCGAGAGCGGCAACACCGCGAAGCCTTGCAATATTGGGCGCCCTGGAATCTTAGCGCGGGCCCTCTAAATCGAGAACCGCGTTCCGCAAACGCAGGGCAAAGGATGCCGGCGTTTCTCCAGGTGCCATGGCCAGGGGCTCTCCCAGGCGAACCGTGACCGGTCCAGGCCGGAACCAGAATCGCGGCGACCAGGACTTAGGGCGCTGCTTGAGCGCGCCCAGCCCTGCGATATAGACCGGCTGCACCATGACCTGCGATTGCTGCGCCAGCAATCCTATGCCGGGCTCAAAGGCCCTCAACTGGCCGCCCGCGGACCGGCCGCCTTCAGGAAAAACAAGTACGTGATAACCCCGGTCGAGGGCCTCGCCGGCATGAGCGAAGCTCTGCCGCAGTCCGCTCCTTCGGGGAAGGGGGAATACGTTGAAGAGCGCGGTGACCAGCCAATAGGCGATAGGCGTAAGCGGGCCGGCCATACGATGAACCTGCGCCTTTCCCACGCGCCATCCAGCCAGTAACTCCCCTGACATGGCGACGGCGACGTGGGCGCGCTCCTTGACGGACAGCGCGTAGAGGATGATCGGGAGATCGATCGCAGTGACGTGATTCGAGACCAGGAGAGAGGGCTGAGGAATGGCCGCGCGGCGCTCGACCCGGGGCGCCAGCGCCAGCCACACCAAGGGGCGCACGACCACCTCGAGAAATCCGATGCGCAGCCAGCTGACGGGCGGCCACCAGGGCCAGCGAGGAAAGGCCCGTTCGCGGGCTTCCGTTCGTAGGGCGGGCAGGACCGGCCGGCCGCGCAGCCGGGGAGGAAGGAACCGGAATTGCGGGCCTCTCCGGCGTGGGGTGAAGCAGAGCGCGCAGTTCGCCGACCGTTCGCACCTGCTGCCAAGCCGTGTCATCGAGCTCGACGGCGAAGCGGGTTTCGAGGGCGGCCTGCAATTCAACCGAAGCCAGGCTGTCCAGGTGCAGATCCTCACTCAAGCGATCGCTATCGGCGATGGACCGGTCCCGGTTTGCCGGCTGAATCCGTCGCAGCAGATCGACCAGCGGGTCGGCAGGAGAGTCCACTGCCGTCCCCGCCACGCCGCTCTGATGGTTCAGCGATTGCTGGACCCAGCTCTGCACTTGGCGGCGCAGGACCTTGCCGGTCGAGGTCCGGGGAAAATCCGGCTGCGGCCAAACCAACGAGTAGAGAATCTGCTGGAAGGCGGCCAGCTCGCGATTGGCCCCCTCAACGGCCGCCCCCGCGCTCAAGGGGGAATCGAGAATCAGAATGGCCGCCGGGGCAGGACCCGAAGGCGATGCATAGGGAACCACCACCGCGTCGCGGACATGAGGCTGGCGGCGCAGCGTTGCCTCAAGGTCGCCGGGATGAATGTTGATTCCCGCGGCGGTTACGATTATGTCGCTCTTGCGGCCCGCGAAGACCAGCTCCCCTTGGGAATCGCGCGCCACGAGGTCACCCGTATTGAGCCAGTCCTCTGCCCGCCGGTGCATCTTTCCCTGCTGCCAGATCCGGTCCGCGATCGAGGCGCCGCGCACCAGGATTTCCCCGTCCGGCCCGATCTCGATCTCCCTTCCGGAGAGCAACTTGCCGATGCTGCCCGGGGCGGGCTTGAAGGGGTGGTTGAGCGTGACCAGCGCGGTGGTCTCGGTCATTCCATAGCCCTGGATGAGGGCGAAGCCGGCATTGGTCCAGAAGGTCTCGAGATCAGAAGGCACCGTGGCCCCACCAGAGACGAATGCCAAGAACTTGAAACCGAAGCGGCGATGCAGTTTGCGAAAGCGCCACCAGCGCTTCCAGATCCTCAGCCCGGCGGCTTGGGAGAGCTGCTCCGTGAGCAGAGGCATCTCCGCAGTGAAGTGCGCGCGCAATAGATCGAGCACTCGAGGAACCGCCGCCAGCACAGAGATGCGCTCGTCGCGGGCCATTCTGACCAGGCGAGATGCTTCGAGGCGCGACTCGTAGTGCACCTCGGCGGGAATTAGCGGGGGCACCCAGAGACCCATGAACTGTCCGAAGACATGGCTCAGCGGCAAGGTGTGCAAAATGCGCAGGGGACGGACAATCCGCTCGTAGCGCCGGTATTTGTCGATCTCTTCCTCGAGCGTATCGATCGAGGCCAATACGTTGCCGTGCGTGTGCACGATACCCTTGGGCTCGGCAGTCGTGCCTGAGGTGAAGACGATCTGCAAAATGCTGTCGCGGGAGAGATTGGGGATGGGGCGGTAATCCGGCGCCCGCAGCGAGCCGGGAAGTTGATCGAAGCCGAGAGAGGAGATGGGCGGCTCAGGATCCAGGCGGTCGATCAGCTCGGGATTGCCCACGATCAGTTTCGGTTGCACTTCGGCCACGACCCGGCGGGCAAACTCCGTGCTCCCGGCGGCATCGAGCGGCACGGCGACCACTCCGCGAAGCACGCAGCCGAAAAAGGCGGCAACCCACTCCGCGGAATTGTCTCCCCAGATGAGAAGGCGGTCGCCTTGCTGTAAACCCCGGTGGCCCAGCTCGTTGGCAAAACGCGCGCTCCAATCCGCCAGTTGTTCCCAGGTACAGGGAAAAGAGCGGTTGCCGCGGTGGGTCACGATGGCAATCTGGCGTCCATGACGGCGGAAGTCGGCGAGGAGGGTAGCCAAGTGCGGTCGCACTCGTCCAGTGTAAGGCGATCCGCGCGCCATACGGAAACCGGGAACCGCTCGCAGATACAATTGAGCGGATGCTCCAGAGAATCGCCCTCGTCGAACTCATCCTCTGCTGGGTCGCGTGGTCGCTCGCATTTCTGATGGCGCGCAAACGGGCGGCTGGGCAGAAAAAAGTAGTCAGAGCGCCCGCGTCCAAGTGGGGCATTCTTCTGGAAATGGTTGGTTATGTACTGGTCTGGGCTCATATTCGGCCATGGGGTTTTCACGAAGCCGCGCCTCGCTTGATCGCTTCCATGGTTCTCGCCCCTCTATCGATGGCGCTCGCTTGGATGGCCACTCACCATCTTGGCAAGCATTGGCGCTACGAAGCGGCGCTCAGTGAAGATCACGAACTGATCCAAACAGGTCCGTACGGCTGGGTTCGGCATCCTATTTATGCCTCGATGCTGGGCATGCTGCTGGCGACGGGAGCTGCCCTGACCTGGTGGCCAATCTTTGCCGCGGCGCTGGTCGTCTTCCTGGCAGGCACCGAGATTCGCGTGCGCGCGGAGGAGCGCTTATTGGCTGAACGCTTTCAGGACTCCTTCTTCTCTTATCGCTCACGCGTGCACGCCTACGTTCCGTTCATTCGCTGATGGCGCGGCCACGCTCCGGTTTTTTAATCTTCAAACCGCTATCTTTTTAATCTTAAAAACCGCCATCAAGGAGCTGACGCGGTCGACGCTCGGGCCCGGCGGTTGATATGCTCGATTGAGTGCCTGCTAGAACTTATGCGGCGGCGCTGGCGCCTCCACCTAAGTCCATAGCGGGCTCAACCGCAGCTCAACTTTCGTCGCCTTTGGCGATGTATCCGGCAGTTTTCCGACTTAAATTCAAAAAGGAGTTTTTATGGATCGCACGGCAAAGGCAGTGTGGCAAGGCAGCCTGAAAGATGGCAAAGGCAAGATTTCGACGCAGAGTGGAGTGCTCAAGGAGAGCCAGTACTCGTTTAGCACGCGATTTGAGAATGGGATCGGCACCAACCCGGAGGAGCTGATCGCGGCCGCGCATGCCGGATGTTTCACAATGGCGCTGAGCGCTCAACTCACAACCGCGAATTTGCCGCCGGAATCGCTCGAGACCACTGCGGCGGTAACCTTCGACCGCACCGACGCCGGTCCAACCATCACCAAGATCAAGTTGACAACGACAGCCAAAGTGCCCAATGCCGACAAAGCCGCCTTCGACAAGGCAGCGCAAGAGGCCAAGGAAAACTGCCCGATCTCCCGTCTCTTCAAAAACAACACGGAGATTACGCTCGACGCCAAACTGGTGTAGACAGTCGCCACAAGGGCACACGCCGCGCCGCGGCCATTCGTGGCAGCTCGCTCGCGTGTGCCTGGAAGGCTAACTATTGGCGCGGATGTACTCGCGCAGATCGCGATTGATAGAGGCGGCCTGCTGTACGCCTTGATCGAGGAGCTTTTGCCACTCCTTGGCGGTGGCGTCGATGGCGGTCGTGGCAAGCAGGTAGTTGGCTTGCACGATGATCTCGAGCGCATTGCTCAGATCGTGCGCCAGCCGGCGAATCTCGGTAGCCTGCTCTAGGGGAATGGTCTGCGGCGTGGACATCTCTCGACCTCAGCAACGTGGGATGACAGGAAAGCTTAACTTCGCGAACGGCTGACATGGGGAACAGAATCATCTGCCGGCAGACCAGCGTATCGCCGGGTAGAGCTGGACCAATTTTAGACGCAATATCCACCGTCAACTAATTGGGTGGGGCATTGCTTCCCGGCGCGGGGGCGGGCTGACTGCCGTCGGGTCCCTTATAGACCAGCGGTATATGCATCGACAGAGCGGCGTTGCTCGACCTGGATTTGGGATTCTCCGTCGCCGCCGCTTGCTTTCCTGCCTCGCCCTCGGCGACCACTGTCTGCTGCGCGTTCAGGCAGAGCCAGCCCGCCCCTGTGTGCTCGAAGACGTGCGAGAAAATTCCCTTCTCATCGACTGGACCTTTGTCCAGCTTCCAACGCATCGCATAGGTGCCGTTCACGATCGCGACGTTGCCCACGAACCGGGCACTGATCGCCTTCCGCTCCGTTGAAACCGGTTCCGCGTTTTTGACAAAGAGGGCCGCGATCTGCTGGTTGCGCGTGGTCACGTCGCCGGTAGCCGAGATGTCGATAAACTGCGGAGCCAGCACCAGCTCGAGCTCATACTGGTCGCGCTTGTTGACCGCATCGCTCCAGCGGTCCTCTACCTGCTGCATTTGCCGGAGCTGCTGCGCTGCTTCGTCTGAAGGGACCGCCGGGGCCTGTTGCGCGGCTGCCTTCCCTCCGGCATAGAGGAGGGTGACCAACAAGAGGCCACAGACCCAAAAATCTTTGATCAAATCACGCATAAAGATAATTATCGACGATAGGCTTCGGGCGACGCGCGGGAGTCGGCCGAGTTTTTGCAGACATCGAAGTGAATATGCACAAGGAGTTTTTTGAAACACTGACGCTGGAGATTTTTCCATGGCGACCACCTCCGACCTCTCGTTTGAACGCGGCCTTCCCTCCAGCATCGATGCGGAGCGCTCCATTCTAGGCGCCATCCTGCTCGACAATCACTGCTACAACGAAGCGGCGGAAAAGATAACGGCTGACGATTTTTCTCTGGACTCGCATCGCCGTATCTACAGCCGGATGGCGGAGCTGATCGATGCTTCCCGCGCCGTCGACATCGTTACGCTGGCCGAAGAGCTGGCCCGGCGCAAAGAGGTCGAAGCGGTCGGCGGTGTCGCCTATCTCGCTTCGCTCACTGAGGGCTTGCCGCGCCGCGTCAGCATTGAGGAATATGTCCGCATCGTCAAGGACAAATCGTTAGCGCGCCAGTTGATTGGAATCTGCACGACGACCATTAGCCGGGCGGTGGACCAGAGCGACGATGCGCTAGCGGTGATTGCGGCCGCCGAGGCCGGCCTGATCGACGTCTCCGAGCGCGGCATCACGCGTGGCTTTGTCGGCATTTCCGAGATCGTCCGCGACTCCTTCGGAACCATCGACAACCTCTACGCGCAGCAGCGGGAGGTGACCGGTTTAGCCACGCACTACGGAGAGTTCGATAAGATGACGTGCGGCCTGCAGGCCTCCGATCTGATCATCATCGCGGCTCGTCCCAGCATGGGCAAGACGGCGTGGGCGATCAATATCGCCGAGAACGCGGCCGTCCGCGATGGCAAGATCGTCGCCATCTTCTCGCTTGAAATGTCCAAGGAGTCTCTCCTCCGGCGCATGCTCGCCTCTCAGGCAGAGGTCTCCATGAAGAAGATTCAGACGGGCTTCATTCCCCGGCAAGATCGCGACAAGCTGACCGAGGCCCTCGAGCGGCTGGCCGAATCGAAGATCTTCGTCGACGACACGCCCGCAATCTCTCTTTCGGAGATGCGCGCCAAGGCGCGGCGGGTCGAACGGCAGCAACGCGGACTCGATCTAATCGTTGTCGATTACCTCCAGCTGATGTCCGCAAGCACCCCGGGCATCGGCTCCCGCCGCTACGAGAATCGCAACCAGGAGGTCTCAGCCGTCTCCCGCGGGCTGAAGGCACTGGCAAAGGAGATGCGCGTACCGGTGGTCGCGCTTTCTCAGCTCAGCCGCGCCACGGAGCAGCGCACGGGGGACAAGAAACCGATCCTTTCCGATCTGCGCGAGTCCGGCTCGATTGAGCAGGATGCCGACGTCGTCGCTTTTATTCATCGCGAGAGCTACTACAAGAAAGACGAGAACGGCGACGAGGATCCGGATACCAAGGGCAAGGCCGAGATCATCATCGCCAAGCAGCGCAATGGCCCCACCGGCTCCGTACATCTGGCCTATTTTGCCGAGTACACCCGCTTTGAAAACCTGGCCTATGGCGCTGGTCCCGGCGGATATTAGGCGTCCTTGAACACATTACCTTCTCGCGGGGAAAAAAAGCTCGGGATTGGGACCCCAAGCGGACGCGTAAGATAGGGCCAAGCTACTGATCCAGCTTCAGTTGAAGAGTGGAAATGAGGACGCGCGATGGCACAAGGCTCGCGCTCCGCGGTACCCACTCACGACCGGAAATGCGCTTCCAAAACGGGTTACCCAAAAGGGCTTCGGGGTATGCTGATTCGCGCTCTCGTAAGAGAATTCGCACAAGAACGCGCTTGCATCCAGCGCCCGCCGCTGCGATGCTGTCCATGTTGCGCAGAGGATCCAGCCGCCCCCGAATATGGTCTGCCCGCACCGGATACAAAAACTCCTTCTCCCGAGAAACGAGCGTTGGCATGAAAGTCTCTCGAGGTTTCATCCTGTTGGCGCTGTGCTCAGGCATGGGCGCCGCAGCACATGCGCAGACGCTCCCGCATGGCGCTGTCCTTCTGGCCAGCGAGCCCGCGGCGGGCAATATGGATCTGTATCCCACGCAAATGCTGCCACCTCTGGCGCCTTTGCCCGACGCGCCGGTCGCTATTCAGCCGAGGGACGATTTCAACGCCATCGCCGAGAGCTCCAGTTTCGCGAGCGTCGCTGGGGAAGAGCCCTCTGCCCAGGGGAATCAACCGACATGGCGGCCTATGACCGGCCGCGAGCGTTTCGCGCGTTTTTGGAGCGATACGTATGATTCTCCCGGAGCCTTCCTGACGATCTCTCTCGACGCCTTAGTGGACCAGGTCCGGAACGAGCCCACACAGTGGAGCACGGATGGCAGTGGCTATACGCGGCGCTTCGCGAGCGCCTATGGCCAACTCGCGGCCCGCAATACGATCCACGAAGGGCTGGCGGCTGCAAGCGGCTTCGATCTGCGCTATGCCCCCTGCCAGTGCAAGGGGGTCTTCCGGCGCACCGGCCATGCGCTCAAGATGAGCTTTGTCACCGCCAGCCGCAGCGGACGGATGACGCTCGATGTGCCTCAACTGGCGGGCGCTTATGGTTCCGGTATGATCTCCACCTACTGGTACCCACACCGGCTCTACAACCCTCTTGTCCAGGGCGTGCAGTTTGGCCACGAGGAGATGGGCGAGGTCTTCGTCGAGAATCTGTTGCATGAATTCACTTCTGACCTGAAGTCCGCGCTGCATCTGAACTAGCGCCAAAGGATGGTCTGTCTCGCTCCGGGATCTCGGCGCAGCCTAGCCTTGTGGTTCGGAGGGAGCCGGGGGCGTCTGCCTCTCATGGTGATGGTGGAATATTCTCCCAATTCCCCGGCCTGTGCCCTTGGTGATCTTGCCTGTGCCCTTGGGGCGGACCGATCAAAACGATGGATCGCAACGGCTCCGTGCCGGCAGGGGTAGGCTCCGTTCGGGTTATGAAGAGAGGCGGCGTGATCCTGCCGACGGCTCGCTGGAAGTCATGGATGCTGATGCCGGTCGCTGCTCACGCTCTGCTGATGATGACGGCACCGTTCCTCCCTGTGGTGCAGGAATACCTCGCTGGACGACCGAGCCCTGCGGGCTTTCACGTTCCTCTCGATTAGTCTGAGCTGCATCGTAAACCGTTGAAGATTTTTGGAGCACCGGGCCGGAGTTGAACCGGCGAATACTGGTTTTGCAGACCAGCGCGTTAACCCCTTCGCCACCGGTGCTCTTTTCTCCGCTGCGCGCTGCGGGCGCAGCGAACACGCCAGCGGAGGGACCTCGAAATACCCTACTGTCATTCTGAAGTAAACCACATGCGTCCGATGATCGGAAAACCCTCTTTTGGGAAGCACCGTTCTCGCTGCAAATAGGCGTCTTTTCCTTGGATGATTCACATTCTTTCAACAGGGCGGAAGGCCCGCGGACGCAGGAATGAAGGCAGGAATACAACTTCCGGTGGAACTCCAGCAGAAAAATTCGCAATATTTCGCTTCATCTTCTCCGTTTACAGGCCGCTTCGGTATTCGTACTCTTGGCAAGCGTTGCGAATCTTCGGGACGCGACTTTCACTTTAAAGACTGACAATTGAGTTAGAGCGGAAGCGCCTGCATGTGCACTGCTCGCAATGGGCTACCTGCGGAGGTCCGGGTTTTTCAACCGCCTCCCGCGAGGTCTATTCCCAACCGTGCGCGGGCAACAATGCAATTTGCCGCTTCCCTTCTCCGCAACCTGTGACCCGAGCCGGGCAGGATGGCGCTGTGCCGTTTTTGCGGGTGGGAGAGGCTTTGCCTCTTCTTCTCGCGCCGCCACGGCTGTGCCTTCCTGTTCCCAACGGGTCTGGATTGTGGTCGACGGAACCCCCCCAACGGGCGTGCTCGGGAGAGCTGTCGTCCGTCATTGCACCCGCTCGACGAGCAGTTTAGGAACCCATGAGGCCGAAGAAGACGATTCTCTGTGTTGACGATAACGAACAAGCTCTCTCCGTCCGCAAATTCATGCTGGAAACCCGGGGATACCGTGTTCTCACCGCGCTCGATTGTGAAAAGGCGCTCGAATTGTTTCGCAATGGCGGCATCGATCTGGTGCTCAGCGATCTGCTCATGCCCTGCATGGATGGCAATGAGCTGATCCGGCGTATGAAAGAATTCGCGCCGGAGGTGCCGACAATTCTGATCAGCGGCAGCGTTAAATCCTACGAACGCGCCAATCGCGCCGATGCTTTTCTGCCCAAGGGGGCCTGCTCGCCGCTCGAGGTACTGGAACGAATCCATCTGATGATGGCCCGCAAGCGAGGGCCGAAAAAGGCGCGTCCCGTAGAGTGCCCCACCGTTTCGCTGGCCCTCGGCTCCTAAATACAGCGGGGCGGCTGCTTCATCCACCGCAGCCTCATGCCGGCGTGGAGACCTCATCCCGGCACGGAGAGATGGCCCACGCTGCATTTACAATCGGTTGTGTGCAGCCCATTATCACGGCCAACGATGTAAGCAAGGTCTATCGGGCGGGCAAAGTAGAAGTTCTTGCCCTGAACAAGATCTCCTTCACCGTCCAACCGGGCGAATTTGTCAGCATTGTCGGCCCGTCCGGCAGTGGCAAGTCGACGCTCTTTTACGTTCTGGGAGGGCTTACGCGCGCCACCTCGGGCAGTGTTCTGATCGACGGAGTGGACTTCGCCACGTTGCGCGATTCCGAGCGGACGCGCATGCGGAGAAGCAAGATTGGCTTTGTCTTTCAGAAGTTCAACCTGCTCCCGACGCTGACGGCTCGGGGCAACATCGAGATTGCCTTCGAGATCGCCAGACCGGGCGCCGCGCCTGACGAGAAATATCTGGCAGATTTGACGGAGCTGCTCGGCATCCGCAACCGGCTCGATCACCGGCCCTCAGAGCTTTCCGGGGGAGAACAACAACGGATTGCGATTGCCCGGGCGCTGATCACGCGTCCCGCCATCGTGCTCGCCGATGAACCCACGGGCAACCTGGATACGGCCAACTCCGATGCAGTGCTCAAAATGCTGCGCCAGTCCAACCAGGAATTCCATCAGACAGTGTTAATGATCACGCACAACCCCGAAGCGGCCGCCGTGGGCGATCGAATTCTGCATATGCGGGATGGGCATCAGGTGGGAGAAGAAGCGGGCGCCGGAGCATACCCGCAGCCGCACCTGCGTTGACGGGATAGAAGACAGGGGCCGGGAAAAGTGCGCCCCCTAGACGTCGCCAGTCAAACACCAGTAGCGCCTTTCTCAGGACCGACCCGGCTCACGCCCATGCGAACATCAATGAGCACCTCGCCCTGATGTCACCAGTCTCTGCGCGACGCGACTGGCAGCGGCCACTCGAATGACGGCAGCGAACGCATGTAAGAATGGCTGGCAGACTAGCTATGGGTGCGCCCAAATCTCCTCGTCCTGTGATTAAAGTCAGCGGCATTCGTAAGAGCTACGGCGCGACGGTGGCGGTGGCCGACGTGTCGTTCGAGGTAAATGAGGGGGAAATCTTCGGGTTGATCGGGCCGAACGGCGCCGGGAAGACGACCACGATGGAGTGCGTGGAGGGCGTGCGGCGGCCTGACCGGGGCACGATTTCGATTCTGGGGCTGGATCCGTTCCGCGACGTGTACGCGCTGCAGAACCGCATCGGGGTGCAATTGCAACAGGCGCAGTTACAGAAGCGGATCGAGGTGCGGGAAGCGGTGGATCTGTGGGCGTCGCTTTACACGAAGACAGTGGACGGCGACCGGCTGCTGGAGCAACTGGGGCTGGCGGCCAAGCGAAACGCATGGTTCATGACGCTGTCCGGCGGGCAGAAGCAGCGGCTGTTCATCGCCCTGGCGCTGATCAACGATCCGGAAGTGGTGTTTCTGGACGAGCTGACGACGGGGCTGGATCCGCAGGCGCGGCGGGCGATCTGGGAGCTGGTGCGGGCCATCCGCGACCGCGGCAAGACGGTGCTGATGACCACCCATCTGATGGAAGAAGCGGAACGGCTGTGCGACCGGGTGGCGATCATCGAGCGGGGGAAGATTATCGACGTCGGCATACCGGAGGAGTTGGTGCGGCGGCACTGCCCGGCGCGCACGGTGGTGCTGGCGACCGAGAGCGTGCTGGCCGAAGAACGGCTGCGCGCCCTGCGCTCTGTAAATACGGTGACGCGGCGAGAGATGCGCTACACCATCGAGGGGCGAGGCGAGGATTTTGTGAGCGAGCTGATGCAGTGCCTCTGGGAGAACCGGATCCGGGTGACGGAATTTCGCACCGAGCAGCCGAATCTGGAAGATGTTTTTCTGCACCTGACGGGCCATTCGATTCGCGACTAGGGGAGACAAGGTATGTTCCGCGGACTGGGCAAGCTGACTTGGCTGGAGATCAAGATCTTCCTGCGCGAGCCGCTTGGGGCGATCGGGTCGATCGTTCTTCCGGTGGTGGTGTTTCTGCTGGTGGGGCGATGGTGGAGCGGTGTGCGATCGCCGGGCCTCGCCGCGACGGGCACGGTGCTGCGCGTCGAGCTGCCGGTGTTCGTGGCGGTGCTGATCCCGCTGACCGGCGTGCTGTCGCTGGTGACGATTATTGCGATTTACCGGGAGGGCGGGATTCTGCGGCGGCTGCGGGCGACACCGCTGCGGCCGCAGACGATTCTGACGGCGCATGTGCTGGCGAAGCTGGCGCTGACGCTGCTGACCCTGGGGCTGCTGGTGCTGGCGGGCAAACGCTATTACCCCATTCCGATAGAGGTTCCGCTGTTCAGTTTCGCGCTGGCGCTGCTGGTGAGCACGTGCAGCATTTTGTCGATGGGGTTCCTCATAGCGAGCCTGGTGCCGACGGCGCGCTTCGCGCAGCCGATCGGAGCGGCGATTTTGTATCCGATGCTGGGGCTGTGTGGGCTGTTTGTGCCGCTGCGCTCGCTGCCGCCGCCGCTGCACGCACTGGCGCGGGCGATTCCTCTGACCTACGCCGTGTCGCTGCTGGAGGGGGATCTGGAAGGGCGAGCCGTGGCGGGCGCACCTGGGCGACGTGGCCGCACTGGCGGCAGTGTTCGCTGTGTGCACGGCGCTTTCCGCGAAGGTGTTTCGCTGGGAGTAGCGCGAGGTAGACGAACGCCGAAACGGGCCCCGCACTGTCGCCTGGTGACATCAGGGCGATGTGCTCATTGATGTTCGCATGGACGTGAGCCGGGTCGGTCCTGAGAAAGGCGCTACTGGTGATTGACCGTGAAGGCAGGGCGGTGCACTTTTGCCGGGCCCTGTCTTCTATCCCGCACCTGCGTTGACCGCCCGCTCGGGCAATCGCTATACTACCCGAGGCCCCATGCGGGAGTAGCTCAGTGGTAGAGCATCGCCTTGCCAAGGCGAGGGTCGCGGGTTCAAGTCCCGTCTCCCGCTCCAGTTTCGAGCCATCCACGGGGCGGCGTGCGCCAATTGACCGAAAGACCGAAAGGCCGGGCCGGTTGGGCATCCGAGAAGGGGTGACTGAAGGGGACGTTCGACAGGGAACGTTCTCTCGCGCGCAAGGCAAGGCTAGAATGAGCTTGCCAAATGGCCCGCTAAAAAGTTAATTTCCATCCTGATTGGCGCGGTACCCAAGCGGTAAGGGAGAGGTCTGCAAAACCTTTATGCGTCGGTTCGATTCCGACCCGCGCCTCCATTCCTTTCAACAACTTTTTTCACCTCCTGCGTTGCGGCTGTTGTTTCGGCCAACACGGGTATTCACGTTGGGTGTTAGAAGAGCGCGTCGAGTTTACTTCACATACTTCACGAAGAGTTTTTGCGTGATCATTCCGGCGTAAACCGCCCCGCCGCTCATCTTCACGTCTTCGGGACCGCTGGTTCCGGGCTTTCCGTCGTCGCCTTCGAGCGGAATAAATGCCGTTACCTTCAGCGTCTTCCAGTTGCCGATGGTGATTCCGCGTCCGCGCGTGTAACCCGGGTTTGACTTGGGCGTCGATTCCGAATCCGCCACGATAATGGTGTTGCCCTCGATATCGAGGCCTACCGGGCGTCCAAACTGCTTGTACTGCGCGACGAATTTCCCGTCCTGGTCGAACACCTGCAGCCGGTTGTTGTCGCGATCCGCCACCCAAAGCCGGCCCTCGCTGTCAAAGCGCAGGGTATGCGGCAGCTTGAATTCGCCCGGCCCGTCTCCCAGCTGGCCCCACGCCTTTATGAACTTGCCGTCCGGCGTAAGCTTTACAATGCGCGCCGCGGACCCCGGCCTTACTGAGTGCCCGTCCACCACAAAAATATCGCCGTCAGGCGCAATCGCCACTTCGTTCGGCTCGCTGAACTGGTTCGGTCCGCTGCCCGCTACCCCCGGCGTGCCGAGTGTCATCAGTATCTTGCCGTCCTGGTTGAACTTGTAGACCACGCGGCCCTTGTCCGGTTTGCCCTGGTAATCGGCGACGTAGAAATTCCCGTCCTTGTCGAAGGTCAGGCCGTGCGGCGATACGAACAGGCCCGCGCCAAAGCTCTTGATCGGCTTGCCGCTCATGTCGAATTCTATGATCGGATCGTCGGGGGAGCCGTCGCAGGAATTCTGCCCGCAGCGCTCGACCACCCAGATATGGCCGCCGTTCACGCCCACGCCGGTGACAGAACCCCACTGCTGTCCCTTAGGAAGCTCGGCCGCAAAGCCGTCCACGCGGTGATAGGGCGTGGGCGTTGAGTCCTTGAGCACATCCGGCGCCGCCGCGGCGACGGCCACTCCGGCAAATAGAATTGCGGATACTCCTAGACGACCGATTCCCCTTTGCATCGCCTTACCTCCTAAATTACGGGTGTTGTGACTTAGGGATCTCTGAGACGCCGAAATGGTAGTACCAATTTCTCGGCGAATCAATTCTTGGACTGAAGCGCCGGCTGGGGTCTCTCGGTGGAACCTGAAGGATTTGCGAAAGAGGGCGGGAAAGGATCCATATTGATATGCCGCCGGCGAGCAATAATCGCCCCCCAAGGCCAAAACGACTGGCAGCCAGTTCCCTCCGTTAGAAGCTACCTCCTTGCGCAGTAGACGCGTACGCGGAACCCCGCCCAGCTAGCGGCTGGGCAGCGGGTTCAGTGGGCGACGAGACGGAGGGCGGCAGCGGTTCCCCCACGGCAAGGCGCATGAGAGAAATCTGCTGGGTCTGGTCGACGATGATCTCCTGGGCGATGCGCCTCAGCTGCGCCTCGCGTCCATAGCGCAATTCCGCCTGGGCCATGTCGATCGCCCCCTGATGGTGCGGCACCATCATCGCGACGAAATCGCGGTCGATATTGCCGGTCGGCTTGACTTGCATGTCATTCATCATCTTCGTCATGGCGGCGAGTATATCTGCCGAGGGCTGCCCTCTGCCACACCAAGTTGCCCGCAGCGCGCAGTCGACGTGGCAGCGGAACCGCGCCCAGCTAGCGGCTAGGCAGCGGGTTCAGTGGGCGACGAGACGGAGGGCGGCAGCGGTTCCCCCACGGCAAGGCGCATGAGAGAAATCTGCTGGGTCTGGTCGACGATGATCTCCTGGGCGATGCGCCTCAGCTGCGCGTCGCGTCCATAGCGCAATTCCGCCTGGGCCATGTCGATCGCCCCTTGATGGTGCGGCACCATCATCGCGACGAAATCGCGGTCGATATTGCCGGTCGGCTTGACCTGCATGTCATTCATCATCTTCGTCATCGCGGCAGTGTTCTCTGCCAGGAAGGGCCGCTCCGTCTTGAGGGACCGGGGCACATTGTTCGCCGGTACGAGCGAAGAGAAACCTGGTCCCGCCGCGGTTCCCGCGGAGCTAGCCGCAAGCGTTGCCTCCTTCGGCGTCAGCTTCTCGCCCAAGGCGGCGCGCATCGCCGCGATCTCTTGGAGCTCCTCAACAACAATGTCCTGGGCAATGCGGATAAGTTGCTCGTTGTGGCCATAGCGGAGCTCCGCTTCGGACATGTCGATAGCGCCTTGATGATGCGGAACCATCATCGCTACGAAGTCATGGTCGACATCGCCCGTGGGCTTCACGGCCATGTCATTCATCATATTCGTCATGGCGGCGTCGTTCTCTTTTTAGGAACGGGGCTTCCGCGGCGCTGGGCTGTCGCGAGAGGTCCTGGGCCGAAGCTAGAGAGGCCCAACCGACGGCGCACCCCGCGGCTGTGACCACGACGGCTGCAACAAGCGAAGTGACGAATGCCTTTCTGCTTTTCAAAATCAGGGCTTTTGAATCTAGCCATTTGAATCTCATGGTTTCTCCTTCCAAAATGGCGCTGTGGCGGGTCATTTTCGACCTCAAGAGTTCTTGAGCGCATCAGGAGGGAAGTGCTGAAACAGCTTCCGCACACCCCTGTTCAGGTTCTCGATGTTCTTGTCGGACTTGTCGGAAAGCATGCCGCTGGACACGCCTCGCCAAACCAGGTTTTTGGTCTTTGCATCGAAGAGATCGACAACAAGCGTGCCAACTGTATACGTGTCGGATGTAGTTGTGGCTTCTCCGAAGCCCCCAAAGCCACGCCAACGAAAGCCGCCGCCAAAGTCATCGTAGAACGTGTTCAGAGTCTGGTGGTCTCGGTCGATCTCGATCGCGACAATTGAGATATCACCGCCATCTTCCACCTGGGTCCGGCCTTTCGCTGCCAGCGCTGTGTCCACCGCGGCTTGGATCCGGTGAACCCACAACGGATCCGGTGTCTGGACTTTCTTCCAGCTATAGGTTTTGTACTGACTGAAATTGGCCGCGCGATCGTAGTCCGTCTTCACTTGCTGAGCGAACGACGCATTCGCCAGAAAAAGAGTGACCCCTATCAAAACAATAACTTTCGTTAGCACTTTCATGATTCCTCCTTGAATCGTTTGCCCTGATGACTTAGCCGGATTCGAGTGGATGTGGAGCCGCCCGCCAAGCGCTGTGGAGCCGTTGATCGCAGGCGGGCGGCCGTTCGTCAACGGAACACTCTGTCATTCGTCATAGTGGCGACCATATAATCTACAGGGCAGCCGGCCACGTGGCCTCCTACGCGGCCGCAATAAGGACAAGGACGTGGCGCTGACTTAGCTTTCAAAACAATTACTTTCGTTAGCATTTTCATGATTCCTCCTTCAATCGTTGTCCTGATGACTTAGCCGGATTCGAATTGGATGTGGGAAGCCGCCCGCCAAGCGCCTGTAGCCGTTGATCGCAGGCGGGCGGCTGTTCGTCAGTCAGTCATGAGACCTGCACCTGCACCGGAGCGCCAAGCTTCGTACCGCTTGCTGGCACGATCACCAGATAGCGACGCTGTGCTTTCACATCGCTGTCGACGAGCTGCCGAATCGGACCGATGGCATTGACGATCGCCGCGCCAGCAGGGTTTGTCTTGAAGGATTGCAACGGTTGCAGTGCGCCGGTGCCATCCGGGTTGTCGGCGAGGGCAAGCACGTAAGGCTGCTTCGGCTGCAATCCGGATACCGCTGCTTCCAGCACCTGAATCAGGCCTTGATCGAACAGAGAGACGCTGGTCGGCGCATGGCTCGTCTCCGCAGCGGAGGCCGCGAGGGCAAGATGTCCGACCTCGCCCGCGAGGCCGAGCGGTTGTAGGTTCTGCGTTCCGGGACCCGACGGCACCGCATCGGGCACATAGGCGATAGCTTGCGGCGCCTGGCCGATGGGAACCGTCGCGATCAGCTTGTTGGTAAGCGTATCGATGACAGCGACGCCGTCGCCGTTCTCGAGCCCGACATAAACGCGGTTGCCGTCGCCAGACGGCCAGACCCCGTGCGGCAGCGCGCCGACCGGAATTGTCGCGACTTGCGAGAAATCGCTGGTCCGGAACACTTTCACTTCGTTCAGGCCACCGATCGTCACATAGGCAAAAGTGCCGTTCGCGTTGTGGACGATGTTGACGTGGTTGGTGATCGGGCCCGTCTCGAGCACCTTGAGGACGGTGAAGGGAGGCTTGGCGTCGAACACCTCAGTCTTGCCGACGTCTTTCAGGGTGAACCAGACCTGGGTACCATCCGGCGTCGCCGCAATGTTGGGGCAGAACGGGCTCGCCTGTTTGACCTGAGCGACGATCTTGTGCGTCGCCACCGAAACCACGTCCGTCTCGGGGTTGAAGGAAGAACAAACATAGCCGTACTTGCCATCCGGCGAGAAGATCTGCATGCCGGGGCCAGCAGGCGTGATGATGCGAGTCTTTTCCATGAAGGTCTTGCCGTCGAGGACGTCGACATAGTTCTCGCCGCGGACCGTGACCCAGACTTCCTTACCGTCAGGGGTGAAGAAGGCCTCGTGCGGAGCGCGGCCGACGTAAGTGATGTGCTTCACCACGTTTGTCGCGGTGTCGATGAATGCAACCGAGTTCGACCCGATCGAAACAACAGCGAGCGTGCGGTGGTCCGGCGAGAAGCCCATGCCATGGACCAGGACCTGGCCTTTGTAAAGTGGGCTGAAATTGTTCGGCGAGGGATTGCCCAGGCGGATGACGCCGAGCGTCTTGTTGCTAGACGGATCGACCACGGAGACCGTGTTCGAGAACTGATCAGCTGTGTAGACACGGTCATGAGAGCTGATCGGTATGTCGGGCTGGCCGAAGGGTGCCTGTTCGGGGGACATGCCGGGGCCATGGACCGGAGGCTGGCCGGGATACAGGGAGCTCAGAGCCGCCGACTCATCATCGGCGAGATGAACGGAGCTGAGTAATTTGTTTACCGTATTCGAGGTCTGATCGGCTGTGTAGGCGCGGTCTGCGGTTTGGGCAAGACCAGACACCGCACAAGCGGTCAGGAGTGCGGGAATCAATAAGAAGCGCATCGTTTGTCTCTCTTTCGCAGGTAAGGTTGAGCGTCCTTTGCTACCAATGAAGTGTCGAGTGAGAGCCGCATTATTCCCTCAGCGCCGAAAGCTCTTCGCTTTTCTTTACGAAACCTTCGAGGCGTTTAACTCGTTTCCTGATTTAGGCGATTCAGCCCACGTGAAATCATGGATTTAGTCCTTGAGAGGAATATTTGCGAAAAAAAGTAAAGGGTAATGGAATAAAAGGGAGGGCAAACCCACTCTATTGGTGACAGCAGAGCAGAAAGAGGGTTTACGGTGCAGATCACTGACCAGATGTTCAACGATTGGGTAAGGCAACACCAGAGGCTCCTCTTCGGGATCGCCTACTGGTGGACTGGCTCGCGGACGGACGCGGAAGAATTGACCCAGGAGGCTTTCCTTCAGGCCTATCGTTCTCGTTCGAGTCTTCGCGATGTGGAACTTGTAAAAGGATGGCTTGTCGGCATCTTAAGGCACTGCCACAGCCAGATGCGGCGGCGAACGAAATCGAGAGCTGAAGTCTCCTTGGACGAGATGCTCTATGAGCCGGAGAGCCGGCCGACTCTCAGTGCCGATGCTCTTGCCCTTCATCAGTCTCTGGAAAAGCTCGAGGAACGGCATCGTCTCCCGGTTATCCTGTTCTACTTCCAGGATCTCTCCTATCGGGAGATTGCCGAAGCATTGGAACTCCCGATTGGAACGGTCATGTCCAGACTCGCCCGCGCAAGACAACAACTACATGAGTTAATGAAGGCATCCACGAAATTGGTTCTGATGAAGAAGGCGGAATCCCTATGAGTTGCGAAACTTGCAAATCGGAGATGTACGCGTGGCGGCCGGGCGACGATCTCCCCGACTCCAAGCCGCTCCTTGACCATCTTGCAACCTGCCCCGAATGCGCGCAGTGGTTCGCGAACTTCAGCGCGAGCGATGAGAGGATTCGTCATGCCTTTTCAGAGGTCCCAGAGAGCCCTTCGCTCGAGGCAAAGATCTTCGCAGGCCTGGACTATGAGCGTCTTCAGAAAGCGCCTCGGAAATCCAACTGGAGGAATTGGTTTCTGCTACCCATTGCGGCTTCTCTTCTCGTCGGCGTCGTGCTCGGACTCGGCCCGTGGCTCCAGGAAGCGCGTCTGGGCCGACAGGTAGCGACTCTTCTCAGCCAGCCCCCCTCTGCGGAGATCAACAGCACCGATCAAAAGCAGCTTCTCGCCTGGAGCGCAGGTGTTCTGTCGGGAAATGCGGGGCTGCCTCCCGAGCTGAGTAGAGTAGAGTTTCGCGCCGCAAGCTCGCTCAAGGTCGCTAGCCACAAAGCTGTCCTGCTCAAGATGAAGAACGAGCAACGTGCCAGTCTGCTGATTATCGATGCGCGACTTACTGCTGAGAATACGATCAAATCCTTCCACGAGACAGCAGGCAGCGATAGTCGCTGGTCCGATGGACGAAGGACATATGTGCTCCTCTTTCAAGGGAGCGAGCAGGATATGCACGCCTACATGACCCGAATGGGCATCGTTACATAGAATCAGGGTTTCTCCCGGGGGTAGTGAAGTGGTTGACTGAGCTCTCCACACCATCGCTCTTGCCGGCGGCCTCGATCGAGCCAACTGTGTAGTAATAGGTCGTCCGCGGCTTAAGGTTCTCAAGGCGTACGCGAAAAACCGTCAACGAGTGATCCGGGTTCAACCTGATCGGAGATTTGGCGGTCTCGATCAGGTTATGCGGATCGGTGCCATAGTGCACAACTCCGTAATGCACAGGGGAGCCACCGGGATTGTTCGTTGTCCAGTTGATAATCGTCAAATGTTCCTTCGCCAACTCGATCTTAGGCGCGTGGATGATCCGCACACGGGTAGCTTCTGGAGTCGTCGGACTTACCTGTGCAGACAGGCTGCCGCTCCAAACCGAGATCCCAAACGAGATCGCCAATATGACAAGCGCTCTGCTCATGTTCACACCTCAATACTTAAGGGACGATGATCAAAACGGCTCCTCACGTTCCCGCCCTTAAGCGTTTCGCGCGCTAAAGAATAGGCGTGCTGGGGAGGGGCGCAACGCCGCAGATGGCCGATGCGCAGCGCGGTAGAGGCGGAGTCGGGATCAGTAACTCGTTACCTTGAGTCGCAGCCGAACCGCCCCGCATGCAGGTACCTGTGAAAGTATCGCTGTTGAGGTAAGGCCTCGTGAAACCGTCCGACAACGTTTCAAGGAACGCAACGATCTGGTTCTCCTCCTCATCGGTGAGGCCGAGATTACCGCTGGTCATATCGATATTGTTCCGCACCTCAGGCATAGGCCAGCAGTCTACTTTTTCGGTCGTTCCCTTCGGGCAATGTCCGGAAGTGACCGGGTAGGCATACTTGTCGCGCGTATTGTAGAAATGCACTACCTGCTTCAGGCTCTTGAAATAGCCGTTGTGAAAGAACCCTTTCTGAAAGTAGGGCCCTGGAGCTTCGGTGGTGGGACACTGTGGCGGTGTCAACGCCACGTCGCGCACGCTAGACACCTGCATTTGGCCGTCGACAGTGGGCGCGTATTGCCTCCAGTTCGCGTTCGGGTTGGGGCCGGAACCGAACCCGCTTCTGAGGAAGGTCCCGAGTCCCAAGTCTCTGTAGCCGAAGCCGTAAGGATTGGGAATGAACCCGTAGGAATCCGGCGTGGTCTGATAGTAGAAAGCATCTCTGGGATTCAGGGGTGTGCCCTCGTTCGCCGAGCCGAAGCAGGTGAACAGAGGGTTCACCACGGCAGCCGAGCTGGTGTCGGTCTGACCTGATTTCAGAGAGGTTCCTCTTCCGTCGAGGTGACATGAATTGCAGTTGCCCTTGCCATTGAACAGCTTGAAACCAGCCATCTCGTCCGCAGTGAGGGTGTACTTGCCGGCCAGGAAGGCGTCGAATTTCGACGAGAAAGCGCTCACCTGCACAGACTGCTCGAATGCGTCGATCGACTGGGCCCAGCGGTCATAAACCGTGTTTGCGCGGGTTCGGTCGGCCACACTTAGAGCAACCGGCGTGGTGCTCCGGCCAAACACAGCAGCCCCTCCCGGAGTTGCGCAGATCCGCCCGGTCTCGCGTGGGAACTTGATATCGAACGAGCCTTTGCCCCACGCCTCTTCAAAGAGTGGCCTGTACACGGCCTGCGAAAGCCGAAATGCAACGCAGGCAGTATCAGGGAAGCCCATTTCCTGAGTATCGACAGGGGGACCCTGGGCCTGTTCGGCGTCGACATTCCTTAACCTATATCCCGTTGCGCGTGAATCCCAGAAGTTTCCACCGAAGAACAGGCCCTGCTCCTGGTTGTATTGGAGTACGGGGAAGAATGGTGCATAGGGGTGTCGCTGCGCTGTCCGTTTGCCGGCCCGAAAGTGAGCCGTTCCCGGGAACGCGACCATCGTCAGGTTGACCGAGGGGATCGGTCCACTAAAACCTGCATATGGCATGTGACAGGACGCACACGCCTCGTTTTCGCCTGGCGAAATTTTCTTGTCGTAAAGCATCAGCTCGCCGAGCGTTTCTATTGTTTCAGTTCCGGCATTCTGAAGGATCGGAGGCTGACCAGCCAGAATCGGATGGCTCAAGCCCTTCCAGCGCGCAAGCGCGCGGCCTTCAATAAGATCCACCTCCAGTTGAACCCGAGCTATTTCAGAACTCAAATCCGACGGTAAAATCCCCGGCGGGTACGGGTTGTAAACCGGTCCGGACCCGGCTACCGTTCCTCCATTTTGCCTGCGCACGATGTGAGCGGTGATGGATATGGCGATCACGATCACTGCAAAGGCCACAGCGAGCGCGATGAATCGTGCCTGTCTCATGAAGACCCCCTAAAGCTGTTAGGGTTTCCACTCCTTGCGATGGCCTACGAGAAAATCCGGCCGTCCGGATGCGAGGCTTCGAGCGGCTTCCGAGCGGCCCAGTTATGCGGCGTACCGCTCGGCCAGCATCGCTGCCACATTCTCCAGAAATTCCGCGATGGCAAATGGTTTCGGGAAAATCTTTATCTCGCTCAGCGATTCCCGGTCTAACACCCGTTCATCCTCGGGCACGCCAGCGAGCATCAACACGCGCAGTCCATCGCATTTCCTTCGCAGCAAGAGCGCCGCTTCATCGCCCGAAATGGCATCGAGATAAGAAGAAACGATAAGCAGATCCGGCTTAGTATCTGCCAACCAGTTGACGGCGGAGTCCAGGCTTGTCGCGGGAAGGACGAGATACCCGGCATCTTCAAGCGCACCTCGAAGAGCCGACAGCACATCCGAATCCAGACAGAATACGAGGACGGTTGCTTTCGACGTAGCAAATGCTTTCATCGCACTTTACTCCTGATGACGAATCAAAGATTACGAATCGAGCGGGCCCTGAGGTCCAAATGAAAAGCCGCGCTGGATGAACACGCCGAACAGCGCCGAATCATCCAAGCCTCATCGTGCCTCCGGCTGACCGTGCACTTTCTCAGATCAGCCGAATTGGTTTGCCGTCTGCGCGCTCGACGACTCGACCGATGTGAACCGCCGGTGTGCCTGCCTCGCCCGTGATCTGCTCGAGCCGGGCACCATCCCGCTCATCGATCGAGATCAGCAAGCCTCCAGCGGTTTGTGGATCGAAAAACAGGGTCATCAGCTCGGGCGCGATTGTGGTTTCCGCGTCGACAACGCATTCGGCGAAGTCGCGATTGGCGATCAAGCCCGCTGGTACAGCTTTCGCTTGCACGCACTCGATGGCGCCACGGAGGAGCGGGACGCGATCGATTTCAAGCTCGAGAGCGACCCCGCTCGCCAGCGCCATCTCACGCGAGTGTCCAGCCAAACCAAATCCAGTCACATCCGTCATGGCGTGAACACGCAGCCCGGCTTCGGTAATCGCGAGAGTAGCATTCTTGTTCAGCGTGGTCATGCTCTTGACCGCCGCATCGATCCACTCCTGCTTGGCTAACCTGCGCTTGATGGCTGTGGTGATGACGCCGGTTCCAATTGCTTTCGTAAGAAAAAGAGAATCGCCCGCCTTTGCTCCCTTGTTCTTGAGCACGCGATCAGGATGAATCGTGCCGGTGACCGCGTACCCAAACTTCATCTCCGCATCCTTTACGCTGTGGCCGCCGATGACGGCACAATTGGCCTCAACCATTTTTGAGAGGCCGCCCGCCATGATCGCCTCCAGCACCTCGAGGTCACCGTCTTCGGGGTAGGCGAGCACAGCCAGCGCGCTGATTGGTATGCCGCCCATCGCATAGATATCGCTCAGGGCGTTCGTAGCTGCGATCTGCCCATAGGTGTACGGGTCGTCGACCATCGGAGTGAAGAAGTCCACTGTTTGCGCCAGCGCCAGAGTGTCGCTGAGCCTGTAGATACCAGCATCGTCGGCCGTCTCAAACCCAACCAGGACGTTCTCGTCGGTTTGCTTGGGTAACCGGGAGAGCACCCGGTCAAGGATCGCCGGGCTGAGTTTGCTGGCACATCCGCCGGCCTTCACTTGCTCGGTCAGTTTTACTGTTTGCAGCTCGCTCATAGCATCACTCCTCCCAAGTCGGACGTGTCGGCCTCGCGCGCCATCACGATGGTGGTGCAAGCGCTCTCGCTTTTTGGCAGATCGCGCGGAGGCGCCATGGTTACATGGAGCGGCTTGGACTCTCCGCGCACAATGGGACAGTAAAAATCCGGCTTAGCCAACTCATGGTGCAGGATTCGCCTCCCCGCGCAGCCTCCGTGGCACGCGTCCACATGCTCGCAGGTAGTGCAGGCCTCAGGCAGCAAACGCGCATTCTGAAACGGCGTTGTGCCGACAATTTCCGAACCGCGATCCAGTAATAGGCTGAGGGGGTCGCCCTCGCCCGGCCAATACACGCACGGTTGCACGGTGCCGCGAGGTGTAAACCGGACGGTAGCGCAGCCGCAGCCACCCTTGCGAGGCGGCAGGCCGGCCATGGCGCGGACCAGCGGCTCGCCGGTGCTGATCAGGTCCGTCTGTTCAAGCAGCAGCCGAAAGCCCTCCCAGTACTCGTTATAAGTGAGCGCGTAGATGTCAGTACGGACCGCCTGATAGACATTGATGCGCAGCGGCGCGGCGTAGCGCTTGGCAACGCGTGCTACGCCAGCCAAGCTCTTGTAGTTCGACTTCATCATGACTGCGATGATCGTGACAGGAATACCAGCCGCGCGGCACCGCGCAGCCTGGCGATGCACCAGTTCCCAGTTGCCTGAGCCACGCTGCCCATCCTGCTGGGCGCGATTGTCGTAGTCGAGCGAGAATTCGATGTCGCTGAAGAAACTCAACTCCTCATCGGTGAGCAGCTCCACGCTGTGTCCATTTGAGGTGATGGTCATGCGCAGCGGCTGATCCTTGAGCCAATGGATGATGTTGTGGAAGTCCGGGTGCATTCCGTTCTCACCGGTGCCCAGGTTGACCGAGCGCACTGGGAGGGCGCCGAGGATGCCTTGCACCTGTTCGAGCGAGATGCGGTCGAGACGCTCGGGATCCCGATAGCAGAACGAGCATGCGAGATTGCACTCGTTCGTCAGGCCTAGACCGAGCGCGAACTGCTGTTCGACGGCTATCGCTCCTGTCGACATGCGTTCCTCGAGTCTTCGACAACGAGCTCGGAAATCGGGGTTCGGCTCACGTCTGCACCTCAAGCTGCAGGCCCGGCCGGCTCAGCCAGTCCGAGCCGATGACCAGGACCATCACCGCCAGGATCAAAGTGGAGACCTTGCCGTAGTCCGCGAGCTGAATATCATTGTAGAGGGCCTGACCGAGACCCCCGCCTCCAACCAGGCCCAGGATTGTTGCTGCGCGCAGGTTCATGTCCCAGCGCAGCAGCACATAGCGGCGCATCATGGGCCACGCCTGCGGCAGCATTGCCCAGAAGATGCACTGCAAGGGAGTTGCCCCCAAAGCCAGCATGGCCTCAACTTGCTCCTGAGGGCTCTCCTCCATCGTTTCGGCAAACAGCTTGCCTAGAACTCCGCCGGTGTGCAGACCTAATGCGATCGATCCCGCGAACGGACCGAATCCGACAGCAATTACGCAGATCAAGACCCAAACCAAGTCCGGGATGGCACGCAACAGATTCAGCATCATGCGGGCGGTCCAGAAGAGGGCCTCACTCTGCGCTCTGCGGCTCCAGGATCGATCGAGAGACTCGTGCCGGGCCGCCCGAAGACGTGTGGCCGGCAGCGCCAGCACCAGACCGAGCGCGGCTCCAGAGGCTGTCCCTATTACTGAGATGCTGATGGTCTGGAGCGCGAGGCGGGCGACTTCGCGTAAGAACGATGGCGAGGCCTCCGGTGACAGCAACTGCCGGGCAAAGCGGACCAGGTTGCGCGCCGTATCGCTCTCAAGCAGGCTGGCCGGTGTAATGCCCGCCGGAGAGAGCGACAGGAGCAATATCGTCGCCGCGAGCAATCCGATCAGCCAACGGCGGCGGAGATCCCGGCGAAATACGCCACCTACCGCGGGGTCGGGCGATGTCTCAGGATTCGCCTTCAGGCGCGCTCGCAGCCCTCGGCTCGCCAGATCTACTCCGAAGAGCAGCAGCACGAAGCAGGCCATCAACGTGAGCACCTGCGGAAATTCAAAGAGACGCATGGACAGGCTGATCTCGTAGCCCAATCCACCTGCCCCGACAAAGCCCAGCACTGCCGCCGAGCGGACGCTGCACTCGAATGAGTAGAGCGTGTAAGAGGTGAGAAGCGCCCGGCTTTGGGGAAGAATGCCGAAGAGAAAGACCTGCAGGCGGGTTGCACCGAGCGCCTCCAGCGCTTCGAGAGGCCGGACATCTGTCTCGTCGAAGATGTCCGCATATACGCGGCCCAAAAGTGCGGTGTAGGAGACAGCCAGCGCCAGCGTTCCGGCCGTGGGACCCAGGCCGATGCCGGCAACAAACAGCAGCGCCCAGACCAGGTCGGGAATAGAGCGAACCACGCCCATTCCATGGAGAACGATCCAGCTCGCGAACCCCATCCAGGAGCCGGCTCGCGGCTTGTCATTCGCCGCGATGATTCCCGTCCTCCATAAGCGGCCGCTTGCCAGGACGCCCAGCGGGAGCGCGATCAGCGAGGAAGCAGCCGTAGCGATGACCGCCGTTGCGAATGTCATCCAGGTCGCGCGCAAAGCGGTTCCGAGGAAGGGAAGCGAGAGGTCGGGAGGAAAGAGACGTTGGAGAAAGTCGAAGAGCGCCGCCCAGGTCTGGGGTGAAAATAGCAGGCGCAGATCGATTCCTGAGTTCCAGATCGCCCAGAGCAGCAGCGCAGCAAGCGATGCCGGGAGTCGCCACGCTCCGATCGAGCCACCTTTCGTATCAGCGAAGGCAGGCACCCTTTTGGCCAGACTCTGGGCCATGCGAAGGTTCTCCTGACTCCTCGAACGGACCGCCACCGGGGACCGCATGTGCTTCGCGGGCGCTCCGGTAGAGCTGCGTGAGCGAGTGCTGATCCACGTCCTTGGCCGGCGCATCGAAGGCGATCTCTCCCGACCGCAGGCCCACGACCCGCTTGCTGTGCCGGAGCGCCAGGTCGACCTGGTGCAGCGACGTCAGCAGGGTCAGCTTTGCATCCTCGGTCAAGCGAACCAGCAACTCCAGAATTTCGTTTGAGAGCACAGGATCGAGCGAAGCGACAGGCTCATCTGCAAGAATTACTTCGGGTTCCTGCATGAGCGTGCGGGCAATCGCCAGCCTTTGTTGCTGGCCACCGGAGAGCTGCTCACAGCGGAACCGTCGTTTGTCAGCCAGCCCAACCGCCTCCAGGCAGCGCTCCGCTCGCTCCACCTCCGTGGCGCTCGGGCTGACAAGGTTGCGCAGTGTGCTGGTCATGCCCCAGCGCCCCAGTGCGCCGCTAAGAGTGTTCACCAGCACGGACATCCCAGTCACCAAATAGTGCTGCTGGTAGATGCTGCCGATCCTGCACCGCATTGCGCGTAACTGCCGATAGCTCGTTGCGGCCAGATCGCTTTCGCGATAAAACAGCTTGCCGCTCGAAGGAAAGAGACTGCCGTTCATCAGGCGAAACAGAGTGGTCTTACCGGCGCCGGAGGGGCCGAGCAGGCTGATCTGCTCCCCTGGGGAGATGTGCAGGGTTACGTCGCGGACAGCAACAGAGCGATGCCTCCCCTCGCCGAACTCCTTACCGACGTTGTTGAGGCTGTAGATCAATGCAAGAGTCCCGCGGCCATCGCGGCATCGCGCAGCTTTCCATAATCGGCGTCATTGGCTGCCACGTAGCCCTTCGCGTTCAGCAGGTCGAGCAGCGCCTTCTGATCGGGCTGATCCGGGCTCAACGCTTTCATGGAGTCGGCAAAGGCGCTCGCGATCTTCGGGTCGAGATTTTTGTTCGCTACCCAGACGTAATCGAAGAAAGGGGGCGTGGTGTAGAACACCCGGACCGCTCCCGGCTTCAATTGTCCGTTTGCGGTCATCGTCTGGTAAACCTGTTCATCCATCGCACCCGCCTCGGCCTTGCCATTGGCAACAGCAAGCGCCGTAGCATCGTGACCGCCGCTGTAGCTTGCGTTCTTGATGACCTCGGGGTCGACCTTCTCCTGCTGCATATAGTAGAGCGGCATGAGGTGACCGGAGGTAGAGTTCACGTCCCCAAAGACGAAGTGTCCGTGCAGATCCGCGAGCGAATGAATCTTTGAGCCGGCCGGCGTAATGAAGACGGAATGGAACTGCTGATCGATGGAACGCTGCACCAGCGGCTTGACTCCAACGCGAGCCGAGGCCTGGATATATGTGAATCCACCCAAGTAGGCGATGTCGACCTTGTCATTCGCGAGCGCCTCGACGACCGCGGCATAGTCGGTCGGTATAGTCAGCTCCGGTGTCCGGTCCGTCTGCTTCGCCCAGTACGCCAGCAGGGGCTGATTCTGGCGCAGAGCCTTGCTGGGATCCGTCGTCGGAATCATGCTGATGCGCAGCTTCGCTTGAGGAGCCGGGTTGGAGCTGCAACCGGCGGTACATGCCAGCACGAGTAACGCAGCACAGAAAGCGAGCCGACGGCCGCCCCAGAATGAAATCAGGTGGTTGTGTTCGAAATCATTCCTGCGCAAAGTCGTTCTCCCGACAAGGGATGGAGTTCTATCGCCAGAGGTGGAAATCTATCGATGGAGCGGGCCCATCGTAACAGGTAACAGGCGAGAGAGTCTGTTCTCGCCGCGTTCATCGCGCTTTGCCAGCAAGCATTGAGGCCCAGGCTGCTTCCCAGTGAGAAGGGGATTGGTTCTCATTCGTTGCCACTGCCTTTCAGGCGGACGGTGCTTTTTGGTTGTCTCCGCTCCATTTCAAATCGCGAGCTGTACTACTGAGGTCGGGACGACGTTGGGTTGGTCGGGATCGGTCGAGTCCGGGGTGTTGGGGCAGGGCGAATTTTCCCGTCGCTGCCGCCGTAGAAGTTAGGAACAAGCTTAGTTGGGCGGCAGCATCTTCGCCGTGGCGTGGAATAACCGGTACTTCGTATAGATATGCATCTCGCCACCCAGTTCGTCTGCCAGCCGCCACGTCAACTCCACTTGACGGGGGAGCCACAGAGGCAAATTCAGATCCGCTATCCGCACTTCGCTGAACTGCAGATCCGAGCTCAACCATTGAAGCTGAATGCCGGAGAGCGGCGCCAGAAGATCGGTCCTCAATCGGACAATGCGAAACGTCGCTTCATCGATCCAAGCAACGCCCTGGTAAAACAGCGGGTAGTCTGCGCCAAGAAAACTAATCTCGCCCGGAATCTTCACGCGGTCCACCGACTGCGCAAAAGCCACCACATACGCCTCATGCCCAAGCATTTTTTGCTCGCCTAGGAAGCGATAACTCGATTGAGGTATGTTATCCGGCAGAAACAACAACCATATATATCCGAACCCTGTGCCGTGCAGCGGCGCCGGCTCGCCCGTCGACGGTCCGCCATTCAACGCTTTCAAGTCGGTTCTCGACTCTTCCATCCCCGGGCCACTCCCCGGCGATTGCCGAAACAGCAACATGTAATCGAAATTCTTCCACGGCGCTCCGGTGCGTAGACTTGAGTGGACCTTCTGCTCAAGCGATTCCTCGCTATTCATGTGCGACAGCGTGAATTCCGTCTGACCCCGGCGCCGGCCACCGCTCATAACAACCTGGTCTTGTTGGTTTTCCTGGCCCTTCGGAGGCACCGTAAATTGCGCCTGCCAAACACTCTCGCGCGCGATGAGGTCAGGTATCTTAGGCACTTGAGCCTGCATCGCCTCGCTGGTCCGGTCGAGTATCGACTGGAGGCTCGATTGGCTCGCGTCGGCTTTCAACCCTTTGAGGTCAGGGACTGCGCGTTTCATTTCGGGGAGCGGATTGTCCATGTAAGGCTTGGCATTGGCATAAGCCTGCTTGGTTTGGTCCGGTACCGAAGCCGCCGGGTGTTCTATCTGTGCACGAACGCAGACGGCCGCGAGAACAACACCCAGCAGCAGACCGGGGCTAATCCTTGGCAGCCTCATATGGGCCGCCATTATATGCTCGATTGCGAGTAAGGTTGCGTGCTTTCGTCCGACACAAGAAGGCTGGGGTTTTCCATAACTCTTCAGCCGATCAGTTTCAGGTAATCCAGCCGGTCGGAGATGGCGCGATAACGGTAGGAACGGACCACTTTCCGCTCACGGAGAAAGAACAGCCCGGGCATCTGGTGCGCATCCTCATGAATCATTCCGATGCCGTGGTCGCGAATCGCACCCTGGAGCCACCCCTTCCACACCGCCGGTATCAGGAAGTGCGAGAGGGGTTGCGTTCGCGGCAGATGGAAAAGTGGATAGGCATAGAGCGATCCATCGGGATTGCTGATACGTTCTGCATCGGAGAGCTGATAGTAATCGAAGTAAGGCTTGGCCCGCTCCGGGGAGCCAAGATGGACGAAGACGGGCTGGACACCGCGCGCCTGAATTTTTTCGCGAATCTTCGCGATGTCATCCAAGGTCTGGCGGCAAAAAGAGCATCCGAAGTGGCGAAGGAAGATCAGCAAGATGGGCGACGCATCGACAAGTTCCAGCAGCGATCGACCCGATTCCGCCCGGAATTGCCGGAAGGCAAGGGCAACATCGGCCTCCGCGGTGGGTTGTGCGACAGCCCGCACCATAGCCGTACCTCGTTCGTCGCTGCGATTGTAGCTCGTCTTCCATCACAAAGAGCAATATTGATCGCCAAGAGCAAGGATTCCAGGAGCGTCTAATGGCCTATTTCGTCTCTACCGTTGCCTTGACCCTGACCGCGGCCGGCTTCTTCCTTTCCGCGAGCGGCCGCTTCCGGCTGCTGGGCAGCATGCAGTGGGTTTTGCGCGTATTCGCGGCCGTGCCGCTGCTGGTTTCGGGCGCGGCTCACTTTGCGCGAACTCCCCTCTTCGCGAGCATCATTCCGCCGGCCTTTCCCGCTCGATCGATGCTGGTCTTGCCCTCGGGCGCCTGCGAAATCGCGGGAGCGATTGGCCTGTTCTTCGCCCGAACCCGGCGCACCGCCTCGGCCTGCCTGGTGGTGTTGATGATTGCCGTCTTTCCGGCAAATGTATACGTCGCCAACCAGACTGTCGGCGGGCTCCACATGCCAAGCGTGCCGGTGCGGGCGGCGATGCAGGCCGTCTACATTCTCCTGCTTTTGATCAGTGGCTGGGGAGTTCCAACCTGGAGGCTGTTATGAACTTGGGGCGGTAGCGGCCTCCGCCTCTAGAACAGCCGGGAGAGCCGGATCTCCATCAGGAGCACGGCGATCCCGTCCCCGCCTCAGTCCGGAGGCGATGTAGACCCATCGCCTCTATCGATTTCTACTTGGAGCTGATCAGACGGATGCGGGCGACGTAGGCTCTGCCCTGAGGCTCGCTGAAGAGTCCGTACTGCGAAGAATCGACCACATTGTTGACGACTGTGAAGTTTTGCCGGCCGGTCGCGTTTTCCGCGACGACGCGCACGCCGAAATAGGAGCCGCGCAGGTGGAAGCGCCACTCCACCCCAGGACTGAATGAGAAATAGTCTGGAAACCGATGAGAGCCGGGCGCTCCGGCAATCTCCTGGTTGTCGTCCACCGAGGTAAAGGGGAAGCCGGTGCGCCAATCGAAGGTATAGACGAAATCCCAATTTGCCAGCTTGGGGACGGGCTGCCAGCCCCAGGAGAAGAAGCGGTTCGGAACGTCCCAAGGCAATGGGCCGCCCTGCTGAGGGCCGAGAACCGACAGAGTGGGCGAGTATTCGAGCGCGGCATCGGTGTGGGCAGAGGAGTGTGTGTAGGATCCGAAGAGAGTATAGCCGCGAGCAAAAGAGCGCCGCAGGCTGAAGTCGACCGCGTGGTAGTCTTCCTGTCTTGTATTGGTCAGCAGATAGGTCCCCGACAAAGCGCCTTCTCCGTCTTGGTTTGCATAGACAAATCCGCCGGAGCCGCGCCTGTCGAGATAGCCCGCCGTACCGTAGATCGAGGCAGGCAGCTTTCGCTCGATGCCAACGCTCCAGTTGAGCGCGCGCGGCTCGTTAAGCAAAGCATTGTTCGCGACGAATGAGGTCTCGAGCGGAGGCGTGACCGGCGTGACGCCATCGGCCGCATAGTAGGTGTCATAGCGGACCCCGGCCAAGGCGCGCTCGAGATACTCGAGCTGGGTGTGTCCGTAGTAGAGTCCAATACCGCCAGATAGCTTGGTGGCCGCTTCGGAGCCGGGCGTATAGGTCACGGCGAGACGCGGCGAATAGAGAGGACGCCGCACGATCTGATCCCAATCGAAGCGAAGTCCGGGCTCGATCACCAGGCCGGGGAGCGGCGCCCAGCGATCCTGGACGTAGGCTCCAACCTCGGAGTTGTGGCGCGTGAAGGGAGGCAGCGGCGGAAAGACGCTAAGGCGCAGCAGCGTTCCGTCCTCGCGCAGATAGTTGATCGGCTTGCGAAAGAATCGCTCGCCATAGCCGATCTGATCGAAATCGAAGCCGACCTTCACTCCATGGCTGCCCAGGAGATGGCGCGGAGGCAGATAGAGCGCCCCGGTTTCCTCCAGCCGGCTCGAATGGCCGGTCAGGTTCTCGAAATAGCTACCCTGCGCGGTCTCCGGTGTGATGTCGAAAGGAATATCGCCATGCGGTTCGTAACCATCATGGAAGCGCACCACCGCGATCCCGGAATCCAACAGCACGCCGCTTGAGAAACTGTGCTGGTAGCGCAAATAGGGAAGCCATGCGACGGTGTCGCGCTTGGTAGTGCTCTCTTGGGGAGTCAGTGTGGAGAGCCCTTCGTAGGGCGAGTGATAGTCGTTATAGAGCAGACCGCCGGTCAGGATGTTGTTGGGTGTGAGATTGACCTGCGCTTTACCCAGATTGCTCTCTCGCCAAAGATGGTCGGTGTTGGCGCCGGCTGGCAACCCGAGAACAATGACGTTGCCATATTCCATCTCGATGCCGTCGAAAAACCATGCTTTGTTCTGGACCAGCGGCCCGGAGAAGGTGACGCGCGGCGCAAACTCGTCGAAGTGCAGCCCATCGAGCTCGCGGAAGGAGGGAACAAAATCGGTAGCGTTGAAGCGGAAACGCTTGTCGCCCATGCCGGTAAAGTAGGCAATGACGCCTCCGGTGGCCTTGCCGAATTCAACAGGGTAGCGAGTGCTCTCGACCTCAATCGAGCGCACGGCATCCGTGCTAACGCGCAGGGAGAGATCGCCGCTCGCGGGAGAACGAATATCAAATCCGTCGAGAAGATCGAGCGTCGCATAGGTCCGGGATCCGGCGACGTGCGCCTGCCCCGTGGTGTCCTGGATAACTCCGGGATTGAAGGGAAGAATATTGCGAATATCGCGGTTTTCCGGGTAGGGGATATTGACAATCTCGGGCGTGCTCAGGGTGCTGATCCCGGAAGTCTGCTCGGGATCGATGCCGGAGACCGACGCGGTCACATTCACTTCTTGACGGACGATCTGCTGGTGGGCAAGCACCAGCTTCAGACTCGGCAATTCAGGATCGACCTGGTGGTCCAGGGTCCGGTAGAAGCCCGGCTTGTCCACGTCAACTTCATAGGGCGCGGCTTGACGAAGAGAATAGCTCGAGCGGCCCAGATAATCGGTCTGCAGAAGCAAGGGCGGAAGTCCAGGTTCGGCAACCGTGACCTGGGCATCGGGCACCGGTACGCCGTTCTCGTCGACAACCGTGACCGAGATCGCCGTGTGCTGCCCCCGAATTCCGTTTTGTCCGTTCGTGGGAAGCATATGACAAACCAGAAGCAAGCCGAGAGCCACCCGAACAACACGGCCGCATAACATGGGTTCCAGTGTAGTCCCGCGCTTTCGCGAGGCTTATGAACGTTAGGGCTAATAGGGGCAGGCGCGGGCCGCAGGTGGATTTGCGATGCAAAACACACGGGATTCTTCGCATCGACCCATTGAGGCAAATGGGGGGAATCGATGGAAGTGTCCACCCCGCTATTGCCTTAGCATGCGGGCCGGTTTAACTTTACTAGAACAATCGCCGCGCGCAGGCAACATCCTGGATGATCTTTTATCAGGACTGGCGCTCGGACGAATGCCGGTTCGATCAAGGTCCTTATGTCCGAAACCATCCAAGACCGCGTGCTGAGAGTGATCGCAACCACCCAACGTCTCCCTCCGGAGAGGGTCACTCCCGATAGCACACTCGAAGAACTCGGCATCGACTCCATGGACAGTATCAATATTCTGTTCGATCTGGAGAGCGAGTTCGACATTGAAATCAACGACGAAGACGCCAAGAAGATCCGGACGATCCAAGAAATGGTCGCCGGCGTTACATCCCTGGTCGATGCCAAGGAAAGCACCTCGCCGAAGAGTTAGCGCCGGCTCCTTCATGAAGGGCGGCAACGGCAATTTGCCTCAAATGCGAGGAGAGAGAAGCGAGATGCGCCGGATGGACTTGAGCGACAAACCACATCGGACTCCGCTGGTTCACAAAGTTTGATACAGAGAGTAGTCATCACTGGAATTGGCGTGCTGAGCGCGCTCGGACCCGACCGGCACGGATTCTGGAAGGCGCTGGCGGAGGGCAGGTCCGGCATCGGTCCCATCCTGAACGAGGTGGGCCCCAGCCCGGAAATGGGCATGAACGTGGTCCGCTTCAAAAACGCCGCGGCAATCTACGGATTCGAGCCCGATGCATACTTTCTCCGCAAAAACGTCGCGTTCATGGATAGGTTTGCGCAGTTCGCCGTCGTGGCCGCGCGCGAGGCGTTGGAGATGGCGGGGATCGAATGGACCGAGGAACTGCGCGAAGAGACCGCCATCATCACCGGGACATGCATCGGCGGCAGGTTTACCGACGAGATCGGCTATTGGGAGCTTTTCCATCACGGACGAAACCGCGTTCACCCGCTCACCATCCCTCTGGGAATGAGCAATGCAGGGACGAGTCAAATTTCGATCGAGTTTGGCATTCATGGGCCCTCATACACGATCTCGACGGCATGTTCCTCCGCCACTCACGCCATCGGCCAAGCCTTCTGGATGGTGCGTTCCGGAGCCGTTCCCCTGGCCATTACCGGCGGCAGCGAGGCGCCGCTGTTTCTCGGCGGGCTCAAGGCTTGGGAGGCGATGCGCGTGGTCAGCCCGGATACCTGCAGGCCCTTCTCCGTGGATCGCAACGGAATGATTTTGGGCGAGGGGGCGGCCATGCTGACTCTCGAGCCATTGGAACGGGCGCTGGCGCGCGGCGCACAGCCTCTAGCCGAGATCGTGGGCTTCGGTATGTCCGCCGATGCCAGCCATATTACTCAACCTTCGGCCGAGGGCGCGGCGCGGGCCATCCGGTCTACACTGCGCGACGGCGCGCTGGCTGTCGAGGAGATCGGTTACATCAACGCGCACGGAACCGGGACGGTCGCAAACGACTGCATGGAGGTCGCGGCCATCCGGTCGGTCTTCGCCCATCACGCCGACCAGCTCGCCATCAGCTCAACGAAATCCATGCACGGACATGCCCTCGGCGCGGCCGGTGCGCTCGAAGCAGTCGCGACAGTGCTGGCGCTCAAGAACGGGGTGCTTCCGCCAACCGCGAACTTTACCGCGGCCGATCCAGCATGCGATCTGGATGTCATTCCAAACCAGGCTCGCCCCCAGCAAGTGGGAGCCGCGCTCTCGCAGTCCTTCGCCTTTGGGGGACTGAATGCCGTGCTGGGATTCCGCGCATACCGTTAATTTCAGGGCCCGCGCTAAAGCGCTTTGCCCTCTCGCTTTGCTCGCGCCTTCCCAGCGCTCCTAATATTTCAGGGCTTCGCGGTGTTGCCGCTCTCGCCCTCTTGCCGGTTCGCCCGATCCAGGGCTCACCTGCAATTCACCCATGCCGCAATTCACCCTAATATTTCAGGGCTTCGCGGTGTTGCCGCTCTCGCCCTCTTGCCGGTTCGCCCGATCCAGGGCTCACCTGCAATTCACCCATGCCGCAATTCACCCTAATATTTCAGGGCTTCGCGGTGTTGCCGCTCTCGCCCTCTTGCCGGTTCGCCCGATCCAGGGCTCACCTGCAATTCACCCATGCCGCAATTCACCCTAATATTTCAGGGCTTCGCGGTGTTGCCGCTCTCGCCCTCTTGCCGGTTCGCCCGATCCAGGGCTCACCTGCAATTCACCCATGCCGCAATTCACCCTAATATTTCAGGGCTTCGCGGTGTTGCCGCTCTCGCCCTCCAAATTGTCATCCGAGCGGAGTCGAGGGATCTGCGGTTCGGAAAGACTGACAACTGAGAACTGGGGAATGAGAACTGCGGACTGACAACTGATTTTCGCGGTGTTGCCGCTCTCGCCCTCTTGCCGGTTCGCCCGATCCAGGGCTCACCTGCAATTCACCCACGCCGCGATTCACGCCCAAATTGTCATCCCGAGCGAAGTCGAGGGATCTGCGGTTCGGAAGAACTGACAACTTGAGAACTGCGGACTGAGAACTGGGAACTGCTCTATTCCCGCATCTTGTCAAAGACCGCGAGGATGTAATCCAGGTGCGATTGAGTGTGTGCGGCCGTGACGCAGAGCCGGAGGCGTGCCGAGTCCTGGGGCACGGCGGGGAAAAGGACCGGGGCAGCCAGGATACCGAAGTCGCGGAGACGGCGGGCAAAGAGGCTGGTGACGCTCTCATCGTTGAGGATGACAGGGATCACGGCGGTCTCTGACAGGCCTGTGTCATAACCCAGGCCTTTCAGACCTTCGCGCAGGAAGTCGGCGTTCTGCTTGACTTTGGCGACCCGCTCGGGTTCGGCGCGAAGAATCGCGATCCCCTCGCGGATAGCCGCGACCGACGCCGGGCTGAGCGCCGCCGAGAAGATGTAAGGCGAGGCCGCATGTTGCATGTAGATGGCAACCTCTTGGGAGAGCGCGGCGAAACCGCCCGTGGAGGGAATGGCCTTGGCTAAGGAGCCGGTCCAGATGTCCACTTCGGCGGTCGAGATGCCAAAGTGTTCGTCGCAGCCGCGCCCGCCTCTTCCGAGAATGCCGGTGGCATGCGAATCATCCATCAGCAGAAAGCAATCTTTGAATTCCTTCTTCACGGCGAGGATGTCGGGGAGGCGGCAAATATCGCCATCCATCGAAAAAACGCCCTCGGAGATAACGAGTGTGCGGTTGGCGGCCGGGCCGCCTTGCAGTTCCTGACGCAAGGAATCCGGATCGTTGTGCCGGAAGCGCTGCAATTGGACGCCGGCAAAACGGCAGGCATCCGTCAGGCTGCGATGGCAGAGGGCGTCCATGACCACGCGGTCCGCAGGGCCGAGGAGCGTTCCGATCACGGCAACATTGGCGAGGTAGCCCGAACTAAAGGTTATGGCCGCCTCGGTTCCCTTAAAGGATGCGAGGTCCTGCTCCATGAGCTGGTGCTGATCAGTGGTTCCCGTAAGCAGCCGCGCCCCGCCCGTGCCCGTACCGTACTTGCGGATGGCATCGATGGCTGCGCCATCGACGCGCGGGTCGCCGATGAGTCCCAGATAATCATAGGAGGAGAGCATCAGCATGTCGTGGCCGTCTGCGCGCACATCCGGCCCGGTCTTAGCTTCTAAGGGAATTTGAAAAGGATAGGCGTCGTATTCGCAGGCTAAAGCGGTCGTCTCAAACAGACGCCGGCCGCGAGCGTCGATCAAGTCGCTCTTGGTAAACTTCCATCGCCTGCCGGGGGCGAAGTATCCGTTAAAAAATTGACCGGATGAGGAGCGAAACGGTGCAGCCTTGTCTTGAACTTCCGGTTTAGTTTCCTTTGAGGCGTTCGTCATCATCGGTTTAGATTCCTCGACTATAGTCGACGGGCGGTGGCTTGGGAAGATTTTTGATACAAGAAGAGACATCAAAATAGATTTCGAGGGCGGTGGCCGAGCCGCGCGGAGCGAGCCTGCTTCTATTGAAATCTGCAGCTTGCAGTGTTTGAGCCTGAGTTTGCGCACCTTACCGGCCCCCTGAGCGGGAAATCCGGTTTGCCTACCCACCGCTTCTCAACTAAGCTCATAGATAGGATAGCGGTATCTGTATTCATTGCTAAATTCACGGGGGATTGGGGCTGCGAACAATGTCTGCTATCACGGAAAATTCCGCAGTCTCCATGGAGACTCCCGGCAGGAGCAGCTCCCCGTCCGGCGCCGCGGCCCATTCCCGTCTGCGGGATAAATTCGGACGCACCATCACCGACCTGCGGGTATCGATCACGGACCGCTGCAATTACCGTTGTGTCTACTGCCGCACAGGCACTGACGGCGCGCAATTCGCCGAGCTCGAGATCGAAGAGTACCTGCGAATGATCCGGGTGTTCGTTTCTCTCGGCGTCGAAAAAGTGCGATTGACCGGCGGCGAACCGCTCCTGCGCAAAAATCTTGTGAGCATGGTGGCCCAGCTTGCTCAACTCCGCACCCGGTTTGGCCGTGGCCTTGATCCCCTCGAAGGCGAGGGCAAGCCACTCGACCTCGCGATTACGACGAATGGCCATTTGCTGGCTTCGCTCGCCGCTCCGCTCAAGGATGCGGGACTTACCCGGATAACCGTGAGCATGGATGCAGTGGATGCGGAGACATTCACCAGGATCACTCGGGTGCCAGAGAGCTTCGACAAAGTGCTTGCCGGGATCCGCGCGGCCCACCGCGTGGGGTTGGGACCGGTCAAAGTGAATTGCGTTCTCCTGCGGGGCTTCAATGACGACCAGATCGTCAAATTTGCACGGTTTTCGCGTGATGAGGGAGTCATTGTCCGCTTCATCGAGTTCATGCCGCTCGAAGAGGGGCGGCTCTGGAGCCCCGATGTCGTAGTAACGCTCAGAGAAGTCCTGGAAAAGCTGAACGGCTTTCGTCCGGTGGTTCCCCTACCCGCCAACAACCCAAGCGAAACCGCCCGGCGCTATACCTTCGATGACGGTCTGGGGGAGATCGGCATTATCGCACCGGTTTCGCAGGCCTTTTGCGGAGCCTGCAGCCGGGTTCGTCTAACTTCGGACGGTAAAATCCGCACATGCCTCTTCTCGCAGTTCGACCACGACCTCTATGGGGTGATGGCGCGCGGAGGGTCCGACGAGGATCTGGCCGCGTTTATTGCGAAGACGGTAGAGGAGAAAGAGGCTCGTCATCACATTGGTGAGCCCGGGTTTCTGAAGCCGTCGCGCAGCATGGTCCACATAGGCGGTTAGAGCCTGTTATGCACTTCTGGGATGAACTGGTCCCAGCATCGTGTGAAAATGCCACGAAGGACGCGGAAGCAATGGTGCATCGCACACTCCGGGAGGGACAGCCATTCCAGGACCTTAAGGTCTTTCACGATGTCGCGCGCGCGCTCACCTCGTCGCTCGACCTGGATTCGATCCTGGGCGCGATTATGGAGCAAATGCAGCAGTTCTTCGAGCCGGAATCCTGGTCTCTGCTGATCGTCGATGACGAACAGCAGAATCTTTATTACGCGGTCGCCGCCAAGGAATCGGCCAACGGACACAAGGGCGCGCGGATTCCTCTGGGCGACGGCATCGCCGGCTGGGTGGCGCTGCACGGAGAATCGCTGATCGTACCGGAGGCGGGCGATCCCGGAATCGAGCTCCGTGGGATTGAGATCCCGGGCACCGACTCCGAAGCTTCTCCACTGCGCTCGGTCATCTGCATTCCATTGCGCTACCGGCAGCGGACGCTGGGCGTCATTGAGCTTCTGAACTATCGTGTCTCGAGCCTCACCGACGCAACGATCGCCTTCCTGCATCTGCTCTGCGACTATGCGGCGATCGCTATTCAAAACGCGCGCGCCATCGAGCGGATTCAAGAACTCACCATCACCGACGACTGCACCGGACTTTACAACTCGCGCCATCTGTTTTCCGTCCTTGACGCGGAGATCGAGCGCTCCCGGCGCTTCAATCACCCCTTCAGCCTGGTCTTTCTCGACCTGGACTACTTCAAGCGCGTGAACGACCGCTACGGACATCTCGCTGGGAGCCGGGTGCTCGCCGAGGTGGCGCAGACCATCAGGCACAACATTCGAGGAGTCGACTCCGCCTTCCGCTATGGCGGGGACGAATTCATCGTTTTGCTGCCGCAAACAGGGAAAGACGCCGCGCTCGAAGTGACCCTGCGACTGATGCATGCGATGCGCAACGCTTACTATTTGAGAGTCGGAACGGGTGGACCTTACGATGCGGGCCAGCTTTGGACTTGCCAGCTATCCCGAGGATGGTTCCTCGAGCCGAGAGATCATCAGCGCGGCCGATAGCATGATGTATGTGGTGAAAAAGTCCTCCCGCGACAATATCGCGATCGCGCGGCGGGGCTGCCTGTCAGCCTAGAGCCTGTTATGAAGTGCACCAAACCAGCAGACTGCAAACGATGCCCTTTGACCGCTATCCCCGCAAGCAAGCCCTGCCCCTTACCGATGAAGCGCTCTACGACTATGCGGTGAAGGCGCTCGCCCGGAAGATGCGGAGCGTGGCAGAAATCAAGCGGCTGATGCGGACGAGAGTGGAGGCCGGTGAGGCCGGCGAGCTAAGAATGTCGGCTGTCGTTGACCGGCTTAAGGAGCAGCGCTATCTCGACGACAATGGCTTCGCCGCGACCTATACCCGGCTGCGCCAGGAAAATGAGGGCTTCGGAAAACGGCGCGTAGCCGAAGAGTTGGGACGCAAGGGCGTTCATCGAGATCTGATCGCGAGCACGATAGAAACGGCATACCAAACGACGAGCGAGGAGGAGCTGGCACGCCGCTACCTGGCGCGCAAGCGTATCGGGAAGCCGCAGAATCAAAAGGAAACCGCGCGTCTGATCCGGAGGCTCGTCTCTGCCGGATTTTCCACTGGAACCCTGATGAAAATCCTCAAGAATTGGGAAGTCGAGATCACCGAGGAGGACCTGGCGTTTCCGGCAGATGGAGAAAATGGATCCGGCGGTCGAGACAACTGAAGCCGTCATTCTGAGCAGCGCCATTGCGGCGAGAATCCCTGCCTTCCCCCGCTCAATCGGGAATTCATAGGAAATATCAGGACGACGCTTCCTGCTCACACGCCAACGCCATGGCAACTGTGAAGACACTATAAACTGAGGAATATGCAGCATCGCTCCGGTTCCGATATCCGGGAGACCTTTTTGCGCTTTTTCGAGTCGAAGGGGCACCGCCGCGTCCATTCCTCCTCGCTCGTGCCGGCGAACGACCCCACTCTGCTCTTTACCAACGCCGGCATGAACCAATTCAAGGACATTTTTCTCGGCGCGGAGCGCCGCGATTACACCCGGGCGACGAGTTCGCAAAAGTGCGTGCGCGCCGGGGGCAAGCATAATGACCTCGAAAATGTAGGCTTCACGCGCCGCCACCACACATTCTTCGAAATGTTGGGGAACTTCAGCTTTGGCGACTATTTCAAGAGCGACGCGATTGCCTTTGCCTGGGAGCTGGTGACTTCTCCGGAGTGGCTGGCGCTTCCCAAGGACAGGCTCTACGTCACCATCTTCAAGGGAGAAGAAGGCATTCCCCGCGATGACGAGGCCTATGAACTCTGGCGCGCTCAGGGCGTTCCGGCGGATCGCATCCATGCCTTGGGCATGACGGACAATTTCTGGGCGATGGGCGAGACCGGACCCTGTGGACCGTGCTCGGAGATTTTCTACGACATGGGCCTCGAAGCCTCCGAGACGGGCGAAGACAAGCCCTTCGGCGAGGACGAATCACGCTATGTCGAAATATGGAATCTGGTCTTCATGCAGTTTGACCGCGACGCGCAAGGCGAGTTGCATCTGCTGCCCAGCCCTTCGATCGACACCGGCGCCGGGCTCGAACGGTTGGCCGCGGTGCTCGAAGGCAAGGTCTCGAACTTTGACACCAGCCTCTTTATGCCGCTGATCGAGCGGGCAGCCGAGTTGACTCATACGCCATATCAGGGGGGCAAGGCTGCAACCGATGCTTCGCTGCGCATCATCGCCGACCACGCGCGCGCCGCGACGTTTCTTATCTCCGATGGCGTGCTCCCGGCCAATGAAGGGCGCGGCTACGTGCTGCGGAAGATCCTGCGCCGCGGCATCCGCCACGGCCGTCTTCTGGGCGAAGAGAAGCCCTTCATGTTCCAGATGGTCTATGCCGTCCGCGACCAGATGGAGAAGCCCTACCCTGAGCTCGCCGAGAGCGCCGGCCGTGTCTCGCGGGTGGTTCAGGCGGAAGAAGATCGCTTTGGCAGGACTCTGGCGCTCGGTTCGAAACAGCTGGATGCGGCGATCGCGGGCGCGCGATCGGCGGCCAAAAGCCGCACTCCGTCCGGCACTCCGCAACTCGAGGGCGCGCTTGCCTTCCACCTCTATGAGACCTTCGGGCTGCCGCTGGACTTCATGACCGACGCGGTGCGCGATCAGGGAATCGTCTTTGACCTGAGCGGCTTTGAACGGGCGCGCGCCGAAGAACAGGCGCGGGCCCGCGCTTCGTGGAAGGGCGGCGCCAAAGGCACGGCCAGCCCGCTCTTCCGCGCGTTGCCAAAGACCCTCTTCGAAGGCTATGGCCAGCTTCGCTCGCGCGATTGCGAAGTATTGGCCATCGTGAAGGATGGCGCCGGAGTCCCTATCGCCAATCCGGGTGAGAGCGTTGAGATCGTCCTCGACCACACCTCGTTCTATGCCGACTCCGGCGGACAAATAGGGGATGTTGGCTGGCTCTACTCGGACGATCACAACACCGTCGTCGCCGACGTGCTCGGCTGCGTGCAACCGGTGCAGGGAGTCCGCGCGCACAAGGTCTTCGTGCGCCAGCCCATCGCTGTCACCAGCCGTGTCGATGCCGTAGTCGATCAGGAATATCGCGCGGCCGTCCGGCGCAACCACACCGGCACACACCTTCTCCACGCGGGCTTGCGCGAGGTGTTGGGCAAGCACGTAAAACAGGCTGGATCGCTGGTCGATCCAACCCGTCTGCGCTTCGATTTCTCGCACTTCACCTCGGTCGCCGACGAAGAGTTGCAGGAGATTGAAGACATCATCAATCGCGAGGTGCTGGCCAACACCAAGGTCGAGACCCTGGTGGACGTGCCTATCGATGTCGCGGTCAACGAATACCACGCGATGGCTCTCTTTGGAGAGAAGTACGGCGAGCGGGTACGGGTGGTCAAGATCGGTGATTTTTCGACCGAACTTTGCGGTGGCACCCACACCTCGGCGACCGGGGAGATCGGGTTGATCAAGCTGCTCGGCGAGAACAGCGTCTCCTCCGGCGTGCGCCGCGTGGAAGCGCTTACCGGCTTCGGCGCGCTGCGGGAGTTTCGCCGCGATCAGGAAGTGGCGCAATTGGCCGGGCAGGTTGCCGGGGCCGGCGCACCCGGCCTTTCCCCGGCCGAATCGCTGCGCCAGAGGCTCTCCGCACAAGAGGATGAGCTCAAGAAACTGCGCCGCGAGCTGGACCAGAGCCGGATGAAATCGGCCGCCTCATCGGTCTCGACCGCAGCGCAGGAAGCGATCAACGTCGACGGCATCAAGGTCATCGCGCAACGGGTGGATGCGCTTGAGCGCGGCCAGATGCGTACTCTGGTCGACAATCTCCGCAACAAGCTTGGGTCGGGCGTCGTGATTCTCGGCTCGTCGCAGCAAGACGGCAAGGTTTCATTGATCGTCGGCGTGACCAAGGATCTGACCTCCCGCCTGCCCGCGGGCAAGGTCATTGGCCCTATTGCGCTCCAGGTTGGCGGGTCCGGCGGAGGCCGCCCTGACATGGCGGAGGCTGGGGGCAAGGACGCATCGGCGCTCAACTCGGCTCTCGAGAGCGCGCCAGAAGTGATTCGCAGCCTCCTTGGATGAAAATTTAGGGGTATTCCCGAACGACAAGACCTTTGTTGGTTCCCCCCGGTTTTTCCCCGGGTTTCATCCGTTGTGACGGGTTCTGGGCCGCCCTATAATCACCGTGACTCTGGCGTGTGGGCCTACATCGGCGAGCTGTATGCCTGGCTGTGCGCCCGCTTTGCGGGTTGCGCTGGTCGAACCTGTCTCCTCCCATGCGATATACGTACCTCCATCACGGTCCAATGCCGGTGGCCGCTCGCGTCCTCTCCCGACCGGCGTGGTGCGCGGCAGCTGTCTTGCTCGGGAGCTGCTGCGCCCATGCCGGAACAACCGCGGTTCACCCCGAGCCCCTTACTCCGTTCGACCATGCGGAGCAGTTGCGCATGGCGCTCGAGAGCCGGCCTGAAGGGGAACGCACGCGGATTGAATACGAACGGGTGCTCAACGCCTATCGCGCCATCTATCATGGCGACCCGGGCGCATCGAAGGCCGATGCCAGCATCGATGCCGTTGCCGAACTTCTGGCGGAAGAGGGACGCCTGTTCGCGGAGAAAAAAGCGCTCCATGATGCCGCCGGCCAGTATGAGTTCCTGCTCCAGAACTATCCCTATAGCCGCTACCGCTTCTCCGCCTTGATGACGGAAGGAGAGATCTACCGCAAGGACATCGGGGACCGCGACGAGGCGAAGGCCAAATTTGAGGAGTTTCTTAAGAACTACCCGAGGAACTCGCTCGCTGCCGAGGCGCGGACGGAGCTCAAAGAGATCCGCGACGAAGAGAACCGCGATCGGGAGAGCCAGGCGGCCCCGGAAACCTACAAATCGGAGACGCGCAAGTCGCGCCAGCTAGAACAAACCGCCGTCGCCGGGCCGGGCGGGGCCGATTCCTCCGCGCCGGCCAATCAGACTTCTCTCCCAAAACCGCCAAAACCGCCAAAACCGATGGAGACGGAACCGGTAGAGGCGGACTCGGCTAGAAAGGACTCTCCCCACGCCGCTCAAGCACGATTAACCGGCAGTGAGGCGCCGAGTGCGAGCTCGATCATGGCGACCGGCTCGCAGCCCTCCGAGACTCCCCTTCCCGATGTGGCCCTGGCCAATGCCACGCTCACGGACACAGCGCCCGCACGCAGCTCACGATTGCCCCAGGTCACCGGCATTCGTTATTGGTCGACATCCACCTACACGCGAATTGCGATCGATCTCGAGGACCAGGTGGATTACCAATCGGCCCGCGTTCCGAATCCGGATCGCATTTACTTCGATTTGCACGATGCCCGGCTCGCTCACGAGCTGATCGGGAAATCGGTGACGGTGGCCGATGACGCCTTTCTCAAAAGGATCCGGGCGGCACAGTTCTCAAGTGACGTCACGCGGATCGTGCTCGACGTGAGCCCCGTGGCCGACTACTCGGCCTTTTTTCTGCCCAACCCGTGGCGGCTGATCATCGACGTGCACGGCCGCCAGGCGGCAGGAACCTCGACAGAACCTCAAGCCCTTGTTCAAATGCCGGCTCCAGATGCGGCAAGTTCCTCGAACCCTGTCGTAACAGCAAACTCCGCAAGCGCGCCGACCGTGCATAAATCGGCAATACGGGCGCACAATGAGCTGGCGAATCTCGACGCGTCCTTAGCGGACATATCGGTTACGAACAGCGCGCAGATCCATCTCGGAACAGCCGCTGCCGGCGGCATGCCTGCGGCAGGTGGAGCATTGGCGCCACCCACGCGGGAGGCTACCGCTACCGCCGATGGAGGGCGTTCTCTGGTGCGCGCTCTGGGGCTGAAGTTCGGCCGAATTGTGATCGACCCGGGCCATGGCGGCTACGACTCCGGCACGCTAGGTCCGGGAGGCATTCAAGAGAAAGATATTGTTCTCGATGTCGCTCTCCGCCTGGGCAAGCTGCTGCACGACCGGTTGGGCGCCGAGGTGGTCTATACCCGCACCGATGACACCTTTGTTCCTCTCGAGGCGAGGACCGCAGCCGCCAACCAGGCGCAGGCCGACCTCTTTATCTCGATCCACGCGAACTCCAGTCCGGACCCGGCGGCACGGGGCGTGGAGACTTATTACCTCAACTTCACCACCTCGAAGGGCGCGCTCGAAGTGGCAGCGCGGGAAAACGCGGTGTCGGATGAGTCTATCCACGAACTCTCCGACCTGGTGAAACAGATCGCACTCAAGGACAAGATCGAAGAATCGCAGGAGTTTGCCACCGACGTCCAGGGATCCCTCTATCGCGGTCTGGAACAAGGAAATCCGGGACTGAGAGACCGCGGCGTGAAGCAGGCTCCTTTTGTCGTTCTGATCGGCGCCAACATGCCGTCGATTCTCGCCGAAATCTCCTTCCTCACAAATCCCGGCGACGCGCACGAGTTGCGCCAGCCTGCGTATCGCCAACGCATTGCAGAGTCCCTCTACCGCGGTACCGCGAAATACATCGACGGGTTAAGCGGGCTTCGTCTGGCCCAGAACTCCGCCAGGCTCCGATAGCCATCGACCCGGTACAGTTGAGATAGCCCTCCCGCGCAGAAAACCATCCGGAGGGGTGGTAGTCTCGTAGATGATGTCCAGGTTTCGCTTGCTCCCGGTGTTTTTGCTTGTGTTGTCGCTGCCGGGCCTTCCTGCGCTGGGCAAGGCGTCGCATCCGTCGGCGGCTTCCCAAGCTCCAGCCTCCGAGGCTTTTTTGCCCGAGGATTTTGCCGGATGGCACCTGAGTGCTCCTCCGGTACTGAACTCGCATCCTGAATCCGCGGATCCGGCCAACACCGACGTGCTGAAAGAATATGGCTTTCAGCAATTCGAGTCGGCGACCTATGCAAATGCGGACAACAAGCTGAAGGTACGGGCCATTCGCTTTGAGGATGCCAGCGGAGCCTACGGCGCCTTCACCTATTTTCGGCGCGCCGGCAGTCTGGCGGAGGAGATCGGCCGCAGTGCGGCCTGGGATGGCAGCCACGCCCTCTTCTGGGCAGGCGGCACACTGGTGGACGCCACTTTCGATCACCTGACTGCCATGTCGACCGCTGAGCTGCGCGAGCTCGCAACCGATCTTCCCAATCTTGCCGGATCCGCGAATGTTGCGCCGCCGCTCGCCGGGTATCTCCCTCGCGGCGATCTCAATGCCGGCCCCACGCATTATGCTTTGGGACCGGTGGCCTATGCCCGTGCCGGCGGCGTACTCCCCGCGGCGCTGATCGGCTTCGGCTCCTCGAGCGCGGAGACGGTAACCGCTGACTACAATACTCGCGATGGCCAAGGCACCCTTACGCTCATCGAATACCCCACACCGCAGATTGCGGCGGCCCGTCTGCAGCAGATCGACGCTTTTCTGAAGGCGGGAAATACCCCGCAGGCTGCGTGGCCGCAGGCGCTCGCCGATAGCCAGAGCGGCGCCTTGCTCACCCGCCGCAGCGGTCCAATCATCGCGGTCACGAGCGGCAGCTTCCCTGCCCCGGCGGCCAGAGCTCTGCTGAACAAGATCAACTACCAGGCCGATATCACGTGGAACAATCCCAACGGATATATCGGTGAAGGCTCGAAAGTAGCCCGCCTGTTGCTCGGTGTCTTCGCCCTCTTCGGCATCCTGGGAGGAAGCGCAGTCCTGCTGGGCATTTTCCTGGGCGGCGGACGCGCAATTATTCGCAAGCTTCGCGGAAAACCTGCATCTGCCATGGACGAAGAGACAGAATTCATCCGGCTCAATCTGAACGACTAAAGGATTTGCCGCTTCTCTCCTATTTCGCGTCCTCGGAACGAATTACGAGGTATTCGATCACGCCGCTGATGGCGCTGAAGCGGTGCGGTGTCCCTGCCGGCACGATGATCATGTCATTCGGCCCGACATCGCGGGATTCCCCGCCCTCCTGCACGCCGCTCAAGCTAGGACCGGCCCAGAGGCTGCTGAGATCCGTGGCTTTAGGGTTCGTGAGCGTTCCGCCAGTGACGATCGTCCCGGTGCCCTTCGTGATCAGGTAGATTTCCGTCACGTTCGAATGAATGAGGGCGGCCGTCTCGGCTCGGTCCCGACGCAGCACAGCAACGGCGACCTTGCCTCCCGGAACCGTTACACCTTGAACTAGCCGGTCGACCGTCTTATTGGTCTCAGAGAGAGAGCGCGCCTCGGCGAGGGTTGTGCCAAGGATCACAACGCCGGGAGACTGCGCCTGGCGAGCGGCGGACTGGGCTCCGCCGTACACAGTGGACGCGATGACCATAACGATCGCAAACAGAATTGAACGCACAGTGTGCCTCCTATTATTTAGGGCCCGCGCTAAACAGACTACGGGAAAACAGATCGGCGGCCTGTTGAATGCACAAGACCTAATATTGCAGGGCCCGCGCTAAAGCGCTTCGCCCTCTCGCTTTCCTCGCGCCTTGCCAGCGCTCGCTCCGCTATTCACCCCTTCACCTCAATCGAGACATTCTCTAGCGCCTCGCTTGTTGCTTTGGCGCGCAGTCTGTCGCACTTCGCCCTCTTCCACCCCAGCACGCAAAGACCGCGCTGGGGACCCCGGCTTGCCGATTCGCCCGATTCCAGGGCTCACCGCAATTCACCCTAAGGGCGTGAAAACGCGGTGGCAGCAAGCATACCCTGCTGGGTGGAAGAGGGCGAGAGGATTTGCTATCCAGGCAGGCGCTGCTTCTCACCCCAGCAAGCACAGCTTGCCGGGGACCCCGCTTCTCACCCCAGCAAGCACAGCTTGCCGGGGACCCCGCTTCTCACCCCAGCAAGCACAGCTTGCCGGGGACCCCGATTCGCGGCCACTCGTGGTTGCTGGCGCGCTGGAGACCTGGGGTATTGCTTCGCGAACCGCAGATCCCTCGACTGCGCTCGGGATGACAATTTGGGGGTGAATTGGTGCTGGCCGCACGGGCACACACGCCTTGCGGCGCAAAAGCGGCTTCACCGCGAAGCCCTGAAAAAGGACGCCAAGGATGAATTGCGGCGTGTGTGAATTGCCGGTGAGCCCTGGAATCGGGCGAGCCGGCAAGAGGGCGAGAGCAGTGATACCGCGAAGCCCTGGAATATTGGGAGCGCTGGCGAGCCGCGAGCAGAGCAAGAGGGCAAAGCGGCTTCACCGCGGGCCCTGAAGAAAGAAGGAAAGGGTGAATTGCGGAGCGAGCGCTGGGAAGGCGCGAGCAAAGCAAGAGGGCAAAGCGGCTTCACCGCGGGCCCTGAAGAAAGAAGGAAAGGGTGAATTGCGGAGCGAGCGCTGGCAAGCCGCGAGCAGAGCAAGAGGGCAAAGCGGCTTCACCGCGGGCCCTGAAGAAAGAAGGAAAGGGTGAATTGCGGAGCGAGCGCTGGCAAGCCGCGAGCAGAGCAAGAGGGCAAAGCGGCTTCACCGCGGGCCCTGAAGAAAGAAGGAAAGGGTGAATTGCGGAGCGAGCGCTGGGAAGGCGCGAGCAAAGCAAGAGGGCGAAGCGCTTTAGCGCGGGCCCTGAAGAAAGAAGGAAAGGGTGAATTGCGGAGCGAGCGCTGGCAAGCCGCGAGCAGAGCAAGAGGGCAAAGCGGCTTCACCGCGGGCCCTGAAGAAAGAAGGAAAGGGTGAATTGCGGAGCGAGCGCTGGGAAGGCGCGAGCAAAGCAAGAGGGCGAAGCGCTTTAGCGCGGGCCCTGAAGAAAGAAGGAAAGGGTGAATTGCGGAGCGAGCGCTGGGAAGGCGCGAGCAAAGCAAGAGGGCGAAGCGCTTTAGCGCGGGCCCTCTAATAAATGGAGCCGACGATCGGACTTGAACCGATGACCTGCTGATTACGAATCAGCTGCTCTACCAACTGAGCTACGTCGGCTTGCGAGAACAGTCCCGAGAACAGTCCCTTGGAAGTGCTCTATCGTGGTCGATTGTACCGCCCTCCGTTTTTCCCCACAAACGAAGAGGCCGCCCGGCAACAGGGCGGCCTCTTCAAGGGAGAATAGTTCCAACGGAGGCAAAACCATCAGAACTTTCTGGCGAAATCTTATGGTTGGCTCCAGAGGGTGTCAAGGCAAAATCCCCCCCGCCGCAAACCTCTTATTTCATTAAGGTTAACGGTCCAGTACTTTATCTTAACCCCCGATTGCGTCTTTGCCGGATGGGGTCGTCGTGCGTCTAATACGCTAAGGTTTTAGACAGTTACGGGAGAGGTTGCACCCAGAATGGGTCACTCCTTGCTGCGCTCAAGTTCGCTGTCTTTGGAACCTGAAAAGGGAAGAACCTTTCTTGCCCCCTTGCCCCTGTCCCTAGAGAATTTCGCAGGACCGGGTGTCCTCCGCGGAGGCCCTCGCAAGAAGTGAGATGCATCCCGCTAAGACATTTTCACGATCGGTCGGCTGGGCCGGGCCAGCACGCACCAGTTTGGTACCTCCTTATCCACGTCTTTTTTGTTGCGACTCTTGCGAGTGCACCGGAAGCTCCGCATAATCGCCACAGAAGTAGAGGTGTATGAGACGTGACGGTGGCAAGCGAGTGCATTCTTGTGACCCGGTATAGCCGTCAAGATGTTCTGCGGATCTTGCGCATCCGCGCCAATCAGCTTGGCGCGTGGGAGCGATCCGGACTGATTGCCTGCCGAAGCAGCTATAGCTTTGGAGAGATGGTGCAGTTGCGCAAGCTGCGCGATCTGCGCGCGGCGCGTCTTTCAACAGCCAGCATTCGCGCCTCGGTCGACGCCATGCAGGCGGTGTCGGGCATGATGAATCCGCTGCTTGAAACGGGAGTGATGCCGATGCACTCGGGTCTTGCCTTTCGCCTTAGCGGCGCGATGGTCGATCCCATTGCGCGCCAATTCCTCTTCGACTTCGACTCACAGAATCCTGCCCGCTTGGCTGAAATGGGCGATTACCCGGGCAACCAAGCCGCTCGCGAGATTCGTATCGCCAACCTGTTCATGGCGGCTGTCGGGCATGAGGAACAGGGCAGCGCGGATGACGCCATCTCCCTCTACGAGAACATACTCGCGCTCGATGAGAGCCACGCACCGGCATGCATCAACCTGGGCACGATCCGCTACAACCAGCGGGAGTTTTCGCAGGCGGAGAAGCTCTACCGCCGCGCCACGCTCGCCGATCCCAACTACGCGCTGGCCTTCTTCGATCTCGGCAATGTGCTCGATGAGCTACGGCGTCTGCCTGAAGCCATCGAGGCCTACCGCCGGGCGATTGATCTCGTACCCAGCTATGCCGATGCGCACTACAACCTGGCACTGGCGTATGAGCGCACCAGCGAACGCCGGCGGGCTTTGCGCCACTGGCACTGCTACATCAAACTCGACCCGATCGGCCCGTGGGCCCATCACGCCCGGCTTCAGTCGCGTAAAATCATGGACCGGGAAAAGCTGGCGATTGTCCACCGCACCTCGTCGCTCAGGCGAGAGGTGAAGTCCAAGCACATCTCAAGCGGACTCGCCCTCCTAAAATTGGAGGGCCCGCGCTAAAGCGCTTCGCCCTCTTGCTCTGCTCGCGCCTTGCCAGCGCTCGCTCCGCAATTCACCCCTTGCTTCTAATTCAGGGCCCACGCTAAACAGACTACGTCTTTCGCGCTTTGCCCTCTTGCTTTGCTCGCCCCTTCCCAGGGCTCCCAACATTGCAGGGCTTCGCGGTACTACTGCTCTCGCCCTCTCGCCGGTGAGCCCGATTCCAGGGGCTCACCGGCGATTCACCCACGCCGCAATTCACCCCAAAATTGTCATCCCGAGCGCAGTCGAGGGATCTGCGTTTTCCGTTCTCCGCCACGGATCTCCGGCGCGCCAGCAACCACGAATGGCCGCGAATCGGGGTCCCGGGCAAGCTGTGCTTGCTGGGGTGAGAAGCGGCGCCTGCCTGGATGGCAAATCCCGCGCTCAAGCGCGGGCCTTCGAATAAATGTAGCCGACGATCCTTGCTGGTGCGTCTAATAGAAGGCCTATTGAGTGAGCGTCGATTAAGCCACTATTTGCAATGAAAACTCTAACGAAGCGGCAAAGCGCAGTGTTGAGCAAGATGCAATCGTTGGGTGCCCTAGTAAGCGAATCCGCCTTTTGTGCGATGGAGGGGGAGCCCAAGAAACCAGCCCTGGTTGCTCCCGGCGACTTGGGGATCACTTTTATCGGGCACTCCTCATTTCTGGTGCAGATCTCCGGAAAAAATCTGCTCTTCGATCCCGTTTTTGCTTCGCGGCTGATCGCGTTGCGGCGCATGCGCGTGCCCGGAGTCAAGATCAAGGACCTGCCCGCAATCGATATCGTTCTGCTTTCGCATGCGCATTTGGATCATCTGAACCGGCCATCGTTGCGCCGGATTGTCGCTCACACCCTAAAGCTGACCGGTGGCAAGGCGCCGATCGCCGTAGTCCCATGGAGCGTGTCAGACCTGGTGAGCGACCTCGGATTCTCCCGCGTGGTAAGCCTGGAATGGTGGCAGAAGAAAAATGTGGCAGGGCTCGAGGTGACGATGACGCCGGCGAAGCATTGGGGTGCGCGCTTTTTCAGGGACACGCATCGCGGCTTCGGTGGATATGTGGTGCACGGCGGCAATCACAGCCTTTATCACTCCGGAGATAGCGCTTATTTCCCCGGCTTCGCCGAAATAGGCAAACGCCTCCACCCAGAGGTTGCGCTGCTCCCGATCGGCGCCTACCGTCCGGACAGCCACCGCACAGTGCACACCTCGCCCGGAGAAGCACTACAGGCTTTTCTGGATCTCGGCGCGCAAAAAATGATTCCTATGCACTTCGGCACCTTCCGGCTCTCCAAAGAGCCGGCAGGCGAGCCCGTTCGGTTGCTCACCGCGGCAGCCAGGCGCGCCGGCGTCTGGGCGAAGGTCTGCGTGCTCGAGGAGGGCGATACGGAAGTGATCTCGCGCGGCAGCGGTGCGCGGTTTGTTCGCCCGGCGCGAGCAATGTCGGGTGCGGAAGGCATGCACGCGGAAGCGCTCTAACTTGCCGCTTGCGGGATCCATCTGCGCCATACCCGGCGGAGTACGTGGAGAATCCAACGCAACATCACGACCGCCGCCAGGGTGAGAATGAGCGCAATCGTGGCAGCCGTCCAAGGATGCCGCGTGGCCAGCCAGGTGATTCCCACGGCAACGACATCTTCACTGGTGCTGAAGGCAATGTTCGATACCGGCTCGGGGCTGGACGTGATGAGAGTCCGCGCCGCCGTCTTCGATCCGTGGGCGGCAAGGGCAATCGCCGCTCCCGCCACCGTGGCCAAGAGCTGCATGGAAGCAGAGAGATGCGCCGTGGCGCGATAAGCCAGAAGCGCGGCTACCGGAACCCTGATAAAGGTATGCAGCGCGTTCCAGACAAGATCCACGCCGGGAATTTTGTCAGCGATGAACTCGGCAGAAAACAAAGCGCCGCTCGCGCCAATCACCCACCAGTCAGAGAGTGGTTCGAGACCTGACGGCAACACCACCCAATGGGCTCGCGCCAGCAAGCCCAGCGTCAAGACCGTGGCATAGACGTTCAGACCCGCCGCAAAGCTCGCGGCGATGACCAGCGCGGCGATCGTACTGGGAGTAAAGACCATGTGCTGGGGATTGTAATGCCGCCCTCGAGCATCCGGTCAAACGACCCGCGGCAAGATCATCGCCAGCCAACCTAAGACGTAACGCGAAAGAGCCCGGGCAAAAGCCGGGGCTCTTCACTATAGGCTGTGCTTAGTGAATCACAGGCTCTAGGCAGCGGCGCCTTTGACCCGAAAGCGTTGCATGGAGATCTTGAGCGTGCGCTCGATCTTGCGCAATTCGTTCTTCTCCTCGGGCACGGCGAAGGTGGAGGCGACGCCGCTTCGCGATGCGCGGCCGGTGCGGCCAACGCGGTGCACGAAGTCTTCGGCGACCTTGGGCAAGTCATAGTTGACGACGTGGGCGATGTGCTCGACATCGATTCCACGCGCCGCGACGTCGGTCGCGACCAGGACGCGATGTCCACCCTGAGCAAAGCTGCGCAGCGCGGCATTGCGTTGCGACTGGCTGCGATCCCCATGAATGCTGGTCGCCTTCCATCCAGCGTGAGAAAGCTTTTTGGCCAAGCGATCGGCGCCGTGCTTGGTGCGCACGAAGACCAGGAAGCTGCCCTCTTCTGAGCGAAGCAAGTGCTCGAGCAAGGGCATCTTCCGTTCCGAGGTGACTTCAAAGGTTTGCAGCTTGATGTTTTCCGCCGGCCGGAGAACGGAGCCGATCTCGATCCGGACGGGATTCTTGAGGTAGCTCGCGACCACTTGCCGGACCGTGCCCTCGAGGGTGGCAGAGTAGCAGAGAGTTTGGCGGGTAGCGGGCAGAGTTGCGGCGATGCGGCGTATGGCTGGTTGGAAGCCCATATCCAGCATGCGATCGACCTCGTCGAGCACCAGAATCTGAATCCGGTCGAGCTTGACGAGCTTGCGGGTGATGAAGTCCTCGAGGCGGCCGGGCGTTGCGACGATGATCCGTGCGCCGCGGCGAATGTTCTTGAGCTGCGGCTCCTCGGCCATTCCCCCAACAACCAGGGCGATCGGCATCTTGGTGAGGTCGAGACATGCTTGTTCGACCTGCATGGCGAGCTCGCGCGTGGGAAGCAGGACAAGAGCGTTGGCGGTTGTGGACTCGGCCTTTGCCAAGTGCTCCAGAATGGGGATGAGGAAGCTGAGGGTTTTGCCGGTGCCGGTTTGCGCAGTGGCCAGTACGTCGCGGCCCTCGAGCGCTGGAGGAATGGCCGCGGCCTGAACCGGGGTGGTCGTGACGAAATTTGCCTTGGCAAGCCGCTGTTGGAGCGGCGCCGAAATGGGAAGTGCTGAAAACTCGATCAAAAGGAATCCTTATCGGCTTCTTTCAGGAAGCGTTTGTAGCTGGGCTCGTCCTTAAGGGGAGGAGCGCTTGCTCAACTCAAGACGGAGTCGCCCGTCCGAGGGAGAAACTGAAATTCAACAGGAGCGCCGTACTCTCTCGGGGCCCCTCAGGCGGCATCGGGCATCGGTTGCCAGATACGACGATCGCTCCGGGACTCCGGAGCTCTCGTGAACCAAGGGCCGCGCACCTGTGTGGCGGCTCGAGCATTCTCTCAGGAATGCTCTGACCGTTTGCTTACCGCCGTCGTAACGGCGGAACGGTTTACGCTGTAGGGCTTGGGGGGTATTTCCGACCGTCAGTCCTTTTCGCCGTGGGCGTAAGGATCGGGTCCAGTGCAGGCAGGTCTTGCTTATGAGGGCGAGAACGGCTCACAACCAAACAGTTGAGCGTGAAGTAATGATAACACAAGACTTTCGCATTGGGTTAACGGTCATTGGGTTAACGATCGAGGATCGCGGCAGTGGGTCAGTTTGGATTGCCACTCAGTATGATTGCTACGCTGTGCTTTTAGCTGATCGTAATATCCGGAGTTCCCGTGTTGAACCGATCGAAACTCTTTGGATTGTCCGTCATTCTCCTCTGCGGAATAGCGCGCACACAGAGCCAGTCATCGAGCATCGAAGTCGCCACAGTGAAACCAAGCGATCCAGATGTAAAGGGCGAGCTGTTCACCGTTCGCGGGCGCCACTTCATGACGATTAACACGTCGGTAAGTGACCTGATCAGATTTGCTTATGGATTGAGCCCAAAGCAAGTCGAGGGAGGTCCCGAGTGGATAACGCATGAAAGATTCGATCTCGATGCGTTGACCGCTCGTGACGGTGCAATCACCGATGAGCAAATGCGCGAGATGACCCAGGAGCTTCTTGTTCAGAGGTTTCATCTCCGTTTTCATCGCGAGAAGAAGGAACTCGCTGTGTATGCACTGACGGTGGCGAAGGGGGGTCCGAAGCTAACCAAGACGAAAAGTTCGCCTCAGGAAAACACGGATTTCTATGGGCCTCGCGGTGAGCTAATCGTCAAGAATGCAACGATGCAAGCGGTTGCAACAGGACTTTCGCGAGGGATGGTGGATAGGCCGGTGGATGATCAGACCGGGCTTACAGATAGGTACGACTTTGACCTAAAGTGGAATCCAGATGATTCCCAAGCGGACAACTCCAGTGCCTTGCCTGGCTTCTTCACGGCCTTTGAGGAAGAGCTTGGGCTGAAACTCACGCCTTCGAAGGCATCGATGACGGTCCTGGTCATCGATGACATTTCCCGGCCTTCTGCCAATTGAGAAAGCGAAGGCACTGACGATGCTCGCTTTCCGTCATTCCTGCAAAACGGCGTTATAGGCAACTTCAAAACCATCTGGCCTTTGGGTTCATAACCCAAAGGTCTGAAATTCCGGCTATTTAAGGCTGGGGACTCAAATTGAACCCACCATCCAATTTTTGGTAGTGGCTCAGTTTTAAACTGAGCCACTACCAGGATCGCCCGCGGGAAAGCATCGGATGCTGAGGATGTCACCTAAGGCTTCCGATCGAGAGGAATAATAGCGTTCTGGTTGTCCGGACCCTGCGGATCCACGCGGAAATCCCAGACAGAGAGATTGACCTCGCCAGGCGAGAGTATCTCCATGAGGGCATAGTCGCCAATGGCCAAAGGCTCGCTCGGGGTCAGCTTCATCCAATGCTTCCCGGGAAGGATTTCAGCCTTGGTGGTGATGATGTCCCCGGTCTGCGATGCGTTGCCGGTGGCGCCTAGCCTGATGGGGCTGACGACGCGGTAATTGCGTTTGATGTTGCTTTCGACGTGCGCGATGGCATATTGGCTGGTGGGCGAGCTGAAGGAGTCTTTGCCGGTATCCGCCCCGGCGCCATGGGTATCCACGGTGAGAGTGGAGGATCCCGAATCGGTAGCGGCTTCATCGGCCGTGGACAGGCTCACGTAGATCGCGGGATCGTCGACATGCAACTTAATCTTGGAGACTGCTCCGTCCAACTCAATGATCTGTTTGGTATGCCCCGAAGGGTTGAGGGCGCCCCGCAGCACATTGTGTCCGGTCCGGCGGTTCACGTTTCCGCTGTTCTGCTGCAACTGGACCAATTCGGGGCGGTCCTGATAGGTGTCGAGCACCCATACTCCCTGCTGGTCCGGCAGTAAGAGCCCGGGCATGACTTGGGGCGTGCGGGCCATTTGATCGGCTCTTGCCGCCTGCTCCTCCTTATCGATCGCCGCCGCTTCTGTATCCCCTGGCGAAGGACTTGCGGGCGAAGACCCCGCGGTACCGGGAGGATGGGCCCCAGGGGCGTGGTCTTTGGCCCACTTTTCCGTCGCCGGCCAGTCGACCAGGGCCGACGGCAGCTCCTCCCATTGCCCCCGCTCAGCGCTCAGATAGCGCACCCGGCTGCCCACGATCTGGTATTGGGTTACGACCTGGTAGGTGCCGTCTTTGAGGATCAGGCGCTGATTCGCCGTCTGGGCCTGCGCCGGAAAGCTGGCCATCAACAGCAGAAGCAGAAGGCCCGGAAGCAGCGGACCTGGCAATAACAGACGGAAGATGGAGAGAACACGAATTCTCGGCATAGAGGCGATGGTGCGATGACGCGTCGGGTCAAACAGCCCGGTCATTCAGCCGGGTCTTAAACCTGGTCTTTAGACGAAGCATCCGGGCAACGCGTTGCCGCGGCTTGCCGTCCGAATTTCTACCTTCCCTTCGTTTTTACTTCCTGCGATACTTGTTTGTGCCCACCCGGTGCGCCAATCCAAAGAAAACTAAAAAGGTGAAGCAGGCATGTCAGCAAAGTACATCTTTGTGACCGGCGGTGTCGTGTCCAGTTTAGGCAAAGGTCTGGCTGCCGCTTCGATCGGCTGTCTGCTTGAGTGCCGGGGCCTCAGGGTCAATCTGATGAAATTCGACCCCTATCTGAACGTCGATCCGGGAACCATGTCGCCCTTCCAGCACGGCGAGGTCTTCGTGACTGACGACGGCGCGGAAACTGATCTGGACCTAGGCCATTATGAGCGCTTCACCCACGCCCGGCTCACCCGCGACAACAACCTGACGACCGGGCGCATTTATGAGCAGATCATCACCAAGGAGCGCCGCGGCGATTACTTAGGCAAGACAGTGCAGGTGATTCCGCACGTCACCGATGAGATCAAGAATGCGATGCGCAAGGTCGCGGCCGATGCCGACGTGACAATCGTCGAGATTGGCGGCACGGTGGGCGACATCGAGTCTCTGCCCTTTCTTGAGGCCATCCGCCAGATGCGCCAGACCCTGGGCCGGGAGAATACCGTCTTTGTTCATGCCACGCTGGTTCCTTGGATCAGCGCCGCCCAGGAGCTCAAAACCAAGCCCACTCAGCACTCCGTCAAGGAGCTGCTTTCGATCGGCATCCAGCCCGATATTCTGCTTTGCCGCGTGGATCGCTTTCTCTCCCGGGAGATCAAGAGCAAAATTGCGCTCTTTTGCAATTTGGAAGACCAGGCAGTCATTGCCGCGAGAGATGTGGCCTCGATCTACGAGGTGCCCTTGACCTTCGCTAAGGAAGGGGTCGACACGCTGGCGCTCAAGTACCTCCACATCGAGTCCAAAGAACCGGATCTGGCCGACTGGGAACAACTGGTGGATCGCTGCTACCATCCCCAGGACGAGATCTCGATCGCGATCGTGGGGAAATATGTGGAGTACGAAGACAGCTACAAATCGCTTAAGGAGGCGCTGACCCATGGCGCTCTGGCGCGCAACTTGAAGCTTAACCTCACCTGGATCGAGGCCGAGGGCCTGGAAAGCAACGGGCCTGGAGACCGCCCGTACGATGCCCAGCTCGCGGGATTCGACGGCATTCTGGTTCCCGGCGGCTTCGGCAAGCGGGGAATTGAAGGCATGCTCAACGCCATTCGATATGCGCGGGAGAACAACGTTCCCTACTTCGGCATCTGCCTGGGCATGCAGACGGCTTGCATTGAATTTGCCCGCAACGTCTGCGGATTGGCAGGCGCCAACTCGAGCGAGTTCGATCCGGCCACACCTCACCGCATGATCTACAAGCTGAGGGAGCTGACAGGCGTCGAAGAGATGGGAGGCACGATGCGTCTGGGCGCGTGGCCTTGCGTGCTCGAGGCGGACTCGATCGCGAGCCGCGCCTACAAGGCTACCAAGATAAGCGAACGCCACCGTCACCGGTACGAGTTCAACCGGGAATATGAAGGGCTGCTGACCAGCGCCGGGCTGCGCATCACGGGCACAACGCCCGACGCAACCTACGTAGAGATCGTGGAGCTGCCGAATCACCCGTTCTTTCTCGGCTGTCAGTTTCACCCTGAATTCAAATCGAAACCGCTCGAGCCGCATCCGCTCTTCCGCGCCTTCATTTCCGCATCGTACGATCACCGCCTGCGGTCGAAGAGCGCGGCCGAGGCAGTCGTGACCACATCGGGAGCCTTGGCCAGCCGGGTTTCGCAAACCGTGCAATGAACGATTTTGAAGCTGGGAACGTTCACATAGGGGCGGGTCCTCTGTTTCTGATCGCAGGGCCTTGCGTGATTGAGAGTGAAGCCCATGCGAGGCGCATGGCGGAGGCCATCCAGCGCATCTCGAGCGATCTGGGAATTCCCTACATTTTCAAAGCCTCCTACGACAAGGCGAATCGCACCTCTCTCTCCAGCTTCCGCGGTCCAGGCTTGCAGAAGGGAGTGAAGATTCTGCGCCGCCTGGCCGAGTCGACCGGCCTGCCTGTTCTGACCGACGTCCACCAACCGGACGATTGCGCCCCTGTGGCGGAAGCAGTGGATATCCTGCAGATTCCCGCATTTCTCTGCCGGCAGACCGATCTTCTACTGGCTGCGGGCAAGACGGGCCGCGCCGTCAACGTGAAGAAAGGGCAGTTTGTTGCGCCCTGGGATATGCGGCATGCGGTCGAAAAGATCTCGAGCACCGGCAATACGCGGGTCTTCCTCACAGAACGCGGGGCTAGCTTCGGCTACAACAACCTGGTTGTCGACATGCGTTCGCTCGCCATCATGCGCCGGATGGCCCCCGTGGTCTTCGATGGCACGCACGCGGTTCAGACCCCCTCGGCCGCGAACGGTCAGTCTGGAGGCCAGCCGGAGTTCATTCCCATTCTTACCAAGGCGGCGGTGGCGGCCGGAATCGACGGCATTTTTCTCGAAGTCCACGATGACCCGGCGAATGCCCTGTCCGATGGAGCCAATGCTCTCGACCTCAAACTGCTGCGGCCGCTGCTCGAGACGCTGACGGCGATCGATCGCGCCGCGCGATAGCAAGCTGCAGGCCAATCGTTAAGGAAAAAAAGGGCCCCTCGGGTGAGGGGCCAATCTGCCTTGGTTCTCTCGTTGTGTGAGAGCTTTTATGCGGCCGACTTGTAAGGTGCGACGCAGTATCCCGTTTGGGGGGAGGGCTGCACGGTAGATTACTGCGTCGCGCCTGTCGGAGAACCGCCATTGGCTGGCGTGTTCAATGCCGCAAGACTGTTGTGCATAAGCGATACGTGCACGACCGTATCTCTCTTGCTCGTTCCGGTGGTATCGGCGGAATCGGTGGTATTGAGAGGGGCGTCGCCCATGCCCACGCGATAGATCCGGTAAACCGGGACCTGATGATCAATCACCAGATATCGGGTTACTGCGTCGGCCATATTCTGCGACCTTTCAATTCCAACTTGTCCCCGAACGGGGCTGTAGCCCTGAATCTCGACGATGTATCCCTTTTGTCCCGCCAATTGCTGGGCAACTTGATCGAGCGCCGCTTTCGCTTTGTCATTCAGAGTCGTCTGAGTGCTGCGGAAACGGAGCTCGGTATCGGTGACTTGCGAATATTGATCGAGATTGGCAACCGTGGTTCCCAATTGAGCGGTATGGGCGCTGGCCTGCTGCGCCGTCTGCTGCGCCTGACCGGCCTGTGTCGTGGCCGTGGCCGCTTGCTGACTCGCCTGATCCGCGGTTGACTGCGCCTGATGAATCCCAGCCTGTGCGCGGGCGTCTACATCCTTGATATCGCTCGCGTTCTTGGCGGTTAGCTGATCGAGCTCATTCAAACGGTCTTTGACAGGCTGAACTTGCCGGTTCACCCACTTTTTACGGGCAAACGGGTTGAGATGACCCCAGAAGCCCTCATTCGAAGCGGGAGCCAGGGGTTTGCCGGTAGCGTAGGTGCTTGAATCGGTTGCACTAGAAGACGCCTGGGGGGGAGTCGCGGGCGCGGAGGAGGTTTGGGCAATAGCCGCCGGCATGCCGAGGGAAGCGGCCAACAAAATCGCGGAAAGAGATGTGGTAGTGCACGATATGACTTTCATCGTTTTGTTTTCACCTTTTACTTGCATTACTTTCCGTCAGACTGCATTGCTCTACGCATTGTCTAATAGCACTCAGCTTGCCAAACTCGCCATACTCGCGGGGATAACCATCAAGCCGCTGAATATAAGAGACTTAATACTACGCAGTGAGGAATGCGCTAGGGCACGCCGAAGGCGCTCCCCTTCACGGATGGGCAGTTTTCTCGGGTCATGCGGAAAAAAATGCCCGAAATTCCCAGGGAATGCAATTACCTATGTACCAAGTTGGGAGAGCCGATCCGGAGATTACGAGCATAAAAATCAATGGGTTCCAAAGCAATTTGGCGCTTGCAATGACGCGATTCGGCACGATTTGACGACTTCTAGGGTCTGCTCACACGACTGGGGTAACGAGCGTTGCCAGGGAAATCCAGACCCTAGTGACCTTGAGTGGCAATCACGCGAATTTCCGGATACTGCTGGTCCCAGTCATCCGGAACGCTATCGAAAATCAGACGGAACTCGCGGCGCTCGCCCGGCTGAATAGGGTTGGCGGAGACGGGCTGAATGTCCACATAAGGCTCCGTTGTCCGAATGAGAGTGAGGGGCATGGCGCTTCTCAACGAAAGTTGATGCAAAGCGTTGCGGAAACCGGCCTCCACGGTAATCGCGGTGATGGTTTCCTTGCCCGTGTTTGTGATCTGGCCATCGATGTAGGTGACTTTAGCGCCAGAGAAGCTGCTTGCCTCGCTCATTTTGAGGCCGCTGATGGGCAGGTTGGCGGCGTAAGGAGCAGGATTCGCCATCCCCACGCCGGGTTGCGGGGCGGAGCCTGAACCGCGGCCCAGCAGGACGAGGATCACCAGCGTAGCGGTCACGATCGCACCCGCGACAATCCAAGGCATCCAAGATCTGGGTTCCTCTTTGCGTGACAGAGGAAGAAATTCGTCGCCGTGCTCGGGGACCATCATCAGCGAGATTGTACCGCGCCTTCGACATGTCTCTATAAAGGCGAGCGGGTGCCAGTTCATCACAGAGCACATTCGTCACAGAGCGATGAACATTAAAAAAATACTCGTGACTGGCGCGCGTCTTTTTACGTCTAAAGGAACAAGCGAATGAAAGCGAACGAATCGTAGTTCGTGCGGGTGGAGGCGGCGCATGACGCGAAGCAATGGCAGAAGCGGAACGGGTCTCGAGACCATCGGAATCGCGAGCAGCGCGCGAGAGACTGCCGAGGCGAAGCAGCCCGCGAACGTGGCCCGTCGCGGAGGGGCGATTCGATATCTCTATATGGCCGGAGCACTGGCGGCAGCCGTTTTGCTGATCATGCTGGCAGCAGTGTAACCACTGCGTGAGCGGAGACTCAGCCGAAGCGTGCCTTGTTGACGCGCTCGCGAAAATCATCGCCAGAGATCTTTACTTCGACGCACATCTCGAACAAGCGCGAGCGCATGCGGTCGGTGATCCGGTCACCGAGGGTGTCCTGGCGCGCGCCGTCTTGCCGCGTGGCCGCCGGAAGATTGGGATAATTCGTTGTGATTAACGTGGTCAGCTTGTCGTTGTAGCGAGTGTTCAGAATGAGGGCAACTGTATCCCAAACCCAATCCGTCGGCTTTTGCGCGCCGAGCTCATCGAGCACCAGGACCTCGGCTTCAAAGACAGGGCCTAGAATCTGAAGCTCCGTCGTCGAGACCCGAGGATTGTACGACTCCTGAATGCCCTTGAGCAGCTCGCGATAGTCGCAGAAGAGCCCTTGCACACCCTTTTCGCGAATTAAGGCTTGCAGGATGCCGACGGCCAGATGGGTCTTCCCAACTCCCACGGTCCCGGTGAGCAGCAGGCCCTTGCCTTCAGTCTCGACCGGATATCCGGCGACAAACTTGCGGGCCATCATCAGCGCTGCAGACAAGGATCGATGGGCCCCGCTGTAGTCCACCGTATAGCTCTCGAGCGCACAGTGCTCGTAGCGTTTGGGTATAGCCGCGCGCTCGAGCAGCCGGCCGGCGCGCGCGCGCGAATGGCATTCGCATTCCTCGGCGTACCGCTCTCCGTTGGGCCGGGTCTTCAGCTTGAGGCCGGAGCCTCCGCAGATGGGACAGGAATCAGGCATGGGGTATGGTCAAAGTACCGGAATACGGCGGCCGGCGCCAGGCTGGAAACCTTGAGGGAAATAGCTTAAACTTGAAGCTACAGGAAGGGTTTTTTGAAATGCCTAAAAAGGATATTCATCCGAAATACCATGAGATTCGTGTGCAGTGCGCCTGTGGAGCCGGCTTCGCGACCCGTTCCACGCATAAGGGCGACATCCACGTAGAAATATGCTCCTCTTGTCACCCGTTTTTTACCGGCAAGCAGAAGCTGGTCGATACGGCAGGGCGGGTCGAGCGCTTCCGCCGCAAGTACGCCAAAACGACGGGCGGAACCGCCAGCAAAACGGAACCAGCCGCCTAGCTTCGTTCGAACTAAACAAAAGGCCTCCGCCTGCGGAGGCCTTTTGTGCGTTTAGCGCATTTCAGCATTTTTCAGAGCGTGTTTCATATACGGGCTAGCGGATCCCGGACGTCGCACGAGCCCCGCATCGGTGGCGGGTCTCGCTCGTGGCATGGGAAAGCTCGGGAGATTTATGAAACACGCTCCATGCAGATGATTTCGCGACGCTTGAGGCAGCCCGCTCGAGCAGCGGCGCGAAGTTATCGCGCAGCCTTCGTCCGAGCCTGCCCCGCAAAAGCAGGAACGTATACTGGGGGATATGTCGATCGTACGCAACATCGCCGGCGTGGCCAAGGGTATGAGCGTTACCTTTCGCGAGATGCTGCAACCGGCCGAAGTGGAAAACTACCCGGATGGACCGGGACCCGCTCGTGGGGCGCACTTTGAGGATCGCTTTCGCGGGGCGCACGTGCTCATGCGCGATGAAAATGGCCTGGAGAAGTGCGTGGCATGCTTCTTGTGCGCCGCGGCATGTCCGGCCAATTGCATTTACATCGAGGCCGACGAAAATACGGCGGAGAAGCGGATCTCAAGCGCCGAGCGTTACGCCAAGGTCTACAACATCGACTATAACCGCTGCATTTTCTGCGGTTATTGCGTAGAAGCCTGCCCCACGGATGCGATTACACATGGGCACGGCTTTGAGTTGGCATCACTCGATGCGACCACACTGATCTACCGCAAAGAGGACATGCTTCAAGCCGGAACACCGCAGAGGCCGGCCTCGACCACAGAGTCCCCTAGGGTTTAGGACAGGCTCTAAGAGTTCGCCGAGATCCACATGGACTCGAGCCTTTGGATTTTGTCGGCCAAAAACGCAATCTCGCGAGCGCTCAACTCTTGCGATTCGGCGCGGGTGATCTCATGCTCGAGAAAGCTGAATGCGGGCCGTATCTCAGCTGGAAAGTCATCGTCGCGCAGGCCTTTGAGATAGTCCCACGCCTCTAGGAGCCGGGTAGCATCGGCCGCCGAAGATTCCTTTTGTTGCGCGAGAAGGCTGGCGGCGCGCCGGAGTCTCTGCTGGGTTTCCTGTTTATCCATAAGCATTCAAAGTTTGCCATGAAATCGCCCAGGATTCACTACCACGGAAGTTAATTTGAAGTGAACGGCGAGAGCCCTTATAGGAGGAAAAACTGCAACTTTTATGGTGGCGAAGGCGGCAGATCTGTGATTTGGGAGAAATTATTAAATTCTTCTAAAATAATTTCCGGTATGAACTCGAGCGCCACGCACCACGACCGCAAAAACTTCCGTTCGAGCCTGGCGGACTATATCCGGAACGAGGCTCGCCCAATCGACAAGTTTGGCCATCAGCCTCGTTTGTATGCTCTGACGAAGCTGGTGGGCGAGGGGTATAGCTACGATGACGATGTTGTCTATGCCGCCGCTTGGCTTCATGACCTGGGAGTATTTGCGGGTCATCGCCCGGAAGGACTCGAGCAATTGGCTCGATGGGACAATGTCCTGTATGCCGTCGAGCAGGCGCCCGCGGTCCTGGGCCGGGCGGGATTCCCTCAGGGAAAAATCGCTTCAGTTCTCGAAGCCATTCGGACCCACCAACCGCAGCAAACTCCCCAAACCCTCGAAGGAACCATCCTGCGCGATGCCGACATCCTCGAGCAGCTCGGTGCAATCGGCATTCTCCGGATAGCGGCGAAAATCGGCCGGGATACGCGCTATGCGATCTTTAGCGATGCGGCCGCCACCCTCGATAATGCTCTGGCGGAATTGCCTGGCAAACTCAGCCTGGAAAGAGCCAAAGAACTGGCCCAACCGAGAATCGCACTGCTTCGAGCCTTCCTTGAAGAGTTGGAGAATGAGGCGGAAGGGGGGCTCTTTTGAATCAATGCCCCGGCGCCAAACGGGTTGAACTTCAAAAGCGGCTGAGGTAACCTCTACAGTGCGGTGGATTTTCACGGAGTCATCGTCTTTCCGCCTGTTCGCTGTGTTCTGCCAGTCTTGCAATCTTTGCCTCCCAGCATGCGAAGATCTCATTCCAGAGATTCTCTGAAATAACCGGCTCGCGGCCACCATGAAAAGTGGGCGAAGTCGCTGGGATGGCGCGCCGCGAAGCGCTTTGTTGAGGGGCCTTCACTATCATGAAGTTGAAGAACAAAAAGATCGTGGTGTGCGGAGCTGGGGGATTCATCGGCGGCCATCTGGTCAATAGCCTCTTTGCCAGCGGGGCTGCGGCCGTGCGGGCCATCGATATAAAGCCGCTCGACGAGTGGCATCAGACCTCCTCGAAGACCGAAAACCTTATCCTCGACCTCAAGGAAAGGGAGAACTGTTTAGCCGCCGCCGCCGGCGTGGACGTGGTTTTTCAATTGGCAGCCGACATGGGTGGCATGGGTTTTATCGAGAACAACAAGGCCCTTTGCATGCTCAGCGTATTGACGAATACCCACATGCTGATGGCGGCGAGAGCCCAAGGCGTGGAACGCTTCTTCTATTCCTCCTCCGCCTGTGTTTATAACGGAGAGAAGCAAAAGAACCCGAAAGTGATTCCGCTTAAAGAAGAGGACGCCTATCCCGCGCTTCCCGAGGATGGATATGGATGGGAAAAGCTCTTTAGCGAGCGTATGTGCCGGCACTTCGAAGAGGATTTTGGCTTGCAATGCCGCGTTGCCCGCTACCATAATGTCTACGGCCCTCTGGGCACATGGACGGGGGGCAGGGAAAAAGCTCCAGCCGCGATCTGCCGCAAAGTAATCGAAGCCAAGGTTTCCGGGAAGCACGAGATTGAGATTTGGGGCGACGGGAAACAGACCCGCAGCTTCATGTACATTGACGACTGCACATACGGAACGCAGGCCATTCTGGAAAGTGAAATTCGCGAGCCAATCAACCTAGGCAGCAACGAGTTGGTTACGATTGACCAACTGGTGGACATCGCCGAAGAAATTGCCGGTGTCAAGCTCAAACGGAAGTATGATTTGAATGCTCCTAAGGGCGTAAACGGAAGAAATAGCGACAACACTAAGATCAAGGAGTATCTTGGCTGGGAACCTTCCACCCGCCTGAAAACGGGCTTAGCCAAGACGTATGAGTGGATAGAGACTCAGATGTTAACCCCGGTTTAGCATAAGATTCCCCGTTTCCCGGTTAAGATTCCCATCAAGATTCCCCATCCCCGCTTTGCGGAGTAAGTAATGAGGGCAACTGAATCCCCCCAGTTCCGCTCGATATTAGGCATCGAGTTCTTTGTTGGCAACGCCGCCCAAGCCGTACAACGCATGAATCATGGCGGACTGCTCGTCGTCCCTGCCGCCCCTGCGCTCAAGGATCTTCCTCACGATGCGGATTACCGGGAAGCTCTGCTTGCGGCAGACTTGGTTATTACCGACAGCGCATTCATGGTGCTCCTCTGGAACTATCTGCAGGACGACTCGATCCGCCGGGTCTCGGGGCTGGAATATCTCTCTCTCCTGCTGAAGGAGCCCGCCTTTACCGAGCCGCACAACAGCTTTTGGATCATGGCGAACCAGGAGAGTGCGGAAAGAAATTGCGCTTGGCTGCGAACCCGGGGGATCAACCTGACCGCCGACGATATTTATATTGCACCGCTCTACGGCAAAACCGAGGAAATAAATGACCCTGTCCTCATCGAGCGGGTCAACCGGGCACACCCAAGACACATTGTCGCGACAATTGGCGGGGGCACCCAGGAGCGTCTAGGCCTCTACCTGCGGCAGGAGTTGGACTATTCTCCTGCGATCCATTGTGTGGGAGCGGCCATCTCCTTCCTGAGTGGCGACCAGGTGCGCATCCCGGTTTGGGCCGACAGAATGTATCTGGGATGGCTTTTGCGCTGCCTCTCCGATCCGCGCCGCTACTTGCCGCGCTATTGGGGTGCGCGCAAGCTCTTCACTCTGATGGTCAGACATCGCAACAGCCTACCTCATTCCGCATAGAGCTTTTGTCTATCAAGGCAAAACGAGCCAAAGCAAAACGAGAGTCAAAGCAGAACGGGCGCCCGATCGGGGCGCCCGTTCTGCTTTGACTTGCCCAGCCTACTGGGGTGGCTGTCCGGGAGCGACGCTGGCACGCTGGGTATCGGCATGCTTGGCGGCATTCTCGAGGGCCTGGGCCTGGGGCATGAAGTCGATGGCCTTGTTGATCATGGGATCCCAATTGGCCCGGACCTTGAGCCCCTCTGCCTCGCCGAACTGAGTGGTGAAAATCTCCGCTTTGATGTTTGCCTTGACCCAATCGATCGCCTGAGCGATGTCCTGATCGGTATAGGGAATCTGCTGGCTCGTGAGAAATTGCTTAAAGGCCTGCATCACGCTGTCGTCTACTTGGAAGTCCCTGCCAACCGTCCGGGTAGCCATGTAATGCCGGGTAAAGTCGAAAAAGGCATAGTGCTCGAGCAGGGAATCCTGAAACTCGCTGGATTTTGGCGTGTCGACCTTGTCGTCGGGTGTGATTCCGCCGCCGCCATAAACCGTGCGGCCGGAATCGGTGAGCTTGACTTCACGATTTGCCAAGTCTTGCGGCTGATCGTGGTTGTAATAGTAGTCGTAGAGCGAAACACCCTTGTAGTTGCGCTGGATGAGCCGCCCGCTGGGAGTGTAATAGTGATAGGTCGTTAACGCCAGGCCGGTATTCTCGGATAAGGGATACACGGTTTGCACCAAGCCCTTGCCGAAGGTGGTTTCGCCAACGATGATGGCGCGGTCATGGTCCTGAAGCGCACCGGAGACGATCTCGGCGGCCGAAGCGGTGCCGTGATTCACCAGAACGACGATGGGATAGGTATGACCGCCGTTGCCGTGGGTGGCGCGGTAGACCTGGTCGGGGAATGCCCGTCCACGTTGAGAGACGATCACCTGACCCTTATCTAAAAATTTGTCGGAGACGGCAACTGCCTCACTCAACAAGCCGCCTGGGTTCCCGCGCAAATCGAGCACGAGCCCATGGATATCGCCAAAGCTATCGAGCGCATCCGTGAGTTCCCTGCCAGTCGTCTCCTGGAAGTTGGTGATATGAATGTAGCCGATCGAGGGCCGGACCATGTAAGCGAGATCGATGCTGTTGTGCGGGATCTCGTCACGAACCAGATCGAAGACCAATGGCTTGGGAGCGGCTTCGCGCACAATGGTAAGTTGCACATGGGTGCCCTTAGGCCCCTTGAGCAGATTGGCAACGTCCTCGGAATTCATATTGTCGGTCGCCTTGCCGTCGACGGCGGCGATGATATCTCCGGGACGGATTCCTGCCTTGAAGGAAGGCGTTCCTTCAAACGGGCTTACGACGACAATCTTGTTGTTTTGCGGCTGGATCAGCATACCGACGCCATAGTATTTTCCATGCTGATCTTCGCGCATTTTGGCGTAGGCTTTGGGATCGTAAAAGCTCGAGTGAGGATCGAGGACTCTGAGCATCCCGGGAATCGCCCCGTCGTAGATCGCCTTTTCCGCTTTGTCGCCAGTCAGCGGTTCGGCATAATTCTGCTCCACAACGTCATAGACGCTGGTGAAAGAGCGGAGATCGTCGCGCAGCGTCGACTCATCCGAGCTGGATTGCGCGCCCACCCTCTTGCTGACGACCATGCCCAAAAAGCCACAGGTCACGAAGAAAACAAGAACGGAAAACAACGTGCGTCTAGTACGGGAGGCCATAATGCGCAATCCTTTAGATCCGGAAATGCAGGACACCGCTGCCCCGAGGACGAACCCGGTAAGCCTACAGTGCAGTATATCGCAGTTGCGCACGATATTCCGCGGCGACTGCGCGCAAGTTGCAGGGAGCAAACGCGCAAGTTGCAGGGATGGCGAAAGGGAGGCCCCCGGGGAGAATTTTCACCCTTTTGAGTCTATCGACATATGGGGACGGCCGGCCATTCCTATATGCCGATGCACTCTAAGAGGTCCGGAGCCTGTTGTTGGCTTTGATTTGCAGCGCCGGGTGATTAGAATGTTACCAACGGACCTTTTGAAAACCCCAAAAGCGCCGCACGTTCGTGGCAGGCCCCAGAGAAGCCGAGACACCATGATTCCTTCGCGATCCTTGTACATTCCGGCAATCCTGATTTTGGGCGCGAGTCTCACCGCGGCCCCCCTATTGGCGCAAACAGCCAGCGGCGCGGCAGCGACAGAGGAGGCGCCGGCCCCGGCGAACTCCAAGGTAGTTGAAGATATCGTCGCGCGGGTGAACGACCAGATCATCACGCAGTCCGACTATGATCGCGCCGCCGAACAGATGCGGGCCGAGGGGGCGCAGCAAAGCGCCTCCCAGCAGGAAATCGACGAGCGCAATAAGAATTTGCTCCGCGATCTGATCGATCAGCAGCTTCTACTCTCCAAAGGCAAGGATCTCGGGATCACCGGGGAAGCCGAACTCGTTAAGCGATTGGACGACATCCGCAAGCAAAACCACCTGGATTCCATGGAAGACCTGGAGAAGGCGGCGCAGGAGCAGGGTGTTTCCTACGAGGACTTCAAAGCCAGTATCCGCAACGGCATCATCACGCAACAGGTGATCCAGGATGAGGTGAGCCGGCACGTCCAACTCAACCAAGCGGATGTGCAGGCTTACTTCAAGGCGCACCAGAGTGAGTTTGCCCATCCGGAGTCAATCCACCTGCGAGAGATTCTCATCGGCACCCCGGCTGGAAGCGCCGCCGATTCCCCTCAGGTAACTGCCGCGGGGCAAAAAGCCGAGGCGATTGAGACAAAGCTAAAGGGCGGAGCCAATTTCGAGGAGTTGGCCAAGACTTCCTCGAGCGGGCCGGGGGCCGACAGGGGCGGCGACCTCGGGGAGTTCCGCCGCGGAATGCTGGCCAAGCAACTGGAAGATCAGACTTTCAGCCTGAAGGCCGGCCAATTTACCGAACCTATCCGCACCAAGCAGGGCTTTGTGATCCTCGAGGTTGCCGAGCACACTCCGGCGGGCGAGGCTAGCTTCAAGGACGTTCAGGAGCAGGTGGAAGAGGCTGTCTTCTCGCAACAGATGCAGCCCGCTCTGCGAGACTACCTGACCAAGCTGCGGGAAGCGGCGTACATCGATATCAAGCCGGGATTTGCCGATACGGGCGCGAGTCCGGACGAAATCCACCCGAGCTATAGCGCTTATGTACCGCCCGGCCCCAAGAAGAAAAAGAAGTTTGTGCGCCTGCGCTTCACCAGCAAGCCGCAGCCGGCCTCGAGCTCCGGCAATACCCAGACCGCCGGCACGACCGCCGCCCCGGCCGCTGCGGCCGCCCCAGCCGCGCCCGCGGCGCAAGTGGCGTCCGCCAGCAACGAAAGCGTGCAGAGTCCGGGAAAGAGAGAGAAGGTTCGCTTCGGGCAAGCGCCCCAACAGTCCCTCCCGGCGGCACAGAGCCCCAGCGAACCGACCTCGGGCGCGGCAGCAACTCAAACCGCAAATGGCGCCAATCCCGATCTGCCAGCCGTGGATTTTGGCAATGCGACAGGCGCCCAGGCCCAAGACCAGGAAAAAGAGGGGAAAACGCGCTTTAGCCAGCGCCCAATCGTTCATAAGGCTAAGAAACCGAAGGACTCCTCGGACGCCGACAAGGATACTGCCCCGAGCCCGAGCCCCGACGAACTGGCAACGCAAAAGGTGCAGGATACCCCTCTCGGGCTCACCGAACAGCCAGCCAAGACGAAGAAGAAGAAGGAGAAGGGCGAAAAAACCCGCTATACCGGCAAGGAGAAGCAGCCGGAGCAGGTTCAACAACCCTATATGGGCGGCCAGAAGCCCGTTGACGGAGACGCACCGGCGCCGGCCGCTCAACCCGCGGCCAGTGGCGCGCAGCCGCGGTCCACAACTCCTGACACGACCCCGAATGGAACCCAGCCTTAGTAGCCGTTATGGCTCACCGCTCAGAATCGATCGCGCTGACGCAATGAAAGACATTTACGTCGCGGACCTAGCCAAATTCGAAAATCAATCGATCGTCTCCTTTTTCGCGGTTGCAGCCAAGCAATTGCGCAACCGGAAGGATGGCGGCCAATACCTCGTGCTCACCCTTGGCGACCGCACCGGCCAGCTTGAATGCCGCATGTGGGATGGCTTCAGCGACGCTCTCGGCGGATTTGAGCAGGGAGACATCGTCAAAGTGCGCGGTGAAGTGAGCCGCTACAACGGACGTCTGCAACTCACCCTGGACAAGCTCCGCGCTGCGGAAGACGAAGAAGTGGAGTTGTCGGACTATCTTCCGCAGACGGTCTTTGACGTCGAAGAGCTATGGTCGGAGCTCGACCGCAAGGTCGAGAGCATGACCGACATCCATCTCCAGTCCCTGCTTCGCGCATTCCTCGGGGACGAGGAGATCGCCAAGGCCTTCCGCCAGGCGCCGGCCGCCAAGAGCCTGCACCACGCCTGGCTGGGGGGACTTCTCGAGCACGTCGTCTCCTTAGCGGGCCTTTGTGAGCGAGTGGCCCCGCACTATCCGGAAATCAATCGCGATTTGCTATTGACCGGCGCCATCCTGCACGATATCGGCAAGCTTTCCGAGCTCAGCTGGGGCACCTCGCTCGACTACACGATGCAGGGCCAACTCCTTGGCCACATCACGCTGGGGGTTTCGATGATTGAGCGGAAACTGGCGGCGCTGCCCGATTTCCCCGCTCCATTGCGCATTCTGGTGGAACACCTGGTGTTGAGCCACCACGGTAAACTCGAGTTTGGCTCGCCCAAGTTGCCGATGATCCCGGAAGCGGTGATGCTCAACTTCCTGGACGATCTCGACGCCAAGATGCAGATCATGCGCAACGAATTCGCGCGCCATCGAGCACAAGGCCGGTCTGGCGCGGAAATGACGGATTGGGTGCGCGCCATGGACAGGCCGCTGCTCAATACATCATCCTTTTTGCGACCCCAGGATTTGCGACCCCAGGATTTGCGACCCGAAGATTTGCGACCCGAAGACGATCCGAAGCCACGGGAGTGAGCAAACGCTATGAACCACTTTTTATTAAAGACCGAGCCCGAAGACTACTCCTATGACGACCTCGTCAAGGAGAAGGAAACCGACTGGACAGGGGTGGCCAACCCCCAGGCGGTGAAGAATCTCGCGGGCATGAAGAAAGGCGATGAGCTGGTGATCTACCACACCGGCAAGGAGAAGCGCGCAGTGGGCCTGGCCCGCGTTCTCTCGACCGATCTCTCCGATCCCAAGCAACCGCGGGTACGTATCGTCCCCTTGGAGCCTATCGTCGAGCCGAGGACTCTGGCCGAAATCAAGCAGGAGCTCATCTTTGAGGATTCGCCGTTGCTGCGGCAGGGAAGGCTCTCCGTAGTGCCGCTGACCAAGGCGCAGTACGACTGGATCGCCCGCTAGCAGCCTGTTCTTAACTTCTATAGGACGCGAGCGACCTAATAGATGTATTGATTGGTGATTGCAATTCCGGTGAACTTCCGAAAGATAACCAGGGGGAAAATGCTGAACGATTCGTCGCCAATCGTCGTCACCGGGGGGGCTGGCTTCATTGGATCGAATTTCGTATTGGATTGGCTCAAGCTAGGCGGCTCCCCCGTCGTCAATCTGGATAAGCTCACGTACGCGGGTAACTTGCGGAATCTGCGCACGGTTGAGGATCATGCGGGCTACGCGTTCGAACATGGCGATATTTGCGATCGGCCCTTTCTCGACCGGCTGCTCGACCGGCACCAGCCGCGCGCGATTGTGCACTTTGCCGCCGAGAGCCATGTGGACCGTTCCCTGCTCGGTCCGGAAGCCTTTATCCTCACCAACATTCATGGTACGTTTTGTCTGCTCGAGGCCGCGCGGGCGTATTTGACCAAGCTTTCCCCGCCGGAGCGGAGCCTCTTTCGCTTTCTGCATGTCTCAACCGACGAGGTTTACGGCACGCTCGGCCCGCATGATCCCGCATTTGAAGAGACTACTGGGTATGCACCCAATAGTCCCTATGCAGCCTCGAAAGCGGCCTCCGACCACCTGGTCCGCTCCTACGTTCACAGCTACGACTTCCCGGCCGTTACCACCAATTGCTCGAACAATTACGGCCCCTATCAATTCCCTGAGAAGCTGCTGCCGCTCATGATCGCGAACGCGATCGCCGGAAAGCCGCTCCCGGTTTATGGAGATGGCAGGCAGGTGCGCGACTGGCTCTATGTCGGCGACCATTGCGCGGCAATACGCGTGGTGCTCGAGCGCGGCAGGATCGGCGAAACCTACAATATCGGGGGACGAAACGAGCAAGCGAATCTCGATACGATTCATATGCTCTGCGCGCTGCTCGACGAGATGCTGCCCAACTCTCCGCACCGGCCGCACAAGACTTTGACCACCTTCGTCGCCGACCGCCCCGGCCACGACCGCCGCTACGCGATCAACGCCGGCAAGATCGAGCGAGAGCTCGGGTGGCGGCCGGAGGAGACCTTCGCTTCCGGATTGCGCCGCACCGTCGCCTGGTACCTGGCCAATCAGGCCTGGGTTGAGGAGGTCACCAGCGGTTCCTATCGCCAATGGATCGATCGGAATTACGCCAAACGGGGGGTAGCCGCGCAATGAAGGGCATCATCCTCGCCGGCGGTTCGGGAACCCGCCTCTACCCGGTGACGCACGTCGTCTCCAAACAATTGCTTCCCGTCTACGACAAGCCGATGATTTACTATCCGCTCTCGGTGCTGATGCAGGCCGGAATCCGCGAGATACTGATCATCTCTACGCCGTCCGATACAGCGCTCTTCGAGCTGTTGCTGGGTACAGGGGAACAGTGGGGATTGCGATTTCAATATGCGGTGCAGCCCTCGCCTGATGGCCTGGCGCAAGCGCTCATCATCGGCGAGGAGTTTCTCGCCGCCCAGCCGGGAGCGCTCATTCTGGGCGACAACATCTTTTATGGACAGAGCTTTGGATACAGCCTGCAGGCGGCGGCGAAGATTACCGACGGAGCCACGGTTTTCGCCTATCGCGTCTCCGACCCCGAGCGCTACGGCGTGGTTGAATTCGACTCGACGGGCCGCGCGCTCTCGATCGAAGAGAAACCTGACAAGCCCAAGTCCCGTTATGCCGTCACCGGGCTCTACTTCTACGATGGCGCGGCTTCGGCTGTGGCTCGCCAGATCAAGCCGTCGGCGCGCGGCGAGCTCGAGATTACCGACGTCAATCGTCACTACCTCAAGCAAGGGAGCTTGCACACGGAGGTTCTGGGCCGGGGTATTGCGTGGCTCGACACCGGGACGCACGACTCGCTCATTCAGGCCGCCGTCTTCATCGAAACGATTGAGAAGCGGCAAGGGCTCAAGATCGCCTGCCCGGAGGAGATCGCCTATCGCCGGGGTTGGATCGATCGAGGGCAGCTCAAAAGGCTGATCGACAAGGTGGGTAAGAGCGCCTACGGCGCTTACCTTCGCACTATGCTCGACGAGCAACTGTTTTAATTGGAGGGCCGGCGCTTCTATTTGAGGGCTTCGCGGTGAAACTGCTCTCGCCCTCTTGCTGGTGAGCCCGGTTTCAGGGCTCACCAGCAATTCACCCCTTTCCTAATATTTCAGGCCCGCGCTAAAGCGCTTCTGCACCCATCCTCTTCCGTCCGCGCCGCTTTTGCGCCGAAGGCGCGTGGGCCCGTGCGGTCAGCACTCCCATGACCCAATCAACAAGCTTTTCGACTTCATCAATAAAAGCAGTAGAATGAGTAACTTTTACGCAGGACAGGCGGCCTCTGCAACAGCGAAAGGTGCTGAAGGGACGGGGGTTATGCCCGCTGCCAATTATTTCTCATTTACCTCGACTTAGCGGCCACCCTTTACGAAATCCTGCATCTTAGAGCTTTTATGCAAGGTCAGGATTGTATGCAAGGTTGTATGCAAGGCCACGCGGATCCTCTGCCGGATGGATGACTGGCCATTCCGGCGAGTGCAGCCTTGGAAGTTACTTGTTACTGCGGGACGGCGATATGGAAGGATTTTTAGCGATAGGACCAAGAAAGAGCGGTTGATATTCGCGACTTAGTGGAGACGGGCAGCCGAGTTCCCGAGGACTTGCCCCAAGACAAGAAGACAGGAAGAGCAAGATAGTGAGTTCTACGCAGAGGTAATCGGGGCTTCATCCAGTCACGTCGTGAATGCCTCGAGCAGAGCAGTTGATATCCGGGCTAGCTTATCCCAAATCGCCGTGCCCACCGCGGCGATTCGGAGATCTTCCCTGCGAAAGGCTCAGGGGGCCGGCGATGACGAAGCGTGTTCTCGACAACTTGTATTCTCTTGGCGATGATTGCAATTCCCTTCCCTGCCTACCCGGCAGCACGAGCCTGGGCAACACCCGCACAATCGCGCAATTACGACCGGCCTACAAAATCCTGAGAGATTTCGGGATGGGCATCGACCGTCCCAACAACTGCAGCAGATTAAGGGGGAGTGACCAATGAAATTCACGCTGAAATTTTCCTATTGCCTCCTACTTGGTTTCCTTTCAACAGCGCTGGCCTTTGGGCAAGTCGAGGCCGGATCGATCGCCGGCACGGTTCGAGACGCTGCTGGAGCGGTAATCGCAGGCGCCCAAGTGACGGTAAAGAGCGATTCCACCGGGGCGGAGCGTGTTACTACGACGGGGAACGGCGGTCAGTACAACCTTCCCGGGCTGACTCCCGGCATTTACCAAGTAACTATCACCAGTGGGAACTTTTCCCCTTTTCAGACGCGAACTGAGGTCACGGTGGGAGGCTCAGTTACCGTCGATGCACAACTCACGGTTGGCACCGCAACGACGACAGTCGAGGTAGCCGGGGGGGCCACGGAGGTAAACACGCAGACGCAAGATCTTTCGCAACTGGTCGATACTCAACAATTGTCAGCGCTTCCCAGCCTGACTCGCAACCCCTACGACTTTGTTGTGCTCTCCGGCAACGTCAGCAATGGGGACAACACCACCGATGCTTTCAACAGCGGCCAGAATCTCACGACTCGCGGCGTAGGCTACGCCATCAACGGGCAGCGCGAATCCGGCACCGAAATCCTGCTCGACGGCGTGGAGAATATCAGTGTGTTCGCACAGGAGGTTGGGCAACAGATTCCCATCGACTCGGTCCAAGAATACAGCATCATTACAAATGACTTTTCGGCGGAGTACGGACGCGCCTCTGGCGGAATTGTCAATCTCACGACGAAGTCGGGTACCAATACCTTCCACGGCGCCGGCTGGGAATACAACCGCCTCTCAGCCTATACCGCAAACACATACCAGAACGATGCGCTGAACTTGCCGAAAGGCGACTACACGCGGAACCAGTTTGGCTTTCTGGCCGGTGGGCCTGTCATAAAGGACAAATTGTTCTTCTTTGAGAGCACGGAATGGACTCGTGTCCGCAGTCAGGCGAACGAGACGGAGTTGATCCCCACTCCGCAATTTCTGGCATATACGGCTCCAAACGTCCAATCGTATTTCAAAGCCTACGGAGGTAATTCCTATCCAATCAGCAGCGTTCTCTATCAGTCTGACCTGGAGAATTCGGGAGCGCTCTCGGAGCCACTCCCAGGCGTTCCCGCCGGGACGCCGATCCTGGGGCAGGTCAACTTCAAAACCTCCGCCGACGCCGGCGGCGATTTGCCGCAGAACACCTACCGGCTGCTGGCGCGAGTCGATTTCAACATGACGGACAAGACCTCGATGTTCTTCCGTTATGGAAAACAGAGCGACGATCTGTTTTCAGGCACTACCTTCTATTCCCCATATCCGCAGTACAACGTAGGCAGCGCGTTCAAGAATTACAGCACTCTGTATTCGATAAGCCATACGTTCGGCCCAAATCTTTTCAACAACACGAAGCTCAGCTACAACAGGCTTGACAATCCCTCAACCTACAACACAGCGTACCAAAACGTGCCAGATCTTATGTTCCAGGGTGCGACCGCCAATGGTCTGCAAATTACGTTCCCGGGACTGGAGAACTACATGGTGCCCGGCGCAGGCGGCCTGCCCTTCGGCGGTCCGCAAAACACAATCCAAGTGGAGCACGACCTATCGTGGACCAAAGGGAATCATCAAATGCGCTTTGGCGGCCAATTCACTTATATACAGATGAATATTGCGTATGGCATTTACGCGCAAGCGTATGAGGTGCTCGGCACCGGCGTGCAACAAGGTTTGTCAGGGATGGTCAGCGGCGATTTGCAATATTACGAGGCTGCGGTCAACACGCAAGGCAAACTACCGTGCACGCAGGATACCTTCGGGAATTTGGACGCAACCCCTTCCTGCGAGGTGACCCCGCCCGTAGGCTCGCCCAGCTTCGCGCGCAGTGACCGTTACAAGGACTGGGCTATTTATGCGCAAGATAGCTTCAGGGCAACCCCGAGGTTAACGCTGAACTATGGGCTGCGCTATGAGCATTACGGGGTTCAACACAACAACAAGCAGGATCTCGACTCGAACTTCTATTACGGGCCCGGTTCTGACATCTTTCAGCAGGTAGCCACCGGCCAAGTCGAAATTGCTCCCCAAAGTTCAGTCGGCCAACTCTGGGCTCCAAGGTGGGGTACGGTGGCGCCGCGGGTCGGCTTTGCCTACGACTTTAAGGGCGATGGCAAGACAAGTTTGCGCGGCGGCTTTGGCATCAGCTATGAGCGGAACTTCGGCAATGTTACCTTCAACACCATCGAGAACCCTCCGGCTTTTGGCGTGCTGCAGATCTTTAGCACCCCGGTGACCAACAGCAATTCCGGGCCCCTGGGCACCGCCGGTCCGCCGGTGCCGCTGCCCCCGCTCGAGTTGCGCAACGTGAACCAAAACATCAACGTCGCGCAAACCCAGTTTTGGAGCTTGGCGCTGCAGCGCCAGGTAGCCCGAAACTCCCTTGTTGAGCTGTCTTATAGCGGGGCGCATGGGGTTCATCTCTATGACATCACCGCCGGCAATCCGATCGGGGGCGCCCAGGCATATCTTGGAGCACCTTTAGTCTCCCCGACTATCACTCAGACCTGCAACTATTCGAGCATCGCCGCTGACGTTTGCCTTACACGGAACAACGATCAGTATGCCGCTATCAACATCCGCGGCAGCGGCGGCACAAGCAGCTACGAAGCCGTCAACGTAAAGTTTCAGACACAGAATCTTGAGAATAGCGGCCTCGGCATGATAGCGAACTACACCTGGTCACACTCACTCGACGATCTGAGTTCTGCCTTCTCCGACAGTTCTCAAGGTGGTTCTGGTTATATTGGAAACCTTGGGTATCTGGACCCCTTGAACCCGGGGCTGGATTGGGGCAGCTCGGACTACGACGTCAGAAACCGCGTGGTTCTTGCTCCGATCTGGAACCTTCCATGGTTCAAGCAAGGAGGTGGCTTCTTGCCCCGGGCCGCGGGCGGCTGGTCCATCGCCGGCATCTTTACCGCGCGCGGCGGCACTCCCTTTTCCGCCTATGACTATACCTACAATATCAACGGATACTCTGGCGTCCCGAGGATTGTTCCCGCCACTCCGATTACGCAATTTAAGCCTAGTCGCGCACAAAACGTGGGCCCGAACCAGTTCCAAATCATAAACATTCCAGGGGCCAACGACCTGGCTCCTTTCAGCCCGACCTTGGGCATTTCAGACTTCGGACCCTTCCCGAGCAATATGTCCGGCAGAAATATATTCAGCGGACCAGGCGCATGGAACACCGATGCGTCAGTAAGCAAGTCGTTTAAGATTACCGAGCGCACGGCGCTCCAATTCCGGGCAGAAGGGTTCGACGTATTCAACCATCACAATCTCTATACTAATGAGGCGGCTCTCTCCGTCTCGAATTCTAATCCGGGCACGATTGGCGCACCCTTGCCCGTCATTGCGCTCAAGGGCGGCCTCAATTCGATTGCAATTGGCGGCAACCACGACGAGCGCAGATTCGGCCAATTTTCCCTCCGGGCGAGCTTCTAGCAGATAGCATCGGAGCTCCGCGACCGCGCCGGTCAAACTCGACCGGCGCGATTCTTTGTATGCCTGCGCGGCGCCAGCCCAAGTCGCTCTAGAATATCCAGCCGAGTTTTGCGGTGGCATACTTTTAGATAGAGGAGAGTGTATGACTCGCGGTGCGGCTCCCTGGCGGCGATGGTCTCTGCTCCTGTTCATCCTCGCGGCAATCGGGACCCTCGAGGCCATGGCCCAGCGGATAAATAGGGATTGGCCCCAGTTTGGCTGGGATCTGGCCAGCTCCAGCGCCCCGGCGGACTCCGCCGGCATCACCGCCGCCAATGCCGCCTCGCTGGTCCTGCACCAAGTCAAGCTTGACGGCACTGTAGATGCCTCCGCCATTTATCTTGAGGGCGTCACCGTAAACGGCGCGGAGCACGATGTTTTTTTTGTGACCACCAGCTACGGAAAGACGATCGCGGTGGATGCCAACCAAGCTTCCATTCTGTGGGAGTTCACGCCGCCCGGATATGCCAGCTGGGCGGGCACGCGCCAGATTACCAACAGCACTCCGGTGGCCGATCCCGACCGCCAATACATCTATGCCGCCGCGCCCAACGGCACCATCGTCAAGCTCGCCATCTCCGATGGGCACGCGCTGTGGACGACCCCGATCACCCTGCTGCCGCTCCGGGAAAAGATCGCCTCTCCGCTTAAGGAGTTCCACGGCCACATCGTCGCCGTAACGGGCGGCTACATTGGCGATCGGCCCCCCTATCAGGGACACGTCGCCATTCTCGACGCTCAAAGCGGCAAGCTGTTGCACGTTTGGAACTCGCTCTGCAGCGACCGCGCCGGCTTGCTCGAGCCCAGTTCCTGCCCGGATACCCAATCCGCGATTTGGGGACGCGCCGGAGCAACGATCGATGCCGCGACGGGCAACATCTTCGTGGCTACCGGCAATGGCCAATATGACGGCAAAACGAATTGGGGCGACGCCGTCATCGAACTCGACCCCGACGCCACCCGGATGCTCGGCAACTACACTCCAACGAACAACGCCGAGCTCAACGACCGCGACCTCGACGTCGGCTCGACTTCGCCGGTGCTCTTGGGCGGCGACACCCTGGCGCAGGGGGGCAAGGACGGCCTGATCCGGCTGCTCAGCATCAACGCCATGGCAGGCACCGACCCGCATCAGGGCCATGAGTTGCAGACCGTGTCCACGCCCTCGGGCACCCGCTTGTTCACTGCCCCGGCGGTGTCGCGCGATGGCGCAGAAACGTGGATGTTCGCCGCCGACAACGGGGGCACCGCCGCTTGGACATTCAAGAGCGGCAGGCTCGTTGCCATGTGGAAGAACCGCAACGGCGGCACCAGCCCGGTGGTAGCCGGGAGCCTGCTGTATGTTTACGACCCCGATGGCGGGTTGCGCATTTACGATGCAGCGAAGGGAACTCAGATCGCCGACCTGAAAAGCGGCAGCGGCCACTGGAACAGCCCCATCGTGGTGAACGGCAAGGTCGCCCTTCCCGAGGGCAGCGCCAATCAACACTCCTCGACAGGCGTGCTCGACATTTGGAGCCTGCCCGCCGGACACTGAGGTATCTCGCATGAAGGTCTTAGTCACCGACTACGCCTGGAAAGATCTTGAGACGGAGCGCACCATCCTCGACAGGATCGGAGCCACGCTCGTTGTGGCCAAGCATGGCTCGGAGCATGAGTTGGTGGGCTTGGCGGCGAATGTGGAAGGGATCCTCACAAACTGGAAACCGGTCACGGAAAGCGTGATCCGAGCCGCGCCTCAGTTGAGGGCCATCGGCCGTTACGGCGTGGGACTCGATAACATCGACGTTCGCTACGCGACCAGCGCCGGCATTGTGGTAACCAATGTGCCCGCTTATTGCCTGGACGAGGTCTCCGAACACGCGATGGCTCTGCTGCTTTCGCTTGGCCCGTAAAGTCACTTTTTTCGATCGGGCAATCAAGAGCGGGAGCTACGACCTGGAGGCGGAAACACCCCTATTCCGCGTGAGCGGCAAGACGCTTGGCATCCTCGGGTATGGACGCATCGGCAGGCGATTGGCGCAAAAGGCGCAGGCCTTTGGCTTGCAGGTGATCGTCTTCAAGCACAGCGGAAAGACGGATTCCGAGTCCAATGTCGAGCATGCCTCGTTCCTCGATGTGCTCAGACGGAGCGACTTTATCTCGGTTCACCTGCCCCTGAACGAAGAGACGCGTCATCTCTTGAACTCTGAGGCCTTCCAGAAGATGAAGCCGTCGGCATTCCTTATCAATACATCGCGTGGCGGCGTGGTGGATTCAGCCGCCCTTTTGCGCGCGCTCAACGAGGGGAAGATCGCGGGCGCAGGCCTCGATGTCTTCGAGCAAGAGCCTCCGCCGGCGAACGACCCGTTGGTGCTTCACCCCCGTGTGATCGCCACGCCGCACGCGGCGTTCAATGCGGAGGAATCTCTCGAAGACTTGCGGACGACCGCGGCGAACCAGATGACGAAGCTGCTCTTGGGCGAGCTTCCTGAGTTCGTGGTCAATCCCAAAGTGCTGAGGCAGCCCAACCTTCGCATCAAACGGCATGGCGCCCCATTGCCGGCCATCTAGAGCCTGTCATTCAATTGATAGGGCGCCCGGTATTCTTCACTCCATGAAATCCTCTCCCATCGCTGCCGTCCTATAAGTTCCCGCCGTTCATTAATTGATGACAGGCTCTAGGATTTATCAGATTTTAACAACCCCAATAGCCTGGATTCACACACACCGTCAACTCCACCTGCTAAGGTGCGTGGACGTATCGATTTTAGGAGTGTGCGCGCGTGAACCAAGCAGCAACCATCGGAGCACCCCTTCCCGGGAAGGGCTCTCTTCTCGATCAAAAACTAGGCAAGTCTCCCGGCAAGGCGGGCATGGTTCTGTTTGGAATCGTCCTGGCCGGGGGGATTACGTGGGCCGGCTCCCAGCTCTTAGGAGACCTGATCGCGTCCGGCGGCTCGACGTCCCTGACCGCCTATCTCCTGCTCGGCATCGCGCTGTTGATTGCGTTGGGATTCGAGTTCGTCAACGGGTTCCATGACACGGCGAACGCCGTGGCGACGGTGATATACACACATGCGCTCGAACCGCATATCGCGGTGGTCTGGTCCGGCACTTGGAACCTGATTGGAGTGCTGGTCTCTTCGGGAGCCGTGGCCTTCGCGGTGGTCTCGCTCTTGCCCGTCGAACTGATCTTGCGGGTAGGGTCAGGCGCCGGCTTTGCCATGGTCTTCGCCCTCTTGACCTCGGCGATTCTCTGGAACCTGAGCACCTGGTGGCTCGGCCTGCCGGCCTCGAGCTCGCACACCCTAATCGGTTCCATTATTGGCGTGGGCTTGATGAACCAGTTCATGTCTGTCAAGTCGGGAACGACCGGCGTCGATTGGAGCCAGGTGACCACGGTCTTTCGGGCGCTGCTCTTCTCTCCACTCGTTGGCTTTGTGCTCTCCGCTCTGCTGCTCTTGCTTTTCAAGGCCATCATCAAAGATCCGCGCCTCTACGAGGCTCCAAAGGCCGATGAACCGCCGCCGTTCTGGATCCGTTGTCTGCTGGTGCTCACTTGCACCGGCGTCGGCTTCGCTCACGGCTCGAATGACGGCCAAAAGGGCATGGGACTCATCATGCTGATCCTGATCGGCACGGTCCCGACGGCTTACGCCCTAAACCACGCCGTGGGATACGGTCAAGTACAGGACTTTGTCGCGGTCTCCGAACAGGCAGCCAATACGCTGAGCCATTACGTCGATCCGTCCCTGGCGGTGGTCAACCCTCGGCAGGAGCTGACGCGCTATTTGCAGACCAAAACCCAGACTCCGGCGACGATCGTGGCGGAGCGAGACATGGTTCTCGAAATCGAGCACGAGGTCGCGGCCTACAAGTCTCTCAAGGGAGTTCCCGCCAGCCAACAGGCCAACGTGCGCAACGACATGTACATTTCGAGCGAGGCGCTGCGGCTCATTGCGAAGGACAAGAAGCCGGCCTTCACCGCGGCGGATGCCCCAGTGATCGCGAACTGCAAGAAGAAGCTGGACAACTCCACCAAATTCATTTCGCCCTGGGTCAAGGTCGCCGTGGCATTGGCGCTGGGAATGGGGACGATGGTGGGCTGGAAGCGCATTGTGGTGACGGTAGGGGAAAAGATCGGCAAAACCCACCTAACCTATGCGCAGGGTGCTTCGGCGGAGCTGGTGGCGATGTTCACCATCCTGGCCGCGGACGGCTATGGCCTTCCGGTGAGCACGACGCATGTGCTCTCCTCAGGCGTGGCGGGCACCATGGCCGCGAACAAGAGCGGCCTGCAATGGTCGACGGTGCGCAATATCGCCCTGGCGTGGGTCTGCACGTTACCTGCGGCGGCGGTGCTGTCCGGCGGCCTCTTCTGGGCCTTCAGCCAGTTCGTGGCCAAGGGTTGATCCCTCCCCCTACGGGAAGGGGTCCCGGCCATCCCATCCGAGGACCGGAACATCGGACCTGGGAATCGCGAGAAAGTTAAAATGCTCTAAAAGCCAGGCGCTTCGATAGTATGAATCGAGGCGCCTGTTGCTTTTGGCGTGCATCCTCTCCCCTATGAGTCTGAAAGCTAAGGTAGAAGCAGTGGTTTACGCCGCGGAAGAGCCGGTTACGCTGGCTCAACTTGCCGGCACTTTTGCGCACGAAGTCCTTGACGGCCTTGCGGAAGCGGCCGCGAAAGTCCAGGCGGAAGAGGACGAAGCGGCGGAGGACGCAGCCGGGCTGGCGGCGAAAGACGCGGCAGAATCTCCCGTGGAAGCGTCGACGGACGCTGCCCCGGAAGCTGCGAAGCCGAGCGAGGAGGACTTCGCCGCAGAGCAGGCAACGGACTCCGGCGAGAAGAAAGCGGCGCGGCAGCGCGACCGCGAGATTCGTGCAGTGCTTGAGCGCGTTCTGGACGAGCTGATTGCCGAATATGCCAATGGAGATCGAGGCATCGAGATCCGGCAGATCGCCGGTGGCTACCGTATGGCCACCAAGCCCGAGTATCACGATGCCGTCCGCGGCTTTGTGAAGAGATTGACGCCGCCCATGAAGCTTTCGCTTCCGGCTCTCGAGACGCTGGCCGTAATCGCCTATAAACAGCCCGTCACCGCGCCCGAGGTGAACGAAATACGCGGAGTCGACGCAGGCGGCGTGCTGGCCAGCTTGATCACCCGCAAATTGATCACGACTGCGGGCCGCAAACAGGTGATCGGAAGGCCGATTCTTTACAAGACCACCAAGGAGTTTCTACTGCGCTTCGGCTTGAAGGATGTGAGCGAGCTCCCCAGTATGGAAGAGTTCGAAAAAATGGCGGGAGAACTGGCCGATGCCGAAGCCGAGGCAGAGAACGCCGCGATGCGCTCTGCCGATCCTTCTTTTACTGAAGAAGCACAGGCGGAAGGCTCCGCCTCGGATCTGGAGGCGGACCCCTCCGAGGCGAAAGAAGAGAGAGTGCACGATCAAGCAGACGCGGAGATGAACGTGGCCGGGAGTTCACCGGAGGCCGATGCCGAAGCAGCCACTCCGGCGAACGAAGAGTGAGCGCTATGAGTGGTACTGAGGAACGAAACGAGCAGCGGCTGCAAAAGATTCTGGCTGGAGCCGGAATCGCTTCCCGGCGCAAGGCCGAGGAGCTCATCGCTGCCGGCCGGGTCCAGGTGAACGGACAGCGGATCACGGAATTGGGCTCAAAGGCGGATGCGGAGCGAGACCACATCCGTGTCGATGGCAAGCTCCTGAAGAACCCGGGACAGCATCGCTACTTCATGTTAAACAAGCCAAAGGGCGTGGTGACCACGCTCTCCGATCCTCAAGGCCGGCCGACAGTGATCGAGTTTTTGAGGCAATCGGGCGCACGAGTGTTCCCCATCGGGAGGCTGGATTATCAGAGTGAAGGCTTGCTGCTGATGACTAACGATGGCGAGCTGGCCAATACGCTCACCAGCGCCGCGTCGAAGGTGGAAAAGACCTATCTCGTAAAGGTGAGCGGTAAACCCACTGAGCGTGCCCTCGAGCAATTGCGCAATGGCGTAATGATCGAAAAGGGCCGCCGCGGGGAGCATGAGGGACGAATCATGACCCAACCCGCCAAGATCGCCCTGGTGCGGGACGCGGAGAACCCGTGGTATGAGGTGGTGCTCATTGAAGGGAAGAATCGAGAAATCCGCAAGATGTTTGAAGAGGTGGGACACTTTGTCGAGAAGATTCGCCGCGTCGGATTTGGGCCGCTGGTTCTCGACCTCAAGCCCGGCGAGGTGCGCGAACTGACGGAGAAAGAAGTATCCCAATTGCAGCGGGCGGCCCTTCAGGGAACGGCGAAATCGGGCCGGAGGGAGGCCGCGAAGCGGCGCGTGGCGCTGGTTCCAGGGAAGAAGGGGCACGGAGCAAAGCGCGGCCGGCGTTCAATCTGAGCCACAGGTCTCTCCACTTCGCTCGGCGCCGGTCGAGACGACAAATACATTCGACGAATCAATGACTCACGGGACCCGGCGATCATCTATTCACAAGAAGCTTGAAAACGGGGGAGCTATGGAAACAGCGACGTTTGGAGCGGGTTGCTTTTGGGGAGTCGAGGCACGCTTTCAGCAAATGCCTGGCGTGCTCGAAACAGCCGTCGGTTATGAGGGCGGCAAGTTTGAAAATCCTAGCTACAAGGATGTCTGCACCGACCGCACCGGGCATGCGGAAGTCGTGGAAGTGAAGTTCGACCCGGAGAAGGTAAGCTACCAACAGCTTCTCGACTTATTTTTTGAGCTGCACAACCCGACTGAGCTCAATCGTCAGGGCCCCGATTGGGGGACCCAATATCGCAGCGTGGTCTTTTTCCACTCTCCGGAGCAGGAAGCCGCCGCAAAAGCGACGATCGAGCGGCTCACGCGCGACAAGCGGTTCTTGAAGCCGATTGTGACCCAAGTGGTGCCTGCGCAGAGTTTTTGGCGCGCGGAGGAGTACCACCAAAAGTATCTTGAGAAGCGCGGAGCCCTGTCGTGCCACATCTGAGCTTGGCCGTGGGCGAGTTCCATGCCGAAATGAAGCACAGGCTGCGGCAATCGATGACGGAGGAGTAGCAGCTGATCTCCTCGAGCCGCGGCTCCTCCGGCCAGTATGACGCCATCGTGCTCGGCGCCGGCGCTGCCGGCCTCTTTTGCGCAAGCGAAGCCGGCAGAAGTGGACGCCGCATCCTTTTGCTCGATCACGCGGATCGAATCGGCAAGAAGATTCTTATTTCCGGTGGCGGCCGTGCGAACTTCACCAACATTCACACCACTGCGGCAAACTTCCATTCCGCCAACCCTCACTTCGCCAAATCCGCGCTGGCCCGCTATACGCCGGAAAATTTTCTGTCTCTCGTCGAGCGGTACAGGATTCCCTGGCATGAAAAAGCCCTCGGCCAGCTCTTCTGCGACCGCTCGGCCCGCGACATCGTGGCCATTCTGGAGCAGGAGTGTGCGCTTGCCGGGGTCGAGATCCTCCTGGGGGCGCATGTTCGCGAGGTCTGCCGTGATGGCGCCTTTCTCGTCGATACCGGCCGCGGTGTCCTCTCTGCACCGTCACTCGTGGTTGCGACCGGAGGCTTGTCGATTCCCAAATTGGGCGCGACGCCGCTGGGTTATCGGATCGCGCAGCAGTTCGGCCTCGCGATCCAGCCCTGCCGCCCCGCGCTCGTTCCGCTTACTTTCGCTCCGGAGGATCTGGCCCGTTATGCCGGTCTGGCTGGAATCTCAGCCGAGGTTATCGCGGCCACGGCCGCGCAGCAATTTCACGAGAAGATCCTCTTTACCCATCGCGGTCTGAGCGGCCCCGCCGTCTTACAGATCTCCTCGTACTGGCGGCCGGGGGAGCCCATTGTCGTCGATCTCGCGCCCGGCAAGCGCTGGACGAGTCCACTGCGCGCTCAGGGAGCCAAGCGCGAACCGGCGAGTGCTCGCGCCGCATTGCGCAGTCTGCTTGCCCAGCGCCTCGCCGATCGCTGGCTTGAGCTCAATCCGGTGACATCCTGGACGAACTCAGGCCTCGACGAGGCTGAGAAGTTGCTGCACCATTGGACCGTCTATCCGTCCGGCACCGAGGGATACGAGAAGGCGGAAGTAACCGCAGGGGGCGTGGACACTGCCGAGCTCAACGCGCGCACCATGGAAAGCCGCGAGGTTCCCGGCCTCTACTTCATCGGCGAGGTTGTCGACGTGACGGGTCAACTCGGCGGATTCAACTTCCAGTGGGCTTGGGCGTCAGCGGCCGCGGCAGGCCGCGCCTTGGGCGGCAGTTCGGGGGAACACGAAGTCTTGGCGGGGATGCGATCCGAGTACTGATCCTGGTGATGATCCTGGTACTGATCCTGGCGCCAAAGCGTGACGATCCACCAGAGCACCACGAGCAGATAAACGCAAATACGGAAATAGGAAAAGAAAATATAGTCACGCAGTTCGCGGCCATTGCTGAAATAGCCGCCGGCGAAAAGCAGCGCCGCCGAGTAGACGCCAAAGCCCAAGCTGATGGCGGCGACATGGCTACGCCATGTCAGGCCTAGCGAGCGCAGCAGGAAGAGCAGCACGAAACCCCACTCCAGCATGAAAACGGCCAGATAGTAGTGGAGCAGCAGTGGCGCCGCACGGGTGTAGTAGCGGGTGACAGGCACGAGGTGGGTAACAACCAAAGCGGCGCTCACCAAGAGCAGCAAGGGCAGGAGAACGCGGTGGAGAGTATCGAGCGGGCGCAACCCGGCGAATACCAATTGCGTCAGAACAGCGCACTCCAGCAAAAGATCTGTGATGTCGAAAACCAGGCTCGCAAGGTGTAAGCCGGGAGGGGCAAGGTGGCCCAGGAGCAGGAGGATCGTGAGAGAGCGCAGCAGATAGAAGAAGATGAGCAGAGTGAAAAAAGGAAAACGCTGCGCGCGTCCGCGCACCACGAGGACGCCCAAAAGCAGCAGATGCCCAAGGAACCCAGCCGTCCAGATCAAGTGTTGTGTCATAGCTGACGGGAGCCGGTCGAGGGCTTAGCAGGCTGCGGAAAAATGCGCCGAAGCAACGCGTTTCCTCGATCCGTGATCGTATCACGCCGCCCCGTCACAGCTTTCCCTTCGGCCAAGTCTGGTAGCCCCCGCGCAAGACGCCGCTGCCTGCGGGCTGGTGTCAGGCGAGCGGCGTCGTGCCGGTGGAGTATGGTGCAAGAGTCCTAAAACGCGATTCTTGCGCCGAATTGCAATTGGCGCATGTAAGGTAGACCAGTTCCAAGGACCGCGTTGTCCACGCTCGTAATGACACCGGGCGTACCCGTCGTGCAGTCGATGCAGCGCGAGCCTGTTGCGTTGGGTACACCCAGTGGGACGTGATTGAAAACGTTAAACACCTGAAACTGAAACTGCCCCTGGAAACGTTCGGTGATCGGGAAGGTCTTAAAGAGTGCAACATCGGCAAAATAGTCGGCTGGGCCGCGGAAGCTGTTACGGCCGATATCTCCAATCGTTCCGAATGCTGGACGGATGAATGGCCCCGATACCGCCCCATTCGTTGTGAGCGGAGCCACCGGAGTGAAGAATTGGCGGCTGCGTGTGGACGGGTTGAAGGGGCCCACGCTGCGGGCGAATCCTTTATTCGGAGCACTGGAGTCGCTGTTGGGCCGGCAATCGCTTGACGTTCCGGGACTGCCGAAGTTGCTGTCGACATCTTGATCGGCTCCGCACTCCATGTAAGTGGGCGTGAAGGGCAGCCCGCTTTCCCAGGTCGTAGTGCCGGCGAGCTGCCAGCCGCCAATTGCATAGTTCATCCAGTGACTGTCGCTGTTGTAGAACATCTTGCCCTTGCCGAAGGGCAATTCGTATAGGCCGCTCAACACGAATACCCGATTGCGATTCGTGTCGCTCGGCCCATATTCGACTCGAGGATTGATGGCGAAGTAGGTTGTTCCGTAGTTCAATGCCCGAGACCAGGTGTAGTCCGCCAGCAGATTGAAGCCATGAGCGAAGCGCTGTTGCACCGTGGCTTGCAATGCACTGTATGACTCCCGCGCATTCGGACCGGTGTAGTTAATGTTTTGCGAGCAGCAGACTTGAACGCTGCCGTTGTAAAAGCCGGAGAAGCGATTGTAGTAACGCCGCCGCTGGTCCTGGCTAAGAACTCCCGGAGGATTGGTCGGGCTATCGGTAGCGGTAAGGTCAGCCGGGTTCGTCGGCAGCACATATTGATTGATGTTGAAGCCTTCCGTCTCGCCCGGATAGACGCGTTGTCCGACATTCCCAACATAGCCAATTGTGAAGGTCATCTGCTGGTTTATCTGCTGCTGCAGGCTAAGGTTGAACTGATCCACCTCGGGCAGAAGAAGACGAACGGGGCGAACGTTATAGCCAACGCCGGGCAGGATGGGAATTCTGCCGTTCGTGGGGATGGGGAACCCTGTTGGGGCCTTGGGCAGGGTCGCATAAGAGTACACCGGAGAGGTGCCGCTCGTATTTCCGACGTTCTCGGAGTTCACAACCGGAATGTTCTCCGTCATCGCGGATCCGAAGATCGTGCCAAAAAATCCCACGTTGTCGTATACCTGACCGAAGGCGCCGCGCAAGACCGTAGAAGGATGGATCTGGTAGGCAAAGCCGAAGCGGCCGCCAAAGTCATTGAGATCGAGATTCGCGTTCCCGTTGGTGCCGATACCGCCGACTCCGGCCACGAGAATCGTTCCCGTGTTCAGATTGGTAAAGCCGCCGTTGCCTGGAGCATTGACAGTTTCAGGGAAGATAATGTCCCAGCGGACGCCATAGTTCAAAGTCAGCTTAGGCGTGACGCGCCAGCTATCCTCAGCATAGAGAGCACCGCGCTTTTGCCGGTTCGCCGCGGAGTCACTGTACACATCGAATCGCTGGAACTGGGCAATTTGGCCTTCAAGGACCGCGGCTATACCGGAGCCGGCGCCCGTACTATTGCTGAAAGCCAACAATCCTGCGCGGTTCTCGTCGCTCGCATCACGTAGGTTGAAGGCATAGCGCATCTCGACACCGAAGCGAATGGAGTGGTTGCCGATTACCTTGGTCCAGTTATTGTTCAGTTGGAGCACCTGTTCGCTTTGATCCAGAGGGCAATTGCAATTCTGCTCTCCGAAGTTGGAGATGGTGCCGTCGGCGACGTTGAAGGTGGGGGAGCCGGAGGTACTGAAGGTGCCGGTATTGAGATTGGGAAGCCCGGCCGCTACGGCAGGCTCCGTGCCGGCATCGATCTTGTTTTCACTGACGTGGTAGTCGAGAAAGCCAAAACGGAAGTCCGTCAGCAGGTTGGCGTTCAAGGCATCGTCGAAGCCTACCGCCGCGCTCTGATTTTGCACCGTATCGGTGCCGGTGGTGTTGCCCAGGCCAAATCCAGCGCCGCCGGCCGCGCCAAAGACTGGCTCGCCAAAAAGACGATAGATGGCGAAGTCATAGCGTCCAAAGGCATGCAGGTCGGATGTGACCTGATAGTCCAGCCGCAAATCCGCCTGGTCGCCGTTATTGTTGCCCGATCCGGAGCCGACGTAGTTGTTGGTTGTCGTATCGTTGACGCCCGCGTTGGGTGGCGGAAGAGCGCTCAGCAAGTAGCGGCCTTGCGGCGTTACCAGGGAATTGGGGATGATGGCGCCGCCGTATTGCGTCAGATTGCAGGTGGCGCTGGCCGCATTCAAGCAGGTGCTGCGGACAAGCCTCGTTGGAACATTCTGCTGCAGGCTCGTCCCGACTCTTTGCCGTGTCCCTTGATAGTCCAGGAAGTAGAAGGACTTAGCCTTTTGGATCGGACCGCTCACCGAGCCGCCAAACTGGGCCCAGAGGGAGCTAGGGATGTACTTGCCGGTCACCGGGTTCGGAGCGGACTGCGTGAAGGGATCGCGCGCCTCAAGATAGTCAGTGCGGCGATAAAAAAACACATCGCCATGGAGATCGTTCGAACCGGAGCGGGTCTGCGCGGAAACAAAGCCGGCAATGGCGCCCCCAAACTCGGCAGGAAAGTTTTCCGTATCTACTTGCGTCTCGCTGATGGAATCGAGCGTCGGGTTGATGACGACGATACCGTCGATCGGTTCGCGATTGTCCGTTCCATCCAGGTAATATCCAAGCGAACCGTAGTTTGACCCATTTACCTCAAGCGCCTGCGCGCCCTGCGGGTTCTCGGTCGCGTTGATGTTGAAGGAGGCGCGCTGCACCCCGGGAACAAGCAGGGAGAACGAGGTAAAGTTACGATTTAGATTCGGCAAATCCTGTAGTTGACGCTGGCTAAGTTCCTGGGTGACCGCCGCGTTGCTTGTTTGGAGCGGCGGAGCGGCAGCGGAAACCGTGACACTCTCGGTCGCGCCCGCGGGCTGGAAGACAAGATTGACCTGCTGCGTGTTATCAGCGGTGACGATAACATTGTCAGCCTCGGCAGCGGAGAATCCCGGCGCCGTCGCCTTCACGGTATAGGTGTCGGGAATCAGCCGGGAAACCTCGTAGTTGCCGGTTGCATTCGACTGAACCGTCTGTGACGTACCCTTGCTGTTATCCGTTACCACCACCGTTGCCCCTGGCACCAGGGCGCCGGTGTTATCTGCACTCGTGCCGACGATGGAGCCATAGACTGCCTGCGCCTGGCTACGGGAAACAGTGGCGATGACGAATAGCAACACTAAGAGAGCGAGCGCGGTCGACGCAGATAGGCTTACTCGCACCCTCGACAAGTGACACGGGAGGTTGGGGATATTCGAACCACAGTTTTTTAGCATGGCACTGCGAACGCCTCCGATAGGGGGACCGGTGGAGGTCCTAAGAACCGACAATATAGACAGGCCGCGAGCTGGTTTAGCCGCGAGGGCGCTGCAATTCTCCGGACTTCAATGCCGCAAACCGGCGATGGGTCGGAGAACTGAGGGTCACTCCGCTTTCACCATCGACTCATTTTGTCTGGCAGCTAAACTCCCAGACCATAAAATTTGGGATGTTGGCTGAATTGCCGGGGGTTGCCTTACCGTTACGGCTTGCGTTACTTATTTCGAGCGCACACGTCGATGACTACGACGTGCCAATCGACGTGAACAGCGATGCCGCCGGGATTGAGATTTCGCCCGATCATACGACCATCACCTACTCGCACATCGCCTTCACACTGAAGGAGACCCTCTTTGCTACTCCATGTTCGCAACAGGATGGCACGGGCGTGATGGCGCTCTTCGAGATCAGCTCGATCCGGCCCATGACACTGACACTGTCCTTTATGCCGGAGATGAAAGATATGTGGCCCGCGCCGATCTCTGGCGAACTCAATGCTGGTGGTCATGGCCCTGCTGAGGACGATGATGACGACGCCGATTCTGAACCTTATCGGCGTCGGGAATGGAAAAGAGGACATACAAGACATGGCGATTGTCGAAGCCGCCTGAGGACTCCCCCCCCAACTCCAGGGACGCGTTCCAAAATCACACGGGTTTCGGTTTAGCTGCCGCGCCCAGTGTTGGCCGGAAGAACGAAATGCGATCCGACGGCGTCGAGCAACTCGTCCTCTGACCGGCTACTGTCCACGACTATCATTGCAACGCCCTCTGCATCGGCCTGGTTCTTAAGCTGCTCAGTGAACATGGCATCGCGGGTCAGGAGGTTCTGAAGCGCCTTCTCCGGCTGGCTTGTCTTCTTCGGAATGTCCCACATCGTGCCGCGCGCCTCGATCGCCTTCACCCGGAACTCCGGCGTCGGGATGAGCCAGATAGCCTGATGCGATGACGCAAGTACGGGCGTCACAAGATGCGGCAGGAGCCGAAAACCTTCGACGATGACTTTCCGGCCGCGGGGCAGCGCGAGAAGATCCTCAAGAATAAAGTGAAACCCCTCGCCGTGAAACCAGTGGAACGTGTCGAGCATGACGTCGGGCGTGCGGTTGATCCAGCGCTCGTCCATTGTCATCTGTTTGAAGTTTTCCATTCGCGGGCATTCATCTGGCGCGCACCGCTTTCCATGGTCGCCCATAACCTCATCGGTGGAATAGAGCGTCATGTCATGCGCCGCAACCAAACGCCGCGCGATGGTGGATTTACCCGCGCCGCTTCCGCCGCCGAGCCAATAAACATGTTTCAGTGCTGCACGAAGGTCAGCCATGGCATGCATTTGCGATCCGAGGATAACGATGGGCAAGGTTATCGTTACGTTAAATGCCGACTTCCTCCATCCGTCCACCCCTACTCGCCGCCTCCCTACTCACAAACGAGCCGTCCGAGACCCTGATCCCCGTGGGCGGGCGGCTTGCCGACAAATTCGTTGTATCGACAGTGGGAGAAGCGTAAGATGCGCGAGTCAGAAGTACAAAAGGAGCTAGCCGATGGAAGCGACGAAACCCAAACTGCCGGCCGAGGCCATAGAGCTTTATAACCTCTTTATTCACGGCGAGATCAGCCGCCGTGATTTTATGGATCGCGTCAAGCAGTTTGCCATCGGCGGTCTGGCGGCGACGGCGGTGATCGATGCGTTGATGCCGAACTACGCTGTGGGGCAAAGAGTATCCAAGACCGATGACCGGATCAAGGCCACATACGAGACCGTCCAGTCGCCGCAAGGGAACGGAAGCATCAAGGGATATCTGGTTCGGCCGATCAGTGCCGACACACGGGACGCAACGCCGGCGAAATTGCGCGGCATTGTCGTCGTCCACGAAAATCGAGGCCTCAATCCTTATATCGAGGACATCGCGCGGCGGCTTGCCCTGGACAACTTTATGGCGTTTGCGCCGGATGGGCTTACTTCTCTTGGCGGCTATCCCGGTGACGACTACAAAGGCGGCCAGCTGTTCAGCAAGGTCGATGGTAAAAAGATGTTCGAAGATTTCGTGGCTTCCGCGATGTGGCTGAAAGCGCGTCCCGACTGCACTGGAAAAATCGGCGCCGTCGGTTTCTGTTACGGGGGCGGTGTAGCCAATAACTTGGCCGTCCGGCTGGGAACCGATTTGGGCGCCGCCGTGCCGTTCTATGGGGCCCCTCCTGCCAAGGACGACGTTCCGAAGATCAAAGCGGCGGTACTGGTCCATCACGGAGCGCTCGACACGCGGCTGGCGGCGACATGGCCGGCGTACGACGCGGCCTTGACGGCGGCAAACGTTCCGCATGAAGGCTATATCTACCCTGACTCTGTTCACGGCTTCAATTGCGACGCGACGCCTGAACGCTACAACAAAGCCGCGGCCGACCTGGCCTGGCAGCGCACGATCGATTGGTTTAACAAATATTTGCGTGCCTGAGTGAGATCATCGGAAAATTTGCCATCCAGCACGATGCTAATTCCAGCGCTTATTGCTGAGTCAGCAGTTTGAACGCATGGGTCCACTCATTCCGTAGAAAGCCTGGGATACACCAAAGCATGCACAGCGTGGATTCACCATCGACGGAGCGCCCACGGAATTGCAAAGCTCCGATCACCAGGGGATCCCACCTCCTGGAAAATTAGCGGCTCCTATTCCTTCGCCATATCACTCTCCGAAAATCAATTTTAGGAATCGATGCAGTTTGGATTCTTCGCGCACCTCTCTCGGGACTTCGAGGCACAGAATCTTAACAGCTTCTTGCAGAGCTGGATCATCTGCTGCCACCTGACGCACCTTGGGCGCCGGATCAAATTCTGCCTTGAATTCAAAGAGTGCCCAATTCTCCAGGTCCAGCCCGTAGCGAGAGGCGTAGCAGATGCCAGCGAAGGCTCCCAGATCGTAAACAAAGCTCGATGCCAGCTGCGTGATAAGCCTCTTCTGTGGCTGCATCAGCACACTGAGATCAAAGTCTGGCATTCCAAGGTCGATGCACTCCGGTTGAAGCCGTGGACGGAGATGTGCAACCCATTCCGCTGTATAAAGGTCGGCGTAGTTTCCTTTTGCTTCAGCCGTACCTATGAACCTGTTCTCAAACCATTCATTGGGAATGACGCCAATCGGCTGGAAGTCGTTTTCGCCCTTGATCGCCTGCAACTCTGTCAGGAGCGCCCGGTCGGGACGAAACCGCGCAAGCGTTTCCATGTAGCAAGAGGTGAGCTGACTCGCCGCGTAGAGAACACGGTACTCACCATTGGGATCGTCAAATCGATTGCCGAAGGTATGAGCTCCAGAAGGATCAGTCCTTGCTTTCGACCAGTCTGTGAACTCCCAGGGTCTCGTGCCTCGTGCGATTCGATACGGCGGACCCCCCGGAGTTCTTGACTTCAGCAAAAGAACTAGCCTCCTGCGATAAAGGCCCGCATTGCGGAGAGCAACTCGGGCCCAACAACCTCCAGATCCTGTTCACGAAGAAGTCGAATCGGGGTGCGGTCTTTCAGTTCGGGATTGATGCCTGTCAGCCAAGACTGTACCACGGCCGGCTGGTCGTGCTCGGCTAGCGGCGCAACCACCTGATACGTAAACCGCAGCCTAGCCTCCGATTCTCCGTAAGAGCCTTGACCCTGAATCCAGCGGTCGACAGAACGTACGTCATCCGTCCCCGCAATGTAGGCTGTCAGTTTGCGACCAATGATCTCCGTCACCCGAGTTACAAGATCCTGAAACGATAGCCTGGTCGCTTCTTCGTGCGCACGAGCTCCCGGACGAGCGGATGATTTGGTTGCCATGACGAGATTCCTCCGAAACCATACTCCACATGATGCAGGGAGAGTCGAAAAGGTTACAGTCGCATACTAAAGTGAATATCAAATGTGGGTGTAATTCTACCTACAAATATCAGCTAATTTGCAATCGCTTTCGCATATTTTCCTCAGAATGGGTCGTATCTTATTGAATTCCCGCCCCTATCCACATTGGGTTACCGTGGATTCCTCAATTGAGAATTCGCCACTTCCCGGCGTCAAAAGGCAGGCAGCCACCCGCTACAATATTCGCAACAGTCAATTTCGAGTGGGGTGCGCGAGCGCGCTAAATGGTTGATTCAATGGTGCGCCCGGAGAGATTCGAACTCCCGACCTAACGCTCCGGAGGCGTTCGCTCTATCCAGCTGAGCTACGGGCGCGCAAATCAAGAATACAACATGGGATGAGACACCGAATCAATCCCTCGACGCTCTAGTGCGTCTCTTCCTTGACATACTTCTCATAATCGGCGGCGGAGAGCAGCTGGTCGACGTCGGCGGGGTTCGAGAGCTCAACCTTGAGAATCCACGTGCCATGGGCGTCGGCGTTGAGTTTTTCCGGCGCGGTCACCAAATCCTCGTTGATTGCGGTCACCGTCCCGGATACCGGCGAAAAGAGGTCGGAGACAGCCTTGACCGACTCCACGCTGCCGAATACTTTGCCCGATTCGATAGCGGAGCCGGGCTTGGGGAGATCGACAAAGACGATGTCTCCAAGAGATTGTTGGGCATAGTCGGTAATGCCGACCTTGCCGTTCTTACCTTCAACCTCGATCCACTCGTGTTCGCGCGTATAGCGATAGGCCGCTGGGTATGCCATCAGTTTCACTCTCCTTGCGACTGCATGTTTTTGTTGGGTCTCTACTGCTGTTTTTTGGGGCGACGGTAGAACGGAGTCGGCACTACCGCTGCCTTCACTTTGGTTTGGCGCACCTCGACGGCGACCTCCGTGCCCTGCGGCGCGAAGTCCGGGCGAACGTAAGCGAGCGCGATGTTCTTCTTCACAAACGGCGCCGGTGAGCCGCTGGTCACGTAGCCAATCTCCCTGCCATCGAGGCTGAAGACTTTGTAGCCATCCCGCGCAATGCCGCGCTCGATCATCTCCAGACCCACCAACTTGCGAGCAGGGCCGCCTCTTCGACGAACCTCGTTGAGCGCATCGAAGCCGATAAAGCCGCCTTTCTCGAGTTTGGCAAATCGCTCGAGGCCGGCTTCGAAGAGGTTGATCTCCGACGAGATCTCATGACCATAAAGCGCCATCGCCGATTCCAGACGCAGCGTGTTGCGCGCCCCTAAGCCGCAGGGCAACAGGCCCCACTCCCGGCCCGCTTCCGTGATCGCCTCCCAGACGCGGCCGCTGATGGCCTCGTCCGCAGGGATGTAGAGCTCAAAGCCGTCCTCGCCGGTATAGCCGGTACGCGCGATGAGCACGTTGGGGAGATCGCAGACCGTTCCCCAGGTAAACCAATAGTTCTTAAGAGCGGTGAGATCGACTTTGGTCAGTTTGGCCAGTGTCTCTTGCGCGCGTGGCCCTTGGATCGCGAGTTGCGTGTACTGGTCGCTGTAGTTGCTCACATGCACGCCGGGGAGAGACCCGATTTGCGAGCGAATCCACTGATAATCTTTCTCCCGAGTTCCGGCATTGATCACCAGAAGGTAGTCGTTCTCACTGAGCTTGTGGACCAGAATGTCGTCGACGAACGTGCCTTGCGGAGAGAGCATGGCCGAGTATTGCGCCTGGCCAACTTTGAGTTTGCCGGCATCGTTCATCGAGAGAGCCTGAACGGCGCCAAACGAGCCGGGACCGCGGAACTGAATGTCGCCCATGTGGCTGACATCGAAGAGTCCAACCGCGGTGCGGACGGCCATATGCTCGGCAGTGATTCCGGAGTATTCGACCGGCATATCCCAGCCGTCAAAGTCGATCATTTTCGCGCCGAGCCGCCGATGAAGGGCGTTCAGCGCAGTCTTGCGAAGAACTGGAGGGGTGGCAGGCATGGAGGACAAATTCAGATCCTTGAGAGGAGATGCTCACTCCACCAGCGGTGAAATGATATCTCTTTCACGGTAGCACAGGCCGGTGTGGGTGGAATCTACTCGCCGCGCATCCAACGATCCATCAACGTCTGGGCGCAGCGCGCGCCGCACAGGTGCTTGACCTCGGAGGAGTGGGAGAGCAGCAGGCTCCAAGGCGTCAGCTTGAGCACCGGCTGTTCTGCTGCCCCGGGGACGGGCGATGTCCGCTCGCTCCAGGCGAGCCACCAATCCTCGGCATTCCCTTTGGGTTTCCCGCAAACATCGCAGTGGTAGGTCTCTGTAAATGCCATCTAAGATTGAAGGGCCCGCGCTAAACAGACTATGGGAAAACAGATCGGCGGCCTGTTGAATGCACAAGACCTAGTGTGACTCATTGCCGATCCAGACATTCTCTAGCGCCTCGCTTGCTGCTTCGGCGCCTTTTCCCGCAGTCTGTCGCGCTTCGCCCTCTTGCTTTGCTCGCGCCTTGCCAGCGCTCGCGTCGCAATTCACCCTTCTCCTAAAGATTAAGGCTCCGCGGTAAGGCCGCACTCGCCCTCGTCCAAATGGCAAAGTAACACAGCCAGCAGGCGGATTCCATGCCCGGAACCGGTGAGGTGCCTGGCCACCAAACACTCTCAAGAAAGGATTGGGTGAATTGCGGCATGGGTGAATCGCAGGTGAGCCCCTGAAACCGGGCTCACCTGCGAGAGGGCGAGAGCGGCTTCACCGCGAAGCCCTTAAAAATATTAAGAAGTAACGGGGTGAACTGCGGGCGAGCCCTCACTGTGCTGTTCCTCGTCGTACTCCATCAAGGGGTAGCCCAGCTTCTTCCACTCTTCGAAGCCGCCTTTCAGCGGACGCACCCGGTAGATGCCGGCCCTGCGAAGGTCCATCGCCACTTTGGCGGCCGTGGCTTCGCTCGGGCAAGTGCAGTAGAGAACGATATCGCGATCGCGAGGGATTTCGACACTACGCCGGAGCAGTTGGTTGGGAGAGATGCGAACCGCTCCCGGCAGCACGCGCGGATCGGGCAAGTAGTCGAGCGGATGGCGCAGATCGACGATGTAGGGGTTCTCTCCCGTGTCCAGCATCTGTTTCAGCTCCGTGGGTTCGAGCCTCGCCGTCTCCACCTGTTTCAAAAAAGACCGTTGCTTCCACACCCGGTAGAGCAGAAAGCCCAGGATCGCGAGCAGAACCAATACGCCCGCTGAATGGGCGAACCACGTCAGAGCCCATGGTTCGCGCTTGATCACGTCCCCGAAGAATCGCCCGGCCAACGCGACGGCCAACGCCCAAGACGTTGCGCCCGCAAGATCGTAGGCCAGGAAAACCGGATATTTCATCCCCGTTTGACCCGCGATCGGCGCGGCCACCGTGCCCAATCCAGGGACGAATTTCGCCGCCAGCAGAGCCTGCGGTCCATGTTTCGTAAAGTAATTTTCCGTCTTCCGGACGCAGGTTGAAGTCTCAAAAGAGAGCTTGCAGACCAGCCGGACCATCGTCCCTCCGTAGCGCTTTCCCAGAAAGTACCAGAGCGAATCGGCTACGAAGCAGGCCGCGAGGACGGAGAGCAGGACTAGAGGAAGCGCCAAATCATTTGTTGCCGTTAGACTTCCCGCGGTCAATAGAACCGGAAGGCTGGGAACAGGCATTCCCAACTGCTCTCCCAAGACCCAGAGAAAAAGGATGAAGTACGCGTAATGGAGGAAAAACTGGAGAGCCAACGGCATTTCCGTATTGCCTCTTGTGCCTGAAATATAGATGACAGAGTCGAGGAAATGTCGCGAGTTACTGCCGATTTCTTTTCGCGGCCTCCCGGAGCCAAGACCTTTCCCCCGAAGCAGAAAGCGTTTGGCTGCGAATGTCTCTCTTCGAAGGCGGCCGGGGAAATTCGGATCTACTTACCCATCAATCCTTTATCCGCACCGTGGGCTCAACCGAGAGACCCGGACGCAGGAGGTGATCCCGGTCCTCATCACGATTCGTCAAGTCGATGCGCACCGGAACTCGCTGCACCACCTTGACGAAGTTGCCGGTTGCGTTCTCCGGGGGAAACAGGCTCAGCACCGAACCGGTCGCTCCACCGATCTGCGTCACCACTCCATCGTAGTCGCGGCCGTATGCGTCCACATGGATCTTCACCTTCTGTCCCGGACGCATCATCCGTAGCTGAGTCTCCTTGAAATTCGCCGTGATCCAGACATCGTCAAGCGAAACCAGCGTCATTAGATTTTGGCCAACACTCACGTTCTGTGAGATTTCGAGGTTTTTCCTGGTGATAATGCCGTTCACCGGCGCGACGATCTTGGTATAGCCGAGGTTGAGCCTCGCCTGGTCCAGTTCGGCGCGGGCCTGCTTGACCGCAGCCGCTGCCTGATCGGCCTTCGCCTTCTGTATCTTCACCTGATCGGGCGCGGTTTGGGCATACCTGAGCGCCGCCTGGGATTGCGTGACTTTGTCTTTGGCGATCATCACGCCGTCTTCGGCGGCAATCTCATTCGCCTTCGCTTCGAGCACGGCCGCCGCGCTCGCGTCGGCTGCCGCGACCGCTCCATCGTACTGTTGCTTGGAGATAACGTCCTTTTCCACCAACGGCTTATATCGCTGTAAGTCGGACTGCGCCTTGACGGCGGTGGCGGTTGCCTGGGCTACGGCTGCTTGCGCGGCTTCGAGTTGGCGGGTGGCTTGCTGGACGGTCGCATCCGAGCTCTGGACACCCGTCGCCGCAGTCTGCAAGTCGGTGCCTGTGCTTACGTTGACCACGGGCAGGTTGACCTTCGCCGCCTCGTAGGTCGCCTCCGCGCTGGCCAGATTCGCCTCGTCCTGCTCCACCGTAACTTCAAAATCCCGGGGATCGATCTCGGCGATCGGCGCGCCGGCCTGGACGTATTGGTCCAGCTCCACGTTGACCTTGATCACTTGTCCGGCGACGCGCGCACTCACCTGGATGAGGTGACCATCCACCTCCGCGTCGTCGGTTCCCTCGTAATATGTGGAGTGCCACCAGAACAGTGCGGCTCCAACTACAAGCACCGCGACGACTCCGATAACAATAAAACGCCGGCGTCCCGTCTTTCTTTGGACCGTCTTCCGGCCGATCCAAATAGGACTGGTCGTCCTGACCCGGCTGCTTGTCTTCCACAATTACGGCATTTGCACGGCCTGATTCCGGGTTTTCTTCCGCCACCGTTACTTTCCTCCCACGTAATTCCTATAGCTGGTGTCAGCCGCGCCCAAAGCACGGGCCAAAGAAAGCTTGGCCACATTGTGCTCATACAAGCTCGAGACATATTGATCGTCGGCTTGCGCCACGGAGGCTTGAGCTTGCGAGACGGCAAGGTTGTCCGAGACCCCGGCGCTGTAGCGCAGCTGCGCTTCGCTCAGCGCTTCGTTGGCCAATGCCTGGTTGCTCTGCGCCACTTCAACCTGCTTGGCGGCCGCCTGTATGTCAAGAATGCTGTCACGCACATCTGCGTCGATTTGTCCGCGCAGATCGCTCAGTTGAGCCTGCGCTTGATCGAGCTGCGCTGCCGCCGCACGTGCATCTCCGCGCAACTTGGCCTCGTCAAAGACGGGAACGCCCGCCGTGCCCACCGCATCGAAGGTTCCGTTGGAATGGCCGAGGGTCGGTCCGATATCTCCATAGTCGCCGGAAAAGGCCAGGTAAGGGTACCGCTCCGCCGCCGCCGAAGACTTATTTTGCTTGGCGGCCGCGACCTGCTGCTCGAGAGCCTTCAGATCTTGGCGGCGATCGAGGGCCTGCTGGACAGAAATGCTGGGGTCGACATTGTCGAGCGCCGCGTAGGGAAGCTTGTCCGTGAGGTCGAACTTTTGTTCGAGCGGGAGCCCGATGGCGCGAGCCAAGGCAATCTTGCTCTTTTCGTATTGGTTCTGCGCCGTGATCAGGTTCTGCTGCGTGGTCTGAAAGTCCACCCGTGCCCGCAACACGTCGAGCGAGGGAGCCGTTCCCGCGTCATGGTTGGCGACGGCCTGATTGAGCGAGATCTGCGAGGTGCTGAGCAGGGCCTGGGCGAGTTCGATGCGGGACGCGTTCGAGATGCACAACAAGTATGCGTTGCCAACGCTCAGCACCACCATGTCCTTGGCATCCTGCGCGGAGAGATTCGCCCCCGTGAAGTTGTTCCTGGCGGCCATGTAATTGCGCAACGACGAAAGATCGACCAGCGACCAACTGAGCGATGCCCGCACGTCGGTATATCCATACGGACCGATGACGGGGGGGAATCCGGGAATTTTGAGTCCTTCCGCGCGGAGATTGGTCTGCTGCACGGATTCTGTGATCGTGGCGTTGACCGTAGGCAACAGCGGCTGGAGCGCCTGGAGGCGCGCGCCGCCCGCCTGGCGAACGCTCACTCCGGCAAGCACCAAACCCAGATTATTTTTAAGCCCCATCTGGATTGCCTGATCGAGCGAGAGCGGAAGCACCTCCGGCACCGCCTTCTGCCCGACGACACTGCCCTGGTAGGGACTGGCGGCCGTTTGGGCCCGCGAGAAGCCTGGACTGAGGACAATGCCGAAGAGCAACATGGCGGGAAGGCCACATCTCCGGCCCCATCCCTCAGCCACATGCGCTCTCATTAGATGCGTAGACCTCGATGCAAAACGCTGTTTTGCAAGAACTATTTTGATTTGACAACCCTTGGATGTCCCAAGGACCATGAAAAATTCAAAACATCGAGCCATCAGGGCCCGTTCACGCCACTGGGATGAGCAGCGTTGCGATGGAAAACCCGGCCATGCTAGGCAGATTCCGAAGGGCTTGGTGGGATTCCAACTTCGAGGGCCAGGCCCTGCTACGCCGGAACTGCCGCCGGCTGTGAGGTTATCAGCGAGGTGGCCAAGGAACAAAGTGCCTGACGATAGGCGGTTCCGACCTGCTCTCTTTTCCAGACCGCAGCGCCCTCCGCTCCGCTCCGCCGGAGACTTTCGGCTGTTCCTTCTCCATCCTGTCCGGCGATGGCGCGCAAAACGAAGATGGCGCGCAGGGCCGGGGTCAACTGTTCGAGCCAGCCGCGCACTTTGACCCGGCCCTGAGTCCTAACCAAGGCGCTAAGCTCTTCGCCGGTCAGCCCGGCATCGCTCAGGTCTTCCGCCTCGATACAGCCCGATGCGGCCTCCGAGGCCGGAGGAGCAGAGAAAGCACCCGGGTGCAGCTCGGCCAAGCGCCGTACAGCCGTCTCCCCTAGCCGGGAACGGGCTTGGGCATTGGCCGTTACAGAATCGGTGCAAGGGTCGGCGTCCATAAGGGCTACGACTTCCTCTACCAGAGAAGCGGCTTCCTCTTCGTCGCCGAGCATCAGAGCCGCGATCTGATAGAGATCCGCGACAGAATCCTGAGCCGCTACTTCATTGCAAGCTTGTTCGCTCATGCGCCCCTCCCCTAGTTCACAAAGCGTTCTATACCATCCTCCCGCACCATCTCGCCGGGCGTCAACTCGCCCTCCTTCCCTCGGATTTCTCCGATTGCAGCTTCCACAGCCCCCTTAAGGCTTTCTCGGTCACTTTAAGATAGATAAGACATATAGATAAGATAGATAAGACACATAGTCTCCAAAGTTTCGGCCACGTCGGCTCCTTTTCTATATATGGCGAATGTGCGAAAACCCCATAAGAATCTTTTCATTGGCCGCGATCAAGCGTGGCTGAGTTTCAATCGCCGGGTGCTCGAAGAGGCGGAGGACAAAACGAACCCGCCGCTCGAGCGCGTGAAGTTTCTGGCCATCACGGCCAGCAATCTCGATGAATTCGTAGAAATTCGCGTAGCCGGCATCCTGCAGCGTATTGAAGACGGCTATGCGGAGCCGGGTTTCGATGGCCTGACGCCGCAACAAACGCTCGATTTCGTCGTCCAGGACATGCACGGGTTCGTGCGCGACCAATATCGTTGCTGGACCGAAGATCTGCGTCCGGCCCTCTATAAAAATGGCGTCCGCGTGCTCGAGTGGGACGAGGTGGACCAAACATCCCGGGAGCATGCCCTGCTCTATTACCAGCGCGAAGTGGATCCGCTGCTCACTCCGATTACGATCGATCCCGCGCATCCTTTTCCGCGGGTGCTCAACAAAGCGCTCTGCCTGGCTCTCTTGCTTCGCCGCAAACGCAAAGGAACCGCCGGCCCAGTGCTCGGCGTAGTCACGGTGCCACGCGCTTTGCCCCGTCTCGTGCCTTTGATTTCAGGCCCTGGCACCCAGGACTACGTCTTTCTGCACGATCTCATCGAGCACAACGCGGCGGGCATGTATCGCGGCTATGAAATTCTCTCGAAAGCAGCCTTTCGCGTCACACGCAACAGCAATCTCTATCTGCAGGACGAAGAATCCCGCAGCCTGCTCGACAGCGTGCGCTCCGAACTCCACAATCGGCGCAAAGGAGACGTTGTCCGCCTGGAGATTGAAGAAGGGGCGGATGTCGAGATCGTCGACCGGCTCACGATGAACTTCGAGCTCGACGACTCGCAGATTTTTCGCACCAACGGTCCGGTCAATCTGTCGCGCGTGATGAACCTCTACAGCAACACCCGGCGCCCCGACCTCAAGTACCCGGCCTTTGTGCCCCGTGAGTTGCGCCTCAACCGCCGCTCGGAGGATCTTTTTGAGGAACTGAGGCGCCACGATATTCTGCTCCACCACCCGTTCGATTCCTACGATGCCGTCGTGAATTTTGTGCAGTTGGGGGCCCGCGATCCGAGCGTCGTCTCCATGAAGCAGACGCTCTATCGCACCAGCTCCGATTCTCCAATGTTTCACGCGCTTACTGAAGCCGCGCAGAGCAAAGAAGTGACGGTAATCGTGGAGTTGATGGCCCGCTTCGACGAGGCCTCGAACATTCGCTGGGCGCGCAACCTGGAGGATGCCGGAGTGCAGGTCTTCCATGGCATCGTCGGTCTCAAGACCCACTGCAAGCTGGCGCTGCTGGTGCGCCGCGACCCGGACGGCGTTACTCGCCGCTATGCGCACCTCGGCACCGGCAACTACAACCCCGACACGGCGCGCTTCTATACCGACATCAGCTTGCTCACCGCCGATCCGGAGATCACCTCGAGCGTGCACAGCGTTTTCAACTACCTGACCGCGCGCTCGGAATCGGACGACTACGCTCCGTTGCTGGTCGCTCCGCTCACGCTGGCCGAAAGCTTCATTCGCATGATCCACCGGGAAGCGGAACATGCCGCGGCGGGCCGCCCGGCGCACATCATCGCCAAGATGAACGCGCTGCTCGAACAAGGCATCATCGAGGCTCTCTATCAAGCCTCGAAGGCGGGTGTCGAGATCGATTTGATCGTGCGCGGCGTCTCTTCGGTTCGTCCCGGCATTTCCGGAGTCAGCGAAAAGATTCGCGTACGCTCGATTCTCGGCCGCTTTCTCGAACACAGCCGCATTTTTTATTTCGCTAACGGCGGCGAAGAAGAGATCTACTGCGGCAGTGCCGACTGGATGCCGCGCAACTTCTTTGAGCGCTGCGAGGTTGTCTTCCCCATCCGCGATGCGCAGATCCGCAATCGCATCAAAAATGAGATTCTTGCCGCTTATCTTGCCGACAATACCAAGGCGCGCATGGAAACCGCCGCTGGAGGCTACGTGCGCCTCCGCCCCGGGGCCGGCAAGCCTTTTAGCGCACAGGACTTCTTTGTCCGGCTCGCGGAAGGGCGAGACAGCGTAGAGAACATTCCTCCGCCCGCAGCAGCGCCGGCCGGGATCGTGGACGCCCCGCGAAACACGCCCCGGCCCAGACGCGGCACGAAGGCGGCCAAACGGCGGCAGCCGGTTCCCAGTAGTCCGGTTCCGAGTAGTGTGGGTGGCGCTTAGAGCCTGCTATTGACTTCTAGGACGGCAGCGACGGGAGCTAATTTTCCCGAGTGGAAGGAGCGAGGAGTGACAAATACCGGGCGTACTTTAGCGACGAGCGACACAGCAATCGGGAAAATTATCCCCGTCCCTCCGGGTTGCGGTGAAAATGGGGCCATACTTCGTTTGTCATCCTTGCATGGGGACCTGCCACACGCTGCGGACTCCGCCTCGTCTGGCCCCATTTTCACCTGCAACGCTGTCCGCCTTAGAAGTCAATAGCAGGCTCTAGTTGCGCGGCCGCTACACTTTCGCTGCATGGTGGCACCTGCTCAGCCTGGACGCACCCACCGTCGCCGTCCTCTGGGCATGGCTCTTTGCGCGAGCCATGCATCTCCGTCTGCCTTCGGTCGCAATGCTTCTGCTGGGCCTGGCGACATGGTTGTTCTATCTCGCGGACCGCATCCTCCATGGACTGCGCAAAGAACGGAGAGAGTTGCTGCGCGACCGTCATATCTTTCCCGCTCGTCACCGCGGCGCCTTTCTATCGGCCGCTCTGTTTCTTGCCGGACTCTCGGTCTGGATGGCCCTCACTCGCATGTACCCAAAAGCTCTCCGCGATGATCTTTTCTTGTCGATCTTCGCTTTGCTCTACCTTTGGCTGGTACATGTCGCGAGCCGCGTATCCGCTCACCGGCAAACGCCGCTGGCTGCCCAAGGAACTGGTCGTCGGCGTCATCTTCGCTTCCGCGACGGCGGTGCCCGCCTGGTCGCGCCTGAATGCCCGCTCCGGTTTCGAAAAAATTCAGCTATTCGAAGCCGCCGTCTTCTTTGCCGCGCTCTGCTGGCTCAACTGCGTTGCTATCGAAAAGTGGGAGAGAGGGCCCTTCTCGCCGTTGGATCGCTCGACGCCGTTCCGGGCGCACCCGAGCACCCGCTGGGCCGGAGACCACCTTCAGGCGATCCTCGCGTTCATCGCTCTGCTGTCGATCATCGCCGCCTATCTTGCCCCGGCTTGGGGATTGCGGGCTGTCTATCTGGCCTCCCTGCTCAGCAGCGGCCTCATCCTCGCTCTCGATGCGCGCCGCTCGCGCATCGCCCCGCTTCATCTGCGCATCGCCGTCGACGCCGCCCTGCTGACGCCGCTCGCGTTCTTTTTCCTCCTCCGATGAGTTCGTGCCGGGTCACAAGTAACTTCGATCGCCTCGCCTACCCCTACCGCTGGATGGAATACGCAAGCTTCGGCCCCTACCTCGAGCGCTGCCGTCGAGCCCAGCTCGCGTATCTCGGCGGCGCCAAGCGCGCCCTGGTGCTGGGCGATGGGGATGGCCGCTTTCTCAAGCAACTGCTCGCGTCGAATCCTCTGCTCACCGCGGACGTAGTCGATTCCAGCCGCTCCATGTTGCGGGTGCTCGACCGGCGCATCCGCCGCATGGGCGAACCCTTCCACCGCCGGATCCATCTGCACCACGCGGATGCTCTCGGCTGGAATGCCTCCGGCGGCTACGATCTCGTGGTCTGTCACTTCTTTCTCGACTGCTTCTTCATGCCCCAACTGGATCGGCTGTTCGATCGCCTGGTGCCGCATCTCAATCCCGGAGCGCGCTGGGTCATCTCCGAATTCGCAATTCCCCGCCCAGCTTCCGCGCCCTCGCTTGCATCCTCATTTGCGCGCTGTCTTGCGCGCCCGATCGTCGGGTTGCTCTATCGTTCCTTCGGTCTGCTCACCGGACTTCGTGTGCGCCAGCTGCCAGACTATGCCGTCTCTCTCAGACGCCGCGGTCTCACCCTCGAGCGCGAAACCCGCTTTCTCGGCGGGCTGTTGCAATCCCAACTCTGGCTTACGGATTGAGTTCAGGGCCCAGGCTCAGGGCCGGGTCGGACGGAAATGTTTTAGAATGCCGCATGGCGAGAGAATTCGTGATTGCCGTTGCCGTTCTGCTGCTTGCGGCCTTCGCCCATGGGCAAATGATAGCGGTGAATTCGCCCAACGGGCAGCCGCTCTCCGTCCGGATCGCGAACTACTCGATCGCCGCCAAGCTCGATACCGTTCAAAAGACGCTCGATTCGAGCGAGATCGTCGAATATCGCAATGCCTCGAGCCAGCCTCTTACCACCTTCCCCTTTCACCTCTACCTCAACGCGTTCCGCCCTCAATCCAGCTTTTCTCAAGAAGCGCATCGGGATGGAGCTCGCGGCGGGAATCTCAATTCCTATCCCCCGGCCGAGATGGGCGGTATTCAAATCACCGCCATCTCCGCTGAGGGCTACGGGGATCTGTTGCCAACGCTTCGCTTTACCGCGCCCGACGATGGCAACATGGAGGACCACACGGTTGCCGAAGTGACGCTTCCAGAAGCGCTCGCGCCAGGCAGCGCAGTGCGTTTTCACATCACGTTTCATGACAAATTTCCCCTCTCCGTGGCGCGCAACGGATATGAGCGCGATTTCATCATGGGCGGCCAGTGGTTTCCCAAAGTAGGTGTCCTCTGGCATGGCTCGTGGAACTGCCATCAATACCACGCGGATACGGAATTCTTCTCCGATTTCGGCGTCTATGATGTCGATCTCACCCTCCCCCGGCAGTACATCGTGGGGGCGAGCGGGATTGAGACCGCGGAGAAGCTCAACTCCGACGGGACCAAGACGCTCAGCTTTCACGGAGAAGATATTCATGATTTCGCCTGGGCGGCATCCCCGCACTTCGTGATCGCCGACGATACTTTTCAAAACAGTCTGGGCACTGTGCGGCTGCATGCGCTGGTGCTCAGAAGCCACGCCAATCAGAGCGGGCGCTATCTCTCCGCCCTCAAGGGGGCCATGCAGAAATTCGACGAATGGTATGGTCCCTATCCCTACAAGCAAATCACCCTGATCGATCCCGAGCCCGACTCCCAGATGGGGGGCATGGAGTATCCGACGCTGATCACTTCCGACACATCGTGGTGGGAGCCATCCTGGGACTATGCGACGCTCGAATCCGCAACGATTCACGAGTTCGGCCACCAGTACTGGTATGGCATGGTCGCGACCAACGAGTTCGAACAAGCGTGGCTCGACGAAGGCATCAACAGCTACAGTGAAGCCAAAGTGATGGGCGCTCTCTTCGGCAGAAGTACCTCCTATCTCAACGCCCGCACCGTTCACGTGAGCGACCGCGAGGTGCTTCGGGACGCCTATATCGACATGCCTGACTTTGATCCGGTCGCACGCAGGGCATGGGAGTTCGTCGACAGCGGGAGTTACGATTCCATCACCTATGGCAAGACCGCCACCGTGCTCGCCACGCTTGAGTCCCTGGTCGGAGAGGATGTTCTTCGCCGGAGCCTGCATATCTACTTCCTGCGCTACCGCTTCACCCATCCGGACGATGCCGACTTCTTGCAAACCGTGATCGAAGTCTCCGGCCGTAAGGACCTGGAGGCGTATTTCAACCAGGCAATCTATGGAACCCAGACACTGGACTACTCCGTCGACTCGCTCGACTCGGACCGCGCGAATTGGTGGGAAAGTAAAGATAGCGGCGGTCCATACCGCACGAACGTTGTGGTGCGCCGCCGCGGCAACTTCCTCTTTCCGGTAACGCTTGAGGTGCGCTTCGCCGACGGTTCGAGGCAGAGGGCTCAGTGGGATGGCGTCGATCGTTGGAAACGCTTCACCTGGGACTCGCCATCGAAAGCTGTCTCGGCTCAGATCGATCCGGACCACGCCGTTCTTCTGGACCTCGATCTCTTCAACAACAGTTACTCGGTCGAAGCTCAGCGCACGGCGCGCTACAAGTTGACGAATTATTGGGTCGCCGCAGAGCAGCTCCTGACGCAATGGATGTCATTTCTGGTTTAAGCTTTGGCAAGTATCCACGTGCCTGAAAGCAATCAGCCCTCCCCGGAAAAGAGCGCCTCGATGCGCGGAACGTCTTTCGCGCCCCTAAAGATCCGCGTGAAGCGCCGGAAGAGCAATCTATTGGCCGATGGATGGCAGATCGCGCTCGACAACTGGCGTTGCATCTTCTGGCTCTATGTCCTCAATCTGATCTTCGGCATCTTGTCCGGAATACCCCTGTCGGCCGGGCTGGCGCCCTATCTGGACCACAGTCTCGCCTCGCGGCAGATTGCGGGAAACCTGGACGCTGCCTATCTGGGCGAACTTGCGCTCCACCTATCGCGGGACCATCTTCTCGCCGGCGCCGGGAGCGGTGCCGTGGGCCTCAGCGTGATTGAGTTTCTGGCGATGATCTTGCTCGTTGGCGGCACTATCCGGATTTACCTTGTCAGCGAGCCGCCGAGGCTTCCCGTGCTGCTCGCGCGGGGCAGCGAATACTTCTGGCGTATGGTGCGCGTTTCTCTCCTCTTCGCTCTCATTGCCGGGCTGGTTCTGGGCGGCCTGATATGGGCCCGCGGGGCGCTGCTCGCGCGAGCGAACGAGGTCTACGTCGAACGCACGATGTTTCTCTTCTCGGCGTCAAGTGCCGCCTTCATTTTGCTCGTTGCCCTTTTGTTGCGCCTGTGGTTCGATCTGGTCGAGATCTACACGATACGCAACGGCGGTATGGGCAACCGCCGTATTCGCCAGGCAGTGCTGCCTGCGCTCCGGCTCCTTCTCCGCAATTTCTGGCGGACCTTCGCGAGCTTTCTCTTGATCGGCCTTCTCGGCGCGGGCGCTCTTGCCGCGTGCGTCTTTCTTTGGAAGGACCTGGTGCCCCCAGACCAGGTCTGGCTTGCCGCCCTGGTCGCACAACTTGGCCTATTGCTCTTTCTGGCCACTCGCTATTGGCAGCGCGCCATCGAAGTATCGCTTGTTCTCGGCGCGGAGTTTCCTCTCGCCAGATCCGCCGAACCTGAGGTGGCGCGGTCCGCGGCTCCGGCCGCCCAAGCGCTAGGCGATCCAGCGGAGCCCACACTGCGCGACTTGGTGCTCAAGCTGCAAAAGGAGCCGTTAGCGAAGCCAGAGAAGATCGCTCCGCCCAATAGCGCCCTGTTCCCTGAGACGTCGTTGTGGCCCTGGTCGAGGGCAGGCGATCCCAGGCCACCCCAGGACTCGCTACTCCAGGAACACGAGAAGAAGGCTCCTCTGCCCGGCGGCGCCGATGCCGACTCCGTCGACTCTCCTGACTCCACGGAGCCAGATTCTACCCTCAAGGAAGCCAACAAGGAAACCGCCGTAGGGACGGTAGAGGCGATAGAAGTGAAGGAAGCGAAGGAGGCACGCACGGATTCGGGAGTGACGGACGCAGAACTCGCACCGCCCGCCGAGGCGCCGGCACCGGACAAGAAGTAGGTTGGAGATTCACAGAACGAGCCGGGCTTCTGACTTTTCCTTCCGCAAGACGCCGCCGGCCCAGCCGGCGCTTCCCGCGACCGCGGCTGCGCCCATCCACACAAGATAATGGTCGAGCCAAGGCCAGTTCGTCCAAAACATGAGCGCCGCCATTCCCAAGACGCCCACCGCGCCCCATCCCAGCCCGTCGAGCAACTCCGGCGCCGCTGCCACCCAACTCGACCGGCGCTCCCGCGCCACGGCGCGCAAAACCAGCGGCCGCAAACTCGAGGGGCTCGCCTCGGATTTCAACTGTTGCTTTAGGCTTTCTTCCATTCCGGCCAGCGCCTCAGCCCAAGCGCGGCAATTCACGCAGCTTGACATGTGCAGATGCAAATCCCGCCGCCGGAGATCGCTCAAAAATTCCTCATCGAGAATCTCGTCCTGCCACTCTTCGCACGTCATACACCGATCCTTTGTTTCGCTTCAGCTTGGGAACGCAACTGCTTTTCGATCAGGGCGCGCCGGCCGCGATGTATCCAGGTTTTTACCGTTCCCATCGGAACATCGAGAGCCGTAGCCACTTCGTCGTATGACTTCTCTTCCAAATAAAACAGCGTCAGCGCCTGCCGCTGCGATTCGGGAAGTTCGGCCAGCCAGCCGAGTACACCGGTTTTGAGTGGCCGGCCACTCTGTCCGATTTGATGCTGGTGAGCTTTGCGCAAGACATCCGGATCCTCCAATGAATCCGTGGGGACGGCAGCCGCGAGCCTCCCTCTGGCGGTACGGCAAGCATTGCGGGCGATCGCGTAAATCCACGTGGAGGGCGAAGACTCGCCGCGAAAAGCCCCTAGACCGCGCCAGATCCGGAGAAACACTTCCTGCGCGGTCTCCTCGGCCAGCGCCCGGTCGCCGAGCATAGCATAGCAAAGGCCAAGAACCTTGCCCTGGTAGGTCATCAGCAATTGCTCGAAAGCGCTCTCGTCGGGCTCCATAAACCTGCTTCCGCTCGATTGGCGTTTGTCGATTGCCATGATTCGAGCCACGGATCCTCTCCGCCCAGAGCATTTTCACTTCAGGTGTATACAAGGTAGCCACGCTCGTCGCGGCTTTTCCTTAAGAAAAGCCGCACCTTGCTACATTTTCCAGTGCACGGTAGAAGTAAAAATGCTCCAGGCGCCGGCCAAAGCGCGCTTCGAGCGCCACACTCCTTGCCGGATTTAGACCGCCTTTTCACGGCGAATGTTTCAAGTGGCCGCTGAAACATTCTGGAGAGGTTCCCTGGTCTAAATGCAACAGGAATTCAGAAGCACTTCGTCAAAGAACGCTCGAGTGTCGAGGAAGAAGCCATGACAGGTTTTGATTCATCCCCAAGTGTGATCCCCATTCTCGGAATATTGACCGGCATTGTGGCAATTTTGACGCCGGTTGCGATCGTATTGATTATCTTCGCCTTTCGCCAGCGTCGCTACGTTCAGCGCCAGCAGACGATCCGCTTGGCGATCGAGAAGGGCACCGATCTCTCCCCTCTGCTGCTCGCGGAGGACTCGCCTCTGGCCAATGCGCATCCGGACGATCCACGTCCATATGTTCTGCGCGGCCTGCTTTGGGGCCTTCCCGGCATTGCGATTGGAGTGGGAGCAACCTGGGCGACAATCCAGCACGGCGCACGAGGTCTTACCGTTGTCGGTTGGATACCGGCGGCCATCGGAGCCGCTTACCTGATTTTCAGCAGATTTGTGGCCAGGCGGCCTCCGGGAATAACTACCGTAAACCCGAAGGGAACGGAATAGAAGCCGGTGGGGAGAAAAGAATGAAACTCACAAAGATTTGCAGCTGCGCCCTGCTCCTGCTGGTATTCGGCATATGCCAGGCACGAGCTCAAGCCGGCAACTTCGCGCGTACACTTCAGGTCTCGGGACCCGTGAGCATGGAAGTGACTTCCGGTTCAGGCAACATCGTCGTGCATACCGGTGAGAACGGCAGTGTTCATCTCCTTGGGAAAATCCAAGGTCGCAATGCGGCCTATGACTTCTGGCTCTGCTGGTTTGGACCGAGCGCCGCGGAGCAGATTCGGAAGCTCGAATCGAACCCTCCGATTGAACAGCGGGGGAACACCATCATCGTGGGGAAGATGGATGACCGGCTGACGTCGTGCCCTGTTTCGATTGATTATGATCTCACCGTGCCGGCGCAGACGGGACTCAGCGCCCATAGCGGATCGGGCGGAGTATGGATTGACGGCCTCGAACTGTCCACCTCCGCCGGAACGGGCTCGGGCGAGATCACCGTCAAAAATATCGGCGGAGACCTCCGCCTCAGCTCCGGTTCAGGAAACCTGAGCGCCAGTTCGATAAAGGGCGCGCTGTATGCGAAAACCGGGAGCGGCCGCATACAAGCAGCCGGCGTGTCGGGTGGGATCGCAGCAAACACCGGCAGCGGTAGCGTGGACATCGAGCCGGCAGCGGACGGACGGGTGGATATTCGAACAGGTTCAGGAAGCGTGAATTTGCGCGGCGTTCAAGGAGCGGTGACGGTCAAAACCGGCAGCGGCGGAATCGATGTCGAAGGCAAACCTGGAGGTGACTGGCAAATCGCAGCCGCTTCGGGGAGCATCCACCTGAAAACCGCGTCACAGGTTTCCTTCAATTTTGACGTCAGGACCGCGTCCGGCAGCCTGAATGTGGATCGTCCTCTAACGGTTCAAGGCCTCATCTCACGCCACCACCTGCAGGGCAAAGCAGGCAACGGCGGCGCACTGCTTGAGGCGCGCACCGCCTCAGGAAATATCGAGATCGAATAGAATGGAATAGATACGACCGGTTCAATTCTGCCTTGCATCCCCGGTGATCCGATCTGGTGTAAAGTTAAAAACTTGCAGTTCCCCGTTTGGCCGATTGCCACCGGGAACAACTCCAAGTATTTTCAGGAACCAGATGAATCTTTACATCCTCCGTCATGCCAGCGCCGGCACGAGCCGCCCCAATCCTATCGTCGACGCCAGGCGTCCGCTCGACAAGGAAGGCAAGGAGCAGTGCCTGCTGGTGGCCAACTATTTGAATGCGCTCAAGGTGCAGTTCGATCTGATCGTTTCGAGCCCGCTCAAGCGGGCGTTGCAGACCGCCTCGTTGGTCGGCACCGAGGTGGCGTACGATTCCAAAATCCAGATAGCGGAGGCCTTGTCCCCCTCCGGGTCGGTAAGCAGTTTTCAAAAGCTCGTCTTCCAGTTGTCTCGGCTTGAAAATGTTCTGGTGGTAGGGCACAACCCCAATCTGCCGCAGTTTCTCGCGGCCCTCATTTCCCCCGCCGGACGCGTCAATATACGCTTGCGCAAAGGCGTCCTGGCGCGCGTCGATTGCACTCACCAGCCAGGCCAGCTTGTTTCACTGGTGGAACCGAGGACGCTGCGTCAGATCTACTCGAGCATCGCGAAAAGCTCGCGACGGAAGACTTCGCGGAAGTAATCCGCTTCTTTGCGCAGGGACCATAGCTCAAGCTCCGCGCCGGTACGTCCTGGGCTGAGCTCGAGAAGCACCTGCTTCGGGTACACGCGCACCACTACCTTGAGCACATCGCTCGCCCGATCCTGATTTAACGCAACGGCCAAGCGCAGCAGCACGACCGCGCTCCGCACGTTGGCGTGCTCCTCCGGGGGAATCGCCCGCATGGCCCGGTCCGCCGCCACCGGTCTCGACTTGCCCAGGTAACGCGTGATTGCCGAGATGATGGCGCGCTGCCGCGGGGGGAACCCATAAAGCTCGGAGTTCGCGACGATGTATTGGGCGTGGCGATGGTAGCCCTGATAGTTCACGAACTTACCCACGTCGCGCAGCATCGCCGCGACTTCGAGCCAGGTGCGATATGCCGGCGGCAGCCGGTGTACAGGCTCGAGATCGCGGAAGAGCTGCAGTGCGTGCTGGCGCACCGGCTCGGCCTGTCTGGGATCGACGCCATAACGCTTGCAAGCTGCCAGCACGCCTTGCCAGCGCTCCAGCTCAAACTGCTCGTGGGCCCTGGTCTTCGCATCCTGCTCGGCGAGCATCTGCGCCAGAATTCCATCCCGCAGACCTAAGTCCGAATAGAAGAACCCGGAGAGCGAAAAGTGCTCCAGCAGCTCGGCGAAGACGTGGGCGCCGGCCACGATAATCTCGGTCCGCCGCGGTCCAATTCCCGGCAGGCTGCTGCGCTGGGCGCTCTTCATCCTGGTGAGCTTCTCCATCAATCGCCGCACATATTTTGTATCCGCCTCGGACCGTCCCACGCGAACGACGCGCGCCTTGCCGCCGCTCTTCACCTTCTGCGCCGCCTGGCAGGACTCCGCCAGTGCCGCCGCGGTTCCAGACGTGGCGATCACCGTCGAAACGCGGAACGGCCCCAATCGCCGCGCCCCGCGGCGCAGTTCGCGCGCGATGAACTGCTTCATACGCGCGATCTCATCGCGGTTCGGAGGGTCGGTAGAGAGAAATTCCTGGGTCAGGCGCACCGCGCCCAAAGGCAGACTGACGGTCTCGCGAATGCGCCGATGCTCGGAGAGGGTGATCTCGCAGCTGCCGCCACCTACATCGATCAGGAGGCAGCGCCTCTGCGTCCCCGGCTCGTTCATGACCCCGCCGTGAATCAGACGAGCCTCTTCCAGGCCCGAGATGATCTCAACATTCCACCCGGTCTCCGACTTGACCCAGGCAACAAAGGCTTGCGCGTTGCGCGCCTCGCGCAGCGCTGCGGTGCCCACCGCTCGCACCTGGTCCGCGCCTTGGACCTTGACCTCGCGATAAAAGCGCTTGAGCGCGCGCAGGGTCGATGCCATGGAATCAGGAGAGATCAGCCCGCTCGCGAAGACACTCGCGCCCAGACGCGTTACCTCGCGATCCTCATGCAGCACTCGTAGACGATGTTGCTGGACACGCGCGATTTTTAGACGGCAGGAGTTGGAACCGATATCGATGGCCGCAAAGGTCTGCATAATCCGGGCACGCACCTCAGGAGAAATCAATCCATTCGCAAAGTGAAGATTAGAAGAGCTCTAGGCCCGAGACTCCTTGGCGGGTGCCCCAACGACCGCACGGGACGGAAGCTTTCGCGGCGGTCCGGTCCCGGTTTGCCGCTGCCGCGCCTTGTTTTGAGCTGCCATCCACTCCCCCAAGAGCTCTCCTCGGATTCGTTCGGTGACCGCGAGCGCGTGCGCGAAATGGCGGTTCGTCTCGGTCGCGAGCCACGACGTCAGCTCCGCTCCATCGTCGCCAAGCGCGGTTCGCGCTTCCTCGGTCAGGCAGAGCCAGTCGTGCCAGGCGCCGATCGCATCTTGGATCCGCATCAACGCCCCGGCTACCGTTTGCGAACTCCCGTCACCTCGGCTCGACTCCGCGACATATCTCGCCTTTTTGACCGACTTGCGAAACTCGTGCAGGTTGCTGGCATCGAGCACTGGCGTTGCATCCGCCAGGCGAGCGAAGTCATGCATGGCCACCATGGCCTCGCCGCGCTCCGCCCTTTCCCTTGGCGCGCGCATGCGATCGGCGGCGGCGAGGAAAGCGATCTCGGACTCCTCCAACCTTTGGCGGTGCTTCTCCAATTGTTTTTCGAGCGCGTCCGCTCGAGCTTTGCGCTCGTCTTTGAGCCATTCGGCAAGCCGGGAGGCCTGACTGCGAAGCCGGCCGGCTTCGGAATTCGCCGCGGAAGCCGCCGCCCGCTCGTCGCCTTGACCACCATTCTTGCCGGCAATTCCCGGCTCCGTAACTCCGGGTCCGGCGAGTTGGCCGGCGGCTCGCTCCTCACCTTCGGCTACGGAGCTCTCGATCCAACCGGCCAACGGCTTCTTGAGCAGCTTGCGGTGCACATCCAGATCGCGCACGGGAGCTGCCGCCCGGCGAAAGCGCTTCAACTGGCGCAGCCATACCCGGGCTGGTTGCTGCAAAGGTTTGGCTCCTTCCCCGCCTTCCCGGAGCATTGTCTCGACGATCGCTTGAATGCGCCGTGAACCGCTTCTTACACGGTGCACCGCTTCCTCTTCGGCGCGCACCGAGCATTTGTCCAGAGTCGCGTTGAAATCCGCCGCCAGATGGAGGAGACGCGAGATTCTGGTTTCGGCTCCATGCGCGCCGCTGCCGGTGAGGCCGCCGCCAGCCGGCGGCTTGCTCGTCTCGGAATCTCTCCGCTTCAGCGCCGGTTGTCCGGGTGCGCCGGCCCGGCGCCGGGGTGCCCGGCTGATATTCTTTTGCTTACGTCCCGCGTCTCTATTCCCCATGTCGAACCACTTTGCTCTTTCCGCGGAACCGCCACCGGAGACTACGCTTGCAGCTTCCCCTGTCAAAGCTTGGACCCTGCTCCTGCTGGTTTTTCTGGCCGTGCACTTCGCCGCCCTCTTCTCGCCCTCGCTCTTGGACGACGCCGACAGTACACATGCTAACGCCGCGCGTCACATGGCGCTCAGCGGCGACTGGGTCACGCTCAAGGTAAATGGAATCCGCTATCTCGAAAAGCCGCCGCTGCCCTACTGGTTGACCGCGGTGGACTATCGCATCTTCGGATACAACGTCTTTGCCACGCATCTGCCCCTCGCCCTGGCCGTACTCGCCCTGGCCGTTCTTGCATGGGTCTGGGGACGGCGCGCCTACGGCGACCGGGCCGCGTTCTATGCAGCGCTCGGCATCCTCACCAGTATCGGCGTGTTTCTCTTCACGCGCATCTTCATCCCGGAAGTGCTGCTCACCTTGCTGCTGGGGCTTGCGCTCTACGCCTTTCTCACCGGGCTTGAGGACGAGAAGCCGGAGCGGCAATACATTGCCTGGTCGGCGCTGGCCCTGGCCACCCTCGCCAAGGGACTGATTGCCCCCGTTTTCGTCTTCGCAGCGCTTATCCCCTACCTTTTGCTCACCGGCGATTGGCGGCGCTGGCGCGAACTTCGCCTGGTCAGTGGCTTCTTGCTCTTCATCGCCATTGCCGCGCCCTGGCACATCCTCGCCGGGCTTCGCAACCCGGATCAGGGCCACCCCTCCGGCAACATTCCCAGTCCCGGCAATGTCCACGGCTTCTTCTACTTCTACTTCATCAACGAGCATTTCCTGCGCTTCCTCAACAAGCGCTATCCGGACGATTACAACAAGCTTCCGGCTCTTCTCTACTGGAGCCTGCACCTGGTCTGGCTCTTTCCCTGGAGCCTTTTCCTGCCTGTGGTGCTCAGGCGGGCCTGGATGAGCCGTGCTCGCTGGCGGGAAGCCCTCCGTCCGGGCTGGGGGGCCAATCGCTATGCACTCCTGCGGGAGAGCGAGAACTTTCGCCGGAAGAGCAATTTGCTCCTGGCAATCTATGCCGCCGTTATTCTGGTTTTCTTCTCCATTTCGACAAACCAGGAATACTACACTTTCCCAGCCTATTTCCCTTTGCTGTTGATAACGGCCGGCGCTCTGGCGACAGCTGAGCGCGCGCTGCTGGAGGGTGCGGACAGAGGCTTAGGCCGGTGGCTCAATGCCATCCAGGCGGCATTCGCAATGCTGGGCGTGGCAGCCGCCGTGGCGCTCGGCTATGGCCTGTGGTCTTCACGCAAACTGCCCTTTGTTCCGGACATCGGTACACTTCTCGCCGATCGCAACGTCGCCGGTTACACGTTTTCGATGTCTCACTTTTTCGATCTTACCGCCGCGTCCTTTGCCGCGCTACGCCTGCCCGCGGCGCTGGCCGCGGCCGCGCTGCTCTTAGGACCGGCCATTGCCTGGTCGCTCCGCCGCAAGAGGCATGACTTCGAAGCCACCGTCAGCGTAGCCTTCACCTCCGCCGTCTTCCTCATCGCCGCGCATATCGCCCTGGTCCGTTTCGAGCCTATGCTCTCCTCGCGCGCCATGGCGGACACCATCAACGGACTCGTTGGCTTGCCCGATGGCGATTCCCGCTCGAGCCAAAAAGCCACTTTGATTCTCTATGGCGACCAGTCTTACGGATCGTCCATACCCTTCTACACCCATCGTCCGGTGCTCTTGGTCAATGGCCGCGTCGCCGCGATGCTGTGGGGATCGAACTATCCTGATGCTCCCCACATCTTTCTCGACGATCAGGAACTTCTCGCCCTGTGGGGCACGGGACCTCGCAACTTCCTCTTTGTTCCCGTCGACCAGCGCGCACGTGTGGCGTCTCTGCTCGGACAACGAGGCTATTTGATCGAGGAACTCGCCGGGAAGGCTCTCTACACCGATCACCCGCTCGCGGAAAGACCGGGGAACACCGCTGCACCGCCGAAAGGCGGACCGGCTGGTTGAGAGAACGAATAGAGCTGCTCTAAGTCGTGAGCACCGCTTCGCGATCCGGATCTACTTGATTCGGCTGAATGCGCATCACGCCATTCTTGCCCAGGCGGTAGACTCTTCCGCGCCACCGGACCGTGTTGCTCAGGTAGCTGGTCGTCCAGTAAACGAAGCCCAGCAGATCGCGCAAAGGATAGAGCAGCGCGCTCCTTACCGGGGCAGGATCCCCGACCACGAGACGGCCCATGAGCAGAGAAAGGCCGACGCGGGTAGCCACCCCCCACGCCAAGAGCAGCGCGGCTATCAGCGGCTCATTCCACGAGAGCGCGACGCCCGCGCCGAGCAAAGCATAGGGCATACCGAAGGTCAGCGCGGTTCCGAGATGTCCCTTGGGACGGGAGAATCGAGTGCTCTTCATCCAGCGGATCTGATGCAGCGACGACTGGAGGATAGACGTATTCAGGATGTGATGATCGATCACATGCGTGGACAACACCACGGCGCAGCCACTTGCCGCGATCAGGTTTCCCAGGATGAAGTCATCGGCGTGGTATTGGCCCAACGCGCGAAAACCGCCCGCGCTCTCCAGGCAATGACGCCGCACGGCCATCGTCGGCCCGAGTGCAAACTTCATTCCCTCGAGCATCTCCGCGACCAGCACTCCCGAGGACATCTCGACCGACATGCCCACCGCCTCGAGTTGCGACCATAGGCTCCGGACGCCTGAACTCGCCTTAGGAGCCGATCCGCGATAAAGACATGTCACAAGGCCAACCCCCGCATCGGCGAAAGGCGCGACCACGGCTCGCAGATAATCCGGCTGAACCGACACGTCGCTGTCGCTTACCACCAGCAACGAATACTTGGCCTGGTACTCCATTTGCTCGAGCGACCACACCTTGGCATTGGCGTACGGAGGATTGGGGCTCAACAAGAACCGTGCCGGGATTCCGGGATAACGCGCGGCTACGCGCCTTGCCGCGACTAAACCGGGGTCGCTCTCGTTCCGCGCGCAGAAAAGGATCTCGAAGTCCGGGTAATCCTGGCGGAAGAAGCTCTCCAGATGCTCTTCCAACTCTGGCTCGGCGCCATCCAGGGGCTTCAGCAGGCTGACCGGAGGGGTGAAGCCGCTCTTCGGCAAGCCCCGGCGCCGCCCGGCGAAGCGCAGCGCGCCTAGCCCCACCAGGATCGTATACATCGTGGAGGTAACGAGGCCCAAGATGGCAAGGATGAGCAAGAGATTCATCATCGTTCGAGCTGAATCTGAAATTAAACTGTTCGACTGCCCTTTTCGATTCATATTTTCCGAAAAGGAGTCTTTGAAAGTGTGTACCCCAGAGCATGTGGGCAGGTACTGAGAGGATGCTCTAGCGCTTGTTGCGTTCCCGCTGCAGATCCGGCACCACAACCGGCCTCGGCGACGGTACGATGGCTACTCCGCCTGCGGAGTAACCTTGCTGCATGCGGCTCAACATCTCAGTCCGCACATAATCCACGAAGCTCTGCATCTGGCGATTCATCTCCTCCATCCGCTCCCGCATTTGGAGAATGATCGCGATGCCTGCGATGTTAACCCCCAGCTCGCGCGCCAGATTGAGAATAAATTCCAGCCGCTCCAGGTCCTCATCGGTGTAAAGGCGGGTATTTCCCTCCGTGCGCGAGGGCGTGAGCAAGCCTTCCCGCTCGTAAAGCCGCAGCGTCTGCGGATGGATCTCGTACATCTCGGCGACGGCAGAGATCATATACGCGCCTTTGGATTTTCGCTTCGTCGGCATATGTCTAAATCGTTGCGCCGCTATCGGGCGCCTTCCGTACCTGATAGATCGAATGCTGGTACTCTCTCCAGAGAACCACCTTCTCGCACGCAAGTCCATTCTTTTCTGCCACGCGCCGCGAGGGGAGGTTTTCCGGACGGATCATCGAAATGATTCGGCAAACCGGCCCTAACTCATTGAAACCGTATTGCATGCAAGCCTTTGCCGCTTCCGTGGCAAGGCCCTGTCCCCAGCGGTCTCGGCGTACATGATATCCAACCTCGAGTTCTTGCTTGCCTTCGACTTCCTGCCAGCTAGGGCCGCAAGCGCCGACGAGCTCTCCGCTTTTCTTATCGAGCAGCCCAAAGAGGCCGCCGCGATATTCTCTGTATCTCGCGCGGTTCCGTTCAATCCATGCGCCTACCTCTTCCCGCGAAAACGGATGGGGATAAAACCGCATGTTTTCCGCATCGCCCCAGATCGCGAGCAACGCCTCCTGATCGCTTTGCTCGAGGGGGCGTAGCAGCAATCGCTCAGTTTCGAGGACGAATGGTTGTTTCAACGAAGGAAGGGCGGTCATTCTGACGCCGACCTGACCCTGAACGCAGGGCAGGGGCAAGGAGGCGGAAGAATCTCTGTATTTCCTTTGCATACCTTCAAACTTTCGCAAAAACGCCTGCCCTCGGATCTTCCGGATTCAGCTTACCGAACTCCCGCAGGATCTCCTTGGATCGCTCATCCTTAAGCGGCGGCAGAACAATCTCGATGGTGACGATCTGGTCGCCGCGCTCGCCATCGTTTGTGGCCGAAGGAACTCCCTTCTGCCGCATGCGAAGCTTCTGTCCGCTTTGCGTCCCGGGAGGAATCTTGAGCTGCGCCCTGCCATCGATGGTCGGCACCTCGATCTTCGCGCCCAGCGCGGCTTCCGTTACCGTCACGGGGAGGGTGATCTGGATGTCCTCTGCCGCCCGGGTAAATACCGGATGGGAGCCCACCTTGACGATCAGATACAGATCGCCTTGCGCACCGCCGTTGACCCCGGCGTTGCCCTTGCCCGCCAGCCGGATCCGCTGTCCATCCCGGGTGCCGGGCTTGATGCGCATCTCGACCGTCTCCGTATGCGTGACCGTACCTTCGCCGTGACACGTCGGGCACACATTCTCGGCCTTTCCGGTGCCGCCGCATTGGGGGCACTGGATATTGAATTTCATGCGGCCGCCCATCTGCGTGACCTGGCCCGTGCCATGGCACTCGGGACATGTCCCGGAGCCTCCCGTCACGCCCTTGCCCTTGCAGGTTGCGCAAAGTTCCTGCCGCGTGACTTGCAGACGCACCACGCCCCCGCGGATGGCGGTCCAGAAGTCGACCGTAACCTGATATTCGAGGTCGCTCCCCGGCCGCGGTCCCTGCTGTTGCTTATGCCCTTGATGGAAGACCCCGGAGAAGATATCGCGTAAATTGTTCCACGTGGAGCCGGAGCTTGCCCCTGCCCCCTCGCTCGGATGGCCCGCTGCGTAGTCGGAAAAGTCAAAGCCTCCAAAGCCGAAAGGAACCTCTTCCGTTCTTCCTGGCCTCGGTCCCGAACCACCAGGGAAGCCGCCATATCTTGCTCCTCCCGCCCGCGCGGCTGCTTCCGCTGCCGCAGGGTCGATCTGGTCGGAGTAAAAGCCGAACTGGTCGTAGATTTTTTTCTTTTTCGGTTCGCTCAAGACGTCGTTGGCTTCGGAGATTTCTTTGAATTTCTCCTCGGACTTCTTGTCGCCGGGATTCACGTCGGGATGATACTTCCGCGCCAGCTTGCGAAAGGCCTTCCGGACTTCCTCGGCGGTCGCCGTCCTTTTCAATCCCAGAATCCCGTAATAGTCCTTGGTTGGTGGCGTCGGCATCTCTCTCTCTGAATCTTCTCTTCACACTACCGGGGCGAACAGGCGTTCGAGCCTCTATCAACTTATAGGGTGGACAGGCTCTAGTTCCAAACCGCCTTTGCTTCAATTGGCTCGATCCGGGAAAAGAGATCCGGTTCCACCTTGGCCATTTCGGTGGCGAACTCCTCGGCTTCCTGGCGGGTATTGAACATGAATCTGTTGTAGACTCGCCCAGCCCGGAGCTGCTCATACTTCCACATAGTGTCACCAAGACCTTGTCCAGGCCGAAATCCACCAGGGCCGAAATTCTTTGCCGGCTTCTCGTCCTGGTCCCATATCTCGTCCCATTCCTGCCATTTTTGGCGTTTCATCTGTTTTGCCGCCTTTGCACCACAACGATTTGCCCAAAGCACGGGGCGCCGCAATTTTCTGCATGCGCCCCAAACGGATTTATTTATTTCTTGTCGTCGACGTCCACATATTCGGCGTCTATGACTCCTTCTTCTTTCTTCTGCTCGCCCGCCCCGGCCGACGCGGAATCGGATTGCCCTCGGTCCGCTGGAGGCGCCGCGGCATTGGCCTTGTACATCGCCTCGGCGAGTTTGTGAGAAGCCGTCGTAAGCTTATCCTTGGCGGCATTCAAACCAGCCGCGCCGGGAGTGCCTGCGAGCGCCGTCTTGGCCTCGGCCAGAGCCGATTCAACATCGCTCTTCTCTTGGCCGGAAACCTTATCGCCGTTCTCCTTAAGCATCTTCTCGATGTTGTAGACCATGCTGTCGAGCCCGTTCCTCGCCTCGATCTCCTCTCGCTTCTCCTTGTCCTCCGAGGCGTGTGCATCGGCCTCTTTGGCCATGCGCTCGACCTCGTCCTTGCTCAGCCCCGTCGAAGAGGTGATCGTGATCTTCTGGTCCTTGTTCGTGGCCGTGTCCTTCGCCGTCACATTCAGGATGCCGTTCGCGTCGATATCGAACGTCACCTCGATCTGCGGCACACCGCGAGGAGCCGGAGGAATTCCGCCCAGCTTGAACTTGCCCAAAGTCCGGTTATGCGCGGCCATTGGGCGCTCGCCCTGCAGAACGTGCACCTCCACCTCCGTCTGGCTGTCGGCCGCCGTCGAGAAGGTCTCGGTCTTCTTGGTCGGGATGGTCGTGTTGCGCGCAATCATCGGCGTTGCCACTCCTCCCAATGTTTCGATCGACAAGGTCAACGGCGTCACGTCGAGCAGCAACAGATCCTTAACTTCTCCCGCCAGCACGCCGGCCTGGACCGCCGCACCGATCGCTACCACCTCATCCGGATTGACGCCGCGATGGGGTTCCTTGCCGAACAGATCCTTCACCAGTTGCTGAATGCGCGGCATACGGGTCTGTCCGCCGACCAGGACCGTTTCATCGATCTTGCTGGGATCCACCTGTGCATCGGCCATCGCCTTCTTGCAAGGCTCGATCGAGCGCTGGATCAAATCTTCGACCAGTTGCTCGAGCTTGGCGCGGGTCAGCTTCTTCACAAGATGCTTGGGCCCGGTCGCGTCAGCCGTAACAAAGGGCAGATTGATTTCCGTCTCGATTGCGGTCGAAAGCTCAATCTTGGCTTTTTCTGCCGCGTCCTTCAGACGCTGCAGAGCCATTTCGTTGCCTTTCGAGCGCAGATCCAGCCCTTCATCTTTCTTGAACTCGTCGATCAGCCAATCCACGATGCGCTGGTCGAGGTTATCGCCTCCCAGGTGGGTGTCTCCGTTGGTCGACTTCACCTCAATCACGCCTTCGCCTACTTCGAGGACAGAGATGTCGAAGGTGCCTCCTCCGAAGTCGTACACGGCGATGGTTTCGTCTTTCTTCTTATCCAATCCATAGGCCAAAGCGGCCGCTGTCGGCTCGTTGACGATCCGCTTTACATCCAGGCCGGCGATGCGGCCAGCATCCTTGGTGGCCTGCCGCTGCGCGTCGTTGAAATATGCCGGGACGGTGATCACGGCTTCGGTAACGGGCGTGCCGAGATAGTCTTCTGCAGCCTTCTTGAGCTTCTGCAGAATCATCGCCGAGATCTCCTCGGGGGTGTAATCCTTGCCTCCAGCTTCGATCACGACGTGGTCGCCCTTGGCTTTCACTTTGTAGGGAACCATTCTCATCTCGTCGCTGACTTCATTGGCGCGGCGGCCCATGAACCGCTTGATCGAGTAAATCGTGTTTTCCGGGTTGGTAATCGCTTGGCGCTTTGCCACTTGGCCCACCAGCCGCTCGCCGCTCTTGGTGAAAGCCACCACCGACGGCGTCGTGCGCCCGCCCTCCTCGTTGGGAATAACCTTGGGCTCCCCGCCTTCCATCACAGCCACTACCGAGTTGGTAGTGCCTAAGTCGATGCCGATAATCTTTGCCATTGCCTTCGCTGCTCCTACAATCTCAAAGTCTCCCAAGCTTCGCACTTGAGTCATTTATTGTCAATCTATCTGATGCCGGGATGCGCCAAATGGATTCCAGCTCTTTCTTCCTTTAGATAGATAGGGTTAGCGCTGATATCCGAGAGCGCCCGAAGCCTTTCCCTCGGACGTGCATCCTATTGAAATTGAAATCTCTATAGGTAGCGTCTCCTTCTAAAACTATGGCAGAACTTGAGATTCGGGGCGCTTCGGGAGTGCGGGAGAGCTTCCCAGGGAAAAACCTGTATGGCTGACGGCGAATCCGGAGGGGGCCGGCACGCGCTCACCTTTGGCGTAAATCCGTGGGTCGTCGCCATCTCGGTGATGCTAGCCACCTTCATGGAGGTTTTGGACACGGCGATCGTCACCGTGGCGTTGCCTTATATCGCCGGGAGCCTGTCGTCAACCACCGATGAAGCGACCTGGGTGCTCACCAGCTACCTGGTTGCGAACGCCGTCATCCTGCCGGCCAGCAGCTGGTTTGCCCTCCGCTTCGGGCGCAAGCGCTTTTTGATCATTTGCGTGATCATCTTCACCGTATCCTCATTTTTCGTGGGAGCGGCGCCGTCGCTCGCTCTCATCCTTCTGGCTCGCATCGTCCAGGGAGCGGGAGGGGGTGCATTGCAGCCTCTTTCGCAAGCCATCCTGCTCGAGAGCTTTCCTCCGGCCAAGCGCGGCGGCGCAATGGCCTTCTTCGCCTTCGGCATCGTCGTAGCGCCGGTCCTCGGCCCGACCCTCGGCGGTTGGCTCACCGACAGCTATAGCTGGCGCTATGCCTTTTACATCAACATCCCAATCGGGGTGCTGGCGGTCTTTATGATAAGCCGCTTTGTCCATGATCCGCCGTATATCGCCAAAGCCAAAGTGTCCCCCTTCGACGGTCTCGGCTTCGGCCTATTGGCCATTTGGACGGGTTGTTTGCAAGTCGTTCTCGACAAGGGGCAAGAGGTGGACTGGTTCGGCGCTACCTGGATCCGGTGGGCAACTTTCTTCTTCGCCATCAGCTTCGTCTGGTTCGTCGCGCACTCCCTGCGCGGCAAAACACCCCTGGTAAACCTGCGCGTGCTCAAGAACCGGAATTTTGGGGTCGGCTGCCTGCTCATGTTTTTGCTCGGGCTGGCGCTCTATTCGACCATTACGATGCTTCCACTCTACTTTCAGGAAGTGCTTGGCTACACTGCCTTTTCGGCGGGTCTGGTGGTCGGGCCGCGCGGCATTGGCTCGATCATCGGCATGCCCCTGATCGGCTATATCAATGACAAATTCGATTCCCGCTGGCTTTTGAGCATGGGCTTTATCGGCTTCGGCCTGTGCTCAATCTACTTCGGCCAAGTCAATCTCAATATAGGACCATGGACACTGCTCTGGCCCATCGTGATCACGGGCTTCGCGATGAGCTTCGTCTTTGTGCCCATCACCACGCAGGCTTACGGCACGCTGAGCAATCAACAGATAGGGAACGCCAGCGGCATTTTCAACCTGGTGCGCAACGTCGGCGGGAGCATTGGCATCGCGGTTGCGCAAACTTTGCTGATTCGCCGCGCCGACGTCCACCAGACCCTCGTCGCTGGCTCCGTGCCGACCACCGGTTATTGGTTTGAGCAGCGCATGAACATTCTTACCAGGTATCTTGGCCACGCTACCAACCCGGCCAACGCCGCGGCTGGAGCCCGGAACATGATTTATCAACAACTCGAGGTCCAAGGAACGCTGTGGGCTTTCGTCGATATCTTTCGGTGGACCGGCTTGGTTGCCTTTTGCTGTGTGGGGATCGTGTGGCTCTTCCGCAAGGCCAGGGCCGGTCATGCTCCGGCCGGAGCCCATTAGAGCGTGTTTCATAAACCTCCCGAGCTTTCCATGCCCTCGGGCGAGACCCGCTACCAAGCCTTATGCACTTTTCGCACAGTTGATGTAGCAAAAGAGATGGTAGGCTGCGAAAGATCAGATGGTTTTAACGGCCCGATTCGGTCGCGAGGTACTTTTGGAAAGGAATCTCGAAGTAAAAGAGCTCCTTGCCATCGGCATCGCGCAACAAGCGCAGATTGAGTTTGCCGCCGACGAGCGGGTTCGCGACCCCCTCAAGATCGTAGAAGAGAAAGCCGGCGTGCGTGGTGTGCGGCTCGACCGCGAGAGCGCTGTATTCGAAGGAGTGAAAGTCGTCTTCAATGTCTTTGGTTTTGGCGCCGGATTTGTTGCCGATGCGCGGTAACGGGCCGGGGAGCTTGTAACCGCTGTCCGGACGCTTGATTTTATCCACTCGCCGCTCGACATCTTCCGCCTCCACCGCGGGAATCTGGTCGCCGGCGGCGGTAATGAAGTCGATCCGCGCATCCGCGAGCGAGATCGGCCGATCCCCGTTGTTGGTAACAATGATCCTGATAGGCATGAAGTCGTACTTCAGATAATCCACGCGAAAGATGGCGATCTTGGCCTTGGTATCGTAGGGGTCTGCGGCAATGGCAACATGTTCTTGAGGGTGCACATCATCCGCCGGATAGTTGGTCGCTTCACCCGCCGGAGGCGCAACATGATCGTCTGCCCAAACCCCGCGGGATGGCGATAGAGAGACGACCAGCAGTGCGAGTGAGGCGAAGTGAAAGAATCCAAAATGAGTGAATCCGAACTGAATGAATTGACGACGCATTCGAGCAGTCATTCCCCAAGGTTGAGAAACAGTCCGTAAGGCTTAGATGCGCGAGGTCGATTATGAGTTTTCTATGCCGGACGAGTAAACAGGCGGCGCGGAAAAACTCCACGTCTCCCGCCGCCGGAGGATTTTGAGCCGTTGATGCTTCTGACCGTCTACAGCTTTGTGCTGTTGCTGGCGCTGCTGCTGGGGCTGCCTTTTTGGCTGCTGCGCATGGCTTCGAGCGGCAAGTATCGTGAGGGGCTGAGCGAACGGCTGGGTGCGGTGCCCGGACGCTTGCAAACCGATCGTCGGCAGGCCGTCTGGGTGCACGCTGTTTCAGTGGGAGAAGTGCTCGCGGCCGGCCGCCTGGTCAAAGAGTTGAGCGAGCGTATCCCGGGGGTGCGCGTGCTGCTTTCGACAACGACCCGCACCGGACAAAAGCTGGCTCGAGAACGCGTGGGGGCCGATCGCACCTTTTATTTTCCTTTGGATTTTGCCTGGATCGTCCGGCGCTACTTCGCGCGCCTGCGGCCGGTGCTCCTGGTGCTGGTAGAGACGGAGTTCTGGCCCAACCTGTTGGCGGAGTGCGGCAAGGCGTCGATCCCCGTGGCGGTCATCAACGGACGCATCTCCGACCGGTCCTTTCCCCGATATCTGCGCCTGCGCGCCCTATGGAAGCGAATCCTCTTGAGCATCACCCTGGTCATGGCGCAGAGCAGGGAAGATGGAAGACGTTTCCAGGCGATCGGCGTTCCACCCTCGCGCGTGCTCTTCGGTGGCAACCTCAAATTCGATGTGCGCGCTGTCGAAACGGCCCCAGTGACTGCCGCGCTGCGTGCCAATTTGCCCCAAGGCGCGCGTGTGCTAGTCTGCGGCAGCACGCTCGACCGCGAGGAAGAAATCCTGCTCGATGCCTTTCAAGAACTCCGCAAGAGTGCTCCCGGGCTGGTGATGGTTCTGGCTCCGCGGCATCCCGAGCGCTTCGAGCGCGTTGCCGAACTGCTTCGCTCCCGGGGTGAGCGAAGCGTGCTGCGCTCTCAATGGATGACGCGGCCAGGCAAACTTGAAATCGGCAGCGTCGTGCTGCTCGATTCGATCGGCGAGCTGGCCAGCGTCTTTTCTCTAGCCTCCATCGCCTTTGTTGGCGGAAGCTTGTTTCCGGAGGGGGGTCACAATCCTCTTGAGCCCGCCCAGTTCGCGATTCCCATTGTGATGGGCCCTTATTACGAAAACTTTCGGGCGATTGTTGGCCAGCTTTTGGAAAGCGAAGCGCTGAAGTTGGCCACCAAGGAAACACTGGCGCCCATTCTGGCCATGCTGCTGAGCGACCATGAGGAGGCTAATCTGATGGGAGTGCGGGCTCTCGAGGTCTTTGACAGCCAGGCAGGGGCGACGGATCGCGCGATCAAAGAGCTGCTGCGCTTGCTGCCCCCGGGCATCGCACAAACACCGGCTGCCGCGCCGCCGGGGGCGAAGACCGGAACGCAACCCAGAACGCGACCCGGGCCCCAACCCAGGACACAACCCAGGACCAAACAATGATCGGAGTCCTGCTGACGCCGCTCGAGCTCATCTATGCGGCGGGCCTGCGCGCCAAGAATGCCCAGTACGACCGGACGGAGCCCGCCCGGCTGAAGTGGCCCGTGGTCAGCGTGGGAAATCTGTCGGTCGGCGGCGCGGGCAAAACGCCGCTGGTCATTCGCCTGGCCCACCTTCTGCGCAAGCGCGGCTTCGCTCCGGATGTTCTGTCGCGCGGTTATGGACGCGCCAGCACTGCAGCCGGGCGCGTCAACCAGGCTGGAGGCGTGAAAGACTTTGGAGATGAGCCGTTGCTCATTGCGCGCTCCGCTCACGTACCGGTCTATGTCGGAGCGAGCCGGTACGCCGCCGGAATGTTGGCGGAACTGGGAGAGTCCGATGCCGCCGGGCATGTGCATCTACTCGACGACGGCTTTCAGCATCGGCAGTTGGCGCGCGCGGTGGATATCGTCGTGATGCACCCGGCCGACGTAAGAGATCGTTTGCTTCCCGTGGGCCGCTTGCGGGAACCGCTGTCGTCGCTCCAGAGAGCGCATATCGTCGTGCTGCGCCAGGAGGATGCCACTCTCGAGTCAAGACTGCGGCGCTATGTGCGCCCCGAGTGCAGCTTCTGGCGCGTCACGCGCAGGCTCTGTGTCCCTCCCGACTCCAGGCCGACGATCGCCTTTTGCGGAATTGCCCGGCCGGGAGAATTTTTCCGCGCGCTCGAAGGCGCGGGGACCCAGGTCGCGGCTCGCAGAAGTTTCCGCGATCACCATCGCTACACCCCTCAGGATATGGAGAAGCTGGCGAAGCTTGGCAGTGAGGAGAGCTGCGGGGAGTTCATCACCACCGAGAAGGACGTGGTGAGGCTCGACGCGGATTTGCTCTCGCAGCTCACTTCGGTCGCGCCTCTGCGCGTGGCCCGGCTCTCTCTCGAAATCGAGGATGAAGACGCGGCCATCGATGAATTGGCGGCCATGCTCGCATCCGCGCCCATATGAGAAAATCAGGTCTTGCCACCAGCGAACGAGCAGCTGCGCGTCCTCATTGTCCGGCTGGGCGCAATGGGAGACATTCTTCATGCCATGCCGGCGGTGACTTCTTTGCGGCGGGCGCATCCACAATGGTTTTTGGGTTGGGCGGTCGAGCCCCGCTGGCTAGCCCTGCTTCGCGGCTCGGGCGGCGAGATGCCATTGGCCGATCGCGCGCATTTGGTCCAGGCGAAAGAGTGGTCTCACCGTCCTCTCAGCCCGAAGACGTTTCGAGAGATTCGCGCGGTGCGCGCGGAATTGCGCGCTGAGCGCTACGACGTTTGTGTCGATCTGCAAGGAGCGGTCCGTTCAGCGTGTCTCGCGCGCGCTGCCGGCGCGCCCCGCCTGCTCGGCGAGGATCAACCGCGCGAGTGGGCGGCGCGATGGCTCTTCCGTGAGCGTATTCCAGCCACCGGAGCGCACGTCATCGAGCAGGCCACCGAGGTTTGTGAGGCAATCGTAGGGGAAAGGCTCGAACCCGTGCTTCCCTTGCTCCCGATGGCCGTCCAGGCGGAAGCCTGGGCGGACAAGTTGCTGAACGTAGACGAGAGCAAGAGAGAGAATGGGCACGGTAATAGAGACGATGGGCACGAGGCCATCGCCCACCGCCCGGTCGTGTTGATGAGTCCCGGCGCCGGGTGGGGTGCGAAGCGCTGGCCGGCGAGCCGGTATGGAGCCGTTGCCGCCAAACTCAGCGAGGCCGGCTGCCGGGTGCTGGTGAACTCGGGTCCCGGCGAGCAGGAGATTGCGGCCGAGGTCGTCGAAGCGAGTGGCGGAGTGGCCCAGGCGCCGGAGTTTACGCTCGAGCGTCTCATCTCCGTCGCCCGCCGCGCCAGCCTGATGATCGCCGGTGACACGGGACCGTTGCACTTGGCCTGTGCGCTGGGCAAGCCGGTCGTGGGGATCTATGGTCCCACGGAGCCGAAGCGGAACGGCCCGTTTGGCGTGCCGTTTCGCGTCCTGCGGCATCCGGCAAGCAAGCGCGACCACGCACGGCGCTCCGCGCCAGAGGCGGGTCTTCTGACCATTGCTCCTGCCGAGGTCGTCGCCGCGGCTCTCGATCTTTTGCCTAGTCCGCAATCGGACCGGTTGAAGGAGAAAGCGTAGACATGCCCAAAGGCTGGGGTTCCAGAGACTGGAGCCGGGCCGCGCGGCGGATTCGCGTCCCGATGGGCTTTCTCTTCGCCGCTTTCTATCTCTGGCAGGCGCGGCCGAGGGCCGCCTCAATCGCTCTGAGCCTGCTGTTGGTGGCGCCCGGTCTCCTCTTACGCGCCTATGCCTCGGGTTATATCGAAAAGAACAATGTACTCACCGTCTCCGGTCCGTATGCCCATACGCGCAACCCGCTCTATCTTGGCTCGATCATGATCGCTCTCGGATTTGCGGCCGCCTCCCGCAGTCTCTGGGTTGTCATCTTGCTGGCGCTGTTCTTCGCCGTGATCTATATGCCAACCATCCTCTCGGAAGAAGATTTTCTGCGATCGACCTTCCCCCAATTCGACGCGTACGCGCAACGCGTGCCCCGTCTGCTGCCCCGGCCGCTGGCGGCGCGCAAGGTGGATCGTGCCGCGGGGGGCTTTTCCCCTGCGCTTTATCGCAAGCACCGCGAGTACAATGCAATTCTGGGAGCGTGCGCTGTCTACGCCGCTCTTCTGGTCGACCTGCTGCTTCGTCGTTGACGCTCCACCTTAGAGCCTGTTATGGACTTAGAGATTCGAGTGAGTTCCTATTGATTTGGTATCCAAGACCTGCCGTTAGAGCCTGGGCCACGGCGGCGTTCTTCCTTTCGCTGGCGGTATCTCTGGGGATGGCGCAGACGCCTCCACCGCTCTCGCCGCCGGCCGCCAACTTTTACTTTCCCTCCAAGCAGACGTTGACTTACGCCGTCGATTGGCGCGTCTTTCCCGCGGGTGTGGCCACCTTTCATCTGGAACAGGTAGGAAGTTTCGAGCACATCACCGCGACCGGCGTTTCTACCGGCGCGCTGAATCTGCTCTATCGCGTGGATGACCGCTTTGAATCTTATCTGAACCGGCAGACTGGTTGTTCGACCAGCTTCAGCAAGCAGTTGCAGGAGGGAAGACGCCAGATCACCAGCAGCCTGCGCTTTCTTTCGAGTGAGGGTAAGCAGATCCTCGACGAAAAAAATCTGGTGACGGGCACGGTCAAACACCAGGAGGCTTCGGTTCCTCCCTGCGTAACCGACCTGATGTCGGCGATCTTTTATGGCGGATCCCAGCCGCTCGAACCGGGAAAGAGCTATGAAATGCCCCTGGCCGATGCCATGCGTGTCGTAAACGTCACCATGAAGGCGGAAGCTCGTGAGCAGATAACAACCGTCGCGGGGACCTTCCCAACGATTCGAGTGCAACCGACAGCCGACGCCGGGGTGGTCAAAAACCGTGGCAACATCTGGATCTGGTACACGGATGACGATCGCCATCTGCCGGTGCAGATGCGCGCGCGGCTTTTCTGGGGAACCTTCACGCTGCGTCTCATCAGCGCCGAACAAAAATAGGACTGGCCGCCCAGGCAACAGACTTGATCCTTCCGCGAAGGCGCTTTCATCCAGCTATCCACATCGCGTCCTCCTTATGAGACTTGAGCACGACAGGCGTAGTGCTTCTTGCAGAATCACTATCGGCCGGTGGGGCACGCCATTTCCATTTAGCTCCTTAACGACTTAACGGGAACCAGAGAGCATGGCGGCATTGGCGATGGCATCTTGATCGTTGGGATTAATCTCCAGAACCTTTCGGTAAAACTCCAGCGCGTTGGCCACCTGCCCTTGCTGTTGATAGAGGACGGCCAAGTCGTAGTATGCAGTTGTATCAGATGGCTTTTCATGTATCGCCTGCTGGAATAGGGGAATTGCTTCGTCTGGCCTTCCTTCGATCAAGAGCAGGGAGCCTAAGCCGTTCAGAGCAGGTGTACTCGCGGGTGCGGCTGCAAGGGACTTCCTAAACTCGTCCTCCGCCGCTTGCCTGTTTCCAAGTTGCTCGAGGGCAACGGCAAGATCAACCCTCGTGTTACTGTCTTCTGGCGTAAGAGCGAGGGCTTTATTGTAGGCGGTTACGGCTTCCTGCGGTCGACCCAACATCCCCAGCACTTGTCCCACACTGGCCTGAGCCAGTTCGTAGTCGGGCCGGAGCCGCGTGGCTTCTTGATACGCAGTCAGCGCGTTGTCCAGATTGCCCTTTTCTCTCCAAGCCCAACCGAGATTGTAAAATAAGACCGGGTCGGGGGTTGTCTGCACTGAACTCTGGTAGAGCAAAAGGGGATCGTGCCAGTCAGCGACTCGCACTTTCAACCGCCACGCTCCCCAGCCAACCCACAGGATTGCTAGACCTGCAACGATTTGCTTTAACTGTGCGGTGTGCTGGAATACCAGCGAAGAAATTGCCAGGGCTACCCCGGCCGATGCGAAATACATGAATCGTTCTGCCATCCCTTGATAGATGAACACTACTCCGCAAAACGGTAGAGTTGCCAAAGTGCTCCATGCGAATCCTACGGCAATCAGCGGTGCCCTTGCACGAAGCAGCACAATCCCGCCGCAGAGTGCAGCGACACCACCCAAGGCCGCAGCTGCTGCTGGCGAATACATGTTTGGCGGGGTAGACATTGCTCGCTCGATACTCATATGAACCGGGAGAACCGTCCAAAGCACGTACTTCCAGAACGTTAACCCTACTTGCCATATAGCAGGACCGCCCCCACCTGTGCGCGTGCCGACAAGTCGGCGCACAATCAAGAAAAGACCATCAGACATGAGCACCACGGAAATAAGTATTCCTGCCGACCGATCGAGAAGTCTCTTCATGTCCCAAGCAGAGAGAACGACGAGTGGAAGAAAGAGGATACCGGATTCATGGCAACAGAGAGCCGCCAAGGAACATGCGAAGACACCAATGAGAGAGGCATTCCTCTGCTCCAACAAATAGGTACGCGCTGACCAGAGAGCAAGAATAAGAAAGAAGGCGCAGAGCAGGTAGGCTCTGCCACTTACCCATGCTACAACTTCAGAATTAATAGGCATCGCCAGCCAAATGAAGGAGGTGGTTGCCGCTATCGCAGCGCGTGCGCCAAACCGACGCAGCACTACAAAGAGCAGAAACCCGTTAAGCCAATGAAGAACGATGTTGGTGAAGTGAAATCCACTTGGGTTAAGTCCCCACAGATGTCGGTCGACGGACAGTGAAAGCCAAAACAGTGGTCGGAAATTCGACCCACCCACACCTCTGAAATGGGTTGTGAACCCAGCCGGCGACAAAAAGTAGGTTCTGAAGGTCGCATGGAAAGAACTCAGATAGGGGTTGTTTACGATCTGATCCACATCGTCATAAACAAATGGGGCTCCGAATGCCCTCCAGTAAAGGGTCACAACCCATGCGACACTCAGGAGTGCAAAGCTCGATGTTTGGTGCCATGACCACCACCGAAATATTGCTCTCCCCCTAAACCCAAAAGCACTCCTCATCGGTTTTGGAAACCTAATGGCCGAACGAGCTGCGCTTCCGTGTGCGGGTGTTGGCCTTCGGTCAGCCTGGCGAAGTGTCATTGCCAACCGACCCCTCTAAACCTCACTGCTCGGCCAGTTTGCCTTGCCACTCGCTATGCCCCCCCGATGGTCGCGGCTCCAGTAGTTCTGTTGCTCGGAAGCAAACTCCCGCTCATGGTACGTCCGTGCCTGGCTTGCCGAGAGCGGTTTGGAGATGGTCAGCATGGAAAATGTTCCCTGCTTTCGGCCGATCCCGGAGAATTCAAAAAATCAGCCGAAATCCAGCCTGAGTGCCGTTCGGACTCTGCACTGCGGCAACACGTTGATAGGTAGAGAAAATTTCGTTGCGACTCTCACCCATTTCCGTCACAGCCTGGGAGAATGAAGAATTCGTGCGCTGCAACGCATTGAAGGTCTCCACCAACCCTTCGAGGCGGAACTGCGGTCCGGCAACGAGGCTCTTGGTGAGGCGGGCATTCAGATTGATGAAGTTCATCCCCAGAAATTCGCTGCGACTCAGATAATCCGTAGTCCCTGAAAGCAGAAAACCATGAGTTAACCGCTGCCACATGGTTGAACCCGGATCGAGCGAAGTGTGTAGAACGCCGGTGAACGAAAGGCGACGCATCCCGTCATTCACATAGGATTCATTCACTCCCGTGCCTTCCCCTTCCGCCGTCGAGTATGTGTAGGAAACCTTGTAGTTGCCCCAGCGGATCGGCTGTTGCGTGAAAGCGATCGAAAAGCCGTTGTATGACGAAACTGCACCCGTGCCGAGCTGCTGGCCGGTAAACGTTCGGCCCGCGGCACACGCACTCGTCGAAGCACAAAGAGCGGCGGTTCGCTCCACGGGCAAAGCAAGCTGCACACCCCGCACAAATTGATACTCCGCAGAGAGCACACTCCGCCCCCCAATTTGCTGCTCCGCCTCCAGAGTCGCATGTTCGGCATAGGAATTCTGAATCGTCGGAGCCACCGTCTGGAAGTTGGCATAGTCGCCGAGCGCGGCTGTTCCAAGATTCGAGATTACTGTTGATCGAGATAAATTTGCCGGGGCAGATGGGTCGGAAGAGCCTATGAAGATCGGCAAGGGAATCCGGTCATAGCTTATACCGAAACCGGCGCGTAGCACAGTTCGCGATGATCCGGGTGACCAGGCAAAGCCAACCTGCGGAGAAATATTGTTGGGGTCCGTCCTCATCCCCCGCATCCCTTGCAGATCATAGCGTATCCCAGTTGTGACCAATAGATTTGGCCGAAACTGACGCGCACTCTGAACGTACAGCCCTGCATCTTGCGTAGACTCCCTCACGGAAGGGCCGGTCGTAGAGATTCTACCCATGCTCGCTTGCAGGAACGAAATGCTCATCTGGTTGTAGAGGAAATCCCCTCCCGTGCGGAGGCTTTGACTCCCCACCTGACGATAGATATTGTCCGCGGCCATGAAAACATGATTGCGTCTCTCCGTAGGGAGCATGGATTGCAAACCGATTGCTTCCGCGCCAGCTGGAAGCTGCGCGTCGGTTGCGATGAATTGTGCTCTGGTCTCATTGACTGTCGTACCCGACAGATTGACGGTATTTCCGGCTGCGATGTTCTGCGCTGTTATATTCAATCCGGTTGTTCCGCTGGGGAGAGGCGCATCCTTTGCAAACTGAAGGGAGTTGCCGCGCATTTCGTCTCGGTTGTACTGAAGATACCCGGAATCGCGCTGTGAAAACTGATGATCGGCACGAGCCACGAAAGCGCTTGAGATCAGAACGTTCGCATCGGCCAAAAGGCCCGTATTGCCTACTCCGACCTGGCCAGCAAGGTTTGAGAGCAGGCGCTGCCGGTTGATTCCGTACTGGTCATAAGAGACAAAAAACGAAGTTTGCCCATGACCGATATTGCCGCCAAACGCTGCCCCGAATTGCCCAGCCGGGAGTTGCATTCCGTTTGTCACATCGGGCGCTTCTGCTAGGTTAGACCCAAGGAATCCGTATAGCTGGCCGTGCAAGGTATGTTGTTTGGAAAAAGAAGGAGCATCGGGAATGCTTTGTTCGCCAGTAAAATCCGCTCCAAGCCTAAATTCCTTAACCGAACCGATTCCCTCCAGATGCGAGCCTTCATCCTCCTGCTCCGCCCTATTTTGCAAGTTATCTAACTTAAGCTTGAGCGGTTCATTCTTTTTCAAATCAAACGTAATTGTTTCTGTCCCTACCCCCGAAAGCGATTCTTCTTGTGTGCTGTCTGCAAAGAGAGTGTGATGTGCCGTGATCCGATATTGCCCCGCCACCAGGCCGCACAACTCAAAATGACCTTCTGAATCAGCCACAACCGCATGAACCGCCGCTGTCCCGACCTCTTGCACTGCAATCTCAGCTTTGTCAATTGCTGTCCCAGACGTATCGCTTACGTTGCCCTCCAGGCAGCTCTCTTGAGGGCCCACTTGTGCCAGGCACGACAAACAAAGGGATGCCAATCCAACGAGAACAAGTATTCTTCGCAACACAGCCACTCCTGCGAGCCCGAAGCTCGGATACGGCATTCTATCAATGCAAGTCCAATAGTTTCGCCTGAGACGTTTTACTCGATCTCCTTTGCTCTCATCCGAAGCGAACTCCCGCGCGTGGTAGGTCCGCGCCTGGCTTGCCCGGAGGCGCGATTTTAATGTCCTCAATCATAGCAGTGTGTCCGTAGTATCGATCGATCCCTTTGGACTCATCCCACACAAACGCTTGCTTGGGATTCTCGGTGGCTTTCTCCGGGGGCACATCGAAGAGTGGGAGCGCGGCCTGGGCCGAACTCCGCCACTCCTACGAATACCAGGGCCCGCACACCGGCCACGGGTTCTGAGTTGCTGACGGGAGCTTCAAGCCCGAGGCGGCCGCTCCCGCGGCAACGTATCTCGATAAGCCGTTATCGTGTCCTTCTAAGACAATAGCTCGTAGAGATCCTGCCTCTCTACTTATCCGCGAGAGGATGCGCCGTCACCGACTCTCCATCGAGATAGAAACTCGTCGCGCCGAAAGCATCGGTGCGAAAGGTCCTGACCTGGTCCTCTTGCAAGCGATCGAGAACCTCGATCCTCGGGTGTCCATAGGGATTGCGATGGCCGACGGAGATGATTGCGTATTTGGGATGGACAGCGGCGAGGAACGGCGGAATCGTCGAAGTGTTGCTCCCGTGGTGGCCGACCTTGAGCAAATCCGCGTGGAGGTCCTCTCCCAGCATGTGACCTTCGCTGCGCGATTGCGCATCGCCTTCGAGCAGCACCGAGGTATGTCCATAAGCGACATGAAGAACGAGAGAATCGTCGTTCGAAGCCTCGCGTCCGGGCTTGTAGTCGCGCGCCGGTGAGAGAACCTCGATATGCGCGCCGCCAAAATCGAAGGAGTCGCCGGCGGAGAAAGAGCGAACATTGATGCCGAGGGAATGCGCTTCATCGAGCAGCGCCTCATATGCCGGGATGCCGGGGTTCTTGCCCACCCAAAGCTCCTTGGGGCGGAAGTTGCGCAGCACGGCCGGCATTCCGCCCATGTGATCGCTGTGTGCATGAGTAAGCTCGACCGCGTCGAGGCGGCGGATGCGGCGTGTCCAGAGCACGGGCGACACCACATCTTCGCCGATGTCGAAGTTTGCAGTAGACGATTGCGCCGCGGCGCCCGTCGGCCCTCCCGCGTCGATCAGAAGAGTTTGCCCTTGGGGAGAGACCAGCAGCAAGGAGTCGCCCTGACCGACATCGATGGCCGTGATCTCGAGTGTGCCCGGGTGATACAAAACCGGCAGGGGATAGAGGACGCACGCCGCGGTCAAGGCCAGCGCCGCCATGGAGAGGGACACGGGGAAACGGCTGTTGCGGGCGGCCCAGACCGCGAACGCGATCAGCAAAATCGCGGCTAGGATGGCGAGAAATCCGGGGGAAGGAACGCGCAGGTCTCCGGCCCGCATGTTGCCCGCCCCTTCGACGATGCCGTTGATGATGTGCAACAAGCATGCTGTAACGCTGGCAGGCGCCAGGGCTAGCGCGGGCGAGATGAGGATGCAGACGAAGGTGATCAGCGCGGCCGGGAGCGCCACGCCGATGAGAGGTACGACAAGGACGTTGACCGGTAGTCCCCAGGCGGTCATGCGATGGAAATATACCGCCATTGGGAGAGACATCGCCAGCTCGATGGCGGCGGAGGCCAGCAACAACTCAAGGAGCTCAAGAGTCAGGCGGACGGCGAAAGGCACGAGCTTGGCGGCGCGGCCCAAAAATGGCTGCAAATGGCCGGTGATCAGGCGCAGAGAGACGCGGAACTGCGCGACCTGCGGCCGCAGAGTCCCGTCGAGCACCACCAGTTCCAGGTTGCGCGTAGCGCGCAAGTAAGGCGAGAAGGTATGCTCGGCGACGGGAACGACGATGCCGGCAATCACCACGACCGAAAGCACCGTCATCTGGAAGCTCGCGTCGAGAATGGCGCGCGGGTCCCAGGCCAGCATGCACAAGGCGGCAAAGCCGATGGCGTTGAGGCTATCGCGCTCGCGAAAGAGCAGCCGCGCGAGCAGAAAGAGCGTCACCATCCAAAAGGAGCGCCGCACCGGATCGCCAAAGCCTGTCAGAAGCGCATAGGCGAAGGAGCATGCAATCGTAACCGCGGTGGTTAGAACGCTGGGCAGCCGCAGGAGCGTCGCCAGGACGAAGATGAATCCCGCGAAGATTGCCAGATGCATGCCCGAGACGACCAGCAGGTGAAAGGAGCCGGTCCTCTCAAAACCAGCGCGGACCTCGCGATTGAGGTACGTGCGGTCCCCCAGGATCATCGCGCTCAGCATGCCGGCGTCCGCAGGGCTAAGGCGCAGCCATGCGGGCCATCTGGAAGCGCTCGCCGTCGAGCCGGCGAAGTCGAGGAGACGCTGGCTGCCAGCCTCCTGCAGCGAGTGCAGCCAGCAGAAGAAACTTCCCCCGCGGCCAGGACGCACATCGAGGTCGGAAAGCCTGAGCGAGCCGATTACGCCAATGCCCTGCCCCCGCAGCCAGGCGGTCGAATCCCACACTCCAGGGTCGAGGTAGTGCTCCGGCAAATGCATCGCGACCTTGCTCTCGACGACATCGCCGCAGTGGAGCTCGGGAAATGACTGGCCGGCCGGACCGTAAATGGTCGCGCGCAGTCCGCCGGAGATAGGCGCCCCATCCACGGAGTGAATGCGGAGATCGATACTCTCGCTCCGCTCCTGCCGATCCTGCTGGTTCTGGCGCGTCGCGGCCGGGTAGGGCAATGTCGATTGCGTAAGGCGGACTGGCGTCGTGCGCTCAATCTCTCCCTCGATCGAGTGTGCGCCGCCGTTGTCCGCAATCGAGCCCAGCCCGCGCTGCATATCCGGCATCGGCTGCACTTCGCAGAGGAAGAGGCCGAGCAGAAGCCATGAGCAGGCGAGCGGCCACCACGCTACACCCCACGTGGATTGAAGCGCGGTGCGCGCCGCAACCAGGGTGAGAGTCAGAGTGAGCACCGTGCCCAGCAATAAAAAAGCGGGCACCAGCCATACGCGTTGGGCGAGCAGGATGCCGGCGGAGAGACACAAGGCTGCAAACAGGGCGGGGGACGAAGTGAAGCCGCGGAGCGTACTCACGGGAGCGGGCTCTTCCGGCGCCCGCCCTCCCGTGTATGGCGTGACCTGGCTTTCGGCTATGCTCAACTATCACCCTCGCTGGAGCACCGCTACCGATTCCAGATGGAAGGTTTGCGGAAACAGATCCACCAGATGCAGGCTCTCAAGGCGATACCCGGAGTGTAACAGTGTCTGCAAATCACGCGCCAAAGTTGCCGGATCGCAGGAGACATAGACAATTTCTGGAGCGGCGATCTCGACCAAATGCTCACAAGCCTCCTTGCCCAGACCCGCGCGCGGCGGATCGAGCAGGATAAGGCCAGGCTGGACGCGGGGCTTGCGCCGGCATTGCGCGCGCAGAAAGTCGAGCGCCGTCGAGCGCACCGCGCGGTGAGCGGTTCCCGCGAGGTTCTGCTCGAGATCGGCCGCCGGCAAAGGCGCGGCTTCGACCGCGATTACCTGTTCAAAGCCGAGAGCCAGGGTAAAGAGTCCCACGCCGGCGTAGAGATCCCATGCGAGTTGCCCGGAGCGGCCGGCTCCGGAGCCGTTTTCAACTACCAGCCTGAGCAGATCGCGAAGGAGAAAACGGTTGACCTGAAAAAATGAGCCCAGGCTCACCCGATACGCATGTCCGGCGACCGTGTAGAGCAGCGAACGTTGGCCCCAATGAGCCAGCAGCTCGTCGCCTCGCTCCCCGGGTGAAAAGACCCCCACGCCCGTGAGCATCGGTAGCTGGCTCTGCAGTTGGCCGGCGAAATCTCTCAGAAGCTGTGCGAAATTCGGAGATTCCGTGCGGCCGGTCCAAAGCGAGATCAGGAGCTGGTCGCCTTCTCCGTTGGTGAAGAATTCAATCTCGTCCGACAGCCGCGCGAGGCCGTTGTTCTTCCCTATCCGCAAGACCGCGGCGATGGCCTGTTCAAGCACCGGAGCGGCGATGGGGCAGTGCGTGACCGGCAAATTGGCGTGCGAGCCGCGCTCCCGGTAGCAGAGGGCCAGACCATCCGCTCCGGAAGCGGACGCGATGTGCAGGCGGATGCGGTTGCGGTAACCCCATGGCAAGGAGGCCGTCGCGCCGATGTTTATGACGCTTTCACCGGGGGACGGGGCCTGGAACTGCGCTCGAAACTGCTGAAGATGTGCGCGCCCAAGGGTATCGCGCAGAATTTCGAGTTTGATCTGCAACTGATATTGAGTGCTGGCCTGCTGGTATTGGCAGCCGCCGCAGACGGGAAAATATTCACAATGCGGGCTCACGCGCTCGCTTGCCGGTTCAACGACGCGGTCGAGCTCCGCAGTCGAAAAGCCGCGCCGGTCGTCGACAATGTGCGCCTCGACCAGTTCTCCCGGCAACGCATACGGGATAAAAACCGTCTTGCCGGCCAGACGTGGGTCGCTGCCCGGGGACTCGTCCCTGGGGATGTGCGCCAACCCGGCGCCTCCGTAGACAGCCTTTTCGACGCGCAGCTTCACGACTGACTCATGTAGAACAGGCTGAGCCGGGGCAGAGAAAGCTTCTCGAGCAGGCGTTTATGCAAAAACTGCCGCTCGATTTGACGGATCTGCATTGCCTGCATGCGGCTTCGGTAGGGCTCTAGTTCGCGGCTGGCCTGCTGCCGGAGCGTGACTAGATCGTCTTCCGGAGTGGTCGAGATCAGAGTCGCGAAGAGCTTCTCCTCGATCGCCGTGAGCTGCCCTTCGAGTTCCTGAAGATTGGGATTCGCCCTGCGGGCGTCCAGGGCGAGCGCCTCCAGACGCTGTGCAGCTTCGATCAGATAGCCGGCCGCGCGTGTGCCATCCTTCTGCCCAATAGTTGCAGCCGCGTGCATTCGTTGGGCGCAAGCTGCGAGATGTGCGGCGACGCGCTCCTGCTCAAAGCCCTCCTGATTCAGCTCCGCTTGGTTCGACTCCGCTCTGGGCGGAGCGCCCACGGATGCCTCCTTCATATCTTCGACAGCCGTCATGACCGCTTGCGCGCAGTACGCCAAGCCGTTGACGCGCCGGTGATTCGCCTTTGCTTTTGCGGGCGTCGTACTTGTCGAAGGCGCTATCGATTCCGCGAAGAACGGCCTCGAGCGGAATCCCAGCTTCGCGCCAGGTCTCGATCAGCGCCCAGTCGAGCGTGGAGAGCAGAAGCAGAGAGCCGCGGCGGCGCTGGAAGTGTTCTTCGATCTCGGTGAAGTAGTTGAAGTAGTTTTCCAAAATCGATCGGGGCTTCGATCAGGCTTTCGCCGGCGCGGGGCTTGCGGGATGGCTGCGAACCTTCGCGCTCAAGTTGCGCTCGTAGATGATACGCAGGCCCTCCAGGGTAAGCGTGTCGTTCACTTCGGAGATGTACTTCGACTCGCCGGCGATGAGCCGCGCCAAGCCGCCCGTGGCGACGCACTTTGTATCCGGGCCAAGCTCGGCGATCATGCGCTCCAGTATGCCGTCCACCAGCCCGATATGTCCGTAGAACAATCCGATCTGCAGATTGTCGACGGTGTTGGTGCCGATAACTTTGGCGGGACGCTTGATGTCGACCCGGGGCAGGCGCGCCGCGCGCGCAAACAACGCCTCGGCGGAAATATTCAGCCCGGGAGCGATCGCGCCGCCGAGAAACTCCCCTTTGCGCGAAATCACGTCGAAATTCGTGGCTGTTCCAAAATCCACCACGATGCATGGGCCGCCATATTGTTCAAACGCTCCAACACAATTCGCAACCCGGTCCGCGCCCACTTCGCCGGGGTTGTCGGTCAGGATGGGCAGACCGGTTTTCACGCCCGGCTCGATGAACAGAGGCTTCTGGTTGAAGTAGCGCTCGCAGAACTGGCGCAGGATCCAGTCGATGGGCGGCACTACCGAGGCGATCACGATGCCGTTGATTTCCGCGCTGTCCACACTTTCGCTCTGGAGCAGGCTGCGAATCAGGATTCCGTACTCGTCCGCGGTCTGCGTCTGCCGCGTGCTGATGCGCCAGGTGGCGCGCAGCGGCCCGTTTTGCCCTTTGATAACGGGATAGAGCGCGATCACCGTATTCGTGTTGTTGACATTCAGCGCCAGCAGCATGCGTCTTCAACCTTCCGCCGGAAGCTCGCGCACACCGCCGGAGAACACCGTGCGTAGTCCGCCGGGGGTGCGAACCCGAAGGAAGCCGCGCGCGTCCAGCCCCGCGGTCACCCCGGAGTATCCTCCCGCTTCATCCACCTGCACATGTTTGCCGCGAATCCAGGAGGAAGCCCATCCGAGGCGATCGAGGATGCTTAACGATGCGCCCGTCGTATCCGCGTCGAGCGCGCGGGCTTCTTGCAGAAGCGATTGTAGCAAAGCGACAAGCAGCTCCTGGCGAGGCCAGTCGCGGCCGGTTTCCAGGCGCAGCGAGGTCGCCGTCTCCGCCAACTCCGCGGGGAAACTCTCTTCAAGCACATTGATCCCGATACCCATGACGGCATGGCGCACGCGAGTCACTTCCGCGTTCAATTCGGTGAGAATCCCGCAGAACTTCTTTTGGCCCCCCCGATGTCCCCCCTGATGTCCAAGGAGCAGGTCGTTGGGCCAGCGAATATCCGCCTCAAGCGACGTTACCTGGCGAACCGCTTCACGCACGGCGAGGCCGGCGCCGAGCGAAAGCCACAGAATGTCCGCCGGAGCCAAGCGGGGGCGCAAAAGCACGCTCACGTAGAGGCCGGAGCCGGCAGCGGAGTGCCAACCATGGCCCCCGCGTCCGCGTCCGGCCGTTTGTTCATCCGCCAGATAGACCATGCCCTCCGGAGCGCCTTGCTCGGCTTCCGTCATGGCCAAACCGTTGGTCGAATGGATCGCAGGAAAATAGCGCACTTTGCCGGCGAAGGGAGTCGGCGCGAGCGCAGGGTCGAGCGCCTTCAGGTCGTAGCCGTTTTCCAGAATCGGCGACATGTAGGAAAGCTCGGCCGTGACGCGCATGCTGAGATCGACAGCGGCTGCCGAGTGCGTCAGCGCGCCGACGGAGATGTAATCCACCCCCGCGAGAGCATACTTGCGGATGTTTTCGAGGGTGATGCCGCCCGAAGCCTCAAGCGGAATCGCCGGGTCGCGGCCCCGCACGATGGCCACGGCCTTTTTGATCTCCGCCGGAGTCATATTGTCGAGCAGGAGCGATTCCGCGCCGCCCTCAAGAGCCTGATCGAGCTCGACAAAGCTGCGCACTTCACATTGCACGGTCTGCCCCGGCTTGCGTTCGGCGAGCGCGCGGGCCAGCACCTTGGGCAGACCACCGCCGAGCGAGATGTGATTGTTCTTGATCAGAATGCCGTCGGAGAGATCGAGGCGATGGTTCTGCCCGCCGCCGCAGCGAACGGCATACTTGTCGAAGATGCGCAGACCGGGAACGGTCTTGCGCGTGTCGAGCACCGCCGCCTTGGTTCCGGCGACAGCGTCGACATAAGCTCTGGTAGCCGTGGAGATGCCGCTCATGCGCTGCATAAGGTTGAGGATGACGCGTTCGCAGGCCAGGATGGCGCGCGCATTGTGACGAATGACCGCGACCGCCTGCCCCTTTTTGACGCGAACTCCATCGAACATCTCCGGATGGTTGATCACCTCGAAGCGATTGGAGGCGCGCTTGTCGATGCGCGCGAAGATCTCGAGGAAGCGAGCGATCGAGCCCAAACCGCAAATCACGCAATCCTGCTTGGCGACGACTATGCCCGAGGCGCGCAATGTGGAATCGATCGTGAGAGCCGTGGTGACATCGCTGGTGGCCTTGTCTTCGATCAGCGCCTGCTCCAGAATCGCCTCGACGCGCTTGCTCTTCCATTCCATTGGCTTCCTTAGAGGCCTCTTCGCAGGGCCGAGGCAGTGTCGGACACGGCCTAGTCTACTCCAGTATTTCTCTGGTCGAGGTTCTCGAGCGCCCCGCGGGTTTTGGGAATCAGCGTGTTCAACTCTCCGGAACGGCGGCGCAAGCCATCGATCACTTTCGCTGGCGCCTTACTGAGAAAATCCGCATTCCCCAGCTGACGTTCGGCGTTGGCCGCTTCCTTTTCAAAGCGCGCCAAATCCTTCGTAAGCCGCTCGCGTTCCGCCGCAGAGTCGACCTTGCGCTCGTAGAGAACCGCCACGTCGAAGGCGGTCGTCGAACGTACCGCGCCCTCCGGCATGGCCTGAACGAACTCGATTGAAGAAACCCGGGCCAGGCGGTAGACGATCCCGGCGTTCCGCTCAATCTCCGCCCGCCCCTCCGGTGAGATGCGCAGCTGGATGGGTACAGCGGCCTTTTCTTCTACGCCGAGCGCACGCCGTAGATCGCGCACCTCGACGATCAGCGCCCGAAGCAGCACCATCTCTCTTTCTGCCTCGCCATCAATGGCCGGCGCGCGGAGTTCCGGGTAGCGGGTGAGAGCGATCGACTTCGCCGGCGGCTGGCCGCGGTAGATGGCATGCCAGATCTCTTCCGTGATGAAGGGCATGAACGGGGAGAGCAGGCGCAGGAAGGATTCAAAGACGCTCCACAAGGAGGCCAGCGCGGACCGCGATTCGGCCGACGGCTTGCTGAAGTCGAGACGCAGCTTGACGATTTCGAGATACCAGTCGCAGAAGTCGCCCCAGAAGAAGCTATAGACCCTGTTTGCTGCTTCGTCGAAACGATATTCCGACAGGGCGCGGTTGACCTCGCCAGCGGCGCGATCAAAGCCGGAGACGACCCATCGGACCTCGAGCGGCTCGTCCGCGCTCGGCGCCAGTTCCTGAGGCCGTGAGGCCGGGTCAAGGGCGATTCCCGCCTCGGCCGCTCGATCCATTTGCATCAAGAGGAAACGCGCGGCATTCCAGATCTTATTGGCGAAGGCGCGATAGCCATCGAACCGCTCCTCGCTCAAGACGATATCGGTTCCCGGCGATGCCATGGCGGCCAGCGTAAAGCGCACTGCATCGGTGCCGAAGCGCTGGACAATTTCGATCGGGTCGATCCCGTTGCCCTTGGTCTTGGACATCTTTTGCCGATCCGCGTCGCGCACCAGCGCGTGAATGTAGACCTCGCGAAAGGGCACGGCATCCTCAAGCGTGCGCCTGCCGCCGTTCGCCATGGGCGCGTCTAGCATGAAGTGACAGCCCAGCATGGTCATGCGCGCCACCCAGAAAAAGAGGATGTCGAAGCCGGTCACCAGCAGTTGTGTCGGATAGAAGATATCAAGATCGGGCGTGTGCTCCGGCCACCCGAAGGCCGATAGGGGCAGCAGGCCGGACGAAAACCAGGTGTCGAGCACATCGCTTTCCTGCTCGATCGCGCTGTTGCCGCACTGCTCGCAGGCCGCCGGCGTCGAGCGCGCCACCGTGATGTGGTGGCATGCGCCGCAGTGCCACGCGGGGATGCGATGTCCCCACCAAAGCTGGCGCGAGATGCACCAGTCATAAATATTGCGCATCCACTCGAAGTAGATCTTGGCGTATTGTTCCGGCGTGAAGCGAAGGTGCCCTTGCTCGACGGCGGCGATGGCTCGATCGGCGAGTGGCTGAATCTTGATAAACCACTGGGTAGAAAGGCGGGGCTCGACGATGGTTTTGCAGCGGTCGCATTTACCGATGGAGTTCACGTGTTCGCGCACCCCTGCGAGCAGACCCTCGGCTTCAAGATCGTCGAGAATCTTTTTGCGCGCCGCGAAGCGGTCGAGTCCGGCATAGGGTCCAGCGGCGGCATTCATGTGCGCGCTCTCGTCCATGACGCTGATCGATGGCAGGCCGTGCCGTTGTCCCAGGTCGAAGTCGTTGGCATCGTGCGCGGGCGTCACCTTGACCGCGCCGGTGCCGAATTCGCGGCTGACCCAAGGATCGGTGATGACAGGAATCTCACGTCCCATGAGCGGCAAGCGCAGCATCTTCCCGTGCAAGTGCGTGTATCGCTCGTCGTCCGGGTGGACCGCGACCGCGACGTCGCCCAGCATCGTCTCCGGACGGGTCGTGGCAACAGTAAGCGAGCCGGATTCCCCGCCACGCGATGCATCGATGACCGGGTAGCGAATCTCCCACAGTTTGCCCAGCTGCTCCTCGTGCGCCACCTCGAGATCGGAGATCGCCGTCTGGCAGCGGGGACACCAATTGACGATGTAGGCTCCGCGATAGATCAGCCCCTCTTCATAGAGCCGGACAAAGGCCTCGCGCACCGCTCGAGAGCGGTTGGCATCCATGGTGAAATACTCGCGCCCCCAATCGACGCTCGCGCCCAGCCGCTTCATCTGCTCCAGGATGGTGTTTCCGTACTGCTGCTTCCACTGCCAGGCGCGTTCGATGAAAGCTTCCCGTCCAATTTCCTGGCGGGTCTTGCCCTCTTCGGCCAACTGTCGCTCCACCATGATCTGGGTCGCGATCCCGGCATGATCCGTGCCCGGCACCCAGAGAGCGAGATCCCCGCACATGCGGCGCCAGCGGATGAGGATATCGATCTCCGTGTGTTCCAGCATGTGCCCCATGTGCAGTTGGCCGGTAACGTTCGGCGGGGGCAGCAGCACGGTAAAGAGCGGCGCTCGAGAGCCGGCGGGGGGCAAAGGTTGGTGGAAGAGTTCCTCGGCTACCCAGTATTCCGCCCAGCGATCTTCGATCGCGGTGGGGTCATAGGCTTTGGGAAGATTATTGGAGAGGTCGGAGTCCATCGATTTCAGCTTTCCCTAGTATTGCAGGGCCCGCGCTAAGCGCTCAGCCCTCCAAATTTGTCATCCCGAGCGCAGTCGAGGGATCTGCGGTTTTCTTTCTGTCTCGGTCACAATCCTTGGGTGCCTGTAGAAGGTCAAGAGGTTGTTCCACTCGTAATGGGAGACGGAGCAGGTTTCTGGGCCCGAAGGGCGATGCAAAAGCCGGCGCTTAAACCCGCGCCTTGGAAATACTTACGAACGATTTCCACTTTCGCACCGCCCCGGCTACTCCTGCTGGCATCCATTCAGAAAAACGGAACAACGTGTTGAAATTTCACAGGTGCCCCATCCTCGCGCAGCGAGGGTGGGAGACCATCACGGCGCTCTCGCCCTCTCGTAATTCCGTTCAATACCGCCGATGCTGAGGCGAGCCAGCAACCACGAGTGGCGGCTTCTCACCCCGGCAAGCTGTGCTTGCTGGGGTGAGAAGCTGCGTCCGCCTGGATGGCAAATCCTAGAAGGGATTGAGCTTGTCGAGCCCCTTCTTTTTCTTGTGTTTGCTGGAGGACTCGTTGCCCGAGTCGTATTTGGGCTTCTTTTTGCTAGTAACCCCTGTATCGGTTCCCGTCGCTACCTGGGCCGCATTGCCGCCCGGCACGTCGTTAGTCTGATCGGCCATGGCCGCGGGTTTTTCGACCGGTGGCACTGCGGTGTTGTCGGGATGCACCGGAGCCAAGCCGCCAGGGTTTTGCGCGCCAGGTACTCCGGCGGCGGCGGCGGCGGCCGCTGCGCCGGCTGCATCGACTGGTGGCGCGGCCACCACGGTGTCTCCAGGCGCCGCATTGCCAGGCGCTGTATTGCCGCTTCCTTGCGGCGTCGCCGCCGCCGCGTCGCCGCCCGTACTCACGATGGATGCTCCGATAATGGGCCCACTCCCCGCGGCATCGGCGGTGGGAACGCTTTGCAGTTCGAGCGGCGCACCGCCGCTTGCCGGCGCAGTCGAGCCGTTTTGCGCGGCGGTCTCCGTCGCGGCCGCGGATGATGAGGCTGCGGCCGGCGCCTCAATCGGTTTGCCGGCGAGAGCCGCCGTATACATGGCGACGGAATCTTTAGTGACCTCGGGCGCGGTAATCTCCTTGGCATCGGCCATCGTCGGCTCACCGACCCGCGCGGCATTCACGGTAGTCGGGCCGTGCTTCACTAGAAATTTCGCGCGATCCTTCAACGTCACGCCCACCCGGCTCTGCTCTTCGGCCTCGCTCTCCGCCAACTCTTCCGGGGTCGGTTGCGGTATGGGGCGATTGAGCGCGATCAGGCGCTCACGCGCGTCTTCGACATGCGGGGCCGTCGAATAATGTGTCACCACGCGAGCATAGGCGTCGGCGGCGCGGTCGTCGTAGGCCTTCATCAGTTCCTCCTTGGCCTTCGGCGGGAACTTCGCCGCTTGCACGTAACGCGCTTCCGCTGCATAGTCGTCCCCAAGCCCAATCAGCGCGAGATCGCTATGGCTGTAAAGGGGATAGTTTTCCGTAACGGTCTCCAGACGGGCAATCGACGCGGACCAGTTTTCGCGGGACGCATAGAAGCTGCCAATGGCGTATTGGCGGTCGGCCAGCACCTCTTGCACTTCCCTCAATCGCTGCTTGGCCCGGGGCACCAGTGGCGAGTCGGGGTACTGCTGGATCATCGTCTGGTACTCTTTCTCGGCGCGGTCGACGTTGGTGTGGTCACGATCCGGTTTTTCCATCTGCATGTAATAGATGTCGGCCACCCGCATCTGGGCTTCGGCGGCCTCCGGCTGGTTGGGAAAGAAAGTAATGAAATCCTTGTATTCCGCCTCGGCCTGGGTCAGGGAAGCGCTTCCACCTTCCCGAAACCAGGTGTCGCCGACGGCGAGCTTGGCTCGCATCTGGTACTCGGATTCGGGGTACGTGTTGAGCAGCGTCTGCAGGTCCAAGCGGGCGACGTCGAACTTGGTCTCCTTCATCGCGGTCATGGCCTTGTCGTAGAGCTCTTTGTCCGGCTGCTTGGAGGCCGACGGGTCCGGCGGGGTGGGCTTCGTCTGGAGTTTTGGCAGTACGCCAGCCGGGGCCGAGAGGGTCAATACGGAAAAAATACACGCGATCGCCATCCAGGGTAAAAACCGCTTCATAGCACCTCATATACTTGTGTTCCGGCCACTTTCCGCCGGATCACAGTGGTTACGCTCAGGCGTTCTCAGCAGTGTGAACAGCCCTTAGTTTAAATGGCCATGGCACGCGCTGGGGGGAAATCTTCCCCCAGCCGGCGCTGTTCCGCCTCCTGTGCCAACTTCAGAAGCACTCGCGCTTCTTTCTCAGGATCACCGGAATCGTAGACTGCGCTGCCGGCAACAAGCAGATCCGCTCCTGCTTCGACTACCCGCGCGATGGTGTCGTGAGCAATCCCGCCATCGACTTCAATCCTAAAGCTAAGCCCAAACTCTTCCCGCAGTTCCGCCAGATGGCGGATCTTACCAGGGGTAAATTCAATGAACTTTTGACCCCCGAAACCGGGATTTACGGTCATCACAAGCACGTGATGGACCATAGGCAGCACGTCGAGGAGAAAATCGACGCGGGTCGCCGGATTGATCGCCACGGACGGCTCCATTCCATGCTGGCGGATCAGCTCCAGGCTGCGATGCAAGTGCGGACAAGCCTCATAGTGCACGGTAACCCAATTCGCCCCCGCCTCGGCGAGGCTGGAGATCAGATCGTCTGGATGTTCGATCATCAGGTGGCAGTCGAGCGGCAGCAGCGTTACTTTGCGCAGAGACGTCACCACGGGCGGTCCCATGGTGATGTTGGGAACAAAGTGACCATCCATGATATCGACGTGAATGATGGAACCGCCACCCCGCTCGGCGGCCTGAATTTCCCGATCCAACCGGGAAAAGTCGGCGGATAGGATAGACGGCGCTAATTCGACCACGGTTGCGCTCCCGGCACGCCTTCAGTGTACCAGCGCGAGAGAGAGAAATTCATCCGGTTGGCTCGTCCGGCGGCGCTCCGCGCTCTTCATTGCGCTCCGGGCCGGGGCGCACCGGGTTGGGGTCTGCACCCGCTGCCCGTGCGGCGACCTGCGCGATCGCGCGCAGAAGAGCTTTACGGGGGAGATGTCCGTCGCTCTCGGCAAAAATTACTTCTCCCGTACGGCGCGCAGCCGGGGAATAGTACCACCGCGTGAAGAGCGCGAGGTGATCGGAGAGAGTCTGGGACGACCTCGATTTCGGCGAGAGCCGATCGAGTGCGGTAAGCGTCTCGTCCAGGCGCGCCTCCAAAAGATTCTTCACTGGCTGTACGCTTTGGGTGATGCCGGTTGGAGCCTGTAAGGGAATGGCCTCGACGGTGATCGGGTGCGCGAAGAGCGAGCTTGAGCCCGACCGCTCATTGGGCAGCCGCATGCCGACGGTCGAGTAAAGAACAGGACCTGACAAAAAGCCGCTGTGCAGGTGAAAAAGAGCAACGTGGCCCGACGCGGCCCCGGAATGAGGATCCGCCGCGGGCTGAACGAGGATGCCGCTGAGCTGGGAGAGCGGCCGTACCGCCGCGCTTGCCAGGCGGATCACTGCCTGCACCTTTTGCATGCGCTGGTGAAGGTTCGCGGCCTTTTCAAATTCGAGCGCCTCCGAGGCCTGATTGCGCTGGTTTTCGATCTGCGCGAGCAGAGAAGAGCCGCGCGTCGTCAGAAATGCCAAAACGTCGGAGGCCTCCTGCCGGTAACGCTCGTCCGTGCAGCCGCGGTAGCAGGGGGCGAGACACATCTTCATCTCCGAATAAGGGCAGCCCGGAAAAGCCGGATCGGGGTTCAGGTTCTCCGTACACCGGCGCAAAAGAAAGAGATTCAGCATCTCTTCCGCATAACGCTCCGCCGCGGCGCGGGAGGGAAAGGGCCCAAAGAGAGCACTGGCCGCGGCCTTGCTGACCTTGGCCGTCATGTAGAGGCGTGGATAGGCATTCTCGACCGCCATCCGCAAGAATGCGGGCGGACGCAGGCGTAGGCGGCGGCGGGCGCCTGGTCCAAAGGCCGCGAGCGAGGCGTCGTACAGCCCTAAAGCGGATTCGATCTCCGACCCGGTGACGGAATATTCGATGCGATCAACAAGGTGCGCTAGTTCGAGACGCTTGGTCGGCGGAGCGGCGGGGCTTTCTCCAGTTTCTCTCCCGCGATTTCCGCTGCGAAGAAAGCGCGTCAGGCGGCGGCGCAGGTTTGACGCTTTGCTCAGGTACGGTTGAGCCGCTGGGTCCGCTGCGAAAAGAGCAAAGATGCCGGGAGCCTCGGGAAGGCTGTCGAGGCTGCCCCGCGGATCGGCCGGGTCAAAGGGAATGGAGTTGGTGAGCACGGTGTTCCCTGAAAAACATTCCGGGAGAATGATCGTAGGGGAATTATTCCCCCGCGATCGTCATTCCGTCGATGCGCAAAGTGGGTGAGGCCACAGAGCTGCGGAATTCGAGGTCGTCGGCGATCGCGGCGATGTTGTGGAACATCTCTTTCAAGTTGCCGGCGATGGTTACTTCCTCGACCGCGTAGGTGAGTTCTCCATTCTCAATCCACAGACCGGTGGCCCCGCGGGAGTAGTCGCCCGTGACCATATTCACGCCGTGGCCCATCAACCCGGTAACGTAAAAGCCGCTCTTGATGTCGCCCAGAAGCTGCGCGGGAGTGAAGGAACCCTGGGAAAGAAAGAGATTGCCCGCGCCGATCCCGGGATTGCCCGTCAATCCGCGCGAGGCGTTCCCCGTACTCTCCATCCCGAGCTTACGCGCCGTATAGGTATTGAGCATGTAGTGGGTGAGTATGCCCTTCTCGACAATGACTGTGCGGCGCTTCGGGAGACCTTCTCCGTCAAAGGGAGCGGAGCCAAAACCGCCTGCCATCGTTCCGTCGTCGATCACGGTTACGTTTGCGGCAGCCACCTGCTGCCCAAGCTGGTTGCTCCAAAAGGAGGCCCCGCGATAGATGCTGTCTCCGTTGGCCGCCTCGAAGATGCTGCCAACCAGGCCTCGCGCGACCTCCGGCGCAAAGACAATAGGCACACGCTGGGTGGGCACCCGGCGCGCATTCAAGCGGCGCAGCGTCCTCCTGGCTGCCTCCATGCCAACGCTCTCGGGCGTTGCCAGGCGGCTTACCGTGCGCGCGCTTGAAAACCAGTAGTCGCGTTGCATGCGGCCCTCTCCATCCTGCGCGATAGGCATGGCGGAAATCGAGCAGTAGGACCGGCGATACTCCCCGGCAAAGCCGCGGGAGTTGATCAGGATCGTGCGCCCGGCCGCCGCGTCGAAGCTGCCGCCATCGCTGTTCTGAATGCGGGTGTCGGCAGAGAGGGCCGCGGCCTCGGCGCGGCGCGCGAAGTCGATGCGCTCCGCCGCTGGGAGCAAGGCGACATCGTCATGGAAAAGATCGAGTGGAGCGGTGAACTGCCCAAAAGCCTCCACCTCCGGCAGACCGGCAAAAGGATCTTCGGATGTGACTCGGGCCAAATCGACAGCGCCCGCTATGAGGCGCGCCAAGCCCTGGGGAGAAAAGTCGCTCGTTGATGCGCTGGCGGTGCGTTGGGACTTGCTGGACCCAAAAAAAACCCGCAGGCCCATTCCCCGCGCGCCAGATTCTTTGAGCGTCTCCACCTGCCCTAAGCGGACCATGCTCGAGAACTCATCGCCTGCGTGTACCATCACTTCCACATCGCTCGCGCCGGCGCCGAGCGCCCGCAACAGGACATCGTGAGCCAACTCGGCCAGGTCGATACCAGGATCGACACCAGGATCGATACCGGGATCGATGGCGTTGGCCGCTGCTTCGCTCTCTGGCGGCATTTTCAGCGGCCCGTTCCGCCGACCGTCATGCGGTCCAGCTTGATGGTCGGCATGCCCACTCCAACCGGCACGCTCTGTCCGTCCTTGCCGCAGGTGCCGATACCCTCGTCGAGCGCGAGATCGTTGCCCACCATCGACACATGCTTGAGAGCCTCCGGGCCATTTCCGATGAGGGTGGCGTCGCGAACCGGCGCAGTGATTTTGCCGTCTTCGATCAGGTACGCCTCGGAGGCCGAGAAAACGAACTTACCGCTGGTAATATCCACCTGTCCGCCGCCAAAGTTGACAGCGTAGAGCCCGCGCTTGACGCTGCGCACAATATCCTCCGGGTGGTCGTCCCCGGAGAGCATATAGGTATTGGTCATACGGGGCATGGGGATATGTTGATAGCTCTCCCTGCGCCCGTTGCCGGTATCGGCCATGCCCATGAGCCGCGCCGAGAGTTTGTCGCTGAGGTAGCCCTTGAGGATGCCGTTCTCGATGAGCACGGTCTCCTGGGTGGGCGAGCCTTCATCATCGACATTCAGCGATCCCCGGCGCGAAGGCAGCGTGCCGTTGTCGACCACGGTGACTTTCGAGCTGGCGACTCGCTGGCCGATGAGGCCGGCGAATGCCGATGTTTTCTTGCGGTTGAAATCGGCTTCGAGCCCATGGCCAACGGCCTCGTGCAGCAGCACGCCGGGCCAGCCTGGGCCGAGGACCACTTCCATCTCTCCCGCGGGTGCGGGAACGGCATTCAGTTGCAGAAGCGCTTGGCGCGCCGCCTCGCGGGCAAAGTGCTCCGGGCTTTTCTGCTGCTCGAAGTAATCGATCTCCACTCGGCCGCCCCCGCCGGAGCTTCCGCGGGAGTTCTTCGTTCCTTCGCGGGCGATGACGAAGACGCCAAAGCGGGCCAGCGGCTGCGTATCGCTTGCCATGGTTCCATCGGAGGCGGCAATCAGAATGTGGCGAAGCTCGTCGTTATATCCGGCGCGCACCTGCACGATGCGCGGGTCGAATGCCCGTGCGGCCCGGTCCGCGCGCATCACGAGCTCCAGCTTTTTCGCGATCCCGGAATCGATATCCGCGGCTGGGACGGGATAGAGGTTGCTTTTGGCCGTCTGGCGGAAGCCGGCCACGGGCTCCTTCGCCGGCCCGCTGGCGATCAGCGCAGCGGTGCGCGCTGCCCGCAGCAGCCGCTCGGCGGAAAGATCATCGGTGTAGGCATACCCTGTGCGGTCCCCGGAAACAACACGAATGCCGCACCCGCTCGCCACGCCCTGGCTCGCCGATTTGACCAGCGACTCGTCGACTGAGATCGAAGTCGAGGCGATCGACTCAAAGTAAAGATCGGCGTAGTCGCCCCCGGCGGAGAGCGCCTCGCCCAGGCAACGCTCGAGTAGCCGCTCGGTCAGAGCGAATCTCGCAAAGAAGTGCAGCTGATGTTCGGGAACGTTCATCAGCGGGACGTGCGGGCGGCCCGTGCTCAGAGGATTCTCCATACCTCTATCTTAGTTGGAAAGGGTGAATTGCGGAGTGGGTGAATCGCCGGTGAGCCCCTGGAATCGGGCGAACCAGCGAGAGGGCGAGAGCAGTAGTACCGCGAAGCCCTGAAATGTTGGGAGCGCTCAAGAAGGCGCGAGCATAGCAAGAGGGCAAGGCGCTTCAGCGCGCCCTGAAATAGGGTGAATTGCGGAGTGGGTGAATTGCCGGTGAGCCCCTGGAATCGGGCGAACCAGCGAGAGGGCGACAGCAGTAGTACCGCGAAGCCCTGAAATATTGGATAAAGTTCTAAACTGAACGCATGGCCAAGTTACTCTCCGCCTCCCTGCTCGAAATTCTGGTCTGCCCGGTGTGCCACCAGCCTGTCGAGTGCAGGCACACGGATGGAAACGCGGAGAACGCCGTCCCCCAAAATTCCTTCTCTAAAAACCTGTGCCTGGAATGGCTGCGATGCCGTGGCTGCGGTCTCTGCTATCCCATCCAGGATGGAATCCCGGTGATGCTCGAAGAGCGCGCGACGCGCGAGCTGTAACATTCGAGGGCTTCGCGGTGAAAGCGCTTCGCCCTCTCGCTCTGCTCGCTCCTCTTGAGCGCTTGCTCCGCAATTCATCTCCAAATTGTCATCCCGTTTCATACGACGGCTCTCCGGCGAGTCAGCAACCACGAATGGCCGCGAAGCGGCGCCCGCCTCGATGGCAAATCGCGCTTACGAATTCGCTTCTTCGCAGTCTATGTGTGTATATAGCGCATCCAATCGATATGTGCGCTGGAAACACGCCGTCGAGACGTGCCAGCCTACGCGATTTTTGGAGAGGGAGAGCGGCGATGAACGACATGTCTAAGATCGAAAATAGGATCGAAAAGTTCTCTTCTACCGATCTCGTGAACCTGCGCACGGAATTGCAGCAGTGTGGGATTGACTCCTGGCAGGCCGTCGAAGTCCTGAGCGCCTTTCTGGCGGGCCGCGGTTATGGCGTGAGCGCCCAAGGGGCGCGTGATTCCATCATCCGGCTGGAGGGCATGGGCTGCAATTTGGATTGCATCCAGCGGGAGCTCGAAAACGTAGCCTTCGTCATGTAGCTTCGCCGCCTCTTGCCCGGATGCGCGAGCGGAGTCCTATTCGTACTTGAGCGATTCGACAGGATCCATTTGCGCGGCGCGTGTGGCCGGCAGCGTGCCGAAGACCACGCCGACGATGACCGCCGAAAAGAGCGCGATCACGGCCGAGAGTCCCGACACCGGGATGCGGTAGGACGTGAAGAAGCGAACGGAGAAGGGCACCGCCAAGCCTAATATCGTGCCCACGATTCCCCCGCTCAGAGAAATAAAGACTGCCTCGAGCAAGAACTGCAGCTTGATTTCCCGGGCCGTCGCGCCCAAAGCCTTGCGAATGCCGATCTCCCGGATGCGCGAGCGCACGTTGGCGAGCATGATATTCATGATTCCAACCCCGCCAACGCAAAGAGTAACGGCCGAGACGAGCAGCAACACGAGTGTGAGCGCGTTGGCGATCAACGCCGCCGTGCGCAACAGTTCCGTCAAGGTCTGGGCCTTGTAAACCGAATTGGGTTGGTGCCGCGAGTGGATCACCTGCAGGATCTGCCTGGTGGCCTGCTCAACTTCGTTGGGATCGCGAATCGAGAAATAGATCTGATCTACCTTATCCGACCCGGTGAAATACCGCCCCACCGAATACGGAATCAAGATAGTTTCATCCGCAATCTCGGTTTGCCCAAAGGTGTCGACGCTCTCCTTAAACGTTCCAATAATGGTGAACGGGATCCCGCTGACCTCGAAGGACTGATTGATGGCGGCATCGGCGCTGCCGAACCTTTCCACCGCGAAGGGAATCGTGACCACGGCGACCTTGGCGTGGCTCCGATCGTCTTCCTGATCGAAAAAACGTCCCGAAACAACAACCAGGTTGCGCACTTGCTTGTATGCCGGCGCAACGCCGAGCACCAGAATATCCCGGACAAGGCCGTTCCCCAGGCTGATGCGGGCATGCATCTGGAGGATGGAGGAGGATGCAGCTACGAAGGGAACTTGCTCTGCGACGGCCGCTTCGTCATCCCGGGTGAGGTAGTCGCTGCGGAAGTTCTCCTGGCCCGTTGCCGACGTGCCCGCTCCGGAGTACTCGACTTCCACCTCATTGGTTCCAATTCCCTGAATCTCATTCAGGATGTATTGCTTGCCGGTCAATCCGACGGTCACCACCAGGATGAGCGACGCCGAGCCGATAACCATGCCCAGGGCGGTGAGCATGAAGCGAACCTTGTTGACGCGGAAGCTGTCAATCGCGAGCTTAACCAGCTCGCTGAGCACCATGGTTCGTTTGGCGCTCGCGAGCGTGCGTTCAAAGGATCGGTGGCTGACACTGCGGATGGATGGCATCGGAGCGAACCGGCTATTTCAACGATATCAGTTAGAGCCTCTTATGAACTTATAGGGCAGCAGCGACGAAAGCGAATTTTCCCGAGTGCAAGGAGCGAGGAGTGGCAAACACTGTCCGCCCTACAAGTTCATAACAGACTCTAAGATGCCTCCTCGAGCCCGCGGAGTAGGATGCGACCGCGCGTCTCGCAAGCACAATGATCACTTGAGTAACTTCAGAACAACACTTAGCTGCATTTCTACATCCGATTTGCGAAGGAACAGAGGCCCTGCAACGTTCGAGCATTGCAGAGAAGAATCTTGCTCGTAACCTCGTAACCGAATCGCTACAGGATGGGCAAGGAGAAAGTATGCTGATCATTCTTATAATTCTACTTTTGGTCTTTGGATTTGGCGGCTATCGCCTGGGCCCTGGCATTGGCTACTACGGGGGCGGCGGGATCAGCTTGATTCTTCTCATCGTCATCATCTTGCTGCTTCTGCGAGTGATCTGAATCTTCCTTCACTCAGAGCCTGTTCTTAACTTCTAGGGCGGACAGCGGAAGCCCAGTCATGAAGATTGGCGAAACTCCGCGACCGTAACCAGCGTCAACTCGCGTGCCGCCCAGTCTTCGAGCAGCGAACGGGTCGCAGCAAGGGTAGTGCCGCGGTCCGCTCCTCTTTCGCATCTCAGTCCCCCCTGGTCTCCATCGTGCAGCAGGACGTTGCTGCCCTGCTTACGCAGTTGGTTCGAGCGGACGGCCGCTTCGACGCGGCGCACAATCCGGCTTGGCTCAGTTGTGTCCCAGTCATGGCCCATCGCATTCCAAAGCACTGGCGTCAGGCCGAGCTCGCGGGCGGTTCGCAGGACATCCGGCCGGCGCGCTCCGTGGGGCGGCCGGAAGAATTTCACCGCTTCTCCAGTTGCATCTTCGATCGCGGCACTGCATCCGGCCAGTTCCTCGCGCACCCGGGATGGACGTTCCCAGAGCAGTACAGGATGAGTCATTGTGTGATTTCCCACCACATGACCGGCAGCTGTAACAGCACGAACGATCTCCGGACGTTGGCGAACAAAGCGCCCAATCAGAAAGAACGTCGCGCGAACCTTGTGCTCGGACAGAATTTCGAGCAAACGCAGAGTGTATGGATCGCTCGGACCGTCATCGTATGTCAGCGCGATTTCCCGGGGATTCGCTCCTCCAAGCACGGTGCGTCCAAAGATCTGCGAAGTCGGCCAGTTGGCGGCATAGGCGTACCCTCCGGCAGAAGCTCCGGCGGCTAAGCCCAGGGTTGCCAGCGCAGTCAGCATCTCTTGAGCATAGAGCAGGTGTTTCCCAGACAGCTATTTGCAGCCGGGCAAGATCGTGATATCTTCGATTTTTCTTCGCTTCTCCGGGGCAGGCGGTCAAAAGCCGATGGCGAATCTCTTCGAGGCACCAAAATTTATCGTTATCGAGGGACCGATCCGCGTCGGTAAATCCACCCTCGCCCAAGTCTTAGCGGAAAAACTGCACGCGCGCCGCATTATCGAACCGGAAAACAATCCCTTTCTCGAGCGTTTCTATCGAGGAGAGCCGGGAGCGGCCTTTCCGGCGCAGATGTGGTTCCTTCTGGAGCGCTATGAGCAAACGCGTCAGATACATCCGGCCGGCCGGCCGGAGACAGCCAGGAGCGGGTCCGGTAGCAATGGGCTAAATGGCTCGGGACCCGTCGTGGCCGATTACCTCTTTGAAAAAGACAAAATCTTTGCCTATATCAATCTCTCGGATGCGGAGCTCGATCTCTACAACCGCTACTATCAGATGTTTCGCGCCGAGGCGCCCACGCCCGATCTCGTCATCTACCTGCAGGCGAGCCCGGAGATCCTAAAGCAGCGCCTCAAGCGCAAAGGGGTCACGCAAGAACGGGCCATGAGCGATGCCTATATCGAGCAGGTGGTCCAGGCCTATGAGCACTTCTTTTTTCACTACACGGCGAGCGACCTGCTCGTGGTCGATACTTCGGAGATCGACTTCGTCAATCGCAACGAAGATCTCCAGCTCCTGCTGAAGCGGCTCTCTGAACCTGTCAAAGGCACGCAATACTTTCTGCCGCTGGCGGCCCAGAGCACGGTTTCCTGACCCCCTGGTTTCCTGACCCCTGGGCTGGGAAATCCGCTTTACCGCATATTTCCCAGAATGTCGCCGACAATTCCCCCGACCACTCCGCCCTCGACGGACTGCTTGGAGGGTGCGGGCATGTATTCCATCAACTCATGAGCGAGCTTCGCGATGGGCAGTGTCTGCAGCCATACCCGGCCCGGCCCGGTCAGCGCGGCGAGAAAGAGTCCATCGCTGCCAAAGATCATATTTTTGATTCCGGGCACACGGGTGATCTGGAAAGAGACGCTTGCCTGAAAGATTCCCACGTGTCCCGGATGGACGAGCAGGGTCTCGCCCTGGCGCAGCTCCTTGACGACCAATTCGCCCGATAACTCCAGCCACGCGAGCCCCTGGCCGCTTATTTTCTGGAGCAGAAATCCATCGCCGCCAAAGACTCCAGCGCCTAGCGATTGTTGAAAGCCAACACCGAGCTGAACTTGAGGAGTCGCGCAGAGAAAGCCATGCCGATGCACCATGTGTTCGCGTCCGGCGCCGATCTCGACCTGCACAATGTGTCCCGGCAGTTTGGTGGCAAAAGCGATCTGGCCGGCCGACCCCACAGCGCGGTATTCGGTCATAAACAGGCTTCCGCCTCCAGCCACTCGCTTGAGCACGCCGAAAAGGCCGCCCCCTCCGGCATACTGCGTGTGGGTGGTCATCTGGATCGTGGGCGTCATCCAGGAGAGTTCCCCGGCCTCCGAAATGACAGACTCGTTTGGTTCAAGGGTGAACTCGAGAACCGGCATGGTCGTGCCGATTACGTTGCTTTGCATGATGATCCTCCCGATCGCCGGTGGCGCCGCGGCCTGCTAAGAATGTAGAGGTAAATCCGTCATCGCCGATGATAAATCCGCCGTTGGCCGAGCCCGTTGCGGGCGGTTTCCCCCGCGGCGTATACTGAGGCCCGGTTTAGGATCCCCGATCCTAGGTCAGGCAGCATCCCGGCACGGGAGTTGCACTGGAGTCCAGCAATGAGCCTTGCGCGTGTTCTTGACGCCGATCCGTCCCCGTCTCTCTCGTCCCCATCCCACTCGCCCGCATCCCTTTCAACGAGCCGTCCGGACAAAGTCACAATCCAAACTCTTGAAAAGAAAAAGGCCCAGGCGCGGCCTATCGTCGCCTTGACCGCCTATGACTACGCGACCGCCCGGGTAGTCGATGAGGCTGGAGTGGACATCATCCTGGTCGGCGACTCGCTCGCCATGGTGGTCATGGGCTATGACAGCACGATCCCCGTCACCATGGAGGAGATGTTGCATCATACCCGCGCCACGCGCCGCGCGGTCAAGCGCGCCATGCTGATCGCGGATATGCCGTTCGGCTCGTATCACTCGAGTATCGAGCAGGGCATCGAGAATGCCGTGCGCTTCTTGAAGGAAGCGGGCGCTGAAGGCGTCAAGGTCGAAGGCGGAGCCAGCCGGGTGGAACTGGTCAAGCGGCTGACCAGCGCCGAGATTCCGGTAGTCGCCCATCTTGGCTTGACGCCCCAATCCGTCCACAAGATGAGCGGCTACAAGGTGCAGGGCAAATCGGTCGCCGCGTTCCATGAGTTGCTTGAGGACGCGCTTGCACTCGAAGCCGCCGGCGCCTTCGCCATCGTGCTCGAGGGCATGCCGCGCGAAGTGGCGCAGCGCATCACCGCCGCCCTGAGCATCCCCACCATCGGCATCGGAGCGGGACCCGATTGCGATGGGCAAATCCTGGTCTTGCACGACCTCATCCATCTGAGCTTTTCCCCCCAGGCGAAGTTTGTCAGGCGCTACGCCGACGCGTCCGCATTGCTCTTGAATGCCGTCGAAAGCTATTGCGAAGACGTTGAACGACGCCGCTTTCCCAACGAAGAGGAGAGCTACCACCTGTCCAAGGAGACGCTCGCCGCGCTTGAAGCCGAGGAATTGAGAATCCAGCGCATGGCCTGGTGACGTGCGCGTCCTGACCACCATCGCGGAGGCGCGGAGTCTCTCTCGCGAGCTTCGCCGCGCAGGCAAGACTCTCGGCTTCGTTCCCACCATGGGCGCCTTGCACCAGGGTCATCTGTCCCTGGTCGACGCGGCCCGGGCCTCGTCCGATTTCGTAGCGGTCTCGATCTTCGTCAACCCTACCCAGTTCGCTCCCAACGAGGACCTCTCCCGTTATCCTCGGACCTTCACGGAAGATTGCCGCGTCCTCGAAGAAGCCGGCGTCGAATTTGTCTTTGCTCCATCGGTTGAGGAGATGTATCCGTCCGCCGCCGGCGCTTTTGTCGATGTAGGCGAGGTCGGGGATCGCCTTGACGGCGCATCGCGTCCCGGTCACTTCCGCGGCGTTGCCACGATCGTGGCCAAACTCTTCCACATCGTCGAGCCGGACCAGGCCTTCTTCGGGCAAAAAGATGCGGCTCAGCTGGCCGTCCTCAAGAAAATGGTGAGGGATCTGAACTTTGCTCTCGAGCTGATCGTCTGCCCCACGGTTCGCGATTCTGACGGACTGGCTCTCAGCTCGCGCAACCGCTACTTGAACCGGGACGAGCGGCGGCAGGCGCTGGTCCTCTCGCGCGCCCTTGGCCGCGTCCGGCAGATGGTCGAGACGGGGGAGCATGCTCCGCAGAAACTGATCGCCGAGGGCCTGCGGATCTTGGAGCAAGAGCCCGCAGTGCGGCTCGACTACTTTGCGATTGTCGATCCCGACACGCTTATCGAAGTACCCGACGTGCGTTCAGGCACTCTGGTTGCGGTGGCGGCCTTTGTCGGCAATACGCGGCTCATCGACAACGTTCTGCTGCAGCTAAGGGAAGAAGCAGTGGGTGAATTGCGGCGTGGGTGAATTGCCGGCGAGCCCCTGGAAACCGGGCTCACCGGCGAGAGGGCGAGAGCGGTTTCACCGCGAAGCCCTGAAATATTAGGGAAAGGGTGAATTGCGAAGCGAGCGCTGGGAAGGCGCGAGCAAAGCAAGAGGGCGAGAGCGGTTTCACCGCGAAGCCCTCGAATATTTGGGAAAGGGTGAATTGCGGAGCGAGCGCTGGGAAGGCGCGAGCAAAGCAAGAGGGCGAGAGCGGTTTCACCGCGAAGCCCTCGAATATTTGGAAACATGAGGATTTCCTGCGAGTACAAAGCGCGCCATGCGCTCCGCCGCCTTGCGGATGCCGATCCGCGGCGTCACCAGGACTTTCCCCCCGGTAAAGCCATCGTCTTGAATCTGCAACGAGGATTGCGCTGAGGCCAGATCCGCGCCATTGTCCCGCTCCCGGGTAATTGCAAAGGCCTGACACAAGCGGCCGGGGCCTGAAGTGAGTTCCGGCGCGCGGCCCGGTGTCAACGGGACCGCCAGCCCGCGCCGCGCCGCCATGATCTCCAGTCCTGCGATAGGTTCAAGAGCGCGAATCAGAACGGAGCCAGCCTGCCCGTCCGGTTCGCAGGAGACGTTCAGGCAATAGTGCACTCCGTAGATAAAGTAGACATAGGCATGACCCGGCGGGCCATAGAGAACCGCGTTTCGCGCCGTCTTTCCGGCAAAGACGTGGGCCGCGGGATCGCCGACGAAGTATGCTTCTACCTCGACGATCCGGCCGGCAAGCTCGCCCTTTTCCCCATCCTCGTCTTGCTTGCGCACCAGCAGCTTGCCCAAAAGTCGCCGGGCCACCAGATCGGGAGCATCGGCATAGAGACTGCGCGGCACGACACGAGGCCGTTTAGGCACCGTGCTCCTTGATCGCGGCAAGAACCTCTTCAGCATGCCCCTCGGGCTTCACCTTGGGGAAGATTTTGAGCAGCTTCCGGTCGCCGCCGATGAGGAAGGTGGTTCGCTCAATCCCCATCACTTTCTTCCCATACATATTCTTTTCCTTGAGCACACCAAACTGTTTTGAGACTCTTTCGTCTACATCAGCAAGGAGCGTATACGGCAGGCTGTACTTTTCCTTAAAACTCTTCTGCGCTTTCGGGGTGTCGCGAGAGATGCCCAACACCACCGCTCCGGCGGCTTGGATCTTCTTGAAGACGTCGCGAAAACCGCATGCCTCGATGGTGCAGCCCGGCGTATCGGCCCTGGGATAAAAGAAGAGCACGACCGGCTTACCGGCGAAGTCCTTCAAATGCATCACCTTGTCTTCTTCGGTTTGCAGGGCGAAATCGGCGACAGTGTCATTCACTTCCATGTGAGGTATCCTTCCGCAACGTAGAATTCAAAGCACAGGAGATAGAGCCAGCCCGGCGAGGGACGACGCATCTATATCAGAACAGAAATCGATTTTCCGGTCACAGCGAACACAAAGAATTATGGCAAGCCCGTCAAAGTACGTAAAACGAATACCCGGCCACCTGGCCCGTTGCCTGGGTTTCGCTGCCCTGCTCTTTGCGGTCGCGCTGGCTCCTGCTCATGCGCAATATCCCGGCCACATCGATACGAAGAAGAAGACAGGGCAGACTCTGCGGTCCATCGCCGTCCTCGAATGGACCGGGCAGCCGGGCGCGCCGAGCGCCAGCCGCATCATCCCGGTCACGGTCTACGACGGGGAGGCATACCAGCCAGGCGGCCTTTATCTCGCCCGGCCCGCGCCGCTCGCCGTGGAGACGGGAACGGAGTATGTCCTCGAGCAGAATGGCATCGCCAAAGGCCTTTTCGATGTGAACACAGCACAAAATCTGCAGGGATATTGGTTTGGCTACGGCTCCTGGAAGAAGTTGGCTCCGCCGCCACCGCCGCACAAGCTGCAACCCGCCAAAAATATGCCGCGCCTCCAGAGCGACCGGGACAGCGACCGTCCGCAGTTTGTGCGGCGCAATAACGACACCGCCAGCAGCGGAAGCGGCTCAGGCTCGAGCTCTCCCGCGCAATCGCCCAGCGGCCAGAGCGGTTCTTCCGCGCCGGACAACCCCCCTCCCACCGATCCTGACCGGCCTACGCTGCGGCGGCGCTCCGATTCAACGAATTCAACGAATTCGGCCCCCAGCAGCCCCGCCGGCAATTCGACATCTTCGGAGCTGGAAACACCGATAGGCGGCACCGATCCCGACCGCCCGCACCTGACGCGTGGCGCGCAAAACCCCACCGATAATGACTTCACTCCGACCAAGCTGAGTGGAACTCCTTCCGACCTTGAGCAAATGGTCGCTGTCTCCGATGCCTCGGATCACGATCCGCGCTCCTTCACTTATTTCTGGGCCGATCCCGGAGATGCCGCCAAGATGCAGGCGCAGATGGAAACGCTTGCGCAGCAGGCCACCGCGGCCCCTCAAGCTCCGGCAAAACCCGCCGTCAAGCCCCATTCCGCGACCCCATCCGGCCATCCCGCGCGAGCGCACAAGACGCCCCCTCCTCCTCCGCTTCCCACCCTGGGCGATGAACGCTTCCACGCCTATGCGCTCAGCGAGGGCGCCGGGGCAACTTTGATCTTCTCTGCCCTGGCCACGCGTCCTGATGGGGGCGTCCGATACGTCACCCTGATTGCTCAGCCGGATTTTTATGGAGCGCTCCACGTGATCTTCAAGACCGTTACCGACGATAGCCATCTTGATGAAACGCCGAGGATGCGCCTTGTCGATGCGGTCGATGCCACCGCGAATGGCCGTGGAGACCTTCTCTTCGAGGTGCGGAGCAAAGTGGATCGCCAATTCGTCCTGTATCAGATTGTTGGGGGACGCGTCGACCAGGTGTTCACTACGGGTTCGTTGCCTTCGGCGGAGAGCTAGAGATTCCCCGCATATAGACCCTGTATTGCGTGTCCACGATTCCCAGATTTCGCGCCAAGCCGAGCTTGGACTCGTTGTATTGGACGGTGGTGTCCACCAGGTTGCTCTCGGCGCTCGCCAAAGTCGCCTGCGCCTGGACGACGGGCAGGTTGTCGTCGACTCCGGCGGCGAAGCGCTCCCGCGTTTGTTCCAGTTCCTGCTGAGCCAGATCTACATTGTTTCTGGCGACGCGCTGCAACTCCCCAGAGGACTGAATATCGAGGATGCTGTCCCGCAGTTGCTGGTCGATATCTTGCTTCAGGCTGGCGAGACGTTGCCGCAGAGCGCTCAGCTTCGCCGCCGCCACGTCGCGGTCTCCGCGAAGCTGTGCTTCTTCAAAAAGGGGCAGCTTGATCGCCCCCGCGGCTGCAAAGGTTCCGTGGTATAGGCCGTGTGTCACGCCTGTCACGCCATAGTTGCCGTCGAAGGTGAGTGTCGGGAGCCTTTCCCACTTGGCCGCCTTCTCTTGCAATTCCGCCGCGCGAACTTCTGCTTGCATCTGCTGGTAATCCTGACGGTTTTGGTAGGCGGTTGTCTTGGCCTCCTCGATGTTCATCGCGGTCAGCTCGGAATAGGGAGCGGCATCGGTCAACTGGATCTCCTGCTCGGCGGGGAGGCCGATCTCCCGGTTGAGCGCAATCTTCGCCTTGGTAAAAGAGTTTTCCGCGGCGATCACAGCCTGCTGTTGGCTCTGCATCTGGACCCGCGCCCGCAACTCATCTAGATTCGCCGCCGTGCCCGCCTCGTGTTGAGCGATACTCTGGTCGAGCACCAATTGATCTGCCTGTAGCAGGGAGGTCGCATCGTCCACCTGCGCGCCCGCGGCGAGCGCCTCGAGATAGGCCGTGCCGACGTTCAGCACCACCAGGCCGCGCGCGGACTGGGTATTGAAATAGGCGGCCACTGCGCTTTGCTTCGCCGCACGCCGCTGTTCGATCGAGGTCAAGCTGACAAGGGATTGCGAGTAATTCAACTGCGCGACTGTCGTGTCGACCCTGATGATGGTGGGAAACCCCAAAAGATTCAGACCGGGAAATAGCGGAGCGGCGCTATCAAGGAGGCTCTGGGAAAATCCGAACGCCGCCAAATTGATCACGTGAGCGCCGGTTTGCGCCTGCGCCGTGATTTCCGGCAGCAATGGCTGCAAGCTCTCTAAGGCTTGCGCTTGCACTATCTTTTCCTGATCCCGCGCGTCGACCAACGCCAAATTGCGGTCAATCCCCATTCGAATGGCGTCGTCGAGCGAGAGTTGTTTTACCTGGGGACTGGCTGGACCGGCCGTCACGCTGCCGAAATAGGGGCTTTGCGCCGAGCTTTGATTGCCTGTTTGGGCGAAGAGGCATACCGCTGACAGCCATACCGCCGCACACGCCGTCAGGAAAGCCCGCGCTGCCATCCTCATCTTTTTCTGCTGTTTCCTTTCGTTACAGTCGTTTAGATAAAATCCGACGCTCAAAGTTGCCAAAAAGGCCCGAAAGAGCCGAACGGGTAAGCAAACCGCGCCGGTTACTCTAGCTGCCGTTTGGGGAGACGGTGCGAAGCAACGTTCGCCCTCGGGGTTGTCATCATAATATGACACGCCTCACGAGAGGCCGAGACCCGCCTTGACGGGGCTTCGCTCGCTTGCGGCGTCTGAGGTGGCTCGCTCGGAAAAATGGGGCTCCCGCCGTTCCGCTTGGTGTCGAGGGCGCGTTGGCGCTATAAGATGGCTCACCAACAACGGAGTTTAGTTCATGAGGTTCTATGGCTTCGGTCGTTCCTCGAATTCGTGCTCTTTTGGTGACGGCGGATCCAGAAGTCCTGCAGGCGGTGGGCGTCACGGTCGATCAGTCGGGCTTTCGGTATTTGTTGCGCACCGCTTCGTCTCGCGAGGAGGTCCTCCCCCGGCTGGTCTCCCATTTCCCCGATGTGATTCTGCTTGGCGAGTCGGGGATTCCCGGTTTCCCGGTCCAGGAGATCCTCAAAGCGATCCGCAAGATCAGCCCCCAGCTTCCAACGGTGGTGTTAGGCAAACCGCGCAGCGGGCGTTCCACCAGCCGTGCCGCGCTTGGCGGCGCCGCCTATTTGCCCATCGGCGACGTGGCCCGGCTTCCCTCGACGATCGAGCGCGCGCTGCGTGAGCAGCAGGCACGCCACAGCCAGATGCGCCTGCGCGGTGAGATCGACCGTGCTGCCCGCCTCATTGCGCGGAATCAGAAGCTCGCGACGATTGGCCAACTGACAGGCTCCATCGCGCATGAAATCAATAACCCACTCGAGGCTGTCACCAACCTGCTCTATCTCATGGAGCGTGGAGAACTGCCGCCGGCCGCACGCGAATATCTGGCGATCGCGCAAAAAGAAATGGATCGCGTCGTTCTCATCAGCAAGCAAACGCTTAATTTCTATCGGGAATCGCCTACGCCTATTCGCGTTGGGCTAAGCGGATTGCTTGACGAGGTGCTGGTTCTCTATTCCCGCCGGATTGCCCAAAAGCAGCTTGAAATCGTGCGCAGGTACATGAACGACGATCCGCTGGTCATCTTCCCTGGAGAGATGCGTCAGATCTTCTCCAACCTCATCTCCAATGCGATCGAGGCAAGCGGGGAAGGCGGCAAGCTGCATCTGCGTCTCCGCAAATCCCGCTTTTGGGGCGACTCGAAGGTCACGGGCATGAGGGTCAGCATCGCCGACGAGGGTGTTGGCATTCCAGCGAAGATTCGCCATCGCGTTGGCGAGGCCTTCTTCACCACCAAGGGAGAGACCGGCACCGGCCTCGGTCTTTGGGTCACCCAATCCATCGTCAGAAACTATGGCGGCAACCTGCTGCTCCGTTCGAGTACCGGCAAGCGGCACGGGACCATCTTTACTCTCTTCATTCCGGCCAATCTGCGTCCCCATGCCGTCACGCGCACTACAGAAGCGATGATGAACCGCTTGACCGGGACTAGCGGTGAGGCCCAGGGCCAACAAGAAGACGAGAAGGAGACAGGCGGCCCTCTCGTTCCCGGCACCCATCCTCTCGCCAGCTAGAGTCTTTCCTTTAGGATTCCTCGTCAGGCAGCGTCTGTTTATGCGCCGCCGCGATCACCTTCTCCGCCGCGAGGGCGGGAACAACCTCATAGTGGGCCATCTCCATATGGAAGCTTCCTCGCCCTTGCGTGAGCGACGTCAGCGTCGGCCCGTAGGTCAGCATCTCCGCCATGGGGACTTCGGCCTTGATTACCGTCGCGCCGCTTCTGCTTTCCATCCCCTGAACCCGTCCGCGCCGCCCGTTGAGATCGCCCATCAAGCTGCCGGCAAACTCCTCTGGAGCTTCGACTTCTACGCGCATCACCGGCTCGAGCAGCACCGGCTTGGACTGCTCCATGCATTTGCGGAAGGCCAACCGCCCGGCCAGCTTGAACGATAGCTCGTTCGAGTCAACGTCGTGGTAGCTGCCGTCGAAGAGAATCACCCGAAAATCGACTACGGGAAAACCCGCCAGCCATCCGCGGGCCGCAGCCTCCTGCACACCCTTCTCGACCGCCGGAATAAAGCCGCGCGGAATGGATCCTCCGAAGATCTCATTCACAAACTCGAAGCCTGAGCCCCGCGGCAAGGGCTCCATCCGAATCTTGCAGTCGCCATATTGTCCGTGTCCTCCCGTCTGCTTCTTATGCCTGCCTTGCGCCTCGGCCTTCGCGCGGATCGTCTCCCGGTAAGGCACCTTGGGTGCTTTGAGAGTCACTTCCGTGTGGTAGCGTCGCCGCAGCTTCTGCACAATCGATTCAATATGCGGCTGCCCCGCGCCGGCAATTAGGAATTCATTGGTCTGTCCATCGCGGTAGAAGCGGACCATTGGATCTTCTTCCATCAGCTTGTGCACCGCCGGAGCCAGTTTGTCTTCATCGGCGCGTGTCTTCGGTTCAATGGCATACGTCATGCCTGGCTCAGGCATCGTCACCGGATCGAAGTAGATCTCGTGGCCCTTTTCGCCCAGCGTGTCGCCAGTGAAGGTCTCTCGCAGCTTAGCCACCGCCCCGATATCGCCGGCATGGAGTTCGGCGACCTGGAGTGCCGTTCGCCCCTGCATCACGGCCAGATGTACGAGCCGCTCTACCGTTCCATGGGTGTAATTCGTAACCGTGGATTCGTTTTTCGCCACGCCCGAGAAGACTTTAAAAAAAGAGATCCTTCCTGAAAAAGGATCGGACATGGTCTTAAAGACATAGAGCGACAACGGCTCCCGATCCTCCACTTTGCGCATCACCATTTCCGAGGCGCTCCCCAGCTGCGCCTGGCTCCGGGCCAGCTCCGCCGGTTGCTCTACCGCGCTTCCTGCGCCATCCGTCGCCAACGCGCTGACATGGTTTACTTCATGTGCCAGCAGCGCGCCCCTGGCCGCCACGGGAACCCGCTCCGATGGCGCCGGCGCATAGACCTTGAGGAAATCCAGCAGATGGCCGGTCCCCACGTTTCTGAGCCCGCTCGAGAAGAGAACGGGAAAGATCCGGTCTTCGCGAATTGCCTCGTGCAGCGCGGCGATCAAGTGCGCTTCGAGAATCGTGCCTTCGCGGAAGAACTCTTCCATGAGCTCGTCCTTGCCTTCGGCCACAAGTTCGACCAGCGCCTCATGCGCGGCGTTGGCCACTTCGCGAAGCCGGCCGGGAATTTCCGAAACCCTCCCCGAACCGTTCCCGTCCGGCTCGTAGACAAAGGCCTCCATCGTGACCAGATCCACAACTCCGCGAAAGCTCGTCCCTTGCCCGTTCGCCTCCAGAATGGGCAGTTGCACGGGCGCCACCTGACGGCCGAAGCGCTCCTTGAGAGATACGATCGTGGCTTCATAATCGGCGCGAGGGTGGTCCATCTGGTTGATCGCGATCATCCGGGGAAGGTTAAACTCCTCGGCGAACTGCCACACCCGTTCGGTAATGCTCGCTACCCCGGAAGCTGCATTCACCACCACCAAGGCGGCTTCGACAGGCAAGAGGGCGGCCCGCGCCTCGTGCACGAACATGTGAAAGCCGGGCGTATCCAGCAGATTCATCTTCACCCCGCTCCACTCTGCAAACGCCAGGGCATTTTGCATCGTCGTGCGCCGCGCCACCTCTTCATCGTCATAGGCGGTCACGGCGCTCCCGTCATCCACGCGCCCCAACCGGCCAGTCATCTTGGCAGCGTGCAACAAGGCGGAGATCAAGGTGGTTTTTCCGCAGTGCGAATGCCCGATCAGGGCGACGTTGCGAATATCCTCGCCGCCGTATGTCTTGACTGAACCATTCATTCCAGCAACCTCCAGATCAAGCTTTCCCTTGCGCGGAGCGGAAGCCGGAGTGGGCAGCTTTCGCTCGATCCGTCTTGCCGGTTTTGCTGTCCTCATCCATGGCTAGCACCACGCCTTGTTCTCATCGCTTTTGGTAAGCGGGATCGAAAACGCTTCAGACGCCCCGCCTGTAAGCATTTTTTCATGCCTCCCAAGCTCACGCGTCCTTCGAGGGAGCCGAGTCTAGCACAGCTCAACTTCCCCCTCAACCGGCATCTTTGCGCAGGGAGGGCAGGCGGCAGGACCGCGCCATGCGGGGCGATATCAAAGGGAGCGCCGCCGCCCTATTTCCGCTCGAGGTCCTTACGCTGCCGGCGCAGATTCCAGAGAAAGGCGCTGGCGCGCAGAGCCAGAATCGCCACGAGGGCAATCGCCAGCGCCGCCGATTGGCCGTGCATGCCGCGCCGCACTAAAAAATACAGCGCCGCCAGCACTGCCGCGACAAAGGCGCCAAAGGTCAGCCATTCCGCCCGATTTTTCATTCCACATCCTTAGAGGCTTGCTTGGTAGAAGGTTGCTTGGTTCGCAGCCGATCTTCAGTCCTTCCGGGCGTCTGCCTTCGTGGCCTATCACGCGATAGCCGGGCATAGATCACAATCGCTAAGCCGGCAAAGATCGCCAAAGCGAACATGCTGCTCAGTTGAAAGCGGAACAGCTCAGCGTTGCGGCTGTGCGGATGACCGGAGAGCAAGATTGCCCGCATCAGCACCAGGACGCACAGTGCCAACGCCCCGGCCCCGACCAGGCTCAATACGATCTTAAGCGTCTCGCGTCCCATCTCGCACCCGAATCGAGCATCATACAGCACTGGCCGGTAAACGCCCCCGAAGAGGCGCCACGCAGGAAAACTGCCAGGCAGACACCGCCTTCCGGCTGTGGTACCTTCCTCTGCATCTCGGGTGGAGGGCTATTTCTGCATCTGAATGCGGGTTAGAGCCTGTTCCTAACCTAGGACGGCAGCGACGGGAGCTAATTTTCCCGAGTTAAGAACAGGCTCTAGTAGGCATGTCCGAACTTTGAAAGGAGTACCGAATGTCTATCATCTCTTGGATTATTCTCGGCCTGATAGCGGGGTTTATCGGAAGCAAGATTGTCAACAACTCCGGGGACGGTTTCTGGCTCGATATCATCTTGGGGATTGTTGGCGCTCTGGTTGGAGGTTTCCTCTTCGGTCTCTTCGGCGCTTCCGGAGTCACTGGGCTGAACCTCTACAGCCTCCTCGTCGCTGTCGTCGGCGCAATCGTCTTCCTGCTGATTTATCACGCACTCTTCCGACGCTCCAAGGCTTAGAGGGCTTAGAGCCTGTTCGAACCGATCAGAGGAAGAAGGGACGCGCCGCGCAAAGGCGCGTCCCACCCGGTTTCTCAATCACGAATACGATTCCGAAAGATGAGTCGTGGGGCTACATCTCGATCTTGACGAGTTCGCTTTGCGGGCTGCCTGGCGTCGTCTGCCGCGATTGCGGAGAGCGCCAATGATCGATGTAGGAAATCTGATGCACGCACGATACGGTGCAGTTGGGCGCGCAAGTCTTCTCAGTCAGATATTCCCTCTTCACGTCGGCAGCCGTGTAGGCCGCCAGAGGAATCCCGGGCCATCCGCGCTGTTGCGAGCAGTAGTGCACCAGCCCGTTTTCACAAACATAGATGTAGCGTGATCCCGCGCGGCAGCGCCAAACGTTCGGTTCGCCGTTGGCGATGGCCTCTTGAAACTTGTTGAAGCGCGAGTAGTTCTTCTTCTTCATTCCCGCCATTTGGTAGTAGACGCGCCGTTCTTCATCCTTGAGCGGCTTCAACTGGCCACCGCCATCGTGAATGATTCCGATGGTCGAGGTGAATCCCAACTCGACCGCCCGCTTGCCGATCACAAGTGCATCCTGAGGGTTCTTGATTCCTCCACCGACAACGGAGTTGATGTTGACGTGGAATTCGGCATACTCCGATAAGAACTCGAGCTTCTTGTCTAACACCTTCAGGCTCTTTTTTGAGATCTCATCCGGCTGCACGTTGTCGATCGAGATTTGCATATGGTCGAGACCGGCGCGGTTAAGACGCTCGATCCGCTCCGGCGTCAGCAGATAGCCGTTGGTGATGATGCCGGCCAGCCGCCTATGGTAACGGATGCGGCCGATGATCGCGTCCAGGTCCGGGTGGGTAAAGGGCTCTCCCCCCGAGATGGTGACGATACTGGTCCCCAGCCGCGCCAGGTCATCGATACGGCTCAGCATCTCCTCGAGGGGCACCGGATCGGAGACCTTGTCGTATTCGTTGCAATAGGCGCAGGAGAGGTTGCAGAAACGCATCGGCACGATCTGCGCCATCACCACGTGGCGAGTCGCCGCCAGGGCATGCCCCACGATTGCGAGCTCGCGCAGTTTGCGCGTTACCGCCTTGGCCCGGCCCTTCAAAGTGTGCTTTCGCGCGGCCATCTGGATTATTGAATCACAAGCGTACCGCTACTATTCAATCACGAGCGTTCCGCTCGATGCGAGCGGCCATCGGGGAAAGGCTGCAAGGGCAGCGCGAGCGGCTGCCAGGACACCTGAGTGGCAGCTAGAGCCAGAGCCGGTATGAACTTATAGGGTGGCAGCGACGGACAGGCTCTAGCCTGCATTTCTCACCAGGTGTCGTCGCGAGGCGGGGGAGAAGAGCGTGGATACAAGGCGTGGGACGGCCGGCGCGCGCAGGCGTACTTGAACAGTACGTTGAGCACGGCGGCCGAGCGCAACGCAGTAGACACGGGCTTATCGGCCGCCGCAGTAGATAGCTGGTGAGAAATGCAGGCTCTAGGGCCTGCTCGCATCCTTCGCGGGTGCGCCGGCGCTCATCGCGATAGTCTGCTCCTGCTTGTTGCGCACGATCGTCACTTCGACCACTTGCCCGCGATAGCGGTGGATGGCCTTGAGCCAATCGTTGCGGCTCACGATCGAATCGGCATTTACCTTCACGATCACATCCCCGGCCTTGAGGCCTGCGCGGGCGGCGGGACTGTCGCCATCCACATTCTCTACCAGCAATCCCGTGCCTCTTGTCACCCCGAAATAGTCTGCCAGTTGCGCGCGTACGGGGTTCACGTCGGCGCCTACATAGAGCGAGTTGGGGATCAACGTGCCCAAGAAGCGGGAGCCGCCCGCGGGCCGGCCAAGAAAGCTCTCTCCCGTCGTCCCCGCCGCCGGCTCGGATGGGTCCGGCACGCTGAAGTGCCGCGACCAGGCCTGCTGTTGAAGCAGCGCCCGGTCGGCAAGCCGCACGGTTATGCTTAAGACTCCGCCATCCCGGCTGACAATAAAAGTGACGGTGCGTCCCGGAGGCATTTTGTGCATCATGTGCCCCAGCTGTTCGGAGCTTTCGATCGGCTTCCCGTTCATTTCAACCAAACAATCATGGGCCTTCAGTCCCGCCTTGGCCGCTGGAGCGTCGTGATCGACAGCCATCACTTCCGCGGCATGTGTGTCTTTTAGCTTGAGGGCGCTGGCCTGATCCGCGTCGATATCTCTGAGATCGACACCTAGATACCCCTGGGAGTCGTGCGAGATGAAGTTCTGAAGGTGGAAGGGCAGCCATCCCAATTGAGCCGAGGCGGCGGGACAAAGCCCATACCCGAGAACCATGACCAGCGAACTCAGTTTCAGAATCTCCTTCATTGGCACTCCCGAGAACGGCTCGCAGGTGAGACTCGCGTTTTCCTATTGAACCTGAGGCAACTGATCCAGAACTTCACGAGAGACAGTCCGGATGTGAGGATTGTCGTCCTCCGAGGCGACGGTGTGCAATACCTCTCTGACACTGCTATCGTCCTGCACCGGCTCGAGCAGCTCGATCGCCCGCGACCGCACCGCGGGATCGGAATCCTTCATCAGAGCTTCGAGCACCGCATCGCGCACTCGCATATCTTCGCCCACATAGAGTTCCAGGCCGTTGAGCGCCGTCAGCCGGACCTCCGGGCTGCTGTCATAGCGCAGGGCTACCAGCAGCGCTTTGCGCACCGGGCCATCGGAACACCTGTTCCCGGCCTTGCACTCGTCGGCAAGCAGGCTCACGGAGTTCTTCTGGATGTTTGGATCCGTGCGGTTTTGCGCCGCCAATACCAGCAGTTGCCGGATCTGTGGGTCGTCGATCGAGCCACGAATGGTCTGGGGAACCAGACGGTCGAATTCGACTTCGACGTTCTTCGAGTTCGGATCGCGCGTGATGCCGCTCACGTCGGCAATATTGGCAACCTCGGGAGGAGCATCGCCCGCGTTGGCGACCGGCGTGGGCTGTGCCGCCGGTTGGGCTTGCGGCAATTGGGCTGCCCGGTATCCAGAGAAGCCGCCGAGGCTGAGGCCTAGCACCAGTAGGGCCGCGGCGGAAAGCGGCGCGCGGCCGAGTGCGATCATCCCTCCGCGAATGGATTGCCCGGCCCGAGTCCACCAGCCGCGCGGCGGCACGGCATCCAGCAATTCTTCAAGGCGCATACGGGTCTGCGCCAGTAGATTGGCCGAGGGCTCCTCGATGGGCGCCAAGGCCATTGCCTGTTGCAGCGCGGTTAGGGCTGCAAATTCTTCCTGGCAGTCGCGGCAAACCGCCAGATGCTGCTCGAGCGCATGGTATTGATCGTCCGGCAGCTCTCCATAGGCCGCCAAAGCTATGTTCCTTCGAACCTCGTCGCACTTCATACGAAACCTCGCCTCAACGTAGTCCCGCCAGATTTGCTCTTAACTTTTTGGTTGCCCGGAAGAGCGTGTTCTTGGCGGTCTCTTCCGTGGTCTCTAACAGTTCTCCGATCGTTCGCAAACGAAGACCCTGGTAATGCTTTAACTCAAAAACCATGCGCTCGCGCGGCGTGAGCTTCGCGAGCGCATCTTGAATCCGTTGTCCGAGCACTTTGCGCTCGAGCTCCCGCTCCGGATTGGCCATGGACCGGTCGTCCGATATATTGCTCAGCAGGTCCATCTCCTCGCCATTTGAGTCGTACGCGATCGCCTGCTCTTCCCGGCGTGATTTGCGCCGGCGCAGATGGTCGAGGCAGAGATTGGTCACGATGCGGTAGATCCAGGTATAAAACGAGCACTCGAAGCGGAAGTTGCCCAGGTAGCGATAGGCCTTCAGAAAGGCCTCCTGGTGAATGTCCTGCGCGTCCTGCTCCGAACCGGTCAGGTGCAAGGCCAAGCGCAAGACCGCCTGATCGTATTGGCGCACCAGCGCATCGAAAGCTGTTCGCGAACCTTTTTGCGCTTCACGAATCAGCTCCGTTTCGGTGGCCCGGCCCCATGGTTCGTTTGCCATGCCTGGAGTGGATTCTATCCTTCGCCGTGGGACCCAACTCGAACTCCCACCCTCAATCGCCCTCTGGCGGGGTAACCGAATCGCATCAGCCGGCATTCTTCTCTCCAATCCACGGACCACCGATCACCGCAAGGGTACGACGAGTTCCACGGCGCTTGGTTAGCATCCGGAGCCGCAAATTTAACTCTGGTTTCAAGGCTGTGGAAGCCAGCGGCCCCTCTAAAGCCTGCTCTAGGTTCGCGATCCGGTAAACTTGACGCCATGTCATCTTTAACCCCAGATCATGCCGATGGACCCGGCGACGGCCACGGCGGCCCGCGTCATCCTGACGACGGCCTTCCGGCAACCGGGTGGATCGTCGCATACTGCGATGGTGGCTCCCGTGGCAACCCGGGCCCGGCCGGATTTGGTGTCTATATCCAAGATGGAGCAGGAAAGGTTTTGGCCGAAGAGAGCGAGTACCTCGGTGCGCGAACCAACAACTTCGCCGAATACTCCGCCCTGCTGGCCGCGATCGAGTTTGCCATCGCCCATGGCCACCGCCGCCTGCGTGTGATCTCGGACTCTGAGTTGATCGTCAAGCAGATTAAGGGCCAATACCGGGTCAATAGTCCCGAGCTTCGTCCTCTGCATGAGCAAGCCCGGCGCCGCATTCTCGCGCTCGAGAAGTTTGAGATTCGGCATGTGCTGCGCGAGAAGAATCGTCATGCCGACAGATTGGCCAATCTCGCCATGGATCGCGGAACGGGAAAAGAAGATCGCGGAATGGGAAAGGATCGCGGCACGGGAAAAGCTTCCCCAGTCGCTCGCCTGCCTGCCCCATCCCCGGCGCCGGCGATGCTGCGCGGCCTGGTCAAAGGAGGAGTGGTGCGTTTGCTCGCCGGCGATCTGCCCGATGGCACCTTCGTGAAAGTGATTCCCGAGTAAGCTCCAGTGTTGAAATATCGGGAGCAGGGGTGAATTGCTGGTGAGCCCTGGAATCGGGCGAGCAGAGCAAGAGGGCGAGAGCGGTTTCACCGCGAAGCCCTGGAATATTAAGGTGCCAGCGCAGCCTTCACCGCCTCGCTTACCTGGCGGCCATCGGCCCGTATTCCGTTCGCCTGGATCTTGGCCTGGGCCGCCTTCATCACGGTGCCCATATCCTTGGGCCCGAGCGTGGCTCCCTGAGCGCGCAGCTCCGCAATCGTCGAGACGACCAGCTGCCGGATCTCGGCCTCGCCCGCCGCTTTGGGCATGTATTGCTCGATAAGCGCAATCTCCGCCGTCTCCTTGGCCGCCAGCTCCGGACGATTGCCCTTGGTGAATTGTTCGACCGATTCATTGCGTTGCTTGATCTGTGTGGTCAAAACCTGGACCGCCTGCGCATCCGTAAGCGCAGCACGCTGGTCGATCTCCTTGTTTTTGAGTGCGCTCTTGACCATGCGCAGCGTGGAGACGCGCTCCCGATCGCCCTGCTTCATGGCGGCGATCATGTCCTGATTGATCTTCTCGACGATGCTCGGCATAGATCGACTCCCGCGGTGAAGCGTATAGCACCTAAACCTATCATTATAGAAAAAGCGGCCTTGCAGCCAGCCTGATTACAATAAGAACAAGGACTAACAATGATTCGTAAGACGCGACTCTTCACTCCCGGCCCAACGCCACTTCTCCCTGCCGCCCAGTTCGCCATGGCGGCGGCCGATATCCACCACCGCACTGCGGAATTCCGCGCGCTCTATCAGAAAGTTCTCGCTGGCCTGAAGACCTTTGTCGGCAGCAGCAACGACGTCATTTTGCTTGCATCCTCCGGAACGGGCGCGATGGAAGCATCGGTATCGAACCTGACTTCGCCGGGAGACCGCGTCCTCGTGCTATCCGCTGGAAAATTCGGCGAGCGCTGGGTCAGCCTGACCAAGGCATTCGGCTGCAATGTCGATGTGGTTAAGGCGCCATATGGCCAGACATTCGATCTCGAAGAAGTGCGCAAGGCGCTCAAACCCGATACGCGGGCTCTCTTCATGCAGGCGACCGAGACCTCGACCGGAGCTCGGCATCCCGTCGAAGGCGTCGCCGATCTGCTCAAACAGAGCGGCTCGGGCGCGCTGCTGATCGCCGATGCGATCACCGGCCTGGGAACCACACACCTCGATATGGACGCCTGGGGGGTCGACGTGCTGATCGGCGGATCGCAAAAGGCGGTGATGATTCCTCCCGGCCTCGCCTATCTTGCGGTCAGCGAGCGGGCTTGGGACGCGATGGAGAGCGGACTGAATCCGCGCTATTACTTCGACCTGCGCAAAGAGAGGAAGAGCGCGGCCAAGGGCGAATCCGCCTATACTCCGGCCGTGTCCCTGATCGCCGGCCTCGGTGCGGCGCTCGACTATATCGCGGGGCAAGCGGATGGCGATTTGGCGCGCGGCCGCGACATGCTCATCGCGAACGCCGAGACTTGCGCCGCGATGACTCGCGCCGCGGTCCAGGCTCTGGGCCTCAAGCTCTTCGCTCCCGACTCCCCTGCCGCTGCCGTGACCGCTGTGTTGGCCCCAGGCGGCATGGTTTCCGGCGTCATTGTCAAGGAATTGAAGGAGCGCTTCGCCGCCATCATCACCGCCGGCCAGGCGGAGATGAAAGATCAGATTTTCCGCATCGCGCATCTCGGTTTCTTCGATTACATGGACACGATTGCGTTGGTGGGAGCTCTCGAACAGGTCGCCCACTCGCGCAAGTTTCCCGGTTTCGCCTTCGGGCAAGCGCTCACTGCCGCGCAAGATGTATATGCTTCGCGAACAGTGAACGCCCGCGCCCAGGAGGCCGTGCCCGCACTCGCCCGATAAACCGATTGTTGACGGGCCCGTCGAGAGTCACATTCGATCCGCCGCCTTAGCGCGAGCCCTCAAATAGAAGCAAGGGTGAATTGCAGGTGAGCCCCTGAACCGGGCTCACCTGCAAGAGGGCGAGAGCGGCTTTACCGCGAAGCCCTGTAATTTTAGGAGAATGATGAAGATCGTATTGGCAGAGAAAGTCTCGCCCGCTACCCTGGCCGTTTTCGAGGGAGAGGCCGAGTGGCAAGTCGTCACGCACGATCGCATCGAGAACGGATTGGCCGCCGAGCTCAAAGATGCCGACGCTCTCATCGTTCGTTCCGCCATTCAGGTAAACGACGCACTGCTTGAGGCGGCCCCCAAGCTCCGCGTCATCGGCCGCGCCGGAGTCGGCGTCGACAACATCGATGCCGACTCTGCCACGCGCCGCGGCATCGTGGTGATGAACACTCCAGGCGCCAATGCCATTGCTGTCGCCGAGCTGACCGTCGGGCTGATGCTGGCCCTCGCCCGCCAACTGCCCAAGGCCAACACCGCGCTCCATGCCGGCAAGTGGGAAAAGAAGTCCTTGCAGGGAGCCGAGTTGCGCGGCAAAAAGCTTGGCATTCTCGGTCTCGGCCGCGTCGGGCTGGAGGTGGCGCGCCGCGCCAGGAACTTTGGCATGGAGCTCTTAGGACACGATCCCTTTGTCTCGCCGGCAGTCGCGCGGGAGAACGGCGTCACCCTCTGCTCGGTTGAGGATCTCTTTGCGGCAGCCGATTACCTGACCCTGCACGTCGGGCTCACTCCGCAAACGGCGGGCATCATCAGCGCCCAAACTCTCAAGACCATGAAGAAGCACGTGCGCATCATCAACTGCGCGCGCGGGGAGCTGATTGCGGATGAGGCCTTGGTCGAAGCCTTGCGCTCGGGGCAAGTCGCCGGCGCCGCGCTCGATGTCTTTACCCACGAGCCGTTGCAGAATTCGCCTTACTTCGGCCTGGAGAACGTCATCCTCACGCCGCACATCGCCGGTTCAACGGCCGAGGCTCAGGAGGCGGTGGGCGTTCAGATCGCCATGCAGGTGAAGGAGTATCTCAAGTTTGGCGTGGTGCAGAACGCGGTCAATATGACCTCTCTCAGCCACGAGGAGTATCAGGAGCTCGCCCCCTATATCGCTATGGCCGAACGGCTGGGCTCCTTTCTTGGCCCCTTGGCTTCGGGAAATGTGGAGAGCATCCACCTCTCCTACACAGGCCGCCTCGCCCAGGCCAAGACGGAGCTGGTGCGCAACAGCGCCATTCAAGGCGTCCTCTCCCATTCCGAAAATGTCAATCGCATCAATGCCCTCTCGATCGCCGAGGAGCGCGGAATCCGAGTGCACGAAGAGAAGAAGGAATCCGTTTCCGGCGGCGCCGGCAGCGTTCTCAAGCTCACACTGCACACCGGCGCCGGCGATCGGACGGCGAGCGCGACCGTCCTTCATGGACACTTGCCCCGGCTGCTCTCCTGCGATGGAATCGATATCGAAGTTCCGCTCCATGGAACGCTGCTCTTTATGCGCAACCGCGACGTTCCCGGCGTGATCGGGCGCATCGGCACCATCCTCGGCGAGCATCGAATCAACATTGCCAATTTTGCCTTGGGCCGTAAGCTGATGCAGGGCTCCGAAGCCGATGCATTGGCCGTGGTCCAGATCGACGGTCAGGTCACACGTTCCGTCCTCGATGCCCTTGAGGCCACGGATGCGATCACACAAGTTCGCGTCATCGCGCTCCCGAATTAGCGATCCCCGAATTAGTGATCCCGGATTAAAATGGGACCATACTAGATGCCCCTATACGAATACAGCTGCAAGAAGTGCGGACATAGGTTCGAACGGCTCCTCAAGTCATACAACGATATCGTGAAGGAGTGTCCCGTCTGCGGCGGAGAAGTGGAGCGCCTCATCTCCGCCTCCGCGGTGCAGTTCAAGGGTTCGGGCTTCTACTCGACGGACTATGGCGCCAAGCCTTCCGCCAAGCCTGCTTCTGCCGATGGGCCGGCCGCGGCGTCTGCTTCCGATGGAGCGGCCTCGTCCTCTGAAAAGAGTTCCCCTGCCAAAACCGAAGCTGCTTCCACTCCCGCTCCGGCCAGCAAGCCTGCGGCTGGCGGCTAGCTTTCTTGTTCGAGCGGCGGCGCAACCTCCGGCGGCGCATGTGCTTCCCAATTGCTAGGAGACACTATGCCGGCAGCCAAGAAAGCAGCAGCGAAGTCTACCCGCAAGAAGGCCGCGAAGAAGTCAGCCAAAAAGGCCGCTTCCAAAAAACCAGCCAGGAAAACAGCGCGTAAAACCGCCGCGAAGCCGTCAAGGAAATACAGCCCCGGCGCCTCGAAGTCCGTCGAGCGTGAGATGAAAGCAATGAAGAAGGGTACGTTGCGCTCGGGGCGGAGCGGGCGCAAGGTAACCAATCCCAAACAGGCCATTGCCATCGGCTTGTCGGAGGCCAGGAAGAAAGGCGCGAAAGTTCCTCCAGCTTCCCGGTAGCGTGGTGGAGGAGGAATCTACCGGGCGGCGATTGCCGGCAGAATCTCGTCCACATCGACCCACTGGGTGGGATAGACGCCGGTGTAGCAAGCAGTGCAATAGGTGTTGCCTTCCCCGCCATCGCAGGCTTTTTTCAGTCCCTCGAGCGATAGATAGGCCAGCGTATCGGCCTCGATGAATTGGCGAATCTCTTCGATCGAGTAGTTGGCGGCAATCAAATCGCTCTTATTCGGAGTGTCCACGCCGTAATAGCAAGGGGAGATCGTCGGTGGACCGCTGATGCGCAGATGCACCTCCTTGGCTCCGGCGGAGCGGACCATGCGCACGATCTTTCGACTGGTGGTGCCTCGGATAATCGAGTCGTCGATCAGGATGATGCGCTTGCCCTCGAGCAGATTCCGCACCGGGTTCAGCTTCAGCTTCACGCCAAAATCGCGAACCCGCTGCTCCGGCTCGATGAAGGTGCGGCCAACGTAATGATTGCGAATCAGCCCGAAGTTGAAGGGGATTCCACTTTCGGCGGAATATCCCAGCGCGGCGGTCACGCCCGAATCGGGAACGGGCACCACCAAGTCGCCTTCGACGGCGGACTCGCGCGCCAGGCGCCTGCCCATCTGCTCACGGCTGGCCTGAACCCACCGGCCAAAAATCCTGCTGTCGGGCCGGGAGAAGTAGACATGTTCGAAAATGCAGCTCGCCTGCGGCACGCCGCTCGCGAACTGCACGGAGGAGACGCCCTCGCGGGTTACCATGATGAGCTCCCCTGGCCGCACATCGCGCTCATATTTCGCCCGCAGCAGATCGAAAGCGCAGGTCTCCGAGGCGAAAACCACGGTGTCCGGCCCATCCGGGTTGGCGATGCGGCCCATCGAGAGCGGCCGAAAGCCGCGAGGATCGCGCGCGGCAAAAATGCGGTCGCGCGTCATCATGACGATCGAGAAGGCTCCGTCGATCTGGCGCAGCGAGTCGCCAATAGCCTCAATAACCGTGCCGGCCTTCGAGTGCGCAATCAGCTGCACAATGATTTCCGAGTCGCTCGTGGTCTGGAAGTAAGCGCCATCCCGCTCGAGCGCGGCCCGCTGATTGCCCAGGTTCACCAGGTTGCCGTTGTGCGCGATGGCGATCAGGCCGCGGGTTGAGTCGACGCGGATCGGCTGTGCATTCAAAAGCGCCGAGTCTCCGGTAGTCGAATAGCGGGTATGGCCGATCGCCATCTCTCCGGGGAGCTTGTCGAGCACGTCGTCGGAAAAAATATCGGCGACCAGGCCCATTCCCTTGATGTTGGAAAGATTCGTATAGTCGGCCGAGGCGATGCCTGCCGATTCCTGTCCGCGGTGTTGCAGGGAATAGAGCGCAAGATAGACCTGCCGCGCCGCGTCGGGGTGTCCGTGCACTGCGACCACTCCGCATTCCTCGCGGAGTTTGTCGAAAGGAGTCGAATCGGGTTCTTCGTCCAAAGGGTCGATGATCGCCTGCTCCATCATTTCAATTTTCCGCGGGAAGATCGTTCGTGAGCCGTGCGCCCAGCGCGTGAGACCAGACGTTGCGCAAGCCGGAAACCTTCTCGCCGACCACTACGCGGCTGTCCACCGCCAGTTCAAAGATGCCGGCAACGCTCTCTCCGAGCGTCGCCACCATGATGCCATCGTACCGGCGTACGATCGCTTCAATCTCCGCGACCTCCTTCTTGCCGCAGGAAATCACCATCTGACTGGCCGTCTCTCCAAAAAGATCCCATTCCATGGGAAGGTCGGGTGACCGCGAAAGGTTCGCGCGAATGCCGATTCCATGCTCGAAGCAGCTTTCGGCGAGAGCGACGGCAATTCCGCCGTCCGAGACATCCCGGGCGGAGTGGACCAAGCCACGCTCCGCGAGCTCCGCCATCAAGCGATGGAGATTAGCCTCGGCCGCAAGATCCAGGCTTGGCGGCGTGCCCCACAGCTGACCGAGCACGGACTTCGCATATTCCGATGAGCCAAACTCCCGCATCCGTTCTTCAATCGGAGCAAGCGATCTCGGAGCAATCAGCAGAACCGCGTCGCCCAGCTCGGAGAAGTCCGCGGAAACGGCCTTCTCCACCTGTTCCAGGATGCCGACGATCCCCAGCACGGGAGTGGGATAAATGGCCTCGCCGCGGGTTTCGTTGTAGAGGGAGACGTTGCCGCCGGTAATCGGCGTGCCGAACGCGTTCGCGGCCGCCGCGATGCCGTCGATCGCCTTGGCCAGTTGCGCCATGATCTCCGGCTTCTCCGGATTCCCGAAGTTCAGGCAGTTGGTCGCGGCAACAGGTACGGCTCCGGCCGCGGCAACTTTGCGCGCCGCCTCGGCAACGGCGTGCCGGGCGCCCAACTCGGGGTCTAAATAGCTCCACCTGCCATTGCCCGCGAGCGCCATCGCCAATCCCCGCGAGGTTCCCTTGATGCGCATCACGCCCGCCTCGCCGCCCGGGCCCTCGACGGTGTTGCTCTGCACCATCGACTCGTATTGCTCAAAGACCCAGCGCTTGGAGCAGATGCCGGCCGACGCGAGCAGAGCGCGCAATTCATCCACATATTGGCGGGATCCATATTCACTCGATCCGGCTCTTCGCCCATCTGCAAAGAAGTCCAGCGTCTCCAAAACCTCGGCCGGAGGGTCGCCGGGCACGGGAGCTTTCCACTTCCCGACCGGCCGGTGGTAGAGCGGCGCATCATCGGTGAGCGATCGATTGGGGATGTCCGCCACCAGAACGCCGTGGTCGAGAATGCGCAATCTAGGCTCAGCAATCACTTCGCCCACGATGACGCCATCCAATCCCCATTTATCGAAAACCCGCAGGACCTCCGCCGCGCGATCCTTCTCCGCCACCAGCAGCATGCGCTCCTGGCTCTCGCTCAGCATGATTTCATAGGCCGTCATGCCGGTCTCTCGCTGCGGAACCCGGCTCAGCTCGACCTCGACTCCCACGCCGCCGCGTGCACCCATCTCGCAGGTGGAGCAGGTAAGCCCGGCTGCGCCCATGTCTTGGATTCCGACCACCGCGCCCGTCGCCATCGCCTCGATGCAGGCTTCGAGCAGCAGTTTTTCCATGAACGGATCGCCCACCTGCACGTTCGGCCGCTTCTGCTCGGAACCTTCCTTGAACTCCTCGCTCGCCATGGTGGCGCCATGGATGCCGTCACGGCCCGTCTTCGCGCCCACGTAGATCACGGGATTGCCGACTCCGGTGGCCTTCGCGTAGAAGATCTCATCGTGTCTCACCAGCCCGAGCGCAAAGGCGTTCACCAGCGGATTGCCCGAATAGCAGGGTTCAAATCGGGTTTCGCCGCCCAAATTGGGTACCCCGAAACAGTTCCCATAGCCGGCGATGCCGCTGACCACACCCTCCAGAAGCGAAAGATTTTTGTGGATCAGCGCGGAGGCTGTTGCGTCGTTCTTTTCATCGTCGTCGATCGGCCCGAAGCGCAGCGAGTCCATCACCGCCAAAGGCCGCGCGTTCATGGTGAAGATGTCGCGGAGAATGCCGCCTACGCCGGTCGCTGCCCCCTGGAAGGGCTCAATATAGGAGGGATGGTTGTGAGATTCGATCTTGAAGGCGCAGGCCCAGCCATCCCCAATGTCGATGATGCCCGCGTTCTCGCCCGGTCCCTGGATCACCCGGCCGCCTTTTGTCGGCAAGCGCTTGAGGTGGACGCGGGAGGACTTGTAGGAGCAGTGCTCGCTCCACATCACGCTATAAATTCCCAACTCGGTGAGCGAGGGAGTACGCCCGAGAGCGGCGAGAATGCGCTGATATTCCTCCCCTGTAACGCCGTGTTGAGCTAGCAGCTCAGGCGTGACGGAGGCAGATTCCGGAGCCACGGGCAGCGACGCAGGTTTCATGGCGAGTCAACTCTATTGTCGCATGCTGCATGAGTTGCCGCATCGCCGCGCTCATCACGAGCGCTCGCTCGGCCAAGCTTCGGCCACCTCGCGGATCTCGTCCGGCCCGGTCCGGCAACAGCCCCCGATCCACTCCGCTCCAGCCTGGCGCCAAAGTTTTGCCAGCTTGCCAAAGTCCTTTCCCTCCCCCTCGCCTGCCCATCCGCGCCGGTCGGCGTCCCACCGCTCGCCGGAGTTGGGACGGACGAAGATTGGCTTCGTGGTCGCCTCTTTGAGTTCGCCGATGAGGCTTAAAAGAAACCTGGGAGCGGTGCAATTGATGCCAACCGCAATCACTTGCCCTTCACTGTCAAGCGCCCGGGCGCAGGCGCTCAATCGCTCACCGTGGGCAACGTGCGACTCGTCGCGGCAGGTAAAGCTCACGGCCGCCGGCACCCCCGGATGCTCACGGAGCGCGGCCGCGATGGCTCGCGCCTCGTCGAGCGAAGGAATGGTTTCAAAGATCACGAAGTCGGCATCCGTCTCCCCATTCATATCCCCAGTCATATTTTGGAGAACGGCAATGCGCCGGCTATGGAAACCCACCAGATCGTCAAAGCCCAGATCGTAGTTGCCGTGATACTCCGCTCCGTTGTGCAACGCCGCGCCGTAGGGTCCAAGCGAAGCCGCGATCCAAATCTTGCGTCCCGCCCGCGCCCGATACTCGCGCCGGACCTTGCCGGCAATGTCTACGGAGTCCCGCATGGCAGCGGCCGCATCGGCGGGGCGCCGGCCCAGCTCTCGAAAACCCTCTTCGGAGACCTGGTAGCTGGCCGTCAGCAGGCAGTCGGCGCCGGCCTCAAGGTATTCGCGATGCACGGCGGCGATTGTCGCAGGCGAGCTCTCGAGCACGTGCGCCGACCACAGCGGTCCGGAGAGGTCGCAGCCCCTCCTTTCGAGCTCGGTCGCCATTGCGCCATCGAGCACGTGCAAGCCGCTCAGGTCGAGTTCCGCCAAGCTCTTCATGGATTCAAAAACCGCTAGAGCATTATCAGAGCTGATGTAAGGCGAGAAAATCGTTCTTTACGCAGCCGTTCCATCAAAGAACGGCTAGCCTCATCACAGTAACTCTGATAATGCTCTAATCGTCGTCGTCGTCGTCACCTTTTCTTGTCTTCGGGCGAGCCGCGGGATGAGCCAGCATGGGAGGCAGCGGCTTGGTCCCCATCGCGTCCCGCCAGAGGATTACATTCAGTATGCGCGGATCGGCCCGGTCTTCGTGCTTAAAATCCATTTTCATCGAGGCGCGCGCGCCGTAAGCCCTGGCGGTGTTTGCCTTGTAGATAAGCTCATTGTCGCGATTGCGGTAGTCCGCGTCATACGCCGGTTGATCTCCCGCGCCGGTGAAGAGCGGGGCGATAGGCGGCGCGAAGGCGTCGTTGTTGTTCATTGGCGGCACCCCGAGCAGCTCTTCCATCGTTCGCACGACGCTGACTGTGGTGTAAAAGTGGCTGTCCACCACCGGCCGGCCCTCTCTAGGCGAGTATTTGCTGACCACGAGCGCGATGCTGCGGTGGGCGTCCACATGGTCCGCGCCGTTTTGCGCGTCGTCTTCGAGGATAAAGAATGCGGTGTCTGCCCAGTAGGGGCTGTGCGAGATCGCCTCAACGGCGCGTCCTACGGCAAGATCGTTGTCCGCGACCGAGGCCTGAGGGGTGGGCATTCCGGGCTGAGTGCCGGCAGTGTGGTCGTTGGGCAGCCGCAGTTGAACAAACTGCGGCATCGTGTCCCGGCCATTCTTTCGGTCCGCGACCCACTTACGGAAATGCACGAGAAATTCATCGACGCGCAGCTGGTCGGGAAAGCTGACGTTGAAATCAGGGTACTGGGGATCGAAATGCCCGACTAGCTCGGGCTTGGTCGCCACATTGGTCTTGATCAAGGGAATGGGCCAGGGATACTTGCTCGAGCCCCCACCATAATTGGCGGGGATCGCATCGCCTTGGCGAATCACGCCATGCTCTCCGCAGTTTCCCGGAGCCGGCTCGGGCGTGCCTGCGGTAGGCAAGCTCCCGCCGGAGGGGGCAGGGGGGTGCGTCAAGTCGTCGCAGAATTTGGTCGAGATGAACTCTCCGAAGTGATACAGGCTCTTGTTGTGACGCGCGAGGTCGGTCCATAGGTAGCCGCTCGCCGGCTCGTTCACGTCCGGGATCCCTTCCTTGATCGGATAGCCATTCTCGACCACACCCTCGTAGTCGTAGGGCCGTTCCTTTCCCCGATAGTTCTGCTGCCAGGTCTTCTCCGTGTAGTCGGTGGTGATGGCCGCGTTGGACCACACGTGCCCGTCGCCCGAGACTTCGCCCGAATCATAAAAGTTATCGAGAACCCCGAACTGCTTGGCCAACTTATGCTCGTTCGGAGTGATCGCTTCTCCATACATCGTCAGGCTGGAATCGGCGTTGCCTGCTCCGAGATCGCCAAAGAGCTGATCGTAGCTGCGGTTTTCTTTGATGATGTAAATGATGTGCTTAATGGGATCGCCGCCGTCCGGAAAGACGATTCTGGCCTGGGCGGCCTTCATCTGATTGTTCTCAATCACGCTTTCGGTCCACGGCTTCAGCCGATCGAGCGCCCGTGGAAGGTCGATCGCGGCCAGCGATCCGTGGAGCAGCGTGGCGATGTAGGTCGAGCTGGAGGGCGGCCTCCCCCCTCCCGGAACCATCTTCTGCGGCATGTCATTTGGGCCGGTCCCGGTCCCCTTGTCTGTGGCGACGTAAAGCCGGTCGCCGACAAGAGCGAGCGCGGTCGGATACCATTCGGTCGGCAGAAAGCCGGAGGGCCGCTTAGCCTCAGCCGTGCGGTCTTGAATGTCGAAGACGGCCACGGCATCGGATCCGGTATTCGCCGCAAACAGTTGTTTGCCATCCGCTGACACCGCGACCGCATCGGGCATGGCGCCAAAATAGCTCTGTCCCGGCAGCCGCGTATCATAGATCGCCCCGAGCTTCATCCCGTCCCGGCTCACGTGCACGGAAGCGACTGAGTCCCGGTTGGCCAACGCCACGTAGAGCGTCCTTTCGTCCGGGCTCCAGGCCAATGCGGCAGGGTGCGAACTGGGAGAGAACTTATCGCTTGGCGCGAGCAATTGGAGCTGGCCCAGGACCTTGCCCCGCGCCAGATCAAGCTCGGCCACCGCCGAGCCGTTCCATAACGCGACGAACGCGCGATCGCCCGCCCGGTTCACGATCACCGCTACCGGATAGGTTGAAGGAACGATCTCTCCCTGAGAGAGGTCGAAGCGCCGCAGCACCTTGCCCGTGGCAGCGTCCATCAGCAGAACATCGTCGGAGAAATTGTCGGCGACCAGCAGTTCTTCCCGCCCATTGGAGCCCTGGGTGACGGCAATTCCGGCCGGAGCCGGTATCGCCCTCCCCGGCGGCAGCGGCGCCCCAATCTCGTTTTGCTTCTTGCCCGGAGCCAGTTGCTGGAGGGGTATCGGAAGCAGCCGCTCCGGCGTCACCTCGCCCCCGCTGAAGCGATAGACCGCAATCGCGTTTCCCGTCTCGGCCGTCGTCCTCCCCCTCCCGTGCTCGCCTTCAGGCGCGGTAAGCGAGTCGAAAACGGCATAGATTTCTTGTCCGTCCCGGCTGAAGGCCAACCCGGAATAGAGTGTCTGGTGCAATCCGGGAGCGGTTCTCGCCTCGGGAAAATCGGTCAGCTTCCCGGTCCTGGTATCGAGCACGGCGATCGACTGCTGATATTTGGATTCGAAGGTGCCGTAACCCGAGTTCACCACCGCCAGATAGCGCTTGTCCGGAGAGATCGCGATCGTCATCGGCAGGCTGTTGAGCATCTCGGGCGAGCCCGGCACCGGCTCGAAGAGCTGCTTGCCGCTGGGCAGGTTGATCGCGCTGACAGGAGCCGGCGCGCTTCCATTCTCTATCTGGCCGATCGCCACAGTGCTCACGAGAAATCCAACTAGAATCAGGCACCGGCTACTGCGAAAATCATTTGCCATACGCTTCTCCGAGCAGATGGTAAACCCGTCGCCCGCGGTCGGCCGGTTTCTAGCCGCGGATTTCGCAGATTCTTCATGTGACTGCGCTCACGCGGATAGAAGTAGAATGCCTTCAACCAGGTTCAGGAGGCTCCATGGAAGCCATAATTTCAGATCTATTGAACCGCCTCGAGCGGGGAGCGCTCACCCGCAGGGGCTTCATTCAGGGCATTGCGATGCTGACCGCGAGCGGCACGGCATCCCTCGGACAAGCCCAGAACACCGCCGTCCAGAACCCCGCTCAAGACACCGCCGCGCAGAACTCCCCAATTCAGGGAGTGAAAATCGACCACGTGAGCATTCAGGTCAGCGATTTGCCCCGTTCCCTCGCGTTTTATCAAAAGACCTTTGGGCTGAAGATCTTGACCGAGGATAAGCCCCACGAAATCGTGCGTCTCGGAACCGGGCAATTCATCGTCTCGCTCCACCACCAGAGTCCTACTGGCCTCGTGGACCACTTCGCCATCGGTGTCGAGAACTTCAACAAGGATCGAGTCACCCAGCAGCTCAAGCAAATGGGTGTAACTCCGGAAGAAAACTTCGACGCCGGATTTCACGTCACAGATCCAGAAGGAATGAGCGTCCAGATCGTCCCGGCTTGAGAGGCGGATAAAAGTGAAACACCTGTCCAGTCAATTCAGAACTGCCGGCATTGCTCTAGCTCTCGCGTGTGGTACGGCTGGTGCTTCCTCTGCGCAGCAGAGTCCTTCGGAGAAGGCCGGTTGCCGCTTTCCCGATGGGAAGACGATCAGCGTCGATTACTCGAGCCCGCGCGTGCGTGGCCGGAAGATTTTCGGCGGGCTGGTGCCCTACGGCGAGGTGTGGATTCTGGGCGCGAACCAGGCAACGACCTTCGACACGACGGCAGATTTGACGGCGGGCGGCAGGGATGTGCCAGCGGGAAACTACACGCTCTTCGCCATCCCGAATCCCAACGCCTGGACGCTGATCATTAACAAGACCGCGAAGGAAGATATCGGCTTCATGTCGCATTATCCGGGGCAAAGCTCCGATCTCGTGCGGCTCCCGATGACCAGCTCAGCGCTCGAGTCGAAGCAGGAGGATTTCACGATCTCACTCGAGTCGAGCGGCGGCGCTTGCACGATGCGCGTCGACTGGGATCTGACTCGCGCTTCCGTTTCGATCAGCGAAAGGAAATAGCCGCGGGTCCTGGTAGTGGTGCAGTTTGGTAGGTACGGGCTGGTAGGTCGGGGTTTTAACCCCGACACAGAACAATGCCTCACAATGCGGGCTTTAGCCCCTGAGGTCGAGCTCTTGCAAAATGCGCCACCACCCGAGCCCTCGCTCGTTTGCAGCGTCGGTGAGAGCACTGTAAAATCTTGAAATACCGGGACTAATCAACGTCGGGGAGTGGCTCAGCCTGGTAGAGCACCTGGTTCGGGACCAGGGGGTCGGAGGTTCAAATCCTCTCTCCCCGACCATTCATAATCATCAACATACACTCTTTTCCGGGATCTCCAGAAATCCCGATGTAGACGATTTGTAGCTGCGAAAGCCTCCGAATTTGACCAGACGGACAATCTAAAGGACGCAGGACCGCGCCAAAGTACTAGCGTAGGCTACGCGACCTCTCAGCTAGAAATTGAGTTGGCGGACATCCCACGACGCGAGTGAACGCGGTCGTGAATGCGCTCGATGACTGAAAGCCGATCGCCAGAGCGATTTCGCCAACACCAAGCGATGCCGCAACTGCGGCAGGTGCGAACGTCGGCCGGCGGAGTGATCCGAGAGCGCGCGCGAATCAACTGTCGACGAAGCCAGGTAGTGTCTTAAATCTGCGTTGATGCGTCCTAGCTTGGATACTGTCCCTAATTTTGATCTAGCTGTTGGGGAGTTTGGCAACGAAGATTGTCAGTCACTCGGCTACTTTGAATCCGTACGTAGGATCACGCCATATATGAGCAACGCAACCCCGATAGAAATTTCATACTGGTTGCCCGTGCTCCACTGAGCCAACCAGAGACCTCCACCAGACGACAATTCAAAGCCGAAAAGCCCGAAAGCAGATAATCCGCCTCCTAATACCATGAACGGAATTGCCATTCTCTTCATAAGGGCTTCCGAAAGGATCTCTTTCATGAGACTTGCTCCTTTAATTAATCTTCCCTGGGCTTTAGGCGATCAATTCTGCAATCGTCCAGATGTGATCTGTAATCCCGACTTCCATCGCGGGCGTCACGCGGAGCGTCTTGTGGACTCGGCAGAAATTGTAATACGCGAACCAGAGGGCATAGGCCGCTTGCAGGTTTTCCCACTTCTTTGAGAACGCATTCGTGAGCCGCGTCATGCGGCGCATTCCCATGCGGATGCTGAGGTTCTGGCGTTCGATATGGGACGTGCAAATCCGATCTCTGTCAGGCTTTCCCATGATTCTGACTGGGACCGCCTCCACAACTTCGCCAGGGCTGTAGTGCTGCTCACCCTCGCGGGATGAGGCATAGACCTTGACGAGTTGGGCGAAGTCTACGCGGTCGCCAAGGATCATATCCACGGCGTTTACGTAAGGCTTGAATCCATCAGCAGTGATCTGGAACCGGCTGTCTGCGGTTGCATACCGTAGCTTTTCGATGAAAGCCTCCGTTGCGGGCTTGTTGCGCTTCCCGATGTGATAGGCCAAAACCAGTTTGGTAGTCCGCTCCATCCCAACAAAGCAATACGCATCGCCGATTTCGTACACATCCTCTTCATGCGGCCACTTGTGGCCTTCCTTCTTCTGGACAAAGCCCCAGATTTTGTCGGCTTCTACATCCTTCACAGTGAGGCCGTGAATCGTGCTCCGTAGGAGCTTTTCGCAGCGCTCCCCGGCGAGAACCAACAGTCGCATGATGGTATTGCGGTCCATGCCGGTGATCCGCTCGGTGGAGCGAATCGAGTTTCCCTCGACTAGTAGTTGCAGAGCGAGCGCGGCCTTGTCTTGGGAGATGTACATCGTGTCCATGACTCGCGAGTGGGCTTCGGTATAGGTCTTTTTGCAGTTCGGGCAGCGGAACCGGCGGAGGCCATTCCGGTGTTTTCCAAAGCGTTGGCAATCTGCGTTGCATGTCTGGCAAGTCATTGTATTGACCGTCTTTGTCTCGCTCATCATGGTTAAATAGTACAGCGAGCGTTCGTTGTTTTGCAAGGACAAAATGGATATGGAAAGCGAAGAAAATGCTATGATTTTCGAGGCAGGAGAGCCGCTCGAACGACTCCCCTGCGTCGCTGGTTGCGATTGGGTTTCGTTAGCTGCTTTTCTTCCGGCCTTGGTGGTCCCCTGATCCACCGCATGTTCCCATTCCCCCGTTTCCGATCTGATCATCGCGCACTGCTACGGAAGAGATGCAAGTGTAAGAAATGCAATGAGATATGCTTCCATCCAAATGGTAGAACTCAGGGGCTCTACCAATGGTAGAGATTGCCATAATTGGAAGAGAATATCTGCCAGGATGGGAGTAATTCTCTGACAATGGAAGAAAAGTTCTTCCATCTCGTCTGTCTAATTGGCAGAATTGCGCGGGCTGGGACGCCTTTTTGCTTGTAGAAATCGCTCAAACCGAATGGTGATTTTGGAATCGGCAGGGAGCGCGCCTTTGAGCCATTTATAGAACTCAGGTTTGAAGATGCCCGAATTTGACGCCTGGTAGATTTGCATGCTGGACGGATTCCCAGTTGCGGCCTTGTATTCAGTGAGCAGTTTTTTGCGGACTCTAATAAGATCGGCCACGGCAGAGCCGAGCGTATCCTGACATGTCGGTAGGAGCAGTGGCGATTCACCCGTAAGTGACATGTTCGGCTCGGCATTCTGTCCTAGAACCGCTGATTCGTGGCGGACAAGCGTCAATCTTTTGATTTGTTCGAGAGTGTCACGAATTGCCAATTTCATTTCATTCGAACTAAGACCGTGCCAACTGAGGCCACATGTTTCCATGCCAAGGATCGCGTCAAACATCGAGCGGTTTAAGGTATCGACTGCGTGCAAGACTCTCTCGGCTACGCGTTCCTCGAGTTCTGTAAACCAGAACTCGATCTGCGGATCGGAAGGATACTCATATGCTTCAGCGACGAACAAGGCCCTAGCATATGCACACAGAACATTCCGCAGATGCTCAGGGAGTCTGGGCGGTGACGGTGATGGGGGACCTAGTCCGAATAATTTGACCGGACGATTGAATCGCAGTTTGGATAACTGTGCCCAGTATTCCTTATCGACCTCGTGCAGGTCTTTCGCGATCTCCTCATAAGCATACGACCCCAACGGGGGCCGATCCAGGTCGTCCATGGCAACCTTGCGCCGGACGCGTCGGAGCTTTACGATGTGGATAGCCAGTCGCACATCGGAAAGCCCCGGCCATCGCGCCGGGCTTTTCGTTTTAGGAACGAGTCAATTCTACTCGGGTTCTTTGCGGGGTCTGCCACCGGCTCGCGTCTTGCGCCGGGCGGCCAACTGGCGGAAGTACTCGCTGCCCCGCTTGGCAGTCACGGAGCCGCCTTTGCGCCCCAAAGTGGTGGCTGCCGGTTCTTTGGCTAGGCTGAGTAGATCCCCGGTGAGAATGAGAGCAGCGCGAAGCAATTCCCGACACCGGGCGGTGCGGTTCTGCGGCAGCTCCGTGGTGGAGAGGATGAGATCGGCTTGCGATAAGAGCTTCTTGAGCGCGCCGAGTTGACTGCGATTTGATGCCATAGGCCGACGATACGAGCAGAAAAAACGAAAAGCAAGCGCTCGCTGTTATCCATCAACGCAGATTTAAGACACTACCCGAAGCCAAAATGGATTGACAGCTGAGCATTCTAACGTCCAGCGGAAATGCCTTAGCGCAGCTTCCTTTTGGGGAAAAAGAAATTGCTCTGCGTCCCGCCAAACATAGAGATCCCGCGAGCTCATGAAATCGGCGGCAGCCTGCGCCAGAATGGCCGCGGCGAGGCGACGCAACGGCCGCAGGGATCGGGCTTCGCTTCTTCCGGTTCATCAACCTCGATAGTGCGCATGGCTCGAAAGAGTACAGAAAACCCAGCGAACGCGGGAAGGAAACCAGCGCTTATCGTCTTGCCAAAAAGACGAGCAGGCGCGGCCCGCGCGGGCGCTTGCGGCGCGCGTTCTTGAACTTACCTATAACTCGCACGGTTTCACGGGAACTCCGCTTCAACTGGCGGAAAGCCACTTATCAAGCCGACTATTCGCCCATATGCCGATTTCTTGATTACCGCTCGGAAGTGGGAAGACGCGTTTGGCGGCTCTCGCCGTAACCTTTGCTGAAGCAAGGCACTCAAATGCGCTTGGGAGTGTTTGAATTGACGAACAAACCTGAAGAACGGATCTCCAATGAGAACGAACCCGGTCTTAGACAGTTTTAGATACATGTTAACCGTGCAGAGTTGGACGACGCTTGCGTTCGACGTGCTCCTGCTGGCGGGGATCATCCTGGCCATTTTGGTCTACCGTCTCTACGCTGAACAGCGATCCATTTATCACGTATGGATATGGCTAGCCCGTACTGTGATGGGTGCGATGTGGTGGCAACAGGTCATTTGGAAAGTGCCGCCAAATTACGGCGGTCTTCGGTTCTGGACGTCGGAGATGGCCAAATTCGGGTCCACCGACCTTCAGCGGGGGTTTGTGTCGAATGTGGTGCTGGCTCACTTCAGTTTCTTCGCACCTCAGGTGTTCGCGGTCGAAGTCTTAATCAGTTTGACGCTGCTGCTCGGGGTCTGGTCCCGTCTCGGCTCATTGCTCGGTGCTGCCATGGCCATCAATCTGTCGCAGGGTCTTTATCGTTCTCCTGGAGAATGGCCGTGGCAGTACGTGTTTCTGATTGTCGTCATGGTCCAGTTTCTCCTGGTACCGCCGGGGCGGAGTCTAGGCCTTGATTGCTTTCTAAACCATGATGACCGGGTCAACCAAAGCTGGATCTCACGTCTGCTGCGATTGGCACGCTGAATCGACTGTCCCAGCCGGTTACTCGACCCTCAAGACCTCGTCACGAGAGAAGGGTGATCGCGCCAACAACGTGAGATGGTGGGATCCGGCCGGGCGTATTTGATACCAGAGAATGGACCGCGGAGGTCGGCGTGGGGAGGGCGTGACTCGGTAAAGGATTCTCTCTGGCTGAACCTCCGGAATGTCCAGTATCGACGTTAGTGGTCAGGCCTACGGTTCATGCGATCCGGGCTGCCACTGGCTTAGAGTCCTCAGACGGAGCGGCGTCCGGGCGCGAGACCATCGGCGCGCGGATGTCCAGAAACTGAACCAGGTCCTTCGAAAAGATCAGGTCAAGCGTCCAGTCGAAGGCCACGCGCAGCTTCTTCTCCAGCCGGGGAAGCTTGCTTAGGTAAATTGTTCGCCAGAGCCACCACGCAATGAACCCCGAAAAGTTGATCCCTAAGATGTTAGCGACGCCAGTTCGTCGGCCGATCGCGGCGAGTTGTGCGATGGTCATGAAATCGAATCGCTTCTTCTCTTTCCCACGAACGCTCGCGATGACGTTGTGCGCCACAACTTTAGCTTCGCGAAGCGCATGCTGCGCAGTCGGCGGATAAAATCGCCCCGTCCGCCGATCGGGTATGGCCGCACAATCGCCCAAAGCCCAGACGCCCGGCCAAGCCTGAAGCTCGAGGGATTCAGTAACAAGCAGACGGCCTTTCTCCTTTGCACAAGGGATCGTTTCGACTAACGGATTCGGGGAGGTTCCGGCAGTCCAAACGAGTGTGTTCGTATGAATCGTCGTTCCGTCGCTAAGTCGCAAGGCCCGGCTCGAAAAGGCTTCGACCTTGGTGTTCAGGAGAATTTCCACCTTACGCCCGGCGAGTTTTCGCTGAGCATACGCACCTAGCTTCCGGTCTAGCTCCGGCAAGATGATCGGTCCAGAGTGGATAAGGATGACTCGCAGCCTGTCTTCCGTTAGTTGGGAATACGAGCGCAGCGCTCCCCGCACGAAATCGTTGACTCCGGCGACTGTCTCAACCCCGGCAAAACCGCCGCCTGCGACGGCAAACGTCAACAACGGCTCCTTCTCCTTACAGCACTCGCTATTCGCCTCCTCCAAGTGAGCGATCAGATGGTTTCGAAGCCGCATCGCATCTCCCAGCGACTTAATTGTGAGCGCGTTCTCCCGTAACCCCTCGATACCATAGAGGTTGGTGACCGAACCCAGTCCCAAGACCAGGAAATCGAACTCAAGCGTGTGTTGATGATGATCGAAGCCATGAGAAACCACGACGATCCTTTTCTCGATGTCGATTTGATCGATTTCTCCCGCGAAGAAATGAACACGGCGCAGCATCTTGCGGACAGGATTCACAATCGTTGTGAAATCGAGGTCGCTGGCTGCGACCTCGTGAAGCATGGGCGTGAATAGGAAAAAGTTCTCACGATTGACGAGCGTCACCTCGACGGAGGGGTCTTGAGCGAGTTTCTTTTCCAAATCCATGGCGACCGTGAGCCCGGCAAACCCTCCCCCAAGAACGAGTATCCGTTTGCCTGATCTATTTTCCATGGCTGTCTCGCTGTTATGCTCCTGGCTAACTACCATTCCCCGATACGGAGCGCCTGAATCCACGTTCATCCGCGCCGCATCTCATTGTCCGGAGCTCTTGTCCGGTGGCCTGTAAGCTGGCTACCTGAGATGAGAGAGCGAGCACAGGAAAAAGATACGGAAAATCTGCGTTGTCGACAGAGAACCGGCCCGAATTTGCACCTATCGAAGTCAGAGACGTACGCTCGCCTGTTACTGATACGCACAGCCGGCGGTAGGGAATGAGCTTTCTCAGCGAAGTTCAACTTGAGGAAAAATTCGGCCCCTTTGTCGGATTTCAAGAGGCACTTGGATTCGTGCCCAATCTCCTTCGCGCGCAGACCTTGTTACCTCGTCTCGTCGAGGCGCAGGCGGAGCTTGAATGTGCCGTGCGTATACACGAAGGAGCGATTTCCCGAGTTCAGAAGGAACGAATTCTTCTGAGAGTCTCGGCCGACCGAAAAGACCCGTACTGCGCAGGCATGGATAGCAAAGTGCTGTCTTCGCTTGGCGTATCGGACAGTCAAGTCCAAGCTCTCTTGAACGGCCAACGCCCCGAGGATCTCTCAGCGGCTGAAGCAACCTCCCTGGAATTTTGTCTTAAGCTAAGTCGCAACCCTCCCTCGGTGCGCCTGGAAGATATCAAAACGCTTCGGGAATGTGGATTCGAGGATGAGTCGATCCTTGAAACCATCATCGTGACCGCCTTGGCCGTCTACCGCTGCACGCTATCCGTGGGCTTGGGCCCCGAGCCAGATTTCGGAACCCCGAAGCTCGCTTCGACGAGAGTGGATCCGCCGCCTGGGGTGGTTCTCCGAGGCTTGTTCTCTGACGCTCATGAAGCGACACAAAGAAAAGGGCCGTATGTGCACGCTCCATATCTGAGTCCTAAGACCTTCGCACCCTTTGCCATCCTTGAGAAGAGTCACGGGTTCATACCGAACTTCTTCCGTTCTCAGACGTTGCGGCCCGACTTGCTCGAAGCGGAGGCGGAGGCGGTGGCCAGGATTTTGTTACCTGAAGATGTTCTGACAAGAGTGCAAAAGGAGTGCATTCTGCTGGCGGTGTCTGCGGCAAACCTCAACTCTTATTGCGTCGCAATGCATTGCAACCTCTTGCGAGGGTTGGGTATGCCTTCGGAGGAAGGCGATCAGATTGCCGTGGACCATCATCAGTCCAGTCTATCGGGGGGCGATAGAGCGCTATTGGACTTCGCTGTCAAATTAGGAACGAGTGTTTCGGAGTTTTCTCGCGAGGACATTGTCAACCTTAAGACGCTTGGCTTTGCTGAGGAACAGATTTTGGAATGCGTGGTGGTCACAGCTCTCAATAATTTTGCGAATACTCTCCAGATGGGGCTTGGGATTGAGCCGGACTTTGAGCCACCCTTCGCCTTTCAAAATAAAGCGTATCTACCTGCCACTTCCAACCGTCCCAATAGGTTAGGCGGAATTATTGCCGCTCCCGGCATAGCACAGGACCCAGACGCCGGGTTGGTTGCCGAGGCGCAGCGTGGAAGGCTCGAGGCTTTCGAAGAATTGGCTCGCCGGCACAGCCAATTGATCTATCGTGCTTTGGTGGCAATTCTTGGCAACCCAGCCGATGCGCAGGACGCCATGCAGGATACTCTCCTGAGTGCGTTCAAGCACATCGGCGGATTCCAGGGCCGTTCGAAGTTTTCGACTTGGCTGGTGAGCATCGCGAGGAATACGGCGCTTCAACAGTTGCGAGACAGGAAAAACGTTGAGAGTTTAGACCAAGGCGAGTGCGATGAGGATCACAACTTTCGTCCTCGTCAGGTGAGGAGTTGGCAGGACAATCCCGAGCAGTGCTACTCTAACTCCGAAATCCGGCAGCTGGTTGAAAGAGGAATCTTGGGGCTTCCCCCCAAGTACCGCGTGGTGGTGATGCTCAGGGATATCCAGCAGCTTTCGACGGATGAAGTTGCGCAGCAACTAGGATTAAGTGTCCCAGCAGTAAAGGTGCAGCTCCTGAGAGGTCGACTCATGTTGCGAGAGTGGCTCTCGCCTCACTTCACGACTGGCATCAGGAAAGCGGCCCAATGATCACGTGTGAGGAATTCTTCACTGAATTCGCAGACTACCTCGAGAATCAAGTGTCGCCGGAAGTCCGCACCGAACTCGAATTACATCTGTCACAGTGCCGCGCATGCCATGTACTCTACGATTCCACCCGCAAAACCGTGAAGATTGTGACAGAAAGCGCATCCTTCGAGTTACCGCAAAGCGTTTGCGATCCAATCATAGACCGTGTCATGGCGAAGTTGCGTACAGACCGCAGCTAGCAAGGACGCAAGGTCCTATCCTTATTACTGCGACTAGTTCAACCGCCGCTTTTTGCAAGCATGTCCAGTTCAGCCTCCATAACGTTCATACCTCTTCTTTGAGCTTTGCATAAGCTCCCACGCCTTTGGAAGATGAATTGATGAATTTCGATCCACGCCTATAGCGCCTCCGTTAAGGCGAGTTTCTTGGGCATCTCTGTAACCTTCGCACTGGGATCGAGTCCTACCCTACAAGCTGTAACTAACATAGGCTCGTTATTTTTGCGCTTCCGCATTCTGATTGAGTGCAACTTGCAAAAGACATAGTCAATACAGAATGTAAATAACATCAGGAGATTCATATGCATAACTTCGGAAAACTCGTTATGGCGATGGGAATGCTGTCGCTGCTGTCGGTAATGCCGCTCGCGGCGGAGATCGATAATAGTGACTTCTATAGTGTCGTCTTTACAGCACCCTTCCCTTTTTACGCAGGCAATGTCAAGTTGCCTGCAGGCTCTTATAGAATGACCGAACCTATCAAAAATGCCCAGGTAGTGCTAATCGAGAATGTTGCGGGTACAAAGGGAGAGTTCATTAGCTTCATACCCACGCGCTCTGCGGATCCCCAAAAGGGGACAGATGTCACTTTCCAGAAATATGGGGATACTGGATATCTGCAGACATTGTCGGTTGTAGGTGAGACGGATGGGAGAGAATTCCCCCGGACCAAAGCCGAAGCAAAGGCCGAGATTATGGCCGCGAACACGAACACGAACGAGAACACGAAGGTTGTCGAGCAGGCTATGCTTGTCAGTCGCAAATAGAACCAGTTGGCACCTCATTCGTGGCCGGCGGTGGGACCTGTGATGATGTGGAATTGTTATGTGGTTTCACATCATCACCAGGCGCTGGTCAGTTCCCAGTCTCTTGGAAGGAAGCACACCGTCTATTTGCTGTTGCGTCCTCAGCCCAAGGGAGTTCGAGCCCTCGCCGGCGAAGCGGTGCCATCTTAGATGGTGTATTCGTCGCGAGTGAATTGTCGGCTACAGGACCTTCGCACCTTTTGCCATCCTTGAGAAGAGTCACGGGTTCATACCGAACTTCTTCCGTTCTCAGACGTTGCGGCCCGACTTGCCCGAAGCGGAGGCGGAGGCAATGGCCAGGATTTTGTTACCTGAAGATGTTCTGACAAGAGTGCAAAAGGAATGCATTCTGCTGGCGGTGTCTGCGGCAAACCTCAACTCTTATTGCGTCGCAATGCATTGCAACCTCTTGCGAGGGTTGAGTATGCCTTCGGAGGAAGGCGATCAGATTGCCGTGGACCATCATCAGTCCAGTCTATCGGGGGCCGATAGAGCGCTATTGGACTTCGCTGTCAAATTAGGAACGCGTGTTTCGGAGTTTTCTCGCGAGGACATCCCGGTGGGGCCACACGTGAGGCAAAGCATAGGTCAGTGCCCCCACGTCTGCCCTTGATGATCGGGTGGTGCCGCGCGAAGAATCCTCGCTTTGCCCCGCCAAAGCAGTTGTGGAAATTTTGTTGTCTGTGTCTGTAACTTTTGCCGAAGGAGTGTCTCTCATGAAAGACGAGAGTTGGGTGCCACTGCGGGCTCCGCCCGCCATGATGTTCAGTCAGGCCCTGGTGATTTTTGCGCCGGAAACATCGCACACTTTCGACCATATTCCGGTTTCGCAGATAGGCCTCGATCTTTTCAAGGACGCCGGAAGTTGCCTGAAGGGAAGTTATGCACGATACGAGTCCGGCGAAGTTGCCAATTGAACCCCTTTTCGAGCGAGCTTGGTGGATCTACGCACTTTGTCGTGAACGTGTGTTTACTGATCACACTGAAGCGATCGCCGATGCCTTTCGACCTCTGCTGGAGAATGATCAGCAAAGGCATCTGATTGAGGTCGGCTGCGGGCCCGGCTTTTACGCTCGGCGCCTCGCTACTAGATTTCCAAACCTTCGTGTTACCGGTATCGACATTTCCGAACACCTCCTCTGTCGCGCCCGAGCCCGGGCACAACGCGCGGGCCTTCGGAATTGCAGCTTCCTGCGGGCGGATGCGAAGAGCCTGGAACAATTCCCCGGCACAGTCGATGCTGTAATCGCCTCGCGGCTCTTCCTCATCCTGGCGGACCGTGCGCAAGCTCTGAACGCGATTTTTCAAACCCTGCGACCGGGTGGCATCTGCTTTGTGGCGGAGCCCACATCCGTAATACGTGCCGCGGTGCCGCTTTGGCTGATGCGGCTTGCAATGCCTGGTCGAAGCGCCCACGCCCGAAACTGCATTCCTGTCCGGTGTGAGGTGTTGAGCGAAGACCGATTCCAAAGCTTTATCGGCGGCGAACCGTGGGGGAAAGTTCGTCTGTGGAAAGACAAGCGCTACCAATATGCTCTTTGCGAGAAACCCGCATGAGCCAAACATTTATGCTGTTGGATTCGCTCCAGCCGTCGGCCGGTTTTCACGGCAAGTGCGCCCTGGCCGTCATGGCGAAGGCTCCCGTCGCCGGCAAAGTAAAGACCCGGCTAACTCCTTCGATTACTCCTGAGCAGGCCGCCGTGCTGAACGCGTGCTTCCTGAAAGATACGATCGGCAGCCTCGCAGATGCGACGGCTCTGACCGGGGCGCGTTGGGTCATTTCCTACACGCCAATCGGCGAAGAAGCGTCTTTTGATGGCATTCTGCCGCCGGGAGCATTGCTATTGCCCCAACGCGGAAACGGATTTGGCGAGCGGTTGTTGCGAACGACTGAAGACCTTTTCGCTTGCGGCTTCTCCTCGGTGTGTCTTATCGACTCGGACAGTCCAACTGTTCCCACAAGGGCGTTTGTTCGGGCTGTGGAAGCACTTGCTGCGCCGGGAGATCGCGTTGTCCTCGGCCCTTCCGACGACGGCGGTTATTATCTTCTCGGTCTAAATCAGCGACACAGTTGTGTGTTTGAAGATATTTCATGGAGCACGGCAGCGGTTGCCCGGCAAACGCGCGAACGGGCCGAGCAGGTCGGTCTACCTGTGATTTCCTTGCAAACTTGGTATGACGTCGACGAGGTGGTGTCGCTCAAACGGCTCCGGCGGGAGTTATTCTCGCGCAGTGTCGAAGCTTCGCGTCAATCGGCCGGTTACCCGGCCCCGTATACGCGCGCCTACCTGCAGCAGATCGGCTGGTCCCTGAACGACGCATCGAGTAATGTGCCGCCGGCCGCTCTCAACGATACCGAGGTCGCCAGTGTTACGCGCTGAATGGAGAAGCGGAGGATTCCCCCTGCTAACCAACGTGGCGTTGCTGCTATTGGGCGCCGTCATGCTCGAATTTACGCGCACGGGTGTCGGCGAGTATCACCACTATGTACACGGCTTCAGTGAAACTGTCTTAACGCAGAGCCTCGTGTATCTTGGCGCGATTGTGCTGTTGGAACTATGCCCCGCCAACAATTGGACTCTACGAATTATTTTATTGGTCGCTTTTGCCGCGCGGCTGATCGCCGTGATTGCGCCGCCTTTTCTCTCGACAGACGTCTACCGCTACGTGTGGGATGGCTTGGTGCAGGGGGCAGGTATCAACCCGTTCCGCTATATCCCGGCGGATTCCCATCTGGCTTTTCTCCGCGATGCCCACATCTATCCGAATATCAACCGGCGGGACTACGCACACACGATCTATCCGCCTGGATCGCAGATGATCTTCTGGGCGATCACGCGGATTAGTTCAACCGTAACCGCAATGAAGCTTGCGATGGTGGGCTTCGAAGCAGCCACCTGTTACGTCCTGATCCGGTGCCTGAAGCTGCTGCGCTTGCGGCCGGAGCGCATTCTGCTCTATGCGTGGAGCCCTGTGTGTTTGTGGGAGATAGCGAGCAGTGGGCACGCCGATGCTGCAGCCCTTACATTCATTTCCCTCGCTTTACTTGCGCGGCTGACCAACCGCGACAAATTAGCCGGAGGATGGCTCGGAGCGGCGGCTCTGGTCAAGCTATTCCCAATCGCGCTTCTGCCCGCGTTCTTGCGCGGCCGCCGTCTGCGTGCAGCATGGGTAATGCTCGCGGTCATCGCCGCAGGTTACTCGATCTATCTAAGGAGAGGCGTGTCGGTGCTCGGCTTTCTACCGACCTTCGCTCGGGAAGAAGGTATGGAGAACGGCACGCGATACTTCCCGCTAGCGTTCATCGAACGCAATCTGCACGTAACTATACCGACGTCAGCTTACTTCGCGATATGCACGGCTATTATTGGCGTCCTGTCCTGGTGGGCCTACCGGCGCGACGTGACGCCGAAGGCGTGCGTCGCATCAGGGTTGGTCTTGGCCACAGCGCTAACCCTTGCCTTCTCGCCGCACTATCCCTGGTATTTTCTCTGGCTTCTTCCCTTTCTCACAATACGCCCTTGGCCTCCGGCGTTCTTTCTGGCACTCGCTCCAATGTATCTGCTCACGACGAGGTTGGGGGTGCCGGGCGAGCCGATGTACCGGTTGAACTGCTTCTTATATGGCGGATTTTTCGTGCTTTTGGTCAATGAGTGGCTGTCAAACTACTTCCCAAAATTGTTGGTACGAAAAACAAAGGAAGTTCTGAGCGCACTGCGCCTGATGCGACTGCACGATGCCTCGGGCGAAGTCTCGGCGCAGGAGGAGCTATGAGCACAGAAGTGGTGAGTTCACCGATACGCGGACGCAGATACTTCGAGAAGCCCGAGGATCAGCTGTCGACTCTTGTTCAACAAGAACCTGTGTGCTTGTACCTCGAAGTGACCAACCGTTGCAATCTCCTCTGCACTACATGCCCGCGGACCTTTGAGCGACTCGAGCCGGAGGCTGACATGTCTTGGGGACTCTTCACCAAGATCGTAGACCAGGTCCCGGACGTGAAACGTGTTGTTCTTCATGGTGTTGGCGAACCAATGCTCGTGAAGCATCTGCCTGAAATGGTTGCCTACTTGAAGCGGCGCGGCGTCTACGTGTTGTTCAACACAAACGGCACGCTTCTCACGAAGAAGAATGGGCAGGCGCTGATCGATGCGGGCTTGGATGAGCTGCGCGTTTCACTCGATGCCGCGGAACCGAGGGCTTTTCAGATGGTTCGCGGCAAGGACATGTTCGATCGCATCGTTTCGAATGTCCGGCGCTTTCGCCAAATGCAAACCGAGCAAGACAAGGACCTGCCGCGTGTCTCGCTATGGCTCACGGGATTACGCGAAACGCTCGACCAGTTAGAGGCTTTCGTGAGCATTGCAGATTCGGTGGGCGTGCGTGAAGTCTATCTGCAACGTCTTGTATTTTTCACGAACAACTCGAATGGGATGGCGCGAGCGGACAGCGCGCTGTTTGAGAATACCTCCCGGGAAGAAGAAGCGATCATCGCGCGCGCCACGGCTCTTGCGGAGTCCCTTGGCATCGCGTTCAACGCGTCCGGCGCAACCGAGCCGGAGACTAGCATCAAGCAGCACAAATCCGACTCGCCCTGGTCACTGTGCCGTCGCCCCTGGAGCCTCATGTATTTTACCGCTACGGGCCGCGCGATCCCGTGTTGCGTCGCGCCTTTTTCAATGCGCGGATACGGTAGCTTCACTCTGGGAGACGCGACGCAACAGACGCTTCGCGAGATATGGAACGGCGGGGCATACCAGGACTTCCGTCAGAAGTTGCTAAGTCCGGATCCCCCGCGGACATGCGCCAACTGCGGACTCCGTTGGAGTCTGTAGCCATATGGACAATCGAGTCAGCATCATTATTGCCGCGTTGAACGAGGAAGCAACCATCGGCTCCGTCATTCGTGAATTGCAGCACGAAGTGGGAGGGTTGATGCGGGAGTGCATCGTGGTGGATAACGGCAGCACCGACAACACGCGAGCAGTCGCGGCGAGTGCTGGAGCGCGCGTGGTGAGTGAGCCCCGCCGGGGATATGGACGCGCTTGCAAAGCCGGAGTCGAACAGGCCGATCCCCAGTCGGCTGTCCTGATCTTTCTGGATGGAGATGGGAGCGACGTTCCCGCGGAGATTCCGATTCTCGCTGCGCAGGTCATCGGAGGTAACTGCGACTTCGCGATTGGCTCCCGGATCCGTGGCCGGCGCGAACAGGGTAGCCTGCTCGCTTCGCAGGTGTTCGCGGCATGGCTCTTCGGCATGGTTATTCGCTTACGTTACCGCGTGCGATACACAGACATGGGCCCCTTGCGCGCTATCTCCCGGGAGGCTCTCGCGCGCTTGCGAATGACCGAGATGACATATGGCTGGAATCTAGAGATGCAAGTGAAGGCTGCGGCCATGAAGCTTCGCACAGTAGAGTTGCCGGTCGCCTACCGGCGCCGTCAGGGCGGCGAATCAAAGGTTGCCGGATCCTTCAAAGGATCGATCAGAGCCGCGTCCAGACTTACTCAAGTGATGTTCAGAATGGCCCTGGCTACGCGCCAACAGAGTTGAGCGAGCGAGATGACACGATGATCTCGGAGTGAACATGGGAAATGAGCACGAAAACAAGAGGTGAAGGTATGGATGACCTCAAGGATCCTGTCGGCCCGCCCCCTCGGGATGACCCAACGGCGGCAACCGATGCTTCGCCCGTTTCCGAGGAAATCCCGCGGCTTCCTAGCTGCCAGCCACAAGCCGCCGCCAATGCCGCCCCCGCGCAAACGGAAACCCCCACGCTTCGGATTGTATCGCCCGCGCCGATCGATCCCGTGCCAGCAGCCACCCCGCGTAGAACGCTTATGCCCGGAATCCGTTTGGAGAAGAAGCACCCTCTCGCTATTCGCTGGATGCACTGGATCAACTTTCCGGTGCTGGCCACAATGATTTGGAGCGGAATGCTTATTTATTGGAATGACTCGGACAATGCATACAAGCATCCGCATGCGATATACCGGATTGGAATAGGGCCTATTACATTGGTCCGCTTTTTCCCGGAGTGGTTCTGGAAGGCGGTGAACGCTCCGTACCACGTGACCCAAGGTCTGGGATACCACTTCTTTTTCATGTGGATCTTCGCAATCAACGGTTTCTTCTACGTGCTCTTCACGATCCTTTCCGGTGAATGGCGCTTTGTCCTCCCCAGCCGAAAAAGTTTCACAGAAGCCATTCAGGTAACGCTGGTGGATCTTCACTTAAGTAAGAAGTTGCCACCGCAAAAAAAGTATAACGGCGCCCAGAAAATCGCCTACACGAGCGTGATTGTGATGGGAGCCGGAAGTTTGCTCACGGGGCTCGCTATATATAAGCCCACGCAGGCGCACTGGCTGACTACTGTATTGGGTGGTTATGAAATGGCGCGATGGGAACACTTTTGGTTGGCGCTGGGATTTTGTGGGTTCTTCGCGGTACATATCACCCAAGTTGTGCTGGCCGGCTGGAACAATTTCCGCAGCATGGTAAGTGGATTGGAAGTGAAGCCAGTGAAGGAACCGTCTTTGGAGGCGGAAAGAAGGAGTTGGGTATGAACGATCCAGAGGTCGAAAAGACAGATGAAGAATCACAGACCGCCGCGGAGTCGCCGACAATCGAAATTGCGTCAGCGCCCAGCGCCGAAGAACAGGAGGCAGCCGACGCGGCAGTCCTGAAAATGAGCCGCAAGCACACCCGACGCAGTTTTGTGATCGCCGCTGCGGGTGCGGCTGCAGGCTTTGGCTTGTATCAATGGATTGGTTCCAGCGACGTAGAAGGGAGGCAGCCGAAGCCGTTTCGGAGAGCATTCCAGATAAATGCAAAGCTGTCGCGTGCGATGTTTGATGACCGGGCCTTAGCACCGACCTATTCTTTGAACCGTGCCGAGAATCTACGAGTTAACGGTGTCTATGGTTTGAAAGAGGCACTCAGTCCGAAAAGTTGGCGACTGCAGTTGGTTGGCGTAGCAAATGCGAGGAGCTTTCCGCAATACACGAATGACGTTACTGCGTGGGCGTATAAATACGAAACGGCAACAACCAATGAGGACCAGGGCCACGACACTAAGGTTGCCCCCAGTGCCGATACCGCGGAAAAGATGGCCCCGATAGACATGGTCGCCAAGGAAAAAATCCGCGAGGAGCGAGTGGTAAAAATGCCTCGCGGTCAAGAGGAGGCGGGCGCGAGCGCTTCCACGCTGGACCCGGGCACACCAGGTCTGCTTCTCACCATGGACGATATCCTGAAGCTCCGGAAATATGATCTGGTTACCCAATTCAAGTGCATCGAGGGCTGGAGCCAGATTGTACATTGGAGTGGCGTACGTTTCGCGGATTTGATTGAGGCTTACCCTCCGACAAGAAGAGAAGACGGCACTCTTCCACGCTACGTTTATATGGAAACTCCGAACGGTGATTACTATGTCGGTTACGACATGAGGATTTGTTTGCATCCCCAAACCTTGCTCGTAACCGAGATGGGCGGCAATCCACTCACACAGTTTCACGGCGCTCCGTTGCGGCTGCACACTCCGGCCAAGTACGGATACAAACAAATCAAACGTATCGGACTCATCGCCTACACAGACAAGAAACCCGACGATTACTGGACCAAGCTCGGCTACGACTGGTACGCCGGGCTATAATCCTGGCGCCGCAGCCCTTGTTTAGAATAGAAGATCGAGATGGAGATAGCTCTCCATCAATTGTGCTTGCGTGACCGCCACGTATCTGTAGAATTCCTCGGTTTTGTTCCCTGGCCGCATCCCCCTCAGCCGATCTGGCCAGCTCCGAATTCTGGACGTCCACCAATGTTCTGTCGGTTAGTGCACTGGCCCCCGTCTTCGATGTGGTCATCAGTCTCAAGCCGCTGGTTTGGAAGCCGCCTTGATTTTTTCTTCAACGTCCTCCTCGACATACTTGATCGTGAAGCTCCCAGCGTCCTGACTCGGCGGGTATTTGGCGAACGTTTCCAGGAAGACACCAGCCTTCTGAGTCATCCAGCCCATCAGGTAAGCGTTCCTTACCCGCCAGTCGTCATACTGATCCGATACGATATCCGCTCGCTCATAGGGATCCATGCGCAGGTTAAAGAGCTTCGGGATGCGGTAGTCAGTGAATGGCTCATACCAAACGCGGAACCCACCGGGTGACAACTGCTCGCGGAACACCGCCTTCCAATCACCGTGCCGATAGCCCACCATTTCGGCATCGTCATTAAAGTAGGCAAAGTCCGTGCGCGCACTTTTAGGCTGCTTTCCAGTGAGATAATCGAGCTGGTTGTAGCCATCGAGATGCACTTGGAACTTTGCATCTCCGAACTTGTCACCCTTGAGCAACTGCTGTGTGATCGTGGAGTCTCCCGCCGCAGAGAGAAGCGTGGGGAACCAGTCCAGGCCCGAAAAGATCTCCGTGGACACTTGTCCGGCTTTGATATGCCCCGGCCAGCGGACCATGGCAGGAACCCTGAATGCACCTTCCCAGTTGGTATCTTTTTCGCTGCGAAACGGGGTCGTCGCGGCGTCCGGCCAGCTAAATTGAGTCGGACCATTGTCCGTCGTGTAAACCACAACGGTGTTATCGGCTATGCCCAGTTTATCGAGCGTATCGAGGAGCTTTCCGATGTCCATGTCATGCTCGACCATGCCATCGGCATACTCGTTGCCGGGCATTCCGGCTTGGCCGCGCATGGATTGCCGGACGTGGGTGAACACGTGCATGCGCGTGGTATTCATCCAAACGAAAAACGGCTTTCCGGCCTCGACCTGTCGCCCCATGTAATCGATGGCAGCCCCGACAGTCTCGTCGTCAATGGTTTCCATGCGCTTTTTCGTAAGCGGCCCCGTGTCCTCGATAACCTGCTTGCCGACGCGTCCCCAGTGCGGGTGCTCAGTGCCGTCATCTTTATCACTTGCTTTGCAGTGAAGGACGCCGCGCGGCGAATTCTGGGCAACATATTCCTTGTCATCCTTTGGCCAGTATTCGCGCTCAGGCTCCTCCTCCGCATTCAGATGGTAAAGGTTGCCAAAGAACTCGTCGAAGCCATGCACCGTGGGGAGGAAATCGTTTCTGTCTCCGAGGTGATTTTTACCGAACTGTGCGGTCGCATAGCCAAGCGGTTTCAGAGCCTGCGCAATCGTCATATCACGTGCCTGCAGTCCAATGGGTGCGCCGGGAATGCCGACTTTTGACAGGCCGGTGCGTTTGGGAGACTGCCCTGTAATAAAGGAAGAGCGGCCCGCCGTACAGCTGTTCTCGGCATAGTAATCCGTGAACATCATGCCTTCCTTGGCGATCCGATCGATGTTCGGTGTCTTGTAGCCGACTACTCCAAACGAGTACGCGCTGATGTTGGTCTGTCCGATGTCGTCACCAAAAATGACGAGGATATTTGGCTTCTTGGAAGTTTCTTTCACTTTGTCCGGCATTGCTTTTGTCCTCCGCGTGGATTTGGTTTTTGGGATCATTTCCGATCACCCTTGTTATGTCAGGCTCACTATTCTTTGTTTGGCTTCGCCCTGGCTATCAATCGAAGGCCGACTGGATACGTATCAATTACGTGGTCTTGCGGTGTCAGGCAGCTCGGGAACATTGGCCAGGGTATCCGAGGAAATCAGCCAGATACGACCGAACTGCGCGTCAGCGACACCGACCAGCACCACATCGACTTTTTTGTCGTCTATCTTGAACGATCCGACTTGCTCGTGGTCGAGCGGGAGCGCATCTTGCACCTCACCTTCGGGAGAGTCGCTGATTAACGCCAAGGGCCTGCTGAACTAGCAGTTCATCAGCTCCTTCAGATCCCGAGCCAACGTCTCAGCTTCATGTTTTGGCTTGCCTGGAACTTGCAGATATTGGACAGCAGTCAGGAAATCATCGCGATTTGCCGCTTTGACGAAGCCTTGAATGTTCCTCTCGGCGTGGTGCGCCCGAGCGGGTCTGAGAGCTGTTCCTGGGTGGCAGGCACCGGGGCAGGAGACGTTGGTGTAAGGCTGCGTAGCTGAGCGGCGACAGACAGCGCCACCAGGAACAAAAAAACCAAACGAGCCAGGGCTCGGTGTTTCGGCCATTCACAGGGTTTCCGCCCGACAACCAAAGGAGGTCTGCTGAAATCGACTAGCATGATGTGACTCCAAGCGCCCAATCGTAATCGCTAGGCGACTTTCTTTTCCCCGGCCGGCTCTTGTCTGGCAAAGACACCCGTATTCCCGGCGTTAAGATACCGAGTTCCGTCGAGTCGGCCGAAGAGATCGATCAGGCCGCCGACGAGACCGGTCCAGCCCGTTTGGTGGCTCGCTCCCAATCCGGCTCCGTTATCTCCGTGGAAGTACTCGTAGAACAAGATGTAATCTTTCCAGTGAGGATCAGTCTGGAACTTCTCCGTACCTCCATAGACAGGCCGCCGGCCAGATTTGTCCCGCAGGAAAATCCTAGTCAACCGATTGGCGATTACCCGGGCCACCTCAAACAGACTCATCAAGTTGCCCGATCCTGTCGGACACTCAATCTTGAAGGTGTCGCCGTAATAAAGGTAGAACGACAGAAGGGCACGGATCAGCAATACGTTCACTGGCATCCATATCGGCCCCCTCCAGTTGGAGTTGCCCCCGAACATACCGGTGTCAGACTCTGCCGGGAGATAGTTGACGCGATATTCTTGGCCACCCGCGTCGAAAACGTAAGGATGCTCGGCATGGTAGCGGGAAAGCGCACGAATACCGTAAGGGCTCAGGAATTCATTCTCATCGAGCACGCGCGTCAGAATTCGGCGCAATCGTTCGGGATTCACTAGCGCTAGGATGCCGCGCTCGGCATATCCGAGATGCGCGGCGCCGGTTGGATGAATGCTGTCGTGTAGTTCGGGCATGCGTCGCAAACGCTCTCTCAAAATCTGAGTCACACGCGGCACGCGTTCGCGCTGCCAGGGCTCAATAACCGTGGTGGCACAGAGCGGCAACAAGCCGACCATGGAGCGAACCTTCAGCCTGGTTGCTGTACCATCGGGAAGACGCAAGACGTCATAATAGAACCCATCCTTTTCATCCCACATGCCGCCTGATCCCATTTGATTCATAGCGTGGGCGATCAAAAGGAAATGATCGGCAAACTTGATGGCCATGTGCTCGAAAAAGGGGTCGTGAGCTGCCAATTCGACACTGATCTCGAACATGTTTTGGCAGAACAGCGATACCCATGCGGTGCCGTCAGCCTGCTCTAAATGCCCTCCCGTGGGCAGGGGCGCGCTGCGGTCGAAGACGCCGATGTTATCCAGTCCAAGAAAGCCTCCTTCGAATAGGTTTTTTCCGAATCTGTCTTTGCGGTTCACCCACCAGCTGAAGTTCAGCATCAGCTTTGCAAAAGACCGCTTGAGGAACTCCAGATCGCCCTTGCCCGTGAGTCCCTGTTCCCTCCGGTAGAGGAAGATCGCCGCCCAGGCATGAACGGGCGGGTTTACGTCGCTGAAGTTCCACTCGTAGGCAGGAATCTGGCCGGTCGGATGCAGGAAGAACTCCTGCAACATCAGGTCGAGCTGTTCTTTCGCGAAATCCACATCGACGACGGAGAGCGCTACGGTGTGGAACGCCAAATCCCACGCCGCATACCACGGATATTCCCACTTGTCGGGCATGGAGATGACGTGCTCATTCACCATGTGAAACCAATCGCTGTTCCGCATTTGGCGGGCATTCGGTTGCAACGGGTCTGCGCCATGTTCCTGAAGCCATTTGTCCAGTTCGAATCCGAAGTACTGCTTGCTCCACAGCATCCCGGCCATCGCCTGTCGCATGACCAGGGCCTCGTCTTCGCTAACACGCTTCGGCGTGATGTCTCGATAAAACTCGTCCGCCTCACTCCGGCGAGTCTGCATAGTTTCAGTGAACTTCGCGAACGGATCGCCCGCGACAGCAGGAGCAAGATCGGTTAGGCGTAGACGGATGGTCGCTGTTTGGCCGGGGCCAATGTTCAATTGATACTGTGCCGCAGCCTTGGTTCCGATGTGCTTTGGGTTGACGGCTTCCTGTTTTCCGTGAACCACATAGTTGTGAATCCCGTCCTTTACCCACGGAGAGTTGTTGGGCTGGCGAAAAATCCGCTCGTTGTTCGTCTCATTTTCCGTAAAGAGAATTTGGGGCTCTCCCTCGACATACAAATACCTGTCGCCTAGTGTCGCGTGCGATGCTGAGACAACTTGATATCCTTTCTTTCCAGTTACCTGCTTCAGGATCGGCTTCGGTATCCCTGCCCAAAAAGTCCACGTATTACGAAACAAAAGAGTCGGCAATACTCGTAGCGTCGCGGCCTCTGGTCCTCGATTGCACGCGCTGATCTCGATCAGAATGTCCTCAGGAGACTGCTTGGCGTACTCCACAAATACGTCGAAGTAGCGATCGGCATTGAAGATACCCGTGTCCAATAGCTCATATTCCATCTCGTCACGGTTGCGGCGTTTGCTGGTCTCAACCAGATCGCCGTACGGAAACGCGGCCTGCGGATACTTGTATAGATACTTCATGTACGAATGGGTCGGCGTGCTATCGAGGTAGAAGTAATACTCTTTGACGTCTTCGCCGTGGTTGCTTTCGCTGTTTGTTAATCCGAACAGGCGCTCTTTGAGGATTGGATCGTTACCGTTCCACAGAGCGACGCTGAAACATAGCAATTGCTTTTCGTCGCTGATGCCAGCCAGACCATCCTCACCCCAGTGATACGCTCTTGATCGCGCTTGATCATGGCTGAAATAGTCCCAGGCATTTCCATCCTGGCTGTAGTCCTCGCGAACCGTGCCCCACTGCCGCTCGCTAAGGTAAGGTCCCCACTTCCTCCACGGTGTCTTCGCGGTACGCGCCTCTTCCAAGCGAGCTGATTCCGGATCCTGCACCATCTGATTCCTCTTTCTATTTGGTCGAGTTTGTCGGCGGCTTGTTACGAGGCCTTCAGAATTGTCAGGGTGCTTCTTTCTTGAGGTCTACTGTCACTTGCGACAGTTATCGGGATGGGGGGCGTGTCTATTGTCTGCAGGTGATGAACTCAACCTACTTGGTTGAGTGACGAGGGAAGACTGATGAGGTACTCAAGGTGTCGCCTGCCCCGGTTGCCCCCCTCCGTTTTCTGCAGCCCAGAAGCTCGGGATGTTCGCGTATCCGAGGAACAATCAGAACCACGACCAGCAACTCACAGACGAGTACGCCTTAAACTCCACCGCTACCGGGAGCTCGACGATCGCGTGCCTCCATAGTTTGGGTCCAACCTGGGTCCATCGGTTGTTGGTTCGGGACCAAGGGGTCGGAGGTTTTGGCCCCGTCCATGGCTTGATTCTCCAATTTCCTGCGCTAATTTCTCCGGCCATGCAAATTCGGCAAAAGGCGCCACAGTCTGCGCGCACACCCTAACCAAATCCTTGCTCATGCGTTCGAGATGAAGGACAAGGGATTGAGTAGTTTCCGCATAGGCGTACGATGTACGCGACGGGAGAACTGCCATGACGGAATCAGAGCGCGATCTCGGACGGCGTTGGTTCGAGCAGGTTTGGAATCAGGGACGGCGAGAGGCCATTGACGAGATGATGGCGCCTGACGCCGTTTTGCACGATGGCGAGGTAGTGACGGTGGGTCCCAGTGCCTTCTACCTGTTTTATGACCGCATCATCGCCACGTTCTCCGGGATACATATAGACGTAGAAGACACCATCGCGGAGGCCGATAAGCTCTGTGTTCGCTGGTCGTTCACGGCCAAGCATACGGGCGGTGGATTGGGTATCGATCCAGCGGGCGTGACAGTCCACGTCACGGGCATCGTAATACTTCGAGTCGCAGGCATGATGTTTGTGGAAGCGTGGCAGAACTGGGACATGCTGGGGATGATGGAACAGCTCAAGGGCCTCCGCAAATCGACCACCTACATTGCCAGACCGGAGACGTTTGAACCAACGGACAAGATTGCCTAACGCAAATTGAGCCATTCGCTCGGACGTCTATTCAGGCGCATTTTCCTTCGGTAGCGGATGAAGTTCGAGGAAGGCGGCTGCGGCGTCGCGGGCACGTCCCGCGATTTCGCGGGGGTTTGGTCGCTGGGCGACGTCCATCGCCAGCCTCAAACGAGAGTAGCCCGCACCCAAGCGGGCTTCTTGCCATGCCCCCCGGTCATTGAACGGAGAACGGTTGCTGCCCCGTCCAATCCGGAATCGAGTTTACCCGCACATCGGTGCTGGTTGGGCAATTCTAGTTTGACCCACTCGGTGTGCTCATACTGAAGTGGAAATCTGATGGATGGGCCCGTCGCGCTGCAATCGGCTCGCTTTATGTTTGCGATGCTCGTGGCTGCCGGTTATTCCACAAATGCACGTCCGGTAATGGAACCATTCAAATTACAATCTACCTTCGAGATTCTTACCCGTTTCTTCCGCGAGTTTGATCATGATCGAGATCGGAAATCCCGTTGGGCAGGGCATTGTCATGAGGGCAGAAGCCCGTCGATTCGCGACACTCCTTGTTAGACCAGGAAAGCGAATGAAGGTGAGCCGGTGGAATCGAATTAAATTTTCATTGCTCATGCCGAAGTCCAGCGTCACTACGCCCGGACGCGCCGGCGCATCTGATAGAAGGGGTATTGCCAAGCCACCATCGATTGCAGCAAGGAAGCCATGAACGCCGACCCAAGTGAACCCAGTGCGGAGTTCCATCCTGGGCAACAAGCAACGCCTGATACTGTCACTGAATCTGAAACGAATCAGGAAGGCGAGGAAATACCTCGTACGAGTTCCTGCCCCGTAGTGGGAATCGGCGCCTCCGCCGGAGGACTCGATGCCGTCACGCAAATGCTGAAGCATCTGCCTCCGTCAAGCGGCATGGCATTCGTTCTCATCCAGCATCTTGATCCTAACCATGAAAGCATGTTGACCGCGCTGCTGAGCAGCCATACGGCGATGCCGGTGCGCCAAGCTGGCCAGGGAATCCGGGTTGCGCCTAACCACATTTACGTCATTCCGCCCAATTCCCAGATGGTCATCGACAAGGGCGTTCTCGTCCTTACACCACGCGCTGAAGGTGGGGCGCGTAATCTGCCAATCGACTTTTTCCTGTCCTCTCTCGCCCAGGATCAGAAGAGCAACTCGATCGGAGTCATTCTTTCCGGAGCAGCGTCCGACGGAACCATCGGACTCGAGGCAATCAAAGCCGCAGGTGGGATCACCTTCGCGCAAGACGGAAGCGCCAAGTTCGAGAGCATGCCGCGAAACGCGATCGCCGCCGGCGTTGTCGATTTTGTGCTGCCCCCCGACGCAATCGGCCGGGAGCTTGGGGCAATCGCCGATCATTTCCATTTTGGTATCCCGGAGGCGAATGCCGTCGCCGAAGATAGCCCTACCCTACAGCGGATTCTCGCTTTGCTGCATGCCCGAACGGGCGTGGACTTCACCCATTACAAGTTGGCAACGATCACCCGAAGGCTTTCGCGCCGCATGGCGTTGAGCCATGAATCCAAGCTTGAGAGTTATCTCGCATTGATCGAGCAACGGCCCGCGGAGATGGACTCGCTCTTCGACGACATCCTCATCACGGTGACTGAGTTCTTTCGTGACCCGGCTACCTTTGAAGCGCTGGTCGAAAAGGCGTTCCCCGCAATCCTGAACCATCGCAGGCCGGACGAAACGATTCGCGTGTGGGTAACGGGTTGTGCATCGGGCAAGGAAGTGTACTCTCTTGCGATTTGTCTGATTGAATATCTGGAACGGACCAAGCAAAAGTTTCCGATACAAATCTTCGGCACCGACGTGAGCGAACGATCCATCGAAGCGGCGCGCATCGGTAAATATCCCCAGAGCATTGCCGCCTCTGTCTCTCCAGAACGGCTGAAGCGGTTCTTCTCGAAATTGGAAGATGGATATCAGATCGCGAGATTCGTTCGGGAAGTATGTATTTTTTCCCGCCAGGATGTAACCAAGGATCCTCCACTCTCTAGGATGGATCTGATTAGTTGCCGGAATTTATTGATCTATTTTGGCCCGGTCCTGCAAAGACGCGTGCTGGCGATATTCAGCTATGCGCTCCAGCAAAACGGCTGTCTGTTACTGGGCACCTCCGAAACTTTGGGGTCCTTGACCGGCCACTTCGTAGCCTTGGATGCGAAGCACAAGATCTACAGGAAAAACCTGCGGCTTGAGCGGCCCAGCTTCGATCTGCCATTGCGTGCGGCCGCAGCGGCAGCATCCGCCAAGATAGAGCCGCCGCCGGCGCTCGACCAGGCCACCCTGCTTGACCGCCAGGCAGACCGGATTTTACTGAATGAGTACGCTCCAGCGGATTTCTGGTGAATGCCCGCAGCAGTGGTGAAGTTTCGCGGCGAGGTCGGCCCCTACCTCGCTCCACAAGCGGGCGATCCGGAACTGGATGTATTCAAACTGGTTCAAGAAGAGATCGTACTGCCCCTCCGGTCCGCGTTCGACGAAGCCCAGAGAAACAATGCCGACGCGCGGCGCGAGCGCATCCGGATGCGGGACAACGGCGCGTTTCGAGAGCTCAATCTGCTTGTGCGCCCTCTCTTCGATCCTATGAGCGATCCTCATTTCCTCATACTGTTCGAGGAAGTATCCCATCCGCCGCACGAGTTCTCAAGCTCTGACGCCAACGCGGAGAAATCCGATCATAGCGAGGAGCGCCAAACTCTAACACTCGAATTGGCCGCGACGCGCGCTTATATGCAGCGGCTGATAGAGGAGCTGCGGAGCGCCAATGAGGAGGCGCAATCGGGGAACGAAGAACTGCAGAGCACCAATGAAGAGCTGCAGACCGCGAAGGAGGAGTTGCAATCCTCGAACGAAGAGCTGACAACTACCAATGAGGAGATGCAAAGCGGAAATCGCGAGCTGGGGGAGGTCAACAGCGATCTTGTGAACCTGCTCAGCAGCCTTCAAGTGCCTATCGTCATGCTCGATAACGAGCTGCGCATCCGGCGCTTCACGCCGGTCGCCGAGAAGGTTCTGAATGTGATTCGCACCGACATCGGACGCCCCATCTCAGATCTCAGGCCGCGGATTCGGGTGTCCAACCTCGAGGATCTGCTCGCCAAGGTAATCGATTCAGCCAGCGACCTGGAGCGCGAGGTCCAGGGCGAAGATGGACGCTGGTATTCGCTCCGCATTCAGCCCTATCGCACAACGGAGAACAATGTGGGCGGCGTAGTCCTTCAACTGCTGGACATCGACCGGCTGAAGCACTCGATCGAGGAGGCACAGCATGCGCGCGAGTATGCGGAGGCAATTATCGCGACGGTTCGAGAACCGCTGCTGGTGCTCGATCATGAGCTTTGCATACAGACCGCGAATGGGGCTTTTTTTGAAACCTTCGGCGGCTCGTCCGCGAATACCCTCAACCGGAAGATCTGCGAAATCGACAGCGGCCAATGGAACCTGCCGAAGGTTGCCGAGTTACTCGAAGGCGTGGCACGCGAGGAAAACGGCGCGATCCAAGAGGTCGAGGTCGACCAGGAGCTTAGAGGACACGGGAGCAGGAGCTTTCAACTCTCTGCGCGCCGCATTCACCGCAGCCGGGAGGCCGGTTTGATTCTCTTGGCGATCGAGGACGTCACAGACCGGAAGAGGGCTGCCGAAGAGAAGTATCGCCGCCTCTTCGAAGCGGCAAAAAACGGCATTGTGATCATCGACGCTGACAGCGGCAAAATCACCGACGTGAATCCGTTCATTCTCGATCTGTTTAGCCTGGACAGGAGTGACTTGATCGGCAGGCATTTTTGGCAGATACCACCCTTGGCGGCCCATGCGGAGGCTCGGTCGGCAATCGATCGGCTCCGCGCGATGGGTGTGTTGAAATTTCCGGACCTTACAGTCAAGACCAAAGATGGGCGGCAGATCGAAGTGGAAGTGGTAGGGAACGTGTATTACGAAGGAACAAAGCGGGTGGCGCAGTTGAATATCCGCGATATTACCGAGCGTAAGGATTTCAACCGACAACTGCAACAAAGCGCGAAGCTCGAGAGCCTGGGAGTCCTGGCCGGCGGCATCGCGCACGATTTCAACAATCTTCTGGCCGGAATATTGGGAAATGCCGGACTCGCTCTGAGCGACGCCCCACCAGGCACTCCTTATCACAGCGCCCTGAAGGATGTCGTCCACGCGAGCCAGCGCGCCGCGGATCTCACTCGGCAAATGCTGGCATATGCGGGCAAGGGACGTTCCGTCGTTCGTCCGGTGAATTTTTCCGAGCTTGTCCGCGACGTCACCAACCTGCTGCGCACCTCAATACCCAAATCGGTAGAACTGGAATTGCAAATCGCTCAGAACCTTCCGTCGGTCGAGGCCGATGCCAGCCAGATGCAACAGATCTTGATGAACCTGGTCATCAATGGCGCGGAGGCGATCGGAGAAGGAAACAGCGGGCGAGTCCGCATCAGCACGAGAGCGCAGGAGCTGAGCGCGGAGTCCATCCGCGTGAATTTCCCCTCCGGAGAACTTAACCCGGGCGCTTACATGATTCTCGAAGTGACCGACACCGGTTCCGGAATGGACGAGAAGACGCGCAACCGGATCTTCGACCCATTCTTCACGACGAAGTTCACCGGCCGAGGGTTGGGATTGGCATCCGTTCAAGGGATTCTCCGCGGACATCATGGCGCCATTCGCGTGGAGAGTTCTCCCGGACAGGGCTCCACTTTTCGTGTGTTTCTTCCGGCCGTCGCGGAATCGGGAAGCGGCCCGAAGCCCGAACATGACCCACAGGAGTTGCAGGGGACCGGATTGGTTCTGGTGATTGACGACGAAGAAATCGTACTGCGCACAACGGAGGCGATCCTCGGGCGGCACGGCTATCAAGTCCTGACCGCCGCCAATGGAGAGCAGGGAGTCCGGATCGTGCGCGAGAAAAAGGATGAACTCGGATTGGTGGTATTGGACTTGACGATGCCGGTCATGGGAGGGGAAGAAGCGCTTGCGAGGATCAAGGAGATTGCCCCGGATCTTCCGGTAGTGTTATCGAGCGGTTATGACGCCTCGCAAGCCATGAGCCGCTTTAGCAAAGACGCGATAGCCGGATTTATTCAAAAGCCGGCTGCGATCGCGGATTATCTACGGATTGTGAAGCAAGCACGGCGATAGAGGTCGGCGCGCGGCTAGAGCCTCTTATTAACTTGTAGGACGGCAGCGACGGGAGAGGATTTTTCCGAGTGCACGGAGTGAGGAGTGAAGAATACCGGGCGTCTTCGAGCGACGAGCGACACAGCAATCGAGAAAATCCGCCCCGTCCCTCCGGCTTCCACCCCAGCAAGCACAGCTTGCCGGGGACCCCGGGTTGTGGCGAAAATGGGGCCATACTTCGTTGTCGTCCTTGTATGGGGACCTGCCACACACCGCGGACTTCGCCTCGTCTGGCTCCATTTTCACTCACAACGCTGTCCGCCCTACAAGTTAATAAGAGGCTCTAGTGTGAAAATAAGAGAGCGGAGGTACTTCGCGCCATGTCCACCGCCGTCACGCGCCGCACCGTCGATCTGTCGCCGTACCCCGACCTCGTGGTCGTTTATCTGGGCATGCGGGTCAACCGTCTTACCGGTCTGAAGACCCTGCTGGGTTTTGGGCCAAAGATCGCCGGCTCCGTCGCCGCGCATCCCGATGGACTGCTCCAGCATGAGAATTTTGTGTTCTCCTTCTTCCCCATGCACGCGGGTATGCGCCAGTATTGGCGCGATATGGAGTCCCTGCTCGCCTGGACGCGCTCCGAGCCGCATCGCCTGTGGTGGAAGAATTTCCTCAAGGATTCCGGGGGCACCGGCTTCTGGCACGAAACCTATCTGATCCGGGGCGGGATGGAGGCCATCTACGACGATGTGACCGCGCCTCTCGGCTTCATGAGTTTCGCGCCGGTCGTGCCCGCCCGAGGCGCGATGTTCGGCGCCGCCCATCGGGCCGCGAAAACATACGACGCAGAACCTGTCGTCGGCGAGAAAGAGTTATATGGCCCGTAGCGTCATTGGAGCGCGGGCGAAGAAAAGCCGGAGCCGCGACCATATCGCTGCTCCGGCCAGATTTGGGACTGATGCTAGATGCTTCTCACCAATTACCGTGGTCCCCCGGAGCGAATGCAACTCCGCGGAGCACTTCACGCGCGCGCGCGCCGCGAACCGTAGTGAAATGGCCCAAGCCATAGTCTCCCGTCGGCAAAGTTGTATCGCTCACCCGATCGGTGACCTTCACCAGTTTGTTCGGATCAGCTCCATTGTCCCCATTGGCGCTGATCGTCGATGTAATGGCGAAGATGGTCACAGTTCCGTCGAAGTTATCGGTTCCGGTAATGTTGCGGCAACCGCCCGTGGCTGGATTGAGTGAGGAAGGATACCCCTCGACGCTGTAGGGCACGCCGATATTCAACCCGTCCTGCAGGACGTATTGCATCACCCAGGTGCCGTTGATCAGGCGCCATTTCTGCAGGCCTGCGGTGGCCAGGGATTGGGCGTCGGCCACGTTTCCATTGACCGGGGGGGACACCAGAGTGCCATCCCCTTCGTCACAAACATAGAGTGTGTTGGCGTTGGCGAACCACAGGCCGAAGGGAAACGCCGTGGTTGTGCTGGCGGCGGTGTTAGGAAATCCCGGCAGGATGGTCAACGGCACGTTTGCGAGGTCGGCAGCGGAGCCGGTGGGCAAGGTACCGGCAGTGCCCGCCTGATAGACGGTGTTGATGCCATTGCTGCCGCTGCCCTTGCTGACGTAGAGGGTGTTGTTGAAGATTCTGAGGCCGCGGAAGTTGGTGTCCTTACCCGGCTTGTCGGTACCGTACTCCAAACGGCCGATCATTTCGATGTTGGGCGGCAGCGCTGGCGTTGCACCGGGATAGAGCAACTCGGCGCCGGTCGCATTGGCCAAGTCGATTCCATCCTGGGTCGTCGACATCTGCTTCTTGGAGAGATTGCCGTTGTTGTCGTTGCCAACCATGTAATAAAGGCCGTTGCCTCCCTTGATGGCCCCACGGCCGTTATCGCCGCTGTAAGCGTTGCCGTCGGTGATGCTGAGGTCGCCGTTGGCATCCACTTCGGCAACCGCGCGGTAGTAGGCCGCGGGAACCACCGGATTGCTGAAAAACGTGGAGATGACTGGATCGGTGGGGTCGCAGACGCCTGGGGTGTTGGAGGCTGAGGCGTCAAGCAGATTAGGCGCGGTAGGAGAAACCGTGGAACCTCCGCAGCCGACGCCACTGTGATAGCCCATGAAGGTGAGGGAGCGTCCGTCCACCGAGAGGTTCAAAGCCAGCTCGGACTTGGAGCTGAAGCTGGTCACGATCTTATCGGTGGGGATGGGGAGAGTGCCCAGCGTCCGGCCTTCGGGGGTGATGTCGTCGAGGAAAATGGGGGACGTTACGCCGAAACTTGGGTCGGAATTGGCGTTGTTCCAGACGTTGTGAGAATCGAACAGGTTCGGATACTCGCCGTTGTCGGACGCGACGCCGCAGGGAACTGTCACCGCGGTGGTGCCACCAGTCGTGGTGGGGACATTGATGGTGAGTCCGGTCAGACCGCCCTCGCATCCGAAGGGCAGGCTCTCGCCAATAGTGACGGTCGAAGCCGTCCCTTCATAGACGCTGCGGCTGACGACCAGAGTGCCGGGCACGAATTGGAAACCCCGGTCATGATCCTGGAGATGGTTCTGCTGATCCTGGGGATGGTCCTGCTGCGCATTTAATACTGCGGGTGATCCCGCTGTAATGGACAGAACCAAGATAGAAGCAAAAAGCAAATGCCTATTCACGGATAGACCTCCGTGACAAAAATACAGACTCCGGGTCGCACCCAAATTAATAAGGGGAGAAAAATTATGAACACTCGCGAGTCATTCGCGTTTCGCGTGAAGTTTTTTAACCGGAATTTCTGAGTTGGGCCTCTGGCTCGCGGATCATACTTCCAAGGGTCGACCAGCACTAATCCAGCTTTTTCCATAAGCCGCGATGACGGGACTTCTCTGCCCTATCTCTCTGAATTTCCCGAGCTTACCAAGCAGGGGCTCCGGTCATCCCCACGTTTGTCGTCCTTCGGCATTGCCCCCGCCCAAAGCCCACGTCTTCTTTGGAAGACAAATCGAAATGACCCGGTAAGCAATTCCAGATGGAGGTAAACCCGCCAAGGCTGTTGGCCATCGAACCTATTTAGCCGATGAAGGGTTTCCTTTAGCCGATGAAGGGTTTCCGCAATGAACATGGAAAAGACGCTTCTCTCCCTGCTCTTGCTATTCATGCTGATGGTTGTCGGCGCCTTCATTTTCTTTCATCGAATCACCCCGTAAGCTTAGCCGTCGCAGTGAGCACTCATGCCGAAACCGCGTGTCGTGGCACGATGTATACGCCGTATCACTCCGCGATCTCGCCTGTAAACAGCCGTGCACACCGACTTGGTTAGGAGTGCTCTAAAACTCTGAATCCAGGCTTTTCTAAGTTGCCGCGATTTGGACCGCAAATTGCTTCTCTACAAGACAAGTCTGTCGTATGACACAGACCTCGTTGTTGGTATGACCCGGAACCACGGGTTGTACCGCAGTCAAGGAACCACCTCGGGGGAGGGCTGGCTCATTGACTGCACCGGAGACGGGGAGGATTTTCGACGAGAAAATCTTCCCCGTTTTCCATTCTTCCGCTCCTGCCTCGACGACGCGACGACACGAAAACCAGAAATAGCACCCACCAGGCCTCCGCAAGCGGCGCATACAATATCACTCATGCAGGCTCCGGATTTTGCTTCGCGCCGGGCGGACTTTCGCCGTCTGCATCGGAGCGGATGTTTCGTCATCCCCAACCCCTGGGACGCGGGCACCGCGCGTTATCTTCGGGGACTGGGTTTCAAGGCGCTGGCGACAACCAGCGGCGGCTTCGCGTTCTCGCGCGGCCTGCCCGACGCCGAAGGTGCTATTTCCCGCGACATGATGCTTGCCCACATCGCAGAGATCGTCGCGTCGACCGACTTGCCCGTGAATGCCGACTTCCAGTCCGGCTACGCCCGCGAACCTCAGGCCGTCGCCGAGAATGTCAGCCTGTGCGTCGCAACCGGCGTCGCCGGCCTCTCGATCGAGGACGCGACAGGGAACCGCGATCAGCCGTTGTTCGAACTGCCGCTCGCCACTGAGCGAATCAAGGCCGCCCGCGCCGCCATCGACCGATCGGGCGCGGACGTGCTTCTGACCGCGCGAGCCGAGGCCTTTCTCGTGGGCCACGCCAACCCCTTGCCCGAATCCATCCGCCGCCTGGAGGCCTACGCCAACGCGGGAGCCGACGTCCTCTACGCGCCCGGCCCAACCAGCCGCGACCACGTAAAGGCGATCGTCGCCGCAGCCGGATCAAAGCCCGTAAATATACTGCTGAGCTCGAACAACGGCCTGAACGTCGCCGAGCTCGCGGAGCTTGGAGTGCGTCGTGTCAGTGTGGGCTCTGGGCTGTCCCGAGCCGCATGGACCGGATTCATCCGCGCCGCGAAAGAGCTCGCTGGACAGGGAAGCCCGGCTGGTTTCGACGGCCTGGTCACACATGCCGAGCTGAACGGATTTTTCGCCGAAGACAAGAAAAAACGGCTCTAGGGACGCGCCGCCACTTGGATCGTACGGTAGTTGTGCGCTACCACATACGCGGTGCCGGCTATGTTGGCCAATTGGGCGACGCGGGCCATACGCCGGTGATGGAGCTTCGTGAGCTCGTATTGTGAATAGATTTCCAGCCCCGCCGTCGTCGTCTCGTAAGCTACCAGGCCCATTTTGCTGTCAACCAGGGCAGCAGGCAGAACCGCTTCATGACATAGACCGATCAAGCCCGCCTTCTCCTGCTCCTGACTAAGGTGCACACAGCGCTCGGTCGTGGCCCAATCCGCGGCGTGGGTGGCGATAACGCCGCTATAGAGCGAATATTCAACCCAAGAGATTCGTTTGAGCGGTGGCGCAGGCTTTTGAGCGGCGACCATCGATGGCTGCACAAACGCCATTTCGGGCGCTGCCGGCAATTCTTCCGCTAACCCTGCCGGCGCTGAAAGGGCCATGGCGAGCCCTGCAAATAGAACGAGTGATCTTTTCATCGACGCGAATTCCCCCACAGATGAGGCTTGCGCACAGAACATACTCGGAGGGGTTTAGAGATTGTGTTGGCAGAAGGCGAAAAAGAGAGAAGGGCCATCTCCCCCGAAACGGCCCTCTCCTGATAGGGTGCACCACGCTGAATTGAGTACACCCGAGAATCCAAGACGCTGCAGTTGTTCAGATTGCGAAAGAATCGCCAGATTTTTCCGGCGCGGAGATCCTGCCAACGAGCTCCTGTTTTGAAGCTGCCACTTGGCTAGGATCTCTTCCGCGCGACTTCGATTGGCTGATTCTCTTTGGTGACCGCTACGGATGCATATCCCTCAAGTGGTTTTTCCCTTAGCACTCTCGCGCTGCTCGATACCACTCGGCCCCTACCGGGATGGCTCCTTGGTAATCCAGAGACAACTCAGGCCCGCCCTGCGAACTCCCGATTCTCGGTCGATACCTTCACCTTTTCCCCTTCTTTGATAAAGAGGGGAACACGGATCTCGAGGCCGGTCTCCAGTCTGGCTGTCTTGGTCACGCTGCCGCTCGACGAGTCACCCCGCACCCCGGGTTCCGTATAGGCAACGTCCAGTTCAACGAACGCTGGCAACTGCAGGCCGATGGGATTGCCGTTGTACTTGTGCAACTGGATCAAAGTGCCCGCGATCAGCAAATCCAGCGCATTTCCCACTACATCATCGGCAAGGGTGAGGGTCTCGTAGCTTTCCTGGTCGAGAAAGTGAGACCCATCGCTGTCTCTATAGAGATAGGAGGCCGGGACCAACTGGAGATCCGGCTCCTTGAACTTGTCATTCGCCTTGAATGTCTTCTCAAAGACCGCGCTCGTAAGAAGGTTGCGCATTTTCAGGCGTACCAGAGTCTGGCCGCCACGAGCGGTAGGCGTGTTCACCTCTGCCTCCAGGCAGTAGTAGGGAGTGTTTTCAAACTCAAACAAAGTCTTGCGCTTGACGCTAATAGCATCGATCAGTGCGGCCATAAACCCTTTCCCTAATATTGCAGGGCTTCGCGGTGAAGCCGCTCTCGCCCTCTTGCTCTGCTCGCCCCTTCCCAGGGCTCGCTCCGCAATTCACCCATTACTTCTATTGCAGGGCCCGCGCTAAACAGACTATGGGAAAACAGATCGGGGGCCTATTGAATGCACAAGAACCAGCGTGACTCATTGCCGATCCAGACATTCTCTAGCACCTCGCTTGTTGCTTCGGCGCGTTTTCCCGCAGTCTGTCGCGCTTTGCCCTCTTGCTCTGCTCGCCCCTTCCCAGGGCTCGCTCCGCAATTCACCTAATATTCCAGGGCTTCGCGGTGAAGCCGCTCTCGCCCGGTTCCAATACCTTCCAGTATAGGGTGACGCCGGATCTTGTATTCTGCAGCTGAAGCGGTTCTTCGAGGGTCCGATCGACAACAAATCCATTGCGCAATTGCTCGCCGAGACCGCCGATCTGCTTGAGATCGGCAGCGGCGATCCTTTTCGGATACGCTCCTACCGGCGCGCCGCCGAAGCGGTCGAGAACTCGACCGAGCAGCTGGGCAAGCTTTGTCAGGAGCCCAAGCGCTTGCTCGAGATACCCGGCATCGGCAAGGGGATGGTAGCCAATATCCTCGAGATTGAAGCGCGAGGCAGTCTCCCTCTCCGGGATGAGCTGCTTACAAAATACCGGCCGACCATGCTTGAGTTGCTCAAGCTTCCGGGCATGGGACCTAAAACCGTTGCGATGCTGTGGGAGGCGCTTGAGGTCTCGAGCGTCGAGGAGCTCGCAGTAGCTATCCAGCAAGGCAAGCTCAAGGGTCTGCCGCGCTTTGGGCAAAAGCTGATTGAAAAGCTGGAGAAGGGTATTGCCGATTACCGCGAGAACAGCGGCCGCTTCCTCATCGACCAAGCCGAAGCCGCGGCGGAGCGGCTCACGCTTTATCTGCGGCAGTTCGCCGGGATCGATCGCGTAGTCGCGGCGGGTTCCCTGCGGCGCGGACGCGAAACCGTCGGCGATCTGGATATTTTGGCTACGGGACCGGCTTCTGCCGAAGACAATGTATCCGCGGCCGTCGAGTACACGGCGGCCTATCCACCGATCGTCGATCTTATCGCGAAGGGCCAGAACAAAGTGAGCTTTCGTCTGCGCGGCGGACTGCAAGTCGATGTGCGTCTCCTGCCGGAGGGCTGTTATGGCGCGGCCCTCCAATACTTCACCGGCTCGAAGATGCACAATGTTTCGCTCCGTCAACGCGCGTTAAAGCAAGGCTACACGCTGAACGAGTATGCGCTCGCGCGTTTGGAGGACGGACGAGCCATCGCCGCGGCCACGGAAGAGGAGATCTACGGCGCCCTGGGCCTCGATTGGATTGCCCCGGAACTGCGCGAAAACCAGGGAGAAATCGCCGCCGCGGCCGAGCATCGTTTGCCTAGGCTGATCGAGCAGAGCGATCTGCGCGGTGATGTGCACATGCACACCCAGGCGACCGACGGGAAGAACACCATTCTTGAGATGGCGGAGGCGGCTCTTGCCCGCGGCTATTCCTATATCGCCATCACCGACCACTCGAAGAATCTCGCGATGACCAATGGCCTGAACGAAGAACGCGCTCTTGAGCATTTAAAGCGCATTCACGAAATTGACCTGGAGATGGAAGGCCGCATCCGTATCCTCACCGGCATCGAGGTCGACATTCTGGGCGATGGAGAACTCGATCTCGCGAATGAAGTGCTGGCCCAGATGGATGTGGTCATCGCCAGTGCGCACTCGCTCTTCCATCAGCCGAAGGAGGAGATGACAAACCGCATCCTCCAGGCCCTCGACAATCCTTACGTCAGGATCCTTGGCCATCCCACGGGACGATTGCTGCTGCGCCGCGAAGCTTATGACATGGACATTGCCGCCGTGCTCGAGCGTGCCGTGAAGATGGGTGTGGCCCTCGAACACAATGCCTACCCCGACCGCCTCGATCTGAGCGACGTTCACCTGCGTCTGGCGAAGGAGTTGGGCGGCAAGATCGTGATCAATACAGACGCCCACCATACCAGCCATTTAGACACGATGCGTTATGGCGTTCGCCAATTGCGGCGGGCATGGCTCACCAGGGACGATGTGCTCAATACGTTGCCGGTCGACGCGTTTCTGGCTGCGTTGCGTCCTCGCCCTGCATAGAAGGCGGCGCATTTTCCCGCAGATGGCTAAGCGGTCCGCCGCGCCGGCGCGTCTTCCCAACCGCGATACCAGTTCTCGCGCGCGGCCGGGAGCTCACTGACATTTCGCTCGGAACGGCGCAACAGGATCTGGTAGATCAAGATATCGCCGCGCTCAAAGGCAGCGGTGGACCCCGCCATGTATAGGAGCCAGGTACGATAGGTTGCTTCAGGAACGATCTCGAGGATTGCCGTAGCATTCCTCCGCAGTGCTTCGACCCACATGCGCAGTGTCTGCGCATAGTGTTCGCGAAGATTGTCGACGTCCCGCACCTCAAAACCAGCGGATTCTGCCGACTCGATAGTGTCGGAAATGGTGGCTAGCTCCCCGTCGGGAAATACATATCTTTCGATAAAAGAGTCTTTGCGAGGAGGACTCGAGTAGGACCGGGCGATTCCATGGTTCAGAAACAAGCCGGACGGCTTGAGCATCCGGTAGCCGATGGAAAAATACCTACTCAGATTTTTCAGCCCGACATGCTCGAACATGCCGACGCTGGCTATTTTGTCGTACCGGTAGGGCAACAAGGGCGCGTCCCGGTAGTCGCGTATCTCAACAAAACACTGCCTGCCCAATTTCTCCTGCGAGATCCGGCGAGCCGCGACCAGGGCTTGCTCTCTACTCAAGGTGATGCCGCGAGCATTGGCTCCATAATGCGAAGCCGCGTACATTGCGAGGCTGCCCCACCCACAACCGATGTCCAGAAATCGCTCACCGCGCTGCAAGTCAAGCTTGCGGCAAATAAGCTCGAGCTTGTTGTTCTGTGCTCTGTCCAGATCGTCTCTCTTTAGATCGCGGAAGTAAGCGCAGGAATGGACAAGCGTAGAACCGAGCCAGGGGCGAAAGAACTGGATAGGCAGATCATAGTGGTGGGAGATTGCGGAGCGATCCCGGCGGCGGGAATGCCGCCGGCCGCAGACGAGACCGCGAACCGCACGGGAGAGCCCACGGCAGACGCTCTCTACGAGTGCTCCCGAGAGATGAAGCGGCTGGGCAAGAATATGCTCCTCGGCATCGAACGCACTGAACAGATCGCCTTCAATATCGAGATCGCCGTCAATGAAGGCTTTTCCAAGCTTCAGCTCATTTGGATTGTCGATTAAGACTTGCAACACATCCGATGTTTTGAAGACCAGCGTAAATTGCGGCTCGGCGGATGGGGATGAATTCCAGCGCGAGCCGCCTGGGGTTCGAATCGCGAATGGCACGCTCTGATAATTGCGGAACAGGTTGTTGAATAACTTAGTTCTTTCGGCATGAATCGATGCCAGGGCCATCATGAACTTCCTCCCGGCGAATGTGGCAGTGAACGACAGTCTTGCGACGCGACCTCCGCTTGAGCGGTTTCCAACAAACTCGTTGTCCATTAAGATCCCAGACGCGGCCGCATGGTTGCCTGGAAAGTATGCTGATTCAGCAACATGGGGTTCGCTCTTGGGCGTCGTGCCCGCCGCCAGCTCGCCGCTAAATGCTTTACCTGGCCGCCGTGATGCTTTCCGTCTGGCTTGACATCTCCGCGGTCCGCTCCAGTTTGTCCCAATTGAATGGGCTACCGTCGATCGCCCGCTTCACCGTCTTAAAGAGGACCAGTGAAAAGAGTTGCCGATAGGCGAAGCGTTGCAGCCAGATGTGGAAGAGCAGCCACCCGTCGCCTTTGCTTGCCGCGTGCCGCCGCTCGAGCGAGAAGGCAAGCGCCGAGGTAACAAAGTCGATGACCAGAAACGCCAGGAAATAGGTGAGCAGCTTCTCGAAGCTTCCGGCGCTGGCCGTTTCCGGGTGAAAGTGGCGGTCGATCAGGTAACGAACGGTCCCTGCGATAAACATCAGATCGATGAAAGGCGAGACCAGCGGCAGCAGGATTTGGAAGATCAAGATATTGGGTAACGCGAAAAATCCCATGGCCTTGTTCTTCAAAAAAGCCCTCTGGTGCTTATAGACCGCCTGCAGCGTGCCAAAGGACCAGCGGAAGCGCTGGCGCATGAGGCCGCGCGCGTTGACCGGGGCCTCGGTAAAGGCCAGCGCACGGTCTTCATAGACCACCTTGTAGCCTTGCTCGAGCAGGCTCATGGTCAAATCCGCGTCCTCTGCCACGGTGTTCACGGGATAGCCGCCGCTATGCCTTACAGGCGCCGTGCGCCAGGCGCCAATCGCCCCGGGGACCACGGTCACCACATTGAAAAGGTTCAGCGCGCGCCGCTCGAAATTCTGACTGGTGATGTACTCGAGCGCCTGCCAGCGCGTCCACAGGTTCACCCGGTTGCCGACCTTGGCATTGCCCGCCACCGCTCCGACCCGGGGATCGGCGAAGTGGCTGATGAGCCGCGAAACGGCATCCGGAGCAATCACCGTATCGGCATCGATGCCGACGTAGACCGGCTCCTTGACGCTGTCCACCCCGAAATTCAATGCTTCGGCTTTACCGGCATTGCTCTTGTGCAGCACCGTTAACTGTCCCGAGGCGATCTCCTCGGGGTAGGCTGCCCGCGCTGCCTCAAAAGTACGGTCGGTCGAGCCGTCGTCAATCACAATCAATCGCAGGTTGATGTAATCGGAGTTCAGCACTGACCGGATCGTGCGCACGATCACCTTCTCTTCGTTGTATGCGGGGATGAGCACGGCGACTGGCGGGTAAAAATCGGCGGCCCCTTCCGGGTCGTGCTTGCGGCGCAACCGATCGATCAAGGCAAAGATGCCGACCAGGATCAAGCGGGCGCTCATCAAGACATCGCCCAAAAAGAAGACCATCACCACAAAGTGGCTGAAGAAGGAAAAAGCGAAGAAGGCAACTGAATCCACGCGCGCCTGCCACCGCTCCCTGGGAGTCAACGCCGGCATCACTTCCGCTCGCGTCTTGCCCATCAGGTCCGATACCTGCACGATCTTGTAGCCGTGGGCGCGCAGTGTGTCGATCAACACCGGCAAGGTCGCTACGGTGACTGCGCGGTCTCCCCCGCCATCGTGCAGCAGGATGATGCTGCCGCGAAATTGCGGCTTCGTCTTCATGAGTTGCAAATAATCGAGAACATCCCGGGTGATACTCTGGGGCGTTCTTTTTACTCGCTCGTCCCAGTCATTGGTGTCGATCTGGTTGCCGATGATGGTGTAGCCCATCTGCTGGATGAAGTAGGCGGGCGCCGCCTGGTCGTTGGTTTCCGGCTCCGTATCGATGGAATACGGCGGACGGAAAAACAGCGGCTTGATGCCCAATTCACTGGCAAAAAGCCTCTCGGTCAAGTTCAGTTCCAGCTCCACTTGACGCTGAGAGATTTCGCTGATGTCCGGGTGGGTAAAGGTATGGCTGGCGATCTCATTCCCGTCGGCCACTTCCCGCTTGAGGATTCCCGCATTGTCCTGGGCTTCTTCCCCGATGACCATGAAGGTCGCATTGACATGTTTCGCTTTGAGAATGTCCAGAATCTTGGGGGTCCATTTGGGGTCAGGCCCATCATCGAAGGTGAGCGCGACTTCGCCCGGCTTATACCCGTAGTAGCGGATCGTGTAGGGCTGGGGGTAGTTCACCATGCGCTCGTCGGTCGCCGTCCAGTTGTCCGCGTCCATGTCGATGGTGCGCGAACCCATGTGAGGCTTGCCGGTGATGCGCAGAATATCCCCTTCGCCATCGGTGTCCACATCGTCGCCGGGGGGTATGTCGGTCGTCAATCGCCGCGGGGCGTCTCTGTTGCTTGGGTGGTCCCATACGGACCACAGCGAGGGATCCTCGGAGCCCAGCCGCCATAAAGCGAACGTCTGCAAGCCCATCTGCCGGGCGGCACGCAACTCGTTCAGCGCGGTCACCGCATCCAGCATCCACACCTGATGACGCACGTGGGCGTCTTCGTCATCATAGGCGAAATGCGGATTCAACTCATCGCCTGCGAAACGTATCTCCGCGCCCGCGTCCGAGGCGGCCTGCCAACCGTCCTGAACGGAGATGCTGGCAGGAGTGCCCAGCACCTTGGGCGGCCCATGGGAACCCTTCGCCGGCAGCGACATGGTCCAGTCATAGCCATAATTCCCGATCGCGCAGAGCACCTTCTCCTTAGGCACGATCTTCAACACCCGCGCCAGGTTATTCTCAAACCAATCCTCGGCCGCGATCGGTCCCGGCCCGCTCGTCACCTCATGCTGGTCATAGTTCATCAGCAGGATGCCGTCGCTATTCCGGGCCAGGAACGAGAGTTCCTGGTCGTCGGCATCGACACTTTCGTTGACATAGATCCGCAGATTCTTCGGGTGCATCCGTGCATACAACTCGCCGATCAGGGCGTGATACCCCCCAACCGCGTCATCGGGGAGCTCTTCCAGATCGAGCGAGACCCCGCGGTAGCTCGGCTTGGCCGCGAAGAATTTCATAAGCTGGTCTTCCAGATGTTGTCGCGCCTCGGGATTGTTCAGCATGACCCCAACCCCTGCGTCCCAATCCTGGGTCATCACGTTGTAGTTGGAGAGAAGGGGAAAAATCTCCGTATCTTCATGCGTCGCGGCGATCAGGTCGCGCACTTTGTTCTGCGGATCAACGTCATGGACTCCGTTCGCATCGACCACGTCGTACACGCGCGCCGGATATTGCACCACCGAACCCGCCTGCAGCGTGCCATCGGGCGACGTGACATACAGCCAGCCGGGAAAGAGCATGTCGATCTGGTGGATGTGGGCCTTGAGAGAGGCATAGCTGCCGGGATCGTCGTCCACGTAGTAGGCGGCACGCAGGCTTTCGCCGGAGTTGAACGGAATCTCAGAGGGCTTGCGGCGCGTTCGCCGTCTTGTCGAACGCTGAAATTGAGCGCGGAGGTCGGCAGCCGCCTGGCGGGCCGTGAGCGGCCGGTAGTTTCGCTTGGGTGTCGGCAAAAGCAGTTCAGGAAGGTGCTGCGCGCGCACAACGCTCAAGAAAAACAGCACAAGAATGACGGTCGAGACAACCGCCGCCACGTCGAAAATGCGCCTGAGACGCTTCCAGCGTTTGCGCTGCGGATCGAAAAAAATCTGGCGATTCATATTCGAACCTGTCCTTGATTTCGCCGCGGCAGACCTAGTTCTCGCAAAATATGCAGGTATGGCGCCAGCCGCATCGTATCTCAGGCAGGCAAAGCCCCGTTACAGGGTTTACTACAGCTTACAGCAACGCCGATGCCAGGACCTGTTCACACTTGCTTTGGCGTTGCACTTACTTGGTTTGGATCGTCGTTCCGGGCGCGGTCTTGATGTGGAAGACATCCTCTGGAATCGGCTGGTTGTACTTGATATTGGTATAAGTGGCCGTACGCCGGTCTCCAGAAGGCTCATAGAAGATCTGTTTGAGCGAGACGCCTCTCGTGGGATCGACCCAAACGGTCACATGCGTAAACATGCTCTGCACGTTTTGCGCCTTGGGTTTCAGGTCGAGCTTGGCCACTTCTATGCCGTCCAGTGCTTCCTCGTCCACCAGGGTTACATCCCAATTTGCCTGGAGGTCGTCGCCACTGCCTCCAAAGCCCAGCGTCAAAAAGCTTTCCGCCTGGCCACGGTTCGCGCCAGCGCGGAGAATGGTCATCTGCTTGATCGCGGGTTGATAGAACTGGAGCTGGCCGTCCTCATAGACCACGAACTTCGGGGCATCCTTGCCGTCCACCTGTTTGATCTGCATCGCCACCACGGTCTCCCCCTTGCGCCGCTCGAAGTAGATCGTGCCCGTCTGGATTTCGTCTACCTGGACCACCGCCTGAAAGTCGTCCGAGCTAAGATCAGCCTGGGCGCTCTTGAACTTCGCGGACGCGGCGTTCAGCTCGGCGATGATCTTGTTCAACCCCCCCGAAACCGTGGATGAGGTGGAAGGATTGGCCTGCGACCCTTGCGCCGCACCATGCGCCAGGCTGAATCCCGCCACCATCGGCGACAAGGCCAGCCAAACAATCATCCTTCCGATTCGACCCATGGTGCTTTCAACCCACTTTCTCTTCGATGCCGTGCCCCCGGCTGAGGGTCATTTCCTCTCGCCATTTCCTCTCGCCATTCCCTCTAGCGATGCGCCCAGACACGATACGTCGTCACCCGGCCGCTGGCATCCTTTTGTGCGCTATAGCGATCTATCTGCATGCTGCCGGAGATCGCCTCGATCCGCTTCTGCAACTCCGCTTTCACGATCTCCCCCGTTCCGCCTCGCGCACCGTCTGCGATCTGATCAGCTCCAATGTCGTAGATAAGCGCATCCGCGCCGGCGGTCTTCACCATCACGCCGCTGGTCGAGGTGAGCGTCTCCTGGGGCCGCTCATGGTAGTTGATCGCGAGCGGCGAAAGGAAAAGAAACGCCAGAATCAGCGTCACCAACACGTCGTAGTGGAAGCTCCCCCGCGGATAGGTCCAAAACAGGTAGCTCTTCAGAATTTTACCCATGGCGATTTGCTCCCTTTCTCGCGAGAACCCGTCCTTAACAGCCTTCAGAGCCTGTTCTTAACTTCTAGGCCGAATCACCCGTTCGCCACCCATATATGGAACAAGCGCCTCGGGAACGCGGACCGTTCCATCAGGCTGCTGGTAATTCTCCAAAATAGCAAGCCACGTCCGCCCCACCGCGAGGCCACTCCCGTTCAGCGTGTGCACGAACTCCGGCTTGTTCCTGCCCCGAGGCTTGTAGCGGATATTCGCCCGCCGCGCCTGATATGCCTCAAAGTTGGAACAGGAGGAGATCTCGCGATACAAGCCCTGTCCGGGAAGCCAGACCTCCAGATCATAGGTCTTTGCCGAGGAGGCGCTCGTGTCGCCGGCACAGAGCAGCATCTTTCTGTAAGGAAGCTGCAGCTTCTGGAGCACGTCTTCGGCATCTCCCGTCAGCCGCTCATGTTCTTGATTCGACTCCTCGGGGACCACAAATTTCACCATTTCCACCTTTTGGAATTGATGCTGGCGGATGATCCCGCGCACATCCTTGCCGTAGGAGCCGGCCTCGGAGCGGAAGCAAGGAGTGTAAGCAGTCAGGCTCAAGGGCAAAACCGCCTCGTCGAGGACTTCATCGCGATAGAGATTGGTGACCGGGACCTCGGCGGTGGGGATCAACCAGTAATCACCGTTCTCGCACTTGAAGAGATCCCCGGCGAACTTGGGCAGTTGTCCGGTGCCGAATAAAGAGAGGCCATTGACCAGAAAGGGAGGCAGCACCTCGCGATATCCGTGCTCGCGGATATGGAGATCCAGCATAAAGTTAGCCAGCGCCCGCTCCAGGCGCGCGCCAAGATCCCAATAGACGGCAAATCTTGCTCCGGAGATCTTCGCGGCGCGCTCGAGGTCGAGAATTCCCAAAGCCGCGCCCAGATCCCAGTGAGGTTTCGGCTGGAATTCGAATCGCGGCTGCTCTCCCCAGCGCGATACCTCGAGATTGTCCTCTTCGCCGCGGCCCGGGGGCACGCTCTCCTGGGTCAGGTTGGGAATCTGCGCCAGCAAGGTGTGCATGGCCGCTTCGGCCTCGTTTGCCCCTCGGTCGAGGTTCTCCATTTCTCCCTTCAGCGCTCGTGTCTGCTCCATCACCTCGGCGGCATCCTCGCCCGCTCTCTTTCTGCGGGCGACCTCTTCACTCAGCTTGTTCCGCTCCGCCTTGAGCGTCTCGGCCTGGGTAATCCGCTGACGCCGTGCGCGATCGAACTCGCGAAAATCGGCTAACAGCGCGGCCTGCGCCTCTCCCCGCATCCTCAGCTTTTCTTCAACCAGTTCGAGGTTGCCCCGCACAAAGTTCAGATCGAGCATAAGTCCCTAATGTACCGGAACCTTTCCCGCAGGCTGCTGAAAAAGCCCGTTCAATACCACGGACGGCTCTGTTTTGCGATACTGGTAGTGGCCATGGCGACCTTCAAGTTCTCCCTCTGCCGCGTGCTCGTTGTCCTGCTCGTCCTTTCCGTCATTCCGCGAGCGCGGGCCACTGCCTATGACGCGCATCCGAAGTTGGTCGTCATCGTCGTGATCGATCAATTCCGCGCCGACTACCTGGACCGCTATCGCTCCGATTTCAAGGGCAGGGGCTTCCGCCTGTTTCTGGATCATGGCGCCTATTTTGAGGATTGCTACTACGATTATGCCAACACCGTGACCGCTCCCGGCCACGCCACTCTAGGTACCGGCGCCTACACCGATGGCCACGGCATCTCCGCGAACGCCTGGTGGGACTTGACTCGCAATAAAGAGCGCCCCGTCAGCTCCGTCGAAGACGACCGCTACCCTCTGCTGGGGATCGCTGACAAAAAAGCGGCGAGCGCCGGAGCTTCGCCGCTCAATCTGCGCGCCTCGACCATTGGCGATTCACTGCGTTTGGCGACCCAGGGACAGTCCCGGGTATTCGGCATCTCCCTCAAGGATCGCGCGGCCATTCTCCCCATCGGCTACTCGGCCAATGGCGCCTATTGGATCGACCCCGCTTCCGGGGCCTTTATTACCTCGAGCTACTACATGCCCGCCCTCCCCGACTGGGTTACAGCCTTCAACACCAACGGCCGCATCGAGCAGGCCGAGCAGGAGGCTGGCTCGTCGGTCCCGAATAAGTTCTATGACAGCGTCGGGCGCACCCCAGCCGCCAATTCCTATGAGCTCGACTTTGCCCGGGCCCTTATCAGCGGCGAAAACCTCGGCATGCACTCCACGACCGACCTCCTCACCATCAGCCTGTCGGCGAACGACATCCTCGGGCACCAGGTCGGGCCGGACTCGCCCGAAGAGAGAGCGATGGTCGACAGCCTGGACCAGCAGCTCGACAGCTTCTTCACCTGGCTCGAAAAGAACATCCCGGGCGGCCTGCCATCGGTCTGGATCGCGCTCTCCGCCGACCACGGCGTCGCTCCCGTTCCCGCGGTTGCCGACCAACTTGGAATACCCGCCGCCACCATCGACTTGGCCAAGCTCACCTCGAACCTAAACGAGGCGATGAATGCAAAGTTCTCGCCGGGAGAAAAGATACAGTACCTGCTGCCCAATCAAGAGCTGCCCTACATCGCGCTCAACCGCCCATCCTTTGAAGTTGCCGGCATCAACGAGCAGGAGGCGGAGCAGGCCATCCAACAGGCCGTTCCGGCTGCGTTCGCTTCTTTGGCTCCGGCGGCTCCGGGCGAGGGGGAGGCGCAGGGCCCGGCCAGCACGGAGACCCCGGCGAAGTCAGCGGCGCAGGCTTCCGCCTTGAGCCCTAACGCCGCACAGCAGCCGAACACGGTGGTGAACCCCAATCCCGCTCCCAGCCCCACTCTCAATGCCGGCGCAAAGCCCAGTCCAGCGACTCAGGTAGCCCCGAGCGCCGGCACCGCGCAGCGCACGAGGTCCTCCCGAGGCGCGGAGGCCGCGGCGCTCCCGGACTTGTCGATTCTGCCGCCGCCCCCGGTGCGGCTGCCGCCTGTTCCCGTCGTAGTTGGAAATTACACCCGGCTGCAGCTTGCCGCCGGAGCCTTTCCGCCCTCCGAGTGGGGGCTCCTACTCTCCCATAGCTACAGCCCCAACGGCGGCTGGTACGTCATGGTGATCCCCGCCGACTTCGAAATGCCCAAATTGCAGAGTGGGACCACCCATTTCAGCCCCTGGTCCTACGACCGCCATGTGCCTCTCGGCCTCTATGGCGCGCCTTTTGCTCCCGGGATCTACCACGGCCGGGTGGAACCGGTGGATCTGGCCGCCACGTTGGCTTCCCTGCTCGGCGTCAATCAGCCTTCGGCCTCGATCGGCCACGTCCTCAATCAGGCGATTCACGCTGTCCCCCCCGAGGTTCCCGTTCGCAGACGCCGTCCGGCCAGTACCGCGGTGCCCCCGGCCCCCGGCCCGTCTCCCGCCCCGTCCCCCGCCCCGGTACAGACTCCCCAGTGAAGACCGACATGAGCGTTCACTTCGCTGGCATCACGATGCGCAATCCGGTGATTGCCGCCAGCGGAACTTTTGGCTACGGCATAGAATTCGAAGACATCGTCTCGCTTGACCGCATCGGCGGCTTTGTGACCAAGGGGCTCTCCGCCGAGCCCTTGGCGGGCAATGAAGCGCCGCGCCTGATCGAAACGCCTGCCGGCATGGTCAACGCCATTGGCCTGCAGAACATCGGCGTCGAGGCCTTCCTCGAGAAAAAGCTTCCCGCGCTCAAACGCTATGCCGGAACCGCCTGCATCGCCAACGTCTTCGGATATGAAGTACGGGACTATGTCGCCGTCGTCGAGGCGCTCGACTCCGCTCCGGGCATTGCCGCCTACGAACTGAACGTCTCCTGCCCCAACACCCAGCACGGCGGCATGATCTTCGGCACCGACACCGGCATCCTCGATCAACTCATTACCCGGTGCAAGGCCGTCGCCAAGCGCCCGCTTATCGTCAAGCTGTCGCCGAACGTGACTTCGATTGCCCAAATGGCGCAGTGCGCCGAGTCGGCGGGGGCCGATGCAATTTCGCTGATCAATACCTTCGTTGCGCTCTCGATCGATGTGGAAACCCGCCGTCCGCGCCTCGCCAACGTTACCGGCGGGCTCTCCGGTCCGGCTATCAAGCCTATTGCGGTGCGGATGGTATATGAGGCCGCTCGCGCGGTCTCCATCCCTGTATTGGGCATAGGCGGCATCGCCACGGCGGAGGATGCGGTAGAGTTCCTGCTCGCCGGAGCCACTGCGGTCCAGGTGGGGAGCGCGAGTTATGCCGACCCCCGCGCGGTGGAACGGATCTCGGACGCCCTCGAGCACTGGTGCGGACGCCACCATCTCGCTCGGGTCTCTGAACTCACCGGAGCCATTCGGCTGGGTAGTTGACCGCGCTGGGGTTGCGGAAGGATAAGGAAATAGCTCGCTTGCGATCCGCATTTTGAAGTACATTGGGGAGTCCGCCGGCGTCCTGACCTTTAACTGTTCTTTCATCGATGACGCCATCCCGGGCTTGTATGAACGGCCTGCTAGAGCCTGTTCTTGCTCTAGATATCCCGCGGAGGGAAACGCGCATCTGACGCAGGTGTCGTCGCTGGGTCCAGCCTCTCCGCCGAAAGTTCACTTCTAACAAGGGAGACTTCCATGAAATTGCTTGGTAGCCGATTCCATATCATCCTGATTGCAGTAGCAGTCGCATCCTTGACGCTCGGCGCCTCGGCCGAGAAAATGCGCTTCACGGCCGATCTCACGGCCTCCGCTGAAAGTCCGGCAACGGATTCCCAGGGCAAGGGGAGGCTGGTCGCAAGTCTCGATACCGACACCAACACGTTGACCTACCGCCTCACCTACAGCGGTCTCAGCGGACCCGCCACGGCAGCGCACTTCCATGGTCCAGCCGCGGCAGGATCCAACGCCGGGCCACAGGTTGCGATCAAGGCCGCCTCTATGGATAGCCCAATTAGCGGGACGGCAACGTTGACGCCGGCTCAGGAAAAAGATTTAGAGGGTGGGATGTGGTACGTGAACATCCACACTGCCGCACACAAAGGCGGGGAGATCCGCGGACAGATTATGTCCGCCAAACCCATGTAACCTGACCGGCATCGTGCGCGGACTCTCTTCTCTGCGCTGTTGAGCACATGAAACCCGCCATCAATCTATCGATGGCGGGTTTCATTCTTAGGATCACCGGGACGGGCAGGGCTCGTCATGGCATGAGTTCCCTTGCTCGAGCCTTGCCAAGATGGCGATCGGAGGCCCTTGCCAGGATGGCGATCGGAGGCGATGATCGATCATAGAGACCGTTATGCGGGAGCGGAGGAATCTAGAGATGAAGTCGCCGGAACTTTGGACGCGTGTGGGCGAAACCATTGCCCAGTACGATCTGCTGCAACACCCCTTCTACCGGGCTTGGTCCAAAGGCGAGTTGACGCGAGACCAGCTGGCCTTCTATGGCCAACAGTATGGTGAACATGTCAGCGCGTTTCCCGCCTATCTGACCCGTCTGCATTCACGTCTGCCGGATGGCTCCGTCCGCAAGGCGATTCTTTCGAACGCCGCGGAGGAAGAGATTCACGGGCGCTCCCATGCCGATCTTTGGAAACAGTTCGCCGAAGGAATCGGCGCCCCGGCCGCGAGCGCAGAAACACCCGCCAAAGCGGAGATTTTAGACGAGGTGCGGGATCTGGTCGGAACCTTCCGTGACATCGCCGAGCGGGCCAGCTTGCCCGAAGCCCTCGGAGCCTTTTATGCCTACGAGTCGCAGGTACCCCGAATCGCACAAGAGAAGCTTGCCGGCCTGACCAAGTTTTACGGGGCATCCGCGCGGACCGGCGAGTATTTCTCCGTCCACATCACCGCTGACGTTCACCACTCCGCCGTTTGGCGCAAGCTCATCGACGACTCAATCGAGAAGAGCCCGGCACGCGCGGAGGAAGTGCTCTCCGGAGTCACGCGCGCGGCACGCGCCCTTTGGAAGGCGCTCGATGGAATCGAGACGGCGCGTTCCGCCATCGCTTGACGGGCTGCTAGGGGATGACCGCCCATATTCGCGGCACCCGCAGGACGATCCCAGTGCTGATGGTTTTGGGATGTATGCTGTAGCCGTTCAACCCCGACAACCCTCCATAGCTGAACTCGACCACGCGCCAATCGAGCCGAGGTAGGACCGTGTAATCGATACCCCCCAGAAACTGGTACTCGAATTTGGTCACTTCGGTGGACCCTATGAAATTCGCATGCCCGACGCCCGCCGTCGCTTCGACATAGGGCAGCAAGGGCAGGAAATGCGTATTGAAAGCCACCCGAGGCCCAATCGCTCCGCTATCAAACGACGTCGAGCCGCCGCTCGAGAATGAACCGCGAGCATCCACACCCAGATTCAGCAGCGCGAGATGTCCATGGGCGAGGTAGGCCCCAAAGGTGCCTCCATTGATCCACCCGTTGGAGCCGGACATGTTGAGATTGACGGTAGTGAAGCTGCCATAGAGGCCAAGCTGCGCGTGGAGAGCAGGCGAGAGGAGGGCGAACAGACAGGCGGTCAAGAGCAGGCGCACTCTCATGGGGGAGATCTCCTTAATATTGCAGGGCTTCGCGGTACTGCTGCTCTCGCCCTCTTGCGGGTGAGCCCGATGCCAGGGGCTCACCCGCAATTCACCCTAACTTAGAACCGTAGGTAAGAACCCTAAACACAGCGGTGAGGTTGCAAAATAAGATCCTGTGACGGTTCTCGCATTTACCTGGAAGCCCGGGGAAAGCGTGATCGCTGCGTGCCAGAGCATTTTCACTTCTACTGTGCACTGGAAAATGTAGTAAGGTGCGGCTTTCCTTAAGAAAAAGCCGCGACGAGGGTGGCTACCTTGTATACACCTGAACTGAAAATGCTCTAGCATTCAGTGAAAATGCTCTAGCATTTTTCCATGAAAGCGAAGCCCGCCTCCCCAAAACGCGAAATCGAACTCGATTTCATACGTGGGGTGGCAATTCTTCTGGTTTTGAACTTCCATTACCAGTCCCACGATCGACTGATCTCGTCGCCCTTTTTGCTCCGCATTCAAACCTTCGGGTGGATTGGCGTGGACATCTTTTTCGTCCTCAGCGGCTTCCTTGTGGGCGGATTGATGTTGAAGGAATGGAGAGTGACGGGAAAGGTGGATGCTCTCCGCTTTTTGAAGCGGCGCGCCTTTAAGATTTGGCCGTCGTATTACCTATTTCTCCTGGTGGCGGCGATAGCCCATGTTCGACCGTGGAATTCGTTTCTGTGGCAAAACCTGCTGAACATCCAGAACTACATTCCCACCACCCTATCGCACACCTGGAGCCTGGCGGTCGAGGAGCACTTTTATCTTGGCTTGGCGGCGTTGATCGCGCTCTGTTCCATCAGGCGCTGGCGGGTTTCGTCCCTGCTCATCGGATGCATCGCCACGGCTCTCGCCGTCGAGGCGCTTCGCGCGGTGCTCATTCTGACGCATCGGTCTTTCTTCTTCTATACCCACACTCGCATTGACGCGCTGCTCTTGGGGGTAGCGCTGGCAATCTTGCGGCAATTCTATCCGGAGTGGTTTGCCCGGCTGCAGGGACAGCGCGTTCTTCTTTGCCTGCTGATCGGCGCGGCGCTCGCCGCTCTCTATCTCGACACAGACGCTGCGCCGGCGCCTCAATACATGAGCTCGCCCTTCTTGATAACGCTTGTGGACTACGGCAGCGCCGCTCTCTTGTTGCTGTTGTACCGGCCCGGGAAGAAACATTGGATGCCATACCGCATCGTGGCCCGCATGGGGATCTTCTCCTATGGGATCTACCTATGGCATGTCAGCGTACTGCGGCCGGTAGACGCGGTGCTTCGCTACTTCCCCCATGCAATCGTCCGCGTAGCATCGACCTTTCTGCCTTACCTTTTGGCGATCTTCATCGGGATCGCCGCTACCAAGATGGTGGAGCTGCCCCTTCTGCGCATGCGCGAACGCCTGGTCCCGGCAGCCATCCCGGAGCCTTCCGTCCCCGTGGGTTGATGAGCTCACAACAGGCTCTAGCCTGCATTTCTCACCAGCTATCTACTGCGGCGGCCGATAAGGCCGTGTCCACTGCGTTGCGCTCGGTCACCGTGCTCAACGTACTGTTCAAGTACGCCTGCGCGCGCCGACCGTCGCACGCCTTGTATTCGCAGCCTTCTCCACCGCCTCGCAACGACACCTGGTGAGAAATGCAGGCTAGACTCCTTTAGTCGCGGGTTCCCACACGAACTTGTGAATCTGCAGGCTCAGGCGGGCCTCGAGCTCGTCCTCGAGCATCCACTCGACCAGCAAGCGCGGGTCCAGGATGGCATTCTCCGTGCTGCGATCGGGGCTCGGCGTCTTCGAGAATGCGGGTGAAAACAGAATGCCGCCAACGCGGCCCGGGAGCGCGTGCTCGCGAATGAACCGCCGGGCAAACTCATAGTCCTCCCGGCCGGCGATCACAAACTTCACTTCGTCGTTCGCCGTGAGCGTATCGAGATTAGGCAGATGAAAGCTCCCGCCCTCTCCCGATCCAGGGCATTTGACATCGACAATCTTGTGCACTGCGGCAGGCACGTTCGCGAGCGGGCGCTCGCCGCTGGTCTCGATCATGAGGGTGTAGTGTTTTTGGAGCAGACGCTCCATGAGAGGAACTAACTCGCGCTCCTGCAACATGGGCTCGCCGCCGGTAAACTCGACCAGCTTCACCCCCCGCAACCGCTCCACGCTGGCCTCAACCTCTTCGATCGAGCTTTTGTATCCGCCTTGGAACGTGTATTCGGAGTCGCACCAAGCGCAGCGCAGATTGCAGCCCGCCAGGCGCACGAAGATACAGGGCAGACCGGCAAAGCTCGATTCGCCTTGAATTGATTTGTACAGTTCAATTAGGTACACGGCTCACTCATGGTAGGTCGCCGTCGTCGTGTCGGTTTCATAGATGGTGCAATCTTTCACCATCACGCGACCGCCTGTCATCTCGTGCAATTGCCGGTTGACCTGATCGTAAAAGTAGCGGGCAATGTTTTCCGCGGATGGGTTGATCCCGGTAAATGGCTCGATATCGTTCAACATCTGGTGGTCGATGCGGTCGATAACCGGACGCATCACCTGCTTGAGCAGCTTGAAATCGAGGAGCAATCCGGCATCGTCGAGTTCCAGGCCGTAGAGCGTCAAGCGGACCTTGTAGTTGTGGCCATGCGGGTTTTCGCACTTCCCGCGATAGTTGCGCAGGTAGTGTCCCGAAGAAAAACCCGATTCGACCGTTACTTCATACATGAGTCTTCCATTCTAGGGCTTCGCGGTGAAACCGCTCTCGCCCTCTTCCACCCCGGCTTGCTTTGCTCGCCCCTTCCCAGGGCTCCCAATATTGCAGGGCTCCGCGGTAAAACCGCTCTCGCCCTCTTGCAGTGAGCCCGGTTTCAGGGGCTCACCTGCAATTCACCCATGCCGCAATTCACCCTAACTTCTAATTCCAGGGCTTCGCGGTGAAACCGCTCTCGCCCTCTTCCCGGCTCGCCCGATCCCAGGGCTCGCCGGCAATTCACCCTTTTTCCCGACTTCAATTCTTGCGGTTGCGCTGGCGCTGCCGTTCTTCGTTCCTCCGCTCCACCTGCTCGAACATCGCGGTCATGCCCGCCGCGAAAGCGGAGATCAGCGAGCCCAGAAAGAGAAAGAGCCCGGTCGTCTTCCACAACGAGCCGTTGCCCGGCAGCCCTGGCTGCCCCGAGCTGGGCAGCAAGCTCATGCCGCCCGAGATCAGGGCGAAGAGCAGCAGCGAGCCGGCGAGGATATAGAGGTTCCGGGACATGGCAAATGATCATTCAACCATTCCATGGTATCCGGACGCGCGCCTTCGGCGCCATTCGTGGTTGCTCAGCGCCTAACCTCTGCGGTATCGAACGGAAAGCGAGAGCGCCGCGATGGTCTCCCACCCTCGCTGCGCGAGGATGGGGCACCCAAGGTTGTGACCGAGACAGGTGCTGGCCGCACGGGCACACGCGCCTTCGGCGCAAAGGCGGTAGGGATAGAAGAGGGCAAAGCGCTTTAGCGCGGGCCCTGGAATTGAAAAAACCTCTCGACCTCGGCGATATCTTGAGTTACGCGGTAGGGTGGCAGGCTCTCGAGGAAGACCTGTCCATAGCGCTGCTTCTGGATTCGCGGATCGAGCAGGACCAGCAAGCCCCGGTCTTCGAGCGAGCGGATGAGGCGTCCAAAGCCCTGCTTCAGCGTGAGGACCGCGGAGGGCACCTGATATTCGAGAAATGGATTCGCTCCTTCATTCTCGATGGCCCGCATGCGGGCCGCGACCACCGGATCGGTGGGCACCGCGAAGGGCAAACGGTCGATGATGACGCAGCTCAGAGCCTCGCCCTGCACATCCACTCCCTGCCAAAAGGAGGAAGTCGCGAAAAGCACCGCATTGGGCGTCGAGCGAAACTCCTCAAGCAGGGCCTTGCGCGGGGCGGAGCCCTGCAACAGGCAGGGATAATCCAGTTCGGCGAAAACCCTGTCATGCACGTCGCGCATGTGCTGATAGCTGGTAAAGAGACAGAAGGCGCGCCCGCGAGAAATGTCGAGGATGCGCCGGATGACGCGCGCCGCCTGCTCGGGAAACCGCTGTTCGCGAGGGTCGGGCATCTCCGGAGGAAGGTAAAGAAGCGCCTGCTCGCCATAGCGGAAGTGGGAGGGCACCACCAGCTCTCTCGCGTCCACCAGGCCGAGCCGCTTTCTCAGATGAGCGAAGCCCCCTTGCACCGTGAGCGTTGCCGAGGTCAGAATCACGCTAGGAACCTTCTCGAAGAGCTGTTCGCGCAAGAGCTCCGAGACATCGATCGGGGTGGCCTGCAAGAAGGTATTGCGCGCGGCCTGGCGCATGACCGGCACGGCCCGCGAGGAAACAGCGGAAGGCGCGCCGCGGCGCTCGATCCAGAAGACGGTGTTCGTGTCATTGGCCTCGAGGAGAAAGCGCAACTGCCCGCGGATGCCGGCCACGCGCTTTTTGAGCCCTGGCGCTTCTTCGACGCCACGCAACGCGTCCAGATCCCCTTCCAGCCGGGATAGCGCATTCACGACTCCCAGGTAAACGTCTCCATTCGTCTCCAGAAACTCTTCCCGGCCGGTGAAGGGCATGCGGCCTTCCCCGCCATAGCCGCTCCCCGAGCCTTGCGGCAGCGCGGCGAAGAACATTCTTCCCCTCTCCCGCAGCATCTCTCCGCTGCGCCTTGACCCCCGTCGAGAACGCATCCTTTGCCTTGAGCATGGCCTCGACATCGCGCACCAACTCTTCCAGATGCACATTGCTCAGGGTGATGCCGAAGTAGCTCGAAGCCACATCTTCGAGCTCATGGGCCTCGTCGAAGATCACGGCCGCGCCTTCCGGCAACACTCCCGCGTCCGGCGCCGCCTTGGCCATCAGCTTGATCGCCATATCGGCGAAGAAGAGATGATGATTCACGATGATCACGTCGCTCTCGAGCGCGCGGCGGCGCATCTCGGTGATGAAGCACCGCTCGTAGTCGGGGCAGCTTTGTCCGAGACAAGCCTCGCTTCGCGCGTCGAGCTTGGACCATACCGGACTGTTTTCCGGCAGCTTGCCGATCTCGGCGCGATCTCCGGTCGCGGTCGTCTTCTCCCAGGCGGCAATCTGCTCAAAGTGATCGATCTCCTCCAGGCCGTTCAGGATCGGCTGATCGCGCAGCGCATACAGTTTGTGGCGGCACAGATAGTTCGCCCGGCCCTTCATGTAGCAGACGCGCAGCGGTCCCAGGAGCGATTCGAGAAAGGGCAGATCGCGGAAGAAGAGCTGCTCCTGCAGATTCTTTGTGCCGGTCGAGATGATGACCCGCTGCCCCATCCTAAGAGCAGGCAACAAGTAGGCGAGCGTCTTGCCGGTACCGGTACCGGCCTCGACGATGAGGTGTCTGTTCTCCGCGAGCGCGCGTTCGACCGCTCGCGCCATCTGGAGCTGGCCGCTGCGAAACTCGTAGGGCAAGCTCGAGCGCGAGAGCATTCCTCCGGGGGAGAAGAACTCATAGAGCGAAGGCAGCGAAGGAGCGGGGCTGGTGACAGTGGACAAGGGCGAGATCCCGTGGAACCGTAAGAATGAAATCCCTAGTCTATACGGAGGGCCTTCTCAGGTCCGTTGGGGAAGCTCTCCCCCTTGTATGTATGAAACACTGGAATGAGAGCCTGTTACGGCCAAGCAGGAGCAGCGTTTGAAGCCCCCCAAAGGAACCAAGGGAAGAAAACCGAAGCCGCACTCGAAAGGTGGAAGACGCGCAGAGTGGCCAAGGCCGCACATCGCTCGGCCCCGGCGAATCGCAGGGATCAGTCTCGCGCCGAAGCCAAGCGCGCCGCGGCGAAGAAGGCCGCGGGCCGGACGGGCGGAGCCACCGCGCCCGGTGCGCGGGCTCCGGGCCCCCGAAAATTTCCGGTAAGACGGCAGGGACCGCTGCGCCGCATTGACGCCGACATCCCTGGTCCAGAATTGCGTGGTCCAGAGTTGCGCGCCTCGGAGCTGCGGAGAGCCCGCGCCACGAGAGCACGACGGACACCGAGGCCGCGGCCCGCCAGCGCGCCTCTGCATTGCCATTGTTGGACGGCCCAACGTCGGCAAGTCCAGCCTCTTCAATCGCCTGACCCGCTCGCGGCGGTCGATTGTCGGGAACGAGCCGGGCATCACCCGCGACCGCATTTACGGAGAGATCGAGTGGTTGGGAAAGCGCGCTCGCGTGGTCGATACCGGAGGTATTCTTCCCCAAGACCAGGCGCTTATCCCCGCCGAAATCTTTCGCCAGGCACGCTTCGCGCTCGATGAAGCCGCGTTCATCATCATGGTCGTCGATGGCCGCACTGCCCTGGCCTCGCCCGACTACGAGCTTGCCCGCCTGCTGTTTCAGGGCGGCAAGCCAATTTTGCTCGCCGTCAACAAGATGGATACCGAGCAGATGAACGATCATCTCGATGATTATCGCCGCCTGGGGATCCGCGACATTCTGCCCATCTCCTCCGAGCACGGGATCGGCATCGGCGACCTGCTCGATCATGTCTTTTCCGCTCTCAAGTTCTCTCCTGAGGCAACCGCGAGCGAGGGTGCGACCGAGGAAGAAGCCGCGGAGGAAGACGTCGAGGACTCGGGCGAGGGCTCGGGCGCGGGCTCAGGCGCACACCATCGCACACATGGCGAATACCAGCAGCACGAGATCTCGGTCGCCATCATTGGCCGGCCGAATGTCGGCAAAAGCACGTTGCTAAACGTGCTCACCGGATCCTCGCGAGCCATCGTCTCCCCTGTCGCCGGGACGACCCGAGACGCGGTGGATGAGGTAATCGAGTATGACGGAGCCCAGGTGCGCTTTGTCGATACGGCCGGAATTCGCCGCAAGGGCAAAACCACGGAGATGGCCGAGAAGCTCTCCGTGGTCATGGCGCGCCGGCACCTTGAGGCCGCCGATGTGGCGCTGCTTGATTATCGACGCCACGGAAGGCGTTACTTCATCGGACGCGACCATCGGCGGCTACGCGCATGAGAGCGGGCGCTCGGTGATTTTGGTGGTCAACAAATGGGATCTGGTAACGAGCGGCCGGACCGATGGCAAGCCGCCGGCCGACAAGGAGATCTTCGAGCGTCAGCTGCGCAGCGTACTCAAGTACCTGTCGTATGCGCCAGTAGTCTTTATCTCAGCCTCCGAGGGCAAAAATATCCATACCGTGCTCAAGCTGGTGCGGGAAGTAGCCGCGGAGCGCCGCAAGCGCATCTCTACCGGGCAGATGAACCGCTTCCTCGAGCAGGTGGACTTTGAGCGCGCTACCGTCCCCGCGGCCAACAAGATGAGGATCTTCTACATGACCCAGGCGGCGGTTGCGCCGCCCACATTCATCCTCTTCACCAACCGGCAGGCCAAACTCCACTTCTCCTTTGAGCGTTTCCTCGAGAATCAGATCCGGGCGGCGTTCGGCTTCCGCGGCTCGCCCATCTGGTTCAAGGTGCGGGCTCGCGACAGGAAAGACGCGAAGTAATTAGCCCGCATGCACCTTTCTTGTTATTCCCTCGCATCCTATTGTCGTGACATTTTTGATGGAATCCGCGTCAATGGGAATGAGGAACTGCCATGGTGAACTCTATTCTGACTTGGGTGGGAATCATCGGACTGGTCGTTGGTCCGTTCTTGTTGGGTGTGGTCCTTGAGGAGAAACTGCAGCCGGCAAAGCGTGAACTCGGCTCGCGGCTGCTGCGCCGCTACTAAGCGGCGTATCGACTAGGGCAGTAGCCCGAAGACCGCAACGCCCGTGGGTGTGCCCACAAACACCTTGCCATTGGCAATCGTAGGCGCAATGAATTTATTGCCTGCGCCGAAGCTGTCGCGCCCGGCCGCCGCCTGCGTGCTGTCGTATAACTCCTGCAAGTTCGAAGCGTTGAAGGCATAGAGCACCGCGGGATTCGTATTGCCTACCGCCCACACGATCCCATTCGAGACGCCGTTCGCCGAAATGCTGGGAGTTGCTCCCGGGTAAACGAAAGCGCTGGCCGTAGCCGCCGTGGGCGCGATTGCCAGCATGGCATTGGCGATCGGAAAGGCTTCGATCGGAGCCCCCACGCCACCATAGTAGACCGTGTTATTGAAGTATGCCGGCGCCGACCAGACGCCGGAGGGGAGAGCGCCCGGCAGTTCCTGGTAAATCGAATTGTTGGTCGCGGCGTTGAACTTGCCCATGTTGTTGCGATCGACGACATAGATATTGCTGTCCTTGCCGGTCCCAATTGCCAGCTGATGAACCTGGCCTGTGCTGTCGGTCACGTCCGGCAAGAGCATCGCGCCACCGGAGCCCAGGTCGACGTCGTTTCCTGATTCAGAGACAGTGTTGTCGACCGAAAAGTAATCGGCCACCACCGGCGTACCGCTCGCGGTCGAGATCTTGAGGAAGGCATTTCCAAAATCCTGGGAAGTGGGAAAGCCGTTGCCATCGAGGGTTGGGTCGAAGGTGCCGTTGGCGTCAAGAAGAAAGATGTTGCCACTCGCATCGGCGGCCGGCCCCGCGCCAGCCATCCAGATCGAACCGTCGCTGCCGTTCGGCGTCAGGTTCAGCACTGGGCCCTCGGCGAGCGTCGATTCGCTATACGGAATCAGCCATCCGGTATAGGGCTGGTAATCGCAGTGCGAAGTCCAGGCGGTGTAGACCGTCCCGTTCACAAGCAGCAGCCCGGCCCGTTCGGCATACTGGCCGGGATCGAAAACTACGCGTCCCCCCGAGCTGTTGGCGCCGGAACCGGGGTAACTTGCCTGCACCTCGACCGGGCTGCCGGCGAGTTCGGCGCCGGTGGTGATGTCGAGTGCATGGAGCCTCTGATGATAGTTGCCCGCGCTGTCCTTGGTCATTGCCACCAGGAAGATAGCCCCATTGGTTCCATACGTTCGATCAATGACAGGCGTGGAGGTGATCCCTATCTCCGGGACGATCTGGTAGCAGTTACGCGGATCGCTGGTGGTTTCACCGGCTGCAATCAGCGAGGTCTTCCACAATTGGGTTCCGGTGTCGGCGTCATAGGCGAAGACGCTGTCATGCTCGCTGGCAACATAAAGCACATTGTGGGTTTGTTCGCCAACCATCAGATTTTGTAAGTAGAGTGGCTGCGCGTCCACCAGGCCATCCGCGGCGAAGAAATTGACCTTGCCGAAAGTGACGGCGTTGACGTTGGCCGGAGTGAGCGCTGTTTCGTTGAGATCCTGGCCGGTGCGCGCATTGTCGTTGTGCTGCGTCGTGACATCGTTGGGCCCGCCGGCGGGGAGAACCGTCAATGGAAGGAATGCACTTTCAGAAATCACGCCGGAACTTCCAGTCGAATTTCCCTGGATCGTGACATTCCCCGTGAACGGAGGCGCGTCGGCAGCGGCAATGAAGGTGATCGGCTGCGCCGTCCCGGGAATCAGCGTCAGGGTTGCCGGCAAGGCGGTCACCCCAGCCGGCAAACCGCCGAGCGTCACGGTAACGGAAGCGGCAAACCCGTTTTGCGCTACCGCCGTAATAGCGACCGGTTGGCCGCTTCCGCCGGGTGTCAATGTGAGGGTCGCGGGGCTGGCGGAAAGCGTGAAACTGCTAGGCGGCGTGTATGGGATTACGTTCACCGTCACCTGTGCGGCGTGACTCAAGCTCCCCGATGTCCCTGTAAAGGTAAATGCGGCCGTAGCCCCCGGGGCACTCTGGGCCGCAGTCAGGCTCACCGTCTGAGGTATCGCGGGAGCCAGCGTCACCGTGGCTGGGGAAGCGGTCACGCCGGCGGGGAGGCCGCTGGGCACAGCGTTGATCGCGCCGGTAAAACCATTCAACGCGGCCGCCGTAAGAGTCACGTTCTGCGATCCGCCACCAGCCGGTAAGGTCACGGTTGCAGGCGTCAGGGAGAGCGAGAAGTCCGGCTTGCTACCCGCACTCGACGTTTCGCTCGGCGAGGAGGCTCCCCCGCAGGCGAGCAGCAAAAGGCTCAGCAGGAGAGTAGACGGAAGAAGCGCCACTTTCCATCTTGTCGACATCGCGGTGACTCCAAGGCGCAAGGTGACGGCAAATCGTACGAGGGAGGGACTTCTTCTGGGCCCGGCAGCTTGCGGGAGCCATGGGTTTGCCCGGGAAAGTAGCAACCCCGAATGGACACTACCCGGTAGTGTAGGCTCGATTTGAGGGCCAGCGCCAGCCCCTCATCTGAGGAGTTCGCACGATGTTTTCGATCCGCGCCGCCGTGCCAGCCGACGTCCCTGTGATCCTTCACTTCATCCGCTCGCTGGCGCTCTATGAACGGGAGCCGGATGCAGTCGAGACCACGGAAGCGGATCTGTTGCGCGATGGATTCGGCGCACCTCCACGCTTCGAGTGCCTGATCGCGGAAGAACACCGCGAAGACGGGGACCCGGCAGCGGCAGGCGCCGACGCGCAACCGCGGCCGGTGGGCTTTGCACTCTATTTCTACAACTACTCCACGTGGCGTGGCCGTGCCGGCATTCACGTCGAGGATTTGTTCGTCATGCCCGAGTTTCGCGGGCGAGGCCTCGGGAAGGCATTGCTCGCGCGCGTGGCCGCGCGAGCCGTTGAGCAGGGCTTGGACCGGCTTCGCTGGGATGTTCTCGAGTGGAACCATACGGCAATCGACTTCTACCAGGGCATCGGAGCGCGATCGCTCTCCGATTGGCGGATCATGCGCGTCGCCGGGGAGGCGCTGGAGTCCTTGGCAAACCGGGCAGAGGCCGGGGAGCGGCGCAATTGAGCGCATTTGGGCGCGTTCGCGTGATTGGTGGAGGTCTTGCCGGACCGGAGGCGGCCCTGACGGCCGCCCGCCGCGGCTGCGAGGTCGAACTCTACGAAATGCGCACCATGGTAGATGGCACCTTGCGCTCCACGCCGGCGCATCGGACCGCCGATTTTGCCGAGCTCGTCTGCTCCAACTCGCTCAAGTCGGAAAGCGAAAATACCGCCCCGTGGCTGCTCAAGCAGGAGATGCGGCGCGCGGGCTCCGCCCTGCTCGCCTGTGCGGACCAGAGCGCGGTGCCGGCGGGCCATGCCCTGGCGGTCGATCGCGTCGCATTCTCGCGGCTCGTCGCCGAAGCCATCGAGCGGGAGAGCCGCATCACTGTGCGCCGCGAAGAGGTCACCGAACTCGATCCGGAGATTCTGACCGTCATCGCGACTGGTCCCTTGACGTCGGCGGCTCTCTGCTCGGAGATCGCCCGCTTGACCGGAAGCGGCCAGCTCGCCTTTTACGATTCGATCAGCCCCATCGTCGATGCCGAATCGATCGACATGGAGCGTATCTACTTCGCCGCCCGCTATGACAAGGGCACTGCCGACTATATCAACTGCCCTATGTCTAAGAAGGAGTACGACCGGTTTTACGACGCGCTCGTTTCGGCAGAGGAGGCCGAAGGCAAGGACTGGGAGAAGCTCGAGTATTTTGAAGGCTGCCTGCCTATCGAGGAGCTGGCGCGGCGCGGCCGGGACACGCTGCGCTTTGGCCCCATGAAGCCGGTGGGCCTGCGCGATCCGCGTACCGGCAAGACGCCTTGGGCCGTAGTGCAGCTGCGCTCGGAAAACCTGCGCGCCAACTCATATAACCTGGTGGGCCTGCAAAACCACCTGAAGTACGGGGACCAGGCCCGGATTCTGCGCCTCATCCCCGGCTTGGAGAACGCAACCTTCCTGCGCTACGGTCAGATCCACCGCAACACCTATATCAATGCGCCCCGGGTCCTGACCGAATGGCTCAGTTTGCGCGACCATCCATGCCTAATGATCGCCGGACAGTTATCCGGGGTCGAGGGCTATACGGAATCCATCGCGACCGGGATGCTGGCCGGCTTCTATGCGGCGGAATTTGCCCACGGCCGCCCAGCGGCGCCTGTCCCTCGCGGGACCGCGCTCGGGTCACTGGTTCGCTATATTACGCAAGCCAATCCAAAGGACTTTCAGCCGGCCAACATCACCTTCGATCTGCTGCCGCCGCTCGAGGAGGAGACGCGCAAGAAGATTCGCGATAAGCGGGAGCGGCACCGGATCCAGTGCCAGCATGCGCTCGAACTCTTCGACGCCTGGAACTTGCCGTACCATAGCAATTGAATGTCCCCCTCTCCATATCCGCCCGGCGACCCAGGGCGCCCTAGCCCGGATGGGCCTCCTTCGACCAATGGACGATCGACAAACCAACGCCCGCGGGCCGTGGTCTGCCTCTCCGGAGGCATGGATTCCTCTGTCTGCGCCGCTCTAGCGGCGCGCGACTACCAGGCATACGCTCTGCACTTCAGTTATGGACAGCGCACGGAGAGCCGCGAACTCCAGTCCGCCCGGGCGGTAGCCGAAGCTGTCGGCGTTCAAGATTTCCTGCCTCTGCGCATGGATCTATTCCGGTCGATCGGGGGATCGGCCCTGACGGACTGTGCAATCGATGTGCCTCTTGCCGCCTCCGGGAGCGGCATTCCGGTCACATATGTCCCCTTTCGAAATGCCCACTTTCTGTCGGCTGCCGTCAGTTGGGCCGAGGTGCTGGGCGCCTCAGCGGTCTTCATCGGAGCCGTGGAACAGGATAGCTCCGGTTATCCGGATTGCCGGCAGGCTTACTATGAGGTTTTTCAGCAACTTATCCGCGTCGGCACCCGCGAGGGGTCAATCCGGGTGGAAACCCCGCTGATCCGAATGAAGAAGAGCGAGATCGTTCGCCTAGGCCTTGAATTATCAGCGCCCTTCCATTTAACTTGGTCTTGTTATACGGGCGAAGCGGTCGCCTGTGGTATGTGTGATAGCTGTGTCTTGCGCCTTCGCGCCTTCGAACAGGCCGGGCAGAGGGACCCGATTCCATACGCCACAAGGGCCCTAAGCGAATGAAAATCAAAAAGAATGCAACACGGTGTTGGACCGCGCCGTCTTAAGTGGCGGGGGGGGATCCGGTTTTCGCGACACATATTTGAAAGATGAACCCGCAGCAGAGTTTTCAGCGACACCGATCGCGATGGCTGCGCGTTCCTAAGGAGAGATTACGATGCGCTCTAAAGCTACGTTATGGCTCGCTCTGTTCTTGCTGGCCATTGCACCCGCCTTCGCTCAATCCCCAGACGCGGGCAAGATTCATGGCCACGTTCAGGATCCGGGCGGCGCGCCCCTGGCCAACATGCAGATACGGCTCAGCAGCGATGGCGGCAGGACTACGAAATACACCTTTACCAGCGATCAGAATGGCGATTACAAAGGCGACGGGATTGCCGCCGGCGACTATGTGGCTACGCTCGTCCAGCCACCGGAAAAGAACATAGACAGGTTCGACAGCGTCAAGATCACCATCGGCGCCGATACGCTACAGGATTTCGATCTCAGCCGGCCCGCGTACATTGCCACACTGCCTCCTGAAGAGCAAAAACAGATCGCAGAAATCAAGGCAAAAAATGCCACTGCCAACAAGGAGAACCAGAACGTCGCGAAGCTGAATGAGATGCTCAAGGAAGCGCGCGCCGACGATGCGGGTAAGAAGTATGACGACGCCGCGAACCTCATGCAGCAGGCAGTGGCGCTCAAATCGGACACCGCCCTTCTGTGGCTCGAGCTGGGGGTTGCGCAGACCGGGCAGAAGAAATATGCCGACGCCACCACTTCGCTGCAGAAAGCGCTCGATCTGGACACCGCCAGCAAGAAGCCAAATCCGGAGATAGAAGCAGCGGCAGACAATGACCTCGGTGAGTCGAACGCGGGCCTGGGCAAGTTTCCCGAGGCTAGCGCCGCCTATGACGCCGCAGCCAAGCTTGTGCCTGCCAATGCCGCGTCGTACTACACCAACGAGACCATCGTTCTCAGCAAAACGGGAAATACCGATGCCACGGTTGCTGCCGCGGATAAAGCGATCGCGGCGGACCCAACCAAGCCGCTGGCCTATTATCTGAAGGGCCAGGCGCTGGTCGGCAAAGCCAGTGTTGACCCGCAAACGCACGTTGTCACGACGCCGCCAGGATGCGTTGAAGCCTATGAAAAGTACCTTGAATTGGCCCCCAACGGTCCTTACGCAGCGGAAATCCAGCAGATCCTCGCCGGAATCGGGGTAAAGGTCACGAATACGTATAAGGCCCCCAAGGGCTCTAAATGATGCAGGCATAATCGCGACGAAGGATCTCTGTATTCCTTCTATGTTTTAGTGGGACGTAAAGGAAATACAGGGATTCTTCCGCATTTCTGACCCTGCCCTCCGTTCAGGGTCAGGGTCGGCGTCAGAATGACGGCATTATGCAGATGGGGTACTCACCAACCGAAAATGCTCTTAGCGGGTGATCCTCCCTTGAGCGATGCGGCTTCATCCCAGGTGGTCAGTTTCTCCGAAGCGAGCCGCATCGTTCGCGAGCACGCGGATTTGCTCGCGCGGAATGCCCGACCCTCCCGGCAGATGGTTCCCCTGCTGCAATCGGCGGGACGCACACTCGCCGAACCGCTCGTTGCAGACCGCGACCAACCGCCCTTTGCCCGATCGACACGCGATGGCTTCGCCTGCCGGGCGGCGGATCTCGACGCCGGCGGCGACCTGGAGGTCGTCGGCGAGGTCCGCGCCGGAGCGGCATGGCCGCCGGCGAAAATCTCCCCCGGCCGAGCGGTCGAGATCATGACGGGTGCACCGGTGCCCAGCGACGCCGACTGCGTCGTGATGGTGGAGTATGTGCGACACAATGTAAGCGGACTGTCATCGACGGTCAGGCTGCTCGAAGGGCGCAGCATCGACCCCGGCGCCAATATTGTCGCTCGCGGAGCGGAGGCCCGCGCCGGCGATGTGATCCTGCCCGCCGGCGCCCGCATGGCGGCGGCTCAGATCGGCGCGGCGGCATCCTGTGGAGCCGCCGAAGTCAGCGTCTTTGCCCGGCCCAGGGTGGCGATTCTCGCGACCGGCGACGAACTGGTCGAATTGGATCAACCCCCGCTTCCCTTCCAAATCCGAAACTCCAACAGCTATTCGCTGGCCGCACAAATTCTTTCCGCGGGCGCCGAGCCGCTGCGGTTGGCCATTGCACGCGACGATCGCAAGCACCTCGAAGCGCTCATCCGCAGCGGGCGCGAGGCCGATTTGCTGCTGCTCTCGGGCGGCGTCTCCATGGGGAAATACGATCTGGTCGAGGAAGTTTTACTCTCCCTTGGAGCCGAGTTCTTCTTTACCGGGGCGCTTATCCAGCCGGGCAAGCCGGTAGTTTTTGGCCGGTTCAAGGGCGATAGCCTGACGCCCAATGAGCGCCCGAAGTATTTTTTCGGACTTCCCGGCAATCCTGTATCCACTATGGTTACGTTTTCTCTTTTCGTCGAGCCGTTCATCGCTGCGCTGAGCGGCCGATGTTCGCAGAGCCCGCGCATGGCCCGGGCAACGCTCAAGAGCGCCTTCCACGGCAAGAGCGGCCTTACCCGCTTTCTGCCCGCGATCCTCAGCGCCGACTGCACGGGGGATAGCATCGAAGCCATGGTCGAGCCGGTGGCATGGCAGGGCTCGGGCGATCTGTCCGGGACCAGCCGCGCGAATTGCTTCCTCGCCGTGCCTCCGGACCGCTCTTCTCTCGACGTTGGTGAAACGGTAACCGTCCTGTTAGCCTGATGAGCCAGGACGAAGTAGGGTGTATCGACATATAGGGACGGCCGGCGACGGTGGCCATTTTTTCTCAGTTCGAGGAGTGAGGAGCGACAGATACCGGGCGTATCTTAGCGACGAGCGACGAAGAAATGAGGAAAAATGGCTCGTCCCGAAGGGTTGCGGTGAAAATTCGGCCAGACTTCATTGTCGGCCTTGACAGTGGACCCGCCACAGCCTGCGGCCTCCGCTTCGTCCGGCCGGATTTTCTCTCGCAACGCCGGCCATTCCTATATGTCGATACACCCTAGAAGGGATGGCAGGCATGGCAAAGCTCCCGCATTTCAACGATGAAGGCCAAGCGCGGATGGTCGATGTGAGCGCGAAGGCGGCCACCCGGCGCGAGGCGGAAGCCTCAGCCTTTGTTGCGCTCTCTCCGGATGTTCTGGCAGCGCTCGACAGGAATCCGAAGGGCCATCCTCTCGAAGTCGCGCGCTTCGCCGGAATTCAGGCCGCCAAGCGAACCTCTGAATTGATTCCTATGTGCCATCCGCTGCCATTGACTCTGGTCGACGTTACGGCGACGGTTGTTGCCGGAGGCATCGCGATTCGCAGCGTCGCCGCGACCGTCTCGGGGACCGGGGTGGAGATGGAAGCTCTCACCGCGGCGGCGGTGGCCGCGCTGACGGTGTACGACATGTGCAAGGGGCTGGATAAATCCATTGCCATCCGCGAGGTGGTCCTGGAGCGCAAGTCGGGCGGCAAGAGCGGCGAATACCGGCGCGGGATCGAAAGAGCCTAAGAGCCTGTTATGAACTTATAGGGCACAACATGCTCTAGCCGTTACATACCGGTTACATATTCGTGTGGCCGGCCCGCATTTCTTCATTGAATGTGGGCTTGGTGAACTCCAAGGCCTCGTCCATGCGGTGGCGAAAGAATTCTTCCCTCTCCATCAGCGCGGGCGTGGCAGCGGCAAACTCGGCATCCGCGCCCAGCGCGAGCAACCCGTTCTGGCCGAGCTCGCGAGCGATCTTAGCGAACTCTTCCCCCGTCGTGTTGAGGTATTGCGCGTCGCGCGGATCCGCGATCCAGACAGGCTGACTGTCGCCGAGAATCCCAGAGAGCCAAAAGGCCTTTGCCATGAGGAACTGCTCGCGTGTCTGGCGATCGCTATCGGTAAAGAGGAACTTCTTTTGCCAGCGGCTGTAGTAACGAGTGGTCACGGGAACGGGCTGGCGATTGCCGCTCTTGAGCATTTCCAATTGGCCCTGATCGAGCGTCTTGCGGATGGCGTTGTAGATAAACGTCTCGGCATAAGGCTGCTCGGGCGCGGCGACGATGTCGGCGAAGGTAACGGTCATGCTCGCCGCGATCTTCGCGTGCAACAAAGAGCCGGCGCCATCGGCGAGCGAAACCACGCCATGGACGATGTATGTGTCGGCGCCGGAGACTGACCGGTGGAAGGGCCAGTGAAATTCGCTCATCGCGATGGGCAGGCCGGCCAGGGTGACATAGGCATCGGGCCGGGGATTGCGCAGCCGCTTGGCCTCCTCAGAGAGATGAGCGGTCATTGCCGGCAAAAGCTCGGGCCGCCCCATGTCCAAAGCGTCGCTCAGCTCGAGATCGAGCGAGTGCCCAGCGACCGCATCGGCGGAAAGCCCGAGGCGGAAAACGGCGGTGGGTTGACCGTGAAAATCAGCGCCTTGCCGGGAGGAAAGAATCACCAGACCGGCTGCGTTCGCGGCTTGGCCGATCGCCGCCGCGATGGAGTTGTCAGATATGGAGGACATGGGTTGAAGATCCGCTTTCTTCGAGTAGGTTTCCAACTGAATTGTATCGGGATTTGCCATCCAGGATTTGCCATCCAGGCAGACGCGCTTCGCGCCATTCCTGGCTGCTCACGCGCCGGAGGGCGGTGGCGGAGGACGGAAAACGCAGATCCCTCGACTTCGCTCGGGATGACAATTTGGGGTGAATTGCGAGGTGGGTGAATTGCGGAGCGAGCCCTGGGAAGGGGCGAGCAGAGCAAGAGGGCGAAGCGCTTTAGCGCGGGCCCTGCAATATTAGGGAAGATCCAGTGCAAAGGCGACCAGGGTGCGGCCACTGGCGCCTGAGGACCGCTCGAACTCCTCGATCAGAGGGGTCTCAAGTCCGTCGGGATCGACGGGCATCTCGCAGGCAGCGATCTCCTCCGGCGTGGCTCCGTGGTAGCAGAGCTCACAGATCCCCAGTCCTTGCTCGGAGCGCACGGGCGGCCCGAAGACGCGGCAGGTGACAGGGCGCGAGCTGTAAAGATCGCAGAGGCCAGTCGAGGGGTCGAGCGCGGCGCAGGGCTCGTCGTTCGCGAAATCGTCGAAACGGGCTTCTCGCTCGCTCGCTTCGAAAGAGGAATTCGGGCTCGACGGCAAATCCAGCAGCCCGGTGACGGGGTCGCCCGGAAAGTCAGCCGTAAGCCGTTCGACCGAGCGCCGGGCACGCTCGCGAACCGCGGCCGCGCGTTCCGGATCTCGATGAGCAAGCTCTACCAATCCGGCGCGCAGGCGGGCGGCGTCAAGCTGGTGAATGGGAAAGACACCCACGCAGCATTGCGTGCAGCCCGGACGGCAGACCAGCCACTCGCCGCTGCGGCGGGCGACATCGGTCAAGGCGACATCGAGAATCTGGAGCAGTTTCTGATCGCCACTGGGGATCATGGACACAGGCTTCTATTTTAGGGCTTCTATAGTGGAGCGATGAAGAAAGCCGAGCCATTACCGATTGCGAACGCGCCGGCCGCTCTCGAGCATTTGCTCCGGCGAGCCCGCCAACTCGAACCGCAGATGCTCAAGCAGCTGGCGAAGCTCGCCCAAATCGAATCGCCCAGCCACGACAAGGCGGCGGTAAACCGAGCCGCCGCGGAGGCCGCGGGATGGGCGCAGGCTCTTGGCGGCCGTCTTCGCGTGTACCGGCACGGACAATTGGGCGACTCGGTCGAAGCGCGCTTTGGGCCGCCCAGCAAACAGGATCAGATTCTTCTGTTGGGGCATCTCGACACTGTTTGGGATAAGGGAACGCTTGCCCACATGCCCTGGAAAGTATCGAAAGAGCGTATTTGGGGCCCCGGCGTTCTGGACATGAAGGCGGGCGTGGTGATGACGCTAACCGCGATCGCCATGCTCGCGGAGATGAACGCCCTTGCTCGCCCGGTGGTGATGCTGCTCAACGGAGATGAAGAGATCGGCAGCCCGGCCTCACGAAAGCTCACCGAAACGGTGGCGAGGAAGTGCGCCGCGGTCTACGTCCTCGAACCCGCGCAGGGCGAGGCGGGCGCTTACAAGACCGCGCGCAAGGGAGTGGGCCGGTACCGGCTCGAGGTCAGGGGAGTTGCGGCGCACAGCGGTGTGGATTTCAGCCGGGGACATAGCGCCGTGCTCGAGCTGGCACATCAGATCCAGGCGATCGGCGAGATCACCGGCTGCGCGCCGGGAACAACGGTAAATCCCGGCCTGATCGGCGGGGGCACGCGGGTGAACGTAGTCGCGGCGGAAGCCTGGGTGGAGGCGGATGTGCGCATTGCTCGAATCCGGGACGAGGCGCGGATCGAGCGCGCGTTCCGCGGCTTGCGCCCCCGCGACCGGGCCTGCACGCTCCATCTGAGCGGCGGCCTGAACCGGCCTCCGATGGAACGCACTCGCGGGACAGTGGTGCTCTTTCGCCGGGCGCACGACCTGGCGGCGGCAATGGGCATCCCACTCGAGGAGGCATCGACCGGAGGCGGCTCGGATGGGAACTTCACCTCCGCGATGGGCGTGCCGACGCTCGATGGCATGGGCGCGGTGGGCGACGGCGCCCATGCTCCCCACGAACACTGCCTGCGCAAGCATTTGGCGCCACGCACGGCCCTGCTCGCAGCCATGCTGCTATAAGCGAAGCGTGCATATAATAGGAGCGAGCAGGTTACCTCTCTCGAGAACGGAGTTTCGAGCATGAGACGAGGACGGCAAAGAACGGTTTCAGGCATATTCATGACCCTGCTGGTGCTGGTGTCGACGTCCTGGGTCTTCACTTCCTGGACGCTCGCACTCGGCCAGACGGGGACCATCGACCGGCCGGATGCTGGATTTGGTTCTATCGATACCAGCGCGCCCAGCGAGCCGCCGGAAAAGATCATCCAGGAATTTGCCGCGAAGGAGAGCCAGTTCAAGCAGGCGCTCGACAACTACACCTACCAGCGGGATGTGCGACTACAAACCGTCAATGACGATGGCAAGGTGGATGGCGAGTTCCGGCAGGTGGTCCAGATCTCCTTCGACGATGCAGGGCGCAAAGTGGAGAAGGTGACCTTCGCGCCGCAGAACACACTTGAGCGCATCGGAATGACCCCCGCGGACGTTCAGGACATTGAAGAGCGGCTGCCGTTTGTGCTGACGAGCGAAGATGTCGGCCAGTACAACCTCAAGTATGTGGGCCGCGAGCAGGTCGATGAGGTCGACACCTACGTGTTCGACGTGGCTCCGAAGGCCCTCGAAAAGAATAAGCGCTATTTCCAGGGCCGCATCTGGGTAGACCAGAAGGATCTGCAGATCGTGGTTACGAGCGGCAAAAATGTTCCCGATGACACCCGCAAAGGGCATGAGGATCTGTCGCCGCCCTTCACCACCTATCGCGAGCAGGTAGACGGAAAATATTGGTTTCCGGTGTACACCAAGGCGGACGCGGTGCTGCATTTCGAGGCCGGCCGCGGATATCTCAGCGAGGATGTGCGCGTCCGGGAGATTTTGCGGTACACCGACTACAAGCAGTTCCGCTCAACGATCAAGCTGATCTTTCAAGGGCAGGATGTGACCAACAAGGCGGGTCAGACGCCGCCGACGGTAAACGCTCCGGCAAATTCGCCGAGCCCTGCTCCGAGTCAGCCCCAGAGTCAGCCCCAATAATGTCGTTCAGTAGTAGAGGTACTTCCGCCATTTCTGGTCGGAGTGGCCAATCATGCGCATGATGTGGCGGCTGGTGTGCAGGGAGAAGGGCCGGGGCTCGCGCAGGAGCTTGATCTCGCTTAGCTCGCTGAGCAGGTGATTGCCTTTCTTGCGGTTGCACGAATGGCAGCAGGCAACCAGATTTTCCCATGTCGAGAGGCCGCCGCGCGACCGCGGGATCACATGGTCGAGGGTAAGTTCGCCGGCGGGCAGCACGGCTCCGCAATACTGACAGCAATTGCGATCGCGCAGCAGGATGTTCTTGCGCGACAGGGCGCGTGTCTGGTGGGGAATGCGCCGGTATTCGAGCAAGCGAATGACGGAAGGCATGGGGACAAGCAGGCGCGCCGCATGCAAAATGGCGCCTTGCTCCTCTTCGGTTCTGGCCACACCCTTAAGCACGAGGATCAGCGCGCGGCGGGCGCCGCAGATGTTGATGGGTTCGTAGGAGGCATTCAGCACGAGCACGGGCCGCTGCATGGTATAGGCCGAGGGAACGGGCTTGGCCGCCTGGAGCTCGTAGGCTTCAGGAGATTCGTGATCGGCGGGTCCGCGGACTTGCGCAAGCTGTTTTGGCTTGCGCGCGTGGATCGTGCTTTTCGTCAAAGACATCGAACTCGCCCCCCTAGAGCCTCTCGTATTCATTCCAATCCCGATTGCGCCGTAACTGCTCGCCGGGAAAAATTTGGCGCGTCCCAAAAGGCGATTCCCTCGCGTTGGGCCCGGGCCACGGTCGCCACCTGGACGGAGGCGGCGCCGGCATCGATCAGCACGCGGCTGCAGGCGCGCGCGGTGGCGCCGGTGGTATAGACGTCATCGACCAAGAGGACGTGCCGCCCGGCCAATTCCGCGGGTCGAGACGCAGAAAAAGCGCCGCGCAGATTCCGCCGGCGCTGGTGCGCGGTCAAGCCGGCCTGACTCGCGGTAGACCTTCTGCGTTCGAGCAGCCCGGAGGCGAGGCGGAGATCGAACCGGGGATGCCGTTTGCGCAACTCTGAAATCATCGCTTGCGCCAGAAGAGCCGCGTGGTTGAAACCACGCTGGCGCAACTTGGCGGCGTGCAAGGGCACGGGGATGACCAGCATCGAGGCGACTTGAAGAGTCGAAACAGTTCGCTGCTCCCTCCAAGGTTCCAGAGCCCTGGGCCAGCAACTGCCCCAGATGGCGCGCGATCGGCCGCATGCCGTCATATTTGAGCAGGTGGATTAGAGTGCGAAGCTGCCCCTGATAGACGCCATATGCGACAGCCTTGACAAAGGCCGGGGGCGCCTGCCGGCAGAGGTGGCAAAGGAGATCGGCGGCGTAACGCGGATCGCTGCTCGCCAGGCGAGGCGTCGAAAAAACGGCCGGCCCGAAATCTTCTCCGCAGCAGACGCATAGGCTACCGTCTTGGGGAAGGAGGCTATTCCAGCAGGCATCGCAGACGGGAACGCGGCTTAGGCGCAGGAGAGGGTCGCCGCAGAGGGCGCAAGAGGAGGGAAACAGGGTGCAGGAAAGGCTGTCGACGGTACTTCGGAGCACGCGCACGACGGCTCGCCACACCGAAGTTTCCAGTGGCGGCAAATCGAGGGTCAGGGAAACGGTCTGCCTGGGGAAGACGCACCTCACTGAGGGACGGCGAGGCTCGACGCGCCCAGCCGCCGATAGAGTGAGTATAAGGGGAAATGAAGGATGTGCGCCAGCGGAGAAGCGTATGCTCCGGGTTGCGTGGGGACATTGATCTACCGTACAAACATCTCACTTACATTTTCAGAGACGACAGCGGAAATCCATGAGCGCAGAAACAGACACCACGGCGCAGGAAACAGCAGGCGCGTTTCAGCCTTACATTCCGCCGGGCGAGACGCGGCCGGAGCTGACCTTCAGGGCGATTGCGCTGGGCTCGATCTTCGGACTCCTGTTCGGCGCCGTGACGGTCTATGTGGGGCTGCGCGCAGGACTCACGGTCGCGGCGTCGATCCCCATCTCCGTGCTTTCAATCAGCGTCTTGCGGGCGCTCGGCCGCGCCTCGATTCTCGAAAACAACATCGTGCAGACGACGGGCAATGCCGGCCAGTCGATTGCCGCAGGCGTGATCTTCACCCTGCCGGCGCTGATCTTTCTGGGGTTCAGCCTGGACTACTGGCGCATCTTCATGCTGGCGTTGATCGGCGGCTGGCTGGGCGTGCTCTTCATGGTCCCGCTGCGGGGTCAGTTGATCGTCGAGGAGCATGGCAGGCTCAGCTATCCCGAGGGAACAGCCTGCGCGGATGTGCTCTTAGCGGGGGAGCGCGGCGGATCCTTCGCCAGCCGCGTCTTTCTCGGGCTCGGACTCGGCGGGGTATACACGCTCTTTCAAAACGAGAACCTGCTGGGAGCGTGGCCGAGCACTCCGAACTATGAGCCGCAATGGTTGAAGGGGTCGGCGATTCGCGCCGACGCCACTCCGGAATACCTGGGAGTCGGCTACATCATCGGCCCGCGGGTCGCGGGTGTGATCTTCGCCGGCGGCGTTTTCTCCTGGCTGGTGATCATGCCGGCGATTTACTTTTTCGGATCGCACTTTCCCCAGGCGATTTACCCGGGCACCAAGCCGATCGCGCAGATGTCGCCGAGCGAATTGTGGTCCTCCTACATCCGTCCGATGGGTGCGGGCGCCGTGGCGGCGGCGGGATTGATCACGCTTTTGAAGACGATGCCGACAATTTGGGGCGCGCTGCGCGCGGGCGTCCTAAACCTGCGCCAGAGGGGAAGCTCCAGGCCGAGCGAGCTGCGCACGGATGAAGAGCTGCCGATGGGTGTGGTGATCGCCGGATCGATTCTTCTGATCGCAATCATGTTCTTCTTTCTGACCTTCAAGCCGGTGCCGGGAGCGCAGGTGAGCTGGCTCGCCAACCTGGCCGCGTCGCTACTCATCGTGGTCTTCGGCTTTCTCTTCGTCACCGTCTCTTCACGCATCGTCGGGTTGATTGGCAGCTCCGCCAACCCGATCTCGGGCATGACCATTGCGACCTTGATGGCGACGGCCGCGATCTTTCTGGTAAAGGGCTGGACAGCCCCGGCTTTTGCCGCGCTGGCAATTACCATAGGCGGCGTTGTGTGCATCGCGTCGGCCAATGCCGGAGACACCTCGCAGGATCTCAAAACCGGCTTTCTCATCGGCGCCACCCCGCGCAAGCAGCAGATCGCTTTGCTGATCGGCGTCCTAGTCTCGACCTTCGCCATCGGAGCGACGCTCGAGCTGATGAACAAGGGTCTGGCCGAGTTCCGCCAGACCTCACGGCCGTGGGATATCTCCAGCCCGCACGATGGCGTGGCGATCGAGGAACAGCACTTTCATGAGCGCGAGATCCGCGTGATCCATACCGACAAAACAGAAGACACACGAGCGGGCGACGGCTACGTGTTGCTAAACGCGCTGAACTCGCATGAACTCGCCGACGGCCAATATCTCTACAACCCGGCCACGCACGCGATTGAGGTGCAATGGATTCAGGGGATCGGCAGCGAAAAGGCCGCGGCGCCGCAGGCTCGGCTGATGGCCACGGTGATCGATGGAATCCTGAGCCGCAAGCTGCCCTGGGGCCTGGTGCTGCTGGGCGTCTTTCTGGTGATCGCCGTCGAGCTCCTGGGGATTCGCTCTCTCTCTTTTGCCGTAGGCGCCTATCTGTCGATCGCCACCACGCTGGCGATTTTCGTGGGAGGAGTCGTGCGCTGGATGGTGGACCGCGCGGTCGAGAGAAACCGAAGCCTGACGGAAGCGGGGAGCGAGATCAGTCCAGGGTCGCTTTACGCGAGCGGGCTCATCGCGGCCGGAGGCATCGTGGGCCTCTTGGGCGTGGCCTTGAAACTCTACGAAGCCGCGGTGGGGCGGGAAGATATTTTCCTGCTTCCGGCGACCAATCCTCTGCACCATGACTGGGTATCGGTAGTGATGTTTGGCCTGTTGGCCTTCTCGCTCTACTACTTTGCCCGCAAGCCTCTGCGGAATGTGAAGTAGCGACGGATGTTTGGGATTGCAATCGACAGAGAGTGGCTGTATAAGCCATTGCATTGTGAAAACCACACAAATTGAGTGCCGCAGAGAATTTTTAAAGTTTTTGGCGGGGAGCTCTGTTGTCGCTTCTCTCGGAGGCGTCGCCGCTTTTTTGGCCGAGAACGTTGACGCCCAGGAACCCCACTCGCCTGCCCCGGTAAGCGTAGCGCCTTCTGACGTGATTACCGATCCGTCGCAGGCCCTCGACGTATTTGACTTTGAGGAACCCGCTCACCGCAAGATGCTGCCCGGCCACTGGGCCCACATGGTGACCGGCGTCGATAGCGATGTAACCCTGCACAACAACCGCACAGGGTTCGACCATCTCCTCTTGCTTCCGCGCCGCCTGCGGGACATGAGCAAGGTCAGCCCGAAAGTCACGATATTCGGCACCACATACGACAGTCCTATCTTCACGTGCCCAACCGGCGGACAGAGAAACATCTGGCTTCCCGATGGTGAATTGTCCGTTTCGCGAGCCGCCAAAGCGCGGAATACGATGCAGATGCTCGACTCGGGGGCGTCGGAATCGGTCGAAGATTGTAACGCCGCTCTCGGCCGTCCGGTGGTGCAGCAGATCTACGCGCCGGCGGCATTTTCAAACTGCGAAATTCTCATGAAGCGGCTGGTGGCGGCCGGAGTCACTACCATTGTCCTGACTGTGGACATTGCCACGGGGCGCAATACCGAAACCGAGCTGCGCCTCCGCCCGAAGGCGAGCGACTGCGGGGGTTGCCACACGGGCACTCAAGGCAACGCTCATATTATGGACAAAGGATTCGACCCGAAGGCGCCGCGGGAGCCGCTGGACTGGAATTATGTGGATAAAATGCGGCAGGCGTGGAAGGGCAAGTTTGGCGTCAAGGGGATTCTCACGACTCAAGACGCCGCCCTGTGCATTCAGCATGGGATCGACTTCGTCCACGTATCGAACCACGGTGGACGCTCAACGGAAACGTTCCGTTCTACCATCGAGACGCTTCCGGAAATCATCCAGGAAGTGAACGGCCGCGTTCCCGTCTTTGTCGATAGCGGCTTCCGGCGGGGCACGGATGTATTCAAGGCGCTCGCCCTTGGCGCCACGGCCGTTGGAATCGGTCGCCCAATGCTGTGGGGATTGGGAGCATTCGGTCAACCGGGCGTCGACATGGTGCTCCAAATCATGCAGCGCGAACTGAGGCTGGTGATGGGCAACTGCGGCTGCGCATCGGTCGCGGACATCAACCGAAACTACCTGATGACGACGCCGCAATGGGAAGGGATCAATATTGCAACAATGACCCCGCCACAGCGGAGTTAGGGATTTGCCATCCAGACTCCATGGTAGGCATTGCCGACGAGGCGGAGACCGGACCAGCCGCCGCCCATGATGCAATACCGTTTGACAACTTTTGCGCCCTGGGGCTAATGTCCTAATGTATTAGGAGAACTCAATGGTTGTCCGCAAAAAACGGTCTTCTTCCCTTACTCCGCTCGAGCTCGAGATCATGCAGGTTCTCTGGAAGAATGGTCCCGGCAATGTCCAAGCCGTCCAGGAAGCGCTCAACCCGGATCCCGACCTCGCTTACACCACGGTCCAGACGATGCTGAATATCCTAGAGCGCAAGGGAAAGGTGAAGCGGACGCTGCGAGGGAAGGCATACGAATATCGGGCCGTAGTGTCGGAGGATAAAGCCTCCAGTCATGCTCTTCGCGATCTTGTTGACCGCATGTTCGGGGGGTCTGCGGAGCAACTGGTGATGAGTTTGATTAAAAGCCGCCAGATGGACCCTGAACGCATCGCCAAATTGCTGCGCCAGGTGGCCGCCCAAGAGAGGAGAGAGACAGATGATTGAGGCAGGCAGATTTGTTATGCACTATCTGGTGAACTCTCTATGGCAGACACCCCTGCTGCTGATGGCGGCATGCTTGGTGAGCCGTATCCTCCGCAAGCTAGGTTGTGCGGTACAACATCGCGCGTGGACAGCCGCGCTGATTGTCGCCGCGATTGCGCCACTTGGAGCGTTCGAGCGGAGCGGAGTCAGCGTACGCCTGCTCTTCGCCGGAAGACCTGTAAATGCCCTTGCAGGTTTCAACAGCGCGCCTGCGGCAGGGGGCCTTGAGCCCGGAACAGTTCACTTGGTCCCGGCGCTCTACTTCACGATACTTTTCGCGTATCTGATTTTTCTCGTCCTTGGGGGTCTTCGGCTGGGGTGGGGGTTGCATAAGACGCGAAAACTCGTGCGGCATAAGACCGCTATTGTCCTTACGCCAGAGGCCGCGGAAATTTGGCAGCGTTGCAAGAGCGCTTTCGCAATCCCCAGCACGACCCTGGCGTCTTCACCGGATATTACCGGACCTGTGACGATTGGAACCCGCAATGCAGTCTTATTGGTGCCGCCCTGCTTTCTTTCAGAGTCGACCCGGGAAGACATTGCCGCAGCACTAGGCCACGAATGCGCGCATCTGGAGCGGCGCGACTTCTTCTTGAACTTGCTGTATCAGCTTATTTCGCTGCCCATCGCGTACCATCCAGCGGCATGGATGATGAAGTCACGCGTCGCCGAGACGCGCGAATTAGTCTGCGATCGAATGGCTGCCGAGCGCATTGCCAGCTCCCGATCCTATGCGAGTTCTCTTCTTCGCCTCGCGGCCGCGATGCATGCGGGCACCGCTCTGAACCCTCACCACGCCATCGGGATGTTTGATGCCAACACTTTGGAGAATCGGATCATGAGCCTCATGATTTCCCAACCGTCTGTCAGCCGAGGAAGGAAGATGGTCTTGCTAGCCTCGGGGATCCTTTTGTTGAGCCTGAGCGGACTTGCAGCCGTTGCCCTGACGGCAAATGTGGAGGAGCTGGCGAGTCCGCCCCACAACAAGCGGCGGTCGAGGGAGCTCAGCATCCCATCGGCACGCCTATTCAGAGCGGGTCACAGAACCCGCCGGATAACACTCCGGCGCCGCCACACCTACCACGTAGGAGGGCCTGTTTCAGCCCCAAAGCTGATCTATGCGCCTGACCCTAAATATCCAAAAGAAGAAACGAAAAAAGGCGTAGTTATCGTAGCCTTGATCGTTGACGCCAAGGGTCTGCCGCAGCAGGTTCACGTGGCCCGCTCTCTCGCGCCTGACTTTGATAAGAACGCTATTACAGCGGTGGAGCAGTATCGTTTTAAGCCCGCTATGGTGAAGGCCAAATCCGCTCCGAAACCCGTTGCCGTAAAAGTGAATATCGAGGTCAATTTCAGTCGCTATTGAGACAGACGATCGGTGGGATTTGCCATCTAGGCAGGCGCCGCTTCGCGGCCATTCGTGGTTGCTCGCGCGCCGGAGACTGGAGCATTTTCCCTGATACTGTGGAGGAAAAATGCTCTATGGCAGCAGCGACTACGCGCGGCGGCGCGCCCTTCGCGGATCAGGTCCGCCAATCCCACTCCATGATAAGCATTGCCCACCAGGCGGAGACCGGGTAAGGCGCCGGCCAGCTTTTCGAGCTCGGCGATGCGGTCGAGATGGCCCACGGCGTATTGCGGCAAGGAGCGGGGCCAGCGGCGAACCACGGACAGCGCGGGCTCAGGCAACAGGCTCCCCTCCTGCCGATCGCGCAATCCGCAAATGCAAGGCGCCCCGTGAAGCGAAGATGCGCGCCAACTGCCGCCGCGCAAGCTCAACCAGCGCTTCATCCGATTCGCCGAGCAGAGCCTCCACCTGGGGGCCTCCGAAGAAGACACGGAGCAGACGGGCTCCGGAGGGCGCGCGATGGGGGAATTTTTGATCGAGGAAGGTACAGGCGAGCAGCGCACGCTCCCCAGCCGGTTGCGGACTCTCTCCCGCCGCCGCCGTAGGAGGAACCAGAAAGCCAAAGCCGCGCGGGATCTCGATCCGGCCGGCCTGGGAAGCAGTGAAGGCCATCGCGACCACGATGGCGGTGCTCGCGGCCGACGGCAAGAGATCGGCCATGCGTTCGCCATCTCCGCTCCCGTTCAGGGCGCGCAACAACTCGCGGGTGACGTGCGCCGGGGTGGCCACGACAACCGCATCGAACGAGCGCTCGCCGCCCGAGGTGACCAGACGCCAACGGGTGGCATTGGGTGGGGCGCCGGACGCGGGCTCGCGATGCATGCTCAGCACGCGCTCGCGGAGATGGACGGACCCCTCGGGGAGCTGTTCGACCATCCGCGCGATGAGCGTTTCCAAGCCATTCGCAAGAGTGGAAAAGATCGCTTGCGGCGGCCCGAGAGGACGCCGGCGAAGGGCGGTGATCAAGCTGCCGTGCTCGGCTTCCATGCGGACGAAAGCGGGCATGACGGCGCGAACGCTGAGGGTGCGGATCTCCCCACCAAAGATTCCAGCGAGCAGCGGACCGGCAAGGGTTCGATTGGCCTCCTCCCCGAAGTGACGGCGAACAAAGTCAGCCACCGGCTCATCCTGCTGGGGAGCCGACTCCCGGAGCTCCTGCGCGCGCCCCGGTTCACGCAGGTAGTCGAGCCGCGCCTGCCAACTCAAGAGCGGAGACTTGAGCAGCGGCCCCCACTTGACCGGCACCATCAGGCGCATGCCGGCCGGCAAGGGAACCAGCCGCGAATCCCTCAACAGATAGGTGACACGCCACTGGTCATTCGAGGAGATGATCTCGTCCCCAAGACCGAGTTCGACAGCCAATTCGCGCGCCCAGGGCTTTTCCGTCACCCAGGAATCGGGACCGCATTCGATGACAAAGCCTTGCGAGCGAACACTCTCGATCACTCCGCCCAGCCGTCCCGACGCTTCAAAGAGGGTGAAGGGCTGGCCGGAGCGAGCCAGTTCATAGGCGGCGGCCAAGCCGCTGATGCCGCCGCCGACAATGGCGATCGAACGAGTGGCCGCGGCGGCGGGTGAGGGATGGGGAGGGGCGCTCATTCAGGCTTGAACAGCCTCAGAGTTTGCCTTCAGGCGCAGAAAGCCCTGCCGGGCGAGTGCGCCGAGCGCCGCAATCAGCAAGGGCGAATCGTTGAGGGAGGGCGGACGCGTGACCTCGAGACCAATCCCAGCGCCGAAGTCACGAAAGCCGATGTCGATATCGTAAAGGATCTCGACATGGTCGCAGAGAAAGCCGATGGGCTGGATGATCACGGCGGAGTGACCCTCCTGGCGTATCGCCGTGAGCGCCTCCTCTATCGTAGGGCCCAGCCAGGGCCCGCCCGAGACTCCCTGGCTCTGGAAGGCGAAGGACCAGTCGCGCTCCGTAAAACCCGAGGGCGTAAGCAAAGCGGCCACGTTCGCGGCCGTGCGCCTGGCGTCTTGCGGATAGGGGTCGGGGGCCGCTCCTGTGCCCGATGGATCGGGCTGAACGGTGCGGGAGGGAACGCTGTGCGCAGTAAAGAGCACCGGCGCGGCGCGGCCTATCTTTGCCGAGACGCTCCGCCACAGCGGCTCGAGGCGTTCGGCAAAGGCCCGGGCCAGCAGCGGATGGCCGGCCCACTCCTCGACAAAGTCGATGGCGATCTGCCCCGGTTCTGTTGACTTGGGAGCCTCGGCAAAGACGGCGCGGCGGTAGAGACCGACACTGGTGCGGGAGTTTTGCGGCGCCAGGCAAATAACCACGGCCGAGGTAATGCCGTCGGTGCGCATTTGGGCGACGACATCGGCGATATACGGCTTCCAGTTGCGCATCCCCACGTAGACCGGGAGATGGATCTCACGGCTCAGGAGCCGCCCCTGCTCGAGGGTAAGTTCGGTCAAGGGACTCTTGCCGATCAGGGCATAGCGGCGGCGTATCTCCTCGACAGCCTCGGAGGGCAGAGGGCGGCCGCCGGTGACGTTGAGCAGATACTGAGGAATTTCGTCGAGCGAATCGGGAGTTCCGTGCGCCAGCAGGAGGACGGCGCGCTTTTCAGGGCGTTTTTCCGGATGCTCTTCCGGGCTGGGCCGAAGAGCCTCAGGCATGCAAATCTCCTGATCCTGAAATCTGCGGGGCGGGGCGCTCACCATACTCGCGCACATAACCGACGACGCGCTGGACATTCTCGACCGGCGTTCCCGGAACAATCCCATGACCCAGGTTGAAGATGTGTCCGGGGCGTCCGCCGGCCTGCGCCATGATGCGATCGACGCGCTCGCGCAGGAGCGCTTCCCCGGCAAAAAGGGTAATGGGGTCAAGGTTGCCTTGGATCGCGCACGCGCCGCCCAGCGCGCGCCAGCCTTCATCGAGATTCACGCGCCAATCCAAACCGACAACATCCGCTCCGATCTCGCGAATCGCCGGGAGCAGCGTCGCCGTATCCACGCCAAAGTAGATGACGGGCACTCCCAGGGCTTGCACCCGGTTCACCAGCTGCCTGGTCACGGGGAGCACGAATTCGCGGTAGTCGGTGGGGCTGAGCGCACCCGCCCAGCTATCGAAGATCTGGATCGCGTCGGCGCCCGCCTCCACCTGCTGCGCGGCGAATTCGAGAAGCACGGAGGCGAGTTTCTCGAGCAGCAGAAACCACGCGGACGGCTCGCGGTACATCAGCGTTTTGGTATGGAGATAAGTGCGCGAGCCACTGCCCTCGATCATGTAGCTGGCCAGGGTGAAGGGCGCGCCGCAGAATCCAATGATGCCCAGGCGATTTTGAAAATGGGCGGCAACCTTGCGAATGGCCTCCGAGACGTATCCAAGGTCGGCGGCACGATCGGTGCGCAGCCGGTCGACATCCGCGGGCGCGCGAACCGGGGTATGGATCACCGGACCCTCGGACGGCTGGAAGGTGAAATCCAGACCCATGCCCTCGAGAGGCAAAAGAAGGTCGGCAAAGATGATGGCCGCATCGACATCCAGCTTTTCGGCGGCGGTGATGGTGACCGCAGAGGCGAGCTCGGGGCTCTTGCAGATTTCGAGCAATGAATGATGCCGCCGGACGGCCTGATATTCCGGCATGTACCGGCCCGCCTGGCGCAAGAACCAGACGGGGGTGCGGTCGACCGGCTGCCGCAGGCAAGCGCGCACAAAACGGCTGCCTCCGGTAGAAACGCCATCGCCGGCGCGTCCTGGCGCCGCCGTTTTCGGTTTCGCCGCCGTTTTCATTGAGGTTTTCGCTGCCATCCGTATCCCTTTCGAGGGTAGCATCTCAGAGCGCAAAGACTCCGTGCGCCCCTGTTAACAGGCCCTGAAGCAAGGTCACGTTGCTTCGGCCAAGTTTGTCCGCGGCCTGTTTCGCCCTGACATTACCGTTTCGCGAGTACTTTTATCTCGGCCCTTGTTACCCAAAAGTTGTAGCCAGCGAGGTGAAAGCCGCTATGCTTCTTGTCAAGCGGTGGTTCAAGCCTGACTGCTTGATTGATTCTTCGGGGGAGGGATTCATTGAAGTGGCCGGCGCAGAATCACCGCGAACCAAGTACGGCTCTGGAGAGCACTCTGGAAGCCACACGCGCCGTTGGTCTGGAACGAATTGTGAGTCTCACAATGGATTATCCACGGGGCGTCGGCGTCGTCCAATTTCGCAACGGCGTCGATGCCGTCATCTCATCCTCCGGATACCCGCAGCTCATCGAGAAACTGCTCGAGCTTCTATAGAAGCCTGCAAGGGCCTGTTCAACGCAGAAGTGTAAACAGAAGCGTGAATAGGGAATCTTACTTCTCATCCTGTTTCCCACGTTTCTCAGCTCTCACCTCTGCCTAGCCGCCTCCAAAGAGCTCGTTGAAAAACACTGTTGGTCGCTCAACCAGCACCAATGGCTTGGGCCTGATTGCGGCAACAACCGCAGTATCTCGCGCCTCGCTCGTTGCTTCGGCGCATTTTTCAACAAGCTCCACCCTCCCGCTCCCGCAAAATGTCGCACAAAACCGCGCTCCGGCGAACCCCTGAGGTTTTAGTGTATTCTTACTTTTGTTCAGGATTGGAGCACTTCTCCTGTCGCTCGGGTACTTTTCGAGAGTAGTCAAGTGCAGCTTTTCTGAAGGGAAAGGCTGCGGATGGAGCTTCTCTCCCGTCTACACCTATTAGGAGAGAAGCTCCGTCGGGTAAATTCCACACGTAGATGGCTGAGCACCGGGCTCAAGCAGCTCCGGTAGCGCTGGTCCGGAGATGATGCTTATGAGGCAGTCCTTCGCTGTTGGAATCGGCGGAGCAGCAGGTCAGGGTGTCGCCACTCCAGGCGACATATTCGCAAAGATCTTTAGCCGCCGTGGGCTGCACGTCAACGCTTACAACGCCTATCAATCCATTATTCGCGGCGGCCACACGTTTCTTACCATCCGCACTGGCCCTGAACCGGTCTCGAACATGGGCGATCGCATGGATCTGCTGATCGCGTTGAACCAGGACACGATGGACCGCCATCTGCGCCTGCTGGGCGCGGGCGGAGCCTGCCTCTATAACGGAGACGCAATCCGGCCCGGAGCCGCCGCCGAAGGTGTCGAGCTTTGCCCGATGCCGGTTTCGAAGCTGGCCGACATCACGCGAAATAAGATTGCGCAGAACACGCTCGCCATGGGGGCGGCGCTCAGCATGCTGGGCATCGGGTTCCCCGCGCTCGAGGCCGCGATCGCGGAGCAGTTCAAGAAAAAGGACAAGGCGGTGTTCGACGAGAATGTCTCCGTGGCCCGCGCCGGCTACGACTACGCCACGCAAAACTTCAAGCCCTTTGCCCGGCCGCTGCCGATGACCGATGCCCGCTATGCGGTACTGAGCGGCAACGGCGCTTTGGCGATGGGCGGGGCCGTGGCGGGCGTGAAGTTCTATTGCGCCTATCCGATGAGCCCCTCGACGGGAGTCTTGCACTGGATGGCGGAGCACGCGCGCAAATCCGGCATCATGGTGCGCCAGGTGGAAGACGAGATTGGTGTGATCAACATGGCGATCGGCGCCGCGCATGCCGGTCTTCGCTCGATGTGCGCCACCTCCGGCGGCGGCTTCGCGCTCATGAGCGAGGGTCTTGGCCTTGCCGCCCAGGCGGAGATTCCCATCGTGGTGATCGACTGCCAGCGGGCAGGCCCGTCGACCGGCGTTCCCACCAAGACCGAGCAAGGCGATTTGTGGCAGATGCTTGGCGCGGCTTTCGGCGACTACCCCAGGGTGATCGCCGCCCCGCTCGACATCGGCGATTGTGTCCGGATCATCCCTGAAGTCTTCAACCTGGCTGATCGCTTCCAATGCCCGGCCATCGTCCTCTGCGATCTGTTGCTGGCCGAAGGCAGGCTGAGCGTGGATCCCAAGGAGATCGATCTCGAGCCCGCGATCGACCGTGGGGAGTTGATCACCACCTCGAATGGATTGAGCAATGGCAACGGAGCGCATGGCAACTACCAGCGCTACAAGATCACCGAGAGCGGCGTTTCACCCCGCGCCATTCCCGGCGTTCCCGGCTACACCCACGTGGTCTCAAGCGACGAGCACGACGAAGATGGCGTGCTGATCAGCGACGAATACACGAATGCGGGCAAGCGGCGCGCCATGATGGAAAAGCGCATGCGCAAGATGGAGGGGATCGAAGCGTCGGTTCCACCTCCCACGCTCGAGGGCCCCGCCAATGCCGATGTAACCCTGATCGGCTGGGGATCGACCCAGGGAGTGATCGAAGAGGCCCGCGAGCTTCTTCAAGAGCAGGGGATCTCGGCCAATCAGCTGCAGATCCGCTGGCTGGTTCCGTTGCACGGCGACGCCATTGTCAAGATCCTCAAAGACTCACGGCACACCATCATCGTCGAGAACAATTACAGCGGCCAGTTCGCCCGCTATCTGCGCAGCGAGACCAGCTTCGTGGCCAACGGACACATTCGCAAATACGATGGGGAACCCTTTATGCCGCACCATATTGTGGAAGCGGTGAAGGAGCAACTTGCGGGAAAAACCAAGCTTTCCGTTCCCACTCACGAAGTTATGGTTTAAGGACATTTTCCAAGGAGAAAAAAGATGGCGACAGAAGTAGCGGCTCCCCGGCCAATCGCAATGGCGGATTTCAAGGGCAAGGTGGATCCCGACTGGTGCCCCGGATGCGGCGATTTTGGCGTGCTGGCGGCGGTTCAGAAGGCGCTGGTCGAACTGCAGATTCCCAAGCATGAGGTCGTCACCATCAGCGGTATCGGGTGCTCGTCCAACTTCCCGGGTTTTATCGATACCTACGGCATGCACACTCTGCATGGACGCTCGCTCGCGGTGGCCAGCGGAATGAAGCTGGCCAATCACGCCATGACGGTGATCGTGACCGGCGGCGATGGCGACGGCTTCGGCATCGGCGGCAACCACTTCGTACACACGATGCGGCGCAACATCGACCTGCTCTACCTGGTGATGGACAACCAGATCTACGGCCTGACCACCGGGCAGACCTCACCCACAAGCCGCACCGGCATGAAGACCAAGAGCATGCCATTCGGCAACCTGGAGGCGCCGGCCAACCCCATTTCGATCGCGCTCTCCGCAGGCGCCACCTTTGTCGCTCGCGGCTTCAGCGCCGAGCAAAAGCACCTTACGGAGCTGATCAAGCAAGGCATCCAGCACAAGGGCGCGTCCTTCATCGACGTCTTTAGCCCATGCGTTACCTACAATCACGACAACACTTTCCAGTGGTTCCGTCCGCGCGTGAAGAAGCTCGAAGACGATGCGGCCTACGACTCCAGCGACTGGATGGCGGCCATCGAAAAATCTCTGATGTGGGGCGATGAAATCCCGATCGGCAAGTTCTTCGAGCGGACTGACCTTCTGAGCTTAGGCGACGCGGAGCCGGTTCTCAAGGCAGGCCCGTTGACGCGTCAGCCGCTGCGTGTGCCCGCCGACGTGGCCAAGTCGTTCGTGGATGAGTTGATGTAGGACGGGAAACAAGAGTACTAGCTGCTAGCTTTTAGCCCCTAGCTTCTAGCTGGGCAGCTGTTGTGGGACGCACGTGCAGCACAATCGAATGCGCATTACCACAATCCCGGGAATTGTTACTCATGAATCGTAGCAATTCCTTCATAGAAGGATAATCTTGCAATCAAGCGGTGATGCTTAATCCCTGCTGAATTGTTTCTCGGGGGAGGAACCAATTCGGCAGGGTACGAGCTTCACCGTTTTTTCTTTGTAGGTGCGGTCTTGGCGTACCCTGATCGGGGGATCCGTCACGGCATCGGTTACCGTTACCATTTTGCCGCGTAAATGTTACTCTAGAGGTGTAGCAAATATTCTCGAAACGGTTATTCTTACATTCGAGCGGTGATTCACACTAACTGCAGATTGATTCTCGGGGGAGGATTCAGTTTCGCAGTGGGTGTGGATCACCGTTAGCTTTTTGCGGCAAAGCCCAGCTCTTCTTCCCTCCTCTAGTCTTCTTCCCCCTTCCAAAACATGACCGCGCCGCAAGCACGGCCGCCAGTGTCAGACACTCTCACGATTCCAATATGCTGTGGAGACAAGCCTGCACCCTCCCGTGTCCCGGTTTCGCAGCCGGTCCCGCAGCCAGCAACTCGTTAGAACCCCTCCCTGGCGCTCCTGACAGACGGCCGTTGAGCGAGCAAATGCTCAATGGTAGAGACGTACTTCTTCTCCACGGTCTGTTGAAACTCGGGGCTGCCGGGTGAAGGAAACCCGGTTTCAACCGCATGGACCAGCCCATCCCGGCCGATGAAAAAGGTGGTGGGCCAGGCGTCCAGATTGACTGCCTGGGGAATCTTCGCGTTGACCTCCTTTGGCTGTCCGGCGATCAGGTAGGTGTACCCAATGTCGTACTTCTTGATATAGGCATGCAGACGGCTGAGAGACTGCAACTGGTCCGGCTCTTCAAAGTCCAGAGCCACGATCTCTAACCCTTGGGCATGGTATTTCCGATAGAGCTCGGCGAGGTAGGGAGTCTCGTCGTGGCAGTTCGGGCACCAACTCCCGGTGACATCGACAAGAATCACTTTGTTTTTGAATTGTGGGTCGGTGTCTGAGACCAGCTTGCCGTTGAGGTCGGGGAAGCTGAAACGGAAGCGCTCGTTCGGATTGCGAACCGTGGTGTGCTCGCTGAAGTCGTCCGGCGCGGGCAGATTCTGGAGTTGAGCCTGGCTGACGCGCACGGCTTTCAACTCGAGGAATGGGCTCTTGCCTGGCTTGGGGTGTGCGCCGTAGAGAGCAAGGTTCAGCGTTCCATCCGGCGCCGGAGTAATGCCGAGTAGGGCCGGCCTGGTATCGGCAAAGTGACTCAAGACAAACTCACCATTTTTATAAGAGCCAGCCAGCGTTCCCGTGTCGCCGTCCACGCGCAGGATGGTGGCGGAGGCCTGCGATCCGGCCTGGTGCACGATCAGCCGCCACGCATGCTCTCCTTTGGGACTGCTGGTAGGGATGATCCACACACCGGAGATATCGGGAGCCTTTTCGCTTGACCGAGCCTCAGGCCGATGCGGCCTGAGCTCGAACGGATAGGAAAACGAGCCATCGTCCTTGGCGTAGGTTCCGCGCAGCACTCCGTCTTCAAAGGTCGCCTGGAGCGTGACGGCGTATTGCGCAAACTGCAATCTCAGCGCGTCGCCCTCAATATCGCCCGCGGTTGAAGAAAGCCGCTGCGCACCGTTGATGAGCGCGCCCTGCACGTGGCTGCCTCCGCCGGAGACGTCAAGATGTACGGCAACCGTGAGCGTATCCGTGATTGTTGCTGTTCCGTCCCATCGCCCGGCGATGGTCTGCGCCCCGGCGGCCGGGACGAGTGCGAGCAAAACGAGCGAAGCACGATAAAGAAGACGCATGGATGGCATAAATTCCTCGCTTGAGCGGTGGCTGAAACGGAGGAGCGAAACACTCTTGTCGTCCGTTAGAAAAGCGGTCGCCAGAAAAGCGGTCGCCAAAGAAGCATCCGCCAAATGAAGCGGCGGACGGCTTTCCAATTCCAGCCATTCAATTTTTTTGTATTGAGTTTGGGAGGTCGCAGCGAGAGGAACGCGATGACGCGTCTTCGCTACTGCTCGTCAGCAGAGATGCCGAGGCAACAACAACAACGAATCCGCGAGGAACGGACCATGCGGTGAGAATATATGGAGCCGGGGACCACGTCAAGCGAAGCCGTCCGTTGGTAGTTCTGTGTCGGGGTTAAAACCCCGACCTACCAGCCCCGACCTACCAGCCCGTACCTCCCAAACTGCACCACTACCTCCGCTCCAAAATTAACGGGCTCTCAAGACCTCTCCCAAGGGATAACGCATCTGATGGTGCAAATGACGTGGTCGAAATGACGGAAAACGGACAGCGAAACATCACGGTGCTCGCCATCAACAGCGGCTCTTCCTCGCTCAAATGCGGCCTGTATCGCGACCAGGAAAACGAGCAGCGTGTTTTTCTTTCCGCGGCGATCGAGGGCTTGGGTTCGCCCCAAGGGAAGCTTCGTGTGAAGGACGGGCAGGGCCGCGTCGTGGCGGAGGAAAGCAAATCTCTCCCCACACAAAACGCGGCGCTCGCCACACAAAAAGCCGCGCTCACCTGGGGAATCGACCGGCTCGCGAGCCTGAGCCAATCCAGCCTCAGCCAATCCGGACCCGACGCGATTGGCCATCGGATTGTGCATGGGGGCCCACTCCTGCTCGAGCACCAGCGGATTACTCCGTCTGTGATCGAGACTCTAAAGAAGTCGACCCACTTCGCTCCCCTGCACATTCCGCCGGCGCTCGAGCTCATCGGTCATATGCGGGAGATCTACCCTGAGACACCGCAGTTTGCCTGCTTCGATACCGTCTTCCACCGCACGATGCCCGAGGTTGCTTCCCATTTTGCGCTGCCGCAGAATCTTTGGCACGAGGGCGTCAGGCGATACGGCTTTCACGGCCTCTCCTATGAATCGATCGTCCGTCTCCTCAAGAACGACCTCAAAGCGCGGACGGTGGTTGCCCATCTCGGGAACGGATCCAGCCTGGCGGCCCTCAAAGATGGCCTCTCCGTCGATACTTCCATGGGCTTGACGCCTACCGGCGGCATCCCGATGAGTACACGCAGCGGCGATCTCGACCCGGGCGTTGTGCTCTATCTCATGCGCCAGCTCAAGCTCGATAGCGATCGCCTGGAAAGCCTCCTCAATCATCAATCCGGCCTCGCGGCGCTCTCCGGAGGCACAAGCGATATGCGCAGTCTGGAAACGGCAGCCGGCGGCGGAGACCGTGACGCCTCGCTCGCGATCGAAATCTTCGCTCGCGATATACGGAAGACGATCGCCGCATATGCCTCTGTGCTCGAGGGGCTCGACCTGGTGGTGTTTACCGGGGGTATCGGAGAGAACAGCGCCAAGGTTCGCGCTCTTTGCTGCCGGGGTCTCGGCTTTCTCGGCATCGAACTCGATGCGGCGCAGAACGGTGAGGGAAAAGGCGTGATTTCGACGGCGGAGTCGCGTTGCCTGGTTCGCGTGGTTTCAACCGATGAAGATGGGCAGATCGCCCGCCATACGCGGCGTCTTTTCTCCAGGGCTTCGCGGTGAAACCGCTCTCGCCCTCTTGCTCTGCTCGCGCCTTGCCAGCGCTCGCTCCGCAATTCACCCTTTTCCTAATGTTGCAGGGCTTCGCGGTGAAACCGCTCTCGCCCTCTCGCCGGTGAGCCCTTTTCAGGGGCTCACCGGCGATTCACCCCTCCGCAATTCACCCTTTGCTTGTAAATGCTCTAGCCCCGCGCGCATCCAAGAATCAGGAACGCGGCAAAGATCAGGAGGCTGTTCCCGATGTGTGCAGAGGCAAAGAAACGTACGGGCTCGCGCAAGGCTCCCACCACTTCCGGCATCTCGACTGCCGGCAGCTCGACCCACGAGAGCGTGCCCTTGACCGCGGAAGAAGTACGAAAGATGGATGGATATTGGCGCGCGTGCAATTATCTATCCGCCGGCATGCTGTATCTGTATGAAAACCCATTGCTGCGAGAGCCGCTCCAGGATTCGCACATCAAGCAACGCCTGCTTGGACATTGGGGCACGGATCCCGGACAAAGCTTTACCTGGGTTCACTTGAACCGGCTCATCCGCAAATACGATCTCGACATGATCTATATCGCGGGTCCGGGACATGGCGCGCCCGCCACGCTCGCCAACTGTTATCTCGAAGGAACCTACTCGGAGGTCTATCCCGACAAGAGCGCGGATGAAGGAGGAATGCTGAAGTTCTTCCGGCAATTCTCCTTTCCCGGAGGCATCGGCAGCCACTGCACTCCGGAGACTCCCGGCTCGATCCATGAAGGCGGGGAGTTAGGCTACAGCCTCTCTCACGGTTTCGGGGCGGCGTTCGATAACCCCGATCTTATCGTGACGGTGATGGTCGGGGATGGCGAGGCTGAGACCGGCCCACTGGCGACGTCGTGGCATTCGAACAAGTTTCTCAATCCGGTCCGCGATGGAGCGGTGCTGCCGATCCTGCACCTGAACGGGTACAAGATCGCCAATCCAACGATCCTGGCCCGGATTTCCGCAGAGGAGCTCGAGAGTCTTTTCAAAGGCTATGGCTGGACTCCCTATGTGGTCGAAGGGGAAGACCTGCCAGGCATACATCAGAGAATGGCCGCCACGCTCGAGCACTGCGTTCAGGAGATTCGTTCCATTCAGCAGAAGGCGCGCAAGGCTGGTACAGCCGAGCGGGCACGTTGGCCAATGGTCGTGGTGCGCACGCCGAAAGGGTGGACCGCGCCGAAGCAGCTCGACGGACATAAGCTCGAAGGCTCCTGGAGAGCGCACCAGGTGCCGATCCTCGACGTCCGGGGAAACCCCGAGCACCTGCGCATTCTCGAAGCGTGGATGCGCGGCTACAAGCCCGAAGAACTCTTCGACGAAGACGGCGCGCTGATTGCCGAGCTGAAAGAACTGGCTCCCAAAGGGCAGCGGCGGATGAGCGCCAATCCGCACGCGAATGGAGGGCTCCTACGCAAGCCGCTCGAGTTGCCCGACTTCCGCGATTATGCGGTTCCCGTGCCCAAACCGGGAAACGATTATGTCTCGCCAACGGAGGTGCTGGCGAAGTTTCTCCGCGACACCATGCGCCGCAACATGACCAGCTTTCGCGTTTTCGGTCCGGATGAGACCGCCTCGAATCGCCTGGAGACGATCTACGAAGCCAGCAAAAAGACATGGCTCGCCGACTTTAAGCCGGAAGACGAGGACGGCGGCGAGCTGGCGCGCGACGGACGCGTCATGGAGATGTTGAGCGAGCATACGCTCGAAGGCTGGCTCGAGGGTTATCTATTGACCGGAAGACACGGCTTCTTCTCGAGCTACGAGGCCTTTGTCCACGTCATCGACTCCATGTACAACCAACATGCGAAGTGGCTGGAAAAATCGAAGCTGGAACTTGCATGGCGTCTTCCCATCTCCTCGCTCAACCTGCTGATCACTTCGCTTGTCTGGCGGCAGGATCACAACGGCTTTACCCATCAGGATCCCGGCTTTCTGGACGTGGTGACCAACAAGAGCGCGGAGATCACGCGTATCTATCTGCCTCCGGACGCCAATTGCCTGTTGAGTGTGGCCGATCACTGCCTGCGCGCCACCGATTATGTCAATGTGATTGTTGCCGATAAGCAAGTGCATTTGCAGTATCTCGACATGAATGCCGCGGTCGACCACTGCACCAAGGGCATAGGGATATGGGACTGGGCGAGCACGGACGGCGGCCATGAGCCCGATGTCGTCATGGCCTGCGCCGGGGACGTTTTGACGATGGAATCGCTCGCCGCCACCGCGATTCTGCGCGACCAGTTTCCCGACCTCAAGATCCGCTTTGTGAATGTCGTGGACCTTTTCAAGCTGCAGCCCTCGAGCGGACACCCGCACGGCATGACGGATCGCGACTTCGACAGCCTCTTCACGAAGAACAAGCCGATCATTTTCAACTTCCACGCCTATCCATCGCTGATTCACAAGCTCACCTACAAGCGTAACAACCACGAGAACCTGCACGTGCGCGGTTACAAGGAAAAAGGCAGCATCAATACGCCGCTCGAGCTTGCCATCAGAAATCAGGTGGACCGGTTCAATCTCGCGATCGACGTTATCGATCGCGTTCCCCGGCTGCAAGCGGCGGGGGCCCATGTGAAGGACTGGCTCAAGGATCAAATTACGGAAAGCATCGCATGCGCGTTTACGAACGGGATCGATAAGCCGGAAGTCCGCAATTGGAAATGGCCACATTAAAGGTGTGTTCCAGCGCGGAGCGCGCGGCATGGTATCCGCACATACCGTGAACTCCTCCACCCGGCGGGGTCGATGCCGAGCATAGGTAAAGGCCTTTGGCGCCTGTCCTATAAGGATCGAAGGCCAAGAGCGGACGGGCAATCAACTGCCAAAGATCGTTGGCCCCGCCGGCAATGTCGCCGCCGACCAGATTGGCATTCGATCGCTCCAGTTGCGCGGTGTTTTTTGTATGGCGCGCGATCACCAGATCGCGAAAGCCGGGGGCAAAGCGCTCGACTTGCGCCTCGATGATCCCAGACATATCCCGGGTCGATCCATAGGGAACATGACAGTAGGCCCAGCCGGTGTGACGCCCCGCGGGGGCGCGCGACGTATCGAAAAGGCTTGGCTGGGCCAGCAGCACGACCGGTTTTTCAGCGTACTCCCCGTTCCACGCGGCGCGTTCACTTCGCTCGATCTCTTCCGCGCCGCCACCCAGGTGGAGCGTCGCCGTGCGCGCGCACTCCGGGTCTCTCCAGGGTATGGGACCGGACAGCGCCCAATCGATCTTGAAGACACCCGGTCCGTAACGAAAACGCCGCAAAGCGCGCAGGTATTGCGGGGGAAGACTCTTCGCGGCGATCTGCAAGGCCTGGCGGCTAGTGACGTCGAGGAGCACGGCACGCGCCGGAGGCAGGCTGTCGAGCGTCTCCACAGGGCTGCTGGTCTCGATCGTTCCGCCGAGCGAAGAGAAGTAAGAGGCCAGCGCCGCGGCAATCTGCTGCGCGCCGCCGCGCGGGAGCGGCCACCCGCCAGCATGGCCTGCGGCTGCCATCACCAGGCCGATCGCGGAGGTTCCAGGCTTCTCGAGCGCGACAATCGAATGGGCCGCAAGTCCATCGAAGAGAGCCCGGGCGCGGCCGCCTCGGAAGGCGATCTTAGAGAGGGTTGCCGCGGGCCAGAGCGCTCGCACTCCGAAGCGGGCGAGCACGCCGGGGCTGGATGGGATGTGCAGCATGGGGCCCATGATCTCCGGCATCAGGCGGTCCCAATGGCGCACCAATGGCCCAATCAATCTGCGATATGCGGAGCTGTCCGGGTTCAAGGAGGCCGCAGTCTGATTCACGCCGCGATCGAGAATCGCGGGCGGCCCGTCATCGAAAGGATGCACCAGGGGCAGGGGCGGCTGGATCCATTCCAGGCCATGCTGGGCGAACGGCAGGGAACGGAAGAAGGGAGAGGAGATGGCCAACGGATGAATGGCGGAGCCCACGTCGTGCAGAAAACCGGGCAAGGTGAGCTCCAGGGTGCGAGCGCCTCCGCCGATCGTCTCATTGGCCTCGCGGACGAGCACGGAGAGTCCGGCACGAGCCAGCTCGATCGCTGCCGACAATCCGTTGGGACCCGAACCGACGACGATCGCGTCATACTGGCTCATAGAGAGGTTTCGGATCATCCAGGAATGTAGACGACCGTCCACGTTTCACGATAGCAGCGTCCACCGGATTCGGAGAGGTTCGCCGGGAAACGGGCGGTTGGAACAAGCTCAAGTCCGTGCTCTTGGAAGGCCGCGACCAGCCGGGCGATCAAGTCGTCGGTGGCAAGCGGGGGTGGCAAGCGGGTGCGGAGAACCATGGGCAGCGGATGATTGGACTTGACACCCTAATGAACCGATACCTTCGCACTCTTGCGTGGTTCATTTCTCTTCAGCAGAAATGAGGCGACAAACATAATCACCGATCCCATTGCCAGCAGCCAGTACACATCGATGTAAGAGAGAACTGCAGCTTGAGCCTGAACCATAGCGTACAAGCGGCCCAGGGCCTGTTGTTGAGCGGTATGAGCACTCAAGCCGGAGCGCATGAGTCGTATTGCGAGAGTTGCGATAGAGCTGTGAAACCGGCCAGAAGCTGTGTATTCCACCAAGACGGATTGATGATACTGACTGCGTCGGGCAATCAAGGTAGTGACGGCGGACGTGCCAACGCTTTGCCCCATGTTGCGAAAGAAATTCATCAGCCCGGCGGCAGCGTTGGTTTTTTCAGGCGCCAGGCCCACATATCCGGCAAGCGTGAGGGGGACAAATAGGAAGGCCACGGGAATGTACTGCCACACGCGTAAAAGGGTGGCGGAGTGGAAACTCATAAGGAGATCGATCTGTTTGCTCGATATGTACATGGCTGCCGCCAGTCCTATCCAGCCACAGGCGATGATATGACGCGCTTGAAATCGAGTGGTGAGTTTGCCTACCATCGGGAGCACAACCAGCACCACCAGGGCGCCTGCGGAAAGCACCATCCCTGCCTTTTGTGCCGTATATCCCATAAGAGTCTGCAGGAGTTGCGGCATGAGCACCGTCGAACTGAATAAGGCCGCTCCCAGCATTAGGAACATCAAATTGGTAGTCGCGACGTTGAAGTTCTTGAACAAACGCACATCCACGATGGGCACTTTCTGAAGCCATTCCCAAACGACCAGGGAAACTAGGCCCACGACGGCGATCACAACCAAGGTGGTAATGAAGTCAGATCCGAACCAGTCGTCTTCTTGTGCCTTGTCGAGGACGATCTGCAATGCGCCGACGCCTAGAGTCAGCAGAGAAAATCCGATAAAGTCGAAGCCGGAGAGCCGGGCCCTCAGGCGGGCTATGTACGGTGGATCCTCGACCAGTTGATAGACCAGAATGAGTGCCAGAATGCCAACGGGAACGTTGATATAGAAAATCCAGCGCCATGAGTAGTTGTCCGTAATCCAGCCTCCCAGCGTCGGACCAATGGCAGGGGCGCAGATGGTCGTAATTCCATACAGCGAAAAGGCCAGCCCTCGCTTCTCGGGAGCAAAGCTATCGCCCAGGATTGACTGCGCCATCGGCTGCAAGCCTCCTCCGAACGCCCCTTGCATGACGCGAAACAGAAGCAGAAACCCTAGGCTGGGTGCGATTCCACAGAGAAAAGAGCTCGCCGTAAAAAACGTAATGCAGATCAAAAAGAAGCGCTTCCGCCCAAGCGACGCGACCAGCCACCCACTTAGCGGTAGAACGATTGCATTGGAGACCAAATAGCTGGTCAGCACCCACGTGCTCTCGTCATTGCTAGCCGCCAGACCGCCAGCGATGTGTGGCAGGGCCACATTGGCGATGCTGGTATCGAGCACCTCCATAAACGCCGCCAGCGAAACCGCAGCAGCAATGATCCAAGGGTTGACTTTGGGCTGCCAGCGATCCTCTCCGGCGGCAGATCCGGCAGTGCTCATCGCACTTTCACCTCGGGTTCAACAGACAGGCCCGGCTTCAGCAGCCCTTCCGCGTTGAAGTGTGGTCCCGCAGAACGATCGAAATCGATGCGCACCGGTACCCGCTGAACAACCTTCACGTAGTTTCCAGTGGCGTTCTCGGGGGGCAACAGGCTGAATACCGAGCCAGTGCCGGCGCCCATGTTGGTTACATATGCTTGCCACGTGCGGCCGTAAGCATCCACCTTGATTTCAACGGGTTGTCCTGGCCGCATATGGGCAAGTTGCGTTTCCTTAAAGTTGGCCGTAACCCAGACATCGTCGAGCGGCACCACTTCTACCAATTCCTGCCCGATGGCGACGTTCTGGCCCACTTCGACTGTCTTCTTACCGACAATTCCTGTGACTGGAGAACGAACGACTGTATAGCTGAGGTTGAGGGCTGCTTGGTCGAGCTCTGCTTTGCGTTCTCGCGCCTGGGCATCGGCCGCGTCTGCCTTGGCGAAGGTCATCGAAATCTGTTGCGGTGCGGTCTGAGCGCTGCGTAAATCGGCCCTCGCCTGCAAGAGCTTTCCTTGTGCCTGGTGCACTGCTTGTTCAGCTGCCTGTACATTCGCTCGGCCCGACACGACGCCGGATCGATTTGCTTTCGCCGCGGCGACCGACGAATCATACTGCTGATGTGAAATATCTTCCTTTGCGACTAGTTGTTCATAGCGCACCAGGTCCGCGTCGGTCTTCGCCGCGTTGGCGTCGCTCTGTTCCAAAACGGCTTTCGCAGACTCCAAATTCTGCTCGGCAGCCTCAACTCCCGCGTCTGCATTTGCCACTGCAGTACTTGCTGAATCGACGCTGCTTAGCGCGGTAACGGAGGTGATCGGTACGTTAATGCGAGAGCTTGCCGCATTGGCCTGCGCTTCCTCGAACGTCGCCCGGGCCTGTTCCAGCGCGATCTTATAGTCCTTAGGATCGATGGTCACGAGAAGATCACCAGCATGCACGAGCTGTCCCTCCATCACTGGGACTTCGAGCACGTATCCATTGATCCGCGCGCTTAACGGCATGACGTGACCATTCACTTGCGCGTCGTCAGTCGACTCCCACGCCAGGCTATTCCATAAGAAGCGTCCTCCACCTACGATCACAACGGCGAGTAGCAGCAACGCCGCGGTCCAAGCGCCCACGGGATGCTCAAGAAAAATCCGCCGCAGCCCCTGCTTCGTTTGGTTGTCATCGGGCGGTTCTGGGTTCACCGTCGCCACGTGGGTGGAATTTGTTTCTTTGAACTCCGTCTGTTGTGCAGACACTTAGTGTCCTCCGAGATATTGGCTAAAACTGCCTCGTGCGATACCGAGGGCGCGAGCGAGCGCCAGTTTTGCGAGATTGTGGCTATAGAGGCTGGTGATGTATTGGTCGTTGGCGCTGGCCAGGGACTGCTCGGACTGCACCACTTCGACGCTGTCGGCGACGCCTGCCGCAAAGCGGTCTTTGGAGCGAGCGACGTTGTCGTTGGCCAAGCCCACATTCTGATGAGCGACGTCGACCTGCTCCTTGGCGGCGTTCAGATTGAGAAATGCGGTGCGAACGTCGTAATCAATTTGCCCACGGATGTTCTCTGCTTCTGCCTTCCTCTGGCGCAGAGTCGCTTCCGCTTGGATTATGTCGCCCTTGATCCGGCCACCGGTGTAAACCGGTACATTGACCCCCGCTTGGAAACTGAAAATTCCGTGGGACTGACCGAACGTTGGTCCCTGATCGCCGTAATCGCCGCTTACAGCCGCGACGGGGTAACGTTCGCCCTTGGCGGCAGAGAGCCCTTGCTCCGCCGACTTCGCAGAATCGAGAGCCGAGCGGAAGTCACTGCGCGAGTTGTAAGCCATCGTGAGAGCGTCGTCGACCGTAGGTGGATTGATGTCCGCATACGGAAGTTGGTCCGCAAGCTCGAAGGTTTGGCCAAGAGGTAATCCAATGGCGCGGGCAAGAGTGAGTTTCGCGACTGCGAAGTTGTTGCGTGCAACGCTCAGGTTGTACTCCTCGGTATGAAGCTGGACTTCTGTCCGGGTCATGTCGATCCGTGGTCTTGTGCCGGCCTGGAATTCGTCTACCGCCTGATCGTAGAGAGCCCTTGCATTCTGCAGTTGCGCCTCTTCCGCTTCAATCCGGGAGCTGGCTTCGATGACTTCGAGATAAGCGTTGCCCACGGTGAGCGTAATTACGTCTAGCGTGTCTTTGTAGCTGAGCTGGGCGGCCTGCTCGGCGGTGCGCGCAGCGCGGAAACGCTGGATCGATTCGTAGCTGAACAGGGTTTGGCCAAGACTTGCACTCGCCGTGCTGTAACTGAACGGGCCAGCAACGGCAGGGATGCCGGGTATGTTGACTGCGCCGAGGCCCAAGGCTGTGAAATTCACTTGGTCGACGTTCTCATTAACCCCTGCACTTACCTGGGGAAGGAGAAGGCTTAACGCGAGCAGTCGCTGCCCGCGCGCCGCCCTGGTATTCTCGTCACTCTCGATTGCCCCCAGGTTGTAGCGCACGGCCTGGTTGATAGCGTCGCTCAGCGTGAGCCGTAGAACCAGGTTGGTGGCGGGGCCACTGGGAACGCTTCCGTAATTTAGTGACGTCACCTGCGCCCGGGATGCAGTCGTCGCGACGACCAGCAGCAGGATTAAGCTGCACAATTTCCCGCTTAAGCGGGAAGCGCTCTCCGCGCGATCCCTATCTACCATTCCGCCCGGCGCCCTGTTCTCATCTTGGTCTTGTTTATTCTCTGCACGCTTCTCTCTTTCCACCTGTCGTGGCTGGTGTTTTCTCGGGAAGTGTCGTCAAAGGCGAGAGGCCGCCCCATCCTTATTCGGCGCTCCGTGCGCACCGGCACGTTCGTCAATCCAACGGACAGCCCGGCAATACGCAGCCGCGACAATTTGTCGGGGCATATCCAACAGGAGCTCGCAATCAGTAATCGAGAAATGTTGTATCCCCCGCAGCACCAATGCGGAGCGGGCCAGAGGGTCAAGCGCCGCAATGATGTCCCGTGTATCGACATGCCGAAGCGACGCGATCTGATCGTCGGAAAGCACGTCCATTTCAGAGTGCTCGCAGGGGGAGTCAATATATTGGCTCGCCGATTCAGAAATGAGGTCGCGAACTTCTCTTACCGCCGCGCGAACCGTGGCAGTATTCGTCCACGCGATGAGCCAGTCGCGAAAGACGCCGCTATAGCTCCCGGAGAGATCGCTCGCGTTTATAACTGCTTGGTCTGCGAGTGCGTGGTCTCCGATAATGATCTGGGCTATCCAGTTCAAATAATCGCGTTGCTCGACGAAAGCCGATCGGATCTCGTGGCTCGAAGCAATGCTGTCCTGGGGTCGTTCTAGATTGTCTCGTTCTGTAGGATGAAACCAGTCCATGGTGGACCTTTTACCTCGGAAAGACTCCTTCCACTCCAGATGTGGACGAGCGAGCGAAAACGCTAAAACAGGAAAACGAATGCAACTGCGGCTGCGAGGACAATCGCCACGCATGTGCCAGACACGTACAGCAGATAGGAGACCGGATAGTCTTCATTGTCTTCTTTCATGTTGGTTTCCCCCTTACCATTCACCCGCAAATGAACTTTTAAAGCGTCCGCGACCGCGCTACATCCGGGAGAAGGCCCCGGCACGTTTTCGACGCCATCGGCAAATGCAGGCGATCGCAGACGTGGAGGGAATAGCAGTTCTCGGCAATAAACTTCCCTCCAATTCGAGCTAACCACGACAACATCTCATCACCGACCGCATCGACGAACGTCACCTCCGACAAGTTCACGACAAGTCGCAGCGGAATGTTGCGGCGCGTCAGCAGATCTCTTGTGTCTTCGGCGAACGGCCCAACGAACCGGCCTTCCAGTCGCATGGTCAGGGTGTTCCCAACCTCCTGAAGCTCGACACGCAGCATTGGTGATCTCCGATGGACACAACACCGTTCCATCTCTTTTGGCGAGTCCTTCTCAATCCGCCGCATAACCAAGTGCAATTCGCATGCCAGCAGAAGGCAGGTTAAGTTGTTGTAGCCAAAGGAGCGTGGATCTTACGCGAGTGTTTGCCATGCCATGCAGCGGGCAGTGCCTAAATGTGGGCAGGGATTCTGTAATAACTTTGTCACCGGATGGGTTTCTATTTTATTGGTGTCTCGAGTTATCAATCGGGTCCTCCGAGCTTACGCCGGGAGAGAACCCTCCCTGGGAACATCGGCTCGAGAGGGCCATCATCAAACTGAACGATGAAGGAGAACATCAGGTTGAGCAGGTCGCTGTTTTGAGTCGTGAAGTCGAAACAAAGAACCTCGCTGAGGGATCCGACGGGTTCGGACTTTTTACGCCGCTTGGGTGCAATCCTGCCCAGCGCGCAAGCCTTGACAGCATAGATAGTTCGGGCTACCTCGCCAGTCGCGGGCATAATGACGGAGGCTAAGGCGATGGCGGCATCATGGCCATCGATCGTGTAACTGGTAGGTTCTTGGATGATGCCCGGTTGGCCGTACTGTTTGAGCTGGTTCAGGATCTTCTCGCGGATGAAAGAGCCGAGCTGGGTGGCGGAGTGCAAGACGTCCGGGCAGGTGTTGTCGACAGTGGAGAGGGCGAACGAGGAGGTATCGATCGGGGTGATGGAGTTGGCGAATAGGGTGAACTGCAGGCACTTCGGCGTGTCGGAGGTCAAGGCAGTGGCCGGGGGAAACGGCAACGGCGTGAAGCGGGACGGGTAGAAATAGGTAACATTCAGAGCGTCATCGTGGAACCGCTTTAGCACGTCGGGATTACTTCGATCGGGGGCTTGCGGCAGGGCGGGTAGGCAGAGGAGGAGAAGCAGAAATATTGATGCATAACGATGCACGGTTTGTCCTTGAGCTTGCCCTACGCTGCGCCGTTGTTCGTACAGCAACTGATCCGCGACGGCTTCAGAACCCAACCAATCGCGCCACCAGGCCTGCCCCCGAAGGGGTTTCCAGCGCGAATTGATCGCTCGTTTGACGAACGACGGGCGGAATCAGGACAGGCAATCACCAAGTGGATTCACGGTGGTCAGCATGGGATTACATGAGCACCGGGAGCTACCCTATTACGCCCTCTGTTCGTCTTCCGTTGGGTAGTTGCGTCGTCCATAGGCGAGTCCTGCCCGATTCCGCCGTATGAGTTAGTGCACACAGCGTGCCACCGGAGGTTGGGCGTAAGTGGTTGCGTGTGCAGGCGCTCCGGACGTGACACCAATCGCCGCCGTGCCCTACTGCGGGCGGTGCCCGAATGCGGGCAGCTGGGGAATCGGTCAAACCCGAAGCCGGCCTATTTCATGCCGCCCGTCCAAATGGGAGCGCATTCGGGCTTCAGTAATCGGCTTTCTTGATGTTGAGTTGCCGCATTTTGTTTTGCAGCGTTGTGCGCTTCAGCCCGAGACGTTCCGCAGCCGCTCCCGGACCAGAGATTCGTCCCGACGCCGCCCTTAATGCGTCGATGATCGCTTGCCTTTCCGCTTCCTGGAATGTCGACACGGGAGAGGCAAATCGGAGGGATGACTTCTTAAGTTCAGTGAGCGGGACATTTAACTCGTCTCCCTGCGTCAGAATGACGGCCCGCTCAATGAAGTTCTCCAACTCTCGAACATTGCCGGGCCATGCCGCATTGGTCAACGCATCCATAGCGGGCCTCGGGATTGACTTGATGCGCTTCTGCATCCGGCCAGAGAACCGAGAAACAAAATAGTGAACTAGGAGCGGGATATCCTCCCGTCGCTCGCGAAGCGGTGGTATCTCAATTGGAAAAACATTGAGCCTATAAAATAGATCTTGCCGGAATTGATTGCTGCGGATCATCAGCGACAGATCCCTATGCGTCGCCGCGATAAGGCGAACGTCAACATGAATGGTCTTGTTGCTTCCCAGTCGCTCGAACTCTTGTTCCTGCAATGCGCGCAGCAACTTTGGCTGCAAATCTAGAGTAATGTCGCCAATTTCATCCAGGAACAACGTGCCATGATCTGCAATTTCAAAACGGCCGCGTTTCTGGATCAAAGCGCCGGTGAACGCACCCTTCTCATGTCCGAAGAGTTCGCTTTCGACAAGCCCGGATGGAATAGCAGCACAATTGAGACGTACGAACGTTCGGTCTCGTCTTGGACTGAGGTTATGAACTGCCCGCGCAATCAGTTCTTTCCCGGTGCCTGTCTCGCCGTGCAGCAAGACGGTAGATCCGGTTGGGGCGACGATCTCGATCTGGTTAAGGACTTTACGCAGAGCGGCGCTCTTGCCTACGAGATCCTCGAAGTTGTATTCCGCCCGGATTTCCGATTCGAGATATAAGCGCTCGTCTTCCAGGCGATTTTTTGATGCGCTGAGCCGTCCATATGCGAGCGCGTTGTCCAACGCCAAGGAAATCTGCGCGCTAATCTGGGACAAAATGTCGAGATCTTCTTGTCCAAAGTTGTTAGACCGCTTGCTCCCCATGCTAAGAAGTCCAAGGGGTCCGTTCGGTGTTCCTAGGGGAGCTACGGCTAAGGAGGCGATCGATTCTTCCTTCAGTCGTTCGAGAACCGCCGGCCGAAGCTTTTCAATATCCTGCTCCGACCAGATCTCAGGGGTCCGGGTACGCATCTTCTCAACTTCCTGATCGGTGACTTCACGGCCGGGAATATCCGCAAGGAAGCCCTTGCCGCCGGGGAAATCGAGAACCGCGCATTCAAGCCGGTTAGAGCGTTTATCGATTAGCCAGAAACCGGTGAAGTCATTCGCAAAGTATTTGCGAATCGATGATGAAGCGGAGCGGAAAAGCTCATTGACGCCCAACTGCGTCACAACCTGATTATTGATTTCGAGTAGCAGTCGAAGCCGATCGCGCTCGTGCGCTAATTGCCGTTGGTAGAGTTCTGCGGCATCGCGGGCAACCGCGCCCTCAAGCGCAACGGCAACGTGCGATGAGACGGAGATCATAAGTTCCATGTCGTCAGAGCTAAATTGCCCTCTCTGCGCAGTCCCAAATGTTAACGCCCCCAGTTTCTTCCCGGATGTCGAGATTGGAAATATGTATGAGCTATGTGGAATCCGAAGTTTCGCTTGCGATGCCAGTTGGGGAATCCTTGAAAGCTCGGCCTGCAGGTCTGGAACGTAGATCGGTTTTTGCTCGTCGATTGCTCTTCCAACAGCGGTCCCCAAATGCGAAACCTCAGTGCCGATTTCGACTTGATGAGCTTCCGGGCTTCGGTCAAATGCTATGAGTCGGACCGAGTTCCCGTTATCGGACAGCAGGCAAAGGCTAACCGAGTCGAAAGCCACAACGCTCGATAGCAGACGGCGTAAGCTCTGCAGGACAGCTTTCAAGTTGGGCTGGGATGCGATAGCGTCGGACACTTCAAGCAAGGTGCGATACCTGCCATCCGCTGCGGTTCTTGATTCCATCTCACTCGCCGGCATGCTCCTAAGCTAGCACGGGGCTGGCGATAGCTAGGACGTCTGTCTGGGGATGCTGTCGGAGCTGCTAAGCTATTGATAACACTAATGCAGAGAGATGTGTGAGCGGTTGAAACAGGCAGTCTTGAGAACCGCTTAGCCTGAAAAGGCTACGGGGGTTCGAATCCCTCTCCCCCATACAGTCTGCAATTGCTGCTTTTTTTTTGAGCTGAGCGCAGATATCTACCAAAATGCCCGCATTCCGCGGATTCCGCGACTCGAAAAGAGAACAGAGAACGAGTTCCAGTCGAACTGTGGCAGTTCGTTCGGCTCGTCGGATCGGCTGGGGTGAGCTTCGGTTTCACCGCGACCAGGTCGTAGGCATCCACGAGCTGAGTTTCGACGTGAACCTTCATCTCGAAGCGGTCAATGATCTTGTCCGAGTGCAATCACTTGGGGTTACTGCTCTTGCTGCTGCCGCCCCGCGGGCTGCCGATTGGGCGGCAACGGACCAAACGCGGCCGGCGGCCGGCGGTGCTTGGTGGCCTGCTCATAGGCATATGCGAGCTTGAAGAGGGTCGGCTCGCTGAACGAGCGGCCCAGTATGCTCATCCCCGCGGGTAGATCGCCATGCGTGAAGCCCATCGGCACTGTGATCACCGGCATCCCGGTTGGCGGCGCAAGCTGCTGGCTGTTGTCTCCTGCCGGCGATTTCATGTCTCCCACCAAGCGCGGCGGGTTGCTCCAGGTGGGGTAGATCACTGCATCAAGCTTTTGCGCGTCCATGGCCGCGACGATCGCATTGCGAAAAGCAATCTTCTTCGCATCGTGATACGTATCCAGGCACGGGCCGGGATGGTTGTTGCGATTGCTTGTCGGGTCGAGAGACCTCTTCAACCGCGTCTCGATGCTCGGCAGGTAGAGGCCCGAGTCGTAGATCTCCTGAAGGCTGTGGTATGGCGCGTTGGTTCCATGCACCGAGAAAAAGTAATTCAGATCCGCCTGCATATCTCCGCATCCGACGTCCTTCGAAATAGCTTCGAAATCGGGAATCGTGAAGTCGGTCACCTCCGCGCCTTGTCCCCTCATATCCGCGAAGGCCTGATCGCTGAGGGCCTTGATCTCAGGATCCGTCGTGGGCGCGTCGATGTACCGCCGGAAGACGCCGAGGCGCGCGCCGCGCAAGCCATTTTTGTCGAGGAATTTGGTGTAGTCCTTTGCTACGTGGCCCTCCGACTCTTTGGTGACCGGATCGGCGGGGTCGTAGCCCGCTACCACGCTGAGCACGGCAGCCGTGTCGGCGACTGTGCGCGCCAGGGGACCGCCTATATCGGCCTTCGAGTTCAGAGGAATAATTCCATCGCGGCTGGTCAGTCCCATCGTGGCCCGAATGCCAACCAGATCGTTGTGCGAAGCCGGGCCCCGAATGGAGTCGCCGGTATCGGATCCCAGGCCCACTTCCGCCAGACTTGCCGCGACGGCAGCAGCCGTGCCCCCGCTCGATCCTGCGGGCACACGGTTGAGATCGTAGGGATTGCGCGTGATGCCCTCGATCGAGCTCTCGGTCACGACCGGGCTGAACGCCCACTCGGCCATATTAGATTTGAAAAGAATGATCGCGCCCGCTTCCCGCAAGCGCTTGACCATGAAGGCATCTTCCTTGGGCACGAATCCCTTGAGCGCAAGCGACCCCGCGGTCGTCTGCAAGCCTCGGGTGTCGTAGTTGTCCTTGACGACCACGGCGATTCCCTCGAGGGGGCGCAGCTTGTGCGTGCGCGAAAACTCCTCGTCGAGCGCAGATGCATCCTTGAGGGCTGCCGGATTCAGAAGGATCACCGAGTTCAGCCGGGTAGGCTGGTCATAAGCGGCGATCCGTTCAAGATAGATTTCGACGAGCTGCCGGCAGGTTACCTTCCCGGAACGGATGGCGTCCTGAGTATCCACAATCGTCGTCTCGATGACGCTAAAGGACTGCGCCCCCGCAAGGACGCGCGGTGGAGCGGCGGCCGCTACCAGGCCGAATGTAGAAGCTGCCACGACGGCTGGTACCAAAAATCTCATTCACTGGCCTTTCAAGCGAGCGGTGGGTGTAGTTTATGAAAGTTCGTCGCTTGCTGGTAGGCGTGAGCGAAGGCACAGGTCTCGGCATCCTTGTAGAGAGCTCCGAGAAACGTAAGACTGACTGGCGTGTTGGGGCCTCCGCCCGCATTGCCGCCTCCCCCGCCTCCCGCCGGGGCTGAAGCTGCGGCAGGCGCGTCCGGCCCGCGAAGCCCGTTGGGAACGATGACCGCCACGTGGCCCGTCTGATTGGTCACCGCGACCTGATTGCTGGGGCCCGATGTGGGAGTGACAATCACGTCCACCTGCTCGAAGAGCTTGGCGAATCCCCGTATGGCGAGTTCCCGCACCCGCATGCTCTGGATGTACTCGACCGCGGGATAGAAGCGTGCAGCCCGCCAGGTGTTCGGCCAGGAACTTCCGCTGGCCGCGCTCAACAGCTGGTCGCGCCCGCTGAGCGTGAGTGAGTCGAAAGCGGCGGCGGATTCGGCGTTGATGATGTTACGCAGGGCGTCATAGGGAAACTGAGGAAAGGCGACTGGGACAAGCTCCACCCCCATCTTCTTAAAGACCTCGAGTGCGGCCAGATCGAACTTCCGGTCATACTCCCGCCTGGCAAGTAGCGCGGGCTCCGCGGCTTTTCTGCGCTCATACGCCTGCTTCTCTTGGGGCGTAGCATCGGCGTCCGGCGGCGGTAATGGCTCGACCCATGGCTTCTCGAAGTCGTCTTTCAGATAGCCGATGCGCAGCCTCTTCCAATCGAAGTTTGCATTCCACTGAAACCAAGCGTCCTGGCAGGCATCGTCCTGTCCATCAGGACCCCAGATGGCCTGCATCACCAGGGCGCAGTCTTCGACCGAGCGGCACAAAGGCCCGAGCTTATCGAGCGACCAGGCCAACGTCATCGCGCCGGTCCTCGGAACGAAGCCATAGGTCGGGCGCAGACCGGTGACACCGCAGCGGGTGGAAGGCCCGGAGATGGAGCCGGTGGTCTCCGAGCCGATCGAAAATACCACGCAGCCCGCCGAAGTCGCTGAACCGGGACCGGCGGACGAGCCGCTCGAGCCCTGTGCCGGATTCCACGGATTGCGCGTCTCGCCGCCAAACCAATGATCGCCCTCGGCGATCGAGCCCAGAGCGAGCTTGGCGATCAGTACGGCGCCGGCCGCGTCCAGGCGCTGAACCACCACTGCATCCTCATCGATGACCTGATGTTCGAATCCGCCCGCGCCCCAGGTGGTGGGATAACCCTTCACGGCCAGCAAGTCCTTGGCGCCCCACGGCAGTCCATGCAATACGCCGCGATAATGCCCCGCCGCAATTTCCTTGTCCGCTTCCCTCGCCTGAGCCAGCGCGCGCTCCTCGGTGATCGTAATGACAAAATGTAACAACGGATCGTATTTCCTCAGGCGCGCAATATACATTTCGGTCAAGTTCAGCGATGAGACCTTTTTGCGGCGCACCAGTTCTCCCAACTCCCGCGCGGTCGAAAACGCGATCTCATTCAGATCCTTTGGGACCCCCGTGCCCGCGATCGCCGGCGCCGCGCCGAGGTTTAGCGGCTTGCGTAGATTTGCGCCTGGAGGTGGGGGAGCCGGTTTCTGGCCGGGCGGCATCGGGTCGAATTGAAACGCCGGAGGTACGGAGTTCGCCAAGTCCAGGGCGCGCAGCTCCTCGAAGCCCTTGCGGTTGCTATTAAGCAGCGGCAGCATGGCATCGATCTGGCCAGGCGCGATGGGCACGTCGGCGATCACCGCCGCCTCGTTGATCATCTCCGCGGTAATGTGCTGGTCCTGCTTGGTTTCCGCAGCCGCAGCGGCATAGAGAACGCCGGGCAAAAGGGTCGAGGCAAAGCCAAACTGGCTGCATGTGGCAAGAAATTTGCGGCGATCGAGCGGCACCTTCACCTCCGGGATACATCTTGTGGGATGATCATCTCACGACCCCAAAAAGGAGCGGCCCGATCTCACGACCCCAAAAGGAGCGGCCCGATCGAAGCCGTGGCCGCCCAAGGGTTAAAAGCTTAATTTCACGTTGAACCGCGCAATGAACGGTCCGAGGAAGTTGCTGGGCCGCGTGAAGTTGACGCTGTTCACGCCAGTCAACTGCGCCTCGGTTGCGGTTTCCGTTGTAATTGCGTGGGAGTTGAACAAATTGAACATGTCGGCGCTGGTCTCGAGCGCATGGCGTTCACGAATCGGCGTGACCCGCGCGAGCCGCAGATTCGTGTCGTTCACGGCCGGATAGCGAAGAGCTCCGTCCGGCGCCAGATTCACCGTTTCGGTAATCTGGCCGGGCGCGAGACCCGAAAACTAGTTGGTCGGCGTAAGGGGAAAGCCGGTCTCGTGCTGATAGTTCACCGAGGTCTGGAATTTGTAAGGCAGCTGTAGGTAGCGTCCATCCTGATGACAAACTCGGAGTCCTGATCGATCGCGCCGTAGCGGTTGAGGTTCAGGTTAGGGTCGTTGAAGTCTCCGGTGATTTGCTCTCCGTGATCCTTCTGGATCGTGAGTCCGCCTTGCGCCGACCAGCTCGATCGCTGCCGACAATCCGTTGGGGCCCCAACTGACGACGATCGCGTCATACTGGCTCATAGCGAGGTTTCGGATCGTCCGGGAACATAGACGACCGTCCACGCTTCACGATAGCAGCGTCCACCGAAGGAGCGCGTTTGGTTGCACGTCTCACGGCTTCAATAGCGACTCCCCAAAACGCACGGGAATGGCAAAATTCGATCCGCCGAAATCGCGCACCATCGCAAAGTTGATTCCTATGACTTGACCTTGATCGTTGAAAAGCGGGCCACCGGAACCGCCGGAGGTCGTCTGGGCGTCGTAAACGATTTTGTCGGGCAGTACGTCGCCGATGTGTCCCTGTGTGACGATAGGCTCGATCAAGTGCTGGCGTGCGAGTTCTTCCATCACCTGCTTCGGGTCACCCTTCGATGAAGCTGCGATGGCCTGGAGAGCCGCTGCGCCGGTTCGGGCCAGAATGGCATCCACGCCGGTAGGATAGCCAAGCAGCACGACCGGACTGCCGCCGATGGCTGATTGGCGACCATTGGCCAGGGCGACAGGTCGAATGCCCAGCCCTGAAACGTTTGCCTTCACGATTGCGACATCCGCAGCGGAAGAAATCTTTGTGGCCGAAATCGAGATGCCATGGGTGACGCCGGGGAAATAGGCCGTCATCTCGACAATCTCCGGCTCGAGGCCTTGATCGAGCATCTCCTTCAGTTCGTCGTTCTGCCACCAGGGTTCGGCGACGTGATGGTTGGTGAGGATTTGTCCATCATCGGAGGCAAGAAACCCTGTGCCAAAGTCATCAAGGCGAACCTCCGGACCGGTCCCCGTAAGGCTCACTAAGGGATTGTTGGACTTGTCGGTCTCAGGCTCTCCGGCGCCAGTGAGCGCCAAGTAGTGCAATTTCAACCCGGTATCGTGATCGCGGAATGTCAGCACAACATGGATGAGACAGACGCTCGACTCATCAGCATCGATGATCGTATGCGCAATTTCTCCCTCTGTTTCGAGCTTTTTCAGGCGGCCTTCTACTGCCGCTACCTGGTTTTTGAGAGCGGCGCTGTCTGCCGGTGGGCTGCTTGGAGTTGCGGGTGTCTGGTTTGCGAGACTCTCGCGGGAGCGTTGAAGCAGGCTCTGTTGCGAGAGCGCGCCCGTTTGCAGTCGCGTGATGGCGGCATAGACCCGGACATTTTCCGCGTGGCTGCGACGGTAGTAGAAGAATGAAGCGAGACCCGCAATCACAAGCACAAGGACGATGGCGATAGCGCCGACGAGAAATGTCCGTTGTTCCTCGTGGACCGCCGTTACCACTTGCCGATTCGTGTTCTGACTGTCCTCTGCAGAGCGCAGCCGCTTCCCAAACTCGTCTGCGACCTGTTTGCTGCGCAGTTGAGAGCGTACCCTGGCCAGCAATTCGGCTGGATCAAGAGGCAACGACAGGGCGTCGTCGGCCCCGAGATCCAATCCCCGGGTCCGCTCCGCCGCGCTCCCGTGAACTAACATCACAACTCGTATATTTTGAGTGTGCTTGGAAGCTTTAATTTCAGAAAGAAGGTCGCAACAATCCAACCGCGGTGGGTCCGCGCCAAGGATGACGAGGTCGGGTTCGAAAGCGAGAACGGCTTTCATTCCCCCGCCGTAGTCGGTTGAAACCTTGTACCCTGCGTCTGCCAAGACAGTGCCGAGGGTCGCTAGCAAAGCGTCGTCAGACTCGACGACTAGCAATTTCCCACTTTGGTCGCTCATAACATCCTTTTCTTCGTGCGGCCGATAGATTTTGATGCCACAGCAACGTGGCCGACGCCGATTTCTGCGCCCTTATTTGATGCGTTTGCTGTCTGGCAAGTGACAATCAACGACAGGGCTTAGAGTGGGTCCGTTGGATTCGGAGAGGCTCGCCGGGAAACGGGCGTTTTGCGGGGATAGGCTCCAGTGTTCGGGCCCTCCGTCGTATTATGAAGTGGCGGCATGTCCGGCCACGGGGCATGTCAGGCGATGCGGAGGGATGTGTGAGCGGTTGAAACAGGCGGTCTTGAAAACCGCTTAGCCCGAAAGGGCTACGGGGGTTCGAATCCCTCTCCCTCCGCCATACAGTCTGCAATTGCTACTTCTTTTCTGAGCTGAGCGCAGATATCTGCGAAAATGCAGGTATTTCAGACATTTGCCGGCCCGAAAAGGGACTGGAGAATGGATTCCAAGTTCGTTGCTCCCGCAACAAGGTTTCTTCTCTCTGGCGCGGAACGGTGAGGTCCCTTTTGGGGAGCGAAGCCCGTGACGCCTCGATGAACGATGGGTATTTCGACCAGCATCCCACTAGCCGCCGCTCTGTCGGGTAGGTTCAGTGCGGGTCGGAAAAGATTGGCCCGCATAGAGAGCGTATGCAGGCTGATCGCCTGATCGCCCAGAGAAGTCTTTTTATGCCACCCGCTGAGACAGTAAGGAGGAAGTTGAACACATTGGGGTGAGCTGGTTAAGATGTTAGTCTGGAGCTTCTCAATTTATGCGTATGGACCCAAGACAACGGCGGCGGCATCATTAGTTGCCGCCGACCAATTTCTTATCGAAATCTTGCTCCTGAAATTTACCGCCACCTAAACGTCCCTTTTGGGCGTTCCAGACCTCCGTCCCCCATGCCTCAAAATCCTCATCAATGTATTCAATGAGAATTTCCGCTGTTGGGTCCGAAAAGGTCAGCATGACGCACATCGAAACAGCCGCCCCAGAATTGCATTTATCCTGGCGCCTGTTAACGTACTCGATCGGAGTACAACCTGGATCAGCCGCTTTCTCAGTCTGAACCTCATGCGGAATGCAACCGTTGCCTATGAGCCGTGCATTGAAGCAGGTTTCGGTGTCTTTGTATATTGCACATCGATGTTCATGTCCGAAAAACCATCCGAAGATCGCGTCCTTTCCGATCCCCTCGGTAGCGAGGAGCTCTTCCGCGTCTTTGCGAAGCCCCTCTGAATCATGGAACTCAGCGGTGTGTGCCGAAACGGGTTGGTGATGAGTGAGGAGAATGTTCTTCTTTGGGCCGCTATCCTTGAGTGCCTCAATCAGCCATTTCCACTGGGTCTTTATAGGGTCATTGGGATCATCAGGGTTTAGTCTGCCGTCGGCATATGCGGTATCGAGACCAATGAGTCTCCAGTGATCGTTCTCCAAACAGAAAAAAGGCTGCGGTTGTCCAAAAGCCTTCAACACAATGCTGAAATAGGACCCGCCTCCGCTATACATCTCGTGATTGCCATTCAAGGCAAAGCTTGTTCCCGGTGGAATCCCGATTTCCGGGTGCTGGCTGTTTGTTTGTAATGGCCATAGTTGCAGGAAAGTCTCGCACTCTGACCTGACTCCGCCGTAGTAGATGTCTCCGAGATGAATGGCAAGCGTCGGATTTTGCCTCTTCACGACAGCAGCGATATGCCGAGCGGCGGGGTTGTCACCCCCCCAATCCGCAAGCAGGGCGATCTTTGCGTTCGGCGGAAGCCGGATGACCTGGGGCATTCCGGGAGGGTAAGGCGCTCGATCAAAGCTCAGTGCCTTCCATTCCTTCAAGATGGATTGGATGAGCGGCTCTCTATGACCATATACATCCTCGTAGACTCTATTGAGAAAATCGCCGAGCCTGTATAGTCCTTCCTCGATCAGCGATACGATCCAGGCCGGGTTGTGATCTCCATACCCTTGCAGCGAAGGGATACGACTGAAAACCTTTGCCATGACCGACTGATACAACCCAACCAGATGGATGCGGGAAACGTAATCAACGTCTCCGTGAAACAGCTCGCGATTCGCACTATCGCGAATCGCAGCAAACTGTGTTGCCAGATTAGCCCGCTCCTTCTCCACAATCGCTGGATCGGCGCTGCCGATTGCAGCGGCTACTGCAGACCGGATGTGGTCGGAGTCTTCGGCGAGATGGCTCGCCATCCTATCGAGGCTGGATCTCACGAACTCTCGCCTATTGACCACGGAGTGCATCTCTGATCTCCTCGCTCTTGGTGCTCGGCAGCTGACTAGCCTAGTCCGTTAAACAGAAAACCCATCTTTCGCGAGATGGGTGATTTGACTTAGGTTTTGAGAGACGCTGCTATAAGTGCGCATAATATTCCCTGGGAGGGAACTTGTCTATTCATGTCCAACGTGTCAGCAAATTCGCATACTTCGAATATCCCGATGTGATCGAACGCCAGCTTGCCCACCGCGAGCGAAACGCGGTTCGTGCGCATGCTGAGCCTAGGCGCTGGGAGCCTTCCCGTGACACGCAGCCACAAAGAAGTCCTGCACAAATCTTTCAAAGGAAATAGGCGTGGTGTTCTCCGGCGAACGCGGAGCCGCGAAATGATGTTTGTTGATCTTGAGGGACTTGATCTTCGATTCCAGGGTGGTTGACGGAATGCCCAGCTTCGCTGCCGCGCCCGCCGGTCCGGAGACGCGTCCCTTGGTTTCGGCCAAAGCGGCCTCGATCATCTCTATTTCCTCAAGTGTGGGCTTCTTCGAGAGCGTCAGACTCTCTTCGAGAGGCGGGGACGGAGCCCGCGAGAGCCAAGTCTCGTCAACCGAAAAGATCTCTGTTTCACAGAGAATGACTGATCGCTCAATCACGTTCTGTAACTCTCGAATGTTACCCGGCCAAGGATATGCATGAACCAACTCCAAGGTCTTCTTGTCGATGCTCTTTATCTTTTTTCCCGCTTGCCCCGCAAATCGGTGAATGAAGTACTCGACCAGCATGGTTATGTCACCTTTCCGTTCCCTCAGAGGAGGAACTTCAATAGGAAAGACATTCAGTCGATAGAACAGATCACTTCGAAAAGCACCCGAGTCAATCGCAGCCTGCAAGTCGCGATTGGTGGCAGAAATCACCCTAACGTCAGTTCGAATTGCTTGATTCCCGCCGACACGCTCAAATTCGTGCTCCTGCAGTACTCGCAGCAGCGCGATCTGCGTTTCTGCTGGAAGTTCGCCGACTTCATCCAGGAAGATGGTGCCCCCTTCCGCCAGCTCAAACTTGCCCAGGCGCCGCTGTAGGGCTCCGGTGAATGCGCCCTTTTCGTGCCCGAACAATTCCGAGGCGATCAAATCGCGGGGAATAGCAGCACAATTCACACTGACAAAGGGACGCGAACAGCGTCGCGAGCGGCGGTGAATTGCCCGAGCGATGAGTTCTTTGCCCGTTCCGGTCTCGCCGGTGACGAGCACGGTGGAGGAAGCCGGTGCGACTTTCGAAACCCGAGAGAGTACGGTTCGCAGGGCCGGAGAATCGCCAACGATCTCCTCAAACATGGATGCCTTGCTGATCTCTTCTTGTAGGGCGATATTCTCGTGCCGGAGTCTCTCTTCGGCCTGCTTGCGCTCTTCTATGTCGGTGCCAGCAGCATACCAGCGGGTAATCTGTCCCTTGTCGTCACGCAATGGGTTATGACGAGTCAAAAACCATCGATAGCTTCCGTCGCCCTTGCGGATTCGCATCTCCATCTCGAAAGCAGAGCCAGTAGTGAGAGCACGATCAAAAACCTCGTTGACCCGTTCTCTGTCATCAGGATGAATTTCCTCACCTCGATTAGCATGCTGGAGCCACTCCTCATTACTAAGACCCAGGTAATCGAGCAGAATGCGGTTGGCGCGTAGACGTTCGCGACGTGCTCCGAAAACAGCAGCCAACTGAGGAGTAAGATCTAACATCTGTCTAAGCTCTTCTTCACGCTCCCGGACTTTCTCTTCGGCGTTTTTGCGTTCGCTCAAATCGAGGACGAACGCGACAGCCTCGTTCCCACATTCCTGAACCAGCGCGGCTCCAATCAACACGGGCACGCGGCTGCCGTCTTTTCGGAAAAACTCCTTCTCGTATGGCTGAATCGTTCCAGTCTGCTTGAGTTCCGCCAGGATGCGTTCGTCGCTCGCGTGCCATTCGGGCGGCGTCAGGTCCGTCCAGCCCATGCGATTCGAGACGAGATTTTCACGGTCGTATTTCACCATACGGAGAAATGTCTCATTTGCCCCCGTGATCGTCCCCTCGAGATTCCACATGAAAATACCTACAACATTGGCTTCGACCAGGCACCGGATCTTGGCTTCACGGTTTTCGAGATCGCGGTAGAGTCGTGTGTTCTCCAGGGAGACCGCCGCTTGCGACGCAGGCACCTTCAATACGGTGATGCGGTCAGAAGTGTAAGCGTGCGGCGTCCGATTGTTTTCAAGGTAGAGAGAATCGATGAGTTTGCCCTGGTTCATCAATGGCAAACAGAGAGTGGAACGGGCGCGACGCTGAACGACATAGGGATCGGAAGAAGACGGACTCTGAGACGATGCATCATCGAGAATCGCGGTCTCGTCACGAATCGCCTCATCGTAAGGTGTGTCTTGGCTCTCGGGTTCGTCCGCAACTAAACTTGTGCCCATAACACCTCATTGACCTCTGCAGGTGATACTCAAGCTGTCCACCGAGACCAGATCTACTGGCCGGTGTTGGACAGCCATTGCAGTGGAGTATGAGTCACGGCGAGTCCCACCAGAAAGCCCCGGATGGCGCTCTGCATCGCCTCATTTGGGTCGTTGGCGCTACTGGTTTGAGACAGGCAACAGACTCGGAATGGTGCCCGGAACTACCTTTCCCTGTTTCGAATCTCGATCCGCCTCCATCCAAAGAGGCGGGCATCGATCGACCACGCTCCAGGCCCGACGATCGCCAGGGCGGCTGCCATAGTTCCCAGCAGGATACTCACCCATGGGTCGCCGGGTTGCGAGTAGGCGCGCCACAGCTCGGACGCGGTTATCACTGTTCCCACAATAGGCGTCCAAAGACCAGCACTAAGAAGAATTCCCGTGCCTGCAACAAACAGATGAAGTGCGGCTCCCTCAGTCGATAGCCCGGTCCGCAGCCTTGCGATCTCGCCACTGACGATTGCAAGGCTGCTGACCAAGCGCATCAGCAGCAGGCCTGTAGCCGGCCAACCGTGGGCGAAAGTGGAGTATAGACGATGCATTAGGCTCCCCACCGACTCTACGAGAATCCCCGCCGCGGTCGGTAGCCCAAATCGAGTTATCCACTCCTCTCATTCGAGTCAGTTGAACTCGATGATTCCGCGCTTGAGCCCGATCATCGCTGCGTGAGTCCGGTCGTGAGCGCCCAGTTTGGATAGAATGTTTTTCACTCGTCCCTTGACGGTCTCTTCGGTCACCGCGAGTTCAGCGGCAATCTGCTTGTTTGCATTTCCTTCAGCAATAAGTCGCAGCACACTGATTTCCCCGGGTGTCAGAGCATCATCGGTAGCATGCTCGGCGAGCTGGTAGGAGACCTCCGGAGAAATGGCCTTCTTCCCGGCGTGGACCGCTCGGATGGTATCCAGCAACTCCTTGTGCAGGAGATTCTTCAGCAGATAGGCCCAGGCACCGGCCTTAAGCGCACGCAGAACCTGGACGTCGCCTGAATATGTGGTTAGCACCACAATGCGCGCCTCGGGGAATTCGCTACGAATCGCGATCAGCGCATCGAGCCCATTCATCTCGGGCATTTGCAAGTCCATCAGCGTAACGTCCGGGCGGTGCGCGCGGAACATCTGGATCGCCTCACGCCCGTTCGCAGCTTCGGCGACCAGAGTCATGTCTTGTTGATCTGCGATTAGCCCAACGATTCCCTGGCGGAAGATGGCATGATCGTCCGAAGCCAGAATCCGAATGACGCCACGTTCGCCGGTCATGAATCTCTTTCCATACCTTTCCCGAACAGCTTGCTGACCAGCGATGAGCGTCAACTCGGCGTGGCCGCATAAGCAATGGAGGCAGGAATTCTTAGCTCAACCTCTGTGCCCGCATCGAATTTACTCCAGACATCGAGGGTTCCCCCAGCCAGTTTGGCCCGTTCACGCATCCCATGCAAGCCGTAATGTCCTGTGCTTCCGCCTTCACGCAAAATCGCAGGGCTGATGCCCTTTCCGTCATCCCGTACGTGCAGCCGGAACTGACGGTCATCATACCGAATCTCCACTTCGACTCGTCTCGCCTGCGCATGCCGGATCGCATTGCGCGACGCCTCGGCCGCGATCCGGTAGACTTCGTCGCGGAGAACCGGACGCAGTTCCCGCGGCGTGCCCTGCGCCTGCACAGTGAAGGTGGGCGAATTCGGGTTCGCCTCCCTGCCCATAAACTCCTCACACAACATGCTGAGCGCCTGGACAAGGTCATTGGCCTCGACCGCCGACGCGCGCAGCTCAAAGACCGCATCCCGGCCCTCGGTGATCGCCTGGGCGGCCTGGTCGATTGCACTCTCCATCCTTTCTTTAGCTTCGATCGGCCGATCCGGCAGCATGTTGTCCACCGTCTGGAAGCGCAGCAGCAGCCCGTGAAAACTCTGCAAAAGCGTGTCGTGCAGCTCCCGTGCGATGCGGGTACGCTCGCCTACGCGCGCCTCCAGCATCATGTTGAACTGGCGCGCCAGATGCTCGACGCGAAACTTATATAAGCTCCACAGCGCCGACAGAAACGCAGCCACGCACAACAAACGGAACCAAGTGGTCTGGTAAAAAGCCGGTAGTATTGTGAAAGCCATGTTTGCGGGTGCGCCGGACCAGGCGCCGTTCGTATCCGACGCTTCAACGCTGAAATGATAGGAACCGGGAGGAAGGTTGCGATAGGTAACCGGAGTGGCCTCTGGCGCTTCGTGCCAGTCCTTGTCTGTTTCCAGCAGCTTGTAGTGGAATCGGATGGCCTCGGGATCGGAAAGGCTCACTGCGGAGTAACTGATCTGCACGCTCGAAGTGTGGGCTGGTAATGAGAGACGAGGGTCGGGCGCGTAGAATTTGTCGTCGGCGGAAACCGCCTGAATGGTGATCGGAGGCGGCACTGTCCGCTTTTCAGCGTAAGCTGCTGGATCGAGCCACACCACTCCGTTACGAATTGTGAACCACAGTCGCCCATCGGTGCCCTGGATGGCGGTGGGCAACGGACGCACCTGGCTGGCGACCCCTGAAAGTCCCTCGCGTCTGCCGAAGTGCTCGCCCTTGACTCGATACGTAGAGTCTTTGAAAGCTTCGGCGATTTCCGCCTTCCGGATATGGAAAATCCCTGAAGTCCCGTTGAGCCATAGATCTCCGTTGGCTGTTTCCACGATTCCAGAGATCCCGCGCAGCCATTCGTCATCCATTGCGGCGATCTTGGTGAAGCGTTCCTGGTCAAACTTCTCCAGCCCAAATTCACCCCCGACCCAAATCTCTGGTCCTCGTCCATAGATCGCCGTGATTTTGCCCACTTGAAGATCGTTGCTCGAACGGAATACGCGGACCCGATCGCTATCCAAAACCGCCAGCTGGCCGTTCAAATTGCCGAACCACACGCGGCCAAGGCGATCGGTGAACGTAACCATTACGCGCCCTGTCTTAGCGAGATCGTTGCGGCCACCGTAAGGTGTCCAATTGCCATTAGCTAACCGGTATAAACCGCCGCGGCCGAAGGAGACCCATATTCCTCCTTGTTGATCCTCCGCGATCGTCTGCAGCGATTCAGATTGGTTGGCAATTTCCGGGGGAAGGTTCACTCGAACAAAATCTGTTCCGACAAAATGCCAAAGACAACCTTTCCCGGAGAACCAGAATGTCTTGTCAGGTGCGCGGTAGGCAAATGACGATGTCACCTGCGGCAGACGATGCTCGGCATTGCTACCCAAAACATAATCAAGGTCTGCTTTGAGGGTATTGCCATTGTTGAAACTAATCCATACCGCCCCATCGTCGTCGGCAACGACGGCGAAATCCGAACTCTCCGGCATTTCTTTCGGGACTTCCTGTCTGATTAATGGTGTGTAGAAGAGTCGATGTACACCCCTGCTGTCTCCGAACCAGATATTTCCTTCCCGGTCCACCAACTCTGCCATCCGATAAGGGTTTATGTCATATGTTTCGGGATTAGCTGGGAGCGCTTTGTCCGGGTCATCCCGCAGGCTGTCTTTCGGAAGGCGCAACACGACGGGTTTGTCGGCGGGTGAAACCCAAACACTGTTGTTTCGATCAACCATTTGAAGGTTCTTGCTGGTGATCGGGTAGGCAGCGGGGAGCCCCTCGGCTGAACCTTCGCTGGAGCCCGACGCACCTGGGGCTGCGGGCCCGGTCAGGACAGTTTGATCCGGCTCCCAGGTGAGCGCTTCGACTGATAAGTTGCTGCCGGCCCTCTTGAATTGTCTGGTCCCCGGCATCAGGTAGATGACCTCTTTCGGGGCTCCAAAATTGCCCATCAATGCCCAAAGTATCCCCTTTGAATCAAATCCAACCTCCGTAACGTTTCCGGCCGGAGCATTCCACTCAACCCCGATATGCTCCCACTCCGAATGATCGAATCTCCATAAACCACTGGTTGTGCCTGCCCATACAATTCCATCCCGATCCTGGGCAAAACGGCGAACACCTCCGGTCTCGCTCGCATAATTTGTCACTCTGCCCTTATCGAGGAAACTAAAACCTCCTGACGACGTGTAGCCGATCCAGAGGCCGCCAGACGGCGGTGCGAACAAGGAGTACAAGTTGGTCGAGAGGAGCCGATCGCCAAATAGAGGGCTGAATGGCTCGAATCGCGTTCCATCAAAGCGAAATAATCCTTCGGGGCTGCCCAGCCATAGGAACCCGTCATTGGTCTGCGCTAAACACGTGACGTCCGCGGGCGCTCCGTCTTTGAAGGTCCAGGAGTCGTGACCCACCTGCACGTTCACCGATGCCTGCGTTTGCCCGAGCGACGACGGACACCGAAAACAGGCAACGATCACTAAGACAAGAAGCCAGCATAGCCGCGAGGCTGTGACACGGATTGAGTGTGCTGAGCGGTCGCAATCTTCAACGGGAACAAAGGGCCACGCTCGTCGGTGTGTTTTCATCGCAAGACCCACATTTTACCTGTAACCCACTACAGCTGCAGCGAACATGTGACCCACCTACGTCAGCTCATGCTTGAAGAGTTGCGGGGTTGCTTACGGCTTTCGAGGGGAAATGTGCTCCAGGGCGGAGAGACCTCTATACCGAGCCGGGCGATTTCCGTTTCCATATCTGCAAAGTGCTCAGTCAGTGGAAAGCCGAGGCCTTTCCACGCTTCCAGACCGCCCGCCAGTACATGGATGTTATGGATTCCGTGCTTCCTCATGGCCACCGCCACGCGCGCACTTACAAAACAGTTTCTCGATCTGCAGTAGAGCACCAGAGTGACGTCACTGGGGATGACGATGCGCTTTTTGCGCCGAATTTCCAGCGGATCGAGGCGCACCGCTCCTGGAATGGCGGCCACGCCCTCAGGATCCTCCTCAAAGCGCAGCAGATCGACGACGCCAAATTTCTCCCCCGCATCCAGTCGCGACTTCAACAGTTCGGGATGGATCTGCAGGGGTTGAAGGGACCGGATCATCAGCACGAGCTGCGCGAGTTTCAATACGAAGAAGATTAGAAGCGGAATGCCGAATATCAGAACCAGCGCAGTGGCAACAACGGAGATGCGCTGTGCCACCGTATCCAGCTGTCTCGCGAAAAGAAAGCCGCATCCGATGTACGCCCCCGCCCAAAGGGAGGCCCCTCCGGCATCGTGCACAAGGAAAGCGGCTCGCGAGGCCCCCAGCATCCCCGCTAACGGAGGACAGATGCCGTCCAGACCAGGCACAAACTTGGCAATCAGTAGAAGCCGGAGACCTTTTTTCGCAAAGATTTGCCTTCCCCGGCGGATGCAGAAGCTGGGATCGTGCGTCAAGGCGCACAGCAATCGCAATACACGCTTGCCACGCAGACGGCCAGCTTCGAACCAGACCAGGTCAGCTAACAGGCATCCCAACACAGCGATTATCAGGACTCCAACAAAATTCAGCTTGCCGGCACCGGCCAGCGCTCCGCCGGTGAGCAAAAAAAGCAGGGCGGGAACCGGAAGGCAGAGTTGACGCGCGAGTACAGCAACAAACAGGATAGGATAGGTGATGTGGGTCAGATAGTAGCTCATGTGCGTCCCGGTCTCTATCGGTTCCGATCATATTCCTCGGTACGCTTCGCGATCTCAAGAGAGAAGAAGGCCCGCGAGCCATTTTCGTATTACTGGGCGAAGAAGTTCCCGGCACTCCACGTTTCTTGTTCCAGAAGCGGGCGGGGATCAACGGCATGAGCAGTCACCCAGACATCGAGCTTGAGCCCCACGTCTCGTTGAGACATGGGGCTCGAGCATCATTGCTTCGCGACATTTACTCTAATCTTTGAACAAGTGCGACGCGTGGGTGATCGACGCGCCCGCGCGCATCGCGGCCGCGACTATCGCTGCTTCCGTCAGCATCGCGTCATTTGCGCCGGCTTGACGGGCCGCTCTTACATGCAACTCAATGCAGTATGGGCACTGCGTAGTCAGCGCAACGGCCACTGCCATCAACTGCTTGTGCAAGACATCAATGGCACCGTCTTTGAACGCCTCTTTGTCAAAAGCCCAAAATGCTTTCATCGTTTCAGGTGCATTTTCATCGAGCTTCTTGAGCCGAGTGAGATTTTTCATATCAAACATGTGGGTGACTCCATTTTGGTTTTGGGTAGGGCGCTTCCGATGATGAGAGGTATGGGGAGCGCGTTGGTGATACATCTCAGGGATTCAATAGTGACTCCCCAAAAACGCACGGGAATTCAGTCGCCTCTGTTTTCCAAGAGGATAGCCTTGTTGCCGAAATAGCTGATCTGGTAGAACGATACCCCGAGCGAGATGACATCCTTGAAGAGAAACAGGCCCAAAAAACTCATATAGGAAAGTCTCCTAAACTCATATAGGAATGTCTCCTTCTGAATGGCTCGCTCGCAGCCAGGGAGACAAGAAGTAACCACGCCTCCGAGTGTGTCCGGGGTGGCTTCACCCGAGACCACGCCGGCCTCCCGAAAAACGAAGTCGAGGTGGGCCGGAGAATCAACATTTTATCGGAAGATTTGCACAAAACCGGTTATTTGGAACAGACTGGTTCGGGAAGCTTCGCTCACAGTTAGTTCACGCTAGACGACGGCGAAGTCAACGAACCCCGAGAGACCTTGTTTCTCAAGCAGACGCCTGAATGCAGCCGGGCCCCCAACCCACCTCCCAAATCCGGAAAATAAACCGCAGAAAAAAGGAGAACAGCATATGGCGATCATCGCGACAAAAGACGGGACGCAAATCTACTACAAGGACTGGGGTAAGGGTCAGCCCATCGTGTTTAGCCACGGCTGGCCACTGTCGGCCGACGATTGGGATACGCAGATGCTGTTCTTCCTCCAGCACGGCTACCGCGTCATAGCGCACGACCGGCGCGGACATGGCCGCTCGACGCAGACAGCCGACGGCCACGATATGGATCATTACGCCGATGACCTAGCCACGCTCACGGCTCATCTCGGCCTAAAGAACGCCATCCATGTTGGCCATTCGACCGGCGGGGGCGAGGTGACGCGTTATCTGGGCCGGCATGGCGAGAGCCGCGTGGACAAGGCAGCGCTGATCAGTGCCGTGCCGCCGCTCATGGTGAAGACCGGGGCCAATCCATTGGGTCTTCCCAAGGAAGTGTTTGATGGACTGCAGGCGCAACTCGCCGCGAATCGGTCGCAGTTCTATCGCGACCTACCCGCTGGGCCGTTTTATGGCTACAACCGGCCAGGCGCGAAATCATCGGAGGCCGTCATCCAGAATTGGTGGCGCCAAGGCATGATGGGAGGCGCCAAGGCGCACTACGACGGCATCGTCGCTTTTTCTCAAACCGATTTCACAGAAGACTTGAAGAAGATCACCATTCCTGTGCTGGTGATGCATAGCGAAGACGACCAGATCGTTCCGTATGTCGCTGCAGGACCGTTGTCGGCAAAGTTGTTGAAGAACGGAACTCTGAAAACGTACAAGGATTTCCCGCACGGGATGCCCACAACGCAGGCGGAGACGATCAATGCCGATCTGTTGGCCTTCTTCAAGGGATAAGACTGAAACGCGGAGATTTTCCGGCCGCGGGTACTAGCCGAATCGGAGGAACTATGAGCACCGTAACTACCCCCTCCCCCATCCACCGTGAACCGGCGCTCCTTGGGCAGACCGTTGTTGTTATCGGCGGTAGCGCCGGGATCGGCCTTGAGACTGCGCGCCGCGCACGCACAGAGGGGGCAAAAGTGATTCTCACCGCGCGCAATCCGGAGCGCCTTAAGCAGGCTGCGACAGAGATTGAACCATTGAGTACCGCGGCCTTCGATGCCACGGATCCGGTTGCTCTCGAGCGTTTTTTTCAAGACCTGCCGGTGATCGATCACGTCATGGTGACAGCCGGCCGGCCTTACTACGGTCGCCTCGTTGAGATGGACTTCACGAAGGTACGCGACCTCGTCGGCCAGCACCTCTTACAGGCGCTTTATGTCGCCCGCAACGCCATCCATAAAGTGAGACCTGGAGGAACGCTAATCTTCATGGGCGGCACCGGTGGCCGACGCCCAGCTATCGGCATGAGCATCGCGGGCGCTGTCACCGCTGCGCTCCCCACGCTCACCGCTAACCTGGCGCTCGAGATCGCGCCTGTGCGAGTCAACCTGATTGCCGCGGGATTCGTGGATACACCTCTGTCAGCGGAACTGCTGGGCGATCAACTCGAAAAGCGTCGCAACCAGCTACGCACCACACTTCCCATCGGGCGCGTAGTGGGGCCGGCTGACGTGGCCGCGCTCGCCGTACACATCATGACCAACACCGCCCTCACGGGCGCAACCTATGACATTGACGGCGGACAGCAGTTCGTCGCGGCTTAAAGGGAAGGCTCGCCAGGAAACAGGCTGTTTGCAGGGCTCCGCCATACAGTCTGCAATTGCAGCTTTTCTCTGATCTATGAGCAGATATTTGCGAATGCCCGCACATCGCGCATTCGCAAGCCGGGAAACGAACCGGAGAACGACCTCGAAGATCTCAGGAATTTCCTACCACTTTTGCTTGCAATACTGGCGGTGCCAAATCGCAGGAGTAAAGGCTCGCTGTGGCCGCGCTCTCTTAGAATTTTAGCCTTGCGGCCGGGGAACCATGTCAGTTGAATGGTGGTCGCGGTGACGGTGTGCTGGCCCGGCAAGTAGATTGGGGCTTTCCATTTTTCTAATGTGAAATTGCCATTGATCTCGAAGTCGCGGCCGATGCGCTTGACCGCTTGGAAATTGACATCGTTGACCGTGGTTCCGCCGGGAATGAAGTCTTTCGCAGCCTTCTGATTGCGCAGCCCAAGCTGAAGCCACTCATTCCCGCTCAGGTGATAGGTAATCCATGCCTGCCCCCCCTTGTCTTCGCGCCCTATCCAGTCGCCGAAGAGCTGTCCGTTGTTGGTGTAGCCCTGTCTCTGAACGACCTCGTAGTACATGAACCGACCTGCGTGGCTGCTCGCGATCGGGGGATCGGTGTAGACGGCTTCGGCGCGCATGTCCAGCTTTGGCATTCCGGGAACATGGGAAAGATAGAGGCCTGGCCTGATCGCGGCGCGGCTGGGTGCGTCGATGGGGGAAACGTCATCATGCACCTCCGAGTCCGAGTAGAGCGTGAGCCAGTTGCGGACAAATGGGAGCCGGTAGGAGAAATCGAAAGCGCCAAAGCGGGCGCCAGGGTCTTGAGAACTGAATTTGATCGCAGCGTCAGGAGCCGACAGGCTGAAGAAACTTCTCAGAAACGTATGGAGTGTGATCGGCTCGTGGCCCTTGCCCCCCCAGATCACGGTACGCTCGAACCCCATTTCCAGGTTCTGAGTTGGACTGAAGCTGATTTTTTCCACGTGGATCCAGGGGTCGTTGGGGTATATGTGGCCCTTGAGAGATCCCACCAGAAACTCATAGCGGAAGGGACCCGTGAGCCGGGACAACAAGGGGACGGAAAGCGGTTCGATGCGGTTGATGCGGAAGGAGTAGATATTCTCAGCGTTGTTGGAGTAAGCCATGGCTCCGCCCAAGCCCGGCCCCAGCCAGTCATCCTGCTTGCCGAAGGAAATTTCATGATCGAGCAGGTGGACGGAGGCGTAGGCCTCAATGAAACGACCGTCGGTCGTTGCCGCGATAGGCCCCAGCGGGATCGTCGCCTGATTGTACGGGAGCCCTGTGGCCGGGTTGAGGAACGGAATGTTATCGCCAATTGACAGCGTCTGGGCCAGCGCGGTCGAGTAACCGATTGCCCCGGGCGCACCCTGGAATTCGCCGCGCGCATACAGCAGAAAGCGCCCCTTCGACGCATAGCCGCTTGCGCCAGAGTAGTTGTTGACGCCATTCTCGTAGGGGCGGCCGTAGTCGTTGATGATGGTCGAGCCAAGGTGATAACTGTCGTGCAGCGGCGTTCCACTGATGGCGCGGACCGCCGAATAAGCTGATTCAATGCGCACTCCGCCCATTGGCAATAAGCATTGGTTTTCTGGATCCATATGCAGCTCGCGGAGGAGCGCGTCGTCGATATCCTGCGCTTCGCCGGCGGTGGAATCGCCATACAGCTCCGCATCGCTGATTTGTGCACTGGTTTCTTGGAGCATGCGGCTGACGCTGGCACGAGTCCACGGGCGCATTCCCAAGTAGACGTCGTCCGCATATCCCATGGCATACAGTCGCATCACCGCCGGGTAGACCCAGCTGTCGACTGGAATGTAGGACGAATCTGTTGCTGGAGACTCGCAAGGGGAGGCTGGGCCGCTGAGATCGCCGGGCGACGGGGACTGCTGCCCCATCACTGGAAGGGCGCAAACGTGGACAAAGCCTGCCAACACAAATGTGATCACCCATCGGACAACAGGCACCACAGACCCGCGTTTGTTCAGATTCATGTTCCTTAATCTCTCATTCACGCACTCCCCGAAATCGCCGGAAAGGTCCAAAGGCGGTATAGCTGTTGAAACGCGCTAGGGAGCTACTCGTCCGCCATGCTTTGAATCGCGTGCCGCTACGAGGGCCACGCTCATGTGGGCGACCACCGGCTCTCTCGCGATCTTCACAGTGCTTGCGGGGTCATCCATGAACGAGGACGATTGGTACTGCGGAACGATTTCCTTGACCTTGGAGCGAATCCGGGCAGGTATGCAGGTGGCACATTCCGCACGCAACGCGTTCAATTGCACCTGCAAGTTCCGCCAGCTCATAACACGGCTTTGCGTCCTGAGTACCTTTGTGGCGCTCGTGCTCGCCAGTCTCTCAAAATCGTAAGAGAGTTCCTCGAAGAGCTTTTCCCCTTGACGCAGGCCGGTGTAAACGATCTTGACCTGGTCCCGCGCAATGCCGGAAAGCCGGATCAATGTCTCCGCCAGATCCACGATGCGAACCGGCTCGCCCATATCGAGCACCAGAATGTCTCCCTTTTCGCCGATGGCGAACGCCTCCAGGACCAGCGAGACCGCCTCTGGAATCGTCATGAAGTAGCGCGTCATGTCAGGATGGGTGATGGTGATCTGGCGGCCGCTCTTGAGTTGCTCCTGGAATAATGGGACTACGCTGCCTTGCGAACCAAGCACATTCCCGAAGCGCACCGACAGGCAGCGCATTTGGACCGATGGCCGCGCGGCGATGATCAGTTCTCCGATTCTCTTCGTGCAACCCATAAAACTGGTTGGGCTGACGGCCTTATCGGAGGATATAAGCAGAAAGTCTTCGCAACCCGATTGGTCGGCAACCTCGATTAATGAGAGCAGGCCGAATACATTGTTCTTCACCGCCTCCTGCAGGTTCTCCTCCATCAGGGGCACGTGTTTGTATGCCGCCGCGTGAAATATCACTTTCACGTCGTGTTCCCGCATCAGGTCGCTCATCCGGGAGCGATCGGCGATGTCTGCGACGCAATAGGCCGTTTCCACCTCCGAGCGCCCATTTGCCTGCTGCAGATTGAAAAGCGGAGTCTCGGACTGATCGACACAGACGAGCTTCGACGGGGAATATCGCTGCAACTGTCTGCATAACTCGGAGCCGATCGAACCCGCGGCGCCCGTCACCATAACAACTCGAGATCGAATCTTCGGCCGAACTGCTTCTAAATTGAATTTCACGGGCTCTCGACCCAGAAGGTCTTCTAGATTGACGCTGCGCAATTGATCGACGGTCACCTTGCCGTCGAGTAGATCGGCCAATCCTGGAATCGTGCGGAACAACAATCCCGTTCTCTGGCAGCACTCGGTAATGCGTTGCATTTGCTCGCGAGTCGCGGACGGAATCGCAATCATCAGTTCGGTTGGTTTATACCGGTACACGATCTCAGGCAGGTCGTCGAGTGTGCCTGCCACTGGGACGCCGTGCAGTTTTACTCCCGCTTTCGCCGGATCGTCATCGACAAGGGCGCAAGCGGAATAGCCTTCGCGCGGAAGTTCCCGCAGCAGCATCTCAGCGCCACTACCCGCTCCGATCACAACAACGGACTTGTTATCGATCTGATTGAAACGCTCTTGTGTCTTCTGCGTGAATAGGCGCGGCAGCATTCGCACTCCGCCAAGCACACACGAGGTCAGCATTGCCTCGATAAAGTAGACGGAAAGTGGGAAGGATTTCACGCCAATGATCCAGCGCTCCGCGACGAAGAACATCAAAGAGCCCGTAAACACCGCTTTGATGACGTCAATGGCATCGTTCATTCCCGTGTAGCGCCAGTAGCCGTGGAACAGATGAAACCGCGCCATGGCCGCGCTCCGGAGCAGTAATAGGACTGGGAGAGCCAACACGAGCACCCGTATGTCTTGAAACACGAAGTTGAACCGCAACAGCCACGCCAAGGTGGCTGACACGACGATCAGCAGAAGTTGCAGCAAGAAAACGCCAACTAACATGGTCTTTATTCCTCTTGTACGTGAGTGTTAGTTTTTGTTAGGGCAGAGTGTTCTGGTTTTTGTAACCCGGAGGTCCCCCGGGCCTGCTTCAAGGCCAGCGATGGTTTTTTGCGCATCAACTCGTTTGTGCAGTTATTGATTGATCTGTGTGGATCTGTATGGATTTGGGGGTCGGCTACCGTCTGCCGAAAAACCGAGACAGAGATCTCAGGGCCTTGGACGCCGCGGAATCAAAACCCACCGCTCTTGCCGGGCGGAGGACGTGGTTGCTACTGGAAGACTGACGCGCGATAACGCGGGAGGGACGCTGTCAGCATGACTTCTCGAACTGCCTCGCAGGTGGCCCGGATATCTTCCTCGGTCAAGGTCGGGTGGACCAGAAACATCAGACTTGTCTCTCCTAATTCGCGCGCCACGGGAAGGCGCTCCTTTGGTCTCCACTCGGGCGGAAACGCTTTTTCCAGATAGATTTCGCTGCAGCTGCCGCTGAAGCAGGGAACGCCTTTGGCCTTGATTGCCTCGACAATCCGATCGCGTGTCCACTCTGGCCGAAGCACCTCAGGACAGACAAAGGCGTAATACTTGTAGTAAGAGTGGCCAACATGCGCGGGAGGTGTTGTCACTCGTAATCCAGGCAGTTTCCTAAAGCACGCTGCCAGCGCGTCGGCGTGTTGCCGGCGGAGACGAACCCAGAGCGGAAGCTTTTGCAATTGCAAACGCCCGATGGCGGACTGAATCTCAGTCAGTCGCCAGTTGGTTCCAAACGATTCGTGCAACCAGCGAAACCCGGGTCCATGTGTTCCGCGATACACTGCGCCATAACTCTTTCCATGATCCTTATACGCCCAGGCGCGTTCATAGATCTCGTTCGAATCCAGCGTGATCATGCCGCCTTCGCCGGCGGTGGTGATGATCTTGTCCTGACAGAAAGAAAATGCGCCGATATCTCCTATTGAGCCGACGGGGCGTCCCTTGTAGGTTGCCCCATGAGCCTGGGCGCAGTCTTCTATAACCTTCACGCGATGTTCTCGCGCCAAAGCCATGATCTCGTCCATTTCACAGGGCCATCCGGCAAGATGCACAACAATGATCGCCCGGGTTGCGGGCGTCAGCTCTGCACGGATCGACTGCGCGGTAATATTCTGGCTTACTCGATCCACATCCGCGAAGACTGGCCGCGCGCCGAGCGCAACGGCGCTACTCGCCGAAGCTATAAACGTTCTCGGCGAAGTAATGACCTCATCTCCTGCGCCGACCCCAAGAACCCTCAAAGCCAGTTCTAGCGCCAAAGAGCCGTTTGCAACCGCAATTGCATGGCGCCTTCCAGCACGCTCTGCGTATTCCTTCTCGAATTCTCTACCCTGATTGCCCGTCCAGTAGTTGACTTTTCCGGACTGAAGCACACAAGCCGCAGCTTCAATCTCATCGTTTTCGAATTGCGGCCATGGCGCGAAGGCCAGCAGCTCGGCTTGGGCACTGGTATTCATTTGCTCTTCCTAAGTCGTTTCTGCGCTTGAAATCGCGGAGGTGGGCCTGTCTGAGACTTCGATTTCTTCCCACTCGACCAGGCATGCTCCCCATGAATAGCCGACGCCGAAACCTACCAGCATCACTTTGTCCCCAGATGAGAGTTGTGACGCTATGCGGGCGAGTGTGAGCGGGATGGTGTTGCTTACCGTGTTACCGACATCGCTTAGTAAGAGCGGAACCTTTTCCTTTGGAAGGCGCATTTTTGTCCGCAGGTGTTCGTTCATAAAGGCGTTTGCCTGATGGAATACATATGTATCGACTTCCTCCGCAACAAGTCCTGTTTTTTTAAGCAAACGGTCGACAAGCGCGGGAACGCGTTTCAGCGTGAAGGCAAACAACTCCTGACCGTCCATGAACAGGTTGGCCGCGCTTCGGACACTTCCGTTCTGGTCACAGACCTCTTGCGGGAATTCTGTGCTCGACCGCCTTCGCGCCCCCCCTATGGGAACAATAAGGCTGTTGCAGCCGGCCCCATCGGTACCGACCTCGGTAGCGACAATCCGAGCACCCGGCTTATCAGCGCTAATTACGGTCGCGGTGGCCGCGTCCCCGAAGAGCACGCGCACCGACCTGTCCCGCGGGTGGATGTACTTGCTGTATGTCTCGCCCGTCAGCAGCATGACATTCCGCGCAGTCCCGGAAGACACCAGCGCATTCGCCAGTTGAAGGCCGTAGATATATCCCGAACAGCCCTGGTTAAAGTCGATGGCGCCACAGTGTACGGATAGACCCAAGCGATCCTGGAGAATACAAGATGAGGCGGGGAGCACGTAGTCTGGGCTTTGGGTACAGAAGAGCAGGTAATCTATTTCGTCGCGCCGGACCGTGCCATCGGCGAAGAGACGCTCCGCCGCGGCAAAAGCAAGATCGGCCGCTGTCTGATCATCCGCGGCAATCCTGCGGGATTCGATCCCCGTCTTCTGACCTACGCGCTGCATGTCCCATGCGGGGTTTTCGGCCTGAAGGTCCTGGTTGGTGACCACGTGCTTCGGCAGGTAGAAACTCAATCCAACAATGTGTGCGCACATATTGTCGTTTATGCCACGGATGTTTTGGCTGTCAGGTTCTCGATCAGGTCGTTTACCGTAACGAGGCGGCGAACTTCTGTTCCAGTCAATCGGATTCCGTAGCGCTCGTCCAGCAGCGATATGATCGTGAGCCACGCAAGGGAGTCCCACTCCGCGTACTTGGCTATCGCTTTCTTGGTATCGATTGAGGATGCCTCGATTTCAAGGGCCTCGGCGAAGAGTTGAATCAGATCCTGGTTCGTTATTTCGTGATTCGTCATTGAAGTTGCTCCTAAGACAAAAGTGATTTTCCGGGCACTCCCAGTAGCGTTTGACCGCTAGGCACGTTGCGAAAGGCAACACTCCCAGCGCCGACAACGGCAAATTCCCCCACTCGGACACTCGGCGTTATGCTGGCGTGGCTGCCTAGAAAGACGCCTCTCTCAAGAATCGCGTGGCCGGTTACGTCGCAATGCCCGCTGAGAGTGCAGCCCTCACCAATTACCGCGTCATGTCCGCACGTCGCGGCAAGGTTGATGTGCACGTGATCGGCGATCGTGACATTCGTGGTGATGATTGCGTTCCGGCAAACGATGATGCCGTTACCCAGTGTGCAGCCGGGGCCAATCGCCGCAGTAGGGTGGATAAGGTTTACGAACTTGCCGCCGCGTGCCGCGATCTGCTTCGCGACAGTAAGTTTCGCCTTCGGATTGCCGATGGTACATACAAAACAGTCCCGCGGCTGGGGTGCGTAATCGATGATCTTTCCCAGCACGCGCTGCCCAAAGCCGTTCGTGCGCAAGACAGAGGTTGCTCGCTCAGGATTGTCATCGAGTAGCCCGGCGAACTCCCAATCCTCGGTTGTGCTCATTTCGCTGATCAGCCAAATGACTTCCCGGGCGAAGTCGCCGGCGCCGAGGAGGATCAATCGTTCGGTCAAAGAGTAAATCCCCCATCCATCACAAACTGCGATCCGGTAATGCTCCGAGCGGCGTCGGAGAGCAGGTATGCGGCCATGACCCCGACTTCTTCCGGGTCTATAATCCCCAGGAACTGTTGCTTCTCAATCCGCGCGAAGTCAGTAATGTCGTCGGCAAATTGGGCGAGCATCGGGGTTTGAACATAACCCGGGGCGATCGAATTTACCCGAATACCCTTCCCGGCAAGCTCCTTTGCCGCCGAGCGTGCGATGGCGTTGATCGCCGACTTGGTGGCCGAATATGTGATCAAACCCGGAGACGGAACAATGGTCGCGACAGAGGATAAGAGAACTATTGACATTGCGGCAGGCGCGGCGACTAACTTAGCTGTGACGCCACGCAACAACATTAGAGTGGCGCTAACGTTGGGTATCATCAACTTATCAATGTTGCTGCCCGATACAGCGCGGAGTGGGACGATTGCGCTGACTCCGGCAGTATGCACAGCACCGTCCAGTTGTGTGCCGGCGCTGCCGACCACTTCCGCAATCCATTTAGGTATTCCATCAACGTCTGCTAAGTCGAATGTCGAACAGATATGGTCCGCGGAACTGTTCGTAGCGGCCAATGTCTCCTCGATCGCACCAATGCGACGCCCCGCCAGGATGAGCCGGGCGCCCATCCGGCTTAGCACAACAGCAGTCGCCCGCCCGATACCCGATGAGGCTCCAGTGACGAGGATGAGTTTCCCCGAGAGGTCTAGCGGGTTGTACACGCCGCCTCCTCGTCTTGCTTGACATACACGATGCCTACAGCCCGAAGATCGCTGATGTCCGTCGCGGCAGCAGCCCAGGAATAGCCCACGCCAAAGCCGGCCATGACCGTTTTCGCACCTTTCGCAGACGTTACGCGAGCGCTCACTTCATCCGCTATTAGCAGCGGAATTGATGCCATCGACGTATTTCCGTATTTCCCGATATTCAGCGGAAGACGGTCTTCGATGTTGAACCGCTTCGCAAGATTCTTGAGCATGAAAGCATTCGCCTGATGCAGGAGAAAAAGGTCAACCTCTTCCCGCTTCCAGCAGCGCTCGGTCAAGACGGCATTTAGCAAGGCCGGTACGCGTTTGAGCGCAAAGTTGAAAACCGATATTCCGTCCATATATAAACTTGCAGGAAAATGACACTCGCCCTCTTGAATGGCCCGGGAGCGGAATGCGCCTGCTCGGACGATGAGGTCGGCTGCGCCGCTACCATCCGAGCCGCCGACAAAAGCGACGGGACTCGCTTCAGGGTCAAACTCCAGAGCGGTAGCCGAGCCCGCGTCCCCGAAGAGCATTGAGACCGACTTGTCCTCGGGCGAGACCAGCCGACTGATGGTATCGCCGGCCAAGAGCAGAACTCGCCTGGAGCTACCGCTTGCGATGAATTGTGCTGCCGTCCACAAACCATAGACGTATCCTGAACAGCCAAGGCCGATGTCGAATGCGATGCAATCCTCGTGGAGCCCGAGTTCGCGATGAATGATGCAAGCGGTGGCCGGCAGAAAGGGGTCAGGTGTTTGTGTCACTACGAGTACACCATCGATGGTTTCGGATGCCCATTGCAGCTTCTCGAGCAATTGCCGCGCCGCTGCCAAGCAGAGATCGCCTGCCGTCTGCCCCGGCGCACACCGGTAGACTTGCTCCAGACCAACGGAGGCACGCAACTTTCGCAGTTCCTCGATCGTTAAGCTACTGGGTAGCGAAGCGATCTGAAGGGGATTACCCGGGACCGCACCCACGACGCCACGAATCGCAACTTGTCGAATGGTGCTTTTCATGAATCCTCAAATGCGATTACAAATGCAATGGCAAGGTCCTTCTCATGGGAAATACTGACCTGCCAGCGCGAAAGATTCAGCGACTCGGAAGCGCGCAGGGCAGAGGCGGATAGGTGAAGTTCGGGACAGCCATCTTCAGCGGGTATGGTTTCAATATCGCAAAGTTCAATTGTGTCGCCCAAACCGGCGTGCAACGCTTTGAGCACCGCTTCCTTCACTGCGAACCGTCCAGCCAGGAACTCAAGCGCCCGGTGCTCAGGCATGTGTCCCGCATGTTCGCGCTCTCCTCGAGAAAATACTGTTGACGCGAGCTTAGTGCTGAGAGAAAGTGAGTGCGCAATTCGTGAAATGCTTACTATGTCAACGCCTATGCGCATCACCGCCGCTCGTTTCGCCCATCCGTTACCGCGCTCAGGCCCATAAATTCAGGCATGGTTGCGTAATCTTGATTAGAAATTCCTTCGCGTCTGACGACACGCAGAACTGTCATGGTGAAGATCTTCAAATCCAGCCATAAGGACCAATGATCGACGTACCACGTGTCCATCGACAATTTCTCTTCCCAAGCGATCGCGTTGCGGCCATTGACTTGCGCCCAGCCGGTAATTCCCGGCATTACGTGGTGGCGGCGCGCCTGCTCTGGCAGATAACGCGACAAATAGCCCATCAACAGCGGCCTTGGGCCAACGAGGCTCATCTCCCCGCGAAGCACATTCCACAGCTGCGGCAACTCGTCCAGGCTCGTAGCGCGGAGCAGGCGCCCAACGCGAGTCAACCGATCTGCATCAGCAAGAAGATTCCCGCTCGTATCGCGACGCTCTGACATGGTGCGAAACTTGAATAACATGAAGGGCCTTCCGAACCGCCCCGGCCGCTGCTGGCGAAACAGGAGCGGACGTCCCATGGATAACCACACGAGAAGGCTGGCGATAATGAACAGCGGCGAGAGAACAACCAGTCCACAAAGCGCCGCGCTGCGATCAACCACTTTCTTGATCCAGAGCCGCCACCCGCTTTGGCGAGAATGTATCCGCGATTCAGCCTGGAGGACCATCTGGAAAATGCGGTCAAACTCTCCGACACCGACAGACAGCGACAGTGCACGGTCGTAAAATGCTTTGCCCTTGCGGCCCATGGAAGCAAGCTCCGCGGGGCTGGCGTCGACCATTTTCTTCACCGCATCGGCAATGCTTCGGGGGTCGCCGGGTTGACAGAGAACTCCGGACTGCGATTGATTCACAAGATCGGCGGCATTGCCGCCTACTCCCATTAGAATCGGCTTTCCCGCAGCCAGATAAGCTTGTGTCTTCGACGGGATAGTAATGCGAAACAATGGATCATCCTTCAAATGCACTAGCAAGGCGTCCGCACCCGCAAGGATTCCGCCCATAGCCTGCATGGGCTGCCGGGGCAGGAATCTCACATTGTCCAGTTGCATCTCCTCGGCGATGCGTTCCAGCCGGGGGCGGTCGACGCCGCCTCCTATGAAGAGAAACTCAGCAGCCGGTACAGAAGTCCGGCAGATCTGCGCGGCAAGAAGCACGCTTTCCAGGCCTTGGGCATGGCCCATTGTGCCCGCAAAAAGGACGCAAAAACGGTCCGTTCCGCCCAATCGTTCTGTTGGCAGCTCGGTGCGCCCCCGAACGGAGTCCTCGTCACACCAGTTGTAGATTACGTCCATTTTGCCCGGCGGAACTCCGCGAAGAGCCAGAGTGTCCTTGATGCCCGGGGAGAGCGTGGTGATGTGGCTGGCGCGGCGATACACGAACTTACACAGATTGCACAGCAAACCAAGAGCCGTAGGATTCGACATCATCCCTGAAGCGGCGACTGTATCGGGCCAAAGATCCTGAATATCGTAGATGAACGGCGTTCGACGAAGGAATCCAATGACTGCCGAAGCGAGCCCAACCGTGATCGGCGGATGGTAGACGTACATCACGTCTGGTTTCCTAATCAGTGCTGTACCGATCACCGCCGCCGAAAGCGCGAAACTCGCATAATTGAGGACCCGTTCGAAACCGGAGTTATCATGGCTCGGATAGAGGGCTACGCGCAGCACATCAATTCCGTCGAGCTTCTCCCGCACCCAAGGCCGCACTCGGTATCCGGGATAGACTTTTCCCCCGGGATAGTTGGGAAAGCCGGTAAGTACTTCGACCTGATGCCCGAGCGCGACCAGCTCTCGTGCGAAGAGCAATCCTTTAAAGGTCGGTTCCGGATCGAACCACTGACTCAAGATTAAAATTCTCATATGCTAAGAGAGGATTCCGGTTGTCATCGCGTTGAGATCATTCAATTCGCAGCTTGCTCGAGACCTCGAAACTGTCTCATACATGTGATTGCGGCTTCGGCCGAGAAGATGAAACCCACTTTGACTGCGGGTTTCACACCCACGTCTTGTGGTTTATGCGAGGGCTTCTATGGCTTATGCCACACGACCCTGTCGACGTATCCTGTATAACTCTGAATGATTCGCACGATTTTTTCAGAGACGTTCGGTACGTCGTAATCAGCCACGATTCGTAGCGCGCGGGCAGCGCCGGCTGGCTGCTCCTCAAGCACCATCAACGCGGCCAGAACGCGCTCCGGATCGAGCCCGGTCATCATCACCGCGCCTTCCTCCATACCTTCGGGACGTTCATGAGCTTCGCGGATATTCAAGGCGCGGAAGTTAAGAATCGAGGACTCTTCCGTGATTGTGCCGCTATCTGAGAGGGTTGCCCGAGCCTTCATCATCAAACGAACGTAATCGGTGAGCCCCATAGCCCTCACCAACCGGATATTTTCAGAAAAGCTCACGCCCTCTTTATCAATTCTCTTCTGCGTCCGCGGATGCACCGAAACAATGACAGGCTGCCGGTATTTGGAAGCTACAGCTTCGAGGACTCTCACCAGGTTGTGAAACTGCCGTGGAGAGTCGATGTTCTCTTCGCGATGCGCGCTTACCACGAAATAGCCGTCCTCGATCAGGCCAAGGCGCGCCAGAACATCGGAGCGATCGATTTTCTCGCGATAGTAGGTAAGCACTTCGTACATCGGGCTGCCGGTCTTGACGATGCGATCCGGCGAGATCCCCTCGCGCAACAGGTATTCACGTGAAATTTCGCTATATGGCAGATTGATATCGCTTATATGATCGACAATCCTCCGGTTGATCTCCTCGGGAACGCGCTCGTCGAAGCACCGGTTTCCTGCTTCCATGTGGAAGACCGGAATTTTTAATCGTTTGGCTGCGAGCGCCGCCAGGCAACTGTTCGTATCTCCCAGGAGCAGTACTGCATCCGGCTGCACTTCGGTTAACAAATCGCTGGATTTCGAGATTATTTGTCCAATGGTCGTGGCGGCGTCTTTTCCCCCGGCATTCAGAAAGAAATTGGGCTGCCGTATTTCCAGATCTTCAAAGAAGACCTGATTTAGCTCGTAGTCATAGTTTTGGCCGGTATGAATCAATACGTGATCCATATAGCGATCCAATGCCGCGATGACGCGCGACAACCGGATGATCTCCGGCCGGGTACCCAGAACAGTCGCTACTTTCATGCTGCCTCGAGAGCGTGTTTCATAGATAGACCAGTGACTCGATGTGGTGCCTGAGCCCCGCTTGGATGGCGGGTCTCATCCGTGACCGGGGGAAGATCCGGGGGTTATGAAACACGTTCTAGCGCCATTTTGGCGTGCGACTCGACGTCCACGGAAAGATAGTAGGTGTCGGGGCGGTTGGGATCAAACATTTCGCTCGACCAGAAGAGGGTCACCATCTCTCCCTGTCCCACGTTCGTGATCGAATGCGTGAATCCAGGTGGGATATCGACTACTTGATAGGCGCTGCCCGACACGGGGTATTCTTCAATGGGGCCGCCTTCAACGGCTCTCATCCGGATCAAGCCCTCTCCTTCGACAACGAAAAATTTCTCTGCCTTGGTATGGTGATAGTGGTTTCCCCGGGTCACTCCCGGCTTGGTTCGGGATACAAACACCTGACCAAAATTCTTCTGCTTCACGAATTCGGCTAAGCTGCCGCGAACGTCGGATCTGATTTCGAGGCTGTGCTCTCTCGCGGAGGAAGGGACATAGGATAAATAAGTTGCATACAGCGCTCGATTGAACCATCCGGCAAAATCCGGCAGCGTGAGTGTATTTCTCATCTCGTGAAAAGCCTGAATTCTACCTGCCAGATCGCCGAGCGAAATCCGGTACGTCCGGATATCGGCGCCAGCCGAGCCGCTCGTCTGGCGGCAATCGGTCTTCGTCGGGAGTTCGGTCAAAAATTCGGCAACCACATCATCGACATAACTTAGCTCCACTTCGCGGGCCGGATCGGAGATGGCAATTGGCAGATCGTTTGCGATGTGATGGCAGAAAGTCGCTACGACAGAGTTGTAGTTCGGGCGGCACCACTTCCCAAACAGATTCTTCAGGCGATAGATCCGTACACACGCTCCGGTATCCGCGGAAAACTGTCGCAGCACGCCCTCCGCCTTTGCCTTGCTCGCTCCATACGGGTTTTCGACTTCAGCTTGAATGGAAGAACTGAAGACAATGTTCGGAGCCCGTCCAAGCTCCCGCAAGAGCCGGCAGATCCGCTCCGTCAAGCCTGCATTCCCACTCTCCAGCTCCGCCGGGTCAACCGGCCGGTTGACGCCTGCCAGATGAAAGATCACATCGGCCTGGCACAACCATTCCCTCAGGTCCTCGGCAGTGTTTTCCCGGCCGAAAATCCTGGTCTCGCAATCAGCGCGCTCCGCCAGATGCGCTGCCAGGTTGCGCCCCAGAAACCCGCGACCGCCGGTAATCAGAACTCGAGTCAAACCAAAACCGCCTTGTCTCTCAGTACGTCCTGCACACACTGAAGCTTCATGAGAAGGTCTATCATTCCGTTCACCTCCAGCAATTCCGTGTTGTGCGAATTGTAATCAATGGCTTCGGAGACCTCGGCCTTCCCCCTGCTGAAAAAACTGGAATAATTCAAATCTCGCACGTCCGCCGACACCCGATAATAATCCCCCAGATCCTCGGCATGCGCCATTTCTTCCCGGTTCAAAAGGGTTTCAAAGAGCTTCTCGCCGTGCCGCGTCCCGATGACTCGAATTTCATTCTCGGCATTCAGAAGCGTGAGCAGGGCCCGTGCCAGAGTGCCAATGGTCGCCGAGGGGGCCTTCTGCACAAAAATATCTCCAGCAACGCCATGCGCGAACGCGAAGAGCACCAGTTCCACGGCTCCCTCGATCGTCATCATGAACCGAGTCATATTCGGGTCGGTCACGGTCAGCGGCTCGCCGGCTAAAATCTGGCTCAAAAACAGAGGAATCACCGACCCTCGAGATGCCATTACGTTCCCATATCGCGTTCCGCAGAAGAGCGTGGAGCTGTCGCCGTACATCCGCGCCTTCGCGACCATGCATTTTTCCATCAGCGCCTTGGACATCCCCATTGCGTTTACGGGATAGACGGCTTTGTCCGTGCTCAGCACAATCACCTTGCCGACGTTGGATGCGAGCGCCGCGTTCATCACGTTTTCCGCGCCCAGCGTGTTGGTCTGAATCGCTTCGACCGGGAAAAACTCGCACGATGGGACCTGCTTCAGCGCAGCGGCATGAAAGACGAAATCGACTCCGCGCATTGCCTGCAGAACGCTGCCGTAGTTCCGCACGTCGCCCAGGTAGAACTTCACCGCGGTATTTCGCAGGCGGTTGCGCATATCGTCCTGCTTTTTCTCGTCGCGGCTGAAGATGCGGATCTCGCCGAATCCAGCCTTGCTCGCCATATCGACGACGGCATTGCCAAATGTTCCCGTCCCGCCGGTTATAAGAAGCGTCTTGGCTTTAAACATCTCTGATTGCTGCGCTGCCATGCTTGCCCCCGATTCACTCTCGGCCTTGATTCTCGATAGGTTTCGCTTTACCGCTCAGTCAAATATTCCACGATTCAGCGACAACTCGATTGCAGAAGGCCCGCCAAATAACACGCCCGAGACCTTACCACTTTCGCTAAACCTCTGTGCCGCATTGGGGTCAAATTGTTCCCATGCAACCGGCGCATCAATGTCGCCTCTTCGGCGTGAGCTATTTTTCCCCGGATGGCGGCATTCATCGCAATCCAAATATCGTGCGCCTCAATATAGGCTGGGATAGGCAGGACATAACGCGTGAGTTCCCTGCGGAAAAGAAAGGCGGAGCCGAAATATTTATACCGGCCACAGAATAGTCCAACCATTTGGACAAACCTGTTCTTCGGACAGGGACCCAGGACAGGCTGAACCGGCCGAAGTCCGTTGCTATCGAATTCCTTGAAGTCGCCGATCAAAAGAGAATTCTGCGGCATCACGCGCAGTTGGTCGAGCATCCACTGCAGTCGTCCTTCCACCCAGACGTCATCTTGATCGCTCAGCGCGATGAACTCGCCAGTTGCGTGCGCCATCGCGTGAGAGAAGTTCTGAACATGCCCGCGCTTGCCGGGGTTCGTAAGCACCGTGACTCTTGGGCCGCGGTAGCTGGCGAGGATGGACGGCGACTCGTCGGTCGAGTGGTCATCACTCACGATCAACTCGTCGTTCGCAGCTAACTGCTTCAGAATGGAATCCAATTGCTCGCGAATGTAGGATGCACCATTATGTGTAGCCATACAAACACTCACCCGTGTCATAATCGCCTGCTCCAAAACAGTCTTAGCGGCTTCGGTCGAGCACATGAAACCCGCTTCGATAGCGGGTTTCGTTCTTGGCGTCACCAGCTATTTTCGGGTTTATGAGCCAGCTTCTATGCATTTGCCGGCATAGATGCCGATTTCGGGCCCCTCTGAACGGAAAATGTCTGAGCTATGATGATTGACAACACTAACATTCCGCTCGATGACACCAAGAACGGATCGGCAATGCATAGACATAAATAGGCTGCGTATCCTAAATACAAGAAATGGTCCGACCTCCGGTTGCGACGCGCCAAACAGCCGAGCGGGTAGACCAAACAAAACAACATGGGTACTGTGAATAGAATGCCATAGCTCCGAAGCATATCCATATATGTGAGCTCGGTGACTGAAGTGTATCCGTATTCGGTTGAATTAAAAACGGCCCCCAGCCCCTGCCCAATCACGAGCGTCGTTGGATTCGAAAGGATGACGCCGTAATCTCGCAAATGCTGCAGCTTGATTGCATTCGATCCTTCAGTGGCGCTGAGCATTCCCTGGATCCTGCCCCAATTCGCGCAGACTATAGCAACCAGCAGCGCCATGGCTGCACAAGCGAGCACCGCCCTTTTCTTCGAATACCATAGCAATACCACTAGCGGGGTAACCAGCGACATCAACATGTTGTCGCGCGTTCCTGACAGGAACATACCTGTCACGTTTGCAACCATGAGCAGCATATAGCGAAAGCGCACCCGCCCTTTAGATTCAGTATATTTGAACGCGAAGTAGGAAATGGGTATCAGCAGAAGGGGAGATGTAACGTAGTTGATAGAATAGAACGTTGTGTCTCCATAGGTGCGGCTTCCTATGGACAGGACACCATATAACTGGCCGAAGTCATACAGCAGTTGACTCAAGAGCGGGTTAGTTGAGGTAATTGCATAGATTAATATGATGACGAGCGACTCTGCCGTAAGGACGAAGCTCAGGAGCCGGACTACATTGGATTTCATGCCCTTAAGCGGAATACAAAGGGTTAGAAATAGGTATGCTTTTAGATACTGAAACCCGTCGTAGCTATTCAGTGAGCCATTGCGCACCATATAAACGCAAATAGACGAAAGAGGGATTAAGACCGATAGGCTTGCCAGAAAGATCATGAAGCCAGGAGGAGTAGTGACGGTGCGCCTCTCTATTGCGAAACTTATGATGGTCAAGGCCCACACTGCCGCAAATAGAGGTACTTTCATGTGGGCAATCTTGTCTTCTGGGTCGAATACAGTGACCACCAATAAACACACGAGACTGCATGTAATGGCCTTCTGCATCAATGGAATACACTCCCACACGGCCTCAGGAACGATCGATCGTCGCGTACTGTGTGGGCCTGGAGGATGCCCGCCGCGCCACGATCGAACCCACCATTCCCCAGGTTATGGCTGCGATTTTAGGGCGGCGGTAGACGATCAACTGCTTGAATGATCGCAATAAGAGTCGAATTAGATACACCGGGATTTCGAGACGCTTTTCTGTTGTTATCAGCATTGCTTCAGCCGATAGGATGCTGCGATAGCGTAGCAGGCTGACTTGATTACGATAGTCGCCAACGGAAAGCCTGTGATCGAGTATGTATCCCGATATCGCTGCCTTCTTTGCATTAGCGTAGATTTTCCGGAATAGCCAGTGATCGAGACAATCGAGCTTATAGGTCTGATTGAAACCTCCAATCGATGCCACAAAAGATGACTTGACTGCGGCCCCGGAGTTGATTGCCGTCACTTCATAGTTGGCCGTTGCCGGGGCCGGTTCTGGCAGCGGTGTCAACCGTCCGAAGCGGATGCGCTTTGGTGAGATCGCGACGCCTTTGTCGGTTACCAGAGGCACAATCGCTGCAACTGACTGGTCGGCATCGTACAACTCGGCGGAGGCTCCCAGCGAATCTAAAAAGGTAGGTGGAAGTTTCGAGTCTTGATCGAGCAGAAGCAGCCAGGCGAAGCCCCGGGATTGGGCTATGTCCAGGGCCCAGTTGTAGGCGACTGCAAGGCCGGAGTTGGCGGGGTCATGTTTGTACGCGAGCAGGTGTGTTTCCTGAGTTGGGCTTACGTGTGGGAACTGACTGTTGTCGTATACGCAAATTTGGGATGCATCCAGTTTTGCGTGGCGCGACGATGCAACGAACGTTTGGTATGTCGTAGAACTCTCTAATGCGGTGTTATAAAGCACCAATATAGGCAGGATAGGTCGCCGTGTTCCGGCTTGACGCACTGGCAGTGTGTGGCTCATTGGGCGCCGCCCCATCGCAGCTCCGTTAGAAGCATTTTGCGCATCATCGACAGGCCGCCCAGCACAATCGTTACCGCAGAGAGCAGAACGGCTGTGCCCGCACCCATCAGTCCATAACGCGGAATCAGCAGGGTGGAAGCCACCGTCACAACGAGTAGCGCCGCGAGGTATACCGGGACCTGCGCGCGAAACGCTCGCGCGGCGGTCAATCCGCAGAAGAGAAAGGACCCGATGGTGCTGAGGCCGGCAATGCCCACAAGGAGCGCCAGCAGGCCGACATGATCGCCATACTCGCGACGGTAGAGCAGAGTCAACAGCGGCCGGCCGACAAGAAAGGTCAGAGGCACCCCAACGACCGCGAGCAACACGCCAAGCATGGACAGCTTTGTTAGCAGGCGCACAAACTCGTGGATATTGCCAGCCGCGAACAGAGCAGCAAGTCGCGTGGTGACGGACTGTGCCAGCGCGTACACGACCAGGCTAACGCCAATCACCAGATATGCGAGCGATGCGTAGATGCCCTGGTCTGCCAGCCCGCGATAATGCTCAAGAAAATATCGAGGGATATTCACGCTCAACGAAGCGAACGTGGCGACCCAGCCCAAAGGCAGGCCCAGCATTGCCAGCCGCCAGAGCGCGCGGCGGTCGAAGCGGAGAAATGCCTCATGACGGCCAATCAATACTTTGACATTCGGAACGTCATAAAAAAGAAGCACAGCAAACCAGACCCCGCTCATTGCGACGACCGAGAGCGCCAGATTGTGGAACCAGGCAAAGACGAGCGAAAAGGCCAGCACGGAGCCTCCGCCGCGGATGATCTGGCTGATCGCGACCCGCTTCAACCGCTCTTCCCGCTGCAACAGGCCGGCGGTCACGTCGCTCATGCACTCAATGCACTTTGAAACCGCAACCAGAAGAACGACGAGGCGCACAGCGGAGGAGGAGACGGCAAAGGGCAGCAGGGCGGCGATTGCCATGAGGCCGAGCAACGTCACCGTCAAGCGCAGCATGAAGTAATCCGCGAATGCACACTCCGCGTTCACATCGGTCGCCTGCACTGCGCGAAGCTGCAGGTTGGTGAACATGAATACCGGCGCGGAAATTGCCAGGCCCAGCGTGAACTGGCCGACAATTGATGCGCTCCCCATTTTGGCAATCGCCGAGAGTATTCCCCATTGGCATCCCGCATAGATGACACTGCCGGCAAACGTCCAGACAAAATTGTTGCGCAGGGTCGGGATTGCGCTTCGGGCTGCAGCCGGGGGCTGTTCTACTTGGATCACCCGGAGTATCTCCCGGGGTGCCCAGGCGCGGCGATCCAGGGTATGACGGTCCAGGGTATGACGATCCGGGGTATGGCCGTCTTGGAGACCGCTCAGTTCAGGTTGTGTCTCGGTTCGAATAACGTCCTCAGGCATTTGCCGTTTTTCCGCCTGTCAGAGCGAATCTGAGCTCTTCAAGCCGCTTGGAGGCAATCGGATCGAATTGCACAAGCTCCTTCCACCAGAAGATCAGCGCCAGAATGCATCCGGCGAATAAACCCAAGAACGTGAAGAGCAGCAGGATCAGAGCGCGTTTCGGAGACGACTTCCGGTCCGGCTCGATGGCCGGCTCCACGACCTGGATGATGGCCGCATCCTTAGCCTCATCCAGCCTGGCTGCGTCGTATTGCTTCATCAGCATGTCAAACAGAGCCTGACGGTAAGCCAGTTCGTGCTCGGCGCGAAGATATTCGAGGCCGGCGGCGGGAACATTCTCAAGCCCCAAACCGGCAATTCCCGGCGATGGACTGCGCTGCTCCAAACGCGTTTCCTCAGCCTGCAGGGAGGCTAATTCCCGCTCGGCCAACTGCATGTCGGGATTATGCTCGGTCGAATAGGAGCGCAGCGCCTGCACCTCGACCTGTTTGGCCGCGACTTGCGCGCGCAGCGCGGCCAAGCCTTCGATCATCGCTTTGGCCTGCGCGTCCAACTCGACCAGCCCCTTCTGCTGCTGGACTTGCTGAAAGGCCAGTTGCGCTGAAACCAGCGCGTCTTTGGCTTGCTTCAATTGGTCTTCGTAGAACAGCCGACGCTGCGAGGCCTCTGTCACGGCTAATTTTTGGGTCAGGTCGCGCAGCTCCGCGGTGTAAGCGTTCGCCATCTCGGCAACCCGGGTCTTGTCCTTGTCCGTAACCGAGATGGCGATAAATCCGTTTTTCTCCGAGGCAACCTGCGTCGCGTCCGCCAGCTTCTTGCGAGCTGCCGTCATGTCTTTGGCGTGATATGCACTCAATAGCCTGAACTTCTCGATAATGGCGTCGGCTACAGGACGTGAAGTCAGCAGACCCACATAAATGTCGTTCGGGTTCTTGAGGCCGAGTCCTCCGCCGGCGATCGCGGCCAGCGAGCCTCCGCCGACACTTGTCAGTTGGCTCATCAACAATGAGGCGGCCGATTGAGTCTGTTGCGGCGGCATGATTTTGGTAGTCGCCGTATACCGCACAGGCAGCAAGAAACAGAGAACCACGCCGGCAAGCATGGCAATGCCCGTGACCTTGGCGATCAGCCATTTACGATAGGCAAGCTGGGTCAGCACATCGATCAGGGTTGCTTCGTGGGTTGCTTCGTGCTCATCCCCGGGCGCTTCAAGCGCGGCGGCGCCTTCCAGTCGCAGCTGAAGACTCAGCAATGTATTCCTGTTCGATCATCCTTAGTGGACCACGCTGAGCGCGGCAGCGGTCAAAGCGGTCTGAGAAGTAAGCTGGGTCGCCTCAAGAAGATTGTTTATCTTGGACGAGACTCTGATTTTTTGCGGGACAACAATCGCATCCCCCGGCAGCAACTTTAAGTTCTCGAACTTTCCGTGCGTGGGGTTGACACGGCCTTGGCGGCTGACTACATCTCCATCCGCGCGGATCACGAAAATGCGCTTCTCGTCCGCCTCTCTGGTGGGACCGCCGGCGGCCTCGAGATAGGCGGCGAGCCGTTTCCCGGGCTGAAACCGGAAAGCGTTCGCGTTGTATACCGCGCCAGCTACCTGGACGGTGCTCGCCCGTGGCGGGACATAAAAGGTGTCTCCATCTTCAAGCGGGAAATCCGGGATGGCCGCGGTTGTGGAAGCATCCGGTTTCATCTCGAGAACAACGCGTCCTATCGGCTGGATGGAGGTGAGCTTGGCCAATGCGGCTTGCTCCATGGCAAGCTGCGCCTGTTGGTCGGCCCCAGTCTGGCCCGGTTGCGGAGTGGCATTGGCGAACCGGGAAATGAGCTCGCTCTGCATCTGGTCGGCAGATTGCCGTAGTTCTCTCTCCTGTGCATGACGGGTCGAAACGCGGGTAAGGACCGAAGCATAGAGGTAGGAGTTCTGCGTGATCCCCCCGGCCTTTTCTACGACATCTCGCAAGTTCTCGCCCGGCTCCACGCGGTACACGCCTGGCGCGTTGACCTCGCCGCTCACCCGAACAAAGGACGCGTGCTTGGCCATCGGCAGCTCAAGGTCGGCGCGCGAAAAAATAGTGACAACATCTCCAGCTTTCAATACCTGATTGTCAGAGGATGCAGGGTTGTCGATTGCGTCGGCGAGGTGAAATGGTATGAGGCGGGTGCTAAGGTCGTGCTCATCAAGGCGTTCGATCAGCGCGTAATCCCAGTTGATCTCGACGCTGTTCTGCCCGACGCTGTCAATCAGCGCAGGGCCAGCGCCACCTGCGAAACGTGTCCGCGAGTTGCCATATTCATCGCGGCGCGAATTTCCATTCTGATCGGTAGGCGAATTATCGGGAGAATTTCCGCGTAACTTTCCATGCTGATCGGCGGATGAATCTTCGGGATCATCGGTGTGTGAATTGCTAGGCGAATCCTCAGACTCATCGGCGGCAGATGCCCCGAATTGATCGAAGCGAGAGTTCCCATACCCATCCGAGGGAGGATTTGCAAATTCATCGTCCGGAGCACGTGGAATCAGGTGATTCTGGTGGTTCCAATAGGCGCGCGTGATCAAAAACTCTCGCGATGGGATTAGGTCGGCAATCCGCATCCCCGCCTTCCACGGATAAAGGCCCGGCTGAGCGACATTGCCGCGTAGCGTGATTGCATTTTCAAACTTCGGCGAAACAGGATAGATGCGAAGCAGATCGCCGTCCTTGAGCGGCTTTTGAAGCCCCGATGCATCCAGAGCAAATTCGTCCACCCGGCGGCTGCTATGGTTGTCAACCTGCTCCAGTACGACACGTTCGGTGTCGGCCAGGTTTGTCACCCCTCCGGCGTCCGAAAGAGCGGCTTCGATCGTGGTGGCACCCTTCAATTCGTAGATACCGGGCTGATTGATGTCGCCGCTGATGGCGATCTGCGCTCCAACCGGAGGAATATAAATGATGTCGCCGGGGAGGAGCCGGACGTCGTGAGACCTGTCGCCCCTTCGAACCAAATCGTAGAGATCGAATTCAGAGATCGTGCGGGCTTCGCGCCGCAATTGAATACGTCGCATGGTCCCGATTGCCGATGGACCTCCCGAGTCAAAGAGAGCATCGACCAGGGTACTCAGGGAACTCACGGTGTAAGCGCCTGGCTGGCGGGCGTCGCCCAGCACAAAGATCTGGATGGAGCGAAGCTGGCCCAAAGCGACATTCAGCTCAAAATCTTTGAAGATGGCGCCGATAGCGGAACGCAGGTATCCCTCGACCTCGTCATAGCGCAAACCGGCCACGTTCAGGGTTCCTATTTTCGGCAGGGATATCTGCCCATTCCGGTCGACGGTCACACGAGAATCCAATTCGATCTTGCCCCAGGCCCGTATCAGCAGTTGATCTCCCGGGCCCAGCACATAATCGGCTGGAACCGGAACATCTTCTATGGGCGCGAAGGTGGTCGGAACTTCGTCGAACAATCGACGGCCGTAGACCGGCAACGGGCGCCCGGTCGCATCTTCGGCAAACTGCTCAAATTCGGACCTTGTCTTCAGCGGTCCAACGATCCTCAAGGGACTGCGCGCTACCGCAGTGGGATTGGGATTAGACAAATCATTGGGATTGGACAAATCTTGGACGGCAACACCAGCCGCTGGTATTCTCCGAACCTGCGGGGGCGCCGATGAGATTGCGGAATCCGGCTGGCCGACTTCTGCCGGAGTTGTCAATACGGACTGGCCTGCGCAAATTGCCGAGGGAATTAGAAGAAACAGAGCTATTTTTTTTACCATGATGAGGAGCTAATTGGAAACTGCCTCAATTTCGTCACCATCCACAGTCATGGCCACGTTCTGATTGATCATTGCGATCGACAAAACAAATCGCATGCTATTTCTTTTCTGCACCAGGATCCCTTGCACTCCCTCCATCGGACCGCTCTTGATTTGAACTCTTTTACCGAGAGCAAGCTCTCGATACGGCTCAACCCTCTGCCCGCAGAAGCCCGACCGAAGGATCTCAATCTCTCGATCTGGAATGGAAAGCTGGTCATGACGGTTTCCAATGATCCTGAGGGCTCCGGGGGATTGAAGGACTCGTGGCCGCTCCGCGTTCCGGATCCTTACAAAGAGGTAAGAGGGAAACAGAGGCTGAACGACTTTCATACGCTGTCTGTTTTTCCAGGTGCGCGCGCTTTCCCAAGTGGGAAGGAAAGACTCGATCTGACGGATGTCCAGGTGCTTTATGAGCGACTTCTCACTGTTAGGCAGGGTATACACCGCGTACCACTTGCGCGGAACTTCCGCGCTCCGGCACTCCAAGGCTGGCGGCCCGTGCTTTGCGAAGGGTCTATCGGGCATGCTCGATTGAGGGCTTTGCATCTTGTCTTTTCCCGTGAAACCTCACCCAGTCCCGCCCCCCATTTGCGATGCCCTTTCGCTCGGCCCCGAGATCACAGGGTCTATGGTTCGTTAAATAAGGCAGTTTTGGGCAGAGCTTCGCTATGGTGACTTAGCTACGTTTTCCGGAAGCTAAGCCGTATAAATTGAGCGTTAAGAATCATCAAAACTATGGTTCTCAACGCTAATTGCGATGAACGGAACGGATAGTTGAGGCAATCTTAGGCGGTAACTACACCTTTTCGCCAAGATAATCAGCCTCGTAACGTTACTACTATTGTTACCCATCGAGGCGATTCCAAAATGATACTGGCCCACAATACGCACGGTTGATGTTACGAATTTTAAACCTCAGGGCACCCTAAGGCATGATATAGGGTAAGCGTCTCGGTGGCTTTTTCATGCGGCTACGGGACGCCCCACGAGCCCCGCCTTGGTAGCGGGTCTCGCCCGCAGGCATGGGAAACTCGGAAGGTTTATGAAACACGCTCTAAGCACGGTCCAGCCAGTATTCCGGGTAGCTCTTCCCATTTCGGGACTGGGGAAATTCGACGGCCTGGAAGCGAAAGGTGCCGGCCGGCGCAATCAAAAAATATCAATTGCACATAAATTTCAGTCGATATTTTCTCCATGAGAGAAAAGGCGTCCGATAAGCAAGAGAGAGAGATCATACGATCGTTTCGCGAAGTTCTTCTGAGGGGTAAGAGACCTGAAAACGGAGTACTTCTCAAGGAAGAAAAGGCATTCACAAGCAGTACGGATCTCGAACGTTGGATGAATTTGGCCGAAAGAGTCGGCCGGGTGCGCAAACTTGACGGTTTCGATTCCTGAAACGCCTGTTCTTGATTCGACCGCTCGCCCCTCCGCCTTCAACTGGACAGAGCCGCGCCTTGGCGAGATGAGGGAGGCGCGGACTGTCGGCGGGTTCGGCACTCAGCTTCACTTTGCTCCCTATTCCACGGGGGATCGCTCAGCTCGAACCGTCGGCCGCCGAGGACTGTTTTGGGAATAGCGGTCCCATTTTGGAAAGATGCATTTTCTTAGTATCGGCAGGCAACTCTCCAAACTCTGCGGGGCTTTTACCATTGGGTCCAGATCGGTTCCCCCCCAAATATCCCCAGGCAGTCCATTCAGACGTTCGTGCAAGGCATTCGAACCAGCAACAATCCCCCGATGTAGTTCGTTTCACCCTGGAGACTAGACCATGATGATCCCTGCGAAGGAAGAATATCCTCTACGCCTGCAGTCACAAAAGCTCATCGTCGAGGAACTGCCCGATGAGCTCATGATTGTCGATCCGGAACGCAATCAGGCTTTCTGCCTCAATCGGACCGCTTCCTTCGTTTGGAAGCAGGCCGATGGCAAGACGTCGGTGGCCGAGATAACAAGGCGGCTCGCGCAGCACTTGGACAAGCCAGCGGACGAGGAAGTGGTCTGGTTCACTCTGGACGTGCTGTTGAAGGACGGCTTGCTGAACTCAGACCCGGTCCAGCCGCCAGTCGTTTTAGGCGTGACAAGGCGCCATCTGCTACAGAAGATGGGCGTAGGCGCGATGGCACTTCCGGTGGTTACAGTATTAATGGTATCGCCCGCGAAGGCCCACGCGTCGAGCGCGCCACCATTGGAAACTCAGAACATGCCGCAGGCGGCTTCGCAACAGCCTCCCGGCGGTTTTTGGAAGTGGCTGGAAGATCTGTTCTGAGGTCCATGCCGATCGTTTTCGAGGTATGTCGCCGTCGAAGGCGATCCAAGCCTTCGGCGGCGGTGGGATGCGCGAAAATCGCGTTGCGCGGAACCGTGTACGGCAATCCGCCCAGCATCGTTGTCTGAACAGCCGCCATCCTCTCGCTCCCGTCGGCACCAAACGCGGTGAATCCCAGGATGTGAATCCCAGGATGTGAACCCCAGGGATGCGGTCCGTCACAATCAGGGCCAAAGTGAGCCCATGATCTTTTGGTCTTCTTTGGGTCAGCGGCCGGTGCCTCGCAGAATATTCCCGCGATCATTCGAAATTGCAATGGTCCTTTAACAATTCGACTTGTAGAGTTTAAGGGTCATGCGGGAACCTGCACACCCACAACGGTGAATCGATGACGCCACCCATACCCCACCCATCCCGCCACCCATCCTAGGACACGAAGGAAAAACCGTGACGATTATCCCGAAAGTTATCTTTTGCCCGGTTGATTTCGGCGAGGTTTCGGACGCTGCGGTCGAGGCATCCGCCGATCTGGCTGCCCACTTTCACGCGACCCTGACCTTGGTCCATGTCGTGCCGATGCTACCGAAGGTCCCTGTGAAGTATTTATTGCATGAAGGCGACTATGAGCGCGAACTTTATAAACAGGCCGAGGACAAACTAAAGGTGTCGGTGGCCCAACTTGAATCGAAGGGCATCACTGCCAAATATCTCGTTGGTACGGGAAACGACGTAGCAGGAGAATTGCTTCGCCTTGCAGAGGAAGCAAAGGCCGATCTGATCGTGATGCCCACACACGGAATGACCGGATGGCACCCATTGGTCTTCACCTCTATTACGGAAGAGGTGGTGAAAGAAGCGCATTGCGCGGTGCTGGTGCTGCGCGGCCCAAAAGCATAGGCCCACCCTGGCTCCGAACATATCCCCTGCACCAAAATTAACCTTCGCCCGGATTGACATATCTTTGCTTAGATTGATATCAACGCTACTAGAAGTGGTCTCATATATAGGTTCAGCTCTTTCGGATGGCGCACGAGCCCCGCTTTAGCGGCGGGTCTCGCCCATGGCCGATGACGGTTTCACGGATTTATGAGACCACTTCGAGTCCATTGGGCGCCGATACCCGGGCAGTTCCGCCAACAAGGAGGATCTCACGATGTTCACACCAAAGGGAAAGTTCAGCTGGTACGAACTCATGACCAGCGACACGAAAGCCGCCGGCAAGTTTTACTCTGACGTTGTAGGCTGGACGACCCAAGAGATGCCTGCGACGGATGGACCGCAGTACACCACATTCAACCTCGGGAACGTCGGAATCGCGGGGATGTTGAACATCCCTGGACACACCGCCTGGGTTGGCTACATCGCGGTCGATGATGTCGATGCGCACATCGAAAAGATCGTCGAGGCTGGCGGCAAACTATGGAGACCTGCCACCGATGTTCCCGGAATGCTTCGCTTCGCCGTCATGTCCGACCCGCAGGGCGCTGCCATCGTGGTCTTCACCCCCAACCCGGCCATGCCCTCGCCAAAGCGCCCCGAACCACCGACTCCCGGCACCATCGGCTGGCACGAGCTCTACACGACCGACCTCGAAGCGGGATTCGACTTTTACAACAAGCTCTTCGGCTGGACCAAGGTCAGCGACATGGACATGGGGCCTATGGGCGTCTATCGCATTTTCGATGAAGGCGATCACAAGGAGATGGGCGACGGGGGGATGATGACCAAAGCGCCGCACATACCCGTCTCAGTCTGGAACTTCTATTTCCACGTCGATTCGATCAACGGCGCCGTCAAACGGGTTGAGTCCGGAGGAGGGAAGATCCTGAACGGTCCGATGCAGGTACCCGGGGGAGGTTGGATCATCAACGGCCAGGACCCTCAGGGAGCCATGTTCTCTCTCGTCAGCAGCGAGGAATAGGCCCGTTAGCAGATAATGCCTTTGCGAACCGCATACAGAATCAGTTCGGGAATGCTGTGCAGATTGAGCTTTTTGAGAATATTGCCGCGATGTGTCTCGATCGTGTAGAGGCTTAGGTTGAGCAGATTCGCGACATCCTTGTTGGATTTTCCCTCCGCGATGAGCTGCAGGACTTCTTTCTCCCTGGGCGACAGAAGGTCATAACTGTTCTCGATGTTTTTGTCGCGCATTTGGCGGACATAATCTTCAACCAGGAGCGCACTCACGGTCGGGCTGAAAAACGCCTTGCCGGAGTGGACCGTTCGAATCGCATTCATAAGGTCGGTCTCCGCCGACTCCTTCACCAGGTATCCTCGAGCTCCCGCTTTCAACGCGCCCAGGACGTAGGATTCATCGGCATGCATACTCAGGATGACAACGCGGATTCCGGGATACTTGGAAACGATTTGCTGGGTGGCCTCAATGCCGTTGAGCTGCTGCATTCCAATATCCGTCACAACGACATCCGGCTTAAGCTCATCGACTCTTCTGAGAAGTTCGCGGCCATTCCCGGCCTCGCCCACGACTTTAAAGTCGCGATGCCGCTCCATCAGGGACTTCAGCCCGGCTCGAAGCACGGTATGATCGTCTGCCAGAACGATACGTATCACCGGTATCTTCCTCGAACTGGTTGCATATATGGGTTCACGAGGATTGGATGCAGCACGAGCCCCGCTTGCTGGGGACCACGGGCTACGGTGGCGGGTATGTTGCCTCATTGGAATCCGGGGATTTATGGGAATCCGGGGATTTAGAGCCTGTTCTTAACTTCTAGGGCTCTATGCAACCAGTTCTACCGCCGGCGACGGTAGAAGAACGTTGATCGATGTACCGGTACCACGCTTCGATGAAACCCGGACTCGACCGCCAAGTCTGGCGACTCTTTCCTCCATTCCCAAGAGTCCAAGTCCCTTTGCCGCGGACGGATTGAAGCCCTGACCGTTATCTTCGATTCTCAAAGCGAGATGGGCCTCCGCTTTCGTGAAGCTGACGGTGACCGCTGTGGCGCAGGCATGCTTCACGATATTGTGTAGGGCTTCCTGGACAATACGGTAGATGCATGTGCGGTACGGGTCAGGTAAAGTGTCCGCACTCTCCTCCGCATCGACTCGAATCGATAGCCCTGTTCTTCTGGCGACTTCACGGCCCTGCCATTTTAAGGCGGGCACCAGGCCAAGATCATCCAACATCGAGGGCCGCAGAAGCAGGGCTAAATCGCGAACCGACTGCATCGTGCCTTCGACTTGCCCCTTGACCCGGGCAAGCCCCTCTCTTGCCGCATCGTCTTTAAACACCTCCGGGCCAAATCGCCCTAGCTCAAGCAACACCGTGGCCATCGCCTGACCGACCTCATCGTGCAATTCGCGGGACAAGTTGCGCCGTTCATCTTCCTGCACCTTTTCCAGGCGGCCGGTGAGGTCGCGCAGCTCAGCACGCGCTTGAACGATTTTGCGATATTGCATCTCGGCGAATTGTTCTGTTCTTTTAATCCGCAGCGAGATCGCGAAAATCAGAACAAACGCGACACCGATCTCGATGGTGGATGCGAGCAGCAGCTTTGCCTGTAACTGATTCTGCTCAGAGTGGATTTGCGCTTCCGCAACATCCAATTGGTGGTTGTTCAGGTCCGTAATGTCATGCGAAAGGCGGGAGATTTCACTGCGGAGAGGGTTTGCCGCCGGTTCGACGCTCCCTGTATTCCCGGAGCCGGGAAGCGAAGAGATTGTTTCCGGCCCTGTTTGGGGCGAATCCCAATAGGCGTCAACCGCCTTTCTGAGAGCGGCGAGTTTGGGCAGTGCGTTCGAGCCGGAATCCCGTCGCGATAGATTGTCAAACTCGTCCAGCAATTGGTCGGCTTGCTGATGATCGGCCAGCAGGTCGGCGCGCTCGGCGCTCGGTTGCCCCGCGGTCAATTCTGTTGATCCTGTCGAATCTGTGGAGCCCGGGAGACGATCGCGGGATGCCGTTCCGCGGCGGATCGTGAGGCTGCGAAGGCTCTCGAGGATACGGTTCCGTTCCCTGAATGAGGTCATCATTTGGCCGCTCTTCGCAGACGTCCTGCTGAGCGACCGGCAGGTGTCGATCATGCTAAAGCACATGATCCCCAAAACAGCGATGCAGCCAGCGAGCAATATCTTTCGGCCCGAGAATAACGGTCGATCAAATTCTGCTACCGTTTCGATTTTCATATGCGTGGCAGATCAGCGAGTTTCCGCCGTACGTCGTTCTTCTATAGACGAGATGATGGCACCAGAAGTTACAGCAAATAGCCTAGGGGTCTGACGGCCGATCATCGTCCGGCTGCGGCGCTCCCTATCGATAGATCAGTCCAGGTTGTCATTCGATAGATCAGTACAGATTGTCATTGGCTGTACTGCCCATTGGGCACTCAAAATACCCTCTCCAGGGGAGGACATCTCGCTGAAGCATTGCGTCCATAACATCCATGGGAGTTAATCCGTCCCGGCCATTCATTCTTCGTCCTGTAGCAACAGCGTTGCTGATGGTCGCCATCATGCTTGCCGGGATCGTCGCCTACACGCAGTTGCCAGTTTCCGCGCTGCCGGAAGTAGGCTATCCCACAATCCAGGTGCTGACGTTCTATCCTGGCGCTAACCCCGACATTGTCGCGACCACGGTCACCGCTCCTCTAGAGCGGAACTTTGGCGAGATGCAGGGTCTGAGCCAGATGACCTCGATCAGCTCCGGGGCCACTTCGGTGATCGTGCTGCAATTCAACCTGTCTATACCGCTCGACGTGGGCGAGGAAGAGGTGCTGTCGGCCATCAATGCGTCGCAAAGCCTTTTGCCCGCGGACCTGCCCGCGCCGCCGGTCTATAACAAGGTCAACCCGGCCGACGCTCCCGTGCTCACCATGGCAATCACTTCCAATTCCATGCCCCTCTCGCAGGTGGAGGATATGGTAGACACGCGTCTCGCGCCGAAGATCTCGCAATTGAGCGGCGTGGGGCTGGTGAGCATCAGCGGCGGGCAGAAGCCGGCGGTACGCATTCAGGCCAACCCGGTGCAGCTGGAAGCCTACGGCATCGATCTCGAGGAGCTGCGAACGGCCCTTGCCTCGGCCAGCGTGAACGCCGCGAAGGGCAGCTTCGACGGGCCGCAGATAAACTACCAGATCGAAGCCAACGATCAGTTGGTCACCGCCGAGGACTACGAAAATGTAGTGGTCGCCTACCGCAACAGCGCGCCGGTTTTTCTCAAGAACGTCGCTAAGGTGGTGGACGGGCTAGAGAACACCAAGCAGGCGGCGTGGATGAACACGACGCCCGCGGTGATTCTCAATGTGCAGCGCCAGTCCGGCGCCAACACCATCCGGGTGGTCAACAGCATCAAGCAGCTGATGCCGCAACTGAAGGCAAATCTGCCCAGCGGCATCAACATCACGGTGCTCACCGATCTCACGACCGACATCAAGGCCTCGGTCGCGGACGTTGAATTCGAGTTGCTGCTCACCATCGGACTGGTCATCCTGGTGATCTTCCTCTTCCTGCGCAATTTGTATGCCACGATCATCCCCAGCATCTCGGTGCCGGTGTCGCTCGTAGGCACGTTTGCGGTCATGTACGGGCTGGGTTACAGCTTGGACAATCTGTCGCTGATGGCCCTGACCATCTCGACCGGCTTCGTAGTGGACGATGCCATCGTGATGATCGAAAACATCTCGCGCTTTATCGAACACGGCGTTCCCCCCATGCAAGCCGCGCTCGAAGGAGCGGAGCAGATCGGCTTCACCATTCTGTCGTTGACGGTTTCGCTCATCGCCGTGCTCATCCCCCTGCTTTTCATGGGAGACGTGGTGGGGCGGCTCTTCCGTGAATTTGCCGTGACACTGGCCGTGACCATCATCATCTCCGCGGTGGTCTCGCTGACTCTGACGCCGATGATGTGCGGCCGCGTCCTCAAGCACAATCCGGTAGAAACGCAGGGACGCCTCTATCACGCATCGGAGCGCGTCTTCGACAGCATGATCGCCTTCTACGGACGCACGCTGAGATTCGTGCTTCGCTACCAGAACTTCACCATTCTGGTGGCCGCGGGAACGCTGGCGCTGACCGTCTATCTTTACATCATCATTCCCAAAGGCTTTTTCCCCACCCAGGATACGGGGGTGATTCAGGGCATTTCGCAAGCGCCGGAGACCATTTCTTTCCAAGGGATGGCCGACAAGCAGCAAGAACTGGCGAAGGTGATTCTCCAAGATCCGGCGGTCGAGAGTCTTTCCTCATTCATCGGCGCGGATGGCACCAATACCACGCTCAACAGCGGCCGCATCTCGATCAACCTGAAACCTCTTTCGCAGCGTGATCTCAACGCCTCCAACGTGATTCGCCGGCTGACCGCGAGCCTGAAACAGGTATCGGGGATCACGCTCTATATGCAGCCGGTACAGAACATCACGGTCGACGACCGTGTGAGCCGCACCCAATATCAATACACGCTCACCGATCCGGACGCGACCGAGCTGAATACCTGGACCAACCGCTTTGTGGACCAGTTGAAGAAATTGCCCCAGCTTGAAGATGTGGCCACCGACCAGCAAACGGGGGGACGGTCGCTTGCTCTCAACATAGACCGGGTTACGGCAGCGCGCTTGAACATTGCCCCAACGACCATCGATAACACGCTCTACGATGCCTTCGGCCAGCGCCAAATCAGTACGATGTACACCCAGCAGAATCTGTACCACGTAATTCTCGAAGCCGATCCTACTTTCCAAAGCGATCCGGGGATGCTGAACAAAATCTACATCCAGTCCCAGGCATCGGCGGGCGCCTCGGGCGCCGGCGCAGTTACATCTTTCGCCTCTTCATCCTCGGCTTCGGCGGGCTCGAATGCGACCACGCAACCGGTGCTCTACGATCCCTCCGACGGGATCTTCACGCCACCTATCAACCAATTGGTTTCGGGCAGCACTTCGGGATCGACCTCGCCCAACCTCATCAGCAGCTCTACCCCGAGCAACGCCGTGCCCCTAAGCACCTTCATCCATTTGCAGCAAGGGCCGGAATCGCTCTCCGTCAATCATCAAGGTCAGTTCCCTTCGGTGACGGTGTCGTTCAATCTGGCTCCCAACTCCTCGTTGGGGAGCGCCATTACCGCGATCGACAACACCGCGGCGAATCTCCATTTTCCGCTGAGCCTGCAGTCCTCCTTCCAGGGCACCGCGGCGGCTTTCAAAAACTCGCTTACCAATCAGGCGCTGCTCATTCTGGCCGCGCTGGTGACCGTATACATCGTTCTCGGCGTGCTCTACGAGAGTTTCATCCATCCGATCACGATTCTTTCCACGCTTCCTTCGGCGGGCGTCGGCGCGCTGCTGTCGCTGATGGTCTTCCATGAGGACCTCAGCGTGGTTGCGATCATCGGCATTATCCTGCTCATCGGGATTGTGAAAAAGAACGGTATCCTGATGGTCGACTTCGCGCTCGAAATGGAGCGGGAACACGGCAAGGACGCGCTCGATGCCATTTATGAAGCCAGCCTGCTGCGCTTCCGCCCGATCATGATGACTACCATGGCGGCTCTTCTCGGCGCTGTTCCTCTGGCCTTTGGATCCGGCATCGGGTCGGAGCTTCGACGGCCCTTAGGTATTTCGCTGGTAGGCGGCCTGATTCTGAGCCAAGCACTCACCCTCTATACCACCCCGGTCATTTACATCTTCTTCGACAAGTTGGGGCATCTCTTCCGCCCAGGCAAGAAAACGAAGAAGGTCGAAGAACTTGAACCGGCCGGGCTCGCATGAGCGCCGGCTGACCGTTGCCCGAATGAACGCCGATTCTTGCTCGAACGCGCGAGCGACCTATAATTGCGCGGTGGCATTTTTCGTCTATGCCTTCTGCCCAAAAACTCGACACTCACCACAAAGCGCTCACCCTGAATCTCGATGCATCCACTTTCGGATCATTCGCCGAAATCGGTGCCGGACAGGAAGTCGCGCGCTGGTTCCTTCTTGTGGGAGGGGCTTCCGGCACCGTGGCGAAGACCATTTCCGCTTATGACAAGGAAGTCAGCGATGATCTCTACGGTTCCGGATCGCGCTACGTATCCAAAGAGCGGCTCGGGGCGATGCTGGACAGCGAATGGACCCAACTTCTCACGCAATTAAGCAAAACCCGTGGACAGCAAAAGCGGTTCTTCTGCTTTGTCGATACCATCTCAGCCCGTAACTTCGCCGGAACCAACGACGCAAATGGCTGGGTCGGTCTCAGGTTTCAGTTGCAGCCCGACGGTCCTCCCAACGACATCCTGCTGCACATCAACATGCGCGATTCTTCCAATGTCCTCCAGCAGCAAGCCATCGGTATTCTGGGGGTCAACCTCATCTATGCCGCGTTCTATGAATTGCAAAGTGAGGAATCATTTCTGGAAGGCCTGGCAGAAGACGTCGTCGCGGAGCGAATCGAGATCGACTACGTGGACCTTCGCGGGCCAGCATTCGAGGGTTGGGATCGCCGTGCCCTGCTGGTCCACCTGGTTCGTGCGGGACTGGCAGAGGCGGTATTCTTCCCCTCCAAGGGCCCCACGGTTCCCCCTACCGAGGTTCTCCACAAAAAAGCCGTCGTGCTTGCGCCGGGGTATTTTGGCCACACCGATTCAGTTCACTCGAGCGTTCATTTGCGATTATTGGCTTCAGGCATTCAGGAGCTTCAGGGCGACCTTGGCGAAGCAAAGTCGGCGCCCGCCGGATTCTTTTGCCTGACACTTGCTCCGTTCACGCCAAGCGAATCAGCCCCGGAAACTGCCGACCTGCTTCGTCGTATCGATGCACTCGGCGCCGCTGGCGGCGACGTGCTGCTTTTTAGTAAACCCGAGCTCTACAACATGACAGCTCTCGTCAACCGCCATACGCAGGCGCCCGTGCGCTTCGTCGCAGGTCTTTCACTGATGATTCGAGCGTTTGAAGACATTTACGGCAATCTCGAAGGCAGACTTCTGGAGGCCCTCGCACGGCTCTTCGCCCAGAATGTTCGCATCTACGTTTATCCGATGACCGCCGCGGATCTGCGAGGAATGGCTAAAGAGTGCTTCCTTTACCGGTTGGGAGTGGAGTGAGACGAATGGATGGGTTTCGGCAAGCCAGCTGCGTCACGCGCCGCCTCTCGGACATTTATTCGCATATCTTCTGGCCAGCAACTTTCTTGTCGCCATGCGAGTCCCGGTGGGGGCGTGAGAGCTGAGGTCGGTTGCGGCCGACGACCGCACAGCCGTATGAGTCGGAGCGCAGCGAAGGGAGAGCGCTGGTAGCGGAGAAAGGGGCGGCAGTCCTTACACCTTAAGCCCGTCCCACGACCAGCGTGGGATGCTGAGGCCGTTCGGCACGTCATCGGCGGACTGGTGGTAGCGAGACATCGTTGTCGTGGTCGCCCAGGCGAAGTAGTCATGCAGCACTTGTCGCAACGCACCGTCGTTGGCTAGTCCGACATCGGCTAGAGCCTGGTCGAAGCAGGCGATCGCGCGGCGATCCATTTCATCATGCTCTCCGTTCCCGCTGTGAATCTTGACGACGGTGGTTTCGTCACTATAGGAGTCGGAATAGGTGGTCGGGCCGCCGAGTGCCTCAGCCCAGTAAGCGGCGAGTCGCTCGACATGCTGGGAGTGGAAGCCGTGGCTGAACGCATGGGCGACCACGTCGTCGGCCATCACCCGACGGTGCCAAGCGTCGGCAAGACGGCGCACGCCGTCGATGCCACCCGCCGCCTCGAAGACAGTTTGCATGCATCCATGATGGCAATCCTCCCGTGTCTATGCAAGGTAAGCGCGTGGTGATCGCGGGTAGGGCTAACGAGTGCTTCCGTTACCGGTTGGGAGTGGAGTAAGACGAATGGATGGGTTTCGGCAAGCAAGCTGCGTCGCGCGTCACCTCTCGGACACTTATTCGCCTATCTTCCAGCCAGCAACTTTCCTGTCCTCACGGGAGTCCCGGTGGGGGCACGAGACTCTAAGGTCGGTAGCGACGCGTAGGGCGCCGTCCAGTAAGAGGCTGCGGCTTGCATGAATCAAGAACACTTACAGTTGCGTGAAAGAGCCCAGACTAATGCAACAGAGCAGGGCTCAAACCAGATGGACACCGTAAACTGATGGCGCTCCGGTCGGAATTCACCAGCACGTAGTTGCCAAGAAGGAGTGAAGGATGCCCAGCAAGAAGCGACATCAATTCCCGCCTTATGGAGCGGAACTGAATCAATCCCCCCACGGCAAATGCCCCATCTGCAGCACCGGAAACGCTAGTTTCGCGACCGGGTTTACCTCCCGATATGCCGCCGCAGGGGATCACGGCCCACAAAACGAGCTTCTGCAGGGATGGTGTGAGGCCTGCACGAATTTCATGATTACCAGGCAAGCTGTCGAGGATGCACGGGCAAAGAAAAAGCTGCATCTCCTATCTGCTTATCTACGCCAACTGCCGGATAGACCCTGGGATGAAGTGGTGGATGGCATGATCGGTCTCTACGACTGGGAGGAGCTTGTCTCTTCGATAACACAGCTCGGGGTATCGGAGCAGTTTGATGAAGCTGTAGCGGTGATATGCAGGGAATGTCCAGGTCTCGGTCGCGCATCTACCTTTCATTATCCGACTGATTGGCCGGTTCTAAAAGCAGAGTCTGCGGAAGCGGCTCTTTTCATAATCACCGAACTTTGCAATCAGGGATATCTTTCCAAAGACAGAGAGGGTCGCATGCCGCAATTACCTCCTGCGCCCACATGGAAAGCATACCAACGCCTTGAGGAACTGCAAGCGTCCGGACGTACTTCGAACAGGGCCTTCGTGGCGATGTCATTTGCTCCGGCGTAAGATGAGGTCTGGCGAAAGGTCATTCAGCCTGCCATCTGGGATGCGGGGTATAACCCTATCCGAGTGGATAAAGAGCAGCACTCTGAAAGGATAGATGACTTCATCATTGCGCAAATTCGGAGGTGCAAATTCTTGGTGGCGGATTTTACAGGCCAACGAAACGGCGTTTATTTTGAAGCTGGTTTTGCTTATGGCCTCGGCCGCAAAGTGATCTGGATGTGTCATGAAGCAGACAAAGACACGTTGCATTTTGATACCCGCCAGTTCAATCACATCATGTACACAGACTTGGAACAGGCGAGGAGGCAACTGACCGACCGTATCGTCGCGCTCGAAGATCAAGGAACGTATGTTCCGGAGGCTTTATAGTTGCGAGGTGAAAAGTCGGGACGCCAGTGTCTGCGGTGCTATGTTTCGAGCTCGCGCCAATCTCCGGCAGATGCTCGGGATTCATAGCGAGACATGGCGGCGCACCTTCCGGACCGGATCGCCAGAGCTATGAGATCTATATGTCATTCTTCTGGAGGCAGGACGGGCAGGTTCAGTTCCTCGAAGCAGACCTGAAGGCGGAGCTCCCTCGCGCGTTTACGTTCTCTGATCCGAGAAGATTCGAAATCTGCCCACGCGCGGTGTAATAAGCGCAGGACAACCGTTATATTAAATGCAGGACCGCAGCCGGATATTGCGAAAATCGTTGCAAATGAAGGAGAAAGGGTTCAATACTGAGATGTCGTTCATCCGCTTGGGGCGTTCTCGATGACCGCACGGCCATCCGACCTGCCGGACTTCAGCAATCCTCCTGTTGTGGAGACGGTTTTGTCAGTGCAATTCGACCGTTTGACCGCCGCGCGCTCTGCGCATTTTGGGCTTTACTGGAAAGAGGTGCTGGACCGTTTCCCGAAAACGGAGGAGCGGGCGGAGCTTCAACCGGCTATTGAGAGACTGCCAGAGTTGCCGCCATCGGCGGTAGGCATTCAGTTTGAAGCGCTGGAAGCTCCGCCGACACCGCGCTTTTGGTTTGCCAACAAAGACGGCACCGAATTGATCCAGCTTCAGCGGGACCGCTTCATCAAGAACTGGCGCAAGGTTGGCGAAGGGGATCGATACCCCCGATACGAGCATCTGCGCGAAGGATTTGAGCGCGACTTCACCGGTTTTCGGGATTTCGTATCGCACCATGAGTTGGGAACCATTCGCATCAACCAGTGCGAAGTGAGCTACATCAATCACATTGTTGCAGGTGAAGCCTGGCAGACCCATGCTGAAATTGGTAAGGTCTTTACGGTTTGGCAGCAACCCACGGCATCTATTCCTGGTGCGGCTCAAGACGTGACGTTTCGTGCGCGATTTCCAATATCGGATTCCAGCGGAACATTTGGCGGACGCCTCCACATAACCATGCAATCGGTCGTGCGCCTCACTGACGGCGTGCCTATGTTCGTGCTCGATCTGACGGCGAGGGGGCAGGTGGGGGATGGCATGGACTTTTTCGATCTGGGTCGAAAGTGGATTGTCCGTTCATTCAAGGAATTAACAACACCTGAGATGCATCAGGTTTGGGGAATCAGGAGCTAGTATGGTAGCTTTTACTGTGGCAAATCCACTATCAACCATCGCTTTGACTGAAAATCAGTTCGCGCCGCAGTGGGAATATCTTGCGTGGAGTTCCGCCGCTCTGACGGGACCACGGGAGCAGGCGTTTACTTTTCCTGCACGCACGAGCACTTATCATGTGGTGGTGACAAATACCTCTCCTGCGCCAGTTCCAGCGCTTCCCGATTGGGTAGGGCCGACGATTGTCGCGTTCGTCGGCATACAGAATCTTACGGACAATTGGAATTCCTACGGCGCCAAGGCGGTAAACCGTGATCTGATCAACCAATCGCTCTTCGTCCTGGGATCGGTAATGCAGCCTGATTCGCCGGCTCCATCGGTCGTGCCACTGGACGATGGGGGTCTGCAAATCGAATGGCACCGGCGGCAGCAGGATCTGGAGATCGCTTTTACCGCCGACGAGTCACCGCAGTTTTTCTATCGCAATAGGGCGACAGGTCTGCTACAGGAAGGGGCTGCTCGTGAGACAGAGAAGTTGATCCGCTTTGTGAAAGATCTCATCTAGCTCCTTATGTGCCAGACAGCTCGCCAAGATGATCTGACAATAATCAACGAAGAGCGGCTCTTTCGGCGAGTCACTCTCCACCAGATCGTTAAGGACGAGGACACCGGTTATGCACGTATTTCAAGCGGAGCATTCAAGGACAAGGAACTCTCCATCAACATCGAATCCATATTGCTTGGAGGTGGCGAGACGGTGGATGCTTGTTTGCATAAGCATCAGGGGTTCAAGCTTGTATCTTTTACCGCCGGGCAGGCGCGGCAGCTACAGCAGATAATCTGCCCTGATCCCGAGCCACCCGATAATATGTCGCACGGGCTAGTCTGTGGCTCAAAGAATAGCAGGCGCGTCTATGAGGGGTTGCGCGATTCAGCGCAATGGGTTATTCCAGCCCAAGCGCCGCTATATTCTGATATCGCCCAGGAAAAGAAACTGTTGGGCATGCCTTAATAGAGGCGACCACAGAATCTATTGGCAGGTCACACCCCGCGTGCGCGGATTGGGAATGCGCCGTCATGGGTTTCCCGCGACGATGAGCACGTACTTTTCGTCATCTCGCAGGATTTGAATCTATTTCCAAATCCCGGTTCATTCTTTTTCTATTGTCGTTGTCTTTTTCCCTTTGCCAGGTCATCGGCAATATTATTCCAGAAAAAACCCGGGTCATCGAGCTTGGCAATGTAGCTGAAATAGACCGGCGTGATGACCCGTCCTCTGCCATTCGCCGGGCGCCGGGAAACGGCTAAAATACGCCGCCTTGCCAATCACATGGCCTTCCATCGCCTAGAGCAGGTCGTCGCGCGTCGCCGGCAAGTCCAGTTTCGTATCGAGCGTATAGAACTCAGCGCATAGAACTCAAAGACCTAGTGATGAAACGGCCCCGGACCGGCGCCAGGACCGAAATAAGACCCCGCCCGAATCCCTGGACCGTTGCGCGTGCCATCCGGCAAATCGCCCGATGCGATGCTGGAGGAACTGGACAATGACCGGCGGAGCACGCGTCGTCGAGATATCCGGGCTAGGAAAGGAGTTCCTGGTGCTGCCAACTGAGTCAAATGCGCGATGGTAGGAATTCGGGTCTACAATGGAAAACCAATCACGGGCTTTCTTAACGGGTATCGCTGAATCTTAAATCGAGTGAAGAGGTGCACCATGAAGCAGGGTGTTTCCCGGCGAAGATTCATACGTGCCGCAGTCGCCGCGGGTGCGGCGGGTGCTCTGGCTGGCGGACATCGAGCGGTAGGAGAATCGACTGGAGCCATTTCAGGCTTTGATCATGTCGCCCTCCCGATGCAGAATACCGAGCAGATGCTGGCTTTCTATCGCAGACTTGGCTTGCAGGTAAACGACAGCGCACGCACCTGTTCCGTCTACATCGGCAACCAGATGATCCATTTTCACCATCCCGAGCTGTGGCAGAACCCGTCGTTCAAGTTGCGGGCGCCGGCCGCGAAGCCGCCTTGCGGCGACCTTTGCTTTGTGTGGGACGGCACGCCAGAATCTCTGAAGGCGATGCTGGATGGAGCGGGCGCTAAAGTCATCGATGGCCCGTCTCCAAAACAAGGTGGCCGCCAGAAGCCTTCCTCGAGCGTGTACATACGAGACCCGGACGGTAACCTGCTGGAATTTATGATCTATTCATAACGTCCCACGGGCCGACGCACCGCTCAGTGCCTCAGGCATTTGCCGCTAAACTGCCGCTATTTTGGGGAGCAGTCTTCACTGCGTACGGGGCTCACATGAGATTCTGCTTGATCGTGTGTTTGCTGACGGCAATCGTTCTTGGAACCTCAGGACTGCTCGCGGCGCAGGCACCGGCTGCGGTTCCAGCCCCCGGCTCTTGCGCGAATCTCCTGGTTTTGCAGCTTCCCGATACCACGATCAAGTCCGTCGATGAAGTTCCCGGACCTGCTTTCATGCCACCCGGCAGCTCCGCGCACCTGCAGAATCTGCCTGCATTTTGTCGCGTCGTCGCGATAACCAAGCCGGCCATCACTGTCGAAGTTTGGTTGCCGCTCACAACCTGGAACGGCAAGTTTCAGGGCGTGGGCAACGGCGGCACTGCCGGTACGATCAGCTACGGAGCGCTGGCCGCCGGCATCCGTGGCGGCTACGCCACCGCCAGCACCGATACTGGCCACGTCAGCAAAGATTCCGCCGACGCCACCTGGGCGGTTGGACGCATGGATTTGCTGGCCGATTTCGGCTATCGCGGGACGCATGTGATGACGGTGGACGGCAAGCAGATCTCCCACGCCTTTTATGACACGCAGCCGCGCCGCGCCTACTACGTGGGCTGTTCCAAGGGCGGAGAACAGGGGCTGGCAGAAGCGCAGCGTTATCCCGATGATTACGACGGGTTGATCGCCGGCGATCCTGCAAGCAACACCGTGCGAAACTTTCTGGCCGGGCACTTATGGATGGCGCTGGCTACCCTAAAAGATCCCGAGAGCTACATTCCGGCCAGCAAGCTCCCACTGCTGAGCAAAGCCGTTGTGGATGCCTGCGATGCCCTCGACGGCGTCAAAGACGGCGTTCTCGATGATCCCCGCCAATGCAAGTTTGACCCCGCTACGTTGATCTGCAAGGCGGGACAGGATCAGACGACGTGTTTCACAGGCAAGCAAGTCCAGGCGATCAAGGAGATCTGGGCTGGCGCGCAAAATTCAAAGGGCGAGCAACTCTATCCCGGCTACGAGCCGGGCGCCGAATCTTCTCCCGGGAGCTGGGATCACTATGAGGCCGGAACGGGTCCCTTGACGGGCCGCGCTTTCGCGCTGGCCGACCAGTTTCTAAAGTATGCGGTGTTCGACGATCCGGACTACGATTTTCGCAAATTCAGCTACGATCGGGATTTTCTTCCGGCGCTCGCGAAACTGGGGCCCGCGATCGATGCCACGGACCCCAATCTGGTGCCGCTCGAGCAGCACGGCTCAAAATTGATTGTCTATCATGGCTGGAACGATCCGAGCGTCCCGCCGCTAAACAGCGTCAATTACTACGAAAGCGTCATCTTGGCCCTCGGAGGCACGAAGGACCGCGAGGCGGCGATCCGTGAAACGCAGGCTTTCTTCCGCCTTTTTATGGTGCCGGGCATGGACCACTGCACTGGCGGCCCCGGTACGGATCGTTTCGACATGCTCCCCGTGCTGGAATCCTGGGTGGAAAAGGGCGTCGCGCCCGATCGCGTCGTCGCCTCGCATATGACCGGCGGGAAAGTCGATCGCACGCGGCCGCTCTGCCCGTACCCGCAGGTCGCAGTGTATAAGGGCAACGGCAGCACCGACGACGCTGCTAATTTCGTCTGCAGGGCGCGCCAGCCATGACCCCAATCCGAATTTGCAGAGCCTCGCGTGGGTTCGAGGACCTTTGGCTATCGCAAGGACGCTGAGTATCGCTCGAATATCAAAAAACGGCCTTGGGTGGCGCAACCGGCCGTTTCGTCTCTTGGGCGCGGAGCTGTCTCCCATCCTCTGCTATTCGCCGGGCGCCGGGAAACGGCCAATTGGAACTTATGATCTATTCATAACGTCCCCCGGGGCTGGGTTCGCATAAATGGGGGGGCAACACCCGAGAACTGGTTGCGGCCGGAAGATTTTCCGATCAAGTTTAGCCACGAGCGAATAGCAGGTCAGGATTCTGACGCTTAGCCTCCGTTCTGCGCAATTTCTCCAAGGATGCCAGGTGTAGCAATATCGAGAGCGGCACGAGAAACACAGGAATCATAACGAGGGGAAACGCGGCGACAAGTTCGTTGGGCGCACCAAACGCGAACATTTGGAATCGCGAAGGCGAAGTTAGGAAGCCTGTTGCCACGGCAATAATCAAATCGGCGATCCCAAGCAGATTCCATGCGCGCACCCAAGTGGCCGCGTGAGGCGATCTGCGCGCATAGGCGATGCCAACAACTGGGGCAAGCAGCCCGACAAGGGTGTCGCCCACTCCCGCAGGCCAAGCAAACAGACCCGGCAGGCGGCCTTCCGCACAGAGCACGAGGAATATGAATCCGACGACTCTATAGACCTGCACACCTACGATCCACTCTTGAGGGATTGCGTCGATGGTGCGCCGAATCGTACGCCATTGGCGGAAGAGCACCACGCCAACGATGATCGGTATCAGGAGGCCATACTGAATCGTCGGCAAGCCAGAGGATGAGCCCCGGTAAAGTTCAAACCAGGACGGCAATAACGCCGCAAAGAGCCATGCCACGAGCAGCAACGATCCAATTAGAACCGTTCGGCTGCGGTCTCGGGCAGGCCATTCGGCTAGCTTAAGCGCCCTATGCAAGCCGAACAAGGCCGCGGCGACGACCAGAAGAGTTTCGCTTAACACAGAAGGGACCAAATAGTTGGGTACCGGGTTGTTCATTGTGAGTGACCTCCCTGGTTTTTCGGGACTTCTCCCAACTAGATGTAGATACATGTATTACGGCTTCAAAAAGAATTGCACCAATTTCCACTCTGATAAAGTTGTGGATACAGGTATTTATGAGTACTAAATCTCAAAACGCCGGAATCCCAAAGGGGGCAGCCGTTGTGCTGCCATGCGCCTGTGCGAATTTGCGAAAGGCCGCACGACTGGCTACTCAGCTTTACGACGATATCCTTCGACCGAGCGGAATGAGAAGCACTCAATTCACTCTGTTACAAGGCTTGCATCATGCTTCGGGGATCACCCAGAAAAGCCTGGCCGAATTGTTGGGGGTCGATAGCACGACTCTTACCAGGACACTGACTTTTTTGCGCCGGAAAGGGTGGCTTCGCTCCGAGACAGGAGCTGATCGACGTGAGCTTCGGCTTTATTTAACAGCAGCGGGGCAGCGGGAATACAAACGGGTGCTGCCGCATTGGCGGTCGGCTCAGAGGTGCCTCCGGCAGGCGGTCGGCGAAGGGAACTGGCATCAGGTGATGGATGCCGCTGTGCATATTGCAGGGATCACGGCGAAACTATGAAAACGTATATGTAGAGAAAAGCCCTTCGGGGGAATTACATCGGGTGTGTTGCCCATCGAAACTTGTCATCTTCAATTGCAGGGCACGCGCTAAAGCGCTTCGCCCTCTTGCTTTGCTCGCCCCTTGCCAGGGCTCGCTCCGCAATTCATCCTCTTCGGGAAGATCATTCCAGAAAAACCCGGGTCATCGAGCTTGGCAATGTAACTGAAGTAGTCCGGCACGGTGACCCGTCCCTCCGCTATTCGCCGGGCGCCGGGAAACGGCCAAAATACGCCGCCTTGCCGATCACATGGCCTTCCATCGCCTTCATCAGATCGTCGCGCGTCGCGGTCGCCGGCAAGTCCAGCTTCGTATCGAGCGCATAGAACTCGAAGACATAGTGATGAAACGGCCCCGGACCGGCGCCAGGACCGAAATAAGACCCCGCCCGAATCCCTGGACCGTTGCGCGTGCCATCCGGCAAATCGCCCGATGCGATACCCTCAGGCAGACCCTTGGCCGTCCCAGGGATGTTGAACGCCGACCAGTGCAGCGTGTCGCCAGTACCCTTATTCGATGAATTCTGAATGTCGTGAAGAATCACGGCGTAGGTTTGCAGAGTATCCGGCGCGGGACCCGGCTCTGTTCCCAGATTCCAGTGAAACTCGAATGCGGGCGATTTGTTGTCACCCCGCCCCGCATTTTTCAAGGGAATCTCCCCGCCATCCGGCCATGCCGTCGAACTGACCCAAAATGCCGGGCGCGGCGTTCCCCGCCGGCCCGCAGGCGGCGCACCCGCAGCCGGCGCCTGAGCGATCGCTGCAGCTGTCAACGACAGGACGATGATTCCCAAAAGCATTGCTCGTTCTATAGATTTCATTTGCATGATTCCCTCTCTGGGCTTTTCAATTGTGTAGTCTATACGGCACAAAGTATTGTATACACGACAAATGCATCGGGACCCGACGGGTTCAGCCACGCACCCCAAGCTTTTCATAATGCACTTACTTGGCACGATACTCGATGGTAGTAAGATGGACAAACGGCGCGCCGGGTCGCTTAGGGGTCGGACGCTTGAGAAGCAAGGAGAAATAAGAAATGACGATGAAATTGGCGAAAGCGGCGTTGCTTCTCACCCTGGCGTCGACGGCGGCCTGGGCGCAGGTCAATGCCGGCGAACAGAAGCCCGATGCCGACCTGCCCTTCACCATGACGCAGGTGGCGACCTTTGACCTGCCCTGGCGGCTGGCCTTCCTGCCCGATGGCCGCATGCTGATCACCGAAAAGGTCGGGCCCGTTTGGCTGGTGTCCCAGCAGGGAGAGAAGATCGCCGTGAGTAATACGCCGCCGGTCTATTGGCAGGGCCAGAACGGCATGCTGGGCGTCTTCCTCTCGCCCCATTACGCCACCGACCAGAGTATCTATCTCACCTATGTCGAGCCGGGTGACTATGGCGGCGGCCTGGCGCTGGCCCGCGCCAAGCTGAACGTCTACCGCCAACTCGGCCAGACTGGAAAACCTGGAAGTGCTGTGGCGCCAGATGCCCAAGGGCAAGGGCGGCCAGGAAGGCGCGCAGATCGCCTTCTCGCCCGACGGCCAGTATCTGTTCCTCACGGTTGGCGACCGCCAGCGCTTCACCCCCGCCCAGGATCCAGACCAGCCCGAAGGCAAGATCCTGCGCCTGACGCTGGACGGCAAACCCGCCCCCGGCAATCCGAAGGACGGCAAAACCGGCGCTGCCACCATTCCCCTGATCGATCCGCCCGCGTGACACCGAAGCCGCCAAGACCGCGAAGGTGGTCAGCACCTATACCTTCCCCGGGCCCAACCTGACGCCGGCCGAAACCTGGGCCAGCGGCGTACCGCACGCCCTATGGCCTGGCGTTTTCGCCCGACCGGCGAATTGTGGGAGGTCGAGCATGGCCCGCGCGGCGGCGACGAACTGAACCTGATCGAGCAGGGCAAGAATTACGGCTGGCCGCTGGTCTCCTATGGCCAGAACTATAACGGCGTGCCCATTCCCAGCCCCGATACGCGGCCCGACCTCGCCAAGCCGGTGATCTATTGGGTGCCGGTGATCGCGCCGGGCAATCTGATGTTCTACACGGGCACGCAGACCTTCCCGCAATGGAATGGCAACGCCTTGATCAGCGGCCTGGCCACCAAGGCGCTCGTCCGCGTCACCTTTGACGGCAATGGCGGCGCCACCGCGGCCAGCGCTGGAGCATGGGCAAACGCGTCCGCGATATCGAAGAGGCGCCGGACGGCTCGCTGTGGATGCTGGAAGACGCCAATCCCGGCGGGCTGTTCCACCTCACGCCGAAATAGGCTATAGAAGGCAGGGTCCGGTGGCTGTCATTGCGATTCTCCTTCGCCACCAGCAAGCCAGGGAAATCGCGAAAACCCAGCGCCCCTGCTTTTGTCGAACGAGATAGCGCCGCCGACGGCGCACTACCCGTCAAAGCAGATAGAAGCACAATCCTTTTGCGCAGTTGCCCCGAGTGAAGCTGATGACAATTTGAGCGACCAAACGGGCTTCACGAGGGGCCATGATTTTAGAAAAGCGGAGAGAGGCACACCCGCTAGGAAAACAAAGCGGCATCCGACCCCAAGGATGCCGCTTTGTTCTCGGGGTTCACCTGAGCGGAACCGTGGCCCCGCGTAGTTAAATAAAATAGCAATTCGACCCGGCTCGTAACGCCCAGCTTTTCAAACACGCGGAAGAGGTAATTCTTTATCGTGTGTTCGCTGAGGCCGAGTTCATTTGCGATCGTCCTGTTGGTCTTGCCCTCGGCCGCGCAGCGTACAACCTGCGCCTCACGCTTGGTTAATGCAGGAGAAGCTCCGGAACTGATCACGTTTGGAGCTGGAATGCTCTTAAAAGCTTCCAACAAGTAATTCGTAGCCAGCTTCCCGGCCCAAATTCCTCCCTTTCGCACGTGCTCGATACAGTCAATAAACTCAGAGATGTCCTGCCGCCGGGAGAACACGCCGCGGGCGCCACATCGAAAGGCGCTGATCACCGACTCCCGGTCCGGTTGATCGAGCAACGTGATAATTAGGATTTCAGGATATGCGCGATTCACGGAGTCCACGAGTTCGATGCCGGACCTTGGCCCGGGAAAGAGCTCGGCGCTGATGACAACAAGGTCCGTCTTGGCCGCCGCGATCCGGGACAACAGGTGCGAAGGAACCGTGGCGGATGCCTGATATGCGCGGCTTCGTCCCAGCACATCCGCCAACAAATTGCTACTCATCACGTCTCGGCCGACGACCAAGATACGGAGTGCGGATTCCAAGTCACGGGAAGTGACCTTCAACATTTGTTTTGGCATGACAGATTCAGTCGCAGCTCGGGGTATTTCGACCGGAAGAGAGCGCAAGGTAGTTCTTTGGCTGAGGTAACTTTGGGGGGATTTCGTAGTTACTGTCTCATAAGCATTTGGCGAATGGCAAGGTAAATCGCACTCTTCCTCAACTTTTAAACTCTTCACAGGCATCCAATGGAGCCTGGAAAGATCTCGGCTCTGCGCGCCCTTCGCGCAGGGCACGGCGGATCCAATATTGCAGGGCCCGCGCTAAAGCGCTTCGCCCTCTTGCTTTGCTCGCGCCTTGCCAGCGCTCGCTCCGTAATTCACTCCCAAATTGTCTCTGGGACTCTCACCATCGAGTCGCACTTTCATCTCGAGTAGGACGGGCCAAACAACTCTAGCCGTGCGGCCTCCATTCTTCTCTTTCGCAAATCTCGACGCTAGAGAAGGTGGCCGCGAATAACGGACGGTTTTCTCATGGCCTCCGCATACCTTCGGCCGCTTGTCGCCGTGATCTCGACGCCGTACGTTCGCATATTATGACTGCACGTTTGGTCACGATGCCCATCTCCCAACGCAGAGCGGCTGTGCGTTACCAACTGCGCCTCCCCGTGATCTTCCATTGGAATGACGGGGTCGACCACACTGAGGGCGGCTTCACCAGAGACGTTGCGAGAGATGGAGCTTTCATCATCAGCAGTCAATGCCCGCCTGTCGGATCCGACGTTCGGATTGAAGTTCTAGTTCCTTCCTTCGATGCTCCGTTCCGCGAGTTGAGGGTCGAGTGCATGGGCAAGGTGATGCGAGTCGAGGCGGACTTCGGATACAAAGGCTTCGGCGTTCGGGGACGGTTTGACGATGGCCAGTGGACCGGACGCGTACCGGATATAGCGGCAAAGCAAGAATAGCCTGGCCCACTTTGGCTTTCGGCGAGTGGTGAGAGAAGAGATTCTCCGCGCATCCCGGCGCCGGGATCCACACCCCGCCGTTGGGACTGAAAGGGCGGAGCTACGTATCGGGCGGACAAGAACCATGGTGAAACAAAACAGCTGGGGTTAGGGACCACGACATGGAAAATAGAACTCCTCAATGCGGATCTTTCTGGTATGCGGTCACAACTCGCTCTCGGCAGGAAAAGGCCGCGGCCGCGATACTCGAAGCCCTTGGCATCCGGCAGTTTCTGCCCACGACAACGGAACTGCATCAGTGGAGCGACCGCAAAAGGGAAGTGAATCCGCCTCTCTTCCCCGGCTATCTGTTTGTCCACATCAATCCCTCGCCGGAGACGACGCTCCGCGTCCGCAAGGTTCCGGCAATCGTCGACTTTGTCGGTAATCACAGCGGACCTTTGCCCATCCCGGATGGCCAGATCGAAAACGTCCGGACGGCGCTCGCGCGAGGAGTTCCATGCTCGCCACATTCTTTTCTGCAAGCGGGCGACCGCGTACGTGTCGTGCGCGGAGCGCTTGCCGGAATCGAAGGCCGATTCGTCCGCAACCGCGCCAAGGGCCAGTTGGTCATTTCAATCGAAATGATTCAGCGTTCGCTGGCCTTGACTGTCTTCGAGGAGGACGTGGAGCCTCTGACCACAGCGGCCCGCAGTTTCTCCGAAGCGACATGTAGGCCGTCCTCTTTGTCTGCATAGGACGGCGCTATTTTCTTGGAAACAGGGTGACCTATGAGTGAACAGATGTCGATCGCGGTCGTGGGTTCAGGCTACGTGGGCCTGGTAGCGGCGGCCTGCTTTGCGGAGATCGGTCACCGGGTCGTCTGTGTGGACAACGACGAGCGCAAGATTCGAATGCTGCGAGGCGGTCGCGTACCCATCCACGAGCGCTTTCTCCCCGAGCTTCTCGCTCGTCATGGAAACCGGACGCTGCAGTTTTCGACGGATCTTGCGGAAGCAACCAGGCAGGCGACTGCAATCTTCATCGCCGTAGGCACACCCCAGAGCGCCTTGGGCCATGCGGACTTGTCCTATGTGGATGCCGTTGCCAACGAAATTGCCACTTCGATCGATAGCTATAAGGTCATTATTGAAAAGAGCACGGTGCCCGTCTATACGAACGAGTGGATTGGCCGCGTTCTCATACGTCATGGCGTCTCCCGCGACCTTTTCGATGTGGTGTCCAATCCGGAATTTCTGCGCGAAGGGACAGCGGTTTCCGACTTTCTTCATCCAGATCGGATCGTCGTAGGTGCAAATACGGAAAGAGCGGCGCAGTTGCTCGGCTCCATATATCGTCCGCTGACCGGGGGGGCCTATTATGACTGCGAAGGCGCGGTGCTCGGTCAGCACTCAGGCTTGGAGCCGGCGCCCATTCTGTTCACATCCGCGCAGAGCGCGGAGATCATTAAGCACGCCTCGAATGCTTTCCTGGCGATGAAGATCTCATTTATCAACAGCGTCGCCAATCTCTGCGAGGCCGTCGAGGCGGATGTCCAGGAGGTCGCTCGCGGAATGGGCATGGACAAGCGTATCGGAAGGCAGTTTCTGAAGCCCGGCATTGGTTATGGAGGCTCCTGCTTTCCGAAAGATGTTGCGGCCTTTCGCCGGCTTGGAGAACAGCACGGAGTCGACTTTGGAATTCTTTCGGAGGTTGAAAAGATCAACGATCTCCAGAAAAAGCTCTTCTTTGAAAAGGTCAGCTCCGCTCTTTGGACGCTCCGCGGAAAACATCTCGGTGTTTTAGGCCTGTCGTTTAAGGGTGACACGGACGACATTCGCGAGTCTCCAGCGCTCGACCTGCTCAAAATGCTGATGGACGCCGGGTGCTCCATTGTCGCGCATGACCCGGCTGCCATGGAACGCGCACAGGAACTGTTCCCCGCAGGCGCCCATCTTCGCTACGTAAATGATCCCTACGCCGCGGCAGAGAATGCCGATGCATTGCTGATCCTCACCGATTGGCCCCAATTCGCAGCGCTCGATCTGGACCGGCTCAACCTCTTGCTGCGCTTCCCCATCGTGGTCGATGGCCGCAATTTATATGATCCGCGAGTGATGCTGAAGCGGGGCTTCACATATCTGAGCGTCGGCAGGTCTGCAGTCCATCGGTCGCAGGAGACTGCTTCAACAGCAGACTTGCCTGGCGTGGACGCCCGCCGTATCTTCCCCTGCGAAAGCGACTCTCTCCACGGAACGCAGAGCTCGATCGACCAGATGAGGAGCATGCCATGATTCGTACAACCATCCTTCGAGCAAGATTGTTGATAGCGGTATTTGTCCCCGCCCTTTTTGCGGGCTCTGCGGCGACTCTCGCCGGACAGAGCTTGCGGGCCGCTCCCTCCGCCGCCGATACGGGGGTCTCTGGCCGGAGCGGTGTGTCGGGCCCTGAGCTCGAGCAGCGCTATCCCAGATATGCCATTCAGAGTCAGGACGTGCTGTTGCTCTCCTTTCCGCTCACCCCCGAGCTGAACCAGACCGTCACGGTGCAGCCAGATGGCTATATCAACCTCGAAAACGCGGGCAGCCTCCATGTGCAGGGCCTGACGGTTCCCGAGTTGGCCGACGCGCTCAAGAAGGCCTATGCGGGGACGCTTCACGACCCTATTATCGACGTCGACCTCAAGGACTTTCAAAAACCCTTCTTCACCGTCTCCGGCCAGGTAGGGAAACCGGGCCAGTATGACTTGCGGGCCGATATCACCGTCGCGGAGGCCCTCGCCGTGGCCGGAGGGATGGCCCCCACGGCAAAGACGCAGATCTTCCTCTTTCACCGCACCTCCAACGATTGGTTCGAGGTGAAGAAATTAAATATGAAAGATGTTCTGAATGGCAAGAACGCAAATGAAGACCCGACGATCCAGCCTGGCGACATGATCTATGTGCCTGAAAAGTTCATTGCAAGCTTCAAGAAATATGTGCCGTACTCGATCAATGCGGGGACCTATTTGCAGCCGAATCCGCTTTGATGGGCGTTGTTCGCATAGGGAAACGGCACATGCATCTGGAGCAACGGTAGAAGGCATAGGAGAGAGATGAATACTGAATATTCAACTAGAGAAGACTTCGCCAGTATCTCTCTGCGCGATCTGGTGATGCCGTTATTCCGCCGAAGGCGGGTGTTGATCATTGCTTTCCTTTTCTTCTTCGCCGCCGCTGCTCTGTTCGGCCTGTTGCGATTGCATGGCTATGAGTCGCATATGGCGATTCTGGTTAGCCGTGAACGCTTGGACCCCCTGGTCAGCACCGAGGCCACAAATCAGATGGTCCCGATGACTCCGGCTTTGACCGATGAAGAGGTCAATTCCGAGGCGGAACTGCTCAAGAGCCGCGATGTTCTTGAGCAGGTGGTGCTTGCCAACGGCATGCAGAAGGCACATGGCAGATCCTTTCTCGACTTCTTCCGTCCCCGAACGGAGGCGGATCGTGTCGCGCGAGCCGTGCAGATGCTGGCCAGCAAGATCAAGGTTGAAACTCCACCCAAGACAAATCTGATCGAAGTCACCTACAGCTCGTCGGATCCAACCCTGGCCTATGGTGTCTTGAACAGCCTCGGCAATCTTTACCTGGAGAAGCACGCCGCAGTCCACCGGCCACCGGGCTCCTACCAGTTTTTCGCCGAGGAGGCGCAGCGCTACAAGGCGGCTCTGGAGGACTCCGAAGCACGTTTGCGCGAATTTGGACAGACGCAGCAGATAGCTGACCCGGACGGCGAGCGTACGGATCTGGCTCTGCAACTGACTGCCTCCGTCGGCCAGTTGCACACAACCGAGCAGTCGATTGCCGCCGATCGGCAGCGTATCCGCAGCGACCAGAATCAAATGAAGGTTACACCGCAGAGATCGGCGACAAAGCGGGATACGGACTCCGCCGGCCTTCTGCTGCAGAACCTCGGCAGCAGTCTGTTAGCAGCCGAGACGAAGCGCACGCAGTTGCTCCTAAAGTATGCCCCGGGTTATCCGCTGGTCGAGGAAGCCGACCAGGAGGTCGCGGAAGCGAAAGCGGCAATCGCCGAAGCGGAGAAGACGCCCTATGTCGATGTGGAGACGGATCGCGACCCAACCTTCGAGTTATTGCGAGAGGATCTGGCGAAAAGCGAATCGGACTTGGCAGCCCAGCAGGCAAGTCTTGGGGCAAATCGGCACAGCATCGATAGCATTCAGTCGCAGATGGTCAAATTGGGCAGCCTGTCATTGCAGCAGGCTGACTTAGAGCGCGAGGCGAAGGCCGACGAGCAGAACTATCTGCTGTACCTCTCCAAGCGGGAGCAGGAACGCACCTCCGACGCACTCGATAGAACTCGAATCGAGAACGTCGCCATCGCCGTACCGCCTGCAATACCGGCCCTGCCGGCGCATGGTCCAATCTACATCCTTCTGATCGCCTTCGGCTTGGCCGCGATGCTCAGCCTGACTACGGCATACACCATCAACTACTTCGATCCGTCGTTCCAGACCCCCGCCCAGGTGATCGATATTCTCGGAATTCCGGTTGTAATCGCGATGCCAAAGAAGACTGCGTAGGAAAATCATGGTCCTGGATTACTACAAACTGCGGCAAGAGCCCTTTGGAGCTACGCCCGACTCTCGCTATCTTTATGCGAGCGCCACTCACCGGGAAGCGCTCGCCTCTCTTCTGTATGGGATAGAGGCAGGACGCGGATTTGTCGCGCTGATCGCCAAGCCCGGGATGGGGAAGACGACGTTGCTCTTCCATGCGTTGAATCGGCTCCGGGAGAAGGCCAGGACTGTCTTTCTCTTCCAGACGATATGTACACCCACGGATTTTCTGCGGGCCCTCCTCGCCGATCTAGGCGTCCATGAAACCCAGGGAAGTCTGATCGAGCTGCAGGCGAAGTTGAATGAAGTTCTAGCGGAGCAATCCCGCTCGGGAACACCTCTTGTGGTCGTTATCGACGAGGCGCAGAACCTGGACGGCGCCGTGCTCGAGCTGGTGCGCATGCTCTCCAACTTCGAGACGTCGCGGGAGAAACTTATCCAGATCATTCTCTCCGGACAGCCGCAGCTCGCCGAAAAGCTCGCATCTCCGGAGCTTGTGCAACTGCGGCAGCGAGTCTCGATTGTTGCTCGCCTAGAATCCCTCTCGCCCCAAGAGACGGCGCTCTACATCGATCACAGACTGCGGACGGCGGGATATAGCGCGGAAAAGCCCTTATTTACAGAAGCGGCGCTGGTGCTGATCGCCGATCGCAGTGAAGGGATCCCGCGTAACATCAATAATCTCTGTTTCAATGCATTGTCCCTGGGATGTGCTTTGCAGCGGCAGACGATCGACTGTGACATTGTTCGCGAGGTCGTTGCCGATCTTGATCTCGAGCCATTGCGGGAAAGGCGATCGCTCGCCGAGCGGCCGGAGAGGGAAGATGCGAGAGAAGCCCCGGCATTTGCCGCCTTGGCGAGCCCACCGTCAGGGGCGGCCTGGCTCTCGAGACTCGCTGTCGCCGCGATCATTCTGCTCGTCATAACGGGGGCCCTCTTCGAGAGCCTGCGCCTGCGCAACGATGGAACTGATAGCTCCGATGGATCCGATAGATCCGTTCGATCGGTTGCAGCGGTTCGATCAGTTGCAGCAGATGCAGCGGATGCCCCGGAAACCACTGTGCTGGCGGCGAGTGTTGTCCCGCCGCTCGTCGCCGTAGTTCCATCTTCTGCCGGCATGGATGTGAGGCCGCAGCCGGTGGCTTCGGCAGGCACAATCCGTGTGACTGCGGGAAAGACGCTCTACAGGATATGTGTTGAGAGCTTCGGAAGCTGCAATCCGGAACATTTGCAGGAGATTCTTAGGCTCAACCCCTGGCTGAGGAACCCTGAGCACATCGAGTCCGGCGAGAGAATTCGCATCCCAGGGTCCACAGAAACTTTGATAGGGCAGGCCGGTAGCGCCTCACCCGCGGAGAAAGGCGCCCAATGAGCAAAAACTTCGAGTTGCTGCAGGAGATGGAGACGCGCCGGGCTCTTCCCTCGCAGGAAGCGGTTGAGCCCGCGTTCTCACTTCCCCGTGAGAATGGGAGCGAAAGCGGTCGTCTCCACCAGGTAGAGGATGGGGCTCTAAGGCTGGTGCAACAGGTCTTCCTGCTCCAGACCGAAGAAGCTCCGCGGATGGTCGTCTTCGCCGGAATCGATCACGGCAACGGCTGCAGCCGAATCGCTCTTTCCGTCGCCGAAACCTTAGCAGGAAACGCTCGCGGAGCCGTCTGCCTGGTCGAAGCGAACTTTCATTCCCCGGCGCTGCCCGCGATGTTAGGCACGACCAATCATCATGGTCTAACCGATGCTCTGCTGCGCGAAGGTTCGATCCGGTCCTTTGCAAAGCCGGTCTTGAGCGGCAACCTGTGGTTGCTCTCTTCCGGCTCGCTGGCCGCGGATTCGCCGAACCTTCTGAGTTCGGAACGGCTGAAGGCGCGATCTGCAGAACTGCGTAAGGAGTTCGAGTTTGTGATCGTCGATGCGCCGCCGCTGACCCGGTACGCGGATGCGATCGCTCTGGGGCAGCTGTCCGACGGCATTGTCCTCGTCCTCGAAGCGAATTCCACCCGGCGCGAGGCTGCTCTCGCGGCGGCGGAGAGTCTCCGCTCCTCCGGGATCAAAATTATCGGCGCGGTTCTTAACAAACGCACGTTCCCGATTCCGGAGGCCATTTACAACAGGCTCTGAGCCAGTTCGCAAGACGCCCCGCATCCAACGGGGGCTGGGGTGAGGCCTCAGCTCTCTGCCACCCTTCGCCGAATGGTTGCCGTCTTTAAACGAGAAAATCGCTTGCGCGGAAACGCCCATAAAGCTCGGACCGCGCCCACGTGTACGAGGCATAGAAGGACTAGGAGGCATTCTAGTTCCACGCTACGGTGAGAAAGTGCTAGTCCTGTCCATCGGGTCGATCCAGCGCTCCATCTCAATTGCAGCCGCCGACTACACTGGAACCGATCTAGGCGGTACATCCGATTAAATCCGCGATCTTCTTTTTAAATGTCATCGTTTAGGGCGCTCTTGGCTCGTACGCCGATGCCGCAAGGCCCTAGGCCAGGTTACGGACGGCGTCGCGCTGGTGCTGGAAGCCAATGCCACGCACCGAGCAGACCACACTTCGAGCCCGATCTTCGGCAGAAGGATGACTACTCAGACACGTTCCTAGCAGTTCGGAAAGAGGGCATTATGGACGAAGAACTTTCACTTGACAGGCGATATGGTCGCTCCCATGCTAGTACGCTTGTCAAATATCCAGAAACAGAAAAGCTGCCGCAGCGTGTAACCAAGGCATCCACTGGCACGATTGAGCCCGTACGGACTGCCGAGCAAAAGCTCACGTCAGCCGCCATCGCCGGGACAACGCGCAAGCGGATATTGATCGTGGGTCACACCGAGGTCAGCCGAGAACTCGCAGGCTGCATCCAGTCGAATACAAGCTTTGGGTATGAAGTCATTGGCTTTATCGACGATGAGCATCATCCCGATGTCTTGGGCAGTACGAAAGATTTGTTGCGCATCGCTCGCCAGCACTTCGTTGACGAAATCGTTATAGCAACCTTGGCGGGCGACGACCTCAAGCACGCGATTGATGAAGCACGCCGGGAACACATAAATATGGTACTCATCCCAGAATCCATCGCTATTCGCGGCCTTGAGTTAAAAACCGATTCGCTCGCGGGTCTCCCAACTCTAGTGATCTATCGCGAAGAGCCGGGTCGCCTTAGAGTCGCGGTTAAGCGTTGTATAGACATCTTGGGTGCGGCGATTGGATTGGTGCTTCTATCCCCGTCGTTCCTGGTAATTGCGATTCTCGTGAAGCTAGATTCGCCCGGATCAATATTTTATGCTCATACGCGCGTGGGTAAAAAGGGAAGAAAGTTTACCTGTTACAAGTTCCGTTCGATGATTCAAAACGCGAATGCGCTGAAGAACCAACTGCGACACTTGAATGAACTTGGGGATGGGTTCTTTTTCAAGATCCACAAGGACCCTCGCTTAACAAAATCCGGCTCGTTTCTGCGCCGCTACAGCCTTGATGAACTTCCACAGTTATTCAATGTCCTCAGGGGCGACATGAGTCTTGTAGGCCCACGGCCTTCTCCCATTGACGAGTTCGAAATGTACGACATTTCTCATTTTCGCCGCCTTGATGTCAAGCCCGGTATCACAGGACTATGGCAGATCATCGGTCGCAGAGACCCAGATTTCGACAGGGCTATGGAGGTCGATCGCGAGTATGTTGACCGGTGGAGTCTTTGGCTGGATCTGAAAATCCTGATGAAGACTGTTTCAGTTATTTTTCAGGGCGAATAGACACACCATACCCCGAGGCGAGATTCTGAAGGTTCTCACACTTCACTACAAGCGACTAGAGCAGCGACAATTCCAAACTGGGTTGTCGGTTACGCGACTGTGCCCGGCAATCCTGGCGGTAGTGAAAGGAGTGGGAGCCACATGAGCCAGGGTCTTAAGCATGTGGCTCCAAAACCAGGAGCTTGTGAATTGATGACACTTTCTACTGAGACCGATGCCCCTGCTACGATCACTGCGGCTCACGCCGTCGGAGCTAAACCGACTGCTGCGGCCGGTCGCGGACTATCGTTGCTCGGTCAAGTCCTGTCGTCCGAAACGGCATTGCATCAAAGCATTATTTCCCTGGCCGATCAGGCCGTTGCTAGCGTTACAAATTTTTTGACTGGCGTCATCATTGCACGAACCTGCTCCAAAGAAGAACTTGGCCTATACCTGCTCGGCTTCAGCCTGATTTCATTGATGACCGACCTCCAGACGTCACTGATTACGACACCTTATATGGTGTATGCTCCGCGCCTCAAGGGAAGGGCCCACGCCCTGTACACTGGAAGCACCCTGATCCATCAGTCGGCGTTTTGTCTCGTCACAATGGTCGGTGTGATATGCGGTGCATTCGTTGTCAGCCACGGAGTAGGTCCAAAGGGATTGGGACCGGTCTTGTGGGCATTGGCTTTTGTAATCGCTTTGATCATGCTTCGGGAACATGCTCGTCGCGTAAGTTTTGCCCGCCTAAAGCTTAAGACCGCCTTCATCTTCGATACCTGTATTGCGGTCGGTCAAATCAGCGGCCTACTCGTTCTTGCCCGCTTCGGTCTTCTGTCGGCGAGCCGCGCCTATTGGGTGATTGGATCGGTCTGTGGAATTGCAGTTCTGGGGTGGCTCTGGTCGGACAGACAGTTCTATCACCCCCGGATGAGCGAATCACTTGCTGACCTCAAGAATAATTGGATTCTAGGAAAATGGGTTTTCGCCAGCGGCTTGGTTTGGGCTGTCAGTATGAATCTCTATCCGTGGCTTTTAACGGCCTTCCACGGCGTTGCGTCCACTGGCGTCTGGGCAGCTTGTCTGGGAGTTGTTTCGATTGGCAATCCGATGCTGCTGGGGATTCAGAACCTCGTGGGTCCCAAAATCGCCCACAAATATGCGGCAGAGGGTCCTAGAGCCCTGCATCGATTGGTGCTCCAAATAACCGCTGTTATTGCTACCCCCATGTCGGTGCTTTGTCTCGGGATGTTTATTTGGGGAGGTCGGTTGTTGACCCTGCTGTATGGGCGCCAATATGCGGGGAACGGCTTGATTGTTGCGATCTTGTCATTGAACCTTCTAGTCACAGCCGGTGCGTTCTCCTTCTCGCGCGCCCTGTTTGCCATCAACCGCGCAGATGTGGATTTCCTGGTTAATTTCACATCCCTATTCATCATGGTTACCCTTGGGCTTTGGCTGGTTCGAGCCTTCGGTCCAATTGGCGCGGCGTTTGGGTTGGCGGGGGCAAGCGTTGCTACATCGGCAGTAAGGGCCGTCGCCTTCCTGAAGCTGTCGGTGCGCAGTCCCGCGATAGATGAGTTACAACAATGATGCGCGTGAAGGCCCAGCACTCCGGGTTGGAGGAACCCCTGGCTGCTGTTCCTGTTCCTTGCTGCCGGCGTTTTCCCTTTGTGAGCACAACCTGTGCTAATGGTTCGTAACCCAGAACCGTTCCGTGAAACTCACTTGCTGCGCGCCGGGTTTCCTTTCCAGAATGGTGTGTGGCGGGAAATCGATGTAGTGTACTGGCAGCAATCATAAAGAAGTGGTTGTATTTACGACAGCCGGTGTTTCGATGCCGCCGAATTTGCGGAACAGTATGGGGTCGACGCTGCGCCTGTCATACAAAAGATTTCACGGAATACAGTCACAGAGCGGCCCCTCGATATCTACCGTAGAAATGCCAAGTAGTCCATTGATTGACCAAAGTTCAATGAGCACATCCTTGCAAATTGCCGAATCTGCGGAATCCGTTCGGTCCGAGCGAAACTGTATCTGCGGACGAGCGATCCCTTGGATGCTGTTCTTAGCTCTCACTGCGATACTGTTTTTTGGTGGGGATGCAAGTTGGGGAATCTCCATGGAGAACCCAGGTCTTCGCAGCCTTGTCCAAACACCGGATGCGATTGAGGCCAGTGGTAACCTTCTGCGGCAGATTGCCTTCAGCGCACTAGGCATCTTTAGCCTGGTCGGCGTTATTCGGGCACGTCTGCGAATTGTCAATTCAACAACCGCAGTGCTTCTGAGTTTTTTTGGTGCGTGGGCCCTCGCCAGCATCTTCTGGAGCGTTGACCCCATCCTAAGCCTTCACCGACTGATCTTGTGGACCACGATTGCCTTGTGTTCAGTATGGCTGGCAGGAACGCGACCTGGCGAGCTGCCGCGATTTGCCGTTTTCTCTTCCGCAGTATTCATGGGAACAGGATTGTTTGCCGAGTGTGTGCTTGGTTCATTTCACCCCTTCTCAGAGGACTATCGATTCGCAGGCACATTTCATCCGAACCATCAGGCTATCAATGCCGCTGTTCTTTTCTTCGCCGCCACTTCATTGGCGCGTGACCGCGGACGTTATAGGCGGGTGTTACTTTGGACGGCTGGCATCGCGGTGCTACTCCTTTTGCTTACGAAGTCACGCACCGCGCTCTTCAGCCTTATTGCAGCACAACTAGTGCTGTGGGCCACGGGCGTGCTGCGGGTGCGCCGGCCCATGATAATCGCGATTGTGTCCACAGGATTGGTCAGTGGTCTGGCATTCATGGTCTTATTCTCTCCGACCAGTGTCAGGTCCGATGTAATGCTCAATCGGGACGCTAACGCAGACACCATGACAGTACGATACGAGCTATGGACGACGCTCGCTCCGTACATCAGCGATCGACCACTTACAGGGTACGGTTGTGGCGCATTCTGGACCCCGGAACACATCAGTGACATCTCCGCATCGCAAGAGTGGCACGTTCTAGAGGCTCACTCCAGCTATCTCGACTTGATGCTTGCATTGGGAGTGCCCGGTCTGCTGCTTCTCGCTGTGGCGCTCATATCAATATGGATCGCAGCCCGCCGCGAAGTAATACTGTACTCGTCCTCAACATTCACGGTGGCGATACTCACGTTCGCAATCTTCGATTCGCTCACTGAATCGGCGGCGTATGCAGCACCCGTACTGGTCTTTCTGCTTTTCTGGGGCGCTGCGCAGCTCATTATTAGACCAGACGGTCGTCGTAGCGCGATCGACCGGCTTCAGCACTATGGCGATCTGCCTAACCTAAGTCGCTAGAACCAGTTCTCTTCTCTTTTGTAATACCGCGACGTGCAGCATAGCAGCACGACCGATGGTGAAATCGGCAGTTTGTCAAATGGGGCTAACAGTGCACACTAAATCTTGCTCTCAAGAAGTACGCTTGGCCGTCATCGTCGCTTTCTACAATCGCAGGCATTACCTGCGCGAACTGCTGACGAGCTTCTGTGAACTGCCGGATCCCGACATTGGCGAAAAGATTGACTTTGTTCTCGTGGACGATGGATCTGAGAGCGAGGTATTCGCCACAACAGACGTTCCGCAGCGACTTCAACACGCAACCCGCATTTTTCGGCTACCCCACCTGGGGCGACCAGCGCGAGCTAGAAACTTCGGTGCCAAACAATGCGATCGTGCAACTCATCTGATGTTCGTCGATTCAGATGACCGAATCTGTCTGCCTGGTTTGCAGAGCGCACTCGCGACGCTGGAGCGCAATGATGCTGATGTCTACCCCATAAATTACCGCTTCATCTCTGCTAGTGGCGAACCTAGCTCCCCATACGGTAGAAACGTTCAATTCCCGTGGTACGACCTTCGACACCTTTTGTGGACACAAGTAGGATATCGCCGCGCCCTTTTGCTTACAAATCCCCTCATGATCTCCTCGTTTATTCGCCGCGAGACGTTTCAGGCTCTCGGCGGCTTTGACGAGACAGTTTGTGTTGAAGATTACGAACTGTGGTTGCGGGCAGCCTACAGCGGATATCGATTTCGGTACATTTCGCACTTGGTATGTGAAAAGCGCCAACACTCTGCATCGAGATCATGGGAACAAACCCAAGACGTAAGCAGCATATTGGCTTCTATTCGAACGCAACAACTGGAAGTGCTGATGGGAGCCGCATATCGCCACTTGGAAGCGAATTGGGTACGGAGGCTGCACACGATCGGATGTAAACCCTCTATCGCACAAAGGATCGCCATGGTTTTCAAGTCGCTTTAGGCAATGTGTGAGGCCCCGCCTCGGGTCAAATTGCGAGGTCAATTCGTTACACGACCCCCAGAACCTTATGCAAATCTGTATCCGACCAGTGGCCGTTTTAGTCCGCTGAGGAGAGTGGTGGATTGAGCAAACGATACCAACAGCAACCTTCTAATCGGGAAGTGAACTATGGATAGCACCAGGATCAACGTGCTGGTCGTCGGCCAGACACCACCGCCCGTCCATGGGCAAGCAGTCATGATCCAGGAGCTGCTAGATGGTCAATACGCTGGAATTACGCTCCACCACATAAGGTTGAACTTCTCGCGTTCCGTCGATGAGGGGGGCTCTTTTAAATTGAGAAAGCTGCTCGTTCTGCTGAGAACTCTAACAGAGATCTTGATTGGGCGATGGCGCAGCCAGGCAAAGATCTTGTATTATCCGCCCGCTGCCCCCATGTTTAATTCGGTCATCAGAGATGTTGTTTTACTGATCTGCACGAGGTGGCTTTTCAAATACACTGTCTTCCACTTTCACGCGGCGGGTCTTGCCGAGTTCTATCAGCGTCTCCCATGGTGGCTCAAGCCCTTGTTCAAATTAGCATACCGCAACGCCGATCTAGCAATCTTTATGAGCGAGAACACAGCATCTGCGGGGAATGATTTCGCAGCCAAAGAGGTCACTGTCATTCCATACGGTATACCGGATAGCAGTCGACTCACGCCATCTGATCTGCGCGAGGTACGAGATGGTGTTGCGCGCATTCTGTTTATGGGCATACTGTGCGAAGGAAAGGGGCTGCTCACCCTGATTGAAGCATGCTCACAGTTGCAGAAGGCCGGTCTTTCGTTTCATTTGGTTTGTGCCGGAGCTTTCGCGTCGGAGGGTTTCCGCGGAGAGGTGGAGAAGCTGATCGAAAGCCGTGGCTTAACCAAGATGATCACCTTCCCCGGCGTGCTGCGTGGGGAAGAGAAGTGGAAGTCGTTCCGGGAAGCGAACATCTTCTGCTTTCCGAGCCATTATCATGCGGAGAGTTCTCCCGTCGTGCTGATTGAGGCGATGAGCTTCGGGCTGCCAATCGTTACAACCCGGTGGCGCGGTATACCAGATGTTGTGGGCGGAAGTGACGGCGCGTTCATTGTTGAACCGAAAAGACCGGAACTCGTCGCGAATAAGCTCGAGGTGCTGCTTCGCGACCGTGACCTGAAGTCTTCCATGGGAAGCAAGAACCGTGCCTGGTTTTGTGAGCACTATACTCTCGTACAGTTCAGGGAGAGAATGGAATTGGCTTTGCAGAAGGTAGGATCTCGCTAACTTACAAATGCGTTATAAAACCATCCGGTTCACTCATCTAGGTGATATACCCTCAGCTTCCCAAGCTGCATAAATGCGACGAATAGAAACACGCATTGGGGACATGCCCGCGCGGTTTGGTCGGCACTGTGCTCACCACAACTAACTTAGCAAAGACTCTGTCGTGAAGGTCGACAAAGCCGGTAGACGACAACAGTCGCGGGGCGCCTGCCCAGTTCTGAAGCCACGAGGCCTGCCGATCGACACTAGGCGATGCCGATAGATATATACGGCCTGGTACTTCGGACACGTCAGCCGGACCGGTTTCTCAGCACAAAGTGTCCCCCAATGTCTTCCACACTGGCCCACATCATGAATGGGTTCACGTGGATCAAAAAGCGCTGGCCTCCTATGGTTGGAGCGTTTGCTTCCGGCCAGATAGCTGATGCCTCTGTACAGTGAGGCTGGACATGCATTGAAGTCATATGAGAGTTAGAGAGAGGGAGTTACTGAGATGAGCGTGGCGATCATAACAGGTGCTACTGGCTTGATTGGTTCGGAAGCGGTCCGACGTTTTAATTCTCTAGGAATGCACGTGGTCGGCATCGACAATGACATGCGAGCATACTTTTTTGGCGAAGACGCGTCAACCAAGTGGATGCAACAGAAACTCGGACAGTTGCGCGGATACGAACACCATTCCACCGATATCCGCAACGCAGACGAAATCTTCAGAATATTCAAACATTTCGGCCGACACGTGAAGTTAGTAGTCCATACCGCTGCACAGCCTTCGCACGACTGGGCGGCGCGGGAGCCATTTACCGACTTTTCCGTGAATGCAACCGGCACCCTGACTATGCTGGAAGCCACGCGCCAGTTCTCACCCGAGGCCGTGTTTATCTTTACCTCCACGAACAAAGTCTATGGGGACGCGCCGAACCGGCTGCCGCTCGTGGAAAAGGAGACGCGCTGGGAGATCGAGCCCACGCACAGCTTCAGTCGTGGGATCTCAGAGGACATGTCAATCGACCGATCCATGCACAGTATTTTCGGCGCGTCAAAAGTTGCCGCGGACCTGATGGTTCAGGAGTACGGCCGTTATTTTGGAATGAACACCGCCTGTTTCCGGGGCGGATGCTTGACCGGACCAAATCACTCGGGCGCGCAACTGCACGGTTTCCTGTCTTACCTAATGAAGTGCTGCGCTACTGGTACGCCGTACCAGGTCTTTGGCTACAAAGGCAAACAGGTGCGCGACAACATTCATAGCGCAGATCTGATCTCGGGCTTCGAGCACTTCTTCCGCGCTCCCCGACAGGCAGAGGTTTATAACATGGGTGGTGCGCGCCTGAGTAATTGTTCCATGCTCGAGGCAATGGCCATGTGCGAGGAAATTTCGGGACGCAAACTGCAGTGGGAGTATGCTGAGGGCAGCCGGCGAGGCGACCACATCTGGTGGATTAGTGATGTCGCACGTTTCCAGGCCCATTACCCCGATTGGAAACTCACTTACAATGTGCCGCTGATCCTACGGGAGATCTATGAGGCCATGCAGGAGCGCTCGGTGGCTGCGGCGGCTGCCATATGATCGATCGCGAGAAACGGAATCTGCGAGGAATCCTAATAAACGCGGTGGATTATGAGGCTGTTTTGGCTGCCATCATAGCAGCCGCCCGCACAAGATATGGCTTCGCAGTGTCCGCCTAGGCCAATCACTGCGTCTTGGAAATGGTCTCACCGAGGTAGTAAGCCTTTGAGTATCGCATTGACTTGATAAAGGAATGGCAACCGGGATTACGGCGGCTATTCAGATTGAGGAGTACGAAGTGGGGGAGATTCTTCGGGTCAAGATCGCTGCGAGCAGCTATGAAGAGGTTGCGGAGCAGAGTCGTACGTGGGCGAAACGAGGTGAGTCTAGGGCGGTCTATTTTGCTAACGTGCATATGGTGATGGAGGCTTTTGATGATTCGAGCTTTCGGGCGAACTTGAATGCGGCCGATATGGTGAATCCCGATGGGATGCCGCTGGTGTGGTCACTTCGGGCAATGGGGGAGCGCGACGCAACTCGAGTATATGGCCCAGACGCCACGGATTTTCTGCTTCGGGTCGCGCAGGAATCCGATATTCCGGTGGCCTTCTATGGAGGAAGCGAGCGGACGCTTAAGACACTCGTCACGGAGGTCCGGCGGCGGTACCCTCAACTGGAAATCGTATTTACGATGTCCCCCCCTTCCGTTCTTTGGACGAAACCGAAGATGAAGAGGTCACAATGCGGATTTCCGGCTCAGGCGCTCGGATGTTGTTTGTCGGATTGGGATGTCCGAAACAGGAGCGTTGGATCATGAACCATCGCGGTCGAATCCCTGCAGTGATGTTTGGCGTCGGCTGCGCCTTCGACTTCCTTGCCGGAACAAAGTCGCAGGCACCACGCTGGATGATGCGCAATGGGCTTGAGTGGCTGTTTCGACTCGCATCAGAGCCGCGTCGCTTAGCGATTCGGTACCTGAAGAACAACCCAAGGTTCGTTGTCTTGTTGCTTCATCAGTTGATGAGGAAACGCGGAGGACGACTTTGAATGTGAGTTACCGATGATCGAGGCGAGAGCGTAGGACGACTACCAGTCATGGCTGATATTGCCGGGTCCTTGCCGCAGGCTCCAGCTGGATGCAAAGCCCGTGGGCTGGAGATTTCGATTGGCGGTGGAGCCCCAAGCGGCTGTGGAAATGATACCTACTGCTGAACCCATTGTATCTGGCTATGGTGACCTGCAGCTCTGCGGCAGACGGTTTCCTCATCAAAGAGTTCCTCCTCACCCAAGGCCCATTCCTGGCTAAATCGGCTGAAGTTCTACTATCCAGAGCATGGCTGCGCCGAGCAGCCATGTTGGCTAAGGTCTTGCTTGCTACCTGCGCGACTTCCCGGCTGGAAGTTACGGTTCAGTTTTGCATCCCATCGAAATTAGGCCAGGCGGAAGATCTACGTTGCATAGCCATTGCGGAAACAGAGGATCGTACACGCTCGTGCTTGATGGAATCTGGTAGCCATATCCCTTTGCTGCTGTGTTCGTGGGCGTGAAGTTGGCAATCACTGTTGCCATGCAAGCTGGAACGCTGGAGTAGCTTCCGCAGCTTGGAGCGCCTGGAGCAACTGGGTTGGCGAAGTTCGGATTCGCGCCAAAGGTGTTGCTCGGGCCGAACGAGAAGCCTGTACCGGTTCCGCTTGTGTTGTATCCCGCCGCGCTGTAGCCGAAGTTGTTATAGAAATGATCCGTTGAATCGGGTGAAGTCGTTAAGAGAAGAAAGATTTTACCCGCTCCGTAGCAAGTGCCCGCAGCAGAAGCCTCTGAAAGATTCCCGAAAACCTCTGAGGAGTGGCTTGCTTGCAAAGCGACCTCAGCACAACTCACTCCTTCTATGTTGCCAGTTTCGTTGTCGTAGGTCGTGGTATGCCGAATATAGGTTTTCGCGTTCGGCGTGCCCGTCGAGTTGTCGTAAATCTTAGCCCCATTTCCGCCATTGAAGATGGAGATATTATTATCCATCACCATTTGCTGGCGGTAGGGATTGTTATCGATAGACTGAGGTGTATCAAAAAATAGACCTTGCCCGTCAGTCGGCCGTCCCCGGCCGCATGGGTTAGGCGCTACGTTACCCCAAGTAAAGTTTCCGGCAAAATAGATGTGGGTACCAGGGAGTGAATCGGACGCTACTGGACCAAATGCATCTATGCCGCTATAACACTCTGCCGAACTCTGTGCGGTGTTGTAAGCAATGCTTCCAATCACTGCCCAATAATCTACTCCCAACAATCCATTTGGGCCGGATGTGAACCCTCCCTGACCGCATCCAACAGCAATATCATTGGCGAAAATTATGTGATGAACAGATATGGAGCCACCGCCCGGTGATGCCTGAAAGCATGGTCCATCGGCATTTGCGCTATCAACTTCCCATCCCTGGACGCCCCAGTAGTCCATATCAACATTGAATCCGCCTGAATATGGAGGAGCGTCCGAGGGCACGCTCATCTTGCAACGATCAAAGGTTGCACACTTCAGCCACACCACGTTGTTACCTGCCGGGCATGTGACCTTGCCCCAACTACTCCAGCTAAAATTCGCTTCCAGGTAGGCCGAACTCGCCGCCGCAATAATGACATCACCGCAATCGACGGCGTGGTTCGGAGTCAACCACGGCGCACCTGTAGTCAGGCCGTTATTCGAATCGCTGCCGCCTCCGGCTGCCGTAGCAAGATGGTAGGTCGTCGCCCAGGCGGGAGTCACAAGCAGACAAAGGAGCGCGAATTGAATAAGTCGTCTCATTGGAAGGGTGCCGTTACGATGATTCCTGCCCCCGACGCCGCCCGCTTCGTCGTTCGTACCAGCCTGCTCCCGCTATCGCACCGAGTCGTCCCATACGGACCGGGAGCGTTCGGTTGGGAGGACGCCCAGCGTGGGGTTCGCCCGAATGTATAGATCATCTCGGCGCCTCGGGCCTGGTTACGGGCGATGAAGTTGTCGAGAGAAGCGAAATTGTAGGCGCCGGCAGCGGGGTTAGCGTCGGCCCAGTCGAGGTCGTCGGCATCCCATGAACGCGTTGTCCCGAATCGCACAGTGGGCGACAGTTTGCCGAAATCGAGAACAGTAAGACCAAAAAAGGCAGCTGGAACAGCCGCTCCAACAGAGATGACCTGGGCGCTGGCTGGGCTGTAGCCCGCATCGGCGACGGTGAGTGTGGACACGCCTGCGGAAACTCCGCTGTAGGCAACCGAGGCGGTGTTTTGGGATGCAACGTACTCACAGCCAATCAACGCAAGCAGCGCCAAGGCCAGGAGACTCATGATTCAAGATACCTGATCCAAGATACCTGCTCTCGGCCAAGCGGGACCGAAGCGGTGGGTGGCACACTTATCTCCGCCGCTCCAACCAGCTGAGCCGCGCCGCCTTGAGTCGATTCTAGACACTTCCGGGTTAAAAGGGAGCCGTAATTCGCACACGGCGACAATCGAAAACATGTCGCGTTGTTGATGCTGCTGGATACCTATCCCGATGTACGTTCTCTTGCCCAGGTTCAACGCTTGCGCCTCATTGCGCAACGAGTAAGGTTACACCTCGACAAAATGGGGCGGCTGTCGCTCTCCGGGGCGGCGCAATACTTCGTTCGGAAACTCAAAGCGCGACGATCCTGCTCCTCATAGGATCAATGAAAATCATGCGATTGCAGCTCGAGCGCGCTATCCGATAGCTCGCTAAGCCTAACAGCTTTCACATGGACGACATTATCCTGGTTCTGCAGTGGTCCCTCGACCAGCAGAAATTTGCTGCGAGTCACCACCAGGCGGTCCCGTTCATAGAGATCCGGGGTGACGATCACGTTGGCAATGCCTGTCTCGTCTTCCATCGAGATAAAGATAAATCCCTTGGCCGTGCCGGGACGCTGGCGGGCGATGACGCAGCCAGCCGTTCGCACATATTCGCCATCCCTGCAGGTGCGCAGTTCCGCGGCAGACAAAATCCGTTGGCGGCGGAGCTCAGGACGACGATAGTACATTGGGTGTTTTCCGGTGGTCAGACCTGTTCCCGCATAGTCCGCGACCAGGCGCTCTTCGACGTTCATTTGCTCGAGAGGGAGTGTCTCCGAGTGATCCCGCAGCCATTCACTTCTTTGCCTCAACAGCGGCCCTTCCAGCTTGCCGGCGCGCTCCACCTGCCAGAGAGCATCGCGGCGATGCGTCAATTCCATCGACCTGATTCAGGGCGCCGATTCGAGCCAGCAGCGTGAGTTCTCGCTTATCGAGGGAAGGCACGCGAAGGGCAAGATCCTCCGCGGAACGGAACAGTCCATCCTGAGCGCGCGACTCGACGAGCGCCTGTGCGGATTGCCTGCGCAGCCGCTTCGCATATCCGAGTCCCATACGCAGCCCCAGCGATCCATCGGGTCCATCCGATCCATCGGGTTCGTGCTCGACAGTGCAAGGCCAGTCTGAAACCTGAACGTCAATCGGCCTCACGCGCAGGCCGTGCCGCTGCGCATCCTTTACCAGCACCGCAGGCGAGTAAAACCCCATCGGCTGATTGTTCAGGATCGCGCAGGTGAATGCAGCCAGATACTTCACTTTGAAATATGCCGACGCATAGGCGATCAGCGCGAAGCTGGCCGCGTGCGACTCGGGAAAACCATACAGAGCAAAAGAGCTGATGTTTTGGACGATATTGTCCTGAGTTGCCGTGTCGATGCCATTTGCAGTCATGCCAGCGCGCAGCTTTCCTTCCAGGTTCTTCATGCGCTCCCAGGAGCGGCGCATGCCCACGGCACGGCGCAGCTCATCGGCTTCCGCGCCGGAAAAGTTGGCAACCGTCATCGCCATGCGCAGCAATTGCTCCTGAAAAAGCGGCACGCCCAGCGTGCGCTTCAGCACGGGTTCGAGCGATGGGTGCGGATAAGTGACTTCTTCTTTCTTCTGCCGCCGCCGCATGTAAGGATGCATCATCTGGCCGACGATGGGACCGGGCCGGATGATGGCGACCTGCACGACCAGGTCATAGAACCTTTCAGGATAATTTCGCGGCAATGAGGCCATCTGCGCGCGGCTCTCGACCTGAAACATGCCCACCGTGTCGGCCTTTTGCAGCGTCCGATAAACCTCGTCGTCCTGCGGCAACTGCGCCAGGTCGATGTTTTCGCCGTAATGCTCGGGAATCAGCTCCAGGCAGTCCTTGAGAACGGCCATCATGCCGAGGCCGAGCAGGTCTACTTTGATGATGCCGAGGTCGGCACAATCCTCTTTGTCCCACTGGACGACCGTGCGGCCCGGCATCGAAGCCCGTTCCAGCGGCACGACGCAGTTCAGCTGGCCCTGACAGATGACCATGCCGCCGGAGTGCTGCCCGAGATGGCGCGGCAGGTCCTGAATCCGCATGGAGAGCTCGAGATACTTGGCGATGCGCGGATGGCGGATATCGAACCCGGCGTTTTGAAAGGAGTGGGCCATCGTGTCCGTCTTGCCGCGCCACTCCCACTGGCCGACCAGGCTCGACAGGCGGCCCAAGCGAATCCTCATCGAAGCCGAGCGCCTTGCCCACTTCGCGCGCAGCGGACTTGCCGCGATACGTGATGACGTTCGCGGTCATGGCCGCGCCAAGTTCGCCGTAGCGCTGGTAGACATACTGGATGGCCTGCTCGCGTTTTTCTTCGGAAGGAAGATCGAGATCGATGTCCGGCCATTCACCGCGGCTTTCGGACAGAAAGCGCTCGAAGAGCAGCTCCATGCCGACCGGATCGATGGCCGTGATTTCGAGCGCATAGCAGACGGCAGAGTTGGCTGCGCTGCCGCGGCCCTGAATCAGAATGTCCGTTCCGCTTGCAGTATTCGAACGATGTCCCAGACGATGAGGAAGTATCCGGCGAAGCCGAGCTTGGCGATCAGCGCAAGCTCGTGCTCGACCTGCTTCTTCGCCCGCTCCAATAAGTTGCCGATCATTCTTTGGACCATAGCGGCGCTCGACTCCTTCCGCGACGCGCTTCAGCAGAAAGCTGTCCATCGTCTCTCCATCCGGCACCGGATAGCGCGGAAACTCATATCCGAGGTCGTCCAATTCGAATTTGAGACGCGACGAGAGAGCTCGACCGTATTTTCGATGGCTCCCGGCACATCGCGAAAGAGCGCTGCCATCTCCGCTGCTGCGCGGAGATGACGCTGACTGTTGAGAGCGAGAAGACGGCCGGCGCTGGTCGAGCTCGACGTGATGGCGGATGGCGGTAAAGAGGTCCTGAATCTCGCGGTCATATGCGGTCGCGTAGCGGACGCCATTGGTGGCGATCACCGGCAGATTCAGGGAACGCGCGATGCGGATCGCCGCCTGATTTCGCCACTCTTCTTCGCGCTCCTGATGGCGCTGCAATTCGACATAGACATTCTCGCGGCCGAAGATGCGCGTCAGTTGTTCGACCGTCTCGCGTCCGGCTTCTTCGCCGCCGCGCATCAAGCGCCGCAGCCAATGGCCCTTCGTCGCCTCCTGTCAGACAGACCAGGCCGGATGCGTATTGCTCGAGATCATCGAAGGTTGCCGCGCCTCGCTCTTTGTGGTTTCCCGCATCTTGAACTGCGTGATGAGCTGGCAAAGATTCTGATAGCCTTCACGCGATTCGCAAAGCAAGGGCAGGCGCGCCGGTTCGTCCTGGTGCTGGTGCGGCAGCCATGCCGGAGGCGTGAGCCGCGGCCCGAAGCTCGAGACCGCGATCTCCGCTCCGATGTGCGCACGGATGTCATTTCGCTTTGCGCTGGTGTGGAAGCGGGCAGAGCCGTAGACGCCGTTGTGGTCGAGCAGCGCCATTGCCGGCATCTCCAGCGCGGCCGCCCGCTCGATCAAGCTCTTCCGGCTGCGAGGCAGCCTGAAGAAAGCTGAAGGCGCTGGCCGCGTGCAGCTCGACATAGCGTGCGTCAGTCATAGAGAGCCACCATCTGCCAGTGATCCTGCATCAGGTCACGCACCAGGCAGCAGCACAGCAGGTCGCCATCCTGTGCGCGCGCCACCAGGTCCCATTGCTCGCATCCCCAGAGGGCTCGACTCCACCAGTCGCCGCCGTCAACCAGGGACCATAGCGTGTTCGACGGCATAGCGCCGCTCCCGAAAGACAAATGCCTTGGGCGATCGCTCGCGAGCGTGACGAGAATTGTCTCCGGCGGGCGCAGCTGCCGCATGGCAGGACGCAAGCGCAGCGGAAGTTATTTCCGGCGCTTGCAGAGAAGGAACGATGAACGGCTCCATGCGAAATCCATCCGGCCGATGTGTGTCTCTGAGAACAGCGCGGCCGACATTCTCTTCGCCGACGATGGCGCGGATGCGAGCCAGCGTGACATCGAGCCGCGCCGGTTCGGGCAGCTGCGGGGAGAACAGGCCGAGTTGCACTTTGCTGGTGCTCGCCGGGTTCTGCGGTAAGGGTCAGACGACAACAATCGCGGCCTGTGGAGGATGTGCTTCGAGATCGAGATGAAGCAGCTTGATCCAGAGCTGCTTGTCATTCGTCGGCAGCGCAGGCCGGACCGTGCGCGTATGCGTCGCGCCGCCTTCGAGATGTGAGCGTGACACTGACGGAAGCCAGCGCAAGCACACGGGCTGTTGCGCGGAGGATCAAGCTGTTCGAGCATCACGTCGACGACAAAGAGCAAGCGAGTCGAGCATGCTCGACCGGAGAATCGAGTTCCATGCGCTCTTCGAGCGTGAAGGCAGGCTCTACGGGCTGAAACAGATGCGGCATCTCCCCGCGCGCCAATTGGCGAAGGCGCTTGCCTGCTTGCCCCATGCGGGCGATCAGTTCTTTCTCAGGCAGACGCCGCCAGCATCCCCAAGGTGCGAATGCCCCACAGGGAAAACGTCTCCGCCTGCTCTTCGGTGAGATCGAGAACGGAAAGCGGCAACGATGCGAGGGCAGCGCCTTCCTCGCCTGCGGGGACGACCCTCACCGCCAGCTCGTGGAGACAGTCCTTTGGCCAAAGCGACCGCGGCATGAAAATTGCCGCTGACGGCAACAGCAAGCCGTGATGCCAAGTGCTCTGAGCACGGTCCAGAAGATTCCGCGCCAGCGCTTCCGGCGGACCGAATAACTTCCCTGTTCCCGCAATGTCGATGACGCACAGAAACGCGCTGTCTTCACTGCGATCTTCCACACGCGGTGAGAATGCGCCTGCGCATTCGAGCAGAACCGCCTTTGCCGCGGTCTCTTCTCCCGGAGAACGTGACAGCACGGCAACGGAAGGAAAGGTATCTACCTCCACCTGGGTCATGCCGTGAACCACGCCGAGTGCGCGGGCCCTCATGTTGAGCGAGCAGACCTGCTGCAAGGGAGGTTCGCCTTCCATGACCACGCACGACCTGTCGACGCAATTCCGGCCGCAAACGCAGCAACGCCTGCGCGGGAAACTCTTTTGCATAAAGACAGGCGTAGAGCTCGGCAGGCTTTGTCACCTTCGTCATCTTTGTCATCGGGGACCTGCCCAGGTTGCCTGGCTGCGCCAGTTTGCGCCGGTTGCGCTTTGCGGCGGTTTGCGCAAGGGAACGACATTGGTCGAAGCCTGCGTGAAGCGCCGGCGCGCTACTTCGAGGCGATGCTCGATTCCGGTGAATACCGTGGCTTCGTCACGACGCGCATTGCCCGGTTGAAATCGCAGCAGAAGCTCTGCGCTCGGCCGCGCACGAGTGTTGCGTTAAGAGAAGGATGCTGGCCTGCGTCCGCTCGGCCGCGGCACGATATCGGAACCATGTTGCCAGAGGCACGCGCGACACTTGCTCGGGCGCGATGCTCGCCATGTCCAGCACAATCGCGCTGAAGCCGCCGGCTTGCAAGAGAAGGTCTGTCACGCGCAGCGCCTGCTCGATCCGTGCCCAGGGTTTAGCGGGCGGAGTTGGCCTTCTGCCGTGCTTGACGGCCACCTTCTGAACACCGCAACGCACCCAGAGGAGCCGGGATAAATCCACGCCTGCCGCGGTTGCGGATTCGGGATTCAGCATATTCAGCACGTCCACCCATGCGCAGACCTTTGCTGCCCGCGTCATACCGGCGATGAAGGAAAGCGCTACCGAAGTGCGGCCGGAACATTCAGGGCCGACGATTTCCGCAATCGCTCCCAGCGGGAGCCCACCTTCTAACACCTTATCCACCGCTGAGACACCTGTCGGCGCAACGGGACGAAGCACTTTTTGGACCGGCGTTAGCGCAGAAGGAATCCGGTTTTGGAGAGCGGCTTCAATTTGCAGGCGGATTGAGGCGGCGGAATTCATAGGCTACTATTCGCCCTATGTTCGCCCTACAGGTAGGGGAGCAGTCAAATCCTTGTCGCACAAGTAGCAGTGCAATTCCGGACTAAGTGACAGATTTAACGATAGATAAAAAAGGCAATGCCATACTTCACTCACTACGCCAATTGCGATGCTCGACACCGAAGGTGCCGCTCAAGGTTTCTGTTATCGTGCAGCCATGACCCCTGCTATCCGCTCCGGGCTGGTCTTGCTGGTCTTGGTAGCAGCCTGCATTTGCTCCTGCTCCATCGCCCAAGCACAGCACATGAACGCAGCAGGCGCTCCCTGCCAGAAGACTGGTGGGGTGACCCTGGCGCTCGGAAACTGCTTCGATAGGACATACAGAGCTGCCGATGCCCAACTGAATCAGCTTTATAAGCAGATTCGGCAGGTGCTGACACCGAGTGAACAGCAGCAGCTCTTAGCAGCACAGCGCCTCTGGTTACAGCTTCGAGACGCCACCTGTAACGCAGAGAGCGACCTCTACAAAGGGGGGGATGCGGCATCTCCAGCCTACTCAGCTTGCCTTGAAGAAGAGACGCGTCAGCGAACAGCGGATCTCAAAACAATCTACGGCTGGGTCGTCACGAACTCGAGGTGAAGCAGGTGAGCCAAATATATTGTTGCCGCCTCTAACTTAGTGTGCGGCTCTGCAGTTGGATTGTGACCGTATCATCCGGAGTCTTCGTCACTCCGCCGTCGCTCTCCGGATGGAATTCGATCGTCATGGTCTCGGCGCTGACCACAACCCGCAGATACCCGTAATTTGTGTCGTCATAGCTCTCGAGAGTGAGGGTGTCATCGATTTTGTAAGGCGTGCGATAGGTTCCCCGCATGGGCGATAGCGGCGAATGACCGCCGCAGCCGGCGACGAGAAAGGGAATCTCGATCCCGTTCACGGTTCGCGTGTAGCGCTGGTAGTTGTGAGCGTGCCCGGAAAACACAGCATGCGGCCAAACGCCCGCAGCCTGGCAGGCGCCATCGATATCCGCAAGCATCTGCGGACTTCCGCCGTGGACCGACCCTCCAGTGAATGGAGGATGATGCACCGCGATGATGACGGCTCCCACGTATTTCTCACTCTTGACGCGTTTCAAGGCTGTCTGAAGAAATGTAATTTGCCGGTCGTCGAGAGAGTTCGTTCCGCCTTCGCTCGAAATCACTCCCGGGTCTTCGAGAACATTGCTATACACGCCCAAGATCCGCACAAACAGCGCGTCGAAGGTGAAGTAGACTCCGGGCTGGATCATCGTAGTTCGAGAAAGGCGACCGGCGTCCGGCGAGGGAGCAAAGCCCGGCGCACAAAAGTTTGTTAGAAACGCGCTCAGCGTGGGCTCCGGATCGTTGGGGTAGACTACGCCATCATGGTTGCCGGGGATAGCGACTATCGGAGCCGGATAGCTGCGAAACGATTCATAGAACTGGTCATAGTAATAGGCCGCTTCGCCGAAGTAATAGACGACGTCTCCGAGATGAAAGAAGAAGGACGGCACGACTGCTGCGTTCTTCTCATCGAAGTCGGAGACCATCTTGTCGGCAACAAGCGATTGAGTATCCGGTCCTTTGACGCTCCCGGTATCGCCGACGGAGTGGAAGACGATTTGCCCCGCGTGCTCGATCGCTTGCACCTTTGCGTTGCCGGCGCTGCCATAGACCTGGGCGAGGGTTAGGAGAGGCTCGGGGGCATTGCCGGCCGGCTGGGGAATGGGTTCGAGGTTCGCGATCTCCTTCTCGTTCTGATCCGTCACCGGGTTCTTGAAGGTCGTTGGGTCGGGGGAGGGTTGCGGCTGTGCGAAAACCGGTTCGCCGCTGTTCGTTGACGTGAGCTTTGATTTAGCCGGACGTGTTGCATGTTGCGAAGAACGTGGGGGAGTGTGCTTTGCCATCGATAAAGCATAGCGTTGCCGGGGAGCCGCGGAGATGAAGAGAATGCAAACAAAAAGAGCGCTTATCGGACGATAAGAAGCGGCGGCAGCGCCTCTGTCGCCGTCCCCAGAACAACCTCGTCGAAGGCGCCGGCATTGAGCGGCTCCTCCGGGCCGACATAAACGGCGCGGATGCCGCGGCGGCTGGCGACATGCACAAATCCCGCGGCCGGGTAGACGGAGCCCGAGGTGCCCACAACGAGAAGGACCGTAGCACGCTCAAGTTCGCGGTAAATGCCTTCCATGTCGAGAGGGACTTCGCCAAACCAGACGATATGCGGGCGGACAGGCGCGCCGCACTTGGGACATCGGGGAAGGCTGGCCGCTGTTTCGTACTGCGCCGTGTCAGGAAAGGGCACGCCGCAGCGCACACAGCGCGACTGGAACAGGGTTCCGTGCATGTGATGAACGCGGCAGGAACCGGCGCGCTCGTGAAGGTCGTCGACATTCTGAGTGCAGAGATAAAATCTGTCGCCGATCTTCGCGCTCGATCTCCGCCAGGGCGATGTGGGCGGCATTCGGATGGGCGGCGAGGGCATCGCGGCGGCGCATGGAGTAGAAGCGCCAGACAAGTTCGGGGTCGGCCGTCCAGGCTTCAGGCGTTGCCACCTCCTCGACGCGATAGCCGTTCCAAAGCCCTCCGGATCCGCGGAAGGTGGCCAGCCCGCTCTCGGCGGAGATGCCGGAACCGGTAAGGACGAAAAGACGGTCGTTGTGGGTGAAGGGCATGATCGGCACCGGTTCGTTTATCAAGTTTGCACAACGCCCGTGAAGATTTCGAGGGGTTTTGTTGACGTTTTCGGCGTTTTTTGGGACGCTTTCGTCTTTTTTGGGACGCTCTCGCTACCAAGAGGAGCCAACCTGCATCACAGCCAGAGGCGAGGTTTTCGATTCATCTATCTATGCGCTCAACGAGATTCTTGAAGTCGCGCGTCCTCCGGTTGATTGCCCCCGTCATTCTGGTTCCGCTTTGCTCGTCTGGATCGTCATTATTTGCCCAGACGCAGCAGCCCGCGCCGCGCTCGGCGGCCGCGGTGCAAACATTCGCCGCCTTGGACGATCCCACTCACCCGGAGACACAGCCGAGCCTCAATGTAGATCGCGATCCGGTGCTCTCGCCTGACCCCGCGGATAACGCGCCGGCGAGCTCCCCGTCTCCAGATACGGGCCAGGCGAACGAGATTCAGAAGGGGAAGAATGGAATCTACACCCTGCAGGAGGATGTGAACGAGGTTCTGCTGAACTGCACCGTGGTCGACGAAAAAGGCCGATTGGTCACGGATCTCGATCGCAAAGACTTCACCGTCACGGAAGACGGTGCTCCCCAGACCATCGCCTCGTTTCGGCACGAGGACGTTCCGGTATCGATGGGCATTCTCGTCGATAACTCGGGCTCGATGCGCGATAAGCGCGCCTCGGTCAATGCGGCCGCGTTGGATCTGGTGAAGGCGTCCAATCGGCAGGATGCGGCATTTGTCGTGAATTTTTCCGATCAGGCTTTCCTCGACCAGGGCTTCACCTCGGACATCGGCGCGCTCGAGCGGGGACTCTCGCGCTTCGATTCCAAAGACACCACGGCGTTGTACGACGCGGTGGCCGCTTCGGCGGATGAGTTAGCCAACCACGCGAAACAGCAAAAGCAGGTGCTGCTGATCATTACGGATGGAGCGGACAACGCATCGCGTCTGACCCTGGAACAGGTCATCCGCCGTGTGCAAAACCTGGGGGGCCCGGTGGTGTACTCGATTGGACTGCTTTTCGACACTGACCGGGAGGAATCCGAGCAAGCGAGAAAAGCTCTGGAAACGTTATCGGAGGAAACGGGCGGCATCGCCTACTTCCCGAGTTCCCTGCAGGATGTGGACCAGATCGCGGCGGAGGTGGCTCGCAATATCCGTAACCAGTACACCATCGGCTACCATCCGGCCAAGTCGGCCACCCTTGGGGGCTACCGGACTGTACGCGTCGAGGCAAAGGCGCCGAATCATGGCAAGCTGATCGTGAGGACGCGCCGGGGCTATTTCCCCAAGACAGCGGTGCAGACGCAAACGGCGCAAGATACACCGCAATAGCAGGAGCCCGTTCTACCAAACGCCCTTATCGCTTCCGGTGATCTTTTGCCCAACGAGAGCGGCAGCGGCAAGCCACGGCAATAGGCCAAGCCGGGCGCTGTTCTCGAATTCGCGGTTACGCAGCAGACCGGTAAGTTGCGATCCGTAGAGGCTGACGGATTGCGGCATAATCGGGACGCGCAGGAAACCCCGGGCGAAGTAGACTTGATCGCCGCCAAATCGCGCTGAAGCGGTGACGAACCGGGGAAGATCAAGGCCTAAGCCGCGATATGGTTTCAAGTAGTCCGACACAATCGCCAGATAAGTCGCGACTCCTTCCCAGATGCCGGCGGTATTGGCTCGCCGCCGCAGGTCCTCGTAGTCGATGGCGCCCGCGTCCGCGAGCGCGGCGGTATCGACGATATCGCACAACCGGAAGTAGAAATGGCGGTACATTCGCTGCAGAGTCGAGATCATCAGACGGTCCGGCGCCGATGGCACGCGAAACACATACCGCCCGATCAGAACCATCCGGGAACGTTCAATCAGGCGCGAGGCGATTGCGACCTGTTCTCCAGTCTGGCCCAAGCGGCCAATATGCATCTCGACTTCATCGGGTAGTCCAGGGATAAGGTAGCTCCATTTGTGCGCCAGGCGATCTCCCCAGCTTCGCGGTGCAATTCGCGCCTGGAAACGCCTTCTCATAAGTTGGGATATCTCTTCAGAGTCCGCATTTGTATAGAGATCCAGGTCACTGCCAAGATCGGGCCAATGATCGAGCGATTTGATCGCCGCAACGTCAAAACCATCCGCTTCGAACGCGTCGCAGATTGCATGCAAGAACGTCATCGCGTTCTCGATACGGGCGCGCTCAGCGGCGAGCGCGGTTTCCGCCCATGCGGCATGAGTGTCTTTCCGTGCTTCGGAGATGATGCGGAGAAACGCTTCAAGCCCGCGCACGATTACGTGGTTCGAGTTTGCCAATGCCAGTAAGTCGTCAAACTCATCCCGGCTGAGGTTGGCGATTTCCGAATTCAGCACGGAAGACGCATCGCCATTCCGCGGCGGCAAGAGCAGGCGAGACAGAAGGGTCAGCGACTTATGCGAAGGTGACTGAGCGGCTGGCTTGGGCATGTGAGCGGAAGCACTTTCGATGTCAATTAGGAGGCTGGGGTGTGGAAGATGGTGGTGCCGGCGACGGGACATTCGAGGGCGGCGGCGTGTTATCGCGAGGCGTCAGTTCGATCGGACCTGTTAGCTGGTGACGAGCCTGACTGTATTTTTCAAGCTCGGTGTCGACCTTCTGGTTGCTATCGGTCGCTACTGTCGAGAGATTCATGCCTTCGGCCGAACGTTGGGTCGCCAGTCCGACGCGGGCGTTTGCATCGCCGGCCCTCCGGGCCTTGGTGTAATAGAACTCCGCCGTCTCGAGGTCGCCTTCCCTCTCCGCAACATAACCAAGGTTGTTGAGCGAAAACGCGCTGTCTGAATCGAGCGAGTAAGCCTGAAGAAAATCTTGCTTGGCGGCACTCCAATCGTTTTGATTTGCCTCGGATACTCCACGCAAGGTGAGCATGGCGGCGCGTTGCTGCGCGGTATTGACGTTCTGCATCCGCTCTCTCAATTGGCGGGCACTCTCCGCGGCCACCTGACTGACCGGTTTGCCTCTCGAGCGGTTATTCAGGGTGACGACGATGGGCTCCGAGGAGTGTGAATCGGCCGCCGAATCGTAATACTTCAACGCGCTCGGGTAATCTCCCGTGGCCTCCTCGGCGACTCCCAAATTATTCAATGTGAATGGGTTCCGCGGATCCAAGGTCAGGGCTTGCCGGAGCAGAGAATCAGCCTCGAAACTCCCGTCCTGCGATAGAAGCTGTATCGCCTGGATGTTCATGCGATTCACGCGCATGGGCACGTCTTTTATGCCATTGAAGGCATAGCTCACTGGCTTGCCTTCCAGCTCTTTTTGATTGCTGCGATCGATTAACGCAGCGGAGCCCTGTTCCGATGCCAGCTTATAGAACTTCTGAGCGCGATCCAATTGTCCCTGCAGCTCAGAGGTGTAGCCAAGGTTGTTCAAGGTAAAAGGGTCGGCAGGATCGTAGAGATACGCCTTGTAAAAGATGGCTTCAGCTTTGTCGTACTGGTGCTTTCGTATGGCGTCAACGCCTTCGCGATTGAGGCGCTGCACCGGGGTCAGCTCGCTCCGCTTGGGAAGAGTGATAGTGAGGTCTCGCGCCCAAGTATTCTGAGATCCGGAGCCTGCGATGACCGCAATTACCGCGAGTAATCCCAGCCGTGTACTGAACATTCGTGGTCTTCGTCCTACAGCTTGGATGCGCATTCCCAGAAGGTGTTGCCGCCCGGCCACAACATTTCGGCCATGCGCGACCAGTTCCAGGCCACCGAGTTTCACTTCATATCATCCAAGCAGATACCAATCATTCAACGGCAAGGGTGGGTGTGCTGGATGGGTCGTATTCTCGTAGCGGTCATGCTAAGCAGCCTGGCAATTGCCCAGTCGCGACTCGCAGGGGCGCAGCCGGAACAAAATGAGGCGACTCAGTCGGCAATAAACACGGAAAGCGTGTCAAGCGGTCTATCCAGCTTACCGCCCATACCCAAAGGAAAAAGCACCGTCATGGGCGGCGTGATTCACGATGTGGATCCGGTGCGCGACCAATTCACGCTGAAGGTCTTCGGCGCGGGGACGCTGAAAATCCTCTATGACGAGCGCACCCAAGTCTATCGTGACGGAATCAGGACTCCTCTGCGCGATCTGCGCTCCGAGGATCATGCCTCGGTCGAGACAGTGTTGGACGGAACAAACGTCTTCGCTCTCAGCATCCATATGTTGTCGCAATCGCCCGCAGGCGAGGCCCAAGGCCAGGTGCTGAGCTACAATGCCGGCACTGGTGAACTGGCGGTTGACGATGCCCTGTCTCATTACCCCATCAAGCTACTCGTGCCGGCGGGGACACCCGTCGTTCGCCAGGGACAAGACTCGTTCTCTACAGCGACCCGCGGCCCGTCGGATCTCGTCAAGGGGACTCTGATCTCGGTCGAATTCAAGTCCGACAACAAGGGCCAAGGCGTAGCCAGCCACATCGCAATCCTGGCCACTCCAGGATCCGCCTTTGTGTTCAGCGGAAATATCACTTTCCTCGACCTGCACTCCGGGCTATTGGCGCTGGTCGATCCGCGCGACAACAAAAACTATCAAATATCTTTTGATTCCGGCCGCCTGCCGATGAGCAAGGATCTCCACGAAGGGGAGCATGTTATAGTGACCGCGAACTTCGATGGCGCCCATTACGTGGCCAGCGCGATTACGGTCAATTGACTTCAGCCGACGAATGGAATCAAAAAACAGGCGCGATTTTCTCAAACTATGTGCTGCATCTGTACCAGCTTTGGTTTTTGCGAATGGCCTCGGTGCTGACGAAAGCAAGCGTCATGCGGTTGCTCAACCGGTATACCGAACGCCTGGCTCGCTCGAGCGATATCTCGATCCGCTCCCAATTCCCAAGCGATTGATGCCGCAGGGCACGCGCAAGGACCTGGTTCAATATCGCGTTCGCATGTTGGAATTCAGACAACAGATGCATTCGCAGCTTCCGCCTACGACATTGTGGGGATATGAAGGGCAGTATCCCGGTCCGACGATCGAAGCTCTTCAGGGCAGGCCCATCGAAGTCCAGTGGGAGAACCATCTGCCGGCGCAGCATATTTTCAAAGTCGATCCCCACATGCATGGCGCGATGCCTCCGGCGCCCGCAGTCAGGACCGTCCCCCATCTCCACGGCTCGCGCACCCGGTCGGACAGCGATGGGCTGCCCGAGAAGTGGTTTACGCCGGGGCAGTCCGCGCTGTACCACTATCCGAACGATCAGCAGGCCGCGACGCTCTGGTATCACGATCACGCGGTAGGCATCACGCGCCTGAATGTCTATGCGGGCATGTCCGGCTTCTATCTTCTGCGCGACCAACGGGAGCTGAGCATGAACGTGCCTTCCGGCGATTATGAGATTCCGCTCGTGCTGCAGGATCGCACGCTCGACGACCAGGGCCAGCTCGTCTACGCTCCGACGAATGAAGACGGCACCTTTCCCCCTCAGGGCGTGTGGGGCCCGGAGTTCTTCGGCGAACTGCCGGTGGTCAATGGCGCCATCTATCCGTATCTGAATGTAGAGCCGCGGAGTTATCGTCTGCGCGTCCTGAATGGGGCGAACTCACGATTCTTCAACCTCTACTTAAATCTGGCGAGCCGACCCACCGATATTCCTTCGCTAGTCACGTTTCACCAGATCGGGAGCGACGGCGGCTTTCTTGCGAGCCCGGTTCGATTGAACAAGCTTCTGCTTGGCTCCGGCGGAGCGCGCTGACCTGATCGTAGACTTCTCCGGACTCGAGGGCAAGACCGTGACCCTCTCGAACGACGCTCCGGCTCCCTATCCTGGATGGACCATGCTCCATGCGCAGCATGCGCCGCTTGTATGAGCTCATGCAGTTCCGTGTGAGCCTCCCTGCTCGAAGCGCTGGGAAGGCCTTCGGCCTGCCTTCACCGGTATCTTTGCCGCGGCTGGACCCGTCACAGTCCGTCGTCACGAGGGACTTCGTTCTTTCGGAGCGCACCGGATACCACGGGACGATCGCTGGGAGTTCGGATCAATGACAAGGGATACGACGACCCGGTCACGGAGTTTCCGAAACTGGGCTCGATCGAAAAGTGGCGATTCATCAACATGACGGACGACGCCCATCCGATGCATTTGCACCTGGTGCAATTTCAGATTCTGGAACGGCAGGGATTCGACTTCGGGGCGTTTCTTCAAGGCAAACTCGAATTCGTGGGAACTCGACGAGCCGCCCGCGGCGAACGAAGCCGGATGGAAGGATACGGCAGTGGTCAATCCACGGGATGTCCTCACCATTCTCGTGCGCTTCGAAGGCTACACCGGACGATATGTGTATCACTGCCACATGCTGGAGCACGAAGACAACGACATGATGCGCCCCTACGAGGTGGTTGCCGCCGATAGCCCTCAAAAGTGAAAGAGCGCTCAGTTCTAGAGCGTGTTTCAATGAAATACGCTCTAGAAGTTGGTCGGAGTGCATGAGTTGTAGCCGAGCGACTGCGCGGTCACCGGAGCCGGCGGAGTCGGCGGAGTGGCCCAGGGAACACCGGTGAAGTCGAAGAAGTCGAGCAGGTTGGGCTGCGCGGCGTCGCGGGCTGTCAGGTGCGCGGACGGCCCGATGAAGCGGTTCTCGACGAACTTGATCACCGCCGTGTGATCCATCGGGATGTGCGAGACATAGTGTGCCCGGGTGAAGGGCGAAATCACGATGTTGGGCAGGCGGAATCCGAGCTGCGCAGCAAAGCCGCTGACGGCCGCGGCATCTCCCGGAGTCGCCCCGGGATCGGGCGGCGACGCCGTCAGATCGCAATGCAGCGTCGGCGTTCCCGGAGGATTGGGTGGCACGCATGGCTTGTAGCTGTCAGCATTCACGGCGATCGTAGAGATATCCGGGATACTTGCCACGGGAGTACTACCGACCATCGCATCCGTATTGTCATTGGAGTGGCCGGGCACCGGCGGCACATGATCGTACGGACCTCCACCCTCGTCGTAGGAGAGGAAGAAGACGGAATCCGACCACTCGGGACTTGCCATGAAGGCATTCACGACGTTCGCCACTTCCTGCTTGACCGAGCAGGATCGATTGGCCCGAGCCTGGATGTTCATCGTTGCTGCCATAGCCGGCTTCAATGAAGGCAAAGCTGGGCAGCGTGCCATTGGTCAGATCGGTGTAGTACTGCGACACAGGCGCAATGTGGGCTGTATCGATGCAGAAGGAGTTGGTTGGATCGCCCACGACGCTCGATGGCTGCGTTGGAGACGTACAAGCGGCTGCGCCCGAATTCTCATAGAGGTACTGATAGGAGTAAGTCAAAGCGGAGAAGTCGGTCGCAGGGTACTCGGCGTTCGAGCCGCCGGGGCAGTCGTCCTCCTCCAGGCAGGAGCCCTGGGTGACGGTGTAATAGATCTTCCAGGAGACATTCGCCTGATCCAGTTCCTGGAAAATCGTTGGAATATCGAGCTGCGGTAGATGGTCATCATTGCCCGGGTCTTTCGTCAGGCCCTGCGTGGTTCCTCCGGTGAAAACCGCGATGCGGTTGCCGATGCTCTTGCTTGACACCGGCGAGAACCAGCGGTCGGAGACGGCGAACTGCGAGGCCATGTAGTAGTAGTAGTTGAGGAACCCCTGGTCGTAGTAACCCATGGCGCGCTGACCGTTGGTGTCGGTAAAGTTGCCGGCGCAGCCGCCATTCGCGTTGCAACTATTCGCATAGCCCTCCGCCGTGTGCACGAAACCATCCATCAAAATTGGCCGGTCGGCCAGGAAATCGTAAGTATTCACATCTCCATAGCTCTCGAGCCAAGCCGAGCTTTCATCGTCGATGCAAGTGCTGGTGAGCGGGAAGAGCGGGTAAACCGTGCCCGCATCGTTTGTGTTGCTGATGGTGCTCAGCTTGTCGTCGATGCCGTCCACGCTGTAAGTGTTTCCGTCGGCACCGACGGTCCAGCCGTTCGCTGCGCGGTAAGGATTCAGCATGCCGAAGTAGTTGTCGAAGGTGTGGTTCTCCTGGAGCATGAAGATAACGTGGTCGATGGAATTGACACTGCCCGGCGGCACCACGGTCACGGTCGCACTCGCTGTGGCGCTGCCTCCAGCACCGGTCGCCGATGCGGTGTAAGTGGTCGTCGCGGTTGGGCTGACCGTCTGGTTCCCTCCGCTCGCTTGCAAGGTATAAGAGCTCTTATCCGTTCCGGTGACCATCACTTGAGTGGCATTGGTTGCAGTCACGGTCAGAGTGGAAGTGTTTCCGGCGACGATCGAGGCGGGATTGGCGCTGATGCTGACCGCCGGCGCCGGATTCGCGGTCACCGTCACGGTCGTGGCCGCGGAGGCACTCCCCCCCGGCCCGGTCGCTGTCGCGGTATAAGTCGTCGTTACGGTGGGACTGACCGACTGTCTTCCGCTACTCGACTGCACGTTGTAGGTGCTGCCATCGGTCCCGGTGATCATTACCTGAGTAGCGTTGGTCGTGGTTACGGCCAACGTGGACGAACCTCCCGGTGCGATCGAAGCTGGACTGGCGGTGATAGTGACGGTCGGCGCCGGACCCACCGCTGCCGTCACCGTCACGGTTGCAGTGGCCGTGGACTTCCCTCCCGCTCCAGTCGCGGTTGCGGTGTATGTCGTGGTCGCTGACGGGCTGACTTTCTGGGTTCCGCCGGCTGGCTGCAGAGTATAGCTGCTGCCATCGGTGCCGGTCATGGTTACGCTTGTCGCATTCGTAGCGGTCACGGTGAGGGTTGCAGGATCGCTCGCTGTCACCGAGGCCGGATTCGCGGCGATGGTGACGCTGGGGGCAGGAGTCGAACTGCCACCTGCAGGGACACTACCGGAGGTCCCACATCCGGCGAACAGCAACGTAAGCCCAAGAACAAGCCCCGCTCCGAGGGCGGGTCTTGCCCATGGCCCGAGGAAGCGCCGCCCGGGATTTATGAAAGACGTTCTATCCGGCATTTTCGAGTTCCGGGTTGGCGTTATAGCCATCCTTCTCCGCATGCTTGGCCGCCGTGAGCGTTTTGCGCGGCGACGCCGAGTCCGCCGGGCGGGCGGGCGCCATCTCCGCTCTGGCCGCGGCAAGTGCCTCAAGGCTTGCCTTGCCATCCGCGTCCGGCGGCAAAAAGGCCGCGTCCGGCGTCCAGCGGGAAGTCCACGCGCGCAGCCAGCGGCGGCGGCCGGCGGGCGCGCCTCGATCGGCGATCGTGCGTTTGCACTGATGGAGCTCGAACCAGCGAAGGTAGTTGCGCACGACGCTTGCCATCGTCATTTGGATTCCGGCCTGATAGTTATGCTCCGACATCCGGCGCTGGAGCTCCGGAGATTGCAGGATGGCCACCAGCTTCTCCGCGAGATCCGCGGTGTCGCCTACCTTGTAAAAGCTGATGGCCATATCATCATCCACGGCCATGCAGCGAAAATCGGAAATGTCCGCGCACACGATCGGAACTCCGTATTCGCATGCCTGATGGGCCGGACCGCTCGAACCCGTCGACGAATTGTAGGGCATCACCAGAAGGGAGCTGGTGCGAAACAGCTCCGGGATGTCTTGCTGAGGAATGTATCCGCGGAATTCAATCGGCAAGCCCGCGGGCTGCTTCTGCCGGATCGATTCCCAATATCCGGCCTTCGTAGGATGGTTGCCCCCGGCAACGATCAGCCGCGCGTTGGGAACTCTCTTCAACACGCTTGGAAAAGCCGCCATCAGCGTCTCGAGCCGTTTATATGTCCCCCAATGTCCGAACGCCAGGATGCGAAGATCGGGATTGCCGCGTATCGCCAAATCGGGCGGGATCGAATTCGTGGTAAAGATTCCGTGTGTTCCGAGCAGGATGTTCCGCGCGGAGTACTTTGTCATCAGCGTGCGCTGATAGGCGGAGAGCAGGACAGATACGGAGTGCGCTTTGAGCAGCGTCCGGGTGGCCGCGTTGGTGCCCATGCGGTAGATTTTCTCCCGGCGCACGACGGACGAGAAATCGACGTGTTCAACGATCTGATGCAGGGTGATGTGGGTATAAAACCCGGCGGCTCGCGTGAGCGCAGGCACGGAGAGCCCGGCAAAGGCGGCCAACGGATTTTCGGGGGTCCCGAAACTCGAAAAGACCAGGTTGAACCAAACCACATCGGGCTGCAACCGGAGGATCGTGCTCAACAGCCGCACGGGATTGGCGAGGCTGCCGACCTTCCAGCAGCGAATCACCTTGAAGCCCGGCGGTTCCGACTGTTGCTGGGCCTTCAAGGGATCGCCGTGCGCATCGGTAGCGAATTCATAGTCCGCAAGCTCGTCGGCCAGGATGGTCAGCTCGACGTGCGGATGCCGCTGGATTTCGCGGGCAATATGGAAGCAATATTGGTTCAATGGTCGTCCGCTGGGAGGAAACGCCGCAACTAAGCAGATCTTCATCAGGCCCCGCTCTAAAAAACGTTGATGCTCACGTATGGGCGAAAATCTTGATTTTGCCCATGCGTGAAGTTAGGGAAAGTCTCTTCTTGTACGCCCGCCGAAAAGCGGATCGGGTACTGCAGGTGAACTTCTCCACTTTCGTCGTTGAAGGTGCGGCCCAACGGCCGCGTATACGACACGGCGAATCCGTTCTGCGTCATGTCGTAAACGTGAAAGCTTCGCGTATTTTCATAAGCGGTCGATGCCTGAATGTCCCAGTGGCGCGCCGGAGAGAAGTCAATCGTTCCAGCCGGACGCAACGCCTGTGCGATTCCCGAGTGAACGATGAGGGACGAAGGAGCAGTTGCCGAGGCGGGCGTGAAGTACGGTACGACCCGCCATGCGCGGATGTCCTCTCCAATCACTTCGATGTTCAGACGCGTCGTAACCCGCCGCGTGAAACCGATATAGGACGAGGTGTAGTAATTTTCGGTGTTTCCGGCCTCGCCCAAGGCGTATTGTTCGGTGAATTGCTGGTCGTTCGAGCCCCAGCCCGTCACCAGAGCGGTTTTCCCCCAGGGCGCGCCGACACGGAAGTCGATGGCCCCGATGAGAGAACGCTCGGAGATGGGAAGTTCCGTGAAGGGACCCGTTTCGCGGATGACATAGCCATCCGCGGAGATCGCGTTGAAGAAGGTACTCGTCGTCACATAAGTGAAAACTCGAAAGAGGTTCTGATCCATCTGCTGCGGAGAGAGGGAATCCCGGCGGATCGTTCCCTGGATGCCGCTGTTGAAAGTCAATACATTGCTTCCCAGGCGAAGCGTTGGATTGACGCCGAAATTTATCGTGTAATCGGTCGTATCGCGATTCACGATCCCACCAGTCACGACCCCATCGGGCCCGGTCACAGCAGTCGCGGGCACCGAAACAAGGCCGCGGGCATTGCGTATCTGGAAGAAGCCGCCGGCAGTGGGCGTCGTGCCGCCCAGATGCAGATGGTAGGCAGTGGTCCAATCGGTTTCGATTGAGGAGCGCGGCGGCGGAAGCTCGGCAACGTTCACGGCGCCCGTGCTCGAAATCGCGGGGAATTGGCCGAATGTCTTCGAGTCCAGAACGTATACAGTGCTGTCTTCGAAGATCGGTTGAATGTTGAGATCGGTGAGGGCACTCACTTGTTGGTTGATTCTCAATCCCTCATTCGCTCCCGCCTGGAGCAGATTCTGTTCGGCTGTCTGATCTTCGCCCGAGGCGCTAGCCGCCGCGGCAAAAGCGGAGAGGGCCTGCGTGGTATGGTGCTGCTGCTGATAGACATTGGCTTGGGCAAGCAGATATTGATAGTCCGATTCACTTTCGTCCACGTGGCTCACGGCGGCCAGTTCCGCGGATGCACGCGCCGTCTCTCCTAACGCGAGGTAAGTATTGGCCATGGCGACGCGTACGTCGATGTCCGAGGCGCCCGCCGACTTCGCGCGCTCAAGGTACGACTGAGACAGGTCGTACTCATGAATTCGCTCGAAGATATCCGCGGCGGCAATGTATTGGTCCCCCGTCGGCGGCGGCGCATCTCCGGCCTCGGCTTCCATCTGGGCCAGCGCGATCTGCCGCTCCGCATCCGCGGAACGGCCCTGCTCCGCCATGAGCTGGGCGATGGCAAGGCGCACACCCACGCGATCGGAGTTGGTTGCGAGGAGCGCCTTGCTGAATCGCGCCATCGCGCCCCGCTGGTCGCCCAGCGTGCTGAGGGCCTCTCCGGTGGACACATAGATGTCGCTTTGCTTTGCGCCTCCATCCTTTGCAGACGCCGGCGCCTGACCGGCATATTGCTCGGCGAGCTGAACGTCTCTGAGAGCCTGCTCCCGATCCTCCAGGTTCGCGTAGGTGCGGGCCATCAGAGCATAGACGCCGGCATCCGTGGGTGCGAGTTTCTGGGCGCTCTCCAACTGCTGGATCGCATCATGGTAATGCTGCTGCGCAAATAGCGTATTTCCCAGCCCGAAATAAAGAGCTTCATCCGTGGGAGCAAATTTCAAGGCGGCGCGATATTCCGCCTCGGCCTTGGTCAGCAGGCCCTCGCGGCCATAAGCTGTCGCCCGAATGGTATGCAGCGGCTCCGAATCGCCCAAGATACTTTCTGCCAGTTGCGTCTGCCGAACAGCGGCCTGAGGATGCCTGAGGTTGAGCTCGGCAAATGCGAGCCCCAGGTGGGCTTCGCCGTCTTTAGGTTCGCGCTTGAGGGCCTGTTCGAAGTCGGGCGCGGCCTGATCTGGCCTGTCGAGGTCGTTGAGCACGAAGCCCCGGTTGACATAGGCGGTAACTACATTGGGATCGCGATTGAGCGCCTCGGTAAATTCCCCCAAGGCCTCGTCGGACCGGCCATCCTGCTTGTATACGTAACCGGCAAGGAGGGGAATATCGGGCTCTTTGGGAAAGACATCCTTATACTTCGCGGTGAGCGAAAGGAGCTCGTCGTACTGCCCGAGGCGCAACAAATCGTAACCGAGATAGACGACAACATCGCGATCGTCTGGTAGAGCCTCGATGGCTTGGCGGCCGATTTCGGCAGATTGCCGATAGTCGCCCTTGAAGCTGAAATATCTCTCCTTCTCGCGGAGCACTTGCGGCACCATTTCCATCTGTGGGGTGACGCGATTGAGCCAGGCGCCGGCCAGGGGAATGTCATGCGCTTCGATTGCGGCATTCATGCCTCCGGCCACGATCAAAACCTTCCCTGGAGCCACGGCATAGCCCTTGGAGTAAGAGGCTTGCGCTTTTTTATACTCGCGGAGAGCGGTATAGAGGTCGCCCAGCGCGAGATAGGGCACATATAAGGATGGGTAATCCTGCGCCAGCTGCTCGAAATACATCTCCGCATCGTGGCTGTTCTCCGCCGCGCGGGAGGCGTAGCCAAGCGAAGTGAGCGCAAACCGGCTCCGCGGATCGATGGCGAGAACCTTCTTGTACACCACGATCGCATCCCCGGTATGGCCCTGCTTCATCAGCAGATCTCCGTCGAGCTGCAAATTATTGGGATCGCGGGGACTGAGCGCGAGCGCTTCGTTCATGTCGTTCAGCGCGCTTTCGACTTGCCCGGAATTCATTTTGATGAGGGCTCGCAGGCGCAGAAACGCCGCCCGGTCGGCCCCATGCTCGTCGAGCGAGCCGATCTCCATCTGAGCAATCTGTAACTGCTGATGTGCGTGATCTGCATCGTCGAGGTCCTGATACAACCCTTCGAGATCCATATGCAGCTGAATGCCGTACAGAACTCCCTCGACTGGGGACGCGGGCAGATGGGCCACGGCGGCGGTGTATTGCTCTACGGCTTCGCTGTCATGATCCTCGATTTGCGCGATCTCTCCCCGAACCGCATGCAGCCGGTAGTTATCGGGATCGAGCCGGGCGGCACGGTCAAGAAAGGCGCCCGCATGCTCGACGGAACCGGTGGCGACTTGCGCCTGCGCCGCGGAGAGCTGCAGACCGACATCGCGCGGCAGGGCATTTGCGACCCGTATATAAAGCTGGGCCGAATCCTTCAGATTGCCATCGAGCCCGTAGGTGTACGCAAGCTCGGCCACGACATCCGGGTTAGGCTTGGGGATGGCTTTCAGCTCATCGATCGCTTTGCCGTAATCGCCGGTCTCGCGGTAATAGCCCGCCAGCGATCGCTCGACGTCGGGATCGTTCGGGGCGCGGTTTCTGGCGAGCTCGAGGTAATGACTGGCGAGATCCATCTGGTTGAGGTGCTCGTAGGAGAGCGCCATCAGCAACTCCGGTCGCGCGCCCGGCGCTATGCGTTCTGCTTTGCCCAGCCAATCAAGCGCATCGGTCCAATTTCCCGATCGCATGTAGAGATCCCCGAGTAAAAGCAAGTCGGCCCCTCGCCTTGAGTCTGATGCAACGACCTGTTGGAGCAGATGCTCGGCTTCGTCGCTCCGGCCCATCATGCTGTAGGTCTGCGCCAGACCGGAGAGCCCATCGAGAGAGGAAGAATTCAACTGGAGACCTTGCTTGTAGGCATCGGCGGATTGGCCGTACTTGCCATCGAGCCGCGCCGCGTACCCAAGCAGGAACCACAGCTGGGGATCGTTCGGAGCAGATCGTGCAGCGCGTTGGGCATAATCGAGCGCAAGCGCGTGATCTCCACGTTGAAGCGCCAGCTGCGCTGCGCGCGCGAGGCGGGCATTCTGGATGTTCGAGCCCCAACCTAGCGGTTGACCGGGAGACGGTGGTTGCTCGGGATGAGTCTGAGGCTGTGCGGGCGCGTCAGATCCAACCTTGTAGGTCTGCGCTCGGATGGGGAGTGCAAGTGCGACAAGCAAGGCCACGAATGCAATCGTCAGGCGTGCAAGTCTAGCAATCAACGGGTCACCAAGGATATGGTTCTTACCTTCAGCGCATAAGATTCTAAGAATGCCTTTCGAGTTGGCCACGCCAACATTTATGCGACGGGATCAATGGCGGGAATGCAACCACAAGACTGAATTTGTGAATCTAACGATTTACCTTTAGGAGAAGATTTTTGCCGAGCACCGAGTCAGTCGCTCCGTCAGCAGCGCGGCCCATACCTCTCAGCCTCATCTTGATGGCTGCTGTTGCGATTCATCTGCCGCTTCTGCTTATGATGTTGCCGCTGAAATCCTACGACACGAACTTTCATATTTTTTTCGCCTCCCACTATGTCCATCACTGGTTCAATCCCTGGAATCCCAAATGGTATGCGGGCTTTTCCCAGACCACATACCCTCCGCTGCCGCAGCAGTGGGTGGCGTTGCTATCCCGGATCATCGGTTTGAACATGGCATATATGGCGGTGCAGTTCGCCGCCATATTGCTCCTGGCTGTAGGCGTCTACCGCTTCTCGCTGCTCTGGGTAAGTCCGCGCGCCGCATCGCTGGCCGCTCTGGCGAGTGTCTTACTCGGCTCGGAAAGCTTTCTGGTGTATTCCGCGGGACAGTTGGGCACGACATGCGCGGCGCCGATTTATTTGAACGCTCTGCCGTATCTCTTCGATTGGCTGCGCTACGGCAAGGGGCGCTCGTTTCTCAAGGCGAGCGTGCTGTTCACGGCGGCGGCGGCAGCGCATCATGCCACGCTGCTCTTCGGATCGATGTTCTTCGCGCTGCCCGTGGTGGCGCTGGTGCTCTTGGATCGCGAGGGCGGCGAGAAGACTTCGCGGCCAGCGCTGGCGGGGCGTACCGTCACAATCGTTCTGGTGGTTACCGCCGCGATTGCCGTCGTGCTGCTTGCCGTTCTGGATCGCGCTGATCCGATATCCGGTCACGCAGACTCCGATTCCGCATCCCAGCCGGGCGAACTACATCCTGAGCCCGCAGTGGGGCCTGAACTACTTCGTCGTTCCCTACGGAGCTCTGATTCTTGCACTGCCATTCATCCTGATACGTGGATCGATGGTCGTCCGGCTGCGTCCTTTGCTGCTGGGATTCTGGGTCGCATTTCTGGTGGGCCTGGGCGGAACGACTCCCGTTGGCCATCTGGTTCTGGGCCGCGCCTTTGAAGTGCTGACCATGGAGCGCTTCAGCTACTGGGCGACTTTGCTTGCCCTGCCTTTTGTGGGGCTTCTGGCCGCCGAGCTCATCGAGCGGTATCGATCCCGGGCCGTTGTCGGTTTGACCGTATTGGCGGCCTTCACTTGCGCGCTGGCGGTCGCATGGTCCACCTTCCATCCGAGCGATGCCGCCAACTTCAATGTGGATTCGCTCGCCTTGTGGCTGAATCGCGACGGTCATGACAACTACCGCTACATCACTCTGGGATTCGGCAACAAGCTTTCACGATTGGCGATCATGACCGACGCGAGCAGCGTGGATGGCGAATCGAACTCCGCGCGCATGCTGCCGGAGCTCACTCAGTACGGCGGAGCCGCGCTCACCAGCTCGAAATACTTCGGCAAGCCGGGGCTCGACTCACTGCGGGCGATGCTCGAGCACGCGGACCGGTATGGATTGAAGTGGGTCATTGTGCGCGATCCCTATTACGATCCCCTCCTTGACTTCGCCGGCTGGCGCCAGGTGGATGAACTCGACGACAAGACCATCACGATCTGGAGCAAAGACGGCGTGCCTCCAGCCACTCCGATGAACGTGACGGAAATGCCTCCTCGCTGGCAAGGCATGATGTGGGGCACGCTCCCCTTCGGCAGCAGCATTCTCGCCATCCTGGTGGTGCTGATTCCGGAGAAGCGGCGGTACCAGAAGGAAGGCGAACGCGACTCCGACGTCCCTGAGAGGCTGGTGCCGGAGAGGCTGGTCTCATGAACAGTCTCGTGAACAAGGGAGTTCTACTCGCTGTTTCGATTGCCGCAGCGACAGTTGTGCTGATCGGGATCGGCACGCTCTGGCCCGTCTCCTCCGCGGTCTTCTATGCCGGCGGAGGGAATCCGCTGCGTCCGTCGTCCACGCCGGAGGCGGCTGTGGAAAATCTAGGATCCCAGATTCGTCTGCTGGCGTGGGAGAAAGCGTACTCCAGTCTTGCCAATAAGGCGGAGTTCACCGAGCCGGAGTTCGTCCACGACCTGACCGGATACACACTCAGCCTGCGCTCTTACGCGACCCTCGATAGTTTCGACGTGCAGCCGCTTCACGAGACCGCCAACGATGCGGAGATGGCGATGAAGATGCACTGGTCGACCGTGCTCGGAACCTTCGATGACACGCGCGACTTGCACGTCGTCAGGAACGGGGACCGCTGGGCCGTGGATTGGCCCCTGGTAAAGGAGCAGCACGTGCCGCCGCAAGTGATCCCCGTGAACTACCTGCGCTGGGATGTTATCTATAGCGGTCCGGGAGACGAGTGGGGGGCACAGGATGTGGAAGCACCGCACGTGCGTATCGTCGACATGCGCCCTGTCAACCGCGCTGACGGGGTTGTCGTGCTGGGCGAGCTTCTGAACGAAGATATCGTGCCCGCATTTGTGTCGGTGCGGGCCACGCTGCTTCGCAAGGACGGTTCAATCATCGCGAGCGAGGGCAGTTTCGACCTGATTTCGCACACGCTCTTGCCCAAGCAGGTCACGCCCTTTCTCATTCCGTTTCCCAACATCGATCTTTCCCAGGTCAGCAGTATCCGCATGGACCCTCTTTCGGTATTGGTCTCCGCCTCGGCAGACCCGGTGATCGAGGTGGAAAATCAGAAATACAATCCCGCGCCGGGAGCATCCTTGACCGGGCAGCTCTCCAACCAGAGCGGCCAGATCGTCAACGTCGCGCATGTGCTTTCCACCTTCTATGACAAGAATGGACAACTGGTCTGGGTCGCGGGTCAATATATAGACCGCGCCCTGCTGCCGCAGACGCCGGTCGACTTCCATATCCCGGTTCCCGAAGATCTTGCGCGGAGGGTCGCGAGCGAACGAACGGTGGTAGCGACCTACAGCGCCGGGAGTGTTCAGTGAGGCGCGGACTGGTATCGCGGCTGGCTGGGCTCGCGCTGGCCGCGGCGCCCCTGGCTTCGGCCCAAGCGGGAAACATGGGGCTGCCGCAGAGCGTCACCGCCGGAAGCGCCTTCTCGATTCCAACCACCGGGAGCGGGAAGGCCGTGCTATACATCGCCGGACCGGGGCAGGCGCTGCGGCGCGACGTGCAACTGGGAGAACCGGTTTCATTCCCCGCAGGAGTTCTCTACAACGCTGGCCGCTACACCGTCATTCTGCTCGAGGGATCGACGAGCGAGACCGCCGTGTTCGAGGTGACGCCCGCGGCTCAACCCGAGACGCTCAGCTTTCTGGCGAAGCCGTCTCGTCTTCCGGTCGGCTTGCACAACGGCATTAGCGGAACGGTTTATGTCTTCGACGCGTATCACAACCTGATCGCCACGCCGATGCCGGTCTCCTTTGAACTGTCGAACTCGTCCGGCACGGTGCAGGCGCGAACCGTCACCACGCGGAATGGCGTGGCATGGACAGAGATGGATTCCGCGGCGAAAGAAGGCACCGCGAAATTCCTCGCCCGGGCCGATGGAGTATCGAGCGCGCGCGTGATCGACGAAGTTCCCGGAGATCCATGCCGGCTCGAGATGAGCGCGCAGCCGGATGGCCGGAAGGTGGAACTGGAGACGGCGCCGGTGCGCGACTGCAGCGGGAATCCTGTTCCCGACGGAACGATTGTGACATTTACCGAAACCTACAAGGGTACGCAATCCACGGTCGACGTTCCTCTCAAGCAGGGAGTCGCGCGCGTGGCGATGCCGGCCTACGACGGAGCAAGAATCTCGGTGGCGAGCGGAGTTGTGGCGGGAAATGAGATTGCATGGAAATGAGAGCGAAGATCAAGCAAATACTAGCGCTGGGCTGCGCTCTCGCCGATGACATCGACTCTTTGGGCAGACCAGCCATCGGTCCAAGTGGAGCCCCCGCAACTACAGGGCTCCCGGCCACTCGAAAAGCAGACCGAGAGCGCAGTGATTCGCGACTATCTGCGATCGTGGCAGAGCTTCCGAGGGGCGCTCGACCAGAATCAGGCTGATCTACTCGATGCGGATTTCGTCGGCACCGCCCGGGACAAGCTCGCAGAAACGATCGAGGAGCAGGCGAAGATTGGAATCCACACGCGTTATCAGGATCGCGCGCACGATCTTCAGATCGTGTTTTACTCGCCGGAAGGATTATCGGTCCAGATGATCGACACGGTCGAATACGATGAGCAGGTGCTCGATCACGACAAGGTTCTAACAACCGAGCGGGTACGCGCCCGATATCTTGTGGTGCTGACGCCGGCCGAGGTGCGATGGAAGGTGCGCATCTTTCAAGCGGGGCAGGCGGGGGCGGGGCAGGCGGGGGCCGAATGATGAGCATCGCCCAGAGCATGTGGCGGGCTACCCCACTCAAGGCCAGATAGTCGGGCTTGAATGGGCTCACCATCCCTGAGGCTCTAAGGTCTGCCGGCGGGTGCAGGTGGGTTTTCCTCTTCGCTCTTCAGAGACTTCGGTGGCGATTGGCCGTCGCAGCTGGGAATGCCGGGCTCGATCGCCGAACCCTCTTCGTAATCATTCCAGGTCTCAATCATCACAAAGGGGATCGTTTCATCCGCAGGAAAGACTTTCCGCCAGTAGTTGAAAGTGTCGAGGAAGGTCTGGCCGCAGCGCGCCGAGATGTGCCGGTTCAGCCCCCACGACGCTTTGCTGTCGTCGAACTTCCCCCAGGCGCCGCCGACGATGATCTTGTCGGGATATTTCTCGGCCATCGTCTGGTAAAAGCCGTTGAGATATCGTTCTCCCCAATTGCTGCCATCGGCCGACCATCCCTGGGGTCCGGGATTGATCCATCCATAGAAGCCGTCGAAGGCATCCGCATACTGGCCGGGAAGGTTTTCATCAATGAGCAGCGGCGCCGGGTTCCACTTGTTCACCACGGCCCGCACCTTGTCCCAATCCGTGTGCCCGCCCCGGGGAAAAACGAAGATCATCGGCCGCCCTTGGTAGGTGAGATAGGCCTCGTGCCCGGGCGAGTTCGGCAAGAGATACGTGTCGTGGAACATCGTGAAGTCGGCGATCACCTCGTCGGTGGCACCGTCTTGCTGACTGGCGTCGTCATACATCATCGCGATGTGGAACTTGTGTTTCGCCGCCAGAGTCTGCATGAGCGCATAGCTCCGATCGATGGATGGCTCGCGGTCTCCGTACCAATCCACCACGAACGCGGAGATCCCCATACCCTTCGCCTCATTGATCTGCCGGCGGAGCACGGCGGAGTCATCGGACGAATAGCCGACGGAGATGTGCTTGGGCTGCCCAAACCATCCTTCGTAAACCGCCAGCACCTCCGGCGATTTTCCCGCCGCTTTGTATTTCAGCTGAACCGGTTGAGATGGACCGGGGCATCCGGTGGTAAATAGAAGAAGAAAAAGCAAGGCAACGCTTGCGTAATCCAACATAGGAGATACCTCTTAGAGTCGCTTACGGTCTCCGAGGTTGTCACGATTGGAAACATAAACCCTTCCGTCGATCCATCTCATACAGCCGAAAAGGGCTTTTCTGCATCGCATGAATTGTCGCGATCGAGCAGATAGAACAGTGACCGCGGGGCCCTCGGGCGGCTCACGTTCCCTCCGATCAGACGTTGTTAGACCGCGCAGGTCGGGCCTTTATTGGACTCCCCCCGATTTGGCAGCCGGGAGCTCAAGAACCTCAAGAACCTGATGAATGGTCTGACCCAGAAACCGAAGGCCCTGCAAGCCCGCATATTGTCGGGAAGTTTTATATTGCTCTCGGGTTCGGGTCTGGCAACCGCAATCAACTTCGCCTACAACGTTGCGGTGGCGCGACTCCTCGGTCCGCAAGGCTTCGGACACGCGACGGCGGTGTACACGCTGCTCACGCTCCTCTCCGCGGTGACGCTCTCCTTTCAGATCATTTCCGCAAAAGTCGTGGCGCAGCAGGGTTCCGACGGAGGCAAGGGCGCCGTTTACCGGGATTTCCATCGGGGCGCATGGGGATGCGGCGTGCTCGTCGCACTCTTGCTGCTCCTGTTTCAACGGGAGATTACTTCTTATCTAAATCTGCCCAGTCCCGTGCTCGTCGTACTTCTCGCGATCGGCGCCGCATTCTATGTTCCTCTGGGAAGCCGGCGAGGATACATCCAGGGCGCATACGGGTTCCGCCGCCTGGCGACGAATCTGGTGCTCGAGGGCGGGGTTCGACTGGGTGGATCGCTGCTCATGGTCATGCTCGGCTTCGGCGTCAATGGCGTGATCGCGGCCAATGCCGCCGCGATCGCCGTAGCCTATCTTGCCATCGCGCCTGAACTGGCCGCCCCGATTCCCAACCCGCTTCGTTTCGGATACGCGGTTCGCGAAACCTCCCTGGCAATGGTGTTTTTTTCCGGGCAGGTGCTGATCAACAACTGCGACATCGTGCTGGTGAAGCACTTTTTTGCGCCCACCGCGGCAGGGCTCTACGCGGCCGTGGCCATGGTCGGCCGAGTCACGTTTGCATTCTCCTCCGCGGTCGTGAACAGCATGTTCCCGGTGGTCGCGGGCACGCGAGACGAAGAGAGGAAAAATCTCCTGCTCATCGTAACCTCGCTGCTGCTGGTGCTGGCGATCGGTTCCGCAATGGCGCTCAGCCTACGCTTCACACCCCCCTGGATATGGACGACCTTTTTCGGATCCGGTTTTCAACTGCCCGGACCGCATGGCTTTCCCTACCTTCTGGCGCTGTATGCCCTCACGACGGTCATCTACTCTTTGAGCGTCGTAGTCATCACGTACGAAATGTCATACAAGATTGCCAACACAAGCTGGCTGCAGTTGGTAATTAGCGGCGTGCTCATCGCAGGCATCTGCCGGTTCCACTCCTCCCTCGAGCAGGTCATCATGGTGCAATTAGTGCTCATGGTGGTTCTGCTCATGCTGGTTGGCGTGCCCTTCCTCAGCGAAGCGCTGCGGAATGCAAGAACGCTGGACGAAGCGAGCCTACACCCGATCCGGCTCATCCGCCGGGTCTCGGAAGAAGAGGTCATCACAGAGTTTTTGCAAAGCGACTTCGAGAATGACGCCTACGGGGAATATCGGGAGACGCTGCGAACGATCGTGTTCGCGCCGAATCTCGAAGATCAAAGCGAATGCGCGAAGCGGCGCGCTCTGCTCTTCCTGCGCCATCTCTCCCTATGGAAGGAACTTCCCGCGGACACCGAATGGTATGAAGCGGAAGTGAGGGAAGCGGACCTTGGCCGGATACGAGTCTTTCCACGAGCCCAGTGGCGGAGGATTGCGCGCGGAGATTTCTCCATCACCGAGGTGGTCGAACGCATGCGAAGCCTCGAGGACGCACTCGACGATCCGTTCCTCAAGAAGATTGCCACCATCCGCGCCCTGCTTCTCGAGGAGGAGTCTCTGCCGGGCTCGGTCGTGCTGATCGGTCTGAATGAGTCCGAGCCTTTGGCGATTCTCGATGGAAATCATCGATTTGTCGCGGCCATGCTGGAAGGCAGAGTCCATCGCCTTCGGTTCATGTGCGGACTATCGCCGAAGATGACGCGGTGTTGCTGGTACAGGACCAACCTCGTCACCGTCACTCGATACGGCCGAAACCTGCTGCGGCATCTTATCCGCGATCCGGAAGCCGAGTTGGCGCGTCTCTTTGAAAGTTCCGGATAGACCGCGAGCGCATGTTGTGCTCCATCCAAAGTCAGAGCCTGTTGTGACCTTATAGGGCGGCAGCGACGGAAGCGAATTTTCCCGAGTGCAAGGAGCGAGGAGTGACAAATACCGGGCGTATTTTAGCGACGAGCGACACAGCAATCGGGAAAATTAACCCCGTCCCTCCGGGTTGCGCTGAAAAAGGGGCCATACTTCGTTGTCATCCTTGCATGGGGACCTGCCACACGCTGCGGACTCCGCCTCGTCTGGCCCCATTTTCACCTGCAACGCTGTCTGCCCTATAAGTTCATAACAGGCTCTAGGTTCGAGAAGAACGAAAGGATTGCCCAGAGGAGGAACAAATCAGATGCCAACAAGCGTGCGTGCCGTGACGGTGCATCGAGTGCCGGAAGAGGTGACCGCGATCGAGGAGCGGAGTTTCCTGCGCGATTTGCAGCAAGATGTGGAAACGGAGCGTCCTCGCCTCGTGCTCGACTGCTCCAAGGTACAGCGGATGGATAACGCCACGATCCACCTGCTGCTCTGTTGTCTGGAAGAAGTGATGAAGCGAAATGGTGACGCGAAACTTGCGTCGTTGCCCCCGGGAGCGCAAGCGACGTTGCGGCTCACGGGAGTGAACCGTCTCTTCGAGATATACGCGACCACGGCGGAGGCGGTTAACAGCTTCAGGAAACGTCCGGTCAGCATTACACCACCGGAACTCGCAGCCGACGGCCTCCATCGCGGGTCGGAAACCGCAGCATGACCGTTTGCTCGAAGCGCCCGGTTAGAAAGTTCGGGGGTAAGCAATGAGAATCTCAATTTCCTGGCTGGGGCGGCAGATCGCCTGCTGCCTGGTGGCCCTGCTGGTAGCATCCTTAGCCGAGGCCGCGACAACGCCGCTTCCGGCGCCCCAAGCCGCCGGAGCCGCTGTCGCAGGTCAGGCTCAGACCGAAGCCGATGCTCGCGGGACCAGCGAGGTGGTTGCCGACGGCAGCCAGCCCGCACAGCTTCCGGATAGTCCGGGGGCGGCGCAGGCTGCGGACCAGAGCCAGCAGACGGCCGCTTCCCCGAGCGCTGCCGGCAATCAACAGGGCACCGGCAATCAACAGAGCACCGGCACTCAACAGGGCACCGGCAGCCAAAGCACCAGCGATCAGAGATCTGGGACGCCACCCGTCGGCACGGCGGCGGCACCATATGTGGAACCCGGCGGTGTTGCGGCATCGAGGCCGGCCGGAGCGGCGATTGCGCCGGCGAAGCAGAGACGCACTCGTTCTTTTGCGATCAAAGTCGGCCTCCTGGTGGGCGCCGGCATCGCGATTGGAGTGGTCACGGCCGTTTCCCTCAGCAGTCCCAGCCGGCCGCACTAAGACAGCATTCAGCTGTATAGGAAGAGAACCATGCGGCTCAGTCCGAAAACCCGGCAGATCATGCTTGTCAGTTTCTCCGGCATCGATGGCGCCGGGAAGAGCACGCAGATCGCCAACCTTCGCACGCACCTCGACAAGGCCGGCCTGAGGGTGGGGCTGATTACATTCTGGGATGACGTCGCGAGCCTGAAGCGGATTCGCGAAGGCGCCGGACACAAGCTGTTCAAGGGCGACAAGGGGGTAGGAACTCCCAAGGCCCCCATTCACCGGCGGGACAAAAACGTTCGTTCGCGATTGATGACCGTGATCCGGCTGGGGATTTATCTCCTCGACGCGGTCTCGCTCCGAGTCATGGTGGCGAAAGCGTTACGCTCCGATGCGGATGTTGTAATTTTCGACCGATACATCTACGACGAACTCGCGAATCTGAATCTGGAAAATCCGGCGGCGCAGCTCTATCTGCGCGGGGTCATGAAGGTGGCGCCGAAGCCCCAGATCAGCTTCGTGCTCGACGCCGATCCGGCGCAGGCCTGCGCTCGCAAACCGGAATACCCACTCGAGTTCGTCCATGTCAGCCGCAATTCGTATCTCACACTGAGCCGATTGCTGGGAGGCATCACGGTTGTGCCGCCCATGCCGCTCGAGCAGGCGAAGGCGGAAGTCGTGAGCTTTGTATTCGCTCTGAGGAAGTTCGTGTTTTCGAGGAAACGGGTTTTCAACCCCTCGTCGAATGCCGCGAAATGAATACCTTTTCTAGAAATACGTCACGTTGAAGTTGTCCAGATAGGTTGTGTTGGGCGACATGTTGTAGTTGCCATCCATCTGATAGTTGACCGTCATGCCATACCAGCTCGCGGGAACCGAGAACGGAGCGACCGTCTGGTTGATGTTGTAGGTCACGCCGTTCATCGTGATGCTCTGGTAGAGAAGATCGTTATTCGATTCCCGCTGAACCTGAATGGTTACATGGTTCCAGGCGTTGTTGACGAGATTGCAGGGCGCTCCTGTCGAAAACCAATACGCCTGGACATTGTTCCAGATATCCCAATCCCCATCGCCCAGATGGTTGCACTGCGTCCCCCATTGCATCCCGACGCCGTTCAGGTACATGTTGGTGTCGAATTCGAGAGCCTGCGTGACCGACGCGTTGGTGACGAAGACCTCAGCGTCATAAGTAAAATTATGCAGCGTCGGAATCAGAAGTTCGCCGACATCCGGAATGAGCGTGGAGCGCTGGCCGATGATGGGATTCGAGAACAGAAAATCGCCGTAGGGCGCCGTGCCCCACACCGAGAACTGCGTTCCGTTGCCGCTCAACGATACTGCATTTTCGTGCTGGTTCATCGACCAGCCCAGTCCCGCGCATGGACTGCAGGTGGCGTCGGCCGGAGGCAATTCACCCCACTGGTCCCATCCGGTGGCGCCTTGCAAGGCGGAGAGCACCGATCCGCCCACGTTAACTTGGACCGGCGCAGTCGCCGCGCCGCCGCAGCCGTCCCACTCTTCGACAACCGTGTTCTGAGTTCCCGCGGACAGAGGAATTTGCGTATTCAACTTCGCTCCCTGAGTGACGTTCATGAGTTGGTTGTTGACGTAGACACCCATGGCGGACACGCCTTTCGCGCAACTCGTCGTCGCGGTCGCTACGTAGTTCGCGGGCGAGCTCACGGTAGCGCCATTTGCAGGCGAGACGACGGAGACGCCGGAAGCATTGCTGACCGTGATGCTCATCGAAGTGGTGGTCGCCCCTCCGCAGTAGTCCCACTCCTCGACCACGACATAGTGACTTCCCGCGGCCAGAGTCAGAGTGGTGTTCAGGTTGATCCCATTGACGACATCGTCCAGGCCATTATCGACATAGATGCCCATCGATGCGACGCCTTGCGAACAGGTGGTGGTGTTGGCCGATGCCACGAACTGAACGCTCGGGCCTACGGTTTCCCCATTCCAAGGACTGGTAACAGTCACAGTCGCGAATGCAGGGGCTGCGAGGATCATGGAGAAGACGATGGCAAAGAAACGAACCTTCATGTGTTGTCAGCCTCGAAACAATATCGATTGCGTGCAGGTTGAGGTTGGCGTAGGACTCCTTCCGCTGGGTTTTGTCCGCGGGCGGGGCCGAGTCATCTGCTTATGTGGTTGGGCTGATCTGAGCGGCAAGACGCCATGCGCCTGACAAGAACTCGACAACCTCGTTATTGCATTCGGGCGCCGCGGAGCAATCCCCGGCTAGACCCGAATCTGGGCCTACTCAAGTGCGGAGAACGAAGGGGAGGATCGGTCTGGCGGTTCTCGACGCAACACAAGTCTGGCAACGTCAGCTTCCGCTCAATATCTCCGCTTGAATCTCGAACTCAAGGGTTTTGAGGCAGGAAATATTCAATTAATTTCTAGGACGGATAATACACAGTTCTCGGGGACAATAGAGTCCTTTTTTCGGAAAAGTCGGAGAAACTCATGGACGGCAGGCAACCCTCTTGCCATCTCTGTAAATTGTTCCTTTTCCTCTTAGAAAAAAGCTCACGGTCCGGCGGGAATTACATACTTTCCCACCCGGGATATGAGAAGCGCCCCTGCCCCACGGGCGGTAGCCCGCATTTCTCTCTGGCATCCGCGGACGAACCAGCGCCCTGCCCAGAACGATTGTGAGAAATGCCGTCCTACTCATCAATTCAGAGGATTGCAGAAGGGAACGGCCGGGTCGTTGCTTCCGAGCAACCAGGAGAGATTTTGTGCAACAAAAGCTCTGCTCCTAGAAGGCTCTGGGAAGGCTCTGGCCGGAGTTACGTTTGACCGGACCTCGTCTTGGCTCATCGCGGCGCGATTGAGGCAGCCTCGGAGGTGGAGGCGGCATCTCATCTTCCGTCGGCGCGATCAGCGCTAGATCGATGCCTTCAGGCCCGCCCCACGCGAGCCTGAAGGGCGTCGATTTCCCCCAGCGCGGCGGGACGCCGAATTTGCACCCTTTAATTTTTGAATATGATGCATGACTGATGAATGCATCCTCCCTTATGACTATTTCTAGCCGCGGTTCATCCAGGTGAGTTCTACGAGGGGTAATCGTTTTCGCCACTGTTGGCCTCGGGCCTTGTCGCTTTTTCTCTCTGTTCCGCTGGTGGCGGGGAGCATAGGGTGTGGGGTGTCGTCCAGCGCGAGCACGGCTCCGGGCTCGAGTACCGCTCCGGGAAAGACGCTGACAGCGATCACCACTTCGCCGACGAGCGCGAGCGTTGCGATTGGGGCAACCGAGCAGTTCACCGCAATGGCGGCATACAGCGACGGCTCGACGGCCAACGTGACCTCGACGGCAAGCTGGACAAGCGCGGAAACCTCAGTCGCGACGGTGAGTTCCACCGGTATGGCGTTGGGAATCGCCGCAGGTTCAACCACCATCACCGCTTCTGCGAGCGGCATCGCCGGAATGGCGACGCTGACCGTTCCCGCAGCGACAAAGACGCTCTCATCCATCGCCATCTCTCCACCCAACGCAAGCGTTGCGGCGGGCTCGACAGAGCAGTTCACCGCGATGGCGACATACAGCGACGGCTCGACAGCCAACGTGACCGCGATGGCAAGCTGGATAGCCGCAAACGCAGCCGTCGCGACGATTAATTCGGCTGGACTGGCCACGGCGATCGCCGCGGGTTCAACCACCATCACCGCTTCCGTGGGCGGCGTCAGTGGGATGGCGACGCTGACCGTTCCCGCAGTGACGAAGACGCTCTCAGCCATCGCCGTCTCTCCGCCCAGCGCGAGCGTTGCGGCGGGCTCGACAGAGCAGTTCACTGCGATCGCGACATACAGCGACGGCTCGACGGCCAACGTGACCGCGACGGCAAGCTGGACAGCCGCGAACGCAGCCGTCGCGACAATCAATTCGGCTGGACTGGCCACTGGGGTCGCCGCTGGTTCGACCACCATCACCGCTTCTGTGAGCGGCGTCAGTGGGATGGCGACGCTGACCGTTCCCGCGGCGAAGACCGTGATATCCCTCGCCGTCTCCCAACTCAGCGCAAGTTTTGCGGTCGGCACCACAGAGCAATTCACCGCAACCGCGACATACAGCGATGGCTCGACGGCGAACGTGACCGCGACGGCGGCCTGGACGGTCGCGAATGAGTCGGTGGCGACGATCGATCCCGCCGGGCTGGCCGCTGGGGTGGCAGCAGGCGCGACCACCGTCTCGGCTTCGCTCGACGGTGTGAGCGGAGATATCCCTCTGATTGTGACCATCGCGCCTGGCACCGGGGTGAACATCGCGACCTGGCACGCGGACAACAACCGCAGCGGATTGAATCCCGGAGAGCAATCCCTGTCCCCGTCGAACGTAAGCCCGCAGACGTTCGGGAAGCTTTTTTCTTACCTTGTGGATGGCTATGTGTATGGCGAGCCCCTGCTTGTGTCAAACCTTACGATCAACGGCAGCACTCATAATGTGCTCTATGCGGCGACCGAGAATGACAGTGTTTACGCCTTCGACGCGGATAACTACGGGAACGGAACTCCGTTGTGGCAGGTTTCTTTGCTCGAACCCGGGGAAACGCCGGTGACCAACAACAGCACAATCCTGCCGTACATTGGCGTCACCTCCACGCCGGTCATCGATTTGACCTCGAACACGATGTATGTGGTGTCGGCACAAATTCCGGCGGGCGGCGGCGCCTCCACCTTCCGCCTGAATGCGCTCGATATCACCAGCGGCGCCGAAAAGTTTGGCGGCCCGGTGACGATCGAGGCCTCCGTTCCGGGAACCAATTCGAGTTCCGTCAACGGCGTAGTGTCTCTGCCGGCGCCGTCGGCTTGTGTGCAGAGGGCGGCCCTGCTACTGGCAAACAACTCGGTGTACATCGCCTTCGGCAACTGTGGAAGCGGCTGGCTGTTGGCCTACAACGCGCAGACCCTGGCCCGAACGGGAGTGTTCAATGCGAGTCCCGATCTCAATGGCGAAAACCAGTATGGCGGGGCCGGCGGCGTCTGGATGGGCAGCGGCGGCCCGGCTGCGGATAGCGCCGGCAATGTATACATCGTCACCGGGAACGGTCCTTGGGATGGGCAGGCTGCCTGGGGCGATTCGGTGCTGAAGTTTAACGCGACGCTCCAATTGCAGGATTACTTCACTCCGGACGACTACGAATATATGGATTGCAACGATGCGGATTTGGCCGCGGGCGGCTTGCTGTTGATCCCGGGAACGTCGCAGGCCCTTGCGGGAGGAAAGACGGGGAAGCTCTACCTGGTAAACACGAGCAACCTCGGCAAAGAGCAGGCGAATGACGCGGGAGCAACCCAGACGTTGTGGTTCGAGTCTGACCTGATCGATCCGTATGCCGCCAGCTGCACCGACAGCAAAGGAACTCATACGACGGATATCAATCCCTACGAGACCTTCGGGACGGCGGCGTACTTCAACGGAGCGGCGTATGTGGGAGTCACTCCGACTACATCGACTGCCCCCGCCGGGGTGAGGCAGTTTGCCTACGCCGGAACGTTGACGCCGGGAGCCTACACTTCTCCCAGCATTCAAGAAAATACCCGCGGCACGACGCCCTTTCTCTCGGCCAACGGTACGGCCAACGGAATCCTGTGGATGATCGACGAGGGGCAGCCTTTGCAGGAATCCGACGCTACCAACGCCACTCTGCGGGCCTACGATGCAAGCAACTTGACCAACGAGTTGTACAACAGTAGTCAGAATTCAGCAGACATGCCGGGATACGGAATTAAATTCACCTCGCCGATTGTGGCCAACGGCAAAGCTTATATCTCGACCGGGCATGATCCTTTGACGGCGAGCAATCCGCGGGGCGAGATCGATGTCTATGGCTTGAATTAGATATCGGAATCACCAATAGGTAATGGATAAATTGTCCAGGTAAGTCGTGTTGGCATCGCCGCCCGCGTTGCTGTCCAGCTGATAGTTAATATTCACTCCCCACCAGCCGGAAGGACACGGTATCGACGGGTAGGTAGCGTTCAACGTATAGGTGGCGCCGTTGAGCGCGATCGACTGATAGAGCAAACTATTATCCGGCTGGCGCTCAACCTCGATCGTGACATGGTTCCATCCCTGCACGAACTCACAGGGCGCCCCGGAAGAGACCCACTTCGCATTCACGTTATCCCAAATATCCCAGTCGCCGTCCCCCAGTTGATTGCACTGGTGACCGAAAGTCATTCCGGCGATTCCGCTCATCCACACGCTGACATCGAACTCGAGCGCCTGCGTGATACCCGGGTCTGTCACATAGAAGTAGGCGTCATAGGTGAAGTTGTGCAGGGTTGGGAGCAGCGTGTGACCGCCGTCGGGCAACTGCGGCGAATTTTGACCGATGAGCCCGGATGTGAACAGCACATCCGCATATGGGTCATTGGGGATAATGCGGAATTCCGTAGCCTGCCCGCTGATCGACGGAGAGCTTATCCCGTACGACTGAATCCAACTGACGCCGGAGCAGGGAGCGGGACAATCGGCATCGGCCGGAGGAATCTGGCCGAAGCTCTGCCAGTTCCCCGAGGAGGTCTGGACGTTCGATATGGTGGTGCCCACGGCGGCGGTGCTGCTGCCGGAGCCACTGCTGCCGCTGCTTCCGCTGGTCCCGCTTCCACTGCCGGAGCTGCCAGAGGTTCCGCTGCCGGTGCTTCCGGTGCCGCTGCTGCCGGTGCTTCCAGTGGTCCCGCTTCCGCTTCCGCTGCCACTGCTGCCGGTGCTACCCGTGGTTCCAGTGCCAGAGGTTCCGCTGCCGGTGCTTCCGGCGCCGCTGCTGCCGGTGCTTCCAGTGGTTCCAGTGCCAGAGGTTCCGCTGCCAGAGGTTCCGCTGCCGGTGCTTCCGGTGCCGCTGCCACTGCTTCCGCCGCTACCTGTGGTTCCAGTGCCAGAGGTTCCGCTGCCGCTGCTACCAGTGGTTCCACTGCCGCTGCTACCAGTGGTTCCACTGCCGCTGCTGCCAGTGCCGCTGCTACCAGTGCTTCCGCTGCCGGAGCTGCCGGTGCTTCCGCTTCCGGAGGTTCCACTGCCACTGCTGCTGCCGGAGCTGCCGCTGCTACCAGTGCTGCTGCTACCGGAGCTGCCGCTGCCTCCGCTGGCCGCGGCATCGGCGACGGTGACGGCAGAAGTGGCTTGAACATTATTTACCGTCACGCCGCACCCGGCGAGGCAGATGGAGACGGTGAGAGACACGCCCACCCACATCAGCTGCTTCATCTTTCCTCCGACAAGGGGCAGGGCAGCTAAATCAAGTCAAGCAATTGGAGCGGTATGCACACTTAGTAACATGCAGGCGAGTCACGGCATTATCCCTACTTCGGGGGAGGGGCGAGTAGCACCTTCGGGTCAGCGCCAGCAACAGAGGATTTTTTTTGCGAGGAAAGCGGGAAGGTCCATCGATCGTTTGTCCATCAGGGGAGCCCCAAATCTCCCAACGCTCTTGTTGGGATATGTGGGCGTTGGGATATGTGGGATACTGCAGAGCACACTGTGTCTGTTTCCCACATCTGGCGAAGAGGGCGCCAGATATGGGGCACCCGTGCAATCACTGATACATTTTGCCGGGGGCGCGGGATATATTTTGCCGGAGCGGCGCGCCCGATGTGAGCCTTTTGCGGTTACGTATTAGGCGTTATCGGTTTCATGCGAGGAAGACAAACAGGCCCAACTATTGCTGTTGCGGCTGCTGTTGCGGCGGCCCGGCATGAATCTGCTGCAGGCGCTCAAGATTGTTCTGCACCCTGTCCTGGTCTTGCTCTGAATTGTTATCCGTGGGGGCCTGCCTCTCGGAGGGGGGAACATGGGCGATGGCCCCAGGACCCAGCTCCTCGGGTACATCCGTGTCCGGCTGATCGGGTGTGGGCGGGGGTGCACTTCTTTCCGGAGCCGCGAGCGGTGGGGCATCGTTGTTCTCAGCGATGAGCAATAGTTGGCGCGGCATACTGCCGGGAGTGCCGCCCGTCATCATGAAGCCGTAGCCGGAGCCGGAGAGGAGTTCGGTCAGCACGTCCGACGGATTGCCGGGGCCAAAGGCGCCAAAGACGCGGGGGCTCTTGCCCAGCCCGTCGATGGTCATAACGCTGACAGCGGCCACATCGCGAAGAATCTGGCTCAGGTCAGAGTTGTTCGCGTCGATCGTCAGCTTTCCATCCTTGAGGCTCACCGTCGCCGGCCGCGCAACTGCATTCGAAGAAGGAGGCGGCGCCGCGGGTTTCTTCTTTGCTTGAGCGGTTGCGGGTTTCGCTGCGGTTGCGGGTTTCGCTGCCGTTGCGGGACGAGTTGGCGAGGCGGTGGGCGAGTTGCCAGGAGCTTCGATCCCCTGCGCGCAACACGCAGAGGCGATCAAGAGCAACCACACAGCGCAGCGGCCGCACATTCTGGGCCGAATCTTTTCGGCAATACGGGAAAAAGTCATCGAGGGCCTTCGCGTGATGCTGGGGCGAACGCCAGCCTCTTTAATACTAGCCTAGCAGCCTGCGCAAAACGAGTGAATGGAGCCTTAGCCAGTTTACTTGAGCGTGTTTCATATATAGGCGAGCGGCTCTGGGACGCCGCACAAGCCCCGCGTTGGTAGCGGGGCTCGCCTGGGCGTGGGAAAGCTCGGGAGGTTTATGAAACACGCTCTAGCGACGGTGGTAGTGAACATCCTTACCGCGACAAGCGGGCATACTTCTACTTCAAATGCAATTGGCTTTCGGGGTCCGGCCGGGTGATGAGGTATGTAGTGTCTGAATCGAGGCTGCTCCACCAGTGCGGCACGCCCCCGGGAATGATGACGACGTCCCCTTTTCCGATGTGGCGTGACACACCGCCCTCAATGCCGGTTCCCACCAGCGTCGGAATGGCGCCGGACCTTTGTGCTCGCGGTTTTACGCCAACCATTTTGCCGCCTGTTACCAGGGTTCCGCCACCGGACAACATATAGTAAATCTCTGTTATTTTGGTTTGATGCTGGTTGGATTCCTGAGCAACAGATTTGGTCCGAAAGGCGCCAAAGACCCCCACATGATAGCCGCCCACATCTACTATGCGTATCGGGGAATCGCTCATTCTGTTCCGCGGCAAAGTATTCAGGAATGCCTGAATATTTTTTGAAGTGATGTCCGTAGCTGATTCGCCGCCCGTGGTCTGCGCGCTGATTGACACCGCGGTTAGGAATACAAGGATGGCCATGATTGATTTTTTCATCGTTTCTCCTTACCCGATTTATGGCGATTGATCTGACCCGCATCATATTACGTTTCCAAAAAGCCCGAGAGTGACGCGCCCTCTCACTCGTTTGCAATTCCAGGTCTGATTCCGATCTAGCGACTTATGGAGAAAGGTACCTATGGGCGGCGGCAAGAACAAGAAGAGGTTTGGGTGTCTAACAAACATGTGTGGTGACGAGCAAGTTGAGGACGGGATGTTCAGCTACGTGTCTCTCCTCGCTTCGCGCACTCGAAAAAATCCCCCCCGTCGCTGCCACCTTCAAAGTGAATAACAGACTCTAGAGGCTGTTATTCACTATTCGCGGATTGCTTGCCCATCGGGACGAGCACAAGGAGGTGAGGGCAGTGAGATAGCTGTGGCACTGGTTTGGATTCTCCGGTGACGCAATAACTGGGGGGAACCCAAAAGGGCGACTAGGTGTAGTCTGAAAGACGATCACAGACTATCTAACTTTTAGGGGCGACTTCTGGATGGAAATCAGACAGGTAAGAGAAGAGTCTATGTCATTTCTGGCCAAACGGCCTGGATGGTTAGTTGGAACGGCGATCGCCTTGGCTTTAGCCGCGGCCGGCATAAGGAGTTTCAGTCAGACCGGTTCGCAACCAGTCAATTCAAAACGGAATCCATATCACGTTGTTGAGAACTGGGCGCAACTCGGGCGGCCCTGGGGATCAACTTCCGCCGTCGATGTGGATCGCCAAGGCCACATCTGGGTTGCCGACCGTTGCGGCGCGAACTCCTGCGCTGGATCCGATCTGGCGCCTGTTTTGGAATTCGATCACTCTGGCAAACCGCTTCGAAATTTTGGCGCGGGCTTGTTTGTGCAGCCGCACGGCATCGCAATCGATCCCGACGGCAACGTATGGGTAACCGATGCACAGGGGGCCAATGGCAAGGGCCATCAGGTTTTCAAATTCAGTCCAGAGGGCAAAATCCTCCTTGTGCTGGGCAAGGCCGGAGTGGCGGGGAATGGCCCGGATACTTTCAACCAGCCAACGGACGTGGCGATCGCCCCGAACGGCGATATCTTCGTTGCGGACGGCCATGTCGAGGTTGAGACCAAGCCCGATGGTGAGCTCTATGTCCCGGACGGTCCGGGGTCGAATCCCAACGCTCGTATCACAAAATTCTCGAAAGACGGAAGGTTCATCAAGATGTGGGGGACTAAGGGCTCGCATGCGGGAGAACTTGACGGCCCGCACGGGCTCGCCTTCGATTCCAAAGGGCGTTTATTTGTTGCGGACCGTACAAATAGCCGCATCGAGATCTTCGACCAAGACGGAAAGTATCTCGCTCAATGGAGACAGTTCGGCCGTCCCAGCGGCATCTTCATCGACCAGAACGACACTCTGTACGTTACGGACTCTGAGTCCACGGACAAGCCGGGCTATGGTTACAATCCCGGATGGAAACGGGGTATTCGGGTAGGGAGCGCCGATAACGGCTCTGTCACGGCATTTCTTCCGGACCCGAATCCGGTGGGGTTGACGAGCGGAGCGGAGGGTGTTGCGGCGGACGCCGACGGTAACATTTACGGCGCTGAGGTTGGTAGCCGGACGCTGAGGAAGTACGCAAAGAAATGAACCACAGCACAACCGAAGAATTGTTTCGCGGCCAGATTCTCGTGCCGGTTTTGGAAGCGCGGGAGGTCGCGTCGCGGATCCTAATCGGATGTGGCGCGCCCGAAGATCACGCGGCCGTGCAGGTGGATCTGCTGATCGAAGCGGAGTTGCGTGGCCGGGCTTCCCACGGGTTGCTGCGCCTCAGAAGGATTGTCGAACGAATACAGAGCGGCCTCGCGGATCCGGCCGCCAGCGGTAAACATGAGTGGCGGGGGAGCGCATTTCTCGATGTCGATGGGGAGCGGGGCCTCGGGCCGGTGATCGCTTTGCGGGCGATCGCCGAGCTTCGCGCGCGGGCTCGGGAGACGGGCGTGGCGGTGGCGGCGGTCGGGAACAACAATCATCTGGGCATGCTGGCATGGTATGTCGAGCGCGTGGCATCAGGCGGACAGGTAGCGATCGCGCTCACGACCAGCGAGGCCTTGGTCCATCCCTGGGGTGGGCGCAAAGCGATGATCGGAACCAACCCCATTGCTATCGGCGTGCCGGCCAAACCTCATCCATTCGTGCTCGACATGGCCACCGGTATCGTTTCGATGGGTCAGATTCACGACTATGCACACAGGCACGAGGCGATCCCGGAGCACTGGGCGCTCGACGGCGATGGCAAACCCACCACGGATCCTGATGCGGCGAAACAAGGCGCCATCGCGCCATTTGGCCGCGAAAAGGGGTATGCGCTCGGACTGGCTTTTGAGATTCTTGTAGCGACGCTCACGGGCGCGGCGATGGGGACCGATGTTCGCGGCACTCTGGATTCTTCGTCGGTGTGTAACAAGGGAGATGTATTTGCGGTGCTCGAACCGAAGACAGGCATGGCAGAACCCGTAACAGCCTATCTGGACGCGATTCGCGCGTGTTCGCCGATCGATCAGGCCGGATCTGTTGTGGTGCCTGGCGACCGCGCGCGCGCGTGCCGCGAGCGGCGGCTGGCCGAGGGTATTCCCATCGCGAGCGAAGTGTGGCGCGGATTGAAGGAGATGGTGAGCGAATGATGAGAGCCGGTGACATCTCCTCTGGATTTGGCGCGCTTAGGATGCCGCGAGAGGTTGTTTTCGGCGCCGGCCAACGGTTTGCGCTCGGTCCGCTGACGCGCCAGCTCGGTTCGCGGGCATTCATCTGCACCGATGAGAGGATGAGCGCCGATGCGGGATACGCCGCGCTCGTAGACAATCTGCGGGAGGCGGGAGTCGAGACGATGACCTACAGCAACACCCTGCCGGAGGTGCCGCTCGACAACGTGGCGGGAAGCGTTCGACAGGCGCGCTCGTTCGCCCCCGACGTGGTTGTCGGCATTGGAGGGGGCAGCTGCCTGGATCTGGCGAAGTTCACCGCGCTCATGCTGACGCATGAGGGCCGTCTGCAGGATTACTACGGTGAGTTCCGCGTCCCCGGGCCGGTGCGGCCGGTGGTGGCTGTGCCGACTACTTCGGGCACAGGCTCGGAGGCGTCGCCCGTCGCGGTATTGGCAGATCCGGAACGCGAGCTCAAGGTGGGCGTCGCGAGCCCCTGGCTGGTGCCGCACACGGCGATTTGCGATCCCGAGTTGACCTTTAGCTCGCCGCCTGGCCTCACTGCCAGCACGGGCGCGGATGCCCTTACGCACGCCATCGAAGCATTGACCGCGGTGCGCCGGCCAGCGAGCAGCGGCTTGGTCAGGCAACACGTATTCGTCGGCAAGAACGCGCTGAGCGACCATTACGCGCTTTTCGCAATTTCGTTGATTGCGAGCAGTTTGCAGCGGGCCTTTGAACATGGCGATGACACTTTGGCGCGCGAGCGAATGATGCTCGGCTCGTTATCTGCCGGGATCGCCTTCGGAACCGCGGGAACCGCCGCGGCGCATGCGATTCAGTATCCGGTCGGCGCAGCCACCCACACCCCTCACGGCGTCGGCGTCGCTCTCCTGCTGCCGTATGTCATGGAGTTCAACAGGCCAGCGAGCGTGCGGGAATTCGCGCAAATCGCGATGGCGATGAATGCGGGGGATGGAACGACGGACGAGGCCGGCCTGGCCGACCGGGCGATCGCGGCGGTCGCCGATCTCGTCCACTCCGTCGGCATCCCACATACTCTCAAAGACCTCGGCTTGCCCGAGGACAAACAAGGCTGGACGGTGGAGCAGGCGCTCACCGCCACGCGGCTGGTCAAGAACAATCCGCGTCCCCTCGATCATGAGAGCGTGGAGCGGATCGTTCGGGCTGCCTTCACCGGTCAAAGGGCGATGCTCCGTGAAGCCTGACCGGCGAAACCCTACGCTCACGGCACGCTCGCAGCCGGCGCGAGCGGTCCCGGACGGAAGCGGAGTATATTGCAACCTCAGGGTGACAAGGTAATGGCATACCCGACCTCGATTCCCGCCGGTGCGCAGACCAGAAGCGATCAGCGCAATGCCCTCCTAGCGAGTTTTCTGGGCTGGACGTTGGACGCCTTCGATTTCTTCGTACTGACCTTTCTTATCACCGACATCGCGAAGGCTTTCGGCAAGTCGCGGCCCGATGTTGCGCTCACCCTAACGCTGACGCTAGCGATGCGCCCGGTTGGTGCGTTGATTTTCGGCGTGATGGCGGATCGTTACGGAAGACGGCTTCCAATGACGATCAATATTGTGTTCTACGCCGTCATGTCGGCGCTCTCAGGCCTGGCGCCGACGTTTGAGGCATTTCTGATCCTGCGGATGTTATTCGGGATCGGAATGGGCGGCCAGTGGGGCGTTAGCGCGTCGCTCGCTCTCGAGTCGATTTCTCCCAAATGGCGAGGGTTGTTTTCAGGGTTGATCCACCAAGGGTACGCGCTGGGGAATCTGCTGGCCGGCCTGGCATTCCTTACCGTCTACCCCATGATGCTCAGGTCGAATCCGGCATACGCGTGGCGCGTGATGTTCTTTATCGGCGGATTGCCGGCGCTGCTCTCGATCTTCGTCCTGGTGAGAGTTAAGGAATCCGAGGCCTGGCACGAGAATCGGACCGATTGGCGCACTTACGTCAGATCGCTACCCTCGGTCTGGCGGCGATTCCTCTACCTGGTGCTGTTGCTCACACTGATGGGCTTTATTTCTCACGGCACGCAGGACTTGTATCCCACCTTTCTGCTGCAGCAGCGGAAGTTTACGCCGCAGCATGCGGCTGAGACCTCGATGCTATCGATGGTTGGCGCGATCATCGGGGGAATCGTCATAGGATATCTCTCCGATCTTTTCGGACGCCGGCGCGCGATGATCGGCGCGGCTCTTGCCGCGCTGGCGCTGATCCCCTTGTGGATCGCGGCTCCGACCTCCGCGCTGCTGGTCGCAGGGGGATTCCTGATGCAGTTCTGCATCCAGGGCGCCTGGGGCATAATTCCGGCTCATATGAACGAATTAACGCCCGGGCACCTGCGCGGCTTTCTGCCCGGGTTCGCCTATCAGCTGGGCATGCTTTGCGCGGGAATCGCTCCGTACCTGGAGGCGGTATTCGGCGAGCACTTCACCTATGCGCAAGCGATGGGCGGGTTGGCCGCCGTATCGCTTCTGGTGGGCGCGGTGATTATCGGGCTCGGTCCGGAAGCCCATGGCATAGAGTTCCGGAAGAGCAGCGTCGCCGAACCAGTTTGACAGTTTCAAAACGGGACAAGACGGGCGGAGTGTTCCTGAAGGTGAACTCCGAGTCGTAATGCGAGGTTGCGCCGGCCGCGCTCAGTGTTACCTTTTGCCCATGGAAAGCGAAAAGCTTCTCTACCTCGTCTCCCTCCATCTAGACCGCGAGCGGGGGGACGTTGTACACATCGACGTTTGCGTGTCAGGTGAGCCAGAGATACCAGCGATGGCCAACGAGCTTCCGCTGGAAGAGCTGAACAGCGTGTTTAGAGACTTTTTTAAGACTGCTCCCGGCCCCCTCAGACAACGTACGGACAAGCTGCTCTCCCGGCATGGATTTACCATTCCCATGTTCATCTCCCAGCAATCGATGCGAGAGTCTGGCCTGCTCATGAGGAGCATCAGGACCTAGCAGGCATATCTCACGATCCGTTCCTTCGACTTCGCTTAGGACAGGCCTGTCTCTACGTTCCTCAGGATGACGGCGTCCATCCTCCGTTGACGGCGAGGTCTCATCCGTATATGGCAGTGTGCTCTGACGTGTACAATTTCCTCGGCCAGAATATCGCGCCGGTATTCGATTCGATTTCCGACAAGAAACTGCTGAATCGGAGGGACTGGGATGGTTTCGCATAGCCAGGTTTCGCGCAGTCACGTGTGGTTCTGGACGGCCAGCCTGGCCGCCGCGATGATGAGCCTCGGCGCGTCGGCCGCGTCGGCCCAGCAATTGGCGACGACGGTGTGCGAGAAGGGCGCCACCGCGCCGGCCTGCAATCCCGCCAATCCGGTCGGCGACCGGGCCGAGGGCTGGGCTGGCCAGCATCGCTCCGAGGTGATGGCGCGCAACGGCATCGTCACCACCAGCCAGCCGCTGGCGGCCGAGGCGGGCCTGGAAGTCCTCAAGCAGGGCGGCAACGCAGTCGATGCGGCGGTCGCCGCCGCGGCTGTGCTCGGCCTGGTCGAGCCGATGAATGTCGGTATCGCGAGCGACCTGTTCGCCATCATCTATACCGCTAAGGATCACCAATTCCACGTGCTCAATGCGAGCGGCATGGCGCCGAGCGGCGAGACCCTCGCTTACATGAATGCCCATGGCTACAAATTCGACCCGCGCAATCATGGGCCGGGTTCGGGCATGCCCCGTGCCGGCATTCTCACCGTCACCGTCCCGGGCACGGTATGGGGCTGGCAGGACGCGCTCGAGAAGTACGGCACGATGAATTTCAAACAGGTGCTGCAGCCGGCGGTCAATTATGCCCGTCAGGGCTTTCCGATCTCCGAGCGCATCGCCTCGGACTGGCATCTGCCCAAGGCGCTAGGTCCCAACGCCGCCGAAGTCGAGGGCTGCTGCACCCAGCTCGATCCCGATTCGGTCAAGACCTGGTACATCGACGGCAAGCAGCCCAAAGCCGGCCAGATCTTCCGCAATCCGGAGATGGCCAAGGCGCTCGAACTGCTGCAGGCGCAAGGCCGCGACGCATTCTATAAAGGAGACATCGCCAAAGCGCTCGTCGCCAAGGAGAAGGCGCTGGGCGGCACCATGACCATGGCCGATCTCGCCGCCTACAAAGGTGAATGGGTGCAGCCCGTGTCGAGCGACTATCATGGCTTCACTCTCCTCGAGGTGCCGCCGCCCTCCCAGGGCTTCGCCGCCAACGAGATGCTCAACATCCTCGAAGCCTGCGTCGGCGTGGTCTATCCCGGCCAGACTCTGGCCTCGATGGGCCCCACCGATCCAAGATATTGGCACATGCTGGTCGAGGCCAAGAAGCTCGCCTATGCCGATCTCAATGCCAATAACGGCGATCCGGACTTCAACCCCGGCCTCGCCGCCAAGGTGAAGACATTCACTTCGCCGGAATATGCCAAAAGCCAGTGCGGCAACATCAGTCCAACTAAGGCGAGCCCTCTCGCCCCGAGCACCGGCGAGGGAGATGGCGACACGATTGTGCTCTCGACCGCCGACCGCTGGGGCAACATGGTCTCCTGGGTCAACAGCAACTACGCCAATTTCGGCTCGGGTCTCACGGTGCCGGGCTATGGCTTCATCCTGCATAATCGCGGGGGGCTGTTCAACCTGAATCCCGCCAGCCCCAACGTGATCGCGCCCCACAAGCGACCCTACAACACGCTCGCCGCCGGCTTCGTCGAGCAGGGTGGCCGCACGGACGGCCAGCTCATGACCCTGCTATTGATGGGCGGCGACATGCAGTCGCAAGGCCATGCCCAGATGATGGTCAACATGGTCGATCTGGGGGCCAATCTGCAGATGTCCTCCGACATGGCCCACTTCCATCACAATCAGGCCAACAATGTCGTGTCGCTCGAAACGCAGGCCTATAAGCTGGTCGGGCTTCAGCTCCAGGCCATGGGACACAAGGTGGTATCGGTCGGCGGGGGCGGCATGGGCGGATACCAGGCCATCCTCTTCACGCCCGATCCCCAGGAGCCTAAGCCGGCTTTCAGCAAGAATTCGCAGCAGCCCGTCAACGGCGTCTACCGCGCCGGCTCCGATACGCGAAAGGATGGCGCAGCCGCCGGATGGTAACCCCATCACAATAGCGGCTTGCTGAAACCGGTGGCCACTGTGTAAATTGTAGGGGCGCAGAGGACGGTTATGAGTAAATCGCAGCTTTCCGGGGTGGCAGTCGCGCTGGTTCTGGCTGGAGTGGCCATCTTAACCGGGCATCCCGCATGGGGCGCGGTCACGGGTGGCGCTCTCATTCTGTTGGCTGGAGCCGCAGCCGCTGGTGCGGCCCGGATGCGATCCGAAAGCCACAGCGAAGGCGCGAGAGGACAGAGGGTTCCAAACAATCTGGTCACTCTAAGCGCCGCCGCAATCATCGCCGTCTACGCCGCCGGATTCAACCGTACCCGCGCCGCCGCCGATGCGTTTGCAGCGCAGGCAGCCCGGCGGAGAGCGCCCGCACCGATCGCGGCCTCCCTGGAGCCGATCAAAGAGCCGTCTAAGGCCGCGCGGCCAGCCACCCAAGCGCCACCTGCCGTTGCCACCGTCACACCTTCTCCGGTTTCCCCGGTTCCTGGTGCGGCGTCTAAAAAAGATCGTGCTCCGGATTCGTCTCTCCGGGTTCGAAGCAAGGCTCCCGTGCCTGCCAAGACTCCGCAGCCGGAGCTCACGGCATCCCTTTCGACTCCACCGGCGATCGCACCCGGCGCTCCCCCGGCCGATCCTAACTCGGCGTCACCGGCCACACCACCCGCCGCCGCTGTTCCAACTGCTCCAACCAGCCCTGCCGGTCCGGCCGAGTCACTTGCGGGGCCACCGGCCACGCCCGCCGTCGCCGCGCCAAAGGTTCACTATAGGGACGGAACATATTACGGCTGGGGCAGATCCGCCCACGGAGATATCCGGGCGTCCGTTGTGGTCCAGGGCGGAAGAATCGTCTTAACGGGAATCGACAGATGCCAAACTGCCTATTCCTGCTCGTGGATTGCCGCGTTGCCGGGGCAGGTAGTGACCAGACAGAACCCAAGCATCGATTGTGTATCGGGCGCCAGCGATAGCAGCTATGCCTTCCAGGACGCCGTTACTGCCGCACTCTTCAGAGCGCAGGGCGGGTGAGCGAAGACAGCTATCGCCGCAGTGTCGCGCTCATGGGGACCGTGGTCACCATCCAGGTGACCAGCCGTGGAGTGGACCAGGAAAAGACATTCGAACTCGAAGAAACCGTCGAGCGGGCGTTTGCATGGTTTCGGCGGATCGAAGAGTGCTGCACCCGGTTTGAAGAGCAAAGCGAAGTGATGCAGCTCGCGGCGCAGACCGGCGTCGCCGTTCCGGTAAGCACGATCCTTTACGAAGCGGTCCAGTTCGCTTTGGCGGTGGCGGACGAGAGCGGAGGCGCGTTCGATCCGACGGTCGGCTACACCATGGAAAGGCGTGGTTTTGACCAGGAGTATCGCATGAGGCGGACGATTCGAACGGCGCTCGAACCCGGCGGCTCGGTCAGCTATCGGGACGTTCGGCTGGACCCGGTCGAGAGGACGATCACCCTGCTTCGCCCGTTGATTCTCGATCTTGGAGCCGTTGCCAAGGGGCTGGCGATCGACCTGGCCGCGCAGGAGCTGCGGCCGTTTGGGGATTTTTTGATTGATGCCGGCGGGGACCTCTATCTTGGCGGCCACAATCCAAGCGGTGAGCCATGGTCGGTCGGGATCCGGCATCCGCGCCGTCTGAATGAATTGATCGATTCTCTCAGGGTTTCAGACCAGGCCGTTTGTACATCGGGCGATTACGAGAGACCGAGCACCACGGAAGACAAAGGTCATCACATTCTCGATCCGCGCACGGGAGTGTCGCCGCGCGCCGTGGCGAGCGTGACGGTAGTCGCGCCCACCGCGGTATTGGCCGACGCCGTCGCAACAGCGGCATTCGTTCTTGGTCCCACCGAGGGGATTCAGTTGCTCGAGCGTCTCGGCGTAGACGGGCTGATCTACTCTCCCGCGCTCGAGCGCTACGCCACCCAAGGGATGTCGAGCGCCAATGCCTGTTAAAGCCATTCGGCAGTTCTTCCGCACGCCCAAGGGCCTTCTCACCATTGTCCTCGCGATACTGGCTGTCCTAGCTGCCCCGAAGGAAGGAATTGGGCTGGTCACACCCGGGCTGGCCAGCGCCATCATCGCCGCGAGCCTGATCGACGTGCTGATCCTGCGCTGGGTAAAAGGCGATTGGAAGTTTCCCAGTGGAGCTATCCTTACAGGCTTGATCATCGCCATGGTCTTGACTCCGCACGAGCCCTGGTATGTGCCAGCCTGCACCTCGGTGGTCGCCATCGTCGGCAAACACACCTTCCGGGGCCGCGCGGCGAACGTTTTCAATCCAGCGGCGTTGGCCCTGGTCGCCACGTTTTATGTGTTTCACACGGGTCAGAGTTGGTGGGGCGCCCTGCCCGACCTTACGTCGATCGCTTTGGTGGTGCTCATCGCGACGGGCGCGTTCATCGCGGACCGGGTGAACAAGATCCCGCTGGTGCTCACGTTTCTCGGCACCTACTTCGCGCTGTTTACTTTCATGGCGTTTCTGGGCGATCCCGGTAAAGTGGCCGACATGTTTCGCGCACCCGATCTTCATGCGGCCCTCTTTTTCGCCTTCTTCATCTTGACGGATCCGCCGACCTCGCCGGTGAAGTACCGCGGCCAAATTGTGTGCGGTGTGCTCGTCGCCGCGGTCAGCTTTGCCATCTTCGAGTGGAACGGCGCGGCCTACTATCTTCTCGCGGGCGTATTGGTCGGCAATGTCTTTGAAGCCTGGTATCGGGCAAAATTGTCGTCGCGCCGGCGCGTCACGCCGCGAACCAATGCAGCCGGCCGCGCAACCGCCTAACGGGCATTTTGCCGAGTTGCGTACCCTCTACGGGATGCGCGCAAAAGGAGAGCCCAGTCCGCAAGCCACTCTAGCCGCTAAGGCCAGCCCTAAAACCACGAGGAACAAGAAAGTTAAGAACGCATCTTGCCGGAAAGTACTTATCCCTTCGCGGCGGGCGCTGAACGCATTCACGAAGTAAACCGGCAGGTCGGCGATTGCGACCGCGATCACGGCGCCTACCATACCCTCCAGATGAAACCCTAATGGAAGAGCAATATACAAACTGATGCAATACACGAGATAGGCGATCGCGTTGTAGTGCGCTTTCTGCAGGGAAAGGATGGCCGGGCTGGTAGTCGAATAGAGAAGGGTGTGCCACAGACCGACAGCCAGGATACCGATCATCCAGGCCGCATCGTGATAAGGCTTGGTATAGAAATGGAGAATAAAAAGATCGCCGGTCGAGACGATGGCGATGACCAGCAATCCGCCGGCGGCAAGAACCAATAGGCGGTATTTCAGCAGGATTGCGCGGTATTCGCTGCGGTGCAGGTGGGAGAATCTTGCAATAAATGGAAAGCCGACGCGCGAGCAAAATTGCAGAATGATCTGACGGGGAATATCCGAAAGAGAAAATGCGATGCCATAGACGCCCAGGGTCCGAAAGGAAACCAGTTTAGCCAGGATGAGGCGATCGGACTGGAGAGCCAGAAAAGTAAGTGCGGTTGCAACCAGGATCCAGCGGCCAAAGTGCACCAACTGCCGGACCGATTCCTTATCCCAGGTGAATTGGGGACGAACCTCGGGAAGCATCCGATAGCTGGCAACCGTCCGAACCAACTCCGCGACCTGCCTGCCAATCACCAGATCCCAGATCGTGGGATGAACCCACGCGCACAAAAGAGTGACCGCAAACTGAACGACTTGACTCAACAACTCAAGCGCAGAGAGCCGTCCTACTCCCATATGCCGGCCTAAGGTAAGCAGGCTCGGCGAACTGACGCCCGCTACCAAGCAGCCAAATGCGCAGGCAGGCAGCAAATACTCGATCTGCGGTTCTTTATAAAAATGAGCGATAGGCCAAGCTAAAGGGAACGTCAGTAGAAAAAGCCCGGCGCCGCGAATTACTTGGATCGTCCAAGCCGTGTTTAGAAAAGCTGCATCATCTCCGCGCGGATTTTGAACGACGCTGTCCTGAAGCCCCACGTGAGAGAACAAGTTCATGCCGGCAATCACGGTTGTGATCAGGGCCGTCAAGCCAAAGTACTGTGGGAGGAAAAGGCGGCTCAGAACCACGCTGCTGAGGAGCCGCAAGCTCATGGCCACGCCATAAAAAAAGATGACGAAGTACGTTCCCTTGATTGCGCGCGACTCCAGGGAGCGCGAAGGGGGGTCGCCGGCCTCCGCGACTGCCGATGGAGACGCTTCCAGCTCGAGATCGTTCATCGTCATAGCAAGAGGCCAGTCTTAGAGCCTGTTATTCACTTAGGAGGTGGATAGCAGGCTCTAAGCTCCTTCAGCCTCACGGGCTGGATAGATATAGTAACAACTTCAGTTGTTACGTATGCACATCACAGTTTGCAGCGTGGGAGAATTAACATGGTTGGCCGGTTTCCAGCACGATGCGGCCAAGAGGAACCGACACCGTCTATCTTATGGTGAGGAAGGGGTGGTGAAGAAGGTTACTCTGTTTTAAAAGATAGGGTTACCACTGTAACGACAAGAACGTATCTACGCCTGATAGGATTTCTACAGTTCACCTCCCGTTCCAACGGTACACTCGCGCTCTGCCCCTCCCCCTCATGCTTTTCGGTTGAATGCGCAACACGGGATGTCAGGAGTCTTTCCGTCCTATGGATATCGGCAGAGGAATAACGACCATCCGTGAAGCGATGGACGTGATGGCTCACGTGCAACCGGAGACTGCGTTTCTGATCAGCCCGGAAACCGAGACCACGGTGTCATTCCATGAATTGCAGCAACAATCGATTCTTCTATCCAAGATGCTGCGTCAAGCGGGTTTGGAGAGTGGCGATAAGGTTGCGCTCTTAATGGACAATGGGCTGGCTACGGCGCAACTATTCCTTGGAACCATGTACGGCGGGTACGTTGCAGTACCGCTGAATGTTCGCGCGGGCGCCACGCAGTTGTCTTACATGCTGAATCATTGCGACGCCAAGGTGATCTTCGTCGAAGACCAATATGCCATGCTGCTTCGGGAAGCATTGGAACCGGTCCGCCGGGACATGCGGATCATCTCCGCGAACGTGGACGGCCCGCTGCCGGCCTTTGAAACCGCCGCCAATTCCGTCGCGCCCGCTCCTATGGCTGACGATGTGGCGCTGCTGATGTACAGCTCCGGGAGCACCGGCAAGCCGAAGGGCGCGATCCATACTCACAGTTCCGTACTTGCCCATGGGCGGAACTCGATCGAGGCACATCAGCTTTCCGCGGCGGACAGGTCGCTTCTGGTGCTGCCCCTTTACCACATCAACGCCGAATGCGTAACGCTGATTCCCACCCTGTTGTGCGGCGGTTCGGTAGTTGTTGCTCATCGTTTTGTTGTCAGTAAATTCTGGGATTGGATCGATACCTTCCACGTCACGTGGTCGGCTCTGGTCCCAACGATCATTTCCGAGCTCGTGGATTGGGACGATCCTCAAAAGGATTGCCGCCAGGCCGCATTTGAGCGAATTCGTTTCTTTCGTTCTTCGTCAGCGCCTTTGTCGCCGTCGCTGCATCGGCAATTTTTAGACAAGTTCAATCTGCCGCTCCTTCAGGCCATGGGCTCGACGGAAGGGGGCAATGTCTTCTCCAATCCGGTGCCTCCGGGGAAGAACAAGATCGGATCGCCGGGCTTGCCCTGGGGTTTCGAAGCCAGAATCGTTGACCGGGATGGAGCAGAAGTACCGTCCGGGGAATCCGGTGAAGTGCTCCTGCGCGGTTCAGCGCTGATGCGGGCTTATTACAAGGATCCCGAAGGCACTGCGGCTGTCGTCGATGCCGACGGATGGTTGCATACCGGAGACCTCGCCCGCCGGGACGAGGACGGTTATTTCTTCATCGTGGGCCGCTCGAAAGAGCTGATCATCAAGGGCGGTGTCAATATTGCTCCGCGCCAGATTGACGAGGTCCTCGAATCTCATCCGGCGTTGCTCGAAGCGGCAGCGGTAGGCGTGCCTGATCGTTATTTCGGCGAGGATGCCGTGGCTTTCGTGGTCTTGCGGCCGGGGATTGCTATCGACGAGAAGGAGTTGCTCGCATTCTGTGAAAGCCGGTTGGGCCATTTCAAAACACCCTCACGGATTCACTTCCTGAAGGAGTTGCCGAAGGGCCCCTCGGGTAAAGTGCAGCGGCTCCGGCTGCTTGATCCGGCTGTGCTTTCCCTAGTCGCCAGAGGTACCCAGCCCGGAGGCGAGGCAGCCAATGGTAGCGGCCGCGTTACCGACAACAACGCTCTACCGCCCCCTGTGTCTTCGATCGAACAAATCATCGCGGCTGTCTGGGCAGAGGTTCTAGCGGTGCCGCAGGTCGATCCGCATACAAATTTCTTTGTGTTGGGCGGCCACTCGCTGTTGGCCATTCAATGCCTGTCGAAGCTTCGGGAGAAACTACCCGTCATGCTCGACTTTGCCGATTTTTTTGAGAACGCCACAGTATTTGAGCAAGCAGAGTTGGTCAGGCAGCGGCTGCGCCCGTCCGCCGGCACAAACGGGGAGGATCTCGCCGGCCAATCGACGAACTGGGAACAGACCCTCCTCGAACAGCACATGCCTCTGGCCGCCGAAGAGATGATTCCCCGGCGTGATTCGTCACTCCCCAGCCCGCTCAGCCTGGCGCAGCAGCGGCTCTGGTTCCTCCAGCAATTGAACCCGAATGTGCCTCTCTATAACGAAACGGAAGCGGTTCGACTCACAGGCGAACTCAACGTCAACGCGATGGAGAGCGCATTCAATGTGATCATTGACCGGCACGAGGTGCTGCGCTCGACCATCAAGATCATTGACGAAATGCCTCACGCGGTGATTCATGAGAGCTGGCCGTTGCGCTTCAAGAAGATTGACTTGAGCACACTGCCGCAAGAGGAGCGCCAGGCGGAGATAGACCGTTTGTTGATCGAGGAGCCGAGGGTTCCCTACGACCTTGTAGCGGAACCCGGGATTCGCGTGACCCTGCTACGTTTGAGACCGCGGGAGCACGTTCTCATCCTCATGATGCATCACATCGTTTGCGATTGGTCTTCGGAAGGGATTATTTGGCGGGAGCTCTCGGCACTTTATAGCTCGCTTATCAGCGGAAAGCCGGTCGCGCTGCCAGCCCTGCCGGTCACTCACGGAGATTATGCAGCTTGGCAGGAGAAGAAGCTTGCCAATACTGATTTTTCCGCGGATCTGACTTTCTGGGAGGAGACGCTGCAGGGAGCTCCGGCACTGCTCGAATTGCCCGCAGATCGAGGCCGTCCGGCAATCATGTCCTACCAGGGAGGCCGGATCCGCTGGAAACTGAATGCAGCATTGACAGAAGCGCTGCGCAACACGAGCCGGCAAGAAAAAACCAGCCTCTTCACAATTTTTGCCGCTGTCCTGGACACGCTCCTCTACCGTTACACGGGAAGCGAGGACATTCAGGTAGGCCTCCCCTTGGCCGACCGCGATCAACAGGAACTGCAATCGGTGATCGGCTTCCTGCTGCACACACATGTGCTGCGGACCAGGCTCTCGGCCAACATGACGTTTCGCGATCTGCTCGGCCGCGTGCAAAAGGCAGTCCTCGATCTTTATACCCATCGCGCCGTGCCTTTCGATCAGATCGTTCGAAAGCTTCAACCGGAACGGAATCTAAGCTACTCCCCATTGTTTCAAGTCATGCTCAACTGGCGCGATCGCGATCAGCAGCTCTCCTTCATCGGGCTGGACGGGCTTGTGGTCGATTCGCTTATGGGGTCAAGCAATACGTCCAAGTTCGACCTGTTTCTCTTCGCAACCGACAGCGGGGATGAGATATGGCTGGAAATGGAATACAGCACCGATCTGTTCGATGAAGATCGCATCGCTCGCATGCTAGGCCATTATCAAGTCCTCCTGGAAGCCGTAGTTGCCGATCCGGGCGCAAACATTGCGCAAGTGCCGCTGTTGACGGCTGGCGAACGCGAGCAGATCGTTGTCGACTGGAACCGGACGGAACTGAGTTATCCCCAGGACAAGTGCCTCGACGAACTGATTGAGGACCAAGCCGGGCGTACGCCTGACGCCGTCGCAGTCATTTTTGAAGACGAGCAACTGACGTACCGGGAACTGGGAGAGCGCTCGACCGAGTTGGCCGGCTATTTGCAGGAACTGGGAGTGGGCCGAAACACTCTCGTCGGCATTTGCGTGGAGCGCTCGGTGGAGATGGTGGTGGGCCTGTTGGGGATCTTGAAGGCCGGCGGGGCTTATCTTCCCCTCGACCCGTCGTTCCCTCCTGATCGTTTGGCCTTCATGCTGAGGGATGCGCAACCGCTCGTCGTACTAACCCAGGAGAAATTGCGGGGCCTTCTTCATCCACAACAGGCTCAACTTGTCTGTCTGGATAGATTGCCCGCATCGATATCTGGGCGACGACCTGCCTCCGCGGCGTTGTCAGGCAGGCAGGCGGAGGATCTGGCCTATGTGCTCTACACATCGGGTTCCACCGGCACTCCCAAAGGAGTGCAGATCCCGCATCGCGCGCTGGTTAACTTTTTGAGTTCCATGCAACGGGAGCCGGGGATCACCGGCGGGGACACTCTGCTGGCGGTAACCACCTTGTCGTTTGATATCGCCGGCCTCGAACTCTTCCTTCCGCTCACCGCCGGAGCGCGCGTGGTCATCGCCTCGGGCGAAACAGCCAGAGACGGGAAGCAGCTTTTGGCGTTGATGGAGCGCTTCGGAGTAACCGTCATGCAGGCAACGCCGGTGACATGGCGGATGCTGCTCGATTCCGAATGGCGCGGCAGCCCGGCGCTGAAAATCCTCTGTGGGGGAGAATCATGGCAGTCCGAACTCGCCAGTGAGTTGTTGCCAAGGTGCCAGTCTCTTTGGAATATGTATGGACCAACCGAGACAACGATCTGGTCATCCGTCTCACGCGTAGAAAAAGACAAGCCGGTTCTGATCGGGGCGCCTATTGCCAACACCACTTTTTACGTTCTGGATGGCGGCGGCCAACCGCTGCCGGCCGGTATCCCAGGAGAGCTCTACATCGGAGGCGACGGCTTAGCGTTGGGTTATTTGGGGCGCCCCGAGCTGACAAAGGAACGCTTCGTAGCCGACCCGTTCCATCCTCGGATCGGAGCGCGGTTGTACAAAACGGGTGATCTGGTGCGGCGCGTTCCGAACGGATCAATTGAATTCCTTCACCGCGTCGATCATCAGGTAAAGCTTCGGGGATTCCGGATCGAGCTGGGCGAAATCGAGACTTCTCTCGAACAACATGCGGACGTCAGCCAGTGCGTGGTTGTGATCCAGGGAGATGACGCGGCGGACAAGCGGCTGGTTGCATACTTCGTCCCGACAAATCCGCAGATCGTTCCGGCCGTCGAGGATCTAAAGAGCTTCTTGAAGCAGAGACTGCCCAATTACATGATTCCCGCAGCTTTTGCCATGATTGAAAAGATGCCGTTGACCCCCAACGGCAAGATTGACCGCAAGGCCTTATCCCTGTCTAAACTCTCGGCAATGACCAGCACCGCGCCTGTCGAAGTCCCGCGAGATCCCATTGAGGCCAAACTGGTTCAGATCTGGGAGCGGGTGCTTGAAACACGCCCGATCGGAATCCGAACCAATTTCTTCGATGTCGGCGGCTACTCGCTGATGGTGGTGAAGCTATTCACTCAAATCAACAGGGTCTTCGATCGTTCGCTGCCGATCGCAACCATCTTCCGTTCTCCTACAATCGAACAACTGGCCACGCTGATTCGTGGGCGAACCATCAGCACAGCGTTAGTTCCGATTCGGCCCTTGGGAAGCAAGGAGCCACTGTTCATCGTGCATTCGTATCTGACCTATGATCGCTTTCGCAAGGTAACAGAAGCGGACCGCCCTTTGTATGGATTGCACGAAGGCGAGGACGATAGCGAGCGCGTGACATCTCTGGCGGATCGCGTAGCCGGGTATGTGCACCAGATCCGGGAGGTACAGCCGGAGGGGCCATACTACCTGATCGGATGGTGCGCCGCCGGCCCTCTGGCTGTCGAACTGGCGCGGAGTTTGCGCGCTTCTGGCAGTGAGGTGGCGTTGCTGGGGCTTATCGACTCGGCACACCCCGCACTTGCCGCGGAATTGCAGCGGAAGCGGCAAAAGCAAAACATCGCCGATCGCATTCGCGGGATGATCAGTTTTCATCGAAAACGGCAAGCACAATTCTCTCGATATGGGAGGGTCCGGTACGCCTGGCTGGCGCTGCGGAGCCGGGTTTCATCTGGTTTCCGCCGTTTTCTCTTGCGACATTGGAAAGTGGTGTTCGGGATCTGCCGCCGGATGGGAATCTCCAGCCCTCATTTCATGTACAACCTGTCCTCGGTGAAAGTCGAAACCGTCGAGCCTTACGATGGGCGAATCACGCTCTTTCGTCCCACCGAAACAAACAGATCCATCGTTGATACGAGTTTGGGATGGCGGGATGTCGCGTTACAGGGGCTAGACATAGTGTGGACCCCGGGAGATCACGAGAGCATGTTCTCAGAACCCCATATCAGCGCATTTGGGCAGAGGATGGAGGAGGTCCTTAAGAAATTGGAGAAACCGGAGAAATTGGAGAAAGCAGAGAAATACGGCGACGACAAATATCACCGTCCCCCGGGGTCATCCGACGCGCCGCGTGAAGTTCCCCAGCCCCTAACTAGAGGCTGGCGGTGACAATCGACTCTGACGGTACCCCACGGGGCATCGAGAGTACCGTCCCGTCGGCTTCATCACGGATATGAATCACGGTTGGGGGGACATCAATGACATCGGATCGCGTTATCTTTTTTGACACAACCTTGCGGGACGGCGAACAATCCCCGGGTTGCAGCATGACCATCCAGGAAAAACTCGAGATGGCTCACGCTCTCGAAGAACTCGGCGTCGACGTCATCGAGGCCGGCTTCGCGATCGCGTCCGAAGGCGATTTTGGCGCGATCGAGGCCATCAGCCGGGAGGTTCGCAAACCGTGCATAGCCTCCCTCGCCCGCGCCCGCAAGGAAGATATCGAAATAGCGGCCCGCGCTCTTGAGCACGCTCGGCGCTCCCGCATCCACATTGTTCTCTCAAGTTCCGATATCCATCTCCAATACAAACTTAAGATCACCCGATCCGAAGCGCTCGAACAAGCCGATTCCTCTGTCCGCTTGGCCTGTCGTTACTTCGGCGAAGTTGAATTCTCTCCGGAAGATTGCACCCGCACCGACCATGACTTTCTCTGTCAGATGGTCGCCGTGGCCATCGATGCTGGAGCTACCGTCATCAACCTTCCAGACACCGTTGGCTATTGCATCCCGACCGAGTATGGCGCCTTGTTTGAAATGCTGCAATCGCGTGTTCCGCAAGTGGCCGGTATTACGCTTTCGTCACATTGCCACAACGATCTCGGCATGGCGGTAGCCAATACTCTGGCCGCGGTCGCGGCCGGTGCTCAGCAAGTCGAGTGCACGATCAACGGCATCGGCGAGCGGGCAGGCAATGCGGCACTGGAAGAGGTTGCCGCCGCCATGATGGTGCGCAGGGACAAATTTCCCTACACGCACTCGATCGTGCTCGACCGCCTCTATCCCACCAGTCAGTTGCTCTCCAAACTCATTCGCTTCGGACCGGCGCCGAATAAGGCCATCGTGGGCAGCAACGCATTCGCGCATGAAGCGGGCATCCATCAGCACGGTGTACTGGCAAACCCGCTCACTTATGAAATCATGACGCCCGCTTCTGTCGGCGTGCCTCACAACCGCATCGTGCTGGGCAAACACTCCGGCAGGAGCGCCCTGGCCCACCGCTTGCGGGAGCTTGGCATAGTTCTCGCAACTTCTGATCTCGATATTGCTTATCGTGACTTCAACGAACTTGCGGACCGCGGAAAGTCTATTCTTGATCGAGACCTGCTGGCGCTGATTCCCGCGCACCAGCGCTAGTGTGGTGCCCCGGAAATTCTTAACATAAGTCCGGGGTCTCCGAGATAAGGCAGACCGTTAAAAACCGCAGATCTCTCCACTGCCCCTTCCCCTTCGTTGCACTCAGCGACTGTCTGGATTGTCAAGAGGGTTGATGGAAAAGACGGAAAACGATGCGGCGTTTTCCGCTTTCCCACAACCCCGGCTGCGGCCGGCTCATGACACCGCGACTGCCGGCGAGCAGGCAGCTGGTATCTGCTGACGGACTTGTCGGGCTTTCGCATTGAGCCGCACCAGAAGTTTGTGCGCCAGTGCGATGCGGATAACTTTCGCGGGCTTGCCCGCTCCTTGAAGACGCTGTTGAAAAGCGATGAAATCCGGCTCATAGCGGCCCGCCACGCTGGCAACCATGAAGAGGATCTCACGGACCGAAGCGCGACCCCCACGAGTGATGCGCTTGCCCTCATGCTTGCCCGAATCGCGGGCCAGCGGAGCCACACCCGCCAACTTCGAGATGGCCTTATTCGGCAGCATGCCAATCTCCGGCATCTCGGCCATCAGACGCGCCACAGTGCGATCGGCCACCCCCTTGATGGAACGGAAGGCATGGTCGAGCTGGCGCCACAGCGGATCGGCGGCGATCAGCTCGGCGATGGCCGTTTCCAGCTCGTGCATCTGGCGGACGAGCAGCGCGAGCAACTCATCGATAGAGGCGAGCACGGCAGCATCAGTGATGAGGCGGCGCTGGTTGCCTTGCGCGGTGCGCATTTGGGTGAGCTGGCGCAGACGGTTGACCAGGGCGCGGAGTTGTTGCTGCTCAGGCGAGGATAACGACTGCGGTCGGGAACCCTTGACCTCGGCGAACCAGGCGATCAGCCCGGCGTCCAGTGCATCGGTCTTTTCCAATACACCCATGCCTTCGGCGAAGCGGCGCACCGCACGCGGGTTGAGGATGGCTACGCCCAAGCCGTTTTGTGTCAGCAGGGCGAAGGGCTGTTGCTCGTAGCCGCCAGTGGCTTCCATGGCCACTAGTTCCACCTGATGAGCTTGGCAAAAGGCGGCCAGCGCGGCGATGCCTTCGGCGGTGTTGGGGAAGGAGCCGGTGGCTCCCTCGCGGCCGATGCGAGCCTCAAGCGAGACCGAGGAAATATCCACTCCACAAATGATCCGCGTCACGGTAACCTGCCTTGTATGTGCGATTGGAAGTCATGCGACTGTCCGGTCGTGCGTGACTTGGGCAGCGGTCCCTGTGCTGAGCGGCGGTGGTAAAACACCACAGGGTCAACGGGAGCCGTCCGCCCGCGGGGGATCGAGATCATCGGTCCCCCACCGCGACATTTTCATGCCGCTGCTCCAGAAGATACAAGGGTCAGGGTCCGGTTCCACGGCACGCCGGACAGGCGAGATGACAATTTATACAGGTCTAGCGGTGGAATCGGCCAACCAGCGAGGCCTTGCCGAGAACATGCCCGTCCATCGCTTTGAGGACATCGGCGCGGGTAGCGTCCGGACCGAGGTCGAGCTTGGCGTCGAGAGCGAAAAGCTCGTAGGTGTAGTTGTGGTACGGACCAGCCGCCGGAGCCCCCATCCCCATATAGCCGGGCGCCTGACGGGTGTTCTTTGCCTGTATCGATCCATCGGGCAATTGCGCAGTCCCCGCGGGAACGCCTTCAGGGAGCCCGTGTGCCGTGCCGGGAATATTGAAGATCATCCAGTGCAGCACTTCATCCGTATTCTTGCGCAGTGCCGTATCGGGGTCGCTGAGGATCAACGCAAAGCTAACGGTGCCGGCCGGAACATTCGTCCATTGCAGGGCTGGAGAAACAGCGGCTGCGCCCGCGGCCGCGGTGTACTTGTCGGGGATAATCCCGCCATCCTCAAATCCAGTGCTCGTGAGGGTGAGACCTGGGCCGGCAGGCGCTGCCGGCCTGCCTGGGGCCTGCGCGGCCGCGAAGGTGGACAAAGAGAGTATGCAGACGAGAAGGCCTTTCATTCGTACCTCCAAAATCGACAACCACTATAGCATGGCTGTCGGAATCTCCGGCGATGCGGATGGACGGCTCCTAACGCGATTCCCGAATGGCCACGACCGCGGAGAGCAGCAGGAGACAGGCGATCAATGTTTGAGAGATGACGCAATACAGACACCATACCTCTAACACATGCGCTTCGATATTCGAGAGGTAGAGTGCGTAGCTGCATCCGATCAACGCGGCGATCACGGCGAGCCGGTATTTCTTGAGCAAGGCCAGCATGCCGAGCAACGCATAGCCGACGATGCCGATTGCCGCAACAGGAACCCCGTGAAAGAGCGCAAAGCGGCTATGGTTCACGACGCCACAGTCCCAATGTGCATTGATATCGCAAGGTTGAGCGCCGCTTACATAATGGACATGCAGCGCAAGGGCGGACACGATCACGCCCAAGAGCGCCAGCAGGACGAGAAAATAGCGCAAAGGTCTGTCTCCTTGGCTCCAGAACCGGTACTCTAGTCATATTATGTTTGATATGCGCTACAAGGGAAATTTGAGTTCATCTTGTGAGTTTGGTGAGAGGACGTCCTGGAAGTTAACCTTGGCTGTTTTCACTCTGTGCATGGCGCTAGGCGCTCTGCCGGCGACAGCGCAATTCAAGCCCTCCGCCCCGGTCCCCACAAACACACTTTGGGTCCTGCGGCCACCTGCCGGAGCCAAGGTCGCCATCGTCGAGTTCGAGGATATGGAGTGTCCTAGCTGCAGCCAGGAAAATCCAGTGCTGAAACAGGCGGCGGAGAAATATCACGTGCCCTGGATCCGGCACGACTTTCCTCTACCCCAGCACAACTGGAGCTTCCAAGCCGCGGTGAATGCGCGTTGGTTCGATACGAAATCCCAAAAACTGGGGGATGACTACCGCGACACCGTCTTCGCCAATCAGACCAGCATCGCCACTCCCGACGATCTGCGGGCGTTCACTGCAAAGTTTGCAAGGGACCGCGGGGTCGCGATGCCGTTTCTCCTGGATCCGCAGGGCAAGCTCGCCCAGGAGGTGAACACGGATAAGGATCTCGGCATAGCGATGGGGGTTCACCAGACGCCTACCGTGTGGGTAGTGACCAATAAGACGAATGGCCCCGGTTCTCCTTATATAGAGATCGATGATTTCTCTACGCTGTACGCCGCCCTGACTCAGGCGGAAAACGCGACCGGCGGCGGCCACTAGAAGGCTGTCCTTAAGTTCTGGGACGGCAGCGGCGGGAGCCGTCCAGCTTGTCCGTTCTTTAGCGACCTCTTCATCAACGATTCATCGAGCTGGGAATAACCTGATCTCGAAGAATTCCAGTCGCGCGTGCCTCGAGCGCAACGAGCGCTTGGCACAGGAATGGATTTGGGCTGAAGAGATCCTGGTCAATCTTTGCGTTTGTAATCCTGTGCCTGGCCCGAGCCCATGTATGTCTCGGATCCCCTAGAGCCCCTAAGATGGTAGCCGGCGATTGCCCGCGCCAGAGTGTGGGCAGCGTCGTCCAGGATCCTGAAGACCTGCGCAGCCGGGACGGTGTCCTGAAGGTCGATCTGACGGTTCGCGATTCGATTGAGCCCGACGGCTCGATTCGCTACTGCTATATCGACGAGCGCGGCGACGAATCACCGACTTTGCGGGTCAATCCCGGGGACCTTGTCATTCTTAATCTGAAGAACGACCTAACCGATCTCAGTCCTCAAGCTGCCGCACCCAACCATCGGAATATGCATCTCGAGCGGGCTACGCGGACAAACCCGTGTTCCAGCGGTTTGATGACGCCGGTTTCGACCAACCTCCATTTCCATGGTTTGACGATTCCTCCCGTTTGCCATCAGGACGATGTCCTCAACACATCGATCCAGCCGGGCGATCCGCCATTTGAGTATCGGTTTCGCATCCCGGCGGATGAGCCACCGGGACTGTATTGGTACCATCCTCATATTCATGGATTCACCAAAGTGCAGGTTTTGGGCGGAGCATCCGGCGCGATCATCGTCCAAGGGATCGAGCGCGCGAACAAAGCCGTGGCCGGCCTGCCGGAACGAGTGCTGATCATTCGCGATCGCGACCTGCTCAACCCGAATGCACCGCCCTCCAAATCGGAGCCCGTCGTCCCCCGGTTCCTCGTCGATCATGACGGCGACGCCGCCAACACCGGTATGGGCTTCGGAAAGCCGGCAAAAGATCTCTCCATCAATTACGTGCCTGTTCCATACCCGGACTACAAGCCCGCCGTGATCGAGATGCGGCCGGGGGAGCGCCAACTATGGCGCGTGCTGAACGCGTCGGCTATCACTTATCTCAATTTGGAAGTTCTATTCAATCGTGTTCCCCAACCGCTTGGCCTTATTTCATTGGACGGAGTGCCTCTCAACGAGAACGGCGCGCTGGGAGACTCCGCTGACACGCAGACCCATCTCGGCGTGCCGCCGGGAGCACGCGTGGAGTTCATCGTTACGGGACTACCCCAGGGCAGCGCGGGGCTTCTGGTGACGCGAAGCGTCGATACGGGGCCGGGCGGAGAAAACGATCCCAACCGCGCCATTGCAACCATTGCAGTTTCGGACAATGCGCCGGAGCCGCGCTCGAGACTTGCGGCTTCGCCGGAACCGCTACCCCCTCCCGCGATGCCCTGGCTGGGCAGCGTGACTCCAGTACGCACACGAAGGCTGTATTTCTCAGAGAAGCTCCTCGATCCGAATAACCCCAACAGCGCGACCGAGTTTTATCTCACGGTGGACGGGCAAACACCTGCACCATTCGACCCCACATCGAAGATTCCCAATATTGTCGTGAAGCAGGGAACCGTGGAAGATTGGATCATCGAAAATCGTTCCAATGAGCTGCACGCCTTCCATATTCATCAACTGCACTTCATGCTCATCGATTATCTTGGGAGGCCGGTCAACGAGCCCTTTCTCCGCGATACAGTCAACGTGCCGTATTTCGACGGCAGAGCACTCGAATATCCCAGTGTCCGCATCCGGATGGATTTTCGCGACCCAAACGCCGTTGGCACCTTTGTCTACCACTGTCACATCCTGGAGCATGAAGACAATGGGATGACGGGAGTGATTCGTGTCGAGCCCGAGGACGGAGTCGAGAGCGCCAAATGACACAATGACGCCCGCATAACGACTGAGGGTTGCCTGCAATCGCGCATTTTCAACAAAGCTTAATCCCCGCCGCCCGACGAAGCGCACATCCTTTGCGCTCGCAATCTCTAAGGAATTTCTCAGTTCTTCACAAGAGAGAAATCTGATTGAAACACACCGGGATCAATACTCTTGCGGTGGCTTTTGCCACGACTAGAGGAGAATCAGATGATGCTTCGGAACTTGGCGACAAGAGCGTTGCATGCTTTGCGCGTTGGGTCAGTGTCAATTGCAATTTTTCAGTTTGCAGTTGGCTCGTCCTTCGCTCAGAACACCCCCCCACAACCATCGCGTGACAATGAGACCCAAACACCCATCAAGCATGTCATTGTCATCATCGGCGAGAATCGCAGCTTCGATCACGTTTTTGCCACATATGTGCCCAAGCCGGGAGAAAAGGTTTGGAACCTGCTTTCGGAAGGAATCATCAAAGCCGACGGAACTCCAGGTCGCAACATGCAGAAGGCGGAACAAAGCGCTGCGGCAGATCAAACGCCGGACGCCTTCCTTCTGAGTCCACCCAAGTCATCCTTCCCGAACAACGTTTTGCCGGCTCCGCTGGTTGGCGGTCCCACGGACTCTTATGTGAAGGGCGACAGTCTGGCCCTTGCCGAAGCGTCTGAAAACGGGCTCCCACCGAGCTATTATCAGTACCTGGTCTCGGGAGGCACCGGCCAGACATCCGGTACTCCCGACCTTAGAATTTCAGATGTCGACTCGCTTCCCCCGGGTCCCTTTCAACTGACGAACAACAAGACCTTCGATTACAACGCCTATGCGGCGAGTCCGGTCCATCGGTTCTATCAGATGTGGCAGCAGTTGGATTGCAGTGCGGCGCACGCGACGTTCGAGAACCCGTCCGGCTGCGACGCAGGTTTGTTTCCCTGGGTAGAAGTCACGGTAGGCGCCGGAACAAACGGCGTGGCGCCACCGTCAAATTTCAACATTGAATATTCCTCGGCTGCGAAGACGACGGGCGAGGGATCAAGCTCGATGGGCTTCTATAACATGCAAAACGGCGACGTCCCATATTTCAAAAAACTTGCGGACGATTACGCGATGAGCGATAACTTCCACCAGTCCGTCAATGGGGGCACGGGCGCCAACCACATCATGTTCGGCCACGGCGACATGATCTGGTTCAGCGATGCGAAAGGGAAACCTGCCGTACCGCCGAACAACAACGCGACGGTGTTCAGCGCCCTCTATAACGGAAACGCCAATCCGGACCAGGGGACCGTCAATGAAGTTGAAAACCCCAATCCACAGCCCGGCACGAACAACTGGTACACCGAAGACGGCTATGGCGAGAGCTATAACGAAGGCTATCCGCCGCCCTATAAATCCGAGCCGGTTTACGGCGGCGGGTCTTATAGCGATTGCTCGGACCCGACCCAGCCCGGCGTCGGCCCGATCGTGGCTTACCTCAAATCCATGCACATCAATCCCCGCTGTGAAACGGGCCACTATTATCTGTTAAACAATTACAACCCGGGCTACTTTGGCAACGGCAACAATGCCTATATTGACCAGAATCCGGCGAACACTCCGTTTACCGTTCCGCCCTCTTCGACCCCCAGCATCGGCGATGACATGATCGCCCACAACATTTCCTGGAAGTATTACGGCGACCAGTGGAATAGCTATGTCCCCGACCCGTATCAGGAGAACTACGGGGCCATCGGAGCGAACAGCGACGAGTACTGCAACATTTGCAATCCCTTCCAATATGACACTTCGATCATGGCCAACAAAGCCGTTCGCACCGCTCACATCCAAGACACCGCAAACCTCTACTCCGATATCGCGAACGGAACACTGCCGGCCGTTTCCATCGTGAAACCCAGCGGGCTGGTGGATGGACACCCCTCGTCTTCGAAGCTCGACCTGTTCGAAGGCTTCACGAAAAAGATCATCGATGCGGTACAGGCGAACCCGGCCCTGTGGAAGGATACGGCGATCTTCATTACCGAAGACGAAGGCGGCGGCTACTATGACTCCGGCTACGTTCAGGCGTTGGACTTCTTCGGCGACGGCACGCGCATTCCTCTCATCGTGGTATCTCCTTATACAAATGCGGGACACATCTCGCACGAGTATTCGGACCATGTCTCGATCCTCAAATTCATCGAGCGGAATTGGGGTCTTCCGACGGTCACCCGCCGCAGCCGGGACAATTTCCCTAACCCGATCGCGGAGCCGGGCAACCCGTACGTGCCCGTCAACGGCCCAGCCATTGGCGATCTGTTCGACTTGTTCGATTTCGGCAACGGCAACGGCAACGGTAACAGCTTCGGCAATGGCAACGGCTTCGGCCGCTAGAGAGCCGAGGCAGTGTCATCCTCAAAGGTGACACGTTTTATGCAGTTGGTAAAACAGAGAGTGGCGGGGAGCGTGGAAAAAATCTCCGCCACTTTTTGCTGCAGCGGGAAGTAGTCTGACACAACGCCGTCAATGGCCTGCCGGATGTTGTGCCCTTAAGGTTTTCGAAGCTCTCGTCTGCGCCTTTCGCGCCCTCTTTGCTGCCTTCCTCTGGTGCCTCACATACCTTTTCCGCACCCTATTTGCCTTCTCCCTCTGTGCCGTGGTTGGCATGGCATTGGTGCCGGCCTGAGCGGCGGCCGGGAGGGAAAGCGACAAACCGAGAAGCAGCAAAAGAACACACGCGGCGACTTTCTTCACAAGCCCTCCACAAAGAGTCAGTGGCGGGATTTTAGAGCATTTTAGGCCTCTACGCCTAACCTAAAATGCTCTACCAGCAATCTCCGTCTTTGGTACTCGTAAAGTTTGGTCTATCGAGGAACTTGTGGAGCTGCAAGAGGCGTGAGAGGATGGCGGGCATGGCAATTGGAATAGCGTTATATTCGCTCCAGTTCGCTCTTTCCGTTATCTTATTGGCCCTATTCCTCGGACGGGACCAAAATAGGCGGCCAATCCCTAGCTGGCTACGTAACGCCTCTGCTTCGAACGTTGTGTGGGGAACGGTAGTTACCGCTGGGGTCTTTGTGTCGGCGGCCATATTGCTATTGCGCTAGTTTCTATCGATTTCAAACTTGATCAGTTCCCCGTCTTTGCCCCTTCTTAACGGCGATAATCTCGCGCCGCGGGGGTCTATCGTTCGATCCATCGCCAATGTACCCCTTGGGTCACTTCGGCGAAGGGCCGTCCGTGGAGGATTTCGGCAATGATTTCCGCCGTTTGGGAGATCGTCATTCCGGACCGGTTGAAAAACAGATTACCGTCCGCAAAAGCGACGTTGCCGTTACGGACGGCTTGAAGCTCCCGCCACCACGGAAATCGCTCCAATACACTTTGCTCCCGCAGGCTCCGCTCCAAATCGAATCCGCAGGGCGCCACGATCAGATATTCCGGATCCGCATCCCGGAGCTGCTCGGCGGGAATGGCGGCCGAGTACTCGCCTTTTCGTCCCAGCAGAAGTTCGCCGTTCGCGATTTCCACCAGTTCGGGACCCCAGTTTCCCATTGCGAATAACGGGTCTGTCCACTCGAGCACGATCACGGTTCTCCGGACCGAATGCGCAGCCTGCCCCCGTACTCTATCCAGGCGCTGCCGTTCGCGCCGGAGAAGGGCCCCGCCCTCCTCTTCAAGATCGAGCGCTTGCGATATCCGCAAAATGCTTTGGAAGATATCTTGGAGGGAGGTGGCGGCGAGCGCCAGTTGCCGCGCGGCGTGCGCGCAAACCCCACTGCGCTCGATATCGCCGGGAGTGACGGCGCACACTTCGCAATGCTCTTGCGCGATCAGCAGATCGGGGCGTAACTCGTCGATCAAGTCTGCGTGGACGTGATACATCGGCTCGCCCGACCGGAGCCGCCGCCGCACCTCTCGATCGATTTCCGCGCTCGAAACAGAGACGTCGAAGGCGGGTTCGCTGCATCGCGGAAGCCGCCGCACCCACTCCGGGTTATCGCACTCATGCGACCGCCCTACCAGCATTTCGCCGGCGCCTAAGGCACAAACGATTTCCGTGGCGCTCGCCAGGAGAGAAACAATGCGCATGTTATACGGCTCCAACATAGCTATGGCACAACCGTTTGAAGTGGGGGAAGGTGGGGTGTGAATTTGCGAACGATAAATTCCTGAAAGAGATTTGAGGCGCCCGCCGAGGCGATGCCGATCAGCGTATTTTCGAAGGTCAATTCCGCTCCGTTGCGGCTGCTTGCCGGATAGTAGAGGTTGGAGATGCCGCCGGCGGCGAGGCTTCCCAGGATGCCTGAATAATTCGTCTGCCAGCGGCCATTGTCTCCCTTGCAAATGACTGCATTCGCCAGCGCATATAAAATCCGCGCTCGCGTACCTCCGGTTCCCTTGTAGAAATAGCGTGGGTCTTGCTTGAGAAGCGAGGGCAGGATGGCGCCGCCAATCATGGTGCCGATGAAGCTATCCGCATACGAGGCGCCATAGCGCTTTGCGTATCCCTGTGCGCCTTGTCCATAGCCGCTGAACTCATTCTCCGCCTGCTCCGCTCCCGCAACCACCGCGGTAAACGCAAACGTGACCGGGTCCACGCTGCTCTTCCATGCGAGCTCGAACTTCTGCTTTGAGGCGAGAGAAACCGCGTTGTGATCGTAAGTGACATAGAAGTTTGGAATGACGCCGAGCACGCGCTGCTTCTCCTCGACGTGGATCTGTGCTTCCGCCATTTCGAAGTCCGATTTCGCGCCGCTGACGTGAACGTCGGTGACTGTGACAGCGACCGGCAACGAGATGTTCGGCACCTCAAGGGTTTCACCAGCATGCAGGATGCCGGGCGTTGGCTGTGTCGCAAAACCCTCTGCGCTGACCGTCAGTTGGAAGGGCCCGGCAGCTACGCCGGTAAAGATGTATTGTCCGTAGGCATCGGAGACCGCCTCCTGCTCCCCGGATAGCCCATTGCGCGTAAGCCTCACCCGCGCGGAGACAATGGCGTCTCCATTCTGGTCGACGACCGTACCGAAGACCGTGCCCGAAGATTGCTGCTCTTGCCGATCGGGCGCGTTCTGCCCAGGCAGGATGCCGATTCCCGGCGCTTGGGGTAAGTCGGTCTCGATCGACCGTGGTTGCGGGGATTGCGCCAGAACAGGAAGACAGCAGAACAAGAGACAGAGAATGAGGCGGAAGGAGCGCGGTTTCTTGCGCCTCGCTCGTTGCTTCGGCGCGTTTTTCAACATGCTTCGCAGGAGTGGCCACGCATGTTCGGATTTTCCTGCATGTCCCAATTGCTTTAGCTGCCCCGGAGCGTGACACGTGGAGCGAACCTGATCGTTGGAGCCTGTTCTAATTGTCCGATGTTTTGCGCCGTTGGTTTTTAAGTTTAGCGCACAGGGTATCGGTGTTGGTAGCGATCATCCCAGCCACATAGACCATACCGTGTCCACGGATGCATGGGTGATCGCAGCCGCTCCAACCCGCCGCTCCCGCCGCCACGCCCGGCCATAGAAGATTCCCGCCACGGCAGCCAATAACACGTAGCGCCAGTTGAAGTGGATGGCGCGCTTGTTCCAGTGCGACAGCCCGAATAGGACTGCCGTCGACAGGAGTGCGGGATAGCGCCCCAGGCGCCGTTCCAGCAGGTTTTGCAACCACCCGCGGAAGAAGAGTTCCTCCGGAACGGCGATGAAGAAAAAAGTGTATGTGAATGCGCCTACGAACTCGAGCAGCCGCGGCCAAGATGCGTGAAAGTGCAGGAAGCCGAGACCCAGGCCAAGGGCAATCGCGATTGGCGCGTAGAAGAGAAATTCGCGCAATCCGAAAGCTAGGTCGCGCAGCCGCAGCCGTAGATCAAATCCAGTCCCATCGAGTTCCCGGATCGCGAGAAAGCCGTAAATAGCCGCATCCAGCAATAGAATCTTGCCAAAAACGGCTAGGCGGGCAGGCCAAGCGGGTTCAAACCAGCGAAGATCGACCGCCAGACCCAATGTCACGAGAACCAGAAAGTCGCGCCAGTTGCCGCGTTGGCCGGGATCCGCATCCCTGGCCTGCCAGAGCAGGATCGAGACCGCGACCGGAAGCAACGCATAGAGCGCGAACCAGCCCCACCGAAAGATCCCGGCGGCGTATGCCACCAGCGTGTAAGGCGCACACAGGACGGCAGGGCCAAGAAGCCGCACAGTCCTGGGGAGCGATTGTGTCAGGCGCGCCAGCGATCCGGCGAAGAACGCCTCCGCCAGGAAGGGCAGCAATGTCAGGAGAGCCGCCATGATGATTGCCGGGCTGAGCATGCGAGGGAGTCAGTGTAGCTCCTCTCTCTGCCGCGTCCAACAACTCATGCACGATCTAGCCCGCATTTCTCACCAGCTATCTGCTGCAGCGGGCGATAAGGCTGTGTCTATGGCGTTGCGCTCGGTCACCGTGCTCGACGTACTGTCAAGTACGCCTGCGCGCGCTAACCATCGCGCGCCTTGTATCCGCAGCCTTCTCCCCCGCCTCGCTACGACACCTGGTGAGAAATGCGGGCTAAGAGAAGCGCCTCCACATGCTCTTGCGTGTCGAGAACTTCGCCGCTTATAATCCGTGGCCAGCGGGGGGAGCAGTCAAATTTTGCGGGTCTCCGCTGGCGTGGAGGGCAAAGAATGGCGGGTCCCGATGTCGTCTGGAGAGACGGCAGGTTCGGCCAGACGTCTAGGCATGATCGATGGTGGATTTCTCCATCGGCGATTTTTGTAGGGTTGAGCGCATTTGTGGTGTATTCCACGTGGGCGGCATTTCAGAATTCCCACTACACATTCGGGCCCTACATCTCACCATTTTATTCTCCTGAAATCTTCGGCAGCTCCCCGCACGCGCTGTTTGGCCCAAAACCGTCATGGTATCCGGGCTGGCTGCCGTTTTCTCCCGCGCTTTTCATTCTCTGGATGCCCGGCCTATTCCGGCTGACCTGCTACTACTATCGCGGCTCATACTACAAGTCGTTCTGGGCCGACCCTCCGGCGTGCGCGGTGGGCGAGCCGCGCAAGAAGTATCTCGGCGAACGAAGCTTCCCGCTGATTCTGCAGAACTTTCACCGCTACTTTCTACGGCTCGCCTACGTGGTGTGGGCCTTTCTGGTCTATGACGCAGTGATCGCCTTCCATTTCCCTAACGGTTTCGGAATCGGGATTGGAACCATCGTGCTGGTAATCAATGTTGTGCTTCTCGGTGGATACACATTTGGCTGTCATGCCTTCCGGCACTTGGCCGGGGGGAATTTCGACCGGATCTCGGAACACCCTGTGCGACATAAACTCTATGACTGCGTTAGCTGCCTGAACGCACGGCACCAGAAGTGGGCGTGGGTAAGCCTGTTCTGGGTGGGATTTTCCGATCTTTACATCCGGCTCTGCTCGATGGGCGTCTGGCATGACTGGAGAATCCTATAGTGCCGGAGTTCGAGCGGTTCTCCTACGATGTGCTGGTAATTGGAGCGGGCGGAGCGGGTCTTCGCGCCGCGATCGAAGCGGCGGCTTCCGGCGCCAAAGTGGGAGTGGTTTGCAAATCCCTCCTCGGCAAAGCGCACACTGTGATGGCCGAAGGCGGCATTGCCGCGGCTCTGGCCAATGTCGACGATCGTGACAATTGGCGCGTGCATTTCTCCGACACGATGCGCGGCGGGCAATACCTCAATAACTGGCGTATGGCGGAGTTGCACGCCAAGGAAGCGCCGGAGTGCGTGCGCGAACTCGAAGCATGGGGCGCGCTTTTCGACCGGACCAAGGATGGGCGGATCTTGCAGCGGAACTTCGGCGGCCATCGCTATCCTCGCCTGGCCCACGTTGGCGATCGCACCGGTCTCGAGATGATTCGCACGCTTCAGGATCACGGCATACACACCGGGATGACGGTCCATATGGAATGCACAGTGCTCAACCTGCTGCTGGACTCGGGCCGCATCGCGGGCGCCTGCGGATATGACCGCGAGAGGGGCCGCTTCCAGCTGTGGGAGGCGAAAGCGGTGGTGCTGGCCACTGGCGGCATCGGGCGCGCCTTCAAGATCACCAGCAATAGTTGGGAATATACGGGCGATGGGCTTGCGCTGGCTTATCGCGCCGGCGCGGAACTGCAGGACATGGAGTTCGTTCAGTTCCATCCGACCGGCATGGTATGGCCGATCAGTGTGCGCGGCATCCTGGTGACCGAAGGCGTGCGCGGCGAAGGCGGCGTTTTGCTCAACCGGGAAGGCCGCCGGTTCATGTTCGACGAAATTCCCGAGCTCTATAAGGAGCAAACGGCGGAAACGCCGGAGGAAGGATGGCGCTACACGCAGGGCGATAGGAATGCCCGACGGCCCCCCGAACTCCTCACGCGGGATCATGTCGCCCGGTGCATCAATCGCGAGGTCAAAGCCGGACGGGGCTCGCCCCACGGCGGCGTCTTTCTGGATATTGCCTGGATCGGCAAGCACCTTCCGAAGGCGGAAGAGCACATCAAGCGCAAGCTGCCCAGCATGTATCACCAGTTCAAACAACTGGCGGATCTCGATATCACGAAAGAACCGATGGAAGTCGGGCCGACGACTCACTATATGATGGGCGGGATCCGCGTGGACGGGGATTCGCAGATGTCTAGCGTACCGGGGTTGTTTGCCGCGGGAGAAGCGGCGGCGGGACTGCACGGCGCGAATCGGCTGGGCGGCAACTCGCTCTCGGATCTGGTGGTCTTCGGCCGCCGCGCGGGGCGATTCGCGGCGGAATTCGCGGCCCACCACAGCGCGGCGGCAAAGGTCGATGAGGACGAGCTTCAGGCAACTGCAGCCGCCGCCCTCTTGCCCTTCGAGCGCGGTCCTTCCGGCGAGAATCCGTATCTGGTTCAATACGACCTGCAGAATGCGATGCAGGAGATGGTCGGCATTGTTCGCACCGAGGGGGAAATGCAACAGGCGGTGGAGGCAATCGCCGAGCTCGATACGCGTGCGGACCGTGTGGGTATCGCGGGCAATCGCGAGTACAACAACGGATGGCACACCGCCATGGACCTCAAGAATCTGCTGGTGGTGTCGGAGGCGATCACCCGCGCCGCGCTGCTCAGAAAAGAGAGCCGGGGCGCGCAGTTTCGCGAGGACTTTCCCGGCAAGGACGCGGAGTGGGGCAAACACAATATCGTCGTGAAGCGCGGCGCGGACGGCGAGATGCACGTCGAAAAGTGCGCTCTCCGGCCGATACCCGTTGAGTTAAAGGCCGTGATCGAGGAGATGCAATAGATGGCCACGCAGGCGATGTTTAGAATCTGGCGAGGAGATCCGGCCGGGGGCCAATTTCAGGATTACGTCACGCCGGTCGAGGAGGGCATGGTGGTTCTGGACGCCGTGCATGCGATCCAGGCTCATCAGGCGCCCGATCTTGCGGTGCGATGGAACTGCAAGGCCGGCAAGTGCGGCTCGTGCTCCGCTGAAATCAATGGAATGCCGAAGCTCATGTGCATGACGCGGCTGAGCAATCTCAACCTGGAGATGCCGGTCATCCTCGAGCCAATGCACACTTTTCCCGTGATCCGTGACCTGGTCACCGATGTCTCGTGGAACTTCCAGGCCAAGAAGACGATCAAGGCATTCAGGCCGCGCGCACCTGACTTTCCCGATGGAACCTGGAGGATGCAGCAAGCCGACGTCGAACGGGTGCAGGAGTTTCGCAAGTGCATCGAGTGTTTTCTGTGCCAGGATGTCTGCCACGTCCTGCGCGAGCACCATAAGGAGGACGAGTTCATCGGCCCTCGTTTACTGGTTTACGCCGCGGCGCTCGAAATGCATCCTCTCGATGTCGAAGACCGCGTGACCGATTTAAGGAAAAAGCATAATATCGGCTACTGCAACATCACCACGTGCTGCCGGCAGGTATGCCCAGAGTCGATCACGATTACCGAGAACGCGATCATTCCGCTCAAGGAGCGGGTGGTGGACCCATTCTTCGATCCGCTCAAGCAACTGTTCAACATCATTTAGAGCGCATCGTCTAATAATCGGCGGGAGGTCATATGTTCACTTTAAAGCCTATCTCACACGATAGCGTCGACAGCGCGCTGGCCAAGGCCGAACGTTACCGCCTGCTGAACGAGCCACACGAAGCCGAGAGCATCTGCCGCGACATCCTAGAAGTGGACCCGGCGAACCGGGAGGCGCAGATCAGCCTGATTCTGTCTCTGACCGATCAGTTTCCCCACGAGGAGAACGCGTTTGCGAGCGCCATGGCGGTGATATCGGGTTTGGAGGCGCCGTACGATCGCGCTTACTCTTCCGGGATCGCAGCCGAGCGGCGTGCGAAGGCACGCTACGCGGCCGGCAGAATGGGCTCCTGCGGCTACGTTTACGATTGGATCGTCAAGGCGCTCGGGCTCTTCGAGGAAGCGGAGCGCTTGCGGCCGCGGGCAGCGGCGATGATGCAATTCTGCGCTGGAACGCCTGTGTTCGTTTTCTCGCGCACCACAAAGAGGTTATTCCGAAGACGGAGGAGCGTCCAGAGCCCATTCTTTTGGAGTAACTCCGGCTGGAAGTGGTCTCGTACCTGATTCAGCTTTTTCGGATGGCGCACGAGCCCCGCTTTAGCGGCGGGTCTCGCCCCATGGCCGATGACAGCTTCACGGATTTATGAGACCACTTCTGGCCGGAAATCTTGGCCCGGATTCATAGAAATGCTCTTGCGCGGACGCGCGGATACTTCCAGATCCTGCCCTGCCCGGCCCTGCTTTGACCGCCCATTCCGTTCAATCCTCGACACATGTCCTTCAGCGGCAAGAGATGCATCAAAACTCAATAGGTTCGATAGGCGCCATCGATCGGCCATGAATCGATCGCTCGATGATGGTCAAAATTCATCAATTCGCTACAGCATCGTTGAATTTCGGATTGCCGATAGCCGCCGTCATTGCCGTGCTGGCTTTTGTGTGCACAGGAGCCGCGCAGACGGCATCCGTCGATCAAGTCAATCAATTGATCGAGCATGTGATGCAAAATGAATCGCGCGCCGACACGAACGATCACTCACATTGGGTCTACCGCGATCAAAAGCGAACGCCGGAGACGAACACGGTCAAGATCGTCGTAGAGACCGCAGCGGGCGATATTGCGAAAACGATCGAAATGGGTGGTCGTGTGCTTACTGCTGAAGAGCGCCAGCAGGATGACAAAGATATGGAAGAGCTCGTGAACTCGCCAAACCGCCAACGGAAAGCGCGGCGGGCGAGCGAACAGGACGATCAGCAAGCACATGCTTTTATGCAGGTTCTTCCCGTGGCTTTCATTTGGACGCTTGCCAGCCGGAATGACACTACCGCGACCCTCAACTTCAAACCCAATCCTCAATTTCAGCCACCGAGCCGGGAATTGCAGGTGCTCGGGGCAATGTACGGTGAAATGGTCGTCGATCTAAAAGAAGAGCGTTTGATCAGCCTGAGCGGACATCTCACCGCTCCGGTTGACTTTGGCTGGGGGCTTTTAGGCAAACTTCAGAAAGGGGGCACCTTCCACATTGAGCGCCGGGAGATTGCCCCAGGCGAGTGGCAAACGACGGAGACGCACGTTCACATCAAGGGAAAGGCTCTCTTTTTTAAGAGCATCAGCGAACAGGAAGACGAAGTCACCAGCGGTTACAAGCCCGCACCGCCATCTCTCGTCTGTCTGAAGCGGCCGAGATGCTCCAGAAGGGCGCCATTCAGCCTGGACTTTGATGCAGATGGCAACACAATTGAAACCAATCACTTACGCTCGGACTGGAGATGGCCAGATGACCGGGCGCGTCTCTGGCAAGCTTCGGTTGGCTTGCCAAGACTCGCCTTCCGGCGCGCTGAAGTTGACCAAGGCCAGGAAGGCCGGACGACGCCGGATTCTCAAGCCCGGTGAGCAGGCTGGCCGCGGCATCTACAAGGTCTGACGATTCGAAGGCTTCCTTCTTCGGCCGTTCTCGCATCTCAGGCTCTAGGGCGTTTTCCCTTTCTACTGTGTCCATCCACAACTGAAACGAATTGCGGTCCAAGGAGATTCCCCGTATGAAGTTCTCTTCGGAAAATCGCGATAGTCTTCGCAGATCTGCCTTCCAGGCAGACGCGGCTTCCCACCCCGGCACGCACGAATACGCACGCTGGGGACCCCGGTTCGCCGCCACTGTGGTTGCTGACTCGCCTGAGAACCTCGGCACAAAACGGAATGCTTCGCACGGGCTAGGTGTCGACAGTGTGAGGGGTTGGCGACGGGTGGCGATTGACAAGCCGCCCGCACTCTTCAACATTCCCACCGTCGATGAATGCGTGTGACGCGGAACCCGGTGTTCTCCGGAGAGGAGAGAGGGGTCTATGGCGAACAAACATCTCAACCACGGGCGACCAGTATGCAACTTACATTGATCCGCACCGGATCTCCCTTGGGGGAGATCTTCAAGCTGGCGCAGGGGAAGCCAGCTCTTCTCGCCCGCGGGGACGCCGGCGCACGCGATCGTCGTTTTATCCGTGCTCGTGCTCGCCATCACCGCGGCCATTTTTATAACGGTTGCGGGCTTGCTGCTCTATGCCGTGATTCGCTTCCGCCATCGGCCGGGCGTCACGGATCAGGAGCCTCCGCAGATTTATGGCAGCAACACGATCGAACTTTCCTGGACAGTGATTCCCATTCTGATCGTGGTGGTCTTGTTTCTGGCGACAACTCGCGTCGTCTGGGTCTCGGAAGCCACTCCCGAGCCTCCCCAAGCGTTGAACGTCGTGGTGATCGGCCACCAATACTGGTGGGAGTTCCGCTATCCCGAGCTTGGCATTGTTACGGCGAACGAACTGCACGTTCCCGTCAGCGACCCGAAGCATCCGAGACCCACGTACCTGACGATGTCTTCAGCGGATACAGACCACAGCTTCTGGGTTCCACGGCTGGCGGGCAAGATGGACGTGATTCCAAACAAGGTGAATGTCATGTGGATCGATCCCGAGAGCGCTGGGCTCTATCTCGGACAGTGCGCGCAATACTGCGGGACGCAGCGCGCCAAGATGCTGCTGCGGGTCTAGTGCCGACTCGCCGGCCGACTTCACAACCTGGGCCGCCCACCCGCGGGAGCGGCAGCCGAGAGCAGCAGCTCCTCGGAAGGACGGTCGGTCTTCGAGCACAATGCGTGCATCGACTGCCATACCATCGCAGGCACGGTAGCCACCGGAAGGTTCGGACCGGATCTGACGCATCTTGCCAGCCGGGCGACCATCGCTTCCGGGTCGGTGCCCAATACGCCGGAGAACCTGCGGGAATACGTCGACAACCCCGCGCACTCTAAGCCGGGCGTCCTGATGCCGCCGATGCATCTCGACGATCACGATCTCGACGCTGTCACCGCCTATCTCACAACGCGTCGCTGAAGGTTCAAGGAAAGGACGTCATGAGGCAACTCAGACCCCTGTGAACGCAGCTGTCGAGACGGCAACACCGTCCGGGCCGCGCAGGCTGATGCAAGATGATGCGCGCCCATCGACACCCGCGGGTGGATCACGAAAAGATCGGGTTGATGTACATGGCGTACCGCGCTGCTTTTTCTTTTGGTCGGGGGTTTTGAGGCGGTGATGATCCGCATACAACTGGCCCTGCCGAACAACCACGTTCGTTTCCCCGCAAACTTTCAATCGCTTCTTCACCATGCACGGCACCACGATGGTTTTCTTTGTCGGCATTCCCATCCTGTTCGGCTTCGGCAACTACCTTGTCCCTCTGATGATCGGAGCGCGGGACATGGCGTTCCCGCGATTGAATGCCTTCAGCTTCTGGGTATCGGCCTTCGGCGGTCTGCTGCTCTACTTCAGCTATCTCGGCGGGGATGGCCTCTACGGCGCGGGAACCGCGCCCGATGTGGGCTGGTTTGCGTATGCGCCGCTGACGGCGAGGGTCTTCTCCCCGGGCCACAGCACGGACTATTGGACACTCGGGGTCTTGCTCAGCGGCGTCGGAACCGTCGGGACGGCGCTGAATATCATGACAACGGCAATCTGCATGCGC